>CEFQ01000001.1:0-128970 GCA_900068845.1 Enterobacter ludwigii
GAGACGCTGATATCAATCCTGCGAGTGCCCACACAGATTGTCTGATAAATTGTTAAAGAGCGTTGCGGGCAGCGGGTTAACCGTCTGTCGCGAGGTGGCGTATATTACGCTTTCCTCCTTCGGAGTCAAACACTTTTTTCAGCGTTTTCATCCGGCGGGGTGAATTTCCACACTCCCTGCTGAGCCGTCTGCGTTGCCGCTTTGCCGTCTCAGTGGTGGCGCATTATAGGGAGTTATTCGGAGCTGACAAGTGCAAATTTCAAGTTTTTTACCGTTCGCTTGAAATTTGCGCAAAAGGCCCGTTTTTAGGCCTTTTTGATGCATGCAGGTAGCTCTGCCAGGCTATTAATCACCCAATCGGCCGCCGCTTCACCTTCTGCCGTTACCGGCTTGCCGCTTCTCACTAATACTTTTGTGCCTACGCCTGCCGCTAACGCCGCCTGCATATCTTCTATTTTGTCGCCTACCATATAAGAAGACGCCATATCGATATCCAGATGCTGCTGCGCGGAGAGCAACATACCCGGCTGCGGCTTACGGCAATCACACTGCTGGCGATAAGCTTCTACCGTTGCATCCGGCAAATGCGGACAGAAATAGATACCATCCAGATCAACATCACGATCGGCCAGCGACCAATCCATCCATTCGGTGAGCTGCATAAACTGGTCTTCAGTGAACATGCCACGCGCAATACCCGACTGATTGGTCACCAGCACCAACGCATAGCCCATCTTCTTGAGCGCCTGTAGCGCTTCGATAGTGCCATCAATGAATTCGAAATTATCGATTTCATGAACATAACCATGATCGACATTTAATGTGCCATCACGATCCAGAAAAATAGCGGGGACTTTGTTCGCCACGTAGAAACTCCTGCTGAAAATGTGTCGCTAAGTATCGCATGATTGCGTATAGCGAGAGAATGGCAGATTGAATGACTCCGATTGATTTAGCCGTCTGGATGCCTTAACATCCATACAAATTTCGCCCAGCCCTGCTGAGTGAATCCCGATACACCACGGACAATGCTACACGATAATAAATAAACCAATGATTAAATTAGAAAATATCACCAAAGTGTTCCAGCAAGGTTCACGCACCATTCAGGCGCTGTCAAATGTCAGCCTGCACGTGCCTGCTGGACAGATTTATGGCGTCATCGGTTCATCCGGTGCCGGTAAAAGTACATTGATTCGCTGCGTCAATCTGCTGGAGCGCCCAACGTCTGGACGCGTGCTGGTTGATGGTCAGGAATTAACGACTCTCTCATCTGGTCAATTGACGTTAGCACGCCGCCAGATTGGCATGATTTTCCAGCACTTTAATCTGATGAACTCGCGCACTGTGTCCGGTAACGTGGCGCTGCCATTGGAGTTAGGCAATCTTTCACGCGAACAAATAAAGAAGCGCGTTAGCGAATTGCTGGATTTGGTGGGGTTATCCGATAAGCACGATAGCTGGCCAGCTAATCTGTCTGGCGGACAAAAGCAACGTGTCGCGATTGCCCGCGCGCTGGCGAGCAATCCTAAAGTGCTGCTGTGTGATGAAGCCACCAGCGCACTGGATCCTGCTACCACGCGTTCCATTCTGGCGCTGCTGAAAGACATCAACCGTCGTCTCGGTATTACTATTCTGTTGATCACCCACGAAATGGATGTGGTGAAACGCATCTGCGATCAGGTTGCGGTAATCAGCAATGGTGAGTTAATCGAGAAAGATAGCGTCAGCGAAGTGTTCTCGCATCCCAAAACGCCGCTGGCACAGCAATTTATTCAATCTACATTGCATCTGGATATTCCTGACGACTACCAGCAACGCATGACGCCACAGGCCGCAGCTGACAGCGTGCCGCTGCTGCGTCTGGAGTTCACCGGCAAATCGGTCGATGCTCCCCTACTGTCTGAAGCGGCGCGTCGCTTTAACGTGAATAACAACATTATTAGTGCGCAGATGGATTACGCCGGTGGCGTGAAATTCGGCATCATGCTGGCCGAAATGGATGGCAGTGAAACAGAGACACAAGCCGCAATTGCCTGGCTGAAAGAAAATCATGTGAAAGTAGAGGTGTTGGGTTATGTCTGAAGCGATGATGTGGTTATTGACGCGTGGCGTCTGGGAAACGCTGATGATGACCTTTGTCTCCGGTTTCTTTGGTTTTGTGCTCGGTCTTCCGGTCGGCGTACTGCTGTATGTCACGCGTCCCGGCCAGATTCTGGCCAACAATGCGCTTTATCGCGTGCTGTCCGCACTGGTGAATATCTTCCGTTCGATTCCGTTTATTATCCTGCTGGTGTGGATGATTCCATTCACCCGTGCCATTGTCGGAACCTCAATTGGTCTGCAAGCCGCCATCGTGCCGCTGACCGTGGGCGCTGCGCCGTTTATTGCACGTATGGTGGAAAACGCCCTGCTGGAGCTGCCAACCGGATTGATCGAAGCGTCACGCGCCATGGGCGCCACGCCGCTGCAAATCGTGCGTAAAGTCCTGCTGCCGGAAGCGCTGCCAGGTCTGGTGAATGCCGCTACAATTACCCTGATTACGCTGGTCGGCTACTCCGCGATGGGCGGAGCCGTTGGTGCTGGCGGTTTGGGCCAGATTGGTTACCAATATGGCTACATCGGTTATAACGCCACTGTTATGAATACCGTGCTGGTTCTGCTGGTTGTGCTGGTCTATTTAATCCAATTCTGTGGTGACCGCATCGTGCGTGGTGTGTCCCATAAATAAGCAAGCAACATCAATAGTCCTCTATTAAGGAAAGGATATGTCTTTTACATTTAAAAAGATTGCCGCTGTGGGTGCTCTGATTGGCGCAATTGCGCTGGCAGGATGCGATCAGAAAGAAAAAGATCCAAACCACATTAAAGTGGGTGTCATTGTCGGTGCTGAGCAGCAGGTTGCTGAAACTGCAGTAAAAGTAGCGAAAGAGAAATATGGCCTCGATGTTGAGCTGGTGACTTTTAACGATTATGTGCTGCCAAATGAAGCGCTGAGCAAAGGCGATATCGATGTAAACGCCTTCCAGCATAAGCCATATCTGGATCAGCAGATCAAAGATCGTGGTTACAAACTGGCCATCGTAGCGAATACTTTCGTTTACCCAATCGCGGGCTACTCGAAGAAAATCAAATCACTGGATGAACTGCAGAACGGTTCACAGGTTGCTATCCCGAACGATCCTACTAACCTGGGCCGTTCCCTGTTGCTGCTGCAGAAAGTGGGCCTGATCAAATTGAAAGATGGTGTTGGTCTGCTGCCAACCTCGCTGGATATCACCGAGAACCCAAAAAATCTGAAGATTGTTGAGCTTGAAGCACCACAGTTGCCACGTTCACTTGACGATCAGCAGATCGCGCTGGCGGTAATCAACACCACTTACGCCAGCCAGATTGGCCTGACGCCAGCAAAAGATGGCATCTTCGTGGAAGACAAAAATTCACCTTATGTGAACCTGCTGGTGAGCCGTGAAGACAACAAAGACGCTGAGAACGTGAAGAAATTTGTGCAGGCCTATCAGTCAGACGAAGTGGCTGAAGCGGCCAACAAAATCTTTAACGGCGGCGCAGTAAAAGGCTGGTAATTTTCACCTTTAATGCCTTGTAGGGCGGCTTCGGCCGCCCTTTCTTTTGCCATAAATTGCACCTGACTTGTTATTTATTGTCGTCCTTGTTTCAATAACGCCACTTTTTATTACTTGAGGATGTTGCCATGCGTTTTTTACCGCTCTGCTTGTTGGCATTGATGCTAACCGGGTGTGTGCGTGAATATCACCCGATAAGCAGTGCTCCTTCTCGTCCGCAACAGGCATCCAGCGAACCACAACGCAAACCGACACCACGTCCGGCTCCGGTGAAGATCTACACCGATGCAACCGATCTGGTCAGCAACCCGTTCCGCGATTTGGGCGAAGTATCCGCTGAAGATTGCCAAAGCAGTAGCCAGGATTCCCCTCCTAACATCAACACCGCGCGCAAACGCCTGCAGATCAAAGCCGCTGGCATGAAAGCCAACGCCGTCCTGCTGCATAAGTGCGAAATTGTGACCAGCACGCCAGGATGTTATCGCCAGGCCATTTGCCAGGGCTCCGCACTGAAAGTCTCAAATCAATGAGTGAGTTTGCCTTCGCGCAAATCGGCGTGATTCGTTCGCCGTGGAAAGAGAAGTTTGCCGTCCCGCGCCAGCCCGGTCTGGTGCAGGACGGCGGCGGCGAGCTGCATCTGCTGCCGCCTTACAATCAGCCGGAAGCGGTGCGCGGGCTCGAAGACTTTAGTCATTTATGGGTGCTGTTTGTGTTCCATCAAACCCTGGAAGGTGGCTGGCGTCCGACAGTACGTCCACCGCGCCTCGGCGGAAATGCACGGATGGGCGTGTTTGCCACCCGTTCAACCTTCCGCCCTAATCCTATCGGCATGTCGCTGGTTGAGTTAAAAGGCATTCGCTGCGAGAAGCAGCAGGTGATCTTGCAGCTCGGCAGCCTCGATTTAGTCGATGGCACGCCTGTGGTGGATATCAAACCCTATTTGCCGTTTGCCGAAGCGCTACCTGAAGCGCGCGCCGGTTTTGCTCAGACGGCACCCGACGCCACTATGCCTGTACGCTTTTCGCCGCTGGCGCAGAGCCAGCTTCAGCAGCAGCTAAAAACCTATCCGCAGCTGGCGCGTTTCATTAGCGAGGTACTGGCGCAGGATCCGCGTCCGGCTTACCGTAAAGGTGAGACCGAAGATCGAGAATATGCTGCCTGGCTACTCGACTTTAATGTGCGCTGGCGCATTGATGAGGCGGGAACCGAGGTGATCGCCCTCGATCCACGCTAAAACTCGCTTTTGAGTGCTTGATCTCGCTGGTACACTAGCCGCCAGAAAAAATTTGTCAGTTTCCTTCCGTATAACTGGAATCGTAATCAATGCGTACTACTCAATATCTGCTCTCCACTCTGAAGGAGACACCTTCCGATGCAGAAGTGATCAGCCACCAGCTGATGCTGCGTGCCGGCATGATCCGCAAACTGGCTTCGGGTCTCTATACCTGGTTACCAACCGGTATTCGCGTACTGCGAAAAGTTGAAAACATCGTGCGTGAAGAGATGAACAATGCTGGCGCGATTGAGATCTCCATGCCGGTGGTTCAGCCTGCCGATTTGTGGGAAGAGAGTGGCCGTTGGGAGCAGTACGGCCCGGAACTGCTGCGCATTAAAGATCGTCACGAACGTCCTTTCGTGCTGGGTCCAACTCACGAAGAAGTGGTCACCGATCTGATCCGCAACGAGCTGAGCTCTTATAAGCAGCTGCCGCTGAATCTGTATCAGATCCAGACCAAATTCCGCGACGAAGTACGCCCGCGTTTTGGCGTGATGCGTTCACGTGAATTCATCATGAAAGATGCTTATTCGTTCCACACCACGCAGGAATCGCTGCAGGAAACCTACGACGCGATGTACCGCGCCTACAGCCAGAGCTTTAGCCGTATGGGCCTGGATTTCCGCGCCGTGCAGGCTGACACCGGTTCTATCGGCGGCAGCGCATCACATGAATTCCAGGTGCTGGCGCTGAGCGGTGAAGATGATGTGATCTTCTCTAGCGAATCGGATTATGCGGCCAACATTGAGAAAGCCGAAGCGTTAGCCCCAGCCGGTGAGCGTCCGCAGGCAACAGAAGCCATGACGCAATTCGATACGCCAAACGCGAAAACAATCGCCGAACTGGTTGAGCAACATCAGCTGCCGATTGAGAAAACCGTCAAGACGCTGTTCGTCAAAGCCACCGAAGAGAGCGGCCACACGCTGGTTGCCCTGCTGCTGCGCGGCGATCATCAGCTGAACGAAATCAAAGCCGAAAAGCTGGATATCGTGGCTGAACCGCTGGAGATGGCAAGTGAAGAAGAGATCCGTGCGCTACTGGGTGCTGGTCCCGGCTCTCTCGGCCCGGTCGGTTTGACCCTGCCCGTGATCGCCGATCGTACCGTGGCGAAAACCAGCGACTTCTGCGCCGGCGCGAACATTGATGGCAAGCATTTGAGCGGCATCAACTGGGGACGCGATCTGCCAGAGCCACGTGTGGAAGATATCCGTAACGTGGTAGAAGGCGATCCAAGCCCAGACGGCAAAGGCACGCTGTTGATTAAGCGCGGTATCGAAGTGGGTCACATCTTCCAGCTCGGTACCAAGTACTCTGAAGCGATGAAAGCGGCGGTACAGGGCGAAGATGGCCGTAACCAGGTGATGACCATGGGTTGCTACGGTATCGGTATCACGCGTGTGGTGGCGGCGGCGATTGAGCAGAACAACGACGAGCGCGGCATCATCTGGCCAGCAGCGTTAGCCCCGTTTGAAGTGGCGATTTTGCCTATGAACATGCACAAATCTTTCCGTGTGCAGGAATTAGCAGAAGAGCTGTACAACACGCTGCGTGCCAAAGGCATCGATGTAATTCTGGATGACCGCAAAGAGCGTCCAGGCGTGATGTTTGCCGATATGGAGCTAATCGGCGTGCCGCACACCATCGTGATTGGCGATCGTAATCTCGATAACCAGGAAATTGAGTACAAGGCGCGTACCGCCAGCGAGAAGCAGATGATTAAGCAACATGACATCGTCGACTTCCTGGCAAAAGCCCTGAACAAGTAACGCAAAAACGCCTCCCGCTGGAGGCGTTTTTTATTGCACCTTTCCGCGCATCGCTTTCACGTTACTGCGGCGGGTTTTACCTTCCAGCCGTCTCACTTTAGAACCGTGCGTGGGTTTGGTCGCGCGCCGGACCTTTTCCACCGTGGTTAACTCCTGAATCAGATTAATCAACCGCTGCACGGCCGCTTCACGATTCATATCCTGGCTACGATGTTCCTGTGCTTTGATGATCACCATACCTTCCGCGGTGATCAAATGGTGGCTCGCCGCCAGCAGTCGCTCTTTGTAAAACGGCGGCAGCGACGATGCATTGATATCAAACCGCAGGTGAATAGCCGTGGAGGTTTTATTCACATGCTGTCCGCCCGCACCTTGCGCACGGATGGCACTGAGCTCCACTTCATTATCTGCAATTGAAACGGACCGAGACAGCATAATCATCTGTCACCTACCGTTTGGCTCGACGTTGTGTCGCGTAATAACATGTTCATCAACTTAACCTTTTGTGCGCACGCTGAGTGCATGAGACCAGCGCGAATTGTCACTTTTGCCCATTTCCTTGCATCATTCCCGTGACGACCGGGCTGATTTCCATGAAATTCCTGTGATATAGTCGCCTATCATCCAGAGTATCAACTCTGCTGAGGAGGTGTATGTGCAAAAGTATTGTGAGTTAGTTCGCCAGAAGTATGCCGAAATTGGTAGCGGCGACCTTGGGTATGTGCCAGACGCCATAGGTTGTGCGTTGAAGGCTCTCAACGATATTGCCGCTGATTCTGCGCTAAACTCTTCTCTCAGGGAACAAGCAGCGTATGCCGCTGCAAACTTATTGGTGAGCGACTATGTTGACGAATGAAGCCTACAAACCCATCAACTGCGATGATTACGACAACCTCGAACTCGCCTGCCAAAAAAACTGGACGCTGTCGCTGGCGTTAAAAAACGGCGATCAGCTCAAGGCGAAAGCCGTGGACATGGTCTCACGTAAAAACGTCGAGTACCTTGCCGTCGATCTCTCAGGCGAGACCCGCGAAGTGCGGCTCGACCACATCGCCAGCTTCACACATCCGGAGCTGGGCACCGTTGTCGTTAGCGAAGAGTAAAACCTCTCTCGGGCGGGAATCCCATCCCGCCCACCTCGCTTAAGGCTTTAACGAACTGTAATACGCCGATAAATCTGCCATATCCTGATCGCTCAATCCCGCTACAAAGGCTTTCATCACTTCCGCCTGGCCGCCGCTACGCTCGCCTTTCTTGTAGGCTTGCAGCGAATGCAGCAGATAAGGCGCATGTTGACCGGCCAGATTGGGGTAGAGCGGCACCGCGCTTTTGCCCTCCGCACCGTGACACGCCATGCAGCTTGCCGCTTTTTGCGCGCCAGCATTCACATCGCCATCGGCAAACGCCGGTAGCGCCGCAGCGAATAACGTCGCTGCCATCCAAAGTTTCATCATTGCTCTCCATTTTATTGTTGTGGCAACCAGATCGCCTGCCAGCCTTGCTCATTGCTGGCCGCACCTTCGCGGGTGATAAACAACCCTGGCGCGCTTATTAACGTCTGATTGAAGTAAATCAACGGGATACGTTCGCGCAGCCAGGGCGCAATGCCCAACTCTTGCCACAGCTTTTTCATCTCGCGGCCACCGGCGCGCCCCAGCAGGTGATAATAGCCTTGCGCCTGGAAGCGGATAGTGATCGCTTCATCCAGTGCAGGCTGACGCAGTTCAGCAACCTGCTTATTCGCCTGAAGCGAGCCTAAACCTGCCGGTAAAACGAGCGGCTGAGTGCGGTCCTGCCAGGTTAGCGAGTGCTGACTTAGGGATGGTTGTGGTGTTAACCAGTAGAGTTGTTGCCGATAGCGACGCAGCTCAAATGCGCCGAAGCACAAACACGGTTTGGCATCTTCACGGCTGTTGATGACTTCATCGGTAATGCGTTTCAGCGCCTCGCGCGAAGGCATCGCACCGCCCTGTTGAGCAATCCAGCGGCGCAACAACGCATGCCGCCTCGCTTCGCTCATGTTGAGCAACGGTGGAAAATGCAGTGCGCCCTGCGCATCGCTAAGCTGTGCCAGCTGCTCCGCCAGCAGCTCGTCGAGCAATTGCTCCTGCTCACCGCAGAGTGCGGCACTGCGCGCGCTGGCGGCGCTGAAGTGCGGCCAGCGCGCCTGCAGCAGCGGTAAAACCTGCTGGCGCAGGAAGTTGCGGTCATAGCGGCTATCGGCGTTGCTTTCATCTTCAATCCAGCGCAGCTGATGCTCGGCAGCATAGTCTTCCAGCTGTTGACGGCTTACGTCGAGTAACGGGCGCCAATGCAGGTGATCGCCAACGCAACGCTGCTGTGGCATCGCAGCCAAACCCGCCGGTCCGCTGCCGCGTTTTAATGCCAGCAGCAGCGTTTCAGCCTGATCGTCGAGGTGCTGGGCGGTAAGTAAGTGCTCACCGGGTTGCAGCTGCTGAAATAGCGCCTGATAGCGCGCCTCGCGTGCAGCTGCCTCTATGCCGCTATCGCGGCCATCAACCTGTACCTGCAACACCTCACAGGGAATCTGCCACTGCTGGCAAATCTCCTGACAATGCATCGCCCAGCTATCAGCATTGGGGCTCAAACCATGATGGACGTGTAACGCACGCACGCGCAGCTTTGGCTGCTGACGTTGCCAGCAGACTAATTGATGCAGCAGCACGGTGGAATCGAGTCCGCCGCTGAACGCCAGCACATAGCCAGCGTCGGGTGTCAGCAGCGAAGCAAGATGAGATAAAGACATAAACGCGTTCCGTCCGAGCAAGCCACCGAATTGCGGCTCGCAGCGGACGCTAGTTTACGCCTGATACAGCTCCAGCGGCAAACCGTCCGGATCGGGGAAGAAGGTGCAGGCTTTGCCGGTTAACGCATCAATACGAATCGGCTCACATGTGACGCCCTTCTCTGCCAGCGCCGAAATCGACTGTTCAACATCCTCTACGCAAAACGCCAGATGACGAAGACCGCAGGCTTCCGGCCCACTGACGCGTGGCGGTGGCGAAGGGAAAGAGAACAGCTCGATGGTGTAAACCCCGTTCAGACCAAGGTCACCTTTCCACGAGTCACGCTCGGCACGGTAATATTCACCCAACAATTCAAAGCCCAGCACATCACAGTAAAACGCCTTACTGCGCTGATAATCGGTGGCAATAATGGCAATGTGGTGGATCTGTTTTATCTGCAGCATAGCGGCTCCGGTTTTCACATAAGCCGCTTACCCTACGTGGCAAATACGGCGTTGGAAAGAGGTGATTATCCGACTTCTTCACGTAGCACGCGCACCAGATAGCGGCCATCGTCGGTGAGCGTCGCACCATGAATGTCGGTTTCGAAGCCAGGATAGTGTCGACCAATAGTGCAGAGCATCAGCAGAAAATCGAGCACTGAACGGCTCTCTTCCGTGATCATCTCACCCGGCATTACCACTGGCACGCCTGGTGGATACGGCAGAATCATGTTGGCCGAAATACGCCCCACCAGCTCGCGGATATCAACCGTTTCCACCTGCCCTTTTACCTGGCGCTGGAATGCCTGATGCGGCGTCATCTTCATCTCGGGTAGCACGTCGAATGCTTTCAACATCAAGCGCGGCAGATCGTGTTGCAGGATCAGTTGATGAATGCCCTGCGCCAGCGTCTGAATGCGCATGTTGCGGTAAAAATCAGGATCTTCGGCATACAGATCCGGCAGCATATTTTTTACCCGCAAATTGAGATCGTAAGCACGCTTAAATTCCGTCAGCCCACGCAACACGCTCATGGCTTTGGTTTTATCGATGCCAATGCTGAACAGGAACAGCAGATTGTACGGCCCAGTTTTCTCAACCACGATGCCGCGCTGATCGAGGAACTTGGCCACCAATGCGGCAGGAATGCCCTCTTCTGCCATCTTGCCCAATTCGCTCATGCCTGGCGTCAGGATGGTGACTTTGATCGGATCGAGGTACATGTGATCGCGATCGGCATTGGTGAAACCGTGCCAATCCTCTTCGCCCGACTGGATCGGCCAGCATTCAGCTTGATCAACCTGCTCCGGCTGCCAGATATCAAAGAACCAGCCGTCGCACTCTTCACGCAAGCGCTGAATCTCACGGCGGAAATGCAGCGCCCGTTCAACCGAGCGGTTAATGAGTCGTTTGCCCGGATTGCCGCGCAACATTGCCGCCGCGGTTTCAATCGACGAGACAATCGCGTAGCTCGGCGAGGTGGTGGTGTGCATCATGTAGGCTTCGTTGAAGGTGTGCTCGTCGTAATCGCCTTTGATGTGAATCAGCGAAGCCTGTGAGAACGCGGCCAGCAGTTTATGCGTCGATTGCGTTTCATAGATCACTTTGCCAGGAATACGATCGCCACTCATGCCGCTTTTACCGGCATAGATTGGATGGAAATTGGTATAGGGCACCCACGCGGAATCAAAGTGGATCGATGGCACATCCAGCGTCTGTTTGATGAACTGCGTGTTATACAGCAGGCCATCGTAGGTTGAATTGGTGATGACCGCATGCACTGGCCAACTGGCGCGCGGCGTGGCGTTGACCTTCTGCTGGATGCTATCACGCGTAAACTCGCGCTGTGGAATGCCGCCGAGAATCCCCAGCGCATTGCGCGTCGGTTTGAGCCAGATTGGGATGATGTCGCTCATCATCAGTAAATGGGTCAGCGATTTATGGCAGTTGCGGTCAATCAGCACCGTGCTGCCCGCTGGAGCCGCATACATGCCGACGATTTTGTTCGAGGTTGAGGTGCCGTTGGTCACCATGTAACTTTGTTCGGCACCAAAGGTGCGCGCCACGTACTCTTCCGCTTCCAGATGCGGGCCGGTGTGATCGAGCAACGATCCCAGTTCCGTTACCGAGATCGAAACATCGGCTTTTAAGGTATTTGAACCGAAGAAGTCATAGAACAAGCTGCCCACCGGGCTTTTCTGAAAGGCGCTACCGCCCATGTGGCCTGGCGTACAGAACGTGTATTTTCCCTCTTTCACATAGGTGAATAACGCTTTGGTCAGCGGCGGCGTGATGTTGTCGATGTACTCATCGGTGTACTGACGAATATGCAGCGCGATGTCATCGGCAGCGCTTAAGGCATATTCAAAGAAGTGCAGCGCCATGCGCATCTCATTGATGCTGACATCCATTTGCGAATGAGTGTTGATGAAGGCATACAACGGCAGATATTCATTGAGCTGATTGATGTCGCTACACAGCGCCAGACTGTAATCGTCCCAGTCAAAAATCACGCCGCAGATGCGCGGATTGTGTTCAATCAACTTCAGCAGGTCGCTGGCATTATTGGGGTAAACGGTTTGGAAGCCTTGTTGCTTAAGGGCAGCATCCAGTTCGCGAATAGGCTCATCTTTGTAGAAAGCGCCGTGCGGTCCCATGATCGCAATAATATTCAATGCTCACCTCCTGTGGTGTTATGGCACTGAATAAGGATAGCGAAAAGCGGACAAGGATGGACCTGGAATGCTCTGCTGTTGAGTTGTTAAAAAACAGCGCGATAAATCGCGCCGCTACAATGTATGCAGATCCAACGTTAAAGCCATGATAAAGCCAGAGGGGACAGGAAAGACCAGCCCGAAGAGCAAAGCGTCCGAGCCAGGATGGCGAGGCCGATCTGCATGGATGCAGGTATTCTTTGCGATCGGGCGGGTCTTTTCTGGACCTTGCACTGAAATCACAGCTATATCGTCAAACCAGGTAGCCATGAATGGCTACCCTGCAGGCATAAAAAAGCGGACCGAGGTCCGCTTCTTACTATAGCCTAATGTATCAAGCGTAGCCGTAGTTCATCAGGCGCTGATAGCGACGGTTGAGCAACTCTTCGGTGCTTAACACATCGAGATCGGCCAGATCCGCTAACAGTTGCTGCTTCAGGCTGGCAGCGATATCCAGTGGATGACGATGCGCGCCACCCAGCGGTTCAGGAATGATGGAATCGATCAGCTTCAGCTCTTTCAGACGCTCAGCCGTGATACCCATCGCTTCCGCAGCCAGCGGTGCTTTGTCGGCGCTTTTCCACAGGATCGATGCGCAACCTTCCGGTGAAATCACCGAATAGGTGCTGTACTGCAGCATGTTCACTTTGTCGCCCACGCCAATTGCCAGCGCACCACCGGATCCGCCTTCGCCGATTACGGTACAGATCACCGGAATTTTCAGGCCAGACATTTCACGCAGGTTGCGCGCGATCGCTTCAGATTGACCGCGCTCTTCTGCACCGACGCCCGGATATGCACCCGGCGTGTCAATGAAAGTGATCAGCGGCATCTTAAAGCGTTCAGCCATTTCCATCAGGCGCAGCGCTTTGCGATAGCCTTCCGGTGCCGGCATACCAAAGTTACGACGGATTTTCTCTTTGGTTTCGCGACCTTTCTGATGACCAATGATCATCACTGGACGACCGTCGAGACGGGCAATACCGCCAACAATCGCTTTATCATCGGCATAAGCACGATCGCCAGCCAGTTCGTCGAACTCATCAAACGCGTTGCGAATATAGTCCAGTGTATAAGGACGCAGTGGATGACGCGCGAGTTGCGCCACTTGCCATGCGCCTAAATCGGAGAAGATTTTACGGGTCAGCTCGACGCTTTTTTCACGCAGACGCTGCACTTCTTCATCCAAATTAATATCGTGTTTCTCATCCGAACGGCCAATCGATTTTAACGAGTCGATTTTCGCTTCAAGCTCTGCGATTGGCTGTTCAAAATCCAGGTAATTAAGACTCATAATGTTCCTGTTTTAGTCAAACTCCAGTTCCACCTGCTCCGATCCTACTAACGACCGCAAATCGTTGAGTAAACGATCGCTGGGCGAAATTCGCCACGCTGCACCAAAGCGTAGCTTCGCCCGCGCATCGGCTCTCTGATAGTAGAGATGCACCGGAATGGTCCCGGAGCGATGAGGCTCCAGAGACTGGCGGAGACGGTTTAAAAGCTGGTCATCAATTTGCCTGTCCGTCAGCGAGATAGCAAGTCCGCGCGCGTATTTTTCCCGCGCTTCGTCGATGTCCATCACTTCGCGAGCGGTCATTTTAAGGCCACCGCTAAAGTCATCAAAGCTGACCTGTCCACTGACGATCAGGATACGGTCCTTCTCCAGCAACTGCTGGTATTTATCTAACGCATCGGTAAATAACATCACTTCAAGACGACCTGAACGATCGTCAATCGTACAAATACCAATTCGGTTACCGCGTTTAGTGACCATTACGCGGGCGGCAATCACCAGCCCCGCGGCGACGGTTACTTTACCACGATCTGTCGGATGCATGTCTTTCAGCCGCATGCCGCCGACATAACGTTCAATTTCTTTCAGATACTGATTAATGGGATGGCCGGTGAGATAAAGCCCCAGCGTCTCACGTTCGCCATCCAGTTGAATTTGTTCCGGCCACGGCGTGATGCTGGCGTAGGATTTCTCAACCTGCTCCGGCTCTTCCGCCAGCACGCCGAACATATCGGCCTGACCGATGGCTTCGGCTTTGGCGTGCTGATCGGCCGCTTTTAATGCATCGCCGAGCGCACTCATTAAGGCCGCACGATGCGGGCCGAGACGATCGAACGCGCCCGACATGATCAATTTTTCCATCACGCGGCGGTTGATCTTTTTGGTGTCAGTGCGCGCGCAGAGATCAAACAGCTCTTTGAAGTAACCGCCTTCGTTACGCGCATCAATGATCGCTTCGATCGGACCTTCGCCCACGCCTTTGATCGCGCCAATGCCGTAAACGATCTCGCCTTCGTCATTGACGTGGAACGGATACAAACCTGAGTTGATGTCCGGCGGCAGCACTTTAAGGCCCATACGCCAGCATTCATCGACCAGGCCAACCACTTTCTCGGTGTTATCCATATCGGCGGTCATTACCGCCGCCATGAACTCTGCCGGATAGTGCGCTTTCAGCCACAGCGTTTGATAAGAAACCAGTGCGTAAGCAGCGGAGTGCGACTTGTTAAAGCCATAACCGGCGAACTTCTCCACCAGATCGAAGATTTTCATCGACAGTTCGCCGTCGACGCCCATCTTCTCCGCGCCGTCCTGGAACACCGAACGCTGCTTCGCCATCTCTTCGGGTTTCTTTTTACCCATCGCACGGCGCAACATGTCCGCGCCACCCAAGGTGTAGCCGGACAGCACCTGGGCGATCTGCATCACCTGTTCCTGATACAGAATGATGCCGTAGGTCGGCTCCAGCACCGGCTTCAGGGTTTCGTGCTGCCACTGAATATCCGGATAAGAAATCTCTTCGCGGCCGTGCTTACGGTCGATAAAGTTATCTACCATGCCCGATTGCAGCGGTCCCGGACGGAACAGCGCCACCAGTGCGATCATATCTTCGAAGCAGTCTGGCTTCAGGCGTTTGATCAGATCCTTCATGCCACGCGATTCGAGCTGGAACACCGCGGTGGTTTCCGAGCGCTGCAGCATGTCGAAGCTTTTCTTGTCATCCAGCGGGATGGCGGCGATATCAATCGGTGGCAACCCCTGCTTTTCACGGCGCGGGTTAATCATCTTCAACGCCCAGTCGATGATGGTGAGCGTACGCAGGCCGAGGAAGTCAAACTTCACCAGCCCGGCATATTCCACGTCATTCTTATCAAACTGGGTAACCGGGAATTGCCCGTTTTCATCGCAGTACAGCGGCGCAAAATCGGTGATTTTGGTCGGCGAGATCACCACACCACCGGCGTGTTTACCGGCGTTACGCGTCACACCTTCCAGTTTACGCGCCATGTCGATCAGCGCTTTCACCTCTTCATCTGCCTCGTAGATCTCCGGCAGCTGCGGTTCAGCCAGGAAGGCTTTTTCCAGCGTCATGCCCGGATCTGGCGGAATCAGTTTGGAGATACGATCAACAAAACCGTACGGATGGCCAAGTACACGCCCTACGTCGCGAATTACCGCTTTCGCCGCCATGGTACCGAAAGTAATGATCTGCGATACCGCATCACGACCATACATATCGGCCACGTGATCGATCACCTGATCGCGCTTCTCCATGCAAAAGTCGACGTCAAAATCGGGCATCGAGACACGTTCCGGGTTCAGGAAACGTTCGAACAGCAGGTCAAACGCCAGCGGATCGATATCGGTAATTTTCAGCGCATACGCCACCAAAGAACCGGCGCCCGAGCCACGGCCGGGTCCCACTGGGATCCCGTTGTCTTTAGACCACTGGATAAACTCCATCACGATCAGGAAGTAGCCAGGGAAACCCATCTGATTGATAACGGTAAGTTCGATCTCCAGACGTTCATCGTATGCCACGCGTTTTTCTGCGCGCACCGCAGGATCCGGGAAGAGGAATTGCATACGCTCTTCCAGACCTTCACGCGACTTCGCCACGAGGAAATCTTCGGTACTCATGTCACCGGTTGGGAACTGCGGCAGGAAGTATTCGCCGAGGCGTACCGTTACGTTACAGCGCTTAGCAATCTCTACGCTATTTTCCAGCGCTTCCGGGATGTCCGAGAACAGCTCGCACATCTCCTCTTCACTGCGCATATATTGCTGAGGACTGTAATTACGTGGACGCTTTGGATCGTCCAGCGTATAGCCGTCATGAATCGCGACGCGGATTTCATGCGCATCAAAATCTTCTTCATTAAGGAAGCACACTTCGTTAGTGGCAACGACGGGAATCCCTTCGGCAATTGCCAGCTCGACCGCGGCATGCAGATAAGCTTCTTCATCTGCGCGACCGGTGCGCATTAATTCAAGGTAATAGCGATTCGGGAAGTGTTCCTGATAAAAGCTCAAACACTGCGCCACCATGGCGCTATTCCCGCGCAGCAGGCTACGGCCCACATCACCGCGACGTCCGCCCGAGAGCAGAATCAGGCCTTCACCCAATTCCAGCAGCCAGTCACGATCAATGATCGGGCCCGCAATGCCGTAACCGCGCTGATACGCACGCGAAATCAGCAAAGTCAGGTTTTGATAACCGGTGTTATTGGCCGCTAGCAGAGTCAGCTGCGTCAGCTCATCGCCCATCAGTTCACTGGCAACCTGGAAGTCCGCACCGACAATCGGTTTAACCCCCGCGCCGTGCGCACTACCGTAAAAACGCACCAGCCCGCACAGGTTGATGTAGTCGGTAATGGCGATCGCCGGCATGCCAAGCGCAGCCGCCTTCTTGATCAAAGGTCCGGTTTTCGCCAGACCATCAACCATGGAGTAGTCACTGTGGACGCGCAGATGTATAAAACGAGGTTCAGCCATATCAGTTTCCGGTTAAAACAGCGTCAGGCTATTAAAGCGTAGTTGGCTGGCGGGCTGCCAGCACGTCGGCATCAATCAGAGCGTTACGCACCGGCGCAAAGCTGCGACGATGATGAGGTGTGGCGCCGTGCTGCGTCAGCTTTTCCATGTGCAGCGCAGTTGGATAGCCTTTGTGCTGCGCAAAGCCATATTGCGGGAACAAAAGATCCAGCTCGGCCATTTCACGATCGCGCGTGACTTTGGCGATGATCGAGGCGGCGCTGATCTCTTTCACCAGGCTATCCCCCTTCACTACCGCCTGCGCGGGCATCGGCAGCGCGGGGCAACGGTTACCATCAATCAGTACAAAGTCTGGAGCAATGTGCAAACCCGCTACCGCGCGCTGCATCGCTAGCATGGTGGCGTGCAGAATATTGAGCTGATCGATCTCTTCCGGCTCAGCACGGCCAAGACTCCAGGCCAGCGCTTTCTCTTTAATCTCGTCATACAGCGCCAGACGGCGTTTCTCTGATAACTTTTTCGAGTCTGCCAGTCCCGCAATCGGGTTAGCAGGATCGAGGATCACCGCCGCAGTCACTACGGCGCCAACCAGCGGACCGCGCCCGACTTCATCAACGCCAGCAATCAGCTGCGCGTTGGGATAAATAAACTCAGCCATTGATGATCTCCAGTACCGCATCCGCCGCTTGCTCATCAGCATTCCAGCGAATCTGTTGATGCAGTTCGGTAAAAGTATTAAGCAGCACTTCACGCTCAGGGCCGGCGTGCAGCAACGGCTCCAGTGCCGCGGCTAACGCTTCGGGCTGACATTCATCCTGCAGTAACTCTTTGACCAATTCACGACCGGCCAACAGATTTGGCAGGGAAACGTACGGTGTTTTCACCAGACGCTTTGCCAACCAAAAGGTAAACGGCTTCATGCGATAACCGACCACCATCGGACATTTCGCCAGCATGCACTCCAGCGCGGCGGTGCCGGACGCAAGAATAGCGGCATCGCTGGCCAGCATCGCCTGACGGCCTTTGCCATCCAGCAAATGCATGGGCAGTTCTGGCGCCACTTCTGCTTTGATCTGCTCAAACTGCTCGCGGCGTTTGGCGTTAACCAGCGGTACCACAATTTCCAGCGTTGGATAGCGCTGACGCAGCAACTGCGCGGCGCGCAGGAAATCGGCGCTGAGCATTTCGACTTCCGCACCGCGACTGCCTGGCAATAAGCCAAGGCAAATCGCCTCGGCGGCAATGCCTAACTCGCGGCGCGCCGCCAGCTTATCGGGCTGTAGCGGCATCGCATCAGCCATGGTGTGACCGATAAAACGGCACGGCACGTTAAAACGATCGTAGAAGGCTTTTTCGAACGGCAAGAATGCCAGCACCAAATTGGTGTTGCGGCCGATTTTGAAAACGCGCTTTTGACGCCACGCCCAAACGGATGGACTGACGTAATGAATCGTGCGAATACCTGAGCGCTTAAGGCTACCTTCCAACGTGATGTTGAAATCAGGCGCATCAATGCCAACGAATACATCCGGCTTGAGTTCCGTGAAGCGCTGCGTCAGGTCACGACGAATTTTCAGCAGACGCCGCAGGCGTCCCAGCACTTCGACGATGCCCATCACCGCCAACTCTTCCATCTCATACCAGGCTTCGCAGCCTTCGGCCTGCATCAGCGGGCCGGCCACGCCAACAAAGCGTGCATCAGGATGACGCGCTTTTAACGCACGGATGAGTCCTGCACCAAGAATATCGCCGGAGGTTTCTCCGGCGACCAGGGCAATCGTTAGGGGACGCGCTGACATGGATTAACGAATCAATCCACGCGTTGAACGGGCAAAGAAATCATAGAAAGGCTGCACTTCGCTGTGTTGTTTCGCCAGCAGTTCAATCTCTGGTTTCACTTCATCCAGCGTTTTGCCGCTGCGGTACAGCAATTTGTACGCGTTGCGAATGGCGTGCAGTGCTTCTTTACTAAAGCCGCGACGCTTCAAACCTTCGATATTAATACCGTACGGCGTGGCGTGGTTGCCCTGCGCAATGACATAAGGCGGCACATCCTGTGCGACGCCTGAACAACCGCCAACCATCACATGAGCACCAATGATGCACCACTGATGTACCGCAGTCATACCGCCGATAATCGCGAAATCATCAACGGTAACGTGACCGCCCAGCGTGGCATTGTTAGCAAAGATGCAGCGATTACCGATCACGCAGTCATGCGCGATGTGAGCATTCACCATCAGCAGGTTATCACTGCCAACTTTGGTCACGTTGCCACCCTGCGTGGTGCCACGATGAATGGTGACGCTCTCGCGGATGCGGTTGCGATCGCCAATTTCAACGCGCGTCGGTTCACCAGCATATTTCAGGTCCTGATTCACTTCACCAATGGAAGCAAACTGGTAGATCTGATTGTCTTTGCCGATGCGCGTGTGGCCGTTCACCACCACGTGCGATTTGAGTACCGTACCTTCACCAATTTCTACATTGGCGCCGATAAAGCAGAACGGGCCGATGTGAACATTAGCGCCGATAATGGCACCGTCTTCAATGACAGAACTGGGATGGATATTGGCGGTTGAATCAATCACTTATTATGCCTCCCGGCTACGGGCACACATCATGGTCGCTTCACAGACAATTTTGCCGTCAACGGTGGCCACACCTTTAAAGCGCGTCAGACCACGACGGGTTTTCTCGAATGTCACTTCCATGATCATCTGATCGCCCGGCACAACCGGACGCTTGAAACGGGCTTCATCGATACCAGCGAAGTAATAGAGTTCGCCTGGTTCCAGTTTTCCAACGCTTTTGAACGCCAGAATACCGGTCGCTTGCGCCATCGCTTCCAGGATCAGAACGCCTGGGAAAATCGGCTTACCAGGGAAGTGTCCCTGGAAAAACGGTTCGTTAACAGAAACGTTCTTCACCGCGCGCAGGTATTTATGCTCTTCAAAATCCAGCACGCGATCAACCAGCAAGAAAGGATAGCGGTGTGGCAGCAGTTCTAAAATCTCTTCAATTTTCAGAGTATGCGTTTCAGTAGTCAAAATACTCTTCCTGTCCTAAAAATTCTGATGGCAACAATAACACGGCCTGCACCGATCAAAATGATCTTCCGCAGGCCGCAAATTAGTTCGGGGCGTTTCGCTTTCTTACGTTACCTGCTGCCATCTCGGGTTACCCCAATCTGGAAGAAAGTACACTTCTTGTTATGAAAGCGAGTAGCGTGGGATGCGTTTAGTCGTCTTTGCCGACCTTACGTTCGATGGCTTTTAAGCGTTTGCTTATTTCATCGATGTTCATCACCAGCGCTGCTGTTTTACGCCATGTTTTGTTGGGTTGCAGTGGAATACCCGACGAATACACGCCTGGCTCTGTGATCGGGCGCATTACCATGCCCATGCCGGTTACGGTCACTTTGTCACAGATTTCCATATGGCCGTTAATGACGCTGGCGCCGCCAATCATACAGTAACGTCCAATCTTCAGACTACCCGCCATGATCACACCACCCGCAACTGCGGTGTTATCACCAATCACAACGTTGTGCGCAATCTGACACTGGTTATCTATGATAACACCATTGCCGATCAGAGTGTTATCCAGCGCGCCGCGATCAATGGTGGTACAGGCACCAATTTCTACCCGATCACCAATCACGACGGTACCCAGCTGCGGGATTTTCACCCAATTGCCACGATCGTTAGCATACCCGAAACCATCAGCACCAATTACCGTGCCCGACTGAACCAGACAATCCTGGCCCATTTGGATTTCGTGATAAATGGTGACGTTAGCCCACAAACGTGAGCCGCGACCGATGCGCGTCTGCTTACCAACAAAACATCCGGCGCCAATAACGACGTCGTCACCCAGCTCTACGCCGGATTCGATCACCGCATTTGCACCTACCGAAACATTCTTACCCAGCTTAGCCGTTGCATCGATCACCGCACTGGGCGCGATATTCTGCGCGGGCTGCGGCGTGGTGTCCAGCAGTTGTGCCATGCGGGCATAAGTCAGGTAAGGATTTTTCACCACCAGGGCGGCCGTTTTACACCACTCCAGATCCGCTTCCGTCAGCACCACGGCTGAAGCCTGGATAGCAGCGAGTTGCTCGCGGTAGCGGCTGTTTGCAAGAAAAGTGATTTGGCCAGTTGTGGCGGATTGCATAGAAGCAATGCCGGAGATGACGATATCGCCATCTCCGTGCAATTCTGCATCCAACTGCTGGGCTAAATCAGCCAGTCGAATTGATGACATCAATTATTTAACCTGTTTTACAACGTCAGCAGTGATGTCTTTAGCATCAGAAGAAGAGTACAGCACGGCCTGAGAATCCAGGACCAGATCGTAACCTTCGCTTTTCGCTACAGACTGCACAGCGGTCTGGATTTTAGCCAGCAGCTTGTTACGCTCCTGCATCTGACGAGTTTGGTTGTCTTTGTCAAAAGCCTGTGCTTTTTGTTCAAAGGCAGCGCGCTCAGAAGAGATTTGCTTCTCTTTCTTCGTGCGGTCGCTCGCTTTCATGGTCGAAGCATTACGCTGCAGATCCTGAATTTCTTGCTGGATCTTCTGCTGCTGAGACTGGAGGTCAGAGGCGCGGCTCTGGAATTCGCCTTCCAGTTGTTTAGCAACCGCGGCACGCTGCGGAGACTGCTGGAAAACCTGGCTCAGGTTTACGACGGCAACTTTATCAGCCGCTTGGGCACCCGCAGAAGCAGCTAATGCAACACCCAGAGCAGCAGCACAGAACAACTTTTTCACTATAAACTCCTTACCTCAACGTGTGTGTTTGCAGCGTGTCGCATCATTAAGCGACACGCATACAAGACGGTATTTTTACTTCCCTGCTCAGAGCATTACCAGGTTTTACCGATGTTAAACTGGAATTGCTCTGACTTGTCTCCCTCGACTTTCTTCATCGGCTGGGCGTATGAGAACACCAGCGGTCCTAACGGTGACATCCACTGCAGTGCCACACCGGCAGAGACGCGAATGTTATTAGGATCGCTGTAGTCTGGTACACCCGCCGCACGTGTTTCTGCGGTGTTCTGCCATTTGGTATCCCAAACGGTACCGGCATCCATAAACACCGAGGTACGCACAGAGTTTGCATACTTCTCGCTCAGGAACGGCGTTGGCGTAATCAGCTCAAGGCTGGCAATCGCCATAGCGTTACCGCCGACCGCATCATCCGACTTACAGACGCCGTTCGGATCAGAGATATTACAGGTTGACGAGCCATCGTTCAGATACGCAGCTTTAGGACCAATGGTGTTGGACTGGAAGCCACGAACCGTGCTCGAACCACCGCCGTAGAAGTTCTCATAGAACGGCATCTCTTTACCATTAAGTCCGTCACCATATCCCACACGGCCACGGCCTAATACCACCCACGTACCATCACGATTCAGCGGCACATATTGCTGGCTATCCAACGTCGCTTTATAGAATGCGTTATCAGAGCCAGGAATAGTCACTTTACCGTTCAGGTTGGTACGGTTACCGCGCGTTGGGAAGAAGCCGCGGTCTAAGGTGTTATAAGTCCAACCGTAGTTGAAGGTGAAATCATCTGCAGAGAAATCACCGTCATCATTTAAGCCCTGATGACGACCGACCGAATCCAGATAACGCCACATCGCAACCTGTGGACGCATGTTGGACAGGTCGTTATGCACGTAACCTAAGCCAACACGCAGCGTGTTGTTTTCATTGACCGGGAAGCCCAGCGTACCGTCGAGACCATAACTTTTGTTGGTATAGTCAGACAGATCCGCGTCGTCGGCTTTAAAGTCGTTATAGAACAAGCGACCGCCGAGGCTCACACCATCAACCGTGAAGTACGGATCGGTCAGTGAGAATTCAGCATAGGTCTGATAATCGTTTTTGGTCCCGCTGATGCCGACGGTGTTACCGGTGCCGAGCCAGTTTTCCTGGGTCACGCCAACCTGGAAGCTCACGCCACTTTCAGTACCGTAACCGACACCAAAGTTGAAGGTACCGGTGTTACGTTCTTTCACCTTGTAGACCACATCAACCTGATCCGGTGCACCCGGAACACGTTGCGTATCAACGTCAACGGTTTCGAAGTAACCGGTACGATTTAGACGCTCTTTACCCTGATCGACCAGGTCGCTGCCCAACCAGGCACCTTCCATCTGACGCATTTCACGGCGCAGTACTGAATCTTTTGAGGTGTCGTTACCTTCAAAACGCACTTTACGCACGTAGTAACGGTTGCCCGCATCCACGTTGATGTGCAGTTTGACAGTTTTGTCAGCATCGTTAATTTCAGGCTGCGTCATTACGCGTGGATAGGCGTAACCATAGCGGCCCAGCAATTTCTTAATGTCATCTTCCATTTGGGTGACTTTAGTGCCGTTATACAGCTCACCCGCTGGAATTCTGGTCATCTTTTCGATTTCAGCAGAATGGCCCGCCATGCTGCCGTTCACAATCACGCCGGCAATCTTGTACTGATCGCCTTCGTTAATGTTCACGGTGATGTAGATGCCTTTTTTATCTGGCGTCAGGCTCACCTGCGTAGAATCAATGTTGAAACGCGCATAACCGCGATCCAGATAGAAGCTGCGCAGGGTTTCGAGATCGCCCGCTAACTTCTGCTTCTGGTATTTGCGATCGCCAACGACGTTCCACCACGGCACTTCATCTCGCAGTGAGAAGCGGGAGATCAGTTCGTCAGAGCTGAAAGCTTTATTGCCAACGATATTGATCTGCTGGATCTGCGCCGAAACGCCTTCCTGGAAGACGAATTTCAGATCG
Source organism: Enterobacter ludwigii (assembly GCA_900068845.1). Taxonomy (GTDB): domain Bacteria; phylum Pseudomonadota; class Gammaproteobacteria; order Enterobacterales; family Enterobacteriaceae; genus Pantoea; species Pantoea ludwigii_A. The sequence continues at coordinate 23,668 of CEFQ01000001.1, forward strand.
ACACGATTGCGCGGCAGTGGCGTAGCAATCGCTTTGACGCTGGCGGTGTATTTACCGACGCTGTAGTAGAAGTCTTCCAGGCCCTTCTCAATGGCTGAGAGCGTGGTGCGATCCAGCGCTTCGCCAACGCGCACGCCAGAAGCTTCGAGGTTCTGTTTCAGCTGATCTTCTTTAACCGCTTTGTTGCCGGAGAAAGTGATGTTGGCAATGGTTGGACGCTCTTTCACCTGAACAATCAGGGTTGTACCGTCACGCAGAACCTGCACATCTTCAAAGTTACCGGTGGCGAACAGTGAGCGAATGGTGTTTCTGACGTCATCGTCATTCACCGTATCACCGACACGTACCGGCATGCTGAGCAGAGCCGCGCCGACGGCGACTCGCTGGAGACCTTCGAAATGAATGTCCTTCACTACGAAATCGTCTGCACCGTAAACGGTGGCGCTGCTAAACAGCAGCGACGCTATGAGCAACTTTTTCATCGCCATCGTTGTTATGCGTTTTCCTAACACATCCCGCGCCTGTATGCGTTCCAGCTATTACAGACGTGAGAAATCATTGAAAAGTGCAAGCCCCATTAACAGCACTAGCAAAATTGAGCCAATGCGATAACTAAAGTCCTGAACTCGCTCGGACACCGGTCCACCTTTGATCTTTTCGATCGCCAGAAAGAGCAGATGACCACCATCTAAAACCGGCAGAGGGAACAGGTTAATGATGCCCAGGTTGACGCTGATGAGCGCCAGGAACATCAGGTAATAAATTACCCCGTACTCTGCTGATAACCCGGCACCTTGCGCGATAGAAATCGGCCCGCTCAGGTTATTCAGCTTCACATCCCCGATTATCAACTTGCCCAGCATGGAGACCGTTAGCTTCATCAACTGCCAGGTTTTTACACTGGCTTCGCCGATCGCCGCAAAAGGTCCATACTGCCTTACCGTTTTGTACTCATCAGGCAGCGGAATCACACGCGGTATGACACCCGCAAAGCCTTCCGCTTCGTTGCCCGGTTTTGCTTCCGGCGTTAGTGTCAACGCCACAGGTTCGCCGTTGCGCTCAATATCTAGCGCCATGTTTTTACCCGGGTTATCCCGTACCTGTGCCGCAAAAGCCTGCCACTGTGACAATGGCTGACCATCGACTTTAACGATCCTATCGCCCGCTTGCAAACCAGCATTGCTTGCCGGAGAGTTTGCCTGAACTTCGGCTAAGGTCGTTTCAATCTGCGGCCCACGTGGACGAATACCTAAAGCGACCACCGGATCCTGTTTATCAGGTTCGAATTGCCAATCGCGCAAATTTAATTGCTTTTGCTGCGTGGCTTCTTCGCCAAATTGCGAGACGGTAAGCGTTGCATCGCTGTCGCCGATTTTACCGATCAGCGCCATACGCACAGCATCCCAATCAGGCGTTTCGATACCATCTACCGCTTTAAGTTCCATGCCAGAGTTAATTTGCGCTTCAGCAGCGACGGAACCGTTCAGAATTTCACCAACTACCGGGCGTACACCAGGTACGCCGTGGATGAATACGACCCAGTAAGCGAAGATGGCAAAAATGAAGTTGGCGATGGGGCCGGCCGCGATGATGGAAGCACGCTGCAGCACGGTTTTATTATTAAAGGCTTGATGACGCAGTTCGGCGGGAACGCTCTCAACGCGTTCGTCGAGCATTTTGACGTAGCCGCCGAGGGGAATCAGCGCGATGACATACTCAGTGCCCTGACGATCGGTACGGCGCCACAACGCTTTGCCAAAGCCAATCGAGAAACGCTCGACTTTGACACCGCAGCGGCGCGCCACCCAAAAATGGCCAAACTCGTGCACGGTAATCAGCACGCCAAGCGCCACGATAAAGGCGGCAAAACTCCAGAGTATACTCAACATCGTCGGCTATCCTCAGAGGGTGCGGAACACCAACAGCAGCAGGCAGGCAAACACCGGCACCGCAGCCGTCAGGCTATCAATACGATCGAGAATACCACCGTGCCCCGGAATCAAGTTACCGCTGTCTTTAATGCCCGCTTCACGCTTAAACATACTTTCTGTCAGATCGCCCAGGACTGATGCCAGGGTGGCGATTACCGCACAGATGATCAGCGTGCCCGGCGCAACTGAGAGCGGTGCCAACAGTGCAAACAGCCAGGCTATGATGGCAGATGACAATAGGCCGCCGAAGAATCCTTCCCAGGTTTTACCTGGAGAGACTTTAGGGGCCAGCTTATGTTTGCCAAACAGACGACCAAACATGTAGGCACCGGAATCGGCTCCCCAGACAAGGAACATCACGAACAGTAGCCACCAGGCACCGGCGAAGTGGTCGGTATCATAATGATACTGACGCAGCGCCATCATGCCCCAGAAGAAGGGAATCAAGGTGAGCAGGCCAAACAGCAGGCGCAGCGAACGCGAATGGCGCCACAGCGCGGCAGAAGCAGGATAAAACAGCACTAAAAATAGTGCGACAACCCACCAGCCCAGCGATGCCCAGAGCGAGCCTTCCATCTGGAATTGGTGCAGGTTGCGTTGATAGGGTGCAAGGGTAAACAGCATCGCGGACAGCAATAGCCCGCATAGCACGGCCAGCCAGATACGTTGCTGACGCGTTTTCATACCAGCAAACTGCCCCCATTCCCAGGCGGCAAGCATGCAAATAATGATAGTAATGATCGCAAAACCGGACAGGGGTAACCAGAACAGTGCAGCGATCACCAGCGGAATCAAAATCAACGCGGTAATCAGACGAGACTTCAGCAAAGGTTACCCCCAAATTGCTTAGGCGCCGCCTGGTGCAGTACCGCCATAGCGTCGCTCCCGCGTAGAGAATGCATTCAGTGCACCTTCAAAAACGTTTTCATCAAAATCAGGCCAAAGAACATCGGTAAACCAAAACTCAGCATAGGCGATTTGCCACAGCAGGAAGTTGCTAATCCGATGCTCTCCCCCGGTCCTTATCACTAAATCCACTGGCGCCAGCTCCTGCATACACAGATACGGAGCCAGGCTTTCTTCGGTAATCTGGTCAGGACGCAGTATGCCTTCCTGAACCTGTTCGGCCAATTTTCTGGCACCCTGGATAATATCCCAACGGCCGCCATAATTAGCAGCAATGTTAAGGGTCAGTCCATTATTTTGCTGAGTCAGTTCCTCGGCGCGGCGAATGCGTTCCTGAATACGGTTATTGAAACGGCCAATATCACCAATGACACGCAGACGCACATTGTGCTTATGCAGGCTTTTGACTTCGCTGTCTAATGCCCAGACAAACAACTCCATTAACGCTGTCACTTCCTGAATCGGTCGGCTCCAGTTTTCACTGCTAAACGCATAAAGCGTGAGCGCTTCCAGTTTATGGCTAACCGCAAAGCTGACAGCCCGGCGTACTGATTTTACCCCGGCTTTGTGGCCTGAAATACGCAGTTTGCCCTGATTTTTTGCCCAGCGACCATTACCATCCATAATGATGGCCACGTGACGTGGCGTGCAGTACGACTCGTCATCGATTGTATTGTGATTGTTGGACGACATAACGCGTAATAATTCCTTTCATCAGAAATGCTGTGGTTTCTGAATACATTGCGCCTGCAGCAAAATCCGGCAAACACGCCAGATGACATTGAAACAATGTCGGGCTGTGAAACGCGAGCGAGCGACTATACCATTTTCACCCAGAGCGAACAAATAGCGGGAACTATCAACCTGCTAAACGAAAGCGCGGTAACAATTCATTAGCACGCACACGTGCTAATCGATCGATCTCCATTACCTCGTCAATGCTGTCCGGCTCCTGACAATTCAGGGACGCCAGCACTTCGCTGTTGATGGCGGCGATATCGGTAAAGCGAATCTGGTGCTGCAGAAAAGCTGCCACCGCCACTTCATTCGCTGCGTTCAGCGACGTTGTAGCGGCCTGACCTGTGGCACAGGCATCAATCGCAAGCTTCAGGCAGGGATAGCGCTCGTAGTCCGGCTCGGCAAACGTCAACGACTTCATGCGAGTGAAGTCGAGCGGTGTTACACCGGCAGAGATACGTGCTGGCCATGCCATGCTGTGCGCGATGGGTGTTCGCATATCTGGAGAACCCAATTGCGCCAGCACACTGCCGTCGCAATAACGCACCATCGAATGGATAACCGATTGCGGATGCAGGATCACCTCCATCTGCGCGTCAGTCGCATTAAACAGCCAGCGGGCTTCAATGTATTCAAGACCTTTATTCATCATGGTGGCCGAATCGACAGAGATTTTACGCCCCATTGACCAGTTCGGATGCGCACAAGCCTGATCCGGCGACATACCGGCTAAATCCGCTAATGGCGTGTCACGAAAAGGACCACCCGATCCCGTAAGGAGAATCGACTCGATGCCGTTCCCCCGCAGATCAGCGTACCCCAACTGATGCTGTATGGAAGCGGGTAAACTCTGAAAAATGGCGTTGTGTTCGCTATCGACCGGCAGCAATTGCACCTGATGTTGGCGTACCGCCTCCATAAACAGACGGCCGCATGTGACAAGCGATTCTTTGTTAGCAAGCAACACGGTTTTACCGGCGCGAATCGCCGCCAATGTGGGCTGTAAACCAGACGCGCCAACAATCGCCGCCATCACCTGATCCACCTCATCCAGTGCAGCCAGTTCGCAGGCGGCTTGAACGCCGGAGAGCACTTCGGTATTCACGCTGAGTGCTTTCAGTCGCTCACGCAGCGCTCGTGCGGAGGTCTCGTCGGACATCGCGGCATAGCGCGGTTGGAATTGCAGGCATTGCTCAGCCATCAACGCCACATTCTGGCCAGCCACCAGCGCAGTCACCTGATACAGATCAGGATTTGCGGCAATGACCGCCAGCGTGCTGGTACCAATGGAGCCGGTCGATCCCAGCAGAGTTAATCGCTTCATCATGCTATCCCTGTGAAGTCGTGGAGGGTGCCCGCAACGGCGCCGGACACAATGTAAAACGCCGCCAGAGTCGAACACGTCTCTGAACGGCGTTTTGAAAAGCAGTTGATGGAATTAGAAGTCCATCAGTTCCTTTTCTTTATCGGCCAATGCCGCATCAACACTCTTGATGTGCGCATCGGTCATTTTCTGAATCTCATCCTGCGAACGACGTTCGTCATCTTCGCTGATCTCTTTGTCTTTCAGCAGCGCTTTGATCTTGTCGTTCGCGTCACGGCGGACGTTACGCACAGAGACACGGCCCTGCTCAGCTTCGCCACGTACGATCTTGATCAGGTCTTTACGACGCTCTTCGGTCAGCGCTGGCAGCGGCACACGAATATCGGTACCGGCAGAGCTTGGGTTCAGACCCAGATCAGAGGTCATGATCGCTTTCTCAACTGCAGCGCTCAGCGAGCGATCAAATACGTTGATTTTCAACGTACGTGAATCCTCTACCGTCACGCTAGCCAGCTGACGCAGCGGCGTAGGTGTACCGTAGTAAGGAACCACAATGCCGTCGAGCAGTGAAGGAGAAGCACGGCCGGTGCGTACTTTGCTGATGTTGTTTTTGAATGCATCCACGCATTTTTCCATGCGCGTGTCTGCATCTTTTTTAATGTCGTTAATCACGTTGAAACCCTTGAATTCGGTTGACCTGGCCATTTCCGGGCTAACCGGAAGCGGTATCGATAAACATCGATCATCCTAATTGCTGCGCGATGACAGAGCATCGCGGCAAAAGAATATACCTTATTTTAACGTGCGTCGGGTATTAATGCGTAATCAGGGTGCCTTCTTTTTCACCCATTACTACGCGACGCAGTGCGCCAGGCTTGTTCATGTTGAAGACGCGGATAGGCAGTTTGTGGTCACGCGCCAGCGTAAAGGCCGCGAGATCCATCACTTTAAGCTCTTTATCCAACACTTCTGCATAGCTTAGTTGGTCATAAAGCGTGGCATCCGGGTTTTTTACCGGATCTTCAGAGTAGACGCCGTCTACTTTGGTGGCTTTCAGTACCACGTCGGCTTCAATTTCGATGCCGCGCAGGCAGGCTGCAGAGTCAGTGGTAAAGAACGGGTTGCCGGTACCGGCCGCAAAGATAACGACGCGGTTATTGCGCAGCAGGCTGATCGCTTCTGCCCAGCTGTAGTTATCACACACGCCGTTCAGCGGAATCGCTGACATCAAGCGTGCATTGACATACGCACGGTGCAGCGCGTCACGCATTGCCAGGCCATTCATCACGGTTGCCAGCATGCCCATATGGTCGCCGACCACACGGTTCATGCCCGCCTGAGCCAGGCCTGCGCCGCGGAACAGGTTACCGCCACCAATAACCACACCCACCTGGATGCCCAGTTCAACCAGCTCTTTCACCTCTTGCGCCATGCGGTCAAGCACGCTCGCGTCGATGCCAAAACCTTCGGCACCTTGCAGTGCTTCGCCACTCAGTTTTAGCAGGATACGTTGATATACAGGTTTTGCGTTGGTCGCCATGGTCGATTCTTCCTGGAAGATATGATGAAAAGGAGAAGTAAAATCTGGTCGATCATCCGCAAAGCCCGCGAGAAAAGCTATTGGGATGAGACTGAAAAGTGCTGCACTAAATTGCAGACAAAAAAGAACCGCCTATTGGCGGTTCTTTCGGACCATTAAGACTGTTTGGACATTGCAGCAACTTCTGCTGCGAAGTCAGCGACAGCTTTCTCAATGCCTTCACCCACTTCGAAGCGGATGAAGTTGATGACGTCAGCGTTTTTCTCTTTCAACGCCTGGCCAACGGTTTTGCTTGGGTCGATAACGAAAGCCTGACCAGTCAGAGAAACTTCGCCGGTGAATTTCTTCATGCGGCCTTCAACCATTTTCTCTGCGATCTCTTTTGGCTTACCAGACTGCATGGCGATGTCCAGCTGAACCTGGTACTCTTTATCAACCACGTCTGCAGATACGTCTTCTGGCTTAACAAATTCTGGCTTGCTTGCAGCGATGTGCATGGCAACTTGCTTGCTCAGCTCTTCGTTAGCACCGGTGGTAGAAACCACAACACCGATACGCGCGCCGTGCTGATAGCTGTTCAGCTCAGCACCTTCCAGGATAGCAACACGACGGATGTTGATGTTCTCACCGATTTTTGCAACCAGCGCTACGCGTTCTTCTTCGAACTGCGCTTTCAGAACTTCCACATCGGTAACTTTGCCAGCAGCTGCTGCATCCAGAACCTTGTCAGCAAACGCCTGGAAACCGCCATCTTTAGCCACGAAGTCGGTCTGGCAGTTTACTTCCAGAATCACGGCGAAGCCGTCAGCGATTTTGGTTTTAATCACGCCATCAGCAGCAACGTTGCCTGCTTTTTTAGCGGCTTTGATTGCGCCAGATTTGCGCATGTTCTCAATCGCCAGCTCGATGTCGCCATTCGCTTCGGTCAGCGCTTTTTTGCAGTCCATCATGCCTGCGCCAGTACGCTCACGCAGTTCTTTTACCAATGCAGCGGTAATATCAGCCATTCCAGAATCCTCGATTCGTCTCTGTGTGCTCACACACTGTCAGAAACTTGTTGCGGAAAATTTACTCTGCCCCGCTCTCAGATGTGAGCGTGACAGACTTAGATAAAATAAAGGGGCCTGAACGGCCCCCTTAACAGATAACATCTGATGTCTAAGGGCTCTTAAAAAGAGCGAACCTTATTAAGCTTCAGCAGCTTCTTCAGCCTGCTCAGCCAGGTCCTGTGAACGGCCTTCGCGCACGGTAGTGGCAACGGCAGTCAGGTACAGGCTTACAGCACGGATCGCATCGTCGTTACCTGGGATAACGAAGTCAACGCCGTCTGGATCAGAGTTGGTATCAACGATAGCAAATACTGGGATACCCAGGTTGTTTGCTTCTTTGATAGCGATGTGCTCGTGATCAGCGTCAACAACGAACAGTGCATCCGGCAGACCGCCCATATCTTTGATACCGCCCAGGCTGTTTTCCAGCTTGGCCAGTTCGCGAGTGCGCATCAGCGCTTCTTTCTTGGTCAGTTTGTCGAAAGTACCGTCCTGAGACTGAGACTCAAGATCTTTCAGGCGTTTGATTGACTGACGAACGGTTTTCCAGTTAGTCAGCATGCCACCCAACCAGCGGTGGTTTACGAAGAACTGGTCGCAGCTCAGCGCTGACTCTTTTACCGCTTCGGCAGCAGCGCGCTTAGTACCAACGATCAGAATCTTACCTTTACGGGAAGAGATCTTTTTCAACTCAGCCAGAGCGTCGTTGAACATTGGCACAGTCTGCTCGAGGTTGATGATGTGAACCTTGTTACGTGCGCCGAAGATGAATGGCTTCATTTTCGGGTTCCAGTAACGGGTCTGGTGACCAAAGTGAACACCAGCCTTGAGCATGTCGCGCATTGAAACAGTTGCCATGATTACCTCTAAAGTTTGATTTGGGGTTGGGCCTCCATGTATCCCATACGACCGACCTCTTTCAAGGCACCCCGGCGTATGTGTCGATACATGTGTGTTTTAGTACACATAATGAGTTTTATGCGTTTCCTGCCAGCCAAACGTCGGCGACAGAGAATCGTCGGCGCGCTTTATACCACAATGCGCAGGAATACGCCAATAGTAGTTAGCTTGAGCAGGCGCAGACAATCGCTATTTGGCAGCCCATTTGCTGGCTGCTAACATGACTGCCACAGAACTCATTATTGTCGAAAATTTCGACGATCGCGGATTAATTTAATGGCCATTTCAATTAAAACCCCTGAAGAAATCGAAAAAATGCGCGTCGCGGGCCGTCTTGCCGCTGAAGTGCTGGAAATGATCGCACCGCACGTGGTGCCTGGCGTGACCACCGGTGAACTGGATCGTCTCTGCCACGAACACATCACGCAGAAGCAGCAGGCTATTTCCGCCTGTCTCGGCTATCACGGCTTCCCGAAATCGGTGTGTATTTCGGTGAATGAAGTGGTTTGTCACGGTATCCCAAGCGACGATCGCGTGTTGAAAGACGGTGACGTGGTTAACGTCGACGTCACGGTGATCAAAGATGAATATCACGGCGACACCTCAAAAATGTTCATCGTCGGTAACGCAACCATTCAAGGCGAGCGCCTGTGTCGCGTTACTCAGGAAAGCCTGTATATCGCGTTGCGTCTGGTAAAACCGGGTATTCGTCTGCGTGAGTTGGGCCGTGCGATTCAGCAGTACGTCGAAGCTCAGGATTTCTCGGTGGTACGCGAGTATTGTGGTCACGGCATCGGTAAAGGTTTCCATGAAGAGCCGCAGGTCCTGCATTACGACGCGGATGACAGCGGCGTGGTATTGCAAGCGGGCATGACTTTCACCATCGAACCGATGGTCAATGCCGGTGATTACCGCATCCGCACCATGAAGGATGGCTGGACCGTGAAAACCAAAGATCGCAGCTTGTCCGCGCAGTATGAGCATACTATTGTGGTGACAGAAAACGGCTGTGAGATTCTGACGCTGCGTGAAGATGACACCATTCCAGCGGTGCTCGAAAACGTCGCGTAATCATCTTCCTGACAGTACCAGGCCGGCTTGTAGCTGGCCTTTTTTATGTGCGTAATGATGAGGCATGTTGATGAGTGGTAGCGTGACCGAAGCAGTACACAAAGGCCTGACCGATTCCCCCGCCAGTTGGCCCGATGACGCCCTGACGCGCGACAAGCTCAAACAGTATCTTGAGCAATTCCAGCAACATCTGGGCATCGCATTTGATGCGGGCACCGATATCGAATCCCTGATCGATGCCCGCACGCTATTTATCGACCGCTTATTACGTCGTCTGTGGCGCTTCTTTGGTTTCGACCAGATGAAAGAGATCGCGCTGGTTGCCGTGGGTGGCTATGGTCGCGGCGAACTGCACCCGCTCTCCGATATTGATGTGCTGATCCTCAGCCGCCAGCCGCTGGACGACGCCGCCGCGCAGCGCACCAGCGAGCTGCTGACGTTGATGTGGGATCTGAAGCTGGAAGTGGGTCACAGCGTACGTACGCTGGAAGAGTGCTTGCTGGAAGGCTTATCCGATCTGACGGTAGCCACCAACCTGATCGAATCGCGCATGCTCACCGGCGATGTCGCGCTGTTTCTCGAACTGCAAAAGAACATCTTCAGCGATGGCTTCTGGCCATCGTCGCGCTTTTTCGCCGCCAAAATTGAAGAGCAGCAGGAGCGCCACCAGCGTTATCACGGCACCAGCTACAACCTCGAACCGGATATCAAAAGCAGCCCTGGCGGCCTGCGTGACATTCACACGCTGCAATGGGTCGCGCGCCGCCACTTTGGCGCAACGACCATGGATGAGATGGTCGGTTTCGGCTTTATCACCGAAGCGGAGCGCAATGAAATTAACGAATGTCAGGAGTTTCTGTGGCGCATTCGCTTTGCGCTGCACTTAACGCTGCCGCGCTATGACAACCGCCTGCTGTTTGATCGCCAGCTGACCGTCGCCCAGCGCCTCAACTACCTGGGTGAAGTCAACGAGCCGGTTGAGCGCATGATGAAGGACTTCTACCGCGTCACGCGCCGCATCGGTGAACTCAATCAAATGCTGCTGCAGCTGTTCGATGAAGCGATTCTCGCACTGTCGACCACCGAAAAGCCGCGCAACATTGATGACGATTTCCAGATTCGCGGTGACCTGATCGACCTGCGCGATCTCACGCTGTTTGAGCGAGAGCCGCAAGCCATCCTGCGTATGTTCTACGTGATGGTGCGTAACGAAAACATCAAAGGCATTTACTCCACCACGCTGCGTCAGTTGCGCTATGCGCGCCGCCACCTGAAACAGCCGCTGTGCCAGATTCCGCAAGCGCGAGAAACTTTTATGGCGATTCTGCGTCATCCGGGTGCGGTAAAGCGCGCGCTGCTGCCGATGCATCGTCACAGCGTGTTGTGGGCTTATACGCCACTGTGGGGCAATATCGTCGGTCAAATGCAGTTCGACCTCTTCCACGCTTACACAGTGGATGAACACACCATTCGCGTGCTGCAGAAGCTGGAAAGTTTTGCCGATGAAGCCACGCGCCCGATGCATCCGCTGTGCGTGGAACTTTGGCCGCGTCTGCCGCAGCCGGAACTGCTGTTGATGGCCGCGCTGTTGCACGATATCGCCAAAGGCCGCAACGGCGATCATTCGATTCTTGGCGCGCAAGATGCGCTGGATTTCGCCGAATTACACGGCCTGAATTCACGCGAAACGCAGCTGGTTGCCTGGCTGGTACGCCATCATTTATTGATGTCCGTGACCGCGCAGCGCCGCGACATTCAGGATCCCACCGTTATTCAGCAGTTCGCTGAGGTGATGCAGAACGAAAATCGCTTGCGCTATCTGGCCTGCCTGACGGTTTCCGATATCTGCGCCACCAATGAAAGCTTGTGGAATAGCTGGAAGCAAAGCCTGTTGCGCGAGCTGTTCTTCGCCACCGAAAAACAGTTACGACGCGGCATGGAAAATAGCCCGGATCTGCGCGAACGCGTGCGCCATCACCGCCTGCAAGCGCTGGCGCTATTGCGTATGGAAAACCTCGACGAAGAGCGTTTGCACCATATCTGGAGCCGCTGCCGCGCCGACTATTTCCTGCGTCACACGCCGAATCAGCTCGCCTGGCACGCGCGTCATTTGATTCACCACGATCTCAATAAGCCGATGGTGCTGGTCAGCCCGCAGGCTACGCGCGGCGGCACGGAGATCTTTATCTGGAGTCCGGATCGCCCACACCTGTTTGCGGCGGTGGCCGGCGAGTTAGATCGACGCAACCTCAGCGTGCATGATGCGCAGATCTTTACCAGCCGTGACGGCATGGCGATGGATACCTTTATTGTGCTGGAGCCGGATGGCAGCCCGCTGGCTGCCGATCGTCATCCGCTGATCATTCAGGCGCTGGAACAAGCCATCACGCAAAACGAATGGGTGCCGCCGCGTACGCGTCGCCAGTCAGCGCGTCTCAAGCATTTCAGTGTCGATACGGAAGTGAATTTCCTGCCGACACACACCGATCGCCGCAGTTATCTGGAATTGGTCGCGCTCGATCAGCCCGGCTTGCTGGCGCGCGTAGGTGAAGTGTTTGCCGATTTGGGCGTATCGCTGCACGGTGCGCGCATCAGTACGATTGGTGAGCGGGTTGAGGATCTTTTCATCCTGGCCGATAGCGAGCGGCGTGCGCTTGGCGTGGAAATGCGCAATGTGTTGCAACAGAGGTTGACAGAGGCCCTTAATCCAACCGATAAACAGTGACCCGGCTTTCATCCTTCACGTTGCAGGTGCGTTGGCTCTCCTCGCTCACCCCGATCACATACTGAGGTATGCTTCCGGGGATTTGCTGCGTCGCCGCCTTCCTGCATCATGAAGGATGTTTGCCAGGTAATTTTACTATGTACGCGATCTGGCGTGCATTCCGCTATGACAGAATCAGGAAATAAATATGCAACAGTTACAGAGCGTTATCGAATCTGCCTTTGAGCGCCGCGCCGACATCACGCCATCTAGCGTAGACAGCGCGACCCGCGATGCTATCACCCAGGTTATTGGCCTGCTGGATAGCGGTGAACTGCGCGTGTCTGAAAAGATCAACGGTGAGTGGGTAACGCATCAGTGGCTGAAGAAAGCTGTGCTGTTGTCGTTCCGTATCAACGACAACCAGGTAATGGAAGGTTCTGAAACCCGTTTCTACGATAAAGTGCCGATGAAATTTGCTGGCTGGGATGAAGCGCGCTTCAAAAACGCCGGTTTCCGCGTTGTACCACCTGCTGCAGTGCGTCAGGGCGCATTCATCGCGCGTAATACCGTGCTGATGCCTTCTTACGTCAACATCGGCGCTTATGTTGATGAAGGCACTATGGTGGATACCTGGGCGACCGTGGGATCTTGCGCGCAGATCGGTAAAAACGTCCACCTGTCAGGCGGCGTGGGCATCGGTGGCGTGCTGGAGCCGCTGCAGGCTAACCCAACCATCATTGAAGATAATTGCTTCATTGGTGCACGTTCAGAAATCGTTGAAGGCGTGATTGTTGAAGAAGGTTCAGTAATCTCCATGGGCGTTTACATCGGCCAGAGCACCAAAATCTTCGACCGCGAAACGGGCGAAGTGCATTATGGCCGCGTTCCAGCCGGTTCTGTCGTGGTTTCAGGAAACTTGCCTTCTAAAGATGGCAGCTACAGCCTGTACTGCGCGGTAATCGTGAAGAAGGTTGATGCTAAAACACTGAGCAAAACAGGTATTAACGAGCTGTTGCGTAGCATCGACTAAGCTTCTCCTGCCTTAAAATCTTCCTGACGGGCCTGCTTACAGGCCCGTAATTATTTGTTTACACGCCCGCCCGATTTACCTGTTTCGCGCCGCGAATTAACACGTGCGTTTATTTTTCAAACAGTTCATAATCCGCGCCAAGTTAACTCCGGTCGCGCACTGTTCATCCCGGTTTTTGTGTCTACAGTTGATTAAGTATGCCGTAAGCGTTCCGGTTGCCGCGTTTCTGCTGCATCCCGAATGATGATGATAGTCCTGCGCGCTCACCCACTCTTAGATGGAATATAAACGCTATGTACGACAACCTGAAAAGCTTAGGTATCAGCAACCCTGACGACATCGACCGTTACAGCCTGCGTCAGGAAGCAAACAACGACATTCTTAAAATTTACTTCCGCAAAGACAAAGGTGAATTCTTCGCCAAAAGCGTGAAATTCAAATACCCACGTCAGCGTAAAACCGTTGTCGCCGATCACACCAGCCAGGGTTACAAAGAAGTTCAGGAAATCAGCCCGAACCTGCGTTACGTGATTGATGAGCTGGACCAGATTTGCCAGCGCGACCAGGTTGAAGTGGATCTGAAGCGTAAAATTCTGGCGGATCTGCGCCATCTGGAAAGCGTGGTCTCTAACAAGATCGCTGAGATCGAATCTGACCTCGATCAGCTGACCCGCAATAATCGTTAATTTCCCGCTTTAGATGAGAGGCCAGCTAATGCTGGCCTTTTTTATGGCTGCTGATAAGGCAGCGAAAGCAGCCAGGTATCGCGCTGTGCCTGCAGCACCGCCCCACTTTGTTGATCTGTCCATCGCGTCTGCATTATCCACTGCTGATAACGCGGCTGCTGCAGGCTGTTGTCAGCCATTGAAAGCAGCGGAATGATCCTTTGGCTCACCCGATCGCGGTTCTTCCACGGCCAGACTTTGTTGGCATCGCTATAGGGCGCCATCGCGTCAAGCGCATCCAGCAACGAACCGTTTTGCTGCTTTGGCTGCTGGTTATGCCATAAATCTCCCAGCCCCGCTTTACTGGCAAGCTGCGCCAATGCGGTAAGAGCCTGCAGATTGAAGTAGCTGTAATGGAAGGATCGGGTGCGCGCCAGCTCGGCTGGTTGGCTGCCATCGGCACGAATTTGCAGCGCAAGTTTACTGCGTGCCAGCACCACCATCGCTTTTACCGTCTGGCGATCGCCCAAATACCACGCTATTCCCGCCACCTGCGTGCAATACCAACTGCCATGATTATTCGCCGCCGCCGCTTCCTTGAGTGCTAGCGGATTGTGCCGCAGCCAGTGCAGATACTCGCTAAACCACTGCTGCATCGCCTGCTGATCTGCAGGCTGCCAGCCCGGCACGTTGCGAAGCAAGGTCAACGCATCCACTACGCGCGTGGCAAAATAGCGCCCATCCAGCACGCCATCATGGCGTCCAGCGGATCTTCCCGGAATGCCTTGCGCAAAATTGAGGTTGGGATGCATACGGCTGGCGGGATGGATAAACCAGTGACGCATCATCGCCAGCGCTTTATCGGCATAGCGTTGATCGCCAGAGAAATACCAGGCCAACGTTAGTGCCTGGAAATCGGCAGTAAAACGCGCCAGCCGCACGCCATCACTCTGACCGTTCTTACTGGTGGGATTCACTTCGCCGTCGCGACGCTGCCACGGCAGGCCGTCGGCTTTGCTGGCATCCGGCCACCAATAGGCGCTTAGGCTCAAATAATCCTGCTTCGAACCGCTCGGCGGCAGCATGCCTTTATCTATGACGCTGGGATTGGGATGCTTCAGCGCGTTGTCTGCCTGCTGTTGCAGCTGATGCCAGGCTGCGACCGTCGGTGGCGCAGCGCGATGCTGCGTCAGCTGCTGCTTAACCCGCTGAAGATCGCTTAATGACAGAAAGGCCGGTTCGTTGGCCATACTTATTGCGCTGTACAGCCACACTAGCGCCATCCACAGTGTCTTCATTAACTCTGCTCATCCAGTTGTAGCGCCACATACAGCAGCAAACGATCGTCAAAGTTGCCCAGATCGAGTCCGGTAAGCTCGGAAATACGATTGAGTCGATACTCCAGCGTATTACGGTGAATAAACAACGCGCGTGCTGTCGCGCTGGGTTGCACGTTATGGCTGAACCACGCCACCAGCGTGCGTCGCAGCAAGCCATTGTTATCCATGCTTTTTAGCTTTACCAATGGGCGCGCCAGTTCGTTGGCCTGCCAGCCGCCGCGTAAACTGTCGAGCAGTACCGGCAGCACCAGATCCTGATAAAAATAGCTGCGCTGTTCGGGCATGCGCTGCTTGCCCACCATCATAGTGGTGCGCGCGGTGCGGTACGAACGTGCGATGCTGCCAGGGCCGGTAAAGTAGTTGCCGAGCGCAATGCGCATCCGCACTTGCCCGCTCTCCTTCATACGTTGCAGCAGTTGATCAACGCGACGACGATGATCGTCCTGATCGTAGCGCCCATGCGCATTCAGTGCCGGTTTTAGCACCACCATTTCAGTGAGTGAAACAATCGCAATCAGGTTGTCACGTTCTGGCGTGGTCAGCAGCGTTTGTAACTGCTGGAGTTCGGACATGGCGCTATCAACGCCGAGCTGACCGCTGTCAACTTCCACCACCGCAACCACACGTGGCTGATTAAGATCGATACCGAGCCGCTGCGCCCATTCGCTCAGCGCTGGCGATAAGGTTTCGCTGCGCACCAGATTCAGCACCAGCTCTTCACGCAAACGGCTGTCCTGCGCCAGCATATGCAGCAAACGCGCCTGTTCCAGCATCATTTCGGCGGTCATACACACCAGCTCGCCGTAATGACGCAGCGTCGCCGGTTGACCGGTCAAACCGATAACGCCGACGATGTCGCCATCAATACGTAGCGGCAAATTGATGCCAGGACGCACGCCGTGCAGATGTTTTGCCACCGCTTCATCGATATCCACTACGCGGCCTTGAGACAGTACCAGCAGCGCCCCTTCGTGCAATTCGCCAATCCGCTCACGATCGCCACTGCCAATGATGCGGCCGCGCGCATCCATCACGTTGACATTGCTATCAATAATTTGCATCGTGCGGGCAACAATATCCTGAGCCAGTCGCGCATCGAGATGATAAGTGGCCATCAATCACTCCGGAGAAAAGGACGAACCGACAGAATACGCATCCTTTTAAGGCGCTGACATTGTGCAACTGCACATAGCCAAGGGGATTATGCGGGATTTGCGGTAAGCGTCACATTCAGTACCGGACATTTGCACAGACATAAAAAAGGCGAGCCAAAGCTCGCCTATTATCAATAACCTGGAAACTTACTGCATCAGCAGATACAGACTGCTATCACCGCGCTGTACGTTCAGTGCCAATACAGAAGGTTTCGTGTCGAGTACCTTACGCAGCTCGCCGAGATTCGCCACGGCTTGCTGGTTTACGCCCAGAATCACGTCACCTTTCTTCAGGCCGATACGCGCCGCGGCGCTGCCTGCTTTCACATTATCGACACGCACGCCTTTCTGGCCGTTAGTATCGATATTACTGAGATCGGCACCTTCAATACCGGTGTAAATGGTGGCCGACTGCACTTTATCCTGCGAGCTCTGTTGCAGTTCAACCGTGATATTCACCGGTTTACCCTCGCGCAGCAGACCGAGCTGCAGCTTGGTGCCGACCGGCAGCGAGCCCACTTCTGCACGCAGCGCCGCAAAGCTGGTCAGCGCTTTACCGTTCATTGACACCACCACGTCACCAGCTTTCACTCCAGCTTTTGCCGCTGCGGAGTTCGGCAGCACCTGGCTGACAAAGGCGCCGCGCTGCGCATCGACTTTCATCGCTTTCGCCAGCTCGGAATTCAGCTCGGTACCCATAATGCCCAGCTCGCCACGTTTCACCTGGCCGTATTCCACCATCTGCGCGGTGAGGTTTTTCACCATCGAGCTGGGGATAGCAAAGCCGATACCGATGTTGCCACCGTCCGGCGCCAGAATCGCGGTGTTAATCCCGATCAGTTCACCGTTAAGGTTAACCAGCGCCCCCCCGGAGTTACCGCGGTTTATTGCTGCATCGGTTTGGATAAAGTTTTCATAATTTTCAACGTTCAGGCCGCTGCGGCCCAGCGCCGAAACAATCCCTGAGGTTACCGTTTCACCGAGGCCGTATGGGTTACCGATCGCCACGGTATAATCACCCACACGCAGGTCGTCAGAGTCGGCAATCTTAATTGCCGTGAGGTTTTTCGCGTCCTGCAGCTGAATCAGCGCGATATCAGACTGCGGATCTTTACCAATCACTTTGGCGTCGTAGCGACGGCCATCGCTGAGCTGCACCTGAATTTTAGTGGCGTTATCCACCACGTGGTTGTTGGTCACCACATAACCTTTATCCGCGTTGATCACCACGCCGGAGCCGAGCGCACGGAACTGCTGTTTCTGCGCGTTAGCACCGCCATCCGCGCCGCCGCCATCACCGCCACCGTTTTGGCACATTGGCGAACTCTGGAACGGTGAACCGTCCTGGCAGAACGGAGAATTATCGCCAAAGAATTGCTGGAACTGCTGTGGCATACGCGGCGTTTTAACCGTGGTGCTACCTTCAACACTGATACTCACCACGGAAGGCATGACTTTTTCCAACATGGGTGCCAGGCTTGGCAACTGTTGGCTTGAAGAAGAAGCGCTCTCCGCGGCGAAAACGCTCACAGGGCTCAATGCCGTTGCGCCGAAACTCAGCGCCAACGCCAGCATAATTGTGTTTTTTTTCATTTATCTGTGTCTCTCTAAGAATGACGGCCAGACCATTGCTGTGGTCGTGATGGTGAGATTAAGTTTTTAGCGCGAAGTTCCTAATAAAGTTTTAGGCAAAGGTAAAAAATTGTTCTTCGTCTTTACAATTCTGCGCTTATTCAACCGCCATTAAACGACGATATTCATCCCAGGCATAATTGTCTGTCATCCCACTAATGTAGTCCTGAATCAGACGCGCACGATAATAACGTTCCCACAATAGGCGCTGATATTTATGCTCAACGACTAATGAACGCATGTGTTGTTGATAGGCTTTACGGTGTTTTCCGGAAAGCTTATGAAACAGACGTGTTTCAATCGGATGCTTTGCCAGAAAATCCTCGTTCATCAAGGTAGTAAATTGTTCATAATTTAATAAAAGCAATGACTGGTATATTTCCAGCAAACCTTTAATTACACGGTAACCCTGCAATTCCAGTTGCTCGACTTCTGGATGATTAAACACTTGCTGACGCGCGACGGTTTTAAATAATGTCAGTAAGCGCCCTTCTTCGCCATCATCCTCCAGTAAAGCGTGATTAAAATCGCCCTGGAAAATAGCCGGTAAGTTATCGATGAACCGCTTAACCGCATGGCTGACCAATACGTTTTGTACATTTACCCGTAACGACATAAAAAATTGATCGCTGATACTGCGGCGTTTTTTCTGATTGGCCTCTTTCCACGCATCGCCGATAGTCCGGCTGAATACATCACCGCTTTTTACTGTGCCCCAGACGTCGAGCAAATGTTTATACAGCGTTTCAACATCGAAGATATCTTTTTCTACGGCATCATCCAAATCGGCAATGCAATAAGAGATGTCGTCGGCGGCTTCCATTATCCAGGTCAGCGGGAAACGATGATGTTCTTTAATATCGGTGGCTTCACGCAACTCGGCCACATATTCGCGCTCGGATAAGTAGAAGCCTGGTTTTTTCATTAATACACTGAAGGCCGCCGGTTTATCGCCTTGCCACCATGCGGGGGCAGTATATTTTAAAATGCAGGCCACCTGCGCATAGCTGAGATTGAGCTGCAGCAACGTATGCACCAAACGAATCGCCTGCGCGTTACCTTCGAAATGGCATAAATCCTGACGAATCATGGCATTTAACTGGTCGAACGCTGAGCGCTCGGCCTCATTGGCAACGCCCGCTACCAGCGGATCGACAAGCTCGGCAGGTAAGTTATCGTCGAACCAATCATTGATCGCC
Organism: Enterobacter ludwigii; assembly: GCA_900068845.1. Lineage (GTDB taxonomy): Bacteria > Pseudomonadota > Gammaproteobacteria > Enterobacterales > Enterobacteriaceae > Pantoea > Pantoea ludwigii_A. The sequence goes on from CEFQ01000001.1 coordinate 42,854, forward strand.
GCTTCCCCAAAATGCCCAAACGGCGGATTGCCGACATCGTGCAGCAGACAGGCCATCTCAATCAGGCTTTCGAATGCACCTTCAAACTCATCCAACCCATAATTGGCCAGCCCGCCGCCCTGCGTTTTCAGCGCTTGCAGAATCTCTTTGGTGATATAACGCCCGGTTTGCTGCACTTCCAGTGAATGCGTCAGACGCGAACGCACCGCCGCATTGCGTTCCAGCGGAAATACCTGCGTTTTCTGCTGCAGACGACGAATCGCCGCGGAGTTAATAATACGTCCGCGATCGCTTTCAAAATGGCGGGTAATAAAGTATTCCCCTTCGGGATCTTTGCGGCTGGTATAAGGGCGAGTGAAACTGATCTTCTTCCTGAAATTGATCGTCGCCATAATTACCCCTTATATTTTCGTGAATTCTTCCTCAATCAGCCATGTTAGACTATGCCTCACTTTTGCGGGTTACATCCATTAAATTAGCGAGATTCTTATGAAAGTAGGCATTATTGGCGCGATGGAGCAGGAAGTTACTCTGCTGCGTGACAAAATCGAAAACCGCCAGACGTTGACGCTGGCTGGCTGCGAAATTTACACCGGCACGCTAAACGGTGTTGAAGTTGCGCTGCTGAAATCAGGCATTGGCAAAGTCGCCGCCGCGCTAGGCACCACGCTGCTGCTGCAACTGTGCAAACCCGATGCGGTGATCAATACCGGTTCTGCTGGCGGATTGGCCCCCACGTTGAAAGTGGGCGATATCGTGGTATCGGATGAAGTGCGCTATCACGATGCCGATGTGACCGCATTCGGTTATGAGCCAGGCCAGATGGCCGGTTGCCCGGCCGCTTTCGTTGCGGATGACACACTGATTGCCGCTGCTGAACGGGTTATTAAGCAGCTCGACCTCAACGCGGTACGCGGTTTGGTGGTGAGCGGCGATGCGTTTATCAACGGAGCTGAACCGCTGGCGCGTATCCGTACCACTTTCCCGCAGGCGATTGCGGTAGAGATGGAAGCCACCGCCATCGGTCACGTTTGCCATCAGTTCAACGTGCCTTTTGTGGTGGTACGCGCGATTTCTGATGTGGCCGATCAGGAATCACACCTCAGCTTCGACGAGTTCCTCAGCGTTGCGGCAAAACAATCGTCACTGATGGTAGAGAACCTGCTGGTTCAGCTGGCGCGTGGCTAAAACCCTTCTTTTCGGGCTGTTGCTGCTGTGTAACAGCCTGTTCGCCGCCGCACCGCGCGTTATTACCCTTTCGCCACATCTGACGGAATTGGCCTTTGCCGCCGGCATTACGCCAGTGGCAGTCAGCGCCTTCTCTGATTTTCCCGCGCAGGCTAACGCGCTGGAACAGGTTGCGAACTGGCAAGGCATCAAGGTTGAACGCATTCTGCAATTAAAACCCGATGTGGTGCTGGCGTGGCGTGGCGGTAATCCGCAGCGGCAAATCGAACAGCTGCAGCGTTTCGGTATTCCGGTTAAGTGGATTGATCCTCAAACCATCGATCAAATGATTGATGCGCTGGCGGCATTACAGCAGTGGAGTCCACAACCACAACAAGCCATTGATGCGGCGCAGACATTACGTGCGCAGGAAGCGGCGCTGCGCAAGCAGTATCAGCAAAGTACACCGATCCCGCTGTTTTTGCAGTTTGGTCAGCAGCCGCTATTTACTGCTTCGCGTAACACGATGCAAAACCAGGTGATTGAGTTGTGTGGTGGCAGGAATATTTTTGCCGATAGCAGCGTGAATTGGCCGCAGGTGAGCCGCGAACAAGTGTTGCTGCGCCATCCGCAGGCGATTGTGATAGGGGGTGATGCCGCGCATGCCGCCAGCATCGCCAGGTTCTGGCAGCCTCAGCTGGATGTGCCAGTGATCGCCATCAATGACGACTGGCTAAGCCGACCCGGCCCTCGCATGCTGTTAGCGGCAAAACAGTTGTGTGCCGATTTACATCCGACGAAAAAAAGCACCATAAAAGATTAAAGATTCGGCAGAAATTGTCGTAAATCATACTACAAGGCGCAGCAGCCACGTATGCTCTGTGCCCATTTTAGCGCTTAGCGCCATTTTGTCTTCACCAGGAACTATTCATGACCAGAGCACTGCTGCTGGCCATAGGGCTCGTGATCGCTGCACCACTGAGTGCCGCCACGTCCACCGGCTCTATTGCCGTCACCTTGACGTTATTCTCGCGTTGCGATATTTCACGCCAGAACGAACACACTCTGCCGACCGTTAATTGTGGGCGCCACTTCAGCGCGCAACCGCGCATTAGCGAACGGATATTAAAACGCGATGCCACGCGCCGTGAATCTACGCGTTTAGTGACCATTGAGTGGTAGGAATCTGGCTGCCAGAACGACAGCCAGAAGCAGCATTAGATGCTGAAGGAAGAACCGCAACCGCAGGTGGTTTTGGCATTCGGGTTAGTTACGATGAAGCGTGAACCTTCCAGGCCTTCGGTGTAATCAACCGAACCGCCCACCAGGTATTGCAGGCTCATGGGATCCACCACCAGCGCCACACCTTGTTTCTCGATGGTCATGTCGCCGTCATTCATTTGATCGTCAAACGTGAAGCCATACTGGAAGCCGCTGCAACCGCCGCCGGTGATATAAACGCGCAGTTTCAGCTCAGGATTCTCTTCATCAGAAATCAGGTTTTTCACTTTTTTTGCTGCTGCATCAGTGAATTGCAAAGGCAGCGCTGCTAAGTCGTCACTCATCTTTAACTCCGGGTAAACGTCGAGGTCAGAAAACGACCTTAATTTCGCTATTATCTGCCAGCCGTCCAGTGCAATCAAGTCTCAAGCTTGACACTGCGTGCCGCCGCATGCGCATGAAAGTATATACCCTAAACTTTAGCGCAAGCCGTTATTCCCGTAGAATGGCGCCAGATTTTTCCCGAACAGCAGGAGCAGAACAATGAGTAAGTCAGAAAACCTGTATGCCGCAGCGCAGCGCCTGATCCCCGGCGGTGTGAACTCCCCGGTACGTGCATTTACCGGTGTGGGCGGTGTGCCGCTGTTCATCGAACGCGCTGACGGTGCGTATCTGTATGACGCTGACGGCAAAGGCTATATCGATTATGTCGGTTCGTGGGGCCCAATGGTGTTGGGTCATAACAACGCCAATATCCGCAATGCGGTGATTGAAGCCGCCGCGCGCGGTCTGAGCTTCGGCGCACCGACTGAGATGGAAGTGAAAATGGCCGAGCTGGTGTGTGAGCTGGTGCCCAGCATGGACATGGTACGCATGGTTAACTCCGGTACCGAAGCCACCATGAGTGCGATTCGCCTGGCGCGCGGCTTCACCCATCGCGACAAAATCATCAAGTTCGAAGGCTGCTACCACGGCCACGCCGACTGCCTGCTGGTGAAAGCCGGTTCAGGCGCGCTGACGCTCGGCCAGCCAAACTCACCGGGCGTACCGGCCGATTTCGCCAGGCACACGCTGACCTGCACCTATAACGATCTCAGCACCGTACGTGCGGCTTTCGAGCAATATCCTGACGATATCGCCTGTATCATCGTTGAGCCGGTAGCAGGCAACATGAACTGCATTCCACCGCAGCCGGACTTCCTGCCAGGCCTGCGCGCGCTGTGTGACGAATTTGGCGCACTGCTGATCATCGACGAAGTGATGACCGGCTTCCGTGTCGCGTTGGGCGGCGCTCAGGCGTATTACGATGTGACGCCAGATCTGACCTGTCTCGGTAAGATCATCGGCGGCGGCATGCCGGTGGGTGCTTTTGGTGGTCGTCGCGATGTGATGGATGCGCTGGCACCCACCGGTCCGGTTTATCAGGCCGGGACCTTGTCAGGTAACCCGATTGCCATGGCAGCGGGCTTCGCTTGTCTGTCGCAAATTGCGCAGCCAGGCACGCACAGCACGCTGACCGATCTGACCACGCAGTTAGCACAAGGCTTGTTGGCTGCAGCGAAGGCAGAAAATATTCCGCTGGTCATTAACCACGTTGGCGGCATGTTTGGGATTTTCTTCACCGATGCCGATGAAGTGACTTGCTATCAAGACGTCACGCAATGTGACGTTGAACGCTTTAAGCGTTTCTTCCACCTGATGCTGGAAGAAGGCGTTTATCTCGCGCCTTCCGCCTTCGAAGCTGGCTTTATGTCGCTGGCGCACAGCAAAGAAGATATCCAACGCACTATCGATGCCGCACGTCGCAGCTTCGCGCAGCTGTAAATAACAAGGGCGCCGACTGGCGCCCTTGTTATGCCCGCCGCAATAGCCAGATAAAGTACGGTGCGCCGAAGAAGGTCGCCATCAACCCGGCTGGAATCTGATCCGGGAACGCCAGCATCCTGCCGCACCAGTCAGCGAAGATCATTAATCCCCCGCCCAACAAGCCGGCCATCAACACCTGCGGTAATGCACGGCGGAAACCGAGCATGCGCACAATATGCGGTGCCATCAATCCAATAAAGCTCAGCGGCCCAATGGTTAACGTTGCCGTGGCAGTCAATGCCGCCGCCAGCAACAGCAGACTTAGGCGAGAAGTCGTCAACGCCATGCCCGCCGAACGCGCGGTGGCGCTGCCGAGTGGCAGCAGCGTCAACCAGCGACTTGCCAGCGGAGCCAGCGCAATCAGCACGATTCCTACCACTGCGCTTTGCACGGCCTGCTGCATATTGATGTTGTAGGTTGAACCGGAAATCCAACTCAGCAAGCCGCCCATTCGCGGGTCGCCACTGGCCAGCAGCACCATCAAAATAGTGACAAATGCGCTATTGAGCGCCATGCCCGCCAGCAGCATGCGTTCTGGCGAGAAACCGCCGCGACTGGCCACCAGCATAATAATCAACAATGTCATAGCCGCGCCCAGCACACCGGCTGGCAGCAACCACGCCACCGCATCGCCTGGCACGAAGAACATCATTACCACCACACCACACGCCGCGCCCGAGCTGATGCCCAACACTTCCGGACTCGCCATGGGATTGCCGGTCAGGCGCTGGATCAGCGCGCCCGCCACGCCGAGCATCATGCCGACGATCAACGCTGCCAGCACACGCGGTGCGCGCCACGGCAGCAATTGCTGCAGCATGTCGCCGCCCACCCATGCAAAGCCGTGGGCATCACGACCAAAGGTAATGCCAACCCAGCTGAGCACGCCGAGAATCAGTAATCCGAGCAGGCACCAGCGCAAAACGTTTTGCCGCTCAGTCGGCACGCTATCACCCTGATTAAGTGCTGGCGGCACCGATCCCGTGCGCAGGCGTGGCAACAGCCACAGCAAAATGGGCACGCCGATCAGCGCGGTCGCCGTACCGGTAGACACTTCACGCCAGTGGCGGGTGAGCCACAACACGCTCTGATCCGCCAGCCACAGCAGTAACGCACCAATTAACGGTGCCAGCAGCATGCGGCTGACCAGACGACGTCCGCCCAGTAACTTCGACAACAGCGGCGCGAACAGGCCGATAAAGCCGATGATGCCCGCAACATTGACCAGCTGTGCGCTGAGCAAAATCGCCAGCGCCAGCGCAGCAATACGCGCCGCCGACAGTGCCAGACCCAAGTTTTTCGCCACGCCATCGTCGAGCCCCATCAGCGTGAGAGGCCGCAGCAGCGCCAGCGCCACCACAAATGCCAGCAGCAGACGCGGCCACAGCTGCGCCACATTGTGCCCATCCAGCTGATTCAACGCGCCGGTGCTCCACAGGAACATGTTCTGCAGCTGATCGTGATTAAAGATGGCGAAGATTTGATTCACCGAACCGGCATATAAACTCAGCACGAGGCCAGCCAGAATCAACGTCACGGGTGACAGACGTTTGCCCCAAGCCACACCGAAGACCAGAATGCCGACAATCAGCGCGCCGCCCATCGCCGCAAACTGCTGCGTGAGCTCGCCGCCCGGCAAATGCCATAACGTCGCCACCGTAATGCCCAGCTGAGCCCCGGACGACACGCCGAGCGTGGTGGGTTCCGCCAGCGGATTGCGCAGCACCTGTTGAAACAGTAAACCGGCCAGGCCAAGACCCGCGCCGACCAGCAGCGACAGCGCCAGCCGCGACAGCAAACTGTGATGAAATACCACTTGCTGGATATTGTTGATGTCAGGCGCGAAAAACGCTTGCGACCACTGATCGCCTGGCAGCGCCTGGCGCAGATTGGTATAGGTTAATGCCAACGCCAGCAGGAAGACGGCACTTAGCAGCGCGACGGGAAAAAGACGATTGCGCATCAGTGCGACTCCAGCGCGTGTTCCAGCACGCGGACAAATTTCAGCGCTGAATAGGTCGCGCCGTAATACCACACCGCCGGAGCGCGCTGGAAACGTTGCCCCCGGACAAACGGCAGCGCCTGCCACAGCGCGCTGGCCATCACTTGCTGCATGTCACGATCGTTATCGTGATCGAAGCAGATCACCTGCACATCACCGACTTCTGCCAGCCGCTCTAATCCCACTACCGCGCTCCCCCAGAAGTTGGTTTCACCTTGCCACGCATTGCTTAACCCAAGGGTTTCCATCACTTCAAGGAACAAGCTGTTTCTTCCGAAGGTAATCGCGTGGCGGCTATCCATCAGCGACATCAGCAGCACCGGACGATCGGCCCACGGCTTAAGACGTTCACGCGCCGCCGCCAGTTGTTCTTCCACAAACAGCAAATGCTGCACGGCCAGCGCTTCACGTCCAAGACGCGCGCCGAGCGCCAGCAGCGAATGACGCGCGGTGCTCAGCGGTTTGCCATCGCCGCTGTTGAGGTCAAAGCCCATGGTGGGTGCGATGCGCTGCAATTTATCCAGCGCCGGGCCGTAACCCTTCGAGTGCAGGATTAGCGCAGGTTCGAGCTGTGTCATCAGCTCCAGATTGGGTTCGGTGCGCAGACCGATATCGATAACGCTGGACGGCAGCGGCGGATCGCCAACCCAAATGTTGTAGTTGTGCATGTCGGCCACGCCGAGTGGCGTCACGCCAAGCGCCATCAGCAGCTCCACCGGCAGCCACTCCAGCGCCAGAATGCGCTGTGCATCCGGCACAGCGGCACGCAGTGGCAACGCAGACATCATGGGAGAAAGCGCCAGCGCCGTCAGCAGGCGGCGGCGGGAAATGTCGAACATGGCGTGGCCTTAGTAAACGAAACTGACGGGCGCGCCGCCCAGCGGATGCGGCAAAATGCCCATCGGAATACCGTAAATGGTGCCCAGCACATCGGCCTGCATGATCACTTCAGGGCTGCCTTCAGCAATCACTTCGCCACCGCGTAACGCCACCAGACGATCGCAATAGCGTGCTGCCATGTTGAGATCGTGCAGTACCGCAATCACCGTCAGCCCACGTTCGCGGCTGAGACGTTGAATCAGCGCCAGCACATCAACCTGATGCGCGATATCCAGCGCCGAAGTGGGTTCATCCAGCAGCAGGCAGCGACTGTTCTGCGCCACCAGCATCGCCAGCCACGCACGCTGGCGCTCGCCGCCGGAAAGGCTATCTACCAAGCGCCCAGCGAAAGGTTTTAATCCTACCAGCGTAATCGCTTCGTCCACGCGATCGCGATCTTCCTGACCATAACGGCCCAGCGCCCCGTGCCACGGATAGCGACCAATGGCGACCAGCTCACGCACCGTCATGCCTTCCGCCGTAGGAAGTTGCTGTGGCAGATACGCGACCTGGCGCGCAAATGCTTTGCTGCCCCAGCTCTCCACCGCCTCCTCATTCAGCAATACGCGCCCTTCACTCGCCGCATGATGACGACCGAGCATTTTCAGCAGCGTGGATTTGCCAGAGCCGTTATGGCCAATCAGCGCGGTAACTTTGCCCGCTGCAAAGGTGAGAGACAGCGGATGCAACAGCGTGCGGCCTGGCACACGAAAACTGACGCTATCCAGCCTGAAGGTGGTTTCTGCATGGTGCGGATGCTGCATGATAATCCCTGGTTAATGGGCGCCTAAGCGCCCTTTTTATCAGTGTCAGAAGCGGAAGGTCGCGGTACCGACGATCTGGCGCTCAGCGCCCCAATAGCAGGCGTAATCGCGGTAGCAGCTGGCGACATATTCACGATCGAACAGGTTATTCACATTAACGCCGATGGTTGAGCCCGGCATACCAAAGCGTGCGAGATCGTATTTCAGTGCGGCATCAACGGTGGTGTAACCGGCTACGTCGAAGTTTTTATTTACATCATCGCCGCTGGCGTACAACCCTTTGCTCTCACCCACATAACGCACACCCGCACCCACGGTCACGCCCGACAACGCCGTCTCATGGAAGGTGTAATCGCTCCACAGCGATGCCATATGCTTCGGCACCTGCACCGGCGTTTTACCCTTGAGATTTGTGTCTTCGGTGTATTCCGCATCAGTGTAGGTATAAGACGCGGTCATATTGATGTTGGCATTCAGCGCCGCTTTAGCTTCCAGCTCCACGCCGCGTGAACGGATTTCTCCACTCTGAATGCTGGCATTTGGATGATTAACCGTGTCCGGATCGGCCGTCAGGTTTTTGGTTTTGGTCAGCTGATACACCGCCGCCGTCAACACCACCGGACGATCTTTCGGTACGTATTTCACCCCCGCTTCATACTGTTTGGCACGCGAAGGATCGAAGGCTTCGCCACCATAAGTCGAGCCCGCATTCGGGATAAAAGCTTCGCTGTAGCTGAAGTAAGGCGCGATGCCGTTATCAAACACATAGTTCAGACCGCCACGCCAGGTGAAAGCCTGATCGTTCTGACGATCAACTTTATCCGTTACGCGGTCGTAGACCGAGTTCATGGCGTAATCGTAGCGGCCGCCAAGAGTGAACACCCAGCGGTTCCACTCCATCTGATCCTGTGCGTACAAGCCGGTTTGACGTTGCTTATTAAGATGCTGATAAGGGTCGGCAAACGGCGTCACGCTATCGTTGCCGTATTGCGGATTTACCGCACTCAACGGTGATGCAGTACCAAACTGCGCATCAATGTCGTTGCGGGTGCGCTGGAAATCGACACCCAGCAACAACGTGTGATCAACCTGGCCTGTGGCGAATTTGGCCTGTGCCTGGTTATCGACGGCAAACTGATTGAGTTTTTCATTGGAAACCGCTGAACCGCGGGTGATTTGTTGCGATGCAGGAAGATAACCATTGCCATAAATACTACGATAATCGGTTCTCAAATCCGCATAACGCAGATTCTGTCGTACCGTCCATGTCTCGTTGAAACTGTGCTCGAAGTTGTAGCCCACCATCTTGGTGCTGCGCGAAATCTTGTTGCTGTCTTCGCCTTCATCAAAGTTGGTTGGCAATTTATAGCTGCTGCCGTCCGGGCGTGTCATCCCCACCACGGTGCCCTGACGCGGCAACCAACCGTAGTAGCCGGTTTCCGGTTCGTTCTGGAAGTAGGTCAGCAGATCGAAGCGCGTGTTTTCATCCGGACGCCAGCTGAACGATGGCGCGATGGTATAGCGCTTCTCTTTATTCATATCCTGCTGTGCGTCGGCGCTGCGTGCGAGTCCGGTCAGGCGATAGCTGTAAACGCCGTCATCATCCAGCGCGCCGCCGAAATCGAAACCGGTGGAAAACTGATTATTGGTGCCCATCTGGAACTGCACTTCACGCAGCGTCTCCTGCGTTGGACGCTTGCTTACCAGCGACACTACGCCGCCCGGATTACTCTTGCCATACAGCACCGAAACCGGACCGCGCAACAGCTCGGCACGCTCAAGAAAATAGGGATCGATAGCGAACTCAGAGTAGTTATCACCCTGTAGTTTTAGGCCATCAAGATATTGGTTGGTGTTGGTTTCGCTGAAGCCGCGAATCGACAGCGCATCGATCACATTGGAGCTGCCGCGATTACCGGTTAATACGCCTGGCGTGTAGTTGAAAGCCCCTTTCACGCTGGTGACGTTTTTCATCGCCATCTCTTCCTGCGTGACCACAGAGATTGACTGCGGGTTCTTCTCAATCGGCGTATCGGTTTTGGTGCCAGTGGCGCTGCGTTTGGCTGCGATGGTCGGCGACGGGCCCCACGCTTTCTCTTGTGCGACGCCGCTGCCACCGTCGGCGCTAACCACCACGGTATCTTCAGCCAGCGCCTGTGCGCTTAACGTGCCCAACGTCAGGGAAATAAGCCAGGCCAGTGGACGGCGGGATGAGCCTGGACGTAAAGAACAAGGATGAGTCTTTCGCGTATTCATAAATGAGGTCTCTCGAAAAAAGTCGATGCAGGCGAATACAAACGAGAATGATTATTATGACGGACGGATTTTAGGCGAAATCCCGCCATATTCGCAACGTCTAATGGCTGTTGGCGGGGCGTTTGCGACCAGATCGCGCATGTTTATGATCGAGAATAATAAAAATGCATCGAAGCATTTCGCTGTCCCTATAACGGAAGGAGCATTGCCGCAAAGAGGAAGTTCATTCCCTTCCAGAAGCCGCTTTCAATCGCGATAATTTAATACAATCAACAGCTTATAAAGTGGCCCGGTATTTGCTTACCGCAGGCATCCCTCTTCATACAGACCATGCCATGCCCTCAATTAACTGGAATATTGTAGATCGCGTTATTTTCATCAATTTAAAAAAGCGCAAAGACCGATTAACCCGCATCACCAGGCAGCTCAAAAAACTGGGCGTGCCGAGCGACAAAATCGTACGTCTTGATGCGATAAAACATGAAAAAGGGTTCATCGGCTGTACGCAATCACATATCGCGGCGCTGGAGATGGCGCGGGACAACGGCTGGGATCGCGTGCTGATTCTTGAAGATGACTTCGCCTTTAATGAAACACAGGCGAATTACGACAATCTCAATCGCTACTTTACCGCTCTGCCCAACATTAACTGGCAGGTGGCTTTCCTGGCGGCAAATTATCGTCGGGTAACGCCGTTAAACAGCGTGAACTATATTGTACGTGCCAATTTCGCATGGTGCGCATGTGCCTATATTGTTAACCAGCACTATTACGCCACCTTAATCGGGAATTATCGCGCGGCGCTACACGCTCAATTGCAGGGCGGCGCACAGGCAGACTATGCGCTGGATGTGCATTGGAATAGCCTGATGCAGCGGGATCTGTGGCTGGGCGTTTTCCCCAACGCCGGTGCACAGCGCCTCGATAAAAGCGATATCGAAAATAGAACGGTAGATTACCGCACGCTCTTCAGAAAGCCGTTAAGTCAAATCGTTGCGCCTGCTAAATTCACGCCCTCCACCTCCGGCCCAATTAAAGTCGACTTTTACTTCCAGTGGCCGCCGGGCTGGACGAACTTTGAATCGGTGATTGACGCGATGCAGGCCAACCCCGCGTTCGATTGCCGCATCGTGGTGGTGCCATACCTCAACTGGAAGGCGAGCGATGTTAATGGCGACATTCAGCGCGGCATTCTGCGCGACAGAGGGCTCGACTACACGGGATTTGAAGCGTATCGGTTGGAGGAGCGTCAGCCGGACGTGGTGTTTCTGCAGAACCCTTACGACGAAGCGCGACCCGAAGCGTTTCGCAGCGAATATTTGCACGAGCGCGGCGTGAAGATCGCTTACATCCCTTATGCGCTCGACAGCGGCATCAGTGAAGAGGTCCAGCGCTATCAATTTAATTTGCTGTGCCAGAATCTGGCGACGTGGATTTTTTCTCGTTCGGCGCGGCATAAAGCGGAGTTTGGTATTCAGTGCGACGCGGGCAACGATCACGTTTATGTGACGGGTCATCCCAAGTTTGACCACTATCAGCGACGCTTTCATCTCCACGGCGAGAAGCCAGCCACAAAGGTCAAAACGTTGCTGTGGACACCGCATTTTGTGCTGCCTGACGGTCGCAAAATGTCTACCACCTTCACGATCTACGGCGCCGCTTTTTTAAAGCTGATTGAACGTGACGATATCCATCTGATCATTCGCCCTCACCCGCTGTTGAGTCAGTGGATGGGGGATGCTAGCCCAGCCGCGCGCAACCTCTATCACCAACTGCTTAATGCCGCACAACATCGCGCTAATGTGGAGTGGGATAGCGGGCATGATTACAAACTCACTTTTGCCCGATCGGATGCATTGCTCGCCGACGCGGGTTCGTTCTTGTTCGAATATTTGCCATCGAACAAACCGATTCTCTACCTGACTCATGAAAGCTGTTATGGCCTGAATCGCACCGCTGACTTTATCTATAACGCCTACGACGTGGCCTGGCAGGAGGAGGATATTTTCACTTTCGTCGACAATATCGTCGCCGGACGCGATCCGATGAAAGCCAGCCGGGAGCAGGTTTTGATGGAAGAACTGCAAATTGAAGAGAAAACGGCTGGTGAAAAAATCGCTGACATTATTTGTGCCTCGCTAAGACCATTCAACAAGACTTAAGTATGAAAAAGGGCGCCGCAGCGCCCTTGGTTTTCTCGGCAACTTATTTGCTGCCGAACATATCTTTAATCCAACCTGCCACGCCGTCAGAATCTTTCTGTTCATTCTGCGGTTGCTGTTGTTGCAGTTGTTCCTGCTGTTGCTGTTGCTGTTGCTGCAACTGCTGCTGTTGTTGCTGAACCTGCTCTTGCTGCTGCTGACACAGCGCATTCGGATCCAGAGACCAGACGGGCAGCGAACGCCATGTGCTGCTGCCCGTACCGCAGATAAAGTTACCGGCAGAATCGACATTCATCTGCGTGATATCTTCCGGCGGCGTCAGCACCAGCGGCATCGGTGCCTGGTTGTCGAGATAGCGGCGGTAAAGCTGCATCGCACCGCTGGCCCCGTAGAGCTTCGAACTCTGGTTGTTATCGCGGCCCACCCAGGTAATCGCCACTTCTTTGCCATCAACACCGGCAAACCAGCTGTCGATCAGATCATTGGTGGTACCGGTTTTGCCCGCCAGATGGGCTTTTGGATAACGCGCACCCAGCGCACGCGCCGTACCGTGATCCGCCACCTGCTGCATGGTGTAAAGCGTCAGATACGCAGCCTGCGCCGGTTCAACCCGCTGTGCCTGTGGATAGCTCTGATACAACACGGTGCCATCTTCGGCAATCACCGAGCGTACAGCGGAAAGGTCAGCGCGGTTACCGCCGCTGGCGATCGACTGGAACGCCTGCGCCACTTCAATCGGCGTCAGATTCAATGCACCCAACAGCATAGAGGGCACCGGATGCAGCTGATCTTTCGGCACGCCCAGCTTGGTCCAGGTATCCATCACCGCGTTCAACCCCAGCGTCATACCCAAATTGACCGTTGGCACGTTCATGGAGTTGGTTAACGCATCCACCAGCATCACTTTTCCGCTGAAACGACGATCGTCATTCATCGGTTTCCAGATGGTGCCGTTCGGCTGTTTCAGCGCAATCGGCTCATCGGCGATCCAGCTGTTGAGGCGATAGCTGTTCGGCTGGCTCAGCGCGGTGAGATAAGTCGCCGGTTTTGCCAGTGAGCCAATCGAACGACGCGCCTGCAGCGCACGGTTATAACCGGCAAACTGCGGATCGGCCCCGCCGACCATGGCGCGTACTTCACCACTGAAGCGATCCACCACCACCATCGCGGTTTCCAGATCTTTCAGGCCACGCTGTTTTTTCAGCGTTGGAATACCTTCAATGACCGCTTTCTCGGCAGCATCCTGCGAGATCGCATCCAGCGTCGTGAAAATCTTCACGCCGGAGAGATCTTTCATTTTGTCGCCGAGTTTAGCCTGCAGCTCGTTGCGCACCATCTGCATAAACGCCGGCTGTGGCGTGATCACGCCGCCTTTCGGCTGCACGCCAAGCGGACGTGCCGACAGCATGTCATACAGTTCCTGATCGATAACGTTCTGCTGCTGCAGCAAACGCAGCACCAGATTACGTCGCTCCAGCGCCAGTTTCGGGTTGCGCCACGGATTATACAGCGACGCCCCTTTCACCATGCCCACCAGCATCGCCTGCTGATCGAGGCTCAACTCATCCACCGGACGACCGAAATAGTAAAGACTCGCCAGCGGGAAGCCGCGGATCTGATCGTTGCCGGTCTGGCCGAGATACACCTCATTGAGATACAGCTCGAGGATGCGATCTTTGCTGTAGCGCGCATCCATGATCACCGCCATATAGGCTTCACGCGCTTTACGCCACAGCGAACGCTCGTTGGTGAGGAACAGGTTTTTTACCAACTGCTGCGTCAGCGTACTGCCGCCCTGCACCGCTTTACCGGCGGTGATGTTGGCGAGGAACGCACGACCAATCGAATACGGGCTAATGCCGTCGTGCTCGTAGAAGTGACGATCTTCGGTGGCGATCAAGGTGCTGACCAGCAGATCCGGGAAACCGGCGCGCGGCACGAACAGACGCTGCTCACCGTTCGGTGACTGCAACATGGTGATCAGACGCGGATCGAGGCGGAAGAAGCCAAAATCACGCCCGGTATCGAGGTTTTTAATCTCGCTCAGCTCATCGTTGCTAAACGTCAGGCGCGCGTTAATCTGCCCTTCTTTGCTGTCCGGGAAATCAAACGGACGGCGTAGCAGGTCGATAGTATTGCCTTTGACGCTAAATTCGCCCGGACGGGTGATGCGTGACACTTCGCGATACTGCGTGCCTTCTAGCAGCGCAATCATCTCTTTTTTGTCGTAAGACATACCCGGTTCAAGGCTTACCATGCGGCCATAAACGGCGGCAGGCAGTTGCCACACTTTACCGTCGATGCGGCTGCGGATTTCCGAGTCGAGATAGACGCCCCAGGCCGCCATCACCACCACAAACACCAGGAAGAGCTTGATCAACCAGCCTAACCAGCGACGTTTGCCGCGTGGCGGACGTTTTCCTTTACCTTTACCTTTTGGTGGCACCGGTCCACTCTCCTCATCTTCTTCGTCAAAATCGTCCTGATCGATATCATCATCAAGTTCCCTGCGGCGACCCCGACGCGCAGTGCTGCGCGGCGGCTTTGGCGCTTTTCCTTTGCGCCCAATAGGTTCGCGATCGTTCCCAGACATGCTTTTAGTCTCCAGGTATTGCTACGGCGGCGGCCGTTACTCTAACTGCTTTCTCGTGCTGCGCATGGCAGAACCCTCTGAATTCGATCCACAGCGTTTCACGATGAAAATTTCTTGGTCCGCCTTGTGGGTAAGGCGTTGGCCGGATCGTCCGGCCACGGATGCTTTGGATAGCGCCCTTTCATCTCTTTCTGCACTTCGGGATAGGCACCGCGCCAGAACGCCGCGAGGTCACGGGTGATCTGCAACGGACGGTGCGCGGGTGAGAGCAGTTCCAACACTAGCGGTACGCGGCCATCCGCCACCGCCGGATTTTGTGCTTCGCCAAACATCTCCTGAATCCGCACCGCCAGCGCAGGCGGCTTATCCGCATCATAGCGGATCGGCAGTCGGCTTCCGGTCGGCACAGTGTAATGAGTTGGCAGCACAGTATCCAGCCGCTGACGTTGTGACCATGTCAGCAAATGTAATAATGCGCTGACAAGATTGATGCTCTGCAATCCTTTCAGATCGCGCACCGCGCTCATCTCCGGCAGCAGCCAGTTCTCCAGCGTGTCGAGCAAACTCTCATCGTCCAGCGGCGGCCACGCCTCTTCCGGCAGCCACTGCGCAGCACACTGTACCCGCAAGCGTAGCTGCTCAGCGTCCGCTTTCCAGCCCAACACCGACAATCCTTTTTCGCGGATCCAGCGCAGCATTGCCGGATGCAATATTTCAGCGTCTGGACGCGCCTGCGGCTGCGCTTTTAGGACCAGCGCACCAATGAGTTCGCGTTTCCACGCACGCAAGGTGCCTTTCTCTTCATCCCACTCCACGTCGGTACGCTGCTCAATCAGCGTGGGACACGCGCGGCTTAGCGCGTCGATATCCACCGGCAGCGCCAGTAACATGCGCGCATCGGCGGCGCTGGCGCCCTGTAATAGCGTCGGCGCAATCAGCCACTCGTAGCGGCTCAAACCATCCTGCTCGTTAAGCATCGCACCAATGCCGTTCGCCAGCTGATAACGTGCGCTGTCGCCACGACGCCGCGCCAGACGATCGGCAAATCCGGCGGCTAATAGCTGCGGGAACAGGTCAGGATTCACGCTGCCGCCGCTGGCGTCGAGACGCTTTTGCCACTGCCGTGCGCGACGCTGCCAGTGCGACTGCGGATGATTGAGTGCATCGCGCAGATCGGCGCTGCCGCTGCGCGGAGGATCTTCCAGAATCGCCACCAGCAGCGCGGCGCTGGCGATGGCATCGTTGTTTTGCCCGGCAGCAACCAGAATCGCGCTTAGCCGCGGATCGCTGCCCAGCGCAGCCATTTTGCGGCCACGCGCATTGAGCGTTTGGTTCGTCATCGCACCTAAGCGGGTTAACTGCTCGCGCGCCGCGCGCAGGTTGCGCGGCGGCGGCATGTCGAGCCAGCTAAGCTGTGCCGCATCCTGACAGCCCCACTGCAGTAAATCGATCTGCAGCGAGGTTAAATCGCTATTGAGGATCTCCGGTTCACTCTGCGCTGCGGCTCTTAATGCCTGCTCCTGCGGCAGGAGATGCAGACAGATTCCGGGTTCGAGTCGTCCGGCACGCCCGGCGCGCTGCGTCATTGAGGCCCGGCTGATGCGCTGGGTTTGCAGCCGCGTCACGCCGCTGCGCACGTCAAACTGCGCCGAACGCTCCAGCGCGCTGTCCACCACTAAACGAATGCCTTCAATCGTCAAACTGGTTTCGGCGATGTTGGTTGCCAACACCACTTTGCGGCGTCCCGCTGGAGACGGCAGAATCGCGCGGCGTTGCGCATCCAGCGATAACGCGCCATATAAAGGAGAAAGATCCACCTCGTCACTGACCCGCGCTTCCAGCTCGCGCTTCACGCGGTCGATCTCCGCCACACCGGGCAGGAACAGCAGCAGCGACCCCGCTTCTTCGCGCAGCAGTTGCGCCACCTCGCGCGCCACCGCGTCTTCAAAGCGTTGCTGACTGTTGAGCGAGGCATAGCGGCGCGTGACCGGGAAACTGCGGCCCTCCGAGACCACAAAAGGCGCATCCGGCAGCAACTGACGCAGCCGCTGGTTGTCGAGGGTGGCTGACATCAGCAGGATTTTCAGATCGTCACGCAGCCCTTGCTGCACGTCGAGCAGCAGCGCCAGCGCGAGATCGGCCTGCAGGCTGCGTTCATGGAATTCATCAAGAATCACCAGCGAAATGCCTTCCAGCATCGGATCGCGCTGCACCATGCGCGTCAGAATGCCTTCGGTGACCACTTCCAGGCGCGTGTTAGCACCACAGCAGTTTTCACCGCGCATGCGATAGCCGACGGTGCCGCCCGGCTGCTCGCCAAGTTGTTCCGCCAGGCGCTGTGCCACATTGCGCGCCGCCAGGCGACGCGGCTCCAGCATGATAATTCGGCCAGGCAATGCGGCGTATTGCAGCAGCTGTAACGGCAGCCAGGTCGATTTACCTGCGCCGGTCGGCGCCGCCAGCAACACCTGCGGCGACTGCGCCAGCGCGGCCAGCAACGCAGGCAATACCTCGCTTACCGGTAACTCACTCAAACTCAACTCCCCAAATGCCTGTGCTAAGATGGCGCGCATTGTAGCACTCTGAGGCGCGGATTACCGGAGGCCAACCTGGCAACGCAACGTCTGTTTTTTGCTCTTGAACTGCCCAACCCGCTCCAGCAACAGCTGGTGCAGTGGCGCGCAGATAATTTTGCCGCCGAGGCTGGAAAACCGGTGGCGGCAGCTAACCTGCACCTGACGCTGGCGTTTCTCGGCGAGGTCAGCGATGAGACTTCACGCAGGCTGCAACTGCTGGCCTCACGCATCGAACAGCCCGGTTTTGCCCTCGATTTGGATGACGCCGGTCACTGGCCGCGTCCCGGCGTGGTGTGGCTGGGCTGTCAGCGTGCGCCGCGCGGATTGCTGCAGCTCGCGAGCCTGCTGCGCGCGCAAGCGGCACGCCATGGTTGCGCGCAAAGTCCGCAGCCGTTTCATCCGCACGTCACGCTGTTGCGCCACGCTGCGCCAAACATCGCGCTGCCACCGCGCGGCTTTCACTGGCGTGCCGAAATCCAGCATTTTGCGCTGTTCGCCTCAAACCTGACGCGCGGCCGCACGCGTTATCAGGCGTTGGCCCGCTGGCCGCTAGTATCACCCACAGGAGAGTAAATGGAGTTCGATCCGCCGCTCAAACCCGCCCGTTTGATTGCCCGTTACAAGCGTTTTTTAGCCGATGTGGTCACGCCAGAAGGTGACACGCTGACCATTCACTGCGCCAATACCGGCGCGATGACCGGCTGCGCCACACCCGGCGATACCGTGTGGTATTCGACGTCCAGCAGCGCCACGCGAAAGTATCCGCACAGTTGGGAGCTCACCGAAACCCAACAAGGCCACTGGATCTGCGTGAATACGCTGCGTGCCAACCCGCTGGTGCGTGAGGCGCTCATGCTCAACATGATTCCGGAATTATCCGCTTACAGCCGCTGCCAGCCGGAAGTGAAATACGGCACGGAAAAAAGCCGAATTGACTTTCTGCTGCAAGCGGAGGGCCGATCGAACTGCTATATTGAAGTTAAGTCCGTCACCCTTTTACAAGAAGGTAAAGGCTATTTTCCGGATGCCGTGACGACTCGTGGACAGAAGCATCTGCGCGAACTGAGCACTATCGTGGCAGAAGGCCATCGAGCCGTTTTGTTGTTCGCAGTTTTGCATACGGGGATTGAGGACGTTTCCCCGGCACGCCATATCGACGTGCGATACGCAGAACTACTGGAACAGGCGCAGCGCTGTGGTGTAGAGGTGTTAGCGTATCAAGCTCAGATATCGCCGTTAAAGATGTTACTGACGCGTCCGATTAACGTAGCGTTGTAATATTTATAGCAATTTGATGTGATAGGAATGTTCTGGGCGAGGCGCTGAATACGCGATTGTTCAGAGGCTTGTCAAGTAGTGGTCAGGATTAATTGCCAACCTTGATTGCTTCTGCTATTTATAGCGGCCTGTTTTTTTCCCTTTATGGGAATCGATAAACCCTAAGTAATTTGAGTTGCAGGATGGCGGCAACAGATTGAACGCAGCCAACACACCCGCAGCTTGAAATATGGTGGGTAGTGCGTGTTATCCAGGAGAAACAACATGCAAGAAGGGCAAAACCGTAAAACATCGTCCCTGAGTATCCTCGCCATCGCTGGAGTGGAACCGTATCAGGTGAAACCGGGCGAAGAGTATATGAACGACGCCCAGCTAGGCCATTTCCGTAAGATTCTGGAAGCCTGGCGCAACCAACTTCGGGATGAAGTAGATCGCACTGTGTCGCATATGCAGGACGAAGCTGCCAACTTCCCGGATCCGGTCGACCGTGCCGCACAGGAAGAAGAGTTCAGCCTGGAATTGCGTAACCGCGATCGTGAGCGCAAACTCATTAAAAAGATTGAGAAAACGCTCAAGAAAGTGGATGACGACGATTTTGGCTACTGCGACTCCTGCGGTGTAGAAATTGGTATTCGCCGCCTTGAAGCGCGTCCGACTGCCGATCTCTGCATTGACTGCAAAACGCTGGCAGAAATCCGCGAGAAGCAGATGGCTGGCTAATGGCCGTCAGAAAATTGCTACCGCACAGCCGGGAGAATCCCTGTTTTCCCGACGTGCGGTACACTTCATTATGAGTACTTCATCCTGCATTGGGCGCTTCGCTCCCTCCCCTTCTGGTGACCTGCATTTTGGTTCGCTTATTGCTGCTTTAGGCAGTTACCTGAGTGCGCGCGCGCAACAGGGACGCTGGCTGGTGCGAATCGAAGACATTGATCCCCCGCGTGAAGTTCCCGGTGCCGCAACGCGTATTCTGCAGCAGCTGGAACATTATGGTCTTTACTGGGATGGCGATGTTCTGTGGCAGTCCCAGCGTCATGAAGCGTATCGCGCAGCATTAAGCTGGCTGCAAACCCATCGTCAAAGTTACTTCTGCACCTGCACGCGCAGTCGCGTTCATCAGCTAGGCGGTTTTTACGACGGTAATTGCCGCGATCGGCAATTACCGGCAGAGAACGCCGCGCTGCGCCTGCGCCAGCACGCGCCGGTTTTCGGCTTTGACGATCGGCTGCGTGGCCATTTGCAGGCTGAATCGCAGCTGGCACAGGAAGATTTTATTATCCACCGCCGGGATGGATTGTTTGCTTACAACCTGGCGGTGGTGGTCGATGACCACTTTCAGGGCGTGACGGAAATTGTGCGCGGCGCGGACTTGATTGAGCCAACGGTGCGCCAGATTGCGCTGTATCAGCAGTTTGATTGGCCTGTGCCGGATTACCTGCATTTGCCGCTAGCGGTCAATCGTGATGGCAACAAGCTTTCCAAGCAGAATCATGCCCCCGCGTTGCCCGACGGTGACGCGCGACCGCTGTTAGTGCAGGCATTGCGTTTCCTAGGTCAGCCGGTTTCGCCGGGCTGGCAGGATGAATCGCTGGAAAGCCTGCTGAAACAGGCGGTCGCACAGTGGAATATCCGCCTGATTCCGTTGCAGAACGGTCTGATAGGCGATGAAACGACATCGCCATTCCTAAATGGTTCTCAACAGGCTATGATTAGCCGCTGATTTTATTAACACCCTTTTATCACTGTCGAGGTGTCCCATTTTTACCCGAGTCGCTAATTTTTGCCGGAGAGTCCTCAAGCGTGATGAGGAGGCGCCTGAAGAGGTGGAAACTGAGAGTCCAAATCTGATGACTGTCATTCCACGAGAAAGCCACAACATCTCACGCAAAGATATCAGCGAAAACGCCCTCAAAGTGCTCTATCGCCTGAATAAAGCCGGATACGAAGCCTATCTGGTTGGCGGCGGCGTGCGCGATTTGCTGCTCGGCAGCAAGCCAAAAGATTTTGATATCACCACCAACGCCACGCCTGAGCAGATGCGTAAGCTATTCCGCAACTGTCGTTTGGTGGGGCGTCGTTTCCGCCTGGCGCATGTGATGTTCGGTCCGGAAGTGATCGAAGTTGCAACCTTCCGTGGCCATCATCAGGAAGAGAGCGAAGAAGATCGCAATAGCTCACAGCGTGGCCAGAACGGTATGCTGCTGCGTGACAACATTTTCGGCAGCATAGAAGATGATGCGCAGCGCCGCGATCTCACCATCAACAGCCTCTATTACAGCGTGGCGGATTTCACCGTACGCGATTATGTGGGTGGCTTGCACGATTTGCAGGAAGGCATCATTCGCATGATTGGCGATCCGGAAACGCGCTACCGCGAAGATCCGGTGCGGATGCTGCGCGTGGTGCGTTTCGCCGCCAAGCTGCAGATGCGTATTGCGGCAGAAACCGCCGAGCCGATTCCGCGTCTGGCAACGCTGCTGAATGACATCCCTCCAGCACGTATGTTTGAAGAGTCGCTCAAGCTGCTGCAGGCGGGTTACGGCTACCGCACCTATCAAATGATGCGTGAATATCAGCTGTTCCAGCCGCTGTTCCCGATGCTGACACGCGGTTTCACCGCTGAAAGCGACAGCCTGATGGAGCTTATGCTGGCGCAAGTGCTGAAAAATACCGATACGCGTATTCAAAATGATATGCGCGTCAATCCGGCCTTCCTGTTCGCCGCGATGTTCTGGTATCCGCAACTGGAATCCGCCGAGCGCATTGCGCAGGAAAGCGGTCTGACTTATTACGATGCTTTCGCGCTGTCGATGAACGAAACGCTGGATGAAGCCTGCCGCGCGCTGGCGATTCCGAAGCGTATTACCACGTTGATTCGCGATATCTGGCAGCTGCAGTTGCGCATGTCTCGCCGCCACGGCAAACGTGCATGGAAGCTGATGGAGCATCCTAAGTTCCGTGCCGCCTACGATTTGATGGCGCTGCGTGCCGACGTGGAAAAGAATCCTGAACTGCAAAAGCTGACACATTGGTGGGGCGAGTTCCAGGCCGCTGCGCCGGTGCAGCAGAAAACCATGATGACGACGCTGGGTGACGATCCGGCGCCGCGCCGTAAACCGCGCCGTCCGCGCCGCCGTCCAACCGGGCCACGTCGCGATACCAACAGCGCACAATGACTCGCGTTTTCCTCGCTTTAGGCAGTAATCTGGCCGATCCGCTGCATCAGGTTGATGCAGCGTTGGCCGCGCTGGATGCCCTTCCGTACACCTCACGTATCGCCACTTCATCGTTGTATCGCACACCGCCATACGGCCCACCGGATCAGCCTGATTACCTCAATGCGGTCGTTGAGCTGGAAACTGCGCTGGAAGCCGAAGCGCTGCTCGACCATACGCAACGCATTGAACTGGAACATGGCCGCGTGCGCAAAGCCGAACGTTGGGGACCGCGCACGCTGGATCTCGACATCATGCTGTTTGGCAACGCGACAATTAACACGCCGCGCCTGACCGTGCCGCATTACGATATGCACAATCGCGCCTTTATGCTGGTACCGTTGCTGGAAATTGCCCCGCAGCTGGCGCTACCAAACGGTCAAGCCTTGTCTACCCTTCTCGCCCGGCTCAATCGCAGCGCTATCCGTTTGTGGTCTGAGTAACCCGTAGTACACTGCGCGCATCAGAAAACTCTGGAGCGTGTGATGAAACCAACAACCCTCTCCCATTTACGCCAACTGAAAGCCAGCGGTCGCAAATTTGCCACGCTGACGGCGTATGACTTCAGTTTTGCCCGTCTGTTTGCCGATGAAGGCATTCAGGTGATGTTGATTGGTGACTCGCTCGGCATGACCGTGCAGGGCCACGAATCGACTTTACCGGTCACCGTGGCGGATATCGCTTATCACACCGCCGCCGTGCGCCGTGGCGCACCGCTGGCACTGCTGATGGCCGACTTGCCATTTATGAGTTACGCCACCCCAGAACAGACGTTCAGCAACGCTGCGCAGCTGATGCGCGCCGGTGCCAATATGGTGAAACTGGAAGGCGGCGAATGGCTGGCGGAGACCGTACGTATGCTGACCGAGCGCGCCGTGCCGGTGTGCGGTCACCTGGGCCTGACACCACAATCGGTGAACATCTTCGGTGGCTACAAAGTGCAAGGCCGTGATGAAGCCGCCGCCGACCGCCTGCTGGCCGATGCGCTGGCGCTGGAAGCGGCAGGTATGCAGCTGCTGGTGCTGGAGTGCGTGCCGGTGGCGCTGGCGGAACGCGTCACTAAAGCGCTGTCTGTGCCGGTGATCGGTATTGGCGCGGGCAACGTGACTGACGGCCAGATTTTGGTGATGCACGACGCCTTTGGCATTACCGGCGGCCACATTCCTAAGTTTGCCAAAAATTTCCTCGCCGAAACCGGCGACATTCGTGCGGCGATTCGCCACTATATCGCCGACGTTGAAGCGGGCCTCTATCCCGCCGCTGAACACAGTTTCCAGTAAATCAGGAGATTTGCAGTGCTGATCATTGAAACACTCCCGATGCTGCGCCGTGAAATTCGTCGCTGGCGTCAGGCAGGCAAACGTATCGCGCTGGTTCCCACCATGGGCAACCTGCATGACGGACATCTGACGTTGGTCGATGAAGCGCGTGAACGTGCCGACATTGTGGTGGTATCGATTTTCGTTAACCCAATGCAGTTTGAGCGTCCCGACGATCTGGCGCGCTATCCGCGTACGCTACAGGACGATTGCGAGAAGCTTAATCGTCACAGTGTCGATGTCGTATTCGCCCCCGCGCCGGCCGAAGTCTATCCACAAGGTCTCGACAGCCAGACGTTTGTTGAGGTGCCGGGCTTATCCTCGCTGCTGGAAGGTGCCAGCCGTCCGGGCCATTTCCGTGGCGTTTCCACCGTGGTGAGTAAACTGTTCAATCTGGTACAGCCAGACATCGCGTGCTTTGGCGAGAAAGATTTTCAGCAGCTGGCAATTATCCGCAAGATGGTGGTGGATATGGGCTTCGATATTGAGATTGTTGGCGTGCCAACGGTGCGGGCTAAAGATGGTCTGGCGCTGAGTTCGCGCAATGGCTATCTCACCGCCGACGAGCGTAAAATCGCGGCAGGTCTCAGCCAGGTGATGAACAACATGGCTGAACGTCTGAGCAACGGCGAGCGTCATGTCGAAGAGATTATCGAGCAAGCGGAAGTGGCGCTGCGTGAGAAGGGTTTCCGTCCGGACGGATTAGCGATTTGCGATGCCGAAACCTTACAACCGTTAAACGTCGACAGCCAGCGTGCGGTGATTCTGATGACCGCATGGCTCGGCAATGCGCGATTGATCGATAATCAGCAAGTGGATCTGACGGAGTAGTTTTCCGTCGTTTATTGGCAGCTTAACAAGGTTAGACAGTTATGATTCGCACCGTACTTCAAGGCAAACTGCACCGCGTAAAAGTCACCCAGGCAGATTTGCATTACGAAGGTTCCTGCGCCATTGACCAGGATTTCCTCGACGCATCCGGCATTCTGCAGTATGAAGCCATCGACATCTACAACGTCACCAACGGCCAGCGTTTTTCCACCTACGCTATCGCCGCCGAGCGTGGTTCGAAGATTATTTCAGTTAACGGTGCCGCCGCACGCTGCGCCTGCGCTGGCGATATTATGATCATCTGCTCTTATGTGCAGGTAGAAGATGAAGTCGCCCGCAGTTGGCAACCGAAAGTCGCCTACTTCGAAGGTGATAACGAAATGAAGCGCCTCGCCAAAGCGTTGCCGGTTCAGGTAGCCTGATACAACAAGGGCGCGGTTTTTACACCGCGCCCTTGTTATTTCGTAGGGTCGCCATTCATGGCGACCGCGACCATCATTAGGTACGCAATCCCCGTCCACGCTGAATCAGCGTATACACCAGCACATAAAACACCACGATAAAGGCGATCAGCACCGACAGCGTGAACACCAGCGGCACATCGTTGATGCCGAGGAAACCGTAACGGAAGCCGCTGATCATATACACCACCGGGTTCAGCTTCGACACCGCTTGCCAGAATGGCGGCAGTAGCGTCAACGAATAGAACACGCCGCCAAGATAGGTTAATGGCGTCAGCACGAAGGTCGGAATCAGGCTGATATCATCGAAAGTACGTGCGAAGACCGCATTCAGCAGGCCCGCTAACGAAAACAGAATCGCCGTCAGCAGCAGTGTGATAGCCACCATCGACCATGAATGGACGTGGAACGGGACGAAGAACAGCGAAATCGCCGTCACCAAAATGCCCACACACACGCCGCGTGCCACACCGCCACCGACATAACCGGCGATGATGATATGCGTGGGCACCGGCGCCACCAGCAGCTCTTCAATGTTGCGCTGGAACTTGGCGCTAAAGAACGACGATGCCACGTTGGCGTAAGCGTTGGTGATGACCGCCATCATGATCAGGCCCGGCACGATAAACTGCATGTAGCTGAAACCGTGCATATCGCCGATACGTGAACCAATCAGGTTGCCGAAGATGATGAAATAGAGCGTCATGGTGATCACCGGCGGCACCAGCGTCTGAATCCAGATGCGGGCAAAGCGGTTAATCTCTTTACTCCAGATGCTCTTGAGCGCCACCCAATACAAGTGCGTCATGCTTTCACTCCTGTTTTTCCCTGTGTCAGGCTAACGAACAGCTCTTCAAGGCGGTTAGCTTTATTTCGCATACTCAACACCTGCACGCCCTGCGCGCTCAGCTGACTGAACACGCTATTCAAACCTTGCTCGCGCATGACTTCGACTTCCAGCGTAGAAGTATCCACCAGACGATACTGGAAGCCATCAAGCTGCGGCAGCGGGCTGCGCGGGGCGAGATCCAGAATGAAGGTTTCGGATTGCAGCTTGGAAAGTAAACCTTTCATCGAGGTGTTTTCCACCAGCTCGCCGCTCTGGATAATACCGATATTGCGGCACAGCATCTCCGCCTCTTCCAGATAGTGCGTGGTGAGGATGATGGTGGTGCCTTTGATATTCAGCTCTTTCAGGAAACTCCACATTGAACGACGCAGCTCGATATCGACGCCGGCGGTGGGTTCATCCAGGATCAACAGCTTCGGCTCATGCATCAGCGCACGCGCGATCATCAGGCGACGCTTCATGCCCCCCGAAAGCATGCGCGCACGTTCGTTACGTTTGCCCCACAAATCGAGCTGATTGAGGTATTTTTCCGCGCGCTTGTTGGCTTCGGCGCGTTCGACACCGTAATAACCGGCCTGATTAACCACAATCTGCATCACGGTTTCAAACGGGTTGAAGTTGAATTCCTGCGGCACCAGTCCGAGCTGACGCTTGGCGTTGACCACATCTTTTTGCAGGTCATAGCCAAACACCCGCACGCTGCCGCCAGATTTATTCACCAGCGAACTGATAATGCCGATGGTAGTGGATTTTCCGGCACCGTTTGGCCCCAGCAGGGCGTAAAAGTCCCCCGCTTCCACATTAAGATCGAGTCCTTTCAGCGCCTGTACGCCGCCGGGATAGGTTTTGGTCAGCCCGGAAATTTCCAGTGCATATGTCATTGCGAATCCATACCTTGTTGTAGTGACATCAAAGGCCTATGAAATGATAGTGCGCGCGAATCTGCATGCGCTGTCGCGGGTCATTAAGATTAAGAAATCAATGGAGTTTAGCAGAGAGTCAAGCCAGCCCATAAGTCATTGACTCACGGGCTGCGCAGTTTATCGCAGGCGGGGGAGATTAGCCTTGGACGATTGTGCGGTTATTCACCGGTCGGGATAACTTTGCCGATATACGGCAAATGGCGATAGCGCTGGGCGTAATCAATACCAAAGCCCACCACGAACTCATCCGGTATGGTGAAGCCGACGTATTCCACGGTGACATCCACTTCACGACGCTCGGGCTTATCCAGCAAAGTACAAATCGCCAGCGACTTTGGCTCACGCAGGCGCAGGATTTCACGCACTTTACTCAGCGTGTTGCCGGAATCGATGATGTCTTCAACGATCAACACATCTTTACCACGAATATCCTCATCAAGGTCTTTGAGGATTTTCACATCGCGGGTGCTCGACATGCCGCTGCCGTAACTTGACGCCGTCATGAAGTCGACTTCATGCGGCACGTCGATGGTGCGGCATAGATCGGCCATAAACATAAAGGAGCCGCGCAGCAGACCCACCAGCACCATTTCGCTGCCGCTGTCGCGGTAGTTTTCGCTAATCTGCTTGCCCAGTTCGGCAATACGGGTTGCGATCTCTTGTTCAGAGATCATCACGTCGACGGTATGTTTCATTGCATGCGTCCAATTACGGTTTTTGGAAAGCCACGAAGTCTATCATAGTCGCGCTGACGTCTAACGCCACGCACAGAACGCAAACGATTCCGTGGCGAAATTTATCGCGCTGGCGTTAACTGTAGTGACACGTCCGCCCCTTCACCGTTGAGTTCTGGAGTTCCTATGACCGCTTCATCCAGTAAAAAGACCAGGATTGGTACGCGCGAGTTGCACCCGGAAACGCAGATGTTGAATTACGGTTACGATCCGCAGCTGTCGGAAGGCGCGGTGAAACCGCCGGTGTTTCTCACCTCCACCTTTGTGTTTAACAGCGCGGAAGAGGGACAGGATTTTTTCGATTTTGTCGCCGGACGCAAGCAGCCGCCAGAAGGCAAAAGTGGCGGATTGGTCTATTCACGCTTTAACCATCCCAACAGCGAAATCGTTGAGGATCGGCTGGCGGTGTATGAAGGCGCTGAAAGCGCGGCGCTGTTCTCCTCCGGCATGTCGGCGATTGCCACCACGCTGCTGACGTTTGCGCGTCCGGGCGAAGTGATTCTGCATTCTCAGCCGCTGTACGGCGGTACCGAAACCCTGCTGAGCAAAACGCTGCACGATTTGGAGATCAAAGCGGTGGGTTTCAGCGATGGCACCAATGAAGACAAGGTGCATGAAGCGGCGAAGCTGGCGTGGCAGCGCGGACGCGTGGCGCTGATTTTGATTGAGACCCCCGCCAATCCCACCAACAGCCTGGTAGACATTCAGTTGATGCAACAAGTGGCGGATGTGATTGCGCAGCAGCAAGGTTCACGGCCAATCCTCGCCTGCGATAACACGCTGCTCGGCCCGGTGTTTCAGCATCCGTTGCAGCACGGCGCGGATTTGTCGCTCTATTCACTGACCAAATATGTCGGCGGGCATTCGGATTTAATTGCTGGCGCAGTGCTCGGCAGTAAAGCGCTGGTCGGCAAAGTGCGCTCGCTGCGCAGTGCCATCGGCACGCAGTTGGATCCGCACTCCAGCTGGATGCTTGGCCGCTCGCTGGAAACGCTATCGCTGCGCATGGAGAAAGCCACCAGCAATGCCGGGCAAGTCGCGGCGTTTTTGCGCGATCATCCGCAGGTGGAAAAATTGCATTGGCTGCCGTATCTGGATGCGGAGAGTCCCGCCGGTAAAACGTATCAGCGTCAATGCAGCGGCGCGGGTTCAACCTTCTCATTTGATATTCGTGGCGGGCAACCGGCAGCGTTCCGTTTCCTGAATACGCTGGAACTGTTCAAGCTGGCGGTGAGCCTCGGCGGCACCGAATCGCTCGCCAGCCATCCTGCCAGCACCACCCATTCGGGCGTGCCGCAGGATGTGCGGCAGCGCATTGGCATCAGCGATGCCACCGTGCGCTTGTCGATTGGTATCGAACATCCCGACGACTTGATCGAAGATATCCGCCTGGCGCTGGAAGCCTCGGTTAACTGACGCTAAAACCCAGCATCATGCCGGTATCTTCATGCTCCAGCAGATGACAATGCGCCATATAGGCATTTTCAGCGTTAGCGACATAGTTAAATCGCACCAACACTTCGCTGCGCCAGCCGTTGACGCTGACCATGTCTTTCCAGCCGGCGCGATGTGCCGCTGGCGGCTTGCCGTTTTCTGACAGAATGCGGAACTGCGTGCCGTGGATGTGGAACGGATGCAACATCTGGTCGCCTTCGCCGGAGATGGTCCACTTCTCCAGCTTGCCTAATTCGACATTGAACATCGGCTTGGTCATGTTGAACGCCTGGCCGTTGATCTTGTTACCATTGTGGAAATCATACGCGGCGGATTTGTCGTGGCCGCCATGGTCCATCGCCATATCGCCATGGTCCATCGGCTTAGCGCTGTTACTCATGTCCATATTGCCGTGATCCATTTTCATGCCGGCCATCGCTTTGTGGCCGTAACGATCCATCAGCGCCTGCATACCTTGCTGATCGAGCTGCGGATCCATCATCAGCTGCAGCCAACGGCTTTGCAGGCCGTCAGTGGAAGGGATCGGCGGCAGATCCACCAACTTGTCTGGCAGCGTGCCGCTCGCCATCACACGCAGCGGCAGTATGTTGACCAGCGGCAGCGGCTGATCGAACGGCGCCAGCGTCATGCCCATCTGCGTGACCGGCAGCGTCACCACGTCGAAGGCTTTGCCATCTGAGGTATCGACCAGCACTTCAAAACGCTCGCCCGGCAACAGCGGCAGGCTCGAAACTTTCACCGGCTCGGCCAGCAAACCGCCGTCGCTGCCGATCACATACAGCGGACGTTGATCGCTGGTGGCGATATGCAGTGAACGCGCGTTACAACCGTTGAGCAGGCGCAGGCGCAGCCAGCCGCGTGGGACCGCATGCTGCGGATATTGCACGCCGTTCGTGAGCATCAGATCGCCGAACCAGCCGACGGCGGCACGCATAATATCAAGCTGATAATCGATTTGCGTGCCCGCTTTGTTCAACTGCTTATCCTGGAAAATCAGCGGCACATCGTCTTCGCCCCACTGCATCGGCAAACGCAACTGACCGGATGCTTCATCTTCCAGCAGCACTAAACCGGCAAGGCCTTGCGCTACCTGATAACCCGTTTTGCCATGTTGATGCGGATGGAACCAGCAGGTCGCGGCGGGTTGATCGGGGGTGAAACTCACCTGACGCGTGGCACCCGGCGCAATGATGCCCTGCGGGCCACCATCAACATCACCGGGAATTTCCAGTCCATGCCAGTGCAAGGTCGTTGCCTCAGGAAGCTGGTTATGGATATTCACCGTGACGGCTTTTTCGCGCTGCAGACGCAGCGCGGGACCGAGCAATCCTCCGTTGTAACCCCAGGTTGGCACCGCTTTACCGTTCCATTGGCTGCTGCCGGCCATGGCGGTCAGCGTGTATTGGCCGCGTGCATCAGGTTCCAAAATGGAAGGGATCGGCAATAAGGGGCGCGTGGCGGCCATTAGTGAACGGCTCCACAGCGGCAGCGCACCGGCGGCGCTGAGTGCGGCAGTCAATTTTAGAAAATGACGACGTTGCATATTCTTATCCTTATCGTGAATATGGGCACAGCGTAAACCTTTACCCTGCGGGAGGGTCAAGTCCTGAAACAGAATGCGCCGAGAAAAAGCGGGGGAATGGCCCGAAAGGGCAAATTTAGCGGAATAGCGGCAATAACTGTGCTAACGTCAATAAATTGTCCCTTGTTGAGAAAGATTATGACGAAAGGCATCAAGATCCTGCTGCTGGCGGGACTCCTTGGCTTCTCCTCCACCAGTTTTGCCCTGAGCGAATCCGAAGCTGAAGATCTGGCAGACCTCACCGCCGTATTCGTTTATTTGAAGAACGATTGTGGTTATCAGGATTTGCCGGACGCGCAGATTCGCAAAGCGCTGGTGTTTTTCGCCCAACAGAACCGTTGGGATTTAAGCAACTACAGTAACTACAATATGAAATCGCTCGGCGAAGAGAGCTATAAAGATTTGAGCGGCATCGCCATTACCAACGACAAAAAATGTAAGTCGCTGGCGCGCGATTCGTTGAGTTTACTGGCTTACGTTAAGTAGTGTCGGCTGTTGCCCTCTCACATGTAAGAGGGCAAGGTTGCAGAATGTCAGGTTAATTCCAAACCAATGCCACGCTCACGCAGATCGCGGCACACCGCTTCATCCAGACGGGAATCCGTCACTACATCGGTCAGGCTATCAATCGGCGCGGCGCAATAGAGCGACCAGGAACCGTATTTGCTGCTGTCGGCCAGCAGCACACGGCGACGCGCATTGGCGAGCAGATCCGTCTTCAATCCGGCTTTATCTTCGGTTGGCGTGGTAATACCGCGTTCGATACTCCACGAGTTGCAGCTAACAAAGGCGATATCGGGATTGATGCTGCGCAACAGACGACGTCCATGTTCACCAATGCATGACTGGCTGGAATCATCGATACGTCCACCAATAATGGTGGTTTCAATCTGCTTAAACTCGGAGAGAAATAGCGCGATATGCAGATCGGCGGTGATCACGCGCAGCTTGAGGTGCGTCAGCTGGCGCGCCAGCTCCAGCATGGTGGTGCCGGCATCCAGCACCACCGCATCGCCAGACTGCACGTAGCGGGCGGCAAACTGAGCGATGGCCTGCTTTTCCGCCAGGTTGCGCTGCATCTTTTCCAGCGTGGTAGGCTGATTGGGAATAAAGCGATTCAGCGTAACGCCGCCGTGGCTGCGGCTAATCACGCCTTCCTTGTCCAGCTTAATCAGATCGCGGCGGATGGTCGCTGGCGAAGCAGAGATCGCGCTTACCAGCTGTTCAACGGTGACCAAATTATGGCTTTTCAGATAGTCCATAATCTGGTCGAGACGGCTTTGTCCCTTCATATTTCCCTATGCAAGCTGCATCGCGAGTTTAATGGAGATCGCCATGCTCGCAGAGTTCGCTTTTCCTGTCCAGGCGATATCAAATGCGGTGCCGTGGTCCGCCGATGTGCGGATAAACGGTAAGCCCGCGGTGATATTAACGCCATCATAAAAGCCCAATAATTTCAGCGGGATATGCCCTTGATCGTGATACATCGCCACCACCATATCGTACTGCCCTTCCTGGCACTGCAGGAACACGGTATCGGGCGGGCATGGGCCATGCACATCAATGCCCTGTTGTTTCATCGCGTTGATCGCTGGCGCGACGATAGTGATCTCTTCATCGCCGAACAGACCATTTTCACCGGCATGAGGATTCACCCCCGCCACCGCAATGCGCGGCTTGTCGAAACCGACGCGGCGCAGGAAGCTGTCGGCCATGCCGATCACCGTCTGAATGCGTTCACCGTTTAAGGTATCGAGGAACTTACGCAGCGCGATATGCGTGGTGACGTGAATCACCTTCAGCTTATCGGTGTAAAGCACCATGGCGTAATTTTTGGTGTTGGTCAGCTGTGCCAGCAGTTCGGTGTGACCGGGATAAAGGTGGCCCGCCGAATGCAGTGCCTCTTTATTTAACGGTGCGGTGGCAATCGCCTGTACGTCTCCCGCCAGGGCCAGTTCAGTGGCGCGTTTAACGCAGCGCCAGGCCAGATCGCCCGCCTCTTTCTGCACCACGCCCGGTTTTAACGCATCGGCATCCGCCAGCGGTTCATCAATCACGTTGATAATGCCTGGCGCAAAATGCGCCTCGCTAACCTGATCCAGCACGCGCAGTTCTGCCTGCGGCGTAACGTTCAGCGCCATTACCCGACGCAGCGTATTGGCGCAGCCAACCACTACGGCAGGTACGCCCGCTAACTCACCTTCAGCCAGCGCTTTAATGATGATCTCCGGGCCGATGCCCGCCGGATCGCCCATGGTAATCGCAATAATTTTACTCACTCGACTTCTCCTCAATAAAACGAATGGCTTCTACCAGGGTGTTTTCATCGCCAAAGCCACCTGCTTTGGTCATCACCGGCAGGTGTAATTCACTGTTAAGCAGAACCCCGTGCGGCACGCAGCCCGCGACCAGGCCCTGAATCTGAAAACCGCTGGCGCCCAATGCCTGCGCCACGGCAATCGCCACATCGCCACCCGAAAGATAGAGTCCGGCGGGCTGTACGTTGCGACAAACGCTGCGGGTGATGTCGGCCAGAAACTGGCAGATGCGCTCGCCCAGCGCCTGGCGAGAAACCTGATGCTGCTGGCAAAGCTGTTCAATCTCATGGCGTTGATCGGCATGCTGTGTCGTGCGCACCACGCAATGTACGCCGTCGCGCAGCGCCTGCTGCATCGCCTGTTGCCAGACGGCGGCGGCTGGCCAGGCCGGCTGAGCAAACAGCTGGCGGATATCAATGTCGATGATGCGAATGTCCCGCTGGCTGGCGAGACGCGCGATCTGCTGCTGCGCAATCGCGCTCATTGATCCCACCAGCGCCAGCACCGGGCGCGGCTGTCGGCAAGCCAGCAACGCGCCCAGCGCATCGCTTAATCCCGAGGCTCCAACCAACAGCGGCCGCGTCTCAAGCGTGGCGGCAGCCGCCATTAATAAGGCGATGTCAGCATCCCGCTCGATATCCACCACCAGCACGCCTTGTTTACTCGCCAGCACCTGCGCCAGCTCAGTGCCGCGCAGCGTGGCGAGATCAAGGGTTTCACCCGCCAGCGCCAGCGTGGTCAGCACGTTGCTGCTGGTCACCGGCGTTTTGGGATCGCTGGCGAACTCGGTATCGATCAACGGCTGCTGATGGATCCACACCTCACCGTTACGCGTGGTGCGGCCAAGTTTCGGCACCGCCGGCACCACTAAGGCTAATTTTTTGCCGCTGGCCTGCATCGCAGCAGCGATTTCCGCGCCAGCATTGCCGCGCAACGTGGAATCGATCTTCTTAAACAGCCAGCCGTCGTGGACGATCGCCTGATGCTGTTCAACCGCCGCAACCGTGCGCCGCGCCGCTTCCTGCGCGCAGACTGCCCGGCTATCGGTGCTGATCACCCACACATCGGCGGCAGTGGCATCGTGCCGCGTGCCGCTATCAAACAGCACATGCACGCGCGCTCCGGCTCGCGCTAACCCGCTGCCCGCGTCATTAGCGCCGGTAAAATCATCGGCAATCACCAGGACTGGCGTTTTCCATGGCAGTGAAGTCATTTTTGCTCCTGTTCGGCGGCTGCCGTGTCGCAATGATTATATTCAATCATGATTGATTATATGTGAGCAAGATCAAATTAATCGAAATCAATTTGTCCTATAAAATTAGGCACTGTAGTGATGGACCTCGCGCTGTTTGAGCAAAACTAATCATTCAAGCGCGAAAAAACGCGATAAGGGCAAGTAATGAATATTAACAGCACCGTGATCAGTGGCTTTCAGGCGCTGAATGACCTCCGCTATATACTGCAAGGCAAAGAAAAAGCTCTGCTGGTGACCGATAAGAATATCGAAGGCATTCCAGCGGTTCAGGCGCTGATCGCCCAACTGAAGCAGCAGATTCCCAGCCTGAGCATCGTCAATACGGTGCCGCCAGAGCCAAGCCAGCATGATGTGGCGGCGATTGTTGCCGCGCTGCCGAGCACCGATGTCGATCTGGTGATTGGCGTTGGCGGCGGCAGCGTGCTGGATGTCGCTAAGCTGCTCTCTATTCTGTGTGTCGACAATGCGCCCACGCTGGATGCGCTGCTGGCCGGTGAAAAACCGCTGACGCGCACCACCTCGCTGCTGATTCCGACCACCGCAGGTACCGGGTCGGAAGCCACGCCGAATGCGATTCTGGCGATCCCGGAGAAAGAGACCAAAGTTGGCATTATCTCGCCGGTAATGCTGCCCGATTACGTCGCGCTGGTGCCGGAGCTGACCACCAGCATGCCGCCGCATATCGCCTCTTCTACCGGGATTGATGCGCTGTGCCACCTGATCGAGTGCTTTACCGCCACCGTGGCGAATCCGGTGAGCGATAACTATGCGCTGATCGGCATGAAAAAGCTGTTTGCCAGCCTCGAAACCACCCTTGCCGAGCCGGACAATCTTGATGCGCGCCTGAATATGCTGTGGGCTTCTTATTATGGCGGCGCGTCGATTGCCCACGCCGGTACGCATCTGGTGCACGCGATGTCTTATCCGCTAGGCGGCAAATATCACCTGCCGCACGGTGTTGCCAACGCCATTCTTCTCGCGCCGTGCATGCGCTTTGTGCGCCCGGCGGCGGTGAGCAAATTCGCGCAGGCTTACGATCTGCTGCCGGATGCCGATACCTCGCTGGATGATGAGGCCAAATCCCACGCATTGGTTAAGTACTTCGCCGCGCTGGTAAAACGCCTGAAGCTGCCCGCCAGCCTCGAGGAGCTTGGCATCGGCCCGGATCACTTGCCGTATCTGGTCGAAGCCGCGCTCGACGTGCAGCGCCTGATGAAGAATGTACCGATGAAAGTGGGCGCTGATGACGTACGCAACGTCTACCTGACGCTGTTTCCGGCGTTAAATCATTAAGAAGGATTGAGGACAACATGAGTGACAAAATTCAGGGCGTATTAACCGCCATCGTAACCACCTTCGATCGCGACGGTGCTTTTAATCCTGCCGCCCAGCGCGAACAGGTGAAACGTCAGCTTAGCGTTGGCAACGGCATCTTTTGCGGCGGTACCAACGGCGAATTCTTCGTGTTAAACGAGCAGGAGAAGCTGGCGGTGACGCAAACCTGCGTTGATGAAGTCAACGGCAGCGCGCCGGTGGTGGCGCACATTGGTGAGATCTCCACGCGTGAAACTATTCGCCTTGGCAAACAAGTGGCGAAACTCGGCGTGGATGCGGTTTCAGTGATCACGCCCTATTTCGTGCCGCTCAAGCAGGAAGAGCTGATTGCTCATTACCGCGCGGTGGCTGACGCCATCGACGTGCCGCTGTTCCTTTACAACATCCCGGCGCGCACCGGCAATACGCTGCAACCGGAAACCGTACGCACGCTGGCAGCGCATCCCAACATTATCGGCATCAAAGATAGCGCGGGCAGCTATGAAAGCCTGAGCGGCTTCCTGCAAGCCGCCCAAGGTAGCGAAAACTTCGACGTGCTAAACGGCCCGGATTCGCTGATTCATCAGGGTTTCGTCGACGGTTGCTCGGCCTGCATTTCTGGCCTCGCCAACGTCGCACCCGCAGAGATCAATGCGATCTGGGCGCGCTTCCACGCGGGCGACATCGAAGGTTCTCGTTCAGCGCAGGAAAATGTCACTGGCTTGCGCACCGATCTGTATAGCGTGGGCTTCTCGCCAGCAGCAGTGAAAAAAGCCGTGACGCTGCTCGGCTTTGATGTCGGCGACAGCCGTTATGCGGTGAGTTTCTCTGCCGATGAAGAGCAGGAGATTCGTAAGATTGTGAATCAATATTTGCATTAATTAGCGTGTTCGCCATAAAGGCGTGATGCCGATTTCAATCGGCGCACATTTCGTAGCGGCGCGATTTATCGCGCAATAAATTGCGCCGCTACGATGCTTGCGCGCTGTGGGAACGGTATTAACTTTTAACATCGGGAAGAATTATGAAAGTCATCTGTACTTCACCGTCGTTCGCGAAATATGACACGGCACCGATTGAAACCCTGCAACAGCACGGTTTTGAACTGATCACGCTGCCTGCCGATGCGCCGCTTAGCGCACTTGAGCCGCATCTGGCCGACACCGTAGCGCTGATCGTGGCCTTTACCGACGTCAATCCGCAGCTGCTGGCCTTAGCACCGCAGCTGAAAATCGTCTGTAAGCACGGCGTGGGCGTCGATAACATCGATCTGGACGCCACGCGCGCGCGTGGTATTTATGTCACCAACGTGCCGGATGCTAACAAACATGCGGTGGCCGATTTCGCCTTTGCTCTGATTCTCAACAGCGCGCGCCAGATCACTCAGGCAGCCGTTGAAACCCGGGCCGGCAATTGGCCACGTATTTTTGCCACCGACGTCTACGGAAAAACCCTTGGCATCATTGGGTTGGGCAATATTGGCAAACAGGTCGCGCTGCGCGCTAAAGGCTTTAATATGCGAGTAATCGCTTTTGATTTTTATCCCGACAAGACGTTTGCGGCCGAGCATGGCGTTGAGTTTGTCACGCTGGATCAGCTGACTGAAAGCAGCGACTTCATCACCCTGCACATGCCGCTCACCGACAAAACGCACAACCTGTTTGATGCCGCACGGCTGAAACGTATGAAGAAGAGTGCCTTCCTGATTAATGCCTCACGCGGCGGCGTGGTGAATGAGCAGGATCTCTATCAGGCGCTGCTGGATAACGTGATTGCCGGAGCGGCGGCTGATGTGTTCGTGCAGGAACCGCTCACCGAGCATCCGCTGTTCACCCTCAGCAACTTCATTCCCACCGCGCATATCGCCGGTTACACCGATGGCGCCATCAGCGCGATTGGGGAGCGTTGCGTGGCGCAAATCGTGCAGTGCATTCAACAGGGCGCACGCCCGGTCAACGTGATGAACGGGCTGGAATAACCCGCCAACTTACCCTGAAACCCTTTTTCGAGTGGATAATTATTATGACTAACTCTGCGCGCTCGACTCGTATCCGCTGGTGGATCGCTGGCCTGATGTGGCTGGCTATCGCCATAAACTATATTGACCGCACCGTGCTCTCGGCGGCGGCACCGCATCTGATCAAAGAGCTCGACATCAATCCTGAAATGATGGGCTTTATCATGGCAGCGTTTTTCTGGTCTTACGCGCTGCTGCAGATTCCCGCAGGCTGGTTCGCCGATCGCTTCGGCCAGAAAAAAGGCCTCGGTATTGCCGTTGGCTGGTGGTCGATTGCCACCATGGCAATGGGATTAGCAACCGGCTTTAAATCGCTGCTGGCGCTGCGTTTAGCGCTGGGCGTGGGCGAAGCCGCCGCCTATCCGAGTAATGCCGGCATTACCGCGCGCTGGTTCCCCGATCGCGAGCGCGCCACGGTTTCTGGCCTGTTTGACAGCGCCTCCAAGTTCGGTGGTGCGGTGGCGATGCCGCTGATTGTCTTTATGATCGCTATGTTTGACTGGCGTCTGACCTTCCTCGCGATTGGTGCGCTGGGTCTGTTCTGGGTGATCGCCTGGTACTTTATCTACGCCGAGAACCCGGAAGACCATAAGTCGATCAGCAAAGATGAAGTGCGTTTCATCCGCGACGGCCAGGCACAAAAGCACGGCGACAAAAACGTACGTCCGATGAAGTGGTACAAACTGCTGCGCTACCGCAACATCTGGGCGATGTGCATTGGATTCTTCACCATTAACTACACCTCTTATTTCTTTATCACCTGGCTGCCAACCTATCTGGTGAAAGATAAAGGCATGGATTTCCTCAAAATGGGGATGGTGGCTGCGCTGCCGCTGATATGCGGCATGGTGATTGAGGTGCTGGCCGGTTGGGCATCGGATCGCATGGTGCACAACAAAGTGCTGTCGTTGACCGCCACGCGCAAACTGTTCCTCACCATCGGCTTGTTGATGGCGCTGTGCATCGGTTTTGCCCCGTTCACTGATTCGGTGTTTATGACCGTGCTGCTGCTGTGTATCGCCAAATCGGGCACTACAGTGGCGGCATCACAAGTGTGGGCGCTGCCGGGTGATGTCGCGCCGCAAAACAGCGTGTCGATTGTGGCTGGCCTGCAAAATACCGTCTCCAATATGGGCGGTGCCGTTGGCCCGATTATTACCGGTGCCATCGTTGGCGCAACCGGCCACTTTACCTGGGCGCTGGTGTTCTCGGCGGTGCTGGTGGTGATTGGTATCCTTAACTATCTGTTCCTGATGGGCAAAGTTGAACCTATCGTGGATGAGGAGCAGGTTACGCATTCTCACTCCGTTGCAAGCGGCGCGTAAGCGCCAAACCCGCCGCATCGTCCTGATGCGGCTTATCCCCTACTGAAAATAAAAAATAATTGGAGGCGATGATGTCGCTTAATTCCAATGGATCACCTGCTGCAATTTCGGCAAGTAAAGCGAAAGGGAAATTTCGTTTCGTCATTCTTACGGTGCTGTCCGTAGGCATCGCTATCAACTATATCGATCGCGCCGCAATGAGCGTCGCGATGCCGTTTATGAGCCAGGAGTTGAACTTCTCTCCCACCGATAGCGGTTTACTGCTCTCCGCCTTCTTTTGGAGCTACGTACTGTTTCAACTGCCCGGTGGCTGGCTGGTGGATAAACTCGGCACACGCATTACCTTTGCGGCTAGCAGCCTCGGCTGGGGATTAGCCACTGCGGCATGTGGACTTGCCAGTTCGATTGCGGCGCTGGTTGGCTTTCGCTTTGTGCTCGGTGCCGTGGAGGCACCAAGCTATCCCGCAAGTTCCTCAACCGTTACGCGCTGGTTTCCGCGCCAGGAGCGCAGCTTCGCCGCCGCAACCTTTAATAACGGCAGCAAAATTGGCGGCACGCTGGCCATTCCGATCATCTCGTTTCTGATTGCTCTGGTCGGCTGGCGCATGACCTTCGTTATCTCGGGCGTGGTGGCGGTGGTGTGGGCGCTGGCGTGGTATCTGTGGTATCGCGATCCGCGCGAGCACGCCAGCGTAACGCGCGAAGAAGTTGAATTCATCGAAGCCAATCAGGATCCGCAAACCGGCGATCCAATGAGCGTGCGTCAGCTGCTCGGCCAGCGCACGGTTCAGGCAATGATGGCGGGATTCTTCTGCATCAACTTCGTTTCGTATTTTTTCTTCACCTGGTTCCCCACCTATCTGGTGGAAACCTTTCATCTGTCGCTGATGAAGTTCGGTTTGCTCGGCATGCTGCCGGGCGTAGCCGCGATTATCGGTGGCTGGTGTGGCGGATTGCTGTCGGATGCGCTGGTGCGTCGCGGCTATTCACTCAGCGTGGCGCGCAAGATCCCGCTGGTAGGCGGCATGCTTGGCAGCGCGACCATTGGACTGGCGGCCTTTTCGCCGACCGTGGGCCTGGCGCTGGCGGCACTGTGCTTTGCTAATTTCGCCGCCACGTTTGCTTCGGCAGCCTTATGGGCGCTGCCTTCGGACGTTGCGCCCAATCGCGCCAACGTGGCCACTATCGGCGGCATTCAAAACATGGCGGCTAATCTTGCCGGGATCATCTCACCGATCTTAATTGGCGTGCTGATGCAGTTTACCCATTCATTTGTGATTCCCCTGGAGATTGCCGGCGTTATCGGCGTGGTTGGGGCGCTGATTTATGCGTTTTGGCTGCCGCGCGTGCAACCCATGGGCTCAGACCCTAACGCCGCACTGGATGGCACTTTAAGGAGAGAAGTATGAATGCGCGTTGGAAAAAGCGTCCGGCCCAATCGACGTGGGGCGATTTCGGCCCGGACGATCAGCTCGGCCGCCTGAACCTGCTCACGGCGGCCAAAGTGCGTGAAGGTATCGCAGAGGTGAAGACGGGGGAAACCTTCTGTCTGAGTTTACCGCTCGATTTGCCCGGCGGGACGGCGATGAATCCCCGGCGTGCGCCGCCTCAGCTCAATGCCACGCGACGCGGAGAACATGCCAATATGACTTATCCCCTTTCGCGTGATAATCCGCAGCTCAGCGATGTCATTTGCGACGACAGCGTCACGCTGGCACTGCAATATTCCACGCAATGGGACAGCCTCGCGCACATGGGCCAATGGTTTGACGTCAACGATAACGGCGAGCCGGAAATGGTGTTTTACAACGGTTACAAGGCCAATGTCGATATTGTCGGCGAAACCGATTACCGCGCTGGCTGTGGCTGCGATCACGGCAGCCATCTTGGTGCCAAAGCGCTGGGCATTGAGAATATGGCAGCGCACGGTATGCAGGGCCGTGCGGTGATGATTGATATCAAACGCCACTTCGGTAACCAACGGTTTGCGTTTGGGTATTCGCATCTGCAACAGATTCTGCAGGCCGATAATATTGAGGTGCGAACCGGCGATTTCGTCTGCTTCCGCACCGGCATGGACGAAGCCATTCTCGCCATGCAGGGTAAACCGGATATGGACTTCCTCAACACGCATTTTGCCGGATTGGACGGTAGCGATCGGGCCTTACGCAACTGGATTGCCGAGAGTGGCGTGGTGGCATTAATCGCGGATAACCCTGCGGTGGAGATTCTGCCCGCGCGGCCAATGAATGATGATTTCTATCCCTCACATCCGCTGCACGATCTCTGCTTGTTCCGGCTGGGCGTCTATCTCGGGGAGCTGATGCTGCTGAGTCCGCTGGCCGACTGGCTGGCGCAGCATCAGCGCCATGCGTTTCTGCTCACCGCGCCGCCGCTACGTTTGCCGGGCGCAGTGGGCTCGCCCGCTACGCCAGTGGCGACAGTGTAGATAAGTGCGCATATCGACGTGGTCGCCCTGAATGGCGACCCAACGGTTAAGGTGCGCGTGAAAGCGCACCGGTTTATTTACCGGCTAAAAACTGCCGATAAGCCGCAATCACCGCGAGGAAATCTTCCACACCGCAAAACGACAAACTCTCTTCATCGTAATAGGTCATCCCCTCTTCCATGCCATCATCTTCCAGCGCCAGCTGATTGGCACGAATCATCACCTCTTCTTCATCCAGCCATAGCGTGTATTCATGCCCGACACGCTGCCATTGATTGATGGTACCTTTCACCTGCTTAGCTGCAGCCTCAACCTCATCCAGTAACGGCAGATTGTCTTTGACCTCTTCATTGAACCAGTGCCCCACCGCTTCGTGGTCCATCGACATACGCACTTTGACCTGGCCGGTCAAATCACGTAGAAATTCATACTCCATGGGTTTGCCTCATACTGATGACGCGCCGTGCGGCGGCGTCTTAGTGCATTTTGTGCGCAGCACGCTGAATAAAGTGGGATCGCGCTCGCATTATGCCTGGAGATGCCAGCAGAAAAAAGGGCATAAAAAAGGGACGATTTTCATCGTCCCTCAGTTCATCCCGATAACCGATTAAACGGCAGTCTGGAAGATTACGCTATCTGCTTTGTCAGTGTATTGTCCCAGCTGATCAAAGTTGAGGTAACGGTAAGTGTCTGCCGCGGTCTTGTCCACCTGCAACATAAACTGTTGGTACTCGTCCGGCGTTGGCAATTTACCGAGTAGCGAGGCTACCGCGGCCAGTTCAGCCGAGGCCAGGAAGACGTTAGCACCGGTACCAAGACGGTTCGGGAAGTTACGCGTGGAGGTGGAAACCACCGTCGCGCCATCCTTCACTCGCGCCTGGTTACCCATGCACAGTGAACAGCCCGGAATCTCGATACGCGCGCCGCTCTTACCAAACACGCTGTAATAGCCCTCTTCAGTCAGCTGCGCGGCATCCATTTTAGTCGGCGGCGCAACCCAAAGACGGGTTGGCAGCTGGCCTTTATGGGCATCCAGCAGTTTACCGGCTGCGCGGAAGTGACCGATGTTAGTCATGCACGAACCGATGAATACTTCATCGATTTGCTCGCCCTGCACATCAGACAACCAACGTGCATCGTCTGGATCGTTCGGTGCACAGAGAATGGGCTCTTTGATGTCCGCCAGATCGATGTCGATCACCGCAGCGTAGTCAGCATCCGCATCGCCTTCCAGCAGTTGCGGATCGGCCAGCCATTTTTCCATGCCTTCAACGCGGCGCTCCAGCGTACGACGATCGCCGTAGCCTTCCGAGATCATCCACTTCAGCAGCACGATG
The DNA here is from genome assembly GCA_900068845.1 of Enterobacter ludwigii. Lineage (GTDB taxonomy): Bacteria > Pseudomonadota > Gammaproteobacteria > Enterobacterales > Enterobacteriaceae > Pantoea > Pantoea ludwigii_A. The sequence continues at coordinate 85,003 of CEFQ01000001.1, forward strand.
TTAGAGTTCAAATACTCGATAATCGGCTCTTTGCTCAACTTGATTGAACAACCGGCGGCAGAGCGTTCGGCTGATGCATCTGAGAGTTCAAATGCCTGCTCAACTTTCAAGTCTGGCAGACCTTCAATTTCCAGAATGCGTCCAGAGAAGATATTTTTCTTCCCTTTCTTCTCAACGGTCAGCAAGCCAGCTTTGATTGCGTACAGTGGAATCGCGTGGACCAGATCGCGCAGAGTGATGCCAGGCTGCATTTTACCTTTGAAACGCACCAGCACCGATTCCGGCATATCCAGCGGCATCACGCCGGTCGCAGCCGCAAACGCCACCAGACCCGAACCCGCCGGGAAGGAAATACCAATTGGGAAGCGGGTGTGTGAATCACCACCGGTTCCTACGGTATCTGGCAGCAGCATACGGTTCAGCCAGCTATGAATAATACCATCACCCGGACGCAGCGAAACGCCGCCACGGTTCATGATGAAGTCTGGCAGCGTATGGTGCGTGGTCACGTCAACCGGCTTCGGATAGGCCGCGGTGTGGCAGAAGGACTGCATCACCAGATCAGCAGAGAAGCCGAGGCACGCCAGATCTTTCAGTTCATCACGGGTCATTGGACCGGTAGTGTCCTGAGAACCGACAGACGTCATTTTGGGTTCGCAGTAAGCGCCCGGACGAACACCTGCTACGCCGCATGCACGACCGACCATTTTCTGCGCCAGTGAGTAACCACGGGTGCTGGCGGCAACATCTTTGGCTTGCACGAACACATCGCTGTGCGGCAAACCGAGTGATTCGCGCGCTTTGGTGGTTAAGCCACGACCGATAATCAGCGGAATACGACCACCCGCACGCACTTCGTCCAGCAACACCTCGGTCTTCAGCTCGAAGGTCGCCAGCAATTCGTCGGTTTCGTGATTGCGCACTTCGCCTTTATACGGGTAGACGTCGATGACATCGCCCATGTTCAGGCGATCAACATCAAGTTCGATTGGCAATGCGCCAGCATCTTCCATGGTGTTGAAGAAGATTGGAGCAATTTTACCGCCGAGGCATAAACCGCCGCCCTTTTTGTTCGGCACATAGGGGATATCGTCGCCCATAAACCACAGCACCGAGTTGGTGGCGGATTTACGTGAAGAACCGGTACCGACCACATCACCGACATAAGTCAGTGGGAAGCCCTTGGTCTGCAGCGCTTCGATCTGTTTGATCGGTCCAACGTTACCGGCATCGTCGGGTTCGATACCTTCACGGGCGTTTTTCAGCATCGCCAGCGCGTGCAGTGGAATATCCGGACGTGACCATGCATCCGGCGCCGGGGAGAGGTCGTCGGTGTTGGTTTCGCCGGTCACTTTGAACACGGTGGTGGTGATTTTTTCAGCCAGTTTTGGACGCTTCAGGAACCATTCGGCATCGGCCCAGGACTGGATGATTTTTTTCGCGTGTGGGTTACCCGCTTTCGCTTTCTCTTCGACATCGTAGAAGTTATCGAACATCAGCAGCGTGTGGGACAAGGCTTCGCCAGCAATCGGTGCTAAGGCTTCATCTTCTAACGCTTCAATCAGCGCATGGATGTTATAACCGCCCTGCATGGTGCCCAGCAGCTCAACGGCTTTTTCGCGAGTAACCAGAGGAGAGTGGGCTTCGCCCTTAGTGACAGCTGCCAGGAAACCGGCTTTAACATACGCCGCTTCATCAACACCTGGTGGGACACGGTTGACCAACAGGTCGGTCAGGAATTTTTCTTCACCCGCTGGCGGGTTTTTCAGCAGTTCAACCAGCGCGGCCATTTGGGAAGCATCTAACGGCTTAGGTACGATTCCCTGGGCAGCACGCTCGGCAACGTGCTTACGGTATTCTTCTAGCACGACGTTCTCCTCGCTCTCATTGTATAGCTTTCCGGCGCACCCCTTGATGCTGTCGAACAGTAGGGTGAGGTGCCCGGTTCCGCGTGGGGCAGCATAGCAGCATTTCGCCTGATTGTTAATCTGTTTACAAAAAAGCAACATCCGCGCGTTATTTAGCAGGTTCGTCTGCGGATTGCGCGGGATCACATAAAAAAAAGCAGGCGTAGAAAGCCTGCTTGCTGCATAAATGAGGAGAAAACGATTATCGATCGACCAATATAAACTCGCTGTCGTTATAACGTGCTCCCTGAATATTGTGCGCGCTGAACAGCTCATCCAGCGTGGCGACATCAACCCCGCGTAATGTTAAATCGGCGGCGGCGCAGTTCTGTTCCAGATGGGCGATTTTACTGGCTCCGGGAATCGGCACGATAAAGTCACCTTTCGCAAGCACCCACGCCAATGCCAGCTGGGCGGCTGTAGCGTCATAACCTGCAGCCATCGCGGAAAGTTGATTCACTAACTTCTGGTTATGTGCCTGCGCATCCTGCTGGAAACGCGGTAAAGAACGACGGAAATCATCTTCGGCTAAGCTCGAAGCAGCCGGGAATTTCCCGGTCAGGAAGCCGCGTCCCAGCGGACTATAAGGAACAAAGCCCACCTTAAGTTTACGGCAGGTGGCGAGAATCTCCTGCTCAGGGTCGCGCGACCACAGCGAGTATTCGCTTTGTAGCGCCGAAATCGGATGCACCGCGTGGGCACGGCGTAACGTAGCGGATGAAACTTCCGACAGGCCGAGATACTTTACTTTTCCTTCGCGTACCAAATCCGCCAACACCCCCACCACCTCTTCGATTGGCACGGCCGGATCGAGGCGATGCTGATACAGCAGCTCAATCGTCTCTACGCCGAGACGTTGTAGCGATCCCTCGACCGCGCGTCGGATATGTGCGGGATCGCTATTTACGCCGGTAACCCGCTGCCAACCTTCACCCTGTTCGGTGATGCGGAAGCCAAATTTTGTGGCCACTTTGATATCGCTGCGGCCTTTGATGGCTTTCGCCAGCAGGGTTTCATTAAGAAAAGGACCGTAGACTTCGGCGCTATCGAGGAAATCGACGCCCAGCTCAAATGCACGCGCCAGGGTATTCAGCGCCTGCTTTTCATCATTTTGACCATAGGCGAAGCTCATGCCCATGCAGCCTAATCCCAGCGCCGAAACCTGTAATCCCTGATTGCCTAATTGACGTTGTTGCACGGTTTTATCCTCTTAGCTGTTGGTGTTAATGTTATAAACCTCAGCAATCACGGCAACAATTGAGCTATTTTTGCCGATTTAGTGAGTAAAACTCAGCAATGAATAATTACCGTGCGTCTATGCAGGAACTGGAAATGTTTGCTGCCATCGCGCAGCACCTGAGCTTTCGTAAAGCAGCCGAGGAGCGCAACGTCACGCCTTCCAGCCTGAGCCATGCGATGCGACATTTCGAAGCGCGCCTGGGCGTGCGTCTGCTGAACCGCACTACGCGCAAAGTTGCGCTGACCGAAGCGGGAGAACGCTTTTTACAACGTATTCAGCCTGCTCTGGCCGATCTGGCGCAAGCGGTAGACGAGCTCAATGACTGGCGCAGCGATCCACGCGGCAATTTGCGTATCAGCATGCCGCGATCGGCGGAAGCGCTGTTCTTCGATGCGCTTATTTTGCCGTTCTTACTGCGCTATCCCGAGATCACGATTGAGATCGATAGCAACGATTCGCTGCTGGATATCGTAGAGGCTGGGTTTGATGCGGGCGTGCGCTACGGCGATGTGCTGGCGCAGGATATGGTGGCGGTGCCATTTGGCGCGCCGATGCGAGCGCTGGCGGTGGCGAGCCCAGCCTTTATAGCTCAGCACGACATACCGCGTGAACCCGCTGAGCTGCTGCAGTTCCCCTGCATTGAGCGACGCTTCCCGAGTGGGCGACGTTATCGCTGGGAATTCTGGCAGGATGGCCGCCGACAGGAAGTGGCAGTGAAAGGTGCATTAGTGCTGGATAACAATGAACGGATTTTACAGGCGGCGCGTGCAGGCGTGGGCATTGCTTTTTTGCATGAAGGCACGGTGAGGAAAGATTTAGAACGCGGCGATTTAATTGAAATACTCACCGAGTTTACTGCGCTAGAAGAAGGATTCTGGCTCTACTATCCAAGTCGTAAATATCTTTCAGCGCCACTGCGGAATTTTATTGACTGGCTTAAGGAAACGAACAACCAATTAAATACATCCATTACGCGATCTATTTAAATAATTAAATAAAAACAAAATGATTAATTTAAATAACTTTAAAATTAAGGTGAAATAAAAAAATTTTGGCGTAGACTGCCTGCGGGCGCTTGAGGCAACTTGCTTCAAGCTGAAAAGATTGAGGTAGGTTGTGGAGCGTAAAAACGTGCAGTTAACTTTCATTAACCGCACGAGCAAGCGACATACCCTAACACCTAGACAATGTCAGGGTAGTCGCTTGCTCGTGCTAAATCAAGAGGAACGTGACTATGAAGTCAATATTCAGCAAGCTGATTATCAGCGGGCTCATTCTATTAGGATTGTGTCTGGTTAATCGCAGTTCACTCTGTGAATTACGATTACGGATATTCACTGCTGAATTATCGGCTGTTATGGCTTACGAAGCACAACAGTAAAACTTCACTAGCGGGAGTTCGCTCCCGCTATTCCGGCATTGCGCAGGTGTTAGCTCACGCGCCTTTTTTCTTTCTTTTATTAAACAGAACCACTAATAAAAAACGGCTCCTTAAAGGAGCCGTTTTTTATTTAAAGCGGAAAGTTATTTCTTTTTCGCTTTTGGATTCGGCAGGTCCGTGATGCTACCTTCGAATATTTCGGCGGCCAGGCCGACAGACTCATGCAGCGTTGGGTGCGCGTGAATGGTCAGTGCGATATCTTCGGCATCACAGCCCATTTCAATCGCCAGACCAATCTCACCCAGCAGCTCGCCGCCGTTGGTGCCGACAATCGCGCCACCGATAACACGGTGCGTTTCTTTGTCGAAGATCAGCTTGGTCATACCGTCTGCACAATCAGAAGCGATAGCACGGCCTGAAGCCGCCCACGGGAAGGTGGACACTTCGTAGCTGATGCCTTTCTCTTTGGCTTCTTTCTCGGTCAGACCAACCCAGGCAACTTCTGGCTCGGTGTAAGCAATCGATGGAATCACTTTCGGGTCGAAGTAGTGCTTCAAGCCAGAGATCACTTCCGCTGCTACGTGGCCTTCATGCACACCTTTGTGCGCCAGCATTGGCTGACCCACGATGTCACCGATGGCATAGATGTGCGGTACGTTGGTGCGCATCTGCTTGTCGACGCGGATGAAGCCGCGATCGTCCACTTCCACGCCTGCTTTACCGGCATCCAGACCTTTACCGTTTGGTACACGGCCAATCGCCACCAGCACCGCGTCGTAACGCTGGGCGTCAGCGGGCGCTTTTTTGCCTTCCATCGATACGTAAATACCGTCGTCTTTCGCTTCAACCGCGGTGACTTTGGTTTCCAGCATCAGATTGAATTTCTTGCTGATACGCTTGGTGAAGACTTTAACCACGTCCTTATCGGCAGCCGGAATCACCTGGTCGAACATCTCAACCACGTCGATCTCTGAACCCAGCGCTTTGTAAACGGTGGCCATTTCCAGACCGATGATGCCGCCGCCCATGACCAGCAGACGCTTCGGTACTTCTTTCAGTTCCAGCGCATCGGTAGAGTCCCACACGCGCGGATCGTTGTGCGGAATAAATGGCAGTTCGATTGGACGAGAACCGGCCGCGATAATCGCGTTATCGAAGTTAATGGTGGTTGCGCCACCTTCACCTTCTACCACCAGCGTGTTAGCACCGGTGAATTTGCCGAGGCCAGTCACCACCTTCACTTTACGACCTTTCGCCATACCCGCGAGGCCGCCAGTGAGCTGGTTGATAACCTTCTCTTTCCACGAACGAATTTTGTCGATGTCAGTTTGCGGCTGGCCAAACACGATACCGTGCTCTTCGAGGGCTTTTGCTTCGTCGATCACTTTAGCGACGTGCAGCAGCGCTTTTGACGGGATACAGCCTACGTTCAGACAAACACCGCCGAGGGTGCTGTAACGCTCAACGATTACGGTTTCCAGACCTAAATCAGCGCAACGGAAGGCTGCAGAGTAACCTGCAGGACCTGCCCCAAGTACCACGACTTGAGTTTTAATCTCTGTACTCATCATGACCTCTTGTTTGATTACCGGCAGTCAGGAAAAAGCTTTTCCCAAGCTCTAATGCCCTATATCCGCCGGGACATTTCACCGCGAGAGTTTACAGAATTGTTAACAAACTGCCAACCGCGGCAACATTGAATGCTTACAACAAGGCCGGCTTACGCCGGCCTTGATTAACGTCACATCACCAGACGGCGAATGTCGGACAGTGTGTTGTTGATGATGGTGATAAAGCGCGCACCATCAGCACCGTCGATCACGCGGTGGTCGAAGGAGAGTGAGATTGGCATCATCAGACGCGGCTCAAACTCTTTACCGTTCCACACCGGCTCCATCGCTGACTTGGAAACACCGAGGATAGCCACTTCCGGCGCATTGACGATCGGCGCGAAGTGCGTGGTACCTAAGCCGCCAAGGCTGGAGATGGTGAAGCAACCGCCCTGCATGTCGCCGGCGGTCAGCTTGCCATCACGTGCTTTCTTAGAGATCGCCATCAGCTCGCGCGACAGTTCAGTGATGCCTTTCTTGTTCACATCTTTGAACACCGGAACCACCAGACCGTTTGGCGTATCCACCGCCACACCGATGTTGATGTATTTCTTCAGCGTCAGTTTCTGTGCATCTTCAGACAGTGAACTGTTGAAGCGTGGCATCTGCTCAAGAGCAGCAGCAACGGCTTTCATGATGAACACCACTGGCGTGAATTTCACATCCAGTTTACGTTTCTCCGCTTCAGCATTCTGCTGCTTACGGAACGCTTCCAGATCGGTGATATCGGTTTTGTCGAAGTGCGTAACGTGCGGGATAACCACCCAGTTACGGCTCAGGTTGGCACCGGAGATTTTCTGGATACGACCCAGTTCCACTTCTTCGATTTCGCCGAACTTGCTGAAGTCCACTTTCGGCCAAGGCAGCAGACCTGGCAGGCTTCCGCCGCTGGCTGCTGCAGCCGGAGCCGCTTCAGCGCGTTTCACCGCGTCTTTAACGTACGTCTGCACGTCTTCTTTCAGAATGCGACCTTTACGGCCGGTGCCTTTGACTTTCGCCAGGTTAACACCGAACTCGCGCGCCAGACGACGAATCACCGGGGTAGCGTGTACGTAAGCATCATTCTCCGCGAACTCGCTCTTAGCATCCGCTTTCGCCGCTGCTGGGGCCGCTGCAGGTTTCGCTGCTTCTGCCGCTGGAGCCGCTTCCTGTTTGGCTGCTGGAGCCGCAGCCGGTGCCGCGCCTTCCACTTCAAACACCATAATCAGTTTACCGGTGCTGACTTTATCGCCCGTCGACACTTTCAACTCTTTCACGGTACCGGCAAACGGTGCTGGCACTTCCATTGAGGCTTTGTCGCCTTCAACCACAATCAATGATTGCTCAGCAGCAACTTTGTCGCCCACTTTCACCAGGATTTCGGTGACTTCAACTTCGTCGCCACCAATGTCTGGCACGTTGACGTCTTTCGCGCCAGAGGCCGCAGGTGCTGCTGCTGGAGCCGCTTCCTGTTGGGCTGCTGGAGCCGCAGCCGGCGCTGCACCTTCGGCTTCGAACACCATGATCAGTGAACCGGTATTCACTTTGTCGCCGGTGGCGATTTTGATCTCTTTCACCACGCCCGCGAACGGTGCGGGGACTTCCATTGAGGCTTTGTCGCCTTCAACGGTGATCAGCGACTGCTCAGCAGTCACGGTGTCGCCAACTTTGACCAGAATCTCGGTGACTTCCACTTCATCGCCGCCGATGTCTGGTACGTTGACCTCTTTGCTGACCGCAGCGGCAGCAGCTGGAGCAGGCGCAGCGTCCGCTTTCTTCTCTTCTGCTGGCGCTGGCGCCGCTTCTGCGGCACCTTCTGCGTCAAAGATCATGATGAGTTTGCCGGTTTCCACTTTGTCACCGGTTGAGATTTTGATCTCTTTCACCACGCCCGCCTGCGGCGAAGGCACTTCCATTGAGGCTTTATCGCCTTCCACGGTGATCAGCGACTGTTCAGCTTCAACTTTGTCGCCCACCTTTACCAGGATTTCGGTGACTTCAACTTCGTCCGCCCCGATGTCCGGCACGTTAATTTCGATAGCCATTACTCTCTTACCTCTTATGCCAGACGCGGGTTAACTTTATCGGCGTCGATATTGAACTTGGTGATTGCTTCTGCCACCACTTTCTTATCGATATCGCCGCGTTTAGCCAGCTCACCCAGCGCAGCCACAACCACATACGATGCATCCACTTCGAAGTGGTGACGCAGGTTTTCACGGCTGTCTGAACGACCGAAGCCATCGGTACCCAACACGCGATAATCGCTGGAAGGCACGTAGCTGCGAACCTGTTCTGCGAACAGCTTCATGTAGTCGGTCGATGCGACGGCCGGTGCTTCGTTCATCACTTGCGCGATGTACGGTACGCGTGGCTCATCAGTTGGGTGCAGCATGTTCCAGCGCTCACAATCCTGACCATCACGCGCCAGCTCGGTGAACGAGGTCACGCTGTAGACGTCAGAAGCGATGCCGTAATCTTTCGCCAGGATCTGCGCGGCTTCACGTACGTGACGCAGAATCGAACCTGAACCCAGCAGCTGCACTTTGCCTTTGCTACCTTCTACGGTTTCCAGCTTGTAGATACCCTTACGGATACCCTCTTCCGCACCCTGCGGCATCGCCGGCATGTGGTAGTTTTCGTTCAGCGTGGTGATGTAGTAGTAGATGTTTTCCTGCGCTTCGCCGTACATACGCACCAGGCCATCTTGCATGATGACCGCGATTTCGTACGCGTAAGACGGATCGTAAGAGATACAGTTCGGGATAGTCAGCGACTGAATGTGGCTGTGACCATCTTCGTGCTGCAAACCTTCGCCGTTCAGTGTAGTACGACCGGAGGTGCCGCCAACCAGGAAGCCGCGTGCCTGCATATCGCCGGCCAGCCACATCAGATCGCCGATGCGCTGGAAGCCGAACATCGAGTAATAGATGTAGAACGGAATCATCGGCAGGTTGTTGGTGCTGTAAGAGGTCGCCGCCGCCAGCCAGGATGAACCTGCGCCTAGCTCGTTGATCCCTTCCTGCAGAATCTGGCCTTTCTCGTCTTCTTTATAGTAAGCAACCTGCTCGCGGTCCTGCGGGGTGTACTGCTGACCGTTCGGGCTGTAGATACCAATCTGACGGAACAGACCTTCCATACCGAAGGTACGGGCTTCGTCGGCAAGAATCGGAACCAGACGATCTTTGATCGACTTGTTCTTCAGCATCACGTTCAGGGCACGCACGAAAGCGATGGTGGTGGAGATCTCTTTATTCTGCTCTTCCAGCAACGGACGGAACTCTTCCAGCGTTGGCATTTCCAGCTTCTCGCTGAACTCCGCCTGACGCGTTGGCAGATAGCCGCCCAACTTCTCACGCTGACCGTGCAGATAGTTGTACTCTTCAGAGCCTTTTTCGAAGGTGACGTAAGGCAGCTCTTCGATTTTGTCATCGGCCACAGGCACATTGAAGCGATCGCGGATGTAGCGAACGCCATCCATGTTCATCTTCTTAACCTGGTGCGCGATGTTTTTACCTTCGGCCGTGTCGCCCATACCATAACCTTTAATGGTATGTGCCAGAATCAGCGTTGGCTGACCTTTGGTCTCCTGCGCTTTTTTCAGTGCAGCGTAGACTTTCTTCGGATCGTGGCCGCCGCGGTTCAGCGCGAAGATCTCTTCGTCTGACCAGTCTTTCACCAGCGCTGCGGTTTCCGGGTATTTACCGAAGAAGTGCTCACGCACGTACGCGCCGTTACGGGATTTGAAGGTCTGGTAATCGCCATCAACGGTTTCGTTCATCAGCTGAATCAGCTTGCCGCTCGTGTCCTGGCGCAGCAGTTCATCCCAGCGACCGCCCCAAATCACTTTGATCACGTTCCAGCCAGCACCGGCAAAGATGCCTTCCAGCTCGTTGATGATCTTACCGTTACCGGTGACCGGGCCGTCCAGACGCTGCAGGTTACAGTTGATGATGAACACCAGGTTGTCCAGCTTCTCGCGGGTGGCGATGGTGATCGCACCTTTGGATTCCGGCTCATCCATCTCGCCATCGCCGAGGAAGGCGTAAACGGTTTGTGCTGAGGTGTCTTTCAGACCGCGGTGTTCCAGATACTTCAGGAATTTCGCCTGATAGATCGCGTTCAACGGACCCAGGCCCATTGATACGGTTGGGAACTGCCAGAAGTCCGGCATCAGTTTCGGGTGCGGGTAAGAAGAGAGACCTTTGCCCTGCACTTCCTGACGGAAGTTGTTCATTTGGTCTTCGGTCAGACGACCTTCAAGGAAGGCGCGAGCGTAAATACCTGGAGAAATGTGACCCTGGAAGAAAACCAGATCGCCGCCGTCTTTGTCGCTACGCGCGCGGAAGAAGTGGTTAAAGCACACTTCATAAATGGTCGCTGAAGACTGGAAGGAGGACATATGGCCGCCCAGCTCCAGATCTTTCTTCGACGCACGCAGCACCGACATAATGGCGTTCCAACGAATTGCGGAACGGATACGACGTTCAAGAGAGGTGTTGCCCGGATAATCCGGCTCATCTTCAACAGCAATAGAGTTAATGTAGTTGCTGATTGCAGAGGAACCTGCGGCAACTTTCACGCCGCCTTTGCGTGCTGCGCTCATTACCTGATCAATCAGATACTGCGCGCGCTCAACACCTTCTTCACGGATGACCGATTCGATCGCTTGTAGCCAATCACGAGTTTCGATCGGATCCACGTCATTCTGTAAACGTTCTGACATGGGGTGTATTCCTTATCTGTGTCTAATACGTTGAAATTATCAGGAGCCTGTCTGCTTGTGCTTTGTTTCTGGTTCACAGCACAAGAAGACAGGCCCGTCGTGTTTTCCGCACGTTCGTTGCCGTGCGTTATTCCTTACGTTGCTGTAAACGACGCAGGGAGCGTTCACGACGACTCTGCTCCCGACTTCTATCCAGCAAGATTTCCTCAATGAACGCCAGGTGACGATGAGATGCCTCGCGTGCTTGTTCTGGCTCACGCGCCACAATCGCCTCGTAAATACTGGCGCGGTGACCACTCACTTTCGCCAGCATTTCCCGACGAGCGTAGAGCAATTCAAAATTCTGACGAACGTTTTGTTCCAGCATAGGGCCCATGGAACGTAGCAGATGCAGCAGCACCACATTATGGGCTGCTTCTGTGACAGCGATCTGATACTTCATCACGGCATCGGCTTCTGCGTCGAGATCGCCGCTGTCCTGTGCCTGCTGGATGTGAAGATGGCAATCACGGATGCGCTGCAAATCTTCATCGGTCCCCCGCAGCGCCGCGTAATAGGCAGCAACGCCTTCCAGCGCGTGGCGGGTTTCCAGCAGGTCAAACTGAGATTCTGGATGTTCGGCAAGCAGACCGACCAGCGGGTCGCTCAGGCTTTGCCAGAGATTTTTTTGGACGAAGGTGCCGCCGCCCTGGCGACGCAACAGCAGGCCTTTAGCTTCCAGGCTCTGAATCGCTTCGCGCAAGGATGGACGTGAGACATCAAACTGTTTCGCCAGTTCACGCTCGGGGAGCAGTTTTTCACCCGGCTGAAGCGTCCCTTCCATAATGAGGGATTCCAGCTGCTGCTCAATCGCATCGGAGAGCTTAGGTTGGCGAATTTTACTGTAAGCCATCTTCCCTTCTTATCAGCCAAACGTCCGGAGTAAATTGGTAATACCAATTGAAAAATGGTGCCGGTAAAGTAACAAAGTATTCACCTTGTGTCTATATGGACGCGGTCACACTTCAGGGGAAGATCGTAGGGCTGCTGCGCTAACCCACCGGGATAAAGCGAAAAAACGGCGGGCCTCGCCAAATGTTAATGAATTGCACTTTTACCTAACCTTACACTGAGTTAGCCGCCCTTCAGCCGCGCAACTATAAGGGAAACCTATTCGTGTTAGCGGTTTTTTCATGGCAGAAAGAATGTAATGGGTTGGTAGAGGATGCTGCTGCTTTTTCAGTCATCTCTCAGCACAAAAAGCAAAAGCAGGTGCAAAGCAGCGCGCTTATCACTATTCTGAACGCCGTGGTAGCTCATGCATGCACACAGCACGCCAGATACCGTAAAGAAAAGAATACATTAAGGTCAACAGCCTTAGCGTGCGCGCACTGCAGGCGCACAATAACAACATCACGAGGTTTGTATGGAACAACAGCAAGGCGACACGCTGCACCGCGGCTTGAAGAATCGCCATATTCAGCTGATTGCGCTGGGCGGAGCCGTAGGTACTGGCTTGTTTCTGGGCAGCGCATCAGTGATTAAGTCGGCCGGTCCTGCCGTTATTCTCGGTTATGCGATCGCCGGTTTTATTGCCTTTCTGATTATGCGCCAACTGGGCGAAATGGTGGTTGAAGAGCCGGTTGCCGGCAGCTTTAGCCATTTCGCCTACAAATATTGGGGCAACTTTGCCGGTTTCGCCTCGGGCTGGAACTACTGGGTGCTGTATGTGCTGGTGGCGATGGCTGAGCTTACCGCCGTCGGTAAATACGTGCAGTTCTGGTGGCCAGATTTCCCAACGTGGGCCACGGCTGCCATCTTCTTTGTGCTGATCAACGCCATCAACCTGACCAACGTGAAAGTGTTTGGTGAGATGGAGTTCTGGTTCGCGATTATTAAAGTGGTTGCGGTCATCGGCATGATTCTGTTCGGTGGCTGGTTGCTGTTTAGCGGCAACGGTGGCCCGCAGGCCAGCGTCAGCAACCTGTGGGATCAGGGCGGCTTCCTGCCACACGGCATGACCGGATTAGTGATGATGATGGCGATCATCATGTTCTCCTTTGGTGGTCTGGAGCTGGTGGGTATCACCGCCGCAGAAGCCGACAATCCGCAAGAGAGCATTCCTAAAGCCACCAATCAGGTGCTGTGGCGTATTCTGATTTTCTATATCGGCTCACTCGCCGTGCTGCTGTCGCTGCTGCCGTGGACACGCGTGACGGCGGATACCAGCCCGTTTGTGCTGATTTTCCATGAGCTGGGCGATGCCTTTGTTGCCAACGCGCTGAACGTGGTGATCCTGACGGCGGCGTTGTCGGTCTACAACAGCTGCGTTTACTGCAACAGTCGTATGCTGTTTGGCCTCGCGCAACAAGGCAACGCGCCGAAAGCGCTGCTGAAAGTTGATAGCCGCGGCGTACCGGTTGCTACCATTCTGGTCTCTGCCGTTGCAACCCTGCTGTGCGTACTGATCAACTACCTGATGCCGGGCGAAGCTTTTGGCCTGCTGATGGCGTTGGTGGTGTCTGCGCTGGTGATCAACTGGGCGATGATCAGCCTCGCGCACCTGAAATTCCGTAAGAAGAAAGATCAGCAAGGCGTGACCACCCGCTTTAAAGCGGTGCTCTATCCGCTGGGTAACTGGATCTGCTTAGTGTTCCTCGCCGGTGTGCTGGTGATCATGCTGATGACGCCGGGTATGGCGATTTCGGTATGGCTGATTCCGGTGTGGTTGGTGATTCTGGGTATCGGTTACACCATCAAGAACAAACTACAGAAAGTCTAATGTTGTTCCCTGCCCGGCACGCTGTTGCCGGGCAGCACTTCTGATCTGGCTCACACTTTTCTCCGCCCGCGCATTTTGTCCATCTTCCCGACCATTTGCTCCCCAGCAGATTACTGATTTTGCACAGATAATTTCTGCTCATCATATCGCTGGAGACGATCAATGAAAGGAGCAGCCCTCTCGTTCAGAGAGAAACTGGGATACGGCATGGGCGATGCCGGATGCAACATGATTGGCGGTGCCATCATGCTGTTCCTCAATTATTTCTACACTGATGTATTCGGTTTAGCCCCGGCGCTGGTCGGCACGCTACTGCTGTCGGTGCGCGTGCTCGACGCCATCACCGATCCCATCATGGGCGCCATTGCCGACCGCACGCAAAGCCGCTGGGGCCGTTTCCGCCCGTGGCTACTGTGGGTTTCCGTGCCTTACGTGCTGTTTAGCGTGTTGATGTTCACTACGCCGGAGTGGAGCTACGACAACAAAGTCATCTGGGCGTTTGTCACCTACTTCCTGATGTCGCTCACTTACACCGCTATCAACATTCCTTACTGCTCGCTGGGCGGCGTGATAACCAACGATCCCGGCGAGCGCGTGTCCTGTCAATCGTATCGCTTCGTGATGGTGGGCATCGCCACGCTGATTCTCTCGCTTTCGCTACTGCCGATGGCCGAGTGGTTTGGCGGCGACAACAAAGCACGCGGCTATCAAATGGCGATGAGCGTGCTGGCGCTGATCGGTTTGGTGATGTTCCTGTTCTGCTTTGCCACAGTGCGCGAGCGCATTCGCCCTGCGACGCCGAGCAACGATGATTTAAAACAGGATCTGCGCGACGTGTGGAAAAACGATCAGTGGGTGCGCATTCTGCTGCTGACCTTCTGCAACGTCTGCCCCGGATTTATTCGCATGGCCGCCACCATGTATTACGTTACCTGGGTGATGGGGCAATCAACACATTTCGCCACGCTGTTCATCAGCCTTGGCGTTATCGGCATGATGTTCGGCAGCACGCTGGCGAAAATCCTCACCGATCGCTGGTGCAAGCTCAAGGTGTTCTTCTGGACTAACATCGCGCTGGCGCTGTTCTCCTGCGGCTTCTACTGGATCGATCCGCATGCCAACGTGGCGGTGGTGATCGCCTACTTCCTGCTGAATATTCTGCACCAAATTCCGTCTCCGCTGCATTGGTCACTGATGGCCGACGTAGATGATTATGGCGAATGGAAAACGGGCAAACGCATCACCGGCATGAGCTTCTCCGGCAACCTGTTCTTCCTCAAGGTCGGACTGGCCGTTGCGGGCGCGATGGTCGGGTTCCTGCTATCGATTTATGGCTACGATGCCGGCGCGAAACAACAAGCACCTCACGCCATTAACGGCATCATGCTGCTGTTCACCGTGATTCCGGGAGTGGGATATTTGATTACCGCGGGCGTAGTGCGGTTAATGAAAGTCGATCGCAATTTAATGCGTACGATTCAGGCCGATCTGGCACTGCGACGTACTCATTCACACGCCATATCCCCTATCGCATCCGCTACGACTACGCAACCAGGAGAGATCAAATGAGCTGGCCCAACCCTTTTATTACGCAACGCGCCGATCCCTTCATTCTTCGTCACGCCGATGGCTACTATTTTATCGCTTCGGTGCCGGAATATGACCGGCTAGAGCTTCGTTACGCGACCACGCTGGCTGGCCTGATTGAGGCTGAAGCCGTTACGGTGTGGCACAAACCGGATACTGGCCCCTTCAGCGCGCTAATTTGGGCACCGGAACTCCATCACATTAATGGACAATGGGTGATCTATTTTGCCGCCGCGCCAACACGCGCGATTAAGGACGGTTTGTTTCAGCACCGCATGTATGCGCTGGTGTGCGATGATGCCGATCCGCTGAGCGGTGACTGGCAACCTTGTCGTCGCGTGCATACGCCCATCGACTCCTTCTCTCTTGATGCCACCTACTTCCATCATCAAGGCAAACACTGGTATCTATGGGCGCAAAAGGATCCGGCGATTCCCGGTAACTCCAATCTTTATCTCGCCGAGTTGCTTAATCCGTGGACGTTGAAAAGTGCCCCGCTGATGCTGAGCCGACCCGAGTACGAATGGGAATGTGCGGGGTTCAGCGTCAATGAAGGTCCGGCAGTGATTCAGCATGGTGATAAGCTGTTTGTCACCTATTCTGCCAGCGCGACCGATGAAAATTACTGTCTGGGGATGTTAAGTGTTGATGTGTTGGCCGATCCGCTCAACAGCAGCGCCTGGCACAAATCTGCACGGCCGGTATTTGCCACCAGTTGGGATAATCAGCAATACGGACCAGGGCATAACAGCTTTACGGTGGATGAAGCGGGAAGAGCGGTGCTGGTGTATCACGCACGCAATTACACGGAAATTGAGGGCGATCCACTGTGGGACCCGAATCGCCATACACGATTGAAATACTTCGACTGGCGCGCAGACGGCACACCGGATTTCGGTGTACCGCCAGCCGATCACACCAGCGTGCCGTAGATGGTCAACAGTGCGACAACCACCACCAGCACCAGAGAAATGCGTTTCGCCAACGCCACCGCAACACGTGGCGTTTCGACTTTATCCATGTGTGGATCGCGTGCCAGCGAGAACTGCGCCAGGCTGGTCAGCACCTGATATTGCGGGCGATGCAGATCGCCTAACGCGGCAAACCATGCGGGCAGCGCACGTTCGCCATGGCCGAGCAGCGCGTAGGCCACCCCCGCTAAACGAACGGGAATCCAGTCAAGCAGGTGCAGCAGACGATCAACGCCAGACTGCGAGCGCTCCAACGGCGAATGATGTTTTGCCAGCCAGCTCTGCCACGCACGCAGAAATGCGTAGCCCACCAGCAGCACCGGGCCGTACGGACCCCCCACCACAAACCAGAACAGTGGTGCAAGATAGAAGCGGAAGTTAATCCAAATCAGTGCATTCTGCAGTTCCCGCAAGAATTCGCGCTCGCTGCACTCAACGGGCACACCGTGAATCAACGTCAGCTCGGCCGCCATCGCCTGATGGGCCGCTTCATCGTCATGGCTCGCGGCTTTGAGATAGTTGTGATAGTGCAATCGCACCGATCCAGCGCCGATACACAGCAGTCCCACCACAATCCAGAACAGCAATTGCGCCACGCCAAACAGAATACCTTTCAGGCTCCATACCACCAGCCAGACGATCAGCATCGCAATGACGGTCATCATCAGCGTGCGCAGTAAGGAAAAACGCTGACGACCACGGAACAACGGCTCCAGCCGATGATCCAGCTGCCAGTGTTCACCTAACTTAAAAAGGCGTTCCCAACCTAAAACTAATAACAAGCTAAACAACGTCATACCTGCTCCTGCTGTCTCAGGGATTCTCCTGCCGGATGGATTCTTTATAACGCGACCAGTCAAAAGAGGAACCGGGATCGGTTTTCCGCTCTGGTGCGATATCGCTATGGCCGGTGATGCGCGCAGGCGTCAACGGATAGTGCTGCAACAGGAGGTGAGTCACCTGTTGCAAGGTCGCGTACTGCGCATCGGTATAGGGCAGCGTATCGGTGCCTTCCAGTTCAATGCCCATCGAAAAATCGTTGCAGCTTTCACGCCCTTCGAACTGTGAAACGCCGGCGTGCCAGGCACGCTGATCGAAAGAGACGTATTGCACCAGCTCGCCGTCGCGGCGGATTAAACAGTGCGCCGCCACGCGTAAATGGGCGATGTCAGCAAAATAGGGATGCGCATCGGCCGGCAAGGTGCCGGTAAACAACCGATCAATCCACGGTCCGCCAAACTCACCGGGCGGCAAACTAATGTTGTGAATCACCAGCAGCGAGGGCACTTCATCATTTGGACGCTGATTGAAGTGTGGTGAAGGTACTTTGCGCGCGCTGGTAATCCAGCCCTCTTCCAGTTTCATGCTGTTAAATCCTAAGCAAAATCAGGCTGAGAATACCATGTTTCATCCAGCAGGCTTGCGACTTAATGCGCCGGCGAGCGCGAGTTCAGGATACTAAACATTTCACCCGTAGCAACTGGCATTGGCCAATAAATCAGGCTAAGGTGAGCGCACGAAATCTCGTCTTGTGGAGTGGCAAAACCATGGCAACGCGTCGTTACGATCCCGATCATCGCCGTCAGGAACTGATTAAACGAATTGAGCAAGATATTCCGGAAGCCGTGGCCCGCGCGCTCCAGGAGGATCTCGGCGGTGAAGTGGATGCGGATCGCGACATCACCGCATTGTTGCTGCCCGCCGAGAAGCAAGCGGTCGCAAAAGTGATCACCCGTGAACCCGGTGTTTTTTGTGGTAAACGCTGGGTGGAAGAAGTGTTTATCCAACTTGGGGACAAAGTTACCCTCACCTGGCATGTCGAAGATGGTCAAACGCTGGTTGCCGATCAGTTACTGTTCGAACTTACAGGCCCAGCGCGCCTGCTGTTAACCGCTGAACGTACCGCGCTCAACTTCGTGCAAACGCTGTCTGGCGTTGCCAGCGAGGTCAGCCGTTACGTCGCCCTGTTAGCGGGTAGCGAAACCCAACTGCTCGACACACGCAAGACCTTGCCCGGCCTGCGTACCGCACTTAAATATGCCGTGCTATGTGGTGGCGGTAACAACCACCGTTTGGGCCTCTCGGATGCCTTCCTGATAAAAGAAAACCATATTATCGCCAGCGGTTCGGTACGCAATGCGGTGGAAAAAGCCCTGTGGCTTTCGCCCGATGTGCCAGTGGAAGTTGAAGTCGAATCACTAACCGAACTGCAGGATGCCATTGATGCTGGTGCAGACATTATCATGCTGGATAACTTCAGCCTTGAAATGATGCATGACGCGGTAGTGCTGACCAACAAGCAAGCGCTGCTGGAAGTCTCTGGCAACGTGACGGAAGCCACACTGCCACAGATTGCCCAAACCGGTGTCGATTATGTTTCCGTGGGAGCGCTGACCAAACATGTGCACGCGCTGGATCTGTCGATGCGTTTCAGCGAGCTTTGATGCCCCGATTTCGCCGCCTTCCTGCGCGGCAGAGTTGCGAGATGGCTTCCAGAATTCTGTTATCCTCACTGTAATCGTGACGATTCTCTGCGCGATGCTTTCCAGCCTCGCGCACACCTGACTTCCGCTTTCCTTCCCGCTTTTCTACCTTAGCGGCTCCACAACAAGGAGCTTTACTATGGAAAGACAACGCGGTTTTACGCTTATCGAATTGATGATTGTGATTGGCATCGTTGCCATTCTCAGCGCCATCGGTTTACCGGCCTATCAAAACTACCTGCAACGCGCAGCGCTTACTGACATGCTGCAAACTATGGTGCCCTACAAAACAGCCGTTGAACTGTGCGCCATCGAACGCGGCGGACCCGCACAATGTCAGGCGGGACAACGAGGCATTCCTGTGGCCAAAGGTTCGCGCTATGTGGCAACGCTTAGCGTGGTTAACGGTGCGATCAACCTGACCGGGCAGGAAAGTCTCAGCGGACTGACGGTCGACATGCTGCCCATCTGGAGTGCTGCAGATGGCACCTTGAGCTGGCAACGCAGCTGCGCCAGCGATAACAGCAGCCTGCGCGATAGCTGCCTTGAACAGTTCCGCTTTGCCGATAAGGATGCCAACTGATGGAGAATCCTCATGCTCAGCTGCAAGCTTTGTGCGCACGTTATCAGGCGGTTATTTTACACCATGACGCTACGCTTCTCCGGGTTGCAGTAGCAGAGACGCCCGATCCGCTGCTGCTGGAGGCGCTGCAGTTCGCTAGCCAATGCAAAGTCGATGTTGAATGCTGGCCTGCGGCGCGACTTGAACAGTTGCTACACGAACCGGAATCGGCGGTCGCGCCACGTGAACATGCCAGCGCAGAGTCTGCGATTAATGCAGTGGACCAGATTTTGCGTCAGGCAATTCAGCGCCGCGCATCAGATATACATTTCGAACCGCAACGCCATGGATTGCGCGTGCGTCTGCGCATTGATGGCGTGTTACACAAACTGTCTCAGTCGTTAGAAGCGCAACCTGCTGCGATTCTGGCGCGCCTGAAAATCCTGGGTGGATTGGATATCGCCGAACGGCGTTTACCGCAGGATGGGCAGTTTACGCTCGAAATAGACGACAAGCTGGCGGCATTTCGTCTCTCAACGCTGCCGATTAGCCAGGGTGAAAAAGCCGTGGTGCGTCTGCTGCAAAGTGAAAATAGCGCCATTACGCTTGATAAACTCGGCATGCCCACTGCACAGCTACGTTTGCTTAAGAACGCGTTAGCGAAGCCGCAAGGTTTGATTCTGGTTACAGGCCCCACCGGCAGCGGTAAAACCTTCACCCTTTACAGCGGATTAAGCGCACTTAACGTGCCAGAAAAGAATGTATGTAGCGTGGAGGATCCAGTTGAGATTCCGCTGGATGGCATTAATCAAACGCAGATTCAACCGCGCAGCGGGCTCGATTTCAATCGTGTGTTGCGCGCACTGCTGCGTCAGGATCCCGATGTCATTATGGTAGGCGAAATCCGTGATGCCGAGACGGCCAGTATCGCCGTTAAGGCAGCACAGACCGGTCATCTGGTGCTGTCCACTTTGCATACTAACTCGACCGCTGAAACGCTGACGCGCCTGCGTCAGATGGATATTCCCGGTTATCTGCTCGGGCCCGCTTTGCAATTAGTGGTGGCGCAGCGTCTGGTCAGGCGCTTATGTATGCATTGCCGTCAGCCGGGACAAGCCATCGCCCACCTGCCAGCTGAACTTTGGCCGGGCACACTGCAAACCTGGCGAGCACCAGGCTGCGATCACTGTTTCTC
This sequence comes from Enterobacter ludwigii, assembly GCA_900068845.1. Taxonomy (GTDB): domain Bacteria; phylum Pseudomonadota; class Gammaproteobacteria; order Enterobacterales; family Enterobacteriaceae; genus Pantoea; species Pantoea ludwigii_A. The sequence continues at coordinate 105,405 of CEFQ01000001.1, forward strand.
CGGCTATTACGGGCGGCTAGCGCTGTTTGAAGTGTTGCCGGTGACCAGCAAATTGCAGAATGCTATCTCAGCAGATATGCCGCTCGAACATCTATTAACGCTGGCAAATGAACAGGGAATGAAGACCTTGCTGACTGCGGGTTTGGAAGCGGTTAGTCGCGGCGATACCTCATTTGAAGAGATGCAGCGCGTGGTGGGCCTCGGCGATGGCTAATCTCTATCATTTCCGCTGGCAGGCGCTCGATACAATGGGTGTGTTGCAGGAAGGCGAGTCGCTCAATGCCAACCAGGATGCGCTGCTCAATCAACTTTCCGATCGCGGAATGCTACCTGTGAGCTGGCTGCGCGGAAAATGCTGGCGCTCGCGCGACTGGAAGTGGCAACAGAAAATTGACCTGGTGCGGCAACTGGCGACGCTACTTAAAGCCGGCTTACCGCTGGCGGAAAGTCTGATTTTGCTGGCAGAAGGCCACCCACATGCCGGTTGGCGGATATTACTGAAAGGATTGCAACGCCGCGTCATCGCCGGTGAGCCCTTCTCGCAGGCATTGCAAGAGTGGCCGCAGATCTTTCCACCGCTGTTCCCCGCCTTGATGCAGGTAGGCGAGTTAACCGGTCAACTCGATGAGTGCTGTCGCCAATTGGCGCAGCAGCAAAGTAAGCAACAATACTTACGGCAAAAAGTGGTGAAGGCGCTGCGTTATCCCCTGTTTATCTTGCTGGTGGCGCTTGGGGTCAGTGCTGGCATGCTGCTTTTTGTTTTGCCTGAATTTGTCTCCGTCTATGCCAGCTTTGATGCACCGCTGCCTGCTTTTACAGCTGCGGTAATGGCGCTGTCTGAACTGCTGCAGAAAGCCGCACTGCCGCTGATGCTGGTATGCGCCGCAGTATTGGGAATTGTGCAACAGACTTATCGGCGCTCAATACCATGGCAAAAGCGCGTACATCAATGGTTGTTGCGCATGCCGCTGTTATCACCACTATGGCGCGGCGGGCAGCTCAGCCAGATTTACGCCATCCTGCAACTTACTCAGCAATCCGGTTTAACGTTGCTGCAAAGTCTTCAGGCGGTGGAAGTAACGCTGGTATCACGTTTGTGGCGCGATGCCATTATTCAGTTGCAACAGCATATCGCTGCAGGTGCGCCACTGCATCAGGCGCTGCAACAGCATCTACTGTTTACACCCCTTTGTGCCCAGCTAATCCGAGTGGGCGAAGAAGCGGGTGCGTTGGATGTGATGCTGGCGCGACTGGCGGAATGGCATGAATCGCAAACATTAGCGCGAGCTGATGCTCTGGCTGCATCGCTGGAACCGATGATGATGGTGGTAATTGGCGGGATTGTTGGCACATTAGTGATTGCGATGTATCTGCCGGTATTTGGTCTCGGCGATGCGATTCGTTAACGGGCACACGCGGTGCGTGCCCGTAATCTGTGATCAGCGAGTAAACACGCGGTTCTCTTGTTCAGCGACGCGGATAAAGGTGGTGCGTTTAGTCAGCTCTTTCAACCGCTCCGCACCCACGTAGGTACAGGCCGAACGTAAACCGCCGAGAATATCTTTAACCGTCTCTTCAACCGGACCGCGCACCGGCAAACGCACAGTCTTACCCTCTGCCGCACGGTATTGCGCGACACCGCCTACATGGCGTTTCATCGCCGATTCGGAGCTCATGCCGTAGAACAGCATAAATTTCTCGCCCTGCTCTTCAACGATAGTTCCTTCGCACTCGTCATGTGCCGCAAGCATGCCGCCGAGCATGGTGAAATCCGCACCGCCACCGAAAGCTTTGGCAATATCACCCGGAACCGAGCAGCCACCGTCACTGACGATCTGTCCGCCTAAACCGTGTGCGGCATCCGCGCATTCAATAACCGCAGAAAGCTGAGGATAACCAACGCCGGTCTTTACGCGTGTAGTGCAAACCGAACCTGGGCCAATACCCACTTTGACGATGTCTGCACCAGACAAAATCAACTCTTCCACCATTTCACCGGTGACCACGTTGCCTGCGCAGATGGTTTTACCTGGGAAGCTTTCACGTACTCGCAGCAGGAACTGGACAAAGTGCTCTGAATAGCCGTTAGCAACGTCGATGCAGATGAAATTGAGCTGTGGCGATAACGCCAGAATGGCGGATAACTTAGTGAAGTCTGATTCTGAAGTCCCGGATGAGACCATCACATGACTCAGCACCGCTGCAGGAACGCGCTGCACAAATGCCTGCCACTCTTGCACGTTGTAATGTTTATGCACTGCGGTGAGGACATTAAAACCTGCCAGGGCTTCAGCCATCGTGAAAGTGCCGACGGTATCCATGTTGGCGGCAATAATCGGAATGCCACTCCAGCTCAAGCCTGAGTGTTTAAAGGTGAAGGTGCGTTCCAGTTCAACCTCGGAGCGACTTTTCAACGTAGAACGTTTTGGGCGGATCAAAACATCTTTAAAGCCCAGTTTTAGATCTTCTTCAATGCGCATAGCTGATTGTCCTGGTTAGTGAAGACGAACCGCGGTTCGGGTAGCGCTCACGGCTCCAGTGTCGTTATCATACGCGTCATTCGTTCCGCGACAAGACTGCGAATTTCACTTTATTTAGGCTACAATCCCTTAAATTTAGCTGAGAAAAATGATTGTGATCATGCTCTCATCTTGCTGTGGTTGATCGCCGCTCACGATATAAATTTTGCGAGAACGCTATGCCTTATACCGTTGCGCTCACCGGCGGCATTGGCAGTGGTAAAACCACTATTGCCAACGCTTTCGCAGCGCTAGGCGTTGATATTATTGACGCTGATGCCATTGCCAGAGAAGTCGTTGAGCCTGGAACGCCGGCCTTAAAGGCGATCGCTCAACGTCATGGAGACACCATTCTCACGGCAGAAGGCACGCTCTACCGTGCACGGCTTCGTGAAATTATTTTCCAGCAGCCGCAAGAGAAAAACTGGCTTAATCAATTGCTTCATCCACTCATTAACGCTCGCACGCAACAATTAAAGCTATTGGCGACTTCACCTTATGTGCTTTGGGTGGTGCCGTTATTGGTCGAAAACGGCTTACAGCATCAGGCCGATCGTGTGTTAGTCGTGGATGTGGATACCGCCACACAGTTGCAACGCACACAACAGCGGGATGGCATTTCATTGAGTCAGGCCAAAAGTATTCTCGCCGCACAGGCCAGCCGCGAACAGCGCCGAGCCTGTGCGGATGACATCATTGATAACAGTGGTACACCTGGGCAGGTGCTACCGCGCGTTGCTGAGCTTCACCAGCGCTATCTACGGCTGGCAGCAACCGGAAAGGATTAACATCATGAGCACTGTTGTTCTCTTTGAACACCCTCTGAATGAGAAGATGCGCACCTGGCTGCGCGTTGAGTATCTGATTGATCAGTTGCATGAGACCGTGCCGGTAAACGGTTCGGTATCGGCACTTGGCGTTTTCCGTATCCTCAGCGATTTACTGGATATTTTTGAACGCGGGGATATGCGTACCGAATTGCTGAAAGAACTGGAGCGCCAACAGCAAAAATTACGCGCGTGGCTGGAGGTGCCAGGCATTGACGAACTGCGCGTTAATAATTTGCGTCAGCAGTTGAAACAATGCTCAAGCGAATTAATGGCTGCACCGCGTATGGGCCAGCAATTACGTGAAGATCGGCTGGTTGCCCTGGTGCGTCAGCGTCTGAGCATTCCCGGCGGCTGCTGCAGTTTCGATCTACCAAGCCTGCATATTTGGTTGCACCAGGAACAGGCCGTGCGTGATGTTCAGGTGAATGGTTGGCTGGAGTCACTGAATCCACTGCGTAACAGTTTGACGATGATCCTCGATTTAGTGCGCCAGTCTGGCATATTTCGTCACCAAACCAGCCTCAATGGCTTTTATCAGGATAACGCCGAAGGATCTGATTTGCTGCGTCTGCAATTAACGCTGGAAGATGCGCTGTATCCGCAAGTTTCGGGCCACAAAAGCCGCTATGCGATTCGTTTCCTGCCGTTAGACAGTGAACGTGGAGAAGTACCCGCCCGACTGAATTTTGAATTAGCTTGTTGTTAGAGGACGTTATGCCGGAAGAGATGATCACTGTACCTTGCCCCAACTGTCGTCGCGATGTGATTTGGGATGAATTAAGCCCGTGGCGTCCATTCTGCAGTAAACGTTGCCAACTGATTGATTTAGGTGAATGGGCTGCAGAAGAAAAACGCATTCCCAGCAGCGGCGACCAGATGGACAGCGATGACTGGAGTGAAGAACAGCAATAAAAAGAAAGGGGCTTAGCGCCCCTTTACTTAAATCTCGCCAGCCACTAATCGGCTAATCAATTCATGGTTCGCTGGAGGAAACTCATCCGCGACCAACGCCTGCTGGTCCACCCAACGTTGTGGCTGACCTTCTCTACCATAAGGTTCACCGTTCCAGCCTTCGACCAGAAAGAAATGCAGAGTAACGCGCAGATCTTCATAACTGTGATCGGCTTGGCCAATCGCACTTGCCAAGGTGACTTCAATACCCGTTTCTTCCATCAACTCACGCTTGAGCGCCTGCTCAGCGGTTTCATCCTGTTCAATCTTTCCGCCAGGAAACTCCCATTTATTCGCCATGTAGGAGCTTGCCGCGCGCTGTGCAAGAAAGATTTGATGTTCTGTATTGCGAATGATGCCCACCGCAACCTGCAGGTGTTTCATAAGCTGAATTCCGCTTTTAATAAATGAGCGCTGAGTGTAAATCAGACATCGGATGATGTTAACCACTGAGAGGAAAGTGACGTATCGCGCCGCACAAAAGCTGTTGATTAAGACATGTCGTAATGATCGCAACCGGGAATGTTGGGAATACTCGCAGCCACTTTCTTCTGCCAAACCCGATTACCTATGGAATTCAAAGAAACAACGTTTTTGGCGCAAAATACGCCGGAACAATTACATGCCTTACGCCATCTGGTATTTCACGACATCCTGACCTTAGACAGCGCTCAGAACACGCTGACATGGTGGCCTGAACACAAAATCATTCCGTTGAATGAGGCGCAAAAACGATTTTTTTCCTGCCTATTGCTGAAGATCACCTCAAAACGTCAGATTATTGCCACGGTGTGGAATGAGAGCTATCCGAGCATCAGCGACAACAATTACCATCAGCTACTGTTTCAGAGCCGGGCACTGTTGAGGCGCTCTGGCTTGCCTGATGGTCTGCTGGTGACGTTGCCATATCATGGCGTCCGCCTAAACGAAGAGAAACTCATGGCGATAACACGCTAAACGCCAGTAAAGAAAAAGGAGCCCAAAGGCTCCTTTTTTATCAGGCCAGACGACCGTGACACTGTTTGTATTTTTTACCGGAACCACATGGGCAAAGATCGTTACGGCCCACTTTACGTTCTCCGCCTTGTGCGGCTAACGCTTCAGCTGCTGCGGTGGCATCGTCAACGTGGCTCAACTGTTGCTGCTGCGCTAAACGTTCCGCTTCTTCACGGCGCTGCTGCTCCATCGCTTCAACTTCTTCTGGCATGCGCACCTGAACTTTGCTCAGGGTGCTGATCACTTCGTATTTCAGTGACTCCAGCATCGCCGCAAACATAGAGAAGGATTCGCGCTTGTATTCCTGCTTCGGATCTTTCTGCGCATAACCGCGCAGGTGGATGCCCTGACGCAGATAATCCATCGCCGCCAGGTGCTCTTTCCACAGTGAATCCAGCGTTTGCAGCATCACGCCTTTCTCGAAGTTGCGCATCATCTCTTCGCCGACCACTTCTTCTTTAGCAGCATAGCTTTCCGCCGCGTGGGTCATGATGCGTTCGCGCAGCGTCTCTTCGTGCAGATCGGGCTCTTTATCCAACCACTCAGCAATGGGCAGATTCAGATCGAAGTCATTACGCAGACGCTCTTCCAGACCAGCAACATCCCACATCTCTTCCAGCGACTGCGGTGGAATGTAGGTATCAATGGTGGTTTTGTAGACATCCTCACGAATGCTGTTGATGGTTTCAGACACATCAGACACATCCAGCAGTTCGTTACGTTGGCTGTAAATGGCGCGACGCTGATCGTTGGCAACGTCATCGTATTCCAGCAGCTGTTTACGAATATCAAAGTTACGGCTTTCAACTTTACGTTGAGCGTTGGCAATTGCTTTGGTCACCCATGGATGCTCAATCGCTTCGCCTGGCTTCATGCCCAGTTTACGCATCATGTTAGATACACGATCTGAAGCGAAGATACGCATCAATGCATCTTCCATCGACAGGTAGAAGCGTGAAGAACCGGCATCCCCCTGACGACCCGCACGACCACGCAGCTGGTTATCGATACGGCGAGATTCGTGACGCTCAGTACCAATGATATGCAGACCGCCCGCAGCCAGCACCGCATCGTGACGCAGCTTCCAGGCTTCTTTCATCGCCTGAATCTGTTCCTCGGTTGGCTCGTCCATCGCGGCAAGCTCAGCCTGCCAGCTACCGCCCAGCACGATATCGGTACCACGACCGGCCATGTTGGTTGCGATAGTGACCGCTGCAGGTTGACCCGCCTGAGCAACGATATCCGCTTCGCTGGCGTGGAACTTGGCATTCAGTACGCTGTGTTTAATGCCCACGCGCGTCAGTTCGTTAGAAACGACTTCCGATTTTTCAATCGAAATGGTACCCACCAACACCGGCTGCCCTTTTGCAGTGCAGGCACGGATGTCTTCGATAATAGCGTCGATCTTCTCTTTTTCGGTCATGTAGACCAGATCGGCCATATCTTTACGCACCATCGGACGGTTGGTTGGTACCACGATAGTGTCGAGCTTATAGATGGAGCTAAATTCAAATGCTTCGGTATCCGCGGTGCCGGTCATACCAGCCAATTTCTCGTAGATACGGAAGTAGTTCTGGAAGGTAATGGAAGCCAGCGTCTGGTTTTCATTCTGAATTTCCACGCCTTCTTTCGCTTCAATCGCCTGATGCAGGCCATCAGACCAGCGGCGACCTTGCATGGTACGGCCGGTGTGCTCATCAACGATGACCACTTCGCCATCTTTTACGATGTAATCAACGTCGCGAGTGAAGAGCGCGTGAGCACGCAGCGCCGCAGTAACGTGGTGCATCAACATGATGTTAGTCGGTGAGTAGAGTGACTCGCCTTCTACCATAATGTTTTGGCTAACCAGCAGTTCTTCAACTTTTACCAGACCGCGCTCGCTCATGTGTGCCTGGCGCGCTTTTTCATCAACCCAGAAATCACCTTCACCCTGGAAAGTTTCAGAGTCTTCTTTTTCCTGACGCACCAGATGCGGAATGATTTTGTTAACTTTGGTATACAGCTCAGAACTGTCTTCAGCTGGGCCAGAGATGATCAGTGGCGTACGGGCTTCATCGATCAGAATTGAGTCAACTTCATCAACCAACGCGTAGTGCAGTTTGCGCTGCACACGCTCTTCCGGGCTGAACGCCATGTTGTCGCGCAGGTAGTCGAAGCCGTATTCGTTATTGGTGCCGTAAGTAATATCAGCGGCATAGGCTGCACGCTTCGCCACAGCAGGCATATTTGGCAGGTTAATACCGATGGTCAGGCCCAGAAATTCGAACAATGCACGGTTGTTTTCGGCATCACGCTGCGCCAGATAGTCGTTGACGGTAACCACGTGCACACCTTTGCCGCTCAGCGCATTTAGATAGGCTGGCAAGGTCGCAGTTAGGGTTTTACCTTCACCGGTACGCATCTCTGCGATGCAGCGCTCGTTCAACACCATGCCGCCAATCAGCTGTACATCAAAGTGACGCATACCGAATACGCGCTTACTCGCTTCGCGTACGGTGGCAAAGGCTTCTGGAATCAGGCTTTCAAGGCTTTCGCCTTTTTTCAGACGTTCACGAAACAGGTCGGTTTTCGCTTTCAGCTCGTCATCAGAGAGCTTCACGAAATCTGGCTCCATCTTGTTAATGACGTCGACGATTTTGCGCATACGGCGCAGAGTACGATCATTGCTGCTGCCGAATACTTTAGTTAACATTTTGATTAACATGATAAATTTTTCTCAATTCAGCCGTGATCTCACGGACTGCAAAATCTGATACAGGGTGTGGAAAAAACGTTAGCAGTTAAGCAGGGAAAGGCCCGGCGCGGATGCCATGAATAGCAGCCTGCCAATCAGCAGAGGAATGGATGTGCGGTTCGTTGTGACGCAGGCTTTGTTGCGGCTCAACTACAGTCAGTGCTTGCGCGGGAGAGGTCAGTAACGCCTGAAGCGAACCAATCAACGCCAACCTTTGTGCCGCTAGCGGCACAGCTTGGTCGGACTCCGCCTGAGCCGGCGGTGTCATGCTAAAGGAAAGGTGGCGGATAACCGTGCGGATCGCGTGCTGATGCCAATAATCAACGTTAAAATTCGGCCGACGAGCGCTTTCCTGCAAGCGAATCAGGTGATCAAAATGGACAACATTGCCAACAAACAGGCTGCTGATCGGTGAATCGGTCGCCTTGGGCTCAGAGCTTTGCGCGCAAGCAGGCAAACCTAAGCTGGCCGCAACCATCCCCAACAGGAGATGTGGCCAGAAATAGCGTCTGCCTAATTGTCGCCAGCGTGAGAAAATCCCGATCACAATCCGTCCACAATGCTTTGAATAAAGTGATAAAGCGGGTGCAATAATCTGCGTTACCCAGCTTACATGAGCGCCAGATGATAGCACTTATGTGGGACTTCGACACCAGTGATTAAAGGGGCTTCGGCGGAATTCACGTTTTTTTGTACAGGGTTTCGCCAGTCACAACAGCGAAATGAGATCGGTTTTACAGGATTAAAAGCGAGGTAATAAAAAACGGCAGGCTCAACTGACCGGAGAGGGTGTCAGCGAAACCTGCCGTTTTATTTCTGACTTACGCCAGAACTAAATTTGGTGCTTTAAATGCCAGTGGCAGTTCAGCTTCATCTTCGAAGGTTGCCCATTCCCAGGCTTCCTGCTTAGCCAGAACCGCTTGCAGCAACTTATTGTTCAACGCATGGCCCGATTTAAAGGCGGTAAAAGCGCCAATAACGTTATGGCCGCACATGAATAAGTCACCGATCGCATCGAGCATTTTATGACGAACAAATTCGTCTTCAAAGCGCAGACCGTCTTCGTTTAATACGCGGAAATCATCGAGGCCAATCGCACAATCTAAACTACCGCCCAGGCACAGGCCTTTAGACTGCAGATATTCGATTTCACGCATAAAGCCAAAAGTGCGCGCACGGCTGATTTGGCGAACAAAGTTCTCAGCCGAGAAGTTGAGCTGGTAACGCTGCGAGCTTGAGTCAATCGCAGGGTGTTTGAAGTCGATAGTAAAGTCGAGTGAAAAACCGTTGTACGGCTTAATCTCGGCCCACTTATCGCCATCTTCCACACGCACCGTTTGTTTAACACGCACGAATTTCTTCGCGCTGTTCAACTCTTCGATGCCTGCATCCATCAGCAGATAGACAAAAGGCGCGGCACTGCCATCCATAATCGGGATTTCCGGTGCATCAACTTCAACGATAATGTTATCGATGCCCAAGCCCGCCAGTGCAGCGTTCAGGTGTTCAACTGTTGAAATACGCACGCCTTCATCATTCACCAGGCAAGTACTTAGCATGGTGTCGCGCACATATTTTGCATCAGCCGGGAAATCTACCGGTGGATTCAAGTCAGTGCGACGATAGATGACCCCGGTGTTAGCCGACGCAGGGCGTAACGTCAGTGTGACTTTCTTGCCGGTATGTAAACCGACACCAGTCGCCTGAACAATACGTTTTAATGTCCTTTGTTTGATCATCGCTTTATCTCGCAATATTACCCTTCCGACCGCCAGTATAAATTACCAGCGGGGGAATACTTTAGCACAAAGAGCGGAGAATCCCAATTCTCAGGATATTCTTAGTCTGCCTGCTTACGCAAGAAGGCTGGAATATCAAGGTAATCGGGTTCTTTGCTGGATGCTGCTGGCTGATCATTTACCACTTTCGCAGCCGGTTTTTGCTCTTGCGGCAGCGGCGCCATGCCGTGCTGCTGATAGCGATGATCCATTACAGGCTGCGTGGCCGGTTTGTTAGTCACCAAGGTGATTTCCGGGCGCTTATCCATGCCGATGCCAGTCGCAACCACGGTTACACGCAGTTCGTCGTTCATCTCTGGATCCAGAGAAGTACCGATAACTACGGTTGCGTTATCAGACGCGAAGGCGCGGATGGTGTTACCCACGGTTTCGAATTCATCAAGACGCAGGTCGAAGCCCGCAGTGATGTTGACCAGCACGCCGCGTGCGCCAGACAGATCGATATCTTCCAGCAGTGGGCTGGAAATCGCCATTTCTGCCGCTTCTTCTGCACGATCTTCACCGCATGCCACGCCTGAACCCATCATGGCGTAACCCATTTCTGACATCACGGTACGCACGTCCGCGAAGTCGACGTTCATCAGGCCAGGACGAGTAATCAGTTCAGCGATACCCTGCACAGCACCTTTCAATACGTCGTTGGCTGCGCCAAATGCATCGAGGAGAGAAATGCCGCGACCCAGAACTTTCAGTAGCTTGTCGTTTGGAATAGTGATCAGTGAATCGACATGCTTAGAGAGCTCAGCGATACCCTGCTCAGCAAAAGCCATACGCTTTTTGCCTTCAAAGTTGAATGGCTTCGTCACCACCGCAACGGTCAGGATACCCAAATCTTTCGCCACTTCCGCCACAACTGGCGCCGCACCGGTACCGGTACCGCCGCCCATGCCGGCTGCGATGAATACCATATCTGCACCATCCAGCGCAGCACGCAGTGCTTCGCGATCCTCTTCCGCAGAGTTACGACCCACTTCTGGGTTCGCACCTGCACCGAGACCTTTAGTAATATTGGTCCCGATCTGGATCGTCTGGCCGACCGCTGTCTTACGCAACGCTTGTGCGTCGGTGTTCACAGCGAAGAATTCCACACCTTCGATACGCTCGCGTACCATGTGCTCTACGGCGTTGCCACCGCCACCGCCGACGCCGATGACTTTAATCACCGCGTCATTGGTTAATTCCATAGGTTCAAACATGATTTCTCTCCGTTATGTGCCTGTCGCCTGGAGATCATAAAAATTGCCAGCATGATCTCCTTTTTCAAAAATTAAAATTCTTTCTTCAGCCAGCTGTTGATTCGCTTAAACCAGTTGCCCACTGAAGCACGTTTTTCCGTTTCTGCATCACCGTTCATGTGTGACTCTTTGCCGTAATGCAGCAGGCCTACTGCCGTAGAGTAATACGGCTCCTGCGCATAATCCGTCAGGCCGGTGATGTTAAGCGGCTGTCCAATGCGCACTTGCGTGTGAAACACGCGCTGTGCGCAGGCTGCCAAACCTTCTATCTGCGCCGCACCACCGGTCAGCACGATACCGGCCGCCAGATGATGTTTTACGCCTTGCTGGCGCAGCTGCTCCTGTAGTTGCAGAATCTCGTCATTAACCAGATTCAACAGTTCGGTGTAACGCGGCTCGATCACTTCAGCCAGCGTTTGACGCTGCAGGCTACGCGGTGGGCGCCCACCAACGCTCGGCACTTCGACATTTTCGTCTTTGCCAACAATCGAGCCTAATGCACAACCATGACGCACTTTAATCGCTTCTGCGTCTGTCGGCGGTGTTCCAAAAGCGTAAGCGATATCGCTGGTTACCACGTTACCTGCATACGGGATCACTTTGGTATGACGCAGTGCACCGCCAGTATAGACAGCGATATCCATTGTACCGCCACCGATATCAACAACACAGACTCCCAGCTCACGTTCATCTTCAGTCAACACTGAGAAACTGGAGGCCAGTCCGGCAAAAATCAGTTGGTCAACTTTCAGGCCGCAACGTTCAACGGCTTTGACAATATTTTTTGCCATATCGTTGTGACAGGTGATCAAATGTACTTTCGCCTGCATACGCACGCCGGAAAGTCCCACTGGATTCTTGATGCCTTCCTGATAATCGATGGCATATTCCTGCGGAATAACATGCAGGATGCGATGCTCATCACGAACGCGAACGGATTTGGCCGTATGCACCACGTTCTCTACATCATCCTGAGTCACTTCCTCTTCCGAAATCGGAACCATCCCGATTTCGTTCTGGCAACTGATATGTTTGCCCGATAAAGCAAGGTAGACCGATGAAATCTGGCAATCTGCCATCAATTCAGCCTGATCGATGGCACGTTGTACGCATTTCACCACCGATTCAAGATCGTTTACACCGCCTTTATCCATACCGCGAGACGGGCAACTGCCCACCCCAATAATATTAACCATACCATCGGGCAGAATTTCCCCAACCAGGGCGGACACCTTCGCGGTGCCAATTTCGAGTCCTACTACCAGTTTTCTGTCCGTTGCCTTGATCATTGTGGTTTAGCCTGTGCCTGGTTCTGTTGCTGATTACTGTCCTGTGGCTCAATCGGTGCAGCGGCCCAACCTACTGCGGCGCCGGAGTCATAGCGCAAATCAACGTATGTGATGCGCTGATTCTGACTCAGGCCCTGCTGCTGCAAATCCGGATAAAGCTCAATAAAACGGTTCAGACGCTTCATGGTATCGCTACGACCTAATTCAATGCGCACATCGTCACTGGTCACTAATTGCCACGAGCGCCGCGCCGTCATCGACGCGACCTTCAGGGTAAACTTGTTAGCCTTCAATACATCACTCATGGTGTGATAGCCGGCTAACACCTCGTTTTCACTGCCTTCCGGACCGTACAACATCGGCAAGGTTTCTTTGCCAACGTGACTGGCCGGGACGCTGAAGGAGACACCATCGGCGTCCACCATATGTGAGTCGTTCCAACGTGCAACCGGAACATACTCCACCAGATTTATCTTCAGCTCATCAGGCCACTGCTTCCGCACACTGACCTGCTTAATCCAGGGTAAACGTTCAATCTGCTGCTGGATGATATCCACGTTCTGCGACATGAACGTTCCCGGCGCGCCAAGGGATAAAATGGCCTGGCGAATATCATCATGCGTGGTGTAGTGGGTTTGACCCGTCACCACCAGCTTCGATAGCGGCAAGCGTGATGCGTCATTCATCCACTTCAGCACCATAAGGCCGCCCGCCACCATAATGCCCAACACAATCAGCAGGAACACCATGCCAAACAGTCGCGCACCGTTGCTTCGCCCGGAGCCTGTACGCTCCTGAGGTTCGCGATTGCGTACTCGTATCGCTGCCTGAGACATATCAGTCAGCCAGCTCCAGAATACGCGCCACCAACTGCGGGAAGCTGTATCCCGCCTGCTTAGCGGCCATCGGCACTAAACTGTGGCTGGTCATGCCTGGCGAGGTATTCACTTCCAGCAGTTGGAAATTACCCTCACTGTCAGCCATCACATCAACGCGACCCCAGCCGCTGCAACCCAATGCACACCAGGCTGCCCACACCAACGTCTGCAATTCAGCTTCCTGCTCAGCGCTTAAACCGCTCGGACAGAAGTATTCAGTATCGTCAGAAATGTATTTAGCTTCATAGTCATAGAACTCGCTGGCAGTTTTAATTCTGATCGAAGGCAGAATTTGCTTACCCACGATGCCAACGGTGTATTCTGCGCCGCTCAAAAAAGCCTCGATTAGCACGTCATTATCGTGGCGGAATGCCTCATCCAGCGCGGCGGGCAACGCTTCCGCACTGTTTACGCGGCTGATGCCAACGCTGGAGCCTTCACAGCTTGGCTTTACAAACAGCGGCAAACCCAGCGCTTCAATGGCGGCGTTGGTATCTGCATCTAAACCTTGTTCGTGCTGCTGACGCGTCAACCAGACGAATTTGCCTGATGGCAATCCCCTGCCCTGCCACAGCAATTTGCTACGCAGTTTATCCATGGTGATAGCCGAAGCCATTACACCGCTGCCGGTATACGGCAGTTGCAGAAAATCCAGCACCGCTTGTAGCGTGCCGTCTTCACCACCACGACCATGCAAAGCAATAAACGCTTTAGCGAAACCCTGCTGTTTCAGATTCAGTACCGACACATCACGCGTATCAACAGCGTGAGCATCAATGCCCATTTCTCGCAGTCCGGCTAACACCGCCGCACCTGACATCAGCGACACTTCGCGCTCTGCCGAGGTGCCGCCCATCAATACGGCTACCTTCTCAGTCATGACGCGCCTCCGCCTTTACCGCAGGCTGCAATTCGCTTTCGGCCAGCTTACGGGCAATCTTGCCTATGTTACCGGCACCCTGAACGATCACCAGATCGTCGCCCGAAAGTAATGGCGCCAGGGCGTCTGGCAACGCGTCATGCTCAGAGACCAGAATCGGATCAACCTTGCCGCGATTACGAATCGCTCGGCACAGTGAGCGGCTGTCGGCGCCTGGAATTGCGCTCTCACCCGCCGGGTAGACATCCAGCATCAGCAGCACATCCACCTGTGAAAGCACATTGGCAAAATCATCAAACAGGTCACGCGTACGCGTGTAGCGATGCGGCTGGAACACCATCACCAGCTTCTTCTCTGGCCAGCCTGCACGAGCGGCTTTGATGGTGACATCCACTTCGGTGGGATGATGGCCGTAATCATCGACCAGCATTGCGCTGCCCGGGTTGCCATTGACGGCAGCGGTATCAAACTCGCCCAGTACGTCAAAGCGGCGTCCGGTGCCCTGGAAGCTCTCCAGCGCGGCCAGAATCGCGTTATCGTCAATGCCTTCTTCGCTGGCTACAGCGACCGCCGCTGCCGCGTTCAAGGCGTTATGACGGCCAGGCGCATTCAGCGTCACTTTCAGCTCCGGCTTATCGTGGCGGAGGATAGTGAAATGTCCTCGCGCGCCGCGCTGCTCATAATTCTCAATGCGCACATCAGCGTCATCGCTAAAGCCGTAGGTTGTCACCTGGCGGCCTACGCGCGGAATCAGATCGCGAATCACCGCATCATCCACGCACATCACTGCACGTCCATAGAATGGCAGGTTGTGCAGGAAGTTAATGAAGGTCTGCTTCAGGTTCTCAAAATCGCCCTGATAGGTGTCCATGTGATCCGCTTCAATGTTGGTGACAATCGCCACCATTGGTTGCAGATGCAGGAAGGACGCATCACTTTCATCTGCTTCGGCGATCAAATAACGGCTGCTGCCCAGACGCGCATGCGTGCCGGCTGCTTTAACTAATCCACCGTTAACGAACGTCGGATCCAAGCCACCTTCCGCATAAATACTGGTCACCATTGCGGTAGTGGTGGTTTTACCGTGCGTGCCAGCCACGGCAATGCCATGACGGAAGCGCATCAGTTCGGCCAACATCTCAGCGCGGCGAATTACGGGAATGCGCTGCTCGCGCGCGGCCACCAGTTCAGGGTTATCCTGCGACACGGCAGTCGACACCACGACAACGCTGGCATCGGTGACGTTTTCCGGGCGGTGATTGAAATAAATCGTCGCGCCCAGCGCAGCCAGATGCTGTGTTACCGCGTTCGGCGCCAGATCAGAACCGCTGATGTGATAGCCTTCATTCGCCAACACTTCGGCAATACCGCCCATGCCAGCACCACCGATGCCGACAAAGTGAATGTGCCGGACGCGACGCATCTCGGGCACAATAGAACGCAGTTTTGCCAATTGTTGTGTATTCATCTGTTTCAATTACCTGTTTTTCCCGTTTGTACCTGCTGAAGGTACGGGCCAAATCATCTGGCCGATTAATTTACTTCGCGACACGTGCCACTTCATTTGCAACCCGCTCGGTTGCATCGGGAATCGCGACCTGACGGGCTTTTTCTGCCATCGCCAGTAATGTTTTGCGATCCCAGTGACGCAGCGTGTCCGCTACCACAGCCGCCGTAAATTGCGGCTGCTCGAAAATTTTGGCTGCGCCCGCTTTTTCCAGCGGCAACGCATTCCAGTACTGCTGACGATCTTTATGCTGAAACGGCACGAAAATCGCCGGTAAACCAGCGGCAGCCACTTCGCTCACCGTTAATGCACCTGAACGGCACACCACCACATCAGCCCATGCATAGGCTTCGGCCATGTCATCGATAAATTCGGTGACCTTATGTTGTGGCTGGCCCGCTGTGCGATAAGCCTGCTGCACGATTTCCAGCCCACCTTTACCGGTTTGATGCCAAACCGTAATGGCTTCGCCCAACTCTGCGGCCACTTGCGGCACGGTCTGGTTGAGGATGCGCGCGCCCTGGCTGCCACCGACGACCAACACACGAATCGGGCCGAAACGTCCGTTCAGTCGCTCTGCCGGTAACGGCAACGCTAACACATCGTTACGCACCGGATTTCCCACCACTTCAGCGGTGGGAAACGCGCCTGGAAATGCCTGCATGACTTTGGTGGCGATTTTCGCCAGCCATTTGTTGGTCAGCCCGGCAATACCGTTCTGCTCATGCAGCACCACCGGAATACCGCAGCTCCATGCCGCTAAGCCGCCGGGACCTGAAACGTAGCCGCCCATGCCCAGCACCACATCCGGCTGCCAACGCTTCATGATGCGGCGCGCCTGGCGCCATGCATTGAAAATGCGTACCGGTGCCAGCAACTGCGCTTTCACGCCTTTACCGCGCAACCCGCTGATGCGGATAAAATCAATTTCGATGCCGTGTTTTGGCACCAAATCTGCTTCCATACGGTCAGCGGTTCCCAGCCAGCGGACCTGCCAGCCTTGTTCCATCAGGTGATGGGCTACGGCCAGACCGGGGAACACGTGTCCGCCAGTACCGCCTGCCATGACCATCAACCGTTTGCCACTCATCGAACACCTCGGGTAAACGCCTGCGCTTTCGCCAGACGCGTTTCATAATCTATGCGCAATAAAAACACGATGGCAGTCGACATAATGATCAAGCTCGAACCACCGTAACTGATCAGCGGCAGTGTCAGACCTTTGGTCGGCAGCATACCTGCGGCTGCACCGACATTGACCAGCGCCTGAAAGCTAAACCACACGCCAATTGAGCAAGCGAGGAAGCCTGAGAAGCGCTGATCAATTTCCAGAGCACGGCGCCCAATCGACATCGCGCGAAAAGCGACGAAGAATACCATCAACAGCGCTAAAACCACACCGACATAACCCAACTCTTCACCGATGATGGAGAAGATAAAGTCGGTATGTGCTTCTGGCAGATATTCCAGTTTTTGTACCGAGTTGCCTAAGCCCTGTCCCCAGAACTCACCGCGACCAAATGCCATCAGGGATTGCGTGAGCTGGTAGCCGCTACCAAAGGGATCTTCCCACGGGTTCCAGAAGGAGGTCACGCGGCGCATACGATAAGGTTCGGCGATGATCAGCAGCACCACAGCGAAAATACCGGAACCGATAATGGCCAGGAACTGCCACATTTTCGCACCCGCGAGGAACAACATCGCCAGTGTGGTAACAAACAACACCACCACGGTGCCGAGGTCCGGCTGCGCCAGCAATAGAACTGCCAGCACCACCATCACACCCATCGGCTTACAGAAGCCCCAGAAGTTATTACGCACCTCTTCTACCTTGCGTACCAGATAGCTGGCGAGATAGCAGAACAGCGTTAACTTCGAGAGCTCAGCCGGCTGAATACGCAGTGGGCCAAGCGCGATCCAGCGCGATGCGCCGTTGACTGAGCTACCGACGACCAAAACGATCAGCAGCATCACGACCGAAACCATTAACATCACATTGCTGTAGCGCTGCCAGAAATCCATCGGGATACGCAATGTCACCAGCGCCATGCCGAACGCCAGCGCGATATAAAACGCATCACGCTTGGCAAAGTAGAACGGATCTTCATTCAGACGTTGACCGACTGGCATCGACGCCGATGTCACCATTACAAAGCCTACCAGCGCCAGCCCAAAGGTCAGCCACAGCAGCGTGCGGTCATACAGCACCACCGGCGCATCATCATTCTCGCGTGCGCCCATCACCCAATCGCGCAGGCGCAGTGACAGATAGTTGGCGATACCGGCTCCAGGAATGCGCATCAGCTCAACTCCTTCGCCAGTTGCGCGAATTGATCGCCGCGCTGTTCAAAATTACGGAATTGATCGAGGCTGGCGCAGGCTGGTGATAACAGCACCATATCGCCGGCTTTCACCTGAGCAGCAATCTCCGTCATCGCCTGCTGCATCGTGTCGGTGCGTGTTGCGATCGCCGGACGCAGTGCCGCTAAGGCATCACCATCGCGGCCAAAACAGAACAGCTTCACGTTGTCACCTTGCAGATAGCGCGCCAGCGGAGTGAAATCAGCTGCCTTGCCGTCGCCGCCAAGCAGCAGCCACAAGGTTCCTTTTACCTGCAGGCCATTCAGTGCCGCTTCGGTGCTGCCGACGTTGGTGGCTTTGGAATCGTTAATCCAGCGCACGCCATTAGCTTCATGCACCAGCTGGAAGCGATGTGCCAGGCCGGTAAACGTCGTTAAGGCTTTCAGGCTTGAAGCTCGCGGAATGTTCACCGCGTCAGCCAATGCCAGCGCCGCCAGTGCATTGGTGTAATTGTGCTGGCCGACCAGCGTCATCTCATCCGTATTCAGGACTTTCTCGCCCTTTGCCCGTAGCCAGATGCTGCCCTGCTGCTGATTGAGATGATAATCGCCGAGATTAATGCCGAAGCTGACACAGCGCTGGTCAACACCGCGCACAGGCATGGTCATGCCATCGTCAGCATTCACCACGCAGACGCTGGCGTTTTCGTAGATACGCAGCTTGGCCGCACGATACTGCTGCATGCCCAGCGGATAGCGATCCATATGATCTTCAGTGAGATTGAGGATCGTCGCGGCCGCGGCTTTAAGACTGTGTGTGGTTTCCAACTGGAAGCTGGAGAGTTCGAGCACATAAAGTTGTGCTGGCGATGTCAACAGGGTTAACGCTGGCAGGCCGATGTTACCGCCAACTCCCACCGACCAACCTGCTGCACGAGCCATTTCGCCAACCAGCGTCGTCACGGTGCTTTTGCCGTTCGAACCGGTAATCGCCACAATCGGTGCCTGAGCTTCACGACAGAACAGTTCAATATCGCCAATAATCTCAATGCCTGCGTCAGCAGCTTCGCTTAAGGCTGGATGTGCCAGTGCGATACCCGGACTAGCAATAATCAGATCCGACGCCAGCAGCCAATCGCTGTTGATACCGCCAACATAGCGCTCAACCGAGGCTGGCAGCTTGTCCAGTCCCGGCGGCGAGACACGGGTATCCATCACGCGTGGCGTAACGCCTTGCGCGAGGAAGAAATCAACACAGGAGAGACCCGTAATGCCTAATCCGATGATGACGACTTTTCTGCCCCGATAGTCAGCCATGATTAACGTACCTTCAGCGTTGCCAGGCCAATCAGCACCAGCATCAGCGAAATAATCCAGAAGCGCACGATGACGCGCGGCTCCGGCCAGCCTTTCAATTCATAGTGATGATGAATCGGTGCCATGCGGAAAATGCGTTGACCGCGCAGCTTGAACGATCCCACCTGCAGAATGACCGACAGCGTTTCCACAACAAACACACCGCCCATAATTAGCAGCAAGAATTCCTGACGCAGCAGCACTGCGATGGTGCCGAGTGCGCCACCCAATGCTAAAGAGCCGACATCGCCCATGAACACTTGCGCGGGATAGGTGTTAAACCACAAGAATCCGAGGCCCGCCCCGACGATTGCGGTACAGACAATCACCAGCTCGCCCGCGTGACGTAAATAAGGAATGTGCAGATACTCTGCGAACTTGACGTTACCGGTCGCCCACGCCACCAGCGCAAAACCAGCCGCCACGAAAACGGTAGGCATAATAGCCAGGCCATCGAGGCCATCCGTTAGGTTTACGGCATTACCGGTTCCGACAATCACGAAGTAAGCCAGTACCACGTAGAACAGGCCCAACTGCGGCATCACATCTTTAAAGAACGGCACCACCAGTTGTGTTGCAGGTGTGTCTTTACCCGCAATAAACAGCGCGAAAGCAACAGCAAGCGAAATCACGGACATCCAGAAATACTTCCAGCGCGCGATCAAGCCTTTGGTGTCTTTGCGCACCACTTTGCGATAGTCATCAACAAAGCCGATGATGCCAAAACCTACCAGCACCACCAGAACACACCAGACATACGGATTCGACGGATAGGCCCACATCAGCACCGAAATAGTGATGGAGGTGAGGATCATCACGCCGCCCATGGTTGGCGTGCCGCGTTTGCTGAAGTGCGATTCTGGGCCGTCGTTACGCACCACCTGGCCGATCTGCAGTTTCTGCAGCCAGGCAATGAGACGCGGGCCCATCCACAGAGAAATGAACAAAGCGGTCAGCAGGCTGACAATGGCGCGAAACGTCAGATACGAGAAGACGTTAAAGCCGGAATAAAATGCGACCAGATGTTCGGCCAGCCAGACTAGCATGTTCCTTTCTCCTGTAAGCTCTGTACTACCTGCTCCATGGCGGCACTACGTGAACCTTTAACCAAAATAGTGATGTCCTGATGTTCGGACAGCAATGTGCGTAAACGTTCAGTCAATGCGGTTTTAGTGGCGAAATGCTCGCCTTTACCGCTGCTTTCACCAATCAGTTGACTCAACGTTCCCGTACTCAACACGCAATCAATGCCTGCGGCTTTAGCCGCATCGCCGACCTGCCGATGACATAGTTCAGCTTCATCACCCAATTCCGCCATATCACCGACCACCATGACGCGATAACCCGGCATATCGCCCAGCACCTGCGCGGCGGCAGTCATTGATCCGACATTGGCGTTGTAGCTGTCATCCAGCAGCAGTTGATTCTCCGCCAGACGAATCGGGAACAATCTACCAGGAACAGGCTGCAAGGTTTTAAGGCCAGTTTGAATCGCAGTCAGCGGCACATCTACGGACAACGCTAGCGCTGCAGATGCTAACGCATTCGCGATGTTATGCCGGCCCGGCAGCGGCAATTCCACAGCGATATCGCCGCGTGGCGTATGCAGCGTGAACCGCGTGGCATCTGCTCGCAGTACGATTTCACTGGCGCGGAACTCTGCATCAGCCATGGGCTGAGGCGAGAAGCGCCACAGCGTTTTATCGACAAACTGTGATTGCCAGTTGGCAAGATCGTTGCTGTCAGCGTTGACGATAGCGGTGCCGTGTACCGGCAAGCCGCCAAATATTTCGCCTTTCGCTTTTGCCACACCTGCCAGCGAACCAAAGCCTTCAAGATGGGCTGCGGCAAGGTTATTCACCAGCGCGGTTTCCGGGCGAACCATATCGGTGGTGTAAGCAATTTCGCCCTGATGGTTAGCACCCAGCTCAATCACTGCGTAAGCATGTTCTTTGGTAAGACGCAGCAGCGTCATCGGCACGCCGAAGTCATTGTTCAGATTGCCCGCGGTATAGAGTGTTTCGCCACACTGGCGCAAAATCGCGGCGGTCATCTCTTTAACCGAGGTTTTACCAGATGAACCGGTCAGCGCCACTACGCGTGCTTTCGCCTGCTGGCGCACCCACGCGGCGAGTTGTCCAAAGGCAATGCGCGTATCAGCGACCACCACCTGCGGTACAGAAATCGGCAGCAGCTTGCTGACCAGCAGCGCCTGTGCACCGTTGGCCATGGCGTCGCTGGCGAAATCGTGGGCATCAAAACGTTCACCCACCAGCGCCACAAACAGGCTGCCGGCGGTCACTTTGCGTGTATCGGTGGTGACATCAGAAATGGTTAAATCTGCGCCATGCAGCTGTCCGCCGCTGATGTCTGCCAGCGTTTTGAGAGAAACAGGAATCATGCCATCACCCCCAACAAACGGGCGACGGTGTCGCGATCAGAGTAATCTAAACGGCGATTGCCAATGATTTGATAATCTTCATGGCCTTTTCCTGCGACCAACACGATGTCATCCGGGCTGGCTTGCATAACTGCGTTGGTTACCGCCTGCGCACGCCCTGAAACCACGCGCGCGCGGCCCGGATCGAGCAGACCGGTAAGGATGTCATTCACAATCGCCATCGGCTCTTCGCTGCGCGGGTTATCGTCGGTAATCACCACGATGTCGGAGAATTGCTCAGCAATCGCGCCCATCAGAGGACGTTTGCCTTTATCACGATCGCCGCCGCAACCAAACACACACCACAGCTGACCTTTACAGTGCAGACGTGCCGCTTCCAGCGCTTTTTCCAGCGCATCTGGCGTGTGAGCATAATCGACAACCACCGTGGGTTTTTCTGACGCGGTGAACACTTCCATGCGGCCACAAACCGGCTGCAGCTGCGGTGCAGTTGCCACCAGCTCATCAAGCGGATAATCCAGCACCAGCAGCGTACCCAGCGCCAGCAACAAGTTGCTCACGTTGAAAGCGCCCATCAGGCGGCTATCAAATTCGCCGTTGCCCCAGCTGGAGCTAAATTGAATATGTGCACCGCCGTCGTGATAATTCACCGCCGTGGCTTTGAGCCAGCGGCCATGACAGCCAGATGGTAAATTGTCGTCCATGGTGACTGCCACGGCATCGGGCAAGTTAGCCAGCCAGCGACGCCCAACGTCATCATCAGCATTGATGATCGCTTCAGCGACCTTATGCTCAGAGAACAGTAACCATTTAGCCGATTCATAGCTCTGCATATCACCGTGGTAATCAAGGTGATCGCGGCTCAGGTTAGTAAATACCGCAGCCGCAAACGGCAATGCTGCGACGCGATGCTGCACCAAACCGTGAGAGGAAACTTCCATTGCCGCCAGGGTTGCGCCCTGTCCGACCAGATCATTCAGGACATGCTGCACATCCACCGCAGAACCTGTGGTGTTTTCAGTTGCCACCAGTTGACCGTAAAGGCCATTGCCCACCGTGCCCATGACTGCACCGGTTTCACCCAGCAGATTAGCCCATTGCGCCATCAACTGGGTGGTGGTGGTTTTACCGTTGGTGCCAGTGACACCAATTAATTTCAGTTTGCTGGCAGGCTGCTGATAGAAGCGTCCGGCTAATGCAGAGAGGCGCTGCTGCAACTGCGCCAGATAGATAACCGGGACGCCATGCATCTCGCGGATATCTCCATCGCTGGCCTCACCTTCGGCTTCGGCAATTACTGCCGCAACGCCTTGAGCGATAGCCTGCGGAATAAAACGACGTCCATCAGCATGATGGCCCGCCACGGCGATAAACAGATCGCCAGAAGCCGCAGCGCGGCTATCTAGTGTCATGTCACGGAGTGGACGCGCCGGCGCACCCGGCACCCACGGTGCCAGTAAGTCGCGCAGGTTACGATCTGTCACTTGATCCCTCACTTCTATTCTTTACCAACTCGTTTTTATCAACTGTCGGCAGCGCATCAGGTTCGATATTCATGGTACGCAACACGCCGCCCATGATGGCGCCAAACACCGGTGCTGAAACCGCACCACCATAATATTTACCGGCCTGGGGATCGTTGATCACCACCACCAGCGCAAAACGAGGACGGCTGGCAGGCGCAACGCCTGCGGTATAAGCAATGTATTTGTTGACGTAACGTCCGTCCGGCCCAACTTTCTTGGCGGTACCGGTTTTAATGGCAATGCGATAGCCTTTGATAGCGGCTTTAACCCCACCACCGCCTGGCAACGCAACGCTCTCCATCATGTGCATCACCGTTTTCACCAGGTCTTCCTGAAAAACGCGCTCACCCGCCACTGGCGGG
>CEFQ01000001.1:128982-392380 GCA_900068845.1 Enterobacter ludwigii
CCCGCCACTGGCGGGTCAACTTTGGTGATGGACAGCGGGCGATTGACGCCGTAACTGCCAATGGTTGCGTAGACTCGCGCTAACTGTAACGGCGTTACCATTAGCCCGTAGCCGAAAGAGAAGGTGGCCCTCTCTATGTCAGACCACCGTTGTTTTTGAGGGTATAAGCCACTACTTTCCCCGACCAGCCCCAAATTGGTCGGTTTACCCAGTCCAAAGCGCGCGTAAGTATCTACAAGTGCTGAGGAGGGCATCGCTAACGCCAAACGTGAAACCCCGACGTTACTCGACTTCTGTAAAACCCCGGTAAGGGTCAATTCGTTGTAACGCGCCACGTCTTTGATCTCATGACCATTAACGCGGTACGGCACAGTATTCAGTACGCTGTTTTCTTTCACTACACCGCGCTGCAGCGCCGTCATCACCACCATCGGTTTTACGGTAGAGCCCGGCTCGAAGATGTCAGTAATCGCGCGGTTACGCATCACGTCCTTCGGCGTGTTGCTGAGATTATTGGGGTTATAAGCGGGGCTATTCGCCATCGCCAGCACTTCACCGGTGTTCACATCCACCAACACTGCCGTGCCCGATTCCGCTTTGTTGAACGCCACGGCGTTATTCAGCTCGCGATATACCAGTGCCTGTAAACGTTCATCAATACTCAGCGTCAGGTTATGCGCCGCACGACTGTCCACGGAGGAAATGTCTTCGATGACGCGGCCGTTGCGGTCTTTACGCACGGTACGTTCGCCCGGTGCGCCGGTCAGCCATTTGTCGAAGCTTTTTTCGATGCCTTCGATACCTTGACCATCGATATTGGTGAAGCCAATCAGGTGCGCAGTGACCTGGCCTGCTGGATAATAGCGGCGCGACTCTTCACGTAAGTAGATGCCCGGCAGTTTGAGTTTTTTTACATACTCGCCAATCGCCGGGTTGACCTGACGCGCCAGATAAATAAAACGCCCTTTTGGGTTGGCGTTGACGCGTGCTGCCAGCTGATCAAGCGGAATCGATAACGCATCCGACAGTGCTTTCCAGCGACTATCCAGCGACACGCCGCCGTGCTCAGCGAGCTCTTTCGGATCGGCCCAGATCGCATTCACCGGCACACTCACCGCCAGCGGACGACCTGCACGATCGCTGATCATGCCGCGCGCGGTGGGAACTGATTGAACGCGCAGCGAACGCAAATCGCCCTCTTTCACCAGCTTGTCAGGGTTGATTACCTGCAACCACGCTACACGTGAAAGCAGTCCGCCCAGCGCCAGTAAAATGCACCCGCACAGTAACGCAAAGCGCCAGCTTACAAAGCTGGCCTTATTTTCTTGTTTTTTTATCTTCAGCGTTTTGCCTGCGCCACTCATTAAGTTCTGCGATTCCTTATTTCTGCACCACAATATTTTCCTGTGAAGGATCAACATGCTGCATTTGCAGTTTATCGGTTGCTATACGCTCTACGCGGCTATGATCGCCAAGAGCGTTCTCTTCAAGAATCAGGTTGCGCCATTCGATATCGAGCGCATCACGCTCCAGCACCAGTTGCTCACGCTGCGCCGTTAGCAAGCGCGTCTTGTGCGTGGTGGTCACGACAATTACCGAAGACACCAGCACCGCGATCAGCAGCAACAGCGGGATCTTGCCAAATCGCAGCAAGTCCCCACCGATAACACCAGGTAAGCTGTGGCGCTCGTTGCCAATCATGAAGCCGTTCTCTCCGCGATACGCAACACCGAACTGCGCGCACGTGGGTTTTCGTTCACTTCGGCTTCACCTGGAATCAGCTTGCCCAGCGTTTTCAGTTCACGACCGCCTAACGCTTTGAGCTGCGACTCCATCATCGGAATGCCGGCTGGCACCTGTGGACCACGGCTCTGATCGCGCATAAAACGCTTCACTAAGCGATCTTCCAGTGAGTGGAAGCTGATGATCGACAACCTGCCGCCAGGCGCGAGAACCGACAATGCCCCTTTCAGCGCGGTATCGATCTCTTCCAGTTCGCTGTTAATCCAGATGCGGATCGCCTGGAAAGTACGCGTTGCCGGGTGCTTAAATTTGTCTTTGACTGGCATCGCGGCGGCAATCACCGTCGCCAGCTCTTTGGTACGCGTCATCGGCTGCTCGCGATTGCGTTCGACGATGGCGCGCGCAATACGTTTACCAAAACGCTCTTCGCCGTAGGTTTTGATCACGAAAGCGATATCCGCCTCTTCCGCGCTCATTAGCCATTCAGCAGCCGATTGCCCGCGCGTTGGGTCCATACGCATATCCAGCGGCCCATCACGCATAAAGGAGAAGCCACGTTCGGCATCATCCAACTGCGGTGAAGAGACGCCCAGATCGAGTAGAACGCCATCGATCTTGCCGGTCAGACCGCGCTCTTCGACGTATTCTGCTAGCGCCGAAAACGGCCCGTGGACGATCGAAAAACGAGGATCGTTTATCTCAGCGGCTGCGGCTATCGCTTGCGGATCGCGATCAATCGCTATCAGTTGCCCTTTCTCGCCAAGCTGCGAAAGGATTAAGCGCGAGTGACCGCCGCGACCAAAAGTGCCATCGATATAAATGCCGTCTTCCCTGATATTGAGGCCGTTTACCGCCTCATCCAGCAGCACTGTGGTGTGTTTGAAATTTTCCTGCATAGCTATAGCGACAAGTCCTGCAACCGCTCAGATAAAGGCTCCTGAGCCGACTGTTCTGTGTCAATATCGTCCTTAACTTGTTGATACCAGGTCTGTTCATCCCACAGCTCAAACTTATTGAACTGTCCAACCAGCATCACTTCTTTGGTCAGGCCGGCATGTTGCCTTAGCGTGTTTGCCAGCAACAAACGGCCCGCATTATCCATCTGACACTCACTAGCATGTCCTAACAGCAATCGCTGCACGCGACGCTCGGCTGGATTCATGCTGGATAAGCGAGACAGCTTTTTTTCAATGATTTCCCATTCGGGCAAGGTGTAAAGCAGCAGGCATGGTTGATGGAGGTCAATGGTGCATACCATTTGCCCCTGAGACTCTGCGACAAGCAATTCGCGATAGCGTGTTGGTACGGCTAATCGCCCTTTACTGTCGAGATTGACTAACGTTGCTCCACGGAACATGCCAGCCTTACCCCTCAATCACCCGTTTTCACCACTTTATCCCACTTTTTACCACGAAACGAGTTTACGGAGCCGATGAAATCCTTGTCAAGCCGCAACGGCAAGTGAATATCACTATTTACATGGAGTGAAATTAATCGGAGAAGGGAATAAATCCACATTAAATGGCAAAATAAATAATTAACCTGATGAATAGTTGAATAAAATTTTTCGCAATGTGAAAAATGGCGAAAAATAAAGCGCTTTTGCAATGAAATATATTTACCCTGCAATCTGCGACAGGGGCTGCATTTTAGGGGATTTCTGAAAAGAAGCCTAGCGACTTCACGCCAGTTCTGCTGCGCCTTGCTGATGAACATGTAAACAATTAAGAAAAGTCAGGAAGGTTAAATTGTTAGCTGGAGTGGCGATAATTTACGCTTTTTTACGCCATGAGCTTAAGAGGAATTATTTGCAGGGTAAATTAGACGTGGGCAGCTAACCGCCCACTCGTTCATTTTGGGCGGCGGCTTAATTGTCCGCGGCGGAATAAATTACGGCGAATACGGGTTAAACCCGGCTTTGGTTTACGCGGTTCATCTAATGACGCTAATACCAGTTCCAGCACCCGTTCAGCCACATCGCGATGACGCTGACCCACCGCTAATACTGGGCACTCAAGAAAATCCAGCAATTCATGGTCGCCAAAGGTGGCAATCGCCAGGTCAGTTGGCAAACGACCATCGCGCTTCAGCGTAATGTCCATCACGCCCTGTAGCAGGCCAAATGATGTGGTAAATAACGCTTCTGGCATCGGATGCTCTTCAAGGTACTGTTCAAACAGTGTTGCGGCGGCGGCACGATCAAAGCTATTACAGTAGATGTAGTCGATCGGGCGTTCATCTCCTTTCCATGCGTCTCGGAAGCCCAGTTCACGCAGGAAACTTACAGACAATTCCGGCAGCGCGCCAAGGAACAGTACATTCTTCACCGGTAGCTGCCGCAATTCAGCCGCCAGCGCCTGCGCGTCATCCTGATCGGCGCCAACCACGCTGGTAAAATGCTCACGATCTAGCGCACGGTCCAGCGCGATAATCGGTAAAGGATCGTTAATCCAACGCTGATAGAACGGATGTTCTGGCGGTAATGAAGTGGAAACGATGATGGCATCGACCTGACGCTGCAACAGATGCTCGATACAGCGCATTTCGTTATCTGGCTGATCTTCCGAGCAGGCAATCAGCAGCTGATAGCCGCGCTGACGCGCCTGACGCTCCAGATAATTAGCAATCCGCGTGTAACTGGTGTTTTCCAGATCAGGGATCACCAGACCAATTGAACGTGTGCGTCCGGCACGCAGCCCGGCAGCAACGGCATTAGGGTGATAATTGTGTTCACGCACCACCGCCATGACTTTTTCGACGGTTTTTTCGCTGACACGATACTGCCGCGCTTTGCCATTAATTACATAGCTGGCCGTGGTACGCGACACGCCTGCCAGGCGCGCAATTTCATCCAGTTTCACGGTGACACCTTAATTCTGATAAGCCAGCGCTGGCGAAAATATCCGCAGAGTAGCTATGGGTAAAACATTTGTAACATCTAACCGCAGAAAACTACGCCGAGCAACCGCTTTTCTCTCGCATCCTGGATAAGTGCATAAAATAAAAAAACCCGGCATTTCGCCGGGTTAGAATCAGATGAAATCGTGACTTTAGGTGATTAACGCATAACGCGATCGCCACGCGAGACGCCAACGATTCCTGAGCGCGCCACTTCAACAATTTCTGCTACGTCACGCACGGTATTGAGAAACGCGTCGAGTTTATCGCTGGTGCCAGCCAGCTGAACCGTGTAAAGCGTTGACGTGACATCGATGATCTGACCACGGAAAATTTCCGCGCTGCGCTTTACTTCTTCACGGCCGTAACCGCTGGCCTGGATTTTCACCAGCATGATCTCGCGCTCAACATAAGCGCCCTGCCCCAGCTCGCTGACACGTAGCACATCAACCAATTTGTGCAGTTGCTTCTCTATCTGCTCCAGCACTTTCGCGTCGCCGACCGTCTGAATGGTCATACGTGACAAGGTGGGATCATCGGTTGGCGCCACCGTCAGGCTTTCGATGTTGTAGCCACGTTGAGAGAATAGCCCCACTACGCGGGACAATGCGCCGGATTCGTTTTCCAGCAGAACTGATAATACACGACGCATAATTAAGTCCTCTCCGTTTTGCTCAACCACATCTCATCCATCGAACCACCCCGAATTTGCATCGGGTAGACGTGCTCACTGCCGTCAATATTTACATCCACGAACACCAAACGGCCTTTCGCCAGCGTGTCCAGCGCCAACTGGAGCTTCTCTTCCAGTTCTGCAGGATGCTGGATTGCAATACCAACGTGGCCATATGCCTCGGACAAACGAACAAAGTCAGGCAGTGACTGCATGTAGGATTGCGAGTGACGACCAGAGTAAATCATGTCCTGCCACTGTTTAACCATGCCAAGGAAGCCGTTGTTGAGGTTCAGCACCAGCACCGGCAAATCGTATTGCAGCGCGGTCGACAGCTCCTGAATGTTCATCTGAATACTGCCATCGCCGGTCACGCAGATAACCGTCTCATCCGGCAATGCCATCTTCACACCCAGCGCAGCAGGCAGGCCGAAGCCCATGGTGCCTAAGCCGCCGGAGTTGATCCAACGACGCGGCTTATCGAACTGGTAGTAAAGCGCGGCAAACATCTGATGCTGACCGACGTCAGACGTGACGTAAGCTTCGCCTTTGGTCAGACGACAAATGGTTTCGATCACCGCCTGTGGCTTGATTTTGTCACTGGTGCGATCAAATTCCAGGCACTTGCGACCACGCCAGCCCTCAATGGTCTGCCACCAGTCTCGTAAGCTATCGAGTTCCTGCTTTGCATCGCTCTGCGACAGCAGCTCGAGCATCTGAGCCAGCGTCTGCTTCGCATCACCGACAATCGGAATGTCCGCGCTGACGGTTTTGGAGATCGAGGTCGGATCAACGTCGATATGCATAATGGTGGCGTTCGGGCAGTACTTTGCCAGATTATTGGTGGTGCGATCGTCAAAGCGCACACCAATACCGAAAATCAGATCGGCGTTGTGCATGGTCATATTGGCTTCGTACGTGCCGTGCATGCCAAGCATACCAACGCTCTGACGGTGCGTGCCAGGGAAGACACCCAAGCCCATCAGCGACATGGTCACCGGAATGTTCAGTTGTTCTGCCAGCTGCAACAGTTCTGCTTCGCAGCCTGACATAATCGCCCCGCCGCCCGCGTAGATTACCGGCTTATGTGCCGCCAACAGCGTCTGCAGCGCGCGCTTAATCTGGCCTTTATGGCCCTGGATGGTCGGATTGTAAGAGCGCATGCTCACGGTTTCCGGCCAGACGTATGGCAATTTGTTGGCTGGATTCAGAATATCTTTTGGCAGATCGATCACGACTGGACCCGGACGACCGCTCGCCGCCAGCCAGAAGGCCTTTTTCAGCACCGTTGGGATCTCTTCGGTGTTTTTCACCAGGAAGCTGTGCTTCACCACCGGACGCGAGATGCCAACCATGTCGCATTCCTGAAATGCATCGTAACCAATCAGCGAAGAAGGCACCTGACCCGACAGAATCACCAGTGGAATGGAATCCATGTAGGCGGTTGCAATACCGGTAATGGCGTTGGTGGCACCCGGACCGGAGGTCACAAGTACCACACCGACTTCGCCAGTCGCGCGCGCCAGGCCATCAGCCATGTGCACTGCACCTTGTTCATGACGGACCAATACATGGTCAATCCCACCGACCGTTTGCAGCGCATCATAAATATCGAGCACTGCTCCGCCCGGATAGCCGAATACCTGCTTAACGCCCTGATCGATTAACGAACGGACGACCATTTCGGCTCCTGACAACATCTCCATTTTCTGCCTCCAGGCTTGAGGGACTGAATCCACTGACGTTCGCGTTTCCCGCACGCCACTGATATCCGGCCCCCGATCGCCAATTAAGATCAAAACCTTATGTTTATGCTCAGAAGACGGCGTTCATTTCCGCCTTCCAGGTACAGGGAATCTACTTGAGTTAATTCTTTTAAGAGTAGGTCGATTACCATAACCGCAGACAACCCGACCTGCAAACGCCAGGATGCTAGCGCGAGTCTGAACCGGCAATAAAGGCACTGATGCGTGATTATCGCCTGGGAGGATTAAACTAATCCTTAGTCATAACCGCAGAGGAATATGCTGGTTTAGAGATTATTTGCAGCGTGTTGTGAGAAATATGATTTTCATATTGCCTGACCACTCAGTCCACAATCTTTTGTGATAATTATTTTCTGGCGGGATTATCTATAAACAGGCTTAATCACATCATATTACTCTACACAACAAGTCTTATCTTGTTTTATACACCCTGAAGAATTCTAATTTAAAATAATAAATATCAATAACTTAAAATAAATTCTACTTTCCAGGTAATTTTCTAGTCCGCCGAATTAACTCATTCCGTCAATAATTAATGTCAATGCTCTGCTCTGCCGAAAAATCGCAGCAGATCGCCCTCTTGGTTTTGTCGAAATACCCTTGCAGTTAAGGTTGACTTCACGCGTCGATTGCAGTACCAATATGTGCAGCACATAATTTACGAGGTTTGATTCATGTTTCATTCTTTCCGCCTACTCGGTCTACTACTAAACGCATCCAGTTTGCGCGGTAGACTCGTGGGCGGAATCAGTAACTGATTCGAACCTACTGAAGTTTAAGAAACCCGCGCCAATGCGCGGGTTTTTTTATGCTCGTAGCACCGGCAACGTTAATGCATAAGGAAGATTACGATGAGCCAGCAAGTTATTATTTTCGATACCACTCTGCGTGACGGCGAACAGGCTTTACAGGCCAGCCTGAGTGTTAAAGAAAAACTGCAGATCGCTCTGGCGTTGGAACGTATGGGCGTGGATGTGATGGAAGTGGGATTCCCGGTTTCTTCTCCCGGCGATTTTGAATCCGTACAGACCATCGCGCGTACCATCAAAAACAGTCGCGTTTGTGGACTGGCACGCTGCGTTGAGAAGGACATTGACGCTGCATACGAATCACTGCGTGTTGCTGAAGCATTTCGTATTCACACCTTCATCGCCACTTCACCGATGCACATCGCCACTAAACTGCGCAGCACGTTGCCTGAAGTGATTGAACGCGCGGTACATATGATCAAACGCGCCCGCAACTACACCGATGACGTAGAATTCTCCTGTGAAGATGGTGGCCGTACGCCAATCGATGATCTGTGCCGCATGGTTGAAGCCGCTATCAATGCCGGTGCGACCACCATCAACATTCCAGACACCGTTGGCTACACCTTGCCGGGCGAATATGCCAACATCATCGGCCAGTTGGTGGCTCGCGTTCCGAATATCGATAAAGCCATTCTCTCTGTTCATACCCATGACGATTTGGGTATGGCGACCGGTAATGCCATCGCCGCGGTATTGGCCGGTGCGCGTCAGGTAGAAGGTACCTTGAACGGTTTAGGCGAGCGCGCCGGTAACTGCGCGCTGGAAGAAGTGATCATGGCGATTAAAACCCGTCAGCAGATTATGAACGTGCACACCAATATCAATCATCAGGAAATCTACCGCACCAGCCAAACCGTGAGTCAAATCTGCAACATGCCGATCCCGGCCAACAAAGCGGTGGTCGGTTCCAACGCCTTCGCCCACTCTTCAGGTATTCACCAGGATGGCGTGCTGAAGAACCGCGAAAACTACGAAATCCTGACGCCAGAATCCATTGGCCTGCACAAAATCCAGCTGAACCTGACCTCACGTTCTGGTCGTGCCGCCGTTAAACATCGCATGGAAGAGATGGGCTACAAAGAGTCAGATTACAACCTCGACACCTTGTACGACGCCTTCCTGAAGCTGGCCGATAAGAAAGGTCAGGTATTCGATTACGACCTGGAAGCCTTAGCCTTTATCAACAAACAGAACGAAGAGCCCGAATACTTCCAGCTGAACGAATTTAACGTGCAGACCGGTTCCAGCGTGACCGCCACTGCATCGGTGCAGTTGGGCTGCGGTGAAGAGACCAAAGCCGATGCAGCAACCGGTAACGGTCCAGTTGATGCCGTTTATCAGGCCATCAATCGCATTACCGGTTTTGAAGCCGAACTGATCAATTACAAGTTGACTGCAAAAGGCCACGGCGAGAACGCGTTGGGCCAGGTAGATATCGTGGTTCATTACAACGGTCGTAAATTCCACGGCGTGGGCCTGGCGACCGATATCGTCGAATCATCAGCTAAAGCGATGGTGAACGCGTTGAACAATATTTGGCGTGCTAAGCAGGTGGAAAAAGAACTGCAGCGTAAATTTAAAGATCAGAAGGAAACGGTGTAACTATGTCTAAGTCTTCTCATATCGCGGTATTACCAGGCGACGGAATTGGTCCGGAAGTGATGGCGCAGGCCATGAAAGTTCTCGACGCAATTCGTACGCGTTTCGACATGCGTATCACCACCAGCGAATATGATGTTGGCGGTATCGCCATCGATCGTCATGGTGAACCATTGCCACCGGCTACCGTTGCCGGCGCAGAACAAGCGGATGCGATTCTGTTTGGTTCGGTAGGTGGTCCAAAATGGGAACATCTGCCACCCGCTCAGCAGCCAGAGCGCGGTGCGCTGCTGCCGCTGCGTAAGCACTTCAAGCTGTTCAGCAACCTGCGTCCCGCTGCGCTGTATAAAGGCCTGGAAGCGTTCTGCCCGCTGCGTAGTGATATCGCCGAGCGTGGTTTCGATATCCTGTGCGTGCGTGAACTGACTGGCGGCATCTACTTCGGTCAGCCGAAAGGCCGTGAAGGCAGCGGCCCGCATGAGCGCGCCTTTGACACCGAGGTTTATCACCGCTTTGAAATCGAGCGCATTGCCCGCATCGCCTTTGAATCTGCCCGCAAACGTCGCAACATCGTCACCTCTATCGATAAAGCGAACGTTTTGCAGACGTCAGTCATGTGGCGCGAGATTGTGAACGAAGTGGCAAAAGACTACCCGGATGTGCAACTGAGCCACATGTACATCGATAACGCCACCATGCAGCTGATTAAAGATCCATCACAGTTTGACGTGCTGCTGTGTTCTAACCTGTTTGGCGACATCCTGTCAGACGAATGCGCCATGATTACCGGTTCAATGGGCTTGCTGCCGTCAGCCAGTCTTAATGAAGAAGGTTTCGGCCTGTTTGAGCCTGCGGGCGGATCGGCACCGGATATCGCGGGTCAGAACATTGCCAACCCGATTGCGCAAATTCTGTCGCTGTCGCTGCTGCTGCGTTACAGCCTGAATGCGGATGACGCTGCCGCTAGCATTGAACGCGCCGTGAGCCGCGCGTTGGAAGCGGGTTATCGCACCCGTGATTTAGCCGGTGACGGCAAAGCCGTAAGCACAGATGAAATGGGCAGCATCATTGCCGGTTTTATCGCCGAGGAAAAATAATAAAATGAAAAGCTTATACCAGAAGTTATTTGATGCACATGTCGTCAACGAAACGTCAAATGAAACGCCGTTACTGTATATCGATCGCCATTTGATTCATGAAGTCACGTCACCGCAGGCCTTTGATGGCCTGCGTGCACACGGCCGCAAAGTGCGTCAGCCGTCGAAAACCTTCGCCACCATGGATCACAACGTTTCCACTCAGACCAAAGACATCAATGCGTCGGGTGAGATGGCACGTATTCAGATGCAGGAGCTGATGAAGAACTGTGCTGAGTTCGGCATTCAGCTGTATGACCTGAATCATCCGTTCCAGGGCATCGTGCATGTGATTGGGCCGGAGCAAGGTATGACGTTGCCGGGTATGACCATCGTCTGCGGCGATTCCCACACGGCCACCCACGGCGCATTTGGTTCACTGGCATTCGGTATCGGTACTTCCGAAGTTGAGCATGTGTTTGCCACGCAAACCCTGAAACAGGGCCGTGCGAAGACCATGAAAATTGAAGTGCTGGGTGAAGCTGCGCCGGGCATTACCGCCAAAGACATCGTGTTGGCGATCATCGGTAAAACCGGCAGTGCGGGTGGTACCGGTCACGTTGTCGAGTTTTGTGGCCCCGCAATTGAAGCGCTGAGCATGGAAGGCCGCATGACGCTGTGTAACATGGCGATTGAAATGGGTGCCAAAGCGGGCCTGGTTGCGCCGGATGACACCACGTTCAACTACCTTAAAGACAAGCAGTTTGCGCCGAAAGGCGAGCAGTGGGAACAAGCCGTTGCTTACTGGCGCACATTGAAATCAGACAACGATGCCAAATTCGACAGCATCGTCACGCTGCACGCGGAAGATATTGCACCGCAAGTGACATGGGGCACCAACCCAGGCCAGGTGATGGCGGTGGATCAGGCGATTCCGAATCCACAATCGTTTGCCGATCCGGTTGAGCGCGCCTCGGCGGAAAAAGCGCTGGCTTACATGGATCTGCAGCCCGGTATCAAATTGACTGATGTGGCGATCGATAAAGTGTTTATCGGCTCCTGCACCAACTCACGCATCGAAGATCTGCGCGCCGCAGCCGCCATTGCTAAAGGTCGCAAAGTGGCGCCAGGTGTAGTGGCGATGGTGGTGCCAGGTTCTGGTCCGGTGAAAGCACAAGCCGAAGCCGAAGGTCTGGACAAAATCTTCCTCGAAGCCGGGTTTGAATGGCGTTTGCCAGGCTGCTCGATGTGTCTGGCGATGAACAATGATCGTCTGAACCCGGGCGAACGCTGCGCATCAACCAGCAACCGTAACTTTGAAGGTCGTCAGGGCCGTGGCGGACGCACGCACCTGGTGAGCCCGGCGATGGCCGCTGCCGCCGCCGTAACCGGTCGCTTTGCCGACATTCGTGAATTGACTCAGGGAGCTTAAGCCATGGCGAACAAATTTACTCAACACACCGGCATTGTCGCGCCATTAGATGCCGCCAACGTCGACACCGATGCCATCATTCCGAAGCAGTTTTTGCAGAAAGTGACGCGTACCGGTTTTGGCGCGCATCTTTTCCACGACTGGCGTTTCGATGACGATGCTGGCACCAAGCCCACCGCCAGCTTCGTGCTCAACAAACCCGAATTCAAAGGCACTAGCATTTTGCTGGCGCGCGAGAACTTCGGCTGCGGCTCTTCACGTGAGCATGCGCCGTGGGCGCTGACCGACTTCGGTTTCCATGTGGTGATCGCGCCAAGCTTCGCGGACATCTTCTATGGCAACAGCTTCAACAATCAGTTGCTGCCAGTGAAGCTGAGCGATGAAGAAGT
Source organism: Enterobacter ludwigii (assembly GCA_900068845.1). GTDB lineage: Bacteria > Pseudomonadota > Gammaproteobacteria > Enterobacterales > Enterobacteriaceae > Pantoea > Pantoea ludwigii_A. The sequence goes on from CEFQ01000001.1 coordinate 141,371, forward strand.
GGATGAGATGTTCAAACTGGTTGCCGCACAGCCGGGCGTCACCTTCACGGTGGATCTGGAAGCGCAGACGGTGAGCGCGGGCGATAAGACCTACAGTTTCGAAATCGACAGCTTCCGCCGTCACTGCATGATCAACGGCCTCGACAGCATTGGCCTGACGCTGCAACACGAAGCGTCAATTACCCGCTACGAGACCAATCAGCCCGCGTTTTTACGCTAAGGCACTAAGGGCGACATGCTGTCGCCCTTCTCTTTTCTATCTATCCACAACATCTCTCACGCGTGACGCCAATCCCAACGCCAACACTGCAAGCCCCAACGCCAGCCAGTAAACCGACTCATGACCAAAGCGCTCGCTCATGGTGCCCTGAATGATGCCGGCGATAATCATGCCGGTGGAAATCGAGGTGGTGAACAGTGTCGTCGCCGCGCCCGCACGTCCGGGCATTAAATCCTGGAACCACAACATGCCAATCCCGGCGATGATGCCGATAAACGCGGCGTTAAACAGTTGCAGCACCATCAACGCTGTGCGCGACTCGAACATGACCAGTCCGAAATAAAACACAATTCCCGCCACCAGCGCCAGCAGCATCAGTTTGCGTTTGCCGATACGCCGCGCGTAATGCCCTGCCAGCAGCATGATCGGAATCTCCAGCCCGGCGGCGGTGCCCATTAATAACCCCGCCAGCTTCTCCGGCAGGCCAAGTGTGGTGCTGATATACAGAGGCATATCAATAATATACATGGTGTTGCACGCCCACATGGTGACAGAGGCGATAAAAAGCAGCCGCACCTGGCTATCCTTCCACGGGCTAAGCTGCGTTAGCACCTCTTCAGGCGATGCCACCACGCGTGGCACCGATGGCAAGGTGCGCCAGATCAGTAGCATACTCAGCAGAAAGATTCCCGCCGCAACGCAAAACAGCGTCACAAAGCCATAGTTGAGCGCCAGTGCGAACGACAGCGGCGGCCCAATCACCCACGCCAGTGACAACTGCGCACGCATCACCGAGCTGAACATCACCACTTCACGCGCCGACTGATCGGCATATTCACGCGCGAGGGCGAACACCTGCGGAATCGACACGCTAGCCAGCGCAGACAAAAACACGCCCAGCGTCACAAGCGTTAAGTAGTGGCGATTGAAGGCAAACAGCAGCGCATTCAGCGTCGCCATCAGGCAGCAGAACAGGATCAGGTTGCGGCGATCGCCCTTATTATCGGAGCGTTTCGCCATCAGCAGGCTGATCACGATTCCCGCTATCGCATTGATGGTAAAGAACAAGCCCACCCAGAACGGGCTCACCTGTACTTCGCGCGTCAGGAACAGGCTCAGCGTCGGTGCCTGTAATGCACCGGCCACGCCCGTCATAAACGACACAGCCATAAATGAGAGATAGACCGGATTGACGCGGCGTTGGCGCGTTAACAGCGATTTCATGCAGAAATCCCTTTGCGGTTAAAAATGGGTAGAGAAAAGAGGGTAGAAGATTCTACAGCAAAACGAAAAAAGCCAGCAGATAAAGCGCTGCTGGCGGTGAAAATGCACCCTACTCAGAAAAGGTTCCACATTGGCGGAACCGCTGTTAGAGCGCCATTCATTGCTGAATGCCTCCCGCTCTTCCATTGCCGGGCAGTATGCCTCTAATATGAGGCAGGAAAAACTGAGCGATTCTGAGAAGGAGTTCCCCTTTTATGTCCTCTGCACGTCTGCAACAGCAATTCATCCGCTTATGGCAAAGCTGCCAGGGCCAGGATCAGGAAACGACCTTAAACGCGTTGGCCGAACGGCTGCATTGCTCGCGTCGGCATATGCGTAACCTGCTCAACGCCATGCAAGGTGAAGGCTGGCTGATTTGGCAAGCGGAAGCGGGACGTGGCAAGCGCTCAATGCTGAGTTTCTGCTACACCGGCTTGGCACTCCAGCAACAGCGTGCCGAGGATCTGCTGGATCAGGATCGTATCGATCAGTTAGTACAGTTAGTGGGCGATAAAAATCAGGTGCGCCAGATGATCGCAGCACATTTAGGCCGTAGCTTTCGGCAAGGCAAACACATCCTGCGCGTGCTTTATTATCGTCCGCTGCCTAATCTACTGCCCGGTTCGCCGCTGCGCCGCTCAGAAACCCATCTGGCAAGGCAAATTTTCAACGGTCTGATGCGTATAAATGAGGAAAAGGGGGAAATCGAGCCCGATATTGCGCATCACTGGCAGCAAACTTCACCGTTGCACTGGCGCTTCTTTCTACGCCCGGCGATTCGTTTTCACCATGGCCGAGAACTGGAGATTGACGATGTCATTGCCTCACTGGAACGCGTGCGCAGCCAGCCGCTGTTTTCACATATCGAAAAGCTGCATTCGCCCGCGCCCTGGACGCTGGATATCCATCTTAATCAGCCCGACGATTGGCTACCATGGCTGCTGGCAAGCGTCAGCGCGATGATCCTACCGCGCGAATGGCCGACCCTACGTCAGTTTTCTCGCCAGCCGATTGGCACCGGTCCTTACAGCGTGGAGCGTAATCAGCAGACACAGCTGAGAATTGCCGCCTTTGATGATTACTTTGGCTATCGCGCGCTGATTGATGATGTGTCGATTTGGGTGCTACCCGAGATCAGCGATGAACTGGTGTATGCCGGGGTAAAACTGCAGGGCGAAACCGCGGATGAAAAATCGGAAGAGAGTCGGCTGGAAGAAGGCTGTTATTTTCTGCTGTTCGATCAGCGTTCTGCCTTGGGCCGCGACGCGCATTTCCGCCGCTGGGTGAGCTATCTGTTCAACCCCATCGCCTTATTAAATCATGCTGGCGTTGGCTATCAGCGTTACTGGTTCCCGGCCTATGGCCTGCTGCCGCGCTGGCACCATCGCCGCGATCTCACACCTGCCGACAAACCGGCAGGATTAACCCAACTAACGCTGAGTTGGTATAGCCATCACGTCGAGCACGAAGGCATCGCCAACGCGTTGCGCCCGCTGCTGGCACAGCAAGGTGTGGAGTTAATCACGCGGGAGGTGAGCTACGAAGTGTGGTTTGAAGGCAAAAGCGAAAGTGACATTTGGCTCGGCAGCGTCAACTTTACCCTGCCGCTGGAGTACGCGCTATTCGCCCAACTGTTCGAGCTACCGCTGATGCATCACTGCATCCCGATTGACTGGCAAGGCGATGCGGCGCGCTGGCGGCAGAAAGATTTACCCCTTGCTGAATGGAGCAAACAATTGATCGACAGCGACTATCTGCACCCGCTTTTTCATCATTGGCTGCTGCTGGAAGGTCAACGCAGTATGCGTGGCGTGCGACTGAATACACTCGGCTGGTTTGATTTCAAATCCGCCTGGTTTGCACCGCCAGAGCTGTAAATAGGTGACCACAAATGGTGACCCTACGTTTAAAGAACGCAGTTTCGTAGGGTACGCATTCATGCACACCGAGCAGAATGGAACAAGACTTCCGGCCCATGATCCTTTCACGCTGTCCTATAAATGACTAGAATGAGCCGTTCTCAACGGGGTGCCTTGATGTCAGGGCTGAGAGAAACCCGTCGAACCTGATCCGGCTAATACCGGCGTAGGGATTTGAGATGTCTCACTCCTCAGATCCTTTGCGACTCAACTTATCTTCTCCTCAAGGAGCGCAAAGTGTTAAACAAAGTTCTGCCTGTGTTGCTGCTGGTTGCTGCACCGGCTTTCGCAGCCAAACCGATTCTGACCGTTTACACCTACGATTCATTCTCTGCCGATTGGGGCCCCGGCCCGGCGGTGAAAAAAGCCTTCGAAGCGCAGTGCGACTGCGAGCTGAAGTACGTGGCGCTGGAAGATGGCGTGTCACTGCTCAATCGCGTGCGCATGGAAGGCAAAAACAGCAAAGCCGATGTGGTATTGGGACTGGATAACAATCTGGTGCAGGCGGCAGAGAAAACCGGCCTGTTTGCTAAAAGCAGCGTCGATACACACGCTTTGCAGCTGCCGGATGGCTGGCATAACGACACCTTCATCCCGTTCGACTATGGCTACTTCGCCTTCGTCTACGATAAAAACAAGCTGAAGAATCCGCCGAAAAGCCTAAAAGAACTGGTCGAAAGCCCGGAAAAATGGCGCGTGATCTATGAAGATCCACGTACCAGCACGCCGGGCCTTGGCCTGTTGCTGTGGATGCAGAAAGTCTATGGCGAGAACGCGCCTGACGCATGGCAGAAGCTGGCACAAAAAACCGTTACCGTCACCAAAGGCTGGAGCGAAGCTTACGGTCTGTTCCTGAAAGGCGAAGGCGATCTGGTGTTGAGTTACACCACGTCTCCGGCTTATCACATCATCGAAGAGAAGAAAGAGAACTACGCCGCGGCCGAATTCAGCGAAGGCCACTATTTGCAGGTGGAAGTTGCCGCACAACTCGCCAGCAGTAAACAGCCCAAGCTGGCGCAGCAGTTCATGCAGTTTATGGTTTCTCCTGCCTTCCAGCAGACCATTCCCACCGGCAACTGGATGTATCCCGTCATCAAAAGCGATCTCCCTGCCGGTTATCAAGCGCTACAGGTTCCCGCTAAAGCGTTGCAATTCACGCCAGCCGACGTGGCCGACCATCGCGCTGCATGGATCAGCGCATGGCAACGCGCCGTTAGCCGCTAATGCCAGGTTGGTTAATTCCCGGTTCGCTCACCGCGCTATTGCTGTGCGCGGTAGCGCTGCTGGCGTTTGGCGCCTTGGTGATGGTTGCACCGGCCACCGACTGGCGCGCGCTGCTCGACGACAGCTATCTGCATCATGTGCTGCTGTTCTCGTTTGAGCAGGCGTTGCTCTCAGCGCTGCTGTCGGTGCTGCCCGCGATTCTGCTGGCACGCGCGCTCTATCGTCGCCGTTTCCCTGGCCGCAATCTGTTGCTGCGCCTGTGCGCCATGACGCTGGTGCTACCGGTGCTGGTGGCGGTGTTTGGCTTGCTTAGCGTTTACGGTCGCAGCGGCTGGCTGGCGCAACTGTGCGCGGCCCTCGGCTTTGACTACCACTTTTCGCCGTACGGCCTGCAGGGCATTCTGCTGGCGCACGTCTTCTTTAACCTGCCGCTGGCGACGCGCCTGCTGTTGCAAGCGCTGGAGAGCATTCCCGGCGAGCAGCGGCAAGTCGCCGCCCAACTTGGCCTGCGCGGCTGGAATCTATTTCGTTTGCTGGAGTGGCCGTGGCTACGCCGTCAGATTTTGCCCACAGCGGCGCTGATCTTTATGCTCTGTTTCGCCAGCTTCGCCACGGTGCTGGCGTTGGGCGGCGGTCCGCAGGCCACCACGCTGGAACTGGCAATCTATCAGGCGCTGAATTTCGATTACGATCCAGGTCGCGCGGCGCTACTGGCATTGTTACAGCTCGGCTGCTGCTTGCTACTGGTATTGCTGAGCCAGCGCTTTAGCAAAGCCATTCCCGCCGGAAGCCAAAGCATTCGTGGCTGGCGCGATCCGCAGGATTCATGGCATGCGCGCGTTGCCGATACGGTATTGATTGGCCTGGCGCTGCTGCTGCTGTTACCACCGCTGGCGGCGGTGGTGGTGGATGGTTTGCGCGGCGGCATCGCCGGTGCGCTACAACAAGCGGCGCTCTGGCAAGCCACCTTTACCTCGCTGCGTATCGCCGTGGGTGCCGGGGTGCTCTGTGTGGTGCTGACCATGATGCTGCTCTGGAGCAGTCGAGAACTGCGTCAGCGGCAGAATATGATCGCCGCGCAGGCGATGGAGATGAGCGGCATGCTGATTCTGGCGATGCCGGGCATCGTGCTAGCGAGCGGTTTTTTCCTGCTGTTCAACGCCACCATCGGGCTACCACAGCGCGCCGATGGCTTGGTGATCTTCACCAACGCATTGATCGCCATTCCCTACGCCATGAAAGTGCTGGAGAATCCGATGCGTGATATCAGCGCCCGATACAGCCAGCTGTGTTCCTCACTCGGCATCGCGGGTTTCAACCGCTTGCGACTGATTGAATTGCGCGCGCTGAAACGCCCACTTGCTCAAGCGCTGGCGTTTGCCTGCGTATTGTCGATCGGTGATTTCGGCGTTGTCGCGCTGTTTGGCAGCGCCGATTTTCGCACGCTGCCCTTCTATCTGTTCCAGCAGATTGGCGCCTATCGCGGCGCGGACGGTGCCGTCACCGCGCTGCTGCTACTGTTACTCTGCTTGCTCCTCTTTACACTGATGGAAAAATTACCGGGCCGCCATGCTGACACTGAATAACCTCACTTACCTTTATCAGCATCTGCCGATGCGCTTCAGTTTTACGGCGCAGGCGGGTGAACGTCTGGCGATCCTCGGCCCGAGCGGCGCAGGCAAAAGCACCTTGCTGAGCCTGATTGGCGGCTTTTTGCCGATCAATCAAGGTGCGCTGGTGATGAACGGCGTGGATCATACGCACAGCGTGCCATCAGCGCGGCCGGTGTCGATGCTGTTTCAGGAGAACAATCTTTTTCCGCATCTGACGGTGCAGCAAAACATGGCGTTGGGTTTACATCCTGGCCTGAAACTGACGCGCGATCAGCAGCAGCAGCTGGCCGACATCGCAGAACAAACCGGCCTGCAGCCGATGCTAGCGCGTTTGCCGGGTCAGCTCTCCGGCGGTCAGCGTCAGCGCGTGGCGTTGGCGCGTTGCCTGTTGCGCAATCAGCCGATTTTACTGCTGGATGAGCCCTTTTCCGCTCTCGATCCGGCGCTGCGTGGTGAGATGCTCCAGTTGGTGCGTTCGGTGTGCGAAAGCCGCAACATCACCTTGTTGATGGTGTCGCATAGCCTGGAAGATGCGCAACAGATTGCGGCGCGCAGTTTGGTGATCGTTGATGGGCGCATTTACTGGGATGGCAGCACGGAGAGTTTAGTGCGGGGCGAAAGTGAAGCAGCCGCCATCCTTGGCGTGCAACGTCGTTAAGCGAAGAACACTTTCCCTAACAGCTGGCGGAAGATCGGCATCATCGGATGGAACTGGATGGCGATAAACGCGCCCAGACCGATCGTCGCCATTAACGGTGCCAGCCAGCGCAGGCGCGCGGTCGGCAGATATTTCGTTGCCCAATCAACGGTTTTCCCGCTGCGCCACCAGCGCCACAGTAACCAGCCACCGAGCCACAGCAGCAGCGCCACCAGCAGCAGTAACCATTTAAAGTTGCCGCCCTGTGCCGCCTGCGGCACATCAATCGCCACGCCCGCCAAAATGCCCGGCATCAAATACGCTGGCGGCCAGAGAATGCAGCCGATCAAATTGGGCGGCAAGAACTTGCGCACCGGCAGTTCCAGCATACCTGCCGCTAACGGAATCAGCGGACGCGTTGGCCCAACAAAACGGCCGACCAGAATGGTGAACATGCTGTGCTGGTGCAGTGCATGCTCGGTTTTATCCAGCAAACCCTGGTACTTTTTCAGATATTTCCAGCGATGCAGCGGCCCCTGAAACTTCCAGCCGATGCCGTAAGAGACCCAATCGCCGATTAAACAACCCACGAATCCGGCCGCCCACGCGGGATAAAGACCAATTTGTCCACTGCCAACCAGCGCCCCAAGGCTGGCCATTAATACCGTGCCCGGCAACAGCAATCCCACGAAGGCCAGCGACTCAAGGAAGGTCACCAGCGCCACGGCGATCAGCGCGTACTCCAGCGATTGCGAAAACAGGTGTTGAATCCAGGCTTCCATAAATATCCTCTGCGGAATATAGAGGCTGGATTGTCCAGAGCATACCCACAGGCGTCAAGGCAAGAATTGTAGAACGATGTTGACAAAGTGGTGGCAATCTCGCCTGCTGAGACACTGTATAAACATCCATGTTATACTGAATGCAATTCATTCTCTGGAGTTACCGTGACCAATCCGCGCGCAGGTTTTCTGCTTACCCGACATTGGCGAGATACGCCGACCGGCAGCGAAGTGGTGCTGTGGCTGGCAACCGACAACGGCCCGCAGCGGCTGGTGCTGCCTGCGCAGGAATCGGTGGCGTTTGTTCCCGAGGAGTTTCGTGCGCAAACCGAGGCGCTCATCCACGGTGAGCGCCACACGCGCCTGCAAGCGCTGGAGCTGAAGGATTTTCGCCGACGTCCGGTGTTTGGCCTCAATTGCCGCAGCAATCGCCAACTGCAAAACCTGGAAAAGCGCCTGCGCGAGAACGGCATTTCCGTCTACGAAGCCGATATTCGCCCACCCGAACGCTACCTGATGGAGCGCTTTATCACCGCGCCAGTGTGGTTTAGCGGTGAAACGCGCGGAGACAGCGTGATCAACGCACGCCTAAAACCGCATCCTGATTACCGTCCGCAGTTGAAATGGGTGTCGCTGGATATCGAAACCACCCAGCATGGCGAGCTCTACTGCATCGGGCTGGAAGGCTGCGGCCAGCGCCAGGTTTACATGCTCGGTCCGCCCAACGGCGATGCCAGCACGCTTGATTTTGAGCTGATTTATGTGGATAGCCGCCCACAGCTGCTGGAGCAGCTCAATGCCTGGTTTGAGCGGCATGAACCGGACGTGATTATCGGCTGGAACGTGGTGCAGTTCGATCTGCGTGTATTGCAAAAGCATGCCGACCGTTACGGCATTCCGCTGCGCTTAGGCCGCCAGAAGCACGCGCTGGAGTGGCGCGAGCACGGTTTTAAACCCGGTGTGTTCTTCGCGCAGGCGACGGGCCGCTTGATTATCGATGGCATCGACGCGCTCAAATCCGCCTTCTGGGATTTTCCCTCTTTCAGCCTTGAAGCGGTATCGCGCCAGCTGCTGGGTGAAGGCAAAGCCATTGATAATCCGTGGCAGCGCATGGAGGAGATTAACTGGCGCTTCGCCAACGATAAACCGGCGCTGGCGAAATACAATCTCAAGGATTGCGAGCTGGTGACGCGCATTTTCCAGCACACCGCCATCATGCCGTTCTTGCTGGAACGCGCCACGGTGAACGGTTTAGCGGTGGATCGTCACGGCGGTTCGGTAGCGGCGTTTGGGCATCTCTATATTCCGCGCATGCACCGCTCCGGTTTCGTGGCGCCTAATCTCGGCGAAGTGGCGCCGGAAGCCAGCCCTGGCGGCTACGTGATGGATTCGCGTCCCGGCCTGTATGACTCGGTGCTGGTACTGGATTATAAAAGCCTGTATCCCTCGATTATTCGTACCTTTCTCATCGATCCGGTCGGTCTGGTGGAAGGCCTGGCGCATCCGGATGATGTTGATTCGGTCCCCGGCTTCCGCAACGCGCGTTTTTCCCGCGACACGCACTGTTTACCCGCGATTGTCGAGCAGATCTGGCAAGGTCGCGAAGCCGCTAAGCGCGACAACAATAAACCGCTGTCACAGGCGCTGAAAATCATCATGAATGCTTTTTACGGCGTGCTCGGGACCAGCGCTTGTCGTTTCTTCGATCCGCGCCTGGCGTCATCCATTACCCTGCGCGGCCACGCCATCATGCAGCAAACGCGCGAATTGATTGAAGCCGAAGGCTTTGATGTGATTTACGGCGATACCGATTCTACCTTCGTCTGGCTGAAAGGCGCGCGCAGTGAAGCGGAGGCGGCGGCAATGGGTCGTCACCTCGCCGAACGTGTTAATGGCTGGTGGCAGCAGCATTTGCAATCCACGTATGGGCTGAAGAGCGCGCTGGAGCTTGAGTATGAAACCCACTTCAGCCGCTTTCTGATGCCGACCATTCGCGGCGCCGAGCAGGGCAGCAAAAAGCGTTACGCCGGCCTGATCCGCAGCGACAGCGGCGAGCGGCTGGTGTTTAAAGGCCTCGAATCCGTACGCACCGACTGGACGCCGCTGGCGCAACAGTTCCAGCAGAACCTGTATGGCCGCATTTTTCGTGGCGAACCGTGGCAGGATTACATCCGCGAAACAGTGGCGCAATTGCTGGCAGGCGAGCTCGACGATCGTCTGGTGTATAAAAAGCGCCTGCGTCGCGCACTGAAAGATTACGAGCGCAATGTGCCGCCACACGTGCGTGCCGCGCGTCTCGCCGATGAGCACAACCGTAAGTTACAGCGGCCGTTGCAATATCAAAACGGCGGCTCGATTCGCTATGTGATGGCGACGGCAGGACCGGAACCCCTGGAGGCGCGTAACACGCCTCTCGACTACGATCACTACGTCACCAAACAGCTACAACCGGTGGCTGACGGTATTTTACCGTTTGTCGGTGATGACTTTGCTACACTGATTACTGGGCAGTTGGGGCTTTTTTGACAGGTGACGAATGCCTTGCCATCCAGTACCATAGCGCCCTTCCTGATTCTCACCGCACACACAATCTGACCAAACACCCGTTTGGCGGTTGGGTATTGCCTGAGTGCAGGTGAACTTCTTTATGGCATGTAAGAGAGTCGAGCAAAAAATATATGGTTTTTACACTGGGTCAGCGCTGGATTAGTGATACGGAAAGTGAACTGGGACTGGGCACGGTTGTCGCGATTGATACGCGTATGATCACCATGCTTTTTCCGGCAACCGGCGAAAACCGCCTGTATGCTCGAAATGATGCTCCGGTTACTCGTGTGATTTTCAATCCGGGTGACACCATCACCAGCCATGAAGGCTGGCAGATGTGCGTCGATGAAGTCCGCAACGAAAACGAGTTAATGACTTACATCGGCACGCGTCTCGATACCGAAGAAAACGATGTGGTGATGCGTGAAGTGATGCTGGACAGCAAACTGGTGTTCAGCAAGCCACAGGATCGCTTGTTCGCCGGCCAGCTCGACCGCATGGATCGCTTTGCGCTGCGTTTTCGTGCGCGTAAATATCATAGTGAGCAATATCGTTTGCCGATCAGCGGCCTGCGCGGTATGCGCACCAATCTGATCCCGCATCAGCTGCACATCGCGCACGATGTTGGCCGTCGCCATGCGCCGCGCGTGCTGCTGGCGGACGAAGTGGGCCTGGGTAAAACCATTGAAGCCGGGATGATCATCCAGCAACAGCTGCTGGCCGGTCGCGCCGAACGCGTGCTGATTGTGGTGCCGGAAACGCTACAACATCAGTGGCTGGTGGAAATGCTGCGTCGCTTCAACCTGCGCTTTGCGCTGTTTGATGACGATCGCTACACCGAGGCGCAGCACGACAGTGATAACGCGTTTGAAACCGAGCAGCTGATAATCTGCTCGCTCGATTTTGTGCGCCGAAACAAGCAGCGTCTTGAGCTGTTGGCGGATGCCGATTGGGATCTGCTGGTAGTCGATGAAGCGCACCATCTGGCATGGAGCGAAGACGCACCGAGTCGCGAATATCAGGTTATCGAGCAGCTGGCAGAAAAAACCGCGGGCGTATTGCTGCTGACGGCAACACCAGAGCAGCTGGGATTAGAGAGCCACTTTGCGCGTCTGCGCCTGCTCGATCCCAATCGTTTCCACGATTTCGGCCAGTTTGTTGAAGAACAGCAACATTATCGTCCGGTGGCCGATGCGGTGAGTTCGCTGCTAGCCGATCATGCCATCAGCAAAGATGAAATGAACCTGATTAACGATCTGATCGGCGAACAAGATATTGAGCCGCTGCTGCAAGTGGCTAACAGCGATCGCGACGGCAAAGAAGACGCGCGTAAAGAGCTGGTCTCAATGCTGATGGATCGCCACGGCACCAGCCGCGTGCTGTTCCGTAACACGCGTAACGGCGTAAAAGGCTTCCCTAAACGCGAGTTGCATCAGATTCGTTTGCCCCTGCCCGCGCAGTATCAAACCGCCATCAAAGTCTCCGGCATCATGGGCACGCGCAAAAGCGCAGAAGAGCGCGCGCGAGACATGCTGTATCCGGAGCAGATTTATCAGGAGTTTGAAGGCGATAGCGGCACATGGTGGAACTTTGATCCGCGCGTTGAATGGCTAATGGGTTACCTCACCAGTAACCGCAAAGAGAAAGTGTTAGTGATCTGCGCCAAAGCGGCCACCGCGCTGCAGTTGGAGCAAGTCCTGCGTGAACGCGAAGGCATTCGCGCCGCCGTGTTCCACGAAGGTTTATCGATTATCGAACGCGACCGCGCTGCGGCTTTCTTCGCCTCCGAAGAGGATGGCGCACAGGTGTTACTGTGCTCGGAAATCGGTTCTGAAGGCCGTAACTTCCAGTTCGCCAGCCGTTTGGTGATGTTCGATCTGCCGTTCAACCCGGATCTGCTGGAGCAACGTATCGGTCGTCTCGATCGTATCGGTCAGATGCATGACATCCAGATTCTGGTGCCGTGGCTGGAAAAAACCGCGCAGGCGGTGCTACTGCGCTGGTATCACGAAGGGCTGGATGCGTTTGAGTATACTTGCCCAACCGGCCGCGCCATTTATGACAAAGAGTACAATCAGCTGATTGAATACCTCGCCGCGCCGGAAAATCCGCAGGGGCTGGATGAATTCATCACGGAAAGCCGCAAGCAGCATGATGCGCTGAAGTCACAGCTGGAACAGGGCCGCGATCGCTTGCTGGAACTTAATTCCAATGGCGGTGAAGCGGCACAGGCGCTGGCGAATGCCATCGGTGAGCAGGATAACGATACCGATCTGGTTAACTTTGCGTTGAATCTGTTCGATATCGTCGGTATTAATCAGGAAGACCGCAGCGATAGCCTGATTGTGCTGACACCATCCGATCACATGCTGGTGCCGGATTTCCCGGGCCTGCCGGAAGAGGGTTGCACCGTGACCTTTAACCGCAACCAGGCGCTGTCGCGCGAAGATACCCAGTTTATTACCTGGGAACATCCGCTGATCCTCAACGGACTCGACCTGATTCTTACGGGTGATACCGGCAGCTGTGCGCTGTCGCTGCTGAAGAACAAAGCGCTGCCGGTGGGTACGCTGCTGGTCGAGATGATCTATGTGGTTGAAGCGCAAGCGCCGAAAAGCCTGCAGCTCACTCGCTTCCTGCCGCCAACGCCAGTGCGTTTGCTGATGGATCGTGCCGGCAATAATCTGGCGGGCAAGGTCGAGTTTGAAAGCTTCAACCGTCAGTTGAATGCGGTGAATCGCCATACCGGCAGCAAGCTGGTGAATGCGGTGCAGCAAGATGTGCATGAGATTCTGACCCAGGCGGAGAAAGTCATCGTACCGGAAGCGCAGGCGATTATTGCGGCGGCGAAAGTGGAAGCCGAAGAGAAACTCGGTGCTGAACTGTCACGTCTCGAAGCGCTGCGCGCCGTTAACCCTAACATCCGTGATGATGAGGTTGAAGCGCTGGAAAGCAATCGCACACAAGTATTGGAAAGCCTGGGCGATGCGGGCTGGCGTCTGGATGCACTGCGCCTGATCGTGGTCACACACCAATAATGTTCAGGACCACCATGCCATGCTAATGGAAGCCTACAATCCGCCGCTCGAACCCTGGCTGCATATTCTGTACCAGGACGAGCACATTATGGTGGTGAATAAACCGAGCGGGTTGCTGTCGGTGCCGGGCCGTCTGGAGGAGCATAAGGATAGCGTGATGACGCGCATCCAGCGTGATTTCCCGCAGGCGGAATCGGTGCACCGTCTCGATATGGCAACCAGCGGCGTGATTATCGTGGCCTTGAATAAAGCGGCTGAGCGTGAGCTGAAGCGCCAGTTCCGTGAGCGTGAGCCCTCCAAGTATTATGTGGCGCGCGTTTGGGGACATCCAGCGGCAGAGGAAGGTTTGATCGATTTGCCGCTGATTTGCGACTGGCCGAATCGGCCTAAGCAGATGGTGTGTTTCGAGAACGGCAAGGCGGCGCAAACCGAGTATCAGGTGCTGGAGTATGAAACGACGAACAGCGCGCGCGTAAAACTTAAGCCGATTACCGGCCGTTCACACCAGTTGCGCGTGCATCTGCTGGCGTTGGGGCATCCGATTCTTGGCGACCGCTTTTATGCGCATGAAGAGGCGCTAGCGATGGCACCGCGTTTGCAGCTGCATGCCGAGTCGCTGACGATTACGCATCCGGCGTTTGGTAACAGCATGACGTTTAGGCAGCCAGCGGATTTTTAACGTTGGAGCTGGCTACCTCAGATCGTGCTGGCTGCCCCCCACCTCGCTCCTCCCCCACGAGTGGGGGAGGAAGATGCTGCCATATGTGATTTGTGAAGTAGCATGTGGCCGCGTCTCCTTCCCCCATTTATGCGGGAAGGCCGGGATGGGGGACACCGATAAGGTTATTTAAACCCCTTCTCCTTACGAATCAAATCGTAAGCGGCCTGAATCTCCTGCGCCTTCTGCTTCGCCATCTCCATCATCTCCGGCGGTAATCCTTTCGCCACCAGCTTGTCTGGATGATGCTCGCTCATCAGTTTGCGATAAGCGCGCTTGATGGTGGTGCCATCATCGCTGCTTTTTACGCCCAGCACGCTGCAGGCATCTTCCAGCGTTGGACCGCGTTGCGCCTGCTGATACGCACCACCGTGTGAAGAGCCGCCGCCAAACTGCTGACCGCCCTCCATCATGCGCAAGAACTGATCGAACTGCGCCCGCGAAATGCCCAGCTCTTCGGCAATCACATACAGTACCTGCCGTTCGTTAGGATGCAGCGAACCATCGGCGAAGGCGGCCTGAATTTGGATTTCCAGAAACATCCGAATCAGATCGAAACGACCAAAGCAGGCGCTGCGCAATTCGCGTAGTTTACTGCGCAGCGGATAGTCGCTTTGCTTCCCTTCGCGAAACGCACGCTGCGCAGCGGTACGCGCATTGCCGTGCAGCTGCATGCGATCCATAAATAAGGAGGCAATCTGAATATCCGCTTCGGTGACGCGCCCTTTTGACTTGGTCAAATGGCCCATCACCTGGAATGTCGTACTGAAAAACAGCGTTTGACGCGCTTGGTTGTTGGCGAAATAGCCCTGTCCTTTTACGCTGCGCACTTTGTCAAACATGTGACCAATGATCAGACCCAGTACAATGCCCCAAAAGCCTGCCCCGGAAACTATCCCGAGCGCCAGACCAATTACTTTTCCCCAGTAGCGCATAAACTCCTCAATTCGCCATGCTTGCGGCTGAAAATTGCATTATCATACCTGTCATTTATCTCAGCGCCTAACGGCAACGCGGGCAGACAAGGATTAACACTGGCGCAACGCCGGGCAGTAAGTTAGTCTCTGACCGGATTGTCGGCATGATGCCAGTTTTCATGGAATTATCGAAACCGCGTATGAAAAAACGTATACCTACCTTGCTGGCTACCATGATTGGTGCAGCGCTTTATAGCCAGTCATCACTCGCCGACGATCTGATGTCGCAGTGCATGCTGGGCGTGCCGAGTTACAACCGCCCGCTGGTTAATGGCGATACCAACTCGCTGCCGGTCACCATCCATTCTGATTCAGCCAAAGGCAATTATCCGGATGACGCGGTGTTCACCGGGAACGTCGATGTGCAGCAGGGCAATAGCCGCCTGCGTTCCGACGAAGTGCAGCTGCATCAACGTCAGCAGGATGGGCAAACCACGCCGGTTCGTACCGTGGATGCGCTGGGTAATGTGCACTATGACGATAATCAGGTCATCCTCAAAGGTCCGAAAGCCTGGTCGAATCTGAACACCAAAGACACCAACGTGTGGAACGGTGATTATCAGATGGTTGGCCGTCAGGGCCGCGGCGATGCCGATCAGATGAAACTGCGCGGTAATAATCGCTACACCATTCTGGAAAACGGCAGCTTTACTTCCTGCTTGCCGGGTTCCAACAGCTGGAGCGTTGTCGGTTCCGAAGTGATTCAGGATCGCGAAGAAGAAGTTGCGGAAATCTGGAACGCCCGCTTTAAGCTCGGCAATGTGCCGGTATTTTACAGCCCCTATCTTCAGTTGCCGATTGGCGATCGTCGCCGCTCCGGTTTCCTGATCCCGAACGCGAAATATGGCAGCAGTAACGGCTTCGAGTTTATGCTGCCGTATTACTGGAACATTGCGCCGCAAGCTGATGCCACTATCACACCTCACTACATGGAAAAACGCGGCCTGCAGTTGCAGAACGAATTCCGTTATTTGACGGTGTTTGGCGCGGGCTTAATGGAGCTGGATTACCTGCAGTCAGATAAGCAGTACGACAACGATAAAGCGGTACGCGGCATCGCCCAGGATGACAGCTCCGATCGCTGGCTGTTCTACTGGCGTCATGCGGGCGTTTACGATCAGCATTGGCGCTTTAACGCCGACTACACCAAAGTCAGCGATCCGTATTATTTCAACGATCTTGAGTCGAAGTACTACAGTTCCACTGATGGTTACGCTACGCAGAAGTTCAGCTTCGGCTATGCGGATACAAACTGGGACGCTACGCTTTCGAGCAAAGACTTCCAGGTCTTCGGTAACACCAGTAATAGTAACGTATACCGAGCTCAGCCTCAGCTCGATCTGAACTTTTATCAGAACGACATCGGACCATTTGATGGGCGCGTATATGCACAGGCCGTTAAATTCACTAACGTTAACAGCCGCATGCCCGAAGCGACACGTCTGCATGTTGAGCCAACGCTGAATCTGCCGCTCTCAAATGGCTGGGCAAGCCTCGATACCGAAGCGAAATTCCTGGCGACCCATTACCAGCAAGAACATATCAATGCCTATAACAACGGAGAGATTCCAAACGTAGCAGGTGCAAGCGGGCAACTGGATAGTTCAGTAAACCGTACCCTGCCGCAATTCAAAGTTGATGGCCGCTTAGTCTTTGATCGTGCAATGGATTGGCAGCCGGGCTACACGCAAACGCTGGAACCACGCGTTCAGTATCTTTACGTCCCGTATCGTAATCAGAGCAATATCTATCCGTACGACTCCACGCTGCTGCAAAGTGATTACACCGGCCTGTTCCGCGATCGTACTTACAGCGGCCTGGATCGCATCGCTTCGTCTAACGAAGTAGCAAGCGGTGTGACCACACGTATTTATGATAACGATCTGGTTGAACGTTTTAACGTTTCTGTGGGTCAAATCTACTCGTTTACCCCGTCTCGTACCGGCGTAAACCAGACGAACGAAGAAGATGACACCGGCAGCCTGGTGTGGGCCGGCGACACTTACTGGAAAATCAGCGATCGCTGGGGCGCGCGTGGCGGACTGCAATATGACACGCGCCTCGACAACGTCGCCCAGGGTAATGCGGTAGTTGAGTATCGCCAGGACGCCGATCGTATGGTGCAGCTGAGCTATCGCTATAGCAGCCCGGAATACGTCGCGCAGGCGCTGAATAACTCTAACCTGGTGACTGACCCGATCTACAAAAACGGGATTTCACAGGTCGGCGCCACGGCCAGCTGGCCAATTGCTGATGCCTGGTCACTGGTGGGCGGTTATTACTACGATACCCGCAACAGCCGTCCGGCTGAGCAGCTGGTTGGCCTGCAGTACAGCTCGTGCTGCTATGCCATTCGTCTGGGTTACGAACGCAAGATCAACGGTTGGGAAAACAACGACAGTAAGTATGACAACCAAATCTCATTCAACATTGAGCTGCGTGGTCTGAGTTCCAATTATGGCTTAGGCACCAATGAAATGCTGCGTCAGGGCATTATCCCTTACCAGCGCGCTTTCTGATGTTGTGATGTTTGACAGGCTCTCCCGCAGTGCGGAAACAACAATGGATAAAGTATGAAGAACTGGAGAATGCTGATTCTTGGTGTAGCGATTACCGCTAACACTGCGTTCGCAGCCCCACAAGTGGTTGATAAAGTTGCCGCCGTCGTGAATAACGGCGTGGTACTGGAAAGTGACGTTGATAACATGATGCGCACCGTGAAATCACAGGCGCAGCAGGCAAACCAGCAACTCCCTGATGACAAAACCTTGCGTCATCAGATTCTTGAACGCCAGGTGATGGATGCCATCATTCTGCAGATGGGCGAAAAAGCGGGCGTTCAAATCAACGATCAGCAACTGGATCAAGCTATCCAGAACATTGCCGCACAGAACCGCATGAGCCTTGACCAGCTGCGTAGCCGTCTGGCCTACGACGGTATGAACTATAACGATTACCGTGCGCAGATCCGCAAAGAGATGCTCATTTCAGAAGTGCGTAACAATGAAGTGCGTCGTCGCGTCACTATCCTGCCGCAGGAAGTGGATACGCTGGCCACGCAGGTTGGTGCACAGAATAAGCAAGGCACTGAACTGAATATCAGCCAGATTCTGCTGCCGTTGTCAGAAAATCCGACGCAACAGCAGGTTGACGATCAGGAAACACTGGCGCGCCAATTGGTTACTCAACTGAAAGGCGGAGCCGACTTCGGCAAGCTGGCGGTGACTTACTCTGCCGATCCGCAGGCGCTGAAAGGCGGCAATATGGGTTGGGGCAAAATTGAAGAGTTGCCTACGCTGTTCTCTCAAGCGTTAAGCACCGCGAAAAAAG
Source organism: Enterobacter ludwigii (assembly GCA_900068845.1). Lineage (GTDB taxonomy): Bacteria > Pseudomonadota > Gammaproteobacteria > Enterobacterales > Enterobacteriaceae > Pantoea > Pantoea ludwigii_A. Next base: position 159,639 of record CEFQ01000001.1, read on the forward strand.
GCGATATTGTCGGTCCAATCCGTTCTGGTGTGGGCTTCCACATCCTGAAAGTGAATGACCTGCGCGGCGAAAGCAAAAATATTTCGGTGACGGAAGTGCATGCGCGCCACATTCTGCTGAAGCCGTCCCCAATCCTCACTGACGCTCAGGCGCAAGCCAGGATCGAACAAATCGCTGCCGACATTAAAAGCGGGAAAACCACCTTTGCTGCCGCAGCTAAACAATTCTCAGATGATCCAGGTTCAGCCAATCAGGGCGGCGATCTCGGCTGGGCAGCCCCAGAGATTTATGATCCGGCGTTCCGCGATGCCTTGCTGAAATTGCAGAAAGGTCAGGTTAGCCAGCCCGTTCACTCCTCATTTGGTTGGCACTTGATTCAATTGCTGGATACGCGTCAGGTTGATAAGACCGATGCCGCGCAGAAAGAGCGCGCCTACCGTATGCTGTTCAACCGTAAATTCGCGGAAGAAGCGCAAACCTGGATGCAGGAACAGCGCGCCAGTGCTTACGTGAAAATTCTGGATAACAATGGTCAGTAATTATCGTGTGGTGATCACGCCCGGCGAACCTGCCGGGATTGGTCCCGACCTCACCGTTCAACTGGCACAGCAAAACTGGCCGGTTGAACTGGTGGTCTGCGGCGACGGCGAGCTTTTGCGCCGTCGCGCTGCGTTACTGGGTTTGCCGCTGTCGCTGCGCGATTATCAGCCTGGCATCGCGGCACAACCGCAGCAGGCCGGCACGCTCACGTTACTGCAAGTCGATACCGCACAGCCGGTGACCGCTGGTGAACTCAACGTGATGAACAGTCATTATGTGCTGGAAACCTTGGCGCGCGCCTGTGATGGTTGCCTGAACGGTGAATTCGCCGCGCTGATTACCGGTCCGGTGCACAAAGGCGTGATCAACGATGCGGGCATTCCGTTTACCGGTCATACCGAGTTTTTTGCCGATCGCGCCGGTGGCGATTTAGTGGTGATGATGCTGGCAACGGAAGAGTTGCGCGTGGCATTAGCTACCACGCATCTGCCGCTAAAGGATGTGTCTGCCGCAATTACTCGCGACACGTTGCATGAAGTGATCACCATTTTGCATCGCGACCTGCAGCAAAAGTTTGGCTTATCGAATCCTCATATCTTCGTCTGCGGCCTCAATCCGCATGCGGGCGAAAGCGGCCATATGGGCCGCGAAGAGATAGATATTATCATTCCGGCCCTCAACGAGCTGCGTCAGCAAGGCATGCAACTCACCGGCCCCCTGCCGGCAGATACGCTGTTCCAGCCGAAATACCTGCAACATGCCGATGCGGTTCTGGCGATGTATCACGACCAGGGTTTACCGGTGCTAAAATTTCAGGGGTTTGGCCGCGCGGTAAACATTACGCTTGGCCTGCCCTTTATCCGGACTTCCGTCGACCACGGCACCGCGCTTGAATTAGCCGGTCTGGGCCAGGCAGAACCGGGCAGCTTTATCACGGCGCTTAATCTCGCCATCACTATGATCAAGAGCAGTAATGAATAATCGCGTCCATCAGGGGCATTACGCCCGTAAACGTTTCGGGCAAAACTTCCTGAACGATCAGTACATTATCGACAGCATTGTCTCCGCAATTCACCCACAAAAAGGTGAAGCTATTGTGGAAATCGGCCCTGGCTTGGGTGCGTTAACCGAACCGGTAGGCGAACGCCTGGATGAGCTGACCGTTGTCGAGCTGGACCGCGACCTCGCCGCGCGTCTGCAAACGCACCCGTTCCTTGGTCCAAAGCTGACCATTTTCCAGCAGGATGCGATGACCTTCGATTTCGCTGCGCTGGCGCAGGAAAAAGGTCAGCCGCTACGCGTGTTCGGTAACCTGCCGTACAATATCTCGACGCCGCTGATGTTCCACCTTTTCAGCTATACTGGTTCGATTAAAGACATGCACTTCATGCTGCAGAAAGAAGTGGTGAATCGCTTAGTCGCGGGTCCGGGTAGCAAAGCTTATGGTCGTCTGAGCGTGATGGCGCAGTATTATTGCCAGGTCATTCCTGTGCTCGAAGTGCCACCAGAATCGTTCACACCGGCACCGAAAGTGGATTCGGCCGTGGTGCGTTTAGTGCCGTATATGCAGCCGCAGTATCCGGTCAGCGATATTCGTCTGCTGAGCCGTATTACCACTGAAGCCTTTGGTAAACGTCGTAAAACGCTGCGCAACAGCCTCGCTCATATGTTTGCAGCTGGTGCGCTGGATCAATTGGAAATCGATGCCTCGCTGCGTGCAGAAAATGTTTCTGTGGCGCAGTATTGCCAACTGGCCAACTGGTTGAGCAAGCATCAGGCTGAAACTCCGGAGAGTTGAGTGCATGAGTGAACTGGCCCGCGTCTGTATCCATGTGCATAGTCAGTATGTGGAATCGCAATCCTTGCCCGACGAGGATCGCTACGTGTTTGCCTACACCATCACCATTCGTAATTTGGGGCGCCGCAACGTACAGCTGCGCAGCCGCTATTGGCTGATCACTAATGGCAACGGTCGCGAGACGGAAGTGCAAGGTGAAGGTGTGGTAGGCGAACAGCCGCACATTGCTGCCGGCGGCGAGTATCAGTACACCAGCGGCGCCATTCTGGAGACGCCAATGGGCACCATGCAAGGTCACTACGTGATGATCGATGATGCGGGCGAAGAGTTCCACGTCGAGATTCCGGTGTTCCGACTCGCGGTGCAAACCCACATTCACTAATCCTCCTCCGCCCGGCCTGTCCGGGCGGCGCGTTTTAATCGGACTGACAATGAGTACATACCTGATTGGCGATATTCATGGCTGTTATGACGAGCTTCGTGCGCTGTTGGCGCAGGTTGATTTCGATCCGCAGCAAGACACCTTGTGGCTCACCGGCGATTTGGTGGCGCGCGGCCCCGGCTCGCTCGACGTACTGCGCTACGTGAAATCGCTCGGTGATTGCGTGCGCCTGGTGCTCGGCAATCACGATTTGCATTTGCTGGCGGTGTTTGCCGGTATCAGCCGCAATAAACCAAAAGATCGCCTGACGCCCCTGCTGGAAGCCGATGATGCCGATGAACTGATTAACTGGTTACGTCGTCAGCCGCTGTTGCAGGTGGATGAAGAGAAAAAGTTATTGATGGCGCACGCTGGCATCACGCCGCAGTGGGATCTGGAGACGGCGCAACTGTGTGCACGTGAAGTTGAAGCGGTGTTATCCAGCGACAGCTATCCGCTGTTTCTTGACGCCATGTACGGTGACATGCCGAACAATTGGACACCGGAGCTGAGTGGCCTTGCACGATTACGCTTTAGCACCAATGCGCTGACGCGCATGCGCTTCTGCTTCCCGAATGGCCAGCTGGATATGATCTGCAAAGAGTCGCCTGAATCTGCCCCGCCACCGCTTAAGCCGTGGTTTAGCGTGCCGAGCAAGATCGGCAGCGATTACACGCAGATCTTTGGGCATTGGGCTTCACTGGAAGGGAAAGGCACGCCGGAACATGTGATTGGTCTGGATACCGGCTGCTGCTGGGGCGGGACCCTGACTCTGCTGCATTGGGAAACCAAACAGTATTATGTGCAGGCCTCCAATCGCGAACAGGCGATGGCCGACAGCGCGGTCAGCGCGCATCCACCGTTGAGTGATACGCCATAAAATAAAAACCCCGCAATATCAGCGGGGCTTTTTTGCACGATAAATCGCGCTGCTACAGTTGCGTGCGATGTTATTTACGGCGGTCAAGAACCTCGAAGCAGTAGCTGTGGGAGTTCTGCTCATCGGCGTCGTGGAACTCGCTAAAGGTAGACTGCCACTCATCCGGTTCGTAATCCGGGAACTGCGTATCCCCTTCGACTTCCGCATCGATATGGGTCAGATAGAGACGATCTGCGCGCGCCAGCATCTGCTCATAAACGCGCCCACCACCAATTACCATCATCTCTTCGACATCACCCGCCGCTTTCACCGCTTCTTCCAACGATGTTACCCAGGTGACGCCTTCGTGGTTGCCCGGTTGGCTGCTGACCACGATGTTCAAGCGTCCAGGAAGCGGACGGCCAATCGATTCAAAGGTCAGACGACCCATAATCACAGGTTTATTCAAAGTATTACGTTTGAACCACGCCAAATCTGCTGGCAGGTTCCAAGGCATGGCGTTTTCCATACCAATAATGCGATCCGCTGCCAGTGCCGCGATCAGACTAATCATGTTAAAAGACCTACTGGAAAAATTGGCGCCATCATACGTAAAGGCGAAACTTTCGTCGATAGGCCGACCCTGCTATTTGCGTAAAGCTCCGATGCCACCGCACTTTTGTTATTGGACAGAGTTTTACACCGACTTTCCCGATAATAGCGGGGAGAGGCGCCATAAATTGCCGGCGAAGCGGCACAACGCCACGCGAAACGTCGCATTCTCGGTATGGCTGTGTAAAGAAATGCGCACTCTATGCCACAAAAGAAAACGGCTCCTGCAGGAGCCGTTGAGACGATTTAGAAATCGTAGCGCAGACGCACCAGATTCACATTACCCAGTGACTTGTCGGTGCTGGAGGTAATGACATATTCGTAATCAACACGGAAGCCGTAATCCAGCTGCGCGCTCACGCCGACGCCGTTATCGATACGTTTGTAGTCACGTCCGTTAACGAATTCCAGACGGTCACCCATGAAGTAAGGCTGGATAGATTTCACCGCATACTGACCAATTGGGAATTTGTAGCCGGCAAAGTATTCAATGCCCCACGCGTCATCCGCGAAGTAGTTGTTCACGGTATTGCGTTTGGTTGGGGAGAAGTTCTCATACCAGCCCGCACCGGCTGATAGTGTCCAGTTATCTGGCGTCCAGCTCAGTGCGGTACCGTAGATATTCTGGTCGTAGCGCTTGCTGTCACCATTGCCTGGATTGCGGATGTCTGCGCGCGTGTAATTCCACGCGGTACCCCATGCGAGGTCTTTGGTGATGTGGTAGTTAACACCCAGCGAACCGCCGCCTTTACGTTTGTAGCGCAAACCGTTGCCTGGCAGATATTCGTTATCTTCAAACAGGTAAGACGCATACACATCCGCATCGCCGAAGGTGTTTTTATACTTCAGCATTTTACGCGAACGGTACGAGCCGTCGTAGTCGCCATTGATACCGTTACCCGGCGCCTGGGCCAGCATGTCGTAATCCCAGATATCAGTTTTCGCGCCAACAACATCGTAGTAAACACTGTTCTGCTGGCCAAAGTAGAGTTCACCTAACGTGGCGCTCTTGAAGCCGGTATAAAGTTGGCGACGCGATGTGTTATTCGCCCCATCCGCATGATGATGGTCCCAACCCCACCATGCCGGGAAGTTAACGCCCAGCTCGTAGTAACCCACCCAGCTTACATCATCAAACAGGTAGTAATTCGCGGTGAAGCGGAAGCGTGAACCGCCGTCATAGCCATTACGTTTATAGGATTGGTCGTTCACACCATTCTGATGCTGGAACTGTGGACGAATACTGCCGCCCACTTTGAAGTCGAGACGGCTGAGCGGATCGCCCGCCTGTGGATCCTGCTTGAGTAAAGTAATCTCCGCCTGGCTGGCGAGTGGCGCCGCTGCGAGTAACGCAGCAATAGCGCTGAGAGTGAAAGCACGCATTTGCATTTTTTATATCCCAGTTAAGGTGAGCGCTCTATTGGTGAGCGAGCAAAATAGTACGGTGCGCTGACTGGGTTCTTATTTATAATTTTGTGCGGATATTCCGAGGTGTAAGCTTTTCCGCATCAACTGATAAAACATATGTCAAATCAACAGGATTTTTACAGATAACGATATTCAGGTAGCGGGAAAACAGCAAAAAAAACGGCCCCCGCAGGAGCCGTTGATGTGTAACCAGCTGGGAATCAGCCTTTAATTTGCGCGTGCATTTCCTGCACCGAAATCACTTGCTCAGTCGGATCCGCATTCAACGCCATCGCCGTCGCGAAGCCGCCGTTCAGCGTAGTGTCGTAATGCACTTTGTACTGCAGCGCACTGCGGCGAATCAGTTTGGAGTCTTCAATCGCCTGACGTCCTGCGGTGGTATTAACGATGTAGGTATATTCGCCATTCTTCAGACGATCCTGAATGTGCGGACGACCTTCATGCACTTTGTTCACCAGACGTGGATTAATCCCCGCTTCACCCAGCACCACGGCGGTACCGTGTGTCGCATCCAGCTCGAAACCAAACTTCTGCAGTTTCGCCGCCAGGTCGACGATGCGTTTCTTATCGCCTTCACGCACGGACAGCAGCGCACGACCGGTTTTCTTCATGTTGCTCTGTGCGCCCAGCATCGCCTTGGCGAAGGCTTCAGCGAAGGTGCGTCCAACGCCCATCACTTCACCGGTAGAGCGCATTTCCGGGCCGAGAATCGGGTCAACGCCTGGGAATTTGTTGAACGGCAGCACCACTTCTTTCACCGAGTAATACGGTGGAATCACTTCTTTGGTGACGCCCTGCTCAGCCAGCGTTTTACCTGCCATCACGCGCGCAGCAACTTTCGCCAGCGCGACGCCCGTGGCTTTCGACACGAACGGCACGGTACGCGCGGCACGCGGGTTAACCTCAATCAGGTAAACCTCATTGTCCTTCACCGCGAATTGCACGTTCATCAAGCCACGTACATTCAGCTCAAAGGCCAGTTTTTCCACCTGCTGACGCATCACGTTTTGGATTTCAGTGCTCAGCGTGTAGGCCGGCAGTGAACATGCGGAGTCACCGGAGTGCACGCCCGCCTGCTCGATGTGTTCCATGATGCCACCAATCAGCACACGTTCGCCGTCGCAAATCGCATCGACATCGACTTCTACCGCATCATCGAGGAAGCGGTCCAGCAACACGGGCGCATCGTTAGAGACCGACACCGCCGTCTGGAAATAGCGCTTCAGGTCGATTTCGTCGTAAACGATTTCCATCGCACGACCGCCCAGCACATAAGAAGGACGCACCACCAGCGGATAGCCGATACCGGCCGCTTTCTCAACTGCCTGCTCCAGCGTGGCAACCGTGGCGTTAGCCGGTTGCTTCAGGCTCAGACGATCAACCGCCTGCTGGAAACGCTCACGGTCTTCCGCGCGGTCAATGGAGTCCGGGCTGGTACCAATCACCGGAACGCCTGCCGCTTCCAGCGCGCGCGCCAGTTTCAGTGGCGTCTGGCCGCCGTACTGCACGATGACGCCTTTCGGCTGCTCGATACGCACGATTTCCAGCACGTCTTCCAGCGTGACAGGCTCGAAGTACAGACGATCCGAGGTGTCGTAATCGGTTGATACGGTTTCCGGATTACAGTTGACCATGATGGTCTCGTAACCGTCTTCACGCAGCGCCAGCGCTGCGTGCACGCAGCAGTAATCGAACTCAATGCCCTGGCCGATACGGTTTGGACCGCCACCCAAAATCATGATTTTTTCACGATCCTGATTTGGATTAGCTTCGCACTCTTCCTCGTAGGTTGAGTACATATATGCGGTGTCGGTTGCGAATTCAGCGGCACAGGTATCAACGCGCTTATAGACCGGATGCAGGTTAAATTGCTGACGCAGCTTACGGATTTCGCCTTCTGATACGCCCGCTAATGTAGCCAGACGCAGGTCGGCAAAGCCTTTACGCTTCAGCGCCCGCAGGAATTCCGCATTCAGCGAATTCACACCTTCGCGCTCAACCTGCTCTTCCAGACGCACCAGCTCTTCAATCTGTACCAGGAACCAGCGGTCAATGTTGGTGAGATTGAACACGCCATCCACCGACATGCCGGCGCGGAACGCATCGGCGATGTACCAGATACGGTCGGAACCGGCATCTTTCAGTTCACGGCGAATGCGCGTCAATGCTTCGGGATCGTCAAGGCTGACTTTCGGGTCGAAACCGTTGGCACCCACTTCCAGACCGCGCAGCGCTTTCTGCATCGATTCCTGGAATGTCCGGCCAATCGCCATCACTTCACCGACCGATTTCATCTGCGTTGTCAGGCGGTCGTTGGCACCGGCAAACTTCTCGAAGTTGAAGCGAGGGATCTTGGTCACAACATAGTCGATTGACGGCTCGAACGATGCCGGCGTTAAGCCGCCGGTGATATCGTTCATCAGCTCATCGAGGGTGAAGCCCACCGCCAGTTTTGCCGCCACTTTGGCAATCGGGAAACCGGTGGCTTTCGAGGCCAGCGCTGACGAACGCGAAACGCGCGGGTTCATCTCGATGACAATCATGCGGCCATCTTTCGGGTTCACCGAGAACTGCACGTTAGAGCCGCCGGTTTCTACCCCGATTTCACGCAGTACCGCCAGCGAGGCGTTACGCATGATTTGGTACTCTTTATCCGTCAGGGTTTGTGCAGGGGCGACAGTGATAGAGTCACCGGTGTGGATGCCCATCGCATCGAAGTTTTCGATCGAGCAGACGATGATGCAGTTGTCGTTTTTATCACGCACCACTTCCATCTCGTACTCTTTCCAGCCAATCAGCGACTCGTCAATCAGCAGCTCATTGGTCGGCGACAGGTCCAGACCGCGTTCGCAAATCTCTTCGAACTCTTCGCGGTTATAGGCGATGCCGCCGCCGGTGCCGCCCATGGTAAAGGAAGGACGGATGATGCACGGGAAGCCAACGTCTTCGGCCACCGCCAGCGCTTCTTCCATGGTGTGCGCGATACCGGAACGGGCAGTACCCAGACCAATACTTTTCATCGCCACATCGAAACGGCGACGATCTTCAGCTTTATCAATCGCATCGGCAGTCGCACCAATCATGGTCACGCCGAACTCAGCCAGCACGCCCTGACGCTCCAGCTCCAGCGCACAGTTCAGCGCTGTCTGGCCGCCCATGGTGGGCAGTACCGCATCCGGGCGCTCTTTTTCGATAATCTTGCGGACCACTTCCCAGTGAATCGGCTCGATGTAAGTCGCATCGGCCATTTCCGGGTCGGTCATAATGGTGGCCGGGTTCGAGTTCACCAGAATGACGCGGTAGCCCTCTTCACGCAGCGCTTTACACGCCTGCGCACCGGAGTAGTCAAATTCACATGCCTGGCCGATCACGATCGGGCCAGCACCAAGAATCAGGATGGATTTTATGTCTGTACGTTTTGGCATTGTGGGCTCCTGATTACTTCGCGTTAGAACGGTATGCTTCGATCAGTTCGATAAAGTGATCGAACAGTGGCGCCGCATCGTGCGGGCCGGGGCTCGCTTCTGGGTGTCCCTGGAAGCTGAAGGCCGGTTTGTCCGTACGATGAATGCCCTGCACGGTTTGGTCGAACAGCGACACATGCGTCACGCGCAGATTGGCTGGCAACTGGCTATCATCAACCGCAAAACCGTGGTTTTGTGCGGTGATCATCACGGTGTTGTTGTCGAGATCTTTTACCGGATGGTTGCCGCCGTGATGGCCAAGTTTCATCTTGATGGTTTTGGCACCGCTCGCCAGCGCTAACAGCTGATGGCCAAGACAGATACCGAATACCGGGACATCGGTTTTCAGGAACGCCTGAATGGCGTTGATGGCGTAATCGCACGGCTCTGGGTCGCCTGGACCGTTCGACAGAAAAATACCGTCTGGATTGAGGGCCAGAACGTCTTCCGCCGGCGTTTGCGCCGGTACTACCGTCAGGCGGCAGCCGCGATCTACCAGCATGCGCAGGATGTTGCGCTTAGCGCCGTAATCGTAAGCCACTACATGGAACGGCAGCTCTTCCGCCGTTTTCTGCTCCGGCAGGTCACCTTCCAGTGTCCAGCTACCTTGCTGCCACGCGTAGGTTTCAGCGGTGGTCACTTCTTTCGCCAGATCCATGCCTTTCAAGCCAGGGAACGCCTGCGCTTTCTGCAGCGCCAGTGCGGCATCCGGATTATCACCCGCAATAATGCAGCCACTCTGTGCGCCCTTCTCGCGCAGCAAACGGGTCAGTTTGCGCGTGTCGATATCGGCGATGCCAACGATGTTATTGCGCTGCAGGTAAGCTGACAGACTCTCTTCACTACGGAAGTTGCTGGTAATCAGCGGCAGATCGCGAATAACGAGGCCTTGAGCATGGATTTGGCTGGATTCTTCATCGGCGGCATTAACGCCAACATTGCCGATATGGGGATAAGTGAGGGTAACGATTTGGCGGGAATAGGAAGGATCAGTGAGGATTTCTTGATAACCGGTCATTGAAGTGTTGAAAACAACTTCTCCCACTGCCGACCCCGAAGCCCCGATGGCCCGACCGTGGAATTGGGTTCCGTCTTCCAGAACCAAGAGCGCTGACTTAATCAAAACATCCTCCAGGGAATAAACAGTCATAATATTTGCATATTAATTCAAAAGCAGTGCCAGAATCAATGCAAAACCCGCCTGAGTACTCGAATTTTGGCAAATTGCGCGCATTCTAATGACCGCCCCGCACCTTGTCTACACCATGTGGTTATTTTTTTGTATATTTCGGGCAACTGAATGTTAAAAACGGTGAAAGGCGACAAAAGAGTGAGATAACTCGGAAAAATAATCGATTGCCTGACGGCGATAATGGCAAAGTGGTGCTAGCACGCATAAATTTTTGACCAAATGGTCAAAATTAGCCACATAAAGCATCACAACCACAAGATAACAACTACAAATAGAAGCTTAAACAACGAAAACAAACAAGATGCTTATTTTTAGATAAAATTAAGGGCAATGATTCCATTGCCCTCGTCAATCAAGGTCTTACCGATTGAAATAACCACATCACGATGGTTCACAACACTCACAACACCGATAAATCCAGCACATCACGCATATCATAAAGGCCAGATTTCTTGTTCTTTAACCAACTTGCCGCTTTAACTGCACCATTTGCGAAGGTCATGCGGCTGGAAGCCTTGTGGGTAATCTCGACACGCTCACCAATATCTGCAAACATGGCAGTATGTTCACCCACGATATCGCCAGCACGTACGGTAGCAAATCCGATGGTTTGTGCTTTACGCTCACCGGTATGACCTTCGCGGGCATACACCGCGTGCTCATCCAGATTCCAGTTCATGGCATCGGCAATTGCTTCCCCCATCGCCAACGCGGTTCCTGAGGGTGCATCCACCTTATGGCGATGGTGCGCTTCGACAATTTCAATATCCGCGTAGTCGCCCATCACCTTTGCCGCCTGCTGTAGCAGGTTCAGCACCAGATTGACGCCCACGCTGAAGTTAGCGGCAAATACGATGCCAATCTCTTCCGCTGCAGCGCGAATTGCTGCTTTACCCGCTTCATCAAACCCGGTGGTACCGATCACCATCGCTTTATTGTGCTGGCGGCAAAACGCCAGACAGTCCAGCGTGCCTTCCGGACGAGTAAAATCGATCAGGACATCAAAGTCGTTAACTACCGTGTGCAGATCGTCAGTGACAATTACGCCCGTTTTACCGATGCCCGCCAATTCGCCAGCATCAACGCCCAGCAACGACGAACCGCTACGCGCCAGTGCCGCGCCGAGCGCAACCCCTTCCGCCTGTTGTACAGCCTGAATCAAATTGCGTCCCATGCGACCCGGCGCACCAACGATAGCAATGCGGATTTCACTCATAATTATTCATTCCTGATACAAATCTATGCATGTAAAGCGTAAACAGGTTAACGGTCAGATAACAGTCACGCCACAATAATAAAGGGATAATAAGAATTTTATGCCAGCCGCGAAACATTATCAGTAAAAGCAATCCCGCATGCTGGAAGTAGGATTTTCTGCAGCGACAGGCAAAGAAAAGGCCGAACAATGTCGGCCTGATTTTACTGCGCGGCGAACCGCTTATTGCACGTTACGCACGTCGACACGCAGCTCTTTCGGTACTTCAAACACGATGTTCTCTTCGCGGCCAATCAGCTCAATCGCCGCTTCACCACCAAGCTCACGCAGACGCTGAATCACCTGCTGCACCAGAATATCAGGAGCCGAAGCGCCTGCGGTGACACCGATAACCTGCTTATCTTTGACCCACTCTTCCTGGATGTCATCGGCAGAATCAATCAGCTTCGCCAGCTTACCGGCACGCTGCGCCAGTTCGGCCAAACGGTTCGAGTTAGAGGAGTTTTTCGATCCCACGACCAGCACCACTTCAGCATCACGCGCCAAAACGCGTACCGCTTCCTGACGGTTGGTGGTGGCGTAGCAGATATCATCTTTACGTGGACCGATAATTGCCGGGAAGCGCTGACGCAACGCATCAATTACGTCCGAGGTATCATCGACGGAAAGCGTGGTCTGCGTCATAAAGCACAGGTTGCTCTCATCTTTCACGTTCAGCTTGAACACATCTTCCGGAGACTCGACCAGATACATGCCGCCATTCGGATTGCTATACTGGCCCATGGTGCCTTCCACTTCGGGATGCCCTGCGTGACCAATAAGAATCGCTTCAACGCCTTTACGGCTGGCGCGCGCCACTTCCATATGCACTTTGGTTACCAGCGGACAGGTGGCATCAAACAGCATAGTGAGGTTACGTGCTTTCGCTTCAGCGCGCACCGCTTGCGATACGCCGTGAGCGGAAAAGATCAGAATGGCGTTATCCGGCACTTCTGCGATCTCTTCAATAAAGATCGCGCCGCGCTCGCGCAGGCTGCTTACCACGTAGCGGTTATGCACCACTTCATGACGCACGTAGATAGGCGCGCCGTACATCTCCAGCGCGCGTTCCACGATGCTGATGGCGCGATCAACGCCTGCGCAGAAACCGCGTGGATTAGCTAACAGGATTTGCATCGTTGGCCTCCAGCACCGGATCAATCTCCAGCACTTCAATGTCAAACTGAATGCGCTGACCCGCCAGCGGATGGTTGAAATCCACGGTAATCGAGTCGCCGGAAACCTCACGAATCACGCCAGGCATTTCGCTGCCACCCCGTCCGCTGAACAGCATAATGGCACCGACTTCCGGCTCGCCCGCATCGTTAAAGTCACGGCGCGAGAAGTACTGAACCAGATCCGGGCTGGTGCCGCCAAACGCATCTTCCGGCTCCAGCGTAAACGCGTGCTTATCGCCCACTTTACGCCCGATCAGTTGCTGTTCGAGCGCGCCCGACAGGCTGCCATCACCCAGACGGAACAGCGCAGGTTTGCCGTTGGCGCGCGTGGATTCGGCCGTCGAGCCATCCTCCAGCTTCAGCGTAAAATGCACCAGCAACGCGCTATCGCGCTGAACTAAGTCTGTCATCAGTTACCCTTTCTGTTTAGCCGGTTTGCCGTTCGGGCTGAGAAAACCTTCCAGTACCACCAGCGCCGCACCGATGCAGATGGCGCAGTCGGCAATGTTAAAGGTCGCGAAGTGCCAGTCGCCGACATAGAAGTCGATAAAATCGACCACAAAGCCGTGATACGAACGGTCAAACAGGTTACCCAACGCCCCGCCGATAATCAGCGCGTAGGCAATATTGGTTAATTTGTTGCTGGCAGCGTTGCGATACATCATCACCAACAGCGCCACAACGATGGCAATGGCAATGCCGGCAAAGAACCATCGCTGCCAGCCGCCTTTGTCCGCCAGGAAGCTGAACGCTGCGCCGTAGTTGTGCGCGTAAAACAGATTCAGGAACGGCATCAGCGGCTGCGTTTCATGTAGCATCATGTTATCCATGACCCACATCTTGCTGCCAAAATCGATGGCGATCACTACCAGCACCAGCCAAAGCCAACGCAAACCGGTTGAAGAGAGCGCTTTACTCATTAGGCAAATTTCCGCTGTTCGCCATTGCCGGCGACGTTGGTGTAGCAACGACCACACACCGCAGCGTGCTCCGGGTTCTGGCCAACGTCAGTAGTGTAATGCCAGCAGCGCGGACATTTCTCACCTTCTGCTTTGTGCAGCGCGATTTTCAGACCTTTAAACAGCTCGCTCTGCTGCGCTTCATCATTGGCAGTGGCGTAATCCGCCACGGTTGCACCTGAAGTTAACAGGACGAAACGCAACTCATCGCCCAGCGCCTGCAGCTTGGCTGCCAGCTCGGCATCCGCATACAGCGTAACCGTAGCTTCCAGCGCGCCACCAATGCGTTTGTCACTACGCGCTTGCTCAATCACCTTGTTCACTTCGCCGCGGACTTTCAGCAGATCATCCCAGTAGGCGTCGTTTAGCGCTTCGTTATCCGCCAGACCAAACAAATCTTGATACCACTCTTCGGTGAACACGTATTTCGCGCGCTCACCCGGCAGATAGCCCCAGATCTCGTCTGCAGTGAAGGACATGATTGGCGCCATCCAGCGCACCAGCGCTTCAACGATATGCCACAGCGCAGTTTGGCAGCTGCGACGCGCCAGGCTGTCGCCTTTCGCGGTGTACTGGCGATCTTTGATCACATCGAGATAGAACGAGCCCATTTCGATGGAGCAGAAGTGCATCAGACGCTGCACCACTTCGTGGAAATCGTAGTTTTCGTAGGAGTGCACGATATCCTGCTGCGCTGCCAGCGCACGGCCAACCGCCCAGCGATCCACTACCACCATCTCTTCCGGCTTCACGCAATCGGTCGCCGGGTTGAAGCCCGCGAGGTTAGCCAGCAGGAAACGCGCGGTGTTACGGATGCGACGATAGCTGTCCGCGGCACGCTTAAGGATTTCATCGGAGACCGCCATCTCACCGGAGTAATCGGTAGAAGCGACCCACAGACGCAGAATGTCCGCGCCCAGCTTATCCATGACATCTTGCGGTGCCACGGTGTTGCCGATCGATTTCGACATCTTGCGGCCCTGACCATCAACGGTGAAACCGTGCGTCAGTACCTGGCGATAAGGCGCTTTGCCTTTCATCGCGGTAGAGATCATCAGAGAAGACATAAACCAGCCGCGATGCTGATCCGAACCTTCCAGATACATATCCGGCGTATGACCACCGAATTCCGGACGCGCATCCACTACCGCGTAGCTGGTTGATCCAGAGTCGAACCAGACGTCTAAGGTGTCTGGCACTTTGACGTACTGGTCAGCATCGTCGCCCATCAGATCGCGCGGATCGAGATCCCACCACGCCTGAATGCCGTCCTGCTCAACCAGTTTGGCCACTTTCTCCATCAGCTCCAGCGTATCCGGGTGCAGTTGCTCGCTCTCTTTATGCACGAAAAGCGACATCGGCACGCCCCACGTACGCTGACGTGAGATACACCAATCCGGACGGTTGGCCACCATCGCTTCGATACGCGCCTGGCCCCAATCCGGGATCCACTGCACGCCTTTGATCTCTTTCAGCGACTGCGCACGCAGACCTTTCTGATCCATGCTGATGAACCATTGCGGCGTGGCACGGAAGATGATCGGCGTTTTGTGACGCCAGCAGTGTGGGTAGCTGTGCAGCAGCTTCTCAACGTGCAGCAACGCGCCCTTATCTTTCAGCAACTCAACGATCATGTCGTTGGCTTTAAAAACGTTCACACCATCCAGCGTTGGATATGTGCCTGGCAGATACGCGCCATCTGGGCCCACCGGATTGGCGGTTTCCAAACCGTATTTCTGCCCGATAACATAGTCATCCGGGCCGTGACCTGGCGCGGTATGTACGGCACCGGTACCGGCTTCCAGAGTAACGTGCTCACCCAGAACCACTTTGGAGTGAATCTGCTCAAGGAACGGATGCTGGAACAGCTGCAGCTCTAGCGCCGCACCGTTGCATTCGCCCAGCACGTTCCACTCGCTGATGCCGGCGCGCTTCATCACGCTCTCGACCATCTCTTTAGCGAGGATCAGGCTGCGGCCTTCAATCTGTAGCAACTGGTATTCAAATTCCGGATGCAGTGAGATACCGCGGTTTGCCGGCATGGTCCACGGTGTGGTGGTCCAGATAACCAGTGAAACCGGGCCTTCTGACGCGGTGACGCCGAACTTCGCGCGCACAGCATCAGCATCCAGCGCATTAAACATGACGTCGATGGAGGGCGAGGTTTTGTCGTAATACTCAACTTCGGCTTCAGCCAATGCCGAGCGACAATCCATGCACCAGTGCACCGGCTTAGCGCCTTTATGCAAATGGCCATTGCCGATGATTTTACCCAGCGCGCGGATGATGTTGGCTTCGGTCTGGAAATTCATCGTCAGATAAGGACGATCCCAGTCACCCAGCACGCCGAGACGGATAAAGTCATTTTTCTGACCTTCAACCTGCTCTGCCGCATATTGACGGCAAGCCGCACGGAATTCAGCCGCGCTCACTTTCTCGCCCGGCTTACCAATCATCTGCTCAACTTTGTGCTCAATCGGCAAGCCGTGGCAGTCCCAACCTGGAACATATGGCGAGTCATAGCCCGCCATGCCTTTCGACTTAACGATAATGTCTTTCAGAATCTTGTTAACGGAGTGACCAATATGAATGCTGCCGTTCGCATACGGAGGGCCATCATGCAAAATAAAGGTTTTTTTCCCTTTTTTGGCTTCGCGGATGATGCCGTACAGGTTGTCATCATACCAACGTTGCAGCATTCCCGGTTCACGCTTGGCCAGATCGCCACGCATCGGGAACCCCGTTTCCGGCAAATTCAGGGTAGATTTATAGTCACTCATCAGATTCTCGATTCCGTATTTCGGTCATTAAACCGGTGTTTTTAGCCCAAAGAATTGGCGGGCCGTCACCACATCTTTCGCAATTTGTTCTTTCAGCGCGTCCAGCGAAGCGAAACGCTGTTCATCGCGAATCTTCTGTTTCAGCACCACTTCAATGTGACGCCCATAGAGATTCATATGTTTGTCGAGCAGATGAACTTCAAGCTGCTGACGTAAACCTTTTACCGTTGGGCGCGTACCAATATTGGCCACGCCGGGCAGCGGCTGATCGCCGAGGCCTGACACTTCCACCGCAAACACGCCTTTAACCGGCGTAACGGTGCGACGTAAAGGGATATTAGCCGTTGGAAAACCGATGGTTCGCCCGAGTGCATCGCCATGCACTACGCGACCTGAGATGCTGAACGGATGGCCCAGCAGTGCTTCAGCTTGCGCAAAATCATCCTGCGCCAGCGCCTGACGTACGGCCGTGCTGCTGATGCGCTTGCCGCTATCACAATATGTCTGGGTGCTGATGACCTCAAAGCCATACTCCGCACCGGCTTTCTGTAATAACAGGAAATCCCCCTGGCGACCAGCGCCGAAGCGGAAATCATCGCCGACGGCAAGGAACTTGACGTTCAGCTTGTCCACCAGCAATTCAGAAATAAAACTCTGCGCCGAATGCGCAGCGAGGCGTCGTTCAAATCGTACGCACAAAACGGTATCGACGCCGACTTGTTCGAGATACTTCAGCTTTTCACGTAAACGCGTAAGGCGCGCCGGTGCTTTATCGCCGGCAAATAACTCAAGTGGTTGTGGCTCAAATACCATTACCACCACCGGCAGATTGCGTGAACGTCCTTCGGCAATGAGTTGCGACATCAAAGCCTGGTGGCCGCGATGTACGCCGTCGAAATTGCCAATGGTTAGGACGCAGCCGCGATGCTGCTCTTTCAGATTATAAATACCGCGGATAAACTTCATGGCTGACTCAAACCGGTGGAAATCGGCGGATTATACCCTTGAATGGCGTTGAGGTTAACCCGTATACGTACCTTTCCTGCTTCTGGAGCGGGTTATTCCACGCGTGGCCAGTTGCTTAGCAAGGATCTGAAGATTTTTGCTGCGAAATACTGTATTCAGCGCCGCGTTGCTGGTAGAATCCTGCGCCATCAATTACGTAATCGAGTGTTGTTTTTGAAACGACGCTTATTTGCACAAATCCATTGACATAAGAAGGCGCAAAAGGCATAGTCCTCGGCCTTTGATTTGTCCATATAGATCACATTTGGGAGTTGGACCTTGGCTAATATCAAATCAGCTAAGAAACGCGCCGTAACATCTGAGAAACGTCGCAAGCATAACGCAAGCAACCGTTCAATGATGCGTACTTTCATCAAGAAAGTATACGCGGCTATCGCAACAGGCGACAAAGCTGCTGCGCAGAACGCATTCAACGAAATGCAACCACTCGTGGACCGTCAGGCTGCTAAAGGTCTGATCCACAAAAACAAAGCTGCACGTCATAAAGCAAACCTGACTGCACAGATCAACAAACTGGCTTAATCGCCCGTCTGTTCATCGCTTTGTAAAAAAGAACCGGCGCTTAGCCGGTTTTTTTATGCCTGTGATTCAGTAGTAAATAACGTGCTGAAGTCGCGGTGGCAGATCCGCTGTACTGCAGGATGCTGAATCATACGTTCGGCAAAAATGACGTGATACTCCTCCATTACCGCATCCAGACGGCCAATCTCCTGAATGGCGTCATCACGATAAATCTCGCCGCCATAAAGCGTGGGAGCCACAAATATCGCGTTGTTCAGCGCACCAAATGCCTTCATTAAAGCCGCATCATCAAACTCACCCAGAATCTCCACCTGCAAGCCCTGGCCATGAATCCAGTTCAGCAACTTACGTCCCAGCATTGAGCGACGGCCTGGAATCAACAAGCGACGTTCTTCGAGGCAGGCCGGAAATGGCAGCGTCGGCAAAGGCGTGTTGCACCAGAAGCTGATGGGGCACTCGCCCAGCTTGACCGAAAACAGCCCTTCCTGCTGTGTTGAATCAATTGGGCAATCGGAGAGGATCATATCCAGTTTGTGCTGGCTAAGCTGTTCCAGCAGCATCTCGTGGGTTGATTCAAAGCAGCGCAGATGGATTCTCTCCTCAGCCACCACCGCCGCCTCAAGCACCTTGCTTACCAGTTGCTTTGACAGCGCATCCGCTACACCAACATCAAACAGCAGATGCGACTCTTTGCGGTAGTTAACGATATCCAGCATCTCCTGGCTTAGCATGAACATGCGGTCGGCATAGCGAAACACCAGCTGCCCAAGTTCCGTCGGCACTAAACCGCGTCCCTGACGGCGAAACAGCACGCCGCCCAGCTGCTCTTCCAGCGATTTAATTTGGCCGGTAACGGTCTGGGGAGCCAGACACAGTACATCCGCCGCGCGCACCACCGAGCCGGTTTTACACACCTGCCAGAAATAGTAGAGATGATTAAAGTTGAGCTGATTCATCGGCAAAAAAAGGAGGCTTTCGCCTCCTTCCTCAATTAACGCAGTTTAATTCGCAGCAGCGTATAACCAATTATCGCCGAAAGCAGCGAACCGCTGAGAATCCCCAGTTTGGAGAACGTCACCAGTTGCTCATGGGCGGCATCAAAGGCCAGCGAGCTGATAAAGATCGACATGGTGAAACCGATACCGCACAGCACACCGATCGCCATGATATCGCGTATCGTGGTGCCCGCCGGCAATACCGCCAACCGCCATTTAACCGCCAGCCAGCAGAACAGTGTGATGCCCAAGGGCTTCCCAATCAGCAAGCCGAGAATGATGCCGAGTGGCTCTGGCGACAGCGTATCCATAAAGGTAATGCCGCTAAGGGAAATACCGGCGTTGGCAAAGGCGAACAACGGCAGAATCAGCCAGTTTACCCAGGGCATCAAGCCATGCGCTAAATGCTCGGCCGGTGAATGGCCGTTCTTTTCTTCCAGCGGCACGAAGAAGCCGACAATGACACCCGCCAGCGTCGCGTGGACACCGGACTTAAGCACCGCCGTCCACAGCACAATACCAACCAACATATAGATGGCGATATTACGCACACCGCAGCGATTAAGAATGGCCAGCAGCACGATCGCACCCGCCGCCACGCTCAGCGACAGCACGGAGAGATCGCTGGTGTAGAACAGCGCGATAATCACGATGGCGCCAAGGTCATCAATAATCGCGAGCGCCATCAGGAACACTTTCAGTGCAGTCGGCACGCGGCTGCCCAACAGTGCCAGTACGCCTAAGGCAAAGGCAATGTCGGTAGCGGTTGGAATCGCCCAACCGTTACGTGCGATAGGATCGCCGTGATTCAGCATCAGGAAAATCAGTCCCGGCACCATCATGCCGCCAAGCGCAGCAATGACCGGGAAAATGGCGCGATCGCGACTGGCGAGCTCGCCGGTGATCAGTTCACGTTTCACTTCCAAACCAATCATGAGGAAAAACAGTGCCATCATGGCATCGTTGATCCACAGCAGCAGATTTTTACTGATGTCTAATGCGCCAAAGCGAATCTGCACCGGCTCCGCAAGAAACGATTGGTAACCCTGAGCGGTCTCCGCGCTGTTAGCCAGAATCATTGCCGCAACGGCCGCCAGAATCAGCACCATACCGTTGCTGGCGTCACTGGCAATAAAGCTTTTCAATAAGCTTCGAATAGAACGGGGTTTGTTCACAACTCCTCCTGAGTAGAGACATTTAGGCTGAGAAGTGTAGCGACTCAAACACCTCGTTAAAAGCAGCTTATTTCTCAGTGAATGCTCGATAATACCGATACATTTCGATGGCATTGTTGGCGCACATCAAGCGGCAGGCAAATTGAGCATATATCAGGAGCGACGCGTTGGCGGCGAAACATAAAAAAAGCGGAGAGTTTCCTCTCCGCTTCGTTATGCAAACCAGACGGGATTAACGCGTTAAATCGTCAAAGAACTTCTTCACGCCGTCGAGGAAGCTTTTGGAGCGCGGGCTGTTTTTCTCGCCGCTCGGGCCACCAAAACTCTCTTCCAGTTCGCGCAGCAGCGCTTTCTGTTTGTCGTTGAGGCTGACTGGCGTCTCCACCACCACACGACACAGCAAATCACCTACTGCACCACCACGCACCGATTTCACGCCTTTACCGCGCATGCGGAACAGCTTGCCGGTTTGCGTTTCAGAAGGCACTTTCAGGCTCACACGGCCATCAAGTGTCGGTACTTCAATCTCGCCGCCCAATGCTGCCATCGCAAAGTTAATCGGCACTTCGCAGTACAGGTTGTTATCTTCACGCTCGAAAATCGGGTGTTTTTTGACCGAAACCTGAACGTATAGATCGCCCGCTGGTGCGCCGTGTTCACCCGCTTCACCCTCGCCGGTCAGACGAATGCGATCGCCGGTGTCCACGCCTGCAGGGATTTTCACCGACAGGGTTTTACTACGCTCAACGCGACCGTGACCATGACATGCATTGCAGGGATCTTTGATCACTGAACCGCGACCGTGACAGGTCGGACACGCCTGCTGCACGGTAAAGAAGCCCTGACGCATTTGCACCTGGCCTGCACCATGACAGGTATGACAGGTCTGCGGTTTGGTTCCCGCTTTTGCGCCGCTGCCGTGGCAGACATCGCACTCTTCCAGGGTTGGAATGCGGATCTCTTTGGTCACGCCGCGTACCGCTTCTTCCAGCGTTAGCTCCATGTTGTAGCGTAAATCGGCGCCACGTGAGGCACGCTGACGGCGTCCACCACCAAAAATATCGCCAAATACGTCGCCAAAGATATCGCTGAAATCAGCACCGCCGCCGCCACCGAAGCCACCGCCGCCGCCCATGCCACCTTGTTCAAAAGCTGCATGACCGTATTGGTCGTAGGCCGCGCGCTTCTGCGCATCGGTCAGAATTTCGTAGGCTTCCTTAATTTCTTTAAACTTCGCTTCGGCTTCTTTATTGTCCGGATTACGGTCCGGATGGTATTTCATCGCCAGGCGCTTATAAGCCTTTTTGATTTCACGCTCATCAGCGGATTTAGAGACGCCTAAGATCTCGTATAAATCACTCTTAGCCATATTTGTTCTGCCCTTAACATGATCGCACGGGCGTGGAGAAATCTCCTACGCCCGTGCTGGTTTCAACGGCTGTCAGGCCAGTCGTCGCGCCCGGTCAGGGGCAATTATTTTTTGTCTTTAACTTCTTCGAACTCAGCGTCGACAACGTCGTCATCTTTCTTCGCAGAAGCTTCGCCTGCATCAGCGGCTTGACCTTGCTGCTGTGCCAGCTCCATCAGCTTGCTGGACACTTCCATCAACGCCTGCATTTTGGCTTCGATTTCCGCTTTGTCTTCGCCTTTCAGCGCCGTGTTCAGCTCGGTCAGCGCAGCTTCGATCGGTGCTTTATCGTCAGCAGACAGTTTGTCGCCCGCTTCGTCCAACTGCTTACGGGTGCTGTGCGAAATCTGATCGCCTTGGTTACGGGTCTGAACCAGCTCTTCGAACTTACGGTCAGACTCGGCGTTAGCTTCCGCATCACGCACCATTTTTTCGATCTCTTCTTCGTTCAGACCTGAAGATGCCTTAATGGTGATCTTCTGCTCTTTACCGCTGTTTTTGTCTTTCGCAGACACGTGCAGGATACCATCGGCATCGATGTCAAAGGTGACTTCGATCTGCGGCATACCGCGCGGTGCAGACTGAATACCATCGAGGTTGAACTGGCCCAGTGATTTGTTATCGCCTGAACGCTTACGCTCACCCTGCAGCACGTGAATGGTCACGGCAGACTGGTTATCTTCAGCCGTCGAGAACACCTGACTGTGCTTAGTTGGGATAGTGGTGTTCTTGCTGATCAGCGACGTCATCACGCCACCCATGGTTTCGATACCCAGCGACAGCGGGGTAACATCCAGCAGCAGAACATCTTTCACTTCACCCGCCAACACGCCACCCTGAACCGCAGCGCCAACCGCTACCGCTTCATCCGGGTTCACGTCTTTACGTGGCTCTTTACCAAAGAACTCAGTCACTTTGGCCTGAACCATTGGCATACGCGTTTGACCGCCGACCAGGATGACGTCGTTGATGTCTGAAACAGACAGGCCCGCATCCTGCAGCGCGACTTTCAGCGGCTCGATAGAACGTGCAACCAGATCTTCAACCAGTGATTCCAGTTTCGCACGGGTCACTTTGATGTTCAGGTGCTTAGGACCCGTTGCATCCGCCGTGATGTACGGCAGGTTCACGTCAGTCTGCTGCGCTGAAGACAACTCGATCTTGGCTTTCTCTGCGGCTTCTTTCAGACGCTGCATTGCCAGTGGATCGTTGTGCAGATCGATGCCCTGATCTTTCTTAAATTCGGCCACCAGATAGTTAATCAGACGGCTATCGAAGTCCTCACCACCCAGGTGGGTATCACCGTTGGTTGCCAGAACTTCAAAGGTTTTCTCGCCATCAACGTCATCGATCTCAATGATGGAAATATCGAAAGTACCGCCGCCCAGGTCGTATACCGCGATGGTGCGGTTGCCCTGACCTTTATCCAGACCGTATGCCAGTGCGGCTGCGGTTGGTTCGTTGATGATACGTTTTACTTCCAGACCCGCGATACGGCCGGCATCTTTGGTTGCCTGACGCTGCGCATCGTTGAAGTAGGCTGGAACGGTGATAACCGCTTCGGTTACTGCTTCACCGAGGAAATCTTCCGCGGTTTTCTTCATTTTTTTCAGCACTTCAGCAGAGATCTGCGGCGGTGCCATTTTCTGGCCTTTCACATCCAGCCACGCATCGCCGTTATCCGCGCCGATGATTTTGTATGGCATGATTTTAATATCACGCTGTACTTCTTCGTCCTGGAAGCGACGGCCAATCAGGCGCTTGATCGCGAACAGGGTATTCTGCGGGTTGGTCACAGACTGACGTTTAGCCGGTTGACCTACCAGAGTTTCGCCATCCTGTGCATACGCAATGATCGACGGCGTGGTGCGATCGCCTTCGGCGTTTTCCAGCACGCGTGCTTTACCACCATCCATAACTGCAACACATGAGTTGGTTGTACCCAAGTCAATACCAATAATCTTACCCATCTAAACATCTCCCACTTAAATTCTTTGCCAATTAGGGTTGTGAAACAGAGATGCGGTCAAACTGACCACTTTCAACTGCTGAAGCAGGCTTTTTTTTGCTGCCTCACAACGCTCGATGACAAGTAAATGGGGCCGGTTCGATGCGCATCAAGGGTTAAAACTAAAAAAAATTTCATTCTCTGGTCGATTCAGATCAAAGTTGGCCAAAAAGAGGCCGCTTATTATGCAGCGCCTCGCGGCCTTCAGCGGTTGCGTAGCGAAAACAACTCACCACATTTAAACGCGGCTTCTGAGGAATTATGAGCAACACCACGCTGGCGAATCCCGCCCCGTTGGGCCTGATGGGATTCGGTATGACCACCATCCTGCTCAACTTACATAACACCGGCCTGTTTGCGATGGATGTGATCATCCTGGCGATGGGTATTTTCTACGGCGGCATCGCGCAAATCTTTGCCGGGCTGCTGGAGTATAAGAAAGGCAACACGTTCGGCCTCACCGCTTTCACCTCTTACGGCAGCTTTTGGTTAACGTTGGTGGCCATTCTGCTGCTGCCGAAACTGGGGCTGGCAGCAGCGGCCGATGGCCACTTCCTTGGCGCCTACCTCGGGCTGTGGGGCGTGTTCACCGCATTCCTGTTCTTCGGCACTCTTAACTCACCGAAAATGCTGCAGTTTATCTTTGCCAGCCTTACGCTGCTGTTTGCGCTGTTGGCGATCGGACACCTGACCGACAACGCAGGGCTGCTGCGTTTTGCCGGCTGGATAGGCATCATTTGCGGATCAAGCGCGTTCTATCTGGCGATGGGCGAGGTGTTGAACGAGAAATTTGGTCGCACAATTTTGCCGATTGGCGAATAAAAAAACGGAGCCGATGGGCTCCGTTTTTGTTAGGACGAGTGCAGCGACATATCCAACTGCGCATGCTGCTGACGGCTATCGCGCCACAGCCAGATGCCCACCATAAAGCCAATGACCGCCAGCGCCAGCACATACCATGCCGGCGCCATTGGCGTCAGGCTCATCATCAGCGTCACGCTAATCGGCGTCAGACCGCCAAAAATCGCGTAGGCGACATTGTAAGAGAATGAGATGCCGGTAAAACGCACCGGTGCCGGAAACGCGCGCACCATGACAAACGGCACTACGCCTACCACGCCAACGCTTAATCCCGCTAAGCCATACCAGACAAACAACATTTGCGGCGTGCCGCCAAGCTGATGGAAGAAGTTCCAGCTGCCCACGGCCAGCAGCAGCGAGCCCACCATCAGGGTTCGCGCCGCGCCGAAGCGATCCACCAGCCATCCGGCGATAACGCAGCCCAGCAGCAGCAGGATGGTAGCGAAACTGTTGGCTTGCAGGCTGAGCGCGGCGGGAATGCCGTGCTGTTTTTGCATCAACGTCGGTGCCATCAAAATCACCACCACGATGCAGGCCGATAGCAGCCAGGTAAGCAGCATCGAAATCACAATGCCGCGCTTGTGGCTGGCCAGGATGGTTTGCAGCGGCAGTTTATCGGCCAGCGCCTTACGCTGCTGCATCTGCTGGAACACCGGCGTTTCATGCAGCCAGCGGCGTAAATACATCGCCAGCAGGCCAAAAATGCCGCCGAGGAAGAAGGGAATGCGCCAGCCATGATCGCGAATCGCCGCCGGTGATAGCGTGGTGTTCAGCACGGTCGCCACCAGCGAACCCAGCAAAATGCCCGCGGTTAAGCCCGCCGTCAGCGTGCCGCAGGCAAAGCCGATGCGTTTCTCGGGAACATGTTCGGCGACAAATACCCATGCGCCTGGCACTTCACCGCCAATGGCCGCGCCTTGCAGCACACGCATTAGCAGCATCAACAACGGCGCAGCGATGCCGATGCTGGCATAAGTGGGCAGCGCGCCCATCGCCAGCGTGGGCAGCGCCATCAGCAGAATGCTGAGGCTGAACATCTTTTTACGCCCCACTTTGTCACCAAAGTGCGCCATGATAATGCCGCCTAACGGACGCGCCAGATAACCGGCAGCAAAGATGGCGAACGTCTGCACCTGACGCAGCCATTCAGGAATGTCTGGCGGGAAGAACAGCTCACCGATCACCGCGGCGAAGAAAACGAAAATGATGAAGTCGTAGAATTCCAGCGCCCCGCCAAGGGCAGCCAGCGACAGGGTTTTATAGTCCTGCCCGTTGAGTCGACGCGTTGCGTGCGTATCCATAATCCAGCGGTATCCAGAGGCTAAATAAAGGGCATGTAAAGAATGGATTACTATATCGTCAATTTTTTGCCACACCAGTGCCGCTGGATTTTATGCCTGAAAACGCCGATTTTTAGTTATTTGTCTCACGACGGGCACTTTTAGGACGAAAAGCTGCTACGACATCGCTATTGGTTTCCACATATGGTCCTTCCAATAGCTGTAAACAATAGGGTACAGCGGCAAAAATACCTGGCACTTTTACGGTGCCATCTTCGGCTTTAAGCCCTTCCAGCGTCTCTTTAATTGATTTTGGCTGGCCCGGTAGATTGAGGATCAGCGATTGTTTGCGAATCACGCCAACCTGGCGCGACAAAATGGCCGTTGGCACAAACTGCAGGCTAATTTGGCGCATCTGCTCGCCGAACCCCGGCATTTCACGATCGGCGACGGCTAGCGTGGCATCCGGCGTGACATCGCGTCGCGCGGGTCCGGTGCCGCCGGTGGTGAGTACCAAATGACAGAACAGCTCATCGACCAGCTCGCAGATCGCCTGTTCAATCATCGGCTGCTCATCCGGCACCAGACGCGTTTCAATTTCAAACGGCGTCGCCAGCGCGGCAGTGAGCCAGCTTTCTAATGCCGGAATGCCCTGATCCTGATAGATGCCGTTAGCAGCACGATCGGAAACAGAAATTAAGCCAATACGTAAAGTATCCATAGAGTTATCGCTGTGGTTAGCTGCAAGGCAGCAAATGACGTGAGAAGTAAAAGGATAATACAAGAAGTGAGGAAAAAACGTAAAACCGTGGCAGCAGGTCGCCGCCACGGCACATCACCTTACAGCAGTTCGGCGATCATCTTCTCAAGTTTGCCCTGATCGATGGCAAAGTTGCGGATACCTTCAGCCAGTTTGGTCACGGCCATTGGATCCTGGTTGTGCTGCCAGAAGAACTCAGCTTCAGTCATCTTCGCTGGACGCGCTTTCACTTCGCCGGTGTAGCTCAGTTTACGCTCAACGGTACCTTCGCTCTCAGCCAGCTCTTTCAGCAGGCCCGGAGAAATGGTCAGACGGTCGCAGCCAGCCAGCTCAATGATTTCGCCGACGTTACGGAAGCTCGCGCCCATTACCACGGTTTCATAACCGTGCTGCTTGTAGTAGTTGTAGATTTCAGCCACAGACACTACGCCTGGATCTTCGTGTGCGGCGTACTCTTTCTTGTCGGTATTCTGCTTGTACCAGTCGAGGATACGGCCAACGAATGGCGAGATCAGGAACACGCCCGCTTCCGCACATGCACGCGCCTGTGCGAAGGAGAACAGCAGCGTCAGGTTACAGTTGATGCCTTCTTTTTCCAGCTGCTCAGCAGCACGGATGCCCTGCCAGGTTGAGGCCAGTTTGATCAGGATACGGTCATTGCTGATGCCAGCATCGTTGTACAGTTTGATCAGGCTACGCGCTTTAGCGATGCTCGCTTCAGTGTCGTAAGAGAGGCGCGCATCGACTTCAGTCGAGATGCGACCTGGGATCAATTTGAGAATTTCCAGACCAATGTTGACGGCCAGCTTGTCAGAAACCAGCGCCAGCTGATCTTCTTTATTGCTGCTCTGCTGACGTGCCCAGGTAATAGCTTCGTCAATCAGTTTGCGGTATTCAGGGATTTGAGCGGCGTTGAGAATCAAAGAAGGGTTCGTGGTAGCGTCTTGCGGCTGATACAGTTTCATCGCCGCAATATCACCGGTGTCGGCGACCACAGTAGTCAGCTGACGCAAGGAAGTAAGTTTG
Source organism: Enterobacter ludwigii (assembly GCA_900068845.1). Lineage (GTDB taxonomy): Bacteria > Pseudomonadota > Gammaproteobacteria > Enterobacterales > Enterobacteriaceae > Pantoea > Pantoea ludwigii_A. The sequence goes on from CEFQ01000001.1 coordinate 187,186, forward strand.
TCCGTCATGGTTCTCTTTCTCTTAGGTTGACTGTCAGGGTGTAAAAGGCTGTTGCGATAATATCACGCACAAGTGACGGCGCAACACCACGAAGTGCCCTTTACGATAGCGCTAACAAATGGCAGTGATTTGCCGATCCATGCCGCTTTTTTGCTACACTCCTTGCGACAATTTTCCCTTCAATTCCCTGATAAACCTGCGGGTCAAAGAGGACGTACACGATGCTGATGGTTATCTCGCCAGCGAAGACACTGGACTATGAAAGCCCGCTGGCGACTCAACGTTTTACCCAACCGGCGCTGTTAGAAAAATCACACCAATTAATTGACGTGGCGCGCGATCTTTCCCCGGCGCAAATCAGCTCATTGATGGGCATCAGCGACAAGCTGGCGCACCTGAATGCCGACCGTTTTAACCAATGGCAGCCGCCCTTCTCGCTGGAGAATGCCCGTCAGGCGATTCTGGCGTTCAAAGGTGACGTCTACACCGGTTTGCAGGCAGAAACCTTCAGCGACGGCGATTTTGACTTTGCCCAGCAGCACCTGCGCATGCTCTCCGGCTTATATGGCTTGCTGCGTCCACTCGATTTAATGCAGCCCTATCGTCTGGAGATGGGGATTAAGCTGGCGAATCCGGCCGGGAAAGACCTTTACGGCTTCTGGGGCGATCTGCTGACAGAGAAGCTCAACGAGGCGATTGCTGAGCAAGGCGATGAGGTGCTGATCAATCTGGCATCCGATGAGTATTTCAAAGCCATCAAGCCGAAGAAGCTCAACGCCGAGTTGATCAAGCCGGTGTTCCTGGATGAGAAGAACGGCACATTTAAAGTCATCAGCTTCTACGCCAAGAAAGCGCGTGGCTTGATGAGTCGCTATGTGATTCAGCAGCGCCTGACCAAGCCAGAACAGCTGAAGAAGTTTGATGTGGACGGTTATTTCTTTGATGCGGCAGAAAGCAAAGATAATGAGCTGGTGTTTAAACGCCGCGAGCAGAAATAAGGAAGCCGCTTTTCCTGGATTGTGCTCGCATTCCCCCATCCCGACCTTCCCCCGCTTGCGGGGGAAGGAGACGCTGCCACATGCCACTTCAGCACTCACATATGGCAGCATCTTCCTCCCCCATTTATGGGGGAGGACCGAGGAGGGGGACAGCCAGCACTTACGTCAGCGAGCACTTCCCCCAGACAGCACTTACTTCAGTAAAAACGCCCGCAGCTCAGCGAAATCGCCTTTCAGATTGTGCGACAGCAGCGGCAAATCGGCGCGCTCGGCCAACTCTTTCGGCAGCGGCAGATCCTGACCCAGGATCTCGTCCACGCTCTCTTTAAACTTCGCTGGATGCGCCGTGCCAAGGAACAGGCCATATTCGCCTTCTTGCAAGTTATCGCGCAGCAGACGATAAGCAATTGCCGCATGCGGTTCAGAGATATAACCCATTTCTGCCAGCTCGCGCATGGTGGTTTGGGTGGTTTCATCAGAAACCGCGCCGTACGCCAGATCGGTCAAACGCCAGGTTTTGCGACGGAACAGCTCTTCCACGCGCGGCCAGTTGTTCGGCTGGCTCACATCCATCGCGTTCGATAATGTTGCTACCGTGGCGTTTGGCTGCCAAGCGCCGTTGCCGAGGAAGCGCGGCACGGTGTCGTTAGCATTGGTCGCGGCGATAAAACGCTTGATCGGCAGACCCAGCGATTTCGCCAGCAGACCCGCCGTCAGGTCACCAAAGTTACCGCTCGGCACGGACACCACCAGCTGGTTGCGTTTTTCTTGTGGCAGTTGCGCCACCGCTTCGAAGTAGTAGCAAATCTGCGCCAGCAGACGGCTAATGTTGATGGAGTTCGCCGAGTTCAGGCCAATCGCCTTCTTCAGCTCTTCATCATCAAACGCCTGCTTAACCAGCGCCTGACACGCATCGAAATCGCCTTCAACCGCGATGGTTTCGATGTTCCCGCCCAGCGTACAGAACAGTTTTTCCTGCAGCGGGCTGATTTTGCCCTGCGGATAAAGAATCACCACACGCACGTTTTCCATGCCATAAAACGCATGTGCAACGGCAGCGCCGGTATCGCCTGAAGTGGCGGTCAGAATGGTGATCTGCTCATCCGCGCCGCTCACATACGAGAGCATCTGCGCCATAAAGCGGCCGCCGAAGTCTTTGAATGCCAGCGTTGGACCGTGGAACAGTTCCAGACAAGCAACATCTTCGCTGACCTTTGCCACGGGCGCCGGGAAAGCAAAGGCGTTTTTCACGCGCTCAGCCAGCTGATGCGCGGCAATCTCATCACCAATGTAGGCAGACAGAATTTTGCTGCTGCGGCTGACGAAATCCATCTCCAGCATGGCATCGATATCGGTCAGTTCAAATTCCGGCAGTTCGAGCGGAAAAAACAGCCCTTGCTGCGAGCCGAGGCCCTGTTTAACGGCCTGAGCAAAACTAACCTGCTCGTTGTGATCCTTAAGGTTGTAGAGTTTCATGCGTTATCCCAATTTACGTGCGCCAGCCGTATCAAGACGGCAGATGTGGACGAAACCTTCTTCATTCTGCAGATAGTGCTGGCGTAGCCAGTCCGCCATCCGCTGTGCCGTTGCCATCTCGTTGCAAACGGCGAAAAGTGTCGGGCCGGAACCCGAAATGCCGCACGCCAGCGCGCCAATATCCTGCGCCGCTTTACGCGCATCGGCGAAGCCTGGCAGCAGTTTGGTGCGATATGGCTCCGCGATAACATCCTGCATAAGTTTAGCCGCAAGCCCAGGCTGACGCGTATGACAGGCGTGAATAAAGCCAGCCAGCAAGCGACCATGTTTGATGGCATCTTCTTTGCGGTATTGCGCCGGCAAAATGGCGCGCGCTTCGGCAGTGGAGACTTTGATGCCCGGATACGCCATTACCCACAGCCATTCGTCAAAACACGGCACCTCCTGGCTAATAATGCCGTTCTCTTCAATCATCAGCTGCACGCCGCCGAGGAAGCATGGCGCCACGTTATCGTAATGCACGCTGCCGGAAATACGCCCTTCCAGCTCGCCCATCAGCGCCAGCAGTTCGGTATCGTTCAGCGGCTTGCCACAGAATTCGTTCATCGCCATCAGGCCAGCCACCACCGAGCAGGCGCTTGAGCCGAGACCGGAACCGATCGGCATATTCTTTTCCAGCGTCATCGCCACGGGAACCTGCTTACCAATTGCCTGGCAAAAACGTTCCCAGCACTGATAAACAATATTTTCCTGCGGGTTGGTCGGCAGTTTGCTGACAAAGCGCCCGGAGTTCACCAGGCTAAAGCTGTCGGCAGCTTCCACGGAAACGCAGTCACCTAGCAAGGCGCCATCCACCGGCGAAACCGCTGCGCCCAGCACATCAAAGCCGACGCTAACGTTACCTATTGAGGCCGGTGCATAAATTTTTACCATCATCAAACTCCCAACTTCCACGACAGCGTACGCAACAGGTCGGCAAACACGCCAGCCGCTGTGACATCATTCCCTGCACCATATCCACGCAGAACCAGCGGGATTGGCTGATAGTAGCGGCTGTAGAATGCCAGTGCATTCTCACCGTTTTTCACTTTGTACAGCGGATCGTTGCCGTCCACCGCATCAATCTTCACTTTGCAGACGCCGCCTTCTTCAATCGCGCCAACAAAGCGTAATACTTTACCTTCGTCACGTGCTTTGGCAACGCGCGCGGCAAAGGCGTTATCCAGTTCTGGCAGACGTTGCATAAACTGCTCAACGTCGGCGATATCCGTCAGGCTGGCGGGCAGCAGCGGTTCGATGTCGATATCGCTCAGCTCCAGCTGATGCCCGGCTTCACGCGCCAGAATCAGCAGCTTCCGCGCCACATCCGTGCCGGAGAGATCGTCACGCGGATCCGGCTCGGTAAAGCCCATCTCACGTGCCATTTTGGTCGCTTCCGACAGCGAAACGCCTTCATCGAGCTTGCCGAAGATAAAGGAGAGCGAGCCCGAGAGAATACCGGAGAACTTGATCAGTTCATCACCGGCATTCATCAGGTTTTGCAGGTTTTCGATCACCGGCAAACCGGCGCCGACGTTGGTGTCATACAGGAACTTACGGCGCGATTTCTCTGCGGCCGCACGCATCTGCTGGTAGTAATTCCACGACGAGGTATTGGCCTTTTTATTCGGCGTCACTACGTGGAACCCTTCGCCGAGGAAATCCGCATATTGATCGGCGACCGCCTGGCTAGAGGTACAATCGACGATCACCGGGTTCAGCAAATGATACTCCTTCACCAAACGAATCAGACGCCCCAGATTGAACGGCTCTTTGGCTTCGCTGAGTTCCGCCTTCCAGTTGCTGAGATCGATACCATGCACGTTGGTTAACAACGCACGCGAGTTAGCGATACCGCACACGCGCAGATCGATATGCTTCTGTTTCAGCCACGTCTGCTGACGATGCAGCTGATCCAGCAGCGCCGCGCCAACACCGCCGACGCCCACCACGAACACTTCAATCACCTGATCGGTGGCGAACAGCATCTGGTGCACCACACGTACGCCGGTGGTGACTTCATCGTTGCTCACGACGACCGAGATGGAGCGCTCAGACGAGCCCTGAGCAATTGCCACAATATTGATATTCGCGCGCGCCAGCGCCGAGAAGAATTTGGCCGAGATGCCGCGCAGCGTACGCATGCCATCGCCAACCACCGAAATCACCGCCAGCTGTTCCAGCACGTCCAGCGGATCGAGTAAGCCATCTTTCAGCTCCAGATAGAACTCCTCTTCCAGCACGCGACGCGCCCGCGCCTGCTCGCTTTGCGGTACGCAGAAGCTGATGCTGTATTCCGAAGAAGATTGGGTGATCAGCACCACCGAAATGCCGGTGCGTGACATCGCCGCGAAGACGCGTGCCGCCATGCCCACCATGCCTTTCATGCCCGGACCCGAAACGTTGAACATCGCCATGTTATTCAGGTTGGTGATGCCTTTAACCGGATTTTCATCCAGCTCGCCTTCACCACCGATCAAGGTACCCGGCGCTTGCGGGTTAGCGGTATTTTTGATCAGGCAAGGAATCTGGAACTGGGCGATCGGCGCGATAGTGCGAGGATGCAAAACTTTGGCGCCGAAGTAGGAGAGCTCCATCGCTTCCTGATACGACATCGATTTCAGTAAGCGCGCGTCCGGCACCTGACGCGGATCGCAGGTATACACGCCGTCGACGTCAGTCCAGATTTCACAACAGTCCGCACGCAAGCAAGCAGCCAACACGGCGGCAGAGTAGTCAGAGCCGTTACGGCCCAGTACCACTAACTCGCCCTTCTCATTGCCGGCAGTGAAACCAGCCATCAGAATAAAGTGATCCGCCGGAATCTGGCTGGCAGCGATGCGACGCGTGGATTCGGCAATATCGACGGTGGATTCGAGGTAATGACCAATCGCCAGCAGTTTCTCCACCGGATCGATAACGGTCACTTTGTGGCCGCGCGCCTGCAGCAGCGCTTCCATAATGGCAATAGACAGTTTCTCGCCACGGCAGATGATGGCGGCGTTGACGGCGTCCGGGCATTGGCCCAGCAGGCTGATACCGTGCAGCACTTGCTTCAGCTGCGCAAACTCCAGCTCAACGCGGGTTTTCAGTCCGTCATAATCAAAGCCTGGCTGCGCGTCACGCAAGCCTTGCAGCAGGTCGGCAAAAATACGTTCGGCATCGCTGATATTCGGTAACGTGTCCTGGCCGCTGATGGTTTTCTCAATCATTGCCACCAGATGGTTAGTAATTTTTGCTGGTGCAGAGAGAACGGTCGCGACCTGTCCCTGTTGTGCATTGCTTTCCAGAATGTCCGCCACACGGAGAAAACGATCCGCATTGGCTACTGAGGTTCCGCCGAATTTCAGCACTCGCATATTTGAAGCTCTCCTGAATTTTTGCCGAAAAAAAAGCCCGCACTGTTTAGGTGCGGGCTTTTTTCTTTGTTTTTCCTGTATGCGTCAGCCCGCACCGTTACCTGTGGTAATGGTGGTAATAATAATTGTGGTGTTCAGGCTGAGTTTACGCATTTAGATTTTTTTCTGTCTGTCTTTGTCTTGTCCGTCTGCCTTCCAGAAGTAAAGCAAAGCGCACGTTAAGTCAACGAATTTGTCTTAGCCGCGCCGCGCTGTCCGCTGCGCAGTGCTGCGCTTGCTGGCGCGATTCGTATCGGAATCGTTCAGCGGATGACGCGGTTTCCCCGATCTGTCACTAGCAACTCAGGAATTATCCGAGCAATTATCTATAAGTTTTTTTTCTACATCGTGTAACAAGCGATGCAGCATGGCACTGTCACGCTGTTCCAGCAGACCGATACGTTGGTCAATCCAGTCAGCCATTTTCACGTCATCGCTGACCTCCAACCTGACCAGCAACTGATGAAAGCGTTGACGTAATGCTTGCAGCTGATGCTCATTCGCCACTTCCGCGGTCTCAGCCGCGATCTGATTGAGTGCCGAGAGTTGATAGCAATACACCATCACCGCCTGGCCAAGATTCAGCGACGGATAATCATTTGCCATTGGAATGCCGGTTAACAGATCGACCTGATCCAGCTCCTCATTGGTTAAGCCGCTGTCTTCACGGCCAAACACCAGCGCGATACGGCTCAGCCATTGGCGCTTCTCCTGCAGGATGTTTTCGACCTGCGTCGGCGTGGCGTAATAGCGGAACTTCGCACGGCTGCGAGCAGTGGTCGCCACTGAGAAGTCGACATCTTTCAGCGCCTCGCTCAGCGTGGCAAAGGTCTTGATGTTATCAAGGATCTCACCGGCCCCGTGCGCGACACGACGCGCGGCAGGATCTTGCCAGGCATCACTCGCGACAATGCGCAGCTCGCTGAATCCCATTGTTTTCATGGCACGGGCAGCCGCACCGATATTTTCCGGACGGGCGGGAGAGACAAGGATTAAGGGGAAATGCATGATTTTTCCATCGAACTGTTAACAACTCGCATTATGTTGGCATGCAGGCGAGAAAATACCAAATGCGCTTAACAGAGAAAATAAGATGTTAACGATGTTAAAAGAGGGATAAATCCAGCGAGCGTAGAAATTCGCGGGCATAAGCGAAATTATAAGGCCTATTTAATATAAAACCCTTTTCTTTCATATTATTAAAATATAATTTTCCGCGGGTTTCAGTTTTGATTGTATAAGGTATAAATGTAGCAAAAATGCTGCTTTTTGTGAGCTAAACTAGCAATCCTGGAGAAGTTTTTCATAAAAGTGTTAACGTGCTACACTTGCATTTGATATAAGTCAACGAAGCGTTGTTTTTATGCTTATCGGTTGTTGTTGGTGCTGTTAGGTTGCTGTTAATACGGTTAGGATGAGCGCCTGTCCGATATCCTCGGGGCGTGCAAATATCCATCCTGACTGGCTGAGCTAACACTGAAGTTGACGTAGATGGATGGTGTATTCCGAAGATTATTTCGTATACCGGTTACAGCAAAATAGCGTAACCGTCGTACGCCCTGTTTTCGATTTGTTGGCAAATTTTAGGTAGCGAAACATGCAGACCCCGCACATTCTTATCGTTGAAGACGAACTGGTCACGCGTAACACCCTCAAAAGTATTTTTGAGGCAGAAGGTTACGTGGTCTATGAAGCCACCGACGGCGCCGAGATGCATCAGGTTTTGACGGAAAATGACGTCAATCTGGTGATTATGGATATTAACCTGCCAGGTAAAAACGGTTTGCTGTTAGCACGCGAACTGCGTGAACAAGCAAACGTTGCGCTGATGTTCCTGACAGGTCGTGATAATGAAGTGGATAAAATTCTCGGTCTGGAAATTGGTGCCGATGATTACATTACCAAACCCTTCAACCCGCGTGAGTTGACGATTCGTGCCCGCAATTTGCTGTCGCGCACCATGAATCTGGCCATGCCGAGTGAAGAGCGCCGCCAGGTTGAAAGCTATCGCTTTAACGGCTGGGAGTTGGATATTAACAGCCGTTCACTGATCAGCCCGAACGGCGATCAGTACAAGCTGCCGCGCAGTGAATTCCGCGCCATGCTGCACTTCTGCGAGAATCCAGGCAAAATTCAAACGCGTGGCGATTTGCTGAAGAAGATGACCGGTCGCGAGCTGAAACCGCATGACCGCACCGTTGATGTCACCATCCGCCGCATCCGTAAGCATTTCGAATCCACGCCAGACACGCCAGAAATCATCGCCACTATTCACGGCGAAGGTTACCGCTTCTGCGGCGAACTGCAGGATTAAGAGTTGAGTTGAAAGAAAAAACGCCCGTCAGGGCGTTTTTTTATGCCTGTATTAATGCCACGGCATAATCGGCACGGCACTCAGCGCATTCTTCGGCGAGCCGTCGACCACCTTATCGGAGTAGCTTAAATACACCAGCGCATGACGTTTCTGGTCAAAGAAACGTACCACCTGCAACTTCTTAAACACCAGCGATGTACGTTTTTTGAATACCACTTCACCCTGCGCCTTGCCTTGTGCGATTTTCTCGCTAAGCTCTACCGGTCCCACCTGTTGACAGGAGATGGCCGAGTCGGACGTGTCTTCCGCTAAACCTAATCCCCCTTTAATTCCGCCGGTTTTTGCCCGGCTGATATAACAGGTTACATTTTTTACATCGGGATCATCGAAGGCTTCGACCACGATTTTATGGTCGGGACCAAATATCTTGAACACCGTGTCAACTGAGCCGATTTCTTCGGCCTGAACGCCAGCGCTGAACACATAAGTTGCCAGCGTGATTATAAGAATACGAGCTATTGTCATTGAGTTACCATTGCCAATCGAATAGATGAGACTGTAATGTACTGTCAATCGAACCGAGAACCAAACCTAAACGGGTTTTAACCCGCATTGATTTAGCACACTCGATTAGCAAACCGCCCCCACGCTTTTGTGCATTTCGTGCTATTATTCGACGACTTCATAGTTGCGCCACCAGAGAGTTATGAGGATGTTTTATGGACCAAGCCGGTATCATTCGCGATTTGCTTGTCTGGCTGGAGAGCCATCTGGATCAACCGCTTTCATTAGATAACGTTGCGCAGAAAGCAGGCTATTCCAAATGGCATCTGCAGCGGATGTTCAAGGAAGTAACCAGCCACGCCATTGGCGCGTATATTCGCGCGCGTAGGCTGTCGAAAGCCGCGGTGGCGCTACGCCTGACCAGTCGGCCAATCCTCGACATCGCTCTACAATATCGCTTCGATTCACAGCAAACGTTTACCCGTGCGTTCAAAAAGCAGTTCAATCAAACGCCCGCCTGGTATCGTCGCTCATCGGAGTGGAACTCGTTTGGCATTCGCCCGCCGATTCGTCTCGACGATAACAGCATCCCGGAAGCCCAATTTGTCACGCTGCCGGAAACGGTGCTGGTCGGTCAAACGCAGAGCTACTCTTGCACGCTGGAACAGATTTCCACCTACCGCGATGAGATGCGCATGCATTTCTGGAAGCAGTTCCTGCTGGAAACCGACACGGTGCCGCCGGTGCTGTATGGCCTGCATCAGGTACGTGCCAGCCATGAAAAGGATGATGAGCAAGAGATTCTCTACACCACTGCAGTGCCCGCCGATCAGCTGGCAAAAAGCATGCAGTCGAATCAGAGCGTGGTGTTGGAAGCCGGGGATTACGTGCAGTTTACCTACAATGGTGCGCGTAGCGCCTTGGGTGAATTCATCCTGCTGCTGTACGGAACCTGCATGCCAACGCTCGGTTTAGTGCGTCGTCAGGGGCAAGACATCGAGCGCTTCTTCACGCACGGCGGCAAGAAGCGCAGCGAGCCGCCAACGGAAATCCGCTGCGAATACCTGATTCCGATTCGTCCGCAACATAATTAGTCATATCAGTAGGGTCGCCATTCCTGGCGACCACACGTTTAGCGCTGCAACTCATCCAGCGCGGGCGCATCCAGATGCGAGACATCGCCCGCCGTCTCCACCACCCAACCGGCCGCCAGCCATGCGCTCTGCTGATGATCCACGCGAGAGATCGAGCAGTTGCGCAGACGCAAACGCCGTTCCGCATGCGCAGGCAAGCCGAGAATAGTGCTGACCAGCACGCCGAGCGCCATACCGTGGCTGACAATCAGCGGACGGCTGCCAGCAGGCAATTCCAGCAGCGCATTCAGCGCTTCATGCATACGCGCCGCCATCTCCGCCATTGATTCGCCACCCGGGATACGCCCCGCCGTGGTGCCATCCACCAGCGTTTTGCGCCAGTTTTCCTCTTCTTCCGTTAAACCATCGAGTGGACGTTGTTCCAGGCAGCCCATGTTGAGCTCACGCAGACGCGCATCGAGCGTAACGGTGCAGCCACACGCGTCGGCGATAATTTCTGCCGTGTGACGTGTACGCCCTAAATCGCTGGCAATCACGTGGGTAATGCCCAGCGATTTCACGCGCTCGCCCACTTGATGCGCCTGCTGCTCACCTTTTTCCGTTAACGGGCTGTCAGACTGCCCCTGAATGCGTCGAGCCGCATTCCATACCGTTTCACCGTGACGAACAAGATAGACCTGTAGCATGCTTAATTTCCGTTATACTGCGACAAATTTGCCTCGAGGGTTCAACCAATTATGTACCACGTTGTCGCAGCCACCATCAACCCGGCAAAAATTCGCGCGATTGCTCAGGCGTTCAACGACGTTTTCGGCGAAGGATCCTGCCACATTGAAGGGGTTGAGGTCGAGAGCGGCGTTGCAGCCCAGCCACTCAGTGATGCCGAAACGCGAACTGGCGCACGTCAACGCGTAACCAACGCCCGTCAGGAACGTCCGCAGGCCGATTATTGGGTGGCGATTGAAGCGGGCATTGAAGGCGATTGCGCCTTTGCATGGATGGTGATTGAAAACGCGCAGCAGCGCGGGGAATCGCGTTCGGCCAGCTTTACGCTGCCGCCGATTGTTGTGGCTGGCTTAGCGGCCGGGCATGAATTGGGTGATGAGATGGCACGCTTAACCGGCGTGGAGAATATCAAACACAAAGGTGGCGCGATCGGTGCCTTTACGCACGGCCTGCTGAGCCGCTCCAGCGTCTATCATCAGGCGTTAATTTTGGCGCTATGTCCGTTCACGCATCCGCTGTACAGCCAGCGTTAATCGCGGCCGAGACGCGCTTCCAGCCAGCGTTTTAGCTCTGGCGGCGCTTCTTTCAGACTATTGGAGCCGCGCGTAATGGTGGCGATGCCGACGCCCAACTCATTCTTCAGTTCACGCTGACTCAAATCGCCGTTCATCAACTCTTCAATAATGCGCAAACGCGTACCAAAGGATTCACGTTCATCCGGCGTCATCATCAGGTGTAACAACGGCAGCGCCACGCCATCGGCAAAGGCGTTTTGCATCAGTTCGATAAAACGCAGCCAGTTATCTTCAACAGGCTGAGCCGATTCCGGCTGGGAAGAAAGGGGTGGGCTCATGAAGGGCTTCCGTACTCATTAACGAGTACGGAAGCATAGCACAGTCAATACTGGCGATTCCACTCACTGTCGGCGAGAATCTTGTCCGGTTTGCCCATGAAGTAACGGTAATAGGCATCGTAGGCCAGCACATTTTTCACGTAGCCACGCGTTTCTGAGAACGGAATGGTCTCGATAAACGCCACGGCATCCAGATTGCCCCCACTGGTTTTCTGCCAGCTGCGCACGCGTCCCGGGCCCGCGTTATAAGCGGCCGAGGCGAAGATGCGGTTCTGCCCAAACTGCTGATAGACATACTCCAGATACTGCGTACCGATCTGAATATTGGTCTGCGGATCCAGTAGCTGGCTGCTGTTTACATAGCCGGGAATGTTATACATCTTCACGGTATGCGTGGCCGTGCCGGGCATCACCTGCATTAATCCGCTGGCGCCCACCGGTGAACGCGCTTTTGGGTTCCACGCGCTCTCCTGACGCGAAATCGCCATCGCGTAACTCGGTGGAATGCCTTTATCGCTGGTGTATTGCTGATAAAGATTTTGCCACGCCAGCGGGAAGCGCTCTTTCAGGCTATCCCACATTTTCGCGGTGATAGTGGCCTGCACGCTGAGATCCCACCAATCCTGCTCGTTGGCGTAACGCGCCAACATCTGCTGCTGCGCATGGGTTTTGCTGGCGATCAGATTGGCCCATTCGCTGCGCGCCAGGTTATCCAATCCCCAATACATCAGCTCGCGCACGCGCGCCATCTCGGCACCCTGCACCACGCTGTTGTCCGCTGCCGGTGCCTTATCGACCTGCAACGGATACTCGACGCCAAGACGCTGCGCCGCCACCATCGGATAGAAGCCGCGCGCCTGCATCAGCTTGCGCAAAATATCGTTCGCTTCCTCTTTGCGGCCCTGCGAAAGCAGCAAATCGGCCTGCCAGTATTGCCACTCATCTTTCTCTTTAGCTTCCACTGGCAAACGTGCGATCCAGGTATTCAGACCACGACGATCGTTCTGGCTCAGCGCCAGACGTACGCGACGCTCCACCAGCGCGGTAGATTCGCTGTTCATCACCACCGCATCACGCCAGCGCGCCTGCTCGCTGGTGAGATCCGCGCCCATCATGCGCCACACCACGGTCTCTTTCAGATCCTGCTCATCGGCCTGGCTCATCTTCTGCGCCTGCACCAGCTGCGGAATCATCATGCGCGCATTGTCCATATCCTCACGCGCCACGCGGGCGAAAGCGTAGCTGGTCGCCATGCGGGTGAAATCGGTGGGGCCCATGCTGCTGGCAAAGGTGGTGACGGTTTGCGGATTCTGCTGCAGCGCAATCAGCGCGCTGGCGGTGGTTTGATAATCCGCCGGCAGCATTTTCGCCAGATAGTTTACCAGGCTGTCATTGCCGGCTTTCATCGCCAGACGGATGCGCTCCAGAATGGTGATCGGCGAAAGTTGCCCGCTGGCTTGCCATACCGAGAACAGCTTGTCGCAGTCATTTGGCAATGCGGTGCCGCGCAGCCAAATCTCTTTCGCCCCGGCAAACGCCGCTTGCTGTTGCCCGGTCGCCCACTTGGCGTAGTACCAGTTACAGCGCGCCTGCACCGGTTTCGGCTCATCCGGGCTGAAGCTGAGCACGCCCTGCCAGTCCTGACGATTGGCCAGCACATTCACAAAGCGCGTTGAGAGCGAGCGCGCCGGTGGCAGCGTGGGATATTGTTGAATAAAGTTTTTCACCGCCAGCGGCGTCTCTTGATCGAGATCCTGCGCCAGCAGCCGGTATTGCAGATACGGATAGAGCGGATAATCCTGCAGCGTTGGCATCAGCTGCGTCACCTGGTCCATCTGTTTGTTATCCCAGGCTTGCTTGATTTGCGCATAGCGCTGTCGCTGCTGATCCAGCGAATCGGCCCATGCGCTGCTGGCCGTGCTGACCAGACAGATCCCTAGCATCCAGTAACGCCACTTCTCCATTACGCTCTCCTCTCAGTGCTGCGATCCAGCTCATGCCAGACTTCCTTCATGCTAACCAGGCCAACCGCCTCTTGCCATGTTCTTCACAAAATTTACGCTCGCGCACCGCCATTGCGCACGGTTTGCGCCGTCGCTGTGCAATTTATCATCTGAAAAACGTATTACACATCAATTAACTACGCGCTTTCATCGAGTTACAAAAATGGCACGCGCTTTGCTCTGTTGAATTCCATCTTGTATACCAGTTGGAATTCACCCATGGCATCGACCTTTGGCTTTACGCTCCAGGATTGGCAACGCAGTTACCAACAGGATCCACAGCACATTAGCGCGCTGCTGGCGGCACATCTCGAAGCAATCGACCCGCAGGATAACGCCTGGCTCTACCTCGCCACGCCCGCGCAGCTGCAGGCACAAATTGAACCGCTGCTGGCGAGCTACCAGCGCAATCCCGCCGCGCTCCCGCTATTCGGCGTACCGTTTGCAGTGAAAGACAATATTGATGTCGCCGGCTGGCCGACCAGCGCCGCCTGCCCGGCCTTCACCTACACCGCCGCCGCCGATGCCTTTGTCGTTGCACAGCTCAAAGCCGCGGGCGCCGTAGTGATTGGCAAAACCAACCTCGACCAATACGCCACCGGTTTAGTCGGCACCCGTTCGCCGTTTGGTGCGGTGAGCAACACCTTCAATCCAGATTACGTCAGCGGCGGCTCCAGCTCCGGTTCCGCATCGGTGCTGGCGCGCGGCCTGGTCGGCTTCTCGCTCGGCACCGACACCGCCGGTTCCGGCCGTGTACCGGCCGGTTTCAACAATATCGTCGGCCTCAAACCGACCAAAGGCTGGTTCTCCGCCAGCGGCGTGGTGCCGGCTTGCCGCCTGAACGACACCATCTCCGTGTTCGCATTAACGGTGGAAGATGCCTTTGCCGTGGCCTCGGCCGCAGGCGGTTATGATGCCGGCGATGCCTATTCGCGCAGCAATCCGCATACCGCGCCCGCCAGTTTCAAAGCGCAGCCCGATTTCGCTATTCCCGCTACGCCCGAATTCTTCGGCGACCAGCAGGCCGAAGCCGCATGGCTGGCCGCGCTGGCGCAGTTACAAGCGGGCGGCGCGACGCTGCATCCCATCGATTTCTCCGTGTTCCACCAGCTGGCCGAGCAGCTCTATTACGGCCCGTGGGTCGCCGAGCGCACCGTGGCGGTGGGCGAGATGATCAATCGTCCGGAAGAGATGGACCCAGTGGTGTTTGGCATTGTCAGCAGCGGCCTGAAATATACGGCGGTGGAAGCCTATCAGGCGGAATACCTGCGCGCCGAACTGACGCGCCAGATCCAGCAAACGCTGGCGCAGTTCGATGCGCTGGTGGTGCCGACTTCGCCCACCATCCACACGCTGGCAGAAATGCAGCAGGAGCCGGTGCACTACAACTCGCAGTTCGGCACCTACACCAACTTCACTAACCTTGCCGATCTCAGCGCGCTGGCGCTGCCAGCCCCGTTCCGCGCCGATGGTTTACCGGCGGGCATCACGCTGATTGCGCCCGCCTGGCAGGATCGTGCGCTGGCCGGTTTCGGTATCCGCTGGCAGCAGCAGATGGCGCTGCCGCTCGGCGCCACTGGCAAAGCACAGCCTGTTGAATCGGTAACGTTGCCGGTTTCTGCCGATCACGTGCGCGTGGCGGTGGTGGGCGCACATCTCACCGGCATGCCGCTTAACTTCCAGCTCACCACGCGTCAGGCGGTGCTGGTGGAAGAGACACAAACCGCCAGCAACTATCGCCTGTTTGCCCTGCTCGATGGCCCGATCAAAAAACCCGGCCTGCTGCGCGGCGAGAGCGGTGCGGCGATCACCGTCGAGCTGTGGGATATCCCGCTGGCGCGCTTTGGCGAGTTCGTGGCGGAAATCCCCGCCCCGCTCGGCATTGGCTCGTTAACACTGGCCGATGGACGCAGCGTTAAAGGCTTTATCTGTGAACCGGCGGTGCTGTCGCAGGCGCTGGAAATTACCGAATTTGGCGGCTGGCGCAACTGGCTGGCTTCTCAGGGGAGTAAATAAGCATGTTCAGCACCGTTCTGATTGCTAACCGCGGCGAAATTGCCTGCCGTGCCATCCGCACCTTAAAACGCCTCGGCGTGAAAAGCGTTGCCGTCTATTCCGATGCCGATCGCAATGCGCGCCACGTCAAAGACGCCGATGTGGCCATCGCTCTCGGCGGCGACAAAGCCAGCGACAGCTATTTACGCATCGATAAAATCCTCGCCGCCGCGCAGGAAACCGGTGCCGAAGCCATCTGGCCGGGCTACGGTTTTCTTTCGGAAAGCCTGCCGTTTGCCGATGCCTGTGAAAAAGCCGGTATCGCCTTTGTCGGCCCGACCGCGCAGCAGATTGGCGAGTTTGGCCTGAAACACCGCGCGCGTGAGTTAGCCGCCAGCGCGGGCGTGCCGATGACGCCGGGCACGCCGCTGTTGAATTCACTGGAAGACGCGCTGAGCGCCGCCGACACCATCGGTTATCCGGTGATGCTGAAAAGCACCGCGGGCGGCGGTGGCATCGGCCTGACGCGCTGCGCCGATGCCGATGCGCTGCGCAATGCGTGGGAGAGCGTGCGTCGTCTTGGCGAGCAGTTCTTCAGTGATGCAGGGGTGTTTTTAGAGCGCTGTATCGACCGCGCGCGCCACGTTGAAGTGCAGATTTTTGGCGACGGCAGCGGCAAAGTGATCGCCCTCGGCGAACGCGACTGCTCGCTGCAACGCCGCAACCAGAAAGTGGTGGAAGAAACCCCGGCACCGAATCTGCCGCAGGCGACGCGTGAAGCGCTGCTCTCTTCGGCGGTGCGCCTCGGCGAATTGGTGAATTATCGCAGCGCCGGTACGGTGGAATACATCTACGATGCCGAGCAGGATGCTTTTTACTTCCTCGAAGTGAACACCCGCCTTCAAGTGGAACATCCGGTCACCGAATGCGTCACCGGCCTCGATCTGGTGGAGTGCATGCTGAAAGTCGCCGCGGGCGATGCCATCGACTGGGCGCGGCTGCAACAAGCCCCACAGGGCGCGTCAATCGAAGTGCGCATTTACGCGGAAGATCCGCTGAAAAACTTCCAGCCCAGCCCCGGCGTGCTGACCCACGTTGGCTTCCCGGACGATGTGCGCGTTGATGGTTGGATCGACACCGGCACCGAAGTTTCGGCGTTTTACGATCCGATGGTCGCCAAACTGATCGTGCATGCTGAAACGCGCGAAGCGGCGCTGGCGAAAATGCAGCAGGCGCTCGACGCCACGCAACTGCACGGCATCGCCAGCAACCTCGACTATCTGCGCCAGATCGTCGCCACCGAGGCGTTCCGCAGCGGCAAGGTGTGGACGCGCTTCCTCGACAGCTTCACCCCCTCCGCCAGCGTGATTGAAGTGCTGCAACCCGGTACCTTCAGCAGCATTCAGGATTTCCCTGGCCGCCTCGGCTACTGGGATATCGGCGTGCCGCCGTCCGGCCCGATGGACGATTTCGCCTTCCGCCTGGCGAACCGCATTGTCGGCAACCACGACAGCGCTGCGGGCCTCGAATTTACCCTGCAAGGCCCGACGCTGCGCTTCCACAGCGAGGCGGTGATCGCCTTAACCGGTGCGGATTGCCCGGCCACGCTTGATGGCGACAGCATCGCCTACTGGCAACCTATCAGCGTCAAAGCGGGACAAACCCTGACATTAGGCCGCGCACAACACGGTTGCCGCACCTATTTAGCGGTGCGCAACGGCTTCGACGTGCCGGAATATCTCGGCAGCCGCTCGACCTTCTCGCTCGGCCAGTTTGGCGGCCACGCCGGACGCACCTTGCGCGTTGCCGATATGCTGCCGATCTCCCAGCCGCAGCTGGCGGCCTGCACCACGCCCGCGCCGGTCAGCGCACCGCAGCCGCTCGATCGTGCACTGGTGCCACACTACGGCAGCGAATGGCGCATTGGTGTGCTGTACGGGCCGCACGGCGCGCCGGATTTCTTTACTCAGGCGGCGATTGATGAGTTCTTTGCCAGCGACTGGCAGGTGCACTACAACTCCAACCGCCTCGGCGTGCGGCTGGTTGGCCCGAAACCGACGTGGACGCGCGCCAACGGCGGCGAAGCCGGCCTGCACCCCTCTAACGTGCATGACTGCGAATATGCCATCGGCGCGGTGAACTTCACCGGCGACTTCCCGGTGATTCTGACGCACGACGGCCCCAGCCTCGGCGGCTTCGTCTGTCCGGTGACCATCGCTAAAGCCGAGCTGTGGAAAGTGGGCCAGGTGAAACCAGGTGATAAAATTCGCTTCCACCCGATCAGCGCCGACGAAGCGGTGGCGCTGGAAAAAGCCCAGGCGCACAGCGTAGCTACCCTGCGCAGCGCGCACGCACCCGCCTTTGCGGTGCCCTCTTTAGCGGCCAGCGCTATCGGTTCCGCGACTCTGCTGGCGGCGTTACCGGCCACGGCCACCACGCCCGCGGCGGTCTATCGTCAGGCGGGCGACAAATATGTGCTGATTGAGTACGGCGACAACGTGCTGGATCTGGCGCTGCGTCTGCGCGTGCATCTGCTGATGAATGCGCTGCGTGAACGCGCGGTGCCGGGCGTGGAAGAGCTGTCGCCTGGCGTGCGCTCATTGCAGGTGCGCTACGACAGCCTGATCCTCAGCCAGAAACAGTTAATGCAGCTGCTGCTGGAGCTGGAAAGCGGATTGGGCGATGTCAGCCAGCTGAAAGTGCCGTCACGCATTGTCTGGCTACCGATGGCATTCGAAGACAGCGCCACGCTCGGCGCAGTCGAACGCTACAAAGAAACCGTGCGCGCCAGCGCGCCGTGGCTGCCGAACAACGTTGATTTTATTCAGCGTATTAATGGTTTAGCCAGCCGCGAAGCGGTGCGCGACACGATCTTTGACGCCAGCTACCTGATTCTCGGTCTCGGCGATGTCTATCTCGGCGCGCCGTGCGCGGTGCCGATCGATCCGCGCCATCGCCTGCTCAGTTCCAAATACAGCCCGGCGCGCACCTTCACCGCCGAAGGCACCGTCGGCATTGGCGGCATGTACATGTGCATCTACGGCATGGATTCCCCGGGCGGCTATCAGCTGGTGGGCCGCACTTTACCGATCTGGAACAAGTTCCTCAAAAACCCGCAGTTCGCCGCCGACGAGCCGTGGCTGCTGCACTTCTTCGATCAGGTGCGCTTCTACCCGGTAACGGAAGATGAACTGACGCAGCTGCGCGATGACTTCCGTGAAGGCCGCGCCACGGTGCGCATCGAAGAAACGGTATTCGACTTCGCCGCTCATCACCAGTTCCTGGCGGAAAATGCCTCGTCGATCAGCGATTTCCGTCAGCGCCAGTCCACCGCCTTCGAACAGGAAGTGACGCTGTGGGCGCAGGAAGAGCAGAACGCGCCACTCACCAGTGAAGAGACGCTGGAGGTGGCGGAAGCCGACGACGATGCGCTGGCGGTGTGCGCCGATATGAACGGCAACATCTGGAAAGTGCTGGTACAGCCGGGCGACGTGGTGGAAGCCGGTCAAACGCTGATCATCGTGGAAGCGATGAAGATGGAACTGGCGATTGTCGCGCCACAGGCCGGCAAAGTGAAACGCATTGCCTGCCAGGCGGGACGTCCGGTGAGTCCGGGCGATGCCCTGCTGTGGCTGGAATAAGGAGTTGGCATGAACACGAGCCCGCGTAGCAAAGGCCGTCCTGAAGCGCTGGCCGAAAAGGTTTATCAGGCGCTGAAGCAGGACATTTTCGAGTTCCGCCTGATGCCGGGCGACCGCTTCAGCGAAAACGAAATCGCCGATCGGCTGGACGTCAGCCGCACGCCGGTACGTCAGGCGCTGTTCTGGCTGGAGCGCGAGGGCTACGTCGAAGTGTGGTTCCGCAGCGGCTGGCAGGTGAAGCCGTTCGACTTCGAATATTTCGAAGAGCTGTACGACTTCCGCACCGTGCTGGAGTGCGAAGCGGTGCGCCGCTTGTGCGCGCTGCCCGCACCACAATGCATCGACATGCTTACCGCGCTGAAAAGCTTCTGGATTGATGCGCCGCCGCAGGCCGATGGCAAAGCGGTCTCCGCGCAGGATGAAGACTTTCACATGGCGCTGGTGGCCGCTGCGGGCAATCAGGAGATGGCGCGCATTCACGCCGAATTGACCGAAAAGATTCGCATCATTCGTCGTCTCGATTTCACCCGTGACGACCGAATGGAGGCGACATACCGCGAACACGCCCAGATTTTACGGGCGATTTTCCAGCAACAGACCGAGGAGGCGCAGCGCATTTTAACCGACCACATCGCCGTCAGTAAGGCTGAGGTCAGAAAGATTACATTGCATATGTTACAGCAGGCTCGACTTCAACCCATTGAATAACAACATAAACACAGTTAGGGGTTTACTGATGAAAAGACGTTCGTTGCTCAAGGCTTTTGCGCTCTCTGCCTCTGTCGCCAGCATGGGCTTTGCCTTCGCGGCACAGGCTGCTGACACCATTAAGGTGGGCATTATGTCCTCGCTTTCCGGCACCATGGCGATCTCCGAAACGCCGCTGAAGGACGTGGCGCTGATGACCATCGATGAGATCAACGCCAAAGGCGGCGTGCTCGGCAAAAAACTGGAACCGGTGGTGGTGGATCCCGCGTCTAACTGGCCGCTGTTCGCTGAGAAAGCGCGTCAGCTGCTGACGCAGGATAAAGTGGCAGCGGTGTTCGGTTGCTGGACCTCGGTCTCGCGCAAATCGGTGCTGCCGGTGTTTGAGGAGCTGAACGGCCTGCTGTTCTACCCGGTGCAGTACGAAGGCGAAGAGATGTCGCCGAACGTGTTTTATACCGGTGCCGCGCCGAACCAACAGGCGATTCCGGCAGTGGAATACCTGATGAGTGAAGATGGCGGCAGCGCTAAACGCTTCTTCCTGCTGGGCACCGACTACGTTTATCCGCGCACCACCAATAAGATCCTGCGCGCCTTCCTGCATACCAAAGGCGTGCAGGATAAAGACATCGAAGAGGTCTATACGCCGTTTGGCTACAGCGATTACCAGACCATTGTCTCCAACATTAAGAAGTTCTCTGCCGGGGGTAAAACCGCGGTGATCTCCACCATTAACGGCGACTCCAACGTACCGTTCTACAAAGAGCTGGCGAACCAGGGCATTAAAGCCACCGATATTCCGGTCATCGCCTTCTCGGTCGGCGAGGAAGAGTTGCGCGGCATCGACACCAAACCGCTGGTCGGTCAGTTAGCGGCGTGGAACTACTTCGAGTCGGTGGATAATCCCACTAACACCAAGTTTGTTGCCGATTACCGCGCCTATGCCAAGGCACACAATCTGCCGAACGCCAATACCGTGGTGACTAACGATCCGATGGAAGCCACCTACGTGGGCCTGCATATGTGGGCGCAGGCGGTTGAGAAAGCCGGCACCACCGATGTAGACAAAGTACGCGCCGCGATGGCGGGCCAGACCTTCAAAGCGCCGGACGGTTTCACCCTGACCATGGATAAAACCAACCATCATCTGCACAAGCCGGTAATGATTGGCGAAGTGGAAGAGAACGGCCAGTTCAACGTGGTGTGGCAAACCGAGCAACCGGTGCGCGCCCAGCCGTGGAGTCCGTACATCGCGGGTAACGACAAGAAGCCCGATCATCCGGTGAAATCAACGCAGTAAGTGATAGCGGTCGCCATAAATGGCGCCCCTACATTAACCGTGCAGTAGGGTCGCCATTAATGGCGACCTCAATCTCCATCAGGGCCAGAACCATGACAATTCGCCGTTATCTCTGCTGTCTGCTGTTACTGCTGCCCTGGCTCGCCCAGGCGGGCGCTGGCGCAGACTTCGCGGCCGCCAGCCGCACCCAACAAGCCACGCTGCTGCAACAGTGGGCCGCCGCGCCGCAGGCCAGCCGCTTGCCGCTGCTCGCCGCGTTGCGCAATGAAACTGTGGTCATCGACCAAAAACAACAGCCGTTCAGCAAACAGGGCGAGACATTGCAGCCGCTCGACAGCGCGCAACAGCCCAGCGGCGCGACTAAAAAGCTGTTTATAAATAACCGGCTGCGCGTATTGATCGCCAGCGCCCTCGCCGCCCACCAGCTGGTGAGTGAGGATCCGGCGATCCGCTTACGCGCGGCGCAACAGCTGCAAAACGACGGCGTCGCCGACCTGCTGCCATTGATTGAGCAGCGCCTCGCCAGCGAGCAAGACACGCAGGTACACGCGGTGCTGCTGATGGCAGCAGCCAACCTGCAACTCGCCAGCCCGGATGCGGCGCTGCGCCTTAAAGCAGTCAAACTGCTCGGTGAATCCAGCGATCCCAATATGCAGGCCAGCCTCAACCGCTTAACCCAGACGAGTAATGAACCCGATGCCAACGTACGTGACGCCGCCACCGCCAGCCTGAAACAGATTAAACAGCGCCTGATGTGGGGCGATCTGCTCGGCCAGGCGTTTACCGGTTTGTCGCTGGGATCGATTTTGCTGCTGGCGGCACTCGGTTTGGCGATCACCTACGGGCTGCTGGGCGTGATCAATATGGCGCACGGCGAAATGCTGATGCTCGGCGCTTACGCCACCTGGTTTGTACAAAGTCTGTTTCAACAGTTTGCGCCGCAGTGGCTGGCCTGGTATCCGCTGCTGGCGCTGCCGGTGGCGTTTCTGGTCACCGCCTGCATGGGCATGTTGCTGGAGCGCACCATCATCCGCCATCTGTACGGTCGTCCACTGGAAACCCTGCTCGCGACGTGGGGCATCAGCCTGATGCTGATTCAGCTGGTACGCATGCTGTTTGGCGCGCAGAACCTGGAAGTGGCTAACCCAAGCTGGCTCTCCGGCGGGCTGCAGCTACTGCCCAATCTGGTGCTGCCGTACAACCGCATTGCGGTGATTCTGTTCGTGTTTGCCGTGCTGGGGCTGACCTGGCTGCTGCTGAATAAAACCCGCCTCGGCCTCAGCGTACGCGCGGTGACGCAGAACCGTGCGATGGCTGACTGCTGTGGCGTACCGACCGGGCGCATCGATATGCTGGCGTTTGGCCTTGGTTCGGGCATCGCCGGACTCGGCGGCGTGGCGTTATCACAGCTCGGCAACGTTGGGCCGGAGCTCGGCCAGGGCTACATCATCGACTCCTTCCTCGTGGTGGTATTGGGCGGCGTCGGCCAACTGGCGGGCACCGTGGTGGCCGCATTCGGTCTCGGCATTCTCAACAAAGTGCTGGAACCGCAGATTGGCGCGGTGCTGGGTAAAATCCTCATCCTCGTGCTGATCGTACTGTTTATCCAGAAACGTCCGCAGGGCCTGTTTGCCTTCAAAGGGAGGGTGATTGACTGATGAGCCAGCCAATGACGTTAACCATGGCGCGCAAAGCGCCGCGCCTGACCCTCAGCCTTGGCGTGGTGATTACCGTGCTGCTGCTGGCGCTGCCGTTCTGCGCCCTGCTGCCCGCCACGCATCCGCTGGCGATCTCCACCTACACGCTGACGCTGGTTGGCAAAATTCTCTGTTATGCCGTGGTCGCGGTGGCGCTCGATCTGGTGTGGGGTTACGCCGGTTTGCTGTCGCTCGGTCACGGTTTGTTCTTCGCGCTCGGCGGCTATGCGATGGGCATGTATCTGATGCGTCAGGCATCTGGCGACGGCTTGCCGGCGTTTATGTCCTTCCTTTCGTGGAGCGAACTGCCGTGGTTCTGGGCCGGCACGCAGCATTTTGCCTGGGCGCTGTGCCTGATCATGCTGGTGCCGGGTGTGCTGGCCTTGGTGTTTGGCTTCTTCGCCTTCCGCTCAAAAATCAAAGGCGTCTACTTCTCAATCATGACGCAGGCGCTGACCTACGCCGGTATGCTGCTGTTTTTCCGCAATGAAACCGGCTTCGGCGGCAACAACGGTTTTACCGGCTTCACCACGCTACTCGGCTTTAATGTCACCGCCACCGGCACGCGCATCGGGCTGTTCGTTGCCACGGTGCTGCTGCTGCTGGTAAGCCTCGGCATTGGCTTCGCGCTGGCACGCAGCAAGTTTGGCCGGGTGCTGACGGCAGTGCGCGATGCGGAAAATCGCCTGATGTTCGTCGGTTACGATCCCAAAGGCTTCAAGCTGTTTGTCTGGACGCTCTCGGCGGTGCTATGCGGACTGGCGGGTGCGCTCTATGTACCGCAGGTCGGCATTATCAACCCGAGTGAAATGTCGCCGACCAACTCGATTGAAGCAGCGATTTGGGTGGCGCTGGGCGGACGCGGCACGCTGATTGGTCCGCTGCTCGGTGCCGCCATCGTCAACGGTGCCAAGAGCTGGTTTACCGTCGCCTTCCCGGAATACTGGCTGTTCTTCCTCGGTCTGATGTTTATCCTGGTCACGCTGTTCCTGCCGCGTGGCGTGATTGGCCTGCTGCGCCGGAGGCGTGATGACTGAACACCTGTTTACCCAACCTCATCCTTCAGATCGCCATCGCCAACAAAGCGATCCGGTGTTGCAGCTGGAGAAGATCAACGTGTCGTTCGATGGCTTCCGCGCGCTAACCGATCTTTCACTGAAGATCGGCGTCGGTGAACTGCGCTGCGTGATCGGCCCCAACGGCGCGGGCAAAACCACGCTGATGGATGTGATCACCGGTAAAACCCGACCGGACAACGGTCAGGTGATCTACGACCAGGATACCGATCTCACTAAAATGTCGCCCGTGGAGATCGCGCGCGCCGGCATTGGCCGCAAATTCCAGAAACCTACGGTATTTGAAGCGCTCACGGTGTTTGAGAATCTGGAAATTGCGCTGAAAAATGACAAATCGGTGTGGGCCAGCCTGCGCGCACGGCTGAACGGCGAGCAGCAGGATCGCATTGATGAGGTACTGAAACTGTTGCGGCTGGGCGGCGAGCGTCAGCGCAAAGCCGGTTTGCTATCGCACGGTCAGAAGCAGTTTCTGGAAATCGGTATGCTGCTGGTGCAGGACCCGCATCTGCTGCTGCTGGATGAACCGGCGGCGGGCATGACCGATGCCGAAACCGAATACACCGCCGAGCTGTTTCGCAGTCTCGCCGGGAAGCATTCACTGATGGTGGTTGAGCACGACATGGGTTTTGTTGAAACCATTGCCGATCACGTGACCGTGCTGCATCAGGGCCAGGTGCTGGCCGAGGGATCGTTACGCGAAGTGCAAGCGGACGATCGGGTTATCGACGTTTATCTGGGGCGCTAACATGCTGCAAGTGGCGGAACTGAATCAATATTACGGCGGCAGCCACATTTTGCGCGGCCTGTCGTTTGAGGCCAAAGCGGGTGAAATCACCTGCCTGCTCGGACGCAACGGCGTGGGCAAAACCACGCTGCTGAAATGCCTGATGGGGCTGATTCCGGCTAAGTCCGGCGAAATTCGCTGGCAGGATAAAGTGATTAACAGCCGCAAACCGCACCAGCGCGTGCAGGCGGGCATCGCTTATGTGCCGCAGGGGCGCGAAATCTTCCCGCGTTTGACGGTAGAAGAGAATCTGCTGATGGGGCTGGCGCGTTTTTCTGGCACCCAGGCCAAAGCGGTGCCGGAGGAGATCTACCAGCTGTTCCCGGTGCTGCGTGAGATGAAAGCGCGACGCGGCGGCGATCTGTCAGGCGGCCAGCAGCAGCAGCTGGCGATTGGCCGCGCCCTCGCCTGCAAACCAACGTTGTTGATCCTCGATGAACCCACCGAAGGGATCCAGCCCTCGGTGATCAAGGAGATCGGCGCGGTGATCCGCCAGCTGGCGCAGCGCGGCGATATGGCGATCTTGCTGGTGGAGCAGTTTTATGATTTCGCCGCCGAACTGGCCGACAGCTATCTGGTGATGTCACGCGGCGAGATCGTGCAGCGCGGTGCCGGATCCAGCATGGAAGCCGACGGCGTGCGGGGATTGGTGGCGATTTGATTGCGTTGATGAATACAAATGGGCGGCCTAACGGCCGCTTCTAAACATTGCAGTGCTTTATTAAATTTAGCGATTTGAAGGGATGGGGATCAAACGCGTTTAAATCAGTACAACATTTTAATTACTGTTCAAATTCAAAATCCGCCTTGCCCACTTTATTGCTTACCGCAACGATTTTCCCACTCCATCCGAAAGTGACATTACCATCAGATGCGATATTAATTGAATGGATAGATCCAACGCCTTCAATGAGAGGTTCAAGTGTTTTAAGTTTCTTTAGAATCTGCTGATCATCACCTGTAATCTCACTTGTTAAATAGTAGCGATAAACAACAGGAACGGTGGCTCCCCCAGCATTATATTCTGTCATATAAAGCCATAAAGATTGATTGATTTTTTGACTTCGTTTCAACACATCATTACTGTGTGGATTTTCATTTCCTATGACTAAAAAAATAATAATAACGAGCAAAAGAAGAGTCAGTATAAAGTGAAACCTTTTAATAACCGTGCTGTTTAGCATACTCGATTCCTTCGCGTATATTGCGTTGGTCTGTTGGGTCATCGCCATAGGGAGGAACATGATACCACTTTCCCCAGCGCGGTTTAGATGTGCCAGACATTGTTTGTGCAAATCCTGCACCCATCAGTAAAATATTGTCCGGAATGCCTGCCGCTCTGCCAGCAGCCCCAAAATTGAAGTTTCCAAAAGCCGCCCAATTGTAGTCAAATTGTTTGTAGTCCCAGGGACCTCGGTTTCGTACTTTTTGATAAAACCAGTAATAAGTTGTGGGTGTTGCCATACCTCCCGGCATTCCATTACATCTCGCTTCCCGCATATTATTTTGAATAATTAATGCGCCAGGTCCTACCGGTACAAATGCCATAAACCCTTCCTGGGTGCGTCATAAAATAAGATATCCATAATGCACATCTTATTATTACATTATTTGATCTATATCATTAGCCTATTAAAATCAGGAAAGAAGAGATGGTTTGAACGATGAAATAAAATAGTTAATTAAGACGTTTAAAATGCCAACATCAGTAATACTATTTTTCCTAAAATGACGACCAAAAGACTAATACCGATCAGTTAAGGACTGGAAAAAACATCGCACATACCGTAGCGGCGCAATTTATTGCGCAATATACAGGTCAAATGCGCGCAATAAATTGCGCCGCTACGTTCAGTGCAAATGTTGGCAACTATACCTATAAAATTCCGGTCTCAACGCTGAATTGGCGCTGTTCGCCGGGGGCCAGTTCAATCAAGGTGCCGGCGCGCTGCGCTGCTTTGAATCCTTCCGGGCGGCAAGTAGCCGGCAGCACGTAGGCGGCGACCTGCTGATCGCGGTTATGCAGCATCCAGCGCGTAGCGTGCGGGAATTGCTGGCTGGAGAAGCGCGTCATCAAGGCAAAGCCCTGCGGCGCGTGCAACTCAAACTGCATCTCATCGCCATACTGCTGAAGATCATCAGCGAAAAACACGATCTCCGGATCGCACATCTCGGGCTGATCCAACTGCTGAAATGCCAGCGGATCGGCGGCCAGTTTATCGGTGTAAGCGCGCCACTGCGGCGTCGGCTTGACGTGCGCCGGGATCGAGGTGCGCAGTTGAAACGCATCCGTCGGGATCGATTGCTGAAACCGGCCCTGCTCAATCCACGCGCTATTGAGATGACACATGTACTGCAGCGGCATCGGCGCACCGGCCAGATTGGTGACGTTCATCTCGATATGTAAGCGGGCAGCATTGGCCTCAATGCGTACCGCAGGTGCGGCAAGATAATGATGGCCGAAGCCCTTCACATACTCGGTTTCGCCCTCCAGCGACAGGCGATCGTTTTCCAGCACAATCCACGCGCTGTCCATGCGCGCGCAGGCCATTTCGCCGTGCAGCGGATGATCGTCATCGGCCGCTGGGCAGCCGTTGGCCAGCAGGCCAGAATGGAAAGCAAAACAACCGTAGGTATCAATGATCGAACTGCCGGGCAGCGGCTGCTTAAAGCTGTGACCCATGGTCAGCGAATGGCCGTCAAAGTGGGCGTCCCACACCATCTGACCGTAAAACGGCAATACGATCACCGTGCCGCGTGGGTTGCTGATGCGCACAGCTTCCACGCCCGCTGGGTAGCGAAACAGCTCGACGTGGAACGTCTCATTGCGCAGCAGCGTGCTCGGCGTGTCATGGAACTGTTCACGGCGTAACGGTAAACGGGTTTTCATGGCATCTCCTCGACTAAACGACCGGCCGCTTCAGCCTGCTTTTTATGGCGCAGCTCGCCCCAGAAGAAGTAACCCACCCAGGCAAAGCACAGCAGCGACACGCCAAACGCCAGCTGCATCGATCCCACATGATCGGAAACGAAGCCCTGAATCGCAGGAATAAAGGCAGCGCCGACAATCGACATCACGATAAACGCCCCCGCCACTTCGGTGTATTTGTTATCGACGGTGGCCAGCGTTCCAGCATAGATGGTTGCCCAACAAGGGCCGAACAGCGCGCTGACAAAGATGGCGGCATACACGGCGGTAAAGTTCGGCATCAACATCACATACGCCAATGCAAGAACACCCAATAGCGAGTAGGCGATCAGCACTTTTTCGGCACGGAAGCGCGTCATCAGGAAGTTGGCAATGAATTTACCGATAAAGAAGCCGATGAAGCTATAAATCATAAAGTTAGACGCATGGCGCTCATTGGTAGCACCCAGCGTTAGCGCCAGACGAATGGTGAATGACCACACCGCGACCTGCATGCCGACATACAGGAACTGCGCCACAATGCCGCGCTTAAAATGACGGTTACCGGCCAGATAGCGGAAGGTCTCGCCGAGCGACGGCAGGGATTTTTCACTGCTTTCCGGTTTGCAGCGCGGATAGCGGGTGAACAGGAACAGCAGCATCACCACCACCAGCACCATGACCAGATATTTGTACGGCTCCAGCGTGTGCTCCAGCATGGTAAGGCGGAACGCATGCGCCTGTTCAGCATTCATGCCCGCCAGCTGGCTTTCCAGGCTGTCACCCTCCTGGAACACCAGATATTTGCCCAGCACGATGCCCATCAACGCGCCCACCGGATAGAACGTCTGGCTGATATTCAGGCGCAGCGTGGCATGATCGCGATGACCAATCATCGAGCTATAGGTATTAGCAGCGGTTTCCAGAAAACTTAACCCAATGGCGATAGCGAAAATTGCTGCCAGGAACATGGTGTAAGTTGCCATGTGCGAAGCGGGATAGAACAGCACACAGCCTACGATATACAGCGCCAGCCCCAGCAAAATCGCCAGTTTATAACTGGCCTTGCGGATCACCAGCGAAGCCGGAATAGCGATCAGGAAGTAGCCGCCGTAGAACGCGCTTTGCACCAGCGCACTGGCGAAATCGCTCAACGCGAACACGCTTTTAAACTGGGTGATCAGGATATCGTTGAGACTCGCCGCACAGCCCCACAACGGGAACAGGCACGAGAGCAAAATGAACTGAAACAGCGGCGTTTTATTCAAATAGCCATCAGGTTGCTGAACAATGTTCGGTTGCATAACTCGACCTCAGTGAACGTTGATAAAACGCTGGAAGGTTTCCGCGTCGGGATAGGAGCGCTGCGTGCCGCGACCGGTCACGCTGCAGGCGGCATAAGCAGAGGCTTGCACCATCGCGGCCGGGATATCGCCGCTTTTCACCAGTTCGTGAGCGAAGCAGCCGATAAAGGCATCGCCCGCACCGCTGGTGTCCACCGCTTTTACTGCTGTCGGTGCAACCTGATGCACCGTGTCGCCAGACATCCACAGCGAACCGCGTCCGCCCAGCGTGATGATCAGGTTTTTCAGCCCGCGCTTAAGCAGCGATTGTCCCGCCAGCTTGACCTCTTCATCTGTGGTGACGGGCATGCCGGTGAGAATCTCCAGTTCGGTTTCATTCGGCATGAAAAAGTCGCATTTGCAGGCATATTCGATATTGAGATCCGCCACCGCCGGTGCCGGATTGAGGATCACTTTGATGTCATGCTGACGGGCAAAATCAATGGCGTAATAGACGGTTTCCAGCGGGATCTCCAGCTGCAGGATGATCAACTTACACGTCTTCAGCGCCTCGGCGGCGGCATCGATATCCGCCGGTTTCAGCTGCTGATTGGCACCCTTGATAATCAGAATGCGGTTCTGCGATTGTTCGTCAACGAAGATCGGCGCCACGCCGCTGGAGGTGCCGGACGCGGTGGTGACAAAGCGGGTATCAACGCCCTGCTGTTGCAAATTGGCCACGGTGTTAGGCGCAAACAGATCGTCGCCCACTTTGCTGACCATCATCACACTGCCGCCCATCTTCGCCGCCGCAACGGCCTGATTCGCACCTTTACCGCCACAGCCAATGGCAAAATCGGGTGCTTCCAGCGTTTCGCCCGCTTTAGGTAGCTGATTGGTATAGGTAATGAGGTCCACCATATTTGACCCAATAACCGCAATATCCATTGTTTTCTCCCGGTAAATTCTTAAGGTTATAATGTTATTAAAATCACAATATCAGGTTAATAAAGTTAATTATGTGATAAATTTCACACCTCACAACTGTGAAAAAAAGCAGATAAACAGCCATTCATTTAGAAAAATGAATGTTATTATTCTAACAACGCAACAACATTGAGAGCGTAAGCGGGTGATGCGCGAAGCGCGGGGATTTCGGCAATGCGTGACGTTTGCGGGCCGATCTCATTACAGGTAAGATTGAAAACTGGCCTGCTGGATACGTCGCAAATCATTAAAATATGTGAGATTTATCGTGATTTTTGACCAGGCAACTTCGACCTCAGGATTAATTACGCAGAGATGATCATGGAAACCCGGCGCGACGAACGTATTCACAAGTTGGCTCAGGCGCTGAAACGCACCGATAAACTGCACCTGAAAGACGCGGCGCAGCTGCTGGGTGTGTCGGAGATGACCATCCGCCGCGATCTCACTGAACCGGCTTCAACGGTGGTGCTGCTTGGCGGCTATATCGTCAGCGATCCGAAAAGCCACGCAGGACATTATTTCATCTCCGACCAGCACGGACAGAACGCGGCACGCAAACAGCGCCTGGCGCAGGCGGCGGCGGATCTGATCGGTGCAAATGACACGGTGTTTTTTGATTGCGGCACCACGCTGCCCTACATCGTTGATGCGATCCCTGACGGCTTGCCGTTCACGGCGATCTGCTGCGCCATGAACACCTTTCTGGCGCTGAAAGAGAAACCGGCCTGCAACGTGATCCTCAGCGGCGGCGAATTCCATGCCGACAACGCGCTGTTCACACCGATTGGTGCCCATTCGATCCTCGATGATCTCTGCCCGACGCTGGCCTTTATTTCGGCAGCAGGCATCGATCAGGAACAAGGGGCGACCTGCTACAACATCAACGAACTGGCGATGAAGCACCACGCGATGCTGCGGGCGCGTCAGCGCGTGCTGGTGGCCGACAGCAGCAAATTTGGCAAAGTGCTGCCGGCGCGTATTGGCGAACTGCGCAGTTTTGACTTGCTGGTGAGCGATAGCGCGCCGGAAGCGGCGCTGAAACACTGGCTGGCGCAACACAATATCCCGCTGCGCCTGCCATAAGATCATAGTTCCTGTATTTTCAATAATCTGCTCACCATCCATACCCTAAATAATTCGAGCTGCAGCAAGGCGGCAAGTGGGTTCATCCCCAGGAGCATACACAAGTATGTGACTGGGGTGGACACACGCAGCCAACGCCGCTGCAGCTCGAAGTATGACGGGTATGAATAAAGGGTGAAAACGGCTAAACTTCTGCATCAGTTGTCCACCACTCACAGACCAAAAGGCTCAATACAACGTGGCTCAATTCGTCTATAGCATGCATCGCGTCGGCAAGGTCGTTCCGCCGAAGCGTCACATCCTGAAGAATATTTCTCTTAGCTTCTTCCCTGGAGCAAAAATCGGTGTCCTCGGCCTGAACGGCTCGGGTAAATCGACGCTGCTGCGCATCATGGCCGGTATCGATACCGATATCGAAGGGGAAGCTCGCCCACAGCCAGGCATCAATGTCGGTTACCTGCCGCAGGAACCGCAGCTGAACCCGGAGCACACCGTACGTGAATCCGTGGAAGAAGCGGTTTCGGAAGTGGTTGGCGCGCTGAAGCGTCTCGACGAGGTGTATGCGCTGTACGCCGATCCGGATGCCGATTTCGACAAGCTGGCCGCCGAACAGGGTCGTCTGGAAGAAGTGATCCAGGCGCACGATGGTCATAACCTCGATACGCAGCTAAACCGTGCGGCCGATGCGATGCGTCTGCCAGACTGGGACGCCAAAATCGCCACCTTGTCCGGTGGTGAACGCCGCCGCGTCGCGCTGTGCCGTCTGCTGTTGGAAAAGCCAGACATGCTGCTGCTCGACGAACCGACGAACCACCTGGATGCCGAATCCGTGGCGTGGCTGGAACGCTTCCTGCATGACTTCGAAGGCACCGTGGTGGCGATTACGCACGACCGTTACTTCCTTGATAACGTAGCCGGCTGGATTCTGGAGCTGGACCGCGGCGAAGGTATTCCGTGGGAAGGTAACTACTCTTCCTGGCTGGAGCAGAAAGATCAGCGTCTGGCGCAGGAAGCCTCTTCCGAAGCCGCACGTCGCAAATCGATTGAGAAAGAGCTGGAATGGGTGCGTCAGGGCGCGAAAGGCCGTCAGTCGAAGGGCAAAGCCCGTCTGGCACGCTTTGAAGAGCTGAACAACACCGATTACCAGAAACGTAACGAAACCAACGAACTCTTCATTCCACCTGGTGCGCGCCTTGGCGACAAAGTACTGGAAGTGACCAACCTGAAGAAATCGTATGGCGATCGTGTGCTGATTGACGATCTGACTTTCTCCGTACCGAAAGGCGCAATTGTCGGCATCATCGGTCCGAACGGCGCGGGTAAATCGACGCTGTTCCGCATGATGTCAGGCCAGGAGCAGCCGGATTCCGGCACCATCGAGCTGGGCGAAACCGTCAAGCTGGCGTCGGTGGATCAGTTCCGTGACGCGATGGACAATTCCAAAACCGTGTTTGAAGAAGTTTCAGGCGGCCAGGACATTATGCGTGTCAGCAACACCGAGATGCCAAGCCGTGCTTACGTCGGTCGCTTTAACTTCAAAGGCACCGATCAGGGCAAACGCGTGGGTGAGCTGTCAGGTGGTGAACGCGGTCGTCTGCACCTCGCCAAGCTGCTGCAAGTCGGCGGCAACCTGTTGCTGCTCGATGAACCGACCAACGACCTCGACATCGAAACCCTGCGCGCGCTGGAAAACGCCCTGCTGGAATTCCCAGGCTGTGCCATGGTGATCTCGCATGACCGTTGGTTCCTCGACCGTATCGCCACCCATATCATCGATTATCAGGATGAAGGCAAGGTGGAGTTCTTCGAAGGTAACTTTACCGAGTACGAAGAGTACAAGAAACGCACCCTCGGCGCCGACGCGCTGGAGCCGAAGCGTATCAAGTACAAGCGTATGACGAAGTAATTGTTATAACGTGGAAAAGGCGCCGATTGGCGCCTTTTTTATCGCTGCATTAACTGCCCAGCATCTGCTTAACCAACTCCACACAGCGCAGGAACCGCGCGTCGTAGTCATCTTCTTTAACGTGAACAAACTCGATATTGTTTTCGCGCAGCATGGTGATCAGCATGGTCTGGAACTCGCGGCGATCCATTGAGCTGCCAAGGCTGCGTAAGCCATCCGCCACCCACGGCACGTTATTCTCCAGCAAAATCACTAAATCAAAACGGTACTCATCAATCAGCGCCTGTACAAACGGATGTTCACGCCCTTCGTACTTGAGGCAAAACGCCTGCGTGGTGATGAAGTCGGTATCGATAAAAGCCACTTTGCTGGCGTATTTCACCGCGAAATCGATGTACTGCGCCTGGCCGAGCGCGATTTTGTCATAGTCGGAATATTGCAGCGCCATCTCATCCCCGCCAAGGTGCGAGAAGACATAATCGCGGCCATATTCCCACGCGCTGGTGGTATTGAAGATGTTTGCCAGCTTGTTCACCAGCGTCGATTTTCCGCTCGATTCGCCGCCCAACACCGCGACGGTGCGCACGAAGAACGGCTTCACTTCGGTGGGAATGTATTCCCAGTAGCGGAACGGATCCTGACGAATCTGGCCGCCGCTGATGTTCATAAAGGATCGATTGGGATCGACAACCACCGCCGGAATACCAAGGTGCTGTTCATACATCGCGGCGTCGGGTTCTTCACTGGTGTACACACAGTTCGGCTCGATGCCCTGCTCGGCCAGAAAAGTTTTCACCCCGCCGCTCCACACGTCCCAACCGTGCGGATAAGGTTCGATGCCCTCTTCGTCGAACGAGTGGATGCGGATATTTTTCTGGTATTTGAAGGTTTGCAGCAGCCAGCGCAGACGATCGCTAATGGTCGGCTGTTGCGACATGGCGCTGTTTTCAAACAGTTCGCGATCGCGCGGATCGTCGTGGCCCATGATGATGTGCAGTTCATCCACCTGGCTGCAGGCGCGCTGGATCAAATAGATGTGGCCGGTATGCAGCGGATAAAATTTTCCGAACACCACGCCCACGGTTTTATCGCGGCGCGGAAATTCCAGGCCAAGAAAACGGTGCAACGCTTCCAGCTTCTGCGCGCTTGGGCTTTTGATTTTGGCGTTGAGCAGCTGGCTTAAGTAGCCTTTGGTCATTCCGCTGGCGTCGGCAACCTGCTGCAGCGTGTGGCCTTGCTGGCGAATGGCTGTTTTCAGGTAGTCAAACGATGACATTTAGTGCCTCCTGCGT
This sequence comes from Enterobacter ludwigii, assembly GCA_900068845.1. Classification (GTDB taxonomy): domain Bacteria; phylum Pseudomonadota; class Gammaproteobacteria; order Enterobacterales; family Enterobacteriaceae; genus Pantoea; species Pantoea ludwigii_A. The sequence continues at coordinate 221,251 of CEFQ01000001.1, forward strand.
GGAATAAAGGGCGGTGCGGCCTTTAAGGCGGTGCGCATAAATGCGCACCCTACGAACGTAGGGTCGGCATTCATGCCGACCGGTAAAACTTACAACTCATCCAGAATCGCTAACGCATCCGCCAGCTTCTTCGCGCTGTACACCTTCATGCCTTCAACCGGTTTTTTCGGTGCATTACCGGCCGGCACGATGGCGCGCTTAAAGCCGTGCTTGGCCGCTTCGGAAATACGCTCCTGGCCGCTCGGCACCGGGCGAATTTCACCCGCGAGCCCCACTTCGCCGAAGATCACCAGATCCTGCGGCAGCGGACGATCGCGGAAGCTCGACACCATCGCCATCAGCAGCGCTAAATCGACGCTGGTTTCAGTGACTTTTACGCCGCCCACCACGTTGACGAACACATCCTGATCCGCCATCTGCAAACCGCCGTGACGATGCAGCACCGCAAGTAAGATCGCCAGGCGATTCTGCTCCAGGCCCACCGCCACGCGACGGGGATTACCCATCATCGAGTGATCGACCAGCGCCTGAATCTCCACCAGCAGCGGGCGCGTGCCTTCCCACAACACCATCACCGAACTGCCCGAGGTGATCTCATCCCCACGTGACAGGAAAATGGCGGAAGGATTGCTGACTTCGCGCATGCCCTGTTCGGTCATCGCAAACACGCCCAGCTCATTCACCGCGCCGAAGCGGTTTTTATGGCTGCGCAAGGTGCGGAAACGGGAATCGGCATCGCCATCCAGCATCACCGAACAGTCAATGCAGTGTTCCAACACCTTCGGGCCGGCCAGCGAGCCGTCTTTGGTGACGTGACCAACCATAATAATCGCCACGCCGCGCGTTTTGGCGAAGCGCGTCAGGTACGCGGCGGTTTCACGCACCTGCGCCACGCTGCCTGGCGACGACTGGATCTCCGCCATGTGCATCACCTGGATCGAGTCGATCACCATCAGTTTCGGCTGCTCCTGCTCGGCGATCAGGCAGATCTGCTCGATGCTGGTTTCCGACAACATATTCAGGTTTTCGGTGGGTAATCCCAGACGATGAGCGCGCATCGCGACCTGCTGCAGCGATTCTTCGCCGGTGACGTACAGGGTTTTCATCCCTTCTGCCAATTTGCACATTACCTGCAGCAGCAGCGTCGATTTACCGGCACCCGGATTACCACCAATCAAAATGGCGCTGCCCGGCACCACGCCGCCGCCCAACACGCGATCGAACTCTTTGAAACTGGTGGAGAAACGCGGCAAGGCTTCGAGACTGATCTCAGAAAGCTTCTGCACGCGACTGACGCCCGCGTTGCCGCCGGCATAGCCGCTCAGGCGCTCGTTACGCGCCGCCGCAGGCGAGGCGGCAATGCGCACCTCGGTAATGGTGTTCCACGCATGGCAGGCGCTGCATTGCCCCTGCCAGCGCGGGTAATCAGCGCCGCATTCGTTACAAACGAAGGCGCGTTTTGCCGCTTTGGCCAAATCAAATCCTCAGTTAACGCTCTTCGTGAATCAGGCTGCCGGTCAGGATGCAGAACACGCCCATCAGGTCAGCATGGCGGATAACGATCTCCGTCTGCTCATTCACTTTAGGTTTAGCATGATAGGCGATACCCAGCGCCGCGGTTTTAATCATCGGCAGATCGTTCGCGCCATCGCCAATCGCTACGGTTTGTTCCGGGGCGATGTCAAAGCGTTGTGCCAGATCGTTCAGGGTATCGGCTTTATATTGGGCATCGACAATCTGCCCCAGCACCTGGCCGGTCAGCTTGCCGTCGCGAATTTCCAGCTCGTTGGCTACCGCCGCCGCTAAATGTAGCGTCTGACGTAAATAGTCGGCATAGAAGGTGAAGCCACCGGAGGCAATCGCCACCTGCCAGCCCAGCGCCTGCAGTTTCTGCACCAGCGTGGTTAAGCCTGGCATCAGCGGCAGCGCATCGCGCACCTGCATCAGGATGTTGGCATCGGCGCCCGCTAAGGTGCCCACGCGCTCGCGCAGGCTGGCTTTGAAATCCAGCTCGCCGCGCATCGCGCGTTCGGTGACGTCCGCCACCTGCTCGCCGCAGCCCGCCAGTTTGGCGATCTCATCAATGCACTCAATCTGGATCGCCGTGGAATCCATGTCCATCACCAGCAAACCTGGGGTTTTCAGATGCGGGATTTTGCCGAGCGGCGCGACATCAAAACCGGCCTCATGCGCCAGTTTGCTGGCGCGCGGCGTCAGCGAGCCGGCTAAGCGTACCACCTGATACTCATCGACGTTCCAGGCGCTGACGATCACCATCGCCGCCCCCAGCTTATGCTGGTAATCGGTGAGCTTTTGTTTATCGAGTCCGCGCCCATACAGCAACCAGCCAGTCCGACCAGCACGGTAATCCAGCGGCATCACTTCATCACCGCTGAGGGAAAGGGGTAAACCCGGCCAAAGTGAGACATCGGCGGGCAGATCGCACCAGGTAAGACGATTTGGCATTACAGCTCCTGTAGGGACAACAAAACCACGCAAGAGGCTACCTTGTCTGCGCGGGTTCTGGCAACATAATTGCCAGCCTTTCTGCTGTTACATCACACGGGTTTCTGATGGTCAAAACCGCACTGAAATTTCGCCTGCATCGCACGGTGATTGTTCTTATCTCGCTGGCACTGTTAGTGGTGCTGATGCAAGGCGCATCCTGGTTTAGCCTCGGCCATCAAATGGCGCGATCTGAGCAAGTGGAAGAACTGGCGCGCACGTTGACAAAACAGGTGGCGTTCAGCCTGAAACCGTTGATGGATAACAGCGACGATAACCGCTCGCAGATTGCCGCCATCCTCAATCAAATGACCGACAACAGCCGCATTCTGGATGCATCGGTGTATGCCGATGATGGCAGTTTGGTGGCGCACAGCGGCGAAGGCATTAATGTGCGCGATCGTTTGGCGCTGGATGGCAAACGCGCGGGTAGCTATTTCAATCACCAAATCGTGCAGCCTTTGGAAGGCAAAGAGGGGCCGCAAGGTTTTCTGCGCGTCACGCTGGACACCCATGTGCTGGTGACGGAATCGCGCCAGGTGGATAACACCACCAATATCCTGCGTCTTATGATGTTACTGGCGCTGGCGATTGGCATCATCCTGACGCGCACGCTATTGCGCGACCGCCGCACCCGCTGGCAGCAATCGCCGTTCCTGCTGACGGCAAGCCGCACGGTGAAAGAGGATAAAGAGGAAGATGCCGCGACTGAATCCGAGAAGAACAGTTAGGCCATTTTGTTTAGCGTGGCGTCTAATGCATCCAGCTGCTGAAGGGCGAGTAAGATGGTGCTTCAAGCCTTTCAGCGGCTCATCCTTGCCATCCTGCCTTGCCTTCACTTTATGGTTAAAAAGATTCCCAAAACCAGAGCATGCATAAACACTGATAAAACATCACGTTGACGTTTTTTTCATCACTATGGTGAAAAGATACTCTGCAGTTCGCTCCTCATCAAATCCGTACTTCTTTATTGCCCGTTTGCATAATCATGCTGCTTACCTTTTAACGGCACCCACCTCTGACGCCTTGCTTCCAGACGTTTCTCGTAATGGCTGACTAACGCCTTCCACTACTCTTCACTCGGAATTTTCCCACTACCAGAAAACAGGCCTCCGCAGCGCGGTTGCCTGTTTTTAACTCCCCGATACGGCCATTTTCGACAACAACAGGAAGCACTACGCTATGGAAATTTTAGACTTTACGGGTACCAAATATCTCGAACGCGCGGATACGCGCCCTACCTTCGGCGGCACCGCCGCCAGTGAAATTGGTAAAACCGGCTCCGTCGCGCTGATTCAGTTCGGCGGCCAGAACTACACCGTGAATATCGGTATGGACGGCAAGTTCAGCTGGACCTCGCCGGTTGACGTCGCCGACGGTGAATACAGCCTGTCGATCATCATCCAGGATCGCGCCGGCAACCAGTCGTCACCGATCCTGCGCACCGCCATCATCGACACCACGCCGCCGGAAGCGCCAAAACTGCTGAAGCTTACCGACAACGTCGGCGATATTCAGGGCAGCTTTGATGAAAGCAAACCGACCGATGACAAAACCCCGACGCTGACCGGTATTGCGCAGAAAGGCGCGACCGTGTTCCTTAAAGACGAAGCGGGCAGCGTGATTGGCAGCGCGGTGGCGGATAAAGAGAGCGGCGTGTGGGTGATCACCCCAGTCACCGAACTGAGCGACGGCACCAATAACCTGACGCTGAGCACCCAGGAACTGTTTGCTGGCGAGACGCGCGTCAGCGCTGAATCACCGCTGGTGATCACTGTGGCACCGGATGCCGACAACGGCGGAGAACTGCCGCCGAACACCATTATCATCACCAACGCCTGGGATGATGCAGGAGAAAACACCGGCATTCTGAACAACGGCGCGCTGACCGATGATGCGCAGCCGGAACTGCGCGGCTTTGCTTCCGCTGGCAGCACGGTGGTGATTTATTTCCGTGAAGTCGGCAGCGATGCCTGGGCAGGCAGCGCCACCGCCACGCTGAGCGGCCAGCAGTGGAGCTGGACACCTTCTGAAGCACTGCAGGCCGGCTACTATGAGTTCCAGGCCAGCATTGGTGATTACACCTCCGCGCTGTTCAGCCTGGAAATCGCCAGCCCGGACGATGCCGCGCGCCTGACGCGTATCGAATCCGCCTACGATAACTTCGGTAATGACGTCGGCTCGCTGGGCGACGGTGCCTATACCGATGACACCACGCCAACCCTGCGCGGGCGCGCTGAAGCCAACAGCCAGATTGTATTGCGTTATACCATGCTGGAGGGCGTAAGCGGTTCTGTGACGGTGGATGTTGACAACAGAGGAAACTGGAGCTGGACTCCAGATTCGGAACTGGAGATAGGTGACTGGATATTTGAGGTTCAAGCCTCTGATAAAGCAACCTGGAGTAAATCATTTAGTCTGCATATCAGTGGAGCAGAAGGACTCTTACCCGTCATTGATTATGTTTATGACGATTATGGTTACAGTGTCGGTAAACGCGTTAATGGTTCCACTACCGATGATGCAAAACCTACAGTGCATGGACATGGTGAAGCCAATAGCGAAATCATCTTAAGTTACCAAATCGCGGAAGGAACACCTGCTTCAGTTAGCGTACGCGTAGATGAAAATGGTAAATGGCAATGGACGCCTTCAGAAAAACTTCAGGATGGAAAGTGGACATTTGAAATTCAAAATTCGCAAGGTGCTAAAAATAATAGTTTTGAATTGACCATTAATACCGAGTTATCAGGCGGCACGGAGTCCTATTTAGACTTTAGAGATGTTGCTAACAAGAACTATGACAATGGGCTTATTTTCAATATTGGTCGTTTTAAGGGTAATTGGCATGATTTTCTATCCATTTATAAATTATCTGAAAATGAACAGGGACTTACAATAACAGGAAAAAAAGGTGGCACTGCTCACGTAGATTTGGAGTTAAGTTACAAAGCGACTACAGCTGTTTTTTTACTTGGTGCTTACAGTCCAACATCCAATGGACACATTAATGCATTTGATGAAGACAACAATTTAATCGCACGGATACCTTATACTTACTCTAAAACGAGTGAGTATCATGTTATTAAAACCCAGACACCATTTACAAAATTACAATTTATCGCTCTTGAAGGTACGAGAGTATATTTATTTGACATTGAACTTAAACTCACCGGAGAACCTAATCCTAACGCCACTTGGCTGAATACATCTGAAGTTAATCATGATGAAAGCATTAATTCCACCCTGCATATGATTGACGCTAACGACGACGATTCAGGCTACGAATTAACTCAAACCCAATCCGACAATTCAGCGGAAAATAACAGCGCCACAACGCAAACCGACACCTTAACGCTGCTCGGTAAAGATCAACTTATCGATCTCAGCGTGGATAACGCGAAGTTTGAGGAAGTGAAAATTGTTGATCTCACCGGCAAAGGCGATAACACGCTGAAACTCGATCTCAGCGCCCTGCTCGCCCACGGCGAACAGGATCTGCTGATCGAAGATGGCAAAACCCAACTTGTCGTCAAAGGCGACGCCGGCGACGTAGTGCAGCTCAAAGATATCCTGCCGGAAGGCAGCGACCTCAGCGAGTGGCAGCATCAGGACGGCACTGTCACCGTCGCGGGCGTCGAGTATCAGGTTTACAGCCACGGCGATGACGCGGAACTGCTGGTGCAGCAAGGCGTGAAAACCGAACTGATTTAATCCTCTCCCTCTGCTGGCATCCTGCCAACCGAGACAAAGGGTGCGTGAACATGAAGGTCACGCACTCTTTTTTATTGAATATCAACTATCACTCCTCATTTTTTCCTCCGTCATTGCGCTACCTGCTTACAGACGTTTCTGGTAATTCCCGACTAACACCTTCCACTAACCTTCACTGGCATTTTTCCTTCCCTAAAAGCGGCTGCCGCTATGCGACGCTTTTTTCTCTAACCGGCACCTTCCGATAACACAGGAAGCAACACACTATGGAACTTTTAAACTTTACGGGTACACGCTATCTCGAACGCGCGGATTCGCGCCCCACCTTCGGCGGCACCGCCGCCAGTGAAATTGGTAAAACCGGCTCCATCGCGCTGATTCAGTTCGGCGGCCAGAACTACACCGTGCAAATTGGTCTGGACGGCAAGTTCAGCTGGACCTCGCCGGTTGACGTTCCCGACGGTGAATACAGCCTGTCGATCATCATCAAGGACCGTGCCGGCAACCAGTCGGCACCGATCTTGCGCACCGCCATCATCGACACCACGCCGCCGGAAGCACCAACGCTGCTCAGCTTGTATGACGATCAGGGCGAGAAGAAAGCCTTCCTGCCAGGCGATACCACCGATGACAAAACGCCAACCTTGACCGGCCTTGCACAGAAAGGTAGTACCGTATTTTTGAAAAACGGTGATGAAATTATCGGCAGCGTGGTCGCGGACAAAGTCACCGGCGAATGGGTAATAACCCCTGCCATCGAACTGAATGACGGCATCAATAACCTAACACTGAGCACTCAGGAAGTATTTGACGGCAAGACGCGCGTCAGCGCTGAATCACCGCTGATCATCAACGTGGCGCCGGACGGGGATAATGGCGGCGAACTGCCGCCGAATATCGTTACCATCAACTATGCCATTGATAACCAAGGTGTTAACACAGGTGTGATTAGCAGTGGCGCACTGACCGATGACGATACGCCGGAATTACGCGGTGCGGTATCAGCCAGCAGCAACGTGGTGGTTTATTATCGCCTCGCCGGCAATGACGTGTGGGCCGGTAGCGCTGTCGCCACGATTGAGGGTCAGAACTGGCGCTGGACACCACCTTCAGCGCTGGCAAGCGGCAGCTATGAATTCCAGGCCAGCACCGGTGATTTTTCTTCTGCTCCCTTTATTCTGCAAATTGCCAGCCCGCAAGATTTGATTGCCAAAACGACCGTTGATTACGCCATTGATAATGTCGGAGTAAATACCGGACTGCTGACAGATGGTGCCTGGACGGATGATGCGAATCCAGAACTACATGGTCGCGGCGAGGCCAACAGCACCGTATGGCTTTACTATCGCAATGATGCCGGTGCCTGGTCCGCGCTGGCGTCGGTAAAAGTGGGCGCAGATGGCAACTGGATTTATACCACCGAACGTTTGCTAAGAGGTGAGTACGAATTTAAAGTGCTGCCCACTAACGATAGCGACATTGAGACAACGTCACTGCATGTAAAAGTGATTGCTGAAGGCAATAATGTGCCTGAGATACTCTATGCCGACGATAATGTAGGTGGCTATCGCGGACCGATTTTTTCAGGTGAAAAGACCGACGATAAAACGCCTGTAATTGTTGGTAAAGCGGAAGCCCACAGTATTATTTTTATTGAATATCAGACGGTTGGAGGTCAGTGGCAGAGCGGCTATTCCGCTCAAGCAGACAGCAGCGGCGTGTGGAGAATTAAAGACATTCCTGATCTAGCGGCAGGTCATTATCTCTTCCGAGCCAAGAGTTCCGATAGTAATGGTTACAGTAATGACTTTGGGCTGGAAGTATTAAGAAATGATGAAACGTCAACTATCATTGAAGACTTTAATCGGTTTAAAGGACATAACGTTGAGTCAGGTACAATATTTAATATTGGCAGAATAACAAGCGGCGACGACAGTGTATTACGTGTTTCCGGAACCAATCTAAATGTTGACTCAACAAATACGTATTACACCATTGACTTGAATTACGAGGCTTTATCGGTCTCCATGATTTTATATGATTATATTGGTTCAGGAAGAAATCAAGCAAGCATATTGGTATTTGATGCCAAAGATAGGCTACTTGAAAGAAGATATATCGATATTAGCCAAAATGCCTATAATGACATATTCATACAGCCCGTGGTCCCCCTTACAAGAATCGTAATTTATAGCGGAAAACAGGCAATTAGAAGCATTGATAACATCAAGGTTGAATCAAATGGAGAAATCAATCCTAATGCAACCTGGCTGAATGATAAATCCAATGAAGATAATAGCAACATTAATTCGACCCTTCATATGATTGACGTGAATGACGAAGACTCAAGCTACAAATTGACCCGAACCCAATCCGACAAAACAGCGGACAATAACATCATTACAACTCAAACCGACACCTTAACGTTGTTCGGTAAAGATCAGCTTATCGATCTCACCGTGGATAACGCGAAGTTTGAGCAAGTGAAAATTATTGACCTCACCGGCAAAGGGGATAATGCGCTTAAGCTCGATCTCAACGCCTTATTGCAACATGGCGAAAAAGATCTGTTTATTGAAGATGGCAAAACCCAGCTGATAGTCAAAGGCGACGCCGGCGACGTGGTGAAACTCAAAGACATCCTGCCGGAAGGCAGCGACATCAGCGAGTGGCAGCATCAGGAAGGTACTGTCACCGTCGCGGGCGTCGAGTATCAGGTTTACAGCCACGGCGATGACGCGGAACTGCTGGTGCAGCAGGGCGTGAAAACCGAACTGATTTAATCCTCTTCCTCTGCTGGCATCCTGCCAACCGGGACAAAGGGTGTGTGAACATAAAGGTTCACGCACTCTTTTTTATTGAATATCAATTAACAACCCTCTTTTCTCCTCCTCCACCGCGATACCTGCTTACAGACGTTTCTCGTAATTCCCGTCTAACACCTTCCACTAACCTTCACTGGCATTTTTCTTTCCCTAAAAGCGGTTTCCGCTATGCGGACGCTTTTTTCCTCTCAATGGCAACTTCGGATAACACAGGAAACAACACATTATGGAAATTTTAGACTTTACGGGTACACGCTACCTCGAACGCGCGGATGCGCGCCCTACCTTCGGCGGCACCGCCGCCAGTGAAATTGGCAAAACCGGCTCCGTCGCGCTGATTCAGTTCGGCGGCCAGAACTACACCGTAGAAATCGGTATGGACGGCAAGTTCAGCTGGACCTCGCCGGTTGACGTCGCCGACGGTGAATACAGCCTGTCGATCATCATCCAGGACCGCGCCGGCAACCAGTCGGCACCGATCCTGCGCACCGCCATCATTGATACCACGCCGCCGGAAGCGCCAACACTGCTGAATCTGTATGACGATCAGGGTCATAAGAAAGCCTTCCTGCCGGGCGAAACCACTGATGATAAGCGTCCAACTCTTACCGGCTCAGCCCAAAAAGGCAGCATTGTGATTCTGCGCGACGCAGAAGACACCATCATCGGCAGCGCAAAAACCGGGGCAGATGGTATCTGGAAGATGGATCCGAGCGTTGATCTCAAAGACGGAACCAATAATCTGACGCTGGAAGCGCAGGAAACCTTCGCCGGTGCAGAGCGCACCAGCGGTAAATCTCAGCCGTTCAGCATCATCATCGCCAGCGACGGCGTAGCTCCCGGCACCATCACCATTAATAACGCCTACGATGATGCAGGCGAAGCGATGGGAACGCTGAGCGATGGCGCACTCACCAACGACACCACCCCAACCCTGAACGGCGATGTGTCTACCGGTGAATCCGTGGTTGTCTATTATCGCCTGGCAGGCAGCAATGTGTGGGCCGGTAGCGCCACTGCAACCATCAGCGGCGATAGCTGGAGCTGGACGCCTGACAGCGCACTGGGCAATGGGCTGTATGAGTTTCAGGCGAGCAGCGGTGACGTCAGCAGCGCCTTGTTCTCGCTGGATATCGCCTCAGCAGAGCAGATTCTTCAGCGCACGCGCATCGAATCGGCGCTGGATGATTTTGGTCAGGATCGCGGGCCGCTGGCCGATGGCGCCATCACTGATGATGCTACGCCGACGCTGCTAGGCCGGGCCGAAGCCAACGGCCGCGTTGTAATACGCTATTCTGTGCCAAATGGCGATATTGCCACCGTAGTGGTGGATGCCGACAGTGGCGGGAACTGGCGCTGGACACCTGAAAGTCAACTTGCGAGCGGTATCTGGTCATTTGACGTTCAACCGCAGGGTGAATCGGCATGGAGCAAGGCATTTACGCTGCAGATCAGCGGCAGCGGAGAAAATGATTTCAAACCCGAAATCAGCTACGCCTTTGATGATGTTGGTAGTTCCACTGGCGCACGCTATAACGGCGATACAACCGATGACACCACCCCAACGCTGCACGGTAAAGCACAGGCCAACAGCGTGGTGTATATTCAGGCAACGCAGGGTGCAGAAGTGCAGGTGTTTAGCGTGCAGACCGATGCGGCAAGCAACTGGCAGTGGACGCCACCGGCGGAATTAACCAAAGGCAGTTGGTCGTTCCAGGTGAGTAAAGGCGCAGGCGATGGCTGGGGTGAGGCGTTTAGATTAAATATTGGCAGCACCGGGAGTTATTCTGGTGAAGTGGACTTTGAAAATCCCCCACCGGGATTTGCATTCGATTATGTAGTGACTAATCCATTCGGAAACCGAACCTACATCTATAAAACTCATATAGAGGGTATCTCACTCGTTTATACCGATAATGAACGTGCTCCTAAAATTGGAAAGGTAGTTGGCGGTCCAACATCCTTTGGAAGTCATGCGTTAATATTATGCGAACCATCTTTAACCAATAAAGTTAGTGACTTAACATTTGACTTGCATAATTATCTGACAAGCAGACAAACAATAAAAAGCTTTAGCTTTGAAGTTTATAACCCATCATCCTCCACGCAAAAAATGTATTTAAATATGAAGGGTAACTTTATAGGCCTTTCTGAAGATAAAAATTTCACATTCGTGACCATAGGAGCAAAACAAACACGTATAATTACTGAAAAAGATTTCCCAAAAGGATTCCTTGACAAATCGACTCAGGAAATAACCATAGGAAGTAATAGCAGCAGTGAAGTTTGGATTGATAATTTCAAATATCAGATTGGCGACTTTGAAAAAAAAACCACTGTTGCCAGCGAAGATGACCAAAGCTTGCATTATTTAAACGGCGTTGACGAGCTGACCAACCTTTCCCTTATTGGCAACGAACAGCAAATCGATACGCTAATTATTAACGGCAAAGATCAGGTTATCGATTTAACCACGCTCGAGCATAAACTCGAATCGGTTGAAGTTATCGATATTACTGGCAGCGGTGACAACACGTTGAAGCTGGATCTCAGCGCCCTGTTGCTGCACGGCGAAAAAGATCTGTTTATCGCAGACGGCAAAACCCAACTAGTCGTCAAAGGCGATGCCGGCGACGTAGTGCAGCTCAAAGACATCCTGCCGGAAGGCAGTGACCTCAGCGAGTGGCAGCATCAGGAAGGCAGCGTTACCGTTGCAGGCGTCGAGTATCAGGTTTACAGCCACGGCGATGACGCGGAACTGTTGGTGCAGCAGGGCGTGAAAACCGAACTGATTTAATCGCGCTCGCCGCTGGTATTCTGCCAGCCTCTGACAAGGGTGTGCCAACCTGCGCGTTGCACACCCTTTTTTATTGCTTGCACAACAAACTTCACACCCGCTTCCCGTATAGCGGCGGCCGCTTCCAGACGTTTCTCGTAATGGCTGACTTACGTCTTCCACTACTCTTCACTCGGAATTTTCTCACTACAAAAAAACAGGCTTCCGCAGCGCGGTTGCCTGTTTTTAACTCCCCGACACGGCAATTTTTGACAACAACAGGAAGCACTACGCTATGGAAATTTTAGACTTTACAGGTACCAAATATCTCGAACGCGCGGATTCGCGCCCCACCTTCGGCGGCACCGCCACCAGTGAAATTGGTAAAACCGGCTCCGTCGCGCTGATTCAGTTCGGCGGCCAGAACTACACCGTGGAAATTGGTCTGGACGGCAAGTTCAGCTGGACCTCGCCGGTTGACGTCGCCGACGGTGAATACAGCCTGTCGATCATCATCCAGGACCGCGCCGGCAACCAGTCGTCACCGATCCTGCGCACCGCCATCATCGACACCACCCCGCCGGAAGCGCCAACGCTGCTCAATCTGTATGACGACCACGGCGACCTGCAGGGCAGCTTTGACAGCGGAAAAATCACCGATGATGCGCGCCCGACCCTGACCGGTATTGCGCAGAAAGGCAGCGTGGTGATGCTGCTGAACAGCGACAATCAGGTTATTGGCAGCGCCCAGGCCGACAGCAAAACTGGCGTCTGGGTGCTAGAACCCGCGCAGGATTTACCCGACGGTGACAATGCGCTGCACCTTGTGGCCAGCGAAGTTTTTGCTAACACTCCGCGTACCGGTTCGGATTCGGCCGTGTTCCACATCGTCGTCGGTCAGGACGGCCTGCCGCCCGGCAGCATCAGCATCAGCGACGCCTTTGACGATGCTGGCAGCGTAACCGGCACGCTCAGCGACGGCGCACTGACCGATGACGTCACGCCAACCCTCAACGGCACGGCCACTGCGGGCAGCACCGTGGTAATTTACTATCGCCTCGCGGGCTCGGATATTTGGGCCGGCAGCGCTACTGCCACGCTCACTGGTGAAAAATGGAGCTGGACGCCGGACGCCGCCCTAGCCGCCGGTCACTATGAGTTCCAGGCCCGCAATGCCGATAAAGCCTCAGCGCTGTTCACGCTGGAGATTGCTAACCAAGACGATATCCTGGCCCGTACCCGCATCGACAGCGTGTTCGACGACGTGGCCCCCAGCACCGGCCTGCTGGAAAGCGGTGCCCTCACCGACGACAGTACGCCAGCCTTCCGCGGCAGCGCCGAAGCCAACAGCCAGATTACACTGCGCTATACCCTGGCAGGTGGCGAAAGCGCCACCCTGACGGTCAATGCCGACAGCCGGGGCCAGTGGAACTGGACGCCGCAGCCGGCCCTCGCCGCAGGCAGCTGGATCTTTGAGGTTCAGGCGCAGGGACAGACAGCATGGAGCGACGCGTTCAGCCTGCAGATTGCAGCCGGCGGCGACAGCAGCCTCGATCCCGTCATTCTTTACGCAGACGATAACGCCGGAGCCGACACCGGCCAGCGCAATCATGGTGACGTTACGGATGACACCACACCAACGCTGCACGGCCGTGCTGAAGCGAACAGTGTGGTTTACCTGCGCTACAGCAGCGCGGGCATGGATCCGCAGCTGATCAGCGTGACCGCTGATGCCGCCAGCAACTGGGCCTGGGAACCGCCGACCGACCTGGCAATCGGAGACTGGCTGTTTGAGGTTTCAGCCAGCGGCACGTCCGACTGGCAGGCCTTTTCACTGTCAATCGCCCCGGACGTCTCCACCGACCCGCTGATTACCCACGTGTGGGATGACGTGGGCGTGACGGGTAACGTGCCGGAAAATGGCCGCACGAACGACACCCGTCCGACTGTGCACGGCACCGGCATTGCGGATAGCACCATCATTCTGAAATACACCCCGGCGAGCGGTGCAGCCGCTTCCGTTACGGTTAATGTCGGGGCAGACGGCAGCTGGGCGTGGACGCCTTCCGCTAACCTTAAAAAAGGCGGCTGGACGTTTGAGGTGTTTAAAACAGGAGAGACTAGCGGCGACAGCTTCACACTGATCATTGATTCCACTTTTGATCGCAACGCGGTGATAACCAAGGCTTTCGATAACGTTGGATTTGAACAACAGGATCTGATGAAAGGGGATACCACCGACGACACCCGACCGGAGCTGGTGGGCACCGGTCCTGCGGATACGGTGATTCAGCTGCGTTATCGCCTCGCCAGCGGTGAATATGCTCAAGCCAGCGTGACCACGGATGCCAGCGGCAACTGGCGCTGGACGCCAGACAGCGATTTAGCTACTGGCACCTGGACCTTTGAGGCGCAGAAAGCGGGACAGAGCGATTGGAGCAGTTTCTCACTCAAAATCGATCCGGAATCCGGCAATAACCCTACGATACTTTACGCAGAAGACAATTTTGGTAACGAAACTGGCGCTATTTATAGCGGGGATTCTACAGATGATAAAACCCCAACGTTTATCGGACAGGGTGAGCCCAACAGCATTATCGTTCTGAGATTGAAAAAAGCCAGCGCGGTAACTTATACGGTAAAAGTGGATGCAGACGGCACCTGGCGCTATTCCGACTTAGGTAATTTGTCAAACGGCGCTTACGAGCTTTCCGTAAGGAAAAACACTCAAGATTCAGCATGGAGTGATATTTTTAAATTAAAAATTGATGATGGTATCATTCCTCTTCCTTCCGCCCCATCATTTGTAATATATGATGATTTCGGTCCTGTCAGTAATCATGCTATTGGTCATTATGGCTTCAGTGATGATTTTACCCCCACCCTAAAGGGAGATTCTGCGCCGCCTAATGGCATTGTTTATATTGAAGGCTTTTTAAAATATTCCCCATGGAATTCTTTAGGATCCGTCGTCGCGGATAGCAATGGTAAATGGGAGTTCAATCCTGGCACTTTAAATAAATCGGGTCCATGGTGGTTCCGTGCGAATACTTTAGCTCCGGACGCCGAAGTCAAAAGTAAATGGACACCAGCTTACATCGTCAATATCCATGCGCCAGGCGACCATTTTAAAGCAAAGATTACAAGTGTTTTAGGTGACAATGGAGAAGTGGTTGAAAACGGCTCAGTAGTAACAAACGAGATTTCAGTTAAAGGAACTGCATTGCCCTATGAAAAAATACACCTTTCTATAACAAAGGAGAACGGTGGAGGAAAATCATATTCAATTTCAGCAGATATTAATGGTAACTGGGATTTAATGACGACTTTTATGAGCCAAGGGTCGGGGCGCTACACAATTACGGCTAGTACCTCGGATACTGCAGGTGTAAACTACTCCACCACATTTGCATTCAGAATAGTTAGTAGCACCTCGTCACTGAATGATATACAGGAAAATGATGGCGGAGAGGTTATGTTAATTGACAGCAACGATGAAGACTCGGGTTATCAATTATTGAGTAGTCACCAATCCTCCGACGGTAAAACAGCGGAAGATACGCTGGTATTACTGGGTAAAGACCAAATGATTAATTTATCTGAAGCTAACACGCTACTCGATAATATAACCCATTTTGATATCACTGGAACCGGTGATAACACCATCCAGCTCGATCTCAGCGCCCTGCTCGCCCACAGTAAACAGGATCTGCTGATCGAAGACGGCAAAACCCAACTTGTCGTCAAAGGCGACGCCGGCGACGTAGTGCAGCTCAAAGATATCCTGCCGGAAGGCAGCGACCTCAGCGAGTGGCAGCATCAGGAAGGCACTGTCACCGTGGCCGGCGTCGAGTATCAGGTTTACAGCCACGGCGATGACGCGGAACTGTTGGTGCAGCAGGGCGTGAAGACTGAACTGATTTAATCGCTCAACAGATTGTCACTTAGCCAATGACTGCAAAGGGTGGGCGAGCTTAGGCTTCGCCCACCCTTTTTTATATACATTACCCCTCGCGCCCGACTCGCCCCGCTTCCAGACGTTTCTCGTAATCATTAACTTACTGATTCCACTAATCTCTTCCAGGATTTTTCCCATTAAACAAAGAGCGCCCGCATGTCTGCGCCTCTTTTTATCTTCATTTGACAGCAAGTTGCGACAACTTCAGGACGCATGACATTATGGATATTTTTGAATTTATGGACACGCAATACATTGAGTGGGCAGATGCGCGTCCAATCATCAGCGGCACAGCAGCCACTGAAGTGGGCAAACTGGGCTCACAGGCGCTTATTCAGTTCGGTGGCCAAAATTACACGGTGGATATCGATATTAATGGCCTTTTTAGCTGGACCTCGCCCGTAGATATCGCTGACGGGGAATACAGTTTGTCGATCATCATTCGCGATGCCGCGGGCAACCTATCTCCTCCTCTCCTGCGCACCGTCATCGTGGACACCACGCCGCCTGAAGCGCCCGCATTGCTCAACCTTTACGATGACCAGGGCGACGTAACGGGCAGCTTTGACAGCGGTAAAAGAACCGATGACGCGCGTCCAACCCTAAGCGGTGCAGCGCAGAAAGGCAGCCTGGTCATGCTTCTGAACAGCGATAATGAGGTGATTGGCAGCGCACGGGCCGATAGCGAAACCGGCGTCTGGGTACTGGAGCCTTCACAGGATTTACCGGAGGGTGACAACGCGCTCCATCTGGTTGCCAGCGAAGTTTTTGCCAACGTCGAGCGCACCGGTTCGGATTCAGCGGTATTTCACATTGTAGTCGGCCCGGACGCACCACCCGAGCCGCAGATCACCTACGTTTGGGATGACGTTGGCGTTACTGGCAATGTGCCGGAAAATGGTCGCACCAATGACACGCGTCCGACCTTACACGGCACCGGCCTTGCCGACAGCATCATCATTCTGAAGTACACACCCGAGCGCGGCGCAGCGGCCTCCGTCACGGTTCAGATCGGGGCGGATGGCAGCTGGCAGTGGACGCCGCCGACCAATCTTAAAAATGGCGGATGGACGTTTGAAGTGTACCGTAGCGAAGAAAGTGCGCATGACAGCTTTGCACTGGTCATTGATCCGACCGCTGACCTTAGCGCTAGCATTGATTTTATTTACGATAACCTTGATGACCTCACTCCCGCTGGCTACCTTAAAAATGGTGATACAACCGATGACACCACACCGTCACTGTCAGGTATGGCCAGAGCAGCAACGGTGGTCAATATCTATGACGATGGCAAATTAATAGGTTCTACACTTTCAGATGCCAAAGGTCACTGGAGCTGGACACCCTCGCAGCCGTTAGCAAATAATCATTATGAGTTTAATGTCGCTCAGGTAATTGATGGAAAAGTGACTCAGCATTCTGAAAATTGGGCGATAGATATTAACTCGCTAAAAGGTGATGGTACGATCGAACGCTTTGATTACAAAAAAGCTATAGACTTAAAAGCGGGTGATACCGTTACTTTGAGTCACACAGGTCTTCAGCTTGAAGTCTCAGAAAATATATGGTTCAAGAATAACAACTCACGAATAGCCACCGATAGTAATTATTATGATAAAAGAGCGAACGCAGATAGCGGTGTTTTACAAATTGGCGTGGGCGCCATTATGCGTTTCACCCTTCCAGAAAAAGGTCATGACATAGTATTAACTTTCCATAATAAATTTCAAAATTATAGAAGTAGCGATGCCAGAATTAAAGCTTATGATGAGGATAATAATGAGGTGGCAAATTATGAATTAAAATTTAGCCCCGATCCTTTTGGCTCAGCCTCGAGTGTTTTTTATGGCCGCGATAGAACCGAAAACGTTAAAACCATTGTCATCGTTGGTGACACTAAAAACCCTCTAGATATACTTTCTCTGGGATGGAAGAAATATCCAACATCCGTGCAAACGCTTTCTGATAACGCTACTGAAAACTATGACAAACATGCTTATTCTGATGAAAAAGAAATAAACACTACTTATATTCTCCACGGGCAAGACCAGCGTATCGATGCCTCGTTAATCGTTAAAGATCAAGCGGAAATCAATACTTTCGACATTACCGGAAGTGGTAACAATACCTTAATCATTGATGTTGCAACGCTATTGCAAAATGGTGAACAGGATCTGTTTATTCAGGATGGTAAAACCCAGCTTATGGTCAAAGGCGATGCCGGTGACGTGGTGCAGCTCAAAGATATTCTGCCGGAAGTCAGCGACATCAGCGGGTGGCAGTATCAGGACGCGACTATTACCGTTGCCGGCATTGAGTATCAGATCTACAGCCACGGCGATGACGCGGAACTGCTGGTGCAGCAGGGCGTAAAAACTGAACTGATTTAATCTTATCCAGCTAAAAATAAAGCCGCATCCCTTCCGGGTGCGGCTTTTTCATTTAAACCCCGCGCGCTGTTTAACCCTGCGTCAGCAGCGCTTCCAGCTCGGCCAGATTTTTCACCTGCCAGGTCGGCGTAATGTGTTCCGGCAATGGACGCGTGCCGTGATCGATCCAACAGGTTTTCAGGCCGGCATTCATGCCGCCGAGAATATCTGATTCCGGCGTATCGCCGACCATCAGCACGCGGCTGCGATCCGGGTTGCCGAGCAACGCCAGCGTATGATCGAAAATCGCCACGTCGGGTTTTGGTACGCCAACCTGCTCTGAAATAACCAACGCATCAAACACATCGCGGAAGCCGGTGCGCTCCAGGCGCGCCTGCTGCAACGCGGTAAAACCGTTGGTGATGATGGCGATCTTCACCTTGCCTTTCAGCGTCGCCAATAGATGCGCGGCACCTTCCAGCGGCAGGCAAATCTCGGCCATCGCGCTGAGGAAATCGCTGTTCAATACTTCCGGCGCTACGCTGAGCTTTTCGCCCCACAAGGTGAAGCGGCGCGTTTGCAGCTGCAAGGCGGAAATGGTGCCGTTCTGGTAATCGACCCACAGCGGTTTGTTGATCGCCTGATAATCGCTGTAATCCTGCGCGCTGAACTGCACGTCATACTGCGCGAACATGCGCTGCAAACCGGCGTAGGCATCAAAATGGAAAAGCGTGTCGTCTGCATCGAACAGGATGCAGTCCCAATCGTTTAGCATGGTGCTCCTTACAGGGTTAGCGCCATAATGATGGCATCTTCTCGTCCGCTGGCAGTGGGATAATAGTTGGGGCGAATGCTCACCTGATGGAACTCCAGCTGCTCATATAAGGCGATCGCCGGCGTATTCGAGGCGCGCACTTCCAGCCACAGCGTCAACACATCGCGCTGCTCCAGCTCGGCAATCAGGTGCTGCAACAGCTGGCGCGCCAGGCCACGGCGCTGGAAATCAGGATCGATGGCAATGTTGAACAGCGAAGCTTCATCCAGCACCACTTGGGTGATGGCGAATCCGGCCAGCTTACCTTCAACTTCAATACGGAAATTAACAAAACGTTCGCCCTGATTGCTGGTGAAGGTTTGTTCGCTCCACGGAAAGGCATGCGCGCGGCGCTCAATCGCCAGCAGCTGCGGCTGGTCTTCAGGGGTGACTAAAGAGATGGCTGTCATGGTTACACATCTGTTGCCACAGCGCGCGTTTGGCCGCGCCGCTGCTGATCAGTTCATTGAAAACGGCGGTGTTAAAGGTAATGCCGTTAAAGGGATGTTCGCTCTCCACGCCCAGCAGCCAACCGGCGCAATCGACCTGCTCCGGTAGCATTTGCAGTTGCTCTGGCGTTAACGCCATCACCTGCGTGGGCTGAATATTCAGTGCGCGCAGCACGTCGCGAATCAGCGGTTCTTGTAGCGTTGGCGCCTGTTCGGCCACCAAAATCAAACGTGTATCGGGCGAAAGCGTGACGGCAATTTCCCCTTGCAGCACGCGTGGACGCCGCAGCTGATACTGCGTGATCCCCATTTGCTGTAGAAGCCAGTCGCGCCTTGTGCTCATGCTATTACCCGTTATGCTGCCAGAATGCGACGCTATGCTAGCAAACCCATCGAACATGCGCCAACAAAGCACTCGACACAAAATAATTCGAGTCCCCTCTTCGGGATAATGCTCGTCAGTTAAGAGATGAAAACCCCAACGACCTGGCGCACACATTGTAGCGGCGCAATTTATTGCGCGATAAATCGCGCCGCTACGTTATGTACGGTAATTAATATGGCGCTTAACTGATCGGCATTACGCCATAAATGGCGACCCTACGTTATAGCGCGGGGTTTTCGTAGGGTGCGCATTCATGCGCACCTGCATAACCCGGCACTTTTTTGCTGAAGTGAGCGGCATTCCCCCGCATGGGACCTACTTTTGCTACAGCAAGGCGGCAAACGCGTTCACCCGATGAGCTTTCTTCAAATAAGTGATTCGGGTGAGCGAGAGCAGCCAACGCACCTGTAACTTGCAGTATGACGTGTATATAATCGCCCCACTGATTTAACAGGAGTGTTCCATGTCTGCTTTTACCCCGGCCAGCGAAGTGATTCTGCGCCACAGTGATGAATTTACCGCCCGCCACGTGTTGTTTGCTGGCGACCTGCAGGATGACCTGCCCGCCCAGCTAGAAACCGCGTCGAGCCGCGTGCATACCCAGCAATATCATCACTGGCAGAACCTGAGCCATCGCCTTGGTGAACGTGCGGTTTACAGCATGGTCGCAACCGCTGCCGATGTTGAAGGCTGCGATACGCTGGTTTATTACTGGTCGAAGAACAAACCCGAAGCGCAGTTCCAGCTACAAAACCTGCTGTCATTGCTGCCGGTGGGCTGCGATATCTTCGTGGTGGGTGAAAACCGCAGCGGCGTGCGCAGCGCCGAAGGCATGCTGGAAGCATGGGCGACGCTAGAGAAAGTCGATAGCGCGCGTCGTTGCGGCCTGTATCACGGTCGTCTCGACAAGCAGCCAACCTTTGATGCCAGTGGCTATGGCAACACCTATCAGCTTGAAGATCTCACCATCCACACCTTGCCGGGCGTGTTCAGCCGCGATGGTCTGGATATCGGTAGCGATCTGCTGCTCTCCACCTTAACGCCGCATTTCCGTGGCAAAGTGTTGGATATTGGCTGTGGCAGCGGCGTGCTGGCAACCGTGATGGCGAAAGTGTCCCCGCGCGTGCGTTTGTGGCTGTGTGATGTGCATGCCGCCGCGATTGAAGCGAGTAAAGCCACGCTGGCGGCCAACGATCTGGAAGGCGAAGTGTTTGCCAGTAACGTGTTCTCTGACGTCACCGGTCGTTTCGACATGATCATCTCCAACCCGCCGTTCCACGATGGCCTGCAAACCAGCCTGGAAGCCGCTAACACGCTGATTCGCGGGGCGCTGAAACACCTGAACAGCGGCGGCGAGCTGCGTATCGTCGCCAACGCCTTCCTGCCCTATCCGCAGATTCTGGATGAAACCTTCGGTAACCACGAAGTGCTGGCACAAACCGGCCGCTTCAAAGTCTATCGCGCCGTTTATGGTCGCGGTGCCAAAACGCGTTAATCCGCGATAATACCCGCGCGGCGGCAGAAACGTTGTTTTTTACAGCGATCGTTTTGTCGCCGCGAAATATGTGTTGACGCAATGAGTAAAATCTCTAAAATGCGCCTCCGTGGTTAGCAATACTTTAGAGTGTTGTTAGTTTGCGATGGTGGCGGAATTGGTAGACGCGCTAGCTTCAGGTGTTAGTGTTCTTACGGACGTGAGGGTTCAAGTCCCTCCCTTCGCACCAAACTAACTAATCACGATGTTTGTATCTGCGCACTGAGCGATGGTGGCGGAATTGGTAGACGCGCTAGCTTCAGGTGTTAGTGTTCTTACGGACGTGAGGGTTCAAGTCCCTCCCTTCGCACCAATGCGACGATATAAACAAGACAACTAAGATGCGATGGTGGCGGAATTGGTAGACGCGCTAGCTTCAGGTGTTAGTGTTCTTACGGACGTGAGGGTTCAAGTCCCTCCCTTCGCACCAACAGTTGTCACGCCTTTCAAGCAGTACATTCCCAGATAGTTTTTCCAACGAACTTCACGCTCTCAGCGTGATGTTGTCGTTTCTGCGATTTGATCAGATGACGTGGAAATTGACCGACACCGCCGCTAACCCGCCCGCCAATGCCAGACAAGACGGCAACAACAGATAGTGACGCAGACGATGGTGAAACAGCATCACGACGGTGAGCAGCAGCGCCACGATCATCACCACGCGCCATTGGCTGAAACTCGGTTCCCATAACGCGAAAACCGGCATCGCTGCGCAAGGTAATAACACGCCCCAACCGCTATCCAGACGTTTACCCATTATCCAGCTCACGCCCCATAAGCCGCAGGCGGCCATCATCGCCATGATCATCGCGCAACCTCAAATGATAAATATTCGTATTATCATATGACAATATTTCTCATCTTGCAGCGACTTTTTCATGCAAAGTCCTGCCGGATGACAGAAATACTGGAAAATGCTAAATTGCCGCCGATAACCTTATCGCTAACACAACAATAACGTGCTCTCTATCCGGGCAGGCAAGCTATTAGCTGCGGGTAGCGCTTTGATATATCAGGGCTGTCACGAGAATAATAATGAAATTACAATCTTATGATGAGTTGAAACAGAGTAAATATCGGCTATCGCTGATGCTCTTTCTGTTTCTCAATGTCGCCGTTTCGCTTTTTTTCCTGCTGCCTATTTTAGGCAGTGATAACCCAATACGGTCGTTGCCGGTGGCCGTTGTGGCGGGCTTCAGCAGCACACTGCTGGTTATTTGCTTAATGGCGTCAAAACAAAAATTACCGCTATTAAATCCTGTCGCTTTTATATTGGGTGCGCTGTGGGCGTGGCATATTAACCACAGATATCATCTGGTTTATTATTTTGATGGCAGTTTTCTACTCATCAGCCTGTTAAGCGTCTTTTTTATCAGTGCCATTGCCTTAAGTGATTATTTAATCGCATTTTGTTTACACATCGCACCGCCGGTATTCACCGTGCTGTTATTGGATGATGGTCAGCATTTAATGATGATCTTATTCACTATAATGCTGCCTTTAATCGGTTTTTCACTGCACCATTTAATGCGTCGTCGTTTTGATACCTTTACCCGTCGGCTGGTGAGCCAACTGTACGAGGAAAAAGAGAGCTTCAGCGATTTGAGCATGCTCGATCCGCTTACCGGCTTGTATAATCGCCGTGGATTGAAAAATCGCCTCGATACCATCATGGAAAACCACGCTGGCAGCCACTTTGTGCTGCTGCTGGATATCGATCACTTCAAGGCCTACAACGACAATTACGGTCATGCGATGGGCGATCAGGCGCTGGCACGCGTGTCGGTGGCGATTCGCGACGCGGTGCGGTCGCGGGATGTGGTGACGCGCTACGGCGGCGAAGAGTTTTTGGTGTTGATGACCAACGTCAACGCCTCAATTGCGATGAAATTGGCTGAACGTATTCGCCAGTACGTGGTGGATTTGGAGATTCCGCATCGCTTCAATGAGAAAGTCTCGACGCATGTCACCGTCAGTGCCGGGATTGCCCCGATTTTCGATGAAGATTTTGACCAGGCGGTGATCAACGCCGACCGCGCGCTGTATGTCGCGAAAAATCAGGGACGTAACACTATCCTGGCGTGGGAAGATTTGCCGAAAGTGACGCAGGTGAGTAGCGAAGTTTCGTAAATATCACAGATTGCACACATCGTAGCGGCGCAATTTATTGCGCGATAAATCGCGCCGCTACGGAATGTGTACACTATTATTCCGCGTATTATGTCATTCACCTCTCGCACCGCACATGCAGAAAAGTTGTGCAACAAACCGGGAACGATTATCATTTGTCTCTCGATTCCCGTTATCACTCAGGACCGGCATGGCCATCATCACGCGTCAGGATCATCGCTTCAGCGAGCATCCCCTGATCTTTATGCAGAGCGATCGCAGTTTAGCGAGCGCGCTGGAAGATCTGATGCGCGATCAACGCAGCTACCTGCTGGATAACCTCAAGCTCCGCCAACCGGCGCCCGCCGGGACATTAACGCTGGCTGAGTGGTCAAACCCGGAAAATTATCGTCGCCTGACGCAGCGTTACAGCGATTATCTCTACCGCGATCACCCCGATGTGCAGCAGGAAGCCAAGCCGCTGCAATCACTGTGGGCGCAATGGTATTTTGGCTTGTTGCTGCCGCCGCTGATGATGGCGTTATTGCTGGAACCGCGCGCGTTGAACTGCTCGCCGCATCTGATCCACGTTGAATTCCATGAAAACGGCCATCCGTGCGCGTTCTGGCTGGATGTGCAGGAAGATGAAGATGCGCGCTACCTGAATGCGCAACAGCGTATCGATCGCCTGATCCAGCAATGCCTCATTCCGGCGGTTAATGGCATGGTGCAGCACGGCGACATCAACGCCAAACTCATCTGGAACAACATGGGCTTTTCGTTCTACTGGTTCCTCGGCGAGCTGAAAGCCCAACTGCCAGAACACACGGTTTTACAGCTGGAACAAGCACTGTTTTTCAGCAAATCCCTGCTGGATGGCAGTGATAACCCGCTGTATCGCACCATGATCCCGCGCAACGGTGAAATGGAACGGCGCAGCTGCTGCCAGCGCTATCGCATCCCCGATGTGGAACGTTGCGGTAACTGCACGTTAAAAGCGGTGTAGCGCTCGCGCATTCTGTTACAGATTCTCCTTTTCTCCCGTTTACACTTTTTAAGGCTTATGGCATTTTTCTGACTCTGTTTTTACCGGAGAAAAAAATGAGCCTGGAGTCGGTACGTCACTTCTTTGCCGAACATGCACCGGATATCGACATCATCGAGATGCCGGAAAGCACCGCCACCGTTGAGCTGGCCGCTCGCGTTCATGGCGTTCAGCCGGGGCAAATCGCCAAAACCTTGTCGCTGAAAGTGAAAGATGCCATCGTGCTGATCGTGACGCGCGGCGATGCGCGTCTCGACAACCGCAAGCTGAAAGCCGCACTCGGTGCCAAGGCGCGCATGTTAAGCGTGGATGAAGTGGTGAACTGGACCGGACATCCGGTCGGCGGCGTCTGTCCGTTCGGGCTGGAAAATCCGCTTACCGTCTACTGCGATGTGTCGCTCCGCGGCTACGATGAAGTGCTGCCGGCAGCCGGTTCGATTCATAGCGCGGTACGCATTTCGCCGCAGCGCATGGCAGAGCTTACTGCGGCGCAATGGGTTGACGTCTGCGAAGCGCTTTAATGCGACTCGCGCGCGGCAGCACCGGAGATCTCGATGCCGCGCGTCTCCCGACCAAACGCCACAAACACGCAAATCAGCACTGCCACCGTCCCAGCGACAATCGCCATGCCCAAGCCATAATTACCGCCGTGCGCCTCGGCAATACGTGATTGCAACGTCGCATTGACGGAAGCCAGTAAATTCCCCAGCTGATAGACAAAGCCCGGCAGCACCGCACGCGCATTGGCCGGCACCAGTTCCGTGAGATAGGTCGGCACCACGCCCCACGCGCCCTGCACCATAAACTGCATCAGAAACGCGCCGATTCCGATCATCCAGGAACCGCTTGAGAATGCCCACAGCGGCAGCACCGGCAGCGCGAGGAATGACGCCAGAATAATTGCTTTCTTGCGGCCAATGCGTTCCGACAGCGCCCCGAAGGTGATGCCGCCCAACATCGCCGCAATGTTATAGCTAATGGCGATGATGCTGACGGTGTGCGGATCAAACTGATGCTGCACTTTCAGGAAAGTGGGATAGAGATCCTGCGTGCCGTGGCTGAAGAAGTTAAAGCAGGCCATCAGCAGCACCATGTAGATACAGAGTTTCCAGTGCTGGCGGATAATCGGCAGTAATGCCGTGCTCTCTTTGCGCTCGCGCGCCGCCAGCCATACCGGCGATTCCGGTACTTTGAAGTAGATGAATGGCAGCAGCAGAATGGGCATCGCGCCAATCAGGAACATGCCGCGCCAGCCGACCGTTTCGAAGAACAGACCAAAAATCACCGACGCCAGCAGATAGCCGCACGGATAACCGGCCTGGAAAATGCCAGACATTAAACCGCGTGAGCGATCCGGTATGGTTTCCAGCGCCAGCGACGACGCCACGCCCCAAATCCCACCCATCGCCACGCCGTAAATCACGCGGAAAGCGAGGAACGCGACGAAAGTGGGTGACCACGCCGACAGCAGCTCAAACGCCGAGAACATCACAATGTTGAGCATCAGAATCGGTCGGCGGCCATACTTCTCCGCCAGCCGACCAAACAGCAGCGCGCCGATTGGGCGCACGGCGAGTGTGAGCATGATGGCAATGGAAACATCGGAGACGCTGGTATGAAAATATTGGGCAAGATCGCTGAGGACAAACACTAAGATGAAGAAGTCGAACGCATCCAGCGTCCAGCTCGCGAAACTGGCAAAAGCCACGTTGCGCTGGGTCGCAGTCCAGTTGAACATGTTGGTATCCTGTCTGATTAGCTTCCGGATCGATGGCCGGATTTATTGTAGAAGTTACCGCGCGAATAATTCCACGAGTTACTATTTTGTTAACTATTTGTATATAGCATGTCAGAAAGGCGGCTTGGGGCGGGAATTGTCAGCGAGTGATTCGGGGTGTAAAAAAGCGTGTCATGCATGTAAGCACCCACTCGTAGCGGCGCGATTTATCGCGCTCTTTTCAACCGCTGCATCGCTGCTAAATAAGCGCGATAAATCGCGCCGCTACGAAGGGTGCAATTATCTGTTTTACAGCTGATTAAACGCCTTCTCAATCATATCGAGCAGCAGCGCGTTATTGACGGTTTGAATCACATGCACCAACGCGCCGGTTTGCGGCGGTACGCCAATATCCAGTCGTAGCGGCGCGCGATAACGCCAGCTTTTGCCGCGCGTCGCACCCGGACGCAACTCAATATCAACTTGATAATCAACGCCGTCGGCCACGCGCTGATTCAGTAGCCAGGCCACCACCAGCGCATCATGAATCCAGCAACCTGGCAGATGGCGGGTACGAATCGAATAATCAATCCACGGGCGCAGCGTCTCACGTACAAACTGCGTGAGCGGATGATCGTTGGCAGTCAGTCGCGTGAGATCCTGCTGCGTCAGTAAGGTTTGCGTGGTGGCGTCCATCGGCACCAGCGTAATGGTCGCGCCGCTGTGCAGCACCTGATGCGCCGCTTCCGGATCGAGACCAAAATTGGTGTCTTTGATGTAATCATCGAGTGCGAACACGCCGCCCATAATGACAATCTCTGCCACCGATTCTGCCATCTCGGGATAACGCTGCAGCGCCAGCGCCACGTTGGTCAGCGGACCGATCGCCACCAGCGTAAACTCGCCGGGATTATCACAAATCAGTTGGCCCATCACGCCAGCCGCGTCATGCCCATCCGCCGGAATGCGCTGCGGTTGGCGCACGCCGCGCCACAGCTCACCCAGCTTTTCATCGGCAACATGATCCAGACGCGCACGCCACGGCGCAGGATCTTCGCGCAATGCCTGCAAGGCACCCTGTACCACGGGAATGTTGCGTCCCAGCCGCTGCAGCAGATCTTTCGCCACCTGCGCACCGACCGCGCTCGGTGTATTGCCGGTCACCGTGGTAATCAGTTCCAGCGACAGCGACGTTGAGGCCAATGCTAACGCCAGCGCGAGCCCGTCGTCCGTGTTGGCGCCCGCTATACCGTTTCCCGGATCACAATCGATAATCAATCTTTTCATAAAGTTATAGTTTTATTCTTGTTGAGTAAGCTGGCAGCCACAGGACTCACCAATTTCTAAATGGTGAGGGAATTCCGCCAGTTTTGCGTCGCCATCCCAATTTTTCAGCATGGCAATCGCACTGCGCGCCATATCGCGCAGCGGCTGACGGACGGTGGTGAGGGTCGGCAGATGAAACGCCGACTGATCGGTACCGTTAAAACACACCAGCGCGACATCCTGCGGCACGCGCAGTCCATGCTCCGACAGCGCGCGAATGCAGCCAATCGCCTGGCCTTCATTACTGGTAAACAGCGCGCGCGGCACACGACCGCTTGCCACCATGCGCTGCGTAGCGTCATAACCGCCCTGCCGCGTGTAGCTGGCCGGGAAAATCATGGCCTCGTCGGCCAGCAACCCCTTCTGCGCCAGCGCATCGCGCCAGCCCTGAATACGATCTTGCGCATTCAGCATGTCTAGCGGACCGCTGATCATGCCCACCTGCTGATAACCGTGGCTGAGCAGATGCGCTGTCACCTGACACGCCGCTTCGCGCTCATTGACGCGTAGCATGCTGACGCCCGGGCGCGGCTCTATCCGATCCAGCATTACCAACGGCGTGCCGCTGGCCTGAATCACATCAATATAGGGATGGCGATCGACGCTGTTGTAAAACAGGCCATCGACCTGACGATTTAACAGGCTCTGAATAATCTCCAGCTCGCGTTTACGATCGTCGCCGGCATCACCCAACAGCATGACATGGCCGTGATTCATCGACTCCTGCAACAGCATGTGCGCCATCGAGGCCACAAAGGGGTTACCAATGTTCGGCACCACTAACCCAAAGGTTTTGGTGCTGCCTGAAGCTAACGCGCGAGCCACCGCATTGGGGCGATAGCCGGTCTGTTTGATCGCCTCCAGCACGCGCTGACGCGTGGCTTCAGCCACTGGACGCGGGCCGTTATTGATCACGTAACTGACCACCGCCACCGAGGTACCGGCGATTTTTGCCACGTCCGTACGCGTTACGTTTCCGGTTGGAGATTTCGCCATTCCTTTGCCCCTGCGTAAATGCCATTGGCCGGAATCGCCGGCCAATGAGGGTTATGATTTACGCGATCCTGCTGGTCAGATGGCATCTTCCGGCAGATTGAGATCGCGTCCGCGCGTTTCCGGCGCCACGAAGGTGGTAAGGAAACCGATGCTGGCCATCGCTGAGAAGTAGACCGCAATTGGCCACCAGTGCCCGGTAAACGTCAGCAGCGCCGCCGCCACCAATGGCGCGGTGCCTCCTGAAAGGATAGACCCCAGCTCTTTCGCCACCGCCATCTTGGTGTAACGACGTTTCACACCGAACATCTCGACGCCCCACGCCGCCTGCACGCCGAAAATACCCAATGATGCCAGCGCCATGCCGACCACAATCACGGCGATGACAGTGGTAGGATCGCGGCTGTCCATCAGGCTAAAGGCGGGCCAGGCGTAGACCATCAGCAGCAGGCAGAAGCAGCGATAGGTAATACGGCGACCAAAGCGGTCCGATAACCAGCCGGCAAACGGAATGATCAGGAAACCCAGCAGCGAGGCAATGAACACCGCCGTGGTCGGTACTGATTTGTCGAGCATCAGCACTTTCGCCACGTAACCGACGATAAAGCCCTGCGCCAAATAAGAGGGGCCGTTTTCGCCGATGCGTAAACCGACCATGGTCCAGAAGGCGCGAGTGCGCCGCCAGAAGCTGCGGGTGTCCACTTCATCTTCAACTTTCGCCAGCGTCGTGCTGCGCTCGGCCTGCAATTCTGCCTGCTGGCGCTCAAATACCGGCGTTTCACGCAGGTTACGTCGAATCCACAACGCCACCACCGCAATCAGCACGCTACTGAGGAACGGAATACGCCAGCCCCACGCCAGCAAACTCTCTTTGTCCATCTGAATCACCGCCAGCCATACCAGCGAGGCAATCAGCGTGCCGCTGTTTGAGCCCAGCGCAATCACCGACGAGACCAGACCGCGACGCTCGACCGGCGCATATTCACCCAGCATCACCGTGCCACCGGACAACTCTGCGCCCGCCCCCAAACCCTGGGTAAAGCGCAGCAGCACCAGACACGCCGGTGCCCAGACGCCAATGGTGGCATAAGAAGGAATCAAACCGATTAATGTCGTGGAGGCGCCCATCAGAATGATGGTGGCGATCATCACCGTTTTGCGGCCTTTACGATCGCCGATCCAGCCAAACAGCAAGGCACCAATCGGGCGGGCAATAAAGCCAACCGACCAGGTGGCAAAACTTGAGAGTAAGGCGATAGCGGGCGTGGCTTCGGGGAAGAAGACGTCGCCAAAGATAATGCCAGCAGCGAGGCCATAGAGCGCAAAATCCGCATATTCCATCGCGGTGCCGAGCCAGCAGGAGAAGGTGGCGCGCCAGAAATCTTTGCGGCCGGAAGAACTTTCAAGCCGCGCGTCGGCAGCTGAGGAGGATGTCAGTGAGCTTTGTTGCGAAACCGTCATAACCCAATCCCTGAATGAGGTAAAAACAGCAAACGCCCTTCCCTGGGTCAGTTCCCTTGCAACGAGCGGAACTCCCCGGTGACGACGTTCAGTAGGCAAACCTGGATGAAAAATCAGTAATGAATTCCCTGGTGCTGGAATCCGCTTCTTCGCCTGTTCCCGCCGATGTAATTTTCATCGATCGCATTAGTGAGGCAAATGTAACTGGGTCATCTCAAGGCCAACTTTGTCTCTGGCACCGTGAGTTATCACTGTGAATACAGTCTATCTACGCGCGTAGATAAATCAAGCATTAATAGCGAAATTTATAAATTAAACTTCACTATATCTCACGGGTAAAAGACAAAAAGGCATGAATTCATGACATTACAACCAATGCGCGTGCGAAAAAATATCTGATCACCGCGTAATTAACGATTATTGCTTACCAATTTAAGGCGAAGAGTAATTCTTCATCGCGCTGTTTTTCGCACACTTCAATGAAGGTTTAATGACATTCACGCATTACTCTTAAATTCCGCCACAGGTTAACGATTTACGCAGCATCTGCATTACACTGGAAAAAGATCACTCAGGAGCGCTATGACCATTATTCTCATGCGACACGGCAAACCCGATCATCCGGTCACTGGGCGCTTCACCGCGCGGGCATTGGCTGACTGGTGTGCAGGTTACGATCAGGCTGCTATTTGCGACTCCCCGCCGCCGCGCAGTCAGACGATTGCACGCCTGGCGAACGTGATCGCCACCAGCCCGCTGCCGCGTGCCCAATCGTCATTGACCCGTCTTGGTTTGCAGCCACACGCCGTAGATGCGGTGTTCAGTGAAGTGGCGATACCCTCGCTACCCTTTGCGCGCCTCCACCTCCCCCTCAACGTCTGGCTAGCGCTCTTGCGTTTATTATGGCTATGCGGCTACGCCGGACATGTCGAATCGGTGCAACATGCGCGTGAACGCGCCCGTCTGGCGGCAGATAAACTGGTGGCGCTGTCTCAGCAAGGGACCGTGTTATTGGTGGGACACGGCATCATGAACAAGCTGATTGCGCGCGAGTTACGCAAGCGCGGCTGGCAGGCAGAAAAACACGCCAGCAGCCGCCACTGGAGCAGTGCGATTTATCACCGCCCATTTATTTGATCCAGAGGGTTAAGCTGGAAATAGCTCAATACTTCACAACCGGTACCGGCCTGCGGCGTGGCAATCACCTTCATCTGCTGCAGATCGATTAGGCTGAGCGAACCGTCGCCCTCATTCGCAATCAGCAAGCTGTGATTGTCCTCACTGAAGCAGCCATCCATCGGCTTGTTGCCGACATGAATATCGCCGAGCGGATTAAGCAGATCGTCAAACAGCGTCACCACCGGCTCCTGATCGCCAATTGCCACCAGCCGCTCGCCGTTGGCACTGAAGCGCACCACCTGACACGGTTGCTGATGGCCCGGCAGCGTCAGGCGCTGACGGATGCGGTGGCTTTGCCGATCCACCACATACAGCAGCGGCGCATCGGCGGCGCTCGCCACCAGATAAGGATGTTTAGGCGAGGCGGCGATACCGGAAATCGGGCCTGGCATCAGAATATTGTCAATAATCCGCCCTTCGGCTTCACACAAATCCACCACGGTAATGCTGGCGTCCTCTTCATTCTCAGTAAACAGCTTGCGGCCGCTGGGCGACAACGTGAGTCGATGCGCATTGTGCGAAGGCAACTGAATAACTTTCTCCACGCGATCGCTCACCGGATCAATCACCGCTACCGCCGCGCTATTTTCACAGCAGAGATAGACTTTGCCATCGCGTCCTAACTGGCCGCTGTGCGGCGCTTTTAACGGCGACAAATCGATGAAGCCACTGATCTGACGCAAGCGTAAATCGATGATCGCCACTTTATGGCCGGGATGCGGATTGTCACCGTGAATGCCGTCGCCGTAGATCGGCACGTAAGCTTTCTCCCATTGCGGCAGCATCAGAAGTTCGTGTGGGCGTGGCGGAAAGGCATTTAACTCTTGCTCCACGGCAAAGGTCTCGGGATTGAGAAACAGCACGCGATTGCCCTGCTTATCGACCGCCAATAATCCACGGTTGTGTCGCTGCATAGTGTCTCCTTTTTTTCATTACCTCCTTTAAGCGTAGCTAACCCTCACTCACGGTGGGATTTTCATGGCAGGCCAGTGAAAAATGCAGCAGATTAATACGTGATCTGACGCCCAATTTTTAATAAGAGCCACGACTTGCGCCACGTCATGGCTATTTTATTAGGAATATTCTTAATGAGAAAAAATAGAATAAACAACAATTCAGTATTTTATTTTTGGTTTATTTAAAGCTTAACGGATCCTTGATTTTCCGGTTTATCTGAAAGGATCAAAAAGTGATAGCCGCGCCGCACAGAATGTTTTATTAAGCATAGGAGATGACTTTTTACACACAGCCTAAAGGACAATCAAGAGCGCTCAGCGCCGCGATCAGGGAAGCCTTGCCACCATAATCACAATAATCAGGTGCATCATGAATAAAAAACGCCTCCAGCCAGCGTTAACCCTCTGGCACAACTGGAAAAGACTCGCTTTTACCAGCCAGACTTTCCTGCAGAAAAAGCAGCATAACGCGCTCTGTGCGCCGGAATATGATCCCAATGAAGAAGACAATATCGTGTTACTTTCTGGCGAAAAAGATCTGCCAGAGATTCCAAAAAAAGTCTGGATGTATTGGGATAATGAGTATTTACCGAAATCAATGGCGTTAAATATTAAAAAGATTCGTCAGGATAATCCCGATCATGAAATCCATTTATTAAATCGTTTAACGGTAAAAGAAGTTTTACCGGATTTTATATTTACCTCGCCCCAATTAACTGCACAGCAAAGAAGCGAAGTCATTCGCCTGGAATTATTATTGCGTTATGGCGGCATTGCCATTGATTGCAGCACCTTATTATTTGAAGATCTTTCCTGGGTTCATCGTGCGCATCAGGAACGTTGTATGGATGTGATTGGTTATTATCACGAAAACGCCACCGTTAATTATCTGGCACCGGTGATTGAGAGCTGGTTCCTGGCGGCTACCGCCAATAATCCGTTTATCCGTGAATGGCAAAAACATTACGCACCGATCAAACATCTCGGCGCACAGAATTACTTCAGCGAATTAACCAAGCGAGATGATTATTCTCTGCTGACGCAGAAGATTACGCAGCCGGAGCAGCAATTAGGTTCGCTGGCACAACAGATCGCCATGCGCGAACATCGCCGGGTTAATCTCTATCTGCGTAAATGCGAGGCCAATGCTTATTACTATCAGCGTTTAAGCGGCTGGAAAAGCGAGGCATTTGCCCATGCGGTGTTGTTTCACCAGCGTCCCCATACGCCACCGCCGGTGATTAAACTCAGTGGCAATGAGCAGCTGCATCTCGACTTCAACCTGCGTCTCGGCAATTACAACCGCAGCAGCCTGTTAGGACAGATGATGCAGCCGCATGCGCCGATCGCGCTGGCTTCACCCATCAACAAAGCGCGCGCGTAACCAGTGGATTAAGGTCGTCACCGCCCGTGGCACCTGTGCGGCATACGGGCGCACCACCCACAGACGATCGGCGAAAGCATCCACCGCTTGCCACTGCGGCAGCACCTGCTGCAGCGTGCCGCTGGCTAATGCCGCGCTGGCGCTGAAATCCGGCAGCATCGCAATGCCTAAACCTTGCAATGCGGCATCGCGGATCGACTCACTATTATTGGTGGCAAAATTGCCCTGAATCTTCACCTGCACAGTTTCGCTGTCGCCGTCCGCTAATTGAAAGCGCCACTGCGGCGATTCGAGTCCGCGCGGATAATAAAGACAATTGTGTTGCTGCAACGCCTGCGGTGATGCGGGCAGGCCGTTTTGCGCCAGATATGCCGGTGAGGCCACCAGCAGCGCGCGGGTTTCACACAGCGGCAGCGCAACATGCGTTTCTGGCAGGCTATCACTGTGGCGAATCGCCAGATCAAACCCTTCACTGCCGAGCGACACCAGACGATCGGTGACGTCCAGCTGCAAGCGCACCTGTGGATAATCCCGCAAGAAATCGCTAATGATCGGCACCAGCTGCTGACGCGCAAACGCCACTGGCGCGGTAACACGCACCATGCCACGTACCGGACCCGCTTCATCGCGCACGCTGAAAAAGCTCTGCGCGATACGCGCAAAGGGATCGCGCAGCTCATCCACCAGCTTTTCGCCTGCAGACGTCAGCCTTACGCTGCGCGTGGTGCGCTGCACCAACGCCACGCCCGCCATTTTTTCCAGCTCTTTAATCTTCTGACTCATCGCCGCTTTGCTAACGTCTAACCGTTCCGCCGCGCGCGTAAAACTGCCGAGCTCTGCCAGCACGGTTAACCAGTGCAAATGGACCCAAAGGCTATCTGTTTTAATTTCTTTCATATCGATTGTTCAAAATAATAAATAATCATTTCAACCAGCGCGCTTTTTCTTTCCTGCAGCAAGCGGCAGCATAGAGCCACATCCTACTCTTTTCATGTGAGCAAAAACGAGGTTTTATTTATGCCGTTACTGACATTCGACGTAATTCAGGGCCGATCAGAATCAGAAATTCGCACATTGCTGGATGCCGCGCATCGTGCGGTGTTAACCGCCTTCAAAGTCCCCGCCCGCGATCGTTATCAGATTGTTCATGAAAACAAAGGTTATCAGATGGTCTTTCAGGACACGGGCTTAGGTTTTGAGCGAAGCGATAATCTGGTCATGGTGCGCGTGTATACCAGCCCAAGAAGTGAAGAACAGAAGTGCCTGTTTATGGCAGAGTTAGCGCGCGAGTTGCTGGAAAATTGCGGCGTGCAGGGCACAGATTTGATGATTAGCTTTATCACCAACGGTAAAGGTGACTGGAGCTTTGCCGATGGCGAAGCGCAATACCTCACTGGAAAACTCTGAGCCCTCTCTCTGCCTTCACTGGTAGCAGCCTTGACGTTGCTGCCAGGTCAAACCACAGTTAGCCTAAACCCGCCTTAAACGAATCGGAATGCATCGCACAAATCTGGTTGGATGTGTTGCAGCAATGTGACACCCGATATAGATTGACGCAAAAATCCCCAAAGAGGTCGTTGGCGCAAGGATTGCGTATTCATTCATGATGAGGATCTGACGTTGTCCGCAATGGTTTCGGTTGTACTCTTTTTGGCTGCGATTGCGGTCTACTCCTTTAAAGCCGGGCGCAATACTTTCTGGTTTAGTCTGATCTTGCTGCTGCTCACCCTGTTCATCGTGCTTAACGTCACGCTGGTCGCCAGCAACTATTTTACCGGCGATGGCATTAATGACGCGGTGCTATACACCTTGACCAATAGCCTGACCGGCGCGGGTGTGAGCAAATATGTGGTGCCAGCCATCGGACTGATCATTGCACTGTTCTCGCTATTTTGCCTGCTTTCGTGGCTACTGCGTCGCAAAAAAACGCCGCATCATCTCGGCTGGAGTTTGCTGGCGATCGCCTGTGCCGCCGGTTCGGTACAAACCACGCCAGCATTTCGCCAGGTAAAAGAGTTGATCGCCTCACATTCGCGCCTCGCTGATTCGGATTTCGAAACCTATTACAAAACGCCAAACAAGGTGATAGCCGAGCCGAAGCTCAATCTGGTGTATATCTACGGCGAAAGCCTCGAACGGACCTACTTTGATCAGCAGGCCTTTCCCGGCCTGGCGCCGGAACTCAGCCGCGAAAAAGATAACAGCATCGATTTCAGCCACACTGAGCAGCTGCCCGGCACCGATTACACTATCGCGGGCATGGTGGCTTCACAGTGCGGCATTCCGCTGTTTGCGCCTTTTGATGGCAACGCCTCGGCCTCGCTCTCCAGCTTCTATCCGCAGAATATTTGTCTGGGCGACATCCTGAAGAACTCCGGCTACGAGAATTGGTTTATTCAAGGCGCGGATCTGCGCTTTGCCGGTAAAGACACCTTCCTGCTGTCACACGGTTTCGATGCAGCCAATATGTATGGCTCGCAGGAGTTAAAGAGCCGCGTCGCCGATGCAAGCTATCGTAATAACTGGGGCTATTACGATGACACGGTAATGGATGAGGTGTTTGAGAAATACGAGGAGCTATCGCGCGCGCAAAAACGCTTCGCATTGTTCACGCTCACCGTCGACACCCATCACCCGGATGGTTTTATCTCGCGCAGCTGCCAGCGCAAAAGCTACAGCTATGATGGCAAACCCAACCAATCCTTCAGCGCGGTCGCCTGTTCGCAAGAGCATGTAGCGCGTTTGATTGAACGCATTAAAGCGTCACCGTGGTTTAAAAACACCATCATCGTGGTGACGTCCGATCATCTGGCGATGAATAACACCGCACATCCCTATTTGATCAAGCAGCCGCGCCATGACCTGTTCATGGTAATTCGTGGCGACCAACCTCAGGCGGAAGTGCTCGACAGCAAACGCAGTACGCTGGATAACGGCGCTACGGTGCTGGATATCCTTGGCGGAGATAATGCGATTGGCCTTGGCCGCAGCGGCCTTTCTTCGACATCGCTGTCAACGCAATTTGACGATATGGCGAAGAAGGTCACGGCGTGGAAGGCGGATATCATCCAGCTGTGGAATTTCCCCAGCAAAATGGACAGTTTCACCGTCGATCAGCCAAAAAATACCTTCAGCTTCTCGGGCGCGACCTTTAAGTTACCGATCCTGTTCCGCGTCTCCGATAAGCATGTTGAACCGCTGCCCGAAGGCGAATACGCGGAGCCATTGCGTTATCAGCTGGCTAAATTTGCTGCCGACGACAAGTTCGTGTGGGTCGATCGCTGCTTCAAGATGGCCCGGCTGTGGCAGCCAGACTTAGCATTGTCGAACGATTTGTGTGTTTCGATGGGACAGATGGGCGCCAAACCGAGCGTAACCCGCATCGATAAACCGCAGTGGAAAGCGAAAGTCAGCTTCCCGAAAGCGGAAGTCAGTGCCGCAACCTTCCAGCTTAACGAGCAGCAGATCCGTATTGAAGATAATGCCATCCGCTACAACGCGGACAGCTTCCTGTTAACGGTGCCCGGCGCACCAAATAGCGTTAAGAGCTTTAAAGGGATCTCACGTCCGGAAGACTGGGGACGCTGGTCGAACGCCAATCTGGCCCCTGAAGTGAATATTGAGTACACCGATCCGCTGCCTGCGCGCTTTGACGTGGTGATCACCGCGCGAGCATACGGTCCGAATGCGCATCGACCGATTCCGGTGCGCGTTGGCGATCAGGAGCAGCAGTTGAATTTGGGGGATGATCTCTCCACCACCACGCTGCATTTCACCAATCCCACCGGCAGCCGCAATCTGATTATTGCGCCACCGGAGCCGCAGGAGTCGAACGTCGGCAATATTATCGGCCAGGATCCGCGCAAATTAGGGATCGGCATGGTGGATATAAAAATAATTTCGCAGCCGCAAGGTTAAGCAAATTCGGCTGAGGTTCAAGGCCTGCCTGCGCACAGGCCTTTTTTATTGGTTGAACGCGTTACTCGTTGTACAAATTGATTTTTTTCGAGGCGTCGCGCAAAGCTTGCACCGATAAAATAACAGCAGGGAAGCATCGTAGCGGCGCAATTCATTGCGCGATAAATCGCGCCGCTACGGAGTGTGCAGGGATTCGATGTCGTGCTTAACGCATCGGCATGACGCGGCGACTCACTTTTCTGGTGCGCATACATGCGCACCCTACAAGCGCAGCGCCTCCAGCCTTTGGCGTTGCGTACCTTCCGCCGTAAAGTTTTCTGCCGCCAGCCAGCGTTCGAAGCCCTGTTTCACCTGCGGCCAGTCGCTATCGATAATCGAGAACCAGCAGGTGTCCCTACTGCGGCCTTTATAGACAATCGCCTGGCGGAAGGTGCCTTCAAACTGAAACCCTAAACGCAGCGCCGCATTTCGTGACGGCTGATTACAGCTGTCGCACTTCCATTCGTAGCGACGATAGCCCAGTTGTTCAAAGGCGTAACGCATCAGCAGGTAGTGCGCTTCGGTCGCCATACGCGTTTGCTTGAGTAGCGGCGAGAAGGCCACGTGGCCGATCTCCACCGATCCGTGCGTGGCATCAATACGCATCAATGCCAGACTGCCAACCGCGCGGTGGCTAACCGGATCGATCACGGCGAAATGCATCGGATCGCGCCCATTTTCTAGCTGGCGCGCATAGGCAATATACTCCGCCTCATCGGCAAAAGGTTCTGCGAACATGTAAGTCCAGTCACGGCCATCTGCTGCCAGCGCATAGGCGGCATAAAGTTCTCGTCCATGCCGCTCGGCACTCAGCGGTTCAAGGCGGCAATAGTCACCGGTAAAGGTTTCATAGGCTGGCCAGGCGCAGGGTTGCCATTCTGGCAGCGGAAATCCTACCGGTTGTCCGTAAGCATTGGTGTATTGCGACATTCATCAATTCCTTTATCAGTGAGAGCCTGAAGCGCAGAGTGTCACTTTGCTGGCGTGTTAAAAAGCGCCACAATGAATGAAATTTATGGATCCACGGAGGTACCTCATTGCGTGATGTTGAGTTGCATCGATTACTGCTGGCACCACTGGAGATGAACGGCGCGTTGACGCTACAACAGCAACTTTTCCAGCGCATTAAGCAGGCGATCCTGGCAGGCAAGCTCGCCGCCGGTACACGCTTGCCCGCCACTCGTCAGCTGGCGCTGGATCTCTGCGTTTCGCGCAATACGGTGATTGCCGTCTGGGCGCAGCTGCAGGCTGAAGGATTTTTGCTAAGCGATCGTCAGGGCAGCCGTATCAGCAATATGGTGCAGCTTCCAGCGGAATGTCTGTCGGACGCCAGCAGCGAAATCACCTTATCGCCGCGCATCGCCCAATTGCGATCCAGCCATCGCGCCTTCAGTCAGGAGATGGCGCTGCGGCCCGGCGTTCCTTCACTGGCGCATTTCCCGCTGGCACAGTGGCGACGGGCGCTGAACCGCGTGATGCTGCATCAGCCGCAGCAACTACTGGGCTACGGCGATCCGCTCGGTGAACGCACGCTGCGCGAAGCGCTGGCGCAGCATCTGGCATTGGTGCGCGGCGTGCGCTGTACGCCCGAGCAAATTGTGATTACCGAAGGCGCACAGCAGGCGCTAACGCTATGCGTGTCGCTGCTCAGCAGCCCCGGTGATATCGGTTGGGTGGAGGAACCGGGCTATCGCGGCGCGAAAGCGGCTATGCGCCTGGGGGGAATGCGGATTGAACCGGTAGCAGTCGATGCGCAAGGTCTGGCGGCACAGCCACAGGACTGGCAGCTGCGTACGCCGCGCCTGATTTACACCACGCCAACTCACCAATATCCCACCGGCGCGATCATGAGCGCACCGCGTCGTCTGGCACTGCTGGCGGCAGCGCGCGAGCATCAAACGTGGATTATTGAAGATGATTACGACAGCGATTTCCGCTACAGCGGCGAGCCGATCGCCGCCATGCAAGGCATGATGCAGCCAACGCCGGTGATTTACGTGGGCTCATTCAGCAAAACGTTATTTCCAGCGCTGCGCCTCGGCTTTATGGTGCTGCCGCAGCAGCTATTGGCGGCGTTGCGCCCTGCCCTGCATGAACTGCTACGCGGCGGTAATCGACCTCAGCAGCAAGCGCTGGCGCTGTTTTTACGCAGCGGTGATTTTAGTCGTCATCTGAGCAAGATGCGTCGTCTCTATCGTCAACGGCAAGCCACTTTGCGTCAGGCCTTACACCAGACGTTTGGCGCGCAGATTGCGTTACTGGGCGGCGAATGCGGGATGCATTTGGTGCTATCACTGGCAGAGGATCAAAGCGATATGGCGTTGGTGGATCGGCTGATCCAGAGTGGTTACGCGCCGGGTGCGCTGTCGGGATTTTATCTGGGTGAAAACACACAACAAGGGCTGGTGCTGGGTTACGGTAACACCAGCACCAGTCAGATTAAGGCGGGCGTCGCGCAGTTAGCGCGTCTGCTGCACGGGGATTAACCGCGGAAGAAGATTTCGCCGGATTTGCCCATCACGATCTTACCGGTATCATCGGTGATTAGGATGTAGTTAGCATTGATGTAAGCCCAATGTGTACCAGGCTGCGGCGCTGGCAGATGCCGTGGCTTCCACTCAACAATGATGTACTGCTTTTTGCGGTATTCATCAGGCACCACATCGCCCACTTTGTACTCTTTGTAGTCGATGATGATGGTGGTCAGATCGTAGTTGTTGGGTGCCGTAGCGCCGCCGCTTTGCGGTGGACGAATCGGTGCGACATCGCCGCTTGATTCAGCCGGTTCATTGCTGGCTGGCGCATCGACCGCTGGAGCCTGGGTTTGTGCATCTGCGGCTGGTGCCTGGGTTTGTGCGTCGGGTGCGGTTTGCTGCACCTGCGGCGGCATTGGAACGCTATCCGTTTGCTCGCCTTCAGCCAGCGCGGCCGGAGCAAGGCTTAAAGCGCCCAGAAAAATTCCTGCAGAAAGAAGATTGACGTGTGTCCTGCGCATTGGTGATTTCCACTCTGGTTAATTATTAACTGTCCATTTAACTGACAAGTTAAGCACGCAGAAGGTTCCCCCGGCGCGCTTAGCGCGTCAAATTTCGCTGCTCAGCATACCTCAGCTCACGCGCTTTTTGGCGCAGTAAAATTGCAAGCAACCATGTTATGGGTTGTCTTGAGCTTTCTGCGCCAGATCCATCAATAACGCGATGCCCAGATAGTTACTCCAGTTAAAGGCGTTCTGCAGCACCACAATCGCATTACCGTTCTGCTTATCAAAACCAATAAAGCTGGAGTAACCCCCAATATAGCCAACCTGATAGGTGATCTGCTGATCGCCATAGCTATCGGTCACCCAGGCGATATTTTGCGACTGATTGCCGTGCTGTTCATAGCCGTGATTGACCTGCGCAAATGCCGCGTTGAGCGACGCGCCCGCGCCATCATGCAGGTGTGCATCCAGATAGCGAATCAAATCGCGCGCATTACTGTAGAGGCTGGCGGCCGCCACCATATTGTTGTTAAACGTCCAGTCCGGTGTCATTTGACCGCGTGGAATCAGCTTAGGCTGATCGCCCGCATGGCCGAGCGCACGCCACGGATAGCCACGCAGGCTCTGCGGCTTAAAGCTGCTGCTGGTCATGCCAAGCGGCTGGAACATATTGCGCTGCGCCAGCGTTTCGATGTCCTGGTGGAAGCGATGTTTGAGGATGTAACCCAACAGTGCATAGCCCAGATTGGAATAGCGCGCGATGGGATGCGCGGGCGCCTCAAAATCAGCGAGATAATCCAGTACCGCATCACTATCCAGATTGCCGTAGAAGTTCTCACCGCTGCGCAGATAGCCCATAAACTTCATGAACATCGGCAAATCCATATCCTGGCGTGGCAAGCCCGAGGTGTGCGTCACCAGTTGCAACAGCGTGATGCGTTTGGCATCTGCGCTCAGCGGCACGTTAGGGGGCAAAAGTGTGGCCAGCGTATCGTTCCAGCGCAGCTCACCGCGATCCACCAGCTCAATAATCACCTCTGCGGTGATG
Organism: Enterobacter ludwigii; assembly: GCA_900068845.1. Taxonomy (GTDB): domain Bacteria; phylum Pseudomonadota; class Gammaproteobacteria; order Enterobacterales; family Enterobacteriaceae; genus Pantoea; species Pantoea ludwigii_A. The sequence continues at coordinate 262,735 of CEFQ01000001.1, forward strand.
CCTTTACTCAACGAACCCAGCGCAAATAAGGTGTCTGGCGTGATGGGATAACGGTGCACCGCATCGGTGACGCCAAAACTGTAGAATGTAGGCTGACTGCGCTGATGGATAATGGCGATGCTGATGCCAGAAACCTGCTTTTGCTGCATGTAATGACGCACGATGTCATCGACGTTTTCATTAAACGTGGCATGCGAAAGATAGACTTTATCGCTGACGGGCGCGGACGTTTGCGACAGCGTACCGCAAGCGCTGAGCAGCAGGCTCATACACAACAGAATGATGCATGCTGCTAAACGATGGCAAGGCACCCGTTTATTCCTGGCAAAGGTAATCATGGCAATGGATTGAGTGAATATTTATTATTTTATCGGTGATGCGACGGGTGTTGGTGGCGAAATATAGCACAGAAGAAACGCAGCGCCACCTGCCAAAAACAGGTGGCGGCGGGGATTATTGATTAACGGGAATAACCGATCCTTTGTAGTGCTGGTTGATAAATTCAGCAGTTTGCTTTGACTCCAGATCTTTCGCTAATTCCAGAATACGCGGATCGTGGGCCAGTTTCGGCGTGGTGACTAACACGTTGGCATAGGGATTATCCTTCGCCTGTTCCAGCGCCAGCGCATCCTTCGACGGCACTAAACCGGCCTGCAGCGCATAGTTGCCATTGATGATTGCTAACTGGGCATCATCTAGCGCGCGCGGCAGCTGCGGCGCTTCCACTTCAATAATCTTCAGATGGTGCGGGTTGTCCGTAATATCTGCGACGGTCACCAGCGTAGCGGCGCTGCTGCTCTTCAGTTTGATCAAGCCATTGGCCTGCAACAGATAAAGTGCACGGCTCAGATTGGTGACGTTATTCGGCACCGCCACCTGCGCGCCATCAGGCAAATCTTTCAGTGATTTCACTTTGTGCGAGTAAATACCAAGGGGCTCAATATGCACGGTAGCGACCACAGAAAATTTCTCCCCCAGCGCTTTTTCCTGATCGCGCAGATAAGGCACATGCTGGAAGTAGTTTGCATCCACGTCACCGCGCGCCAGCAATTCGTTGGCGTTGAGGTTGCCGTTGAGTTCAATCACCTTAAGATCGAGTTTCTTGTCGATTTGTTTAATGTGGTTGAGGATTTCACTGTGCGGCACGGCATCTGCCGCCACACGCAGCGCCGCCGCCGACGCGTAAGTGCTGAAAACTGACACCATTGCCAACGCTGCTATCACCTTTATATTCATCTGCTTCCCTTAGTTTCTTATGATTTAACGCTATTGAGAGTGTCAGCGTAATAACGCTGCGCCACGTCGCGATGCGATCGCAAACGTCCTTTGAGATAGTTCCAGCCCACTTCCCGCAGCAGCGGATTGCTGGGATCGCTGGTCGGTCCGCGCGCTTCGGCCGCCAGCTGTGGCGGCAATTGATACAGCGGCACTTCGGCGTCGAGCTGCGCGCCGAGGAAGAAAGCGATGGAAATACGCTGCTGATGGGCGGGCGGCGATACCACGCGATGCACGGTAGCGCGCAGATAACCATTGGTCGCAATTTCCAACAGTTCGCCGATGTTCACCACAAAAGCGTCCGGTTTCGGCAGCGCATCGACCCAATGATCCGGTGTAACTTCTACCTGCAATCCGGGTTGATCGTCTTGCAACAGAAACGTCAGAAAGCCGGAATCCTTATGCGCGCCAACACCTTGCTGGCTGGCATCGGCATCCTGGCCTGGATAGCGAATCAGCTTCACATGCTCGTTGGGGTGCGTGCCGTATAGCGCGTCAAACGCGTTTGGCTGCAGCGACAGGGATTTGGCGAAGGCGCGCAGTAGACGCAGCGCCACGTCGGTCATCGCCTGCTGCCACGCGTGGATCACCGGACGCAGCTGCGGCAGTGCCTGCGGCCACAAATTGGGTCCTTGCAACTGCTTCCACGCGGGATCGTCTGGCTGCAACGTCAGCGCTGCGCGCTCGGCACCGATATCAAACTGCTCACGCTGATCGCGCTGCTCGCGGGTGTATTCCACGCCCGCACGGTTGTAGCCGCGAAAATGCGGCGAGTGAATCATCGAAACACGCTGCTTCTCTTCATCCGGTAAGGCAAAGAACGCGCGTGTGATGCTTTGCACATTCTGCAACAGCTGCGGATTGATGCCATGATTCACCAGATAAAAGAAGCCTACGTCACGCGCGGTTTCACGCAGTTCGGCAAGGTATTGCGCCTGTTCCGCATCCGGCAGTTCCAGCAGGGCTAAATCCAGAACCGGCAATGAGCTGGCCATAGTTTTGCATCCTTTATGCAGAAAAATTCTGCCTTTACGCTGCCATCTGACGACAAAAGCAGCCAATACTGTTGCGCGATAAGTTATGGCGAATCATTTTTAGCAGAGGTTCAGCAATCGATATGCAAAAAGCGATAAATCGCCCCCGCTTCCCGCTATAATCGCCGCCAATATCCTTTGGGCATTGCCCATCAATGAAAAGCAGGAGACGCCGCATGAACCAGGGCCCATTAACCGAAAAAGAGCTGAACTGGCTTGAAGATATGCTGGAGAAATACGGCAACGAACACGCGGTGGTGGATACCTCAGAGCTGGATGGCATGCTGACGGCGCTGCTCTCTGGCCCGAACGATATCGAACCGAGCGAATGGCTGGTGGCGATGTGGGGCGGAAAAAAGCACATTCCAAAATGGTCTAATGAGCGCGAGATGGATCGCTTTATGACGCTGACTTTCCAGCATCTGAACGACATTGCCGAGCGCCTGGCCGAATTCCCGGATCAGTTCGATCCGTTGTTTGGTACGCAAGAGATGGAAGGCCAGGAATTTACCGTGGTGGAAGATTGGTGCTACGGCTATCTACGCGGCGTGGCGCTGGATGCGGATTGGTCGTTGTTGCCTCCATCCCTGCAGCCGATGATGGAGGCGATTGCCTTGCACGGCAGCGAAGATCAGTTGGCGAAGCGTGAAGCTTTCTCGCCGGAAGAGTTCGAAGCCAGCATCGATGCGATTCGCCCCGCCGCACTGGAGCTGCATGAATACTGGCAGGAGCAGCGCATGGCGCAGCCCGATCCCGAGCCGCAGTTACCGCATTTTGCTGGCGAGAAAACCGGCCGCAACGATCCGTGCCCGTGCGGCAGTGGTAAGAAATACAAGCAGTGCTGCGGTAAATAAAAGTAGCATCTTCGGTAGCGGCGCAATTTATTGCGCGAGTTTCAACTGCACGCGATAAATCGCGCCGCTACGGTGATGTGCCATCAATGATTTAAGGAGCCGGTTTCACTTCGGTCACCCACGTTGGCAGCTGCCAGGCACCGCCCGCACGAATCGCGCGACACATGCCAGTGGTGGCATCGCTGCTTTGCACAAAGTCTTTACCATCCCACACCCACGCCGCTGTACTCCAGCAGTCGCCGATACCTCGCCCTTTCTGTGCTTCTGAGATCACGCCTTCACTGTAATCAGAGCCGGAATCCGTCACCAGCTGCGGTGTGCCTTGTAACGCTTTGTCGATCAGCCAATAGCCGTAGCCTTCGTTGTACGCGCCGCGCCAGCACAGTGCGGCGATTAGCACGTGCGCATCATCAACTGGCGTTAACGTCAGCGGCTCTGCGCCCTCTTCCGGCTGATCATCTGACGGTGCCAGATTGTCGCAGCTGTCGTCATCCGTGAGCGAGGCAATCAGCTTCGGCTTCAACAGCGCCAGCTCATCAGCCGTCAACGGACGCGCATCGGCCTTCGCCACTTTCACCTGCTGAATCACCGGCATCACTACCGCTACCGGCACACTGTTTTCCGGCTTGTTGCCTTTGCGCACCAGCGCGCCCGGTGTGCTAAGGCGACCTTGCGCATCATCCATCTTTAGCAGCGTGGCAAACGCACCGTTGCTGGAGAGATCGAAGGGCTGCTCGCCGCCGCGAAACTCCACTTTGCCGCTGCCTTTGATAGCGTTAATCAGCGCCTGGGTTTGTTCATCCGTCAACGTCCACTCGTCATTGTCGGCTTTCGTCACATCGCCCAGCGTATGGTCATCAATCCATAGCGTCAGGGCATTAACCTGCTTTGAATCATCATCGCCAGTATCGGCCAGCACCACACGACCGTGCGTCATCGTGTTAGGGCCGCCCGCGCGCACCAGCAATACCGAGCCCCCCGCGCCCTCTTCGGCGCTGTAGCCGGCGGCGCGACAGGTCAGCGTGTTATCGCAGGCCAATTCCCAGTCTTTGTGGCTAAAGGAGACGCCGTCTTGATCGGCCAACAGCGGCGCACTTAGGCTGGCAAGTAACGACATCGCCAGCAGCAATCGGGTAATCATGCCATCTCTCCATTATGGTAAGGGTGGCTAGTGTGATGATTTTTGTGACGCGGGAGAAGTGAATTTTTAAGGTCATATGAGGACGATGAAACCGATAGGTGCATGGCTATTAATCTTTAACAATTGCGCGAATGAGCTAATCATTGAACGCCAGGCGTTCAAAGCAGTAGTATAAGAATCAACAGGTAAACATGCATAGGATGTAAATTTTCATGGACGAGCACATTAAAATTTCGCCGACCCAGCAGGCCATACGCATTCTGGATTATTGGCACAAAATAGAGTTTTTCGAATCAGCCGATATTAAAGACCTTGAAGACAATGCGGATGGTGTCATTCAGCTGAACATGGAAGATTTGCAGCACATAACATCACTTCCCTGGATTGAACCTCAGCAAGTCAGACGCGCAGGCAATGACTATTCACCTGATAAAAAATACCGTTACGAGCTTTTTTTTGGCATTTTTGACCGTGATGAAATATTCCAGCAAGCCCAGCCTTTTTTAGGTGAAAACAGTGATATTAATAATGATGCACTCGGTAATGAAGGTCGCACCTGTTCGATAAAATGTAAGCTTGACCATAATGGAATTATTGACAGTGAGAGCTTTGAGTTTTCCACCGTAACCTGGGCATTAGGTCAGTTAGCTAAAGGAGGGTTAGATAAACTTAACTTTGATGCCTATGAAGTCGATACAAAAAAATTGCAACAGCGATTTAAAGAAATTATTACGGTCGCTGAAAATTTAAAAAAACAACATCAGCTACCGTCTATTTTAACCACTTTCGAAATCATTGCCTTTTTAAAAGCAATGGCGCAATGGACGAGCTTTACCCCTCACCTTCCTGCGCCTGCGTTGTTCATTAAGTTGAGTGAAACCAAACCTGGAAAACTCAATATTTCAGCGCCACCAAATCCGTCCTTACTCGCAGAGATAACTGACGCGGCTGAACAGGCATTTTTAAACGATTCGCATCCCTCTCCGGATTTAGCGTCTTACTCCTCAAGTGAAATCAGCATATTAAATAGCTTCTATTTACGTGATCTTGAAAGAGCAATTGAGGATATTAAGCAGAATAAATTAGATGTGGACTCGCCGATAGGACGCTATCTCACGGGCAGTCGGAAGAGGAAAGCTGATCTACTTCTTCCTGCTGGCCGAGCGATATTGGTAGAAAAATTACGATTATCCCAACTCCCCGCCGGGCGCTGGCTTTCCGATAGCAAACATAATATGAGTTTAATGCAACAGTTTGCCATTAATACTCTTGAACAAGAACTTACTCATCGCGGGTTATATTCAGTTAACGGTCCGCCGGGTACAGGAAAAACCACCTTACTACGTGATATAATTGCGAATAATATCGTTAAGCGTGCTGCCGTCCTTGCAAATTTTGATCATGTTAAAGATGCCTTTTCTGGCTCGATCACCATCAGTGTTAATGGCGATACGCGAAAAATACCCTGTCTTCGCCCTGAACTATGCGGCTTTGAAATGGTGGTGGTTTCAAGCAATAATGCCGCAGTTGAAAATATATCACGCGAATTACCCCAGTTAAAAAGCTTGGGCGATGAGTGGCAACATCACGATTATTTAAAATCGGCAGCACGTAAACTTGCGGCGTTTTCCCGCCCCCTAAAAAAAGATGAAAAACAAGAAGGTAAAACCTATCTTATTGATCCCCTCGCGCCAGAAGATGATTGCTGGGGATTAATTGCTGTCGCTTTAGGTAAGAAAAAGAATCGTGATCGATTTAAAGAAAGAGTTTTTACGCAAAATCACACAAAAGCCGTGACTTCACCGCCAGCCGATGAATACAGACATCTTTTTGAATCGCTAAAAAATAAAAACATTCCGAGCTTTTCAGTAGCTAAACAAAATTTCATTGCGGCGCAAAAAAACCATCAAAGCATTATTCAAGAACTTCAGCAGCTTGAAAATCTGAACGATCTTCTCAATAGCTTGCATCAACAGCAGCTTAAACAACAAAAATCACATTTACGCATATTAATGCTTAATAGCCAAATTGAGCGATGTGCAGAACATTTGCCGAACTGGTGGACGTTAAAATTCGTGAAAATTCTTCGGGTGAAAGCCATTATTACAGGATTAAAAAGCAGATTACGTTCTGCAACTGCAGCGCTAACATTGACTGAAGAACATTTGCGGCAAACCCAGCGTAAACTGGACGCTAAACAACAAGAATGCTCAGCGTTACAGATTAAGTATCACGATACTATTTTTGCCTCTGATCATATCAATATTGAAGCAGAAGACGTTCAGCGTACCGCATTCGGCCATGGCGCAATGTTGAATGCAGCCCGAAGTCAGCTCTCAGCATGTGCTTTAGATTTACATCAGGCATGGCTGAAAGAGGCTTATAAAGAGTGCAACTTACTTAAAGTTATATTCTCAGTTAGCGACGCCATAAACGGTGGAGTAGCAGAAAGCAAAGCCTGCCTCGCCTTATGGCAAATTCTCTTTATGATTGTGCCGGTAGTGTCTTCAACATTTGCGTCCGTCTCTCGTCAGTTTATGCATTTAGGCGCCGGTGATATTGGATGGTTATTTATTGATGAAGCTGGGCAGGCAACGCCTCAACAAGCAGCTGGAGCATTATGGCGTGCCAAACGTGCTGTCGTGGTGGGAGATCCATTACAGATTGAGCCCGTTTTCACTATTCCTCCTGCCTTCGTGGAAGCGTTAGCTCAGCGTGCTTTCGCCGATGAGTGGCGCGAATGGTCTCCAACGGCGCAATCAGTACAAAATCTGGCAGACAGAGTGAATCCCTATGGTTCGGCACAAATTTCAAAGGATAAATGGCTCGGTAGTCCTCTGCGCGTCCATCGGCGCTGCGATGAACCCATGTTTAGTATTGCTAACACTATTGCCTACAACAACAAAATGCTACACGGCCGGGACAAACGTTGGCCTACCGACAATCATCTTTGGGGAGAGAGTAGTTGGTTAGATGTTTGCGGTGAAGTAAGAGGTAAACATTACGTTCCCGCACAGGGACAAAAAGTACTCATGATGATTAATGACTGGCTTGCACATCATGATGCGTTGCCTGACGTCTATATTATTTCTCCCTTCAAGCAGGTCAAAAACCAACTTAAATCACTGTTGAGCCTCGAATTGAAAGGCATTAAAGATAGCCGCCGCTGGATTGATGATCGGGTCGGCACCGTTCATACCTTTCAGGGAAAAGAAGAGAAAAATGTCATTATTGTGCTCGGTTTGTCGGCTAATCATTGTGGCGGAGAGAAATGGGCATCCTCAAAACCTAACTTACTCAACGTTGCAGTAACCCGGGCGCAGCAACGGGTTTATATCATTGGAAGCAAGGCAATCTGGGCAGGATGTGATTATTTTACTGTCGCTAACGAAATGCTGAGCAATATGGTGCGCCCTGAAGTGCCCGAACAAATACCTGTTGTTTCATCTGACTAAGCAAGCGTAAGCACCGCCACAATCTGTTGCCGCAGCCACTGCTGGGCTGGATCGCGGTGCAGACGCTCATGCCACAACAGCAAAATATCAAAGCCCGGCACGTCCAGCGGCAAATCGGTAACCGCAAGATGCGTCGCGTGGCGCACCAGTCGCTCAGGCAACACCGCCACCAAGTCGCTGTTCGCCAGCGTTTCCTGCATAAACAAGAAGTGTGGCACCGAGAGCACCACGCGGCGTGAGCGTCCCAGCTTTGCCAGCGCCTCATCGGTGGCGGCGCTAAAGCCACCGCCATCCGGCGATACCATGACAAACTCCAGCTGGCAGAATTGATCCAGCGTCGGCGGACTTTGCAGTTGCGGATGATCGCGCCGTCCTGCCAGCACATAGCGCTCGCTGAACAGTTTACGTTGATGCAGCGTCGGCAGCGCGTTATCCCCGGTATGAAACACCACATCCAGCTCACCTTTTTCCAACTGCTTCGCTAGCTGCGGCGGATTGAGTGCCAACACCGCCATGCGGCTTTGCGGCGCCGCAGCGCGGATCAGGTTGAGTGCGGGCAGCACTAGCGCCGACGAAGTGTAATCGGTGGCGGCGATACGCCAGGTGTTTCCGGCATTGACCGGGTTGAAGGTATCGGGCAGTGCCACTGCTCGTTCGACCGCTGCCAGCGCCAGACGCAGCGGCTCACGCAACGCTTCTGCACGCGCCGTTGGCAGCATACCGCGCGGCCCCGGCAACAACAGCGGATCATTAAAATGCTGGCGCAATCGTGCCAACTGAGCGCTGACGGAAGGCTGTGAGAGATGCAGGCGCTGCGCCGCGCGCGTGACGTTGAGTTCGGTTAACAGCACGTTGAGCGTCTGCAGCAAATTCAAATCCAGCGAATTGATATTCACTTTGTCTATACCTGAGATATCAGCAATTGATTTCTACTATAGCCAGCATCGACTTAGTCTGCAGTTGTTTTCACCTATTTGGATTAAGCCCATGAATGTACTGATTGTGTATGCCCATCCGGAACCGCGCTCGCTAAGTGGTTCACTCAAAGATTTCGCCGTGCAGCATTTGCAGAATGCCGGACATCAGGTGCAGGTGTCTGATTTATATGCCATGCAGTGGAAAGCGCAGCTCGACGCTGACGACACGCGCGCCCCGCTCGTGGGCGACTATTACGATGCCACCATAGATTCACGCTTCGCCTATGATCATCAGTTGCAGGCCACCGCTATCGCCGCCGAACAGGAGAAATTGCGCTGGGCCGATACGGTGATTTTCCAGTTTCCACTGTGGTGGTTTTCGATGCCCGCCATTATGAAAGGCTGGTTTGATCGCGTTTACGCCAACGGTTTTGCTTACGGCGTGGGTGAGCATAACGAACAGCATTGGGGTGATCGCTACGGCGAAGGCCATCTCAGCAACAAACGCGCGATGCTGGTGGTGACGACGGGCGGATGGGAATCGCACTACAGCCCGCGCGGCATTAATGGCCCAATTGCCGATCTGCTGTTCCCGATTCATCACGGCTTGCTATTTTATCCCGGCTTTAGCGTGCTGCCGCCGCTGGTTTTCTACCGCGTACAAAAATCGGCAGCAGAACGTTTTGCTGGCTGGTGTGATGCGCTGGCAACAAGGTTGGATACATTGGCAGAAACGACGCCGATTCCTTATCGTCAGCAAAATGGCGGTGATTATGAAATTCCTGCACTGACGTTAAAAACGGAGTTTGTACCAGAAGAGAGCGGTTTTGGCGTGCATGTGAAGCCGTAAAAGGCAGCAGGCTCTGCGTTGAGCCTGCCGTTATTCGTACAACCAGCGCCCTGCTTTCGCTGATTCAATCAACATTCCCAGCGTGAAATCGGGCACTACAGGTACTTCACGCTTGTTGAAAGGATTGAGAATCTGCGCCAGCGATGGCTCAGCGGGATAGTACGTTTCAATGACAAATCCGCCGCGATCGACGCTGAACTCGCCGAAGAACTCATCCATCAGGGCAGCAGCTTCTTCACGCTCGAAGTTAAGATCGCTATCAATATCAATCTGCGGCGTCAGCGTCTTTTGCTTAAACAGGTACACGCCGTCGTAACGTCGCACCAGCTCGTAGATACGCTGCTCAATTTCAACTGTCATCGCTTCTGCACCTCCTCTGATTTCACCGGAGCGCCATTCTGCCATGCAATCTCAACAGTTGAATGAAAAAAATCTCTGCCAGAGAATTTTGAGACAAAGGGAGATATATCGGAACGGAGGAGGTGTTTTCAGCCAATTACTGGGTTGGGCGCCTGGACAAACGTGACAGTCAGAGCAGAAAAAGATTCGAGGAGGAAATCAGGGTGAACGCTTGGTTTAAATTGAAGTAGGCGATGAGACGAAGAGTTCTAAAGAGAATCTTAGGAGCGATGTGATAACGCAGAACAAACGAAAAAGCCGGATTTTAGGTACAAAAAAAGCCGCTCGTAAGCGACTTAATTTTGCATCAATCGATGGTGCCGAAGGTCGGACTCGAACCGACATGTATCTCTACGGTTGATTTTGAATCAACTGCGTCTACCGATTTCGCCACTTCGGCACTGAAGAGGATGCGGAAAACGTTGGGGATTATACCTTTACACGCAGAGTGCGCAACTGGAATCGTTGGGGATGTGCGCTAAGCGCTGAAAAAAACAGCATTTTGCGGCTAACTGCTTGTTATACAGCCAATCCCATCAGCCGCAGCGAGAGTAGCGAAAACCAGAACGGTCCCAATTTTCCCCAATCCGACCTGTTAACTGGAACTTTCCGAATCCAAACCTCTCTTAACCAAAACTGACGCAGTCAGAACATAAAAGACAACGAGGTTGAGATGAAATTACAACGTATGATTTGGGGATGGGGCATTGCGGCAGCGATGGTTGCGGGGAGCGCATCAGCAGCAAGCTGGCAGGATCAGTTGAGCAGTGCAGCATCGCAGCTGTCACAGCAGAACAACAGCACCAACAATACCAACACCACGCAGAACGGCGGCATGTCACTCTCTTCGCTAACCGGCCTGCTGAACGGCGGCGATAAAGCGGTGAGTTCCAACAGCATGACCAACGCCGCAGGCGTGATGTCCTATTGCGTGCAGCACAACGTAGTGGATAACAATGTGACATCGGTGAAGGATCAGGTGCTGAGCAAGTTGGGTTTAAGCAGCCCTGCCGCGCAAGAACAAAAAACGGATTATCAGCAGGGTTTGCAAGGCTTGCTGAATACCGGCAATGGCCAGCAGCTGAATCTGCAAAGCCTGAGCAACTCGCCGATGGGTGAGAAGCTGAAAACCAAAGCCTGCGACGTGGTACTGAAGCAAGGCAAAAAATATATCGGCATGTAAGGACGCGCCGGTATCAAGGCGCGAGCTGTCCCTCGCGCCTTTTCTTTAGTCCAACAATGCTCGCGTCTCCTGCACCGTCCCCTGCAACAGCTCCCGCGCCTGCTCCAGCGAACGAATGTTGGTATAGCCAATCACCAGGCCATAGCGTTTCTGCGTCTGCATATACCAGCCGGAAAGTGGCAATACGCGTAGCTGATGCCGCTGCCAAATCTCCGCCAGCGCCTTGTCCTGGGTGCCGTGTGGCAGGAAGGCAACAATGTGCATACCGCCATCGGTTAGCTCAAAATCAAAGACATCCGGAAAACACGCCTGCAAGGCATCCAGCATCATGCGGCGTCGCTGCTGATAGAGAATGCGCATCTTTTTGATGTGTCGATAGAAATGCCCTTCGCTCAGGAACTGCGCCAGAATCTTTTGTGGCAGCAACGACATGCCGGTTTCAAGGATTTCCCCCAGTTCGCTGAAGCGCGCGAGCGTCTCTTTTGGCATCACCAGATAACCCACGCGCATGGCTGGCATCATGGTTTTGCTGAAAGTGCCGGTGTAAATCACCCGATCGTCTACATCGAGGCTTTTCAGCGCCGGAATCACTTTGCGCGTGTAATGAAATTCGCCGTCATAATCATCTTCAATAATCCAACTCTGGTTCTGCTGTGCCCACTCCAACAGCTGATGCTTACGCGGCAGCGATAAGGTCACCGCCAGCGGGCTGTGATGGGTTGGTGTGACGATGGCGAAACGCGCATCCGCGTGATAACGCAGCAGGTAATCGACATTCATGCCATGACGATCGACCGGCACGTAATGCAGATTCGGGGCGATCCGCTTCAGCAACTGTTGCCCGAAGAAGTAGCCGGGATCTTCAAACATCACCTTGTCGCTTGGCTGCGCCAGCACCGCCAGAATCAGTCGCAGATTGGCGCGATAGCCGCTGGTGATAAAGATCTGTTCCGGCTGGCAGTTGAGCCCACGCGAAATGTTCAGGTAGCTGGCGATGGCTTCCCGCAGCGGCTGATAGCCCATAACCGGCGGCAAAATCATCTCATCCGCACGCAGGCTGCGTGCGGCTTTGCCGGAAATCAGCAGCCACTTCTTGTGCGGAAACGCATCCAGCGCCGGAATGCCAAGCCGCAGCTCGCCTTTACTCTCACGCTGGATCAGCGCGCTGGCTGGTGGCGCAGGCAGCGCTTTTTTTTCTGTCGCCGCCGCCAGAATCAGTTCTGGATTGACCCGCGTACCCTTCGCGCCCTGACTAACGAAATAGCCTTCGCCGATAAGGATTTCATAGGCGGCTTCCACTGTTTTTCGCGCCACCTGCAACTCGCTGGCCAGCGTGCGAATCGCCGGTACGCGATCGCCCGGCTTCAGCTGCCCTACGAGAATTTGCTGGCGATATCGCGCATAAATCTCTTTGTACCCCACGCTATGTCCTACCTTTTTTTACGTTTTTTGTCCCTTTTCACTCAGACATAGAAGTTTAAGGTGCACGCATCAACCACGCAATGCATCGCCATCTCGCTTGAGGAAGAAATGAATGAAACTGCTGCACATCAAAGTCAGCCCCGATTTGGCGGGTTCGGCATCGCGCATCGCCTCGGCGCATTTAGTGGAAAAGCTGCGGGCGCAACATACCGATCTTGAAGAGACGGTGCTGGACCTGGCGCAACATCCGCTGCCGCACCTCGATGCCTTTACCATTGGCGCTTTCTTTACCCAGCCGGATCAGCGCGATGCAGCGCAGCGGGCCGCCATCCACATCTCGGAGCGTTTGGTCGATCAGCTGTTTGCCTGCGACACGTTGGTGATCTCGTCGCCGATGTGGAACCTCGGCTTGCCGTCGGTGCTGAAAGCCTGGTTCGACCATATCACCCGCGCCGGACGCACCTTCGCCTTCACCCCGGATGGCGGCAAAGTCGGGCTGGTGAACGGTAAAAAAGTGTACAGCGTCGTCGCCAGCGGCAGCATGTTTGCGCACGGCCCGTTCGCGCAGGATGACCAGTTCACGCCTTACATTCGTGTGGCGCTCGAATACATCGGCATTAGCGATGTGGAATTTATCCGCGTTGACGGCACGCACGATCCCGTCAGCCGCGCTACCGCTTTACCCCATGCACTGCAATCCATTGAACGTTTATTCTGTTAAAGAGGACAACACCATGACGTCACGCGTTAACCATTTCAAAAACATTCCCGCGCTGGTGAAAACCTTAGGCGACGCCACCGCTGCGCTGGGGAAATCGTCACTCGATACCACCATTAAGCATCTGGTCGATCTGCGTGCATCACAACTCAATCAATGCGCGTTTTGCGTAGACATGCATGTAAAGGAAGCCAGGCTGCACGGCGAGCGCGAGTTGCGTCTGCATCATGTGGCAATCTGGCGTGAATCACCGCTTTTCACCGCCAAAGAGAAAGCTGCGCTGGCGCTGACCGAAGCCTTGACGCGTCTGGGCGATCACGGCATCGATGAAGCGCTGTACAACGAAGTGCGCGCCCATTTCTCCGAAGTCGAAACCAGCGAACTGACATTCTGCATCGCGGTGATCAACACATGGAATCGCCTGATGGTGCTTTCGCAGATGACGCCGGGCGCACTGGATAGCGCGTATGGTTTGGATCGTGCTGATTTACGTTAATTTTTACCGCCAGTAGCTCACGCTGCTGGCCGTACCATGTTCATCTGCGCTGCCTGAGGCTATAGTGAGATTTTGCACCACACAGGACAGCGCACATGAAAGGCATCAACATTGCGATTTACTTCGATCCCGACCAGATTCACATCTGCGTTCACCAGCAGGATGACAGCTATCTCAGCCAAACCTTCATTTACGACGACAGCGTAATTGAAGAGATTTATCAGTGGCTGGAGCAGTTCACGCCTAATCGCACCCACATTTGCCTGATTGAGCACGATACCGCCGATATTCTTGCCGATGAATTGGTGGATAACGGTTTTCACGTCCATCAGGTGACGCAGCACGATCTTTTGACCTGGTTCGCCAACGAACCGCCTGCCGAGCCCGATGGTTCACCGGTGCGCGCGCTGCTGCGTTATCTGGAGAATGAGCAGCCATCCGAATACCAGTCACGCACACCGCAGATTGAAGCGTTGATGGACCTGCTGGATGAGCTGGACGATCTCGAAGGTGTGGATGAAGTCGAAGATGAAGACAATCTGCCGGATGACGTGCTGCGCCTGATGAAGCAGAAGAAAATTAGCGTGCAAGACGCTGCCCAACGCCTGCTGCCGGATGTGAATGAGCGCATTCGCGAGCATTTGATTAACTATCCCGAACTGATGACGCCCGAACTGCTGCAGGATTTCTTCCCCGAGCTGCTCGAAGCGCTGGATACGCCGAAGCATTGATGTTCGGGTAGGTGCGGTGCCCACCACGGTCGCCATAAATGGCGACCGTGGTGATGTGCCGTATCTGCGCGGTTCGGTTTATGTAGGGTCGCCATTCATGGCGACCTGGGAATGTAAGGAAATTTCATGCTGGAGTTGTTTAAAGCCATCGGGCTGGGATTGGTGGTGATTTTGCCGCTCGCCAATCCGCTGACTACCGTGGCGCTGTTTCTCGGACTGGCGGGAGACATGAATTTTCAGGAACGTAATCGTCAGGCGATGCAGGCCTCGATCTACGTATTCCTGATCATGATGGTGGCGTGGTACGCGGGCAGCGCGGTGCTGCACACGTTTGGTATCTCGATCCCCGGCCTGCGCATGGCGGGCGGGCTGATTGTCGCGTTTATCGGTTTTCGCATGCTGTTTCCAGCGAAACCGGTTGGGCATTCGGTTGAAGCTAAGCACAAGCTGGATGAGCTTGATGCCAGCGATAACGATCGCGAAACCGTGAATATCGCCTTTGTGCCGCTGGCGATGCCGAGCACCGCTGGACCGGGAACCATCGCGATGATCATCAGCTCCGCCTCCACGGTAAAATCGGGTGTGGATTTCCCGGCGTGGGTGGTTGCCGTCGCGCCGGTACTGACGTTTTTGGTCGTGTCGGTGATTCTGTGGATTTCGCTGCGCAGTTCTGGCGCCATCATGAAGCTGGTGGGTAAAGGCGGGATCGAGGCGATCTCAAGGCTGATGGGCTTTTTGCTGGTGTGTATGGGCGTGCAGTTCATCATCAATGGCGTGTTGGAAGTGATTCACAATTACCATTGAGTCGTCGCATAAAACCAGGTCGCCATGAATGGCGCCCCTACGTTGTAGGGTGCGCATTAATGCGCACCTGGTTTTAATCTTATTACTTCAACGTCTTACGTACTTCCGCCACCTGATCTTTGGTCACCGCCGGGGCATTGTTGCTCCAGCCCTGACGAATGAAGGTCGCCAGTTTAGCCACTTGATCATCATCCAGACGCTTAGCAAAATCTGGCATCGCTAGCGTTGATGGCGCCTTCTCGGTCGATGGCTGCTGCGCACCGGCCAGAATGGTGTGGATCAAACCGCTTGGATCTTTGGCATTGACGATCGTCGCCTGATCCAACTCTGGGAAGATCCCCGGCGCACCTTTACCGGTGACAAAGTGACAGGCGCCGCAGTTGTCGATATACAGACGCTCACCTTCCGACAAGCCTTTCGCGGCAGTCAGTTTCGCTTCGGTTGCCTGTTGCTTCTGTACGTTGTACGCCTGCAGCGGCGGATTACCCCCCAGGAACTTCAGATAGGCGGCGATCGCTTTCAGGTCGGCATCTGTCATGTGCGAACTGGAGTGCTCAATCACCGACTTCATCTCACCGCCCACCGCCGCCTTGTCGTTACGACCGGTTTGCAGGTAATCGACAATCTCTTGCTCGCTCCAGCGCGGCAGACCACGCAGAGACGGCACATCCCAGTTGTTCAGGCTGCCACCGGCGAGGAACTGATCGTCGCCGCTATCCAGCGCTTTCTCATTCATGCCAAGACCGCGCGGCGTATGGCAGCTGCCGCAGTGGCCCAGGCTCTCCACGATGTAAGCGCCGCGGTTCACTTCTTCAGACGCGCCACCAATTGGCTGGAAAGGTTTGTCTGAGGTGAATGCCCAGTTCCAGAAGCGCATGCCCCAGCGCTGGCTGAATGGGAAGCTCAAATCGGTTTCCGGCGGCTGCTCGCTGCTTGGCTTCACGCCCTTCATGAAATAGACATAAAGCGCGTGCATATCAGCATCGGAGATCTTGGCATAATCCGGATACGGCATCGCCGGATAGAGACGCGAACCGTTCGGCAGCACACCTTTGCGCACCGCGTCCGAGAACTGCTGCTCGCTGTAGTTGCCGATGCCGTGCTCTTTGTCCGGCGTGATGTTGGTGGAGTAAATGGTGCCGAGATTCGACTCAATCGCCAAACCACCGGCGTAATCCCCTTTGCCAGAAACGGTATGGCACGCCATACAGTCGCCGAGGCGCGACAGGTATTCCCCCTGCTTGATCAATTGAGCTTCATCTTCCGCGTGAGCCTGCATGGCAAAGCTGCCCAGCAGCACGGCGTTGGCGATTAACAATGATTTTAATTTCATGCGCTTATGCCTGTACCAGTGGACCGGGATTTTTCAAATAATGTTCTTTGATTGCTTGTGCTGCCATCAAGGTGATCGCGCCGATGGTATCGGTCGGGTTCGCCTGGAAGTTTTGCGGGAAGGCATTGCCGCCCGGCACAAACACATTGTGAACATCCCAGCTCTGCAGGTACTTGTTCAGTGCAGAGGTTTTCGGGTTATCACCCATCACCGCGCCGCCCACGTTGTGGGTCGAAACGTATTTGGTCAGGTCAAAGTCCGCGCCCATCGGCAGGAAGCTCATGCTCATGCTATCCGGGTTGAGTTCTTTGGCGATGTTGCCGACGATCCCTTTCAAATGCTGTTGCAGCTTGAGTTCGTTCTCTTTCCAGTTGAACGTCATGCGCAACAACGGCTGACCGCGATGGTCGGTGTAGTTTGGATCGAGGTCCAGATAGATATCGCGATACGACTGGCAAGTGGTGGTGATGCTGATCTTCATGGAATGGTTGTACCACTCCTCCAGACCTTCCTTGTAGCCCATGCCCCAGCTCGGTGTACCTTTTGGCAACGCTGCCGCCATTGGCGTACCGGTGGCCTGCGAACTGTGGATCTTGGCGCCGCCCAGGAAACCAAGGCCCGGACCGTCGAAGTTGCCTGGTGAGATGTCGTTGAACATCTGGCCGGTAGCGCCTGCGGTGGCGTAAGAGTTGAAGTTTTTGTCTTTGAAGAACAGCGTTGCGCCGCCGTTCGACAAGAACGCGTAGTTACGCCCTACCACACCTTCTTCGGTGATTGGGTTATACGGTTTGCCGATACCGGACAGCAGCATCAAACGCACGTTGTACAGCTGGAAGCTGGAGAGCACCACGATCTTCGCCGGCTGGAACACTTCGTTGCCGTCGACGTCATAGTAAATCACGCCTTTCGCGGTTTTCTGATCGTCGTGCAGTACCACTTTCACCACTTCTGCGTGTACTTCATAAGAGAAGTTAGGCATACGCTTCAGTGAATCCATCACCGCGGTTTGTGGTGAGGCTTTCGAGTAGTTCAGGCACGGATATTTCGAGCAGTAGCCGCAGTAGTTACACGGCGCGATCTGGTTGCCGTACGGGTTTTTCCACGCACGCGATACGCATGCAGAAGGGTTCGGGAACGGGTGATAACCGAGTTTGCTCGCCGCTTCTTTGAACATCACGTTGTTCAGCGTGTCTTCCAGCGCAGGCAACGGATAAGGTTCAGAGCGCGGACCTTCAAACGGATCGCCGCCCGGCAGAATCTGACCGCGCAGGTTGCCGGTGTTGCCGGATTGACCGCAGATCAGCTCAAACTTGTAGTAATACGGCTCGATCTCTTCCCAGGTGAACGGGAAGTCCATCACGCGCATATCTTCCTGCAAGATGCCCGGCTTGTAGGCCTCATCCACGTAAGTTTTCAGCTTCAGATCGGTCGGGGTTGGACGAATCAGAACCGCCGTCCAGTGCATGCCCGCGCCACCCACGCCGGTACCCGGCGCAAATGCGCCCCACTTACGGGTTGGCAATGCAGTTTGGTTGCTGTTGTAACGTACGGTGACCGCCACTTCTTTCGGGGTGGCGAATACTTTGTTACGCACGTTGTAAGCGTATTCATCAGCCGGTTTCGGATAAGCGAAATCCGGGTAGTCACGCTCGCCGCCGCGCTCTAGTGCGCGCACTTCTAAACCAGCCAGTGCCAGTTCAATACTCATCAACGAGCCGGCCCAGCCGAGGCCGCAAACGACGACGTCGACTTCTTTCTTTGTAATCTGTGCCATGTTAATCCTGTCTCACATACCAAAAACGGGGGTGTGCTTACGCGCTTTCACCCAAGAGGCTGACCGGTCCCAGCGGGTACGGCACGTTGTGCTGCTTCACCCATTCGGTAAAGCTGGCGCGTGCGCCCGGGAAGCCGATGGCAATCCAGGCTTTCATGCCTTTGTTGCCGCCGTACATCGGGTCAGCGAGGTAGCCGTGTTTGGTATCTGAAAGCAGCTGGCTGAAGAACTGCGAGGCTTTCAGGTTCTCTTCGCCAAGTGCCGCGAAGTCGATACCGTCGTTTTTGTTCACTTTGGTCAGAACCGCATCTTTCTCTTCCAGTGACAGCGCATGGAACGGTTTCTGGAAAGTGTTTTGCGTCCACTGATTCACCAGCTTGATACCGGTTTGGTACATCTGCTGTGGTGTGAACGGAATTTGGTAACCCATGGTCGCAGGCGCATGCACGTCAAAGGGACCTTGCATGTAAATCTCTGCACCGAACTCCGGGCTGTGCAATTGCTGATCGATAAAGATCGGCACGTTGGTTTCCAATGCACCTGGCGCTTTACCTTTGCCGCCAGCAGGAATCAGGCGATCGGCCGCAGCCATGATGAATTGCCACTCATCGGCATTGAAAAAGATCGGTTTATAGTCGGCAAGCTCGGGCGCTGCCATCTCCGCAGCTTGTGCTGCAGTTAATCCCTTAAATACCAGGTCACTTAATGGCAAAGCCAGTAGCGACCCAAGTAAAAACTTACGTCTGGTGGTCGGTTTATTTAGAAGCATGGCGCGACAATTCTCACTTGCTAAGAAAGATAATTATTTTTGTTAATAGCTTTATAAATCGGTAAATAACCTGGCAATATTAGGGATATAGGTATTTCAGAATGTAAAAATTCAATTAACAATGTGTTTTGATGAAATTCAGTCATCATGTTGAATTTAGGTTATGGCTTGGTGAAAGGTTTTCGAGGCGAAAAAAGAGGTTTTAACCGTACATTTGATGGGATATTGGCACTAATAAGTGGGCATTTGACCAGGTATTATCGCGCCGAGCAATAATCGCATTAATGAATCAATCAAAAAAAATCATACTTCCATACCAGAGAATTATTCTCATTTATAACATCTTATTTACTTTATTGCCCAGCAGATGAACAATCTATTTCGCGGAAATGACTAGTCGCGCACAAAATAAACGCAATAATACCCAACCGTAATCAATTGTTATTTTCCGGCACAGCTCAGAACAAACCGGCATTTTGCCTGGAGAGCGACAGAGATAGAGTCATTTCATCTCTAATCCAGGAAAATAATAATGCGCTCACTGATTTTGCTCATCGCCTTATGGGGCAGCAGCTTTGCACTGCACGCCGCCACACCGAAAGATACCCTTGTCGTTGCCGTCCCGCTTGACGGCATTATTAGCTTTGACCCCGCTGAAAGTTTCGAAACCGTCAGTAACAGCGTGCAGCGTAATATGTATCAGACGCTGGTCGAGGCGGATCGCAATTCGCCGCAAAAGCTGGCGCCACTGCTGGCTACCGGTTGGCAACAAGGCAGCACGCCACACAGCCTGGTGTTCAACATTAAGCCTGACGCACACTTCTCCAGCGGCAATCCGGTGACGGCACAGGATGTGATTTTCTCACTGACGCGCGCGGTGCAACTGAATAAAGCGCCCTCTTTCATCCTTGCC
Source organism: Enterobacter ludwigii (assembly GCA_900068845.1). GTDB lineage: Bacteria > Pseudomonadota > Gammaproteobacteria > Enterobacterales > Enterobacteriaceae > Pantoea > Pantoea ludwigii_A. The sequence goes on from CEFQ01000001.1 coordinate 282,803, forward strand.
GAATTTGGCTGGACCCAGGAAAACATCGCCAGCCAGTTTAAGGTACTGAATGACCATCAGCTGGAGATTCAGTGGCCGGCGCAGATTGGCCAAAACCTGGCGCTGCGTCTGCTGACGGCACCGGTAGCATCGGTGGTGGATAGCAAATCCGTGCAGCAAAATGCCGTCAATAACGACCTCGGCAACGGCTGGCTGCATACCCACTCCGCCGGTAGCGGCGCATTTATCCTCCAGCAATATGTGCCGCAGCAGGCGCTGGTGCTAAGCGCCAACAAAGCAGCTAATCCGCAGCCGAAGCTGAAACGCATTCTGCTTAAGGGCGTGGCGGATGCCGGTGCGCGTCGTCTGTTGATTCAGCAAGGCGATGTCGATGTGGCCTATCAGCTCGGTCCGGATCAGATTGATGCGCTGAAGAGCGATAAAAATCTGCGCATTGAAGCCTTCCCCTCTAGCCTGGTTTACTACCTCGGTTTCAATACCAAGGACAAAGCGCAACCTGCCCTGAGCAACCCTGCGCTGTGGCAAGCCGCGCGCTGGTTGGTGGATTACCACTCCCTCTCAAACGATTTGCTGAAAGGTCAGTACCGCATTCATCAGAGCTTCCTGCCGCAGGGTTTTGACGGGGCGCTGGAGGATCAGCCGTTCCATTATGATGTGGCGAAAGCCAAAGCGATTTTAGCCAAAGGCGGCATCAAGCCGGGGACGAAGTTTGCGCTGACGGTAATCAACCAGCCGCCCTACATTGACGTAGCGCAGGCCCTACAAGCCAGCTTCGCCAAAGCGGATGTGCAGATTGAGTTGCAGCCGGTGGCGGAATCGGAGCTGTGGAGCAAAATGCGCGGCCGTGATTTCCAGTCGATCTTTATCTATTGGGGCGCGGACTATATCGATCCCAATACCAACGCCAGCGCCTTTGCGTATAACGTGCCGGGCGGCTCCAAAACGTTGGCGTGGCGCGTCGGCTGGGATATTCCCGATCTGAGCGCCAAAACTCGCGCTGCAGCCGGTGAAAGCGATGCCGCCAAGCGCCGCGCGCTGTATACCGATTTGCAAAAAACCGTGCAGCAGAACTCACCGTTCGTGGTGACGCTGCAAGGCGCGCAGCAAGTTGCGGTACGCAATAACGTGAATCATGTGCAGCAAGGCATCGGCGTGAGTTTGCTGTTTTTTGATACGGTGGAAAAATAATTTAGATCGTGCTGCCATCCCCCCTCCTCGGTCCTCCCCCATCAATGGGGGAGGAAGACGCTGCTCTACGTCAGTTCTGAAGTGGCATGTAGCAGCGTCTCCTTCCCCCCCATTTAGGGGGGAAGGCCGGGAGGGGGGACAGTTGGCACATCCTTTTCGGCACAATCCTCCTCCCTCCTCGCGCGCCGCTTGCTATCCTTTCTGGCATAACCTATTGCCTGAGAGCGCAAAAATCATGACCACTCCGTTACTGATTGCCCAAACGCCTGACGTTCAACTGCATCTTCTCTCCAACATGGCGAACCGCCACGGCTTGATCACCGGCGCCACCGGCACCGGCAAAACCGTGACGCTGCAAAAGCTGGCGGAATCATTCTCTGAAAGGGGTGTGCCGGTGTTTATGGCCGACGTAAAAGGCGATCTCACCGGCATTTCCGCTGCGGGTGAAGGCTCGGAGAAGCTGCTGGCACGTCTGGCAAAGATTGGCGTCACCGACTGGCAGGCGCAGAAAAATCCGGTGATGGTGTGGGATATTTTTGGTCAGCAAGGTCATCCGGTGCGCGCGACGGTGTCCGATCTCGGTCCGCTGCTGCTGGCGCGTCTGCTGAATCTCAACGAGGTGCAATCCGGCGTACTGCAAATCATCTTCCGCATCGCCGACGATCAGGGCTTATTGCTGCTGGATTTCAAAGATCTGCACGCCATGACGCAGTATATCGGCGACAATGCCAAAGCCTTCCAGACGCAATACGGCAATATCAATAGCGCGTCAGTGGGGGCGATTCAGCGTGGTTTACTGGCGCTGGAGCAGCAAGGTGCCGAGCACTTCTTCGGCGAGCCGATGCTGGATATACGCGACTGGATGCGCTGCGACAGCAACGGCAAGGGCTTCATCAATATTCTCTCGGCGGAAAAGCTCTACCAGATGCCGAAACTCTACGCCACCAGCCTGCTGTGGCTGCTGGCCGAACTGTATGAGCAGCTGCCGGAAGCCGGCGATCTCGATAAGCCCAAAATGGTGTTCTTCTTCGATGAAGCGCACCTGTTGTTTAACGATGCGCCGCCGGTGCTACTGGAGAAAATCGAGCAGGTGATTCGCCTGATTCGATCCAAAGGCGTCGGCGTCTATTTCGTCACGCAAAATCCGGCCGATATTCCTGACAACGTGCTGGGCCAACTCGGCAACCGCGTGCAGCACGCGCTGCGCGCCTTCACGCCGAAGGATCAGAAAGCGGTGAAAAGCGCCGCCGAAACCATGCGCGCCAATCCGGCGTTTGATACCGTTGAGGCGATTCAGGCGCTCGGCACCGGCGAAGCGCTGATCTCCTTCCTCGACGAAAAAGGCAGCCCGTCAATGGTGCAGCGTGCGATGGTGATTGCGCCCGGCTCGCGTATGGGGCCAGTCAGCCAGGATGAACGTAACGGTCTGATCAATAACTCGCCGCTGTACGGCAAATACGACAGCGAAGTGGATCGCGAATCGGCATTCGAAATGCTGCAAAAAGGCGTGCAAGTGGCAACGCAGCAAGCCAATGCGCCGGAAGCCAAAGGCAACAGCGTTGATGTCGATAACGGCATTCTCGGCGGCCTGAAGAACATTTTGTTCGGCACCACCGGGCCACGCGGCGGCAAGCGCGACGGCGTGGTGCAGAGCGTGGCGAAAAGTGCCGCGCGCCAGGTCACCAATCAGATCATTCGTGGTGTTTTAGGCAGTTTATTAGGCGGACGACGTCGTTAAAAAAGGGATTATGGATAAATATCAACAACTCAAACGCAGTAAACGACTGGCGCTGTCACTGCTGCTGATTGCCGCCGCGACTTTTGTCGTGACGCTGTTTCTGCCGCCCAACGTTTGGGTTCTCGGACTCAAAGCGATCGCGGAAGCGGCGATGGTCGGGGCGTTAGCCGACTGGTTCGCCGTGGTGGCGCTGTTCCGCCGCGTGCCGGTGCCCTTTATCTCGCGGCATACGGCGATTATTCCGCGTAATAAAGACCGCATCGGCGAGAATCTTGGCCGTTTCGTCCAGGAGAAATTCCTTGATACCGATTCGCTGCTGGCGCTGATTCGCCGTCACGATCCGTCGCAGATGCTGGCGCAGTGGCTCAACACGCCCGGCAACGCCGATCGCATTGGCCGCCATCTGTTGCAGGTGATGCGCGGCTTTCTTGATCTCACCGACGATCAGCGGATTCAGCGCTTTCTGCGCCGCGCGGTGCATCGCGCGTTGGATAAGGTCGATCTCACCCAATCCAGCGCGCTACTGTTGGATAGCCTGACCAAAAATAATCGTCATCAGGAGCTGCTGGATGCGGCGGTGCAACAGCTGCTGCGCTTGCTGCACAAGCCCGGCACACGTGAGTTTATTGCCGCGCAGATTGTACGCTGGCTGAAGCGCGAACATCCGATAAAAGCCAAAATGCTGCCGACCGAATGGCTGGGCGAGCACAGCGCCGATTTGGTGGCCAATGCGGTGGATTCGATTCTCGATCAGGTTGCGCTCGATCAGGGGCATGAATTGCGTCTGGGCTTCGACCGTGCGGTGCAACGGCTGATTGAGCGACTGAAAACCGATCCTGAAATGGCGGAACGTGCCGAGGGAATCAAAAGCTGGTTGAAGGAAGATGAGTCCTTTAATCGCTACATTGGCGAGCTGTGGCAAGATTTACGTGGCTGGCTGAAAGACGACCTGAATAGCGAGGATTCGCGGGTGCAAGAGCGCGTAAGGCTGGCCGCGCTGTGGCTGGGTGAAACGCTGGCGGCCGATGACGCGCTGCGCGCCTCCATGAATCAGCATCTGGAAGACGCCGCCCGCAGAGTGGCGCCGGAGTTTGCTGCCTTCCTGACACGCCACATTAGCGATACGGTAAAAAGCTGGGATGCGCGCGACATGTCGCAGCAGATTGAGTTGAATATTGGCCGCGACCTGCAGTTTATCCGCATTAACGGCACGCTGGTTGGCGGCACAATCGGGCTGATTTTGTTTGTGCTGTCGCAGGTGCCGAGCTTCATCCAGCAGTTGCACTAAATCGGTCGCCATAAATGGCGACCCTACAACAATTACCGACGTTTCACGAGCATGAACAAGCTGATCGCGAAGAACGCGCCGCTCGGCAGAATCGCACCCAATATTGGCGGTAAACCATATACCAGGCTCAACGGGCCAAAGATCTGGTCAAGCACGTAGAACAGGAAGCCAAAGCTAATCCCCGTCACCACGCGCACGCCCATCGATACGCTACGCAGCGGACCAAAGATAAATGACAGCGCCATCAGCATCATCACCGCTACAGACAGCGGCTGGAAGATTTTGCTCCACATATTCAGCAAGTAGCGTCCTGAAACCTGGCCGCTCTGCTTGAGGTATTTGCTGTAGTTATACAGGCCGCTGATCGACAACGCGTCCGGATCCAGCGCCACTACGCCGAGTTTATCGGGCGTCAGATTGGTTTTCCATTCGCTGCTCAGGCTTTGCGAGCCGGTAATTTGTTTGGCGTCTTGCAGATCTGATTCATCGACCTGCGACAGCGCCCAGAGCTTCTTATCCGCATTCCAGGTCGCGCTGGCTGCGTAACGCACGCTGAGCAAACGGCGCTGATCGCTGAACTTGTAAATGCTGACGCCATCAATCTCGTTATCACCTTTAATGCGCTCGATGTAGATGAAGTCGTTGCCGTCCTTCGCCCACAGGCCATTTTGCGTCGAGACCAGCGAACCGCCGTACAGCTGCTGCGCACGATAGTTACGCGCCATCTGTTCGCCCTTCGGCGCAACAAACTCGCCCACCGCCATGGTTAACAGCACCAGCGGAATCGCGGTTTTCATTACTGCCAGCGCCACCTGCATACGGGTAAAGCCCGATGCCTGCATCACCACCAGTTCGCTACGCTGCGCCAGCGTGCCCAAACCCAGCAATGCACCCAACAGCGCCGCCATCGGGAAGAAGATTTCGATATCTTTCGGCACGCTGAGCAAGGTGTAGTAACCGGCATCCAGCGCGGTATAAGCGCCTTGCCCGGTTTTCCGCAACTGATCAACGAACTTGATAATGCCCGACAACGACACCAGCATGAACAGCGTCAGCATGATGGTGTTGAAGATGGTTTTGCCGATATAACGGTCAAGAACCTTAAACATCAGACCGATCCTCCACGGCTAAAGCGCGCACGGATGCGACGCATCGGCACGGTATCCCACAGGTTCAGCAGCACCGCCAGCGCCAGATAGGAGACGTTCACCACCCACATCCAGATTGCGGGATCGAACCGGCCCTTCGCCGCGTTGGAACGCAGAGAACTCTGTAGCAGGAAGAAGATCAGGTACAGCAGCATGGCAGGCAACATCGACAGCACGCGGCCCTGACGCGGGTTCACCACGCTGAGCGGCACCACCATCAACGCCATAATCAGCACGGCAAAAATCAGCGTTAAGCGCCAGTGCAACTCCGCCTGGAACTGCGGCGTCTTGTTTTGCATCAGCGTGCTGATACTCGCCTGATCGGCATCGTTTGGATCGAGCGTAGCTTCTTTGTAGCCCACCAGCGCCTGATAATTCACGAAGTCCGTGATGCGGAAATCGCGAAGCAAGGCAGTGCCTTCAAAACGTGTGCCTTTATCCAGTGTCACCACTTGTGAGCCATCTTTATGTTGCTCCATGTGGCCGCTGTCAGCCAGCACCACCGATGGACGCGCATTGCCTTTCGGACGCAATTGCGCCAGGAACACGTTACCAAAGGTATTGCCTTTCACATTTTCAACAAATAGCACCGCATTGCCGTCGCTGGAGGTCTGGAACTGCCCCGCCGCCAAGGCCGCCGCGCCTGGATTAGCTTTGGCGTTTTGCGTCACTTCTTGCTGATAACGTGATGACCATGGCCCTAACCATATGACATTGACCGCCGCCACGATCGAGGTGAACAGCATCAGGATCATCGCGGCTTTAATCAGCACACTTTTCCCCAGGCCGCAGGCATGCATCACCGTGATTTCACTTTCGGTGTACAGCCGCCCAAGGGTCATTAAAATCGCCAGAAACAGGCTTAGGGGCAGGATAAGTTGTGCCATTTCAGGCACGCCAAGTCCTAACAATGTCAGAACTAAGTTTGTTGGGATTTCGCCATCCACCGCAGCTCCCAAAATCCGCACTAACTTCTGACAAAAGAAGATCAGTAGCAGGATGAAGAGGATAGCCAGCTGGCTTTTGAGCGTTTCCCGAACCAGATATCTAATGATGATCACGCTTAGTACGCCTGTGATAACTTGTCTTTTTGCAGGAAAATCGCTAGTTTCAACGCTTATCAGCCATTTTTCTTCATCAATGGCCGTCATCGTAGCTAAAATAGTATGACGAACGCGTTAGCGTGGTGAAAAAACAACTTACTTGTCACCACAACTCATTATGACTACCGGCGTTGAATTGTCATGGCGTCGTAACAGATTAATGAGTTACGAGCGCGCTACATTCTAACGACAGCCAAGGCCGTTGTCTTTAAGATTCAGGAGAGTGCATGGAGTTCAGTGTAAAAAGCGGTAGCCCGGAAAAACAGCGTAGCGCCTGCATTGTTGTTGGCGTTTTCGAACCGCGCCGTTTGTCACCCATTGCTGAGCAGCTGGATAAAATCAGCGATGGCTACATCAGCGCCCTGCTGCGCCGCGGTGAACTGGAAGGAAAAGTGGGCCAAACGCTGCTGCTGCACCATGTGCCGAATATCCTGTCAGAACGCATTCTGCTGATTGGCTGCGGTAAAGAGCGCGAGCTGGATGAGCGTCAGTACAAGCAGGTCATTCAGAAAACCATTAATACCCTGAATGACACCGGCTCAATGGAAGCGGTGTGCTTCCTGACTGAACTGCACGTAAAAGGCCGTAATACCTACTGGAAAGTACGTCAGGCGGTCGAAACCTCTAAAGAAGCGCTCTACAACTTTGATCAGCTGAAAAGCAACAAAGTCGAGCCGCGCCGTCCGCTGCGCAAACTGGTATTCAACGTGCCGACCCGCCGTGAGCTTACCAGCGGCGAGCGCGCGATTCAGCACGGTTTAGCGGTGGCTGCCGGTGTGAAAGCCGCCAAAGACCTCAGCAATATGCCGCCAAATATTTGTAACGCCGCGTATCTGGCGTCACAGGCGCGTCAGTTGGCGGATGCGTACAGCAAAAATGTAACAACCCGCGTCATCGGCGAGCAGCAAATGAAAGAGCTGGGTATGAACGCCTATCTGGCGGTTGGTGCCGGTTCACATAATGAATCGCTGATGTCGGTGATTGAGTACAAAGGCAATAACGATCCGGAAGCGCGCCCCATTGTGCTGGTCGGCAAAGGATTAACCTTCGATTCCGGCGGTATTTCCATCAAACCGGCCGAAGCGATGGATGAGATGAAATACGACATGTGCGGCGCGGCCTCTGTGTATGGCGTGATGCGTATGGTGGCGGAACTGAATCTGCCGCTGAACGTGGTCGGCGTGCTGGTTGGCTGTGAAAACATGCCGGATGGCAAATCCATGCGTCCGGGCGACGTGTTAACCACCATGTCGGGCCAAACCGTTGAAGTGTTAAATACCGATGCCGAAGGCCGTCTGGTGCTGTGCGATGCGCTGACCTACGTTGAACGCTTCGAGCCAGAAGTGGTGATTGACGTGGCCACGCTGACCGGCGCCTGCGTGATTGCGCTGGGCCACCACGTAAGCGGTTTGATGTCGAACCACAACCCGTTGGCACATGAATTGATCAGTGCATCTGAGCAGTCCGGCGACCGCGCCTGGCGTCTGCCGATGGCGGATGAGTATCAGGAGCAGCTGGAATCCAATTTTGCCGATATGGCGAATATTGGCGGCCGTCCTGGCGGTGCGATTACCGCAGCCTGCTTCCTCGCGCGCTTTGCGCGTAAGTTTAACTGGGCGCATCTGGATATCGCTGGTACCGCATGGCGTTCCGGTAAAGCCAAAGGCGCAACCGGTCGTCCGGTGCCGCTGCTGTCGCAGTTCCTGTTAAATCGCGCGGGATTGAACGGCGACGATTAAGTTGTCGCGGTGCGGTCATTGAAACGGTGCGCATGAATGCGCACCCTACGAAGTAGGGTCGCCATTCATGGCGACCGAAAAGCTAGACGCACGAACCCACGGGGCGCACAATGCGCCCCACTGTCATTTATGGAAATGAGTCCGCCATGAAAAACGCCACTTTCTATGTGATGGAGTCTGAGAGCGCCAGCGACGGCTTAACCGCCATAGAAGCATTGGTGTGCTCTCTTGCCGAAACACGCTGGCGTGACGGCAAACGCATCCTGATAGCCTGTGAGAACGAAGAACAAGCCAATAGGCTGGATGAAGCACTTTGGCAGCTTCCGGCCAACGCCTTTGTGCCGCACAACCTGGCCGGTGAAGGCCCGCGCTACGGCGCACCGGTTGAGCTGGCCTGGCCGCAGCGCCGCGGCAGTTCGCCGCGCGATCTGCTGATAAGCCTTTTGCCACAGTTCGCAGATTTTGCTACTGGTTTCCATGAAGTGATAGACTTCGTACCTTATGAAGAATCCCTAAAACAACTGGCGCGCGATCGCTATAAAGCCTATCGCAGCGTTGGTTTCCAATTGAATACGGCGACGCCACCCTCGCCGCAAACGACAGTGTAGAAATGGAAAAGACATATAACCCGCAAGATATCGAGCAGCCGCTCTACGAGCACTGGGAACAGCAGGGCTACTTTAAACCGAATGGCGACACCAGCCAGGAAAGCTTTTGCATCATGATCCCGCCGCCGAACGTCACCGGCAGCTTGCATATGGGTCACGCTTTCCAGCAGACCATCATGGATACCATGATTCGTTATCAGCGCATGCAGGGTAAAAACACCTTGTGGCAGGCCGGTACCGATCACGCCGGTATCGCCACGCAGATGGTGGTAGAACGCAAAATTGCCGCTGAAGAAGGCAAAACGCGCCAGGATTATGGCCGCGATGCGTTCATCGACAAAATCTGGCAGTGGAAAGCGGAATCCGGCGGCACCATCACCCGCCAGATGCGCCGTCTCGGCAACTCAGTTGACTGGGAGCGCGAGCGCTTCACCATGGACGAAGGTCTGTCCAACGCGGTGCGCGAAGTGTTTGTCCGCCTGTACAAAGAGAATCTGATTTACCGCGGCAAGCGCCTGGTGAACTGGGATCCAAAACTGCGTACTGCCATCTCCGATCTGGAAGTAGAAAACCGCGAGAGCAAAGGCTCAATGTGGCACATCCGCTATCCACTGGCGGACGGCGTGAAAACCGCAGAAGGCAAAGATTATCTGGTGGTTGCCACTACGCGCCCGGAAACCCTGCTGGGCGATACCGGCGTAGCGGTTAATCCTGAAGATCCGCGCTACAAAGATCTGATCGGCAAAGAAGTGATCCTGCCGCTGGTGAACCGTCGCATTCCGATCGTTGGTGATGAACACGCTGACATGGAAAAAGGCACCGGCTGCGTGAAGATCACGCCAGCGCATGACTTCAACGACTACGAAGTCGGTCGTCGTCATAAGCTGCCGATGATCAACATTCTGACCTTTGATGGCGACATCCGCGAGCGCGCGGAAGTGTTCGACACCAACGGCGAAGTCAGTGACGAGTGCGCAGACGACATTCCAGCCCAGTTCCAGAAAATGGAGCGTTTCGCAGCGCGAAAAGCGATTGTTGCTGCCGTTGATGAAATCGGCCTGCTGGAAGAGATCAAACCGCACGACCTGACCGTGCCTTACGGCGATCGCGGTGGCGTGGTGATTGAGCCAATGCTGACCGACCAATGGTATGTGCGCACCGCGCCGCTAGCGAAAGTTGCGGTTGAAGCGGTAGAAAACGGCGACATCCAGTTCGTGCCGAAACAGTACGAAAACATGTACTTCTCATGGATGCGTGACATTCAGGATTGGTGTATTTCACGTCAGCTGTGGTGGGGACACCGCATTCCGGCGTGGTACGACAACGACGGCAACGTCTATGTTGGCCGCACCGAAGACGAAGTACGTCAGGAAAACCATCTGGCCGCCGATGTCGCGCTGCGCCAGGACGACGACGTGCTGGATACCTGGTTCTCGTCCGGTCTGTGGACTTTCTCGACGCTGGGCTGGCCAGAAAACACCGAAGCGCTGCGTACCTTCCACCCAACCAGCGTGTTGGTGAGCGGCTTCGACATCATCTTCTTCTGGATTGCGCGCATGATCATGCTGACCATGCACTTCATCAAAGATGAAAACGGCAAGCCGCAAGTGCCGTTCAAAACCGTCTACATGACCGGTTTAATCCGTGATGAAGAAGGCCAGAAGATGTCTAAATCGAAAGGCAACGTCATCGATCCGCTGGATATGATTGACGGCATTTCGCTGGAAGATCTGCTGGAGAAGCGTACCGGCAACATGATGCAGCCGCAGCTGGCCGAGAAGATCCGCAAGCGTACCGAGAAGCAGTTCCCGGACGGCATCGTACCTTCAGGTACCGATGCGCTGCGCTTCACCCTCGCCGCGCTGGCTTCTACCGGTCGTGACATCAACTGGGATATGAAGCGCCTCGAAGGCTATCGCAACTTCTGTAACAAGCTGTGGAACGCCAGCCGTTTCGTGCTGATGAACACCGAAGAGCAGGATTGCGGCCAAAATGGCGGCGAGATGAAGCTATCGCTGGCGGATCGCTGGATTCTGAGCGAGTTCAACCGCAGCGTGAAAGCCTATCGTGAAGCGCTGGATAACTATCGCTTTGATATCGCTGCCAATATTTTGTACGACTTCACCTGGAACCAGTTCTGTGACTGGTATCTGGAGCTGACCAAGCCGGTGATGACCAGCGGTAGCGAAGCGGAACTGCGCGGCACGCGTAATACGCTGGTTACCGTGCTGGAAGCGCTGCTGCGTCTGGCGCATCCGATCATTCCTTACATCACTGAAACCATCTGGCAGCGTGTGAAAGGCCTGAAAAACATCGACCACGATACCATCATGCTGCAGCCGTTCCCGCAGTATGACGCGGCAAAAGAAGATGCCGAGGCGCAAGCTGATATTGAGTGGATGAAGCAGGCGATCGTCGCGGTACGTAATATCCGTGCTGAGATGAACATTGCACCAAGCAAGCCGCTCGACGTGTTGCTGCGTGACTGCTCTGCCGCCGCCCAGCGTCGTGTAGAAGAGAACCGCACCTTCCTGTCGCGTCTGGCGCGTCTGGAAAGCCTGACCATTCTGCCTGCGGGCGAGAAAGGCCCGGTTTCGGTCACCAAGATTGTTGAAGGCGCGGAGTTGCTAATCCCGATGGCGGATCTGGTCAACAAAGAAGCCGAGCTTGAGCGTCTGGCGAAAGAGCTGGTGAAACTTGATATCGAAATCGAGAAGATCCAGACCAAGCTGGCGAATGAAGGCTTTGTGTCACGTGCGCCGGAAGCTGTAGTGGCGAAAGAGCGCGAGCGCGTGGCTGAGCTGGAACAATCTAAAGCAAAACTGTTTGAACAGCAGGGCGTGATTGCGGCATTGTAAGCGCTTCAGTCCAACTGCTTAATCGAAGCCGGGCACTGCCCGGCTTTTTTATACCGGAAGATAATGATGACCACCGACGCCCCCATCAATTTACAGGTGCGCCCCATTACCGCCGCTGATAATCCGTGGATTGCAAAAGTGATCCGCGACGTATCAGCTGAATTTGGTCTGACGGCGGATAAAGGCTACACCGTGTCCGATCCCAATTTGGATCGCCTGTTCGAGCTCTATAACGAAGCCAACAGCGCCTACTGGATAGTTGAGCATGATGGCGTGGTGGTGGGCGGCGGCGGTGTCGCACCGTTGGCCTGTAGCGCGCCGGATATCTGTGAACTGCAGAAAATGTATTTTCTGCCGCAGGTGCGCGGTTTAGGGTTGGCGCGCGATCTGGCGTTGCGCGCAATGGCGTTCGCCCGTCAGCAAGGTTTTCAGCGCTGTTATCTGGAAACTACCGGTAGCTTGACGCGTGCGATTAAGCTGTATGAGTCGCTGGGATTTGAGTTGATTGATAGCGCGATGGGCTGTACCGGCCATGTGGATTGCGAAGTGCGCATGCTGAAGGTGTTGTGATGAATGAGGTCGCCATAAATGGCGACCCTACGGTGTAACGTAGGGTGCGCATTCATGCGCACCGCGTAACCGGTAAGAAATCAATGTATTAAATCGCCGGCACACCGCTATGGAACCGCAGTTCGCCATCCGGCTCGCTGATTAGGCGCGCTTCCGTTTCACCAAATACGCGTACACGCGGCGCGATATCTTTTGGCGAAATCTGCTGCGCCAGCTTCAGGTAATCCTGATAGTGACGTGCTTCCGATCGCAGCAGTGAAATATAGAACTTCTCCAACGGCTCATCCAGATACGGCGCCAGGCTGGCAAAACGCTCGCAGGATCGCGCTTCGATATACGCCCCGCAAATCAACTTATCCACCAGCGCATCAGGCTCATAGGTGGCGATTTCACGGATCAGCCCTTTGGCATAGCGGCTGGCGGTGATTTTGCGATACGGCAACCCGCGCGACTGCATGATTTCCCATACCTGATAAAAGTGATGCAGCTCCTCTTTAACCAGCAGCACCATCATCTCCACCAGGTCGTCGGCCCAAGGCAACTCGTTGCGCACGATGATGCTTTTGGTCAGATTCTTGTGGGCATTGATGAAGTTACTGTCCTGCTCATCGCGGTAGATGAAGTCTTCATACGGCTTGAGCCACGCCAGAATGGCATCACCACTCGGCTTATCCGCCACGTATTTACGGATGATAAACACCGCGGTTTGCGCGGCCTTCAATTCGCAAACCATGTGATCGGTGAGCAGCAACGTCAGATTTTCCGGCTTGCGCGCTTCATCAATCCACGCTTGTGGCGTGCGGCAATGCAGGAATTGATAGATCGGTTCTAATAGCGGAGCGTAATTCATGGGCAATCTTTTGTCTTACGGGGAGAAGGTTTCAGGGCGACGAGCGCCGCCCATTAATGCTTAGTGACGCACACCGTTGTCTTCTTCGTCGTCGATGAACTCGCCATCGTCGTCTTCATCTTCGGCATCAGGATCTTCAAAGTAGGTGCCCCAACCGTCGTAATCGACGTTGTAGCTGCCCGCCAGATTCACCAGCTGCTCAACCTGCGCATCAATCAATTCAGGCTTCAACGCGCCTTCGCTCAGGATATCCACACACATTACAGTGGTGCCGTCTTCCAGCTCCAGCTCTTCTGGCTCGCTCACTTCGTAGCCCAGCTTGAAGGCATCAACCGCGACCTTTTCCAGCGAGTCGAAATTGTTGCAGGAGAGATGATGCTCGATAGTGTAAAGCGCATCAGGATCGCTGCCGTCTTCCAGCAACTCTTCAATGATCAGTCGCGTCTCTTCACGCTGTTCTTCCAGCAATGCTTCATATGCCATGGGTGTGTCCTCAAAATATTCGGCTGAATACAATTATTTTCCCACACTGCCTCGCGCGCCACTACACAAAACAACAAGTTTCTTAACGCCGGGGTTGAAAATGCATATTCATACGGTTAGATTGAATTTTAATTCATTTAATGTAGGCATCCGGAGTGCTGTATGAGTCAGCTACATCAAAGACATTTCCTGAGATTGCTGGATTTTACCCCAGCCGAAATCGCTTCTCTGCTGAGTCTGGCAGGTGAATTAAAACACGCCAAGAAAAATGCCAGCGAAACGCAGTATCTGAAAGGCAAAAACATCGCGCTCATCTTCGAAAAAGACTCGACTCGTACCCGATGCTCTTTCGAAGTTGCCGCTTACGATCAGGGCGCTAACGTCACTTATCTCGGCCCAAGCGGCAGCCAAATCGGCCATAAAGAGTCGATGAAAGACACGGCGCGCGTGCTGGGACGCATGTATGACGGTATTCAATATCGCGGCTACGGCCAGCAACTGGTGGAAACCTTAGCGGAGTTCGCTGGCGTGCCGGTGTGGAACGGCCTCACCACCGAGTTTCACCCTACGCAGCTGCTGGCCGATCTGTTGACCATGCAGGAACATCTGCCCGGCAAATCGCTGAATCAAATGACGCTGGTGTATGTTGGTGATGCGCGCAACAACATGGGCAACAGCATGCTGGAAGCCGCAGCGCTAGTGGGCCTGGATCTGCGTCTGGTGGCACCGAAAGGCTGCTGGCCGGAAGCTGAATTAGTAGAACAATGCCGCGTGGCCGCGCAGCAAACCGGCGGCAAAATCACGCTGACCGAAGATATCGCTGAAGGCGTGCAAGGTGCCGACTTCATCTACACTGATGTATGGGTGTCGATGGGCGAAGCCAAATCGGTGTGGGAAGATCGCATCGCCCTGCTGCGTCCCTATCAGGTTAACAGCGCGATGCTGGCACTGACCGGCAACCCGCAGGTGAAGTTCCTGCACTGCTTGCCCGCCTTCCATGACGACAAAACCACGCTGGGCCGCCAAATGGCTGAACAGTACGGTTTACAGGATGGCATGGAAGTGAGCAATGAGGTGTTTGAATCCGCGCACAGTATCGTGTTCGATCAAGCAGAGAACCGCATGCACACCATTAAAGCGGTGATGGTAGCAACGCTCGGCAAGCGATAATTTGCTGTGCCGCAAACGTTTACCTCGCACGCGATATTTGCTTGATGCAAATCAGTGAATGCGTATAATGCGGCCCAATTTGCCGGAGGAAACATGCCACAGTGCAGCGCACAATTTGACGCTCAACGACGCCTGAAAGCGGGCGGCGCATCTGTTTCTTTCCGTCATCAATCGATCGTAAAAAAAGCCCCTTAAGCAGGGGCTTTTTTTTGTCCGCAATCCGGCAGCGCAGAGGAGAACGCTATGGCCAACCCGCTATATCGCAAGCACATTATTTCCATCAACGATCTCAACCGCGACGAGCTGGAGCTGGTGCTGCATACCGCCGCCCAGCTGAAAGCCCATCCTCAGCCGGAGCTGCTAAAGCACAACGTTATTGCCAGCTGCTTCTTTGAGGCTTCCACGCGCACGCGCCTGTCATTTGAAACCGCGATGCATCGTCTCGGCGCGTCGGTGGTCGGCTTTGCCGATGGCAGCAACACTTCGCTCGGCAAGAAAGGTGAAACCCTCGCCGATACCATTTCGGTGATTGGCACCTACGTCGATGCCATCGTGATGCGTCATCCGCAGGAAGGCGCGGCGCGTTTGGCGACCGAGTTCTCCGGCGGCATTCCGATTCTCAACGCCGGTGACGGGGCCAACCAGCATCCCACGCAAACGTTGCTCGATCTCTTCACCATCCGCGAAACACAAAATCGCCTCGATAACCTGAATGTGGCGATGGTAGGCGACCTGAAGTATGGCCGCACCGTGCATTCACTGACGCAGGCGCTGGCGAAGTTTGACGGCAACCGCTTCTTCTTTATCGCGCCGGATGCGCTGACGATGCCGTCCTACATTACCGATATGCTGGATGAGCAGAACATTGTCTGGTCGCGCCACGACACCATCGAAGAAGTGATGCCGGAGCTCGACATTCTCTATATGACGCGCGTGCAGAAAGAGCGTCTCGATCCGTCGGAATACGCCAACGTCAAAGCGCAGTTCATCCTGCGCGCTGCCGATTTAGCCGGAGCGCGCGACCACATGAAAGTGCTGCATCCGCTGCCGCGTATCGACGAGATCACCACCGACGTCGATAGCACGCCGCACGCCTGGTATTTCCAACAGGCGGGTAACGGCATCTTCGCGCGCCAGGCACTGCTGGCGCTGGTACTGAATCGCGATCTGGCACTGTAAGGAGCAAAGCGATGACACACGATAATAAACTGCAGGTTGAAGCGATTAAACGCGGCACGGTGATTGACCATATCCCGGCGCAGGTCGGCTTTAAGCTACTGTCGCTGTTCCGCCTGACCGAAACCGAACAGCGCATTACCATTGGTCTTAACTTGCCGTCAGGCGAAATGGGCCGCAAAGATCTGATCAAGATCGAAAACACCTTCCTCACCGACGATCAGATCAATCAGCTCGCGGTGTATGCGCCGCTCGCCACGGTGAACCGCATTGACGAATACGAAGTGGTGGCGAAGATCGCCCCCACCTTGCCGGATCGTATTGACCGCGTGTTAACCTGCCCGAACAGTAACTGCATTAGCCGTAACGAGCCGGTTTTCACCAGCTTTGCGGTAAAAAAGCGCGAAGATGATGTGCACCTGAAGTGCAAATATTGTGAGAAAGAGTTCGCGCGCCACGTGGTGCTCGGTCACTGGTAATCGCCGGCATCGTCCCTATAATGGGACGATTCATTTCGCGGCAGACATTGGTCGGCCGCGCACTTTCAAGGAGAAACAATGTCTCGCGAAATCAGTACTTCAAACGCACCCGCAGCGATTGGCCCTTACGTGCAGGGCGTAGATCTCGGCAGCATGATCATCACCTCTGGCCAGATCCCGGTTGATCCTGCCACTGGCGCTGTGGCCGACGATGTGTCTGCGCAGGCACGTCAGTCACTGGAAAATGTGAAGGCGATTGTTGAAGCCGCCGGCCTGAAAGTGGGCGATATTGTGAAAACTACCGTGTTTGTGAAGGATCTGAATGACTTCGCCACGGTGAACGCAACCTATGAAGCGTTCTTCACCGAACACAACGCCAGTTTCCCCGCGCGTTCATGTGTGGAAGTGGCGCGTCTGCCGAAAGATGTGAAGATTGAGATCGAGGCGATTGCGGTACGTCGTTGATTTCGTTGGTGCTGGCTCTCCCCCTCCTCGCGCCTTCCCCATTAATGGGGGAGGAAGATGCGGCCCTATGTGAGCGGTCAAGCTGCATATAGCAGCGTCTCCTTCCCCCGCAAGCGGGGGAAGGCCGGGAGGGGGGACAGCGAGCACAATCCTATTTAAACGATCGCAGTAACTTTTCCAGCGGCCGCACCAAGGCCAACACCGTTTCATCCTGCACCTGCGCGGCCGCATCCAGTTGCGCATGCATCTGCGCCACCTCTCCCGCGCCGTAAGCCTGATTACGCTCCAACGCGTTGACCAAATCCAGCCCCATACGACTTAGCTGCGCCACCTGCTGCGCCTGCTGCTGCAGCGGTTTGAGTTGATAACTGCCCAGAATCAGTGGCATCACCGCGTCGCTATTATTCTGCCAGCGCTGTAATTGCTGACGGATGGCATGTGCCGCCACGTGATCGGTGCGATTAGCGATCAAGCGATCGATTCGCTTATCCAGCAAGCGCACCGCGTTACTCTCGGCAGGCAACACATCCGCTAACCTATTTAGCGGCTCGAAATAGTCGTAATGCCCTGCCTGGAATTTCAGATGCTGCCGCGTGTAATACTGCGCGGGTTCCAGCACTTCGGCCAGCACGCGCAGCGGTGTGATGTCGCTGCTGTTCGCCAGTCGCATCATCTGCACGTCAGCCTGCTGATGCTGCTGCAAGCCCACCGAAATCGTGCCCCAGCGATCCACGGCGTTGAGACGCCGGTACATGTTGTCGCTGTCGGTGACATCCTGCGCCGACCATAACCGCTCAGCCACCACAAAGGCACGCGGCCACAAGCGTGTGTCAATCACCCGACTGTTGACGTTCTCCGCCCATAACGCCGCTTCTCCGCCAATCAGGTTGTTTTGCAGCTGTTCCGGCGTCGGCAGCGTTGGCGCAATGCCGGTTGGCACTTGCGTTAACTTGCTGCCTTCCGCGGGATAACGCACGTTGCCCACCAACATATAACCCGTCAGCTTGTCTTGTGTCAGCGTCACCATTGGCTGGAACGGCCCCATCCAGCTATCGACGCTGAACGTCAACTGCGTTGGCGAGAGCCAGCGAATATCGCTGACCATGCGACGTGCTTTGCCACTGAAATCGATAAAGCCGCGCCAGCCGTTTTTCCCTTCAATCAGAGTAAAGCTGCCTTTTAGCGCGCTACCTTTCAGTCGTGGCATGGTGAATTGCCAGCTCTGCGTCTGCTCCCCCGCTTGCACCTGATCCGCGCCGTTAAGCCCTTGCGGCCAAGGCTCATTACGATAGTGATAGGCGGCGGTTTGCGGCTGGTCGAGATAGAAGCCGGTGGAAAGAATGCCGCGGAAGTCATTTTTCGCCACGATACCCAGCGCGTCCTGACCTTGCCACGATTGAATCAGAATGCTTTTTGGCAGATCCGGATGGTAAACCTCATCCCAGCCGATCATCCGGCGCTGATGCGCTTCAAGGATTTTCTCAACGCGCTGGTTAAACCAGGCTTGCAGCGCATGCGTATCCTTCAGGCCGCGATCGCGCATAAATTGCTGAATGCGCGTGGAATCATTCCATTGTGTCGGATCGACCTCATCACCGCCGATATGAATGTAGGGATCGGGGAAGATCGCCGTCACTTCGCCCATCAAAGTGTCGATAAAGCGGAATACCGCTTCATTGCTGGGATCCAGCAGCGGTTTAAACACGCCCCAGCCGCGCTCCATCTGATACGGTCCCGGCGCACTCATTAGCTCCGGCATGGCAACCGCTATCGCCGACGCATGACCTGGCAGATCGATTTCCGGCACCACACGCACACCACGCTGCGTGGCATAGCGCACCACATCACGCATCTGCTGCTGCGTATAGTACAAGCCGTCGCTGGCCTGCTCCTGCAACTGCGGAAAGTGGCTGGAAGCAAAGCGCCAACCTTGATCGTCGGTTAAGTGCCAGTGAAACACGTTCATGCGCGCAGCGGCGATGCCATCGATTTGCCGTTTAATCGTTTCAATCGGCAGGAAATGGCGTGCCGAATCAATCAGCACGCCGCGCCACGGAAAGCGCGGTTTGTCGTCAATGGTGACGTAGGGAATTTCGCTGCCATTTTCCGCGTTTTCAATCAGCTGCAGCACGGTTTCTATGCCGCGCATCGCGCCAAAGCGCGTGTTGGCTTTTAGCAAGACGCCGTTACTGTTCACCACCAGATGATAACTTTCGTCGCTGTAAGGCTGCGGAATCGGATCAACAGCCTGCGCGATTTGCACCTGAATGTTGGGATTATTACTGGGTGTGCTGGTCGGCAGCAGTGGCCAGCCGGTTTGACGTGCAATGCGCGCCCGCCAGCGCGTTTCAGCACCTTCCAGATGATCGCCCGTAATATGCAACGTGAACTGTGGCGTTAACACATACGCTCCGCCGCTGCTCGGCTGCACAACGCTTTGTGGCCACGGCATCAATGGCAAATCGCCCGCGGGCGCGGCGACGGTGGAAAAAGTCAGCGATAAACAACAGGCAAGCAAGGCTCTTTGCAATGGCATCTGGGCATCCTTGTAAATGAAACAGCGGACCAAAACGGGCAAAAGGCTCATTAAACCTGTTTCGCTTTGCAAAGCAAGTGGCGACAAACTGAAATCAAGGCGGGTTAAAACTTTTGTAGTTTAGCCGGATTAACCATTGCGCGGCTTTCAATCTTCGTTGTGGCTTCCTTGCTGTAGGTCAAACCGAAGGCGATTAATTTCAGCGTAAACACCATATATAGCGATTACACTCCTTAAAATTATCTACATATAGTTTCATGGAGAAGAAATGGCAACGGTGGTGATTAAGCGTGACGGCTGTAGAGTGCCGTTTGATGCGCAGCGGATCGAGGCGGCAGTAAGTGCGGCCGCACGTGCGGTACAAGTCGATGATGCGTTATGGTGCGCACAGGTGGCAATGCAAGTGAGCCAACAGCTGGCTAAACAGGCCGAAGTGGACATTCGCGATATTCAGTGTGCGGTAGAAGAGACGCTGATGAGCGGGCGCTGGCCGCAGCTGGCGCGCGCCTACATCGAGTATCGCCACGACCGCGATTTAGCGCGCGAGCAGCGCGGTAAATTACACCACGCCATCCGGGGTTTGGTTGAACAAACCAATGCGGCGCTGCTGAATGAAAATGCCAATAAAGACAGTAAAGTGATCCCCACTCAGCGCGATCTGCTGGCGGGCATCGTCGCCAAACATTATGCCCAACAGCAACTGCTGCCGCGCGATGTGGTGCTGGCGCATGAGCGTGGCGACATCCACTACCACGATCTCGACTATTCCCCGTTCTTCCCGATGTTTAACTGCATGCTGATTGATCTGCACGGCATGCTGACCAACGGTTTCAAGATGGGCAACGCCGAGATTGAGCCGCCCAAATCAATCGCCACCGCCACCGCGGTAACTGCGCAGATCATCGCGCAGGTCGCCAGCCACATTTACGGCGGCACCACCATCAACCGCATTGATGAAGTACTCGCACCGTTCGTCACGCTCAGCCAGGAAAAACACCGCGCGGTGGCGCGGGAGTGGCAGATTCCGGATGCCGAAGCCTATGCACGTGTACGCACCGAGAAAGAGTGCTACGACGCGTTTCAGTCGCTGGAGTATGAAGTCAATACGCTGCACACCGCCAACGGCCAGACGCCATTTGTCACCTTTGGTTTTGGCCTCGGCACCGATTGGGCCGCGCGCCTGATCCAGCAATCCATTCTACGCAACCGCATTGCCGGGCTCGGCAAAAATCATAAAACTGCGGTGTTCCCGAAACTGGTGTTTGCTATTCGCGAAGGCGTGAATCGCCGCCCGGGTGATTTTAATTATGATATCAAGCAGCTGGCGCTGGAGTGCGCCAGCAAGCGCATGTATCCGGATATCCTCAACTACGAAAAAGTGGTTGAAGTGACGGGGTCATTTAAAACGCCGATGGGTTGCCGTAGCTTCCTCGGCGTCTACGAGGAGAACGGCGAGCAAATTCACGAAGGCCGCAACAATATTGGTGTTATCAGTCTTAATCTGCCGCGCATCGCCCTGCAAGCCCAGGGCGAAGAAGCACAGTTTTGGCGCTTGCTGGATGAACGGTTGGCGCTGGCGAAACGTGCTTTGATGACGCGTATCGCCCGGCTGGAAAAAACCAAAGCGCGCGTGGCGCCGATTCTCTATATGGAAGGTGCCTGCGGCGTGCGGCTGAAAGCCGATGACGAAGTGGGATCGATTTTCCGCAACGGTCGCGCCTCCATATCCCTTGGCTATATTGGCCTGCACGAAACGCTGAATGCGCTGAGCGGCAATGCAGTGCATCCGTACGATGCCGAATACCTGCGGGATAAAGGCGTGGCAATTGTTACGCATCTGCGCAATGCGGTGGATGCCTGGAAAGCCGAAACCGGCTACGGCTTTAGCTTGTACAGTACGCCGAGCGAAAATCTATGCGACCGCTTCTGCCGCCTCGATGCTGCCGAATTTGGCGTGTTGGCGGGCGTCACCGACAAAGGTTATTACACCAACAGCTTCCATCTTGATGTGGAGAAGAAGGTTAATCCCTATGACAAAATCGACTTTGAAGCGCCTTATCCAGCTATCGCCAATGGCGGTTTCATCTGCTACGGCGAATACCCCAATATTCAGCACAACCTCAAAGCGCTCGAAGATGTCTGGGATTACAGCTATCACCGCGTGCCCTATTACGGCACCAACACACCGATTGATGAGTGCTACGAATGCGGCTTTAATGGCGAGTTCAGCTGCACCAGCAAAGGATTTACTTGCCCAAACTGTGGTAATCACGATCCGGCACGCGTATCGGTGACGCGCCGTGTCTGCGGCTATCTCGGCAGCCCGGATGCGCGTCCGTTTAACGCCGGTAAACAGCAAGAGGTACAGCGCCGCGTCAAACATCTGGAGACAGGAAAACTGGGATGATGCGCATCCACGGCTATTATCCGGTTGATATTGTTAACGGACCCGGCACACGCTGCACGCTGTTTGTCGCGGGCTGCGAACATCAATGTCGTGGCTGCTACAACCAGAGCACGTGGCGGCTGGATTCCGGCGTGCCTTTTACGTTAGAGATGGAAGAGCAGCTGATCGCCGATCTCAACGATCGGCGCATTGCGCGTCAGGGCTTGTCGCTGAGCGGCGGCGATCCGCTGCATCCGCACAACGTGCCGCATATTCGTCGCCTGGTGAAACGCGTGCGTCGTGAATGCCCGGATAAGGATATCTGGCTGTGGACCGGGTATGAGATGGCGGAACTCAGCGCGGCGCAGCGCGAAGTGGTGGATGAAATTGATGTGCTGATTGACGGACGCTTTATCGAAGCGGAGAAAGATGTGCGGCTGCTGTGGCGCGGCAGCCGCAATCAGAAGATTTGGTGGTTACGCCAGCCACAAGGCGAGCACGCCGAGCAGCATACCGCTTAGAGCCACGCCGATCAGTGCGATCCACAAGGCCCGGGCGGGAAATGCGCGATGCAGCATCAATAACGACGGTACGCTGACGGCGGGCAGCGTGACTACCAATGCCAGCGCGGGCGCAACGCCCATGCCCGCCAGCATCATGGTCTGCACAATCGGGATCTCGGCGGCGGTAGGAATCACAAACAAGCAGCCGGCAATCGCCATCAACATCACCCAAAATAGCGTATTGCCCACCGCGCCATCGGCATGCGGGAATAACCAAACGCGCGCGGCACCAAGCAACAACACTGCGACGATATACAGCGGAATAGTGTTGCAGAACAGTCGCCACATGACCCGCAACCAGCGCGTCAGAAACGGCTGTTCATCGCGGGCCAGGATCGCGGGTGCGGCTACGGCCTGATCCGGCACGCTGCGCTGCACTAGCCACGCGATGCCCAACACCATCATTAAACCGGCCACCAGCCGAATCGCCGCGAAGTGCCAGCCGAGTACAAAACCCATAAAAATCAGCGTGGCGGGATTCAGCAGCGGATTCGCCAGCCAGAACGCCATCGCCGCGCCGCTGGAAACCTGCGACTGCCGCAAGCCAGCGGTCACCGGTGCCGCGCAACAGCTGCACATCATGCCCGGTAAACCCAAGCCGGTGCCGATCAGCGTGGAACCAAAGCGCGAGCTGCCTATCAATTGCAGCAGCCAACTGCGTGGGATCAGCACCTGTACCAGCGAACCGAGGATGACGCCAAGCAACGCGGCCTTCCACACGGCAAGGAAATAGACCATGGCGTAATCGAGCGCTGCGCGCCACGGTGAGTCAGCCGCGTTGGCCAGAATGGATTTACCGATGGAGTGGGTTTCAGCAGCAGTAAACGCTTTACCGTAATAAGGCTGCCATTTGACATACCACAGGCCGATGACGACCACGGCGAGGAACAGCAGCGGTTTCCACCAGGCGAAGCGCGTCGCCGATGCTGAAGAGGTGAGTTGAGTCATTACCGATTCCGTATTCAACTGAATAACGATCGCCGCACCCTAAGGCCGACGGAAAGACCGCATTGTTATTCAGGTCAATAAAATCTGCTACGCGCAATCGATGCAAACTTGATCCAGCTCGGAAATTACCTTGCTGGCTGCAGCCGTCTGGCTTGCTTTTTGCGACATGGCTACCAGACTTGTTGGGTGAAAAGTGCAACGAACATCACGTTCGTCATCAACAAGGAGGAAAAGAGATGAGCAAGAAAATAGCGGTATTGATTACCGATGATTTTGAAGACTCAGAGTTTACCTCGCCAGCCGAGGCATATGCCAAAGCGGGCCACGAAGTGGTCACCATTGAGTTTAAGGCCGGTAACATCGTTAAAGGTAAGCAGGGAAAAGCAGAGGTCAAAATCGATAAGGATATTGATGATGTCAGCGCGGCCGAATTTGATGCGCTGCTGCTGCCTGGTGGACATTCGCCCGATGCCCTGCGCGGCGACGATCGTTTCGTCAACTTTACCAAAGAGTTTGTCGCTAGCGGTAAACCGATATTTGCCATTTGCCATGGTCCGCAACTGCTGATCAGCGCGAACGGCGTACGCGGCCGCAAGATGACCTGCGTGAAAGCCATTGCCATCGATCTGCGTAATGCCGGGGCAGACTTCTACGATAAAGAAGTGGTAGTGGATGATGACAAGTTAGTCACCAGCCGCACACCTGAAGATTTGCCGGCGTTTAATCGCGAATCGCTGCGCATTTTGAACGCGGCTTAAACTCTTCTTTCGCATTGGGGTCGCCGTAAATGGCGACCCTACGACCTTATCCATATTATCTTTTTGCCAAATCCCAGCGCATTGTCGGTCATCTTCACTTCGTCGAGCGTGATCTCCCAGAGCGGCGCAGTGACTTTCTTCGCCACCGGGAAACGCTTCTGATAAGCGTGACGCGCCAGCGCTTCCCGCTCATCACTCAATAACTGAATAACGCCTCGATACTGTACCCCTTTAATCAACAGCACGCTTTTCGGCTGGCCGTTAACCGTTCCTGCAACCCGAGGATTTGCCAGCATCAATGCACCATGACGCGTATCAGGCTCAGTCATAATCCAGAACGCCATACTTGCGCTATCAAACACGTAGAAGCAGTTGGCGCACCATAGTTCGTCACCGTAGGTTGCAGACAAAGACAGCACATGCTGTTTTTTCAAATAGCGAATCAGATGAGCATGGTCGGACAAAATCGGACTCCGTGCGGCGAATAGCGATGCGGCCTGAAGCGCGCTACACTGCCTGCCAGCTAATTTTCGAGATGAGTGTAATGGAACAAGGCTGGCAGCTTTATCTGCTACAAACCGCCGCAGGCATGCTCTATACCGGCATAACTACCGATGTTAACCGGCGTCTGCAACAGCATCAGCAGGGACGCGGGGCGCGCTCACTGCGCGGTAAAGGTCCACTTACGCTGGTGTTTCACTGCGAGGCAGGCGATCGGGCTGCAGCGTCACGCCTGGAATACCAGGTGAAGCAGCTCAGCCGCGTGCAAAAGCTGCGGCTGGTTGCTCAGCAGCCGCCCTGTTTAGTCACGTGGTTTAGTCAAAACGATTAAACGGCGGCGCAAATTCAATTAGCCCTTCGGCACCGACAAATGCATCGTCTGCCAGTTTGTAGACCTGAAAAGCCGCTTCACTGCCTAACCAACGGCAGTGCAAACCATGGCGTGCCGCTGGCTCAAAGCCGAGTGGATTGTAGAACTCAGGATCGCCCAGCACCACAACGGCGCTGTAGCTGAACTCATTAAGTGAATCCAATCCTTCATACACCAGTTGTTTAGCAATCCCCTGTTTACGCACCGATTCATCCACGGCGAGCGGCGCCAACGCAACCCAGTTGCGATCTTCACCTTGCAGGGTTACCGGACTGAAAGCGGCATAACCCAACACCTGACCTTCATCATCCGTGGCAACCACGCCGAGCGTCAGCAAGCCATCTTCGCGCAGTTGCTGTATCAGTTCCGCTTCGGCGGCGGTAGCAAAACTGCGCTTTAACAGGCTATCGATGCCTGCTGCATCGACGCCAATTTCAGTACGAATTAACATGATATCTCCGCGCGCGCCTCAGCGGCCTTCGCGTCCTGTTTCATTCCTGCCTCAATAAAAGCAGCGAGCTGCTGCAATCCCGTGCGTAATGGCGTGGGCATGGCATCCAGTTCAATGGCATCCATTAGGTTTTTCACCTCAAGTCCCAGCTCCGTGTCACCTTCAATCACCAGACGGCGCTGAAAGAACAACATATCGGGATCCGCTTTGCGTGCTGCCACCAGCAACAGATCGTTGGCTTCACCACGAAACCAGACATCAGCCTCGGTGTCGCGCGAAACGGTCAGGCGCCCTGCTTGTAGGGTGGTGATCCAGCGCAGATTCACATCGGCAACCTCGATCCCCAGATAACGCCCTTCCAGAAAGTCTAACTCACCTTCAGACAAAGCATGACGAAATTGCCAGTTTAGGAGTTGTTGCAGAATAGCTTTTTTTAGCAGGAAAGGGGTAATGGAAACGGGTAAAGCAAGGAATTCTGGGCCTTTTTCAACAATCAGACCGCGTAAGCGCGCAAACATCATCTACATTCCCTTCAGAAAATTTCATCTATTTTGCCACATCTGCCTGGCTTCGCCTCCACTGAGATCAAGAAAATCGCCGCCAGGCTGGACGAAAAACCTTCACTCCCGATCATCAATGGCCCTTTCACTGCCTTAAATCAACATTGCTGCCGGGCCAGTTATTTACACTCTTCCGCTTAAGAATCCGGGGAGGAAAATGTATGGAACTGCTGTGTCCGGCGGGGAACTTGCCTGCGCTGAAATCGGCGGTGGAGCATGGTGCTGACGCGGTGTATGTCGGCCTGAAAGACGATACCAATGCCCGCCACTTTGCTGGCCTCAATTTTACCGATAAGAAACTGGCCGAGGCCGCGCGCTATCTGCACCAGCATCGCCGCAAACTGCATGTGGCAATCAACACCTTTGCCCATCCTGATGGCATGAATCGCTGGCAAACCGCGATTGATGTTGCTGCCCAGAACGGTGCGGATGCACTCATTCTGGCTGATATCGCCACGCTGGAATACGCGGCAAAACG
The DNA here is from genome assembly GCA_900068845.1 of Enterobacter ludwigii. Taxonomy (GTDB): domain Bacteria; phylum Pseudomonadota; class Gammaproteobacteria; order Enterobacterales; family Enterobacteriaceae; genus Pantoea; species Pantoea ludwigii_A. The sequence goes on from CEFQ01000001.1 coordinate 309,217, forward strand.
CTATCCGCAAGTCGAGCGTCATCTTTCGGTTCAGGCTTCGGCAACGAATCTGCAAGCCATCCATTTTTATCATCGTCATTTTCAACTCAGCCGCGTGGTGCTGCCGCGCGTGCTGTCGATGCATCAGGTCAAACAGCTGGCGCGTGAAACGCCGGTGCCACTTGAAGTCTTCGCCTTCGGTAGCCTGTGCATTATGGCCGAAGGCCGCTGCTATCTCTCTTCATGGCTGACCGGCGAGTCGCCGAACAGCGCGGGTGCTTGCTCTCCGGCGAAATTTGTCCGCTGGCAACAGACGCCAAAGGGTATGGAATCGCGCCTGAATGAGGTGTTGATTGATCGCTACGCGCCCGACGAAAGCGCTGGCTATCCCACGCTGTGTAAAGGCCGTTATGAAGTTGACAACCAGCTGTATCACGTGCTGGAAGAACCCACCAGTTTGAATACGCTGTCGCTACTGCCTGAGCTGCTGCGCGCCAATATCGCCTCGGTGAAAATCGAAGGTCGTCAGCGCAGCCCAGCGTATGTCGCACAAGTCGCAAAAGTGTGGCGCCAGGCAATCGATCGCTGCATGGCTTCACCTGAGCATTATGCCGTGCAGGTACCGTGGATGCAGGCACTGGGTGAGTTATCGGAAGGCAGCCAAACTACGCTGGGTGCCTATCACCGCGACTGGCAATAAGGAGATCGCATGAAATACGCTATCGGTCCGGTGCTGTGGTACTGGCCAACTGAAACGCTGGAAACTTTTTATCAACGTGCCGCTGAAAGCAGTGCCGATATCATCTATCTCGGTGAAGCGGTCTGCAGTAAACGACGTGCCACTTCATTCAATCAATGGATGGACATCGCCCGCATGCTGGCGTTGCAGGGCAAGCAAGTGGTACTCAGTACGCTGGCATTGCTGCAGTCACCCTCGGAAGTCAAAGAACTGCGCCGCTATGTGGAAAATGGCGAGTTCTTGCTCGAAGCCAACGACATGGGGACAGTGAACATGGCGGCGGAACGTAAATTGCCGTTTGTCGCCGGCCCCACGCTCAACGTGTATAACGCGCAGACCCTGCAACTGTTGCTGAAAGAAGGCATGACGCGCTGGTGCATTCCGGTGGAGATGTCTCGCGACTGGCTGATTCAACTCCTGCAGCAGTGCGACGAAGCGGGTGTACGTGAGCAATTTGAAGTGGAAGTGCTCGGCTATGGCCATCTGCCGCTGGCGCTGTCGGCACGCTGCTTTACCGCGCGCGCCGAGAATCGCGGCAAAGACGACTGCCAAACCTGCTGCATCAATTACCCTACCGGCCGCCGCGTGCTCTCGCAGGAAGGTCAGCAGGTGTTTGTACTGAACGGCATTCAGACCATGAGCGGTTATTGCTACAACCTTGGCAATGATCTAACCGGCATGCACAACTGGATCGATATTGTGCGTCTGTCGCCACAAGGCGAAAACACGCTCGCCGAAGTGGATCGCTTCCGCGCCAACGAGGCCGGTCAGGCCCCGTTAATGATGGCCCGTGGCAGTGATTGTAATGGTTATTGGCGTCGACTGGCCGGAATGGCACTGGAAGGCGGCGGATAAAGGCACATTCCGGCTATATTCCTATGGTTATTAGCAGTTTTAATATAGGTAACGATGAGTAATACTCACAGGTGCAGGTCCGATTAAACACCTGCGCCATCCCTATTTGGAGTGCCCATGTCTGAGAAAAAAACTGTTCGCCTATCCGTGTTGGATTTGGCCCCTATTCCGCAAGGTTCCACCGCACGCGACGCGTTCCACAATTCGCTGGCGCTGGCCCGTCAATCTGAAGCACTGGGTTTCCACCGTTATTGGCTGGCTGAACACCATAATATGACGGGCATTGCCAGTGCCGCGACATCAGTGCTGATCGGCTATTTGGCGGCGAATACCGAAACGCTGCGCCTCGGCTCAGGCGGCATCATGTTGCCAAACCATGCGCCGCTGGTGATCGCTGAACAGTTTGGTACCCTCGAATCACTCTATCCGGGCCGCATCGACTTGGGATTGGGCCGCGCGCCCGGTTCGGACCAACGCACCATGCTGGCGTTGCGTCGTCATCTTTCCAGCGCCCAGGCGGATAGCTTCCCGGAAGATGTTTCCGAATTGATTCGCTGGTTTGACGCCGAAGAAGGCGAACATCCGCCGGTACAGCCGGTTCCAGGTTTAGGATTAAAGATTCCCGTGTGGCTGCTGGGTTCCAGCCTCTATAGCGCGCAATTAGCCGCTCAGCTTGGCTTGCCGTTTGCTTTTGCCTCGCATTTCGCGCCCGACCTGCTGTTCCAGGCACTGCATCTCTATCGTGAGAAATTTAAACCTTCTGCGCGTCTGGCGAAGCCCTATGCGATGGTATGTGTCAATGTGGTCGCAGCCGACAGCGAGCGTGATGCACGCGTCCTGTTCACCTCCATGCAGCAGCAGTTTATCAATCTGCGTCGCGGCAAACCGGGTCCGCTACCGGCCCCCGTGGAGAACATGGATAATCTGTGGTCGCCATCTGAGCAATATGGCGTGCAGCAAGCATTGAGCATGTCGATTGTGGGCGATAGCGATAAAGTCCGCAGCGGTCTCGCCGCGCTAATGCGCGAAACCCAGGCGGATGAAATTATGGTCAACGGCCAGATCTACGATTCGCAGGCGCGTCTGCGTTCCTTCGCACTGGCGATGGAAGCCGCGCGTACGCTGTAAACATCATTGCGGTGGGTTTAACCACTCAGGTCCCACCGCAATCGTTCGCGCATCACGCGCCGGTGACTGACCGTGAAAACGGCTGTATTCGCGACTAAACTGCGATGCACTCTGATAACCCACCCGATAGCCTGCCGTTCCTGCATCCAACTTCTCAATCAACATCAAACGCCGCGCTTCGTTAAGCCGCAGCTGCTTTTGATACTGCATCGGCGTCATCGCCGTCACCGCTTTAAAGTGATGATGCAGCGACGAAATACTCATTCCCACGCTGCTCGCCAGATGATCCATTTTCAACGGCTGATGAAAGTTTTCGCGCAGCCAACGTGCGGCGCGCGCCACTTTGTTGCCTGGCCGTTCCGTCAGCGCCATGTTGAGAATGCGCGGCCCCTCTGGCCCGGTCAGCAGACGATAGAAAATCTCCTGCTCAATTAACGGTGCCAGCGCAGCAATGTCCTGCGGGTGATCCAGCAACTCGACTAAACGCATCACCGCATCAACCAACGGTGGCGCGACTTTATGCACGGCGATGCCGCGCTCGCTGATCGCCGTAGTGGCGACGTGATGGTGCGGAAAGTGTTCCAGATAACGCATTAGACGCGTTTCATTGATGGTGATGCCGACACCAAGATTGGGCTTCTCTGGCGTCGCCATGACCACGCAGGATTGCACCGGCATATCCAGCGTCACCAGCAACAAATCGCCCGGCCCGTAATGCATCACATCGTCGCCCATGCGCAGCGCTTTTTGCCCTTGTGCGACCAGGGCAAAGCTGGCCCAGGTCGCCACGTGCGTCAAACTGGTGGGCTGAGAACTGCGGCCGAAAGAGAGAAAATCGATCGGGCAGTAGTGACGACCATCCTGCGGCGCGTGGCGGGCGATGATTGCCACCAACTGCTGCCATTGTTCCTGATGAATCATGCGATCTGTGCTCCGCGAGATGACATTATTGAGGAGATATTCTCGCGTGTGGTTCGCGTGGTGCCTAGTCCTTGAACAGCAGATTTGCAGGATCGTGCAAAAAGCTTGCAGGATTGCACTACCACCAAATTGGATGGGCAGCGCATGCTTTACCTTCCCCGAAATCTCAGGTGGAGAGACACGATGAAAACACTTGAAGGCAAAATTGCGCTGGTGACGGGCGCTTCGAAAGGCATTGGTGCCGCCATCGCCATGACTTTCGCGGCGGCCGGTGCTCGGGTGGTGGTGAATTATCTTCAGGACGAAGTGGGTGCGGCGGATGTAGTGACCGACATCCAGGCGCTGGGTAGCGACGCCATCGCCGTACAGGCTGATATCTCGCGCGAGAGCGATGTGCAGCGTCTGTTCGCTAGCAGCATTGAGCAGTTTGGCGCGCCCGATATTGTAGTGAATAACGCCGGTATTTTTCACCACGGTGCCTTTACTGACCTCAGCATCAGCGAAATGCAGCAGCAGCTGAATGTGAATCTGTTGGGTACCTTGTTGGTGTGTCAGCAGGCGGCCAAACATTTCCCCGTTCGCGGCGGTTCCATCATCAACCTGAGCGCCCTGAACAGCCAACGAAGCACGCCAGGTTCGGTGCTTTGGGCAGCAACCAAAGGTGCAATTGATACGCTGACGCAAGGCCTTGCTCGGGAGTGGGGACCGCGCAATATTCGCGTTAATGCGTTAGCACCCGGCATTATCTTGACCGAGGGTTTGCTGGCAGCGAAAAAGATGCATCCGGAGTTGAAAGCACAGTTGATTGCGGCAACGCCGCTGGGACGTTTTGGGTTGCCGGAAGATGTAGCACAAGTCGCGCTGTTCCTGGCGTCAGAAGAGTCAGCATACGTGAGCGGTGAACGCGTGCTGATTGCCGGTGGCGTGTAAAATTAATTTTCCACAGGCATAAAAAAGGGACGCATGAGCGTCCCTTTTTACTTTCAGCGTTTATCGCTTATGCGTCACGACGACGTGGTGCAGCAGCGCCATCTGGACGCGGACCACGACCACCGTCACGGCTGAAGCGTCCGCCTTCACGGCCACCTTCACGACGTTCGGTGAAACGACGTGGAGCGCCTTCGCCACGTGGTGCACCATCACGCGGAGCACCGCTACCACGACGCTCACCACCGCCAGCAGGACGACGTTCGCTACGCTCGTGTACCGGCGCATCACCCATCAGCTGCATATTCATTGGCTTGTTCAGAATACGCGTACGCGTGAAGTGCTGCAGCACTTCGCCCGGCATGCCTTTCGGCAGCTCGATGGTTGAGTGAGTACCAAACAGCTTGATGTTACCGATGTAACGGCTGCTGATGTCGCCTTCGTTAGCGATAGCGCCAACAATGTGACGAACTTCAACACCATCATCACGGCCCACTTCAATGCGGTAAAGCTGCATTTCGCCAACGTCACGACGTTCACGACGTGGACGATCGCCATCGCGGCTCTCACGACTTTCGCGTGGACCGCGAGAATCACGTGAATCGCGGCGCTCACCACGGTCAGGACGATCGCTGAATTCACGACGCGCTGGACGCGGTGCTTCTGGTGGCAGAATCAGTGGACGTTCGCCCTGAGCCATTTTCAGCAGTGCTGCGGCCAGAGTTTCGATATCCAGATCTTCGCCCGGCTGCATTTTGCTCAGTAGTGCGCGATATTGGTCCAGATCGCTGCTTTCCAGCTGCTGCTGTACTTTCGCCGCAAACTTAGCCAGACGACGCTCACCCAGCAGTTCTGCGTTAGGCAGCTCAACTTCTGGAATGGTCAGCTTCATAGTACGTTCGATGTTGCGCAGCAGACGACGCTCGCGGTTCTCAACGAACAGCAACGCACGACCAGCACGACCAGCACGGCCGGTACGACCGATACGGTGAACGTAAGACTCAGCATCCATTGGGATATCAAAGTTTACCACCAGGCTGATACGCTCAACGTCCAGACCACGCGCTGCAACGTCGGTAGCGATCAGGATGTCAAGACGACCATCTTTTAAACGCTCCAGCGTCTGCTCACGCAGTGCCTGGTTCATGTCGCCGTTCAATGCTGCGCTGTTATAACCGCTGCGCTCCAGCGCTTCGGCCACTTCCAGCGTGGCATTTTTGGTGCGTACGAAGATGATGGCTGCATCGAAATCTTCAGCTTCCAGGAAGCGAACCAGCGCGTCAGTTTTACGGCCGTAAGCGGTCCAGTAAGACTGAGAAATGTCTGGGCGCGTAGTCATGCTTGACTGAATGCGCACTTCCTGTGGATCTTTCATGAAACGCTTGGTAATGCGACGAATCGCTTCTGGCATGGTTGCGGAGAACAGCGCGGTCTGATGACCGTCTGGAATCTGCGCCATAATGGTTTCAACGTCTTCGATGAAGCCCATACGCAGCATTTCATCAGCTTCGTCCAGCACCAGACCGCGCAGGTTAGACAGATCTAACGTGCCACGCTTCAGGTGATCCAGTAAACGACCTGGCGTACCTACAACAACTTGTGGTCCCTGACGCAGTGCGCGCAGCTGCACGTCATAACGTTGGCCGCCATACAGGGCTACAACGTTAATGCCACGCATGTGTTTAGAGAATTCAGTGACGGCTTCAGCAACCTGTACCGCCAATTCGCGGGTAGGTGCCAGCACCAAAATTTGCGGTGCTTTAACAGTAGGATCAATGTTGTTAAGCAGCGGCAATGAGAATGCCGCGGTTTTACCACTACCGGTCTGCGCCATACCCAACACATCACGGCCAGCCAGCAGGTGAGGAATGCACTCAGCCTGGATTGGAGAAGGCTTTACGTAGCCCATACCGTTCAGTGATTCGAGGATGTCGGCGTTCAGGCCAAGGTCAGCAAAAGTGGTTTGAATTTCAGTAGTGGTTTGGATATCAGTCATGTAGTACACGTGCCTCTTAGATTGCGGCGGCCAGTCTACATAACTCGTCGTGAAAACTTTCAGTCATTTTCATCAAAAAGTGTGAACCGGCTCAAATTAGAAGTTTTGACGAACAGAAAAGCCCTCATCTCTGAAGATGATGACTTTACAGATATTCAGGCAATAAAAGTTCGTCAGCTATTGCTGGTCAGATTCTGATAAATCGTCTTGTGTCTGGCCGAGTTGCGCCAGTTCCAACAATGCGTATCGGTGCTCAACAAAGTTATTTACGTTGTTAGCCACCGCCAGTTTGAACAACGCTTTCGCGTCGTCCTTCTCCCCCAGACTTAGGTAGTACTTACCTAAATAGAAGTTGGTTTCACTGAGATGTTCAGCGAGCGAGGTGTTATCCGTTGCGTCCGCCCTGAGACGTTCCATCAATGTTTTTTCACTGATGTCGCCAAGGTAGAACTCGACAATATTCCATCCCCATTGGTCCCGGACCGCTTTGTCATGACGCTGTCTCAGCGTAACTTTTGCCTTGTCGGCATCCATATCGCTTTCAACGAGATAGAGCCAAAGGCTGCGGAAAGGATCGTTAGGATCGTCTTGATAAAACGCCAGCAGATCATCTTGCGCTAACTTGTATCGACCGCCGTAATAGAGGGCGATACCACGGTTTAAATGCGCATAGTTGTAAGTTGGATCAAGCTCAAGTACAGAATCAAACGCTTCATAGGCAGCATCAAAATTGCCTGCCTGCGTTAAGTATATACCAAGATAGTTAAATACCTCTGGCATATCTGGTCTTATAGACAGCGCTTGCGAAAAATCGTTCCGCGCTAATGCCCTCAGACCCAAACTATCATACAACACTCCGCGCTCATATAATAGCTGTGCGCGTTCATCATCGGTCAGGGCACGACTGGCAAGAATTTGTTCCATTCGCGCCAGGATCACCTCTTGCTGCAGTGTGGGCTGCAAAGGTACTGCCAGAACTTCGTTCTTACGCCAATTGGAGTTGCTGCATCCTGCCAGCGTGATAGCTGTCGCAACAAAACACCAGCGCAAAAAAGGCTTCATTTCCCACTCCCGAATACAAACATTGGGACGACCATCCTGTCATCCTCCTGCTGTGCACAAGGATTCCCGCCCTCGCGATGATCTAAACACCACTCCCCGCCAGGCAGGGAGTGGTTAATCGGTAAACGCTTACTCGGCGTCAGATGCATCAGATACAGCGGTAGTAACTTCTTCCGCTGGTTTCTGCTCTGTCGCTTCTTTGATGCTCAGGCGTACACGGCCCTGACGGTCCACTTCCATAACTTTCACTGGAACTTCCTGGCCCATCTGCAGATAGTCGGTCACTTTCTCTACGCGCTTGTCTGCGATCTGAGAGATGTGAACCAAACCTTCTTTACCGCCGCCGATTGCCACGAAGGCACCGAAATCAACGATACGTGTCACTTTACCCGAGTAAACGCGGCCAACTTCGATCTCAGCAGTGATCTCTTCGATACGACGAATGGCTTCTTTAGCTTTCAGGCTATCAGTTGCAGCGATCTTCACGGTGCCGTCATCTTCGATTTCGATGGTGGTGCCGGTTTCTTCAGTCAATGCACGGATTACCGAGCCGCCTTTACCGATGACATCTTTGATCTTGTCTGAACTGATTTTAATGGTGTAGATACGCGGCGCGAACTCAGAAATTTCCTGACGCGGCGTGCTGATTGCTTGTTCCATCACGCTCAGGATGTGCAGACGCGCACCTTTCGCTTGATTCAGAGCAACCTGCATGATTTCGCGAGTGATGCCTTCGATTTTGATATCCATCTGCAGCGCAGTGATACCGTCGCGGCTACCAGCTACTTTGAAGTCCATGTCGCCGAGGTGATCTTCATCACCGAGGATGTCAGACAGAACCACAAAGTTGTCAGCTTCTTTAACCAGACCCATCGCAATACCGGCAACGGCTGCTTTGATCGGTACGCCAGCGTCCATCAGTGCCAGAGAAGCACCACATACGGAAGCCATTGAAGAAGAACCGTTAGATTCGGTGATTTCTGAAACCACACGAACGGTGTATGGGAAATCAGCTTGCTTAGGCATCACTGCCAGCACGCCACGCTTCGCCAGGCGACCATGGCCAATCTCACGACGCTTTGGCGAGCCAACCATACCGGTTTCGCCTACACAGTACGGAGGGAAGTTGTAGTGGAACAAGAAGCTATCAGTACGCTCGCCCATCAACTCATCCAGATTCTGTGCATCACGTGCGGTACCCAGAGTTGCGGTAACCAGCGCCTGCGTCTCACCACGGGTAAACAGTGAAGAACCGTGCGTGCGTGGCAGTACGCCAGTGCGCACGTCCAGGCCACGAATCATATCTTTCTCACGGCCATCGATACGCGGTTCGCCACGGATAATACGGCTACGAACAACGCTCTTCTCAAGGTCATGAACGATGTCAGCGATATCACCAGCATCCAGCGTCTCATCTTCAGCCTGCAGAGCAGCGATGGTCGCGTCTTTTACAGCACCAACCTGAGTGTAACGCTCTTGCTTATCAGTGATGCGATAGGCATCGCTTATGCCCGCTTCTGCCAATGCAGTAACGCGTGCGATCAACGCATCGTTAGTTGGCAGTGGCTGCCAATCCCAACGTGGTTTACCGGCTTCGGCAACCAGCGCATTAATATTTTCGATAACGATCTGCTGCTGGTCGTGGCCATAAACCACGGCGCCCAGCATCTGCTCTTCAGTCAGGATGTCAGCTTCAGATTCCACCATCAGAACCGCGTTCTGGGTACCGGCAACAACCAGGTTCAGACGGGATTCGTTGATTTCATCGGCAGTTGGGTTCAGCACGTACTGATCGTTGATATAACCCACACGCGCTGCGCCGATTGGGCCATTGAACGGCAGACCAGACAGTGCCAGAGCAGCTGATGCACCAATCATTGCAACGATATCTGGGTTAACCTGTGGGTTAACAGAAACCACGGTCGCAATCACCTGAACTTCGTTAATGAAGCCTTCCGGGAACAGTGGACGAACTGGACGGTCAATCAGACGTGAGATCAGGGTTTCGCCTTCGCTTGGACGGCCTTCACGACGGAAGAAGCTACCCGGGATACGACCAGCAGCGTAAGTACGCTCCTGATAGTTAACCGTCAGCGGGAAGAAATCCTGACCGGGTTTGGTTTTTTTCTGGCCAACAACGGTAACGAATACAGCAGTGTCATCCATGCTTACCATAACTGCAGCAGTAGCCTGGCGCGCCATCATGCCGGTTTCCAGCGTGACGGTATGCTGACCATATTGGAATTTGCGTACGATCGGGTTCAGCAAAATTTAAGTCCTTAAATTCAGGGGCGCAGCCCATTCTGGCGCGCCGGGGATTACCGATCTTTAGTTGCATCCTCGCGACTAATGACAACCTTAACCGCCCATGCGGTAAAGCCTCTCATTAGCCGCGCGAACCTCTGCAAGCAAAGATCACTCTCTGCAACAATACATGAGTTTGGTCCGGATTGCTGCGGATTGCTCGAAAAAAGGGGCCATAAAGGCCCCCTTTTCGCGAAACTCGCACAAATCTGATCGTCAGATGCGTTTTTTTGCATAGTGCATGCGCTACATCCTTGATCAGATTCTTCAGACTTAGCGACGCAGACCCAGGCTTTCGATCAGACCGGTATAGCGAGCAACGTCTTTACGCTTCAGGTAGTCCAGCAGCTTACGACGCTGAGATACCATACGCAGCAGACCGCGACGGCTGTGGTGATCTTTTTTGTGCTCAGAGAAGTGACCCTGCAGGTGGTTAATCTGAGCAGTCAGCAGAGCAACCTGAACTTCAGTTGAACCGCTGTCATTGGTACCACGACCGTATTTAGCAACGATCTCTGCTTTAGCTTCTACGCTTAGAGACATAATAAACTCCAGTAAAAAATGAATGTATGGGTGCCGATCTCTAATTCAGCAGCCCGCTTTTAAAGCCGCGCCATTCTACTCTTCGCCTGATAGCAACGCAAATGCGCCGTTAGGTCAAATTCAAGAAGCTTGATTACGCGGGAAATTCTACCACCAGACGACGCGGCGCCACGCGACCATCGTCAGCAATTTCGGCCATACCAATAAATTTGTGCGCGTCACCTTCAGTCACGCGCACCAATCCCTGCTCCGGCGCATCCGCAACCTGAACCGGCATCCCCTGTTTGAAATAAGCCGCCACCGCGGGTAGCAAATTCACAATCGGGAACTCTTCTGCCGGGCTATCCATCGGCAGCAATAACGCATCGAGGGCACTATAATCCGGTGTTTCCGCCATGTTGACGGTGGCCGCGACTTCCTGCAGCTGCTCCAGCGTCACCATTCTTTCAATTGGATAACGGGCAACCTGCAGACGACGCAGCATAATGACGTGCGCACCACAGCCCAATCGCTCACCGAGATCGTCAATGATAGTGCGGATGTAAGTGCCTTTAGAGACGTGAATCTCCAGCTCCAGCTCATCACCTTCCCAGCGAATAAACTGCAGCTCGAATACTTTAATCGGGCGTGCTTCACGCGGCACGGTAATGCCTTCACGCGCATACTCATACAGCTTGCGTCCCTGATATTTCAGCGCGGAGAACATGGTCGGCACCTGCAGGGTATCGCCACGAAAATAGTCCAGCGCCGCATCCAGTGCCGCCTGATCGAAAGTAATCGCACGCGTCTCAACAATATTGCCATCGGCATCTGACGTATCGGTACGTTCGCCTAAGCGAGCAATGACGCGATAACGTTTGTCAGAATCGAGCAGATACTGTGAAAACTTGGTGGCTTCACCGAGGCATACCGGCAGCATGCCGGTCGCCAGAGGATCGAGGGCGCCGGTGTGGCCCGCTTTGTTCGCATTGAACAGACGTTTTACTTTCTGCAGCACATCATTGGAGGATGCGCCTTGATGCTTATCCAGCAGAAACACGCCGTGGACGTCGCGACCGCGACGACGAGGACGACTCATTAGTCCTCCTTGTCATCTTCCGCCGGGCTCTCGCCACGACGCTCAACATCGCTCTTAATGACGTTGCTGACGAGGTTCGACATACGCATACCTTCAATCAGCGAGTTGTCGTAAAAGAAGGTCAGCTCCGGCACGATACGCAAACGCATCGCTTTGCCTACCAGCGTGCGGATATAACCAGACGCTTCTTTCAGTGCCTTCAGGCCGTTTTGCACCGCTTCTTCATCTTTATCATTCAAAAAGGTCACAAACACCTTGGCATAGGCGAGATCGCGGGACACTTCTACGCCCGAAACTGTCACCATCATACCCAGACGAGGATCTTTGATTTCGCGCTGCAGGATGATCGCAATCTCTTTCTGCAACTCCTGAGAAACGCGCTGTTGGCGGCCAAATTCTTTTGCCATTATTCTTTCTCCCAAATAATTCGGGAGGCCAGAGGCCTCCCAAATTGCAACACATCAAATGATGATCAATCGATGGTGCGTTTAATTTCAATCACTTCGAACACTTCGATCATATCGCCAACGCGAACGTCGTTGTAGTTCTTCACGCCGATACCACATTCCATGCCGTTACGAACTTCGTTGACGTCATCTTTGAAGCGGCGCAGAGATTCCAGCTCGCCTTCATAGATAACCACGTTGTCACGCAGTACACGGATTGGGTTGTGACGTTTGATGATACCTTCGGTGACCATACAGCCCGCGATAGCACCAAACTTCGGTGATTTGAACACGTCACGTACCGCAGCCAGACCGATAATCTGCTGTTTGAACTCTGGAGCCAGCATACCGCTCATCGCTGCTTTCACTTCGTCAATCAGATTATAGATGACGGAGTAGTAACGCAGGTCGACGTTTTCAGCATCAATCACGCGGCGCGCAGAAGCATCAGCACGCACGTTGAAGCCGAGGATGATAGCGTTAGAAGCGGCTGCCAGCGTTGCGTCAGTTTCAGTAATACCACCAACACCTGAACCGATGATGCGGACTTTCACTTCGTCGGTAGAGAGTTTCAGCAGGGAATCGGAGATCGCTTCCACAGAACCCTGTACGTCAGATTTCAGCACGATATTCAGCTCGGACACTTCGCCTTCAGTCATGTTGGCGAACATATTCTCCAACTTAGACTTCTGCTGACGCGCCAGCTTAACTTCACGGAATTTGCCCTGACGATACAGTGCAACTTCACGCGCTTTCTTCTCGTCACGTACCACAGTCGCTTCATCACCCGCTGCCGGCACACCGGACAAACCGAGGATTTCCACTGGAATGGATGGACCCGCTTCCAGCACTTCACGACCCAGTTCGTCACGCATCGCACGGACACGGCCGTATTCGAAGCCACACAGTACGATATCGCCTTTGTTCAGCGTACCTTCACGAACCAGCACGGTGGCAACCGGACCACGACCTTTGTCGAGGAACGATTCAATCACCACGCCGCTCGCCATACCTTCACGGATAGCGGACAGTTCCAGGACTTCTGCTTGCAGCAGAATCGCATTCAGCAAGTCGTCGATACCCGTACCGGCTTTCGCAGAGACGTTAACGAACATGTTCTCACCGCCCCACTCTTCCGGAAGAATTCCGTATTGGGTCAGTTCGTTCTTAACACGGTCTGGATCAGCATCTGGCTTATCGATTTTGTTGACCGCAACCACCACTGGCACACCTGCTGCTTTCGCATGCTGGATAGCTTCAACGGTCTGAGGCATCACGCCATCATCAGCTGCAACAACAAGGATAACGATATCCGTTGCCTGCGCACCACGTGCACGCATTGCGGTAAACGCGGCGTGGCCCGGGGTATCGAGGAAGGTGATCATACCGTTGTCAGTTTCAACGTGGTAAGCACCGATATGCTGGGTAATACCGCCCGCTTCGCCTGATGCCACTTTCGTTGAACGAATGTAGTCAAGCAGCGAGGTTTTACCGTGGTCAACGTGACCCATGATAGTCACGACTGGCGCACGGCTTTCCTGCGCGGCATCGGTATCACGATCGTCCATTACCGCTTCTTCCAGCTCATTCTCGCGGCGCAGGATCACTTTGTGACCCATTTCTTCCGCGACCATCTGAGCGGTTTCTTGATCGATAACCTGGTTGATGGTCGCCATGGCGCCCATCTTCATCATGGCTTTAACGACCAGAGAACCTTTGATCGCCATTTTGTTGGCCAGTTCAGCAACGGTGATGGTTTCACCGATGACGACATCGCGGTTAACAGCCTGAGCTGGCTTGTTGAAGCCCTGCTGCAGGGTGCTTGGCTTACGATGCTTACCGCCTTTGCCACCACGAACCTGAGCGCGCGCTTCTTCGCGATCGGTTTTGGCTTCAGAATGCTTGTTGCCTTTCTTCACCGGGCGAGCGGCTTTGGTAGTACGAGCACGTGCGCGGCCGGCTTCAACCTGGCGGTCGTTCTCGTCTTCTGCCTGACGGGCGTGAGTTGAGGTGGTGACGTGATAGTCGCCTTTATCCTCTTCTTCAGGTTTTGCCCATTCAGCACCTTTTTCTTCAGCCAGGCGGCGGGCTTCTTCAGCTACGCGGCGCGCATCTTCTTCCAGCTTACGACGTGCTTCTTCTTCTGCTTTACGTTTCAGTTCGGCAGCTTCTGCTTCACGACGGGCTTTATCAGACTGCGCAGCCTTGGCTACTACGTCGGTAGGTTGATTAGTCAATTTCTCTTTTTCCGCTGCTTCACGTTTGGCCTTGTCAGCGGCTTCGCGCTTGGCTTTATCTTCGGCTTCACGTTGCGCTTTCTGTTCAGCTTCGCGACGGGCTTGTTCTTCCGCCTCGCGACGCGCCTGCTCTTCCGCTTCACGCTGCGCCTCGGCTTCCGCTTCTGCCTGAGCTTGCTCAGACTCTGCGTCGCCTTTCACGTATGTGCGCTTTTTGCGGACTTCAATTTGTACCGACTTACTTTTACCCCCGGTGACGGGAATATTCAAGGTGCTGCGCGTCTTGCGCTGCAAAGTCAGCTTGCTTGAACCGGTCTGACCGTGCTCACGATTCAGGTGAGACAGTAAGGTTTCTTTCTCTTGCTGGGACACCGCATCGTTCTCAGACTTACGGATCCCTGCATCAGCAAATTGCTGTACCAGGCGATCGACCGGGGTCTGAATTTCGGCGGCCAGCGATTTTACGGTTACATCTGTCATGCTGTTCCTTCCTGTTATTACGCGTCATCGCCGAACCAGCAGATATTACGTGCAGCCATAATCAGCGCACCGGCTTTCTCGTCATCCAGCCCTTCAATATCTGTCAGGTCGTCAACACCTTGCTCAGCGAGATCTTCCAGCGTGCAAACGCCTTTCGACGCCAGGCGATACGCCAGCGCACGATCCAAGCCCTCAAGATTCAGAAGATCCTCAGCGGGCTCCTGATTACCAAGGCTCTCTTCTTTCGCTAATGCCAGGGTAGTTAACGCATTTTTTGCTCGTTCACGCAGGGCTTCAATGGTCTCTTCATCGAGGCCGTCGATTTCCAGCAGCTCGTTGATTGGCACATAAGCCAATTCTTCCAGCGAAGAGAAGCCCTCTTCCACCAGAATGGTGGCGAACTCTTCGTCGATGTCGAGATGTTTGGTGAACATATCGATTGCTGCATGGGCTTCAGCTTGGTGCTTAGCCTGCAGATCATCGACGGTCATCACGTTCAGTTCCCAACCGCTCAGCTGGGAAGCCAGACGCACGTTTTGGCCGTTACGGCCGATCGCCTGAGCCAGATTACCGGCTTCAACAGCGATATCCATGGTGTGATTGTCTTCATCCACCACAATTGACGCCACATCGGCTGGCGCCATGGCGTTGATAACGAACTGCGCCGGGTTGTCGTCCCACAGCACAATATCGATACGCTCGCCACCCAGCTCGCTTGAAACCGCCTGCACGCGCGCACCGCGCATACCGACGCAAGCGCCTACTGGATCAATACGTTTATCGTTGGTTTTCACCGCGATTTTAGCGCGTGAACCTGGATCGCGCGCTGCCGCTTTGATCTCAATAACTTCTTCGCCAATTTCTGGCACCTCAATGCGGAACAACTCAATCAGCATTTCCGGCTTAGAACGGGTGACGAACAGTTGCGCGCCACGCGCTTCTGGGCGAACGGCATACAGCACACCGCGGATACGGTCACCTGGACGGAAGTTTTCACGCGGCAGCATGTCTTCACGCACAATCACCGCTTCAGCATTGCTGCCGAGATCGAGTGAAATATTGTCGCGGTTCACTTTCTTCACCACGCCGGTGATGATTTCGCCTTCATGTTGACGGAACTGATCAACCACCATCGCGCGCTCAGCTTCACGTACTTTTTGTACGATAACCTGCTTAGCAGTTTGGGTGGTGATACGGTCGAAGGTGACAGATTCAATCTGATCTTCGACAAATTCGCCCAGATTGAACGCTTCGTCTTCATAGCGGGCTGCATCCAGCGTGATCTCGCGAGTCGGCTGCGTGACTTCTTCAACAATCTGCCAGCGACGGAAGGTGTCGAAATCGCCGCTGCGACGGTCAATGCTGACACGCACTTCGATCTCTTGCTCATACTTCTTTTTGGTCGCAGTGGCCAAAGCGCTCTCCAGCGCTTCGAAGATTTTCTCACGCGGCAGTGCTTTTTCGTTAGAAACGGCTTCTACTACAGCTAAGATCTCTTTGTTCATCCTGGTTAGCCTCAATCCGGACTTTTAAAAGTGGGGGACCAGGTTCGCTTTCTGAATGTTGCTCAGCGCGAACACTTCGTCGTTACCCTCAACGGTCACCGTGATCATCTCGCCCTCAACAGACTTGATGATACCCTGCCATTTACGGCGGTTTTGTACGGCCATGCGTAATACCAGGCTCACCTCGTCACCGGCAAAACGTGCATAGTGTTCAGCAGTGAAAAGAGGACGTTCGAGACCCGGCGAGGAAACTTCAAGGTTGTAAGCCACGGTAATAGGATCTTCCACATCCATTACTGCGCTGACCTGGTGGCTAACATCGGCGCAATCATCAACATTGATACCCTCTTCACTATCAATATAGATGCGCAGGGTTGATGTGCGACCACGAATAAATTCAATACCGACTAATTCGTAGCCAAGCGCTTCTACTGGAGCAGAGATCAACTCTGTCAATTTTTGCTCTAATGTGGACAAGCCCACCCCCAAGACATAAAAAAAGGGCCTATAGCCCAGTGTTTCGATTTCCTGATAACAAAAAACCCCGAATATTCGGGGCTTTTTGTGACTGGACCCTGTACGCCGCATAGCGGCTTCGGAGCACAATCCAAAAGAATTTTTTTCAAAAACCACTGAGATTGCGTCCGTCGATGCATACAGTATATTTGAAAAAGAACTCTAAGGGAAAGTGGTTGCGGGGGCCGGATTTGAACCGACGACCTTCGGGTTATGAGCCCGACGAGCTACCAGGCTGCTCCACCCCGCGTCCGAAAACGTGGCGAATAATACGCCGACCTTGCAATAAATGCAAGTTATACTGAGATTTGGTACCGAGGACGGGACTTGAACCCGTAAGCCCTTTCGAGCACTACCACCTCAAGGTAGCGTGTCTACCAATTTCACCACCTCGGTACATCACTAGACTGCGACGCTCATTTGTCGCATTACAGCGTTGACGATCTTACTGCGGGATATCATTGCCCGGCGTTGCCGGTTTAGCTGGCTGAGTCTGCTGTTCAGACTGCGCCGGCGCACTGAGGTTATCCCACTCGCTACCTTTGGCTGTTTTATTACTGTTCAGGTTACCCAGAACCAAGCTGATGATGAAGAACAGCGTAGCCAGTACCGCGGTCATGCGAGTCATGAAGTTACCAGACCCATTTGAACCGAACAACGTACCAGAAGCGCCTGCACCGAATGAGGCTCCCATATCAGCGCCTTTGCCTTGCTGCAGCATGATCAAACCCACGAGGCCAATCGCTACAATAAGGAAAACAACTAACAGAGCTTCGTACATAATCAACCTGTTTCCTTGCGCGTTATCTGCACAGTTAAAGCTTCAACCAATATCGATGGGGAGTCTCGTCATCACCCATCAGAAGCGGGTGTGAATACTAACCAAAGGCACATACCTCTGCAAGTGCAATTTTCACCATCGCTTTCGATTGCGGAAAAAAGCACCACCCCGGTGATTTAACAGGCGGAAAGGGCAAAAACTCGCCGCCTGAAATGCGTTAAACCGCTTTTACTGCATCGGCGATTTTATGCGCCAATGCGCTGACCTGCGCCTCATCGTCACCTTCAACCATCACACGAATAAGTGGTTCAGTGCCAGATTTGCGCAACAACACGCGACCGCGTCCCGCCAGTGTTTTTTCTACTTCCGCGGTCACAGCCTTTACGCTCTCACTTTCCAGCGGATCGTGATCGCCAGTGAAGCGCACATTGACCAAAATCTGCGGTAGCATTTTCATGCCGCTGCACAGGTCGTGCAACGTCATGTGGTTGCGCACAATTGCAGTGAGTACTTGCAAACTTGCTACGATGCCGTCGCCGGTGGTGGTTTTATCCAGCAGAATGACATGCCCGGAGTTTTCTGCCCCTAAACGCCAGCCCTTCTCCTGCATTTTTTCCAATACATAGCGATCGCCCACTTTCGCCCGGGTGAAAGGAATACCCAGCTGTTTCAACGCCAGTTCTAGGCCCATATTGCTCATCAACGTGCCCACCACGCCGCCGCGCAGTTGGCCCTGACGCAGCCCTTCGCGCGCAATGATGTAGAGAATCTGATCGCCATCGACTTTTTGGCCCAAATGGTCAACCATCATGATGCGGTCACCGTCGCCATCGTAAGCCAGTCCAAGATCGGCCTTCTCTTCCAGCACACGATGCTGCAGCAGACGCAGATCGGTCGCGCCGCAATCTTTGTTGATGTTCATGCCATCCGGTTGCGCACCGATCGCAATCACGTTTGCACCAAGCTCGCGCAGTACGTTAGGAGCAATGTGATACGTGGCGCCGTTAGCGCAATCAACCACAATTTTCAGCCCGTTCAGGCTCAGCTCACTTGGGAAGGTGCCTTTACAGAATTCGATGTAACGACCCGCTGCATCCACAATACGACTGGCGCGGCCCAGTTCAGCCGACTCAACGCAGGTGATGGGTTTTTCCATCTCCAGCTCAATCGCTTCCTCAACCTCGTCCGGCAGCTTAGTGCCTTCAGCAGAGAAGAATTTGATGCCATTGTCGTCAAACGGATTGTGAGAAGCAGAAATAACAATGCCCGCTTCAGCACGGAAAGTGCGTGTCAGATAGGCGATCGCGGGCGTCGGCATCGGGCCAGTGAAGGCCGCCGACAATCCCGCCGCTGCCAGGCCTGCTTCCAGCGCCGATTCCAGCATATAACCAGAAATCCGCGTATCCTTACCAATCAATACTTTACGTGATCCCTGACGCGCCAGTACTTTACCGGCCGCCCAACCCAACTTAAGGACAAAATCCGGGGTAATCGGCGCTTCACCCACTTTGCCGCGGATACCATCTGTACCGAAATATTTACGATTACTCATGTCTTTTATCCTTTTGCTCTCCGTGTCGCTTCGACGACGCGCATCGCTTCGACTGTCTCTTTCACATCATGTACGCGAATAATTTGTGCCCCTTGCATGGCGGCAATCACCGCGCAGCTGAGGCTTCCAGTCAGGCGCTGGGCCGGACCGACATTTAATAGCTGCCCGACCATCGACTTACGCGACATCCCAACCAAAAGCGGTAATCCGTGATGGTGGAAATGGCTCAAATGTGCCAGCAGTTCATAGTTGTGGCTGAGATTCTTACCGAATCCGAAGCCAGGATCGAGTAGCAGATTCTCTTTTTTAATACCTGCGGCTTCACATCGCGCAATCTGCGCGGCGAAGTAAGCGTCCACTTCGCTGACAATATTGTGATATTCCGGGGCCTGTTGCATGGTGCGCGGTTCGCCTTGCAGATGCATCAGACATACCGGCAAACCGGTATCTGCCGCCGCTGCCAACGCGCCAGGTTCGGACAATGAGCGAATATCATTAATGATGTGAGCACCCACTCGCGCCGCTTCGCGGATCACTTCAGGCTTGGAAGTATCTACTGAAATCCACACTTCAAAACGTTGCGCAATCGCTTCCACCACCGGGATGACACGCGCCAGCTCCTCTTCCACGCTGACTTCTTCGGCTCCGGGACGCGTTGATTCTCCGCCAACATCGATGATGGTCGCCCCAGCGTTCACCATCTCATTGGTATGAGTCAACGCATCGACCAGCGTGTTGTGAGTTCCACCATCAGAAAAAGAGTCCGGCGTGACATTTAAAATACCCATCACATGGGGAAACGAGAGATCGAGATGGGAATCACGAGCGAACAACTTCATGGTGAAAATCTCCTTGAGGAAAAACGGAATCGCGAGATGTAAAAAACCCCGGACTTGCCGGGGTTTGCATGGGCACAAGCGCTGCAGACTGCGCATCGAGCGGCGGAAAAACCTGCCGCCCGAGTGCCATCACATGATCTTGTCTGAACCCGGTGTTTTCGGGTCATCAACCGGACGTGGAGCCTGCGTTGAGTCGCCGTTACCAACAGCAACTTTCGCCTCTTCCCAGCCCGCAGGTGGTCGCACTTCACGGCGAGCCATCAGATCGCTGATTTGCGGCGCATCAATGGTCTCATACTTCATCAGCGCATCTTTCATCGCGTGAAGGATGTCCATGTTTTCGTTCAGGATACGGCGCGCACGCTGATAGTTAGTATCGATAAGGTGTTTAACTTCCTGATCGATAATGCGCGCCGTTTCATCTGACATGTGTTTTGCTTTCGCAACTGAACGACCGAGGAACACTTCGCCCTCTTCTTCAGCGTAAAGCAACGGACCTAACTTCTCAGAGAAGCCCCACTGCGTAACCATGTTGCGTGCAACGCTGGTCGCCATTTTGATATCAGATGAAGCACCGGTAGAAACATAGTCCGGACCATAGATGATCTCTTCCGCCAGACGTCCACCGTAAGCGACAGAAATACGGCTTTCCAGCTTCTGACGGTTAGCACTAATCTCATCGCCCACTGGCAAGAAGAACGCCACACCTAAAGCACGACCGCGCGGGATGATGGTGACTTTGTGCACCGGATCGTAACCCGGCACCAATGTTCCCACAATCGCATGCCCCGCTTCATGGTAGGCAGTTGATTCTTTCTGCTCTTCGGTCATCACCATGGAGCGACGTTCCGCACCCATCATGATTTTGTCTTTGGCTTTTTCAAACTCGACCATCGAAACAACACGCTTATTGCCACGCGCAGCAAACAGCGCAGCTTCGTTGACTAAGTTAGCCAAATCAGCACCGGAGAAGCCTGGCGTACCACGTGCGATAACCGACGGATCCATATCGGTAGACAGCGGCACACGACGCATATGCACTTTCAGAATCTGTTCACGACCACGTACGTCTGGCAGACCCACCACAACCTGACGGTCAAAGCGACCTGGACGCAGCAGCGCCGGATCCAGTACGTCTGGACGGTTCGTTGCTGCGATAACGATGATGCCTTCATTGCCTTCAAAGCCATCCATCTCAACCAGCATCTGGTTTAGCGTTTGTTCACGTTCATCGTGACCACCGCCTAAACCGGCGCCACGCTGACGGCCAACCGCATCGATTTCATCGATAAAGATGATGCACGGCGCCGCTTTCTTCGCTTGTTCGAACATGTCACGCACACGTGATGCACCGACACCCACAAACATTTCAACGAAGTCAGAACCAGAAATGGTAAAGAATGGCACTTTCGCTTCGCCAGCAATGGCTTTTGCCAGCAGCGTTTTACCGGTACCCGGAGGGCCGACCATCAGGACGCCTTTCGGGATTTTACCGCCCAATTTCTGGAAACGGCTCGGTTCACGCAGATACTCGACCAGCTCACCGACTTCTTCTTTGGCCTCATCACAACCGGCCACGTCAGCAAAAGTGGTTTTAATCTGATCTTCGGTCAACATGCGGGCTTTGCTTTTGCCGAAGGACATCGCGCCCTTGCCGCCGCCGCCCTGCATCTGCCGCATAAAGAAAATCCACACGCCAATTAGCAGCAGCATCGGGAACCATGAGATGAAGATTGAAGCCAGCAGGCTTGGTTCTTCAGGCGGTTCGCCAACTACTTTGACGTTTTTGGTCAACAGGTTATCAAGTAACTTAGGATCGTTGACGGGGATGTAGGTGGTGTATTTATTGCTGTCTTTTTTGACAACGTTAATCTCACGCCCGTTAATTCGTGCCTCGCGGACCTGATCTTGGTTCACTTCCGATAGGAAAGTTGAATAATCAACCCTACGGCCATTCGACTCGCTGGGCCCAAAGCTCTGGAATACAGACATCAGCACGACCGCGATGACTAACCAGAGAATCAGGTTTTTCGCCATGTCACTCAAGGGATTAACCTCATATTACAACGATGTTAACAGACAGCGTAGGGTACTATAGATCCTTCATACCTGGAATCGCAGTGCGGATGATTTTGCTTGTTTACCCTAAAACTCAGAATTAGACATCAGAGTAAACGCATTGGTCGTCTTGCTTTGATTCCGATAATTCGGGCTAAAGTTTGCGCCCCGTCGCCACAATGTACACTTCACGCGAACGTAATCGCGAAGCGTCCGGCTTACGAATTTTCACTTTCGTAAACAGGGAGCGAATTTCCCGCAGGTATTCATCGAAGCCATCTCCCTGAAACACTTTCACGACAAAACTGCCGCCTGGGGCCAGGATATCCCGACACATTTCCAGCGCCAATTCTACCAAATACATCGAACGTGGAATATCAACCGCAGGTGTACCGCTCATGTTGGGTGCCATATCGGACATCACCACCTGCACCTTTTGGTCGCCTACGCGCTCCAGCAAGGCGTTAAGTACCGCCTCATCACGAAAATCGCCCTGTAAAAAATCAACGCCGACAATGGGATCCATTGGTAACAGATCACAGGCGATGATACGACCACTTGATCCGATAAGCTGTACCACATATTGCGACCAACCGCCGGGTGCTGCACCCAGATCTACAACCGTCATGCCGGGTTTGAAAATCTTGTCACCCTGCTGAATTTCTTCAAGTTTAAACCAGGCACGCGAACGTAACCCTTTTTTCTGTGCCTGCAGCACATATTTATCGCTAAAGTGTTCCTGTAGCCAGCGACTGGAACTGGCCGAACGCTTTTTACCCGTCATAATATTTCCAATTAAATCGTCATCGTAGCGATAAATCAGCACGCAATGGTCGCGTTGATTTGGCGATATACCCGAGATGGCGGTAGAATGAACCGTTTTCAATCCCTGAGTAAGCAAAAAATACGATGAATCTGAGTACCAAACAAAAACAGCACCTAAAAGGCCTTGCCCATCCGCTTAAGCCGGTTGTCATGCTGGGCGGTAATGGCCTGACTGAAGGCGTGCTCGCCGAAATCGAACTGGCGCTTGAGCATCACGAATTGATCAAGGTAAAAATTGCCTCGGAAGATCGTGAAACTAAGCAGCTGATCGTGGACGCTATCGTGCGTGAAACTAAAGCAGGCAACGTACAGGTCATCGGCAACACGCTGGTGCTGTATCGCCCTGCCAAAGAGCGTAAAATCACTCTTCCGCGTTAATCATGCCTTTAAAGGCGGCGACGGGCAAAGAAAGTGCCACGCTCCTGCATGTGATAAAAGGCCGCAATGCGGCCTTTTTCCTTTCTTTACAAAATGCAGCGACATATTGCAAAGCGTAGCAATATCTTAAAGGTATTCCACCTTCAGCACTTCATATTCAACGTCACCACCCGGGGTTTTCACAATCGCCACATCATCTGCTGATTTTCCAACCAATCCACGCGCCATCGGTGAATTCACTGAAATCAGGTTCTGTTTGAAGTCAGCTTCATCGTCACCCACGATGCGATAGGTGAACTCTTCATCCGTATCCACATTGAGGATGGTCACAGTCGCGCCAAAAATAACGCGACCTGTTTTCGGCATGGCGGTCACATCAATGACCTGCGCATTGGAGAGTTTGGCTTCGATCTCTTGAATACGCCCCTCGCAAAAACCCTGTTCTTCGCGAGCCGCATGATATTCGGCATTCTCTTTCAAATCGCCGTGCTCACGGGCTGTGGCGATGGAGGCGATAATGCGCGGACGCTTCACGGATTTCAGTTCGTTCAGCTCTTCGCGCAGCTTCTCAGCGCCTTTCAACGTCATCGGAATCTGATTCATTTTGGCTCCTCGTCATCTATCCTGGTTAACGGCGTCATCCTGACCGGTGACAGCAGAAAACAGCTTCTGCGGCGCGTTACCTCTTTTCACAAGCAAAAGAAGCCTGACCCAGAAAGCTTTCCGGGTCAGGTTCGGTTTTGCATTTTGATACGTATTTTACCCCAGAGTTCCCTGTGGGTCATCGTTTACTTTGCACCGTCCGGGGACGTAGTATTGACGCCTTCACCCGTCAGTTACCGCGAGATTATGCGATTTTCACGACTTGTTACCGGATTAACCTGTGCGTTTATGCTGCAGGCACAAGCAGCTCCCGTTGAAGAATACATGCAGTATTTGCCAGACGGCGCAAACCTGGCGCTGATGGTACAAAAAGTGGGCGCATCCACCCCGATAATCGATTATCACGGCAAGCAGATGGCGTTACCGGCCAGCACCATGAAAGTGGTGACAGCGCTGGCGGCCTTGTTAGAGCTCGGGCCCGATTTCCGTTTCCAGACCACCATGGAGACCAAGGGTGCAGTTAACGATGGCACCTTGAATGGCGATTTGGTGGCGCGCTTTGGCGGCGATCCTACGTTGAGCCGTCAGGATTTACGCAATATGGTCGCGGCGCTGAAAAAGCAGGGCATCACCCATATCAAAGGCAATCTGGTGATCGACACCTCGGTGTTCGCCAGCCACGATATGGCCCCCGGCTGGCCGTGGAATGACCTGACGCAGTGCTTCAGTGCGCCACCTGCTGCGGCGATTGTTGATAAAAACTGCTTCTCTGTTTCGCTGTATAGCGCCAACACGCCGGGCGAAAATGCCTTCGTGCGCATCGCGTCGTATTATCCCGCCCACGTGTTCAGCCAGGTGCGCACCATCGGCCGTAACAGCGGTGACGGGCAATATTGCGAATTGGATGTGGTGCCGGGCGAGCTCAATCGCTACACCTTGACCGGCTGTATGCGTCAGCGTTCCGAACCGCTGCCGCTGGCGTTTGCCGTACAGGATGGTGCTGCCTGGGCCGGTGAGATTCTAAAGGCCGAGTTGCGCGCCGCCGATATTGATTACAGCGGTCATCTGGTCCGCCAGGCGCAAGTCACATCGCCGGGTACCGTATTGGCTTCAACACAATCTGCGCCGCTGCATACGCTGCTGCACACCATGTTGAAGAAATCGGACAACATGATTGCCGATACCGTGTTCCGCACTATTGGCCATCACTACTTCAATGTGCCGGGCACCTTCCGCGCCGGTTCGGATGCGGTACGTCGCATCCTGCGTGAGAAAGCCGGCGTCGATCTCGGTAACAGCATTCAGGTTGATGGTTCCGGGCTTTCGCGTCATGACCTGATCGCGCCAGATACCATGATGCAGGTGCTGCAATACATTGCGAAAAATGATTCGACGCTAAATTACATTTCGATGCTGCCGCTGGCCGGTTATGACGGCACACTGCAATATCGTGGCGGACTGCATGAAGCGGGACTGGATGGCAAAGTGTCGGCGAAAACCGGTTCGCTGCAGGGCGTCTATAATCTGGCAGGATTCATCACCACTTCCAGCGGTGCGCGCGTAGCCTTTGTCCAGTTCCTGTCCGGCTATGCTGTGCCGCCGGAAGATCAGAAAACGCGCCGTATTCCGCTGGTACGTTTTGAGAGCCGCCTCTATACGGATATCAACAAGAACAACTGATGAAACTGCTCATTGTTGAAGATGATACGCTGTTGCAATCCGGCCTTGCGCAGGCGCTCAGCTCGCAAGGTTACGCTATTGACTGCGCCAGCACTGCCGCGGAGAGCAATGCGTTGCTGCGTAGCGGTCAGTACAGCTTGATCGTACTCGATCTCGGCTTGCCGGATCGCGATGGCGCTTCATTGCTGCGACAATGGCGGCGCGACGGCATTGCGGTGCCGGTGTTGATCCTCACGGCGCGCGATGCGCTGGAGGATCGCGTCGATGGTCTGGATGCTGGGGCCGATGATTATCTGGTCAAGCCGTTTGCGCTGGTTGAGCTGCAGGCGCGCGTACGGGCGCTGATCCGCCGCTATCAAGGCCACAGCGATAACCTGCTGCAACAGGGCGATCTGACGCTTAATCTCAGTTCACAGCAGGTGCTGCTGGAAAGCATTCCACTGGAGATTACGCCGAAAGAGTTCGCGCTTCTCACCCGCTTGTTAATGCGCGTGGGACAAAACGTGCACCGTGAAACGCTGCAGCAGGATCTTTATAGCTGGAATGACGATCCCGGTTCCAACACCCTCGAAGTTCACATCCACAATTTACGCCGCAAGCTCGGGAAAGATCGCATCAAAACCGTGCGCGGCGTTGGTTACCGCCTGGAAATCCGCGAATGAACAGCATGCGTCAGCGGTTACTGATCATGCTGGCGCTGATTCTCCTCACCTGTCAGGTGATGAGCGCCATCTGGCTGTGGCACGAAAGCCGCGAGCAGATCAGTTTTTTAGTCAACGAAACGCTCTCCGCCCAGGCGCGTAACGATCGTGTCGAGAATGAGATTCGCGAAGCGATTGCCTCGTTGCTACTACCGTCGTTAGTGATGGTCGCCCTCACCTTACTGCTGTCGTTTTGGGCGATTAACTGGATTATCCGTCCACTGAAATCCCTGCAAGACAGCCTGGCGCATCGTTCAGCGGATAACCTGACGCCGTTGCCGATCTACTCCGAGATGGATGAGATCGTGGCGGTGACGACCTCGATCAACCATCTGTTTTCACGCCTCGATCACACGCTGCAACAGGAGCGATTATTCACCGCCGACGCGGCGCACGAGCTGCGCACGCCGCTGGCCGGATTGCGCCTGCATCTTGAGCTGCTGCATCAGCAAAACGTGCCGCAGAGCGAAATGCTGATTGAACGTATCGATCAGCTGATGCACACCGTTGAACAGTTGCTGATGCTGTCGCGCGCGGGGCAAGCGCTGGCGGGCGGTCACTATCAGCAGTTGCTGTGGCAGAAAGACATCATGCGGCCGCTGGAGCCAGAAATGGCGGAGATGTATCTCCAGCGTCAGCAAAAACTGCACTGGCCGCAGAACCACGATGTCCCGCAGCAAGGTGAAGCGGTGTTGCTACGTCTGATGCTGCGCAATCTGCTGGAAAACGCCTCGCGCTATAGCCCGGAAGGCAGCGAAGTTGCGGTAAAGATGCAGCAGGACAAGCAGCAGGTGATTATCGAAGTGTGGGATCAAGGTCCGGGCATTGAAGCCACCGCAGCCGAAGAGTTGACGCAGGCGTTTCGTCGTCGCGATCAGCGTTATGGCGGCAGCGGTTTGGGTTTGAATATTGTGCTGCGCATCGTACAGATGCATCGCGGCAGGCTGGAGTTGGTGAACCGTGAAGATTGCAGCGGGCTGATTGCCCGCTGCTATTTACCGCATCAACTGATTGGCTAAATGCCGTTAGAAGTGGGTATTCAGGCTCATAAAGTAGGTACGCCCGGATTCGTTGTAAGTGTTGGCGCCCGCGCCATACAGATACGAGTTGGTGTTAGCGTTACCGGTGGTTTGTGCATTACCTTCGCGATAGTGACGTTTATCGAACAGATTATCGATACCTAAAGTTACGCTGGCGTACTTGTTGATATCGTAAGTGCCGCTCATGCCGATAATTGAGTACGGACTCACTTTGTCGATCGCGCTGCCGGTCGAAGCATTGCCTTTGTAATCATACTTCTTCGGCGTTTGCGTGCCGTACCAGGTCAACGTGGTTTGCAGCGAAAGATCCTGCGTTGCCTGCCAGCTCAGCGTCGAGTTCAGCGTGTACTCAGGAATCACCGATAAACGATCGCCGGTCTCTTTGTTCTTGCTCTGCAGCATATAGGTGAAGTTGTTGTTCCACGTCACGCTGTCAGAGAACGGCACGTTGACGGTGCCTTCCAGTCCTTCAACCACCGCTTTCGGTACATTTTCCCACTGATAAATATCCGTGGTGCCATTAGAGGCTTTGCTCGCAGGCGCGTAACCGGCTTCAATCTTGTTGCGGTAATCGTTGCGGAACCAGGTCAAACCGGCCTGATAACCCTGGTGTTTCCACTCCAGCCCAATCTCTTTGTTAATGCTGTTTTCCGCTTTCAGATCGCTGTTACCCTGCAGATAACAGGCGCCAGTGCTGGCCGCGCAACCTTGACCGTTACTGTACAGCAGATAGTTCGGGTTGGTTTGATACAGGCTCGGCGCTTTATACGCGCGGCCAATGCCCATCTTCAGCGTGAAATCATCCCCCAAACCTTGCGACAGGTTGAGAGACGGGCTCCAGTTATTGCCGACAATCGAGTGATGATCGAAACGCAGGCTTGGCGTCAGCATGGTGCTATCGGTCAGCTCCATATTGTCTTCAGCAAATAGCGAAAAAATCTCCGCCTGCGAATAAGGGCTGCGGCCGGTGTTGTCGATGCCTGGCACCGAACCGTAGCTCGCCGCCTGCGCGGTTGACGATCCATCTTTCATGCGCTGCTGGTTCCATTCGGTACCCAGAGTCGCGGTTTGATTAAATAACAGTTCAAACGGAATACTGACTTCGCTGTGCAGCAGCACGTCATCCAGCTGAATGGTGTTGAAATTGCTGTTGGAAAAGATGCCTTCGGTGCCGCCCGCTAAACCTTCGTTAATGCGTGAGTTACGCGTCTTCTCATAACGCGCGTAGGTATTGGTGCTGACGCCGTTATCCCATGCGCCGGTCCACTTCAATGAGACGTTCTGGCGATATAAGCGGTTGGTTTCATCACCATACAGGCTTTTCACCAGCGCGCTGGTGTTGGTGTTCTGGGTATCACCCGCATACAGATTGCCCTGACGGCTAAAGCCAGCCTGCAGTTCCAGCGTTTGCATTGGCGCAAACGCC
The DNA here is from genome assembly GCA_900068845.1 of Enterobacter ludwigii. Lineage (GTDB taxonomy): Bacteria > Pseudomonadota > Gammaproteobacteria > Enterobacterales > Enterobacteriaceae > Pantoea > Pantoea ludwigii_A. The sequence continues at coordinate 337,816 of CEFQ01000001.1, forward strand.
CAGCTTAGCAAGGCATTGATGTCTTTATTGACCGAGCCTTCACGCCCCGATGGATAACTGCCCGCATAGGTGCCGGTGCGCGCTGCCGCATGCCCTTCGTTAATGTCGTAAGCATCTGCCTGCGTTTTGGCTAAACCGCCGTACAAACGGAAGTTGAAATCATCGCCCAACGGCCCTTCGAGACTGAAGTTGGTGCGTCGGGTAGCGCCTTCCGCTTTGTGTTGCGGCACGTTGTAATAGGTGTTCCATGAACCGTGCCACTGCTGATCGGTCTGTTTTTTGGTGATGATATTCACCACGCCGCCCGCCGCGCCGTTGCCGTAACGCACCGCTGCGGGTCCGCGAATCACGTCAATGTGATCGATCATCTCCGGCGGCACCCAATTGGTATCGCCGCGCGTATCACGCTCACCACGCCAGCCAAGACGCACTGAGTTGCGGCTGGTGATCGGCATACCATCCACCATGATCAAGGTGTTTTCCGGGCCCATGCCACGAATGTCGATCTGGCGATTATTGCCGCGCTGGCCGCTGGTGGAGTTACCGGTCAGGTTTACGCCCGGCATGGTACGGATAATTTCTGACACATCACGCGCGGGTGGATGTTTTTTGATTTCGTCGGCGGTGATGGTGGAGACGCCCGGCGCTTGCAGGTTCTGCTGCTGCGCGGTGACCATCAAGGTGCCGCCGTCCATGGATTGAGCGTCGGTCGAACTGGCTGAGGTTTTGCTGGAAGAAGTGTCCGCTGCCCAGGCGCCGCCAGAGAGCAGTGAGGCGCTGAGCCCCAGTTCAATTAAAATGGCTACAGATAACCGTGAATGCTTTTTCATTTTTTTGCGTTCCTGGATGGCCAGAAAAAGCCGCAACAGGCTTAACTGGCGCGCCGGTGAGAAGATCCCTGTTCCTATCGCGCCTCGTTCCAGACCCTTCAAACCCTCCGTAGCGCAACCTTACCGAACGGTAAGCATCAGGCGGAACGAGCGTGCTCATTTTTGAGCGCAGCCACCCTATTGCAAATGCAAATTATTATCAATAGTATTATTCATCAAGCTTATGTAAATCTCCGCGTAAACACCGACTGGCAGCCCTATGACCTGGCGAAATGATGTAACCGGCAGTGAAGCCTGGTGGCAGGCGCAACAATCCCAAGGCATTCCCCGCATTGAGTTAGCAGACGATGGCCAATGTCAGGTCACCTTCTTCTGGCGTGACCCGCAAGGCGATGAAACACAATCGTCGACCCAGCGCGTGTGGATCAACATTACTGGCGTTACCGATCACCACCAGCGCCGCCCGCCGCAATCATTGATGCGCGTGGCAGGCACCAACGTCTGGTATTGGCAGACCGCGCTGCCCGCCAACTGGCGCGGCAGTTACTGTTTGATGCCCGATGAGCAGGCCACTGACTTCTCCGGTGAAGCCGACATGTCCTCACTGCGCACGTGGTGGCGCGACAAATTCCCTACCGCGCAGGCCGATCCACTGAACACCTTACGTGGCTGGTCCGGTGGCCGCGGCATGGGCGTATCGCCGCTACATCTGCCCCACGCGCCCAATCAACAGGTGTGGCAAGCGATAGATCAAGGCACCGCGCCAGCCATTGAACTGCAACAGCAGCAATGGAATAGCGCAATATTGGGCAACAGCCGCACCGTGTGGACTTACACCACCGGCGAGGCTAATCCTGCACAGCGACCGCTGGCCATCCTACTTGATGGGCAATTCTGGGCGCACAGCATGCCGATTGCCGGGCCGCTACAGCAGCTCACCGACGCTGGCTCCTTACCACCGGCGGTGTATCTGTTTATCGACATCATCGACCGCGAGCACCGCAGCCGCGAGCTGCCGTGCAACCCGCAGTTTTGGCAAGCTATCCAGCAAGAACTGTTACCGCAGATTGCGCTCTCAACGCCTTATCGCCAGCAGGCGGGTCGCACCATCGTCGCCGGACAAAGCTTTGGCGGTTTGGCTTCGGTGTATGCGGCGCTGCACTGGCCGGAAACCTTTGGCAATGCGCTCAGCTTATCCGGCTCCTTCTGGTGGCCGGAACGCGGCAATCCGCACGGCTGGCTACTGCAGGCGCTGGATAACGGTCTTGCGCCGCGCCAACCGCTGCGTTTCTGGCTCGAAGCGGGTAAACGCGAAGGCTTGATTTTGCAAGCTAATCAACAACTGCAACAGCAGCTTAACGCCGCCGGTTATCAGGTGAATTACCTGCCGGTGGAAGGCGGCCATGACGCGCTCTGTTGGCGCGGTGGCCTGCTGAGTGGTCTACAAGCGCTGTGGAGCAAACCGGAGCATTCATGTCCGAATCCCTGAAGAATAAGCCTATGACCGACCAACAAACCTTGCCGTTAGTCGCGGCACAGCCCGGCATCTGGATTGCCGATCAGCTGTCACCGCACCACAACGCCTATGCGGTGGCGCACTTTATCGAACTGCGCGGTGATATTGACAGCGCCCTTTTGGCCCAGTCGATCGTCGCGGGCATGCAGGAAGCCGACACGCTGAACATGGCCTTTGGCGAGGTAGAAGGCGAAGCGTTACAGTGGCCGCAGCCACAATCCTTTAGTCTGCCGCAGATTGTCGATTTACGGGGTGAGGCCGATGCGCCAGCGACCGCGCGCGCGCTGATGCGCGATGATATGAACGGCGATCTGCGCGTGCTGAGCGGTGCAAAGCTATGGCATCACCGCCTATTCCGCCTCGGCGATCAACACTGGTTCTGGTATCAGCGCTATCACCATTTGGTGGTGGATGGTTTCAGCTTTACCGCACTGACGCGCCGCATCGCTAACCTGTACAGCGCAGCGGTACGCCAGCAGGCGGCAGAGCCAACGCCGTTTATCCCGTTTAGCGACGTCGTGGAAGAGTATCAGCGCTACCGCGAATCCTCCTCTTTCGCGCGTGACAGTCAGTTCTGGCGCGAAAAAGGCGCGGCGCTGCCCTCACCGGCTTCGCTCTCACCGCTGCCGCTCGCCGGACAGCACGCCAGCACCGATCTGCTGCGCCACAGCGTGACGCTGGAGCGCAGCACCTTCCAGACGCTGGTGCAGCAGCATCCGCACGCCAGCGCCGCCGATCTCGCCTTCGCGCTGGTGGCGCTTTGGCTGGCGCGTCTTAGCGGGCAAAACGACTTTGCCACCGGTTTTATTTTTATGCGTCGCATCGGCTCAGCCGCCTTGTGCGCCACCGGTCCGGTGATCAACGTGTTGCCGATGGCGGTACATTACGATCCGACGCAGCCGCTTAGCGCCCTTGCCGCACAGCTGGCGGGCGAAGTGAAAAAAATGCGCCGTCATCAGCGCTATGACGCCGAACAGGTACAGCGCGATCTGGGCCGCCTTGGTGATGCCGATCCGCTTTACGGTCCAGTGATCAACCTGAAGATGTTTGATTACCAGCTCGATTTCGCCGGGGTAGAAGGCATCACGCATCAACTGGCATCCGGGCCGGTGCGCGATCTCGAAATCGCCATTTATATCAGCGAGCACGGTGAATTGACGCTGGAGCTGCTGGCCAATGCCGAACGCTACAGCGAACAAACTTTGCAGCGTCACGCCAGCCGCTTTGCCCTGTTACTGAATCAGCTGGCCGAACAGCCGCAACGTCCGTGTGGTGAACTCGATCTGCTCACTGTCGATGAGCACGCGCAGATTGCCGCGATCAACCACACCGCCTATCCGCTGCCGGCAGAAACGCTCGCTTCCCTGTTAGCGCAGCAGGCGACACGCACGCCCGATGCACCGGCGCTGGCTGATGCGCAGCATCAGCTGAACTATCGGGAGATGCAGCAACAGGTGTTTGCGCTGGCAGCCGATCTCAGCGCCGCCGGCGTGCAGCGCGGCGATATCGTTGCGGTGGCGCTGCCGCGCTGCGTACAGCTGTCGCTGGCGCTGCAGGCGATTGTTTCGCTCGGCGCGGCGTATCTGCCGCTTGATACCGGTTATCCAGACGAGCGATTGCAGCTGATGCTGGACGACGCCGCGCCGACAACGCTGATCACTTGCGCAGCGCTCAGCACACGCTTTAGCGCCATCGCGTCGGTTAATCAGCTGCATTTTGATGCGCTTTATCGCAACCTCAATGCGCCGCCACCGGCCAGCGCGCCGACGCCGCAGGATGCGGCCTACATTATTTACACCTCGGGTTCGACCGGTCGCCCCAAAGGCGTGCTGGTGGGGCATGAAGCCATCGTCAATCGCCTGTTATGGATGCAGGATCGCTACCCGCTGCAAGCCGATGACGTGGTGTTGCAGAAAACCCCGAGCAGCTTCGACGTTTCAGTATGGGAATTCTTCTGGCCGCTGCTGGTTGGCGCGCAGTTGGTGATGGCACCGCCAGAGGCCCACCGCGATCCCGAGGCGCTGCAGCAGCTGTTTGCCCGCTACAAAGTCACCACCACGCATTTCGTACCCTCGATGCTGGCGGCCTTTGTCGCGGCCCTTAATGATCAACCGGCGATTGCCTGCTGCGCCAGCCTGCGTAACGTGTTCTGCAGCGGTGAAGCGCTGCCGACCGATTTGTCGCGCGAGTGGGAAAAACTGACGCAAGTGCCACTGCACAATCTGTATGGCCCAACTGAGGCCGCGGTGGATGTCAGCTGGTATCCGGCGTTTGGTGCGGCATTGGCCGCCGTCGAAGGTGCCAGCGTGCCGATTGGCTTCCCGGTGTGGAATACCGGCCTGCGCATCCTCGATGCCCGCATGCAACCGGTGCCGCCGGGCGTGGCGGGCGATCTCTACTTAACCGGCGTACAGCTGGCGCAGGGTTATCTGGGGCGTCCTGACCTGACGGCTAGCCGCTTTATTGCCGACCCGTTCAGCCCCGGCAATCGCATGTACCTTACCGGCGACGTGGCGCGCTGGCTGGATAACGGTGCAGTGGAATATCTCGGCCGCAGCGACGATCAGTTGAAGATTCGCGGTCAGCGCATCGAACTGAATGAAATCGATCATGTACTCAGCGCGCAGCCGGGTATTGAACAAGCGGTCACACACGCGGTAGTGCTTGGCGCTGCAGCGGCGCAAGGTGATGCGCGTCAGCTGGTCGGTTATGTGATTGCTGAGCAGCCGGTTAATGGTGAAGCATTACGTCAGGCGCTGGCGCAGCGCTTGCCGGCGCATATGGTGCCGGTGGCGATTGTGCAACTCGACGCCTTCCCACTCAGCAGTAATGGCAAGCTGGATCGCAAAGCGTTACCGCTACCCGAATCCGCTGGCGTGAGCACAGGCCGCGCGCCGCATGCTGGACTGGAAACTACCCTGGCAAACGCCTTCTGTAAGCTGCTGGCGCGTGAGGCAATCAGCGCGCAGGATGACTTTTTTGCCCTCGGCGGTCATTCGCTGCTGGCGATGCGCCTGGCAGCGCAACTGCGTCGTGAGCTGCAACAGCCGGTCTCGGTGGGGCAGATTATGGTGGCCTCGACGGTAGAGAAGCTGGCCACGCTGCTCAGTAATGCGCAATCACATCAGCAGGCTGGCTTCGAAGCGGTGCTGCCGCTGCGTCAGAGCAACGGCCCGACACTGTTCTGCTTCCATCCCGCTTCTGGTTTTGCCTGGCAGTTCAGCATCCTGCAACGTTATCTCGATAAGTCGTGGTCGTTGGTGGGCATTCAGTCGCCCGATCCCCACAGCCCGCTGAATCAAAGCGCGCATCTGGATGAAGTCTGCGATGCCCATCTGCAAACCCTGCGCGAGGTGCAACCGCACGGACCTTATTATTTCCTTGGCTATTCGCTCGGCGGCACGCTAGCACAAGGTATTGCGGCGCGGCTGGAAGCGGCGGGTGAAAAAGTGGCGTTCCTCGGCTTGCTGGATACCTGGCCACCAGAAACGCAGAACTGGGATGAGAAACGCGGCGAGAACATGCTGGATCCCGCGGTGTTGGAAGAAGTGAACCGTGAGCGCGAGCAGTTTATCGCCGCGCAGCGCCATCAAGCCGGCGAAGAGATGCGCGCGATGTTCGACACCATTGAGGCCAACTACGCCAGTTCGGTGCGTCTGCTGGCAACGGCACGCAGCGCCCGTTTCAACGGTCGTGCCACGCTGTTCCTCGCTGAACAGACGCAGCAGCCAGGCCAGGACGCACGTCGCGCCTGGGCGCCGTATGTGGGCGAACTGCAGGTGTGGCCGATGGATTGCACTCACGTCGAGATCATTTCACCACAGATGTTTGAGCAGATTGGACCGCTGCTCAGGGATATATTGCAATAAGCGCAATAAATTGCGCCGCTACGGAATAATGAACATATTCGTAGCGGCGCGATTTATCGCGCAATCTTGATTATCCTCCGCGCCCCAACGGCACAATCATCGGCGTATGTGCCACCGGATCTTCCACAATCACGCAGCGCAAGCCATACACCTGCTCGATCAACGCGGGCGTCACGATCTCCGACGGCTTCCCTTCGGCGACAATCTTCCCGTAACGCATCGCGATCAAATGCGTGGCATAGCGACAGGCGTGATTGAGATCGTGCAGCACCACCACCAGCGTGCGTCCATGCTGTTGATTCAGCTCCTGCATCAGCTCCAGCAGCTCAATCTGATGGGTGATATCCAGCCAGGTGGTGGGTTCATCCAGCAGCAGCAGCGGCGTTTCCTGCGCCAGCACCATGGCAATCCACACGCGCTGACGCTGCCCGCCCGATAAGGTATCCACCGATTGTTGCGCCAAATCGGCCACGCCGGTGGCTCGCATCGCGCTCTGTACCGCCGCTTCATCTTCCGCACGCCAGCGCCCAAATAACGCCTGATGTGGATAACGTCCGCGCGCCACCAACTCGGTGACGCTAATGCCCGCCGGCGCGTTGGAACTTTGCGGCAGCAGACCCAGACGCCGCGCCACCTCTTTAGTCGGATAGCTGGCAATCGCCGCACCATCCAGCAATACCTCACCTTTCAGCGGCGTATGCAGGCGACTCAGCGTGCGCAGCAGCGTCGATTTTCCGCAGGCGTTAGGACCGATAATCACCGTCAGCTCACCTTGCGGAATCGCCACCGACAGATTCTCTGCCACCACCTTTTTGTCGTAGCCCAGCGTCAGGCCATCGCCGCGCAGACGTGAAGGGATATCAGTCATTGGCGTCGCGCCTCCCGCACCAGTAAAACAATCAGATAAAGTCCACCGAGGCTGACGGTAATCACGCCAACCGGTAATTGATAAGGCAGGAACAGATGCTGTGCGGCGAAGTCTGCAGCAATCAGTAGCAGCGCGCCACACAGCGCCGCCAGCGGCAAAGCGCCTTTGACGCCGCCGCCCAGACGGCGGGCAATCTGCGGTGCCAGCAGCGCAACAAACGAAATCGGCCCGACCAGCGCCGTTGACGCTGCCGTGAGCACCACGCCAATCAGCATCAACCACATGCGGCTACGCTCTACCGGCACGCCGAGCGCGCAGGCGGTATCGTCGCCCATCTCCAGCAAGCGCATCCGCCGCGCCAGCAACGCCATCAGCAATAACGCCACCAGCAATACCGCAATGACCGGCGGGGTTTTCGCCCAGGTGATGCCGTTGAGCGATCCGGCGCTCCACAAGCCGGCACTCAGCGCCGACTCCAGCGAGGCGCTGATAATCAGCCATGAATTCAACGCCATCAGCAGCGCACGCACGCTGATGCCGACGATAATCAGACGGAAGGTTTCCACGCCGTTGCGCCAGGCAAACAGATAAACCAACGCCGCCGTGGCGATACCGCCCATCAACGCTGCGCCGGTCATCGCCGTGACGCTTTGATTGAACAGCACCAGCGCGACTAATACGCCGCTGTACGCGCCGGTGTTAAAGCCAAGAATGTCGGGGCTACCCAGCGGGTTACGCAGCAGCGACTGAAAAATCGCGCCACTGATGCCTAACGCCGCCCCAATCAGCAGCGCCATCAGTACGCGTGGCAAGCGCCACTCCAGCACGATCAGTTTGACGTTGCTGGCGCCCTGCCCGAGCAGAATTTGCCAGATTTGTTCACCGCTGATCGGCAATGCACCGCGCGTCATCGCTAAATAGGCCAGCAAGCCACAAGCGAACAGCAGCCACAAGGTATGTAACCAGGCTCGACGCGTCATAGCGCACCTCGGCCTAATTTACGGCGCACCAGCACAATCAGCATTGGCGCACCAAGCATCGCGGTAACGATGGAAACCCGCAGCTCGCCCGCCACCAGCAGGCGTCCAAGAATATCGGCGGCGAGGAGCAGAATCGGAGTGATCAGCGCAGTTGCGGGCAGCATCCAGCGGTGATCGTTGCCCACCAGCCAGCGGGCAAAATGCGGTGTCATCAAACCGACAAAGGCAATCGGCCCCACTGCCGCCGTGGCTGCCCCGCACAGCAGCGCAATCGCCAGCAGACCCAGCAATTGGGTGCGCGCCACCCGCGTACCGAGCGCGGTCGCCATGTCGCCGCCCATACTCAAACTGTTCAGCGCCTGCGACAGCGCGATAGCGACTACACTGCCGATCAGCACCGCCGGGAACAGCGTGCGCAGCGTGGCGAAATTGCGAATATCCAGTGAGCCGCTGTGCCAGAAGCGCAGATGGTCGTAGATGTCGGGATTGAGCAGCGACAGACCAGAAGTTAATCCATCCAGCACCGCGCCCAGCGCCACGCCCGCTAAGGTAAGACGCACCGGATTGACGCGCCCACCGCCAATCGCGCCGGTCATCGCCACCAGCAATGAAGACAACAATGCACCGCCAAAGGCGAAGCCAAGCCAATCCAGCGGCGAATCAGCACCAAACAGCGCAATGCCAATCACCACCGCGAAACCGGCACCGGCGTTGACGCCGAGAATGCCGGGATCGGCCAGCGGGTTGCGCGTCAGGCTCTGCATCAACGCACCGGCCAGCCCCAGCGCCACGCCCGCCAGCAATCCGGCCAAGGTGCGCGGTAAGCGCGCGTCGCGCACAATCACGCACTCCGCGCTAGTGCAGCTGGAGATAAGCGAATGAAATACATCGGGAAGCGGTATCGATTTTGCCCCCAGCATTAAGCTGAGTGCGATGAGGAGCAAGAGCAGAATCCCTGAGCCTGCTAATGCACGAATCTGGCGCATAGCGTTCTAAACCTTCACTGTTCAACGTCGTCGCATGCGCGATGTAACTTGATAATGGTTATCGTTATTACTCGCGTTTAGCTATGTTACCATGACTCGCCTCGCGGACGATGAGGAAAATTGGTGCAATAAGGCGAACACATGAACAAATCTTCCCACTTTATCGATCTCTCGCTGCTGAAAACCCATCCGGCTTTTCGTGCGGTGTTTATCGCGCGTTTTATCTCGATTGTCGCGCTCGGCATGCTTGCCGTGGCGGTGCCGGTGCAGATTCAGCACCTGACCCATTCACCGCTGCTGGTGGGATTGGCGGTGACGCTGGCCGCTGCGGGCATGTTTATCGGCCTGCTGACCGGTGGCGTACTGGCGGATCGCCATGAGCGCAAAAAGCTGATTCTGCTGGCTCGATCCACCTGCGGCTTAGGCTTTATCGCACTGGCGATCAACGCCGCGCTGCCGCAACCTTCATTAATCGCCGTTTATCTACTGGGTTTCTGGGATGGCTTCTTCGGCGCGATTGGCGTCACCGCGCTGCTGGCGGCGACGCCCGCGTTGGTTGGCAGGGAAAACCTTATGCAGGCGGGCGCTATCACCATGTTAACGGTGCGCTTTGGTTCGATTTTATCACCGGCGATTGCCGGTCTGGTGATTGCCCACGGCGGCGTGATGTGGAATTACGCACTCGCCGCATTCGGTACACTGCTCACCGTGCTGACGCTGCTGAAATTGCCTGCCTTGCCGCCTCCGCCGCAGCCGCGCGAACATCCGCTGAAATCCCTCGCGGCCGGCGTGCAGTTTCTCTTCGCCAGCCCAATTGTCGGCATGGTGGCGCTGATTGGCGCGTTGGTGACCTTAGCCAGCGCGGTGCGCGTGCTCTATCCCTCATTGGCACCGCATTGGTCAGTAAGCGCTAACCAGCTTGGCTTGATGTACGCCGCCGTGCCGCTCGGCGCGGCGATCGGCGCGCTCACCAGCGGCAAACTGAAACACGCCGCGCGTCCTGGACAGTTAGTACTCGGCAGCGCGATTGCGGCGTTTATCGCGCTGGGTTTGTTTAGCCTGATGCCGAATCTACCGCTGGCGTTAGCCTGTCTGGTGGCGTTCGGCTACTTCAGCGCCATCAACAGCCTGGTGCAGTACGCGATGATTCAGGTGCTGACGCCGGATCATTTGTTAGGCCGTATTAACGGCTTGTGGACCGCGCAGAACGTGACCGGCGATGCGATTGGTGCGGCGGTGATTGGCGCAATGGGTTCATGGCTGCTGCCACCGCAGGCCGCCGCAGTGTTTGGCTTTGCGGCGGCGTTACTGGGCATTGTGATGTGGTGGGTGATGGGGCGTTTACGTCGTTACCATCCGCCAGCGCCAGCGCTGGCGGAACAGGCATCATGATTTAACGAACAGCTTTTCCAAACGCGCGAGCAAATTGCTGGCGCTGTAGTAATCGAGACGGAACGAATCGACACCCAGTTCGTAAACCTGCTTGTTTTGCACCGCGGCGTTTTGCGCGAGGAACGGATTGCTCAGCACCGACACCGTGGTTTTATCGTCAGCGGCAAACAGCAGGAAGGTTTTACCGGTCAGGCCGCTGGCGACATTTTCGCCCGACAGCTGAATGATGTCTTTACGCTGACCCATGCTGTGCCCCTGCTCAACCGTGGCGGGTGGCGCTGCCAGAGTAAAGCCCAACTGTTCCAGCAACTTGCCCTGTGCCGAGGCGGCAGTCCACAGATTAACGGCGCGTCCGCCGCCGTTCCACACCATGGCGGAGACCGGCTGCGGCGGCAGCGTGATGGCTTTTTTCAGCGCCGCCTCACGGTCGTCGAAAGCGTTAATGCGCTGCGCCGCCTGCGCGTCATGACCGGTCGCCTGACCTAACAGCGTGACGACATCCTGCCAGCTTTTGTCGTCGTAATTGATTACCAGCGTCGGGGCGATGGCGGAAAACTGGTCGGCGAGCTTGAGGGCGGAATCGTTGCCGGTGGCGCTGACAATAATCAGATCCGGTGCTTGCGCAGCAACCGCTTCGGCATTCGGCTCACCGATGTATAAACGTTGAAGATGCTGTTTTTTGGCAACATCGCTCCACTGGCGGAAGAAACCCTGATCGTCGGCCAGGCGACTGTTCGGCGCCGTCGCGCCGGAAGCGATCACCGGCGCATCAATGGCCAGCAGCGATCCGGTCAGCGTAACGCTGGTCGACACAATGCGCTGCGGCGCTTTGTTCAGCGTGATCGATCCGTTAGCGCCCTGCACGGTGCGCGGCCAGCCTTGCTCGGCATGCGCGACGTTGGTGAAAATCTGGAAAACACACATAAGGGCTGCAAGGCCCCAAAAACCGCATTTATTCATAAGTTTTGGTCCACTTTTTAGCATATTGCCCTGCTTAGCGTCAGCGCCTGATTACGTCTAAACGCGCGTGAAATCCCGCGAATGGATTGACACGTTTATCCAATCGACGTAGGTTACTGGCCCATAATAAAAATGATAATCATTCTTAATAATCTTATCATTTATAGGTGAAAATTATGGTGGAATCTTCCACGTTTGAAAATGCCTGGCTTAAGGATTATTCCGCGCTAAGCCGTGGTTTCCTCTTTACCTCGCCGTGGCGTAGTTTGGCAACGCAAGGATGCTATACCACCGTGACTGCACCGGTAGAGGATGCTGCGTCGCTTGATGGTGATTTTCAACTACAGCTGCGGCAGCACTTTGCGGCGGCGAAAAAACAGGGCATCGATAATCCGATTCTGGTCGGGGCGATCCCTTTTGACGTCAGCCAGCCTGCTGCGCTGTTTATTCCTGAATCCTATCAGACGTTTAATCGCGTCGACCTGCAAAACGCGCTGCCGGAAAACGTCAGCGATCTGCCACAGGTGCGTCGTCGCACCGCGGTGCCGGACCACGATGTGTTTACCACGATGGTGGCAGATGCGGTGGCGGCCACGCAGCGCGGCGATCTGGATAAAGTGGTGCTGTCGCGTCTGATGGATATCGTTACCGAACAGCCGGTTGATACCGCAGCACTGATGCAGCGCGTGATTGCGCAGAACCCCAACAGCTACCATTTCCATCTGCCGCTGCCGCAAGGCGGTGCGCTGATTGGCGCCAGTCCGGAACTGATGCTGCGCAAACAGGGGCGCGATTTTAGCTCTTGTCCGCTGGCGGGCTCGGCGCGGCGCAGTCATGACGATGCACAGCAGGATCGCGCCGCTGGCGAAACGCTAATGGATTCCCGCAAAGATCGTCATGAGCATAAGCTAGTGACCGACGCGATGCGCGACACGTTGCAGCCGCGCAGCCGTTTGCTGTCGGTGCCAACCATTCCTTCGCTGATTACCACTGCCACGCTGTGGCATCTGGCCACGCAAATCGATGGCGAAGCGCAGGATGAGCGCGAAAATGCGCTGTCGCTGGCCTGCTTGCTGCATCCCACACCGGCGCTGAGCGGCTTCCCGCATCAACGCGCGCAGCAGCTCATCCAGCAGCTGGAACCTTTTGATCGTCAATTGTTCGGCGGCATCGTTGGCTGGTGCGATAGCGAGGGCAATGGCGAATGGGTGGTCACCATCCGCTGCGGCACCGTACAGGGCACCCGCGTGCGCCTGTTTGCCGGCGCGGGCATTGTTGCCGATTCACAACCCGAATCAGAGTGGCGCGAAACCGGCGTGAAGCTGGACACCATGTTGCGCGCCTTTGGACTGCAATAAAGGAAAGAGCATGAGCATTCCCTATACTCGCTGGCCGGACGATCTGGCTGCGCGCTACCGTGAAAAAGGCTACTGGCTGGATGTGCCGATGACCGACATTTTGGCACGTCATCAGCATAACGATGCCATCGCGGTGATTGATGGCGATCGTCAAATTAGCTATCGCGAATTGGATGTATTGAGCAGCAACCTGGCCGCCGCGCTACAGCGTCGTGGCCTGCAAAACGGTGATACTGCGCTAGTGCAACTCGGCAACGTGGCCGATTTTTATGTCACGGTGTTTGCGCTGTTCAAGCTCGGCGTAGCATCAGTCTTCGCGCTGTTCAGTCATCAGCGCACCGAACTGAGCGCCTATGCTGCGCAGATCGAGCCGAAACTGCTGATTGCCGATCGCACCCACGCGCTGTTTGCTGACGACACCTTTATTAGCGCGCTGTGCGCCGCGCAGCCTTCACTGCAACAGGTCATTCTGCGTAATGACAATCAGCCGGAAAACACGCTGGAAGCGCTGATGGCGGAAGCCGCAGCGGATTTCGTCGCGTCGCCAACCGCCGCCGATGAAGTGGCGTTTTTCCAGCTCTCCGGTGGTAGCACCGGCACACCGAAGCTGATTCCACGCACGCATAATGACTATTACTACAGCATTCGCGCCAGTGATGAGATCTGCGAGGTGACCGCCGAGACGCGTTATCTTATCGCCCTGCCCGCACCGCACAACTTTGCGATGAGCTCACCCGGATCGTTGGGCGTGTTCTACGCGGGTGGGCAGGTGATTCTGGCCGCCGATCCCAGCGCCACGTTGTGCTTCCCGCTGATCGAGAAGCATCAGGTCACCGATACCGGTTTAGTGCCGCCTGCGGTGAGCTTGTGGTTACAGGCGATTCAGGAATGGGGCAGCAATAAACAGCTGGCCTCGCTGCAGCGCATTCAGGTGGGCGGCGCCAAACTGGGCGAAACGCTGGCTGCACGTATTCAGACCGAAATCGGTTGCCAGTTGCAGCAGGTGTTCGGCATGGCCGAAGGGCTGGTGAATTACACCCGCTTTGGTGACGATGAGGAAACCATTCTCACTACGCAAGGCCGTCCGATTTCTGAAGACGACGAAGTGTGGGTTGCTGATGAGCACGGCAATGCGCTGCCAACCGGCACCGTTGGCCGCCTGATGACGCGTGGCCCCTACACCTTCCGTGGCTACTACAAGAGCCCGGAACACAACGCTGCCAGCTTCGATGCCAACGGATTTTACTGTTCGGGCGATCTGATTGAGATCAACGCGCAAGGCTACATCACCGTGCAAGGGCGCGAAAAGGATCAGATCAATCGTGGTGGCGAGAAGATCGCTGCGGAAGAGATCGAAAACCTGCTACAGCGTCATCCTGATGTGATCCACGCCGCGCTGGTGTCAATGAACGACGAGCTGATGGGCGAAAAGAGCTGCGCCTTTATTGTCGCCAGCCAACCGCTTAAAGCCGTGGCGCTGCGTCGCCATCTGCGTGAGCTGGGCGTGGCCGAGTTCAAATTACCTGACCGTATTACCTGCGTAGATGCCCTACCGCTGACGCCTGTCGGCAAGGTGGATAAAAAACGTTTACGCCAACAGCTTGCCGATCAACAAGCGCAAGCCTGACCTGTTCCGGAGATTGCAATGGCTATTCCAAAACTGAATTCTTACGCGCTGCCTGCAGCGACTGAACTGCCAACCAACAAAGTGAAGTGGGCGGTGGAACCCCAGCGTGCCGCGCTGCTGATTCACGATATGCAGGCTTACTTCCTCAATTTCTGGGGTGAAGATAGCCCGCTGGTGAATCAGGTCGTCGAGAACATCGCGCGCCTGCGCGCCTACTGCAAAGCCCAGGGCATTCCGGTGTTCTATACCGCCCAACCGAATGAGCAGAGCGACGCCGATCGCGCGCTGCTTAACGACATGTGGGGACCGGGCCTGAATAAGCATCCGGATCAGCAGAAAATCGTTGATGCGCTGGCACCGGATCAGGACGATCAGGTGCTGACCAAATGGCGCTACAGCGCGTTCGTGCGTTCTCCGCTGGAATCGATCCTGCAGGAAATGGGGCGCGATCAGCTGATTATCACCGGCGTCTATGCACACATCGGCTGCCTCACCACCGCCACCGACGCCTTTATGCGTAATATCCAGCCATTTATGGTGGCGGATGCGCTGGCCGACTTCACGCGCGAAGAGCACATGATGGCGCTGACTTATACTGCCGGTCGCAGCGGTAAAGTGGTGATGACCGCCGATCTGATGCCGCTGCCGCTGAGCAAAGACGATCTGCGTGCGCTGATTCTGCCGCTGCTGGAAGATGACGATGTGCCGGAAGATGATGAGAACCTGATCGATTACGGTCTGGATTCAGTGCGTGTGATGGCGCTGGCGGCGCGCTGGCGTCAGGTGCACAGCGATATCGATTTCGTTAGTCTGGCAAAAAATCCGACCATCGATGGCTGGTGGGCGCTGCTGTCACGGGTGCCAGCCAAATGAATACCTTTGATTTCAGTGGAAAAATCGTTTGGGTCACCGGCGCGGGCAAAGGCATTGGTTATCATACCGCGTTGAGCTTTCATCAGGCCGGCGCACAGGTGATCGGCTTCGATCTGCGTTTCGATCAGGCTGACTATCCGTTTACCACTCAGGTGCTGGATGTGGCCAACGCCGCCGAGGTGAAAGCCGTGTGCCAGCATTTGCTGGCGGATCAGCCACGTCTGGATGTGCTGGTGAACGGTGCCGGCATCCTGCGCATCGGCAGCACCGATGAACTCTCTTTCGAAGATTGGCAGGCTTGTCTGGCGGTGAATGCCGGTGGCGCGTTCAATATGTTCCAGCAAACTTTGCCGGTGTTTCGCCAGCAGCGTGCGGGCGCAATCGTCACCATCGCATCCAACGCCGCGCATGCGCCGCGTCTCGGTATGTCGGCCTATGGCGCTTCCAAAGCCGCGCTGCGCAGCTTGTGTTTAACCGTCGGGTTAGAAATGGCACCGTTCGGCGTGCGCTGTAATATCGTGTCGCCGGGCTCCACCGATACCGATATGCAACGCAGCCTGTGGCATACGCCGGAAGCCGAGCAGGAGATGATCAACGGTTTCCCGGATCAGTACAAATTAGGGATTCCACTGCGTAAGATCGCCAAACCGCAGGAGATCGTCGCTAACGTGATGTTCCTCGCCTCGGATCTTGCCAGCCACGTGGTACTGCAGGATATTGTGGTCGACGGTGGCGCAACGCTGGGATCCTAAGTGATGGCAATCTGGAAACGAACGGTCGATCTTGAAACGCTGAATAAAATGGGTGAGAACTCGCTGGTGGCACACGTCGGTATTGTGTTTACTGTCATTGGCGAAGATTATCTGGAAGCCACCATGCCGGTAGATACGCGCACGCAGCAGCCGTTTGGCCTGCTGCACGGCGGCGCTTCCGTGGTACTGGCTGAGTCGATGGGATCGATTGCCGGTTATCTCAGCATCGAGGAAGGGAAAAGCGTGGTGGGGATTGAGGTCAGCGCTAGCCATCATCGTGCGGTGAGCCGCGGTGAAGTACGCGGAATTTGCCGTCCACTTCACTTGGGTGCGCGCAATCAGAGCTGGCAGATTGAGATCCGCAACGCCCGCGATCAGCTGTGCTGCACCTCGCGATTGACGGTGGCGGTGCTAGGTTAAGGCGTAAAAAAAGCGGCCATCTGGCCGCTTTCTCTTATGCGATTAACGCTGGTAAATGATTTCGACGCCTTCGTCGTCCTCTTCGTCCCAGTCGTCATCCCAATCATCATCTTCTTCAACTTCCTGCGCCGTTTCCATGGCTTCACGGTGATAGTCATCCCACATGAAGGCCACTTTTTCCGGCTGCTTCTCTTCCAGCTCAGCTTCTTTAGGATTGTCGATGATAAAGCTCATCACATCCCAGCACAGGTCAGTCACGCCATCGCGGCTTGCGGCAGAGATCAGGTAATACTTATCTTCCCAACCCAGCGCTTCTGCAATTGCCTTAGCGCGGCTTTCCGCCTCTTCACGGCTCAGCAGGTCAGTCTTGTTAAATACCAACCAGCGCGGCTTCTGGAACAGCTTATCGCTGTATTTTTCCAGCTCGCCAAGAATGATTCGGGCATTTTCGACCGGATCAGATTCGTCGATTGGCGCGATGTCGATGAGATGTAACAGAACGCGACAACGCTCAAGGTGCTTCAGGAAGCGAATACCCAAGCCCGCACCATCCGCTGCGCCTTCAATCAGGCCAGGAATATCAGCGACGACAAAGCTCTTCTCGTTATCCATTCGCACCACACCAAGGCTTGGCACCAGGGTGGTAAACGGATAATCCGCTACTTTTGGCTTAGCGGCTGATACAGAACGAATAAAGGTCGATTTACCGGCATTGGGCAGACCCAGCATTCCAACGTCTGCCAACAGCATCAGTTCCAGCTGCAGGTCACGCTTTTCGCCTGGCGTGCCCATGGTTTTCTGACGTGGGGAGCGGTTAACCGATGATTTGAAGCGGGTATTGCCAAGTCCATGCCAACCGCCCTTCGCCACCATCAGCTTCTGCTCATGACGCGTCATGTCGCCCAGCGTCTCGCCCGTACCTTGGTCAATCACACGCGTACCGACGGGCACTTTAACGATGATGTCTTTACCACGTTTACCGGTGCAATCACGGCTTTGGCCATTCTGGCCACGTTCGGCACGGAAAGACTTTTCAAAGCGATAATCGATCAGGGTGTTGAGGTTTTCATCCGCCAACAGATACACATCGCCGCCGTCGCCGCCGTCGCCGCCATCCGGGCCGCCTCTTGGAATATATTTTTCACGGCGGAAGCTTACGCAACCGTTGCCGCCATCACCCGCGACCGCAAGGATCGTCGCTTCATCTACAAACTTCATTTTATTTCTCCGTCACGCTGTCGTTTACGGCAGCTTGCAGGCCGCGAACGGGTCCGCCAGGGTCTTCTGCGCTGACCGACGGCGGATAATACAAGATTGGCAAAGCCAAGAGTACATAAATTGTACAGCAACTGTGCTAAAGCGTAACTGTTATCCAGTAAGCTCAGTAGCAGAATGTAAAAAGCCCCGCAAAGCTGCGGGGCCTTTCATTCGTGTATTCAGACGTTAAACGCCTGCAGCACGACAACCTTACTCAGCAACGATGCTGATATATTTACGGTTGTTCGGGCCTTTAATCTCGAATTTTACTTTGCCGTCTGCGGTGGCAAACAGGGTGTGGTCACGACCACAACCTACGTTGCTACCTGCGTGGAATTTGGTGCCACGCTGACGAACGATGATGCTACCTGCCAGAACAGATTCACCACCGAAACGTTTTACACCCAGACGTTTTGCGTTGGAGTCGCGACCGTTACGGGTCGAGCCACCAGCCTTCTTATGTGCCATTTGTCAGATCTCCTCTTACGCGCCGATCACAGTGATTTTCACATCTGTGAACCACTGACGGTGACCAGCTTGCTTACGGTAGTGTTTACGACGACGAAACTTAACGATTTTAATTTTCTCGCCACGACCGTGAGCAACAACTTCTGCCTTGATCACACCGCCTGAAACCAGTGGCGCGCCGATTTTCACGTCTTCGCCATTTGCGATCATCAGAACCTGGTCAAACTCAATGGTTTCACCGGTTGCGATGTCCAGCTTTTCCAGGCGAACGGTCTGACCTTCGCTTACTCGGTGTTGTTTACCACCACTTTGGAAAACCGCGTACATATAAAACTCCGCTTCTGCGCGTGCCTTTCTATTCATCAGGCGGCGCGATAAATATTCACAATAGGGCGCGAATTCTACGCAATACTCCAGCAGAAGACAAGAGCACTTTGCACTCTCTTGCAGAAAAAAAGCGCAAGGCGAATGCAAACGTTTCGCAACCCGATTTTTCAAGTACAATCAGTAACAGATTACCTGAACTCACGCTGTGTAAAGCGCTTACCATGCAAAAAACGAGTAAAGCTGAAAAGACGAATGAACTTAGAACAGATTAATGAATTAACCGCGCAGGACATGGCGGCCGTCAACCAGACCATCCTCGAACAGCTGAATTCAGAAGTCTCACTGATTAACCAGTTGGGCTATTACATCATCAGCGGCGGGGGCAAACGCATCCGTCCGATGATCGCTGTGCTTTCAGCACGCGCATTGAATTATCAGGGTTCGTTGCACATCACCAATGCGGCGCTGATCGAATTTATCCATACGGCGACGCTGCTGCACGATGATGTGGTGGATGAATCCGATATGCGCCGTGGCAAAGCTACCGCTAATGCTGCGTTTGGTAATGCGGCTAGCGTGCTGGTGGGCGATTTTATCTACACGCGCTCCTTCCAGATGATGACCAGTATGGGATCCTTAAAGATCCTTGCGCTAATGTCGGAAGCGGTCAACGTGATCGCGGAAGGCGAAGTGCTGCAGTTAATGAACTGCAACGATCCCGATATCACTGAAGAGAGCTACATGCGGGTGATTTACAGCAAAACCGCCCGCCTGTTCGAAGCCGCTTCGCAGGCGTCGGCAATATTAGCCGAGGCTACGCCAGCGCAGGAGAAAGCGCTGCAGGATTATGGTCGCTATCTCGGCACCGCTTTTCAGCTCATTGATGATTTGCTGGATTACAGTGCCGATGGCGAAACACTGGGCAAAAATACCGGTGATGACCTGAGCGAAGGCAAGCCCACGCTGCCATTGCTGCATGCGATGCACAACGGAACGCCTGAGCAGGCGCAGATGATTCGCCAGGCCATTGAAGAAGGCAACGGTCGTCATCTTCTGGAACCGGTGCTGGCGGCGATGCAACAAACTGGCTCGCTAGAGTGGACGCGTAAACGTGCTGAAGAGGAAGCTGATAAAGCGATCGCAGCACTGCAGGCATTGCCTGAAACCCCGTGGCGCAGCGCGCTCGAGGCACTGGCCCACATGTCCGTGCAGCGCGACTTCTGATTTCAGCGGGGCCTCAATTGGCCCCGTTTCCTTTCTCAACCGCCCTCCTTCCTCTTACATTCCTTACATCGCTTTTGAGAAAAGCGACGCAGTTTCGTGCGCCGAGCAAACAATTACTGGAAATTTATAGGAAACATTTGCTATAAAAATGCGGATTTTTTCCAGAAATCTCTGCAACGGGAAAGATTTTGCAGTAGAGATGAAGTAACAACACGGACACGGAGAAGAAGTTATGTACACAAGGAAAGAGGACTGGCACCCGGCTGACATCATTGCTGCACTGCGCAAGAAAGGCACGTCACTGGCAGCATTATCTCGTGACTCAGGGCTGAGTTCCTCGACGCTGGCCAATGCGCTGTCGCGGCCCTGGCCCAAGGGTGAATGGCTGATTGCTAATGCGATCAAAGTACACCCGGCAGAGATCTGGCCAAGCCGCTATTATGACCCCGTTACTGGCCTGCTGCGGGATCGGAAGAAGCGCATACGATCGCTGAAGGATCGTAAACAGGTCTGATGGTGAACACGTGAAAAAAAACCAGCCGCGTTACCGTGACTGGTTTTTTATCTGCGAAGGAAGAGATTACTCGCCGCTTACGCGCTCAATATTGGCACCCATCGCTTTCAACTTATCTTCAATGTGCTCATAACCGCGGTCGATGTGATAGATGCGATCAACCAAGGTAGTGCCTTCTGCAATACAACCCGCCAGCACCAGGCTCGCTGATGCTCGCAAATCGGTTGCCATCACCTGCGCACCCGACAACGTTTCAACACCGTGACAAATCGCCGTGTTGCTTTCGATTTCAGCATGCGCGCCCATACGAATCAGCTCGGGAATATGCATGAAGCGGTTTTCGAAGATAGTTTCGGTAATCACACCGGTTCCTTCTGCCACCAGGTTCAGCAGCGTGAACTGCGCCTGCATGTCAGTTGGGAAGCCCGGATGCGGCGCCGTGCGGATATTCACCGCTTTTGGACGCTTGCCATGCATATCCAGGCTGATCCAATCTTCACCCACTTCAATATCCGCACCGGCATCACGCAGTTTGGCCAATACCGCATCCAGTGTATCTGGCTGAGTTTTATGGCACAGTACTTTGCCGCGTGAAATCGCCGCTGCTACCAGGAAAGTACCGGTTTCGATACGATCTGGAAGTACGCGATAAACACCGCCGCCCAGACGTTCAACCCCTTCGATGGTGATTTTGTCTGTGCCTGCACCCGTGATTTTCGCGCCCAGCGTATTGAGGAAGTTTGCTGTATCGACAATCTCCGGCTCACGCGCAGCGTTTTCAATGATGGTGATGCCGGTCGCCAGCGTGGCGGCGCTCATGATGGTAACGGTCGCGCCGACAGACACTTTGTCCATCACGATGTGCGCGCCTTTCAGGCGGCCATTCACAGAAGCTTTAACGTAGCCTTCTTCCAGCTTAATTTCCGCACCCAGTTGTTCCAGGCCAGTAATATGCAGATCAACCGGACGCGCACCGATGGCACAACCGCCCGGTAGCGAAACCTGGCCTTGGCCAAAACGCGCCACCAGCGGACCCAGCGCCCAGATCGAAGCACGCATGGTTTTCACCAGATCGTATGGCGCACTGAAGACATTAACTTCGCGAGCATCAACGTGGACCGAACCATTGCGCTCAACGCGCGCACCCAGCAGATTCAGCAGCTTCATGGTGGTATCGATATCACGCAGCTTCGGCACGTTCTGAATTTCTACCGGCTCTTCTGCCAGCAGTGCAGCAAACAGAATCGGCAACGCAGCATTCTTCGCCCCGGAAATGGTCACTTCACCACTTAAACGGGTGGGGCCTTGCACACGAAATTTGTCCATTAACACGGCTCTCAATTATCTATCAAAAAAACAACCGGTGAGGCGCTTAGAAACCGTTGAGTTTACGGTCGCGCGCCCACTCGGCTGGGGTATAAGTTTTGATGGAAACCGCATGAATACGGTTATCCGCAATATATTCCATCAGCGGCGCGTACACAGCCTGCTGCTTCTTCACACGACTCAGTTCGCCGAACATTTCGCCCACCGCGATGACCTGAAAATGGCTGCCATCGTTGCTGAGTACGTGTACTTCTTCTAATGCCAGCGCCTGCATCAGCACGGCCTGAACTTCACTATTTTCCATCGCTCGTTACTTCACTTAATAATAATAAGGCAGACATCTTAGAGGAAAGCGTCTGACTCTTAAATACGCAAAAGCCCCTGAAAAAATCAGGGGCTTAGCATCGACATCCGACAATCAGGCGATTTTTTCCGCAGAAACAATAATCTGCTGCAGGTTATACAGCGTTATCAGTGACTGGAGTTTATCGGAGATCCCGGAGAAAAGCGGTGCGCTGCCTTGGGCACGCGCGATTTCACGCAGATGCACCAGCAGCGCCAAACCTGCCGAATCCACTCTTTCCAGCCCCGCGACATCAATCGTGGTGATATCCGCCATCGCAGTGTCACGTTCCTGCCACAAGGTCAGCAAAGTATCACGATCTAATTTGCCGCTTAAAGCCAGCGTGCTGGCAGTGCGCTGCCAGCGTAACGGTTCACTCATTATTGCTTTTTATCCAGGGTGATCGGCTGTGCGGCGTATTTTTTCAGCTGAGCAGTCAGGCCATCAATGCCTTTGGTACGCAGCAGGTCGCCCCACTCATTCTGTTTCGTGGTAATCATGCTGATACCTTCTGCCACCATGTCATACGCCTGCCAGTTGCCCGTTTGGCTGTTCTTACGCCACTGGAAATCGAGGCGCACGGGTGGACGACCATTCGGATCGATAATGGTGACACGGATCGCCACGATTTTGGCATCGCCAATCGGCTGCTCCGGCTGAATCTGGTAGGTTTGACCGTTGTAAAGCGCCAGCGCCTGGCCGTAAGCCTGCGCCAGATAATCACCAAACGCGGCAAAGTAGGCATCACGTTGTGCAGGCGTCGCGTCGCGATAATAGCGACCGAGCACCAAGGCACCGGCATATTTTACCTGTACGTAAGGCATCAGTTCCTGACGCACTACTTCTCGCAGATAGTTCGGATCCTGCTTGATTTTTGGCTGTTCGTTTTTCAGGCGCGTAAAGGTCTTATCCGCCGCTTCGTTCATCAGTTTATAAGGATTGCTCTGGTCTGCTGCAGTGGCAGCCAGCGGTACAATTGCCAACAGGGCAATCATCAGTAAACGCTTAAACATCATGTTTTACCTCGTAGGTTATTCCGTTGTAGCAGGTGTTGCTGGTGCGCTCTCGGCACCCTGTGATTTGTCGTCAGGTTTGTTATCGCCGCTCTTATAGAGGAATTGACCGATCAGGTCTTCCAGCACCAAGGCTGACTTGGTGTCACGAATGGTGCCGCCATTTTTCAGCATCGCGGAACCGAGTTCCGGATCGTCAAAACCCAGATTTAACGCCAGGAACTGCTCGCCGAGCAGACCTTGGGTGCGGATTGCCAGCGAACTGGTATCCGGGATTTTGTCAGCGTAGTCTTCGCTAATATCCATGGTCACGCGCGGTGACAATGTTTTCTGATCCAGCGAAATATCCGCCACCCGGCCTATCAGCACACCACCAATTTTAACCGGTGAACTGATTTTTAATCCGCCGATATTATCGAAGGTGGCATACAGCTTCCAGGTCGGCTGGGTGCCAAAGGATTTGAGATCGGCGACGCGCAGGGCGAGGAACAACAGCGCCAACAGCGCAGCCAGCATAAAGACGCCAACCCAGATTTCGTTTTTCTTGCTTTGCATTGCATCAATTCCCAAACATCAGTGCTGTCAGCACAAAATCCAAACCGAGTACCGCCAGTGAAGCATGCACCACGGTACGCGTTGTCGCCCGACTGATCCCTTCCGAGGTCGGGATGGCATCATAGCCATTAAATAGCGCAATCCAGGTTACCGTGACGGCAAAGACTGCGCTCTTGATCATGCAGTTGACGACATCAGTGCGGAAATCTACCGCGTTCTGCATCGCCGACCAGAAGAAGCCAGGATCGATCCCTTTCCAGCTCACGCCAACCAACGCGCCACCGGCAACACCTACCGCAGTGAAGATCAGCGCCAGCAGCGGCATGCTGATAAAGCCAGCCCAGAAACGCGGTGATACTACGCGACGTAGTGGATCAACGGCCATCATCTCCATACTGGAGAGCTGTTCAGTGGCTTTCATCAAACCGATTTCTGCCGTCAGGGCTGAACCAGCTCGGCCCGCAAAAAGTAATGCCGTTACTACCGGTCCGAGTTCACGCAGCAGCGAGAGCGCCACCAGCATGCCAAGGCTGGTTTCAGCATTATAGGTAGTGAGCACCAGATAACCCTGCAGACCCAGCACCATGCCAATAAACAGGCCGGATACCACGATGATCAGCAACGATAACACGCCTACGCTGTACAGCTGTTTTATCAGCAGCGGCGCATGTCGACGAAACGCGGGCTTACCCACCAGCGCATGAAATAGCATGAGGCCTGCGCGGCCAAAAGCGGCACAGGTATTAATTCCCTGACGTCCAAATGACGCTAGCGCCTGTAACAACATCAGTTTACGTTCTCCCTGAGCGGGTCAAGTCGCTGAGATAATCACCCGCAGCAAAACGGAATGGCACCGGGCCATCCGCATGACCCTCAATAAACTGGCGCACACGCGGATCGGGATTTTCCCGCAGTTCCGGCGCGCTGCCCTGAGCAATAATTTTTTGTCCGGCAACAATATAAGCATGATCGGCAATGCTCAAGACCTCAGGCACATCGTGTGAAACCACAATACAGGTCAGACCCAATGCATGATTAAGTTCATCAATTAACTTCACCAGCACGCCCATAGTGATCGGATCCTGGCCCACAAAAGGCTCATCGAACATGATCAGTTCTGGCTCCAGCGCGATCGCACGCGCCAGCGCAGCGCGACGCGCCATGCCGCCAGAGAGCTCTGCGGGCATAAGTTTAGCCGCCCCACGCAAACCTACCGCTTCCAGCTTCATCAATATGGTGCTGTGCAATAATTCTGGAGGGAGCTGCGTATGTTCGCGCAATGGCCACGCAACGTTTTCGTAAACGTTGAGGTCGGTAAAAAGTGCACCGGACTGAAAAAGCATGCTCATCTTTTTGCGTGCTTCATACAGTTTGGTGCGGGAAAGCGTCGGGATATTCTGATCGCGAAACCAAATCTCGCCTTTATCAGGCTGCAGCTGCCCGCCGATCAGTCGCAAAAGCGTGGTTTTACCTATACCGGACGGTCCCATAATGGCAGTGACCTTGCCGGCGGGTACTGTTAACGAGATGTCATCGAAGATGGTACGATTGCCGCGCGTGAAACTGACGCCACGAACCTCAACCAGATTCGTTTGCTGCTGAATCATCTTTACCTCTTTATGCGGAACGGGCGTGGATAAAGCTGTGGATGTTAGCCTGTTAACCTCAAATGCACGATAGTTTTACAGAAACTTACCCACTATGTGTGGCGAAAACGGCCTTAAAATTTACTTTTGCCTCTCACACAGTCAAAATCAGCGCTTATAACCGCGTGCAGCATGTTTTTACTTGTCGGATAAGGTTCGCCGACACCTCCATCCATCAAGGATTATTAATGTTCGTAGCCTCAGCCTTGCTGTTTATCGGATTGATTTTACTGGTCTACGGCGCCGATCGTTTGGTGTTCAGTGCCGCGATCCTCTGTCGATCCTTCGGCATTCCACCGCTGATCATTGGCATGACCGTGGTGAGCATTGGCACTTCCTTACCGGAATTGATTGTTTCCTTTTCGGCTGCACAGCATGGACAGATGGATTTAGCGGTAGGCACCGCGCTGGGTTCAAACATTACCAACATTCTCTTAATTCTTGGCGGCGCGGCGCTGCTGCACCCATTGACAGTACACTCCAATCTGATTCGGCGCGAATTGCCATTGATGCTGTTGGTCACACTGCTCAGCGGCATCATGCTGTTTGATAATCACCTTAGCCGTATCGATGGCATCGCATTGCTGCTGATTGCGCTGGGTTATTTGCTGGTGGTGATCCGCATTGCTCGCCGTGCCGAACGCGACAACAACGACACGCTAACGCGTGAACAGCTGGCCGAACTGCCGCGTGATGAAGCTGGCAATACCGTGGCTTTTCTTTGGCTGGCGGTGGCGCTGATTATTTTGCCAATGTCGACGCGCATGGTAATCGACAATGCAACCGTCTTTGCCGATTACTTCGGCGTAAGCGAGTTGGTGATGGGCTTGACGCTAATTGCCGTCGGTACCAGCTTGCCTGAACTGGCCACGGTAGTCGCTGGCGCGCTAAAAGGTGAAGACGATATCGCCATCGGCAACTTAATTGGCGCGAATATTTTTAACCTGGCGATTGTGCTCGGCCTGCCGGCGCTGATTCATCCCGGCAGCATTGATGCGCATGCCTTTGCACGTGATTACTGGGTGATGCTGGCGGTCAGCGTACTGTTCGCCCTGCTCTGCCTGCTGCGCAAACGGCGTATTGGTCGCATCGCAGGCACACTATTATTAGGTGGATTTGTCGCGTGGGTGCTGTGGCTGTGGCTCAGCCCCATGCTTATCACAAGCTATTAAGGACGGACTGACCATGTCACATCAGCAACCGGATTTCGATTTTCAGCATGCGGGTAAAGCGGTGCTGCGCATCGAACGCGAAGGGCTGGAGCAGCTTGATCAATATATCAATGACGATTTCGATCGCGCCTGCGCGATGATTTTTGCCTGCCGCGGCAAAGTGGTGGTAATGGGCATGGGCAAATCCGGGCATATCGGTAAAAAAATGGCGGCGACGTTTGCCAGCACCGGCACACCCGCTTTTTTTGTTCATCCCGGCGAAGCCAGCCACGGCGATCTCGGCATGGTCAGCACCAATGACGTGGTGGTTGCGATTTCCAACAGCGGTGAATCCGGTGAAATCCTCGCCTTAGTTCCCGTATTAAAGCGCCAGAAAGTGCAGCTGATTTGTATTACTGGTCGTCCGGAGAGTGCGATGGCGCGCGCCGCTGATGTGCATCTCTGCGTGAAAGTGCCGCAGGAAGCCTGCCCGCTCGGCCTGGCACCAACCACCAGCACCACCGCCACATTAGTGATGGGCGATGCGCTGGCCGTGGCGTTGTTGGAAGCGCGTGGATTTACTCAGGAAGACTTTGCGCTGTCGCATCCTGGCGGTGCGCTGGGCCGCAAACTGCTGCTGCACGTCAGCGATATCATGCACAGCGGCGATGAAATCCCACACGTGAGCCGTGATGCGTCGATGCGCGACGCGCTGCTGGAAATTACCCGTAAGAATCTCGGCTTGACGGTAATTGTTGATGACCTAATGAAAATTGAAGGCATCTTCACCGATGGTGACTTACGCCGCGTATTCGATATGGGCATCAATTTCCAGACGGCCAGTATTCAGGATGTTATGACCAGCGGCGGCATTCGCGTGCGGCCCAATATGCTGGCAGTCGACGCCCTTAATTTGATGCAAAACAAAAACATCACCGCCCTGCTGGTGGCCGATGACGATCGCCTGCTCGGTGTGGTACATATGCATGACATGCTGCGCGCTGGCGTGGTCTGAACAGGAATAAATAATGAGTGCTGAAACGGCGATGGTCGAGACTTGCTATGGTCCGGTGAACGCAGAAGTCATGGCGCGAGCAGCGCAGATTCGCCTGCTGATTTGCGACGTTGATGGTGTGATGTCCGATGGCGTGATTTATATGGGTAACAGCGGCGAAGAGCTAAAGGCTTTTAACGTGCGCGATGGTTACGGCGTGCGTTGCCTGCTGACCTCAGGCGTTGAAGTGGCTATTATTACCGGCCGTAAGGCAAAACTGCTGGAAGATCGCTGCAAGACGCTTGGCATTACGCATCTTTACCAGGGACAATCGGATAAGCTTTTGGCCTGGCGTGAACTTCTGGATAAACTGTCATTATCTGCCGAGCAGGTTGCGTATATTGGCGATGATTTGATCGACTGGCCGGTAATGGCGCAGGCGGGTTTAAGTGTTGCCGTTGCCGATGCTCACCCAATTTTGCTGCCGCGCGCGCATTATGTTACCCGCATCGCGGGCGGGCGCGGCGCAGTACGTGAGTTGTGCGATCTGATTTTGATGGCGCAAAACAAGTTTGAGGATGCCAAAGGGCAATCAATATGAGTAAGAGCAGGCGTTGGATGACGCTGATTTTGGCCTTGATCGCCTTAGTGCTGATCGGCTGGAATCTCACCAACCAGGATGACGACAAAACGCCGATGGCGACCAACGATCAAGCCCCGACCTATACCAGCGAGAAATCGAATACGGTGGTGTATAACCCTACGGGTGCGCTGGGCTATAAACTGGTCTCGGATAAAGTGACCTACTTTGCTGCCGATGAGATAAGTTGGTTTGATAATCCGGTGATGACCACGTATGACGAAAATAAAGTGGCAACATGGTCAGTACGCGCTGATAAGGCAAAGCTAACTAAAGATCGTATGCTTTATCTCTACGGTAACGTTGTGGTTAATTCGTTGACCCAGGATTCACAGCTTGAGCGCATCCTTACCGATAACGCTCAGGTTAATCTGGTCACCCAGGATGTGACATCTGACGATCAAGTCACCCTTTTTGGCCGCAGTTTTAATTCCACTGGCATGAAAATGCGCGGCAATTTACGGACGAAACATGCTGAGCTGCTTGAAAAGGTCAAAACT
This sequence comes from Enterobacter ludwigii, assembly GCA_900068845.1. Taxonomy (GTDB): domain Bacteria; phylum Pseudomonadota; class Gammaproteobacteria; order Enterobacterales; family Enterobacteriaceae; genus Pantoea; species Pantoea ludwigii_A. Next base: position 366,205 of record CEFQ01000001.1, read on the forward strand.
TCCTATGAAATTCAAAATGAAAAAAAATAGCCTTAAGTTATTGCTGGTGACTACGCTGCTGGCAACGAGCCTGCCTGCGCTGGCGTTAACCGGCGATTCCGATAAACCGGTAAATATTGACTCGGTCAACCAGGCGCTGGACTTACAGGGCAACGTCGCGACCTTTACCGGCAACGTGATTGTGACTCAGGGTTCCATCAAGATTACCGCCGATAAAGTGGTGGTTACCCGTCCGGGCGGTGACAGTAAAAAAACCATCGTTGATGCATACGGTACGCCAGCCACCTTCTATCAGATGCAGGACAGCGGCAAGCCAGTGCAAGGGCATGCTAGTAAACTGCATTACGAATTGGCGAATGATTTTGTTGAGCTGACAGGTAATGCCTTTATTCAGCAGCAGGACAGCAATATCAAAGGCGACCGCATCACTTACCTGGTGAAAGAGCAGAAGATGCAGGCCTTCAGCCAGGGTGAGAGCAAGCGCGTGACCACCGTTCTGGTACCGTCGCAGCTGCAGGACAAAAACGGTTCGTCCGCGAGCCCTAAAAAGAGTAACTGATTGCTATGGCTACACTAATCGCTGAGAACCTGGCGAAAGCCTACAAAGGCCGCCGCGTGGTGGAAGATGTTAGCCTGCAGGTAAAGTCCGGCGAGATTGTCGGCCTGCTGGGTCCAAACGGTGCCGGTAAAACCACCACGTTTTACATGGTGGTTGGTATTGTGCCGCGCGATGCGGGCCGCATTGTGATTGATGATGAAGATATCAGCATTCTGCCTCTGCATGCGCGCGCGCGTCGCGGCATCGGCTATCTGCCGCAGGAAGCCTCGATCTTCCGCCGCCTGAGCGTCTACGACAACCTGATGGCGGTTCTGCAGATTCGTGATGATTTGACGGAAGAGCAGCGTCAGGATCGGGCCAACGAGCTGATGGAGGAGTTCCATATCGCCCATCTGCGAGACAGCATGGGCCAGGCGCTATCGGGTGGTGAACGTCGTCGTGTGGAAATTGCACGCGCGCTGGCCGCTAATCCTAAATTTATCTTGCTGGATGAGCCATTTGCCGGTGTTGATCCGATCTCGGTTATCGACATCAAGAAAATCATCGAGCATTTGCGTGACAGCGGCCTTGGCGTGCTGATTACTGACCACAACGTGCGTGAAACCCTCGCGGTGTGTGAACGCGCTTATATCGTTAGCCAGGGACATTTGATTGCCCATGGCACGCCTGATGAAATTCTTGTAGATGAGCAGGTTAAGCGTGTTTATTTGGGCGAAGAGTTCAGACTCTGATAAGGTGTTGTAACACCCTACGTTTGCTTAGGAAATTCTTACCGAATTATGAAGCAAGGTTTGCAACTCAGGCTCAGCCAACAGCTGGCGATGACTCCACAGTTGCAGCAAGCAATTCGCTTGCTGCAACTTTCTACGCTTGAACTCCAGCAAGAACTGCAACTGGCGTTGGAAAGCAATCCGCTGCTTGAGCAAACCGATCTGCATGAAGAAGTCGACGCACGCGAATTTCAGGATCAGGAAAGTGATTCTTTAGACACGCGCGAGGCACTTGAACAGAAAGAAATGCCCGATGAGCTTCCTCTCGACGCAACCTGGGACGAAATCTACACCGCTGGAACACCTTCAGGCACGGGCACCGATTACCAGGACGACGAACTGCCCATCTATCAGGGCGAAACCACCCAATCGCTGCAGGATTACCTGATGTGGCAGGTTGAGTTAACACCGTTCACTGATACCGATCGCGCGATTGCCACGTCAATCGTTGATGCTATTGACGACACCGGTTATCTCACCGTCAGCTTACAAGACATTTATGACAGTATTGGCGATGAAGAGCTGGCGCTGGAAGAAGTAGAAGCCGTGCTCAAACGCGTGCAGCGTTTCGATCCGATCGGCGTGGGTGCACGCGATTTACGTGATTGCCTGCTGGTACAGCTATCGCAATACGACGCCGCAACGCCGATGCTGGCTGAAGCACGTCTGATTGTTAGTGAACACCTCGATCTGCTGGCCAATCATGACTTCCGCAGCCTGATGCGCGTGACGCGTCTCAAGGAAGAGGTGCTTAAGGACGCGATGCTGCTGATTCAGTCGCTCGATCCGCGCCCAGGCCAGTCGATCAATACCAGCGAACCCGAATATGTCATTCCCGATGTGCTGGTTCGTAAAATCAGCAAGCGCTGGACGGTTGAACTCAACTCCGACAGCATGCCGCGCCTGAAAATCAATCAGCAGTATGCTGCGATGGGCGGAGCAGGACGTAATGACAGCGATAATCAGTTTATTCGCAGCAACTTACAGGAAGCCAAGTGGCTGATTAAGAGCCTGGAGAGCCGTAACGATACGCTGCTGAAAGTGACACGCTGTATCGTTGAACAGCAGCAGGCGTTTTTTGAGCAGGGTGAGGAGTATATGCGTCCAATGGTACTGGCAGACATTGCTCAGGCTGTTGATATGCATGAGTCCACCATTTCCCGCGTCACCACGCAGAAGTATCTACACAGCCCGCGTGGCATCTTTGAACTGAAGTATTTTTTCTCCAGTCACGTCAACACCGAAGGCGGTGGCGAAGCCTCTTCTACGGCGATTCGTGCACTGGTGAAAAAATTAATCTCGGCGGAAAATCCCGCAAAACCCTTGAGCGACAGCAAACTGACCTCCATGTTATCCGAACAGGGCATCATGGTAGCGCGACGTACGGTTGCTAAATATCGCGAGTCTTTATCGATACCGCCATCAAACCAGCGTAAGCAATTGGTTTGACCGAACGAAGAAGGAAGACCTATGCAGCTAAACCTTACCGGACTTAATGTTGAGATAACCGAACCTCTGCGTGAATTTGTAAATAGCAAATTTGCCAAACTGGAACACTATTTTGATCGTATCAATCAGGTTTATATTGTTCTAAAAGTAGAGAAGGTGACGCAGATTGCGGATGCAACACTGCACGTCAACGGCGGGGAGCTGCACGCCACATCGGAAGCGGAAGATATGTACGCGGCCATCGACGGGTTAATCGATAAGCTTTCCCGTCAGCTGACCAAACACAAAGACAAACTGAAAAAACACTAACCTTCACGCTTGCAGAGTGCCGACTGATTCGGCACTTAGAGCAAAAATGGGGCGGATATTACCGCCCCGTTTTGTCATCTGCGCAAGCGCCAACGGGCGAACGGCAATGAAATCAATTGCCTGAACCTCACGGCACAGTGAACTCGCAAGTGAAACGATGATGAACAACGATCTAACACTGGAATTGAGCTCGGTCCTTTCGCTGGACTGTACCCGTAGCGGCGTACACTGCCAGAGCAAAAAACGCGCGCTGGAAATTATCAGCGAGCTGGCAGCGAAGCAGCTCAATCTGCCACACCAGACGCTTTTCGAAGCCATCCTGACCCGCGAACGTATGGGCAGTACCGGTATCGGCAACGGCATCGCCATTCCACATGGCAAGCTGGAAGAGGACACGTTACGTGCTGTAGGCGTGTTTATCAGCCTTGATCAACCCATCGCCTTTGATGCGGTAGATAATCAGCCGGTTGACCTGCTGTTTGCTCTGCTCGTGCCAGCGGACCAGTGTAAGACCCACTTGCACACGCTTTCGCTAGTGGCCAAACGTCTGGCGGATAAAACCGTCTGCCGTCGTTTACGTGCGGCACAAAGCGACGAAGAGCTCTACGCCATTATCACAGAAGCTCAGGAAGCACACTCTTAAGCGACAAACACTTTACCGGCGTATTCGCCGGTTTAAAACGGGAGAAATGTGATGGTGCTGATGATCGTTAGCGGTCGGTCAGGCTCAGGAAAATCAGTTGCGCTGCGTGCCCTTGAAGATATGGGCTTTTACTGTGTCGATAACTTGCCGGTGGTGCTGCTGCCGGAACTGGCAAATACCTTAACCGAACGTAATATCTCTGCGGCGGTGAGCATTGACGTGCGTAATATGCCCGAATCGCCGGAAGTTTTTGAAGCCGCACTCAATAATCTGCCCGATACTTTCTCGCCGCAGTTGCTGTTTCTCGATGCCGATCGCAATACGCTAATCCGACGTTATAGCGATACGCGTCGCCTGCATCCACTCTCTAGCAAAAATCTGTCACTGGAGAGCGCCATCGATGAAGAGAGCGATCTTCTGGAGCCACTGCGCTCGCGCGCTGACCTGATTATCGATACTTCAGAAATGTCGGTTCACGAGCTGGCAGAAATGTTGCGTACGCGCCTGCTGGGCAAACGCGAGCGTGAATTGACGATGGTGTTTGAGTCCTTCGGCTTCAAACACGGCATCCCAATCGACGCCGATTATGTGTTTGATGTGCGCTTCCTGCCTAACCCGCATTGGGATCCCAAGTTGCGTCCGATGACCGGCCTGGATCGCCCGGTTGCCGCTTTCCTCGATCGCCATACCGAAGTGCACAACTTCATCTATCAAACGCGCAGCTATCTGGAACTGTGGCTGCCAATGCTGGAAACCAATAACCGCAGCTATCTTACCGTCGCCATCGGTTGTACCGGCGGGAAGCATCGTTCTGTGTATATTGCTGAACAACTGGCGGACTATTTCCGCTCACGCGGTAAAAATGTGCAGTCTCGTCATCGCACTCTGGAAAAACGTAAATCATGACCGTGAAGCAAACCGTTGAAATTCGAAATAAACTGGGCATGCATGCGCGCCCAGCGATGAAGCTGTTTGAATTGGTTCAGAGTTTTGATGCTGAAGTGTTGTTGCGAAACGAATCGGGCACCGAAGCCGAAGCCAGCAGCGTGATTGCACTGCTGATGCTCGATTCAGCAAAAGGCGGCCATATTGAAATCGAAGCCAGCGGCCCGCAGGAAGAGCAGGCGCTGGCGGCAGTCATTGAACTGTTTGAAGCAGGATTTGACGAAGATTAATCTTTCAGTGCAGCTTATAGCGATTCAGGAAGCCCTCGCCGCCCAATTGTCGCATCTGCCGCATAATCCATTGCTGACGCTGCCGCGTATAGCCCGAGGGTGCATCGGCGCGGAAACGGATCGGATTAGGCAAGACAGCCGCCAGTAACGCCGCTTCCGACATGGTCAGCCGGCTGGCCGGTTTATGGAAGTAGCGCTGCGAAGCCTCTTCGACGCCAAACACGCCATTGCCAAATTCAGCGATATTGAGATAAACCGTGAGGATACGTCGCTTAGTCCAGACGGTTTCAATTCCTACCGTCAACCCCGCTTCCAGCCCTTTACGCATCCAACTGCGGCCATCCCATAGGAACAGGTTTTTTGCTGTCTGCTGAGACAAGGTTGAAGCCCCGCGCATGCGCTCATTGCCATCGTTATCCAGTACAGACTGGATAGCGTCAACATCAAAGCCCCAGTGTTCAGGAAACTTTTGATCTTCCGAGGCGATCACCGCTAACGCCATCCACGGCGAGATCTCATTCATGCCAACCCAATCGGAGTGTGCGACATAATCGAAGCACCCTGTAAACCAGGCGCCGAGTTGCCGCTCCACCATCACCGCCGAGAACGGCACAGGCAAAAAGGCAAACAGTAAAATACCCGCTAACCAGATGCCTAGCCAAGCCAGCAGCACTTTTGCAATCAGCGCTTTTATCTTTTTTCCCAACGTCCCTTTATTCTTACTCATGCAATTTTCTCTTACCTGTTCCCGGCATTAATCAATTACCCAAGTCACAATAGCAAGCACCTACCATTAACCACCAAAATTTATCCTCAGAACGGCAAAACCTTCAGGGGAGATTGTTGCCTGCGCAATCAACGTTGCTCTATTAGAGCCAATCACATCAAGCACTTCCATAAAAAAGGAATCGGTTCCATGATGACTAATACAACAGTAGCTGCCTGTCTAAACCCTTAACTGAATGTGATATCGATCACGCAAAACCTTTCACAATACTTAACTATCATTTTTAGTAGCGTTCGAAGATGCTCATTGATAACCGAGACCATTCTGAAAAAACTGGCAGAATTCACCCTTTATCGCCTTAATTCACCCTCATTGATGGTAAAGCGATTTATCTCTCATTTGGTTTACATTATTCATTAAACTGGAAACTGGAACTTTCTACCGAAGGTTTCCAAAACGTTTTGGATAACCCATCAAAAAAACTCGTTTTACCGATGAATATCAGCACGTTAACCTTACTTAAATCCTATTTTATGTCAGAATCATATTTTCTATGCTTCTGCCTGGCTTTTCCTGCGAGTAACTGAAGCAAAACCAGGCAAAAAGCAGAACAATTGGTCAAAAAAGATGCAATATGGCAAAGAAATTAATTCCTTGCTTGACTGTGTCAGCAAATTAATGTTTTCTGTATTTAATCGCTGCTCAACATCACACAATTTAATGAATCTTGTCACAAGCGTTGGCGAATTTGTTAAGGTGATTTTATAGCGTTAACCAATACCGAACTGCTGCTTTCTTATTCGATTTCTAATCATAGCAGCAGTACCCATTTCCCTGGTGTTGGCGCAGTATTCGCGCACCCCAGTTTCGACTGGGGTCATTTTTTTCTAACCTCCTGTAATTTTTCCCGCTCCGCTACCCACTCACGTAATACGTTTACGTCTTTCAGCCATTCCTGTTTTAGTTCGTCTATCCACTCCTGCACGTTGTCCCACCACGCTGGTAATTCCGGTGATTGAATCTGTTTCGCCAACTGCTGCAGATGTAGCAAGCCAACCGAGCCTGCTGCGCCTTTAATCTTGTGTCCTTCTTCAGCAATGCCTTTTTGATCGCGCGCCATCATGTTGGAATCCAGCACGTCGAGATAACCCGGCATCATCTGTTCGAACATAGTGAGACTTTGTGTAATCAAGCCTGGGCCAACCAGCTCAATGTATTGCTCAAGCATTGGCACATCTAATAGCGTGCGTGACTGCTCGTCAGCGGCGTCATTAACAATCTCTTCCGCCTCTTGCTGATAATCCCAGAACTTCTTGATCACCGCTGTTAGCGCCGTTACGGCGAGCGGTTTGCTCAACACATCGTCCATGCCGGCATCGAGATACTCTTTTTTGTCTTTCAACACGTTCGCCGTCAATGCTACCAGCGGCGGCAATGATGAACCCGCATAGCGCTGATGGATGGCCCGCGACACATCAAGACCCGTCATATCCGGCAACTGAATGTCGAGCAGAACCAGATCAAACTCTTGCGGATCAAACATCGCCAGCGCATCCGTGCCGGTCATCGCGACGTCTACACTGCAGCCCAGCTTTTCCAGTACCGAGCGCGCCACAATGACGTTGAGTTCGATATCTTCCACCAGCAAGACATGCAGCGCCGGTAACGGCATGCTGTCATCCAGATTATCGTCTTCAACTTCCTCAGCGACGCGTGGCGCGTTGATCTCGACGGTAAAGCAAGAACCCTGCCCCGCGATACTGCTAACGCTGATATCGCCACCCATCGCCTGTGCCAGACGACGCGACACCGCCAAACCAATGCCGGTGCCCGTCGCCGGTTTGCCACCGTGCTGATCTTTCACCTGGTAATACATGGCGAAGATCTTATCCTGCTCCTCCTGTGGAATGCCCATACCGGAATCCTGCACTTCAAAGTGCAACGTTTCATCCTGACGATAGGCCACGCGCACCACTATCTCGCCCTGCTGGGTAAATTTCACGGCGTTGCCAATCAAGTTCCACAGAATCTGACGCAGACGCGTACCATCTGCCGAGATTTTATGCGGCAGCGGCAGTTCCGGTGCCATAACAAACTTCAGTCCTTTTGGCTGCGCCAGCAGGCCGGAAAGGTTTTCCAAATCGGCGAGGAAGCCGGTGAAATCCAGCGGCTGATTATCCAGCTGCACCTTGCGGCGCTCAATTTTGTCTACTTCGATGACATCATTGAAGATGTTGCCCAGCGTGATGGCCGAAACATGGATGGTTTTGAGGTACTTCAGCTGCTCCTGATTGAGATCGGTATCCAGCAGGATACGGCTCAGCCCGACGATGCCATTAAGCGGCGTACGCAGCTCGTGGCTGATAGTAGAAATAAAGGTGGTTTTCTCACGGCTGGCGTTCTCCAGCGCGTCCTGATAGCGCTTACGCTCGGTAATATCGCGACCAAAGCCCATCAGACCACTGCGTTTACCCACACGGTCGTAATAGGGCACTTTACGGATTTCGAAACAGGCTTTGCGCCCATCGGGATATTGCAGCCACTGTTCGTAGGTCAACGACACATTGTGGCGGAACACCTTCTCATCGGTTTCCAGCACTTTAGTGGCGGCTTCATCATCATAGATATCACGCGGAGTCAGGCCAATCAGCTGCTTTTCACTCATGCCGGTCAGCAGCTCCATGGCGCGGTTACAGCCTGAAAACTGCTTATCAATGTTGCGGTAGAACACCAAATCCGGTGACGCATCAAGAAAAGAGCGCAGGAAAGAGGATTGCTGTTCCAGCTCAATCTGCGCCTGCTCGCGGCGAGCCATCTCTTCGCGCAGCTTATCCATCACCTGCTCACGCGCCTGCTCAGCGTTAATACGATCGTTAATTTCCTGATTAAGCTGGGTGATGGTCTCTTTCATCTGCTGGTTCAGCTCAAGATCGCGCGTGCGCATCTCTTCCAGCTTATCCACCAGTTTCGATAGACGCTGGCGCGACTCTTCCAGCTGATCAACCACCACCGAGAGGAAATAGACCGCCCAGGGCGTAATCAACAGACCGAAGAAGATAGATCGTACAACGTCGATGCTTTCCACATGTCCGCGCAACACCATGGTGACGGCCATCTGCACCACCATCGCCAGCACCACCAGCGCCGAGGCTAACAGCAGCGAAAAGCGTACCAGGCCGAGTTTGACCATCAAATCAACGTAGTACTGCGCTAAAAGACGAATCTGTTTCATTACGAGCTCCCTGAACGAAATCTGGCCCATAATAGCGTAATTATCGCTACGCTGCGCCGCTTCACCCTACAGTATCGCGCGGGTTATGCCCTGTAATGGTGCATCACAGCGTGATTTCGCCGACGTTCCCTTCTATATGCGCAAAGCGCTTGACTAATTCTGCCAACTGAATAATCTGGAGGGCCGCGCTTTTGCGGGCCTTTTCTCAACATCCTGTGCTAATCAGCACCCTGGCAGCCATTTGTCCTGATGGCCGCACACTCTTATTGCATACCCATTCAACTTTAATGATTTTTTAAGCATGGCTCACGCGATTAATTTTACTAATGGCAGCGCCATTTTAATTCAAATATGACGCCATAAGAAAAACAGATACATGCTGTGTATCAACTGCCCCTTACAGAATTAAATGCTGTTATAAGCATGCCTGCCAGCATTGTTTGGATATTAGAGGGCTGGGTCACAGTGAGACGGCTCACACTTCCTGGGGTAATACTCAGCGTGAGATTGACATATATTTACGCGACATTTCCTTATTAATCATTGTATTAACCCATAATAAAGCCAATTACCCTCAACAAAGCTGGCTATTTGACCTGAGTTCGCTTTCCCGATAAGTTGGAATTCCACTGGGAGCTTTCCTGGTGGGCCTGTGTCTCGGCATATCTATGCAGCAAGAAGACTCCCTCTAGATGCAAGCTATCTCCCGAAAGAGACCGGAATTAAGAGCAGCTCATTAAGGACGTGACAACAGTGTCTTAAGAGCCCTTGCTCGGTGTTGCGACGCCCGCTTATTACTGAGCGGCACAAGAATTGATACCGCCGCGCAGCCTGAATCAGTCACGCTGCGGTACACGAAATAATGCAGGTAATGTCAAAAGAAGTTTAAGGAGACTCTCAATGTCCACGCAAAAACCGAATCCCTATGGTTTGTATGACCCATCAGCCGGAAGTGACAGCTGTGGTGTAGGTTTCATTACCCGTAAGGACGGCGAGCAGACTCATGAAATTCTGCGGATGGCCCATAGCGCGCTGTGCACGGTACCGCACCGTGGCGGTATGTCTGCCGAAGGCGTGGGCGATGGCGCGGGTGTGAACGTCGATCTCTCCCTGAACTTCTTCCGCAAAGTCACCGGCCTGGCGCTAGAAGCGGGTCGCTTTGGCGTGGGTAACTTCTTTGTGCCAAAAGACGCGGAGTTGCGTGCTAACGCTGAGCGCCTGGTTGAAGAAACGCTGGCAGCGCACAACTTCCCGGTATTAGTGAAACGCGATATGCCGCTGGACAGCAGCGTGACGCGCCCAGCCGCCCTGCAATTCCAGCTGCCGATTGTGCAGTGGATTTTTGCTGCGCCGCAGGAAGTGACTGAACAACTCGAATTCGAGCGTCAGATCTATCGCGCGCTGCTGGATATCGAAGCGCGCGCCTTTACCGAAAGCGAATTCGGCGGTCTTTATCCGCTGTCGCTCTCCTCGCGCACGCAGGTATTTAAAGCACGCCTGAACTCCAACGAAGTGATTCCTTACTTCAAAGATTTGACCGATGCGGACCATCAGGTGCGCGGGCTGTTCTTCCACACCCGCTTCTCTACCAACACCGATCCGCACACCACCATGGCGCAACCGTTCCGCTTAATGGCGCACAACGGCGAGCTGAATACCGATCGTAAAAACCGCATCGCCGAAGCGGCGCTGATGCTGGCGCGCGGTAAAAAAATCGTGCGTCCAAAAGGTCAGTCAGACAGCTCACGTCTCGACCAGAGCATTCACAGCCGTTTGATGGAAGACAACCTCGACCTGATTAACGCTGTCGTCTCCATGATGCCACCGGCCTGGGAGAACGATACCTCGCTCTCTAACGAAGTGCGCGCCATGCTGGAGTACTTCTCTTTATACGAAGAGAAAAACGATGGTCCAGCCGCGCTGATCTTCGGTAACGGTGAAGTGATTGGTGCACGTCTTGACCGCCTCGGCCTGCGTCCACTGCGCTCCGTTGAAACCGCGGAATACATCGGTGCGATGTCCGAAGCGGGCCAGATCGCCTTCCCGCCAGAAAGCGTACTGCGTCGCGGCCGTATCGAAGCGGGCGGCATGCTCTATTACGATCACAAAGAGAAACGCTCTTACACCACGGTAGAAGCGTTGGAAAAACTGGCGGCCGAGAAAGATTACCTTTCGCTGCTGAGCAAAGCGCGCGTCGATCTGGGCGATCTGCCAGAGATTCAGGCCGAACAACTCGGCTCGCCACTGCGTTATCGTGGTGACCTCAAAACCTATCAGCGTTTTGTCGCTTACTACTACAACCAGGAAAGCTTCAAATTCATGATGGATCCGATGCTGCAAACCGGCGCTGAGAAGATCTCGGCGATGGGTTACGGCAACGCCATCAACGGCCTGTCAGACCATGAAGGCGGCATGGCCCACTACTTCTCACAACGCTTTGCGCAGGTCACTAACCCGCCGCTTGATTCAATTCGTGAAGCGGATGGCATGACGCTACGCGTCGCTTTAGGTGCAAAACCGCATCTCGGCCGCAGCAAAGGCCAGCAAATCATTGTTCCAACGCCGATCCTGACGCACCTCGACATGCTGCGCCTGCGCGAGCAAACCGTTGCCCCTTACGCGCGCTTCGAGATGTTGTACGAGCCTGTAGTCGGCAAAGATATCGTCAGCCGTGCAGCCAACGCCAACGCGCTGGAAAAAGCCATTGATGACTTAGCGCAGCAAGTGGTGGATTTCGCACGCCAGCAAGGTGGCATCGCGGTGATCACCGATCGCCACATCTCATCAACACATGCGGCGATCCCCATGCTGCTGATGGTGTCGGCGATCAACCAACGTCTGGTGCAGGAAGGTCTGCGTCTGGATGTTTCGCTGGTGGTCGAAAGCGGTCAAAGCATCTCTTCACACCATATTGCGGCGACGCTGGGCTTTGGCGCTTCCGCTGTTTACCCACTCGGCGTGCAGATGCGTGCAGAAGAGAAATTCGGTGAAGGCGAGGAAGGCAACAAAGCCTTTAAACGCTATGCCAAAGCAGCAGAAAAAGCGCTGATGAAAACCATGGGTAAAGTTGGCCTGTGTACCGTTGAGAGTTACAGCTGCGGCGAGTTTTTCGAGCCAAACTTCCTGAATACCGACGATCCGGTACTGAAAAAGTACTTCCCGAATATCAAAACCCCGGTTGGCGGCGCGGGCTTCCCGGCAATCGCTCAGATGGCGGTAGATTGGCATCAAAGCTCGCTGAAAATTCAGGGCGAAGCGGAAGTGCCTCTGCTCGGCTTGTTCAAAGAGCGTGCTGAAGGTGCTGGCCACTCGTACGGTACCATCGCGGTGCGTACCTTTATTGATATGACGGAACAACCGATTCGCTTTGCTAACAAAGAGCGCGAAGAGGACAACTTTATTCGTTTGATGACGCTGGCCAAACTGGATAACGCTTTCAACATTAAAGCAGAAGCCTTTAAAGACAGCAGCTTCGAGCGCATTCCGAATGAGGTGATCGATACCTTTGCCATCACGCCAGATTACCGTCAGTTCTCCGGCCTGATGCATGCCGAACGTAAACGTCGTCCTGCGGCGCTGCGCGATATCCTCGCGCTGCCGTGCGATTTGACCCACGTGGATAGCGAAGCCGAATTTGGTCGCAAACTGGGTCGCTATTCATTGGTGAACAACGGCTTCGCCACGCGTGGTCTGAAATGCGAAGCGGTGAACGGCAGCCTGAACCAGTTCGAACTGCGCCTGATCGATGCGATTGCTGGCCTGAAACCAGAGAACGAGCGTCTGGAAGCGCTGTCACGTGCGCTGAAAACCCGTTTCACCGACGATATCGAGAGCAGTAACGTGGCAGATGGCGTGCTGCACATTACCGCTTATGGTAAAGCCGCGGATTATCTGTCGCTGATCTTCACCGCCCTGCCATCGCTGCCGCTGGAAGAGATTCAGCCGGCACATGAAATCACGCGCACCTTTGCTTCCGGTGCCATGAGCCACGGTGCGCTGGTTGCACCTGCGCACGAAGCCGTCGCGCACGGAACGAACATGGTTGGCGGCATGAGTAACTGTGGTGAAGGTGGTGAACACTATTCACGTCACGGCACCATCCGTGCCTCGCGCATTAAACAGCTGGCATCCGGTCGTTTCGGCGTTTGGGCGGCTTATCTGGCTGACCCAATGCTGGAAGAGCTGGAGATCAAAATCGGTCAGGGCGCAAAACCCGGTGAAGGCGGTCAGCTGCCAGCAGCAAAAGTGACCGTTGAGATTGCCGCAGCACGTGGCGGTACACCGGGTGTTGAGCTGGTTTCACCGCCGCCGCACCACGATACTTACTCAATCGAGGATTTGGCTCAGCTGATCCACGACTGCAAAGCCGCGCGCGTGCGCGTCATTGTCAAACTGGTGTCGTCCGAAGGTATCGGCACCATCGCCGTCGGCGTGGCGAAAGCTGGCGCCGATGTGATTAACGTGGCGGGTAATACCGGCGGCACCGGCGCAGCATCGGTTACCAGCCTGAAATATACTGGTCGCGTCGCGGAAATCGGTATTGCCGAAGTGCATCAGGCGCTGTGTGCCAACGGCCTGCGCGACAAAGTGCAGCTGCGCTGCTCCGGCGCGCAACAGACCGGCAGCGATGTGATCAAATCTGCTCTGCTCGGTGGCGACAGCTTCGAGTTCGGCACCACTGCGCTGATGATGCTGAAATGCGTGATGGCGAAAAACTGTAACGTCAAATGCCCGGCCGGTTTAACCACCAATGCCGAAGCCTTTGATGGCGATCCGCGCCAGCTGGCGCAGTACTTCATCAACGTGGCACAGGAAGTACGTGAATTCCTCGCGCGTCTCGGTCTGCGTTCGCTGCGTGAAGCGCGTGGCCGTTCCGATCTGCTGCACTTGATGGATCACCCGCTGGAAGTTGGCAAACTCGATCTGCGCGCCATGTTGACCGTGGTGCCAGAGCAGAAAATTGCCAAGCCGGTGTATCTGGAAAAAGACTTTGAGCTGGATGATGGCTGGGTCAGCGAGCTGAAAACCCAGCTGGTTGGCGAAGCGAGCCGTGAAATCGCGCTGGGCGCGGGCATCACGCTGAACAACCGTAACAAGAGCGTGGGTGGCCAGTTGGCGATCGATATCGAGCGCATGCTGAACCATGAACTCTCGAAAGAGCAGCTGGCAGCATTGCCAGCGGTGTTGAAAGACGATCGCGGTCGTCACTATCTGGCACCCGCCACCGTGCTGATTAACACCAGCGGTTCTGCCGGTCAGTCGTTTGGCGCGTTCTGCAACGACGGCATGCAGATGAAGCATTACGGCACCTGTAACGACGGTGTCGGCAAAGGCCAGTGCGGCGGCGAATTGGTGGTGATGTCACCAGGCGGCGGTGCACAGGATAGTGACGGCAACGTGCTGATCGGTAACTTCGCGCTATTTGGCGCAACCGGCGGTCGTCTGTTCGTGCAGGGCCAGGCGGGTGACCGTTTCGCCGTGCGTAACTCCGGCGCAACCGCCGTGGTTGAAGGTGTTGGTGACTTCTGTTGCGAATACATGACCAACGGCGCCATCCTTAACCTCGGCACTTTTGGTAAAGGCTTCGGCAACGGCATGAGCGGCGGTTTTGCTTATCAGTACGATCCGTACGGATCGCTGGCTGCCCACGCGGCAGGTGACTCAGTGCTGTTTGGCTCTATCGCTGATGAAGACGAAATGGCGCAGGTGCACAAACAAGCGGTGCTGACCATGCTGAACTGGCATCTGGAAGCGACCCAATCGCCACGCGCTGCCTGGTTGCTGGATAACTGGGAAACCGAGTGCCACCACTTTGTTTACGTGATGCCGCGTTCGCTGCTGCTGTATCAGGATGGCACCGAGATCCTGAAAGCCAAATCACGCAAAGACTTGCTGGAAGAGCTGTCAACGTCGCTGGCTGCGCATCAGGTCACGAAATTCAAATCGGCCTGGCGTGACGGTAAAACCATTGCCAACGGTGCGGTACCGGCTTACGGCGCGACCGATACGCTGGAGATGTTTGTTCTGCTGAATAACTACACCGTTCTGAGCCTCGCGCAGCAGCTGGCGCTGGGCAAACTGCCGAAAGGCACGGCTGTGGAAGATCCAGCAGTCGAAAAAGCGGTACGTAATCTGCTGATGACCGAAGATTTCACGTTGATAAGCCGGCTGCAACGCCATGCTCGCTCAGCGATTGAGAGCTACAGCGATGACGAGCTGGCCAGCCTGATCGCCGCTAAACGTATGGCGGATTACAAAGCAGCATTAACGCAGCGCAACATTCGCTCCATGGACAGCCTGGCGACTTATGGCTGGATCATTTATCAGGATGCCTGCAACCGTGAAGTTCTCGGCCATCTGCCTGATTTTGAAGAGCTGTTTGCGCGTGCTGCACTGCCAGAAATCGCTGCTGCAGTCGGGAAACTTTCCTGATTACAGCGTTACTGAACATGTGTAATTTAGACTTTATATTTTGATTGAACAGGATTGAGTGTCGTACCGATGAAAATTCCTTACATTCCTGAAGATGCACCGTTTAACGGTGAACAGAAATACTGGCTGGCGGGCTTTCTCGCCGGTCTCCATTCGCGCCTGCTGGTATTAGAAGATAAGCAGAGCGCGCCGGCTGCCGGTGCCAACACCCAGCTGCATATCCTGTTTGGTTCACAGACTGGTAATGCTGAAGCCCTATCGCAAACAGCTGCTAAAGCCGCACGTGCCAAAGGTTTGGTGCCGGTGGTGCAGGCGCTGGGCGAAGTGGATCTGGATGTGTTTGCCACCATGCGTCACGTGCTGATTGTTACCTCAACGTACGGCGAAGGCGAAATGCCAGACAACGCACAGCTGTTCTGGCAAGCCATTTCGGCCAGCACCGCGCCGCGTCTGGAGCAGATGCACTTTGCGGTACTGGCGATTGGCGATACCGGCTACGACGGTTTCTGCCAGGCAGGTAAATTCATTGATATGCGTCTGGAACAGCTGGGCGCGAAACGCGTCGCCGATCGTATCGACTGCGATATCGATTTCGAAGAGCCATCCAGTGAATGGATTGGTACGGCCATGCCGCAATTTGCCGCCAGTGCGGGCAGCAGCGGTACCGCTCTTGAGAGCGCGCCAGAAGCGCCGGTCATTCCGGGCAGCAATAAGCAGAACCCTTATGCGGCTGCATTGGCGACCAACAAACGTCTCTCGGCAGAAGAATCGGCGAAAGACATTCGTCACTTTGAGTTCGACCTTACTGACAGCGGTTTGAAATACGAAGCGGGCGATGCGCTGGGTGTCATTCCAGTGAACGACGCGGCATTGGTTTCACTGCTGCTGACTCAGCTGAAAGCGGATTACGAAACGCCCGTACCCAGCTTTGATCGTAACCTCGGCGATCTACTGACCTATCAGTTCGAAATCTCCGAGCCGTCACGCAAACTGATTGAGTGGGTTGGGCAGCACACCACCAACCAGGAACTGCGTCACGTATTGCAGCATGACGATAAAGATACCCTTGCCGTTTGGCTGTGGGGCAAAGACACGTTGGATCTGCTGCAGCTTGAGCTGACGCGCAGCCTGTCGGTACCAGAGTTCGTTGCCATGCTGCGCCCGTTGCAGCATCGCGCCTACTCGATCTCGTCGAGCTCGAAAGCCCATCCCAATCAGGTGCATCTGACCATTGCGTCCGTGCGCTATCACAGCGGCGGTCGCGAACGTAAAGGCGTGTGCTCAACCTATCTGGCTGAACGTGTGCGTCGTGGCGAAAAGCCGGCGATCTTCATTTCGCCAAATAAAGCGTTCCGCGTGCCAGCAAATGGCAATGCTCCGCTGATCATGGTTGGCCCAGGCACCGGTATCGCACCGTTCCGCGCCTTCCTGCAGGAACGTCAGGCAACCGGCGCGGAAGGCAAAAACTGGCTGTTCTTTGGCGATCAGCATCAGGCACATGATTACATCTACGAAGATGAGCTGAGTGCGTGGCAGGAGAAAGGTCTGCTCACTAACCTCGATCTGGCTTTCTCTCGCGATCAGGAAGAGAAGATTTACGTGCAGAACCGCATGCTGGAAAAAGGCGCTGAGCTGTATGCCTGGCTGCAGGATGGCGCTTACTTCTACGTGTGTGGCGATGCCTCACGCATGGCAAAAGACGTTGATGCGGCGCTGTATGAAGTGGTTCGTCAGTTCGGTGGCTTATCTAGCGAGCGCGCTGCGGCTTACGTTGATCAGTTGAAGAAAGATAAACGCTACTTGCGCGACGTCTACTAAGACGCGCAGGCATAAAAAAACGGGCCAATCGGCCCGTTTTTTATTGCACATCTTTTCAGACGCTTTACTTCACTACACGCAGTGAAGGTCGTCCGCCACGCGGCGGCGGTTCATCATCTGGTGAGTGATCGTCATCAGTCGCATCATCCGGACGATCGCCATCAATCACAGACATCATCGTCTCTTCCTGACCGCTACCCTCTTGCTCATCCGTCGCCAGCTCATAAGCCGGTTCAGGCTCGAACATGGTGCCAGCGCCGTTTTCACGGGCATAGATCGCTAGCACCGCAGCCATTGGCACAGAAACCTGACGCGGTACGCCACCGAAACGCGCGTTGAAACGCACTTCATCATTAGCGAGGTCAAGATTGCCTACTGCACGCGGCGCGATGTTCAGAACGATCTGTCCGTCACGCGCATATTCCAGCGGCACCTGCACACCAGGCAGATTGATGTCGACCACCAGATGCGGCGTCAACTGGTTATCAAGCAACCAGTCATAGAATGCCCGCAATAGATAGGGACGACGCGCCGTTAGTTGCGACATTTCCATACTTTAGCCCCGAGCTTGCAGGCGCATTTCACGTTCTGCTTCCGTCAGTGACGCAAGGAAAGAGTCACGTTCAAACACGCGCGTCATATAGCCTTTCAGCTCTTTAGAACCCGCGCCAGACAGATCAACACCCATCTGCGGCAGACGCCACAGCAGCGGCGCCAGATAGCAATCCACCAGGCTGAACTCTTCACTCATGAAGAATGGCGTGCGCGCGAACAGTGGCGCAATCGCCAGCAGTTCTTCACGCAGTTGCTTGCGCGCTGCATCAGCTTCGGCACCGTTGGCGGTTTCGATGGTGCGCATCAGGCTGTACCAATCCTGCTCAATGCGGTGCATCATCAGACGGCTTTCACCACGTGCAACCGGATAAACCGGCATCAGTGGAGGATGTGGGAAACGCTCATCGAGGTATTCCATGATGATGCGTGATTCATACAGCGTCAGTTCACGGTCGACCAGCGTAGGTACGGTGCGATACGGGTTGAGGTCAATCAGATCCTGCGGCAGGTTATCCGTTTCAACCTGCTCGATCTCCACGCTGACGCCCTTCTCAGCCAGTACGATACGTACTTGATGGCTGAAAATGTCAGTCGGACCAGAAAACAGCGTCATTACCGAACGTTTGTTGGCAGCGACAGCCATGAAAACCTCCAAGTTTGTTCACAAAAAGATACTGCGAATAGCCAACCACGCGGCGACTCACCGGCTCATCAGATTCGCCTACCGTCAGCGTTAGAAGCATCGACCGGTCTTCCCGACAGGAACGACAAGCACAACGCTGCGTCTCGCAGGCGCAAAGTGACAGTGAGTTTACCAGATTTTAAGCAGCTTGTGGGGCGGGCGTGATGATTTGCAGGCAAAATGCGGGCAAAGCTCGCGTTTTTTGTGGGAAAAAATCATAAATACAGGCAATAAAAAACCCGCCGAAGCGGGTTTTTTGAGCCAACTGCCGCTGCCGAAGCAGCAAACAATTAACGCTTGGAGAACTGTGGACGACGACGTGCTTTACGCAGGCCGACTTTCTTACGTTCAACTTCACGCGCATCACGGGTAACGAAGCCCGCTTTACGCAGTTCAGAACGCAGAGACTCGTCGTACTCCATCAGAGCGCGTGTGATACCGTGACGGATCGCACCAGCCTGACCAGAAATACCACCACCTTTAACAGTGATGTACAGGTCAAATTTACCAACCATATCAACCAGCTCCAGCGGCTGACGCACGACCATGCGTGCAGTCTCGCGACCGAAGTATTGCTCCAAAGAGCGCTGGTTAATTACGATGTTACCGCTACCCGGCTTGATGAAGACGCGAGCGGCAGAGCTTTTGCGGCGACCAGTGCCGTAGTTTTGAGTTTCAGCCATTGCCTATAATCCCGATTAAATGTCAAGAACTTGCGGTTGCTGCGCCGCGTGGTTGTGCTCGTTGCCTGCGTAAACTTTCAGTTTACGGTACATAGCACGACCCAGTGGGCCTTTCGGCAGCATGCCTTTAACCGCGATTTCAATCACACGCTCAGGACGGCGCTCGATCATCTCTGCAAAGGTCGCTTGCTTGATACCACCGATGTGGCCAGTGTGGTGATAGTAAATCTTGTCAGTACGCTTGTTGCCGGTTACAGCAACTTTTTCTGCGTTCAGAACGATGATGTAATCACCGGTATCAACGTGCGGAGTGTATTCCGCTTTGTGCTTACCACGCAGACGGCGCGCCAGTTCAGTCGCCAGGCGACCCAAGGTTTTGCCCGTTGCGTCAACAACATACCAGTCACGCTGTACGGTTTCTGGTTTAGCTGTAAAAGTTTTCATTGAAAAGCTTACCCAAATAAAAAGTTACACGTTGGTGAAATCCCAAACGCTAAGTAAACGATTGAGGCTCACACGACCATTTTGCCCAGCAAGCCACCCCTTCAAGTGAGTTACCGGATCACATCGAGTTCTTGGGAAAGAAAACCGATGCTGTAACGTGGGGTCGCAAGATTATAGAGAAGTCGAACTCAAAGATCGAACCTTTTTGCATCTAATTCCTGCGATTTCTGCCACGTCATCAGGGCAGATGCGGCAGACGCAAATACTCTTCGCTCTGCATCTCCTGCAAACGCGACAAGCAGCGCTGATACTCAAACTTCAAGCGTGTGCCCTGATAAATTTCAAACAGTGATGTTTCTGCCGCGACAACCAGTTTTACGTGGCGTTCGTAGAACTCATCGATCAGCGCAAGGAAGCGACGCGCCTGATCCTCGGTCTTATAAATCATCACCGGCACATCATACAGCAAGACACTGTGAAATCGGCGTGAGAGCTCAATATAGTCGTGTTGACTGCGCCCTTCGCCACATAGCGTCAGAAAATCAATCGCCAATACGCCTTCATGCACGCCCAGCGTGGGCATCTGGCGATGGTTAATTTCCAGCACCGGCGCGTCTTCACGCGCTTTGCCTGACAGCGCGCGGAACATGCGCTCCATTTCGGTATGCGTGGCATCGTTCAGTGGGAAGTTCCACAAATGCGCCGAGGTTAAGGTGCGCAAGCGGTAATCGATACCCGCGTCCACGTTCATCACTTCACAATGACGTTTGATTTGTTCGATGGCAGGCAGGAAACGCGGACGCTGCAAGCCATTACGATACAGCTCATCCGGCGGAATATTCGAGGTTGCCACCAGCGAGATGCCGCGTGCAAACAGCGCTTCCATCAGCGTGCCCAGTAGCATGGCATCGGTGATATCCGAGACAAAAAACTCATCGAAACAGAGAATGTCGGTTTCCGCTTTAAAGCGATCGGCGACAATCAGCAGCGGATCGCTGTGGCCTTGCAGCTGCGTCAGCTCCTGATGGACGCGCAGCATAAAACGGTGAAAATGTAGGCGCAGCTTGCGATCACCAGGAATTGACTGAAAAAACAGGTCCATCACCCAGGTTTTACCGCGCCCTACACCGCCCCACATATAGAGGCCGCGCACCGGCGCATCGCTGGTGCTTTTCTCTTTACTGATCATCTTAGACAAGCGCCCGAACAGACCTTTTGCAACCGGTTCAATGTGTTGCTGACGGGCAATCAATCCTTGCTGGATGGTATCTAAGCGGGTAATCGCTTCTCGTTGTACGTCATCCGGGCGAAATTCGCCCTGCGACAGCGCCTGCTCGTAGCGTGCAAGCGGAGATGAGGTTTGCATGGTTCTCTCAGAATCCCTGAAAAAGTCCGATTCACGGGTTGGTTGACGAAAATTAGGCCGCTCTACACTAAGCGATGCTGCCTGATAGTTCCACTTCCAATGGATTATTGGGTATAGTGGCTGCTATTGAAGTTGATGTTGCAACAGAAGCAATGCCCTACGAAACAACGGAAATTACACGGGAGTCATTATGACCTGGGAATACGGGCTGATTGGTTTAGTGATTGGCATTATTGTCGGCGCAGTCGTCATGCGTTTTGGCAACAAAAAGCTGCGTGAGCAGCGTAGCATGCAGTATGAATTGGAAAAGTCGAAGGCTGAGCTGGCGGATTACCGCGAGGAGCTCACGAACCACTTCGCACGCAGCGCCGAGCTGCTGGACAATATGGCGCATGATTATCGCCAGCTGTATCAGCACATGGCGAAAGGGTCGAACGACCTGCTGCCCAATCTGCCAGGCGAGAAAAATCCGTTTGCCTACCAACTAACGGAAGCCGAAGCGGATAACGATCAGGCACCGGTACAAATGCCGCGTGATTACTCTGAAGGCGCATCCGGCCTGTTACGTGGCAGCGACCGCGCACCGCGTAATTAATCCTTTTGGGGCACAGCTTGGCTGTGCCCTTTTAGTTTGTCGAACCCTTGCCCCAAACAACTGTCACAGTTTTTTATCTCCTTTTCGCAGCGAGAGCGTTGTCATAATGAAAAAACAAGCACGACTGTTGAGCGCATTAGCCTTGAGCATTGGCATGAGTCTGGCCGTGGCGCCGAGCGCGCTGGCCACGCTACCCGCCCAGATTCAGGGACAAGCATTGCCAAGTCTGGCACCGATGCTGGAAAAAGTTCTGCCTGCAGTGGTCAGTGTGCATGTTGAGGGTACCGATTCCGGCCAGCAGGCACAGGATATCCCCGAGCCACTGAAACGCTTCTTTGGCCAGGCGCCAGGACAATCCCAACCGCAGCCGTTTGAAGGGTTGGGTTCCGGCGTCATCATTGACGCGGCGAAAGGCTACGTCCTCACCAACAATCACGTGGTGAACGGCGCCGACAAAATCAACGTTCAGCTGAGCGACGGCAACGAATATGACGCTAAGCTGATTGGTCACGATGAGCAAACCGACATCGCCCTGATTCAAATCGAGGGCGCGAAAAACCTGACGCAGGTGAAGATCGCCGACTCTGATTCACTGAAAGTGGGTGATTTTGCGGTGGCCATCGGTAATCCCTTTGGTCTCGGCCAAACGGCCACGTCCGGCATTATCTCAGCCCTGGGACGCAGCGGCCTGAATCTGGAAGGGCTGGAGAACTTTATTCAGACCGATGCCGCCATTAACCGCGGTAACTCCGGCGGTGCACTGGTTAACCTGAATGGCGAGTTAATTGGTATCAACACCGCGATTCTGGCATCAAGCGGCGGCAACATCGGCATTGGCTTCGCCATTCCCGCCAACATGGCGATGAACCTCGCGCAGCAACTTATCCAGTTCGGCGAAGTGAAGCGGGGTCAGTTGGGCATTAAAGGCACGGAAATGACTGCCGATATCGCCAAAGCGTTTAACGTTGATGCGCAGCGCGGTGCCTTTGTTTCGGAAGTGCTGCCGAAATCTGCCGCCGAGAAAGCGGGCATCAAAGCCGGCGATATCATTACTTCTATCAATGATAAGCCGATTACCAGCTTTGCTGAGCTGCGTGTCAAAGTCGGCACTACGCCGCCAGGCCAGGACGTGAAAATCGGCCTGCTGCGTGAAGGCAAACCGGTAAACGTCACTGTCACGCTGGAACAAAGTGCGCAGACTACCGCCAGCGCGCAGCTGATGTCTCCGGCATTGCAAGGCGCAACGCTGAGCGACGGCGCGACGAAAACCGGTGATAAAGGTGTGAAAGTCGATGCCATTGAAAAAGGCACGCCAGCGGAGCAAGTTGGTTTGCAGAAAGACGATGTGATCATCGGCGTGAACCGCAATCGCGTGGTATCGATTGCCGAAATGCGCAAAGTGCTGGAAGGCAAACCGCCGGTGCTGGCCCTGAACGTCGTACGCGGCGAAGAGAGTATTTACCTGCTTCTGCGATAATCCTCGCATCAGGCGGACAAGCAGGTGTTTGTCCGCCTTTCTCATGCTATTCTGCCCTGCGATCTCACCTGGCTTGAAATAACACCATGTTTCTTAAACTTTTGCGTTCTGTGGTGATGGGCCTGATCGTGGCTGGCTTACTGCTTGTCGCGATCCCTGCGCTGCGTATGGG
Organism: Enterobacter ludwigii; assembly: GCA_900068845.1. GTDB lineage: Bacteria > Pseudomonadota > Gammaproteobacteria > Enterobacterales > Enterobacteriaceae > Pantoea > Pantoea ludwigii_A. The sequence continues at coordinate 389,293 of CEFQ01000001.1, forward strand.
CAGCAACGTCACCTTTGAACATGACAACAGCGATGATGAAGCACCCGTCAGTTTTAATCAGGGTGTGCGACGTGCCGTGCCCGCGGTAGTTAACGTCTACAACCGAAGCGCCCACGGCAACAATAATCGCGGTATTACCACGCTTGGCTCTGGCGTGATCATGAACGGCAAAGGTTATATCCTCACCAACAAACACGTAATTAATAATGCCGACCAGATCATCGTGGCGCTGCAGGATGGACGTTTCTTCGAAGCCACCTTAGTAGGTTCCGATGCGATGACTGATTTGGCGGTGCTGAAAATCAGCGCCTCAAACTTGCCTGTTATCCCCATCAACGCCAAACGCATCGCGCACATTGGCGACGTGGTAATGGCGATCGGCAACCCGTACAACCTCGGCCAAACCGTGACGCAAGGCATTATCAGTGCCACCGGACGCGTTGGCCTCAGCTCATCTGGCCGGCAAAATTTTCTGCAGACCGATGCCTCCATCAATCAAGGCAACTCGGGCGGCGCGTTGATCAACTCGCTTGGCGAGCTGATGGGCATTAACACCCTGACGTTTGATAAAAGTAGCGATGGCGAAACCCCAGAAGGGATTGGTTTTGCTATCCCTACCGCGCTGGCGAGCAAAATCATGGATAAGCTGATTCGTGATGGTCGGGTGATTCGCGGCTTTATCGGCATTACCGGACGCGAATTGCCGCCCCTGCACGGTCAGGGCAATAATCTCGATCGCGTACAGGGCATTATCGTTAGCGATGTAGCGCCTGGCGGCCCCGCGGATAGCGCCGGCATTCAGGCGAATGACGTGCTGCTGGAAGTGAATGGTAAACCGGCGCTCTCGGCGCAGGAAACCATGGATCAGGTGGCAGAAATTCGTCCAGGCTCGGTGATTGACGTGCAGATTTTACGCAATGAAAAGAAAATGACCTTGCCGGTGACGATTCAGGAATTTCCGGAAGTTACCGCTCCCGCCACCACCACGCCATAAGGGCGCTTGCGCGCCCTTATGATTTAACTGCGATCGACCGGGAAGGCGATCACTTCGCTCAGCGAGCTGGCTTTCAGCGCCAGCATGATCAAACGATCCACGCCCAACGCCACGCCGGAGCATGCCGGCATACCGTGCGCCAGCGCATCCAGCAAATTCGTATCAATAGGATGTTGCGGCAGGCCACGCGCGGCACGACGACGATTGTCCTGCTCAAAACGTTGGCGCTGCTCACGGCTATCGGTTAACTCACGGAAACCGTTCGCCAGTTCAATACCTTTGTAATAGACCTCAAAGCGCTCGGCGACGCGGTGATCTTCCGTACTGATTTCCGCCAGCGCAGCCTGCGTGGCCGGGAAGTGGTAGACGAAGCACGGCTTATCGTTGCCAATCTTCGGTTCAACGCCCAACATAAACAGCAGCTGCAGCAGCGTATCGCGGTCTTCTTCGCGATTGGCCAGTTCGCCCTCACCCAGCTTCTCTGCCACTTCACGCAGTTGCGCTTTATCAGTCGACAGCGGATCGATCTCCAGATGACGGATAAACGCCTGCTGATATGACAGGGATTCAGCGCTGTCGCACTCCAGCACCTGTTGCATCAAATCGTCCACCTCATTCATCAGGCGGTACATATCGTAGTGTGGACGATACCATTCCAGCATGGTGAACTCGGGATTGTGGTGACGTCCGGCTTCTTCATTACGGAAGCTGCGACCCATCTGGTAAATCGGGCCGCTACCGGCCGCCAGCAGGCGCTTCATGTGATATTCCGGACTGGTCATCAGCCAGAGATCGCGCCCTTCGGCTGCGCCTGGCCCAACAAAACGCGTCTGAAACGGCACCAGATGGATGTCTGTGATGGTCGCCTGGCTCATCGCCGGGGTATCGACCTCCAGCACGCCGCGATCGGCAAAGAAACGACGAATTTCCGCCATAATGGCGGCGCGTTTCAACAAATTGGCAATGGGTGCGCTCGGCTGCCAGCTTGCCGTTTCGCTCATGTTGATGACTCCTCATACAGATAAGGGGTGGAAGTCTACCCGCATTGGCGATGGCAAACAACGTCAGCTGGCGCAGGCAGCAGTTTGGTGTCGGGCAGCTATACTTAACTCGTTAAAATCGTAAAGGAATCCCACAATGTCCCCATGGAAAACCCTGCTCGCCAGCCTGAGCGCCTTTCTCTCTGTGGCCTGCTCGACTACGCCGCCCAAAGACGTCAAGGTGGTGGAAGGTTTCGATAGCCAGCGCTATCTCGGTCAATGGTATGAAATTGCCCGCCTCGATCACCGCTTTGAACGCGGCTTACAACAGGTTACTGCCAATTATAGCCCGCGTGACGATGGCGGTTTGAAGGTGATTAACCGCGGCTACAATCAGCAGAAACAACGTTGGCAGGAGAGCGTTGGCAAAGCTTACTTCACCGGTGATAAGCAGCGCGCGTCGCTGAAAGTGTCGTTTTTTGGCCCGTTCTATGGCGGCTACAACGTGATTGCGTTGGATCCAGAATATCGCTATGCGCTGGTGTGCGGACCGAATCGCAGCTACTTGTGGATTTTGTCACGTACGCCGCAGTTGGATGAAGGCGTTAAACAGCGTCTGGTTGAACAGGCAAGAAATGCCGGATTCCCGGTTGATGAATTGATTTGGGTCGAGCAGAATTAGAGAGATCCGGTGCGAAAGCGGCTTTCGCACCGGAATATCTTACTGTGCGCTGCGCTGAATTGCCTTGCCGCCCGCCGAAACGTCTTCGCCAACACCACGCGTGGTGTTACAGGCGGTCAGAACGGACGAGAGCACCAGCACGGAAAATATCGCGACAATACTTTTCTTTAACATAGCCATATCCTTTTTGGTTGCAGTAAAAGTACAGCTCTTAAAGCATAGTCTTGATCTGAAAAACTGCGGATTAGGCGGATGAAAAAAGAGAAAAGACACACAGAGAGAAAAAAGGCGCATCAATGATGCGCCTTTTTTGACGATTATTTTACGCGTGAAACGTATTCGCCAGAACGGGTATCAACTTTTACCACTTCGCCAATCTGCACGAACAGTGGCACTTTGATCACTGCGCCAGTAGACAGCGTCGCTGGCTTT
>CEFQ01000001.1:392409-657251 GCA_900068845.1 Enterobacter ludwigii
TTGCCGCCGGTACCGGCGGTGTCACCTTTCAGGCCCGGGTCAGTTTCGGTCACTTCAGCTTCGATGAAGTTTGGCGGCTGAACAGCGATGGCTTTATCGTTCCACAGGGTAACGATACAATCCGCATTGTCCTGCAACCACTTAGTTACGTCATCCAGCACTTTAGATTCGATCTGATACTGTTCGAAAGATTCTGGATGCATGAAGTAGTAGAAGTCGCCGTCGTTGTAAGAGTATTGCAGCGTCATATCACGAACGTCTGCGCCTTCGGCAGAGTCAGTGGATTTGAAGGTCTTCTCAACGCGAGAACCGGTCAGCAGACGACGCATTTTTACGCGTGCAAATGCCTGGCCTTTACCCGGCTTAACGAACTCACTGGCTTCGATGGCATAAGGTTCGCCTTCGAACATGATTTTAAGACCGGGACGGAAATCGTTGCTAAGATAAGTCGCCATAAAGGCCCTCTGTAAATATTGAACTGGTAAATAGCCAAAAAAATGGCACACATTGTAACCCTAAATCCCCCTGTCAGAGAAGATTGGTTGCAGCAACTAGCTGATGTTGTGACCGAACCTGCTGAATTACTGCAACTTTTAGCTCTTGATCAGCACGCAGATCTGGCTGAAGGTGCGGATGCGCGCAAGCTTTTCGCTTTGCGCGTTCCTCGCGCCTTCATCTCTCGCATGAAAATAGGTGATGCGACAGACCCCTTGCTGCTGCAAGTACTGACCAGCCGTCAGGAATTTATAGATGCGCCAGGTTATAGCACCGATCCGCTGGATGAACAAAGCAGTGTCGTGCCGGGTTTACTGCATAAGTATAGAAACCGTGCGCTGCTACTGGTAAAAGGCGGTTGTGCTGTCAATTGCCGCTACTGTTTCCGCCGCCATTTTCCGTATCAGGATAACCCGGGCAATAAGCGTAACTGGCAAGCCGCCATCGATTATATCGCCGCGCATCCGGAACTGGATGAGATCATCTTCTCCGGCGGCGACCCGCTGATGGCGAAAGATCATGAATTGGCGTGGCTGGTGGCCTCGCTGGAAAAAATCCCCCATCTGAAACGCCTGCGCATCCACAGCCGCTTGCCGGTGGTGATCCCGGCGCGTATCACTGAAAGCTTGTGTCAGATTCTGGCAGACACACGTCTTCAGGTTCTGATGGTGAGCCATATCAATCATGCGCAAGAGATTGATGACGAGCTGCGTTATGGCATGCAGATGCTGAAGCGGGCGGGCGTTACGCTGCTCAATCAGAGCGTGCTGCTGCGCGGGGTGAATGATGATGCGCAGGCGCTGGCGAATCTCAGCAATGCGTTATTCGATGCGGGCATTTTGCCCTACTACCTGCATGTGCTGGATAAAGTGCAAGGCGCGGCGCACTTCTTTGTCTCGGATGAGGAAGCTCGCGGATTAGTGCGTCAGCTACTGGCGATGGTTTCAGGTTATATGGTACCGAAACTGGCGCGGGAAATCGGCGGAGAGCCAAGCAAGACGCCGCTGGATTTGCAGCTGCGTCAGGAATAAAAAAAGCCGCAAAAGCGGCTTTTTTTAAGGCTGCGCCTTAAGGGCACTTATACACCTGGCCGGTCATTTTGCTGTCGAGCGGCGCGAAAGCTGACAGCAGATTTTGCGTTGGGCTGGTGGCGCCATAAATCACGTTGCCGCCCATTTCTGCCGCGCGGTTGCGCAGGTCGTTAGCCGCGCCACGCAATGAACTGCCTTCACCGCCTGAACCGCTCAGCCAGTTGCTCTGTGAGCCAGTAAGCGTTCCCAGAAGCTGACATTGACTCGCGGGTTGTTGGTCGACGAAGGTCACACGTTCGCCGCCAGCACTCAATTGATTGGAGCTGCTACAGCCCGCCAGCAGTAACGTTCCGACTGCAAGACCGAGCAAGAGGTTAATCCGCATTGTAATCCCCATTTATTATCATCAGTGTCGGGCGGCAGCGTAGCAGAAAAGCGCACTTTTTTTCTGAACATTCATTGCCCTAAACCCGTAAAGCCGAAGTATTGCGCCCTTACTTATACCCTGTTCCCCAGCAAAAGAAAAACCCCCGACCGTTTCCGATCGGGGGTTTTCCAGATGACTTAAGCAGTCAGGGGCAATTACATCATGCCGCCCATTCCGCCCATGCCACCCATACCGCCAGCGCCGCCTAAATCAGGTGCGTCGCTTTTCGGCAGGTCAGTCACCATCGCTTCGGTGGTGATCATCAGGCCCGCAACAGATGAAGCGTACTGCAGCGCAGAACGGGTCACTTTGGTTGGGTCCAGGATACCGAAGTCGATCATGTTGCCGTACTCTTCGGTCTGCGCGTTGTAACCGTAGTTACCGTCGCCTGCTTTCACGTTGTTAGCAACAACGGAAGGCTCTTCACCGGCGTTAGAAACGATCTGACGCAGTGGAGCTTCCATCGCGCGCAGCGCAACTTTGATACCCACGTTCTGATCTTCGTTATCGCCTTTCAGGCCAGAAGCGGCGATTTTCGCGGCAACGCGAACCAGCGCCACACCACCACCAGCAACAACGCCTTCTTCTACCGCAGCGCGGGTTGCGTGCAGAGCATCTTCAACGCGTGCTTTCTTCTCTTTCATTTCAACTTCAGTTGCTGCGCCCACTTTCAGAACGGCAACGCCGCCTGCCAGTTTCGCTACGCGCTCCTGCAGTTTCTCTTTGTCGTAATCAGAAGTCGCTTCTTCGATCTGCTGACGAATCTGCGTTACGCGGCCAGAGATAGCGCCTTGATCGCCCACGCCATCGATGATGGTGGTGGTGTCTTTGTTGATCACAACGCGTTTAGCCTGACCCAGATCTTCCAGGGTAGCTTTCTCCAGCTCCATACCGATCTCTTCAGAGATGACGGTACCGCCGGTCAGGATAGCGATATCCTGCAGCATGGCTTTACGACGGTCACCGAAGCCCGGTGCTTTAACCGCAGCGACTTTCACGATACCGCGCATGGTGTTCACCACCAGCGTTGCCAGCGCTTCACCTTCAACATCTTCTGCAATGATCAGCAGTGGCTTACCGGCTTTCGCAACGGCTTCCAGCACTGGCAGCATTTCGCGGATGTTAGAGATTTTCTTGTCAGCTAACAGGATGAACGGAGTTTCCAGCTCAACTGCACCTGTTTCTGGCTTGTTGATGAAGTACGGAGACAGGTAGCCACGGTCAAACTGCATACCTTCAACCACGTCCAGCTCGTCTTGCAGGCCGGTGCCTTCTTCAACGGTGATAACGCCTTCTTTGCCCACTTTATCCATCGCGTCGGCAATCAGGGTGCCCACGGTTTCATCGGAGTTAGCAGAGATGGTACCCACCTGTGCAATCGCGCGTGAATCCTGGCAAGGTACAGACAGAGTTTTCAGTTCTTCAACCGCAGCGATAACGGCTTTATCGATACCGCGCTTCAGATCCATCGGGTTCATGCCCGCAGCCACGGCTTTCAGGCCTTCAGTGATGATCGCCTGAGCCAGAACGGTTGCGGTGGTGGTGCCGTCGCCTGCTGCGTCGTTCGCTTTAGAGGCCACTTCTTTCACCATCTGCGCGCCCATGTTTTCGAACTTATCTTCCAGTTCGATTTCACGTGCTACAGAGACACCATCTTTAGTGATGGTCGGTGCACCAAAAGATTTATCCAGAACCACGTTACGGCCTTTCGGGCCCAGGGTAACTTTTACTGCATCTGCCAGTACGTTTACGCCACGCAGCATTTTTACGCGTGCGTCATTACCGAATTTTACGTCTTTAGCTGCCATTTCAAATATCCCTTAAATTCGTTTCGTTCAGTGAATTACGCGTAAATTACGCTTCAACTACTGCAAGGATGTCGCTTTCGGAGATGATCAGAACTTCTTCGTTGTCGATTTTCTCGGTTTTAGCACCGTAGCCTTCGCTGAAAATCACCAGATCACCTACTTGCACGTCCAATGGCTTAACTTCACCGTTTTCCAGGATGCGGCCTTTGCCGACAGCCAGGACTTCACCGCGGGTAGATTTACCAGCAGCTGAACCGGTCAGCACGATGCCGCCCGCTGATTTAGCTTCAACTTCTTTACGCTTGACGATGACGCGATCGTGCAATGGACGAATTTTCATTTGATAGCTCTCCTTTGAGAAGTCCAATCATTCATTTTTTGGGTTAGAACCGGACTGCTTGGCTTCCGGCCTCGTGCTGGAAGAGATAGGGGCAATAAGTGGGGTTTCAAGGGCAAAAAATATAAATATTTTCGTTTCTACAACAGATGGTGAAAAATGCAGCAAAAAGGCGGCTTGCGCCGCCTTCTGAAGTTTATAGGTCTTTATCGTGACCAATCTTGTCCTGATCTTTCCGCTCGTATTCACCATCGACGGTGAAACCCGCGTCGGGACCTGCCCCCGGCCCGCGCCACACGCGCAGATGAGGCATCAACTTCAACGTCAGGTGCTTCTGCACCGGCGGTAACAGCAGCAGTAAACCGAGGAAGTCAGTGAAGAAACCGGGCAACAGCAGCAGGAAGCCGGAGATGATCAGCGAAACGCTCTTCGTCATCTCTGCCGCTGGGCTTTCATTGCGCGCCAGCTTCTCCTGCATCAGCCGGAAGTTCTTCATGCCCTGGTTCTTCACCAGTGACACACCAATAGCCGAGGTGAAAATCACCAGCAACATGGTGAGCAGCACGCCCAGCGCATGCGCGACCTGAATGAAGATTGAGATCTCAATCCAGGCTAAAACAAAAAAAACCAGTAACGGTATCCAGCGCACAATGTGCTCCTCTTTACACCTTTCGCTACTGAGCAAAAAGGCAAAATTCTTTTAACAGAAATAAAAAGGTTGGGGCTCTTCTCGCAATTTCAACATCTGTCATTCAACAAACTGTTGATAAAAATCTGGCGATGGCGATTTCGAGACTATTCGCCTATGTACGATCAGCGCATCAACTAAAAATAAAAAAGCAACAAAAAACCTTAAAAAACAACTCATTAAAAAAATGCGAGATAGCACATGATTTTAAGCAATGATGACAAATATTTTAACTCATTCACTGCATTCGGCTGGGGTTCAGGTTCCGATAACCGCATAGATTGGGACCGCCCTGGTAACAGTGAAGGTGAACTCGTTTCACCGCCAGTTATTTTACCGCCGATTATTAAGCCAGAACCGCCGATTGTGATGCCACCTGTTGAACGTGCCACACCCACCATCGATTACGCCTGGGATAATGCTGGCAGCAAACAGGGCAAGCTGGAACACGGCGATCTATCCGATGATAACCAACCCGTCATCCATGGTACTGCGGAGCCGGGAAGCGTTTTACGGGTGCGCTATTACGACACTCAGGATAATGTTTTCGAAGCATTAGTGACGACTGACACCAATGGTAACTGGCAGTTGCAGACGGAACCATTAACAGAAGACCGCTGGCGCGTGGTAGTACAATACCAGGACGGAGGATTTGAATGGACTGGCCCATTTGCTACTGGCTACTCAACTAAAGAGCAGCCCTTGAAAGCGCCAGTTATTGAGTTTTTTGAAGACAATGTAGGTAAATCTCAGGGCGAATTTTACAATGGTGCTACCACTGATGACCTCACGCCGGTGCTGCATGGAAAAACCGTGGCTAATGGTTCCGTCCTGCTGTTTGTTTCCCATTCTTCGGACGGTCCCTATGAGTTCATTGACATAGCCAGAGCTGATGAAGCAGGTAACTGGCAGGCTGAAATCGCTGGTGAAAATGGGACAACGCTGTATTTCCGTGCAGAAGATGCCGCTAAGCCAGGAACCAGTGAAACCTTCTCCATCTCCTTCCACAACGGCAATATCCAATCGGCCACAACAATAATCATTGAGACTGGTACAGCCTCTTTCGGTGATAATGCTTTCGACGTTCAAGCATTGTTAACGGAAAACGACCAGCAGCAAACGCCAGTACTAACGTCGTTTGCTGCATCGCGCATTCAGCCTGCGATCGATTACTTCTATGACAATGTAGGCTCTTCACAAGGCCAGCGTGGAAAAGGTGAAGTTTCTGATGACAAACAGCCAGTATTGCAGGGTACCGCCGAGCCCGGAGCCCACTTAACCATCATGTATTTTGATGACAATAATAACCAGGCTTATGGTAAAGCGATTGCGGATACCAATGGACACTGGCAGTTAGAAACACGCATGCTGCTGGAAGGGACCTGGCATGCGCGTGTTGCATATGCAGAAACGCCAACGACCTGGTCTAACGATTTCCACTTTGGCTATTCACCGGTTGATCCACAGCCAGAGAAAACCACCACCATCGAAAGTTTTTCTGATGATTTCGGCAAAATTAGAGGCGATTTTCAAAGTGGTGCAGCCACTGACGATCGTTACCCTGTGCTGCATGGCACCACCACACCAGGCAGCAATGTCTATATTCAGCTTTCCCTGAATTCAGCTGATCATTTTGAATTAGCTGGTTCCGTTAAGGCCGACGCCAATGGCAACTGGGAGTTTGATGCTTTTGGCTTCTATGGCTATACCGCCTATTACCGCGCCAGCACTAACAACGATGGCAACTGGAGTGACGTATTCTCCATCGCTTATAAGCAGAATGCCGATCAGTTGAGTAAAACCTCTGCCATTAATACCCTAGCCTTTGATGATCAAGGCGAAGCATCATTAGGAATCGATGCGCTGTTGGCACTTGAAACGGGAGATCTGTTTAGTTCATCGGCTGAAAATATCAGTGAAAATGACGCGAAACTGGATTTTGATGATATTGCACAAGCGCTTTATCAGGAACTGCCGGTTGGAAAAGGTGTTGAGATTGATTCTGGCTCAATTAACAATGAGTTAGAATTTATTTTTTCACACAACACACAGTGGCTAGCCGCTTAAAAAACCCCTGACATCAGCTGCCTGGTGCAGCTGATGTTTCTACATTAATTTCTTTGCATACTTGCCATTCGCCGTGCCGCGATTTACTTTTGTAACAAAATTCACATTTTTTCAACATGCAACTGCCGAAAATCCTGCTTAACGCGATCTGCATTCGTGCTTTTTTGCGGAATCAGAATAGGATCGTGCTCGCGCGATCAAAGACAGATAAAATGTCGGTTCTGATGCTCTACGACAAAATAAAACACATCATTCCTGATGGTTAGCGGCCACAACAAGAAGGTTATCATGGCGAACAACATTCGTATCGAAGAAGACCTGTTAGGTATGCGCGAAGTACCGGCGGATGCCTATTACGGCGTTCACACTCTGCGTGCGATAGAAAATTTTTACATTAGCAACAGCAAAATCAGCGACATACCGGAATTCGTGCGCGGTATGGTGATGGTGAAGAAAGCAGCCGCGCTCGCCAATAAAGAGCTGCAGACAATCCCGCGTAATATCGCAAACACCATTATTCAGGCTTGTGATGAAGTGCTGAATAACGGCAAATGCATGGATCAGTTCCCGGTTGACGTCTATCAGGGCGGCGCGGGCACCTCGGTCAACATGAACACCAACGAAGTGCTGGCTAACATCGGTCTGGAGCTAATGGGCCACCAGAAGGGCGAATATCAGTACCTCAATCCCAACGATCATGTGAATAAGTGTCAGTCGACCAACGACGCTTATCCCACCGGTTTCCGCATCGCGGTTTATGCCTCAATCCTGAAACTGCTCGATGGCATTAGCCAGCTGAGCGAAGGTTTCCAGCGTAAAGCGGTCGAGTTTGAAAATATCCTGAAAATGGGCCGTACTCAGCTGCAGGATGCGGTGCCAATGACACTCGGCCAGGAGTTCCACGCCTTTAATGTACTGCTGAATGAAGAGACCCGCAGCATTCTGCGTACCGCCGAACTGCTGCTGGAAGTGAACCTTGGCGCCACCGCCATTGGTACACGTCTCAACACGCCGGATGGCTATCAGCAGTTGGCGGTACAGCGCCTGGCAGAAGTGAGTAATCTGCCAGTGGTGCCCGCAGAAGATCTGATTGAAGCCACCTCCGACTGCGGCGCGTACGTGATGGTGCACTCGGCGCTGAAACGTCTGGCGGTAAAACTGTCGAAGATCTGTAACGACCTGCGCCTGCTCTCTTCCGGTCCCCGCGCGGGCCTGAATGAAATTAACCTGCCAGAACTGCAAGCCGGTTCATCCATCATGCCCGCTAAAGTGAATCCGGTCGTACCGGAAGTGGTGAATCAGGTGTGTTTCAAAGTGATCGGTAATGACATCACCGTCACCATGGCGTCAGAAGCGGGTCAGCTGCAGCTCAACGTGATGGAGCCCGTGATTGGCCAGGCGCTGTTCGAGTCAATTAGCATTCTGACTAACGCGTGCTTCAACCTGCTGGAAAAATGCGTTAATGGCATCACCGCCAATAAAGCGGTGTGCGAAGCGTACGTATTCAACTCAATTGGTATCGTCACTTACCTCAACCCGTACATCGGCCATCACAACGGCGATATCGTCGGGAAAATTTGTGCCGAAACCGGTAAGAGCGTGCGTGAAGTGGTGCTGGAGCGCGGCTTGCTGACGGAAACTGAACTGGACGATATCTTCTCCATCCAGAACCTGATGCATCCAACCTACAAAGCCAAACGCTACACCGACGAAAACGAACAGTAATCCGCTCCAGATCACGTTGCCAAAAGCACGCCCGTATACAATGCGGCGTGCTTTTTTCATTTTGGCGGCGACAACGTTAAGGGTCGGGATTTCTCCGCGGCTCAGGGAGTGGAACGAATGGTAGTAGTAGAACTGATTATTGTGCTGCTGGCGATCTGGCTCGGTGCGCGTCTTGGCGGCATCGGCATTGGTTTCGCGGGCGGTTTAGGCGTGCTGGCGCTGACGCTGATTTGCGGCTTAAAGCCTGGTGCAATTCCCTTCGACGTGATCGAAATTATCATGGCGGTGATTGCCGCGATTGCCGCGATGCAGATCGCTGGCGGTCTGGATTATCTGGTGGGATTAGCGGAACGCCTGCTGCGCCGCCATCCGCGCTACGTCACCTTCCTCGCGCCGCTGGTCACTTATATGATGACGCTGCTGGCCGGTACCGGTCACACCGCGTTCTCCACCTTGCCGGTGATTGCCGAAGTCGCAAAAGAGCAAGGCGTGCGCCCTTCGCGTCCGCTCTCGATTGCGGTAGTGGCGTCGCAGATTGCTATCACGGCCTCGCCGCTCTCGGCGGCGGTGGTGTTCTTCGCCTCCATCCTTGAACCGCGCGGCGTGAGCTATTTGGCGCTGCTGGGCGTGGCGATTCCTTCCACCATGGCGGCGATCTTCTGCGCGGCCATCATCACCAGCTTCCTGGGTAAAGAGTTAAAAGATGATGAGGTCTATCAGGCACGTCTGGCCAAAGGAGAAGTGAAACTGCGCGGTGAGCAGGTTTACGACATTAAACCGGGTGCGAAGCGCGCCGTGTTGCTGTTCCTGATCGGCATCGCCGCCGTGGTGCTTTACGCCACCGCCATCAGCGACAGCGTTGGCCTCATCAGTAACCCGGTGCTGCCACGCAACGAGGCCATCGTGGTGTTTATGCTGACCGTTGCCACACTGATTTGCCTGACCTGCAAAGTCGATACCGGAGAAATTCTCAGTGCCAGTACCTTTAAATCTGGCATGAGCGCCTGTATCTGCGTGATGGGCGTGGCATGGCTCGGCGATACCTTCGTCAAAGCGCACCTCAACGATATCCAGGCGCTAGCCGGTGACATGCTGCAAGGTTATCCGTGGATGCTGGCGCTGGTGCTGTTCTTCGCCGCCACGCTACTCTATTCGCAGGCCGCAACCACCAAAGCCCTGATGCCTGCCGCGCTGATGCTCGGCGTCTCGCCGCTGGCGGCAGTGGCTTCATTTGCGGCGGTTTCCGCCCTATTTGTGCTGCCGACCTATCCTACGCTGTTGGCCGCGGTGGAAATGGATGACACAGGTTCAACCCGTATCGGCAAGTTTGTCTTTAACCACTCCTTTATTATTCCCGGCGTGTTGGCAATTGCCTTCTCAGTGGCGTTTGGCTTCCTGTTTGGTAGCCTGATCCTGTAGCGCCGTTACATCCTGAAAACCTTGTGGCGAAGCGGTCGTGCTATTATCGCGACCTATTCGCCACCGGAGCTCATTCATTCGCTATGGCTGCACGACTCTTTCGCCTTGCCGGCTTTTGCCTGGCGCTGGTTTTCTGCCTTTCGGCACAAGCCTCTCTCTTCTCGCCGAACAACAACAGCCGCTTTGTGCCGGTTGATCAGGCCTTTAGCTTTGATTTCGCTCAGCAGGGGAATCGGCTGACGCTGAGTTGGAAAGTGAAGGATGGCTACTATCTCTATCGCCAGCAAATTCACGTCACGCCACACAAAGCGCAGATTGCCCCGCTCACGTTGCCGCCGGGCCAGCCGCATGAAGATGAATTCTACGGTAAAAGCGAAATCTACCCGCAGGATCTGCAGTGGCCGATTACGCTGCGTCAGGCTGATGCCGGCGCGACCGTCACCGTAACCTATCAAGGCTGCGCTGCCGCCGGATTCTGCTATCCGCCCGAAACCCGCAGTGTGCCGCTCAGCGCAGTTGCCGCCAATCAGGATGTAGCCGCGACCAGCGCGCAGCCAACGAATCACAGCACGCCGCTGCCGTTTTCCCCGCTTTGGGCGCTGCTGATTGGTATTGGCGTCGCTTTCACGCCGTGCGTATTGCCGATGTATCCGCTGATCTCCAGCATCATCTTAGGTGGCCCGCGCCGCTATTCGATGGGACGGCTGTTCGCGCTGGCGATGGTGTATGTGCAGGGCATGGCGCTGACGTATACCGTGCTTGGTATGGTCGTTGCGGCGGCCGGATTACGCTTCCAGGCAGCGCTGCAGCATCCTTACGTGTTAATGGGATTGTCGACGCTGTTTATCATGCTGGCGCTCTCGATGTTTGGCCTGTTCCCGCTGCAATTGCCTTCCGCCTTGCAAACGCGACTCACGTTGTGGAGCAACCGCCAGCAAGGTGGATCGCTGCCTGGCGTATTTATGATGGGCGCACTGGCGGGGTTGATCTGTTCGCCCTGCACCACCGCACCGCTCAGCGCCATTCTGCTGTACATCGCCCAGAGCGGTAATCTGTGGGCCGGGGCCGGCACGCTGTGGCTGTATGCCTTCGGTATGGGGCTACCGTTGATTGCTGTAACGATGTTTGGTAACAAGCTGCTGCCGAAAAGCGGGCCATGGATGCAAACCGTTAAAGAAGGTTTTGGTTTTGTGATTTTGGCGCTGCCGGTATTCCTGCTGGAACGGGTGATGGGCGATCTCTGGGGCCTGCGCCTGTGGAGCCTGCTCGGCGTGGCATTTTTTGCCTGGGCGTTCAGCCTCAGCCTGCGCGCTAGCGGTAAATGGCGCGTGCTGCAGATCATCATGCTCGCCGCCGCGCTGGTCAGTGCTCGCCCGTTACAGGATTGGGCGTTTGGTAGCAGCAACAGCGCGCAAGCTGTGGCGCATTTGCCGTTCCAGGCCATCGCCAGCAGCGAGCAGCTTGATAACGCACTGCAGCAGGCGCAAGGTCACATCACCATGGTCGATTTATACGCCGATTGGTGCGTAGCCTGCAAAGAGTTCGAGAAATACACCTTTAGCGATGCGGGCGTGCGTAACGCATTGAGTCAGGTACAACTGCTGCAAGCCAATGTCACCGCCAATAACGCACAGGACAACGCGCTGTTGCAGCATCTGCAGGTTTTAGGCTTGCCGACCATTCTGTTCTTCGATGCGCAAGGCAAAGAGATTCCCGATTCGCGTGTCACTGGCTTCCTCAACGCCGCCGATTTCCGTGCGCATTTGCACAATGTGTCGCGTTAAACGACACTGTCTGCAGGACACTGCCCGTTCGTCCGCGAGCGGGCCCGCATTCCAGAGGAGAGTCACTTGCAACGTGAACAAATACTCGAGCATGCGCTGAATGTGCTCGAACAAAGCGGCCTGGCCGCCACCACCTCTTTAACCCAGCTTGCTGGCGAAACCGGACTTGAAGCCGAGCAGTTGACGCGTTTCTGGCCCGATCGTGATGCCTTGCTGTATGACGCGCTGCGCTATCATGGCCAGCAAATTGACAGCTGGCGCCGCCAGGTTCAGCTCGATGAACATCTTAGTGCCGAACAAAAGCTGCTGGCGCGCTATCAGGTGCTGAGCGAATACGTCAGTAAAGGCCGCTTCCCTGGCTGTTTGTTTATTGCCGCCTGCAGTTTCTATCCGCAATCCGATCATCCGGTACATCAGTTAGCTGAACAGCAAAAGCGCAGCTCCTGGCAGTTTACCCACGAAATCCTGGTCGATTTGGCATTAGATAATCCCACCATGGTGGCCGATCAGATGGAGCTGATTCTGGAAGGTTGTCTGAGCAAACTGCTGGTGAAACGTAACGTTCAGGATGTCGCCACCGCGCGGCGTCTGGCGGAAGATGTGCTCGGCATCGCGCTGTGTCGCCAGAACGGTGCGCTGGCGTAGTCTTTTCGCTCATCTTGTCTGAAAAGCAAGCAATCAATCACGATTGCTACGCTTTTTTGACGAAAGCCGTTGACGGCTGTGAGCCATTAGGGTTTAATGCGCCCCGTTGCCCGGATAGCTCAGTCGGTAGAGCAGGGGATTGAAAATCCCCGTGTCCGTGGTTCGATTCCGCGTCCGGGCACCATACATCGAAGCACACTGGTTAGAAGTGAGATCTCTAACGGGTGTCTAAACGAAGATGGTGTTCAAAGCAACGGTGACTGCATTTGCAGATGCATCATCCAAGATTGAACATAAAAATCTTCAAGAAAGGGTATCAGTTAGCGCTGATGCCCTTTTCTCGTTGGCGTAAATAATTGCAATCATTGTAGTGTCTGTCAATCAAACCTCACTTTTTTAAATATTTATTATTATACTCATCAGCGATTAGAATCATGTTCACGGCATGCTTAAAACTTTCCCGTCAAATTTTGTATTGCTAAACTCTAACCCGCTTACCGCCTCATACATCCCCATTTCGCTAAGGAGGTGAGTAAACTATGGTTGTAGGGTTGGCATCGCACCCGGCAGGTTATCGATTCAAAATAGCCAAAGCTACATGGGAACGAAATAAGCCGTTAGCTAACAACACTCACTGGCCTATCTACCTTCGGCGTCAGCTTTGCTTGACCGTCAGCGTACTCACAATTCTGATCAGGTCGTGAAATAGGCGATTATGTCTAGGCCGCCAAGATTACTATTTAACTAAAACATAGGAGCACTACGATTGACTCAATAGTGCGCCCACAATTGATGTCTTGGATCATTAGAGGTCAGTAATCACCGTACTCAACACCATGCATGTCACAGTAAATCTTACTAGGAAAAGTAGGGTTAGTGCATCCATTGATAGAACATCCCTCAACGCATTGTGGGATCATTCCATTATCAAAATGCCAACGTTGTTTTTCTGATAGACTGCTGAGACCTTTCTCTTTTATCTGTCGGTAAATTCCCCGCTCAATTTCACTCATCGCTCCATCTTCATACAAGGTTTCCAATCTCTTCATAATCTCATCCAGCGGCAGTTTTGATGCTTCATCAAGAAAAAAAGGATTTGTCATTATACTTGCCCAATTTATATTAAATATTCACAGTGATTGATGCCCTGCATAACAGGGTGTTTTAGCTAAAAACATGGTATTAATTTCTTCAAATATAAAAGCCCATTGATGACCTGAATTAGCACGGCTTTCATTTTCATCGCCTAAAGCAGTTAATTAAGAGTCAACTCCCGCTTAACGCTTGAGACATTCGACACGCATCATTGCTTAAGCAATTGCAAATATGTCATTTAATAAGCACATCTTGCCCCTTCTCTTGACTAGCCGGCAGACCCTAAACGCATCCCTGCGCGATTTGGCGAAGTTTAGCGCCCTTATAGACTAGATGATTAGGGCTGACGACCCGACAGGTAGGGTGAGCCCAAGCTGTTAATCATCCTCCTCGTCATCGTGTGTTTCGTCATCATGATCAACATAGAAGTCGTTGTCGTAATCAGAAGACTGGGAGGCCTTTATGACTTCTTCTGCACCCACATCCTGAAGTGTGCTATCGAGAGTATCCAAGTCGCCCACCGCTTCTTGGAATTTTTCATTCACTTCAGTAGCAGGAATTTTACCCTCGGCCAGGTCTTCCAACATCTGAATTGCGGCGTCCACACCAGGCGCATCATCTTTTACGCGCAGCGCTTCCTCACCCAACGGGATGTCATCCAGAGGTATCGTGCGCGTGCTATCGATGTCGATACCACGTTCATCCTCTAGTCTGATACGCGCGGCATTATTGATGCCATCAGCGATATCAATGAACTCCTCAGCGGTCTCTTTCAGCGATTGGGCCCGCTCCAGTGCATCATCAATGTCTTGTGCTGTTATGTTACTCATGGCTACCACCTTTTCTGAATGCGAGGCGACAATCCTCGCCGAAAAGAGAGTAAAGCAGACTGAATGTGAAAATCAAGATATATATAAAATCTTGTAAGTTGATTTTTTATGTTTAAAAAATTCATTATTTTGTCTATTTGACAAGTTAATTGTTGAATTATTTTTATTTTATTCAATTAAAATCAAGGTTATGAAAAAAATTCCACCAAATTTTGTAGAGTGATATCATTTCAGATGAGGCATGATCATCTCGTAGATGAAAAAAACACCTTTTGACAATTTTGCTAAGGCTGAGCGGCGAAAAAAAATAATCACAAACTCTCATCAACACTTTTCTTAGAGGCCCAAATGCACCAAAACCTATTCAGAACATTTCTCTCTGGCGCAGCCGTCCCCTTTCCGAACATATATGATGCAGTCAGTGAGCAGTTGCTCTTACTCATCCTTAAAGCCCGGCAGCTGAATGAAGAGCCTGAATACAGTAAATGGTTTGATGAGCAGCATCAGGTGCTCACAATGCTGCAAGCCCAGAGTGAAAAAATTAACAAAATTTACTCATCGAATAATCTGGTGCTAAATTTTAAGGAGCCTAAGCAGGACAGTCTCTTGGATGCACTGATTTTCATGCATCAAATCTACACAGGTTTTGATGAGGGAAAGGTCAGCCTTAAGACATGGGGAGAAATGAATCGGCAGCCTTCAGAGTCGGGATTTCGCAATGCGAAACAAAACACTCTTCGTGAGGCATTTATTCATGATGATTTGTTTAGCATCCTAACAGAGGGGCCGACACATTGCCCGCCGATTCCTCCTCAGGTACGACAAGGCTATTGCCATCAGGATCTTTCCATTGCGCACTCTTGCAGTAGCGAGCTTATTTCCCGATTAAACGATTTCCATAAGATTGATTCGCTACCGATACTCGCTGAGGCAATCTACAACTTAATTACTAACTTGCACCACGCCAGGATAACTGTTCCCGAATGCCTGTCCGAATTTGAAAAAGTGCACAGCGGAATGTTGGTAGGGGAAAGGAGAGAAAGCTATGTTTTTAAAGAAATTATCAAATTAATCAATGATGAAGGGCGAAAACAGTTCATAGAAAGAATTGCTGAGAAGTGTGAGCCTCAGTATGCCGACTACTTGTTGGATCAATTTGTAAGAGTCTATGCCTCGGACATTATGCAATGGTTCGCTAAACTTCAGATTTACTTTAAATCTGCAGAATCAACGCCATTTGACTGGAAATTCACAACTGTTGACGTTGATACCTGCCTCACTTCAGAAGGGGAAGAGCAGAAGCCGACCGTGGCATGGGACAGCAGCTATTGCCAAATTTCAATCAAGCGAGACACTCTCCTGAAACTTATCCAGACCTACGCATTGCATGATGCAGCCGATTCTCTGGCAGACTGCCTACTGCGTATTTATGGTCAGCCAGCAGAAGTTATGTTCAAAGATAAAGGCGCGGTTCCTGCAGTCTCCGACGCCGAACGTCAAGTCTACAATTCAAACAGCTATCACTTTTACACTATTCATCAAGGCAATTTTCAGAAGAGTATAGGTATTTTACAATCATTTGAAAAATGGCATGAAAATAATAAATCGCTTCTGATTAGCCACAAAAAAACACGTATTGAGCGCGTTGATGTTCAAGTTCGTCTGGCAGGATTGAGGTGCTATGACCTGAAAATGGGCATCCCCGACGGTAATAGATTGAAAGTAAAAGACGGCATTTATGATCTGGTAAAAAATGACAGCAGGCTACGCTTTGAAAACTCGATCAGTGATGTCTCACTTCAAAGATACCATTCTCAAGTAAAAAGAATTATCGATAAAGATATAGATGATTTGCTGCTGAGCCAGAGAAAAAATAATTCTAAAACACCATTTAGTGGCGCATCACATGCTATAAAGCCTTTGTGGAGCAAGTGCAAAATCCTTCAGGTAGAATAGACTGTATGGTTGGATGGATCTTTGTAAGGGATTATTCGAGTCAATTGAGGCTCGGAAAATTAAAAAATGTATTGTGAAATTCATAGGCTCACTAGTAACTCACAGAGCCTTACACCGTTAGCAACAATATATTCGCTGTCCGATTATCTTTTGAAGCTTTAGTCCAAAGTGTTTAACTCAATACTGCTGTTGTCATCGAACACAAGCCCCCGGGTTCAGAACGAGATAAGGCTGCCCGATAATATCGGAAAGCCTTAATGGTGTTTATCTTATTGATTTAGAATAACATTATTGGCTTATAAACAGACCAGCACCCATCTAAGTAACGTGCGGCGAAGTTCCTGATACCCCCATCTGGCTATTGAAAACTGCGAATTTCAACTTATTGCGTTTAACAGATCTCAGGTGACGCGTGCTTGCCACTTCAAGATTTTAATTCAATGGGTTAAAGGGGATTGAGGATCATTCAAAAAACAAAACCTACCATTCATTATATACCCAGCTGTAAGTTACTCGATGCATTGTATCGCGGTGTTGCTAACAGGCCATCTCTTTAAGTTAACGCTTTCATGTTGCCGAAAGAAGCCATGGAAGCCTTTAGATATCCTTGAAGAGATTAATCAACAATAAACATATGGATACTCTGTGTATGTAACTGACTGATTCAAATTGACTTGCTGAGAGTAAGTGCCTGCCTGCTCACTTTATGGGATAATAGGCATATGAAAACGGGAGAGATCAAGTGAACATAATACCGATTCGAGGTGCGTCCCAGTGGACCGCGCTGGAATTCTTTGCGGGTATCGGACTGGCCAGAGCTGGAATGGAACAAGCGGGAATTAAGACTGTTTGGGCTAACGATTATGACCTGAACAAAAAATCAATGTATGAAGGTCATTGGAAATCTCACGAGCTTTTGCTTGCAAACATTCATGCTCTGAAAGGCGAAGACTTACCATCTGCAGATGTAGCTTGGGCTTCCTCACCCTGCACGGATCTCAGTCTGGCAGGAAAGCGTGTTGGGCTGAGAGGAGGCCGTGAATCATCCGCCTTTTTTGGTTTTACTGACTTGATTGCAGGTATGTGCCACAGGCGACCAGAAGTACTCATTCTTGAAAACGTCATAGGTCTTGCCTCCTCTCATAACAGAGAAGATTTGAGAGCTGCGGTAAAGGAGTTTAATGCTCTGGGCTATGCCGTGGATGCTATCACGCTTGATGCTCGACGTTTTGTGCCACAGTCTCGGCCCCGCCTTTTTCTGATCGGAGCAAAAAATCCGATTGATGGAGGTGAACAGGATACTTGCCTAAGACCGGATTGGCTTTCTTGGTTGCACAAAGATCCAGAAGTACGAACGTTTATGATGCCTTTACCCAAAGCTCCTGATCTTTTGAGCCAGGGCCTCACACTCGAAATCGAGGCCATGTCAGATAGTGATCCGCGTTGGTGGACTGCTGATAAAGTGGCACTTTTTAAGGAGTCGATGGCAGCGGTTCAGCGTGAAAGATTAGAACATTTTGTAGCTTTGAAGAGCATAACCGCACGCACTGCCTATCGTCGTACTCGTAATGGCATTCCAGTATGGGAAATGAGAGCTGAAGATATTTCCGGATGTTTACGCACGCCGAGAGGTGGCTCATCCAAGCAGGCTGTTGTAGTCATGGGCCAAGATTCGCTAAAAATACGGTGGATGACCGGTTTGGAATACTCACGTCTGATGGGCGCAGGCTGGTACACCCTGGAAAATTTGCGTGACTCTCAAATTCAATATGGATTTGGTGATGCTGTTGCTGTCCCTGTTGTAGGCTGGGTTGCCAAGCATATGATTCTGCCTCACCTTGAAGCGGCAAAGATATCACAGGGAATAAAAGTGAATGAGTAAATTGAGTTCCAGTGAAGCATACCTCGCAGCAGCAAAATCGTGGTACGAAGGTGAACGAGCAAAAAGTGGCTCGATCAATACTAACGTGATGAATGCGGGGCTAATTGTCTCCCGTATGATGGCCGATGGCATGCCTATCACTGACGAAAGATTGTACAGTGAGGGGAAGAGCCAAGTGCGAGGGCTCAGCGGACCGACGATATCGAAAATCTTGGAACAGAATGGCGAGACTCGCCTTTTCACCCGAGAAGGAGGACGCACTTCTCGGGGGACCATTTTTCTTGCTGCCGCTTTTCGGGATGTGCTCAACAACACATATGCTTTAGTTAGCGAACCAATCGATGAAAAAATGACTTCTAACCAGCTTGAAGCGTTTTTCACGCAATGTGTACGTTTAGATTACTTTGATAAGCAAAGAATTACGGTTGAACTGGACTACAGCAAACCCGTTTCTTCCGTAGTCAGCGATATTCTGAAGGCAGCTGCAGAGCGTTCTGACAAACCCACGGGTGCAGTATTACAGCATCTTATTGGTGCTAAACTACAGCTGCGTTTTCCCGATGTTAAAATCGGTAATGACAGAGCGAATGCTGCTGATCTGCACACTGATCGGGAGGGTGATTTCCAGGTGGGTACAACCGCATTCCATGTTACTACCGCTCCTATGGAGAAGTTAATTTCCCGCTGCGCTGAAAATAAGCGTGCAGGTTATAGGCCTGTTATCCTAACACTTGAAAGCAAAGTTATTGCTGCGCGCCAGATGGCCGATAACGTTGGTATGTCAGAGCAAATTGCCGTCCAGGCAGCAGAAACCTTCATCGGAAATAATATTGAAGAGATTGCTATCTATGACGGCGATAAAATCCGTGAGGGTCTGGCAAGACTTATACGGACTTATAACTCCCGTATAAATGCTATAGAGATCGACAAGTCTCTTATGATTGATGAACCTCGCTGGATCGTTAACATTCTCTCCAGTTCCTGAGATACCTGAGGTCGGCAAGATTAACATAGCGTCATTCGTGCCGAAATACTTATGTAACTGAATGCTTATCTAAATATAGCCCCAGTTCGGATTCCAACGTTCTGCACGTTACGTCCAAATTAATATCGATATATCCCATCGTTGTTGTAATACTCCTGTGCCCAAGTAATCCTTTAACCATCTGTAGATTTCTATCTGGTGACTTCATTAATTCAGTCGCTAATGTATGTCTAAAACGATGAGGAGAAACAGCAAAGCCGCATTCTTTGGATAATCGTCGGAAAAATGATTTTACCGGCTGTAATGTTGCAACTGGTGGTAGCTTCTCCCTTTCCTTCTCCGTCCAAAGAAACCTATTTACATCAAAAATAGCGCTGGTTGACTCGGCACCATTTTCAATTGCTCGGCTAATCAGCAGTTGAAGCTGGGGTTTTAAGGGGCCAACGATGGGAACGCGCCATTCTCTATGTGTTTTACTGCCATCAAGGCGCAACTCGATCCAGTTCTCGTCAATATTAATGTCCATCAACCTCACATGCATCAATTGGTTCACGCGCATGCCGGTATAACGCAAAGTGTCCAAAACTGTGGTCCAGAACCATGCCGGATGCAAGGCACAGCGCTTCATCTCAGCTATGGAAAGCTCAGTGTCCAAATCAATGTGCTGCTGCATCAGCAGATAGACACGGGTCAACTGTGGCTTAGATAAAGTCTTTTTACGCTTATTATCAGCCCGGACTAAAACCTCATTGAAAGGGTTTTCAATCTGAGGGATGAGATTCGCTTTCATGGCATAATTTAGGATGGCTCGCATGTGCGCCACTTTGTTATTCCAGGTAACCGCTGACGACCCCTCGACGTTAATTACATGCCGTCGCCATTCCTGAACGTCGCGGCGAGTTATCTCGCCGAGCTTCTTATCAAGACCGTAGTATTTCCTAAATCCGTTAACTACTTTTCGATAACTCCACTCCGTGTGAGGGCGAAGAAATTTTACGAAAAAATATTCATCCAACAACGAATCCCAGCTTGTATTGGTATCAACCTGACTCATAACCTTTCCTTCGATCAGCAATTAAAAATACTGCCCAAAGGGCAGTAGCTCTCCTCCATACACCTTCCAGAAAAGCGTCAGTGAACCACAAGAAACTGACTGTCATCCGGCACATCAGAACTACGGATGATCATCGTGGATTTGACCAGATAGCCTTTCACACGTTTGTAAGGGCCGTTACGGTCGGCACTGTTGTAGAGAGTGGCAAACGTAAAACGTTTACCGTTGTTACGCCGATGTCGGTTAAGTCTTTCAAACCCTGCCTGAACGTTCTCACGCTCATCAGCAGACTGACCGGTTTGCTTCAGATATCGATAAAATATGCCCGGTACAAGCAGGAAAACAAAACCAGCGACCAGTTGCACGCGTGAATCTGCTTCATTGCACGCTATCGTTCCATTTTCGAGACCCTCAACCAGCCAAGACCAAAATGTCTCGCCGATCTGTTTCTTAGAAATCTGTGAGGTCATCTCAGGTGTTACGGGGATCGATTTTGGATCAAGCGGCTGCGTTTGATAACAATTGCTGACGTATTTTTGGTCACTTTCGGAAGATCCGTAGGTCGACATCTCAGCACAATCAGAATTGCTCGCTGATATCCGACTACCATTCTGGATGTAAAATTCATTTATATCAGTGCCATGATCGATTTTCTTTAATTCGTTGGAACTGTTTTCTATTTCACCTCCAATTAAATGGCTAATTTTCATAACATCACTTTGACTAAAGTATTCCTCGTAAACAGCGTCGTCATACTGCCCTGTAGGGATTTCAGCGGAAAATTCACTCGCCATTTTCGGATGTAAATTTGGATTTATTTGCTCCAAATTTCGGACGTCATCTAATTCGGCTGATAATAATTGCGCCTGCACTTTGTTGATTAATGCATGGACCTGTTTTTCTGTTGAATTGATTCCGGCCAGCTCAAGAAATAGGCAATCCCGCGCATTGGGCTGATTTTCCAGCCAATTTAACGCGATTTTAGGCAACATTGAGACAGTGAATGCGAGTCTGATAACACTGTCTTTAGCTGCTACTTCGGAATGCGTGGTTATTCTGAATCGATATTGCTTATCCGGCGCAATCGAAATGGGCTGCCAGATATGCCCATCTTCCAGTTCAGCTTCGATGTAGAGCAACTCGGGAACGTGCCAGTAAAGCGCAAGCCAGAACACCACACAGTTCCAGTAACTGGACTGCGCAGCCTGATCTTCAGGTGCAGCATGGGCTGGGAGTACCATCCCATTAGATAACTTCAGCATAGTGACGGTCTGCTGCAGAGTGAGATCCAGCAATCCACCGACCTTGTTCCAGCCGGTGATCCGCGCGGCAGGTAAGTTTTGAAAACGTTCGGCAAGGTTTTGCAGTGGTTCCAGACAAAATTCGTCATAGGCAGATTTAGACAGCAACGAGCTCTGCCAGATCTTCTTGAGCAGTGCCTGGCGTGTTGACGTGCCGAGCAAAGACTGGTGTTTTTGCGGTTTGAAGTAGCCTTCTCGTTTAGCCGGTAATGAAGGCTTAAAATTGTTGCGTCTGAACTTGTTTTGTAATTTTGAGAACATGATTCACCTCCAGATCGGAGGCACTATCGTTCCAGTCAGCAAGTAATCACAGCCTAAAATCATTTTTGGAAAATGCGATTAAATTGCTCACTAAAAAAGAAACCATCCCCGAAGAGATGGTTTTGGTTTCAGGCGGCGTCTCCTTCAGCCTCTTCGCTAAGAGACTTCAAAAGGTACTCTGATGCTTCACGCGCCATACGGCTTGCGCGGAACAATGCCTTCTTATCTGACTTCAATATAGTCAACCAGTGATCGATATAGCTGTCATGCTGCACTTCACCATACACGCCCAAATGTGCGCACAGGAAGGCACTACCCAGTTCAGCAATCAACTCTTCGAACGCATAAACCGGATCGCCAAATCGACGTGTAGTTGAAGTGATCCCTTCACGGTTTAAACGCTTAACATGACCGCTGGAATGTACCAGCTCATGCAACAGCGTTGACCAGTAATCCGCGCTGGTAAAAAACTGCGACGTTTTCGGTAAGACGATCCGATCAGCAGCAGAATTGTAGTACGCGCGATTTTGTTCAACTGAAGTCACTTGCACGCCTGAAGCGTTTAGTATTTCAATTATCTGACTATGCGTGTCAGCGTCCAACTCGTCATCATCCTGACAATCCAGTTTTATGGTGTGTGTTGGTTCAACCGATTCGGGCAACTCATCGCATTGCTGCACGTTAAACAGCGGGATGCTGCGTAACATTATGCGTTGCTCCATTACCGGTTCGCCTTGCGCATTTCTGCGTGTCTGGCCCGCTTTGTCAGTGGACTCCACCTCAAATGGTTTGAAGAAAACTGCGATGGTTGATTTCTCACCCTTGCGAACATGACCACCAAGCGCTTGCGCCTGTTTCCATGTCAGCCAACGATTGGACTGAAAGCCTTGCTCCTCGGCAGCTAACCACAACAGCATGATGTTTACGCCGTTGTAGTGGCGACGAGTCGCAGCGTTGGATGGTATGGGTGATTCAGTGGACCGCTTACTGTCTCGCCAAGGATTGCGCCAGGGTAAAACACCGCGCTCAATCGAATCGACGATTTTGTCGGTGACTTGCTGGTAGAGGTCAACTTGGTTGGTTTGTGACTTACGGGATTTGCGTTTGATCGGCATGGGATATTCCTTACGTGGCGTATCCCTTCCCTTAATGGCGAAGTGATACGCCACTGGGCAGGTTGAAAATGAGGGTGATTACTCGGGGTTATTGAGGATTGCTTCAGGTATTGTCTATTGGCCACCTAAGTGCTTAGTTAGCCACTCCTGAACATCAAGCCATTCTGCAAGCGTGCCATCCGATGAGATGTCATAGCAGCCGATGCAGAATCGATGTGCCAGTAGTAGTGTGGCTTTCACCATAAAGTCATAAGGCCGGTCTGGTGACCAGTTGAACGATGTCTTGCAGAATTCGCTGCCAGATGAATGTTGGCCAAGGAAGAAACTTTCATACTCAAGATCTTCCTTCTCTTCGCCGTTAAAAGAGATAGCGGGTTGTCGAATACCGCTTTGTACGATCAGATCTGCGGGCTGCAGCAGTGGATAGCGGCCATCGCTGGTGCAAAGCACCAACGGTTGCTTATAGCCGGGAACATGTCGGTTTTGTATTATCAAAAACACGTTTGATAGCTATACGGTTAAGAGTAACCACTGATCGTTAGGAACAGATTTCAGTTGGGTGTAGCAATGGCAATAGCCCCTGGGTAAATCCTCCAGATGTAAAAAAAAGGGGGATTTATCCGCTAACGGGAGTAAATCCCCGTCAGGGTGGGTAATGCGTGCCGTTAAGCGAGGTGATGAGAGAACCTTGACCATCTAAGATGGCACCCGCTGTAAAGGTGTGCGGGTATGGGGACCACCAGTTGGCGCTTCTTTCAGGCCCGTGAAGCTTTGCTTGTTATCTATAAGTTACACATTATATTGGCTGTAAGCAATTTAAGGATTATATAATGATATTGGATATTAAATACGATTCTCAAACGATACCACTGAGATCTTCGCTTGGCAGGCAGTTTTCGATTTTCGACATTGACTCACTTACTCTTGTTATAGGAAAAAATGGATCTGGAAAAACCGAGCTTTTAAAAAGCATAGCCTCAGAAATAAGCAGTTCAGGATTTAATGATTTTGGAAGTAAGTGTGAGATTAATTTTGATAATGGTGATGAAAAAGAAAAGTTAAGATGGGGGTGTGTATATTACACTCCAGTACCTTATCAACCTGAGTTTAAAAATAAAAAAAGGTTTGCAAATGCATCATTAATAGATAGAAAATCTATATTAACAGAGGGGTTGGATGAGCAAAAAGAGATAATTGAGGATTTTGGAATAGAGGTGAACTTTAAGGCCGTTGCAGGCGTTAATATCAGACCGATCCTTGGTAGCATAATTTCCACTGCAGTTGCAAACTTGTCGCTAAAAACAAGGCCGGGTTGTTATTTTTTTTCTAAATTTAAATCATTTAATCAATACGTGGAAATTATAAGGGATCATAACTCTTTATTAGAAAACTTTGATGAACATAGTCGGTTACGCTCTAAAATAAAAGGCGAGGCTCAGGAGGAAATAATAAAATGGCTGAGTAGTAACTTTAGCAAGTATCAAATTATTGCTTTTTTCATCCTGCTGAGCACCTTCGTAAGGGGAATTAATAGCACTAAAAACAAAAGGGCATTAAAATTATTTGTACTATTTTTTGGTGAGGAAAGTGAGTCCAGGAAACTTATAAAGCCAAAGGATTATGATGATTTTACTGCTGAGCACCACAAAATAACAGAATTCCTTTATGAATGTAGAGATAGTTATGACTATGATTGGTTAAATGATTTAAGTATAGATCTAAAAAAACATTCCCACATAAAACATTTGCATGATGGACTCTTGGATAGATATTTTAAATTAAGATTCTCCAGTATGAGTTCTGGGGAGTTGGCTGTAATCAATCAGCTGACTTCTATAGCTGAAAAAATAAATGAATTAAAAGATTTAGGTTGTCAAAGGATATTATTGTTAATAGACGAAGGAGATGCATTTCTACATTTGGAGTGGCAAAGACTCTATATTTTTCAACTAAATAAATTACTTGGAAAAATAAAATTAAAGTGCAATATTGATTGTCTTCAAGTAATAATGGCTACTCACTCACCATTGCTTGCGACAGATGTTCCCAAAGAATACGTATTTTCTTTAGATAAGGAAAAAAAACCTAAGTTTGCTTTCGCTTCACCAATGCATATGTTATTTAATGATTCTTTCGGAACAGCAACCATTGGGGAATTTGCAACTCAAAAGATTAATGAAGCCTATATCCACTTTTCAAATGGACAACAAAGTGAAAGTGATTACATTATTCTAAAGTGTATTGACAGTGAAGTTCTTAAGCAAGAGTTTGAGCGTCAATTTGATATAGGGCTGAATGAGTGATAATTTCTATGCCAAGTAATTGGAAGGCTATTGAGCCTCAACACTTAACGTATATTAATAATATTTTATTAAAATATTTTCGTGCGTGCGATGTTTATTGTGGCCCACCCAATTACACTTATTTCTTTTTGAAGCAAACTCAAGCGATGATAACTTCATGCTCTTTAGATGATTACAAAAAAAGCATTGAGATTCTTAAAAGTGAAATTCTAATGCGAGATGATACTTATTTTGAAAATCGCCTTATAAGTGACTTAAAGGAAATCATAAATTATGATAAATTCTCTGACAAACTAAAACCCTATAATGCATACTCTTTGTGTGCAAACTCAAAACTTAAGACATGTCCATACTGCAATCACGCATATTCAATTACAACTGATGAAACAGGGCGCGGGTTTAGGCCTTCTTTAGATCATTTTTTTGATAAGTCGCGCTATCCACATTTAGGGTTGTCATTGTATAATCTTATCCCATCATGCTCTAGCTGTAATTCAAGTCTAAAGAACACCTTTGATTTCCATGAAAAGGACTATCTTCATCCATTTTTTGATAATGAAAAAATTCAATTTAAGTTGTCTGCTTTAAAAAAAATCCTTCCGGAGGATATTGTCAACTCCCCATTAAATGAAATGAAAATATCAGTGATAACCTCAGGGAGTAAAGCTAGAAATTCTGAAGGGGTTTTCCTTATTGAGGAGAGGTATCAGTTTTTCATTAAAGAGGCTAAAGCCTTTGCGTTGGCAAAAATAGATTTTGATGAGCAGATAAAGAGGCATGGTTTATATATATCAAGGAACATGAATGAGAGCGTATCACTTCGATTTGACAAAAGAAATTATAAGAATGAGATGCTGGGGCGTTTATTTAAAGATTTGCAAATACAATTCACTCTAAATTAATTATTTATATTGTAGGTTGTACGAACGTAGTTGCCTCGACCATCTCCATGCCCCAAATCCATCGAAACCATTGCCTCAGCTTCTTTCCTGCTGAGGCCATTTTTCATATGCCACTCTGTAGCCTCTAGCGAATACGCATATCTCAGGCTATGCGGTGCTTCTTTGCCCGTTAGCCCGGCATCCTTAGCAACATTTCTGTAGCGATTGATCGCGCTCCTTAGCCCAGCTTTATCGACTAACTTGCCACCATTTTCTGATGCGTAAGCTACCGCTGCATTCAAAATGCGCACCAGCTCATCACGCCTGACGACCGTCGTATCTCTCGGTCTGCCGCCCTTAGTTCCAAACACAACGCGCAACCGTTCATCCCCGCGCGCCAGCGCCTGCTGCCACGTCTTAAGTGATTTCGCCGACTGCACAGCTTCTTCCGTTCGCAGTCCGAGATAACGCGCAATTTCCATCGCCAACGCGACACCTTCGTCTTTACTGCGTACGAGGGCGAGCGCCTCGTGAAAGCGCTCGTCCGTAATTGCCGTCTTTGATCCGGCTCGACTGGCACCTGAAAGGTTGAGCGCATCGTTACTCAACTTTTCATGCTTCGGATCGGCCAGTTTAGTTCTACCTGCAGTATTTAGAATCGCGCGCAGCGCCGACATTTCGTTCTGAAGCGTGCGTTTTGAAATATCATCCGTGAGGCGGCTACGCACGTAATGCTCGATGTGATGGGTCTTGATATGGTTCACGTCCCTGATCTGGATGTTGAGTTTCAGCATCTGCTCAGCCAGCCGTGCTGCTATACGCGAACGATCGGCAACGGTTTTGAAACTGCCTCCAGATTGTCTGGCCAGTGTCACCAGCTGTTTACTGAACTGCTTGTTTCCTCGCGACATACATCCTCCAAAAAACATCTCTACCCCGACGGCACGGTTTCAGGTTGCGCTTCCTGCGTCTCAGCGGATATCTGTGCATCGGGGCGGCGAAATGTTGAGTTGTTGCGAGGTCCCCACAGCTCTCAGAGCTGATCGCGGCTAATGCCGGTTCCTGATTTCTCAGGACGCCTCCGTCCGTCAGGTTCGCTGACGTCGCCTTGATATCGCGTTGATTTCCTCCTCAGATAAGTTGCCAACGTTCACTGCATGTTGGGGTGGTTGATGGTTGTAATAACGGACTACGTGTTGGTCAGACGGTAAGCGTCGTAGCAGAAGGCCGTATTACGTGGTGTTGACGTATACGCTCTGCGCGCGTCACTTGATTGTCGCTACGCGCCAACGCAAGTGACGCCGCGCAGCTTCTGCCTGTATTTGCGAGGTTCGTTCGTCGCCAAATGTTCCAAATGTCGGAAACGATCACGCAAACTGGCTGTGCGTAGTAGCTTGTATCGATGAGATGAAGTTGATTGAACCGTAGTGATGTAGTGGAAACCTTGGACGTTTCTTTTGCCCGCTACTTGCAAAGGTTGAGTAGCTTTGCCGGTTATCCCGGATGCAGCCGCCATATGGCGTTTCTCACAGGCTGCTGAAACTTTCGCTGATGACCGCCGCTGGGGTGCCCCTTTCAGGTCATGGGGGGCTTTGTTGGTTGCGTAAACAACTAAGGCAACGGATAAAACTTAGCAAGTGCGGTCTTTGAGGTCAAATTTTCAAAGTGATTTGGAGTTGAAAAAATGAGCAAAAAAGTTAATGCTTACTGTATATATTTAAATCAGCGATGGAGGCTGTATGCCGAAAAATTCATATCGCAATGGGATGAAAATTGGTGGAGCAGCCAGAGCAACGATTACTTTTCTCGTTAGCATTAGACATCACATGTTAGCTATAGCGGGCCAATCAGCATGGAAAAAAAATTTGGCGAGCATGCTATTTATTGGAAGCATTTTTGTCTTCATTGGTTTGGTATCATCTGCTCTTTATTATGCTATCGGTATCGTTGGGCCGGTGATCCTTTTATTAATCGCAATTGCTCTACCAAAAGCCTACTCTTCATCAAGTGACGATGATGATAACAACTATAGTTTTAACGATGGTTATCGTGATGGGCCGGAAGGTTATGGATACTATTCTGGTGGCTACAAGGTTGATGATTAAAAAAATCAAGTGTTATTGATTCATTCAAGGTAAACTCAATTGCATTAGAACTGTTCCTCCTCCTTTAAAAATCATTAGGAATAAAAATGAGCGTATCTATTTATTACACGGCTAGTAAAAACTCTGCTTTAACCTCAAATGAGCGTGAAAAGATTAAATCCATCGTAGATAGATTTAATAATGATTACGCTTACAAAGATGGGGCTGAGGAACTATCATTTTATAGTCAACCCTCACCAGGTTATACATTGGAAGGTGCAACAAAGCTGCCAATTCATGATGAAGATATACTGATTGAAACTGTTGAGCATTGGCTGCTTGCTTTAACCGAAGTCAAGCTTGCATTACCGGAAACTAATTGGTCCGTTAGTATTGATGCAGATGAAGCATCTTGGGTTAACAACCGCTGGGAGATGTAAAACTACCATCTGATAATATTTTTTAAAAAGTCGGAGTGAACATTTCAAATTGATCTCCGATTTGATTTCAAAAGAGGCGATTTAAATCAGCACATCAACCAAATGCTTAAGTTCTCACTTTCTTTGCCGATAACAAATAAACGCACTTGGGGATTAGGAAGGGAAATAATGAAGGACGTTTCAAAATACAAGAAATCTTTAGATATGGCTAAGTTCTATGTATATGCCTTTTATGACATGGACGATGAGTTCAAAAAGCCTTTTTACATTGGGAAAGGAAAGTCAGAACGTTGCCTTGACCATATAAAACGTCCCGACGACTCTCCGAAGTCAGAACGCATTAAAGCGCTCTTGGAGCGTAAGAGTCTGGGGATTGATATTCTTCGCCACGGCATGGATGAGCCAACAGCCAAACTTGTTGAAGCAACATGTATTGATCTCTTGGGTGTTGGAGAACTGACTAATAAAGTTCGTGGAAGCAGCTCTCTGATGGGGCGAATCACGCTTGATGAACTACAACATTTACTACTTAAAGAAGAGACCGAAATCGCTCATGAACACGCCGGGCTCGCTTTTCTTCTCAATAGCACCTATAAGTCAGGCATGAGCCCACTAGAATTATATGAGTCTACACGTGGGGTTTGGGCAAACATTCCTAAAGACGATAACCTTAAATTTGCTTATGCAACTTATGGCGGGCTCATTATGGAAGTCTACGAAATTCATAGTTGGGTGAAGGCAGGTATTCAACAATATTTCACTCGTGATCTAGATATTCCTGCAGATACGAATCGTTTTGAATTTGTTGGGCGAATTGCAGCTAAAGAAGTTCGAGAATTGTACGTTGGAAAACTGATAAAAAAGCCGCGTAGCCACGGCAGTCCCTTTGTAAAAGTTGGTGTTGTCTGAATTATTTATTAAAAGTTAAATTGTTGTGATTATGAGTTATTTAGCTTAACGACAATTTATACATATAAAGATGGCAAGCAAGATAAATGAACTTGCCATCAGATAGATATTTTCACTTGCCTCTTCCTAAACCATTTGAAACAGACTCCCCAGCTTTCCCTGCTGCACCCTGCACATTCTTGGCCCCATTTGAAAACATCTCAGCCATCCCGCCAACTCTGATCCCAGCCCAGCCAAACGCCGCCATCCACAACGCAGGCAGCACAATAAACATCGCTCCCATAACAAAGTTCATAATCAAATCATCAGAGCTGTTCTGGAACCCAGCAGCATTCCAGCGGCTATGCGTATCAGAACTATAAAGCGCTTCCATTAACCAGCTGTCCAGCCAACGCGCCAGTTTCCACCAGAACGTCAGAAAATTAAGTGCGAACACCACAAAGCTGATAGTAATAACGGTTTTGAACTCATAACTGCCAAACGCCAATATCAATGGAAGCATTACGTAGATCGCCATTAATAACAGCGCCTGCACCATCGGTAATGCCTGGCGCATCGCATCAAACGCCGGAAACGCAGCCAAGCTGCCTAAAGACATTCCCGCAATCCCGCCAATGCGGCTGGCGGAGTTATCCAGTGTGAAATCGGCATTGCCGCCATAACCGGCATAGGTGCGGCCATTCTGCGAAACGGTCAAACTCTCCGGGCTTACCAGGCGTCGAACAATGCTCTCTGTATATTCAGCGTTGTCCTTGCCCATCATTTTTAGCGCAGCAGACATGCGCAGCCACATGCCAGGAGATGCCTGATCGACTACGCGCGCCTCAAGCCCGGTATCGGCGCTGGACCACCATTCGCGGCAGGTTGGGTAGCCGCCACGCCCGGTGTCTGGTCTGCCGCTGTCGCGGCTCTCGTTCCACGGGAATGAGGCGCGCGGTGTCTTGGATTGCAGCTGATCGTAATAGCCGCTGCCGTTCAAAAAGGTGCTGCTGCCCAGCCATTCAACATCGCGCAGCGCGTCTTCTTCTTTCGTTTGCCCCTGATCCTGCTGCTTCCACAGATAGAGCGCCAGCGCATAGCAATCGTTGGTGAAGTCCTGCAGCTCGGCGGCTAGCGACGGATTGCTGATCCGCGTGTGCTGCACTTCAAAGCGCAGCTGACGTAAATCCGGGCGGCAGGGAATGGTGGCCACAGCTGCCTGAGTGATGCCTTTAGATAGCTTGTGCATCAGCACCCACCAGATTGGTGCTGCTGCCGTTTGCCCGTCCATGCTGCTGATAATTGTCGAATAGCCGCTTTCATCCGGCGCTTTGGGCGTCCAGGTACCGCAGCTCTTGGAGCGGGATTCATCGTATTGAATGCTATCGAGGCTGACGTTGATGATGGGCAGGCAACAAACCAGCATCACAAAAAACGCGCTGTAGAGCGCGTTCTCGATACGCGGCAGTGACAGCTTGCCTTTGTTGCCCTCGTCATCACCTTCTTCACGCACCTTGAGCCAGATACCCACTACTTTGAATACCAGCGGTAGCGCGAACAGGCCGGTGGCGATCAGCAGATTCCAGATGCCGTTATTGATGATCCAACCCAGCAGAGTGAGGAAAAATTCCAGATAGCTGTTCGTCGTCATCAGTGGCCTCCCGTTGAGGCATAAAGTACCCATTCCATAATGGCGATATAGAGCACACCAATACCGCCGATGCGCAGAATGGCACGCCGCCACACGGGATCTGATTTCTTGCGCTGCCAGCACTTGAAGGTGAAGTAAGCCGTCACCGCATAAATGATCAGCCGCCACGCCAGCCAGAGCACCCATGTTTTTTCAAACCAACGCATCAACAGTTCCAGTGCATCTGGCGACTGGCTAACAGACAACAACGTCGCAATCACCACGCAGAAAATGGCTGTGAATGACACCATGCAGGCGAGAACCTTCAGGAATTTACGCATCTCACTCCTCCCCGGATGGTGCGGATAGCTGATTGAAGCGCGAATCGGTGTTTTCATGCGGCTGGCGCTGCGGGTTTGTTGTGGCGCGATTGTTCTCGCGGTCGATGATGGTCAGCACGGAGTTACGCGCCAACTCGCGCTTCAGTTCCATTTCATTCTTGAGCGCATTGATTTCCCGATCGAGCGATTCAACGCGGCGATCGCCTTCCTGCAGCGCTTCAGGCATGGCGGCTGCATTCGGTTCAGATTGGCCGGTCACAATCATCCGACGCATCAGCAGCGCGGTTTCAACCGTGTCTGCCATCGCCAGTTCACCCGCCAGACGGCCAACCAGCGCCGCGTTGTCCGGATCACGTTGCAGCGCTTTTATCACGCCGCTGGTGATCGCTAGGCTGCCGGTGCGCAGTTTTGCCAGGTTCTCGGCGTTCGGCTTCTCCGCGCCATTAACCAGCTTCACCAGTTGCTCGCCGTTGATGCGCGTGGCTTCTTCCAGCATCGGTGAAAAGCCGGTTCCGGCGACGCTTGCGCCAGGTTGCTGATCGATATCGCCATCGGTGCATTGTGCGGCATCTTTACAGGTGCGAATCGAGCGATCGCCAAGCACTTTAACCACCGCTGCGGCGGCTTCTTCGGAGCTGGAGAACTTACCGCAGCTGCCACCCGTGCAGCTGTCGCCGCTGACGCTGCCGGTGCTGTTAACCGGCAGATTATTCATCATGTTATAGCCAGCGGCAGACAGGTCATGAGTCGGGCGAATCGCGCGCTGGCCGCGACCGCCGCGCTTTTCACCGCCGACCCAGTTGCTGCCGGATTCGCCCGTCACTTTTTCTCCGGCATCGTTCACGCGTATCGCATCCGCATCGCCGCTGTTTACCAGCTTTTTGTACTCGTCCATCGCGGCCTGCTGCGTCCACTTGCTGGAGTCGGAGAAATCCACCATGCGCTTCGCCATGTTCTGGCAATTGAGCTGAGCTTTGTCGAATGCCACATTGGCCTGCAACACGCCGTTGGTCAGCATTTCATACAGGCCGGGATTGGCTCGCTGGATTACCATCGCGGGCAAGCTGGCCACTGCGCCGGTTGCGCCCTGAACCACATCGCCCATCAGGTTTTTGAAGCCGTTGGTCATCCCATTGAGCTGATTGCCGACAGTGGTTTTCAGGTCGAAGTTGCCGCACTGCAGATCTGAGCTCCAGCCGACATCCAAACCCAGCTTACGCATGTTGCTGCGCGTCGCCGGTTGCGAAATCACTGAACCGCCGCCGAGGGTATAAAACAGCTTGTCAGAAACCGCGCCGCTGGCGCTCTTGCCATAACCCATGCTGCTGTCCTGAACCTGCGGCAGTGAAACATCAAACGCCTGAGCGCTGGTTGCAAGCAGCAACGCAGACGCCGTAAACCAGATCCGCGCGATCATGATTCACCTCCAAAATTGGTACTGTAAAGGAAGGTCTGGCCGCGACGCTTGCAGCAGCTGTAGGGCTGCCAGAGCGCAAAGGCTTGATTGCCATCAACGGCTACAGTGAAGTCGCCGTCCGGGAATACGGCGCAGGTTTCGCTGAGTTGCGGTGAGAGCCGCTGCCATTTGTGATTCTTAAAGCCGGTGTTCTCTTCGACCGGACCGGGCGGCCAGTAGCCGGGAGACGGATTACCTTTAAGGGTCTGATAGACGTGTGGCTGGCCGGTACGAGTAATAATGTCGGCGACCCGCTGCGCCACCACGGCGGCGGCTTTGTCGTCGTCGGTCTGAGTGACAAAGCCCGATCGCGGATAGATGTTGCCCCACATGTTGGCCGTTGCCTGGCTGCCGATTTCGCGCATGCCTGGCACCAGTGCTTCCGGGTAAAGCGATTCCGGTATGCCGCTACGCCATGCCAGCGTATCTAGCGTGCTGAGTAAGTAGGGATTCAGTGGCGTCGCTGCGCTCTTGCAGGAGTAGCCGGAGATGCTGCCGCCAATCAGCGAAGTAGCCGGATGGCCAATTGCGTCAGCGTATTTGAAATGCAGATTGGTTTTGCGCTTACCAGGCGCTTTCAGCTCCTCATTGCCGCCACCGGCTGGCACGCCGTACATACCGTTTTCAAGCCCGCTAGCCGTCTGGCTTACAAATGCCATCTCCTTCCAGGGATTCGCGCCGGGTTGGGCATACGCCGACACCACGGCTTCCGGGATAAAGTGCGTTACTTTGACCGATGTGCGCACCTTGCAGCCCCACGGCGTACAGAACAACCAGTAACAGATGCCGCTGACTCGCCAGCTGATGCAGGATGGCGAGATCGCGCTTCCGATGATCTGCGCGCTGGTGATCGCCGATTCAGCTACCGGTTGCATCGCGGCGAACAGCAGCGCGGTAGTGGCCAGCTTCGCGCGCGTCATGGATGGCCACCTTGCGCCCGGATGTTTTTCGCCAGGTCCACATCGGTGGTGCCATATACAACGTCCACATCATCGAAGACCACCGCCGGATATTTTTCAATTCCCAACTTCCACGCCGCGATAACGCCGCGCCAGGCTTCCACCAACTGCTGCTGTTGATCCGCGCTCATGCGCTGCAGGCCGCTTTTGGCATCCTGCGCAGCAGCTACTGGTTCACTGCTGAGCTGGCCAAACATTGCATTCTGTTGCCGATCGGGCGCATCGAGAAACACTATGCGCGTATCGGCATCAGCATTAATGGCCGGATGGTTAGACGTGGTGAACACAGTAATGGCGGCAAAACCGGGAGATATTGAGCAAAGGAAAAAGAGTGGGATCAGCGACTTCATCAGACTTACTCCACAAAATGAGAGAAGCCATAACGGTGCGCCGGATGTGAATCGAGTACAGCAAACAACTCTGTGTCGGGCAGCGGGATTAAATGTCCCCGGCCCGAAAGGGTGCAGAACAACTACGCCAGGTAAGTGTAACCTTCGGGTCGGGGACGGTGCAGACTATGCAAATTTTGGCACGACTTCACAAGCGAGAGTGCTCCGAAACAGGCGTCATTTCGTGTGCTTTGCTGAAAGTTTATGCGCCAGATAAAGCTGGAGATACAACAGATCGGCGGCGTCTACAACAGTCATGTACCAACGCGGATGGTGATAGTCATCCTCCGTTGGCCAGCTAAGGTGACTATTCACTGTAATAAGCAGATCAATCGAGCTGCACAGCTTACCTTTGAAGTGCAGCGCGAGGCAGGAACGACTGCCGACGCGCTGCGGATGGCTGGTGATTTTTACGGGCGGATTCACGCGCGAACGGATTTCGCCACACAGCCTGTCGAGCAGCACCAAATCGCTGGCGAGAATTTCCGGTTCGCCCTGCGGCATCAGCGTGAACAGCGTACGCGCCGCCTTGAGGGAAATCGTGGTGGTAATGCGGAGAATGGGATATTTGAGTTCCAGCATAAAGCTCCCGGTTTAAGCGGCGGCTGACTTGAGGCCGCGCGCCGCATCAAGCTGGCTCGCAACGATCACTGCAGCTTCCAGCTCACTGCAGTTATGCAGCTTCATCAGTTTGCGGCGTTCGGCTTTTTCCTCTTTCTCGGTCATGCCGAGAGCGAGGTACAGGCTGGGTGGCACGGCCCGGAACAACGCTTCAGTTTTCTTCGACAGCACCACACCTTCGGTGTAGCAGCGCGGCAGCTTGCTGGCGGAAAGCAGCACCGATTTTTGCTCATCGCTCAGCTTCTTAAAGCGCGCGATTTGTTCCACTTCATCAGGCGGCATCGTCAGGCACAGCCACCATTCAGCCATGTTCAGCATCTTCTCGGCGATGTCTGGGTAATCCGCCAGGTTCTGCGTCGCCATCCACAGCCAGGCACCGAGCTTACGCCACATCTTGACCACTTTTGTCATGTACGGCGACAGCAGCGGATTGGTGGTGGTGATGTGCGCTTCATCGATGGCAAAGACGATTTCGCGGTCGAGATACTGATCGCGCTCGGCGATGTTGTTGATGGTGTTCACCAGGGAAACCATCGCCAGCGCCATCTGCGCGCCATAGTTCTCGCGCGCCAGCGTACCCAAATCGATCAGTGTGACATCGGCTTCCGGCCAAGGTGTACCGGGGCGGTTAAACAGCTCGCCTTCAAATCCGCTGGTAAACATCGACATCGCACCGGCCATCTCATCGGCGCGCGCACGGCGGCGCTCAGTCAACAGTGGCTGGCCGCTGCTGTCCACGCTGTTATCGCGGGCGATAGCAAACAGCGCGGTCTGCAGATCTTCAGCAATCATCTGGCGCGATTCGTCGTAGCTGGTCTGAGCCGCCATCATAATGGCTTCACGGATCAGGCCACGGTCAGAGCGTGTTAACCGTTCCTCTTCGCGCTTTTCGCCACCGGTGATCATCATGCGCGCGGCGATTTCCATCTCGCCGAGAATGTCGCGCTGTTCATCACCGTCGTCTTCATCGGCGTCCGGGATATCGGCTTCGTTGAGTTGTAGCTGTTCAGGCTTGAGGTCGAGCAGCTGATGCGCATCGGCGAACAGCGCCAGGCTGACGCCACAGCCGGGACGAATGCTGATTTTATTCACCGTCAGGCCAAGGCTTTCGCAATAGTCTGCATACAGGCCAAACGAGTTACCGGCTTCAGCAATAAACAGACGTGGGCGATGAATGGCCATTAACTGGGAAAGTGTTGCGCACAACGTGGCAGACTTGCCCGCGCCGGTTGGTCCGAACAGCAGCATATGTGCGTTCTGTGTTCGATCCTGTTTATTCATCGGGTCGAACGTCAGCGGCTCACCGCCGCGATTGAAGAAGCTGAAGCCGGGATGACCGCTGCCGGTCGCGCGGCCAGTCACTGGCAGCAGACCCGCCAGATGTTGCACCCACGTCAGTCGCGTATACCAGTGACGGCGATCTTTCTGCGGGTTAAAGCACATCGGCAGCGCGCGCAGCCAGGTGTTCAGCGGGGAAACGTTGTATTCCGGTCGCACCGGCTGCAGGCCAGCGGTAAGCAGCACCGCCGACATATTTTGCTGGCGTCGGTTGAGGTCGGCCAGGTCGTCGCCGCGCAGCATAAAAGTCAGCGCGCCGCGATACAGCTTGTGACGGCGACCAAGATACTCTTTCACTTCTCGCACATCCTCGCGCACGCGCCCGGATTCGGTGTTTTCACCCACAGCGTTTTTGGCCAACTTAATGAAGTCGTTTTCCAGCACGTCCTGCGGCTGGGAAACGATGGTCAGTGAAACCACCGTGCCTTCGGGCAGCAAATCCATCAGCGCGTTGATGTGCTCGCCGCGTGCCATTTCGCCAGTCAGCATGCCTGGCTCGGGCGGGCGGCGCAGACGCTCGATGGCGATCGCGCGATGCGGCTTGTCGTCGAACCACCACACACCATTTTCCACGTCTGAACGCGGCGGCGTGTACCACAGCGTTTCGGCAAAATCGTTAGTCATCGGCAGCTCGCCAGCTTGCGCATCATGATGCTTCGCGGCGGCATAAAACGCTTCTTTGCTCAGGCCGTGCTGCGGATCGGGATTGAACAGGCGCAGCAGCCATTCATGAATTTGTGCGCCGGTCTGGCGCTGACAGGCAACACCTGATGCGCCAAGTGATGCCGCCAGCCGGTCACAAACCTGATTCAGCATGGTGACGGGCGGCAGTGCATGAACGTCTTTGACACCTTTGGCGGCGCCTGGCACCCAACGATAAATCACCATGCGCGTGCGGCGCTGCTGCCCGCGCCACGGCTGGCCAGTGACCAGCGTGTCGCGGAACAAGCCCGTTGGAATGGCGATGTCCCGCAAATGACGCTCAGTTTCACCCAGCCAGGCGTTGGTGAATTCCGTGCCGCGCGCCCAGGGTTTTACATACTCTTTGACCGTGTTCAGATAGGGCGAGGGATCGTCTTCATCCTGGCAAAAGAACTGCACCACCCACGGCGAGATGTCGTCTTCTTCCAGGCTGTCCTGCAGCGCATCTTCCACCTGATCGCGGATTTCCTCCAGGCGCGCGGCGGTGCGCCCCTCGGATGAAATCGGCGTGATGGTATAAACCGCGCCGACCGAAACGCCATCATCAAGCAGCAGGCATTTATCTTCCGGCAGATATTCAGCCCACGGCAGGTAATCAATGATGGAGGGTTTGGTATGATACAGCGCCGCTTCATCCTGCACCGTCATTTTGCCAGGACGCGGCAGTGGCTGCGGCTGGCTGCTTTCAGGGATGTTGCTGGTTTCTGAGACGGCCTTTTTAAACAGGGAAAATTTCATTACAGATCCTCCGTGCGCTCACCCGGCAAGGCGTACTGCACCTGGCTGTAAAACGGAAACACCGTGCTGTAGCCGGGAACCGGCGAGTTGCCACCGGCAAGATGCGGAAACACGTACATCACCATGTCGGGATTTGGCAGGCGCGGGAACTGCTGCGTGATCTCGCTTTCCTGCGTGCGGCTGTATGAATGGTCGAGTTTGTCGGCACGCTGATCTTCCGTTTCACTCAGCGGGCGGCGCAGTGCTTCACGTCCCTGCGCACCGCGCTGAGCCGAACCGCTTGCGCCTTTGCCTTGCCATAGCTCCAGCATGTTGCTGTCGCCTGCTGGCAGCATTTCATCTTTCGACGTGCTGCAGCCTGAAATGACCGACACCAGCGCGGCGAACGCGACCGGCATAAATACTCTGTTCATTCGCAATCCCCTTAGTCCAGCCCGATACGCGCGGCATTACCCGGCACGCTGAAGTCGTAACGCACCTTGCGGCCTTTATCTTCGTAATCGATCGCCAGCTGCTGCGTGATGTGAACGGCGAGATTTGCGCCGGGCGGTACATATACCGCGTCGAACGTCTGGCCATAACGCTGTTTCACCCACTCGGAAACATCACCGACGCCACCGGCAATCGCTTTGCCCATCGCGGCCTGTCCGGCATCACCGGTGAGCGTGGAGGTCACGCCGCCGTAGGCGTTGGTTTGTCCGGTACGCTGATTTTCGTTGAGCGCTTCACCGGCAGCGGCTGCGCCGGAAAGTGCGAAGAGCGTTGGCAGGTAAGTTGATGCGTTAGATTTACGCGTGCCGCTGATGCAGGGAATACCGGCTTCATCCGAGATCCAGCCAATGCCGCCGTCCTGCTTCTTGCCGCCATCCTGACCGTTGCTCTTGCCGTTGTTATCCGGGCGCGGCAGCGTGCGCACCCGGCCATCGCTGAAGACGAAGGTGATCGAGTTCACCTGGCCGCGCACGCAGGAGAGCGTCCAGTCGCCAGACGCGGTGCCGGAGACAATCGCGCCTTCCACATCAGGCAGTTCGATACCGTTGGCCGTCAGGTTGTCGCGGCCAATCAGCACTTTGAACGGATAAGGATCGGTGACGGTGCCATTAATCGGCACGCGGCCCAGCAGGGCAGTCATGCCTTTGCTGCCAATCAGCGTGGAGTTTTCCGGCAGCGTATAAACTGGCTCGGTGCTTTCCTCTTCTTTCTGGCTATTGGAGTAGCCTTTCACCTTCTGCTCGTAATTGATTTTACTCTTACTCAGCGCGTTATCGCCGAGGAACGATGTCGGGAATCCACCGATTGCCGCTTTGCCGTCAGCGGGAGCTGAACCCGCGTCCGTGCCGCCGCTGCGCTGGTCGCTGGGTGAAACCCACATCACGCCATCGTTAGTGTTGCCACTGGCAACATCATCCATACCGAGCCCCAGTGGAATATCGCTGTTGTTCTGATCCTGCTTATCAGACGCCATGCGCTTGGCCAGCTGGTTGCTCAGCTCCTGTACTTTGCTGGTCAGGGTTTGCTGTTCCAGCTGCAGCTGCTGGCGGCGGTCTTCGGCGAGTTTCTGGTAATTCGCTACGGCTTCATTGACCTGGCCAGCAACGTTCTGGTTACGCGTGCGCAGGCGATCGTTCTCTTTCACCAGGTTGAGGTTCTGGCGGTCCAACGTTTCCTGCTTACCTCGAATAGTTTTCAGCGTGCCAACCAGCGTGCGCAACGTGTCTTCCGGCGTATCACCCTCGACGCCCAGCGCCTTAAGTTCGGCAGGCGTCAAATCAGCCAGCGCTTTGGGCTTTTCTGGCGTGGCGCTGGTTTTCTCCGTCTCGTTTTTGATGCTGCAACTTTTCATGCCCACCGCGACGCCCGCGAGCAGGAAGACCGGCACCAGCACTTTGACCAGCGTGTTCGATTTAATTTGCATGGTGTTTA
This sequence comes from Enterobacter ludwigii, assembly GCA_900068845.1. Classification (GTDB taxonomy): domain Bacteria; phylum Pseudomonadota; class Gammaproteobacteria; order Enterobacterales; family Enterobacteriaceae; genus Pantoea; species Pantoea ludwigii_A. The sequence goes on from CEFQ01000001.1 coordinate 432,008, forward strand.
CCTCGCGCTTTGCGGCTCACCTTCGCTTCAGGAATCAATGCGTTTTCGGGGCGCGAATCCATCACCAGGTAAAGCATGGTGGTGTCTTCAGGCGTGCCAACTAAACCGAGGAAACGGTGCTGGAAAGTGGCGGAGACAAACTTGCCCTGCAGCGAGCGGGGATCGAGAACGATTTTACGACTGGTCATGTTGCGCACGCGGAACGCCACCACGTTCTGACTTTGCACTGCCCATGCGGCGATAGGCTGGATCTCTAACGGTTCGGCGGGATAAAGCGTGGTAACGCGGCTGGGTAGATGCAGCGGCAGTGAACGCACACCGGGAACCGGCTCAACCGTGCGCAGCGGCGCATACAATCGCTGCGACGCGTAACGTGTAAGCAGCACCGGCAGCGGCGCAGAATAACTGACTTTCTTCTCTTCTTTGGCGGCTTCAGCTTGCTCAGCACTGGCTTCAGCCTCGCTGTCGCCAGCTTCATAAACCAGCTTTACCGGCTCGGCAGAGCCTTTCGCGCCTGCGGTGACATCGAGCATGATGATCTCGCCGTTCTCCACATCTTGCAGCTGGACGCGGGTCTGGGAAAACGCTTCGTTCGCTTTCAGGTACACCGCGCCGCCGGTGCTTTGCACGCGCAGCTTGCCCTTCAGCGCTGGCGCGATACCGACGCGCACGTTTTTATCAACGAATACCACGCGCTCCTGGCCAACCTTTAACGTGACCTGTAACGGGATGCGCTCCCACTTCATCAACTCAACCGCCTGAACCGGATCCGGCATAAGTGTTGCCACTGGCAACACTGCGAACATCAGCCTGCAGGCAACATGCAATCTGGTGAGCGTATTCATTAAAACATCCCCTTATGCTCAGGCTTAGGTGCAGGCGGCGCGGCTTCGAGTCGTTGTGGCACGCCGTCGTAGCAATCCAGCGCCAGACCAAACTGATTGGTTTCGGGATCGCCATTCCAACGCGTGACCTTCATTGGGTAGCGCACCATCGCACGCTTAACCGGCTCGGTATGGAAATACTCGTCGGCCACCAAATCCAGCCGCGCGACCCAGTTGTCACGATCGCGCACTGTGACACTTTTGGTGCTGTAGCCGCGCTCGGGGATTTCGTACACCACGCGCACGCGGTCAATCAGCTCGTTGCGGTTGGTGCGCTCGGTGGCATCTCTTTCCAGAAAGTCTTTGCAGCCCGGCGTCAGGTAAGGCGACAGCGCCCGAATTTTGGCGGGATAATCAACCTCACCGTTTTTTGGCCAGGCATTCAGCTGCTGGAAGATATAGAAGGCAAAGGCGTAAACCGATGACGGCGGCACTTCCCACCAAGGGCGCGTGCTGCCGGTGCGTAAATCTGGCGGGTTATGAATGGTCATGCTGCGCGGCGCGAGCATCCAGCCAGATGACGTTATCAACACCAACAGAATGAGGAAAGCGCAGGCGATGCGCAGTGATTTGATGTGCTGATCGCTGCGTTGAATAGCATTGCGGAACTGGCTCATTTTCCGGCTCCCTTCGGTGTACGGCGCAGAGTCCAGCTGTGTGAGCTGATGATGAGAGAACGGTCGCCATAGCCCATCCGGCGCTTCTTCTCCTCCAGCCGCTGCCAGATGTAGTTTTCTGGCTTGCCGCGTTTAAGGCGGGCCATCCAGCGCCCGCCAAACGCAATGAGTAGCAGCGGCATGAGCAGCATCCCGGTCGGGATGATGACCCAGCCAACCAGTGGAAAAAACGGCAGACACACCACACCTCCAACCGCTAATCCAATCAATGCCGCCAGCCCCAGTTCCGGCGTGGTGAAACCGCGAAACACGACAGGTTCGGCATTCAGTCGATCGGGCAGGAAACGGATGGTCCGCATGCTTATCCCCTTACAGAATGATTTCGGCAGACTGACCGAGCAGCCAGATAGTCGCGACCAGCAGCACAACACCGGTTGCGACGATGGAGCCAAACTTGGTCCAGGTGGCGCGCTCGTTGCGCACTTCAACGAATGTATGCACCGCGCTGGTTGCGACGTTGATGAATGCCACGGCACAGACCAGAAGACCGGCGAACACGATGAAGTCCTGCGCATAGCCTTTGATCTGGCCCATCAATCCGGTGCCGCCGCTAGATTCCGGCGCTTCAACCGAAGGCAAATCGGCCAGCGCCGGTTTGCAGGACAACCAGGCCAGAATCAACCCGGAACCCAGACGCATGACCTGACGGTCTTTAAAACGAGACAGGCGAACAAACTTTGATTTCATGGAACATTCCTCTTTGACGGGTAAAGGCACTTCGAAAATGTCTGCGTTAACTGGCGAACATCCAGATGCAGACGATCAGTAAAGCCACAGAACGGATAACAAATCGGGCAAGCGCGGCATCCCGAACTTTGGTATTTGCCCAGCCATGCCAGACATCTACCGCCGCCCATGCTGCCCAGAGAAACAGCACGCACAGTAGTAGCCCAACGGACACCAGGTACAGAACGCTAATATCGATGTTGCCGGATGCCGTTTTAAACGCGTTGATCTGCGCGGCAGTCATCGCCATAGCGGACGGCCTCGCGTGTAGTCACCGCTGACCTTGCCGTAATCCAGCGGCTGCGCGCGGGAAGGCTGCGTGTAGCGGTCAATGCCAGCACGCATGGTGTTGAGGTCTTCGTTGGCTTTCTTGTAGTCGAACAGGTAGCGGCGGCGGTTATTGGGGTCAGACTGCGCGGCCACGGTGCGGGCACGGTCGAGAGAGAGCTGGACTTGGTCGAGTAGACGTTGGGTGGTGGCGAGTTCGTCAAACTCATTTGCAAAACATATATTTGAAACTGCGAGCACACTGAATATAAAGCATTTCATTCCAACACAACCTCTAATGGGTAAGGTAGGTTGAATGATGCGTTACTTAATGAGTTTATAAATCAAAATAATAGTAATCAACACTCTTAAATTTAGTTTAAGAAACGAAACCCGTCAGCATTCAATGAAAGCTAACGGGGGTTACTTATAATTTAACTGACTAACTTGCTGTTAATTGCCAACATAAAGCCAGCGAGTTCACCTTTGATAGGTGGTTCGATATTTAAAGTTTTTTGGATTAGATCCACATAATGCTCTTTCCTAAGTTGTAACTTACCTGTGGCTAAAGCCGCAGCGAATTCTAATGAGGCATACCCGAATGGATGCTCATGCCTCGAGAAAATTTTATATAAAAATTCACTCATCAACATGCTTAAGTCAGCATTAGACCTGTAATCTAACTCTGACGGCAAACTAGCTCTTAGTATACAAGCTTGAAGAATGTCATCATTAAATCGAAGGAAGTTCTCAGGAGATAGAACCACGGATTGATAATTACTAGGACTCAAGCATAAGTCTTGCTCCGTATATTCTCTTGCGGCTTGAAGAACTGAGGAAATAGTCATCAAAACTACAGACTGCTTAATTTTTGATATTTCACTATCTAATTTTTTATCAAAGAAAACAAAGCCAGAGGTTAATTCAAGATTGCCCCCATTTGTTCTAGGTAAAAGCCTGTTAAACGAGGATGCTATGACTTCTTCAAGCTGGTCCATTATCTCGTTGACTTCATCTTCTTCTTGAGGATCTTCAGATAACTTTGGTTTAGTTTGAACTTCAGCAAGATACTCTGGTAGAGCATCCCAAGCAGCAGAGTTAATATCCGGCCCCAGTGGTAATACATTCCAGACGGAAAAGTTGTAATCCCTATCTGTAGCGTTCTTTATCAAAAATAGACGAAGTTTTTTCCAAGCACTGTTGCTTTGAGGTATTCCTACTCCTACCAAAAAATGTCTAGGAATAACATAATCTTCAAACTCTCTGAGATCTCTGCTAATTTGCCGTAATTCACCACCATCTCCACAAAATGCCGAAACAATAAGCACCCCATTGCAGTCTTTCAATGTATCTTCATTTAACTGTGATGATTCTAATATTAATATATCAGAGCTGTTTTTTCTAATCTCATCAATAATTAACTTTACCTTTTCTGCAAGATGATGAGATGCACCATCATTTTTGAAAACGATAAGATTTACAGAGGAGGATAGTGACCACTTTAATTCCTTTTCAAGCCACTCATTGAAATTATCGCATGCGAGTAAATTCTCGGCCCTAAGGCTTATTAATGGTGTTTTGTTAATGGCATCTAATCGTCCATTTATATCATTAACACCATCAATAGCAAAAGTATCGAGAACATCCTTTAATGCACTAGGCCTGTGTTTATAGCTAATAGTTATCTGTTTTGGGGGTTTTGCTTTATAAGTAAACTGCTCACCTACAAGCTCTATCTCAGTTTCATAATTATACGATGAATTAACTTTATGCAAAAAATCACTATCTTTCCTAAGCGTTACTAAGGTTAAACATAAATCTTTTCTTTGCTCTATATCTATTAAGGTAATAATCCTACTGTTTTTAAAACCTTTATCGAGCAATATGCTAGCCATACTTCCGGATGTTGAAGCGGAAATGATTGCCACGTCAAGCTCAGCTGGGCGTGACAATTTCTCAATTCCTTCATAAGAGTGAAAGTTTTTAATGGTGGCTTTCGAATTTGAAAAATCTAAAGCCTCTCTCACTAGAGAGTAGATTCCCATGGAATCGATATAAACTGAATTTATTGATGACCATGAAATTTGAGGGTGGACTAAGCAAAGTCCTCTTCCTACAAATTGAATTTCAGCTTCATTACAAGCAATTTCTTTAGTTTGTATAAAAAGGTTGAGGATCTTTCCTGAAGGATGTTTAAATTTATGACCAGAGGGAGCATTGTGTAAAACATCATTCTTTTCCGCCAGTTCTAAAATACCTTTTCTGTAAAATTCAGAAAGATCTTTGTTGGAGGGGACAAAAAAATCATTCTTTGATGATAAGGATTTATTCATCTCAAACCCATCGCAATTCATCTGAATGAAATAGAAAAACTTAGTGTATATGTGTTTTTTTCTGCTTAATCGAGTGAATAATATTTCTTTTTGATTGTTGTCATTCCAAGCATTATTAATGTCTTCGCTAAGAGATTGCGTGTAATAAACTACTATAGCATCAGGAATGGTGTCGCATTCTGTGAGGGCTAATGTAATCGCAGAGAAAAAGTCTGTTGTGTCCTTCAGGCATGAGTCAGAAAGATAAACACAAAGTAGATCTATAGTATGAGAGGATATTTTCTTTTGAAAATTAAAATAGAAGAGATTGTCCACTTTCATTCCTTAAAGGCACTAAAATTGACACGACTGTTCCAACGGCGAGTTCAAGGTTATCTTGAGACCAACAATCAAAGTTCATTAACTCATTATCGTTAAATAGCTTACTCTGGTTATCGAATCTATTACCTTTAAAACAATTGAATATACAGTGCCTCCCAGTCCTTATTCTAATCAAACCACCAATTCTTTGTAGCTGGGATAATACTGTAGGGTATCCATTCCCAGCCCCACTTTGATTTTTAGAGGTGAAATTCTTCTTTAGGCAAGTCAGAAGAGCTTCTTTTTCATCACTTCTATTTCCTTCGTAAAATTTCTTACCAAATGCACGACCAGTTATACCTGGCCCTGTATCAAAAAAACTCAACTGAATACATTTAACTTTTTCTATCCCTGATTTAGCTTCAGTAATGGAATTGAAATACTCGGTCAATCTTTCATTGGAATCGTAATCATTTTCAAGGACAAAAGATTGTAAGTTAATGTAGGAAGCGATCATACCTTCAACATGACTACTAAGCCGCATACCATTTGTATCTACCCTTGCATGCTCCTGAGTGTTTTTAAATAACTCACAAGTAAAGACACCAAAACCACGTAGAAGCTCTGCATCAAGTTTATGAAAATCATCGACTGCTATAAATTTCAATATATCAGTCAAGGATTTACTCATAGCGGAACTATTTTTTACAGCTGAAGAGTCTCGAGTTGAAAATAGCTGTGAAAGATATTGTATATCTGCCCCACTAATGCAGCACAGGTCAATTATCCTGCCTTTAACAACATTAGGATAATTTTGATTGTCAGTACTGACCATTTTATCAACTGCATATTGTAGAGCTCTCCGGCGACTTACCGAAACCCCACCTAATTTAATAGAGGTATTTAAGCGAATTGCGGTTAAAGCTGGTGCATAACTACATAGACTTTCTAGACTATTATCAAGATTACTTCCTCCATAAAGATGAAGTGTTTTATCTTGAGAATTTCTAGCAATAGTGACTAAAGCTTGTAACCGAGATGCATCCCTAATTGCACCATGTCTCTTATTAATTTCTTCAATTGAAATCCTTTGTACTACTCCCTCATTGGCTAGTCGTATTGCTTCTTCAACATCCTGAAGCGTTACCAACGATATGTCGCGAGTATTGGTCATTCGGCGATCCCATGTAAGTAATTAGTGGCAAAAAAGAGATTTGTGTAAGTTGTTTTCTTTTAACAGCATATCTGCCTTAGTGATTGCATTTCATTAGTAACTGTCAGCTCACGAAGAATATACATGTAGGTTAAAACTCAATCAATAAACTTAACTCATTGAATATTAGCATCTAATTCTTTCCCTGCCGCGCCGCCACTGCGGCTTGCCTGCTGACGACAGCGCACAAAGTCGAGCTTTGTACGCTGCCGTCCAGCTTACAGGTACTTCTTAAATGATGCCGTCAGCACCGCCAGCGCCATTCCTAACATCAACGCTGCAGGTAACAAGAGCAGATTTGGGTACACAGCCGATGGCCACGACAGATACACCATGCAAGGCACATTGAACGCGGGTTTAACGAAGCGTTTCGCATGATGATAAACAAAGCTGGATTCATATGCCGCGCCATAGCGCCGCAAATCTCGCCGCCCCAGACCATCAACCACCGCGACGAGCACCACCATCAGAAACAGCGGTATTGATAACACCAGAATCGTCACGCGGATCAGCGTCACCACAGCAACATAAACTGTTGCCAGCAAATACTCCTGCAGTGCCGATGCCAGCCAGCGGCTACCGGCACTCAACCCGGCAGCAACTGAATTGCCGCCGCTTTCCATTGCCTGATTTTGCTGGGCAATCCATCCCTGCAGGCCGCTATCGACAACCATCCACTGATAAACCTGTGTTACCCAGGCAGTGACTGTCACCGTAGGCTGTGACAGCAGCAGGCTGCGCGTGAACTCAGTAGAGAGATAGCCGCTCTCGATCTGCATTACCTGCTGGCTATGCGCTGCGCCTTGTTCTGGCCAGAAGAAAGCAATGCCGACGTACTCCATTACCAGACTGAAAAACAGCGACGCCAGCAGCATGCCAATCAACTTCCACGGCCATCCCCATAACAGATTAAACAGAAAACCATGCTCTTTAGGCTGCTGAACACGCGCTGGCGGTGCCGTGGTGTTTGATGGTGGCATCATTCACCTCCCGGCGGTTCTGCGCCAGCAGCACCAGACCACCAGGCTTCACTGGTGCGGTAATTGCGGCGCATTTCAGCCGCGATCTTCTGCAGGCTTTCGGGCATCAAATCGGTTTTATCAGCAGCAGGCAGCGGCATGCGAATCTTCCATAGCTGGCCACCTTCCAGCAGCGCGAACGCCTGGCCCTTGGGCAGATTGATGATGTCAGCAGGAGTGAGCATCGGCGTTTTAACCATGCTTACGCGATCCTGAGTGTTAGAGGTGAAATCAGTGCCTTGCTCTTGATTGGTAATATCGGTGTAGCCCGAAACCAGCGTTTTGGAGTACACATCCACTTCAGGCAACTGGCTGGTTAGCAGCTCGGCTGTGCGGTTTTCACGAACGCGCAGCATGATCAGCGTGTTGAAGTTGCCCGTGACCTGCGCGGCTTTGGCGCTACTACCAATGCGCGCCTCGATGTCAGAAATCGTTTGGGTGTACGCCGTCACCTCGATGCCCGCGCCGCCGCCTTTGTTAATTAGCGGAATAAACTCATCACCCATCAGTTCATTGAACTCGTCGCAGTGCAGGCTGATTGGCAGCTTGCCTTCTCCATTCTCAGGAAGGCCATCATTGATGCCGTGCTTGTAGATATGCCCAGCGATACTCACCAAATCAGCGAACATACTGTTGCCAACGGCAGCACCCACCTCACTGTCAGAGAGCGCATCCAGACCGACATAAACGATGCCGCGCTGGCGAATCACCTGTTGCCAGTCGAAAATCGGGCGCGGATCGTCAAGGTCTTCATAGTCAGGTGAAAGCAGCGCCGCCGTTTTGCCGGTGGTGAGTTTTTCCAGTAACGGCAGTAATGATGCGACGATTTTATCGAAGTAGGTACGGTCATAACGTACTGCCGAGCGCAGCCCTTCAAGAATGGGATCATAGAGCTTTTTACCGGCTTCAGAACTCAGCGCCAGTTCCATTGCCCAAATGCGCGTGGCGTTTGATTGCCCCTGCATATTGCGCGGCAAATCCTTCTCCTTCAGCACATTGCTGCCATTCTCTATTTTACTGCGCAGCTCCGGCAGATGCTTATCAATCAAATGTTCCACGTAGCGCTGATAGAGCTCGCCGATATTGGTGACGTAGCGAAGAATCAGCGAGTAATCGGGGCGCTGGCCAAGCGCGACCAGCGCACGCGTCACGATGTTCACGAACCGCCAGGCGAACTCGCGAAACGCGGCGCTGTTACCTTCAGCGCCTAATTGACCGGCGATGCGCGAAGCCACTTCCGACACGCGCCCGAAGCGGCCAACCGCGTTGTAACGAGCCGAGATCTCTGGCCAGCCAAGATGGAAAACGTGGAAGTCATCCTGACGACCGACGCGGTGCGCTTCAGCCCACATGCGTTTTAGCAAATCGGCATCGCCTTTGGGATCGAAGACGATGGTGATATTGCCGCGCCGAATATCCTGCGTAACCAGCAACTCCTCCAGCCGTGTTTTGCCCACGCGCGTGGTGCCAACGACTAACGTATGCCCAACGCGCTCTCGGAGATCCATTGATACATCGCGCTCATTCGGTTCAATGCCGTGCAGCGCCGGATTGCCGCCAACCGGTGGCAGCGGGCGAACCGGATTCAGCGGCGTATCAGCTGAAATCATTGATGACAGCCAGGGCAGAGAATGCTCGCACGCGCGCTCAAGCCTGCGCGCGTACTGATGGACCTTAGCTGGCTGTACATATTTTTCGACTTCAGGACGACGCGTATCGAGCAGGCGCTGAGTATGTTTTTGCTGCCACAGAAAACCTTTCCCCAGGAACAGCCGGTGATTACTTACCGGCACCTGGTGGCTGGTCATCACATAGCGCGGCAAGCGGCGTAGATTTCGGCGATACCTGATCACCTGGCATCCCTGACGAGCACGAACGGCGGCCAGCACCGCAAAGCCGATAGCGGTGACATAACTCACCGATGGCGACAGCGCGACAGCCCAGGGCGCTGCAACGCAAACGTAGCTGGCGGTAGCGGCTACCAGCGTTGTGTTGAACTCAACTGCGGGACGCAGTAGCGCTTCAATAACATAGCGATCGCTCATAGCAGTGACTCACTTTTGGCAGGATTCAGGCGTGCTGTGCGTGGGGGTGATGCAGATTGCGCCAATACCAGTAAGCGCGCAGCAGAGCCAGAAAAAGGATGAAGAACAAAGGAAGGAGCATCAGCGCTGCGTGGGGAATTCCATGCAATCCGGCAAATCCCATCACTGGGCTGAAACCTGCTGGCTCAGTGAATGTTCGGTGATCAGCACCGGGTAATGTTCCAACTTGAGGCGGCGCGCCAAATCGCTACCTGATACCGGTGCGAGCTGCAGATCGGGCGCAATCTGACGCAGCTGCTGCAAGGATGCCGAGCTGCTTACGTTGACCACCATCCCAACTGCACCACGACGGCTGAGCAGTTCAGCGTTGCGTGATAGCCATTCCTGCGATTGAGCATCATCGCCAACCAGAAACAGCGCACCAATTCCTGGCAGTTTCAGCGCGCGCGGCTCAATGATGCCGGGAGTGAGTTCAGATGTTGCCACTGGCAACACTGAACTTTCACTGTAATCAGGTTGGATTGACTGCTGTTGCGGCTGAGGCTCAGCGTTGATTCCTTCATAGAACGGCGCTGCCGATTTGCCGCCGAGATCAGCGATAACGTTGAGTTCCGCATGTGAGAGAAATGGCAGCGCGGCGATCGCGCCAGCCAGCATCAATTTTTTCATTGCTGCCTCCGGGGTTCTGTCCAGATGATTTCGGTTGAAGATGTTTGATTACTCGCGAGATTGGCAGGAGCCTGCGTTGCGATTGGCCGGGATTGAATTGGCGAGAGTGAGGCCAACTTTTCGCTGACAATCTGCCGATAGCGCGCAGCCGGTTTACCGCCAGCCGGATGGTGATAGCAGCCAGCCGCTTTCAACCAACTGCCGGGGCTGCGTTCCCAGCACTCGCGAAGAATGCGCGCCGCTGCGTTCAGGTTGAGATAAGGATCAAACGCATCCCACGTTGAACTGAAGCGATGGCCATTCCAGCCGAGATTGACCTGTGCAATGCCGACATCGATTCTTTTAAGCGGATGGATTTTCATAAACTGCTGCAGCGCCTGCCAGGCAGCTTGTCGGCTTTCATAGCGATAGCCTTTACCCGCAACGTTGATTGTCCAGGGCCAAGGGCGCGTGCCGTGTGGCAGCTGGCGCGATGATTCAGCCAACGCCAGCGAGTAAAGCGACTCAGCTGGAACGCCATGCTGCAGAGCGACTTTCTGATAACCCGACGGCACGCTTTGCATGCTGGTTGACGCCACAGAGCTGGCGGCACTCAGCAACAACGCGACGGTTAGAACGCTGCTATATGCCATCCGCTTTCCCCCTGCTGCAGAAGGACCGGCATGATTCCGTTGCCGTAGCGCATCCAGCGGCCTGCATCGTGGTTTAGGGTGATGCGGCGTTCGCGGACTTGTTCGGCGGGAATGCGGTGCTGTTGTGCCCAGTTACGGAGTTTCTGATCGCTGCCTTCACTATCGACAAGATAGATATCAACGGGACGTTTATCGGCGAGAACAGCTGAGAGTCTGGCATCGCAGCGCTGGCAATCTGCTTCGCGCACGAACAACGCGAGGCGACCTCCGGAGTCGTGTGCGATACCGGCGGCGTTGCCCATATTCACCGGCAGCATATTTGGCATCAGGCGTTTCCAGGCAGCATCCACTTCGCGCTGGAATTTGAGCTCTTTTTCGGTGCGCTCGTATTCTTGTTTAACCCAGAGTTCGGCGTAATGGCGGCGCTCAGCGTCGTTGCGGGCTTCAATACCGAGAATACTTACCGGGTCGAGGTTAGGAGACTGCACTCCTCTTAATCCATTTTTAATGGACTTGAATTTTTCAAACTCCTCTTTAGTAATTCCCCATGATGAAAAAGCAAACTCATATTCATTCTTAGAGCTTAAATCATAATTCAATTCAGTGTCATAGGTTGATGATTCGATATTTTTACTTGCAAAAGTTAAAGTAGGGATTGAAATACATGAGATTAGATAAATAATTAATTTCATAGATTGGTCTCAAGTTAAATGCATTTTAACAGCATGAGCCTGAGATTGTTTAATGTTAATGGTTTAATGATTTTTAATTGAAAAGGTTTTTTGCAAGTTCCTATTCAGTAAGGCAAGGCATAAAACCTTGCCCTATAGTTTTACTTCAGAAAATTTCTGTTAGCCTTGAATTTTCGTTTAAGTCTGATTTGAATAATCGCCATTCAGACTTGTCAATCACTGTTGAACAATATTTTTCTGCCAAGGAAAAAAATGACTTGGCGATAATATTAAGCTCAGAGATCATTTCGCTTATTTTTTCATCTTGATCCTTTCCATAAGAAAGGAAAATTGAATCCCTTTCTAGTACTTTTCCTTTAAATCTTTGAACACATGATAGAAAATTGACGTCAAACTGTGATAAAACATCATCTCTATATTCTTGTGCTATCTTCTTTCTAAAGTTAGTTAATTGATTATCTTGGAAGTATTTGCTAGCTAGCATGTTTTCTTTTTCATGCTCTGCATAATAATTCGCAGTGCCATTTAAGTAGGATAATAAACCTCCTTTGGCTTGCTCACGATCTCTAGCAACGTTGTTTAATGTATGAGTGTTTCCTGAACGTGACTTTGCAATAAAATTATCAACATTACTTTCTGTTAAATTTTTCACTTGGATGTTGAAAGGGTAAGGAATTATGCTTGTTGACTCCACAAAATCAAACCACCAGGAATTAACTTGATCATCAGCTGGATAAGATGCTTTAAAGCAAGTCAACATTGCTTTTGCAGAATTAATAATGCAATCACTCCATGCAAAAACACATACTTTTGATATATCGCTTGGAAACATTACACATTCAGAAATTGAATTAAGTGCGACTAGTGAATGCTGAGCCATAAATAATGATTCAAACACTCTATTCGTTTCGGAAAACGAATGATTCACATTATGCACTGTCGATTTGACGCATGGAAAAACCTCAGTGTCGATTTGATTGGGACAAGATATTGCCAAACAATGAATCCAGTTAACTGTGCCCATGAATGCAAATTCTGGACTGAAATTTTGATTTTCTTGGATCAACCTACTTAGGAGCCATCTTTTCATCATATTATCCTTATAAAAATTCAATGCTATTTTTTAACATGTAAAGTTCAGAACGTTTTAGATTGGGGATGTTTTCAGCTTTGTGCTTTTTAATTTTCTCCATAGCTTCATCAAAACTATCCCCTTCTTTAACGTGCCATAATTGATTCGCTTTAAGTGATAATGATATCGGAATCCCATACTCTTCAAGAGTCATTAAGGCAGGTATCGTATTCATACTTTCTACACGTGAAATGAAATATTTATAGTTGCCAGGTTGATAGCCAAACCTCTTAAATATTTCACTTTGTATATTATTGATTGCATTAATGATAAGAGGGTAGTAGTGTCCTATTATCTTCCTTCTGAAATCAAAGTTTCTTAACACGGCATCATCAATTGTAAAGTCAGCATTTTCTTCGCTGAAATATTCGAAATCCATGTCAATATTGTCTTTTAAATCCTCGTCCTTTAATATTGAAACTATTTTTCTTGTGAGCTGAACGTCATTTTTAATTGCACCAGAAGCAAAACTTTTAATTCTAAAGTACTTTTCAGCCATTTTATTTAAATGGCCTAATTGTGTACTTGATGGCATATTATTCCAACTCATTAATCTATGCCAAGTTTGGAAGTTGGTTATTAGATCGCGTGCAAATTCAAGCTGTTCTTCGGGAGGTATTCCAGAGTTTTTGACTAACACATCTATGCTGAGATCATTCTGTTCGAAATACTTGTTGAGCCTCCCTTTTACACTTTCAGTGTATGGTTCATCATAATGAAGTAATAGGGAGTCATTAACATTTTCACTGTTGGAAATTATAGGAATGTCGATCTGGTTTAGGCTATCATTCGGTTTTTCACCAAAGAAGAAGACATTACCTACAAAGTGCTCAAACATTCTACCACTTCGACCTGCTATATTATTATATGAAAATGCATCTAGCTTTTCTCTTCTGGTAATGCAATCATCATAAATCACTATATTTTTTGCGTTAGTATTAACTCCCTCAATCAAGGTTGAAGTGCAAACCAATATATTAATTTCTTTGCGATTAAATAAATCCACAAATAAAGAAGCTATTGAGCGAGGAAGTTTCGCATGATGTGAACATATGCCATTCAAAATAATATCTGACTGCGACCATTCAGGATGGAATGTATCCTTAAGCCAACGTGAGAGATCATTTAATAAAGGTGAGTCTTTCACTTCAACCAATTCACTTATTTTTTTTGCAACTTGGCTAGCTCTCTTAGGTGACTTGCAATATATTATTGTTTGCTGGTTATGAGATAATGATAAAACATACTTCAGATAAGTATCACGCTGTATGTCTTTTAGTTCATCACTTCCAGTAGATAACGGGAATATTTGCTCATTAGTTGCAACTGTAATAAATTCGTTTTCATCAATGTATCTGCATTTTAACTTATTAAGTGTTAAAGGATTTATTCCTTTAATATTGGGACCAAGAAGGTAAAAGAAATCACATTTATTGAGAAGTTTTTTAAATGCTATGTTAAGACGAGAACCTCTCTCATCATCAACCTTGTATGGTGATAACTTATAAAATTCATCAACAACAAAGAAATCTATTTTAGGAAAATCCTCCTTTTCAATGACCCGCTCTTGAGTAAAAAGAAAAATGTTTCTATCAGACTGCTGCTGACTGACTTGAGTTACTATTTTATATTTTCCCTTCCCAGGTCTATCCAAAGTATATTTATGGAACTTTTTCTTGAGCTCATCAATTAATGATATGGTGGGCACGACAATTACAATATTATCCAGAGCATCAGAAGATATTAAAGACTCTACAAGCAATGTCTTTCCGAAACTTGTTGGAGCACTTAGAATTATGCTTTGTCTTTCTTCAAGTAATTTATACACCTGAAGTTGTTTTATATGAAATACTTTATCAAAACCATCTTCGTTTTTTATCCCCGAAGATAAAACCGACTTCTTAATCGAAGATTCTAGGCTTTCATTGAATGCTACGTAAGGATATAATCCTCTGGCTTCAACAAGCTTGTCTAAGATATGGCTATAGTCGCCAAAAATTTTCTTTTTTTCAAGGCATCGAATTAATAAGTCCTGTACTTCTTTTTCGTTCAAATGACTATTGTGTAATTCAATTAACCCTAATAAATACTCCTTTGGATTTAGGGTGTTACTTTCAAGTTCTGCTCTCAGTTTTGATACATCATATGCTTTAATCATTTAATACCTTCATAAAGCTATTCATTAAATTTTCGAAATTTCCTAATGGGAATATAAAAAGTCTAACGTTTATATCTTCTATAAATCCATGGTTATAGCAATTTATAAATTGCTTGTGATTTAAGTTCATGGAATCAATGAATTCAGATTCAAATCGTTCCTCATTGTAATTACTTATGATGGCATCTTCATAGCAAATGAATACGGGAAGTATTATTTTATCAACGCGCTTATTTAATGGGATGCTGTTATTTCCTAAATCCTTTAGCTTCTCATATTGCGGCCAATCTTTATCAGCTTTATTAATTATAATTGCATAGCGCTCTGATAAGTTATTTAGCGTTATCATTTTTACTAGAATGTCTGTTACTTGCTTTATAGCATCTGACGCCGAAGTATTGAAACTTGATGACCCCAGCCACAACTCTACTTTCCCTTTATTAACTACAACATGTGAGCAGCTAGGTACAACTTCATCATCAATTGAGAAAATTTTATTCACAATTGGTATGGTTTTATAATTTTTTCTGATGGCTATATGCAATAACAAATCTAGAAAAAGATTGTCATTTCTGACTTTAAAGTGTTTTTTAGCTAATTTATTTGCAGACCATCTCTTGTTTTTGTAACCTCCCCATTCATTTGAAGGTATCACATATTCTGCTAACCATTCACAAGCTATTTCCGAAAACTCCTCTTCATTCCATTGATTAAAGCTAAAGTTAACGCCCAACCCTTTAGTTGATGGTGTTAAATTGTTTATTTCATGTACAACATGAAAAGGAGCTTCTGGAGTTTCCATTGGTATGTAGTCAATTTCTTCTTTTGAACTAACATCAATAGCTAATTTGGTTTTCTCTATTATTCTAGGAATAATAGACTCAAATGAAACACAGTAAAGTGTAGTGTTCTTCTGCTGGAAAAGAACAATTCCAACTATACTTGATTTGTAATACAGTGGTGACCCTGATATACCTTGATAATTAGATATGAGGTTTTTCTTGCATTGCATTATTTCATAGCAGTAGTCGGTGCTAGATGTTGTTCTCAAATCTAAAGCGATTTCGGAATGAAATTTCGATGGGAGATTTCTCTTTTCTAATGGATAACCATATCCAAATACCTCGTCCCCTTCCTTAAGGTCACAGATCCCTATATCAATTGATAAAGGCAAAACCCCAGGCGCACAATTGAATAGTGCAAAATCATATTTATCGTCTGAGTAAAGGTGTGTTAAAAAAATTCCATTTTGATGCGCATAATCATCTGCTGATAAATACAGGATATAACTTGCCCCATCGCACTCTTTAATAAAGTGTTCTGCTGTAATTATTATTTGAGAGGTAATGGCAAACGCAGTAGCTCTAGATTTAATTTCTCCTGAGCTATCATACAACGTAATGATATACGAATTTACCTTGTAATCATTCTCTGTGCCATTCATAAGGAGAGAGCTCCTTTATGATTGAAAGTTATTTTCTTATCGCCTATAGAATCAAACAAGCCATAGTCAATGTGTTCTGATTTGCTATTGAAATGAAAGTTAACCTCATCACACTTTGAGAAATATACTATTCGAGCTAATGTTTCAATGTCTGGATGAGAGTACTTTGAATTGTCAGTACTGAATAAATAGTTCTTAGTAATAAGGCGTGAAATAAGTTCTTTGTTTAGGTTTTTTTTACTACCATGATGTGATACTTTTACTGCATCCACCTTAAGCTCAGATATTTTATTTTCATCCATCCATTCAATGACTGTTTCGCTCGTAGTATCACCTAACATCAGTATGCTTTTTTCGTGTGCTTTTACCAAAACACATATACTGCTCTTATTTGCAAGCGACTGATCCGCGATATATTTAGAGTTAGCAATTGAAATAAGAGTATCCTTCTCCGAAGACGAAATATACCCACTCAATTCATCATCATCGTCTGATTTCAAACTATCAATATATTTTTCAAAAGCTGCCGCATGCTGTTTAGTTAATGAACTGTTTTTTATTTTGTTAGTCTTTAGTTCATTATCCCAATTTGATTTTAATTTCTTAATCGTTTTTAAACTTGGGCCTATAACTGTGATGTTAAAATTTAATATATCAAAGTTATCAATTGACTCCCTACAAATGACTTTTCCATTCACAATGTCATTTACCGGGTATTTGAATTTTTTCAAAAGATAAGATAGGCCAGTGCCTTCGCTATAACCGATTTCCTGAGATTCATCAGAATCTGAATAGTATGATTCTAAACTAACAAATTCATGCTGATTTTCATTGCTTTCATTTATGTCACACTCAAAAATTTGTTCCACACCATTAAAAAATATCCTTTCAATTTTAAGGATTTTTGGCTTTGAATGTTCTTTGTTATCGTCAATAAGCCTTATTACGCCCCCGATGTGATCATTATCTAAATGCGTAACAAACAGCGCATTAATTTGGTCTAATGAATGAATATTTTCACACCAGAGTCCATATGATGAAGCCGTTCCTCCATCAAACAAAATGTTATTACTTCCCGAAGTAAGTAAAATACAGTCCCCATATCCTGCGGGGTGAAGTCGTACATCTAGGCTACTCATTGCCAAGCTCCGTTGAGGTATTAGCAAAAAGTTAAGGCATTGTCATCGTTAAGTCATCTGAAAAATGATCTCATTAGTCTTTCCTGATTTAATAATGCTCTTGTTAATTTCATTAAAAATCAATTAAATCAATCACTAAAATAGAAAAGCCCCTTTCGTGAAATGAAAGGGGCTTTTATGATTTAGAAAGAATTTTCTACATAATCATTAGCAGATTTGCGATTAGTCGGAAGACCAACATCTGCTTTCTCTGACTTATAAACCATCGCCTGACCAATCTTGATCCAATCGACCTTAATCAGTCTGGCTTTCAGGCTAACCCGCTGTTCGCCTGCATGATCACCTTTGTTGAGCGTGAAAATGTCAGACGTCAGGTTGCTGAGAGTAAAACCAAGTAGCACTTTCTGGTCCTCGTCTACGGCTTTCTGGCAGCGGCTTATAAGATCCGTTGCTTCCTTACCGGCGACAGTGGCATCAAAGCGCACGTAGGTAGGGTTGTCAGTGGGGCCGCTCAGCGCATTAATCACCACGCTGAGGAAGCTGCCAGTGAGGGTTTCAATTCTGCGAATGTTGCTCAGATAACCTAGGCCCTTGATGTTGAGATTGAAGTATTCCGCTTTGGTAGAAGTGGTGTTGGTGTTGTTTGCAGCGTTGTTGGTAGTGGTAGCAGTCATGATGTTTACTCCAGGAGTGGGAAATAGTGACGGAGAAACATTCATCCCTGACGGATAAATGCTTTTCGTCAGGAAGCGCGGATAGCTATGCCGCGCTGGCTGGTCAGTACAAAAAACCTCATCACACAGGTGACATCCGCATTAAGAGGTTGAGCGGATCGACCACTGCAAAAGCAGCACTTCTCTCAGGTCATGAAGTTTTAGGTGGCAACCGCGTAAGCGTCTCTCTCAGGCTGCTGAAACATTGGCTGGTTGTTGAGACAACAACAATAATGCCGTTCCAGTGTCCTGCCGCTAAAAGCGGATGTCAGCGATAAAGTAGTTTTGCGGAGATGAAAATAAAAAAGCGCCAGCAATTGCCAGCGCTCAGGGCCTGCACGCAGACCGGTGGTGTATTCGTTACTCCGGGAGTTGAAGCTCCGGCGCGGTTTTCACGGAGGGCGTGCGCCTTACAGACCAAATCGGATGTGCGGTGATTTGCCTGCCGGACTGATGATTTTCTGTCCCCGTAAAAGACATCCAACCATCCCGCAGTCACGGGGTGCTACATCGAAGCCTGTTAACCTTATCAGCATCGCTGAGGACATAAAAGGCTTTGCTGAAGCGCCAGAAAGTTATTCAGAAGCTTCACTATTTTCCGCCAGCTTTTTCAGGTTCGGTGAAAAGGTGGAGAGCATTTTCCCCGTCATCACCTCAAGATCAACGTCGCCCAGCAACTTGACAGCTTCGCTGGCAATCACCGTCTTTTGCTCCAGATCGGCGCGCGTTACGGCGAACGAACGGTAATGCTGCGCGACGCCATACACTTTACGCACCAGATGGCCGCCATTGCTGAGCATTTCATCGCGCTCTTTGCCGCTGATGAGGCCGTAATGAGATGCCTGAAACACCTTCATCGCCAGCTGATCGTAACCAACCAGCAGCCATACGCAGCGATACCCCAGCGGCGTGCGGCTGAAGACGCCAATATTGAGCGGCGACACCGACGATACATCCGTCAATGAGATCCGCGCGGGGATATCTTTGAGCGTCGCCTCCAGCTCATCCACTAATTTCTGAATCTCTGTAGTCGCTAAATCCAGCGCGTTCTCCAGCTTCAGCAGCGCCATATCTGCATAAGGATTGTCGCCCTCAGCGTCACGGCTCATCAAACCGGCGCGCTGAATTACGCGCGGCATGCTGAGTATTTGTGGCCTGCCACGTTCACGCAGATCATCAGGTTGGCGTCTGCGGCCTTCCCATAATCGAATCGCATAATGCGAGTGCAGTTCAATGGTCAAAGAGGAGCGTAACGCGCCCGCTTTGGCCGTATCGGTTTCGTTCTTTTCTTCAGCCATTTCCCACTCCATATAGTTGATGATGCTTCGCCAGTTTTCAGGAGCGTTGAGGCAACATCTATCGTAAAACCATTCACACAACTGCCAGTTATCTGGCTCGTCAGCTGTTAAGGCGTTGGCGTATCGATTGCACGATCCCGGCGATGTCAGCGGCGGAGCGGGATGCTCTCGTCGCTGGTTCAGGTTGTGACTGTTTGGTCGGTGCGGTGACAGGCGGCGAATCAGCAACGTGAGTGAACTGCCCGATTCTCACTTTTTTGATAATCGCCAGCAGCCATCCGGTTGGATTCTGGATTGAACCGGCATCGAGATTCTGGCCAAGTTGGTGAAGCAGCTGCTGCGTCTGCTCAGTGGGCAACGCTGCCAGCCGGTGTTCAAGCATGGCGAGATCTTCCTGGCTGAAACGCTGCCGGTAGCGTTCGGGGATGATTTCCGATGGTGGTGCAGCCGGTGTATACGTGTTTTTTTTCACACCTTGTGTAAAACAACGTACGTTACCGTTCGGATTCCGAACTCCGGGCCGAAGCCTTGGTATCAGCGAGGGTTCGGAAACCGAACTCAGTGAATTTGAATGCGCCGGTATAATGGGTTCGGCTTCCGAACTCAGTGTTTTTATACCCGGTTCGGAAACCGAATCCGGGGAGATGAGCTTCCTGGCTGCGGTCATTTCCTGTGGCGTTTGTGGTTTGCCCAGACGACTTTCGATCTGGCTAATATGGCTTTTGCAGTGACGCATCTGCGGGTCATTTTTGATTTCATCCAGCACCTGCAACGCGGTTTGCTTGATGGTTTTATTGCCGCTGCGGCACGCTTCAGCGACGGTATCGAGCCACGCCGGGCCCATGATTTCGGCGTCACAGCAGGTTAGCGGTTCATCGTGTTGCGCATAGATATTGCCGCGCACGCGGCCTTGATCGTCACGAACGCGCTTGCACAGGCTGAGCCAGCCGGTAAGTCGCAGCATCATCAGCACGCGGCTGACCGTTTCGCGCGACGCCTTGCCTTTATGCGGGGAAGCGAGCTGCAACTGCAGTTCGTCATAACTGGGAAACACTGCGCCGTGGTTCTGCTGCGCGTACAGCCTGATCATCATCCACGCCATTTTATCGAGCGGTGAGAGCCGCGTATCAAGCAGCAGCTGGCGCGGGTATGCATCCTGCACATTGCCGAGATAGAGCAAACCACTGCGCAGCTGCGAGACGCCATCGTCGCTGGACTTTTCCGCCAGGCGCGCCTGCATTTTTTCCATCGTGAAAGCGATTAAGCTGTCAGAGGGGAGATTCATGTCATTTCCTTTTGCCGCCGATCGCTATGTGCCATCGGGTGAATGCTGTTATTGCTGCACCCCGCGCGGGGTACAGAGTGACAACACTCGCTATTTCCAGATCGCCTTGCTGTATCTCTCATGCGTCATCAGCTCCCAGTCTTTGCCGCTGTTTTTGCTTAGCAGTCGCCAGAACAGGCCAATGTCGATTTTGAGATAGTCCGCTCCGTTCGCTTTGATGCGCGTGAAGTTGTTCTTACCGCACCGGAACAGCGTCAGTTGCCTCACCGCTTTACGGCGGCAGGGCTCTGGCACATTGACCGGTGCGACAAGTCCTTCAGTCAGCGTCTGGTTGCGTTGACTCATGCCATCTTCCGCATTGCTGCGGGCTCTGGCTTTTTGTTGCTGTGCCAGCCATGCACGGCGTGCCAGATAGCGGTTAACGACAAATCCATCTGTTCAGCGCACAGCATCATCACGTCGAGGCCATCGGCGCTGTCGGGATCGTCAATGCTGGCTTTCTGCCACTTGCGCCAGATCTCGGCGTTGTCCTCGTCGTTGAGCACCACGCCGCGCCCCTTGCGCACTTCGATACCGGCCATGCGGCGGCGAGCGGCGAGCGGCGACTTCCACTGTGGAAAGGCCAAAGTAGTGCTGCATCAACTCGATAGAGCCGTTGAGCGCCAGCGCGCGATCGATGCGCTGCAGGCGTCTTTGCTCGCGCCGTGCCTGCTGCAACATCAGTGAAAGGTTTTCGTGGTGGATGCGGAAAGTCAGCACCGATACCGGGCTGTTCATCAGGTAGTGCAGGTCTTCAATGGTGAGGCCATGAAGCATCTGCATCTCTTCTGGCATCAAACCCAGCGCTTCGCAGCGGCGGATGTAGCCTGACTTGAGTTCCATCACTAACTGGGTAAGCAGGCCGTTGGTGGCCTGAGACAAGCTGTTACTCATCATCGTGATCTCCGGTTTTCAGTAATCTCAATCGACTAAACATGCCGCTCAGCTCTGGCGCTGCAGCTCGCGCAGCCGCCGCAACGTGCGGATTAACTTCATGAAGGTTTGGGTAAGGGCATCATCAAAACGCGGCGCGGCATCGCTGCTGCCGATCAGCAGCTCGCGCATCAGGTCAGGTAAGTCTTCATCGCATGCGCCGCCAGCCAGCGAGGAAAGCAGGCATGAAATCGGCGAGGCGCTGAGCTCTTCGTCAATGCGATAGCCCGCCGAGTCAGCACTGTTATCCGGTATGACGGCTTCTCCATCGCTATCCGAATCGGACAGCTCAAAGGCAAGGCGAAAGGCGATATTTCGCAGGTGATCGGCGTCATCCTGCAGAGTTGGGATGGACCAGAAATCCGGGGCGGCTGATTGAGTGTTGCCACTGGCAACAGAAGAAACCGCCCCGGAAGTGTTGCCAGTGGCAACAGTAGAACCCGGCTCGGAGGTGTTGCCAGTGGCAACAGTGGAATGCGGTTCGGAAGTGTTGCCACTGGCAACACCTGGTGCGGTTGGTGGTGGCGTTGGCTTGCGAACCGGCGCAGGCGCGCGCGGTGCTGCTTCCGGTTCAGGTTGCTGGTTCTGCTGCTGCAGCTGCGGTGCAACCGGTTCAGGTTCGCCAAACAGCTGGCGACGGTTTTGCTCACTAGGATCAAGCTCAATCAGCCAGCGGTCGTAGTTCAGCGATGGATGCGGCAACGCGCTGACCAGTTCGCCGATAAACTCGTCGCGGAACATCTCCAGCGACCAGCTCTCCGGCGAATTAAAATGCGGGCACACTTTGGTCATCACGTTTTCAAACGTCACTTCCGGTTTGGCTTCAGCCGCATGGTGATTCCATAATTTCTCGGCATCGCTGCGCAGTACCAACAGCGCGTTGATCTGCGGACGACCAAGACCCGACTCCAGCAACGCCGGTAAATGTGGATAGAGATGACGGACGCAACTGTCCATACGGCTCAGGCTGGAGTAACTAACCGGATAGCCTTGATCTGTCAGCGCCGTGGCCAGTTCACGCAATGAAACCGCTTTGCCCGATTCATCTTCAATGATTTGGCGGGCGTTGCGGATGCCGATCGCTTTCTCGATAAAGCTCAGCTCGCCGCGCAGCTCGTTTTCAGCCAGATGGCCAATCACGCATTTGATGCGACCAGGCCACGGTTTGAACAGGCAATGCACGCGGTAGAAATGTTCGCTATGCGTCTCTGCCCACAGCTCACTCAGCGCCTGGTAACGCGTGTTTCCGCCGTCGCTGAAGATGTAAGAGCCGGGATTATCGGGATCGAGCGTGACTTTCGGCACGGTATCGAGGCCGCGCGCGCGAATCGATGCCTTGATGTCATCAAAGCGTGGATTGCGGCTGGTTCGTGGGTTATCTGGATTGGGGCGCAACTGGTCCAGCGTCAGCACCATTGGCATTTCGCTGCCTAGCGCATCTGGCGTTGCCACGGTTAATGTTGCCTCTGCCTGACGACCGCGTTTTAAAAGCGCATCTGTGAGGTCGGTAGTGCGCTGTTTTGCCATCGCTGTCATGCCTGAGCCCTCCCATAACCGAAGTGATAGGAGTTGTTTTCACCATTTGAAAAGCGCGTGTAGCGGCCATCATAGACGGTTTTGACGGTGCCGATAGGGCCCTGGCGTTGCTTGCCGATGATGATTTCGGCGATGCCTTTTTCGGTGGAGTTCTCGTTATAAACTTCATCACGGTAGATGAAGAGAATCAGGTCGGCGTCCTGTTCCAGCGCACCAGAATCACGCAGATCGCCGTTGTTTGGCCGCTTGTTGGGGCGTGATTCAACCTGACGATTTAGCTGGGATAGCGCGACCAGCGGACATTTCAGCTCTTTGGCCAGCGCCTTCAGGCAACGCGAAATCTCTGATATCTCTTGCGTGCGGTTCTCCTGCTCAGGCGCGCGCATCAGCTGCAGGTAATCGACCAGAATCAGGCTCGGTTGCCCGTATTTGCGGATGTAACGCCGCGCGCGGGCACGCAACAGCGCCGGGGTCTGGTCACTGTTTTCATCGATGATCAGCCGATCTTTCCAGGCAGTGACGCGCTCCATCGCCATGCTGATTCTGACCCAGCATTCATCATCGAGCTGGCCGCTGCGCAGCAAATTCAGCTCAACCTGACCCAGCATCGCAACCAGCCGCATCATCAGCTGCTCAGCGGGCATTTCCAGGCTGAAGAAGAAGACTAAATTGCTCTCCAGCGCATCCAGCGCCGATTCGCACATCGCTAAGGCCAGCGCCGTTTTACCCATCGAAGGACGCGCGGCCAGCAGAATTAAATCGCCTGCCTGCAAACCACACGTCATTTGGTCGAGTTCTCGAAAGCCCGACGGCGTGCCGGTAATGCCATTGCCGCCAGTCGTCTCTTCTAAGCGGGTAAGCAGCTGCGACATGCCATCGAGAACCGTGATTTCCTGGTGCTGGCGCGCATGGCCTTTTTCGGCCAGGTTGAACAGCTGGCTTTCGGCGACTTCGGTGATGTTGCTGGCGGCAGCGTTGGGAAGCTGCACATCGCGCGTAAGTTGGTTGCCAAGCAGATACAACTGACGCAGCTGGCTTTTTTCGGCGATTATCCGCGCGTAGGCGAGGATGTTGGCGGCGCTCGGCGTGTTCTTGCTCAGCTCGGCGAGGTAAGCAAATCCGCCGCATTGATCGATGATGTTGTGACGCTCCAGCAGCTCGCTGAGTGTGATCAAGTCGAACGGATTGTTGCCTTTGGCCAGCTCGTCGATACCTTTGAAAATCGCGCGATGCGGACCGGAGAAGAAGTCTTCGCGTTGAATCAGCGTAACCACATCATCCCAGCGATCGTTATCGAGCATTAGTGCGCCCAGCACTGCCTGTTCAGCATCGATGGAATGTGGCATATCGATTGGGTAATTGCTGGACTTAGACATGGTTCACCTCCTTCACAGAACGTGAAAGAAGCGCATTAAACTGAACGCGCCATTCCGGGAACAATTCACACGCCAGGTTGTGCATGGTTTGCAGTGCCGAATCGCTCTTACGGCGCGTCTGCGTTTCTAACCGGTGTGCAGGTTCGCCAGCAAAGTGACCTGCCTTATAGATGTCGAGATCGTAGATTTGGGTATTCAGCAGCGACACAGGGATCTCATCAGCATAGGGACTATATTTCCCCTCGCTGACAATCGTCTCCAGCTGGCCCAACGTGGTTTTAGCCAGCGAGGTGTAATCCATGCAATTCACCAGAATGCGGATTGCCGGAAGCGCGATGCCGTAGGAGGAGAGTGAGCGCAGTTGTTCGAACATCGCGATAGCACCGCGCAGAAACTCGCGGATGTCGGGCAGCACCGGCTTCACTATGCCGATGGTGGTGTCAGTGGCGGCGAGTGCAATCAGTTCCAACATCACCGAACGCGCGCCCTGTGAATCAATGATGATGGCGTCGTACTCATTAAATAGCGGATGTCGCAGCACATTGCGCATGCGCAACCGCCCATCCGGCGCGTGCAGCATCGCAGTCAGCAAGTGGGCTTGCGGGTCGTTGGAGATAATGACGTCGAGATTAGGGATAAAGCTGTTGGAGATTATGTTGCTGGATTTGCTGAGATCTACTGACTGCATCAACAGCTCGTAAATGCCGCACGGCGCTTCATAGGTGAGTTGATAGATGCTGCTGGCTGTGGGCTGGCCGAAGTCGCCATCGATTAACAGCGTCTTCAATCCTGCATCAGCGAGGAAGCCACAGAGGTTTGCGGCCTGCGTAGATTTGCCTTCTCCACCTTTGGTGGAAATTACGGGAAGTATTTTCATCATACACATCCGAAGTTAGTTCGGGTGTACACCTGCTTATTCCGTCAATGCCCGTTTACTGCATGAAATCCGGTGAAAAAATCAAACCTAAAGTCTCAGCAAGGGGATTGAAAATCCCCGTGTCCGTGGTTCGATTCCGCGTCCGGGCACCAACATTTAGAAAACCCAGCTTATGGCTGGGTTTTTGCTTTTCTGCGTTTGCTAATCTCAACCACTGCCTCCTTTTCTTCCCTGTACGCTGATGATCCAGCGTTGATCGATGCCAATATATATATCCCCAGCTCATACTTTTAATTTATTACCCCATAATAAAATCCAATAAAATTCATAATCAGTGAGTTAAAGTCTCATGAAATATTAATTCGTGATCCTATCTCCGTTAGCCGTAACATCCCATACGTAACACCTACGTAATCGCGTAAACTTGATCGCATGCCCGTAACCAACTGCTTATTCTGATTTTTAGCTTAACGTCCTAACCATTGAAGTAATGTCTGATCAAACAAAACAATAAAACGCCGTACTCTCCAATTTAATTATTTATTCAGAAACACAATTCGACTAATTAAATCACTCCCTACAGGAAAATAACCATGAGCGCAGGAAACCGAATCTATTTACGCCGTCCCGCCGATGCCGAACCGCTGCTGGAAGCCTTTCGCCGTTTACCGGCTGCGGTGGTCGCGGATTGCATGAGCCGCTTGCCTGCCTTGTCGGCGGAGATCAGCCTGAAAACCACGCCGCGCCAGCCGATCATGTGTGGCCTGGCGGTAACTGTTAAAGCGCGTTCCGGCGACAACCTGATGCTACACAAAGCGCTGGATATGGCAGGCCGAAACGATGTGATTATTCTGTCGAACGAAGGCGATCGCAGCCAGTCGCTGATGGGAGAAGTGATGGCGACCTATGCCAAACAGCGCGGTATGGAAGGCATTGTGCTGGACGGACCGGTGCGCGATATCGAAGGATTGTCACGCATGGACTTCCCCCTCTACGCCGCCGGTCACACGCCGGGCGGTCCGTTCAAGGATGGTCCGGGCGAGATCAACGTGCCGATTGCTTGCGGCAAAATTCACGTCTCACCAGGCGATATCGTGCTGGGCGATGCGGATGGTGTGATTGTGATTCCACGTCAGGATGCCGCGCGCATTCTCGAAGCGGCGCAGGCATATCTCATCGTTGATGAATACAATTTCGAGCTGGCGAAAACCGGCGCGCTGGAACGTGGCTGGCTGGATGAGACGCTGCGCATCAAGCAGGTTGAAATCATTGATGATGTATTTCGTTAACGCAATACCCATGTTACACCGTTGTCGGGTGTGCGTTCATGCGCACCTTGTTAAGGCGTGCTGCTCACCATCGCCAGTTTGCGTTGGCGATTCTCACGCCACACCGTGAAAATCCCGGCCAGCGCCACAATCGATGCGCCCAGCAAGGTGGTGCTGCCCGGCAGGCTATTCAGGAACAGATAGCCAATCAGCATCGACCACACCAGCGTGGTGTAATCGAACGGTGCCAGCAGTGACGCATCAGCGTAACGCAGGCTAAGCGTGACCAGAATCTGTGCCAGACCGCCAAACAGGCCGCAGCCCACCAGCAATAACAGCTGTAACGCGCTGGGTTTGCTCCAGCCAAACAGCGCTGTCGCCAGGCCAATAAGGGTCGTCATTACAGAAAAATAGAACACAATCGCGCCCGGCTTTTCGATGCCGTTAAGGAAACGGATTTGCACGTTGGAGGTCGCGGAACAGAGCGCCGCAATCAGCGCGAATGCCACACCTAGGCTCGCCGTCGCGTTGCTGGCACCCTGAGAAAACAGCGCTACGCTGGTGCTCAGACTGGAAGAGAGCATGATCAAAATGCCGGATAATCCCACGACTACCGCTATCCAGCGCGAAACCCGCACCCGCTCTTTCAGCAACATGGCCGCCATGATCACGGTAAACAGCGGCGCGGCATAGCTTAGCGCCGTGGCATCAGCGAGTGAGATATAGACCAGCGCCAGGTAGTTAAAATACATGCCGCCTGTGCCAGAGAAGCCACGTATAAAGTGACCAAACAGGTTACGCGTCTTAAGGTTTTCCAGCACGTCACCCTGTATTTTCAGCCAAATTAGCAGCGGAAACAGCGCGATAAAACTGCGGAAAAAAATCACTTCGCCAGTGGGAATGGCACCGTTCAGCCCCTTCACACACGCCAGCATCAAGGTGGCGCACAGCGCGGCCAGTATCTTCAATATCACGCCTAATCGGGCATTCATGCTTGTTCACTTCTCTCTACCACATGCAACCGGCGGGACTGCCGAGAGGACATGCGATCAGACTGGCGAGAAAATTGTGCGCTGGATAACACTTTTTTGCTCTGCCCGAATAGAAAGAACTTATGCGCCGCTTAGCCATATTTTTTTGCTATTGCACGACAGGGTTTCCCTCTTTTTCGTCTGAAAACAAAGCCGATATAGTCCATATAAGCGAGAAATCAGGCGCTCCGTCCCGGTGACGCCGTGGTATTCATCATTGAGGAAGATCACATGACCATGAAAAGACTTACCACCATCGGGCTGACACTGCTGCCGCTGCTGGCTGTTTCGGCTGCGCATGCAGACATGATGGCGAACATCAAATCCAGCGGCGAGCTAAAGTGCGCGGTCTATTCAGATGTGCCGCCCTTCTCTTCTCCGGATCCGAAAACGCGTCAGCTGGTGGGCATGGATATCGATCTGTGTAACGCGCTGGCGAAGCAGATGAACGTCAAACTGACGCTGGTGCCCACCTCGGTGGAAGCGCGTATTGCGGTAATTGCTACCGGTCGCGCCGACGTATTGATCGCTAACCTTGCCTACACCAAAACCCGCGGTAACCAGATTCAGTTCAGCGATCCCTACTACGTCGCCAAAGAGATGCTGCTGGTGAAAGCACCGCTGGCCGACAAGCCGCTGAGCTATTTCCAGGGCAAACGCATCAGCGCCACTAAGGGCACCACCTCTGAACAGTCGATCCACATCAAAGGCGGCAAAGCGGTGACGTTCCAGGATTCGGCCTCCGCCTTCCTCGCGCTGGAGCAGAACAAATCGGTCGGCTTCGTCACCAACACCATGACCGGCATTAAAACCATTTCGCAGGCGAAAAAAGACGGCATCAATCTGGCGATGATCAAAGAGCCGATGGCGCTG
The DNA here is from genome assembly GCA_900068845.1 of Enterobacter ludwigii. Classification (GTDB taxonomy): domain Bacteria; phylum Pseudomonadota; class Gammaproteobacteria; order Enterobacterales; family Enterobacteriaceae; genus Pantoea; species Pantoea ludwigii_A. The sequence goes on from CEFQ01000001.1 coordinate 460,567, forward strand.
GAGCCGATCGGTGTTGGCATGAAGCGTGATGAACCGGCGCTGCTGGCCAGCGTCAACAGCAGCCTAAAGACGATGGACGATGACGGCACCATCGACAAAATCTGGGATACATGGATTGGGCCCAACACCGAATACAAAATGGTGCGCGAAGAGCGCGTCCAGCCGCTCTCCAGTCTGAAATTTGAACCGCTGGAATAACCATGCCCGTGACGTCGCACGCTGCCCGCCAACCCGCCAGCGCCCCCGAGCTGGTTTGCTCCTCTGATATCAAGCTCTCCACCATCGGCGCACGCGCGTGGCTGGTGGAAGCGCCGGGCGGTTTCGATCTCCCGGCGCAGCGCCGCATCTGGTCGCTGGCACGCCTGCTGCATACCGACGAAGCAATTGAAGCGTTGATCCCCGGCGTCACCAATCTGCTGGTGCTGTTCCGTCATATTCCAGCCGATGAAACCGCCGTGCGCATGCAGCTGCATGCTGCCTGGGATCAGGCGCAGGCGATCAGTCCGCAGGGCAAACTGATTGAAATCCCGGTGCATTACGGCGGTGAACACGCCACCGATCTTGAGGCAGTGTGCCGCCATACCGGCTTAAGTGCACGCGAAGTGGTGCGCTTACATCACCAAAGTGAATACACGGTGTTTGCGCTGGGCAGCGCGCCGGGCTTCGGTTATCTGCATGGTTTGGATCCGCTACTCGCAACGCCGCGCAAGAAAGTGCCGTCGCTCAGCATGCTGAAAGGCACCGTGACCATTGGCGGCGCGCAGGCGGGTGTCTCCGCGCTGACCGGCCCGAACGGCTGGAACGCAATTGGTTTTGCCGAGCTGGTGGTGTTTGACCCGCTGGCCGCATCGCCCGCGCTGATGGCACCGGGCGATCGCATCCGTTTTCTGCCGCAGAGGATTGAGCTGTGATTGAGATCGAACAGAGCGGTGCGCTGAATACGGTACAGGATTTAGGACGTTTCAACTTCCGCCACATGGGCGTATCGGTGAGCGGCGCGATGGATGCGCTGGCGCTGCGTGCTGGTAATTTACTGCTGGGCAACGATGAAAACGCGGCGGCACTTGAAGTGCAGCTGTTCCCGTTCCGCATGCGTTTTCTGCAGGACAGCAGCATCGCGGTGACCGGCGCCGATTGTCGCGCCACGCTGGATGGCACGCCGCTGCCGCCATGGTGGGGCTGTGGCGTACGCGCCGGGCAGGTGCTGGAGCTGCGTTACCCGCGCAGCGGCGCGCGTGGCTACGTGTGTGTCGCCGGCGGGATTGATGTGCCGCTGGTGCTCGGCTCGCGCAGTACCGCGCTGCGCGGCGGTTTCGGTGGTGTTGAAGGACGCCCGCTACAGCGTGACGATCGGCTGTCGCTGGGCGAAAGTCGCAGCCCGGCACTTCCCCACAGCGGCATCGGCATCGAACCGCCAGACAGCGCGTTACATGCCTGTTTTCCCCGCAATAGCGCCGGAGAAATTCAGCTGCGTGCCATTCCCTCCGGCGAATACCCGCTGTTTGCAGCCGATGCTGCGCGTTTCTGGCATCAGTCGTGGCAAGTCTCCACGCAAAGCAATCGCACCGGCTATCGGCTATCAGGTGATCCGATCTTCCCGTCAGAAACTATTGAAATGCGATCTTACGGACTGATCCCCGGCATTGTGCAAGTGCCACCGGGTGGCGAACCGATTATCCAGCTAAGCGATGCCAACACCGCTGGCGGCTATCCGAAGATCGCTGGCGTGATCGAGCAGGATCTGTGGCGGCTTGGGCAAGTGCTGCCGGGTCAATCGATCCAGCTGATCCAGAGCGATGTGCGCGAAGCCATCGCCATCGAACAGGAAGTCGCGCGCTGGCTGAATCGGCTGCGCCTCAGCTGCCAGCCACTGCGTAAAGCCCTTACCGTTTACTCTGCACAAGGACCCCAACCATGAAGATTGATGTGAATTCCGATATGGGCGAAGGCTTTGGTGTTTACCAGCTGTGCGATGACGCTGCCCTGATGAAAGTGGTGTCGTCGGCCAATATTGCCTGCGGTTTCCACGCTGGCGATCCGGCGATCATGACCAACATGGTGCGGCTGGCGAAAGAGCACGGTGTAGGCATTGGCGCGCATCCCGGCCTGCCCGATCGCCAGGGTTTTGGCCGGCGCGAGCTGCCGTTTAGTGCCGAAGAGATTTGCCAGCAGGTGGCGTATCAACTCGGTGCGCTGATGGCGATTGCCGTTGCAGAAGGTACGCAGGTCTCGCATTTCAGTTTCCACGCCGCGATGGGCAACATCGTCAACCGCGATGCCGCGCTGGCGCAACAGGTGATGGAATCAGTGGCGCGCATTAATAGCGATCTGATCATCTTCGCCCAGCCCGACACGATCATCGAAGCCGCCGCGCAGGCAGCTGGCCTGAAGACGCTGACGCTGTTTCTGGCCGACCGCGCCTATGACGCGCAAGGTCGCCTGGTGCCACGCGGCATCGCCGGTGCGGTGATCAAAGAAGAGCACGCACTGCGCGCCCGCGTGCGGCAGTTTTTGCAGCACGGCACGGTGACGACGATTGAAGGTGAAGAGATTGTCGTGCGTGCGCGTTCGATTCTGGTTCACAGCGACACGCCAGGCTCACTGGCGCTCGCCACCCTTGTGCGCCGCGAAATCGAAGCCAACGGCCATCAGGTCGCCCCGGCCGCGCAAGTGTTAGCGCAATAACCCTGGTCGCCATAAATGGCGCCCCTACAAAACAGACCGCGAATATGCAGCAAGAGAACGCATTGCTGTCACAGCGCGGGTGTTGAGGCGACATCCCGACCCGCTGAGCGAATGAGGGATTCCAGGGCGAGCCGCAGGGATGCGGCGAGAGGCGGCGCTGAGCAGGAGCGAATCGCCGCCGGTCCGTAAGGCATCGTGAACGAGCGAAGGCACCGCGCAGCGGCGGGCTGGGCCGGCGCAAGGCCGGGGAGTGCTGAGGGCGCGGCCAGGCGCCCTCTGCTCGGTCGCCGCACGATATCGCTGAAACTGACCCAGCCGAGGGCGAACGAAAGTCGCGCCGTGCGAACAAGATCTCAGCGACAGCTGTCGCAAAACGCCGCAATGCGATCGCATCCCGTCTCTAACCGCTCCATGCTCGTGGCATACGACAACCGGATAAACGGGCTCATGCCGTACGCCGCGCCCTGCACTGTCACCACGTGCTGCTCCTCAATCAACGCCAGCACAAAATCGGCATCATTCATGATCAACCGACCACCGGCACTGGTTTTGCCGATGTAGCCCGCGATATTCACAAACAGATAAAACGCGCCCTGCGGTTTATGGCAGCGCAAGCCGTCAATCGACGTCAGGCGCTCCAGCACGTAATCGCGGCGCTGACGATAAATGTGTGCGCGCGCCTGCAACAGATCCTGCGGGCCTTCCAGCACCGCCACCGCCGCTGCCTGGGTTAAGGTGCAAACGCCGCCGCTGTTCTGGGTATTAACATTGCTCATCGCTTTAATTAACGGCGCTGGGCCGCCGCAGAAACCCAGACGCCAGCCAGTCATTGAATAGGCTTTTGACACGCCGTTCACCGTCAGCACGCGGTCATACAGACGCGGCTCAACCTGCGCCAGCGTATAAAAGCGCACATCGTCATAGATCAGGTGTTCGTAGATATCGTCGGTCATGATCCACACCTGCGGATGGCGCAGCAGCACCTCACCCAGCGCGTGCAACTCCGCTTTACTCGCCACCGAACCGGTGGGATTGCTCGGATAGTTAAGCAGCAACCATTTGGTCTTGTCGGTGATGGTCGCGTCTACATCGGCTGGCAACGGCTTGAAGCCGTTCTCCTGCGCGCAGGGCAATGCCACCGGAACGCCACCGGCGAATTTGACGATATCGGCATAGCTGATCCACGACGGTGAAGGGATGACCACTTCATCGCCCGGATTAATGGTCGCGAGGATCGCGTTAAAGATGATCTGCTTCGCGCCGCCAGCGGTGAGGATCTGGCTGACATCGTAATCGAGCTGATTATCGCGTTTGAACTTCAGCTGGATCGCTTTGCGCAGCGCCGGCGTGCCGTCGGTAGGCGGATAGCGCGTATCTCCGGCGCGCGCGGCGGCATAAGCGGCCTCAATTGCGTGAGGTGGCGTAGGAAAATCGGGTTCACCGGTGGAAAGCGCGACAACATCAATGCCTTGGGCGGCGAGATCGCGGGCCTTTTGGGTCATAGCAACGGAGGCAGAAACGGTGACATTCTTTAATCGATCGGCTATCTCGGGCATAGGTTTATCCTGGCTCAGTGTCAGCATGAACGGCTTGCAGCGAGCTGCAAACACGACGTTTACCAGAGGATAGGTTTTTGCCCGAAGCGGCGGTTAATAGTGCTTTGTTGTGGTGATATAACACAAAGCGATGACTGTACCGACCGCACACTTTCGCCATAAAGGTGGCGAGTCTGATGAGGAAATGCGCGGCCGGTCACGTGTCAGCGCCTGACGCAATGTTAATAGAGTGTTACTTTGAGTGCCGGTGAACAGCGCGCAACGCTCATGCCCATCATCGCCAAATCTAATGAGTGAATCGCACCATACCTGTGCAAAGGCCGCTGTTGTACCCTCGCCGTCACAGCAACTTTCCCACTCAGCATCAGCCTTAGGAGGCAGTGTGGCTCTACCCTCCTGTCTGAGTTCACTCGCGAAAGCTTATTTTGGCATCAACTTTGCTTGATAACCGCTATGCGTTCTGTTGGAGGAAGCGTTAATGAATCTTCGTCGCCTGAAGTACTTTGTTAAAATTGTGGATGTGGGCAGCCTGACGCAGGCCGCCGATATTCTGCATATTGCCCAGCCCGCGCTGAGCCAGCAACTGGCTACGCTGGAAGGAGAAGTGAATCAGCAACTGCTCATTCGTACCAAGCGCGGCGTGACGCCGACCGAAGCCGGTAAAACGCTCTATTCCCACGCGCAGGCGATTTTGCGCCAGTGCGAGCAGGCACAAAGCGCCATTGAGCTGGTCGGCGCTTCGCTGAGTGGTAGCGTCTCGGTGGGCTTAGCGCCGGGCACCGCCGCACAAAATCTCGCATTACCGCTGATGATGGAGGTGCAACAGCAGCATCCCGGCATCGTGCTCTACTTCAATGAGAACTTCGGCACCACGCTGAGCGAACTGATCATGAATGGCCGCATGGATATGGCGGTAATTTACGATCACCGCACCATTCACGGCTTGCGCTTTATGCCGCTGATGAAAGAGGATCTTTACTTCGTCTGCCCGTTCAGCCTCGCGCAACCGGTGAAAGAGATCCCGCTGGCACAGGTGGCACAGTACGACCTGTTCCTGCCGCGCGTCTATAACATCATGCGCAAAGTGCTCGACGATGCCTTCGTACACAACAATCTGCAGTACCGCGTCAAATGCGAGATCGAGTCACAAACCACGCTGAATGCCGCGCTTAGCGCCGGTCTCGGCACCACCATCATGCCGGAATCCGCTGCGCGCGCGATGCTGAAAAGCGGGGATGCGTGGATGGCGAAGATCGTCGATCCGGATGTGCAGGTGTCACTGTCGTTCTGCATGTCGGATCATCTGCCACTGTCACAGCCGGCCGAAGCGGTGAAATCGATCCTCCTGTCGCTGATGTCGCGCCGCAACGTTGAGAACCATCCACTGACCTTAGTGGGATAAGTCCCGCTTATTACCGCAAAGCGAAACGCTCTTACTGCCCGGATTGCGAACGCGCTAAATTACGATTTTGCCCGCTCTGGCGGGCATGTTTCGCTTTGACGGGAATGCCATGAATAAATCCGCAATACCGCTGCCGACGCTGCGCGCGCTGGCACGCAAGATGCAATCCTCCGGGCTGAGCAGCCTGGCGCTCGATGGCAAGCATTGGTCAGTGCGGTTAGCCTTCGCCGCCACGCCAGCCGCGCCCGCGCCAGTATCCGCAAGGGTTCCCGCCCCGGAAACCCCCCCCCTAACACAACGTATCGGCGCACCGATGCCCGGCACGCTGCTGCGCCGCCATCCGCATAGCCAGCAAGATTTTGTCGCGCCCGGCCAGCAGATGGTAGCCGGTGAAGTGGTGGCGCTGGTGCAGGTGGGCCCACTGTATGTGCCGGTGCGCAGTCCCACCAGTGGCACGATCCGGTCGCTCACGGCTGAGCATCTTTCTGCGGTGGAATATGACGAGGAGATTCTGATATTCGCGCCGTCGGACGCATAAGGTCAACACCGCGCGATAAATCGCGCCGCTACCAAGATGTACATTGTGTGGGTCGAGCAATCACCACACATGTCATAGCGGCGCAATTTATTGCGCCATGTTGGAACGGGTGAAGTGCGGCAGGCAAGCGTTATAAGGGGCGCTTATCGCCTCAAAATTTTTATGTCTTATGCCCTTGCGGCATAACTGCATACAGTCAAAAGACGCCATAACGAGGAGAGGCAGATGCCATTTTCAGATTACAAAACCGCGCTGGTAACCGGCGCATCCGCGGGAATGGGCGAAGCGATCGTTGAGCGCTTGTGCAAAGAGGGCATCACTGTTCATGCAGTGGCGCGCCGTAAAGAACAACTGGCGGCGCTGGCCGATCGTACCGGCTGTATTCCGCACGCGGTGGATGTCAGCGACGTTAACGCGCTGACCGCGCTGTGCAAAGACCTCGAAATCGACATTCTGGTCAACAATGCCGGCGTGTCGCATCCGGGATCGATCCTCGAAGCCGACGAGAACGTGATTGAAACCCAGGTTGACGTCAATCTGCGCGCGGTGCTGCATCTGTGCCGTTTGCTGGTGCCGGGCATGGTGAAACGCGATCGCGGCCACGTTTTCAACATCACCTCAATTGCTGCCATCTACAACTTCAACGGTAACTCGGTGTATCACGCCACGAAAGCCGGTGTGCATGCTCTTTCGCGCCAGCTGCGCGTGGATTGCTACGGCGCACGCGTGCGCATCACCGAAATCTGTCCGGGCCGCGTCGCCACCGATATATTCGGTAACGTCTCGGGCGATCACGAAGAGGCGCGCCGCCGCTTCATTGATGGCTTTGAACTGCCGCAGGCCAAAGATATCGCCGACTGCGTCGCTTTCGCGCTCGCCGCACCGCGGGCGGTGAATATCGGCAATATCGAAATCACCCCAACGCTACAGGTGCCGGGCGGTCTTTCCACCATGCGACCGGGCGACCACAGCGCGTAATTTGCGACCATGAGGTAACAGAATGGCTCTCGATTTCAGCAGTGTGATAACCGGCCAATACGGCCAGATGATCGTTGACGGAACGGTGATCACCCTAGAACTGGCGTTGGGTGCCTGGCTGCTGGCGATGGTGCTGGCGCTGCTGCTGGTGGTCATCCGCCTGACTGAAAGCCGCATTGCGGTCGGGCTGGTCAAAGCCTATGTCTCTTATCACCGCAATGTGCCAACGCTGATCCAGTTGATGATGTGGTACTTCGCCATCCCCACACTGCTGCCAGAAGCGCTGCAAATTTGGATCAACAACTACAACGCCGAGTTCCTGTTCTCCCTCACCGCGCTGGGCCTGTGTCAGGCGGCGTACTTCGCCGAAGATATTCGCAGCGGCCTGCGCGCTATTCCCGACGGGCAAAACGAGGCCGCTCGCGCACTGGGCATGAGCTATGTGCGCGCCATGCGCGGCGTCATTCTGCCGCAGGGCATTCGCAACGCGCTGCCCGCAGTGATCAACCATACGGTGCTGCTGTTTAAAAACACCAGCCTGGCGATGGTGATTGGCGTGGCGGATCTGACCTATGTGACGCGCGATATTGAGAACCAAACGTTCCGTACCTTCGAATCCTACATCGTGGCGACCGTGGGCTATCTGTTCTTCTCCCTGCTGCTGATGGGCCTTGGCGCACTGCTGGCCCGCCGCTTCCAGCGCGTCTATGCGAGGTAATGGCGATGTTTGAGATTTTCACCATTTTGCATGACAACGGCATGCTGCTGTTAATGGGCCAATACCCGAACGGTCCGATTGGTGGCGTGCTCTGTACGCTGCTGATCTCGGTGCTGGCGGTGCTGCTGGCGTTTCCGCTGGGGGTGCTGCTGGGCCTGGCGCGTCTTTCGCCGTGGCGCTGGCTGAGCTGGCCCGCCACCGGCTGGGTTTACCTGCTGCGTGGCATCCCGCTGATGATGGTGGTGTTCTGGACCTACTTCTGTGTGCCGCTGCTGATTGGCCACAATATCAGCGGCTTCGCCACCATGCTGTGTACGCTGGTGATCTATGAAAGTGCCTATATTGCGGAGATCGTGCGCGGCGGCATTCAGGCGCTGCCGCACGGCCAATACGAAGCTTCACGGGCACTGGGCATGAGCCACCTGAAAACCCTGCGTCTGGTGATTCTGCCGCAGGCGCTGTTCAACACCTTGCCCAGCCTGGTTAGCCAACTGGTATCGATCATCAAAGACAGTACGCTCGGCTACGTAATTAACGTGCCGGAACTGACCTTTGCCGCCAATCAGGTGAGCAATCAGTTGCTGACCAAACCGTTCCAGGTGTTCGCCATTGTGGCGCTGAGTTACTACATCATCTGCTTCAGCCTCACCTGGCTGGCCAATAAACTCGAAGCGCATATTGCGCAGAAACGTCGTCAACCGCCGCAGCCAGCTTCCAGCGTGGCGCCCGCGGTGATGCTGACTAAAACCTCTTCGCAATAAGGAAACAGCATGAGACCGATGATCATGTTTAACCAGGTCAACAAATGGTATGGCGCGTATCAGGCGCTAACCAACCTGAGCGCCGAGATTAATCCCGGCGAAGTGGTGGTGGTGTGCGGCCCGTCCGGCTCGGGCAAATCGACGCTGATCCGCACCGTTAACCGGCTGGAGCCGATCGATGACGGCCAGATCGTGTTTGATGGTACCGATATTCACGGCAGCAGCACGCGTCTCAATCAACTGCGCACGCGCATCGGTTTTGTGTTTCAGAGCTTCAACCTGTTTCCGCATGTCTCAGTGGCTGAGAACATTATGATGTCGCCGATGAAAGTGCTGGGCGTGAAGCGCAGCGAAGCTCGTCGTCAGGCCGGTGAATTGCTGGAGCGCGTCGGCTTAGCGCACAAAGCGGATGCCTATCCAGCGCAGCTATCGGGCGGCCAGCAGCAACGCGTGGCGATTGCCCGCGCGCTGGCGATGAAACCGCCAGTAATGCTGTTCGATGAACCGACTTCGGCGCTCGATCCAGAGATGGTCGGCGAAGTGTTGTCGGTGATGCGCGGTCTGGCGCAGGAAGGAATGACGATGATGTGCGTGACCCATGAGATGAACTTTGCCCGAGAGGTGGCGGACACCATCTGGTTTATGGATCAGGGACAGATTCTGGAGAAATCACAACCAGAACAGTTCTTCACCCAGCCGCAGCACCCGCGCGCGCAGCGCTTTCTAAGCGATCTGCGTTCGCATTAATTGTAGGGTCGCCATTTATGGCGACCTGGCTAACCACCGCACCGCACTCAGCACTCCACCCATACCGCGCCGGCATCGGCGGATTTCACGCACTGCTCTACCCATCGCACCCCCATCAAGCCAGCATGCGCGCCGGGATACCAGAACTCCTGCAGGAAAGCATGATCGCCGCGATCGGTGGCATCCATCGCCAGCGCGAAACGGCGATAGAGATTCGACCAGGCTTCAAACAACCCTTCCGGATGGCCGCCGCCAATACGGTCATCTGCCAGCGCACTCTGATGCAGATAACCCATGCCGCGCTCGAGAATCTTTACTGGCTCGCCCTGCACTTCATAGCGCAGCTGATTGGGCTGCTCGTCCCACCACTCAAGACTGGCTTTCTCACCAATCACGCGCACTTTCTGACCGTGCATCGAACCGCAGTTCACCGCAGAAGCCCACATTGTGCCGACCGCGCCATTGTCGTACTCCATCATCACGAAGGCGTTATCCTCCAGCGGTGCGCGGGTTTTGACAAAGCTCTGGCGGCTGCACAGCAAGCGTTTTACCTGCAGATGCGGCGCCATAGTTTCAGCGATAAACAGCGGATGCGTCGCCAGGTCGCCCAGCACATAGCTGGGCCCAACGAAGCGCGGATCGACACGCCATTTGGTGCTTTCATTCTGAAGCTCAACCGCTTCGTTATGGAAGCCGTGCGCGAACTGCATATTGATGATGCGGATCTCGCCCAGTAAGCCTGCGGCGATCATCTCGCGCGCCTGATGAATCAGCTGATGTCCGGCGTAGCCGTAGGTGACGCCGATGATTTTCTTCTTCTCGGCGCACAGCTGTTCCAGCTCATCGGCTTCTGCCGCGGTGAAGCACAGCGGCTTCTCGCACACCACATGCAAGCCGGCATTCAGCGCGGCACGGCAAATGGTGAAGTGCGTATTGTTTGGCGTAGCAATCGACACCGCTTCAATGCCATCCGCGCGCGCCGCTTCCGCCGCAAACATCGTTTCGTAATCTGCATAGCAGCGTTCGGCGTCGATACCCAGCGAGGTGCCAAAGGCACGACCGCGCTCGGCGTTGAGATCGAAGGCACCCGCCAGCAAGGTGAAATTATTGTCACGCGTTGCCGCCGAACGGTGTATGTAGCCAATCTGGCTGGTGCCGCCGCCGCCGACCATGCCCCAGCGCAGTGAACGATCCAGTGCTTTAATACCGTTAATCATGCTGCGCTCCTCAGAATCCGACCGATTGTAAATAGTGCAGGCTGGCGGTGACGTCACGCAGGCTGGTCTCTGCATCGCGCGGATCGCGCTCCTGTTCCACGGTGATCCAGCCTTGATAATTGCGCTCCGCCAGGAAGGCGCGCACCGCCGGATAATCAATCGCCCCTTTACCCATCGGGCACATCACGCCTTCCGCGCAGGCGGCAAAGAAATCCACGCCGCGCGCAATCACGTCGCGCCACACCGCGTGGTCAACGTCTTTAAAGTGCAGGTAATCGATGCGATCCCAGTAGCGGCGGAGGTAAGGAATCGGATCCATGCCGGAATAGTACAGATGGCCGGTGTCGAGGCACAAACCGGCCACCTCATGCGGAATGTCTTCCACCAGCCGTTGCAGCTCATCGGCAAATTCAATACAACCGCCGGCATGCGGATGGATAACCGCACGCACGCCATATTCGTTCCAGGCAATCTGACTCAGCGTAGTGATGTGCTGCATCATGCGCTGCCACTCTACATCTGACAGGCGCGGTGCCTTGTCAGATTGGCCGGCGTATTTGGCGCGTTCTGGATTACCAAAATCGATAATCACCAGATAGGGCGCGGGTTTGTTATCCGCGTGGGTTTTGGTGGCGGTCGGCACCAGAGACAGGTTGCGGCAAATGTTATGCGTGAGTTCAACCATCGCCGGGAAATTGGCTTCACTCACCAAATCATCAAAAATAGTGCCCGCCACCAGCGACAGTTGGTGCGCTTCCAGCTGCTGACGCAGCTCGGCAGGATCGACCGGCAGGTAGCTCCACGGGCCCAGCTCAATACTTTGGTAACCGGCCTGCGATGCTTCACTCAGCACTTTCTGCCACGGCGGCAGGAAAGGGTTTTTTGGGTCATCGACGCCCCAGCTACAGGGCGCGTTAGCAATATAAATGGTCATGATCGTTCCTTGCGGTAATGGATGGTGCAAGTATCAAATAAATATTTCATCACCAACAACCATGAAATATTCATTTTTTGATAGCGATCATGTTATTTCACATCAGTAAAATGATAGAAAATTATCAAATCAAGCCAGGGCAAGGCTTGGCGCGCACAAAGACGCAACCAACAAATTCGCGCTTTTGTCAGGTCGCCATTCAGGGCGACCCGCCCGCTACAGATTCTCCCGCGTCACGATATCGAACGGCAGGATGATTTGCGTGAAATGATCGCCCGGTTCAGCTTGGTGCTGCTGCACCATCTGCGCCAGCCGCATGGCCATCTCGTCGATGCGATTGCGGATCATCACCGTAATGGTGCCATCAATCAGCGCCAGTTCGCCCTCTTTCACCGGACCATGACAAATCAACGCCACCTTGCGCTGCGGCTGCTGGCGCAAAGCGTGAATCACGCCCTCGATACCGCCGCACGGCGCAAAGATCAACGCCAAATCAGCATGTTCATCCAGTAACTGACGCGTCGAACGATAGCCGCCATCAATTGATTCGTGGGTCTTCAGCGGTTCCAGTACCCGCCGCGCGCTGTCCTGTTCACGCAGATAAGAGCGGAAACTGATCTCATTACTTTCCTGGCAGATAAAGCGATGGTCGCCTACCAACACACCCACCGCGCCCGGTTGGTGCAACAAATGCGTCGCAATCCAGGCGGCAGTGCGCCCGGCTTTCTGGTTATCCAGACCGACATAGCCGGCGTGACCGCACGGTGAAAAGTTGGAGAACAGCGCATAAACCCGCACGCCCTGACGTGATATGTGTTCAATCGCGTGGCGAATCAGCGGGTGATCCAGCGCGACTAAACCGATGGCATCCACTTGCTCGGCCAGCGCATACAGCGAGGTCACCACCGCCGCAACATCGTCAATATCGTGCCAGGTAAACAGCGGTTCGCTGCCTGCCGGATGAAAGGGTTGCGTATGCTGGCGCAGCGCATCGCTGAGGGAATGATAGAACGAGTAGGATTTTGATAGCAGGATAAAGCCCATGCGCAGCGTCTCGTTCGAGGCCGGCGCGATGTTGCTTAATACCGATGTTGCTCCCATGCGGTAACCGAGTCGGTTTGCGGCTTCCAGTACCTTCTGCTCAGTGGCGGCACGCACCGGCGCGCGGCGGTTTAACACGCGATCCACCGTTGCTACACCGACACCCGCGGCGGCAGCAATGGCGTTCAGGGTGATTTTACTCATGCTCACATTCCCAGATTAAAATGATAATAAATTATCAAAAATAATGCCCTAACCGACCCTAAAGCGCCAATGTAACCACTCATGAATCATTATTAAATCGCTATATTTGATAGATAATCTCTCAGTATTTTGATCGCACTCGCAAAAATGAAATGTCTAATTTCATTCCAGTGCCATTCAGAATAAATGTTTGATATTTATTTGTCTGATTACGGCGCTTTGGTTGAGGGATTGCCATCAGAAAAACAGTAGAGGCTGCGGCTGGCTCTTCCTACAGTTAACGCGATCTGCCCTAAAAAAGGTCGTAAAAAACGTAAGCACAAGCCTTTACCGATAAATGGGAAATCCCCTAACGCTCAGGAGAAAACAATGAAAATCGCTTTTGATGTGGATGTCATCAGGGATCTTGGTATTACACGCATGGTGCATCAGGTGGCGGAATGGGGCTACAAGTACATCGAACAGTCGCCGCATCCGCAGATCAACCCGTTCTATAAACACCCGAAGGCCAGCCGCGAAATCATGCGCGAATACAAAAACGCGCTGAGTGCCACCGGGCTGGAAATCTCTTCGTTCATTACGGTTTATCGCTGGTCTGGCCCGGATGAACTGCGTCGTCAGGCGGCGGTGAAAAACTGGAAACGCATGATCGAGATTGCCGTCGAAATGGGCGTGCAGGTGATCAACACCGAGCTGTCGGGTAATCCCAATGAACCGGAAATCTGTGAAGAGATGTTCTATCGCTCGATGGAAGAGCTGCTGCCAATCATCGAACGTGAAGGCATCCGCGTCGAAATTCAGGCACATCCGTGGGATTTCTGCGAGCAGAGCAACGAGACCGCTGACATTGTGAAATCTTTTCGCAGCGAAAATGTGAAGTACATCTACAGCGCCCCCCACACCTTCTATTACGACAAAGGCGTGGGCGATGTGAAGAACATGCTGCATTACGCCGGTGACGATCTGTCGCATATGCTGATTGCCGATACCATGAACCATACCAAGCATTGCCGCTACATCGTCAACCCGCCGGGCGTGGATGCCACCATCCATCAGCACGTTGCAGTGGGTGAAGGCGAAGTCAATTTCGATGCGCTGTTTGAAGCGCTGCGCGAGATGAATTTTGCTAACCGCAGGTTTAAAGTCGGCGGCGAGTCGATTATCTCGGCGGCGCTATTTGGCTATCCGGAAAAGATGAAATATCAGGCGGTTGAAACGCGCGAATTGATTGAGCGTGAATTGCTGGGGTAATGATTAGCGCGATCGGTCGCTTCTCCCGTTGGTGGGATAAAGGACCGATCTAAGGAAATGCATACAACATGAAAGCGGTGACGTTGGCCAAGCTGGCAAAACAACTGGGCGTGGGTGTCGCCACGGTTGACAGGGTATTGAACGATCGCGGTGGCGTGTCACCCGCCATGAGCAAAAAAATCCTGCAGGCGGCGCGTGACGCCGGTTTAAAACGCATTCTGCCCGAGGAGCATCGGCATCCATGGCAGATCGAAGTTCTGCTCAGCGGAAACGCCTCCTTCTTCTTCCAGCAATTGGCGCAAGACTTTGGCACACTCGCCGACGAACTCGGTTATCGCCGCCTGCGCCTGCATCGCACGCTGATTCCAGAAAATGCGCCGGAAAAACTGGCCGCGCATATCAACGCCAGCAGTAAAAAGAGGGATGCGCTGATCGTCTTCGCCCATGAAAACCCACTGATTTATGATGCACTCACCGCCTGTCAAGCGCGCGGCGTTCCGGTTATCACGTTGGTCGCCGATCTGCCGGATGCTGCACGACTGTGCCACGTCGGCATCGATCAATACAAAGCCGGGCGCACCGCCGGTTTGATGCTCGGCAGCATGCTATCGCAGCCGGGTGAAGTGGTACTGATGAGCGGACGCGCCGATTATGCGGCACATCGCCTGCGCATTGAGGGTTTTCAGGCGGTGCTGGCCGAACGCTTTCCACAACTGCAGCTGCGCGAGATTCTCGCCGGTCAGGATGAGCGTGAACGTATCAGCCGCCTGTTAGAAAAAAACCTGGCCGCTTCGCCGTCGATTGTTGGGTTGTATAACACCGGAATTGGTAACACGCAGGTGCACGAGGCGCTGATGCGTCATCGTCTCGACGGCAAAGTGGTGTACGTCACGCACGAATTGTATAGCACCACGCGCCGGCTACTGCAGGATCGCGTACTGACGTTAACCCTCGATCAAAACACTTTGCGTCATGCCCAACTCGCCTTAACACTGATGTTGCGTCACCTGGAAGAGGGCGACATCCCCGACACTTATCAACCCGGCAAAGTCGACTTTATGCTGTTTACGCAAGAGAACTTTACATAATCCGACTTTGTCATTCACCGCCAGCGCGGTTAAATCGCCTGTATCACGCGCTGCTACACTCAATAGCAGCAAAAATACAAACACAACAAGGCGAAACCACTATGTCGGAACATCAGTATCAGCCCGCGAAAGTCTGGACCTGGGACCCGGAAGCCAAAGGTAACGGCGCGAAAACCAACCGTCCAACCGCCGGGCCGACGCACGAGAAAACTCTGCCGGTCGGCAAACATCCGCTGCAGCTTTATTCGCTCGGGACGCCCAACGGCCAGAAAATTACCATCTTGCTGGAAGAGTTGCTGGCGGTTGGCGCCAAAGACGCCGAGTACGATGCCTGGCTGATCCGCATCGGCGACGGCGATCAGTTCTCTAGCGGCTTTGTCGATATAAACCCGAACTCGAAAATCCCGGCGCTGAGCGACCATTCGGTAACGCCGCCGCAGCGCGTATTTGAATCCGGCAACATCCTGCTGTATCTGGCTGAGAAGTTCGGTCATTTCCTGCCAACCTCACTGGCGGGCCGCACCGAAACCCTGAACTGGCTATTCTGGTTGCAAGGCTCGGCACCTTATCTCGGCGGCGGCTTTGGTCACTTTTATCACTACGCGCCAGAAAAAATTGAATACGCCATCAACCGTTTCACGCTGGAAGCGAAACGTCAGCTCGACGTGCTGGATCGTCAACTGGCGGATAATCGCTTCCTTGCCGGTGACGAATACACCATCGCCGATATCGCGACCTGGCCGTGGTACGGCAATCTGGTGCTGAACAATCAATATGGCGGCAGCGAATTCCTCGATGCGCAGTCGTACAAAAACGTGGTGCGTTGGGCGAAAGAGATTGCCGAGCGTCCGGCGGTGATTCGTGGTCGTAAAGTGAATCGCGCCTTTGGCGCCGAGCCGCAAGATCAGCTGCTGGAACGTCATGATGCGTCAGATTTTGATAACAACACCGAAGACAAACGTCAGGCGCGAGGAGAGAAATAATGGCTGCATATGTGGTGTTTATTAAGGACGAAACCGTAGACAAAGACGAGCTGGCCACCTACGCCGAAAAAGCGGGACAGGCGCGGGGTGACCATCCGATCACGCCACTGGCATTTTATGGCGCGCTGGAAACACTGGAAGGCCCGGAAGCCGAAGGTGTGGTGGTGCTGGAGTTCCCCGATGCTGAAGCGGCGAAAGGCTGGTATTACAGCCCGGCGTATCAGGAGGCCAAAGCGCATCGCCTGAAAGGCGCGAAGTACCGCGTGTTGCTGGTGAACGGCATAGAGTAAATCGCAACTGTGCATTTCTCAACCGGGTCGGCCTCAGTGCCGACCTTGTCCTCACCTGCACAACAAAATCGCCTGCATCAGTGCATGAGCGTGCTGCTGCACGCACGCAGTAGGTAAAATCGCGGCGGAGCAAGGGAGTTTAGATTGCGTTAATTAACAACGTTCAGAGCTGTGAGTATGATTAGCTAAGACCTGCAACACAATTTCATTCCCTTCAGCGCAGAAAGCGATAGACTTGTTAGCAATGAATGCTCTCTGAACCTTAACGGATAGATGCTAATTATGGATTCACCCTGCTCTCTCAGCGTCCTGGTTACGGCTCACAATTGCGAAAAGTATATTACTGAGACCTTAAGCAGTCTAAAAAAAGCCTGCTCTGGCGTTGAGGAGGTGGTCGAGATTGTTTTGGTGAATGACTCATCATCGGATAATACCCGCGAGTTGATGCACACCTTTGCCACTTCATTCAGCCATGTGAAAATTTTTGACGTGACGCTGCGCAACATCGGCAAAGTCAGAAATTTTGGCGTCAGCAAATGCAGCGGACAGTATGTCACGATGCTGGATGGTGACGATCAGCTACTGCAGAACTCTTTTTCTGACATCGTGCGGTTTTTACAGCTAGAACAACCCGATATTCTGCTGACGCCGTTGAATGAAATTTATGAAAAGAAGACCAAACCACTGCAGTGGAAAGGTTTGCAGGTCACCGCCCTGTCGCAGCATCAGGTCATTGAAAAATTCCTCATCCATCGTGATATTCAGGCGCATTTTATTGGTCAGTTTATTAAACGCTCGCTTTTAACAGAAAACCACTTTCCTGACTTCACCTGCTACGAGGATGCGTATTTATTCCCCTCGATCCTGAAAGGCAGTCAGAAAATATTTTTGACGAAATTAGGGCCTTATCTCTATTTCAAACGCGAGAAAAGTCTCTCCAGCGCGCTCGATGCCGATAAAATATCGATGCTGATAAAAGCGACACAACAGATGGATGCGGTGCTCGACGAAACATACGGCAACTTGCTCTCTTGCCATTGGATCAATCTTGCGCATAAGTATTATCCGCTGATTAGCGATGAACATGAGAAACGTGTGGTGAAGCAAGCTATAGAGAATGTCTCTTCCGCCTCTTTCCTGATGGACAGTAAAGTCAGATTTAGCCTCAAGAAAAAATATCTGAGGATGAAGCTGCGAGGAATGGATTAAGGAGATAAGAATGTTATAAGGTGCGCATTAATGCGCACCCAATAACATCCTGAAGATTACCTGTTATTTATGGATTTAAGCTGCAGCAGCGCATAGCTAATTATAATCGACGCCATCAGAATAAACACCGAACTGCTTTGAATCCATACCGTATCTGTCAAACCAAATAAAATCAGGGAAGCAGGAAGCAGTAGGATATCCCATGCCCGACGATGTATGGCTGTCAAAATCAAACCCAGATAAAAAATAATCAGAGAAACTGCACCCGCGATACCTTGTAGTGAAAGGGTTTCCAGGAAGTCATCATGCAAGTGATACATCACATTTTTATACGCTTCGGGATTAGCGCGTTCATTCGCTTTAATATAAGCGCGGGCTTTGTCCGTTCTATCATCAGGACTTTGCCCCAGTAAACTCCATGAAACACTGTGATAACCACTTTTCCAGATCGAGAAACGCGCGCCAATAGAGGTATCATTATTTTTTTGATAACTGTCTATCTCGTTCTGAATATTGTCCAATCGATGCATAATCGAGCTTGGCATGAAGTACAAACCACCGGCAATAAGCAGCACTAACATCACCAGCGAATATTTCCCCGCCCAACGATGAACAACATAAAAACATAACAGATATAACACGGGCAGCACTAACACAGCCGCACGAGACTCAGTGAGGAACATCAACACCATATTCACCACAAAAATAGCCGTGAACAGCAATATTTGATTGATACGACCAACTATCACCTTATTCACAATTAACAGTGCGGTTAACGCCAATGCCGTCATGAGGTATGAAACCGTACCGGCTGAATCTGTGAGTAATCTAATGCGTTGCTGAGTCTGAGCATGCTCGTAAAAGCCTGCAGCAAGCGTCAGCAGCAGGCCAAAAATTATTAAACACACACTTATCCGCATGACTTTAGCTGAAAGACAGTGGCGCCACGCAATGAAAAAATAGCTGACAAAAGCAGAGATAATGAACAGCTTTCCGCCCTGAAAATAGTTGTCAACGACATCACTGAAATAAGCATCGGCATAAATACGCGACCAAATGACCCTGACCAAACCCAACAGTAAAATGGGAATGGCGACTAGCAGAGCACACTTATCCAAAATGATTTTTCTTTTTACGCCCTGAGCAAGCAAAAAAAACAGGGTTAAATAACCCACCAAATAGAATGTTTTCTTAGGATACGCGGGGACAACTAATGAGGTCGCAAACGCCATTGTTAGCAACAGAAAACAAAGCTGATAAACGTTACTTTCGTTTAGCAGAGGCTTAATACGTAAAGTCCGCACTCAAAAATACCTCATTTTAAAATACTTAATGCGCCAATAGAGTGCCCGAACCCGTTGATGGCTACGGAACAGAAATTTGTACATTCTCTTTGCTTGCTGAGCATTTTTAGGGGTTTCAAAAGGAATATCGGCTAACGGAGAAATCTGATAAAGATCGCGATAGTAATGGCCAACGTATTGTTGATTCCATTGTTGCCAGGGTTTATCGGCACCCGCGTAATGTAATAAGCAGGTATCTTTTGGCACATCCTGCGTATAACCTTCATCATCGTGTGAGAGCATGTTGATAGTATTGAAGCGCGCTTCAGTAAATATCACACGATCCTCAAGCAAGGTGTTTAATGCATCCTGATCAAGATACTGGAAATGTTTTCCCTTTTCGCTGAGCAAACAGAAAGCACGTTCACTTACCTGCTCTCGGTTCCATTTTTGAACATCCATGAACATCATGCCAGCATTAAAATAGCGTTTTCCACGCAGCCCAATATTTTCAGCCAACTGAGGTTGCAGTGCTCCAATTTCACCAACCACCAGCGCAATCACCTCAGGTGGCATAGTAATCTGCCATAATTCGTCAATAGGATTCAGACAAACCATATCCGCATCGAGATAGAGAAGTGTATCAGCATGATGCAATATTAGCGGCGCGAGA
This sequence comes from Enterobacter ludwigii, assembly GCA_900068845.1. Classification (GTDB taxonomy): domain Bacteria; phylum Pseudomonadota; class Gammaproteobacteria; order Enterobacterales; family Enterobacteriaceae; genus Pantoea; species Pantoea ludwigii_A. The sequence continues at coordinate 480,125 of CEFQ01000001.1, forward strand.
AAACGATAGTAGGTCGCGCGGGTGAACAACTCTGTGGTATGAAAGGCGCTAAACAGACTATCCTGAATATGATGCAGTGTTAATCCATGTGGCGATCCGGCAAATATTTTTTCCAGATGCGCAATATTAATCGCAGATAATTCTGAAGAGATAAGATGAAAGTGATAACGGCCATCACCGGCATGCTTAATTAACGACATGATGGTAATTAGCGAATGTGCAATGAATTTTCCGTCAACACCAAAAATAATATGCCGGTCGCTTTGAGCGGGAAAAAGGTGCTGAGAATTTATGGTATTAAGAATGTCTTTATCCATCCTGCACTTTTCTCCGGTAGAACGCATGCGTTCTGTCAATGCATCTAGCCTGAACAATGATTAACCAGGGATGATTCTGGTTGCTGCCGGAGTTTATCAGTCAGAGTTTGGCAAATAAAGCGAAGCGGCCAGGGAACAATTCTGCTTTTAAGTGTAAATCTCCCCTGCTAACCGAGCAAAAGTGAGAAGAAACGATCGCGATTACAACGCCATCTGCAAAAAATTCACAAACGCACTAATCCGCGCCGGCAGCTGACGCTGAGACTGCCAGACGGCAAAAATATCGCCGTCGGGTGCCGTCCACTCTGGTAGTACATGGAGCAATTCACCACGCTTGATGCTGTGCTGTGCATCCCACCATGAACGCAGCAGAATGCCATGCCCATCCAACGCCATTTGCATCGCCACTTCACCATCGTTGGTGATGAAACTGCCGCGTACCTTTTGCGTAAGCTGCTGCGTGCCATCGCCTAAACGCCACAGCGCAAAGTCACCGTCAAATTGTCTTAACAGAATACAGTTGTGCTGCGCCAGCGCCGCGATATTGTCCGGCAAGCCGTGGCGCGTGGCGTAATCCGGCGAGCAGCACAGCACGCGCGGATTAGTCCGCAGCTTGCGTGCAATGAGCCGCGCATCCGGCGGTTCACCGATACGGATATCAATGTCCACGCGCGCATCAAGAAAATTGAGCGGCTGACTGCTGAGCTGCAAACTGATGGCCAGTTCGGGATGCAGCGTGGCAAAGCGCGACACGCACGGTGCGACATGACGCCGACCAAAGCCGAAAGAGGCGTTGATGTTGAGCGAGCCGCGCAGCACCGACGTTTGGCTGCTAACCGCTTCTTCCAGCTCCGCCAGCTGGTCGAGCAACGGACGCGCGCCATCGAGATAACGTTTGCCCTCCGCCGTCAGCTCTAGCCGCCGCGTGGTGCGCTTCAGCAACTGCACGCCCAACCGCTGCTCAAGCTTACTCAGGCGCTTACTCACCGCCGGTAACGATAAGCCGAGTTCGCGTGCGGCGGCGGTTAAGCTGTCCAGCGCCGCCACGCGCACGAAGAAGGCCAGGTCGTCGGATGAGGTGCGCGATTCTCTACTTTTATTCAACATTGGCTTATCGCTCAGGCTAATTATTTCCTACAGATGCATGGTTATACTGCTTTCAGAACATCAACAGCAACCTGCGAGAACCCTATGAGCGGCAAAACCTATAAAATCGCCGTCATCCCTGGCGATGGCATTGGCAAAGAAGTGATGCCGGAAGGCATCCGCGTGATGGATGCAGCGGCAAAGAAATTTGATATTGCACTGGAGTGGCAATGGTTTGATTTCGCCAGCGCCGAATATTGGCAGCAGCACGGCAAAATGCTGCCCGACGACTGGTTCGCAACGTTAAGCCAGTTTGATGCGATCTACTTTGGCGCGGTGGGATGGCCGGATGTGGTGCCGGATCATGTGTCGCTGTGGGGATCGCTGCTGCAGTTCCGTCGCGAGTTTGATCAGTACGTCAACCTGCGCCCGGTACGTCTGATGCCAGGCGTGAAAGCGCCGCTGGCGAATCGTCAGCCAGGCGATATCGATTTCTACGTGGTACGAGAAAATACCGAAGGCGAATATTCGTCGGTGGGCGGCACCATGTTCCCCGGCACCGATCGTGAAGTGGTGATTCAGGAAACGGTCATGACGCGAGTCGGCGTTGATCGCATTCTGAAATTTGCCTACGAACTGGCGCAGAAGCGGCCGAAGAAACACCTTACTTCCGCCACCAAATCCAACGGCATTGCCATTACCATGCCGTATTGGGACAGTCGCGTGGAAGCCATGGCGCCAGGCTATCCCGAAGTGAAAGTCGATAAATATCATATCGATATTCTTACCGCCAATTTCGTGCTGCATCCGGACTGGTTCGATGTGGTGGTCGCCAGCAACCTGTTTGGCGATATTCTGTCGGATCTCGGTCCGGCGTGTACCGGCACCATCGGTATCGCGCCATCGGCCAACATTAACCCGGAAGGCAAATTCCCCAGCCTGTTCGAGCCGGTGCACGGTTCGGCACCCGATATCGCCGGCAAAGGCGTGGCTAATCCGATCGGCCAGATTTGGTGTGGCGCGATGATGCTGGAGCATCTGGGTTATGCCGAAGCCGGTGCAGCGGTGCTGGACGCCATCGAGCGCACGCTGGCGGCGGGCAACAGCTTGACGCGCGACCTCGGCGGCAGCGCTTCAACCGAAGAGCTGGGCGCGGCGATCGCGGCTGCGTTGTAATGTTTTTTGATTAATCCGCGCGGAAAAATTATTACCTGCACGCACCGTAGCGGCGCAATTTATTGCGCAATGCCTGAATGGGCACGGTGCTGGCATCAAGACGCGCGATAAATCGCGCCGCTACGGTGCGTGCGGTTGACAGAGAAACGGTGCTACAAATTTAATCCTACAAAATCTGCACCGTTTCCGCATGCCAGCCGTGCGGTAGCGGTTGCGGACGGGCGATCACCACGTTGTGCAGCTGAAGATTCTCCACCCCGCGAGCAAATACGCCCGGCAAGCCATGCGGATACGCGGCAACGCCATAGGCTAAGCCGGATGCGCTATCCAGTTTATACGCATTGTCCAATCCCATGCCGGTCGGTGATTCCGGATTACACGGCGGGCGCACATCGTAATGTCCCTGCTCTGCCTCTTCCGCGACCACCTGGCACAACTGCACATTTGCCAGCATCACATCACGAATCTGTCCTGGCTGCTCAGCATGCAGGTTAATTGCCCCTTCCATCACACCGCTAACGTTGCTGAACTGCAGCTGTTCAATGCGACCTGGCGCTATCGCCGGATCGCGCGCCCGCACCGAGACAAACAGCGCATCGGCTTTGCCCCAATGGCAGGGCGGCGCGTGGCGACAGGCCAGCGTAATATTGCTAAACAGCAAACGGCGGAACTGGCCGCCATCACGTGATAGCAAGCCAATCGCACGGTTGGAATCAAAGATGGTACAGCCGGAAACGGTGACATCTTCTATATCATCAAAGGTTTCGGTACCCATTTTGAACGCGCAGCTATAAGAACGCAGCTGGCAGTTGCTGATCATGATTTGTCGTGCGGCACGCCGCAGATGCGCGGGTTTATTGGTGGTTTTAATGCAGATGGCGTCATCGGCAGCGCTGAGATAGCTGTTACTCACGAACACCGCCTCGCAGCTATCGATATCCAGCGCATCGGTGTTCGGCATGCTCATGCTGTTATCAATGGTGAGATGATCGACATGCACATGGCGGCAACTCACCAGATGCACCGTCCACATCGGTGCCTGAATAATGGTGAAATCTTCCAGCGTCACCTGCTCGCAATCCTCAAACACCACGATGCGCGGACGCAGAGGACGCGGCAGGCGATAACCTTGCTCATCCTTTTCAGCGGCAAACCAGGCCTCGCCGTTACCATCAATTACCCCTTTACCACTGATGCGAATATTGCGCTGACCACAGGCATAGAGCAGCACATGTTGCGACAGCTCAGCCTGGCTCTGCGCCAGCTGCTGCTGATAATCCTCAACGCGCGAGCTAGCGAGCAGCGTGGCCCCCGCTTCAAGATGCAAATGGATGTTGGAACCCAGCGTGAGCGTGCCGAGATGATAGCGACCAGGTGGTACTGATAAGGTGCCGCCGCCGCGCGACGCCAGATGATCTAAAGCGCGCTGGAAGCAGTAAGTATCGAGCGTTTCGCCATCGGCGATGGGATAGAAATCAGCCAGTGAAACGTGCATGCAGTTCTCCTGAATAGCGGCGATGCGCTATTGCAGCACGCGCCGCACGACCAAACCTTTTGCTGATGGACAACCCATGGCGTAATGCAGATCAGTTACGACATGAAGATCGACACCACAGAACGCACGTGCCGTCGCGGTTGATCAGCATCATGGGCGACCAACTACTTAACCGCGCCTTCGGTGACACCGCTGATAAATTTGCGCTGGAACACCAGGAACACCGCCACCAGCGGCAAGATGACAATCATCGCCCCCGCCATCAATACCGGAATATCGATGGTGTTTTTGTTCTGGAAAAACATCATGCCGATTGGCAAGGTGCGCAACTCATCTTTATTCACCAAAATCAGCGGGATCAGGAACTCGTTCCACGTCCAGATAAACAGCAACAGCGCCAGTGTTGATAACGTCGGCCAAATCGCCGGCACCAGCAAGCCCCAAAGAATTTTACGGCGCGATGCACCATCCATCACCGCCGCTTCCACCAGCTCGCGCGGCACCTGCTGCAGCGCGGTGGCGATCATCAGCGTGGTGAACGGCAGCGATAAGGCGATTTGCGGCAGAATCAGCGCCAGATAGGTGTTGGTGAGCCCCATCCAGCGCAGCTCGTGATACAGCGGAATAATAAAGGCTTCACTCGGCAGCACCATGCCAAGACCCAGCAGCGCGGCAACGACCGTTTTGCCGGGGATCTTCAGCCAGGCAAAACCGAATCCCGCCAGAATGCCGAGCAGGACGCTGCAGATCACCACCGGAATCACCACCAGCACCGAGTTCATGAAGTAGACGTTGAAATGTCCCTGCTGCCACGCGGTGACGTAGTTTTTAAAATTAAGCGAAGAGGGCAAAGTGAACACGCCCTGAAACAGCTCCATCTGGGTTTTGAACGACGTCATTAGCGCCATTAAAAATGGCAGAATGGTCATCAGCGCCACAATCCAGATCAGCGCGCGTGGGGCAAAAGGCGTGCCGCGCATCAGTGACGCTCCCGTAAGCATAAATGAATTAATCCATTGATTATCAAAACAATCATCATACTGAACACCGCCACGGCGGAAGCATAGCCGAAGTAGTGCAGGTCAAAGCCCTGCTTATACATAAAGATGTTGGTCACCATGGTGGAAGTGCCCGGTCCGCCTTGCGTCATTACGTAGACTAAATCGAAGGCTTTCAGGCTGGCGATCACCGTCAGTAGCAGCGCGATACGCAGTTCGGGACGCAGCGATGGCAGCGTGATGCGCATAAACTTCTGGCGGCGTGATGATCCATCCAAATCGGCCGCTTCCAGCAGCGAGGGATCCATGCGCTGCAAGCCCGCCATAAACAGCACTAAGCAGAAACCGAAGAAATACCACGTGGCGACAAAGCCGACGGCCGGTAGCGCCCAGGTAAAATCACCCAGCCATGACAGCGCCAGCTGGGGCAAACCGACGGCACGCAGGAACTGATCGATCGGACCAAATGCCGGGTTATACAGCCAGCGCCATACCACGCCGAGCACCGCCATCGGCATGATGTACGGCAGAAAGAAGAGGATCCGCAGCACGCTGCGCTCTTTATTATTGCGCGTCTCATACAGGAAACTGCACAGCAGCAGCCCAACGCCAATCGGAAACAGCGTGTAGAACAGCATTAGCAGGGCATTATTACCGAGCGCTACCCAGAATATTGGGTCCTGGAACATGCGCAGATAGTTGCCAATGCCGATGAAAATCGGCCATGAGGTACCATCCCATTCGGTAAAGCTGATCCCTAACGAGGCCAACAGCGGCAGCAGCAAAAACACCGCATACACCAGCACTGCGGGCAGAAGATAAAGCGCATTGCGCCAGGCAGATTTATTCAGCATAACCGTACTCGCTTGCGGGCCTGTTCGCGGCCCGGCTACTTACACCGGGCCGAACGTCATCAGTGCTTGAGGGTTTTCTGGTAACGTTGATAGTTGTTATCGAAGTTTGCCACCATCTGTTCGGCAGTTTGACGTCCCGCCAATAACAGCTGCACGTTCTGGTTCAGTTCGGCATTCATGGTTGGCGTGGCCCAGTCGAGATAATGGCCGAGACCATCGTTCTCATTGAGCGCGACCCACACCTGATACGCTTCCGCTAATAGCGGATTGTCAGCGGGAATCTGTGCATTTTTGCTGGTGCCGGCAGGCAGAAAGCCGACTTTCAGCCAACGGTTGGCCATCTCGTCTGAGACGATGTAATCAATAAATTTCGCTGCTGCATCTTGCTGCGCTTTGTCTTTAGCCGTGCTGGTAATCGAGAACGCCAGATCGGTGCCGCCCACCATCAGCGGATGCTGCACACCCTCGCCTGCTGGCATCGCGGCGAAATGCAGATCTTTGTTGTCTTTAAACTGGCCGAGATACCAGGTTCCGCTCACGAGGAATGCGGCCTGACCATTCTGGAATAAGGTAGCGGCATCGTCGTGACCAATGCCCTGGAAGCCCGGGAACAGGTAGCCTTTATCGTTCCAGCCTTTCATCAGGTTGGCGGCTTTTACCAGCTTGTCGTCTTTGAACGTGCCGCCCACGTCATAAATCAGATCGTCGAGTTTTTTACGGTCGCTGCTCTCAATCTGCGCTTCCCACAAGGTGCTCAGCAGCTGCTGGCCCATGTTGCCGTCAAGCAGGCCCAACATCATGGGCGGCGTACCGGCAGCTTTGAGTTTTTCCATCGCCTGTTCCAGCTCCGGCAAAGTCTTGGGTACCGCGACACCGGCTTTATCCAGCAGCGCTTTGTTATAGTACAACCCCACCATCTCACCGAGGCTGGCCACGCCGTACAGTTTGCCGCTGCCAAAATCTTGTTTATCTGACCAGCGGTTACGTTTCAGGATCGAATCCGGGAAGCGCGTGCTCCAGCCGTAGGTTTTGGCGTAATCATCCAGCGGCCACAACAGTTTGTCTTTCACCAGCGAACCCATATCGCCGCCACCCTGATTCACCTGGGCAATCTGCGGGCCATCACCGGCAGTCAACGCCAGTTTAAGTGGAATGCGTGTGTCTTCGAAGGAGTGCACCGAACGCTGAATCACAATACCGGGATTCTTTTGCTGGAAAGCTTTTACCGCTTCATCCACGGCTTCGGTCTGCTGCGGATAGTTGTAAATGTCCCATTCATTCAGGGTAACGGCCTGCGCGGCTGCCATGGTCGCACCGAGCAACATCCCGGCGGAGACCAGACGCGACACAGTGCGCAGTGAGCTTTGCAAACGGGAAGAACGATTGGTTGAATCACACATCATGCTCGGTTTCTCCAACAGATGACTGGCATCCCTTCATCTCAACACCTGCGATTCCTGGCAGGTTGATTCAGCGGCAACAACGCACATAATTCATACTTACTTTATGCACAAAAGAAAGTCAAACATCGTCACTGCGGAATTTTTGCTCTGTGATACAGTGCAAAGAGTAAGAAGAAAAGCCCCCTGAGTAGCAGAGGATGCTGTGAACAGCGCCGCAAACCAGATAGCTCCGGGATTAAAGCGCGACCTTCAGTATAAATCACCCAGGCGAATAACGTGCTTTAACTTGCTGATAGAGCATATGAAAATCCTATAGCTCAGCGAATAGCATCAGGACATTGGCGGTGCTCGACGGTCAACAGCCCTTAGCAGCGGGCATTCTGCGCGGGTTGATGAGGCGCTCAGTCATGCTTTGTGGTGATAGTTCGCATCAGCTTTGTGCGCCAGCGCAATTATTACACCTTGAAAACTAAGTCGGCTTTCTTTACCGTAAAATCTGTTCATCTCCTGACCACAGAGGCTCCACCATGACGGCTGAAGGTGTTATTCGTCGCGCCAGCGAGGCAGATTTCCCTGCCTTATCGCGCATCTGTTTAGAGACCGCCAATGCCGGGACCGATGCCAGCGCGCTCTACTCTGATCCCGCGCTGCCCGGCCTGCGCTTTGTCATTCCCTACGCGCGCTTTGCGCCCGAGTTTGCTTATGTGCTGGAGCAGCACGGCGACGTCGTCGGCTATGCGGTCGCGGCGCCGGATACGCGCGCCTTTGAAGCGCAGCTGAATACCGATTGGTGGCCACAGCTGCAGCAGCAATATCGTGATTACGCGCCGCGGGCAGCGCTCGACAGCAAAGTGCTGGAGGCCATTCATCAACCCGATGCGGCCGCCGAACAGCTGGTGACACAGTGGCCTGCACATCTGCATATCAATCTCCTGCCCACCGCACAGCAAGGTGGCTGGGGCCGCAAGCTGATCGCACAGTTGCTGCACGATCTGCGTGCGGCCGGCGTGCCGGGCGTTTACCTCGGCGTCAGCCTGCAAAACGAGCAGGTATGCGGTTTCTATCAGCGCCTCGGCTTCACGCCGATTATGCGTAGCAACGCCATTTATATGGGCCAACTTCTCTGATTCGAGGCACCGCATGACCAGCCTGCATCTGCAAAACGTTAAGAAGTCCTACGAGAATGTAAACGTCATTCACGGTATCGATCTCACCATTAACAGCGGCGAATTCGTGGTGTTTGTGGGGCCATCCGGCTGCGGGAAATCCACGCTGTTGCGTATGATTGCCGGACTGGAGGAGATCAGTGACGGTAAGTTGCTGATTGAAGGCGCCGACATGACCGATCAGCACGCCACCGAGCGCGGCATCGCCATGGTGTTTCAGTCGTATGCGCTCTACCCGAATATGACGGTGCGCGGCAATCTGGCCTATCCGCTGGAAGTGATGAAGCGCCCCAAGGCCGAGATTGAACAGGCGATAAAACAGACGGCCGCGCGCCTGCATCTGACTGAATTCCTTGACCGCTTACCGCGCGCACTGTCAGGCGGGCAGCGTCAGCGCGTAGCTATTGGCCGCGCGATTATCCGCCATCCGCGTATCTTCCTGTTTGATGAGCCACTGTCGAACCTCGATGCCGAGCTGCGTTTGCAGATGCGCATTGAAATTGCCCGCCTGCATGCCTCGCTGGGCAACACTATGATCTACGTGACGCACGATCAGCTGGAGGCGATGACGCTGGCGGACCGCATCGTGGTGCTGCGTCAGGGCCGCATTGAGCAAGTTGGCGCGCCGATGGCGCTGTATCGCGATCCCGACAACCTGTTTGTCGCCGGATTTATTGGCTCGCCGAAGATGAATTTCCTCAACGCCGAAGTGGCCGCAATCACGCCGGGTGCGGTGCAGCTGCGTGTGCCAGCGTTGGGGATCAGCCAGTTGACGCTGCCGATCGCCGCGCCGTGCCGCGAAGGGCAAAAAATCACGCTGGGCGTGCGCCCGGAGCATTTCCAGCCGGTGAGCAGCAACGATGATGCACTGCGTTTCAGCGGCGAGTTGTCGTTTAGTGAGATGCTAGGGCACACCAACTATCTCTATCTCGACATCGGTGAAGAGAAACTGCTGGTGATTGAGGAACGTAACGTGGCGGAGCATGCGATTGGCGAGAGACTGAATTACCAGCTGCGTGCTGAGAACTGCTTGTTGTTTGATGAGCAGGGTTTGCGGCTGCGGTGATGGCTGCGGTGCGTTCATTTTTACGGTCGCCATAAATGGCGACCCTACGTTTACAGAGCTGGGCTTTCGTAGGGTGCGCATTCATGCGCACCTGCTTAACAAGGCAATTATTTGCTTAAGTGTGCGGCATTACGCCATAAATGGCGACCTTCCCAATACGCGCACAAGATTACAACGCAATATCTTCATCCGCCTTAGCTGCCAACAAATCCAGCAACTTATTCACCGCAAACCCAGCCGCGCCCTGCGCCCACATGCGGTTCGACTCGGTGAGGAATTGCAGCGGCGTCATGTGCGGCGTCAGTTTCAAACGGTAGGTCTGGAAACTCTGGGTGATGTGATCGAGCAGAATGCGCGAGGCCATTTGTGGCTCCATCGCCAGATACACCACGTCCGGATCGTAAGCCACCGACAGATTCGCCAGCGACATGCCCAAATGCTGCCCGGCCTCGGCCAGCGCGCTCAGCACGTCCGGCGTGGGACGCACATCCAAATCGCGCAGCGTTTGCGGCACCTCATCTTTTGTGGTGGCCGCCACGCGTTGCAGAATCGCCTGTGACGACGCCACATCCTCGAGCAAACGCTCTGAACCATCGCCCAGCAGCGAAACGCCGATCTCACCGGCTTTACCGTGACGACCGCGATAGAGTTGGCGATCCAGCAGAATCCCCGCGCCGATGCCTTTACCAAACGTAGCGATCACCGCCGACTGCGCGTGACCGAGCTGACCAAATACCAGCGCCGCCATCGCCAACGCGTTAGCATCATTTTCGATAAACACCGGCAGCGAGAAACGATCCTCCAGCAGACGAGCAATCGGTACGTTATCCCAGCCCAGCGCGCGCGACAGCACGCAAACGCCGTTGCTGGCATCCACTAAACCGGATAGCGCCAGGCCAATGGCTCCCACCTTTTTGCCCTCAACGCCGCGCAGGAACTTTGCCAGCGCATCACCGAGCTGTTTGGGCGTCATCGCGCCAGAAGGAATCTGTTGCTCACCGATAATATTGCCGCTGAGATCGGTCAGCACCATCAAATTGCGCTCGGCGTTGAGCTGAATACCCACCACGCTGGCGTGATCCGGATTGAGGCCGAGCAGCGTCTTGGGCCGCCCCATCGATACGCGACGCAGACCCAATTCCTGCACGATGCCGCCGGTCAGCAGACGATTGGTGGCTTGCGACACCGTCGACATGCTTAGGCCGCTGCGCACTTTGAGATCGGATTGACTAATAGGCGCATTTTCGACAATCAGCCGCAGAATGCGCGCGGTTACGTTGGGAGCGCTCATGAGCCTCTTTATTTGAAGTTATGCGGGAAGTGTCAGGCTGAATTGCGTGGCAAGGCGAATCGCACCGCTTAGCGCATCGCCCTGCGGCGGTACCAGCAGCGCGGCGATATCCGCCGGCAACCACGCCTGAATGGGCTCGGCTAATCCGCCCATCAAGGCCAGTTTGCCGTGACTGCGTGCCAGCAGCGGCTGCACCATCTGCACGATATCCGCTGCAGATTGTTGTACCAGCGCGATGCCTTGTGCATCGCCTTGCTGTGCAGCTGCAAAGACCTCAGGCACCACGCGGCCCCAATCGGCAGGCGTCGCTTGCTTCGACCAGATCAGCAGCTGTTCCGGGCTGTGTTGATAGTTTGCCATGATGCGTTGCGTTAGCGCCGAGGCAGGCACAATGTCTTCGTGCGCTAGCAGCGCTAGCCGCAGCGCGCGTTGGCCGAGAATCGCACCCGAACCGGCATCCGACAGGGCAAAGCCCCAGCCGCCGAGCAGTGTGAAGTGTGCGCCATCCCACGCCGCGCCCTGGCTGCCGGTGCCGATAATAAAGACCGCACCCGGCGCACCCGCGTGCGCACCGGCACAGGCGATTTCGACATCGGTAAACAGAAAGCGCGCCTGACAGCGTGGCTGCCAGCGGGCGAGACGGGTTTGCACCGAGGCGACGTTCGCGCCCGCCAGACCGGCGACGATCACGGTGCGATTGCGCGCTTCAGCGGGTAAATTCGCCTGCCTAAACAGATCGTCGATGACTTGCTCGATGGCCACGATGGCGGCATCAAACTGCGACCAAACGTTGGCAGGACCGCCTTTGGCTTCCGCCAGCAAGTGTCCGGTGCTGTCGGTCAGGCGTCCACGACAGTGCGTACCACCGCCATCAATACCCAGCATTAGTGATTGCACGCGCTTCCTCCTGCCAGCCCGAAACGGTATGACGCCTATAGATGTGCGAAAGATAGGGGAAAAAAACTTAAATCGCAATAACAAATAAATAGGCAATCCGTATAGTTAATTAAATTAGATAAAAATCAAATGAATAACAATTTTTCACCAATTGAGATCCGCCACACGGATTGACATTAGTTTTTCTGTCGTAATAAGTTAGCGGTCAGATTATCAGCAGCCTGACAGGTCGGGCGGCTAACAGGCAACGGGCTTCAGGGGTACAACATGAAAGTGGGCATTATTGGTCTGGGCTTTCGTCTTTCCCACGTGGTGAAAGAGTTCAACAAAGCCGACACAGATTTTTCCGTGGTGGGTTATGTCGATCCGGCTCCGGCGGGGTTACCCAATCTGCACAGCTTTGGCATCGATGCGGGCACCGCGTTTGACAGCGTGGATGCGCTGCTACAGCACGGCGGCTTTGACCTGCTGCTGGTGGGTTCGCCGAACTTTATGCACCTTGAGCACATTCGTCAGGGTTTAGCCGCAGGCTACACCGTGTTCACCGAGAAGCCGGTGGTGATCAACGAAGAACAGACCATGGCGATGGCACGCCTGGTGCAACAATATGGTCACGAGCGCATTTTGGTCGGTTTAGTGCTGCGTTACTCGCCGCTCTATCGCGATCTGCTTACCGCGCGCGATGAAAACCGCCTCGGCGAAATCACCTCGATTGAAGCCACCGAACACATCAAGCCTTATCACGGTGCGTTCTTCCAGCGCGACTGGCGTCGTCTGGAGAAGTACGCCGGCCCGTACATATTGGAAAAGTGCTGTCACGATATCGACCTCTATCAAGGTCTGGTCGGCCAGCGTCCAGTGCGGGTTGCCAGCTTCGGCGGACGCAAAAACTTTACGCCGCAGCACGCGCCTAAAGGTGCGGTCACGCCGCAGTCTGAGGTGTATCACGTTAAACCGAGCGGCTGGTCAAGTACCGATGCGGTGTTTGATGGCGATGCGGATATCGTCGATTACCAAACCGCGCTGATTGAGTATGCCGGTGGCGCCACCCTCGCCTTCCACGCCAACCTTAACGTGCCAGACGAGTTTCGCCGCTTCTGCGTAATGGGCACCGATGGCATGGCCGAAGGTGACTTTGTGCGGAACTACTTCCGCGTACACAACGCCCGCACCGGTGATCGCGAAGTGGATACCGCCTATGACGGCAACGCCTACGACGGCCATTACGGTGCCGATGCGTTGATGGCTGAAGAGATTGTAAAACACATTAAACAGGGAACGCCGCTGAAGGTTTCAGTGGTGGATGCACTGGAAGCAGGACTCACCGCGATTAAAATCGATGAAGCGCGAAAATCGAGAACCGTGGTGGATATGACCGATAGCTGGAAAAACTTTGACGCCAGCCTGGGGAAAAGCGCGACAGTCTGACAAACGCGCAATAAATTGCGCCGCTACGGCCCCCTGCACAACCCGTAGCGGCGCGATTTATCGCGCAATTTTTACCCCACCGTTTCGTTTTCCAGCTTCTGCCGTTTGCGCAGGTGCGGGAAAATCGTCATCCATACGCCAACCACCACCAATGTGCCAATACCACCCATCACCGCCGCAGGCACAGCGCCCATCCACGCCGCCAGCAAACCTGACTCAAACTCGCCGAGCTGATTCGAAGTATTAATGAAGATGGCGTTGACCGCATTAACGCGGCCGCGCATGTCATCCGGCGTATCCAACTGCACCAGCGCACCACGAATCACCATGCTCACCATATCGAAGCCACCCAGCGCCGCCAGCGCCACCACCGACAGCCACAGCTGCGTGGAGAGCGCGAATACCAGCGTCGCCACGCCAAAACCCGCCACCGAACCAAACATGATCATGCCAACATGCTTTTCCAGCTTGTGACGGCTGAGCCACACGCCGACCAGTAATGCACCGACTGATGGCGCACCGCGCAGAATGCCCAATCCCCACGGTCCGGTATGCAGAATATCTTGCGCGAAGATCGGCAACAGCGCGGTCGCACCGCCAAGCAGCACTGCAAACAGATCGAGTGAAATCACGCCAAGCACATCTTTGCGGTCACGGATAAAGCGTACGCCAGCAAACAGGTTAGGCAGATTCATCGGCAAGCGCGCCTGCGGCGGACGCTCATAGCGCAGTCGGCTCACCAGCACGATTGAGAACAGATAAAACAGCGCCGAGACGCCATACACCACATGCGGACCGGCGACATAAAGGAAGCCGCCAAGCGTAGGGCCGATAATGACTGCCGCCTGTCCGCCCACCGAACTGGCGGCCATGGCTCGCGCCAGAATCGGTGGCGGCACCAGTGCTGGCAACATGGAGGTAATCGCTGGCCACTCAAGCGCCTTCGCCACGGAGATCAGGAATACCAATCCCCAAATCTCAATCTTGCCCGCCCAGTTCATCAGCGTGAGCGCAACGAGCCCAAGCAGCGCCAGCCACTCAATGAATTGTCCGAGTAACACGATGCGGCGCCGGTCGAGTTGATCCGCCAGATGCCCGGCGGGTAGCGCGAGCAATACAGAAGGAAGAAATTGCATGAGACCGATCATGCCCAGCGCCAATGCACTGTGGGTCAAAGCATAGATTTGCCAGCTGACCGCGACCGAGAACATTTGAAAACCAAACGATGAACAAGTACGTGCCAGCCAAAAGGCGACAAACGACCTGTGCCGCAGCAACGAATCCTCAGCTGCGGATACTGGTGAACCCATAGTTTATCCCATCCTAAAATAATGACTTCAGTTGGCGTCGTTGCACCAACCTGGTGAAAAGCCATCTAATGGCTTCCGCTTTATTTTTTACAGGCCACAGAGTGCGACATCTTGTTGAGCCAGACAATGGCTAGCAGTGCTGTTTAAAAACAGAAGCTTATCTAAATTTTAGCTAAGTATAGCGCTCTTAATATTAGCAGGCTGATGGTTTTCAACTGCAAATATCCAAATAACTCCTAATGTTCCAGTAAAATCTAAATTAACAATATTTAAACGCCTAATATTTATCTAGCAGACAGAGTTAAAAAAGGTGAAATCCCTAAGCAAATCTGTTTATATTGGCTGCGTCAAGATTTCATTAATCTCGCCGTCCTTATAATAGTTAAGACGTTCCAGCCAATTAATTTATTCACAGAGATAAATGGAAAACAGTTCTTATAATCCTTATGTTACTGAGCGCATCCGACGTTTCGACGGCGCGCTAACCGGTGTGTGTTATTCAGCGCCCTTTATGCATGTTGAACAGGACAACAAGGCATTACTTAATGAACGCAACATAATTTCGCTGCATAATCAGTTGCCGAATTCACCTGAATTAATAATCATCCCGTTTACAGGAAATAATCTGCAGCGCTTTTTACAGGCACCGGAAAATTATTCCAGCTTGCAAAATGATAATGTGCATCTGGCGATCAATTATGCCGATTTAGTTCAGGAAGATAGTGCGTTACGCCAGGCGGCTGAGCATTTCTCTTTCTGGCTTTATGATTTGGCACCGCCCGGCACCTGTTGGAAGAATATCGCGGCTTTTCCTTTAAAAGGATTAGTGCTGACCGAGGAATTTTTTAACGATAATTACCTCAAGTTCAGCTTCCCGTTTCTACTCGAGTCCTGTCGGGAAAGAGAAGCAGAAGTAATATTACGCACGCCGCAGTTAACACTGCCCGCTGATCACTATGCGCAACTTAATTTAAGCGGCTGGCAAGAACAACGTACCCACAGCTCGCTGCTTGAAGGGTAAGCGTTTACACAAAGTATTGTTCTAAGGTGTTATGGCCCGATGTAACCGGACATAACGCCTTTATTCCCTCATAAAATGTCGCACTACTTGCCCTCAACGAGTGCAAAGCACTAAAAATATCAAACCCTTTAACGTTTTTAAGATAAAATTTAACGCAAAGGGATCAACTCGCCGCACGGAAAGCGTCGTTCGAACCGTTTTCGTTATTTCGTACTCTATGTCGGGAAGCAACCCAACGCGTTGTTTCCTTTTTAGTTTTTAATGGCAAAGAAAGAGGTCAATATTATGGGGAAAGCTTCCTCATCTTTTGGCGTAATCCGTTTTCTCACAGTGCTTTTTGCACTGCTGACGGGCGCGTTTATGCTGGTTGGTGGCGTTTGGTTAGCCGCCATTGGTGGTTCCTGGTATTACGTTATTGGCGGTGTGGTCATGTTGATCACCGCTATTCTGCTGTGGCGCCGTAGCGGCTCAGCGTTACTGCTGTATGCATTGCTGCTGTTGGCAACGCTGGTGTGGGGCGTGTGGGAAGTCGGCTTCGACTTCTGGGCGCTGGCGCCGCGTACCGATGTGCTGGTGATCTTCGGCGTCTGGCTGATTCTGCCGTTTGTCTATCGCGGTCTGAATAATGCCAGCAAAGGCGCGCTTGGCCTGCTGGCGGTGGCGCTGGTTGCCAGTGCGCTGGTGCTGGCATGGGCAGTGTTCCACGATCCACAAGAGCTGAACGGTGAAATTCCAGCGGCAGCATCCAATGCTCCGCAGGCGCAGCCGCTTAGCAACATCGATGATGCTGACTGGCCCGCGTATGCGCGTGATCAGCAAGGCACCCGCTTTTCGCCGCTGAAACAGATCAACACCGGTAACGTTAAAGAGCTGCAGGTTGCCTGGCAGTTCCAGACCGGCGATATGAAGACACCGAACGATCCGGGTGAAATCACGGATGAAGTGACGCCAATCAAAATCCGCGACACCCTTTATCTCTGCTCACCGCACCAGATTCTGTTTGCGCTGGATGCAAAAACCGGTAAGCAGAAGTGGAAATTTGATCCGGGCCTGAAGCCGAATCCAACCTTCCAGCACGTCACCTGCCGTGGTGTTTCTTACCACGAAGTGCCAGCTGCTGCCGATGCGGCAAACACCCAACCTGCGCTGTGCTCACGCCGTATTTACCTGCCGGTAAATGATGGCCGCATGTTCGCGCTGGATGCAGAAACCGGTGAACGTTGTGCCGCCTTTGGCAATAACGGTGAACTGGATCTGCAGCACAAGCAGCCTGTATTAACTCCAGGTCAGTACGAGCCGACATCGCCGCCGGTTATCACCGATACCACCATCGTGGTAGCGGGTGCGGTCACCGATAACTACTCAACCCGTGAACCGTCTGGCGCCATCCGTGGCTTCGATGTGAACACCGGTAAACTGCTGTGGGTATTCGATCCGGGCGCTAAAGATCCTAACGCGATTCCGGCCGATGAACACACCTTCACCATGAACTCACCGAACTCGTGGGCGCCGGCGGTATACGATCCGAAACTGGATATCGTTTATCTGCCAATGGGTGTCTCGACGCCGGATATCTGGGGCGGCAACCGCACGCCAGAGCAAGAGCGTTATGCGAGTAGTGTGCTGGCGCTGAACGCCACCACCGGTAAGCTGGTGTGGTCATATCAGACCGTGCATCACGACCTGTGGGATATGGACTTGCCGTCGCAGCCGACGCTGGCTGATATCACTGACAAAGAGGGTAAAACCGTACCGGTGATTTATGCACCGGCGAAAACCGGTAACATCTTTGTGCTGGATCGTCGTACCGGCGAGCCGGTTGTCCCTGCGCCTGAAACCCAGGTGCCACAGGGTGCTGCTAAAGGTGACCACGTTTCACCTACTCAGCCGTACTCCGAACTGACCTTCCGTCCGAAAAATAATTTGTCGGACAAGGACATGTGGGGCGCGACGATGTATGACCAACTGGTGTGCCGCGTGATCTTCAAGCGTCTGCGCTATGAAGGTCCGTTCACGCCACCGTCTGAGCAAGGCACGCTGGTGTTCCCAGGCAACCTCGGCATGTTCGAATGGGGCGGTATCGCGGTGGATCCACATCGTCAGATTGCGATTGCTAACCCAATGGCGCTGCCGTTTGTGTCGAAGCTGATTCCGCGCGGTCCGGGCAACCCGATCGAGCCACCGGCTGATGACAAAGGCGGTTCAGGTACCGAAACCGGCATCCAACCGCAGTACGGCGTACCGTACGGCGTGGAGCTGAATCCGTTCCTGTCACCGTTTGGTCTGCCATGTAAACAACCGGCGTGGGGCTATGTCTCAGCGGTTGATCTGAAGACCAACGAAACCGTGTGGAAAAAACGCATTGGTACGGTACGTGATAGCGCACCAGTGCCACTGCCGTTCAAAATGGGTATGCCAATGCTGGGCGGCCCAATCACCACCTCGGGTAACGTGTTCTTCATTGGTGCTACCGCAGATAACTATCTGCGTGCATTCGACACCAACACCGGTGAAATGCTGTGGCAGGCACGTCTGCCAGCAGGCGGCCAGGCAACGCCGATGACCTATGAAGTGGATGGCAAGCAGTATGTTGTTATCGCGGCAGGTGGTCACGGTTCGTTTGGTACCAAGCTGGGTGATTATGTGATTGCTTATGCACTGCCAGACGCGAAGTAAGTTTTCGCGTTGATGTAAAAAAGCGGGCTTATGCCCGCTTTTTTGTAGGGTCGCCATTTATGGTGACCTGTGCAAAAACCGCACAAACTTGCGGTGCGCCCATCCTAACGGTCGCCATGAATGGCGCCCCTACGGTTAACCTTTCCGCAGTACCCGCGCGTTTAACAGCGCACACAGCGCCATAATCACGCAAGTCGCCAAAAACACCGGACGCATGCCAAATGCGCCGCCAATAAAACCGCCGAACAGCGGACCCGAAACCTGGCCGACATACTGCGCCGAGGTGGAATAACCGAGCATTTTACCCACCTGCGATTGCGGCACGCTGTGACGAATCAGCGCCGTCACGCACGGCATCAGGCCACCCAGCGCCATTCCCATCAAAAAGCGTAATACCACCAATTGCCATGCTTCACTAATAAATGCCTGCGGGATCAGCAGCAGCGCGCAGGCAATCAGTCCATACACCAGCACGCGGCCATGCCCGACGCGGTCGGCCAGCCGTCCTAAACGCGGCGCGGAGATAATGCTGCCAAGCGCAGCGGCTGCCATCACCAATCCGGCAGTGACCGTCACCGCGTGATCACCACTGACAAACTGGCCGATATACAGCGTGATAATCGGTTCAATCGACATGTTGGCGAAAATCAGCAGCATGCCCGACAGCCACATCAGGCGCACTACCGGCAAATTCATCGACTGCGCATCATCTGCGGCGCTTTGCGGGGTTTTTCTGCCGGAGGAACACGGCACCTCTTTCAGCAAAAAGGTGGTCGCCAGAAACGCGAGAAAAATCACCGCGCCGGTCAGCCAGAACGTATGACGAATGCCAATCAGCGGTGGCAACACGCCGCCCAGCAGCGGCCCCACCACGTTGCCCGCCATAATGCCGGACGACAGCACACCCAGCGCCCAGCCGGTTTGCTCTTTTGGCGTTTGCGCCGCCACCAGAATGGTTGATCCCGAAGCGTAACCGCCGAGCAAACCCGCCAGCAAGCGCAGCGCCACCAGTTGCCACGGCGCGGTGGCCATGCCAATCAGCGACATCGCAATCGCCATGCCGAGGCTGGCGCGGATCAGCATCAGTTTGCGGCCGTAGCGATCGGCCAACTTGCCCCACAGCGGCGCGGTCAGGGCAGCGCTAAGGAAGGTGGCGCCGTAGGCCGCGCCTGACCAGCGCGCAATCGCCGCCGGTTCCTGCACGCGAAGCTGCTGCACGTAGAGCGGCAGAAACGGCAACAGTAGCGTCATCGCCACAATGGTGCTGAACGATCCCAGCACGCAAACAAATAAATTTCGCTTCCAGTGTTGCTGTTCGGGCGCTAACGCGATGGAGGGTTGCTGCATGGTGAAATCCCTGTTTTTGCTTTTTTAGCAGGCTAACAGTGACTCTTTGGAGAAAACAGCCTTGCGCGGATAATTGTCAGGCGGCGCATTATTGTTGCCAGATAACAACAATTACGTCGTGCTGAGCGCGTTGATCAGCGCATCACACAGCAAGGTCACCGGCGATGAGGGCTGTGGCTGCTCTTTTAGCAACAGATAGCTGTGCAGACGGTCCATTTGCCATTCCGGCAACACCTGCTGGATTTCGCCGCGCGCTAAGGCGTCTTGCGTCATATAAGCGGGCAGATACGCGATGCCGGTGCCGGCCAGCGCGGCATTCAGCAGCGCCATGCTGTTGTTAGCGCGGAAGCGGCTGTGCACATCCAGCGCCAGCCGCTGTTTATCACGACGAAACGGCAGCGCCGCCGTGTGCGCCGGACCGTGAAACAGCAACAAATCGTGGCGCGTCAGACGGTTAGGGTGATCAATCGGCGCATGTGCCGTCAGATAATCGGGCGTGGCGTACAAGCCCCAATCAATGCTGGCGAGTTCACGGTAATTGGCCGCATCAGGCGCACGCGCACGGATGACAATCGCCACATCGGCGCTGGGTTGCGGGTCATCGCGGGTGGTGAGTTCGAGATCGACGTTGATGTGAATATGGCGGCGGATAAAGTCATTGAGCGTTGGCACCACGCACTGACAGCCGTAGGTGATGGGTGCCTGCAAGCGCACATTACCGGCCGGAAGCTGATGCACCTGCTGTACGAAGGCATCGGCGCGATGCATCTCTTCCAGCATACGCACACAGAAGGGATAGTAAGCCTGGCCGAGCTCGGTCAACACCACTTTGCGCGTGGTGCGTTGTAGCAGCTTGATGCCGAGTCGCACTTCCAGCCGGGCCACTTCACGGCTGACGTGCGATTTGGAGACGCCCAGGGTGCGTGCGGCTTCGCTAAAGCTTTGCCGTTCCACCACGCGTGCAAACAGCATCATGGCGGAGAGATTGTCGCGGTTGTCCATGTTCTCTGACGGGCTGGATGAGTGAGAACCGTAGATTAAAAGCTAAACCTGCAATAATCCATCATCGCACATTCCGTAGCCGCGCGATTTATCGCGCGTATCAATGGCGGCAGCTTGCCCATCCAGATATTGCGCCATAAATTGCGCCGCTACGGAACGCACCCAAGGGAATATCGGTGCCCAGATCTTAACTCGCCATCGCCAGCGGGAATAGCAGACGATCCGGTTCAACGCGACGCTGGCGGCGCAATTGGCCTGGCGTGACGAGAAAATAGTTTTTAAACGTGCGGGTATAAGCCTGCTGGGTATCAAAGCCGTAGCTCATCGCCACCTGCAGAATCGCTTCATCGCTGTTGATCAGCGTCAGCGCGGATTCCGTCAACCGACGCTGGCGAATGTACTCAGCCAGTGAGAAACCGGTGTGCTGACGAAACAGACGTTGCAGATGCCAGCGGGAGTATCCCGAGCGGCGTGCTACTTCATCCAGATGCAGATCGTGTCCTAAGTTGTTCTCTATCCAGTCCAGCAAACTACGGATAAACTCGCGCTGATTCATGGGATTCTCCTGCTTAAACGATTTGTCCAGTGCAGCCACTGTAGCGCGTTAAATTTATCCCTTAATTAGCGGAAAATTAGCGCAGAATTAGCAAGGCGAGAAATCCGGCCCTCCTAAATACTTCAAGATGTGGAAAGGCGGCAAGTGTGAGAATCCCCACGAGCTTACAAAAGTAAGTGACTGGGGTGAACACACGCAGCCAACGCATCTGCAGCTTGAAGTATGACGGAGGGTAATTCTGCGCTAATTATCTGGCGCTAAACTGCGTTCAGTTAAGTTGGAGGGCATCATGCGTGTGCTGCTGGTAGAAGATGACGAAATGATTGGCGCGAACCTGCAGCAAGCGTTGGAAGCGGCGGGTTGGTCGGTGGATTGGGTGCGTGATGGCGTGTTTGCCAGTAATGCCTGGGCGGAAGGTGGTTATACCTGCGTGTTGCTGGATCTCGGCTTGCCGCGTGAAGATGGCCTGCAGGTGCTGCGTCGCGCACGCACGCGCGGCGACATGACGCCGGTGCTGGTGCTCACCGCCCGCGATACCGTGCAGCAACGTATTCAGGGATTGGACAGCGGCGCGGATGACTATTTGCTGAAACCCTTTGATCTGCAAGAGGTACTGGCACGCATGCGAGCTATAACCCGACGTCGCCACGGTGCGGCGGATTCCCTGTTGGGCAGCGGCGATGTGCAGATCGACATCATGACGCGTGAAGTCTTGTACAAAGGCCAACGCGAACAGCTTACCGCACGCGAATATGCCCTGCTCTACGCCTTGCTGGAGCGGCCGGGCGCTATTCTTTCACGTGAACAGTTAGAAAACCGTATTTACGGCTGGGGCGAAGAAGTCAGCAGCAACGCGGTTGATGTGCTGATTCACGGTATGCGCCGTAAACTGGATAACGAAGTGATTCGCAACGTACGCGGGCTCGGCTGGCGGGTTCCGGCAATATGAAACCTTTCACCTTTATGCGCTCACTGCGTAACAAACTGCTCACCACGCTGGTGATTCTGCATCTGGCGATGATCGGCGGTGTGACCTGGTATTTCTATCATTGCTACGGCGATATGATGGGCACCATGAAGGACGATCAGCTCGCTAAGATTGCCGATGCGTGGGCCACCAGCCAGCGTATGCCCGCCCTGATGCCGATGGTGATGCATGCCGAAAAATTAAAAAGCACCTACATTGTCCAGTTATGGGATACCAATAATAAACTGCGCGCCAGCTCGTGGCCTGATTTACACGCGCCACTGCAAATGAAAAAAGGCTGGCACGATCTCAAGGTCGGTGACTGCGGAGATGACTGCGAATGGCGCGTATACACGCGTCCCGGCGAGCTGGGCAGTGAGATCGGGAATATTCAGGTCCTGCACAACATCGGTTATATGAAAAGCCTGATGCTAAAACGGGCGCTGTCGGCCATCATTCCGTTGATGCTCATGATGCCGCTCTCACTGCTGGTCATATGGCTGGTGGTGCGTGCCATTACGCGCGATTTACGCGTGGCTTCACGTCATATCGCTGCGCAGGAAACGCTGCATCCGCATACGGTTTCTCCCGATGGCTTGCCGGATGAAGTGCTGCCGCTGGTGGCGGCTTACAACGCTTTGCTGGATAAACTGCGCGCGGCCTGGTCATCACAGCGTCAGTTCCTTGAGGATGCGGCGCACGAACTGCGCACGCCGGTCACCGCAGTAACCTTGCAGCTGGAGAACCTGCGGCAACATATTCAACCCGGTGAAGCCAGCCGCCAGTTCGATCAGCTGGAAGCAGGCGTTACGCGTACGCGCCATCTGGTGACGCAGCTACTGAATATCTCACGTCAGGAAGATCAATCGGTGGTCGCCACGGTGGAAAGCATCGAGCTGGACGATCTGCTGAAAGAGAGCATTGAGCAGCTGATGGTGGTGGCGGATAAGCGCGGTATTGATATCGGTTTCAACGGCACGACGCACTATCGTCTGCACGCCAGCCGCTCCGATCTGCGCAGCCTGTTCGATAACCTGATCGGCAATGCGATGCTGCATACACCGGAAGGCAGTCTGGTGGATGTGCTGCTGCATCGCGTCGGCAATCATACCGTGGTGGATATCGTGGATAACGGGCCCGGCATGGCAGAATCCTTTATTGAGCGCGCCTTCGACCGCTTTACTCGTTCGCCGGATGTTCAGGCGCAAGGCAGCGGTTTAGGGTTGTCGATAGTGCGCAGCGTGGCGCAGAAACATCAGATGCAGGTTGCGCTGTCGAACCGCCATGATCCGCAAGGTCAGATTGCTGGCCTGCAGGTGCGCGTGACCTTGCCATAACTCACACCGTGCCGTAGCGGCGCAATTTATTGCGCCTTATTGCAGCGACACGGTGCTCATCAAAAGGGCGCGCGATAAATCGCGCCGCTACATCCTTTTCCCACATCTAACACGTTTCCAGCTGTACGCGACACGTAAACGGTTGCGGGGTTCCGTTCGCCACACGGCATTTATGTGATAACGATCACATTTCCAGTGAATCAAACTGCAACACTTTTTGACAAACGTGACCAAAATCTATTTTCTATGCCTCTGTTACAGGCACATTACGCAAACTTGAAAATCTGGCGCTGCAGACCGGATACGACAACACACTGCCCATCCCTGGGATCGATTTCACCCGATCGCGGCGTCAGCCCGGCGATCACAAGCATGTGGTAAAATAATGAAATATAAATCGTTGATAGCAGGCGCTTTATTGGCCAGTGGCTTAACTGGTACAGCACAAGCGGCAGAAAGCGATCCGCAGTACGTTTCTGATTGGTGGCATCAGAGTGTTAACGTGGTGGGCAGTTACCACACCCGTTTTGGACCTCAGTTCAATAACGACGTGTACCTCGAATATGAAGCCTTTGCCAAAAAGGATTGGTTCGATTTCTACGGCTACCTCGATCTCACCAACTTCTTCGGCGTGGGCAACAGCAACGCTAACGGCGTGTTCGACCACGGTTCGCCGATGTTCATGGAAATTGAGCCACGTTTCTCTATCGATAAGCTGACCGGCACCGATCTCTCTTTTGGTCCGTTTAAAGAGTGGTACTTCGCCAACAACTACATCTATGACATGGGTCGCAACAGCGATAACCGTCAGAACACCTGGTACATGGGTCTTGGCACCGACATCGATACGCACAGCGATATCGGCCTGTCGCTGAACGTTTACGCTAAATACCAGTGGGAAAACTACGGTGCGGCGAACGAGAACAGCTGGGATGGTTATCGCTTCAAGGTGAAATACTTTGTACCGATTACCGATCTGTGGGGCGGCAAGCTGAGCTACATCGGCTTCACCAACTTCGACTGGGGTTCGGATCTGCGTGACAAGTCAGATCGTTCACGCACCAGCAACTCGATTGCGTCCAGCCACATTCTGTCGCTGAACTACGATCACTGGCATGTTTCCACCGTAGCGCGCTACTTCCACAACGGCGGCCAATGGGCTGACGGCCAGGAGCTGAACTTCGGCAAAGGTCCGTTTGAAGTGAAATCGACCGGCTGGGGTTACTACCTGGTGGTGGGTTACAACTTCTAATCGAGTAAAACGGTCGCCATGAGAGGGTGCAGTTGGTTAAACGGTCGCCATGAGAGGGTGCGGTTGGTTAAACGGTCGCCATTAATGGCGACCCTACAATGTAGGGTGCGCATTTATGCGCACCGTTTTAAGGTCGGTGAAGAAAGCCAATGCATTTACGCGCACCTTGTCGCAAATCGTACCCTCTTAACTCTGCGGTTTATACGCATTCACCATCCACGGCACGCCGAACTTATCGGTTAGCATGCCAAAGCCATTGGCCCAGAACGTGGGTGCCCAGCTTTTTGTCACTTCACCGCCCGCCGACAACGCATCAAACCAACGCTTCCCTTGCGCTTCATCCGGCGTAGATAAACTCACAGCAAAACCGCCATACGCCGCCTGTGGCGCGCCGTCACTCAGCATAATTTCGCCCTGCCCGATGCGCAGATGGGCATGCATGATCTGCTCCGGCGAAAAGCGCACACCCGAGAGGCAACCTTCATCTTCCACCGGCGTCTCATCCGGCATGTCGCCATAGGTCATCTTAAACAGTAGCTCGCCGTCGGTGGCCGCAAGATAGAAAGCAATCGCCTCTTCACAGCGGCCGCTGTAGAACACATACGGGGTAACTTGCATGGTCTGTACTCCAAAAAGGGAACGCCAGTTGCAAGTGTAGTGTGCATTATTTATACCGTTGCGAGCCGGGCCGCACTCTTACCTTTGCTGACAATAGCGACGGAACAGTTGCGCCATATAGGCGCTCATCGGCGTCAGCGCGGTGTCTTTGCGTTGAATTAAATAGAACGTGGCTTTCGGCAGTGGTTCATCAAGTTCGAGAGAAATTAGCTGGCCGCCGTGCGTGGGGTCTTCAATCACGTCGCGCGAAATAATGCTGACAAAATCGCTCCGCGCCACCAGGCTGGTGCAAGCCATAAAGGTCTCGCAGGTAACGATGATGTTAGGCGCCATACCTCGCTCGCCGAACAGATCGTGCAGCAGCCGATAATAGCTCCCCTGCGGTGTCGGCATCGTCCAGTCGCAATGCTGCAGCTCGGCCAGCGTGCGGGCATGCGCCAGCGGATGCCCTTTGCGCATCACCACCTGGTAATCGCGCTCCATCAGCCGTTCAAAAACTAACTCCTGGTCGAGATGATTTTTATCGTAGGTATTGATAGTGAAATCCAGCTCGCCCTGGCGCAGCTCATGCACCATCGAAACCAGCTGACCTTCAACAATCCGCACCTTCACCAGCGGATACTCGCGGTGAAACTGATTGATCACCTGCGGCATGACGGTGCGTGCAATGCTGCCGCCCACGCCGATATTAACGCGCCCACCGGCTAATCCCAGCCGCTGCTGAATATCTTCCTGCGCCACCCGCAACTCTTCCAGCACCAGGCTGGCATGCTGAAAAAAGTTATCACCGATATCGGTCAGCGTAACGCCCTGCTGACGCCGCTCAAACAGGCGTGCGCCCAGCGCCAGCTCCAGTTCCTGAATTGCTTTGGTCAGCGCAGGCTGTGAAAGCCCGGACAAACGGCTGGCGGCGCGAATGCTGCCCTGACGCGCCACGTCAACAAACGCGCGCAGCTGATGAAGTTTGAGGTTCGCAGACATAGTTTGGTGATAACCGTTGTTTATCAGTAGCAAGATATTCGCATCTTATGCGCGCTAAAACCAATGTGTAGATTCGGATGAATGCATAAAAAACCAACACAAAGGAAATGCCGATGAAAACCCTGTCTGACCTCGTCAACGCGCGCATACCGCAGATGCAAACCTGGCGTCGCGATCTGCATCATTTTGCCGAATCGGGCTGGCTGGAGTTCCGTACCGCCACGCTGGTGGCAGAAGAGCTGCATCGTCTTGGTTATCAACTCAAGCTGGGCCGCGAGGTCATCGATGCTGAATCGCGCATGGGGTTGCCCTCTGCTGAAGTGCTGGCGCAGCAGGAAGCGCGCGCGCTGGAGCAAGGCGCATTGCCGCAGTGGATTAAACACTTCTCCGGCGGATTTTGTGGCGTGGTCGCCACGCTAGAGACCGGTCGTCCGGGGCCGGTGATGGGTTTCCGCGTTGATATGGATGCGCTCGATCAAAACGAAAGCCGCGCCGCCGATCATCTGCCAACGCGGGAAGGCTTTGCCTCCTGCAATCCCGGCATGATGCACGCCTGCGGCCACGATGGACACACCACCATCGGCCTGGCGCTGGCGGGTGTGTTGATGGAGATGAAAGCGCAGCTGAGCGGCACCCTCAAAATCATCTTCCAGCCAGCCGAAGAAGGCGTACGCGGCGCCAAAGCCATGGTGGCGGCGGGCGTGGTGGATGATGTCGATCTGTTTACCGCCATCCATCTCGGCACTGGCGTGCCAGCCGGAGAAATCGTCTGCGGCAGCGACAGCTTCCTCGCCACGACCAAGCTGGATGTGAATTTCACCGGCGTTGGCGCACACGCGGGCGGCAAACCGGAAGAGGGCCGCAATGCCCTGCTGGCGGCGGCGCAGGCCACGCTGGCGCTGCACAATCTGCCACAACACAGCGGTGGCGTGGCGCGCGTCAACGTGGGCGTATTACAAGCGGGCACTGGACGCAATGTGGTGCCCGACTGCGCGCTGATGAAGGTGGAAACGCGCGGCGTCAGCAATCAGGTTAACGACGATATCTATCAGCAGGCGCTGCGTGTGATTGCCGGTGCAGCGGCGATGTACGGCGTAGAGTATGACGTCAAGCTGATGGGCGGCGCGCGCAGCTGCACGCCGAGCCAGCCATGGGTTGAGTTCATCCACCAGCAGGCCGAAACGCTGGGCATTTTCACCTCGGTGGTCGATACGAAAAAACAGGCGGCGGGTTCCGAAGATGCCACTTACATGCTAGAGCGCGTGCAGCAGCGCGGCGGCCAATCCTCCTATGTGATTTTCGGCTGTGCACTGGCGGCGGGCCATCACAACGCGAAGTTTGATTTCGACGAAGCGATCATGGCGACCGCGGTTTACACGCTGGCGACGCTGGCACTCAATCAAGCACAGTTTGGAGGCCAGCGATGAGCCACAGCGAATTTATCGATCGCTACATCAACCAAAACCAGCCGCGTTTTACCGCCCTGAGCGATGCCATCTGGGACGTACCGGAAACCCGCTTTGAAGAGACCCAATCCTCCGCGCTGCTGGCCGATGCGCTGGAGCAGGAGGGCTTTACCGTTGAGCGCGGCGTCGGCAACATCGACACCGCCTTTGTCGCCAGCATTGGCAGCGGTAAACCGGTGATCGCCCTTCTTGGCGAGTTCGATGCGCTGGCCGGTTTGAGCCAGCAATCGGGTTGCGCCACGCCGCAGCCGCTGGTGGAGAACGGCAACGGTCACGGCTGCGGCCACAACCTGCTTGGCACCGCCGGTTTGGCTGCCGCCTTCGCCATCAAAGCCTGGTGGGCAGAGCACGGCCAGCGCGGCACGCTGCGCTTTTATGGCTGTCCGGGCGAAGAAGGCGGCTCCGGCAAAACCTTTATGGTGCGCGAAGGCCTGTTTGACGATGTGGACGCGGCAGTCACCTGGCATCCCGAAGGCTTCAGCGGCATGTTTAACCTCAGCACGCTGGCCAATATCCAGGCCGCCTTCCGCTTCAAAGGCGTGGCGGCGCACGCGGCCAACTCGCCGCATTTAGGACGCAGTGCGCTGGATGCGGTGACGTTGATGAACACCGGTGCCAACTTCCTGCGCGAGCACATCGTGCAGGAAGCACGGCTGCACTATGCGGTTACCAACGCGGGCGGCGTCTCCCCCAATGTGGTGCAAGCCGATGCCGAAGTGCTGTACCTGATTCGCGCGCCACAGCTCGATCAGGCGCAGGACATTTATCAGCGCGTCATCAACATCGCCAAGGGCGCGGCCCTGATGACCGACACGCAGATGACGGTGCGCTTCGATAAAGCCTGCTCCAATTACGTCCCGAATCGCGCGCTGGAGAGCGTGATGGAGCGCTATTTGCATCAGTTTGGTTTGCCTGACTACAGTGAAGCGGAACAGGCATTTGCCAGCGAGATTCGATCCACGCTCAGCAAAGACGATCTGCGCAACGCGCGCCTCAATGCGGCGCGCACCGGCGGTGAAGCGGGCATCGCCTGGACCGAGGCGCTGGGCGATAAGGTGTTAATGGATGAAGTGGCGCCTTATGCAGTGACACGCGAGATCCTTTATGGCTCAACCGATGTGGGCGATGTGAGTTGGGTGACGCCAACCGCGCAGTGTTTTGCGCCCTGCTTCGCCTTTGGTACGCCGCTGCACACCTGGCAACTGGTGGCGCAGGGCCGCACGTCTATCGCGCACAAAGGCATGTGTCTGGCCGCCAAAGTAATGGCCGCCACCGCGCTGACCTTGCTGCAGGATGACGAGGCGCTGGCGCGTTGCCGCGATGAGTTCCAGCGCGTGCGCCGCGAGCAGGCATACGTTTGTCCGATTCCTGCTGACGTAACACCGTCGAAATTAGCGTCCTAAGCAGTAATAAGCACCATCCGTAGCGGCGCGATTCATCGCGCATTTGAATGGCGACTCCGTGCCCATCCAGATATTGCGCAATAAATTGCGCCGCTACGATATGTACGAGCAGTAAAAACGACCTTAAAACAAAAAAATATAGCCCCCAAGCGGGCATGCAAACATCACAAGACGACTAACGAGGATTGACCTATGGAAGCCACCACGGAGAACCGCAGCCCCGGAAAGCTGTTTAGCTGGATTGAACGCGTTGGCAATAAAGTGCCGAACCCATTTTTACTGTTCGTCTATTTGATTGTGGTGCTGATGGTCGCGACTGCCCTTCTCAGCAGCCTCGATGTGGCGGTGAAAAACCCAGCCAACGGCGAAATGGTGCGGGTGAACAACCTGCTGAGCACGACCGGGATCCAGTGGATCCTGCCCAACATCATCAAAAACTTCAGCGGTTTCACGCCGTTGGGATCGATTCTGGCGCTGGTGATTGGTGCCGGTCTGGCGGAAAAAGTTGGCCTGCTGCAGTCGTTGATGGTGAAAATGGCCTCACGCGTGAGCCGTCGTTACGCCAGCTACATGGTGCTGTTTATTGCTTTCTTCAGCCACATCTCTTCCGATGCCGCGCTGGTGGTGATGCCGCCACTCGGCGCGCTGATCTTCCTCGCAGTGGGACGTCATCCGGTGGCGGGTTTAATGGCGGCGATTGCCGGTGTGGCGTCCGGTTTTACCGCCAACCTGCTGATTGTTACCACCGATGTGCTGCTGTCGGGCATTAGCACCGAAGCCGCCAAAGCGGTGAGCGACACCGTGCACGTTAGTGTTATCGACAACTGGTTCTTTATGGCCAGCTCGGTGATTGTGCTAACCATCGCCGGGGCGCTGCTGACCGATAAGTTTGTCGAGCCGCGCCTGCCCGCGTGGAACGGCGGCAACAACGATCGTCTGCCGCCGCTCACCGCGCTGGAGAATCGTGGCCTGAAAGCCGCCGGTATCGCCGCGCTGGTATTTATCGCGTTGCTGGCGCTGCTGGTGGTGCCAGAACACGCGCCACTGCGCAATCCAAAAACCGGCGGCATCATTCCCTCGCCGTTTATTCAGGGCATTGTGCCGATCATCATCCTGTTCTTCTTTGTGGTGGCGATTGCCTATGGCGCGGTAACGAAGCAGATTCGCCGTGCGGATGATATCCCGCAGCTGCTGGTAGATCCGATGAAGAGCATGGCGGGCTTTATTGTGATGGTGTTTCCGCTGTCGCAGTTTGTTGCCTTCTTCAACTGGAGCAACATGGGCAAATTTATGGCCATCGGCCTGACCGATGTGCTGGAGAGCGCGGGCATTAGCGGTGCACCGGCGTTTATGGGCTTGATGTTCCTGTCGGCGTTCCTGTGCATGTTTATCGCCAGCGGATCGGCCATCTGGTCGATTCTCGCGCCGGTGTTTGTACCGATGTTTATGCTGCTTGGCTTTCATCCGGCGTTTGCGCAGATGATCTTCCGCATCGCCGATTCTGCGGTATTGCCGCTGGCACCAATGTCGCCCTTCCTGCCGCTGTTCCTCGGCTTCCTGCAGCGCTATCAAAAAGATGCACAACTCGGCACTTATTACGTGCTGATCTTCCCCTATCCCTTAGTGTTCTTTAGCACCTGGATTGTGCTGTTGCTGGCATGGTATGCGCTCGGCTTACCGATCGGTCCGGGCGTCTATCCCAGCCTGCACTAACCCTGCGCCACGGATGGCGATCACTTTTCTGTGAACTGCAACGTATGTTGCCAAAATGTCACCGTCCTGCCTCTCGGCAACCCGTACTGAATTTATTATCCTGCTATTCCTTCGCTTGCTAACGGTTAATTATTTTTAAAACCACTCTCAGCCGTCAGCGGGTTCTGCAAACACCGAGGTTTACATAACAATGACAACCATCACGTCGACAGGGATGGCGAACGATCACATGAGCGCGGATCGCCGCACCTTAGCCGGGCGCATAGATGCGCTGCCCTCATCCGCCGGCTTATGGCGTTTTATCACGCTATTGGCGCTGGGCGGCTTCTTTGAGCTCTACGACCTGTTTGAAACTGGCTACATCAGCTCCGGCCTGGTTGCGGCGGGCGTGTTTCATACCGGTTCTGCGGGTGTGTTCGGCATCGCCGATCAGGCCGCATTTGCCTCCGCCACTTTCCTCGGTCTGTTTGTCGGCGCTAGCCTGCTGGCACCTTACGCCGACCGCTTTGGCCGCCGCCTCACCTTTATGTGCGCGCTGGCATGGTACGGCGCATTTTCCCTGCTGATGGCGTTCCAGCAGAGCGCGGAGATGATCATCCTGTTCCGCTTCCTGGTCGGCATTGGGCTGGGCGTCGAGCTGGTGACCATCGACACTTATCTCTCCGAATGGGTGCCAGCACATTTGCGCAGCCGCGCGTTCGCTTACTCGTTCTTTATCCAGTTTCTGTCGGTACCGGCGGTGGCGCTGATGTCGTGGTGGCTGGTGCCGCAAACCATCCTCAACCTCGAAGGCTGGCGTTGGGTGGTGATTGCCGGTGCGGTCTGCTCGCTGGTGATCTGGCTGATTCGTAAAAACCTGCCGGAATCGGCGCGCTGGCTAGCGCAGCAAGGGCGCCATCAGGAAGCGCATCAGGTGCTGAGTGCGATGGAGAAGCGCTGTGGTATCTCGCCAGGCGAAGACTTCTCCAACAGCGATGCCGCGGCACAACTGCCGAAAAAAGGGCGTTTCAGTGAGATTTGGGCACCGGCCTATCGCAAGCGCACGCTGATGCTGGTGGTGATGAACTTCTTCCAGGCGATTGGCTTTTTTGGCTTCGGCAACTGGCTACCGGCGCTGCTGTCAGGCAAAGGCGCGACCATCACGCACAGCCTGCTGTATGCGTTTTTCATTACGCTGGCCTACCCGATCGGATCGCTGATTTGCAGCCGCTACGCTGACAAGATTGAGAATAAATGGCAGATCGTTTTGTCATCGCTGATGACGGTGGTGTTCGGCACGCTGTTTGCGTTTATGACCAATCCGGTGCTGATGATCATCTGCGGTTTCCTGATCACCTACAGCAACGCATGGCTAACCTTCAGCTATCACGCTTATCAGACCGAGATTTTCCCAACGCACATTCGCGCCCGCGCGGTGGGCTTCTGCTACTCGTTCAGCCGCCTGTCGACGGTGTTCAGCAGTATTTTGATTGGCATTATTTTGCAGTATGCCGGCAGCCAGGGCGTGATCGCCTTTATCGTGCTGAGCATGTTGATGGTGATGCTGTCGGTGGGAATTTACGGGCCGAAAACCCGGGGGATGGATTTGGAGAATATTTGAGGATCCAGGTGCGCATGAATGCGCACCCTACATGTGCGGTGCGGTTTTGTAGGGTCGGCATTCATGCCGACCGGTTCACAAACCGCACCAACTCACATTTACTGCCCCTCTAACACCTTAATATCCGCACTGCCCTGTTTCGACTGCACGGTTTCGTCTTTACGTAATTCCGCCACATCCTTAGCAGATACGCTCGACTTCACGCCATTACCCCAGCTGCCACGGATAAAGTTCACTACATCCGCCACCTGCTGATCGTTCATGCGCCAGCCGAATGCCGGCATGGTGATCGCCGTTGGTGCGCCTTGCACGCCTGGCAAGGTGCCGCCGACCAACACAATATGAATCAGCGAGGTCGGATCATCCGCCATCACCACCGGATTGCCGCGCAGCGCTGGATAGAAGCGCTGATAACCGCTGCCGTCGGTTTTGTGGCACGCCGCACAGCTATCGACGTAAGTCGATGCGCCTGGCTGGCTGTCGTCACCTTTCCACAACGCTTTCGCGACCGCATCATCCTGCTTAAACACCGCCTGATTTGGATCTTTCGCGCCGAGTGATTTCAGATACTTAGCAATCGCACTGATATCCTCATCGTTCAGATATTGCAGGCTGTGCTGCACCACATCGGTCATGCCACCAAACACGGCGGTGTGATCGTTGCGGCCAAAGCGCAGGAACTGCTTGAGATCGTCTTCACTCCAGCGGCCTAAACCATCGCGGTTGTCGCCACGCAGATTGCTGGCGGTCCAGCCATCAATTGGCGCGCTGCTGCCGGCGAGATAGTTGTTGCCCTCGTCGTTGTTAAGCGCTTTTTCCTGCATGGTGATGCTGCGCGGCGTGTGGCAGGCGCCACAGTGACCGAGGCCTTCCACCAGATAGCGACCGCGTGCCAGTTGCGGATCTTCCTGTGCTGCTGGCTGGAACGCTTTTACGTCCGGCGCAAAGATGCCGCGCCAGATCGAAAGCGGCCAACGCATCGACAGCGGCCACGGAATATCGCTCTCTTTATTGGCCTGCGCCACCGGCTGCACGCCGTGCATGAAGTAGGCATACAGCGCCTTCATGTCGTCATCGCTGACCACCGCGTACGACGGATAGGGCATCGCCGGATAGAGCGTGTCGCCATTTTTCGCTACGCCGTGACGTACCGCTTTCTGGAAGTCATCGTAGCTGTAGTCACCAATACCGGTCGCTTTGTCCGGCGTGATGTTGGTGGAATAAATGGTGCCGATCGGCGTTGCCATTGGCAGTCCACCGGCAAACGGCTGGCCGCCTTGCGCGCTGTGACACGCCACGCAGTCACCCGCACGCGCCAGATACTCACCGCGCTTCACCAACGCGTCCGAACCTGCTTCGTCCGCCACTGCGGCGAACGTCATCGTGCCCAGAAACAGGGCTAAAATGCTTTTGATCATCGCCGTGTTCCTTATGCCTGTACCAGCGGGCCGGGGTTTTTCAGATACTGTTCACGAATCGCTTTGGCTGACCAATAGGTCAACGCGGCAACCATGCCGGTCGGGTTGTAGCCGAGTCCCTGCGGGAACGCCGAAGCGCCTGGCACAAACACATTAGACACATCCCAGCTCTGCAGATAACGGTTCACTGCGCTGGTTTTCGGGTCTTCACCCATGATCGCCCCGCCGCTCATGTGCGTGGTTTGATACACGGTAGTATCGAAGTGCGAGCCCGGCCCTTTCGCGCCGCCGATGATCATTTTCGGGTTCATCGCTTCGGTGATTTTGCGCATCTTGCCGATCATGAACTGCGCCATCTTGATGTCGTTATCCTGCCAGTCAAAGGTCATACGCAGCAGCGGCTGGCCGTAGGCATCTTTGTAGTTCGGATCGAGATCGAGATAGTTGGCGCGATAAGACTGATGCGCGCCGTGCGCATCCATCGAGATGTGATGGTTGTAAGTATCCGCTACTGCGGCTTTCCACTGGCTGCCC
The DNA here is from genome assembly GCA_900068845.1 of Enterobacter ludwigii. GTDB lineage: Bacteria > Pseudomonadota > Gammaproteobacteria > Enterobacterales > Enterobacteriaceae > Pantoea > Pantoea ludwigii_A. The sequence goes on from CEFQ01000001.1 coordinate 514,503, forward strand.
CAGTTTGGTGTGCCTTTCGGCGTCGGCAAACCGGAGATCGGCTTAGTACCGGCCTGATTCACCCAGAATGGCGAACCGCCGACGAAACCGTGCGGGCCGTGATCGAAGTTGTCGGCGTTGAAATCATCCACCGCCACACCTGCACCACCAGCACCAATAAACGGGTTGGTGGTGGTGTTTTTATCGAACAGCGCTTTCAGCGTCGAGATGTTCTGGTAGGCAAAGTTACGGCCCACCACACCTTCGTTGGAAATCGGGTTATACGGCTTGCCGATGCCGGACAGCAGCATCAAATGCACGTTGTGGAACTGGAACGCCGACAGGATCACCAGATCCGCCGGCTGCACCACTTCACGGCCCTGACCATCAAGATAGGTCACGCCGGTGGCGCGCTTTTTATCGTCAGTCAGATTAACGCGCAGCACGTAAGCGTTGTTGCGCAGCTCGAACTTCGGCTCCTGACGCAGCGCCGGCAGGATGTTGACGTTCGGCGATGCTTTGGAATACATGTAGCAGGCGTAACCGCTGCAGAAACCGCAGAAGTTGCACGGGCCCATCTGTGCGCCGTAGGTGTTGGTGTACGGGCCAGAGGTGTTGGCAGATGGCATATCATAAGGATGATAACCGACCGATTCCGCCGCCTGCGCGAACAGCTGCGCCGAGTAGGTGCGCTTTTGTGCTGGCAGCGGGAAGTCGCTGGAACGGTCTGGCGCGTAGGGGTTGCCGCCCTTCTCTTTGCCCAGCAGCTTGCCTTTGATTGACCAGGCGCTGCCCGAAGTGCCGAACACTTTCTCGGCCTGATCGAAGAACGGTTCCAGTTCGTCATAATTGACGCCGAAATCCTGAATCGTCATGCCTTCCGGGATGAAGTTTTTACCGTAACGCTGCTCGTAGTGGCTGCGCAGGTTGAGTTCTACCGGGTCAACGCGAAAATGCACGCCTGACCAGTGCAGCCCTGCGCCGCCGGTGCCGGTGCCCGGCAGGAATGCCGCCAGCTGACGATACGGCACAGCGGTCTGCGACGCATCGTGACGGATGGTCACAGTGCTTTTCGACAGATCCTGGAACAGCTTTTTGCGGATGTTATAGGTCAGTTCATCAATCGATTGCGGATACGATCCATCCGGATAGGTATCGCGATGCGGACCGCGCTCCAGCGCGACCACATTCAGGCCCGCTTCGGTCAGCTCTTTCGCCATGATGGCGCCCGCCCAGCCGAAACCGACGACTACCGCATCTACTTTTTTCAATTCATTTGCCACGCTTACGTCCTCTCCCCGCGAATATCCACTGACGGGAACGGATAACGTTCACCGCGTTCCACCCAATCCATAAAGTCAGCACGTGCGCCAGGGAAGCCAATGAGCTTCCAGCCCACCATGCCTTGATTGCCGCCGTGGATTGGATCGCTGAAGTAACCTTCACGGGTATTCTGCAGCAGGAAAGAGAAGAAGGTTTTTGCCGGCAGCTGCGGGAACTCAGCGCTACCGCTTTCAAAAGCCGTGAGCAGCGCGTCCTGCTGTTCGCCTGTCAATTCAGCGAACACTTTGCCGTGCTGTTTTTTGCTCCAGCCATCGGCATCGGCAAGGCCGAGACGGTAGATCTGTTGCGGCACCAGCGGCAGCTGATAACCCAACTCTTTAGGCAGATCGGGATTGAACGGGCCTTGCATATACCAGTTGTTACCGGTGGCATACGGCGTGTTCATTTGGCGATCGATAAACTCCGGCACGCCGGCTTCAAGAGCGCCAGGACCGCGTTCATCGCTGGGGATCAGGCGCGCCACGGCCGCAGTGATAAAGGCAAACTCTTCGGCGGTGAACCAGTTTGGCTGGTAGCTGCGCGCCTGTTGTGATGACGAATCTTGCTCTGCTGCCCCGGCGGCCATCGGTGCCACCAGTGCGCCCATCGCCGTACTGCCCACCGCCATTGCCGGCGCCAGGGTGATGGTTCTCAGCAGAAAGTCTCTGCGAGTGTGACCATTTTTTTGTTCTGACATGACATTGCCTCTATCCGCACAAGGCGCGGAATAAACGTTAACTACAAGCCTGGTAATGATTTTTTTGCTGTTACGGGGCAGAAATGTGACTGTTACCGGTAACAATGCACGTTAGTTTAACACTTCAACATCTAAAGATTTAGCTCACAGATACAAATAAGCACAAATTCATTAACATCATCTTCTGGTACTGATTCGCCTTGTTACTGCAAGAAACGTCTCAAAACAGACAAAGAATGATAAAAGCGTTATAAAATCATTTACTCAACAGCGGAGTGCCTATGTTTAAGTCCTTTTTTCCGCGGCCAACGCTGTTTTTCAGCTCAGCTGCGATTTGGAGTTTGTTAGCAATATTTGCGTGGTTTGGCTATTTCAGTGACTTCCCAGCACGCTGGCCTGCGTTGCAGGCGGCCATGCAGCAGCCCTTACCGACGAATGCCAGCCGTTTCATTCACGCCAGCCAACTGTGGTTTTATGCTTATTACTGGATTGTTGCCGGTATCTTTGGCCTTGCGTGGCGGGTGATCGATAACCATCCGTGGCAGCGCTGGTCGGTATGGGGTTCAATATTGATCATCTTTGTCACCTGGTTTGGCGTGCAGGTCGGCGTGGGTGTTAACGCGTGGTACGGCCCGTTCTACGACATGATCCAGCAAGCGCTCACCAAAGCCGGTTCTGTCGCTATCCACCAGTTTTATGTGCAAGTATTGGCGTTTCTCGGTATCGCCCTGATCGCCGTAGTAATTGGCGTAATGAACTCGTTCTTTGTCAGTCACTGGGTATTTCGCTGGCGTACCGCGATGAACAATTACTACATGCACAACTGGCAGCGTTTGCGTTTAATTGAGGGTGCCGCGCAGCGTGTGCAGGAAGACACCATGCGCTTCGCCGGGACGTTACAGGATTGGGGCATTAACTTTATCCAGGCGATCATGACGCTGGTGGCATTCCTGCCAGTGCTGGTAACGCTGTCGCATCATGTAAAAGAAGTGCCGATTCTCGGCAGCATTCCCTATGCGTTAGTGATCGCCGCGCTGCTGTGGTCGTTGTTTGGTACTGCGCTGCTGGCGTTAGTGGGGATTAAACTGCCGGGGCTGGAGTTCCGTAATCAGCGTGTGGAAGCGGCCTACCGTAAAGAGCTGGTGTACGGCGAAGACGATCCTGAACGCGCTTCACCGCCGACGGTGCATGAGCTTTTCAGTCGCGTGCGTCAGAACTATTTCCGCCTCTATTTCCACTATTTGTACTTCAACATTACCCGCATTATGTATCTGCAAGTGGATAACGTATTCGGGCTGTTTGTGCTGTTCCCATCAATTGTGGCGGGCACCATCACGCTGGGATTGTTGAACCAGATCACCAACGTGTTTGATCAGGTACGCTCATCGTTCCAGTATCTGATCACTTCGTGGTCAACGCTGATTACGCTGATGTCGATCTACAAACGTCTGCGCAGTTTCGAGCAGATTCTGAATGATATCCCGCACGACGAGATGATGCGCGAAGCGGCGGAATAAGGTGCGGATGTTGAAACGGTGCGCATAAATGCGTTAACCCATTCTGCGTCCATTGAAACGGTGCGCATGAATGCGCACCCTACATCGTAGGGTCGCCATTAATGGCGACCTGGCTACAGCTTCATCAACGCGCCAACACCGCAAACACCGTCTCAATCGCATACGCGCCGGGATCTTTCACCCCATCCAGACTTTGCTGATTCAGATAGGCCGAGCGTCCCGCTTTGGCGCTCTGCATCTGCGCAGTCGCATCCGCGCCTTGTTGAGCCGCGTCTGCCGCCGCCGCCAGCGACTCACCCGCCACTAACGCTTCCAGCGCCGGTTGCAGTGCATCCACCAACGTACGATGGCCCGGCTGAGCGCCGCCATAATGCTTCATGCGTTCCAGCCCGTGCATCAGCGCCTGCGGCAGCGCGCGGCCCTCTTCCAACTGCTGACCGGCGCTGGTGAACAGAATCGACATCAATACGCCACTCGATCCGCCCATCACCGTGGCCAGTTGCTCGCCAATCAGCGCCAGCAAGGTGGGCAGCTCATTCAGCGGCAGCTGTTTATCACGCAGGCCGCGCTGAATCTTCTTCGCCCCGGCGGCAAAGGTTGAACCGGTATCGCCGTCGCCCACTTTGGCATCCAACGCGTTCAGCTCACTTTCCAGATCGATCAGCGTCTGCGTGACGTTCTCGATAATCTTTGCCACATCGGCATTTTCTGACGCATCAAAATCCAGCACGCTACCGATTTTCTCGGCACGTTGCAGGCTGATCGGCGCAAAGTCATACACCGGCACCCAACCCTGCACCTGAACCGGCGCGTTTAAGGCGGCCAGGAACGGCTCTTCCAGTGCCAGCAGCGAGAGCGAGAAACCTTTCATATCCAGCGCGCTGACCAGCGTCGCCGGGCCAATCAGATGTGTGATGCGCGCCGCCAGCGGCGACTGCAAGACTTCGCGCGTTAACAGCGCCAGCTCCAGCTGCGAGAAGCCGCCCAGATTGTTGATCAACAACAGCGCCTGCTTGCCGTCGGGCAGCGCCTGCGCCAGTTTGTCGGACATGATGCTGGTGATTTGGCGGCTGTTTTGCGTATCAAGCGTCACCACGCCCGGTTCGCCATGAATGCCCATGCCAAGTTCGCTGTGCCCCGGCTCGACGCGTTCATCACGTTTTTCGCCTGGCACATGACAGGTGCCAAAAGCCAAACCGATTGACGATGTGGCATCAATCGCGCGCTGCGCCAGCGCTTTCACTTCATCCAGCGATTGTCCCTGCTCTGCCGCAAAGCCAGCGATTTTGTGTACCAGCACGGTTCCGGCAATGCCGCGCGGCTGCGGGTTTTCTGGCAGCGCGATATCATCCTGCACCATCACCAACTCAACCTTGTAGCCCAGGTTTTTGGCTTTCTCGGCCGCCAGACCAAAGTTGAGGCGGTCGCCGGTGTAGTTTTTCACAATCAGCAGGCAACCGGCGTCGCCGGTGACGTTCACAATGGCATTTAGCACCGCATCGACACTTGGCGAAGCAAAAATATCGCCGCACACTGCGGCCGTCAGCATGCCCTTCCCGACAAATCCGGCATGGGCCGGTTCATGACCGGAACCGCCACCCGAGATCAGCGCCACTTTGCTCTTATCCCAGTCCGAACGCACCACCACCCGAATCTCATCACCGAGATCGAGGCGACTGAGGTTATGCCACGGCGTACTGAGTAAAATCCCTTCGATGGCCTGGTTCACCAGATCGTTTTTTTCGTGCATAAAAAACTGGCTCATAGCGTCCTCTCTTATGGTGTTGTTGCTCTACAAGGTAGCGTATGTGCGGGGAAAATTGGCTGTGCGAAGTGCGGAAATGCAGAGGGCGGCACAAGCCGCCCACTAATTCAGACTATTACCGCTTATAAGGCGATACGAAGAACGCTATCCGGATTCTTCGGCGGTTCTTTGCGTGAACCCGGCTGTTTGATGCTGACAAACAGGGTTTTGCCATCAGCAGACAGCGCCAGGCTGTTTGGCAGGCCTGGTGCTTTCACCGTGCGTTTCACTTTGTAGCTACTGGCGTCGATGATGCTGATTTCGCCGGCTTTACGGTGGGTGACATACAGCTCATCACGATCGGCATTGAACAATACCGCTAGCGATTCCGGTACATCGATCTTGTGGATCACCTGCTGCGTGCGGGTATCCAACACCAGCACCTGCGCTTGTTTAGAGTCGCTGAGGAACGCGCGATGGCCTTGAGTATCCAGCGAGATATTCAGGAAGAAGTGCTCTTTATCGCCCTCAATTTTTTGGCGCTTTTCAATCGCGTTCAGGCGCGTATTGATGGTTACCAGCTCGTTATCCGCATTGGTGACGTAAAGTTTCTGTGCGGCAGAATCGATCGCCAAACCGGTGCCCATTTTGCCGGTGTTCGGCACGGTGCTGATCAGTTTCAGGGTTTTGCCATCCACCACCCATACCACGCTCTGCTCACCAAGCCCGGTGATATAAACGCGATCGGTAGCCGGATCGACGGCCAGCTGGCGCGGCTGCAGCGGACGGACGCTTTCGCTCCGCTTGCGGCCATCCAGCACCAGCGTGTTAATCACTTTGCCGCTGGTCACATCCACTGCGGTCAGTGCAGCATCGCGCGTGTTGCCGAAATAGAGAATATTGGTTTTCTGATTAATCGCCGCGCCAAAAGTCGGCAGATCGGTGTTGATGGTTTGCTTCACCGCCAGATCCTGCGGATCGAGGCGATAAACGGTGCCGCCTTTTTTGTCGGTTGTGCTCTGTGCGGTCGCGAGGAACAGCGCGTTATCGCTGTTGCTGAACGCCAGCTCGTAAGCTCCTTTTGAGATCACCTGGTTCAACGGCTGAGACTCCGCCGCCATGACCGCAGAGGTTGAGAACAGCGCCGTTGCCAGCAGCAGTGGACGCAGCGCCCACGATTTTTTATTCGCCTTCATAACTTCTCCATAGCAAAAACACCGCCTGATGGCAGTGAAGTGAAAGCTCGACATTACAACCAATGGTAAAAAGACAGCTCAAGGCGAGCCGACAAAGAGTTTTATTGTTTGAGAATAGTAATCATTTCGGAGGAGGAGTGACAGGATTTTATCCGCTGACAAACGCCGCCAGGGCGCCCAAAGGCACCCTGTCAGCACAGAACGTTAACGCAACTTATTTGGTCAGTTCAGCAGTCATGTGCACGCCGTTGTTGAAGTTGGCTTCGGTCACTTTATAGGAAGCACCAGCTTCGTGCGCCTGAGCAGCGATTTGCGCTTCTGCACCATCCAGCGTTGAAGCTGTTGCAGTGATGCTTTGTGCAAAGCTAGCGAATGGCAGAACGGTAAGAGCAACAACAGCAGCAAAAGTTTTGATAGATTTCATGGTCAATTCCTTAATGTACGTTTGATTGAGTAAGGCGTCATCGCCTTGTTGAGAGATATAATAGGCGCAGAATTGATCAGTAAAAAGCGGAGAGATTTGCCGTAGTTGTTCGATTATTTTGAACGTAAATAGCACGTTTGGATTAACCTTTATACAAACGGTTAAAAAACTGACATTTAGTTAGAAGGCAGGATAAATGGCTGTGATAGGTGTTTATAAAAATTCATGCGGCTATCAATCAGGTCGCCATAAATGGCGACCTTACGGTGTTGTAGGGTCGCCATTTATGGCGACCTGGCCGTTATTAACCGTGATGACGTACGCGGGTGAAGATGGTGATGGCAGCGAGCAGCATCAGCACACCGCTGGCGAGGAATACGCCGCCTGCGCCTTGCAGATCAAACATCCAGCCACCGGCGGCGGCACCGGCGGTGATTGCCAACTGAATGGTGGCGACCAGTAAACCGCCGCCCGACTCCGCATCGTCCGGCACCGCGCGGGAAATCCACGTTGACCAACCGGTAGGCATCGAACCAAACGCCAGGCCCCACAGCGCGACACCCGCCGCCACCAGCCACGACACATCGCCAAAACTCACCAGCAGCAGCGCCGTCACGCTCATTACCAGCGCCATCGCCGTTAGCGTCAACGATACGCTGCGCGTCACCAGATAACCGGCCAGCGACGTACCGAAGAAATTCGCCACGCCGAACGCCAGCAGCACCAGCGACAGCTGATTAACGTTGAGCTGCGCTGTGCCTTCGAGGAACGGACGCAGGTAAGTAAAGAAGGCGAAGTGGCCGGTAAACATCATGATCACCGCCAACATGCCCCAACGCATCACGCTTTTACGTAGCAGATCCAACACGCCACCGCTGCGCGCTTTATTGACCGGCGGCATCGCGGGCAGCGTGAAGAACTGCCACAACAGTGCCAGCACGCCGAGCGTGGCCGTCAGTATGAAGATGTTACGCCAGCCGATAATGCCACCCAGATAGCTCCCGAGGGGTGCAGCAATAATGGTCGCCAACGAAATGCCGCTAAACACGATAGAGAGCGCACGCGGCACCTGATCGCTCGGCACCAGACGCATGGTAATCGCCGTGGAAAGCGTCCAGAAGCCACCAATCGCAATGCCCAGCAGCACACGGGCCAGCAGAATCATCGGCAAATTCTCGGCAAAGGCCACCAGCAGCGCAGAGGCAATCAGCAACAAGGTAAACGCCAGCATCACTAAGCGGCGATCGAGCTGACGCGTCACATTGCCGATCACCAAACTGGTCAGCAGCGCCACCAGCGCGGTGACGGTAACGGTTTGTCCCGCCTGCCCTTCGCTAATATGCAGCGTGTCGGCAATCGGCGTCAGCAAGCTTACCGGCAGAAATTCTGCGGTAATCAGGCCGAACACGCCAAACGCCATGGCAAATACGGCGCCCCACGCCGGTTTATCCACTTCTAAGGGTGTTTCGACTATTTCAGTATCCAGGCTCATCTGTGATCCCCATCACAAAATATTTAGCGTTAAGCATAGTGACTGATCATAAGACGATCTATGATGCAGAAACTTTGTTTTTTGATTATTCGTCTGGATTGATATGAGCCGCTATGAAGATCTGACCAGTGAATTGCTCATGGGCATGCGCCTGTATGGCGTCAAATATCAGCGCATTGCACTGCATGCGCCTTTTGGCCTGCAATATGACGATGCGCCAGGCCGTGCACAACTGCATTTTGTTGGACGCGGATCGTTACTGATCCGCTCAGCGTCGGGCGTGATCTATCCGCTCCAGGCCGGCGATGCGTTGCTGATCCCCCACGGCAAGCCACACGCGCTGATCTCCAGCGAAGAGGCGATGTGCGAACCCATCTCGACCTTTAATAGTCGGCCGATTTGCGCCAGCGTCTGCGCCATCGACGACAGCACAGAGCTCTGCCCGGATAATAGCGATGTGATTCTGTTCAGCGCTTGCATGGCATTTGAATTGGGCGGCATGCAGCCGCTGGTGCATACCATGCCAGATGTCATGTTGGTCAGCACACTTCTGGCGCAGTACCCGGAGATTCAGCCCATTCTCGATGCGATGGAGCGCGAAACGCGCCAGCGCAAAGCCGGTTTCGCCGGGATTTTGTCACGGCTGGCAGATGTGGTGGCGGCACAGATTGTGCGTGGCTGGGTGGAGAATGGCTGCGGTAAAGGCAGTGGATTGGTGCAGGCGCTGCGCGATCCGCGTCTCAGCCTGGCGATGGCAGCGATGCATCGCGCACCGGGTGAAAACTGGACGGTGGAACGACTGGCGCGTGAATCCGGCAGCTCACGTTCGGTGTTTGCCGCACGCTTCCAGACGGCAACTGGCATGACGCCGCTGCGCTATCTTACCGAACTGCGCATGCGGCTGGCGGTGGAACGTATCGTCAATGAGGGCGAAGCGGTGGAAAGCGTTGCCTTCCACCTCGGTTACGGATCACTGGCAGCGTTTAGCCGCGCGTTTAAACGTATTGTCGGCACGCCACCCGGCGCACTGCGCGCCGAGCGGGAAATTCGATAAATATCAGCGAAATACGCTAATCGCTTCTACCAGGCGATTAGCCTGATGCGTCATGCGGCCCGACGCCTCGGCACTTTCGGCCACACGGGCAGCATTTTGGTGGGTGATATCGTCCAGATCCTCGACCGCCGTGCTGACCTGCGTCAGCGCGATGGCCTGTTCAGCAGTGGCACCGCTGATTTGCGCGATCAAGGCAGTGACATTCTGCACCTGGTCGACAATCTCCTGCATGGTTTGCCCGGCCGCATCGGCATGATCGCTACCCGACTGCACGCGGTTAGCGCTGGTTTCCACCAGATGTTTGATTTCACTGGCGGCTTTGGCGCTACGCTGCGCCAGGCTGCGTACTTCACCGGCCACCACCGCGAATCCTTTGCCTTGCTCGCCGGCACGCGCCGCTTCTACCGCCGCGTTCAGCGCCAGAATATTGGTCTGGAAGGCGATGCCGTCAATTACGCTAGTAATGTTGGCGATGCGCTTCGAGCTATCGGCGATTTCGGCCATCATGCCCATCATCTCCTTCATCACCTCGCCGCCTTTAATTGCCGCAAAGCTGGTGTTTTCCGATAGACCATTCACCTCTTTGGCCGTTTCGGTGTTGCTCTTCACCGTCGCCGTCATTTCGTTCATGGTTGCGGCCGTTTGCTGCACATTGGCAGCGGCCTGTTCGGTACGGCGGCTCAGTTCGTCGTTGCTGCGCGCAATGGCATCGCTGGCGCCAAGAACGTTAATGGCCTGGCCGCTAACATCATCCACCAGCCAGCGAAACATCAGCCCCAGCTGGCCGATGGCGCGCAGCGTGACGCCAATCTCATCGACGCGATCAATCTGTTCCACTTTATGGCTGGCACCGGTCGCCACGCTTAACGCCTGGCGGCACATGCGTTCCATTGGACGCGAAATTTGCTGTTCGAGCCACAGGCTCGCCAACAGCAAAATAGCCGCCATGCCGCCGGCAAAGCAGCCCATCGCCAGCGGTGCCATGCCCAACGACCAAACGCCCAGCACCGAGAGCGGCAGCAGCGTGAGCAAGGTTGAGCGAATACGCCAGCGCAGCGGCAGGGTTTTTAGCATCGAGCCCATGCGACGCCAGCCGGTACCGACAATCAATCCTTTATGAAAGCGACGCCCTTTCGCGCGGCCTTCGCGAAAATCGCGGTAGAGCGCTTCAGTTTGTCGTACTTCCTCGGCAGACGGCTTGGTACGCACCGACATAAAGCCCTGAACGTTGCCCTCGCGCACCACTGGAATGGCATTGGCCCGCACCCAGTAGTGATCGCCATTTTTACGACGGTTTTTCACCAGCGCCGTCCACGGCTCGCCCTGCTTGAGGGTCGACCACATATCGGCAAAGGCTTCAGGTGGCATATCGGGATGGCGCACCATGTTATGCGGTTGGCCATTCACCTCTTCCGGGCTAAAGCCGCTGACTTCAATAAAGGCGTCGTTCGCGTAAGTGATGTGGCTGCTAAGATCGGTGGTCGACATCAGTGTGGCGTCATCGGCAAAGGCGAATTCGCGCTGAGTGACGGGCTGGTTGTTACGCATGTGTGTGTCCTTGCCAGAAGCAGGCTTAAAGAAAAAAATTGATAACGGTTTTTTACCTTTTCGGCACAGCAGCCGTTGGGCTTTAGTGACTTGATGGAATTTTTAAGTAATGCAGAACGGGGATGTGGCGGATTTCACACTTTCGTAGCTATGGAAATCAATAAATAATTATTTAGGGTAAATGAAATAGTGCTTATAAAACAGGAAAGGGCGAATGACCCGGACAAACCTGTGATGAAGGTTGATGTTTTATTAAGGAAATACGTAGAAATCCTCATAAATCAAAAAATCACTCCTTAGGTCCTACTGCGACCAATCTATTAACAAAAAATTTAATATTTAATTTTAATTAAGCAATTGATTTAAATGTAAATTAATTAACAAAAATTAAATTATACACTACTGGAATCAAACGGGACATTTCTCGTCAATTTTATACTTTTTACCTTGAATACTACGCGCTGTTTTTCCCACTACAGCAGATGATGACAAAAGGAATTAAGTATGAGCACATCTAAAAATCACAGTAGTTCTCGCGCCTCACAGCTGGGTGTCAATACGGCAGCCGTTGCGACGGTGGCCGCACCGGCTATCGCGCCCATTGTTCCAATTAAAAGTAATGAAGCCATTATCGATACCATTCTTTCCCCGATTAACAACGATCTAACCCCAATTCAATCGGGTGCGGATGTTGAATCATCGGTGCTGGTATTTGAAGGCCGAGCGCCACGCAACGCATTAGTCAATGTTTTCGATAATGGAACTTTAGTTGCCAGAGTGTATGCCACCGCAAACGGTGAATGGGTTTGGTCTGCCAACAGTTTTAGCGGCGGGGAACATAAATTTAGCGTGCAGGTACAAGGCCAGGGCAATCCTGTTTCGGCCAGTTATGATATCGCTGTTCCCGCCGGGACAGAGCAGCCAGTAGAAGTATTGAGTGCTCTTAATGATGAAAGTTACAAACTGATCAAAGCGGGCGGGACCACTAACGATACCACGCCTCGTTTTTCGGGCACCGCAACACCGAATGCGATCGTCAAGGTGATTGATGGAGGCCGTGAAATCGGCTCCGTGAAGAGCGATGCAAACGGCAACTGGGAGATCACACTGCCCCTGAGCGGCGGCGAGCACGAATTGGTGTTTGCGACCGAAAAATCCAGCAGCAAGCCCTTCCCTATTAATATCGTCGACGAAAGTAACAAACCGATCGAAGTTCTCGCTGCCTACGATAACGAGGGGCCCTATACTCGTTTTATTGCTTCTGGCGATACAACGCAGGACTCCACGCCACGCTTTTCAGGTCGTGCTGGCGCCAATACTCTTATCCGTTTATATGAGGGTGATAAACTGATTGGCTCGACCCAGTCTGACGCATGGGGCAACTGGAGCCTGACGCCGTCTCTGGAAATGGGTAGCCACAATTTGGTGTTCAAAGCCGGTGAAGGTTCGGTCAGTAAGCCATTTATATTGAACATTGCGTCAGCAGAGGCGCAACCTATTGAGCTCACACTCATCCAGGATGACAGCAACGGCTACTATACAAAGAATCTCAGAACGGGTGACACCACGCATGACACCACCCCACGTTTCTCCGGTAAAGCGGGTGCCAACGTCATCGTTCGTCTGTATGACGGTGAAAACGTCATCGGTTCTGCCAAGTCTGATGCCTGGGGTAACTGGAGCCTGACGCCGTCTCTGCAAACGGGTAGCCACAATCTGGTGTTCAAAGCCGGTGAAGGTTCTGAAACTAAGCCGTTCGCGCTGACCATCGCCTCTGCGGATGCGCAACCGGTTGAAATTTATGCCTCTTTAGATAATTCAAATGGCTATAACAGCGGATTCACCCCAGGATCGACGATCAAAGACACCACGCCATCTTTCTATGGTAAAGCGGGTCCTAACGTCATTGTTCGCCTCTATGACGCAGGAAAAGAGATCGGTTCGACCAAGTCCGATCCAAGTGGCAACTGGAACTTGACCCCAACGCTATCCGCCGGCAGCCACAGCCTGGTATTCAAAGCGGGTGAAGGCTCAGCCACTCAACCCTTCCCGCTCACCATTGTTGCGCCAGAGTCACAGCCGATTCAGATCCAGGACGTATTCGATAATGCCAGTGGCTACAATAAGCTGCTGCAGCCGGGCGCTTCCACGTTTGATACCACGCCACGCTTTACCGGTTCTGCGGGCCCCAATGTAGTCATTCGTTTGTTTGACGGCGAGAAAGTGATTGGCTCCACCGTCTCTGACTCGCGTGGTTACTGGACCCTAACGCCAGAATTGTCGATTGGCACCCATAATCTGGTGTTTAAAACCCCCGAAGGGATCGCCAGCACGCCTTACAACCTCACCATCACGTCGCCAGATCCGATTAAGCCTCAGGCTCCGGAGATTGATTACATCCTTGATAACGTGGGTAAAGGCAGTCTGGTCGGTAAAAATGGCACTACTGATGACGATACCCCAACGCTGTCTGGTCGCGCTGCACCGAATAGCCTGGTGGAAATCTTCGATAACGGAATCAAGATTGGCGAGCGTCGCGTTTCGGCCAGTGGCAATTGGGAGTTCACCCCGGTTAATCCCGCCTATCTGGAAAACGGTAAACATAGCCTGGTGGTGAAAAGCAACAACGGCACTGAAAGCGCCGCCTGGGACATCGTCATCAAAGTACCGGTCAGCGTCAGCTTTGTGGGCAGCAACTCGGGTGAACATTCCGGCCCTGATGGAACCGAAGACAGTACGCCATTCCTGAGCGGACGCGGTCCAAAAGAGACCTTGATCCGTCTATTCGAAGGTGAGAAAGAGATTGGTTCTGTTGTAACCGGTAAAGATGGCAGCTGGAAAATTGATATCACCGATGCGCTGTCAGTTGGCGCGCATAGCGTGGTGGCAAAAGTCGGTAACGATAATGTCAGCGCGCAGTTTGATTTCACCATCATTGCACCAGTAGCGCCGGTGTTGCCGGAAAATCCGTTCACTATTGGGCAAGTGTCTGAAGATTTCATTCAGACCGGTGTTATGAAAGCGAACAGTGAGACGGAAGATAATCAGCCGTTCTTCATCGGTTCGGCACCTGCGGATTCACTGGTCTACATCTTTGATAATGGCATCGTTATCGGTTCGGTGTTGGCGGACAATACCGGCGGCTGGGGCTTCGAGCCAGCTACTGCATTAAGTCTGGGCGAGCACAACATCACGGTAGGTGCCGATGCCAGTACGGCGAGCCAGGCCTTTACCTTCAAAGTGATTGCCGCCGACGTTGTGGCGCCTTGGGTATTGGGGGGTATCAGCGAACATGATGGCATCGACCACTTTACTCGCAATGCGCACATCCACGACAACACGCCGGTGTTAAACGGTGTTGCCGTAGCGGGAACCACCGTGTTTATCGCTATCGATGGTAAAGCGGTGGGCAGCGCAGTGGCGGATGAATATGGTCGCTGGAGCTTCCAGACGGTTGAGCCACTGATTTCAGGGGGACACGAAGTGGTTGCGACTGATGCCAGCGGTAAGAGTGGCATCACGCTGACTTTTGACGTAGTCGCGCCTGAAAATATCGCTATTCACTTCGACATTTATGCTGATAATGCCGGTGAATCACTCATCGGATGGGATGCCGTCACCAATGACAGCACGCCGCTGCTACGCGGTCTTGCCGGGCAAAATATCGTGCTGGATATTTATGACAACGGCAGCCTGATCGGTAGCGTGCAAACCGCCCAGGATGGCAGCTGGTCCTATCCACTGAATCTGGCGGATGGAAGTCACAGCATCGAGGTGAAAGGTGAGTTCAACGACGGCCCACCAGCGCGTCCATTTACTGTTGATGCGCAAAACACGCAGCAACTTCAGCAGGATGCCTTTACTCTGACAGGTATTTCCTCTGTCGAGCTGTTAAGCGATAGTGCAAAAACACTGTTGGCTGACCTCGATGACGAAGATGTTCAACCGGCAACGCCACTGCAGCTTAGCCAGGGAGATCTGTCGGTAATTTCAACCTCCGGTGTAGCAGAAACCGCCGCAGTGGCAGCACCGCTACTGGAAGAGCAGCAAAATCTGGCTATCTAAGGCCTGAGCTATAGGGGTTAAATAAAAACGGATGGCCTTGCCATCCGTTTTTTTATGCCAAAACTTAGAACTGCCAGCGAACGCCGACGTTATAACGCCATCCCTTGGCGCCGTTGCCGTCAATCTCTTTGCGATAATCAGCTTCAGCATACAACGACACGTCCTTTTGCAAGGTGGCGGTGCCACCCGCGCCTACTTCCCACATTTGACCAAAGTGACCGCTCTCGAAGCTCGCACCAAACGCCGGATTATCCACCGATGACACCGAGGTCTTCGCTGTGCCACCCCAACCTTTGTAATAGTTGGCGCGCAGATATGGCGTGTATTGACGATTGCTTTCGTCGGTCCAGGTGCGATCCAGTCTCGCGCCTAAGCGACCGATCGTTTGGTTGTAGTCGCCGTAACGCACTTTGTTGCCATCCTGATCGGTGAAATCGTTCATGTTGAGCTTCATGTACATTAACTGCGCCTGCGGCTCCAGCTTATAACCCTCGCCCAACTCAAACGGATAACCGCTCTCCAGCGAGGCCGTCCAGCCGTGACCTTTCAGCTTTGCCACCTCTTGCTTACGCGCAATGTCAGTTTCACCACGATGCCAGTCGAATGACAACACGCCATCCAGATAGAAGCCGTTCTGGCGCTGCCAGGTGCCGTAAAACGCCAGACTGTCGCTGTCGAAGGTGGTGCTGCTGTAGCCATCGGCAGCGTGTGGGCGCAGACGGGTATTGCCATGCGTATAGGCCAGACCGCCACGCAGACTGTCTTTCTCGCCGTCGAGTTTTAACAGGTTACCGCCGATCTGCACCGCGCTGTAATCGAGGTCAAAGTCATAACCGTAATCCCGGAACGTGCGATCGCTTTTGTACTTGAGATTCGAGCCGATGTAGCGCACAAACATTTCACCACCCTTGCCTTCCGGACGGGTTTGTTCATGGCGCAGTTCACCCAAGCGTTTATGCAAGTCATCAATGATCGCCGCCGTGTAGTACGCCAGGCCAACCGGTGCAGATACGTAGGATGGCACCTGCGGTACCACGGCCGGACGCGCATTGTTGTTTACCCGTGGAGCAGAACTAAACGGCGTGGTGACCAATGGTGAACAGCTGGTTTCACCCTGACACACGTAGGTGTTCGCCAGTCGATAGTCCCAGTAATTGTTGCCTGTACCGCTGACTAAACGCTGGCCAGGATCGCTGGCACCCGGCGCGAAGCTGTAAAGCTGATACTGCCACGGCCCCGCCGCCAGATATCCGCCCTGCAAGCCGAAGCTGCTACCGCTGCCGCTGCCCGCCACCTGCGCCAGAGAAATACCTTCGTACGCATCAATTGCGCCGGAGCGGTTAACATCGGTCAGTGCACCGGTGCTGGCAGCATCCAGCTTCACATTCAGTAACGTCGTGCCGCTGGCATCACCTTCTACATTGATGTGGTCGGTGAACTGATTACTCAGCGCGCCGCCCTGATTCAGGTTAGTGGCTATATTCGCCTGACCCCCTTGTGACGCGAGCGAGCCATCGATATTCAGCGTATTACCTGGCGAACCGCTGCCATTGGTGAGATCGATGATCCCGGCGTTATTCACCACCAGCGAGTTGTCAGAGCCGCCCGCCAACGTTGGATTGACATTGTTACCGGCATACAGCGTTGAACCACTGCCGATGTTGATATCGCTGTGCGCAAGCTTGAGGTTGTCGGTCAAGGTCCACTGTGAATTGTTGAAGTTGATGGTGCTCCAGCCGCTGCCGAGATTCACCCCTTTGCTGAGATCGTCGGTACTGAACGAACCACCGCGTGATGCAATGTTATTGAAGGTTAAGGTGTTGCCGGTGCCGGTACCGCTGGTGAGGTGGTAGGTGGTGCCGAGATCGACGTTGCTCACCTCTGCCAGGTTGTTGTTGTCGTTGCCCATGGTCAGGCTGCCGTTGAGCGTGCCGCCGGTCCAGCGGAACACATCCGATCCGCCGCCCGGATTGATA
Organism: Enterobacter ludwigii; assembly: GCA_900068845.1. Lineage (GTDB taxonomy): Bacteria > Pseudomonadota > Gammaproteobacteria > Enterobacterales > Enterobacteriaceae > Pantoea > Pantoea ludwigii_A. Next base: position 531,518 of record CEFQ01000001.1, read on the forward strand.
TCGCCCTGCACCGCCCCTTCGGTCAGCAAGATTTCGTCATCGGCGTTGCTGCCCGCCACCGCCAAGGTTTGTGGACTGGCGGTGGTGATGGTGCCGAGGTTCTCGAAGATGGTTTTACCGCCGCGTAAATCGACCACCGGCGATGTCAGGCTGTTGGAGGTGAAGTTGCCGGTATTGACGATGGTGCCGGCGGTGCTGGAAATCAGCGCCGATCCACCTGCTGCATTATCAATATTGACGTTGGCGGCAGTGGTGACATTGCCGGTGGTATTAGCACGGATGCCAGTGCCGCCTGCGCCAGTAACATTAAACTGGTAACCGGAGCCCAGGGTTAAATCGCCGTTAGTGGTGGAGCCATCGGCATTGACGATATTCAGGCCGGTGCCACTGCCGGACACATTGGTGGTCACCGTGGAGGCAGGGTCGAACGGTACCGCGGTGCGAATACCGTTACCATTGCCGACGTTAATGGTGAGATTACTCAGGCCTACGTTGCTAAGCTCAGCGCGGTTCTCAATACCATTTCCGCTGCCGAGCACATTTACCGTGGCGTCACTGGCGCTCAGCGCTGTCGCCCCGCTATCCAGCAAGATGCCGTGCGCGTCGCCGCGCGTGGTGATCACCGTGTCGCTGCCGGTCAGCGCCAGTTGCGCGCCATCGCTGATGCGCACGCCCGCGATGCCGTTATCAACGTTAATGGTGCCGCCTTTCGCCAGCGTGCTGCCGCTGCCTGACACATCCAGTCCGGTGCCGTTTGCCACATTCACCACGCCGTTATTGGTCAGCGTGCTGCCCGCGCGTGAGCGAATGCCGATGTTGTTACTGCCAGTAAGATTTACATTGCCAGTGTTGACCAGTTGAGCACCGTTGGTGACATCAAAACCTATCGCCCCGTTCCCTGCACCGCTCACGTTGCCATTGCTTGTCACAGTGGTGGCCGCTGCACTGCCATCCAGCGCGTTGCTCAGGTCGGTGCGCAGATTGTTGACCAGTACGCCAACCGCGTTGCTGCCGCTTAGATTAATGCTGCTGCCGCTATCCAGCGTGGCGTTAGCCCCGCCTTCCGCGCGGATCGCCGTGCTGCCCTGACCGTTGGCGGTGAAGTTGGCGTTGCTGCTATTCAGGCTGCTGCCGCTGCCCGAAATAATCGCGCCGGTACTATTACTGGCGCTGGTGGTGATAGTTGTGGGATTGGTAAAACTCAGCGCCGCACCATCATCAATGCGATAGCCGGTTGAGCCGCTGCTGTTGATATCTAAAGCGTTGGTGGCTGAGCTGATGCGTGATCCGCTGCCCGCTGCGTGATAGGCAATTTGATCGGTGTTATTGAATATCGGCGCTGAACCGGCGGCGATATTCACCGCTGCGCCATTCAGCGCTTCCGCCCCGATTGCGCCCGTACCGTTGAGATTCAGCGTGCCGCCATTCAGGTTCGCTACCGCACGATTACCGCTGGCGCTGACGCCACGGCTGCGGCTGGTGGTGCTGCCGCCGTTGACGTTAATCGTGCCCGTATTATTAGCGGTGGTGGCTGAGGTGCTACCGCTGCTGTTCACCGCGATGCCGGTGCCGCCATCGTTGATGTTGATATTGCCGCTATTGGTGCCGGTTGCGCCGCTCTCCACGCGAATGCCAGTGGAATTGGCCCCGCTGAAGGTAATATCGCCGGTGTTGGTCAACTGCGCGCGATTACGTGCCAGATAACCGGTTAATCCGCTCTGCGCTGCATTGAGTGATGCTGCGGAGTTCAGGCTGGTGCTGGCCACCGGCGAGCCGCTGTTTTTGCCAAAGATATCGTGTTTTTGCCCATCAACAATCGCGCCAATCGCGTTGCTACCGGTGAGATTCATGGTGGTGGCGGCATCAATGACGCCTTTTGCTCCGCCTTCAACGGTGATGCCATTAGCACCGGTGCCGCTGACGTTAATTACCGCCGCATCCGTATTCACATCTGTGCCTGCGCCACTGCCAAGTACCGCTGTCGAACCAGCACCCGAGGCGATCAATGACAAGTCGTTACCGTTAAAGTCCGCGCCCTGCTCAACGCGGAACAGCGTGGAGTTCTGCGTCGTCACATCAAACGGATTATTTCCCAGTACCTTAATCTGCGCATTTGGACCGTAAGCGAAGAACGCGATTTGATTGGTGCCGCTGGAGAAGGTCGGCACCGCCGCTGGATCAACCGTCACCGTGGAGTTACCCCGTGCATGCACGCCAATCGCGCCATTGCCGCTGAGATTGATTGGGCCATCGACTGTGGCCTGTGCGCTACCCGTCGCGCCTTGCCCCTCAACCCACACGCCATAGTTACGCGTGCCGCTGGCTGGATCTGCCCCTCCCGCCACGTTGATGGTGCCGGTTGAGGTGGCGCTGGCGCTATTGCCGTTGGTCGCCAGCACTTTCAAGCCGGTGCCGTTGACGCCATTCAGATTAATGGTGCCGGCGTTATCAATGTTCCCGCCGCTGTTGGTCACCAGCATCCCGACGTTTTCACGCGGTATTGTGGCTGCGGCACCATTCACATTGATCACACCGCGGTTGATCAGGGTGGCGTTATTCGCGCCGGTCGCCGACATCCCCGCTGCGTTTTGCGTTTTTGTCCCGATGGTGATGTTGCCGTCGTTCACGGCGTTGCCGTTGGCGACCAAGGCGATACCGCTGGTGAGGCCACTCTGGTTCATTGCCGTGTCCGCAACTGCATCGCCCACGCTGTTTTGCGGCCCACGCCCAATGTAAATATTGCCGCTGGCGTTATTGGTAAAACTGGCAGTGGCATCGGTAAGCAGTACGCCAGAGGTGGTGCCGCGTGCGCTGGAACCGTTCACACCCACATTAATATTGCCGCTGTTATTCGCCGTCGCGCTGGCACCGAGATTGATTCCCGCGACGCCATATTGCGAATTACTGCCGGTGGTCGCGAGATTAAGAATGCCGTTGTTGTTAAAAGTACTGCCGGTTTGCACGGAGACGCCGTTGGCGCCGTAGCCGGTTGAACCAATGCCGGTGCCATCCTGACGATTAAGAAAACCGCCGTTGATCACGCCGTTATTGGTGCCGGTACTGTTATCGGTTAATACCAGCGCGGTGCCGTTATTGGTGACGCTGCCACGGCTGGCCAGTTTGCCATCAATCACCGCTTCTGCGCCGTTTGCGGCTCTGATCGCACCGCCGGTCGCGCCCACCACTTCCAGCGTTTTGCCTGCGGCCAGGTTCACTTTCGCGCCGCTGCCATTGGCCTCAATCACAATGCGATTGCCGATGGATTCGGTGACTTCATCCGGTGGCGTGGCGCTGACGTTGTAAACGATGTTGGCATTGGTGAAAGTGACGGCTTTGTTAAATTCGCTGAGATAGCGGGTTTTATCGAGATTGCCCGACTGCAATTGGCTTATCAGCCAGTTGTTGTAGCTTTGCAGTTGGCTGGCGTTGGTAACAGTGAAGCTGGTGCTTTTGCCATCCAGCGTTTGCACATTGAAGGCACCGTTGTAGGTGGCAAGGTTTTGTACCTGATAGCTGCTGGTCGCCGATCCCGTGCCGTCTGGCGTGGCGGTTGAGCCAAAAAAGCTGATGCGGTTATTGCTGTTCCAGTTCACCGTACTGTTCGCGCCGACCGTAAACAGTTCGGTCTGTTTGGCAGCCATCATCCAACTGTTTGTGGCGGCGCTGCTAACCGCATTGGTTTGGCCGATATTCACATCCAGCGTGCCGCCGCCCGTGACATCTGCCACGCGGGCATCAATGTATTGTCCATCATTGACGTTCTGCACATCCGGCACGCTGGTCTCGCTGCTAACGGGCGCCAGAGCAACCAAACTGGCCGAGTTATAAACCTGGAAGGTACTGTTGGTGCCGGTGGCGGGATCGGGTGTAGTGATGGCGAAGTTTTGCGGCCCGGGATCGAGACGATCCTGATTAAGATATTGCGCGCCTGAGGTAATCGCCACTTGTCCGAGCGTGGTGGTCACCGCGCCATCGCTACCGGCCGTGAACGCCTGGTTACCGGTCAGGGTTTGGCTGCCTCCATTGACAATAAGACTGCCGGTTTGATTGTCATTATCTTGCGGTGTGTAAGTCCCCAATGTAACAGCCTGACTTTGCATTGCTGGAATGAACAGCAACTGCGCCGCCAACATCCCTAAAGCGATAGGATTTAATTGAAACCTCATACTTCCTCCAGTGGGCGTGCAGCGTCCACGCTGTTATTGCAACAGCGTTAAATTCATCGCGAGGGGATAAAACGGCAGGTTAATACCAACCCCGGTTAGCAATCTCATTCGAGAACAACTGTGTGAAGAAATACGGTGCAGCGAAAAAAGGAGATCGAGAGTCGTTATAGATTTATTGGCTGTAGGTATAGACTTTTTTATCCAGTGATGCAAAAAGGAATTATGGATAACTTATTGTGATAATGGATAAATATTTGCGAGGTTGGTTAAATAATATAAAGAAATTAATACCATTTTAAAATTAAGTGCTCATCTGCTATCCCCTTAATAAATCCTTTATTTATTCCTGATGCTTTACTTACATATGGTCCGTACCCCGTAAAACTGTCAGTGCCGGGGTAAGCGATACGATGGAGTGCAAAAATGTGATTAGCATCACATTTAATTTGGTCGCAATGTATGGCGCTCAGGTCAGCGCGATTGTGCGTGCATCGAAAAAGGCGTCATTAATGACGCCCCTACAAAACAGGCAGCCATTATGCGGTTTGAAAATGCACTGCAGCAGCAGCGCGGGTGTTGAGGCGACATCCTAACCCGCTGAGCGAGTGAAAGATTCAAGGGCGAGCCGCATGGATGCGGTGAGAGGCGGCGCTGAGCAGGAGCGAATCGCCGCCGGTCCGTCAGGAATCGTGAACGAGTGAAGGTACCGCGTAGCGGCGGGTTGGGCTGGCGCAGGGCCCGGAGTGAAGAGGGCGTGGCCAGACGCCCTCTTCTCGGTCGCCGCACGGCTGCACTGAAACTGCCCCAGCCTGTGGCGAACGAAAGTCGCTCAGTGCTTAACTGGTCGGCATGACGCCATGAATGGCGACCCTAGGGGATCGGGTGGAGTTTAACTTAAATCGACATTGCGGGTGCCCGCCCACCAGGTAATGGCGAATCCGCCAATCCACGCCACTATCAGCCCGGCAAGATAAACCGCCATACCGGCAAAAATGCCCTGTGATGAAGTCATTAGCGGCAATGTCACTAAGCCAGACGGCCCAAACACGGTATTCATGCCCACTGGCAATCCCAGCCATGCCACCAGCCCAATAAAGAAGCCGCCCAGCGCGCCGCCAAAACAGGCGGTAATAAACGGCTTAAGTCGCGGCAGCGTAACGCCATAAATCAGCGGTTCGCCGACGCCAAGCAAACCCGGCACTATCGCGCCTTTGATTTGCTTTCGCAGCAGCGAGTTTTTATCTGCTTTGCACCATAGCGCCAGCGCTGCGCCGACCTGGCCCGCCCCGGCCATCGCCAATATGGGAAATAGCGAATTAAAACCCTGGGTTTCCATCAGCGCAAAATAGACCGGAATAAAGCCCTGATGAATACCGAACATCACCGCGATTAAAAACAGTCCGGCGAGAATGGCACAGCCGAACGGATTGTTATTGAGATGAATGAATAACCACGACATGCCTTTAAATAATTCGCCGCCAATCGGCATAATCACCAGGAAGGTGGCGGCACCAGTAATTAATAATGTCAGCAACGATGTCAGAATCATATCGAGATTGTCAGGAATGATTTTGCGCAGCTGTTTTTCAACCCAGGCACCGAATATGGCCGCCAGCAGCACGCCAATAATATTGCCGCGCGGATCGATCACCATGCCGAAGAAATCTTGCATCCCACTGTAATAGCCAACCTTCGCATCAGGTACATAACCCAGCACAAACAACGAGGCAATAATGGCCCCGTTTACGCCGGTTCCGCCAAAGGCTTTCTGCGCGTTGTAACCGATCAAAATACTCAGGAAGGTGAACAGCCCTTTACCGAAGACTTTCATGTACGCCACGCTATCCAGCAGCCAGCGCGCATGTTCGCCGGGCTGATTGAGGTGGAAAATCTGCTCAATCAGCGTGGCAAAACCCAGCAGTAAACCCGCGCCGATAAATCCGGGGATCAGCGGCGTAAAGATGGTGGCGAAACAGGCGAGAAAGCGATGCAGTGCGCTGGTCTGCTTCGCCTTCATCTGCTGCTTTTGCGCGCTGGCAATGCTGTGCAGATCGCCGGGGGACGCGGTATTGAGCAGCAGCTGCATCTTCTCGGCGGCGGTTTGTGCTTTGCCGGGACCCAGTACGATTTGCAACTGCGCGTCGCTATCAATCACACCCAGCACGCCCGGCAGCGTTTTGAGCTTCGCGCTATCCACCCGCGCGGCATCGGCCAGCGTCAAACGCAGGCGCGTCATGCAGTTGCCGCACTGCACAACGTTGTTGGTACCGCCCACCGCATGCAGAATGTCGCGTACCACACCTTCAGTGATGGCGGCCATCATTGTGCTCCTGCATCGCGTAATGCGTTGCGAATAAAGCCCTGATTTTGATTCAGCAGTGATTTCGCGTCACCGGCATTTAATCCTGCCAACACCATCACTATCGCGGTTTTACAATGCCCCTGACATGCTGCCAGCGCCTGTTGCGCGGTAACATCATCACAGTCGGTGGCTTGTTTGACGATATTCACCTGGCGCTGCACCAGCTTCTGATTAGTCGCTTCAACGTCCACCATCAAATTGCCATACACTTTGCCGCGGCGAATCATCGCGCCGGTGGTGAGCATATTCAGTACCAGCTTCTGGGCGGTACCGGCTTTCATACGTGATGAACCGGTAACCACTTCCGGACCGACTACCGGCGTGAGCGCCACATCAGCGGCCTGCGACATCGGGCTGTTCGGATTACAGGTCAAGGCCGCCGTAAACGCGCCCTGCTGACGTGCATACGCCAATGCGCCCAGCACATATGGCGTGCGGCCGCTGGCAGCAATGCCCACCAGCACATCGTTCGCATTAAACTGGATATCCCGCAGATCCTGCGCGCCCTGCTCCACATTGTCTTCAGCGTTTTCCACCGCTTGCAAAATCGCGGTGTGGCCACCGGCAATCAATCCCACCACCTGGCTGCGCGGCGTGCCAAAGGTCGGTGGACATTCGCTGGCATCCAGGATCCCCAAACGACCCGATGTACCTGCGCCACAATAGATCAGACGGCCGCCTTTACTGAATGCCTCGGCAATCGCATCCACCACCTGCGCAATCTGCGGCACGATGGCTTCTACCGCCAGCGCCACTTTTTTATCTTCATCATTAATCACGCGTAGCATGGCTTCTGTCGTCAGCTCATCAATGTTTTGGCTGGCGGGGTTACGCCCTTCGGTAATCATCTGGCTGAGATCGATCTGCATGGAATGCTCCTGTGAGAGAATAATTTATTCTACAAACTATATATCAAAAAGAATTGTTAATTCCTCCGGCGTCTGAGATTTTTTTGTTAATTGGCCTGGATGCCAGGTACCAACAAAAAAGCCTGCATAAGCAGGCTGAATTGATGATGCGAAGTTGCGGCTAATGTGTTTATTTCTTGGCCAGCTCTCTGCGCGCTAACTCCGCTAAGAATCCACTTCTTGAGCCATACTCTCGATGTTCCTCAACGTAACGATCGATACGCGCCAACAAGTTTTGTGCAATGGTGATGTTTAACTTAATTGCCTTGCCATCATATTTGCTTAAATCGACATCCACATAAGCCCAGGCACCGCCCTGACAATCTTCATTATCAAGATGTGCATCAAAGGTTTTCGCCTCAGGAATTGAACCACCTTCATCGACAGTGAACTCTACGTGCGCGTCTATCGCTTCCGCTGCATCGTGTATTGTGTTCTCGAAGGTATCACCTGCGAAATAGCATCCGGTTACATCGGGTACAAACCCTGAGTAAGTGCCACTTTCTGTCTTGTGGATGTAAATTGGATATCTCATTTGCAACCCCCACCAGCTTTGGCTGGCTTGCTATAACGTGCAAAGCACTGGAATAATTTATTGCCGAAATTTGGCGCGCAAAGCGCGCCTGTTTTCACATCTGTTTAAGTATGGTGTTCAACGTGCCCGTTGAAATATCTTTTGTCGGGTGAGGGACCGCAATTGCATACCTCACTCCGTCCTTTTTGAAAATGTGATGACTTCCTTTCACCCTTTTTTGCACCCACCCATTTCGCTCTAACAGCTTTATTAATTCGCCACTGGTCAATCCGACCTCCCTGAACCCTGGCATGCAGTTATTATACCCACCATAACCACGCACAACAATATTTATGGTTATAGTGGGTATTTATTTTAACAGGTGCGTGTTTAGAGGTTATGAGACATGTCTGCAGCGGGCATAAAAAAACCCGCCGGGGGCGGGTTTCGCTGCATCGCGGTCGCCATGAATGGCGACCTACGGCGTAGGGTGCGCATTCATGCGCACCGGGCAAATTAACTGGCGCTTTGCGTGCGCAGCTGCTGTTCGTAGGCAGCAGCCTTTTTGTTATCGAACTGGTCTTCCCAGCGCGCAATCACCAATACCGCCAGTGCATTACCGATAACGTTCAGCGCGGTACGCGCCATGTCCATGATGCGATCCACACCGGCAATAAACGCCAGGCCTTCCAGCGGAATGCCCACGCTGCCCAGTGTCGCCAGCAGTACCACAAAGGAGACGCCCGGCACGCCGGCGATACCTTTCGAGGTCACCATCAGCGTCAGCACCAGAATGATCTCGTCAGTCAGCGACAGATCAATTCCATACAGCTGGGCGATAAAGATCGCCGCGATGCTCTGGTACAGCGTTGAACCATCAAGGTTGAACGAGTAACCGGTCGGCACTACGAAGCTGGTGATGGCTTTCGGCGCACCGTAGGCTTCCATCTTCTGCATAATGCGCGGCAGCACGGTTTCTGAGCTGGAAGTGGAATAGGCAAGAATCAGCTCGTCTTTCAGAATGCGCATCAGCGTCGTAATGCGCAGCTTACAGAAGCGCGCCACGGTGCCCAGCACCACGAAAGCAAAGAACAGAATCGCCACGTACACCAGCAGCACCAGCTTGGCCAGCGGATAGAGCGAGGCAAAACCGAAGTTGGCAATGGTGACGGCAATCAGCGCAAATACCCCGACCGGCGCATAACGCATGATCATGTGCGTCACTTTAAACATGGTTTCGGAAATAGAACGGAATACCGTGACCAGCGGATCGCGATGTTCTGATGGCAGCGCCGACAGCCCCATACCAAACAGCACCGAGAAGAAGATAATCGGCAGCATGTCGCCCTTCACCAGCGAGGCGAAGATGTTCTGCGGGATGAGCGACAGAATGGTGGTCACCAGACCGTGTGGAGCGCCCTGCACCGCTTCCGTTGTGGCTTCGTATTTAGAGATGTCCACCGTTGCCAGCGTTGACATATCAATGCCGCTGCCGGGTTGGAATACGTTGGCCAGCGTGATGCCGACCACAATGGCAAGGGTGGTGATCACTTCAAAATAGACGATGGTTTTGACACCAATACGTCCGAGCTTTTTCGCATCGCCAACGCCAGCAATGCCGACAATCAGAGAGGAGATAACAATCGGTACCACGATCATCTTGATCAGATGAATAAAGATGTCACCCGCTGGCGTCAGAATGTTAGTGATTAACCATTCACGATCGTCGGGCTGATTATGCAGCACGGTTCCCACAATCACGCCCAGAATCAGCGCAACTAAAATCTGCCATGCAAGGGTGAACTTAAAACCTTTCATAACGCGTTATTTCCTCAGTAAAAAACCCCTTTGCTCTGCTGCTAAGGTGCAGGAGAAATGTCACACAGGGAAGTGAGCAAAAGCCCGATAAAATAGAGGGTTATTTATGACTGCGTCGCTTACAGCTGTGCAGGCATTTTACGCCTGCGTAGTGATGCAGTCTGAGTTGATACCTGCTGAACAGGGCCGAGATAAGTACCATTTTCACTACGGCAAATGCAACCCCCGGCGTGATAGCGCAAATCTTATTCAGGTTAGTAGCATAAAATGCTGACAAAGGTGAGCAGCCATAACTCGCTGTTATGAAAAGTGTTAATTCGATAAGTTTCAGCATAGCTATGCAAGATTGCGCAAAAAGCGGCCCGGCTCGTTTGCTGATTATTTGCACAATAGAGGCAGCGATCTCTTAGGCTTAAAGCAGCAGATCGCGCTGCTCGCGCGACGTTTTTACCAGGCAATGACGGGGGATTTGTCGGTGCTAAAAGGTCGTGATCCAGACTACAAAACAGAAACAAAGCCCTGTCGTGGTCTTCAATTAACCATTGATTGACATATGATTAACATCTTCAAGGAGGTCAGCCATGAGCCAAATACATAAGCATCCCGTACCCGCTGCCATTGCAGCGAATGCTCTTATTAATGCCGATCAGTATGCGGCGCTGTATCAACAATCGGTTGACGATTCCGACACCTTCTGGGGTGAGCAAGGCAAAATTCTTGACTGGATTAAGCCTTACAGCAAAGTGAAAAACACCTCCTTTGCCCCCGGCAATATTTCGATTCGCTGGTATGAAGATGGCGCGCTGAATCTCGCCGCTAACTGTCTCGACCGTCATCTGGCCACCCGTGGCGATCATCCCGCTATTATCTGGGAAGGTGACGACGCCAGCGAAAGCAAAACCATCACCTTCCGCGAGCTATATGCGGACGTCTGTCGCTTTGCCAATGTGCTTGTAAGCCTTGGCGTGAAGAAAGGCGATGTGGTGGCAATTTATATGCCGATGGTGCCCGAAGCAGCCGTCGCCATGCTGGCCTGCGCGCGCATTGGCGCGGTGCATTCGGTGATTTTCGGTGGCTTCTCACCGGAAGCGGTGGCCGGACGCGTAGTCGATTCCAACGCGAAACTGATCATCACCGCCGATGAAGGGGTGCGTGCCGGTCGCAGCATTCCGCTGAAGAAAAATGTTGATGATGCCCTGAACAATCCGAACGTCACCACGGTAAAAAATGTGGTGGTGTTTAAGCGTACCGGTAAAGATTCCGGCTGGCGTGAAGGCCGCGATTTGTGGTGGCACGATCTGGTGGCAAAGGCCAGCGATCAGCACGAACCGGTCGCCGTAGATGCCGAACATCCGTTATTTATCCTGTATACCTCCGGTTCCACCGGCAAGCCGAAAGGTGTGCTGCACACCACCGGCGGTTATCTGGTGTATGCCGCCAGTACCTTTAAGTATGTGTTTGATTACCATCCTGATGATGTTTACTGGTGTACCGCTGATGTCGGCTGGATCACCGGTCACAGCTATCTGATTTACGGTCCGCTGGCGTGCGGTGCTACCACGCTGATGTTTGAAGGCGTACCGAACTGGCCGAAACCAAGCCGCATGGCGGAAGTGGTGGATAAACATAAGGTGACGCTGCTGTATACCGCGCCAACCGCGATTCGCGCCCTGATGGCCGAAGGCGATAAAGCGATTGAAGGGACCGATCGCAGCAGCCTGCGCATCATGGGTTCGGTGGGCGAACCGATCAACCCGGAAGCCTGGGAGTGGTATTACAAAAAGATTGGCGACAGCCGTTGCCCGATCGTTGATACCTGGTGGCAAACCGAAACCGGCGGCTTCATGATCACCCCGTTGCCGGGCGCGACCGAGCTTAAAGCCGGTTCCGCCACCAAACCGTTCTTCGGCGTACAGCCCGCGCTGGTGGATAACGAAGGCAACGCGCTGGAGGGCGCAACCGAGGGTAACCTGGTGATCGTTGATTCCTGGCCAGGCCAGGCGCGTACGCTGTATGGCGATCACGATCGTTTCGAACAAACCTACTTCTCCACCTTCAAAAATCGCTATTTCAGCGGTGACGGCGCGCGCCGTGATGAAGATGGTTATTACTGGATCACCGGTCGCGTCGATGACGTGCTCAACGTTTCCGGCCATCGCCTCGGCACCGCCGAGATTGAATCGGCGCTGGTGTCGCATCCGAAGATTGCCGAAGCCGCGGTGGTAGGCATTCCGCACAGCATCAAAGGCCAGGCAATCTACGCCTATATCACGCTGAATCACGGCGAAGAGCCGTCGCCTGAGCTGTATACCGAAGTGCGTAACTGGGTGCGTAAAGAGATCGGCCCGATTGCCACACCGGATGTACTGCACTGGACCGACTCGCTGCCAAAAACCCGCTCCGGCAAGATTATGCGCCGCATTCTGCGCAAAATTGCCGCCGGCGATACCAGCAATCTCGGCGATACCTCTACGCTGGCCGACCCGGGCGTGGTAGAGAAATTGCTGGAGGAGAAACAGTCCATCACCATGCCGTAGTCGGCAGCGACCCGACGGAGAGTGTCAGCTTGTCCACGACAGGTTCCTCTCCGTCACCTTTACCTTACGCCGTATGCTTTTCAACATCGCACAACCCATACCCAAAATAATTCGAGCGGCAGGAAGGCGGCAAGGATGAGAATTCCAGGAGCTTACTGAAGTAAGTGACTGGGATGAGCATACGCAGCCAACGCAGCTGTAGCTTGAAGTATGAAGGGTATATATAACTAGAATATTCAGCCAGTTAAATCACTTTACCGTGAGATTTCCGTCTGCCTTGCCTCTGGAGAAAATGTGATGAACGAAACCCCTGAACAGGAAGCAATCTGGCAACAAGTTGAGCGTAATCCGCGCTTTAATGAACTGGTGCACAAGCGCCAGGCGTTTGCGCTTCTGCTGAGCGTGATCATGCTGGTGCTCTACATCGGCTTTATTCTGCTGATCGCCTTCGCTCCCGGCTGGCTCGGCACGCCGCTGCACGCGGGCACGAACGTCACGCGCGGCATACCGATTGGCGTCGGTTTGATCGTGATGTCGTTTGTACTGACCGGCGTCTACGTGTGGCGCGCTAATGGCGAATTTGATCGTCTGACCAAACAGATCCTGAGCGAGATAAAATCATGAAGCGCTTACTCTCGATGTTTTTGGCCATCGTGCCCGCCAGCGTATTTGCCGCCGATGCCATTACCGGCGCGGTGCAACGCCAGGCCACCAACTATGAAGCCATTATTATGTTCGTGGTGTTTGTCGCGGCGACGCTGGGTATCACCTATTGGGCCTCGAAACGCACCCGCTCGCGCAGCGATTACTACACCGCGGGCGGCAATATCACCGGTTTCCAGAATGGACTGGCGATTGCCGGCGACTTTATGTCTGCCGCCTCCTTCCTCGGTATTTCTGCCCTGGTTTACACCTCCGGCTACGACGGGCTGATTTATTCGCTTGGCTTCCTCGTCGGCTGGCCGATGATTCTGTTTTTGATTGCCGAACGCCTGCGTAACCTCGGACGCTATACCTTTGCCGATGTCGCGTCTTATCGCCTGGCGCAGAAACCGATCCGTACGCTGTCAGCCTGCGGTTCGCTGGTGGTGGTGGCGCTGTACCTGATCGCGCAGATGGTGGGTGCCGGTAAACTCATACAGCTGCTGTTTGGCCTCGATTATCATATCGCGGTGGTGATGGTCGGTATTTTGATGGTGCTGTACGTGCTGTTCGGCGGCATGCTGGCCACCACTTGGGTGCAGATCATCAAAGCGGTACTGCTGCTGTTTGGTGCCAGCTTTATGGCGATTATGGTGATGAAAGCCACCGGCTTCAGCTTCAACACGCTGTTCACCGAAGCGATGGCGGTGCATCCGAAAGGCGCGGCGATTATGCAGCCTGGCGGCCTGGTCAAAGATCCGATATCGGCGCTGTCACTTGGCCTGGGCTTGATGTTCGGTACCGCCGGTTTGCCGCATATTCTGATGCGCTTCTTCACCGTCGCCGATGCGCGTGAAGCACGTAAGAGTGTGTTCTGGGCCACCGGTTTTATGGGCTACTTCTACTTCCTGACCTTTATCATCGGCTTCGGTGCAATTTTGCTGGTGGGATCGAACCCGGCCTTTAAAGATGCCAGCGGCGCGCTGCTCGGCGGCACCAACATGGCGGCGGTGCATCTGGCCAACGCGGTCGGCGGCAGCCTGTTCCTCGGCTTTATCTCGGCTGTGGCTTTCGCCACCATTCTGGCGGTGGTGGCAGGTTTGACCCTGGCGGGAGCTTCCGCGGTGTCACACGATCTCTATGCCAGCGTGATCCGCGAAGGTAAGGCGACGGAACGCGATGAGTTGCGTATCTCGAAGATTACCGTTTTGGTATTGGGCGTCGTGGCCATTGCGCTGGGGATCCTGTTTGAGAAGCAGAACATCGCCTTTATGGTCGGACTGGCATTCTCAATTGCCGCCAGCTGTAATTTCCCGATCATCTTGCTATCGATGTACTGGTCGAAACTCACCACGCGCGGCGCGATGATCGGCGGCTGGCTGGGGTTAGTGACGGCGGTACTGCTGATGATTCTCGGCCCGACGATTTGGGTGCAGGTTTTGGGGCACGAGAAGCCGATCTATCCGTATGAATACCCGGCACTGTTCTCCATGCTGGCGGCGTTTATCGGTATCTGGCTGTTCTCGATTACCGACCACTCAGCACGCGGTGCGCAGGAGCGTGCTCGCTTCCGCGGACAGTTTATTCGCTCGCAGACGGGAATTGGGATTTCGCAGGGTAAATCGCATTAGATGCGGTGATTGACCAGGTCGCCATGAATGGCGACCCTACGGTGTAGGGTGCGCATTAATGCGCACCTGGTTAAATCATTAGAAACGCAGTGATGCGCCGACGTAAGGGCCATCGACCAGGACGTTATCTTTGCGGCTGCCTTTGTTGTTCAGCTCGATGTACTGGTAACCCACACGCAGGTTCAGCAGAGAAATCGGCGTGAAGCTCAGGCCGCCTGACGCTTCCTGGTAGCTATCCAGACGATCGGAGAAGGCTTCTGGCGCATAGTAATATTCGCCGTACAGGCCCCACATGCTGTTGAAGCTGTATTGCGCGGCGCCACCCACTGCCACGGTGAAGCCATCACGGCCATCTTCCGGATGAGTGAACAGCGCTTTCGCGGTAGGTGCAATGCGGAAATCGCCCACATCGATGTTGTAGCCCAGACCCGCACCATAGGTGCTGCCATCGTGATCGCTGCGCAACCAGTTGCCTTTCAGGAACAGGCCTGGTGAAGTGGTGCCAAGGCCAAGGTTCAGGTTGGTGCTATGCTCACCCACGTCAACACTGCCCTCAATTGCCTGCGCGCCGCTGCTCAGCAGTGCCAGACCCAATACGCTTCCAGTAACAAGTTGCTTTAACATGTGATTCCACTCCATGAAGGACAATTAATTCGGCGGCAAGGGTACCAGCCTGGCGACGAGAGACAACATTATTTGGAAAGCTTTACGTAAAAATGGATTACAGCGGGGAAAAAGTGGCCGCAAAAGGCCACTGGTCAGATTAGAAACGCCAGGCTGCGCCGATAAACAATCCATCGATTGAACGCTGGGTGTGGTACTCATGCAGGCCACTGCCGAGATAACGATAGCCGGAGCTCAGCGTTAACCAGTGTGCGGGTTGGTAGTAGATACCCGCTTCAAACTGATGCAGGTGATCCAGCTTGTAGGTGCTGAAATTTGGCGCCAGGCTAAAATCGAGGTAGAGCCAGGTATGGCGAGCTTGTGGCAGCGGTGCCATCGCCCGTATACCGGCATTGACGCCATAGCTGGATGTTTTGTCGTGGTTCAACTCAGCCCAGAACAACCCAACGCGTGGCACGACGCGCAGTGCCCCCAGCGCTACGCCGTAACCCACATTAGCGTCCAGCAATTCTGACTGATGTTTTGCATTCACATATTCCACACCGTATTGCAGACCTGGCGCGGTTTTTTGGCTGTTGATGGCGGCAGCAAAGAAATCACTCCCTCCCTTTACGCCGATTTCCTGAGCGTTTACCCCAGCGGAGGCCAACAGGAGCCCCATTGCAAAATAATTACCTTTCATTTTTTCGCTTCCTTATTGTTTGAGCGAGCAAACAATAAGCAAAGCGAAGAGGTGGCTGTATGAGCCTTGACTCAAAACAAGCGCATTACGCCGCCCACAATAAGTGGCTTAACAGCGGCGCGAGAATGACGGTGACTACGCCAGACAGCATCATCACCAGGCTAGACACCACGCCCTCCTGCTGGCCAAGTTGGTAAGCACGCGCGGTGCCTGCGCCGTGTGATGCTGCACCGAATCCCGCACCTTTGGCGACGCCCTGTTTGATGGCAATACGCAGAAACAGCACATCCCCCACCGCCATGCCGAACACGCCGGTGATCACCACAAACAACGCCACCAGATCCGGCTGGCCACCAATGGGCTGCGCAGCCGCCAGCGCAAACGGTGTGGTAATTGAGCGCACCGCCAGGCTGCGCTGGATGGTTTCCGGCAGCGTTAGCCAGCGCGCCAGCCACACCGAACTGCATACCGCCACCAGCGTTGCTGTGAGTACGCCGACGCTGAGCGACAGCCAGTGGCGCTTGATGATCTCGAGGTTCTCGTACACCGGCACGGCAAACGCCAGCGTTGCCGGGCCGAGCAACCAAATCAGCCAGTGGCTTTCGGCGATGTAATTTTTCCAGCTCACGTGGGTGAGCAGCAGCAGCGCCACCAACACCAGCGGGGTCAATACCAGCGGCATCAGCAGCAGCGTACGCCAGCGACGGTAGAGCATTTTATTGATGTAATAGACCAGCAGTGTGAACGCCAGACACAGCAGGCTAATCAACAGATCATTCATGAAGTGCCTGCTTGCGCGCAGCGCGCGCCAGTTCGAAGCGATATAAACGATCGACTACCAATGAAGTAGACGCCAGCACCAGCAAAGTACTGACGCCAATCACCACGCAGATGCGCCAGCCTTCGCTGCGCAGTAAATCGCTGTAATTCACCACCGCCACCACCGCCGGAATAAAGAACAGCAGCATTTCCGCCAGCAGCCAGTTGGCACCGGCCTTCACCCAGCGCAGCGGCACAATGCGGGTCATAATCAAGATCAGCAGTAACACCATGCCGACCACATTGGCGGGCAGCGGCAGATGCAGCCAGCTCACCAGCTTGTCGCTGAAAATAAATAAACCAACGTACAGCATCAGCTGCAGCGGAATAAAAGTACGTTGCAGGAGATCCGTTCTGCGCGGACTTAACGCCATCATTGCCTTTCACCCTGTTGAAGAATTGAGGCGTTCAGTATAAATCCGCCGCAAACTGTGAAAGAAATGAATTAAAATCATTAAAACTATGCCAAAAAGGAATGCTTATGGACGTGCGTGCTCTGCGCTACTTCACGGAAGTGGTGCGCCAGCAAAGCTTCACTCGCGCAGCTGAGAAGCTCTTCGTGACGCAGCCCACCATCAGCAAAATGCTGCGCCAGCTGGAAGAGGAGCTCGGCTGTACCTTGCTGCTGCGCGAAGGCCGCAAGCTGCATCTCACCGACAGCGGTCAGGTGGTTTATCAGCGCGGATTGGCGATCCTGCAGGAGTTTCATCAGCTGGAGGCGCAGTTAGCTGACATTAACCAGCTGAAAACCGGCGAGCTGCGGCTCGGTATTCCGCCGATGGTCGGCATGCAGATTGCGGGCTCGATCTCTGCCTTTCGCCGTCGCTATCCGGGCGTACAGCTGAAAATATCCGAGTTCGGCGGATTGACGGCACAGCAAGCGGTGCTGAGTGGCGCGCTGGATATTGCGCTTACCGCGCTGCCGATTGAATCAGACCAGCCGCTGAATACGCTGGAGCTGATGCACCATCCGCTTTGCGTACTGCTGCCGCGCAGTGAACGCTGGCTTAATCACACGAAAGTCGGTTTGAAAGAGCTCGCCGAGCACCCGCTGCTTATCCTCAATGAAGAGTTCGCACTCAATCGTCAGATCCGCAAAGCGTTTCAACGCCAGAACCTAACGCCGAATATTGCGCTGCGCAGCGCGCAGTGGGATTTTCTCGCGGCGATGGTGCAAGCAGGCATGGGATTGGCGATTCTGCCGCAGCCGATTTGTCAGCGGCTGGATAAACAATCGCTGCTGTGGCTGCCGCTGGAATCAGAGCTGCAGTGGAGCTTAGGGTTGATTTGGCGGGAAGGCAGTTACTTGTCGCGCAGCGCCGAGGCGTGGATCGAATGTTGCCGTCAACACTGGCCGGATAGTGCGCCGCGGCTATCGGTGTAAATTCTGCATCGGTCGCCATGAATGGCGACCCTACGTTATTTCGCTTTATCATCCGGGTGCGCATTCATGCGCACCCGGATGACGCAGCAACTGCTATTCCTCTTTCTCAATCAGCAGCGCTTCCAGCAGATCAAGATCGTGCAGCAGTTTCTGCATCGTCTCGTTGGAGATCTCTTGAGTGGCACGCAGATGATAAACTTCGGCGCGCTCCGCACGCAGCGCATTGAGGCGGAAACGACGTTCAAGGTTTTCGGCAAATTGCGCCTGTTCAATATCGTTTTTGCCCTCAGCGCGACGTCGCAGATTACCAATGACGCGCAAACTGACTTCTTTCAACAGTTCAGGATCGATGTTCTCTTGCGCGTCGTTCTCCAGACGCTGCTCCATTTTATGCAGGCTCTCAATCGCTACGCCCGCCATGGCAGCACGCGCAAACTGAATTTCACGACGATGGCCGACCTTATCGATGCTTTCCACGTCGCGCAGCAGAATCGGCAGCAGCACCACACCAACCAGCAGCGAAACCAGAATCACGCCGGTGGCGATGAACACCAATTCATAGCGCGCCGGGAATGGATCACCGTTGCTGAGGAACAGCGGAATCGACAACACACCCGCCAACGTGATGGCACCGCGTACGCCGGCAAAGGAGGCAATCAGCAGCTCGCGCAGCGAGTAGTTGGTAAACTCCAGCGGCTTTTTCTTCAGCAGGCGCATGCTGGTGCGCTTCATGATCCACAACCAACCAAAACGCACCACCATCAGCGCAGCGTAAACTAACAGAACGTCAGTAAACAGCATCCACAGTTCCACGTTGGGATCGGCGTTAGCCTGCGCAATCGAGGTGGAGAGGATATCGGGCAGCTGCAGGCCAAGCATTAGGAACACCATGCCGTTGAAGACGAACTCCAGCATCTGCCACACGCTGTTCGCACGCAGACGCATCGCCAGCGGTGCCTGGCGGATAATGCCGGAACGCGTGATGGTCATACCGGCGGCCACCGCGGCAAGAATGCCCGACACACCAAGGTGTTCGGCGATCAGGTAGGAGGCGAACGGTAACAGCAGCAGCAGCACGGTTTGTGTTGCCGGGTCATCCCCACTCCAGCGGCTCAGCAGACGCAGCGAGCGGCCATACAGCCAGCATATCGCCACACCAGCGACCAACCCGCCGACGGCTACTTTGAGAAACTCGACGCTGGCACCGCCCCACGTAAACACCATGGTGCCCATCGCCACGGCGACAGCAAACTTCAGCGATACCAGACCGGATGCGTCGTTCATCAGGGCTTCGCCCTGCACAATCGACATGATTTTTTTGGGGATGCGTCCTTCACCCACAATGCCAGATAGCGCCACGGCATCGGTTGGTGACAGCACCGCCGCCAGCGCAAAGGCGGGAATCAGCGGAATCCCCGGCACCAGCCAGTAAATCAGGTAACCAATCCCGACTACGGTGATCAGCACCAGAACCAGCGCCAGCCCCATGATTTCGCGACCGTGATGCAGAAACTCATTAATCGGCGTTTTCCAGCCATCGGCAAACAGCAGCGGCGGAATGAACAGCACGAGGAACAGTTCCGGGTCAAAATCGACATGCAGGCCGAAGACGGGAAACGCGAGTAATGCACCAGCGGCAATTTGCACCAGCGGCAGGGGAATTTGAAACGGCAGAATTCGTGCCGCCACGCTGGAGAGTGAAACCACCAGCGTCATGATGAGAATAGTAAAGAAGATTTCCATGCTGTCCTTAGGCGAATCAATTTCATTAAAGCGATGTTGTTGCGGAGGAAAGTGTAAAACAAAACGCCGCACAGCGGGCAACCCGATGTGCGGCGTGGAGCAGAAAGCGAATAATCCTGGAATTATTCAGCTTTAAAGTCAGATGGCCCAGCCACCGGCATAGAACGCCACCAGCGCGACAGCAATCACCACGGTGCCAACATTCAGCTTGCGCCACTCACCGGCAAACAAGCGGCCAATTACTAGCGAAGCGAAGCCCAGCATGATGCCGGTTACGATGTTGCAGGTCAGCACGATGAACACCGCCGTCAGCAAACCAGACATCGCATCAACAAAATCGTTGAAGTCAATTTTTGCCACATTGCTCAGCATCAGCAGGCCAACGTACATCAGCGCCGGCGCTGTCGCGTAAGCGGGAACCAGATAGGCCAGCGGCGACATAAACAGAATCAGCAGGAACAGCAAACCGACCACAATCGCCGTCAGGCCGGTTTTACCACCCGCCGCGGTGCCAGCCGCCGATTCGATATAGACCGCAGCCGGCGAGGCCCCCACCAAACCCGCAAACACGCTACTGATAGAGTCCGTGGTCAGCGCACGGCCGCCGTTGATGATCTGCCCCTCTTTATCCAGCAGATTTGCCTGCCCCGCTACCGCACGGATGGTGCCGGTGGCATCAAATACCGCTGTCATCACCAGCGCCAGCACGCTTGGCAGCACCACAGGTTGCAGCGCGCCCATGATATCGAGGCTAAACATGGCCGATTGACCGTTGGCATCCTTCAGGCTTGGCATGGCAAACAGGCCTTGATAAGTCACCGCCGGATCGAAGATCAAACCAATCATCGAAATGGCGATGATAGTCAGCAAAATGCCACCTGGCACGCGGCGTTTTTCCAGGCCGAAAATGGCCGCCAGCCCCACCAGCGCCATGATCACCGGGAACGAGACAAAGTGGCCCAATGCCACCGGCAAGCCCGGCGCCGGATTTTTTACCACTAAACCAATACCGTCGGCAGCAATCAGCAACAGGAACAAGCCGATCCCGACGCCGGTTCCATGCGCCACGCCCATCGGTAAGTTACGCAGAATCCACGCACGAATACCGGTAACCGAGATCAGCGTGAACAATAATCCCATCAGGAACACCGCGCCGAGCGCCACCGGCACGCTAATGTGCTGGCCGAGCACCAGGCTAAAGGCAGTGAACGCCGTCAGCGAGATGGCACAACCAATTGCCATCGGCAGATTGGCCCACAAGCCCATGATGATCGAACCGAAACTTGCCACCAGACAGGTCGCAACGAACACCGCCGTTGGCGAGAAGCCCGCTTTACCCAACATGCTGGGTACCACGATGACGGAATACACCATCGCCAGAAACGTCGTCAGACCCGCCAATACTTCCTGACGCACGCTACTGCCGCGTGCAGAAATGTTGAACCAGGCGTCCAGTTTTCCACTGGCCGGGCGCGATTCGCCAGACATAATTCTTCCTCAATATTTTTGTGATGTGCGTCGCCGCACGGCGCACGCTTGCCGTCCTCTGGTGAAAATTTTCATAATGAAAATCCAGGCAAACGTTTACGTCGCCGCGTATTCCAGGCCATAGAAGGGGACGCGGAAAAAGGCAAACGATTATCTGGCGTTTGGCATGGGGTTTTCAACCACTAATCACGGGTATTACAGGATAAATCCAGGCCATCGGTTATTCAGGTCGCCATAAATGGCGTAATGCCGATCCGCAGAGCGACTTTCATTCGCCATTGGCTGTGGCAGTTGCAGTTAAACCGTGCGGCGACCGAGAAGAGGGCGTCTGGCCACGCCCTCTTCACTCCCGGGCCCTGCGCCAGCCCAACCCGCCGCTACGCGGTGCCTATTTAACCGCGTAATTGCTGCCAGAATTGTAGGGTCGTCATTAATGACGACCGTTTCGAGGGCCGCACAATGGTAATGTCCTTGTCGCCATAAATGGCTAATGCTCATCATTTAAGAGATGAAAAACCTAATTACCGAGTGCACGAATTGTAGCGGCGCAATTCATTGCGCGATAAATCGCGCCGCTACGGAAGGTGCGGCGATTTGATACCGCGCTTAACTGACGAGCATTACGCCATAAATGGCGACCCTACGATCATGGGTGATGGCGACCTGCCCGTAATCAACTTTGCAGCTGAATCGGGCCGCCCTGCTCTAACGCGCGTTGCCAGGCGGCGCGCTGCTGCATGGTTTCCAGCCAGCGTGCGGTAGCTGGCGTATCACGCAGCGAACCCCGCATCTGCAGCGCCAGCAGCGGAAAGCTCATCTGCACATCGGCGATGCTAAAACGTGCGCCAGCAAAAAAGGGATGCTGCGTGAGATGTTGTTCGATCACGCTGCCGTGTAAAGCCAGCTGTTTGTTCAGCCAGGCTTTCTGGATCCCTTTGCTCAATACATTACCCACCGGACGCAGCAGCCAGGGCACCGGTTTCTTACCCAATTGCGCAAATACCAGCTTCATGACCAGCAGTGGCATCAGCGATCCTTCGGCATAGTGCAGCCAGTAACGGGACTGAATCTGCTCCTCTTCGTTGACTAACGTGAGCTGATGTTCGCTGTCGTACTTCAGTTGCAGATATTCAAGAATGGCGCCCGATTCAGCAATAACGCGATTGCCATCGGTGATCACCGGTGATTTACCCAGTGGATGCACTTTTTTTAACGAATCCGGGGCCAGCAAGCTGTTTTCACGCTGATAGCGTTTGATTTGGTAAGGCACCGCGAGCTCTTCCAGCAGCCATAACACGCGATGTGAGCGGGAATTTTCCAGATGGTGAACGGTGATCATACGGTTTCCTTGCCGGTAAAAGAGTCCCGGCAAGTATAGTCGATCAGCGTTTTTGCTCGTCCTGTTCGGGATCGAGTAACACCGCACCTGAACCTTGCTCGGCCAATCGGTCTCCGGGATTGCGCAGCGGGCAATCACGCATTGATAAACAGCCGCAGCCAATGCAGCCATCAAGATCGTTACGCAAGCGCGTTAGGGTTTCGATGCGTTTATCCAATTCCTCGCGCCAGTGTTGCGTTAACGCGTCCCACTCCTGCGTCGACATACGCTTGTTGGCGGGTACGTGCGTCAGGCTGTCGCTCACCGTGGCCAGCGGAATGCCGATGCGTTGCGCGATTTTAATGATGGCGACGCGGCGCAGCACGTCACGGCTATAACGGCGTTGGTTGCCGCCGTTGCGCGAGCTAAAAATCAATCCTTTGGTCTCATAGAAGTGCAACGCCGAGACCGCCACGCCGCTGCGTTTCGCCACTTCGCCCGGCGTCAAAACCGGCTTCGGGTAATTGCGTTCTTTTTTCATTTAGGGCCTTTACCTCAAGTTAACTTGAGGAATTATACTCGCACCCCAGCAAAACTTCGAATTTCTCACCAGGTAAAAAAAACATCAGAAGGATGAGGCTATGATGCAACAGGAAATCATTCATTCGCTGTCCCACTGGATCGATCAGAATCTGGATAAAGCGCTGTCTATTGATGAAGTCGCTGCAAAATCAGGTTACTCAAAATGGCATCTGCAGCGTATGTTCCGTGCCGTCACGAAACAAACGCTGGGTGGCTATATTCGCGAGCGTCGCCTGACGCTAGCTGCAGAAGCGCTGCGCCAAACTCAACGTCCGGTATTCGATATCGCCATGCAATACGGTTACGATTCGCAGCAGACCTTTTCACGCGTATTCCGCCGTCAGTTTTCGCAAACGCCAACTGCTTATCGTCACACCATGCGTCGTCAGGCGATGATTCAGCGTCCGCGCGTGCTCAATTTTGACTGCGCTGACAACACCATGACCAGTTTTGCCCAGCGTACCACCGGCGAGTGCTGCCCGGTCAGCTAAGCTTTTCTGCGCGCCCCTCGCGGGCGCACCTCCCTTTCCCCGCCCGCTTTTCCCCCGCCAGTTCGATAAAAATCTTTCTACCATACAAGGTATAAATTTTGTTCAAAATTTAAAATCGAGTGATATAATGTGAGCCAAGTCACACTTTTCCGTATGCAGCAAGACGGCCAGAAGGGCCTCCCTGACCCCTCTTCTTAGCCGCCAGTGATGTCGATTGAATGTCGGGGATATCACTGATTCTAAGAGGTTTTTTGCAGATGGCTACGTTAACCACCAGTTTGATTGTAATGCGCTGGGAACTCCTGAGTGCGGTAATGATGTTCTTCGCCAGCACCATGAAAATTCGACTGCGTCAGAACAGTCATCACGTGATGGCGCTGCTGTGCGGCGGCATTGGTGTTGGCATGTCCTGCTGGTTTGTTACCGGCCTGCTTGGCATCACGTTGAGCATGGAGAATCTGCATAACTTTATGGAAATCTCTAAAAACGCCTTTATTGAAGTGATGAGCCAAACGCCAACCGATTGGCCGATGCCTTAATCGCCGCCAATAAAAAACCCCGCATAAGCGGGGTTTTTTATTTTGCTGTGTGATTCTTAAATTTTCTTCAATACGGCCGGAATGGTAACTTCCGCAACCGAGATGCCCGGTATCTTCGTACCGCGACGATCCTGAATCCACATATCACCCATCATTTGGTTAAGACCTCGATCCAAACCGGTTACTAAACCCGCGCCCGGCGTGAACGTTAACTCGCCGAAGAAGATCTGATCGTTATCAATGTACCAATCTACGCGCACATAATCGAAATCACTCGCCAGCTTTTTACTCAACGCTAACGCGTGCTGCAGCGAGGCCATTTGTGGCGTAACGTCCAGGCCGGTATCACGAATTTTGTGATACGCCTCGTTGAGGTTGTTAACGTAGAAGTTCATCGACAACAGCGGATTACAGCGGTTGTAGATCACCTGCAGCACATACTCAAAAGTGCCGTCGCGCTTGTTGAACATGTGGAATTTGTAATCAATCGGCGCCGTTTTACCATCGCCAATATACTGCTCCACCAGAATGCGTGGCTTGATGTAGCGATAGTGAATCTCACGCGCTTCATTGGCGAAATCGGTCTTCAACCAGCGATGACAGTCACTGATAATCTGCTGCTTCTTCAACGCGTCCGGCTCTTCCAGCAGGATCTCGACCATGTTGGAGGCGTGATTCGGCTTGATAACGGTATTTTTCCAGCTCGGCAGCGTATGCAGCGAGCTCGGATCGCTGGTTTCGTACACCAGCGGGATCAGGTATTCGCTACCCACTTTCTCGGCGATGTATTCGCGCACCGAATATTTGTCCGACAGACGACCATAGATCTGATAATCGCCATGCACAAATTTGCGGTACAGCACTTTCTCGTTAAATACCTTCGGTTCACGCAGATTGGGCAATCTGCGGAATTTATGAAAGTAGTAGATGCGATCCTGGGTAGCCCAGGGCATCTTCTTAATGAAGTACTGCACGCTTCTTCTGAGTTCATCTTTCAACTTGAGCATATCTGACCTCATTTGTAGGTTTTGTAGTTGAGTGAGGAAACCTGGATTTTTTGAATGACGCCGTTTCTGAAGAAGTAATTCATTACGGTAAGAGACAGCAATTCTGAGAGGAAAACGCTCCAGGCGGCACCCATAATGCCGTAGCTCTGGATCAGCCACCATGACAGCGGCAAGCTGATAACCATCAGGCAAACGATTTTCTTCAACAGATAATTAAACCCGCCTTCTTTGACCATGTAGCGATACGCTACGGTCCCCATCGCCGAAAAGCAGGTTGCTAACGACAACAACGTAATGAGACTTCCTGACTGTGTGTACTCGTGACCATACAAAGCGATGATGATTTTCTCGCCGTACATCGCGATCACCGCTAACAACAACAATGAAACACCCATGACATAGCCATTAAGCCGGGCTGTCAGCTTGATAGCGGCTTCTCCACGCTCGCGGAAGATTTCCGAAAAGCAGGAAGTGATGATGGCGACCGGGATAAAAATCCAGGAAGCCGAAATGGTATTGGCGGCAGCGAACAACCCAAGATCGCGCGCCGACGCGATGCCTGCCAGGAACATCTGTGCCGCTTTCACCTGCACCGAGATAAAGATGCTGGAGATCGCCAGCGGCAACCCGGCGTACAGCAAGTAGCGCAGATAGGTGTTGCGCTTCTCCTGCGGCGGCGCCACATCCTGATTTTCGCGGTAAAAGTTAAAACGCTTAATGACATACGGCACCAGCGTGACGGCGACAATCGAAACGGTTAACCACAGCGGATTGAGATGCAGCCAGGCAATGGCGAAGCTCAATGTGAAGCCCAGCAGCAAACCGACAGAGTTCGCGAGGGTATTCAGCCGTGAAGCTAAACGCGCATTGTTGTAAACACTGAAAGTGTCTTGTGTCACGAAAACCGACGAGATAAACGAGGCCAGTGCAAAAGCGAGGAAATTTTCCTGCATGTTGTACCAGACCCAAATCAACACCGGCAGCGATGTGAGCAACAGCAAAACCATGCGCATGTTGCGTGCTACGGCCATCAACCGCAGCCCTTTCGGCGCACTCTTACTGATGCGTTTAAACAGAATGGTTTCCGTACCGAAAATCGCCACGGTCTGCACCATGGAAAAAAGTGAGGTCGAAAACGCCATTTGGCCAAAGATGGTTGGGCCAAAGGATTTTGCCACGTAGGAGGTCACAAATATGACGCCGAACACGGAGACGATCTTTTCAGACATCATCCAGGCGGCATTAGACATTACGCTCAATTTCATTGACTGATCCTTAGTATTACGAACTACAACAACTTTCGGTACAACGTCCTTGAAATGAATTAACAAGCGCTCAGTGGGCCTGACTTAATTTATTAACTTCAAACCAAACTGGTCCGAAAAATGAGACTCGCGTCAGCAAATAGAAATTATATTCAGGAAAATTCCGATTATATCCGGTGCGAAACTCAGTGGATGTAAACGATTTCAGCCTAAATTCTAAGCAAACGTTTACTGGCATACCCTGACATTTCTGCAAGTGGTTTATGCCGATTTTCCAATGAATGTAGTATTTTTCTGCATTTGGGATGGAGAGAATTTATATCAAAAACCTAAAGCCAGGAAGGCGTTCAATGCCATTCGGAATAAAATAAGATTTATCCCATGATGATATTTCTTCTAAATATCTTAATTTAACCCTCGCAATTCAAATCGCGCACTTTAATACTGCATTAATAGTGTTTTTGCAGTGCCAGATATTAATACAGTAATTCTCATCCACTAATTGATAAGAAAGGTAATAGCATTTATGAGAAAGTCACGATATAGCGAAGAGCAAATCACAAATGCCATTAAAGCTTCTGAAACAGGAGTGAAAGTCAGGGAAATTTGTGAGGAGCTTGGCATTTCCGAGGCCACTTTCTATAGCTGGAAGAAGAAGTTTTCTGGGCTCTCTTCCGAAGAAGGCCGCAAAATCAAGGAGCTAGAAGATCAGCTACTTAACCTCACGCGTGAGCTGCAATCTCTGAGTTCCGATAAAGAGATGCTGCAAAGCGTACTGAAAAATTTCTTCACCACCAATGAAAAGCGTCAGGCGGTTAACTTTCTACAAACTACATTCGACATAGGTACCCGTCGCAGCTGTCGTTTGTTGGATATTAGCCGTAGCGTTTATCATTATCCTGCAGGAACAGATAATCGCTAACACCATTAAGGCCGATGTTATTTGACTTAATGCTGAGATTTGTTCTTACCAGAAGATATGAAGATCATTTAATTCGGCGTTCACAACATAACAATTCGAACCAATTTTTCCTGATGAATACCATCGCGGAATTGCTTCCTTTTTTGCGGTAAAATAGATTCACATCAGCAAAAGTCTCTCTATTCAAGCCATTCAAACGAAGTCCAATCTCATTTCGGTGAGATTGGCGCTTCGATTATTACTTTACCAACATTAATCATCAGTCCTGAATGCAGACATTTCTGTTAAGCATTAATGAACAACGCTGTGTAACCGCTCACACACAACCTCTTCTTTAAGGTGGATCTGTTATGAGATTCACTCATCATAAATTTGACGCGCGTAGCCCATAAACCCTCATTAAGCAGCCAGGAATAATCCTGATAAGAAACGTTATTTACCCTAAACAATAACGACAAAAAAGCAGGGTAAAAGTTAAATTCCTGCACCTAATTCATCGCCACGCTTAATGGTTTTTTTCATCCGTTTGATCGCATGTGTCTTAACTTCAGCCTATTCCCTTAAGCAAAAAGTGGCTTTCTAGCGCCAATCTTCAGTGCCAAAGGCCAATAAACGGTAGGTTAGATGCATGTTTTTCTGCCTTATCACGCCCGGTTTTTCACCATTAGGGCCTGCTATAGCCAGGAAGATCGCAGATTAATTAAGGTTTAAGGTGCCTGAATCACCTTAATCACACGTCCATCGGGCAGCGCAGCATGATTGTTTATGACAAATCAGGGCTAAAAACGCCGCTGCAATGAGCAGAAAGGGTATATCGACGGCGAGGTTAAAGCCCGAAAGGGTGATTAGGCGCGTGAAAGGGGTTGGTCAAATTCTTAAAAACAGCCTCATGCGCTGCCGAATAGATTTTTCAGCAGCGTGATTTTGGTGACTTAGACAGCAGTGATGTGCGGCTGCGGTTTAATGCGCATCGCGTAGATGACGCCGATAATCAGACAACCAATACCGACCGCGGTTAACAGCGGCGGCCAGCTTTGTCGCCAAAGGAACGTCCACAGCAAACCGGCTAAGATTTCGAACACAATCAGCGGCCCCATGATCACGGTGGGCACACGTTGACTGGCGGCATTCCAGCAGAGCGTACCCAACCATGAGCAAATCAGTCCGATACCTAACATTAATAATAGAAAGCGTTGCGGCTGCGGCCCGAATGGCAGCGCAAACTCAGGTTGCTGCCAGTGGAGCTGCACGCAGACTAATAGATAGAACACCAACGCCAGCGGCAATGTCACCAAACCCTGTGCCGTTGCCCAGCTGGCAGGCTTGTGCTGGGGGTGCGCGCGTAACCATAAACCATTACGCAGCGGATACCATGTCCAGCATGCTACTGCCATCACCGCTAACACCAAGCCAGTGAGATAGCGTGACCAATCAACATTGGGACCTTGTGTTTTGAGTTCGGCGGCATTCACGCAAACCAGTCCCGCGGCAATGATCAGCAGCGCTGGCATCAGCTTACGCCACGACAAACGCCCTTCCAGATGGCCATAACAGATATTTGCCGTCACGGTAATTACCACCGGTAAGGTGCCGATAATCATGGTAGAGATGGGCGCGCCGGTGCGTTGTATTGCGCTGGCGAGAAACGCGTAATAGAGCAAATTACCAATCAGCGACAATTTTAGCGCTTCGATCCAATCCTTGCGCGCCAGCTGACGCAAACGGCGGCGATCCAGCCAGACGAGCGGCAACACTACTAAACCAAAGGCGACATAGCGCCCGGCTGATTGTAGGGTGCCCGGATAATCCGGTATCAGCAGCGGACCAACAAAGATCAATCCCCACATCAGCCCCGCTGCCAGCGCAAACAGTATTCCAGCAAACATAAACTCTTCCTTTATAAGCATTCCGCTGCAGTGTGACGCAGGCTGATGCTAAAGGCTTGTAGCAGATTGCGGTTAGCGTAAGGGGAAAACTTGTTTTTGGTAGCGGCCGGGTGTGATGCCGTAGCGATGTGCGAAGGCACGGGTGAGATGCGCCTGATCGGTAAGCCCAACGGATGCCGCGACGATTGCTGCACTGTCACCGCGCGCCAGCTGCTGTTTCGCCGCAAACAAACGGAAAGCCATCAGCATTTGATGCGGCGTGACATGGAAATGCTGCTTGAAACTACGCAGGAAATGCCACGGCGATAGCGATGCCAACGCAGCAAGCGCGTCGAGTCGCACTGGTTCGGCGAGATTTTCGCGTAAATACTCTCTCACTGCGTCAAAGCGATGTGCGCCTTCGACAGGCCGCTGCTGCCCCTGACGCGCCAGCGGACGCATCAATTCCAGCAGCTCAAGTAGAATGCTTTCGCGCTCCAGCGTGCTTTCCGCACGCCACATCTGCGCCAGCAGTTGAGAAAACGGCTGCGCCAGACGCGCATCGGTGCGCAACGCATCAGTGAACCACCAATGACGATCGCCGGTCAGACGATCCATTTCCTGTGGGTCGATATAGATCATGCGATAGCGCCAGCCTTCGTCGCAGGCAGATTCACCGGTGTGCAGTTCGTCGGGATTCATCATCACTAACGAATGCTGGGGCGCGGTGTAATTGGCGCCGCGATAGCGAAAGCGCTGGGCGCCGGACTCGATGGTACCGATGCCAAATGCTTCATGGGTATGCGGCTCAAAGGCGTAGCGGGTGATGTGTGCCTGATAAAGCTCAACGCCCGGCAGCTCAGCGAAATGCTGAAACTGCGCACGATCTTGCTCACAGGGAAAGATTTCAGGAACCACCTTCACGACACACCTCCAGATTAAAAGTGTTTATAAGCATGCGCGGCAGGGGCGATAAATGCAAAGCGGAATTGCTTTACCTCTTTGCACGTTCACCGGACACTGGCATGACTTAACAGGAGATAAATATGGCTAATCGCGTGGTTGTGGTAGTGGATATGCAAAATGGCGTGCTGGCAACGCCGCGTTTTGATCGGGCCGGACGCTGCGAGCGCATCAATCAGTTGACCGCCGCGGCCGATCAGGTGATCTTCATCCAGCACGTTGGACCGGGTTTAGACGTAAATACTGAAGGCTGGGCAGTCGTGCCCGAATTGCAGCAGCCGGCCAACGCCATTTTTGTCAATAAAACCGCCTGCGACAGCTTTTGGCAAACCGATCTCGCCGCCCACCTCAACCAGCTCGACATAACAAGCTTTGTGATTTGCGGCTGCGCGACCGATTACTGTGTCGATACCACCATCAAAGTCGGTGCCAGCCTCGGCTATCACATTACCGTCGCCGCCGATGCACATACCACCGCCGACCGTACTTATGTTTCCGCACAACAACAGATCAATCAGCACAACGAAGTGTGGGCTGATTTGATTATGCCGGGCAATCCGGTGCTGGTGCGTGAGACGGAAGCGCTATTGAGGGAATGGCGCCCGCATTAACCCACGCGCCAGACAAAAAAAATGCCACTCCTCGCAGAGTGGCATTTTTGTATTCGATAACGTTCTGCCTGATTGCTCAAGCGGATAATCAGAACGGAATATCGTCGTCAAAATCCATTGGCGGTTCGTTGTTGGCTGGTGCGCTCTGCTGCTGTGGACGCTGTTGCGCCCCACCGCTGAACTGGTTACCACCGCCCTGCGGCTGCTGTTGTGGCTGCTGCGGCTGGCCCCAACCGTTGTTATTGCCGCCGCCCTGGCCGCCCGCCGGTGCGCCACCTGCGTTCGCGCCCTGCTGACGTCCACCCAGCATCTGCATGGTGCCGCCGNACCTGCGTTCGCGCCCTGCTGACGTCCACCCAGCATCTGCATGGTGCCGCCGACGTTGACCACCACTTCAGTGGTGTATTTTTCCTGACCGGCCTGATCGGTCCATTTGCGGGTACGCAGCTGGCCTTCGATGTAAACCTGAGAACCTTTACGCAGGTATTCGCCAGCCACTTCCGCCAGCTTGCCGAACAGCACCACACGGTGCCATTCTGTGATCTCTTTGTTTTCACCGGTTGTCTTATCGCGCCAGCTTTCTGACGTGGCCAGCGTAATGTTGGCTACCGCGCCACCATTTGGCATGTAGCGCACTTCCGGATCCTGACCCAGATTCCCGACTAGAATCACTTTGTTTACGCCACGACTGGCCATGTTGCTGTCTCCCGATGAGTTGATGCTAAAAGTCTAAGCGAAAAATTGTATCACGTCACATTGTCGTGTGCTCACTTTAGAGCGGGATTCCAAATTTCAACAGCGGACAGAATAGCAAAAAACACTGGATATTTATTCAGGTTATTTTTTGTGCCATAATGGAGCGTTTCTGCTGGTCGTGCTGGCAAGGCATGGCGAGTGTTGTTCAATCCGGGAAAGGTGAATGGATAAGATCGAAGTCCGCGGTGCTCGCACCCATAATTTGAAGAACATCAACCTGATCATCCCTCGCGATAAGCTCATTGTGGTCACCGGTCTGTCAGGTTCCGGTAAGTCTTCGCTGGCGTTTGATACGCTGTATGCTGAAGGCCAGCGTCGCTATGTCGAGTCGCTGTCGGCCTATGCGCGCCAGTTTCTTTCATTAATGGAGAAACCGGACGTTGACCATATTGAAGGTCTTTCGCCCGCCATCTCCATTGAGCAGAAATCGACTTCGCATAACCCGCGTTCTACTGTCGGCACCATTACCGAAATTCATGACTATCTGCGCCTGCTGTTTGCACGCGTGGGGGAACCGCGCTGTCCGGATCATGATGTCCCGCTGGCCGCACAAACCGTGAGCCAAATGGTTGATCAGGTGCTGTCGCAGGAAGAAGGCCGTCGTCTGATGCTGCTGGCACCGGTGGTGAAAGATCGCAAAGGCGAACACACCAAAACGCTGGAAAACCTCGCCGCGCAGGGCTATATCCGTGCGCGTATTGATGGCGAAGTGTGTGACCTGTCAGACCCGCCGAAGCTGGAATTACAGAAGAAACACACCATTGAAGTGGTGATTGACCGCTTCCGCGTGCGCGACGATCTGGCCACGCGTCTGGCTGAATCCTTCGAGACCACGCTGGAACTCAGCGGGGGCACGGCAATCGTCGCTGATATGGATGATACCAGCGCCGAAGAGATGCTCTTTTCTGCCAACTTTGCTTGCCCGATTTGTGGCTACAGCATGCGTGAACTCGAACCGCGCCTGTTCTCCTTCAATAACCCAGCCGGCGCTTGCCCGACCTGCGATGGCTTGGGCGTGCAGCAATACTTTGATCCCGATCGTGTGGTGCAAAACCCCGAGCTGTCACTGGCGGGCGGCGCTATTCGCGGCTGGGATCGTCGTAACTTCTATTACTTCCAGATGCTCCGCTCGCTGGCAGAGCATCTGCAATTCGATGTCGAAGCACCGTTCAACAGCCTGAGCGATAAAGCGCGCGAAGTGATTCTGTACGGCTCCGGCAAAGAGAATATTGAATTCAAATACATCAACGATCGCGGTGACACCTCCGTGCGTCGCCATCCGTTTGAAGGCGTGCTGCACAACATGGAGCGCCGTTATAAAGAGACGGAATCCAACGCGGTGCGCGAAGAGCTGGCGAAATTTATCAGCAACCGCGCCTGTGCCAGCTGTGAAGGCACGCGTCTGCGTCGTGAAGCGCGTCATGTCTTTGTGGAAGATACCAACCTGCCAACCATCTCCGAGATGAGCATCGGGCATGCGATGGACTTCTTCGCCAATATGAAGCTGAGCGGTCAGCGTGCGCAGATCGCAGAAAAAATTCTTAAGGAAATTGGCGATCGCCTGAGCTTCCTGGTTAACGTCGGCTTGAATTACCTGTCGATGTCACGCTCGGCGGAAACGTTGTCTGGTGGTGAAGCGCAGCGTATTCGTCTGGCCAGCCAGATTGGTGCTGGCCTGGTCGGCGTTATGTACGTGCTGGATGAACCGTCCATCGGCTTGCATCAGCGCGACAACGAACGTCTGCTCGGCACGCTGATTCACCTGCGCGATCTCGGCAATACGGTGATTGTGGTGGAGCACGATGAGGATGCGATTCGAGCCGCTGATCATGTGATCGATATCGGGCCGGGCGCCGGCGTGCACGGTGGTCAGGTGGTTGCCGAAGGCGATGTGCATGCCATCATGGCGAATGAAAATTCCCTGACCGGCCAGTTCCTTAGCGGCAAACGTGAGATCGCCATTCCAAAAGAGCGCGTCAAAGGCGATCCCGCGAAAGTGTTGAAACTGACGGGTGCGCGCGGTAACAACCTTAAAGATGTCACGCTGACGATTCCGGTCGGCTTATTTACCTGTATCACCGGCGTGTCCGGCTCCGGTAAATCGACGCTGATCAACGATACGCTGTTCCCGATTGCGCAGCGCCAGCTCAACGGCGCGACCACCATCGAAGCCGCGCCTTATCGTGAGATCGCCGGCCTGGAACATTTCGACAAAGTGATCGATATCGATCAGAGCCCGATTGGTCGTACACCGCGTTCGAATCCCGCCACTTATACCGGCATTTTCACGCCGGTGCGCGAACTGTTCGCCGGTGTGCCGGAAGCGCGTTCACGCGGTTACAATCCGGGACGCTTCAGCTTCAACGTGCGCGGCGGACGCTGCGAAGCCTGTCAGGGCGACGGCGTGATCAAGGTAGAAATGCACTTTTTGCCGGACATTTACGTGCCGTGCGACCAGTGCAAAGGCAAACGCTATAACCGCGAAACGCTGGAGATTAAATACAAAGGCAAGAGCATCCACGAAGTGCTGGAGATGACCATCGAAGAAGCCCGCGAGTTCTTTGATGCCGTTCCGGCGCTGGCGCGTAAGTTGCAAACGCTGATCGATGTTGGCCTGTCGTATATCCGTCTTGGTCAGTCCGCTACCACGCTCTCGGGTGGTGAAGCGCAGCGCGTCAAACTGGCCCGTGAGCTGTCAAAACGTGGCACCGGTCAAACGCTCTACATTCTTGATGAGCCGACCACCGGTCTGCACTTTGCGGATATTCAACAATTGCTTGAAGTGCTGCATCAGTTGCGCGATCAGGGCAATACTATCGTGGTAATTGAGCATAACCTCGACGTGGTAAAAACTGCTGACTGGATTGTCGATCTCGGCCCAGAAGGCGGCAGCGGTGGCGGTGAAATCCTGGTTTCCGGCACACCCGAAACGGTGGCCGAGTGTGAAAAATCACACACGGCGCGTTTCCTTAAGCCAATGTTGAAGAAGTAATTTTCTCTCAGGCCCGCGATTGCGGGCCTGATTTTTTTTCTGTCGAATTCCGCAACGAAATGCAGGAACAGGCAAGAATCAGACAACTTCAGGCATATACGCATTCCCGTCTGCTGACTATCCTTACAACGTTCCTTTTGGCGTCCTTACGCCCTTTATCCCTTCAGTGCGCTGAACGGGATCCCGCATAAAACTCACGACACATCCTACTGGAGACACCATGAATATTACGCATGCCTATGCCGCACAGGACGCGAAAGCAAAACTCGCTCCGTTCGACTTCAAGCCACGCGAACTGCGCGCTCATGATGTGCAGATTGAAGTGTTGTACTGTGGCGTCTGCCACTCTGACTTGCACACCGCGCGCAACGAATGGCGTAACACCGTTTTCCCGGTGGTGCCGGGTCATGAAATTGTGGGTCGCGTGACGGCCGTGGGCGCTCACACGCACAACTACAAAGTGGGTGATTTGGTCGGTGTTGGCTGTATGGTTGATTCCTGCCGCAGCTGTCCTAGCTGTCAGGAAGGACTGGAGCAGTATTGCGAAAATGGCTTCGTTGGGACCTATAACGGCGAAGATCGCGAAACCGGCGCCATCACCTACGGCGGTTATTCCACCAATATGGTGGTAGATGAAAGCTTCGTGCTGCGCGTACCCGAAAATCTCGATCTGGCGGGCGTTGCGCCACTGCTGTGTGCCGGTATCACCACGTACTCACCGCTGCGCCACTGGAATGTCGGTCCCGGCAAAAAAGTGGGCATCGTCGGTTTAGGCGGCCTCGGTCACATGGGTGTGAAACTGGCTCATGCCATGGGCGCACATGTGGTGCTCTTCACCACTTCACCGTCAAAAATTGAAGATGGCAAGCGCCTTGGCGCAGACGAAGTGGTGATCTCGAAAGATGCCGATCAAATGGCTGAGCACACCAACAGCTTTGACTTCATCCTGAACACCGTCGCGGCGCAGCATGATCTCAACCCGTTCATTGCCTTGTTGAAGCGTGATGGCAATATGACGCTGGTCGGCGCGCCGGAACACGATCATCCGGCACCACAGGTATTTAACCTGATCTTTAAACGCCGCAGCATCGCCGGTTCACTGATTGGCGGCATCGCGGAAACCCAGGAAATGCTGGATTTCTGCGGCAAGCACGGCATCACTTCTGATATCGAACTGATCGCGATGAATCAAATCAACGAAGCCTACGAACGTATGCTGAAGAGCGACGTGAAATATCGCTTCGTGATTGATATCAATACTCTGCGTGAGGAATCTGCGGCCTAATTCGCCTCAGTGTTCATCATGGTTGACGCCCGCTGCACGCGTGGCGTCAGCCTGTTGCCATGAAGCATCCACCAAATAGTAAATCTGCGAATCTTTCAGCGATCCATCCAGCCACAGCGTGCTCCAGTGCGATTTGTTTAAATGCTCACTGGGAAACACATCGCTATGTTCCTCACGGAGTAAATCTGCCAGCGCAGGTGACGCTTTCAGTGACAATGCGGGACGACCTTTTACCTCATAAAGCATGGCAAATAACACACCTTCACTTTTGATTTGCGTCGCCTGCCAGGCATCTTTGTAGCTCTGCTCCGCGCCCGGCTTGCCCATGCAGTAAGTCAGTAAATCCGAAGTATTCATGTTTTATTCCCCTTGTAAGGTCGCCACGATACGCCGCGCACCGCCGTTTATACGATGTTCACCCAACCAGATTCCCTGCCATGTGCCTAACATCAGACGACCGCGGTTAACCGGAATGAGGAGCGAAACACCGAGTAACGACGATTTGATATGTGCGGGCATATCGTCAGCCCCTTCGTAGTCATGCTGATAAGGCGCACTTTCTGGAACATGGCGTAAGAAATGCTGCTCCATATCGCTGCGCACCGTAGGATCGCAATTCTCATTGAGCGTCAGTGATGCCGAGGTGTGTTGCAGCAGAAGATGCAGTTGGCCGACGCGCACATCGGATAAGCCATGAAGCTGGCTGACAATCTCGTCGGTAATCAGATGAAAGCCACGCGCTTTGGCGCCCAGCGTAAAAGTTTGTTGATGCCACATGCCAGAATCCCAAAATTGAACACACCGTTTAAGTGTGCAGCATGTCGGCGAAAGGTAAACCCTGAAGAGAGGAAAAAGCGGCAGAGCGTGAAGTCTGCCGCCTGAAAGTTAGTCGCTCAGCTTAGCGGCCATAGTTTTGATGCTGCCAACATCGTCTTTGGTTATAGCAGCCAGACGCTCGCCATACTCTTTATCGGCTTTATAGAAGTACGACAGCATCATGGCGCGGCTCTGTACATCCACCCCTTTCAGCGCGCCGCCAAGAGAATTGATCAGATCGGTTTTCTCTTTGTCATTAAAGGAACGATACAGCTCGCCCGCCTGCTTAAAGTTCTGCGTTTTAGCAATTATCGCCTGCTGCGTGGTACCGCTCAGTGGGCTGTGGCTGTAACGCGCACTTTGCAGTTCTTCGCGTGGATAGATACGGCTTGGTTGATAGTTCACGCCATGATCGTCAGCCTTACCGCTGTTCATCGCGCCATCCTGATTACCGTTGCTTACCGACACGCGCGGCGCATTGACCGGCAAACTCAAACCATTGGTGCCAACACGATACATCTGCGTATCGGCATAGGAGAACAAACGCCCCTGCAGCAGACGATCTTCTGAAGCTTCAATGCCCGGCACCAGATTCGAAGGCGCCATTGCCACCTGCTCGGTTTCCTGGAAGAAGTTATCGACGTTACGGTTCAGCTCCATCTGGCCGACCTTCACTTCTGCAATGCCCGGCCAAATTTTGGTGGCATCCAGAGGATTGAAGTCGAACTTATCGATATCGCTGGCTTTGATGGTTTGGATATAGAGATCCCATTTCGGGAAGGCTTTTTGGTTAATCGCCGCGACTAGGTCTTCCGTCATATGGCTGTAGGACGCGCTTTGAATCGCCGCAACTTCATTAGGATCGAGGTTTTTCTCTCCCTGCAGCGTTTTCCAGTGGAATTTCACATAGTGAACTTCACCTTTGGCATTGACGAATTTATAGGCGTGTACGCTGTTGCCATCCATTTGGCGATAGTTTGCTGGCGTGCCCATGTTCGAGAACAACATGGTCAGGCCGTGCGTGGCTTCCGGTACATGAGAGAAGAAATCGAAAGTGCGTGCGTCATTATCGAGATTGGTGCGTGGATCGGGCTTAAAGGCATGCACCATGTCCGGGAATTTAATCGCATCACGAATGAAGAACACCGGCAGGTTGTTACCGACTAAATCCCAGTTGCCCTGGCTGGTGTAGAACTTGGTGGCGAAACCACGCGGATCGCGCAGCGTTTCCGGTGAATGTTTGCTGTGCACCACCGAGGAAAAACGTACGAAGACCGGCGTTACGCTGCCAGGCTTGAACACTTCGGCAATGGTTAAATCGCTGATGTCTTTGCTGGCACGAAATTCGCCGTGTACCCCGGTGCCACGCGCATGTACCACGCGCTCGGGAATACGTTCACGGTCAAAGCGTTGCAGTTTTTGAATCAGCTGCACATCCTGCAATAACACCGCACCGTGCTCGCCCGCCGTTTGTGAGTTCTGGTTATCACCCACCGGGGCGCCATTATCACGCGTCAGTTCGGTACTGTAAGCCGGGTTAGAGAGGGTTAACGCGAGGGCAATCGCCAATGGATTGAGTAGAAATGAACTGCCTGTCCGGATCATAAGCCTGCTTCCTTGTGAAGAATAAAGATCGCGATGAGTTATCGCGTAGGGCCGTTTTCGGCCCGAGGATCTTTACATTCAACGAGTTAAACACCGGCAAGACTGGTCTGGTTTAAACTTAATAAAAACGTTATAAAAAAAAACCGCCAGCCTGGGCTGACGGTTTTTCATCGGCGAAGAGGATGTTACATCACCGCCGCAAAGGCTTCAGCCACCTGATTAACGTTGCGGCTGTTCAGGCCCGCCACGCACATGCGGCCGCTGGCAATCAGGTACACGCCGAACTCATCACGCAGGCGATCAACCTGCTGAGCGCTCAAACCGGTGTAGCTGAACATCCCGCGCTGCTTCAGCAGGTAATC
The DNA here is from genome assembly GCA_900068845.1 of Enterobacter ludwigii. Classification (GTDB taxonomy): domain Bacteria; phylum Pseudomonadota; class Gammaproteobacteria; order Enterobacterales; family Enterobacteriaceae; genus Pantoea; species Pantoea ludwigii_A. The sequence goes on from CEFQ01000001.1 coordinate 570,215, forward strand.
AAAGTTTTGACCCGGCAGCTTGGTGCTCAATACCTTCACCAATGCCTGACGCATTTCGATAATGCGCAGACGCATCGCTTCCACTTCGGCCAGCCAGTTGTTCAGCAGCGCTTCATCGTTCAGCACGCAGGAAACCACCTGTGCACCAAAGTTTGGCGGGCTGGAGTAGTTACGACGCACGGTGGCTTTCAACTGGCCGAGCACGCGCGAAGATTCTTCGGCGCTGTCGCAGACAATCGACAAGCCGCCAACGCGCTCACCGTACAGTGAGAAGATCTTGGAGAACGAGTTGCTCACCAGCGCAGGCAGACCGGCAGCCGCAATCGCGCGAATCGCATAAGCATCCGCTTCCATGCCTGCACCAAAGCCTTGATACGCGATATCGAGGAACGGAATCAGCTCTTGCGCCTTCAGAACGTCAGTCGTTTCATCCCACTGCGCGTTGGTCAGATCGGCACCGGTTGGGTTATGGCAGCATGGATGCAACAGCACAATGGCCTGCTTCGGCAAGGTTTTCAGCTTGGCAATGAACGCATCAAACTTCACGCCGTTGGTTTCCGCGTCGTACCACGGGTAAGTATCCACGTCGAAACCGGCACCATTAAAGATTGCGATATGGTTTTCCCACGTTGGATCGCTTACCCACACGTTGGAATTGGGGAAGTAACGCTTGAGGAAATCAGCACCGACTTTCAATGCGCCTGAACCACCCAACGTCTGGATGGACGCCACGCGACCCGCTTGCAGCATCGGATGATCTTTACCAAACAGCAGCGGTGCAATGGCATTACGGTAAGCGTTCAGACCTTCCATCGGTAGGTAAAGCGATGCCTGATGCGGCTGCGCCTGCAGGCGCTCTTCTGCTGCGGCAACCGCCTGCAGCTGAGGAATGATGCCCGCTTCGTTGTAATAAAGACCAATGCTCAGGTTTACTTTGTTAGCGCGCGGATCTTGTTTGAAGGTTTCCATCAACGACAGAATCGGATCGCCGGCATAGGCATCAACGTTTTGAAACACGGTGCAGATCTCCATGATTGGTCATAGTTAAGAGGTAAAAATGCGTCATCAAACCATGTAACGGCCGGGACGATGATTCATTGCAATGATGAGATTGAGGATCACCGCACCCGCGATTGAAGCAAATAGCATGGGTAACGACACCACAAACAGTGACGCTAATACCACACAGGTATCCACCGCCATTTGCAATTTCCCCGCGCGCAAACCGATACGATCCTGCAACCACAGCGCCAAAATATTGATGCCGCCAAGGCTGGCTTTGTGACGGAACAACACTATAAACCCAATGCCCATCACCACGTTACCGAACAGTGTCGCATAAAACGGATTTAGCGCAGAAAAATGTACAAACAGCGGATGTAGGTGGGTAAACAGCGAGACCAGGCCCACAGCACAGAAGGTTTTCAGGGTGAATTCCCAGCCCATGCGGCGCACCGCCAGCCAATAAAATGGCAGGTTAATCAGGAAAAATGCGCTGCCGAAGGAGAGCGGCGACAAATAGCTAATCAAAAAGGCAATCCCCGCCGAACTGCCGGTCAGCGCGCCGGCCTGCTTCAGCATAATTACGCCGAAAGAGACCATTAGCGTGCCGAGAACGATCGCCAGCGCATCTTCAATCAGCGAATGGGGAACTTTGGTGGGTTGAACAACGTTATCCATGGGTTAATCTCATTGCAAATGATGCGGTTCAAATGCAAAAAACGCACCACATCGGCGACGTAGGTTCGCCGCCGATGGGTGCCAGTGATTATCCAATTGATAACTAAGGCGCTTTATTGCAGGTTTTTGTACATCAATTGAGAATCAAACCATCAAATCATGCACAAATCTGTTTTCTGGTGCGCGTTTTTTGCATTAATAAGGCAATAATTGCACCAGATTAGCACGTCACGCACTTTTTTGGCGCATTTTGTGCTGAGGGATGATCATCAGACCGTTCTCTTTTAAACGGCTTAATACCACTGACGTTTTCACATGCGCCACACTTTGATGGCCCGCCACTAACTGGCTAATCAGCGCGCTCAGCGACGCTAAATCGGCCACCGCCACTTTCAGCAGATAATCGGCATCGCCGGTAGTTTTGAACGCATCAACGATGGCGGCTTCTTCTTCCACCATACGATGGAAACTCTCTTCATAATCCGGCGTATGATTTTTCAATCGAACTTCAATCAATCCCACCATACCGAGGCCAACTGCGTCGGGTGATAGACGTGCGTGATAGCCAAGAATGAGATTTGCCTGCTCAAGATTGATGCGGCGGCGTGAACATTGCGACGCCGACAGTCCGACTAAATCACTCAGTTCCTGGTTAGTGAGGCGTCCGTTAGATTGCAGTAATGTCAATATCTTAAGGTCGTGATCGTCTACCTGAGTCATTCTGTTTCCACAGCGTAATGGGGGGCGCTTTGCTACAGATAACCTGATTAAAGCCGGGGTTGTCCAACACTATTTTCTGATGACGTGAAATGCATGCACAAATCGTGCATGCATCGGTATTGAAAGGATTATTCGTCGTCGTATTGCGGGCCGGCGTAGTTATCAAAACGCGACCATTGACCGTTAAAGGTCAAACGTACGGTCCCGATTGGGCCGTTACGCTGCTTACCAAGAATGATTTCGGCGATGCCTTTCAGATCGCTGTTTTCGTGATAGACCTCGTCGCGATAGATGAACATGATCAAGTCGGCATCTTGTTCGATCGAACCTGATTCACGCAGATCCGAGTTCACCGGGCGTTTATCGGCGCGCTGCTCCAGCGAGCGGTTCAGCTGCGACAGCGCCACCACCGGTACATTCAGTTCTTTCGCCAGCGCTTTAAGCGAGCGCGAGATCTCAGCGATCTCCAGCGTGCGGTTATCCGACAGCGCAGGCACGCGCATCAGCTGCAAGTAGTCGATCATGATCATGCTCAACCCGCCGTTTTCACGGTAGATACGGCGCGCGCGCGAGCGCACTTCGGTTGGCGTCAGACCAGAAGAGTCATCAATAAACATGTTCTTCTTCTCGAGCAAAATCCCCATGGTGGCAGAAATGCGCGCCCAATCTTCATCTTCCAGCTGGCCGGTACGAATACGCGTCTGATCCACGCGTGACAGCGATGCCAGCATACGCATCATCAGCTGCTCGCTGGGCATCTCCAGACTGAAAATCAGCACCGGCTTCTCCTGCAACATGGCCGCGTTTTCGCACAAATTCATGGCGAAGGTGGTTTTACCCATCGAAGGACGCGCTGCAACGATAATCAGGTCCGAGCCCTGCAATCCGGCGGTTTTTTTGTTCAAATCCTGATAACCGGTATCGACGCCGGTGACGCCATCGTGCGGTGTTGAGACCAGCGCCTCAATGCGTGATACCGTCGCTTCGAGGATCTGCTCGATATTCTGCGGACCCTGATCTTTATTTGCGCGCTGCTCCGCAATTTTGAAAACGTTGGATTCGGCGAAATCGAGTAAATCTTCGCTGCTACGGCCTTGCGGATCGTAACCGGCATCGGCAATTTGATTCGCTACCGAGATCATTTCACGCACCACTGCACGTTCGCGGACGATGTCAGCATAAGCGCCAATATTTGCCGCACTTGGCGTGTTTTTTGCCAACTCAGCTAAATAGGCAAAGCCGCCCGCCATCTCTAATTCGCCCAACGTTTCCAGCGATTCAGACAGCGTAATCAAATCGATCGGCTGACCAGCTTCCAGCAAGCGCTGCATTTCCGTGAAGATCATGCGGTGCGAGCGGTTAAAGAAATCGTTGGCAACGACGCGCTCAGAGACGTTATCCCAGCGCTGGTTATCCAGCATCAACCCACCGAGCACCGACTGCTCCGCTTCTATGGAATGCGGCGGCATTTTTACGCCTTCCAGCTGCCGATCGCGGGGTTCGTTCGATTTGTTGGTGGGTTTATTTCCTGCCATAGTGAATGCATTACCGATCGTGAAAGGGACGCGCAAGTATAACGTCCCAGGATGAACAATCACAGGAGTCAGAATGGCAAAGCGTATTCAATTCAACCAACACGGGGCGCCTTCCGTACTGCAATGGGTCGATTTCGAATTAGCCGATCCCGCAGAGCATGAAGTGCAGGTGGAAAATAAGGCGATTGGCATTAACTACATCGATACCTACGTGCGCAGCGGCTTATATCCGCAAAGCACCTTCCCTTCCGGTTTGGGCACTGAAGCGGCAGGCGTGGTGAAGCGGGTCGGATCGGCAGTGACGCGCTTTAAAGCGGGCGATCGCGTGGTCTATTGCCAGTCCGCACTCGGCGCCTACAGCGAAGCGCATAACGTGGCGGAAGATCGTCTGGTCGTTTTGCCGGACAGCATCAGCTTCGAGCAAGGTGCGGCCTCTTTCCTCAAGGGCTTAACCGTTCAATATCTGCTGCGTCAAACCTACAAAGTGAAGGCCGATGAAATCTTCCTGTTCCATGCTGCTGCCGGCGGCGTGGGTTTGATTGCCTGCCAGTGGGCAAAAGCGCTGGGCGCACATTTGATTGGAACAGTGGGATCGGCTGAGAAAGCGCAGATTGCCAAAGATGCCGGTGCATGGGCGACGATCAACTACCGCGAAGAGGATATCGCCAGGCGCGTCAGCGAGCTGACCAACGGTGAGAAAGTGGCAGTGGTGTACGACTCAGTAGGTAAAGATACCTGGGAACCTTCGCTGGATAGCCTGCGTCGCCACGGATTGATGGTGAGTTTTGGCAATGCATCGGGCCCAGTAACCGGTATCGATCTCGGTATCCTGAATAAGAAGGGGTCGCTGTTTGTCACCCGACCTTCGCTGTTTGGTTACATCACCAACCGTGAAGAACTGGATGCTGCCAGCAACGAACTGTTCTCACTGATCGCCAGTCGGGCCATTCAGCTTAACGTCCCCGACCAGCAGAAATTTGCCTTGAGCGACGCAGTGCGCGCGCATCAGGTACTGGAGAGCCGTGCGACTCAAGGTTCAAGCTTGTTGATTCCCTGAACGCTAAAAGCAAACGGGGCTTCCCGTAGGAAGCCCCTTTTTTCTTTCTTTTTTATAGTTCGCGCTGGTGTAGGGACAGCGGCGATGAATTGGTTTTAAACAACGCCAATCATCCTGACAGAAAACATAAGTAAAAAATATGTTTAATTGCGAAATAGGTCTAAGCAATTTCTGAGTCTGTGATCGTTACCGCAATTAGCGCCAACCTTTTCGCTCTAAGTCACTGATTTTTCTTTTCAGCCTGCGCAATTTAGCCTCGCCTGATGGCGTTGTAAATGCCCGGTACAGCCAGACAGCGATAACCGCCAGCACCAGCCAAGGCAACACTTTAATAACAATCGCCAGCAATCCACCGAAGAACATTACAGCGGTGGCCACTACCAATGCCGCAATAACGCCCAGCAGCGATACACCGGTGAACAGCAGCATCAGAAAAAAGCCAAGAACAAATAGAATTTCCATAAAGGCTCTCCTGTGTAAATAACACTAAGAGCATTACAAGATGCGTGCCAACGTTTAAAATAAGCTAACTCTTTGAAAGTATTATGTAGAGGAAAAATGCGAGGTTTCAAGTGTGATGAAAATTACTAACTATTGGCGTAAAAAAAACCAGAACACCCACTTTTGTAGGGTCGCCATTAATGGCGACCTCTACATCAATGCTTAAAGCGCTTCCTGCGGGATTTTATCGGCCACCAATGCCAACGCCGCTTCCAATACACGCACATCCGCGCCTGCTTTATGGGCATTTTCACTCAAATAGCGACGCCATTGACGAGCACCCGGAATCCCCTGGAACAGGCCGAGCATATGACGCGTAACATGGCCGAGATACATCCCTTTGGACAATTCAGCTTCAATGTAAGGATACATTGAGCGCACCACCGCGACCGGATCCACGCTCGGCGTATCGCGGCCAAACAGTTCGCGGTCGACCTGCGCCAAAATGCCTGGGTTCTGATAGGCTTCGCGCCCCATCATCACGCCATCCATATACTGCAAGTGAAGCTTTGCTTCTTCCAGCGTCTTAATGCCGCCATTAATGGCCATGGTCAGCCCCGGGAAGTCACGCTTAAGCTGATAAACGCGTGGATAATCCAGCGGCGGTATCTCGCGATTCTCTTTTGGACTTAAACCCGACAGCCACGCCTTTCGCGCATGGATAATAAAGGTATCGCAGCCGCCCTGTTGCGCCACGGTGCCAATAAAATCACACAGGAATTCATAGCTGTCCTGCTCATCAATCCCGATACGGGTTTTTACCGTTACCGGAATGCTCACCACATCGCGCATCGCTTTAATACAGTCGGCTACCAACGCCGCATCGCCCATCAGGCAGGCGCCAAAACGGCCGTTCTGCACACGATCGGACGGACAACCCACGTTCAGGTTGATCTCATCGTAGCCACGCGCTTCTGCCAGCTTAGCGCACTGCGCCAGCGCAGCCGGGTCGCTACCACCCAATTGCAGCGCCAGCGGGTGCTCTTCCTCGCTGTAGGCCAGATAGTCGCCTTTGCCGTGAATGATCGCGCCGGTCGTCACCATTTCGGTATACAGCAGCGTGTCACCACTCAGCTGACGGTGGAAATAACGACAGTGACGATCGGTCCAGTCGAGCATGGGGGCGATGGAGAAACGTTGCGAGGAGAAAGTATCGGTCATGAAACGCAGTAAATCCGCAGTAAGTTAAGTGATGAGAAACTGCGCAATCATATCACAGCAAAACGGGCGACACAGCCGCCCGTTATCAGTCAGGCGATTAGAAGTTAAATCCGAGCTGCAACATCGCACCCACGGTATTGTCCTTACCTACCGACCCGGCCAGGTCGAGATGGACGGTATTGTTGAACGGTGAAACGCCTAAGCCGGCGGTGAACACATCGGTATCGGTTGACTTCAGATCGGCACGATAACCGGCACGCAGCGCCAGCCAATCCAGCACACGATATTCCGCACCCACGCCGGCATACTGGCTGGTATCTTCCGATTTGAAGCGCTTGGTTTCTGTCAGATCAACATCACCCGCCAGCGTGAATGGCCCGTTATTCCAGGAAAGTCCGGTAGTGACCAGCGGGCGAATTTGGTAAGTATCGCGGTAGCCGTTCACCTCTTTGGTGTCGATATCACGCGAAATCAGGTTCTGGCCCGTAACACCCAAGGTCCAGTTATCGCCGAAATCGGTAGCAATACCGGCATCCATATTAAAACCGGTATCGCTGCTACGATAGCGGCTGCTGTTAATGTCACTCTTGTCGTAGTTGTAGATACTGGCGGTGTAGTTATACAGCCAGGTTTTCTGCAGCTTTGGCGTTACGCCAACCGAGACTGGATGGCCTGCAACTGAGAACTCATGCGCGACTGACACACCATAATCGGTGACTAGCGCAGCCAGGCCGTTAGCGCTGGAACGCAAGTTATCCTCATCGCCCGGAACAGGAATTCGCGTGCCGTTAGCAACAGCCCGCAGGTAGGCAATATCACTGTCTGCGACGTTGGCGCGTACGATCGCACTGCCGTAGGCTTTAGTAATAAAAGCAAAAGGTAACGTTTCATTCGGGACGGTGACGGCCAGCGCCACACCTGCATTTGCATGGGCTTTATTGCCGCGCAGATCGCTGAGCTGATTAGCCATATCGCCTGCGGCGGCCTTCAGTTGCGGATAACCATTGAGGTAATCAGCAGAGGTCAGTTTATCGATTACATCCTGATAACGATCGACGGTATCGGTAATGTCATCGACCCGATCAATTAATTTGTCTTTATCGGTAACTTGCGCGCCCGCTGAAGGAAAGATGATGCTGACGTTATCTTCAGGCTGCGCTTTGGTCATCAATGCGGGGTTAGCCAGCACTGCTGAACTCCAGGTAGAAGAAGCTACGCCCGTACCGCCCATTGCGTCATTACGTGCGTCATACCATGTACCTGCTGCCAGCGCTGAGGAAGAAAGAAATACTGCATTCAAACCAACAAGATAAGCTACTTTTTTGTGCCTGAATAATGTCTTCACCATGAGCCTGCCATCACCTTTAAAATGTCGCTGAATCACTCACCGACTGAAAGTTTAGTTAGCCGCTATTCTGAACGCTGGCTAACGCTTCATTGCTGTGAATTGAAAGGAAATAGCACTGCTATTCGCAGAATTGGATGCGTAAGCACCACTCCGCTGTTTTTATATGCAGAAAAATTACTAGTGGGTAGTTTGATACCAGAAATTACTTAAGGCCTTTTGAACCATAGCCGCTAACCCGGTGAGTTGCAACGCAAAAGCCTGCTACCGTTACGCTGTCTGGCGGGACGCTTTTTACAGGTTAAATCGTTGAGGCAACATTAGCGGGCAAAATAGGCTGATAATTTATTGATTGATGAGAATTTTCTTGCGGATTTTAAGGATAATAAGCAATCACAGCAGGGCAAAAGTTTGTGTGATAAAATAACATCACCTGCTACCCGGAGAATGCTTATGTCTAACCTCACGCCCGAACAACTTCTTACCCAGGCAGAATCACTGTGTCTTGACCGCGGCGTGCGCCTCACCCCTCAACGCGCCGAAGTGTTGCGTTTGATGGCAGAGCAGAATGGTTCGATAAGTGCTTACGATTTGCTGGATCAATTACGCGTCAGTGAGCCCCAAGCTAAGCCCCCCACCATTTACCGCGCGCTTGATTTCCTGTTGGAACAGGGGTTCATTCATCGTGTTGAGTCGAATAACAGTTATGTGGTTTGCCATCATTTTGATGAGCCGGCACATACTTCGGTAATGCTGGTGTGCGACGGTTGCGCGGCGGTGAGCGAAAAACATGCTCATGGCGTAGAAAAAACCATAGCGGCGCTGGCAGATCAGGCGGGATTTTCACTGCGTCATACGGTGATTGAAGCTCATGGCTTGTGTGAGAATTGTGCAGAGGTTGCGGCTTGTACGCATCATGAAAGTTGCGAACACGACCATCAGGTTGAAGGTAAAAAACGGGTGAGAAAGGCGTAATGGGCACTTCCATGTGCCGACCCGATCATAACGACCGGTGGGTAGGAGCATCATCCGTAATAGGGGAAATCGACTACCAGCGGTAATCTTTGTTGTGGGTTTCCCATTCTTTCACTTCGGTCTCTGCTTGGTCTTTCGCATACCCGTAGCGTTCCTGGATTTTACCGACAAGCTGCTCGCGTTTACCTTCGATTACGGTCATATCATCATCCGTAAGCTTGCCCCACTTTTCCTTCATTTTACCTTTGAACTGCTTCCAGTTTCCGCTCGCTTCGTCTTTGTTCATAATAATCCTCCACTTCATCCTGAGTGAGATAGATATATTGCCTGCCTATCAGGCGATATACCCACACAACGCGCTACTCATTTGCGCCGTATAAGGTAATTGTAGTAGCCGTTTCGTAGTTTGCAGAGAATTACAGATTAATCTGTAGTTTACGCTTCGCTTATTCAGGCATTGAACCAGCTATTACGTTGCCAGTGCCCACGCCAGATTACCCACAGCGAGAGCCCACGTAACGCGAGAAATACCGTCACCGCCAGCCATAAACCGTGGTTGCCCAGCCGCGGCAGCGTCAATAGTGACAAGCCATAGCCGATTGCCGCTATCACCATGCTGTTACGCATTTCACGGCCACGCGTTGCGCCAATAAACATGCCATCCAGCAGATAGCACCAAACACCAACCAGCGGCAGAATCACTTGCCAGATAAGGTAGCGATCGGCCATTTCGCGCAGCGCTTCCAGTGAAGTCAGCATCGCCACTATCTGCGGACCCGTAAAGGCATAAATCAGCGCAAATATCACCGCAACAAAACAGGCCTGACGGCAGGCCGCATGCCAGATAAGCAATAATCGACTGCGATCTTTGGCCCCAACGGCCTCACCGGAGCAGGCTTCAACTGCGTAGGCAAAACCATCCAGCGCGTAAGCAGTAAAAGTGAGGAACATCAGCAGTACAGCATTGACCGCTACCACATCCGGTCCAATACGCGCACCAAGAATCGTGAGCGAGGCAAAACAGATTTGCAGCATTAAGGAGCGCAACATAATGTCGCGATTAAGGCGGAACAGCCGTGCCGCATCGCCGCGCCAGCTGCTTTTTAGCAGAGTAAAATGGATACCGCGCATTTTCAGCACACGCGCCACCATCCACAGCCCCACGCCCAGCGTGACATATTCTGCCAGTGCGGTTGCCGCGGCCGCCCCGGCCACGCCCCAATGCAGTTTGAGGACAAACAGCAGATCAAGCAGGATGTTGACCAGATTGCCAATGATCAGCAGCACCATCGGCGCACGTGCATACTGCACGCCCAGCAGCCAGCCGAGAATCACCAGATTGGCTAAGGTCGCAGGCGCACTTAGCCAGCGAATCTCAATGAATATTTTCGCCTGGTGTTGCACTTCCGGGCTGCCACCCATCAAGGCTGCAGCCAAACTGCTTACCGGCGTCCGCAGCACCATAAACAGCACACCAAAAACCAGCGCAATCAGCAGCGGTTGCGCTAAGGCGCGCGCCAGCGCGGTTTTATCATTAGCACCAAATGCCTGAGCGGTGAGTCCGGTCGTGCTCATGCGCAGGAACAATAGGAGCATAAAGATGAAGCTGGTTGCCGTCGTGCCAACCGCGACACCGCCCAAATAGATAGGGCTGTCGAGATGACCAATAACGGCAGTATCCACCACGCCCAATAACGGGACGGTGATGTTTGAAAGGATCATCGGCAGCGCCAGCCGCCAGAGCGTTTTATCTGAAGAGGAAAACAGCTGCATTCGCCCATTCCGTTGTGTGCGGTAATCAGCGTAATGGCGCCAGAGTGAGCCGCAGAAAGAGTCACAGAGAAGTAAAACAGCAGACTGCGGTTAGCGCATGATACGCCACCGCAGTGGGTGAGGCTCAGAAACTGATTAGAGCCACTCGCCGTTGCGCACAATCCCGACAGCCAAACCTTCAACGGTTAGCGACTGCTCACGGGTATCGACGACAATCGGCTGAAAATCGGTATTTTCTGGCAGCAGATGAACAATCGCACCCTGCTTTTTCCAGCGTTTCACGGTGACTTCATCATCAATGCGCGCCACTACAACCTGGCCGTTACGCACTTCCTGAGTTTTATGCACCGCCAACAGATCGCCATCCATAATGCCAATGTCTTTCATCGACATACCGCTCACGCGCAACAGAAAATCAGCGCTCGGTTTGAACAGGTTAGCATCCACCTGGTAGTGGGCTTCGATGTGTTCCTGTGCCAGCAAGGGCTCACCGGCAGCGACGCGGCCAATCAGCGGCAGACCTTCGCTCGGTTCTTCTTCCATCAACAGGCGAATCCCGCGCGATGCGCCGGAAACAATTTCAATTACGCCTTTACGCGCCAGCGCTTTCAGATGCTCTTCAGCAGCATTGGGCGAGCGAAAACCCAGTTGCGCAGCAATTTCCGCACGCGTTGGCGGCATGCCCGTCTGGTTAATATGGTCGCGAATCAGGTCATAGACCTGTTGCTGCCGTGCAGTTAACGCTTTCATCCCGCCCCCTGGTTGTTTATACAGTCGCTGTGAGTATATACAGGTATTGGCGAAATGAAAACCGTAACAGAGGGAAAAATCAGCGGTTTGATGAATCTGGAATCCCTATCTCAAATGCGTCCAGAGCAGCGCGATCCAGACGAACAGAGCCAGTAAGATAGTCAGTAATACGGCAGCCGATCCCATATCTTTGGCGCGGCCCGCGAGCGGATGTTGCTCTTGCCCAATGCGGTCCACCACCGCTTCGATAGCGCTATTAAGGATCTCAACGATGATAACCAGCACCACCGAGCCAATCATTAAGATGCGGGCGATGGTATCTACATCCAGCCAGCAGGCCACAAGAATAGCCACCAGCGCGGCAACGGCTTCCTGCCGAAATGCGGCTTCGTGCTGCCATGCGGCGCGCAACCCCTGCCAGGAATAACCGGCGGCTTTCACTATTCTTACTAAACCGGTGACGTTATTTGCCATGTCTATGGAACCCTTGAACTATTTTGACGTCAATGTGTGGGCAGTTTGAGGCGGCAGAGCCACAGACCTTCGCTGCGCTTTCTGGTATGCTTGCCGCGCTTTGCTAACAAGAGGCTTAAAGTTGTCTATGTCAGGTTGGCGTAAACTCTATTACAAATTATTGAATTTACCACTCTCTATTTTGGTAAAAAGTAAGGTCATTCCGACCGATCCCGTCTCCGAGCACGGGATCGATCCGACACGTCCAGTGATGTATGTTTTGCCTTATGATTCAAAGGCTGACCTACTCACGCTGCGTGCTCAATGCCTGAAACATGATCTGCCCGATCCGCTGGCTCCGCTGGAGATCGATGGCACCCTGCTGCCGCGTCACGTGTTTATTCACGATGGCCCACGCGTCATTCCCTATTTCGTGGCAAATCCCGAATCGGTAAAGCTGTTCCACGATTATCTGGATTTGCACCGCAGCAACCCGCAGCTTGATGTGCAAATGCTGCCGGTCGCGGTGATGTTTGGTCGCGCGCCGGGACGTGAAACATCCGGTGAGTCCACGCCACATCTGCGTATTCTCAATGGTGTTCAGAAGTTCTTCGCTATTTTGTGGCACGGCCGCGACAGCTTTGTGCGCTTTTCGCAAACCGTTTCGCTGCGCCAAATGGCGACCGAACACGGCACCGATAAGTCGATTGCGCAGAAGCTGGCTCGCGTGGCGCGTATTCACTTTGCCCGCCAACGTCTGGCCGCAGTCGGTCCGCGTCTGCCTGCGCGTCAGGATCTCTTCAATAAACTTTTGCAGTCCAAAGCGATTGAAAAAGCGGTAGAAGATGAAGCGCGCAGTAAAAAGATTTCCCATGAGAAAGCCCAGCAGAATGCCATTGAAATGATGGAAGAAGTGGCGGCGAACTTCTCTTATGAAGCCATTAAAGTCACTGACCGCGTGATGGGATGGCTGTGGAGCCGCCTGTATCAGGGCATCAACGTTCATGGCGGTGAGCGCGTGCGTCAGCTGGCGCAGGATGGTCATGAGATTGTCTATGTGCCGTGCCACCGCAGCCACATGGATTATCTGCTGCTCTCCTACGTGCTTTATCATCAGGGACTTGTACCGCCGCATATCGCGGCGGGGATCAACCTTAACTTCTGGCCGGCCGGCCCGATTTTCCGGCGTTTAGGCGCGTTCTTTATTCGTCGTACCTTCAAGGGCAACAAACTCTATTCCACCGTGTTCCGTGAGTACCTCGGCGAGCTGTTTAGCCGTGGTTACTCGGTTGAATACTTCGTGGAAGGCGGACGTTCGCGTACCGGCCGTTTGCTGGACCCGAAAACCGGTACCTTATCAATGACGCTGCAGGCGATGCTGCGCGGCGGCAGCCGTCCGATCACCTTCGTGCCGATTTACATTGGTTACGAGCACGTGATGGAGGTGGGGACTTACGCTAAAGAGCTGCGTGGCGCTGCCAAAGAGAAAGAGAGCTTCCTGCAGATGGTTCGGGGCTTGCGTAAACTGCGTAACCTCGGTCAGGGTTACGTCAATTTTGGCGAACCGCTGCCCTTGATGAACTACCTGAACAAAAACGTGCCAGAGTGGCGTGATGCGATCGATCCTATCGAACAACAACGTCCAGCCTGGATGACGCCCGCCGTAAATGATATTGCGGCGAAGCTGATGGTGCGCATCAACGAAGCTGGAGCGGCCAACGCCATGAACCTGTGCGTTACCGCGCTGCTGGCATCACGTCAGCGTTCACTGACCCGTGAACAGTTGATTGAGCAGTTAGAGTGCTACACCCAGCTACTGCGCAACGTGCCGTATTCGCCAGAAGCTACCGTGCCCGATATGAGTGCGGAAGCGCTGCTTGACCACGCCATGGGCATGAACAAGTTCGAGACCGAGCAAGATAATATTGGCGACATCATCATTCTGCCGCGTGAGCAAGCGGTGCTGATGACCTACTATCGCAACAACATCCATCATATGCTGGTGATGCCGTCGCTGATAGCCGCTATCGTGCAGCAGCATCGTGAAATCAGCGAAGCAGAACTGCTGCGCCAGGTTAGCCTGGTGTACCCGATGTTGAAGAGCGAGCTGTTCCTGCGTTGGGACAAAGCGGAACTGCCTGCGCTGCTTAACGCACTCTGCACAGAGATGGCGCGTCAGGGGCTGATCACGCTGCAAGACGGCATGCTGAAAATGACGCCGGCACGTCACCGTTCGCTGCAACTGCTGGCGGCGGGTATTCGTGAGACGCTACAGCGCTTCGCGATTACCTTCGCCATTCTCAGCGCGAAACCTGCCATCAACCGCGGCACGCTGGAGAAAGAGAGCCGCACGCTGGCTCAGCGCTTGTCTGTGCTGCACGGCATCAACGCACCCGAGTTCTTTGATAAAGCGGTGTTCACTGCGCTGGTACTCACGCTGCGTGATGAAGGTTACATCAGTGATAAAGGCGATGCCGATGCTGAGCGTAGCCATATGATGTGGCAGATGCTGGCGGAGTTAGTGACCAGCGACGTGCGTCTGACAATTGAAAGTGCCGTCGCCCACGATTAACGCGGCGACAGGCAAATAAGGCGCACTCCGGTGCGCCTTATTTGTTTACAGCAAATCCGCAAACGGCACGGTGCTGAGCAGAATGCCAAGAAACAGCACCATGCCAACATAGTTGTTATTCAGGAATGCCTGGAAACAGGGATCGCGCTCTCGCTGGGCAATCAGCTTCTGCTGATGCACAAACAAGCCTGCAGCCAGCAGCAGCGACCAATAAAACGCGCCGCTCAGATTGAGCATCATGCCCACTAGCGCCATCAGGCCAAGCGTAGCCAGCTGCAGCAAGCCAATAATCAGTTTGTCGTAACGACCAAACAGAATCGCCGTCGACTTCACGCCAATCTTTACATCGTCATCGCGGTCAACCATCGCATATTGCGTGTCGTAGGCCACCGTCCAGCAAATATTGGCCAGAAACACCAACCAGCAAACTAAAGGTAAGGACTCACTAACTGCCGCCCACCCCATTGGAATAGCCCAACCGAATGCTGCGCCCAACACCACTTGCGGCAAATGCGTATAGCGCTTCATAAACGGATACACCCACGCTAGCGCCAGTCCGCCAAATGACAGCAAAATGGTCATGGTGTTCATGGTCAACACCAGCATAAACGCCAACAAGCCGAGCCCGGCAAACAGCAGTTTGGCTTCTTTCTCCGTTACCACGCCACTGGCCAGCGGACGCGATGCGGTACGCTTGACGTGACCATCGATTTTGCGGTCAGCATAATCGTTGATCACGCAACCCGCAGCACGCATCACAATCACACCGAGCACAAATACCAGCAGCACCGGCAGCGGCGGAATCGCCATGCCCGAAAGCCACAGCGCCCACAAGGTAGGCCACAGCAATAGGACCGTGCCGATCGGTTTATCGATGCGCATCAGACGGCAGTAAGCCTGCCATTTGGTCATGGGTAAGGTATTTTGCACAGTGGTTTTATCCTTGATCCAGCGCGCGATAAAGCGGCGACGCGGGTAAAAACAGTTCAGTTAACAGCAGCGGTTTGCCCGACAAACGCAGGCGGGAACGGCGTCCCCACAAATCGCCAACCTGACCCGGATCGATAAAATCGCGGCTCAAGGTCGATGAAGAAAACAGATAGCGCCCAAGCGGTCTTGTGCCGAGCTGTTGCAGCATCTGCTCAGGGCCGTTCAAGGTGCTTTCCGGCACCACGGTGCGGCCGATCAGCCAGGGTTCACCATCGCCGCACAGCACAATTTCGCGTAGCCAAAACCGTTGGTCAGCGGGCAGGAATTCAGCTTCATCCATTACCTCATTGGCACCAATGAACGCCTCGCGGATGAGTTCTACCGTTACGTGCTGGCAATGCTGCTCAAAGCGACGCGTCATGGAATCTTCTTCCATTAACCAATCAAGTAGCGGGGCTGAAAGCTGCGGGGAAGAGGCTGGCAGCCAGTGCAGTGCGCGTAACTGGCGCAGCGCGTCATGCGACATCAGGACATCTCCGGAAAAAAAGTTGCCCTAGTCTAACGCAGAGGAGAATGCGTGGCACTGCTCGTTGTGCCACGTCATCAAAAGAAGGGTAATTACTCGCGCTTCAAGCGATTACTGTTCGCCAGCCACAGTGTCACCACCAAAATCAAAATCGCCGCAGAGTAATAGAGCGTATCAAACGGATTTTTATGGTCGACGATGATCAGGCGAATAATGGCGGTGATGCCAATGTAGATAAAATAGCGCAGTGGGAAGTGATAGCCCGACTGAAAGTACTTCACAATCAGGGCGATAAATTCGAAATAAAGGAAATAGATGACGATACCTTCAATCAGCAGATATGAAGAGGTCTGCTCGCCGGTGCTGAACAGCACATTGGCCAGATGAATGGTTTCTTTACCCAGGAACACCACCAGAATAATGGCCAGGATGATCAGCCCAATGTTAAGCACCCACTGCAGTGCTAATGAAATATATTGCCCAACCCCTGTTTTTATTGTCATTTTTTTGCGCCTTAGTCTCTCAAGAACTCTCTGGCGCTATCATGCTGCAGTGTGATCAAAATCACAATATTTATACTTCGACATCCACGCACAGTGCATCGTAGCGCCAGAACTCGCAGTCGCAGTCAATGACCCGCTTATGCTGATCGCGGTTGATGCGCGTGATCAGCAAACCCGGCGTACCGCTCGCCACATTCAGTGCGGGCGCAGCACGCACCGGCAGCGGCCCCGGCAAAATAGTAAAGCGCGCCCCACCGTAACGAATGCCGTAACGCTGGTCATAGAGATCGGTCAGTGAGCGCGTGAGATCTTCATCCAGCAATCCCGGAAAATAAAGGGGATTAAGGTAGTGTTCGACATACAACACGGCACGACCGTCAATGCGACGCAAGCGGCGAATACGGTAAACCTTGTCGCCTTCGAATAGTTGCAGATGACGCGCAATCGCCAGCTGCGCCGGCACTTCACGCGCCTCCAGCACTTCAGTACTGGCAATGCGCCCTTGCTCGGCGGCCATGGCGTGAAAATGGCTGTGATGCGAAGGGTTATATACCAACCTCGGCGGTGCAAGGAACCAACCACGACGCAATTCACGGTAGATAACGCCTTGCGCTTCCAGCAAACCCAGCGCCTCGCGCAGCGTGATGCGCGTGGTGGAGTATTGTTCACTTAAGCTGCGTTCAGCTGGCAAGCGACCGCTGGCAAATTCACCGTTTTCAATACGTTCCCGCAGACCTGCCGCAATCACATCCGCCGTTTTCGATAACATTTTTTCAGCCTCATTTTGGGGCAAATCTGCACTATGACAGTTCGATGACTACAATGTGACAAGAGTCATCCCAAGCATTAGCGCGCTGTAACCGCATGTGGATTGTCGCGCCACACCCCATTTCACCACCATGGTCATAAAACCTTCATCTACACGGGCTACATTGGCTCGGTTCTTGCTGGACTAGACCAAGAAGTCCCACAACATATACCGGGAGCAATCGAGATGAAAGCGTTTATCGCCTCTGTAGTAGCCAGTGCCGTGCTGCTTGCGCTGCCTGCCGCGCAAGCCGCAGATAATGACCTCGCCGCGTTAGAGAAGGCCGCGCGCGCCGAAGGTCAGGTTAATAGCGTCGGCATGCCCGACAGTTGGGCTAACTGGAAAGATACCTGGAGTGACCTCAACAGCAAATATGGCCTGAAGCACAGCGACACCGACATGTCCTCCGCCCAGGAACTGGCAAAATTTGCTGCAGAGAAAGAGAACGCCAGCGCCGATGTCGGTGATGTGGGCGCGGCTTTCGGTCCGATTGCCGTCGCTAAAGGCGTGGCGCAACCGTATAAACCCACGCATTGGGATCAAATCCCGAGCTGGGCGAAAGACCCGGATGGTAACTGGATGCTGGCCTATACCGGCACCATCGCATTCCTGGTGGATAAGCAGCAGGTTAAAGATGTGCCGCATAGCTGGGCCGATCTGAAAAAAGGTAAGTATGTGGTCACTATCGGTGATGTCGGCACCGCTGCTCAGGCGGCTAACGGTGTATTAGCGGCCAGCTATGCATTGGGCGGTGACGAGAAGAATGTGAAACCGGCGCTGAGTTTCTTCGGCGATCTGGCAAAAGAAGGTCGTCTTGGCGTGACCGATCCCGTGATCGCTAACATCGAGAAAGGCGAGATCCAGGTTGCTGTGGTGTGGGACTTCAACGGTCTCAACTACCGCGATCAGATCGATAAAAATCGCTACGAAGTGGTTATCCCGTCAGATGGCTCTGTCACTTCTGGCTACACCACCATTATCAACAAATACGCCAAACATCCGAACGCGGCCAAGCTAGCGCGTGAATTCATCTTGTCTGACGAAGGTCAGATCAACCTGGCAAAAGGCTATGCGCGTCCGATTCGTGCCGAGCATTTAACCCTGCCAGCGGACGTGCAGGCCAAACTGCTGCCACAGTCTGAGTATAAAAATGCGCGTCCAATTAAAGACCAGGCCGCATGGGATAAAACCTCCAAAATGCTGCCGCGCCTGTGGCAAGAGAACGTGATCATCAATATGAAGCAGTGATGTAGCGTGGTTCGGCTATGTTCGATAGTCACATCACGCACTCATTGTAGCGGCGCGATTTATCGCGCTGTGTTGATGTGACTATCACGCATACCGAGCTCGCTGAGGTCATGCGCAATAAATTGCGCCGCTACGGTATGTGTGGGCATTAATTTCTTATTGAAAGCATTTCGTAAGGAGCAAGGGATGAAAACAATCCTGGTGGTGTTGGATGGGCTGAGTAATCAGGTGGCGCAGCATGCAATGGGCTATTTGTTTGCCGAATGCGCGCAGGGCAACGGCCAATATTACACGCTGACCTGCGAGCTGCCTTCGCTGTCGCGACCGCTGTACGAATGCATTCTCACCGGCATTCCACCGGTGCGCAGCGGCATTATTCACAACGGCGTCAATCGCTTGAGTAATCAGCGCAGTATCTTCCATTACGCGCGTGCTGCCGGTCTCATCACCGCAGCGGCCGCCTATCACTGGGTGAGTGAACTCTACAATCAATCCCCATTCAACGCGGCGCGTGACCGGCATACGGTCGCGCCCGAGCTGCCAATTCAATTTGGGCATTTTTACTGGGACGACGGTTACCCGGATTCCCACCTGTTTGAGGACGCAGAATGCCTGCGCTTGCGGCACGATCCCGACTTCCTGCTGATTCACCCGATGAACATTGATGATGCCGGGCACAAGCACAGCCTTTCATCGCCGCAATATCGTAACCGCGCGCGCATGGCCGATGGTTATCTGTCGCAGTGGATGCCGGGCTGGCTGGCGGCGGGTTATCAGGTAATTGTCACCGCCGATCACGGCATGAATGATGACCGCTCACACGGCGGCATATTGCCGGAAGAGACGCAGGTGCCGCTGTTTGTGTTTGGCCAGGGCTTCTCACTGCAACCGGATCTTCAGCCGCAACAAACTGAACTGTGCGGCATCGTTTGCACCTTGCTCGGCGTTGAACATGACAAGCCGGTATGTCACGCGTTACTGGCGGAGCCGCAGTAATGAAGGGCAAAACGCTCGCGTCCCTGCTGCTGCTGCCTTTTGCCCTGTTTTGGGTGGCCTTCCAGCTCGCGCCGCTGCTGTGGATTGCCATTAACAGTTTCTGGAGCGACATCAACACGCGTTGGGGTATTGATAACTATAGCGATATTCTCACCTCGCCGTTCTATTTGCAGGCGTTTCGTCTGTCGCTGGATATCTCCATCTGGTCGAGCATTTACGGCCTGCTGATTTCACTGGTGGCCGGCTATTCGCTGCATCAGCTCGGCAGCGGCCGTTTTCAGCGCTTTTTGATGTCATTTACCAATATGACCAGCAACTTTGCCGGCGTGCCACTGGCGTTTGCCTTTGTCATCCTGCTCGGTTTGAACGGTTGTCTGACACTGCTGCTGCGCCATTACGGCGTGCTGGAAGGCTTCAAGCTGTTCTCGCGGGATGGCATGGTGCTGGTTTATACCTGGTTCCAAATCCCACTCGGCATTTTGCTGCTCTATCCGGCGTTTGATGGCTTGCGGCAGGATTGGCAAGAATCCGCCGCGCTGCTAGGGGCGGGCCGTTGGCGCTATTGGTGGCACATCGGTTTGCCGATTCTGTTCCCAGCGCTGCTCGGTACTTTCGTGATTTTGCTGGCTAATGCGCTCGGCGCGTATGCCACCATTTATGCGCTCACCACCGGTAACTTTAACGTGGTGCCGGTGCGCATTGCCGCGCTGGTATCGGGCGACATCTCGCTTGATCCCAACACCGGCGGCGCGCTGGCGATGCTGCTGGTGCTAATCATGGCGCTGATTACCGTGGTGCAGCAGTATCTGGTGCGCCGCAGCTATCTCAACGCAAAACCTTCCTGAGGAGCCACTCTTGTCGCGCGCGGAAAAATTTTACCATCGCCTGATTGTCTGGCTGCTGCTGTGCATCTTAGCCGCACCGCTGCTGGCGACGCTGCTCTACGGCATTTCCACCAGCTGGAGCGACACCATCCTGCCGCAGGGCTTTACGCTGAAGTGGCTCACCGCGCTGTGGAGCGATCCGCGTTTCCTGACTGCGCTCGGTCATTCGCTGCTGGTTTGTTTTGGTGCGCTGCTGTTCTCGCTGGTGCTGGTGCTGCCTGCCATGTTTGTGATTGCTTACTACTATCCAAAACTGGATGCGGTGATGAACGTGCTGATCCTGATGCCGTTCGCCGTGCCGCCGGTCGTTTCATCGGTCGGCCTGCTGCAGCTTTATTCGTCGTCACCGCTGATGCTGACTGGCACGCCGTGGATTTTGATCGGCTGCTATTTCACCATCGCCTTACCGTTTATCTATCGCGCCATCTCCAACAATATGCAGGCGATCAACCTGAAAGAGCTGATTGATGCCGCGCAGTTGCTCGGTGCCAGCACGTGGCAAGCGGCGCTGTTTGTGGTACTGCCAAACCTGCGCAAAGGCGTGTTTATTGCTGTGTTGCTCTCCTTCTCCTTCCTGATTGGTGAGTTTGTCTTCGCCAATATGCTGGTCGGTACTCGCTATGAAACCTTGCAGGTTTACCTGTTTAACATGCGCAACGGCAGCGGCCACTTTACCAGTGCGCTGGTGATCTCCTATTTTGCTGTCGTCCTGCTGGTCACCTGGCTGGCGAATGCCCTCAACCCTGAACGAGGCTGATCATGAGTTACCTGAACGTCACTCAGTTGAATAAAAGCTACGGCCCGACCGCCATTTTTGAAAACATCGATTTCAGTGCTGAGGAAGGCGAGTTTGTCACACTGCTCGGCCCCAGCGGCTGCGGTAAATCGACGTTGCTACGCTGCATCGCCGGATTGACCGAGGTTGATAGCGGCAAAGTGCTGCTGCAAGGCCAGGATATCGTGCCGCTGCCGCCGCAGAAGCGCACCATCGGTATGGTGTTTCAGAGTTACGCGCTGTTCCCGAATATGACGGTGGAGAAAAACGTCGCATTTGGCCTGAAGATGCAAAAACTGCCGGGCGGCGATATTCAGAAACGCGTGATGGAGGTGCTGGCGCTGGTGGAACTCACCGACTTTGCGCGGCGTTATCCGCATCAGCTCTCCGGCGGACAGTGCCAGCGCGTGGCGCTGGCGCGTTCGCTGGTGACGCGTCCACGCTTGCTGCTGCTGGATGAACCGCTGTCGGCGCTGGATGCGCGTATTCGTCGCCACCTGCGCGAGCAAATCCGCAATATTCAAAAAGAGCTAAAACTCACCACCCTGTTCGTCACCCACGATCAGGAGGAGGCGTTGACGATGTCCGATCGCATCGTGTTGATGAACCGTGGCAAGATCGTACAGAACGGCAACGCTGAAATGCTTTATACCCAACCGGCCGATTTGTTTGCCGCCGGTTTTATTGGCAACTACAACCTGCTGAGTGCGGAACAGGCGACGCAGCTTACCGGTCAGACGTTTTACGGCCAGGTGGCCATTCGCCCCGAGTCGATCCAACTGTGCGCACCGCAGGCTGGTATTCCCGCCACCATCCTCAGTCACAGCTTGCTCGGCAACGTGATCCGCTATCGTGTAAAAGCGCAAAACGTCGAGCTCTCCATCGATGTGCTAAACCGCAGCGTGGCAGATTTGCACCCCGCTGGCATGCAGATTGGGCTACAGTTAGAGATGTCGACGTTGCGCCAGGTCGCTTAATTTTAACGAAAAAATGGGCAACGCAACGCGGCGAAGGTTTTACCGGTTGTGCTCACCGTCAGGCTGGCAATCGGTATTGTTTGAGCCTGACGGATGAGGAGCCTTTATACGTGTTAACTCTGCTGAATCTACTCTCTGCCGTTGCACTGTTGGTGTGGGGCACGCACATTGTGCGTACCGGCATCATGCGCGTTTACGGCGCCGATCTGCGTCGCGTACTGAGTCGCAGCGTTGAAAAAAAACCGATGGCGTTTCTTGCCGGTATTGGCGTCACCGCGCTGGTGCAAAGCAGTAACGCCACCACGCTATTAGTCACTTCGTTTGTCGCGCAGAATCTGGTGAGCCTGACGCCCGCGCTGGTGGTCGTGCTCGGTGCCGATGTCGGGACCGCGATCATGGCGCGTATCCTGACCTTCGATTTGTCGTGGCTTTCACCGCTGTTTATCTTCTTTGGCGTGGTGTTCTTTCTCAGCCGCAAGCAAACGCGCGTGGGGCAGCTGGGCCGCGCCAGTATAGGCCTTGGCTTGATTTTGTTGGCACTGCAATTGATTGTGGCGGCCGCCAAACCGATCACTCAGGCGGCAGGCGTGCAGGTCCTGTTCTCCACGCTGACCGGCGACGTGATGCTGGATGCGCTGATTGGCGCGGTGTTTGCCATCATCAGTTACTCCAGCCTCGCCGCGGTGCTGATTACCGCTACGCTGACGGCAACCGGCGTTATCTCCTTCAAAGTGGCGCTCTGCCTGGTGATTGGTGCCAACCTTGGCAGTGGCTTATTGGCGATGATCAATGCCAGCGGCTCCAACGCTGCCGGCAAACGCGTCGCGCTCGGTAGCCTGCTGTTCAAGCTAATTGGCAGCATCGCTATTTTGCCGTTCGTCAATTTTGTCGCTGACGTGCTGGATAAGTTGCCGGTCAATGATGAAGAGTTGGTGATCTTTTTCCACGTGTTCTACAACCTGATTCGCTGCGTAATTATGGTGCCGTTTGCCGATCCGATGGCGCGTCTTTGCCGCCGCATGATTGACGACGATGCGGAAAATGAGCTGCACCTTAAGCCCAAACACCTCGACAGCAGCGCATTAGATACACCCGCGTTAGCACTCGCTAATGCCTCACGCGAAACGCTGCGCATCGGCGATGTCGTTGAACAGATGATTGAGTCATTTAATAAAGTGGTGCAGGGCGACCTGCGCGAAGAACGCGCGGTACGGCGGCTAGATGATGATGTTGATGTGCTCTACACCGCCATCAAACTCTATCTGGCGCGCATGCCAAGAGAAGATTTGCCGGAGGATGATTCACGCCGCTGGGCGGAGATCATTGAGATGGCGCTCAATCTTGAGCAGGCCGGGGATATTATCGAACGTATGTGCGCCGACGTGGCGGATAAATCGCTGACCGCGCGCCGGGCCTTCTCGGCGGAAGGGCTGGAAGAGCTGCAAACCTTGCAGGAACAAGTGCTGTATAACCTGCGTCTGAGTTTGTCGGTGTTTCTGTCGCACGATGTTACCAGCGCCAAACGCCTGCGCCGCTCCAAGCATCGCTTCCGTATTCTGATTCGCCGTTTCTCCCACGCGCACGTCGAGCGTTTGCATCTGCAGAATGTGCAAAGTATCGAAACCAGCTCGCTGCATTTAGGTTTGCTGGGCGATATGAAGCGGTTGAATTCGTTGTTCTGCGCCGTGGCATATACGGTGTTAGATCAGCCGGATGATGAGCGGGATGAGGATTAAGAAGGTTAACGTCGCGCGATAAATCGCGCCGCTACAAACATCTGCATTGTTCCGTAGCGGCGCAATTTATTGCGCAGGTTTACATCACGACAGCAAACTAAACGCAATCATGCCGACAATCGCGCCGGTGGTGCCGAGGATGGTTTCCATCAGTGTCCAGGTCTTCAGCGTCTCCGCTTCGGAAGCGCCGGTAAAGCGACCAAACAGCCAGAAACCGGCATCATTCACGTGACTGATAATGATTGAGCCGCCGCCGATACAGATCGACAGCGCGGCCAGCTGTGCACCGCTGTAGTGCAGCGGTTCAATCACCGGCATCACTAAACCAACGGTGGTTAAACACGCCACGGTGGCCGATCCCTGAATCACACGAATCGCGCCAGAAAGGATGAAGCACGCCAGCGCAATCGGCATGCCTGCGCCGGTTAACGCATGTCCCAGCACCGGGCCAACGCCCGAATCCACCAGCACTTGCTTAAACACGCCGCCCGCACCAATCACCAGCAGAATAATGCCCGCCGGTTGCAGCGCGCTGCCGCACACTTGCATCACCTTCTCTTTATCCATGCCCTGACGATAAGCCAGGCCATAAATCGCCACCAGGCAGGCCAGCAGAATCGCGGTGAACGGATGGCCGATAAACTCCAGCCACTCATATAGATGAGAACCCGGCGTGGTAAAGCGTGCGCCGATGGTTTTCAGGCCGACCAGCAGCAGCGGAAACAGAATCAGCGCCAGGCTAAAGCCAAACGACGGCAGTTTGCCCTCTTCCACTTCCGGCTGATGATCTTCCGGCGGTGCGCTAAAGCTGACATGACGCGCGATAAAGTTACCAAACAGCGGACCGGCAATCAGCATGCCCGGAATCGCTGCGCACAGGCCCAGCAGGATCATCCAGCCAAAATCAGCGTGCATCTGCGAAGCCAGCAGCATCGGCGCGGGCCCCGGCAGCAGAAACGCCGCGGAAGCGGCAACGCCGGCAAAAAGCGGGATGACCAGCTTAACTAAATTGCCTTTGGTGCGGCGCGCCACGGCGAACGCAATGCTGATCAGCAACACCACCGCCACTTCGAAGAACAGCGGCAACGCACAGATCAATCCCGCGACGCCCATCGCATAGTGCGCGCGGCTTTCACCAAAGGTTTTCAACATGCGGATGGCGATCTGATCAACAGCCCCGGTTTCATGCAGGATCTTGCCGAACATCGCGCCCAACGCCACCACAATGGCGAGAAAGCCGAGCGTTCCGCCCATGCCTTTTTCCATGGTTTCAGCGATTTTATCGAGCGGCATGCCGGAGAAGAGACCGGCACCAATGGAGACTAACATCAGGGCAACAAAGGCGTGCATACGCGCTTTCATCACCAAAAACAGCAGCAGCAGGACAGAGCCTGCTGCGGTTAACACTAGCGTTGCGGTACTCATGACTAACCCTTGTTGGTTGCACCCTCAATGGTCGCAACCGTGGCCGCAACTACCTCATCCAGTGAATGATTGATATCAACCACCAGTACATCGGGCTCATCCGCGCCGGGTTCCTGCAGCGTGGCGAACTGCGTCACCAGCATCTGCGGTTTGAAAAAGTGACCTTTACGCGCTTTCAGGCGGGATTCGATGGTTTCGAAATCGCCCTGCAGGTAGATAAATTTCAGGTTCTCATTGCCCTGACGCAGGATGTCGCGATAGGACTTTTTCAGCGCGGAACAGACGATGATGGAGATTTCCTGCGTGCGCTGCATGGCAAACGCTGCATCATTGAGTGCCTGCAGCCACGGCTGACGATCGTTGTCGTCCAGCGGATGACCGTCGGCCATTTTCATGATGTTGCTGCGTGGATGGAGGAAATCGCCATCAAGAAAGGCTGTTTTCAACTGATGAGAAACCTGATTGGCGACGGCAGATTTTCCGCTGCCGGAAACGCCCATCAGGATAAAGACGTGGTGCGATGGAGATGGCGTTGTCATTTTTTTGCGCTCCGGCAGTGAATTCTGCCCAATGTTACCGATAACAAATTCAGTCATCATTGTCGGAGCCGACTCGAAGGCTGGCAACCCTTCTCAGGCGGAAAAGCACGAAAGTGTGAGCTGACTCATAAATTCATCAAAATCAGATGCTGTCACCTTCGGCAATTTCGAAGCCGACATCCAACGGTTTGCTAACCGTGCGATCGCCGCCAATCCGCGCCAGCAGCATCGCGGCGGATTCCCGTCCCATACGCTCGCGCGGGGTTAACACCGTAGCGAGGCGTGGATTCACCACTTGCGTAATGTCGTGGCCGTGGAAACCGGCAATCGCCATCTGCTGCGGCACCTGCAATCCCTGACGCTGACACTCAAACATCGCGCCCACCGCCAGGTCATCGTTGGTACAGAACAGACTATCGGTTTCAGGATAACGCTTTTGTGCTTCGCACAGCAGTTGTGCGCCGGCGCTGAAAGA
The DNA here is from genome assembly GCA_900068845.1 of Enterobacter ludwigii. GTDB lineage: Bacteria > Pseudomonadota > Gammaproteobacteria > Enterobacterales > Enterobacteriaceae > Pantoea > Pantoea ludwigii_A. The sequence goes on from CEFQ01000001.1 coordinate 596,559, forward strand.
GGAGGCATCTTCCATCATCACGCTGTGTGGCGTGAGCCCCGCTTCGCGCATCGCTTTTTCGTAGCCCTGCTGCTTCTGCAAAGTACGTTCATCAAGACGCGCGCCGAGATAAACCGTGTGGCGATGGCCTTTTTTCAGAATAGCACGCGTCATCTGCCGCGCGGCTTCGACGTTATCAAAGCCTACCGCCATATCAAGGCACGGCGTCACTGAGTCCATCATTTCAATCACCGGAATGCCCGCCACTTCCAGCATGCGTAGCGTGCCCGGCGTGTGGGTGCGCTCAGTGAGGATCACGCCGTCGATATTCCAACCGAGCAGCGAGCGCAACTGTAGCTCCTCTTTCTGCGCGTTATAACCGAAGTGCGCCACCAGCGTTTGATACCCCGCTTCATCCGTAACCGCTTCGATGCCGCGTAGTACGTCGGCAAAAACCTGGTTCGTCAGCGAAGGCAGCAAGACGCCAATGGCGCGGCTGGTGGCGTTAGACAGCATATCGGGAGCGCGATTAGGAATGTAGCCGAGCTCGTCCAGCGCCACGGCGATTTTGTCACGTAAGGCCGCAGAGACCTGATCGGGGTTGCGCAGGTAACGGCTAACGGTCATTTTTGTGATGCCGACGCGATCGGCAACGTCCTGTAATACCGGTCTTTTCTTCTTCATCGTATGCGCCTGAGATCAGAGATAACCCAAGTTTATCATTTTTTTGTTAGGTTCAGGTTTTGCGGGAAATCGGTCGCCATTAATAGCGCAATGCTCGTCAGTTAAGCAGCGCATTGGCTCGATAACCTGGTCGCCATAAATGGCGACCCTAAGGTTATTGGCGGGGTTTTATAGGGTGTGCATTCATGCGCACCTGGCTTCTCATCACTTACGAGAATGGTCTTGTAGCTAACCAGAGAGAGAACAAAGAGCATCGGCAGTCCTGCACCGTAGATTAAATGACAAAACAAGGACCATTATGACGGACCATTCTTCTACACCAGCCAAGCGCCCGATTGAGCGTTTTCTCAATACCGTTGAGTGGCTAGGTAACTTGTTGCCCCATCCCATTACCTTATTTGCGCTGTTTTCACTGTTCATCATCATCGCGTCAGCCATTGCCGCAGCGTTTGGTGTCAACGTCATGGATCCGCGCCCCGCTGGCGCTGCGGGCCGCGCGCCAGATGGCGTGATTCATGTCGTTAGCCTGATGAGTGCCGAAGGTCTGCAACGTATCGTCAGTAATCTGGTCACCAACTTTACCGGCTTCGCCCCGCTCGGCACCGTGCTGGTCGCTCTGCTCGGCGTGGGTATCGCCGAACATTCCGGTCTGCTCTCGGCGGCAATGCGTGCGCTGGTATTTAACGCACCGAAAAAGCTCATCACGTTTACCATTGTCTTCGCCGGCATTATCTCCAACACGGCTTCCGAACTGGGCTATGTAGTGCTGATTCCACTGGCCGCGATGATTTTCCACTCGCTGGGCCGTCATCCGCTGGCGGGACTGGCAGCGGCGTTTGCCGGCGTTTCCGGTGGCTACAGCGCCAATTTGCTACTTGGCACCATCGATCCGCTGCTGTCGGGCATTACCCAAAGCGCCGCGCAGATTATTGACCCGAATTACCACGTTGGCCCGGAAGTGAACTGGTACTTCATGTTTGTCAGCACCTTCGTGATTTCCATTCTGGGAACATGGATTACCAATAGCATTGTCGAACCTAAGCTGGGCGTGTATCAGGATAGCGAGGGCGACGCGGTACGTGGCGATATGGGTGCGCTGACAGCGCTGGAACGGCGTGCGCTGAAAGGGGCTGGCTGGGCGGTTCTCGGCGTCACGCTGCTGCTGATACTGACCGTCATTCCGGGTTATGGCGTATTGCTTAACCCGAAAACCGGAACACTGGCAGGCTCGCCGTTCCTGAAAGGTATTGTGGTGTTTATCTTTGTCTTCTTCGCCATTCCAGGCATGGTCTACGGCCGCATGATTGGCAATATGCGCAACGATCGCGACGTGATCAACGCGATGTCTGCCAGCATGAGCAGCATGGGAATGTACATTGTATTGGTGTTCTTTGCCGCGCAGTTCGTTGCGTTCTTTAACTGGAGCAATTTTGGCACCGTCGTCGCGATAAAAGGTGCCAATCTGCTGGCATCGCTGGATATGGGCGCACCGCTGCTGTTCGTTTTCTTCATCATGATTTGTGGCTTTATCAATCTGATGATTGGTTCCGCCTCGGCACAATGGGCCGTTACGGCACCGATCTTTGTGCCGATGTTGATGCTGGTAGGCTTTGCGCCCGAAGTGATTCAGGCGGCTTATCGCATCGGCGATTCGGTAACCAACGTGATTACGCCGATGATGAGTTACTTTGGGCTGATTATGGCGGTGGCGTCGCGCTATCGTCGCGACATGGGCATCGGTACGCTGGTTGCCATGATGCTGCCCTATTCGGTGGTGTTTATGATTGGCTGGACGCTACTGTTTGTCCTGTGGGTGTTTGTGTTTAATCTGCCGGTTGGGCCCGGTGCCGCCACCTGGTACACAATGTAAAAGCAAAAAAAAAAGCCAGCACCCGAGCTGGCTAAATAATACCTGGAAGCAATGTGAGCAATGTCGTGCTTACCCGGGAGTCAGGAGACGTTTCCGAGCTCGCATGACAATAATAATCATTATCATTCTCGTCTGTAAAGCCCTTTTGCGAAATATTTTGCATTGACGAAGCGCGAGAATTCCTTGATGTTAAAGGGGATTTTATCCATTTTGCACAAGGAGTCGCGCTATGAGTCAGATCGTCATTCGCCATGCTGTTCCCGAAGATGCCGCCGCGTTAACGCGCATGTACTGCCAGCCTGAGCCGCAGGCCAGCACGCTGCATCTACCGTTTCAATCGCCGACGCTGTGGCAGGAACGCCTCAGCAATCTGCGTCCGGGTGTGCATATGCTAGTGGCGTGTATTGACGATCAGATCGCCGGACAACTGACTCTGGAAGTGCTGTCGGTGGCGCGCCGTCGCCATACGGCGACCTTTGGGATGGGCGTCGATGCTGCCTATCAGCGGCGCGGCGTCGGTAAAGCCCTGATGTCAGCGATGATAGATTTGTGTGACAACTGGCTGCAGGTGACGCGTATTGAACTGACGGTGTTCGCCGATAACCATAAAGCGCTTGGCTTATATCAGCAGTTTGGCTTTGAGATTGAAGGCACCGCGCGGCGACATGCTATGCGCGACGGCGAAATGGTGGATACGCATTATATGGCGCGCTTGAAATAACCCTGAAAACTGCGCGATAAATCGCGCCGCTACACATGCGTGCATATACCGTAGCGGCGCAATTTATTGCGCATTATTAATTAGTATCCTGCGCTCAAATCATCCACCGAACGGGGATCCGATGCACCATAGCGCATGCCATCTGGCCCAATCATAATGCTCTGCGTGCTACCCATTGCGGGCATCACTTTCACATGTTGGCCTTTGGTTTCAAGCAGACGCAGTGTATCCGGGCTAAAGCCTTTCTCAACGCGCAACTGATCCGGGAGCCACTGATGATGGAAACGTGGCGCATTGGTCGCTTCCGCTACGTTCATGCCGAAATCGATGCTGTTTACCACCATTTGCAGCACGGTGGTGATGATACGGCTGCCGCCTGGGCTGCCGGTGACCAGCCAGGTTTTACCGTCTTTCGCCACGATGGTGGGCGACATGGATGAAAGCGGGCGCTTAGCCGGTTGCACTGCATTCGCCTCGCCGCCGACTAAGCCGTAAACGTTTGGCGTGCCCGGTTTGGCTGAGAAATCATCCATTTCATTGTTCATCAGGATGCCGCTTTGTCCGGCGACAATGCCGCTGCCGAAATAGGTATTCAGCGTGTAAGTTACCGCGACCGCGTTGCCATCTTTATCCACCACCGAGAAATGGGTGGTTTGATTGCTTTCATACGGGGCCAGTTTGCCCGGCTTGATCTCGCTGGATGGACGCGCTTTGTTGACGTCAATCTGCTGCGCCAGGGTTTTGGCGTAGGCTTTGCTGGTCAGCGCCTGCTGCGGCACCTTGACGAAATCAGGATCGCCAAGGTATTCCGAACGGTCGGCATAGGCATATTTTTCCGCTTCCGCCATCACCTGCATCGCATCAGCGCTGCCAAAGCCCGCTTTCGCCAAATCGAAGTTTTCCAGAATATTGAGGATCTGCACGATGTGAATTCCGCCGGACGATGGCGGTGGCATGGAGAACACTTCGTAACCGCGATAGGTGCCGCTGACCGGTTTACGCTCCACCGCGCGATAGGCCGCCAGATCCGGTTTGCCGATCAGCCCGCCGTGCTGCGCCATTTCTGCGGCAATTTCATCGGCGATTTTGCCTTTGTAGAACGCATCCGGACCTTGCTGGGCAATCAGCTGCAAACTGCGTGCGAGGTTTTTCTGCACCAGACGTTCGCCCTTCTGATACGGCTTACCGTCCGCTTTGTAGAAAATCGCGCGGCTGTTGTCATGGTTGATCAGCGTCTCTTTACCGTAAGTGGCGAGATCGTCAGCTAAAGCATCGTTCACTACGATGCCGTCACGCGCCAGTTTGATGGCGGGCGCCAGTAATTTGCTCAGCGGTAAGGTGCCGTATTTCTGTGCCGCTAGCGCAAAGCCGGCTACAGTGCCCGGCGTGCCGGATGCTAAATGAGAAGTAAGTGACAACTTGCTGTCAGCGTTGCCCTGCTTATCAAGGAACATATCGCGTGACGCGCGCGCCGGTGCCATTTCGCGGAAGTCGATGGCGGTGGTGCGACCGGATGCGGTGCGTAACAACATGAAGCCGCCGCCGCCAAGGTTACCGGCTTGCGGATGCGTTACCGCCAGCGCAAAGCCCACTGCAACCGCGGCATCCACGGCATTACCGCCCTGCTTAAGAATGTCGACCCCGACGTCCGTCGCCATCGCATCCACCGATGCCACCATGCCATGTTTGGCTTTTACCGGGTGAAAAGTATCGCTATCCACACCATAAGAGACCGGTGGCGCACTGGTGGGCGCGGCTTGTCCCCCCTGCACCACGGTGAAACTCATCAGCAATGCCCAGCCTAACTGACGTACGCTGCCCTGTATCCTCATCCTGTTACCACCCTTTTAACGTTATTTACATTTGTTATTAATTGATGCAAGTGTTTGCAAATACAGTAAAAAGCGTAGCAGTAAAGTTAAATTAGGTGCACTCCTGGATGAGGGGTTTGAGATATAGCATAAACTTATGTGAGTAGCCGTTGCGGCCTGAGGGCGGCAACACACAGCAGGCTGCATTGATGGAGGAAACACCATGAACAAAAATAAATGGTTAATTGTTATCGCAGCGTTGCTGCCGTTAAGCAGCATGGCAAATATGTTGAACAGCACCAACGACCCAAACAAACCTGGCTATAACCCGAGCCAGCAACGGATGCAGTCGCAAATGCAAAATCAGCAGCAACAGCAGAAGCTCAAGTTGCAGCAGAATCAGCAGCAGCAAAGTCAGGATGTACAGCGTAAGGTGCAGGAACAGCGGAATAGTGCCCAGCAGCAAGTGATTCAGTCGCAGCCGGGCCAAAAACAGCAGCAGAACTAGCGGAAATCGGGGCCGATAATATCAATGCGATCGGTGCAGATCGCGTCGACGCCCCAACTCAATAGCTCGCGCGCCCGCGCGGGCTGATTTACGGTATACACAAGAATGTGCAGACCGGCAGCTTTCAGCAGCGCAGTGCGCTCGGCGTCGAGTAGTTTATGATTCAGATGGATCGATACACATGCCAGACGTTCAGTCAGCGCCTGCCAGTCATCGTGCCACTCATCCAGCAGCAAACCGCGCGGCAGTTCCGGTGCCGCCTGCATGGCGGCTTCCAGCGCGGCGTATGAGAAGGACGAGAGCAGCGGCGCGGTTTGACCTTGCCACAGCTCGCGCGCGGCCAGTGCCACGTTGCGCCCGGTTTCCACATCCTGTCCGGTGGTCGGTTTGATCTCGATGTTCGCTATCATCTGATGCTGGCGGCAACGTTCAGCCACTTCGCTGAGCAACGCCAGCGGCTCGCCTTCGTAATCGCGGCTAAACCAACCGCCGGCATCCAGCTGTGACAACTTATGCCACGACAGCGCGCCCGCCACGCCCCAGCCGTTGCTGGTACGATCGAGCGTGTCATCGTGCAGCAGGAAAATCTGCTTATCTTCCGACAGCTTGGCGTCAAATTCGATCATGGTATGACCAAGCTGCGCACCGACATCAATCGCCGCGAGGGTATTTTCCGGGGCCAGTTTGCCGCCGCCGCGATGCGCGACAATGTGCGGATAAGGCCAGTTGTGTTGACTCATTCCAGACGCTTTCCATAAGTTGAATCGAAGAAGTGTAACGCATCTGACGGCAGATGCAGCCACAAGGTGCTGCCCGCCTGCGGACGTTCGCTATGCGGTAAACGTACCACCATGCGCGCGTTACCGATGCGCCCGTGCGCCAGATTATCCGCGCCGAGCATCTCCAGCGTCTCTACCACCAGCGCAATGCCGCCGGCGTCGCGGCTGCTGAGTGTAATGTGCTCGGGACGAATGCCCAGCGTCAGCGGACGATTGGCCCATTTCGCTTTGCTTTCGCCCAGCAGCAAGCCGTTGAGCGCATCCAGCGTAAAGTGCGTACCATCGCTGCTGATTTGCCCCGGTAGCAGGTTCATGGCGGGTGCGCCGATAAATGAGGCGACAAACTGGCTGGCCGGACGCTCGTACACCTCTACCGGCGTGCCCACCTGCTCCACCACGCCTTTGTTCATCACCATCACGCGCTGCGCCAGCGTCATCGCTTCCACTTGGTCGTGGGTCACGTAAATGCTGGTGGTTTTCAGGCGGCGATGCAGCTGTTGCAGCTCAAGACGCATCTGCACCCGCAGCCGCGCATCCAGATTCGACAAAGGCTCATCAAACAGAAATACCGCCGGTTCACGCACGATGGCGCGGCCCATGGCGACACGCTGACGCTGTCCGCCCGACAGCTCACGCGGACGGCGATGCAGCAGATGATCCAGCTCCAGACTGCGCGCAGCGTCCATGACGCGCTGCTCAATCTGTACTTTGCCCATGCCGCGAATTTTCAGGCCATACGCCATATTTTCGCCCACCGTCATGTGTGGATAAAGCGCGTAGTTCTGGAACACCATGGCGATGCCGCGATCTTTCGGTTCCATGTTGGTGACGCGTTTATCATCAATGTAAATATCACCGGACGATACGCGCTCAAGCCCCGCCACCATGCGCAGCAGCGTCGATTTACCACAGCCGGAAGGGCCGACCATCACCATAAACTCGCCATCGTTGATGGTGATATTCAGTGGCTGAATGATCTGATTTTTGCCGTCATACGATTTGGTAACGGTCTGAAGGGTTACGCCTGCCATTTATTTATCACTCTCCACCAGGCCACGCACAAACGCACGTTGCATCACGAGTACCACCACCACCGGTGGAATCAGGGTTAATAACATTGCCGCCATCACTTCATTCCACTGCGTAGGCCCGCCGCTGCTGTTGATCATGCTTTTCACCCCGGCTACTGCGGTACTGAGGCTGGCATCGTTGATGATCAGCAGCGGCCACAAATATTGGTTCCAGCCGTAGATGAAGGTGATCACGAAGAGCGCGGCGAGGTTGGTTTTGGATAGGGGTAACACGATGTCCCAGAAGAAGCGCATTGGGCTGGCACCGTCGATACGCGCCGCTTCAATCAGCTCGTCCGGTAGCGACATAAAGAACTGACGAAACAGAAAAGTGGCGGTAGCTGATGCCATCAGCGGCAGCGTTAAGCCGCTGTAGCTGTCGAGCATATTCAGCGTCGAAATCACGTCCACGGTTGGGAAAATACGGACTTCAACCGGCAACATCAGGGTGATAAATATCAGCCAGAAAAACAGCGCGCGCAGCGGGAAGCGGAACCACACCAGCGCAAAGGCGGAGAGCATCGACACCGTGATTTTGCCGACGGTGATGCCGAGCGCCATTAGCAGGCTATTGAGCATCATCATGCCAAATGCCGGGCCGTTACCATTCACACCGTGCGTCCAGATGCGCGAGATGTTTTCCCACAAATGCGTGCCCGGCAATAGCGTCATCGGCACCTGATACACCGCCTCGTTATCCAGCGTCGCCGCCACAAAAGCGATGTAGAGCGGGAACAGAATGGTCAGCACGCCCAGCACCAGCAAGGTATGGCTGAAGATATCCAGCCCGCGTCGATTCTCAATCATTGGTATTGCACCTTACGCTCGACAAAGCGAAATTGCAGAATGGTCAGGCCAATCACCAGCAGCATCAGCACCACCGATTGCGCGGCGGACGAAGAGAGATCCAGCCCGGTAAAACCTTCGCGATAGATTTTGTAGATAAGCGTAGTGGTGGCCTGCACCGGACCGCCGCCGGTGGCGGCATCGATCACCGGGAAGGTATCGAAGAAGGCATACACCAGATTCACCACCAGCAGGAAGAAGCTCACCGGCGTAATCAGCGGCAGCGACAAATTGAAGAAGCGACGCACCGGACCGGCGCCATCGATCGCCGCCGCTTCCACCAGCGATTTGGGAATCGACTGCAGCGCGGCGAAGAAAAACAGAAAGTTGTAGCTCATTTGCTGCCAGATCGACGCCAATACAATCAGGAACATCGCCTGACCGCTATTTTGCGCGTAGTTCCAGGTGTAGCCCATTTGGTTCAGCAGGTGGCTAAACAAACCGAGACCCGGATTGAACAGGAACATCCACAGCACCGCCGCCACCACCGGTGCGACCGCGTACGGCAACAGCAGCAAGGTTTGGTAGAGGCTGCGCAGGCGAATCACGTAATCCACTAGCGCCGCCAGCAGCAGGGAAAAAGTCATGCCGCAAATCGTGACCAGCGCACTGAACTCAATGGTGGTCCAGAAGGACGCCAGATAATAGTCGTCGCTGAACAGGCGTTTGAAGTTCGCCAGCCCAACGAAGGTGCTGGAGATACCAAAAGGATCAATGCTTTGCAGCGAATACCACAAGGCTTCACCGGCGGGCCACAGGAAGAAAATGGCCGTAATCACCAGCTGCGGCAGCAGCAGCAAATAGGGCAGAAAACGGGATCGAAATACGGGGCGCGATGAGGACATAGCAGGCTCAATCTGAGAGAAAAATCGGGGCGAACGCCAGGCGCCGGCCCCGAGATAACAGCATTACTTCACTTGCTGCTCAAAACGGCGCAGTAGCTCGTTACCGCGTTTCACAGCGTTATCCAGCGCAGCCTGCGGCGCCTGTTTGCCGGTCCACACGCCTTCCAGCTCCTCGTCCACAATAGTACGAATCTGCGGCATATTGCCCAGACGCATGCCTTTGGTGAACGGCAGCGGATCTTTGTTCAGCATCTGGCGCGTGGCGATGTCTGCGCCTGGGTTCTTGTCGTAGAAGCCCTGCTGCTTAGTCAGCTCATACGCTGCGGTGGTAATTGGCAGGTAACCGGTTTTCTGGTGCCATTCGGCAGCGATTTCCGGCTGTGCGAGGAACTTCATGAACTCCGCCGCGCCTTTGTAGGTGTTGGCATCTTTGCCTTTCATCACCCACAGGCTCGCGCCGCCAATGATGGCGTTCTGCGGTGCGTTCGGTACGGTTTCATCGTAGGGCATCATGCCAACGCCGAAGTTAAATTTGGCGTAGTGTTTGATGTCGGCCAGTGAACCGGAAGAGGCGGTGGTGATGCCGCAATCGCCGTTGTAGAACTTGGCAGTAGATTCATCTTTACGCCCGAAGTAGGTGAAATCCCCCTTCTTATTCATCGCTTCCAGCATTTCGATGTGGCGCACCTGCACCGGCTTATTGAATTCCAGCACCGCATCGGTACCGTCAAAGCCGTTGTTTTTGGTGGCGACCGGCAACGCATGCCAGGCGCTGAAGTTTTCAATTTGAATCCAGCCCTGCCAGCCACTGGCGTAACCGCAGGTCAGGCCCGCTTTGCGCAGCGCTTCAGCATCTTTCGCCAGCGCCTGCCAGGTTTTTGGCGGCTGATCCGGGTTCAGACCGGCTTTTTTGAAAGCATCTTTGTTGTAGTACAGCACCGGCGTTGAGCTGTTGAACGGCTGAGAGATCAGCTGGCCTTTACTGTCGCTGTAGTAACCCGCAACGGCGGGCACGAACTGTTGCGGATCCATCTGCACGCCGGCGTCTTTGAACACTTGATTGACCGGCACAATCGCTTTTGACGCCATCATCGTCGCCGTACCGACTTCATAAACCTGCAGCAGCGCAGGCGCTTTACCGGCGCGCACCGCCGCAATACCCGCTGCCAGGCTCTGCTCGTAGTTGCCTTTGTAAGTCGGAACGATCTTGTAATCGGGGTGAGCCTGGTTAAAACGTTGTGCCAGAGAATCAACTTCTTTGCCTAACTCGCCTTCCATTGAGTGCCAGAAAGGGATCTCAGTTGCAGCCAGCGCATTACCGCTGAGCGCCAGACCGAGTACGACACTCATCAGGCGGGGACGAAGCGTAAAAGCGGACATAAAGTTTTCCTGTGCTGTTAGCGACGCGCGAATTCGCGCATTTTTTAGTTCGCGACGTAACATGACACGGGAAAATGACGGATTAATAACAGGTTTATGACGGGGAGGTGACAGAGGGATGGGATAGGTTTATACATTCGTCCGTGCTGGCTGTCCCCCATCCCGGCCTTCCCCCGCTAGCGGGGGAAGGAGACGCTGCCACTTGCTGCTTCAGCACACACATATGGCAGCATCTTCCTCCCCCATTTATGGGGGAGGACCGAGGAGGGGACAGCGAGCCCCTATCCAGGGGGACAGCGAGCACCAATCCAGGGGGGCAGCAAGCACCAATTACGCGCCTAAATACGCACTCCGCACAGCTTCATTGGATAGCAGCGCATCGCCGCTATCCTCCAGCACCACGTGGCCGTTCTCCAGCACATAACCGCGATCCGCCAGCTTTAGCGCCTGGTTGGCGTTCTGCTCGACGAGAAAAATGGTCATGCCCTCTTTGCGCAGTTGCTCTATGGTATCGAAGATCTGCTGGATGATAATTGGCGCCAATCCCAGCGACGGTTCATCCAGCAGCAGCAAACGCGGCTGGCTCATCAGCGCACGGCCAATCGCCAGCATCTGCTGCTCACCGCCGGACATGGTGCCCGCACGCTGTGCTTTACGTTCTGCCAGGCGTGAAAACAGCTGATAGACGCGATCGATACGCTCCAGATACTGCTGTCGCGTAGCGAAGAAGCCGCCCATCGCCAGATTCTCTTCCACCGTCATACGCGAAAACACCCGCCGACCTTCCGGCACGATGGCAATCGCTTCACGCATGATTTTCGCCGTTTGCCAGTCGGTGATCGCTTTACCATCAAAAGTGATGCTGCCGCTGGTGGCGCGCGGTTCGCCGCACAAGGTGCCGAGCAGCGTGGTTTTACCCGCGCCGTTGGCACCAATCAGGGTAACGATTTCCCCCTGATTGATGTGCAGATTAATGTTGTGCAGCGCCTGAATCGGACCGTAATGGGCGCTGACACCCTGCAAGGTTAAAATCGGGTTTGCCATGTTACGCCTCACCTAAATAAGCACGGATCACATCCGGATTGTTACGCACCTGTTCCGGCGTGCCGTTGGCCAGCGGCGTACCCTGATTGACCACGTAAATGCGGTCAGAAATGCCCATCACCAGCTTCATATCGTGTTCAATCAGCAGCACGGAAACCTTGTGCTCGCCGCGCAGTTCGGCGATCAGCTCATCCAGTTCGTGGGTTTCGCGCGGGTTAAGCCCGGCGGCCGGTTCATCCAGCATCAGGATTTCCGGGCGCGTCACCATGCAGCGCGCAATCTCCAGACGACGCTGCTGACCGTACGCAAGATTGCCCGCCTGACGGTTAGCCAAATCCAGCAAGCCAATACGATCCAGCCAGGTGGCGGCGCGATCCAGCGCTTCACTCTCGCCACGACGAAACGCCGGGGTTTTGAACAGGCCGGAGAATACGCCGCTTTTCAGGTGCTGATGCTGCGCCACTAACAGGTTTTCAATCACCGTCATTTCGCGGAACAGACGCACGTGCTGGAAGGTACGCACAATGCCCATGCGCGCAATCTTCTGGCCCGGTAAACCTTGCAGCTGCTGATCGCGCAGCTTGATGGTGCCGCCGGTCGGTTTGTAGAAACCGGTCAGGCAGTTGAACACCGTAGTTTTACCGGCACCGTTTGGGCCGATCAACGAAACGATCTCCTGCGGATGCAGCTCCAGCGCCACGTTGTTAACGGCTAACAGGCCGCCGAAGCGCATCATCAGGCCTTCAACGGCTAATAAAGGCTGACTCATGCCTGCTCTCCTTGTTTACTGCTCTTCAACTTCAGATGCGGACGCTTCATTGGCAGCAGACCTTGCGGACGCCAGATCATCATCAGCACCATCAAACCACCGAGCACCAGCATGCTGTACTCGTTCAAATCACGCATCAGCTCGCGCGAGACCACCAGCAGAATCGCCGCGAGAATCACCGCCAGCTGCGAACCCATGCCGCCCAACACCACAATCGCCAGCACAAAGGCCGATTCGACGAAGGTGAAGGATTCTGGGCTGACGAAGCCCTGACGCGCCGCGAACAGCGTCCCCGCAAAGCCCGCAAATACGGCACTGATGGTGAAGGCGGTCAGTTTGATGCGCGTGGGGCTTAGGCCGAGTGAGCGGCAGGCGATCTCATCTTCGCGCAGCGCTTCCCACGCACGGCCCAGCGGCATACGCAGCAAGCGGTTGATGACAAACAGCGTCAGCACCACCAGCAGCAATGCCACCAGATAGAGGAAAATCACGCGGTCGCTGGGATCGTATTTCAGGCCGAAGAAGTCATGGAACGTGCTCCAGCCCCCTTCACTGACGCGACGACCAAACTCCAGACCAAACAGACTTGGCTTGGGAATCTGAGCGATACCATTCGGACCGCCGGTGATGGCGGTGTTGTTCAGCAGCAGAATACGTACGATTTCACCGAATCCGAGCGTCACAATCGCCAGATAGTCCCCGCGCAGGCGCAGCACCGGGAAGCCGAGCAGCAAACCAAAGGCCCCCGCGACTAAACCGGCCAGCGGCAGGCTTTCCCAGAAACCAAAGCCGTAATAGTGATTAAGCAGCGCGAAGGTGTAAGCGCCGATAGCGTAGAAACCGCCGTAACCCAGCACCAGCAAGCCGGACAAACCTACCACCACGTTCAGTCCCAGACCGAGCATCACGTAGATCAGCGTCAGCGTGGCGATATCCACACTGCCGCGCGACACCAGAAACGGCCAAATCACCGCTGCGGCGATCACCAGCGCCATCAATAACTTCTGCTTTGGTGTCGAACCATCAAAACCCGGCAGGACAAAACCTTTGCCGCTGCGTTTGAATTTACCCTGCACCAGCGGACGTAGCAGCTGGAAGACAAACACCACCGCACAGCCAATAAAGATCCAGTTCCAGCGTACCGCGCCTGCGTTGGCGACCACCAGTTTGGTGCCATCCAGATCGAGGCGGACACCCATAAAGAAGGTGGCGAGAATCAGCAACATCACCGTGGAGATCACGGCGTTGACCAAACCGAGGCGTTTCATACTTTCTCCACCTCCGGACGGCCAAGAATCCCGGTTGGCAACACCAGCAGCACCACAATCAGCAGCGCGAAGGAGACCACATCTTTATATTCGGTCGACAGATACGCCGAGGTCAGCGCTTCCGCAATGCCCAGCACCAGGCCGCCAATCATCGCGCCGGGAATGCTGCCAATGCCGCCCAATACCGCGGCGGTGAAGGCTTTCATACCGGCCATAAAGCCGATGAACGGGTTGATGGAGCCGTAGAATTGCCCGAGCAATACGCCCGCCACCGCCGCCATCGCCGCACCAATCACAAAAGTGAGTGAAATAACGCGGTCGGTGTTGATGCCCAGCAGGCTGGCCATTTTCAAATCTTCTGCGCAGGCGCGGCAGGCGCGTCCCATGCGCGAATAACGGATAAACAGCGTCAGCGCCAGCATCGACAGGAAGGTCACCACCCAGATCACCAGTTGCATGGTGGAGAGTGTGGCGGCAAAACCGTTGCTCTCGCCCAGCGTCCATTGGCCGGTGATCAAACTGGGCAGTGCGAGATCGCGCGAGCCTTGTGTCAGGCTGACGTAGTTCTGCAGGAAGATCGACATCCCGATCGCCGAGATCAGCGCGATCAGGCGCTTCGACGATCGCACCGGCTTATACGCCACGCGTTCGATGCTCCAGCCATAGGCGCTAGAGATGATCACCGCCATCACGAAACCGGCGGCAATCATCAGCCACGAAGTATCGATGCCCATCATCATCAGGGCGGCAATCACGATAAAGGAGACATAGCTACCGATCATGTACACCTCGCCATGGGCGAAGTTGATCATGCCGATAATGCCGTAGACCATGGTGTAACCAATGGCGATCAGCGCGTAAGTGCTCCCGAGGGTAACCCCGTTGAACATTTGCTGAATGAAATAGAGAAACTGCTCGGACATAGTGAGGACCTGCTCTGGAGCTGAATAATTCCCTCTCCCGTGTGCAGAAGAGGGAATTTTTTAGGATTACTTAACTGCAGTAGAAGAACCGTCTTTGTGCCATGTGAAGACACCAAATTCGAAGCCCTTCAGATCGCCTTTCTCATCCCAGTTCAGGTTACCCATCACGGTTGGAACGGCTGCGCCCTCTTTCAGGTTCTTCGCAATCGCATCAGGCTCATCGCTCTTGCTACGTTCGATACCTGCCACCAGCGACTGAATCGCGGCGTAGGTGGTCCAAACGAACGGACCGGTTGGATCTTTACGGTTAGACGCGGTGTTGGCTTTGATCGCATCAACAATTGCCTTGTTCTCTGGCAGTTGGTCATAACGCTTCGGCAAGGTGACAAACAGGCCTTCAGACGCATCGCCGGCAATATTAGACAGTGAAGCATTGCCCACGCCTTCTGGGCCCATGAAGCCGGCTTTCAGACCCGCGGATTTTGCCTGACGCAGGATCTGGCCCAACTCCGGGTAGTAACCACCGTAATAAACGAAATCGACGTTCTCTTTCTTCAGACGCGCAATCAGCGTGGAGAAGTCTTTATCACCGGCGGTGATCCCTTCAAACAACACCACGTTGCCGCCTTTGGCTTTCAGGGTTTTCTGCACGGATTCCGCCAGACCCTGGCCGTATTGCTGCTTGTCATGCACCACAGCGATACGTTTCGGTTTGATGTGGTCAAGGATGTACGTCGCTGCCGTTGGACCCTGATCGGAATCCAGACCAGTAGTACGCAGCACGTCAGCATAACCACGCGCAGTCAGCTCCGGCGCGGTAGCGGCTGGCGTGATCATCAGCACGCCTTCATCGTTATAGATGTCTGAAGCGGGCTGCGTAGATGAGGAGCACAAATGGCCGATAACGTATTTAATGCCGTCGTTAACCACTTTGTTGGCCACCGCAACCGCTTGTTTCGGGTCACAGGCATCGTCATATTCCACGCCAACCAGTTTGTCACCGTTAACGCCGCCTTTAGCGTTGATGTCCTTAATCGCTTGCGCGGCACCGGTAAACTGCATGTCACCGTACTGCGCGACCGGACCGGTTGATGCGCCGACAATGGCAATTTTGATGTCTTTTGCCAACGCCGCGTGACTCATTGCCAGGGCGATGCAGCCCGCCAGTAATGCGCGTCCTTTACTCATATTCATGCGAACTTCCCCATCTGTTGTGTCGTGTCTGTTGTGATTGTTTATTTTCTGCCAGTCAAAGAGGAAAACTCATTCTGCAATAATGGGTTAGCACACTTTTCTGGCATTTATAGGTAATAAGGCTTTATTTTTCAGGTTATTAAACAGGAACTTTCTTCTGTAAAGCAACTGACATATTCAGAATTGACTGAGTGGATCAGCAGAATCGTCTGGTTGTTATGGCCGAATTTTCAGCAGGATACCAGCGCGATATGCTGGCCTTTTCAACGTTCGTTGATGACTTACTCCACAATCCTGGCAAACTGGCTGGCATTTGACCTATTTTCATCAGAAAAAAGTGACAGCGCTCTGACTGTCTAAATTCGCTACACTATCGCCTTTGCACTAGTACAGGTATTAGGTATGAAGCTGACAATCCAGCGCTTAGCATCGTTAACCGCTCAGGACCGTATCGATTTAGCTAAAGTCTGGACCGAAATCGATATTGTGCAACTTGAAGCACAACTCAGCGAAACGCAGCGTCTGTATGTGGCGCGTTTTAACGATAGGGTACTGGCAGCGCTACAGCTGACGATCAGCGGCACGCTGGGGAAAATCACCTGCCTTAACGTACGCGAAGTCACGCGACGTCGTGGCGTGGGACAATACTTGCTGGAAGAGACCATCGCGCAGAATGGCGCGTTAGCAGATTGGTGGATTGCCGATGACGGCGACGCCGATCAGGGCGCGCGCGCGGCCTTTATGCAGGCCTGCGGTTTCCGGGCGCAGGTTGATGGTTGGGTGAAATAAGTCCAGCCAACCTCGATCGGTAGCGGCGCAATTTATTGCGCATTGTCGGGAATGGGCAATAAAAACAGCGCGATAAATCGCGCCGCTACGGGTCATTGCCTAATGAAATTACGGTGTTTCAGGCAATAAAAAGGGCGACTATCAAGTCGCCCCGTTTTTCCACCTGATGTCTATCAGGCTTCAATCGCCACACGCAGTTTCTTCATGGCGTTCTTTTCTAACTGACGTACGCGCTCCGCAGAGACGCCGTATTTATCGGCCAGCTCCTGCAGCGTAGTCTTGTTGTCATCATCCAGCCAACGGGCACGAATGATGTCCTGGCTACGCTCGTCGAGGCTCAGCATCGCATCGCTCAGCTTGTCCGCAGCGTGTGCATCCCAGTTATCCTCTTCAATGCCATCGGCGAAGTCAGAGGTTTTATCCTGCAGATACAGCACGGGGGCCATCGCTTTGCCTTCGCCCGCTTCGTCATCAGACGACATGTCGAAGGTCATATCCTGCGCGGCCATGCGCGATTCCATTTCCAGCACGTCTTTGCTGCTCACGCCAAGCTCGCGTGCAACCATTTCCACTTCGTCCTGGTTGAACCAACCGAGACGCTGTTTGCTTTTACGCAGATTAAAGAACAGCTTACGCTGTGCTTTGGTGGTTGCGACTTTCACGATACGCCAGTTACGCAGCACATATTCGTGAATCTCTGCTTTAATCCAGTGCACGGCAAATGACACCAGACGGACACCGACTTCAGGATTGAAGCGACGCACCGCCTTCATCAGGCCGATGTTACCTTCCTGAATCAGGTCCGCCTGCGGCAAGCCGTAACCGGAGTAGTTACGAGCAATATGAACAACAAAGCGCAGGTGAGACAGGATCAGCGTCTTAGCTGCATCCAAGTCACCCTGGTAATGCAGCCGCTCAGCCAATGCTTTTTCCTCTTCTGCCGTCAGCACCGGCCAGTTGTTAGCAGCCCGGACGTAAGATTCCAGGTTACCCAGAGGAGCAATCGCTAAAGTTTGCATTTCTTTGGTCATTCAAACCCTCACAAATTCAATGGACTTGCTGCACAGTTCCTTGCGCAGACGTTACAGTATGTCAACGTCGCGAGAAAACCAGAAGCAATCTGTGCTACTTGGACGACAAAGTTATCCACAAGTTCAATTATAGCAGTGAATATTTTACACACAGATGACGGCGGGGGATATAGGAGAATTCCTCTGCTCCCAGGTCGTCGGCAGCAGAGGAAGAGTATATCAAAAAACGTTGCTTTTGGTTACTGCGGCGTAAATCGGCGTAAATGTTGCACCGTTGCCAGCCAGGCGGCAATCCAGCCGATGATGGCGGCAATCAGCAGTAACAACAGCCCTTCATCCCACGAAAAACCTTCCAGCACAAAGGTGGTACCGAATACGGTGGCAACTTGCGCGACCACCGATTGCAGGCGCAACACCAGCACCTCGGAAAGAATCAGCGACAACACCGCGCCACCAAAACCGAGCAGCGCACCGCCATACAGGAAGGGGCGCAGGATAAAGCCATCGGTAGCCCCAATCAGCTTCTGCACGTTAATGGTATCGCGGCGCGCAAAGATACTCAGTCGTACGCTGTTGCCGATTACCAGGAACACCGCCACGACCATTAACAGGCCAATCATCGACGCAATCTGTCCGACCAAGCCGGTCAACGCCGCTAAACGCGCGAACCAACTGTCATCCATGCGGACTTCATCCACGCCCTGCACTTTCGCCACGCTATCGCGCAGATTCGCCATGGTGTCCGAATTCTGGAAATTAAGCTTTGGGGTGATGATGGCGACGGCCGGCAACGGATTCTGCTCCAGCATGTCCATCGAGCCGCCAAAGCCAGACCAGTTGCGGAACTCATTCAGCGCTTCTTCACGCGTCAGATAGTTAACGTTATCCACGCCATCAATCTGTTTGAGCTGGGCGGTGACGTTTTCCGCCGCGGTATCATCCAGCGCTTTATCCAGATAAACCGTTAACTGCGGCGCGGGATACCACTGCGTCGCTGCCTGGCTAACGTTCTTCCACACCATGTAGCACACGCTTGGCAGCGTCAGCGAGATGGCAATCACCATCACCGTTAGCAACGTCGCCAGCGGCTGACGCCACATATCCGACAGCGTGCCGCGCAGCGCATAGCGCCACTGCTCCTGCCAACCGCCTTTCAGCGCCTTGCTTTTAGAAGGCTGCTTCGCTTTCGGCGCAGGCGCGCGCTTGTTGCGTTTATTGACCATCGTGGCCTCCGTGCAGACGTCCCTGATTGAGCGTCATCACGCGGTAATTCCGCCGTGCGATCAGCCCGACATCGTGCGTTGCCATCAACACCGTGACGCCAACGCGATTAAACTCTTCAAACAGGCGCAGGATGTCTTCGGACAGCGCATTGTCGAGGTTACCGGTTGGTTCATCCGCCAGCAGCACCGCAGGCTTGTTCACCACCGCGCGGGCAATGCCGACGCGCTGCTGTTCACCGCCAGAGAGCTGAATCGGATAGCTTTTCGCTTTGTCGAGCAGGCCGACTTTATCCAGCGCTGCCGACACGCGACGACGAATATCTTCGCCGCTGGCACCGGAAATAATCAGCGGGATCGCCACGTTGTCGTAAACGGAACGATCCATTAACAAGTGGTGATCCTGGAAAATCATACCAATCTGACGCCGCAGGAAAGGCACTTCGCTGTGACGCAGACGCGAAATGTCGTGACCGCTAAACCAGATCTGCCCGGCGCTCGGGCGCTCAATGCCACAAATCAGCTTCAGTAAGGTACTTTTCCCCGCACCGGAATGGCCGGTCAGGAACGCCATTTCGCCGGGACGCAGATGGAAATCCACTCCCTGCAGCGCCTGACGTCCTCCCAGGTAAGCTTTACTGACCTCTTCAAAGCGAATCATCCCAATCATTCCTCTCGGGCAAACAGTGCCTCAATAAAGTCTGCGGCCTTAAACGGCCGTAAATCCTCGATGCCTTCCCCAACACCGATATAACGAATCGGAATCCCGAACTGATCGGCAACCGAGAAGATCACACCACCTTTGGCGGTGCCATCCAGTTTCGTCAGGGTGATGCCGGTCAGGCCCACCGCTTCATGGAACAGTTTGGCCTGGCTGATGGCGTTTTGCCCGGTGCTGGCGTCGAGCGTCAGCATCACTTCATGCGGCGCATCTTCATCCAGCTTCTTCATCACGCGGGTAATTTTCTTCAGCTCTTCCATCAGGTGCGATTTGTTCTGCAGACGACCGGCGGTATCGGCAATCAATACATCCACGTTGCGCGACTTAGCGGCCTGAATGGCATCAAAAATTACCGAGGCTGAATCCGCGCCGGTATGCTGCGCCACCACCGGAATGTTGTTGCGCTGGCCCCAAACCTGCAGCTGTTCGACGGCTGCAGCACGGAAGGTATCGCCCGCGGCCAGCATGACTGATTTGCCCTGTGCCTGATACTGACGCGCTAGCTTTCCGATGGTGGTGGTTTTACCCACGCCATTCACGCCAACCATCAGGATGACGAATGGCATTTTGCCACCCACTTCCAGCGGCTGATCCACTTTTTCCAGAATGCCGGACATTTCAGCTTTCAGCAGACCATACAGCGCTTCGGCATCGCGCAGCTGCTTACGGTTAGCCTGTTGCGTTAAATTAGTGATAATACGGCGCGTGGTTTCGACGCCAACGTCAGCAATCAGCAGCTGCTCTTCCAGCTCTTCAAACAGCTCGTCATCAATTTTCTTACCGCGGAACAGGCCGATAAAACCCGAACCGAGGTTTTCGCGGGTTTTAACCAGGCTGCGTTTCAGACGGGCGAAGAAGCCCTCTTTGGTAGGACGCTCCTGCTCCTGCGCAATGATCGGCGCAGCGGCCAGCGGCAGGTCGCTAACGGTATCCTGAGTTTCTTCAGCGAGCTCAGCATCTTCCGCATAGGTTTCCGCTAACGCCAACGCTTCCAGTTCTTCGTCACTTAATGGCGCGTCTTCATCCGGTTCTGGCTCATCAATCGCCAGTTCTTCCAGCTGCGGCTCTTCTTCGATCGGCGCCACATCCGGCGGTGTTATCTCTTCCGGCAGCACTTCCTCTTCGATAGCGGTAACCAACTCAGGTTCCTGCTGCTCGACGACCGGCTCTGCAATCAGTTGCGGTTCAACCTGCTGCTGTTCCGCCACCTGTTCGGAAACGGCGACGGTTTCGACAGCCTGCGCTTCGGCGCGATCGAGCGCACTCTCTTCAACGGCAGGCTCAGCGACCACCACCTCGGCAGTTTGCTGCTGTTCTTCAGCGGGTTGTTGCGTCTCTTCTTCTTTGCCAAAGCCTAACCAGGAAAAAAAGCCGCGTTTTTTCTCTTTTGCCATTGTGTGACCCTACTCCTCGATGGCTTATTCCCGGTAGCACGCTTGTTCCCAGGGGATAAAATATTCAATTTTAAGCGGGTGAGCGGCGTAAAAATCAGGTAATTACGCGCGCTATACCAACTCAGTAGTCTAACACTTTCCAGCCAGCGCACCACAGCACCCTTTTTTAACGTTTCTTCTGCCCGCTACGCCCGTTAAACTACGCAACAAATTATGACGAGTTGTGAGCGAAATGAGTAAATCCCCCCGCAGCAGCGGCGCTGCTGGTCAGATCCGCATCATCGGCGGTCAGTGGCGTGGCCGTAAATTACCGGTGCCGGATAGCGCAGGTTTGCGCCCGACCACCGATCGCGTACGTGAAACCCTGTTCAACTGGCTGGCGCCGGATATCCAGCAAGCGCGCTGCCTCGATTGCTTCGCTGGCAGCGGCGCATTAGGGCTGGAAGCGCTGTCCCGTTATGCGGCTTCGGCTACGCTGCTGGAGCTGGAGCGTTCGGTGGCGCAACAGCTGTCACAGAACCTGCAAACGCTGCGCGCCACGCAGGCGAAAGTGGTGCAGACCAACACGCTGCAGTGGTTGAGCCAGCCGGGTGAACCGTTTGACGTGGTGTTTGTCGATCCACCGTTCCGTAAAGGACTGTTACAGGAAACGTTAACGCTGCTGGAGCAAAATGGCTGGTTAGCGGCTGAAGCGCTGATTTATGTAGAAAGCGAAGTGGAAAACGGCACGCCTGTCGCCCCATCGAATTGGGATTTGTACCGCGAGAAAATTGCCGGTCAGGTGGCTTATCGCTTATATCAACGCCAACAGGAGACGCACGATGTGGCTTAATTTGGGACGTTTATTGATGATTTGCGTCTGGGCATTTTTGCTGCTCAATCTGGTGCAGCCTTTCCCGACGCCGCTGCGCTATTTCGTGCACGTTGCGCTGTTCTTTATGGTGATTATGCACGGCTTGCAGCTGGTGTTGCTGCGTGCGACGCAGCCAAAAGACGCCCCGAAACTGAGCGGCACAACCCAAGCGAAGATCTTCTTTTTTGGCGTATTTGAGCTGCTGGCATGGCAGAAGAAGCATTATCCGAAGATGTAAAAAGTGCGGTTTATGACCAGGTCGCCATGAATGGCGACCCTACGGAGCAGGTGTAAAACTGACAAAGCGCGTCCCTTTCATTTTCAACTCGCCCTTCGCACCCTTATCGATCTGGTGATAATCATCGGCTTTCACCGTCACTTTAATATCGCTCGCGCCATTCAGCGGATGGAACCAGGCTTCGTACTTCATATCCTCAGCCACAATCTCCTCGCGCTGGCGTGAACGGCGATTGGGCGACGGAAATTCGCGTTTGGTTTTCACTTCCACACTGAGCGAGCGCACCGGCGAGGCATCGTTCACCGCGGTTTCGCGGCGCTGTTTGATAAACTGACGGGTGGCCAAAACGGCAATAATGGCCAGTACGATGAAAAAGATTAGCGGTGGTTTGCTCATGATTTATCTCGTGCTTTGCGTTAATTCGGAACGGGTAAAGACGACAAAGCATACAATCAGAGTCGGCTGATTGTCACATTCAGCGCCGGTAACTTACACTGAAAGGGTGATTTTGGGAAAATTCATCAAATTGGCGGACATTTCGTCCAAAAAAGGGAGAAAACATGCTTTGGTCTTTCCTTGCCGTACTTTTTTCAGGCTGGCTCTACGTCGATGCTTCCTACCGCGGTCCGCAATGGCAGCGCTGGCTATTTAAACCTGTCACCTTACTGTTGCTTGTTGCCTGGGCATGGCAAGCGCCAACCTTTAACACCACTGATTATTTGATTGTGGCCGGCCTTGTTGCCACGTTGGTGGGTGACGCGTTGATGCTTTTACCGCGTCAGCAAATGCTCTATGCGCTGGGTGCGTTCTTTCTGTCGCATCTGTTGTATACCATCAGTTTTGCCGCGCACATGACCATGAGTTTCTTCTGGCCGATTCCTCTCACCTTCCTGATTATTGGGGTGATCGTCATCGGTATCCTGTGGAGCAAGCTGGAAGATCTGCGTTGGCCCATCTGCACCCTGATTGGCATGACGCTGGTGATGAACTGGATGGCGGCGGAGAATTACTTCTTCCGTCCAACTGACTTCAGCTTCTCACTGCTTGTGGGTGCCGCGTTGCTGCTGTTGGCCAACATTGTCTGGTTTATCTCGCATTATCGCCGCCGTTTCAGCGCCGATAGCGCCATCGTCGCCGCATGTTACTTTGCAGGTCACTTTATGATTGCGCGTTCACTGTGGCTGTACTGAAGATAAGGTAACCTTACGCTTGACTCTGGAGTGGACTCCAGAGTGTAGCATCAGTGCGCGGGCATTAGCCCGCCCCTGATTCCGGAGGTTATATGCATCAACATGCCCACTCTTGCGGCTGTGGAAAATCCCACAGTAAGCTGCAGCCGCTATGCTCCATTCGCAGCGTAAAACCCTCAGCATTGAAAATCTCAGCCGTGCAGCCGGTCACACCCGACAGCGACTGCGGCTGTGACAGCGATAGTGGATCGCCCGGCGGCGAAACTGACGGCGAAAGCGACAGGCCGTCGCTCACCTCGCACCAATTCCGCTGGCAGATTGCCGGTATGGATTGCCCCAGCTGTGCACGAAAAATTGAAACCGCTGTACAACGCGTACCGCAGGTGCAGCAAGCGCGGGTGATTTTCGCCAGTGAAAAACTGGTGGTTGATGCCGAAAAGGATATCCGCGCTGCGATTGAACAAGCCGTGAAAAATGCCGGCTTCACGCTGACCGCTAACGATTCCGCCTCGCCAACACCGGTTGAAAGCCGCTGGCGGGAGAATGCCGGATTACTGCTGCTTGGCGTATTGATGGCCGCCAGCTGGCTGCTGAGCCAGGTTTCTCCCGTTTGGGGCGATCGCCTGTTTATCGCCACCACGCTGGTGGGTCTGGCGCCGATCGCCCGTAGCGCGTGGCAGCTACTGCGCAACGGCTCGCCGTTCAGTATTGAAATGCTAATGACTATCGCCGCTGCCGGTGCGCTGGTCATCGGCGCGCACGCCGAAGCCGCGATGGTACTGCTGCTGTTCCAGCTGGGTGAACGTCTGGAAGCCTATGCCGCCGCACGCGCACGTCGCGGCGTCACCGCGCTGATGGCGTTACGTCCCGATACCGCCACGCGCATTACGGGCACGCAGCGGGAAAAGGTCCGCTTAGAAGCGTTGCAACCTGGCGATGTGATTGAAGTGGCGGCCGGCGGTCGTTTACCGGCGGATGGTGAACTGCTGCACGCCGGCGCCAGCTTTGATGAAAGCGCCCTCACCGGTGAATCGTTGCCGGTAGCGCGTGAGCCTGGCGAACAGATCATGGCCGGCGCCACCAGCCTTGATCGCCTGGTGATGCTGAAAGTGGTTTCCCAGCCAGGCCAAAGTGCCATTGACCGTATTCTGCAGTTGATTGAGGAAGCCGAAACCCATCGTGCGCCGGTTGAGCGGTTTATCGATCGCTTTAGTCGCATTTACACGCCCGCCGTTATGCTGCTGGCGCTGCTGGTGATGGTGCTGCCGCCGCTGCTGGGCTTTGGCGATTGGTTGCCGTGGATTTATAAAGGGCTAACGCTGCTGCTGATTGGTTGTCCATGCGCGCTGGTGATCTCCACGCCTGCCGCCATTACCTCCGGCCTGGCCGCTGCGGCGCGTCAGGGCGCACTCATTAAGGGCGGCGCGGCGCTGGAACGTCTCAGTCGCGTTAGCATGATGGCGTTCGACAAAACCGGCACGCTGACGGCCGGTAAGCCGCAGCTTACCCACATCCAGCCATTTAGCGCGCTAGCAGAAAACGCGTTGCTGAGCATCGCTGCTGCCGTTGAGCAGGGTTCCACCCATCCGCTGGCGCTGGCGATTGTTAACGAAGCCGAGCGCCGTCAGCTCACGATTCCGTCAGCCTCGCAGCAGCAAACGCTGGCGGGCAGCGGCATTCGTGCCGAGATCGATAGCGTGACGTATCAATTGCTGACGCCGCGCGAAGCCCGCAACCTCGACGCCGCGCAGCAGCAGCACATCGCTGATCTCGAAGCACAAGGCCAAACTGTGGTGCTGCTGTTGCAGGCGCAGCAGGTGCTCGGCGCGCTGGCGTTGCGGGATCAGCTGCGTACCGAAGCCGCTGGCGCGCTGGCTGAGTTGCAGAAGCTCGGGGTGAATAGCGTGATGCTAACCGGTGATAACCCACGCGCGGCCGCCGCCATTGCGGCTGAACTCAACATCGATTATCGCGCCGGTTTGCTGCCTGCCGATAAAGTTGAGGCGGTAAGGAAATTGGGTGAGCAGCAATCATTGGCGATGGTCGGCGACGGCATCAACGATGCGCCCGCCATGAAAGCGGCGACGATTGGTATTGCGATGGGTAGCGGCACCGATGTGGCGCTGGAGGCCGCGGATGTAGCATTAACGCAAAACCAGCTGGCGATTCTGCCACGCACTATTGTGCTGGCACGGCGCACGCGCGCCATCATTCGTCAGAACGTGGCGCTGGCGTTGGGATTAAAAGTGATTTTTCTGGTCACCACGCTACTCGGCTTCACCGGTTTATGGTTGGCAGTGCTGGCAGATTCTGGCGCAACCGCGCTGGTGACCGCTAACGCCCTGCGATTGCTGCGCCAGCGTTAAGCGCCTTTCTTAATCAAAAACTGGTACGGCAGACTTTCGGTCTGCTGTGCCAGAAGCTGATGCTCCATAAAGCGGCAGAAACCGGGGATATCGCGCGTGGTGGCCGGATCGTCGGCGATGATCAGCAAGGTTTCACCGGCCTGCATGCTGCGCACGGTTTTACGCACCATCATTACCGGCTCCGGGCAGCGCAGGCCAAGGGCATCAAGCTGATGGTCAGGCGCAGAAAAGGGATCGCTCATGATTCTCTGTCAATAGTTGATGATGGGCGCTCATTCTAGCGCGCGAATTAGGCAACGCAAGGCGATAACGATTGCGTTAAAATTAACCATTGCATAAATTGCGCAACGCGTTAAGATGCCGCCGATTTTTTATTTACCATCGTGTTAACACACGAACCTGGGTTCCCTCACCCCATCACTAAAAAGGCTTATGATGATTGCTTTCTCTGCACGTCAGCGCATGCATGCGCTGTTTTGGCTATCGCTTTTCCATCTGCTGGTGATCACCTCCAGTAACTATCTGGTGCAGCTGCCGATTTCGATCTTCGGCTTTCACACCACATGGGGCGCGTTTAGCTTTCCGTTTATTTTCCTCGCCACCGATCTGACCGTGCGCATTTTTGGCGCACCGCTAGCCCGTCGCATTATTCTGGCGGTGATGATTCCAGCGCTGGTGATCTCCTACATTGTTTCGTGCGTGTTTTATCAGGGCGCATGGCAAGGGTGGGCGTCTCTGGAAGAGGTGAATCTGTTTGTTGCGCGTATCGCCTGCGCCAGCTTTATGGCTTATGCGCTGGGTCAGATTCTCGACGTGCACGTTTTTAACCGTTTGCGCCGTTTATCACAGTGGTGGATTGCCCCGGCAGCAGCGATGTTCCTCGGCAATATCAGCGATACGCTGGCCTTCTTCTTCATCGCCTTTTACAAGAGTCCAGACCCGTTTATGGCGGCGCATTGGATCGAGATCGCTTTGGTGGATTACAGCTTCAAAGTGCTGATCTGCATGATCTTCTTCCTGCCAGCTTACGGCGTGTTACTGAATGCCATGCTGAAGCGATTAGCTGAGCGTTCCGCGCAGCAGCAGATCAATTTCGGCTAATTACACACATACCCTAAATAATTCAAATTGCAGGAAGGCGGCAAGTGTATTCACCCCAGTCACTTACATAAGTAAGTGACTGGGGTGAATACACGCAGCCAACGCACTTGCAGCTTGAAGTATGACGGGTATACACGAAACGCTACGGCACGCTAAGATTTCCTGACACTCCGGCAGTTGCTTTTGGCTGCCGATTCCGTTTTGATAACGCCTGACTGGAATCATGTAAAAGGGAAAAGAATGCGTAACGTAGTGAAATATGTGGGTATTGGCCTGTTGGTTATCGGTCTGGCGGCATGTGACCAGAAGAAAGATGATGCGGCAGCGAACAGCAACGGTGCGAGCGCCAGCCAGTCGGCCCAGACGGTCAATCTGATGGACGGCAAACTGAGCTTCTCACTGCCTGCTGGCATGTCTGACAAAAGCGGAAAACTCGGCTCTGAATCTACCAACATGCACGTTTACGCCGACGAAACCGGTCAGCGTGCGATTATTGTGATTGCGGGTGATCCTACTAATGAAGCGCTGGATGCGCTGGCACAGCGTCTGGAACAGCAGCAGCGCGGTCGCGATCCACAGCTGCAAGTGGTTGCAAACAAAGCGGTCACGTTGAAAGACCAGCCAGCACAGCAGCTGGACACGGTGATTTCTGCTAATAATCAGACGTCATGGTCTTCGGTGATTCTGGCGAAAGTGGGCGGTAAGTTGCTGACGCTGCAAATTACCTTACCAGCGGATAACCAACAGCAAGCGCAGAGCGATGCTGATGGGATTATCAAAAGCATCACCCTGAAATAATCCTTAAAATCTGAACGTTTATCGGTCGCCATGAATGGCGACCCTACAAGGGTTCAGTGCAGTTTGGTAGGGTCGCCATTCATGGCGACCTGGTTCTGTAAGCCCCGCCTTACAACCTCACTGGCGAAATGTGCCAGATCTCATCCGCATATTCCTGAATGGTTCGATCCGACGAGAAATAACCCATGTTGGCGATATTCAGCGCCGCGCTGCGCTGCCACTTATCCGGTTGTCGATAAAGCTTGTCCACCTTGTCCTGCGTATCCACATAGCTGCGATAATCCGCCAGCAGCTGGTAGTGATCGCCGAAGTTGACCAAAGCATCAAACAGATTGCGATAGCGCCCGGGCTCCTGCGGACTGAATAGCCCACTGGCGATTTGCGTCAGCGCCTGATGCAACTCAGGATCGTCCTCGTAATATTTACGTGGGTTGTAGCCATCGGTGCGCAGTTTCTCCACCTGCGGCGTGGTGTTACCAAAGATAAAGATATTCTCCTTGCCGACGTGCTCCAGCATCTCCACATTGGCGCCATCCAGCGTGCCGATGGTTAACGCGCCATTCAGTGCAAACTTCATGTTACTGGTGCCCGATGCCTCCGTGCCGGCGGTAGAGATCTGCTCAGAGAGATCCGCCGCCGGAATAATGATCTGCGCCAGACTCACGCCATAGTTGGGAATGAACACCACCTTGAGCTTGTTTTTCACCTGCGGATCGTTATTGATCACATTGGCAACATCGTTGATCAAATGAATGATGTGCTTCGCCACGTAATACGCCGATGCGGCCTTGCCGGCGAAAATATTGACACGCGGCACCCATTCAGCGGTGGGATCGGCCTTAATGCGGTTGTAGCGCGTAATCACGTGCAGCACGTTCAGCAGCTGACGTTTGTATTCGTGGATGCGTTTGATCTGCACGTCAAACAGCGCATGCGGATCGAGCACGATATCCAAATTCTTCGCTACCCAATCCGCCAGACGTTTTTTGTTGGCAAACTTGGCATCGGCGATCTGTTCAATAAATGCCGGATAATCGACTTGCGCCGTCAACTCATTGAGCTGACCGAGATCGGTGCGCCAATTGCGACCAATCGCTTCATCCAACACCTCGGACAGCGCCGGGTTGGCCAGCGCCAGCCAGCGACGTGGCGTCACGCCGTTGGTTTTATTACAGAAACGGCCAGGGAACAGGCGCGCGAAGTCAGCGAACAGCGATTGCACCATCAAATTGGAGTGCAGCTCCGACACGCCATTTACTTTGTGGCTCACCACCACCGCCAGCCACGCCATGCGAATGCGGCGGCCATCGTTCTCGTCGATGATCGAGATACGCGACATCAGATCCCAATCATCCGGATAGTATTCCTGA
Organism: Enterobacter ludwigii; assembly: GCA_900068845.1. Taxonomy (GTDB): domain Bacteria; phylum Pseudomonadota; class Gammaproteobacteria; order Enterobacterales; family Enterobacteriaceae; genus Pantoea; species Pantoea ludwigii_A. Next base: position 625,321 of record CEFQ01000001.1, read on the forward strand.
ATGGTTTTTAGGAAATAATCGTTGATTTCAAAGATGATGCTGAGATGACGCGGAAGGATCTTACCGATCATGTCCACCGGCCAGCTTTCCAGCGCTTCGGTCATCAGCGTGTGGTTCGTATAGGAGAACACCTGGCAGGTCACTTCAAACGCATCGTCCCAGCTGAATTTTTGCTCGTCGATCAGCAAACGCATCAGTTCAGGGATGGCCAGCACCGGATGGGTATCGTTAAGGTGAATGGCGATTTTGTCGGGCAGATTGTCCCAGGTTTCATGCATCTGCCAGTGGCGATTGAGAATATCCTGTACCGTTGAGGAGACGAGGAAATACTCCTGACGCAGACGCAGTTCGCGGCCCGAATAGGTTGAATCATCGGGATAGAGCACGCGCGAGACGTTTTCCGAGTGGTTTTTATCTTCTACTGCAGCGAAGTAATCGCCCTGATTAAACTTACCGAGATTAATTTCGTTACTGGCCTGCGCGCCCCACAGGCGCAGCGTATTGGTGGCGTCGGTATCGAAACCGGGAATGATTTGATCGTAAGCCATCGCCACGATCTCCTCGGTTTCCACCCAGCGCACCCGCGCGCCTTCATGCTGTAAACGGCCGCCGAAACGGACTTTGTAGCGCGTGTTAAAGCGCTGAAATTCCCACGGATTACCGTATTCCAGCCAGTAATCCGGTGATTCGCGTTGCTGGCCGTCGACGATATTCTGCTTAAACATGCCGTAATCGTAACGAATGCCATAGCCGCGCCCGGGTAAACCGAGCGTGGCGAGTGAATCGAGGAAGCAGGCGGCTAAACGTCCCAAACCGCCGTTGCCGAGGCCAGGATCGTTCTCCTCTTCCATCAGTTCGCTGAGATCGAGGCCCATCTCGTCCAGTGCCTGATTGAGATCGTCGTAAATGCCCATCGCCAGCAAGGCATTACCCAGCGTGCGGCCCATCAGGAATTCCATCGACAGATAGTAAACCTGCCGCACATCCTGTGAGAGCTGTGCGCGGCTGGAGCGCAGCCAGCGTTCCACCATACGATCTCGCACCGCCAACAGCGCGGCATTGAGCCACTCATGCTTATTTGCGATCGAGGGATCTTTACCAATAGTAAACATCAGCTTATAGGCGATTGAGTGCTTTAGCGCATCAACCGTCAGCGTGGGTGAGGCATAGGTGAAAGGTGCATTCATATCAAGTATCCCAATCTCTCATTACAGCAAACGTTGATAAAGATCGCGGTAGGCTTGTGCCGCCACCTGCCAACTAAAATCCATCCCCATCGCCTGGCGCTGGACGTAACGCCAGAGTGCAGGACGAGACCACAGAACAAATGCACGCCGAATCGCCCGCAGCAGCGACCAGGCATTACTGTCTTCAAAGGTAAAGCCGCTGGCGACGCCGTCTGCCAGGTTCTCCAGCGAACTGTCTTGCACCGTATCCGCCAGCCCACCGGTGCGACGTACCAGCGGCAACGTGCCATATTTCAAACCGTATAGCTGCGTTAAGCCACACGGCTCAAAGCGGCTCGGCACCATAATGACATCCGCACCGCCAACAATACGGTGCGAGAAAGCTTCGTGATAACCAATCTGCACGCCAACGCGGCCCGGATGCTCTGCCGCCGCGGCGAGGAAACCTTGCTGCAGCTCTGCGTCTCCCTGACCAAGCAGCACCAGTTGGCCGCCTTGGGCCAGCAAGCCCGGCAGCGCTTCCAGCACTAAATCCAGCCCTTTCTGTTTAGTCAAACGGCTGATGACACAGAACACTGGCGCTTTGTCATCCACCTTCAGACCCATAGCAATCTGTAGCTGGCGCTTGTTCTCGGCTTTGCTCTCCAGCGTTTCACTGTCGTAGCGCGCGGTGAGCAACAAGTCATGCGCCGGATCCCAAATCCCCGGGTCGACGCCATTCAGAATGCCGCTCAGCCGCCCTTCACGCAGCCGCTGTTCAAGCAGGGATTCCATGCCGTAACCAAATTCTGGTCGGGTAATTTCCAGCGCGTAAGTGGGGCTGACCGCCGTAATATGATCGGCATAAAATAGCCCCGCCTTGAGGTAGGAAATCTGCCCGAAGAACTCCAGGCCATGCATATCAAAGTAGGCGCGAGGAATCTGAATCTCATCCAGATGGCGCGCAGAAAACAGCCCCTGGTACGCCAGATTGTGCACCGTAAACACCGTTTTCGCCGGGCCTCCGCGCGCGGCAATGTAGGCGCAGGTTAAGCCGGCGTGCCAGTCATGCGCGTGCACGATATCGGGCTGCCAGTTCATATCCAATCCGCTGGCAATCTCCGCGCCCATCCAGCCGAGCAGCGCAAAGCGCAGGTAATTATCGACATAAGCAAATTGCGATGTGTCGTGATAAGGACTGCCGGGACGTTCATACAATCCCGGCGCATCAATTAAATAAATACCAACGCCGTTGAATTGTCCAAAAAGTAAACGAACCGGCCCGGCAAAAGTTTGTAGCTCCGCCACAATTTCAGTATCAGGAATCCCTTTACGCAGATCCGGATAGGCGGGAATCAGCACCCGCGCATCCGCACCTTCGGCTATTTGCGCCTGTGGTAATGCACCGACCACATCAGCCAATCCGCCCGTTTTTAACAGCGGGAAAAGCTCTGAACAGACATGTAAAACCAGCATCCTGAACCCCTATTGTTATCGCATGCGTTCCACGCGGCAATTTTCTCTATGCTCTTTCGTTACTTACTGACCGCTCCGGCCAATTTGGCCAACATGGCGCGCGTCACCAGTACGATGCCCTCTTCTGAACGGTAAAAACGTCGGCTGTCTTCATCAGGGTTTTCGCCAATGACCATGCCTTCTGGCAATTCGCAGGCGCGATCGATCACGCAGCGACGCAGACGACAAGATCGGCCAACCACTACGTCGGGCAGCAGCACTGCAGAATCAATATTGCAAAACGAGTTAATGCGGATACGTGGGAATAGCACCGAATTCACCACCACCGAGCCCGAGATGATGCAGCCGCCAGAGACCAGCGAATTCATCGTCATGCCGTGGCTGCCGGAACGATCCTGCACAAATTTCGCCGGTGGTAACGGCTCCATATGGGTGCGAATCGGCCAGCTGTGGTCGTACATATCCAATTCGGGCGTTACCGAGGCTAAATCGAGATTGGCGCGCCAGTAAGCCTCCAGCGTCCCGACGTCGCGCCAGTATGGCTCAGCGTTCTCGTCGATCTGCACGCAAGATAACGTGAAGGAGTGCGCGTACGCCTCGCCGCTAGCGACGATTTTTGGCAGCAAATCTTTACCGAAATCATGACTTGAATCAGCCACTTGCAGATCTTCTTCCAGCAGTTGATAAAGATAATCGGCGTTAAACACATAAATGCCCATGCTGGCCAGCGCTCGGCTGTCGTCACCCGGCATTGACGGCGGTTTCGGCGGCTTTTCGACAAAATCGATCACGTTGTTTTCGGCATCAACCGCCATTACACCAAATGCGGTGGCTTCGGCTAACGGCACCGGCAAGCAGGCGATGGTGCATTTGGCACCGCGATCGACGTGGTCGAGCAGCATGCGCGAGTAGTCCATTTTATAGATATGATCCCCGGCGAGAATCACGATGTACTGCGCGTTGTAGCGGCGAATGATGTCGAGGTTTTGCGTCACCGCATCGGCGGTACCGCGATACCAATGTTCGGTGGCGGCGCGCTGCTGCGCCGGCAGCAGATCGACAAATTCGTTCATCTCCTCGTTGAACAGCGACCAGCCACGCTGAATGTGCTGCACCAGCGTATGTGACTGATATTGGGTGATCACCCCGATGCGCCGTATGCCCGAGTTGATGCAGTTGGACAGCGCAAAGTCGATGATGCGGAACTTGCCACCGAAGTGCACGGCAGGTTTGGCGCGTTTCGCGGTGAGATCTTTCAGACGCGTACCGCGCCCGCCAGCAAGGATCAAGGCAACCGTTTGTGTAGGGAGCTGGCGCGCCAGCATCAGATGATCTGTTCTATCTAATTTAACCATGTCTGACTCCTTATGATTGCTTTAGGAACACGCACACACCGTGTGCGGGACCGTGCCAGACAGTTGTATGAATGGGGTTATCTTCCCCGGCGAAAGGAGGAATGGCATGCCACTCTCCGTCTGGTAAGGCGATATCACTCACCGATTCCGTGGCGTTTATTGTTATTAACCAGCGGCCGGAGAGCAGGATCTGCATTCTGTGCGTCCCCTGTTCCCACTGCTCTTTCTCCAGTGGTTTGCCGCTGGCATTGAACCACTGCACATTGCCGTCGCCTTCCTGCCACCAGCCATCCAGCGTCAACGCAGGAATGCGCTGGCGCAGGTGGATTAATGCGGCAGTGAAGTCGACCAGCCCAAAATCATCTTGTTGCCAGTCGAGCCAGGTGAGCGGATTGTCCTGGCAATAAGCGTTGTTATTACCGTGCTGACTGTGACCCCGCTCGTCACCTGCCAGCAGCATCGGCGTGCCTTGCGCCAACAGCAGCGTGGTGAGCAAGCCATGCACGCTGCGCCGCCGCCGTTCGACAATATCGAAATGGACCTGCAGCCCTTCTTTGCCGTGGTTATGGCTGAAGTTGTTGCTGCTGCCATCACGGTTGTCTTCGCCGTTGGCCTGATTGTGTTTGTTGTTGAAGCTCACCACATCACGCAGCGTGAAGCCGTCGTGAGCAGTGATCAGATTAATGCTGGCGTGCGGCAAACGCGCCTCACGCTGAAATACGTCGCTGGATGCCGCAAAACGACGGGCAAAATCGCCGTTATTCAGCTGGCCATGGAGCCAGTAACGGCGCGCCACATCGCGAAAATGGTCGTTCCACTCGGCGAAGTCGGACGGGAAATTGCCAACCTGATAACCGCCAGGCCCGATATCCCACGGCTCCGCAATCAACTTCACCTGTGAGAGCAGCGGACAGGCTTTGATGGCGGCAAACAGCGGCGCATCCTGTTGAAATTCCGGCGTGCGGCCTAATACGCTGGCAAGATCGAAACGGAAGCCATCAATGTGGCACGCACGAACCCAATAGCGCAGCGCCTCTAGTACCCATTCCATCACCTGCGGATGGCTGAGATTTAGCGTGTTGCCGCAGCCGGTCCAGTTTTGATAATCGCCGTTGCCATCGAGCCAGTAATAACTGGCGTTATCCACGCCGCGCTGTGAAATCGTCGGCCCTATCTCTTCCAGTTCGGCGGTGTGGTTGAACACCACATCCAGAATCACTTCAATGCCCGCCGCATGCAGCACTTTTACCGCCTGCTGAAACTCCTGCAGCGGCGATAAACCGTTTTCACCCGACGCGTAACGAGCATCGACCGCCCACAGGGCAAACGGGTTGTAGCCCCAGTAATTACTCAACCCCAGACGGCGTAAACGCGGTTCGCTGGTGAACTGGGCAATCGGCAACAGCTCCAGCGCGGTGATGCCAAGATGGCGCAGATACTTCACCATAGCAGGATGACCCAGCGCCGCATAAGTGCCACGCAGCCTTTCCGGAATTTCCGGATGCTGCATCGTTAATCCGCGCACGTGCGCTTCATAAATCACCGTGTTGCCCCACGGCGTACGCGGCGCCTGATCGTCTTCCCAGGCGAAATCTTCAGCAATCACCAGCGATTTCGGCGCGATGGCGGCGTTATCCCGCGCATCGGGTTCACGCTCGCCGCCGTGAAAACGTGCGTCATCCGTTACCTCACCCGTAACGGCTTTAGCGCAGGGATCGACCAGCAGCTTGGCAGGATTGAACCGATGTCCCTGCTGCGGTGCCCACGGGCCATGCACGCGATAGCCGTAGCGCTGGCCGGGCTTCAGTGCGGGAAAATAGCCGTGCCAGATATCACCGCTGCGCGCGGGCAGCGCAAAACGGCGCTCCGCACCGTGCGCATCAAACAGGCACAGTTCAACACGCTCGGCGTGCTGGGAAAACAGCGTGAAATTGACGCCGTGCCCATCGTAATGCGCACCTAACGGTTTCGGCTGTCCCTGCTCCAGCATCAGTCGCTCTCCCGCACCAGCCAAAGTGTTGCCAGCGGCGGTAAGGTCAAGCTCAGCGACTGCGACCGACCGTGACTTTCAATTTCATCGGTATGTACCACGCCGTGATTACGCGTATCGCTGCCGTGATAATCGTGTTGGTCGGTATTCATTATCTCGCGCCAGCCGCCACGCTGATTTACCCCAAAGCGATAGTTGTGACGCGCCACCGGCGTAAAGTTACTGACCACGATGATTTCATTGCCGTCGCGATCGCGGCGCACAAAGACAAACACCGAGTTCTCATGATCATCGACCACCAACCACTCAAAACCTTGCCCATCAAAATCGAGCTGATGCAGCGGCGCATAGTGGCGATAGGTGTGGTTAAGATCGCGTACCAGACGCTGCACGCCGTTGTGCCAGTTATCCTCACCTTCCAGCAGATGCCAGTCGAGGCTGCTGTCGTGATTCCACTCGCGCCCTTGCGCAAACTCGTTGCCCATAAACTGCAGCTTCTTGCCGGGGAAACCCCACATCCAGCCGTAATAGGCACGCAGGTTAGCGAACTTCTGCCAGGCATCGCCCGGCATGCGATCGAGGATCGAGCGCTTGCCGTGCACCACTTCGTCATGCGACAGCGGCAGCACAAAGTTTTCGGTGTAGTTGTAGAGCATGCCGAAGGTCATCAGCTGGTGATGGTAGCGGCGATGCACCGGATCGAGCTTCATGTAATCCAGCGTGTCGTGCATCCAGCCGAGGTTCCATTTGAACCAAAAGCCGAGGCCGCCATCCTCAGAGGGACGCGTCACGCCAGGATAATCGGTGGATTCTTCCGCCACCGTGACGCTGCCCGGCGCGGCGTGGCCCAGTACGCGGTTGGTATGGCGCAGGAATGAAATCGCTTCGAGATTTTCTCGCCCACCAAATTGATTGGGTACCCATTCGCCTTCGGCGCGACTGTAGTCGCGGTAGATCATCGAGGCCACCGCATCCACACGTAATCCATCAATGCCGAAGCGCTCCATCCAATATAAGGCATTGCCGGAAAGGTAATTGCTCACCTCGCGGCGACCAAAGTTGTAGATCAGCGTGTTCCAGTCCTGATGAAAACCTTCGCGTGGATCGCTGTGTTCATACAGCTCGGTACCGTCAAACTTCGCCAGGCCAAAGTCATCGCTGGGGAAGTGGCCCGGCACCCAATCAAGTAGCACGTTGATGCCGGCGTCATGCGCAGCCGCAACAAAATGGCGAAACTCATCGCGCGTACCGAAACGGCGCGTGGGCGCATACATGCCAAGCGGCTGATAGCCCCAGCTGCCGTCGAACGGATGTTCGTTAATCGGCATCAGTTCGATATGGGTGAAGCCCATCTCTTTGACGTAAGGGATGAGCTGTTCGGCCAGCTCCTTGTAACTTAACCAGAAGTTGTCATCGGTATGACGGCGCCATGAACCCAGATGGACTTCGTAAATAGAAATTGGCTGGTCAAAGCCATTGGCGGCTTTGCGCTGCGGCTGCATTTCGGTTTTCGGCGGTAGACCACAGATCATCGACGCCGTTTGCGGCCGCATCTGTGCTTCGAAGGCAAAAGGATCGGCTTTGATGCGCATCTGACCGCTATTATCAACGATTTCAAATTTGTACAGCTGGCCATTTACCGCGCCCGGAACAAACAGTTCCCAGACTCCGAGTTCGCGCCGAAAGCGCATCGGATGGCGGCGGCCATCCCAGAAATTGAACTCGCCCACCACCGATACGCGCCGCGCATTCGGTGCCCAAACGGCAAAGCGCGTGCCATGCACGCCATCAATGGTGGTGCCGTGCGCGCCAAGGGTTTCGTAAGGACGCAGGTGCGTACCTTCGCCCAGCAGCCAGGCATCCATCTCTGCCAGCAGCGGGCCAAAGCGATAGGCATCATCAATCAGGTTTTGCTGGCCGTGCCAATTTACCGCCAGCTGATAGCTGAACAGGTTTTTACGGCGTGGGATCACGCCACAAAAAAATCCACGCGAGTCGAGGCAGGTAAGCTGGGCGCATTTGCGTCCCGTGTTGGTTTCAATCACCCATACATCTGAGGCATCGGGCAGCAGCGCGCGAACTTCAAGGCCTGCGGCTGTTTGGTGCATCCCCAGTAATGAAAAGGGATCGGCGTAATTCCCGGCAAAAAGGGCATTGATCGCCTGGCGATCGGGAAGCTCTGACATGACTTTCTTCCTATGATTTTGCGCAGGCGACCAGAGTCGGCAGGATTATCGCCTCGGGTGCGCTGCTTTTCATTGAGCCATAGGTACACCGCGAGGACACAACCGTCCGTGGGAAAGATCTTCACCGTGTACAACAACCATTCAATTCGAAAAAACGAAAACAGTTAACAACCGGCACATCTCTGTTAAATCATAGCTTGGGGATGGCAGAAGCCATGGAGGATCGTGAAATATTGTTGTCGGGCGAGCAAAAAAGGGAAGCGGATCACTTGTCAGGCGCAATTTGCATAATTTTTTGCAGCCTGGATAACTAAAAAAAGGCCGGGAAACCCCGGCCTGTCTGGTTTACCGCTGCGCTTAGTCGATCAACAAACGCAGCATGCGACGCAACGGTTCAGCGGCGCCCCACAATAACTGATCGCCCACGGTGAAGGCAGAAAGGTATTCCGGCCCCATGTTCAGTTTGCGCAGGCGACCCACTGGCGTAGTCAGCGTGCCAGTGACGGCGGCTGGCGTCAGTTCACGCATAGTGATTTCACGGTCGTTTGGCACCACTTTCACCCACTCATTGTGGGAAGCCAGCAGCTGTTCGATTTCGCTTAGCGGCAGATCTTTTTTCAGCTTGAGGGTGAAGGCCTGGCTGTGGCAGCGCAGGGCGCCAACACGCACACACAAGCCATCAACCGGAATCACATTGCTGGTACGCAGAATCTTGTTGGTTTCCGCCTGGCCCTTCCACTCTTCGCGGCTCTGGCCGTTATCCAGCTGTTTGTCGATCCACGGAATCAGGCTGCCCGCCAGGGGTACGCCGAAGTTGTCGGTTGGCAAGGTGCCAGAGCGGGTGAAATCGGTGACGCTGCGTTCGATATCCAGAATGGCGGAAGCTGGGTTCTGCAGCGAGTTGGCCACGTGGTCATGCAGCATGCCCATCTGCGTCAGCAATTCACGCATATGGCGCGCACCGCCGCCCGATGCCGCCTGATAAGTGGCAACCGACGCCCACTCAACCAGATCGTTGGCAAACAGGCCACCCAGTGACATCAACATCAGACTCACGGTGCAGTTGCCGCCGACGAAGGTTTTGATGCCGTTGTCGAGGCCCTGACGAATCACATGATGGTTAACCGGATCGAGAATGATGATCGCGTCATCTTTCATGCGCAGCGTGGAAGCCGCATCAATCCAGTAACCCTGCCAGCCGCTTTCGCGCAGCTTCGGATAGACTTCACTGGTGTAATCGCCGCCCTGGCAGGTGATAATAATATCCAGCGCCTTCAGCGCCTCGATATCAAAAGCATCCTGCAGCGCACCGGTCGACTTACCGCCGAACGTCGGCGCCGCCTGACCAAGCTGTGACGTGGAGAAAAAGACCGGATTGATGACATCAAAATCGCGTTCTTCGCTCATACGTGACATCAGCACTGAGCCGACCATGCCACGCCAACCAATAAAACCTACATTCTTCATTTTCTGTCCGTCTCGGGTGTTCTCGAAGGAAGCCCTAAGTGGTGCGAGGAAAAGACGGGCCGGATAATCCTGCCCGTCTGCGTAATAATCAGGTTTACCTATGACCGTCAACTCTACAAAATGCAGCACTTCTGGCAAGTGAATTAATTCGATTGCGCTAACTTTTTCAGCAGTACAACTAATAATGGCCTCGGCCAAATGGATAGGATGGTTTACCTGACATGACTGAAATGATATCCGCGACCATATTGCTGCTGTTAATTATGGACCCGCTGGGCAACCTGCCGATCTTTATGTCGGTATTGAAGCATCTGGAGCCCAAGCGCCGCCGCGTGGTGCTGATGCGCGAAATGCTGATCGCGCTGATTCTGATGCTGCTGTTTCTCTTCGCCGGTGAACGCATTCTGACGTTTCTGAATCTGCGCACCGAAACCGTGTCGATCTCCGGCGGCATCATTCTGTTCCTGATTGCCATTCGCATGATTTTCCCCTCCGAGGAGAGCAGCAGCAGCGGACTTCCGGCTGGTGAAGAGCCATTTCTGGTGCCGTTGGCGATTCCGCTGGTTGCCGGCCCTTCGCTGCTGGCGACGCTGATGCTGTTATCACATCAATATCCCAATCAAATGACGCACCTGGTGGGGGCGCTGCTGATTGCCTGGGGTGTAACAGTAGGAATTTTGCTGATGTCGGGACTGTTTTTACGTCTGCTGGGTGACAAAGGCGTTAACGCGCTGGAACGTCTGATGGGGTTGATTTTGATTATGCTGGCAACGCAGATGTTTCTGGATGGGATACGCACTTACCTGAAGCTGTAGTGCAAAACGGTGCGCATAAATGCGCACCCTACGATAAACCGGTGCGATCGTAGGGTCGCCATTCATGGCGACCACTGTTCATGGCGACCGCGATTATTTCTGCTTTTTATCGATCGGTTTACCTGACCAATAGCCGGCCAGCAGCGAACCTGACAAGTTATGCCATACCGAGAACAGTGCGCCCGGCAGTGCTGCCAACGGCGAGAAATAGAGTTTGCCCAGCGTGGCCGCCAGTCCCGAGTTCTGCATGCCCACTTCCAGCGCCAGCGTGCGGCAGGTGGATTCATCGAAGCCAAACAGCTTGCCACCCCAGTACCCGCCCAACAGACCAATGGCGTTATGCAGTATGACCGCCACAATCACCATCAAGCCGACAGAACCGATAAAACCCTGGCTGCCGGCTACCACGGCGCTGATGATCAGCAGAATACACACCATCGAAAACGCCGGCAGATAAGGCTCAACGCGGCGCACCACACTGTTCATTGAGTGGTGGATGATCAGACCGAGGCTGATCGGAACCACCACGATTTTCACGATGCTGAGCAGCATGCCGACCACATCCACCTGAATGTGCGTATCAACGTAGAAACGCGTTAGCAGCGGCGTGGCAAAAACCCCCACCAGCGCCGATACGGATGAGATGGTCACTGACAGCGCCACATCGCCTTTCGCCAGATAGATCATCACATTAGACGCAGTGCCGCTGGCCACACTGCCGACCAGAATCATGCCTGCTGCGAGGTCCGGTGGCATCTGGAATAGCTTCGCCAAACCCCATGCGGCCAGCGGCATCACCAGATAGTGCAGGAAAGTACCGGCAATCACCGGCGCCGGACGTACCAGCACGCGTTTGAAATCGTCAATATTTAGCGTCACGCCCATGGCGAACATAATCAGCATCAGCAGATACGTTACCCACGGACCAATGCCGAGAAAGGTGGTGGGAGAATAATAAGCAGCGACCGAGAGCAGTACGGCCCAGAGCGGGAACAAGCGGGTAAGTGTGCCGAGCATAACCAGACTTCCTTAGGGATTTTTTTAATATTGCCACAGATGAAATGTCGCGCAGGGAACGACCACAGCGACGGACGCGGGATCATAACATTTCATTATCTTGACGTAAGGCGGGAAGTCGCTTGCGGGGGAAAATGCGGATCGGCTGCTGCCGATCCGCTGAAATACGGCGAAGTTACTCTGCTTTTTCCAGTACAAAGCGGTAGATCGCACCACCAATCGCAGCACCGATAATCGGTAACAACCAGAACATCCAAAGCTGCTCCACTGCCCAGCCGCCCTGGAAGATGGCCACACCCGTACTGCGCGCCGGGTTAACTGAGGTATTGGTCACAGGAATGCTCACCAGGTGGATCAGCGTCAATGCCAGACCGATAGCCATCGGCGCAAAACCGGCCGGAGCACGTTTATCGGTCGAACCCATGATCACAATCAGGAACACCGCGGTCAGCACCAGCTCGGCGATCATACCTGCCTGCAGGCTAAAGCCGCCCGGGGAATGTACACCGTAACCGTTCGACGCGAAGCCGCTCGCCGCTGCATCGAAACCGGCTTTACCGCTGGCAATCAGATACAGCACGCCTGCCGCCGCAATCGCACCAACCAGTTGCGCGATGATGTAAGGTACGACCTGCGCCGCCGGGAAACGTCCGCCAACCGTCAGACCGATGGTTACCGCCGGGTTAAAATGGCCGCCTGAGATATGGCCAACGGCAAATGCCATCACCAACACTGTCAGACCAAATGCCAGCGCGACGCCGGCAAAACCGATACCCAATTCTGGAAACGCCGCGGCCAACACCGCACTACCACAACCGCCCAACACCAGCACAAAGGTGCCAAGTGTTTCAGCCACTAATCTTTTCAACGCTATTCCCTCAGATAATTTAATGTTTTCGCGGCGGGATTATCGTTTTTGGCGATTGAAGCGCAACCACTCAATGAGAGATCAGTGTGTTTTTTAGGCGATTCCAGCGAAAACAAGACATGTCTCGCGAGTGATAATGGGGATCATCAGAAACGTCTGGATAGAATGACTGGCTGCCGCTGCGCTTGAATTATTGTTTAATAAAATTAACCAATAAAAAAGCCGGACCAGGTCCGGCTTGATGCAGCATGCTAACAATTTGACTTAGGAACCAAATAGATTCTTGTGCAGCGCGCGTACCACTTCTTCCGCATCCGGCGTTGGCACCAGGAAGCAAAGGTTATAGCTGCTGGCACCGTAGCAAATCATGCGCAGATTAAACGGTTCCAGTGCGCCGAACACTTCTTTACCGACGCCGCAGGCTTTCGACAGGTTGTTGCCGATGATCGCCACCAGCGCCAGGTTCTCTTCCACTTCTACACGGCACAGCGAAGAGAGCTCGGTCAGCAGCGCCTGCGTCAGCAAACTGTCACCCGTGGTGGTCGAACCGGTGCTATCCAACGTTAGCGCCACGCTCACTTCAGAAGTGGTCACCAGATCAACGGAGATGCTGTGGCGCGCCAGAATGTTAAACACCTCGGCGAGGAAGCCGTGTGCATGCAGCATATTCAGGCTGTGCAACGTGACCAATGTCTGCTTGCGACGCAGTGCCAGCGCGCGGAACAGCGGTGGATTTTTGGTTTCATTGCACACGCGCGTACCGCCCGCGGCCGGATCTTTACTCGAGCCGACAAACACCGGGATATCGCTGCGTACAGCCGGCAGCAAGGTGGCCGGATGCAGCACTTTGGCACCAAAGATCGCCATTTCCGCCGCTTCTTCGAAGGTAATCTCTTCGATGCGTTTAGCCGTGGAAACCACGCGTGGATCGGTGGTGTAGATACCGGCAACATCGGTCCAGATATCGATACGCGCGGCCTGCAGCGCTTCGCCCAGCAGCGCAGCGGTGTAGTCACTGCCGCCACGGCCGAGCGTGGTGGTGCGGCCTTTAATTTCGCTACCGATAAAGCCCTGAGTCACCACCAGCGCTTGTGCAATACGCGGCTGCAGTTGGGTCGCTGCCAGCGCTTTCACCGTAGCCACTTCCGGCTCCGCACGACCAAAACGATCGCTGGTGCGCATCACTTTACGCACGTCAAACCATTCGCTGTTCACCTGACGCTCGCGCAGAATCTCTACGAACAACAGCGTCGACATCAGCTCACCGTGGCTCACCAACTCATCGGTCAGCGCGTGCGACGTCGCCAGCGAGGTGGCCTCAGATAACATGGTGATGTTTTCCAGCATGCGATCAATTTCGTCGCGGATGACATCCGGCGACTGCAAACGATCGATGATGGCGTATTGAATTCGGCGGATTTCATCCAGCAGGTAAGCGCGCTGCGCTTGTTCCTGGCCTTCAGCAAGGGCAACCAGCAAATTGGTTACGCCAGCGGAAGCAGAGAGCACCACTAAGCGGGTATTGGCATCCGACAGCACAACATCTGCGCTGCGATTCATAGCATCAAAATCGGCAACGCTGGTGCCGCCAAATTTAGCCACGATAAGATTTTGAGACATGTTACGAACCCCGTGTCAGGTTATCTTTCTTCCGTTTTTGGGGCGGAAGACATAGTAGCAGCCTAGGCACAAGAGAAGAGCAGAATTGGGCAGACAAGATCAGGAGACAAGTCACCCAGAAGCGCTTCACCTTGCGAAGCGTCCGACTGTGGACGATTCTGGTGACAACCCAGAGGATTCAGCCCCTGCAGCCGACAGTGCAACACCCCGCGTGTTGCCCCACCTCGGCGTCACACCCCCTGATGTGTTATCTGCGGATACGGATCCTCAAACACACTGCCTGGGCGACGCGCCTCTTCTGGCTTACACCCGGAGGTGTAAGTAGCGCGCATAAAGTACTGATTATTTTCCCCCCTGTCCATACCCTTCATCCTTCAAGTTTCAGGTGCGTTGGCTGCGTGTATTCACCTCCGTCACTTACTTCAGTAAGCTCCTGAGGATTATGAGGCTCATAATGAGCCTCACCCTTCGGGCCAGCGCTAGCGCTGTTCAAATCGGCCAAGCCGATTTGTCAAACACTTGCCGCCTTCCTGAACCTCAAATTATTTTGGGTAGCCTTGCTTTAGGTCGAGGATTTGCTCACTTTTACACTTCGGTAAACGCATCGTTGAACAAACGCGGTGTCCCACGCCGACCTAAAGTAGAGTCCGAATCAGACAAATGCGGCTTTTTGCTGATGCGGCACAGGGAATTTTCCTGGCGCTGCGCTGACAATCGCCGCCGGATTTACCTGAAACACTGCGGCCACGGTCACAAATTTTTTCCCTTCGCTTGTAACTGTGGTCATACTCATTCCCGTCGCAAGAATGCTATGGATGCCGGGCGAGCAGGATGCCCCGGATGGAATGACGGTTCTTATATCAACTAGAGTGTTGCCATGAAAAATATCAATCCGACACAAACCGCAGCCTGGAAAGCGCTGCAGCAGCATTTTGAGCAGATGAAATCGGTGCAAATCGCCGACCTGTTTGCGCAAGATGCCGATCGTTTTGCGAAATTCTCTGCCACTTTCGATGACCAGATGCTGGTGGATTTCTCAAAAAACCGCATCACCGAGGAAACCCTCGAAAAATTACAGTCGCTGGCTAAAGAGACCGATCTGGCCGGCGCCATCAAATCGATGTTCTCTGGCGAGAAGATTAACCGCACCGAAGAGCGTGCGGTACTGCACGTTGCCTTGCGTAACCGCAGCAACACGCCAATTGTGGTGGACGGCAAAGATGTGATGCCGGAAGTCAACGCGGTGCTGGCGAAGATGAAAGGCTTCTCCGAGCGCATCATCAGCGGCGACTGGAAAGGCTATACCGGTAAAGCCATTACTGATGTGGTGAACATCGGTATTGGTGGTTCAGACCTCGGCCCCTTCATGGTGACCGAAGCGCTGCGTCCGTACAAAAATCACCTCAACATGCACTTTGTGTCTAACGTCGATGGCACGCACATCGCCGAAACGCTGAAAGATCTCAGCCCGGAAACCACGCTGTTCCTCGTGGCATCAAAAACCTTCACCACCCAGGAAACCATGACCAACGCCCATAGCGCGCGTGACTGGTTCCTGAAAACCGCGGGCGATCAGCAGCATGTGGCGAAGCATTTCGCTGCGCTGTCGACCAACGGTAAAGCGGTGGGTGAATTCGGTATTGATACCGATAATATGTTCGAGTTCTGGGATTGGGTTGGCGGTCGCTATTCACTGTGGTCAGCAATCGGCTTGTCGATCATTCTGTCTATCGGCTTCGAGAACTTCGAGCAGCTGCTGAGTGGCGCGCATGCGATGGATAAGCACTTCGCTAACACGCCTGCCGAGCAGAACTTGCCGGTGCTGTTGGCGCTGATTGGTATCTGGTACAACAACTTCTTTGGTGCCGAAACCGAAGCCATTCTGCCGTATGACCAATACATGCATCGCTTTGCTGCTTACTTCCAGCAGGGCAACATGGAATCCAACGGTAAATATGTCGATCGCGAAGGCAATCCGGTGGATTACCAGACTGGCCCAATCATCTGGGGCGAGCCAGGCACCAACGGTCAGCACGCGTTCTACCAGCTGATTCATCAGGGCACCAAACTGATTCCGTGCGACTTTATCGCACCGGCGCTGAGCCACAACGTGCTGACCGATCACCATCCGAAGCTGCTGTCGAACTTCTTCGCACAGACCGAAGCGCTGGCGTTTGGTAAGTCACGCGATGTGGTAGAGAAAGAGTTCACCGATGCCGGCAAATCTGCCGAATCGGTCGCGCACATCGTGCCGTTCAAAGTATTCGAAGGTAACCGCCCAACCAACTCAATCCTGCTGCGTGAAATTACCCCGTTCAGCCTGGGTTCACTGATTGCGCTGTATGAGCACAAGATCTTCACCCAAGGCGCGATTCTCAACATCTTCACCTTTGACCAATGGGGTGTTGAGTTGGGTAAACAGCTGGCAAACCGCATTCTGCCAGAGCTGGAAAATGAAGCGGAAATTAGCAGCCACGATAGCTCCACCAATGGCTTAATTAATCGCTACAAATCCTGGCGTTAATTTCTCGGCCAAGATGAATAAGGCGGCGTGATTGCCGCCTTTTTTCTGCCAGCCAGTCGACAATCCGCGCAATATTGCTATTTCTTCCCGCTTTGCCGCTTAGAAAATTCTTAAAATAGGCTAAGGAAAATCGGAACTTTATTTGATTGACGCCTACTCTATTAATTAAAAAATGGTCCTATTTCGTTATTAACCATCGGCTATCCGTATGATTGATTTATAATTTTTATTTAAGCCACTTCAGGAAAATCTGATTATTCCTATTCCGTACCAATAGTTAATGAAAAAGTGAAAAATCCTGCCTTGATAAGCCCAACCACGTAATTATTCCACCCTGAGAAAAAACTGCATTTAAAAAAAGCAGCTAACGCCAATTCGCCGCATTTATCACCAGACACGCCTGTACTTTCCGCCCTCTTTTTCTGTTGCTGAACTCTGGTAATTTGTTGCCCTATACTGAACGCGCCCGAAATCTGGGTAAATCCTACATTCATTGATTCATATAAATGCAGGAAACGTTGTTATGAAAAAACTGATGGTTGCTGGTGCAGCCTTACTTTATGTTGCCGTTTCTTCCGCTGCGATTGCCGCGCCGGAAGAAGCTGGTGCTGCAGCAGGCGCGCAGGCGGGAGCAATCTCTGCCGGTGCGTCTACCGCTGTGGGTATCGGCGCGCTCGGTGCGTTAGTGGGTCTCGGCATTGCTGCTTCTGGCGGCGGTGACGGTGCAAATACCGGTACAACAACAACCACCACAACGAGCACCACTCGTTGATGTAGCACCTTTAAGCATAACCACACATCCGTGTGGTTATTTTTTGCTTGGCTTATTTAGACAGGGATACACAGTGCGCCGACTCTCTTTGCTACTTCTTTGCCTGTTGTTGCAGGCCTGCACACAAACGCAAAAAGGCCTCGAACAAACCGTGATGCTGGCCGTGAACGGTCCGGATGATGTCACGGTCACCGACGAACAGGTTGCTAACCTGCCCTACGCCAGCCTCTATGCCCG
This sequence comes from Enterobacter ludwigii, assembly GCA_900068845.1. Classification (GTDB taxonomy): domain Bacteria; phylum Pseudomonadota; class Gammaproteobacteria; order Enterobacterales; family Enterobacteriaceae; genus Pantoea; species Pantoea ludwigii_A. Next base: position 642,814 of record CEFQ01000001.1, read on the forward strand.
CATCAATGAAGGTCCGCGCATCTTCGTGGTGCTCGGTTACAACGAAAACGACCAACAGAAGTGGATCACCCAGGATAAAGCGATGCTGGTGATGCAGCATGGCCGTCTGGTCAAAACGCTGGGTTTACCGAGCAACCTCGCTGACGTCAGTAACCTGGCGCAGGATCCGCTCGCCGATGGCTTGCATCTGCAAAACGGTGCCCGTTGGACGCGCGTGGTGCAGTGGCGCGAGCAAGATAAAGTACGTGCCGCCACGGCCGTTTCCCATTTCGAACGCGGTGACGATACGGTGCTGGATATCGCCGGTGAACGTGTACCGTGTCGCGTCTGGCATGAAACCGTGCGCATGGAGAGCGTAGGCGCGGAGTGGCAGAACACCTTCTGGATCGATAACCGCGATGGCACGGTGCTGCAGGCCAACCAGATGCTGGCCGCCGATGCCTTCCCAGTTGAAATCACTATTCTGAAGCCGGCGAAATCATGAAAAAAACAACTCCAATGCTGGCAGCGTTGACGCTGCTCACGGCTGGCCACGCGCTGGCCGCGGCTCAAGTGACCGTGCACGACGTGCAGGGCAAAAACACACTGCAAATCAACGATGCGCAGAATCTCAGTCAGTTACTTACCAACCCAGCACTGCGCAGCTGGTGGCCGGGCACGGTGATTGCCGAACGTGGCGCAACTGCGGTAGCACAGCAACAGCAGAAACAGCTGCTGGCAGATCTGCGCGCCTGGCAAGCCGACAGCGGCGAGTCGCTGGCCGCGACCATCGGCTCCGTTATCCACCAGCTTGGCACGGTGCAGGTGACGGGCCGCCAGTTCACCTCGCTTGATCCCGACGAGGTGCGCCTGCGTCAACAAGATAACCGCACGCTGCAAGGCAGCTACGACCTCTACACGCTGACGCAACCCACGCAGGTGCTGGTGCTAGGTGCATTAAGCAATCCGGGTAAAGAGAGCTGGCAGCCGGGCCGCGAAGTGCGTGATTACCTCGACGGCCACGATCGTCTGTCCGGCGCGGAACGCAGCTATGCCACGGTGATTGCACCGTCTGGCAGCACGCAGCAAGTTCCGGTCGCTTACTGGAATCATCGCCACATCGAAGTGGAGCCAGGCAGCATTATCTGGCTCGGTTTCACTTCATGGAGCCTGCCTTGGGGCCAAAGCGATTTGAATGCGCGCATGCTTTCCGTTCTGACTCACCGGATACCAGAGTGATGAAAAAACAATTACTTCTCAGCCTGTTGGCTGCTTCTGTTTCCGCCGCTTGCCAGGTGCATGCGGAAACCTGGCCTGAACCGGTCGGCCCTTCTCAATCGGATTTCGGCGGCGTCGGTCTGATGCAGACGCCTACCGCGCGTATGGCGAAAGAGGGTGAATTTAGCGTTAACTTCCGCGATAACGACCAATATCGCTACTATTCTGCTTCACTGCAGCTGTTCCCGTGGCTGGAAACCACCGTGCGCTATACCGACGTACGTACCCGCAGGTACAGCGCGGTCGAAGGTTTCAGCGGCAACCAAAGCTATAAAGATAAAGCCTTCGATGTGAAGCTGCGTTTGTGGCAGGAGAGCTATTGGCTGCCGGAAGTGGCGGTGGGTTCACGCGATTTAGGCGGTACCGGCCTGTTCGACAGTGAATATTTGGTGGCGAGCAAGGCGTGGGGCCCGTTCGATTTCACCTTAGGTCTGGGCTGGGGCTACCTCGGCAACAGCGGCACCATCAAGAATCCGTTCTGCTCCTACAGCGACAGTTTCTGTAGCCGTACCGGCGGTGGCGAAGCGGGTTCGATTAACGGCTCGCAGATGTTCCACGGTCCTTCAGCACTGTTTGGTGGCGTGGAGTATCAAACGCCGTGGCAGCCGCTGCGCCTGAAGGTTGAATACGAAGGTAACGATTATCAGGATGATTTCGCCGGTCGTCTGGATCAACGCAGCAAGGTCAACGTCGGCGCGATTTATCGCATCACCGACTGGGCGGATATTAACGCCAGCTACGAGCGCGGCAACACCTTTATGTTCGGCTTTACCCTGCGCACCAACTTCAACGATCTGCATCAGTCGCATATCGATAGCGAGAAACCAGCGTATAACCCTCAGCCGCAGGGCGATCTGTTGCAGCCAACGGTAGTAGCAAACCAGCTAACGGATTTGAAGTACAACGCCGGTTTGAATGGCCCGCATATTCAGACCAAAGGCAGCACGCTCTATGTGTCTGGCGAGCAGACCAAATATCGCGACACGCGCGAAGGTGTCGATCGCGCCAATCGCATTATCATGAACAATCTTCCCGCTGGCATCGATACCATCGATGTCACCGAGTCACGCTTCAATATGCCGCAGGTGAGCACGCGTACCAATGTGGCCAGCCTGCACAATGAACTGGCCGGTTATCCGCTGGGACATGAAAAGCCGCTGCAGCAGACGCGTGAAAACCCGCGCGATCCTGGTACCACCGAGCAAGGTTTCTTTATCCGCAAAGACCGTCTGAACTACAGCTTGTCGCCGGTGCTGAATCAGTCGGTGGGCGGACCGGAAAGCTTCTACATGTATCAGGTTGGCGTGATGGCTAACGCTGATTATTGGCTTACCGATCACCTGTTAGTCGGCGGCAGCCTGTTCGGTAATATTGCCAATAACTATGACAGGTTCAATTACAATGGCGCGCCAGCGGATTCCACACTGCCGCGCGTGCGTACCCATATTCGTGATTACGTTGAGAACAACGTTTACGTTAACGATCTGCAAGCCAACTACATGCAGTCGCTCGGCAACGGTTTCTATGGCCAGGTTTACGGCGGTTATCTGGAAACCATGTACGGCGGCGTCGGCGGCGAAGTGCTGTATCGTCCGATTGATAGCAACTGGGCTTTCGGCGTTGATGCCAACTACGTGAAACAGCGTGATTGGGACAACATGATGCAGTTCACCGATTACAAAGCGCCGACCGGGCATTTCACCGCGTACTGGCGTCCGTGGTTTATGCAGGACGTGTTGGTCAAAGCCAGCGTCGGTGAATATCTGGCGAAGGATAAAGGCGTAACGGTAGATGTATCGAAGCGCTTTGACAGCGGCGTAATGGTTGGCTTCTACGCCACCAAAACCAACGTGTCGGCGGAAGCGTATGGCGAAGGCGACTTCACCAAAGGCTTCTATATTTCGGTGCCGATGGATCTGTTCACCGTGACGCCAACACGTGGTCGTGCGCAGGTGAACTGGGTGCCATTAACGCGTGATGGCGGCCAGATGCTGGGTCGCAAATATCAGCTGTATGACCTGACGTCAGATCGCGATGCGCGGTTTAATTAATATCCGCGCGGGTGGTTTTAAACCCGCGCGATGAATCGCGCCGCTACGGATAAATACACATACCGTAGCGGCGCAATTTATTGCGCATTACTGCATATTAATCCGCGTCATAACCCAGGTTCGGTGCCAGCCAGCGCTCGACGTCGGTGACGCTCATGCCTTTACGCGCCGCGTAGTCTTCAACCTGATCGCGCTGAATCTGTGCCACGGCGAAATACTTGCTCTCGGGATGGCTGAAATACCAGCCGGAAACCGCGGCGCCGGGCCACATGGCGAAAGATTCGGTCAGCTTCATGCCGGTATGCTTTTCCACATCCAGCAACTGCCAGATCGGCGCTTTCTCAGTATGTTCCGGACAAGCCGGATAACCTGGCGCCGGGCGAATGCCCTGATAATTCTCGCGAATCAGCTCTTCGTTGCTCAGGTTTTCATTAGCAGCGAAGCCCCAAATCACTTTACGCACCCGCTCATGCAGATATTCAGCAAACGCTTCTGCCAGACGATCTGACACCGCTTTAACCATTATTTTGTTGTAATCATCGTGCTGCTTGTCATACGCCTCAGCCAACGCATCCTCTTCTACCCCGGCGGTGACGGCAAACGCGCCGAGATAATCGGCTTTTCCGCTCGATTTCGGTGCCACGAAATCCGCTAAGCAGTAGTTGGCGAAGTCGGTTTTCTCGGTCTGCTGACGCAAGTGATGGCTCACGCACAGCACCTCGTTGCGGTTCTCGTTGCTGTAAATTTCAATGTCATCGCCGACACGGTTGGCCGGGAAAATCCCCACCACACCGCGCGGTTTAAGCGTGCCGGTGCTGCTCAACATATCGAGCATCGCGTTAGCATCGGCAAACAAGCGTTGGGCCTCTTCGCCCACCACTTCATCTTCCAGAATGCGCGGATATTTGCCGGCCAGCGACCAGGTCATAAAGAATGGCGTCCAGTCGATGTAATTGCGCAGCGTTTCAATACTGGCTTCAACGGAACTCACACCGAGGCGATGCGCCACCGGCGGCGTGTAACGTTCCCAGTCAATGGAATAATCATTATCACGCGCGGTCTGCAGACTCACCGGCGGTGTACGCGGCTTCTTACGCGCATGCTGAATGCGCACCGTGTCGTACTCTTTGCGGGTGCGCGCCACGAACTCCTCTTTCAGCGTATCGGAGAGCAGCGAAGACACCACGCCAACGGTGCGCGAGGCGTTCTGCACGTAAACGGTGGGGCCGCTGTAGTTCTGCTCGATCTTCACTGCGGTATGCGCTTTCGAAGTGGTGGCGCCGCCAATCAACAGCGGGATGGTGAATCCCTGACGCTCCATCTCTTTCGCTACGTTGACCATTTCATCCAGCGACGGCGTGATCAGCCCGGAAAGCCCGATAATATCGGCATTCTCGGCAATCGCGGTTTTGAGAATTTTATCGCTCGGCACCATTACTCCGAGGTCGATAATTTCGTAGTTGTTACATTGCAGCACCACACCGACGATGTTTTTGCCGATGTCATGCACATCACCTTTTACCGTCGCCAGCACGATTTTGCCGTTGCTGCGCCCGGCCTCTTTGCTGGCCTGAATGTAAGGTTCAAGATAGGCCACCGCTTGCTTCATCACGCGCGCTGATTTCACCACCTGCGGCAGGAACATCTTGCCCTCGCCGAACAGATCGCCCACCACGTTCATGCCGGACATCAACGGCCCTTCAATCACCTGAATCGGGCGTTCTGCTGCCTGACGTGCTTCTTCAGTGTCTAACTCAATAAACTCGGTGATGCCTTTCACCAGCGAGTATTCCAGACGTTTTACCACGTCCCAGCTGCGCCATTCGGCCTGCTGTTTCTCCTGCTCGCCGTCGCTTTTGCTGCCGCGATACTTCTCCGCCAGTTCCAGCAAGCGCTCAGTACCATCGTCGCGGCGGTTAAGGACCACATCTTCCACTGCGTCGCGCAGCTCGGCAGGCAGATCGTCGTAAATCGCCAGCTGACCGGCGTTCACGATGCCCATATCCATACCGTTGCGGATGGCGTAATAGAGGAACACGGCGTGAATCGCTTCGCGTACCGGTTCATTGCCACGAAACGAGAAAGAGACGTTGGACACGCCGCCAGAGATCATTGCGTGCGGCAGCTCGCGTTTGATGTCTTCACAGGCACCGATAAAGTCCATCGCGTAGTTGTTATGCTCTTCGATGCCGGTGGCAACGGCGAAAATATTGGGGTCGAAAATGATGTCTTCTGGCGGGAAACCGACCTCTTCCGTCAGGATCTTGTAGGCACGACGACAGATTTCTATTTTGCGTGCACGCGTATCCGCCTGACCGACTTCATCAAACGCCATCACGACCATAGCCGCGCCGTAGCGACGCACTTTACGCGCGTGCTCGATAAAAGGTTCAACGCCCTCTTTCATCGAGATGGAGTTAACAATGCCTTTGCCCTGAATGCACTGCAGGCCTTTCTCAATCACCTCCCATTTGGAGGAGTCGATCATGATCGGCACGCGTGCGATATCGGGTTCGCCGGCAATCAGATTGAGGAAGCGCACCATCGCCGCTTCCGCATCCAGCATGCCTTCATCCATGTTGATATCGATGATTTGCGCACCGCTCTCAACCTGCTGGCGTGCCACATCCAGCGCTTCGTTGTATTTTTCTTCTTTGATCAGGCGCTTGAACCTGGCCGAACCGGTGACGTTGGTACGCTCGCCAACGTTGACGAACAATGAATCAGCCTGAATATTCAGCGGCTCAAGCCCGGCGAGGCGGCAGGCCACTGGAATCTCGGGCAACTGGCGCGGTGCAACACCGTCCACCGCCGCCGCCATTGCCGCGATGTGTTCCGGCGTGGTGCCGCAGCAACCGCCGATAATATTGAGGAAACCAGCGCGCGCCCACTCACCAATTTGCTCGGCCATAATCGCGGCATCGAGATCGTATTCACCAAACGCGTTGGGCAAACCGGCGTTCGGGTGCGCAGTCACGTAGCCTTCGGCAATGCGCGACAGCTCCGCCACATATTGACGCAGTTCATCCGGACCGAGCGCACAGTTCAGTCCGAACGACAGCGGTTCGGCGTGGCGTAGCGAGTTATAGAAACCTTCGGTGGTTTGGCCGGAGAGCGTACGACCAGAAGCATCGGTGATGGTGCCCGAGATCATTAGCGGCAGCTTTACGCCCATCGCTTCCATCTCGGTCTGCACCGCATAAATCGCCGCTTTGGCATTCAGCGTATCGAACACCGTTTCGATCATGATCAGGTCGGAACCACCCGCTATCAGCGCATGGGTGGATTCACGATAGGCTTCCACCAGCTGATTGAAGGTGACGTTACGGTAGGCAGGATCGTTGACGTCCGGCGAGATGGAACAGGTACGGTTGGTGGGGCCCAACACGCCCGCCACGTAGCGCGGACGATGTGGCGTTTTCGCCGTCCATTCATCTGCGCTGGCACGCGCCAGTTTAGCCGCTTCGAAATTGATCTCCGCCGACAACGCTTCCATCGCGTAATCTGCCATCGCAATGGGGGTGGCGTTGAAGGTGTTGGTCTCCAGAATATCCGCGCCGGCAGCGAGATAGGCATCGTGGATTTCGCGAATCACATCCGGCCTGGTCAGCACCAACAGATCGTTGTTGCCCTGCAAATCGGACGGCCAGTCGGCAAAGCGGCTGCCACGAAAATCCTGCTCGCTCAGTTTATAACTCTGGATCATGGTGCCCATACCACCGTCCAGAATCATGATGCGTTGCGCCAGCTGCTGCTGCAGCATTGCTGTTTTGTTGCTCACTCTTGCCCCGTCCACGTCATTGCGTTGGCTAAATACCAGCCAGACATACTGGCATAACTTTCAGGTCAGCAAAAGTCAGGTCAGATGAGACATTTTCAGGAATAATAGCCAACAGATCCGACCAGAAAGTGAACGTTTGCATTCATACCATTAAAAACGAAAATGGTTTCCAGCATTAATGCGATTGTGGAGAAGTTATGGCAACCCCTGTGCCCGTGAAACGCGGCAAGAAACCTCGTGCTACAACCACCACCACCAGCGCGCCCGTCGGCGGGCAAGTTCAATCTCTTACGCGCGGCTTGCGCCTGCTGGAGCTGATTGCCGAATCGCATGGCAGTGTGGCGCTTACTGAACTGGCGCAACAGGCCGGTTTACCTAACTCCACCACGCATCGTCTGCTCTCCACCATGCAGCAACAGGGCTTTGTGCATCAGGTCGGTGATTTAGGCTTATGGACTATTGGTTCGCATGCTTTTGTGGTGGGCAGCAGCTTTCTGCAAAGTCGCAATCTGCTGGCGATTGTGCATCCGCTGCTGCGCAAGCTGATGGAGGATGCGGGCGAGACGGTGAATCTGGCGGTGCTGGATCTCAGCGATTATCAGGCGGTAATTATCGACCAGGTACAGTGTACCCAGTTGATGCGCATGTCCGCGCCGATTGGCGGCAAGCTGCCGATGCATGCGTCCGGCGCAGGTAAAGCGTTCCTGGCACATCTTAGCGATGAGCAAGTGACCGCGCTGCTGCATCAAAAAGGGCTGCACCATTACACGCCGAAAACGCTGATCTCCCCGCACAGCCTCAAGGAAAATCTGGCGCTGATTCGTAAGATGGGTTTTTCACATGATGATGAAGAACACGCGCTCGGCCTGCGTTGCGTGGCGGCACCGATTTATGACGAGCACGGCGAACCCTTCGCCGCTATTTCCATTTCTGGCCCGATTGCACGCATGACCGACGACCGCATCACTGAACTGGGGGCGCTGGTGATCCGCGCCGCCAAACAGGTGACGCAAACCTATTCTGGCCGCTAAGCGGCCACCGAGGCATAGCGCGCGCTGAAACGCTGGCTGGCGCGCCAGGCAATCACCTCTTCAATATGCCCTTCGCGGATGCGCGTTTGTAGCGCGCGCCACCAGTTGGGATCAAACAGCTGCGGATGCAAAGCCTGCAGCAGTTTGCCGGTCGCCGGTTCGCTGCATAGCGCATAGCGAAAGGTCTCCGGGAACACATCATCCGGCCCCACGCTGTACCACGGCTCGGCCTGCAGCTCATCTTCTTCGTAGCGCGCCTGCGGTACATCGCGGAACACCAGTTCGCTCATCGGACGGATTTCATCGTAATCGTAAAACACCACGCGGCCGTGACGCGTCATGCCAAAGTTTTTATACAGCATGTCGCCGGGGAAAATATTCGCTGCCGCCAGCTGGCGAATCGCATCGCCATATTCGCCAATTGCGTGCTGCCGTTGTTCCGGCGAAGCCTGAGCCAGCCACAGATTGAGCGGCTCCATGCGGCGCTCCAGCCACAAATGGCGGATGATCACCACATCGTCGCGCACCTCCAGCTTCTCAGGTATGTCGCGTGCAAACTCCGCCATCAGTTCGGCGGGAATACGCGCGCGCGGTAACGCAAAGTGTTCGAACTCCTGCGTATCCGCCATGCGACCGACGCGGTCATGCTCTTTGACCATGCGATAGCAATCGCGCACCTGCGCATCGGTAACCTCTTTTTGCGGTGCGAAGCGGTCTTTAATCACCTTAAATACGCGATCAAAACCTGGCAGCGTGAACACCATCATCACCATGCCGCGAATGCCGGGTGCAATGGTGAAATCTTCCTCGCTATGCGCCAGATAGTGCAGATATTCACGATAACATTCGGTTTTACCGTGCTTCTGACAGCCAATCGCCATGTAGCGCTCAGCCACGGTTTTCCCCGGCAGAATCGGGTGCAGCCACGCCACCAGCGCAGCCGGTACCGGCGCATAAACCATGAAATAGGCGCGGGCGAAGCCAAACACGATGCTGGCATCATCACTATCAGTAAGACACGTATCGATCCATAAACGACCGGCCTCATCGCGCTGAATCGGCAGTAAACAGGGCACCATGCCGTCACTAAGCTGCAGCCGTGCAACAATCCACGCGGTTTTGTTGCGGTAAAACAGCTCGCTGGCGACATCCAGCGTCGCCGTTGCTAATTGTGCAGCCCCAAACTGCTCGTGCAGATGACGCACAATCCAGCCGATGTCGCGCGTTTGATCCTGCCACGTCAGGCGCAGCGGCATGTCATTCAGCACCTGACGCAGCGTCTCCTGCCAATTCTGCTGGGGGCGATAGAGTCGCGACAACGGGCGCTGCGCAACGGGTGCCGCCGCATAAGGCTGTGACGGAAAGATAAATAAGCGTTCGGGCGACAGATGGCTGTGGCCCTGTAAGCGGCAATAGACCGAATTGAAGAAGCTTTCGGCAATTTCATGGCGCGGATAACCGGGCAGCAAGGTTTCATAATGGCTTTTCACCCGTAGCCAGAACGCTTCGTCCCAGTGCGACGTATCGTTGAGCACGCGCAGTTGATGCGTGACCAGGCCAACGTGGTGATCGTAAAGATGGATGCGCGCCTTCATTGCCTGCTGCACCGCGTGCCAGTCAGCCTGCTCGAAGCGCTGTTGCGCGCCGGCGGTGATATCCAGAAAGCGACCATACTGGGCGTCAAAACCTTGCAGAATGGTGTGGGCGATCAGCGATTCTCTCGGTGTCATCGGCAACGCTCCGGCAGATAATGCCCATCCGTGGACCAGTGAGTGGGTCGAAACACTGCGTTCAATTCCCGCACATTCCGTAGCGGCGCGATTTATCGCGCAATGAATTGCGCCGCTACGATGTCTGCACTCAGTACTAGAACTGAGCGGCTTCGGTGGAGCCGGTTAACGCGGTGACTGAAGATGCTCCGCCCTGAATCACGTTGGTGACGCGATCGAAATAGCCAGTGCCGACTTCCTGCTGATGCGATGAGAAGGTGTAGCCCTTATCGCGCGCCGCAAACTCCGGTTGCTGCACTTTTTCCACGTAATGACGCATGCCTTCGCCCTGCGCATACGCGTGTGCCAGATCGAACATGTTGAACCACATGCTGTGAATACCGGCCAAGGTGATGAACTGGAAGCGATAGCCCATTTCGCTCAGCGCCTGCTGGAAACGCGCGATGGTGCGATCGTCGAGGTTCTTCTTCCAGTTAAATGATGGCGAACAGTTATAGGCCAGCAGCTTGCCGGGATACTGCGCATGAATCGCGTCGGCAAAGCGCTGCGCCATGTCGAGATCCGGCGTTGAAGTTTCACACCACAGCACGTCGGCATAGGGCGCGTACGACAGCCCGCGACTGATCGCCTGCTCAATCCCGGCATGCGTGCGGAAGAAGCCTTCCGAGGTGCGCTCGCCGGTAATGAACGCCGCATCGCGCGGGTCACAGTCTGAGGTGATCAGATCGGCGGCATCGGCATCGGTGCGCGCCAGCAATACCGTCGGCACGTTCATTACGTCTGCGGCCAAACGTGCCGCCACCAGTTTCTGAATCGCTTCCTGCGTTGGCACTAATACCTTGCCGCCCATGTGGCCGCACTTCTTAACCGCCGCCAGTTGGTCTTCAAAATGCACCGCGCCCGCACCGGCCTGAATCATTTCTTTCATCAACTCAAAGGCGTTGAGTACGCCGCCAAAGCCCGCTTCCGCATCGGCGACAATCGGCAGGAAGTAATCGATGAAGGCTTCATCGTCTGGCGATATGCCGCTGGCCCACTGAATCTGATCGGCACGTTGGAAGCTCTGGTTTATGCGCTCCACCACATTCGGCACTGAATTCACCGGATACAACGATTGATCGGGATACATCTGCCCGGCCAGGTTAGCATCCGCTGCCACCTGCCAGCCGGAGAGATAAATCGCTTCTATGCCAGCTTTTGCCTGCTGCACCGCTTGTCCGCCGGTTAACGCACCGAGGCTGTTGATATAACCTTTGCTCGATTCACCATTGAGCAACGACCAGAGTTTGGTAGCGCCGCGCTCCGCCAGCGTGCAGGCGGGATTGACCGAACCGCGCAGGTTGATAACGTCTTCCGCACTGTACGGACGGGTAATGCCTTCCCAGCGTGTATCTGTCCAGCTCGATTCCAGTTGTTTGATCTGTTGCGTACGATTCATCGTCATATCTCCAGGTTCAAGGCAGCAGGCGGTAGCCCGGCAGAGTGAGGAAGGAAACCAGCTGGTTATCGGTGGTAATTTGCGCCATCAGCGCCGCGGCATCGTCGAAGCGTCCATTTTGAAAACGTTCCGCGCCAACGGTGTGCTGCAACGCGGCCAGCTCTTCCTCCAGCAGCCGTTCAAACAGCGCTACCGTGACCGGCTGGCCATCGCTGAGAATTTGTTTGTGATGAATCCATTGCCAGATAGAGGTGCGGGCAATTTCAGCGGTGGCGGCATCTTCCATCAGACCATCAATCGGTACGCAGCCGTTGCCGCTGATCCAGGCTTCCAGATATTGCAGCGCCACGCGAATGTTGGCACGCATGCCCGCTTCGGTGCGCTTGCCGCGACACGGTGCCAGCAGACGTTCGGCGGTGATCGGTGCATCCTGCTCGCGCGTGACCTGCAGTTGATTGGGCTTATCGCCCAGCCGACGGTCAAACTCCTCCATCGCGATGTCTGCCAGGCCGGGATGCGCCACCCAGGTTCCGTCGTGACCGTTGCCCGCTTCGCGCGCTTTATCTTCCTGCACCTTCTGCGTCACCCATAAATTGCGCTCTGCATCTTTGCTCGGAATCAACGCCGACATGCCGCCCATCGCCAGTGCGCCACGACGATGGCAGGTTCTGATCAGCAGGCGCGAATAGGCATCGAGGAAGGGCTGATCCATGCTGATTTGCTGGCGATCCGGCAGGATACGATCAGGATGCTGGCCCAGCGTTTTGATGTAACTGAAGATGTAATCCCAGCGGCCACAGTTCAGGCCAACCACGTGATCGCGCAATTCCCACAGAATCTCATCCATCTGGAATACCGCCGGCAGCGTTTCGATCAACACCGTGGCTTTGATGGTGCCGCGTGGCAGATCGAAGCGATCTTCACTAAAGCGGAAGATCTCACGCCACCATGCGACTTCGGCGGCATATTCAGTTTTCGGCAGGTAGAACCACGGTGCGTGACCTTTCTCCAGCAGCGCGTCAACGTTGTGGAAAAAGTAGAGCGCGAAGTCGAACAATCCGCCGGGAATGGCCCGATCGCGCCACTCAACATGCTTTTCATTCAGATGCAGACCACGTACCCGACACATCAGCAGCGCGGGATTGGCGCGCAGCTGGTAGATCTTGCCGGTTTCACTGGTGAAGCTCAGCGTGCCATTGACCGCATCGCGCAGGGTTAATTGCCCATCAACCAGCTTCTGCCACGTTGGCGCCAGTGAGTCTTCAAAGTCCGCCATGAAGACGTTGACGTTCGCATTGAGTGCGTTGATCACCATTTTGCGATCCGGCGGGCCGGTGATCTCCACGCGGCGATCTTGTAGCAGTGATGGAATCGGACGAACCTGCCATGCACTTTCACGAATGGAAGTGGTTTCCGAATCAAAACCAGGCAGATCACCGTGATCGTAACGCTGCTGGCGTTGCTGGCGTGCTTTCAGTAGACGTTCGCGTTCGGGTGCGAAGCGCACCACCAATGCGTGCAAAAAGTCGATCGCTTCTGGGGTAAGCAGCTGCTTTTCCGCGTGGGTAAAGGGCTGGCTGAAGGTTAGCGTATTGCTGATAACCGAGTCTGTCATGCGGGCTGCCTCCTGGGTTGATCCGTCGTGTAACGACTGGATCCGGGTGTAGGGTGTTTTTTAACCTGCAGGATCAGAGCATAATGGTTTTTATTTTATTTTCAAAAACTATTTCCATTTTGATATAGAAAGCAATTTATGTAATTGATAAATATGTAATTTAAAGCCTCGAATTAAAGGCAATAGATTCCACTCAAGAACAGAAGATAAAAAAAAGCCGCGCTAGCTTTTGGCTATCGCGGCAGGTTCGAACGAGGTATTGGGTTTATTCGAGTGTTGGATTCATACGGCGCAGATCGAACGGCGTGATCTGATAAACGTAGTAGTTCAGCCAATTGGAGAACAGCAGGTTACCATGGCTGCGCCAGGTGGCACGCGGCGGAAGTTCTGGATTGTCCTGCGGGAAGTAGTTGAAGGGCACTTCCGGTAACAGGCCAGCATCGTAATCGCGGTGATATTCGCCTGAGAGCGTCAAGGCATCGTACTCAGGATGACCGGTGACAAACGCCAGACGCTTGTCTTTGCTTGCCATAAGATACGCGCCGGTGGATTCCGATTCGGCAAACAGCTCCAGATCGGTGTAATCGCGGATCAGTTGGCTTGGGAAATCGGCATAGCGTGAATGGGGCGCCAGGAAGTTGTCGTCAAAACCACGCGTCAGCAAGGCGTGAGGATGCAGAATTTGATGTTCATAAACGCCGGACAATTTGTTCTGTCGTGTTTGTTTAGGAATGCCATACAGAATGTTCAGTGCTGCCTGAACCGCCCAACAGACAAAGAGCGTGGAGGTAACGTGTTCATTCGCCCAATGCAGCACGCGCTGAATCTGCGGCCAATAAGCGACATCATTGAAATCGACCAATCCCAGCGGCGCGCCGGTCACAATCAGTCCATCAAAGTTATCGTTTTGGATGTCTTCAAAGTTGCAGTAGAAATTGTTCAAATGCTCCGTCGGCGTGTTGCGCGACTCGCGGCTATCGATGCGCAGTAGCTGTACATCAATCTGCAACGGTGAGTTAGAGAGCAGACGCAGAAACTGGTTTTCCGTTTCAATCTTCTTTGGCATCAGGTTAAGAATCAGCACTTTTAGCGGACGGATCTCCTGAACACTGGCGCGCGACGACGTCATGACAAAGACGTTTTCATCACGCAAAAAATTCACTGCCGGTAATTCATCGGGAATCCTGATTGGCATAACCTGCTCACCTCTTACTTATAACCATATAAACGTTTAGACATCCAGATGCCCGACATTAGCCTGGTATGCTGCGAATGTCGAGTCTTCATGCAGTTTATGAAAATGTTTCAGCTTTAAGTTGTTTTGGGATGAAGCGCTAAGAGTTTATAAATATTTGAGGCGTAAAGAGGCTGGTTTTTAGGCTATTTACGTTAATTTTATGCAGATAATTGCGCCAAAATCCTGCAATCTTGCCAATCTGCAGACGTAAAAAAGCCCCGAACTTCCGTCCGGGGCTTCTTCACCTGTTTAATGCCTGGCAGTTCCCTACTCTCGCATGGGGAGACCCCACACTACC
>CEFQ01000002.1:0-131994 GCA_900068845.1 Enterobacter ludwigii
CCAGTAGTTATCCCCCTCCATCGGGCAGTTTCCCAGACATTACTCACCCGTCCGCCACTCGTCACCCGAGAGCAAGCTCTCTGTGCTACCGTTCGACTTGCATGTGTTAGGCCTGCCGCCAGCGTTCAATCTGAGCCATGATCAAACTCTTCAATTTAAGTTTGATTTGCTTAAACAAGTTAAGCGATGCTCATCTGTAAAACGTCATAATGAATTTCATTATGTGTTCACTCGTGAGACTTGATATTTTTTTGCGTCCGGAGACGCTGATATCAATCCTGCGAGTGCCCACACAGATTGTCTGATAAATTGTTAAAGAGCGTTGCGAACAGCGGGTTAACCGTCTGTCGCGAGGTGGCGTATATTACGCTTTCCTCCTTCGGAGTCAAACACTTTTTTCAGCGCTTTCATCCGGCGGGATGAATTTCTTCACTCCCTGCTGAGCCGTCTGCGTTGCCGCTTTGCCGTCTCAGTGGTGGCGCATTATAGGGAGTTATTCGGAGCTGACAAGGGTAAATTTCAAGTTTTTACGCGACCGCTCACTTTCCAGGCGATACGTTGCAAAAAGCAGCTAATTCTTGCGAAAAGGCCAAAAAAAACGGGCCCGCAGGCCCGTTTCAAGTGAATGTCATTACTGATGAGCAACAATCACATCGTCTTTTACATCCATTTCAATCGTTTTACCCGGAACCAAGGCACCAGAAAGAATCTGCTGCGCCAGCGGGTTTTCAATCTGCTGCTGAATAGCACGCTTCAATGGACGCGCACCATAAACCGGGTCATAACCATTTTCGCCGAGCAGTTTGAGCGCCTCATCGGAGATATGTAGCTGGTAGCCACGCTCCTCAAGACGTTTATACAAACGTTGCAACTGAATCTGCGCAATCGAAGCAATGTGTTTTTCGCCCAGCGGATGGAACACCACCATGTCATCTATACGGTTGATAAATTCCGGACGGAAGTGCTGTCCAACAACCGTCATTACCACCTCTTTCATTTCCGCATAATCCAGAGAACCAAAACGTTCCTGAATAAGGTCGGAACCAAGGTTCGAGGTCATGATCACCACGGTATTACGGAAATCCACCGTGCGGCCTTGCCCATCAGTTAAGCGACCATCATCCAACACCTGCAGTAGGATGTTGAACACATCAGGATGCGCCTTCTCAACTTCATCCAGCAAAATCACCGAATAAGGCCGACGGCGTACCGCTTCGGTCAGATATCCGCCCTCTTCATAGCCGACGTATCCTGGAGGTGCCCCCACCAGACGCGACACGGAGTGTTTTTCCATAAACTCGGACATATCAATGCGCACCATTGCGTCATCGCTGTCGAATAAGAAGTTAGCCAGCGCTTTACACAATTCGGTTTTACCGACGCCAGTGGGTCCAAGGAACAAGAAGGAACCAATTGGACGATTCGGATCCGATAGGCCAGCTCGGCTACGGCGAATCGCATTCGAAACCGCTTCAACCGCTTCGTTCTGACCGATAACGCGTGAGTGCAACTCTTGCTCCATACGCAGCAATTTATCGCGTTCACCTTCCATCATGCGTGCGACTGGAATTCCAGTCCAACGCGCCAGCACGTCGGCGATCTCCACATCCGTTACGCGATTGCGTAACAGCTTCATGGTTTTCCCCTCAGACTGCGTAGCAATGGCTAACTGTTTCTCCAGCTCCGGAATTTTACCGTACTGCAGTTCAGACATCTGACCCAAGTCGCCAACGCGACGCGCTTGCTCCATCGTCAGACGCGCTTGCTCAAGTTCTGCTTTGATGTTCTGCGTGCCGGTTAAAGAGGCTTTTTCTGCTTTCCACTCCTCTTCAAGCTCAGCGTATTCACGCTCTTTCTGATCAAGTTCGCTTTCCAGCATTTCCAGACGTTTCACGCTGGCGTCATCAGACTCTTTCTTTAATGCCTGCTGCTCCAGTTTTAACTGGATAATGCGACGCTCCAGTCGATCGAGTGATTCGGGCTTCGAATCCATCTGTAAACGAATACTGGATGCCGCTTCATCAATCAGATCAATGGCTTTATCTGGCAGCTGACGATCGGAAATGTAACGATGCGACAGCGTCGCCGCAGCCACAATCGCGGGATCGGTGATCTGCACATGGTGATGCAGTTCATAGCGTTCTTTCAATCCACGCAGAATGGCAATGGTATCTTCCACACTCGGCTCAGCGACAAAAACTTTCTGGAAACGACGTTCCAGTGCCGCATCTTTCTCAATAAACTGACGATACTCATTCAGCGTCGTTGCGCCGACACAGTGCAACTCACCGCGCGCCAGTGCGGGTTTCAGCATGTTGCCCGCATCCATTGCACCATCGGCTTTACCGGCGCCAACCATGGTATGCAGTTCGTCGATAAACAGAATGACGTTGCCTTCCTGTTTCGCCAGATCGCTTAGCACGCCTTTGAGACGCTCTTCAAATTCTCCGCGATATTTGGCGCCAGCCACCAGCGAACCCATATCCAATGCCAGCACGCGACGACCTTTGAGACCTTCCGGCACTTCACCATTGATGATGCGCTGCGCTAAACCTTCGGCGATAGCCGTTTTACCGACGCCAGGTTCACCAATCAGTACCGGGTTATTTTTGGTACGACGCTGCAACACCTGAATGGTGCGACGGATCTCTTCATCACGCCCAATGACCGGATCCAGTTTGCCGAGTTCGGCACGCTCGGTAAGGTCAATGGTGTATTTTTTTAAAGCCTGACGCTGATCTTCAGCCCCTTGATCGTTCACGTTGTCTCCTCCCCGTAATTGGTCGATGGCCTTAGAGAGTTTGTCCGAAGTCGCGCCAACTGATTTCAAAAGGTCAGCCAGCGAGCCACGTGAATCGAGGGCCGCCAATACAAATAATTCAGATGATATAAAGTTATCGCCGCGCTTTTGCGCCAGCTTGTCGCACAGGTTAAGCACCCGAATGAGATCGGCGGATGGCTGTACGTCGCCATCGGTACCTTCTACCTGCGGCAGTCGATTTATTGCTTGTTCAATACTGGTGAGCAGACCAGCCACATCGGCACCCGCTGCGCTTAGCAATGGACGCACCGATCCGCCTTCCTGATTAAGCAGCGCGCTCATCAAATGAAGGGGTTCAATGAATTGATTGTCATGTCCCAGAGCAAGGGACTGTGCATCGGCAAGTGCCAGTTGAAATTTATTAGTAAGACGATCCAGACGCATAATTCCTCCCATTACAGGTCAAAATGCTACTGGAGATTAAATGAGGTCATCCCTCAAATTTTTCAAGGTTAATGACCTGAGTTGTGAGCAAAAAATACGCTAACTGGACCGTCTTGTGGCGTAAGACTATCTCAGCCAAATCAAAGTTGCCATACGCCCGGTAACACCATCGCGCCGGAAGGAGAAAAAATCATCGCGTTCATGGAAGGTACAACGCATTGTACCGCTGATGGAATGCACTCCGGCAGCCTGCAGCCGCTGGCGAGCCAGCAGCCAAATATCGGCAAAGTATTTGCTACCAACCGGACGAAAAGCCTGTTCCGCTTGTAAATCATGTGCCATGAATGCCGCTCTGACTTCCGGTCCAACTTCAAATGCTTGCGGACCGATTGCCGGGCCAAGCCATGCATGGATGTCGTTCGCCGGACAGTGAAACTGTGACAACGTCTGTTCCAGTACGCCATTGCAGAGTCCACGCCATCCAGCATGCGCAGCTGCGACTTCACTGCCATCTTTGCTACAAAACAGCACCGGCAAACAATCCGCCGTCATCACTGCGCAAACCACCCCGCTTTCACGCGTGATTGCGGCATCAGCGCGCGGCAGCGGTTCAGTGGCAGGTAAGCGCGCAACGATTTGACCATGAACCTGATCGAGCCATTGCGGCATCTTTGGTAATGCCAGCTGCTCAATTAAGCGTTGACGATTTTGAGCAACATGCGACTCAGCGTCGCCAACATGCCCACCAAGATTCAGCGAATCCCAAGGGGCAGCGCTAACGCCGCCGTGACGCGTGGTGGAACATGCCCGAACATGCTGCGGCGCAGGCCAATCCGGGATGATCCATTCACTCATAGCCAGTCCATCTGATCGCGGAATTCATGAGTATCGGCTTTCAGTGCATCAATTAAATCGACCATATCCTGCGGCAATGGCGCATGCCATTCCATCTCGATACCGGTTATCGGATGATAGAGACGTAACATCGTGGCATGCAGCGCCTGGCGATCAAAACCACGGAGTGTCGTTATGAAAGCTTCAGATGCCCCTTTTGGCGGACGTGGACGGCCACCGTACAGCGGATCGCCCACCAGCGGATGATTGATATGGGCCATATGCACACGAATCTGATGCGTACGACCCGTTTCAAGACGTAAACGCAAACGCGTATGCGCACGGAAGTGCTCCATGATGCGGTAATGCGTAGTCGCCGGTTTACCCATCGGATGTACCGCCATATGCGTGCGTTTGGTTGAATGGCGCGCCATTGGCTGATCCACAGTACCACCCGCAGTCATGGTGCCGATGGCGACCGCTTCATATTCACGCGTAATTTCACGCAGCTGCAGCGATTCAACCAAGTGCGTTTGTGCAGGAACGGTTTTCGCTACCACCATCAAGCCGGTGGTGTCTTTATCCAGACGATGAACAATGCCTGCGCGAGGTACGTCAGAAATCGGTGGATAGTGATAGAGCAGTGCGTTAAGCACTGTGCCATCCGGATTCCCTGCGCCTGGATGTACCACTAAACCACGGGGTTTGTTGATTACCAGAATGTCGTCATCTTCATAAACAATGTTGAGTGGGATGTTTTGCGCTTCCCAGCGTTGCTCTTCTTCGATCTCAGCATCAATCGAAACATGCTCACCGCCAAAAACTTTTTCTTTTGGTTTATCGATGATAGTGCCGTTGACGCTGACTCGGCGCTCAAGAATCCATTCTTTTATGCGAGAACGTGAATAATCAGGGAACAATTCTGCCAAAGTCTGATCTAAGCGTTGTCCAAGCTGTGCTTCGGACACCGTTGCGGTGAGTTGAACTTGTTGTGCCATATACAGCTTCTTCGTTAACGTTGGGTTTTCACGGCGATGCCGTTTAATATAATGTGCTATCGTACCTGGTCATAACTGGGAGCTATACGGACAGCTTCTGCTACAACACTTTGAGGATAATCATTTCGTCATGACGCGTATGAAACATCTGGTGGCTGCTGCCACACTGAGCCTGAGCCTGGCGCTTGTGGGTTGTTCCGGCTCATCGGATCCAGTCCCGGACAGCCCGCCGTCTGAAATTTACGCCACGGCCCAGCAAAAGCTGCAGGACGGTAACTTTAAAGCGGCGATTAAGCAACTGGAAGCACTGGATAACCGCTATCCATTTGGTCCTTACTCACAGCAAGTACAGCTGGATTTGATCTACGCGTATTACAAAAATGCCGATCTGCCACTAGCGCAAGCCGCTATATCTCGCTTTATGCGTCTGAATCCAACCCATCCGAATATCGACTATGTCATCTATATGAAAGGTCTGACGGATATGGCGCTGGATGACTCTGCATTGCAGGGCTTCTTCGGTATCGATCGTTCCGATCGTGATCCGACGCACGCTCGTGATGCTTTCCGTGACTTCTCGCAGTTACTGCGCAGTTATCCAAACAGCCAATATGCTGCGGATGCACAGAAACGTTTAGCATTCTTGAAAGAGCGCCTGGCGAAGTATGAACTCTCGGTGGCGCAATTCTATACCAAGCGCGGTGCTTATGTCGCTGTTGTTAACCGCGTGGAAACGATGATGAAGGATTATCCAGATACTGAGGCGACTCATGAAGCGTTGCCGTTGATGGAAAATGCTTACCGCCAGCTGCAATTGACGGCTGAAGCCGACAAAGTGGCAAAAATCATTGCGGCGAATAATCAGTCCTGATTATTACATCCACAAAAAAAGCAGCCCATGTGGCTGCTTTTTTTATGTCACTTTGTGGGTAACTCAGTAATTTTACAGATTTATCGTCGTTATTATCCCGTCAATCATGCGCCCTTCCTCTCTCGTCTTCAAGAGTTTCGCACCACTTTCCCAGCCTTTCTCACAATTAAGCGGCATTGACAAAAAGTGACATTTCAATGTGATCTAGATCACACATTTTCTTGATATCCGCGGTATGCTGGTCCTACCCAGACGGAAATGACAGAGAGGTTTAACTATGATTCTGAACATTACCAGCAAACAAATGGAAATCACCGAGGCCATCCGTAACCACGTTGAAGAGCGCCTCGCCAAGCTGGAAAAATGGCAAACACATCTGATAAACCCTCACATTGTGTTATCGAAAGAGCCGAAGGAATTTGTGGCAGACGCCACCATTAATACGCCTAACGGAACGCTGGTTGCCAGCGCGAAACATGATGATATGTATACGGCCATCAATGACTTGATTGCCAAGCTGGAGCGACAACTTAATAAAGCGCAACATAAACCCGAAGCCCGTCGCGCCAACAGTAGTGTTAAAGATTTCATGCCTACGGAATAAACATACATCTTTAGTAACGCGCCTCCGGGCGCGTTTTTTATTGACAGCTTTAAATCACTGCGGTTACTCTCAAGCCACTTCATTTATGGAACCAACCATGAAACATCTACCGTTTTTCTTCGCATTCTTTTTTACCTTCCCCTGATTGGGAGGCGATTCGTCATGTGAAAATGAATGCGAAGACGAACAACAAAGCCTCCCAAATGGGAGGCTTTTTTATTGGACATTTTACAGGTGAGCCCTATGAATCCCGAAAATCCGCTGCTGGCCTTACGCGATAGGATCAGCGCCGTTGATGAAAAACTCTTAGCGCTTTTATCAGAGCGTCGCACACTGGCCGTTGAAGTTGCGCAGGCAAAACTGGCAACGCATCGTCCGATCCGCGACGTTGAGCGCGAACGTGCTCTGCTGGAAAATCTTATTTCTCTGGGTAAAAGGCATCAGCTAGATGCGCACTACATCACGCGTTTATTCCAGTTAGTGATTGAAGATTCGGTTCTTACCCAGCAAGCACTATTGCAAAAAAACCTCAACCATCCGCATGCACACGCACCACGCATTGCATTCCTTGGACCGAAAGGTTCTTATTCACACCTCGCGGCACGTAAATATGCCACCCGACATTTTGATTCGATGGTTGAGCTAGGCTGTTTGAAATTCCATGACATCATTCATCAGGTTGAGAGCGGCCAGGCAGATTACGCAGTAATGCCCATTGAAAATACCAGCTCGGGTTCAATCAATGACGTTTACGATCTGCTTCAGCAAACCACGCTATCGATTGTGGGTGAACTGACCATTCCGATTGAGCACTGTGTACTGGTAAACGGCAGCACCGACCTACAGCAAATCGACACGGTTTATAGCCATCCACAACCCTTCCAGCAGTGCAGCCAGTTCATTAA
Organism: Enterobacter ludwigii; assembly: GCA_900068845.1. Taxonomy (GTDB): domain Bacteria; phylum Pseudomonadota; class Gammaproteobacteria; order Enterobacterales; family Enterobacteriaceae; genus Pantoea; species Pantoea ludwigii_A. The sequence continues at coordinate 7,418 of CEFQ01000002.1, forward strand.
TCGCTTCCCGCAGTGGAAAATTGAGTACACCGAAAGTACCGCCGCGGCGATGGAAAAGGTAGCAGCGATGAATTCACCAAAGGTTGCCGCATTGGGTAGCGAAGCAGGCGGTGAGCTGTATGGATTGCAAGTGCTGGAACGTAATCTGGCCAATCAACAACAGAACCATACGCGCTTCATTGTGCTGGCCCGTAAAGCGATTGAGGTTTCCAGCCAGGTTCCGGCGAAAACGACTCTGATTATGGCGACTGGCCAACAAGCTGGCGCATTGGTTGAGGCGCTGATGGTATTACGTAACCACGGCCTCATCATGAGCAAATTGGAAAACCGTCCAATCAACGGCAATCCATGGGAAGAGATGTTTTATATTGATGTGCAAGGCAATCTGCAATCAGAGAGCATGCAACTGGCATTAACGGAGTTGAGCGGCTTAACCCGTTCATTAAAAGTTCTTGGCTGCTATCCCGGCGAGAATGTGGTGCCGGTAGAGCCACGCCTCTAAGCAAAAAGGCATCCTCACGGATGCCTTTTGTTCTACTGCCGGCTGTCGTTCGCCGATCGCAGCATGCTTCTGCTTTCTACCAGGAAGCGCTTAGCGTAATCACCAAACCAATGTTCGACGCGTTCGAAGCTATCGATGAAGGCTTGCTTATCGCCCTGCTCGAGCAGCTTGATCGCATCGCCAAATCGCTGGTAGTAACGTTTGATCAGCGCCAGATTACTCTCCGAGGACATGATGATGTCCGCGTAAAGTTGTGGATCCTGCGCGAACAGGCGCCCAACCATTGCCAGTTCAAGGCGGTAAATTGGTGAAGATAACGCCAGCAGCTGATCCAGATTGACGTTCTCTTCCGCCAAATGCAGTCCGTAAGCGAAAGTCGCAAAGTGACGCAGTGCCTGAATAAACGCCATATTCTGGTCGTGCTCAACGGCACTGATACGATGCAGACGCGCGCCCCAGACCTGAATCTGCTCGAGAAACCATTGATAAGCTTCCGGCTGACGGCCATCACACCAAACTACAACCTGCTTAGCCAGACTGCCGCTATCCGGACCAAACATCGGGTGCAAGCCCAGAACCGGTCCGGTGTGCGCGGCTAACATCGCCTGCAGGGGGCGATTCTTCACCGAGGCCAAATCGACCAGAATGCAATCTTCTGGCAACTTAGGTAACTCACCGATAATTTGCTCTGTCAGATGGATTGGCACACTGATGATCACCATGCCCGCATCTTTCAACAGTTCGTCTGAGCGATCCCAATCGCCTTTATCCAGAATCCGCACCTGATAACCAGAAAGCGTAAGCATCTTTTCAAACAGACGCCCCATCTGGCCACGACCACCTACAATAACCACCGGACGCAGCGTCGGACAAAGCGTTTTGAAGCCTTTGTCATTTTCATGCGCATAAGATTCACGCATCAAGCGACGCAATACATCTTCAATCAAGTCTGGCGACACGCCAATGGCTTCAGCTTCCTGGCGACGTGAAGCCAACATGCTGGCCTCACGCTCAGGTACGTAAATGGGTAAACCGTAGCGGCTTTTAACTTCACCCACTTCGGCCACTAGCTCAAGTCGTTTTGCCAGTAACCCAAGCAGGGCTTTATCTACTTCATCTATTTGATCGCGTAGCGCGGTCAGTTCAGCCACCATGACTCATTACACCTCGTGTGACAGACGCGCCGACAGCACTCCCTGCAGGTCCTGATGGATTTCACGCAGCAAAGTTTCTGTAGTTTCCCAGTCAATACAGGCATCAGTAACGGATACACCATATTTCATTTCGCTGCGTGGCTGTTCAGAAGACTGGTTGCCTTCATGAATGTTGCTTTCCAACATCAGGCCAATGATGGAACGGTTTCCATCTTTAATCTGCGCGATAGCCGATTCGGCTACGCCAGGCTGGCGGCGATAGTCTTTGTTAGAATTACCATGGCTGCAATCTATCATTAAGGCCGGGCGCAGTCCCGCTTTCAGCATCTCTTTTTCACACTGCGCGACATCTTCAGGACCATAGTTGGGTGCTTTTCCACCGCGTAAAATCACATGTCCATCTGGGTTGCCCTGCGTTTGCAACAGACAAACCTGACCGGCCTGATTGATGCCAACAAAGCGATGTGGCATTGCGGCGGCGCGCATAGCATTGATGGCGGTGCCGAGGCTGCCATCGGTGCCATTTTTAAAGCCAACCGGCATTGAAAGACCCGATGCCATTTCACGGTGAGTTTGTGATTCAGTAGTACGCGCACCGATCGCAGACCAGCTAAACAGATCTCCCAGGTATTGTGGACTATTAGGATCCAGCGCTTCGGTCGCCAGCGGTAAACCCATCTCAACAAGATTAACCAGCAGCTGACGCGCGATATGTAGCCCAGCTTCCATATCAAATGAATTATTCATGTAAGGATCGTTGATTAACCCCTTCCAGCCGACGGTGGTTCGAGGTTTTTCAAAATAAACGCGCATAACGATGTACAGCTGATCCTTCAACTGTGCAGAGAGTGATTGCAACTGACGGGCATAGGCAAGTGCGGCTTCGGTATCGTGAATCGAACAAGGGCCACAAACCACCAACAGGCGCGGATCGCGGCCCGCAATAATGTCGGCAATGGTTTGGCGAGAAGACGCAATTTGCGCTTCTTGCGCCGCAGTGAGCGGGAATTTGGCCTTCAGCTCTTGCGGGGTAATTAAAATCTGTTCGTCGGCGATATGCACATTGTTCAGCGCGTCTTTTTGCATGATTGCGATCCTTTTTACTCGTATATGCGGTTTGGGATCCTCACTGAGGATGACGCTTACTTTATCACACCCTGTACAGCTTGCAATCCACACATGTACACTTTTGTTACCATAAGAATAAAAAGGCACTTAAAATAATACAATGTTGATTAATATCAGTATGTTAAAAAAATCCACCATCATAGCAAATCGTAAACTAATGATTACACCGCATCGCATCTCGCTAATGATTTTTGCCCTCAGTCGAGCTAAGATTCTGTTATTCATTATTTTTCAGGGAGCGTGCGATGCCTATTCCGCTTGTAAAACTGCGTCCTTTTACATTGCAGGATATAGATGCTTTTACCCAAGCCGTAAATGAATCACTGAGTAGCCTACAACCCTGGTTGCCTTGGGCACATGAGAACTATCATCCTGATGAAGCAGCCCGCTGGATCGATTTCACACGTATACAACGCAGTAACGGTGAGGCGGAAGAGTTCGCCATTGTTGATGGTAACGATCGACTCTTGGGCGGTGCGGGTATTCGCTTTGCAAAGCAAGCAGACGAATGGAGTGCGTTAGGGTATTGGGTACGCAGCGATACGCAGCGCCAGGGCGTGGCGACGCGCGCAGTCGCGCAGTTGGTCGAATTTGGCTTCAAATATCCACACATTAACCAGCTGGAAATTCTGGCAGCAGAAGAGAATTATGCCAGCCGTGCGGTTGCCTTACGCAGCGGCTTCACGTTGGTTGATTATCGCTATGGACTCATCGTATTGGAGAGCGGAGCAGTAAACACCGCGATCTATCATTTACAGCACCCATAAAAAAAGGGGCTGGCCAAATGGCCAACCCCTTTTTGCTATTAACTTTGAGAAGTCGCTTACGCGCCAAGACGCTCTTTGATACGAGCTGACTTACCGGTACGCTCACGCAGGTAATACAGTTTGGCTTTACGCACAGCACCACGACGTTTAACAGCAATGCTGTCAATTACTGGAGAGTGAGTCTGGAAGACACGCTCAACACCTTCGCCGTTAGAAATCTTACGAACAGTGAATGCAGAATGCAGACCGCGGTTACGAATAGCGATAACCACGCCCTCGAATGCCTGCAGACGCTTCTTAGAACCTTCTACGACCCATACTTTCACTTCCACGGAATCACCCGGACGGAATGAAGGTACGTCCTGCTTCATCTGCTCTTGTTCAAGTTGCTTGATAATGTTGCTCATAATTAAATCTCTTATCCTGGGTAAACTGATAGTGAGGGAAGATTACTCTCCCGCCTCATCGTTTTGTTGCTGCTGATGTTCCCGTTGGAACTCATTTAGCAACCGTGCTTGCTCTTCAGTCAGAGCCAGGTTTTCCAGAAGTTCAGGTCTTCTTAGCCAGGTACGGCCTAACGACTGTTTCAGGCGCCAGCGGCGAATCTCGGCATGGTTGCCCGACAGCAGAACTGGCGGAACTTCCATCCCTTCTAACACTTCAGGTCGGGTGTAGTGCGGGCAATCCAGCAAACCATCCGAGAACGAATCCTCATCGGCTGACGCCTGTTTACCCAATACGCCTGGAATAAACCGGGCGACTGAGTCAATCAACGTCATGGCTGGCAGCTCACCGCCACTGAGAACGTAATCACCGATTGACCATTCTTCATCAATCTCAGTGTGAATTACGCGCTCATCTATCCCTTCATAGCGACCACAAACCAGAATCAACTTCTGATTGGTTGCTAGTTCGCAAACGCCCTGTTGGTCTAGTTTGCGTCCCTGAGGTGAAAGATAAATCACCTTAGCGCCTTCTCCCGCCGCCGCTTTCGCTGCGGAGATGGCGTCCCGTAAGGGTTGCACCATCATCAACATTCCCGGTCCACCGCCGTAAGGACGATCGTCCACGGTACGGTGCCGGTCATGCGTGAAGTCACGAGGACTCCAGCTTTGAATGTCGAGCAGGCCATTTTTTACTGCCCGGCCAGTTACCCCGTACTCGGTAATAGCGCGAAACATCTCTGGAAACAGGCTAATAACACCAATCCACATCGCGTTCGCCGTTACGTTACCGGATTGTCCGGAGATCAAAAACCAGGATCCCAATCTACTTCAATAAGGCCAGTAGAGAGATCGACTTTCTTGATAACCTGTTCATCAAGAAACGGAATTAACCGCTCTTGCGCACCGAATGCATCCTTCAGGTTTGCCTTAACGACGAGTACGTCGTTCGAGCCGGTTTCCATCAAATCAATGACTTTGCCCATTTCGTAGCCTTCGAGGTTCACTACTTTCATCCCCATAAGGTCTTTCCAGTAGTAATCGCCTGCTTCCAGCGCTGGCAGCTGCGTGGAGTCAACCGTAATTTCGCAATTGGTTAACTGTGCCGCAGCGTCCCGATCGTCAATGCCTTTGACTTTGATGATCAGGTCCTGATTGTGGTGCTTCCAGCCCTCGAGTTCGACCTGCTGCCATTTACCGGCGCGCTGGATGAACCAAGGTTGGTAGTCGAAGATGCTTTCAGCGTCTTCAGTGGAGGAAAACACTTTGAGCCAACCCCGAATTCCGTAAGCCGCGCCCATTTTTCCCAATACAATCGGGTTAACGGGAGGCTGCCCGGCAGGTTTAATGCTCATGCTCACCACCGTGACAGATTAAGCTGCTTTCTTTGCTTCTTTGATCAGCGCGTTAACGCGATCAGAAAGCGTTGCGCCCTGGCCAACCCAGTGCTCAATACGGTCCAGATCCAGACGCAGACCTTCAGCCTGACCAGAAGCGATCGGGTTGAAGAAACCTACGCGCTCGATGAAACGACCGTTACGAGCATTGCGGCTGTCAGTTACGACGACCTGATAGAACGGACGCTTTTTAGCGCCGTGACGTGCCAAACGAATTGTTACCATAACATCCTCATTAGTTAATAAAGCGCTCGGGCCCCATCGAGGAACGGGGCCCGAGCGCGATATAAAAAGCCCGAAAATTTTACTCATTTTGGCGCAAAAAGCAACCTAAGCGTGCCAAATTTCCAGCTTTTTGACGGCCGCCTTAGCGACCAGGGAATCCAGGTGGCATCATGCCTTTCATGCCACGCATCATTTTGGCCATGCCACCTTTCTTCATTTTCTTCATCATGCGCTGCATATCATCGAACTGTTTCAACAGTCGATTAACATCTTGCACCTGCATGCCGGAGCCCAGCGCAATACGACGTTTGCGCGAACCCTTGATAATTTCTGGCTTCTCACGCTCTTTACGCGTCATCGAGTTGATGATGGCTTCCATACGAACCAGCACTTTGTCATCCATCTGCGATTTCACGTTGTCGGGCAGTTGCCCCATGCCCGGCAGTTTGCCCATCAGGCTCGCCATGCCGCCCATGTTGCGCATCTGCTTCAGCTGCTCAAGGAAGTCGTTGAGGTCGAAACCGTCGCCGGTTTTCAGTTTCTTCGCCAGTTTCTCCGCCTGATCGCGGTCAACTTTGCTCTCGATATCTTCGATCAGCGACAGAACATCGCCCATGCCAAGAATGCGCGACGCGATACGCTCTGGGTAGAAAGCTTCCAGCGCTTCAGTCTTCTCACCCATCCCCATAAATTTGATGGGCTTGCCGGTAATATGACGAATCGACAGTGCCGCACCACCACGCGCGTCACCGTCGACTTTAGTCAGGATCACACCGGTCAGCGGCAGCGCTTCGTTGAAGGCCTTCGCGGTATTAGCGGCATCCTGACCCGTCATGGCATCGACCACAAACAGCGTTTCCACCGGATTAATCGCGGCGTGTACCTGTTTGATTTCGTCCATCATCGCTTCATCGACGTGTAAACGGCCGGCGGTATCCACCAACAGCACATCGTAGAATTGCACTTTGGCTTGTTTCAGCGCGTTCTGAACAATATCGACCGGCTTTTGGCTCAGATCGGACGGACAGAAATCAACGCCGACTTGCTCAGCCAGGGTTTCCAGCTGTTTGATCGCCGCAGGGCGATAAACGTCAGCAGAAACGACCAGAACTTTCTTCTTATGCTTCTCGCGCAAGAATTTACCCAGTTTCGCCACGCTGGTGGTTTTACCGGCACCTTGCAAACCCGCCATCAGCACCACGGCTGGCGGCTGAGCATTCAGATTGAGCGCATTATTTTCGGCGCCCATCGCTGCAACCAGTTCGTTGCGCACGATTTTGATGAACTCCTGGCCTGGCGTCAGGCTTTTGTTCACATCGTGACCAACGGCGGCTTCTTTCACGCGATTAATAAATTCACGCACCACCGGCAGCGCCACGTCGGCTTCCAGCAGCGCCATACGCACTTCACGCAGCGTATCTTTGATGTTGTCTTCGGTCAGCCTTCCGCGGCCGCTGATATTGCGCAGAGTTTGCGACAAACGATCGGTTAAATTATCAAACATGCTCTCTCACTTAGAACCGTAGCGAGGCCGCCATAGGCGACACAATGCGGCGGATTATAACACGAAGAAGAAGCGATCTCTGCAATTGACCGTCAGATCGTTTGGAGCCTGCTGCTGCTGGCGCTATACTGCTTTTTTCCTTATCTGACCGATACCTGAAAGGATCTATGTTCGTTTTCGCGATCGTGGCGCTGTTCGCCTACTCCCTCAGTCTTGCATTGATCATTCCCAGCCTGCTTAAACGCAACGGTGGCTGGCGTCGTTTTGCTGTGCTTTCCGCCTGCGTGGCGCTGATTGCACACGCCATCGCCCTGCAGCAGCGTATTTTCGCTGTTGATAACGGGCAAAATCTCAGCCTGCTGAATATCGGCTCGCTGGTTAGCCTGCTGATCTGCGCCATCATGACGATTGTCGCCTCGCGCAATCGTGGCTGGCTACTGCTGCCGATTGTTTACAGCTTTGCGTTGATAAATTTGGCCTTTGCCACCTTTGTGCCAAATGCCTTTATCACGCATCTGGAAACCACGCCGGGCATGATGGTGCACATCGGCCTGTCGCTGTTTGCCTATGCCACACTGATTATCGCGGCACTGTATGCGCTGCAGCTGGCGTGGATTGATTACCAGTTAAAAAACAAGAAACTGGCTTTTACTCAGGATATGCCGCCGCTGCTCAGCATCGAGCGCAAAATGTTTCACATCACGCAAATCGGTGTGGTGCTGCTGACGCTGGTGCTGTGCACTGGATTGCTCTTCATGCACAACCTGTTTAGTGCTGAGAATTTAGACAAAGCGGTTCTCTCCATCATTGCCTGGTTTGTCTATATCGTTTTGCTGTGGGGACACTATCGTGAAGGCTGGCGCGGACGCCGCGTCGTGTGGTTCAACTGTGGCGGCGCCTTGCTGCTAACGATGGCTTACTTCGGCAGTCGCGTGCTTCAGCACCTGCTCACCTCTCACTAAGGATTTTGTGTTGGAACACGTTTCAACCACCACGTTGATCATTACGCTGGTCATCATGGTGCTGGTCTCTGCGTATTTCTCCGGTTCAGAGACCGGCATGATGACGCTCAATCGTTACAAACTGCGCCATAAAGCCAAAAGCGGTAATCGCGGCGCGCGGCGCGTAGAAAAACTGTTGCGTCGCCCCGATCGCTTAATCAGCCTGGTGTTAATCGGCAACAACCTCGTTAATATTCTCGCTTCCGCGCTCGGCACCATTGTGGGTATGCGCCTGTATGGCGATGCTGGCGTCGCCATTGCCACCGGTATTCTGACGTTTGTGGTGCTGGTATTTGCTGAAGTACTACCGAAAACGGTCGCAGCGCTCTATCCCGAGAAGGTGGCTTATCCCAGCAGCGTGTTACTGGCTCCGCTGCAATATGTGATGTTGCCGCTGGTGTGGCTACTGAACACCATTACGCGCATGTTGATGCGCATGGTCGGCATTAAAACCGATGGTTCAATCAGCTCGGCATTGAGTAAAGAAGAGCTGCGCACCATTGTGCATGAATCACGTTCACTGATGTCGCGGCGCAATCAGGACATGCTTCTCTCGGTGCTCGATCTGGAAAAAGTCAGCGTGGACGACATTATGGTGCCGCGCAATGAAATCGTCGGCATTAACGTTAACGACGACTGGAAATCGATTGAACGCCAGCTCAGCCATTCGCCGCACGGGCGCATCGTGCTGTTCCGCGATTCGCTGGATGACTGTGTCGGTATGCTGCGCGTGCGTGAAGCGTGGCGCATGATGACCGAGAAGAAGGAGTTCAATAAAGATCGTTTGTTGCGTGCCGCTGATGAAATTTACTATGTCCCTGAAGGCACGCCGCTCAACGTGCAACTGGTTAAATTTCAGCGCAATAAAAAGAAAGTCGGCATGGTGGTTGATGAATATGGCGATATCAAAGGATTAGTGACAATCGAGGACATTCTGGAAGAGATCGTTGGCGATTTTACCACCTCAATGTCCCCGTCGCTGGCCGAAGAAGTGATGCCGCAGAATGACGGTTCAGTCTTGATCGAAGGCAGCGCCAATGTGCGTGAAATCAATAAAGCCTTTAACTGGACGCTGCCGGAAGATGATGCGCGCACCGTTAACGGCATGCTGCTGGAAGCGCTGGAAGAGATTCCGCTGGTCGATACCCGCGTCACGATTGGTGCCTACGATATCGATATTCTCGATGTACAGGACAATATGGTGAAGCAGGTGCGCATCACGCCGCATCATGCACTAAAATCCTCCATCGGCTCCTGAAGCTTGCAAACAAAAACGCCGCGATAATCGCGGCGTTTTTCATTGTGTCTCAACTAGATATGCAGCTCTTTCAGCTTTTCAGCTGGCAGCTTCAAATCTTCGTTGCGGTTCACGCCGATGTCGTGAGCCAGCACGTTGCGCGCGATCTGCTGCGCTTCATCCAGTGAGTGCAGCTTGTAGCTACCGCACTGATATTCGTTCAGCTCTGGAATCTGGCCCTGTTCTTTTACTTTCAGGACATCTTCCATCGCGCCTTTCCACGCTTTCGCCACACGTTGCTCGTCAGGCGTACCGATCAAACTCATGTAGAAGCCGGTGCGGCAACCCATCGGTGAGATGTCGACGATTTCTACGCCATCGCCATTCAGGTGATTACGCATGAAGCCGGCAAACAGGTGCTCCAGCGTATGAATGCCACGCTCAGTCAGAATCTCAATATTCGGACGGCAAAAACGCAGGTCGAAAACGGTGATGGTATCGCCATGAGGAGTTTTCATGGTTTTTGCTACGCGTACTGCAGGTGCGCCCATGATGGTGTGATCAACAGTAAAACTATCCAGTAGTGGCATACGTCACCTCCTGTTTTGGAATTTTTTTTAAAACGATGAAACTTTTCTGTTCGTCCAACGTCTGAATATATGAAAGACGCGCATTTGTTATCATCATCCCTGACAACAGAGATGTTTATTTTGGCCACATTGATGTGGCCATTTTCTTTTCTAGCCTTCGCGACCCGCAAGGTAGCTTTCGAAATCCAGCGTATCGCTCTGTTCCAGCTTCTCTTGCGCCTGAACCGACTCCCGCGCCTGACGACTAAAATCATCCTCAGTCAGAATCTCTAACGACTCTTCGCACAACAGATGACGATATTGCTCTGCCAGGGCTACGCCAGCGCCAGTTAAACCGTTTTCTTTGATCGCATGAAGAATGCGCGCCGAATAGGTTAGCTCAGGATCGTCGAAAGATGCCACCAGTTGATCGCAAACCTGCTGATATTGCGTGTTGCCGTGATTGCTGTCGAGCACTTCCGCCACGCGACGGAGATCGGCAAACAGCGCTTTACCCACTTCTACCAACGTATGTTCAGTTTCGCTACAGCCGACAGCGATGACCTGGCCGGGCTTACGCCCTTCCATTACCACGCGGTTCCAGTTCTTACGTGTACACAGCAATTCATCGGCGCTCATTTCCGGCGCATCTGCCAGCGTACACCAAATCAGGAAAAGGTCGAGGAAGCGTGCCTGGTCGGCATCTACGCCGATGGCGGAGAATGGGTTGATATCCAGCGAACGCACTTCAATATATTCAATACCGCCGCGTAACAGCGCATCAGATGGCGCTTCGCCTGAACGCGTAACGCGTTTCGGCCGAATGGGCGCATACAGCTCGTTTTCAATCTGCAGCACGTTGGTGTTCAGCTGTAGCCAGTTGCCATCGGCATCTTTGGTGCCCATTGCGGCATACTCTTCCGACGGCGTCTTGATCGCGGCTTTCAGTGCTGCAACGTAACCTTCCAGCGAGTTAAAAGTGATACCCAACCCGCTCTGCGATTTGTTGGTGTAACCGAGGTCGCTCAGGCGCAGTGAGGTCGCATGTGGCAGCCACAGCGTGCCCTTGCCGTCAGTCTCAAACGGTAGATTGCTCTCGCGCCCTTGCAGGAAAGAGGAGCAGATCGCCGGCGATGCACCGAACAGATACGGAATGACCCAGCCAAAACGATAATAGTTGCGAATCAAACGCAAATAGCCGGCAGAGATGGTCTCTTTGCCGCTTTCTGCATCTTTTACATCCGCCCACTCCTGCCAAAACGACAGCGGCAGCGAGAAGTTATAGTGCACGCCAGAGATAATCTGCATCAGCGCGCTATAGCGATTCTTCAGTCCCTGACGATACAACGTTTTCATTTTGCCGATGTTGGAGTTGCCATATTGCGCCAACTCAATGCTATCAACGTCATCAATCAAGCCAGGCATGCTGAAAGGCCACAAGCGCTCTTCGCCCAACTCACGCGCCACATGGCGGTGAATATCGCGCAGGAACGCCAGTGAACGATCGATGCTCTGATCAACCGGCGTGATGAACTCCATTAGGGTTTCGGCAAAATCGGTGGTGATCCAATCGTGCTTAAGCGCCGAACCGAGTGACTCAGGATGTCCTGTGGTTGCCAGGTGACCATCGGGTTTTACGCGTAATGATTCGCGCTCAATACCACGGCCGATACCCTTTAACGCGTCAGGATGCGCTTCCAGCCAGGAAAGTGCCTTAGATACGTCCGGGATCACATTAACCTCCCGCTGTGTGAATAATTTATTTTTGTTCAGCATAATGTTAACCGTAGCCTCGAATCTGTGCGAATCAATGCCACCATTGCATTGTTTGTAATGTGGCGGTCGCGATAACGATATAACGCAGCGTTTTACCGATGGCGAGGAACAGTACCGAAGGCAGCCAGGCAAAGCGCAACCAACCTGCAAGTACGCAGAGTAAGTCGCCCACTACCGGCAGCCAGCTAAAAATCAGTGCTGCAGGTCCCAATCGGTGTAACCACGTCATTGCTGTGTCGTGCCATCGCCCTTGCCCTTTAAGCGGCATCAGGCGACCAAGAAGAATGTTGGTCAGGCCACCCAGCGTGTTTCCCACTGATGCAGCCAATAACAATCCATAAACCGAACCCTTTTGAGCGATCAGCAGTGCAACAAGCACCGCTTCCGAGCTCCCCGGTAACAGGGTTGCACTCAGAAAGCTGCTGCCGAATAACGATCCATAGGTCAGAAATTCATTCACAGTAAACGGACATCAACCACGTCCATGCCTGCTGCTTTGGCAGCTTGTACGCCAAAGTCAGCATCCTCAAACACCACACAGCGCTCGGGGGCGATACCCATTAATTCAGCGCAGCGTAAAAAGGTATCCGGTTGCGGTTTGTGGCGTTGTACGTCATCAGCCCCGACCACCGCATCAAAGAGATGGTACACACCTAATTCTTCGAGCAAGGCTTTCGCCAGGCTGTGTTCACTGCCGGTGCCCACCGCCATTGGACGGCGACCATGATAGGCTTTGACAACCTCCATCAACGGAAGCGGACGCACGTCATCCAGCAACATCGCCTTCAGCGCAACGGTTTTTTCCGCCGCTAAGAGGTGCGGATCGTGCTTAGCATTGTTCTGATCAAGAATGAACTGCGCCAGTTGCCAGGTTGGGGCACCATTGAAGCCCACCATTTTTTCTTCATCCATGGTGAAACCGTAGCGGCTAAGCACCTGCTGCCAGGCTTTTCGATGTGTCGGCTCAGTATCGAGAATTGTGCCGTCCATATCGAAAATCAGGGCATCATATTGGTCGTACATTGTCACTCCATCGAGTACCACAAAATGAGCCATTACTTTAGCGTAATGCGCTCAGGTTGTCGCCAGGCGCGCTTAACCGCAAATGCTTTGAAAGCATTAGCATTTTTCGTTTTAGGAAAAAGGTCAGAGTGCAATGCCGGGGATAAACGACGGTTAATTCAGCGATTTTTTTTGCAAGCGACGATTACGACGTGAAGATTTAGAAAGCGAGTGTCAAAAAACAGAGGGATTACGAAGAAGAGATGGTGCATCCAGGAGGATTACTCGGCTTTCGCCTCGCCCTGCGGGCTGTTGCTAAAGCAACGTTATCCTCCTTAGTGCGGCCTGAACGTTTTTCACGACATGACACACTGAGGCATTTTCCATATTTGAGAATATGGTGCATCCAGGAGGATTCGAACCTCCGACCGCTCGGTTCGTAGCCGAGTACTCTATCCAGCTGAGCTATGGATGCATCGAGTTACTGCTGAAGTAAATTTTGAGAAGCTTAAAGATGAATGGTGCATCCAGGAGGATTCGAACCTCCGACCGCTCGGTTCGTAGCCGAGTACTCTATCCAGCTGAGCTATGGATGCATTGAGATTTTCTTTCGAGGAACTAACTGAAACAACCTGAGGATGATACGAAGAATGGTGCATCCAGGAGGATTCGAACCTCCGACCGCTCGGTTCGTAGCCGAGTACTCTATCCAGCTGAGCTATGGATGCATCGAGTTAATTCTTGTACAGCGCAGGGTGCAAACAACTCACCATGAAAGGAACTGCTCGTTCACTCTTACTTCATCTTTCCGAATGGTGCATCCAGGAGGATTCGAACCTCCGACCGCTCGGTTCGTAGCCGAGTACTCTATCCAGCTGAGCTATGGATGCATCGGAAATGGCGGTGAGGCGGGGATTCGAACCCCGGATGCAGCTTTTGACCGCATACTCCCTTAGCAGGGGAGCGCCTTCAGCCTCTCGGCCACCTCACCTTACGCGTTCTTCCGAACCGTGCTTCTGAACTTGTTTCTGCTCATCGGCACTGCGTGGCGCACATATTACTTTCCCGGACTTATAAGTCAAACATTTATTTTCAGCCATTTGTTTGATTGCACAAATGACGCTCAATTCGGATGCTTTAGCGACAAAAAGAGTGATTTATCAACAAAGAAAGCCTGCAGGAGAACAAAAATGGGCGTTAAAAGGATTGAGCGAATGAGAAAGAAAAGCGGGAGAGGTGCAAGACTTGAGGAGAAAAACCGGTAGCGCCTCGCTCATGAGCGAGGCGCTGAATCCGTTAGTAACTCGTTTGCTGAGTTTTTTCGGCTTGAATACGCTGATAGATCTCTTCGCGATGTACCGAAACTTCTTTAGGCGCGTTAACACCAATGCGGACCTGGTTACCTTTAACACCCAGCACCGTTACAGTCACCTCATCGCCAATCATGAGGGTTTCACCAACTCGACGAGTTAGAATAAGCATTCTTTGCTCCTTGAAAGATTAAAAGAGTCGGGCTTGTTCGGTCTCCCGGCCGTATCCATCATATAACGCTGAACAATGCCTATGACAAATACACCATTGTGCTTCGCCATGCCAATACATTCTGCTGATAGTTAGTTTAGCCGAAATACACTACATCAACCGGACTTTGTCATTACCTGGTGTGCACTGCGTTAAAAAAGCGCCAGAAAACGGGCTTCTGGCGCTTATCACAATGCGAAGTATTATACGTTACAGTCGGTTACTGACCCATTCCTGCACGCCAGCCAGCGCGCCAGCCAGCGCCTGCGGGTCTGTCCCGCCAGCCTGGGCCATATCTGGGCGACCACCGCCTTTACCGCCAACCTGAGAGGCAAGTTCGCCAATCAGTTCGCCGGCTTTAACGCGGTCCGTGAGATCTTTGGTCACACCAGCAATCAGTGACACTTTGCCGTCATCAACCGTTGCCAGCACGATGATGGCAGACGTTAACTGGTTCTTCAGATCGTCAACCATGGTACGCAACATTTTTGGCTCAACGTTGCTCAGTTCACTGACCAGCAACTTCGTGCCTTTAACGTCAACCGCCTTGCTGCTCAGTGAAGCGCTTTCCTGCGCAGCTTGCTGATCGCGCAGTTGTTGCAACTCTTTCTCCAGCGCGCGGACGTGATCAACCAAGCCACGCACTTTCTCATTTAGGTTGCTGCTATTGGCTTTCACCAATTGCGCCACATCAAGCAGCTGCTGACTCTGCGCATTAACTTGTGCCAACGCACCTTCGCCCGTTACGGCTTCAATACGGCGTACACCTGCTGCAGTGCCCGATTCAGACTGAATGCGGAATAGGCCAATATCACCGGTACGCTGTGCGTGAATACCACCACACAGCTCGGTAGAGAAATCACCCATAGTCAGCACGCGTACGCGCTGATCGTATTTCTCGCCAAACAGGGCCATTGCGCCCTTCTGTTTTGCATC
The DNA here is from genome assembly GCA_900068845.1 of Enterobacter ludwigii. GTDB lineage: Bacteria > Pseudomonadota > Gammaproteobacteria > Enterobacterales > Enterobacteriaceae > Pantoea > Pantoea ludwigii_A. The sequence goes on from CEFQ01000002.1 coordinate 22,580, forward strand.
ATCGAGATCCATGATTTCGGTCTCAACGGCAAGGTTACGACGAATCTGCGCGTTAACAATATCCTCAACTTGACGGATTTCTTGTGGCTTCATGGCTTCAAAATGTGAGAAATCGAAGCGCAGATATTTATCATTAACCAGCGAGCCTTTCTGTCCTACATGATCACCCAGAACCTGACGCAGTGCTGCATGCAGTAAGTGCGTGGCAGAGTGATTCAGACGGATGCGCGCACGACGAGTTTCATCGACCTGGGCATGCAAACGATCGCCAACGCGTAATTGACCGCTGCTTAGCTTACCGATATGACCAATCGCTTTACCATACTTCTGTGTATCCTGAACGCTAAATTCAGCATTCTGCCCAGCCAGCACGCCGGTGTCGCCAACCTGTCCACCTGATTCGCCGTAGAATGGCGTTTCGTCAAGCACGACAACCGCGTCCTGTCCCGCACTGATCTCCTCAACTTGCTGACCGTCCACAAACAGCGCCTTCACAACAGCGTTCAGTTCCAGATGGTCATAGCCTTTAAAGTCGGTGGCGGCATCAATGCGAATAACATTGTTATAGTCGGCACCAAACCCACTGGCTTCACGCGCGCGCTGGCGCTGCTGCTCCATCGCGGCTTCAAAACCGCTTTCATCAATCTTCAGATTACGCTCACGGCACACATCGGCGGTCAAATCCGCCGGGAAACCGAAGGTGTCGTATAGACGGAATACTGTTTCGCCATCAAGTGTATCGCCTTGCAGTTTCGCCAGTTCTTCATCCAATAGCGCAAGTCCACGCTCCAGAGTTTTAGCAAACTGCTCTTCTTCGTTCTTCAGCGCATTTTCTACATGCTTCTGCTGACGCTTCAGATCTTCGCCTGCAGCACCCATCACATCAATCAATGGTGCAACCAGCTTGTAGAAGAATGCTTCTTTCGCACCCAGCATATTGCCGTGACGCACCGCGCGACGAATGATGCGGCGCAATACATAACCGCGGTTTTCATTTGATGGGATTACGCCATCGGCGATCAGGAAGGCACAAGAGCGAATATGGTCAGCGATAACGCGCAGTGACTTGTTATCCAAATCGGTTGCACCGGTTACCTGCGCAACAGACTTGATCAATTTGGCAAAGAGATCGATTTCATAGTTGGAGTTAACGTGTTGCAACACGGCAGCAATACGCTCCAGACCCATGCCGGTATCCACTGACGGTTTCGGCAGCGGATCCATAGTGCCGTCGGCCTGACGGTTGAACTGCATGAAGACGATGTTCCAGATCTCAATGTAACGATCGCCATCTTCTTCCGGGCTGCCCGGCGGGCCACCCCAGATATGGTCACCATGATCGAAGAAAATTTCGGTGCATGGACCGCAAGGACCTGTGTCGCCCATCTGCCAGAAGTTGTCTGATGCGTAGGCGCTGCCTTTGTTGTCACCGATACGGATAATGCGCTCACGCGGCACCCCAATATCGTTGGCCCAAATTTCGAAGGCCTCGTCGTCTGTTTCATAGACGGTCACCCACAGGCGCTCTTTAGGCAGCTTAAACCACTGCTCACCCGTCAGCAGTTCCCATGCATAAGCGATTGCTTCTTTTTTGAAGTAATCACCAAAGCTGAAGTTGCCCAACATTTCAAAGAAGGTGTGGTGACGTGCCGTGTAGCCCACGTTTTCGAGGTCGTTATGCTTGCCGCCAGCACGCACACAACGCTGAGACGTCGTTGCGCGAGCATAGTCACGCTTATCCTGACCGAGGAAAACGTCTTTAAACTGGACCATCCCGGCATTAGTAAACAGTAACGTCGGGTCGTTGTTCGGTACGAGGGAGCTGCTGGCTACAACCTGATGTCCCTTGCTATGAAAAAAGTCGAGAAACGCTTGACGGATCTCAGCAGTGCTCTTGCTCATAAAATTCCTGGAATCACGCTAACGAACGTTCCCTTTCGCTGGCAAACCCTATCCATCCGGCCTGCCGCTGACTAAGGAACAAAAAGTGGGAATAAGATAAATTTTCTTCAGTGGGAAGTAAAATCACATCGCCTTTCAGTCGTCACTATTTCTGAAAACGGCCTGAATATCTTCCATCATAAAGCCTTTCGACATTAAAAAACGCTGTACCTTACTTTTCTCGGCCCAGGTTTGCGGCAAGGGCTCGCCAAATTTGCGTTTGGCAAGATCGGCTGCACACTGGCTCCAGTCCACTTCGGTATCGAATAGCGCCTGATTGATCTCATCGCGGCCAATGCCTTTTTGCTGCAACTCCATGCGTACGCGCTGTGGACCATATCCCTTTCGGGCTCGGCTCTGAATAAAGCGTTCGGTAAAGCGTTCATCGTTAAGCCAACCACTCTCCTGACACCAGTCGAGCACTTTTTCCAATAACTCATCTGGAATGGGCGTGTTTTCCTGCTGCTGCAGATAGGCCGCACGTTGGGAAGAGAGCTGCAACTTACGCTTCAGCTCTTCACGGCTATGATCGCGCTGCGAAAGGATGCGCATCGCGCGGTCTAGCAAACGGGAATATGTTGGCACAGGTGCCGCAGATGGTGACGATGACATATGATCAACCTTGTTCTAACAGTCGTGCAGGGTCGCAGGGTAAAGCAAGAAGGCAGAGAGGAAAAGCGCTGGCGGGGAAAAGCAAAACGGGAGCATCTCTGCTCCCGTTAATATTTTAGAAATCTTCGTTGGTTTCGCTGGCTTCTTCGCGATCATCAGCTGGGATTTTCGCGGTGTCTGCGGCAGCGGCATCACCACTTAGCAGCAAGTCACGCAGCTTCTTGTCGATTTCATTCGCAATCGCTGGGTTCTCTTTAAGGAAGTTGGTTGAGTTCGCTTTCCCCTGACCAATCTTCTCACCGTTGTAGCTGTACCACGCACCGGCTTTCTCAACCAGCTTGTGCTTCACGCCAAGGTCCACCAGCTCGCCAAAGGTATTGATACCTTCGCCGTACATGATCTGGAATTCAGCCTGCTTAAACGGCGCGGCAATTTTGTTCTTCACGACTTTAACGCGGGTTTCGCTACCCACCACCTCGTCGCCTTCTTTAATCGCACCGATACGGCGGATGTCCAGACGAACAGAAGCGTAAAATTTCAGCGCGTTACCGCCGGTTGTGGTTTCCGGGTTACCGAACATCACACCAATCTTCATACGAATCTGGTTGATGAAAATCAGCAGCGTGTTGGACTGCTTCAGGTTACCTGCCAGCTTACGCATTGCCTGGCTCATCATACGAGCGGCCAGACCCATGTGTGAATCGCCGATCTCGCCTTCGATTTCTGCTTTCGGCGTCAGCGCCGCCACGGAGTCGACGATGATGACGTCAACAGCACCTGAGCGCGCCAGCGCATCACAAATTTCCAGCGCTTGCTCACCGGTATCCGGCTGTGAACACAGCAGGTTATCGATATCAACGCCCAGTTTTTTCGCGTACACCGGATCCAGTGCATGCTCAGCATCGATAAAGGCGCAGGTCTTGCCTTTACGCTGTGCAGAGGCAATAACCTGCAGGGTCAGCGTGGTTTTACCCGAAGATTCCGGTCCGTAAATCTCAACAATACGGCCCATCGGCAAGCCACCCGCGCCGAGCGCAATATCCAGTGACAGTGAGCCGGTAGAGATGGTTTCGACATCCATTGAGCGGTCTTCACCCAAGCGCATGATGGAGCCTTTACCAAATTGCTTCTCAATCTGGCCCAGTGCGGCAGCTAAAGCCTTCTGTTTGTTCTCGTCGATCGCCATTTCCACTCCTAATCATGCTGGGTGAGTCGACATCAAGTATGTCGCTCGTTCTGTTGCCGCTAATTATACTGTATGGTCATACAGTATCAAGTTTAATTTATCAGAAATTCATCAAGCAGCGTTTGCAGTGCCCAAGCCACTGATTGACGGCGCACCGCGTCCCGGTCGCCAGAAAAAATCTGGCGCTGCGCTAATACGCGCCCCTCCGGACCTACAATCGCAAACCACACGGTGCCCACCGGTTTATCGGGCGTACCACCATCCGGACCGGCAATACCGCTTACGGCGATAGCGTATTCTGCCGCCGCAGCTTTAGCCGCACCGGTAGCCATCTCACGCACCGTTTGTTCACTTACGGCGCCATGCTGCTGCAGCGTTGTGTCCTGTACGCCCACCATCTGCTGCTTAGCTTCATTGCTGTAAGTCACGAAACCGCGCTCAAACCAGGCAGAGCTTCCGCTGATATCGGTAAATACTTTCGCAATCCAGCCACCGGTGCAGGATTCTGCCGCGGTCACCGTTGCCTGCTGTTTCTTCAGCTGTTCGCCAATGCGGCGACTTAGCTGCTGTAACTGTTCATCGTTCATCGCCTTCTCCCGTTGTGGCGCTTCACGTTAGCAGTAAATGGTGCACTGAAAAGCCCTTTTCAACCTTTGGCCATCATTTCGGCGTACTGGCTTCCAGTTAGCTCAACCTGTTTTCACTGCAACCATAAACAGCCGCGGGAACGCTAACAAAACCTGGCCATTGCTGCGTGCGGGATAAGCCGGAATGAGTTTCTGATGGTAATCATGGAGAAATGCCGCTTGCTGCGTTTCATCAAGTCCGGCGAGGAAAGGACGCAGTCCGGTGGCGCGCAACCAGGTAATGATGCCCTGCGCATCAGCCATTGGGTGATAATAAGTGGTGCGCCAGATATCAACCTGGCAACCCGCATCGGTCAACAGATCGTAATAGTGATCGGTGGTCAGCAGACGTTTGCGATCCGCCGCCTGTGACGAAATTAGCGCCTGCCATTTTTCAGTCGCTGCCACTTCACGCATTAAGCGGTGCGACGGTTCTTCAAGATTATCGGGCATCTGAATCGCTAATGCGCCCCCGATGGCCAATTGATCAACCAGATGCGGTAGCAATGTGTGATGTTCAGTCAACCACTGCAGCGAGGCGTTAGCATAGATGACTTGCTGCGGCTGTTCGGCCTGCCAGCGACGAATATCGGCCTGTTGAAAATGGCCGCTGGGAAGACGTTCGCGCGCCTGCTCTAACATTGCAGCGGAGCTATCAATGCCGGTTATCTGCGCCTCCGGCCACGCCTGTGCCAGTAGCTCAGTGCTGTTGCCGGGCCCGCAGCCAAGATCAGTGGCAAAGCGCACATCATGGTGCGGAATACGCTCCAATAGCTCACGCGCCGGGCGGGTGCGCTCTGATTCGAATTGGCGATATAGCTGTGGATTCCAGTCTTGCATAGCAAAGCTCCTGTCTGGGCTGAAGGGCTAAACACTACCTGCTTTTCTCATCTTGATAGAAAGAGAAAAGTGCGATATCTCACCTTTTTGCCCTCGCTAGCTGGTTAGGATGCGTAGATGCCATTAAGTTAAAACGATGTTTCATTTTTCAATCTGAGGAATCTGTTATGTCTGCACAACCCGCATTGCCTGGCGTATGGTGTCCGTCAGTGACGCCCTTCGACAGCACAAATAATCTGGATATTGATGCACTTGGACGCCATTTTTCGCGTTTAAACCAATCGGGTATTGATACCTTGCTTTTGATGGGCAGCATTGGCGAATTTGCATCGCTCACTCAACAGGAGCGGCTGTTGTTGATTCGCGAGGCGCGCCAACTCTCGCCACTGAGCATGGTGGCCAACGTCTCCAGCACCTGCATTGCGGATATGCTGCAACTGGCCGACGCGGCCTGGCAGAATGGATTTGATGCGGTAATGGTACTGCCTCCCTACTATTACGGACAGACACAGAAGCAGCTGCTGAGCTATTTCAAAACGCTGGATAAACAGCTGGGTGGTCAGTGGTTTGCCTACAATTTTCCCGCGCGTACCGGCTGTGATTTAACGCCTGCCTTGGTGGCAGAACTGGCCGCGGAGTTGCCCAATTTTATGGGTATCAAAGACACCATGGATTGTTTGTCGCACAACCGCGCGATGATTGATGAAACCAGAAAAGTGCGCAGCGATTTCACTGTGCTTTCTGGCTATGACGAATACCTACTGCCCAATCTACTGGCTGGCGGTTCAGGTGTGATTTCAGGCTTGAACAATATTGTGCCTGAGTTATTTGCGCGTGCGATGCAGGCCTGGCGGGCTGGCGATGTAGCGCAACTCAGTGAGATTCAACAACGCATTGGTCAATTAATGGCGATTTACACCATCGGCGATGATTTTGTTACCACCATAAAAACGGCTGTTGCGCGCCGATTTGACTCAATGAGCAGCTACTCGCGCAATTATGGTGGCGAGCTAACAGCAGAACAGTGCGAGGAAGTGGATCGTTTGCTGAGTTGAAACAAACAGGACGGCGCTAAGCCGTCCGGTGATTAATTCTTTTTTACGAACTCAGATTTGAGTTTCATCGGACCAAAGCCATCAATCTTGCAGTCAATGTTGTGATCGCCTTCGACTAAGCGAATGCTTTTGACTTTGGTACCCATTTTCAGCGGAGAGGAACTGCCTTTAACCTTAAGATCTTTGACCACGGTAACGCTATCGCCATCAACTAACAGATTGCCGTTAGCATCACGTACCACTAAACCGTCCGCTGCATCATCGGCGCTTGCTGTCCAGATATGACCGCAAGAGGGGCAATTCAGATTGTCGCCATCTTGCCAGGTGTAATCGGCCTGGCACACAGGACAGGCAGGTAAGGTACTCATAAGCGCTCCTCAGAAGTAGGATGCGGTGAAGATGGCACCGCAAAAGGGGCGCCATCTTATACCCTCACACTTTATATGGACAGCATTAAAAGAGGCTGCCCTGACGTGCTTTAGCGACGGCTTCACCTAATTGCCACACTGCCATTGCATAGTGCGTGCTGTGGTTATAGCGGGTGATCGCGTAGAAGTTCGGCAGACCGTACCAATATTGATAGCTAGTGCCAAGATCCAGTCGCAGCAAACTGACCTGAGTATTACCGTCCAGCGATCCCTGTGGCGTTAAACCGCTCGCGGCTAACGTGCTAACCGGATACTTGGTTTTGAAGCCATTTTCCAGCGCTGGAGCCTGACCGCTGGCGGGCACCGCAACGTTTTCACCCGCGCGCCAGCCGTGTTCCTTGAAATAATTGGCTACGCTGCCAATCGCATCAACCGGATCCCAAAGGTTGATATGACCATCACCGTTAAAATCGACCGCATATTGCTTATAGGAGGATGGCATGAACTGCCCATAACCCATCGCACCGGCAAAGGAGCCGCGCAGGTCCAGCGGATCGTCTTGTTCTGTGCGCGCCATCAGTAAGAAAGTCTCTAGTTCACCACTGAAATAGGTTGCACGTCGCGGATAGCTAAATGACAACGTTGCCAGCGCATCCAGCAAGCGCGTTTTGCCCATTACCCGGCCCCAACGCGTTTCGACGCCGATAATACCCACTATGATTTCCGGCGGCACGCCATAAACCTGCTGCGCACGCTGCAGCGCATCCTGATACTGATTCCAGAATGCCACGCCATTCTGTACGTTATCCGGCGTGATGAACTTATTGCGATAGCGTATCCACGCACCGTTCGGGCCGGTTGGCGGCGTGTAGCTCGGCGCTTGCTGGTCCATCAGGCGCAGCACGTAATCCAGACGCTTTGCCTGGCCAATCACCGCATGCAACTGTTCACGGTTAAAACCGTGTTTTTCCACCATTTGATTGATGAACTGCTCAGCCGCAGGATTACCGGCAAAATCGCCAAACATCGGCTGAACCGCGTGCGAGGGCTCCAGTAAAAAACCACCTTTAGGTGCAGGCACAACGGCGGGCTGCTGATGGGATGCGGGCTTACTGCTGCAGGCAGCAAGCAGAGTAATAAGCGGAAGAAGAGCAACCTTAAAACGCATTGGATATCCATAAGCCAGGTGAAAACATAAGCACTTATGGTAATCGTTCATTGCAGCGACATACAGAGCAATATCTTAAAATTTAGCCCTTTCCAGCTGGCTTCAGTCGCTTACAACGCCAATTTGCGAAGCAGCTCCACACTTAACCATTATCATTAAATTTTGCTTTTTACCGTTTGCGGCAATTTGTTATGGTCGGCAGCCATAAAGCCCCGTTGGCGGATGAAGGCCACATGGCAAAATGGTAACATCCGGCTTTCGTTATCCGTTCACACGATAACGACACTTCCAGGCTGTATTGACCCAGCCTCAGGTAATTAAAAGAATGAATGTTGAGTGAGAATGAGATGAAAGGAGCAGAGCAAATGGACTTTAGTGGCCATACGCCCATGATGCAGCAGTACCTGCGCCTGAAGGCCGATCATCCTGACATCCTGCTGTTTTATCGCATGGGCGATTTCTACGAGCTGTTTTACGATGACGCAAAACGCGCTTCGCAGTTGCTGGAAATCTCGCTGACTAAACGTGGCGCCTCTGCCGGTGAACCGATCCCGATGGCGGGCGTACCTTACCATGCGGTTGAAGGCTATCTGGCGAAACTGGTGCAACTCGGCGAATCGGTGGCGATCTGTGAGCAGATTGGCGACCCGGCCTTAAGCAAAGGCCCGGTTGAGCGAAAAGTGGTGCGTATTGTTACGCCCGGCACCATCAGCGACGAAGCGTTGCTGCAAGAGCGTCAGGATAATCTGCTCGCCGCCATTTTCCAAAGCCAGCGCGGTTTTGGTTATGCGACGCTGGATATTAGTTCTGGTCGCTTCCGCCTGAGTGAGCCCGCCGATCTGGAAACGATGGCAGCAGAACTGCAACGCACCAATCCTGCTGAACTGCTCTATCCCGAAGATTTCCAGGCGATGTCGTTGATCGATCAACGCCGTGGCCTGCGCCGCCGTCCGCTGTGGGAATATGAAATTGATACCGCGCGTCAGCAGCTTAATCTGCAATTTGGCACCCGCGACTTAAGTGGTTTTGGCGTCGAGCAGGCGCATCTGGCGCTACGCGCTGCAGGGTGCCTGCTGCAATATGTTAAAGACACACAACGCACCTCGCTGCCCCATATTCGCTCGCTGAGTATGGAACGTCAGCAGGATAGCGTGATCATGGATGCGGCTACGCGCCGCAACCTGGAAATTACGCAAAACCTGGCCGGCGGCATTGAGAACACGCTGGCGGCGATACTGGATAAAACCGTCACGCCAATGGGTAGCCGTATGCTGAAACGCTGGCTGCATATGCCGCTGCGCGATGTCACTGCCATTGCACGTCGCCAGGAATCTATCGCTGAGCTGCAATCGCTCAGCCAGGAGTTGCAGCCAGTGCTGCGGCAGGTAGGCGATCTGGAACGCATTCTGGCGCGCCTGGCCTTACGCACCGCGCGTCCACGCGATTTGGCTCGTATGCGCCATGCATTCCAGCAACTGCCAGAGTTAAACCAGCTGCTGGAAGGTGTAGAAGCGACCCAATTAATCCATCTGCGCTCTCAGATGGGCGAATTCACCGAACTGCGTGAGTTGCTGGAACAAGCGATCATTGAATCACCGCCGGTGCTGGTACGCGACGGTGGTGTGATTGCTCCGGGATACAATGCAGAACTCGATGAATGGCGTGCGCTGGCCGATGGCGCCACCGATTATCTTGATCGTCTGGAGATTCGTGAGCGTGAAAAACTTGGACTAGACACGCTAAAAGTCGGTTTCAATGCGATTCACGGCTATTACATTCAGGTGAGTCGTGGTCAAAGCCATCAGGTGCCGATTCATTATGTTCGCCGCCAGACGCTGAAGAATGCTGAACGCTATATCATTCCTGAACTGAAAGAGTATGAAGACAAGGTTCTGACCTCTAAAGGCAAAGCGCTGGCGCTGGAGAAGGGTCTCTACGATGAGTTGTTCGATCGCTTATTGCCGCATCTCGAAGCGTTGCAAATCAGTGCAGCTGCCCTCTCTGAACTGGACGTGTTAGCGAACCTGGCTGAACGCGCCTGGACACTTAACTATTGCCGCCCGGTGCTGCAAGAAAAAGCAGGCATCCGTATCACCGCTGGCCGCCATCCGGTTGTTGAACAGGTTTTGAAAGAGCCTTTTATCGCTAACCCGCTTTCACTCTCACCACAGCGCCGGATGCTGATCATTACCGGCCCCAATATGGGCGGTAAAAGTACCTACATGCGCCAGACTGCATTGATTGCATTGATGGCGTGGATTGGTAGCTATGTGCCAGCAGAAGAGACAGTCATCGGTCCCATCGATCGCATCTTCACGCGCGTCGGTGCTGCCGATGATCTGGCTTCCGGACGCTCAACCTTTATGGTTGAGATGACGGAAACCGCCAACATTCTGCATAACGCTACCGAAAATAGTCTGGTACTGATGGATGAAATCGGGCGTGGCACCTCAACTTACGATGGTTTGTCGCTGGCATGGGCCTGCGCCGAAAGTCTGGCGAATCGCATTAAGGCCATGACGCTGTTCGCCACCCACTATTTCGAACTGACCACGCTGCCGGAAAAAATGGAAGGCGTAGTGAATGTGCATCTGGATGCTGTCGAACACGGTGACACCATCGCCTTTATGCACAGCGTGCAGGACGGTGCCGCAAGCAAAAGCTATGGTCTCGCCGTGGCGGCATTGGCAGGCGTGCCGAAGGAAGTGATTAAACGCGCGCGTAATAAACTAAAGGAGCTGGAAGCGTTGTCTGGCAGTTCTGCCGCTTCCACGGTGGAAGGTTCTCAAATGCAGTTGCTGGTGACGGAAACCTCACCGGCGTTAGATGCTCTTGAGGCATTGGATCCCGATAGCTTAACGCCTAAGCAAGCGCTGGAATGGATTTATCGCTTGAAAACCTTGGTTTAGTTAATCGCCCGCACAGAAGCCAAGTTCTGTGCGGGTCATTTTTGCTAACTTACATTTCTCTGGTATTGAGCAACATCAGTGGCCTGATCGCAATGAAAGGGCCCTGACTTAAATTACGCTATAACCTCCATCAAGCACTAAATTCTCACCATTGACCATTGCCGCTTCGTTGCTGCTGAGATAAAGCACCGTGCTCGCAACTTCGTCAGGCGTGGCAAAGCGCCGCGAAGGTATTTTTAACTTCATCTGTTCGGCACGCTCACCATGCCAGTAACGCTTACCCAACTCCGTTTCAACCACCGTGGGTGAAATAGCATTAGCGGTAATGCCAAACGGCCCCAACTCTGCTGCTAACACGCGCGTGAAAGAAACCATGCCTGATTTGCTGGTGCAGTATGCTGCGTGCTCATTGAGTGCAATGACACTAGCCTGTGAGGATATGTTGATAAGGCGGCCAAATCCTTGCGCCTTCATAAAGCGGGCACAATGTTGAGCAAGGAAGAATGGTGCCGTCATATTAATCAACATCGTGGTATTCCAGCTGGAGAGTTGCACTTCGCCCACAGGTTCCAGCATGCCAATACCAGCGTTATTCACCAGAATGTCGATTTGGCCAAAATCATCGTGAATTTGCTCTACCAACTCGCCAAGCGCCTCGACGTTAGCCAGATCGAAAACGTAACCTTGCGAAGGGCTGTCCATCTTGCTGGCAACCGATTTAACCTCTTCTGCACGATCAATCATCGCCACCTGCGCGCCCGCAGCACTTAAACAGCGGGCAATAGCGTGTCCAATTCCCGATGCGGCGCCAGTGACTATCGCAACCTTATTTTGCAGTGAAAATGGTGTTGTCATGTTTCTCTCCTTTTTATGAAGGGTAATTATTCAGATTTGTTAGCTGCTGAATGTAATGACGCTTTACGCTCAATTTTTGGTTGGGGATTACGGATAAAGAACGTCATCACGCCGCCGGCAAAATAGAGCAGTGAGAAAGTAATAATGACATGCTCTATTTCAAATGACAGACCGAACATCAATGCGGCAACAGCCGGCCCAATAAGATTGCCGAAGCCGCCACCCAAATTCTGCACTGAAACAGCAGCACCTTTATGCTGCGGCGCCAGCATCGGAAAAATAGCACCCATCGGCACAAATGAAGTAAGTGTTAAGGCTAATAACAGCGCGCAGACGATTGCCAATACTAGATTGCCGGGGAAAAGTGAAGGTAAATAATAGAATGCCGCAGTGGTAATAGTACATCCAAAGAAACCGAACCAGCGCATTTGAAAAATCCAGCCAATACGATCACCGATTATTCCCCAAAGCACATTGGTTATCGGTTGCACCAGAAAAAATACGCCCCAGATAGTGGCCCATTCTTTCGTTGAAAAACCCAATTCTCGAGTGAAATAAATCGGCATGAACACGGGCAAACCAAACAGTGCCACATTACACAATATGCGTGTTGTCAATGCAAAGAACATACTTCGGTCTTCAAAGATCAGCGTTATTCCGCGTGATATTTCGCGTAATTTCTCTTTACGGTTCACGCCCTCACTATTTAGATTATGTTCACTCTGATTTTTAACCGTAATGAATATAATCACGCCACCTACCGCAGCGAACAGCAGTGAAAGCCATAAGGTATTGATGAAGCCTATCTCAGGTACCAGAAGACCAGAAAGGAAGGAAGCAGTGATGCCATAACCAATGGTAAACATCGACCAAATCCAACCTGTCGCGGAGGCGAGTCGATGTTCAGGCGTGCGCTGCACCACTAATACATAGAACCCATAAAAGAACAGCGGATAAGCGAAGCCACGCAACGTATAACTGACCAGCATCCAGACAAAGTTATTTTCACTCACGCCAAAATAAACGAAGATGGCATGTAAAATAATCCACCAAATAGCGCCGGTAAGCATGATCTTCTTAGGGCCATAAATTTCACTCACTGCTCCAGAAAGCCAACTTGAGACAGCAGCAGTTAATGCATAAACAGTAAAAACTAAGGAAACTTGTTTTTCTCCATAACCAAGATCATAAAGATATCGGGAGAGATGAGCGAGTTCAATACCATCGCCGGTCATAAATATGGCCATTGCAATATATCCCCACAGCAGGGATATTGGCATACCGAAAACCACTCTGGAGTATTGCGAATTTGCACTACTGCTTTGCACAATCATTGTTTTAGCCACTCCCTTTTAATTTTCATTATCCGAATAACTTGTAATACGGCGAACAAGAAAATGGCATAGCATCAGGCGTAAAACTTCTATCCGAATGACATAGGGGATGGAACTAAGGCAATATTACAAAGAAAGTCATGCGCAGCATTACATTTTATTAAATGAGAACAAAAATAAAAAAACCATTTATTAGTTGATTCACTAATATCCATTGGCGTTATTTTAGGTTTATCGCTATAGAATAGAATCTAAGACTTAGCTTTACGAACGCATTATCGTTGACATCAAAGATTCTTAGAATTTATTTTCACCCAATAAAAAAGCGGTGGTTTTCACCACCGCTTTTATTTCTTACCAACGTATTCTGTTACTCGCGAAACAGTGCTTCGATGTTCAAACCTTGAGTCTGCAGAATCTCACGCAGACGACGCAGTCCTTCCACCTGGATCTGACGTACGCGTTCACGGGTCAACCCGATTTCACGACCTACATCTTCCAGCGTTGCCGCTTCATAGCCTAACAGGCCGAAACGACGCGCTAACACTTCACGCTGCTTGGCATTCAATTCAAACAACCACTTAACGATGCTTTGTTTCATATCATCGTCTTGCGTGGTGTCTTCCGGACCGTTGTCTTTCTCATCGGCCAGGATATCCAGCAGCGCTTTTTCGGAATCACCACCCAAAGGTGTATCGACCGAGGTAATGCGCTCATTGAGACGCAGCATACGGCTTACGTCATCAACAGGCTTGTCTAGCTGCTCGGCAATCTCTTCAGCACTAGGCTCATGGTCAAGCTTGTGCGAAAGTTCACGCGCGGTACGCAGGTAAACATTCAACTCTTTAACGATGTGAATCGGCAGACGGATAGTACGGGTTTGATTCATGATCGCCCGTTCAATTGTCTGACGAATCCACCACGTGGCGTAAGTTGAGAAACGGAACCCACGTTCTGGGTCAAACTTCTCTACGGCGCGAATCAAGCCGAGATTACCCTCTTCAATCAGATCCAGCAGTGCCAGACCACGATTGCTATAACGACGGGCAATCTTTACTACCAAACGTAAGTTACTTTCAATCATGCGGCGGCGAGAAGGAATGTCACCCCGTAGTGCACGGCGCGCAAAGAAGACTTCTTCTTCTGCCGTCAGCAGTGGTGAATAACCAATCTCTCCGAGGTAAAGCTGCGTCGCATCCAAAACGCGTTGCGTCGCACCCTGTGACAACAGCTCTTCTTCCGCTACGTCGTTGTTATCACCAGGTTCGTTCTCAACGAGAGCCTTCTCATCAAAAACCTCAGCTCCGTTGTTTTCCTCGAATTCCGCATCTTCATGTAAATCGTTAACTTTCAGCGTATTCTGGTTCATTAGCGGCTCCTACCCGTGATCCAAGGGCAGAACCAAGGTTCTGCCGGATTATCGCTGCGGTAAATAACGCAACGGGTTTACGGATTTCCCCTTGTAACGAATTTCAAAGTGCAATCGTACTGAACTGGTACCGGTGCTACCCATGGTAGCGATTTTTTGCCCCGCCTTAACTTCCTGTTGTTCCCGGACCAGCATAGAGTCGTTGTGGGCGTAGGCGCTCAGGTAGTCATCATTGTGTTTGATGATGATTAAATTACCGTACCCGCGGAGCGCGTTGCCTGCGTACACCACTCTTCCCGAAGCTGTGGCGACAACAGGTTGTCCACGCGAACCGGCGATATCGACACCTTTGTTTCCGCCTTCCGCAGCGGAGAAGTTATCGATGATCTTCCCATCAGTCGGCCAACGCCAGCTTCCCACTGGGGTTGTGCTATTTGTCGTGCTGCTGACTGTAGGCGGTGCGACAACCGGAGCTGTGGTCGTTGCCACATTATTTGCTCCTTTCGACGGCAGCAATTTGCTTCCCGACGAATTACCCGAATCATCAGAATACGTAATAACAGGTTGCTGTGCAACAGGGGTCGATTTAATTTGCGTCTGACTCGGTGTAACAGGTACGCCGCCCTGCGTGGCATCCGCTACGGTTATCGCGTTTCCACCGGTAATCGTTTGGCCGTTACCATTGCCAACCTGCAGCGTTTGCCCGGCATTCAAGCCGTACGGGGCGGCGATATTATTGCGCTGCGCCAAATCACGGAAATCGTTGCCGGTAATCCAGGCAATATAGAACAAGGTATCGCCACGTTTTACGGTATAAGTTTCGCCACCGTAGCTACCTTTCGGAATATTCCCATAGTTGCGATTGTACACAATACGGCCATTTTCGGTGGCCACATTATTATTATCACTAACCATTCCAGAGGAGGGCTGTGTAGATGGAGTGCTGCTGCTTAACATTCCGCCACGCGGCATCGCAGGCACAGCGCTGTTTTGCGCAGAGATCATGCCGCCGCTCGGGGCTGAAGCCATACCGCTATCGCCGTTATTACTACCAATCTGGCTAATGGGTGCCTGGGTATTGTCGCCAGAACTACAGCCCGCCAGCCAAAAACCTACCAAAGAAAGTGCCGCCAAACGGCGTAATTGAAATGCTGTGCTTCCCATGCTCACTGATCCCCCGTGATGGCAACCCTGAATATAAATGTGTAACGGCGTTAACCGCATTATCCACTGCGCGTAACGTTAAAAACGGTTTTTAGCATTGATAAACAAGGATAGTAACAATATCAACTGTGCCGTGCCATGTAACAGTTGTGAAGAATTGCGTAAGGACGGCTCAGGCCAGATCACCCTGAACCAACGGCACAAAGCGTACGGGCTCAATGATTTCTTCAATCAATTCACCCCCCTGACGACGCAAACGCTTCAACACCTGTTGATCCTCGCCAACCGGCAGCACCATTTTGCCGCCCTCGCCTAATTGCGCTATCAGCAAAGTCGGAATTTCAGGTGGTGCGGCGGTCACGATGATGGCATCAAACGGGCCGCGCGTCGCCCAGCCCTGCCAGCCATCGCCATGACGGGTTGATATATTGTGCAGATCGAGTTGCTTAAGGCGGCGTTTGGCTTGCCACTGCAAACCTTTGATACGTTCTACGGAGTAAACATGATTGACCAGATGCGCCAGAATGGCGGTCTGATAACCAGAACCCGTGCCGATTTCCAGCACGCGTGATTCGGGCGTGAGCTCCAACAAGGCGGTCATGCGCGCCACCATGTAGGGCTGTGAAATGGTCTGGCCCATGCCAATCGGCAGCGCGACGTTTTCCCATGCTTTGTGCTCGAAAGCCTCATCGATAAAACGCTCACGCGGCACATCGGCAATGGCTTTCAGCAGGTGTTCATCATGAATGCCCTGCGCGCGCAACTGATCCAATAGCGTTTCGATGCGGCGATTCACCATGCCAGCTTCACCTCAGCCTGGACCAGCCAGTCACTTAACACCTCTTGTGCCGCATGCGCTGTCAAATCGACATGCAGCGCGGTGAGAGAGACATAACCCGCATCAACGGCGGCGAAATCGGTATCTGGGCCTGCATCCAGTTTGAGTCCCGGCGGGCCAATCCAGTAGAGCGGCTGCCCGCGTGGATCCTCGGTACATATGACCTGATCAGCGGGATGACGGCTGCCGCAACGCGTAACGCGAAAACCTTTAATTTCCGCTAACGGCAAGTCAGGGACGTTGATATTGAGAATGCGGCCAGTGCGCAGCGGGGCACGTGATAGGGCACGCAGCAGCGTGCAGGTAACAGCGGCAGCGGTATCGTAATACTGATGTCCATTGAGTGAAACGGCGAGCGCGGGCAGTCCGAGATGACGTCCTTCCATCGCCGCAGCGACCGTACCCGAGTAGATCACATCATCGCCAAGGTTTGGCCCGGCGTTGATACCGGACACCACGATGTCAGGGCGCGGTTGCATCAACTTATTGACGCCAAGGAACACGCAGTCGGTTGGCGTGCCCATTTGCACCGCGATGTCGCCATTTTCATGCGTAAAGGTACGCAGCGGCGTCTCCAGGGTTAGCGAGTTAGATGCGCCGCTACGATTACGATCGGGCGCGACCACCTGCACCTCGGCAAACTCACGTAAAGCACGCGCCAGCGTCTGAATACCCGGCGCATGGATTCCGTCATCGTTACTCAGCAATATCCGCATCGTTACCTTCTTGTTGGAGAAGCTCACGCACCACGCTGGTGGCAAAACTGCCGGCGGGCAGCCAGAACTGCATCTCCAGCGTTACCTCATCCCACCACTCCCAGCGCAGATCCTTTGGCACAACCAGCATCGCGCGCCGAGCGGCATCAACGCGCTCGCGCTCAAGCAGTGTAATCAATTCTTCTGCGCCTGCCAGGCTCTGCTGCTCAAAAAGCAGCGCGTCGCCTTGCGGTCCGGGTTCACCGCGCCCCGGCAGCGGCGCAGTGATGCGCAGTTGATGACTATCGACGCGCTGCTGCACATCAGGCAACTCTTCAGCTTGTGCGACGAACCAACTGCCGCGTCCCGCCAACTGCACCGCATCGCCCACCTGCACCACATCCAGTGCACCATCGCGCTGCAAACGGGCGCTGGTAACCTGATTAAACAGATAACTGCGGGTAGCCGACAACAACAAACCTTTCATATTGCGATCGCGCGGACGGAATGTCTCTTTCGCCCACTGTTTCGCCTGCGTCAGGTTGTTGCCGCCGCGCCCAAAGCGCTGCTCACCAAAGTAGTTCGGCACGCCGCGCTGTTGAATCTGCTGCAAACGCGCGTCGACTTCGCTGCGATCGGAAATCTGACGCACGACTAAGCGGAACGCATTGCCCGCCAGCGCCCCGGTACGCAGTTTGCGCTTATGACGAATCACCTGCAGGATTTCAACGCCTTCTAGCTGAAATCCGGCCAGATTTGGCATGCCATTGCCCGGCACGCGGAAGCAGAGCGTTTGCTCGGTGACCGCATGACGATCTTTCATGCCAGCATAGCTGAGATCGCGCACCGGCACTTTGAGAAATTTGGCGATGGCTTCGGCAACAAAGCGCGTGTTGCAGCCAATTTTGCGGATGCGCACCAACAGCTGCTCGCCCTCGCCATCATAGGGATAGCCGAGATCTTCAATCACCACGAAATCTTCGGGATTGGCTTTGATCACGCCAGTGGCTGTGGGCACGCCATGCAGGTAATGCAGCTCACTCATGCCGCATCGACCTTCAGCAGCAGCGCCACCGCTTCACAGGCAATGCCTTCGCCACGACCGGTAAAGCCGAGCTTTTCGGTCGTTGTGGCTTTAACGTTGACCTCGTCCATATGACAGCCGAGATCTTCGGCAATATTGACGCGCATCTGCGGCACATGCGGCAACATTTTTGGCGCCTGCGCAATGATGGTCACATCAACATTCCCGATGCGATAGCCTTTCAACTGAATACGTCGCCAGGCTTCGCGCAGCAACCCGCGACTGTCGGCGCCTTTAAAGGCCGGGTCGGTATCCGGGAATAACTTGCCGATATCCCCCATCGCCACTGCACCAAGCAAGGCATCGGTCAATGCATGCAGCGCCACATCGCCATCTGAATGGGCGACGAAACCGTGTTCGAAGGGAATACGCACCCCACCAATCACTAACGGACCTTCGCCGCCAAAAGCGTGAACGTCAAAACCGTGACCGATACGCATCATGCGCTCTCCTGTAACTGAATCTGGGTAAGATAGAAGGCCGCCAGCGCCAGATCTTCTGGCCGCGTCACCTTTATATTGTCGCTGCGCCCGCTCACCAACTCTGGATGATAACCGCAATATTCCAGCGCTGACGCTTCATCAGTAATGGTAGCGCCTTCGTGAAGTGCGCGGGTCAGGCAAGCGGTGAGCAGTTGATGAGGGAAAAATTGCGGCGTTAACGCATGCCATAAATCTTCGCGATCCACGGTATGCGCAATAGCGGTTTTGCCCGGTTCGGCGCGCTTCATGGTATCGCGCACCGGCGCGGCTAAAATCCCGCCAACCTTGCTGTATTCACGTACAGCCAGCAATCGCGCTAAATCATCGGGATGCAGGCAAGGACGTGCGGCGTCATGCACCAGCACCCATTCGCTGTGATGAATGACGTTCAAGCCGGCCAGCACCGATTCGGCGCGCGTGTCGCCACCCGTCACTCTGAGAATGCGGGAGTCTTGCGCCAGCGGCAGGGAATCGAACCAGCCATCGTCATTGCTAACCGGCACGATCACCTGTTTTACTGCAGGATGTGCCAGCAGGCGTGCAACGCTGTGTTCAAGAAGGGTGAATTGACCAATGGTCAGATACTGTTTTGGGCAGGCAGCCTGCATACGGCTGCCCACACCTGCGGCGGGCACCACGGCAATCACATCCGCAAGGATCGGGCGCTTGTTCATGGCTTATCGTTGTTGATTTTGCGCAGCTTGTTGCGCGTTGCGTTTATTCTGGTCTGGCACCAGACGATAGAAAGTCTCACCGGGCTTAATCATGCCCAGTTCATTGCGTGCGCGTTCCTCGATCGCTTCCGAGCCGCCATTGAGATCGTCAATTTCGGCGAAAAGCTGATCGTTACGCGCTTTAAGCTTGGCGTTATTCGCCTGTTGTGACGCGACGTCTTCGTTGACGCGCGTATAATCATGTATACCGTTCTTACCCAGCCACAGGGAATATTGAAGCCATCCCAGCAGCACGAGTAGCAGTAACGTCAGTTTTCCCATCCCCGCCCCCTGAAAAACGGCCCAATCATCCCATAACTTGACGCTGGACTCCACTGCGGCGGCGAAAATGCCGCGCACGGGCGTTTGTCAGTACAAATAATGACAGAGAGCGGCGCGAGACGGCAGGTAAAGTTTTGTAACCAGCCGATGCGTTTGCACATCAGGTGGGCGTTACCAACCCGAGAGAAAGGAGAACAGTAGCCAGAACAAACATATCACCACCATCGCCGTCGCGATGCCGCTCCAGAACAAATGGGTACGGATCATCAGACTCAGGACAATGCCAATCAGCACCGAAACCGGCAACAGCGCGAGAAAAAACGGCCAGGTGTAGAGGAAGAAGAACAGCGTGTTGGAGCCGTAAAGCATGAACGGAATCGCCAGCGCGCACCAGTACGAGAGAAAGCCAAACACGCCGCCCGGCAGTGATGAGCGAGGCTCATCCGGGGTACGTTCATCTTTGCGGGCTAGCATGGGCGTTACGTTCTGCATAGAGATCCTGTTGACGCTAAGCGCGGCAAATCCAGGGGGATTTGCCGCTGTCGGTTCAGGATTTGATGATATCGCGGTGACGCAGCAGGTCTAACAATTGGCCGGTCAGTTTTGTAACCAATTGTTCGCCATTAAGATGGATTTCAGGGGCTTCTGGCGCTTCATACACGCTGTCGATGCCGGTGAAATTACGCAGCTCACCGGCGCGGGCTTTTTTATACAAACCTTTGGGATCGCGCGCTTCGCACACCGCCAACGGCGTATCGACAAACACTTCGATAAACTGCCCCGATTTAAGCAGATCGCGCACCATTTGGCGTTCAACGCGATGCGGCGAGATAAAGGCAGTCAATACCACTAAACCGGCATCGACCATCAATTTCGCCACTTCGCCGACACGACGGATGTTCTCTTTACGATCGTCATCACTGAAGCCGAGGTCACGGCACAGGCCGTGACGCACGTTGTCGCCATCCAGCAGATAGGTATTCACACCCGCACGATGCAGCGCCTGCTCCAGCGCGCCGGCCACGGTGGATTTCCCCGAGCCAGAAAGCCCGGTGAACCACAGCACCACGCCTTGATGGCCGTGACGCTGTTCACGCTCCTCACGTGTTACCGGATGATCGTGCCACACCACGTTTTCATCGTGTTGCGCCATTACTTGCCACCCAGCAGATCGCGCGCGTTCCAGTGTGGGAAGTGGCGACGCACCAGCGCGTTCAGTTCCAGCTCGAAATCGCTGAACTGGCCTGCTTGCGCACGCACATCAGTAAGTGGCTGATTGATCATGCCAGCCCCCACCGTCACGTTGCTCAGGCGATCGATAAAGATCATGCCGCCGGTGACCGGATTCTGGCGATAAGCGTCCAGTACCATCGGCTCATCAAAGGTCAGCTCGACCAGGCCGATGCCGTTAAGCGGCAGGCTGTCCACCGTGCGCTTCTCCAGCGAGTTGATCTCCACCTGATGGATCACTTTTTCAACGCGCGCGCGGGTTTTCTTCCCGGCAATCTTCACTTCGTAACTTTGACCCGGCTGCAGCGGCTGTTCGGCCATCCACACCACGTCAACGGTGGCGGATTGCACCGCCTGCAGATCGGCTTCAGCATCCACCAGCAGATCGCCACGGCTAATGTCGATCTCATCGTTTAGCACCAGCGTTATCGCTTCACCGGCGCCCGCTTCTGGTAAGTCACCATCAAAAGTGACGATGCGCGAGATGGTCGATTCCACGCCTGATGGCAGCACTTTTACACGCTGGCCGACTTTCACCACGCCCGAGGCCAGCGTACCGGCATAACCGCGGAAATCAAGGTTAGGACGGTTCACATACTGCACCGGGAAACGCATTGGCTGATGATCCACCACGCGGTTCAGTTCAACGGTTTCCAGCACGTCGAGCAGCGTTGGACCGCTGTACCACGGCATGGTCACGCCTGGCGTCGCCACGTTATCGCCTTCCAGCGCTGACATCGGCACAAAGCGAATATCGAGATCGTCCGGCAGCTGCGCGGCGAAATCGAGGTAATCCTGTTTGATCTGTTCGAAGGTCTCTTGTTTGTACTCCACCAGATCCATCTTGTTGATGGCGACCACCAGATGTTTGATGCCCAGCAGCGTGGAGATAAAGCTATGCCGACGCGTTTGATCCAGCACGCCTTTACGCGCATCAATCAGCAGGATGGCTAAATCGCAAGTGGACGCACCTGTCGCCATGTTGCGCGTGTACTGCTCGTGCCCCGGCGTATCCGCAATGATAAATTTGCGCTTCTCAGTGGAAAAGTAGCGGTACGCCACATCGATGGTGATGCCCTGCTCGCGCTCGGCCTGTAAACCATCCACCAGCAAGGCCAGATCGAGCTTCTCGCCCTGGGTGCCGTGGCGCTTGCTGTCGTTGTGCAGCGATGACAGCTGGTCTTCATAAATTTGACGCGTGTCGTGCAGCAAGCGACCAATCAGCGTACTTTTGCCGTCGTCGACGCTACCGCAGGTGAGGAAACGCAGCAGGCTTTTATGTTGTTGCGCGGTCAGCCAGGCTTCTACGCCGCCCTGATCGGCAATCTGTTGTGCAATAACGGTATTCATCTGCGTCTCCTTAGAAATAACCCTGACGTTTCTTCATTTCCATCGAACCGGCCTGGTCGCGGTCAATCACGCGTCCCTGGCGTTCACTGGTGGTGGAGACCAGCATCTCTTCAATAATTTCTGGCAGCGTCTGCGCTTCCGATTCCACCGCGCCGGTTAGCGGCCAGCAGCCGAGCGTACGGAAACGCACCATACGCTGTTTGATCACTTCACCTGGCTGCAGATCGATACGGTCGTCATCGATCATCATCAGCATGCCGTCACGCTCCAGCACCGGACGCGGTGCGGCGAGGTACAGCGGCACAATTTCGATATTTTCCAGGAAGATGTACTGCCAGATATCCAGCTCGGTCCAGTTCGAGAGCGGGAACACGCGGATGCTTTCACCTTTGTTAATCTGGCCGTTGTAGTTGTGCCACAGCTCAGGACGCTGGTTTTTCGGGTCCCAGCGGTGGAAACGATCGCGGAATGAGTAGATACGCTCTTTCGCACGCGATTTCTCTTCGTCACGACGTGCGCCGCCGAAGGCCGCATCAAAGCCGTATTTGTTCAGCGCTTGCTTCAGGCCTTCGGTTTTCATGATGTCGGTATGTTTGGCGCTGCCGTGGACGAACGGGTTGATGCCCATCGCCACACCTTCCGGGTTACGATGCACCAGCAGCTCCGCGCCCATCGCTTTTACGGTGCGATCGCGGAACTCGTACATCTCACGGAATTTCCAGCCGGTATCAACGTGCAGCAGCGGAAACGGCAGCGTGCCCGGATAGAAGGCTTTGCGCGCCAGATGCAGCATTACTGAGGAGTCTTTACCGATGGAGTACATCATCACCGGATTGCTGAACTCGGCCGCCACCTCGCGGATGATATGGATACTCTCTGCCTCCAGCTGGCGCAGATGAGTAAGACGATTTTGGTCCATAATTTTTCCTCAAGCCAAATTGACAACGGCGGACTCGCGAGCCCCCTGCTGTGCCGAATGTTGGAACCAGGCCAATTGCCCGTGCAAATTCACTACTTCGCCAATCACTAACAGTGCTGGCGTGGGCGCGGCCGCAGCCAGCGCCTCCAGTTGATCTAATGTGCCGGTCAGCACCTGCTGATCCTGACGCGTGCCGCGGCCAATCACCGCCACCGGCGTGGAAGCCGCACGCCCATGCTCGATAAGCCCGGCAGCAATTTCCGCCGCTTTCACCGTGCCCATATAAATCGCTAAGGTTTGACGCGCGCGCGCCAGCGACGGCCAATCGATGTCGTCGCCATCCGCGCGGCAGTGACCGGTAATAAACAGCACGCTCTGGGCGTGATCGCGATGGGTGAGCGGAATGCCCGCATACGCCGTCGCGCCTGCCGCTGCGGTAATCCCCGGCACCACCTGGAATGGAATGCCTGCCGCCTGCGCCGCCTGCAACTCTTCGCCACCGCGACCAAAAATAAACGGATCGCCGCCTTTCAGACGCACCACGCGTTTACCCTGCTGCGCCAGCGTCACCAGCATCTGATTGGTCTCTTCCTGCGGCACCGAATGGGCACCGGCGCGTTTACCCACGCAGATCCGATCGGCATCGCGGCGCACCAGCTCTAATACTTCGTCGCTAACCAGATGGTCATACAGCACCACATCGGCCAGCTGCATCACCTGCAGGCCACGCAGCGTCAGCAAACCGCTGTCGCCCGGCCCGGCGCCCACCAGCGTGATTTCACCCTGATTGTCACTGTCGTTATCCAGCTCACGATCGAGCGTGCGCCGCGCCTCATTAATGTTGCCCGCCGCCATCTGGCTGGCAAACAGTCCATTAAAGGCGCGTTCCCAGAAACGACGACGCTCAGACATGCGGTGATAGCGTTGTTTCACCTTGTCGCGCCACTGTCCGGCCACTTCGGCCATCTGTCCGAGATTAGCGGGCAGTAACGCTTCGATTTTTTCACGCAGCAGACGCGCTAACACCGGCGCAGTGCCGCTGGAGGAGATCGCCACCACCAGCGGCGAGCGGTCAACAATCGACGGGAAGATAAAGCTGCATTTCGGCTGATCGTCCACCACATTCACCAGCTTGTGGCGTGCATTGGCCGCATCGAATACCTGTGCGTTGAGTGCGTTGTCATCGGTGGCGGCAATCACCAGGAAAACGCCATCCAACTGCGCCGGGTCGAAGCGGTGGGCAATCCATTCAATTGCCGCAATGTCCAGCAGCGCCTGCAGCTCATGGCCGAGTTCGCGCGCGGCGACCAATATGCGCGCACCGGCACGTCGCAGCAGTTCTATTTTGCGCGCAGCAATCTCGCCACCGCCGACAACTAACACCGGGCGGCTTTTGAGATCGGCAAAGAGAGGCAGATAATCCACGTTAACCTTGCTAGTTTTACAATAAGTTAACGCGACTATACGTCCCGCCCTTCCGACAGATGAAATTACGAATTGGAATGAGTAGTTACCGAATGGAATAACGACCCAGGATTGTTGATAACATTTTGTGCTTAACAAATGATATTGCTGGTGTTTCGGAGCAAATCAAATTGTGCCAGCGCCGTCACAGTTTCATACTAAGTCGGAATTTTTTTAGCATGACCGGATGTCAGAAAAGGACAAAAATTATGTTTGCCACTTTCCGCCGCACGGTGCTGGCTGCACTGCTCGCGGGCGGTTTGCCTTTCTTTGTTCAGGCTGCGAGCAACAGCGCGCCAGGACACTTTGCTGAACAGCAACTTCGCCACATTGCCACCTATTTCCCCGGCCGCATGAGCGGCAGTCCCGCCGAGTTGCTGACTGCCGATTATCTGCAGCAGCAGTTCAGCCAACTGGGATATCAAAGTAATACCCGCCAGTTCAAAACTCGCTATGACTGGCTAGAGAAAAAAGGTGAGATCCGAACACATAAAGTCACCGCTACCTCGGTGATTGCTGCGCGTGCGGGTGCGGTGCCGCAGGAGATCCTGATTGTCACGCATCTGGATACCTGGACACCGCTCAGCCGCCACGAAGCCGATAACAATCTCGGCGGCCTGCGCTTGCAGGGCGTGGATGACAACGCCTCCGGGCTTGGTGTAATGCTGGAACTGGCGCAGGCGCTGAGCAAAACGCCGCTGCACTATGGCGTGCGCTTTGTGGCGCTAAGCGCCGGTGAAGCGGGTTTGCACGGCATGGATGACTACCTGGCGCGCATGAGCGCGCAGGAGAAGAAGAACACGCTGCTGGTGATCGATCTCAACAGCCTGATCGTCGGCGATCATCTCTACTTTAATAGCGGCATCAATACACCCTCAGCGGTGCGCAAGCAGACCAGTGCGCGCGCAGTACAACTGGCGCACCGTTACGGTATCTCAGCGGCGAGTCACGCGATGACCGCCCGCGATTATCCGGGCGTAAATCCGTTTGATAAAGCCGGCATGCCATTAATGGATGTCACCGCTGCCAATTGGGCGCTGGGCAACAAAGATGGACAGCAGCAACGCGCGCATTCCCGCCATTTCCCGGACGGCAATGTACGCCACCAAACCGAACGCGATAACCTGAATTATCTTGACCGCTGGCTGCCTGGTCGTATAACCCAACGCACGCATGACAGCGTGAAGATCTTACTGCCGCTGTTAACCGAGCTCGCTAATCCGACAACCTGAGGATTCACTATGTATGTGGTATATCTGAACTATTTTCGTCCGGTAGAAGAAGTGGAAGCGTTGCTGGCACCGCATATCGAGTGGCTGGATCGCTATTTCGCCAATGGCGTGTTTATTGCGGCGGGACGTAAAGATCCGCGTACCGGCGGCATGATCATGGTGAAAGATATCGATCGCGCGCGGCTGGATACCCTCCTGGCGGAAGATCCGTTTGTAGCGGTAGCGCATTATGAGGTGACGAAGGTGAATGTGACGCGTGCGGCGGAGGAGTTTGAGGGGTTGCAAGGGGTTTGATGGTGCTCGCTGTCCCCCATCCCGGCCTTCCCCCGCTAGCGGGGGAAGGAGACGCTGCCGCATGCCGCTTCAGAACTCACATATGGCACATCTTCCTCCCCCGCTCGCGGGGGAGGACCGAGGAGGGGGACTGCGAGCACGGACCGAGGAGGGGAACAGCCAGCGCTGACCTAATCAACCTTCATGCAATCCGCACTCACGCTTCAGGCCGAAGAAACGCGTCTCTTCTTCTGCCATACCCGGCTCCCACTTTTTGGTGGTGTGCGTATCGCCCACTGACAGATAACCTTCATCCCACAGCGGATGGTATTTCAATCCGTGCTGCTTCAGATACTGATGCACCTGACGGTTATCCCAATCAATAATCGGCAGAATCTTGAACACGCCGCGCTGTACCGCCAGCACCGGCAAACTGGCACGACTGCCAGATTGATCGCGGCGCAAGCCAGCAAACCAGGTTTGCGCCCCCAGCGTTTCCAGCGCGCGATTCATCGGTTCCACTTTGTTGATCTGGTTATACTGCTCAATCCCTTCGACGCCCTGCTCCCACAGTTTGCCGTAACGCGCTTCCTGCCATGCCGCTGACGTCTCAGCACGGAAGATCTGCAGGTTAAGATTGAGCTTGTCGGTCAGCTCATCAATAAAGCGATAGGTTTCCGGGAACAGATAACCGGTATCGGTGAGGATCACCGGAATGTCCGGCTTCTGCTGCGTCACCATATGCAGCAGAACCGCCGCCTGAATACCAAAACTGGATGACAGCACAAACGCGCCTGGCAAATGTTCCAACGCCCAGCTTACGCGCTCTTCAGCCGAGCGCTTCTCCAGCTGCACGTTGCTTTCGGCCAACGCCATGATGCGGTCAACTTTTGATGAACCATTCAGTGCTGCGAGATCGAGTACCGTCATACTGCCTCCGAGTCCCAAAAATCACGGGCGGGATCAACCACGGCTTTAATAATGCCTGCGCGAATCACGAAGTCACCGAAGCCCTCATCGGCCTGACGCTCGGTTGCCCAGCGCCCTACCAGCTCATCGATGCTGGCGAGGATTTCGCCTTCGTTGATGTTTTCGCGATACATGCGCGGAATGCGCGTGCCTTCACGGTTGCCGCCAATATGTAAGTTGTAACGGCCCGGCGCTTTCCCCACCAGACCCAACTCCGCCAGCAAAGCACGTCCGCAACCGTTCGGGCAACCGGTAACGCGTAGCACAATGTGCTCTTCGCCGACGCCATGCTGATGCATGATCGCTTCCACTTTGGTGACGAACGACGGCAGGAAGCGCTCGGCTTCGGCCATCGCCAGCGGGCAGGTCGGGAATGCCACGCATGCCATTGAATTCTCACGCTGCGCCGTCACCGCTTCCATCAAACCGTGTTCACGGGCGATGGCTTCAATCTGCGCCTTTTGCTCCTCGGGTACGCCCGCCACAATCAGGTTCTGGTTAGCGGTGAGACGAAAATCGCCCTGATGGATTTTGGCGATTTCGGCAATACCGCGCTTCAGTGGACGACCTGGATAATCGAGCAAGCGACCGTTCTCAATAAACAGCGTCAGGTGCCATTTTTTATCGATGCCCTTCACCCAGCCAATGCGGTCGCCGCGCGTGGTGAACGCATACGGACGAATCGGTTCGAAAGTCAGGCCAGCACGTTTTTCCACTTCCGCTTTGAAGGTGTCAACGCCGACGCGTTCCAGCGTGTACTTAGTCTTGGCATTTTTACGATCGGTACGGTTGCCCCAATCGCGCTGCGTGGTGACAACCGCAGCCGCCACGTCGAGAATCTTCTCGACCGGCAGGAAGCCGAACTCACTCGCGGTGCGCGCATAGGTGGCTTTGTTACCGTGATCGATCGACAATCCGCCGCCGACCAGCAGGTTAAAGCCAATCAGCTTGCCGTTCTCAGCAATAGCGATAAAGTTCAAATCATTAGCGTGCAGATCGACATCGTTATGCGGCGGCACTACAACCGTGGTTTTGAATTTACGCGGCAGATAGGTTTCACCGAGAATCGGCTCTTTATCGGTGGTTGCGACCTTCTCTTTGTCCCACCAGATTTCAGCGTAAGCACGGGTTTGCGGCAGCAGATGCTCTGAGAGCTTTTTCGCCCACTCGTACGCTTCCTGATGCAGCTCTGATTCTACCGGGTTCGAGGTGCATAACACGTTACGGTTTACGTCGTTGGCGGTTGCCAGTGCGTCCAGTCCAACTTCGTGCAGCATCTGGTGCGTCGGCTTGACGTTCTTCTTCAAAATGCCGTGAAACTGGAAAGTCTGACGGTTGGTCAAACGGATGCTGCCGTAAATGGTTTTATCGGTGGCGAATTTATCAATCGCCAGCCACTGCGTTGGCGTGATGATACCGCCCGGCAGACGGCAACGCAGCATCATGGCGTGACGCGGTTCCAGTTTCTGCGCCGCGCGCTCGGCACGGATATCACGGTCATCCTGCTGATACATGCCGTGAAAACGGATCAGCAGGAAGTTATCGCCGGTGAAGCCACCGGTCAGGC
This sequence comes from Enterobacter ludwigii, assembly GCA_900068845.1. Classification (GTDB taxonomy): domain Bacteria; phylum Pseudomonadota; class Gammaproteobacteria; order Enterobacterales; family Enterobacteriaceae; genus Pantoea; species Pantoea ludwigii_A. The sequence goes on from CEFQ01000002.1 coordinate 51,105, forward strand.
CATCGTCGAGATCGTCGAGGATGGTGCCGCGCAGGTAGTTACTCTGTTTTTTCAGACGCTCAGCGTCGACCAGCTTGCCTTCAACGACCAGCGGTCCAGGATGTTTTTCGCTCATTAGTAAACGTCTCGCTGATAACGGCGCTCAATGCGCAGCTCACTTAAAAATTCGTCAGCCGTTTCACGATCCATAGCGCCGTGTTCGACCACCACATCCAGTAATGCCTGCTCAACGTCTTTCGCCATGCGATTAGCGTCGCCGCAGACGTAAAGGTGCGCGCCTTCCTGTAACCAGCTCCACACCTCCGCCCCTTTGGCGCGGATTTTATCTTGTACGTAAATTTTCTCAGCCTGATCGCGCGACCATGCCAGATCAATATTAGTCAGCAGGCCATCTTTGACATACTTCTGCCACTCCACCTGATAGAGGAAATCATCGGTGAAGTGCGGGTTGCCAAAGAACAGCCAGTTTTTGCCGCCTGCGCCATCGTTATCGCGCTGCTGCATAAAGGCGCGGAACGGTGCGATGCCGGTGCCCGGACCAATCATGATCACTGGCGTTTCCGGATTAGCCGGTAAGCGGAAGTTGTCGTTGTGCTCGATGAACACGCGGATTTCGCCCTCTTCCTCGATGCGATCCGCTAACCACGTTGAGGCTCCGCCGCCACGCTGGCGACCGTCGATTTCAAAGCGCACCGCACCCACAGTGATGTGCACTTCGGTTTCGTTCTCCGCCTGCGATGAGGCGATGGAGTAAAGGCGCGGCGTCAGCGGACGCAGCAGGCCGGCTAATTGTTCAGCATTCAGTTCAGTCGGTGCCTGACGAAACATATCGACAATCGGGAAGCTCTGCGTATAGCTCTGCAGCTTCGCCTTGTCACCGGCCAGCGCCAACAGCGCGTCATTGCGGGACAGCGCCGCATACTGCTCGACGATTTGTGGCGTATTGACCGTCAGTTCGAAATGCGTTTTCAGCGCTTCAGCCAGCGGCAGCGTTTTGCCCTGCACCACAACTTGCTCGTCACCTTTTAGCCACACCAGCTGCAGCAGTTCCTGCACCAGTTCGGCATCGTTTTCAAACCACACGCCCAGCGCATCGCCCGGCTGATAGCGCAGGCCAGAATCGCCAAGGTCGATCTCAATGTGACGAACATCTTTATCCGAATCGCGTCCGGTGATCTTCTGATTAGCCGCAAAGCTGGCGACCAGCGGCTCTTCTTTGCTGTATGGGCTGCTGTCGATCAGATTGACGCTGCCCGCCGCAGTGACGGCGGCTTGTGCGGGCGATTCGCTTGGCACACGCGCTTTCAAAATTTCAGTGATCTGCTGACGCCACGCGTTCGCCTGATCTTTGTATTCCACATCGGCATCAACGCGATCCAGCAGACGTTCTGCACCCAGCTCCGCCAGACGCTCATCGAAGTCTTTACCGGCTTTGCTGAAAAACTCATAAGAGGTGTCGCCAAGGCCGAACACCGCAAACGCCGTGCCCTCAAACTTTGGCGCTTTCTTTGACAGCAAGAACTTGTGCAGCGCCACAGCTTCTTCCGGTGGCTCGCCTTCGCCTTGCGTGGAGGTCACCACCACCAGCAGCTTTTCCTGGCCGATCTGCTTGAATTTGTAATCGCCAGCGTTAACCAGATTGACGTTCAGCTTCGCCGCCAGCAGGTCATCACGCAGCTGCTCGGCCAGGCGGCGCGCGTTACCGGTTTGCGAGGCGGAGATCAGTGTGATGGTCGGGGTTTCAGCCTGAACAGGCGCTGGCGCGGCAACCGCACCCGGCGTTTGATTGACCATGCCCCAGAAATAGCCGGAGAGCCAGGCCATCTGAGTGGTGTTGAAATCCGTGGTCGCCGCCTGTAAGCGCGCGAGTTGCTCCTGTGATAACGGAAGCAGTGAACCTGGTGCCTGAGTCGTCATTGCGTTAAAAATTCCAGTGTCAGAAGTCCGGATCAATATGCTGCGAAAGAATGCGTAGGTTACCGGGCTGTATATTAACGATTAAATACGCCTTCGACATATTAAATAACCAAAATGACTAAGTGGTTTTTCGGGTAAAGTTAACCAGCAAAAGTGGTAAATGAAGCCGATATGATTCAATGAGTTAATTAGTCGATTAGATGTTGAAAAGCCGCAAAATGCCCTTTTCACTGCCAGCGGGTGCGAAAAATCTGCAATTCAGGTAGACTTCAGCGGTTTTTAAGTCTGAGAGCCATTATGTCTACCACGTTATTTAAAGAGTTCCAGTTTGAATCTGCTCATCGCTTACCACATGTGCCAGAAGGCCACAAGTGTGGCCGTTTGCACGGCCATTCATTCCTGGTGCGATTAGAAATCACCGGTGAAGTGGATGCGCATACCGGTTGGGTGATGGATTTTGCCGAACTGAAGGCGGCGTTTAACCCCCTCTACGAACGCCTCGATCATCACTATCTGAATGACATTCCAGGTCTGGAAAATCCCACCAGTGAAGTGCTGGCAAAGTGGATTTGGGATCAGATGAAGCCGATTCTGCCAGAGTTGAGCGCGGTGATGATAAAAGAGACCTGTACCGCTGGCTGCGTGTATCGCGGTTGAGGTCAGTGAAGCAGTAACCGTTGAGTGAGGTCGCCATGAATGGCGACCCTACGTTTACAGAGCTGGGTTTTCGTAGGGTGCGCATTCATGCGCACCTGCATAACCAGGCAATTATTTGCTTAGGTGAGCGGCATTACGCCATAAATGGCGAGTCTTCAACTCAGGCGATATTCAGATATTTGTGCGTCTGCATGGAAAGCCGCCAGTTGCGGGCGATGCAGGTCTCGATACAGAGTTTAGTGGCCGCATCGCCACGGCTGATCGGTTGCAGCGCGACAATGCGCTTTTTATCGTCGTGCAATCCTGCCAGCAACGCATCTAACGCTTCAACATCGCGCTCACGCGCCACCGGATGTTTGATTTCATCTGCACGTTGCAATGCCTGCGGCAATACGTCGTAACCGCCGCGCATATTTACCTTTGGTGAAACTGTCACCCAGGTTGCATCAGAACACTGCACCTCGTGCGTGCCGCTGGTTTCGATCTGGCACGCAAAGCCTGCCGCTTCCAAAGCTTCTGTCAGTGGACGCAGATCAAAAATCGCCGGTTCACCGCCGGTAATCACTACGTGACGTGCGGTCCAGCCCTGGCGCTGAATAGTGTCGATCAGCATCGCGGCATCGGCGTTGCCCCAGGCATCGCTTTCGACGGTTTTCACCAGAATATCGCCCAGCGAGGTCTCCCGATCTGCACGCGTTTCCCAGGTATGTTTGGTATCACACCAGCTACAGCCCACCGGACATCCTTGTAAGCGGATGAACAGCGCCGGAACACCGGTATAAAAACCTTCGCCCTGCAGCGTCTGGAACATTTCGTTAATCGGGTAGAACATTTTTTACTCACGTCTAAAAATTTGAGGCGCAGATTATGGCAGATCTTTTGCGCCGAGTAACAGCTGCTTCGTGCCAAATAAAAGCAAAAGCCCCGCACAAGGCGGGGCTTCATTCAGACGATGCTGCCCGCAGGCAGCATACTCAGGCGATTACGCCTGGCCTTTAACTTCTTTCAGACCGTTGAACGGTGCTTTGCTGCCCAGCGCTTCTTCGATACGAATCAGCTGGTTGTACTTAGCAACACGGTCAGAACGGCTCATAGAACCGGTTTTGATCTGACCAGCCGCAGTACCTACCGCCAGGTCAGCGATGGTTGCGTCTTCGGTTTCACCTGAACGGTGTGAAATCACCGCGGTGTAACCAGCATCTTTCGCCATCTTGATTGCAGCCAGAGTTTCGGTCAGTGAACCGATCTGGTTGAATTTGATCAGGATGGAGTTAGCAATGCCTTTATCGATACCTTCTTTCAGGATCTTGGTGTTGGTTACGAACAGATCGTCACCCACCAGCTGGATTTTATCGCCCAGCACTTTGGTCTGGTATGCGAAACCAGCCCAGTCAGATTCGTCCAGACCATCTTCGATAGAAACGATTGGGTACTGTTTGGTCAGGTCTTCCAGGAAGTGAGTGAACTCTTCTGAAGTGAAGGCTTTGTTGCCTTCGCCAGCCAGCACATATTTGCCGTCTTTGTAGAATTCAGATGCTGCGCAGTCCATCGCCAGGGTGATGTCTTTGCCCAGCTCGTAGCCTGCTGCTTTTACCGCTTCAGCGATAACAGCCAGCGCTTCGGCGTTAGAACCGAGGTTTGGCGCGTAGCCACCTTCGTCACCCACTGCGGTGCTCATGCCTTTAGACTTCAGCACTTTCGCCAGGTGATGGAAGACTTCAGAACCCATGCGAATCGCTTCTTTCAGGGTTGGCGCGCCAACGGGCTGAATCATGAATTCCTGGATGTCGACGTTGTTGTCGGCGTGCTCACCACCGTTGATGATGTTCATCATTGGCAGCGGCATAGAGTATTTGCCCGGGGTGCCGTTCAGTTCAGCGATGTGTGCGTACAGCGGCAGGCCTTTAGAGGCAGCAGCGGCTTTAGCAGCAGCCAGTGAAACCGCCAGAATGGCGTTAGCACCGAAGTTAGATTTGTTCTCAGTACCGTCCAGCTCGATCATGATCTTATCGATGTTCGCCTGGTCTTTGGCATCTTTACCGGTTACCGCGTTAGCGATAGGACCGTTAACAGCCGCAACCGCTTTGGTTACGCCTTTGCCCAGGAAACGAGATTTGTCACCGTCACGCAGCTCCAGTGCTTCGCGAGAACCGGTAGATGCACCTGATGGCGCAGCAGCCAGACCAACGAAACCGCCTTCCAGATGCACTTCTGCTTCTACAGTTGGGTTGCCACGGGAGTCGATGATTTCGCGACCGATGACTTTTACGATTTTGGACATTCGATTTTCCTCAGTACAAGTTAGTCAATCCTAAGACAAGCAACGCGCGAAAAGTTCGCGCGTTGCTCGTGAAACTTACTTCGCTAAACGCTTCTGGTGCTCCTGCGCGGCTTTCACAAAGCCAGCGAACAGCGGATGACCATCGCGTGGGGTCGACGTGAATTCCGGGTGGAACTGACAGGCAACAAACCACGGATGATTCGGGATCTCAATGATCTCAACCAGCTGATCGTCGCCAGAACGACCTGCAATATGCAGACCCGCCGCTTCAATCGGCTTCAGCAACATATTGTTTACTTCGTAACGATGACGGTGGCGTTCGGTAATGATTTCAGAACCGTACAACTGACGCACTTTGCTTTCCGGCGTCAACTGGCACTGCTGGCTGCCCAGACGCATGGTGCCGCCCAAATCGCTCTGCTCAGTACGTTGTTCAACGTTGCCCTCTTCGTCACGCCATTCGGTGATAAGCGCAACCACCGGATACTTACAGTCTGGCACAAATTCAGTAGAGTTCGCGCCTTCCATACCGGCAACGTTGCGGGCAAATTCCATCAGCGCAACCTGCATGCCCAGGCAAATACCCAGGTAAGGCACGTTGTTCTCACGGGCGTATTGCGCCGTCATCATCTTGCCTTCCACACCGCGGTAGCCGAAGCCGCCCGGGATCAGAATAGCATCGAGATCTTTCAGTAATTCGACACCACGCGTTTCAACATCCTGTGAGTCGATCAGCTTGATGTTCACGGTGACGCGATTTTTCAGGCCGCCGTGTTTCAACGCTTCAATCACTGATTTGTACGCATCCGGTAGCTCGACATATTTGCCGACCATACCGATGGTCACTTCGCCGCCCGGATTGGCTTCTTCGTAAATAACCTGTTCCCATTCGGCCAGGTTCGCTTCCGGTGCGTTCAGATTGAAACGCTTGCAGATGTAATCATCCAGACCCTGCGATTTCAGCATGCCTGGAATTTTGTAGATGGAATCCACATCTTTCAGGGAAATAACCGCTTTTTCCGGCACGTTACAGAACAGCGCAATTTTGGCGCGTTCGTTAGCCGGCACAGCGCGGTCAGAACGGCAGATCAGCACGTCTGGCTGAATGCCGATCGACAACAGCTCTTTCACTGAATGCTGGGTTGGCTTGGTTTTCACTTCGCCTGCGGCCGCCATATACGGCACCAGCGTCAGGTGCATATACATGGTGTGTTCACGACCGACATCGACCGCCATCTGGCGAATCGCTTCGAGGAACGGCAGCGATTCGATATCACCCACGGTTCCGCCAATCTCAACCAGAACGACGTCATGGCCTTCGCCGCCTTCAATGATGCGTTCTTTGATGGCATTGGTGATGTGCGGGATAACCTGAATCGTGGCGCCCAGATAGTCACCGCGACGCTCTTTGCGCAGCACTTCTGAGTAAATACGACCGGTCGTAAAGTTGTTGCGGCGCGACATTTTAGTGCGGATGAAGCGCTCGTAGTGACCTAAATCCAGATCGGTTTCGGCCCCATCATCGGTGACATACACTTCACCATGTTGCGTTGGGCTCATGGTACCCGGATCGACGTTGATGTACGGATCGAGTTTCATGATGGTCACATTAAGACCACGTGCTTCAAGGATGGCTGCGAGGGAGGCTGCGGCAATGCCTTTGCCCAGAGAGGAAACGACCCCGCCGGTCACAAAAATATAATTCGTTGTCATGCTGAACCTGAGAGTTTAGGTTTAAAGACGGTGGAATAACCAAGACGGGAAAATAGTATACTTGAAGTCGTCTTAAGCCACAATTGATGAATCACACCATCGTCCTCCACAGGTAAGCCGGTAACATAGCGGATAGCATGGTGTGAAATGTTGATGTACGTCACAAAGTCGCTGCAAGGCTGAATCGAGTAAGCTCAAGCGGCGAATTTATGCGCAGCGCTGGAATAATCGCCAGATTCGCTTACTGCTTGTTCTCATTCACTTTCACCTGCTGCCAGGCTGTTTCCATCTGATCCAACGTGGCATCGCTCATCGCCAACCCCTGTGAGGCAATGATGGCTTCAACCTCGCGAAAGCGGCGCTCAAATTTATCGTTAGCTTTCTGCAAAGCGACTTCAGCTTTGCTGCCTAAATGACGCGACAAATTGACGGTGGCAAACAGCAAATCACCGATTTCCTCTTCCAGCTTGTCATTATCCACCACCGCTTGTTGCGCTTCGTGCATCACTTCATCGATCTCTTCATGCACTTTATCCAGCACCGGGCCGAGATTATTCCAGTCAAATCCCACCGTGCTGCAACGCTTCTGAATTTTGTGCGCACGCATTAATGCCGGCAGCGCTTTGGGGATGTCATCCAGCGCGGAATGCTGCGATTTTTCCGCGCGCTCGCTGTGCTTAATCGCTTCCCAGTTTTTCAGCACGTCTTCGCTGGTTTCGGCCTGAACATCGCCAAAAATGTGCGGATGACGGCGCTCAAGTTTGTCGCTGATAGCGTTACAGATGTCGTCGAAGTTAAAGCGCTGCTGCTCATCTGCCATCTGCGCATAGAACACCACCTGAAACAGCAGATCGCCGAGTTCACCACGCAGATCGGCAAAATCTTCACGCTGAATGGCATCGATCACTTCGTAGGTTTCTTCCAGCGTGTAGGGCGCGATCGAGGCAAAGGTTTGCTGACGATCCCACGGGCAGCCGCGCTCCGGGTCGCGCAAGGTTTGCATGATGGTGAGCAGGCGGTTTAAGGGCGTCATGAGAGGATCCTTTGGGGCTGGTATGTAAAAAGGTCGCCATGAATGGCGACCCTACGGCGTAATTTGTAGGGTCGCCATTCATGGCGACCTGGAAATCAGTGCAAACGGCGCGCGTCGATAATATCCGGCACCTGATTGAGACGCGCCAGAACGCGTCCGAGCACTTGCTGGTTATAGATCTCAATATCCATATCAATCGTCGCCAGCTGTTTTTTGGTATCGCTGCGGCTGGAGACGCCAAGTACATTGACCTTCTCGTTAGCCAGAATGGTGGTGATATCGCGCAGCAGGCCGCTACGATCGTTGGCAGTGACGCGCACCACCAGCGAGTAACCGCTGGAGTAATCCTCGCCCCACACGGCATCCACGATACGTTCCGGCGCGTGCGAAATCAGCTCAGTTAACTGGTCACAGTCGGCGCGGTGAATAGAGATGCCGCGTCCCTGGGTAATAAAGCCAACAATATCGTCGCCGGGAATCGGCTGGCAGCAGCGTGCGATGTGGTGCAGCAGATTGCCCACCCCTTCCACCACCACGCGACCGCTCTCTTTGCGTGAAGACGGCGCATGCGACTTCTGCGTCAGTTGGCGCAACGCCTCGCGATCTTCCTCTTCGGCGCTCGGCTTGTTGAGCCTGGCCTGCAGGAAATTCACCATCTGATTGAGGCGAATATCGCCGCCGCCAATCATCGCCAGCAGCTCATCCTGCGAACTGACGTTATAGCGCGGCAGCAGCAGTTTTTCCGCCTCGCGCATGCTGATATCCATCTGGTTCAGCTCGCTTTCCAGAATCTGGCGACCAGCAATAATATTTTTGTCACGATCCTGCTTGCGGAACCAGGCGTGAATCTTCGAGCGACCGCGGCTGGTGGTGATGTAGCCGAGGTTGGGATTCAGCCAGTCGCGGCTGGGGTTCGGCTGTTTTTGGGTGATCACTTCAATCTGATCGCCCATCTGCAGCTGATAGGTAAACGGCACGATGCGCCCGCTGATTTTGGCGCCAATGCAGCGATGACCGATATCGCTGTGAATGTGGTAGGCGAAGTCGAGCGGGGTTGAGCCCGCCGGCAGATCGACCACATCACCTTTCGGGGTAAATACATAGACGCGGTCGTCAAATACCTGACTGCGCACCTCCTCCAGCATCTCGCCAGAATCAGCCATCTCTTCCTGCCAGGTGATCAGCTTACGCAGCCAGGCGATGCGCCCTTCATGTCCTGCTGCGCCGCGCGCATTGCTGGACGTTGGGCCTTCTTTGTACTTCCAGTGTGCGGCTACGCCCAGCTCGGCATCTTCGTGCATCTGACGCGTACGGATCTGGATTTCCACCGTTTTGCCCTGCGGGCCGAGCACCACGGTATGAATCGATTGGTAGCCGTTAGGCTTTGGATTGGCAACGTAGTCGTCAAACTCACTCGGCAGATGGCGAAACAGCGTATGCACCGTACCGAGCGCGCCGTAGCAATCCTGCAGACGTTCAGCCACGATACGCACCGCGCGCACATCGAAAAGCTCGTCAAATGCCAATGACTTTTTCTGCATCTTGCGCCAGATGCTGTAGATGTGTTTCGGCCGACCATAGACTTCGGCACGCACGCCCTCTTTTTGCATCTCAGCGCGCAGGTTGGCGACGAAGCTTTCGATATAGCCTTCGCGATCGATACGGCGCTCGTGCAGCAGCTTAGCGATACGTTTGTATTCATCGGGATGCAGATAGCGGAAGCAGTAATCTTCCAGCTCCCATTTGAGTTGACCGATACCCAGGCGGTTGGCCAGCGGCGCGTAGATATTGGTGCTCTCTTTCGCCGCGAGCACGCGCTCATCTTCTGGCGCGTCTTTCATTTCACGCAGATGGGCGATGCGTTCCGCCAGCTTGATAACCACGCAGCGGAAATCTTCCACCATTGCCAGCAGCATGCGGCGTACGTTATCCACCTGCTCGGAGGCCATCGAATCGTTGTGAATGGCTTTCAGCTGGCGAATGGCATCCATGTCGCGCACGCCGTGCACCAACATCACAATCTCTTTGCCAAACGCTTTCTCAAGATCCTCTTCGCTCACCACATCGGCATTGGCAAGGGGGAACAGCAGTGCGGCGCGCAGACTGTCGATATCCATGCTGAGCATGGTAAGAATTTCCACCATCTCAATGCCACGCCACAGCAGCAGAGCTTGATCAGGATGGTTGTGCGTTTCGGCTTCACAGTAGCGCCATGCATCCGCCAGTCGCTGACAGGATTGCGGATTATTGATACTTAAACTGGCGATCCACTGGTCGAGGGCAAATTCGCCCGCCGTATTTAAATGCGCACTTCTAACCGCAACCATATCCTCTCCTGCCACAGCGATGTGGACACCGCTTATGCTTTGCTAAATAGCACCATGGATTCGAGATGACTGGTATGGGGGAACATATCCAGCATCGCGACCCTTTCCAAATGGTAGCCCGCTGACAGCAATGTTTGACTGTCACGCGCCAGCGTTGTCGGGTTACAGGAAACATAGACCACACGTTCCGGCGCAAGTTTAACCACATGCGCCATTACGCCCGCGGCCCCAGCACGCGCTGGATCCAGTAACACCTTATTAAATCCCTGCGTCGCCCACGGCTGACGCGTTACATCTTCCTCCAGGTTGTGCTGGAAGAAGCGAACATTCCCAAGATTATTCTGCTCAGCATTATACGCTGCCTGCTGCACTAATGCTGCAACACCCTCCACACCTACAGCATTTTGTACGAATTTTCCTAGCGGCAAAGTGAAGTTTCCCATGCCACAGAACAAATCCAGCACACGATCCTCTGACTGCAAATCCAGCCATTCGATGGCGGTGGCGACCATCTGCTGATTCACGCCATCGTTGACCTGAATAAAATTCTGCGGGCTAAAGGATAGCGGTAAATTCAACGAGTGATAAAAAGGTTCGCGCGCATTGAGCGCCTGCAAACTTTCACTGCCATCAGCCAGATAGAGCGACAGTTGCTGCTCATGCGAAAAGCGTTCCAGTTTTGCGCGGTCGCCTGCAGATAATGCATCAAGATGACGCAACACCATCAGCGGGCCATTATCGGCCAGCACCAATTCGACGTGGCCCAAACGTCTGACCGCCTGTAAATCGCTGAGACAGTGGTGCAATGGCTGGAGTAACGCCTCAAGTTCGGGCACCAAAACCGGGCATTGCTTCAGTTCAATCAGATCGTTGCTCGCCGCCTGACGAAACCCCATTTGCAGGCGCTGCTGTTTCGCCTGCCACTGCAAACCTAAACGCGCCCGACGACGATAACCCCACGCGCTGCCGCTAATGATCTCATCAACCTTGACTGGCAGAGGCGCCTCTCGGCTTAACATGCGGCTTAATGCGCGCGCTTTGCTCTCTTGCTGCAAGGCCACCGCAGCATGTTGCTGCTGGCAACCGCCGCATACACCGAAATGGACACAGCGCGGTTTTTCCCGCTGTGGGCTGGGATTAAGAATCTTGTTCGCTTTGGCGCGCGCGTACTTACTTTTATCCTCAAACACCGTCACTTCAGCCTGTTCACCGGGCAGCGCGCCGCTGATAAACATCGTCTTGCCCTTATGGCGCGCAACACCTTGCCCAAAAGGATCGAGGTCTTCGATGGTGACGGTTATGCGCGCCTTGGTCGTCACACGCTGTTTTGCAGAGTAAAATTGCGCCATAGTATTGTGAAATCTCTACTTTAGTTGGGTGTGCAGCCGTTAACAGCGCTCGCACAGGGAAAAAATGTCAGGAGTCGCCAGGCCACAATTATGACCAAATATAGCCTGCGGGCGCGAATGATGATTTTGATACTGGCGCCAACGCTGATGATTGGCTTGCTGCTCAGTACCTTCTTCGTGGTTCACCGCTACAACGAATTACAGCATCAGGTACATGACGCGGGGGCGAATATTATCGAACCCCTGGCCGTCTCCAGTGAATACAGTATGACGTGGCACAACCGCGATGCGATTCGCGAATTAGTGAGCCTGCTGCACCGCCGCCATTCCAATATTGTCCGTGCCATCACCATTTTCGACAATAACAATCACGTCTACGTCACCTCAAATAACAATCAAAATCTGGCGCTGCTGCAAAAAGAGGATATCTCAACGCTGGAAGATGGGGTCTCGGTTGAGCGCCAGGGCACGATTATGATTCTGCGCACGCCGATCATTTCTGAACGCTATTCAGTGGATGAGTTGCCGGGCGAAGACGCTAAACCGTCGGGGAATCCGCTGGGTTATGTGGCGATCGAGTTAGATCTGCAATCGGTGCGGCTGGAGCAATACAAAGAGGTGTTTGTCGCCACGCTGCTGCTGCTGTTCTGCCTGTGCATCGCCATGCTGTTTGCTTATCGCCTGATGCGCGATGTCACCGGCCCAATTCGCAATATGGTTACCACCGTTGACCGCATTCGCCGCGGCCAGCTGGACAGTCGCGTGGATGGCTACATGCTGGGCGAACTGAGTATTCTTAAGAACGGTATCAATGCGATGGCGATGTCGCTTACTGCATATCACGAAGAGATGCAGCAGAACATCGATCAGGCCACTTACGATCTGCGCGAAACGCTGGAACAGCTGGAGATTCAGAACGTGGAGCTGGATCTGGCGAAGAAGCGCGCGCAGGAAGCGGCGCGTATTAAATCGGAATTTCTCGCCAACATGTCGCATGAGCTGCGTACGCCGCTCAATGGTGTGATCGGCTTTACCCGCCAGATGCTGAAAACCGGGCTGAGCACCAACCAGCGCGACTACATGAGCACCATCGAGCGTTCGGCGAATAACCTGCTAAGCATCATTAACGACGTGCTCGATTTTTCGAAACTGGAAGCTGGCAAGCTGGTGCTGGAGTCTATCCCCTTCCCACTGCGCGCCACGCTGGATGAGACGCTGGTGTTGCTGGCACCGTCCGCCCATGACAAAGGACTGGAAATTACCGTCTGCCTGGAAAAACAGGTGCCGGACAATGTGATTGGCGATCCGCTGCGTCTGCAGCAGATCATGATCAACCTGATTGGCAACGCGATTAAATTCACCGAGCACGGACATATCGATTTACGCGTTGAGTTACGCAGCATCAGCGCCACGCGCGTCGAGCTGGAGATTCAGGTGCATGACACCGGCATTGGCATCGCCGAACAGCAACAGTCGCAGCTGTTCCAGGCGTTTCGCCAGGCCGATGCCAGTATCACACGGCGTCATGGCGGTACCGGTTTAGGGCTGGTCATCACACAGAAACTGGTGAGCGAAATGGGCGGTGAAATTGCCTTCCACAGCCGTCCGAACCAGGGTTCGACTTTCTGGGTACACATTCATCTCGATCTCAATCCGAATGCGCCAGCCATTCCACGCATGCTGGACGATCTGCGCGCCACGCCGCTGGCTTATATCGAGCCGCACCCGGCGGTGGCGAAAGCGGTGCAGGAGATGCTGAGCATCACGCCGCTGCAAGTGCAGCATTTCTCCAGCCTGGATGAGATGCCCGACACGCACTTCCCGCTTCTGCTGATGGGATGGCCGGTAACTGAACCGCATCCCGCGACGCTGCCGGATGCGTTAATTAACCGTTTGCATGCGCATGCCGATTCAGTACTGCTGGCGCTACCCAGTGAAATGATGCTGTTTGCCGACGAGCTGCGGGCTCGCGGCATTGCCGGTTGTATCGCCAAGCCGATTTCGTTGACGCGCTTGCTGCCGATGCTGCTGGACTTACATGACTGGCAAAGCGATGCGCTGCCACGCGGGACACGCCAACCGCTGACGGTGATGGCGGTGGATGATAATCCTGCCAACCTGAAACTGATTGGCGCATTGCTGGAGGAACAGGTGCAGCACATCATTCTGTGTGATAACGCCGAGCAGGCGATTCGCCAGGCGCGCCTGCACAAGCTGGACGTGATTCTGATGGACATTCAGATGCCGGATATTGATGGCATCCGCGCCAGCGAAATCATCCGCGGCCTGCCGCTGCATGCCACCACGCCGATTGTTGCCGTTACCGCCCATGCGCTGGATGGCGAACGTGCGCAGCTCATCAACGCTGGCATGAACGACTATTTGGCAAAGCCGATTGACGAGGACAAATTGAGCCAGCTGCTGCAGCGTTACGCGCCGAACCGAGTCACGCCGCAGCCGCAACAGCCGGACGTAGCGCCATCGCTGGACTGGACATTAGCGCTGCGTCAGGCCGCCAACAAACCTGATCTAGCCCGCGATCTGCTGCAAATGCTGCTCGATTTCCTGCCGGAAGTGGAAGCGCGCGTTGAGAGTGCGATAGCAAGCAATGATGTGGTGGGATTGCGGGAGATTATCCACAAGCTGCACGGCAGCGCCAGCTACAGCGGCGTACCGCGCCTGAAGCAGTTGTGTCAGCAGTTGGAGAAGAGTTTGCATCAGGAAAGTGATATCGAAGCGCTGGAGCCGGAGTTGCTGGAGTTGAGCGATGAGATGGCAAACGTGGCGCGCGAGGCGCGGAAGTTATTGGCGTTGGGTTAATGGCGTGCGGTGATGGACCCGGTTGGCATAAATGCCGCCCTTACGACGGCATCTGTAGGGTCGCCATTCATGGCGACCGACTTATAACCCTTTGCCCGCTTTGATGACCGCGGCCACGTTGCGCGCTGTCAGGCGTACGTTCTGCGCCGCATTGGCCAGCGCCTCTTCCAGCGTGCAGATGCCAAACAGTACGCTAAACACCGCATCCAGCCCATGTTGATGCACCACGCCGACATCCGCGGTTAAACTTCCGGCAATGCCAATCACCGGCTTATTAAACTGCTTCGCAACTTTTGCCACGCCAATCGGTACCTTGCCGTTGATGCTTTGACTATCAATGCGCCCTTCGCCGGTAATCACCAGATCGGCATCTTTCACCTGTTCGGCCAGACCCAGGGCTTCAGTGACAATCTCAATACCGCTGCGTAATTCGGCCTGGCAAAACGCATGCAGCGCCGCGCCCATGCCGCCTGCCGCACCGCCGCCATCAATGTGTAAAACATCAATATCCAGATCGCGATGAATCAGGGTGGCGTAATGTTCCAGTGCTTTGTCCAATTGCTGCACCAACGCCGGCGTCGCACCTTTTTGCGGGCCGAATATCGCCGAAGCGCCTTTTTCACCGGTGAGTGGATTGCTGACATCGCAGGCCACCTCAAAGCGGCATTGCTTAATACGCGGATCCAGCTGTTCGATATCAATGCGCGCCAGCTGCGGCAATGCACCGCCGCCATAGGCAATTTCCTTGCCGTGCTCATCCAGCAGATGCGCGCCCAGCGCCTGCATCATGCCAGAACCGCCATCGTTGGTGGCGCTGCCGCCAATGCCGATGATGATGTGATCGACACCGCGATCAAGCGCATCTTTGAGCAGCTCGCCGGTGCCGAACGAGGTGGTAATCAGCGGATCGCGCTGTGCTGCAGGCACTAACTCCAGCCCGCTGGCCGCCGCCATTTCGATAAACGCAGTACGCTCATCGCCAGATAAACCGTAGAACGCCTCCACTGGCTTGCCGAGCGGTCCAGTAACCGTCAGCCTGACAATGTTTCCCTGCGTTGCCGCCACCATCGCTTCAACCGTGCCTTCACCACCGTCGGCAACCGGTATTTTCACGTAGTCAGCTTCAGGAAAAATCTCGCGGAAACCCGCTTCAATCGCCGAAGCCACTTCCAGGGCGGATAAACTCTCTTTATATGAATCCGATGCGATGACAATTTTCATAGGCAATCCAGCGCGGTTGATGACGGACATCCGTCCTGCGAAGATAGCGAGCCGTCCGGCATCCGCAGATGCCGGACGATTGCACTACCGGGTGATCTCAACTTTCGCTAATTTTTCATAATAGCAGGCCAGTGCGCTATGGTCGGAAGTGCCCTGTCCGTCTACCTTCAGCGCTTGCATCATCTCCATTACGGCAGCGGTCAGCGGCAGATGCGCACCAATTTCGTGGGAGGTATCCAGCGCATTCGCCAGATCTTTAATATGCAGATCGATACGGAAGCCCGGCTTGAAGTTACGATCCAGCACCATCGGCGCTTTGGCATCCAGCACCGTGCTGCCCGCCAGACCGCCGCGAATCGCCTGATATACCAGTTCAGGATTCACACCCGCTTTGGTTGCCAGCGACAGCGCTTCCGACATCGCTGCGATGTTAAGCGCCACAATCACCTGATTGGCCAGCTTGGTAACGTTGCCCGCACCGATATCGCCGGTATGCACTACCGAACCCGCCATCGCTTTCATAATGTCGTAGCACTGGTCAAATACGGCTTTATCGCCACCCACCATCACCGATAGCGTACCTTCGATCGCTTTCGGCTCGCCGCCGCTTACCGGTGCATCCAGCATTTTGATGCCTTTTGCCGCCAGCGCATCATGCACTTCACGGCTAGCCAACGGCGCGATGGAGCTCATGTCTATAACGATCAGGCCCGGCTTCGCCCCTTCGATGATGCCATTAGCGCCGAGGCACACCTCTTTTACCTGCGGCGAATTCGGCACCATAGTGATCAACACATCCACCTGCTCGGCGACCTCTTTTGGCGTCTTCGCCACGGTAGCGCCCAGCTCCACCAGCTCTGCTTCGTTGCTGACATTATGGTCGCGTACCACCAGCGAATAACCGGCTTTCACCAGGTTTTTACTCATCGGTTTGCCCATGATGCCGAGGCCGATAAATCCAATTTTCATTGCCTTTCCTCTCAGTCAGTTATTTTTTAAATTTGTCACACAGCGCCTGCGTGGCGTTACGGAATACACCCAGATCGCTGCCTACCGCGACAAAGCTGGCACCCCACTCCAGATAGCGGCGCGCATCGGCTTCGACCGGGGCGAGAATGCCGCTGGGTTTGCCCGCTGCTTTAGCGCGCTCAAACACGTGTTTAATCACTTTCAATACTTCGGGATGCGCGGGCTGGCCGAGATAGCCGAGCGCTGCCGAGAGATCGCCTGGCCCAACGAAGATGCCATCGACACCCTCCACCGCGGCGATAGCATCAATGTTGTCCACCGCTTGTTGGGTTTCGATCTGCACCAGCACCGTAATGTTGTCGTTGATGGTGCTGTTGTAGTCCGGCAGCGTGCCGTACATGTTGCTGCGGTGTGAAACCGAGACACCGCGTATGCCAGCCGGCGGATAGCGGGTGGACGCGACCGCGCGAATCGCTTCTTCCTCGGTTTCCACGAACGGCACCAGGAAGTTGTAGAAGCCGATATCCAGCAGACGCTTAATGATGATCGGTTCATTGCACGGCGGACGCACCACCGGCGCGCTGTGACTGCCCTTCAGCGCCATCAGCTGCGGCACAAAAGTGGTGATGTCGTTCGGTGCGTGTTCGCCATCCAGTACCAGCCAGTCAAAGCCCGCCAGGCCCAGTACTTCGGTGGTAAGGGGGTTAGCTAGCGCACACCAGCTGCCAATCAGGGTTTCTCCTGCCAGCAGACGGCGACGAAAATTATTCGGCCAGGCATTGCTCATTGTCTTCACTCCTGTCGGTCACAGCAGGCTCCCGCGCGGGGAGCCGGAAAAGTTAGCGCACTAGGCATGGACGCTTGTTATCAAAGGTCCAGTTCGGTACGAGGAACTGCATGGCCTGCGCATCATCGCGCGCGCCCAGACCGTGTTTCTGATACAGCGCATTAGCCTGCATGACCTGATCCATATCCAGCTCAACGCCGAGACCCGGTTTTTGCGGCACCTGCACCATGCCGCCTTTTATCTGGAACGGCTCTTTGGTCAGGCGCTGATTGCCTTCCTGCCAAATCCAGTGCGTATCGATAGCGGTAATCGCGCCCGGCGCGGCGGCGGCGACGTGGGTAAACATCGCCAGTGATACATCGAAGTGGTTGTTAGAGTGCGAGCCCCAAGTCAGGCCGAAGTCGTGGCACATTTGCGCCACGCGCACCGAACCCTGCATCGTCCAGAAGTGCGGATCGGCCAGCGGGATATCGACCGATTGCAGCGACAGCGTGTGACCCATTTGACGCCAGTCGGTGGCGATCATATTGGTGGCGGTCGGCATGCCGGTGGCGCGACGGAACTCAGCCATCACTTCGCGACCGGAATAGCCCTGCTCAGCACCGCACGGATCTTCCGCATACGCCAGCACACCTTTCAGCTGCTTACCGAGCAGAATCGCTTCGTTCAGCGACCAGGCGCCGTTAGGATCGAGCGTGATACGCGCCTGGGGGAAACGCTTCGCCAGCGCCGTCACCGCTTCGGCCTCTTCACCACCGCGCAGCACGCCGCCTTTCAGTTTGAAATCGTTAAAGCCGTATTTTTCATAAGCCGCTTCCGCCAGCCGCACCACTGTATCCGGCGTCAGCGCCTCTTCATGGCGCAGGCGATACCAATCGCATTTGTCATGTTCCTGACTCTGATACGGCAGCGACGTTTTCTTGCGGTCGCCGACGTAGAACAGGTAGCCGAGCATTTCTACGCGGTCGCGCTGCTGCCCATCGCCGAGCAGTGAGGCCACGTTAACCCCCAAATGCTGCCCCAGCAGATCAAGCAGCGCCGCTTCAATACCGGTCACCACATGAATGGTGGTGCGCAAGTCGAAGGTTTGGTTGCCGCGCCCGCTGGAATCGCGGTCGGCAAAGGTGCTGCGCACCAGATTGAGGATGTTTTTATATTCGCCAACGGTTTTCTGCACCACCAGCGCCGCCGCGTCTTCCAGCGTCTGACGAATCTTTTCGCCGCCCGGAATTTCACCCACACCGGTATGGCCGGCATTGTCTTTAATGATAACGATATTGCGGGTGAAGAACGGCGAATGCGCGCCACTCAGGTTGAGCAACATACTGTCGTAACCGGCCACCGGAATGACCTGCAGCGATATGATTTTCGGTGTCTGACTCATTTTCTGCTCCTTAGACTTAGCCGCGACCGAAGGCCGGACGCTTGCGGTCGAATGACCAATTGGGAACCAGATACTGCATAGCGGTGGCGTCATTACGCGCGCCAGCTGGCAGCGATTTGTACAATGCGTTGGCCTGATGCAGACGATCCCAATCCAGCTCAACGCCGAGGCCCGGCTTATCCGGCACGGCAATTTTGCCGTTGCGGATCTGCAACGGCTCTTTGGTCAGGCGCTGATCGCCTTCCTGCCAAATCCAGTGCGTATCAATGGCGGTCGGTTTGCCCGGCGCTGCCGCGCCCACATGGGTGAACATCGCCAGCGAAATGTCGAAGTGGTTATTCGAATGACAACCCCAGGTTAATCCCCAATCGTCACACAGTTGCGCTACCCGTACCGCGCCGCTCAGCGTCCAGAAGTGCGGATCGGCCAGCGGAATATCGACGGAGTTGAGCATCACCGCGTGGTTCATTTCGCGCCAGTTGGTGGCAATCATATTGGTGGCGACCGGCAATCCGGTGGCGCGGCGGAATTCGGCCATTACTTCGCGTCCGGAATAGCCCTGTTCGGCACCGCACGGATCTTCGGCGTAGGTCAGCACATCACCCATGCCCTTACATAAGCGAATGGCTTCGTCGAGCGTCCAGGCGCCGTTGGGATCGACGGTAATGCGTGCATCGGGGAAACGTTTTTTCAGTGCCGCCGCCGACTCAATCTCCTGCTCGCCCGGTAGCACGCCGCCTTTAAGTTTGAAATCTTTGAAGCCGTATTTGTCCTGTGCCGCTTCCGCCAGACGCACCACGGATTCCGGTGTTAGCGCTTCCTGATGGCGCAAATGGTACCAATCGTGGCTGGCCCCTTCGCCGGTCAAATACGGCAAATCGGTTTTACGGCGATCGCCGAGATAGAACAGATAGCCAAGTACCGTCACTTCATCACGCTGCTGACCTGGACCGAGCAGTTCCGCCACCGGCACGCCGAGGCATTGGCCGAGCAGATCGAGCAGTGCCGCTTCCAGCGCGGCGACCGCGTTGACGCGCAGTTCGAAGGTCCACGCGCCTTTGCCGAACGTATCGAAATCCGCCGACTGGTTGCCTTTATGCACCTGCTGCACCAGACGATTCATGCGAGCAATCTGCTGGCCTTTAACCTGCGGAATCGCCTCAACCAGCGTTTGGTAGATGGTTTCACCGCCCGGTGCTTCACCGACGCCGGTATGTCCCGCGCTGTCAGTGAGCACCACGATATTGCGGGTGAAGCAGGCGCTGTGCGCGCCCCCGATGTTGAGCAGCATGCTGTCGTAACCGGCAACCGGAATCACCTGCATTTCGGTGATCACCGGCGTGCTTTGCGTAGTCATATTCCGTCCTTATGGCCTGGTTTTCAGCTCGACGCGCTTGATATCGCCCGCAATCACCAGGAAGCTAAATGCGGCGACAAAGGCATGGATACCGACATAAATCAGCGCGCCTTCGAAGGATCCGCTGGTGGCGATGATGTAACCGATAGCAATTGGCGTGACGATGCCGGAGAAGTTACCGAACATGTTGAACAGTCCCCCGCTCAGGCCGCTGATCTCTTTCGGTGCGGTATCCGCCATCACCGCCCAACCCAGCGCACCAATGCCTTTACCAAAGAACGCCAGGGCCATGAAGAACACCACCACCCATTCGGTGTCGGTGTAGTTACACATCACCATCGAAATGGAAAGCAGCATGCCGAGCACAATCGGCGTTTTACGCGCGATATTCAGCGAACCGGTTTTACGCATCAGGTAATCGGAAATCACACCGCCCAATACGCCACCGAGGAAGCCGCACACCGCCGGGATCGAAGCGATAAAGCCGGCTTTCAGAATCGACATGCCGCGCGCCTGCACCAGATACACCGGGAACCAGGTAATAAAGAAGTAAGTTAAAGCGTTGACGCAATACTGGCCGAGATAGATGCCCAGCATCATGCGTGAGGAGAGCAGCTGTTTAATTTGAAACCACTTCTCGCTCCAGCTGACTTTGCGGTCATCCTTTTTGGCGTCCATGTTGATCAGCGCACCGCCCTGCTCCATGTACTCCAGCTCGGCTTTATTAACGCCCGGATGATCGGTGGGATCGTGGATCACTTTCAGCCAGATGAAGCTGAGGATGATGCCCAATCCGCCCATGAACCAGAACACGTGAGCCCAGCCCACTTCTGATACCAGCCAACCCATGATGGGCGCGAAAATCACCGTGGCGAAGTATTGTGCCGAGTTGAAGATCGCTACGGCGGTGCCGCGCTCCTGCGCCGGGAACCAGGCCGCAACAATACGGCTGTTGCCGGGGAAGGATGGCGCCTCAGCTAAACCCACCAGGAATCGCAACATAAACAATGAAACGATGATGCCGAAGCCGCTGAATACATCGACGAAGCCTTGCAGCAAGGTAAACAGCGACCAGGTGAAGATGCTCCAGAAGTAGACGCGTTTTGAGCCGAAGCGGTCGAGCAGCCAGCCGCCCGGAATCTGACCAATCACATAAGCCCACGAGAAGGCGGAGAAGATGTAGCCCAGTCCAACCGAATCAAGGCCGATATCTTTGGACATTGCCGAACCGGCAATCGAAATGGTTGCGCGGTCACCGTAGTTGAACGAGGTGACGATAAATAACATCACCACAATCCAGTAACGGGCATTGGTGCGCTTTTGCACCGCTTCCGCTGTCTGGCTGAAACTATTCATGATGCACTCCTGAAATATAGCGTGAGCTACATCCGCTCTGACTGCATACACATCGCGTTGGGTATCAGAGAGAAGTTGGGTTAAACACGGCGATTTTTATATTTGGCAAAACGATGATGCGTCGTGACGAATAACCTAACGTTGAAGAACGAGAATCAGTATAGGAACAGCCTGGCGGCGAAACATTGGAAGAAAGCATGAGGATTAAGGATGAATAAGAATGATTTTATGGCATCTGCACATAACGCTGCGGCGTGGCTCACGGAACGCTTTTTTTCACCCTGATTTTGCCTGGTAAACGTACAGTCCGACCGCAGTTTGTGAGTCCCTTCACTTGCGTTTGGATAAACGAACCAAATTCCGCGGATAAATCCCCTTAAAGCCAGTCAGTTGCACAATGCGTTACGCAAATACCCCTGCATATACTGAGGCTGGCAAAAAAACGATGACGTGATGAACACATTTAAACCGCGCTGCTAAGTACAGTGCGACGAACTGGAAGGTGAGCAATGAACCGTCCTCTGACAGAAAAACCGCTCTATATCAAAGTACACGATGCCGATAACGTGGCAATCGTGGTCAACAATCAGGGATTGCCGTCAGGCACACGTTTCGACGACGGACTGCAACTGACTGAGCATGTGCCACAGGGGCATAAAGTCGCGCTGAGCGACATCCCGCAAGATGGCGCCATCCTGCGCTACGGCGAGGTGATCGGCTACGCGCTGCGTCCGATCGCCCAAGGTAGCTGGATTGAAGAATCACTGGTGGCGCTGCCCGAAGCACCACCGCTCTCTAGTTTGCCACTGGCAAACAATGTGCCGCCCGCATTGCCGCCGCTGGAAGGTTACACTTTCGAAGGCTATCGCAACGCCGATGGCAGCGTCGGAACGCGTAATCTTCTCGGTATCACCACCAGCGTTCACTGCGTGGCGGGTGTAGTGGATTATGTGGTGCAGATAATCGAACGTGATTTATTGCCGCGTTATCCCAATGTCGACGGCGTGGTGGCGCTGAATCACCTTTATGGCTGCGGCGTGGCAATCAATGCGCCCGCTGCTGTGGTGCCGATTCGCACCATTCACAACCTGGCTTTGAATCCCAATTTCGGTGGCGAAGTGATGATCGTCAGCCTCGGCTGCGAGAAATTACAGCCGGAACGTCTGCTGACCGGCACACCGGATGTGCAGGCCATTTCACTGGATGATAACGACATTGTGCGTTTGCAGGATGAGCGGCTGGTGGGCTTTGGTGCGATGGTGGATGAAATCCTGCAGGTCGCCGAGCGCCATCTGAAAAAGCTCAATCAACGCCAGCGCGAAACCTGTCCAGCATCAGAGCTGGTGATTGGCACGCAGTGTGGCGGCAGCGATGCCTTCTCGGGCGTAACGGCGAATCCCGCCGTGGGATTTGCTTCTGATTTGCTGGTGCGCTGTGGTGCAACGGTGATGTTCTCGGAAGTGACCGAAGTGCGAGATGCCATTCATCTGCTAACGCCACGCGTGGTAGATGAAACCGTTGGTCAACGGCTGCTGGAAGAGATGGCGTGGTATGACGATTATCTCAGCCAGGGGCAAACCGATCGCAGCGCCAATCCCTCACCGGGCAACAAAAAAGGTGGGCTGGCGAATGTGGTGGAGAAAGCGCTGGGCTCGATTGCTAAATCAGGTCGCAGCCCGATTGTTGAAGTGTTATCGCCAGGACAGCGCCCAACCAAACGCGGGCTAATTTATGCGGCCACGCCAGCCAGCGATTTCGTCTGTGGCACGCAGCAGATGGCATCGGGCATTACCTTGCAGGTGTTCACCACCGGACGCGGCACGCCTTACGGGTTGGCGGCTATCCCAGTGATTAAAATGGCGACGCGCAATGCGCTGGCTGAGCGCTGGCATGATTTGATGGATATTAATGCCGGAACCATTGCAACCGGTGAAGAGAGTATTGAGCAGGTCGGCTGGCGACTGTTTGAGTTGATTCTGGATATAGCCAGCGGACGCAAGCAAACGTGGTCGGATCGCTGGGGGATTCGCAATCAGCTGGCGGTATTTAATCCCGCGCCGGTAACGTAATGGCTAATCTGGCAGGTTAATGTAGGGTCGCCATTCATGGCGACCTTATTCATTACAGCAACTTACCCCAGCTCTCCACCCACGGTGATGTCACCGATTCTGGTTCAGGATGTTCCGTCGCATCCACCAGTAACACCTCTCCAACACGCTTTGCACTTTGATCCTGCAAGGTGACATCGAAGGTTTTACCTGCACCACAGAAATTGTCATAGCTGCTGTCACCCAAGCCAATCACACCGTAACGTAATTCTGGCTGATAACCCAGCTCATCACGCACCGCGACATACAGGCGGGCAATGTTATCCGGGAAGTCGCCCTGTCCGGTGGTTGAGGTGACAATCAGCACGACATCTTTGCTGTATGCCTGCCAATCTGCCATCGACGGATCTTCGAACACCTGCACGTCATGGCCCTGCTCTTCCAGCACCGTCTGTGCTTCTTCAGCCACCAGCAGGGCATTGCCGTAAACCGTACCTGTAAAAATGCCAATCTTTGCCATCTTGCCGCTCCTTTATTCTGTCGGCTTATCCTGGACTGCATCAAGGGCAAACTCAACCCTGGGAACATCAGGGATCTGATCCTGCCAGCCAAACTGCTCAAGCATCTGCTGCCAGACGCGATCCAACCCGGCACGAATCACTAAGGGCTCGCCAGTGACAGGATGGGTAAAGCGGAGTGCGCTGGCGTGTAGCATCAGGCGATTAAGGCCAAAGTGTGCCGCCGCACCACGATTCTGGCGCAGATCGCCGTGTGCGCTGTCACCTATAATCGGATGACGCAGATGCACCATGTGACGACGCAGCTGATGTTTACGGCCAGTGTGCGGCGCCATCTCAACCAACGTATAGCGCGCGGTGTTATAACGGCTGATGGCGACCGGCATTTCTACATGTGCAAGAGCCTGATAATCCGTTACCGCCGGTTGTGCCACGGGTTCTTGCGTGGCGAATTTGTCAGCAATCTTATCCAGTTCTTCCACCAGCGGATAATCCAGCGTCGCGCCGCCTTCAAGCCAGCCGCGCAACACCGCATGATAGGTTTTCTGCATCTGATGCTGTTCAAACTGCTGCGCCAGCAAATGGGCGACTTCGCTCGATAATCCCATCAGCAATACGCCCGAGGTGGGGCGATCAAGGCGATGCACGGTAAAAACGTGCTGACCAATCTGATCGCGTACCGTTTGCATCACCACCACTTTTTCATTGCGATCGAGCCAACTGCGATGCACCAGCCAACCGGCCGGTTTATTTACGGCGACCAGCCATTCATCTTGATAGAGGATTTCGAGCATCAGGCGGAAGGTTCCTGGAACAGCGCATCAAAGTGGTTGATTGTCAGCAATAACGCCGCATAACCCGACGTGTCGGCTGGTAATGCCACTTCATAATAAGGTGCGATAGCGAAATTTTGTGGTAACGGCGCACCGCTCTCAATCAGCGCATAAAAACGCGGCATCAACACCCATTGCAGCCATTGCAGTGGCTCCATGGTATCGAGACAGAAAGGTTCGGTACTGGCGAAGGCGTTCGCCTCAGGCGATTGCGTCTGCCAGTGGCCGTGTTCGCGCATTACTGCTTCGACCTGCTGCAGGCGTTGAATAATCATTTGCGATGACATACGCCACCTCCAGAGAAAAATTGGGCGGCAAGCATATCATCAGTCACGCCCTGCGCAAAAAAGGCATAAAAAAAGGGAGCACTGTGATTACAGTGCTCCCGGTTTTCGTTTGCAGCATTCCAGCTACTGCTTTGCTCCCTGCTCATCCATGACAACTTTTCCTGCGCTTTCCATCGCTTGTCATCATGACATTGGTCCCTGGCATCCTGGCCCGCCACATTCCGCGTGGCTCTCATTCTCCGTCCTGGAGGTGTCCCTTACTCAATCCTGAGTGTCCTGCTTCATCCTGAAGCCTTCCTTGTGCCGTAAACTCCGTTACGTTCCCGCCTCATGGCTGACATTCTCCTGAACGTCTCTTAATCCCCAGCATCCTGCCAGTGGTGACTATTCTCCCAGAAACCATCGCAATAACAACCCAGTAAGACGCGTTAATAGATTGAGTCCTGTCTTGATTTTCAGATAGATGCCATAAGTTCATGATTCACAATATTTTTACATTTAGGGCTTCCATTACTCTGCGGCATGATCTAGCGATCTCTCACACACCACGTGAGAGATCTCTCACAAGGCACGCCTTTAAAATCTGCAAATCAATCACTAACTGGCTGTAATGCATTAAGAAATGTCTCAACAGAAGTCGCCAGTATTTCACGCCTTTTAGTACCAGGCTCTTCCAGAATGACCTCACCCGTAAGATTGCACAGCGCTATCACATCATTATCTGAGTCAGTGGTGGCAATAAATAACGTTGGCGCTTGTCTTAAGCGGCGCTTCATTACCAGATGACCAATCAGGTTTTCCTGCAAGCGGGTGAAATCCGCTTCGCTCCACACCTGCAGTAAGGTAATCGCCCGCTGCTCAAACCTGGCTGTCATATCGCCAGCAAATTGCGTGGTGTAAAACGCACTAATTTCTGGTTGAAGCTGGAGCTCCAGCGCGCGCTCCACCGCTTCAAGCGTGGCAGGCAGCGTAAAAGGTCGCGGCTGCCATAATACGCGGTCATCCAGCGTACTAACAATGCAGTCGGAAGGGACGCCAATCAGTTCGGCGCTGGCGGGCAAATGCCCGGTTTGTTGCTGCCAATGTTCAACGTAGCGGGCGGTAAATTCACGCAGAGCATCTACGGTTTGCTGCATCATTCATATTCTCGCAGGTGTTAGGTTACACTTAACCACTTTGATGAAATTTAGTGGTAACTGTATGTCTTCTGAAAACCGGGATCAGGCACTAAGCGGCCTGACCTTAGGTAAGCCCACGGCTTATGTAGATCGCTACGATAACACGCTGCTGCAATCGGTGCCGCGCAGCCTGAATCGTGAACCGCTTGGGCTGTATCCGGATAATCTGCCGTTTAGCGGCGCGGATATCTGGACGCTATACGAACTCTCCTGGCTCAACAGCAAAGGCGTTCCACAGGTGGCGGTGGGCGAAGTTGTGCTACGCGCCGACAGCCAAAACCTGATCGAGTCGAAGAGTTTCAAGCTCTATCTTAACAGTTTTAATCAGACAGTTTTCGCCGACTGGGGTGAAGTGCGCCAGACGCTGGAGCGCGATCTCAGCGCCTGCGCCAACGGCGAGGTCAGCGTGGCGCTGTTCCGTCTCAGCGAAGTGGAAGGCCAGCCAATTGGTCACTTTAATGGCGAAGTGATTGATGAGCAGGATATTGAGATTCACGATTACGGATTCAATGCGGATTATCTGGCACAGGCTGCAGGCCGCGAGATTGTTGAAGAAACCCTGGTTAGCCATCTGCTGAAATCCAACTGCTTAATCACCAATCAGCCTGACTGGGGCTCGGTGATGATTCGTTATAAAGGCCCGCGGATTGATCGCGAAGCGCTGCTGCGTTATCTCATCTCATTCCGTCAGCATAATGAGTTTCACGAGCAGTGTGTTGAGCGCATTTTTAACGACGTTCAGCGCTTTTGTCAGCCAGAAGCATTGACCGTCTATGCACGCTATACGCGTCGCGGCGGCCTGGATATCAATCCGTGGCGCAGTAACGTGCCCTTCTCTCCGGGATTTTCCCGCCTGGTTCGCCAGTAACAGATTGCGAGACGCCTCGCAGGCCGCTACACGGATGCGCGGTTCCTCTTGAGCATTCACGGGGGACAACGTTACTCTGTTGAAGGCGCGATTGAAAAGCATGCGCGACCAGGGATTTTCGTCGCTGCGTTAATAAGTTAAGCGCAGCGTCATCAGCCACGCATTTGCGTGTAAAGGAGTTCTCTTGATTACACATATCAGCCCGCTTGGCTCGATGGATCTGCTATCCCAGCTTGAAGTTGACATGCTGAAGCGCACTGCCAGCAGCGACCTTTATCAGCTGTTTCGTAACTGTTCTCTTGCGGTACTTAATTCGGGTAGCCAGACCGACAGCAGTCAGGAATTGCTCTCGCGCTTCGAAAACTTCGATATCAATGTGTTGCGTCGTGAGCGCGGTGTAAAACTGGAGCTTATCAACCCGCCGGAAGAAGCGTTTGTTGATGGCCGTATTATTCGTTCGCTGCAGGCCAACCTGTTTGCGGTACTGCGCGATATTCTGTTTGTGAATGGTCATCTCTCCGCGATCGAACGTTTCCAGCCTGAAGATACCGAAGACTCCGCGCACATCACTAACCAGGTGTTTTCGATTCTGCGTAACGCCCGCGCGCTGCATATCGGCGAATACCCGAATACCGTGGTTTGCTGGGGCGGTCACTCAATCAATGCGGTGGAGTATCAATATTGCCGCAACGTGGGTACGCAGATGGGCTTACGTGAACTCAATATCTGTACCGGCTGCGGGCCTGGCGTCATGGAAGCACCAATGAAAGGCGCGGCCGTCGGTCATGCGCAACAGCGTTATCACGACAGCCGCTTTATCGGCTTAACCGAACCGTCAATCATTGCTGCTGAGCCACCGAATCCGTTGGTCAATGAGCTGATCATCATGCCGGATATTGAAAAACGCCTCGAAGCTTTTGTGCGTATGGCTCACGGTATTGTGATCTTCCCTGGCGGCGTCGGCACGGCAGAAGAGTTCTTGTATTTGCTGGGTATTCTGATGAATCCGCACAACAGCGAGCAGGTGTTGCCACTGATTCTGACCGGCCCCAAAGAGAGCGCCGATTACTTCCGCGTGCTGGATGATTTTATTGTTAACACGCTGGGCGAAGCAGCACGTAAGCACTACAAAATCATCATTGATGACGCCGCTGAAGTCGCGCGTCTGATGAAAAAAGCCATGCCACAGGTGAAGGAATATCGTCGCGAAACCGGCGATGCGTATAGCTTCAACTGGTCGATTCGTATTGCACCGGAATTACAGGTTCCCTTCCTGCCCACGCACGAGAATATGGCTAACCTGAAGTTGTTCCCGGACCAACCCGCCGAGCTGTTGGCAGCCGATCTGCGCCGCGCCTTCTCCGGGATTGTCGCCGGAAACGTTAAAGAGATAGGGATCCGTGAAATCCGCGAGAAAGGCCCGTACAAGCTGCACGGCGATGCCAATCTCATGCATCGCATGGATGAGCTTTTACAGGGCTTTGTCGCGCAGCAGCGCATGAAGCTGCCGGGCAGCGCTTACACGCCTTGCTACGAAATCATCAAATAACCCATCAGGAAGGCAGCCTGCGGGCTGCCGCTATCGCTATGTCGTTTCATCTTCTTATCATTGATGCGCTTAATCTGATTCGTCGTCTGCACGCCGTGCAAGGATCCCCGTGCCGTGACAGCTGCGTTGCCGCCTTGCATCAGTTATTAGGCCACACTCAGCCCACGCACGTGGTGGCGGTTTTTGATAGTCACGAGCGTCAGCCGGGTTGGCGTCATCAACTTCTGCCGGATTACAAAGCGGGCCGCCCACCGATGCCCGAAGATTTGCATCTGGAGATGCCAGCGCTGCAGGAAGCCTTCCGCGCCGTCGGCGTCAGTTGCTGGGTCGCCGATGTAGACGAAGCTGACGATCTTGCTGCCACGCTGGCGGTGAAAATGGCTGACGTCGGTCATCAGGCAACGATTGTGTCCACTGATAAAGGCTATTGTCAGCTACTGGCCCCCAACATTCGCATTCGCGACTATTTTCAGAAGCGTTGGCTGGATGTGCCCTTTATCGAGCAAGAGTTTGGCGTATCGCCTGCACAGTTACCCGATTACTGGGGATTATGCGGTATCAGCAGCAGTAAAATCCCCGGCGTGCCTGGCATTGGCCCCAAAAGCGCCCGCGAGTTGCTGATGCAGTTTGGCTCGCTGGACGCGATCTATCAGCAATGGGATCAAGTTCCAGGCAAGTGGCAGGGGAAATTACAGGAACAGCGAGAAATGGCGGAAATCTGCCGTGAGGTATCAACGTTAAAACGCGATTTGGTGTTGCAGGGCAATCTCAATACGTTGAGATATCAGGCAAAATAACGGTCGCCATAAATGGCGTAATGCTTGTCAGTTAAGAGATGAAAACCCCAACTACCTGGCGCACACATTGTAGCGGCGCAATTTATTGCGCGATAAATCGCGCCGCTACAATGTGTGCGGTAATTAATACGGGGCTTAACTGATCGGCATTACGCCATAAATGGCGCCCCTACGTTTACAGAGCGCGGTTTTCGTAGGGTGCGCATTCATGCGCGCAAGGAATAATGTAGCGTTTTCAAAACGCATCCTGCGAAAGAATTTGCGCTACAGCAAGGCGGCAAGCGCGCGAGTCCCCGGGAGCATACTTCAGTATGTAACTAGGGCGAGCAAACGCAGCCCCCTGTAATGCAAAGTATGAAGCTGGCATCCTGCGAAAGAATTTGCGCTACAGCAAGGCGGCAAGCGCGCGAGTCCCCGGGAGCATACATCAGTATGTGACCGGGGCGAGCAAACGCAGCCAATGCGGCTGTAGTGCAAATTATGAAGCAGGATTAGCGCTCGTCGCGACGCCCGCCAACTGCCGCCCAAAACCGGCGCACGTGTACCGTCACTTCTTCGCGATCGTGATACAGCTGACGCGCCTGAATCTGCGCATTGATGCCCTGCGCTTTCAGCGCGTCATCGATCATCGCCAGATTCTGCGTCACTTCTTCGTAGCGTTTCTTCATGGGCAGCTTGAGGTTGAAGATAGCTTCACGGCACCAGCCATTTACCAGCCATTCGGTCATCAGGCTGGCCACACGTACCGGTTTTTCCACCATGTCGCACACCAGCCAACTGATGTTGGTACGCGGCGGGCGGAATTTAAAACCATCTTCGCGGCAGTGCGTGACTTGTCCGGTATCCATGAGGCTTGGCGCCATCGGGCCGTTATCCACCGCAAACACCCACATGCTGCGCTTCACCAGTTGATAGGTCCAACCGCCTGGACAAGCGCCGAGATCGACAGCGTACATGCCGCTGGCTAAACGCTCATCCCATTCATCGGCGGGCACAAATACGTGAAATGCCTCTTCCAGCTTGAGCGTGGAACGGCTCGGCGCATCGGAGGGAAACTTCAGGCGCGGAATGCCCATGTAGAACGGCGAGTTGTTTTCTGGCAGCGAATAACCGACATAACATGTGCCCGGTGCAATAAAGAAGACGTGCAGCACCGGACGCTTCGGCGTTTCGTAGTTAAGCAGGATTTTGCTTTCACGCAGACTGGCACGCAGCGGCACGGTTAACTTGCGGCAGAACTTGGTGAGCTCCTTCGCCTCATTGGTATCCGGCACCTCAACCCGCAGTTCACCGCCCTTTTCCACCACACCGGTCAGCATGCCGACAATAGGAGTGATACGATCCTCCGGCGGCAAATCGCGCAGCAGTTCACCGACCACCAGCATTTGACGTGCAAAGATTAGCTCAGCAAACGGCAGCGTTTGGATCAGCTTTTCAGCATCTTCCTGCTGATAGCATTCATACAGCACGTAACCCGAGTCATCTTTGACGCGCGGGAAGCCGTAAATCTCACGCTCAGCGGCTTTCGCGCTGATTTCTGCCGCGCACTCTTTCTCAAATCCCGGACGGCAATAGAGCAATACTTTATTCATGGCGATCTGCCTTTCGTTTCAGACGCAGTGCGCCAATCAACATCAAGAACCAGCCAATAAGGAAGCACAAACCTCCTACTGGCGTAACAAAAACCCAAAACTTCATGTGCGACAGCGCCAGACAATAGAGGCTGCCACTGAACAGCACGGTACCGAGCGCCATAGCGGCACTACTCCAGTAAAACCAGATATTGGCGCGACGCAGCATGGCGGCACCCAGGCCAATCACCGCCAGCGTGTGATACGCCTGATATTCAAGGCCGGTATGTATCCACGCCATTTCGGCTGGGCCGAGTGATTGACTCAGCACGTGCGCCCCGAAAGCACCAAACGCCACCAGCAAAAATCCGCTAATGGCAGCAAAAACAAACATGGCACGACTGGACATCAAAGAATCCTCAAGGTAATACGCACATCACTGTGCGGCCATCAATGCATTAGTGATCGTAGCGAAAACGGAATTTTTCTTGTTCATTGGCCGCTTTTTCCAGGATCCACTGACGAAAGGCGGCTATTTTACCCAGTTCTGCCTGGCTGTCATGACAAACCAGATAAAAAGCATTTTTACTGACCAATACGTCATTAAAAGGACAGACCAGACGACCGGCTTCAATTTCACTCTGCGCCATCACATTATTGGCCAGCGCCACACCCTGGCCATGAATGGCCGCCTGCAGTACCATCGCGCTGTGGCTGAAGATCGGGCCCTGTTGCACGTTAATGTGCTGCAAGCCAAGCTGGCGGGTGTAGGATTGCCAGTCGCGACGCGATGCATCATGCAATAGCGTGCAGTGCGCCAAATCAGCCGGCGATTTGAGTGGATTATCACCCGTCAGCAGCATCGGTGAGCAGACCGGCAGCAAATATTCGGCATACAATTTCTCAACCCGCAGGCCTGGCCAATTGCCGCGACCGTAGAAAATCGCCACGTCAACATCGTCCGCCAATTTCTCCTCGTCACGGTCCACCGCCTGGATACGCACGTCGATGCCCGGATAAGCCATATTAAAGCTGGAAAGACGTGGCACCAGCCACTGAATGGCGAAGCTCGGCAGCAAACTGACGGTGAGCGCACCTTTGGCACTGCGCGCCTGTAACTTGCGCGTCGCATCGTTCAGGGCAGAGAAAATCTCCTTAATATCTAAATAGTAGCTTTGACCTTCTTCTGTCAGTAAAAGCGAACGATTCCTCCGGCGAAACAGCTTTAGACCGAGGAAATCTTCCAGAGATTTGATCTGATGGCTGACAGCAGCCTGGGTAACAAACAGCTCTTCGGCGGCTTTGGTGAAGCTCAAATGACGGGCAGCAGCATCGAAGACGCGTAAAGCATTAAGCGGCGGAAGGCGTTTAGACATGGTTTTCCGTATCCGGATTGACAAGGTAATACTTCAACTTATACAAAGTCGCTACGTATTAGTTTTTTTAATCCGAGACATTATAATTTGTCCGTTGAGGAAGCTCCAGCAAATACCTATAGTTGCCGCACTTCCTGAGCCGGAACGAAAAGATTTCTGGAAACGTGCGAGAGATCGCAGACTTTTGGAGAGCTTTTGGCTTGTGGTCGTGATGTTGTGTTTGCATTTTGATCTGACGCTTGCAGATCAAGCTTTTAATTCCTGTAGATTTACCCTGTCTGTCCATAGTGATTTTAAATAGCACCGCAAATTGCGGTGCTTTTTTTTATGCCGCACATCCCTGTGCGTCACCTTCCGGGCCGTCGCAAAGCGACGTTAATAATTTCTCCCGGAAATTTTTTATCTCTCTACTTACTGCCCCATCTCCACCATCTCTTTGACGTCCGAGCGGTTAATCTGCTGCTTGTTGCCATTGGCATCCTGATAGCTGATCATACCGGTTTCGTCATCAACTTTAGGTTTGCCGTCGGCTACGATAGTGCGACCATCGTTAGTGTGCATCACGTAATTGCTGGAACAGGCGGACAGGGTAAAGGCCAGAGTACATACGGCCAGCACTGCGGTGAGTTTATTCATCTTCTATCTCCTTGCAGATTGATTGCATTAAACCACCCGCATGCGCTCATCAACGGTAGCGCCAGTGAAATCGACTATGAATAGCGATGCGTTATGCGGGTTTCGGTTCAAACCTTGCAATAATTAGCATAACGCGCTTTTCCAGCTTTGCCAGGCAACAGGCTAGCTTTCAGCCTGGTCCTAACATGATTAATAGTGGGCCGAGTATGACCATTTTTTCCCCAACAACCTTTCGTCAGCAGTTTCCCGCAATGCGCGATGCCGGCATTTATCTCGATAGCGCCGCCACGGCGCTTAAACCGCAGGCGGTAATTGACGCGACCGCTCAGTTCTACAGCTTAAGCGCAGGCACCGTGCACCGCAGCCAGTTCGCTGCTGCCCGCGCGTTAACGGAAAAGTATGAACAGGCACGCGGTTTAGTGGCGCGCTGGCTCAATGCGGCAGACGATCGGCAGATTGTCTGGACGCGTGGCACCACCGAAGCGATCAATCTGGTGGCCAACAGCTGGCTAGCCCCGCGACTGCAAGCAGGCGATGAAATTGTGGTCAGCGAAGCTGAACATCATGCCAATCTGGTGCCGTGGCTAATGTTGGCGCAGGCCAGAGGTGCGAAAGTGGTGAAATGGCCGCTGGGCGACGATCGGTTGCCCGATATCGCGCAGCTCCCGGCATTGCTTAATTCTCGCACCCGATTGCTGGCCGTCGGCCAGATGTCGAATGTTACCGGCGGCTGTCCGGATCTCGCCCAGGCGATCCGCTTAGCCCATGACGTGGGCGCCAAAGTCATGGTCGATGGTGCGCAAGGCGTGGTGCATTGCCCACCGGACGTACAGGCGCTGGATATCGATTTCTATGCCTTTTCCGGCCATAAGCTATACGGACCAATGGGCATTGGCGTGCTGTATGGCAAAGCTGAATTACTGGACGCGATGAATCCGTGGCACGGCGGCGGCAAAATGCTGACGCAAGTCGATTTCAACGGTTTCACGCCGCAGCCAGTGCCGTGGCGTTTTGAAGCCGGAACCCCCAATGTCGCAGGCGTGGTGGGTTTGAGCGCTGCGCTGGAATGGCTGGCGCAGCATCATGCCGAAAAGGCCGAAATGTGGAGCCAGCAGCTGGCGAGCCTGGCCGAAGAGCAGCTGAGCGACATTCCCGGTTTCCGCAGCTTCCGTTGTGGTAATGCCAGCCTGCTGGCGTTTGATATTGCAGGCATTCATCACAGTGATATCGTCACACTACTCGCCGAGCACGGCATCGCATTGCGCGCAGGGCAGCACTGCGCGCAGCCGCTTATGGCAGCGCTTGGCGTCACTGGCACGCTGCGCGTCTCGTTCGCCCCATATAATAATCTGCAGGACGTGGATGCGCTGGTGCGCGCCATGCATCATGCCGTCGACTTACTAAGTGAATAAGCCCATGACATCAACTCTGCTTGCCCCGCATCCGTTTGGCGATCTGATTACCGCAGCCAGCCTGACGGAAAAATTCACCCAGTTCCATCAATGGGAAGATCGCTATCGCCAGTTGATTCAACTTAGCCGTCAGCTGCCTACGTTATCGGAAGCATTAAAGACGGCGGATATCGAGCTCAGCGGCTGTGAAAACCGCGTATGGCTAAGCAGCCAGCTGTTGAACAACGGCACGCTGCATTTTTATGGCGACAGTGAAGGACGCATCGTGCGCGGATTGCTGGCGGTGTTACTGACGGCAGTGGAAGGCAAAACGCCAGCCGACTTGCTGCGGCAAGATCCGCTGGCGTTGTTTGATACCTTAGGCCTGCGCGCGCAGCTTAGTGCGTCGCGCAGCAGTGGCTTACAGGCGCTGGCCGATGCGGTGCAACGCGCGGCGCGTCAGCACACTCAGGCTGTTTGACGCACCGCCCTGGCGAGAAACTTCTTTAGCGCATGCGAAACCGCCACAAAACCGAAGGTGGCGGTGACCATGGTGGCCGCACCGAAACCAGCGGCACAGTCCATACGTTTCGGGCCTTCTGCGGTGGAACGTGAGGTGCAGACGCTGCCGTCCGGCTGCGGATACATCAGCGCTTCCGTCGAGAATACGCAGTCGATACCGAGTTTCCCTTTACTGTTCTTCACTACGCCGAAATCCCCTTTCAATCTCTCACGCAGCTTGGCCGCCAGCGGATCCTGAATGGTTTTCGCCAAATCGCTAACCTGAATCTGCGTGGGATCGATTTGACCGCCCGCGCCGCCGGTGGTAATCAGCGGGATCTTATTGCGACGACACCAGGCAATCAACGCGGCTTTGGGGCGCACGCTGTCAATCGCATCAATCACATAGTCAAAACCCGCAGAGAGCAGTTCGGCGGTATTCTCTGGCGTGATGAAGTCATCGATACAAATCACCTCGCATTCCGGATTGATAGCGCGCATACGCTCGGCCATCACTTCGGTTTTCGCCTGGCCCACTTTGCCCTGCAACGCGTGAATCTGGCGATTGGTATTGGTGATACAGACATCGTCCATATCAATCAGGGTAATTTTACCGATGCCGGTGCGCGCTAATGCTTCCGCCGCCCACGACCCCACGCCGCCAATACCAATCACGCAAAAGTGCGCGTCGGCAAAACGCTGAAGCGCGTCCTGCCCATACAGACGCGCCGTGCCGCCAAAACGTTGTCGCCAGGCGTCGCTTACTACTGTCATAACCAAACCTTTCCGGGAAAACGAGACATTAATTAGACCCTAACAGCAGCGAACCGTTGTTGCCATTTTGTGGGTTGCTAAATACCGGCTGACCAGTGCCCGGCGCGGCTTTCAGCACCCAGACGCGGCCATAATGGTTGTAGAAACCAGCCAGATGCGCCGCATCCGGACCAACGCCCTGATAGATATCGAAGTGCTGGCCCTTAATTGCCCCCCCGACATCCAGCGCCACCATCAGGCGCATCTCATATTTGCCGTTAAATTTCCCCTTCTCATTCAGCTGCGGCACTTCTGCCAACAGCACAGTTCCGGCTGGAATCAGTGAACGATCGGAGGCGACTGACGCCTTGGCAATCAGCGGAACCGCGCTGGCACCGCGCACCGGCACATACTCTTCAGGTTTAAAGAAGACGAAGGATTGGTTGGTTTCCAGTACCGAGCGAACTTCTGCTGGCGAATGATCCTGCGCCCACTGACGAATCGCCTGCATCGACATATCTTCGCGCTTCACTTCACCACGATCGATCAACTCTTTACCGACGCTGTGGTAAGCCCAGCCGTTTTTGCCGCCGTAACCAAAGAAGCGCAACGGACGTCCGTCACCAAAATCGACGTAGCCACTGCCCTGCACATCCATCATGAAGTTATCAATCAGCGAGTTGCTGTAAGCAATAATGTAACGGTCGTCGAGTCCACCATTATAGATAGAAGCGCGGCTCGGCAGTTTCTGCCCGCGCGGGCGCGGTGGCATACGATAAATGGGATACTGGAACTCGCCCTGACGCGTATAACGCGCTTCCACTACCGGCGTGTAATAGCCAGTAAATTGCACGTTGCCATAATTGTCGGTGCCCTCCATCTGATAAGCATTCAAACCAAACTGATTGAGCTGACGCGTATCGGCGCCAGAAAGCAGCCAGTTCTGGATTGCGCTATAGGTGCCGTTATTGCGGCCAAACAGACCGGAAGAGGTAGTTTGAATCTGCACTACCTGATCGCTAAAGTCTTTGCCGTTCACCGGACGTCCTTTGGCATTCGGCTGATTGACCAGCCCGAGCGGCTGCTCCAGCTTGCCATCTATATATTGTTGACCCCGGTCGGTCGGTTTAGAACTACAGCCCGCTAACAGCGCGATAAATGCGCCAGTAAGTGCATACTTCGCCCAATGTCCTTTCATAACCTTCTCTTTTTATCGATTGTTTGCCCGGCGACGATAGCAAAGGGGCCGAGAGATTGAAATCTGCGACAAGCGGTTGCGCTCACATCTGTATAATAATTCACCCAATGGCGAGTTTATTCACCAACTGACTGTAAATTTAGCGCTTTGTCTCAAAAAGGGGTTGCATCGCCGCGCGTCCAGAGTATAGTGCGCATCCACGGACGCGGGGTGGAGCAGCCTGGTAGCTCGTCGGGCTCATAACCCGAAGGTCGTCGGTTCAAATCCGGCCCCCGCAACCAATTATTTTTAAATGAAGAGACAATGTGAAGTGTGTGTAACGCGTCAAACGGACGCGGGGTGGAGCAGCCTGGTAGCTCGTCGGGCTCATAACCCGAAGGTCGTCGGTTCAAATCCGGCCCCCGCAACCAATCATTTAAACACCTTAACGGGTGTTTTTTTGTTTTTACACTTTATCGCTGTCCCCTCCATGTTATCTGCCATAAAACTCAACGCGCATGGGTAGATTCACAAAATGTTTATACTATTAAAATATCATAACATCATGTTTTTAATGATGTAATTATGAATTCCTCAGGTAAACATTTTCGTTAATTTTTATCGGGACAAGTCTCAGGTTTTCAATTTCTCATTTTCGTAACACTGCACCCATTGATAACGCATCGGGCGTTGTCCAGGCACAGTGAGAAATTAAAAATGGCTTATTCTAATAAATTTTACTCTTCGGGTTTTTACAGAAACTTATGGCCACGCCCACAGTTTCAACCTGGTGAAGTTGTCGTAGATGATATCCGACACAAAGTGGGAAATGAGTGGAGCTCAATTAATCCTNGTCTTAAGAAGAATACAATGTGAAAAGTCGCGTAATGCGGCAGACGGACGCGGGGTGGAGCAGCCTGGTAGCTCGTCGGGCTCATAACCCGAAGGTCGTCGGTTCAAATCCGGCCCCCGCAACCAATCATTTAAACACCTTAACGGGTGTTTTTTTGTTTTTACACTTTATCGCTGTCCCCTCCATGTTATCTGCCATAAAACTCAACGCGCATGGGTAGATTCACAAAATGTTTATACTATTAAAATATCATAACATCATGTTTTTAATGATGTAATTATGAATTCCTCAGGTAAACATTTTCGTTAATTTTTATCGGGACAAGTCTCAGGTTTTCAATTTCTCATTTTCGTAACACTGCACCCATTGATAACGCATCGGGCGTTGTCCAGGCACAGTGAGAAATTAAAAATGGCTTATTCTAATAAATTTTACTCTTCGGGTTTTTACAGAAACTTATGGCCACGCCCACAGTTTCAACCTGGTGAAGTTGTCGTAGATGATATCCGACACAAAGTGGGAAATGAGTGGAGCTCAATTAATCCTGGTTCAACGGATAACACGGGGGATGTGTTATTATCCGGCTTCGCCTACGCCTATGCCAAAATAGAAATTTACGACAACGGTAAACTTTTATTCACCACGCAAGCGGGACGTTTAGGAACCTGGACTGCCGACTTATCCGATGTTATTTCTGCTGGCAACCACAATTTCATGGTGAAACAAGCAGGTTATGGCTTTGCGCCAGGCGCCCCCATCAACCTGATTGTTGAAGGTAACAATAGCGAAATTCCTGTGGAGATTACTCAGGTTTATAGCGATAGCAGCGTGCTTCACGATGGTAATCACACTAATGACGCCCGTCCCAGCTTCCGGGGAAAAGGTCCGGCTAATGCGAAGGTCTTGCTGGTAGATGAAAATAATAATGTAGTTGCCTCAGGAAATACGGATATTTATGGCAACTGGAACGTTAAACCAGAATACGATATTAATGATGGCAGCTATAACTTCCGTGCATTTATTAACGGAAAATACAGCTCAGACATTAATTTAACCATTGATACCACGCCCCCTGATTATACATTAACCTTCACTGGTGCCTTTGATTTATTAACGTATGAAGGTATTCCAGAAAACGGAAAAACCAACGATCTGCGCCCTAACTTTACGGGCAAAGCGGCACCGGGTTCAGCGATTTATCTGTTCGTTGAAGGCAGCAATGAACCGATTGGTGGAACAATTACTAACGGCTTTGGTGAGTGGAGTATTACTGCTTTCAAAGATCTTGAGCTGGGCACGCAAACGCTGGAAGTGCGTGCTGATAATCAAACCGCCCAATTCACCCTGACAATTGAAGCTGGGACGTTTATTCAGCCCGTGACGATTGATTACCTGGTGGATGGTCAGACTTTTGATACTATTCCTGAAAATGGCTTGTCTAATGATTCCACGCCGTGGATCAGCGGTAAAAGCGCGGCTTTTGCTAACATCCTGCTTCTGGAAGGCACTAAATTCCTTGGCTTTGTACAAGCAGATGAGCAAGGTAAATGGAATTATGAACTCACTACGGCGCTGGACGCAGGCCAGCATGCAATAACGGCCTTCGCGGACGGACAAACCAGCGAGCCTTTCAACTTCAGCATTGCGGCGCAGAAAATACCCGGCAAAGGTTGGGGTGGCGGCATCTATAGTGTGAATGACTTGCTGATTGAAGACGAAACCAGTCTGTTTGCACAGGATATTGAGCAGCCTGAAGTTGCCACTCTGGTTCTCAACCAGAGTGATCTCACGACGCAAAGTGATGCTGTTGGTATCGAGATCGCAGCACTCCCGCTGACGGCGGCAGATGAAGAACAAGCTTCCCTGCCCTTCGCTTAATCACTGAAAGATAAAACGGATGGCCACCGCCATCCGTTTTTTAGCGATGTGCCAGCGCCGCGCCCTTATCAAAATACGCCTTAATACCCTGCAGAATCGCCTCAGCGACCTGATGCTGATAGCGCGCCGTACGCAGCTTCCGCTCCTCTTCTACATTACTAATAAACGCGGTTTCTACCAGAATGGAGGGAATATCCGGCGCTTTAAGCACCGCGAATCCGGCCTGATCGACCGTACGCTTGTGCAAATGGTTGATGTGCCCCATGCGCGACAAGACTTCTTTGCCAAACTTTAGGCTGTCGCTAATGGTTTGCCGCTGTACCATATCGAACATGGTGTGATCAAGATAACGGTCGCCACTCATGCTAACGCCACCAATCAAATCAGCCTCATTCTGCGTTTGCGCCAGAAAACGCGCCGCCGCGGAGGTTGCGCCGCGGGTTGAGAGCGCAAATACTGATGAGCCGCGCGCGGCACGACTGGTAAAGGCATCGGCGTGGATCGAAATAAACAGATCCGCACGCTGCTTGCGCGCTTTCGCCACCCGCACACGCAGCGGGATGAACACATCCTCATTACGCGTCATGTAGGCTTTCATGTTGCGCTCTTTGTCGATCAGCGCCTTCAGATAGCGACCGATCTTCAACACAATATCTTTCTCACGCGTTTTGTATTTGCCATGCGCACCGGGATCTTCACCGCCATGTCCGGGATCGATCATGATGATAATCGGTCGATCGCGCCCCGCTTTCCCCGGCAGCGCCGCCTGTACTGGCTGATCGCGCTCGAGATCGCCCTGATTGTAATCCTGCAGTAATGCCAGTAGCGGATCCTCTTCGCGCGACTGCTGACTCGGATAGAGATCAACCACTAAGCGGTGCTTAATACCCGCCACCGGCGCCAGCGTGAAGGTCTTTGGTGCGATGCTACGCTTCACCTCCAGCACAAGCCGTACCGTGCTGGCATCAAACTGGCCAACGCGCGCGGTTTTGATGTAGGGATCGTCCACACGCACCAGTCTATCCACCCCTTTCAGTACCGGATTAATGTGCATATTTTCAATATCAATAACCAGACGATCGGGATTACTCAGCGTGAACTGCTTGTACTTGAGGGGAACGTTTGATTCCAATGTAACGCGGGAGTAAGTCGATGATGGCCAGATACGCACCGCCACAATATGCTGACTGGCAGCCAGGCCGGTGCGCGTGACGCTAAGCATGAATAGTGCGCCTGCGCCCTGTAATAATCGTCGTCGTGTAAAAGCTTCGGACATGCCGCTCCAACTACTGTGTAATGTCTAAAAAATCGTCACTTGATGGCAAGAAAGTGAAAACTTTGTTCGATGAGAATTGTCTTGTCTTGCCGGAAAACCCAGATAATGCAGTCTGTTAGCACGTGTTGCATCAGGAAAATCGTAAAGTAACGTCAGGCCCGGCGCTTGCAATAACCGGCAAAAGAGCATAAAAATACGAAAATTACGAATAAACATGCACAGAGGGCTTTGCCGTGAAGGAACGCAGTACAGAACTGGTTCAGGGTTTTCGCCATACCGTTCCCTATATAAATACCCATCGTGACAAGACCTTTGTCATCATGTTGGGTGGCGAGGCCATCGAGCATGAGAACTTCTCAAGCATCGTTAATGATATCGGTCTGCTGCATAGTCTCGGCATTCGCTTAGTGGTGGTTTATGGTGCGCGTCCGCAGATTGACGCCAGCATGGCCCAACAACAACTGGAACCGATTTATCACAAACACACGCGCGTAACCGATGCGCAGTCGCTGGAATTGGTGAAGCAGGCGGCCGGTCGTTTACAGCTGGATATCACCGCGCGACTGTCGATGAGCCTTAACAACACGCCGCTACAAGGCGCGCATATTAATGTGGTGAGCGGCAACTTCATTATCGCGCAGCCGCTGGGCGTGGATGATGGCGTTGATTACTGCCACAGCGGCCGTATTCGTCGTATTGATGAAGACGCTATTCATCGTCAGTTGGACAACGATGCGATTGTGCTGCTCGGTCCGGTAGCGGTTTCTGTCACCGGCGAGAGTTTTAACCTGACTTCTGAAGAAGTGGCGACGCAGCTGGCTATCAAATTGAAGGCCGAGAAGATGATTGGTTTCTGCTCCGAGCAGGGCGTGACTAACCGTGAAGGCGCGATTATTTCCGAACTGTTCCCGAACGAAGCCCAGGCGCGCATCGACGAGATGGAGAGCGACGGCGATTTCCTCTCTGGCACCGTGCGTTTCTTACGCGGTGCGGTAAAAGCCTGCCGTAGCGGCGTGCGGCGCAGCCACCTGATCAGCTATCAGGAAGACGGTGCGTTGCTGCAAGAACTGTTCTCGCGCGACGGTATCGGAACGCAGATTGTGATGGAGTCCGCTGAACAGATTCGTCGCGCCAACATCAACGATATCGGCGGCATTCTCGAGCTGATCCGCCCACTGGAGCAGCAAGGTATTCTGGTGCGCCGTTCCCGTGAACAGCTGGAGATGGAGATTGATAAGTTCACGATTATTCAGCGCGATAACCTGACTATTGCCTGCGCCGCGCTCTATCCGTTCCCGGATGAGCAGATTGGTGAGATGGCCTGTGTGGCAGTGCATCCGGATTATCGCAGCTCGTCGCGTGGTGAACTGCTTCTGGACCGCGTGGCGCTTCAGGCGCGCCAGATGGGGCTAAAAAAGCTCTTTGTCTTAACCACGCGCAGCATTCACTGGTTCCAGGAACGCGGATTTACGCCGGTGGATATTGAGTCGCTGCCTGAGAGCAAAAAGCAGATGTATAACTATCAGCGCCGTTCGAAAGTGTTGATGGCGGATTTAGGGTAACGCCTGCTGATGGGCTTTTATGTGCATCGGGAAGAGGTCGCCATGAATGGCGACCCTACGACGGTTTTGTAGGGGCGGCATTTATGCCGACCCGGGTTTATTCCCCGCTCAACCGCTCCAGCAATCCGCTACGCCGCTGGGTGCGCAGCTGCACCGCACGGCGAAACACGCTTTCATCGCTGTACAACGTTAGCTGCTTACGCGCGCGAGTGATCGCCGTGTAAATCAGTTCGCGCGTTAACACCGGCAGAAACTGCGCCGGCATCACCAACGCCGTATGATCGAACTCCGAACCCTGCGATTTATGCACCGTCATCGCCCATGCGGTATCGTGCGTCGGCAAGCGGCTGGGCTGTACCGCTTTAATGCTGCCATCGGGTAACGGGAAGAACACTTTCAGCAGACCTTCATCATCGAACAGCGTAATGCCGATATCGCCGTTAAACAGCCCCAGCGCGCTGTCGTTACGCGTCACCATCACCGGACGTCCCTGATACCAGCGACTGCCGCCGGTTGGACGGCGAATCAGCTGTAACTGCATCAGCTTTTGCTCAATACGTTGGTTCAGTCCCTGCACGCCAAATGGCCCTTCACGCAGTGCGCACAGCAGTTGATAACCTCCAAACGCCGCGATAATTTTCGCCGGCTCAGCACGCTGGCTAATCAGCTTAAGGAATGGCTGATACCCTGCCGCAATCTCCGTTAGCATCGCCTGATAAGCGTCAGCATCATTCAATGGTTGGCGAGTGATATCGCTGAATCCTGCCTGAAATGCCGCTTCCACCGCTTTTGCATCACCGGCGTTAACCGCGGCGGCCAATTGGCCAATGCCGGAATTGGCGTCAAAGCGGTAACTTTTACGCAGCAGACAAATCGCGTCGCGCACGGCAGGCGCGTTGATGTCATCGATGCCCGCTACCTGACTGCCGGTGAGTTCGCTTAACTGCGCAGCACGCACGGGACTGTAACCGGCTTCGGCGCAGCGACAGATATCGCCGAGCACGGCACCCGCCTCCACCGATGCCAGCTGATCGCGGTCGCCGAGAAATACCACGCGCGCCTGCGAGGGCAATGCGGCGATAAGGTTCGCCATCATGCCGAGATCCACCATGGAGGCTTCATCGACCACCAGCACATCCAGATGCAGCGGGTTCCCGGCGTGATAGCGCAGACGCTGCGTTTCCGGCTGCGCGCCTAACAAGCGGTGTAGCGTAGTGGCATCGGCCGGGAAACGCTGCCGTTCCGCCTCGCTCACCGGCAGTTTTTGCAGCGCCTTGCCCAGCGACTCGGTGAGACGTGCCGCCGCTTTACCGGTTGGCGCTGCTAACTGGATACGTAACGCGCCCGCGCTAAGACGAATCAGCGCCGCCAGCAGTTTTGCCACCGTGGTGGTTTTTCCAGTACCGGGGCCGCCCGAGATCACCGCCGTTTTCTGCGTCAGCGCCACAGCAGCCGCAATTTTCTGCCAGTTATCTGGCTCGCTGCCAAACAACTCATCCAGCACTTCCCTGACCTGTTCCGGCGCAAAAGGCTGTGACGAAGCCTGCGACTGGAAGAAGCGCGCCACCTGCCCTTCGTGGTGCCACAAGCGATGTAGATAGAGACGGTCTTCGCTCAACACGATTGGCGCCGCCTGATCGCTGCGACTGAGCGCCGACCAGCCCTCTAAAAGCGCAGGCCAATCCTGTGGTTCCCCCGCGGCTTGCCAGATGGCGTAGGCCAACTCCGCATGACGCCCTTTAAAGAGGTTATCGCGACTTAGCTGTGATAACGGCAAACAGACATGCCCATCACCCGCCTCCGCACTCAGGCACGCCGCCAGCAGCAAACGTGCCGGTTGCTCATCATCAGCCAGCAGTTGGGCAAACTGGACGTCCAGCGAGCGCAGCAAACGTAATTCAGCCGCCTGGGCTAAAAGCGCGGTCATACTGCTCATGCTGTTGCTCCCGGCCCGCGAAACAGGCTATCCAGTTGTGAAACGAAGTCGAAAGTCGGACGGGTGTGGAACACGCCGTTGTCTGGCGAACTGCCATCCATGCCACGCAGGAAGAGATAAAATACGCCGCCGAAATGCTGCTCA
Organism: Enterobacter ludwigii; assembly: GCA_900068845.1. Lineage (GTDB taxonomy): Bacteria > Pseudomonadota > Gammaproteobacteria > Enterobacterales > Enterobacteriaceae > Pantoea > Pantoea ludwigii_A. The sequence goes on from CEFQ01000002.1 coordinate 95,408, forward strand.
TAGTCATAATCCGGCACGCGATGCTGTAAATAACGATGCAAGGCCAGCGTGTAGAGTTGGTACTGCAAATCGTAGCGGTGCTCGATCATCGCCTGCGCCATCGCCTGCGGCGTATAGGCTTCATGGCTGTCGCCAAGCCAATTGGATTTGTAATCCAGCAGGTAGTATTTGCCCTGCCAGCGAAACACCAGATCGATAAAGCCCTTCAACATGCCCTGCACCTGGCGGAAATCAAGCGGCGGAGCCTGCGCCGATAACGCATCCTGAGAGATCAACTCGCTCAATTCACGTGCGGTCAGCACATTATCAATCGGCAGATAGAACGCCATCTCCACCAAACGATCGCTGCTCTGCACCTGCGCCAGATGAATGCCCTGCGCATTGAGTGGCGTGCTCAACACGCGAGCGATCCACGCGCTGAGCATCGACTGCCAGTGCAGCGGATAGCCGTTCTGCTGCAGATGTTGCGCCAGCTGCTCTTCAGAAGGCGGCTGCGGGAAATCCAGCGATTCGAACAGCTCATGCAAAAACGTGCCTGGCGCAGCACCGCGTGGGAAATGGTGTGGCGTCAGCGCCGCATCCAGCGCTTCTTCACGATCCTCTTCGCCTGCCGCTTCAACATCGAAATTCGGCATCACCTCAAGCAGACGATGAGAACTGTGCTGCTGCAAGCCAGAGTAGCTGGTGACGCGCCACGGATCGACCAGCACTCGCGTTACGGCACGCGCGCCAAGTTTACTATCGGCAACGGCATCCACTTGCCAACGCTCGGCTTGAATATCCTCCACCAGCACCACATCGGTGCCCACTGCGTCCATATCATGCAGTAATATGCCGAGCTGTTCCGCCGTCGCGGCTGCGCCACGCTGCAACAGGAAACCCAGTGCGCTTTTGTGTAAATCGCTCTCGCCTTCTTTCTTGCGCGTACCACGAAACAGCGGCGCGACGCCAACACTGCAGTGATAAATTGAACGGGTCAACGCCACGTAAAGCAGGCGTAAATCCTCCGCCAGACGCTCCTGTTCGGCTAACGCCAGGCTTTCCTCATCGGCTTGCAGATCCAATATCGCGCCAAAATTCTCACGGTCGTGATAAAGCGCGGTATCTGCTTCGCGGAATCCGGCGGCAAACGGCAGCCACACTAACGGATATTGCAGCCCTTTGGATTTGTGGATAGTGACGATTTGCACCAGATGACGGTCGCTCTCCAGGCGCAGTTGCTGACTCGCCGACTGGCTGTCCGGACGCGCAATCTGCTGCGCCAGATGTCGCACCAGCGCATGCGGACTATCCAGCTGCGCAGCCGCTTCCTGCAGCAGTTCACCCAGATGCAGTAAATCGGTCAGGCGTCGCTCACCGTTCTCCGATGCCAGCAGGTTCTCCGCCAGTTGGCGCTCCAGCATCATCTCGCGCAGCATCGGTAACACGCCGCGTTGCTGCCATATCAGTTGCCAGCGGGCAAAGGTATCAACCAGTTCATCCCAGCCGCGTGCATCCTGATCCAGCGCATCAAGCTGTGAGGCGTCAAATGCAAACAGCGAGGTGGCCAGCGCGGTGCGCAGCATGCGCTCCTGCTCCGGCGCCAGCACCGCCTGCAACAGCCATAACAGTTCACGCGCTTCTGGTGTGGTGTAAACGCTGTCGCGGTTTGAGAGGTAAACCGAGGGAATACCGAGCAAATTCAAGGCTTCGCGAATCAAATTTGCTTCGTTACGGCTGCGCACCAGCACAGTGATATCAGAGGCTTGTACTGGCCGCAAATTGGGTGCCTTGCCCAGCATCGCGCGCTGCTGCTGCCCGGCCTGCAGCCAGCGGCTAATATCGGCCGCACACTGCTGCGCCATACATTGCTGATAATCGCCAACGCTGCACCCTTCGCCCGGCTGTAGCCAGAAGCGTAACGCCGCTTGCTCTACCTGGTCGATACTGAGTGACAACTGCTGGTTCGGTGGTGCGAACTGCACCGGTAAGAACGGAATATCGGCGAACAAGAATGGTGCGTCGAGGCGCGTAAACAGCTGATTGACGCTATTGACCATCGCGGGCGATGAGCGCCAGTTGGTGTCGAGCGTGTAGTGCGCACTGACTTCGTTACGCGCCCGAATATAGGTAAAGATATCCGCGCCACGAAAGGCGTAAATCGCCTGTTTGGGATCGCCAATTAACAGCAGCGCATGCGCTGGCTGATTGATATAAAGCGTACGGAAAATACGGTATTGCAGCGGATCGGTGTCCTGAAACTCATCGATGAGCGCCACCGGGAAGCGCTGGCGAATCGCCTGCGCCAGCTGCTCACCGCTGGGCTGTTGCAGTGCTTCGTCAAGCCGACTCAGCAAATCATCAAAGCCTAACAGCGCCTGCTGACGTTTCTCTTTGCGCACCGCGGCGCGGATCTCCACCAGCGCGCGCGCAATCACCAGATCGCGCAATGACAGCGGCTGGGCAAGGAAAGTGTCGACGGCATCGAACAAACGGTGTTGCGGCGGATTGCCCTTTTTGGTCTTCTCTTCGAGCATGCGCTGACCAAAACGCGCCAGTTCGGCGGGCACCTGATAATCGCGCGTTTCGCTTTGCGCCCAGAAGCTGACTTTATTGAACCAAACCGGCAAATTTTTGCTGCTGTAGCTGCGCTTATCCACATCGGATTGCCCCACCAGCGTCAGCACCTCTTCACCCACCGCCAGCCATTGCGCTTTCATCGCGGCTATTCGCGCAAGGTTTTCACTGTGGCGCGAGCCCAGGGTTTCACTGTCGGCTGGCGGCAGACGTAGGCTGGGCGATTCGCCCTGCAACCACGGACGTAAAGTGGAAAGCAACTGCTCAGGGCCGCTCCATTCGCTGACGATCACCCGCGCGACATCCAGCGTTAATGGATAGCAGTGACGACGCCAGAAATCGGCGGTCGCCTGGCGCAGCAGCAGTTGTTCATCTTCAATCAGCTGCTGCTCAAACAGCATACCGGACTCAAAAGCATTGAGGTTCAGCATGCGCTGGCAGAAACCGTGGATGGTGAAGATGGCCGCTTCATCCATCTGGCGTTCAGCGGCCAGCAGAAGCGAAGCCGCGTCGGCGGGTTGCGGAATTTCCTGCAATAACTGCATCAGCATCGGATTGCTGCTGACGCCACGCAGGCAGGCCAGCCGCAGCTCATGTATGTTCGCGCGAATACGCCCGCGCAATTCCGCAGTAGCGGCCTCGGTAAAGGTCACGACCAAAATCTCTTCAACCGACAACGGACGCGACCAGGCATTTTGTCCGCCTAATCCGAGCAGAAACCGCAGGTAGAGCAGGCCGATGGTAAAAGTTTTACCCGTACCGGCTGAGGCCTCAATCAGACGCTCACCGCGCAGCGGCAACGTCAGAGGATTGAGCGATTCAGGGAGCAAACTCATTGCGCATCACTCTTTACGGGCAACGATTGCTGCAGCTTTTGAACTTCATCCCACGTGGTCCAGCCTGGCAATTGCGCGTAATCATTTTTGGTCGCGCCATCATGGCTGCCGCCAATCTGGGAAATCATCGCCATCCCTTGCTGCGTGAATACCGCCTGATGGAAAAAGTCGGCGAGGCCGGCTGGCGTCAGCTGCTGAATTTGCTCAATCGCTTTTTCACGCGTATCGAAAGCAAAATTCTGACGCTTAAAGTCACGGTTAAAACGGTTCGCCTCTTCATCCAGCGTTTGCGGGCGCTGTTTCATATCATTGATTAACGCCTGCTGATACTGGGCGAAATCTTCCGGTTTCATGCTGCGCAGACGCGTTTCAGCCTGCGGATAAAACGCCTGGAAACGTTGCAGTAAGAACGCGGGCTGTTTGCTGTTACTTTGCAGCAGGAAACCGATGCCCCATTGGCGACCAATCGGCATCTGATAAGCAAACACCGCATAGCCGAGCTGCTCTTCGGTACGCAATTGGTTATAGAACCACGGCTGCACGATCTGGCTCAGCATGGTGCTGTTCGCCATGCTCTGATATTCGCTATAACCCAACGGCACATACAGTGCCGCCAGCGCCGAATCGGTGCTGCTGCCCACCTTCTGCAGGTTGGCCTTCATCTCTTTATCCACCGTCACATAATCACTGTGCCAGTAGCCGTGGCCATCACTTTGCAATTGCTGCTGGAGCTCATCGCCGAGCTGTTTCACACGGTCCGCTGAGAGATTGCCCACAACCATCATCTCCGGTGTTGCATGATGGATCAGCGCATCACGGTAATCGGTGACCTCTTTCAGCGTGATGTCTTTCACCAGATTGCGACGCGTTTCGCGCTGGGTGTACGGCAACTGCGACAACATTTGCATCGGCTGAATTGCCAGCTCAAAAGCTTTGCCCTTCTCTGCCGCTTCCAGTTGATCCAGATACCAGGATTTAGCCTGCTCCAGCTGCTGCTGATCCGGTGTAAAGGTGGCGTAACCCTCCACCAGCTTCTTTAGCAATTCAGGCAAACGCTGGGTAAAGCCGCTGGCGCTAAACACGATGCCATCATCTTCGCCGACAGAAAAACTGATACCGCCAACCGAGGCCTGCGAATTCAGCTCATCCAGCGCCAGGCTGGAGAGATAGTCATTCAGACCAAACAGCACCTGCTGACGCGCATCGCTAATCGCAGATTTGTTACGCAGTGCTAAGGTGATAGCGGCTTTCGGTTCACTGGCAAACTGCTGGCTTGGCATCCAGTAGATACGCATGCTGTCGCCATTGGTCAGCGCGACCGGATGATCGTAGGTTTTGCTATCCGCAGGGATGATGGCGAAATCAGAGGGAATATAGGGGTTCAGCGTTGGAATCGACAACTGCAGCTGCGTGGCACGTTGCTGCCAGTCGCTGAACTGCGCGGCGCTGATTTTATCTACCTGATACGGCGCATTCACAAAGTAGGCTTCTTTGTTATGCGGCTCATTCGGGCTGATGTACCAGATACGCGCGTTCTGCGGCGTCATTTCATCAAGACGGGCTTTAATGGCGGCGGGATCAAATTGATCGGCCAGATAAGGCGCATCCAGGGTATGTTCAACCGGCACACGCAGCATGGTATCCACCAGCCACTCGATGTAATCCATATCACGCGTGATCGATGGATAACGGAAATCCAGCGCCAGCACATGGGAGACTTCGTCGAAGTAATCTTTGCTGATGCCTTTACTCCGCAGCATATCGAGGTAGCTAAACACCGCAGCCACCACTTCATCACGTTGCGCCAGGCCTTTGTCGGTTAACGACACGCTGATGGCGAATACGCCACTGTTGCGCTCGGTCATTGGGTCAGCTCCGGCACTAACGCCATCCGCTAGCCCTTGGTTTTGCAGCCAATCGTTAAGGGTATTTTTGCTGCGATTACCCAGAACGTAGCTGATCAGCGTATCGGTTTTACTGCGGAACTGGCTGCTATTGTTCGGGATACGGAACTCAATTTTTAACTGCTTGCGCGGCTGGGCGGGCACGTAGTGGATAATGACGCCCTTCTGCGCAGCGGTCACCACCGGTACTTCAATCTTCGGCACAGAGGTCTGATGATTGGCAACACGACCAAAGGTTTTCGCCGCCATGTCAGCCATCTCTGGCAAGGGCTTGTTGCTGTAGATTACCGCCTTCATCAGATTGGCTGAGTAATGGCTATGATAAAAATCGGTCAGCGCCTGATGCAATTTGCTATCCGGTTTGTCGCTCAACGTATCGAGATTCCCGCCGGAATAACGCGATCCCGGATGCGCCGGGTTCAGGGTTTCCGCACCCACCTGCGCCATGCGCAAGCCATCTCGTGAGCGAGCCATCGTCAGCTCAGCGTTAACCGCATGACGCTCACGATCGGCATTGATCGGATCGAGTAGCGGTTCAGCAATCGCATCGGACAGGCGATCCACCGCTGGCTGCAGCGCATCGTTTTCCACTTCCAGGTAGAATGCCGTGCGATAAGATGCCGTGCTGGCATTATGGCTACCACCATGTTTTTTCAGGAACTCGGCGAGGTTATCAGGCTGGGGATATCGCTTTGAGCCCATCAACACCATGTGTTCGAGGTAGTGCGCCAGACCCAGCTGTTGATTTGGATCATCCAGTGAACCGATCGGCAAGGTTAGCGCCGCCAACGATTTAGGCGCCTCGTTATCTGAGACTAGCAGCACAATCATGCCGTTACTTAACGTAATCGCCTGATAACTGCGTGGATCGTGATCGCTTTTACGAATGGTGTCATTGATGGGTTGCCAGCCGCGATCGGTATCGGCAAAGGCATTCAGCGCTAACGTGCTCAGCAGCAGCGCTCCAAACCAGCGTGCGTAAATCCGCATTTAAACCCCTTACGTTACCCTTTTCCGCTGGCTGTGTGCCCAGCGGTTAAATAGAGTCATTTTCTTATAGTGTCAGGAACAACCTCAACCGAGACCATACCCCATTGCTATTCATCATGTTGATGCGCCAGGCGCACCGGCAAATACCACTGGCGTGCGGCGGCAGTAATTGCCTGCACGGCATCATCATCCAATGTACGACTTAACCGCTGCAGATAGGGATCGCTGCCCTCGCCTTCGATCTGGAAACCACCCTGCCAGGCTTGCAGCAATTTGTTAAGTGCCTTTTTCTGTGTTGCTTCGTCATCCAGCAACTGGTGCGACTTGCTGTCAAAGCTGGCTTCCAGCCAGGCACCACCGGATTTATTCAGCAGCATCATCGGCTGAACTAATCCGGCCTGATACCCCGCAACATAGTCATTCAGTAGCGCCAGCGCTTGTTCAGCAGGCAGCGCCATGAAGCGCCAATGGCTCTGCTTACGACCGTACATGCGGCTTGCGCCGCTGCCGCCCATCGCGCAATACACCAGATGTTCCAGCCACAACAGCAGACCATCATTCATATTCAGCACGCCTGGACGCCAGCGCAGCAGCCCATCAGCTTGCACCTGTGTCAGCCAGCCGGTCAATTGCACTTCACCCAACGTTAGAGCGATCTCCCAGCTCTCGGCTGGCTGACGTTGACCGCTCACCTCCGCTGCCACTTCCTGCATCTCTTCGGTCTGGCTCTGCCAGAAAAGTTCCCCAAACGCGCCATAAGGCAGATTGCCAGCGGCGCGATGGCGAGCATACAGCTGCGCCGGATCGTCCCCGTTGACCAGCGTATTCAGCAATTGGGCATTGATTTGGTAGCGTTCCAGGCTGTCAGGCGCGAACGGTTCGCTATCAGGCAGTTCGCTCTCTTCCATCCAGAAGGCAACACCCAAACGCTGTTGGAACCAGGCGCGTACCGGATGACGCCAGAAACGTAGCAGTTGCTCCAGCGACAAGGTTTCTAACGGTGCAGGCAGCAAAGGTTGTACAAAATCCGGCTGGGCTATGCCACTGCCGGTGGCCGCAGGCAACCATTCTGCGGCAAAGCTTTGCCCGTGTGTGCCTGGCTTGAAGTTCTCTGCAGCAAACGGCATGCGGCTATGCAGCTTTTGCAGGTGTTCGCGTACGCGCTGCTCGCTGATATCGGGTTCAAGCGTTTCATCACCGGGCAGACAGAAGCTTTGACCGAGGTAATCCACCAGTTCACTCACCAGCACCGACGGAAAGCGCTCGGTGTTGTCCTGAATTGCCCGGCCGATGTAACTGATATACAGCTGATCCTGCGCTGAGATCAGCGCTTCGAGGAACAGATAGCGGTCATCATCGCGGCGGCTACGGTCGCCTTTGCGCATCTGTTGCTGCATCAAATCGAAACCAAGCGGCGCTAAGGTGCGCGGATAGACACCGTCGTTCATGCCCAACAAACACACCACTTTGAAGGGAATCGAACGCATTGGCATCAGCGTACAGAAGTTGATAGGACCGGCAAGAAAACGCTGGCTGATGCGCTGCTGGTCCAGGCGCGAACGCAGCTCGTCGCGCAGCAGCGTAGCCGGGATCGGCTGTTGATACGCTGCCTGCATCCCCTGTTCGATAATCTGTTTCCACTGCGTTTCCACCAGCAACAGCGCGGCTTCACTTTCAGCGTCACCGCTGAAGAAGCATTCAATCAGCTCACGACATAACGGCAGCCACTCCGATAGCGTGCGCTCTGCTGAGAGACGTGTGCGCCACTCTTCAAGTCGCGAAAGTAATTCGGCCAGATGCCCTGCCAGCTCAGCGATCAAACCGCTGGATTCGTCATACGGCAAAATCCCTTGCCAGTCGCCGTTGCGACTCTCAAGCGCGTAGCCGAGCAGCATGCGCTGCAGGCCGAAGCGCCACGTGTGTTGCCCGGTTACCGGCAGAGCCAGCGCTTCAACGCTGGCATCATCCAGCCCCCAGCGGATGCCGGACTCCATCACCCAACGGCGCAGCAATCGCAGGCCGCTTTCATCAACCGAGAAGCGCTGCGCCAGTGCCGGAACTTCCAGCAGCGCCAGCACATCTTCGGAGGCAAAGCGGCTTTCAGGCAGTGACAACAGACTGAGCAGCGCCAGGATCGCCGGGTGCGCCTGACTGGCGCGGCGGTCGGAGATGGCGAACGGCAAATAGCGTTCGCTCGGCGCGCTGGCAAACGCGGCCTGAATAAAAGGTGCGTAGCTGTCGATATCCGCCACCATCACGATGATGTCGCGCGGCTTGAGTTCTGGGTTAGCTTCCATCAGCGTCAGCAGATGATCCTGCAGCACTTCAACTTCACGCTGGGCGCTGTGGCATACCTGCAGCGTAATCGAGCGATCGTCTGGATCGATCAGACGTTTTTCGGCGCTGTTGGCCAACTCACCGGCGCTGAGGCCAATAACCGCTTTATCATCCAGATTGAGCAGATCCGCTTGCAAGCAGTGTAGGAGGTTGTCTTGTGGCATCTCCACGAAGGCATCAATGTCGTTGGCGGCGGACTCCATCTGACTCAGCAGAAACAGATTATCGCGCCCCAGTTTGCCCCATGACGCCAGCAGCGGATTGGTCAGCTGCTGTTCGCCGATGTCGTTAAACAATGCCGGTGCGCTAGCCGGATCGCGGAACAGCGGCTGCAGCTCATCGGACTGTATGCGGCGGCGCTGGCGGCTTTGCAGCTTCGCGAGGAAGGCGTAATCCTGAATGTCGCCCCAATAGTGACGGCATGGATTGGTGAACAGCAGATGGATGTCAATGTGACGGCCCAGCGCTTCCAGCGCCTGCAGATAGACCGGCGGCAGCGCGGAGATACCGCAAATAAACACGCGCTGCGGCAAGCCGGGCGGCGGCGTTTGCGCCTGTTCCAGCTTTTGGATAAAGCGCGCATAGAGATTGGCACGATGCCACATCGGCTGACCCAGGCTTTCCGTGAAGTTGACCAAATCGCACCACAGCGGCGCCTGCCAATGCTGCGATTCGCCTAAGCCTTCAATCAATTCTCCGCGTTCCCAGCTGTTGAGCCAGTCCGAGCGATACACCAGATATTGGTCAAAGAGATCGGCAACACGCGCGCTGAGCTGATAAAGCTTGCGCTTATCGTCGTCATCGTTGAGGTAATGACGCAGCGGCTGGAAAGCGTCTTGCTCCAGCAAGGTTGGCAAGCGATGCATCAGCTTCCAGCTCATGCTGGCTTTGGTGAAGGCGCTCTCTTCGGGAATATCAGGCAGCACCTTGACGAACATGTTCCAGATGAAGCTCGCAGGCAGCGGGAAATCGATGTTAGCGGCAATACCGAAACTGTTGGCCAGTTCCATTTGCAGCCACTGCGCCATACCCGGGCTTTGTACCAGCACCTGCTCAGCTGCCAGCGGATCGGCCAGCGGTTGATTTTCAATCAGAATACCTGCCAGATTTTTCAACAGATCAAGCTGATTAGAGTGATAGACCCGGAACATATTTCTCCTAAACACAAGACAACAACGCAGCCGAGCCACTCTACCGGTTATCACCTGCGATGCCTACCGCTAGTGGCAATTGAGCTGCGCCAGTGAGGCGGAACGCTGATGTGGACCCGTCACCGTGACGCGATCAAGCCTACAGTTACCTGCCAGACTTTGCTGCTGACGCTGACTCTGCCAGCCCTCAACGTCACGTCCAAGCAGCGCCTGACCGGCAACACGCCATGCCTGACGCTGCTGCCACTGCTGACTAAAACCCAGCGCCAGCGCACGATGATATTGCAGCAATGTGCTGATCGTCATCGCCAGGAGCAGCATCGCCACCAGCGTTTCCGCCAGGCTAAAGCCCCGCTGCTTCTGGCTGGCACAGCGCCGGCTGCGACAGCGGGCAATAATCGATCCAGCCATGCGGTTGCAGCTGTGGTTGCGTGTTGGCGAGTGACACCCAACGATAGAGCCACAGCGCGCGTCCTTCTCCATGTCCCGATAACAACGCATTATCATCCTTCATCCTTAGCAGGCAGCTTTGCCACTGTTCTGCTGTCCATTGCTGGCATTGCCAGCCGGTGGCCTGCGACCAGTTTTGCACGCTGCCCCACTCCAATGCCGCCTGCGCCTGCCAAAAATCCTGACTTTGTTGCTGCTCATCTGCCACCAATACCATGCTTTGCGATAGCTGAGTCCGCGTGGCATGCAGCGTCAATCCGCCCATCAACAACATCATCAGCACCATGCCCAGCGTACTATTGCCGCGCTGCTTCACAGATTGATTCCTTCAATCCAGTTTTCCAGCTCCACGCTTTGGCTGCTGGCGTGTCCGGCTAACTGCAGAACTAAACGTGATCCCTGCCGTTCAAGCTTGAAGACATCAATAGTGAGAAACGCCGGATCGGACAGTTTCTCCCAGCCACTGCTGTTACATTCTTCCACGCCACGCTGCATTTCGAGCTGTCCACTGCGCAGTCGATAGCCGTAATAGTCACTTTCGTTGTGGCCCACGCCTTCCCAATGCCCATTACTGTTCTCATCCCAGCGCAGCAAAACACAGCTGCCGCTGGAGGCGAGTGTCAGTGCTGAACCGCTGCACTGACCGTGGCAATAGCCTGCACGACGCAGCGCTTTTTGCAGCGTATTGGCGATCTGCTGCAGTTCCTGTTGCAGTTGAACACGCTGCTGCAGATGCAGATTCTGCTCCAGCAGTAGCGGCAAAAAACGCCCGACGCTGATCATCAACACCGCGCCAATCGCCATAGCAATCAGCATCTCCAGCAGGCTAAATCCACTTTGCACTATTCGCATCCTTTCTCACCGGGTTGACAGGCGCGGATGCGCGCTCTGGCGGAGATGATTACACGCCAACGTCCCGCTGCACTGGCAAGATCGATACTGCCGGGACGCGCGACATCACGCAGACCGTAAAAGCCCACTTCGCCAGTAATGCCGACAATATGCACGCTGTCATGTGGCGGTTTAAACAACCAGCGCGACGGCAATGCACAGCCTTCTGCAGGTTTGGGGCCCGCGCCGAGACAGCCGCTTTCACCGTTCTGCAACCACAGCGTGAGATCGCGGTTATGCCCATTAGCATGGGCGCGCAGTCGCAGCAAAAATCCCTGCAGTTGCAGTACGCTGTCGCGCAGCTGTTGATACTGCTGCCAGCGCTGCCAACCTTGCAGCGCGCCAACGCTGAGTATGCCGGCAATCACCATCACTAACAGCAGTTCAGGCAAGGTGAAGCCGTGGTTCGTGTGTTTGTTCATGGCGGGTAATCTGCCGGTTGGGATGAGGTTGAACAAGCGGGAGAAATCGACGATGGGAAACGTCGCGCAGGGAATCGTGGAGGTGTGCAGAGGGATACAGCATTTTGTGAGGCGGATTCAGGATTGAGGTGTGTTTGAGGATTGAGGAGCGGTTGGAAATGGGTCGCCATGAATGGCGACCCTACGGGTAAAAAGCGTTAAATCGCTACGGGCGCTTTAATCGCTGGATGCGGATCGTAACCTTCAATTTCGAAATCGTCGAACTGATAATCAAAGATGGATGCTGGTTTACGTTTGATCACTAGCTTCGGCAACGGACGCGGTTCGCGCGTTAATTGCAGACGCGCCTGCTCTAAATGGTTGCTGTACAGATGGGTATCGCCGCCCGTCCAGACAAAATCACCCACTTCAAGGTCGCACTGCTGCGCCACCATATGCACCAGCAGCGCATAGCTGGCGATATTAAACGGCAGGCCGAGGAAAATGTCGCACGAACGCTGATACAGCTGGCACGAGAGTTTGCCGTTGGCCACGTAGAACTGGAAGAAGGCGTGGCAAGGTGCCAATGCCATTTGATCCAGCTCGCCCACGTTCCACGCCGAGACGATGATGCGACGGGAATCCGGATCGCGCTTCAATTGCTCAATCACTTTGCTGATCTGATCAATTTCGTCGCCCGAAGCACTGCCCCAGCTGCGCCACTGCTTGCCGTATACCGGGCCGAGATCACCCTTCTCATCCGCCCACTCGTCCCAAATGGTGACCTTGTTCTCTTTCAGGTAACCAATGTTGGTCTCACCTTTCAGGAACCATAGCAGCTCATGAATGATGGAACGCAAGTGTACCTTCTTGGTGGTAACCAGCGGAAAACCGTCCTGCAAATTAAAACGCATCTGGTGGCCAAAGATGGAGAGCGTGCCGGTACCTGTGCGGTCGGCCTTTTCTGCGCCTTCATTCAGCACATGTTGCATTAGATCCAGATACTGTTTCATTTTACCTCACGCGTTTGTTGCTGCGGGCGACGACGATACGCCCAGATCATCATAATCACACCGGCCAGAATCATTGGGATCGACAGGATCTGTCCCATGCTGACACCGCCTTCAAACAGGCCAAGCTGTGCATCTGGCTGACGGAAGAACTCCACGATGATACGGAATGCACCGTAACCAATCAGGAACAGGCCCGAGACGCTGCCCATTGGACGCGGCTTGCGAATAAACAGGTTGAGAATGATGAACAGCACAATGCCTTCCAGGCACAGCTCATACAGCTGCGACGCATGACGTGGCAGAACGCCGTAGGTGTTCAGCAATTCCTGGTACTGCGGATTATTGGCCGCCAGCGCGATATCTTCGCTGCGTGAACCGGGGAACAACATCGCGTATTTGAAATCTGGCGCCACGCGGCCCCACAGTTCGCCGTTGATGAAGTTGCCGAGACGACCGGCCCCCAAACCAAATGGGATGAGCGGTGCAATGAAATCAGCCACCTGGAAGAAAGTGCGCTTGGTGCGGCGTGCGAAGATCAGCATCACCACAATCACACCAATCAGGCCGCCGTGGAACGACATGCCGCCATCCCAAACCTTAAACAGATACAGCGGATTCTCAAGGAACAGCGGCAGATTGTAGAACAGCACATAGCCAATACGGCCGCCGAGGAAGACGCCAAGGAAGCCCGCATAGAGCAGGTTTTCCACTTCTTCTTTTTTCCAGCCGCTGCCAGGTTTGTTGGCACGGCGCGTGGCCAGCCACATGGCAAATATAAAGCCTACCAGGTACATCAAGCCGTACCAGTGAAGCGAAACCGGTCCGATAGAGAAAATTACCGGATCGAATTGGGGAAACGAAATGTAGCCGTCAGTCATCTTTCACCATCATTTTTCTGCCCTGAAACGGGACAATAAAAGGCTGCGCATGATAGCACAGCCACTTTTTTTACAGGTCGTGAAGTTGTAACCGTTAACGCCCGCCGCGAATCAAACCACCTAAACCGCGGCGCTCCATAAAGGTGGAGACCAGATGGCGCACTTCCGAGGCGGAATGCGCGGCCAGCCCATGCTCGCTGAGCTTCTGCGCCTCTTCAAAATCGAGATGGCGCAGCAGATATTTCACACGCGGTACGTTTTTGCCGTTCATGCTGAGATGGTGATATCCCAAGCCCACTAACAGCGCGACACACATGGGATCGCCGGCCATTTCACCACACAAGCAGAGCTCCAGTTTGGCTTGGCGGGCTTCGCTGGCAATGGTGTGCAGCGCCCGCAGCATTGCCGGATGCAGCGAATCATACAGGTTCGCCACGCGCGTATTATTGCGATCGACCGCCAGCAAATATTGCGTCAGATCGTTAGTGCCGACGGAAACGAAATCGACGCGATCCGCCAGATGCGGGATCATAAACAGCATCGATGGCACTTCAATCATGATGCCAATGCGCGGCTTAGGAATCACATAGCCGAGCATCTCCTCCACTTCACGACCGGCACGATCGATCAGACGACGCGCCTCGTCGATCTCGTCGATATGGCTGATCATCGGCAGCAAAATGCTTAAGTTGCCAGACGCCACGTTAGCACGCAGCATGGCGCGCACCTGCACCAGGAAGATTTCAGGCTGATCGAGCGTCAGGCGAATACCCCGCCAGCCAAGGCAGGGATTCTCTTCGCTGATCGGCATATAGGGCAGCTGTTTATCCGCGCCGACATCAAGCGTGCGCAGCGTAACCGGCTTGTTGTAAAACAGCTGCAACATGCCCTGATACTGCGCCACCTGCTCCTCTTCGGACGGGAAACCATTGTGCAGCATGAACGGAATTTCGGTACGGTACAGACCGATGCCATCTACCCAGCTGTCGAGCGCCTGCTCGTGTTCCGGACTGAGACCGGCATTCAGCATCACCTGAATGCGTTCACCACTTTTCAACTCACCGGGCTGCTCGACCACGCCTTCGGCCATTTTGCTCAGCGCATTCTCTTCGCTGATCAAACGCTGATATTCCTGCACCAGCACCGGTTCCGGATCGATCAGCACTTCGCCGCGGTAGCCATCCACAATCAGCAAGCGTTTGTTGAGCTGTGCCGGGAGGATATCCGCGCCCATTACGGTCGGAATACCCATCGCGCGCGTCAGAATCGCCGCATGCGAGTTGGCGGCGCCGTCACGCACCACCACGCCGGCTAAACGCTCCTGCGGTAATTCCGCCAGCGTGGTTGCCGTGAGTTCATCGGCGACTAACACGAAGCGTTCCGGCCAGGCATTGGTGCCGACCAGGGAATCATCGAGGTGGAACAGCAGACGTTGACCGAGCACGCGTAAATCGCCGGCGCGCTCGCGTAAATATTGATCCTGCAGATTGGCAAACTGCTCGGCGAACTTCTCGATCACCTTTTTCACCGCCCACTCGGCGACCGATCCGCGTTCGATCTCGTCAAACAGATCTTTTTTCAGGCGTGCATCGGTGAGCAGATGCGAATAGAGATCGAAGATCGCCGCACTCTCTTTCTGCACGCTGGCAGCAAAGCGTTTACTGAAGCGGCGAAATTCGTTGCCGGCCTCACCCATCGCCAGCACCAGACGCTCGCGTTCGCGCTGCACGTCGAGTGTGGACGCAGCGGAAACCTGATCGAGCAGCGGCTGGGTTTCGTCCACCCAGCCCGGCGCGACCGCCACGCCAGGCGAAGCAGCAATCGCTTTTACGCGTGTCTGACGGAATTGACCAAACAGTTGACCGAGCTGCGACTGCGACAGCAATCCTGCCATTTGCGTGGCGAGCGTGACGAGGAAGGACTCTTCGCTCTCATCAAACTGACGGTGTTCGCGCTGCTGGATAACCAACACGCCAAGCAGTTGGCGGCGGCTAATAATCGGGACGCCGAGGAAGGAGCGATAACGCTCCTCTTTAACAGAAGGGATGTATTTGAAGCTGGGATGGCTTTGCGCATCGGCGAGGTTGATCGGCTCTGCTAAGCGTCCAACGAGGCCAACGATGCCTTCGTCAAACGCCAGCGTAACCGTACGACCACGCGGCTTTTTTAGCCCGCGTGTCGCCATCAGGTAATAGCAACGACGATCGTGATCGGCGAGATAAACCGAGCAAACCTCAGTTTCCATCGCAAGGCAAATTTCGTTTACCAGAATGTCGAGTGCTTCATTCAGACGTGGAGCACTCGCCACTTTCTCTACTATTTCGCGTAACTGAGTGAGCATAAAGGGCGTGGCCTATCCTCTTTTACGTCGTTGGGCGGCGTTATTACGCTGCCCCGCACTCTCCTGCATCGACATCACCACGCCAGCGAATTCTTTCATTACGCGGCGATAAACATCGCGCTTGAAAGAGACCACCTGACGCACCGGATACCAGAAGCTAACCCAGCGCCAACCGTCAAACTCGGGCGTGCTGCTGTGCTGCACATTGATTTCCGCGTCACTACACATCAACTGCAGAAGAAACCACTTTTGTTTCTGGCCGATACATACCGGCTTTGTGTCCCAACGCACCAAACGTTTTGGCAACTTGTAGCGTAACCAGTTTCGGGTTGAAGCAAGTATTCGAACATCTTTGCGGTGTAAACCCACTTCTTCGAACAGTTCGCGATACATTGCCTGTTCAGCAGTTTCACCCGGATTGATGCCTCCCTGAGGAAATTGCCAGGAGTGCTGTCCAAAGCGCCTGGCCCACAACACTTGTCCTTGCCTGTTACAGATTACGATACCAACATTCGGGCGGTAGCCATCATCATCGATCACTGGACTACCTCAAAGCTAAATTTGAATAGCCTGATTGTTTCACACTCCTTACAGGCGGTAAACCACTGGATACCGGGGTGTAAGCAGAATAAAAACAGGATAACTCACAGAGATTAGCCAAGTTATAAACAGCGAGTGAGATTTATGGGCGATCTTATTCACTTTTTCTGTGGATAGCGTTGTGCAGAACACGGGAATGACGTGAATAACCATTACAGAACATTCTCAAAAACCCCCGTCGTCAGATAAAATAAAACATTATATTTCATATACCTATAAAATAATGAAAACTCAGGCGATGAAAAGATCCTTTGCAGATTCATTCCACTTGCCTGTCATCGGTTAAAGATCCACCAATGACGTTTTTATCCACAGAGAATGACCTAAACCTGGTCAAAGAAAGGAAAAAAAGCGTTCAAAACGCGAAAGTCAAGGCTGTAAATGGAAACAGGTGTCTGAGAAAAGGGGGTTACCCCACATTTCTGTGGATAACTAGGTTCAACACCTGTTCATTGTCGATAACAAGCTGGGATAACCTGGCCACAGCATCGGATGGCCCCATTCTATTGGAATAAAAAACCATTCTTAATCATGCTATTATCACAGTTATTCACCTAATTGCCATGTGGACAAACTCAGTCAGCCTGCACTGTTCACTCTTTAACCAAAGTGAGTTCTAGCATGCACTCTTCAGCATTATTGCCGTCATCACCCGAAAACGAAGCGGAATTACTGCAACGAGCACAACAGCTGGCAGGCCAGACCTTTGCCGCGCTAGCGGCACAGCTAAACCTGCCGATACCCACCGATTTGAAACGCGATAAAGGCTGGGTCGGCATGTTGTTAGAGCTGCATTTAGGTGCCAGTGCGGGCAGCAAAGCCGAACAGGATTTTGCGCATCTCGGTATTGAGCTGAAGACCATTCCGGTAGATGCGCAAGGCAAACCGCTGGAGACCACCTTCGTGTGTGTCGCGCCGTTAACCGGCAATAGTGGCGTTACCTGGCAAACCAGCCATGTGCGGCACAAACTGGCACGCGTGCTGTGGATTCCGATCGAAGGCGATCGTGCCTTGCCGCTGGCTGAGCGTCGTGTTGGTTCACCGCTGCTATGGCATCCCAGTGAAGAAGAGGAACAACAGCTGCGGGAAGACTGGGAAGAGTTAATGGATATGATTGTGCTCGGCCAGGTTGAGCGCATCACTGCCCATCACGGTGCGTGGCTGCAAATCCGCCCTAAAGCCGCCAACAGCAAAGCATTAACCGAAGCCATCGGGGAACACGGCGAGCCGATTATGACACTGCCGCGCGGCTTTTATTTAAAAAAGAGCTTTACCGGCCCACTTTTGGCGCGACATTTTTTACTGTAAATGCATATTGCTGCCGATAATTTTAGGAATGATGCGATTACTCCTAACGATGAAAGCATTTATTACTACACTTTTGCTGTTGAAGTCGCGAGAAGGAGATAAGAATGAAAGGGTTGGTAAGTGCAGTGGGTTTAGGATTGGTTGCGCTGTTATTGAGTGGTTGCAGCAGTGATTACGTCATGGCGACCAAAGATGGCCGCATGATCATGACCGATGGCAAACCCGCCATCGATAAAGAGACCGGATTGGTACAGTACACCGATGAGAAAGGCCATCAGATGCAGATCAATGGTGACGAGGTTTCGACCATCATTGAGCGTTAAGTGCCAAATTGCCTTGCCTGCACATGTTTTCCCCTTGTGCAGGCGATTTCCCGAACTTTCCCCCCTTCCTTCCGCGCCGCTTCACACGCTATAGTCCCAAAGGACACAACATTCCCTTTCATAATGAAAAAAGGATGCCGGCAAATGCACTATCACCGTATTCCCCATAGCACGCTGGAAGTGAGCCAGCTGGGGCTTGGAACCATGACGTTTGGTGAGCAGAACAGCGAAGCCGACGCCCACGCACAGCTTGATTACGCGGTTAGCAGTGGCATTAACCTGATTGATACCGCGGAAATGTATCCGGTGCCGCCGAGCCCGGAAACCCAGGGATTAACCGAACAGTACATTGGTAGCTGGCTGAAGAAGCGCGGCAGCCGTGACAAAATCATCCTCGCCAGCAAAGTGGCCGGCCCGGTACGCGGTGCGGATGCTTCAATTCGCCCGAACCAGGCGCTGGATCGCAAAAACATCCGCGAAGCGTTGGATGCCAGCCTGAAACGCCTGAATACCGATTATCTCGATCTCTATCAGTTGCATTGGCCACAGCGCCAAACCAACTATTTCGGCAAGCTGGGCTATCAATACACCGATTCCAGTGTCCCCGTGACGCTGCTGGAGACGCTGGAAGCGCTGACCGAACAAGTACGTGCCGGTAAGATTCGCTACATTGGCGTGTCGAACGAAACCGCGTGGGGCGTGATGCGTTACCTGCAGCTGGCTGAAAAGCACGAGCTACCGCGTATCGTCACCATCCAGAACCCGTACAGTCTGCTGAACCGCAGCTTCGAGGTAGGTTTAGCGGAGATCAGCCAGCATGAAGGCGTCGAGCTGCTGGCTTATTCCAGCCTGGCCTTTGGTACTTTGAGCGGTAAATACCTGAACGGTGCGAAACCAGCCGGTGCGCGCAATACGCTGTTTAGTCGCTTTACCCGCTACAGCGGCGATCAGTCTCAGCAGGCGATTGCCGCCTATGTTGAGCTGGCGAAGAAGCACAATATGGATCCGTCGCAGATGGCGCTGGCCTACGTGCGTCAACAGCCGTTTGTCGCCAGCACCTTACTGGGCGCCACCACGCTGGAGCAACTTAAGATTAACGTTGAGAGTTTCAATCTGACGCTGAACGCTGATGTGTTAGAGGAACTGGAAGCGATTCATCGCCAGTTTACTTATCCTGCCCCTTGAAACCAGGTGCGCATTAATGCGCACCCGACAAATTCTGCCGTAGGGTCGCCATTCATGGCGACCTTTTTAATTACCGCACAATTACCGCCGCGCTTTCCACCACAGCACCGCAATCGCCACGGCGAAAATCGCGCCGAATCCCACGCCGGTTGCCACCGCAGGTGCGCCCAGCTTAATCGCCACGGTATACAAACCCAGCATCAGCAGCATCGCGCTGTTTTCACCCAGATTTTGCACCGCAATCGCGTTACCCGAACCCACGGACGCTTTACCACGCTCCTGCAGCAGCGCATTGAGCGGCACGACAAAGAAACCACCCAGCGCACCAATCAGCATCAGCACCAGATAGGCATTCAGCAAACTCTGCTGTAAAGCAAACACGACCACCATCACGCCAATCAACACGCCCGCCGGC
The DNA here is from genome assembly GCA_900068845.1 of Enterobacter ludwigii. GTDB lineage: Bacteria > Pseudomonadota > Gammaproteobacteria > Enterobacterales > Enterobacteriaceae > Pantoea > Pantoea ludwigii_A. Next base: position 114,987 of record CEFQ01000002.1, read on the forward strand.
ATACAGCGGCGCACGGTTTGCAGCGTCACCAGTTTTGCCGCCGCAGCCGCACCGATGACAATGCCAATCGCCACCATCGCATTCAGCGTGGTCGGGGTTTTATTATCGCTGATGCCGAGCGCCACCGGCACCCACAGCACCAGCAGGAAGCGCAGCGTCACGCCCGCGCCCCAGAACAAGCTGGTGCCGAGCAGCGAGAAACGCGTCTCGCCGTTGCGCCACAACAACTTGGTCGCCGCGATGAAACTGCGCAGCATCGCGCCAAAATACCAGCTCTGTCCCGGACGCGCCGCCGTCAGGCGCGGAATAAAGAGGTTCGCTACCACCGCCATTGCGTACGTCATGGCACACACCACCAGCGCAGCCACCAGGTTCCAGTCCGCCAGAATACCGCCCGCTACCGAACCCAGCAGAATCGCCGCAATGGTCGACCCTTCCATTAAGCCGTTAGCTTTTACGAGGCGTTCCCCGCGGGTGATTTCCGTCAGGATGCCGTACTTCGCCGGCGAATAGGACGCCGCACCAATCCCCACCAGCGTGTAGCCAAGGAACGGATTGAAGCCGAAACAGATAATCAGCGCACCCAGCAGCTTGAGGCTGTTGGCGAACATCATCACCCGACCTTTAGCAAAGCTATCCGCCATCTGCCCAACAAACGGCGCGAGCAGAATGTAAGTCGCCACAAACAGCATTTGCAGGATCGGCTGACTCCAGTCCGGGTAGAACTGATTTTTCAGCAGCGCCAGCGTGGCAAACAACAGCGCGTTGTCGCCAAATGCCGAGAAGAACTGCGCCACAATCACCGCCAGCATATTCCGTGACATTAGCGGTGCATCCTTATTTAACGCCTGGCTCATGCCTGCTCCTGTTCCGCCAGCTGCTTGAGGCTGACATAGTCCGGTTTGCCGCTGCCCAGCATCGGCAGTTGTTTCATCACGCGGATATCGCGCGGCACCGCCAATTCCGGCGCACCGATCTCACGCGCCGCTTTCAGCAAGGTATCGCGAGCTAATTCGCTGTCGGTGGTGAACAGCACCAAGGCTTCACCGCGATTACCGTCCGGACGCAGCGACGCCGCATGCTGCTTCTCATGGGAGGCTTTCAGCGCAATCTGCTCAACAATCTCCAGCGACACCATCTCACCGGCAATTTTTGCGAAGCGTTTCGCGCGGCCCTGAATCTGGCAGAACCCGCCTTCATCAAAGCTGACGATATCGCCGGTGTCGTACCAGCCTGCCTCCATCTCACCTTCGCCGTTATCCGCTACCGGCACTTCCAGCACGCCAGGATTCTCGACGCGCAGATAACCGTTCATCACGTTCGGCCCGCGCAGCTGCAGGCGACCACCCTGCTCAATGCCCGGCACGGAAATCAGACGCGAATCCATGCCTGGCAGAATGCGGCCCACCGTGTGATTTTTCGCCGCCATCGGCACGTTGATCGCCACCACTGGCGCGCACTCCGTTACGCCGTAGCCTTCAAGAATACGGATGCCGTATTTCTCCATATAGACCTGACGCGTCGCTTCCTGCAGTTTCTCCGCGCCCGCCACGACATAGCGCAGACGCGCAAAATCATACGGGCTGGCGAAACGCGCGTAGTTGCCGAGGAAGGTCGAAGTGCCAAACAGCACGGTGCAGTTCCGGTCATAAACCAATTCCGGCACGATGCGGTAATGCAGCGGGCTCGGATAGAGAAACACCTGCGCACCGGTCAGCAGCGGCGTAAACAGGCCAACGGTCAAACCAAAGGCGTGGAACAGCGGCAGCGCCGACATAAAGCGGTCGCGCGGGGTGAAATCCGCCACGGTGCGTATCTGCTCCACGTTGGCCAGCAGGCTTTTGTGTGAATGCACCACGCCTTTGGGATTGCCTTCCGAACCGGAGGTAAACAGCACCATCGCCGCCTCTTCCGGCTGCTGAGGAACCTGCGCGCGGCGCGGCATCAGCAGATGCGCCACAATCCACAGTTTGTCCTGCAGCGTGACGGTATCTTTCAGATCTTCCAGATAGATCCACTGCACCTCGGTGAGTCCCTGCGGCAAGTGCCACAGGTTGCCTTTTTCGAGAAACTGGCGCGAGGTAAAGACGGTTTTCACCTGCGAAGCGGTCAACGCCGCACGCATGCCATTCACGCCTGCGGTGTAGTTAAGCATGGCCGGAATCCGTCCGCGCAGCGACGCACCGAGAATCGCCGCAGCCGTCACCGTGGCGTTCGGCAGCAGCAGACCAACATATTCGCCCTGTTTGCTGTAGCGCTCCAAAATGCGACCCACGCCGAGCGCTTTTTTCAGCAAACCGGTGTAGCTATCCGGTTTGAAGTTGACGTCTTCAATGCAGGGCTTCATCACCCCATAACGCTGACGTGCATTGAGGAAGGCCTCAAACAGCGTTTCACGCGGACGCACTGCCATGCGTGCTTCCATCATCACATGGTGCAAGTGCTCGCCCGCCAGCGTGCGGCGATCGCGCGCACGTTTGGCTTCGGGCATTGGAATGACGGTCGCTGGCAGCACCGTCAAGGTGATGCGCGGGAACAGACGGCGTTTGAACACACCCGCCAGACGACCAAACGGCGTATATTCCGCGCCTTCGATACGCATCGGCACCACGGTGGCACCGGATTTCGCCGCCACAAAGCCGGCACCGCTGTAAATCTTCATCAGCGAGCCGGTCACGGTGATGCGCCCTTCCGGGAAGATCACCACCGGACGGCCCTGATTGATCATGCGCACCAGATGCTTGATCGACATCGGCTTGGTGGGATCGAGTGGCACGAAGTCGATAATCGGCTTCAGCAGACGCATGTACCACTGTTCGCTGATCGATGAATAGACGGCAAACACCGGTTTAATCGGCAGAAATAGCGCCAGTAACACCCCATCCAGGAACGACATATGATTGGGGGTGATCAGCACTTTTTCTTTATGCAGTGCCGCGAGGTCGCCCCGCAGTTCCACACGCCACAGCAGGCGGAACAGGAAACGGAAGAAGGTCAGTAACATGCCAGCTCCTTAGCATTCGCAAAAATGGCTCTTACGATGCAGGATCCGGGGATTTTCGACAAGTGCCGGGATGATTTTCGTGGATTTTGACATTTTTCAGGAGACAAATTGCGCCGCGGTAGCATGTACATGTAGTGTTCGCGGCGCAAAAGTTCACTTAATTTCAACCTATCATTCGCTCGTTGCATCCGTCTTTGTACTGAATGTTTCCATCAACGTGCTTCCACGTTATCGTTTCATAACGCATTTCGATATTTTCCATATGTGTACCCGTTACGCCCGTGGGTAAAAGTGATGGCGTAATACTGGTGATTTTTACGTTTTCGAGCAGAATATTAAAATATTCAGTTTCAATCCCCGCCTCTGTGATTTTGTACATTTTGATAGTGGCCGATTTTAGCGTTCTCCCTTGACAAAGCGCTCGAAACAATAGTGGAGTTGTCCGGTCAAATTCCTTTTGAAACACGATGGGGGTATGTACTCTCGTGCCTGTGAGTTTCCCATAATGTGCATCCACAGGAATCGTGACGTTATGCGTTAATGTCCGCATTTCTATCGAGCCTAAACGCGTCGGTATTAAGCATTAACCGATGATGGGTGAGCCGTTTTCGTCTGTTAACCATATGTGTGCCGGTGTAGACATAATTAAAATCCTTTTAAATTTAACGAGGGCGATTAAACCAGATGACAAAAGCGAAAGTTAAAACTATGACAATGCCTGTTGCTTGTAGGGCATAAGGCCGAAAATAAGTCACGGCAAAAGCTCCAAATGCAACAATAAAAATAAGTGGAATATAACCCCAGAAGAAATATGAAGCCTGAGCTTTTACCCATTGTTTTAAGAAGTTCAGCATAATTAATGCACCATGTTTATTATGGTGCTAACAACATTGTTATCGAATGCATGCGCTTTCATAAATAGTGGTTCAATAAGAAAATACATCATATCGAGTTTCTGCAGAGACAGCGCGTGATAATACATGGGAGACAGTAACTGGAGCCGTTCAGCACTTTCTGCTGCATGCTGAACTATGCCGTACAATCCCAGCCCAGTTACAGCAAGCGTTGTTGCTTTACCTGTCCATTTGAAAATCGTAGTGCTGAGACTGGTGCCAAGGCAAACTGTCGTCGTTATTCCAATAACAAACGCCTGATTGTTTAAAGCACTGGCTGAAATCACCACGCCAGCCTTTAATAGCTTTGATTTAATGACTTCGAGCTGGCTACGAGTTTTGAATCTAAAAATACCTTCGAAATAGATATGCAACATTCTGTATATAATGTCACGGTGTTTAACAAGCTCTGCGACACCATCAAGAAATCTAAGGTCCTCTTCTTTCAATCGGGCACAAACATCCTGATAATTATCAGTAAAGCATGATATGTAATACGACAAGCGGGTTGCACCATCACCGATTTTATTGGCCTGCTCAAGTACCACTCCTTTTACACCAGATAATGCTTTTTCAAGTTGGAGTGCCATCAACTTCTCAGCCTGAATACCGTTTATTATCGAGTCACTGTGATACATACTTCGTCCTTGCGGTTAATAATCGTCCTGATGCAAAAAAAATATCATGAGACCATTTAAACGGTAAGGTTAGTTTTCGGGACACAGTCCGCACTTTCTAAATAGAGTCGCCATCTGTTACGTAATGTTCGTCAGTTAAGCGTAGATCGGTCGCCATTCATGGCGACCGGGTTTACGGCGAATCCGCCTGCCAGCCACCACCCAGCGCGGCGATCAGACCAACGCTGCTGACCCATTGCGTGCTCTGCAGCGACAGCAAACTCTGCTGCGCGCTCAGGCTGCTGTTTTCGGTGGTAGCGACGTCGAGATAATCGATCATTCCTGCGTCATATTGATTGCGCGTGACGCGCGCCGATTCCTGCGCCGCATCGGTAGCGCGCTGCTGCGAGGCAATTTCGCCCTGTAAGGTGTTCAACTGCACCAGATAATCTTCCACTTCGCCCATGCCCGTCAGCACCGCCTGGCGATAGCTGGCAACGCTGGCGTCATAGGCCGCACGCGCCTGATCGACCTTCGACGAGGTGGCACCAAAATCTAATAGCGTGCCGCTCAGTTCCGGCCCCAATGACCACACGCGGTTGGGCAGCGAGAACAAACTGTTAATCGCCGATGAACTCACACCGCCGCTGGCGCTCAGCGTCAGGTCGGGATAGTAACCGGCAATCGCCACGCCGACCGCCGCATTGGCTGCCGCCACGTTGCGCTCGGCATAGGCAATATCAGGACGGCGCTGCAGCAGCTGCGAAGGCAGGCTATTCGGGATAGCAGGAAGCGCAGCATCCAGCTTCGCCACCGGCAAAGAAAAATCAGCCGGTGCGCGGCCCAGCAGCAGCGCAATCGCGTGCTCCATTTGCGCGCGCTGCCACTGATAATCCTGCGCCGAGGCGCGGGCGCTCTCCAGCTGCATCTGTGCCTGCGCTAAGGTGGCGCGCGATTCGCTCCCCGCCGCGTATTTGTTTTGAATGACCGTCAAATAGCGCTGATAGGCAGCGATACTGCGCTGATAGAGCGCGATTTTTTCGTCAATAATGCGCAGCTGGAAATAGTCCTGCGCCAGTTCGGACTGCGCGCTCAGGGTGATATTCGCCAGCTCGGCTTTGCTGGCTTCAGCGCTGGCGTTGTTCTCATCCAGCGTGCGGCGCAGTTTGCCCCACAAATCCAGCTCCCAGCTGGCGTTGAGATCGGCGGCATGGCTGTTGCTGACACTGCGTTGCCCGCTGGTGCTGGCGCGGCTGCCGCTGCGCGTGCTGCTGGCGTCGTAGCCAACGGATGGCAACAGCGCGGCGCGTGATTGCGAGGTAAGCGCCTGCGCTTCACGGTACTGCGCGGCATAGTTGGCGACGTTCTGGTTGGAGATGCTCACCTGCTTCAGCAGGCTATCCAGCGTGGCATCGTGATACACCCGCCACCATTCGCCTTTGCTGTCTGCATCCTGCGGCGTCGCCTGCTGCCAGCCTTTGGCTTCTTTGAAATGGGTCGGCATCGCCAGGTTTGGACGCTGATAATCGGGACCAACGGCGCAACCGGCCAGCATCAGCGCCAGCACAACGGGCGTAATTTTCTGGGACATTTTCATCTATCGGGTTTCCAAATGACGCAACCGCCGCCACTGACGTTGCGTGGCGCGGCTCAAACCATCGAGCCAGAGATAAACAACCGGCGTAGTAAACAGCGTCAGCAATTGGCTCAGCGCCAAACCACCGACAATCGCCAGCCCAAGCGGGCTACGCAGATCGGCATCGCCGCCGCTGCCCAGCGCCAACGGCAGCGCGCCGAAGAAGGCGGCTAACGTGGTCATCATGATCGGACGGAAACGCATCAGGCAGGCTTGGGTGATCGCCTGCTGCGGCGACATGCCCTGGGTGCGCTCGGCGTGAATGGCAAAATCGATCATCATGATGGCGTTCTTTTTCACGATACCGATCAGCAGGATAATGCCGATCAGCGCGATCACCGTGAGCTGCGTATTGGTGAGCAGCAGCAGTAACAGCGCCCCAACGCCCGCCGACGGCAACGTTGAGAGAATGGTGATGGGATGGATGTAGCTCTCATACAGCACGCCGAGCACGATATACACCGCCGCCAGCGCCGCGATAATCAGCCACGGCATCGTGGCGGTGAGTTGGGTAAATGCGGCGGCGGTGCCAGCAAAGCCAACCTGAAGGGTGGACGGTAAACCGATCTGCGCCATCGCCTGTTTAATCAGCGCCTGCGCCTGCTCCAGCGACACGCCATCATTGAGGTTGAACGCGACGGTGCTGGTGGCCGATTGCCCCTGGTGTGCCACCGACAGCGGCGCGTTGCCGCCTTTGAAACGGGCGAATGCCGCCAGCGGCACGCGATCGCCGCTGTCGTTAATCACATACAGCTGCTGGAGAATGGCCGGATCGCGCGTGTAACTGTCCTGCAGTGACATCACTACGTGATACTGATTGAGCGTGTGATACAGCGTGGCGACCTGGCGCTGGCTGAAGGCGTTATTGAGCAGGGTGTCGAGCATCTGCACGTTAACGCCCAGTCGTGTGGCGCGGTCGCGATCGATAGTGATCACCACTTCCTGACCGCCGGTTTGCGCATCGGAATCCACGCTGTTGAGCTGCGGGATCGCGGCCAGTGCCGCCTGCACTTTTGGCGTCCAGCTGCGCAGCAGATCGAGATCGTCGGCCTGCAAGCTGTATTGATAAGTGGCGTTGGCGCTGCGTCCGCCGATATGCAGATCCTGCGCCGCCATCAGGAACATCTGCGCCCCGGCAATATGGCTGGTTTTCATACTCAGGCGGTTGGCCACTTCGGTGGCGGTGGCATCGCGCTGGTCAAAATCCTTCAGCCGTACAAAGAAGTTGGCGCTGTTGCGCGAGCCGAACATGCCGCTACCCATCGACGACATCACGCTCTCCACCGCCGGATCGGACTGGATGATGTGGGTGAACTGCAGCATTTTCGGCTTCATCGCCTGGAAGGAGATGTTTTGGTCAGCGCGCAGCGCGCCCATCAGCAAGCCGGTATCCTGATTGGGGAAGAAGCCTTTCTGCACCACAGAAAACAGAAATAGATTGAGCAGCACGGTCAGCACCAGGCTGAACATCGTCAGCTTTTGGTGCGCCATCACCCAGGTTAATCCACGCGAGTAAGCCGCCAGCAAAGCGTTAAGTTGGTTTTCGATAAACTGATACAGCGGATGCGGGCGTTGAGTGACTGTTGGCTTTGGCTTGAGCAAGCGCGCGCACAGCATCGGCGTCAGGCTGAGCGACACAAACATTGAGATCAGCAGCGACACCGTTAGCGTCACGGCAAACTCGCGGAACAGGCGTCCGACGATGCTGCCCATCAGCAGAATCGGGATGAATACCGCAATCAGCGACATAGTCATCGACAGCACGGTAAAGCTCACCTCCTGCGCACCCCGCAGCGCCGCGCGCAGCGGGCTGAGTCCCTCTTCGATATGGCGGGTGATATTTTCCAGCACCACAATCGCGTCGTCGACGACAAAACCAGTGGCAATAATCAGCGCCATCAGCGACAGGTTATCGAGGCTGTAGCCAAGCAGATACATCACCGCGCAGGTGCCGACCAGCGATACCGGCAGCGCCAGCGCCGGGATAATCACCGCCTGCACATTACGCAGGAACACAAACACCACGGCGATCACCAGCAGCATCGCCACCAGCAGCGTCTCTTCGGTGTCGTACAGCGAGGCGCGCACCGTCGGCGATCGATCCACCACCACTTTCAGCTGGGTATCAGCGGGCAGATCTTTTTCCAGCGCCGGCAGCTGCGCTTTAATGGCATCAATGGTGTCGAGCATGTTGGCACCGGCCTGGCGCTTAATCCCCACCATCACCGACGGCATGGAATTGAGGAAACCGGCCTGATACTGATCTTCGACCGAATCGTAGACTGTGGCGACATCGTGCAGCCGCAGCGCTTTGCCCTCTTTATAAGTGACGATCAAATCCTGATACTGCGCGGCCTTATCCAGCTGGCCGTTGCTGTCCACCACCCACGACTGGCTGCTGCCCTGCAAAATGCCCTTCGGCTTATTGGTGGTGCTGTTGGCAATGGCGCTGCGCACCGTATCCAGCGAAATGCCGTATTGCGACAGCTTCAACGGCTGCAGATCGATACGCACCGCCGGTAAGGCGCTGCCCATCAGCGACACTTCGCCCACGCCCTTCACCTGGCCCATCGCCTGCTCAATTTTGCTTTCTGCCAGATCGTAGAGTTCGCCCGGCGTGCGCGTAGCGGACGTCAGTGCCAGCATCACAATCGGCGCATCCGACGGATTGGCTTTGCGGTAAGTCGGCAGCGACTCCATGGCGCTCGGCAGCAAACTGCGTGAAGCGTTGATCGCCGCCTGCACGTCACGCGCCGCGCCGTTGATGTCGCGATCGAGATCAAACTGCAAAATCACGCTGGTCGATCCCTGCGAGCTGCTAGAGGTCATCTCGGTAATACCGGCGATCTGCCCCAGCGAGCGCTCCAGCGGCGTGGCGACGGTGGCCGCCATGGTTTCCGGGCTGGCACCGGCCAGGCTGGCGCTCACCATAATGGTGGGGAAATCCACTTGCGGCAGTGGCGCTACCGGCAGCAGCCGATAGCCCAATGCCCCCAGCAGCAGAATCGCCAGCGTCAGCAGCAGCGTGGCAACGGGACGGAAAATAAACAGCCGGGTTAAGTTCATCGATCGCCCCGCGCCTGCTGCTGCTTACGCTGCATATAGCGCTTGCCGCGCTGCGCGATGCCATCAAACCACAGGTAAATCACCGGCGTGGAGAACAGCGTCAGCACCTGGCTGACGATCAACCCGCCAACAATCACCAGGCCAAGCGGCTGGCGCAGCTCGGCACCGGAACCGGAGGCCAGCATTAGCGGCAGTGCGCCGAGCAGCGCCGCCATGGTGGTCATCAAAATCGGCCGGAAGCGCAGCAAACACGCCTGATGAATCGCGTCACGCGCGCTCATGTGCTGTTTGTTTTCCGCCTCTAGCGCGAAGTCGATCATCATAATTGCGTTCTTTTTAACGATGCCGATCAGCAGGATCACGCCAATCAGCGCTATCAGGCTGAACTCGCTACCGGCCAGCAGCAGCGTCAGCAAGGCGCCGACCGCCGCAGAAGGCAGCGTCGAGAGAATGGTCACCGGATGAATAAAGCTCTCATACAGAATGCCGAGCACCACGTACATGGTGATCAGCGCCGCCAGAATCAGCCACAGCGTGTTGCCGGTAGCGCTCTGGAACGCCGAGGTTTCGCCCTGATAGCGCAGCGTAATACTCGACGGCAAACTGAGCTGCTGCGTCACCTCGGCAATCGCCTTCTGCCCATCCTCCAGCGAGTAACCGCTGTTGAGGTTGAACGACACCATCACCGCCGGGAACTGGTTGAGGCGCATGTGCATCAGCGAACCGGTGCGCTGATGAATGGTGGCGATTGACGTCAGTTTCACCATGCCGGTCGTTGTGCTGGTGTCATCCGAGGAAGACGACGTGCTGCTGTCGTCGCTGGATGAAGTGCTGCTGCTTACCGGCAAATAGACATCATCAAAGGAGGCGGGAGATTGCTGATACTGCGGCGCCACTTCCAGCACCACGCGATACTGATTGGCCTGGGTAAAGATGGTGGAGACCAGTCGCTGACCGAAGCTGTTGTACAGCGCGGTATCCACGTCGGCGGCGGTAATGCCGTAGCGCGCCGCTTTATCGCGATTCAGCTCGACGTAGGCCACGCGGCCCTGATCCTGCAAGTTACTCACCACGCCGTTAAATTCCGGGCGCTGCTGCAACGCGGCCACCATCTTCGGCGTCCAGCTCACCAGGTTTTCGCTGTCGGCATCATCCAGCGTGAACTGATACTGGCTCGGCGACACCTGATCGTTCACCGTCAAATCCTGCGCCGGTTGCAGATAGAGCTGAATGCCCGCCACCTGCTGCGCCGCCTGTTGCAGCTGTTTGATCACCACGTCGGCTTTGTCATCGCGATCGTCAAACGACTTGAGGTTGATCTGGATGCGCCCGCTATTCAGGCTGGTGTTGCTGCCATCAATGCCGACGGTTGAGGACAAACTCTCTACCGACGGATTTTGCAGCATCACCTTCGCCAGCGCCTGCTGCCGCTTCGACATCTCACTAAACGACACATCCTGCGACGCCACCGTCACGCCCTGAATCAGGCCAGTATCCTGCGACGGGAAAAAACCTTTGGGGATGGCGATGTACAACAGCGCGGTGAGCGCAAAGGTTGCCAGCGCCACCAGCAGCGTCAGCTTCTGATGGTTCAGCACCACCGTCAGCAGGCGGTCGTAACCGCGCACCAGCTTGTCGAAGACTTCGCCGCCTTTGCGCGAAAAGCGCGACTGTTTTTCTGGCGGAATGTGTTGCAACAGATAAGCACACAGCATTGGCGTCAGCGTGAGTGATACCACCATCGACACCAGAATCGATACTGCAAGAGTGATGGCAAATTCGCGGAACAGCCGCCCGACCACATCGCCCATAAACAGCAGCGGAATCAGCACCGCAATCAGTGAGAAGGTCAGCGAGATGATGGTGAAGCCAATCTGCTGCGAGCCTTTCAGCGCCGCCTGCATCGGCGTTTCGCCCTCCTCCAGCCGCCGCGAAATGTTCTCCACCACCACAATCGCGTCGTCAATAACGAAGCCGGTGGCAATGGTCAGTGCCATCAGCGACAGGTTATTCAGGCTGAAATCGGCCAGATACATCACGCCGAAGGTGCCAATCAGCGACAGTGGCACCGCCACGCTGGGAATCAAGGTCGCCGCCACATTGCGTAAGAACAGGAATGTCACCATGACCACCAGCGCGACCGACAGCATTAGCTCAAACTGCACGTCGCTGATTGAAGCGCGAATGGTTTGCGTGCGATCCGACAGAATGCTCATCTTCACGCCGTCCGGCAGCGCCGCCTGCAGCTTCGGCAGCTGCGCTTTGATGCTGTCCACCACCTGAATCACGTTGGCACCCGGCTGGCGCTGTACGCCGATCACAATCGCCGGGCTATTATTCGCCCACGCCGACTGGAAGCTGTTCTCCGGTCCCTGTTCGATATGGGCGATATCTTTCAGCCGCAGCGCCGCGCCGTTTTGGTAAGTGATGATCAGATTGCCGTACTCATCGGCGGTGCGTAGCTGATCGTTGGCATCAATGGTGACCGAGTGATATTTACCGTCAAAGCCGCCTTTCGAGCCGTTAACGTTGCTGTTGCTAATCAGCGTGTTGACGTCTTCCAGTGACAGCTTATGCGCCGCCAGCGCTTTCGGATCCATCTGCACGCGGATCGCCGGCTGATGGCCGCCCGCCAGCGTCACCATGCCAACGCCGTTAATCTGCGATAGCTTGAGCGCCACGCGCGTGTTGACCAGATCCTGCACCTGGGTCAGCGGCAGCGTGGCGGAACTCACCGCAAGGGTGATGACCGCGGTATCGGCCGGATTGACCTTTTTGTAGGTTGGCGGATTAGGCAGATCGCCAGGTAGCAAATTGTTGGCGGCGTTGATCGCCGCCTGCACTTCCTGCTCAGCCACATCCAGCGACAAATCGAGGCTGAATTTCAGCGTGACGATGGACGATCCGCTTGAGCTGGTTGAGGTCATCTGACTCAAGCCCGCCATTTGCCCCAGCTGGCGCTCCAGCGGCGACGTGACGGACGACGCCATCACATCCGGGCTGGCGCCAGGATAAAGCGTGGTGACCTGAATAGTCGGGTAATCCACCTGCGGCAGCGCTGAAGTGGAGAGAAAACGATAGGAGAAGATCCCGGCGATCAGTATGCCGACCATCAGCAGAATGGTGGCGACCGGACGCTCAATAAACAGGCGAGACGGATTCATTTGGCCTCGGCGGTCGCGGTGGTTTTGCTCTCATCAGCCAGCTGCACTTTGCTGCCGTTGGTCAGGCGATCAATGCCTTCGGTCACCAGACGATCGCCCGGTTCCACCCCTTTAAGGATCGCCTGCTGATCGTCACCAAAAGTGGGGCCGGTGGTCACCGCTTTGCGCGTTACGGTGTTGTCTTTATTGATGACAAACACGAAGCTGCCGTCGCTGCTCAGCTGCAGCGCCTGCGCCGGGATCACCGTGGCATTTTTCAGGATGTGAGTTTGTAGACGCAGATTGACGAACTGGTTGGCAAACAGCGCTTCATCTTTATTCGGAAAGGTGGCTTTCAGCGCTATGGTGCCGGTTGCGGTATCAATCTGGTTGCTGATGAACTTCACCTCGCCCTGCGCCAGCGGCGTGATGTTGTCCTGATCGAAGGCGGTGGCGGGCAAGCTTTGTCCGTCATGCAGCGCTTTGCTCAATTGCGGAATATTGCTCTGCGGCACGCTAAAGGTGACGGCGGCAGGCTGCATCTGCGTCACCACCACGATGCCGGTGGTATCGCTGGTTTGCACCATATTACCCGGATCGACCAGACGCAAACCGACGCGTCCGCTGATGGGCGAGGTAATGCGCGCGTATTCAATATCCAGTTTGGCGCTGGCGATCTGCGCTTCATCGGCGGCCACCGCGCCTTTGTATTGCCCAACGGTGGCGGTTTGGGTATCGAGATCCTGGCGCGACAACGAGTCCTGCGCCGCCAGTTTCTGATAGCGCACCAGCGTTAACTGCGCGCTTTTCAGCAACGCCTGATTCTGATTAAGATCGCCCTGATACTGCGCCAGCGTCGCCTGATAGCTGCGCGGATCGATCTGCGCCAGCAGCTGTCCGGCGCTGACTTTTTGCCCTTCGGTGAAGAACACGTTTTCCAGCTGACCGGCGACGCGGCTGGTCACCGTGACGCTGGCATTGGGGATCACCGTGCCGAGCGCGTTAAGATATTGCGGCACGTCGGCGGTGCTGGCGACGCCGCTGTGCACCAGCGTCGCGCCGCCCATCATCGCCATGCCCGGCGGGCCGCCCGCGCCGCCGCGATGTCCGCCGCGTGCGCCTTTTTCCGCTCCCGGCGGCATCCCGCCGTGCCCGCCCACTACGCGCCAGACCACGCCAGCCACTATCAACAGCACAAGCAAAAGAAGCAGCCATTTCAGCCAGCGGAAAGACGAGGAGCGGGAAGTGTTGTTAGTCATCAGAGTCTTCAGGTTAACAAGGAAAGGGAAAATCCCCTGAAAAACAGGGGATTATTTCACAGGGAAATCATCACTCCGCGCATTATCGGCTTTATGCCCGCGCGAATTCCATACGCGAACTGTAAGGGTTTCGTTAAGGTTGTCAGGATTGCCAACCGCCGCCCAATATCCTGTAGGCACGTGTAACTGGCTACGTCGGCCTGCGCCAGATGCGGCAGCTCGTTATCCGAACTCAGCGTCAGCCACGCCGTCGCCACTTCCGCGATCAGCGCAATACATTGCGCCGCTACACATTCGTGCTTGCTTCATTGCGATTGCGCAATAAATTGCGCCGCTACAAATACGTGCTTGCTTCAATGCGTAATACATTGCGCCGCTACAAATACGTGTTTGCTTCATTGCGCAATACATTGCGCCGCTACACATTCGTGCTTGCTTCATTGCGCAATAAATTGCGCCGCTACAAATACGTGCTTGCTGCATCGCGCAATACATTGCGCCGCTACACATTCGTGCTTACTTCATTGCGTAATACATTGCGCCGCTACAAATACGTGCACACTTCCGTAGCGGCGCGATTCATCGCGCACCTGAATGCACAATTACCGATAAATTGCAGGCAAAAAAAACCCACGCATCTGCGTGGGTCGGTGTAATAACAGGGTCATCGCTACCAAAGCAGCGTTGTTTTCACACCCATCAATACCTCTGGGACGTCCATACTCGCACCGATAAGCCGGTGAAAGACAGGTGCAAAAAGCAACGGTGTTTGGGGAAGTGAAACGAGGTGTGAATATTCTCCACACCGCGCTTACAGTTTTGATTTAACTAAGATTTGTCTGAGGTTGATTTATTGTAAATGGCATCCGGCGCCACGTTCATGTGCTTTAACACCGGCCCCATGATGTTGCCGAAGATGGGTGCCGCAACTGAACCACCAAAGTGATCGCCTGCGGTAGGATGGTTAATCATCACCACCAGCGCCACTTCCGGATGGCTGGCAGGCGCGATGCCCGCGGTGTAGTTGATATAGCCGCCATCGTACTTGCCGCTGGTGCCCATCTTCTCTGCCGTACCGGTTTTGGTCGCCAGACGATAACCCGGCACCGCCGCTCTCACCCCGGTACCGCCCGGCAGCACGTCACTCTCCAGCATATGCACCACGGTTTGCACCACCTGCGGATTCGCCACCTGTTTGCCCAGCACCGGCGGCGTCACCTTGGTGATCGATAGCGGACGATAAACGCCGTACGAACCGAGCGTGGCGTATTCACGCGCAATCTGCAGCGGCGTAACGCGCAGGCCGTAGCCAAAGGCGAAAGTGGCGCGTTCGATATCCGCCCAGCGCTCGCGATGCAGCGGGAAGTAACCCACGCTCTCACCGGTCAATCCCAGCCCGGTCGGTTTACCCAAACCAAACGCCTGATAAGTGTTCACCAGCGCTTCAGCCGGCATCGCCAACGCAATATGCGACACGCCGATGTCACTCGATTTCTGCAAGATGCCGGTCATGGTCAGGCGCGGCCAGTGGCCAACGTCGCGGATCAGGTGGCCGTTGACGCTGTACGGCGTGGTATCGATCACCGAATCAGCGCGCACCAGATGGCGCTCCAGCCCTTCCATCACCACCAGCGGTTTCACCGTTGAGCCGGGTTCGTAACTGTCGTTGATCGCCGAGTTACGCATCTGCGCCGGCGTGGCGTTTTCGTAATTGTTCGGGTTGAACGACGGATAAGAGGCCATCGCCAGAATCTCGCCGGTATCGATCTTCACCAGCACCGCTGCGCCCGAATCGGCTTTATTCAGCAGCACGCCGTCGCGCAGTTTGCTGTAGAGCGTGAACTGGTCAAACTTGTCGATGCTGAGCTGTACCGTCGGCGGCTGTTGTGGCGGTTGGTAATCGATCATTGCAATGATGTTGCCTTCACCATCCTGGCGATACACCTCTTTGCCCGGATCGCCCTGCAACACATGGTCGAAACCTTTCTCAATGCCGTTCAAGCCGTTGCTGTCAGCACCGACGATACCAATCAACGGTGCGGCTGCTTCACTCATCGGATAAAAACGGCTGTCGTTATACACCGAGCTGATACCTTTCAGTTTCAGCTCGGCGATATCTTTGGCAATGCCGAGTTCGATCTTACGGCCCAGATAGAGAAAGCGTTTTTTCGGGTTAGCGGTGATGGCCGCACGCAGATCTTCCGGACGCTGATTAAGTGCCGCCGCCAGATAGGCCCATTTGGCGCTGGTGAAATCGGGATTCGCCTCCAGCACGCGCATTGGATCGGCGATGATGTCACGCGCCGGTACGCTCAGCGCTAAGGCTTGGCCGTCGCGATCCAGCAAGGTACCGCGGTTGGTTGGCAGCGTCACGGTGCGCAACGAGCGCTGATCGGCTTCATGCTCCAGCATTGGATGCTTGATCAGCTGCAGGTCACCAACGCAGATCAGCAACAGCACCAGACAGCATAAAACGCCGAGACAAATCAGGCGAAAACGAAACGGGTTAAAGGGCGCTTTTATCTGGTCTTTTCCCAGAAGTTTTTTAATAGGAGGCATGGCAATCCACTGCAATCAAAATGGTAATACCCTTCATACTTCGAGCTGTAGCTGCGTTGGCTGCGCGTGTGCACCCCAGTCACTTACATCAGTAAGCTCCTGGGGATGAACTCACCTGCCGCCTTGCTACAGCTCGAATTATTTTGGGTATGAATGGTTTCTCTTATAAAGAAACGTAAACGCAGTTGACAGAAAAAGTGTGTTTCGATTCGTTAAGCAAAAAAAAACCTGCGCATCTGCGCAGGTCGGTGTAATCAAGAAAACTTTTTGATGTTCACCCATCAATACCTCTGGGACCCTGACTGTAGCAAGGCGGCAGGATGAGAAACCATCTCCTAAACGCAACAGTTACCCGCAAAATGTAACCAGCGGTGAGATTGTTAACTGTTTGTGCAAATCCGATGTTTTTTGATTTCCACCAGGCAACTCATGGCGTTTGGCCCCTGAGTTAACGATGAGGTGCCGATGTCTAATGTCAGGACATTCGGGTTACCCGCGCGATCCCACGGCTGCCATGCGCGACCAAATCCCGGATCGAACCAGGCGCCGGTGGCGATGATCACGACGCCTGGCGTTAAACCGTCGGTCAGACGCACACCGGCCAGCATACGACCGCGCGCGTTGCTCACTTCAATCTCATCGCCATCCTGAATTTCACGCGCGGCGGCATCCTGCGGATGCATATACAGCGTCTCATGCCCGGCAGTTTTATTGGCTTGTACCGTGGCGGTGGCATCCATCTGGCTGTGCAGACGATCCGACGGCTGAATGGAGATCATATGCAGCGGGAACTGCGCGCTGAGCGGCGCGCCCAGCCACTCCTGCGGCTCC
>CEFQ01000002.1:132017-187052 GCA_900068845.1 Enterobacter ludwigii
CCCAGCCACTCCTGCGGCTCGCGCCACTCGGGATGACCGGCGAAATCCTCCAGCTGATAATCGGCGATGGTTTGGCAAAACAGCTCAATTTTGCCGCTGGCGGTTTGAATCGGATGCGCCTGCGGATTGGCGCGGAAATCATCCATAAACACAAACGGCTTGCCGCCTTCGGGAATCTCGACAAACCCGCGATCCCAGAATTCAGCGAACTCCGGGAAATGAATATCTCTGCGCGCATGGGCTGTCGCGCATTGCTGATACAGATGCTCAATCCACTGCATCTCGTTGCGTCCTTCAGTGAACACATCACGATAGCCAAGACGATCGGCGATATCGGCAAAGATATCGAAATCGTTGCGCGCCTGATGCTGCGGCTTAATCGCCTGATGCATCGCCAGTACGAAGCGATCGCGCGATGAGCCGCCAAGATCGTTGCGCTCGAGCGTGGTGGTGGCGGGCAACACGATATCCGCCATCTGCGCCGCGGGCGTCCAGACGATATCCTGCACAATCACCGTATCCGGGCGCTGCCAGCCTTCCACCAGGCGATTGAGCTGCTGATGATGATGGAACGGATTGCCGCCCGCCCAGTGTACTAAGTGGATATCAGGATAGTGCTGGGTTTCGCCCTGGAAGTGATACGGCTGGCCGGGATTGAGCAGCATGTCGCTGATACGCGCCACCGGAATTGACAGATTGTCCGGATTCGGGCCGGTGCTCATCATCGGTGCCGGACCATCCTGACGCGGATTGCCGACGCTGTTCATTGAACCGTGACCAAACGAGAAACCGCCGCCCGGCAAGCCCGGCTGCCCGAGCATCGACGACAGCGCAATCATCATCCAGTACGGCTGTTCGCCGCGATGGGCGCGCTGTACTGAATAGGAGCAGGTAATAAAACTGCGTTTGCCAATCAGCTGTTGCGCCAGCAAGGCAATACGCGCCGCCGGAATGCCGGTAATGCTGCTTGCCCACTCAGGCGTTTTGACGATGCCATCGCTTTCACCCAGCAAATAGCTGCGCAGCTGCGGCCAGCCAGTGCAGTGGCTGGCGAGGAAGCTTTCATCAATGCCGTTGCGACGGGTGATTTCATAGCCCAGCGCCAGCATCAGCGCCACGTCGGTGTTCGGGCGAATCGGAATCCACTCGGCATTCACGAACGCCGGACAATCATCGCGCATCGGGCTAATGTTGATGATCGGCGTGCCTTTGGCGCTGAGCTGCTCCAGCGCCGGTTTAAGGCTATGCTGCCCAGCTCCGCCGGACGCCACCTGCGCGTTTTTTAGCGCCAGGCCGCCGAAGGCGATAAAGATATCGGCGTGCTGTACCACTTCCGGCCAATCGGTCACGCGACCGGTCAGCGGCATGTAGGTGCCGATCACGTACGGCAGGAAGAACTGCGCCGCACCCCAGCTGTAGTTACCTTGCTGATCCACCCCGCCGCCGCCCTGAAAATAGAAGCGACGAATCAGCGTGCGCGCATGGTTGACGCGCCCCGCCGATGACCAGCCGTAAGAGCCGTTAAAAATGCCGGAAGCGCCGTAGCGATCGCGCACGCGGCGATTCTCTTCTGCGACTAAATCCAGCGCGGTATCCCAATCCACCGCCACAAAATCTTCGCGGCCACGTAGCGTGCGGTCGCTGTTCTCGCGCGACTTCAACCACGAACGGCGCACCATCGGCTGACGGATGCGTTTATCCGAATAGACCAGTTCAGGAATAGTGTTGAGCATCGGCGACGGATCGGCATCGGCGAAGAACGGTTCACAGCCAATCAGGCGATCGTTTTCGGTGACGGCGGTAAAAGCGCCCCAGTGCGCCAGATGTGGCACGCGAGTTTTCATGGTATTGGGTCCGGCAGGCAGGTGTGAGTATGTTTGGCAGCATAACATGGGCCTGTGACTGAGCTGAAGCGCGGCTGTGAGCGCCTGATTTTCCGTGCTTTTGCGACAGCGCTGGCATTCTGGCGGGTTGCTACAGGGTGGGTTTTCCGTAACACTGGTGGTCTGTGTAAACGTTTTCCCGGATGTCGATAATCGCATGGCTACCATTAAGGATGTTGCCCGTATGGCTGGGGTCTCGGTCGCGACCGTTTCCCGCGTCATCAATAATTCGCCCAAAGCCAGCGAGAGTTCGCGCCTCGCCGTCACTCAGGCAATGGAGCAGTTGCAGTATCACCCGAACGCCAATGCGCGCGCCCTGGCGCAGCAATCCACCGAAACTCTCGGTTTAGTGGTGGGCGATGTTTCCGACCCGTTTTTTGGCGCGATGGTCAAAGCGGTGGATGAAGTTGCGGGCCAGACCGGCAACTTTTTGCTGATTGGTAACGGTTACCACAATGAGCAAAAAGAGCGTCAGGCGATTGAGCAACTGATGCGCCATCGCTGTGCCGCCTTAGTGGTACACGCCAAGAAAATTCCCGACGACGATTTAGAGATGTTGATGAAGCAGGTGCCGGGTATGGTGCTGCTGAATCGCCTGCTCAAAGGCTTTGAAAATCGCTGTATCGCGCTGGATGACCGCTACGGCGCGTGGCTGGCCACGCGTCATCTGATTCAGCAAGGCCACACGCAAATCGCTTTTATCTGCTCCACGCACACCATTTCCGATGCCGAAGATCGGCTGCAGGGTTATTACGATGCGCTGAAAGAGCACGGTTTGCCGTGTAACGATCGTTTAGTGGCATGGGGCGAACCGGATGAAGTGGGCGGCGAGCAGGCGATGACCGAATTGATGGGCCGCGGCAAACAGTTCACGGCGGTGGCCTGTTACAACGATTCGATGGCCGCCGGTGCGCTGGCGGTGCTGAGCGACAACGGGATTCGCGTGCCGGAAGAGATGTCGCTGATTGGCTTCGATGATGTGCTGGTGTCGCGCTATGTGCGTCCACGATTGACGACGGTGCGCTATCCGATTGTCACCATGGCACAACAGGCGGCGCAACTGGCGCTAGCGTTAGCTAATGGCGGCGAGATGCCGGAAGTGACCAATATGTTTAGCCCGACGCTGGTACGACGCCATTCGGTGAGCGGGCCGGGTTAAGCAAGATTGCGCGCCGCACAATTTGTAGCGGCGCAATTTATTGCGCGATAAATCGCGCCGCTACGATTCAGTACGTTGTGCAACTACAAATCCCGCGCATACACTTTCACCTGCACATCCGGGAACTCCAGCGCGTCGCACTGATACTGCCAGCCAAAACGTTCGTAATAACCACCAAAGGTTGCCCACAACCACAGCTTGTTATGTCCACGCTGACGCGCGAAATCAATCACATGCTGCTGCAGCGCTTCACTCAATCCTTTGCCGCGCGCGGATTCCTCAACGAATAACGCGGCTACCCACGGATAAAGATCCTGACGACTGATCAAATCGCAGCGCCAAAATCCTACCGTGCCGAGCGGTATATCGCCGTCAAGCGCCACGAAGGTCACCGGGAAATCGGCGCCGTTGAGGCTGCTGCGCACGATGCTGTCGTAAAACGCACGCGAGGTGCCCTCACCAAACGCCTGCCACAGCCAATCGATGATCTGTGTGGCGTGATGCGGCACCGCGCTGAGCGCAACGATCTTCATCAGATCAGCTCCAGCGCCAGCAATTCCGCGATGGTCTGCGCACGACGAATTTCCCGCGCCGCGCCATTCTCAAACAACACTTCCGGAATCAGCGGACGGCTGTTGTAGTTCGACGACATCGACGCGCCGTACGCGCCGGTATCGTGGAACACCAGATAATCCCCGACCTGCGCCGCAGGCAGCGCGCGGGTTTCCACTTTGCCGCCTTCCAGCTGCGTAAACACATCGCCCGATTCGCACAGCGGACCGGCTACCACGCTTTCAATCGTTGCGTCACCCAGCGCGCGACCGTCAACCGGCAGCAGCGAAATGTGGTGATAGCTGCCGTACATCGACGGACGCATCAAATCGCTGAAACCGGCATCGACCAGCACAAAGTGACGGCTGCCCATCGCTTTCACCGCGCGTACCTGTGATACCAGCACGCCCGATTCAGCCACCAGGAAGCGGCCTGGTTCGATCTCCAGTTTCACCGCATGGCCGAGATGCGCGGCGATGCGCTCACGTGCGCCGTTCCACAAGCCGTAATAGTGCTGGGTATCAATGGCTTCTTCGCCAACACGATACGGAATCGATAAACCGCCACCGGCAGAAATCGCCTGCAGATCCTGACCAAACGTCATCACCTGATCGACCATTGCGTCACACACCTGCTGCAGATGCGCGTAATCCACGCCGGAACCGATGTGCATATGCAAACCCACCAGACGCAGGCCGTGTTGTTGGATCGCCGCCAGCGCCAGCGGCAGATCGCTGTGCCAGATACCGTGTTTGCTGTTCTCACCACCGGTGTTGGTTTTCTGGCTATGGCCGTGACCAAAACCAGGGTTGATGCGCAGCCACGCCGCGTGGCCCGGCGACACTTCACCCAATTGATGCAGCATATCCACCGAACCGGCATTGACCGGCACCTTCAGCTCTGCAATGCGTGCCAGCGTCGGCTGATCGAACACATCGGCGGTAAAAACAATATCTTCGCCGCCCGGCTGATAACCGGCGGCGATGGCACGCTCAATTTCACCCAGCGACACCGAATCCACTTTGACACCCGCCGCCCGCATCAGACGCAGAATATGAATATTGGAGCAGGCTTTCTGCGCAAAACGCACCACATCAAATGCGCTCAGTTGCGCAATGCGCTGCTGAATAATCCCCGCATCGTACGCCCAAAATGGGCCGGCATAACGCTGCGCCAGCGGCAGTAAATTGGCGGCGGTTAACGCCGTTTCGGTGTTGTTCAGTGGACGTGGCATCTTAATTCTCCTGTGGCTTTGGTGTTATTTAGCCACAGCGCAGCAATTCATAAAAATATCTGTTTTAGCGACATCTATACAAATATGATATGGCTTCAGCGGAGGACGTGATGGCAAAAATTAACTGGCGACATATCGAAATTTTTCACGCGGTGATGACCAGCGGCAACCTGACGCAGGCGGCAACGCTGTTGCATACCTCGCAGCCGACGGTGAGCCGCGAGCTGGCGCGGCTGGAGCAGCAGCTCGGCCTGCAGCTGTTTGAACGGGTGCGCGGCCGCTTACAGCCAACGGTACAAGGCTTGCGGCTGTACGAAGAGGTGCAGCGATCGTGGTACGGACTTGATCGCATCATGGATGCCGCCGAAGGACTGCGCCAGTTTCGTCAGGGGGAATTATCGATCGCCTGCCTGCCGGTGTTTTCCCAGTCGCTGCTGCCGCCGCTGCTGCAACCTTTTCTCCAGCGCTATCCGCAAGTTAGCCTGAACATCATTCCGCAGGAGTCGCCGCTGCTGGAGGAGTGGCTGTCGGCGCAGCGCTACGATCTCGGCCTGACGGAAACGCAGCACGCGCCCGCTGGCACTGAGCGCCTGCCGCTGCTGACCTGCGATGAAGTGTGCGTGCTGCCGCCGCAGCATCCGCTGTGCCAGCGCGCGGTGCTGACGCCGCAGGATTTCCACGGTGAAAACTATGTCAGCCTGTCGCGCAGCGACAGCTATCGCCAGCTACTGGATGCGCTGTTTCATGAACAGAATGTGGATCGGCGATTGGTGCTGGAGACGCACAGCGCAGCATCGGTTTGCGCGATGGTGCGCGCGGGCGTGGGGATTTCGATTGTGAATCCGCTGACGGCACTTGATTACGCCGCCAGCGGTGTGGTGATGCGTCGTTTCAGTATTGCCGTGCCGTTTACCGTGAGCCTGGTGCGGCCGCAGCATCGACCGGCGTCAGCGCTGGTCGATCACTTCTGTGACCACCTGCAACAGCAGGTGGCGGCGTTTCCACAACGTATTGCCGAACAGCTGGCTTAAGCGTTGACCGCTGCGCCCTGCCCGCCCGATTTGCGGAAGGTGATCAGGCAGATCACCAAACCGACAGCCGCCAGCGCGGCGGCAGCAACCGGCACCGACGTCAAGCCGTAGCCCTTCTCGATCACTGCGCCGCCGACCCATGCGCCGAGCGCATTGCCGACGTTAAAGGCCGAAATATTCAGCGTGGAGACCAGATTCGGCGCATCTTTGCCGTGGCGCACCACGTTAATCTGCAAGCCTGGCACGGTGGCAAAGGTCGCCATCGCCCATAGGAACAGGGTGATTTCTGCCAGCCACAGCGCGTGGCTGGTCCAGCTGAACAGCAGCGAGAACACAGCGATCAGTACAAAGCTGAGAATCAGGCTGAACGACACTTTCCAGTCGGCCAGCTTGCCGCCGAGGATATTGCCGACCGTTAAACCAGCGCCGATCAGGAACAGCGTCCAGCTAACACCTCGATCCGAGATGCCGGTGACCTGCAACAGCAGCGGGGCGATATAGCTGAACAGCGCAAACATCGCCGCCGCAAAAAACACCGTCATCAGCAGCGACAGCCACAGTTTGCCATTCGCCAGCGCGCTGATTTCACTCGCCAGATGCACCGGCTTCTCTTCTTTGTTGTTCGGCAGGCTAACGATCAGTGCTATAAAGGCAAAGATGCCAATAATCGCCACGCCCCAGAAGGTGGCGCGCCAGCCAAACATCTGACCAAACCAGGTGCCGAGCGGCACGCCAAGCACGTTGGCCAGCGTCAGGCCGGTGAACATCAGCGCCACGGCCGAGGCCTGACGACTCGGTGCCACCAGACTCGCCGCCACCACCGCGCCAATGCCGAAGAAAGCGCCGTGACACAACGCCGTCACCACACGCGCCAGCATCAGCAGGTTGTAGGTGTAGGCCAGCGCACACAGTACGTTGCCAATGATGAAGATGATCATCAGCAGAATTAGCGTACGTTTACGCGGCAGTTTGGCAGTCAGCAGCGCCATGATCGGCGCGCCAATGGCCACGCCCAGCGCGTAACCGCTGATCAGCCATCCGGCTGAAGGAATCGTCACCTGCAGATCACCCGCCACATCCGGCAGCAAACCCATGATGACGAATTCCGTGGTGCCGATGGCGAACGCACTCAGCGCCAGCGCCAGTAATGCAACAGGCATAACACACTCTCCCAATAATTTTATTGCAGGCAGGCCGCACGGCGAACGCAGTACGGTTACAACAGACGCTTATTAAAATTTGAACTGCGTCACATTGTTATTAAAGCATAGGCTTTTCACTGCAACCACCCCGCGCGCCGCAAAGCTATTTTGCCGCCGCAGCAATAATCCCTGCGCGGGAAAATGACCCAGGCGAACCATTGAGACAGAGCGATGTTTCCGCGCTACGCTTGAAAGGCATGTGATCGCCATCACGGCGAGTTAGCTTTTGACGGAAAATCAATATGTAAAGGATGGACGTGCACTGCCGATACCTCAATGGATTGCCCGGTAAAGGGGTATCAAAAATCGAGGGGAGAGCGTATGCGATGGCTCATCGCGCTGACGGTTGGCTGCCTAAGCGGCTGCTCAGTCGGGCACTACGAATACAGCAAAGAAGCAGCAAAACGCGTTGATATGACCGTCACCGGCATTCCCACGGTGCTGGGCATCGGTGCGCTTGGCACCACCATTCCTCTCACGCCCGAGTACAGCCTAACGGCGGCACATGTGGCGAAGTATTCGCTCTATCGGGTGAAAGCCTGGCATCCCGAGTGCGATATCGCCGTGGTGTACCACAAAAACAGTGAAGCCAATCTGCCTCCGCCTTTTCGTAACAGCCATATTGGCGATGACGTGAATTTGTATGGTTACAGCTTTATTTCAGCCATGCCGGTGGCATCGAGCGGTAAAAATTTGATCAATACCACGCTGGCGAATGACTGGAACAAGCCCAGTTGTGTGGTGGTGGCGGCCAATGCTGGCGTGGTGAAAGGCATGTCCGGTGGCGCAGTGTATAACGCTAGCGATGATACGCTGGCAGGCGTGATTGTCGGCTACAGCAGCCAGATCGATGACAATAAAAGCGGCAAGACGCTGTTTAAAAATGTGGCGCTGTATGTGCCTTATGCGCGTTTTCAGGCATGGCTGGATGGGGTGGTGAAGTCGTAGTGCTGGCTGAATGAAGATTGTGCTGGCTGTCCCCCTCCTCGGTCCTCCCCCGCTAGCGGGGGAGGAAGACGTTGCCATATTTGAGTGCTGAGGCTGCATGTGGTGGCGCCCCCTTCCCCCGCTAGCGGGGGAGGAAGATGCTGCCATATGTGAGAGCTAAAGCTGCATGTGGCAACGTCTCCTTCCCCCGCTGGCGGGGGAAGGCCGGGATGGGGGACAGCGAGCACGATCACGCGGGAACCCACGCGCCCTTCAGCTGCACCTGCGGGAAGCCGCTGGTCAAAATGCGCAGCTCGGCATCACGCGGGGTGTTGTCGCCCTGCCCCTGAATGCTGACGATATCCTGCGGACAGGCGGAAAACGCCACCAAGCAATCCATCTCGGCGCGCAATACGATATAGTCGCCCGGTTTGGTCACCACCGGCAGCGTTTTCAGCGTGATGCCGTCCGGCTGCACCTGAATATTCATAAAGATATTAAACGAGGCCAGATTGCCGTGCGGCAGCGTCACGCCCAGCTCGCGCATGCCTTCAAACAGGTTGTCATGGCAGTTGCGATGCGGTTCGGTGCAGCCGAGCAGCTCATAGCGGCGCGCGTCGCAGGCAGCCATAAACGTATCGTGTACGCCCGGCGACGTATCCGCTACCAGCGTCAAAATCGGATGGCGCTGGCTGGTGATAAAGCTGTCGCCCACTTTTGGATTAAGGCGCTGATTCCACACCCGCGTCGCCTCCATGCACATATATTCACTTACATCCTCGGCGTTGTAGGCCCAGCAATCCACCACCTGCGTGCCGTGCAGGTTAATTACCTGCACCGCTTCGCCCTTCTTGAGACGCACCGCTTTGCCGTAGCGCGCCGGAATAGTCACAGCTTCACGATGCTGAAATTCAGCTGACATGTTGTTCTCCAGATTAATGCTGCATGGCGCGACGATAGCGCGTCATGCGGGATTCAAGGCCGCGCGCCAGCCAGTCGATCGCGCTGTTGAGCAGCCAGTAACAGAGCGCCACCGTGAGGTAAATCTCCAGCGGCGCGTAGGTATCCGAAATCGCCTGTTTGGCGGCGTACATAAACTCCTGCACCGAGACAATCGACAGCAGCGCCGAGTCTTTAATCAAACCGATCATCAGCCCGACCAGCGGCGACAGCATCTGCGGCAGCGTTTGTGGCAGCACCACATCACGTAATTGCTCGCTGCGGCTTAAGCCCAGCACGCGGCACGCTTCCCACTGCCCTTTTGGCAGCGCATCGATCGCCGAGCGGATCACCTGCGCGATATAGGGTGCGTAGTAGAGCGTCAGCGCCAGCACGCCAACCACCGGCGACGACAGCGTGATGTCATATTCCGGCAGTACGAAGTAGAGCAGATAGATCACCACCAGCAGCGGCAGCGCGAGAGTTAACCCGCTGTACAGATTGAGCACCCGCAGCCAGAACGGCGAGGCGCGCATCAGCAGCGCGGCCAACAGCGTGCCCCACAGCAGCGCGAAGAGTGCCGCCACTAAACAGAGTTGCAAAGTGGCGACCAGCCCGTCACCGAGCGACGGTAAAGAGGTGAGAATGGCCTGCCAATCCATTATGCCAACCTCCGTTTTGCTTCCAGACGACGCGCCGCCGCAATCAACGGCATGGCAATCAGCAAATAGCCGGCCGCCACCAGCAGCAGCACCTGCGTGGCTTCGTAGGTGCGGGCGATAACGATCTGTCCGGCGTAGGTCAGTTCGGTCAGCGCTACCACCGACGCCAGCGGCGTGGTTTTCAGCAGAATGGTGAACTCATTGACCAGCATCGGCAGGCTGGCACGCATCACCTGTGGGTTGATCACGTACCACCAGGTGAGAAAACGGCTCAACCCCAGCGTGCGCGCGGCTTCAAGCTGGCCGCGCGTCACCAGGCTGCGATTAACGCGCAGGATTTCCGCCACGTACGCGCCGCTGTTGAGGCCGATGGCTATCACCGCCGCCAGCATCGGTTGTCCACCCAATCCCAGCCGCGGCAGCGTGAAAAACACCACAAACAGCTGCACAATCGCCGGGGTGCCGCGCATCAGGCTGACATAAAGGCGGCCGATGGCGCGCCAGATCCAGGCACGACGCAGCTGCAGGAAGCAGCCAAGCTGCCCCATCACTACGCTGACGAGCGACGCCAGCACGGTGAGTAGCAACGTCATCAGCAGGCCGTGTCCGAGTTCCGGCAGCGCGGCCACTACCTGTTGATCCAGCCCCATGCGTTACTCCGCGTTAAAATCGTGCAGGTTTTCCGCCACTGACAGCAGCAGCGGCGCGGGCTTATCGTTGCCCTCAATGCCGGTGTTGCAGGCGGAGACGATGAACTGCGTATCCATCACCACGCGACAGGTGATGCTGTCACCGGCTTTGGTCAGATTGGTTTCCGGCAGAATATCCCCTTCGCGCGTCAATTTGACGTGCATAAACAGGTTGATGGGATCCGGCAACTTCGGCACCACCAAGCCGAGACGCGCCAGCTCGCCACGCAAAGCATCAAGGCAACCTACGCCCGGATAGCCGCGCTCAGTGAGAAACGCCGTGGTGGAGGCCGGCAGCAGCAGGTCGTGACGCTTCACGCTGTCTTTGCCCAGCACCATCATCGGACGGCGGCGGTTATTCACCAGACGCATCCCCGAACCAAGCAAATAACTGTTGCTGAACACCCGCGTGTGGTGCACTGACAGCCATACGGCGGGATCGGCCAGGCTAAAGCCAAACAGCGAGGCAACAGCGCCATCGCCCTGCGCAGTAATGCGCAGCAGCTGACCGCGCAGCACACGAATCGAACCCACGCTGCCCGGCGCAACCTGCACCGGCTCGGCCAGCGTGCGCACGGCGGTTTCTTCATAATTTTCACGCATTAACAGCATGATTCATCTCCTGAGCGTGAAAATGGTCACTGACCACGATATCAATCGGCGTGACCTGCAAACCGTTGCCGGGAATGATGTCCTGCGGGCAAGATGACACCGAACAAATTAAGTCACACAGCGCTTCAAAGGTGATGCTATCGCCTGCTTTGCTGTTGGGATCGGTGACTTCCATGCGGCCATCGGCGGTCACCGGGCCGTTCTGAAACAGGTTGAACGGCTCCGGCAGCGAGAAATAAGTCACGCCAAATTCCTTCATGCCTTCCAGCAGGTTATCGACGCAGTTGCGATGCCCATCTACGCCGAAATCGACGCTGAAACGGGTGCGATCGCAGGCCGGGACGTTGGCATCGTGAATGCCAATGCTGTCGGCAAGAATGCGCAGCATTGGGCGATTTTCACTCGACCACAGCGCGTCGCCCGGCTTGAAGAACAGCGAACGCAGCTGCTGGCGCGTATGCACCGGCGACAGCTTTTCGTTGAGGTCGTCAGCGTTTACCGCGACAAAATCGGCCGCCTGCTGCCCTTCGCTATCAATCACGGTAATAAACTGGCCCTTGCGCACGCGGAAAGTTTTGCCAAAGCCGGCAGGCACCGTCAGGTTGGACTGGCACATAATTACTCCTGCGGAATGAAGTCGCTGGCGGGCACGCTGAAGGTGGTGCCGAGATATTGCTGCTGCAGCTTGGTCAGCTCGCCCTCTTTCTGCATTGCCAGAATGTGGTCGCTAATGGCTTTGTTCAGGCTGCCATCTTCTTTACGTGTCGCCCACCCCATCCACTGCGACGGGCCAACTTCGCCCACCTGTGCCACTTTACCGGCGTACTTTTTCGCTACCGGTGCCAGCACAGAGATGTCGTCATAGACGAAATCGGCGCGTTTGGTCATCAGCGTACTGACGGTTTGATCCAGCGAATCGACGTTGATGATGGTGATCGGTTTTTTGCCCTCTTTCTTCAACTGCTCGTTGAAGCCCTTCAGCAGCTGCTCCGGCACGCTGGCGGTTTTCACTGCGCCGCGCAGGCCAGACAAGCTTTCCGGACTCAGGGTTTTGCCGCTGAAGGTTTTCGCCTCGGCTTCGCGCACCAGCACGCCGTTGACGGTTTTGCTGTATGGCACGGTGAACAACACCTTCTTCGCGCGTTCCGCAGTCACGTTAAGAGACGAACCTTCAGCATTGAACGAACCGGAGATCAGGCCCGGCAAGATGCCGCTGAAGGCGGTTTTCTGAAACTCCAGTTTCACGCCGATATCTTTGGCGAAGGATTGCATGATCGCCACGCTGTAGCCGGTGATCTCACCTTTGTCATCGGTGTATTCGTAGGGAGGAAAGGTTGGATCGATACCAACGGTGATTTTGCCGCTGCTTTTGATGTCGGCCAGCGTATCGGCTTGCGCCTGCGCCATGGTGCCCACGGAGAGAAGTGCGGCGATCAGCAGTGCTGTTTTTTTCATTATGGTGTTTCCCTGGTGTTGGTGAAATGTCTTTTTCTACTGAGCATGTTTTGTGCCAGCTTTTTCACCACTGCCCTGAGTGCATCACACCAGATCAATCTTTAGCTAACAAAATCAACTGGAAACAATTGTTTCTTTTTTTTATTTTTAATTTCATAGGTTTCATTGATGGGCGGGACGGCGGCTATTGCTGGAGGGATATTTGGCAGAGTTGCACTATGTTGGGGCGATTTCTGGCGCAAAATGCGCCAGCACGGCGCACTATTCAAGCTCGTCGAGGGATTGGTGCAGCGCTTCAATTTGCGCGAGGTGATCGTTGCTGGCTTTACCCATTTGTCGGGCCACCAGTGAACAGAGCAGATTGCACACGCCAGAGAGCGCGGCGGTGCTGTCGAAGATCAGGCTGCTGTCGGTGTGGCAGCGGATCACCCATTGCGCGTGGCGCACCGGTTTGCCGGAGAGCACATCGGCGATATACAGCATGGGGACATTGCGCTCAGCCAGCGCGTTCATTGCCGCTTCCAGCGCCGGCATGCGTCGCCGCAGACCGACGCAAATCACCACGTCTTGCGCCGTAAGCGCCGCCATGTGTTCCGCCAGCGAATCGCCGGGACGTGGCAGCAGACGCACATCGGAATGAATATGGATCAGGTCGCGGTAGATCAGATGGGCGATAGTTTGGCTGTGCCGCCAGCCCATCACCACCACACGCCGCGCCGCGCTGATGGCGGTAACCGCTTGCTGCAGCTGTTCGCTATCCAGCGTGCGATAGCTGTTGACCAGGTTGGCGATCTCTTTTTCCAGGTGCTGCTGCATGATGCTGGCCAGCGGTGATGCGCTGGGTGCCGGTTGCAGATAGAGCGGCGATCCGCTGCTCTGCATCTCACGCGCCTGACGGCGTGCAGCTTCATAGCTTTCGTAGCCGAGATGGCGGAAGAAACGGGTGGTGGTGGCTTTGGAGACGCCCGCGCTGTGCGCCAGTTCGGTGGCGGTATTCATGGCTAGCTGTCCGGGCGCGGCAAGAAGCACGTCGGCTAAGCGCTGCTCGTGGCTGGAGAGCTGATCCCAGTGCTGACGAATTCGGCCCTCTAACGTTGCCGCTTTTGCACTCATGGTAATTCCCTGAAAAAGAAAAAAACCATCCTGCACAGAGCGTGCCGGGTTGTCATCTGGAATTTTGTGTTGGGAGACGGGAATAAAAAAAGGTCGCCATGAATGGCGACCCTACCTGATACCGGAGAGGATTACTTGCCGGTTGGGCGCAGTGCCGGGAACAGGATCACGTCGCGGATGGTGTGGCTGTTGGTAAACAGCATCACCATACGGTCGATACCAATGCCCAGTCCCGCGGTTGGCGGCAGGCCGTGCTCCAGCGCGGTGACGTAATCTTCGTCGTAGAACATCGCTTCGTCATCGCCAGACTCTTTGGCATTCACCTGCTGCAGGAAACGCTCAGCCTGATCTTCGGCATCGTTCAGCTCCGAGAAGCCGTTACCGATTTCACGGCCGCCGATGAAGAACTCAAAGCGATCGGTGATTTCCGGGTTCTCGTCGTTACGACGCGCCAGCGGTGAGACTTCAGCCGGGTATTCGGTGATGAAGGTTGGCTGAATCAGATGCGCTTCAGCGGTCTCTTCGAAGATCTCTGTTACCACGCGGCCCAGGCCCCAGCTCTTCTCGACTTTAATGTGCAGCGATTTGGCAATCGCTACCGCTTTATCGAAGTCTTCCAGATCGCTCAGGTCGGTTTCCGGACGGTATTTCTTGATCGCTTCACGCATGGTGAGCTTCTCGAACGGCTTACCGAAATCGAAGCTGTGATCGCCATACGGCACTTCCGTGGTGCCCAGCACGTCTTGCGCCAGGGTACGGAACAGGCTTTCGGTCAGTTCGATCAGATCTTTGTAATCCGCATACGCCATATAGAGTTCCATCATGGTGAACTCTGGGTTATGACGCGGCGAAATACCTTCGTTACGGAAGTTACGGTTGATCTCGAATACGCGATCAAAACCGCCCACCACCAGACGCTTCAGGTACAGTTCTGGCGCAATACGCAGGTACATATCGATGTCGAGCGCATTGTGATGGGTGATGAACGGACGCGCGGAAGCACCGCCCGGGATCACCTGCATCATCGGGGTTTCCACTTCCATAAAATCGCGGTTAACCATGAACTGGCGGATACCGGCCATGATTTGTGAGCGAATTTTAAAGGTTTTGCGCGAATCGTCGTTGGAGATCAGATCGAGGTAACGCTGACGATAACGGGTTTCCTGATCGGCCAGACCATGGAATTTGTCCGGCAGCGGACGCAGTGCTTTGGTCAGCAGACGCAGCTCAGTGATGTGGATCGACAACTCACCGGTTTTGGTTTTGAACAGCTTACCGCGCGCACCGAGGATATCGCCCAGATCCCACTTCTTAAACTGCTCGTTGTAGACGCCTTCTGGCAGATCGTCGCGTGATACGTAGATCTGAATCTGGCCGCCGACATCCTGCAGGGTGGCAAATGACGCTTTACCCATAATGCGGCGCGTCATCATACGACCAGCGACGCTGACTTCTACGCCCAGCGCTTCCAGCTCTTCGTTCTCTTTCGCGTCATAGCTGGCGTGCAGCACATCGGACGTGGTATCGCGGCGGAAATCGTTTGGAAACGCCACGCCTTTTTCACGCAGCGCGCTGAGTTTTTCGCGACGCGCTTTCAGTTCGTTATTTAACTCAAGGGCGGCATCAGCGCTCTGCGGTTGTTGTTCAGACATGTCGGTTCCTTATAGCCCTGCTTTTAAACTTGCTTCAATAAAACGATCGATATCGCCATCCAACACCGCCTGGGTGTTGCGGGTCTCTACGCCGGTGCGCAGATCCTTGATGCGTGAATCGTCGAGAACATAAGAACGGATCTGGCTGCCCCAGCCGATATCAGACTTGTTATCTTCCGCTGCCTGCTTGTCCGCGTTTTTCTTCTGCATCTCATATTCGTACAGCTTGGCGCGTAACTGCTTGAAGGCCTGATCTTTGTTCTTATGCTGTGAGCGGTCGTTCTGGCACTGCACCACAATGTTGGTCGGCAAGTGGGTAATACGCACCGCTGACTCGGTTTTGTTGACGTGCTGGCCGCCCGCACCGGAGGCGCGGTAAACGTCGATACGCAGATCGGCGGGGTTGATGTCGATATCGATGTTGTCATCCACTTCCGGGTAGATAAACACCGAACTGAATGAGGTATGACGACGGCCACCGGAATCGAACGGGCTCTTACGCACCAGGCGATGCACGCCGGTTTCGGTACGCAGCCAGCCAAACGCGTAGTCGCCGATGATTTTAATGGTGGCGGATTTGGTTCCGGCCACTTCACCGTCTGACTCTTCGATGATTTCGGTTTTATAGCCTTTAGCTTCGGCCCAGCGCAGATACATACGCAGCAGCATGCTGGCCCAATCCTGCGCTTCGGTGCCGCCGGAACCGGCCTGAATATCCATGTAGCAGTCAGCGCTGTCATATTCGCCGGAGAACATACGACGGAATTCCAGTTCGCCCAGCTTCACTTCCAGCGCATCCAGCTCGGCAACGGCTTCGTTGAAGGTCTCTTCATCGTCGGCTTCTACCGCCAGATCCAGCAGGCCCTGCACATCTTCCAGGCCCTGACGCATGTGATCTAAGGTTTCCACCACCGCTTCCAGCGAAGCGCGTTCTTTACCCAGTGCTTGCGCACGCTCAGGTTCGTTCCAGACGTCCGGCTGCTCCAGCTCGGCGTTTACTTCTTCGAGGCGTTCTTTCTTGGCATCGTAGTCAAAGATACCCCCGAAGAACGTCGCTGCGCTCACTGAGGTCCTGAATACGATTTTTGACCGGATTAATTTCAAACATGGCTTTTCAGTCTTTTTTGACGATTCGGTGAAAGGAGATAAAAACTAACGCGCTAGTTTACCCGAAAGTGTGCGCACTTTGTAGCATTGCACGCGGCTGACGACGCTGCGCGTGGCTTTAGCAAAAAAAAGTTCGGCTGCTTTTGGAATGCATCTCTGCGCTGCCTTTCCAATAAGGCGCTTTCATCACAACCCGCCAGGACACCTCTTAAGAAATTTCCTATTAAAACAGGTCAATTCGCGCCAATAGAAGTCATTAAAGATCATGATTTTTAAGGAAAAATAATTAAAAATCTCGCCTGAGAAATTTCCTGCAAAAAAGCAGACACGTCTCAAATAACGCCATTCAGCAGCTGATATTCCGCCTATCGATTTGTTAGCGCCCATTTATCATTTCGCTCAGTGACTTTCCCCTTTCCATGGACATCACGCATGTCCCAGCCGTTTGTCACCACGCCCGCCAGGAACGCGCAGCTTAGACAAGGAATGACACAGTAATCAGCGCCCGTTAACGTGAGCGGGCACGACATGTCCTCAGAGACATGAAGGAGCAATGATGTATACCGTTTTGCGCACTTCTCCGCGCCTGCTTTCTTTATTAATGCCTTTGTTACTTACCGCCTGTGGCGGCGGTGGCGGGGGTGGTGGCGGAAGCGCTTCGCCCCCGCCCACCACCGGCATGCCTGTTCCACCCACGCCAGCCCAGCCCAGCACCGCTGGTAATGCCAGCAAAGTCGGCATTATTGATTCAGGGTTGTCGCCGGATCGCAGCGAAATTAATTATGCCAACGTGCAGTTCACCGGCTATGTGGGCGGCGGCACTGCCTTAAACGATAATCAGGGGATCAACGGCCACGGTACGGTGGTGGCGCTGACGCTGCTGGGTTTATCGCCGGCCAGTACGCTGTATGTGGCGCAATCCTCGCAGAACAACGTGTTCAAATACGATGATACCGCGCGCGCGGTAAGCGGCCTGCTTAGCCAGGGCGTGCGTATTTTCAATATGTCGTATGCCTCGAGCGAGCGCTTAACCACCGCGCAGGCTTTAACCGATGCGCAGCCCCGCTATCAGGAGCTGGTGCAAAGCATGCGCGATATTGCCGCGGCTGACGGTTTGGCGGTGGTGATCACCGGCAACGGCGGCACCGCGACGCCTTCGCCAAACGCCCAACTGCCGCTGATTTATCAGGACAGCGATCTGCAAAAAAATATGCTGGCCGTTACCGGCGTGATGGAGAGCACTTCGTACGATACCGCCAATCGCGCTGCGTTAACCGGGCCATTTGATGCCTGCGGCAACGCCGCCGCATGGTGCCTGAGCGCGCCCGGTTACACCGATTATCGCTTTCAGAATACCGATGGCAGTTGGGTGAATGTGCGCAGTTACGGTACCTCGTTTG
The DNA here is from genome assembly GCA_900068845.1 of Enterobacter ludwigii. GTDB lineage: Bacteria > Pseudomonadota > Gammaproteobacteria > Enterobacterales > Enterobacteriaceae > Pantoea > Pantoea ludwigii_A. Next base: position 149,635 of record CEFQ01000002.1, read on the forward strand.
CCGCACCGCGCGCGGCGGCGGCGGCATCGCAAGTGTTGCAGCGTTTTCCGTGGATGAGCGGCTACAACCTGCAACAAACTCTGCTAACCACCGCCACTTATCGCAGCGATGCCTATGCGGGCGCGGCGGATAGCGCCAACGGGCGGCCTTATAACAATACCTTCGGCTGGGGCGATCTCAACCAGGCGAAGGCGCTGAACGGTCCGGCGATGTTCTGGGCCAATGATTTTCACGCCAGCCTCGATGCGGGCAAGTATGTCTTCTCCAATGCCATCAGCGGCGATCGTGGCCTGATACTGGACGGCGTCCATAATGGCGGTGTACTGCAATTAACCGCTAATAATAGTTACCTCGGCCAGACCAGCGTTTCAGCCAATACGTTGCTGATTGATGGCGCGATTGCAGGCAGTGCCAACGTCAGCGGCAGCGGCACATTGGGTGGCAGCGGCGTGATTGGCGGCAGCTTGCTCAATCAGGGTTCGGTCAACGGCGGCTTGCAGGTGCAAGGCGATTACCAGCAACGCAGCAATGGCGTGCTGAATATCGCGCTGGACAGTCCGCTGCGCGTAGCCGGCCACTCGACGCTGGACGGTATGCTGAACCTCGCACCGCCTTCATCAACCTATGTAGTGAAACAGCAGGAAACGTTACTCACCAGCGATGCAGGCGTTAGCGGCCAGTTCAGTCAGGTCAATACTGGCGTGTTCCTTGATGGTACGGTCAGCTACAACGCCAACAGCGTAACCGGCCAACTGACCCGTAAAAACACCGCGGCAGCAGCAGCGGCAATGGGCCTGAGCGGTGCCAGCACGCAGCAAACGGCAGCGAATCTGGAGCAGGCGTTTAGCGTGGCGGATAGCTGGCAGCAACAGGGTTCGCTTAGCCGTGCGCAGCAGTCGGCGCTTGGGGCGGCCGGTGCGTTGCAGACGCTGGCCGATGCCAACAGCGCGCAGGCCGCCATCAATTCACTTTCTGGCCAGGCGCATGCATCCAGCAACGCGGTGCTGTTTAACGCGCTGGATTATCAAACGCGTCTGCTGAGTAACCGCATCGCCGATGCCAGCGCCGACAATCGTTACGGTTTCTGGCTGGAGAGCGGTCAACTGCGCGGTTCGCTGGATCAGGCTGGCTATCTTGGCACCGATTATCGCAACACACTTACCGCACTCGGCGTGGATAGCGATTTGGGTGTTTCAGGTCTGCGCGTGGGCGTTGCCTGGACGCAGAATCAGATCGATTCAACGTACGACCAAACCGGCGGCACCAGCCGCAACCGTCTGCAAGGCGCGATGCTGTATGGTCGCTACGATTTAACGCCGGAATGGTATCTGCAGGGCAATCTCAGTTATCAACATGGGCGCGATGAGTTGAAGCGTCTGGTGTTACTGGATGAAGCCTCGCCGGTGTCATCTACCACCCGCAGCAACAGCTGGCAGGCGGCGCTGCAAAGCGGCTATCGCTGGACGATTGAAGATAATTATCGCCTGGAGCCTTATCTCGGCTGGCGTGAAACTGGACTGGATACCGGTGCATTTGAGGATAAAGGCAGCGCGTTCGGCCTGAGCGGTGACGGCGACAGCTATCGACGCAGCGTCGGCTATAGCGGCTTGAATATCAGCGCCCGGCAGGATTGGTCGGCGGGCTTGTGGAGCATGGTGAGTGTGTATGGTGAATATCAGTACGCGTTTAACAATCCGTCGATGGATGTGAGCGCACGCTGGGGCGGATTTGGCGATGACCAGAACCGCTTTACCCTTCCCGGTATGCAGCTCGATCGTCGTTCGCAGTGGGTAGGCGTGCGGTTGGATGTGGCGCAGGCATCACGTGCACGTCTGTTCCTGCGCGCCGATCAGCACTTCGCCGATCGCGGCGACGAGAAAGTGCTGCGCGGTGGTATGGATGTGAGCTTCTAAAAAGCGCTGTGAAGGTCAAAAGAGCGCGATAAATCGCGCCGCTACAAATACGTGCACATATTGTAGCGGCGCAATGCATTGCACGATGCAATTGATGCAATTGATGCAATTGATGCAATTGATGCAATTGATGCAACCTACATCGGCCAGATGTGATCGATAATCAGCTGTACCGAACGGTTGCCGCGGTATTCGTTGATATCCAGCTTGTAGGCCAGTTGCACCTGACGCACGCTGCTGTCTGGCCACAGCGTGGTATCCACGTTAAAGGCAATACCATCTAACAGCGGGCCGCCGCCGAGCGGCTCGACCATCACTTTTAAATGGCGCTCGCCGACTAACCGCTGCTGCAGTAGTTTGAACTTACCGTCGAACACCGGTTCCGGGAACGCCTGTCCCCACGGACCGGCTTCACGCAGCATTTCCGCGGTGTGCAGCGTAAACTCTTGCGCGTGCAGTTCGCCGTCCGACCAAATCACGCCCTGCAATGCTTCGCCATCCAGCCACTCATCGATTAATGCGGCAAAACGCTCACGGAATTCGTCGTACTTCGCGGTTTCCAGTGACAAACCGGCCGCCATGGCGTGACCACCAAATTTGATCATTAAACCCGGGAACAAGGTGTCGAGACGCTCCAGCGCATCGCGCAGGTGCAAACCGGCAATCGAACGGCCAGAACCTTTCAGCACGCCGTCTCCGGCGGGAGCGAAGGCTATCACCGGACGATGGAAACGCTCTTTCAGCCGCGACGCCAGAATGCCAACCACGCCCTGATGCCACTCCGGATGGTAAAACGCCAGACCCAACGGCAAATCGGTGTGCTGACGCTCAAGTGCATCGCACAGCGCCAGCGCTTCACTCTTCATGCCTTGCTCAATCTCTTTGCGCGTCTGATTCAGCGCATCGAGCTCATTCGCCAGCATGCGCGCCTCAGAGATATCTTCGGTGAGCAGCAATGCCACGCCGACTGACATATCGTCCAGACGACCCGCGGCGTTAAGGCGCGGTCCTACGGCAAAACCAAGATCGCTGGCGGCAAGTTGACGCGCATCGCGGTTGGCGATCTCCAGCAGCGCGCGAATGCCGGCGCGGCATTTGCCGGCGCGGATACGGCTCAGACCTTGCCACACCAGAATACGGTTGTTGGCATCCAGCGGCACCACATCGGCGACCGTACCCAACGCCACCAGGTCCAGCAGTTCAGCCAGATTCGGCTCACTGCGCCCTTCGCCAAACCAGTTTTGCTGACGCAGATAGGCACGCAGCGCCAGCATCAGATAGAAGGCAACACCCACCCCCGCCAATGAGCGCGAAGGGAATTCGCTGTCGTTGAGGTTGGGGTTCACTATCGCTTCGGCAGCGGGCAAGGTGTCGCCCGGCAAATGGTGATCGGTGATGAGTACTGGAATACCATGCTGATGCGCGGTATCGACACCAGCATGTGATGAGATGCCATTATCGACGGTGAGAATCATCTCCGCGCCGCGTGCTTTGGCCTGATCAACCACTTCCGGACTCAGGCCGTAGCCATCTTCAAAACGGTTCGGTACCAGATAATCCACATTGCCGCCCAAGCTGCGCAGTGCCAGCACGGTTAGGGCGGTGCTGGTGGCACCATCGGCATCGAAATCGCCCACCACCACAATGCGTTTGCCCGCGAGCAACATCTGGTGCAGCAGCGTAACGGCGGCGTCAATACCACCGAGCGTTTGCCACGGCAGCAGGTGTTTTGCCCCGCGCTCCAGTTCCAGCGCCTCTTTCACGCCACGTTGCAGATACAACCGGCGCAGCAAAGGGGGCAAATCAGCGGGTAAGCTGGCGTCGGTTTCGGCTTCGCGCCGACGCAATTCAACAGAATGCATCACTGTGCGTTAACCGCCGCGCTTCTGGCCATCGAGCACCTGCTTCAGCTCTTGCGGCCCTTGATAGCCAGGAATCATCATGCCGCTATCGGTAAGAATGGCGGGCGTGCCCTGAATGCCAAACAGGATGCCGAGTTTGTACTGCTGCTCGATATTGATTTTGCAGGTAGCCGGCGCATCCATTTGTGGCGCGTCGCCTTTCATCGCCGCATCAAACGCTTTGTTCCGATCGGCGCTACACCAGATGGCGCGCATGGCTTTTTCCACCTGGCCATTCAGACCTTCACGCGGGAAGGCCAGATAACGCACGGTGATACCCAGCGCGTTGTAGTCGGCCATCTGCTCATGCAGCTTGCGGCAGTAGCCGCAGGTGATGTCGGTGAACACGGTGATCACGTGCTGCTCTTTCGGCGCTTTATAGACAATCATGTCAGGCGCCAGCGCGCTGACTTTTTTGTCCAGCAGTTGGTTGGTGACGTTGATTGGCTGCGTGCCGCTGACATCATACAGCGGGCCCTGAATCATATGCTTGCCATCTTCGGAAACATACAGCACACCGCTTTCAGTCAGCACCGTTTTGATACCCGGCAGTGGTGACGGCTGGATTTCAGCCTGCTGCAATCCCAGTTTTTTCAGCGTTTGCTGAATGGCGTTGTCATCGGCATGCGCCAAGCCAGTGAATGCACTGACCAGCAGAGCCAGCATCGTTAGCTGCTTTTTCATCTTAAATCCTTGTTACCGCATCTCAAGCGCGCGGATGATGCTGTTGATGTAACAGACGCAGACGCTCAGTGGCGACATGCGTATAAATTTGGGTCGTCGAGAGGTCGCTGTGGCCCAGCAACATTTGTACGACGCGCAAATCGGCGCCGTGGTTCAGTAAATGTGTGGCAAATGCGTGGCGCAGCACGTGCGGCGACAGCTTTTCGCTATCGATTCCGGCAAGGGTCGCATAGTGCTTGATGCGATGCCAGAAGGTCTGGCGCGTCATTTGTTGCGCGCGCTGGCTGGGAAACATCACGTCCAGCGTTTGCCCGTTGAGCAGCCACGGCCGACCATGTTCCATATAGTATTCAATCCAGTAAACCGCTTCTTCACCTAACGGCACAAGGCGCTCTTTGTTGCCTTTACCGATCACGCGTACCACGCCCTGACGCAGGCTGATATCGCTGATGGTCAAACCTACCAACTCCGTTACGCGTAATCCGGTGGCGTACAGCAACTCCAGCATCGCCTTGTCGCGCAGTTCGAGCGGCACATCAATGCTCGGTGCCTGCAGCAAGCGTTCGACCTGATTTTCGCTGAGATCTTTCGGCAGACGCTGCGGCAGTTTGGGGGCTGAGAGCAGCGCGCTGGGATCGTCGCTGCGCACTTTTTCCCGATAAAGATATTGGCACAAGCGGCGGATAGCGCTGAGGGTACGCGCTGAGCTGGTAGCTTTATAGCCACCCTCGACGCGTTCGGCGAGAAATTGCTGCAAATCAAACGCTTCCAGCGTCAATAGCGTGCGATCGTGGTGATGCAGCCAGCCGGTGAGCGTTTGCAGATCCTGCCGGTAAGAGGCGAGCGTGTTCTGCGCCAGATTACGCTCAATCCAAAGCGCATCCAGAAACTGTTCGATCAGATCGCTGTCCTGCACTGTTCTCTCCGCCCGTGTGAAATCGTGCTCATTATGCCTGAAAGTAGCCTGCTTCTGGTACAATTGCGCCCGAGTCAGTTCAAGTCAGAGCATTAATTGCATGAATATCGGATTGTTTTACGGGTCCAGCACCTGTTACACGGAGATGACCGCGGAGAAAATTCGCGACTTTATCGGTGAAGAATTAGTCACGCTGCACAATTTGAGAGATGACGATCCCTCGCTGATGGAGCAGTACGATTTACTGATCCTCGGCATCCCGACATGGGATTTCGGTGAGTTGCAGGAAGATTGGGAAGCGATTTGGCCGCAGATACCGGCGCTGAATTTGCGCGGAAAAATCGTGGCGCTGTACGGCATGGGCGACCAGGGTGAATACGCCGAATGGTTTCTCGATGCACTCGGCATGCTGCACGATCTGTTGCAGCCGATGGGCGTGCAGTTTGTGGGTTACTGGCCGCTGGAAGGCTATGAGTTCACCAGCAAAAAACCGCTAACCGCCGATGGCACGCAGTTTGTCGGCCTGGCGCTCGACGATGTCAACCAGTACGAACTGAGCGATGAGCGCGTCGAACAGTGGTGCGAACAGATTCTGACGGAAACCGCAGCGCTGCTTTAAGGCGGCGTGTGCCCATTTTGCAGAAAACAGCAGGCGCGTAACGTGCGCCATTCACCGGACGGCAGGTTGTCATGCATTAACCACAGCCGCCAGCGTTCACCCTGCTGATTACGCAGCACCAATAAGACGCCGCACGGCAACCAATCTGCCTTGCGTTCTGCTCGCCAGCGCGAACCGCGCCACAGCCAATTGCCCTTCACGTCCAGCGCCAGACAACCTACGCGCTGCACCAGGCGGCGCTCGTTGCGCCAGCATTCCGCCAGCAGCAGCAATAATACCGGCGCTTTGCCCCACGCCCACGCGTCAGGCCAATCCAGCACCAGCAGTAAACCGCCGCACAGCAGAGATAGCGTCACATTCAGTGCGCGCGCACTGCGTGACGCCCGCAGATCACATTGCCACCGGACCGCGTTCACGGTTGCGCTGCTGAATCAGTTTCACCATGCGTTTGAACTCGGGATCGACCGGTTCGCCGTGATTCATCAACCAGTTGAACAGGTCAGGATCGTCACTCTTTAACAGCGCGATAAATACCTGCTTATCGGTCTCGGTCAGTGAATCATATTCGTATTTGAAAAACGGCATAATAGCGATATCCAGCTCCAGCATGCCGCGACGGCATGCCCATTGGACGCGGGCTTTGTCATTAATTTCCATGTCTCTGGTTCCATGACTAAAACAGTGGTGCTCAGTGTACCTGCTTTTTTTTCTCGCTGCAGGCGCTGTGCTTATCACTGTGCCACGCCTCGGCGTTACATCCCTCAATTTACACTGGGTATCACGCGATTTGTGCGCCCGATTCAGTAAACAGGTTGCAAAGCCGCCCTGCTCTTTTACCATTGGCAGCTGGATACCTTTATTAATCAGGAAAGACCTATGTCGATTTTTACCCTTCCACCTCGCCAGCCCGCTGCATCGTCACGCCTGCCATTAACCCTGATGTCGCTCGATGAATGGGCGCTGGTGAAGGTGCAGGGCAATGACAGCACGTCTTATCTGCAAGGTCAGCTGACGCTGGATGTCGCGGCCATGAGCGAGACGCAACATCGTCCTGCCGCGCACTGCGATGCTAAGGGCAAAATGTGGAGCAACATTCGCCTGTTCCATCGCCCTGAAGGTTACGCTTACGTGGTGCGTCGCAACCTGCGTGAGCAGCAGCTGACCGAACTGAAGAAGTACGCGGTGTTCGCTAAAGTCACCATCGTCGCTGACGATGAAGCGGTGCTGCTGGGCGTCGCCGGTTTTCAGGCGCGCGCCGCGCTGGCGGGCGTGTTTAGCACGCTTCCGGATGCCGAAACGCCGGTGGTACAGCAAGATGAAAGCACGCTTCTTTGGTTTGCAACGCCCGCCGAGCGTTTCCTGTTAGTGACTACACTTGAGCAGGCGAATGCATTGAAAGAAAAACTGGCGGGTGAAGCGCAATTCAACGATAGCCTGCAATGGCTGGCGCTGGATATCGAAGCGGGCATTCCGGTGATTGAGAGCACCACCAGCGCGCAACTGATTCCACAAGCGACTAACCTGCAGGCGCTGGATGCCATTAGCTTTAAAAAAGGCTGCTATACCGGGCAGGAGATGGTGGCGCGCGCTAAATTCCGCGGCGCGAACAAACGCGCACTGTATTGGCTGGCGGGTAAAGCCAGTAAAGTACCGGACGTTGGCGGTTCACTGGAGCTGCAGATGGGCGACAAATGGCGCCGCACCGGTACGGTACTGAGCGGCGTGCAGTTGGATGATGGCAGCGTTTGGGTACAAGTCGTGATGAACAACGATTTAGAGCCGGAAAGCGTTTTGCGCGTGGAAGGCGACGAAAGTGGCAAGTTGACCATTCAGCCGCTGCCGTATTCATTAGCAGATTGATTGAAGCTGTTCCAGGTGCGCATCAAGGCGCACCCTGCGAAATCCACGCGGTTCTGTTGTAGGGTCGCCATTCATGGCGACCTGGCCGCAAGTTACATCACATAAAAATAGATCGCACAAAAGTGCAGCACGCTGCCGCCGAGCACAAAGCCATGCCAGATAGCGTGACTATAAGGAATGCGGCGCGAGACGTAGAAAATCACCCCCAGCGAATAGACAATCCCGCCAGCTGCCAGCAACCAAATCCCGCCCGGTGACAGTTTGATCGCCAGTTGATAAATGACCACCAATGATAACCAACCCATACCGAGGTAGGTCATCAACGACAGCGCTTCAAAGCGGTGGGCAAAGGCGATTTTGAACAAAATACCTAACAGCGCCAGACTCCAGATCACCACCATCAAGCCCTGTGCCAGCGGTGAATTTAGCCCCACCAGTAAAAATGGCGTATAGGTACCAGCGATCAGCACATAGATGGCGCAATGGTCGAATTTCTTCAGCCAGTATTTGGCTTTCTGATGCGGAATGGCATGATACAGCGTGGAGGCAAGATACAGCAAAATGATGCTGCCGCCGTATAAGCTGTAACTGGTAATTGCGGTAAGGTTAGCTTGAGATTCAACGGCTTGTGTCAACATTAACACCAAGCCGATGATGCCAAAAATGCAGCCGATTCCATGGCTGATACTATTGGCGATCTCTTCTGCCAATGAATAGCCCTGGTTAATCATTCGGGTCTGTACCATGAGGGGAGATTCCTGAACAACGGAAAAAGCGAGTGTGCTATTTCTGAGCAACCAGAGTAACGAAGATAAATTTCAGAGTACACATGTACGCTAAAATAAATCTGTGAAGGTGTGTGACAGCCAGGCGCTAAAACAATCTGTTAAACTACACGCTCATTTTATAGCTGAGCGCCGCCCGCATGTTTTCACACCGCGATCTATCCCGCCTGAATGACCTTGAGATGCAGGTTTATCACTTCATCATCAAACACCGGGAAAGTGTCAGTTATATGACGATTCGCGAGCTGGCCGCGCAGGCTGGCGTTTCAACCACCACCGTGCTGCGTTTTTGTCGCAAGCTACAGTGCGACGGCTGGTCTGAGTTTCGCATCCGTTTTCGCCTGGCGCAGGAGCAAACCGTACCGGTGGTAATGCCTTCCGGCGTCGGCGACATGCTCAGCTTCTTTAAAAGTATTCATAACGACGAGTTTGATCAGCAGATTGCTCAGGCTGCGCAGATGATTACACAGGCTGAACATATTTTCTTTATTGGTGCCGGTACCTCAGGCAGTCTGGGGAAATATGGTGCGCGTTTCTTTTCCAATATTGGTAAATTTAGCCTTCACATCGACGATCCTTATTATCCAGTGAGCGCTAGCGCCTACGAAAATGCGCTGGCGATTATTTTGTCAGTATCCGGTGAGACTGAAGAGATCCTGCGCTTTGCCAGCCAGTTCAGTCTACATCACTGCAAAATCATCTCGATTACTAACAACGAAAGCTGTTCACTGGCGAAAATGGCCGATTTCAATCTCTCTTATCATATGCCGCAAATTAAGCTGGGTGACCGCCTGGATATCACCACACAAGTGCCTGTGATGTATATTTTGGAAACACTGGGCCGCGCTATTTCCCGCTTTATTTCACTTTAAAAACACCCTGTTTTCTCGCCGTGACAAGTCACATATTGCTCACGGTGTTATATCGTGACTTTACTAAGTCGCTTGTTACACTGCGGGCAATTTCAAATTTCGCAAACAGTGTAATGAGGTACGCCGATGAGTGAAGGATTGCAATTACCAAAAGGGTTTCTTTGGGGTGGCGCGGTGGCCGCGCATCAGGTAGAAGGCGGCTGGGATCAGGGCGGTAAAGGCGTAAGTATTGCCGATGTACTGACCGGCGGCGCGCACGGTGTTGAGCGCGTTATTACCGACGGCGTACAGCCCGATAAATTTTATCCTAACCATCAGGCAGTCGAGTTCTATTCGCATTACCAGCAAGATGTGGCGCTGTTTGCTGAAATGGGATTCAAATGCTTTCGTACCTCAATCGCCTGGACACGCATTTTCCCGAATGGCGACGAGCAGCAACCCAACGAAGCAGGCCTGCAATTCTACGACGATTTGTTTGATGAGCTGCTGAAATACGGTATCGAACCGGTTATTACGCTTTCCCACTTTGAAATGCCTTATCACCTGGTAAAAGAGTACGGCGGCTGGACCAACCGCAAAGTCGTGGATTTCTTTGTGCGCTTCAGCGACGTGGTGATGACGCGCTATCAGCACAAAGTGAAATACTGGATGACCTTCAACGAGATCAATAACCAGCGCAACTGGCAATATCCGCTGTTCGGCTACTGCTGTTCTGGCGTGGTGTTTACCGAGCATGACAAGCCGGAACAGACAATGTATCAAGTGATGCATCACCAGTTCGTAGCCAGTGCCAAAGTGGTGAAGCGCGGTCATGAAATCAATCCTGATTTCCAGATTGGCTGCATGATTGCCATGGTGCCGGTCTATCCGTTCTCATGCCATCCGGATGATGTGATGCTCGCTCAGGAATCGATGCATCAGCGCTATGTGTTCAGCGATGTGCAGATGCGCGGCGCGTATCCGGCGTATACCCTGAAAGAGTGGGCGCGCAAGGGGTATCACATTGAGATGGAAGCGGACGATGCGGAGACGCTGCGTCAGGGCTGCTGTGATTACATCGGCTTTAGCTACTACATGAGCAACGCGGTGAACACCCAAGCCAGCGGCGTTGACGATCCAATTACTGGCTTTGAAGGCGTGGTGCCGAATCCGCATGTGAAGGCATCCGATTGGGGCTGGCAGATTGATCCGGTTGGCCTGCGTTATGTGCTGAACTCGCTGTATGAGCGTTACCAGAAACCGCTGTTTATTGTTGAGAACGGCTTCGGTGCAATTGATAAGCCAAATGCGCAAGGGGTGATCGAGGATGATTACCGCATCGATTATCTGCGCGCGCACATTGAAGAGATGAAGAAAGCGGTAGCGCTGGATGGCGTGGATTTGCTCGGCTATACGCCGTGGGGCTGCATAGATTGCGTGTCGTTCACTACCGGCCAATACAGTAAACGCTATGGCTTTATCCATGTGGATAAGCATGACGATGGCAGCGGCACCTTTGCCCGTTCGAAGAAGAAGAGTTTTGCCTGGTATCAGCAGGTGATCGCCAGCAACGGTGAAAAACTCTAAATCGCAATAACCTTCGCGGCGCGATTTATCATGCAATACATTGCGCCGCTACGCATTGCAGTCGCTTTAAAGCTTATTACCGTCCGCCAGCGGCATCAATAAAGGTACCGGTCACGTAAGACGCGGCATCGCTCGCCAGCCAGACAATCGCTTCAGCAATCTCTTCAGCCTGACCGCCACGTCCCATTGGCAACATGCTCGCCAGACGATCGACTCTGCCTGGTTCGCCGCCATCGGCGTGCATTTCAGTGTAAATAAGGCCAGGCCGCACGCTGTTAACGCGAATGCCTTGCGCCGCCACTTCCAGCGACAAACCTTTGGTCAGCGTATCCATTGCCCCTTTCGAGGCGGCGTAATCTACATATTCACCCGGCGCACCGAGACGCGATGCGGCGGATGACACATTGACGATGGCACCGCCTGTGCCACCACGATGTGTGCCCATGCGTTTTACCGCCTCGCGGCAGCAGATGAACGTGCCGGTGACATTGGTAGCAAACACACGCTGAATACGTTCGGCATCCAACTCTTCAACGCGGCATTGGGTAAACAAAATGCCGGCGTTATTCACCAGCACACGCAGTACGCCCTCTTGCTGATCTAACTGGGCAAACATACCCATAACCTGCGCCTCATCGGCAATATCGGCCTGCAGCGCAAAGGCACTACCGCCCTGCGCTATAATTTCCGCCACCACGCTGGCTGCTTCGGCTTCACGCTGGCGGAAGTTTATCGCCACGCGATAACCCGCCTGCGCCAGCAATAATGCGGTTGCACGTCCAATTCCGCGGCTGCCGCCGGTAACCAAAGCCAGATCCATTTTGCCTCCAAAAACAAAAGGGCCGAATGCTCGGCCCTTAGGATGTTGTCAGATATCAGAGTTTAGCCTGATTATTGGTATTCGCTCATCGGAACGCAGCTGCAGAACACGTTGCGGTCGCCGAAGACATCATCAAGACGTTTGACCGTTGGCCAGTATTTGTTGGCGCTGCCTGCCGGGAACACCGCCAGTTCGCGGGTATACGGATGCGCCCAGTCACCGACGATTTCTGTTTGCGTGTGCGGTGCGTTCACCAGAGGGTTATCTTCCAGCGGCCACTCACCATCGGCAACTCGGTCGATTTCCATGCGGATGGCCAGCATCGCATCAATAAAGCGATCCAACTCGATTTTGCTTTCCGATTCCGTTGGTTCCACCATCAGCGTGCCCGCGACCGGGAATGACATAGTGGGTGCGTGGAACCCGTAATCGATCAGACGTTTGGCGATATCCAGTTCGCTGATGCCGGTTTGCTCTTTCAGCGGACGAATGTCGAGAATACATTCGTGTGCAACACGGCCATCGCGACCCGCATACAGAATCGGATAGGCGGATTGCAGACGGCTGGCGATGTAGTTGGCATTCAGAATTGCCACCGAACTCGCCTGCTTCAGGCCTTCCGCGCCCATCATGCGGATATACATCCAGCTGATTGGCAGAATCGATGCGCTACCGAACGGTGCGGCAGAAACCGCGCCTTGCTGTGTCAGCACGCCATCAATTTGCACCACACTGTGACCTGGCACGAACGGCGCCAGATGCGCTTTCACGCCGATTGGGCCCATACCCGGACCGCCGCCGCCGTGCGGGATGCAGAAGGTTTTATGCAGGTTGAGGTGCGATACGTCCGCGCCGATGTAGCCTGGCGTGGTGATACCGACCTGTGCGTTCATGTTGGCGCCGTCGAGATACACCTGACCGCCATGCTGATGCACGATCTGGCACACTTCGCGGATGGTTTCTTCGTAAACGCCGTGCGTCGATGGATAGGTCACCATGATGCACGACAGCTGCTCACCCACCTGCGCGGCTTTCTCACGCAGATCGCCAAGATCGATATTGCCTTGTTTATCACAGGCCACAACGACAACTGACATACCCGCCATCTGCGCTGACGCCGGGTTAGTGCCGTGTGCTGAGCTTGGGATCAGGCAGACATTACGGCCGCCTTCGTTGCGGCTTTCATGGTAGCGACGAATCGCCAACAGACCGGCGTATTCGCCCTGTGCGCCCGAGTTCGGTTGCATGCACAGCGCATCATAGCCGGTCAGTTGCACCAGCCATTGCGACAGCTGGCCAATCATCTGCAGGTAGCCAGACGCCTGCTCAGCCGGGCAGAATGGATGCAGTTCGGCGAATTCCGGCCAGGTAATCGGAATCATTTCCGCCGCCGCGTTGAGTTTCATGGTGCACGAACCGAGTGGGATCATCGCCTGGTTCAGCGCCAGATCTTTTTTCTCCAGGCTGTGCATGTAGCGCATCATCTCGGTTTCGCTGTGATGACGGTTGAACACCGGATGCGTCAGGAAAGCGCTCTCACGCACCTGACCGGCCGGAATTGCACTGTTTTCTGCCGCTACGGCTGCATCCAGCGCATCAATGTCCTGACCGTGTGCATCGCCCAGCAGAATCGCGAACAGCGCCAGCACATCTTCACGCGCAGTGGTTTCATCCAGCGTTATGCCAACGGCATTATGGATATCGCTGCGCAGGTTGACGCCAAAGCTCTGCGCACGGTTCAGCACCGCCGCTTTATAGCTCACTTCAACCGTCAGCGTATCGAACCAGCTGTTGTGGCGCAGCTTCAGGCCGCCATTTTGCAGGCCCGCGGCCAGAATGCTGGTCAGACGATGAATACGTGATGCAATGCGTTTCAGACCAACCGGACCGTGATACACCGCATAGAGGCCGGCGATATTCGCCAGCAGCACCTGCGAGGTACAGATGTTGGAGTTGGCTTTCTCACGACGGATATGTTGCTCGCGGGTTTGCATCGCCATGCGTAGCGCGGTATTACCGGCCGCATCGCGTGATACACCAATGATGCGGCCTGGCATCGAGCGTTTATGTTCATCGCGGCTAGCGAAGAAAGCAGCATGCGGTCCGCCGTAGCCCATTGGCACGCCGAAACGCTGGGCAGAACCGAAGACAATATCTGCGCCCTGCTTGCCTGGAGCCTCTAACTGCACCAGCGCCATAAAATCAGCTGCCACACTCACCACCACTTTGCGGCTTTTCAACTCGGCGATCAGTGAGCGGTAATCGTGTACTTCGCCGTGGGTGCCAACCTGTTGCAGTAACACACCGAACAGATCGTCGTGATCCAGCGCCTTGTCAGCGCTATCAATAATCAGTTCAAACCCAAAGGTTTCTGCGCGGGTGCGCACCACATCCAGCGTCTGAGGATGGATGTCATTGGCGATGAAGAATTTAGTGGCGGTTTTGAGCTTGCTGACACGTTTGGCCATTGCCATCGCTTCAGCAGCCGCGGTTGCTTCGTCCAGCAGTGACGCAGATGCGATGTCCAGACCAGTAAGGTCCAGCGTCAGGGTTTGAAAGTTCAGCAACGCCTCAAGACGTCCCTGCGACACTTCCGGCTGATACGGCGTATAAGCGGTGTACCAGCCTGGATTTTCCAGCATATTGCGCAGGATGACCGGCGGTGTAATCACCGCGCTGTAGCCCATGCCGATCCAGGATTTGTAGCGTTGGTTCTGACTGGCAATGGCTTTCAGCTCTGCCAGCGCTTGCTGCTCGGTCGCGGCGTCGCCCACTGCAGGCGGGCCTGGCAGTTGGATGTCGGCAGGCACGATAGAACTGATCAATGAGGAGAGCGAACGGGCACCAATCGCTTCCAGCATTAAGGCCTGTTGTTCCGGCGTAGGACCGATGTGGCGCTCAATAAAAGCACCGTTATGTTCAAGCTGGCTGAGAGTCTGGGTCATTTGCAGTAAATCCTGAATCGGGCTGGGTTACAAAAAATGGCGTTAAATCAGGTAGATAAAAAAGAAGGTGGCGCAGCGCGCCACCTTCTGCAACTACCGGTTACTCGTCGATCGCGGCTTTGTAGGCATCCGCATCCAGCATAGCGTCGAGTTCTGACTCGTCACTGGCCTTAATGCGGAACAGCCAACCATCGGCGTACGGCGCGCTGTTGACCAACTCTGGTGAATCACCCAGCTGGTCATTTACGGCAACAATTTCACCGCTCAGCGGCGCATAGATGTCAGACGCGGCTTTCACCGACTCTGCAACAGCGCAGTCATCACCGGCAGCGAAAGTCGCCCCAACGTCTGGCAGATCGACAAACACCATATCGCCCAGCAGTTCCTGTGCGTGTTCGGTGATACCCACAGTGAAGGTGCCGTCCGCTTCTTTACGGACCCACTCGTGGCTATCGCGGTATTTCAATTCACTTGGCACATTGCTCATTGGCCATTTCTCCTGAAAAAATTACTGGGCGACCGGCTTACCGGCGCGAACAAAAATCGGTTTAGTCACTTTCACGGGCATTTCACGGTTGCGGATTTCCACAATCGCCTGTTCACCCACTCCGGCTGGCACTCGCGCCAGCGCGATGCTGTAACCCAGCGTCGGTGAGAAGGATCCACTGGTAATAATACCTTGCTGCGGTTGACCTTGTTCATCGGTGAAACGCACAGTCAAACCGTTACGTAACACCCCTTTTTCGGTCATCACCAGACCAACCAACTTCTCGGTGCCTTTTTCGCGCTGTGCTTGCAGCGCGTCACGGCCGATGAAATCACGGTCGGCAGGTTCCCAGCTGATAGTCCAGCCCATGTTGGCGGCCAGCGGCGAAACGCCTTCATCCATCTCCTGACCATACAGGTTCATGCCCGCTTCCAGACGCAGCGTGTCACGTGCCCCCAGACCCGCCGGTTTAACGCCTGCGGCCAACAGTTGCTGCCAGAAAGCCGCGGCTTCCGTGGCAGGCATGGCAATCTCGTAGCCCGCTTCGCCGGTATAGCCGGTGGTCGCGATGAACAGATTTTCCGCCTGTACGCCAAAGAACGGCTTCATGCCAGCAACGGCGTCACGCTGAGCGGCACTGAACAGCGTTTGCGCTTTCTGCTGCGCGTTCGGGCCCTGCACCGCAATTAGCGCCAAATCGTCACGCTCAATTAGCTCCACGCCGAACGGCTGTGCATGCTGTTTGATCCACGCCAAATCTTTCTCACGCGTGGCGGAGTTGACCACCAAACGGAAGAAATCTTCGCTCATAAAGTAAACAATCAAATCATCAATGACGCCAGCGGAGGCATTTAACATGCCGGTGTAGAGGGCTTTGCCTGGCTGGGTTAGCTTGGCGACATCATTGGCCAGCAAGTAGCGCAGGAATTCGCGGGTACGCGCACCGCGCAGATCGACAATGGTCATGTGGGAAACATCAAACATGCCGGCATCGTTACGCACCGCGTGATGCTCATCCATTTGCGAGCCGTAATGCAGCGGCATCATCCAACCGTGGAAGTCCACCATGCGCGCACCGCTTGCCTGATGCTGTTCGAATAGAGGCGTTTGCTGAGTCATAACCATCCTGTGAATACAAGTGAGTGTGACGCGCCTGCGTCGCCTTAACAGGCGGACGCAAACGTTCTCTTTATGCTGAAGTTATCACCTAATGCGGCAATTAACCATGAGGAAAACGAGGGTGAAACACTACCACCTTTCAACGAACCACCGAACAGCGACCAGCATAAATCACTGCATTATTGTGATTAGCCTCGCACAAAATACGACTAAATTACTTTCATGCAGCAAAATGAGGGAATAGACGCCACAGGATTAAGAAATGGTCCGGCATTCGCATTGCCACGGCATGAATTAATCTAATGCGAATTAAGGGGTGAAATTAGAATAAATCAAACGAGGCGCGATTGCGGTGCAGCGCTGCATCATTGCGGTGCAGCAAAGAAAAACGGCGCCCATTTGGGCGCCGTTGGCAGATGTGATTAGCGTATCCACCGGGGTAGATCGTTTAACCCCATCGCCTGTTTCAGCATCAACGGTTTGATGCCCGGTAGAGTATCGGCGAGCTTGAGGCCAACATCACGCAGCAGCTTTTTCGCTGGATGGGTGCCGGCAAACAGCTCACGGAAACCCTGCATCCCCGCCAGCATCATCGCCGCGCTATGCTTGCGGCTGCGTTCATAGCGACGCAGATAAAGGTGCTGACCAATGTCTTTACCTTCCTGATGAAGTCGGCGAATTTCACCTATCAGTTCAGCCGCGTCCATAAAGCCCAGATTCACGCCTTGTCCGGCCAGCGGATGAATGGTGTGCGCGGCATCGCCGACCAGCGCCAAACGGTGCGCAGCAAAATTGCGCGCATAACGCGCCGTCAGCGGGAAGGTTTTACGTTCGCTTTCGACCTGACACAGACCAAGACGCATATCAAACGCTACCGATAGCTGCTGATTAAACAGCGCTTCCGGCATCGATTGCACGCGCGCCGCTTCCTGCGGCGAGAGCGACCAGACGATTGAGCATAAGTGAGGATCCTGCATCGGCAGGAAGGCCAGAATACCGTCGCCGTGGAATACCTGACGCGCAATGGCATCATGCGGCATATCGGTGCGGATGTTCGCCACCAACGCGTGATGCTCGTAATCCCAGAAAGTCAGTGGAATATCGGCTTTATCGCGCAGCCATGAATTCGCGCCGTCGGCAGCAACCAGTAAACGCGCGCTCATCATGCTGCCATCTTGTAGCGTAATGAAGGCTTCGTTGTCGCCAAATGCCACTTGCTGCAACTGCGCCGGGGCAAACAGCGCGATATCGCTGCTCTGGCTGGCGCGCTGCCACAACGCGCTATGAATTACCTCGTTTTCAATAATATGGCCAAGATGCGACAAACCCTGCTGCTCATCATCAAAGCTAATAGAGCCGAAGCTGTCCTGATCCCACACTTCCATGCCGTGATAAGCGCTGGCACGCAGAGCCAGAATGCTCGACCAGACATCAAGCTTTTGTAGCAGGCGTTCGCTGGCAGCGTTGATGGCGGAGACGCGAATCGACGCATTTGCCGCCGGATCAAACTGTGGCTCGGGTGCTTTTTCCAGCACGGCAACGCGTAAGCCGCTGCCTTGTAGTCCGCAGGCGACGGCCAACCCCACCATGCCGCCTCCGGCAATTGCCACATCAAAAGTTTGCATTGCTGCCCCTTAATTCGTGCTTAACGCTTAACCCAGCCGAGCGTGCGCACGGCAAGTGGATTTCGTAGCCAAGGCAGATGGTCCATCGCCACCAGCCCAAGATTCCGTCCTGCTACCAACGGCGCATAGCGGTTAGCAAACAGTCGGACTAAACCGTCGGTGACGCCAATGGTGGCGGCACGATCGGGCTGACGTCGCGCGGCAAAGTGCTGCAATACCGCGAAACTGCCGGGATCCTGCTGCTGACGATGTGCGCCCGCCAGCGTTTCTGCCAATGACATCACGTCGCGCAGACCAAGGTTGAAGCCTTGTCCAGCAATCGGATGCAGCGTTTGTGCCGCATTGCCGACCAGCGCCAGACGATGCGTCACCTGACGTTCGGCAGTTTGCAGCGCCAGCGGATAAAGCTCGCGCTGTCCGGTGTGCGTAAAACGCCCCAGACGCCAGCCAAATGCACGCTGTAATTCTTGCAGGAAAGTCGCATCGTCCCACTGTTTAATCATTGTTTGCGCGTCAAGCGGATGGCACCACACCAGCGACATGCGATTGCCAGACATTGGCAATAGCGCTAGCGGGCCGTGCTCGGTAAAACGCTCGAAGGCGCGGCTCTGATGCGGCAGCTGCGTCGACACATTGGCGATAACCGCCAACTGCTGATAATCGTCGCGCTGCCAGGTGATACCGCAGGACGCGCCCAAAGGTGAACGCGCACCATCAGCGGCCACCAGCAATGCCGCCTGCAACTGTTCGCCGCTGTTTAGCGTAACGTGCACCTGATCCGCCGTGCGCGATACAGAGGTCACATAGTCCGGGCAGCGCACAGTGATACCCGGCGCCTGTTGTAGGCGCTGAAACAACCGCTGACCGACATCAAAAAGTTCGACTACCTGACCCAGCGCGGGCACCTGATGTTCTTCCGCTTTAAGCGAGACGAAACCGGTATGACCGCGATCGGAAACGTGAATATCGGTGATAGGCGTGGCGCAGTCTGCCAGTGAGCGCCACAGGTCGATATCCGCTAACTGCTGACACGTGCCTGCCGCCAGGGCAATCGCGCGTCCGTCGAAACCGGGATGCGCGCGGCTGTCGGGCTGAATCCGCTCAATCAACGTCACCGGCAGCTGGCCTTGCGTCAAGTGTGAAATCGCCAGTGCCAGAGTCGCACCGGTCATGCCGCCGCCAGCAATCACAATACTCATGCGTGACGTGCCGCCGCCATTAGCGCTTCGATCGCGTCGGCATCTTTCACCACGCTGTCGGTGAGATTCTCATTGCCGTTTACGGTGATGACAATGTCATCTTCAATACGAATACCAATGCCACGATATTGCGGCGGTACTTTAGCATCTGGCGCGATATACAAGCCAGGCTCAACGGTCAGCACCATGCCCGGCTCAAGGATACGGTCGCGGCTCGGTGTGCCGTAATGACCGACATCATGGACATCCAGCCCCAGCCAGTGGCTCAAACCGTGCATAAAGAACGGACGGTGTGCCTGCTCTTCAAACAGCGTGTCGATGTTGCCATCGAGAATGCCGAGATCAACCAGGCCGGTAATCATGATGCGCACCACTTCGTCATTGACGTCATGGATGCTGATTCCCGGACGGAACATCGACAACGCTTTGTACAGTGATGCCAGCACGATGTCGTAGATAGCGCGCTGCGGCTCGCTGAATTTACCGTTGACCGGGAAGGTGCGGGTGATATCGCCCGCGTAGCCGTGGAATTCACAGCCAGCGTCAATCAGCACGAGATCGCCATCGCGCATTTCACATTCGTTTTCGGTGTAGTGCAGAATGCAGCCGTTTTCGCCAGCACCGACAATGGTGTTGTAAGACGGGAAGCGCGCGCCGTGGCGATTGAATTCGTGATGAATTTCGCCTTCCAGCTGATATTCGAACATGCCCGGACGACAGGCTTGCATGGCTCGCGTGTGCGCCAGCGCGCTAATTTTGCCGGCGCGGCGCAGAATCTCAATCTCTTCCGCGCTTTTGAACAGGCGCATGTCATGCACCCATGGACGCCAGTCGGTGACCGTATCTGGAGCGCTGAGATTTTGACGGAAGCCGCGGCGCAACTTTTCCAGCGCACTAAACACTTGCTGATCCGCTTCTGCATATTCACCCTGCGCATGATAAACAATATCCAGGCCGTTAAGCAGTTGATGCAATTGCTCACCCATGTCATCCCACGGTAAAGCACGATCAACACCCAGTTTCGCTGGTGCGGCATCCTGCCCAAGTCGGCGACCAAACCAGATTTCAGCGTTCAGGTCACGAACGCGATTGAACAGCACGCTGTGGTTATGCTTGTCATCGCTTTTGATTAAAACCAGCAGCGCCTGCGGTTCGTTAAAACCGGTGAAGTACCAGAAATCGCTGTTTTGCCGAAAGTTATACTCGGTATCGTTGCTGCGCGTCACTTCAGGTGCAGCAAATATCAAAGCGGCACTGCCTGGCGCCATGCGGGCAATCAGCGCCTGACGACGTTGCTGGAACGTGTCCAGAGTAATCATGTTTGCACTCCCTGTTGAAGACGGGCCACAACGTACCCGCATTGACGCACTTAGTGTAACGTAGGTTTCTGTACTTCAGGTGCCGTTGGCTGATGCTGACGCGTAAAGGTGTCATGGCACAGCAGAGCGGCAACACGCACGTACTCGATCACCTCTTCCAGCGACTGTTCCAGCTCTTCCTGGTCTTCATCTTCGTCATAGCCGAGTTGTGCGATGGTGCGCAGATCGTCAATCGCTTCACCCGTTTCACCGGTTACTTTTTCCAGCTTAGGCTGCGTCACGCCCAAACCGAGCAGGAAATGGTTTACCCAGCCAGCCAGCGCATCCGCGCGATCGAATACCGTGATGTCATCATCTTCCGGCAACATCAGCTGGAACATAAAGCCTTCGTCTTCCAGCGTGGTGGCGAGGCTTTCATGCAGCGCCTGCAACGGCTGCGACAGACTTTGCGAAAATGCCATGCCTTCGTTGGTGAGATCGTGAACCATGGTTTTCCAGCTGGCATCCTGATTGCCGCCGCACAAAATCCCGGAAAGGAGTCCGTGCATTTCGGCTGGCGTCATGCCCACGCCCTGCTGAGAAAGGGCCGCGGCCAGCGCGTTGTAACTAGGCGTTGCGTTCTGTAAAGACATAAGCTTTGGTCGTCGTTGGCGGAATAAGTTCGTGTTATGCTACCACCAGGTGCCTCTGGGTTTCCAGAAAAGGGGTTGTAACTTATAACTCGGGTATATATAGTTTCGCTCCTCCCAAACCATTGACCGGTAAGGGAGATGCGATCGAAGTAATCAGTCAGGATGGTGGCATGTCTGCACAACCAGTAGATATTCAAATTTTTGGTCGTTCATTGAGAGTGAATTGTCCGCCTGAACAGCAAGATGCGCTGAATCTGGCCGCAGAGGATCTCAATCAACGGTTGCAAGATTTAAAAGTTCGCACTAGAGTCACCAATACAGAGCAACTGGTGTTCATCGCCGCGTTAAACATCTGCCACGAGTTGGCACAAGAGAAAGGTAAGACGCGCGACTATGCTGCAAATATGGAACAACGTATCCGCATGCTGCAGCAGACCATTGAACAAGCGTTAGTTGAGCAAGGTCGCATAACTGATCGCCAGGGCCCTAATTTTGAATAACACTTCATGGTCCTCATGCTAGAGTGACGGTGAAGTAAATTTTCTCTGAGATGTTTGCAAGCGGGCCAGTCCCCTGAGCCGATATTTCATACCAACAGAATGTGACGCTCCACAATTTGTGCGCATGCTCGGTTCGTCCGAGAAGCCTAATAGTTGTGACGGCATGTTCACCTTGAACCAAGGGTTCAAGGGTTACAGCCTGCGGCGGCATCTCGGAGATCTCCATTTAGTAGTTTTGATTCGCAAATGTTCACGTCGCCATAAGGCGACATGAGCCCAGACGCGAATCCCCCGGCTTTCATGATCATGATATAGTGGCTGCATCAGCTCACTCTGCCGGGGATATCATGTCAGCACCCTCATTTCTTGACCGCCAAGACATCCGTCAGCATGTGCGCCATTTGCGCCGTAATCTCACGTCTGAGCAACAGGAACAAGCTGCCGATCAGTTGGCTGAACACGCCATCAATATTGCGCCAATCGCGAATGCGCATCGTATCGCACTGTTTTTGTCCGTCGACGGTGAAATCAACACCCGCCCGCTGATCGCCAAACTGTGGCAGCATAAAAAGCAGGTTTATCTGCCGGTGCTGCATCCCTTCTCGCCAGGCAATCTGTTGTTCATCCGTTACACACCCGAAACTTCACTCACGCCAAACAAGCTACGCATTCCGGAACCGCCGTTAGATATCACACAACTGGTAACGCTGGATCAGCTTGATGTCATGCTGGTGCCGCTGGTGGCGTTTGACCATGCAGGCCAACGCTTAGGTATGGGTGGCGGATTCTATGACCGCACGCTGCAAAACTGGCAGCAGCATGGGTTGCTTCCCGTGGGGATTGCGCACGATTGTCAGCGTGTGGAAGCGCTGCCGATGGCCGCATGGGATGTGCCGCTGCCCGCGATACTGACGCCATCAAAACTGTGGCAATGGGAAGCGTAAGAAGGGAAAAACAAAGGGCGCCAAGGGCGCCCTGTTTAATCAGTACAGCAGACGGGCACGGATGGTGCCCGGAATGGCCTTCATCGCCTGCAGCGCTTTATCCGCCGCATCCTGCTCAGCATCAATATCAATCACCACGTAACCCATAATCGGCGTGGTTTGCAGATACTGCGCGGCGATGTTAATACCCTGCTCGGCGAAAATCTGGTTGATAGCTGTCAGCACACCCGGACGGTTCTCATGGATGTGCAGCAGACGACTGACACTTGCCGCATGCATCGGCAGCGAAACTTCTGGGAAATTAACGGCAGACAGCGTAGAACCGTTGTCCGAGTATTTCGCCAGCTTGCCCGACACTTCCAGACCAATATTCTCCTGCGCTTCCTGGGTCGAACCACCGATGTGTGGCGTCAGGATGACGTTGTCGAACTCGCACAGCGGAGAGTTAAACGGTTCGCTGTTGGTTGCAGGCTCAACCGGGAAGACGTCGATCGCTGCGCCGGCCAAATGTTTGTTCGCCAGAGCCTCACACAGCGCTGGGATATCGATCACGGTACCGCGCGCGGCGTTGATCAGTAGCGAACCCGGTTTCATTAATGCCAGCTCTTCAGCACCAATCATATTCTGCGTAGATTGCGTTTCAGGAACGTGCAGGCTCACCACATCGCTCATATTAAGCAGATCGGACAGATGGCGCACCTGGGTCGCATTACCGAGCGGCAGCTTGCTTTCAATATCGTAAAAGAACACGTGCATGCCCAGGCTCTCGGCCAGCACACCCAGCTGCATGCCGATGTGACCATAACCGATGATGCCCAGTTTCTTGCCGCGAGCTTCAAACGAACCGTTCGCCACTTTATTCCAGATACCACGGTGCGCTTTGGCATTGGCTTCAGGAATGCCGCGCAGCATCAGCAGCATTTCGCCAATCACCAGTTCAGCAACTGAACGGGTGTTGGAGAACGGTGCGTTAAACACCGGCACACCGCGCTTCGCTGCAGCGCCGAGGTCAACCTGGTTAGTACCGATACAGAAGCAACCGACTGCCACCAGCTTTTCCGCGGCAGCAAAGATCTCTTCGGTCAGTTGGGTACGGGAACGGATACCAATGAAGTGCGCATCGCGGATGGAGGATTTCAGCGACTCCGCATCCAGCGCCCCTTTGTGAAACTCGATGTTGGTGTAGCCCGCTGCACGCAGGTTTTCCAGCGCACTCTGGTGAACGCCTTCCACCAGCAGGAACTTAATCTTGTCTTTTTCCAGTGATACCTTTGCCATTTCCCGACCCTATTCAGAATTCAATGAGGACTACCATAAGGTAGCCTTCTGTCAAAATATCAAAAATTTCGTGCGCAGCAATACAAACGATTGCCTGGGCGCCAGCACGCGCCCACGCGGAGACAGCACAATGCCGTACAAAATCGTGACATCCTGGGTGGACGAAGTACGAACTCACTGCTGATGAATCTTTTGTGACATAAGTCACCAAATTTCAGCCTGGCGAGAAAAGATGTTTTGCGGATGGAAATAACCGGCGCATTACGCGCGCCGGACAGATCATTTTACGATGGTTTTCACACCGTCAGCGGTGCCGATCAGCGCGACATCCGCGCCACGATCAGCAAACAAGCCAACAGTCACCACGCCCGGTAGCGCATTGATGGTTTTTTCCAGCTCGCCAGGATTGAGAATACGCAGATTATGCACGTCGAGAATAATGTTGCCGTTGTCGGTAATGACGTTTTGACGATATTCCGGCAAGCCGCCGAGCTTGACCAGTTCACGAGCCACAAACGAACGTGCCATGGGGATCACTTCAACCGGTAGCGGGAAGTGGCCCAACACATCGACTTCTTTCGAAGCATCGGCGATGCAGATGAATTTCTTCGCCACTGCCGCAACGATTTTCTCACGCGTCAGCGCTGCGCCGCCGCCCTTAATCATCTGCATCTGCGGATTAATTTCATCAGCACCATCCACGTAAATCGACAGCTCATCAATTTCGTTGAGATCGAAAACATGAATGCCTAACGCTTTCAGTTTTGCCGTTGACGCTTCCGAACTGGAAACCGCACCTTCAATCTGATCCTTCATGGTACCAAGCGCATCAATGAAATGCGCTGCAGTTGATCCCGTGCCCACGCCGACAATCGTGCCTGGTTCTACGTACTGCAGCGCTGCCCAACCTACCGCTTTTTTCAGTTCATCCTGGGTCATGATATGTTTAAAACCTGTGCGACATCGAAGTGCGCGTAGTATAAAACAAGGCGCTGTAAAAAAGCGCGACTGTTAGACAGCCGATTTAACGCTTTGGAAGCCAGCCCGCAAAAAAGCGTCGCAGCACAATTTGACAGTTTTATGGCATAGTAATGTCCACCCTGAACGAGAGAGAACAACAATGAAACGCCCGGATTATCGAACGCTTCAGGCGCTGGATGCTGTGATTCGCGAGCGCGGCTTTGAGCGTGCCGCACAAAAACTCTGCATTACCCAATCTGCGGTTTCGCAGCGTATTAAACAGCTGGAAAATTTATTTGGTCAGCCGCTGCTGGTGCGTACCGTGCCGCCGCGTCCAACCGAGCAGGGTCAAAAACTGCTGGCGTTGTTGCATCAGGTTGAGCTGCTGGAAGAGGAGTGGCTGGGCGACGATAATGGCGGAACCACGCCGCTGCTGCTGTCGCTCGCGGTCAACGCCGACAGTCTCGCCACCTGGCTGCTCCCCGCGCTGAAGGATGTACTGGCCGATTCGCCGGTGCGCCTGAATTTGCAGGTAGAAGATGAAACCCGCACGCAGGAACGTTTGCGTCGCGGTGAAGTGGTTGGCGCGGTGAGTATCCAGCCTCAGCCGTTGCCAAGCTGCTTAGTGGATCAATTGGGCGCGCTCGATTATCTGTTCTGTGCTTCACCTGATTTTGCTGCACGCTATTTTCCGAATGGCGTAACGCGCTCTGCGCTGCTGAAAGCGCCGGCAGTGGCGTTTGATCATCTGGATGATATGCATCAGGCGTTTTTGCAGCAGAATTTTGACCTGTCACCGGGCAGCGTGCCCTGCCACATCGTTAACTCGTCAGAGGCCTTTGTGCAGCTGGCGCGTCAAGGTTCGGTGTGCTGTATGATTCCGCATTTGCAGATTGAGCGAGAATTGGCGCAAGGTGAGCTGGTGGATTTGACGCCAGGTTTATATCAGCGTCGTATGCTGTACTGGCATCGATTTGCCCCGGAAAGTCGCTTAATGCGCAGCGTAACCGACGCACTGATTGCCCACGGACATCGCGTGCTGCGTCAGGATGTTTTGCCTGCGTAATAATCGGGTCGCCATCATTGGCGACCCGCATAAACCTTACGGCGTATTCGGTTTAATTTCGAAGACCACATCCACCTGATCGTCAAAATGAATACTCTGCTGCTCGTAGGTTTGCTGCGCAGTGGTATCGGCGGGTGCAGCGGCGGCTTTATACATGCGCGCCATCGGCATCGGTTGATAGTTGGCAACATGGTAGCGAATGCTGTAAACCGAACCCAACTTAGCGTTAAACCCTTCTGCCAGGGCGCTTGCCTGCTGTGTCGCATTGGCAATCGCCACTTTGCGCGCCTTCTCTTTGTAGCTGTCTGGATTCGCGACACCCAATTCTACCGAACGGATTTCATTCAGGCCGGATTTTAACGCACCATCCAGCAGCTCATTCAGCTTGTCCAGCTGACGTAACGTCACCTGTACCTGACGCTCTGCACGATAACCTTTTAGCACCGACTTACCTTCTTTGGTGTAATCGTACTCCGGCTGCGTGCTGAGGTTTGCCGCATCAATATCTTTTTTCTCGATACCGTTCTTTTGCAGGAAATCGAAATATTGCGCCACGCGGTCATCAGCTTGTTTTTTTGCTTCCGCCGCGTCTTTCGACGAAACATTCACCACAATAGCGAGCGTCGCGAGATCTGGCGTGGCATCAACGCTTGCCTGTCCAGAAGTCACCACATGCGGTCCATTCGGCAATTCGCCTGCCTGAACGAAACCGGACAGCGCGCCCGTGCTCATTACGGCGGCCAGCGCCAATGCTTTTAGTTTCACGAAAGTCCTCCTTGAGGGGTTCAATTTGCAGGTCGCCACTATGGCTAAACCTAAAACACATTACCATGCGTGATGCTCAGAGTTTTGATTCAACAAAAAGTTCGGGCACTCTGCTGTTTTTGCGTTGCCGCGATCGCAAATTTAGCTGCACAGATTCGCCAAAAAAACAGTTAAACGTTTCTATTAAAGAAACACAACAGAGTTCGGGAGAGTGCAATATGACAGAACAGCCGCTCAGCCAAACTGCCACCAGCGTTCGCGCTGGACGCACGCGCTTTCTGATGCTCGGTCTGGTGTTTATAAACATCATTATCAACTATATGGATCGGACAAACTTGTCGGTTGCCGCGACGCAAATGGCAGGCGAATTACGCTTCACGCCGATGGAGATGGGATTGATCTTCTCCGCATTTGGCTGGATCTACGCTGCTTTACAGATCCCCGGTGGATTTCTGATCGATCGGCTCGGCGCCCGCGTGGTGTATGGCGTGGGATTGTTCGCCTGGTCGTTAATCACCGCGTTGCATGCGCTTGCCAACAGTTTTGGTGCGCTGTTTGGTCTGCGACTCGGCGTGGGTGCGTTCGAAGCGCCAGTAATGCCGTCCAACAACCGGGTGATCTCCAGTTGGTTCCCGGAGCAGGAGCGCGCTACGGCTATTGGCATCTACTCTTCAGCGCAGTTTGTTGGTCTGGCCTGTATGACGCCGCTGCTGTTTCATCTGCAGGATGCGTTTGGCTGGCGCGGGCTGTTTTTGCTTACCGGCCTCGCGGGTATGGTGTGGGCGCTGGTGTGGTATTGGCTCTACCGCGAACCCAATCAGCATAAAGGTGTGTCCGAAGCTGAGCTCAACTATCTGCGTAACAACGGTGCGCTGCTGGAGAGCCGGCAAAACACACAGCAACCCAAAGCGCGCTGGAGCGACCTGGCGCAGATGTTCCGCAGCCGCAAACTGGTCGGCATCTATATTGGTCAGTTCACCATTTCTGCCACATTCTGGTTCTTTATCACCTGGTTTCCGACCTATCTGGTGGAATATCGCCACATGGGTTTTATTAAGAGTGGTTATGTCGCTTCGGTGCCCTACTTCGCCGCCTTCTGCGGCGTGCTGCTGGCAGGATTCGCCTCGGATCGTATGATCCGTCGCGGCGTCTCCGCCAGCGTCGCGCGCAAGCTGCCGGTGATCCTCGGTCTGTTCCTGACGCTGTTTATCCTCGGCGCCAATTACACCAACGATTCCACACTCATCATTCTGTTTATGTCGCTAGCGTTCTTCGGCAACGGCCTGGCGACCATTACCTGGGTATTTGTGACGGCTCTGGCTCCGCGCCATTTAATTGGTCTGGCGGGCGGCGTATTTAACTTTACCGGTGCGCTGTCATCCATCGTTGTACCGATTGTGATTGGGGCGCTCATTGATGGCGACAACTTCGCCCCCGCCCTGGCATTTATCGCCGTACTGGCCGGGATTGGCATCTGCAGTTATCTGTTTATTGTCGGGAAAATCGATCATGTTAGCGCGGGCTAATCACAATTTGCGCCAGCGATTGCAGCTGTTGCACACGCTGCGCGAGGTGCGCCTCATCGCCCTGCCAGATTTTGGCGAACGCCAATGCCGCACGGTTATTATCAATCGGCTGCGCCATGCTGATCTCACCGTCATCGCGATGCCAGATCAGAGAATCCCCGGCGCGTTTGCGCGCCAGCAGCGGGGCAATTTGCCGCCACTGTTCGTCGCTAAAACGCGGGCGCAGCGCCTCATCACTCTCCGCCGCCAGCAGCGACACGCCAATGACCGATTGCCAAGCCGGCAACATGCGAAAACCCGCCAGCGCCTGGCTAGCGTTGATGCGCTCACCCGGTTCAGAGTGCCAGATGTAGATCACCTGATCTTCCCACAGCACGCCGAGCGCCACCACGATATCGCGCGGTGCATGGCGTTCCAGCTGCGGCAGCGCCTGTGCAAACAGCGAAGAACCGCGTATCGCCTGTGCCGCCAGCGCGTGAATGCCGGGGCCGGGCAGATAGCGGCGATGCTCATCCTGCGTTGTCAGTCCAATCGCCGCCATGGTCATCAGCAGACGATTGACGCGCGTACTGTTCATCCCCATCTGGCGCGCCAATTCACGACAACCTACGGCTTTATCACTGGACACCAGATATTGCAGGCAGCGAATACCGTCAATCAGGCTTTGGTTGGGTTGAGAAGACATAGATCACCTGCGGCGGGCAAAATCCAATCTTAGCCTTAGAGTCAGAGGAATGAAATGATGCAGACTTTCTCTTCACAAAATGTGCGCCACTTTCCGCAACAACGGCTACAAGCGGACTTACTGATCGCCGGGGGTGGACTCGCGGGTGTGTGTGCCGCCCTGGCCGCTGCGCGCGATGGCCTTGACGTGGTGCTGATTCAGGATCGCCCGGTGTTAGGCGGTAACGCCTCGAGTGAAGTGCGTCTTTGGGCCAACGGCGCCACCTCACACATGGGTAACAACAACCGTTGGGCGCGTGAAGGCGGCATTATGGGCGAAATCATGGAGGAGAACCTGTGGCGTAATAAAGAAGGCAATCCAGTGCTGTTTGATATGGTGCTGCTGGATCTCGTGCAATCACAACCCGGTCTCACGCTGTTGCTCAACACGGTTGTTACCGATATCGAAAAATCGGGCCGCCGCTTGCAGTCGGTACAGGCGTTTAATGCCATCAACCAAACGCGTTATCAGGTTTCGGCTCAACAGTTTATTGATGCCAGCGGCGACGGTGTGTTGGGCTATTTGGCCGGCGCAGCGCATCGCGTTGGGGCTGAGTCCGTGGAAGAGTTAGGTGAGAAGATGGCACCGGGCGAGAATTTCGGCCACAAACTCGGCCACTCCATTTACTTCTACACCCAGCGCGTAGCGCAACCGGTGCGTTTTATACCGCCCTCTTTCGCACTGAAAGAGATCACCGCCATTCCGCGCTATAAACGCCTTAGTTCGCAACTGAACGGCTGCGATTTATGGTGGCTGGAATGGGGCGGACGCCTTGATACCGTGCATGAGAGCGAAACCATCAAATGGGAACTGTGGAAAATTGTTTGGGGCGTGTGGGATTACATCAAAAACTCTGGCGAATTCCCGGATGCCGACAACCTTACCATCGAATGGGTTGGCCTGATTCCGGGCAAGCGCGAGAGTCGGCGCTTTCTCGGCGATACGATGCTTTGCCAGCAGGACATTATCGAGCAGCGCGATCACTACGATGCCGTCGCTTATGGTGGCTGGTCGATTGATCTGCATCCAGCCGACGGTGTGTACAGCGCACACGATGGCTGCCGCCAGTTCCACAGCAAAGGCACCTACACCATTCCCTTCCGCGCGCTCTACAGTCAATCGCTGGACAATCTGTTCTTAACTGGTCGCCTGATCTCTGCAACACACGTCGCCTTCGGTAGCGCCCGTGTGATGTGTACCTGCGGTGTATTAGGCGAGGTGGTTGGACGAGCAGCCGCAATCTGCCAGCAACAGCAGCTCACACCCACCGAGCTGGCGCAGCCGCAACGCGTTGGACAGTTGCAGCAGCATTTGCTGCGCCAGGGTGCATTTATTCCGCGGCATCGGCTGTCGAATCCGGCGCGAAATGCGCATGTCACGGTAAGCAGCACTTTGCAGCTGCGCGACTTGCCCGCCGATGCCGGTTGGCAACCGCTGAAATCACGCTGTGCGCTGCTGCTGCCACTCAAAGCGGGTGAACGCTTACCCGCAATCAGCGTACAGCTACGCGTCACAAACGCGCAGAAAATGCAGGTATCGCTGCTCACCAGCGCTAATCCCGCCAATACCTGCGGCGACCGTCAACTCGCCTCGCAGACGGTCACGGTAGATCAACCGGGCACTTATCGTCTGAGCTTTGATTATCTTGCCGATTGCGATCGCTACGTGTTTATCGCCTTTGAGGACAACCCCGCAATTGAAGTCGCGTTGACCAGCCAGCGCTTGCCGGGCGTAATGATGGTTTTCAACAGTCTGAATCCGCGCGTGGCGAAACGCACACGTCAGATTAACGATGGCGATTACGGTGTTGATGAGTTTGATTTCTGGCTACCGCGCCGCGCGCCACAGCAGATTTTGCTGGCCTTTGCACTGGAAGCGCCGCTGCAACTTTGGCACCGCGACTATTTGCTCAATGGCAGGTTACGTCCGGAACAGCACACCAACAGCTGGGTTCCGGCGCTGGATGATGCGCATCCCAGCGTGAGCTGGCAATGGACCGAGCCGCAGCAGGCACAACACCTCATCTTGTTGTTCGATAACGACTTCGATCACGCGATGGAAACCGTGCAAATGGGCCACGCACAGGCGGTAACGCCACACTGCACCACGCATTATCGCCTGTGGCTGGATGAGAAGCTATTGGCTGAAGTGACGGAAAATCACCATTCGCTCTGTCATCACGTGGTGCCAGAAGGCGTGAGTTTTAGCCAGATTCGGCTGGAGTTGATCGCCAGTGCAGGCGCGCTGCCTGCACTGTACGGATTACATCTGCATTAGAGAGCGGCAATACCCTGTCGTGCCAGCTGCATGGCGATAAACCACATCACGCCGCCAACCAGCAAATTGATGATGCGTTGTGCCCGCAGGGTGCGCAGCCGTGGTGACAGCCACGCCGCCAGCAATGCCAGGCCGAAGAACCAGATTATTGATGCGCTCACGGTGCCAAAGGCAAACCAACGGCGCGCGTCCGCTGATGGCAATTGGCTGCCGAGACTGCCGAGCACCACAAAGGTGTCGAGATAGACGTGCGGATTGAGCCAGGTGACCGCGAGAATGGTGGCGATGATGCGCCAGCGTCCTTGTTTTATCTGCGCATCAGAGGCCAGCGACACATCACCCTGCCACGCACTGCGCAGCGCGCCCCAGCCGTACCACAGCAGAAACGCCACGCCCGCCCAGGTTATCAGCATCAATAAAACCGGCGATTGATTAAGCAACGCGCTGCCGCCAAAAATCCCACCGCAGATCAGTGCAATATCGCTGAGGGTACATAATGATGCGGTCATCAGATGGTAATGGCGCTTAATACCCTGATTCATGACAAAAGCATTTTGCGGACCTAACGGCAGAATCAGCGCAGCGCCAAGGGCAAGCCCTTGTAAATAAACAGATAACACAGAGTGCATCCTGAAGCTATGAAAGATGCTGTGCAGTATAGAGAGGCGAGGATATTAGAGGAAATTGAAAGAATTAATTGGCTATTAGAGTAGCTAATAAAAAGGCACCCGCAGGTGCCTACTTTTTTTATTCGGTGCGCGCGAGCTGTTGTTGTTCGCTTTTCACCTGATGCAGATGCACATCCATCTGCGGATAAGGAATGCCGATGCCGTTCGCATCCAGCGCACGCTTGAAGTTTTTCATCAGATCCCAGTAGACGTTTTGTAGATCGCTGCTTTTGCTCCAGCAACGCACCACAAAGTTAAGTGATGAGGCCGCCAATTCATTCAGGCCGATCTGCACGCCAAGGTCTTGCAGCACGCGATCGTCCGCATCAACCACTTCACGTAATAGGCTAATGACCTGATCGACATCCGCATCGTAAGCCACGCCAATAATAAACTCGTTACGACGGATCGGTTCGCGTGAGTAGTTAACGATGTTTCCGGCAATAATTTTACCGTTTGGCACCACCACAATTTTGCCATCAGCACTTTTCAACGTGGTGGAGAAAATCTGTACGTTCTGCACGGTACCCATTACGCCGCCGAGATCGACAAACTCACCGGTTTTGAACGGACGGAAGGTCACCAGCAGCACGCCAGCCGCCAGGTTCGACAGCGAACCCTGCAACGCCAAACCCACCGCTAAACCGGCGGCACCCAGCACGGCGATCACCGAAGCGGTCTGCACCCCGACTCGTCCCAGTGCGGCAATGATAGTGAAGGCGATAACGCCGTAGCGCACCATCGCAGAGAGGAAATCCGCAACGGTGGCATCAATGTGACGTGCCAACAGTACGCGGTTAATCGCATTAGAGATGATGCGAGCGATGAACATACCGATGATGATGGTAATAATCGCCGCCACAATATTCACCGCATAGCTCAGGATCAGCGCCTGATTGCGTACCAGCCATCCACCAGCACTGTTAATGCCATCAACGACATTTAAGTCTTCCATTTGTAAGCCCTGTTATTGAGTTTCCCGCGGGAAAATGCAAAAAACTGCCAGATTGACTCCGACACTCCGAATACAAGGGTAAACAAAAATAAGGCGAAGTGCCAAAATTGGCCTGAATTCGTGGGATTTTCCGGATGAGACGCATAAAAAAAGGCCCTTTCGGGCCTTTTTTGTACTGTAAGGAAAAATTACAGTACGTCGACAGCGTTAAGCTCTTTGAAAGCTTGTTCCAGGCGAACAACCATTGAAGCCTGAGCAGAACGCAGCCAAACGCGTGGATCGTAGTATTTCTTGTTCGGGCTATCTACGCCGTTCGGGTTGCCCAGCTGAGCTTGCAGATAGTCTTCGTTCTTTTTGTAGTACTGCAGAATACCGTCCCACGTTGCCCATTGGGTGTCGGTATCGATGTTCATCTTGATTACGCCGTAACCAATAGACTCTTCGATTTCTGCAGCAGAAGAACCGGAACCACCGTGGAACACGAAGTCCAGCGCGTTGTGCGGCAGATTGTGTTTCTTGGTCACGTATTCCTGAGAATCACGCAGGATGGTCGGGGTCAGTTTCACGTTGCCTGGCTTGTACACGCCGTGCACGTTACCGAATGAAGCGGCAATGGTGAAACGTGGGCTGATTTTGCTCAGCTCGGTGTACGCGTAATCAACGTCTTCTGGCTGGGTGTACAGCGCAGATGCGTCCATGTGGCTGTTGTCCACGCCGTCTTCTTCGCCGCCGGTGCAACCCAGTTCGATTTCCAGCGTCATATCCAATTTAGCCATGCGCGCCAGGTACTTAGAAGAGATCTCGATGTTCTCTTCCAGTGACTCTTCAGACAGGTCAATCATGTGAGAAGAGAACAGCGGCTTGCCGGTTTTCTTAAAGTGCTCTTCACCCGCGTCCAGCAGACCGTCGATCCACGGCAGCAGTTTCTTGGCGCAGTGGTCGGTGTGCAGAATGACTGGCACGCCATACTGTTCAGCCATCAGATGCACATGGTAAGCACCGGCGATAGCACCGAAGATTGCCGCGCCCTGTGGTTTGTCGGTTTTGAAGCCTTTACCGGCGATGAAGGCAGCACCACCATTGGAGAACTGAACGATGACCGGCGCTTTCACCTTGGCCGCAGCTTCCAATACTGCATTGATGGAGTCCGTGCCGACGCAGTTAACTGCTGGCAGAGCGAATTTGTTCTCTTTCGCTACCTGGAAAATTTTCTGAACGTCGTCACCAGTGACAACGCCGGGTTTTACGAAATCAAAAATTTTAGACATGGTTGTGTCCCGTTTCGTTACCGTTCATCCCCAACAGGGGATTGCGATTTGATTGCCCAACACAGGGCAAGCTTTCAGGCGACGCCAAAGCGCCGCCCCCAAAGAGTTACTGCTTAGCGCGCTCTTCCAGCATAGCAACTGCTGGCAGTTTTTTGCCTTCCACGAATTCGAGGAATGCGCCGCCGCCGGTAGAGATATAAGAGATCTTATCTTCGATACCGAACAGATCGATAGCAGCCAGGGTATCGCCGCCACCCGCAACAGAGAACGCATCGCTATCGGCGATAGCATTCGCCACAATTTCGGTGCCTTTACGGAAGTTCGGGAACTCGAACACGCCAACCGGGCCGTTCCACAGGATGGTTTTAGCGCCTTTCAGGATGGCAGCCATTGCCTGAGCGGTTTCGTCACCGAAGTCCATAATCTCTTCGTTATCCGCTACTTCGGAAACCTTTTTCACGGTTGCCGGTGCAGTTTCAGAGAATTCCGTGCCTACGCGAGAATCGGTAGGAACCGGAATGCCGTGCTCGTCACGCAGCTTTTTCGCAGCTTCAACGAAGTCTGGCTCGTACAGAGATTTACCGACGTTATTGTCGATAGCCACGAAGGTGTTCGCGATACCGCCGCCGACGATTACGGTGTCAGCAATCTTGACCAGCGACTGCAGGACATCAAATTTGGTAGAGACTTTAGAACCGCCGACCACAGCCACCAGCGGACGTTCTGGGTTGCTCATCACTTTACCCAGCGCTTCCAGCTCAGCTGACAACAGCGGACCGGCACAGGCGATAGGAGCGAATTTCGCCACGCCATGGGTAGACGCCTGAGCGCGGTGCGCAGTACCGAAGGCATCCATTACGAAGACGTCGCACAGTGCGGCATATTTCTTCGACAGGCCTTCTTCGTCTTTCTTCTCGCCTTTGTTAAAGCGCACGTTTTCCAGCACCACCAGTTCGCCAGCGCCCACTTCCACGCCGTCGAGGTAGTCCTTCGCCAGGGTCACGTTGGTGCCGTTCAGTTTTTCTTTCAGGTAGTTAACAACCGGCAGCAGGGAGAACTCTTCGTTGTATTCACCTTCGGTCGGACGACCCAGGTGAGAGGTAACCATCACTTTCGCGCCCTGTTTCAACGCCGCTTCGATGGTAGGCAGAGAAGCACGAATACGTGCATCTGACGTCACTTTCCCTTCTTTCACTGGCACGTTGAGATCGGCACGGATCAGAACGCGTTTACCAGCAAGATCCAGATCGGTCATCTTAATTACAGACATGGTGAACCCTCTCGTTGACTCTCATAAGTTTTGCCAGACGCAGTCCGCGTCTTACCTGAAACCGCTTGCGGCCATTGCTAACGTGGTGTCGATCATACGGTTAGCAAAGCCCCATTCGTTGTCACACCAAACCAGCGTTTTGATAAGGTGATGACCACTGACCCGCGTTTGCGTGCCATCGACTATGGCACTGTGCGGATCATGGTTAAAATCTACTGAGACTAACGGTAATTCCGTATAGTCAACTATACCACGAAACGCCCCTTCTGACGCGTTTTGCAGCAACGCATTGACCTCACACGCCTTCACCGCTTCGCGCACAGACACGCTCAAATCAATGGCTGTCACGTTGATAGTAGGCACGCGCACAGCAATCGCTTCAAAGCGATCGTTAAATTTCGGAAAAATACGGGTAATGCCAGCAGCAAGACGCGTATCTACCGGAATGATCGATTGGCTGGCAGCGCGCGTACGCCGCAAGTCGCTGTGATAAGCGTCAATCACCTGTTGATCGTGCATCGCCGAGTGAATGGTGGTCACAGTGCCCGACTCAATGCCAAAGGCGTCATCCAGCAACTTGATCACCGGGATAATGCAGTTGGTGGTGCAGGATGCGTTGGAGACAATGCAGTCAGTTTGTTTAAGAGCTTGTTCGTTTACGCCGAACACGACGGTGGCATCGAGATCGTTGCCGCCCGGATGCGAGAACAACACTTTCTTCGCACCCGCCTGCAAATGGGCTTCGCCATCAGCACGACTGCCGTACACGCCGGTACAATCCAGCACGATATCGACATTCAGTTCGCGCCACGGCAGCACATCAATTTCCGCCTGATGCAGGATGCGAATGGTGTCGTCGCCAACAAACAGCAGATCGCGTTCCTGGCGCACATCAAAGGCAAAACGTCCGTGGCTGGTGTCGTACTTCAGCAGATGCGCCATACCGGCGGCGTCTGCCAATTCGTTAATGGCGACCACGGTGATTTCAGCCCGGCGACCGGTTTCATACAGGGCACGTAATACGTTACGCCCGATACGGCCAAAACCATTTATTGCTACGCGAACGGTCATCTCTACCTTCAACAACACCAGAAAAACGTGCCGATTAGCCTGAGCGTTTCACACCTTTTTGTACAGGGAATTATTACCTGTACACTCCGGCAAGCCACACGGTCTCGCTCACGACTGAAACGGTTCAGCTAGAGTAATGCAAGAGAGGAATAACGGGAATGATTGCGATCAAATGAGTGGCAGAATATTGGATCTGCGTCACAAATTTTGCCTTGATGAATTATTACTACAGGAATAATTGAACCGTTTCAGGTCAGATACCCGTGCACTGCAGATGTGCGCGATGAATCGCGCCGCTACAGGCGGTGCATAACCGGTAGCGGCGCAATTTATGGCGCAAAATTACAGAATCGATTTCGCCGTTTTAACCACGTTCTCAACGGTGAAGCCAAACGCTTTGAACAGCTGATCCGCCGGCGCTGACTCACCGAAGGTGGTCATGCCGACGATCGCGCCGTTCAGGCCGGTGTATTTGAACCAGTAATCTGCGATTCCCGCTTCAATCGCCACGCGCGCCGCCACCGCTTTCGGCAGCACGGATTCACGGTACGCCGCGTCCTGCTTGTCGAAGGCGTCGGTGGAGGGCATGGAGACCACGCGCACCTTGCGGCCTTCTGCCGTCAGCTGCTCATAAGCGCTCACCGCCAGTTCCACTTCCGAACCGGTGGCGATCAGGATCAGCTCCGGCGTGCCGCTGCTGTCCTTCAGCACGTAACCGCCGCGCGCCACGTTAGCCAGCTGCTCAGCGGTACGATCCTGCTGCGCCAGGTTCTGGCGCGAGAAGATCAGCGCCGACGGGCCGTCAACGCGTTCGATAGCGTATTTCCACGCCACCGCCGATTCAACCTGGTCGCACGGGCGCCACAGGCTCATGTTTGGCGTCA
>CEFQ01000003.1 GCA_900068845.1 Enterobacter ludwigii
TTTTTTCAGCGTTTTCATCCGGCGGGATGAATTTCTTCACTCCCTGCTGAGCCGTCTGCGTTGCCGCATTGCCGTCTCAGTGGTGGCGCATTATAGGGAGTTATTCGGAGCTGACAAGGGTTTATTGCAAATAAATAATCGTTCGGCCTAAATTTCACCACAACGCTGTATTTCACAACGATTTGCCTGGTAACTGCGCAAAATCCTGAGCAAAAAGCACCACTTTATTCCAGTCAGTGTATTCCACTTCTTTCGATGTATCGGTTTCGCCGCCAGTCATTCGCATAATGAACTGAATCATGACGCGATCGAACCAGCGATAACGAGGATAACGCAGCGCACCGGCGAAAACCGCACAGCAATCTGGTTGCCAGGGTGATTGCTCCAGAAACTTGCGTGTATATGCATTGGTTTCTGGTGTGCACTTATCCGCTTTACGCGCCGTCAGGTTAACACTAAAGAAACCACTTACGCGCTGTTGAAGCGGCGCCTTGTGCTGCGTAACGAACTTCAGCAATGCTGGATGGAAATGACCGTAGCGAATTGATGCCCCAATCAGCACGCGATCATACTGCAACCAATCAACTTGTTGCGCCTCAAGCAAATCGATCACGTCGCACAGCTGATGCGGCACCAACGTCTGCGCAATGCGCGCGGCAATGTCACGGGTTTGCCCATCGCGGCTGGAATACAGAATCAACGCTTTCATTATTCAATCCTATTTTATTATTCGCGCCAGAAGGTCGGCGTAAACAGCACCAGCAGCGTGAACACTTCAAGGCGTCCAAACAGCATGGTCAAAATCAAAATCCACTTCGCCACATCATTCATTGAAGTGAAGTTATCGGCTACCACACCCAATCCGGGCCCGAGGTTATTCAGGGTCGCGGCCACGGCAGCAAAAGCAGAGAAATCATCGACGCCAGTCGCGATGATGGCCAGCATACTGAGCAGGAACACCAGCGCATAGGCTGAGAAGAACCCCCACACCGCTTCAAGGATACGTTCCGGCAGCGCGCGGTTACCTAGTTTGATGGTGTAGACAGCATTCGGGTGCACCAAACGTTTCAGTTCACGCGAGCCCTGCTTAAACAGCAACAGAATACGGATCACCTTCAAACCACCGCCAGTTGAGCCGGCCATTCCGCCGATAAAGGCCGAGCAGAGCAGCAACACCGGCAGAAACAGTGGCCAACGCGCAATGCTGTCTGTAGTGAAACCCGCCGTGGTTGCCATCGATACCACCTGGAAAAACGCCTGATTTAACGTTTGCCAGCCGCTGGCGTACACATTGTGGAACCACAACACGATGGTACAGATCAGCACCAACGTCAGTTGTACACCAATAAACATACGGAATTCGGGATCGCGCCAATACACTTTCAGGTTGCGACCACTCAATAAAGAGAAGTGCAGGCCGTAGTTACAACCCGAAATC
Source organism: Enterobacter ludwigii (assembly GCA_900068845.1). Classification (GTDB taxonomy): domain Bacteria; phylum Pseudomonadota; class Gammaproteobacteria; order Enterobacterales; family Enterobacteriaceae; genus Pantoea; species Pantoea ludwigii_A. The sequence continues at coordinate 1,439 of CEFQ01000003.1, forward strand.
AGTAGAAATACCGCAATGATGGTATTGATGGTTGGACTGTTAAAGTAGCCAATGCTGGCATCATGGGTTGAGAACCCGCCAATCGCGATGGTTGAAAAGCTATGACCGATAGCATCGAACATCGGCATGCCCGCCAACCACAGCGCCACGGCGCACGCCACAGTGAGCAAGACGTAGATCAGCCACAGCGTTTTCGCTGTTTCCGCGATGCGCGGGCGCATCTTGTTATCTTTCAATGGTCCCGGCATTTCGGCGCGATAGAGCTGCATACCCCCGACGCCAAGAATCGGCAAAATCGCCACCGCCAACACAATGATCCCCATCCCGCCGAGCCACTGCAGCATCTGACGATAGAATAGAATCGCTTTTGGCAACGTATCCAGCCCCACCAGCGTGGTGGCGCCAGTGGTTGTAAGACCGGAGAAGGATTCAAAGAACGCATCGGTAATTGAAAGATGTGGCTGCTCAGCAAAGATAAACGGCATCGCACCCACGCTGCCCAGCACGGTCCAGAACAGCACCACAATCAAGAAACCTTCACGCGGTTTGAGTTCACTTTTCTGCTTGCGGTTAGGCCACCACAGCAGTGAACCGATGACGATCGCCATCATAAAGGTCTGACTGAACGCGCGCCCGGCACCATCCCGGTAAATTAAGGCGACGAGGCCCGGTAAGATCATGGTCACCGAGAACAGAATCACCAGCAGGCCCACGATGCGGGTAATGGCGCGAAAATGCATTCAGCCGTTTCCTTTAAACAGAAGCTTTTAGTTTGTCAGCGGGATGAGCGTCAGCGCGCCCCGGCTGTAATCAGAGAGGTTTTGGCGAAAGCCATCAATCTGCGCATGTGGCAATGCTAAACGCAGCGCAATGCGATCCTGATAATGGCTCTCTTCTATAATGCCGTCAAAACGTTGCAGCAGGCGCTCGATATCGCTGAGTTGGGCGTAATCACAGTGCAGGGTAAAAGATTCCATCGGCACTTTACGTTGACGCGCCAGTTGCTTCAGCCCTTGTTGTACACCGCCACCATAAGCTTTTACCAATCCGCCGGTGCCAAGCATGATGCCGCCATAATAACGCACCACCACCGCGGTAATCTCACCGACGCCGCTGCCCATCAGCTGGGCCAGCATCGGTTTACCCGCGGTGCCAGAAGGTTCGCCATCATCAGAGAAACCCAACTGCTGCGAATCATCCGGCGCACCCGCCACCCACGCCCAGCAGTGATGGCGCGCAGTGGGATGTTCTTGCTTCACCTGCTGCACAAACGCGCGCGCCGCTTCCACGCCCGCCGTGTGTGCCAGCAAAGTAATGAAGCGGCTTTTCTTAATGGTTTCCTCGCTGAGACTCACGGCCTCAGCGGGAATGTCGTAAGCATCCATCAGGCAAGGTGCAGATCGCGCGTCATGTTTTCAATACGATTAGCGTGGATCACTACGTTATCCTCGATACGAATGCCGCCGTACGGTTTTAATGCATCGATTGCCGCCCAGTCAAAGTATTGGCTGAACTTGCCGCCGCGCAGCTTCGCCAGCAGCGAATCGATAATATAGAAGCCCGGTTCGATAGTCAGCACCATGCCAGGTTCCAGCACGCGCGTACAACGCAGGTACGGATACTGCGACGGTGCAGCGAGATGTGTGCCGTTGTCGTCTTGCATAAAGCCCGCTACGTCGTGCACCTGCAAGCCGAGCGGATGTCCCAAGCCGTGCGGCATAAACGGGCCGGTTAAATCTTCCGCCACCAGCGTCTCTTCAGTCAGCCCTTTAACCAGCTCGAATTTAAGCAGCAGGCGCGCAATACGCTGATGCATCTGCAGATGATAATCGGTATAGCGCACGCCGGCTTTCAAGGTGGCGATCAGCGCCAGCTCTTCCTTGTTCATCGCTGCAACCATTTCGGCATAGCGCGATTTGCTCTGCGCTGCATAGCTGCGCGTCAGGTCAGCGGCATAACCCAGATATTCCGCCCCGGCGTCAATCAGGAAGCTGTGGCGTTTAGCCGGTGGTTGATGATCCAACCTGGTGTAGTGCAGCACCGCAGCATGCTCATTGAGCGCGATAATATTGCCGTAAGGCACATCGGTATCGCGATGACCGGTTGCGGTGAGATACGCAATATTAATATCGAACTCGCTCATGCCAGAGAAGAACGCCTCTTTGGCCGCGCGATGCCCCGCCACCGCCAGCTTCTGCGCTTCACGCATACACGCCAGTTCGTACTCGGTTTTGATACTGCGATGATAATGCAGGAAATCGATCACGCCTTGCGGGTTCACCTGCTCGCTGTTAATACCGAGCTGGGCAGCGCGAGACGGCACCGGACCGATATAGGCCACGTTTTCGCGCTGTGCAGGCAGCAACTGCGCGATCTCATCGGCACTCTTCAGGCCAATCACGTCGACATCGTTGGTCCAAAAACTATTGGGTAGCGGCTCAACGTTGTGCCAGTAATCCACTGGCGAATAGAACCACAGCTTGGGTTTATTCACGCCATCGATCCATAACCAGCAGTTTGGCACCTGCGTCACCGGTACCCACGATTTAAACTGGGGATTCACCTTAAACGGATAGTCGTGATCGTCGAGAAAAACGGTCAGCAACTCGCCGGAATGAATCAGCATGGCATCAAGCTTAAAGCGAGCCAGCACCTGCTGCGCTCGCTGCTGCAGCGTATTGATGTGCGCGTGATACAGGGTTTTCAGTGAATCCATGGACTTGTCTCCAATGTCGCGAAAGTGGCCGCAGTGTAGCACAGCCGTGTTAGCGATGCCGTGCTGCGCGCGCTGTGATCGCCGTATCAAATAATCAAACTCTCGTTTGCAAAAAATTAACATCACACTCACACTCCAAACCATCTGGTATGACCAGATCAACTTTCGCGGTTTCAGGAGATGAACATGCTCTACCAAGGCGATACCCTTTCAGTTCACTGGCTTGACGATGGCATCGCGGAGCTCATATTCGATGCGCCCGGCTCGGTGAACAAACTTGATACCAAAACCGTTGCTTCGTTAGGCGAAGCGTTGAGCGTGCTGGAACAACAACCGGCTCTGCGCGGTTTGCTGCTCTCGTCGGCCAAACCGGCATTTATTGTCGGTGCCGATATCACCGAATTCCTGTCGCTGTTTGATGCGCCAGAAGAGAAGTTGAGCCAGTGGCTGGCGTTTGCCAACAGCATCTTCAATCGTTTAGAAGATTTGCCGGTGCCAACCGTGGCCGCCATCGATGGCTATGCGTTAGGCGGCGGCTGCGAATGCGTGCTCGCCACCGATTTCCGCATTGCCACGCCAACCGCGCGCATCGGCCTGCCGGAAACCAAATTAGGCATCATGCCGGGCTTTGGCGGCAGCGTACGTTTGCCGCGTCTGCTTGGGGCCGATAGCGCGATGGAGATTATCGCGGCGGGCAAAGATGTGGATGGCAATAGCGCGCTGAAACTCGGTTTGGTCGATGCCGTTGTCAGCAGCGACAAATTACGCGCAGCGTCGCTAAGCGTCTTGCAGGACGCCATCGTGCAGGGCAACTGGCAGGCGCGTCGTGCGCCGAAGCTGGCGCCGCTGAAACTCAGCCCGATTGAAGCCGCCATGAGCTTCACCATCGCCAAAAGCATGGTGCTGCAAACTGCGGGCAAACACTATCCGGCACCCATTACCGCCGTGAAAACCATTGAAGCCGCCGCCAGCCTCGGACGTGATGATGCGCTAAAGCTGGAAACCGCCGCGTTTGTGCCGTTGGCCCAAAGTGATGTGGCGCGCGCGCTGGTCGGTATCTTCCTGAACGATCAATACGTCAAAGGCCTGGCGAAGAAGCACAGCAGCGCAACCGGTGCACCGCAGCAAGCCGCCGTATTAGGCGCAGGCATTATGGGCGGCGGCATTGCCTATCAATCGGCATGGAAAGGCGTGCCGGTGATGATGAAAGATATTACTCCACAGGCGTTAACGCTGGGCATGACCGAAGCCAGTAAGCTGCTGAACAAACAGCTTGAGCGCGGCAAAATTGATGGCGCGAAGCTGGCCAGCGTCCTCACCACCATTCAGCCGACGCTGGATTACGCCGGATTCGACCGCCCCGATGTGGTGGTTGAAGCGGTGGTGGAGAATCCACAGATCAAAGCCAAAGTGCTGGCCGAAACCGAGCAGCATTTGCGCGAGGACGCCATTCTCGCCTCTAACACTTCAACTATTCCGATCAGCCAGCTGGCGAAAGCCTTAAAGCGCCCAGAAAACTTCTGCGGCATGCATTTCTTCAATCCGGTACCAAGAATGCCGCTGGTCGAGGTGATTCGCGGTGAACAAACCTCGGAATCCACCATCAGTAAAGTGGTGGCCTGGGCAAGCAAAATGGGCAAAACGCCGATTGTGGTGAATGACTGCCCCGGCTTCTTTGTCAATCGCGTGCTGTTCCCCTACTTCGCCGCATTTAGTTTGCTATTGCGCGACGGCGCGGACTTCCGCCAGGTCGATAAAGTGATGGAAAAACAGTTCGGCTGGCCGATGGGTCCTGCCTGGCTGCTGGATGTGGTGGGCATTGATACCGCACATCATGCCCAACAGGTGATGGCGCACGGCTTCCCATCGCGCATGCAGAAAGATTATCGCGACGCTATCGACGTGCTGTTCGAAGCCAAACGTTATGGTCAGAAAAACGGCCAGGGCTTTTACCGCTGGGAACAGGACAAAAAAGGCAAAGCGCAGAAGAAAGCCGATGCGGCTGTCGATGCCTTGCTGGAGCCTATTTGCCAGCCGAAGCGCGTATTCAGCGATGAAGAGATCGCCAACCGCATGATGCTGCCGATGCTCAACGAAGTGGTGCGCTGCCTCGAAGAGAAGATCATTGCTTCACCGGCCGAAGCTGATATGGCGCTGGTGTACGGTTTAGGCTTCCCGCCGTTCCGCGGCGGCGCGTTCCGCTACATGGATACGCTGGGCAATAGCAACGTGGTCGATCAGGCCAAACGTTATACCGCGCTGGGCCCGCTGTATGCGCTGCCGGCGCTGCTGTTGCAAAAAGCTCATCAGCATCAGAGCTGGTATCCCGCGGTGCAACCGATTGACGAAGCGGCGCTGCAAAGTGCCTGAGGTAATGAAAATGGAAAAAGTAGTCATTGTTGATGCGGTACGCACGCCAATGGGCCGCTCCAAAGGCGGCGCGTTTCGTCAGGTTCGCGCGGAAGATCTGTCGGCGCATTTGATGCGCGAATTGCTGAGCCGCAACCCGATGGTCGATCCCGCCACACTGGATGACATTATCTGGGGCTGCGTGCAGCAGACGCTGGAGCAAGGCTTCAACATTGCACGTAACGCCGCGCTGCTGGCGGAGATTCCGCATCGCGTGCCTGCCAGCACCGTCAACCGCCTGTGCGGTTCCTCGATGCAGGCGCTGCACGATGCGGCGCGCGCCATTATGGTTGGCGACGCGCATAGCTGTTTAATCGGCGGCGTAGAACATATGGGCCACGTGCCGATGAGTCACGGCGTGGATTTCCATCCTGGCCTGGGCCGCACGGTGGCGAAAGCGGCGGGCATGATGGGTTTAACCGCCGAGATGCTGGCGCGTATGCATCACATTACACGTGAGCAGCAGGATGCTTTTGCGCTGCGTTCACACCAGCGCGCGTGGGCGGCCACCCAACGCGGTGACTTTAAGCGTGAGATTGTGGCGACCTACGGCCACGACGCCGATGGCGTGTTGAAACGTTTTGATAGCGATGAAGTGATTCGCGAAGAGACTAGCCTCGAAGGATTGGCCGCGCTGCGCCCGGCGTTCGATCCGGTTAACGGCACCGTGACCGCTGGCTCGTCATCCGCACTCTCCGACGGCGCAGCCGCGATGCTGATCATGAGCGAAAGCCGCGCGCGCGAACTCGGTCTGACACCGCGCGCGCGCATTCGCAGCATGGCGGTGGTGGGCTGCGATCCGTCCATCATGGGGTATGGCCCGGTTCCTGCCAGCAAACTGGCGCTAAAACGCGCCGGACTCAGCGTACAGGATATCGACTTGTTCGAATTCAACGAGGCTTTTGCCGCGCAGGCGCTGCCATGCATTAAGGACATGGGTTTGCTGGAACAGCTGGATGAGAAAGTAAATTTGCATGGCGGCGCGATTGCGCTCGGTCATCCGCTGGGATGTTCCGGCGCGCGTATCAGTACCACGCTACTGAATCTGATGGAGCGTCGCGATGCGCAATTTGGTCTGGCAACCATGTGTATTGGCTTAGGCCAGGGCATCGCCACGGTGTTCGAACGGGTTTAATACGTTAACAACTTTAAGTGTTCCCGCCGGTCGCCATGAATGGCGACCCTACGTATATTGAGCGCGGTTTTTGTAGGGTGCGCATTCATGCGCACCTGCATACATACGCAATTTATCTCGAACACTTGACCATCAAATAAACGCAAACGCATCGCCGTACATATGCGCTTCCAGCGCACCACGCTCGACACAGAAGCGCTCACGCGCAATCTTCGCCATCTCAAAACGACCGGCAATGTAGATATCGTGCTCGCTCAGTGACGCGAAATCCTGCATCACCGCCGTCAGCACTGTGCCGCTGCGTCCGGTCCAGTCATCCGCCGGCTGTTCCACCACCGGAATCACTTTCAGGTTTGGATGCTTCACGGCCAGCGCATTCAACTCGTCCAGATCATACAGATGCATCAATTCACGGCCGCCCCAGTAAATTGCAATCTCGCGATCGGGTTTCTGTGCCAGCGCGGTCAACAGAATAGAACGCGCGTAGGAGAATCCGGTGCCGCCCGCAATCAGAATGATAGGACGATCGCTCTCTTCGCGCAGCCAGGCATCACCATGCGGCATATCAACCGTAATCTGGCGATCGTTCTTGATGCGATCCATCACGGCCATTGCATAGAGATTGAGATCCGATGCGCCGATGTGCAGTTCAATGATGTCCTGTTCCATCGGCGTGGACGCCAGTGAGAAGGGACGCTTGTCGCGTTCATCCATCACCACCATCAAATACTGTCCTGCGCGGAAGTTAAAATCCGCAGCCGGAATTAAACGGACGCGATAAACCGTATCCGTAATTGCTTCAACCGAAGTCACTTTGCAGCTTAACGTTGTCATGCGTTCCCTTTTTCTTCGGGTCTAATTGGTCTGCCGCCTTTAGCGCTGCGGCGGCTCGGCAAAGATAGCTAACTCATCCCAAATGGCGTCAATGCGCGCAGTCACCGCCGGATCTTTAACAATCGGCGTGCCCCACTCGCGCGTGGTTTCGCCTGGCCACTTATTAGTGGCATCAAGTCCCATCTTCGAACCTAAGCCAGAAACCGGCGAGGCGAAGTCGAGATAATCGATTGGCGTGTTCTCAACCAGCACCGTATCGCGCGCCGGATCCATGCGCGTGGTAATCGCCCAAATCACATCATTCCAGTCGCGCGCGTTGACGTCGTCATCGCACACAATCACAAACTTGGTGTACATGAACTGGCGCAGGAATGACCACACGCCGAACATCACGCGCTTGGCATGGCCGGCATACTGTTTCTTGATCGTGACGACCGCCAGGCGATAGGAGCAGCCTTCGGGCGGCAGATAGAAATCGACAATCTCCGGGAACTGCTTGATCAAAATCGGCACCAGCACTTCATTCAGCGCTACGCCCAACACCGCCGGTTCATCCGGTGGACGTCCGGTGTAGGTTGAATGATAAATCGGATTGCGACGTTGCGTTACGTGCGTCACGGTAAACACCGGGAAGCTGTCTACTTCATTGTAGTAGCCTGTGTGGTCGCCGTACGGACCTTCCGGCGCCAAATCACCTGGCTCAATGTAACCTTCCAGCACGATTTCCGCGCTGGCGGGTACTTCGAGTTCATTCGAAACGCACTTCACTACTTCAGTTTTGTTGCCGCGTAGCAAACCGGCAAAGGCGTATTCGGACAGCGTATCTGGCACCGGCGTCACCGCGCCGAGAATGGTGGCAGGATCGGCACCGAGCGCCACCGATACCGGGAAACGTTCGCCCGGATGTGCCTTGCACCACTCCTGGAAATCAAGTGCGCCGCCGCGATGCGACAGCCAACGCATAATCACGCGGTTTTTGCCGATCACCTGCTGGCGATAGATCCCAAGGTTTTGCCGCTCTTTATGCGGGCCGCGTGTGACGGTTAATCCCCACGTAATCAGCGGCGCAGCATCGCCCGGCCAGCATTTCATCACCGGGATGCGTGACAGGTCGACCTCATCACCGCTGAAAATCTCTTCCTGGCATGGTGCATTGCGCAGACGCTTGGTGGGCATGTTCAGCACTTGCTTGAACTGCGGCATTTTATCGAACAGATCGCGGAAGCCTTTCGGCGGTTCCGGCTCCTTCAGGAACGCCAGCAGCTTACCGACTTCACGCAGCGCACTGACCTCTTCCTGGCCCATGCCCATCGCCACGCGCTTCGGTGTGCCAAACAGATTACACAGCACCGGCATGTCGTACCCTTTCGGGTTTTCGAACAGTAGCGCTGGGCCGCCGGCACGCAGCGTGCGATCGGCAATTTCCGTCATTTCTAACTCAGGATCAATCTCCTGAGTGATGCGCTTTAACTCGCCACGCTGTTCCAGCAACGCGAGGAAGTCTCGTAAATCCTGATATTTCATGCGGCTTTAGCTTTCCGGCCAGAGTGAAGCGCTATTATAGGGGCGTTTTACGCTGACATGTTGAGGTTTTGCGTCAGGCTGGCTGACATGAAAATGGCACCAGCGACTGAATCGCCAGTACATCGTGATAAGCAGCAATCGGCTCGCCGTGGCGGAACACTTTGAAATCTTCGCCGCGCGCGCTGTAATAGCGCAGGCGGTTCTCGCTCACGTGCAGGAAGCTGGCTTCGCGCAGTGCAATCACCGACTCATGAGGATTAACAGCACAGAACTCGGCCAGACGTTCATCGCGCGTTTCGCCCATATGGCCGCTGACGTGCGCATCAAGATAGTGCGGGTTGATCTGCACCGGGAACAAGCCAAGCGCAGGCAACACCACGCTGCTGCGTACTGGCATGTCATTGGTGGTGCGGATGGAAGGCGTTGCCACATTGCAACCGGCGCTCCAGCCAACATACGGCACATCACGCTCGCGTACCGCGCGTTGGATGGCGACGATCAGGCCGTGCTCATGCAGCATTTGATTGAGGAACCAGGTATTTCCTCCGCTCACCAGAATCAGTTCGGCTTGATCAATCGCCGCAACGGGCGATGCGAACTCGTGCACGGTGCGCACTTCAATGCCTAGCGACGCGGATAAATCCTGTGCACGCTGCGCATGATCGCCACGAATAATCGCATAGGGCACCAGCACAGCCGAGGTGATGCCGCGCTGAGCGATCATCGCGTGCAGCTGCGGGTGGGCGTAACTTAATAGCGGCGCATCGTCAGCCACTTTGCCGTTACTCAACAGGAACAGTTCCATCAGCCACTCCTTTTCAATCGAAAGATGGGGATGGAGTCTGATACAGATAGTCGTCAGCCGTCAATTTTCTTGCAAGAAAGCGTTAAGAAGCCGCATCAATCGGAAAAATCGTAGTGAAATTGTTTTCAACACCCTGTTTCCCATTGCCGATGCGCTATAACTCTGACAACTGATTTGATATTCTTAGCGTCCATTATTTGGGAGCGGTTATGGAATCCTGGTACTTACTCTATTGCAAACGTGGACAACTATTGCGCGCGAAAGAGCATCTTGAGCGGCAAGAGGTGAATTGCCTCAGCCCAATGATCGCTTTGGAGAAGATTGTGCGCGGTAAACGCACCACCGTGAGTGAGCCGCTGTTCCCTAATTATCTGTTTATCGAGTTCGATCCCGAAGCGATTCACACCACCACCATCAGCAGCACGCGCGGCGTCAGCCACTTCGTGCGTTTTGGCACTATGCCGGCCACCGTTTCGCATGATGTGATCGAAGCCCTGCAAACCGACGCGCCGCAGATCGTTCTCGATCCGGAAACCCCGCAGAGCGGTGATGAAGTGATCATCACCGATGGCACCTTCGAAGGGCTCCGCGCGATTTTTGCCGAGCCAGATGGTGAAACGCGCTCCGTTCTGCTGCTCAACATGCTGAACAAACAGGTGATGCGTAGCGTCGATAACAAGCAGTTCCGTAAACTCTAAGCCAGTTTAAACAGCTGACGCGCATTAAGATTGACCTGCGCACCCAGCGCTTCTGCCTCTTCACCACGCCAGTTCGCCACTTGCTGCACAATATGCGGCAGGAAGCACGGCTCATTGCGGCGCGAAGTGGGACGCGGGTGCATATCGCGCGGCAGTAAATATGGCGCATCGGTTTCCAGTAACAGGCGCTCAGCGGGAATCAGCGGCAGCAATTCACGCAGTTCCATACCGCGACGTTCGTCGCACACCCAACCGGTAATCCCCACCGATAATCCCAGCGCCAGACACGCTTGCAGCTCCTCACGCGTACCGGTAAAGCAATGCACCACCGCACCAACAAGTTTTGGCAGCCACGGCTTCAGTACTGCCACAAAACGATCGTGCGCTTCACGACAATGCAGAAATACCGGCAGTTGCAACTCTGCGGCCAACGCGAGCTGCGCATCAAAAGCATATTCCTGCTGATCGTGGGCAGAGAGATTGCGATTGAAATCCAGGCCGCATTCGCCAATCGCCACCACTTGCTCGCTTTCCGCCAGACGGCGTAACGTATTCGCCGTTTCCGCCGACCATTCACTGGCATGGTGCGGATGGACGCCCGCCGTCGACCAGCAAAAGCCGGCATGTAATGCCGCCAGCTGACGCGCCTGCTGGCTTTCCAGCGCGTTGGTGCCGGTAATTAACAGGCCGGTGACGCCTGCTTCGCGCGCACGTTTCACAACCTGCTCGCGATCTTTTGCGAATTGCGTGCTGGTCAGGTTTACACCGATATCAAACATGTTTTCTCCCCAATAAAAAACCGCCCAACGGGGCGGTTTAGATTCATCTTCCCGCGCGCTGCGGGATGCCCTGCATTAAGGACATCAGGATTCGGTGTTCTGTTCCTCATCCGAAGACTGACGTCCTTTACCCACATAGTAGCGGGAGAAGAATACGCCGACTTCAAATAGGCAGTACATCGGAATAGCGAGCAAAGTTTGCGAGAAAACATCCGGCGGTGTGAGCAACATCCCAACTACGAACGCGCCAACCAGCATATAAGGCCGTTTCTTGCGCAGATCTTCCGGCGAGGTGATGCCCGTCCAGCACAGCAGCACAATCGCAATCGGCACCTCAAACGCCACACCAAATGCCATGAAAATCGTCATGACGAAGTCAAGATAGTTGGTGATATCGGTGGCGATGGTCACGCCCTGCGGCGCAGTTTTAGCGAAGAAGCCAAACGCCAGCGGGAACACGATAAAGTAAGCAAAGGCCACGCCGACATAAAACAGCAACGTACTGGAAAACAATAACGGCATCACCAGTTTACGCTCGTGGCGATACAACGCTGGCGCGACAAACGCCCACACCTGATACAAAATCACCGGCACGGCAAGAAATACCGAAACAATAATGGTGAGTTTGATAGGCGTGAAGAAGGGAGATGCAACGTCGGTGGCGATCATGCTCGCCCCGGCCGGCATCTGGCTGATCAACGGTGATGCAACCAAATGGTAAATATCATTCGCGAAGTAGACCAGACACAGAAAGATGACTAAAACAGCGATGATGCAATGCAACAAACGCTTGCGCAGCTCAATCAAATGGCTAATGAGCGGTTGGGTATCTTCAACGGCCATGTTTATCGTTCATCTTTTACGAGAGAAATCTTCGCGGTGCTTTGTGGAGCACTGGCGACAGGAGAATGTTCAGCGGCAGAAATTTCGTCAGTCGGCTGCGGAGTCTGTGCAGGCGCACTGGTTTGATGTTCTGCTGTAGCCGGTGTGACCGCTGGTGAAGTCACGGGCTGCACTGCTGCTGGCGGAGTCTGATGAATGGTGTTGGCTTCATCTTCCTCTTTTTCGATATCGATGCTCTGCTGTACCGAACGCTTCATAGAGTCGGCGGTTTTACGCAGTTCTTCCATCGACTCTTTCAGCTCAGGTGAAAGCGTGCCACGGCCCGCTTCTTCCACCTTTTTCAGGCTGTCCTGCAGTTCTTGCAGTTTCAGTTCCTGCGCCAGTTCGTTTTGTACATTCGCGGCCAGCGAGCGAATGGCTCTAATCCAGCCGACGACGGTTTTCACCGCAACCGGTAATCGCTGCGGGCCAAGTACAATCAGCCCGATCACGAACACCAATACCAGTTCACTAAAACCAATGTCGAACACAGTTATACCTGCTTGTCGTTCCGGGCGTCGTCTTTAGTCGCCGTGGTTTGCTGTTTGTCTGCCAGAGTTTTGGCGTTGAAGTCAGCGTCCTGCTCTTTCGGTTGATCCTTTTTATCGTCTTCATCGCCCATGGCTTTTTTGAAGCCGCGGATGGAAGATCCTAAATCCGAACCCAGATTACGAAGTTTGTTGGTACCGAACAGAAGAACAACAATGACGGCAATGATTAACAATTGCCAAATACTGATACCGCCCATGAGATATGCCTCTAATATTCTGTGAAAAACTGTTGACTGTAACGCACAGAAAGCCCGTATGATTTCGGGCTTTAGCTTGCGACATTACGCGATTTGTACCAGGCAGACAATCAGTTTGTCTTGCGCCAGCCAATAAGCCAGGTGACGATGCCAGCGGCCATTAATAGCGCCGGGAAGAAATCCCAATCCGGTCGACTTAACAGCACGGCGGTGCCACTTAATAACAGTGTAGCGCCTACACCAAAGAGATAGCGCGCCTGATGATTGTGCGTTCGCTGTACATTTAAATCGGTGACGAGTTTATCGACACTGTGCTTCAATAATTTGTGCTGGCGCATGCTGTCGTAAAATAGCTCTGGCAACTCCGGCAGTTTTTCCGCCCAGTAAGGTGCTTTCTCTTTCACCGCCCGCATGATCGCCGGGATGCCAATCTGATCTTTGATCCAATCTTCGAGGAACGGCTTGGCGGTTTTCCACAGATCGAGCTGTGGATAAAGCTGGCGGCCAATCCCTTCGACATACAGCAGCGTCTTCTGCAGCAGCACCAGCTGCGGCTGCACTTCCATATTAAAGCGGCGCGCGGTATTGAACAGGTTAAGCAGCACGTGACCAAACGAGATCTCGGCCAACGGCTTTTCGAAAATCGGTTCACACACGGTACGAATAGCAAACTCAAAATCTTCGACGTTCGTATCCAGCGGCACCCAACCTGAATCCACATGTAGCTCGGCCACTTTGCGATAATCGCGGTTGAAGAAGGCGATGAAGTTTTCTGCCAGATAGCGCTTATCTTCTTTGTTCAGCGAGCCGACGATACCGCAGTCAATGCCAATATATTGCGGATCTTCCGGATGATCATAGCTGACGAAAATATTGCCGGGATGCATGTCGGCATGGAAGAAGCTATCGCGGAACACCTGGGTAAAGAACACCTGCACACCGCGCTCTGCCAACAGTTTCATATTGACGCCGTGCTGCTCAAGCGTAGCGATATCCGAGATTGGAATACCGTAAATGCGCTCCATCACCATCATCGTTTCACTGCAATAATCGGAGAACACTTCCGGCACATACAGCATGCGGCTTTGGTCGAAGTTACGCCGCAGCTGGATGGCATTCGCCGCTTCACGCAGCAAATTCAGCTCATCTATCAAAGTCTTTTCGTAATCACGCACCACTTCCAGCGGACGCAAGCGCCGTCCATCCGGCAGTAAACGCGGCACCCAACGCGCCAGACGATAAATCAGCCGCATGTCGGCTCTGATCACCGGCAGGATGTCGGGACGAATCACTTTGATCACCACCGCGCGGCCGTTGGACTTCAGCGTCGCGGTATGAACTTGCGCGATAGAGGCGGATGCCAGTGGTTTGATATCGAAATCTTCAAACCAGGTTTCCACCGGGCCGCCAATCGACTGTTCAATCTGCTGCTTAGCTTTGAAGCCATCAAACGGCGCAACGCGGTCCTGCAGCACGGCCAGTTCATCGGCAATCGCGGGCGGGAATAAATCGCGGCGTGTGGAAAGCATTTGGCCAAATTTGATCCACACCGGCCCCAGCTGCTCCATGGCTAAACGGATGCGCACGCCGGCGGAAGCCTCTTTGTGCTGATTAGGGATCCAGAAGATGCAGCGCCGCCACAAGCGTAAAAGCAGCGTGAAGCGCATGCGGGGAATCAGTTCATCAAGACCGTAGGTCAGAAAGATCTTGATGATAAAGTATAAGCGCCGAATTTCTCCCAGCGTCATTTCGCCTCCAGCTGTGCTAAACGCGTGTCAAACGCATTGAGCGAACGTTCTATCGCTTCCACTTCCTCGCAGAACCATGCCAGTTCAAGTGCGCCCGGCGCGACACGCCACTCTTCCGTCAGCACCTGCCCCAGATAATCCTGACGGCGAGTGAACTGCTGCTGCACGAATTGCAGCGCCTGCTGTGCGGCCTGGCTCACGCCTTGCGCGGCGATGTCGCCAATCCACGGCGCCAGATATTCCGCCGGATCCAGCTCGGCGAGATCCATCAGCGCAGAGAATTGCTGTACCACCTGCAAATCGCCGTCTACCTCCAGTTCACCGCTACGAATCAAGCTGGTGAGCTGCTGACGATCGCGCAATTTCGGCAACGTACTCACACGCAAACTCACCGTACAGTCGCTGCTGTCTTGCCAATCACTCAACACATCAAGTTGGGATTCGCTAAACACCAGTACCAAAGGAAAATCGAGCTCTTGCAGACGCAGCATCAATACCTTGCCCGCCAGACGCTGGCGCGCGGCTTTCAGGCTGCGATCGCGATAGAGAACACAGTTCAGGGCGGTCTCAAGACCGCCGGTGATGAGAGGAGTTAAAGTCATGATGGATTAGAATTTAAATCCGCGGTGCAGCGCGACAATACCGCCAGTCATGTTGAAGTAGGTGGTATTTTCAAAACCTGCATCGTTCATCATCGCTTTCAGGGTTTCCTGATCGGGATGCATACGAATCGACTCCGCCAGATAGCGATAGCTTTCGGCATCTTGCGCCACCAGCTGACCAATACGCGGCAGAATGTGGAATGAATAGGTATCGTAAGCTTTGCTCAGCGGCTCCAGCAACGGCTTCGAGAACTCGAGCACCAGCAGACGTCCGCCCGGCTTAAGCACGCGGTACATTGATGCCAGCGCTTTCTCTTTTTCGGTCACGTTACGCAAGCCGAACGAAATAGTGATGCAATCGAAATAGTTATCCGGGAAAGGCAGCGCTTCGGCATTAGCCTGAACGTAGCTAACATTCCCTGACACGCCAAGATTACGCAGCTTTTCACGGCCCATCTTCAGCATGGAGCTGTTGATGTCTGCCAGCACAACCTGGCCGGTTTCGCCCACCAGACGTGAGAATTTTGCCGTTAGATCGCCGGTACCACCCGCCAGATCCAACACGCGCTGACCGCGGCGCACGCCGCTGCTGTCAATGGTAAAACGCTTCCAGACACGATGGATGCCAAACGACATCAAATCGTTCATCAGGTCATATTTTGCCGCGACGGAGTGAAACACGTCCGCGACTTTATCGGCCTTTTCGCTTTTCGCGACGGTCTGGAAGCCAAAATGGGTAGTTTCCTGCTGTGATTCATCTGCCATCGGTTTTACCTGTTCCACAAACAATTCTTGCCGAAGTGTATCAGAGTCGCGCTACACGAGCACGCGACCACCGTGCTATTCGTTGATGCGGCGCAGCGAGTCCGTTGTTGGATCTGAAACGTTTTCATCCTCAGTGCGATCGTCTGCCCACTCTTCATCCGCCTCTTCCGGCTGCGCCTGTTCGACCAATTGCGGATTGATCGGGCGTTTGATCTCTACGCCAAGTGAACGGAAGGCCTCACTTTGCGCAATCAGGTTGCCGCGCCCTTCAGACAATTTTTTCATCGCCTGATGATAACTTTGCTGTGCTTTATCGAGATTGTGCCCAATGCCGCTCATGTCATCGACAAACAGCCGCATTTTGTCGTACAGCCGCGTTGCCCGGTCGGCGATGCGCTGCGCGTTGCGGCTTTGATGCTCATAACGCCAGAGATTGTTGATAGTACGCAGCGCCACCAGCAGCGTGGTGGGACTCACCAGCATGATGTTCTGCTGCAATGCCTCGCTGATCAGCTCAGGCTGACGATCAATCGCCAGCAGAAACGCCGGTTCCACCGGGATAAACATCAACACATAATCCAGCGATCGTAAACCGGGCAATTGTTGGTAATCTTTTCGGCTCAGCAAGCGGATGTGTCCGCGCATCGCGTTAACGTGCTCCTGAATTGCCTGCTCACGCGTGGCTTCATCATCGGCGTTGAAATAGCGTTCGTAGGCAACCAGGGTCATTTTGGCGTCAATTACCACATCTTTGCCCTGCGGCAAGCGGACGATCACATCCGGCTGCATTCGACCCTGTTGCTCCAGCTGCACGCTAACCTGCGTTTGGTATTCGTAGCCTTCACGCAAACCAGAAGCTTCCAGCACGCGGGCCAACACCACTTCGCCCCAGTTGCCCTGAATTTTATTGTCGCCCTTGAGCGCCTTGGTGAGATTAACCGCTTCCTGCGCCATCTGCGCGTTGAGTTGCTGCAACTGGCGAATTTCATGGGTCAGCGTATGCCGTTCACGTGCTTCCACGCCAAAACTATCGGTAACCTGCCGGCGAAAACCGTCCAGTTGTTCCCGCAGCGGACCAATCAGGCTGTTCAGACTTTGACGATTTTGCTCATCAACACGCCGCCCGCTGTTTTCGAAGATACGGTTAGCCAGATTTTCAAACTGTGCGCTGAGACGCTGTTCGCTGTTGGTGAGCAGGCGCTGCTTCTCTTCAGCGCCGTAGCGCGTCTCTTCGAGGCGGATGGTCACTTCGCGCAATTCGGCTTCCTGCGCACTGTTCACTTCCAGCTGATTACGCAGCTCACGGCTGAGCTGTTCACTTTCTCCGCGCCAATAATCAAGCTGCTGCAAGCGTTCCTGCGCGCCGCTGAGCGCGCCGTGCAGTTGGCGCAGCTCCTGTTCGCGTTGCTGGATTTGCTGCTGTAGATGTTCGAGCTGCTGCTGCTGGCGCTGTTGCGCCTCTTCTAACAGGCGACGCTCGGTGGTGAAGCTGGCGTGCTGATGGCCGGCACGCAGTTGGGCTATGATCCAGCCAATGCCTAAACCGGCCAGCGCCAGCGCGCCGCTAATGATAAGTTGCTGATCCATAATCCCCCCGCGGATCGACTCGCTGAGGGAAAAGGTAGAGGTGTACTGTATGAATGTCCAGACTTAATTTACAGGGCTTTAACGGTCAGATCGCCAGCTTTCCATGCATCAATCAGGAAGAATGGCATCGGCAGCACCCATTCGGTTTCATTGTGGATTTTCGCTGGATAGGTCCAGCTTTTGCCGTCGTAGGTGATCTCAACCTGCTGCCAACCGTTTTCCACGTTCTCCACTTTACCGGCCATGCTGGCGAACCCCGCGTTGCTGCCAACATGGAAGCTGTCGGTTTTCCAACGAATCGGCTGATGTGCCGGCCACGGCTGTGCCTGATGGAAACGGAAAATATCGTCATGGCTCAATAGGCTTTCACGCACCGTCGGCCACAGCGCCACCTTAAGAAAGTACTGATCGGTAAAGCGTTCGCTGCCTTGATATTGCGCGATAAAGTTACGCATCTGCTGTTCAACATTGTGGAACACGCCGTGACAGCCGCCCCACATGCCTGCCAACAACAATTCAGTGTGCGAGAAGTAATCGCGCATATGATGGAACCAGTAGGGTGAATTCAGCCAGGCCTCTACCGCCACCACTTCGCGTTCAGACAGCAATGAATCCGCGTCACGCACGATATAACGTTTGACGCTGGCGTCGTCCATCACCAGAAAGCGCCATAGCGTTGGGAAGATGGTTTTCTCCTGCGACATATCCACCAGCTGCGTGTTGGGCTGCCGCAAGCGCTGCCAGACGTGCTGCGGCACGCTGTCGTCGAGATAGATGCGGCAGATCCAGTCTGGATAGAGTTCGCGCGCCACTTCGATATTTTTAATCAGCGTTTCACAATAGCGTGGCTGACCGCCATAAAGGCTAAAGGAGATGATGTTTTCCGCGGGATTGCTGCGATTGATCGGTGAAGGTGCATCGGCCGGAAAGGCCACTTTCGTCCCTTTACTGAAAGTCACATCGGATTTCTGTAGCGACTCAAGGCCATAACGCGCCACTTCATCCTCTTTATTCAACCAGCCGCAGACTTCGGTCAATCCATCCAGCCAGGTTTCCGACGCCTGCGCACGCTGGGCGGCCGGAGCCTGATAGATCTTCTGGTAAATTTTATACGATTTTTTGTGTTCGCCGACGCGCATTAGGGTTAACGCGTAGTCGCTAAGCACTTGCATATGATTGGGCAAGACGCGCAGCACTTCTTCGCAGCACTGACGCGCAAGAGGATAGTTATTGGCCGCCATCGCCTGGCGAAATCTCGCTGCTGCGCCCTCAACTCGAGATTGCGAAGCAGCGGGATTGTTGATGAAATTAGGACGTGAGACAGAAACCATTTTGCGCATAAGAAATTTCTCAGTAGCTGCTGAAATTGCGCGCATTCTAATCAGGAAATAGCGGAGTTCCTTATAAGTCTGGTCTCGAATTCATCCCTGACTGGCGCATTAAATTAAGCGACGCGCGGCTTCAACCACAATTTTCACCGCATCACTTTCGGTCTGCTTCATGGTCACGGCATCTGGGATCTCTTTTTGCGTACGGTTCACGATGACGCCAGCCACCATGCCGGCACGCAGTCCCTGACTGGCGCACATGGTTAATAGTGTAGCGGATTCCATCTCGTAGTTAAGAACGCCCATTTGCTGCCATTCATTCATTGAACCCTGGAAACGATTAACGACACGACCTGAGAAGGTGTCGTAGCGTTCCTGGCCTGGATAGAAGGTGTCAGAGGAGGCGGTAATACCAATGTGGGTTTTCGCACCGCAGGCTTCTGCTGCTGCCACCAGCGCGGTGGTGCAGGTGAAATCAGCCACGGCTGGGAATTCCATCGGCGCAAAATGCAGGCTGGCGCCATCAAGGCGTACCGATGCGGTGGTGACCAGCACATCGCCGACATTAATATGCGGCTGGATAGCGCCGGTGGTACCGACGCGCAGAAAAGTGCGCACGCCAAGCTGCGCCAGCTCTTCAACCGCAATCGAGGTTGAAGGTCCGCCAATACCGGTAGAACAGACAACAACCGGTTTGCCATCAACTTCGGCAAGGTAAGTGGTGAATTCACGATGCGAAGCCAGATGCTGAGGATTGTCCATCAGCGCGGCGATTTTCTTCACACGCTCAGGATCGCCCGGCACGATGGCCAGGGTGGCTCCTTTCAAATCAGCTTTGGTGATACCAAGGTGGAAAACGTCAGACTGGGCCATAACAGACTCCTGATAGAGTGGGGATGTGCGCGCCACTCTACGTGAGCAGGCGGCATAAATATGTGACTCAATTCACCATCAATAATGAAACTTACATTATCAGAAAAATATTATGTGATTTACATCACACATTAGCGCTGTGCAATTCTGAATTGCTACAAGCGGTGCTGTGTAAGTGTTGGTGGCAATGTTAATAAAGAAGCTGCACACGTGAAAAAAATCCCTCTGCACCCTACGTCAGCCTTGCTTTACTTCGCCAGGCTATAGTTACGTGATTGCGCATTTGCTAGCACGGAGAGAACCATGAAAACCGAAGACAATATGGCACAAAAAACGGCACCCGGCGGCTTTGCACCTGCTGTTCAGCCCACCGCAAGCAGTACCATTATTACCGCCAGCGAGGCGATTCATGCTGGCGAGACTTCAGTACCGAGCCAGGGCGAAAATCTGCCCGCCTATTATGCCCGTCCAAAAGAGTATCAAGGTACGTTGCCGGTGGTGTTAGTGGTGCAGGAAATTTTTGGGGTGCACGAACATATCCGCGATGTTTGCCGGCGTTTGGCACTGGAAGGTTATCTGGCGATCGCCCCTGAGCTCTATTTCCGCGAAGGCGATCCCAACGATTACAACGACATTCCCACGCTGTTCAAAGAGTTGGTGAGCAAGGTTCCGGATACGCAGGTACTGTCCGATCTTGATCATGTGGCTAACTGGGCGGCAAGTCATGGTGGCGATGCGCGTCGTCTGGCAATTACCGGTTTCTGCTGGGGCGGACGGATTAGCTGGCTGTTTGCCGCGCACAATCCGCAGGTGCGAGCCGCAGTAGCATGGTATGGCCGCTTAGACGGTGAGAAAACATTGAAGCAGCAGAAGCACCCGATTGATGTCGCGGTGGATCTGAATGCGCCGGTGCTGGGTCTTTACGGTGGGCAGGATGAGAGCATTCCACTGGAAAGCATCGATAAGATGCGTCAGGCGCTGCACGCCGCCAACGCCAAAGCGGAGATCGTGGTGTATCCGGATGCAGGACATGCTTTCAACGCGGATTATCGTGCAAGTTATCACGCCGATTCCGCCAAAGATGGCTGGCAACGCATGCTGGCGTGGTTCGTGCAATCTGGTGTAGCACCGAACGCGTAATAAAAAGGGGCGCATAAGCGCCCCAATCTCATTGACGGCATTTACGCCGTTTCACCCCGCAGGTTCTGCGCCGCTTTTACCATGTTTGCCAATGCCTGACGGGTTTCCGTCCAGCCACGGGTTTTCAGGCCACAATCCGGGTTAACCCACAGACGCTCCTCCGGAATGCTCTGCGCCGCTTTACGCAGCAACTCTTCCATCCACTCCACGCTCGGCACGTTCGGTGAGTGAATGTCATATACGCCCGGACCAATTTCATTGGGGTAATCGAACGCCTTAAAGGTATCCAGCAGGTCCATATCGGAACGTGACGTTTCGATGGTGATGACGTCCGCATCCAGCGCGGCAATCGAATCCATGATGTCGTTGAACTCGCAGTAACACATGTGGGTGTGAATCTGCGTGTCATCCTGCGCCACGGCGGCATTAAGACGGAACGCATCCACCGCCCAGGTCAGATACGCGGCCCAATCGGACTGATGCAGTGGCAGGCCTTCACGCAGTGCCGGCTCATCAATCTGAATGATGCCGATACCGGCTTTTTCCAGATCCTCCACTTCGTCACGTAGCGCCAGCGCAATCTGTTTGGCAATGGTTTCACGGCTCACATCTTCACGCGGGAACGACCAGCAGAGAATGGTCACCGGACCGGTCAGCATGCCTTTAACCGGTTTATCGGTCAGCGACTGCGCATACTTCGCCCACTCAACGGTGATCGCCCGTGGACGGCTTACGTCGCCAATGATAACCGGCGGTTTGACGCAGCGTGAACCATAGCTCTGCACCCAGCCGTTTTGGGTGAACACGAAGCCGTCGAGGTTTTCGCCGAAGTATTCAACCATGTCGTTACGTTCTGCTTCTCCGTGCACTAACACGTCGAGTCCTAAACGTTCCTGCTCAACAATCGCCTGTTTGATGTGTTCCGCGATGCCGGTGCGGTAATTACCGCCATCAATGTTGCCTTTCTTAAAGTCGAGCCGCAGCCCACGAATTTCAGTGGTCTGCGGGAATGAACCGATGGTGGTGGTCGGCCATGCGGGCAGGTTGAAGCGCTGACGCTGCGCTTTCGCACGCTCGGTGTAGCTGCTGGCGCGTTCAGTGTCTTTGGTCTGGATTTTCGCCAGACGCTCGCCGACTGCAGCATTGTGAACGCGTGTTGAGTGGGCACGCGCACGAATCGGCGCACTCCACGCAACCAGCGAAGCCGCATCATTGTTGTTCAGCGCGTTGCTCAGCAGCGACAGCTCAGCACACTTCTGCAGGGCAAAGGCGAACCAGCTTTTCACTTCTTCATCAAGGCGGGTTTCCACGCTGAGATCGATTGGGCTATGAAGGAGTGAGCAAGAGGAGCCGATCCACAGCTGTTTACGCTGGCTGAGCAGCGGCTGCAAACGCTCAAACCAGCTGCTGAGATCCGCACGCCAGACGTTACGACCGTTGATCACCCCAACAGACAGCAGCCAATCCGCGGGAATCTGCTGGTTCAACTGTTGGATGTCGTCTTTGCCGTGAACCAGGTCAACGTGCAGACCTTGCACCGGCAGCGCTTTAATGACGTCAATGTTCTGGCCGATGCTGTCGAAATAGGCGGTGAGCAGCAGTTTAGTTTCGCCCTGCAGCGCGTCGTAAGCCGGTTGGTATGCAGCGCGCCACGCTTGTGGCAGTTCCAGCGCCAGTGCTGGCTCATCGATCTGCACCCATTCGATATCACGTTTTTTCAGTTCGGCCAGCACCTGTTGGTAAACCGGCAGAATGTCTTTGAGCAGTGACAGACGATCGAATGGCTCGCCTTTGACTTTACCCAGCCACAGATAGGTGACCGGGCCGAGAAGCACCGGTTTAACCTTGTGGCCGAGCGCCAGCGCTTCGTCAACTTCATCCAGCAATTGGGGCCAGGTCAGTTTGAACTGCTGCCCTCGAGTGAATTCCGGCACCATGTAGTGATAGTTGGTGTTAAACCATTTGGTCATTTCCGCCGCCGCCGCAGGTTCCCCGCTTGGTGCGCGGCCACGGCCGAGGCGGAATAGCGTATCGAGATCGACGGATCCATCTTTGTTCTGATGGCGTGCGGGCACGTTACCCAGCAGCAGGCTGGTGGTGAGAACGTGATCGTACCAGGCGAAATCGCCAACCGGCAGCAGATCGATGCCCGCCTCTTTCTGCTGTTGCCAGTGACGGGCACGCAACTCGCGCCCCACCGCCAGCAGCGCTTCCTGTGAGCTGTTACCTGCCCAATAGCTTTCCTGTGCTTTCTTCAGTTCACGACGCAGACCGACGCGAGGGAAACCGAGTGTATGGTTCAGAATGGTCATTTTCTGTTCTCCAGATATTCTTGAGGTACAACCGATTTACGTTCATCCAGCGAGTCACGATTCCCTTCGCTGAGCAGTGTGGCTGGACAAACGTAAAGTGGCCGCGACGTTTGCCCGGGATGTTTAGCCGTCCAGATGTTTACACCGCCATAATCTGCGGGTACTGTATGTTCCTCAAGCGCAATTTGTTCAATCTCGATGTGAAGGATTCTCATGATCGAACTCAAACACCTGCGGACGCTGCAGGCGTTACGGAATACCGGCTCATTAGCCGCCGCCGCCTCACAGCTTCATCAGACGCAATCCGCGTTGTCCCACCAGTTCAGCGATCTGGAACAGCGGCTGGGCTTTCGTCTGTTTGTGCGTAAAAGCCAGCCGCTGCGTTTTACGCCGCAGGGAGAGATTTTATTGCAGCTGGCTGAGCAGGTTTTGCCACAGATTCAGCAGGCTTTGCAGGCGTGCCATGAGCCGCATCAGACCACCTTGCGTATCGCTATTGAGTGTCACAGCTGCATTCAATGGCTCACGCCGGCGCTGAATAATTTCCGCCAGAGCTGGCCGCAGGTGGTGATGGATTTCAAATCCGGCGTGACCTTTGATCCGCAGCCGGCGTTGCAGCAGGGCGAGTTGGATGTGGTGTTGACCTCCGATATATTGCCGCGCAGCGGGCTGTTCTATTCACCGATGTTCGATTTTGAAGTGCGTTTGGTGATGGCGCCGGATCATCCTTTGGCGCAGCTTGAACATATTGCCCCAGAAGATATGGCCGATGAGGTGCTGATGATCTATCCGGTGCAGCGTCAGCGTTTAGATGTGTGGCGCCATTTCCTGCAACCTGCGGGCGTGAGTCCGGCCTTGAAGAGCGTGGATAACACGTTATTGCTGATTCAAATGGTGTCGGCGCGCATGGGCATCGCCGCGCTGCCGCATTGGGTGGTAGAGAATTTTGAGCAGCAGGGTTTGGTGGTGACGAAGACGTTGGGCGATGGCTTGTGGAGTCGCTTGTATGCCGCCGTACGCGAAGGCGAGCAACGTCAGCCGGTGATGGAAGCCTTTGTGCGGTTTGCCCGTCAGCATGCCTGTGAACATCTGCCTTTCGTGCGCGATGCCGCGCGTCCGGGCTCACTGCAAACCACCTCATCCTGATGATGTTGGGCGACGAAGGTCGCCCACGCTGTTATCCCTGCCCCGCCTGCTCTATAATGCGCCGCCTCAACCCGCGACCAAGAGAGTTTCACCATGATGAGTAACGATGTTCTGCGCAGCGTGCGCTATATGCTTGATTTGAGCGATAGCAAAGTGGTGGAGATTTTTGCCTTGGCGGGCAGTGAAGTGCCGCTGGAAGATGTGCAGGCGTGGATGAAGAAGGATGACGATGCCGCGTTTCGCAAGCTGCCGGATGTGTTGATGGGTTATTTCCTTAACGGTCTGATTTTTTACCGTCGCGGTAAGAGTGAAGATGCGCCCGCGCCTTCGATTGAGCGTCGCATGAATAACAATATTTTCATGAAGAAATTGCGTATCGCCTTTGCGCTGAAGACCACCGACATTCCGGATGTGTTGCTGAAAGCGAACTTTAAGATTTCGCAGGCTGAGGTGGGTGCGATTTTCCGCAACCCGGAACACAAGAACTTCCGCGAGTGCGGCGACCAGATTCTGCGTAATTTCCTGAAAGGTTTGACGATGATTCATCGTCCGGGGCCGGTTAAGAAGACTTAATCGCTTCTTTATTCGCGCCAGGTCAGGGATAGCGCGGCAGATCGCAAAGGGAAACCACTTCCTTGTGGATCAGCCTCGCCATCCATGGCTCGGATGCTTTGCTCCTCTGCCGCGCTATCCCTTCCCTATTGGCTTTATGCGATGCTTTTCTTACCTAGTACCCAGCGTTTATGCACATAAAGTGATGCGAAGATGACGGCGGCACCGGCGATAAAACTCGGCCAGTGCGGTTTTTCCTGCCAGATCGCCAGGTTCACCAGTAAGCCCGCCGGCACATGCATATTGTTCATAATCCCCAAGGTGCCGGCATCCACCTGCGTAGCGCCGTAGTTCCACATGAAGTAGCCCAAACCTGAAGCTGCCACGCCCAGCCACACCAGAATGCCCCACTGCAGCGATGTCGTCGGCAGTTTATTGGGATTGCCCCACAGGCTCCAGGCAATCACCGCGATGATCACCGCACCCAGATAGAACCACGAAAACGCGGTGTGCTGTGGCATGGGACGGGTTTCCTGCAGGCGTTTGTAACCCACCATGCCGATGGCGAAGCAGATATTGGCCGCCTGCACCAGCAACAAGCCGAACCAGAAATGGTCGCTGACTTTGTCATAGCGAATAATCGCCGCACCGATGACTGCCAGCAATGCACTGAAGGCATAGCCAATGCGCAGTGGACGTCGGCTCAGCAAATCGTAGATCAGCGTGACATACAGCGGCGTCATCACGGTAAACAGCAGGAACTCGGTCACGCTCAGGTACAGATAGGCTTCAAAGCTCAGCAAATACATGATGCCAAGCTGCAGCATGCCCACCAGCATATACAGCAAAAGGGTTGAAGCACGATAACCGCGCCAGCGCAGAAACGGTAAGAAGACGATGGCGGCGAGCGCCAGACGCATTAATACGGAGAACCAGGAATCCACCTGACCTGCAAGGTATTCCCCGATTAAACTGAAGGAAAAGGCCCACAGAATGGTGGTAACGATCAGTAACGGCACGGTAACGATCTCAAAATAAACAGTGCGGCTAGTGTAAACAAACTGTCGCAATCGGGCTGAACTATCTGGTTTACAACTGTACGAAATGACACCAAATAATTCTCATCGCCTCCCTTTCAGCTCGGCTAAAAATGCGCGAAATCCAACATTTCCTGGTTTTTATCGCACTTCATTGTCATAAAACTGTAACAGTTGTGTCACATGTCACAGTAACAGAACGTGACCATCACTATCCTTTGCGCGAAATGGAAACATCGCTTTTCCGTTTAAACATTTGCCGTATTTGCCCCAACCTGCTGGGAATTTATAACAATATCGCGCCCTGGAGGGCCAACTCATGTTGAGTATCTTCAAACCTGCACCGCATCGGCCCCAGGTGGCAGATGATCGTGTTGATCCACTGTATCGTCGCCTGCGCTGGCAAATTTTCCTGGGAATATTTTTCGGCTATGCCGCCTACTATTTAGTGCGTAAGAACTTTGCGCTGGCGATGCCTTATCTGGTTGAACAAGGTTTCTCGCGCGGCGATCTCGGGTTTGCGCTGTCGGGAATTTCCATCGCTTACGGCTTCTCGAAATTCATTATGGGTTCGGTGTCGGACCGCTCGAATCCGCGCGTGTTTTTACCCGCCGGGTTGATCCTGGCTGCGGCGGTGATGTTGTTTATGGGCTTCGTGCCATGGGCGACATCGAGCATCATGGTGATGTTCGTGCTGCTGTTCCTGTGCGGCTGGTTCCAGGGCATGGGCTGGCCGCCGTGTGGGCGTACCATGGTGCATTGGTGGTCGCAGAAAGAGCGCGGCGGCATTGTATCAGTGTGGAACTGCGCGCATAACGTCGGCGGCGGCATTCCACCGCTGCTGTTCCTGCTCGGTATGGCGTGGTTTAACGACTGGAAAGCCGCACTGTATATGCCAGCGTTTGGTGCCATTCTCATCGCGATTATCGCTTTCGCTCTGATGCGCGATACGCCACAGTCCTGCGGTTTACCGCCGATTGAAGCGTGGAAGAATGATTACCCGCCGGATTACAACGAAGATCACGAGCAGGAGCTGACGGCGAAACAGATTTTCATGCAGTACATTCTGCCCAACAAACTGCTGTGGTACATCGCACTGGCGAACGTGTTTGTTTATCTGCTGCGTTACGGCATTCTCGATTGGTCGCCGACCTACCTGAAAGAGGTGAAGCATTTCACGCTGGATAAATCATCGTGGGCCTACTTCCTCTACGAATATGCCGGTATTCCCGGCACGCTGTTATGCGGTTGGATGTCGGACAAAGTATTTAGAGGAAATCGTGGCGCGACCGGCGTGTTCTTTATGACGCTGGTGACCATCGCCACCGTGGTCTATTGGCTGAATCCTCCGGGCAATCCAGGCATCGACATGCTGTGCATGATTGTGATCGGCTTCCTGATTTACGGTCCGGTGATGTTGATTGGCTTACACGCGCTGGAGCTGGCACCGAAAAAAGCGGCGGGAACGGCGGCGGGCTTTACCGGGCTATTTGGCTATCTTGGTGGGTCGGTGGCGGCCAGTGCGATTGTTGGTTACACCGTGGATTACTTCGGCTGGGACGGCGGTTTCATCGTGATGATTGGCGGCTCAGTGCTGGCGGTGATCCTGCTGCTGCTCACCATGGTGAGCGAACATAAGCACAAGAAACAGTTGGTATAACCAGAGCGGGCCGGTCATCGCCGGCCCGTTTTTTTAGGCGAGGAACAGTTTACGCAAGGTGTGCGGCACCGCATCATCCGCGTTGCTGCCAATCACTTCCAGCGTTGGCAAGGTGTCTTTCAGACGTTGCTGCCCATTACGCATGATGCAGCCTTTGCCTGACATGCTCAGCATCTCCACATCATTCATGCCGTCGCCGAAGGCGATGCACTCTTTCAGCGAGTGGCCGAGTTGTTTCGAGACTGCTTCCAGCGCGTGGCCTTTAGAAACGCCGCCCGCCATCACTTCCAGACAGGTCGGCAGCGAGAAGCTGACATTCACGCGATCGCCCCAACGCGCTTCAATCGCTTGTTCCATTGGAATCAAACGCTCTGGATCTTCGCAGGTAAAAAATACTTTGCTGATGCCGTCGGTCGGCAGCATGCCCGGCTGGTAAACCTGATAGTTAAAGACGGATTCGCGGAAATAGTCCTGCTCGTCCGGGCGATGGCGGCTCATGAACCATTCATCGTCGCGATAGACATGCGTCAGGATGTGCTCGTCATGATATTGCAGGCCGTACAGATCGCTGGCGATGTCGGCATCCAGGTTGTGGCTGAACACCAATTCGCCTTCGGCGTTGTGCACGCGCGCACCGTTCGAGGTGATCATGTAAGCCGGAATGGCGAGTTTATCGCGCATCTGCCCGACGTCGATGTAGTGACGGCCGGTGGCAAAAACAAAGTGAATGTCACGCGCCACCAGCTCCTGCAGCGTAGAACGAGCGAACGATGTAAGGCGGTGGTCCGGAGAGAGCAGCGTGCCATCCAGGTCGGATGCGACGATGTGATACATGTAAACCTCGGGTGTTGATATCGGAAAGTAAAATGAATTAAGCGTGATGCTCGAAGAAATCGATCACCGCGTTCAGCGCTTCGGCGCGCATCGCGTCTGTTTCGAACAAAATCTCATGACGCGCTCCTTTGATTACATAAGGCGCATTACCGGCGCAGGGATGTCCTGCTTCGGCCATCGCCGTACAAAATAGATTTTGTGAGCGGTTATCCACCACATCATCTTCACTGGCCTGCAGCAGCAAGGTCGGCGTAGTAATTTTTGCCACCTGGTTGAAGATGGCTCGACCGGCCTGTACGCCTTCGCGCACCCAGTGATACGTCGGTCCACCGACGCGAATCGCCGGATCGTCGGCGTAAAAACGCAGGTTGCGGCGATAGCGTTCGCGGCTATGCGTCAGGCGATTAATGCCAAACGGATTAGCGCGCCAACGCCCGGTGCCCAGCGCGTAGCCTTCGCGCAGCGCGGGCAGTTTTTCTGTCCAGTCGAGAATGCGGTGCGCCATCCAGTCGGGCAGCGGCAGCACAATGCCAAACATTGGCGCGGAAAACACCGCGGCATGAAACGCCTGCGGCTGACGCGCCAGAAACAGCGCTAAAATCGCGCCGCCCATCGAATGGGCCAGCACGTAGCGCTGCTGGTAATGTGGGCTGACGATCGCTTTCAGATACAGCGTTTCCAGATCGTCAACGTAGTCGCCAAATTCCACCACATGGCCGCGATGCGAATCTTCCAGCAGACGTTCAGATCGCCCCTGACCACGATGGTCCAGAATCACCACATCGTAGCCGCACATGAACAGGTCGTAGGCCAGTTCGGGATACTTGATATAGCTCTCAATGCGGCCGGGCACGACCAGAATGACACGACGATGTTGCGGTGAGGTGAAACGGACGTAGCGAATCTTCAGGTTACCCACGCCGGTGAATTCACACTCTTCACGGCGACGCCAGAAGTCGAGCAGCGGACCGGTAGCAAAGGCCGAAAAGCCTCGCTCACGTCCGAGCCAACCCTGTTTATGATGCTGCATTCGTCCCCCTGAAAAAAACGTGATTTGCGCGTCTGCACTGCGTAGCGTGCGGCGATTTTCTGTCGTATTGTGTCACACTTCGCTAACTTCAGGGAATGTCACACATGACCATTGAATGGTGGTTAACCTACCTGCTGACCACAACCATCCTCAGCCTTTCACCCGGTTCCGGCGCAATTAACACCATGAGCACCGGCATCAGCCACGGCTATCGCGGGGCGGCGGCATCGATTACTGGCTTGCAGCTTGGCCTGGCCATTCATATCGTGCTGGTCGGCGCCGGTTTAGGTGCGTTGTTTTCCCAATCACTTCTGGCCTTTGAAGTCCTGAAGTGGGCGGGTGCGGCCTATCTGGTGTGGCTAGGCATTCAGCAGTGGCGTTCCGCTGGCGGCATCGATCTCGACGCCGTTACTAAAGCGATGCCGCGTCGTCGCCTGTTCAAGCGCGCAGTGCTGGTGAATCTCACCAACCCGAAAAGCATCGTGTTTCTTGCCGCACTGTTTCCGCAGTTTATTCAGCCGCACCAGCCGCAGTTAATGCAATATCTGGTACTGGGCGTCACCACCATCGTGGTCGACATCATCGTGATGATTGGTTACGCCACGCTGGCGACGCGCATCGCCGGTTGGATTAAAGGCCCGAAGCAGATGAAGCTGCTCAATCGCACCTTTGGTGGATTGTTTATGGCGGTAGGTGCGCTGCTGGCCAGCGCTCGTAAAATGGCTTAAGGATTTGCACTTATCGTAGCGGCGCGATTTATCGCGCGCAGTTAAAAAACGCGCAATAAATTGCGCCGCTACGGATCGAGATCTTATCGAGAGATGATGAGATGAATACCAAACCCGGCAAATAACACGCCCGCCATGCCATCCACCCACTTCGCCATACGCTGATACTTATCACGCATCCACGGCATGGCGAATATCGCCGCCACCAGCGTAAACCACGCGAACGTCTCACCGATAATCAGCAGGAACAAACCCCAGCGCTCCATCGCGCCCACGTCGTTACCCACAAACAGCGAGAATACGCTACCGAAGTAGATGATCGCTTTCGGGTTCGACAAGTTCGTCAGAAAACCTTTCAGGAAGCTCATGCCTCTTTTCGGCAGTTCAACCACTGGCGCATCTGTCTGCGGCTGCTTATGACGTTGACGCGCTGAGCGCATTAGCTGCCAGCCCATCCACAGCAGATACAATCCACCGCCGACCATAATAATTTCATGCAGCCAGGCCATTTTTTCCAGGATCAGGTGCAGGCCCATCAACGCCACGCCGGCCCAAATCACAATGCCTAACGTGATGCCCAGAACCCCCATCATCGCCTCTTTGCGGGACCGACTTGCCGCCGTTTGCGACACAAAGAAGAAGTCTGGGCCGGGACTCATCAGCGCAACCAGATGCACTAGCGCGACGGTAGCGAATAACATCAGCATGAAATTTTTCCTTTAGCCTTCATCAACATGTTCTTTGATCATCACCAGGAACGGCTTACCAAAACGTTCCAGTTTGCGATGACCGACGCCGTTCACGCTGAGCATTTCTGACGCGCTTATCGGCATTTGTTCTGCCATTTCAATCAGCGTGGCATCGTTAAATACCACGTACGGCGGAATATTCTCTTCATCCGCAATCGCTTTGCGCAGCTTACGCAGCTTGGCAAATAATTGGCGATCGTAATTGCCGCTGTGCACTTTCGGCGAACTGCTGCCGCGCGCTTTCACCGTTACGATACGCGGCACCGCCAGCATCAGCGGCACTTCGGCACGTAAAACCGGACGCGCCGCTTCGGTAAGTTGCAGCGCCGAATGCATCGCGATGTTTTGCGTCACCATTCCGAGGTGAATCAGTTGGCGCAGCACGCTGATCCAGTGTTCATGGCTGTGTTCGCGGCCTAAACCGTACACCGGCAGTTTGTCGTGGCCGTTGTCGCGGATACGCTGATTACTGGCTCCGCGCAAAACTTCCACAATATAGCCCATACCAAAGCGCTGGCCGGTACGATAGATGCTCGACAGCGCCTTTTGCGCTTCCAGCAAGCCGTCGTAGCGACGCGGTGGATCGAGGCAGATATCGCAGTTATCGCACTGCTGCTGACGCCCTTCGCCGAAATAGTTCAGCAGCACCAGACGACGACAGGTTTGTGCTTCCGCAAACGCCCCCATCGCGTTGAGCTTGTGGCGTTCAATATCCTGCAACGGTCCAGGCACTTTTTCTTCCAGACATTTACGCAACCACGCCATATCGGCGGGATCGTACAGCATCATCGCTTCGGCAGGCAGGCCATCTCGTCCGGCGCGCCCGGTTTCCTGATAATAGGATTCAATGTTACGCGGGATATCGAAGTGCACCACAAAGCGCACGTTGGGTTTGTTGATGCCCATACCAAACGCCACGGTAGCGACCACAATTTGCAGATCGTCACGCTGGAAGGCTTCCTGCACGCTGGCTCGCTGCGCGCTATCAATGCCGGCGTGATAAGCGCCAACACTCAAGCCCCGGCTTTGCAGGCGCGCGGCAGTGTCTTCCACTTTGGCGCGGCTGTTACAGTAAATAATGCCGCTTTTGCCGCGCTGATCCTGCACGTAACGCAGTAACTGCTCGGTGGGTTTGAATTTCTCCACCAGCGTGTAGCGAATATTCGGACGGTCAAAGCTGCTGATTTGAATCAGCGGATCGTCCATCTGCAACAGATGAGCGATGTCGTTACGCGTGGTTTCATCGGCGGTGGCGGTTAGCGCCATCACCGGCAGATCAGGGAAATGCTGACGCAGCTGACCGATCGAGCCATATTCCGGACGGAAATCGTGGCCCCACTGCGAAATACAGTGGGCTTCATCCACCGCCAGCATCACCGGATTCCACTGGTGCAGGCTGTCGAGGAAGTTGTCCATCATCAGGCGTTCAGGCGCGATATACAGCAGCTTGAGCTTGCCAGTGCGGCAATCCGCAAAAACCTGCTGCTGCTGTTCGCGCGTCTGCGTCGAGTTGAGGCACGCCGCGGCGACGCCGTTAGCCAGCAGCTGATCGACCTGATCTTTCATCAGTGAAATCAGCGGTGAAACCACCAGCGTCAGTCCTTCGCGCACCAGCGCCGGGATTTGATAGCATAGCGATTTGCCGCCGCCGGTCGGCATCACCACCAAACAATCGCGTCCTGACAGGGCGGTTTCGATGATGTTCTGCTGACCAGGGCGGAACTGCTGATAGCCGAAGGTATCTTGTAATACCTGCTGCGCCAGCATTTCCTGATTAAGCACTGCCGATGTTGCCACGGTAATCCTGTATTTTTTGCGGGTTAGAACAGATCGTTGAGCGTCACGCCCACGCCGAAGCGTGTCTGGCGATGGTTATAGTCGATCAACGACTCACCATAACCGCTGAAGACCTGCGTGTAAAAACGCACGTGCTCAGAGATCGGATAGCTCCAGGCGAAAGTTGCACCACCGAAGCCGCTGTTCCAGTTGTAGTTGCCTTCCACGCTGAAAATGCTATCGCCCATCATGTAGCCGAGCTTGGCGCGGTAGTAACCCATGTATTTGGTGATGTCCGGATTATCGTCATTGCTTTCACTTTCCGGCAGACGATACCAGGGTTTGATCTCTGCGAGCAGATTGCCATTCTCTGCCATCAAGCGGGCATAAACGCGGTTCCAGCTGCGCGAGGTCGGTTCACTACGACCATTCGACTGGTGTACTAAGCCGGTTTCCACGTCACGCAAGGTCCAGCCCGCGAAGGTGTAATCGGTGGCCCAGCCGAGGAAAATCTGCGGCTCATAATCGGTTTCACGAAACGGTGATGAAGCGCCACGGTTTGAGAGCTGCCACCACGACCGCTGAGTATAAGACGCGGCCAGCACCGAGTTATCGCCTAAAATGCCGCGCCACAAGGGAAACGCCAGGCTGAGCTGGAATTTTACTTCATCATTTTTTGCTTTGTCTGCCCAGTTGTACGAAGAGATCGCCTCTTTGTTCATGTCTGTGGTGTAAGTGTAAAGCAGATAGTTGTTTTCGTAAGGATAAAGCACGAACGGGTTATCGTGTTTCTCCAGCAGGTTAGCGATAATGCTGCCCTTCACTGCCGGTGCATCATGAACCTCTTTTATCGTGGCTTCGTCGGCCTGCGCCAGGCCAGGAAGGATCAGTGCCGCGGCCAGCAAGGCGTAATGCTTACGCATAGAATTCTCCAGAGAACTGCGTGTCGTAATCGTCAAGGACGGTTCAAAAAGCAGGCCATTCTACACGCAAAACCTGCGGTTGATCAGCGCCGATTTTCGAAACTGGAAAGCGGCTCGAACGCGGCATAATATACACAACTCGTTAACATTTTAAGGCAGGCATTATGTCATCCCCGTTGCTGACGCCGCAGGACGCGCGCCGTCTGATTGGTGAAATCTTTGTTTATCATATGCCCTTTAATCAGGCGCTCGGATTAGAGTTGGATCGACTGGAAGCGGATTACGCCGAGCTCGGCTTCGCCAATAAAACCATGTTGGTCGGCAACGCGGCGCAGCAGATTTTGCACGGCGGCGTGATTGCTTCAGTGCTGGATGTCGCCGCCGGTCTGGTGTGTGTCAGCTATGCGTTGACGCGCCAGGAGAGCATTACCGAGGAAGAGCTTCGTCAGCGCCTGTCACGTATGGGCACCATCGATATGCGCGTTGATTACCTGCGTCCCGGGCGCGGTGAGCGCTTTGTCGCCACGAGCAGCCTACTACGCGGTGGCAATAAAGTCGCCGTGGCGCGCGTAGAGTTACATAACCAGCAAGGCGATTATATCGCCACCGCTACCGCGACTTATATGATTGGCTGATCGCCACCTTTTCGGATGTAAAATGGATACGCAACAAACTCGCCAGGGTATTGGCTACGCGCTCGGCGCTTACTTTATTTGGGGCATCGCACCGGCCTACTTCAAGCTGGTGAAAGAGGTACCCGCCCCCGAAATCATGACGCATCGCGTGATTTGGTCAGCACTTTTTATGCTGCTGCTGATCACGTTAACCCGCAGCTGGACACAGGTGCGCGGCGTGCTGGCTCAGCCCAAAAAAATGATGTTGCTGGCACTGACCGCCGTTACCATTGGCGGCAACTGGCTACTGTTTATCTGGGCGGTGAATAATCAGCATATGCTGGAAGCCAGCCTCGGCTACTTTATTAACCCGCTGATTAACGTGGTGTTTGGCATGCTGTTTCTGCGCGAGCGCTTCCGCCGCTTACAGTGGCTGGCGGTGTTACTGGCGACCACCGGCGTGCTGGTACAGCTGTGGCAATTTGGATCGCTACCGATTATCGGCCTTGGCCTGGCGTTGAGTTTTTCTCTGTATGGTCTGGTGCGTAAAAAGATTCAGGTAGATGCACAGAGCGGCATGTTAATCGAGACAATGTGGCTGTTTCCGCTGGCGGCGGTTTACCTGTTTGGCTTCGCCGATAGCGCCACCAGCCATCTCAGCGCTAATGCGATGAGCCTGAATCTGAAACTGGTCGCGGCGGGTATTCTCACCACCATTCCACTGATGTTGTTTGCTGCAGCCTGTGCACGTCTGCGCTTATCGACCGTCGGCTTCTTCCAGTATCTCGGCCCGACATTGATGTTCCTGCTGGCGGTGATCTTCTACGGCGAGAGCCTGACGCCAGATAAAATGGTGACCTTCGGCTTTATCTGGCTGGCACTCGCCGTATTCATTATTGATGCAGTGACGTTTTCAGCGCGTTCGCGCGTGCGCGTAGCGTGAGATAAACCGCGCCAGCGCCGGGCCGGTCAGCAGGATGGTGAACAGACGCAGCGTCTGCAGTGCCATCACAAATGCCATATCGACGCGTGTGCCGGCCGCAATAATCGCCACGGTATCCAGCCCGCCCGGGCTGGTTGCCAGATAGGCCGTCATCAGATCGACGTGCAGAACGCGCGTCAGCATCCAGGCTAAGCCGCCGCACAGCAGCATCAAGCCAAAAATCGACACCAGCATTTGCGGCAGCGTACGCAGCGCTAACAGAAAGATCGGCCGGGTAAAGCGCAATCCCACGCTCCAGCCAATCAATGAATAGGCCAGCGCCAGCAGCCATTCCGGTACCTGCAAGGTGGCCACATCGGTACCGTGCAGCACCGCGCCAATCAGCGCGGGCAGCAGCAATGCGCCCGACGGAATGCGCAACCGCTGCCCAAGCCAGGCACCGGCGACCATCACCACCAGGGTTAGCAGAAAGCTGCTTTGCAGCGCGGGAAACCATACCAGCTCAGCGGCACCGCCGTTGGTGCCCAAACCAATGCGCGCCACCACGGCGGCCGCCGTTGCGACGAATAACACGCGCAGATACTGCAT
Organism: Enterobacter ludwigii; assembly: GCA_900068845.1. Taxonomy (GTDB): domain Bacteria; phylum Pseudomonadota; class Gammaproteobacteria; order Enterobacterales; family Enterobacteriaceae; genus Pantoea; species Pantoea ludwigii_A. The sequence continues at coordinate 36,904 of CEFQ01000003.1, forward strand.
GAACGCCACCAGCCGCACATCCGCACCGAAATCACCGGCCATCGCCACCATCGCCGACGCGCCGCCGGGCGACGATCCCCACGCGCCGGTGGGCCCTGGCAAATGACTGAAGCGCACCAGTAGAAAACCGGACAAACCGCTGGCCGCGAGCGTCAGCACCAGCACCGCCAGCACCACCGGCCAATCCTGGATCAGCGGGGTGAGAATGCCGGGCGATAAGCTCTGGCCGATCATGCAGCCGAGCACCGCCTGTGCCAGCACAAAGAAACGTTTATCGATGCGAACGGTTGCGCCGGACAAGCCCATAAAGGTGCCGACGATCATCGGGCCCAGTAGCAAGGCCGCAGGCAGGTGGAACAGCTGAAGGATAATCCCCAGCACTAACGATGCAATCAGCAGAAGTGTCCACTGAAGTCGCAATGAGAAGCGCGCCATAAGGTGGAAATCATTGATATACGAAAAGAGGTAACAGATTACGCAGAAATGAAGGGCAGCGCCAGTTAATGGGCTGATGCGACTCATTTATGCGCTTTCCGGTCGCCATAAATGGCGACCCTACGTTTCAGGAGCGATTTTGTAGGGTCGTCATTCATGACGACCGGGATACTCGGCAGGTTACAACCAGTTTTTACGCTTGAAATAGAGGTACGGCGCCAGCCCGGCGAGGATCATCAGGCTAATCGCGCCCGGATAACCAAAGCTCCATTTGAGCTCTGGCATAAACTCGAAGTTCATACCGTAACTGGATGCCACCAGCGTTGGCGGCAGGAATACCACGGAAACCACCGAGAAGATCTTGATGATGCGGTTCTGCTCGATGTTGATGAACCCCATCGCCGCCTGCATCAGGAAGTTCACTTTCTGGAACAGCGATTCGTTATGCGGCAGCAGCGATTCGATATCGCGCAGGATTTCACGCGCCTGCTCCAGCTGATTGCCCGGCAGACGCGCCTTGCGTACCAGGAAGTTGAGTGCGCGCTGGGTATCCATCAGACACAAACGCACTTTCCAGCCGATATCTTCCAGCTCGGCTAAGCGTGACAGTGCCTGGTCATACTCTTCGCCCTGCTGGCCTTCCATAATCACGCGGCTGAGTTTCTCCAGCGCGCTATAGATGTTCTCGATCTCATCCGCCAGCTGCTCGATTTTGGTCTCAAACAGATCCAGCAGCAGCTCGTAGGCGTTGCCATCGGTCAGTGTCTGATTACGCGCACGCATGCGATACAGGCGGAACGCCGGCAGTTCGCGTTCGCGCAGCGTATACAGACGATCTTCACGAATGGTAAAGGCCACGGTGGAGTTGCCCGCATGGTCTTCAGCATCTTCAAAGAAGAAGAAGGAGTGAATGTGCAGACCGTCTTCGTCTTCGAAGAAACGCGCCGAGGCTTCGATGTCTTCCAGTTCCGGACGCGTTGCCAGGCTCTGGCCGAGCTCACACTGCACGCGATCGCGTTCGCTGTCGTCGGGTTCGATCAGATCGACCCACACCGAAGTGTTGAGTTTGTCGTTGTCTTCTTCCAGCTCGATGCGCGTCAGGCGATTACGATCGAGTTTAAATGCTCTCAGCATAGCAATAACTCCCCATTGCAGACGTAATGGGACATAGCAGTGACCACTTTAGATTACGGGCACGGCGAAGCCTGAACACGGAAACTTTCGCTTCAAGGGTAAATCAGTGCTAACTCATGCGACGAGAGTAAAAAAGGGAGGTCGCTGATAACCGCTAAGGCTACCAGCTCAAAGAGGTAACCTTAGGAGTTCCTGTTAAACAGGTGATTGAGCCAGCATCGACTGGGCGCGTCCAAGGCATTGTCCTCTCATGATAATAGTGCGCGCATGTTACGCTGAGACGAAAAAGTCGTCAAGGTAGCGCAACCGCGCTACACCGTTTCCAGACGGGCGTAAGCCGCCACCAGCCACTTGATTCCCTGGCCCTGAAACGCCACTTGTAAACGACTGTGTTCGCCGCTGCCTTCGAGGTTGATGATGGTGCCTTCGCCGAACTTAGCATGACGCACGCGCTGGCCGAGTGAGAAGCCGCTGTCATTATGCGCGATCGGCGTGCCCATGCGTTGATGACTCACCGGACGACTGACGCTAGCGCGCAAACGCACCTCTTCCACGCACTCTTCCGGTAGCTCGCCGATGAAGCGCGATGGGCGGTGATAGACTTCCTTACCATAAAGACGGCGGGTTTCGGCGTAGGTCAGCGTGAGTTTCACCATCGCGCGCGTCACACCGACGTAAGCCAGACGGCGTTCTTCTTCCAGTCGACCGCCTTCATCCAGCGACATCTGGCTCGGGAACATCCCCTCTTCCATGCCGACGATAAACACCTGGCTGAACTCCAGCCCTTTCGCCGAGTGCATGGTCATCAACTGCACTGCATCCTGCCATTTGTCGGCTTGGCCTTCGCCCGCTTCCAGCGCCGCATGCGATAAGAACGCCTGCAGCGGCATCAAATCTTCGTCTTCATCCTGATAACTGAACTGGCGCGTGGCCGTCACCAATTCCTCAAGGTTTTCAATCCGCGCCTGACCTTTTTCGCCCTTCTCCTGCTCGTACATGATCCACAAACCGGAGTCTTTGATTACCCGATCGGTCTGGACATGCAGCGGCATTTCGGCGGTTTCCGTGGCCAGTGAATCCACCAGTTCGCAGAAGCGTTGCAATGCCGACGCGGCGCGTCCCGCTAAGGCTTTATTCTGTAACAGCTCGCGCGTTGCCTGCCACATCGTTAGCTGCTGCTCGCGCGCGGTTTGACGAACTACGTCAAGGGTGCGATCGCCTACGCCGCGCACCGGCGTGTTGACCACACGTTCAAAGGCCGCATCGTCATTGCGATTGGCCATCAAACGCAGATAGGCCAGCGCATCTTTAATTTCCTGACGTTCGAAGAAGCGCATACCGCCATAAATGCGATACGGCATGCTGCCTTGCAGCAGCGCCTCTTCCAGCACACGCGATTGGGCGTTGCTGCGGTAGAGAATGGCGCAATCCTGCAGCGCGTTGCCGTTCTCATGCCAGCTTTTGATACGGTTCACCACAAAGCGCGCTTCGTCCAGCTCGTTGAACGCGCAGTAGAGTGAGATCTTTTCGCCGTCGCTGCCGTCGGTCCATAATTCTTTGCCGAGGCGGCCATTGTTATTGGCGATCAGTGTATTAGCGGCTTTCAGAATATTGTTGGTCGAGCGATAGTTCTGCTCCAGACGGATGGTTTCTGCACCGGGAAAATCCTGCAGGAAGCGCTGGATGTTTTCTACCTGCGCACCGCGCCAGCCGTAAATCGACTGGTCATCATCGCCGACGATGATCACGCGGCCCGAATCGCCCGCCAGCATGCGAATCCACGCGTACTGAATGTTGTTAGTATCCTGGAATTCATCGACCAGCACGTTGCTAAAACGCTCGCGGTAATGGTTCAGGATGTGCGGCTTGTTGAGCCACAGTTCATGGGCGCGCAGCAGCAGCTCGGCAAAATCGACTAAGCCAGCGCGATCGCAGGCTTCCTGATACGCCTGATAGATGCGTAGCCAGGTTTGCTCCACCGGATTGCCGTAGCTTTCGATGTGTTTTGGACGCAGGCCTTCATCTTTTTTGCCGTTGATGTACCACATGCCCTGACGTGCAGGCCACTGCTTCTCATCAAGGTTCATGGCTTTGATCAGGCGCTTCAGCAGACGCAGCTGATCGTCGCTGTCGAGAATCTGGAAATCCTGCGGCAAGCCGGCATCGAGATGATGCGCACGCAATAGCCGGTGTGCCAGGCCGTGGAAGGTACCAATCCACATGCCGCCCTGGCTGGTGCCGATCAGCTGGTCGATACGGTGACGCATCTCCGCCGCCGCTTTGTTGGTAAAGGTCACCGCCATAATCGAATACGGCGAGCAGTTCTCGACCGACAGCAGCCAGGCGATGCGATGCACCAGCACACGGGTTTTGCCACTGCCTGCTCCGGCCAGCACCAGCAGATTGCTACGCGGTGCGGCGACCGCCTCGCGCTGTTTGTCATTCAAGCCGTCAAGCAGTTCAGAAACGTCCATAAGCACCGTTCTCGAGAGGAATTTGACGGTATCCAAAATCATTCGATTTGCAGCAAAGCGGCCAGGGCGAGGATCCCCGCGCGCTTACATGAGTAAGTGGCCGGGGTGAACGCGCGCAGCCAACGCGACGGCAAATCGAAGAATGATGGATACCGCTGTATATATTTACATGTGTGGATTATAGCAGCGAGGTTAAAGATGCCAACCGATCAATTTCCACGTGCGGCAGCACACGCGCATCATCAATCTTCATCAGATTGCCTGCGCGCAGGTTGATCCAGCAGGCTTGCATGCCCGCGCGCAGCGAACCGGCGACATCGGTGGTGAGATCGTCTCCAACATGCAGAATGTGTTGCGGCGCGATGTTTAACCGCTCTGCGGCCAGATGATACATATCCTGCCACGGCTTAGCGCGACCGTGCGGACCAGCACGCAGTGCAAACTGGAAGTAGTGGTTGATACCGAGTTTTTCCGGGCAGGCATTGCCGTTGGTGATCGCCACCAGCGGCACGCGCTCGCCCAGCCACGTCAGCGTTTGATGCGTCTCTTCCGGCATCGTCACTTCGCTGCGCCACTGATGGAACACGCTCATTACGTCGCTGGCACCGGCAGTCGCTTCCGCTGCCGATAAGCCAACATTGAGCAGCGCCAGCTCCACCGAACGGCGGCGCCATTCAGACACGTCGTGATAAATTTCCGGCTCGCGCGCCAGCAATTCATTACGCAGCGCCTGATAATCCGCTGGGGTAAACTCACGCAGCGCCGGATGATACGCCTGCAATGCAGCATGCGATTCGGCGGTGGTTTTACGGATCACGGGATGGTTGTCATACAGCGTGTCGTCGAGATCAAAGGTGATCGCTTTGATCGGGCCGAGTGGACGATAAAACTTCATTAAGACTTTCCTCGTTTGGCACGCGGATGGGCCGCATCATAAACCGTAGCCAGATGCTGGAAATCCAGATGGGTGTAAATTTGCGTGGTCGCCAGATTGGCGTGACCGAGCAGTTCCTGAACCGCGCGTAGATCGCCGCTCGATTCCAGCAAATGCGTGGCAAATGAGTGGCGCAATTTATGCGGATGAATATGGCTGGCAACGCCTTGCTTAATGCCCCATTCGGCAAAACGCTTCTGCACATTGCGCGTTGAAATACGGCTGCCGCGGCTGGAGACAAACACCGCATCATCCTGCGGCGCAAAGCTATCGCGCAGCGTTAACCAATGCTGGATCCACGTCACCGCCGTGCCACCAATCGGCACGCGGCGCTCTTTACTGCCTTTACCCAGCACCCGTACTTCGCCAGCGTCTAAGTCCATGTGACGACAATCCATATTCACCAGCTCGGACAGACGCAATCCGCCGCCGTACATGGTTTCCAGCATAGCGCGATCGCGCACCGCCAGCGGATCGTTGAGGTCGATCTCCAGCAATTGGTTAACTTCATCGACATCCATGTTTTTCGGCAGATGGCGCGCGTTACGCGGCGTGGAAATCCCTTTGGCGGGATTGGCGCTCAACATGCCTTGATGGACTTGCCAGTCGAGAAAACTACGCAGCGCCGACATACGCAGCGCCAGGCTACTGGCGCCCAAGCCGCCACGGCGACTGCGTGCCGCCAGGCTGCGCACCTGCGCGGGTTCAAGTTGCGCCCAGCTCGTCAGCTTCATCTCATCAGCCATTGCCATAATCGCCTGCAATTGCCGCTGGTAATTCTTTTGCGTCAGCGGACTGAGCTGGCGTTCAACCTTCAGATAACGCAGAAAGTCATCCACGGCCGGCAGCAGCGGACTGGCGCTACTCATGCGCGTTCAATCCAGCGTGACAGCAAATCCGGCAGCATTTGTGCCAGATGCTGCAGCAGCAGCGTGCCCATGCCCGCCTGATAATGCTGATTATCGCGACTGGTAAACATCAATACGCCCAATTCACCGCGCTCACCCATCAGCGACATCGCTACCGAGCCAATCGCTTTGGCCTGCGGCAACAGCAGCAGCAATTCCGGGCCGTTCAGGCTACCAAGATAGTGATGTTCATTACCGAAGCGCTGAATACGCAGCGGTTCAAATGCCTGGCGTGACAAACCGAGTTGGGTGAAATCCGATGGCGCGCCAATGTGCCATTTATCATTGAATACCCGCACATGCGCACCCGCCAGACCCAGTTCGCGCGCCCAGCGATGCAGACGCGTAAGCATCTCTTGCAAGCTGTCTGCGGCGGCGAGATAGCCCTGCAGCGCCAGCAGGCGATCAAACAGCTGATGGTTAGCCGTGGCTTGCTCCATCAACAGCGTGATCTCCTCTTCCAACTGCTGAATGTGGTTGCGCTGACGCGCCATATGCCACTCCACCAGCGAAACGCTGCCGCGCACCGGATGCGGCACCATCATCTGCTCAACCTGGCGCGCATTGCGAATAAAGAAATCGGGGTGTTGACGCAGAAATGCGCTTACCGATTGATCGTCCAGCAAAACCTCATTTTCGGTTTGCTCTTCGACATTTTTCATAGATGAATAAACCCATCGTAGACGTGTGTGGCAGGACCGGTCATATACAGCGGTTGCCCTTCCCCTTTCCAGGCAATATGCAGCGTGCCGCCTGGCAAATCGACGCGGACATTCTCCGCCAAAATACCTTGCTGAACGCCACACGCCACCGCCGCGCATGCGCCGCTGCCGCAGGCTTGGGTTTCGCCTGCACCGCGTTCGTACACCCGCAGACGGATATGTTCACGATTGACTACTTCCATAAAGCCAACATTGACGCGCTCCGGGAAACGTTCGTGGCTTTCCAGCTCCGGACCGAGCGTTTCCACCGGCGCGGTTTTCACGCTTTCCACCTGAATCACGCAGTGCGGATTGCCCATCGATACCGCACCAAACATCACGGTTTGCTCGGCAACACGCTGCAAATAAAGGTTCTCTGCTTTATTCGCACGTAGCGGCACACTTTGCGGTTCGAAGTTGGGCAGGCCCATATTGACGCGCACCAGCTCGTCATTGGTGACGCTGAGCACCATGCGGCCGGTCTGGGTACTGACGCGGATGTCGCTTTTGTTGGTTAACCCTTTCAGACGCACAAAGCGGGCGAAGCAGCGTGCGCCATTACCGCACTGCGCGACTTCGCTGCCATCGGCATTGAAAATGCGATAATGAAAATCGAGATCCGGATCGTAGGGCGGTTCGACGATCAGGAGCTGATCAAAACCGATCCCCAGATTTCTGTCCGCCAGGCGGCGAATCAGTTCCGGCGAAAAAAAGACGTTTTGCGTCACAGCATCCACGACCATAAAGTCGTTGCCGAGACCGTGCATTTTTGAGAACTGCATTTTCTGCTCCGCCGGATTACTCATAGAGTTTAGTTTGCCTGCGAACCAGGCTTGCTGGTGACCAAACCACCGACATCAGCATCCTGAGCGGCTTTTTGCTGCTGCTCAGTGACCTGCTGTTTCGGCTTATTTGGCTGATCTTTCGGCGGGAAATATAGCGGTCCTTTCAGGCCACAGCCTACCAGGCTGACCAGTGCCAGCGCTATACCCAGCTGACTTATCACTCGTATCATTCTTCTGCTCTTCTGTCCTTAAGCCATGGTTGCTTATCATCGCAGTTGACGTTGTAAAAGCAACAGGAAATAGCCGCATTTCCTGCGGCAGGTCAGAGTAACAGCGCATCCCGCCGCGCGAACGCGAGCGGGATCAATGCATTTGGTAGCGCGGCTGGAAGTCGCCGTTGTCGTTGTCAGGCTGCGTGGCGCAGAGTTGCGTCAGCGTTTGGCTGCGGAAAGGAATCACCTGGAAACGTTCGCCAGTATTCACAATCTGGTAGAACTGCGGCAGGTTGAAATTGATAAAGCTGGAGCCGTAAGTAAAACGGTCATGTGACGACGAATAGAATCGACTCACGTCGCGCACCAACTCTTCCTTGCTGCCTTCGCAATGGTGGTAAACCTCAACACGATTGGTTTCGTCGAGGATGTAAATGTTGAAACCGCGATCGTCATTGGTGTCTTCGAAGAAGAACTGAATAATGCCTTCGCTGGCGTAACCGTTCACCACCGGCGGCAGCGGCGTCTGGTTCGATTCCACTTTGATCGACAAGCCGTGCAGCTTGTTATTAGAAATCGCGCCATAGAATTCAACGGCGTTTTCCAGCTTCTGCACTGACACGCTCATGCGCTCGAAGAATAAGCCCCACGTTTGGCCCGCCATTCGCAACGCTTTAAAGCGACCAGGTTCCTGACGCGTGCTCGACAAGCGCAGCTCAATGCATTCAGAAACCAACTGTTGCACGCGGGTACGAATCAAGCCACGCAGATGCTGGCTGTAGCAGAATACTTCCACCGTGTCTGGCGGTGCCGCATCCTGATGCATTTTGCCGAGAATGGTCTTCAGCGCTTCAATCATCGCCTGCTCGCCGTTGAAGTGCAGCGTACGCACTTCGTTCCACGAATTACGATACAGCAGATCGATGCTGCCAATCAGACATTGCTGCTGCTGGCCGAAGCTGAACACGTCCAGCTTGCGGAAATCGAAATGCACCACCTGATTGCGGAACGCCGAGGTAGGATCGTGTTCGAGATTAACGATAATCGCTAAGTGACGAATCTCGCACGGGCTATAAAGCGCTTTCGGCGTCGGAGCCGGCACGCGCAGCGGGAAGTGGCTCGACACATCATTAACCAGTTCCTGCAGCCGCGGCAGATCGCACAGATCGTTGCCTTTCATATGCAGACGCGTTTTGCTAGTCAGCAAACCGTTAAACCACGCCCATGCCACCAATTTGTTCAGATAGCGGTTATATTCCAGCGGCTGATGGCTGATGATCGAACTCATGTCCGGCGATTGGTTATACAGATACCAACCGGCGCGATTAGCGCGGCCCGCCGGAACGTGAATAAAGGTGAGATTCTCTTCCGACAAATCGGGTGAAATCTGCGGGTTCACTAAGGTGACTTTACCCGGCAGCGCCTCAAAAGCGGCATACAGTTTACGCGTCAGCACGCCGATATCCTGCGGGCTGGCACTGACGCTTAAATTGTTACGACGTGCAAAGCGAATCAGGTTGCGATAGCTCTGCATCATCGCATCCAGCAGCTCATTGTGCGCTTCACGTACCCGTTCGATTTTCCACTGCGCACGGTTATCCAATACCGCTAACTTCTCTTCATCCCAGCCCCACTCTTTCACCAGCTGCGAAAGAATCTCGCGACGCCAGCCCGTGCGCTGATGATGGTGATCTTCGCTGGAGAGCTTTTCACACACTTTTAAGTAGAAACATCGACGCACTAAATCGAGGCGCGCCATGTCATCCACGCTGGTGAGGTAGCGCGTTACGCGTTCCAGCATCATGCAGTAGGGATCGAGGCCGAAGCAGACAATTTCGCCATCGTGCAGGCGCTGTTTGATGTCCATCGACAGCAACTGAGTATTGGGATATTCCCAGCTATAGGCTTCCAGTAGCAGGGTTTTCAGCACCGCTTTGTACGGCGAATCGATGCTTTTATAGAGTTGCCACAAGCTGGCACCGAAGTACTCTTCCGCCGACAGCGTGCCAAGGCCGCCGAGATCCAGCCACTCATTTGGCGTCAGCACACCTTGTGAATAGAGCGACATGACGTAATCGTCGTAATGATGCTCTTCTTCGCCAGGCACCATGTTCCACAGGATGCGTTTACCCGCCATGCGCACGGCGGTACGGTAAAACTCATCCAGCAGCAAAATATGTTGGGTAGAACCGCAGTCCTCGCCGCCGAGGCTGCCGCTTTCGTTATGGCGGAAACGGTTCTCATCGATCAGGAAGAAGCTGACTTCCACACCCATCGACACACACCATTTTTGCAACAGCGTACACTTACGCTGCAGATTGAGGCGCTCTTCATTATCCAGCCAGGATTGATGGCACACCCAAATGTCGAGATCGGAGATGCTGTTTTGCCCAACGGACGAGGTACTGCCCATTGAGTAAATACCGGTAATCGGACGTTCGCCGGCTGCGGCAGTGTTGAGTTCGAGTGATTGACCGCCCGCTAAGTTCTGCAACAGTTGAAATTGATTTTCATCGGGCGTGTAGAGGCAGACGCCGTGTGGAACGCTACCTTCGAGGTAGCCCGGCATCAGCGGATGATGGTAGTGCAATAATGTTGGCAGCAGACTGTAGACTTGCTGGAAAGCAGGTCCCATGGCAGCCAGTGCGCGATCAACGCGCAGCTGGTTAATAGCATCCAGTCTCTGTTTCAGTGTCTCAATGTAGAGGTACAAGACGTTTCGCCTGATTGTCCCAGTGTTAAGCACCCTGTTTCCGAATTCTGCCGCTTAATAATAAAGATATTGGGCAAATAATTGCTGGAAACGTGATCAATCTAACACCCGGAGGATTGACCGTAAAGAAAGTTGCGCTACTTAACAGTTTAGCATGTTCCGACCGTAGCCCTGCTTTTTTCAGACTTCGACTCTAAACTGCGACCCTCAAAATCCAGAAGCAGTCTGACATCGCGGCCTTTTCAATCCGTTGAAACTGACAGCATTCCCCTATCAATGATAGGATATTCGATGAACGATCAAAATGGTTAACAGCATGTTAAACAAAATTTTCAGAATTGCTACCAGACAAAGTCCCCTTGCTCTGTGGCAGGCACAATATGTCCAACAGCGTCTGATGGCGGCTCATCCGGGTCTGCAAGTTGAGCTGCTACCGATGGTCACTAAAGGTGATGTCATCCTTGATACGCCACTGGCAAAGGTTGGCGGCAAAGGGCTGTTCGTTAAAGAGCTTGAACTGGCAATGCTGGAAGGCCGCGCCGATCTTGCCGTGCACTCAATGAAAGATGTGCCGATCGATTTTCCAGAAGGCCTTGGTCTGGTGACTATTTGCGAGCGTGAAGATCCGCGCGATGCTTTCGTCTCCAATCGTTACAACAGTGTTGATGAGCTGCCGCAAGGCGCGGTTGTCGGGACTTCCAGCCTGCGTCGCCAATGTCAGCTCAGCGCCCGTCGTCCGGATTTAGTGATTCGCTCACTGCGCGGCAACGTCGGCACGCGTCTGGGTAAACTTGATGCGGGTGAATACGACGCCATCATTCTTGCCGCAGCGGGATTAAAGCGTTTAGGTCTGGAAGAGCGCATTCGTCAGGCAATGCCTGCGGAGATTTCCCTGCCAGCCGTGGGCCAGGGTGCGGTTGGCATTGAATGCCGTGTCGATGATGAACAATTAATTACGCTGCTACAGGCGTTGAATCACGACGATACCGCCGTGTGCGTGCGTGCAGAACGCGCAATGAACACGCGGCTGGAAGGCGGTTGCCAGGTGCCCATCGGCAGCTTCGCCGTGCTGGAAGACGATCAACTGTGGCTACGCGGTTTGGTCGGCTCACCGGACGGCAATCAAATGGTAGTGGGCGAGCGTCGTGGCCCCCGCGATCACGCCGAAAAAATGGGCATTTCGCTGGCTGAAGAGCTGCTTGATGGCGGCGCACGCGACATCCTGCGTGAAGTCTATCAAGGTCAACCGCCAGCATGACCATCCTCGTGACCCGTCCGGAACCGGCTGCCACAGACCTGGTCTCGCGTTTGCGAAACCTGGGCAAGCTGGCATGGAGCCTTCCACTGATAGAATTCACGCCGGGTCGCGATCTTGTTCATCTGCCAAACCAACTTGCCGCGCTACAACCGGGCGATCTGGTGTTTTTGCTGTCGCAGCAGGTCGTCACTTTCGCCCAACCCGCTTTACAACACAGCGCGACTGCGTGGCCTGAAAACCTCAACTATTATGCTATTGGCCGCAGCACCGCTTTAGCCCTGCATACCGTCAGTAATCTAAAAGTAGACTATCCTCATGCGCGTGAGACCAGTGAAGAACTGGTGCGTCTGAATCGCCTGCAGCAAGTGAGCGGCAAACGCGCGCTGATTCTGCGCGGCAGCCCGGGACGCGAATTACTGGCGGAAACGCTGATTGAACGCGGCGCGGAGGTACAGTATTGCGAATGTTATCAGCGCTGCGAAAAGTACTACAACGGCGCGACTGAAGGCCGCCGCTGGCGTGACCGGGGTATTACAACGCTGGTAGTTACCAGCGGTGAAATGTTACAACAACTCTTTTCTCTGTTTTCGCCGATTGATCGACGGGAATGGTTACTGCACTGTCGGCTTGTGGTCGTCAGTGAACGTTTGGCTACACAAGCCGCTGAACTAGGCTGGCAGGACATTGATGTAGCCGATGGTGCCGATAACGATGCGCTGCTGCGCGCGTTACGCTGAACTTAACAATGGGATGAGCCATAATGACGGAACAAAAAGCCTCCTCCGCCATGGTTGAAGAAACCACCCCAGCGGACAATTCTCCCTCTCCAGCCACTAAGCCACCTCGCGATAAAAAGAGCGATGGCAAAGTGTTGAGTGCAGTGGCGATTGTAATTGCGCTGGCGATTGGGGCGGGACTTTACCTTAATGGGAAACACCAGGCCGATTTACAGGCTCAAACAAACCAGAATCTAAGTGAGCAGCTGAGCGCCTTGCAGCAGCAACTGGGTAGCGATAAACAGCAACTGACGCAGCAATTGGATAGCGCCAACAGCGCTTTGCAGGAAACCCGCACGCAGCAGGATAACAGCGCCAAAGAGCTGGAAACCTTGCGTGATAAAGTTGCGACCATTTCCGGTAACGATACGCGCACCTGGCTGCTGGCACAGGCGGATTACCTCGTCAAACTGGCGGGCCGTAAACTGTGGAGCGATCAGGATGTCACCACTGCGGCAGCGTTACTAAAAAGTGCCGATACCAGCCTGGCAGACATGAACGATCCGAGCGTGATGAACGTGCGTCGCGCATTGACGCAGGATATCAGTTCGCTCTCCGCCGTCAGCCAGATTGATTATGACGGCACCATCCTCAAGCTGAATCAATTATCAAACGGCGTTGATAATCTGCGCCTGGCCGATAACGACAGCGATGATTCACCCATGGACGCCGATGGCGGTGAGCTCTCCAGTTCACTGCACGAGTGGCGCCAAAACCTGGTGAAAAGCTGGCACAATTTTATGGATGATTTCATCACCATCCGCCGTCGCGATAACACCGCACAGCCGCTGCTGGCGCCGAATCAAGACGTTTACCTGCGTGAAAACATTCGTTCGCGCCTGCTGATTGCGGCTCAAGCCGTACCACGTCATCAGGATGAGATTTACAAACAGTCTATCGATGCGGTATCAACCTGGGTGCGCGCCTGGTACGACACTAACGATGCCGCGACTAAAGCCTTCCTGACTCAGTTGGATGAGCTGAGCCAGCAAAGCATATCGATGGATGTACCCGATACGCTGGAAAGCCAGCCGCTGCTGGAAAAACTGATGCAAACCCGCGTGCGTAATTTGCTGGCCCAGCCATCGGTTGCCGCTGATCAACAGGGAGGCTAACCATGCTGAAAGTATTGGTGCTTTTCCTGCTGCTGATTGCGGGCATTGTGGTTGGACCGATGGTGGCAGGTCATCAAGGTTATGTGCTGATCCAAACCGACAACTGGAACATTGAAACCAGCGTTACTGGCCTGGCGATCATTTTGATTCTCAGTTTGCTGGTGATTCTGTTGGTGGAATGGATTCTGCGTCGCTTATTCCGCACCGGCGCACGCACGCGCGGTTGGTTCACGGGCCGCAAGCGTCGTAGCGCCCAGCGCCATACGCAAAGCGCGCTGATGAAGCTGGCGGAAGGCGATTTCAAACAGGCAGAAAAACTGCTGTCGAAAAATGCCGATCACGCCGATCAGCCGGTGGCAAACTACTTGCTGGCTGCCGAAGCAGCGCAGCAACGCGGTGACGAAATCCGTGCTAATCAGCATCTGGAGCGTGCTGCTGAGCTGTCGGTTAATGACACCATTCCGGTTGAAATCACTCGTGTACGTCTGCAACTGGCGCGTAACGAAGATCATGCTGCACGTCACGGCGTTGATCGCCTGCTGGAAGTCGCGCCGCGCCATCCGGAAGTGTTGCGTCTGGCAGAACAAGCCTACATTCGTACTGGCGCGTGGGGCGCACTGCTCGATATCTTGCCTTCAATGCAAAAAGTGCAAATTAACGATGAAGTACAACGCGAAGCCCTGCAACAGCAAGCCTGGCTGGGCCTGATGAATCAGGCGATGGCTGACCAGGGCAGTGACGGTTTGAAAAAATGGTGGCAGAGTCAGAGCCGCAAAACGCGTCAGGAAACCGCGCTGCAAGTGGCGATGGCGGAACATTTGATTGAGTGTGACGACCCGGATACAGCGCAGAGTATCGTGTTGGACGGGCTGAAACGTCAGTATGACGATCGTCTGGTGCTATTGATGCCGCGTATTAAGAGTGGCGATCCGCAATCTCTGGAGAAAGCGCTGCGTCAGCAAATTAAACAGCACGGCGCCACGCCGCTATTACATAGCACGCTTGGACAGTTGCTGATGCGTCATGGTGAATGGCAGCAGGCAGCAGAAGCGTTCCAGCAAGCGCTGGCTCAGCGTCCTGATGCGTTTGATTATGCCTGGCTGGCCGATGTCTACGACCGCCTGCATCGCCCGGAAGACGCCGCCAAAATGCGTCGCGAAGGCCTGTTACTTACGCTGAAGACTAATCCCAGCGCCTGATTTTACGATTGTTACTTTTGTGCACGCCGGGCTCGTCCCGGCTTTTTTTTGCCTGTCATAACCTGCAGACAAAAAAACACCTGCCATAAGCAGGTGTAAGATCAGGTCGTTAAGACAACTGATGGCATCCGACTCAACGTAATGTCCTTCTTACTGCAGTAAAGCGTGCGCAAATACTGCCAGCTGGACAACGGATGCCGTAAGGGGCTCTGCATCATTCCCAGGTTTATGTAGCATCAGCAAACATAAGAGGTGGAATGAGCATCTACAGATAGATTATTGCACAAGCCGTGCCAAAACTGCAGATCGCGCAATAATTTATTTTATATCAACAAGATATAATATTCCTCGCGATTCAATTGTTAGCCACTGTCGGTAAATCGCGACGAATGCCTGAGAAGCTGTCTCCACAGAGCGACAAGCTATGCAAGGAATTGTCATGCCTATATTAATCAGTGAGTTATATGTATCTGAATAGCGACAACGTGCACAATTAAGCGCAAAGGAGATATGAGGAAGAACGAACAATGCGAAGGTGGGGTACAAACGAAAAAAGCCTGCTTTTTCAAGCAGGCTTTTCGAATATGGTCGGCGAGAGAGGATTCGAACCTCCGACCCACTGGTCCCAAACCAGTTGCGCTACCAAGCTGCGCTACTCGCCGATTTTTTACTTCTTAACGCTACTGCATAATTTTGCCTGGTGCGAAGGGAGGGACTTGAACCCTCACGTCCGTAAGAACACTAACACCTGAAGCTAGCGCGTCTACCAATTCCGCCACCATCGCGTGACCGAGCAAAATCTGGGGTGGCTAATGGGACTCGAACCCACGACAACTGGAATCACAATCCAGGGCTCTACCAACTGAGCTATAGCCACCATAATTCTGGTGCGTAAGCGTGTCACGCTTACTTAAATTCACTGCATAACGCGGTTAAACCAACCACCGAAGCTCTTGCGCACAAATTAAATGGCGCGCCCGACAGGATTCGAACCTGAGACCTCTGCCTCCGGAGGGCAGCGCTCTATCCAGCTGAGCTACGGGCGCGTAGCGCCGTTGCGGATGGGCATACTACGGGCTTGACCTCATACTGTCCAGCCCTTTTTTATAAAAAAAACGCGTTTGATTACGCTTTGTGCATTCTATCGATAATGACTGCAGTTTGAGGCGCTTACCCGATCCTTTTTGCTGGAAAAACCAGCAATTTCACAGATCGCCTCGCCAGTGATAGCGTAGATATTTGAGCAACTTTAATTGGCGACGCAAACGCGAAGGCTGACGGATTAAACGATACAGCCATTCCAGCCCGGATTTTTGCCACCAAATCGGCGCGCGCTTAACGTGCCCGGTAAAAACATCATACGTGCCGCCCACGCCCATATAGAGCGCATGTGGCCAATGGGCGCGACAATCACGCATCAGCAGCTCCTGACGTGGCGACCCCTGCGCCACCGTAACAATCTGCGCACCGCTGGCCGCAATGCGCGCAAACAGCGCATCGCGATCCTCAGGCGCAAAGTAACCATTCTGGCTGCCAACAATATTCACACTCCACTGACGACGCAGTTTTTCGCAAGTTTCATCCAGCACAGCCTGACGTCCACCAATCAGAAACACCGGAATGCCGTTGCGCCCAGCACACTCCATCAACGCTTCCCAAAGATCCGCACCGGCGATGCGATTAACCTGCAGTTGGGGATACTTCTTACGCAATGAGCGAACAATACTGATGCCATCCGGATATTTGAACTCCGCCTCAGCAATGAGCGCGCGTACCTGCGCGTCTTCTTCCAGCGTCAGCATTTTCTCGGCATTCATCGCCACCAGCGTGCCGCAGCGCGGCTTGCCCTCCGGCAGCAAAAAACGCAAAAAACTCGCCATATCGTTGAAGGCGTGAAGATCGACTCCGCGCAGGCTATAGCGCGGCTTCTCGGTTTGCATGGTATGAATTTTCCCGTTGTGCCCAGATGTTAAGAAGGGCTATGTAAAGCCGGCTCGCTGCGCGGGCGAATCAGCCCCGCGCGCGCCAACAGCCAGTAAAGCAATTTAGCCACCCACATGCAGGCAGCAAAAATCAGACAAAAGAACACCACGCGCGAGCCGAAAGCATCCAGCCCTTCACGCGCCAGCACGATCATATTAAACACCGCGCCGAAGCAGAAACTCTGCAAAATCGCCCCGCTGTAACGGTTGCTGGTATCGCGGCCGTACAGATAAAGGTTATCGAAGCCTTTCATCAACAGGCCCACGGCAACCCCACCGATGGGGATAAACCACACGCCGCCCATCACCAGCAGCGAGCCGAGCAGCGTGGGAGAAATGGCTAGGCCGGAATGGTTATTTAACACTTCCCAGGTATAGTAGTTGGCGCTGTTGAGAATGGCTGATGGACGTCCCGGCCACATCCAACTGGGGATGAACACATAGAAGTCACGCCAAATCGGTGCCAGGCCCTGAAAATCGATCTTGTCGTAGTTTTGCAGTAACAGCGCCAGATTTTCCCACGGCGAGAAGGTATCGCGCGTTAGATAAAGGAAGGTGTAAAACGCCTCATCGCCGACCACGTCGAGGTTATAGCGGCGCAGCGCCAGCCAGAACATGCCACCAATTGCCATCACACCGGCGCCGACCAGCATCCACAGCGTGATCCAGCCGCGCGTAATGCCAATAAACAGGAACAACGCGAAAGCGATAATGATATTGGCGCGCGTACCGCCCACCAGCGCATAGGTCAGCAAGCCAAACGCCACCGACACCAGCAAAAACCACAGCCATTGACGCTGGGTTGGCTTGAGGAAGTAGCGAATCAGCATCGCCGGAATAAAGAAATAGAAGAAGCGTTTAAGCGCCACGCCGGACACTTCACTGGAAAAAATCTGGTTGTACGCCGATAGACGGAACAGCAGCAGGCCGTTGTGCATAAAAAACACCGTCACGGTGCCAATCGCCACCAGCGCCAGCAGCAGACAGGTCAGATGGGTTTCAACCCGGTTCATTTGCAGCCAGGGTTTACGCGGAGGCGCATTGGCCGGCCGCAGCCGCACCTTGTAGCTGACGTAATAAATGGCATAAAAGCTGGTAGCCGCCAACAGCGCCTGCAGCAAATATTCGGGCGGTACCACCGCCACATTAAAGCGGAACACCAGCACGCTGGTCAGAGGGAAACCGAAATAAAAGGTCAGTAAAAAGAGGATGGTGAAGAACAGGTGGAAGTTGAAGCGCACCCGTTTAAATTCTCGCCAGGTTAGGGTCAGAATGAAACCCAGCGAAAACAGATAAACCACCAGCAGACCACTAAACTGCATCAGGCTCATGTTCTCTCCCTTTCACTCAGGGTTAGCGCGTCGCGCCAGCCTGCCAAAAAGCCTGGGGCAAAAAAGGCAATCGTTGAATGATCACATTGCACTAATTGCCGCTGTGCTTCAGCAACGCTGGCAGCATCTAGCGCATCTTCACTAAACAGCACCGGCAAGCCTTGCTCACTGAGATCGCGCCAGAATGGATTTTTGCGGTTGAGCACGAATGGAATGTCGGCCTGAATCAGCAGGCAAAGGGTACCAATGCCTTGCTGCCGTTCGAACATAAAATAGCCGAGCTGGCAGTGGCTGAGCAATGTCAGATAGGCATCGAAGTCAATCTTGTCACGCAGCAACGTCACCTGGCCTGCTGGGAATAGCCGCTGTGCGACGGCAGCAATCTCATTGATGTAAACGTTATTGTTCTGCGGATAACCGAGCGGCACGACGATTTTCACCTGTTCGCCAAACTGGGCGCGAATCGCCTCTAAACCGGCAATATGACGATTACTGCGATCGCCAGAGTTACCAAGCAGGATAGTGAAATCGGCGCTTTTCACCGGCGCGGGCACCGCCACATCTGGCATGCGCGTCGGAAAATAGAGCAGTGAAGCCGGTACGCGCGGATGGCGTTGTTGGAAATGGTGTAAATCACCGCGAGTGGCAAATACGTGCGCCACGCGTCCCTGCGCCAGCCGGCGCAGCAGATAAAACAGCTGATACTTGAGGCCGCGCCCTTCTTCATAGAGATCAGCGCCCCACACGTGCCAGAACGCCTGCTGACGACGCAGTTTGCCACTCAGTAAAGCTAACCAAATCTGGGGGTTAAACTGGCCGTGAAAGAAGAAACGCTGCGATCGATTGGCGGCACGCGCAATCACCGCCTGCGCCAGCGCACGCTTGCTGGCAAAGGTTTCAATCTGCAATGAGGAATACGCTTGCAGCGTTTCCGGCGCGCGGGAAACCACCATTAATTGACGTGGCGCATCGCCAGGCATGTCGGCGCTCATCACGTCATTAAAAAAGCGCAGCACCGTATGATTGTGATGCGGGATATCCGATCCCAACACGTGAAAAGTCGTCATTTTTTCCGGTAATAAATCATGAAGACGCCACAACAAAGGGCGAAATAGAGAACGTAGGTTGCCATGTAAGCCTGCGCGGCGCCGGCTGTTCCATGTAGCGGAATCAGCCAATGGGAAAAACCGGTTAACAGCGCAAACTGGCTGATTTCAGTCAGAATATAGAAGCGCAGTGATGCTTTGGCGATCACCAGATATCCGAAAACATAGGCGCCGACTTTAAACACATCACCGCACAACTGCCAGACGAAGAGATCACGCATCGCGCTAAACTGCGGTGAAAACAGTAGCCAGATAGCGACATCGCGCAGCAACCATACGCAGAAACTGGCCGCTGCGACGGCGGGTAACACAAAGCGCAGCGCACGACCCATCTCCCGGGCGATGTGCGCCTTCTGCTCCAGCCGCGCCAGCGTGGGCAGCAGCCACACGCTGAAAGTTGCCGTGATAAATTGCAAATACGCATCGGAAATACTGGTCACGCCCTGCCATAAACCGACCTGTGCCCAACCTTGTTGCTCAGCCAGCAGATTTCGCATCATCACCCACGCTACCGGCAAGGTGAACGAGGTAATCAGCGCCATCAGCGTATATTTCGCCAGATTGCGCGCCAGATCGGGATGCCATACTGGCGTGAGCCAACTCAACGGCAGCCGATCGCGATGGCGGCGCAGCATCAGCAATGCCGGAAACGCCAGCAGCGCCGGCACCAGCGCCAAACCCACTAACGCACCGGCATAACCGCCCAGCCACCAACACACTACATAGCCGAGCACGCCAATCAAACTGCCGGCAATCAGCGCCAGCGCATTGCCGCGTGCATCGCGAAACCCTTTCAGCAATGCCAGCGTCAGGTTGGCCCAGGCAATACCCAGCTGCAGAAAGGCAACAATGCGCACCACGTTTGCGTATGCCGCATGACCAAACAGCGCCTTGCTGATGGGCGTTGCCGCCAGCAAAAATACCAATGCCAACAGCGTTGAAAAGCCCAGCACCATTGCCGATGCCGTGCCGGTTACCGCACGTAACTGTTGCGGCTGTTGCTGATGCTGGGCAACTAAGGTGGTGACACCGTTAAATATGCCCGCGCCCGCCAATACGCCGAGTACCGTAATTAACTGGCGGAAGTTACCCGCTTGCCCAATCCCTTCCGGCCCAAAGCTCACCGCCAATAATTTCACCACCAGCAAACCGGCAACGATTTTTACCAACGTAGAAGAAGCGGTCCAGACTGACGCTTTTGCTAGTGACATCAGGCAAAGAAACTCAGCAGCGAACTGATCACCGTGCGCTGGTTGTTATCCGACAAATTGAAGAACAGCGGCAGGCGCAGCAGACGCTCACTTTCACGCGTGGTAAACACATCATCACCGTGTAAGCGCCCAAAGCGTTCACCCGCTGGCGAGGAATGCAGCGGAATGTAGTGGAACACCGTGAGGATCTCTGCCTCTTTCATCCAGTTGATCAGCGCCTGACGATCGTCGCTGTCGCGCAGTTTGATGTAGAACATATGCGCATTGTGGCAACAATTTTTTGGCACCACTGGCAGTTCAATACGACCGGCAGCAGCCAGCGGCTGCAGCGCATCGTAATAGCGCTGCCACAAACGCAGACGTTGCTGATTAATCTGCTCTGCCGCTTCCAGCTGCGCCCATAAAAAGGCCGCTTGCAGATCCGCCATCAAATAGCTGGAGCCAATATCGCGCCAGGTATATTTATCAACCTGACCACGGAAAAACTGACTGCGGTTAGTGCCCTTTTCACGAATGATTTCGGCCCGCTCCACCAGTTTCGCATCATTAATCAGCGTTGCGCCGCCTTCGCCGCCGGCGGTGTAATTTTTGGTTTCGTGGAAACTAAAGCAGCCAATATGACCCATGGTGCCGAGCGCACGCCCTTTGTACTGGGACATCACGCCCTGCGCGGCATCTTCGATCACATACAGCTGATGCTTCGCCGCCAGCGCCATGATGCTGTCCATTTCACAGGCCACGCCCGCGTAATGCACCGGTACGATGGCGCGGGTTTTTGCTGTGATCGCCGCTTCAATCAGCGTTTCATCGATATTCAGCGTATCGGGACGCACATCGACAAACACAATGGTCGCACCGCGCAGCACAAAAGCGTTGGCGGTAGAGACAAAGGTATAGCTCGGCATGATCACTTCATCGCCAGGCTGCAAATCAATCAGTAGCGCGGCCATCTCCAATGATGCGGTGCATGATGGCGTTAGCAGCACTTTTTTGCTGCCGAAATGCTGCTCCATCCACTGCTGGCAGCGACGGGTAAAACCGCCATCGCCGCACAGCTTGCCGCTGGCCATCGCCGACTGCATATACTCAACTTCACTGCCGACAATCGGCGGCGCATTAAATGGGATCATGGGGCTTTCCTGTAGAACCAGTAAGCGGTGCTTTCCAGCCGCGCACCGCTGCGTAAATAGAGGCGCATCGCCGTGAGATTGCTGAGCTGAGTGGCCACGCGCAGATGTGCGAGCTGACGCACGCGGCCCCAGTCAGCGGCAGCGAGCAGTAAACGCTGGCCAACGCCACAACCTTGTGCGGTGGGCAACACCGCCAGCAGACCAATACGCATATCACCGTCCACTTCGCGCATCGAGACGAAACCTTGCAGCGCACCCTGCTCATCGCAGGCCACCAGACATTGATTATCGAAGGTGCCGCGCACCGCATTTTCAATCCACTGTGCGTAAAAACGTCCGCTGTCTGCTGCATCAAACCACGGCGCCCGGAAGCGGCTTTGGCTAAACGCCTGGGCAGCAGCATCACGTAATGCCGGGATTTGGGCTTCCCGCGCGATACGTACGCCGGGTTGCCGCGCGGTATCTTTGATGCTGAGGGTGAGATCGGCTTCGCCTTCGACCAGCTGAAAACCGTGCTGGCTCAGCGCATCGATCACATCAACCCGCTCGGCAGGCACTTTGGTTTGCCACAATGAATAAGGGTGTTTCAGCGCTTCAGCCAGCGGCAGATCGCCATCCAGCATTAAGCGAGCGCTGTGCTGACCAAAGAAGTCATTTTCCCACGTGAGGGGATCAATATTGACGCGGACGGGCATTGTGGACATCCAGCAGATACTGGCCGTAGCCGGTTTTGGTTAGCGCCTGTGCTGCGGCTAACAGCTGAGCATCGCTCAGCCAGCCGTTGCGCCACGCAATCTCTTCAAGACAGGCAATTTTAAAGCCCTGACGTTTTTCCACCGTTTGCACAAACATACTCGCCTCAATCAGGCTGTCATGCGTGCCGGTATCCAGCCAGGCAAACCCGCGCCCCAGCAACTCAACCGAAAGCTCGCCCTGATCGAGATACATCTGGTTGATGGCGGTGATTTCCAGCTCACCTCGCTCGGAAGGTTTAACCTGTTTGGCAAACTCGACCACGCGATTGTCGTAAAAATAGAGCCCTGTCACCGCCCAGCGCGATTTCGGCTGCTGCGGCTTTTCCTCAATTGAAAGCGCGTTGAAGTCATCATCAAACTCCACCACGCCAAAACGTTCCGGATCCATTACCTGATAGGCAAATACGGTTGCACCGCTACTGCGTGCCGCCACTTTCTTCAATTTGGGGCTGAAGCCCTGACCGAAATAAAGATTGTCGCCCAGTACCAGACAACAGTGATCATCACCGATAAAGGATTCACCAATAATAAACGCCTGCGCCAATCCATCCGGACTGGGCTGCTCGGCATAGGCCAGCTGCACCCCAAATTCGCTGCCATCGCCCAACAGGCGTTCGAAGTGGGCACGATCTTCCGGCGTAGTGATGATCAGAATTTCACGAATCCCTGCCAGCATTAGCACCGATAACGGATAGTAAATCATCGGCTTGTCATACACCGGCAACAGCTGTTTCGAGATGGCGCGGGTAATCGGATGCAAACGCGTGCCCGAACCTCCGGCTAAAATGATGCCTTTCATCGCTGCTCCTTCTGCATGGGTTTCAGCGCGGCGTGGCTAAGCCTAAGCGCTCGCCACGATAACTGCCGTTAAGAATCGACTGCCACCATTGCGGGTTCGCCAGATACCACTGCACCGTTTTGCGGATACCGCTCTCAAAGGTTTCCTGTGGTGTCCAGCCCAGCTCGCGGGCGATTTTACTGGCGTCGATGGCGTAGCGCTGGTCGTGGCCGGGACGGTCGGTGACAAAGGTAATCAAGTCACGATAACGAGCCAGATGCGGCGCACGCTGCTGCGGCGCCAGTTCATCCAGCAGATCGCATAATGTCTCTACAACGTCAAGATTACGTCGTTCGTTATGGCCGCCAATGTTGTAGGTTTCACCCACTGTACCGCTGCTCACCACGCTGTAGAGCGCACGTGCGTGATCCTCCACATACAGCCAGTCGCGAATCTGGCTGCCGTTGCCATACACCGGCAGCGGTTTGCCCGCCAGCGCATTGATGATGGTGAGCGGGATCAGCTTCTCCGGGAAATGATACGGACCGTAATTATTGGAGCAGTTGGTGATGATCACCGGCAAACCATAGGTGCGTAGCCAGGCGCGCACCAGATGATCGCTGCTGGCTTTGGTCGCTGAATACGGGCTGCTCGGCGCATACGGCGTGTTTTCAGTAAAGTAATCGTCGCTACCGTGCAGATCACCAAACACTTCATCGGTGGAGATATGATGCAGAATGAACGCTTTTTTGCGCTCATCAGCCATGCCATTCCAGTAATGGCGCGCCGCTTCCAGCAGTTGATAGGTGCCGACAATATTGGTTTCGATGAAGGCAATGGGACCATCAATCGAACGATCAACATGGCTTTCCGCCGCCAGATGCATAATGCAATCTGGCTGATATTGCGTCATTACGCGGTCCAACTCAGCGCGATGGCAAATATCCACCTGCTCAAAGGCGAAACGCGCATTCTGTTGCACCGGTGCCAGCGAGGCCAAATTACCGGCATAGCTCAGCTTATCGACCACCACCACGCGATGATCGGTATTTTCAAGCAGAAAACGCACCAGCGCCGAACCGATAAATCCAGCGCCCCCGGTGACCAGAAACTGTTTCATCGCCAGACGCCTTTGGTATCGACAATCCACGGTTGGGCAATTTGGGCCGCATCAATTGCGCGGAAATGGGCGTGATCGACCAACATCACCAGAATATCGGCCTGTTGCAGCGCCTTTTCGGTGGCAACCAGCGTGGCCTCATGGGCCAGACGCGGCGGGATATCAGCCACATGCGGTTCAACCACCCAGGTTTCACCGCTGTGCCACTCGGCAATTCGGTGGGCAACGCTCATCGCCGGGCTTTCGCGCAGATCATCGATATTCGGTTTAAATGCCAGACCAAAGCAGGCAATGGTGACGTCACTGGCACGTTTGCCGCTGGCGGTAAGGCATTCTGCTAACGCCTGTTTTACCTGATCCAGTACCCAGCCGGGTTTAGCGTCATTCACCTCACGCGCGGTGCGAATCAGTCGCGCCTGCTCGGGGTTTTGCGCCACGATAAACCACGGATCTACGGCGATACAGTGCCCGCCAACGCCAGGCCCAGGCTGCAGGATATTGACGCGTGGATGGCGATTTGCCAGCGCTATCAGCTCCCACACATTAATGCCCTGCGCCGCGCAAATCAGCGACAGCTCATTCGCAAAGGCAATATTCACATCACGGAAGCTGTTCTCCGTGAGTTTGCACATCTCGGCAGTGCGCGCATTGGTTTCCACGCACTCGCCGCGCAGGAAAATACGGTATAGCTCGCTGGCGCGTGCAGAGCAGGCTGGCGTCATACCGCCAATCACACGATCGTTTTCCAGCAGTTCGACCATCACTTTGCCGGGCAATACGCGCTCTGGACAGTAAGCGATAAACACATCACACGCATCACCGTGCTGCGGAAAACGCAGATCGGGACGCGCTGCCGCCAGCCATTCCGCCATTTGCTCGGTGGCACCCACTGGCGAGGTCGATTCGAGGATCACCAGGTCGCCCGCTTTTAACACTGGCGCAATCGACAGCGCCGCGGCCTGCACATAGCTAAGATCCGGCTGATGATCGCCGATAAATGGCGTTGGCACGGCAATCAGAAATGCATCGGCGGCTTCGGCTTGCGTAGTCGCGCGCAGATGACCGGCACACACCGCTTCGCGCACCACATCACCCAACTCGGGTTCAACGATGTGGATATCGCCGCGATTAATGGTTTCGACGGCGCGGACATTAATATCCACACCAACAACTTTTTTTCCCCGTGAGGCAAAAACGGCTGCCGTTGGCAGCCCAATGTAGCCCAGTCCGATGACGGAAATGGTTTCAAAACGCATGGTTATACTCTGTGTTGTTTTAGGGCCTGCAAGATGCGCGCGCAGGCATGGCCGTCGCCATAGGGATTGTGCGCGCGGCTCATTGCCTGCCAGGCGTCATCGTCCTGCAACAGCAGGCTGACTTCAGCGACAATTTTACTGATATCGGTGCCGACCAGTTTCACCGTACCGGCGTCGACCGCTTCTGGTCGCTCGGTGGTATCACGCATCACCAGCACAGGCTTGCCCAGCGATGGCGCCTCTTCCTGAATGCCGCCGGAATCGGTAAGAATCAGCCATGAGCGATTCATCAGCCAGACAAACGGCAGATACTCCTGCGGTTCAATCAGGATGATGTTTTCGATACCGCTAAGAATGCGATTAACCGGCTCGCTGACGTTGGGGTTGAGGTGCACAGGATAGACAATTTGCACCTGCGGATGCTGGCGCGCAATCTGCGCCAGCGCACTGCAAATGCGTTCGAAGCCGTCGCCAAAGCTTTCGCGGCGATGACCCGTGACCAGAATCAGCTTTTTATCAGCATCGAGGAAGGGATAGCGCGCCGCGAGACGTGCATTGAGATCGGCATCATCCAGCACGCGATCACGCACCCACAGCAGTGCATCAATCACCGTGTTGCCAGTAACAAAAATGCGCGCATCCGGCAGGTTCTCACGCAGCAAATTCTGCCGCGAATTTTGCGTGGGCGTGAAGTGATAGCTGGCCAGATGGCCGGTAAGCGTGCGATTAGCCTCTTCAGGC
Organism: Enterobacter ludwigii; assembly: GCA_900068845.1. Classification (GTDB taxonomy): domain Bacteria; phylum Pseudomonadota; class Gammaproteobacteria; order Enterobacterales; family Enterobacteriaceae; genus Pantoea; species Pantoea ludwigii_A. The sequence continues at coordinate 62,958 of CEFQ01000003.1, forward strand.
CACGGCGACATCAGGTTGCCGGTGCGCAGACCCGCTTCCACGTGCCCAACCGGAATCTGGTGATAAAACGCCGCCAGGCTAGCCGCCAAAGTGGTTGTGGTATCGCCGTGCACCAACACGACATCCGGCTGGAAGTCGGCCAGTACGGTTTTCATGCCCTGCAGAATGCGGCTGGTGATCTCCGTCAGCCCTTGTTCCGGGCGCATGATATTCAGATCATAATCAGGCTGCAGTTGGAATAAACGCAGCACCTGATCAAGCATTTCACGATGTTGTGCGGTTACGCATAAGCGCGACTCGAACGCAGCATCCTGCGCCAGCGCCTGCACCAGCGGAGCCATTTTGATCGCTTCAGGACGCGTGCCAAATACGGTCAGAACTTTCACGTGGCTTCTCTTAATGGCTCGTTGCTAACGTTGAACGCGGACGACGCACCAGCGCCACTCCCGCACCGACCAGCGCGCCAATCACGCCCCACATGATCATCATAAACAGGCGGCGTGGACTATCGCGCGACACCGGCTCTTCCGGGGTGCGCAAGTAGCGGTAAGTCTGGAATTGTTTATCCAGACGCGGCCCGGCCTGCAGCGTACTCAGCATCGCTCTGTTTTGATCATAGCTTAAATCATAAGCAGGTCCGCTGGCTTGTAAGGTGTCGAGCTGCGCCTGCAGCATTTGCTGTCCCAGCAGGAAACGATCGCTGTCTGGCAGCGCCTCGCCGGTTGCTGGTGCGCGGTTCTCTTTGATGCCCTGCTCACTCGCCACTTTCAATGCCTGTTCAATGCGCTGGCGTTGACGTTCAAACACCGCCTGAGCCACTTCCTGCTGACGATTGACCTGTGATTGCAGCTGCACACTGCGCGCCTGCCAGGCCCCGTTGAGTTCCGCATTGAGGTGACGCGCCGCTCGCTCGCTGGCGTAAGCAATATATTGACGCAGCAAATTGTTAGCATCGCCAGCGGTTTCAGCAACCAGCTTGATGTTATCCATGATGTTGCGTGCCGGATCGGCTGCCGTGAACTGGATGTTGGTGATCAAATCGTCCAGCAGCGCCGCATCGTTGTGTGCGTTGCCGCTTTTGCGACTTTTGAAGTATTCAGTCTGCTGCCAGAAATCACGACGTGTATCCCAGGATGCCAACTGCATGGTGAACTCCTGATAGACCTCATCCATAACGGTGGGCTTCGGCGAGCTGAGATTGAGCGTGTTAGTGCGTACATCCAGGTTATTGAGGAATTGTTGCTGCACAAAGAAATCACTCAACATATTGACGGTTGGTCGATCGGTAACCGCCGTCGTGCTCCACGCTTGCTTCATCAGCATCGACGCCAGCCAGGCAATCAACGCAAACAGCAGCGCCAGCCCGACAATCCAGCGTTTACCACGCCAGAGCGTGCAGCCAAGGCCACGCATATCCAGCTCGTTCTCCACATCGACAGAGGTCATAACAAAATCCTTATCAGGGTACTTTCTGGGCAATTTATTTTTTATCTTCACTGCTTTGCCAGCGACGTTTGATGCGACGGATTTTGCGCGCCACGCGCCAGGCGTGTTTCAGGCAGTAGCCGTAAAGGAGGAACGCCATCATGAACAGCACCAGCATCACCCATTCCGGGATAAATGCCAGATATTCACCGAGCACACCAATCCCCGCCAAAATCGCCGCGGCCACGGTAATCAGCAGAAATGCCTGACGTGAAGTGAAGCCAGCGCGCATGATCAAATGGTGAATGTGCTGACGGTCAGCGGAAAACGGGCTCATGCCTTTACGTAAACGGCGATACATTATCGCCACCATGTCCATCAGCGGAATAGCGATCAGCCATAGCGCGGTGACAGGTGTGATCGGATGGCTCAGGCCTTGGGTCGTTTCCAGCAGAATCCAGATGATGGTGAAACCGATCATGGTACTGCCGGCATCGCCCATAAACACTTTGTAGCGACGGCCAATCAAGCCGAGATTGAGCAAGATATAAGGAATGGTGGCGGCGATCATCGCAAAGCACCACATGGCGAGGCTGGTTTGGCCATCGAAATAGAGAATGATGCCGATGGCGGCAAAGGTGACGCTGGAGAGGCCGCCAAGCAGGCCATCAATCCCATCCACCATGTTGAAGGCGTTGATCGCTGCCCACACGGCAAAAAGCGTCAATACATAACCAAAGGGACCGACGATCAGCTCTACCGGGCCAATAATAAAGCCCAGACTAAGTAAATAGAGTTTGGCGCCGATCATCATGACAAGGGCAACAACTGCCTGCACCAGCGCGCGGATTTTGACGCTGATATCAAAGCGATCATCCAATGCGCCAACCAGCACCAATACGCCCGCGCAGCTCAGATAAAGCATCGCATGCGGCAAATAATAGTTTGAGATAGCAAAAGCGAAGCAGATTCCCGCATACACGGAAATACCGCCCACTAACGGAATGGCGCCATGATGCCGTTTTCTGGAGTTTGGTGTGTCCACTAGCCCAATTTTTTTAGCTGCTTTACGAGCAAAAAATAGGAACACTAAAGTAAAAAGAAAAACTAAACCAAGCTCAGTACTCATAGTGAGTAAATTCACGTTAATGCTCTCAGCTAAAATCGTGGACAACAATATGCAAAACACCCGCCATTGCCGTATATCCCTATTCCGAATTCTGCTGCAGAAAAGTCTGAATGCTGAAAAAACAAACGAATCTCTGCCACAGTCATTATAAAAGCTTCCTGACTGCGCTAATCCTAATGCCCATAAATAAAAAACGCCACGTTAAGACGTGGCGTTAGCAATATTTCCTGGCAAATTGTGCGAATCACCGCTTGGCTTAGCGACTCGCCTTTCGCAACTTAGGAACGCTTCATCATATCGAAGAATTCGTCGTTGGTTTTGGTCATTGCCAGTTTATTGATGAGGAACTCCATCGCGTCAATTTCACCCATTGGATGGATGATTTTGCGCAGGATCCACATCTTCTGCAGCTCTTCCTGAGTGGTAAGCAGCTCTTCTTTACGCGTACCGGAACGATTGTAATCAATCGCAGGGAACACACGCTTCTCGGCGATTTTACGCGAGAGGTGCAATTCCATGTTACCTGTACCTTTAAACTCTTCGTAAATCACTTCGTCCATCTTCGAACCGGTATCAACCAGCGCGGTTGCTATGATGGTCAGGCTGCCGCCCTCTTCCACGTTACGTGCCGCACCGAAGAAACGCTTCGGACGATGCAGGGCGTTAGCATCCACACCACCGGTCAGGACTTTACCTGATGCTGGAACCACGGTGTTGTAGGCACGCGCCAGACGCGTAATGGAGTCAAGCAAGATGATCACGTCTTTCTTGTGCTCAACCAGGCGTTTAGCCTTCTCGATCACCATTTCAGCAACCTGCACGTGACGTGACGCTGGCTCATCAAAGGTCGAAGCGATCACTTCACCTTTAACCAGACGTTGCATCTCGGTGACTTCTTCCGGACGTTCGTCGATCAGCAGCACCATCAGCAGGCAATCTGGATAGTTGTAAGCGATGCTCTGCGCGATGTTCTGCAGCAGCATGGTTTTACCCGCTTTCGGCGGCGCTACAATCAGACCACGTTGACCACGACCAATCGGTGAAGCCAAATCCAGCACGCGTGCAGTAAGGTCTTCAGTCGAGCCATTACCGCGCTCCATACGCATACGCTTGCTGGCGTGCAGCGGCGTAAGGTTTTCAAACAGAATCTTGTTACGTGCGTTTTCCGGCTTGTCATAGTTAACTTCGTTAACTTTCAACAGCGCAAAGTAGCGTTCACCTTCTTTTGGCGGGCGAATCTTGCCAGAAATGGTGTCACCCGTGCGGAGGTTGAAACGGCGGATTTGGCTAGGAGAGACGTAGATATCATCGGGACCGGCGAGGTAGGAGCTATCTCCAGAACGGAGGAAACCAAATCCGTCCTGCAATATCTCTAGCACACCATCACCAAAGATGTCTTCGCCGCTTTTTGCGTGCTGTTTCAGGATAGAGAAAATAATATCCTGCTTGCGCATACGCGCCTGGTTTTCCAGCCCCATATTTTCGCCGAGGGTAATCAGCTCAGAAACCGGCGTATTCTTTAATTCGGTAAGATTCATAGTGATGGGTTCTTAAACTCGGGGTAATTCTCGAAATGATTGTCGTGAGTGGTATGGCAAAAATTCCATGCCTGTTAATGGCTCTTTTTCAACTCAACTCGACGATTATCGTCAGATGTGGCGATAGGAAACGAGGAGACGGTCGAAAGATGATGCCGAATGTGCTAGTCATCAGATTGCCAAACCACGATAACGTTCATTGCGAGTAGGGTCTGACAAGGGAAAACTTAGATGCAAACTACAAGGTAAGAGCGTAATGCAGTGAACTCAACTTAACACGCTTAAAGTGAGACGTCCAGCAGTGGAGAAAAAATTCACCACTGCTGAACAAACACCGCGCCGGGCTTAGGCCAGGTTGGCGTTCAGGAACTCTTTCAGCTGCCCTTTTGACAGTGCGCCAACCTTGGTTGCTGCCACTTCGCCGTTCTTGAACAGCAGCAGAGTTGGGATACCGCGGATGCCATATTTTGGCGCAGTACCCGGGTTGTCATCAATATTCAACTTAGCGATGGTAAGTTTACCTTCGTACTCTTCTGCGACTTCGTCGAGAATTGGGGCGATCATTTTGCAAGGACCACACCATTCAGCCCAGAAATCAACCAGAGTGACACCGTCTGCTTTCAGTACGTCTGTGTCGAAACTGTCATCGGTCAAGTGAACGATCTTATCGCTGCTCATGTTTAACTCCAAAAGATTGCGCCTGGCGAATTGGCGGAAATGATACCAACGTAGGTTGACTTTATTTCATCGGATACGCTTTCGTAAAGCGCTAGTAAGCTGATATTCTACCACACTATGAGCAAAACACACTTAACTGAACAGAAGTTTTCCGACTTCGCCCTGCACCCTCAGGTGATAGAAGCCCTTGATACTAAAGGCTTTAGCCACTGCACGCCTATACAGGCGCTCGCGTTGCCTCTTACGCTTACAGGGCGTGATGTTGCGGGTCAGGCGCAAACCGGTACCGGCAAAACGATGGCGTTCCTTACGTCAACGTTTCATTATCTTCTTTCTCATCCTGCCGCAGAAGGCCGCCAGATCAATCAGCCCCGTGCGCTGATCATGGCCCCAACGCGTGAGCTCGCCGTACAAATTCATGCCGATGCTGAACCGTTAGCGAAGGTTACTGGCTTAAAGCTGGGCCTTGCATATGGTGGCGACGGCTACGATAAACAGCTGAAAGTGCTGGCTGATGGCGTCGATATTCTGGTGGGCACCACCGGACGTTTGATCGACTATGCCAAGCAGAACCACGTCAATCTGGGCGCGATTCAGGTTGTTGTGCTGGATGAAGCCGATCGCATGTTCGATCTCGGTTTTATTAAAGATATTCGTTGGCTGTTCCGCCGCATGCCGCCGGCCACCCAACGCCTGAGTATGCTGTTTTCTGCTACCTTGTCTTACCGCGTGCGTGAACTGGCGTTTGAGCACATGAACAACGCCGAATACGTGGAAGTGGAACCCGAGCAGAAAACCGGTCATCGCATTAAAGAAGAGCTTTTCTACCCTTCCAACGAAGAGAAAATGCGTTTGCTACAAACGCTGATTGAAGAAGAGTGGCCAGATCGCGCCATCATCTTTGCCAATACTAAACACCGCTGTGAAGACATTTGGGGCCATCTGGCTGCCGATGGTCATCGCGTTGGCCTACTGACCGGCGATGTGGCACAGAAAAAACGTCTGCGTATCCTCGATGATTTCACCAAAGGTGATGTGGATATCCTGGTTGCCACCGACGTTGCGGCACGTGGATTGCACATTCCTGCGGTAACGCATGTGTTCAACTACGATTTGCCTGACGATCGCGAAGACTACGTTCACCGCATTGGCCGTACGGGCCGCGCGGGTGCCAGCGGACATTCAATCAGCCTGGCATGCGAAGAGTACGCGCTGAACCTGCCGGCGATCGAAGAGTATATTGGTCACGGTATTCCAGTCAGCAAGTACAACAGCGATGCCTTACTGAGCGAATTGCCACCGCCGAAACGTCTGCAACGCAGTCGTTCAGGAAACGGCCCGCGCCGTGGCGGGAACAACAGTAACCGTCGGAGCGGCGCGCCGCGCAATAGCAACCGTAAACGTTCGGGTTAAGCACACCATGCTAAGCGCATCGTCACTTTATGCAGCGATTGATTTAGGTTCTAACAGCTTTCATATGTTGGTGGTGCGCGAGGTATCTGGCAGTATTCAGACCGTCGCGCGGATTAAACGCAAAGTGCGTCTGGCTGCGGGCCTCGACAAAGCCAATCATCTCTCTGCAGAGGCGATGCAACGTGGCTGGCAATGCCTGAAGTTGTTCTCTGAACAGCTACAGGATATTCCTCCCGAACAAATCCGCGTGGTGGCAACCGCCACGCTGCGCATTGCGAACAATGCGCAGGATTTCCTCACGACGGCTGAACAAATTCTTGGCTGCGCGGTAAATGTTATCAGCGGCGAAGAAGAAGCACGTCTGATTTATCAGGGTGTTGCGCACACAACCGGCGGTTCCGATCAGCGTTTAGTGGTCGATATCGGCGGTGGCAGCACCGAACTGGTGACTGGCGAAGGTTCGCACGCGACCACGCTGTTTAGCTTGTCGATGGGCTGCGTAACCTGGCTTGAACGCTATTTTAGCGATCGTCATTTGGCAAAAGAGAATTTCGAGCAGGCTGAACAGGCCGCGCGCGCGATGATCCGCCCGGTAGCCGCTGCGCTGCGTGAAAAAGGCTGGCAGATCTGCGTGGGTGCTTCAGGCACCGTGCAAGCGTTGCAGGAAATTATGATGGCGCAGGGTATGGATGAACGCATCACCCTGAGCAAGCTGCAACAGCTGAAACAGCGCGCGATTCAATGCGGCAAGCTGGAAGAGTTGGAAATTGAAGGATTGACGCTGGAGCGCGCATTAGTGTTCCCCAGCGGATTATCGATCCTCATCGCCATCTTCGAGGAACTGAGCATTGAAGGCATGACGCTGGCCGGTGGCGCACTGCGCGAAGGTTTAGTGTATGGCATGCTGCATCTGCCGGTTGATCGAGATATCCGCAGCCGCACGCTGCAAAATGTACAACGCCGTTTTGCCATTGATATTGATCAGGCCAGTCGCGTACGTCAGCTGGCGGAGAGTTTCTTCCGTCAGGTCAGCAGCAGCTGGAAGCTGGATAACCGATGTCGCGATCTGCTACTGAGCGCCTGCTCTATCCACGAAATTGGCCTGAGCGTCGATTTCCGCCAGGCCCCGCAGCACGCCGCTTACCTGATTCGTCATCTTGATCTTCCTGGCTTTACTCCCGCACAGAAAAAAATGCTGGCCTGCCTGTTGCAGAACCAAAGTGGCAGCATTGATCTCGCATTGCTGACACAGCAAAACGCGGTGCCGCCGCGCATGGCGGAACGTTTGAGTCGTTTGCTGCGCTTAGCGATTATTTTCTCGAGCCGGCGTCGTGATGACACCTTACCCGCTGTGCGATTACAGGCAGATGATGATGCGCTGCATTTGACGCTGCCTGCCGGTTGGCGCGAAGCGCATCCGCTGCGTTCTGAGCTGCTGGAGCAGGAGAGTCATTATCAGTCGTATGTGCACTGGTTATTGACGATGTCCTGATTTGGTATGTGCTGGCTGTCTCCCTAACAGGTGCTCGCTGTCCCCCTCCTCGGTCCTCCCCCATAAATGGGGGAGGAAGATGCTGCCATATATGAGTTGGGAAGTAGCATGTGGCAGCGTCTCCTTCCCCCGCTGGCGGGGGAAGGCCGGGATGGGGGACAGTAAGCACCTTAACCCTTCTTCGCGTTCTCAAGCATCGCTCTTAACCCGGCAACGCGCGTCTGTCCGGTCTTCACGCGCTCTTCTGCACTCACCACTTTTTTCTCACGCTCCCACACCACATCGTCCTGCGGCAGTTCCAATAGGAAGCGACTCGGTTCCGGGCGCATCAGCTCGCCATACTGGCGGCGTTCGCGACACAGCGTAAAGGTCAGCTCTTTCTGCGCACGCGTAATGCCCACATAGGCCAGACGACGCTCTTCTTCGATATTGTTCTCATCGATGCTGCTCTGATGCGGCAGCAAACCCTCTTCCATGCCGACCAGATAGACATACGGGAACTCCAGCCCTTTCGATGCGTGCAACGTCATCAGCTGCACCTGATCAAGCTCCTCGTCGCTCTCACCGCGCTCCATCATGTCGCGCAGCGTAAAGCGCGTCACTACCTGCGCCAGCGTCATCGGTTCGTTCAGCTCATCCCCTTCCAGCATCTCGGTCATCCACTGGAACAGCAGGTTGACGTTTTTCATCCGCATCTCGGCCGCTTTCGGGCTGGGCGAAGTTTCAAACAGCCAGCTTTCGTAATCGATGCCACGAATCAGATCGCGCACCGCATTAACCGGCTCACGCTCGGTCAGTTGAACGATCTCATTCAGCCAGTGCGTAAAGCGCTGCAGATGCTCCAGCCCGCGCCCGCTTAGCGTTTGCTCCAGCCCCATATCAAAGCTGGCGTGATACAGACTTTTATTGCGCAGGTTGGCCCATTCGCCCAGTTTTTGCAGCGTGGCCGGTCCAATCTCACGGCGCGGCGTATTCACGATACGCAGAAACGCACTGTCATCTTCCTGATTGGTCAGCACGCGCAGGTAAGCCAGTAAATCTTTGATTTCCGGACGCGAGAAGAACGACGTGCCGCCAGAGATGCGATAGGGAATACGGTTCTGCATCAACTGCTTTTCAAACACGCGCGACTGATGATTGCCGCGATAGAGAATGGCGTAATCTTTGTAGGCGGTTTTATTGATGAAGTGATGCGCGATCAGTTCGCCCGCCACGCGTTCCGCTTCGTGGTCTTCGTTGTTAGCGCTCAGTACTTTCAGCTCGCTGCCCTGCCCCAGTTCAGAGAACAGGCGCTTCTCGAACACGTGCGGATTGTTAGCGATAAGGATGTTGGCGGATTTCAGGATGCGCTGCGTCGAGCGGTAATTTTGCTCCAGCTTCACCACTTCCAGCGCCGGGAAATCCTGTTGCAACAGCACCAGGTTTTGCGGACGCGCACCTCGCCATGAGTAAATTGACTGATCGTCGTCGCCGACCACGGTAAAGCGCGCCCGCGCACCCACCAGCAGCTTCACCAGCTCATATTGGCTGGTGTTGGTGTCCTGATACTCATCCACCAGCAAATAGCGAATGCGCTGCTGCCAGCGTTCACGTACTTCCTGATTGCGCTGCAGCAACAGCGTTGGCAACGCAATTAAATCGTCGAAATCCAGCACGTTGCAGGATTTCAGGTGTTGGTCATACAGCTGATAACAGTGCGCAAAAATCTGGTCGCGCTGCGATTGCGCCTGGCCTGCCGCGCCCTGTGGATCGACCAGATCGTTCTTCCAGTTGGAGATGGTGGAAATCAGCTGCTGCAACAGCGTTTTGTCCTCTTCCAGCCACTGTTTGGTCAGGTCTTTTAATAGCGCAAGTTGGTCCTGATCGTCGAACAGCGAAAAGCTGGCTTTCATTCCCAGCGCTTTGTACTCGCGCTTGATGATCTCAAGCCCCAGCGTATGGAAGGTTGAAATCATCAGGCCGCGCGCCTCTTTACGTCCCAGCGTTTGTGCCACACGCTCTTTCATCTCGCGCGAGGCTTTATTGGTAAAGGTCACGGCGGCGATATGGCGCGCCTGATAGCCGCATTCGCGGATCAGGTGGGCGATCTTATTGGTAATCACGCGGGTTTTACCTGAACCAGCACCGGCCAGCACCAGGCAAGGACCGGTGACAAATTCGACAGCGCGTTGTTGGCCGGGGTTTAAACGCATAACGGAATTCGCTCAGTTGAATCAAATGAAAGGAGGGTATAATGGGCGGATTATACACATTAGGACGATATCATGGCGAAAACCGCGGCGGCTTTACATATCCTCGTGAAAGAGGAAGCGCAGGCCAAATCCCTGCTGGCGCAGCTTGAGAAAGGCGCGAACTTCCAGCAGCTCGCAAAGAAACATTCCACTTGCCCATCCGGGCGCAACGGCGGTGATTTGGGGGAGTTCCGTAAAGGACAAATGGTGCCGGCATTTGATAAGGCGGTCTTCTCCTGTCCGCTGTTACAGCCTTATGGACCGGTGAAAACCGCCTTTGGTTACCACATCATTAAAGTGTTGTGGCGTAACTGATTACTTCTGATTCTTCATCTGCTGCAGTACCTTACTGCATTGATTTTCGTCGGTGTCGCTTGGCGAAATCAGTGCGACCAGGGCAGCGGCAGGTGCAACGACGGCACCCAGCGCGATCGCTGCGGCTCCGCGCGCAATCAGCGGCCCCGCTTTCACACCGGCATCCGGATTTTTAAAGGTGCCGCGCACATACAGCGGCGAACGCAGCGTGATAATGCGAATTCCTTTACTCTCCGGATTGATCGACAAGTCCAGTCGTTCATTAGCGAAGTTGACATTGCCGTCCACATTGATCACCGCATTCTCGGTATCCAGCAGGAACAGCTTCGGCGTCGCTAAGCCCTGGCGGATATTCAGATCGGTGGCCGCGCAGTTGATTTTCACCTCATCATCGCCGAACAGTTTACCCACCACATAGTTGCCGACATTCAGTCCGGCAATTTCCATCAGGCTGCGGCTGATTAGGCCATCATTCATCAGTAACTTCAGCTCACCATTGCTGGTGCCCAGCAGGTCTGCCACCGAATTGCCGGTGCCGCTCAGCGTGGCATCGCCGTTAAGCTGGCCCAAACTGTTTTGCATCGCGGTGACATCCGGGAACAACTGACGCAGGCGCAGCTTGCGCGCATGCAAATCGGCGCGTCCGCGCATTGGGCTGCGATCGCCTTCCAGATGAATAGTGGAGTTGATGCTGCCGCCCGCCATACCGAAGCGCAACGGATCGAGCAGTAAGTCACCCTTTTTCAATTGCAGATGCGTGTAGAGATCGCTTAACGGCAGCTTGCTACTGTGTTCAATGCGTTTACCGCTGAACTTCACATCCGCATCCATCACGTCCCAACTTTTGGTATCGAACTTGTCATGCGGCAATACGCGATCGGCTGGCTGCGATGCTGCGTCACCGCGCTGCGCTTTGGCCTGCTGCGTTTTCTCGCTGCCTTTGCCCGAATCGACGCCAATTAGCGGCCCCAAATCCTCCATACGCAGCTGATTCGAGGTGAGTTCTCCAGTTAACGTTGGACGCGGTTTGCCCTGACGATAGCTAAGCGAACCGTGAATATCGCTATCGCCAATGTGGCCGTTAAACTTCTCGTAACGGAATAGCGGCCCTTTCTCCTCGTTGAAACGCGCAATCAAATGACCGTCGGTTTCATACGGCGGCGTATCGGGCAACAGCACGCCAGTCAGGCCATACAGATTGGCCAACGTGTCACCGGCGAAGCGCAGACGCACATCCAGCCCACCAAGATTAAGCGGATCCTGCAAGGTGCCATCAATGCGCACGCGCGTGGTGCCATTGCGTACATCCACCTGCAGCGGGAACGGCGTGTTTTTACTGCGCAGCGATAGCATGCCGCCGATTTTACCCTCGCCATCCAGCTTCTGATTGTTGTAAGTACCGTTCGCCTGCCAGCCAAAGACAAAATCACCTGCGCCTTTTTGCTGATCGTCACCACCCGCAACCTGTGCGTACGGCACCGGTTTGCCCAGCGGATTAATCGTTACCGTGACATCGGCTTTGTTGATCGCGTCGCGATAGCGCACTTGTCCTTGATCGAACAGGATGTTGTCGAGGCGGAAGGACCAGGCAGAAGGCGCAGCATTGGCATCACTGCTATCGCTGCTGGCTAAATCGAAGGTCCAGTTGTTCTTTTTGTCAGCGGTTTGCACCAGCCGCGCATCCGGCTTTTGCATTTTGATCCATGGCAGGTAAATTTGCTTGTGCAGCAGCGCCAGCGGCGCAATCGTCGCTTCGACCCGCTGCAAATGCACCATGGTGACGTCAGCAAGGGTTGGCGGATTACCAAGCATCACATCGTCGGCATGCACCTGCGGCCACGGCACCCAACTGCGCCAACCGGGCTCTTCGCGATTGCGTACCCAAGCCACACCGAGATCGCCGCGAATGGCAAAAGGTCGGTTCAGCTCGGCTGAAACTTTTTGATTAATCGTTGGTTTCAGGCGGTTCCAGTCAAAGGTGGCGATAATCACCACAATCACTACAACCAATAACAAAAAAATCCCGAACACCCAGCTCAGGATCTTTCGAGTACGTGACATATTGCTTCCTCCTTGCCCTTCCACGTCTGACTAAGGATAGTCGAGACGCCGCGGAACGGGATCAGGGAAGCTCAAGTGCCATGCGTTCCAGTTCGCTAAACGGCACCGGACGCGAGAAGAAATAGCCCTGCGCCGCCATGGCGGGCGAGCTGCGCACCTGTTGCCACTCCTCTTCAGTTTCTACGCCTTCCACGATAACGCCGTTACAGTAACGGTTGATTAACGCCAGCAGCATTGAAAACATCGAGCGACCTTCATCACTGGCGCGCAGCAGCATAAACAGCTCGCGGGACAGTTTGATGTAGTCGTAACGCAGTTCGGTCAGCGCGGAAAAGTTCGCCATGCCGGAGCCAAAATCATCCAGCCACAGCGGGCCGAGTTCTGGCATCTTCGCCACCATCTCTTCCTGCGGCAGCGCATGATGTTCCGTCAGTTCGAAGCGCACCCACGGCAGCTGGGCGATCAGAGAGCGAATCGACTCATGCTGCTCAATCTCCATCAGCGTTGGACCGTCAATATTTACCGATGCCACCAGCTGATGCTGATTGAAAAATTGTGACCATTTTATCAGCAGCTGCAGTTGTTCCTCGACGACACCGAGCCGCTGCGCGATATTCAGTGCTTCAAAATAGTCTTCGGGCGACAGCCTTTTTTCTGGTGCCGAGGGATGGGTCACCGCTGTCAATAATTCAATGGCCAGCAAGCGGCCTGAGACCTGGTAAATCGGCTGGAAAGTATAGAATCGTTGGCACTGCTGCCAGAAGAGACGCGTTTCCTGTTGTTGCTCCAGTTCATTTAAAACAGGCAGCCGATGACTCAAATTCTTCATCACCATGGTTTTTTCCTGGTTGGTGTTGAGTGCCTGCAAATAGCATCTCAGCGGCAAGTATCGGCGATCGCAGGGATAACTTTATCGATCTCGTTAGTCCCATGAATAGTTGAGTGTAACAGCCTGCTTCACGCTTAATCGGCAAAACAAACCGCGCTTTGGCCGTTAAATCACCGTAGTGTGGCGCGTTTACAGCCTTAAGTTAAATCAAAACATCGTTTTAAAAATCATTGACGACTGCCATACCAGACGCGAGACTAAGGCAGAATTCACTATAGGCCGAAGACCATGACGCAGAAGAAAATCGCTATTATTGGCGAATGCATGATTGAGCTGTCCGAGAAAGGTGAGAATATCAAACGCGGTTTTGGCGGCGATACGCTAAACACGGCGGTTTATCTGGCGCGTCAGTCAGATAGTCAGCAACTGCGTGTCGATTATGTCACCGCACTCGGCACCGACAGCTTCAGCGATCAGATGATCGCTGCCTGGCAGCAGGAACAAGTACAAACCGCGCTGATTCAGCGCCTCGACAATAAAATGCCAGGTTTGTATTTCATCGAAACCGACCAACATGGCGAGCGTACCTTCTGGTACTGGCGCAACGACGCCGCCGCCCGTTTCTGGCTGGATAGTGCGCAAGCGGATGAGATTTGCCAGCAGTTGGCGCACTACGATTATCTCTATTTGAGCGGTATCAGCCTGGCGATTCTGCCGGCGGCCAGCCGCGACAAATTAATGGCACTGCTCCGCGCCTGTCGTCAAAACGGCGGCAAGGTGATTTTCGACAACAACTATCGTCCGCGTCTGTGGGCCGATAAACCCAGCGCTCAGCAAGCCTATGCCGAGATGCTGCGCCATACCAACATGGCGTTCCTGACGCTCGACGACGAAGATCTGCTGTGGGGCGAACAGCCGCTGGACGCGGTGATTGCTCGCACACGCGCAGCCGGCGTGCAGGAGATTGCCATCAAACGCGGCGCTGACTCCTGTCTGGTGGCGGTCGGTGATGAACCGCTGCGAGAAGTGGCTGCCATCAAACTGGCGAAAGAGAAAGTGATCGATACCACGGCGGCAGGCGACTCATTCAGTGCTGGGTATCTGGCGGTGCGTTTGGCCGGCGGCAGCGCCGAGGAAGCCGCCGCACGCGGTCATCTCACCGCCAGCACGGTGATCCAGCATCGCGGCGCGATTATCCCGCTGAGCGCGATGCCGAAATAAAATAACAAACTGCACCAACCGTAGCGGCGCAATTTATTGCGCGATGAATCGCGCCGCTACAATCCCTGCACTATTCATTACCTATGCTAACAAACCCACCCCCAAAGTTTGGCTTAACGCAGCATTTTTACCTGCCAATTTCTGCTAATCGCTCAGCTCATCCACTTCTGTAACATCACCCGCCAAATGGCTTTAACCTGGCTTAACATAGCGATTTAAATTCAACGTGTTACAGAGCGAAAACGGGCCGCCAGGCATAGTCCGAAACTGGCGTAATCAGCGGTTTTCGGCTGGACGTCAGCGTCAAAAAAGACCATGTTTTAATCAATAACAGCAGGATGCTGTTTCTCCGGCCGCGAAAAGAATAACGACAACATGACTCGCTCAGGACTGACTTATGCACACAGAAATTATCAATATCTGGCCCCACGGTGATGCGCCAGGCGCGAGCGATTCGCGCGCTCAGCCGCAGATCGTCGATCTCGCCAAAGAGTACGAACCTTACGATCGCGCAGCCACCGGCGTGCGCTGCCCGGAGATTGCCATCTGGCATCCAGAAACCTCGAACGGCATTACGCTGCTGGTGGCGCCGGGCGGCGGTTATCAACGCGTGTTAATCGATCGTGAAGGCAGCGCGCTCGCTACCTTTTTCACCTCCATGGGCTACACGCTGGCGGTGATGACCTATCGCCTGCCGTATGACGGACACCATGAAGGCCCAGACGCCCCACTGGCCGATGCGCAGCGTGCGGTGCGTGTGCTGCGTGAACGCGCACAGCGTGGTATGAACGGCAAATATATCGTGATGATGGGCTTCTCGGCGGGCGGACACGTTGCCGCCAGCCTTGGCACGCGCTTTGGTGACAAACTCTATCCGGTTCAGGATCAGGCCGACAGCTTCTCGCCGCGCCCGGATGCGATGGTATTGCTCTATCCGGTGATCAGCATGCGCGAAGGTCTGGCACATGAAGGCGCACGCACTCGCTTGCTCGGCGCGTGGCCGGATCAAAAAATGATTGAGGCGTATTCACTGGAGACGCGCGTGCATGCGCAAACGCCACCGACGCTGCTGATTCACGCCTCCGATGATGAATCGGTGTCGGTGAATAACAGCATGGTGTTCTTCAGCGCGCTGCGCGAGCACAAGGTGCCGGTAGAGATTCATTTCTATCAGAAAGGCGGCCACGGATTTGGTATTCGTGGCGTAGCAGATTTACCGCTCGCCAGCTGGCCGATGCTCGTCACCGAATGGCTTAGAGCCAAAACGTAATCCCCACCAAAATTCGAGTCATGCTCATCAGTTAAGGGATGAAAACCAACATTGCAGCGCGCATAAATCGTAGCGGCGCAATTCATTGCGCGATAAATCGCGCTGCTACGGAATGTGCGATGTGACTAACCGATGGGCATTACGCAATAATTCGAGCCGCAACTGCAGCTCGAATTATTTAGGGGATATCACGAAGAAGGTTGGGCCTGTTCCGCCGCACCTGCGCTGTTATCCGGCTTTACTTCATCCGGAGCGGCAGGCGCAGCAGGTGCATCAGGAAGCTTCATCACTTTATCCCAGCCTTCCTGCAGCATTCTCACGTTAGTCTCGGCTTCACCTTGCGGCTGAATCAGCACCATGGTCAGCTCCTGCGACAGTTGCTGGCGCAGTTCCTGATTGAGCTGATCACGCGTCATCTCGCTGAGGAAGGTCTGACGCAGCTTCTGATACTGCTCAGGCGCAATGTCTACAACCGAGTTTTGTTGCGAGCGCAGACGCTGCCCCATCAGAATATCGGTGTCGGTACGGGCGTAAGTGGCAAACAGCTTATTGAGTTCCAGCAGCTTCTGCGCCATCAGCGCATCAAATTCTTCCTGCGGTAACCCTTTGTCACGCACGGCCGCCAACTCTTTCGCCACCTGATTCATATTCTGCGGCAACGAGGCATTTGGGCTGTCCATGTTGATCGAACACTGCGCGCGCTGATAGAGCACACGGCAATCGAAGCCAACCTGCACGCTTTGCGCTTTACTATCAGCCAGTGTGCGCTGCACGTGCCAGAACAGCGCTTCACGCGCTAAATCGCTCTGCCAGTAACGCTGCAGATTCTGTGAATCACGAATCGGTTGCCACGCGGTGTCCCACACCAGCGACAGACGATCCTGACTCATGCCACCATTCACCAGATTAACCGGCTGATGCGGCAGCGGTGACAGCGTCGGTAACACGGCTGGCGCTACACGTTTGCCTTGTAGCGGCGAGAAGGCTTTATTGATCTGTTCCGCCATGCTGCGGCTATCGACATTCCCCACCACATACAGCGTCATGCCATCGGGCGTGTACCACTGTTGATAGAAGCTGTTGAGCTGGGCGATATCAACTGGCGCGCGCGGTTGCTCGCCCGGATCGTGCGCCAGCATCGCCGAACCTTTCAGGCGATAGCGCCACCAGACATCCTGCGTATTGGCGGGCCAGGTCGCAATCGGATCGGTGGCCGTTAACGCTGTAGAGACAATCTGCTCATTAATCGTCATTTTACCGGCGGTCGCCGCCAGCCAGCTGAGTGCTTCTTTTAACAGATCTGGGCGGTTGTTCGGCAAGCTCAGGTTGTATTGGGTGTAATCGTATGACGAGATGGCGGGCGGCAGCGGACGTTGCGGATCCATGGCTTGTTGCCACAGCGCACGTTGCTGATTGGTGTCCAGCGTGGCGTTATGCACCATCGCTAAACGCGGTAAAAGATGGCTATAGCCGGTTTGTTGCGCACTCTCCACCAGCGAACCGGTGTTAACAATCAGGCGCAGCTCAATACGATCGCTTGGACGTTGTGGCGTGGTCAGCAGCTGCCAGCTAAAACCATTGTCCAGTTTGCCTTCTTGCCAGGCGGGATCGGGTTGGAGCGTCTCGGCGTGCACGCCAAAACCGGACGCTGCCAGAAGCAATCCGCCAACCAAAAGCCGAATTCTGGTGCCCTGCATGTGAACCCCTACTCAAACAGATCAACGCTCGTTAGCGCGGCATGTTCGGTCACATCTGGGGTGACCGGTGCGGCATTCTGCCGCCACGTTTATTTAATAACAGACTCTTTGACCACGAGAAGGTCAGGATGTCGCGCAACGAGGTAAAAAATCGGGAAAAAAATCAATGGGGTTTATTATGCAAATGCCCGCTGTCAGGGCAAGCGACAGCGGGCATTTCTCGGCAAATTAACGCAAATAGCAGGTTATGCGGCGGTTTCTGGTGCGTTATTCACCTTTTTCGATGAAGAAAGCGTCGCATTCATCTGTTTCTCATCCAGCTGACCGACCCACTTCGCCACCACGATCGTCGCCACGCCATTACCCACCAGATTCGTTAGCGCACGCGCTTCGGACATAAAGCGGTCAATCCCGAGAATCAGCGCCAATCCAGCGACCGGCAGATGTCCCACCGCCGACAAGGTTGCCGCCAGCACGATAAAGCCACTGCCGGTCACGCCCGCTGCGCCTTTTGAGGAGAGCAGCAGCACCACTAACAGCGTGATTTGGTGGAACACATCCATATGCGCGTTGGTCGCCTGCGCAATAAACACTGCCGCCATGGTGAGGTAAATCGAGGTGCCATCAAGATTGAACGAATAGCCGGTTGGAATCACCAATCCCACTACCGATTTCTTACAGCCGACCTTCTCCATCTTATCCAGCATGCGCGGCAGCGCAGATTCGGATGACGATGTGCCCAGTACAATCAGCAGCTCTTCTTTGATGTAAGCAATAAATTTAAAGATGTTGAAGCCAGCAAAACGGGCGATCAGACCCAATACCACCACCACAAACAGCACGCAGGTGAGATAGAAGCAGATGATCAACTGACCGAGTTGCACCAGCGATCCGACGCCATATTTCCCGATGGTAAAGGCCATGGCACCGAACGCACCGATGGGCGCCAGACGCATGATCATGTTGATCACGCCAAAGATCACTTTCGAGAAGCTCTCAATAACGTTGAACATCACCGTGCCCGCACTGCCAAGACGATGCAATGCAAAGCCGAACAGAATGGCGAACAGCAGCACTTGCAGAATGTTACCGCTGGCGAAAGCCCCGATCACACTATTCGGGATGACATCCAGTAAGAAGGCGACAATCCCCTGCTGCTCTGCCTGCTGGGCGTAAACCGCGACCGCTTTGGCATCCAGCGTGGCCGGATCGATATTCATGCCCGCGCCTGGCTGCACCACATTGACGACCACCAAACCGATAATCAGCGCGATGGTGCTGACCACTTCAAAGTACAGCAGCGCCACTGCGCCGGTACGTCCAACGGCTTTCATGCTCTCCATGCCGGCAATACCGGTCACCACCGTACAGAAAATTACGGGGGCGATGATCATCTTGATCAGCTTAACGAAACCATCGCCGAGCGGCTTCATTTGCGCGCCTAACTCAGGATAGAAATGGCCCAACAGGACGCCGATGCCAATGGCAACCAGTACCTGAAAATAGAGGCTTTTTAAGATTTTCATAACAGGTGTCCAGTAAGACGGTTTACACCGCCATTGTTGTGGAGAACGCATGCGGCAAGCCGCCAGAAGCGTAAAACCTTACCGATGGCGAGGAAAATAACACCCTGTTAACAAGATTAATATCCCCTAACATTCCTTACAAAAGTTACAAAACTCTAACTATGAACTGAAACGCTTCAGCTTAGCGCTTCGCTACAATTTTGTAAGGAAAATCAATAACCAAGGTGATTATTCAGGGAGTTGCGAGTGTTTGAGCCAGCGTTGATTGAAGACGTTAAGTGGCAGCGCTTCAGCATATAAGTAGCCTTGCCCTATAGTAATTCCGCGCGCCAGCAGCCAATCGCGCTGCTCGGCAGTTTCAACGCCCTCAGCAATCACGTCGAGGTGAATGATGTCGGCAATGGCCGCCACAATGCGCACCATGGTGTCATCATCCGGCAGCGCGGCAACAAAGCTGCGATCCATTTTCAGCTTATTCACTGGCAGCGCTTTGAACTGATGCAGATAGTTGAGGTTGGAGTAGCCCATGCCGAAGTCGTCGAGTGCAACGGCCACGCCGGTTTGCTGCAGCGAACGCAGCAGCGCAATCGCCTGCTCGGCATCGCCAATCTGTGCGGTTTCGGTGATTTCCAGCACGAAATTGCCCGGCGCAATGCGATGGCGCTCAAGCAAGCCCTGCAAATGGCTAACCATGCTGGCATCACGCAGCTGCACCGCCGAGATGTTAACGCTGAGTGGAATGTTAATTCCCTGCTTCTGCCAGCCAGCCAGAATGCGGCAGGCCTCTTCAAACACCCAGCGACCAATCGCCGAAATCACGCCAATCTCTTCAGCGCTGGCGATAAACTCTTCCGATAAACCGTAGCTGCCATCCGGCATGCGCATGCGCAGTAGCGCTTCGGCACCGGCCAGTTCGCCGGTTTCCATGTTGATTTGCGGCTGCAGATAAAGGGCAAACTGCTCGTCCTGCAAGCCTTGCAAGATGTCGTGCTCCTGCGTTAAACGCTTTTGCGCACGCTCGGTCAGCGCCGGATCGAAGAACAGAATCTGATTTTTGCCCTGATGGCGTGCCGACATCATCGCCGAGGTCGCGCGATCGAGCTGTTCGCTGGCCGAGATGCTGTTCTCTTCGTGCAACGCCAGGCCGATACTGGCATTCGGACGCAGCTGCAGCTGTTGCAGGTTAACGGGCTGATTGATACGAATCATCAGATTACGCGCCAGGCGCATGGCACGGAACGGATTGTGCGCGCGCTTCATCAACAAGGCAAAATCGCTGGGACCGGTTTGTGCCAGCAGCGAGTGATCGTCTACGGTACTGCGAATCTTCTCAACCAGCGTCAACATCAGCGTATCGCGCTGTTCATCGCTCAGTACGCCGTTGGCTTCCTGCAGCGTCTCAATGCGAATCACCATCAAGCCCCACGCCTGACGAGTATGGCGATGGCTCATATGCTGTTCGAGGAGTGCCAGGAACAGCGCGCGGTTGGGCAGATCCGTGACGGCGAAATGGGTCGTCATGCGGCTCATTTCGTCATGAATTGACTCCAGCACCTGCTGATTGCGATTGTAGCTGCGAATCAGCATGCCGATTTCATCATCGCGATGGTTATTCGGCAGCGTCATTTTGTGGGTCAGAATCGCCTGCGGCGGCAGCTCCTGTAAATCACGCGAGATATCGCGCAGCGGATGCACAATCAAACGATTGATACACCAACTAATGGCGATTGAGAGAATCAGCGCCAGCAGCAGATAGGTGGTGATCATGGTCGACAACGTACTGAGCAGGAACTGATAGACGCGCGAAGAGTCAGCCTGCAGCACCAGATAGGCAATCGGCTTCGGCAAGCCCGATCGCTCCACCGAATAGAGCGGCAGCGTGATTTGTACCGGCAGCTCAAACAGGCGCGCTACCCAGCGCGGCACCGGTTTTTCTGGCGCGAAATCGGCGTGCAATGCCTGGAACGCGTTCGGTAGCACCACATCGGCGCGCGATAAAATACCGGCCGGTTTCAGGGTATTGAGGATGCGCTCGGCTTGCGGAATATCGGCTTTCAATACCGCATCGGAGAGCGGCTGACGCACGGTGTGCGCCACATTTTCCATTTGTTGGGCGTAGTCAATCCTGCGCTGCTGCACAAAGTGAAAGAGCTGGATGACAATAAAGATGCAGATGGTCACCATCGCCACGGCGGACACCGTCGCCATCTGCTTTATCGTTAGAGAACGACTGACGCGCAACAAAACTTCTCCAGGCCATTAAAGGCGTGTAATGAGATGAAATTCGCAGCGAGTATATCCCAGTTCACGCGTTTTTTTCGCCGGGATAAAGGCGAAAAATAGGCAAGTTTGGTTATTTGCGCAGCGATTCGGAATTATACAGGTGATAAAAGTGCAGGGATGTGTAGCGGCGCGATTTATCGCGCAATACATTGCGCCGCTACGACAGACGAAAAATTTGAAATCGATACTTACTGCGGATACGCCACCCAATCGCCGCCGTTCAGGCGGATCCACGGCTTGCCCTGATACATCACCACCACCGCGTTATCGTTTTCCGACACCACCGGCGACTGCGGCAGATTATCGGTCAGCACCGACATATTGACGTTCGGCGCGTTAAACACCTGGCCATCTACCACGCGCGACACGATTTCTGAGATTGCCAGCAGGCTGGTTGGCGTCTCGACGCTGAGCGGCTGACCCTGATGCGGCGCTTTCATGCCAACAAACTTGATGCCGACCGGCACATGGGTGATATCCGGGCTGGGGATGTCACGTAAACCCGACATCTGCATCTTGTCGCCCTGCAGCGCCGCACCGTGTTCCGGCACCACCAACACCATCACGCGGCGGCCCGATTTCTCCAGATTGGTCAGGAAAGCATCGAGCTGATCAAACAGCACTTTGGCGCGCGGCTGCCAGTCCGCGCTGCGCGTGCTGCCCAGCTCGCGCGTCCCGTCATGCAGCGGAATCAGATTATAGAAGGTCGCGGAGCGCGCATCGCTGCTCTTGCTACGATCGTCGAGCCAGCGCTGCATCAGTTGCGCATCATTAAATACCGGCGAGCCATCAAACGACGTCACTTCCGGCGCAATGCCGGCCTGTGACATCAGCGGTGCTTGCAGATTGCCCTCTTCGCGCAGTTCTTTGAGATAGTTACCAAACACGCCGGTGTGATCCATCATCAGTTGCTGCCTGAAGCCAAGCCTGGCCAGATTATCAAACAGATAGCAGCGCTGATCGGTGGCTTTATACAAATCGCTGTGCGAACTCTGGCCGCAGCTGGCGCGCAACAGACGAATCCCCGCCGGACCGCTGTACCCGGTAGCGGAGTTGTAGTTGTTGAGCAGAATATCGAAGTGCTGCCACAGCGGATGATTACGCAACTGCGCAACATTCAAATCTGACCATGATAGCGAACAGATGTTGATCACCAGAATATCGAACGGCTGCGAATCGGCTGGCAATGCGTCTGGGAAGTGCGTAGATCGCTGACGCTCGGCGTCGTAAAAACGGTTGAGCCAGGCGGTCAGATTGGCGCTGGTGGGCGGCGCGAATTGGTCGAGGCCATCTGGCGCTTTCGCCGCCGGCGTAGCATTGAGCTTCACCGTCGGCGTTGCCGCGCTGCTCGGCAGTAAATTCATCGCTGGTCCGGCGAGGGTTAGCACATTGAGCCAGATCAGCATCAGCGACACCAACACGGTGACGCGAATCCACTGCGCGACAAACAGATACAGCACCAGCAGCACAAAGCCCGCGCCAATCATCTCCCAGTTGATAAAGCGATTCGCAAGATCGAGCAGATAGCTGGGCGAGAAGCCCGCCAGCTGGCTGCCCTGGCTCATGATCGAATTGAGGCCCGGCAACCAGGTATCGTGCCAGAACAGCGCAAAGCCCATCGGCAGCGAAATCCACTGGCGCAGGCGATGCAGCCGCGCGCCCGGCAACGGGATCAGCAGCCACGCCAGAAACACCAGATTACTCAGCGCGTGAAAATTGAGGTAGCCGTACCACAGCAGCGCAAACTTGATCAGAAAATAAAAGTTCCAACCACCAAGGCCGCGCCACCAGGCACCGTGCATCGTGAATCTGTTATCCATGTTTATCCGTTTTTTTCACTTTACGTTGCCACAGCCCTTCGGATTTCAACGCGCGGGTCGGCAACAAACGCAGCAGCGGATGGGTGCTGCTGCGCGTGAGCCCGCGTCCAAACAGTGACTTCAGGAGCAGCAAAATCAATAACAGCAAGATCGCCACCTGTACCCAATCCATCAACGTCATGAGTGTCCTACTCCATCAAGGTTGAGGGTAATCGGCTGCGGCGTTTGTGCGCCGCGAGCCGGTGCGGCTGCATTCTCGCTGGCAGGTGCGGCGACAAGGGGATCAGCTTGCACATCACGCTGTACTACCGGCGTGAGTTGGCGAATGTTGTCCGCCTCCGACACGATCTGATTGTCTTCAAACCAGACAATGCGGTTGCTAAACAGCTCATCATGCGGCAGAGAGAAGATCGATTTCAGCGCGATATCCAAATCATTAAATCGGCACGAAGAGAGGAACAGATAGAGGCGGTCGTTCACCAGCGTCACCAAATCGCCAAAACGTCGTGGTTTGCACAACGTCAGAATCTGTTCGGGTTTCAGTTGCGGTACCGGACGCAGCGCCACCATTAACCCTTTGTCATTTTCCGGCAGCAGCGTGTTGCTCATTAGCTGCTGCACCGCCGCACAAAACGGTTCCAGCGGCAAATAACCTCTCTGCTGCAGTGGCTGAAGCGCCTGCATCAGGGCGTTGAGATTGGCGGGTACATGCCGCGAGAATTGCTGGCCCTGTATTCCCTCCAGCGTGGTCAGAAAGCGCGACAAACTGGCCGCCGTCGGCACGATGGCATTTACGCCACAGGCCAGCAGCAAACGCTCATCACTGTAGCGCAGCGTGGTACTCATTTCGCGTACCACCATCTTTAGCGAACTACCGCGTGAACGCCGCAAACTATGGACCATCTTCGCTAGCGTATTCATGTCTTGATTATGGGCCAGGCTAAAGATGACGGTTGCCGCGTTCGCCTGCTGGGCGCGCGAAAATACGCTTTCATTGTCACTAAATAATTGCCACTGCACAGAAAGCGGTGGCGCACCTTCCAGCACACCTTCATGCGCCAGGAATTGGTTTTCATCGTTGCGGCTTAATGGAATATGTTGTTCCGCTTCATTAACGGCAATAAATTGATTGTCGACATAACTCAAACGGATAGCGCGGTCGGCCAGTAATTTATTGGCGGCATACCACCAGTTAATTCGATATTGCCAACTGTCCTGCTGAAATTCTAAATGTGCGAGACCATCAAGCTGGCGAAAATAAGCTTGCAGATGATTACGCAGGTGAATAATTGCTGTCCCAGACGTGATCATTAACAGCGTGATTTGTTTTTGCGTTAACAACCGGCGTATGCGCTTAAGCCAAATAGCCAGCTCATCCTGCGATAATTTCCCCCACAACGCGGCATTACTATAAAACAGCACTAAACCACTGCGGCTATTCAGCACGCGGGAAAAATCACTCTCTAGCCGCTTTAAACTGGTTTTATTGGCCGGCAGCGAAAATAACGGCATGCGCGCCGGACCGCCAATCGGATCGGGCGTTAGCAGCGCCTGCGGTTTCTCGTCGGCGCTGACAAGCGTAGCGGCATCTTGTTGGCTAACCACCTGACGCAGCAGCGCTCGTGCATCTTCCTGACGCTGGCTGGTAATCCAGTAAAACCCTGGTTTCTGCAGGGTATTTAATTCCTGCTGAAGCTGTTGCAGGCCGAGCGCATAGTGATTTTTCATCTTTTATTCACGATCGATACATTCCAGGCTAGTTTAATCTAGACGGCGCCGATGGGAACTGCTGAAATAATATTTTGGCGCCGACTTTACAAAAAATAGAACCACAATTCATCCGTTGTCGAATTTGGGTGGCAAAAAAGTAATGAAACATGAAAATGCCTTTTCACCGATCGCAATCAAGGCTGAAGAACACGATGATATTAATGCGTTGAGTGACGCCTTTTCTCTCAACGCATTTCGCTACATCGATATAGCCCGCGAAGCACGCCTGAATACCATTATGGCGCGCTGGCCGTTGCTGCGTGAAATAAACGCGGCACAGGAGAGTGATCGTTAATGCCGGTTATTGCCCTTCAAGGACTACGCGGCGGCTGTGGCGCCACGGCCCTCAGCGCCGCGCTCGGCTGGGCGCTCAACGCGCTGCAGCAATCGGTGCTGGTGATCGATTTTTCCCCGGTAAATCAGCTGGCTGCCCATTTTAATATGCCACTTGATCGTCCTCAGGGTTGGGCGCCCGCGCTGTGTGAACAACACGCGTGGCAAAAGTGCGCCCAGCGCTATCAAGCGGGGCTGGATTTTCTGCCGTTTGGCGCGCTAACGCCGCAACAGCGCGCCAGCATCAACACTATCGACACAGCATTTGCCGCACCGCTGCTGCACGCATTGCCGGTCCTGAAAGCGCACTACGACTGGATTATTTTTGACCTCCCCGCGGATCTATTGCCGTGGCAGCGATCCGTTGTTGCCGCCGCCGATCGTCTGCTGCAGGTGCTGACACTCGATGCCAACTGTCAGTTGCGTCTGCATCACACCCGCTTTTCCCCGCACACGCTGTTCCTGATCAACCAGTTCAACGCCAACAGCCAGCTACAGCAGGATCTGCACCAGCTGTGGATCAGTTCGCTGAAAAACCTGATTCCGCAGGTGATTCATCGCGATGAAGCGCTGGCGGAAGCGCTAATGATGAAACAGCCGGTGGGCGAATATCGGCCACATGCGCTGGCCAGTGAAGAGATCAACACGCTGGCCAACTGGCTGCTGCTGCACGTGGCGGGAGGCGCAGCGTGAATCCATTACGCTGGCTGCTGATGCCACAGGCGTGGCAGGCGCTACAGCGCCGCGCTCAGCTGGCGCATCAGCATGGCGCGGGCCGCTTCACCATCGCGCTACATCTCATGTGGTGCGTGCTCGCCTGGTCGCTGTTGCGGCTGGAAACACCCAGCTGGCAGCGCATCCTGCAGCATCGTCAACGTTACTACCCGCAAATTTCGCCGCTGCGCCCGCGCCCGCTGGATGCGCTACGCTACGCCACGCAAAGCCTGTGGCTGATGCTGGTATTACCGCTTGATAAGCGCACGCGCAAAGGTTTCAGCGTCAAGCCGCTGTTGCGTTGGCGTGAGCCGCTGTATCAGTGGCTCGGCGCGCTACCGGCACGGCTGGAACAAACCCGTTTTGCTCAGCGCAGCGAACAACGTATTCAGGCGCTGCCAGCGTGGTTGCGCCAGCTGCTGTTTATCGTGGCGGCGATTGTCGCCAGCCTGTTGGCGCTGTTGTGTATCTCGCAACCTTTCGGCATCACCACGCAATTCGTCTTCGTGCTGCTGCTATGGGGATTGGCGATGCTGGTGCGTCGCGTGCCGGGCCGCCTGTCCACCATCATGCTGATCGTCTTGTCGCTGACAATCTCCTGCCGTTATTTGTGGTGGCGCTACACCGAAACCCTCAACTGGGACGATCCGCTCAGCCTGACGTTTGGCCTGCTGCTGATTGGTGCCGAAACCTATGCGTGGGCGGTGTTGGTGCTGGGATATTTTCAGACGCTGTGGCCACTCAATCGTCAGCCGGTTTCGATGCCGCCGGACATTACCGCGTGGCCGAGCGTCGATATTCTGGTGCCGACCTACAACGAACCGCTCAGCGTGGTGAAACCGACCCTGTATGCGGCGATGGGCATCGACTGGCCGCAGGAGAAGCTCAACATTTATCTGCTGGATGATGGCACACGCGAGGAGTTCCGCGCGTTTGCCGCCAGCATTGGCGTCAATTATGTGGTGCGCCCTACTCACGAACACGCCAAAGCGGGCAACATCAACCATGCACTGAAAGCGGTGTGCCGTAGCGAATATGTGACGATTTTTGACTGTGACCATGTGCCGACCCGCTCGTTCCTGCAGCTGACGATGGGTTGGTTCCTGAAAGATCATCGGCTGGCGATGTTGCAAACGCCGCACCACTTCTTCTCGCCCGATCCGTTCGAGCGCAACCTCGGTCGCTTCCGTCAGACGCCTAACGAAGGTTCACTGTTTTATGGCCTGGTGCAGGATGGCAATGATACCTGGGATGCGGCGTTCTTCTGTGGCTCCTGCGCGGTGCTGCGCCGTACCGCGCTGGATCACATCGGCGGCATTGCGGTAGAAACCGTCACCGAAGATGCGCACACCTCGCTGCGCCTGCATCGCCAGGGTTACACCTCAGCGTATATTCGTATTCCGCAGGCCGCGGGTCTGGCCACCGAGAGTCTATCGGCGCATATTGGCCAGCGTATCCGCTGGGCGCGCGGCATGGTGCAGATTTTCCGCCTCGATAACCCGCTGTTCGGCAAAGGGTTAAAGCTGGTGCAGCGCCTGTGTTACGCCAACGCCATGCTGCACTTTCTCGCCGGGATTCCGCGCCTGATCTTCCTGCTGGCACCGCTGGCGTTTCTGCTGTTCCACGCCTACATCATCTACGCACCCGCACTGGCAATAGCCATCTACGTACTGCCGCATATGCTGCACACCAGCCTGACCAACTCGCGTATTCAGGGCCGCTGGCGACATTCGTTCTGGAGCGAAGTGTATGAAACCGTGCTGGCGTGGTACATCGCGCGGCCCACTACGGTGGCGCTGTTCAATCCGCACAAAGGCAAGTTCAACGTCACCGCCAAAGGCGGTTTGGTGGCGGAACGTCATCTCGATTGGGTGATTACCAAGCCCTACATGATGCTGGTGTTGTTGAATATTGCCGGTATCGGCATGGCCTTCTGGCGTATGGCTTACGGTCCGGCCAACGAAATGCTCACCATTTGGGTCAGCCTGGTCTGGGTGCTTTACAACATGATTATCCTCGGCGGCGCGGTGGCGGTTTCCGTCGAAGCACGTCAAATCCGCGAAGCGCATCGTGTGGAGATCGCCATGCCCGCCGCCATCGCGCGTGAGGATGGACATATGGTGCCCTGTACACTGCGCGACTACTCCGACGGCGGCGTGGGCGTTGAGTTGCGCGAGGCCGATGCGTTGAAAGAAGACGAAACCGTGTCGCTGCTGCTGCGCCGTGGTCAGCAAGAGTTCAGCTTCCCGTGTCAGGTGCAGCGGGTGTTTGGCCGTCGCGCCGGGATTCGCCTGCATCAACTCACCACGCGCCAACACATCGAATTTATTCAGTGCACCTTCGCCCGCGCCGACACCTGGGCGCTGTGGCAGGACGGCTTCCCGGAAGATAAACCGGTGCAAAGTCTGGCCGACATTATGGTGCTGGGTTTTAAAGGCTATCTGCGTCTGGCCGAGTATGGGCCTGCACCACTGCGCCGTTTATTCCGTGCGCTCACCGCGCTGGTGAGCTGGCTGGCGACGCTGCTGCCGCAGCGTATTGCGCGCCAGCCTGCGACGATCAATACCGATTTCACTTAAGTTGATGATATGACCATGACGAGAAAACTGAGTTGGTTCACCGCGCTGCTGCTGGGCTGCGTATCTCTGGCGCAGGCCGCGCCGCAGTCCAATGGGGCGATGAGCGCACCCCAGCCGCTGCAGGAGATGAACGCGCTGGTCGATGCCAACGCGCCGCTGCGTGATAGTCAGCTGGTGTTTAACCAGGTCGCACCGCCGCCGGGCAGCATGACGCTGCGCGGTACCGAACCGAGCAGCCAGATTGAGTTCGGCGTGCGCAGCGATGAAGTGGTGACGCGCGCGCTGCTGAATCTGAGCTATCGTCCCTCGCCGGCGCTGATTCCGACGCTGTCGCAGCTCAAGGTCTATCTCAACGACGAACTGGTGGGATTGGTTACTGTCACCGCCGATCAGCTCGGCAAAGAGAATCAAACGCAAATTCCCATCGATCCACGCTTTATTAGCGATTTTAACCGCGTGCGCCTCGAACTGGTTGGTCACTACGCCAACGTGTGTGAAAACCCGGCCAACAGCACCATCTGGCTGGATATCGGCAAAGCCAGCAAACTCGATTTGACGCTGCAAAAGCTGCCGCTGCAGAACGATCTGTCGCATTTCCCGGAGCCGTTCTTTGATACGCGCGACAGCCGTCCGCTGCAGCTGCCAATGGTGTTCGATGCGCAACCCAATTTGTTGCAACAGCGTGCGGCCGGGATTCTGGCTTCCTGGTTTGGCAGCAAAGCGCAGTGGCGCGGACAATCCTTCCCGGTGCTGTATAACCAGCTCCCCAACGATCAGTATGCGGTGGTGTTTGCCACCAACGCGCATCGTCCCGACTTCCTGAAAGATTTGCCGCCGGTGGAGAAACCGACGGTGGAAATGGTGAATCAGCCGGACAATCCGTACGAGAAGATGCTGCTGATTCTCGGTCGGGATGACAACGATCTGTTGACCGCCGTCGAAGGCATTGCCCAAGGTCAGCTACTGCTGCGCGGCGACAGCTCAACCATCGACAGCGTGAAACTGCTGGCAGCCCGCGAGGCTTACGATGCGCCAAACTGGGTACGCACCGATCGCCGCACCACCTTTGCCGAGCTGACGCAGTATCAAAACCAGCTGCAGGGCGACGGCTTGCAGCCAAATCCGATTAGCCTGACGCTGAATCTGCCGCCGGATCTGTTCCTGGTGCGTGCGCGCGGCATTGATATGGACCTGCGCTACCGCTATACCTCGCCGATTCAGCAGGATGGTTCGCGCCTGGCGGTGCATCTCAACAACCAGTTCATGCAGGATTACCCGCTGACGCAAAAAGATACCGCCGCTCAACAGCTGATGCACATTCCGCTGATGCAGGGTTTGCAGGACAGCAATCGTCAGCTGACCATTCCGGCACTGCGCCTCGGTGTCGTGAATCAGCTGCGCTTCAACTTTGATTACGCCAACACCTTTATTGGCGGTACCGCCGATGGCCGCTGCGAAACCGTCACCGCGGTGGGACATCATGTGGTTATCGACGATACCTCAAGCATCGATTTCTCCGGCTATCGTCATTACATCGAAATGCCGTCGCTGGGTGCGTTCGCCAACGCCGGTTTCCCTTACAGCCGCTACGCCGATCTGGCGCAAACGCTGGTGCTGGTGCAGCCGAAGCCGGGTAATGACGAAGTAACCACTATGCTGAATGCGCTGGGCAGCATCGGCGCGCAAACCGGCTATCCCGCGTTGCGCGTGCAGATGAGCGATGACTGGAGCAAGGCGAAAGCAACCGATGCCGATGTGCTAATGATCGGCGGCATTCCGCAGGATCTGCAGGACGATACGAAGATCCCGCTGCTGGCCGATGCCGCACGCAGTTGGATCAGCATGCCCGCGCGATCGAATGCGGCGGCTAACGTGCCGGTTTCCGCCAGCGAACGCGCTGTGGAAAGCCAAACCATCATCCGCTCACGGGGGCCGATGGGCGCCATTATCGGCTTCCAGTCGCCGTTCAACGATCAGCGTAGCGTCGTGGCGCTGCTGGCCGACAGCCCGCGCGGCTGGGAATTGCTTAATAACGCGCTGCTCGACAGCGGCAAACGCGCGGCGGTGTTCGGTTCCGCCACGGTGATCCGTGAATCAGGCGTGAACAGCGTGCGCGTCGGCGACACCTATTTCGTTGGTCACCTGCCGTGGTGGGAGCGCTTATGGAATCTGCTGGCGACGCATCCGGTGTGGCTGGCGATTTGCGCGGTCGTTGTCGTGGTGCTGTTTGCGCTGATGGCCTGGCGCTTGATGCGCATGGTAAGCCGTCGCCGTCTGGCCGAGCTGGATGACGATGAATAAGCTGCGGCTGGGATTACTGATTGGCAGCACGCTCGGGGCATGGGCAAGTTCGATTGCCGCGCCAATCGGTCCACAGGTTGCGCCGGTTGAGTGGCTGCTGATGCAGATTCGCACTGGCGAATCGACCAACAAACTCGATCTGGTGCAGCAATCGTTGTATCGGCTGGAGAAAATCGATCCGGATAATCCGCAGGTGCTGGCGGCGCAAATCCGCATGGCGCTGCGTCAGGGCGATCAGGCCAAAGCGCAAAAACTGCTGGATGAACTGCAGCGCGTGGCACCGAATGCTGCCGCCACGCACGAATCCGTAGCCGGATTGCGTCTGGTGACCACGGAAGGTCGTCAACAGCTGCAGCAGGCGCGATTACTGGCCACTGCCGGACACCTCGCCGACGCCAAAACCGCGTGGGATGCGCTGTTCCACGGCGTGTTCCCGGATGTGAATACCGCGTTGGAGTATTGGCGACTGGTGGCGCGTCTACCCGGCCAGCAACCGCAGGCGTATCAACAGTTGCAGGCGCTGGAGCTGCGCTATCCGGGCAACATCGGCGTCGAGTTGCAGCTGGCGCGTATGGCGTTTGATAACAATCAGCCCGGAGAAGCCTTCACGCAGCTGCGCCGCCTCGCGAATCGTAATGGCGGACGCGATGCCGCCTCCGAGCTGTGGCTGCAGCAAATCCAGAATCAGCCGGTGAGCGAGCGTAGTGTCGCCAGCCTGCAGCAATATCTGCAAACCTTTACCGAAGGCGATGCCCAGCAGCGCGGTCAGCAAGAGCTGGCACATCAGCAAAAAATGCTCGCCGATCCGGCGTATCGTCAGCGCATGCAGGGCTTAGCGCTGGTGGATGCCGGCGGCGGCGCGGATGCCATTGCCGCACTTAATGCGGCGCTAAAAGCCAATCCAAACGATGCTGAACTGATGGGTGCGATGGGCCAGGCGCAGGCGCGGGCCAACAATCGCACCGCCGCTATTCGCTGGCTGGAGAAGGCGATTCAGGCCGGCCAGGCCAGCACGCAAATCGGCAAGTGGCAGTCACTGCTGCAAACCAGCCGTTATTGGCTGGCCATCAACAACGGCGATGCGGCGCTGAAAAACGGCGATATGGCCGCGGCAGAACGCTATTATCGCGGCGCGCAAGCGTTGGATAATCGTGACAGCTGGGCGTTAGTGGGTCTCGGCGATGTGGCGCAGGCGCGGAAAAACAGCGCTCAGGCAGAAAACTATTGGCAGCAGGCGCTGCGGCTGGATCGCAGCAATAGCACGGCGAAAAGTCGTCTGGTACAGCTGCGCACCGATGCGTTGATGGCCGAAGCCGATGCGCTGGCGCAACAAGGCCAATGGCATCAGGCTACGGAGAAATATCGCCAGCTGGCGCAGGCGAATCCCGATGATATCTGGCTGGCTTATCGACTGGCTGGCGCGCTACGCAATGGCGGCGAAGAAACTCAGGGTGCGCAGATCATGGACGCAATGGTGCGCCAGCATCCACATGAACCGGCAGCGCTGTATGCGTCTGCGTTGTGGCTGGCTTCCGTCGACCGCGATGATGCCGCACTAACGACCTTGCATCGCCTGCCCACCGCGCGCTGGGACAGCAATATGCATGAGTTGGCCAACCGTCTGGAGCAGAAGAAAGTATTGGCACGCGGCGAAGAGGCGCTGGATCGCATCGAAGCACAGTTGGCGTTGCACCGCACAGCGGAAGCGCGCCGCTCGCTAGAAACCTTACCAGCGAGCGTGGCACGGCAAAGTGTAAACAGCGGTCGGCGCGTGGCGCTCGCCTGGCAAAACAGTGGCGATGCAGTTCGTGCTCAACAGATTTTTGCTGAGCTGAAAACCCAAGCGGCGAAACAAGCCCCATCACAGGAAAAAGCGCTGGTGTACCGCGACGCGGCGCGGCTGGAAAGCCAGCTGCACCAATCCGCACAAGCGCAGCAGGATTATCAGCTGGCGATGGCTGCAAGCGGCATCAGCCCGGATGTGCCGCAGGATAACGATCGTTATACGGCGTTAACCCGCAATCAGGGGCAGGATAACTGGCTAAAACGCAGCATCCGCAGCGACGCCGCCGATCTTTATCGCCAGCAAGACACCACTTTCACCCTCGAGCAGGATTACTCGCGCAATAAAGGCAACGGCGGCACCTCCGATTTCACCGCACACACCACCATGATGCAGGCGGAAACGCCACTGGCAGATGGGCGTAGCTTTGTGCGCGTAGATCATGTGCTGGTTTCAGCGGGCACCTTCTCCACCGAGAACGGCAGCCACAGCGCGCAGTTCGGCAGCTGTAATGATGACAATTCCGGCGGTTGTCGCCGCGACTTTACGCAGCGTGATGAAGGCACCGCGCTGGGCGTGGGCTGGCATAACGATCGCTGGTCGGCAGATCTCGGCACTACGCCGCTCGGCTTTGAGACCCGCAACTGGGTCGGCGGTGTCAGCTGGAAAACCGACGTCAAGGACATTGGCCTGACGTTCACTGCATCACGGCGACCGATCTCCAGCTCGCTGCTGGCGTACGCAGGCGCACGCGATCCCGCGGCTAACGGCGGCAAAACCTGGGGCGGCGTGGTCGCAACCGGCGGCGCGCTGGGGCTGAGTTATGATCAAGGCGGCGCGCATGGCGTGTGGGCCGATCTCAGTGCGCATCAACTCAGCGGTGAAAACGTCGCGGATAACAGCCGCGAACGCCTGATGGCGGGTTATTACTACAAGCTGATTAATCAAGACAATCGCCGCGCCACCGTTGGCCTGAACAGCATGCTGTGGCATTACCAGAAAGACCTCAGCGACTATACCTTCGGCCAGGGCGGCTATTACAGCCCGCAGCGGTATTTCTCGTTGTCGCTGCCGGTCACCTATCGCCAGCGCTTCGACAACTGGTCATTTGACCTCGGCGGATCGGTTTCCTGGTCGCAATCGCAAACCGATGGACAGCAGCGTTATCCGGTCAATCCAGGCTTTGCGCTGGCGTCGAATCCCACCTCAGACAGCAGTTCGGGAAGGGGGTTTGGTTATACGCTGCAGGCGCTGGTGGAGCGCCGCATTACGCCGCATTGGTCAGTAGGATTGGCGATGGATATTCAGCAGGCGAAGGATTACACCCCGAGCCACGGTTTGATTTTTATGCGCTACTCAATGAGCGGCTGGAACGGCGATATGGACATGCCCCCGCAGCCGCTCACGCCGTATGCGGATTTTAAATAGTAGTGGCCGTGAGGCTGCTACTTACTTTGTAACTCACGAAGCATAGCTGCCCGCAATATGGCATTTAAACGCGTCTGATACCCTTTTCCCGGCGCTTTCAACCACTCAAGCACATCTGCATCAATTCTGACTGAAGCCTGCGTTTTAATCGGACGGTAAAATCGCCCGCTGGAAGATGTGTTCCAAAACCCTTCAGCTAAAGGCTCAATTTCACTGCAATCAATCTCGCAATCTGGTTTTTGACTCAGCGCTTCCAGCTCAGATAAATGTTTATCGGTTAACGCCGGTAATTCGCTACGTTTAACTCTAACCTTGCTCATAACGCCTCCTCTCATTGCGCGTGGCAGGACGTGCACTGATGATTCGCATAATCTCGGTGCCCTGCTCAAAACGGACCGTGTGTGCCACCAATATAACGATGTGTCCCATAACACTACCTATCGATTGCCAGCGATACTCGCCATTCTCGTAACGATCCTGATTAGACAAATGAAAAGGATCGTCAAATATTCGCACGGCAATTTCAAAGCGAATGCCATGCTTGCGGTAATTCGATTCCGCTTTGCTGAGATCCCACTCGAATTCAAGTTCCGTATACATTCTACCATACACTTTTGTCTATACATTTTAGCATGACAAATTTGCATAGACGCTAATGGGCGTGCATTGATCAGATCCCTACAATGAAGGATTAAACGTGTATTGAAATGAGATTCAGACAAAGGCGGTAAAAGTTTGACAATGAAACAGATGGCGGTAAAGCGGATAGGTCGCCATAAATGGCGACCCTACGGGTAAATTGCAGGTTTTGTAGGGTCGCCATTCATGGCGACCAGGTCAAAGATGAGACTTACCGCTTCTCCTGATACGCCATCCAGGTGAGCAGCTGCAGGCTGGCGGAGAAGTAGTTTTGATCCGCTGCCAGCTTGTCGTTGAGATACTGAGTTTGGTTCAGGGTTAAATCGCGCACCGCGATCAGGCCGCCTTCCATATTGTATGGCGCGGGGGTGTTGCCCAGCACATCATACCAGGCGGGCGTGGTCATGCGCGCCGAACCTTGCCACAGGCGCTGGAATGGCACCAGCCGCAGGCTTTGCGGATCGTACCACCAGATGTTCAGCGGAATACGGATCGCGTCATAGCTGAAGCGGTTAGAGTAGCCGACCGCCGGTGCCACCGAACCATCGGCATTCAGCGCCACCCAATCGAGCGGCAGGCCGGTTTTGCCAAAGTGCATATCACTCAGCAATACCATGCCGTCATCAATCAGCTCATTCCAGATGCGCAGATGACTGTGCTCGGCAAACTCTCGCCAGGCCTCGAACAGGAAATATGACGGATTGAGCACCACATAGCTGGTTTTATTGAAACCCTGCGCGCCCGGCAGCATCACTTTATGCCCGCCGTAGCTGATCACATTCAGCTTCACTATCGCGCGCTGAATGCGGTCGGACGCCTGCTGGTAATTGCCGCCCCACTTCTGCGCTGCACGTTGCAGCGCCCAGGCAATCAGCACATCACCATCGGACGCGTTATTTTTATCGGCAATCGGATCGGCAGCGCCTGGCGTGTAGCGCCAGTAGAACAGCTCATTCTGCGGATTGCGCAGATGGGTGCGCGTCCACTGCCACAGCTGATCGAAGGTGGCACGATCGTCATGCGCCACCGCCAACAACATGCCGTAGCCCTGGCCTTCGGTGTGGCTAACGTTGTTGTTTGCCGTATCACTGATACGGCCATCGCTGTCCATAAAACGGCTTTTATAAGTACTCCAGCCATCTGCAGCTGCCTGAGCGCTAAAAAACATCACCATGAAACACAGCATCCATTGACGCCAGAACCGCATCACTCTCATTACAGCATCCTATTGATATCGATAGTGCAGCGTGCCGCCGTCGTTCTTCTCAAGCGTTACCGGTACCGTCGCGCTGCCACCTTGTGCCTGCAGCCACTGCGCATACACGCCGGCTAGTACCGCGCTTAATGCCAGCTGCCAGCGTTCAACACCCACATTGCTGTCGCCCTGAGGCAACGCGTAGTGCTGAATCAGAATGGCATTCTCCTGCGGCTGTAATTGCACAAAGCCCCAGTTAAATCGCGCCAGTTGCAAATTCATTTCACGCTCCAGATCCTGCACGGTGCGCGCTTCTGGTAAAGGATAGCGCGTTGCCAGCGATACGCCGACCCCGTTGAGGAAGCCTTCTGCTTCCTCGCCCGCGTTGTCCAGCATGCTTTCAATCATCGCGCTCACCAGATCAAACCAGCCCGGCTGATGCGGATGGCTGACGCGTGCTGCCACTTGTTCACTCATTAGTAATCTCCGAACAGGTAACGGAAGTACAGATTGGCTGTGCTTTCGTTGTAATCGCCAAAGGTGTCGTAGCCTAACTGACCGCCCACGGTGACATCTTTGTTGATCTTGTAATCCGCACCGGCATGCAGGTTGTAGCCAATGCCGTTTTTGCTGTCGCCGCTGTAAACCGCATTCTGCACATAGCCTTGATCGGCCAGACTTTGCAGTTGCGCCTGCAACGACGGATTGTTAGGGAAGTAGTCGCTCTTATCCTGACTGTAGGATTGATAACCCACCGAACCGCCGACATTCACTTTCAGATCGTCAAACTTGCGGCTGAACTCGATGGGGAACGACACCGACGCATAGTTCTGCGGGCTGAAGTAACCGCCCTGACCGTAGCTGAAGTAGCTGAGGTTTTTCGAGTAATCCATCCACGACAAACTCATGCCGACTTTCAGCTCGCGATCGTCAAGATGATACGGACGCACATAGGCACCCGCCGTGGCCTGCACGCTGTTGTTGCTCGCCACGTTTTCGCCGATATAGCTGTACGCCCCGCCGCCGACGTAGAAACCGGCATCGCCGTTGTCATAGCTCAGCAAGGCGTTACCGCCGTTTTTGGTGACCCGACCCCAGCGTTTACCGCTGGTTTTGTCTTCGACGCCGACATACGACAGCAGGCTGTCGGTCATCGCGCGGCGTTCACCGGTGAGGATCAGCGTCAGGAAGTCGGTCAGCTTCGGCGACCACTGCACGCCGCCCACCAGCGTACTCAAGTCCTGGCCGAGCGGCGTGCTGCCGATGTCGATTTTGTAGCTGTCGCCCTTCAGCGCCATGTTCAGCTCCACGCCGGTCGCCGATTGCGAATCAGTAGAGGAGTTAGGTACATCATCAATTTTCGCGCCACCTGCCGCCACCACTTTGCCCTGTTCCAGCGCGTTGGTACCGAAACGGCGCCATGCGTCGCCACCCGCGCTGCCTGCGGTGAGAGAAATCGGCGTCATGGTGAAATCGAAACGCGATTCGCCAAACGGCACGGTGGAGAAGGTCAGTGGCGCTTTGGCTTCGGTCAGCTTGCTTAAACCCGATTCGCCATCGCGTCCACGCACCTGCATTTGCCCCTGCACCCAGGTGCCGGTTTTCTCTTGCAGATCATCCATCATGTTGTCGATTTGGCGCAGCGTCTGGCTCTGCTGCACGGCAGGCGTGTTGCTCGCTAGCGTCACGCCTGCGGCGCTGCTGGTGGCCGCCGGTGCCGACTGCCACGGCATCACCGCGCCATAGCTGGATGGCGTGCGTCCCACTGGCGAGGTGCCGCGATTGATAAACGGATTGTCGGCTAATGCCAACCCGCCAAC
Organism: Enterobacter ludwigii; assembly: GCA_900068845.1. Classification (GTDB taxonomy): domain Bacteria; phylum Pseudomonadota; class Gammaproteobacteria; order Enterobacterales; family Enterobacteriaceae; genus Pantoea; species Pantoea ludwigii_A. Next base: position 100,448 of record CEFQ01000003.1, read on the forward strand.
GCTCGGCACGCTGCCCGTTTCTGCGCCTTGCAGACCAATCAGCTGACCGCGCGCGGTGCGCAAATAGCTCATCGCCTGGCTGTGTTCGCCGTTGGCTTCGGCCACGCGGGCTAACAGCAGCAAGCGATCCGGCGACTGCTCATTGCGCAGGCCGCGCGTTAAGGTATTGGCTTTGTTGACGTCATTCTGTGCCAGCGCCACGTTGATAGCACCGGTACGCGCGTCCTGGGTCGCGGTATCCTGCGTCATCAGGTAGTCGTAAACCACGCCGGCTTCTTTGTTCATCTTGCCGGACTGATACAGTCGCGCCATGGCGAACATCAGATCGCGGTTCTGCGGATCGTGCTGTAGCGCGCCCACCAGCTTGTCATAAGCGGCGGCATACTGTTTCTGCTCACGCAGACGATCCACTTCGTTAATGACATAGCCGTTGCGAATGCCCGCCAGCTGGGTTGGCGTGCTGCGTGCCTGCAGTTCTGGGCTGCTGAGGAAGCTCTGCGCTTCCGTGTTGAGACCGGCCTGATTCAACACTGCCACCTGCGCAGCGTAATCACCGGCGTTACCCTGAACGCCACGCTGCAGGTTGCTGCGCACCACGGAAACCGCAGTGGTGAGATCGCCCGCTTTCGCCAGCTTTTCTGCCAAATTACCGGCATCAACCGGATTAGCTGGCGGTGTTGCTGCCAGCGCACGCAGGGTGTTGGCCGCCGCCGCATTCGAACCCTGCGCCAGATACTGATCGGCGGTGGCCATCTGCAGATTGAAGTTCACACGCTGCGCCAGCTCGCGCATAGCACTGTTCTTGCTGCCGTTAGGAATGCGCGACAGTAACTGGCTCGCCTGCTGCCAGGCGCCGCTTTCGCTGGCATTTAACGCGCCCGCATAGAGTTCCGTGGTACTGGCGCCGCTGCGCAGGGTTGGCTGCATGATATTTGCCGCCATCATGCTATTGCCCTGTGCGCGGTAGAGTCGCGCCAGATCGAGACGCAGCCAGCCATCATTGGGATAGCGCTGAATGCCGCTGGTTAGCGTGGCAATCGCCGCGCTGTTATTGCCCGCCGCCACTTCACGCCTGGCCTGCGCACGAATCGGATCGGTGCTGCTGCCGCGTGGTGCCACGCTTTGACGCACGCTATCAGGCAGTGATGCCAGCAGCGTATTCGCTTCAGCGCTCCGGTTTTGCTGGCGCAGCACATAGAACAGGCCTTCTTTGGCGCTACGATTGTCTGCATCGCTTTGCAGGATGGCGCGGTAAGTTTGCTCCGCCTGATCGAGCTGATTGCTGCGACGCTGCACGTCAGCGCGGAACAGTTTGGCAGATACCCCTTTCTCGCCTTCGGCTTGCGCCAGCGGCTCGCTCAGCGCCAACGCCTGCGCGCTGTCGCCATTTTTCAGCGCCTGCTGCGCGCTCGCTAGCTGCGCGTAGAAGCGCGCATCGGCGGCCTGTTTCTGGCGCGTATCGCTCTGATCGCCACCTAATTGCGCCGCGCGCGTCAGGTAATCCGCCGCCTCGGCATAACGTCCGGCACGCTGGGCGACATAGCCCATACCGGCTAATGCATCCGCATCTTGCGGGTTGGCTTGCAGCACTTTCTCAAAATTGTTTTGCGCGTTGCTGACGTCGCCGCTGTTAAGCGCGGTAAAGCCCGCGCCCTTCTCGGCGCCGCCAACGTTTTTACGGTAGTAATCCAGCACCGCGTTGTCTTGCGGATGGCGCTGTTGCCAGGTTTGGTACAGTGACGCATCCGATGCCTGCGGACCAAGCCACAGCAGCGCCTGACGCAACGATCGGTCGGCTTCTTTATTCCCGTCAGCCAGACTACCGAGCACATCAATGCCCTGACGGCGCGTCGATTCCTGATAGGTCAATGCTTTACCCAGCGCCAGTTTGGCACCGGTATCCTGCGGGTGATCGGCAGAGAACTGACGCAGCGCTTCTACGGCCTGCGGCAGCAGCGAACGATCGCCCGCCATGGTCAGATAATATTCGGCTGCCACGCTCGGCGGCGGCTCGTTGCCGCTGAAAGTATTACGCCAGGTTTGCAGCGACGCCGCGATGTTGCCGCTGCGTGCCTGCTGGCGTGCCAGCTGCAGCTGAGCCTGCGGGATCGTTTGCAGCTGGCGCGCGTTGTCCAGCTCGCTGAGATGCGGATCGTTCGGCGACGCCGCGCTCAGGCGCGCACGCCACTGTGCCGCCTCTGCCGTGCCGCCGCTCTGCTGCGAATAGAGCGCCAGCAGATACAGCGCCTGGGTGTTGTTCGGCTCAACCATCAGCACTTTCTGCAGCGACGCTTTTGCCAGATCGTCATGCGCTTTCTGATGCCAGTAAGCCGCCTGATCGAACAGCGCCTGCAACGCAGGATTGCTACTCTCCGCCGCCAGCAGCGGCTGAGAGAGCGTCAGTGCCCCACCCAGAATCAGGGCAGAACGAATACCGGCACTTAACAGGTGTTTTTTCATTATTTTAATCCTTACTTCTTGCCGGACTTGCTATCAACTTTTGGGTTGAGACGACGCCACGCATGACGTTTCAACATCACCCAGACACCACCGCCGACCAACGCTGAAAGCAGGAATGCCGCCAACGCCATCAGCACCGAGTGCTGGTTGGCATACCACACCACCATCATGTACCACGGCATTTCGCCGCTCGGGAATTGCGGGCCGACGCGGAAGCTACGAATGCCGTTTTCATCGGTGATGATGGCGGTATCGCCGCGAATACCGGCGTTGATGCGCGCAGAATTCAGGTCTTCATGCAGGCGCAGCAGTTGCTGATCGCTGGTCGCCACCGTCATCACCACCAGACGATCCGGGTTCCACGGTGAGCGATAGCTGACAAAGCCGCGCCACGCTTCGTTCGACGAGAAGTAACGATCGGCATCTAATTGCTGGCGATACCAGTCGCCGGTCAGCCAGCCGCGCAGCTTGTCCCAGGTGTTCGGCTCTTTCACGCCCAGCGTATTGCCGCTGGTTTCATACGGCGTGTTGGCCAGCATTGCCTGGTTGAAGTCGTTGTTCTGCGTGGTGCTCACCGCCAGCAAATCGCTCTGCTGCAAACGCGCCATATGGGTGCCGCCCTTCGGCAGGCCAAATAGCACCTGGTTCTGCAGCAACGGCACGCCGGTGGCGTTACCGGCGCGTGACGCCATATCCAGCAGCGTGGCGATCTCCGCATCACTCGGTTTTTCTGGCAGCAGCAGCGTGGTTTGCGAGAAGTCCGCCAGACGTGAGAATGGGAACGAGGCGCCGACAAAGTAAGAGAGGTTTGGCAGCATGGTGAAGTGGCGCGTGTGGCTCAGATCGATCCACGAATCCTCTTCAATGCGGCTCTTAATGTTGTTGTTCAGCAGCACGCCGCACGGTGCGTCCGCCTTCGGTTTGATGTTGAAATAAAGCGCCAGTTGGTTGTCACCGTAAATCAGGTACGGCTCAAGCTTCAGGGTGTAATGCTCCTGACGCGCATCGCCGCCCAGCCGATGCCAGGCGCTTTCCAGCAAGCCGACTTTGTTAACCGTCAGGTTGCGCAGGAAAGTGCCATTAATCGTCACGTTAAGGAAGGAGTTGTTTTCGTCAATCCAGCTTTCTGATGGGAAGCGATAGTGCAGCTCCACCGGAATGGTGTCGCCATCCCACATAAACAGATCCGGCGCGGCGCGGAAGTTAACGCGCAACGCATCGTGCCAGATGCCGGTAGTGGTTAGGCTCTGATCTTTACGCAGCAGTTCGCTCAGGCGCACCGGACGCGTGGTGTTGATCCAGCGTGGCGCGTCGTAAGGTTTACGCACGCCAATCGGCTGCGGCTGCACGTTGAGGCTGTTAGCATCGGTGGCCAGCGGCTGCGTGGTTAAGCGGTTGGCGGCCTGACGCAGTTGATCGTCGTTCGCGCCGACAACCAACAGCAGTTTATAGATCGGATTGTTGGGATTATCAATCACCTGCAACAGCGGACCGTTGGTCGCTGGCAAGGTCACGGTGCCAATCTTATCGCCCGGATGGCCGATCAGAATGCCGTTGTGTTCAGGCAGATCGCCGCGCACCACCGGGAAACGGATGCCACGATAATCCGACTGAATGCCCATCCACGATGCCACCAGCGCAGCCGCGCTGATGCTATCCGGCGCGACATTGGCGGCAAAGCCAAAGGTGACGCTGGCTGGCGTCATGCGCTGCGTATCGATAAACGGACGCGGGAAGTTGCGCAGACTGGTGCCAATGTTCAGCTGCTGGCCTTCAAGGCTCAGCGTGGTTTTGGGCAAAATGGTTACCTGATACTGCTGCGCGCTCTCTTTCTCACACAGCAACTTATCGGCATCGTTAATCTTGAAGCTGAGGTTGTTACTCGCCACCACCATCGCCGCGGGAATATCCAGCTGGTAGTCGCTGACATCGCTGTCGCTGGAGCCGAGCGGCAAGGTGCCAAGCGGCTGACCGTTGAGCATCAGTTGCAGCGAAGTGTTACGCGCTGCCAGTGCCGCCGAGACGCGCAACGACAGATTGAGGCGCGCGTTGGTGATCACTTCATCGCCTGGCAGCGTAAACACGATGCCGGATTGCAGCTGACCGCCAGTGAGCGTAATGCCGCGCGGCTGGCCCATCTGCGCCACCGAAACAGTGCTGCTGATCGGCTGGTTGAGCAGCGTCACAGAAGAGGTGTCTGGCATTTCCGCCGGTGCGGTTGGCGTAACCGTTGGCAGCACCCCTTCTGGCGCTGCCTCAGGCTCTACTGGCGCAGCGTTTTCCGTGGCGGGTGCGGTTTCCGCTGGCGCGTACGGAGCAGCGCCTGCCGCCTGTTGCAGCTGCTGATCGGCTGCGCTTTCAATGCCTTGCGGTGGCGGCACATCAGAGAGTACAGAGCTATCCTGAGTGACTGGCGGGGTTTCGGCCCACGCTGGCGCGAGCAGCAGCGCCGTTGCCAGCGAACTTGCCAGCAACGTTTGCGTCAAATTCTTCATGCAGCGCTGTCCTCTTTTACCGCGGGCGGGTTGTCACGCTTACGCTTCTCACGGCGATCTTTCCAGGTCAGCCAGAACAGCTCAAATACGGTACGAATAATGGTGCCCAGTGAAACCAGCGGGTTGTCCTGCTTGTACTCGGGCTGAATCCACGCATCGGCACGCGCCAGCACCACGCGCACCAGCTCACGGCGGCGCGACAGCGGCATATCGCCAAAGCGCAGACGAATACTCTCTTCATCGCCGGAGATTTTACTGACCGGAATAGTGATGGTGCCCGATTTCAGCAGCAGATCGATCTCTTCGATTTCATCCTGCTCGTGCCGATTGTCCGGCGCATCCAGCTGTGCGCCGCCCATCGACAGATCGCTGGTTTGCGTGCGTGAAGAGATGCCGCTGGCATAGTGAATCACTGCCGGGATTTGCACCTCAATACGGATGGTTTTGCGCACCTGCTTGGTTTCACGCGCCACGGCAATCGCCGCCATCAGGATAATCAGGCTGAACACCGCCCAGCCAACGTTAAGCGCAATAACGTAAGGATCGACACCAAAGTAGTCATGTGCGGTGGCGCGCACCACGCCAGCGATAATGCCAATCGACAGTAGCACCGCGACAATGACGTGTGGACGCACAATGTGGAAGTCGAAGAACCCCTGATCGAGTAAACCACCTTTATCCGTTACGTTAAATTTTCCGCGCTTGGGTGCCAGCATGGTCAATAGCGTTGGGATAATGAGGTGGAAGCACATCACGGTTTCGTAGATTTCGCCCCAGAAGGTGTAGCGGAACTTGCCGTTCATGCGCGAGTTGACGTAAAGCGACATCACCAGATGCGGCAAAACGTAGGCGAAAATCAGCGACGCCGACGAGTGAATAATGTTCAGGTTGAACAGCAGGTACGCCAGCGGTGCCGTCAGGAACGCCACGCGCGGCAAGCCGAACTGGAAGTGCAGCATGGCGTTGAGGTAGCACAGGCGTTGCTGCCACTTCAAACCACGACCAAACAGCGGATTATCGACGCGGAAGATCTGCGTCATGCCGCGCGCCCAGCGGTTACGCTGCACTACGTGCAGGCCGAGACGTTCCGTTGCCAGACCAGCGGCCAATGGAATCGCCAGGAAGGCGGAACCCCAACCAAGGCGCTGCATTTTCAGTGCGGTATGTGCATCTTCGGTCACGGTTTCCACGGCAAAACCACCAATCTCTTCCAGCGCGCTACGGCGTATCACCGCACAGGAGCCGCAGAAAAAGGTGGCATTCCAGTTATCGTTACCCTGCTGGACCGGGCCGTAGAACAGCGAACCCTCATTCGGGATACTGCGCGCCGCGCGCAGGTTACGTTCGAACGGATCCGGTGAATAGAAGTAGTGCGGGGTTTGCAACAGCGCCAGCTTCGGATCTTTCAGGAAGGGACCCACCGTTGCCTGCAGGAAAGTGCGTGTGGCCACGTGATCGCAATCGAAGATGCAAATCAGCTCACCTTTGGTGATCTTCATGGCGTGGTTGAGGTTACCGGCTTTAGCGTGACTATTGTCGTCACGGGTGATGTAACCCACACCCACATCGGCGGCAAATACCGCAAACTCGCTGCGTTTGCCGTCATCCAGCAAATAGACTTTCAGCTTGTCACGCGGGTAATCGATACACTGCGCCGCCAGCACGGTATCACGTACCACGTCGAGGCTTTCGTTGTAGGTCGGCACATAGACGTCAACCGTCGGCCACAGGCGGGTATCATCCGGCAAGGGTTCGATGGTGCGTTTTAATGGCCAGGTCGTTTGCAGGAAGCCGAGAATTAAGATCAGCCAGACGTAGAGTTCAGCCAGATATAAGCCGATACCCAGAATCGCTTCAATCTCTGAATTAAACTGCAGCGTCGCGGTGGTGCGCCACCAGATATATCGAGTCGACATCAGCGCAGAAAGGATAACCATCACCACGGTTATTTTTCGGCTCTTGCTGAAGCCCAATAAAAACATCATCCCGATGCTGATTAAGCCAAATATATATTGCTTCTGGCTGTCCATAGGCGTGATGACGATTACCGCTGCTACCGGTGCAAGCACCAGCAGCAGCAGGTAAAATCCGAGTTTACTCATGATTCACCCTGAAGGAGCTGTATTGTTTTTATGTGGCCGGTTACGGCCTCATTATTAATAATGGCTGCGAATCGGTGCCTGAACTTCACCGTTACCCACGGTTATATTCAGGATATTAGCTACGCGTTTCGCCACTAATTCGATATCAAACGCGGCGGCAGAAGCCGGGCTGAAATCATAAACAGATTGTTGCGAAGCATTGGCTTCCGCGACGCTTTCATCGCGATGTACCACGCCTAATAAATTTTCACCCAGACGCTGCTGCATAAATTCCGTGACTTCACGGCTAATATTGCGGCGATTATCGCTCTGATTAAGGACAAAATAATGACCCTGTTTATTATTTAGTGGCTGACCTATCATGCGATCATTTTCTATTTGCGGCAGTAAAGAGACCGAGGCGGTATCGGCCAACATCACCACTAAATGCATATCGGCAAGTGCAGTCATGGCTTTAAGCGCAGGACCCGGACCTGGAGGAAAATCGGCAATAATCACTAGCCCAGGGTAATTCAGCACTGTGTCCAATCCACGCTTCAGGAAATGCGGATCTTTTACCAGGTTCTCTTCGAATCGTTCACGCTGCGCTTCGGTGACATCGCCATAAGGCATGACAAAAATATTGCCGCCAGTGGTCAGAATGGATTGGCTCCAGTCGGCCTGATCTTCCGAGCGCGCCACAAAGCCGCGACCATCATTCAGCGGTACACCGAAATGCAGGCGCAGGGCGTTCTGAACATCAAAATCGATTGCCAATACCTTGCTGCCAGCGCGAGCCAGACTCCACGCAAGGTTGGCCGCCATGGTGGTTTTCCCTACTCCCCCTTTTGGCGAGCACACACAAACTAACGGCATAGCGCAATCTTCTCCAATAGCGGTTTTAACGGTGTTTCTTTGGCAAGGTTAGCCGGCTCAGCTGGACGCGAGCGGAACAGAGCACCAAAACGGGACGGTGCAGACGCTGCCGCATGTGCCGGTTCAACCGGTGCAGCAAAGGTGGGTGTTGGTGCAGGTGCAGGCGCGATCGGCGCAGGCGTGGCAACAGTAGCAGGTTGCTCAGTCGGCACAGCGGCAGGTTTCGCCGGCGGAAAGAGTGAAGTTGCGGCCTGGCGCTCCACCCGCGTCGCTTTCGGTGCTAACGGCATAGCCGATGAGGCAGATTTCGCGGGTGGAAACAGCGATGAACTGCTCGCCGGGGGTGCGGCTGCAGCTGTGCTTAAACTGTCGAGAATCGATCCGCGCGACGTGCTGGCTGGTGCCGCCTGAGCGGGCTCCGGCGGTGCGCTAAATTCATCACCGCTAATAGGATGTGGCTGGAGCATATCGACTCGCTGACCGCTGCCTAAGTCAGGCTCTTGATCGGTGGTCAATTGGCGCAGTAATGCCCACTGACTGTGCTCGGCTTCCTGCGATTGACCGGACATATCCTTAAAAGCGATGTCAAGCGTCTGCGTTTTCTCTTTAAAACGCTGCAGATCGTCGTAATTCTTCATGATCAGAGCCTGTAAAAACGGGAGGGAATTTTCCGCGAATATATCACACACATTAAAAGACGGTGAGAAAATTCTGATTATTAAACCATCGCATTCTACAAAAGAATTCTATCTTTAAGATTGAAAAAGCGGAGATGCAAGAAGTGTGCAAATATTTATTGTCAGAAATTAATTAGTACCAATTAACTGAAATAATCACGCAGGTGGCTTTTAGCTAACCCACTGAAAAAACGCGTTAGTAGTGCAAATTTTGGCTTTTATTCCGGCGTGGCAAAGCTCACGCAATCCTGACAAAAATAAGAATTTGCCTTTACGCTTTATATCCTGGTTAGGACCAATCGTTCACTGATGCAGGCGCGTAATGCTTTTGTGCCAAGGAAGCCATAATGGGTTTCGGCCGTTAATTTCCCTGAAGTATTAAAGGAGAGAAAATAAAGGCTCCCGCAGGAGCCTTTATCCATTAATGGCGTGCGTTTATTACACGCCTACTGGCTGGTTTTCATCCTGATCAACCGCGAAGCAGGCGATTTGCTGATCGCCATACTGCTTCAGTTTCGGCTGCAGCTGCACGCAGGTACCAAAACGGCGGCGGCAGCGCGCGTTAAACGCACAGCCCGGCGGCGGATTAAGCGGGCTCGGCAGTTCGCCCGTCAGCTTGATACGCTCGCGGCGATCGTCCGGGTTGAGGCGTGGCGTCGCCGACAGCAGCGCCTGCGTATAAGGGTGGCGAGGATTGCTGAAGATCGCCTCTTTACTGCCCTTCTCTACACAACGGCCGAGATACATCACCATCACCTCATCAGCGATGTGCTCCACCACGGACAAATCATGCGAGATAAAGACGTAGGACAACCCTAAATCCTGCTGCAAATCCATCATCAGATTTAGCACCTGCGCACGCACCGAGACGTCGAGTGCAGAAACAGGTTCATCGGCAATCAGCACATCGGGATCGAGCATTAAGCCACGCGCGATAGCGATACGCTGACGCTGGCCGCCCGAAAACATGTGCGGATAGCGATCGTAATGCTCGGTTTTCAGGCCGACTTTCGCCATCATTTCCAGCGTTTTCTCTTTGCGTTCCGCTTTGGTCAACGAGGTGTTGATCACCAGCGGTTCTTCAAGAATCTGGCTGATTTTCTTACGCGGATTGAGCGAACCGTACGGATTCTGGAAAACGATCTGAATTTTCTGACGACGCAGTTTCTGCGCCTGCGGATCGTGTTTTAACAGGTCCTGCCCGTGCCAGAACAGCTGGCCTTCGGTCGGCGTTTCAATCATCGTCAGCAAGCGGCCCAGCGTGGATTTACCACAACCGGACTCACCCACCACTGCCAGCGTTTTGCCACGTTCGAGGTTGAACGAGACGCCGTCCAGCGCTTTGACCAGGCGTTCCTGACCAAACAGACCTTTCTTCACCGGGTAATGTTTTTTCAGGTCAATCGCCTGTAGCAGGTAATCCTGCTTTTCGTTCTCAAGACTCATAAGTCGGTCTCCCGGCATCATCCAGTGGGAAGTGACATTTGGCCTGGCGGCCAGGAATGTCGCGCAGCTCCGGCTCTTCGCGGCGGCAGCGATCGGTCACATACGGACAGCGCGGATTCAACAAACAGCCCATTGGGCGATCGTATTTACCCGGCACCACGCCCGGCAGTGACGCCAGACGCGCTTTGTCGGCGGCAAACTCTGGCAGCGCACGCAGCAGCGCTTGCGTGTAGGGATGACGCGGCGCTTTGAAGATATCCACCGCTTTACCGCTTTCCACCACTTGTCCGGCATACATCACGATGATGTGCTGTGCTGCTTCGGCCACCAGCGCCAGATCGTGCGTGATCAGGATCAGCGCCATGTTCTCCTGCTTTTGCAACTCCAGCAGCAGTTCAATGATTTGCGCCTGAATGGTCACGTCGAGCGCGGTGGTCGGCTCATCGGCGATCAGCAGTTTCGGCTTGCAGGCAATCGCCATGGCGATCATCACGCGCTGGCTCATGCCGCCTGAAAGCTGGTGCGGATAGACATCCAGACGCGATGCTGCATCGGGGATGCCGACCTGGTCCAGCAGATCAATCGCGCGCTGACGACGCGTGCGTTTGCTGCCGCCCTGATGCACCTTCAGCGCTTCCATAATCTGGAAACCAACGGTGTAGCACGGGTTGAGGCTGGTCATTGGGTCCTGGAAGATCATCGCCACTTCAGCGCCCACCAGCTGGCGGCGCTCTTTTTCGGAGATTTTCTGCAGGTCGCGCCCGTTGAATTCCAGCTTGTCCGCCATCACGCGGCCGGGATAATCAATCAGACCCATTATCGCCAGCGAGCTGACCGATTTACCGGAACCGGATTCACCCACGATACCCACCACCTGACCTTGCTCGACCTGATAGCTGATGCGGTCAACCGCACGGAACGGTGTTTTTTCGTCGCCGAAATGCACCGATAACTTATCTACATTTAATAACGCCATCTCGGTGCCTCTTTACTGCTTGAGTTTCGGGTCGAGTGCATCACGCAAACCATCGCCCATGAGGTTGAATGCCAGAACCGTTAGTAGAATGGTCACTCCAGGGAATGTCACCACCCACCAGGCACTTTGCGCATACTGCAACACGTCGGAGAGCATGGTGCCCCACTCCGGCGTTGGCGGCTGCGCCCCCATACCGAGAAAGCCCAACGCCGCCATATCGAGGATGGCGTTGGAGAAACCTAATGATGCCTGCACGATCAGGGGTGCCAGGCAGTTAGGCAAAATATTGATGAACATCTGGCGCAGCGTACCGGCACCCGCCACGCTCGACGCGGTGACGTAGTCGCGGTTGACTTCCACCAGCACCGCAGCACGCGTCAGACGAATGTAGTGAGGCAAGGCGACGAAGGTGATGGCCAGCGAGGCATTGACGATCGACGGTCCGAAGATGGCGACCAGCACCAACGCCAGCAGCAGGCTTGGCAGCGCCAGCATAATATCGACCACGCGCATGATGATGGCGTCGACCACGCCGCCGAGGTAGCCGGCCATCAGGCCAAAGATCACGCCAAGAATCAGCGACAGCACGACGACCATGCAGCCGACCAGCAGCGACAGGCGCGCGCCGTACATCAGACGCGACAGCACATCACGGCCAACGTCATCGGTACCGAGGATATAGCTCCAGCTGCCGCCTTCCTGCCAGACCGGTGGATGCAGCAAGGCATCGCGGAACTGTTCAGCCGGTGCGTGCGGAGCCAGTACATCGGCAAAGATGGCGATCAACAGCATCAGAATGATGTAAACCAGGCCAATCACCGCGCCTTTGTTACGTTTAAAGTAGTGCCAGAATTCCTGCAACGGGGTCATCGGCTTGGGTGCAGCAGTTACGCTTGCGGGATCAACAGCAGACATGATTCCCCCTTATTTCTTATGACGGATACGTGGATTGACCACGCCGTACAACAGATCAACCAGCAGGTTGACCACAATGATCAGAATCGCCACCAGCAGCACGCCGCCCTGCACCACCGGATAGTCACGGCGTTGCAGCGCTTCAATCAGCCAGCGGCCGAGTCCCGGCCACGAGAAGATGGTTTCGGTCAGAATCGCACCGGCCAGCAGCGTGCCGACCTGCAAACCAATCACGGTGACCACCGGCAGCATGGCATTGCGCAGCGCATGCACCACAATCACACGCATACGCGTCAGACCTTTGGCGCGGGCGGTGCGGATGTAATCCTCGCCCAGCACTTCCAGCATCGAGGAGCGCGTCATACGTACAATCACCGCCAGCGGAATGGTGCCGAGCACAATGGCCGGCAGAATCATGTGCATCACTGCATCTTTGAAATCACCCGGTTCACCCCACAGCAGCGTATCGATCAGCATGAAACCGGTGAGTGGATGGCTATCATCAAGGAAGATGATGTCGCTGACGCGCCCGGAGACGGGCGTGAGGTTCCACTGCACCGAAACCAGCATGATCAGCATGATGCCCCACCAGAAAATCGGCATGGAGTAACCGGTCAGCGAGATGCCCACTGCGGTGTGATCGAAGATTGAGCCGCGTTTTACCGCCGCCAGCACGCCGACCGGAATGCCGACTGCCACTGCGAATAACATGGCGCAGATGCCCAGTTCCAGTGTGGCTTTAAAGCGTGGTACGAATTCGTCCCAGACCGGGATACGGCTTTTCAGCGAGATGCCAAGATCGCCGTGCAATACGCCATTGATATAAGTGATGTATTGCTTCCACATCGGCTGATCGAGGCCAAACTGCGCCATCAATTGCGCGTGACGTTCGGGGGAGATACCGCGTTCACCGGCCATGATCAGTACCGGATCGCCGGGGATCAGGTGGACAAACGCGAAGGTCAATAACGTGATACCGATGAACGTTGGGATGACAAGGCCCAAACGTCGGAGTATGAATTGCAGCATAAGCCTGGTTCTCTGACATTTCCCATAGCGTTACCGCCGGGGACAACATTGCTCAACACTCGCAGCCAGCCATGGGCGGACGCGACGCAAGAAGCGCTTCAATAGTAGAATTTACCGGAAAAAAAGTGCGGAGTGCGGGCGACGAAGAGGCCGCCCGAGGGCCAGCAACGCTGGCCCTAACCGCGATAATCCGAAAGGTTATTCCTGGATATCGACGTTTTCGAAGTGATGTTTACCTAATGGATCTACCACATAACCAGAGACTTTCTTGCTCACTGGCTCGTATACGGTTGAGTGAGCGATGATCAGCGCCGGAGCCTGGTCATGCATCACTACCTGAGCCTGTTTGTACAGTTCAATACGTTTGTTGTGATCGGCTTCAGCACGCGCAGGCTGAATCAGATCTTCAAACGGCTTGTAGCACCAACGTGAGTAGTTAGAACCGTCTTTCGCCGCTGCACAGCTGAACAGCGTGGCGAAGAAGTTATCCGGATCCCCATTATCACCGGTCCAGCCCATCATAACGGTCTGGTGTTCACCGGCTTTGGCACGTTTCAGGTACTCGCCCCATTCGAAGGTGACGATTTTGGCTTTCACGCCAATTTTCGCCCAGTCAGCCTGAACCATTTCCGCCATGCGACGTGCGTTCGGGTTATATGGACGCTGAACCGGCATTGCCCACAAGTCGATTGAGAAACCATCCGCCATACCGGCTTCTTTCAGCAGCGCTTTCGCTTTCTCAGGATCGTAAGCGTAATCTTTGATGTCGTCGTTGTAGCTCCACATTGTTGGTGGGATCAAGTTTTTCGCGGCCTGGCCAGCACCCTGATAAACGGCATCGATAATGGCTTGTTTGTTCACCGCCATGGTCAGTGCCTGACGCACTTTCACATTATCCAGCGGTTTTTTCTCGGTATTGAACGACAGGTAACCGACGTTCAGACCCGGCTGCTCCATCAGGTTAATTTTGTCGTCTTTCTTCATGCTGGCGATGTCGGCCGGGTTCGGGTACGGCATCACCTGGCATTCGCCCTTCTGCAGTTTCGCATAACGCACAGAAGCATCTGGCGTGATGGAGAACACTAAGCGATCAATCTTCGCCTTGGTGCCCCAGAAGTCTGGGTTGGCTTTGTACAGAATGCGCGAATCTTTCTGATACTGCTGCAGTACGAATGGACCGGTGCCCACTGGATTGAGGTCCAGCTTCTCAGGCGTGCCCGCTTTCAGCATGTTGTCCGCATATTCTTTAGACAGAATAGAGGCGAAGTCCATGCCGAGGTCAGCGATGAACGGCGCTTCAGGACGCGTTAGGGTGAAGCGTACGGTGTGATCGTCAACTTTCTCGATTTTGGCGATCAGCTTCGGCATGTCCATGCCTTCGAAGTATTCGTAGCTGCCGCCAGAAACACCGTGATATTTGTTGTTTTTGTCGAGCTGACGCTCGAAGGAGAACACGACGTCATCGGCATTAAAGGTGCGAGTTGGCTTGAAATCTTTCGTGGTTTGCCACTTCACGCCCTGACGCAGGTGGAAGGTATAAGTTTTACCGTCCGCGCTAACATCCCATTTTTCGGCCAGGCCAGGCTGCAGCTCGGTAGTACCGGTTTTGAACTCAACCAGACGGTTGTAGATCGGCACGGAGCTTGCGTCGTAGGTGGTGCCCGAAGTGAAGAGCTGCGGGTTGAAGCCTTCCGGCGAACCTTCTGAACAATAAACGAGGGTTTTCGCCTGGACACTAGCGGCAACGGTCATAGCAATCAGGCTGAGACCGACCTTCAGCATCCTGGATTTAGCCAGGGAGTTGATCATGTTTTGCTCCATTGTGATGTGATGTTGTGTGCGTCGCCCGACCTCTGATTTTTTTATGCGGTTCGGGCAGGTCAATTAAGCGTAAGCAAAATGTGAGCGGTTATAGTTGTTGCACTGGCACCGTGGAATCTACCAGACACGTCCGTCTCTACATTTTATTGACGCATCAATTTGTCAACAGTTGCAATGAACGTCAATACAGTGTGGGGTTATTTACACAGAGTGTGAGTAAGTGCAAGCAACGATAAAAAACACCCTTCCAGGCGTAAGCCAAAATTAAAAAAGGTGATAAAGCACTCAATGCCGCGTGATTATCTGGCTATCTAGCCAAATGACAGTGATTATCACCGCTAAAAAACACACAAAACTTATTGGTAAATGTTGAATATCTGAACGATTGTGCGTGCGTTATGACGTTCAGGCAGCGGAATGTGCTAGTGAAATGGCATAAGAAATCAGCATGATGCATAAACCGGTCATAAGAAGAATGTGTCACGAAATAAGCGTGCAGCTTCGATTTGGCGTGGGATGCAGAGGAGTGAGTTGGGATAACGGTAGGGATTCAGGTTTTAAGGGATAGAATGGGCGAATTGATGAGTTTTGGGTTTTGCGTTTTGCTCGGTGCGTTGCTCAGGAAAGGCGGCTCGAACGCAAAGACGGCGTGAATACGTCCTTGTAGCTCGGCCGCCGCATCCCTGCGGCGGACGCTTTGCTAACCGAGCCGCCTTCCCATCGCCTGAACGTTTGGCTTCGCTTTATCGGCGCAGATCCCTCAAATTACAGACGAAAAAAAACCTGCTTATAAAAGCAGGTTTCTTCAAATATGGTCGGCGAGAGAGGATTCGAACCTCCGACCCACTGGTCCCAAACCAGTTGCGCTACCAAGCTGCGCTACTCGCCGATGGGGGCGCATATTACTGCGCTGCTAAAAAAGCGTCAATGCCTTTTACTGAAAACCCAACTGATCGCCTGGAAAGCAAACAGCGCCTTAAACTTCTGCGGCTCAATGGGTTCAGAGCAACAGTCGCCGTAAATGGCGACTTACGAAATCAAAGCGTTTTGGCCGGCGTGGCCGCAGGTGCCGAACACCAGTTATTGGCAGCTTTAATCCCACCGTCCGGCGAGGTATAACCGAGGCAACCCATGATGGTGTCGAACAGCTCAACATGACGATGGGTTTTACCCACGCGCTGTTGTGCCTGTAAACGTTCGAAATTGCTGCGGTTGGTGGGGTCCTCAAGATACTTATCAGACGCCCACACCATCATCGGCACACGGAACTGTTCCGGCGGTGCCATCTCGCGCGGCGTACCGTGTAAGTGCATATTCTCACTGATCGATTCACCATGATCGGCGGCATAGAACACAATCGCCTTCTTATCACGTAGCTGATCCAGCACGCTGTCCAGCATGGTATCAACGTACAAAATCGAGTTGTCATACGCATTAATCAGCTGCGCTTTACTGCACTTTTCATCAACGCCCATGCATTCCGGCTTATAGCGAGCGAAATCACGCGGGTAACGTTGCGAGTAAAGGTAGTGTGAGCCTTTGGTATGCAGAATCACCATATGCTTTCCTTTCGGGAAGCGCTGCAACGATGCCTGTAACTCCGGCACTAACAGCATGTCATCGACCGCTTTACCCTGATTACGCTTCTCAGAACCAATCTGCTCACGGAACGAGAAGTTGTTGGTGTCAGCGTTATCGTAGAACCACACTTCGCTCTGCATCGCGAACAGTTCTGAGGTGAATCCCAATTCCTTCAGTACCGCGAAAACGTTTTGTTCTTTCAGGGTGCGGCCCGGATTATCCATGGTGCCGCCTTCGCGCACGAACATGCAGCGCAGCGACAGCTTGGTGGCGGTATCACAAGATTCGCCGCGGAACGCGACCAGGTTCTTCTCTTTCGACAGCTTCGGCGTGGTATCACGGTCGTAGCCGAGCATGCCCATATGATCCCAGCGCGTGGTTTCGCCAATCACAAACACCATATAGGTATCGTCGATGCCTGGCGGCGCGACGTAAGTAAACTCTTTTGCCGGATCGAGCAGCGCTTTGCCATCCCACTCTTCATCCACTTTGGTCCAGGCAAACAGGCCGAGCGCGGCGATCCAGTTTGAAGGCAGATAGGAGTGCGCCACCACGCCGCCATAACTTGGCAAGTCGATATTGGTGATCTCTTCATTTACTTTCTGCAACTTGTCAAAGTAGCGAATCGGCAGCCACACCAACGCAACGCTCAGCAGCATGATGGCTACTGGCTTCAGACGCTGCCCAGGTGTTTTAAGTTGTTCAATGAGCGTATGGCTCAGATTATTGCGCCAGATCAGCAGCAGCGGTAGCGCACTAACCAGCACCATCCACACCACGAAATGCAGGCCAATCACTTCTTTGGAAAGATCGATATCGGTAGTCATCACCGAGGCGATAATGCCGTAACCAATCACCACGTTGAAAAACGCCATGTAATAGGCGGCGGCAACAGAAATAATCACGGTAAGCGTAGCGAGAATGCGATAAGCCCATTTCCCACCCAGCGACAGCAGACGCATCAGGAAGAAGGTCAGCAGCACAGCCGCCATCACTTCCGCTGCTGCAGAGAGCCAATTAGAGATATTTGATTTCGTTAAAAAGCCGTCAAAGCGGCGATAAAATATCGGTAAATTCAGTAAGATACCGAGATATAATGCAAGCAGCAGAGAAAGCTTTTGCTGCGTTAAACTTTTAATATAATTCATGAAAATATGTATTCCCGACCTGGTGTCGTTGTATCAACCGTAATGTGACTATTTAAAGACAGCAGAGTTCGCTAAACCGCGGAAAAAGCGTGACGCAACGTGCAGGAACGGGACGATTCCGACTGGCGAAAGGGCGATGGCGCGAAGCCGAGCAGTAGAACATTTAACCAATGGTAAGACCAGATAAATTTTCTAATCGAAGTGGAAAGCGTTTTTTTAGATGTAAAAAAGGCTCCCGCAGGAGCCTCAAATTGCCATCAATAACGATTAGTTAATGATGTTCAGCGTGACGTCAATGTTGCCACGCGTCGCGTTTGAGTATGGGCAGACGATGTGGGCGGCATCAACCAGCTTCTGCGCTTCAGCTGCGTCCATCTCTGGCAGATGGATATTCAACCTGGCTTCAATGCCAAAACCGTTCGGAATTGGACCGATGCCGACTTCGCCTTCAATCCATGCATCTTTTGGCATCGCAATCTTGTCGCGGCCAGCCACAAACTTCATTGCGCCGAGGAAACAGGCTGAATAACCCGCAGCAAACAGCTGCTCTGGGTTGGTTACTTCGCCACCTGCGCCACCCATCTCTTTTGGCACGCCCAGTTTCACATCCAGCACGTTGTCAGAGGAAGTAGCACGACCATCACGACCGCCGGTAGCTTTAGCTTTTGCAGTATAAACAACTTTTTCTAAAGACATCATTACCTCATTAATTCGCTATATAATCGCGCACTACTTATTATGCGCTAACCTGAACTTCATATTATGGGATGTCGAGACAGCGACTTCCCGAATGCGTATTAGTTGGCGCTATTCAAACTGGCGCGCAACTCGTCTAACTGACCTTTTAGTAACGCTAGCGCCTCATCATTGCAGGCGGTTGCACACTGAATAGCTTCTGGAATCGTTTCGGCCTTATCGCGCAACGCACGGCCTTCATCGGTCAGCGTTACCACCACCTGACGCTCATCCTGACGTGAACGCTGGCGACGCAATAGTCCCGCGATCTCCAGACGTTTCAGCAGCGGCGTTAGCGTCGCTGAATCAAGGAACAACTGCTCGCCAATTTCAGAAACCGTCACATCGTCTTGATTCCACAGCACCAGCATCACCAGATATTGCGGATAAGTAATCTCCAGCTTTGATAGCAGCTGGCGGTAGACTTTGTGCATCGCGAGATTCGCCGAATACAGCGCGAAGCAGAGCTGCTGATCTAACTGAAGTGGCGCCTGCTTCACTTTTTTGTCATCTTGATTACTGTTCATGGTTTTCAATATAAATAGCGCGCTAGATAATTGCAAGCTACTTTTCTCTGGGAGAGTGAAATATGCGGGATTCACTGGAAGAGCAAGCGCGCCGTTATGCCACTGAGGCGCATGCTGCTGCGGGTCAGCGCCGCAAATACACTGACGAGCCTTACATTGTGCATCCGGCAGCCGTCGCCGAGATAGTGCGTAGCGTCACCGATGATGAACAGATGATTGCCGCCGCCTGGCTGCATGACACGGTTGAAGACACCCCCAGCACTCTTGACGATATCGAACGCCATTTTGGCCCACGCGTGGCGGAGTTGGTCAATATGCTTACCGACAGCGCGCAGCCCACGGCGAAAAATCGTGCTGCGCGCAAGCTGGCGCATTTCCGTCATACCGCCGATGCCTCGCCCGAGGCGCAAACCATCAAACTGGCCGACATCATTGATAACACCCGCGCCATCGTGCAATACGACGCCGACTTTGCACGCGTGTATTTGGTAGAAAAACAGATTCAGATACAGCTATTGCGTGAGGGCGATAGACATTTGTGGCAGCAAGCAGATCAGACCATCAAACAAGGGCTGGCGCAGTTAGCACAGCCGCCGCACAGCGTACCGGAAAGCTGGTTCGTGAAACAGGCGGCAAAATATGGTGCCATAAATTAAAAAACCCGCCGTATAGGCGGGTTGGAGCATCCAAAATAGCGATTACTCCAGCAGTTGACGCCCTAAATAAGGGTTGGCCTGCAACAGCTTCATCAGTTTGCGTGCCGTAGCGGAAGGACGTGTACGTTGCGCCTCCCAGCTTTTAACTGACGAGACGCTCACCCCCATCACGCGGGCGAATTCATCCACCTGCATGCCAGTCATCTCGCGTAAACGCTGCGGCTCGGGAACTGAAGCCTGATTGAGTGTAATTTCTGATACGGAAGGCTGAGCATCACGTGTCAAAACAATCTGCTCAAGGCTGCTGAGCAACTCGACCATTGGATCTTTAAATTCCATAGAGAACTCCTTAAAAACTCACTATGAAGCACGTGAAAGTAGAGAGGTAAGCGCCACCAGGCGCTGAAACCGGACGAGCAGGCTGTATCCCGAAGCGGTTTCGCATAATTATTATCAAACCGATGCGGGACACAGCCTGTTGAGCACTGCAAAAGATGTCCGAGCAATGCAACAATAGTTCGGGTTTCTAAGTATGGGTCAAATTTCCGACTTTGCTGCCTGATTCCTGATTATTTTTTATTCTTACTTATGCTAAAAAAATTCGATCACTTTAAGCGATTGACCTGCCTGCACTTGCTACTCTGCCAACGATAACAATCAATGAAAAACCGGACATTGCCTCTGCATTGTGTAAATACTATTCAAAAAAAGTGCCAACTCGATATGCACATGAAATATCTGACTTAATATTAAACGCTTATCCAACATCACCGCGCATGCTGCACAGTGCTGCAGCATGGACGCACCAGCACGACGCAAAGAGAAATTTATGAGCGACCTAGATTTGACGGTCAGTTATGCCTCACACCGCGTGCCCATGATGGGGCGCAATGCCGTAGCCACTTCACAGCCGCTGGCGGCACAAGCCGGCATGCGCATGCTGCAACAGGGCGGCAATGCGGTGGATGCCGCCATTGCCAGCGCCATGGCGCTCACGGTGCTGGAGCCGACCGGCAACGGTTTAGGCAGCGATGCCTTCGCTATTATCTGGGATGGAAAACAGCTGCACGGCCTGAATGCCTCCGGTCGCTCCCCTGCTTTATGGAGCCCTGAACGCTTTGCCGGCCGTGATGTCATGCCGGAAATTGGCTGGGAAGCGGTCACCGTGCCGGGCGCGGTGTCGGCGTGGGTCACGTTGGCCGAACGTTTTGCCACGCTTCCGCTCACCACGCTGGCGCAACCGGCGATTGACTATGCGCGTGAGGGTTTCCCGGTTTCACCGCTGATTGGTCACCTGTGGCAGCGCGGCTACAACAAGCTGAAAGATCAACCCGGCTTCGCCGAGTGCTTCGCGCCCAATGGCCGGCCGCCGCGTGCCGGCGAACTGTTCCGCAATCCGGCGCAAGCCGAAACGCTGCAAAAAATCGCCGAGACGCGCGGTGAAGCCTTCTATCGTGGCGATCTCGCTGAGAAGATGGTGGCGTTTGCTGCGCAGCATGGCGCAGCGCTGAGCATGGTGGACCTCAACAACCATCGCGCTGACTGGGTTGATTTGCTGTCGCGACCGTTTGCGGGTGGATCGGTGCAGGAACTGCCGCCTAACGGTCAGGGTATCGCCACCTTGATTGCGCTGGGCATTCTCGAACAGTGGGAAATTGGCCGCTATACGCCGGATTCAGTGCCGTGGCTGCATCTGTCGATTGAAGCGATGAAGCTGGCGCTGGCCGATCTGGATCGCTACGTCAGCGATTACGATCACCTTGAGTTCCCAGCCGAATTGCTGCTGAGCGATGGCTATCTTAAACAGCGTGCGCAGCTGATCGATCCTGATAAAGCCGGTGATTTTACCTTTGGTGCACCGCAGCAGAGCGGCACGGTTTATGTCTCCACCGCTGATGCCAGCGGCATGATGGTGTCCTTTATACAGTCCAACTTTATGGGCTTCGGGTCTGGCGTGGTGGTGCCGGGCACCGGCATCAGCCTGCAAAATCGTGGCTGCGGTTTCTCACTCGATCCGCAACATCCCAATGTGGTGGCGGGCAGTAAGCGTCCGTTCCATACCATCATCCCAGCATTTTCCCTTGATGGTGCCGGCCAGCCGCTGATGTCATTTGGCGTGATGGGCGGCACGATGCAGGCGCAAGGTCATTTGCAGATGGCGCTGCGCATCATGCAGCATAAGCAAAACCCGCAGGCGGCCATTGATGCACCGCGCTGGCGCGTTGAGCAGGGACGTTCAGTGGTGGTTGAGCCGGGCATTGACCGCAACGTGTTGGCGAAGCTGCGTGAAATGGGGCATCAGATAGCACTCGAAGATCCGCTGCTGGGCTATAACTTCGGGGGTGCGCAGGCGATAGTCCGCGATCCGCAAGGCTTCTATATTGCCGCCACCGAAAGCCGCAAAGATGGCCAGGCGCTGGTGTTTTAATTTGCCCGGTGCGCCCGTTGTACACACCAGACCATTGCACTATTCTTTAGGACCATTTTCGCAAAAATTTTAATCCCGAATAATTTAAGCAGTAGCCTGGATTATGAAGGGAGAGAGCCATTATCACAGGAGTTGAATTATGGCGTCAGGATTATCCCGCATCTGGATGCGTACCGGCATGCTGATGGTCAGTGCATTGGTCGTGCTGCAACTTACGGCCTGTGGCGACAAAGAAGGCGATCAGCGTAAAGCTTTCACTGATTTCCTTCAGAACACCGTGATGCGCAGCGGCGAACATCTGCCAAGCCTCAGTGAAAACCAAAAACAGACCTTCGGTAATTACGCCAGCGATTACGCCATCCTTTATGGTTTCTCGCAGCAGACCAATCAGGCAATCGATCAAGGCATGCGTCCGGTCGTCGATGAGTTGGCGGCGATTCGCGTTCCACAAGACTACCTGACGCGTCGCGATAGCCTGCGCCAGGCCAGCGGCAATCTGAGTGTGCTGACGCAGCAAATCCAGAGCGCCAAAATGCAGGCGGATAGCAGCAAAGCCACGCTGAAGCAGCCGGATGATTTGAAGAAAGTCTACGATGCCGCGTTTACCAAAGTGGTAACACAGCCGGCCAGCACGCTGATTCCGCTGTTGCCACAGCTGCAAGCGCTGAGCCAGGCCGCAGTGCAAACCGGCGACTATCTGCAATCGCAAGGCACTCGCGTTACCTTCAATGACGGCGGCGTGCAGTTCCCCACTCAGGATCAGGCAACGCAGTACAACACGTTGATGAGCAATCTCTCCAGCAACGCGCAGGCGCTGACGCAGGCGCAAAACGCGGTGCAAGGCGGTTTGTAATACAGTAAAGCCAATTGCTAGTGGTCGCCATGAATGGCGACCCTACTATAAGCGCCCTATTAGCTTCCTCTTCTGTTCGTCTCTTTTCGGAATTACGTCACTTCCTTACAGCTCATTTTCCTGATGCGGCATAGTGTGATCTGGCGCATTTTCGACCAAAAATAGTTTGTGACATTGATCACACTTACACAACAAAGCACCCGATAAAAAAGGTGACTTAAGTCACATTCATCGTCCTGTTTTGCATGATTTTTCGTCACCGTTGCTTTCTTACAGTCACTTTTTGTGATCAAGGTCACCTTATTGCACCCCAAACACCCCACCTTGGCGTGATCTACATCACACTTAGTCGCTGCTCTACGCAGCGTAATAAACTAGTGCTAGAGTCCGCGTGCATACAGTAATGCCACGGCCCGCGCCGTAACGTTCAAACAAAAACAAACGCGCTCTCTTATTGCAGCGCGTCTCAATAAGGGGTGGGTTTATGTCCTCATCAGTAAAGGTCAAGGTTCAGAGCTTTGGTCGCTTTCTGAGTAATATGGTGATGCCTAACATCGGTGCGTTTATCGCATGGGGTATCATCACTGCGCTGTTCATCCCAACCGGATGGATTCCAAACGAAACGCTGGCGAAGCTCGTCGGCCCAATGATCACTTACCTGCTGCCGCTGCTGATTGGTTTCACCGGTGGACGTCTGGTCGGCGGCGATCGTGGTGGCGTGGTCGGTGCGATCACTACCATGGGCGTGATCGTCGGCGCCGATATGCCGATGTTCCTCGGTTCGATGATTGCTGGTCCGCTGGGCGGCTGGGCGATTAAATCCTTCGACCGCGTGGTTGATGGCAAGATCAAAAGCGGCTTCGAGATGCTGGTTAACAACTTCTCGGCCGGTATCATCGGTATGCTGTTGGCGCTGCTGGCGTTCGTAGCCATCGGTCCACTGGTTGAAGGTCTGTCGCACATTCTCGCTGCTGGCGTGAATCTGATGGTGCAGAACAACCTGCTCCCTCTGACCTCAATCTTTGTTGAACCGGCGAAAATCCTGTTCCTCAATAACGCTATCAACCACGGTATCTTCTCTCCGCTGGGTATCCAGCAGGCGAGCGAGGCGGGCAAATCAATCTTCTTCCTGATTGAAGCCAACCCAGGTCCGGGCATGGGCGTGCTGGTTGCCTACATGGTATTTGGTCGCGGTAGCGCCAAACAGTCCGCAGGCGGTGCAGCGATCATCCACTTCCTCGGCGGTATCCACGAAATTTACTTCCCATACGTGCTGATGGCGCCGCGTCTGTTGCTGGCGGTTATCCTCGGCGGTATGACGGGCGTGTTCACCCTGACGCTGCTGAACGGCGGCCTGGTTTCTCCGGCTTCTCCAGGTTCGATCCTGGCGGTGTTGGCGATGACGCCAAAAGGGGCTTACTTCGCGAACATCGCGGCCATCATTGCTGCGTTTGCGGTCTCCTTCGTCGTCTCAGCGGTGCTGTTGAAAACCAGCAAAGTGAAAGAAGATGACGATATCGAAGCCGCGACTCAGCGCATGCAAGATATGAAAGCGCAGTCAAAAGGTCAGGCAGTTGCCGGTTCCCCGGTGGCTGGCGATGCGATGAGCGTTGACCTGAACCACGTACGCAAAATCATCGTAGCCTGTGATGCCGGTATGGGGTCAAGTGCGATGGGTGCAGGCGTACTGCGCAAGAAAGTGCAGGACGCAGGTCTGAGCAATATCTCTGTCACTAACACGGCGATCAACTCGCTGCCGGGCGACGTAGACCTGGTGATTACGCACCGCGATCTGACTGAACGTGCGATGCGCCAGGCACCGCATGCGCAGCACATTTGTCTGAATAACTTCCTCGATAGCGCGCTGTACAGCAACCTGACTGAACGTCTGGTTACCGCCAATCGCAGCGAAGCGCATCGTGAAACGGTAAAGACTACGCTGGCGGACAGCTACGACGAAGGCAACGCGCACCTGTTCAAACTGGGCGCAGACAACGTGTTCCTTGGCCTGAGCGCGACGCATAAAGAGCAGGCGATTCGCTTTGCCGGTGAGCAGTTGGTGAAAGGCGGCTATGTTCAGCCAGAATATGTGGAAGCGATGCTGGAACGCGAGAAGCTGACGCCAACTTACCTCGGCGAATCAATCGCTGTTCCACACGGCACCGTGGAAGCAAAAGATCGCGTGCTGAAAACTGGCGTGGTGTTCTGCCAGTATCCAGCCGGTGTGCAGTTTGGTGAAGAAGCTGAAGACGTAGCGCGTCTGGTCATCGGTATCGCCGCTCGCAACAACGAGCACATTCAGGTGATTACCAGCCTGACCAACGCACTGGACGACGATAGCGTGATTGAGAAGCTGGCAAACACCACCAGCGTGCAGGACGTGTTGGACCTGCTTTCGGGCAACACCGTCAAAGCGTAACACCACGTTTTACCTTCCCTGGGGCGGGTAAGCCCGTCCCACATTTCCGGGGCGGACTTGCCCGCCCTTTCGTCATTTGATATGGGTCAAATTTATGAAAGCGTTACATTTTGGAGCAGGTAACATCGGTCGCGGTTTTATCGGTAAGTTACTGGCAGATGCCGGCATCGAGCTGGTGTTTGCTGACGTCAATCAGGTGGTACTTGATGCCCTTAACGCCCGTCATGAGTATCCGGTTCATGTGGTTGGCGAGCAGGCGAAAGTCGAAATCGTAAAAGGCGTGAGCGCCGTGAACAGCACCAGCGATGACATCGTTACGTTGATTGCTGAGGTTGATATCGTTACTACGGCGGTGGGCCCGCAGATTTTGGAGCGCATCGCCGGCGGCGTCGCCAAAGGTCTGGCCAAGCGCAGCGACAGCGGTAATGTCCATCCTTTAAACATCATCGCCTGTGAAAATATGGTGCGCGGCACCAGCCAATTGAAACAGCACGTGCTGAAAGCGCTGCCAGCGCAATATCACGCATGGGTTGAAGAGCATGTTGGTTTCGTTGATTCGGCGGTTGACCGCATCGTGCCACCGTCTGAAGCCGGCACCACCGATCCGCTGGAAGTCACGGTTGAAACCTTTAGCGAGTGGATTGTTGATAAAACTCAATTCAAAGGTGAGTTGCCGAACATTCCCGGCATGGAATTGACCGACAACCTAATGGCCTTTGTGGAACGCAAACT
Source organism: Enterobacter ludwigii (assembly GCA_900068845.1). Taxonomy (GTDB): domain Bacteria; phylum Pseudomonadota; class Gammaproteobacteria; order Enterobacterales; family Enterobacteriaceae; genus Pantoea; species Pantoea ludwigii_A. Next base: position 126,303 of record CEFQ01000003.1, read on the forward strand.
CTTCACCCTCAATACCGGTCACGCGATTACGGCTTATCTCGGCCAGCTTGCCGGCCACGCGACCATCCGCGACGCGATTCTTGATGAAAAAGTGCGTGCAGTGGTGCAAGGCGCGATGCAGGAGAGTGGCGCGGTGCTGATCAAGCGTTATGGTTTTGAAGCCGATAAACATGCTGCTTACATCCAGAAAATCCTCACCCGTTTTGAAAACCCGTACCTGAAAGATGACGTTGAGCGCGTAGGCCGTCAGCCGCTGCGTAAACTGAGCGCGGGCGATCGCCTGATCAAACCTACGCTAGGTACGCTGGAGTATCAGCTGCCACACGCCAATCTGGTTCAGGGCATTGCTGCCGCGATGCACTATCGCAGCGAAGCCGATCCGCAGGCGCAGGAGCTGGTCGCGCTGCTAGCAGAAAAAGGTCCGCAGGCCACGCTGGCAGAAATTTCTGGCCTGGATGCCAATAGCGAAGTGGTCACCTCAGTGGTGAGCGCTTACAACGCTATGGCATAATGCGCGCCCTTTAGTGGTTAACTCGGGCACGTTTACGTGCCCGCTGGCGGTAGCTGAACGATGCAGGCAATGATGGAAGAGAAGCAGGCTTTTGAAAACCGGGTGCTTGAGCGCCTGAACGCCGGTCGTTCGGTGAGAAGCTTCCTGATCGCCGCCGTTGAGCTGCTGACCGAAGCGGTTAACCTGCTGGTGCTGCAAGTGTTTCGTAAGGACGATTACGCGGTTAAATACGCCGTCGAACCTCTGCTGCTCGGTAATGGTCCGCTGGGTGAGCTCTCCGTTCGTCTCAAATTAATTTACGGCCTTGGCGTAATAAACCGGCATGAGTACGAAGACTGTGAACTGCTGCTGGCGCTGCGTGAGGAGCTGAATCACGACATCAGCGACTATCGTTTTACCGACGATGAGATCCTCGGCCCGTTTGGCGAGCTGCACTGCGTCGTTGCCTGGCCGCCGCAGCCGGATTTCAACCGCGACGACGATCAACTGCGGTCAATGCAGCAGCAGCGTTATCTGCAGATGGTACGTTCCACCATGGTGCTGTCGCTCACCGAGCTCATTTCGCGGATTTCACACAAGCAGGTGTTTAAAAAGCCCGCTGTGTAGGGTCGCCAAACATGGTGACCAGGTGCGCATGAATGCGTCCCCTACGAAAACCTCGCCAAACCACTTTAAGGTCGCCACTCATGGTGACCAGGTGCGCATGAATGCGCCCCCTACGAAAACCTCGCCAAACCATTGTAGGGTCGCCATTCATGGTGACCAGGTACGCATGAATGCGCACCCTACGCTCCACGCTGCAAAATTGCCTGAATTTGATGTATCCTTTGCCTGTTTTCCTTAACGAGTTTTCCCCCAATGAAAGAACAAGAAAAAGCCGAGATCAAAGTTCTGAGCGATCAGCTGGATGCACTCAATCGTAAAGAAGCCCTACTTTTAGCCTCTGGCGATGCCGAAAAGCTCGGCGAGCTGCTGCGTGAAAAAGAGAAGCTGGAGCTGGAAATTGAGCGCCTGCGCGGTGTGCGCACTGAAAAGCTGAGTAAAGAAGCGCAACAGCTGCAGAAGCTGGGCTTTAGCCGCGAAATCACCAGGAAAGAGCAGGCCAACATGGGCGCATTCAAGAAAAGCGTGCGCGGCCTGGTGGTGGTACACCCAATGACCGCGCTCGGACGTGAGATGGGACTGAAAGTGATGACCGGCTACGCGAAGCAGCCGTTCTAATCTTTACTTACGCGGCGTGTGAGACGTCGCGTAGGATGCCAGCCGCCTGATGAACTTGTTCATTCAGACTGTCCAGCAAGGCATAGCGACGGCGATACTCGGCGCGCTTCTTGCTGGCAATCTCTTCCAGATTTTTTCGCTCCGCACGTAATGGCAACGTAAACAGCTCATCGCTACGCGCCACGCCACCCAGCGACAACCAAAACTCGCTGTAACTGGCAAAAAACTTATCGCTCTTACTGTGACGATAACGCAGGCTGCGGAATACGTGTGTGGTATCACCAACGGCGGTAATCGTCTCAACACCACACTGCTCCGCCAGATTAAAAACCGCTTCCATCAGCAGACGTTTCGGGAATACGCCATGTGCCGCTTTAGTCGCATCGCGAATAACATCGTTGGAAATATGTTTGCGCGGCCCCTGCAACCCACCAATTAGTAAGGTACGTTTCCGCTGTTCCTGAATAATCGAGAATGAGAGCGAAGCGATTAATTGCGTTTCATAATGCAATTCCAGGGTAATTTCACCTTCACGGTCGAAGCGACCTGGACAGCAGTGAATCACAAACGCCTCGTCATTTTTACCGCTCAAATTAGCCAGTAAATTATCGCCCGGACTCTGCAACAGCTGACGCAGCGCCGCGTTATCCAGCTGATCCATCAGCGTATAGTGATCGATGATCGCCTGCGCACGCTGTGCCACACTGAATCCCGCACGCAGATAAGGCCGATGGGGCTTCGCTGGCAGTAAACCCTGCATGGTTAACAGCTGCGGCAACGCAGATAATTCCGCTAACTGATGCAGATAATGAAAAGTAGTAACTGGAAATACTAACGATCTTAAGGCAAATTTTGCGCGAAACCTTCCGCTATTCCATAATTTATTCGGCCTGAATTTTCCGCTTATTAAAGGTAAAAACAGTGAAGCTGACGAATCATTATTCGCCACAGAAGTTGTGATAGTAGACATGATTATTTAGGCTTAACGAAACAAATTATCGTCACTATATGCCCCAAATTATCAACGGCAGGTTAATAGGTTTCTCAGCGAAATAGTTGTGCGCGAAAATATTCAGGTCGTTTAAAAAAGGTTTAAAAAGGGCGAAAAAAAACCGGTGAAGAGATCACCGGTTGTGTACGTTGCGGCTTAAGCCTGAACTTACTTAGCAGAAGCGAAACGCGCTGCCGCTTCGTCCCAGTTCACAACGTTCCAGAACGCTTTGATGTAATCAGGACGTTTGTTCTGATACTTCAGATAGTAAGCGTGTTCCCACACGTCCAGACCGATAATCGGGAAGCCTGAAACGCCTGCAACCGCTTCGCCCATCAGCGGGCTATCCTGGTTTGCGGTAGAAACCACAGCCAGTTTGTCGCCTTTCTTAACCAGCCACGCCCAGCCTGAACCGAAACGGGTGGTGGCAGCTTTCTCAAACTCAGCCTGGAAAGCTTCAACGCTACCGAAATCTTTTTCGATTGCCGCTTTCAGGTCGCCCTGTAGCGAGGTGCCCAGTTTCAGACCTTTCCAGAAGAAGCTGTGGTTAGCGTGGCCGCCTGCGTTGTTACGCAGTGGACCTTTTTTATCTGCTGGCAGCTGATCCAGTTTGGTGATCAGTTCTTCTACCGGCAGGTTAGCGAATTCGGTACCTTCCAGCGCGGCGTTAGCGTTGTTAACGTAGGTCTGGTGGTGTTTAGTGTGATGGATTTCCATCGTCTGCTTGTCGAAGTGCGGTTCCAGTGCGTCGTATGCGTACGGCAGGGATGGCAGTGAATAACTCATGTTCTTCCTCTCCATTTTAGTGTTTTGCAGCAGCACCTCACTGGGTGTGCCGCGTAAGCAGTCGGATCATTATAGTTAAAAACATGATCCGTAAAAGGGTTATCAATGCCTTAGATTTGATAAGGATTTGATGAATCTGGGAAAAGGTGCGCACACACGGCTACACCTTGTGCGTACTGGCACGCAGTTTAAGCTGCACCGGCAGCTCATTGATAGCGGAGGGTTCATCGCCCTTAAGCGCAGCCAGTAAACGTTTACCCGCCATGCGTCCCATCTCTTCATACGGCAGCACAATGCTGGTAAGCGGAGGCGAACATACCGCGGCTAACGGGCCGCCGCCGATACTGGCAATCGCCAACTGGCTGGGAATCGAAATTCCCGCCGCGTGGCAGGCCATGATAGCGCCGCAGGCCACTTCATCACTGGTGCAAATCAGCACATCCAGCTCCGGCCAGGTTAACCGAATTTCCGCCAATAAGCTGTGCCCGGCGGCAAAGGTCGGCATTTTCGGCGACGTCACTACGCGATGCGGCGCCTGATTCATCGCCAGCATCCCGCTGTGCCAGCCATTTAGCAGCTGGCGGAAGATGGTGTTATTGCTCTGCGTGCACAACAAACCGAGATGGCGATAGCCACGTTCGACCAGACTTTGCACCAGCTGGCGAATCGCTTTGGCATAATCGACACCAATGCTGATCCCCGCCGAATCCGGATGCACGCCGCCAATATCCATCACCGGCAGACCGGAATTGCTCAGCAGACGATGTGCTTCGGCAGCGTTATCAAAGTTGAAATGCACCATCGCTGCGGGATTATAGGAGAGCAGCATTTCGATCAGCTCGCTCTCTTCCGCAGCCGAATGATTGGCCTCCGCCAGCATCATGTTGTAGCCCTGCGGCCGTAGCACCTCTTGCAGCGCTTCCGACACAATCGCACTGCCCGGCGTGGCAAACGAGGGCACCACCATGGTGATCAGGCGCGATGTCGCCGATGCCAGATTGCTGGCCTGCACGTTGGGTACGTAAGACAACTCAATCACTGCGGCATCAATTTTGGCGCGAATATCGGACGAAACCTTCTCCGGCATGCGCAACGCGCGCGAGGCTGTCATGGTGCTTACGCCCACCAAACGGGCAACATCGGCCAGGGTACTTTTGCCGGTACTGCGCCGTTTTTTTTCTGTCATGCGATCTCCTGCATTACTCGCTACTTTTGCCAGGACGCAGCTTAAAACCAAATCTGTTAACGCGCCATGCGAAAAACCACAGATTCGGGCATCCCTTACCCACGGTTCTTTCCAGAATGATTGAGCATGTCAGGTGTTTGCGGCCATGACAAACGCAGCACAAGAAAATGTTAGCGATAACACGTTTTTTAACAATCTCAGTGTTAGCGCTAACTTTTGCGACAATCATCACAGAAAACCGCTGAGAAAATAACCTACATTGCACTCCATCGACGAATAAACAGGAATGACTGATGCTCACTCAATGGCTAACACCGCAACATATTCGTGTCGTAGAGCACGTTAGCGACTGGCAGGAAGCGGTGCGCTTATCCGCCGAACCGCTGCTGGCCGCAGGGGCGATCAGCGCAACTTATCTTGATGCCATCTTTACCTCGCATGCCGAGCTTGGGCCCTATTACGTGCTGGCGCCGGGCTTAGCAATGCCCCATGCCCGACCGGAACAAGGTGCGCGCAAAAATGGCCTGTCGCTGCTGCACGTGAAAAATGGCGTGAACTTTCAGTCTGATGAGAACGATCCGGTTTATGTGGTCATTATGCTGTGCGCGGTATCTGGCGACGACCATATTCAGATGATTACCGCATTAGCGGACGTGTTCAGCGACGAATCCCGCCTGCAGCAGTTGCTGTCGGCTTCTACCCTGTCAGCCATTGAAGCTGTCATTCAAAATAAATAACCCGAGAACCCTAAGATGAAAAAAGTCCTGATTGTGTGTGGAAATGGTTTAGGTAGCAGCTTCATTGTTGAAATGAATGTGAAAAAAATTGTGGCGGAATTAGGTAAAGAAGCTGAAGTAGGCCACACCGATTTAACCTCGGCTAAATCTGAACATGCTGATTTAATTATCGCCGCTAAAGACATTGCCGATCAATTAGCCGGACACAGCGCCAACGTTGTTGGTCTGACTAACCTGCTGGATAATGCAAAGATTAAAGAAATTTTGGCTGAAAATATCTAATAACACTTCGTCCCGAAAAACTTTACTCACTATGGAGTAAGTTATGCTGCAGTTTATAATTAAGGATGTTCTCGGAACACCCGCTATACTTGTCGGCCTTTTTTCCCTGTTTGGTTTATTACTGCAAAAGAAACCGGTTTCTGATGTTATTTCCGGTACGCTTAAAACCATTATGGGATTTGTTATTCTCATCGCCGGGGCCAATTTAATTGCGGCCACGCTGACCATCTTCAGTCAGCTGTTTGAGCACTCGTTTAATATTCAGGGCGTGGTGCCCAACACTGATGCGATGGCTGCGCTGGCACAGAAAAGTTATGGCACCGAAACGGCCATGATCATGGTGTTCGGCATGCTGGTGAATATTGTGCTGGCGCGCATTACACCACTGAAATACATCTTCCTGACCGGTCACCACACGCTATATATGTCGGCGATGCTGGCGGTGATTTTGTCGGTAGGTGGCATACACGGCTTCTGGTTGGTGGTGATTGGTTCACTGATTCTTGGCAGCATGATGGTGGTTTGCCCGGCAATTCTGCAGCCCTTCACCCGCAAAATCACTAATTCGGACGATCTGGCACTTGGCCACTTTGGCTCAACCGGTTATCTGCTCTCCGCGTTAGTAGGCAAAGTGGTCGGTAAAGGCAGCCCGTCGATTGAAGAGCTGAAGGTGCCGAAAACCCTCAACTTCCTGCGCGATTCATCGGTCGCGATTTCGCTGACCATGATGATTCTGTTTATCGCGCTGGTATTAGTCGCAGGTAAAGCGTTCACCGAAAGCATCAGTGGCGGCCAGAACTACATTGTGTTCGCCATCATTCAGTCGATTACCTTTGCCGCGGGTGTCTACATCATCCTCGCCGGTGTGCGCATGGTGATTGCGGAGATTGTGCCGGCGTTTAAAGGCATCGCCGATAAGCTGGTGCCCAACGCCAAACCGGCGCTGGATTGCCCGACCGTCTTCCCGTTTGCGCCAAACGCGGTGATTATCGGCTTCCTGTCGAGCTTCTCCGCCGGTCTGATCAGCATGTTCCTGTGTCCGCTGTTTGGTTTGAGCGTGATCGTTCCGGGCTTAGTGCCGCACTTCTTCTGTGGCGCTACGGCGGGGGTTTACGGCAACATTACCGGCGGACGTCGTGGTGCGGTGATCGGCGCCTTTGTGCAAGGGCTACTCATCTCCTTCCTGCCGGCAATATTGCTGCCGCTCATGGGCGACCTGGGCTTTGCCTCCACCACCTTCGGTGACGCCGATTTCGGCATTGTCGGTATCGTGCTCGGCCATATTATTTCGTTCTTCCATTGATGTCTTGCGCAGCGCTTATTGGCGCTGCGCAAGTAATGAGGAATTAAAAAATGAACGCAAAGTTTTCACCGTCCTTAATGTGTATGGACCTCACCCGCTTCCGCGAACAAGTTGAAGCCATGAATAAAACGGCCGCCTTTTATCATGTTGATGTTATGGATGGCAGCTACGTTAAAAACATTACGTTATCGCCGTTCTTTATTGAGAACCTGCGTAAAATTACGGATGTGCCGATTGATGTGCATTTAATGGTGAATCATCCGGAAGATATTATTCCGATGTGCATTGAGGCGGGCGCAGATATTATTAGCTTCCATCCTGAAACCGCTAATAATAAAATATTTCGCTTGCTGACGCAGATTAAAGAGGCGGGTAGACGCTGCGGCGTGGTGTTAAATCCGGCCACACCGGCGGAAAGTATTCGTGAATATGCACATTTACTGGATAAAGTGACGGTGATGTCAGTGGATCCTGGCTTTGCCGGACAGAAATTTATCCCGGAAACGCTGAATAAAATACGCCAGCTGATCGCGATGCGCGAAGAACAGGGTTATCACTATTTGACCGAGATTGATGGTTCGTGCAATGCGCGCACCTTCAAACAGATTGCCGCATCGGGCGTGGATGTATTTATCGTCGGGACATCGGGATTATTTAATCTGCATGACGATGTGGCGCAGGCGTGGCAGAAGATGGAGCGCATTTTCGCCGAGGAAACCGCTGTTTAAATACAAGCACATAACGTAGCGGCGCAATTTATTGCGCGATAAATCGCGCCGCTACAAAAATGTGCGCAATCTATGCTCAGCTACCGCCCCAACTCACTCAACGACTTATCCAGCGCGCCCACCAGCCAATCGATATCCGCTTCCTGGAACGCCAACGGCGGACGCAGTTTCAGCACGTTACCGTAAGGGCCCGCCACCGACGTCAGCACGCGATGTTCACGCAGCTTCTCGATCAAATCCAGCGCCAGCGCTTTATCGGGTGTTTTGCTGGCGCGGTCTTGCACCAGCTCGAAACCAATAAACAGGCCAGCACCACGCACGTCGCCGATCGCTTCATGGCGATCCATCAGCTTCTGCAACTCGCTGAGCAGCTTCGCACCCACCACGCGGCTGTGCTCCTGCAAGCCCTCTTCTTTAATCACCGTTAACACCGCCTGCGCGGCGGCCATCGCCACCGGATTACCGCCAAAGGTGTTGAAGTACGGAATTTCATCGCTGAACGCCGCGAGCACATCGCTTTTTGCCAGCAGGCCAGAGACCGGAATGCCGTTGCCCATCGGTTTGCCGGTGGTGATCACATCGGGCACCACGCCGTGACGTGCAAAGCCCCAGAACGCATCGCCAGTACGACCAAAGCCCGGCTGCACTTCATCGGCGATAAATATCCCGCCGTTGGCATGCACCACATCCACCGCTTTTTGCAGGAAACCGCGCGGGTTCGGCAACACACCATCGGAAGAGAAGATGGAATCTGCGAGGAAACCGGCAAACGTAATGCCGTGCGCTTTCATATCGTCAATCTGTTTTTGGATTTCATTGGCAAACCACTCGCCCAGATCGGGCGCATCAACGCGATACGCATCCGGCGGCGACACCAGACGCGTGGTCGCCGCCAGCGGCTGACCGCTGCCGAGCGCCGGTGAAACGCCAGAAGTGAGATCGCTGGTGCCGTGATAAGCCTCCTGCGAGACGATAATGCCGGTGCCACCGCTGAAAGCGCGCGCCACGCGGATCGCCAAATCATTGGCTTCCGAACCGGTACACATATACATGGCGCGATCGATAGCATCCGGCGTGGTGGCCAGCAGCTCTTCGGTATAATCGAGAATACGCTCATGCAGATAACGCGTGTGGGTATTCAGCATCTTCATCTGCTGATTCACCGCCTCAATGACCGCCGGGTGGCAGTGTCCAATACTCGCCACGTTGTTGTACACATCAAGATATTTATCACCGGCAGCATCCCACAGATATTGCCCTTCGCCGCGCACTAAATGCACCGGCTTGCGGTAAAACAGGCGATACGACTCGCCCAACACTTTGCTGCGCTTATCGGTTAGCTTGCGGGTTGCCGCATCCAGACCGTCGGCGTGCTCAGCACGAAAACTGTTGGTATCCATGATGGTAGAACGTGTAGCCATGGTAACTCCCGTTGCGAAGGTGAAAGGGGTGCATGCGATATCGCCATTTACCCATATCATGCCTGCATTAATGACAAATGCAACAAAATACACAAATACAACCAAATACACATGACGATGTTATGACACTCAGGTAAGCTTAGGCCCAGGTTGAACACGTCACAGGGAAAAGTCATGCTGCAGGAAACCCGCTTACACCGCATTCGCGCGCTGCTGACCACGCAGCATCAGGTCAGCACCGAACGCATCATCAAAGAGCTTGGCATCTCACGCGAAACCGCACGACGCGACATTATTGAGCTGGAAGCACAAGGACTTGCACGGCGTGTACATGGCGGTTTAGTGGCAGTCGATAACCAGGCGGAGCCGCCGTTACAGGTGCGCCGCAACGCGCAGGCGAAAGAGAAACGCGCGATTGCCGTCGCCGCAGCGCGGCATCTCCAGTCGGGCCAAACGCTGTTTCTTGATGCAGGTACCACCACGACGATGCTGGCGGAAGAACTGCGCACCATGTCGGGTTTAACCATTATCACCAATAGCCTGCAAGCGGCGCTGGCATTGAGCAGCGCCGAAGAGCATGAGACGCTGAATAATCAGGTGATTTTGCTTGGCGGCATGATGATGGCGGGCGCACAACAAACGCGCGGGGAAATGACGATTGGAGAGATTTATCGTTACCGCGCCGATGTGGCGTTGCTTTCACCAGTTGGTATTGAAGCGAAAAACGGCGCCAGCAGTTTTCATCCTCATGAAGCGGCGATTGCCCGCGCCATGGTGCAGCAGGCGAATCGCACCATTTTACTGGCGGATCACAGCAAACTCGGCGTGATGAGTCGCACCGTTTACGCGCCGATTGCGGAAGTTGAGCTGCTGATTTGCGACGGCGGCCCAGCAAAATCCGGCGCGCTGGCAGCGCTGCAACAGGCGCTGCCGCAGGTGCAGGTGGTTTAACCTAGACGCTGCGGATGACTGTAAACGGTGGCGCGGCCCGGTTTACTGAAGCCAACCAGCGTGAGATTGCAACGTTCGGCCACCTCAACAGCGAGCTGTGTCGCAGCCGATACCGCAAACAGAATCTCCACGCCGCACATGGCGGATTTCTGCACCATTTCATAGCTGGCGCGGCTGGAAACGAGCACCGCGCCCTGCTGCCACGCTTGTTGGCTGCGATTACCCAGCAGTTTATCCAGCGCCACATGACGTCCGACATCTTCATAGCCACCCTGCAATTCGCCCTCGGGCGACATCCATGCCGCCGCGTGCGTGCAGCCGGTAAGATTGCCGATCGGTTGGAAGTCACGCAGCTGCGCCAGGCCTTTGTCCAGATGCGCTAAATCAAAGGATTGCGTGAACGGCAGCGGCTGCAGCGGCTTACCGATTTGATCGAGTTGCTCCACGCCACAGACGCCGCAGCCGGTGCGTCCGGCCATCGCACGACGCTGCGCTTTTAGCGCCATAAAGCGGCGGCTGGAGAGCTCAATCTGCACTTCGATGCCATCACAGCCTGGCACCACATCGATGCCGTAAATCTCGTTCGGCTGCTCAATAATTCCTTCTGATAGCGAAAAACCGAGCGCAAAGGCTTCGAGATCGTTGGGCGTCGCCATCATCACCACGTGCGAAATACCGTTATAGACCAGCGCTATCGGCACTTCCTGCGCTAGCCAGTCGCTTTCGGCGGTGTCGATAGTACGGCGCTGCCACACCTGCGACTGCACCGCACCTGAGATCTTATTCACATTTTGGTTACATTCTGGCTGATTCGCTTTCACTTTTTTTGTCTCGCACAACAACCACATTAAAGCTGTGGTAATATTTGGCCGCTATTGTCACAAGTTTAGTCGGGTCATTCTTGCAGCGTATATTGCAAGAATTTAGAAGGATAGTAATCCATGAATGTCAGCCGAAGAAAATTCTTCAAAGTATGCGCTGGCGGTATGGCAGGGACAACAGCGGCACTGCTCGGCTTTGCGCCGGAAGTGGCATTGGCGGAAACACGACAGTACAAACTGCTGCGTGCCCGCGAAACCCGCAATACCTGCACTTACTGCTCAGTCGGCTGTGGCTTGTTAATGTACAGCCTCGGTGACGGCGCGAAAAACGCCAAAGAGACCATTTTTCACATCGAAGGGGATCCGGACCATCCGGTAAGCCGCGGTGCATTGTGCCCAAAAGGCGCGGGCCTGCTCGACTTCATCCACAGCGACAGCCGTCTGCAATTCCCGGAATATCGCGCGCCAGGCTCCAATAAATGGCAGCGCATTAGCTGGGACGACGCCTTTGACCGCATCGCCAAACTGATGAAGGCCGACCGCGATGCTAACTTCATCGCGCAAAATGCGGCGGGCGTGACGGTAAACCGTTGGCTCTCCACCGGCATGTTGTGTGCTTCGGCATCCAGCAATGAAACCGGCTACTTAACCCAGAAATTTACCCGATCGCTCGGCATGTTAGCGGTTGATAACCAGGCACGCGTTTGACACGGACCAACGGTAGCAAGTCTTGCTCCAACATTTGGTCGCGGTGCGATGACCAATCACTGGGTCGACATCCGTAATGCCAATCTGATCGTTGTGATGGGCGGGAACGCGGCTGAAGCCCATCCTGTCGGTTTCCGCTGGGCGATGGAAGCCAAGATTCACAACAAAGCCAAACTGATTGTTATCGATCCGCGCTTCACGCGTACGGCATCGGTAGCTGATTTCTATACGCCGATTCGCTCGGGCACCGACATTACCTTCCTGTCGGGCGTACTGCTGTGGCTGCTGCAAAACGACAAAATCCAGCATGAATATGTGCAGGCGTACACCAATGCCAGCCTGATTGTGCGTGAGGATTATCACTTTGAAGATGGCCTGTTCAGCGGCTACGACGAAGAGAATCGTAAATACGATAAAACCAGCTGGAATTACGAGCTGGACGCGGACGGCTTCGCCAAACGCGATACCACGCTCACCCATCCGCGCTGCGTATGGAACCTGCTGAAACAGCACGTCAGCCGCTACACGCCGGAAATCGTCGAACGTATCTGCGGCACGCCAAAAGCCGATTTCCTGCACGTTTGCGAACTGATTGGCGAAACCAGCGCGCGCGATCGCACCACCTCGTTCTTGTATGCGCTCGGCTGGACGCAGCACTCGGTAGGCGCGCAGAACATCCGCACCATGGCGATGATTCAGCTGCTGCTCGGCAACATGGGCATGATTGGCGGCGGCATCAATGCGCTGCGTGGCCACTCGAATATTCAGGGTCTGACCGATCTCGGCTTGCTGTCGCAGAGTTTGCCGGGCTACATGACTTTGCCGTCAGAGAAACAAGCCGATCTGCAAACCTATCTGGCCGCTAACACGCCTAAAGCGCTGCTGCCAGGCCAGGTCAACTACTGGAGCAACTACCCGAAATTCTTTGTCAGCCAGATGAAAGCGTTCTACGGCGACAAAGCTCAGGCGGAAAACAGCTGGGGCTTCGACTGGTTGCCGAAGTGGGATAAAGGTTACGACGTGCTGCAGTACTTCGAGATGATGTCGCAAGGCAAGGTCAATGGCTATCTGTGCCAGGGCTTTAACCCGGTGGCCTCATTCCCGAACAAGCGCAAAGTGATCGCCTCGCTGTCGAAGCTGAAATTCCTGGTCACCATCGATCCGCTCAACACCGAAACATCGACCTTCTGGGAGAATCATGACGAATTCAATGATGTTGATCCGTCACAGATTCAAACCGAAGTATTCCGCCTGCCATCTACCTGCTTCGCCGAAGAGAACGGTTCCATCGTCAACTCCGGCCGCTGGTTGCAGTGGCACTGGAAAGGTCAGGATGCACCGGGTGAAGCGCTGAATGATGGCGAGATTCTTTCCGGCATTTACTCTCGCCTGCGCAAGATGTACGCCAGTGAAGGCGGCGCGCTGCCGGAGCAAGTGCTGAACATGAGCTGGAACTATAAAACGCCAGACAATCCTGCGCCGGAAGAAGTGGCGATGGAGAACAACGGCAAAGCGCTGGCGGACGTGTTCGATGATAAAGGCACGCTGCTGGTGAAAAAAGGCCAACAGCTCAGCACCTTTGCCCATCTGAAAGATGACGGCAGCACCAGCAGCGGCTGCTGGATCTTTGCCGGCAGCTGGACGCCGGAAGGCAACCAGATGGCGCGCCGCGATAACACCGATCCCACCGGACTCGGCAACACGCTGAACTGGAGTTGGGCATGGCCGCTTAACCGCCGCATTCTCTATAACCGCGCCTCAGCCGACCCGCAAGGCAATCCGTGGGATCCGAAACGTCAGATCCTGAAGTGGGATGGCAGCAAATGGGGCGGCATGGATGTGCCGGACTACAGCGCCGCCGCGCCAGGCAGCGATGTCGGGCCGTTCATCATGCAGCCGGAAGGGCTTGGTCGCCTGTTTGCACTCGACAAAATGGCCGAAGGTCCGTTCCCGGAACACTACGAGCCGTTTGAAACGCCGATCGGCACCAACCCGCTGCATCCAAACGTGGTGTCTAACCCGGCGGCGCGCGTGTTCAAGGATGATTTGGCCTCAATGGGCAAGGCAGAGCAGTTCCCGTATGTCGGCACCACCTATCGCCTTACCGAACATTTCCATTACTGGACCAAGCACGCGCGGCTTAACGCCATCGCACAGCCGGAACAGTTTATCGAGATCGGCGAGAAGCTGGCGAACAAGCTCGGCATCGCTCAAGGCGATACGGTGAAAGTGAGCTCCAATCGTGGCTACATCAAAGCCAAAGCGGTGGTCACCAAGCGCATCCGTCCACTGAACGTCGACGGCAAAATTGTCGATACCATCGGCATTCCGATTCACTGGGGTTATCAGGGCGTGGCGAAAAAAGGCTTTATCGCCAACACCCTGACACCATTTGTCGGTGATGCCAACACGCAGACGCCGGAATTTAAGGCGTTCCTGGTCAACGTCGAGAAGGTGTAAGGAGAACGAATATGGCTTATCAATCTCAAGACATTATCCGCCGCTCCGCCACCAATGGACTCACGCCTGCCCCGCAGGCGCGTAACCATCAGCAGGAAGTGGCAAAACTGATCGACGTGACCACCTGCATCGGCTGCAAAGCGTGTCAGGTGGCGTGTTCGGAGTGGAATGACATCCGCGATGAAGTGGGACATAACGTGGGGGTGTACGACAACCCCGCCGATTTGACCGCCAAATCCTGGACGGTGATGCGCTTCTCAGAAGTAGAGGAGAACGGCAAGTTAGAGTGGCTAATCCGCAAGGACGGCTGCATGCACTGTGCCGATCCCGGCTGTCTGAAAGCCTGTCCGTCTGAAGGCGCGATCATTCAGTACGCTAACGGCATCGTCGATTTTCAGTCAGAACAGTGCATTGGTTGCGGCTACTGCATTGCCGGCTGTCCATTTGACGTGCCGCGTATGAATAAAGACGACAACCGCGTGTATAAATGCACCTTGTGCGTCGATCGTGTCAATGTGGGTCAGGAACCGGCATGCGTGAAAACCTGTCCGACTGGTGCGATTCACTTCGGCAGTAAAAGCGATATGCAGGCGCTGGCTGGTGAACGCGTGGCCGAGCTCAATACACGCGGCTACACCAATGCGGGCTTGTACGATCCGGCAGGCGTGGGCGGCACGCACGTGATGTACGTGCTGCACCACGCCGATAAACCGCAGCTCTATCACGGTTTGCCGGAAAACCCGAGCATCAGCCCAGCGGTGACGTTCTGGAAAGGTATCTGGAAACCGCTGGCCGCCATCGGCTTTGCCGCCACCTTCGCCGCCTCGGTGTTCCACTACGTCGGCGTGGGGCCGAACCGGGTGGAAGAGGATGAGGACGAGAATCTGCACGAAAAAGAGGAGCGCGAATAATGAAAAAACGCGATCGTCTGGTGCGCTACAGCGCACCGGAACGCATCAATCACTGGATTGTGGCGTTCTGTTTTGTCTTCGCCGCGCTGAGTGGGCTGGGTTTCTTTTTCCCGTCATTCAACTGGCTAATGCACGTCCTCGGCACGCCGCAGTTGGCGCGCATCCTGCATCCGTTCGTTGGTGTGGTGATGTTTGCCGCCTTTATCATCATGTTCTTACGCTATTGGAAACATAACCTGATCAATCGCGAAGACCTGGTATGGGCGAAAAATATCCACAAAATCGTGCAAAACGAAGAGGTGGGCGACACCGGCAAATACAACTTCGGGCAGAAGTGTGTGTTCTGGGCTGCTATCATCAGCTTAGTCTTGCTGCTGGTGAGCGGAATTGTTATCTGGCGCCCCTACTTTGCCGGCGCCTTTACCATTCCGCTGATTCGCATCGCGTTAGTGGTGCATTCGGTCTCAGCTGTGGCGCTGATCATGGTGATTATGGTGCACATTTACGCCGCGTTGTGGGTAAAAGGCACGATAACCGCCATGGTTGAGGGCTGGGTTCCGGCCGCGTGGGCGAAGAAACATCACCCACGTTGGTATCGCGAGCAGCGCCAACGCCAAACACAACAGGAAAAACGTCCCTGATGAGTATTCGCATCATCCCGCAGGACCAGCTGGAGAAAGGCGAAAAGCACACGGCGGAGCAGGTTCCGCCGTTACTTTTCCCCCGGTTGAAAAATCTGTATAGCCGCCGCGCGGCACGTTTGCGCGATCTGGCCGCGAAGAATCCGCTGGGTGATTATCTGCGCTTTGCCGCAGTGATTGCCGAAGCGCAGGAGATCGTGCTGTATGACCATCCGCTGCAGCTCGACCTGCAGCAGCGGCTGGCGCAAAGCGCTGAGCAGGGCAAACCGCCGCTCGACATCCACACTTACCCGCGCGATGCGCACTGGCAGCGTCTGTTGCATTCGCTGATCGCCGAGCTGAAGCCGGAGATGAGCGGCCAGGCGCTGGCGGTGCTGGAGAATCTGGAAAAAGCCTCCACCACCGAGCTAGAAAATATGGCGCAGGCGTTACTGGAAGGCGATTTCGCGCAGGTCAGCAGCGATAAATCACCCTTTATCTGGGCGGCGTTGTCGATTTACTGGGCGCAGATGGCAGCATTAATTCCCGGCAAAGCGCGCGCGGAATATGGCGAGCATCGTCAGTTCTGCCCGGTGTGCGCCAGCGTGCCGGTCACCAGCGTGGTACACATGAGCGTGGGCCAGCAGGGATTACGCTATCTGCACTGCAATTTGTGTGAGAGCGAATGGTATGTGGTGCGCAGCAAGTGCTCCAACTGCGAACAAACCGGCGATCTGCATTATTGGTCGCTGGACAGCGAAAAAGCGGCGGTAAAAGCAGAGAGCTGCGGCGACTGCGGCACGTACCTGAAGATGTTGTATCAGGAGAAGGATCCCGCCGTGGAGCCGGTCGCCGATGATTTGGCGTCGCTGGTGCTGGATGCCCGCATGGAACAGGAAGGATTCGCGCGCAGCAGCCTGAATCCCTTTATGTTCCCCGGCGATTGATCATTTCTAATGTTTCTACGGTCCGTAGCGGCGCAATTTATTGCGCATTATCATCGCTGAAACCACGCGCGATGAATCGCGCCGCTACAGATATGTGCCGATGGTAACCGCGTCTATTCAACTAACACGGAGGCGAACGATGAAACTGATTGGCAGCTACACCAGCCCTTTTGTACGCAAAATTTCAGTGATCTTGCTGGAAAAAGGTCTGGTTTTTGAGTTCATCAACCAGTCGCCGTGGACCGATGAAAGTCACGTGCCGCAATACAATCCGCTGGGTAAAGTCCCGGCGCTAATTGATGATAATCAGCTGACATGGTTCGACTCCTCGATCATCGCGCAGGTTATTGAACTGCGCGGCGATCTGCCTGCTCTGCTACCCAACGACGCCCTTCATGCCTTGCAAATCCGCCAGCTGGAAAAACTGGCCGACGGCATCAATGATGCCGCAGTGATGATCGTGCGCGAGCAAATGCGGCCCGGCGATCAGCAGTCTGAAGAGGTGCTGCTGCGCAATCGCGATAAAATCCAGCGCGGCCTCGATGCATTAGAAACCGCCGCTGCGCAGGGTGAATGGCTGAATAGCGGCACGCTAAATCTGGCCGATATCGCCACCGGCTGCATGATTGGTTATCTCAACTTTCGCCGCGTGCTGCCAAACTGGTGCGTCAATCGCCCGGCGCTGGTGAAACTGGCCGAAAACCTGTTTGCGCGCGAAAGCTTTGCCCGCACCGTTCCGCCCACTCTCTAAGTCACGAGATGAAAACCCTGTACAGTCAATTACCCGCTATCGACAGCCTGCTGCGCGATCCGGCGCTGCAGCCGCTGCTTGCTGATCTCGGCACCGCTTTTACCACGCGCCAGCTGCGCACCCTGCAGCAGGAAGCGCGCGAGCACATCCAGCAGCATCAAACCTTGCCAGCCTGGCACGCGAGCTGGCCAGATGAAGCGCTGCGCCGCAGTCAGCAACAGCAGCAAAGTGCGCTGCGTCCGGTATTTAATCTCACCGGCACCGTGCTGCACACCAATCTCGGTCGCGCACAGCTGAGCGATCGCGCTATTGATGCCGTGGTTAACTGCCTGCGCCAGCCCGTGACGCTGGAATACGCGCTGGATGATGCAGCGCGCGGTCATCGCGATCGCGTCGTCAGCGCGCTGCTGTGCGAATTAACCGGTGCGGAAGCGGTATGCATCGTTAACAATAACGCCGCCGCAGTATTATTGATGCTGGCCGCCCTGGCACCGGGGCGCGAAGTGATTGTCTCGCGCGGCGAGTTGGTAGAGATTGGTGGCGCCTTCCGTATTCCCGACGTAATGCGCCAGGCGGGCTGTAAACTGGTCGAAGTCGGCACCACTAATCGCACTCACCTGAAGGATTACCGTGCGGCGATAGGCGAAAACAGCGGCCTGCTGATGAAAGTGCACACCAGCAATTATCAGATTCAGGGCTTTACTCACGCAGTAACAGAAGCGGAGTTAGTTGAGCTGGGCGAAGCTTATCAATTGCCGGTGATCACCGATCTTGGCAGCGGTTCACTGATCGATATGACCGAATATGGCCTGCCCGCCGAGCCGATGCCGCAACAGCTGATTGCCGCAGGCGTCAGTTTGGTGAGTTTCTCCGGCGACAAGCTGCTCGGCGGACCGCAGGCGGGCATCATCGTCGGTAAACAAGCGCTGATTGATCAGCTACAGTCGCATCCGCTTAAGCGTGCGCTGCGCGTCGATAAAATGACGCTCGCGGCGCTTGAAGCCACACTGCAACTCTATCGCCAGCCGGAAACGCTGCGCGAAGCCCTGCCGACGCTGCAACTGCTCACGCGTTCAGCCCATGACATTCAGCAACAGGCCGAACGATTGATGCCGGCATTACAACAGGCTTATGGCGCCGATTTTTCGCTAGCGATCGCCCCTTGTTCATCCCAAATCGGTAGCGGATCGCTGCCGGTCGAGCGCATTCCCAGTTTTGCGCTTACCTTCACGCCACGCGATGGTCGCGGCAGCCAGCTTGCCAGTTTGTCACAGCGCTGGCGCAACTTAGCGCGGCCGGTGATTGGCCGCATTCAGGAAGGCAAACTGTGGCTGGATTTACGCTGCCTTGACGATGAAGCCGCGCTGATTCAGGCCTTAGCACCATGATTATTGCCACCGCTGGACACGTCGATCATGGCAAAACCGCGCTGCTACACGCCTTAACCGGCGTCGATGCCGATCGCCTGCCGGAGGAGAAACGGCGCGGCATGACCATCGATCTCGGCTACGCTTACTGGCCGCAGCCGGAGGGTCGCGTGCTCGGCTTTATCGATGTGCCGGGCCACGAAAAATTTCTCGCCAACATGCTGGCCGGTATCGGCGGCATTCATCATGCGCTGTTGGTGGTGGCCTGCGACGACGGCGTGATGCCGCAAACCCGTGAACATCTGCAGCTGCTCAGTCTGGCCGGGCAGCCGCCGCTCAGCGTAGCGCTGACCAAAGCCGATCGCGTGGATGAGCTGCGCATCGCCGACGTGCAGCAGCAGGTGGCGCAGCTCACGCAGCAACTTGGCTGGCAGGCGGTGCCGCAATTTGTCACCAGCAGTCACACGCAGCGAGGTATTGATGCGTTGCGCCTGCATCTCAGCAGCCTGCCAGAGCCTGCTTTCGACGATCGTTACCGTTTCCGCCTCGCCATCGATCGCGCCTTCACGTTGAAAGGGACTGGCTTAGTGGTCACCGGCACCGCGCTTGCTGGCGAAGTGAACGTCGGCGATACACTCTGGCTCAGCAGCCTGAACCTGCCGCTACGCGTGCGTGCGCTGCATGCACAGAACCAATCGGTGACGCGGGCGCAGGCTGGAGAACGTATTGCGCTAAATATCGTCGGTGACGTAGAAAAAGCACAGATCGCGCGCGGTGATTGGCTGCTGTCTCAGGCAAAACCGGAAGGCACCACGCGCTTAACGGTGGCGCTGCGTTTGCTGCAGCCGCTGAAAAGCGCATCACAGCCGATTCATATCCACCACGCCGCCAGCCACGTCACCGGACGCGTCACGCTGCTGGCGGATGACATAGCGGAAATAGTACTGAATGAGCCGCTGTGGCTCGCTGAAAACGATCGGCTGATTATTCGCGACAGCAACGCGCAGCAAACGCTGGGTGGTGCGCGCGTGCTGCTACTCGACAGTAAAAAACGCGGCAAACGTCAGACGGATTATCTGGCCTGGCTGCAACAACTCGCTGCTGCAGACGATAACGACGCCCGCCTACGCGCACATCTGGCATATCAACCTATCGAGGTGCGTGAGCTGGGCTGGGCACGGCAATTCACCGAGCCAGCGCTGGACACGTTAATCGAGGACATCGCGCCAGTGCAGCTTGGCAGCGCGTTGATGAGTCCGGCGCAGGCCGCGCAATGGCAACAGATGCTGCTGGAGTCTTTAGCACATTTTCATCAGCAGCATCCGGAAGTACCGGGCATTGGCCACGATCGCCTGCGTCGTGTGGCAATGCCGCATCAGCCTGCTGAATGGGTGTTAGAACTGATAGATCAGTTGCTGGCGCAAGGTCAGCTGCAACAGCGACAAGGCTGGCTGCATCTGCCCGATTTCGAACCGCGCTTTAACCCGCAGGAAGCAACACTGTGGCAGCAGGTTGGCCCGCTATTTGGCGATCAGCCGCTGTGGGTGCGTGATATCGCGCTGACGCTGCAGCAGGATGAGCAGGCGATTCGCTCGCTGTTGCTTACCGCGGCACGCCTCGGACATATCACCGCGATCGTGCGCGATCGCTACTATCGCAGCGACCAGATCCAGATCTTCGCCGATCTGATTCGTCAGCGCGCCGAGCAAGGTGGCAGCACCAGCGCCGCCGATTTCCGCAATCAGCTGGGAACCGGCCGTAAAGTGGCGGTACAAATTCTCGAATTCTTCGACCGCAGCGGCTTCACCCGTCGCCGGGGTAACGATCATCTGCTGCGCGACGCGCGCCTGTTTCCCGCTTCTTCCCGCTAAATTCCCTCGCGTTGCCTCGCAGTTCAACTTGTAACTGCGCTGCAACGCACGTTCCCTGTTGCGCAAAAAAGTGCCAGAATGTAAGAAATACTCTTACATTGGATAATGATGATGGCACGTACCATGACGATCGATTTAGGCGATGAACTGCGCGAGTTTGTTGAATCTCTGGTGGAGTCCGGCGACTACCGTACGCAAAGCGAAGTGGTACGCGACTCGCTGCGTTTGCTGCGTGAAAAGCAGGCGGAATCAAAGCTGGAGAATTTGAAAAAATTGATTCAGCAGGGACTCGATAGCGGAGTAGCGGAAGATTGGGACATAGACGTTTTTCTTAGCAGAATGAGAGCCAAGGTCGGCATAGATGAAAAGGATGATAAAGATAATGAAAGAAGCTGATGATGATTTGGAATCGATTTGGTTTTACGGCTATTTAAACTTCGGCAGTAAGAAAGCAAAGCAATATGTGCTTATGCTGCATCAGCGGTTTAATCAGCTAACCACAAATGAGCTAGGCCGCAAGCGCGCAGAACTGGGCGCAAACGTATTTTCGCTGCCGCATCGAGAGCATGTCATTTACTATCGCTCAGAACCTGAGAACGTATTTATTGTTCGTGTACTACATCATTCACAAGATGCATTTATTCGTTTCACACAGCTTCAGTGGTTCTGAATAAAAAAGGGACGATTTCTCGTCCCTTTTGTTGATCAGCCTTGTAAGGTCGCCATTCATGGCGACCTGGCCAATTACTGCAGCAGCGAAATGTCCGCCACCTGCAAGAACAGCTGGCGCAGCTGTGCCAGCAGCGTCAAACGGTTAATACGCACCGCCTGATCATCGGCATTTACCATCACTTTATCGAAGAAGTTATCCACCGCTTCACGCAGTTGCGCCAGTTCCTCCAGCGCATCCTGATAGCGACCTTCTGCAAAGTACGGCTGCAGCTTGTCGCCCAGTGCGGTCACGAAGGTCGCCAGTTGGATCTCTTCGTTCTCTTTCAGCAGGGAAGCCTGCACGCTGTCATTCAGGGTTTCGGTCGACTTCGCCAGGATATTCGACACGCGTTTGTTAGCAGCGGCCAGTGTGGCTGCGGCTTCCAGCGTGCGGAAGTGCGAAACCGCCTTCATGCGCGCATCGAAATCAGCTGGACGCGTTGGACGACGCGCCAGCACCGCCTGAATGGTGTCAACGCTGTGGCCCTCTTCCTGATACCAGGTACGGAAACGGCCCAGCATAAAGTCGATCACTTCATCGACAACCTTGGCGTTGCTCAGCTTGCTACCGTACAGGCGCACCGCTTCTTCGGTCAGCGTTTGCAGATCGAGCGGCAGGTTTTTCTCCACAATGATGCGCAGCACACCCAGCGCGGCACGGCGCAGTGCAAACGGATCTTTGTCGCCTTTCGGATGCTGACCAATACCGAAGATACCCGCGAGGGTGTCCATCTTGTCGGCAATCGCCACGGCACAGGCCACCGGATTCGATGGCAGATCGTCACCGGCAAAGCGCGGCTGATACTGCTCGTTCAGCGCTACAGCCACATCTTCCGCTTCACCATCGTGGCGCGCGTAGTGCATGCCCATCACGCCCTGCGTGTCAGTGAACTCGAAGACCATGTTGGTCATCAGGTCACATTTCGACAGCAAGCCCGCGCGGGTGGCGTGATTCACATCAGCGCCAATCTGCGCGGCAATCCAGCCAGCCAGCGCCTGAATGCGATCCGTTTTGTCACGCAGCGTACCCAGCTCTTTCTGGAACAGTACGGTTTCCAGACGCGGCAGATTATCTTCCAAACGCTTTTTGCGATCGGAGTTGAAGAAGAACTCGGCATCCGCCAGACGCGGACGCACCACCTTCTCGTTACCGGAGATGATCTGCTGTGGATCTTTGGATTCGATGTTGGTGACGAAGATGAAATTCGGCAGCAGCTTGCCCGCCGCGTCATATACCGGGAAATACTTCTGGTCACCTTTCATGGTGTAAACCAGCGCTTCAGCCGGTACCGCGAGGAACTTCTCTTCGAATTTTGCCGTCAGCACCACCGGCCATTCCACCAGCGAGGTCACTTCTTCCAGCAGGCTTTCGCTCAGATCGGCGATGCCGCCAATCTGCTGTGCCGCTGCTTCCGCATCCGCTTTGATTTTGGCTTTACGCGCGGCGTAATCCGCCATCACTTTGCCGCGTTCCAGCAACAGCTGCGGATACTGATCGGCGTTGTCGATGGTGAACTCTGGCTCGCCCATAAAGCGATGACCGCGAATCACGCGATCAGAGGTGATTCCGAGAATCTTCGCGGGAATGAGCTCGTCACCCAGCAGCAGCGTAACGGTGTGCACCGGACGCACAAACTGCACGTCGCTCGCGCCCCAGCGCATCAGCTTAGGAATCGGCAGCTTGCTCAGCGCGGTGGCCACCATGGCTGGCAGCAGCGCCTGCGCGCTTTCACCGGTGATCGCGGCGCGATGCACCAGCCATTCGCCTTTGTCGGTGCTTAGACGTTCAGCCTGAGCAACGGTGATACCGTTACCCCGCGCCCAACCTTCGGCCGCTTTGGTGGCGTTGCCCTCAGCATCAAACGCGGCGGCAATCGCCGGGCCACGTTTTTCAACTTCACGATCCGGCTGCGCGGCAGCCAGCTGGGCGACTTTCAGCGCCAGCCGGCGCGGAGCAGCAAACCAGCTCACTTCGCCGTGCGCCAGACCGGCGCTATCGAGTTCAGCGGTGAAGTGCGCAGCAAAGGCTTCGGCCAGGCTGCGCAGCGCTTTCGGAGGCAACTCTTCGGTGCCAATTTCCACCAGGAAAGTTTTATCGGTCATGGCTGCCTCTTACTTGTTTTTATTGCACAACGGGAAGCCAAGCGCCTCACGGGACGCATAATAGGCTTCCGCCACGGCTTTCGTCAGGGTGCGGATACGCAGGATATAGCGCTGACGTTCGGTAACCGAAATCGCCTTGCGTGCGTCCAGCAGATTAAAGCTGTGCGCCGCTTTTAGAATGCGCTCGTAAGCCGGCAGCGGCAGCGGTTTCTCCAGCGCCAGCAGCTGCTGTGCTTCTTTTTCATACTGCTCGAAGCAGGTGAAGAGGAAGTCGACGTCGGCGTATTCGAAGTTGTAGGTCGATTGTTCCACTTCGTTCTGATGGAACACTTCGCCGTAAGTGGTTTTACCGAACGGACCGTCGCTCCACACCAGATCGTAAACGCTGTCGACGCCCTGAATGTACATCGCCAGGCGCTCTAAGCCGTAAGTGATCTCACCGGTCACCGGCTTGCACTCAAGGCCGCCAACCTGCTGGAAGTAAGTGAACTGCGTCACTTCCATGCCGTTCAGCCACACTTCCCAACCGAGTCCCCATGCGCCAAGCGTTGGGTTTTCCCAGTTGTCTTCGACAAAGCGAATGTCATGGATGGTGGGATCCATACCCAGCTCTTTCAGCGACCCAAGGTATAGCTCCTGAAGGTTGTCCGGGTTCGGCTTAATCACCACCTGGAACTGGTAATAGTGCTGCAAACGGTTCGGGTTTTCACCGTAACGTCCATCAGTTGGACGACGAGATGGCTGCACATAGGCGGTCGCCATCGGCTCTGGGCCTAAGGCGCGCAGGCAAGTCATCGGGTGTGAGGTGCCGGCGCCCACTTCCATGTCCAACGGTTGGACAATGGTGCAGCCCTGGCGCGCCCAGTAATCCTGCAAGGTCAGGATCAGGCCCTGAAAGGTCTTGGTATCAAACTTTTGCATGTTGAATTCGCACGCGATACGCATCGGTTAAAAAAAGAGTGCGCCAGTATACCCTTTGACCGCAGATTGTGCAGCCGGAAATCCAGGCCAGCGATCAGGCGATTGCGGCAGGGTTTAGCGGATAAGAATAGAACAATAAGAAAATCGTATACGATTCACACTCATCCTCCGCCATTGCAATAGAAATCCCATTAAAACCTTAAATTTCATTATTTTGACCGATATATCAGCGAATCTTATTACGTGATATACATCACCTTTTTGACCCAATGGTTAAAAATTGCGCATTGACACTCGTGTGATCGTATACGAAATTGCGGTGAAACAGATTCGCTTGAGATTTCACCATGAAGATTGCGCTTAGTTACCCAGGAATGAACGCCAGCGACCGCCCAATGGGACCTGCGCCGCTCTCCGCCGCCGTGTTGCACGAACCGATGCTGTTTATTTCCGGCCAGGTGGCTATTGATCCCTACAGCGGCGAGATTATTGGCCACGACATTGCCAGCCAGACGCGTCAGGTGCTGAAAAACGTCGGCGATCTGCTGAGCGAAGCGCAAATGACCTTCGACAACGTGGTCCGCGTCACCATTTATCTCACCGACCTCAGCACTTTCAGCGAGATGAACGCCGCTTACAGCGAATTCTTCCAGTTTCCCTTCCCGGCGCGTGCCACCGTCGGCATTCAGCTCAACCATCCTGACCTGCTGGTCGAGATGGAAGTCACGGCGATGCGCTGATGCATATTCATATCGAAAATGATGCCAGCGCCCCGCACGCTCTCCACCTGTCAATCGAGCAATTGCAACTGCAGCTGGACGCGCATCCGCCGCTGCGCAGCCACTTCACGCTGAGCGAAAACAGCGATCCGGCACAGACCGCCGACTTTCTCACCCGCTGCGACATTCTGTGGAGCGGCCGCAAGCTGGCGCTCGATCAGTTCAGCACGCCCCGTCTTGGCTGGGTGCAAGTGATGTCCGCTGGCGTTGAACAGTGGCTGGCGCACTGGCCACAAGGCGTAACGCTGACCAATGCATCTGGCGTGCACGGCGATAAAGGGGCCGAGTTCATTTTAATGGCGGCGTTGATGTTTAACTTCGGCATTCCCGGTTTTCTGCAGGATCAGGCGCAGCGTCTGTGGCGTCCAACATTTGGCGGCTGCGCGCGTGGCAAAACGGTTTTACTGCTGGGCGTCGGCGGAATTGGCAGCGCGGCAGCAAAACTGCTGACCGCACAAGGCTATCGCGTGATTGGCGTGACGCGCAGCGGTCAGTGCGATGCCATCGTGGCGCGCTGCATCCGGATTGATGCGCTAGACGATGTGTTGCCGCAGGTTGATGTGGTGGTGTCGACGCTGCCGCTGACGCCGCAAACCCACAACATGTTCGATCGCCGCCGTCTCGATCTGCTGCCCTCGCGTGCTGGCATCGTGATTGTCGGTCGCGCTGATGTCTTCGATTACCGTGCGATGCGCGAAAAACTGAACGCGGGCGAACTGGCTGGCGCGGTGCTGGATGTCTATCCGCAGGAGCCGTTGCCGTCAGACGACCCGCTGTGGCACACGCCTGGCGTGGTGATGACACCACACTGCAGCCTCGACGATCACAGCGCTTACCTCGCCGGTTGTCTTGAGGTGTTTATCGATAACCTGACGCGTTTCCGCCACGGGCAAGCGCTGCGCAACCAGGTTGATGCAGCACGAGGATACTGAGCCTCGCCATTTCCGTAGGGTCGCCATTTATGGCGACCACCAAAAAAAGCACCAAAGACGTTCATAAATCACAAGGTCATCGCTTTCTCATTCACCAGCATCAGGGAAACCTTATTATGAAATTTGCACGCACTGCTTTGTTAATCTCTGGTCTCACCGGCAGCTTACTGGCGGGCATCTCCAGCGCCCACGCCGCCAGCACCGATCCCATTACGCCCACCGCCAGCGACTTTGCCGCCATGGCGCAGTGCAAAGCGCTACAGACCAGGTATCCGTCGCTGAAAGGCAAAGATCTGGTGGTTGGCCTCGGCGGCTACACCAAAGGCTTTGAAGCGCCATCGGAAAAAGATCCCAGCATCATTGAAGGTCTCGATCCCTCGCTGTTCGAGCGCATTAGCAGCTGCCTCGGAGCGAAACACAGTTACCAAAGCGGCTCGTTCAACGTGCTGCTCACCTCGATCGCCAGCGGACGCGCCGACATCGGCCCGATGCTGTACGTCACCGAAGAGCGCATGAAACAGATCGCCTTTGTCGCCTCGATGCAAGTGCAGGATGGCTCGGTGCTGGCGCAAGGCAACCCGAAGAAAATCAACAGCGTTGACGACCTGTGCGGCAAAACCGTCGCCGCCGCTGCCGGTTCCTATGAAGCCAACAAACTGGTGCCTGAACAGAGCGCCAAATGCAGTGCCGCCGGAAAACCGGAAGTCAGCATGCTGATGGTGCAAAACACCGACAACAGCATTCAGGCGGTGAAAAGCGGTCGTGCCGACGTCTATCTGACCGAAGCCGGATCAGCGATTGCCATCGCCAAAGCTGACAAATCCCTCCAGAGCGGCTTCACCGTTGATCTGCCGATCATGGTCGGCTTCCCGATCGCCAAAGACAACGCCACGCTGCGCGCTGCGGTGCTGGATGCGATGAAGGTGATTCAGGAAAGCGGCGCTCAGAAAAAACTGCTGGATTACTGGGGCCAGGGCAGCGCTGCCGAACGTCCGGTTGTAGCGCGTGGTTAATGCATAAACTCAGCCGCCTCGTTTGAGTGAACAACGCACTCGAGGCGCTGAGGAGGATAACGCCTTGGATGATTTTCTTAAGTACCTGACTTTCCCCTACTTGTGGGAAGGCGCTGTTATCGCCGTGCAGCTGCTGGTTGGCGCGCTGGCGGGCGGCATTTTGATTGGTTTTTTCCTGGCGTTAGCCAGCAACTCAAAGCACTGGTTTATTCGCCTGCCGGTGAAAATTTACATCTATACGCTGCGCGGCACGCCGGTGCTGCTGCAGCTGATTCTGCTGTACAACGTGCTGCCGGAATTTGGTCTGCGCTTGAGTCCGTTCACCAGCGCGCTGCTCGCCCTGATGATCAATGAAACCGCCTTCTGCGCCGAAATCATTCGCGGCGGCATTATGGCGACCGATCGCGATCAGAGCATGGCGGCGCAGGCATTCGGTTATTCGCGCAGCAAAGAGATGATTCACGTGGTGATCCCGCAGGCGCTGCGCGCCATTCTGCCCACCATGGGCAATGAAACCGTCGGGCTGCTGAAATCCACCTCGCTGGCTTCGGTGGTGGGCGTCAATGAGCTGACGATGCGCGGCCAGGCGATAGTGTCGCAAAACTTCCTGTTTATTCCGGTGCTGGTCGCGTCGGGCGGCATCTACCTGATTCTTTCTACGCTATTGGCGGGCGGTCAGTGGTGGCTGGAGAAGTTCTACAACCTCGATGAACGTGCGCGCCGGGCACGCGCGCGCCTGGCGAAACTGCCGCCGGAGGCGGACGTGATGCCGATGCAGCTGCCGAAACAGCGCTGGGACACGCAAACCGCCGCGCCGGTGCTGGAAGTGGATCAGCTGTGCGTCGAGTACGCGGGTAAAGCGGTGCTGAAATCACTGTCGTTAACCGTACGTCGCGGCGAAGTGGTGGTGCTGCTGGGCCGTTCGGGTTCCGGCAAAAGTACGCTGCTGAAATCGATTCTGGCGCTGACGCCACGCAGCAGCGGCACGATTCAAACCGAAGGACATTTCATGGGCAGCGATGAAAACGGTCGCGCGCTGGCGCAACGTCATCTGCCGCTGAACCGTGCTAAATCGGGCATCGGCATCGTGTTTCAGCACTTCGCATTGTTCGATCACCTCACCGCGCTGGAAAATGTGATGAGCATTCTGCTGCGCGTACAGGGCGCGCAGCCGGAAATCGCGCGGGGTAAAGCGATGCGCGCGTTGAAAATGGTGGGACTCGGTGATTTCGCCGCCTCGCTGCCGCATGAACTCTCCGGCGGACAGAAACAGCGCGTCGGCATTGCGCGTGCGCTGGCGGCAGAGCCGCAAATTCTGCTGTTTGATGAACCGACCTCGGCGCTCGATCCTGAACTGGTGCGCGAAGTGAACCAAACCATGCGCAGCCTGGCGCAAACCGGCATCACCATGATCATCAGCACCCACGACATCGCATTTGCGGCCGGCGTCGCCGATCGCGTGGTGTTCCTGCAAAACGGCGCGCTGATTGAAGAAGGTCCACCGGCGATTCTGCAAAATCCGCAAACGCCGGCTTTTGCCACCTTCCTGGAACATGAAAATGCGGCGGAGGTACAGCATGCCAACGCCTGAACTGCCGTTTGAACTCACCACGCGTGAGCGCCTCGGCGATGCGCTGTTCCGCTACATGCAGGGCCAGCCCGCCGATGCCCTGGGCAACGAAGCGGATGCCAACCAGCAAGCGCTGCGCCGCTATCGTCTGCTGCCGCGCGTGTTGCAGGGCAACGAAAGCATCAACACCCAGATTTCACTGCATGAGCAAAGCTGGTCTGCGCCGATTGGCGTCGGCGCCTTTGCCGGTGACCGCATTTTCCATGAAGAAGGTGTGCTGCCGATTGCGCGCGCCTGCAAACGGCTGCAGCTACCGCTGGTGATCTCTGAGGAGACCGTCACGCCACTGGAGCAAATCGGCGCGGAGTACGATCGCTGCTGGCTACAACTGCGAGCTGCGGGCGATGTCGGCCGCATCAAAGCCTTGATCGATCAAGCCGCGCAGGCCGGATTTAAAAATATCGTGCTGACGGTGCTGGCACCGGTGCATCCGGTGGCCGGATTGCAGCCCGGCGGTTTCTCCATCGGCGACGCATTAAAACAGCGCGGCTGGCACACCATCGGCGGCACGCAGCCGGGCGTTGCGCCACTGCAGGCTTTTCCGGTGTGGCGCTGGCAGGAGATTGCTGAGGTGGCGGCGCACTGTGCCGATCGCCACTTGCCGCTGTGGCTAAAAGGCGTTTTGCATCATGACGATGCGGCGCAGGCGACCCAGCACGGCGTTAGCGGTTTGATTGCCTCGAATATTGGTCTGCGCCAAAGCGCGCGCTGGGCCACGCCGGTTGATCAGCTGCCGGATTTACAGGCGGTGACGCGTCTGCCGCTGCTGCTGGATGGCGGCGTGCGCAGCGGCAGCGATGCGGTGGTGGCGCGCTGTCTCGGCGCGTCGCTGTCACTCAGTGTGCGGCCGATCATCAGTGCGTTAGTCGCCGGTGGCGAAAGCGCGGTGTTTGATCTGCTTTCCGGCTGGATTAATGAGATCACAGCCATCGGTCACTGGTGTGGCGTCAGCGACATGGTGGCACTCAATGGCAGCTTTATCACTGAGGTGCGCAACTGATGCAGACCTTAATTTTCAATCAGGGCGATGCCAGCGAATCACGCATCTATTACTGCGCCCACTATCTGGCGCACAGCCTCGGCCTGTTCACCGCACAGCAGTTGCAGGTGATCTTCACCACCAGCGAATCGGGCGGACATACCGTGCAGGGTGGACAAGTGCCGGCGGTATTAAGCCGCGATGCCGATCTCACGCTTGGCGGTCCGATGGTGGTCATGAAGCATTTTCAGCAGCACGGCGCAGAGTTGCAGTGTTTTTGCGCCTCCGTCGCCGCCAACCCGTGGTTTCTCGCGGCGGCGCAGGCGCAGCCGGATTTTCAGCTCGGCGACCTGCGCGGCAAGCGCGTGCTGGATGTCGGCAATGTCGGCACCGCCACGCTGACATTCCGCTGGCTGCTGGCGCGCCACGGTTTGCAGGATGATGTTGAGTTGATCGCGGGCAGCGGCGATCAGGCGCGTGATTTCGCCGCCGTTGCCAACGGTGACGCCGATTATGCACTGCACGCCATGCATATGCTGGCACCCGCCATCGCCGCCGGACAACTCAGCAGCATCAGCAGCCTCGCCAGCTTATGCGGTCACGTGCCGTGGAGCGCCTACATCGCACGCGCCGATGTGCTGCAGGAGAAAGCCGCCGCCTTTGCTGCCTTCTCCCGCGCTATTGCGCAGGCGCTGGCGTGGATGGCTACGCATGATGCCGCCGAACTGGCAGAAAAAGTGCAGGCGTTTTATCCCGATTATCCGCGTGATGCGCTGGAACGCGGCCTCGCCGCCTATCAACACGCCAATGTATTTGCGCCAGACAGCGTGATTCCACGCGCTGAGTTTGAACATTTCAGCCAGCTATTGGGCGCTATCGGTTGGCTCGATCCTTCACAGCCGTTGCCCTATGCGGCGCTGGTGACGCAGGCAGGAGCAGAGTGATGAAACAATTAATTATTAACGGCATGGTAGTCAGCGAAAACGGCGCGGCCCCCGCCGATCTGTTACTGGAAAACGGCAAAATCAGTGGCTTGTTGACGCCGGGCGCACTTACCGACGGCGTTGACGAGGTGATCGATGCGCATGGCTTGATCATCGTGCCCGGCGCCATTGATGTGCATACCCATTTCACCGGCTCACACGATTTCCCCGAACAGGAGCTGCGTGAAGGCACGCGCGGTGCGGCGGCGCACGGCGTCACCACCATCGTCGAGATGCCGCATTCACTACCACCGGCAACATCGCTGGCTAACTTCAGCGCCAAAAAAAGCTGGCTGGCTGACAACTGTTCGGTGGATTACGCCATGTGGGCCGGGCTGGATGGCCGCAACCTGCATGAACTGGCGGCGCTGGATCAGGCCGGTGCGCTGGCGTTCAAAGCCTTCCTGTGCAGCGGCGCGCCTAACGGTGAAGCCACCGACGAGAAAGGTTTACCGCGCCTCGATGATGACGGCCTGCTGCGCGCGATGCGTGAGCTGGCAACCTTCGACGGGCTGATTGGCGTACACGCCGAGAATCACGACATTTTGATCGGTGCCAGTAGTGAACTGCGCCGTGCCGGACGCAAAGATACCCGCGCTCACGCGCAGGCAGGACCGGAAATCGCAGAGATTGAAGCGGTGGGACGCGTGTTAGCCATCGCCGAAGAGACCGGCGCACGCTGCCATATCGTGCATGTGAGTTCGGCGCGCGCGGCGGAAACCATCGTCGCTGCCAAAAGCCGCGTGCGTGCCAGCTTCGAAACCTGCCCGCACTATTTACTGCTCGACGAAGACGATTTGGTGCGCATCGGCCCTAACGCGCGCTGCGGCCCGCCGATCCGCCCGCGTCCCGTGGTGGATGCGCTGTGGCAGGTGCTGCTGCGCGGCGATGTCGACATGATCGCCTCCGACCATTGCCCCTACACGCCCGCACAAAAACAGGCGGGTGAAGCCAGCATCTGGGATGCCGGCATGGGCCTGACCGGCGTTGAAACGCTCAGCCCGATGTTCTTCAGCGCGGCCCATATCGAGCGCGGCGTGGCGCTCAGCGAGTTTGCGCGCATGACCGCCAGCGGCCCGGCCAAAGCTTTCCAGCTGTGGGGCAAAAAAGGAGCGATTGCACCGGGCTTTGACGCCGATTTAGTGTTCTACGACGCCAGCCAGCGCTGGACGGTGAGCGGCGCAAATTTCCAGGGACTTGGCAAGTGGAGCGCATTTGAAGGGATGCGCTGTCAGGGTAAAGTGGTGCGCACAATGATTCGTGGCGTCACGGTATTCCAGGATGACCAGATGCAGGTTGAGCCCGGCTTCGGTCAGTTCGTGACCCGACAGGTTTAAACAGGACAAACAACATGGCAGGAAAACCTTCTAGCGCAACGCGTAAAAACAGCGCCGCACTGGCGCAGGAAACGGTGACGGATCACAGCTGGAATGCGGCACGTCCGCGCACGCTGGTCGATCACGCGGTGGATGCGATTCTCAGCGCCGCCTCACGCGGTCTGATCCTGCCCGGCGATCGCATTGCTGAACCGGAGTTGGTGGCCAAACTCGGCATGAGCCGCGTCCCCATTCGTGAAGCGCTGCGCATTCTGGAGAGCCAGGGCATTGTCACCAGCGAGCCGTATAAAGGCATCCGCCTGATGGAGATTTCCCATCAGCGGCTGGAGCAGATTATCGATGTGCGCATCCCGCTGGAGACCCTGGCCTGTCGCCGCGCGATTGAGGCTGGCCGCAACAGCACCGAGCAGCTTAATCAGCTCTATCAAGGCGTGGCGCAGATGCAGGCGATGATGCAAAACGACGATGTTTACGGCTTTGCCTCCGCCGATACCGATTTCCACCGCACGCTGTGCAGCTTTGCGCTCAACCCGGTGCTGAGCAATTTGTGGGAGTCGATTGCCCGTCAGCTGACGGTGATTTTCGGCCTTTCCACCATGGGCAAATCAATGAGCGACATCATTGAGGAGCACCAGCGGCTGATTAATGTCTTTGCCGATGGCGACATCGCCAAAATGACCGACGAGGTTGAGAACCACATCCGCATTCAAGCGCTGGACGTGGATTACGAAACCCTGATAACACAGCGCCGACAGCACCGTTCCGCTCTCGGCTAATTTTTGAATTGCCTTTACACCAGGGAAAACACCATGAAAATCATCAACGTTGAGGCGTTTTACCTGCGCCTGCCCGTTATTGAGCAGCGCACCGACAGTTCTCAGGATGCGCTGCTGATCAAAATCACCACCGATGCCGGCATCATCGGCTGGGGCGAAGTGGATGGCAGCCCGTATGTCACCAAAGCCATTATCGAAGCGCCCTATTCGCACACCATGGTCACTGGCCTCAAATCGCTGCTGATGGGCGAAAATCCGCTGGAAACTGGTCGTTTGTGGAAGAAAATGCACCGCGCTACGATCTATTACGGACGCAGCGGCGCGGTATTGCAGGCGATGGCCGGTATCGACATTGCGTTATGGGACATCAAAGGCAAAGCGCTCGGCAAGCCGATTGTGGAACTACTGGGCGGCGCGCTGCGCGACAAGATGCGCGTTTACTCCTCCAACATGTTTCAGTTCAGCGTGGAAGAGACCGTTGCTCGCGCCAAACACGCCATTGATACCGGCCATAGCGGCGTGAAGTTTGGCTGGGAGCCGTTTGGCACCGACGAAGCGCTGGATCTGCGCTATCTCGAAGCACTGCGTAAAGCGATGGGCGATAACGTGGATTTGATGCTGGATGTCGGCCATGTGTGGGACGCCAAAACCACCGTTCGTCGCAGCCAGCGCTATGAACACCTCAATCTGTTCTGGATCGAAGAGCCGCTGCATCCCGACAACTACGCCGGTTACGGCCAGGTTTCCGCCGCCTGCCAGCAGCATATCGCCGCCGGAGAGCAAGAGTGTTCCGTCGTCGGCTTCCAGCGCCTGATTGATGAAGGCGGCATCGACATTGTGCAGATTGATCTGACACGCACCGGCTTCACTCAGGCGATGGAGATTGCCAGCTACGCGCACAGCCGCGGACGCAAGGTGTGCAATCACAACTTCACCACCGACATCAATACCGCCGCCTCGCTGCATTTCCTGTGTGCAATTGAGAATGCATTGGTGATGGAGTATTGCGTCGAGCCGGGCGAAATCAGCCGCTCGCTGGCGAAAAATCCGGTGCGCATCGCCGACGGTTACGCGTGGCTGCCGAGCGAGCCAGGCCTCGGCGTGGAACCGGACGAAGCGGTGATCGAGAAGTTTTTGGTGCGTGATTAAAGTCCGTCATGGCAAAACACCGATATATCAAGACGCACACATCGTAGCGGCGCAATTTATTGCGCGATGAATCGCGCCGCTACGGCATGTGCGGTAACTGAATCCTGTACCAGACATCAGAGCGATCTGAATTCCAACGCAAAAGGTTGTTGCCGTGCCGCTCACTGGCTACCCTTCTTCGCAGCTAATGCAAGAGGACGCCATGCAGCAAAAAATTTACTGGATCGACAACTTACGTGCGGTTGCCTGCCTGATGGTGATCGTCATCCACACCACGACCTGGTATATCACCGGACCAATGGCTGCATCGGGTATGAGCTGGGATGTGGCGAACCTGCTAAACTCGGCGTCACGCGTCTGCGTTCCGCTGTTCTTTATGATCTCAGGTTACCTGTTTTTCGGTGAACGCAGCGCCCAAGGGCGTCATCTGCTGCGCATCGTGCTGTGCCTGCTGTTCTATAGCGGGGTGGCGCTGGCGTATATCACCTGGCTAACGCCGATCAGCGAAGGGCGATCGTTGCTCAAGCTGCTGCAAAAACCGGTGTTTTACCACCTGTGGTTCTTCTTCGCCATCATCGGCATCTATCTGTTATCACCGCTGATTCAGGTAAAAAGCGTGGCACCGCGTTATGTGGTCATGCTGGTAATCGTGCTGGCGGTGCTGGCGAATCCAAATACCGTGAGCCAATCGCTCGGGCCATTCCACTGGCTGCCGGTGAACCTGTATGTTAGCGGCGACAGCATTTACTACTTGTTGTATGCACTGCTCGGACGTGCGATTGGCTGTATGGAAACTGACAGGCGTAGCGTGAGCTGGCTGGCG
This sequence comes from Enterobacter ludwigii, assembly GCA_900068845.1. Taxonomy (GTDB): domain Bacteria; phylum Pseudomonadota; class Gammaproteobacteria; order Enterobacterales; family Enterobacteriaceae; genus Pantoea; species Pantoea ludwigii_A. Next base: position 161,012 of record CEFQ01000003.1, read on the forward strand.
GGGTTGGGCTTTATCGCCTGTGTGCTTGGCATAGCGCTCGGCACCAAACAGATGCTGAAAATCAACGGCGCGTTCAACGATACCTGGTATCTCTATTGCGGGCCGCTGGTGTTTATCGCTGCTATCAGCCTGTTGATCTTGTTCAAAAATACGCTGAATCAGCGTGCGCTGCCGATTCTCGCCACCATTTCTCATTACTCGCTACCGATCTACGGCTTTCACGCGCTGTTTATCCACTTTCTACGCACCAATCATTACGATGACATGTCGCGGCCCTGGCTCGATTTACCGTGGGTAATGGGCGTAACGCTATTGGGTAGCCTGCTGCTGGCGATACTGCTAAAACGCGTGGATAAACGTCATCTGGTAAGCTGATCGTCCCAGCGCTGATGTGCGCGTCGCAGCTGGCGCGCCGAGGAGAATCCGGCCGCCAGCGCCGCTTTCTCCGCCGCTTCACCCTGTTGCTGACGTTGGCGTGCAATCACTAAGCGCAGCTGTTCGTGGTACTCGCGCACGCTGATGCCCAGATGCTGGCGGAACAAGCGAGTCAGATGGCGTTCGCTGACGTGCGCCCGCTCGGCCAGCGCGCTCAGCGACCAGTCGTGTTCGGGATGGGCGATCATCACATCCTGCGCGCGGTGAATCGCTGGATGCATGTGGTTGCGATAGCGTAGCCACGGCGACAGCTGCGGATCGTCGCCGGAACGGCGGAACCACACCACCATTTCGCGTGCTACCTTCAAAGCCTGCGGTGCACCGCACAGCCGAGTAATCAAATGCAACGCCAGATCAATGCCAGCGGTAATGCCCGCGCTGGTCCAGATACCGCTATCTTCGACGAAAACACGGTTATCTTTCACTAATGCCGCCGGTGCTGCCGCTTTCAGCCGCGATAAGACATCGTGATGCGTGGTGCAATGTATGCCATCCAGTAATCCCGCCTGTGCCGAAAGAAGTGCCCCGGAACAGATGCACACCAGCGTGATGCGCTGCTCGTTAATCGCCGATTGCTGCTGGCGCAGCCAGTCACGCGCCATCGCTGCCGGTTCGGTGTCGAAACAGACGCGAGAATCGTACACGCCGGGCACCACCAGCAGGCTGTTTCCGGGCAGTTGTGCGGGTAACGGCGCGATGTCAGCGATGGTCATGCCGGTGGAGCACAGCACGCTCGGCTGCGGGCCGATGTAGTGCAGCGTAAAGTGGCCGTCAGCCAGCTGCAGGGTTTCAGCGGGGCCGGTGAGATCGAGCGCCATCACGCCGGGAAGGACAAGGAAGAAGACGTGTTGTGGCATGGTGGGCTCCGTGGGATGGGTGCGACGTTCGGCCAGGGCGGCATGAATGCCGAATTGGGTGCGACGCTCGGCCAGGGCGGCATGAATGCCGCCCCTACAGTAGGATCGCCATTCATGGCGACAAAATCAGGCCAAACTATCTGACATGACTCGCACATCATACCTGACAAAAAACCTCACATCCTGCCAAATCCAGCCATCATCAAGACATCAACGGCTGTAGCTGCTGATACAAGCGTGCAAACACTTCACGCTGCGGCTGATAGGCTTGATGTCGTGCCGCGTCCGGCTGATGCCGCTGCGCCAATTCCAGCGCGGGCCAACGGCTATCGGCATCAATCGCCAGCTGCGCCAGTCTCGCCGCACCCAGCGCCGGGCCAACCTCGCCGCCGTGACAATAATCCAGCGTTTGTCCGCTGATATCGGCCAGCATCTGCCGCCAGTACGCACTTCGCGCACCGCCGCCAATCAGCATCACGGTTTTCGGCTGCACGCCGCACTCATGCACCGCGTCCATACCTTCAGCCAGCGCAAAGCCCACGCCTTGCAGCACCGCGCGCGCCAGCTCTGGTCGGCCATGCTGATGCGTCAAACCAAAGAACGCGCCCTGCGCCTGCGGATTGTTATGCGGTGTGCGCTCGCCAGAAAGATAAGGCAGGAACCACACTGACGGCACATCGCTGCGCGCTTTCTCCGCCTCACTCAGCAGCTGCGGCACATCCTCACAACCGGTCAGCGCCGCCGCCCAATCGAGGCAGGAAGCCGCGCTCAAAATCACCGACATCAAATGCCAGCGTTGCGGCAGCGCGTGACAGAAACTGTGCACCGCACGCTGGGGATTACTGAGATAGCCGTCGCTCACCAGGAAATAGACGCCTGACGTACCGAGCGACAGCATGCCTTGTCCCGGCTCAACCATGCCAACGCCTACCGCGCCCGCCGCGTTATCGCCGCCGCCCGCCACCAGCGGCACCGTTTGCATGCCCCATCGTGCAGCGACATCCGGCAACAAAGTACCGGTAATCTGATTGCCCTCAAACAGCTGCGGCATCTGGCTACGCTGCAAATCGCAGGCGTTGAGCATCTCCTCACTCCAGTCGCGCTGCGCTACATCCAGCCACATCGTTCCCGCCGCGTCCGACATATCGCTGGCAAAATCTCCACTCATACGAAAGCGCAGATAATCTTTGGGTAACAACACTTTAGCCACCTGAGCAAACACCTGCGGTTCATGCTGTTTCACCCATAGCAGCTTAGGCGCGGTGAAGCCGGGCATCATCAAGTTACCCGTGATGCGACGCGCATCCGGCACGCGCTTTTCCAGTTCCTGACACTGCTCACCACTGCGCCCGTCATTCCACAAAATCGCCGGACGCAGCACCTGATTATCGCTATCCAGTAAAGTGGCACCGTGCATCTGCCCGCTCAGACCAATCGCCTTAACGCCGCGCAGGTCGTGCTGCTGCGCCAGCGCCTGCATGGCTTGATCCGTCGCTTGCCACCAGCTTTCGGCATCTTGCTCACTCCATAACGGCTGCGGCCGCGACACCTCCAGCGGAGCACTCTCCACTGCGATCACTTTGCCGTGTGCATCCAGCAGTGCCACTTTCACGCCGGAGGTGCCTAAATCGATGCCGATAACCATGCTGCGCTCCTGAAAAGTTAAAAATCAAACAAGTAGTGATTCACCAGATTCTCCAGCTGCTCCTGGCGTCCACTGCGATGCTGTGGATCAAATTGCTGTTGCTGCGCCTGTTCCGCCAGCGCGGCGAGGGAAAATTCCCCCTTCAGGATCTGCTGTCCGAACTCGCCGTTCCAGCCGCTGTAACGCTGTGCCACACGCTTATCCAACTCACCATCAGCCACCATGCGTGCCGCGACTTTTAATGCCAGCGCCATGGTATCCATCGCGCCGATATGGCCGTAGAACAAGTCATATTTATCCGTGCTCTGACGACGCACTTTGGCATCAAAGTTTAAGCCGCCGGTGGTGAATCCGCCCGCTTTGATAATTTCGTACAGCACTAGCGCATTCTCTTCAACGCTGACCGGGAACTGGTCGGTATCCCAGCCACACTGCATATCGCCGCGGTTAGCATCCACCGAGCCAAATATCCCCAGCGCGATGGCGGTTGCGATTTCATGATGGAATGAGTGCCCGGCCAGCGTCGCGTGGTTGGCTTCCACATTTACTTTGATCTCTTTCTCCAACCCGAATTGCTTCAGGAAGCCATAAACTGTCGCGACATCATAGTCATACTGATGTTTTGTCGGTTCCTGTGGCTTGGGTTCAATCAGCAGCATGCCGTGGAAACCGATCTTATGTTTGTGCTCCACCACCATCTGCATAAACCGGCCAATCTGCTCGCGCTCCTGGCGCAGGTCAGTATTCAGCAGGGTTTCATAACCTTCACGCCCGCCCCACAGCACATAGTTCTCGCCGCCAAGGGTTTTCGTGGCCTGCATGGCGCTGCACACCTGGCTGGCGGCCCAGGCAAAAATTTCCGGATCTGGATTGGTTGCCGCACCCGCACCGTAACGCGGATGGGTAAAGCAGTTCGCGGTTCCCCACAGCAGTTTCACGCCGGTTTCCTGCTGTTTTTCCAGCAACTTATCCGTCATCACGGCAAAGTTTTCGCGATAGCTTTTCAACGAATCGCCTTCCGGTGAGACATCCACATCATGGAAACAGTAGTAAGGCACATTCAGTTTATGAAAGAACTCAAAAGCAACGTCGGCCTTTTGCTTCGCCAGTTCAAGTGCATCACCCGGCTTCTGCCACGGACGATCAAACGCCCCGACGCCGAACATATCCGCGCCATTCCAGCAGAAGGTGTGCCAGTAACAGGCCGCAAAGCGCAGATGCTCCGCCATGGTTTTACCGAGAATCACTTCGTCCGGGTTGTAATGACGAAACGCCAAAGGATTGTGGGTATGACTTCCTTCAAAACGAACGCGTTCAAGCTGGTCGAAATAGGCGTGCATAGTTAGCTCCTTAGCAAGAGGACCCGAATGGTCAGCTTTGAGCCGTTATTGTGATGATGTAATTTACTGCTGCTCAATTACGATATTTAACACTCACCGTAAGATAATTATTATTTGTGCGCCAGCTCGCAAAATAATGTCGTTATTTTCATCGAACCCTCTCACTCTCACTTTTTCTGAAAGCGTTCAAATATCGATCGCGCTCATAAAAACATAAATAAACTAAAAAACGTAATAGCCGGATAAAAATCAGTAATTGATGTTGCCTGAAACTCAGGGCAACAATTCATCGGCCTGGTTATAAGCCTTACAACGACAACAGCCTCTACCTACAGGATTAACACCATGAATATGAAACAATCACTGTTGGCCGCCTGCGCGGCTCTGGCCCTGTTTAGTCACACGGGTAGCGCCAAAGAAATCAAAATCGGCATGGCCATTGATGATTTACGTCTGGAACGTTGGCAAAAAGATCGCGATATCTTTGTTAAACAAGCCGAATCCCTGGGTGCAAAAGTGTTTGTGCAATCCGCTAACGGCAACGAAGAAACGCAGATGTCGCAAATTGAAAATATGATCAATCGCGGCGTCGATGTATTGGTCATCATCCCTTATAACGGCCAGGTTTTAAGTAATGTGGTTGCGGAAGCGAAACGTGAAGGCATTAAAGTGCTGGCGTATGACCGCATGATTAATAATGCCGACATTGATTTTTATATCTCATTCGATAATGAAAAAGTGGGTGAATTACAGGCCGAAAGTATTGTGAAGCAAGTACCAAAAGGTAATTACTTCCTGATGGGCGGCTCGCCGGTGGATAATAACGCGCGCCTGTTCCGTGCCGGTCAGATGAAAGTGTTAAAACCTTATATTGATAATGGCAGTATTAAAGTGGTCGGCGATCAATGGGTTGATGCCTGGCTGCCGGAAAATGCGCTGAAAATAATGGAAAACGCCTTAACCGCCAACAGTAACCACATTGATGCCGTTGTGGCGTCGAATGATGCCACCGCAGGTGGTGCAATTCAGGCATTAAGTGCGCAGGGACTGTCGGGCAAAGTCGCGATCTCCGGCCAGGATGCCGATCTCGCCGCCATCAAACGCATCATGAACGGCACGCAAACCATGACGGTCTACAAACCCATCACCGAGCTGGCTACCGAAGCGGCCAAAATCGCGGTGGAACTCGGTGACGATAAGCATCCTGCCAGCAACAGCAAGCTGAATAATGGCCTGAAAGATGTGCCATCGCGCCTGCTAAATCCTATTCCCGTGAACAAAGACAATATCGAAAGCACGGTAGTGAAAGACGGCTTCCACAAGCAGAGCGAACTCTAAGGCGCGAGCCCGCAAAGGAGAGATGTCGATGTTGCTGGAAATGAACCATATCACCAAACGCTTCGGCGCGGTGAAGGCACTGGATGACGTTAGCCTGCAGCTGGAAGCCGGTGAAGTGATGTCGCTGTGCGGCGAAAACGGCTCGGGGAAATCGACACTGATGAAGATCCTGTGCGGGCTTTATCCGCACGGTGACTTCGAAGGCCGTATCCATTTTGCGGGCGACGAGATTCAGGCGCAAACCATCCGAGATACCGAACGCAAAGGGATCGTGATTATCCATCAGGAGCTGGCGCTGGTGCGGCAGCTGACGGTGATGGAAAACATTTTCCTTGGGGCTGAGCTGGGACGTTTCGGCTTGGTGGATGACGAAACCATGACGCTGCGCTGTCAGCAGTTGCTGGAGCGGGTCAAATTGCCTGTTTCCCCGGATACGCGCGTCGGTGAGCTCGGATTAGGCCAGCAACAACTGGTGGAGATTGCGCGCGCGCTGAATAAACAGGTGCGCCTGCTGATCCTTGACGAACCGACCTCTTCGCTCACCGAACAGGAAACCGAGGTGCTGCTCAGCATTATCAAAAACCTGCGCGAGCACGGCATCGCCTGCATCTACATCTCCCACAAACTCAACGAGGTAAAAGCGATTTCAGACATCATCTGCGTGATCCGCGACGGTCAGCATATCGCGACACGCCCGGCCGCCGGACTGAGTGAAGATGACATCATCACCATGATGGTTGGGCGCGAGCTGACTGCGCTCTATCCGCATAGCCCACACGAGATTGGCGAAACCGTGTTGCAGGTAGACAACCTTACCGCCTGGCATCCTATCAACCGTCATATCCGCCGGGTGGATAACGTCTCCTTCAGCCTGAAGCGTGGCGAAATCCTGGGGATTGCCGGGCTGGTCGGTGCCGGTCGAACCGAAACCGTACAGTGCCTGTTTGGCGTTTGGCCCGGTCGCTGGCAGGGCGATATTCAGATTAATGGCAAGAAAGTCCGCATTAATGATTGTCGCGCCGCCATCGCCCATGGCATCGCGATGGTGCCGGAAGATCGCAAAAAAGATGGCATCGTACCGCTGATGGGCGTGGGCAAAAACATCACGCTGGCCGCGCTGGATCAATTCTCTCCCCGGCTTTCTCTGCTGGATGAAGCGCAGGAGCAACAGGCGATTAACCAATCCATTGCGCGCCTGCGGGTGAAAACTTCATCAGCGGAGCTGCCGATTGGTCGTCTGAGCGGTGGCAACCAGCAAAAGGCGATCCTCGCCAAATGTCTGCTGCTCAATCCAAAAATCTTAATTCTTGATGAGCCCACGCGCGGCATTGATGTGGGCGCACGCCAGGAAATCTATCTGCTGATCAATTCGCTCGTGCAGCAAGGGATCGCCGTGATTGTCATTTCGTCCGAGCTGCCCGAAGTATTAGGCCTGAGCGATCGGGTTTTGGTGATGCATGAAGGAAAAATCAAAGCCGATCTGATTAACGATAACCTGACTCAGGAGCAGGTGATGGAAGCCGCCCTGCGGAGTGAACACTATGCTTAAAACCGAAAGTACACAACGCGGCCTCACCACACCGGGTAAAGGTGCGCCAGGTAAATTCTCGCTACCGGATTTACAGGTGCTGGTGATGCTGGGTGCGATTGTCCTGATCGCCCTGTTTTTCACCTGGACCACCGACGGTGCCTGGCTTAGCGCACGTAATGTCTCCAACCTGCTGCGCCAGACCGCCATCACCGGCATTCTCGCGGTCGGTATGGTGTTTGTCATTATCTCTGCAGAGATCGATCTCTCGGTGGGGTCAATGATGGGATTACTCGGCGGCGCCGCGGCCATCTTTGATGTCTGGCTCGGTTGGCCTTTGCCGCTCACCATCGTCGTGACGCTGGTGATGGGCTTACTGCTTGGCACCTGGAACGGCTGGTGGGTGGCCTATCGCAAGGTCCCGTCGTTTATTGTCACGCTGGCGGGGATGCTGGCGTTTCGTGGCATTCTGGTCGGCATCACCGATGGCACCACGGTAGCGCCCACCAGCCCGGCGATGTCGCAAATAGGGCAAAGTTATCTGCCTGGCGGGATCGGTTTTGGCTTCGGCTTTGCTGGCCTGGCGCTGTTTATCCTCTGGCAATGGCGTTTACGTCTGCGTCGCCAACATCTTGGTCTGGCACAAACGTCCGTCAGCGGGACGCTTGCACGCCAGGCTATCACCGCCGTGCTGGTATTAGGGGCGATTTGGCTGCTCAACGATTATCGCGGTGTACCGACGCCCGTCTTGCTGCTGGCGCTGTTGTTGCTCGGCGGTATGTTTATGGCAACCCGCACTGCCTTTGGCCGCCGGATTTATGCCATCGGTGGCAACCTGGACGCCGCGCGCCTTTCGGGCATTAATGTGGCCCGCACCAAGCTGGCTGTGTTTGCCATTAATGGCGTGATGGTGGCGATTGCAGGTCTGATTCTGAGTTCACGCCTTGGCGCGGGTTCGCCTTCGGCAGGCAATATTGCCGAGCTGGATGCCATCGCCGCCTGTGTAATTGGCGGTACCAGTCTGGCGGGCGGCGTGGGCTCAGTGGCAGGCGCGGTAATCGGCGCCTTTATTATGGCTTCCCTGGATAACGGCATGAGCATGATGGATGTCCCGACCTTCTGGCAGTACATCGTGAAGGGCGCCATTCTGCTGCTGGCGGTGTGGATGGATACCGCGACACGGCGTCGGGTGTAATCGCGTGGGGGATCACACTGTGGCGCAAATTCTTTCTGCTGTCCGTCGTGCCATGCTATGCAAGGTGCTGTCGATTTAGGAGAGTGCGCCACGATGCATGAAAAACGCTTTCGCATTACGTTGCTGTTCAACGCCAATAAGGTCTATGACCGCCAGGTGGTTGAAGGTGTCGGTGAATATTTACAAGCGTCGCAAACGGATTGGGATATCTTCATTGAAGAGGATTTTCGTTGCCGCATCGACAACATCCGAGAATGGCTGGGTGATGGCGTTATCGCGGATTACGACGATCCTTCGATTGAAAAACTGCTGGCTAACGTGTCGGTGCCGATCGTCGGCGTAGGCGGATCGTATCATCAGCCGCAGGACTATCCGCCCGTGCATTACATCGCCACCGATAACGCCGCATTGGTCGAGAGCGCCTTTTTGCATTTGAAAGAGAAAGGCGTCAACCGCTTTGCTTTCTATGGCTTGCCCGCAGCCAGCGGCAAACGCTGGGCGCAGGAGCGTGAGCATGCATTCCGCCAGCTGGTGGCGCGCGAGCGTTATCAAGGCGTGGTCTATCAGGGCATGGAAACGGCTCCGGAAAACTGGCAGCACGCCCAAAACCGCCTGGCAGACTGGCTGCAAACCCTGCCGCAGCAAACCGGCATCATCGCCGTCACCGATTCCCGTGCGCGCCATCTTCTGCAGGCCTGCGAGTATCTCAAGATTCCGGTGCCTGAGAAGCTCACGGTAATCGGTATCGATAACGAGGAACTGACGCGGTATCTGTCGCGCGTGGCGCTTTCGTCCGTGGCGCAGGGTTCGCGCCAGATGGGTTATCAGGCCGCAAAATTGCTGCATCGCCTATTGGATAATCAGCCTCTGCAACTGCAGCGTATTCTGGTGCCACCGGTGAAAGTGATTGCGCGCCTATCCACCGATTTCCGCTCTTTGCACGATCCTGCGGTCATTCAGGCGATGCATTACATTCGCTTTAACGCCTGCAAAGGTATTAAGGTTGAACAGGTGCTGGATGCCATCGGCATCTCGCGATCAAATCTGGAAAAACGCTTCCGCGATGAAACCGGCGACACCATTCACGCCATGATCCACCGAGAAAAACTGGAGAAGGCGCGCGAGCTGCTGGCATGTTCTTCATTAAGCATCAATGAGATATCACAAATGTGTGGTTACCCTTCGCTGCAATATTTCTATTCGGTATTTAAGAAAAGTTATGCCAATACACCCAAAGAGTATCGGCAGCTTCACGGTGAAAATGTGCTGTGACGCACGCCTGAGATCAAGAATTCAGCCGCGATTATCGCTATACTCCTGCGGCATCTTCAGAGGAAGATCGTCGTCTCCGGTGAGGCGGCCGGATTTCAAATCCGGTTGGGGCCGCCAGCGGTCCCGGGCAGGTTCGACTCCTGTGATCTTCCGCCACTTCCACGTTTCTACACCGCTAACTCAGCAATCCCGCCCCCACATTCACCGACAATCCCAAAATCGCCAGATTGAACACGAAAGAAATCACTGACTGCAACAGGGCTATTTGCCGCATATCTGTGGTGCCCGTTGCCACATCGGCAGTTTGCGAAGCCACGGCAATGGTGAAAGAGAAGTAAAGGAAATCCCAGTATCCCGGCTGTTCGGGCTTTTCGGGAAAGATCATTGGCGTGACGTCTTTACTGCGTCGCAGATAGTGATGATGCGCGTAATGCATGGCAAATGAAGTAGGAAGCAGCGCCCATGACACCACCAGAGTTGCAGCCGTTAGCAGCAGATGCAGAACGCGCGGCGTGCCCGTCAGGCTCTTGAGCGTGGTGAGTTCCAGCAGAATCGCCAGAATGCTGACCATGCAGGTGAGCGTCACCATACTCAGCACTATCGTTGCGCTTTCGTCTTCAATTTTTGCTATATGTGGAATGTCTTTTGCCTCAGTACGCAACATGCGCAGCCACAGAAAACCGAGATAGAGCCATGCCAGCACGTTCCAGCCAATCAGCAGACGCTGCAACATACCCAGCTGCGCAGGCAGGAAAAAATAACAGGCCACGCCAGCCACAATCGAAATCAGCAAACGCAGGCGCGCGTGAAGGTAATGCATCAGAGAAAGGCTCATGGTGTCAGTGGCTTAGTGACGGTAGGTGGATAAGTTAACTGTAGTCGCTGTTGATGAGGTTGTAGGCGTTGTTCGGTTTTAACGAACAACTTGCGCAGAGATAAAACTGTCCACCTGCATTACCCCACGCTCAATAATCGCCCTTAACGGAATATCCGCCTGCGGATGCTTCTCCAGCCGCGCACAGGCCTGATAAGCGGTTTGCATCGCCAGACTACCGCAGCTGCTTTTCAACTGATGCGCCAGGCGCGTCACCGTTTCGTCATCTCCAGCAGCCTCAATGTCATCCAGCAAAGGCATCGCATGCTGGCGGAACAACATTAGCCAGCCACGAAGTGTGTCAGCGCCCAGGGCGGCGCAATCCTGCTGCAACTGCGCTTCATTGATGTCCAGCGCCGGAGTTGCCGCCAGGAAGCGCGAAATTTGCCGACATAATGTTTCGCCCTGTAGCGGTTTCTGGATGATGCCGCAGAACAAACTGCCCACATGTTGCTGCATTTCATCTGAAACGCTGGCACTGAATCCTATGCGCCGCATCGCGGGATAATCTGCGGCCAATGTTTTTGCCAGCTGTACGCCATCCGCATCGGGTAAGGCAAAATCCACCAGCGCACAATCGATCTCTTTACCCTGTGCCAGCAGTGCCAGCGCCGCTTGCGCGCTGCCCGCAATGCTCACCTGCGCGCCCTTGCGCAACAGCATTTCCGCCGTGATGTGCTGCGTCAGTGGATTGTCTTCGATAACCAGCACGTGCAAATGGGCAAGATCAGCGGGCACCACATCGGACGATAACGTTATGGGCGCAGCGTTGACCAGCGGTAAGGTCAGGCGGAAACAGCTGCCAACCTGCGGCTGACTGCTCACCGTTAACGTGCCCTGCATCGCCTGCGCCAGACCGCGACAGATTGCAAGCCCCAAACCGGTACCGCCTTTACCGGGATGTAACTGCACGAAAGGCAAGAAAATCGCTTCCTGTTGGTCAGCCGCAATACCGCAGCCGCCATCTTCCACCTCAATAAACCACTCAGACGCGTTACTGTTAATGCGCAGCACAATCTCACCTTTTTCAGTAAATCTGAGCGCATTTATCAACAAGTTCATCACTATCTGGCGTAAGCGATGTACATCGCCCTGAAGCCAACGAGGAATGCCTGCATCCACTTCGGTTTTTAATCGTAAACCTTTGCTGTGCGCCCGCCCGCTCATCAATTGAGCGACGCTATCGAGCAACCGGCGGGGTTCAAACGGCGCATGATGCAAGGTAATGTTTTGCGGACTGGCTTCGATCGCCGAATAGTCGAGAATGTCATTGAGGATAAACAGCAATGTTTCGCCGCAATCGTTGATGGCCTGCACATAGCGCCGATCGCTGGCGCTTAACGATTGATCGGCGAGTAGCTGCGCGGTGCCGAGAATGCCGTGCAGCGGCGTGCGGATTTCATGGCTCATCGCCGCCAGAAACGCCGATTTTGCGCGGTTGGCCTGCTCGGCATCGGCGCGGGCCTGATGATGTTCAATCACCAGCGCCTGCAAAGCTTCAGTTCGCGTTTTCACTAACTGCGCCAGATGCTGTTGTTGATATTGCAGCGCGCGAACATTGGTGCGAAACGCTTCCATCAGGCGGCTAATGGTATTGAGTTCACGGGCATTTTCACTGGCAGGAAAAGGCGAATCGAGATCACCTTCAAGTAGACGTTGCAGCGCATCAGTTTGCCGCGCCAGCGGCAGCGAAATGGAGCGATAAACCAGCCGCCACAATACCAGCGACAAGCTCAGCAACGCCGTGATTCCCAGCAACGCCAACGCCAGCGTGCCGAGCACACGCGCACGATTCACCTGACTCAGCGCGTCAGCATTACGCTGTTCAACCTCACTGACCTGGCGCCCCATTTCGGCACTAAACTGGCTGAATGATGTCAGGTTCTGCTGCGCTAATCTCTGTAACCGTGCATGTAAGCGCTGCTGCTCATCACACATCGTTAGCAATGTTTTATAGCGCTCCACTACCCTTTGCGCCTCGCCGATCTCATCACGAATACGCGGATCTTCGACCCGCTGCTGGCGACGATGCAGCACCTGAACCAACTCCGCGAGGGGCGCGATGACCGGCTCAACGGCACCGTTATAGCGCTTCAGCGTCATCACTATCTGTTCGACACGCAGCGCGGTAAGGCGCAATTCGCCCATCTGATTGAGGTATTCAAGATCGACATCAATCAAGCGGTCAAGCGCCTCACCGGCAGCGGCTGTGCGCTGTTGTTCGATTAAATCGTAGATGCCCGCCTGGGTCGCGCCCGCAGCGGTTGCGGCATTGCTCGCCTGACCCTGCGCCAAATCAGCTATGCGATGCGCGGCAGCGGCGATGTCATCACTCAACTGGCGCTGCTGCTGCATCAGTTGCAGACGCTGATGCACCACATCACCCTGCTGGATGATAGCCTGGCGAATGGCGGTTTCCAGCTGCGTCATGGCGCGAGTATCGAAACCCTGGGCGCTAAGCTGATTGAGCAGATGTACGATTTTTTTACTTTGGCGGCTTAGCATCGTGCGCTGCGCCTGCCAATCCTGTTCATCGCGGGCGCTGAGCAGTTGTTGGGCGGAAAATAACGCGTTCGCGCTGGCCACGCTGAGGTGGCGCGCCATATTCATGCTTGAGATCAGCGATGGCGTGTTGGCCTGTTCGACGTGTCCGACAAAGCGCAGGTTAAGCCAGCCGGTGGCAACGCTCAGCAGTGTGAGCAATGCCATCAGCGCAAAAGCCAGCCATAGCCGACGAATTAAGGAAGTATTAGCCATGCGATTCCGCGATAAAAACGGTTGAGTCGGACGGGCGATTGCCACTAGCATTAGCCACACTTTGTTTGAGGTTATTTATGCGCGCACTTATTTTGCTGCTGTTATTGCTGGCTGCCCCCCTGTTCGCGGCGCAGCCCTTGCTGCATTGGCAGGATAATCACAGTACGCCCGCCGCCGGTTTGCCAGCGTTACAGGCATCCCGTGCCTGGAAATTGTGCGCACTTTACCCCAACCTCAAAGACGGTTATTGGCTCTCGATCAACTATGGCATGAGTAAGGCGGCGGCACGTTTGGGTGTCGCGCTCAATGTTTATGACGCGGGCGGTTATCGTCAGGGTGGCGTGCAGCAAAACCAACTGCAAGCGTGTCAGCGCTGGGGCGCCGATGCCATTTTGCTTGGCAGCAGCGTGGCACAGTTTCCTGATGCGGCGCTATTTGCCAGACACACACCGCTGATTGAGGTGGTGAATGCCATCCACGATGTCCCGGTGCGCACGCGTATTGGCGTTCCCTGGTTTCAAATGGGTTATCAAACCGGCCACTATCTGGTTACGCATCATCACGACAAACCCAGGCGCATTCTGTTGATGCCGGGTCCGATAGACGCGGGCGGTAGCCAGGAGATGAGCGCCGGTTTCCGTGCGGCGTTGGCGGGTAGTGCGCTTGAAATCGTTGATGTGGCTTATGGTGATAACGACATCGAGGTGCAGCGCAATTTATTGCAGGATCGTCTGGAACGCTATCCCGATATCAATCTGGTTGCGGGTACGGCAATCGCGGCCGAAGTGGCGATGGGCGAAGGCCGCAATCGGGCAACACCGCTGGACGTTGCTTCATTCTATCTGACGCATCAGGTCTATCGTGGATTGAAGCGCGATCGCATTTTGGTGGCAGCCAGCGATCAGATGGTGTGGCAAGGAGAGTTAGCGGTGGAACAAGCGGTGCGGGTGCTGGAAGGACAACGTGTGCCGGATAATATCAGCCCGCCGATTCTGATTTTGACGTCGAAAAACAGCACTAGCGCGCGCGTGGCGTTATCGCTCTCGCCGCCCGGATTTCGTCCGGTGTACTTCTATCAGCGCACCTCGGCCGCCAGCAAATAGCCTTCGCCGTGCTGGGTAACGATTAGCTCACTGCGCAATTTGCTACGCAGACGGCGAATCAATACATCGACGGTTCGTGTGTCCGGCTGATCGACGCGGCTGGACGTCAGCATGCGCAACAGCCGTTCACGGCTGAGAATCTGCCCAGGATTGGTGACAAACGCCACTAACATCTCGTATTCAGCGCGCGTGAGTTTGATCAATGCACCATCATGCTCCAGCGTGTGGCGCGCAATATTCAGACTGTAACCGGCAAATTGATAGCAGTTCTCTTCCTGCGCCGGCAGCGTCGGACGAGCCAGATCGATGCGCCACAGCAGGTTTTTCACCCGCACCACCAGTTCGCGTAACACCAGCGGCTTGGTGACATAATCGTCGGCGCCCATTTCCAGCCCGACGATGCGATCAATCTGATCACTGCGCCCCGTCACCAAAATAATGCCCACTGTCGATCGCTCGCGCAGAGCCCGCGTGAGCTGTAGCCCGTTTTCACCGGGCAGATTGATGTCGAGCAGCACCATATCCACCGGCTGCAACAGCATTTGCTCTCGTAATCCCGCGCCGCTGCTGACCACCGAAACACGATAGCCTTCCTGCACGAAGTAGTCGCGCAGTCGCGTTTGCGTGACCACATCATCTTCAACTATCACTATGTGATGCGACATCGCTTATCCCTGTTTTTCTGTTCATAACTGTTCATATTCAGCCGCAGCCTGTTCATCTGACCCGCTGACCTTGTTCATATCTCATCCCTAAAATTGCCGCGCGAAACCGTTGCAACAACAGGGTTATAACAATGAAAACACTATGGAAGAGATTACGTCGGCCCAGCGCACGCTGGTCGGTGCTGGCGATCCTGCTGGTCGGGATGGTCATTGGATTGGCCGTTATTGTGGTCCCTCACACCGGGATTAAGCTAACCAGTTCGACTGAGTTTTGTATTAGCTGCCACGGCATGCAGCAGCCTTACAAAGAGTATACGCAGTCAACACACTTCAAAAATCCGTCAGGCGTGCGCGCTGAGTGCCGTGATTGCCATATCCCGCGCGATATTCCGGGCATGCTAAAGCGCAAGCTGGAAGCGAGTAATGATCTCTATCAGGCTCTGATTGCACGGTCGATTGATACGCCGGAAAAGTTTGAAGCCAAGCGCTTAATCCTTGCCGAGCGTGAGTGGAAGCGTATGAAAGAGAGCAATTCCGCAGTATGCCGCGGCTGCCATAACTATGACGCCATGGATCACACGCGCCAGAAGCCGGAAGCCGCTCGCCAGATGAGCGCCGCCGCGCTGGAAAATCGTTCCTGTATTGATTGCCACAAAGGCATCACCCACCAGTTGCCCGATATGAGCAGCGGTTTCCGTAAACAGTTCGAAGAGATGCGTAAAACCGCTGACGCCAATAGCAGCGGCGATACCTTATTCGCGCTCGATATGAAACCGAT
Source organism: Enterobacter ludwigii (assembly GCA_900068845.1). Taxonomy (GTDB): domain Bacteria; phylum Pseudomonadota; class Gammaproteobacteria; order Enterobacterales; family Enterobacteriaceae; genus Pantoea; species Pantoea ludwigii_A. Next base: position 176,799 of record CEFQ01000003.1, read on the forward strand.
CTTTGCCAACAAAACCGATAGCGCACCATCGGGTTCACTGCTGCCCGCTTCAGAAGTCAAGGTACTGAAGCGCGATGGCGACTGGCTGCAAGTGCAGATCACCGGCTGGAGCGAAACCCAGGGCCGCCAGCGCGTGCTATCGCTGCTGCCGGGTAAACGCATCTTCGTCTCCTCAATCCGCGATGACCTGCAGAAGAATGCCAAAACGCTGGAAACCACCACCGTTGCTGCCACTAACGTCCAATGGAGCAAGCTGCAAACCACCGCGTGGATGCAGAAAGGCGAAATGGTTAACGACAGCAAACCGATTTGGGCTTACGCCAGTGCGCTCTACAGCGGTACCTGTAATCAGTGCCACGGCGCACCCGATAAAGCGCACTTTGATGCCAATGGCTGGATCGGCACCCTCAACGGCATGATCGGCTTCACCAGCCTGGATAAGCGTGAAGAGCGCACCTTGCTGAAATACCTGCAGTTAAATGCCTCCGATACCGGCGGCGCGGATCAGAAACACTAAGGAAGCGAGCATGAAAAATAACGATGCATTTAATCACTCACGCCGCCGCTTTCTGGTGCAGTTGGGTGGGCTGAGCGCGCTGGGCATGTTGACCCCTTCGCTGCTGGTGCCACGTCAGGCGCAGGCTGCAGCACCGGCTGCACAAGGGATTCTCACCGGTTCGCATTGGGGCGCGATTCGCGCCACGGTGGTTGAGGGTCGCTTCGTGAAAGCCACGCCATTCGAGCAGGATCGCTATCCCAGCAAAATCATCGCTGGCTTGCCGGATCACGTTCACAGCACCGCGCGCGTGCGCTATCCCATGGTGCGCGTGGACTGGCTGCGGAAACGTCATCAAAGCGATACGCGCCAGCGCGGCGATAATCGCTTTGTGCGTGTCAGTTGGGACGAAGCGCTGGACCTGTTCTATCAGGAGCTGGAGCGCGTACAAACCACCTACGGCCCGAGCGCATTGCTGAGCAGCAGCGGCTGGCAATCCACCGGCATGTTCCATAACGCGGGCGGCATGTTGAGTCGCGCGCTCGCGCTGCATGGCGCGTCCGTTGGCAGCGGCGGTGACTACTCCACCGGCGCGGCGCAGGTGATTCTGCCGCGCGTGGTCGGTTCGATGGAAGTATACGAGCAGCAAACCTCCTGGCCGCTGGTGCTGGAAAACAGCAAAACCATCGTGCTGTGGGGTTCCGATATGGTGAAAAATCAGCAGGCCAACTGGTGGTGCCCGGATCACGATGTTTACGACTACTACGCGCAGCTAAAAGAGAAGGTGGCGCAGGGCGAAATCCGCGTGGTGAGTGTTGATCCAGTGGTCTCCAGCACCCATGAATTTTTGGGACGCGACAAGGTGCAGCACCTGGCGCTGCATCCGCAAACCGATGTGCCGCTCCTGCTGGCGCTGGCTCACACGCTCTACAGCGAAAAACTGCACGACAGCCAATTCCTTAGCACCTATTGCGTCGGCTTTGAGCAGTTCCTGCCTTATCTCACCGGTGAAAGCGATGGCCAGCCGAAAGATGCCGAATGGGCAGCCGCCCTGACCGGAATTGAAGCGCAGACGATACGCGATCTGGCACGCCAACTGGCAGCCGATCGCAGCCAGATTATTGCTGGGTGGTGCGTGCAACGCATGCAACACGGCGAGCAGTGGGCGTGGATGGTGGTAGTGCTGGCCGCGATGCTGGGACAAATCGGTTTGCCCGGCGGTGGCTTCGGCTTCGGCTGGCATTATAACGGTGCCGGAACACCCACCCGTAACGGCATCATTCTTAGCGGTTTTTCCGGCTCGACCTCGACGCCGCCGCGCCACACCAGCAGCGATTTCAAAGGCGCCAGCAGCACCATTCCCATCGCGCGCTTCATTGATGCGATGCTGGAACCCGGCAAAGTGATCAACTGGAACGGTAAAAAAGTCACCTTGCCGCAGCTGAAAATGTGCGTATTTGCCGGCACCAACCCGTTCCATCGTCACCAGCAGACCAACCGCATCATTGAGGGCTGGCAAACGCTGGAAACCGTGGTGTCGATTGATAATCAGTGGACTGCCACCTGCCGCTTCGCCGATATCGTATTGCCTGCCACCACGCAGTTTGAGCGTAATGACATCGATCAGTATGGCAACCTCTCCAATCGCGGCCTGCTCGGTATGAAACAAATTGTGCCGCCGCAGTTTGAAGCGCGTAACGACTTCGATATTTTCCGCGATCTTTGTCGTCGCTTTGACCGCGAACAGGCATTCACCGAAGGGCTGGACGAGATGGGCTGGCTCAAACGTATCTATCAGGATGGCGTTAAGCAAGGCAAAGGACGCGGCCTGCATTTGCCATCATTTGACGCGTTCTGGAACGACAGCGGCTATATCGAATTTGACGATGCCAAGCTGTTTGTCCGTCATCAGGCGTTCCGTAACGATCCCGATCTGGAACCTTTAGGCACGCCGAGCGGTTTAATCGAAATCTACTCAAAGAGCATTGCCGATCTGCACTACAACGATTGTCAGGGGCATCCGATGTGGTTTGAAAAAACTGAACGCTCACACGGCGGGCCGGGATCGGCGCACTATCCGCTGCATCTGCAGTCGGTGCATCCCAATTTTCGTTTGCATTCGCAGCTGTGTGAGTCAGAGACGCTGCGGGCGCAATATAGCGTGGCGGGCAAAGAGCCGGTTTATATCAGTCCACAGGATGCCAGCGCACGCGGCATTCACAGCGGCGATGTGGTGCGCGTCTTCAATGCGCGTGGTCAGGTGCTGGCGGGTGCGGTGGTTTCTGATCGCTATCTGCCTGGCGTGATTCGCATCCATGAAGGCGCATGGTATGACCCCGATCGCGGCGGCACGATTGGCGCACTGTGCCAATATGGTAACCCTAACGTGCTGACGCTGGACATTGGTTCCTCGCAGCTGGCACAGGCGACCAGCGCCCACACTGCGATTGTGAATATCGAGAAGTACCACGGAGATAGTGCACCGGTCAGCGCTTTTAACGGTCCCACTGAGATGATCGCGAAATGTGACTACATTCTGAAGCCCGAAGAAGCGAGTACCAGCTGATGTCAGGACATTTAACGCCTCAACATTACGCCTGTTTGTATAGCTGGTTCGCCGGACTCTTTGCCCGCGAACTGGATAACCAGCATCTGACGCAGCTGCAAAGTCCGGATGTGGCATTGTGGCTGGAACATCTGGCCACAATGCCTTCGCTACAGGATGGCGTGTTAGCGTCACGCAACAGCATTGCGGCGCTGAACCTGCGCCCTGATGCGCGTCTGGAGCTGGCGGCAGATTTTGCGGGCCTGTTCCTGATGTCGCCCAAGCAGGCAGCACTGCCTTATGCTTCCTGTTATCAGCAGGATAATGCCCGCTTTAGCCAGGCCGCTTGTGATGAGATGCAGCTCTTGTTACTGCAGGCCGGTTTAGAGCGCGATCGGGCATTTCGTGAACCGGAGGATCATCTGGCGATTTGCCTGGAGTTATTGAGCCATTTAAGTTTCGCCGCCAGCGAAAATAGGCCAAATGCAGCCGCCTGCCTGGCTCTGCGCGACAAGGCGCTAAAGCTGTTGTGGCGTTGGCTACCTGCGTTCACGGCACACTGTGTTGAGCATGACCCGTTCGGATTTTATGCCGCACAAAGTCAGCTGCTGTTGGCGATTGTCGCGCACGACCGAATGGTTGAGAGCGGCAACTAAACCCGCAAAACCCGGCGCGTTTCTAAACCGAAGCGCGCCCACGCTTTACTTCCCCATCAATCTCCGCCAATTTGCTCCTTCATCGCACTGAGGAGCCTGGCATGCTGATCCATCCAACCGATACGCTGACTTTTTCAGGTAATCCGCGTCAAGCTGAGCTGCGTCAGCGCCTGCTCGAGCCGGATGCGCCGACAGTGATTGCTGCTGCGTTATCCAAACAGCTGGATCGCGAAACGTTCATCCATCGCCACGCCGCCGGGCAACTCTTCTGTTTAAAACAAGGTTTGATGACGGTGAAAACGCCATCCGGCATTTTTGCCAATCCACCGCGGCTGGTTGGCTGGATTCCCCCCTACTTTGAACATGCGATCGTTGGGCCAGGCCGCGTGCTGGGTTGGACGGTTCTGGTTGACGATACGCTCACTGCACCGCTGCCAGATCGGCCCGTGTTGCTCTCATGCCCATCGGTGCTGGAACCGCTGGCAGAAAGACTGGCAACCTTGTCACCCGATCATTGGGGTAGTGCGCGCTATAACCGCCTGTGCGCGGTGTTTCTCGATGAGTTATATCAATCGACCGAGCATCCGCTAACGTTACCGCTGCCGGCAGAACCGCGACTTCACCAAATTGCGCGCCTGTTGATGGATGATCCTTCCGATACGCGCACCGGGCCAGAACTCGCACGTTGGGCGGGATTGAGTCCGCGAAGTCTCAGCCGTCACTGGGCCAGCACGGTGGGCATGAGTTTAACGCGTTATCGCCAGGTCTCACGCTTACTCAAATCATTAGAAGGATTGGCAGCCGGACATAGCGTACAGCAAGTCGCGTGGCAGGTTGGATTCGATAGTGTTAGCAGCTATATCAGCGCTTTTCGCAGCGCGTTTGGCTCCACGCCGGGTAAATACTTTACGCCGCCTGCCGATTCGGCGCATGCAAAAATAGCAGACTAGCTGGCCCATCAATGTCCGGCAGACTGTGCTGATATTTGCGACGAAATGCGCCAGGCGGCAAATCGAACATGCGACGAAATGTGCGGCAGTAAGTTTGCTGCGAGTCGAAGCCATATTGAATGGCGATATCCATTAGCGGCATATTGCTGTTTAACAGCGTAATCACCGATGCGGTTAGCTTGCGCTCGCGAATGTAGGTGCCCAGCGCAATGCCGGTGTAACTGCGAAACAGTCGTTGCAGATGCCACTGCGAATACCCGGCGCGGCGCGCCACGGTTTCCAGAATGAGTTTCTGCTCAATATTATCCTCAATCCAGATCATCAGTTGCTGCATAAAGGCGGCGTGCATATCCCTCTTTCCTCCTGATGTCGAAATGAAAACCGGACGTCGATCCGGCAAGTGGCAATCATTATAGAAAGCCGCTAGCTGGCTATGTGACGGGGAAAAGCCAATAAATAGCGATAACTCGCCAATGTGATTCTGTTCAGCCAGTTGGCACCTGCGACATCTTGCAGCAATACCTATCATGTAATATTGTTAGTTACATGAAATGATACAACGGTCATGAACATTGAGATGAAAAGGAAGATGTATGAGTAGCTTACTAATCACCAATCTGTCGATATGCCTGGCGATCGCGCTGGCATCAGCCAGTATTTCAATGACAATTACCCAAACTGAGCTGTTCGCAGGTTTACGCGCCTGGACCGCGAAAAAACATGCGTTATTAGGCCACTTGTTCCATTGTTTCTACTGTATGAGTCACTGGGTCGTATTTTTCGGCATGGTGATTTATCGCCCTGATTTATTACACAGCGGGATGGCGATCGTTGACTGGCTGATGACCGCATTTGTTACCTTAACACTCACAACATTTATTAATGGATTGATGTTTAAGGTTTTTCAGGCTGCAATTACCACTCACGTCATGAAGCATGAAGCGCAAATCACCTTACAAAAACAGGATTAACCGATGTGCCGAATAACCGCCGAATGTCGGTTATTCACTGCATTTGGGGAAGGTATCTGAAGGAAGGCCCATTTTTTCCATTTTTTGCAGATAATCATTGCTGATATCAGCAACGGTAATTTGGCTAAAGCGGTGTAACAACATCGCTTCCGCTTCGCTGAGTGTTTGATCAAGCTGCGCATCAACAGCATGCTCAACCAGACAAGGTGACGGATCCGCAGCGGGGCCAATGCTAAACAGCGCTGGCGCACCGATTGCTTGATAAACATCCAGCAGGGAAATTTCCGACAACGCCACGCGCAGCTCCCATCCGCCACCGTGCCCTTTTTCTGACACCACATACCCTTTGTCACGCAGGCCAGACATCATCCTGCGCACCACCACTGGATTGGTGCCCAACATTTTGGCCATCGTTTCGGAAGTGGCGCGTTTTACGTGCCGATCCAGATGAATCAGTGCGTGCAACGAGCGAGACAAGCGATTATCGCGCGGCATAAATCATTCCTCTAAAATTCACGACACTCTAACAAAGGAGAGATGTGGCAACAATTTATCGCGCTATCATCAAGGCAGAATGCTTAATAATTGGCGTTTGCGGATATGACACGAAAATATAAGGGAGAACACCATGAAAGGAATTTACCCCGCGCAGAAGAGCGATTTCGCGGCGATTACCGCGGTGTGGGAAGCGTCGGTGCGGGCGACGCATCATTTTCTGCAAGAGTCAGATATTCGTGCTTTGCGACCGCAAGTGCGCGAGCAATATTTGCCGATGGTTGAGCTGCGCGTTTATCGCGATGAGCAGAACGCTATCGTCGGCTTTTTAGGCGTGGCAGAAAATCGGCTGGAGATGCTGTTTGTCGCGCCGGAAGCGTTTGGTCAGGGCGTGGGCAAACAGCTGCTGCGCTTCGCCATCGAACAACTGGGTGTCACCGAGCTGGATGTGAATGAGCAGAATCCGCAGGCGCTAGGTTTCTATCAGCATCAGGGATTTGTGATGACGGGCCGCTCGCCGCTTGATGGTCAGGGAAATCCTTTTCCTCTGCTTCATTTGCGCTATACGCAGTGAACTAAATGGTCGCCCCCATTGAGAGACGATAATGCAAATTCACCTGCTCAATGGTTGGCTGTTGGTTGATTTTTTTCAGGATGATTTCCGTCGCCACCTTGCCCATCTCAAAGCGGGGCGTGATCACGCTGGCTAATCTTGGCGTGGTTGCCTGACCGATTTCCAGCCCGTGAAAACCGGCGATTGCCATCGCTTGCGGCACAGCAATACGCGCCGCCTGGCACTCCTGCAGCACGCCAACCGCCAAATCATCGTTGGTACAGAGAATTGCATCCATCTCCGGATAGAGCTGACGCGCCAGTGTCATCATGCCGGTGCCAATCGAGACCGACGAGACCTTGTTCGGCACAATCCGGCCCGCCGGCAAACCGGCCGCTTCAACCGCATCGCGATAGCCGGCATAGCGCTGCTCATCACGACGATCGGACATCGAACCAAAATAGATGACGCGCTGTTTGCCGCTGGCCAACAACATCGCCGTCATATCGTAGCCGGCGCGATAGTTATCAAAGCCGACATTGATGCGCCCACGCGCCTCGGTCAGCCCCATCACTTCCGCCACCGGAATATTGGCCGCGTTAAGGTATTTTTCTGCGCGCACGGTATGCACCGATTCGGTCAGGATCAATCCTTTGATGTTAAAGGCCAACACCGTGGCAATCTGCTCCTCTTCACGCTGAGCGTTATAGTCATAATTGACCACCAGTGTTTGATAACCCTGCGCGCTGGTCACCGATTCGATTCCCGCCAGCAGATCGGCAAAGATTTGATTATTAAAGGAAGGAATCAACACGCCGATACGCGGCGGATTCTGTTTGGCCGCCGCCACATTTTCGCTATCAGCGACGTAGCCAATTTCGGCAATCACGCTGGCGATTTTCTCCGCCGTTTCCGTTTTGACCTTTTCCGGTGTGCGCAAATAGCGGCTTACCGTCATTTTGGTGACGCCCGCCAGGGTAGCAATATCGTCCAGAGTGATGCGCTGCGTTTTCATTACGGCGTCCGCAAAGAGGGGCTGTGAATCAACGTATTATGCCCGTTGCGTGTTAAAAAATGAAACGCGCCCGTGCGCGTTGGCGGGTGAAATAAAATGGGCGAACATCTCCGCATAACAGAATGAAAATTCCAATAAAACGCAAAATTTGCAATGCTCTTAAAAAGAGAACTGATGAAAAACCTATGATTTCATTAAGCTATAAACATATCCCTGACGACTTATGCAGCAATTTTCGCAACCCCCTTCACACTTTCCGGAAAAAATGATCCAAAAACCATCATTTAGAACATATATTCCAATACGAAGCACTCGCGTGAATAAAAGATGAACATCGAACCTACATAACACCTCTTTCTGAACAAGCAACGTTCAGGCCGTAGAGACAAGGGGCTATAACAATGGATACCAGGCAAAAACGCTACAACATGAAGTATGTCATCCTCTGCTGTACCGTCGCGGCATTTGGCGGTCTGCTGATGGGATATGACTCTTCCATTATCTCCGGTGCAATCGAACCCTTAAGTGAATATTTTCAGTTAACCCCCGCTGAAACAGGTTGGGCGGTTTCCAACATTCTGTTAGGCAGTTTAGTTGGCTGCTTTATGGCACCACGGCTCAGCGACAAGCTGGGACGCAAAAAATCCCTCGCCATCACTGCCCTGCTGTTTACCGTTTCAGTTGTCGGCACGGCAATCGCCCATAACTTCACTGTCTTCGTCATCTTCCGTATGATCGGCGGATTAGCGATTGGCCTGGCGTCAGTGATTTCGCCTATCTATCTGGCGGAGCTCTCGCCCTCAAAGTTTCGTGGCCGTACCACCGCGCTGTATGCAGTGTGCTGCGTCGGCGGACAATCGGTGGTGTTGCTGACCAACTATTTCATCACCAAATCCACCTTGCCTGACGTAATGATCAATATGGGCTGGCGCTACATCCTCGCCACTGCGCTGGTGCCTTGTGCGTTGTTTATGTTGTTTATCGCCTTTATCCCGGAGTCACCGCGCTGGAACGTGCTGAAAGGGAAGTACGATGAAGCACTGGATACGCTGACCAAAATCTCTAACCGCGAGCATGCCGAGAGCGTGTTCAACGAAATCAAACATTCGTTTTCTGATAAAACCGCCCATCAGCACAAATCACGTCTGCGTCTGGATAAAACCACCGTTCCGTTGCTGATTGTCGGTATTGGCCTGGCGATAGGTAACCAGATTAGCGGCATCAACGTGATTCAGTATTTTGGGCCAACCTTGCTGAAAAACGTCGCGGGCAGCACCGATTCAGCGCTGCTGCAAACCTTCTGGCTGTCGATTTGTCAGTTTATTGGCGTGCTGGCGGGGATGATGCTGATTGATAAAGTTGGCCGTCGTAAGCTGCTGCTGCTGGGCGCCATCACCTCATGCGTGTGCCTGACGTACTCCTTCATCGCCTTCTATTACCACTTGCCGGGCATGCTGGCAGTCATTGGCCTGTTCGCTTACATGATTTTCTTCGGTATGACGTGGGGTCAGATCGTGTGGACGGTGCTGGGCGAGGTGTTTCCAACCGAGATTCGTTCGATTTGCGTCGGCATTTCCATCTGCGCGATGTCGATGGCCAACTTTGTTATCAGCAGCACCTTCCCGATCATGAACAGCAGCCCGATGCTGCTGGATATGTTCCACGGTGGCTTCCCACTGCTGCTGTTCGCTATCTTCTCGCTGGGTATGTACTTCTTCACCTTCCGCTATCTGCCAGAAACGGCAGGCGTGTCGCTTGAGAAGATTCATGCGCTGGTGCTGCGTAAATTTAATGTCGAAGCGGATTTGCCAGAGCGTATCTCAACCGGCAAAGCGAAGGAGTCATTTGATATTCCACGGCATTAATCCGTCAGGATGCGCAATTCATGGCGTAATGCTCGTCAGTTAAGCAGCGCATTGGCGCTGCGGGGGTTACCTGGTCGCCATGAATGGCGCCCCTACAGGCGTTACAGCAATAGTGATTAAAAAATACGTATTGATGCTGCAGCGTGGGTGTTGAGGCGACATCCCAGCCCGCTGAACGAGTGAAGGATTCCAGGGCGAGCCGCAGGGATGCGGCGAGAGGCGGCGCTGAGCAGGAGCGAATCGCCGCCGGTCCGTCAGGAATCGTGAGCAAGTGAAGGTACCGCGTAGCGGCGGGCTGGGCTGGCGCAGGGCCGCGGAGTGCAGAGGGCGCGGCCTGACGCCCTCTGCTCGGTCGCCGCACGGCATCGCTGAAACTGCCCCAGCCGATAGCGAACGAAAATCCCTCGGCGCTTAACTGATCGGTATTAGGCCATTCATGGCGCCCTTTTTAACTCAGGCGCTCATACTGCTCAATCACCGCCAGCGCTAAGCCGTTGGCCGGATCGATACGCATCGGCAGGAAATGCAGCGCGGTGTGGGCGAAGGTAAACGCCAGCGTACCGGCCTGCGCCGCCTGCTGTACCGCTTGCACAAACGCGGGTTGCGCATTCCACGGCCCATCAATGATGATGCTGGCCGGATTCACCACCTGCATTACCTGACTGAGAGCGTTCCCCAGATACGTCCCCGCCTGCGTCATCACTTCCTTAAGAATGTCCGGCTCGCTTTCTCCGTTTTGCCAACGCAGGCCAGGCTTGCGCTTGGCCAATTGCTGCTGAATTGCCGGCTTGCTCACCAGTGTTTCCAGACAGCCTAAACGTCCGCAACTACAGCGTTCGCCGTTGGGTTTCATCGTGAGATGACCTATCTCGCCTGCCGTCCAGCTGCTGCCGGTGAATACCTCACCCTGTTCCACCAGCGCGCCGCCAAGCCCTTCTGAGATACGCAGATAGAAATGGCTCTGCGACTTATTCAGTTCAAGTTGCTGCACCGAGAGCAGTGCAGCGGCTTTGACGTTATTCATGATGCGCAACGGCAGCGGCATCTCGTGGCTGAGGATGGTCATGACATCCACATCCTGCCAACCAAGATGGGCCGAAAAATGCACCCATCCTCGGTGTGGATCGATGATACCGGGAAAGCCAATCGCCACGCCGAGCAGTTCGGGATGCGCCGCATGCAAGGTTTGGCACACTTCCACCAGTTCATGCAGCAACTGCTCAGGATCGCTGGTTTCCGTGCGCCAGGTCTGCTCGGCAATCACCTGCGAATAGTAGTCGCAAACGCGCCAGTGAATTGCCTGACGCTCCACCATGATGCCCGCGCTTTTCAATTTTTCTGCGCGCAGCGAGATTTCGATTTTGGGTCGCCCCGCTGAAGCCACGCTAACCGGGCCAAGCTCATTGATCAGCCCTTGCTCGAGGAGATCGTCGACAATCAACGAAACGGTGTTCTTGCTCAGCTCGAGCGCTAATGCCAGATCCTGGCGGGAGGTGATGCGGGTGGTACGCAGTTGCGTCATCACCCGCTTCAGGTTATTCAGACGAAGTAGTGCTGGACCTTTACCGGCTGCTTTCATAGCACCCCTCAATACTCATCACCGCGTACACGGCTGCGATAACTTTCCCAGTCAAAGCGCACCCATAAACTGTTGCCGAGGCGCATACGGTCCATCACCCGTTCACCCAGCAGCGAATTCATGCCCGCGGGATCGAGGTTCGATAACATGCCCGTTGGGCGTTTCGACGATGAGCGGCGATCGACAATCTGGTTGATGATCACTTTTTCATAGCGCGATTCACTCTGCATGCCGATCTCATCGATCACCAGCAGATCCACATGGCTAAGATCGTGCAATAGACGCTCTTCGGTTAAATCACTGCCGCCGCTGAAGGTGCCCTTCATGCTCGACATCAAATCGGCCACGGTGACAATCAACACGCTTTTGCCGCGGATAATCAGATCGTTACCAATCGCTGCCGCAAGGTGGTTTTTACCGGTGCCGGGACGGCCAGAAAAGACAAAACTGGAGATGCTATTTTCGAATCCGGCGGCATATTCACGCGCCATGGCCAGCGCTTTACGCTGCCCATCATTTTCCACGCGATAGTTATCAAACGAGCAATTCATGTGCAGCTCGCGAATGCCCGAGCGACCCATGATGCGCTGCATTTTCATCGCGCGGTTTTCACGCACAATCGCTTCCGAGCGCAAACGGCCCTGCTCCTGATTCCAGGCCAGCAGTTCCGCGCCGTTTTTAAATTTCGGCTGCACTTCAGACGGCATCATCTTTTTCAGGCGGCTAAAAAGATCGTTCGGCGTTTTCATTACTCACCTCGGAATCCATCGGGAATATCGTAATCAGTATTGCTGATTTGCGTGAGATCGCGCTTTGGCTGTCCACCATTGGCGGCGCGATTCATCTGCACGCTGCGCGCTAACTTCTGCTGCCACTGCACATGATGGAACAAACGGCCTTCCGCTTGCCAGTACGCCACAAACGTGGCCAGCTCGGCGGCGGTTACGGGTTCACTCAACGCCACGCCCCAGATCGCAGCCTGACGCTGAAAATCGCTGTCCGGCTGCCAGCCTTCATACATCGCAAACTTGCCAACCGGTGTCGCGATAGGCGCGCTTTCGGTCTGAAACAGACTCTCATCCAGCGTGACATCATTAGGCTGCTGCGCGGCAGCTTCCAGCGCCAGCAGCTGCGCCAGACGCTGCGGCGTTAGCGCGTAAAACGCCGGCATATTGTTATGCAACACCGCCAGCGTGCCATTATCGGCCTGCTGCAGCACGGCGAGCGGGTCATGGCAAAAGCCATCCAGCCCCACCAACGTTGAAGATAAGATTTTGACTGACATGAAGAAACCTGACGTTAACCAGCATGGTGCGCCGGGCGGCGAATTCAACCCGGCGTTATGCGGTAAGTGTACCTGTTTTAAGGCAAGTGATCGTCAAAAAGGTCGTAGGTATTAGCGTGGCATAGACAGCGGTTCGGCGCGATCCACATTGCGTGACGCGTGCGGCATCGTTACAGCGACAGATTGAGGGCGGGTTTGCCATAAATAGCGAGCCGATGCGATCAGGCACAGGCTGTAGCCGAACATCTCGCTGCCCTCTTCCGCCATGTTTTTTACCACGCGGTTATAGCCATCCATCATCAGATGTTCCCACAGCTGATGCATGCCAAATAGGCGTGAAAACACCAGAACAGCCAGTAAACCGGCGGCCATCATCTGCCAGCTTCGGTGCTGAATCAGTGCAACCAAGCCGGGAAGAATCTGGCGTGGCTGACGCAATGCCACAGCAAGACTTGCCGCAGTTGTCGCCAGCGCAAACCACAGCCAGGCGCCGTGCTTGATAAAATCGAACAGGAAGTCCATCTCGCGAATCAGCATGCAGCTATAAAAGCCGCCGATGAGCACCAGCACACTGCGTTGCGAGGGCCGTTGCCAGGCCGAGAAGAAATAGCCGGTAGCGATGAGCAAGAGCATCAGCTCTTGGGTGATTTCGGTGAAAGAGGTTTCGTGCAGTGCATCGTTCATCCAGTTGACGTCGATATAGACCATCGCCATGCAGAAAACGAGCACCAATCCACTGATGATAAAGGCCGTAACTTCACGGCTAATAAGAATAATGTTGTTGCGCATAATGTGACCAAAGTAATGATTAGCGCGCTTAGTATATTGACCTCACTTTTTGTCACTTCTCTTTTTATGCCGATTAGAAGCTGGCGCTGACGCCCAGGCTATAAATAAACTGCTCGCCGCTGCTGACCGCGCCGGTTTGGCCGAATGAAGCAAAGGCCGCCATATGTTGGCCCAGCGGCAGATTGGCACCAACATTGACATCCACCCAGTTATTTTCCCGACCATTCATGTCGTTAGCGCGCTCACGGGTGGGCGAGGGCAACTCTTCGTTCACTAAATGGCTATAGCTGACTTGCGCCCACGGCATGATTACGCCAAGGCTGGAGTCAACGCGCCACCCCAACGACGCAATGTGTTCGGCGTTATTGCTGTCTACGCGTTCGCATTTCGGACAACTCAGCGTCGAATCATCCACCGCAAACTGTGCCACTGGCCCGGTGCTCACCGCTTTACTCATCGGTATCGACCACCCTGCCGAATAACGATTAACGAACGGCGTGGCGCCAACACTGGCGGTTTCGCTGTGCATCTCCATCGCAAAGTCGCTCGGCGAATTAAGCGCAGCGTCGAATAAGTTGGCTTCGGGGTTTTCTGTCAACATTAAATGATTATTGGAAATTTTTTCGGCAAGTATTGCGTTGTAATCTGGCGCACTATTCGGGCTCGCCTGATCGTAGGCATAGCTATTTCCGGCCAGAAAACATAGCCACAAACCGCCAATAGCCAGCACAATTTTATGCTGGCCTGTCCGCTGACTTTTCTGCACCATGAAAGACTCCTGACGAGCCGGGAAGTGAACGGGCGTTTAGGTTTTATGAAAGATATATCGGCGCCCCTTGTATAACTATTAATCGATTTTGCTATTCGTCAAGGGAACTATCACTTTTTCATCTGCTTAAGGAGTGAAGCAATGCAACGTTGTGGCTGGGTAACTCAGGATCCACTGTATCTCGCGTACCACGATAAAGAGTGGGGCGTGCCGCAAACCGATAAGCGTGCCTTATTTGAGATGGTCTGTCTGGAAGGCCAGCAGGCAGGGCTTTCGTGGATTACGGTGCTAAAAAAACGTGAAAATTATCGCCGCGCTTTCCATGAATTTGATCCAAATGCCGTGGCCCTAATGGATGAGAGTGATATGGCGCATCTCATGCAAAACGCGGGACTGATTCGCCATCGCGGTAAGCTGGAAGCAATCATCAATAATGCACGCGCATTGTTAGCGCTGGAAGCAACGGGAGAGGACTTTTCGCGCTTTATCTGGTCTTTTGTCGACCATACGCCGATTTTGCACCGTTACGCCGATTACAAACTGGCGCCAACCACCTCCGAGCCCGCCATTGCCCTGTCGAAAGCACTTAAGAAGCGTGGTTTTAAATTCGTCGGTCCCACAACCTGCCACTCATTTCTACAGGCCTGCGGCTTAATTAACGATCATCAAACCAGCTGTTTCTGCCATCCCGATAATCTTTAAAGCAAAAGTTTACAATTTAAGACTGACCCTCACGCATTTCCCCACAATTGAACGGCATAATAGTGCCGTTTTGGGGCTTTTCCCCGTTTAGATCTGTGAGGGATTTTTCATGAATAAGCGTATTTTGGCGCTGACCTTGTTATTGAGCGGCAGCATCGTGCTGTCGGGTTGTACCACTAATCCTTATACCGGCGAATCGCAGGCGGGCAAATCGGGTATCGGCGCCGGTTTAGGTGCGGTGCTGGGTGCGGGCGTTGGCGTGCTGTCGTCGTCGAAGAAAGATCGCGGTAAAGGCGCGCTGATTGGTGCAGCATCTGGTGCAGCCCTGGGCGGCGGCGCAGGTTATTACATGGATGTGCAGGAAGCGAAACTGCGCGACAAAATGCGCGGCACTGGCGTCAGCGTGACGCGTCAGGGCGACAATATTGTGCTCAACATGCCAAATAACGTCACCTTTGATTCCAACAGCAGCAACCTGAAACCGGCAGGTGCCAATACCTTGACCGGCGTGGCGATGGTACTGAAAGAGTATCCAAAAACGGCAGTGAATGTGGTGGGCTACACCGACAGCACCGGCACGCGCGCGCTGAATATGCGTCTGTCGCAGCAACGTGCCGACAGCGTCGCCAGCGGTCTTATTCTGCAAGGCGTGGCACAGAACCGCCTGCGCACCCAAGGTTCAGGTCCGGATAATCCGGTTGCCAGCAACAGCACCGAAGACGGTAAAGCGCAAAACCGTCGCGTTGAGATCACTCTCAGCCCGCTGAGCTAACCGCAAAGAGCCGATCTGCATCAACAGATCGGCTTTTATCACCTTTTTTCGCCTCTTTTGACGCCATATTTGTCAGAAAAAGCTAAAAAAATCGTAACTGATAGAGCCGTCTTTTCCTTTATGCTAGCGTGATCAAAAATTGATCAATTGGATGCTATCATGTCACTGAAAGCCATCGCCGCTACCCTTGGTCTCTCTGTTACCACCGTGAGCCGGGCGCTAAATGGCTACGATGATGTCGCGGCCGCCACGCGAAAACGCATTGAAGAAGAAGCGCATCTGCGCGGTTATCGTCCTAACGATGCGGCTCGCCGCCTGAAAACCGGGCGTGCCAATGCGGTCGGTCTGCTCTTCCCCATCAGTCATGCCTCACTTAACGACAGCTATTACAGCCAAATGCTGCTGACGCTGGATCAACGACTCGCACAGCACGATATCGATTTGCTGCTGTTACCCGATAAGTCACAAGATCAGCAGCGTAAGCTGATGCGTATGCTGCGCAGCGGCGCCATCGATGCATTGATACTGACGCACACCCTGCCGCAGGATGCGCGTTTGCAACGTTTACAGCAGAAAGGTTTCCGCTTCCTGACGCTCGGTCGCAGCGAGCTGCCACAGCCTTATGCCTGGATTGATTACGATAATCACGCCGGCACCTTTCTGGCGGCAGAACACTGCCTGCAGCAAGGATTGCCGCGTCTCGCCTATCTCGGCAGCAATGAGTCTTCAACCTATACCCTCGATCGGCGCCAGGGCTTTATCGATGCGCTGATCCGGCATCAGGCGCCAGTCGATCAATCCTTAATGGCAGCGTTGCCCGCCACGCGCCGCTCCGGCTATCAGCAAACCAACGCCTGGCTGGCACAAGGCGATGTACCGCAGGCGATCATTACCGATTGCAGCACGCTGGGTGAAGGTGCCGCGATTGCACTGCAACAAGCCGCGCGGTTGAAGGGCGCGCAGGCGATTCCACTGTATGTTTACGATGGACTGCCGCCCGATTCCATTATCGATCAGCCCGTAAACACCATTTTGCAATCATCGCAGCAGCATATCGGCGAGCGCATCGCCGAAATGGTGTTGCAACTGCTTGATGATGTGCCCCTCAGCGAGCTGCAAACGTTATGGCAACCGGTGTTGCGACTCACTTCTGATGCGCAATGATTGCGCCTGGCGCGAGCTGTGTTAGTCTTCGCCTGTTTCTTTTCAGCAGGTGTAAGCAATGAAAACCAGGCCGCCACGAGCCACAATCAGTGACGTTGCCCGTACGGCAAAAACCGGTAAAACCAGCGTTTCCCGCTATCTGAATGGCGAAGTGAATCTGCTCTCGCCCGATCTCAAAGCCCGTATCGAACAGGCCATCGCCGAACTCAACTATCGTCCCAGTCAGATGGCGCGCGGACTGAAACGCGGTCGCACGCGTTTGATCGGCCTGATCATTGCCGACATCACCAATCCCTATTCGGTTGATGTGTTGAGCGGCATCGAAGCGGCGTGCCGTGCGCAGGGCTTTACCCTGCTGATGTGTAACACCAACAACGAAGTCGATCTCGAACAGCATTACCTGCAACTGTTGAGCAGCTATCAGGTTGAAGGCATTGTGGTGAATGCGGTGGGCATGCATGAAGAAGTGCTGAATCGCCTACAACAGTCAATGCTGCCGATGGTGTTGATTGACCGTAAAATCCCGGATTTTGCTTGCGATATGGTTGGACTCAACAATCCGGAAGCCTCGAACATTGCTACACAGCATTTGCTGGATAATGGCTATCAGGCGTTACTGTTTGTCAGTGAACCGCTGGGTAGCGTCAATACACGCCGCGAGCGCCTGCGTGCCTTCTACGACACGGTGAAAACGGCGCCACAGGTTGCGGCGGAGAATGCCGAAGTGGCGCTGCATCAACCTGACGAACTGGAAAAGCGATTACGCGATTTCTACCAGCGTCATTCAGGCCAGCGTTGTGCGGTAATTGCTGCACACGGCGCGTTGACACTCCAGGTGGCACGCGCCTTACAGCGCCTTGAACTGCGCTGGGGTGAAACCATCGGTCTGCTGGGCTTTGATGAGCTTGAGTGGGCCGCGCTGGCAGGCGTGGGCATCACCACCCTGAAGCAGCCCACCTGGCAGATTGGCTACGCCGCGCTGGAACAGGTTATCGCGCGCATTGAAGGCAGCGAACTCTCCATCAGCGAACAGCTTTTCTCCGGCGAACTGATCGTGCGCGGCTCCAGCCAGCCGCTGCGCTAATCTCCCTTTTTAGGGCTCACTTCGTGAGCATGATCATAATTCCGTAGTCTGCACCTTTCCTTTGGAACCGGTTCCATTTAGGTTTTTTATAACGAATGGGATGTGGTCATGCCCGGAGAAAAGTGATGAAACCAGAAATTATTGTTGTAACTGCCGCATACGGCGCGCAGAAAGTGGCGGAATTGGGTGGCCAAACCGCGCTGTTGCCGCTGATTAAGCAAGCAGGTGCGGATGGTGTCGAAATCCGCCGTGAGCTGTTCAACGAAAATGAACTCTGCCTGCTGCACGCGCTCGGCAATGCGCTTTCTCAACATCAGCTAAGCGCCAGCTATTCCGTGCCGGAAGCGCTGTGGCTGGATGATGGCACGCTGAATCCGCGTCTGCCGCAGTTTCTGCAGGAAGCCGAACAAATCGGTGCTAAGCGCCTGAAAGTGGCATTGGGCCATTTTGTTGAACTTGATTCCAGCGCGCTGCTCGACGTTTTGCAAGCATCAACGGTAACGCTGGTGGTCGAGAACGATCAAACCCCTGACAGCAAACTGGCACCGATGCTGCGCTTCTTCCATCAGGCCTGTGATGCCGCGCTGCCGCTGGATATGACCTTTGATATGGGCAACTGGCAGTGGACCGGTGAAGACGGTTTGCAGGCCGCCGCTCAACTCAGCCGCTATGTCAGCTATATTCACGTTAAAACCGCAGTGCCACACGGCGACACTTTCCGCGCCATCGCGCTGGATGAGGCCGACGATAGCTGGCGCTCGCTGCTCAACGCGCTGCCCGTCGATGCGCCACGCGGCATCGAATTCCCGCTGGAAGGCGCGGATTTACTGGCGGTCACTCGCC
The DNA here is from genome assembly GCA_900068845.1 of Enterobacter ludwigii. Lineage (GTDB taxonomy): Bacteria > Pseudomonadota > Gammaproteobacteria > Enterobacterales > Enterobacteriaceae > Pantoea > Pantoea ludwigii_A. The sequence goes on from CEFQ01000003.1 coordinate 195,332, forward strand.
ATTACGTTGACCTGCTGCGTGCAGCGTAAGGAGTCGATGATGACGCAAAAAACGCTGGATGTGGTGACGATTGGCGAAGCGATGGCGATGTTTATCGCTCAGCAAACTGGCGATCTCGCCGCGGCTGAAGGCTTCGTCAAACGCATTGCTGGTGCCGAGCTCAACGTCGCGATTGGCCTGGCGCGTCTCGGGTTGAACGTCGGCTGGGTTAGCCGCGTCGGCGACGACAGCTTTGGTCGCTTCACACTGCAACAGCTGGAAAAAGAGGGTGTGGATCACCGCTGCGTCACCACTGACGCGCGCTATCGCACCGGCTTCCAGCTCAAATCCCGTGTCGATGACGGCTCCGATCCAGAAGTGGAATATTTCCGTAAAAGCTCGGCCGCCAGCCATCTGTCGCCCGACGATTTCAACGACAACTACTTTGGCAGCGCACGCCACCTGCATTTAAGTGGCGTAGCGGCGGCGATCTCAGACAGTTCACTTGCGCTGGCGCAACACGCGGCTAAAGAGATGCGCGCGCGCGGCAAAACCATCTCATTCGATCCGAATCTGCGTCCGGTGTTATGGCGTAGCGAAGAGGAGATGCGTAAGCAACTGAATCATCTGGCGGAATATGCTGATTGGGTGCTGCCGGGCGAGAAAGAGGGGTTGATTCTCACAGGTTTCAGTCAGCCGGAAGCCATCGCCGATTTCTACCTCGATAAAGGGGTGAAAGCGGTGGTGATCAAAACCGGTGGCGACGGCGCCTGGTACAAAACCGCCGACGGCCAGCAAGGCCAGGTCGCGCCGATTCGTGTCGAAAATGTGGTGGATACCGTGGGCGCTGGTGACGGCTTTGCCGTTGGCCTGATCAGCGCCTTGCTGGAAGGAAAATCGCTGCCGCAGGCTATTCTGCGCGGCAACAAGATCGGTTCGCTGGCGATTCAGGTTGCGGGCGACAGCGAAGGTTTGCCGACGCGCGCGGCGTTGGGCGATTACTGATAACTGCACAATCCCGTAGCGGCGCGATTCATCGCGCGCTTTTAGCACCGGCTTCGCTGCCATAAGCGCAATAAATTGCGCCGCTACGGGGCCGCATGAAGCCAAATAGTCTGTACCCACTACAACAATATTCCGAGGCGCATCCACAGAATGCGTCCACCTCAACCAGAGGAGTCACCCATGAAATCGCAGACAATCGCGCCAAAACGCTGGTGGTTTATCATGCCCATCGTGTTTATCACCTACAGTCTGGCGTATCTGGACCGGGCGAACTTCAGCTTCGCCTCTGCCGCAGGGATTAACGAAGATCTCGGCATCACCAAAGGCATGTCATCGCTGCTGGGCGCCCTGTTCTTCCTCGGCTACTTCTTCTTCCAGATCCCCGGCGCGCTGTATGCCGAGCGCCGCAGTGTTAAGAAACTGATTTTCTGGTGCCTGATTTTATGGGGCGGCTGCGCCTCGCTGACCGGCGTGGTGAGCAACATTCCAATGCTGGCGGCGATCCGCTTTGTGCTTGGCGTAGTGGAAGCGGCGGTAATGCCAGCCATGCTGATTTACATCAGTAACTGGTTTACCAAATCGGAGCGTTCGCGCGCCAATACCTTCCTGATCCTCGGTAATCCGGTCACGGTGCTGTGGATGTCGGTGGTTTCCGGCTATTTGATTGAATCTTTTGGCTGGCGCGAGATGTTTATCATTGAAGGCATCCCGGCCGTTATCTGGGCAGTTGCCTGGTGGTTCCTGGTGCAGGATAAGCCGTCACAAGCCAAATGGATGAGCGAAAGCGAGAAAGCAGCGCTGCAGGCGCAACTGCAAAAAGAGCAGGAAGGTATCAAAGCGGTACGCAATTACGGCGAAGCGTTCCGTAATCGCAACGTGATCCTGCTGTGCCTGCAATATTTCGCCTGGAGCATCGGCGTGTACGGTTTCGTGCTGTGGCTGCCGTCTATTCTGCGTAACGGTTCGCAGATGGGCATGGTGGAAGCCGGTTGGCTGTCCGCGGTGCCCTATTTGGTGGCGACCATTGCGATGATCGTGGTGTCGTGGGCGTCGGATAAAACCCAGAACCGTAAACTGTTTGTTTGGCCGTTACTGCTGATTGGCGCACTGGCGTTCCTCGGTTCGTATCTGGTGGGTTCCAGCAACTTCTGGCTCTCTTATGCGCTGCTGGTGATTGCCGGGGGTGCGATGTATGCGCCGTACGGTCCGTTCTTCGCCATCATCCCTGAGATGTTGCCGCGCAACGTCGCCGGTGGTGCGATGGCGCTGATCAACAGCATGGGCGCACTCGGTTCTTTCGTCGGATCGTGGATTGTAGGCTATCTTAATGGCGCGACCGGTTCGCCTGCCGCCTCCTACATTTTCATGGGTGCTGCGCTGCTGGCCTCAGTCTGGCTGACGCTTGTCGTTAAACCGGCACAGAACAAAACGCCGCCGCCCGTACACGGGGCGAAGCACGCCTGAAAGCGTAAAAGATGAATTTTCGGGGCGACGTTGGTCGCCCACAACTCGTTCTATAGGGAGCAAAGATGAAACCTGCTGTGATTCTTTATAAGAGCCTGCCAGATGACCTGCGCGCCAAACTGGATGCCCATTTCACCGTCACTGAAGTGCATGATATTTCCCCGGAAACTATCCAGAAACACGCGGCGCAGTTCGAACAGGCGCAAGGTTTGCTCGGCTCTGGCGGCAAAGTGGATGGCGAATTGCTGGCGAAAATGCCCGCGCTGCGCGCCTGCTCCACCGTGTCGGTGGGTTACGATAATTTCAACGTTGACGCGCTGAATCAACGCAAGGTGTTGCTGATGCATACGCCAACCGTGCTGACCGAAACCGTCGCCGACACCATGATGGCGCTGGTGTTAAGCACCGCACGTCGCGTGACCGAGCTGGATAAGTGGGTCAAAGCGGGCGAATGGAAAAAGAGCATCGGTCCGGATCATTTCGGCATTGATGTACACCACAAAACCCTCGGCATTCTTGGTATGGGACGCATCGGCCTGGCGCTGGCGCAACGCGCGCACTTCGGCTTCGGCATGAATATTCTTTACAACGCGCGTCGCCAACATGAAGAAGCGGAAACCCGCTTTGGTGCGCGTGCCTGCGATCTGGAAACCTTGCTGAAAGAGAGTGATTTTGTCTGCATCAGCCTGCCGCTGACCGAACAGACGCACCACATGATTGGCGCGGCGCAGCTTAAGCTGATGAAACCAAGCGCAATTCTCATTAATGCCGGTCGCGGTCCAGTCGTGGATGAGCAGGCGCTGACGACGGCGCTGAAAGACGGCACCTTGCACGCTGCGGGTCTGGATGTATTTGAAGTTGAGCCGGTCCCTGCCGATGCCGAAATTTTGACGCTGCCAAACGTGGTAGCGCTGCCGCACATCGGTTCCGCCACACATGAAACCCGTTATGGCATGGCGAGCGACGCGGTGGATAACCTGATTGCGGCCCTAAACGGCAACGTTGAGAAAAACTGCGTTAACCCGCAAATCCAAAGCTAAGCGGCTACTTTACCCATTGCGCCTGCCAGCGGCGGGCGCTATGGTGGTTCCCCATTCGATTTCACAACGTTTTAACTTCCTATGTCCTTTTCTCAGTTCGGCGACAAATTTACTCAACACTCCGGCATCTCACGTCTGATGGAAGACATGGGTGAAGGCCTGCGCACGCCAGGCACCATCATGCTTGGCGGCGGCAATCCGGCGCAAATTCCGGCGATGAACGACTATTTCAATCAGCTGCTGCTGCAGATGCATCAGGACGGCAAACTGAGCGAAGCGTTGTGCAACTACGATGGCCCGCGCGGTAAAGCGCTGTTGCTGGATGCGCTGGCGAAGATGCTACGTGAGGAACTCGGCTGGCCGCTAACCGCGCAAAACATCGCGCTGACTAACGGTAGCCAGAGTGCGTTCTTCTATCTTTTCAATCTGTTCGCCGGACGTCGCGCCGACGGCAGCAAAAAGCGCGTGCTGTTCCCGTTGGCGCCGGAATATCTCGGTTACGCCGATGCCGGGCTTGAAGAGGATCTGTTTGTCTCCGCCAAGCCAAATATTGAGCTATTGCCGGAAGGCCAATTCAAATATCACGTCGATTTCGAGCATCTGCCGCTTAACGATGATGTCGGTCTGATCTGTGTGTCCCGCCCGACCAATCCGACCGGCAACGTGATCACCGATGAAGAACTGCTGCAGCTCGATGCACTGGCACAGCAACATGGCGTGCCGCTGCTGATCGATAACGCTTACGGCGTGCCGTTCCCCGGCATCATCTTTAGCGAAGCGCGACCGCTGTGGAATCCGAATACTATTCTGTGCATGAGCCTGTCGAAACTGGGCCTGCCGGGCGCACGTTGCGGCATTATTGTTGCTGATGAGAGCACCATCAGCGCAATTGGCAACATGAATGGCATTATTAGTCTTGCTCCAGGCAGTATTGGGCCGGCGATTGCGAATGAGATGATCGGCCGCGGCGATTTGCTGCGTCTGTCCGAAGAGGTGATTAAGCCGTTTTATCAGGCCAAAGTGAGCGAGACGATTGCGATTCTTCGCCGCTATTTACCGGAAGATCGCTGCCTGATTCATAAACCTGAGGGCGCGATTTTCCTCTGGCTGTGGTTCCGCGATCTGCCGATCAGTACCGAAACGCTTTATCAGCGCCTGAAAGCGCGCGGCGTGCTAATGGTGCCCGGCCACTTCTTCTTCCCCGGCCTCGAACACGAATGGCCGCACACTCATCAGTGTATGCGCATGAACTACGTGCCGGATGCCGAAAAAATTGAGCGTGCGGTGCAGATTCTGGCAGAAGAACTGGAAGGCGCGTTTACGAATTGACCGTAGGGTCGCCATTTATGGCGACCGCTGCATCACGTCGCTGGCAACGACAACTGGCACCACTGCGCTAACTGCTGAATCGCCTGCTCCACTTCCGCATTCCAGCCAAAGCCGGCATTCAGTCGGAAACAGTGATCGTAGCGGTGATCGGTTGCGAAAATATGGCCGGGCGCGATACCAATGCCCGCATTGCGCGCCTTGAGAAACAGCGCGCGCACATTCAACGCGCCGAGCGGCATCTCCACCCACAACACATAACCCCCTTCGGGATCCGACACGCGCGTGCCCGGCGGGAAATAGCGCAGCACCGCCTGACGCATGTGCTGGATTTGATTCTTCAGCTCGCGCCGCAGCTTGCGCAGATGCGCATCGTAGCCGCCGCTGCGCAGCAGCTCAGCAATCGCCGCCTGTGACAGTACCGACGTGCCCATGCTGGTGGTGTATTTCAGCGACGCGATTTTGCGCATGTAGTTGCTGCTGTGTACCCAGCCAATACGAATACCGGGCGCGACGGTTTTTGAGAAGCCGCTGCATAAGATCGCGTTCGGGCTGAAAGCGCGCATCGGAAATGGACGGCGCTCGCCAAACGCGGTATCACCGAAGATATCATCCTCAATGATCACCACATCGTTCTCGTCGGCCTGACGCGCGATATAGGCTTTCTGTTCGTTAGGGATGCTTTTGCCGAGCGGATTATTGATGTTGTTGATGGTGAGATAGGCCTGCACCGCTTTACCCTGGAACAGCGACGTCAGTTTCTCCACATTGACGTAACCTTCCGGGCCCGCTTCCACCTCAATCACCCGCAGATTGAGGTTATGCAGCATCTGCAGCAGCACGAAATAACAGGGTGACTCCACTGCCACAATATCACCGGGTCGCGTGGTGGCGCGCAGCGCCAGCGAAATCGCTTCAATACAGCCATTAGTGATCAGGATGTCATCGGCATTGATATTGCAGCCATAATCGACTGCGCGGCGGGCAATTTCCGTTTTCAGCGGCAGGTAGCCGGTCCCTTTCACCGTGTTTCCGAGCAGCGCCGGTTTGCTGTAACCCATCTGGCGCATCAGCAAACCAATCTTTTTTACCGGATAAAGCGAGATGTCACCGTTCGCCAGATCTAGCCGCACGCGGCAGTCCGATCCCAGCATCGCCAGATGCAGTTCAGTTTGCTCATCAAGCGGGGCCACTTCACGCGCTTGCTCATTGATCAACGCTGGAAAAAGCCTATCCGCCTTACGTGGCGCCACAAAAAAACCGGACTTGGGACGCGCCACCGCGTAATGCTCATCCTCAAGCGTGCGTAATGTTTTGAGTGCCGTAGTCATGCTAACGCTGTACTGCGTTGCCAGCGTGCGCACCGACGGTAAACGGCTGTCGGGCGGCAGCGCGCCGCTGTGAATGGCTTGTTTTATCTGCTCTGCGATTTGACGGTAACGACTGCCCTGTTCCGTTTCACCCGCCATCTGTTCCACCCTAGTTCGTACTGATCTGTGCGTTTTCACCAGATTACATTCAAAGTACTTTAGGCTGCATTAGTTAATTGAAAACCCTGCGCATTGGTAATCAAGACATTCATTCCGTAGCACCTTCGTGGCCCATTTCCCGTCTGTTGCCGCCAGCACGGCAGCAGCGTTTTTATTAGCCAAAGGATGAAGTGAAAAATGAATAATCTGTCCACCATGATGAGAGAAATTAGTGGCTATCTCACCCCGGCGATTATCAATTCTGCTCAACATTGTTCACGCCGTTTACTTGCCGCGCTCCCCGATGCCGCGCACCCGGAAAATAACCGCGTGCTGCTGGCCTACGGCGGCGGTAAAGACAGCAGCTATATGGTGGCGTATGTGCGCTACATTCAGGGGCTGATCTGGCAGCAGCACGGCAGCACTTTTCAGTTACGCATCAGCACTAACCGCCATGCGGCGATGAATGACAGCGTGATGGAAAATATCGATCGCGTGTATCGCGCGCTGCATATCCTCGATGATGACTTTACCGAATGTCTGGTGACCGACGGCCTGCAAATTCGCCACTTCGATCGCCATTTACCGATGCCAGACAGCGTGCGCCAGCAGAATCGCAACGATGTGCTGATGAATGGCCACCGCTTTCGCGCTGATGCACGTTCCACTTTCTGTAATGCCTGCAATCTCAGCATGGTGAACTCGTTTGGCCTGGCGGCGCATTACGACGGCGGCGTTGATGTGATCATCACCGGCGATTCGCCGCAGGAACAAACCGCTTACCTTGCGTGGGCGCGCCATCTTTCGCGGCTGTTTGATGCGCCGGTGGCGGATAAATCGCGCGGTTTTAGCGGCTTCCTGCAGACGCTGGATGGCGTGGCCGAACGCTATTTCGCCGATATCTACGGCGCCGATCAGGTGACGCCTGCGCACCGCATTACCTGGCAGCTGGAACGCGACCCGCTGTTCTTCAATATCTATCAAGACACCGCGTATGAAGCGGGTGCGCATTGGGCGCTGCTCACTGAATTTATGCATTTTCGCTTCGATGAACTGATGTTCAGCTTCTCCGAATCGGACTGCGGCAATCCGACGTTAATGGCACATATTCGCGGTCTGCGTGCGGAGACGCTGTTGCAGCGGAACTACGCCGAAGGCATTCGCGAATATGTGCGCTTTGCGCTCGGACTGATGGTGAAAAAAGATTTCCCGCCGCAGCTGATCGATGAGATGGCGGCACGTTATCAGGACGATGAGGCGATTAAGCGCGCCCGCCAGCGCGCGGCGCAGTTCGCCGAGCAGGCTTTCGGCCTCAATGAAACCCAACTGGTTTGCATGATCTATTCGCCGTTTATAGCTGAAGGTCATCAGCTGAAAAGCTGGCTGCTGCAGTTAGACGATGCGCCGGACGACGCAGCGGTGCGCGCCCTGCTGCGCGCTGAAAGCAATGACGTGTTGCTGGCGCAGCAGCTCGAACAGCTTTCGGGTTTGACCCTAACGCAGATGCGTCACTGCTGGCGCAGCGCGCAGGTGAGTTCACTGCTGGACGATCGGCGCGGCGATGCGCTTTCGCGCGTACTGCGTTTTGACCCGCACAAAGCAGTGATTCAGGTGAATAACGGTGTCATGCAAGACGTCGTCACTGAAGTGATCTCCGGGCGTTAACCCGGTAAGGCAACGCGATGAGAAAGATTTTCCTGCAGATTGGCGCCACCCGCGACGGCCAAAACCCTTACTGCGCGGTGGCCAAACGCGAAGGCTATTTTACCGTTCTGGCGGAGATGGGCGATTTCGTCGATTACCAATCGCTGAGCATCCCGTTGCCGTTCGATCTGATTGTGCGGCTGGATCGCCCGGAAAATCCGTGGGATGTGCTGCAAGCCTGTTTACATGCTGGGTTGATGGAGCATCCTCATGTGGTGCTGGCGGGCTTTGAAGCCTACAACGCCAGCGCCGGTCGCGTACGAGAGTTGCTGGCGGGACCCGATGCCGACGCGAGCTTTATTCCGCCGGATAAGTACGCGCAGCGCATGGCATTGCGCAAAGCCTGGCAGCGCTTTCCGCAGCCGGAATTTCGCTTCTTCGCCTCACCGCTCAGCATTCGTGACGCGCGTGAGGCGTTGCTCTATCCCTGCGTGATCAAGCCGGTAGACGGCGGCGGCGGGCTTGGCATCTGGTTGGTGAAAGAGTCTGGGCAGCTTGATGCGGTAATCGGCAAGCTGGTCGATACCATGAATTACGGCGGGCGCAGCTTCAGCGGTTTTATCGTTGAGAGTTGGCTGGCCGGTGATGAGTATTCGCTGCAAGGCGTGGTAGTGGAGGGCCATGCCGTCGCATTGACCTGCTGCCAAAAGGTGATCGAACACCATAGCGATGCCGACGGCTGCGTCAGCTTTTACGAGTCCGGCCATGTAGCGGTCGCGGCGCAGCAACTGCCGGCCAGTTTTAGCAGCCTGATGAGCTTCTGCTGCGAAACCTTCGGCTATCGCCAGGGCGCATTTCACATTGACTTCATTCTGGTTAATGGCGAACCACACTTCCTCGAAATGGGCTTCCGCCTTTCCGGCATGGGCGTGGTGAATCTGGTGCAGGAAGTCACCGGCATCAACTGGGCTGAAGTGGCGTTTCACATCGAAGCCGGTTACGGCATGCCGCCGCTGCATTTTCCGCCGCAGCCTCAAGCGGTGGGCCGGGTGCGACTGCGTCAGCGCCTGCAGTATGACGCGGCTGAGCGCTGGATTGAACAGAACCAACGCGGTCAGCTGTTGCCGCCGCTCAATCTGCCTGCGCTGGCGGTTTCGCCGCGCTCTTCGCTGTATGCCGATTTAACCCGCCACGCGGGAATTCTGGCAACCTTCCGCCTCGCTGCGACCAGCCGCGACGACATTCTGGCGGTATTCCACCAAATCCTTGAGGTCTCATCGCTCACCACACGGAGAGATTTACTATGTGCAGAATGATTGTGGCGCACGGCCAATTTGATGCCGCTGCGGTGCTGGATGCCGCCCGAGCCATGAGCTGCGGCGAAACCGCAACGCACGAAGGACCGATTAAGCAGCATCCCAACGGTTGGGGCTGTTTATGGCTGGAGCAAGGACACATTCGCACGCTGCACGGCACTGGCACCTTCGCCGATGCGCTGCCGACCCTTGATGTTGATCGCCTGCGCGGCCGCTTTCTGGCGGTGCATGTGCGCCATGCCACGCTGAGTAAAAATCACGGCATCGAATTTTCCCATCCGCTGTGGCGCACCAGCGGCGAAACCCAATGGTACATGATGCATAACGGTTTTTTGCCCACTGTTTACCAGCAATTAGGCATGGCGGAGTCGCGCTTCGATTCCGCCGAGTACCTCGAATATATGGTGGATCGCGCCACGCCCGCCGATTTTACTCGCGACTATCTGCGCAACAAGATGGCGCAGGTGGCGCCGGGCGGCAGCTCGGCTAATGCCATCTTTGTCACGCGCGATAAAGCCTGGGCATGGCAATGGCATCCCGACGATACGCCCTATCCCAACTATTTCACGCTGCACCGTTTCCAGAATGACAACACGACGTTTATCTCTTCTGAACCCATTTCAACACTAGGCACGGCGTCTGAATGGCGTCGTATGAGTAACCATGAACTTCATGAATTTCCTATTGGGGAGTGAGCAACATGGCGATTTTCAATCAGATACGCGTTATCCATCCAAATATGTTTGTGGAAAGTACCTGGCTGGATGACATCGTGACGGCGCGCGTGCCGCTGCTGGTCTTACGCAATTTTCTGACACCGGATGTGCGTGAGGCCGTGGTGGACGATTTGCAGCAGTGCCGCGAGCAAGTGCGGGTTTCGCACTATCCGAATGGTGCGTTGACCACGCTCGGTCCCTATCTGGCGAAACACACAGCCGCGCCGGAAAACTACTTCACCGAACTGCGCGATATCCAGCCTGCGCTGCCGCCGTCGCTGCACGGTTTACGCGATCAGATCTACAACTGGGTGAAACACGCGCTGCGCCTGGACAGTCTGCAAACCGCCAACGAACCCGAGCTGGGCGAGTACGCCGGTTCGATTGTGCGCTTCCACGCCAATGGCGTCGCCAATCCACTGCATAACGACAACATCGTGCGCGATGCCGCCGGCAGCGGATTGGCGGTAACCCACATCCTGCATCAGCTGAGTTGCGTGGTCTGTTTGCAGGAGTGCAACGCGGGCGGCGAACTGCGCATCTTTAACAAGAAGTGGCAGCCGGTGGATGAGTGCTACAAAACACCGGGCGAACTCGGTTATCAAACCGGCGTCATTGAGCACAGCGAGGTGTGTGAATTCTCCCCGCGCAGTGGCGATATCTACCTGTTTAATCCTGCGTTTTATCATGAAATTGATCGTGTGGAAGGCGACACGCGCATCACCATGGGCTTCTTCTTTGGCCTGACCGACAAAAAAATGAAACACGCCATCGCCTGGAGTTAACGCCAGGTTTTCGACGAGGAGACGAGCATGAATACCTATGAAAAAGTGACGGCCCTGCTGGATCAACATCAGGCGCGTTATCGCGTGGTGGAGCATGAAGCCATCGGCCAGACCGACCTGATCAGCGAGATCCGCGGTAACGATCTCAATCAGGCCGCTAAAGCGATGGTGCTGGAAGTGACCATGCCAGAGGGCGCAGATGCGCGCTATTTGCTGGCGATTGTGCCGGGTGACTGCAAGATTAACTTCAAAAGTGCCGCGCGCGCCATTGGCGGCAAGAAGTCGAGTTTTGCTGCGCCCGAAAAAGCGCAGGCGTTAACGCAATGCGTAATGGGCGCGGTACCGCCGTTTAGTTTTGATGATCGGCTAGCGCTGCGTGTCGATACCCGCCTGCGCGATGTTGGCACGCTGTGGTTTAACGCGGGTGCATTGGAATGCTCTGTGGCTTTACAGGTGGATGATTTCTTTAAAATTGTCGGTGATGAATGTTGTGCCGAGATCGCGACACCGGTGACGGCAACCGCCTGATCGCGGCAGTAAGGACTTCGTATGTCAGTAAAAGATATGTTGTTAGCCCTGCTGGTTGTGGTGGCGTGGGGCGTGAATTTTGTGGTGATCAAGCTGGGTCTGCAGGACATGCCGCCCTTCCTGCTGGCGGGACTGCGTTTTACCCTGGTGGCGTTCCCGGCGATCTTCTTCGTGAAGCGTCCGGCTATTCCACTGCGCTGGCTAGTGGTGTACGGCATGACCATCAGCTTCGGGCAGTTCGCCTTTCTGTTCCTCGCCATCAAGCTCGGCATGCCGGCGGGACTGGCATCGTTGGTTTTACAGGCGCAGGCCTTTTTCACTTTGCTGCTCGGCGCGCTGTTCCTGGCTGAGAAGCTGCGCTGGAATCACATCGTCGGCATTTTGGTGGCCACGCTCGGCATGTTTATGCTGGCGACCGCAGGTATGGAAGGCCAAACCACGGCGGGCATTACGCTCACCACCATGATGCTAACACTGGCGGCCGCGCTGTCGTGGGGGCTCGGCAATATCACCAACAAAATCATTTTGCGTAACCGTAAAGTGCCGGTGATGTCGCTGGTGGTGTGGAGTGCGCTGGTACCGGTGGTGCCGTTCTTTGCCTGCTCATGGCTGTTCGACGGCGAAACGGCGATTGTCAGCAGCCTGCTGCATATCTCGCTGCAAACGGTGTTGGCGCTCGTTTATCTCGCCTTTGTCGCCACCATTGTTGGCTACGCGATTTGGGGCAACTTGCTGAGTCGCTATGAAACCTGGCGCGTCGCACCGCTGTCATTGCTGGTGCCGGTGGTGGGAATACTTAGCGCCGCGCTGGTTCTGGGTGAAACCTTATCGATGCAGCAGATGATCGGGGCTTCGGTGATCATTCTTGGTTTGCTGGTAAATGTGTTTGGCGGCATGGTCAGTCAGCGATTGTTAGTGCGGACTTGATGGCTTTTGGTCACCATGAATGGCGACCCTACAATAAAAACGCCGCTTTTCAGCGGCGTTTTTTTCAACTCTGCATCCTGATTACAGGATTTCGATACGGCGCGGTTTCGCCTCTTCCGGGACGATGCGTACCAGATCGATGCTTAACAGACCATTTTCCAGACGCGCATCGCGCACCGTAATGTGATCGGCCAGCTGGAATTTGCGCTCAAAGTTGCGTTCGGCGATGCCCTGATACAAGTACTTACGCTCCGGCTGCTCTTCAGGATGCGCGCCGCGCACCACCAGTACGTTGTCGTGCGAAGTGATATCTAATTCGCTCTGAGCAAAGCCTGCCACAGCAATGGTGATACGGTAGAAGTTCTCATCCACCAGCTCCACGTTATACGGAGGGTAGCCGCCGTTGGCCTGGTTCTGATTGGTCTCAAGCAGGTTAATCAAGCGATCAAAACCAATGGCAGAACGATAAAGTGGAGAGAGATCAAAATTACGCATAATAAGACTCCTGATAATCAGCAAGTTTAGGCAACCTTCCACAGTGGACAGGTTGTTCAGTTCGATGCTGTCCCTTCCGGCAACAGCAACACGAACGTAACTTAAAAGTGGGTGCAGCAAGGTCGCTTTCAAGGGCTGATGCGTATTTTTTTACAGCAATTCTGACGATATGGCATACACTCAGGTGACTATTCGCCTGAGACACAAGACTTAGCCATAGAGCTTTGCTTAGCGTCAGGTGACACACTCCAGCCAGGGCCATGCCATGACTGAAGGGATGATGATGATGAATATGATGAAACGCTTTCCGCTCACAGCAGTACTGGTTTGCAGTACCTTTGTTACTTCTGGTTGCTCCAGCGTGATGTCTCACACGGGTGCCAGTCAGGGCTATTATCCCGGCACGCGGGCCAGCGCCGAGATGCTTACAGACGACAACACCAGTTGGGCGATCAAGCCGCTGGCGCTGATTGATTTACCTTTCTCAGCGGTGATGGATACCGTGCTGCTGCCGTGGGATTACTTCCGTTCCGACGACGATAAAAGTAAAGATTCCATCCACGAGCGCGTGCTGCAAAGCGAAAAACTGGCCGGCACTCAAACCAGCCTGGCGACCGCGGCCTCTATGCCTGAGCATTCGCACTAACGCAAAACAGCTGTCGCCAACCGTCAACGTCCCGCATATAGGCGATCTTTTCCCCATCCGGCGACCAGACCACGGCATCACCGGATGGCGCGTGGTCGCTACGCTGCGTTAAGCGCGTACATTTACCCGTGGCGACTTCACACTGCATCACACTGTTATCGCAGATAAAAGCGATGGCGCTGCCATTAGGCTGCCAGCTAAATGCGGACTGGATGCTGCTTGCCAACTGCGTCACCTGACGCGGCTGTCCGCCATTGGGTGAAACCGTCCACAGCTGAATGACGCCCTGCTTATCCGCCAGCAAAAAAGCAATGGCACGGCCATCTGCTGATGCGCGCAGCCAATGGCGCGGTTGCAGTGCCAAACCATGGGTGTGCGTAATGCGGCGCTGCTGCACGCCAGCCGGCGGCGCAGGCAATTTATCCGCGGTGCCCTGCAAAGGCGATGCGCCTGCTTTGGCGTAATCCGCCAGCGCGGCGGGCAGATCGACAACGAAGACTTCCGGCACTTTGTCGCCGTTCGCGGCGCGCGTATCGCCGATAAAGGCGATGGCCCAACGCTGCCAACTGCCGTCGGCTTTCTGATAGCCTTGCTCACCTATCCAGCACTCTTCATAAGCGCGATCGATTTGGTCGCTACCCGGCAGTGGATCGCGCTGCGTCTGGCTGATAAGCACGCAATAATGGCTGCCCTCGTATTCACGCGGATGCTGCTTTGGCGGACACACCGGATGCAGCGGCACGGCCACGCCGACGTTGCGTAGATCGTCGCCCGCGTCCTTTTCATGCATCACATGATCGTTATAGGTGAAACTCAGGCGCGAACCATCCGGGCTGAAGACGTGGACATGCGAGCCACCGCGCAGCGCGCCGGGCGTATAAGGCGCGGTGATATCGCAGGCATCGAGGTTCTCCGCGATGCTCTGCTGCACGATCACCCCACGACGGTGATGAAAATCGTAGCGCCAGTGCGCATCGGGATGCTCCGGCCCGTGAATACAGACGTAACGCGGCGGCAGATCCGGACTGACGGTGACCACACCAACGTGTGCGCCATCGCGCGCCTGGTACAGCACTTCAACCGCGCCGCTCGCCACATTGACACGTTCGATAGTCAGGCTGGTGAATGACGCGCCGGAAGGCCGCACATCAAATGCCAGCCACTGACTGTCACCGGTCCAGACGTTAATGTTGGTGAGTTGATGATGACGCGGGGCAAAGGTGATTTGTTTTTCTGACATGAGGCAACCTTCCATCGAACAGTTGCCGGATAAATTACGTGATTTGTTGGTGAGGTGCGAATAAACCTGGTCGCCATAAATGGCGACCCTACGATAGATTAACCTACGCGCTTCACATCGCCGACCAGCAGGATATATGACAGCGCACCGATCAGCGCCACCGCCGAGATATACACCAGCGCAGGCGCAAAGCCGTAATCCTGCGCCAGATAGCCAACCACCAGCGGCACAGTGATGCCGCCCAAGCCGCCAACAAAGTTGAACATGCCTCCCGTCAAACCAATCAGGCGTACCGGCGCCAGCGACGACACCAGCGACCAGGTAATCGAGGCGAAGCCATTGCCGAAGAAGGCGATCGCCATCAGCGTCATAATCCAGATCGGATTGTCGGTATAGTTCGCGCCCATGATGCAGGTGGAGATCAGCAGACCGCAGATAATTGGGGTTTTGCGGGCAAAACCAAGCGAACGACCGCTGCGCACCAGGCGATCGGCCACGATGCCCGACAGAATCACGCCAACGAATGCTGCGAGGAAAGGCACGGTAGTCATGAAGCCGGCGGTGAGCGCCGCGATGTGTTTTTCCTGCGTCAGATAGTTAGGGAACCAGGTGAGGAAGAACCACAGCGTGGATGTCACGGCGAACTGGCCAAGATAAACGCCGCACAGCTTGCGATGGAACACCAGTTTCCAGTCGGCGGCGGTGAGTTTAATGCGGTTTTTCTTCTCGCTCGGCGCATCGCCATCGACCATCGCGCCGCCTTCACGGATGTAATCCAGTTCGGCTTTATTGATGCTTTTGCTCTGGCTTGGTGCCTGATAGCACTTAATCCAGATCAACGACCAGATGATGCCAATGCCGCCGGTAATAATGAATACCCAATGCCAGCTCAGCAGTTCCTGAATCCAGATCAGCAGCGGCGTGAGGAAGGCCAGGCCAACAAACTGACCGGACGTGTAAAAGCCGACGGCGGAAGCGCGTTCCTGCTCCGGGAACCAGCTGGTCACCAGGCGGTTATTGGTGGGGAACGCTGGCGCTTCAAATATGCCGGTAATCGCACGCAGGCCAATCAAAGATAATAAGCCCGTCGCGAATCCCTGCAATAACGTCGCCACCGACCAGCCAAAGATGGCAATAAAATAAGTTAAGCGTGAACCCACGCGATCGAGGAACCAGCCGCCAGGAATCTGGCACAGCGTATATAACCAGGCAAAGGCAGAAAATACATAACCCATTTGCGCTTTAGTAATACCAAACTCTTCCTGAATATGCGCTGAAGCGACGGCTAAATTAGCGCGATCGACGTAACAAATTACCACCGTAATAAATATCATCAGCAGCGTGATATAACGACGGCGCGTCGGTTTGGCGTGAACAGCAGAGAGATCCATGGTGTTTCTCCGTAATGGTGTTTGCCTTACAGGCGCGACAAAGCACGCCCCGGCAAATGTAGGGTAGCGATATAAACGTTAAAACCGCATTAGCGGTAAATAAGCTGTGCCGGGAAAAAGGCTGAGTGAAGCCCTATGCTCTATTTCACCGGCATATAGATATTTTCAAATAACTCTTTTTTTAGTGCGTGTTAATTACCATTCAGCAACTGAACCGTCCGGGAAACGCCACAGCGGATTGCGCCAGTCGGGGGCATTTTTACTGCGTTCAATCACCAGTTCTTCGTTAATTTCCACGCCGAGGCCCGGTTTATTTAACGGATAGAAATGACCATCATCCATTTTAAAATCGTCTTTGTTGATCACATAATCGAGCAGCTCGGCGCCCTGATTATAGTGAATACCCATGCTCTGCTCCTGGAACACCGCATTGCGTGAGACGAAGTCAACGTGCAGGCAAGCGGCCAGCGCTATCGGGCCGAGTGGGCAGTGTGGCGCCAGTGCGACATCGTAAGATTCGGCCATTGCCGCAATCTTGTAGCACTCGGTGATACCGCCCGCATGCGACAGATCGGGTTGCAGAATCGCGAGTCCACCCGCTTCCAGCACACGCTTGAACTCAAAACGCGAGAACATGCGTTCACCGGCGGCAATCGGAATGTGAGTTTGCGCCGCCAGACGCGGATAATATTCCGCCTGTTCCGCCAGCACCGGCTCCTCAATAAACAGTGGGCGATACGGTTCCAGCTCTTTGATCAGCACTTTTGCCATCGGCGCGCTGACGCGACCGTGGAAATCGAGGCCAAACTCAATCTCTTTACCAAAGGCTTCGCGGATTTGCGCCACGGTATTTACCGCGTCATCAACCTTGCGGGCGTTATCGATAATGCCCATCTCTTCGCAGCCATTGAGTTTGAAGGTATCAAAACCGATGGTGCGCAGTTTCTTGATGCCGTCAATCACATCGGCCGGACGATCGCCGCCCACCCAGCTATACGCTTTGATGCTGTCACGCACTAAGCCGCCAAGCAGTTGATAAACCGGCACGCCGAGCGCTTTGCCTTTGATATCCCACAATGCCTGATCGATACCGGCAATTGCGCTCATCAAAATCGGTCCGCCGCGATAGAATCCCCCGCGATACATCACCTGCCATAAATCATTGATGCGTGCGGGATCCTGACCAATCAGGTATTCCGACAGCTCATGTACCGCCGCTTCCACGCTGCGGGCGCGGCCTTCAATCACCGGTTCACCCCAGCCGACGATGCCTTCGTCAGTTTCGATTTTCAGGAACATCCAGCGCGGCGGCAGGCGGTAAGTGGTCAGTTTGGTAATTTTCATCGTACAGCGTCCTTATATGCAACAATAAATGCGCGAGCTTGTTCCACAGTGCGCGACAACGGCTGACCGGCGCGATAAAGATCGCTGCCTAAGCCCGCGCCGATGCAGCCTGCGGCCATAAATTCATGCAAGTTTTCCGGCGTCACGCCGCCCACCGCAAACACCGGCACCTCCGGCGGCAATACCGCTTTCAATGCTTTGATGTAGCCCGGACCAAAGGCTGACGACGGGAAAATTTTCAGCGCCTGCGCACCGGCCTGCAAGGCGGTGAACGCTTCGGTGGCGGTGGCGCAACCGGCGGCCACGATCATGCCTTTGGCTACCGCCTGGCGGATCACGGCAGCATCGGTATTCGGCGTGACGACTAATTTGCTGTTGAGCGTCGCCAGCTCATCGACCTGCGCCGGATTCAGTACCGTACCGGCACCAATCAGCGCCCTGTCACCAAAGGTTTTTACCATCGTACCAATGCTTTTCGCCCATTCCGGCGAGTTAAGCGGGATTTCAATCGCATCGAAACCCGCCTCGATCAGTGCGCCGACGTGCGCTTCAGCTTCATCCGGCGTGATACCGCGCAGAATAGCGATCAGCGGGACTTTAGTTTGCCAGGCCATTTGCAATACTCCTTATTCCGTGCTGGAAAGCGCGATCGCCTGCCAGCGTGACTGAATCCACACCGATAAACTGCAGCGCCTGTTGATAGCGTTGCGCCAGCGCGCTACCGGCAATAATGGTGATCGGTTGGCTGCCGATGTCGGCATGTTGCGTCATCAGCGCCACTTCGTGACCAATCAGCAATCCTGAAAGGAAATCGCTGATATGGCGGCGATCGCGTGCGCCGAGCACATGTGAAGCACGCACTTCAAACAGCCGCGACAAGATGGAGGCATCGTGACTTCCCACCTGCACGCCCTCACGGAAGGCTGCGGCGTTCTCTTCCTGTTCCGGCAATCCGGCACCAATCAACGACTGCCTGAGCAGCAGATGATGCAATTCACCGGTCATCACGGTGCGGAAATCCAGCACGCGATCCTGCTCCACCTGCACCCATTTGGCGTGCGTGCCGGGCATTACGTAGAGCGACGCCGGTTGCAATTCAATAGCACCGAGCAGTTGCGTCTCTTCACCGCGCATCACGTTGTAGTTGTCGTCACGTTCGACGCTCAATCCCGGCACGATCCACGCTTTATCTTCGACGCGCGTCAGGCGGCTGGCGATCTCACCCAATGAAACCGGGCAGGAAAGATACGGCACCGACAGCCAGCCGGCGTTGCTGCCCACCATGCCCGCCATCACCACCGGCACTTCGTTGACGGGCCAGCCATCGGTGACGCTGGCAAAGACGTCGGCAGGCGTGCGATCGCCAAGGCGCGTGACGCCAGCTTCTGAACGGCGCTCATCGATGCAAACGCCGTCTTGATAATGCCAGGCGCGTAGGTTGGTCGAACCCCAATCAATCGCGATATAGCGGGTCACATAATCTCCTTGAGTCGGGCGGTTGAGCTGGCAATCATCGCTTTCGCTGCCTGCTCCGCCGCATCGCCATCCTGATGTCGAATGGCATCGAACAGCGCCTTATGTTCGGCGAGCGTGCGCGGCATATTGCCCTCATCCGCCATGTAGGTTTGCGCAAACACCGCTTTTTGCAGCTGGCTGATCGCCACGTTGAGCTGCTGCAACACCGGGTTATGCACCGAATTCAATACCGCTTCGTGATAGCGAATATCTGCTTCGTTAAACGCTTCACGATTGAGGTGATTCGCCACCATGTCGTTATAGGCCAGCTCAATCGCGGCCAAATCGCTTGAGGTGGCGCGTTCCGCCGACCAACGTGCGATCTGTGGCTCCACCAGCACACGCACTTCGTTCATTGCGGCAATCAGACGCGGGTCTTGATCGTGTGCCAGCGCCCACTGCAATACGTCGCTATCCAGATAATTCCACTGGTTGCGCGGCGTGACGAACGCCCCGCGATAACGCTTCATCTCCATCAACCGCTTAGCCATGAGTGAACGAAACACTTCGCGGATGATGTTGCGTGAGGTACTGAAGCGTTCACACAATTCCGCTTCGGCTGGCAGCGCCGCACCCGGCACAAACTTCCCGGCTACAATCTCTTCACCGAGCGTCAGGATGATGCGCTCTGTTTTGCTTAAGGGTTCTTGCGTCATGATGTTCCATTGATTGAAAGACGGTAGCGCATCAGATTACTGCTTTCACTGCGCCAAGCCTATGCCGCCGATTGTAGTACCATCAAGCATGGTTGTACTACAATACGGATCACAAAATAGACAATACGTGTGCGAGAACCCGTTGAGGTCGCCATTAATGGCGACCCTACGATAGTTAGTTCGGGCTTGTAGGGTCGCCATTTATGGCGACCAAAAACAGCGTGAGGAGAAATAAGAAAGGGTTACAACACCAGCTCTTCAATGGCGTGCGCTACGCCGTCTTCCATGTTGGTTTTGGTAATGAACTGCGCGATTTTCTTGACCGAATCAATGGCATTGCCCATTGCTACGCCAGTTCCCGCGTACTCAATCATCGCCAGATCGTTTTCCTGATCGCCAATCGCCATCACTTCCTCACGCGCCAGGCCAAGTTTCTCTGCCAGCATTTTCACGCCTTGTCCTTTATTGACGCGTGAATCAAGAATTTCGAGATAATAAGGCGCACTTTTGAGAATGGTGTAACTGTCGCGTGCCTGCTGCGGTAAGCGCTGAATAGCGGCGTCCAGCAGATCGGGTTTGTCGATCATCATCAGCTTAGGAAAACGCGTGGCGCGATCCATCTCCTCAACGGAGCGGTAACGCACTGGAATGCCGGTCAAACTCGCTTCGTGAATGGTGAATTCACTGATGTCTTTATTCGGCGTATAGAGGAAGGATTTATCGAAGGCCTGGAAGTGCACGCCAAGATCGCGCGCTAACTGTTCGATATACAGGTAATCGTCAAAACCCAGGGTAATTTCCGCCACACATTCGCCATCATTGGCGCGATGCACCAGCGCACCGTTGTAACTGATGCAGTATTGGCCTTCATCAACCAGGTTCAGTTCCATCAGATAACGCTGAATGCCGACCAAGGGACGACCGGTGGTCAGTACCACCATGACGCCTTTCTTGTGCGCACGCTCAATGGCAGATTTAACGGCGGGCGTGATCTCGTGCTGTGGATTAAGCAGCGTGCCGTCCATATCGATTGCTACCAGTTTTATTGCCATAACGTCCTCGTTGAGTCAGGGTTTTAATCAATGCTAGCGCGATTCAGCTCACATTGACCAGTTTCGCACCTGACTTCAGATTTTTCCCGCGCAAAGAAAAAAGGCCATCACGCAAATGATGGCCCGGCATACATGGAGTTAGAGGATGATCTTAGTGGCTCATGGCGTCTTTTTTCATGCCCATTTCATCTTTCTTCATGGCATCTTTCTTCATGCCCATCTCATCTTTGTGCATGCCGTCTTTCTTCATGCCCATCTCGTCTTTCTTCATGGCATCTTTCTTCATGCCCATCTCATCTTTGTGCATGCCGTCTTTCTTCATGCCCATTTCGTCTTTCTTCATGGCATCTTTTTTCATGCCCATTTCATCTTTTTTCATGGCATCTTTGCCCATGCTGTCAGCAGCATAAGCAACAGACATGGTCATCATTGAAGCGATAAAGGTTGCTACGATTACATTTTTCATAGGGTGTTTCCTTACAGTTTTTGAGGTTTACAAAAGGTGTTGGCGCAATAAGGCACCGAGTTAAAGGATCAGCTTCCGCCGAACCAGTTGTAGCCTTCGTCTTCCCAGTAACCACCGGTATAACGATTGGTTATTTCAATCACCTGAATGTGCTTCGGATTTTTGTATCCCAGCTTGGTGGGAATCCGTATTTTCATCGGATAACCGTATTCAGGTGGCAGAATGCGTCCATCCCAGCTTAACGCCATGATGGTTTGTGGATGCAGCGCCGATGCCATATCAATGCTGGTGTAGTAATCATCTGCGCACTTAAAGCTGACGTATTTGGCGCGGGTATCCGCACCAATCAGCTTGAGGAAATCGGCAAAACGCACGCCGCCCCAGCGCCCAATTTCGCTCCAGCCTTCTACGCAAATATGGCGAGTAATCTGATCCACCTGCTGCATGTTGTAGAGTTCTGGCAGCGACCAGCTGCGTTTATCATTCACCCGCCCGGCAATCTCCAGACGCCATTGGTCGCCATTGATCTGCGGAATATCCTCCTCACCATAAAAAGCGTTAAACGGGAAGGCGGATGAAATGCGATCGGCGCTGTATTCCGGTGACAGATTGGCGGGATTAAACAGCCAGCTCTGCACGCGGTCGTTAAAGCGAGAAAAGGTATTCAGCACGCTATCAACATCCGGTTTATCACTGAGATCGCAGCCGGTTAGCATCACCACGCCGCCCAACGTTAAACCCTGACGCAAAAAGTGGCGACGTGAGGCAGAATCCAGTTTGCGCGCCAGTAACTGCTGCGCCTCTTTAACTAAGGCATCCGCATCGCTGGGGGAAAGATCGACATTTATTTTTTTCATTTCGCTCTCCTTAGCGTCCGCGCAACATGGCAAGCAGGGTTTTCGGTACCAGCGCGACCATCAATAGATGAACCGCCACAAAACCCACTAGCGCCGACATAGCATAAAAATGGATGTATCGAGCCGCTTCATAGCCGCCGAGGAGATCGCGCAACAATCCAAACTGCACCGATTTCCACAACACCAGTCCTGACAGCACCAGCAGCAGGCAAATCACCACCACAAACAGATAGGCTGCGCGCTGAACATGGTTGTATTGGCGGAGATCCGCATGAGCCAGTTTGCCTTTCAGAGCATTGGCAGCATCGTGGAACAATCCGCGTAAATTTAACGGCAGAAACTTCTTAGCAAAGCGGCCGGTAATCAGGTTCATCGTCAGATAAACCGCGCCATTCGCGGCAAAAATCCACATGGCAGCAAAATGCCACTGCAAGGCGCCACCTAACCATCCGCCGAGGGTGATCTCGCCAGGAAAATAAAAGTCGAACAGGGGCGAAGCGTTATAAATGCGCCATCCACTCAGCGTCATAATCACAATGGCGGCGGCATTCATCCAGTGACAAACCCGCAGCCAGCCGGGATGGATAACGACTGAACGTCCTGGTTTTTCATCCATCTGCATTTCCATTTACTCGTTCCTTCCGTTTAGTCAGGGCGCATTCTGCCGCCAGGGCATCGGGTTTCATGACAAGAAATGTCTCAATAACGGCATGAGCGCATTCGCACCGCGCCACTAATTCAATCCGTTTCTGACCCGAGCAACCCAGACCGCAGTGCTATGGTGCTGCGTTCCTGTTCACCAAAGCATCACGTGGAGTTAAACAAAAAGTGAAAACTCAGCGGCGAAGGAAGCGGTAACATTACTTAATAATGCGATACGGAATGGATGATGAACGACGCAAAAAAACTCCTTATTGTCGAAGATGATGGCGGTATCGCCGACGTTCTTCGTTTGAATCTTCAGGATGAAGGTTATGCGGTGACGCATGCTGCTGACGGTCTTCTGGCGCTAAAACTGTTGGAAGCACAGCACTGGGACGCCCTGATTCTTGACCTGATGTTGCCTGGCGTTGATGGTCTGGAGATCTGTCGTCGCGCACGCACCATGAAGCGCTACACGCCGATCATTATGATCAGCGCCCGCTCTAGCGAAGTGCACCGCGTCTTGGGTCTTGAATTGGGTGCCGATGACTATTTGCCGAAGCCCTTTTCGATGATTGAGCTGATAGCGCGGCTCAAAGCGCTGTTCCGCCGCCAGGAAGCGATGAACATGAATTCGCGCATGGAAGCGGGAACCTTACAACTTGATGCCTTAACGATTGATCCCATGGCGCGGGAAGTGTGGATGCACGATAAGCCGATAAATCTGACGCCACGTGAGTTTGATCTGCTTTACCACTTCGCCAAAAACCCGGGAAAAGTATTTTCCCGCCTTAATCTGCTCAATCAGGTTTGGGGCTATCAGCACGATGGTTATGAACATACCGTCAATACGCATATCAACCGCTTACGGTTGAAAATTGAAGATAATCCAACTGAACCGCACTACATTCTGACGGTGTGGGGAAAAGGCTATAAATTTTCGCTGCCGGCTAATTAGGTTCTTAATGATGAAACGCCTGACACTCAGCCAGCGCCTGGCGCTGGTTTTCGCTTCTTTGCTGTTGCTCTGTACATTGTTGTCAGGCTGGATGCAGATTCGCATTAACGCGCAATACGGTAGCGCGGTGGTGCAACGCTTATCCGATGGTCTGGCGCGGCATATCATTAGTACCAATCCCAATATGATTGGCGTGCAGGGTGTGAACCTGCCACTGATGAAGGTGCTGTTTAAGGATTTGATGGTGCTTAATCCCAGCGTAGAGGTCTATCTGCTCGATTTGCAGGGCAATATTCTTGCCGATGCCGCCCCACCCAATCATATTAAACGCACCAGAGTGAGTCTTGCGCCGATTCATTCGCAGCTTCATGGCGCCTCATCGCCAATCTACGGCGACGATCCGCGTAATCTGAAGGAGAAGAAGGTCTTTAGCGCCGCTCCGGTTTCGCTAAATGGTCAACCTGCCGGTTATCTTTACGTGATTTTGCAGGGAGAGAATTATCACCAACTGGCGCAGGAAGCGCAGATCGATACCCTGATGCGCACCTCATTTTGGTCTTCCTTGCTGGTGGTGTTATTTGGTCTGACAGCGGGCGCAGTGGCGTTTAGCTTAATCACTCGTCCAATACGCCAGCTTACGCAGCGCGTGCGTCAGCTTAATCGTGACGATATGGCCGAGATAAAAAAACTGGCTGAACTGCCGTTGCCACAGGCGCAGGAGAAGGATGAGGTGAGTTTGCTGCAAGGCGCCTTTGTTGGCATGGCGCGACGCGTCGCCTTTCAGTGGGAAAAACTGACCTATCAGGACCAGCTGCGCCGCGATTTTGTCGCCAATATCTCGCACGACCTGCGCACGCCGCTGACCACCTTACATGGCTATCTCGAAACCTTGCTGTATAAATCAGACAGCCTCAAATCAGCCGATAGCCAGCGTTATTTGCACATTGCGCTTTCGCAAAGCCAGAAAGTCAGCATGCTGGCGCAGCAGCTTTTTGAACTGGCGCAGCTGGAATATGGCGTGATTAAGCCCAATCGCGAAAATTTCAGCCTGTCGGAGCTGGCTTACGATGTGATGCAGAAATTTGAGTTAATGGCCAGTACGCGCCATATCCGCTTTGTGGTGGATATGCCGGAACAGCTGCCGCAGGTTTATGCGGATGTTTCGATGATCGATCGGGTGTTGACCAATCTTTTCGACAATGCCATCAAATATACGCCGGAAGCAGGAATCATCGAGGTAACGTTACGTAGCACCGATCGCGAGGTTGAAGTGAGTCTGAAAGATTCCGGGCCAGGTATTCCTGAACATCTTCGTGCGACCTTATTTGAACGTCCATCGGCGTTAACCCACGCCAGCACGCGCAAAAACAGCGGTGGGCTGGGTTTGATGGTGGTGCGCCGCATCCTGCAACTGCATGAGCGTGATATTCGGCTGGATGAACAAGCATCGGGCGCGTGCTTCCGCTTCTCCGTCCCCCGCTGAAAACAAAAAACCCTTCCACCAGGGAAGGGTTTTGCTTTTTTGCCTAATCGATTAAATATCGATATTGGCCGCTTTCAGCGCATTCTCTTCAATGAAGGCACGACGCGGTTCTACCGCATCACCCATCAACGTGGTGAACAGCTGATCGGCAGCAATGGCATCTTTGATGGTCACGCGCAGCATGCGGCGACTATCCGGATCCATGGTGGTTTCCCACAGCTGCTCTGGGTTCATCTCACCCAAACCTTTATAACGCTGCACGGACAGACCGCGACGAGACTCTTTCACCAGCCACTCAATGGCCTGCTCGAAGCTGGTGACCGGCTGACGACGTTCGCCACGTTCGATATAGGCATCTTCTTCGATCAGGCCACGCAACTGCTCGCCCAAGCTACAGATTTTGCGGTATTCCGGCCCATCAATGAACTCGCTATCCAGCGGATAATCGGTATCAACACCGTGCGTACGCACACGCAGCACCGGTTCGAACAGGTTCTGTTCACGATTCGCACGAACCTGCGCCATGTAGCTGCTGCCGTGCGCTTCCCGCTCGGTCAGATACGCCACTAAACCGTCGATCCAACCTTGTACCGCGGCTTCATTGCTGAGGTCGCTTAAGGTCGGATGGTAGATCAGGCCACGCAGCAGAGCCACCGGGAAACGGCGCTCCATACGTTTGATCATGCGTTGCGTGCTGTTGAAATCAGCCACCAGCGTTTCCAGCGGCTGGCCGCCCAGTGCTGGCGCGCTGGCATTGGTGTGCAGTGTAGCGCCGTCGAGCGCGATAGAAATCTGATACTGATCCATCGCTTCGTCGTCTTTAATGTACTGTTCTTGCTTGCCTTTCTTCACTTTGTACAGTGGCGGCTGCGCAATATAAACATGACCACGTTCCACAATTTCTGGCATCTGACGATAGAAGAAGGTCAACAGCAGCGTACGGATGTGCGAGCCGTCGACGTCCGCATCGGTCATGATGATGATGCTGTGATAACGCAGTTTGTCCGGGTTGTATTCGTCACGGCCGATACCGCAGCCCAGCGCAGTAATCAGCGTGGCGACTTCCTGTGAAGCGAGCATCTTGTCGAAACGCGCTTTCTCCACATTAAGAATTTTACCTTTCAGCGGCAGAATCGCCTGATTCTTACGGTTACGGCCCTGTTTGGCCGAGCCGCCTGCGGAGTCACCCTCCACCAGGTAGATTTCAGACAGCGCCGGATCGCGCTCCTGACAGTCCGCCAGTTTGCCCGGCAAACCGGCCAAATCCAGCGCGCCTTTACGGCGGGTCATTTCACGCGCACGACGCGCCGCTTCACGCGCACGCGCTGCATCGATGATTTTGCCAACCACGATTTTGGCGTCAGATGGGTTTTCCAGCAGGTATTCCGCCAGCAGTTCATTCATCTGCTGCTCAACCGCCGATTTCACCTCGGATGAGACCAGTTTATCTTTGGTCTGTGAGGAGAATTTCGGATCCGGCACTTTCACCGAAACCACGGCAATCAGGCCTTCACGTGCATCATCACCGGTGGCGCTGACTTTGGCTTTTTTGCTGTAGCCTTCTTTATCCATGTAAGCGTTCAGCGTACGCGTCATTGCCGCACGGAAGCCGGCCAGATGCGTACCACCGTCGCGCTGTGGAATGTTGTTGGTGAAGCAGTAGATGTTTTCCTGGAAACCATCGTTCCACTGCAGCGCCACTTCCACACCGATGCCATCTTTCTCAGTCGAGAAGTAGAACACCGTTGGATGGATCGGGGTTTTGTTCTTGTTGAGATACTCAACAAACGCCTTGATACCGCCTTCGTAGTGGAAGTGATCGTTTTTGCCGTCGCGTTTGTCTTCGAGACGAATCGAGACGCCGGAGTTCAGGAACGACAGTTCACGCAGGCGTTTCGCCAGGATCTCGTACTCAAACTCAATCACGTTGGTGAAGGTTTCATAGCTCGGCCAGAAACGCACGCGAGTACCGGTGGCATCGGTATCGCCTGAGACCGCCAGCGGAGCCTGCGGCACGCCATGCTGATAAACCTGCTGATGCACTTTGCCTTCGCGGCGAATAGTCAGCTCCAGCTTCTGCGACAGGGCGTTAACCACAGAAACACCCACGCCGTGCAGGCCGCCAGACACTTTATACGAGTTATCATCAAATTTACCGCCTGCGTGCAGGACGGTCATGATCACTTCAGCTGCAGATACGCCCTCTTCCGGATGAATGCCGGTCGGAATACCGCGGCCATCATCTTGTACGGAGACAGAGTTATCGGCATGAATAGTAACGGTAATATCACTACAGTGACCGGCGAGCGCTTCGTCGATAGCGTTATCCACGACTTCGAATACCATGTGATGCAGACCGGTGCCGTCATCCGTATCGCCGATGTACATACCCGGGCGTTTGCGTACCGCATCAAGCCCTTTCAGGACTTTGATACTTGAGGAGTCATAAGAATTCGACATCAACGTTTCTCGCTCATTTAATCTTCAGGTTGAACCACTATTTTACCCTGTTCCACGCGGAACATCTTGCCCTTTTCATCACTCATGTCGATTACATGCTCGACACCAATGGCGCTGACAAATACTTGAGCCTGCGTGGCTTTTAGGCGTTCAGCTAACAGCCGACGACGGGTGTCATCCAGCTCTGAGGCAAAGTCATCAATCAAATACAAACAGCGTCGTCCGCTGCTGCGCGTCAGGTATTCTCCCTGCGCTAAGCGCAGCGCGCACATCAGCAGTTTTAACTGACCGCGTGAGAGTAAATCTTCCACCGGCGTACCCTCGGCACGAATGCGAAAATCGGCTTTATGCGGGCCGCTAGCGGTGTAGGTGAGCGCACGATCGCGCTCGAAATTGCGTTCCAGCAGTTCGGCGTAGTCGCTCTCTTTGTCCCAGCCGCGCTGGAAAGAGAACGTCAACGCAAACTCCGGTAAAAATTGGCCGCAGGTGGCGATGATCTCGCGGGAGATCGCGGCGCTATATTCGGCGCGCCAGGCGCTGATCTGTTCAGCCAGCGGCACCAACTCCTGATCCCACGGACGAATTTGGCTGTAGCGTGTTACCTGACGCAGCGCCGCATTACGCTGCTTCAATAAGCGACGCAAATTGCTCCAGGCATGGAAAAAACCCGGCGCGGCGTGAAAACAGCCCCAATCGATGTAAGCGCGACGGTACTTTGGCCCGCCATTGAGCAACGTAAAGCCTTCCGGCGTAATGAGCTGCATCGGTAACAGCTGCGCCAACTCCGCCACTTTGTGGCCATCGCTGCCATCAATACGCACTTTGCTGTCGCCGGCGCGATTCTTGGTCAGACCAACCGACATTTCACGTTCGCTGCCTTCAATGCGCCCGTGCAGTACAAAGGCGTCCTGATCGTGACGAATCACGCGGCCAGCTTGCAAACTGCGAAACGCGCGGCCATGCCCTAACGTATAAATCGCCTCCAGCACGCTGGTCTTGCCGCTGCCGTTGGCACCGACAAGGAAATTAAAGCCGGGCGCTAACGTCAGATCGGCTTGTTCGATATTACGAAAATCTTTAATCAGGAGGCGGGTTAAAGCCATGAAAAGTCCGGGTCGAAGTGGTTTTTCACCTCCCCCGCTTGCGGGGGAGGCTGGGTGGGGGAAAGACAGCAACCCCTGGTATGTGCTCGCTGTCCCTCCCCCTAGCCCCCTCCCACCAGTGGGAGGGGGAATAGCGTGATCACAAGCGCATCGGCATAACGACATACGCTGCGGCTGGACTGGCAACATCTTCAATCTGCACACTTGATACGCCATCAGTCAGCAGCAAACGCACATTCTCGCACTTCAGTGCATTCAACACATCCAGCACGTAACTGACGTTGAAACCAATCTCCAGATCGGTGCCGTTGTAAGATACATCCAGCATCTCTTCGGCTTCTTCCTGCTCGGGGTTATTCGCCGTAATTTTGAGCTGATTTTCGGTGATATAGATGCGAACACCGCGGAACTTCTCATTTGAGAGGATTGCCGCACGCGCAAATGCCTGTTTTAAAATATCACAGCCCGCTTCCAGCGCCTTGTCGGGATTTTTCGGCAATACGCGGCGATAATCCGGGAAACGGCCATCAACCAGCTTGGAAGTAAAGATGAAGTCGCCAACGTGTGCGCGAATATTGCTGCTGCCAATCTGCACCTGCAGCGGCGTTTCGCCGCCGTCGAGCAAACGCATCAGCTCAATCACCCCTTTACGCGGTACGATCACCGAATGGTTTGGCAGCGCCTGACCAATTGGCATTGAACAGACGGCGAGGCGGTGACCATCGGTCGCAACGGTACGCAACTCTTCACCTTCGGTTTCGAACAGCATACCGTTGAGGTAATAACGCACATCCTGATGCGCCATTGAGAATTGCGTCGCTTCGATCAGGCGTTTCATCGTTGCCTGTGGCAAGGTGAATTCCACCTCGCTCTGCCAGTCATCCAGATTCGGGAAATCGCTGGCTGGCAGCGTTGATAGCGAGAAACGGCTGCGGCCAGAACGCACCAGCATTCTGTCGCCTTCCAGCGTCAGGCTGATTTCCGCGCCTTCCGGCAAACCACGGCAAATATCGAGGAATTTACGTGCGGGAACCGTGGTGGCGCCCGGCTCGTGTGGCTGCGTCAGCGCAACACGTGCCACCATTTCCATTTCCAAATCAGTACCGGTCAAGCGCAGCGAGCCTTCGCTGACCTGCAGCAGTAAATTTCCCAGGATCGGCAGCGTTGGGCGTCCGCCAAGGGGACCGCTAACCTGTTGCAGTGGCTTCAGTAACTGCTCACGTTCTACAATAAATTTCATATGCGTCAGGAAGATAGTGTTCGAATGAGGTTAGAGAAATCTTCTTTGATGTCGTGGCTCTCTTCGCGCAACTGCTCGATTTTACGGCAAGCGTGAAGCACGGTGGTATGATCGCGGCCGCCAAACGCATCGCCAATTTCTGGCAAACTGTGGTTGGTGAGCTCTTTCGCCATCGCCATCGCCATCTGGCGCGGACGCGCTACCGAACGCGAACGGCGTTTCGACAGCAAATCCGCCACTTTGATTTTGTAATACTCGGCCACCGTCTTCTGAATATTATCAATGGTGACCAGCTTCTCCTGCAGCGCCAACAGATCGCGCAGCGCTTCGCGCACGAAATCGATGGTAATGGCGCGACCGGTAAAGTTCGCGTTCGCAATCACGCGGTTCAGCGCGCCTTCCAGCTCTCGCACGTTGGAACGCAAACGCTTAGCAATAAAGAACGCCACTTCGCCCGGCAGACGAATGTCGTTTTCATCGGCTTTCTTCATCAGGATCGCGACGCGCGTTTCCAGTTCAGGCGGCTCGATCGCCACGGTTAATCCCCAGCCAAAACGCGATTTCAGGCGGTCTTCTACGCCGTTGATCTCTTTTGGATAGCGATCCGAAGTCAGGATGATTTGTTGATTGCCTTCCAGCAGCGCGTTAAACGTATGGAAAAACTCTTCCTGTGAACGCTCTTTATTAGCAAAAAATTGGATGTCATCGATCAGCAGCGCATCAACCGAACGGTAATAGCGCTTAAACTCTTCAATCGCGTTATTTTGCAAGGCTTTAACCATGTCCTGCACAAAACGCTCAGAGTGCATATACACCACTTTGGCATTGGGCTTGCGTGCAATGATGCCGTTACCCACCGCGTGCAACAGGTGCGTTTTACCCAGGCCGGTGCCGCCATAAAGGAAAAGTGGGTTGTAAGCGCCACCAGGATTATCCGCCACCTGACGTGCCGCCGCGCGCGCCAGTTGGTTCGATTTACCTTCAACGAAGTTATCGAAGTTATGACGGTTATTCACATTGGAGCGGTAAGTTACATCGGCTGGCGCAGGCACTGAATCCCAGCTTGGGCGCAGAATTTGCGTTGGCGCGGGACGATTTTCAATCGGTGCAGGCGCGCTGTAATTGGAAGTGGCCATCGCCGGTTGGCTGGTGGTCATCTGTGCGGCAGGACGCGTGCCGACTTCAAAACGCAGTAACGGCACATTTGCACCGCAGAACTCATTCAGCAGCCCATTGATACTATTGAGATATTTATCTCTAACCCAGTCGAGTACAAACCGATTTGGTGCATACAAGGTCAGCGTATTGTCGTTCAATTCAGCTTGCAGCGGACGAATCCACATGCTGAATTCGGTGGCAGGAAGCTCATCCTGCAAACGGGCAAGACACTGTTGCCAAAGCGTAAGTGACACGGCGGACTCCACTCGTACAAAATCGATAAGAATTTTAGGCGCTAATAAATAGAAACGTAATTTTTAGACACAGACGGTTGGAAAGCGCCTGCGACCGCTATTCGCGGTAGTCTTCCCCGGCGATCGCAGTGAGGATCGTCAGCGGAAGGGCGGATCATAACGTAAAGCCGCACAGAGATCTTCCCTTTCTACACAGTTTTGATCCAATTTATCCACAGGCTGCTGAAGCGATAATAAGTTTACGCTTTCTGCGAAAAAAGCCAGCGTTAATGTGGCTGAAAGCGGTATTTTTTCTGGCGAGCTCTCGTTTCTGCGCAACAAATCTGCAATTTGATCGCAAGAAGATCCTGCGCGATCCTTGCGCTTTAACCCACAGCCCGTATAATTCCCCACCCGGCATTATTGCGTGAAGCCTTGATGCCCGGAATCAGCGGGCTGTATCTGGGTTTCCAGGTGCCGCGACCAGCGAAGTGAATTGACTCTGGACTGTACAATTATTACAATCCCGCCTCTTTATTAAAGACACATTGAGGCGTTGGTCGATTTACTGGCCCGAAAACGCGTCACCCAGTGAAAATTTTCAAGTTTAGGTAGAAATCGCCATGAAACGCACTTTTCAACCGTCCGTACTGAAGCGCAACCGTTCACACGGTTTCCGTGCTCGTATGGCAACAAAAAATGGTCGTCAGGTTCTGGCACGTCGTCGTGCTAAAGGCCGTTCTCGTCTGACCGTTTCTAAGTAATAAAGCTAACCCTCGTGGTTAAGCTCGCATTTCCCAGGGAGTTACGTTTGTTAACTCCCACTCATTTCACTTTCGTCTTCCAGCAGCCACAAAGAGCCGGTACGCCGCAAATCACCATACTCGGCCGACTTAACTCGCTGGGGCATCCCCGCATCGGTCTCACCGTCGCAAAAAAACATGTAAAACGCGCCCATGAACGCAACCGGATCAAGCGATTGACCCGCGAAAGCTTTCGTCTGCGTCAACATGAGCTGCCTGCGATGGATTTTGTGATCGTGGCTAAAAAAGGGATTGCTGACCTGGATAACCGTGCGCTGACGGAAGCGTTGGAGAAACTATGGCGTCGTCACTGTCGCCTGGCTCGCGGCTCCTGATTGCCCTGATACGCGTTTATCAACGCGCCATCAGCCCACTGCTGGGACCTCATTGCCGGTTCCATCCCACCTGTTCGCAGTATGGGATTGAGGCCTTACGCCGCTTTGGCGTTGTAAAAGGCAGTTGGTTGACGATAAAACGCGTATTAAAATGCCACCCTTTGAACCCGGGTGGTGACGATCCTGTGCCGCCAAAAACCTTTGATACCAGAGAACATTAACGATGGATTCGCAACGCAATCTCTTTCTCATCGCTTTTCTGTTCGTGTCTTTTATGATCTGGCAAGCCTGGCAGACGGACCACGCTCCGCAGCCACAGCAAACCCAGACCACGCAAAACACAAGCAGCGCAGCGGGTGATGCCGCCACTTCCGGCGTGCCGGCTAGCGGACAGGGCAAAACGATCACCGTTAAGACAGATGTCCTGTCACTCAACATCAACACGCGCGGTGGCGATATTGAGCAGGCTCAGCTGCTGACTTACCCGGACAAACTGGGTTCAGATGCACCGTTCCAGCTGCTTGAGACCACTCCAGCATTCGTTTATCAGGCGCAGAGCGGCTTAACCGGTCGCAACGGTCCGGATAACCCGAACAACGGCGCACGTCCGCTGTATACCACGTCGCAAGATAGCTTCGTGATGGCGGATGGCCAGAGCGAGCTGCGCGTGCCGCTGACCTGGACCGGTGAAAACGGTGTGGTTTACACCAAGACTTTCGTCTTCAAACGCGGTGAGTATGCGGTAAACGTTGACTACAACATCAACAACACCACCCAGCAGCCGCTGGAAGTGTCGATGTTTGGTCAGTTGAAGCAGACCATCGAGGTGCCTAAGCACCGCGATACCGGCAGCAACAACTTCGCTCTGCATACCTTCCGTGGCGCAGCGTACTCAACCAGCGATGCGAAATACGAAAAATATAAATTCGACACCATCGCGGATAATGAGAACCTGAACGCCACCACCAGCAATGGCTGGGTGGCGATGCTGCAACAGTACTTTGCTACCGCTTGGGTGCCACGCACACAGGGTAACAACACGCTGTACACCAGTAATCTCGGCAATGGTATCGCGGCAATTGGCTATAAATCTGCACCGGTTACCGTTGGCGCAGGCGCACAGCAAGATCTTGGCGCAACGCTGTGGGTAGGCCCGGAAATTCAGGATCAGATGGCCGCTATCGCGCCTCACCTGGATCTGACCGTGGATTACGGCTGGTTGTGGTTCATCTCTCAGCCGCTGTTTAAGCTGCTGAAGTTCCTGCACAGCTTCATCGGTAACTGGGGCTTCTCCATTATCGTTATCACCTTCATCGTTCGTGGCATCATGTACCCGCTGACCAAAGCGCAGTACACCTCCATGGCGAAGATGCGTATGCTGCAGCCGAAGATTCAGGCGATGCGTGAGCGTTTAGGCGATGACAAGCAGAAGCAGAGCCAGGAGATGATGGCGCTGTATAAAGCGGAGAAAGTGAACCCGCTGGGCGGCTGCTTGCCACTGGTTATCCAGATGCCAATCTTCCTGGCCTTGTACTACATGCTGTCAGGCTCGGTTGAACTGCGTCATGCACCGTTCATTCTGTGGATTCATGACCTGTCTGCGCAGGACCCGTACTACATTCTGCCGATCATCATGGGTATCACCATGTTCTTCATTCAGAAGATGTCACCGACTACCGTGACCGATCCGATGCAGCAGAAGATCATGACTTACATGCCGGTTATCTTTACCGTGTTCTTCCTGTGGTTCCCGTCAGGTCTGGTGCTGTACTACATCGTCAGCAACCTGGTAACCATTCTCCAGCAGCAGCTGATTTATCGCGGCCTGGAAAAACGTGGTTTGCATAGCCGCGACAAGAAGAAAGCGTAACGTCTGACTGCCTTCAGCAGCAGCGTATAATTAAGGGGCGGCATTTATGTCGCCCTGTTTTTTTGTTTTGAGAAAAGGTGAATCATGAGCCACAGCGACACCATCGTTGCCCAGGCGACGCCTCCCGGACGTGGCGGCGTCGGCATTCTGCGTATCTCCGGCGCCAAAGCCGCTGAGGTGGCGCAAGCCGTGCTTGGCAAGCTGCCAAAACCGCGTTATGCCGATTATCTGCCCTTCACCGATGCCGATGGCAGCGTGCTCGATCAGGGCATCGCGCTGTGGTTTCCTGGCCCAAACTCCTTTACCGGCGAAGATGTGCTGGAGCTGCAAGGCCACGGCGGACCGGTGATTCTCGACCTGCTGCTCAAACGCATCGTGGCACAGCCCGGCGTGCGCATTGCGCAGCCCGGTGAATTCTCGGAACGCGCCTTCCTCAACGACAAGCTCGATCTGGCACAAGCCGAAGCGATTGCCGATCTGATCGATGCCAGTTCGGAACAAGCCGCCCGCTCTGCGGTGAACTCGCTGCAGGGCGCATTTTCCCTGCGCATCAACGCGCTTGTGGAAGCACTTACTCACCTGCGCATCTATGTAGAAGCGGCAATCGACTTTCCGGATGAAGAGATCGATTTCCTTTCCGACGGCAAAATTGAAGCGCAGCTCAATGTGGTGATCGGCGATCTTGATGGCGTGCGTGCCGAAGCGCGGCAAGGCAGCCTGCTGCGTGAAGGAATGAAAGTGGTGATTGCTGGTCGCCCTAATGCCGGAAAATCGAGCCTGTTGAACGCCTTAGCAGGACGCGAAGCGGCAATTGTGACCGATATCGCCGGTACGACGCGCGACGTATTGCGCGAACACATCCATATCGACGGCATGCCGCTGCATATCATTGATACCGCCGGTTTACGTGAAGCCAGTGATGAAGTGGAACGCATTGGTATCGAACGCGCCTGGCAGGAGATCGAGCAGGCCGATCGCGTGCTGTTTATGGTCGATGGCACCACAACGGATGCCACTGAAGCCGTCGCCATTTGGCCAGATTTTGTCTCGCGTTTACCGGATGCGCTGCCAATTACCGTAGTACGCAATAAAGCGGATATGACTGGCGAAGTCCTTGGCCTGACTGAAGTGAACGGTCACTCACTGATTCGTCTTTCGGCGCGAACCGGTGAAGGCGTAGAAGCGCTGCGCGATCACCTGAAACAGAGCATGGGGTTTGCCGGCAATATGGAAGGTGGATTCCTGGCACGCCGTCGCCATCTGCAAGCGCTGGAGTTAGCGGCTACTCACCTGCAACAGGGAAAACATCAGCTATTGGGCGCGTGGGCCGGTGAATTACTGGCGGAAGAGTTACGTTTAGCGCAGCAGGCACTGAGCGAAATCACCGGCGAATTCACCTCCGACGATCTGCTGGGCAGAATCTTCTCCAGTTTCTGTATTGGTAAGTGACTTTAGTAAGGCATGTACTTTAGAAAAAGGCATGCCTGCTAATTTTTACTGTAATAAACCCATACGAATTTTGAGGCAGGTTTGCGCATGCCATTGCTCAGTATAGTTGTTAGCTAACGAAAGAGAGGGCGAAGGTGCACCGTATTGAGTAAATTTTCTAGAGAAATCATGCGATCCAGCCAGCCAATCGCATGTGCAACGCGCATTGCCGCCTTATCTGGACTGGCCAACAACCAGCTATTCTCTCCGGCTTTCCGGGCATAGATCAGTAAGTCACGTTCGCCGGGATCGAGTCCCATAATTTGCGGTTGATCCAGTGTGCAACTCATAAGATCAACCTGGGTAACTTCGTAGATGTGGCCCATTGACACAGTGAGTTGAAAATAATCAATCTGCTGTGGGCGAGAGCGATGCTGGTAGCCTGTCTGTGTTTCTTCCATCACTGTACTGACAGTATGAAAATGATAAAGACGACTTAAATTCTGCCAGCACGCCACACGATGTGCTTCGAGAATGACGTTGGTATCAATTAATACGGTGTCACCAGCTTTTATCATCAGGCTAAGTCCATTCAGAGTTCAAAAGTAACGGGCTGCTCGTAATCCTGTAGAAGCTGGCTCAGTTCTTCAATAGTCAATCCAGTAAGCGAAGCCATTTTTCGCACCGAAATTATCCCGTTATCCAGGGCCTGCGCGATGTATTCCGCAAACTGCTGATTAAAAAGCCGCGGCTTTTTAGTTTCGCGGGCATGCCCATTGTTCAGTAATAGATCATCCTGAAAAGCTTTCGCATCGTTGGTAGACAGCTTACGCAAGCTAACAAGCCGCCATTTAAATGCCTGAGAGGAGACCTGGAACTTATCAGCTAAAGCATTGATGGCCTTTTCATCCAATACATCCAATACATCCAATTGCCCGAGATACTTATTTATACTCTTTTTTGGCATTAGCAAGGCACTGGCAAAGGTATCTGCCAATTTCTCTTCATGAGGCTTTTTGGCTTTTTTATAGGCGTATTCAATATGGCGTGGCGGCAATGCATCCCAGGTTAAACAGTGGAAAAATTCATGAGCGATATCAAAATTACGCCGCCCTGCAACCTCGTTGCGGTTTACCAGTATCACGCTGAGGTCTTTATGTCTGATAGCAGCACCTGAAACATCTTTAGGCGCATTAATATTTAATGTGAGAATGTTAAATCGCTGAAGCAATCCACTTTCCAGATGCAATGCTGGAATATCCCCGAGTGCCAGTTCATCAACTAAATGCTCAGCACAAATTTGTGCATCTTCTAACGTGCTGGTTTTATCCAGACTGAGACGCGGAAAAATTACGCTGGGTGCTGATGAAGAAAAATGCTGACGAAGCTCGCGATAGAGTGCCACCAGCCGATTCGTCTTTTTTTCAAACTCTTCAAGCATCACATCCACCGCATCATTTTGCCGCCATGAATAAGCAACCTCTCCCACCAGGGAATAGGGATCGGCAAAATCCTCGAAGCTAACATCAAAGTAGGTTAAGGCTTTCATCAACTCATCAGGTTGAAGAGCTCGACTACCATTTTCGATCGCTGAAAGGGTTTGGCGATCCTTGAATCCCATTACCTCTGCCAGCATCTCTTGATTAATGCCCCGGGCTTCACGATATGCCACCAACCGGCGACTAAAAAATTGTTTGTCATGCATCGTTGCCTGCTCCCATCAACTTATTTTCCATCGCATAAAATATGAGATGGAGAACGATCCTATTCTTGCAAAATCCAAGTTGCAAGATTTATTGTTCATTATGACGCCATTCGAAACGAATTGATTATTGCTTCTTTGTTATTTGGCTCCCCTTTCGCTTTGCAGTATAACGATCACTGCCCGGCGAACAGGTCCTGTCGGGTACATCCACTATTCATGCTAGATATTGGGCGCAAGTTGCGGCCTGAACAGGAGAGAAACATGAGTACAACGCTCGACAGCGTGGCGCTGAATGCGCTGTTCAATGACGCCCGCACCCACAGTTACTGGCAGGACAAACCGGTTTCACCGGAGTTGCTGCAGCAGCTCTACAATCTGACCGCGCTCGGCCCAACCTCCGCGAACTGCTCGCCAGGCCGTTTTGTCTTTGTGACTTCACAGGAAGGCAAAGAGAAACTGAAACCAGCACTCTCTTCCGGCAACGTTGATAAAACCATGGCCGCACCGGTGACGGTGATCGTGGCGTGGGATCCAGAATTCTACGAAGCGCTGCCGAAGCTGTTCCCGCACGGCGATGCGCGCAGCTGGTTCACCAGCAGCCCGGACCTGGCAAAAGAGACCGCGTTCCGTAACAGCAGCTTGCAGGCAGGGTATTTGATTCTGGCGGCACGTTCGCTGGGCTTGGATGCGGGCCCGATGTCCGGTTTCGATCCGTCAAAAGTGAACGAAGCCTTCTTTAGCGAGAGCAAATGGCAGGTTAACTTGCTGATCAATCTGGGATATGGCGAAGCCAGCAAACTGCATCCGCGTCTGCCGCGTTTGGGCTTTGATGAAGCCAGCAAATTTGCCTGATTGAGAGCAGGGCGTCGCGCAGGACGCCCCTTTCCTGCACGGTTATCCCAGTGAATGGAAGCCGCTGTTGAAGTAGATCATCGGCTCTGCCGCTTCACCAGGCAGAGCGATGCCAACAATCCGCGCCAGCAGCACGCTGTGCGTGTTCCACTCCACCACTTTCTCCAGCTGGCAATCAAAGCTCACCAGCGCATCAGCCAGAATCGGCGAGCCGGTATTCAGCGTCTGCCACGCACCGTTTTGAAAACGCTCGGCGCGACGTGAGGATTGGCTGAACTGGGCACACAAGTCGTCATGCTGCTCACGCAGCACGTTAACGGCAAAATGGCCAGCTTCGATAAAGGCATCATGACTGGACGCGCTGCGATTGACGCACACCAGCAGACTGGGTGGCTCAGCGGCCAGCGAACTGACCGAGGTCGCAATCAGCCCCAGCTTTTCGCCCTGAAATTCAGTGGTAACCAGAGAAACACCCGCGGTTAAGCGACGCATGCCGTGACGAAACTCATCAAGAGAGATCGATTCCTGGCGAGTAATAGCGGTAACTGACATAAAAAACTCCGACGTGCATGCTTCTGATGCGCACGATTGGCAGATGAATGAATTGGTTAGCGCACTTCAATGTGCCTTTTTACTGTCCAAATCCTACACCACATCAGGCCGTTCGGCACCCGTTCAGCGATGAATCTGCAAAAGCGTTCTATGCAAAGTTGCTAAATGGGATTGCCGTACGGCTTCGTCCTTATCTGAAATATCACCTATTCCATCTTAAGCCGGATGCAAACCCATGAGAAAATTCTTACAATAGCGCTGATGATTATTCGACCATTTTCACGGAGCGACAGATGGCTAGTCATTTTGTACGTTGGATAGGTAATCCGCCCTTTTCTTCCGAGAACATGCGGGTGCCACAGGAAGTGATTCATAGCGCTCAGCGCTTCGCTGACAAGCGTCGCGGACGCTTTCTTGCCGCACGCGAGTTGCTGGCTCAGCTGATGCTGCGCGTCTACGGCATTCGCGAACTCCCCGCGCTGATGACCACCAGCAGCGGACGTCCCTGTTTTGCCGATGCCAACCTGCCCGATTTCAGCATTTCTTACGCTGGAAATACTATCGGTGTGCTGCTGGCCGAAGAAGGCGGTCGCGCCGGGCTGGATATGGAAATTGTCCGCGCGCACAGTCGTCAAACGCAGGACATGTTAACGCAGGATCTCTCCTCCGGCGAAAAAGCCTGGATCAACGCGCAGCAGGATTTCATGGAAGCGCTGACGCAAATCTGGACGCTACGCCAAAGCATTCTCAAGCTCACCGGTGAAACCAATAGCGGTATTGATTCACTGCGTTTGCATCCTGCGGCCGGACGGCTGCGCTCCACCGTATTTCCTGATATTCAGGCGGTGTGTGATGCCGAACCCACGCTGGTGTGGTCGTGCGCGCTGTCGCCCGGCACCGAACGCTTACACTTGTGGGAGATTGATGGCGCGCAGCAATGGCAAGCGCTGCGCGATGTCGAGATTAGCAAACCCAATATTGGCCCGCGCACCCTGCGCCTGACCAGCCTGGTCGCACCGCAAGAGATGGGACATCTGTAAAAAAGGCCGCTGAAGCGGCCTTTTCGTTTAGTGAGCGTCGATAAAGACGATTTTTAGCACGAACAACAGTGCAACCACCACCACACACGGGCTGATTTCACGCCAGCGGCCGGTTCCCAACTTCATCACGCAGTAAGAGATAAAGCCCAGCGCGATACCTTCGGTGATCGAGAAGCTGAAGGGCATCATTGCCGCAGTAACGAATGCCGGCACCGCTTCGGTGAGATCATCCCACTGCACGCGTGACAGCGACGCCGTCATCAACACACCAACGTAAATCAGCGCACCTGCCGCCGCATAAGACGGCACCATCGCCGCCAGCGGTGACAGGAACATCACCAGTAGGAACAGAATCCCCGTGATCACCGCCATCAAGCCGGTACGACCGCCGATCGCCACGCCAGATGAGCTTTCAATATAGGCCGTCACCGATGAGGTACCGATCAGCGAACCGGTCACCGAACTGATGCTATCGACGTACAGCGCCTGCTTCATGCGCGGGAAAGTGCCTTTCTCGTCGGTGAGGCCAGCTTTATCAGTCACGCCAATCAGCGTGCCAGAGGAGTCGAACAGGTTGACCAGCATAAATGAGAAGATCACACCCGCCATACCGATGTTGAACGCGCCTTTAATATCGACCTGCCCCACAACGGAAGTGATAGCAGGCGGAGCCGCGAACACGCCGCTGAATTTCACATCGCCAATCATCAGGCCGAGCGCGGTTGTTACCACAATCGATACCAGCACCGCCGCATGGATGTTGCGCGAAGCCAGAATCGCGATGATGAAGAAACCGAGCGCTCCGAGTAGCACGCTGTGCGAGGTTAGATTGCCAACGGCAACAATCGTGTCAGCGTTCGGCACAATGATCCCGGCATTTTTCAGCCCCATCATGGCGATAAACAGGCCGATACCGGCGGTGATGCCAACGCGCAGGCTCAGCGGAATATTGGCAATCATCCAGTAGCGCACGCGCAGCAGGGTGAGGATCAACAGGCCCAGCGCGCCCCAGAAAATCGCGCCCATGCCAATCTGCCACGAATAGCCCATCGCACCGACCACCACAAAGGCGAAGAAGGCGTTCAGGCCCATCGCTGGCGCCAATGCCACCGGCAAGTTCGCCACCAGCCCCATCAGGATGCTGCCGAACGCGGCAATCAAGCAGGTAGTGACAAACACTGCCTGCGTATCCATGCCCGCCACACCGAGAATTTGCGGGTTAACAAAAACGATGTACACCATCGTCAGGAAAGTCGTGCAACCGGCAATCACTTCGGTGCGCACGGTGGTTCCGTGTTCCTGCAGTTTGAAGATACGCTGCAAAAGGCCCTGATTTGTCATTCCACTGTTCCGATGAAAAATTTTATCGCCGCGTATCGTATAGAGTTTAGCGCGGCAAAACACTGATTTTTCGCAACCGGTTGCTCAGGGTCGCTTTCTGCGCTCAGTGCGCTAGAGTGTCAGCTTATTGTTTAACAAAAGGATGATGTGCGATGTCGGTTGAATGTATTTTTTTTGATTGCGACGGCACGCTGGTCGACAGCGAAGTGATCTGTACGCAATCTTACGTCAACACCTTTGCCCGCTACGGTATTGAATGCTCACTACAGCAGATGTTTGAGCAGTATAAAGGGGTCAAGCTTTACGACATCATCCGCGATGTTGCGGCAGCACATCAGGTTGAGTTGCCGCTCGAAGAAGTGGAAGCCGCCTATCGCGCCGAAGTGGCGCGATTGTTTGATCTCGATTTGCAGCCGATTGCCGGTGCCAAAGCGCTGGTGGAGTGCGTGAAAGTGCCGATGTGCGTGGTTTCAAACGGTACGGTTAAGAAGATGCAACATTCGCTGGGATTAACCGGCATGCTGCCGTATTTCGAAGAGAAGCTGTACAGCGGTTATGACATTAACCACTGGAAGCCAGATCCAGAGCTGATGTATCACGCCGCCGAGCAGATGCAGGTGCCGATTGAGAAGTGCATTCTGGTGGATGATTCCGAGGCAGGCGCACGCGCGGGCATCGCGGCCGGGATTCCGGTGTTTTACTACTGCGCCGATGCGCACAATCCTGAGTTAGATCATCCGCTGGTGACGCGCTTTGACGATATGGCGCAATTGCCGGATCTGTGGCGTGCGCGCGGCTGGGATTTGGTGGGATAGTGCTGGCTGTCCCCCACCTCAGTCCTCCCCCACGAGTGGGGGAGCAAGATGCTGCCATATGTTGGTTGTGAATTCGCATGTAGCAGCATCTCCTTCCCCCACTTGTGGGGGAAGGCCGGGATGGGGGACAGCCAGCACGCACCGAAGAAAGGGCAGCCAGCACAATCCAAATCAGCCAATCGCCCCCAGCGAATCCTCGTTGCTCTGCTTCTTCGGCAGCAGGAACAGCGTGGCGGCGATATCCAGCAGATAAATCAGTGCCAGCAGCGTAATCGCGGCGGTAAAGGAGATGTTGGTCGCCAGCAAACCAATCACCAGCGGACCAAAGCCACCCACGCCGCGTCCGAGGTTGAACAACACGTTCTGCGCCGTGGCGCGGGCCTGCGTCGGGAAGGTGTCAGAAATCAGCGCGCCGTAGCCGCCAATCATGCCGTTCACAAACATCCCCATCAGCGCACCGGTAAACAGCATCACCGTGGGATCGCGCAGCTGCGCATACACCACCACCATCACCACCGCGCCGAACTGGTACAGCAGGAAGATTTTCCAGCGTGCGAAGCGATCGGCCAGCACGCCAAACAGCCAGATACCGAATGTCATGCCGACGACCGTTACCGCTGTCCACACGCCAGATTTTGTCAGGCTGAAGCCAAAGTTGGATGACAGATAGCTCGGCATCCAGATCATCAGCCCGTAATAACCAAAGTTTTGCACTGAGCAAAGGATGAATATCCCTAGACTGGCTTTGCTGGTCGCGCGATCGGCGAACAGAAATTTACTACGCGCAGCGAAAGAGAGCTGCGGCGTTTTCTCAACGTGGCGGGTAAAGCCTTCCGGCTCGCCCATGCTGCGACGAATCACAAATGACACCAGCGCCGGTAACAAACCAACGAGAAACATCCCGCGCCAGCCAATCACGCTCAGCAGCGGCGGCGTAATAAAGGCCGCCAGCAGCACACCAAGCTGCCAGCCAATGCCCACCCACGCTGAGGCGCGGTTGCGCTTCTCTTTCGGCCAGGCTTCAGCGATCAGCGCCATGCCGATGCCGAACTCACCGCCTAATCCCACGCCCGCCAGTGTGCGATACGCCAGCAGATCCCAATAACCTTGCGCCACTGCACACAGCCCGGTGAAAACCGAGAACACTAAAATAGTGACGGTAAGAATGCGAATGCGGCCATAGCGATCGCTGAGATGACCAAACACGATGCCGCCGATCACTGCGCCGATCAGCGTCCAGGTGACCAGGGAACCGGCCTGAGAAGGATCGAGCGCCAGCGAAACGCTGATCGCTGGCAGCATAAAGCCGAGAATCAGCAGATCAAATCCGTCCATCGCGTAGCCGCTGATGGCAGCCAGCATCGCTTTTGCCGGTGTAATGGCTTGTTTTTTAGGGAGTGGGGAGGACATGCAGCAGCACCTTGCAGAAAAAAGTGCGCCAAGTATAAAGAGAGGGAATCGCCGAGAACAGACAGAATTTAAGCAGGCAGCCCGTTAACCACAGTGGCAACGGGCCGCTAAAGCGTCAATCAAGAGGGTTTATTGCTGCCGTCATCGCCCGATAGCAGTTCATCCAGCTTGTCGCCGCCCACATGGCGGAAATCCTGACCTTTGACGAAATAGAAGATAATTTCGCAGATGTTCTGGCAGCGATCGCCGATACGCTCAATGGCGCGTGCGCAGAACAGCGCAGTCAACACGCTTGGGATAGTGCGCGGATCTTCCATCATGTACGTCATCAGCTGACGCACGATGCCTTCGTACTCTTTATCCACCTTCTTATCTTCGCGATAGATTTTGATGGCTTCGTTCAGATCCATGCGCGCAAACGCATCCAGCACATCATGCAGCATCTGCACGGTATGATGCCCAAGCGCTTCGAGGCTCACCAGCAGCGGCAGGTGCTGCTGGCTGAACTTCTCCAGCGCGGTGCGGCTGATTTTCTCTGCCACGTCACCAATGCGTTCCAGCTCAGAAATGGTCTTGATGATCGCCATCACCAGACGCAAATCGCTGGCGGTGGGTTGGCGCTTAGCGATGATGCGCACGCAGGCTTCATCAATCTCCACTTCCATCATGTTGACCTTCTGGTCGCCGTCAATGACGTGACGTGCCAGCTCGCCATCCTGATTGTGCATCGCGGTGATGGCATCCATGAGCTGCTTCTCAACCATGCCGCCCATGATCATCACTTGCGTGCGAATGTGCTCCAGCTCCGCATTGAACTGACCGGAGATGTGTTTGTTCAGATTTAAATTATCCATGTGCGTCTCCTGAATCAGCCGTAACGACCGGTGATGTAATCTTCGGTCTGCTTCTGTGCGGGCTTAGTGAACAAGGTATCGGTATCGCTAAACTCAATCAGCTCGCCCAGATACATAAAAGCGGTATGGTCAGAACAACGCGCGGCCTGCTGCATGTTGTGGGTAACGATCACCACGGTGTAATCCTGCTTCAGCTCGGTGATCAGCTCTTCGATACGACCGGTAGAGATAGGATCCAACGCTGAACAGGGCTCATCCAGCAGCAGCACTTCCGGACGAATCGCGATGCCGCGGGCGATACACAAACGTTGCTGCTGGCCGCCGGAAAGACTGTAACCGCTCTGATGCAGCTTGTCTTTGGTTTCATTCCACAGCGCGGCTTTGGTCAGCGCCCACTGCACGCGTTCATCCATATCGGCACGCGACAGCTTTTCAAACAGACGCACGCCAAAAGCGATGTTGTCGTAGATCGACATTGGGAACGGCGTAGGCTTCTGGAACACCATGCCGACACGCGCACGCAGCAGGGCGATATCCTGATTTGAAGCCAGAATGTTATCGCCATCCAGCAGGATGTCACCTTCTGCACGCTGCTCTGGATAGAGCGAGTACATTTTGTTGAAGGTGCGCAGCAAAGTCGATTTACCGCAGCCTGAGGGGCCGATAAACGCGGTGACCTGGTTTTTAGTGATATCCAGGTTAATGTTTTTCAGCGCGTGAAACTTACCGTAATAGAAGTTCAGATTACGGACCTGAATTTTACCGGCTGATGAAGTCACGTTACTCATTCTCGTCTCTCATATGCAGCGCCGCCGAA
This sequence comes from Enterobacter ludwigii, assembly GCA_900068845.1. Lineage (GTDB taxonomy): Bacteria > Pseudomonadota > Gammaproteobacteria > Enterobacterales > Enterobacteriaceae > Pantoea > Pantoea ludwigii_A. Next base: position 240,292 of record CEFQ01000003.1, read on the forward strand.
GCCGCGCCGGGAAATTAGTGTTTGCCCTTGGCGAAAATCACACGCGCCACAATGTTCAGCAGCAGCACGCACACTGTAATAATCAGCACACCCGCCCACGCCAGGCTTTGCCACTCGGCAAATGGGCTCATGGCGAATTTAAAAATGGTGACCGGCAGGTTAGCAATCGGCTGCATCATGTCGGTGCTCCAGAACTGGTTCGACAGCGCAGTAAACAGCAGCGGTGCGGTTTCACCGGCGATACGCGCCACGGCCAATAGCACACCGGTGATGATGCCGGAAACCGAGGCTTTCAGCGTAATCGCTGAAATCATCTTCCACTTCGGCGTACCCAGCGCATAAGCCGCTTCACGCATGCTATCTGGCACCAGACGCAGCATGTTTTCGGAGGTGCGAATCACAATCGGAATTTGCAGCAGCGCCAGCGCAACCACACCGGCCCAACCAGAGAAGTGCTGCATCTGCGACACCACAATGGTGTAGACGAACAGGCCGACCACAATCGACGGGGCAGACAACAGAATGTCGTTGATGAAGCGAATCACTTCTGCCAGCCAGTGTTTACGGCCATATTCCGCCAGATAAATCCCGGCCATGATGCCGAGCGGCGTTCCGATGATCGTTGACCAGAAAATCAGTAAACCGCTGCCGACCAGGGCATTAGCTAAACCGCCGCCAGCCGTATTGGGCGGCGGGGTCGATTCGGTAAACAGTGACCAGCTCAACCCATCAACACCGCGCGTGACGGTGGTGAATAAAATCCACACCAGCCAGAACAAGCCGAAGGCCATGGTCATCAGCGACAGCGTCAGGGCAATTTTGTTTTTGGTACTGCGCCACGCCTGCATTTTGCGGCGCGAGGCTTCCAGCTCAGCGCGAGCCTGCACTTCAATAACGGTCATGAACGGGCTCCTTCACTCTTCGCCAGTCGCAGGATCATCAGTTTGGAGATCGCCAGCACGATAAAGGTAATCACGAACAGAATCAGGCCCAACTCCATCAGCGCGGCGACGTGGACACCGGATTCTGCCTCGGCGAATTCGTTGGCCAGCGCGGAGGTAATGCTGTTACCGGGCATAAACAGCGAGGCGCTATCCAGCTGGTAGGTGTTACCGATGATAAAGGTCACCGCCATGGTTTCACCCAACGCGCGCCCCAGACCGAGCATGACGCCGCCGATCACACCGTTTTTGGTGAAGGGCAGCACGATGCGCCAGATCACTTCCCACGTGGTACAGCCGATACCGTAAGCCGACTCTTTCATCATTACCGGCGTTTGTTCAAACACGTCACGCATTACCGAGGCGATGTAAGGAATGATCATGATGGCGAGAATCACGCCCGCCGCAAGAATACCGATACCAAAAGCCGGGCCAGAGAACAGCGTGCCGACAATCGGGATATTCGACATCACATTGCCAACCGGCGTCTGGAAATATTCGGCGAACAGCGGGGCGAAAACAAACAGGCCCCACATGCCGTAAACGATGCTGGGAATCGCTGCCAGCAATTCAATGGCGGTGCCCAGCGGGCGACGCAGCCAGCCTGGCGCCAGTTCAGTCAGGAACAGCGCAATGCCGAAGCTCACCGGCACGGCAATGATCAAGGCGATAATCGAGGTGACGAGGGTGCCGTAAATCGGTACCAGCGCACCAAATTGTTCGTTTGGCGCATCCCAGGTTTTGTTCCACAGGAAAGAGAAACCAAATTTCTGGATGCTTGGCCAGGAGGAGAAAATCAGGGAGACGATAATGCCGCCCATCAACAGCAACACAATAAGCGCAGACAGTTTGACCAGTGCGCCGAAAATCATGTCGCCTTGTTTACCGGGGGCTTTGAACGTCGGCTTAGTGGCAGCCATAGAATTCTCTGTTCTCAGGAGGATATCAGGGCGGCATTCATGACGCCGCCCATTGGAGTAGCCGGATAGGTCAGTTACTGGTACAGCGCTTTGCCGGCGCTATCTTTAATGTTGGCTTTCCACGCTGCACGAATCTGGTTTGCTACGCTTTCAGGCAGCGCGGCATAATCCAGGTCAGTGGCGGTTTTGCTGCCACCTTTGTAAGCCCAGTCGAAGAACTTCAGCACTTCGCTACCTTTCTCCGCATTCGCCTGATCTTTGTAAATCAGGATGAAGGTAGTTGAGGTGATCGGCCATGCATCGTTGCCTTTCTGGAAGGTCAGATCCTGAGCGAAGGTTTTGCTCCAGTCTGCGCCTTTCGCTGCATTAGCAAAGCTCTCTTCGCTTGGTGCTACCGCTTTACCGTCGGCATCAACCAGTTTGGTGTAGGTCAGGTTGTTCTGCTTAGCGTAAGCATATTCCACGTAGCCAATTGAACCCGGCAGACGCTGCACGAAGGCGGCCACACCGTCGTTACCTTTACCGCCGAGGCCGGTTGGCCAGTTAACGGTGTTACCTTTACCGATTTTGCTGTTCCACTCTTCGTTCACTTTCGCCAGGTAGCTGGTGAAGACGAATGACGTACCGGAACCGTCAGCGCGGCGAACCACGTTGATGTTGGAATCGGGCAGTTTCACGCCTGGGTTCAGTTTAGTGATCGCCGGGTCGTTCCACTTTTTGATGGTGCCGAGGTAGATATCACCCACGGTTTTACCGTCGAGGGTTAATTCACCTGATTTCACACCTGGGATGTTAACCGCCAGCACCACACCACCGATGACGGTAGGGAACTGGAACAGGCCGTTTTTCTGCAGATCTTCTTCTTTCATTGGCGCATCAGACGCACCGAAATCAACGGTTTTAGCAATGATTTGCTTCACGCCGCCTGAAGAACCAATTCCCTGATAGTTAACTTTGCTACCGGTGGCTTGCTGGTACTCGGCTGCCCACTTGGCATAAACCGGCGCCGGGAATGTCCCGCCTGCGCCAGTCAGATCGGTTGCTGCAAAAGCAGATACCGCGCTTACGGCGAAGGTGGCGGCGAGGATTCGGGCTACGGTGCTACGCATCAGTGTCATGTTCCCTCCAGGGGATTCAAAAAAATCAGGCTCAATGCCTTTTTAGTAGGAGTTAGTGATTGCTGCTGGAGGCAAAATAGGACAGTTTGATGACAGTGAAATGTACGAAATATGACAGTTATATGACAGCGTGCAGAAATGAAGCGGGCCCATTGCGGGCCCACTCTTGTGACTGATTATTCAACGGTAACTGATTTCGCCAGGTTACGCGGTTGGTCAACGTCAGTGCCTTTGATCAACGCCACGTGATACGAAAGCAGCTGCAGCGGCACCGTATAGAAGATCGGTGCAATCACCTCTTCTACGTGCGGCAGAGAGATGATTTTCATGCCATCGCTGTCGCTGAAACCGGCATCCTGATCGGCAAACACGTACAGCAAACCGCCGCGCGCGCGCACCTCTTCAATATTGGATTTCAGCTTCTCGAGCAGTTCATTGTTTGGCGCGACTACAATCACTGGCATATCGGCATCGATCAGCGCCAGCGGGCCGTGCTTCAGCTCGCCCGCCGCATAGGCTTCTGCGTGGATATAGGAAATCTCTTTCAGCTTCAGCGCGCCTTCCATAGCGATCGGATACTGATCGCCACGGCCAAGGAACAGCGCGTGATGTTTATCCGAGAAACCTTCCGCCAGATTTTCGATCACTTTATCCTGCGCCAGCATCTGCTCGATGCGGCTTGGCAGCGCCTGCAATCCGTGCACAATTTCGTGCTCGGTTTCGGCTTTCATGCCGTGCAGACGACCGAGTTTCGCCACCAGCATCAGTAATACCGCGAGCTGCGTGGTGAAGGCTTTGGTTGAAGCAACGCCAATTTCAGTGCCGGCTTTGGTCATCAGCGCCAAATCAGACTCACGCACCAGCGATGAACCGGCCACGTTACAGATCGCCAGCGAACCGAGATAACCCAGTTCTTTCGACAGACGCAGCGCCGCCAACGTATCGGCGGTTTCCCCGGATTGTGACAGCGTGATCAGCAGGCTATTTTTACGCACCGCTGATTTGCGATAGCGAAATTCAGAGGCGATTTCCACATCACAGGGAATGTTGGCCAGCGATTCGAACCAGTAACGCGATACCATGCCGGAGTTGTATGACGTGCCGCAGGCGATGATCTGAATATGCTCGACCTGACTCAGCAGCTTTTCAGCATCCGGACCCAGCTCGCTGAGATCGACTTCGCCGTGATTAAAACGACCGGTTAAGGTGTTTTTAATCGCGTTTGGCTGCTCATAAATCTCTTTCTGCATGTAGTGACGATAAATGCCTTTATCACCGGCATCGTACTGTGCGGTCGATTCGATTTCGGCGCGCTTAGCCGTTTTACCGTCACGATCGATAATGGTGACTTCGCGGCGGGTGATTTCGGCAATATCACCCTCTTCCAGATAGATGAAGCGACGCGTCACCGGCAGCAAGGCCAGCTGATCGGAAGCAATAAAGTTTTCACCCACGCCACGGCCAATCACCAGCGGGCTGCCGGAACGGGCTGCCACCAGCAGTGAAGGATCGCGGCTGTCCATGATCACCATGCCATACGCACCGCGCAGCTGCGGGATGACGCGCAACACCACTTCACGCAGCGTGCCGCCCTGCTTCTGCTCCCAATGCACCAGATGCGCCACCACTTCGGTGTCGGTTTCTGAGGCAAAGCGGTAGCCGCGCTCAAGCAACTGCGCGCGCAGCGGCTCATGGTTCTCGATAATGCCGTTGTGCACAATGATAATGTGCTCAGAAATATGCGGATGCGCATTGGCCTCTGACGGCTCACCGTGTGTCGCCCAACGCGTGTGAGCGATGCCCGTGCCGCCAATCAGCGGCTGTTGTTCTGCTGCTTCCGCCAGGTTTTGCACTTTGCCCAGACGACGCAGGCGCGTCATGTGGCCTTGACGATCAACCACCGCCAGACCGGCGGAGTCATAACCGCGATATTCAAGACGACGCAAACCTTCCAGCAGAATTTCTGCGATATCACGCTGCGCTACTGCACCAACAATTCCACACATAGTAATTTCCTGACTTCATGGCTTTCGGCCATTGCGTTGTCATACGACCTGATTTCCCCGAGCCTTGTAGAGAGTGGGGATATTTTTTATGGCACTGCTAACAGGCCGATCGTTGTCGGCCTTTAAAATTTATTTCTTCTTCGCCGGACGCTGCCAGCCAGACTTTTGATTCTGCTCTTTACGGTTATAGACCAGGTCAGCAGCTGTCACATCTTTCATTATGGTGGTGCCAGCCGCAATGGTGGCACCGCTCGCCACGCTGACAGGCGCCACCAGCTGGGTGTCCGAACCAATAAACACGTTGTCGCCGATGATGGTTTTGGACTTGTTGGCACCATCGTAATTACAAGTAATGGTGCCTGCGCCAATATTTACGCCCGCGCCAATTTCCGCATCGCCAAGATAAGAGAGATGGCCAGCTTTAGAACCTTTGCCGAGCGTGGCTTTCTTCATTTCTACGAAATTGCCAACATGCGCTTCTTCCGCCAATTCACTGCCCGGGCGCAGACGTGCAAAAGGTCCAACCGTACAGGCGGCGGCTAACGTGGCATCTTCGATCACCGAGTAAGGGCTGATTTCACAGTCGTCAGCAATCACGCTGTTTTTAATGATGCAGCCTGTGCCGATTTTGACGCGGTTGCCGAGCGTAACCTTACCTTCGATGATCACGTTGGTGTCGATCTCAACATCGCGGCCATGTTGCAGTGAACCGCGCAGATCGAAACGCGCCGGATCGCGCAGCATCACTCCTGCAAGCAACAGTTTTTCTGCCTGCTCGCTTTGGTAAACACGCTCCAGCGTTGCCAGCTGCAGGCGGTTGTTGACGCCGTCGGTTTCGCTGATGCGCGCCGGATGCACCGCATTGATCACGCGGCCTTCGTGGTGTGCCATGGCGATGATATCGGTGATATAGAATTCGCCTTGCGCATTATTGTTATTGAGCTGCGCCAGCCAGCGCTTGAGATCGCCGCCATTGGCAATCAGGATGCCGGTATTAATCTCCTGAATTTTCAGCTGTTCTGGCGAAGCATCTTTCTGCTCAACAATGCCGGTCACCGTGCCGTTTTCACGCACAATACGTCCGTAGCCGGTTGGATTATCCAGAACCACGGTGAGTAAGCCAATGCCACCCGCCGGTTTCGCGTCGCGCAGACGTTGCAAGCTGGCCTGCGAGATCAGCGGCACATCGCCGTACAACATCAGAATATCTTCGTCATCGGCAAAGAAGGGCGCGGCCTGCTGCATCGCGTGGCCGGTGCCGAGCTGTTCTGCCTGCAACACCCAGTTGAGTGCGTTATCCGCTAACGTCGACTTGAGTAAATCTCCGCCGTGACCATAAACCAGATGGATCTGCTGTGCGCCCAAACCGGTTGCGGCATCAATCACATGTTGGACCATGGGTTTACCTGCAAGGGTGTGCAGCACTTTGGGCAGGTCGGAATACATTCGGGTGCCTTTGCCAGCGGCCAGGATCACCACACTCATCGCGTTCGTAGACATATCTATCCTGATTCTCTTCAACTTTCGAAAGTGTAAGGTTTAGCCCTGAGATTACTACATTTTTCTCGGGTCGAAATTAGCGGAGGTAAGCGCATGGCGGCAAAATTCAGGCAAAAAAAATGCCAACCCAAAGGGCTGGCATTTCGTGACGCATAAAGCCTGATTACATCGCTTTTTTGGTCAGCTCGATGACACGCAGTTTCGCGATGGCTTTCGCCAGTTCCGCAGAAGCCTGAGCATAGTCCACGTCGCCGTGGCTGCTGTTCATGTGCTCTTCTGCTTTACGTTTCGCTTCCAGCGCGCGCGCTTCGTCGAGGTCTTCACCGCGAATCGCGGTGTCGGCCAGAACGGTGGTGCTGCCAGGCTGAACTTCCAGCACGCCGCCAGAGAGGTAAATAAACTCCTCTTCGCCGTGCTGTTTCACGATGTGAATCATACCAGGCTTGATGGCTGTCAGCAGCGGGGCGTGGCCAGGACGAATACCCAGCTCACCTTCGCTACCTGACACCTGGATGCGCTCGACCAGACCGGAGAACATTTGTTGCTCCGCGCTGACCACGTCCAGATGATAAGTCATAGCCATACCATTCCTCCTGGGAAACCTAAATTACAGTTTCTTCGCTTTTTCTACGGCTTCTTCGATAGCGCCGACCATGTAGAACGCCTGCTCTGGCAGGTGGTCGAATTCGCCTTCCATGATGCCTTTGAAGCCACGGATGGTGTCTTTCAGCGTGACGTACTTACCTGGAGAACCGGTGAAGACTTCAGCTACGAAGAACGGCTGCGACAGGAAGCGCTGAATCTTACGCGCACGTGCCACCAACAGTTTGTCTTCTTCAGACAGCTCGTCCATACCAAGGATGGCGATGATGTCTTTCAGTTCCTGGTAACGCTGCAGCAGAGACTGCACGCCACGCGCAACGTCATAGTGCTCCTGACCCACAATCAGTGGATCCAGCTGACGGCTGGTAGAATCCAGCGGGTCAACGGCTGGGTAGATACCCAGAGAGGCGATCTGACGGCTCAGCGTAACGGTTGAGTCTAAGTGAGCAAAGGTGGTTGCTGGTGACGGGTCAGTCAAGTCATCCGCAGGAACGTAAACGGCCTGTACAGAGGTGATTGAACCGGTCTTGGTGGAGGTAATACGCTCCTGCAACACACCCATCTCTTCTGCCAGCGTCGGCTGATAACCTACCGCAGATGGCATACGACCCAGCAGTGCTGATACTTCAGTACCGGCCAGGGTGTAACGATAGATGTTGTCGATGAACAGCAGAACGTCACGGCCTTCATCACGGAATTTTTCCGCCATGGTCAAACCGGTCAGTGCTACGCGCAGACGGTTACCCGGCGGCTCGTTCATCTGGCCATACACCAGCGCTACTTTATCGATAACGTTGGAGTCAGTCATTTCGTGGTAGAAGTCGTTACCCTCACGAGTACGCTCACCCACGCCAGCAAAGACCGAATAACCTGAGTGCTCAGCCGCGATGTTACGGATCAGCTCCATCATGTTTACGGTTTTACCAACACCCGCACCACCGAACAGACCGACTTTACCGCCCTTCGCGAACGGACACATCAGGTCGATAACCTTGATGCCGGTTTCCAGCAGTTCCTGCGAGTTAGACTGATCTTCATAAGAAGGTGCTGCGCGGTGAATAGAGGAAACCTCTAATGCGCTGCCGTCGTCATTCTGCAGGTCGCCTTTCATGTCGATTGGCTCACCCAATACGTTCATGATACGGCCGAGGGTTGCTTTACCAACCGGAACCTGGATAGGTTTTTTCAGGTCAGTAACTTCCAGACCGCGCTTCAGGCCGTCAGAAGTACCCATGGCGATGGTACGAACCACGCCGCCACCCAGCTGCTGCTGAACTTCCAGCACCAGACGAGCATCACCATTTTTCACCTCGAGAGCGCTGTATACCTGCGGTACCGCGTCCTGAGGGAATTCGACGTCAACTACGGCGCCGATAATCTGGACAATCTTTCCAGCTGCCATCTTGAATCCTCTACCTAATACGAAAATACCCAGCCGCGCTCGCGCGACAGGATATATGCCTGGTTAAACCGCGGAGGCTCCCGAGACGATCTCGGTAAGTTCCTGGGTGATGCTGGCCTGACGAGCTTTGTTGTAAACCAACTGCAGCTCTTTGATCAGGTTTCCGCCGTTATCGGTTGCAGCTTTCATCGCAACCATACGTGCGGCCTGCTCACTGGCCAGGTTTTCCACCACACCCTGATAAACCTGCGATTCGACATAACGGCGCAGCAGGGTATCCAGCAGCGCTTTCGGATCGGGTTCGTACAGGTAATCCCAGGTCTTCGCCTTCATCTCTTCTTCACCTTCCGCTGGCGGTAACGGCAGCAGTTGGGTAATGGTCGGAGTCTGAGACATGGTGTTATTAAACTTGTTGGCAACGATATACAGCTTGTCGATGCGACCTTCATCATAGGCCTGCAACATCACTTTTACCGGGCCAATCAAATCAGACAGTGCAGGCTTATCGCCCATACCGGTGACCTGAGCCACGATGTTGCCACCTACAGAGCCGAAGAATGAATTGCCTTTCGAACCGATAACGGCCAGATCGCTCTGTACGCCTTTATCTGCCCAGCCTTTCATATCTGCCAGCAATTTTTTGAACAGGTTAATGTTCAAACCACCACAAAGCCCGCGGTCAGTCGAAACGACCAGGTAGCCGACGCGCTTAACGTCACGCTCATCCAGGTAAGGGTGCTTGTATTCCAGATTACCCAGTGCAAGGTGACCAATCACTTTGCGCATGGTATCTGCATACGGACGGCTGGCCGCCATGCGTTCCTGCGTTTTACGCATTTTGGAGGCGGCGACCATTTCCATCGCTTTGGTGATCTTCTGCGTATTTTTTACGCTTCCGATCTTACTACGTATTTCTTTTGCGCCGGCCATTAGCTTCTCCTCAAAGCCTTGCGGCCTGCCTTTTCAGACAAGCCGCCAGACATTACCAGGACTGGGTTGCTTTAAACGTTTCGAGGAGGCCTTTCAGCTTCTCTTCGATTTCGTTATTGAAGTTACCCGCTTGGTTGATTTCAGCCATCAGCTCAGCGTGATCGCGATCCGCGAACGCCAGCAGAGCGGCTTCAAAGCTGCCGACTTTCGCCAGTTCAACATCGTTCAGATAGCCGCGCTCAGCAGCAAACAGCACCAGACCCTGTTGCGCGACTGACATCGGCGCATACTGTTTCTGTTTCAGCAACTCGGTCACTTTCTGACCGTGGCTCAGCTGTTTACGCGTTGCATCGTCCAGATCGGAAGCGAACTGAGAGAACGCAGCCAGTTCACGATACTGTGCCAGCGCGGTACGAATACCACCGGACAGTTTCTTGATGATCTTGGTCTGTGCAGCACCACCAACACGGGATACAGAGATACCCGGGTTAACGGCTGGACGAATACCGGAGTTGAACAGGTTAGATTCCAGGAAGATCTGACCATCAGTAATCGAGATTACGTTGGTCGGAACGAACGCAGAAACGTCACCCGCCTGAGTTTCGATGATTGGCAGCGCGGTCAATGAACCGGTCTGGCCTTTCACTTCACCGTTGGTGAAGCGCTCAACGTAGTCAGCGCTAACGCGTGATGCACGCTCCAGCAGACGAGAGTGGAGATAGAACACGTCGCCAGGGAATGCTTCACGACCTGGTGGACGGCGCAGCAGCAGAGAAATCTGACGATAAGCAACAGCCTGCTTAGACAGGTCATCGTACACGATCAGTGCGTCTTCACCGCGGTCACGGAAGTACTCACCCATCGCACAACCGGCGTACGGTGACAGGTACTGCAGTGCTGCAGATTCAGAAGCAGAAGCCACAACGACGATGGTGTTAGCCAGCGCGCCATGCTCTTCCAGTTTGCGAACCACGTTAGAAATGGTTGACGCTTTCTGACCAATCGCAACGTAGACACATTTGATGCCTGAATCACGCTGGTTGATGATGGCGTCGATTGCCATTGCAGTTTTACCGGTCTGACGGTCACCGATGATCAGCTCACGCTGGCCACGGCCGATTGGAATCATCGCATCGACAGATTTGTAACCGGTCTGAACAGGCTGGTCTACTGACTGACGGTCGATAACACCCGGTGCGATCACTTCAACAGGCGAGAAGCCGTCGTTGTCAATTGCGCCTTTACCGTCGATCGGAGCACCCAAGGTGTTCACTACACGACCCAGCAGGCCACGGCCAACTGGAACTTCTAAAATACGACCCGTACATTTCACTTTCATGCCTTCCGCGAGGTCAGCATACGGGCCCATCACTACTGCACCAACCGAGTCACGCTCGAGGTTCAGTGCGATAGCGTAACGGTTGCCCGGCAGAGCAATCATCTCACCCTGCATAACATCGGCCAGGCCGTGTACGCGGATGATACCGTCACTTACAGAAACAATAGTACCTTCGTTGTGAGCTTCACTCACGACATTGAACTGAGCAATGCGCTGCTTGATCAGTTCGCTGATTTCGGTGGAATTCAGTTGCATATGCTCCAGTCCCCTTAAGACTGCAAGACGTCTGCCAGACGATCAAGACGGCCGCGTACGCTGCCATCAATGACCAGGTCACCCGCACGGATAACCACACCTGCCATTACAGACTTATCAATTTTGCAATTCAGCTTAACTTTACGTGACAGACGTTTTTCCATCGCGGCGCTGATTTTAGCCAGCTGACTGTCACTCAGCGTGCTGGCAGAAATCACATCAACTTCGGCTGTCGCTTCATAAGCGTCACGCAGTTGAATGTACTGAGCCAGTACGGCTGGAAGCGCTGTCAAACGTCCGTTTTCGGCCATTACCTTAATCAGGTTTTGGGCGTTTTCATCAAGTTGATCGCCACAAACTGCAATGAAAGAAGCAGACAAAGCTTCCGGTGCGAGCGCACCGGAAAGAAGATCTGCGATCTGTTCGTTGCGAGCCACTTCTGCGGCAAACGCCAGCATTGATTGCCAGCGATCGATGCTTTGATGCTCAACAGCAAAGTCAAAAGCTGCTTTGGCGTAGGGGCGAGCTACAGTAATCAGATCAGACATCAGCCCCTCCCTCCTTACAGTTCAGCGACCAGTTTATCAACGATGTCGCTGTTAGCAGCTTCATCCACGGAACGTTCGATGATTTTCTCGGCGCCAGCTAATGCCAGCAACGCGACTTGCTTACGCAGCTCTTCACGGGCACGCGAACGCTCGGCATCAATTTCTGCCTGCGCCTGTGCCACGATGCGGTTACGTTCAGTCTCAGCTTCAGTTTTCGCTTCGTCCAGAATCTGGGCACGGCGTTTGTTCGCCTGCTCGATAATGACCTGAGCATCTTCTTTCGCTTTTTTCAGCTGGTCGGTCGCATTGGCCTGCGCGAGATCTAAATCTTTCTTCGCGCGCTCAGCAGAAGCAAGGCCTTCAGCAATTTCTTTCTGGCGCTTTTCGATGGCAGCCATAATCGGCGGCCATACGTACTTCATGCAGAACGCGACAAACAGAATGAACGCGATGGCCTGGCCGAGGATTGTTGCATTAATGTTCACAGCACAATGCCTCTTATTAAGTTAACTTGCTCTGCCGCTATCAGAGATAAACGGCAGAATCCGTCCCTCATCACACCAGGTGCCATGAGTGAACAAGGCTACCAGGTTTAAGCGACAGCAAACATCACGTAGAGACCCAGACCTACAGCGATCATCGGGATTGCATCCACCAGACCCATTACAACAAAGAACTGCGTACGCAGCAGAGGGATCAGATCCGGTTGACGCGCGGCGCCTTCCAGGAATTTACCTCCGAGGATGCCGATACCGATCGCAGCACCGATTGCCGCCAGGCCCATCATCACAGCGGCAGCCATGTACAGCAGATCCATATTCAGGTTTTCCATGACAGTCTCCAGTTTGTTTCAGTTAAAAGCTTAAGTGTTGAGATAAAAATCAATGTTCTTCAGATGCCATCGACAGATAGACGATCGTGAGGACCATGAAAATGAAAGCCTGCAGCGAAATGATCAGGATGTGGAAAATGGCCCAAGGCACATTCAACAACCACTGCGACCACCACGGCAGCAAGCCGGCAATCAGGATAAAGATCAACTCACCCGCATACATGTTACCGAACAGTCGCAGACCCAGTGAAACAGGCTTGGACAGCAGGCTAACACCTTCAAGAATCAGGTTAATGGGGATGAAGATCGGGTGATTAAAAGGCTGCAGCGTCAACTCTTTGGTGAAGCCGCCAATGCCTTTCATTTTGATGCTGTAGAACAGAATCAAAATAAATACGCCCAGCGCCATAGACAGCGTGATGTTCACGTCTGCAGACGGCACGACGCGCAGCGCCGGCAGGCCTAAATAGTGCTCGCCGATAAACGGCAGCAAATCGATAGGCAGCAGATCCATGAAGTTCATCAGGAAGACCCAGACAAAAATCGTCAGAGCCAGCGGGGCGATAAGTTTGCTTTTACCGTGGTACATGTCGCGCACGTTGTTATCAACGAAACCGACAACCAGTTCGATAGCCGCTTGTAATTTCCCTGGAACACCGCTGGTAGCGCTTTTAGCTACTTTGCGGAACAACACCAGGAAAATCAGTCCCAGCACTACAGAGAAAAACATGGAATCGATATTTAATACCCAGAACGTCGCGGGAGCGTCGTGCGGATTCACCAACTCGAAAGTACGCAGGTCCAACTGAAGGTTATTCAGGTGGTGACCTATGTATTCTTGCGGAGTAGAGATTTCTCCAGCAGCCATGATGCCTCTTACCCTTTGTTGTTAATTACAGCCGGAGCGACGATCTGCACCACCAGCACCGATAACCACGTGATTGCGAGTGGCCAGAAGACCGCTCCAAACACACCCAACGCCACCGCAAGGAAAATGACGGTTGTGAACACCTTCAACACTTCACCGAGGGCGAAGCTCCAGGCAACACGTCCTTTCGCAGGCGTTTGATCCTGCAGGCGCCAGGCTAAAAACATAAACAACACGTTCGGCAGCCAGGCTGCCACTCCACCGGCGATGGCGGAGGCGCCCCAGGTGACCTCTTTCAGGGTAAAGAGCGCACCGATGATGACAAAGGTCACCAGCTGAATGATCAGCACGGCCCGGGCTAATTTCACACTGTAAAGAGACACTGACATGACGCTGAACTCTCCTGCCCCGAACGGGGTATGTCGCGTGTCGTATAAGACTGCCTTTACTCATTTGAGTCAAGCAGCAAAAGCCGTGCAAATTATACGGGCGCCACCTGCGATTTCAATCGGTAAGTAGCGAAAAGGTGAACAATTATTTAAATTTCTTTCTGAAGGGCTATTTTTCAAAACATCCACTTCCAACAATGCTTCGCTGAAAGTCTGAAATTGCCCAATCGACTTGCTTTTAAAGCGTGCTTTAGATCACATAATAAACAAGGATTAAGCTAGCGAATTTGTTTCAGACAAGAATTATACGATTTCAAAATTGCTTAAAGCATTTCATTATCAATGAATTAAAATTATCACCCGAGCGCTACACGCTGATTTTCGATAAAAACACTCTATTGACATCATGCTCTGCAATAAAAACGTAAAAGTGATATTACGCACGCCAACTTATTGCAAAGTTATATTTTCCCCAGTGATTATTCGGTTGGGTAAATACACGCTGCGAAGTGATCTAAGTGATAATGAAATGTGAATTAATCGTTAAATGTAACAGAGCTTTTCGGATAATTTCCGTCGCGGATGTTAACTCCCTTACCCTGCCCTGCTAAATAAAAGCGTTTGTCTGAAAGTGTTCAATCGCTGCTTTTTCATTCAGCAGAACAACTAAGGCAAACGGTATGAATTGGCGTAATTCCATACCGTTTAAAAGGCTATTGACGAGTAATGATCACCAGATGGCGTTCGCCATCCAGTTCAGGTACCAGCAATGGCTGAATTTTCTCCACCACGAATCCACTCGGTAGCGCTGAAATTTCATCATCCGGTCGCACCCCTTTCAAGGCATAAAAGCGCCCTTCACGGCCCGGCAAATGGTGGCACCAGTTCAGCATATCTTCCAGTGAGGCAAATGCTCGGCTGATAACACCATCAAATGGCGGCTCGGAGGGGAACTCTTCAACGCGGCTCTGCACTGGTGTGACGTTAGTAAGTCCTAACTCATGTTGTACCTGACGCAGAAAACGCACGCGCTTGCCGAGGCTATCCAGCAAAGTGAAATGAGATTGCGGGCGCACAATGGCTAACGGAATGCCGGGTAAGCCCGGGCCAGTCCCCACGTCAATAAAGCGTTCGCCCTGCAAATGCGGCTCAACCACTACGCTATCGAGAATATGACGCACCAGCATTTGCTGCGGGTCACGCACCGATGTCAGGTTATAGGCCTTATTCCACTTATGCAGCAACTCAACATAGCCAACCAACTGTTGTTTTTGTTGATCGGTAAGCGAAATGTTTGCCGCTTTCAGCAGCGAGGAGAGTTTGTTGATCACGAAGAGAATTCCATTAACGGGGGCGAGTTGCCTCGCCCCAAAGTCTATCAGGCGCTTTTACGCAGCAGGCCCTGTTTTTTCAGGTAGATCAGCAGAATTGAAATAGCCGCAGGTGTGATACCCGAAATACGTGAAGCCTGGCCAATGGAGGTCGGTTTGTGATCGTTGAGTTTCGCGATCACTTCATTCGACAGCCCATTCACCTGACGATAATCAAGCTCGACAGGCAACAAGGTGTTTTCATTGCGCTGCTGGCGATCAATCTCTTCCTGCTGACGCGCAATATAACCTTCGTATTTTACCTGAATCTCCACTTGCTCAGCGGCTTGCTCATCAGGCAGTGCCGGACCGTAGCTGGCGAGTGAAGTCAGCAATGGATAAGTCATCTCTGGACGACGCAGCAGATCTTCGCCGCTGGCTTCTTTGGTGAGCGGCGCGCTGATAACAGCGTTGACTTCAGCCACGTTGTCCGATTTTGGATGCACCCACAGATCGCGCAGGCGCTGACGTTCTTGCTCAATCGTCTCCAGTTTCTGGTTGTAGCGCGCCCAGCGTGCATCATCGACCAGACCCAGTTCGCGACCGGCTTCGGTCAAACGCAAGTCGGCGTTATCCTCACGCAGCATCAAGCGGTATTCCGCGCGCGATGTAAACATGCGGTACGGCTCTTTGGTACCGAGCGTGCAGAGATCGTCGACCAGCACACCAAGGTAAGCCTGATCGCGACGTGGTGCCCAGCCCTCTTTGTCCGCTGAAGCGCGTGCGGCGTTCAGGCCGGCCAGCAAACCTTGCGCTGCCGCTTCTTCGTAGCCGGTCGTGCCATTGATCTGCCCGGCAAAGAACAGGCCGTGGATAAATTTGCTTTCCAGCGTCGGTTTGAGATCGCGTGGATCAAAGAAATCATACTCAATGGCATAACCCGGACGGATGATCTTCGCATTTTCCAGCCCTTTCATCGAACGCACGATCTGCATCTGTACGTCAAACGGCAGGCTGGTGGAGATACCATTCGGGTAGATCTCGTTACTGGTGAGGCCTTCTGGCTCCAGGAAGATCTGGTGTGCATTACGATCGGCAAAGCGCATCACTTTATCTTCGATCGACGGACAATAACGTGGACCAATACCTTCGATGATCCCGGCGTACATTGGGCTGCGATCGAGATTATTGCGGATCACATCATGCGTCTGTTCGTTGGTGTAAGTGATCCAGCACGGCACTTGTTGTGGGTGCTGTGAAACCTTGCCCATGAACGAGAACACCGGCATCGGATTATCGCCGTGCTGTGGTGCCAACACCGAAAAATCGATTGAGCGTGCATCGATACGAGGCGGCGTACCGGTTTTCAGACGGTTAACACGCAGCGGCAGCGCACGCAGGCGTTTTGCCAGCGGGATGGATGGCGGATCGCCAGCACGGCCGCCGCTGTAGTTATCAAGGCCAATATGAATTTTGCCATCGAGGAACGTCCCGACGGTCAGCACCACCGTTTTGGCGCGGAACTTCAAGCCCATCTGCGTCACCGCACCGACGACACGATCGTTTTCCACAATCAGATCGTCAACCGCCTGCTGGAAGATCATCAGGTTCGGCTGGTTCTCCAACGCAGTGCGTACCGCCTGGCGATACAGTACACGGTCAGCCTGAGCACGTGTGGCACGAACGGCTGGGCCTTTGCTCGCGTTTAGTATCCTAAACTGGATACCCGCCTGGTCAATTGCCGTGGCCATCAAACCGCCTAAGGCATCCACTTCCTTCACCAGATGTCCTTTCCCGATGCCACCGATCGCCGGGTTACAGGACATTTGTCCAAGCGTATCAATGTTATGGGTGAGTAACAGGGTTTGCTGACCCATTCGAGCGGCGGCCATCGCGGCCTCTGTGCCCGCATGACCACCACCGATTACGATGACGTCAAAAGGATCTGGATAAAACATGAAGTGGGTCCTCGTTAGTGTTCGGACAGGGATCGTTGCCCTGGGCGGTGGATTCTACTGAAATTATGTCGGCGGCGAAAGTCGCGGGATCCTGAGGTTTTAAATAAAGGATCTTTAATTCTTTTATATGATCTCTCTGTTAGATCTACTATTAGGATCGCCCCAGGTTGTTGATAACCCCGAAAAGAACAGGTTAAACAGTCGATTAGAAAGGATCATTAGCTGTGAATGATCGGTGATCCTGATCCGTATAAGCTGGGATCAAAATTGACACTTATGCACAGCCTAAAAAAGAAACAGGGGTTGTTCTTTGGATAACTACTGGTTATACGCAAGAAACAGGCCTAGTTATCCACAGCCGATCGCGTGTTTAACGTGAAAAAACAGCGCAATCAACTGGGGATCATTCTATTTTCCCGATCCCCAGCCACTTTAGATCGTTTTAAATCTGTGTTTTCCATGTGGCGACCCACACTTCGGCGGCGTCTTCCGGGATCTCATGCTCCAGCACGTCGATTTCCAGGCGATCGCCAATACGTTTGGCACCCAACTGGTTTAATTGCTCTTCCAGGAGTTTGATCGCGCCACAGAAAAGATCGTATTCGTGATTACCAATGCCTACTGCACCATAACGTAAGCCGGAGAGGTCTGGTTTTGTCTCTTGCAGTGCTTCATATAAAGGAAGCAAATTATCGGGCAGTTCACCGGCGCCGTGCGTGGAGGTTACAATCAGCCAAATGCCTTCCGGTTGCAGCTCATCCAGCTCAGGGCCATGCAACACCTCGGTTGAGAAGCCCGCTTCCTGCAGTTTTTCTTCCAGATGTTCAGCTACATATTCGGCGCTGCCAAGGGTACTTCCACTGATTAACGTAATATCGGCCATGATGCTCTCCCGCACTAAAGGCGAGCATTGTACGCTGTGATCAAGCCGTGATCCACCTGTGGAAAACAGGGTTAATAGTAGAAAGCATCAGGCGGCAAGTCGCGCCATGCGCGCGATCTGCCGGGGATAAGTTTGTGCACAGCTTAGAGGAGGATCATGGCTTAATGGTGCGCATGATCGGGTTTTGCAGTGAGATCAGGGTTTCGGTGGACTGAATTTCGTCGATGGTCTGGATCTTGTTGATCAAAACCTGTTGCAAGGCATCAATTGATCGGCACATCACTTTGATAAAAATACTGTAATGACCGGTGGTGTACCAGGCTTCCACGACTTCATCAAGGGCATCAAGTTTGCTCAATGCCGCCGGATAATCGCGGGCGCTTTTGAGGATAATGCCAATAAAGCAGCACACATCGAAGCCAAGCTGACGGGGATCGATCTCCACGCGCGTCCCCAAGATAATGCCCGCCTGGCGCATTTTCTCCACACGAACATGAATTGTGCCGGGGCTCACGTTGAACTGTTTGGCAAGCTCGGCATAGGCGGTGCGCGCATTCTGCAGCAGCGCATTCAGAATGCCGCGATCCAGGTTATCCAGCTGAAGGTGTTCCGCCATTGTCCATCCTCGTTGAGTTCTTCTTCTATGAATAAAGGAGAATGTGCAGCAAATTAGCGGTGCAGGCAAGGTGCAGACAACAGCCAGGCCGTTGTCTGCACGCTTTTTAACGCTTACGCCAGAAGGTGACTTGCGCCTGGGTATGCTGGAATTTACGCGCCGTCTCGCGGATCACAAACGGTACATCCTGCGGCGGTGCCACTTCGTCAAAGTCCTCACGTAACAGGCGCTGCAGCGCTTGATAGGTCGTCAGTGCTTCGCCATTTTCGCGAATACCGCCCAGCCAGTTCTCTTTCGGCGTGAAATCTTCCAGCCAGGTATAAGGCGATGACAGCACCAGCAAACCGCCGGAGCGGATCATCGGGGTAATATCCTGCAGGAAGCGTTTTGGCTGACGCAGACGATCAATCAGATTTGAGGCTAGCACCAGATCGTAACGATCCGGCTGCGGCTTCAGGTTACAGGCATCGCCCTGGACAAACTGAATGCGCTGCGCTTGCTCAATTTCAAGACCAAACTCTTTCAGCCGCACTTGACGATATTCCACCAGCTCGCCTTCTTCTGGCACCACATAACGGAAATCCTCACCGGAGGTCAGCTGCAGCGCAACATCAATAAAGCGTGCTGAGTAATCCATACCGGTTACCGCGTCGAAGTGACGCGCCAGCTCAAAACTGGCGCGTCCGGTGGCGCAGCCGATGTCCAGTGCCTGACCGCGCACAGCACAGTGCGGCAGCAGTTTTTCCACCAGCGCGGCCGCGTAATTTGGCACGTTGTAGTAGCTCGGCCCGTACTGAAAATCGAGATACTGCGACACCATGCTGTCGGTTTCATAAGGATTGAGCGCCATGCTCTCTTCATGTGAAGAAACCACATAGCGGAAACCGGCGTGCTGGAAGAAATGACGGCGGAAGGCGTAGCGTGCAGATTTCAGCGCTTCGTTACCGGTGGAAATCCAGCTGCCGCCTTTGATCAACGCATGTTTGCCATCAAAGGTCGGCGTGGAGAAATCGTCGTACAGCGGATGCACCTTAAATCCTTCGAAACCGTGGGTTGGCGTGGTCGTCCACTGCCAGACGTTGCCGACGATGTCGTAAAACTCGCCCTGTGCAAAATGGTCAACTGGGCTAGACGAAGCCCAATACGCCAGATTGATATTGCCCGGTGCATCATGCCAATCTGGCTGATCGCCGCTTACCTGCTCACGCAGCTGCGCCCATTCGGCTTCGCACGGCAGCTGAACAGATTTGCCGGTCTCTTCGGCCAGCCAGCGACAGAACGCCGCGGCTTCCAGTTGATTCACTTCCGCTGGCCAATCCCACGGCATCGCGACTTCTTCAGCCAGCAAACGCAGTTTTAACTGATCGGGCATCTGTTCATCACCGACCCAAAATGTCGGCATCTGCGCACCAGAGAATTCACGCCAGCCCCAACCTTCCTCATCCCACCAGCGGCGATCGTTATATCCACCCGCCGCAACAAAGCGATAAAACTCGGCATTGCTGACCAGCATTTTACTGGCCTTAAACGGTTTGAGATCTGTTTGCTGGCTGCCGTATTCATTATCCCAACCGTAAGTGTCGTCGGTTTTTCCCTGCTGCACGCGGCCACCGGGCATGGCGATCAGGGAATTGGCTGGCACGGATTGACGATCGTGACGTGCTTGCGGACAAATCGGCCAGTGCGGCTGCGCTTTGACCCATTCGATCGGCAGCTGGCGCATCAACACGCTGGAGGTTTCCAGGTGAATGCGTTCGTGCTCAATCCCCATTAACACCACCCACGCCGGGCTGTCCCAGCCGATCGGCAGTTCCAGTGGCATAGTGCGAATGAACTCGCTCACCAGGCTTTTCACTTTGCCGCGATAGTCGCGCACTTCTGCGATGGTTGGCCAGTCGTAGTGACTGTCGTTGAGATCGTCCCAGCTCATCTCATCCACGCCGATCGCCATCATCGCTTCGATGTGATCGTCAACGCGTTGCTCAAGATAGCGGCCCGCCATCAGCTTATTAATGTAGAAGGTGGCGGTGTGGCCAAAATAGAAGATCAGGGGATGGCGCAGCGAAATGGCTTTGTTAAACCAGGCGCGATCGTCCGCCAGACAATCAAATAGGCTTTCGTACAGTTCCCAGGTTTGGGTGAAGTACGCCAGCAGCTCGGCTCTTTTTTGTTCGGTATTTTGGCCGGAGAGTCGCAGCGTGCGAGTCGGTGCGGGAAGTTGGGCGGTGGTCACAAGGTGCTCCAGTTGCTTAGTGTGCGAACTTATCACTATAGCAAATAAGCATTTCTGTCAGATGAATTAGCGCTGCCAGCGGCGCAGCAGGCGACTTTTCAAGCCGGTATCGAAGCGCCAGATATGATCGAAGATGCGCAGAATGCCTGGTTTACCATGCAGCGACATCGCCACCGCGTGAAAGCGCTGTTGATATTGGCGCTGGCGCTGCTTAATGGTGCTGATAATGTCGTCTGGCAAACGCTGGGCAATAAAATCCGACACGATCACCGCATCGGCTTCCTGCCACGCGCTGCCTTCCATACGTTTCACCACTGCTGCGAGACAGGCTGCGAGATCGGTGCCGCCGCGAAAACGTTGGCTGAGAAAACGGATCGCCTGCTCAATGCCGTTATCGGCGGTGAGTTCATAGCCGATCACTTCATGGGCGAACAGCATGATGTAACAGCGACGCTTATCCGCCAGCGCCACTTTTAGCAGCGCCAGGCAAAAGGCTTTAGCGCAGCGTTCATTGAAACCGCCCATCGAACCGGACGTATCAACACAGACGATGAACGGGCCGCGTGGTTGCTCTTCATGCTGCTGGTGGCTGACCGGACTCATCGTGACTTTTTCATGCCACGCATCGCCCTGCAAGCGATAGGTCAGCAAGCGTTTCTCGACTAAGCGCCGATAAAACTCCAGCTCTAACTCGCTGATGCTCAATGCCGCCAGTTCAGGTGGCAACAGCCGCAGCACATCATCGCTTTGATGAATGCCGCTGACCTCTTCCGGCACGTTATCCGGTTCGCGCACCAGTTGGTGAAACGCTTCCAGCGGCGCCTCCTGCGACGGCACCGATTTGGCCTCGCGGCTGCGACCCAGCTGCTGCGCCAGTTTCATCAATTCCGGCTGCTGGGCGAGGAAATCGCCGTACTGCACGATCAGTTCGTAATCGCCATGCTGCAGCGGCGCTTTGCTCAAATCCCACAGGCGTCCAGCAGCGGCTTCATCGTCATCGGTGAGAATCGGTGCCAGCTGACCGCTGATCGCCATGCGCTGCTGCAGTTCCGCCATCAAGCGATCGCGCTGCTCTTCCAGAATGCTTTCATTCAGCGTCAACGTTTGCAGCGTCAGGCTGAGACGCCAGCGTTGCAGGAATAGCGTGTGTTGCGCGTTGCTGAGCTCGGCGCTTTCGGCGTTCAGTAACAGTTTGCTGGCTTCTTCGATGAACGGCGACGGCAGGCTTTTCAGCTGCGTCATGATGTTGGGTAGCTGCTGGGTGAAATGTTGCGTACTGAGTAATTGCATCTGCTGAAACAGCTGAAACTCCTGCGCCAGCGCTTCTGGCACCGGCGTGACTTTGATCTGCTCGGCGATCTCCGATCGCCAGCGTGGCAGATCGCGCATCATTGCTTGCTTCAGGCGGGGAAACTTCTCAAAGAACAGCGCCAGTTGCGGCGAAGCGAGCAGCGCGATAATCAACTCTTCGATTAACTCAGTTTCGCCAATCGACAGCAGCGTGCTCAGCGTCTCCAGTGAGATCATTTTCTCGCCTGTTTCAGCTGTTCCGCGACATCCTGCAGGCTGGTTTCAATGCGTGCCAGCCAGTCATCGCTAATAAACAGGCAGCGCTGATGTTGGCTGAACAGCGTGCGCTGTGCGCGCAGCTGCGTCTCGAGCGCGTCATATTCATCCATGATCTCCTGCGGGACCTCGCTGCTGCTGCCGGCGCCGGGCAGCGTCAGGCGTGTGGATTGCAGGCTGACATCGCGCAGTGTCAGACAGTGATGGGTATCCACCAGCATATCCAGCGTCTGACCAAAGCCAATGCCGTTCAGCTTGCCGCGGATTTCCCCGCCTTTCAGCAACCACTGATCCAGCGCTTCGCGGCCAATCAGAATGTGCGTCACCTGCATATCGTGCAGCATCAGCGGCTGCTGCAGCATTAACGTCAGCTGCTCATCGGTGATGGCTGTGGGTAATTCGTAATGCGGTTTGCGGCTGAACATGCCGCTGTGTTTCTCGAGCGTCAGCGCTTGCGCCACACTTTGCTGCTGTTGCAATGCCAAACGACGACCTTTGATCTGCTGCAGTTTGTGCAGCAGCGCCTGTTGCTGCCACGCATGTTGTGACATCAAGGTATCGATTTCGCGATCCAGTAGCTTCATCGAAGCCACGTCATGCCACAGGCAATCTTTCAGCAGCACCAGGTCGATAGGCGCGATGGTCACGCGCCCGCTGTAAAAGGCGCTGGCCTGCAACAGATGAATGGCTTTCTTCCAGCGACGATCGGAAATGTAGGGCGCGTCCGGCAGTGTTTCTAACTGCTGACGTAGCTGATAGATCAATTCAAACACGTGATCCGGCAAACTGACCTGGCTGATGCCTTTCTGCCACTGCTCATACTCTTCATCGCTGATGCGCAATGATTCCGCCACCGGATTGTCGTTTTCATCCTGCTGGTGGGTCAGCATGCTGCGGAAGTTCTGCTTCTCATGCACATTATCCAGCCACAGGCGAATCAACATGCGGTCATACAGCGCTTCCAGGCCGCTGTCGGCTTCCGGCAGTTCGTTCGAGGCGGTAACCAGCAAACGCATCGGGATTTTTTCTTCACTGTCGCCGTTACGGAAGCGACGTTCGTTGATGGCGGTTAGCAAGGTGTTAAGAATTGCCGGGCCGGCTTTCCAGATTTCGTCGAGGAAGACAATTTCGGCATCCGGCAGATAGCCTTTGGTCAGACGCTGATAACGCCCCTCATCTTTGAGCGCCTGAATCGACAGCGGACCAAATACTTCTTCGGGGGTGGAAAAGCGGGTCATCAGGTATTCAAAAGCGCGGGCATGCTGGAAGGCGTATTTTAATCGGCGAGCAATCAGACTTTTGGCAATGCCCGGCGGCCCGAGTAAAAACACACTTTCGCCACTCAAGGCAGCCAGCAAACAGAGGCGGATCGCATGATGGCGTTCATACAGCCCTTTTTCCAGAGCGTTGCTCAGGCGAGAAATTCTTTCTGCCAAAAGATGGGGTTGAGCCATAATCACATCATTATCCTTTTGATCCTGGTGCCGTCATATTCTGGCGAGCGCAATACTCTACTGATTATCATGCGCGATTGCGTTGATAGCCGTCAGCTTTTTTGTTTCAGAAGGTTGATGCGAGATAACTCGCCGCTTCCAACGGTTTTTTGGCCCGATTTTCGGCGAAAAACCGCGTCACCGACGCGATGGTGACACTTTGTAAGAGTAGGTTTTTTTGGGAATATGTGCATACTGTGCGCTTTTTGATGGCTTGAGCGGTAGGCAAGTGCCTCCGGCTCCAACAAAAGACAACTTATGAGCTCGGATAAGAAACAGTCCCTTGGGGCAGTCACGCTGGCGGCAATTGGCGTGGTGTATGGCGATATTGGTACCAGCCCGCTCTATACATTGCGTGAATGTCTTTCTGGTCAGTTTGGTTTTGGCGTAGAACGTGAAGCGGTTTTTGGCTTCTTGTCGCTGATCTTCTGGCTACTGATTCTGGTGGTGTCACTTAAGTACATTAGCTATGTGATGCGTGCGGATAACGCCGGTGAAGGCGGGATTTTGACGCTGATGTCGCTGGCCGGACGCCATACGGGGGCTAGAGCCACGGCAATTTTGGTGATCATGGGGTTGATTGGCGGCAGCTTCTTTTATGGTGAAGTGGTGATTACGCCGGCGGTTTCGGTACTTTCTGCGATAGAAGGTTTGGAAATTGCCGCGCCGAGTCTTGATGCCTACATCGTGCCATTGGCGATTGCCGTGCTGACCTTGCTATTTGTTATCCAAAAGCACGGCACAGGCATCGTTGGTAAGCTGTTCGCGCCGGTGATGTTGCTGTGGTTTCTCGTCCTTGCAGTACTGGGCGCGCGCAGCATCATTAGCAACCCGGACGTCTTGCATGCGATGAACCCTTACTGGGCGCTGCATTTCTTTATTGAATACAAAACCGTTTCTTTCTTCGCGCTTGGCGCAGTGGTGCTGGCGATTACCGGCGTCGAAGCGCTATACGCCGACATGGGCCACTTCGGTAAATTCCCGATTCGCCTCGCCTGGTTCATCGTGGTGCTGCCTTCGCTGGTGCTGAACTACTTTGGACAAGGCGCGTTACTGCTTAAACATCCCGAAGCGATCAAAAACCCATTCTTCCTGCTCGCGCCGGATTGGATGCTGATCCCGATGTTGATTCTGGCAACCTTAGCCACGGTGATTGCGTCACAGGCGGTGATTTCCGGCGTGTTCTCATTAACCCGTCAGGCGGTGCGTCTCGGCTATTTGCCGCCGATGCGCATTGTGCACACCTCGGAAGAGGAATCTGGCCAGATCTATATCCCGGTGATTAACTGGCTGCTCTATTTCTCCGTAGTGATTGTGATTGTCGGCTTCGAGCACTCCAGTAATCTGGCAGCGGCTTATGGTATCGCGGTGACAGGAACCATGGTGCTGACCTCCATTCTCTGTTCCACCGTAGCGATTCAAAACTGGCACTGGAACCGCTATCTGGTGGTGCTGATTCTGATCGCCATGTTGTGCATCGACGTGTCGCTGTTCTCTGCCAACCTGATCAAAGTGTTCTCCGGCGGTTGGCTGCCGCTGACGCTGGCGCTGATGATGTTCATCATCATGACCACCTGGAAAAGTGAGCGTTTCCGCCTGCTGCGTCGTATGCACGAGCACGGCAACTCACTGGAAGCGATGATCGCATCGCTGGAGAAATCGCCGCCGGTACGCGTGCCGGGAACGGCGGTGTATATGTCGCGTGCGTTGAATGTGATTCCGTTTGCCATGCTACATAACCTTAAGCATAACAAGGTATTGCATGAGCGCGTGGTGCTGCTGACGCTGCGTACCGAAGATGCGCCTTACGTGCACAATGTCCGTCGTGTGACCATTGAACAGTTGTCACCCACCTTCTGGCGCGTGGTGGCGAGTTACGGCTGGCGTGAAACGCCGAACGTTGAGGAGATTTTCCACCGCTGCGGCCTTGAAGGCCTTAACTGCCGCATGATGGAAACCTCATTCTTTATGTCGCATGAATCGCTGATAATCGGCGATCGTCCGTGGTATTTGCGCCTGCGCGGCAAGTTGTTCCTCGCATTGCAACGCAATGCGCTGCGCGCGCCGGATCAGTTTGAAATCCCACCGAACCGCGTCATCGAGCTGGGAACCCAAGTCGAGATTTAACGTTATACATGCGCGTCACCAACTCAAGGTGACGCGCAATCCTCCGCTGGCTCGCTGGCTGAACAGCAATTGAATGCCGTGCAGCTGCGCAATATTCTTCACAATCGAAAGCCCCAATCCGCTCCCGGTTTGCGCCTGTCCCGGCGGTCGCCAGAAGCGTTCACCCAACCGTGCCAGTTGCTCATCGCTGACGCCAGGTCCGTTATCATCAACGGTTATGGCGCGGGCATTGAGCTGTACGTCAATGGTGCTGCCCGACGGCGAATAGCGTAGCGCGTTATCCAGTAGATTCCGCACCATCAAACCCAGCAACAGCGGATGACCGTTCATCACCGGTTCGGCGTGGCTGGTGAACTGCAAATGCTTTTGCTGCTGTTCCGCCTGCGGGAAGTGCTCCGCCAACAAATTTTGGAGCAGTGGCGCCAGCGCTACCGGTTGAAACTCGCTGCGCAGATCGTCAGCTTCCACACGGGACAGTGTTAAAAGCTGATCCACCAACCGCGTGGCGCGCGCAATGCCGCTATCCAGTTGCTGAATGGCACGTTTGCGCATCGCCTCATCATCATCGGCCAGCTGAATTACTTCGCTTTGCACCCGCAGCGCCGCCAATGGGCTGCGCAGTTCATGGGCGGCATCGGAAGTGAAGCGACGTTCGCGCTGCACCAAATGCGCCATACGACTGAACAAGCCATTAAGCGCCACCACCAGCGGCTTCACCTCTTTGGGCAAGCGCGTGTCCGGCAAAGGCGTGGCATCATCCGGTGCACGCTGATGCAGTAAAAGCGTGAGGCGTTTCAACGGGCGCAGCTCAAACCACACCAGCAACAGCAGCAACAGCAGCATAAACGGCATGGCGATCAGCCACGGCAGCAGGCTGCTGAGCGCCAGATCGCGCGTCATATCATCGCGGTATTCCCACTCTTGCCCGACCACCACGCGATAACGCTTATCCTCAGAGGTCAGCCACACTAAGCGCCAGCTGTCATTATCGTCACGCAGCTGGCCATCAACAAAGCCATCGCGCTGCTGATCAAACTGCAGATCGCGACCATTTTCACCGTCGTTTAATAGCGGCTGGCCTTCGGCGCTGAAAATGGCAAACGCCAACGCATCATCATCCTGCTCGCCACGATGATGGCTCAGGATCGCTTTAGTTTTGGGCAGCGTAACGTCCTGCAACGCGGTTGGATCGAGGGTGATTAGGCGTTTAGCAAACAGCATTTGCTGGGTATCAAACAGCTCGTTCACCGTATCGCGGGTTTGATGCCAGGCGCTGAGACCAGCAAGTCCGCCGCACAACACAATCAACAGCACAAAGCCGATGGCGAGGCGCAGAAACAGACTCATTCCTCCGCTCCCAGCGTATAACCAACGCCGTGTACGGTACGGATAAACTGGCTGCCGAGTTTCTTGCGAAGATGATGAATGTGCACTTCTACCGCATTGCTAGAGACATCCTCATCCCAGCTGTAGAGCTTCTCTTCCAGCTGGCTGCGCGTGAGCACGCGGCCTGGATTGCGCAGAAACAGTTCCAGTAGCGCCAGTTCGCGGCTCTTCAGGCTGACGGCTTCGCCATCGCACATTACGCTGTGGCTGTTGGGTGCCATCACTACTTTGCCGTGTTTGAGTTCTGGCTGCAGCTGCCCATGACGACGACGGATCAGCGCCTGCAAGCGCGCCGCGACTTCTGTTAACGCAAATGGCTTGCACAGGTAATCGTCGGCACCGAGTTGCAATCCCTGCACGCGTTGATCGAGCGCATCACGTGCGGTGAGAATCAGCACCGGCACGTCTTGTCCTTGCTGACGCCACTGACGCAGGATATCCAGACCATCGCGTTCCGGCAGCGACAGATCCAGCACCACCGCATCCCAGGGCGCGGCCGTTAGCGCCTGAAATCCGGCTTCGCCGGAGACAAACCAATCCACGCTGAAGCCAAGCTTGGTCAGCCCAACTTTCAAACCGTCGCCAATCAAGGTGTCATCTTCGATCAGTGAAATGCGCATCAGTTCTCCTTGTGTTGAGCCGTGTTATACGAAGCACAATCCCTGTTGTACAGGGAAAATAGCCGCAAATAGACTATTTTTCATGAATGTACGTAAAAGCCATTCTCTTAAGATCCTGTTAAGAACCTTATGGTGAAATAGCTTCCGTAAACCAACACATTCATGGAAAAGAGGTGAAATATGAAAAAGTCCGCAGCTCTGTTAGCGATTGTCGCCCTGGCCGCCACGCCGGTTCTTGCCGCTCAGCAAGGCGGTTTTGTTGATCCGAATGCGCCAACAGCACAGGTTAAATCCGGTGGTTTCAAAGCCGATAACACCAGCGTTGTCACGGTGAAACAGGCCGAAGAGATGAAAGACGATAGCTGGATCACCGTGCGCGGTACGCTTGAGAAGCAAATCGGTGATGAGGATTATCAGTTTCGTGATGCTACCGGCACCATGAAGGTCGAAATCGATCATAAACGCTGGAACGGATTGACCGTCTCGCCGAAGGATCAGGTAGAACTGACTGGCGAACTGGATAAAGATTTCAACTCCATCGAACTGGACGTGAAACAGGTACGTAAACTGCCATAATCCTTCCCCGGAGCCGCCTGAGCGGCTCCAAAACCCTTCCAAACTCAAATTCTCTCTGGTGCAAGCGAAACGTTTCGATGGCGATCACATTTCCGTGATGCCGTGATTGAGTTGCCGTGCGCATTTTATACACTCCCGATCAGCGAAACGTTTCGCTGTGGAGTGGAAGAAATGAAAAAAGGTCGCTTGTTAAACGCTGAAGTCTCTCATGTGATTGCTCGCCTGGGGCACACCGACACGCTGACGATTGCTGATGCAGGCTTGCCAATTCCGGCTGGTCCACAGCGCATCGATCTGGCGCTAACGCCGGGTACGCCCGAATTTTTACAGGTGGTTGAGGTTGTCACGCAGGAGATGCAGGTCGAAAGCGCCCTGATGGCGGAGGAGATTAAGCAGCACAATCCGCAGCTCCATAGCGCACTGCTCGCCGTGCTCGAAGCCTTGCAACAGCACCAGGGGAATGTCATCACCATCCGTTACACCAGCCATGAACAATTCAAACAACAAACGCAGCGTAGTCAGGCGGTCATTCGCAGCGGAGAGTGTTCTCCGTATGCGAATGTCATCCTGAGCGCCGGCGTGACCTTCTGAGGCCGCTATGCAACCGTTATTGCAACTCAAAGGGATTGTAAAGTCGTTTCCGGGCGTGAAGGCGCTGAATGGCGCATCGCTCGCCGTCTATCCGGGACGCGTCATGGCGCTGGTGGGCGAAAACGGTGCGGGCAAATCCACCATGATGAAAGTGCTGACCGGCATTTACAGCATGGATGCCGGCTCCATGCAGTGGCTCGGTAAGGATGTCGCTTTCTCCGGCCCGAAAGCGTCGCAGGAAGCGGGCATTGGCATTATCCATCAGGAACTGAACCTGATCCCGCAACTGACCGTCGCCGAGAATATTTTCCTTGGCCGTGAATTTGTTAACCGTTTTGGCCGCATCGAATGGAAAAAGATGTATGCCGCGGCGGATGCGCTGTTAAAGCGCCTTAATCTGCGCTTCAACAGCCACAAGCTGGTGGGCGATTTGTCGATTGGCGATCAGCAGATGGTCGAGATCGCCAAAGTGCTCAGTTTCGAATCGAAAGTCATCATTATGGATGAACCGACTGATGCGTTAACCGATACCGAAACGCTGTCGCTGTTCCGCGTGATCAATGAACTGAAAGCGCAGGGCTGCGGCATTGTCTATATCTCGCACCGCATGAAAGAGATCTTCGAGATTTGCGATGACGTCACCGTGTTCCGCGATGGGCAGTTTATTGCCGAGCGCGCAGTGTGCGATCTCATCGAAGAGAGCCTGATCGAGATGATGGTAGGCCGCAAACTGGAAGATCAATATCCGCGTATCGATCAACAACCGGGTGAGATCCGCTTAAGGGTCGAAAACCTCAGCGGTCCGGGTGTGGATGACGTCAGCTTTACGCTGCGCAAAGGGGAAATCCTTGGCGTGTCGGGCCTGATGGGCGCAGGACGTACCGAACTGATGAAAGTGCTGTACGGCGCGCTGCCACGCAGCAAAGGCAAAGTGACCCTGAACGGCCGTGAGATCGTGACCCGCTCTCCGCAGGATGGCCTCGCCAACGGCATCGTATATATCTCGGAAGATCGCAAACGCGATGGTTTGGTGCTGGGTATGTCGGTGAAAGAGAACATGTCGCTGACCGCGCTGCGCTATTTCAGCACCGGCGCGGGCAACCTGAGACACAGTGACGAGCAGCTGGCGGTGGGCGATTTTATTCGTCTGTTCAACGTTAAAACCCCGTCGATGGAGCAGCCGATTGGCCTGCTGTCGGGGGGGAATCAGCAGAAAGTGGCGATTGCGCGTGGCCTGATGACGCGTCCTGATGTGCTGATTCTTGATGAGCCGACACGCGGCGTCGATGTCGGGGCAAAAAAAGAGATTTATCAGTTAATTAACCAGTTTAAAGCCGAAGGGCTGAGCATCATTTTGGTGTCATCGGAAATGCCTGAAGTGCTGGGCATGAGCGACCGCATCATGGTGATGCATGAAGGCCATCTGAGTGGCGAATTTTCCCGTGAGCAAGCTACCCAGGAATCCCTGATGGCGGCGGCAGTCGGTAAGCAACACAGCGAGGAGTTAGTTGTATGAGCACCCAAACCTTACCCGCCAGCCGTCGCTGGTTCAGCAAAGCCTGGCTGCTGGAGCAGAAATCACTGATTGCATTGATCGTGCTGATCGCCGTGGTTGCCAGCCAGAGCCCGAACTTCTTTACGCTGGCCAACATGTTCAACATTCTGCAGCAGACGTCGGTCAACGCCATTATGGCGGTGGGGATGACGCTGGTGATTTTGACTTCGGGCATTGATCTGTCGGTAGGATCGCTGCTGGCGTTGACCGGTGCGGTGGCGGCATCGATCGTTGGATTAGAAGTGAATGCGCTGGTGGCCGTAGCGGCTTCGCTGGCGTTGGGAGCTGCGATTGGCGGTATTACCGGCGTGATTGTGGCGCGCGGCAAGGTGCAGGCTTTCATCGCCACGCTTGTGATGATGTTGCTGCTGCGCGGCGTCACCATGGTGTACACCAACGGCAGCCCCATCAACACCGGTTTCAACGATAACGCCGATTTGTTTGGCTGGTTCGGTATTGGTCGCCCGTTGGGTATCCCCACGCCGGTGTGGCTAATGGTCGCGGTGTTCGGCCTGGCATGGTACATGCTGCATCACACGCGCCTGGGTCGTTACATCTATGCGCTGGGTGGCAACGAAGCCGCCACGCGTTTGTCGGGCATCAACGTTAATCGCGTCAAAATTATCGTTTATTCGCTGTGCGGCATGTTGGCGGCATTAGCCGGAACCATCGAAGTGGCGCGTCTCTCTTCCGCACAACCGACAGCGGGCACCGGTTATGAACTGGATGCGATTGCTGCGGTGGTGCTGGGCGGTACCAGCCTGGCGGGTGGCAAAGGTCGCATCATGGGCACGCTGATTGGTGCGTTAATCCTCGGTTTCCTCAACAACGGCCTGAATCTGATGGGCGTATCGTCTTACTACCAAATGATTGTTAAAGCCGTCGTCATTCTGCTGGCAGTGCTGGTGGATAACAAAAGCAGTAAATAACTCTGACCTTCACACAGGATTTAAAAAATGAAAAAGTTAACTGCATTGGCCGTCATTCTTGGCGCCACCCTCAGTGCTGGCGCAATGGCTAAGGACACCATTGCTCTGGTGGTTTCAACGCTGAATAATCCGTTCTTTGTGTCACTGAAAGATGGCGCACAGAAAGAAGCTGACCAATTAGGTTATAACCTCGTGGTGCTGGATTCGCAGAACAACCCGGCGAAAGAGCTGGCGAACGTGCAAGATCTGACGGTGCGCGGCACCAAGCTGCTGCTGATCAACCCAACCGATTCTGATGCAGTAGGTAATGCCGTGAAGATGGCGAACCAGGCAAACATTCCGGTGATTACACTCGACCGCGTGGCAGCACAAGGCACGGTGGTGAGCCACGTTGCTTCTGACAACCGCTTCGGCGGCAAAATGGCCGGTGACTTCATCGCCAAAAAACTGGGCGAAGGCGCGAAAATTATTGAACTGCAGGGCATTGCGGGCACTTCTGCGGCGCGCGAGCGCGGTGAAGGCTTCAAACAAGCGGCCGACGCACATAAGTTCAATATCCTGGCGAGCCAGCCGGCTGACTTTGACCGTACTAAAGGTCTGAACGTGATGCAGAACCTGCTGCAGGGACATCCTGATGTACAGGCGGTATTTGCTCAGAACGACGAAATGGCGCTGGGCGCGCTGCGTGCGCTGCAAACAGCCGGTAAAACCGACGTGCTGGTGGTGGGTTTTGACGGCACCGCTGACGGTGTGAAAGCCGTCGAATCGGGTAAACTGACCGCCACTGTAGCTCAGATGCCAGACAAGATTGGCGTGATTGGCGTGCAGACTGCCGATAAAGTATTGAAAGGCGAGAAGGTAAAGGCGGTTAATCCGGTTGACCTGAAGCTGGTGACCAAATAATAAGTAAAGAAAAGCAGGGCAACGCGCCACCGTCCTGGTGGCGCATCTTTCTGGATGAATCCCAATGACCACAAGCGCAAAACTGGCCGTTCTCGGCAGCATCAATGCCGATCACATCCTTAACCTCGCCCACTTTCCGCGTCCGGGCGAAACGGTGATCGGGAAACAGTACCACATTGCCTTTGGCGGCAAAGGGGCCAATCAGGCGGTCGCTGCGGGTCGTGCCGGTGCAGACATTGCCTTTATTGCTTGCGTGGGCGCCGATGACATTGGCGAGCGTATTCGTCAGCAGTTGCAGCAAGATCGCATTGATACCGCCCCCGTCGAAACCGTCGCCGATGAATCGACCGGCGTAGCGATGATCTTCGTGAATAGCGAAGGCGAAAATAATATCGGTATCTATTCTGGTGCCAATGCAGCGCTGACGCCCGCGCGCGTCGAGCATCATCAGCAGGTGATTGCCAATGCCGATGCATTATTGATGCAACTGGAATCACCGCTGGAAAGTGTGCTGGCAGCCGCGAAGATTGCCCGCAAGCAGCAAACGCAAGTCATCCTGAATCCTGCGCCGGCTACCGCGCTTTCTGACGAGCTGCTTGCGCTTATCGATATCATCACGCCAAATGAAACTGAAGCAGAAATTCTCACCGGTATCGCGGTAAAGAGTGATGAAGATGCAGCTCGCGCAGCGCAGGCATTGCATGCCAAAGGTATTGATACCGTGTTAATCACACTAGGCCGTCGCGGCGTGTGGCTAAGTGAGCAAGGCAACGGCGTGCGTATTCCGGGCTTCAGCGTGCAGGCCATTGATACCATCGCGGCGGGCGATACTTTCAATGGTGCGTTTATTACTGCGCGTCTGGAAGGTATGGCAATGCACGATGCTGTTCGTTTCGCTCATGCTGCTGCCGCGATTGCGGTGACGCGTGCGGGCGCGCAGCCCTCAGTGCCGTGGCGCACTGAGATCGACGCCTTCCTGCAACAACAGGGTTAAGCGCTTGGCTACCATGAAAGACGTCGCCCGCCTGGCGGGCGTCTCAACGTCCACCGTTTCGCACGTCATCAATAACAATCGCTTTGTGAGCGAGCAGGTGCGCGAAAAGGTGGATCAGGCGATTCGCGAGCTGAACTATGCGCCGTCCGCGTTGGCGCGCAGCTTGAAAATTAAGCAAACGCGCACCATCGGCATGCTGCTCACCGCCAGCAGTAACCCATTCTATTCCGAGGTGGTGCGCGGGGTAGAAAACAGCTGCTACGAACGTGGCTACAGCTTGATTCTGTGCAACACCGAAGGCGATGAGGAACGTATGAATCGCAGCCTCGAAACGCTGATGCAAAAACGCGTCGATGGTTTGCTGATGATGTGCACTGAAACCCATCTGCCGTCGGCGGAAATCCTCAATCGCTATCCGTCCGTGCCGATGGTGATGATGGACTGGGCGCCATTTGAAGGGCGCGGCGACATTATTCAGGACAACGCGCTGCTCGGTGGCGAGCTGGCAACCCAGCATCTGATCGATCGCGGCTATACGCGCATTGCCTGTATTGCGGGTCCGCAGGATAAAACCCCGGCGCGTTTGCGTCTGGAGGGGTTCCATAAAGCGATGGCCAACAGCGGATTGTTGGTACCGCCAGATTATGTCGTCGATGGCGATTTCGAGTTTCAGGGCGGTTTCAACGCCATGAATCAATTGCTGACGCTGGATACGCTACCCGAAGCGGTATTTACCAGCAATGATGCGATGGCGGTAGGTGTCTATCACGCTCTGTTCCAGGCCGGATTGCGTGTGCCGCAGGATATTGCAGTGATGGGTTATGACAACATAGAACTGGCGCGTTATCTGACGCCGCCACTTAGCACCATTCATCAACCGAAAGATGAGTTAGGCGAACTGGCGATTGATACCTTGATTCATCGTATGAGCGATCCCGACGCCAGTCAGCAAACGCTGGTGCTGACGCCGGAACTGGTTGAGCGCGGTTCGGTTTAAGCTGCTTTCTTCTTTTTCTCGCGGTTGGCGATCAAATTACGGCCGTCGCCCGGACGTAACATCATAAAGGTAAAGGCAGACAACACGGTGACAACGCCCATCGTCAGGAAAGTCGCGTGGAATTGCGCGACGGTTGTGGCCTCGACATCCTGATAGAAGCGCAGCACCGCGGCGCTCACCGCTACACCAAAGCTGATCGAAAGCTGCTGCGTTACTGCCAGCACACTGTTCCCGCCGCTGGCGTTCTCATCATTTAAATCCGCTAGTGTGATGGTGTTCATCGCGGTGAACTGCGTCGACATCGCCATTCCCAGAATCAACAGTGCTGCCAGCAGCAGGACTACGCTGCCTCCCGGCGATTGCAGTGAGAAGGTGGCGATCAACATGCCAATGATGATGGTGATAGCAACCAGCGTATGGCGATAACCGAAGCGACGTAATACTTGTGTCACCGTGGATTTAGCCAGCAGCGCGCCAATCGCCGTAGGTCCCATCATGCAACCGGCGATAAGCGCGGGATAACCAAAGCCCACCTGTAACATCAGCGGCATCAGGAACGGAATACAGCCGGTTCCCAGACGCGAAGCAATATTGCCAATGATGCCGACCGAGAAGGTCCGGGTTTTAAACATTGGCAGATTGATCAGCGGTGCCGGATGACGACGCGCGTGCACTATATAGAGAAGAAGTAATGCAATGCCGCTAAACAGTACCAACAGCGCTTGCCACGGCAACACTACGCGCTCGCCAAACAGTTCGATGCCGACTGATATCAGCACCAGACCCAAGCCAAACAGCAGGAAGCCCAAAAAGTCGAAGCGGCGTTTTGGGGTAGTGAAGTCCGGCATATATTTGCGTGCGTAGAAGATGCCTGCGATACCAATGGGAATGTTGATCAGGAATATCCAGTGCCAGCTGGCGTAGGTCACTAACAAACCGCCGAGCATCGGCCCCAGAATCGGTCCCACTAAACCCGGCATGGTAACGAAGTTCAACACGGGTAGCAGTTCACTACGTGGATAAGCGCGCAATAACGCCAGACGCGCGACGGGCATCATCATCGCTCCGCCAACACCTTGCACCACGCGAGAGACCACCAGCATGCTTAATGAACCGGACAAGGCACAGGCCAGCGAACCCAGTGTAAATAGCGATACTGCAAGAATGAAGATTTTGCGGGTGCCATAGCGATCCGCCAACCAGCCACTCACCGGGATTAGCATCGCCACCGTTAGCGTGTAACTGATGACGGCAGATTGCATGGCTAAAGGAGAACGTTCAAGGCTGGTGGCGATAGCAGGAAGCGCAGTATTCAGGATGGTGGCATCAAGTGCTTGCATGAAAAACGCCATGGCGGCGATCCAGGGCAAGCCGGCCATACTGCGCGCGGAGCGAATCATTGAAAGTCCTTCTCGAATAATTGTCAGCCTACAACAAAGAAATTACGTTTGGCTAAACAGAATAGCATTGGTTTTTAAGGTAATGGCGCTGATTAATGCCGATGAAGCGGCGATTTTGACTGATTCTTCGCCAGGAAATGTCCGTTTTTAACGCGTTCGTCTAAAAAAGAGGCGCTCAGTCATTTTTTTGCAATAAACCCTTGTCAGCTCCGAATAACTCCCTATAATGCGCCACCACTGAGACGGCAAAGCGGCAACGCAGACGG
>CEFQ01000004.1:0-351836 GCA_900068845.1 Enterobacter ludwigii
GCTCAGTTGGTAGAGCGCACCCTTGGTAAGGGTGAGGTCCCCAGTTCGACTCTGGGTATCAGCACCAGTTATAGGCATGAGTTCGGTTTAAAAGAATTTGCCTGGCGGCTTTAGCGCGGTGGTCCCACCTGACCCCATGCCGAACTCAGAAGTGAAANTTTAGCGTGCTGATATGGCTCAGTTGGTAGAGCGCACCCTTGGTAAGGGTGAGGTCCCCAGTTCGACTCTGGGTATCAGCACCAGTTATAGGCATGAGTTCGGTTTAAAAGAATTTGCCTGGCGGCTTTAGCGCGGTGGTCCCACCTGACCCCATGCCGAACTCAGAAGTGAAACGCCGTAGCGCCGATGGTAGTGTGGGGTCTCCCCATGCGAGAGTAGGGAACTGCCAGGCATCAAACACAGAAGCCCTGAACGAAAGTTCAGGGCTTTTTTGTATGTTTCAAAAAGCATGTTACTGCTATGAAATCAACGCTTCGCAACCCTTCAAACCACAGAAATAAAAAAGCCCCTGCTTTACAGCAGAGGCGATTGTTAACTTAACTAACTGAACATCAATGAATAACTTGCGACAGGAATGCACGCGTACGTTCTGATTTCGGGTTAGCAAAGAACTCCTGCGGCGGCGCCTCTTCCACAATTTCACCGCGATCCATAAAGATCACGCGATCCGCCACAGTGCGCGCAAAGCCCATTTCATGCGTAACGCACAGCATCGTCATGCCATCTTCTGCCAGGCCAATCATCGTATCGAGCACTTCTTTGACCATTTCTGGATCGAGCGCGGATGTTGGCTCATCAAACAGCATAATTTTCGGCTTCATGCAGAGCGACCGGGCGATTGCCACACGTTGCTGCTGTCCCCCTGAGAGTTGACCGGGGAACTTGTGCGCATGCTCGGCGATACGTACACGCTGAAGGTAATGCATAGCCAGCTCTTCCGCTTCTTTCTTCGGCATTTTACGCACCCATATTGGTGCCAGCGTGCAGTTTTGCAGAACGGTAAGATGAGGGAAAAGATTAAAATGCTGGAAAACCATGCCTACTTCGGTGCGAACGCGTTCGATATTGCGGATATCATGATTCAAATGGATCCCATCAACTACGATACGGCCTTGCTGATGTTCTTCCAGGTGATTAATGCAACGAATAGTCGTCGATTTACCCGAACCTGAAGGCCCGCACAGTACGATACGTTCGCGTGGTTTCACTTTTAAGTTGATGTCTTTCAGTACATGGAACTGGCCGTACCATTTATTGACGTTTTCGAGTGTAATCATCATGGCATCAGCCGCATTAGTCATAGTTTGTGTCATGTTAAACCTCAGTGCGATGCACGCCCGGTGTGAAAACGCTTTTCCAAATACTGGCTATAGCGCGACATGCTAAAACAGAAAATCCAGTAAACCATGGCAGCAAAGACATAGCCTTCCGTCGACATACCCAACCAGGTTGGGTCAACGGTGGCTTGCTGCACGCTACTGAAGAGATCGAATAGACCGATGATGATCACCAGGCTGGTATCTTTAAACAGTGCAATGATGGTATTCACGAGGCCGGGAATGGTCATCTTGAGCGCCTGCGGTAAAATCACCAACATTTGGGTTTTCCAGTAGCCCAGTGACAGTGATTCAGCGGCTTCATATTGGCCTTTCGGCAGCGCCTGCAAACCGCCGCGCACCACTTCCGCGACATAAGCGGACTGGAACAAGATCACGCCAACCAGTGCACGTACCAGTTTATCGATCGTAGTGCCTTCCGCCATGAACAGCGGCAACATTACCGACGACATAAACAGCACGGTAATCAGCGGTACACCACGCCAGAACTCAATGAAGATGATCGACAGTGTACGCACCACCGGCATTTCAGATCGGCGTCCCAGCGCCAATAAAATGCCTAAAGGCAGCGCGCCGGCAATCCCCACTGAAGCGATAATCAGCGTCAATGTGAGACCGCCCCATTGGCGAGTCTCTACGCGCTCTAAACCGAAATAGCCCCCGTACATCAAGAACCAAACCACAATCGGATATACCAACGCCCAGCAGGCGATATAGCGACCGCGACGTGGCATCGATTTGATGAACATCGGAACGATCGAAAGTAAGCCGATGACCAGCGACAGATTGATGCGCCAGCGCAACTCATGTGGATAAAGCCCATACATAAACTGGCCAAAGCGTGCATGGATAAACACCCAGCAAGCGCCTTCTTTTGTGCAGTCTGCACGCGTCTCGCCAATCCAGTTAGCCTGAAATACCAGCCAGTTCAGAGCCGGAGGAATCACGTTCCAGATCAGCCAGATGCTGAATAGGGTGAGGAGCGTATTCAGCCAGCTTGAAAACAGATTTTTGCGCGCCCAAAGCCAAGCCTTGCTGAGTGGATGGGTCGGAATCGGCGGTGTTTCATGTGTAGTAACAGACATAATGATCCCGTTCTCTTAACGCTCAACCAGCGCAATTTTGCGATTGTAGAGGTTCATCAGCAGTGAAATGATCAGGCTGATAATCAGGTATACCGCCATGGTAATCGCGATGGTTTCAATCGCCTGACCGGTTTGGTTCAGCACGGTACCGGCAAACAGCGAAACCATGTCTGGATAGCCGATAGCGGCTGCCAGCGATGAGTTTTTCACGATATTGAGGTACTGGCTGGTCAGTGGTGGGATGATCACGCGCATTGCCTGCGGGATGATTACCTGGCGCATGGTCACTGGATTGGGCAAGCCGAGCGAACGTGCGGCTTCACTTTGACCATGAGGTACCGACTGAATCCCCGAGCGAATCACTTCAGCGATAAATGATGAGGTATAAACCGACAGCGCGAGGGTCAGCGCGGCGAGCTCAGGTATCATCACGAAACCGCCGCGGAAGTTAAACCCACGCAGTTCCGGCACATCCCAATGCATAGCAGCGCCAAACAAGGTATGCGCAATCAGCGGCAGTAACACCACAAGTCCAACCGCAGCTGGCCAGGTGCGACGCAGTTGACCGGTTTTTAACTGATATTTGCGGTTATAACGGAACAGCGCCACGCAACCAAGCACCGCTAATGCCAATGCGATCAGGAATGGCCAGGTACCGGGCGCATATTCTGGCCATGGGATATACAAACCGCGATTGCTGACGAATGCCATATCAAAAGCGTTTAGCGCCTGACGAGGGCCGGGCAGGTTACGCAGAACCGCAAAGTACCAAAAGAAGATTTGCAGCAGCGGCGGGATATTACGGAAGGTCTCAATATAAATGGTTGAGAGCTTACGCAGCAGCCAGTTTTCTGACAAACGCGCCAGACCGATAGCAAAGCCAAGAATTGAGGCAAACACAATACAGAGCGCAGAAACCAGCAGGGTGTTGGTTAACCCCACCATAAACACGCGCGCGTAAGTATCGCCTTCGGTGTAATCGATCAGGTGCTGGACAATGCCGAAGCCGGCACTGCGATCAAGAAACCCGAATCCGGAAGTGATGCCACGATTGGCCAGGTTGATTACGGTGTTGTGGATCAAATATCCCACCACAGCAAGCACGGCAACAATCGCGACGATCTGGTAAAGCCAGGCGCGAACCGTAGGATTACCGAACGAAAAATCCCTTTTTACGGTTGGGCGTTGCGACATGTTAAAACCTCAGTGAAGATTACGCGTGGGCACCGCAGGATGCGGTGCCCGACTGGCAGGACGAAATTAACGCACTGGCGGAGCGTACTGGATGCCGCCCTGATTCCAGAGCGCATTCTGACCGCGCTTAATTTTCAGTGCGCTATCTTTGCCAACGTTACGATCGAACACTTCCTGATAGTTACCGACTTGTTTGATGATGTTGTAAGCCCACTTGTTATCCAGCTTCAGGTCTTTACCGAAATCACCTTCCGCGCCCAGCAAATGTGCCATATCCGGTGTAGTTGGCTTCGCCACCATGTCATCGACATTTTTAGAGCTGATACCCATCTCTTCCGCGTTCAGCATGGCATACAGCGACCATTTAACGATGGTGAACCAATCGTCATCACCGCGACGCACAACTGGACCCAGCGGCTCT
This sequence comes from Enterobacter ludwigii, assembly GCA_900068845.1. Lineage (GTDB taxonomy): Bacteria > Pseudomonadota > Gammaproteobacteria > Enterobacterales > Enterobacteriaceae > Pantoea > Pantoea ludwigii_A. The sequence goes on from CEFQ01000004.1 coordinate 4,038, forward strand.
TTGGAGATCACTTCTGGCAGTACGATGAACTCGTCTGGCTTGCCAAGTTTAATACGCAGCGCATACAGCTGAGATTGGTCAGAAGCAAGGGTGTCGCAACGGCCGCTGTCGAGCGCCTTAGCCGATTCGTCAGAGCGGTCGAAGGTGACCGGTGTGTACTGCATTTTATGGGTTTTAAAGTAGTCAGCCACGTTCAGTTCGGTATCCGTACCGGCCTGAATACACACGGTGGCACCATCCAGCTCTTTAGCACTTTTTAAACCGGCTTTCTGGTGAGTCAGGAAGCCGATACCGTCGTAATAGTTCACCCCTGCAAACAGGAAGCCCATGCCGCCATCGCGCGATGAGGTCCAGGTGGTGTTACGAGACAAGATGTCCACTTCGCCCGATTGCAGCGCGGTGAAGCGTTCTTTCGCGGTCAGCGGGGTATATTTCACTTTGGTTGCATCGCCAAATACCGCAGCGGCGGCTGCACGGCATACATCCACATCGATACCGGTGAATTTGCCGTTAGAATCAGCATAAGAGAAGCCTGGCAGGCCGTCACTGATGCCGCACTGTACAAAACCTTTCTTCTTAATGGCATCCAGCGTGGTGCCAGCGTGCGCTTGTTGAGCAACAGCGAACAGCGAGGCTGCAGCAACCAGAGTGGAAAGCATCATCTTTTTCATAAAGCATCCTGTGTGGCGATATCGTGTGTTGTTATGTTTGCACGCACTTTACTGTGCGCTTTTTCTGTCTGTGGTGGTTAGCCATCCACAACTCTGCAAACCTGATGCCAGGTTTGCAGAATCCTGAATTCTTTGGAAAGATCTTTTAATAACCTGAAGCACTCAGAAGATTCTGACTAATATGGCGCACCAAAAGGCAGCATGACGAGACGACACGATCACAAATAGTGCAAAAAGTTTCACTATATGGAAGCAGTGTGAGCTAACGCTCAGGAGAGGATGTATGGGTTTGTACGCTTACGGGTGAAGCGGTTAATGATCACACGTTGAGCAGCTTAGGTGTAATGTAAGGAGCGAGACGCGAGTAATAAGTGGCGGCAAAAAACGCTGCTGAGAGGGGAAAAAATTACTGATGCAATTGCAACTATCGTTACCATTATCGCGCCAATTGTTTCATGCGTTGCTAACGTCAGGAGACTTTCCGCGCAGCAGAAACAAAAACGCCAGCCATAAGGCTGGCGTTATCGCAGCAACGAACTGATTAGTTCATGCCGTATTTTTTCAGCTTCTTACGCAGGGTACCGCGGTTGATACCCATCATCAGAGCTGCACGGGTCTGGTTGCCACGGGTGTACTGCATCACCATGTCCAACAGAGGCTGCTCGACTTCTGCCAATACCAGCTCATACAGGTCACTCACATCCTGACCGTTCAGTTGAGCAAAATAGTTCTTCAGTGACTGTTTAACCGAATCACGCAGTGGCTTTTGGGTCACCTGATCCTGAGAGTTAACGGTAGAAACGGTGAGTACGTCAGAATTTACGCGTTGTTCGAACATAGTTCTTTCAGCTCTTTATTTCGTTTACGCAAGATTTTCGAAGTATGCCTCCAACGCCTCCAGCTGTTCGCTGGCATCCTCTATGGCGTTGAATGTGCGCCGAAACTGGTCATCAGGAGCACTTTCCTGCAAGTACCAGGAAACGTGTTTTCGGGCAATACGGTATCCTTTGCGCTGACCGTAAAAGTCGTGCAGCTCCCGTATATGTCCAATCAGCATTTGCTTCACTTCAGCCAGCGGCTTCGGTGCCAGCAGCTCCCCTGTGTCCAGATAATGCTGGATTTCCCGGAAGATCCACGGTCTTCCCTGAGCGGCACGGCCAACCATAAGAGCATCGGCTCCGGTATAGTCGAGCACCGCTCTGGCTTTATGCGGGTCAGTAATGTCGCCATTCGCAATGATCGGAATGGAAACGCTCTGCTTAACTGTCCGAATGCTGTCATATTCAGCAAATCCCTCAAACAAACAGGCGCGCGTGCGGCCATGAATGGTGAGAGCCTGAATGCCACAGCGTTCAGCCAATTGGGCAATCTCTACACAATTACGATTTTCTTTGTCCCAGCCGGTGCGAATCTTCAGCGTAACCGGTACATCAACTGCATTTACGACCGCGGTGAGAATCGACTCCACCAGTTGCGGATGTTGCAGCAGTGCTGAACCTGCCATCTTACGATTCACTTTTTTGGCCGGGCAGCCCATGTTGATATCGATAACCTGCGCGCCAGACACCACATTAATGCGCGCGGCGGCAGCCATCTCATCAGGATCGCAACCGGCAATTTGCACGGCACGAATCCCAGGCTCGTCACTATGCACCATACGCAAACGTGATTTGTCACTGGCCCAAACTTCCGGGTTAGATGACAGCATCTCGGAGACGGTCATACCGGCGCCGTTCTCATAACACAGGGTGCGAAATGGCTTATCGGATACTCCGGCCATAGGCGCAGCAATGAGTCGATTACGTAGCTGATATTGTCCAATGCGCATGAAAAAGAAGTGACCCTAACTGTTCGCAAGGCGGCGTATATTACGCATTTTTTAAAAAAGATGAAAGGCCAAACTTTGAACAATTCGCCGTCAAGGTTGCAGGGAATCAGCCTGAAGGCGCGGGTAAATGATATTAATCTTTATAATTCAAGTGCTTATGAAGATACGATGAAATTGTGTACAAAAATTTTTCTTAAAACATGAGCATAATCACAAAATAAAAACCGCCACATCCGGTAATTAGCCAGAGAAATGACGGCATTTCGATTATTAATTGTACTAATTTGTCCGTTCAGAGGTTATCCGAAGGTTATTCAACAATCAGGCGACCATGCAACGGTTGCAGCGGACGGTTGTTGGCGTTTTTTAACGCCTGCTGGAATGCTTGCAGCTGTGATTGAGAAAGCGTAACGGGCTGCTTCATCACCAACCAGCGCAAGCCTTCGGTGCAAGGAGGCGTGGTAAGCGAACCGCTGAAACGATAATAGTGACGATCGGTTGGGAAGAGCGGAGTTAAATCCATCCGCTGCTTCACCTCCACAGCCTGATTTTCCTGCTTAGGCATGGCAGCAATAAGCGGGTTAAGGGCGCTGTTTTCTTTACCTACTTCGAACATCACGGCAATCACTGCAATTTCGCCATCGGCGTTCGCATGGACGAAATGCGCTTCGAGGGGATAAGCGTGGCCGTTGATTTGGTTCTCACTTGGCGTGTGGAAGTGATATTGCTTGAGGCGGAAGATCTCGCCATCCAGCATAAAGTTATCTTCATCATCCACATCCACCTGCACGGTATGACCGTTATTCACCAGTTTTTCAGCCGCAGTGTGGAACTCTAGCCTAAGGGGCGGCAGGCGGCCTTCAATGGTATTACGGATATCAATGGGCGATTGAAACTTGCCGTTATGGCAGGTTTGGAAATCGGCGGAGAGTTCGCCCCAGTGTTCTGGGCCGGCGCTGCCTTCATAACTCCAGTGCGGTGCGGTGGGGGCCGATGCGGCGTTTGCACCGATGCTGAAGGACAACATGGCGCTAAGCAAGAGGGCGGTTTTCATGCTAAATCTCGACTAAAAAGGGGACCGGCAAGCGGCGTGCAGCAGATAATACGTGGCGAGGTGGAAATGACTACTCTGTAATGCCGTTTGCAGGGAAGAACCAGACAAGGCTTGGTTTTTACCCTTTTTGTGGCGAGACGCATGCCTGCCCGGCTTCGGGCCGACATGCGGGAATGAGAACGTGACTTAGCGACGCACGCCGGTGATGCGGCACCACTCCTCTTTTTCGGCAACCGGATCCAAATCGAAGCGTTCAACATAAGCTTCACACACGCCTTCGGCCTGGCTCGCCAGCACGCCGGACAATCCAAGGTGGCCACCGGTTTTCGGCAGCACGCTGATCAACGGTGCCAGCTCGCGCAGCGGACCCGCGAGGATGTTGGCGACCACCACATCCGCCTGCAGGTTTTCTGGCTGCTGATGGGGCAGATACAGCGCCAAACGCTCGGAGACGCCATTACGTTCGGCGTTATCGCGGCTAGCCTGTATCGCCTGCGGATCGATATCAATACCAATGGCTTGCGCGGCACCCAACTTCAACGCAGCAATGGCGAGAATGCCTGACCCACAGCCAAAATCGATCACCGTTTTACCCTGCAGATCCAGCCCGTCGAGCCAGGTTAAACACAGTGAAGTGGTGGGATGTGTGCCGGTGCCAAACGCGAGGCCCGGATCGAGCATCACATTAACCGCTGAAGGATCCGGCACATCACGCCAGCTCGGGCAGATCCACAAACGCTCACCGAAACGCATCGGGTGGAAGTTATCCATCCATTCGCGCTCCCAGTCTTTATCTTCGATCTGTTCGATCTTATGACGAAACGCGGATCCCAGCAGCGGGTGCTGGCTTAACTCGGCCACCACATCGCTCATCTCGGTTTCGGCATCGAACAGGCCGATGACATCGGTATCGCCCCACAGCAGCGTTTCACCCGGCAGCGGCTCGTAAACCGGATTGTCGTGAGTATCCTGGAAAGTGACTGACACAGCACCGACATCCATTAGCGCATCGCTCAGGGTTTCGGCGTTTTCGCCAGTGCTATTAATTTTGATTTGAATCCAAGGCATAGTGTTTCTCTTTTATTCCAGTGCCGCAGCATGTGTTGCAGGCGTGCGGCCAAACAGATTACCCACCAGGAAGGCCAGCAGGCTTAAGATCAATGAAGGAACGATTGGGTGGAAACCCCACCATTCAATATTCAGGCTGGCAAGCAGCGTGTAGCAACCGGCACCGACCAGCATGCCGCTGATTGCGCCCGTGGAGTTGGCGCGCTCCCAATATAAGCCCAGTACCAGCGGCCACAGGAATACCGCTTCAAGACCACCAAATGCCAGCAGATTCAGCCAGATAATCATATCGGGTGGATTCCACGCCGCCAGCAGCAGCAGCACGCCAAGCACGAAAGTGATAGTGCCCGACAACAGGCGCAGGCGCGCCTCATTTTCACTGTGTTGCGGTGCAATACGCAGGTAGAGATCTTTGATCAGCGTAGCGGAGGATTGCAGCAACTGCGCGTTAATGGTCGACATAATGGCCGCCATTGGCGCAGCCAGAAAGACACCTGCAGCCATCGGCGGCAAAACGGTGATCATTAGCGCAGGAATCACGCGATCGGGAATGGTGAGATCCGGCAGGATTACGCGTCCCAGTGCGCCGGCCAGATGCATGCCGAACATCAGGATCACCACGACGATGGTGCCGAGCACGATACCGCGATGCATGGCTTTGCTGTCTTTATAAGAAATACAGCGTACGGCGGTATGAGGCAGACCAATCACCCCAAAACACACCAGCACGGCAAAGGAGCTGAGGAAGGTTGGGTTGATGACATTGCCAACACCTTCCGGTGACGTCAGCTGCGGATCGATGTTGTGCAGTTTGGTCACCGCAGAGGCTAATCCGCCGGCATGATGAATCACCGCGAACAGCAACAGGAAAGTGCCGATCAGCATCACCAGGCCTTGCATGGCATCGTTTAACACGCTGGCGCGGAAGCCGCCGAAAGCGGTGTAGAGCGCGATGGTGCCGCCGAAAATCAGCAGGCCGGTATCGTAAGGAATGCCCGCCGCCGTCTCAAGCAGGCGCGCGCCGCCGATAAATTGCACGGTCATTGCGCCAATAAAGGCGACTAAGAGACTAATGCTGGATAGCCAGATCAGCAGTGTGCTGCCGTAGCGGCCATATAACATATCGTTGAGCGTGACGGCATTATAGCGGCGCGCCAGAATCGCGAATTTCTTCCCTAACACGCCAAGCGAGAGCCAGACGGCCGGTACCTGAATCATCGCCAGCAGCACCCATCCGAGGCCATATTTATAGGCCGCGCCAGGTCCACCAATAAACGAACTGGCGCTGATATACGTGGTGGTGATGGTCATTGCCAATACAAAGCCGCCCATCGAACGGCTGCCGAGGAAGTATTCGCTCAGGAAGTTGCCCTGACGTTGCTTGCGCATAGCAAACACCGACAGTGCGGCGATCAGTACCAGATAGGCCAACAGCGGAAGAATGATTTCAGAGTCCATCGTTATCCTCCAGCGACATGTCGCGGAATAGCACGCGCACCATCAGCCAGCACAACACAATAAACAGTAGCGGGGCGAATAGACACGAAAGCTCAAACCACCTTGGTAAGCCAAAGAAGCCGATCTCATTGCCACCTAACCAGGCAGAAAGTCCCCAAACGGCAAGGTAGGCCAACGTCAGATAAAATGACCAGCGCGCCTCTTTGTTCGCTTGTAAAAAACGCCAATCCATTATGTAACCTCAAAGGCAACAAAAATGAAAAAGGCCGGAGTTAACCGGCCTCTGCTTTGCTCTGCGCTGCAATTACTTCTCTTGCAGGCCGAGTTTCTTCTCCAGATAGTGGATGTTGGTGCCACCCTGCTGGAAGTTTTCATCGGACATGATTTTCATCTGCAGCTCAATGTTGGTCTTGATGCCGTCGATGATCAGTTCCGCCAGCGCATTCTTCATGCGCGAGATTGCCACGTCACGGTTTTCGCCGTAGGTAATTAGCTTACCAATCATGGAATCGTAGTACGGTGGCACGCTGTAGCCGGCATAGATATGCGATTCCCAACGCACACCAAAGCCGCCCGGCGCGTGGAAGCGCGTAATCTTGCCTGGGCTTGGCAGGAAGGTGTTAGGATCTTCGGCGTTGATACGGCATTCCACCGCATGACCGCGAATCACCACGTCTTCCTGTTTGATCGACAGCGGTTGACCCGCAGCGATACGCAGCTGCTCTTTGATCAGATCGACGCCGGTGATCATCTCGGTCACCGGATGTTCCACCTGAATACGGGTGTTCATCTCGATGAAGTAGAACTCACCATTTTCGTACAGGAACTCGAACGTACCCGCACCGCGATAACCGATGTCGATACAGGCTTTAGAGCAGCGTTCGCCGATGTAGCGACGCAGTTCCGGCGTGATGCCTGGCGCGGGTGCTTCTTCAACTACTTTCTGGTGACGACGCTGCATTGAGCAGTCACGTTCGGCCAGATAGATAGCGTTGCCCTGACCGTCGGCCAGTACCTGAATCTCAATGTGGCGTGGATTCTCGAGATACTTCTCCATGTACACCATGTCGTTGTTGAAAGCCGCTTTGGCTTCCGCTTTCGTCATGTTGATGGATTGCTCAAGATCTTTGTCGCTGCGCACTACGCGCATACCGCGACCGCCGCCGCCGCCAGATGCTTTGATGATCACCGGATAACCGATGCGCTTAGCGAAGGCACGGTTTTTTTCCATGTCGTCGGTCAGCGAACCATCGGAGCCTGGCACGGTTGGCACGCCGGCTTTCTTCATCGCGGTGATTGCAGACACTTTATCGCCCATCAGGCGGATGGTGTCGGCTTTCGGGCCGATGAAGATAAAGCCTGAGCGCTCAACCTGCTCGGCGAAATCGGCGTTCTCAGAAAGGAAGCCATAACCCGGATGGATAGCGACCGCGCCGGTAATTTCAGCGGCGGAGATCAGTGCCGGGATGTTCAGGTAGCTTTTGACTGAAGGTGGCGGGCCGATGCAGACGGTTTCGTCCGCCAGCAGCACGTGCTTCAGGTCACGGTCCGCGGTGGAGTGTACGGCAACAGTCTTAATGCCCAGCTCTTTGCAGGCACGCAGAATGCGCAGCGCGATCTCACCACGGTTAGCAATGACAATTTTATCCAGCATGCTTCGCCTCGTTATTCGATGATGACCAGCGGCTCGTCAAATTCAACCGGTTGGCCGCTTTCGACCAGAATCGCCTTCACAACGCCGGATTTATCGGCTTCGATCTGGTTCATCATTTTCATCGCTTCAACGATGCACAGGGTGTCGCCGGCATTTACTTTCTGGCCAACTTCAATGAAGGCTTTCGCGTCTGGGCTTGGGGTGCGATAGAAGGTACCGACCATCGGTGAACGCACGATGTGGCCACTGATCTCTGGTTTAGCTGCTTCTGCTGCCACCGGCGCGGCCGGGGCTACAGCGGTTGCCAGTGCAGGCTGCTGCTGCATCATTGGCGCAGCGTAAGCTTGCTGCATCATCGGGTAGCCGGCATTTGCAGGTGAACGGCTGATACGAACGGACTCTTCGCCTTCTGAGATTTCCAGCTCGGAAATGCCAGACTCTTCAACCAGTTCGATCAGTTTCTTAATTTTACGAATATCCATGAGTGTGGTTCCGTACTCTGTTTAATTGGAATGTGACAGGCGTTTTACTGCCGTTTGTAAAGCCCAAGAGTATCCATCAGCGCCAAGTCCACAGATGACGCCGGCAGATACATCGGAAAGATAGGAGTGATGTCGGAACGGCTCGCGTGCATGCACATTTGAGAGATGCACCTCGATAAAAGGAATGCTAACCGCCAACAGGGCATCACGCAGTGCAACGCTGGTATGCGTGAACGCAGCAGGATTGATGATGATGTAATCCACGTTGCCGCGGGCTTCGTGGATTCGGTCAATCAACTGATACTCTGCGTTCGATTGCAAATGACTCAATTTCACATGGTGCTGATCGGCCTGCTGCGTCAAATCGCCGACGATGTGCGCCAGCGTAGTATGACCATACTTATCAGGCTCGCGCGTTCCCAGTAAATTCAAATTGGGACCGTTTAAAAGCAGTATGTGAAATTTGTGCGCCATCTTGCTGCTATCTCCTGCAATCAGTAAGGCATCGCGTAAAATACCGCGGCATCTCGCGTTTGTCACCCTTGCGGATGAAAAAGAAGACTTCGCTTGCAATAAAGCCGGGCATTATATCCGTTTCGTCGACATTCGCAGCAAAATACTGGTCTTATCTGCGAAGTTGATCGAATGCGGCCCGAAGGCCACACTTTTTAACAGAAATCGCGGGAAGAACACAACCATACGGGGATTATCTGTGGAGGAGTTTACGCAACTTATTGTAACGCCACGCTAACAGCGCAATAGCCAGTACGGCGTAGATCACCGGCTGCGGTGAAAGGACTTTCACAGACCAAAGATAGTGGATAGGCGCGAGGATCGCGACCAGATAGATGCCGTTATGCAGCGTTTGCCAGCGACGACCGAGTTTGCGCTGCATGCGCTGAAAGGACGTGATCGCAAGGGCGAAGAGAATGGTCCAGCTGATCATCCCCAGTAACAAATAAGGACGGGAAACCAGCTCGCTGCCAAGTAAAAGCAGATGATCGTAGCCAAGTTCCAGCAGGTAATAGCTGGTGAGGTGCAGGCTCGCCCAGGCGAAACACCACACGCCGAGTAAACGGCGCGTACGAATCAGCAGCGGTTGTTTCAGGTAGCGCGTCAGCGGGCTAACCAGCAGCGTGGCAAGCAGCAACTTTAGCGCCATTCTGCCCGTAAAATGCTGGATATCTTTTGCCGGATCAGCGCTCAGCCAGCCCTGCATTGCCGCCATAAACAGATAAACAAACGGCAGAAAAGCCGCCAGATGCAGCGCGACTTTCAGGGCGGTGATGTGGCGTAAAGAGAGGCGCACTCAATAATTCTCCCGTAAATCCAGGCCGCGATACAGTGAAGCGACGTCTTTCGCGTAGCCGTTGAACAGCAGCGTAGGTTGGCGATCAACCTTTAAAATGCCGCCCGCACCAATAAAGCGTTCAGTAGCCTGAGACCAGCGCGGATGATTCACATGCGGGTTTACATTGGCGTAGAAACCGTACTCATTGGCGGCGATCTGGCTCCAGGTGGTTGGCGGACGATCGCGAGTCAGTGTGATTTTTACAATCGATTTAATCCCTTTGAAGCCATATTTCCACGGTACCGTCAGTCGAATCGGCGCGCCATTCTGCGGTGGCAACGCTTTGCCATATACGCCGGTGCTCAACAGCGTCAGCGGATGCATCGCTTCATCAAGGCGCAAACCTTCAACATAGGGATAATCCAGCCCGCCGCCGATAAAGCGATCTTTTTGGCCCGGCATTTGGTCCGGTGCGTACAGGGTTTCAAAGGCGACGAAGCGTGCGTTGCTGGTGGGTTCGGCCAGCTTAAGCAGCTTGTTGAGTTCGAAGCCGACCCACGGGATCACCATCGACCACGCTTCAACGCAGCGCATACGGTAGATGCGCTGTTCCATCGCGAAACGCTTGAAGATGTCATCCATATCCAGCGTTATCGGTTTGGCCACTTCGCCTTCAATACGCAGTTTCCACGGATCGGTTTTTAGCGTTCCAGCATTGGCGGCAGGATCGGCTTTATCCAGACCAAATTCGTAAAAGTTATTGTAACCCGACACCTTATCAAAGGGCGTGAGCGGCAAATCGGCCTGCCACTCGGCCGGTTTGGTAAAATCTAAATCTCTGCCGGCGGGTGCGGGCGGGCGGTCATTACCTTTAAACCAGCTCAGCACATCGGCTTGCGCCGTGCCGGGCAAACTGGCCGCTGCTGCGCCTAATCCTAACGCTTTCAGTACCTGGCGGCGGCGCATATTAAAGACGCTTTCTGGCGTGACGTCGGCCTCTGTGAGCAAGTGCTTCAGGTTCATGACGTTCTCCTGTGAATAGTAAGATAAAACCAGCATGCTCAACTTCAGCGTCGGGCGCGAATTTGCCGGGAAAAATGTGAAATTTCCTGGCAAAGCGGCCCCTTTGAGAATAGGACGAAAAAGCCCATATCAACGTCAGGCCATCCATGTTTAACGCTATACTCGCGCCGTAGCGCTTATCAAGCGGTGTAATGTGCGATTTTGATGCCTGTCTGGCGCTGAATCGCGCAATGATTTGTGCTATTTTGCTCAGGTTTACGCCAATGGTAAGAGTGGCGTCGACGGATTCACACCGTTCATAACCGCAGTGATGCAGGCACAGGGATGCGATTAACAACTAAATTTTCTGCGTTTATTACTTTATTAAGCTTACTGGCGATGTTGTTAATGCTGGTGGGCTGCGCTTTTAGTTTTATCTGGCTTTCGCAGCAGCGCGTGGAAACGCGTATGCAAACCCTCGCGACGGAAGTGGATAAAGCGCTGGCGACACAATCGCCGCAGGACATTACCCAATGGCTGACGCGCATGATGCCGGTAGTCAACGTTGAGCAGATGCAGTTGCTCAATGGCGATACCGTAATATTCAGTCTAGCCCGCCACGAAAATCCAATGTTAGAAGATGAGCCCAATCGCTTCGTTCAGTTTGATTTGCCCCTGACGCATTCCCCGGGCCTTGAACTGCGCGTGGTGGTGCTTGATCCGGCCAAAACGCTATTTCGCTCCTTTACCGGCACATATACGCTGGTGGTCCTTTTTACCGTCGTAGCAATTATGTGCGTGCTGCTGGTGATGACCAACCGCTGGTTGAACCGGCGCTGGCAGAATATGGAACAATTGGAAGCGCGCGCCGATCGTATTCTGGCTGGCGAACGCACATCACGTAATGACGATGCAGCCGAATGGCCACCGAAAGCCAGTCGCGCGATTGACACGCTGCTGGGCGATTTGCAGGAAGCGGGCGAGCAGCGTTTACGCATTGATACCTTAATTCGCACCTTTGCCGCTCAGGATTCGCGTACTGGCCTTAACAATCGCTTGTTCTTCGATAACCAGCTCGCAACCTTACTGGAAGATCAGGAAGATGTGGGCACGCACGGCGTGGTGATGATGGTGCGCCTGCCGGATCTCGATACGCTGCACGAAACTCTTGGCCCAACGCTGGTGGAAGAGTATCTGTTTGACCTGATTAATATGCTGTCGACCTTTGTGCTGCGCTATCCGGGCGCACTGCTGGCACGTTATTTCCGTAGTGATTTCGCCGTATTGTTGCCGCATCGTACTTTAAAAGAAGCCAACAGCATTGCCGACCAACTGATCAACGCCGTTGATTCATTGCCGCCGATGCGCATGGTCGATCGCGACGATTTGATCCACATCGGCATCAGCGCGTGGCGCAGCGGGCAAAGCGTGTCGCAGGTGATGGAGAATGTTGAAATGGCAACGCGCCGTGCGGCATTGCAGGGCGGCAATAGTTGGTCGATCGGTGAAGGCAATACGCTAGACATGGGGCGCGGCAGCGTGCGCTGGCGCACCTTGCTGGAGAACACCCTCAATCGTGGCGGCCCACGTCTGTATCAGAAACCCGCAGTGTTATTGGATGGAAAAGTCCACCATCGCGAAGTACTGGCGCGCGTATTCGATGGAGATAAAGAAGTGGTATCGGCTGAATTCATGCCGCTGGTATTGCAGCTTGGCATGACCGACAGTTGGGATCGCCAATTAGTCATGCGCATCGCGGCGCTTTCTGAAGTTTGGCCCGATGAAACGCTGGCACTGCCCGTGAATATTGATTCGCTGTTGCAGCGACCTTTCCAGCGCTGGCTGCAAAAATTGCTGCTGCAGTGCAGCAAATCGCAAAGAAAACGTTTTTTATTTGAACTTGCTGAGGCCGACGTTTGTCAACACCTCAACCGTTTAGTGCCGGTTTTCCATATGTTAAGCGCATTTGGTTGCCGCATCGCGGTGGATCAGGCCGGTTTGACGGTAGTCAGCAGCGCTTATATCAAGCAATTTCCGATTGAAGTGATCAAGCTGGCGCCCGGCTTGGTGCGCAATATTGAACGTCGAACAGAGAACCAGCTGTTTGTACAAAGTTTGCTGGAAGTTTGTAAGTCTTCCCCGACACAGGTTTTTGCCGCAGGCGTGCGGACACGCGCGGAGTGGCAAACGCTGTCGGGATTGGGTGTTTCAGGCGGGCAGGGCGATTTCTTTGCGCCATCGCTGCCGGTCAACAGTAATGTAAAGAAACACTCGCAACGTTATCGAATTTAAACCTTCAGCGCGCGAAGTGCGGGCTGATGGCTGTTTATCTCGCTTATTTGTGCCGGAGCGCGCGATCCTGGCGGCTGGAAATGTTAGATTTTATGTCGAAACTCACCCGCTCACGCCGGGTGAATTTGGGTTAAAACGGCGAGTTAACGCCATTTAACAACGGCGAAAGACGAAACAATCAGGCCAAAAAATTATTCAGCGTATTTTTTCACCGAAGCAGAACGTTTTTGCGCCTTGTAGCGGCTTCGCGTGGTTGGTAAAGTAGGCGGATTTTATTTTCCGCCCCCAGCTTGCAGGATTATCCCTTAGTATGTTTAAAAAATTTCGTGGCATGTTTTCCAATGACTTGTCCATTGACCTGGGTACCGCGAATACCCTGATTTACGTGAAAGGACAAGGCATCGTGTTGAACGAGCCTTCCGTGGTTGCCATTCGTCAGGATCGTGCCGGCTCCCCAAAGAGCGTAGCGGCTGTCGGTCATGACGCTAAGCAGATGCTTGGCCGTACGCCGGGCAACATCGCTGCTATCCGTCCTATGAAAGATGGCGTTATCGCCGACTTCTTCGTCACCGAAAAAATGCTGCAGCACTTCATTAAGCAAGTGCATAGCAACAGCTTTATGCGTCCAAGCCCACGTGTGCTGGTCTGCGTACCGGTGGGTGCGACCCAGGTTGAGCGTCGTGCTATCCGTGAATCTGCACAGGGGGCAGGCGCGCGCGAAGTCTTCCTGATTGAAGAGCCAATGGCTGCGGCGATTGGTGCAGGATTGCCGGTTTCTGAAGCAACCGGTTCCATGGTGGTTGATATCGGTGGTGGTACCACTGAAGTGGCGGTGATCTCGCTGAACGGCGTGGTTTACTCCTCTTCTGTGCGTATTGGTGGTGACCGCTTCGATGAAGCTATCATTAATTATGTTCGCCGCAACTACGGTTCACTGATCGGTGAAGCGACTGCGGAACGCATCAAGCACGGCATCGGTTCTGCTTATCCGGGCGATGAAGTGCACGAGATTGAAGTGCGCGGCCGTAACCTGGCAGAAGGTGTGCCACGTGGCTTTACGCTTAACTCGAACGAAATTCTTGAAGCGCTGCAGGAACCGCTGACCGGTATCGTGAGCGCGGTGATGGTTGCACTGGAACAGTGCCCACCAGAACTGGCTTCTGACATCTCCGAGCGCGGCATGGTGCTGACCGGTGGTGGTGCGCTGCTGCGTAACCTGGATCGCCTGCTGATGGAAGAGACCGGTATTCCGGTGGTCGTCGCAGAAGATCCGCTGACCTGCGTAGCACGCGGCGGTGGTAAAGCGTTGGAAATGATCGACATGCATGGCGGCGATTTGTTCAGCGAGGAGTAATTCCTCAACGGCTGAGGCCCTGGTCAAATTGCGCAGGGAATAGCGCCTATGCTGACGCTGCTGCTTCAACGCACGACGGCGAGATGCGTCCAGCCCTGGAGGCGTTGGCTATACGGCTAACGCTTCTTCCCTGATGTCGAGGAACACGCAGAATTTATGAAGCCGATTTTTAGCAGGGGACCTTCCCTGCAGTTGCGCCTCTTTCTGGCAGTCATTGTGGCTATCGCGATTATCATCGCCGATAGTCGCGTGAGCTCCTTTTCCCAGATCCGCAACTACCTGGACACGTCGGTCAGTCCATTTTATTTTTTGGCCAACGGGCCAAGACAACTTCTTGATGGCGTATCCGAAACGCTGGCGTCGCGTCAGCAATTGGAGCTGGAAAATAAAGCACTGCGCCGTGAGCTCTTCCTGAAAAACAGTGACTTGCTGATGCTGGGGCAATATAAGCAGGAAAACGCGCGTCTGCGAGAACTGCTTGGCTCGCCGCTGCGCCAGGATGAGCACAAGATGGTGACGCAGGTTATCTCCACCGGTACCGATCCTTATACCGATCAGGTGGTCATCGACAAAGGCAGCGTAAACGGTGTTTACGAAGGCCAGCCGGTGATCAGCGATAAAGGTGTCGTCGGTCAGGTGGTCGCTGTGGGCCAGGTTACCAGCCGCGTCTTGCTGATTTGCGATGCATCGCATGCGTTGCCGATTCAGGTGCTGCGTAATGATATTCGTGTGATTGCCGCCGGTAATGGCTGTAGCGAAGATCTGCAACTGGAACATCTGCCGGGCAACACGGATATTCGTGTGGGCGATGTCCTGGTCACGTCTGGCTTGGGTGGCCGCTTCCCGGAAGGTTATCCGGTTGGCGTGGTCTCCTCGGTAAAAGTCGATACACAGCGTGCTTACACGGTGATTCAGGCGCGTCCAGCGGCTGGCTTACAGCGTTTGCGCTATCTGCTGCTGCTGTGGGGCGCGGATCGCAACGGCGTGGCACCCATGGCACCGGACGAAGTGCATCGCGTTGCCAACGAACGCTTGATGCAGATGATGCCGCAGGTTCTGCCGCCAGCAGGCGAAATGGGACCTCCGGCACCCGATACGATGCAGTCGTCTCAGCAAATGGGGCCACCGCAACCTGCTAACGGCAGTCGTTCGCAAGGGAATTCTGCGAACACACGCGGAGGCCAGCCTTGAGTCGATATCGCAGCCAGGGCCGATGGGTTATCTGGCTGTCCTTTCTGATTGCCCTTATCCTGCAAATCATGCCGTGGCCGGAACAGATCTTTATGTTCCGGCCTTCATGGCTCTTGCTGATCCTGATTTACTGGGTGCTGGCGCTACCGCATCGGGTCAATGTCGGTACCGGTTTTTTTCTCGGTGCGATCATGGATCTGGTGGCGGGTTCAACGCTGGGCGTGCGTGCGCTGGCGTTCAGCATCATCGCGTATCTGGTGGCCTTTAAATTTCAGTTATTCCGAAACTTAGCGTTGTGGCAGCAGGCATTAATGGTTATGGTGCTGTCCCTTGCGGTGGATGTGATTGTTTTCTGGGCAGAATTCCTGGTAATCAATGTCTCTTTCCGCCCGGAAATCTTCTGGAGTAGTGTGGTCGACGGCGTCCTTTGGCCTTGGCTATTCTTATTGATGAGAAAGATTCGCCGTCAATTCGCTGTTCAGTAAGGAATACTATGATTAGCCTCTACCTCGCATCCGGTTCACCGCGTCGACGTGAGCTGTTAACGCAGCTTGGTCTGCAATTTGAGCGCCTGATGACCCACGTAGAAGAGCAGCGTCAGCCTGATGAAGCGGCTGAAGCTTACGTGCGTCGTCTGGCGACAGATAAGGCGCGCGCGGGTGTAGCGGTGGCGCCGCAGGATCTGCCGGTATTGGGTGCCGATACCATTGTGGTATTGAACGGTGAAGTATTGGAAAAACCGCAGGATGCTGCGCATGCAGCCGAGATGCTGAGTAAGCTATCGGGACAAACTCATCAGGTGATGACTGCCGTGGCGTTGGCCGATTCGCAGCGTGAGCTGGATTGCCTGGTGACCACAGATGTGACCTTCCGCAAGATGACGGCGCAGGAAATTTCGCACTATATCGCCAGTGGCGAGCCGATGGATAAAGCCGGCGCGTACGGAATTCAGGGCCTTGGCGGCAATTTTGTCCGCAAGATTAATGGAAGCTATTACGCCGTAGTGGGATTGCCGCTGGTCGAAACCAGCGAGCTGCTGAACCATTTTCAGTCACTGCGGGCGTTAAGGGGACAAGATGACGGCTGAACTGCTGGTAAATGTGACACCCTCGGAAACCCGTGTTGCCTATATTGATGGCGGCATTCTGCAGGAAATCCACATTGAGCGTGAAGCACGACGCGGCATCGTGGGTAACATCTATAAAGGACGCGTGAGTCGTGTCTTGCCTGGTATGCAGGCGGCCTTTGTCGACATCGGCATGGAAAAAGCCGCCTTTCTGCACGCCTCTGACATCATGCCGCACACCGAATGCGTGGCGGGTGACGAGAAGAAAAATTTTGTCGTGCGTGACATCGGCGAATTGGTGCGTCCCGGCCAGGATTTGATGGTGCAGGTGGTGAAAGATCCGCTCGGCACTAAGGGCGCACGCCTTACCACCGACATTACCTTGCCTTCGCGTTATTTGGTGTTTATGCCCGGCGCGTCCCACGTTGGTGTGTCGCAGCGTATTGAAACGGAAGCCGAGCGCGAGCGCCTGAAAGCGGTAGTTGCGGCTTATTGTGACGACCTGGGTGGCTTTATTATTCGTACTGCCGCGGAAGGCATTGGTTCAGAAGAATTGGCGCAGGATGCCGCCTTCCTGAAACGGTTATGGACCAAAGTCAGCGAACGTAAAAAGCGCAATCAGACACGCTGCCTGCTGTACGGCGAACTGGCCTTAGCGCAGCGCGTACTGCGTGATTTCGCTGGCGCCGCGTTGGATCGCATTCGCGTCGACTCGCGTTTGACCTGCGATTTACTGGTGGAATTTACCAGTGAATACATTCCGGAAATGGCCAGCAAGCTGGAGCTCTACAGCGGTAAACAGCCGATTTTTGATCTGTTCGACGTTGAGAATGAAATCCAGCGCTCGCTGGAGCGTAAGGTTGAGCTGAAGTCCGGCGGCTATCTGATCATCGATCAAACCGAAGCCATGACCACGGTGGATATCAACACCGGCGCGTTTGTTGGACATCGCAATCTCGACGAGACCATCTTCAACACCAACATCGAAGCAACCCAGGCGATCGCGCGTCAATTACGACTGCGTAATCTCGGCGGCATTATCATTATCGATTTCATCGACATGAGTAATGACGAACATCGGCGCCGCGTGCTGCATTCGCTGGAAAGCGCACTGAGCAAAGATCGGGTGAAAACTGGCATCAACGGCTTCTCGGCGCTGGGTTTAGTGGAAATGACGCGTAAACGCACGCGTGAAAGTATTGAACATGTACTCTGCGCCGACTGCCCGGTATGCAAAGGGCGCGGTACGCTGAAAACGGTGGAAACCGTCTGCTATGAGATCATGCGTGAAATTGTGCGCGTGCACCATGCCTACGATTCCGACCGGTTCCTGGTGTATGTTTCACCGGCAGTGGGCGACGCGCTGAAGGGCGAAGAGTCGCATGCGCTGGCGGAAGTAGAGATCTTCGTCGGTAAACAGGTCAACGTTCATGTTGAACCGCTCTATACCCAAGAGCAGTTCGATGTCGTCATGATGTGATCGTGAGTTCCGTAAGCCAACGGACAGCAAGGAGAGGTGTGTGAGGCGGTTGCCGAGGATTTTGTTACTGCTGGTCGCCGCAATCATCGTTATTGTGGCGCTGCTGGTCAGCGGGCTGCGCCTCGCGATGCCGCACCTCAACAGCTATCGCAGTGATATTCTGCAGACGATCTCACGCGTCAGCGGCGTTACGGTGGATGCTAGCGAACTGCAGGGGAAATGGGAGAATTTCGGTCCCACGCTGCAGGTGCGCAATCTCAAGGTCTCGATGCAGGCAGATGAGCAGCTCACCATCGGCCGCGTTAATCTGGCACTCAACGTCTGGCAGTCGCTGCTGCACTGGCGCTGGCAGTTCCGCGATCTAACCTTCTGGCAGTTGCATCTCGAAAGCAATCATCCGTTGTTCACCAGCGACGAACAAAAAAACAGTTTTAAACCGGCGCAAATCAACGATCTGTTTTTGCGTCAGTTCGATCACTTTGATCTGCGCGACAGCAGCATCCGTTTTCTCACGCCGTCCGGCCAACATGCCGAACTGGCCATTCCGCGCCTTACCTGGCTAAACGAAAACACGCGTCACCGCGCCGAAGGCGAAGTCAGCCTTTCCAGCTTTACCGGCCAGCACGGTGTGGTGCAGGTGCGGCTCGATCTTAACGACAGCAACGGTTTACTCAGCAATGGCCGCATCTGGATGCAAGCCGATGATGTTGATGTGCGACCGTGGATTGGTCCATGGCTGCGTGACAACACCAGCCTTGAGAGTGCGCGTTTTAGTCTCGCCGCGTGGGTGAATTTGCGTGATGGCGAGGTTTACGCCGGCGATCTGCTGCTGAGTAAAGGCGGCGCACGCTGGCGCGGCGAGCAGGGCGATCATCAGTTGCAGGTTGATGGCTTAACTGCGCACTTGTCGCGCTTTCAGAATGGCTGGAGCCTTTCGGTACCGCAAACCCGTTTGAGCACCGACGGCATCGCGTGGGCGCCCGGGCATTTTTCACTGCTGTGGAAGCCGGAAGACAAGCAGATGCTCGGTGCCAACAGCGCGGCGGAAGTGCGCGTCCGCGCCACGCAACTCGACCTGGAACGCCTGGCCCCCATTGTCCCGCTGTTTAAGCCACTTTCACCAACGTTGCTGGATAACTGGCGTTCGCTGCAACCGCGCGGCCACATTGATGCGCTGGCGCTGGATATTCCGCTACAACAGCCGGACCAGACGCGTTTGCAAGCAAAATGGCGCGATCTTGCCTGGCAACAGTGGGAATTGTTGCCCGGTATCAGCAATCTCAGCGGAAGCGCCAGCGGCAGTTTGAATAATGGCTCACTGGACGTGGCGATGGGCCAGGCTGAAGTGCCGTACGGCGACATGTTCCAGGCGCCGCTGCAAATTAAACAGATCACCGGCCAGCTCAACTGGCTGCGCGATGCCCACGGCTTAACGCTGGATGGACATCAGCTGGATGTGCAGGCGCGTTCGCTATGGGCACGCGGCGATTTCCGCTATCAGCAGAATCTCGGTACCGCACCGCGCCTTGATATTCTCGCCGGGATTCGCGTCACCGATGCTGGCGATGCCTGGCGCTATTTCCCGCAGCAGCTGATGGGGCACGATCTCACGCATTATCTCAGTGATGCGATTAAAGGCGGGCAGGTGGATAACGCCACGCTGCTGTTTGCGGGTGATCCGACGTTGTTCCCGTTCAAACACAATGACGGCATGTTTGAAGTTTGGGTGCCGCTGCGCAATTCCACCTTCCAGTTCCAGCCCGGCTGGCCTGCACTGGAAAATCTCGATATCAATCTCGATTTCCTCAACAACGGTTTGTGGATGAAAGCGGATAAAACCAAGCTCGGTGAGGTTGATGCGCGTAACGTCAGCGCGGTAATTCCGGATTACCTGAAAGAGAAGTTGATTATTGATGGTGATATCAGCGGCGAAGGCAAAAAGATTGCTGACTATTTTGAGCAAACGCCGCTGAAACCGACACTTGGCGCGGCGTTGCAGGAGCTGCAGATTGGCGGCAATGTGCGCGGCACGCTGAATCTCGATATTCCGCTGGATGGCGAGCAGGTACACGCCAGCGGCAATGTGGTGTTGAACAATAACAGTCTGCACATCAAGCCGTTAAATACCACGCTGAACAATCTTACCGGACGCTTCCGTTACAACAACGGCAATCTGGAAAGTGAAGCGTTACAGGCGAACTGGTTCGGACAGCCAACCGGCGTGAGTTTTAGCACCAAAGAGAATCCCAATGACTTTGGCGTGAACGTCAAGCTGCTGGGCGATTGGCAGCCGGGCAAACTCAAGGCGCTACCGGACGCTATCACGCGTCAGTTAAGCGGTTCTTTACCGTGGCAAGGTAATGTGGATATCACGCTGCCGCATAAAGGTGGCGCAACCTACAAAGTTGAACTGCAAGGTGATGGCAAAGCAGTAAGTAGTCACTTACCTGCACCGCTGGATAAGCCGGCCGGTGAAGCGATGCCGATCACCATCAACGCCAGCGGTGATCTAAAAGGCTTTACGTTGAGCGGTAGCGTGCGCGACCAGCATCGTTTCAACAGCCGCTGGATTCTGGAGCCACAGCTGCGGGTCGATCGCGGTATCTGGCTTAACGATGCGAAAAGCACGCCTAAGCTGCCAGAAAAGCGCGGCATGGAGCTGAATCTCCCGCCGCTGGATGGTGAAGCCTGGATGGGCATGATGGCTGGCACAGGCAGTTCGCGTAACGCGCAGGGCGAACCCGAAGTGGGCGGCGCACAGCTGCCGGGCGATTTCATTGTACGTACCCCCGCGCTGACGCTAGGTGGTCAGCAATGGCATGACGTTAACGCCACCATTACGCAGCGCCCTGGCGGCAATACACGTTTGCAGCTGGAGAGCCGGGAGGCACGCGGCAGTTTGCAGACGGCGCAGCAGTCACCGTGGCAGATCAACCTGAACTATCTTTACTACAATCCTGAATGGGCGGAGAAAACCGACGGAAAATCATCGCCGTTTGGCGGTAACAGCAGCAACATCAATTTCCGCAGCTGGCCTGCGTTGCAGCTCAACTGTGATGAGTGTTGGTTGCGCGGACAGAAATTTGGTCACATGCAGGCGAAGCTACAGCCGCAAGGCGATACGTTAGCACTTACTAACGGTTCGATTGATTCCGGCAGCTCAAAACTCAATGTGGCAGGTGAATGGGTCAATAAACCTGGCGATCAGCGCACTTCGCTGAAAGGCAGCCTGAGCGGCGACAATATTAATGACGCTGCCAACTGGTTTGGCATGAACACGCCGCTGCGCGATGCGCCGTTTAAGCTCGATTACGATCTGCACTGGCGCTCTGCACCGTGGCAGCCATCGGAAGAGACGCTGAGCGGTACGCTGAAAACCCACTTTGGCAAAGGCCAGATCGCCGATGTCAATACCGGTCGCGCGGGGCAGTTGCTGCGTCTGTTTAGCTTTGATGCGTTGTTACGCAAGATGCGCTTTGATTTCAGCGACACCTTTAGTGATGGCTTCTATTTCGATTCGATCAACGGCACCGCATGGATTGAAAATGGCGTGATGCGTACCGATAACCTGCTAGTGGATGGTCTGGAAGCGGATATCGCCATGAAGGGCAATATCGATTTGGTGAAGCGGCAGATCGACATGGAAGCGGTGGTCGCACCGGAAATTTCCGCTTCGGTCGGCGTAGCCACCGCCTTCGTGATCAATCCGGTGGTCGGCGCTGCGGTATTTGCCGCCAGTAAAGTATTGGGGCCACTGTGGAACAAGATTTCACTGCTGCGCTACCACATTAGCGGGCCGCTGGATAAGCCGGAAATCAATGAAGTCCTGCGCAAACCGCGTGAAGACAATAAGAAGTGAATTTGACGCCGTCGGGTAATTGCCGCAGGCTATGACTATCCGAGCACATAATGAGTGAGAAACGATGACTCTGAATCTGGTAAGTGAGCAGTTGCTAACTGCGAACAGCATTAATCAGCAGGACCTTTATTCCCTGTTAGGGCAGCTTTCAGAACGTCGTCTGGATTATGCCGATCTCTATTTCCAGTCCAGTTTCCACGAATCCTGGGTGCTGGAAGACAAAATTATCAAAGATGGTTCTTACCACATCGATCAGGGCGTTGGCGTCCGCGC
Organism: Enterobacter ludwigii; assembly: GCA_900068845.1. Classification (GTDB taxonomy): domain Bacteria; phylum Pseudomonadota; class Gammaproteobacteria; order Enterobacterales; family Enterobacteriaceae; genus Pantoea; species Pantoea ludwigii_A. The sequence goes on from CEFQ01000004.1 coordinate 26,061, forward strand.
CGTGAGCGGTGAGAAAACCGGTTTCGCCTACGCCGACCAGATTTCCCTGAATGCGCTGCGTCAGTCGTCTGAAGCGGCGCGCAGCATCGTGCGCGAACAAGGCAACGGTAAAGCGCACACCTTGTCGGCGGTGCTGAATCGTTCGCTGTATGCGCCAGTCAATCCGCTGGACAGCCTGACGCGTGAAGACAAAATTGCCCTGCTGCACCGCGTCGATAAAGTGGCGCGCGCGGCCGATCCGCGCGTGCAGGAAGTTAATGCCAGCTTGAGCGGCGTCTATGAACAAGTGCTGGTGGCCGCCACTGATGGCACGCTAGCGGCGGATATTCGTCCGCTGGTGCGTCTTTCCATCAGCGTGCAGGTGGAAGATCAAGGTAAGCGCGAACGTGGCTCGAGCGGCGGCGGCGCGCGTACCGGTTATGAATTCTTCCTAGCCGATGAAAGTGGTGATGTGCGTGCTGATGCCTGGGCGCGTGAAGCCGTGCGCATGGCGCTGGTCAATCTTTCCGCCGTGGCGGCACCCGCGGGTATGCTGCCGGTGGTGTTGGGTGCGGGCTGGCCAGGCGTGCTGTTGCATGAAGCGGTAGGACATGGTCTGGAAGGTGACTTCAACCGTCGTGCAACATCGGTATTTAGCGGCAAAATGGGCCAGCTGGTGGCTTCAGAACTTTGTACCGTGGTTGACGATGGTACCATTGAAGGCCTGCGTGGTTCGCTGGCCGTTGATGATGAAGGCGTGCCGGGTCAATACAACATGCTGATTGAAAACGGTGTGCTGAAAGGCTACATGCAGGACAAGTTGAATGCGCGCCTGATGGGCGTTAATCCAACCGGTAATGGTCGCCGTGAATCTTACGCGCACCTGCCAATGCCGCGTATGACCAATACCTACATGCTGGCGGGTAAATCGACGCCGCAGGATATTATTGAAAGCGTGGAATACGGCATCTATGCCCCGAACTTTGGCGGCGGTCAGGTCGATATCACCTCTGGCAAGTTCGTGTTCTCTACTTCAGAAGCGTATCTGATCGAGAACGGCAAAGTAACCAAACCGGTGAAAGGCGCAACGCTGATCGGTTCCGGCATTGAAGCGATGCAGCAGATCTCAATGGTCGGCAACGATTTGGCGCTGGATAAAGGTGTAGGCGTGTGCGGCAAAGAGGGACAAAGCGTGCCGGTAGGTGTTGGTCAGCCGACACTGAAGCTGGATAAAATCACCGTGGGTGGTACCGCGTAACCCCATCAGATGTTGTCAGGTCGCCATTCATGGCGACCTGAGCATTATCACCCCTTCCGATGCTGCTGATACTGCTGCGCGACCTGCTTGAAATACTCGGTCAGATAATCAATACACACCTGCACTTTCAGCGGCAGCTTATCTTTCTCGGTATAGAGCGCATACACCGGGCGCGGCTCCGAGTGATATTGAGGGAACAAAATATCGATCTCACCCGCGCTGATCTCATCAATCACCCACATCAACGGCACATAAGCGATACCGCATCCCGCTTTAAGCCAGCGAATTAGCGTCTGTGAATCGTTGGTCACGAAGCGGCCTTGCGGCGTAAGACGTGTCACCAATCCTTCCGGCGCAACCAGTTCAAAGGTGTTATCTGGGCGCACGCTATATTCCAGCCAGGAAAAATTATCGATCTCGCCGGGTTTTTCCGGTGTGCCGTGCTGCGCCAGATAACTCTTCGCCGCGCATACCACCATCGGCATCGCGCCCAGACGACGCGAGAACAGATTTGAATCCTGCAATGCACCCACGCGCACCACCAAATCCAGCCCATTGGCAATCAAATCCGGTGCTGGAATGCCCGTCACCAGATTGACGCTCAAACCCGGATATTCGCGTAACATTTCGCTGGTCATCGCCGATAACACATTTTGCGCCATCGTTGATGAGCAGCCGATCCGTAGAATACCGATCGGTGTGTTGTTAAAGGCATACAGCTGCTCGTGAACCTGGGAAGCCTCAGCTAACATACGGCGACAGCCCTGAAAGTAGATCTTTCCGGCTTCGGTCAGGCCAATACTGCGCGTGCTGCGATTGAGTAATTTAACTTGTAACTCATCTTCCAGTTTGGCGACTATCTGGCTGATAGACGAAACGCTAAGCTGTAGCTGGCGTGCCGCGGCGGTAAATGAACCTAATTCAACCACTTTGGCGAAAATGGACATGCTTTTAAGTCGATCCATTGTTTACTCTGACTAAAAAGTGATTTAGCTCACAATATGTAGAAAACGTATAGTCAAGCGCGTTACTATAAGCGCGCTGGGTCTCTTCACTGCACCTGAACACGGCTGTGTTAACCCGATGATACGCTATGATTAGCTCAACGCGGCCTGAATGTTGCCATCAGTTTATCCGTCATCCCCTGATCGTAAACCCAACGTGCTACAAGGCATGTGGGCAGGTATCGGTGCAATCCGGCAAGGTCGAACTAAGGATCCGAAATGAGTGTGCTTCCGGTATTTGTCGTATTCGGGCTGTCTTTTCCGCCCATCTTCATTGAACTACTGGTTTCACTGGCGCTGTTCTGGCTGGTGAAACGCGTGCTAACGCCCAGCGGGATCTACGATCTGGTTTGGCATCCAGCACTGTTTAACACTGCGCTGTATTGCTGTGTGTTTTACCTTGTATCCCGTTTATTCGTCTGAGGTTTTTTAAGTGAAAGCGCTAATAAGAAAAATCGCGCGATACGCGATTACACTCCTGCTGGTTGTCATCGCAATCGTGATCATCTTCCGCGCCTGGGTGTTCTACACCGAATCACCGTGGACGCGTGACGCCAAATTCTCTGCCGATGTCGTGGCGATCTCGCCCGATGTCACCGGCATCATCACTGACGTGCCAGTACACGACAATCAGCTGGTGAAAAAAGGCGACACGCTGTTTGTGGTTGACCGTCCGCGCTACCAAAAAGCGCTGGATGAAGCTCAGGCAGACGTCGAATATTACCAGGCGTTGGTAAGTGAAAAACGCCGTGAAGCCAGTCGCCGCAATCAGTTGGGTACCAGCGCCATGTCGCGTGAGGCGATTGAGCAATCCAATAACGATCTGCAAACCAGCGAACATCAGCTGGCGAAGTCGGTGGCCACGCGCGATCTGGCGGTGATCGACCTCGATCGCACCACCATCAAAGCACCTTCAGACGGTTGGGTGACCAACCTGAATGTCTATCAGGGCGAATTCATCACGCGCGGTTCGGTGGCGGTTGCGCTGGTACAACAGCACTCCTTCTACGTGCTGGCGTATATGGAGGAGACCAAACTGGATGGCGTGCGTCCGGGCTTCCGCGCACAAATCACGCCGTTGGGTAGCAACGCGGTACTGCGCGGCACCGTCGACAGTATCGCGGCGGGCGTGACGAACAGCAGCAGCAGCAGCGACAGCAAAGGCATGGCGACTATCGACTCAAATCTTGAGTGGGTGCGTCTGGCACAGCGTGTGCCGGTGCGTATTCGTCTCGACGATCAACCGGGTAACCGCTTCCCGGCAGGTACCACAGCAACGGTGGTGATCACCGGTGCGCAGGATCGCGAAACTAAAGTCTCGCCGTTGGCACAGCTGTTTAATCGCCTGCGTGAGTTTGGTTAAGCGAGGGCGATATGATTGAGTTTTTGCGTTTCCCGGTGAAGCTAACCTTCGCGCTGGTTGCGGCGTTGATGATTGGCTTTCACTTCAATCTGGAAACGCCGCGTTGGGCGGTAATGACCGCCGGTATTGTGGCCGGTGGCACCGCTTTTGCTGCGGGGGGTGATCCCTATTCTGGCGCACTGCGCTATCGTGGCATCCTGCGCATCATTGGTACTTTTATTGGCTGTATCGCCGCGCTCACCATTATGATCGCCACGGTGCGTGCGCCGGTGGTCATGTTGTTGTTGTGCTGTATGTGGGCAGGTCTGTGTGTCTGGCTCTCTTCGCTGATCAAAGTGGAGAACTCCTACGCACTTGGCCTCGCCGGTTACACTGCGTTGATTATCGTGGTCACGGCAGATGCCAGCGGCGGCTTAACGCTGGCGCCGCAATACGCGGTTGAGCGCTGCAGTGAAATCGTCATCGGTATTCTATGTGCGATTCTCGCCGACATGCTGTTCTCGCCGCGTTCGATCAAAAAAGTGATTGAGCAGGAAGTGGATGCACTGCTGGTGGCGCACTACAAACTGCTGCAGCTGTGCGTCGCGCACGAAGACAAAGACGAAGTGGATAAAGCCTGGAGCGCGTTAGTGCGTCGCACCACGGCACTCAACGGCATGCGCGGCCAACTGATGATGGAATCGTCACGCTGGAAAAACTCCAGCCGCCGGCTGCAAATGCTCAACACCTTGTCGCTGACGCTGATCACACAAGCCGCCGAAACCTTCCTGATTCAAAACTCGCGCCCGGAATACATTCCACCGCACTATCGTCTGCTGATCGAAAAAGAGGTCAACAACGTTAACGATGTGCATAAGCGCATGAAAGTCATGCGTCGCTTGATTGCCGTCAGCAGCAAAACCGTGCCGGTGACGCTGGCGAGTTGGGTTGGTGCGGCAACCGAATATCTGCTGTTGATTAACGGAATCAAAAGCAATAGCCGCATCACCACGCTGGAAGAGAGCATTCTGCAGCGCGAAGTGGTGATTCAGGCGCGTTCCGCAGAAACCCATCACGCGATGATCAATGGTGTGCGCACCTTTGCCGCTACCGCACTGGGTTCGCTGTTCTGGCTGTATACCGGCTGGACATCGGGCAGCGGCTGCATGGTGATGCTGGCGGTGATTACCGCGCTGGCGATGCGTATGCCGAATCCGCTGATGGTGGCGAAAGATTTCCTTTACGGCATGACGGTTGCGGTGCCGCTCGGTGCGCTCTACTTCATCTTTATTCTGCCCGCGACCCAGCAAAGCGCATTGCTGCTGTGTATCGCCATCGGCGCGCTGGGTTTTATCGGCGGCATCTTCGTACAGCGCCGCCAGTTGGGCACGCTGGGTGCGCTGATTGGTACCCTCAACGTGCTGGTGCTGGATAACCCGATGAAGTTCGAGTTCAACGTCTTCCTCGACAACGTATTAGGCCAGGTGATCGGCTGCTTTGTGGCGATGATGGTGATCCTGCTGATTCGTGATAAATCGAAAGAGCGTACCGGACGTAAGCTGCTGAATCGCTTTATGTATGCTGCGGTTGCCGCACTTACCACTAACCAGGCCCGTCGTCGTGAAAACCATTTGCCGGCGCTGTATCAGCAACTGTTCTTGCTGCTCAACTTATTCCCTGGCGATATCGACAAATATCGCATTGCCCTGACGTTGATTATCGGGCATCAACGCCTGCGTAATGCCGAAGTACCGGTAAACGCGGAGCTGTCCGCCTATCACCGCCAGCTGCGCTCAACCGCTGATAGCATCATCTCGGCGACCAGCGACGAAAAGCGCCGCTATTACTTCGAGCGGTTGTTAAAGGAGCTGGAGATTTATCAGGAGAAGCTGCAGCACTATTCTGCCCCGGATAATGTCACCGAACCGGTGAAAAGGCTGACGCAGATGCTGGATAAGTACCAGAACACCTTAATACAAATCTGAAACTGGCCGCTGCATTGTGCAGCGGCCTTTTAGATCCCACGCTGACACAAAAACCTCTGATATTGGCATCTATACTTTCCTGACAGGACGCAAACTGACAGGAGAACCCCGATGTCCACTTCCCTGCAACATCACGAATTATTCAAGACCGGCTATTTCGTGGATGGTCAATGGCATAACGCTAGCGCTACTTTTGATGTGACCAATCCGGCGACCGGCGAAGTCTTAGCGAAGGTGGCAAAAGCCGGTCAGCAAGAAACCGAACAGGCGATTGCCGCCGCGCAGCGAGCCTTTCCTGCCTGGCGCGATAAAACCGCTAAGGCGCGTGCCGAAATCCTCAATCGCTGGTATCAGCTAATCATCGAAAACAAAAGCTGGCTGGGCCAACTGATGACGGCCGAGCAGGGTAAACCGCTTAAAGAAGCTGAAGGCGAAGTGGAATACGCCGCCAGCTTTATTCAGTGGTTTGCCGAGCAGGCGAAACGCGCCAATGGTGAAATCATTCCACCGGCTAAATCTGGCTCGCGCATTTTGGCAACGCGTGAACCGATTGGTGTGGTTGCCGCGATCACGCCGTGGAATTTCCCGATGGCGATGCTGACGCGCAAACTCGGTCCGGCTCTGGCCGCCGGCTGTACCGGCATCATTAAACCCGCCAATAACACCCCGCTTAGCGCTTTCGCGCTGCTGGCGCTGGCGCAGAAAGCCGGTATACCTGCTGGCGTACTCAATGCGGTGGCGGGCGATACGCATGCCATCAGCGACGCGATTATGGCCAGTAAGGTGGTGCGCAAAATCTCCTTTACCGGTTCAACCGCCGTGGGCAAAACGCTGATGCGTAACGCCGCGGAAACCATGAAAAAGGTGTCGATGGAGTTAGGCGGCAACGCGCCCTATATCGTGTTTGATGACGCAGATATTGATGCGGCGGTGCAGGGCGCTATTGCCAACAAATTCCGTAATGCTGGACAGGTGTGCGTAAGCGTTAACCGCTTCTATGTGCATAACGCGGTGTACGATCGCTTCGTCAATCAGCTGGCAGATGCAGTGGGCCAACTTAAAGTCGGTAACGGCGTGGAAGAGGGCGTGATTGTTGGCCCGCTGATTGAGCCGTCCGCGCTGGAAAAAGTGGAAGAGCACGTCAAAGATGCAGTGAGCAAGGGTGGCAAACTGCTGATCGGCGGCGAACGTCACCCCCTTGGCGGCAACTTCTGGCAACCAACGGTGATTACAGAAGCGCATGAGGAGATGAAGCTGGCACAGGAAGAGACGTTTGGTCCGGTTGCGGCGTGCTTCCGCTTCGACGATGAAGCCGATGTGATTGAACGCGCCAATAATACCGAGTTTGGCCTGGCAGCATATTTCTACACCCAGAATCTTCAGCGTGTGTTCCGCGTATCGGCGGCGCTAGAAGCGGGCATGATCGGCATTAATGAATGTGCAGTATCGACTGAACTGGCACCGTTTGGTGGCATAAAAGAGTCAGGATTGGGACGCGAAGGTTCGGTGTTGGGGATGGAAGAGTATCTGGAAGTGAAAGCGCTGCACCTCGGCGGACTAAGCTAGCCGCGACAACTAAGAGGGCGTCATGATGAGAACCGAGCGTTTCGATTTCGACGAGATTGTCGATCAAGCCCATTTTTATCGACAGTTTAGCGATCGTTTTGCGCTAACCGATCTCGCTATCAACGATCTGGACGATCTTTGGGACGCGCTGGTGGGTGAGCAACTGCCGTTGCCGCTAGACATTGAGTTTGTAAATCTCGGGAAAGGGCAGAAACGCCGGTATGGCGCATTGATCCTGTTATTTGATGAAGCAGAAGAGGAGCTGGAAGGTCAGCTCCGCTTCAACGTTAAGTAAAAAAGGGCCCCGGCGAGCGGGGCCAAAGGGTTCGTCTTAATTGACGAGGAATTACTTATATAGCTCAGCGGTCAGGTGATAACTGTCGCCGGTTTTGGCTTCAATCACTTTATAAGCGCTGGCGCCTTGCGCATCGGCTTTTTGAGAAAGCTCAGCGCGATAATCCATTGGTGAACCGCCGGTTCCGCTAATTGATACAGTGCTGCCGGTAGGTTGCAGATTCTGCGCCTGTTCTTCAGTCACCAGTTGTGCTGCAGAAGCACCAAAGGCGAACAGGGAAAGCAGGCTAGCAGTTGCGATGGTTGTTTTGATTTTCATAATTTTCTCCTCATTTAATCAACAACCTGCGGCAGAAATGGGTGGGCGGGTCGTCGATCTATTGCCTGGCACTCTTAAGGCGCCGGACGTTCGATTAATGATTATTTGTACAGTTCAGCAGTGACGTGGAAAGTATCGCCACGGTTGCTCTCAATGATGCGGTAATGGCTGGCACCCTGAGCGTCAGCTTTCTGTGACAGTTCCTGACGAACGTTGGTTTGGTCGCCGTCAACACCGCTCACGCTGATGGTTTGGTTCAGAGATTGCAGCTGTTCGGCCTGTTGGTTAGAAACCAGACTTGCGGCACTTGCGCCGAAAGAAAGTACAGAAGCCAGGCCCAGCACTGCGACAGTAAATTTGGTTTTCATGATTCACTCTCCTGAAATTGGGTTCAGTAACCTGAGAGGCAAGTGCGTCTCAAACGGGTCACCGTTCACATTGCGTCTTGAATCAGTAACTTATTTGTACAGTTCAGCGGTAACGTGATAGTTGTCACCGGTATTCGCCTCGATCACGCGGTACGCTTTAGCGCCTTGCTGATCGGCTTTATCGTTTAGCTGCTGACGAATATCCATAGGTGAACCGCCCACGCCGCTGACGCTGATAGTGCCTGCGGATTGCAGATTTGCTGCCTGCTCGGCATTAATAGAATCTGCTGCAAAAGCACCAAATGACAGGGCAGAGAGAATGCTTAGTGTTGCGATAGTAGTTTTAACGTTCATGATATTTTTCCTCGTCGTCTATTTTTATCTTTTTCTTTCGTGTGATTTGCATCACGAAACTAAGTATAGATCTAATAACCCACGAAATTAATACCTAGCTAATAATGTTTGGTTGTAATTCTTTATCCTTATGGCACTTTTTTAGAACCAGGAGTTATAAAAAACGCCCAAACATTAACCAGTCGGGTGTATTTCAAAGCAAAAACAATGATCTACATCAAATTATCTTTTAGTGCGAAAGATCATGGTTGATCTCGCTAACGAGTACGCTATGGGGAGCTAATGACACTAATCACTATAAGTAAAGCAGTGTAAAATAGCGCATAAAGTTAAGCAGGGGCAAAGGTCGTACCAATCCACAGAAGTGAAAAGAACCGCTGGGCATATGGATAACTTATTATTTACAAAGGGATTTGTAACAGATTGGTTACGAAGCATGCGGGAGGATTGGGATTACCGACAGCAGATCCGCCGGTAATCAGCAGATTTTTATAGCTCTTGTTCGAATAAAACCAGTACAGCATCGTGTAGCTGTTTCACCGAGAAGGTGCGCGCGGGCGTAATAAAGATGGTGTCATCACCGGCGATGGTGCCGAGAATCCCTTCTGCTTTGCCGAGAGAATCCAGCAGGCGAGCAATCAGCTGTGCTGCACCCGGACTGGTATGAATCACCACTAACGCATCGTTGTAATCGATATCCAGCACCAGATTCTTCAGCGGGCTGGTGGTGGTGGGTACGCCGAGTTCAGCAGGCAGGCAATAAACCATCTCCATCTTGGCGTTGCGGGTACGCACTGCGCCGAACTTGGTCAGCATACGAGAAACTTTGGACTGATTGATATTCTCGAAGCCGTCTTCCTGCAGCGCCTGCACGATTTCGCCCTGGGAGCTGAATTTCTCTTCCTTCAATAAGGCTTTAAACGCCTTAATCAAGTCGTCTTGTTTCGATGGGTTTCGCATAAGCTACCAATAAAAAGAGGGTTGCAGAGGGCAACAGGCCCACGGCAGATAAATTATTATGCATTTAGATGAATTTTTATGCAATAAGTCTGATAAGAGAATCGCGGTAATGACCTGCGGGGCGGGCATAATAACAGAATATTATGTTGCACCAAAATCGCGGGTGGGCGCGCAAAGCGAAGGTTGCGAAGTTGTTATATTATTGATGTGGTGACAACTATATCGATGATCATTGCCGTCCATTGTGTTCTGGCTGCGAATGTATCATTCAGGCGACTTCTGAAGTGGAGATGTCTCGGGAGCCGATTGCGGCGTAGTGTTAAGTGCGCGACAGGTTTAGTCGCTATCGCCTGAGAAGTTGATTAAACTCGTAACCTGATGGATTTTCGGCATATCTCTGCCCCACCTTAATAAGGAGTTCAGGATGAAAGTTGCCGTTCTCGGTGCCGCTGGTGGTATTGGCCAGGCGCTCGCACTACTGCTTAAAACGCAATTACCCGCAGGCTCAGCTCTCACACTTTATGATATCGCCCCGGTCACGCCCGGCGTGGCGGTTGACCTCAGCCACATTCCTACGGCAGTCACCGTGGAAGGCTTCAGCGGTGAAGATGCCACACCTGCGCTGCAGGGTGCCGATGTAGTACTGATTTCCGCTGGCGTGGCGCGTAAACCGGGCATGGATCGCGCCGATCTGTTTAACGTCAACGCCGGCATCGTGCGTAACCTGATCGAACAGGTGGCGAGCACCGCGCCGAAAGCCCTGATTGGCGTCATCACTAATCCGGTGAACACCACGGTGGCCATTGCGGCTGAAGTGCTGAAGAAAGCCGGCGTATATGATAAGAATCGCCTGTTTGGCGTTTCCACCCTTGATATCATCCGCGCCAATACCTTTGTCGCGGCGCTGAAAGGCAAACAGCCTAACGAGATTGAAGTGCCGGTAGTAGGCGGGCATTCAGGCGTGACTATCCTCCCGCTGCTGTCGCAGGTGAAAGGCGTGAGCTTCAGCGAGCAGGAAGTGGCCGATCTCACCAAACGTATTCAAAACGCGGGCACCGAAGTCGTCGAAGCCAAAGCCGGCGGCGGATCGGCGACGCTGTCGATGGGACAAGCGGCGGCGCGTTTTGGCCTGTCATTGATTCGTGCCCTGCAAGGTGAAGCCAATGTGGTGGAGTGCGCATATGTGGAAGGCGATGGCGAATATGCCCGCTTCTTCTCGCAGCCGCTGCTGCTGGGTAAAAACGGCATCGTCGAACGCCGTCCGCTGGGGACGCTGAGTGCCTTCGAACAGCAGGCGCTGAACGGTATGTTGGAAACGCTGAAGAAAGATATCGCACAGGGCGAAGAGTTTGTGAAGTGATAAACACTGAGCGGTAATCAAAAACGCCCGGCTGATGCCGGGCGTTTTGTTTTTATAATCCGCCAGATTTGAAGGTCTTATTGGCGGGCGCACCGTTGCTCGCAGGGTTTTGCTTTCCTAGCGTCTCCATGCGTACCTGGAACGGTGGGAACGGCATCTCAATGCCGTGCTCCTCAAAGCCGCGCAGAATCAGCTGATGCAGCTCATGGCGCAGCGGCATACGATGTCCCATCTCTGCCGCATGCACGCGCAGTTCAAACAGCTGAATACCTTGCTGCAAATCGACCAGGAACACATCCGGCGCTGGCATATCGAGCACGTAGGTGCAGCGGTCGGCCGCCTGCTTAAGAATGTTAGTCACTTCATCGCTGTTGACTCTGGCCGGCGCCGGAATTGTCAGCACCACGCGTGTGACCGAATCCGACAGCGACCAGTTCACGAACTGCTCCGTAATGAAAGCTTTGTTCGGCACGATGATCTCTTTGCGGTCCCAATCGGTAATAGTAGTCGCGCGCGTGTTGATGCGGGTGATGCTACCTGTCAGATCGCGAATGGTCACGGTATCGCCGATACGGATCGGTTTCTCGAACAGGATGATCAAGCCCGAGATAAAGTTGGCGAAAATCTCCTGCATACCGAAGCCCAAACCCAGACCTAACGCGGCAACCAACCATTGCAGCTTCGACCACTCAATGCCCATCATTGAGAAGCCAATCAAGCCGCCAATCAGCATCAACGCATATTTGGTCAAGGTGGTAATGGCGTAGCCGGTGCCCGGCGCCAGGCTGAGATGCTGTAACAGCGCCAGCTCCAGCAGAGCAGGCATATTACGCACCAGCTGGGTGGTGATAATCAGCACCAGAATCGCAATCAGCACCGCACCCAGCGTAATCGCCTGCACGCTATCTACGCCCTGAATGGTGGTGCTGGCATTCCACAGCGGAATGTTATCGAGGAAGCTAAACGCGGAGTGAATTTCTGACCACAGCACAATCACTGAAACCAGCGCAATCAGCGTCAGGATTGAACGCACCAGCCGCAGCGACTGCGCGCTGATCTCATCGAGATCAATACTGGGTTCTTCTATCTCAATGGTGTCGGCATTCACGGGTGTTGATTGCTCTTTCTCTTCTTCACTGCGCGCGCGGTTGGCCAGCATATCGGCACGTCGCTGACGCGCACGGTCAAAGGCGATGCGGCGGCGCTGAATCAGCATCCAGCGGCGGATGATGTGATAAACCACCAACAGGAAGAACCAAATCCCCACTGACGTTTCCAGGCGCGCCAGCAGCGCTTGCGCAGTGGCGAGATAACCGATGCAAGAGGCGAGGGCAGCCACCAGCGGCAGGGCAATCATCAGGTTCCACAAAATGCGGTTTACGAAGTTATCGCCGTTGCCCTCTTTATCCAGATACAGCGGAATTCCGGCGCGTTTCAGGCTGACGGTAACGATACTCAGTGCGCCACAAATCAGGATGAAGCACACGCGTCCCAGCGTGCCTGAGAATTGCGGATCGTCGAGATTCGCAAAGGCGATCAGCAACATGATTAGCGGCACAATCAGCCCAACGGACAGCGAGTAATAGCGCATCGCACGCGCTACACGCGCTTGCGGCCAGCGGAAGTGCACCACAAATAAGCCATCGGGACGGGCAAACGCGGCGCTGATCATAAAGGCCCACAGCAGCGGCAGCGTAGCGGTAATGCCATCGCCAATCGCCACGGCAAACGGATAAGGCCAGGCATGTTGCAAACCGTAGCCAAGCGCGGCCCACAGCACCGGCAGCGGCACCGCCACCAGGATCGACCAAAATACCGTGCGCAGCGTCAGGCTAAAGCGGTCCTGCGTCACTTTACCGACGCGGCTGGCAGAGCGCTCCATAAAAGCGTTGTAGTGGCGACGTGAGCTGATGCTGAAGCCAACCAGCAAAACCGCGCCAATAATGGGCAATACGGTTTCGCGATTGGTGAACATCATGGCCAGCGCTTTGCCGAGCTGGCCGGCGGTATCCAGCGACAGCAGACGCTTAAGATCATGCGCCATCTCAACCGGGAAATTCAGGCCGATGGTGTTGACGTCGGCGGTCCAGAAGAGATAGCGATGGGTCGCATCTTTTACTTCGGCGAGGGCATCCTGCAGCTGCGTATTGGAAACTTTAAGCTTGGTGATTTCCAGAATCAGCGTATCGCAACCGGAAATCAGGGAATTCAACAGCTCGCGCTGGGTTTTGAGTTGCGCTTCAAGGATGCGCACTTGATCGCTGCTGAATGGCGTGCCGTCATCTTGCCTGGCTTTGCGCAGATCCTGCTGGCGCTCTAACAGATCTTCATAATGCAGGCGTTGCACGCGCAGCTGGCCCATTTCGCTGTCAATCTGCTGAGACTTCGGCATCTCTGGCAGACGCGCCACCTGAGCGCGCAAAGCTTCACCTAACAGATTTGACGCCCCCAGCCATTGCGACTGCTCGCGCAGCGTGCTCAATGCCTGACGCACCTGCAGGGTCTGATTGGTGGCCAAACGCTGCTGCGAAGCGACTAAATCCATGCGCTGCGCTTGCTGATTGAGGTCGGCGGAGAGTTCGCGGTTAACGCGAAACTGATCGCTGATCGAACTCGGCAGGTCGCCGCTGTTTTCTGCCAGTTGCTCGGTACGCTCCAGCGCCAGCTCCGCTTCACGCTGGCGCTGATTATTCAGCTGATTGCGCAGCGCCTGCAGATAGTTATCCAGCTGGGTGGCTTTACGCTGATGCACTTCAGCTCGCATGCGCGCAAGTTCCTGACGATTATTCGCCGAGAGCTGTGCCAGCTCTAACTCGTCCACGCGCGCTTTATTGGCGGCATTTTCTGCCTGACGCGCGTAAATCTGCGCCTGCGCCAACGGCGTGGTCGCCGTCGAGGAACTCTGCGCGCGGCGATCGCTTTCGGTCATCGCGCGACGTGCATCCGTTTGCTGCTGCGGCAGCTGCGACAGTGAATCGCTGATCTCGCGGGCGCGATCCTGCTCTTGCTGTGCCTGGCGGCCTTCCTCCAGCAGCTGGCTGCTCACCTGCAACAACTCTTGATCCAGCTCGGCGCTGCTCATATTGCTGCGTACCGATTTACTGTTGTCGGTAAGCGTGGCGATCTGCTGACGAAGTTCGCGCGCGAGCCGCGGGAAATCATCGATCACCTGTTGATACTGCTTTGCGCGCTCCAGCGACTCATCGCGCTCGTTTAGGAAATTTATCGCTGCTTCCAGCGCCTGAACCTGTTCGGTTTGCGCGGGGGAGCTTTTCGCGGATTTAGCCACATCCAGTTCTTGCTTGAGCTGACTGGATTGCGGAACGCTAGCGGCAAAGACAGTACTGCTGAGCACAAGGCTCAGCAGGAGGAAGAGGAAAACACGCACGGGAAAGATTCCGGATTATTTGCTAAGTGAGACGCTGTCGCCAGGCTGAGGCAGGGCGATGGCCAGCGGCTGACCGAGGCGGGTTTTACTTTCGGCTTCAAGGCTTTCAGCCAACTTCACACGTTTAGGTGCAAATAGATTGATGACTGTGGAACCCAACTTAAAGCGACCCATTTCCTGGCCTTTCAGCAGCACTACCGCGCCATCATGATCGGCAGACGGATAGCGCCAGCGTTTGATCACGCCTTCGCGCGGTGGCGTAACGGTGCCCGCCCACACGGTTTCGATGCTGCCAACAATGGTCGCGCCGACAAGGATCTGCACCATCGGGCCATGATCGGTGTCAAATACGCAGATCACGCGTTCGTTACGCGCAAACAAATTGGGGATGTTACGCGCGGTCAGTGGGTTTACTGAGTAGAGATCGCCGGGCACATAGGTCATTTCGCGCAGGACGCCGTTACACGGCATATGGACGCGGTGATAATCACGCGGGGCAAGGTAAGTGGTAACAAACTCGCCGTCGTGGAACTGATCCGCCAGATCGTCGTTACCGGCCAACAGCGCTTGCAGGCTGTAAGTGTGGCCTTTGGCCTGGAAGATCTGATCGCCGGCAATGCGGCCCAGTTGGCTGATCGCGCCATCGGCTGGCAGCGCCAGTAACGTGGCGTCAGGATCGATGGGACGCGCCCCCTCTTTTAACGGACGCACGAAGAAATCATTGAAGGTGCGGTAGCTGCTGGTATGTGGCTTGCTGGCTTCCGCCATATCCACGTTGTAGTACCAGACGAAGATGTCGATGACCGCTTTCGTGAGCCAGCCACCACGACGGCTGGCACCCCAACCGGCGAGTTCGGTGAGCCCTTTTTTGGGCAAAATATGATTCAGGCCGAGTTTAAAACGATCAAACACCGTTGCCTCCTGGCTTAATGACGTATTGTTAACAAAAAGGGGGGCGGATTGTAGCAGCGCCCCAGTGCATTGGCGAATGTGCCGTTGTACTGCTTAATCTGCGTCGGAGGAAAAGTTTTTACGCGTCTTTACCTGCGCCATACTCTCAAGAATTCGGTGGTAGTTATCGAAGCGGGAGACATCAATCTTGCCTTCTTCTACCGCTTCGCGGATGGCGCAGCCAGGATCGGTATCATGCTTACAGTCGCGGAAGCGGCAACTGCCGAGAAATTCACGGAATTCGACAAATCCGCGCGTTACTTGTTCCGGTTCAAGATGCCATAAACCAAACTCACGTACGCCTGGGGAATCGATCACATCACCGCCCGCTGGGAAGTGATAGAGACGTGAAGCAGTGGTGGTGTGTTGACCCAGGCCGGAAACATTCGACACATCGTTGGTCAGAATTTCAGCCGCCACATCCAGGCCAAGCAGGTTATTCAACAGGCTCGATTTGCCCACGCCAGATTGACCGGCAAAGATGCTGACGCGACCGGTTAAGGCACTTTCCAGTTCAACCATCCCATTTTTAGCGTGGCTGGAAACCATCAACACGCGATAACCAATGTTGCGATAAATCTCCATCTGCTCATCAACAAACGCGCGTCCTTCGGCATCCAAAAGATCGGTTTTGTTCAGCACCAGCAAGGGCTCAATGCCGAGCGTTTCGCTCGCGACCAGATAGCGATCGATGATGTTAAGCGACAGTTCCGGCAGGATCGCTGAAACGATGATGATCTGATCGATGTTGGCAGCGATCGGTTTCACGCCGTCATAGAAGTCTGGACGCGTTAGCACCGTTTTGCGATCGTGTACCGCTTCGACAATCCCTTTACCGCCACCAATCGCCACGCGCCACAATACGCGATCGCCCGTTACCAGCGAGCGAAGGGTACGGCGGATGTTACAGCGATGCACAACGCCCTCGCTATCTTCCACGTCTGCGTGCATGCCGAAACGGCTGATCACCACGCCATCAGCCGCTTCTCCAAACAGGCTATCATCCGGCTCCGGCTTATCACTCCGTTGCTGCAGACGACGCTGATGGTTGGCGCTTACGCGGCGTTGTTGACCTTTCGACAGTTTGTTTTTACTCACGCATCCTCTCACGGCTTTCGCCAGGTTTCGCCCTGCTGGGCAAAACGTCTATGATACACCTGAAATGAGTTTAATGACGACTTTGGCAACAGGCGGGAAACGCATGACAGCTGGAAATGAAAACAACCTGATTTGGATCGACCTCGAAATGACCGGATTGGATCCGGAACGCGATCGCATTATTGAGATCGCCACTATCGTGACCGATGCCAACCTTAACATCCTCGCAGAAGGTCCGGTATTCGCAGTGCATCAATCGGACGAGCAGCTCGCGTTGATGGATGACTGGAACGTGCGCACGCATACCAATAGCGGTTTGGTGGCGCGAGTCAAAGCCAGCGAGCATGACGATCGTGCCGCGGAACGGGCCACTATTGAATTCCTGAAACAGTGGGTGCCGGCGAATACCTCGCCGATTTGCGGCAACAGTATTGGTCAGGATCGTCGTTTCCTGTTCAAGTACATGCCTGAACTGGAAGCCTATTTCCACTATCGCTATCTCGACGTCAGCACGCTGAAAGAGCTGGCGCGCCGCTGGAAACCGGATATCTTGCCAGGCTTCAAAAAGTCCGGCAGCCATCAGGCACTGGATGATATTCGTGAGTCTGTCGCCGAGTTGGCTTACTATCGCGAGCACTTCCTGCAGCTTTAACCTCCGCGGGTGCGCAGGAAATCATCAGGTTGTCGATAAAAGCAGCGAACGCGCGGAAAGCGCAAAATTTTGCTTTTAGACTCTTGCGACTGAAAGGATTTCTCGTATAATGCGCACCCCGTACCGGTGAAGAAATTCATGCGGGACGGAGCAGCAAAGTTTGAAACGAAAGACAGAATCGAGCATGTTCATTTGATGCAAGACGGCAACTGAACGAGTCACAGCGAGCTTACTTAAGTAAGTGACCTGTGCGAGTGAAGGCAGCCAACGCAGCAGCAAATAAACAGGCGAAGATTATGCGGGAATAGCTCAGTTGGTAGAGCACGACCTTGCCAAGGTCGGGGTCGCGAGTTCGAGTCTCGTTTCCCGCTCCAAACTTTCGTTAAGCAGTAAACCTCTAATGCGGGAATAGCTCAGTTGGTAGAGCACGACCTTGCCAAGGTCGGGGTCGCGAGTTCGAGTCTCGTTTCCCGCTCCAGAGTTTGTAGTTAACCATCCAAATCACGGATTTAGTCGTTAGCGTGATTGTTGTGACAAAAATACGAAGAGTCAGAATCAAGTATTTTAGTTTACAACAAGGCGGCAACTGAACGAATCTCTCTGCGCTTACATCAGTAAGTGACAAGGGTAAGTGAAGGCAGCCAACGCAGTAGCAGACTAAAATACGAAGATTATGCGGGAATAGCTCAGTTGGTAGAGCACGACCTTGCCAAGGTCGGGGTCGCGAGTTCGAGTCTCGTTTCCCGCTCCAAACTTTCGTTAAGCAGTAAACCTCTAATGCGGGAATAGCTCAGTTGGTAGAGCACGACCTTGCCAAGGTCGGGGTCGCGAGTTCGAGTCTCGTTTCCCGCTCCAAAGTTTCGTTAAGCAGTAAACCTCTAATGCGGGAATAGCTCAGTTGGTAGAGCACGACCTTGCCAAGGTCGGGGTCGCGAGTTCGAGTCTCGTTTCCCGCTCCAAAGTTTCGTTAAGCAGTAAACCTCTAATGCGGGAATAGCTCAGTTGGTAGAGCACGACCTTGCCAAGGTCGGGGTCGCGAGTTCGAGTCTCGTTTCCCGCTCCAAAGTTTGTAGTTAACCATCCAAATCACGGATTTAGTCGTTAGCGTGATTGTTGTGACAAAAATACGAAGAGTCAGAATCAAGTATTTTAGTTTACAACAAGGCGGCAACTGAACGAATCTCTCTGCGCTTACATCAGTAAGTGACAAGGGTAAGTGAAGGCAGCCAACGCAGTAGCAGACTAAAATACGAAGATTATGCGGGAATAGCTCAGTTGGTAGAGCACGACCTTGCCAAGGTCGGGGTCGCGAGTTCGAGTCTCGTTTCCCGCTCCAATTTTTTTATATTCACTAATGTTATTTGCCCTAAGGCGCAATCAGAATTAAAACTGCTGCAGATCTTTTTTGATCGCATGCGACATCGTTTTTTTCTGGAAATTTTGCACGCCTCGCGAGTACCGATAATGCTGATGTCTGATGCAGTTATCTTACAGGTTATCCACAATGTGCCTGCAAGGTTCTGACGGCGTTTTCCCGTTCTTTAAAACTGTTTTGAACAGAGTTATCCACAAGCTCTGGAAAAACCCCTGCGCGTTAAACACGACGTGAATATTTACAATAATCGGTTAACTAATTGATTTATAATTAGTTAAACGTATTTCAATCTGTGATCTTCCCTTTTAGACGAAATTACGATCTCCGTCACTATTCAGTTGGATAATTTTATTCACAGCATGTGGAAAAGAGTTTTATCCTGTGCGACTGCTCAATCACGCATCACGTGGCAGGCCTTTTTCGACCGCGCGCACCAGTCGCTGTTTCTTCGCTGGCTGCACCTCAACCGCCTGCGCCGCGCGTTTCTGCAACTGCTGTGCAATCGCCCATTCAATATGTTCATCAAGCAGGGGATGTTCGCCGCTCCGCAATTCTAATGCCGCCATATTTTCTTCTGCCCAAGGCGCATTGCCCAATGCCACCGCAATATTGCGCAACCAGCGTAAATGCCCAATGCGCCGAATCGCTGAACCTTCGGTGATGCGCAGAAATTTGGCTTCATCCCATGTGAACAGATCGGTGAGCGGCGGCGCATGCAGCACCGCGCGCGGTGAAAAATCGTCTTCATCGGTTAACTGGCCGTAACGATTCCACGGGCAAATCAGCTGGCAATCGTCGCAGCCATAAATCCGATTGCCCATTAACGGACGGAACTCTTCTGGGATTGCGCCTTCCAACTCGATGGTGAGATAGGAGATGCAGCGACGCGCATCGACGACGTAAGGCTCGACGATAGCGGCAGTGGGGCAGATGGTCATGCAGGCGACACAGCGTCCACACTGTTCTTCCTGTGGCTGATCCACCGGTAACGGCAAATCAATCAGCAGTTCGCCGAGAAAGAACCATGAACCGGCTTCACGGTTAAGGATGAGCGAATGTTTGCCGGTCCAGCCTAACCCTGCTTTAGCGGCTATTGGGCGTTCGAGAATTGGCGCGGAATCGACGAACGGGCGAAAATTGAGCTCGCCACAATGCGCCTGAATCATTTCTCCAAGCTTTTTCAGTCGATTGCGTAATACTTTGTGATAGTCGCGGCCCAGTGCATAGCGGCTTACATAGCCCAGCTGAGGATTTTTCAACGTGCTGGCAAAGGCGGCTTTGGCAGGAAGGTAGTTCATGCGTACGCTGATCACGCGCAGCGTGCCGGGCAGCAGTTCATGTGGCCGCGCGCGCATCATGCCGTGACGCGCCATCCAATCCATCTCGCCGTGATACTGCTTATCCAGCCACGCCTGCAGTTTGGGCTCTTCGGCGCTCAGATCGGTATCGCAAATACCCACCTGTTGGAAACCGAGGTCGCGTCCCCATTGTTTAATATGTTGAGCGAGCTGTTGAAGATCGAGAGGATATGACATGAGAAACCAGGCAATTGATGCAAACGCGTGCAGTTTAACACACTCTGTCTGGCCTGCGCAGGCGATGGCGCAGCTGGAACGCGATGCCGCTGATAGCCTGGGGCTAACGCTGTTTGAGCTGATGCAGCGTGCTGGACAAGCCAGCTACGAATTAGCCCGCCAACTGTGGCCTCAGTCGCAGCATTGGTTGGTCCTGTGCGGGCATGGCAACAACGGCGGCGATGGTTATGTGGTCGCGCGGCTGGCGCAGGCGGCAGGATTGAACGTAACGCTGCTGGCCTGTGAAGGCAGCAAAGCCTTGCCAGAAGAGGCGGAGCAGGCGCAAGACGCGTGGCTGGCGGCGGGGGGCGTGATTCATGCGGCGGATTCGGCCTGGCCGGAGCAGGTTGATGTCATTATTGATGCGCTGCTCGGCACCGGCCTAAATCGTGCGCCTGCGGCGCCTTACGATCGCCTCATTACTCTCATCAACACGCATACCGCACCGGTACTGGCAATCGATATCCCCTCCGGTTTAGTGGCGGCTAACGGCACGACGCCCGGCGAGACGGTCATTGCTGATCACACGCTGAGCATGATTACGCTGAAACCGGGCCAACTGACCGGCAAGGCGCGCGATTACATTGGTGTCCTGCATAACCATGAGTTGGGCTTGTCACCGTTCCTTACCGCAGCACAGGCGCCGATTTCACGCTATGACGCCGCGGATTTAGCGCGCTGGCTTAAACCGCGTCGTGCTACCTCACACAAAGGCGATCAAGGCCGGCTGTTAGTCGTCGGCGGCGATAGCGGTACGGCGGGTGCGATTCGTATGACCGGCGAAGCCGCGCTGCGAACAGGCGCCGGGCTTGTGCGTGTGCTGACGCATGAAGATAATATTGGCCCGATTATCACCGCGAGACCGGAGTTAATGGTTGATGCGCTCACCGATGAACGCCTTGACCAGGCGCTGGAGTGGGCGGATGTGATCGCCGTTGGACCGGGGCTCGGCCAGCGCGATTGGGCTCAGAAGGCACTGAAAAAGATCACGGCCAGTGAAAAGCCGATGCTTTGGGATGCGGATGCGCTTAACCTGCTGGCAATCAAGCAGGATAACCGTCAGAATCGCATCATTACGCCGCATCCAGGCGAAGCCGCGCGCTTACTTGGGGTGAAAACCAGCGAGATTGAAAGTGATCGCTTACATGCTGCGCGCGCCTTGGTGAAACGCTACGGTGGCGTGGTAGTACTGAAAGGCGCGGGCACGGTGATTGCCAGTGCAGCGGGTGATATCGCCATTGCAGATGTTGGCAATGCGGGCATGGCGTCCGGCGGAATGGGCGATGTGCTGAGCGGAATGATTGCCGCTCTGCTAGGCCAAAAACTGACATTACTTGATGCAGCCTGTGCAGGCTGTGTCGCGCATGGGGCAACAGCCGATGCCGTCGCGCGTCAGCGCGGTACTCGGGGCATGTTAGCCACTGATTTGTTCGAGCTGCTATGGCAGTTTGTTAATCCAGAGATGATC
The DNA here is from genome assembly GCA_900068845.1 of Enterobacter ludwigii. GTDB lineage: Bacteria > Pseudomonadota > Gammaproteobacteria > Enterobacterales > Enterobacteriaceae > Pantoea > Pantoea ludwigii_A. The sequence goes on from CEFQ01000004.1 coordinate 47,356, forward strand.
CAACAATAAAGCATGAAAACCTGTGTTATCCCTTTGCCCGATGAGGCGGCAACCCTGAATCTGGGTGCGCAATTGGCGCGCGTCTGCAACAGCGCGCTGGTGATCTATCTTTATGGCGATCTGGGTGCCGGTAAGACCACCTTTAGCCGTGGTTTTCTGCAGGCGCTCGGCCATCAAGGCAATGTTAAAAGCCCAACTTATACGCTGGTCGAACCCTACGAGCTCGGTTCTCGCACGCTGTACCATTTCGATCTTTATCGTCTTGCCGATCCCGAAGAGCTGGAGTTCATGGGCATCCGCGATTACTTCACGGGGGATGCGCTCTGCCTGGTGGAGTGGCCACAACAGGGCACCGGCGTATTGCCTGAGCCTGATTTAGCGTTGACCTTGCGCTATGTTGACGCGGCGCGTGAAGCTGAAATTAGCGCGGTTTCCACGACGGGCGACGCGCTGTTAAACCAATTCGAGCAAGGCAGGGATCCGGCATGATGTCACGGATGAAAATCATTGTACTGGGCTTGCTGTGCCTGTTTTCTGCCTCGGCGTTGTCTGCCACGTTATCTGATATCAAAGTTGAGAATGGCGATAGCCAGGCCACCGTCACGCTGAGCTTTAATGGTCAGCCAGTGTATGGCTTTTTCCCGCTGCATAATCCCAACCGCGTGGTGCTAGATATCCGTCAAAGCGGCGCGATTAAAGGCTTGCCGCTGAATTTTAGCGGCGAAAATATTGTGCAGCGCATTCGCCACAGTCAGCCGAAGGACAAGCAAAGCCTGCGTTTGGTGTTCGAACTGACGCAGCCAGCGCAGACGCGCGCTAGCACGCAGCGTGATGGCAATAATTATCGCGTGGTGTTCACCATCCGCGGCACTCAGCCAGCGAAACGCACCGCCCCCGTGACCACGGCACATGAAAGCCAGAGCCCGAGCAGCAGTCAGGGCAATCCGTTCAATGCCAATCAGGTTACTGCCGTCAGCAGCAGCAATACCACCGTGCGTCCCGGTGGAGCGTTAAGCCGCAACGATGTGGTGATTGTGGCGATTGATGCCGGACACGGCGGTCAGGATCCCGGTGCCTCCGGCCAGCGCGGTTTGCACGAGAAAAATGTCACCATTTCGATTGCACGTAAGTTGAAGGCACTGATGGATCAAGATCCGATGTTTAAACCGGTGCTGACGCGTAACGGCGACTATTTCATTTCGGTGATGGGCCGCTCTGAAGTGGCGCGTAAAGAGAACGCGAATCTGCTGGTATCCATTCACGCCGACGCCGCGCCGAACCATTCCGCCACGGGCGCATCGGTTTGGGTGCTGTCTAACCGTCGTGCCAATAACGAAATGGCTAACTGGCTGGAACAGAAAGAGAAACAATCTGAGCTGCTGGGCGGCGCAGGCGATCTGCTGGCGAACAGCCAGGCCGATCCCTATCTCAGCCAGGCCGTGCTGGATTTGCAGTTCGGTCATTCACAGCGTGTAGGCTATGACGTCGCCGTCAAAGTCCTGCAACAGCTACGCGGCATTACACCGTTGCATAAACGTCTGCCGGAACATGCCAGCCTTGGCGTTTTACGTTCCCCGGATATTCCTTCTTTATTGGTCGAAACCGGCTTTATCAGTAATGCCGCGGAGGAGCGGCTGCTTGGCAGCAGCGCGTATCAGGAGAAGATTGCTCAGTCGATTTATAAAGGCCTGCGCAATTATTTCCTTACGCATCCGCTGCAATCGATCCCAAAGGAGGAAAACCGGCCGCTGGACAGCGCACCAGCGGTTAGCGTCGCCAGCAACCCGGCGACCGGCACGGTGCAATATACCGGCGCGACGCAGCGTCATACCGTCACGCGCGGCGAAACGCTGTCGGGTATTGCGGCGAAATATGGCGTGAACATGGCGACGTTACGTGAGATGAATAGCCTGAAGCGTGATGTGGTTTGGGTGGGGCAGCGCCTGAAAGTACCGGCGCAATCCAGCGTCAGCGCTGCGGCAACAAGCCGTCCGACGCGACATAAAGTGGTGCGCGGCGATTCGCTGACTGCGATTGCGGCGCACTACGGTGTGAGCTCGAAAGCCATCATGCAGGCGAATAATATGAAGTCGAGCAATGTGATGCTGGGGCAAAACTTAAAAATTCCGCAATCCTGATTGTTGGCTCCCAGTGAGCCAACCAGCCAGAAGGATCACCACCATGCCAATACAGATTTTACCGCCGCAGCTGGCGAACCAGATTGCCGCAGGCGAAGTGGTTGAGCGTCCGGCGTCGGTCGTAAAAGAGCTGGTGGAAAACAGCCTTGATGCCGGTGCCACGCGCATTGATGTCGATATCGAGAAAGGCGGCGCCAAGCTCATCCGCATTCGCGATAACGGCTGCGGCATCGCTAAAGCCGAATTGGCGATGGCACTGGCGCGACATGCAACCAGCAAAATTGCTTCGCTCGACGATCTTGAGGCGATTATGAGCCTCGGTTTTCGTGGTGAAGCGCTCGCCAGTATCAGTTCCGTTTCGCGTTTAACCCTGACCTCGCGCACTGCCGATCAAAGCGAAGCCTGGCAGGCTTATGCGGAAGGGCGCGACATGGATGTGACGGTGAAACCGGCTGCACATCCAGTGGGCACATCGTTGGAAGTGCTCGACTTATTTTATAACACGCCCGCACGCCGCAAATTTATGCGCACCGAAAAGACCGAATTCACCCATATTGATGAGGTGATTCGTCGTATTGCTCTGGCACGCTTTGACGTTGCTATTTCGCTCAGCCACAACGGTAAGTTGATGCGCCAGTATCGCGCGGTCAGTGAGGATGCGCAGCGAGAGCGACGCTTAGGTGCTATTTGCGGCACCACGTTTATGCAGCACGCCTTACGCATTGAGTGGCAGCACGATGATTTAGCGCTGCGCGGTTGGGTGGCCGATCCTAACGGTTCGCGCCAGGTTACCGATCTGCAATATTGCTACGTCAACGGACGCATGATGCGCGACAAGCTGATTAATCACGCGATTCGTCAGGCGTATCAAACGCAGCTCGGCGACGATCAGCAGCCCGCTTACGTACTGTATCTCGAGATTGACCCACATCAGGTGGATGTGAATGTCCATCCCGCTAAGCATGAGGTGCGATTCCATCAGTCGCGCCTGGTTCATGACTTTATCTGGCAAGGCGTGATGAGTGTGCTGCAAGCCAGCCGCGCGCCGGAATTGCCTATTCTACACGCCGAAGAACCTGCACCTAAGTGGCAGCCAGAAAACCGCCAGGCGGCGGGTGCGAACCACTTTGCTCAACCCACCAACACGCCACGCAGCGGTGGTGCTTCTGCGGCGGCGGCGAGTGCAAACTGGCAGAATAAAGAACCTGTTTACAGTGCGCGTGAAGGTAATGCGTATAAGCAGTTAATCAAAACGCCGGCGGCAGCAACGCCACGCGCTGCGCCCGCGCCTGCCGCTGCTACGTCAGTACGTCAGCCGGAAACGCTTGATGCGCCGCTGACCGCCCACGCGCAAAGTTTTGGCCGTGTGTTGAGCGTAATTCAGGATCGTTATGCGCTACTGGAGCGCGGAAATACGTTGCAATTGTTATCGCTGACGGTAGCCGCGCGGTGGCTAAAACAGGCCCAGCTGCAACCTGGAGAAGAGGGTTTGAAACCGCAGCCGCTGTTGATCCCGGTACGCCTGAAAATTGCCGCGCCCGAGCTGGCCGCTATCGCCGATCACGCAGCGTTGCTTAACCTGATGGGCATTGATTTACAACGAGAAGGGCAGCACGTGACGCTACGCGCGGTGCCTTTACCGTTACGAACACAAAATTTACAAATCTTGATTCCAGAACTGTTAGGCTACCTGGCCCGGCAGCAAGAGGTTTCTGCATCCACGTTGGCCCAATGGCTGGCGCGTCGAGATGATGCAGAAGACGCTCACTGGAATCACTCGCAGGCGATTGCACTGCTGGCAGAGCTGGAAAGGCTTTGTCCGCAACTGCTGAAGTCGCCGCCTTCAGGTCTGTTACAGGCCATTGAGATTGAGAGCGCGCTGAACGCGTTGAAGCATGAGTGAACTAAACCAGGCTAGCCGGCCAAAGGCAATTTTTTTGATGGGGCCTACCGCCTCCGGTAAGACGGCATTAGCGATTTCGCTGCGTCAGCAACTTCCGGTGGAACTTATTAGCGTTGACTCTGCCTTAATCTATCGCGGGATGGATATTGGCACGGCGAAACCGTCGGCAGAAGAGTTAGCCCTGGCGCCCCATCGTTTGCTGGACATTCGCGATCCAGCGGAAGCGTATTCCGCTGCAGAGTTTCGTCGTGATGCGTTGGCAGAAATGGCGGAAATTACCCAAAAGGGGAAGATTCCGTTGCTTGTTGGTGGAACCATGCTCTACTTCAAGGCGTTACTTGAAGGATTGTCGCCGTTGCCCTCGGCCGATCCCGAGGTGCGTCAGCGAATAGAGCAAATGGCGGCGGAGAAAGGGTGGGAAGTCCTGCACCGCCAGCTGTGTGAAATCGATCCGGTCGCCGGTAGTCGTATTCATCCGAATGATCCGCAGAGACTTTCGCGAGCACTGGAAGTTTTTTTTATTTCGGGTAAAACTTTAACGGAACTGACAAAAACCTCCGGCGAAGCGTTACCCTACGACGTGTACCAGTTTGCTATCGCACCGGCGAGCCGTGAACTGATACATCAACGCATTGCGTTGCGTTACGACCAGATGCTAGCGTCAGGATTTGAAGCGGAGGCTCGTGCACTGTTTGCGCGAGGTGATTTGCATACGGACATGCCTTCCATTCGTTGTGTAGGTTATCGCCAGATGTGGTCTTATTTATCTGGTGAAATCGATTACGACGAAATGGTTTATCGGGGAATTTGCGCCACTCGGCAGCTCGCTAAACGCCAGATGACCTGGTTACGTGGCTGGCCTGAAGTACACTGGTTAAACAGTGATGAGCCAGAGTTAGCGCGTAATGCGGTGCTCAAGGTAGTTAGTGCGTAGCAGGGATGATTGTGTACAATTGGTCCGTTATCGTGCGCAAATTTTTACGCAGTTTTTCTGAACCACGGTTCTTAAAGCAATAAACAACAAGCATATAAGGAAAAGATAGAATGGCTAAGGGGCAATCTTTACAAGACCCGTTTTTGAACGCATTGCGTCGTGAACGTGTACCGGTTTCGATCTATTTGGTGAATGGTATTAAGCTGCAAGGGCAAATTGAATCCTTTGATCAGTTCGTCATTCTGCTAAAAAACACGGTTAGCCAGATGGTGTATAAGCACGCCATCTCTACAGTGGTTCCTTCTCGTCCAGTGTCGCACCATAGCAACAACGCGGGCGGCAGCGGTGGTAGCAGCAACTATCATCACAGCGGAAGCAACCAAGGCGCTCAGTCGCAGCCACAACAAGACGGCGATAACGCAGAATAATTTTGCGCTGCCGTAAAGCCAGGGCTGGAGAACGAGCACGTTTTCCTGTCCTGGTTATTTTATTTTAGCGAGGTTATAGCTTGTTTGACCGTTATGATGCCGGTGAGCAGGCCGTACTGGTACACATCTGGTTCTCCCAAGACAAAGAGCTGGAAGATTTGCAGGAGTTTGAAACTCTTGTCTCTTCTGCGGGCGTTGAAGCGCTGCAAGTCATTACGGGCAGCCGTAAAGCGCCACATCCCAAATATTTTGTCGGTGAAGGAAAGGCAGTTGAAATTGCCGATGCGGTAAAAGCGAGTGGAGCATCGGTCGTGTTATTCGATCATGCCTTAACTCCTGCTCAGGAACGTAATCTTGAACGGCTGTGCGAATGTCGCGTAATCGATCGCACCGGCTTAATTCTCGATATTTTCGCCCAGCGCGCCCGCACCCATGAAGGGAAACTGCAGGTCGAGCTGGCACAGTTGCGCCATTTAGCCACCCGTTTGGTTCGCGGATGGACACACCTTGAACGCCAAAAAGGCGGTATCGGTTTACGGGGTCCGGGTGAAACTCAGCTGGAAACGGACCGACGCCTGCTGCGTGGTCGCATCAGTCAGATTCTCTCCCGTCTTGAACGCGTCGAAAAACAGCGCGATCAGGGCAGACAAGCGCGCGCCAAAGCTGACGTGCCTACGGTCTCGCTGGTGGGTTACACCAACGCCGGCAAATCAACCCTGTTTAACGCGATCACCTCTGCGGATGTTTATGTAGCGGATCAACTGTTCGCAACACTGGATCCTACGTTACGTCGTCTGAATGTGGCGGATGTCGGTGAAGTGGTGTTAGCAGACACGGTCGGTTTTATCCGTCACTTGCCGCACGACTTGGTCGCGGCGTTTAAAGCCACGCTGCAGGAAACACGTCAGGCAACATTACTGCTGCATGTGATTGATGCCGCGGATTTGCGCGTTAATGACAACATTGATGCCGTAAACGACGTTCTGGAAGAGATTGAAGCCGACGAAATTCCGGCGCTGCTGATCATGAACAAAATCGATATGCTGGAGGACTTTGTGCCGCGTATCGATCGTAACGAAGAGAATCAACCGATTCGCGTTTGGTTATCTGCACAGAGCGGCGTGGGTCTGCCGTTGCTGTGGCAGGCGCTTTCTGAGCGTTTAGCCGGTGAAATTGCGCAGTACGACTTACGTCTGCCGCCGGAAGCTGGCCGTTTACGCAGTCGTTTTTATCAGCTACATGCAATAGAAAAAGAATGGAATGAGGATGATGGCTGTGTGGGTTTGCACGTGCGTATGCCGATTGTTGATTGGCGTCGTTTGTGTAAACAAGAGCCGTCGCTAGCCAGTTATATTGTTTGATATTGCCCAATCGCACTTACCCAAAAAAGATTTCAGGTTGTAGTAATTATCGTTGCAGGCCGAAATATTATGGTTTTACGCGAATATTTCGGATTGCGGCAAGGCGGCAACTGAGCAAATCCCCAGGAGCTTACATCGGTAAGTGACTGGGATGCGTGAAGGCAGCCAACGCAGCTGCAATCCGAAAGATGAAGGGTAAAACCGTAAATACAATAAATGGAGTAGAGACATGGCGTGGAATCAGCCCGGAAATAACGGACAGGACCGCGACCCGTGGGGAAGCAGCAATAATCAAGGCGGCAACTCTGGGGGAAATAAAGGAGGTCGCGATCAGGGACCACCTGATCTGGATGATATCTTCCGAAAGCTGAGTAAAAAACTCGGTGGACTGGGCGGTGGCAAACAGAATGACAATGGCCAACGCAGCGGCGGTAGCGGTGGCAAAGTGGTTGGCATTGTTGCCGTAGCAGCAGTCGTTATCTGGGCGGCTAGCGGTTTCTACACCATTAAAGAAGCGGAACGTGGCGTCGTTACACGTTTTGGCAAATTCAGCCATTTGGTTGAGCCTGGTCTTAACTGGAAACCGACCTTTATCGATCAAGTTCGCGCCGTGAATGTTGAAGCGGTACGTGAACTGGCGGCGTCTGGCGTGATGCTGACTTCCGACGAGAACGTGGTGCGCGTTGAGATGAACGTGCAGTACCGCGTGACCGATCCTGAGCGTTATCTGTATGCCGTGACCAGCGCCGACGACAGTCTGCGTCAGGCCACTGACAGCGCCTTGCGTGGCGTCATTGGTCGCTCAACCATGGACCGCATCCTGACGGAAGGTCGTACCGTGGTACGTAGCGAAACGCAGCGTGAACTTGACGAGACTATCCGTCCGTACAACATGGGGATTACCTTGCTGGACGTAAACTTCCAGGCGGCGCGTCCACCGGAAGAAGTTAAAGCCTCGTTCGATGATGCGATTGCCGCGCGTGAAAACCGCGAACAGTATGTTCGTGAAGCTGAAGCTTATTCGAACGAAGTTCAGCCGCGTGCCAATGGCCAGGCGCAGCGTATCCTCGAAGAGGGTCGTGCTTACAAAGAACGTACGGTGTTAGAAGCGCAGGGTGAAGTAGCACGCTTTGCCCGCTTGCTGCCAGAATATAAAGCTGCACCAGAAATCACTAAAGAACGTCTCTACATTGAAACCATGGAACGTGTGTTGAGCCATACCCGTAAGGTATTAATCAGCGATCGTGGTAGCAATTTGACCGTTCTGCCATTGGATCAACTGATGCGCGGTGGTCAGGCATCTGGCCAGGGCGGTCAAAAAATGACTAATTTAATGAAGTCTCCTTCGTCGTCCGATAGCAGTGCGAACCGTGGAGATACTTCATCATACAGTCCAGACAGCATCATGGATCAGCGTCGCGCTAATGCGCTGCGCAACGATACCCAGCGCCAGGGGAGGGAGTAATCGATGCGTAAGCCAATCATCGCCGTAATTATTGTAGTGCTGGTGGTGCTTTACGCGTCACTGTTCGTGGTGCAGGAAGGCCAGCGTGGCATCGTGCTGCGCTTTGGTAAAGTTCTGCGTGATGACGAAAACAAACCGCTGGTGTACGCACCGGGTCTGCATTTCAAAATTCCGTTTATCGAAACCATGAAATCACTGGATGCGCGCATTCAGACCATGGATAACCAAGCCGACCGCTTTGTTACCAAAGAGAAGAAAGACCTGATCGTTGATTCCTACATCAAATGGCGCATCAGTGATTTCAGCCGTTACTACCTCGCAACCGGTGGTGGCGATGTTTCTCAGGCTGAAGTGTTGCTGAAGCGTAAATTCAGTGACCGTCTGCGTTCTGAAATGGGTCGTCTGGATGTGAAAGACATCGTAACCGATTCGCGTGGCCGTTTGACCACCGACGTTCGCGATGCGCTGAACACTGGTAGTGCGGGCAATGATGATGACGTTCAGACTCCTGCAGCCGATGATGCGATTGCCAATGCGGCGGCACGCGTAGAGCGTGAAACCAATAGCAGCGAACCGGCACCAAACCCGAACAGCATGGCGGCGTTGGGTATTCAGGTTGTCGACGTGCGTATCAAGCAGATCAACTTGCCGACTGAAGTGTCTGACGCGATCTACAACCGTATGCGCGCTGAGCGTGAAGCGGTAGCGCGTAGTCAGCGTTCACAAGGTCAGGAAGAAGCAGAGAAACTACGCGCGCAGGCTGATTATCAGGTGACGCGTACGCTGGCAGAAGCTCAGCGTGAAGCGCTGATTTCACGTGGTGAAGGTGATGGTGAAGCGGCTAAATTGTTTGCTGATGCTTTCAGCAAAGATCCGGATTTCTACGCCTTTATCCGCAGCCTGCGTGCCTATGAGAATAGCTTCTCAGACAATCAGGATGTGTTGGTGCTGAGCCCGGATAGCGATTTCTTCCGCTATATGAAAGCGCCCTCTAACGCCACGCGTTAAGAACTGATATAAAGTCCAGGCCGACAATGTTGTCGGCCTTTTTTTTGGGAAAAAATCATGAACTCAACCATCTGGATGGCGCTGGCTTTGGTTTTGGTGCTGGAAGGTCTTGGGCCGATGTTTATGCCACGTGCCTGGCGCCGCATGATCCTGGCGATGACACAATTACCCGATCGTCTCCTCCATCGTTTTGGTGGCGGATTAGTGGTGGCCGGCGTGGTGATTTACGCCATGATCAGCATGCATGCGCGAGGATAAGTAAAAATTAATGTGATGTCGTACGACTCAGTTGTGTCTGTTGGCCACTGTTCACCCAACATGTTGTGAGCTGAGCAAAACTCAGGCAAAAAACAGCGCAATCGTATGCTAAAAGTGCTGAAAGAGTAAAAGTCAGGTGGTAGAATCCATTTTTAAGCAATCGGTGATTTTGAAAAAATGGGTAAGAACGTCGTCGTACTGGGCACCCAATGGGGTGACGAAGGTAAAGGTAAGATCGTAGACCTTCTGACAGAGCGCGCGAATTACGTCGTGCGTTACCAAGGTGGCCATAATGCAGGCCACACACTTGTCATCAACGGTGAAAAAACCGTCCTCCACTTAATTCCATCTGGCATCCTGCGTGAAAACGTCACCAGCATCATTGGTAACGGCGTTGTACTGTCGCCTGAAGCGCTGATGAAAGAGATGAAAGGTCTGGAAGAACGCGGTGTGCCGGTACGTGAACGTCTGCTGATCTCTGAAGCCTGCCCATTGATTCTGCAATACCACGTAGCAATGGATGTAGCGCGTGAAAAAGCGCGTGGCGCCAAAGCTATCGGCACTACCGGTCGTGGTATCGGTCCTGCCTATGAAGATAAAGTGGCTCGTCGCGGTCTGCGCGTAAGCGATCTCTTCAACAAAGAAACCTTTGCGGTGAAGCTGAAAGAGATCGTCGATTTCTACAACTTCCAACTGGTTAACTATTACAAAACTGACGCAGTTGACTACGAAAAAGTGTTGAGTGATACGCTGGCGGTTGCCGACATCATTACCAGCATGGTGGTTGACGTGTCTGATCTGTTGGACGGCGCGCGTAAGCGTGGCGACCTGATCATGTTTGAAGGTGCGCAGGGTACGCTGCTGGATATCGACCACGGTACTTATCCGTACGTAACCTCATCTAACACCACCGCAGGTGGCGTAGCGACCGGTTCTGGTATTGGCCCACGCTATGTTGATTACGTGCTGGGTATCGTGAAAGCCTACTCAACGCGCGTAGGTGCAGGTCCATTCCCGACCGAACTGTTTGATGAAACCGGCGAGTTCCTGTGTGCTCAAGGTAACGAGTTTGGCGCGACGACCGGTCGTCGTCGTCGTACCGGCTGGCTGGATGCGGTTGCTGTGCGCCGTGCAGTACAGATCAACTCCCTGTCAGGTTTCTGCATGACCAAACTGGATGTGCTGGATGGCCTGAAAGAAGTGAAAATCTGTGTGGCTTATCGCATGCCTGATGGCCGCGAAATGACCACCACGCCGCTGGCGGCTGAAGGTTGGGAAGGCATTGAGCCGATTTACGAAACCATGCCAGGCTGGAGCGAAACGACCTTTGGCGTGAAAACGGTGGAAGGTCTGCCGCAAGCGGCACGCGACTACATTAAGCGTGTAGAAGATGTGACCGGCGTGCCGATTGATATTATTTCTACCGGCCCGGACCGTAGTGAGACCATGATTCTGCGCGATCCGTTCGACGCATAATCTCCTCAGGCCGGACAATGTCCGGCCTTTGTATTTCTAATCTTTGACCCCACTCACTCTATTTTTTCTTGCAAATATCGATACTTGCCTGAAAAAAACGCACCGGCCACCACGCTCTGGTTTATCATCATACTTAAACATCACGCCGACCGGCGCATAACCATAACGTCCGATGATTCACTGAGGTATATGTGCAGCTAACAAGTTTTACCGATTATGGTCTGCGTGCCCTGATTTACATGGCGACGTTACCGGAAGGTAAGCAGACCAACATTACCGAAGTCACCGATACCTATGGGGTATCGCGTAACCATATGGTTAAAATCATCAACCAACTTAGCCGGGCTGGCTTTGTCGCCGCTACACGCGGTAAAAACGGCGGAATTCGTTTAGGCATGGACCCGGAAAAAATCGTCATTGGCGATGTGGTGCGTAGAATGGAGCCATTGCAGTTGGTGAATTGTGACGAGTGCGTGATTACGCCTGCCTGTCGTTTGCGTAAGGCATTGCACGATGCGGTCCAGCTATTCCTCAAGGAACTGGACAAGTACACGCTGGCCGATTTGGTCAAAAACAACGACTCGCTGTACCAACTTTTGTTGTCCGAACCGCCGGTGGCAATCCAAATTAAATGACATCGGAGGAACCGTAATGTCAAAAGATCCTTTTCAGGATAGAGAAGCTGAAAAATACGAAAACCCTATTCCAAGCCGCGAATTTATTCTGGCTCTGTTAGAAAAAAGGGAAAAACCGACCAACCGCGATGACATCGCGCAGGAATTGAATATCACCAGCGAAGAGCAGCTGGAAGCGCTGCGTCGCCGTCTGCGGGCGATGGAACGCGATGGTCAGCTGGTGTTTACGCGCCGTCAATGTTATGCCCTGCCGGAACGTCTCGATCTTATCCGCGGTAAAGTGATTGGTCACCGCGATGGCTACGGCTTCCTGCGTGTTGAAGGACAGAAAGATGATTTCTATCTCTCTGCCGAACAGATGAAGTTCTGCCTGCACGGCGACGTGATTCTGGCGCAGCCGGGCAGCGCCGATCGTAAAGGTCGTCGCGAAGCGCGCGTGGTACGTGTGCTTGAGCCACGTAACAGCCAGATCGTCGGCCGTTACTTTACCGATGCAGGTACCGGATTTGTGGTGCCAGACGATAGCCGTCTGAGCTTCGACATCCTAATCCCGCAGGAAGAAACGCTGAATGCGCGTATGGGTTCCGTGGTGGTGGTTGAGATTACTCAGCGTGCCACGCGTCGCACTAAAGCGCTCGGTAAAGTTACTGAACTGCTGGGCGATGATATGGGGACCAGCCTTGCTGTTGATATGGCGGTGCGCACCCATGAAATCCCGCACACCTGGCCGGAAGAGGTAGAGAAGCAGGTCGCTAAGCTGAAAGAAGACGTTCCGGAAGAGGCAAAGCGTGGGCGTGTTGATTTACGCAAGCTGCCGCTGGTCACCATCGACGGTGAAGATGCGCGCGACTTTGATGACGCGGTCTTCTGCGAGAAAAAGCGCGGCGGCGGCTGGCGTTTGTGGGTGGCGATTGCCGATGTGAGCTATTACGTGCGTCCGGGTACGCCGCTGGATGATGAAGCTCATCAGCGTGGCACATCCGTCTATTTCCCGTCGCAGGTTATCCCGATGCTGCCGGAGATTCTCTCCAACGGCTTATGCTCGCTGAATCCGCAGGTTGATCGTTTGTGCATGGTGTGTGAGATGACCATCTCCTCCAGCGGCAAACTTACCGGTTTCAAACACTATGAAGCGGTGATGAATTCCCATGCGCGACTGACTTACAACAAAGTGTGGAACATTCTGCAAGGTGATGCCGATCTGTGCGAACAATATGCGGCGCAGGTTCCCCATCTGCATGAGCTACACAACATGTACCAGGTGCTGGAGACCGCGCGTGAGCAGCGTGGCGGCATCTCGTTTGAAACCGACGAAGCCAAGTTCATCTTCAACGCCGAGCGTCGCATTGAGCGCGTTGAGCGCACCTCACGCAATGATGCGCATAAGCTGATTGAAGAGTGCATGATTCTCGCTAACATCGCGTCGGCGCGTTTTGTTGAGAAAAACGAAGAGCCTGCATTGTTCCGCGATCACGATCGTCCAAGCGAAGACAGCATCAAAAGCTTCCGTACCGTACTGAACGAGCTGGGCTTAAGCTTGCCGGGCGGCGCTAAGCCACACCCAACCGATTATGCTGCTCTGCTGAAGCAAGTGGCCGATCGTCCAGACGCCGAAATGCTGCAAACCATGTTGCTGCGTTCGATGAAACAGGCAGTTTACGATCCGGAAAACCGGGGTCACTTCGGCCTGGCGCTGGCGTCTTATGCGCACTTTACCTCACCGATTCGCCGTTATCCGGACTTACTTCTGCATCGCGCCATCAAGTATCTGCTGGCGAAAGAGAAGGGTGAAGTGGATGGCATCACCACGCCGACCGGTGGTTATCACTACGATATGCAGCAGATGCTGCAGCTCGGTCAACACTGCTCGCTAACCGAGCGTCGTGCTGATGAAGCCACGCGTGATGTCGCGGATTGGCTGAAATGTGACTTCATGCAAGATCAGGTTGGTAGCGTGTTCAACGGCGTGATCTCCAGCGTGACTGGTTTTGGATTCTTCGTGCGCCTTAACGATCTGTTTATTGATGGTCTGGTACACGTCTCCGCACTAGATAACGATTATTATCGCTTCGATGCGGTGGGCCAGCGTCTGATTGGTGAATCCGGCGGCCGCACTTATCGCCTTGGCGATGCGGTGGAAGTGCGCGTTGACGCGGTACATATGGACGAGCGCAAAATCGACTTCGCGCTGATCTCCAGCAAGCGCGTACCGCGTGGCGAAGGCAAAACCGAGCGCGAGCGTGAGAAACGTGGCGGCAAACCGCCCGCTAAACGTCGTCGTGATGCCGGTAAGAAGGGAACTTTCGAGCCTGATTCAGCGTTCCGCAGCGAGAAGAAGTCTGCGGTTGCTGAACAACCGGCTAAAACTGAGAAAAAAGGCAAAAAAGTCTCCGAAAAAACCCGTAAAATCGCCGCCGCCACCAAGGCCAAGCGCGTATCTAAGAAGAAGCCGGGTGAAGCCTAAAGCCTGAAGATGGCTGGCCCGAATGGGCCAGTTTTCAACGTATCAAATCCAACCTTGAGCAAAGTAATGAGTGAAATAATTTTTGGTATTCATAGCGTGCAGGCGCTACTGGAACGCGATCCACAGCGTTTCCAGGAAGTCTTTATCCTTAAAGGCCGCGAAGATCGTCGCCTGCAGCCGCTGATCCTCGCACTGGAAGCTCAGGGAATCCCGGTGCAGGTTGCCAATCGTCAATGGCTGGATAGCCAGGTTGAAGGCGGCGTGCATCAAGGTATCGTGGCGCGTGTGAAACCCGGTAAGCAATACCAGGAAGGTGATTTACCGGATCTGCTGCAGAGCCTGGAGAAACCCTTCTTGCTGGTACTGGATGGCGTTACCGATCCGCACAATCTTGGCGCTTGCCTGCGTAGCGCTGACGCCGCAGGCGTGCATGCGGTGATCGTGCCGAAAGATCGCGCAGCCCCGTTGAATGCTACGGCGAAGAAAGTGGCCAGCGGTGCGGCGGAAAACGTGCCGTTGATTCGTGTGACTAACCTGGCGCGTACCCTGCGTTTGCTGCAGGAATACAACGTCTGGGTGGTGGGTACGGCGGGCGAAGCCGATCACACCGTTTTCCAAAGTAAAATGACCGGTCCAATGGCGCTGGTGATGGGGGCGGAAGGTGAAGGGATGCGTCGTTTAACGCGTGAGCACTGCGATGAACTGATCAGCATCCCAATGGCCGGCAGCGTTTCATCACTTAACGTGTCCGTTGCCACCGGTGTATGTCTGTTCGAAGCCGTTCGTCAGCGTCAGGCGTGATCCCCGCCGCAAAATAGTTTTTGAGCCAGACATAACTGCACATCCTCTTCATACTTGAAAAATGAGTATGAGGAGGACGTTTAATGACCTGGACCACCCACACCGTATTCAATCAGCCCCATCCGCTCAGCAACAGCAACCTGTTCACGCGCGATATTGCTTTGTGCGAGGCGGTAGTCCGCGAAGGTGCCAGCTGGGATCGTGAATGGCTGGCTTCAGTTGGTCTGCAACTTGGCAGTGCAGAATCCCTCGAATTAGGCCGCTTAGCCAACGTTGAAGCGCCGGAATTGCTGCGTTACAACGCGCGCGGTGAACGTCTTGACGAAGTGCGTTTTCATCCCGCCTGGCATCTTTTGATGCAGGGATTATGCGCCAGCCGTCTACACAATCTCAGCTGGCAGCCCGACGTACAGCCGCAGGCGATGGTGGCGCGTGCCGCAAGATTTATCCTGCATGCGCAGGTTGAAGCAGGCTCGCTCTGTTCCGTCACGATGACGCACGCCGCCATTCCGCTGCTGCAGAATCATCTGCCTGAACCCTATGCTGACTGGCGCGAAGCGCTGCTCAGCGATCGTTACGATGCGCACCATCTGCCGGGCAATAAGAAACGTGGCCTGCTGATTGGCATGGGCATGACGGAAAAACAGGGCGGCACCGATGTGTTGAGTAACACCACACGCGCCGAACCGCTCGGCGTGCGCGGGCCGGGCGAAGCGTATCGTATCACCGGCCATAAATGGTTTTTCTCGGTACCGCAAAGCGATGCACATCTGGTTCTGGCGCAAACTTCACAAGGTTTAAGTTGCTTCTTCCTGCCCCGCTTGCTGCCGGATGGCACACGCAACGCTATCCGCATCGAACGCCTCAAAGACAAGCTCGGTAATCGCTCCAATGCCAGCGCGGAAGTGGAGTTTCAGGATGCCGTTGGCTGGCTGATGGGCGAGGAGGGCAACGGCGTGCGGCTGATCCTGAAGATGGGCGGCATGACGCGCTTTGACTGCGCGCTGGGTAGCCATGGACAAATGCGCCGTGCGCTGTCGATTGCCGTACACCATGCGCAACGGCGTCAGGTGATGGGCAAGAACCTTATCGATCAGCCGCTGATGCGCGTGGTGCTGGCGCAGCAAGCGCTGCAGCTGGAGGGCCAAACCGCATTGCTGTTGCGGCTGGCGCGCGCCTGGTCAACCCCCGCCAGCGAGCATGAGCGCTTATATGCACGCTTGTTCACACCCGCCGCTAAATATGTTGTCTGTCAGGCGGGTATCCCCTTTGTCGCGGAAGCGATGGAAGTGTTAGGTGGCATCGGTTATTGCGAAGAGAGCGAGCTGCCGCGCCTCTATCGCGAAATGCCAGTCAACAGCATTTGGGAAGGCTCCGGCAATGTGATGTGCCTTGATGTCCTGCGTGTACTTGGACGTCATGCCGAGGTGATGACCATGTTACATGATGAGTTTGATGCGGTAAAAGGCAGCAATCGTCACTTTGATCGCCGCTGGCGTCAATTACGCTTGCAGCTCGCAAATCCCCGCGAAGGGCAGGCACGCGAGATCACGCGCGAACTGCTGCAGCTGGCGAGTGCTGCGATTCTGCTAAAAGTGGCAGAACCGCCACTGGCCGATGGTTGGTGTCAGCAGCACCTTGATCTGCGCGGCACGCGTGCATTAAGCGGCGATCTCTGCGCGCGCTTACTGTTGCGCTGCAGCACCGGTTGATGGCGCGCCATAAAGAATGGCGGTGGCGTACCAGAAGCTGGGAATGGTGGTTTCATCCAGCATCAGAATTTGATAGTAAACCGCACCCGCCTGATTGGCTTTGGCGGCAATAGCGCGCTGTGCATCATCCGGCGAGCCGCGCGTGGTGGCGGTGATGTTACCGAGCTTTGGCAGGCCAACACTCTGGGCGCGTGAAATCTCTTGCGCGTGCTGCGTTGGCGGCGGCGGAGCTTGTGGTGTGGTGGTAAACGCGGCGCAGCCGCTGAGCAGCAGAGTCAAAGCCAAAAAGAGAGTACGCATAGCAACTCCTGAAGCAGGAAGATGGCTCAAGTGTAAGCCATCTTCCTGTGGCTTTTAGTCCTTCAGATGAAAAATGCTCACCAACTGCGTCAGATGATGGCCTTTCTTACTCAGATGAATGGCGGTGGTTTCTGACTGGTTAATCATATCGCTGCTTTGATGAGTGGCGTGACTGATGTGGTTCATCGCCAGATTCACCTGACCAATGCCCGCCGCCTGTTCCTGCGCGGCAATATTGATCTCACCCATCAGGTTTTTAACCTGCTCAATGTGATTGACGATATGGCTCATTGCATCGCGTGTTTGCTCCGACAACGTGTGGCCCGCCGCCACTTTGTCGATTGAGCTGGCGATCAACCCATCAATCTCCTTCGCCGCCGTGGCACTGCGCTGTGCCAGCGCACGGACTTCCGCCGCGACCACCGCAAAGCCTTTGCCGTGTTCACCGGCGCGCGCGGCTTCAACGGCGGCATTGAGCGCCAGAATGTTGGTCTGGAAAGCAATCGACTCAATCACATGGGTGATATCGGCGATACTTTGCGACGCCACGCGAATCTCCGACATGGTTTCTACCGAACGTGCCACGGTGCTGCCACCGTGATTCACGGTGTTGGCCGCTTCACCGACCAGTGCCATGGCCTGACGCACATTGGCCGCGGTTTGTGCCACCGTGGCGCCAAACTGCTCCATGCTGGCTGAGGTTTCTTCCACGCTGCTGGCCTGACGACCAATCTGTTCACTGATGCTGGAGCTGCTGGCGGCGATAGTATCGGTGCCGCTGCTGATTTCACGTGCGGCTGAACGTACCTGACTGACGACTTTCTCCAGTCCATCGCCAATGCCGTTGATCGCGCTGATCAGTTGACCAATTTCATCGCGGCGCGAAGAGTCGAGATGAGCCTGCAGATTACCGGCAGCGTACTGTTCAGCCAGATGAATGACCTGCTGCAATGGGCGCGTGATAGCGCGGCGGCTGTACCACATAAAACTCATGGCAAAAACGATCACCAGCGCCAGCCCTATGGCAATAAACAGATTACGGCTGTGCGTGATGGGCGCCAACAGACTGGCACGGCTCACTTCACCGGCAATAATCCAGTTCCAGCCCGGCAACTGTTGCCACGCTAGCAGTTTGGTTTCGCCATCGATTTCAACTGTGACCAATCCCTTCGGCTGGCTAAGCAGTTGCTGCTGAATGGCGCTATCCCAGCGCGGCAGTTTTCCTTCAGATTGACGATCAAACAGATATTGGCCCTGGTTTTTACCCGGCGCACCGTTCAGCACCGAGAAGGTACCGCTGTCGCCAAGATGACGCGCCAGCACTTTGTCGCGCATCAATCCATATTGCGCATCGATCTGCACGCCTACGAACAGAATGGCGATCACCGCGCCGCTGCTATCCTGCACCGGCTGATACTGCGTGATGTAGCGATGGCCGAACAGCGTCGCCAGGCCACGATAAACCGTGCCCTGATTGACGTTGCGCCAGGCCGCGCTACTGCGATCGAGTTTGGTGCCAATCGCCCGACTGCCATCCTCTTTTTTCAGTGAGGTAGAGATGCGCACATAATCCTCACCGTCGCGCACGAAAATGGTTGATACCGCGCCGGTGCGGTCGAGGAAATCATCGACCGCGATCTGATCGAGATTAAG
Organism: Enterobacter ludwigii; assembly: GCA_900068845.1. Classification (GTDB taxonomy): domain Bacteria; phylum Pseudomonadota; class Gammaproteobacteria; order Enterobacterales; family Enterobacteriaceae; genus Pantoea; species Pantoea ludwigii_A. The sequence goes on from CEFQ01000004.1 coordinate 65,892, forward strand.
GGTTTTCAGCCCGGCACGCAGTGTTGGCGTGCTGAATTCGCCCACCTGAATGCGTTCGTTTTCATCACGACTAAAGCGTTTAGGCAGGAAGCTTTGGAACAATTTGGTGTAATTCGCCACCTCTTCTGACAGCGTGGCGTTGAACATGGTGGCCATTTCATTGATGCCTTGCACCTGATTTTGCATATCATCGGTTGCCAACTGCTCGAGCTGGCGTGCCGCGTTATGGCTCAGGGTTGAGGTCAGCGTAAATAGCACAATTGCCACGCTCAAAGACGTCAATACAGACAGCTTAATTCCGAGACCCATGGCGCTGAGAGAAAGACGCTTCATAAAGTACCTTTTGAGTTTATTTAGGGGTACAAGATCAACGGCAAAATACGCTAAATGTTTAGGGCGGGAATTATTCAAACTTAATGTGAAGTGGCTCGCATTTTGGCACGTAGCGCTTACACTCAGTCCAGTGATAATCATTCTCAATGGAGGCGGTATGATTGAGTTGGCGACGGAGAATCTGGCAGGCATCGAATGTATTCATGCATCACCGGCCGGGCAGCGCCAGGCGCGCTTGCCGACGGTGTTGTTCTATCACGGTTTTACCTCATCCAAAGAGGTTTACAGCTACTTTGCCGTGGCGCTGGCGCAGGCCGGTTTTCGCGTGATTATGCCCGATGCGGACATGCACGGCGCACGTTATAACGGCGATACCGACGCGCGGATGACCCACTTCTGGGAAATCCTCAAACAGAACATCGATGAAGTGCCGTTGCTGGAAAAGGTGCTGCGCGATAACGACTGGATTGCTGATGAGCGTTTTGCCGTGGCGGGAGCCTCGATGGGCGGCATGACCGCACTGGGCGCGATGGCGCGCTATCCGCAGCTCCATAGCGTGGCGTGCTTAATGGGTTCCGGCTATTTTATGCAACTGAGTCATACGCTTTTTCCGCCGCTGGTGGCGCGTACGCCAGAACAGAAAGCGGCTTTTGCCGCACGTTTAGCGCCGCTGGCACCGTACGATCCCAGTGAACAACTGCAGAAGCTGGCGAATCGCCCTTTGCTGCTATGGCACGGCGAAGCGGATGAAGTGGTACCGTTTGCCGAAACGGTACGGCTGGAGAAAGCCTTACGCGAAGCTGGATTAGATCAGCAGATGACTTCGCTTTCTGAGACGAATATCGGCCATAAAATCACGCCTTCGGCGCTAACCGCGTTGGTCAGTTTCTTTAAACATCATTTATAAACAACGCGGGTTGGCGTGATTGGCACCAGCCCGTTTCGGTAGGCCGTTTTAAAGTTGTGATGACAACCGTTCGGCGGCGCTGGTATTGGCACTGACTGGGTTACTGCTGGCAGGCGCATCCAGCCGATTGACGTAGACATAGCCTGATGCCGCGTTGCTGCTGTGACTTCTCATCTGCTGCGCGAAGTCAGCGGTGCTGGCAAGAGCGGGTGTAGACAGGAAGAGACCCAGTAAAGTGGCGAAAATGATCGTTTTCATTATCGACTCCTCACTCCAGGGATTGCACTCTCAGACGTTTCGAAAAGGGTAAATCGTGGCGTCTGTAAATAGTGTAGTTCTTAACCAGGTTGCCGCCAGATCGTCCCATTGAACGCCTTCTTCAGCGATTTTGACAAAGTGTCATCTAACTCCCTGAAGCACCTCACTTAGCACAAAAAGCCGCATCAGCTGGCACGATAGTCGCCATTTGATGAATTGTGCGCTTGAGTTTCCGCAAGGACGCCAGTATGATTACGCGTCAATTTTTCAGCTGCATTCAGAGGTGTGTTTCATTTTTTAAATGATTCACAACCTATAACGTTCCTTGCTTCCGTGGGCCGCAGCTGACCCTGACAGGAGGCTGAATAATCCGTAAGGAGCTATCGATGCGTCATTACGAAATCGTATTTATGGTCCACCCTGACCAGAGCGAACAGGTTCCAGGTATGATCGAGCGTTACACTGGTGCTATCACCGGTGCACAGGGCACGATTCACCGTCTGGAAGACTGGGGCCGCCGTCAGCTGGCTTACCCAATCAACAAACTGCACAAAGCTCACTATGTTCTGCTGAACGTAGAAGCGCCGCAGGAAGTGATTGACGAGCTGGAAACTAACTTCCGCTTCAACGACGCCGTTATCCGCAGCATGGTTATGCGCGTTAAGCACGCGGTAACTGAAGCATCTCCGATGGTTAAAGCTAAAGACGAGCGTCGTGATCGCCGCGAAGACTTTGCTAACGAATCGGCTGATGACTCAGATGCTGGGGATTCTGAAGAGTAATCCGACATGACGGCAAATCGACTGCGCCTGTCTGGCACTGTGTGCAAGACGCCGGTTCGAAAAGTCAGTCCGTCAGGGATTCCTCATTGCCAGTTCGTGCTTGAGCATCGTTCTGTGCAAGAGGAAGCCGGTTTCCACCGGCAAGCCTGGTGTCAAATGCCGGTGATTATCAGCGGCAGCACCCATCAGGTGATTACTCAACATATAACGGTCGGCACGCAACTCACTCTCGAAGGCTTTATTAGCTGCCATCAGGCACGCAATGGTCAGAGTAGAATGGTGTTACATGCCGAGCAGATTGATTTGATAGATTCTGGAGACTAGCCAAATGGCACGTTATTTCCGTCGTCGCAAGTTCTGCCGTTTCACCGCGGAAGGCGTTGTAGAGATTGATTACAAAGATATCGCTACACTGAAAAACTACATTACCGAAAGCGGTAAAATTGTCCCGAGCCGTATCACCGGTACTCGTGCAAAATACCAGCGCCAGCTCGCTCGTTGCATCAAGCGCGCTCGCTACCTGTCCCTGCTTCCGTACACTGATCGTCATCAGTAATCGGTAGTTGTCCATTAACGACTTTAAGAGGATAAGGTAATGCAAGTTATTCTGCTTGATAAAGTAGCAAACCTGGGCAGCCTGGGTGATCAGGTTAACGTTAAAGCGGGCTACGCTCGTAACTTCCTGGTTCCACAGGGTAAAGCTGTTCCTGCTACCAAGAAAAACGTTGAGTTCTTCGAAACACGTCGCGCTGAACTGGAAGCCAAACTGGCTGACGTTCTGGCTGCTGCTAACGCACGTGCAGAGAAAATCAACGCACTGGGCAACGTAACCATCGCGTCTAAATCAGGCGACGCTGGTAAACTGTTCGGTTCCATCGGTACCCGTGACATCGCTGATGCAGTAACTGCAGCTGGCGTTGAAGTGGCTAAAAGCGAAGTTCGTCTTCCAGAAGGCGTACTGCGCACCACCGGTGAGCACGAAGTTGACTTCCAGATCCATAGCGAAGTCTTCGCTAAACTGGTTGTGAATGTAGTTGCTGAGTAATTTTACTCGGTAATGTGAAAACGCCGGCCTTGTGCCGGCGTTTTTGTTTCTGCGTACTACTGGGCGCGGATAAAGCTGCCATCTGGTTGGCGCGTAAACAGCACCGGGCCGTTGCTGCCATCCACTGTTAACCCCGTCACCATGCCTTGCGCATTCTGACGAATCTTCACCTGCTGACCATTCTGCAACGCGCTTAATGGCTGCCCATCACCTTCAACACGCGCCATGGCAAATACATCATTGACCGGCAAATTGTTATCACGGAACAGCTGCGCTAACGTCTGACCCGACGCCACGTTGTAAGTGCGCCATTCGCCCTGCGAATCGGTTTTCGGCGGCGTATTCTGCTGTTGCTGCTGTTGATTGTTATCGTAAATCTCCGCCTGCATTGGCACTTCTTTCGCGGAATTGTCAGCCGGACGCTCAATCGGGTACTGCGGCGTAGTGCTCGGCCACAGAAACGCCAGCAGCAGCACCAGCAATGCAATGACAATGCCACGACGATGAAAAGCGGGCAGCGGATCCATCCAGCGCACATTATCCAGCAGATGCCAGGCGCGCTGCAGTGCGGCGGGAACGCGGGAAGGGTGATCGGAAGCCATTCGTGAATCCTCCTCGCTGGCGGCTTGGCGCGAAATGCGCGGCAGCCAACGTTGCAACCAAGGTAATAAAGTACGCGGTGCGCGCGTCCTGCGACGTCGTGGGTCAATCTGGCCCATGTATTCTCTCTTGTGCCGACGGTGGCAGGTGAAAACCTTGCCACAGCTATAGTATGAGCAATGCTGACAGGAAGTGCCTGGCAGCATTGAAAAATTTGACCGGGGTATTGTTTCCGTTTCGCCGGGAAATGTCATCTGCGGCGCGTGAGATTTTACGCCAGCCGCCCGCGCTGGTATGCTGCCGGTTCTATTTTTCTCCGGGATTAAGGAAACAAAATGACGACCCCTTCATTCGACAGCGTCGAATCACAAGCAAGTTACGGTATCGGTTTACAGGTAGGCCAGCAGCTGCAAGAGTCTGGACTGCAGGGTCTGCAGCCAGAAGCACTGCTCGCCGGCCTGCGCGACGCGCTGGAAGGGAACTCGCCGGCCGTCCCGGTTGACGTGGTACATCGCGCACTGCGTGAAGTGCACGAGCGCGCAGAAGGCGTGCGTCGTGAGCGTGTAGAAGCGATGGCGGCAGAAGGTCAGACTTTCCTTGAGCAAAACGCGCAGCGCGAAGGCGTAAGCAGCACCGAAACCGGTCTGCAGTTCAGTGTAATCACTCAGGGCGAGGGTCCAATCCCCTCACGTCAGGATCGTGTCCGCGTGCATTACACCGGTAAACTGATCGATGGCACCGTATTCGATAGCTCAGTGGCGCGTGGCGAACCGGCAGAATTCCCGGTCAGTGGCGTTATCGCGGGTTGGATCGAAGCGCTGACCCTGATGCCAGTGGGTTCCAAGTGGGAGCTGGCGATTCCACACAACCTCGCTTACGGCGAGCGCGGTGCTGGTGCCTCTATCCCGCCATTCAGCACTCTGGTCTTCGAAGTCGAGCTGCTGGAAATTCTGTAAGCTCTGAAGGGCGGCTATCGCCGCCCTTGATCGTCACTTCTTCTGCAAATCCACCTGCCACAACGCAAAACCTATCTCATCGCTGCCCACCGCTTTCATCGGATAATCAGCATGCTGCTCGATAAATGTCGTCGCTTTCGCGCCAGGCGCGGTTTCAAAACGGATATCCAACGGCGTGGTGCTGCTAATGGGGGCTAAGCGCCAGTTGTGATCCGCCTGCGGTTTCACTTCGCCATGCGTTTTGGTTTCGCTGCTGATGTAGGCGGCAACCACCGAGCGGTTCTCATCCGGTGACGCGAACGCGACATACTTATCGCCGGTACCGGCAAACTTGCCGCCGTAAGCGCGGTAGTTATTGGTAGCGACCAGGAACGTCGCATGAGGGTCGATAGGCTTGCCTTGCCAGCTAAGATCTTTAATGCGCGAAGCCTCTTTGTTGATTATTGTGCATTCCGCATCGTAACGCGGCGGTTGCGTGACGTCGATTTGGTACTGCACGCCATCAATCACATCGAAGTTATAGGTGCGGAAATCCCAGTTAATCAGCGATTGCGGTTTGCTGCTGTGCGGATCGATTTGATTAAACTGCGCGGCTGAGCACTCCAGCCACTCCTTCACCTGCGCACCGCTGACCTTCATCACCACCAACGTGTTGGGATAGAGGTAGAGATCGGCGGCATTGCGGAAGGTGAGATTGCCTTTTTCCACTTCAACATAGCTTGCAGGATCGTTTTTACGACCGCCGGCTTTGAAAGGCGCAGCGGCTGAAAGCACCGGCAAGCGGCCCAGATCGGGATCGCCCTGAATAAAGTGCTCAACATAAGCGCGCTGCGCGTTGTTGACGATCTGTACCGTGGGATCGTCCTGCACCAGCGACAGATAGCTGTACATCACGTCAGCAGATTTGCCGATCGGTTTGGCAACAAACTCACGCGTGGCGCGATGATCCTGCTCCAGCACTCGCACCAGGTTGGCATCTTCGGCGGCCAGCGATTTTTTCGCCGCGCTGTCATAAATCGGTCGCGCTTCAGCTTTGCCCTGCGCCACCCGCCATTGGCCGCCGTCGTTATTCAGCACCAAATCGACCACGCCAAGATGATCTCCCCACATGCCGGGCATCACGGCCGGCACACCATTGAGCGTGCCCTGAGCAATATCAGCACCTTTAATGGCGGCGAACTCTTTGCTCGGGAATACCGCATGTGCATGGCCGAACATAATGGCATTGATACCGGGAACCTGGCTGAGGTAGTAAACCGAATTTTCTGCCATGGCGTGATAGGGTTCACTGCTTAAACCGGAGTGCGGAATAGCGACGATTATTTCAGCACCTTTTGCGCGCATTTCCGGCACATAGCGCTTCGCTGTTTCAGTGATGTCATCAACCCGTACTTTTCCCTGCAGATTGTTGCGATCCCAAACCATAATCTGCGGGGGAACGAAGCCGATGTAACCAATTTTCAGCGTATGCGGCTTACCTTCGCGGTCTGCGACCGTGGTTTCCTTGATGAGGTAGGGTGTAAACAGCGGTTTTCCGCTTTTTTCATCGATAATATTGGCGTTGACGTAGGGAAAACGCGCACCGGCCAGCGCTTTTTGCAGGTACGGCAAGCCATAATTGAATTCATGATTACCAAGGTTACCGACGGCGTAATCCAGCGTGTTCATCGCTTTGTAGACTGGATGCACCTCACCCTGTTTTAGTCCTTTCGCCGCCATGTAATCGCCCAGCGGGCTGCCCTGAATGATATCGCCGTTATCGACCAGCACGCTGTTCTTCGCTTCAGCGCGCGCTTGCTGAATTAAGGTGGCAGTGCGCACCAGGCCAAATTTCTCGGTCGGCGTATCTTTGTAATAATCGAAATCCATCATATTGCTGTGCAGATCGGTGGTTTCCAGGATGCGCAGATCCACCGTTGCAGCCTGTACCGTGGCGGCAGTAATACAGAGTGCCAATAACGACATGCTCGCTTTCAACATCGCTTGCTCCTTGTTCGGTCCAATGGGCCTCTCAAAATAATGTAAAACCATGACGAATTATCATTTCAATTTGTGATGGAGCTCGGACTTTCATCCAATATCTGCCGCCGCGTCAGGGCAAAAGCGCATTCAGCATCCCGCCATAGCCGCCATCGATTAACTATGGTATTGATAATCATATAGATTGCCGCAGCAGTCCGTGCAGCCGCAGGCTGTTGAAGGACAACTGCTAAAATGAATACAGATTGGCGGTTAGTGTCTGACAGGCAGAATTAGCGGAAAAGAGGTAAATAATGTTAGATAAAATTTGTCAGCTGGCACGTGAAGCGGGCGATGCCATCATGCAGGTGTATAACGGCGCAGAGCCGGTAGACGTAACCCGCAAGTCGGATGATTCGCCGGTGACGGCGGCCGATCTCGCTGCGCACCGTATCATTGTTCAGGGACTAACGGCGCTTTCGCCAGATGTACCGGTGCTGTCTGAAGAGGATCCACCGAGCTGGGAAGTGCGTCAGCACTGGCAAAAATATTGGCTGGTCGATCCGCTGGATGGCACCAAGGAGTTTATCAAGCGCAACGGCGAGTTCACGGTGAACATTGCGCTAATCGAAAACGGCAAACCGGTGTTGGGCGTGGTGTATGCGCCGGTGCTGGGCGTAATGTACTCAGCTGCTGAAGGTAAAGCCTGGAAAGAAGAGAAGGGTCAGCAGACGCAAATTCACGCGCGTGAGGCGCGTCCACCGTTAGTGGTCGTTAGCCGTTCGCATTTTGATAGCGATACCGAGTTGCAGGAGTATCTGCATCAGCTTGGTGAGCATCAAACCACGGCGATTGGTTCATCGCTGAAGTTCTGTCTGGTGGCCGAAGGCAGCGCGCAACTTTATCCGCGTTTCGGACCCACTAACATCTGGGATACCGGCGCAGGACATGCGGTGGCCATTGCAGCCGGCGCGCATGTCCACGACTGGCAGGGCAAAACCCTCGATTACGCACCGCGCGAATCATTCCTTAATCCCGGCTTCCGCGTTTCGCTGTTTTAAGATTGGTCACGGCGCGATAAATCGCGCCGTGACGGAATGTGCAATGATGTGATGCGGTGCTCATCTGATCGACTTTACGCCACTCACTTCTGCAACAACTCATGAATCAACTTCATCGCTTGCTGCACTTCATCCTGCGTCAGCGGGCCATCTTTGGCGTAACGCACGTGTGCGGTGTTATCCAGCACCACAATCGCGGCTCCACCCTTCTCCAGCTGCCAGGCCTGACGCGCGCTGCCGTTGCTATCGATGATGAACTGCGACCACGGAAATTGCTGCTTATTGCTCTCAATGCTGCTGCGTACGAACATGCCGGTGCCCGGAATCGCGTCATCGGTATTTACGATGGTGGTGGTTTGATAACGATCGTGCGGCAGATGCGCGGCTTTAATGGCTTCAATTAACGCAGCGTTCTGCTCTTTAGCGGAAGAGCGACCGGCAATGTGCAGAATGACGCGAACTTTTCCACTCAGCTGCGCGCTATTCCAGGATTTGTAGCTAAACTTGTCTTTATCTTGTTGATAAACCAGCTCTCCTCTGTCGCTAATGCCAACCGCGGGCACGCGTTCACCCAGTTTGAATGCATGTGCCGAAGCAAGATTAGGCAGCAGAAGTGCCAGTGCTATCACAGTGTGTCTCAAACGCATTTATCAAACTCCTTGGTGATCCGACCAGTTGTTCATGTTCCTGCAATATTAGGCATGGATGATGCGTCTGTCGCAATGAGTTAACAGGTTTGCAACCTATGCCACAATTCCTTAATGAGTGAAGGTTTATACTGGGTTTAGTGAAGCTGATAACAGAGTATTCTGTAATGATGTGTCAATTCAGTAAATAATTCACTTTTTCGGAACATGGGTAAGAAAGGATGCTCTATAGTTATGCCTCATTTGCGCTTCATGGGTTCGTACCAAATTTGGTTACGACGGAGCGTATTAAACATTTTAGGAGTTAAACAGCATGAAGATCTTCCAGCGCTATAATCCGCTGCAAATTGCGAAATATGTAAAAACGCTATTTAGAGGAAGGTTGTACATCAAGGATGTGGGCGCGTTCGAGTTTGATAAAGGCAAAGTGATGTTGCCGCGCGTCAAAGATAAACAGCATCTCAGCGTGATGTCAGAAATCAATCGCCAGGTGCTGCGACTGCAAGCCGAGTACAACTAAGCAAGTATAAAAAAGGGCGCCAATGGCGCCCCGTAGCGGCGCGATTAATCGCGCCTTGTTTTTTTAGTCAGGATCAAACTGAAGTTTATTCCGATTCTTCCACGGCATTCTTCGTCACATTCAGCACGGGCGGGCGCTCATCAATACGCGTGACCAGCAACTGATCGATGCGATAGCTATCAATATCCACCACTTCAAACTTATAGCCGGAAAACTTCACAAAGTCGGTACGCTTCGGAATCTTGCGCAGCATATACATCATGAAGCCGCCAATCGTTTCGTAGTTGCCAGACTGCGGGAAATCATCGATATCCAGCACGCGCATCACGTCATCAATTGGCGTACCGCCTTCCACCAGCCATGAGTTCTCATCACGCGCGACAATCTGCTCTTCCTGACCTTGTCCGACCAAATCGCCCATCAGCGTGGTCATCACGTCATTCAGCGTAATGATGCCCACCACCAGCGCATATTCGTTCATGATCACCGCGAAATCTTCGCCCGCGGTTTTGAAGCTTTCCAGCGCTTCGGAGAGCGTCAGCGTGTCCGGCACAATCAGCGCCGAGCGAATCTGCACGCCGCTGTTCAGCGTCAGGCTTTGGTTGCCCAGCACACGCAGCAGCAGCTCTTTGGAATCAACATAGCCAACGATATGGTCGATATCGCCATCGCAGACAATAAATTTGGAGTGCGGATGCTGTGCGATTTTGGTTTTAAGCGTGGTTTCATCTTCGTGTAGATCAAACCACACCACATTCTCGCGCGAGGTCATCGAAGACGGCACGGTACGCGATTCCAGCTCAAACACGTTTTCAATCAGCTCATGCTCCTGCTTACGCAGCACACCCGCCAGCGCGCCGGCTTCTACCACCGCATAAATATCGTCAGAAGTGATGTCGTCTTTTCGCACCATCGGCAGTTTGAACATGCGGAAGAAGACGTTAGCCAGGCCGTTAAACAGCCACACCAGCGGACGCAATACCACCAGGCAGAAGCGCATCGGGTTGATGATACGCAGTGCCACGGCTTCCGGTGCGATCATGCCGACGCGTTTTGGCGTCAGGTCAGCAAACAGAATGAACAGGCTGGTAACAATGGTGAAGGAGCAGATAAAGCTGAGCTGTTCAGCCAGTTCCGGTGCCACGATGTGGCTGAACAGGCTATTAAAGGCAGGTGAGAAGGCCGCATCACCAACGATACCGCCAAGGATGGCAACGGCATTCAGGCCAATCTGCACCACGGTGAAGAACATGCCAGGTTGTTCCTGCATTTTCAACACGCGCTGGGCGTTGATGTTGCCTTCGTCAGCCAGCAGCTTCAGCTTGATCTTGCGGGCAGCCGCCAGCGAGATCTCCGAAAGAGAAAAAAATGAACTGATGACTATCAGTAAAAGAATGACAAGCAAGCTATCGAGCATAAAAGATCCGTTGGGTTAATAACTTGTCATTTTTGGCCTGGGCAGCGCGGGAGTGGGCGTACATCCGGTACTTGCCAGTCAAACAGGCTATCCGTGCCAAAAATGTCTGCGCCATATCGACAAGATAAGGGTAACGTCGGGGCAGATAATGAACGCAGGCGAGGCCTGCAGGTCGCTGATTATAGCAGCAGCGCTTATCATGCCGCCAGAGGCGTGCGTTATGCGTTCGGATTAATCCGAGTGAGCAATGGCCACGCACAGAAGAATCGCTTGGCGGTTGTATCGTTTCCCCCATTTACCGACAATAGGTCACAATTTGGCTTAGTCGCTGGGTTTACGCCGATGGGCAGAAAAAAGGCGGCTATGCTGATGGGTATACGAGCGGTGGTGATACCCTTCTACAGAATAAATGCCCCTGCGGAATAGGGGCCGGCATTATTAACAGGAGTACGTGTGCCACGATTTCATGTTTATTGTTTGGCCAGCCTGTTGCTTGCTGCACCTGCCGTTGAGGCAGCAAAAGTGCGCTTGCAGCTGGATGGTCTGACCGGGGATTTGCAGAAGAACGTCAGAGCACGCTTGTCCACTATTGGCAGTGACGAGGTGTCGAATGACGGCCGTTTCCAGGCGCGCGTCGCGGAAGCGATCAAGGAAGGCTTGCGCGCGCTGGGCTATTACGAGCCCCAGATCGATTTCGAATCGCGCCCGGCTCCGCCGCAAGGTGGTCGTCCGGTATTGATCGCCCACGTCACGCCCGGCGAACCGGTAAAGATTGGCGGCAGCACCATCGTGATTGAAGGTGAAGCCCGAACTGACGCGGATTATCAAGCTTGGGTCAAACAGGGCAGGCCGAAAGTGGGTACGCAGCTGAATCACGGCGCCTACGACAAATTCAAAAACGGTTTCTCCAGCCTGGCATTGCGTAATGGTTACTTCGACGGTGACTTTAAGCAAAGCCAGCTTGGCGTTTCGGTCGAACGACGCGAAGCCTTCTGGGACATCAACTACGATAGCGGCCCGCGTTACCGTTTTGGCGATGTCAGTTTCCAGGGTTCGCAAATCGACGAAACCTATCTGCAAAATCTGGTGCCGTTCAAAAAGGGCGATCACTACAGCTCGCGCGATCTGGCGGAACTCAACCGCCGCCTGTCGGCGACCGGCTGGTTCAACTCGGTGGTAGTGGCGCCTGAATTTGATAAAGGCCGCCAAACCAAAGTGTTGCCGCTGAATGCTGTGGTCTCACCACGCGTAGAAAACACCATTGAAACCGGCGTCGGATACTCCACCGATGTGGGGCCGCGTATTAAAGGTACGTGGAAAAAACCGTGGATCAACAGCAGCGGCCACAGTCTGGCCGCCAGCGCCTACGTCTCTGCGCCGGAGCAGCAGCTCGATCTCAGTTACAAAGTCCCGCTGCTGAAAAGTCCGCTGGAGCAGTATTATACATTCTCTGGCGGCGTGAAGCGCACCGATCTCAACGACACCAAAGCCGATACCACCACGCTGGCGATGTCACGTAACTGGGACAGCAGCAGCGGATGGCAGAAGGCGATTAACCTGCGCTGGAGCCTCGATCACTTTACCCAAGCCAGCGTCACCAACACCACCATGTTGCTCTATCCGGGCGTTAGCCTGAACCGCACCCGTTCGCGCGGCGGTTTAATGCCGACGTGGGGCGATTCGCAGCGTTACTCGGTGGACGTGTCGGATACCACTTGGGGTTCGGACGTTGATTTCGTCATCATGCAGGCGCAAAACGTCTGGATTCGTACCCTTGCCGACAAACATCGCTTTGTGGCGCGTGGCAATCTCGGCTGGATCGAAACCAACGATTTCGACAAAGTGCCGCCGGATCTGCGCTTCTTCGCCGGTGGCGATCGCAGTATTCGCGGTTACAAATACAAAGACGTTTCGCCACGCGATGACGACGGCAAGCTGACCGGCGCCTCGAAAATGGTCACCGGCTCGCTCGAATATCAATACAACGTGACCGGAAAATGGTGGGGCGCGGTGTTCGTCGATTCCGGTGAAGCGGTTAACGACATCAAACAGAGCAACGTTAAAACCGGCGCCGGCTTCGGCGTGCGCTGGTCTTCTCCGGTAGGGCCGATCAAGTTTGATATCGCGCGGCCGATTGGCGACGACAAGGAGCATGGATTGCAATTTTATGTAGGATTGGGGCCTGAACTATGAAGCTGTGGAAAAAGGTCCTGATTGGTATCGGTATTTTTCTGGTGCTGCTGATTGGCAGCATCGCGTTTCTGATTGGCACCACGCCAGGTTTGCATCTGCTGCTGAAAGGCGCCGATCGTTGGGTGCCAGGGTTGTCGATCAAGCAGGTTGAAGGGGGCTGGCGCGACCTGACGCTAAGCGGCGTGAAGTATGAAATGCCAGGCGTCAACGTGGATGCGGGACGTTTCCATCTGGCGCTGAATCTCAACTGTCTGTTGCATTCATCGGTGTGTGTGAATGACATCGCGCTGCAGGATGTCAGCGTGGTGGTGGACAGCAAAAAAATGGCGCCTGCCAGCGCGCCGCCGCCAGAAGAGGAGAGCGGCAGCACCAATCTCAGCACGCCGTATCCGATCACGCTGAGCAAAGTCGGCCTGCATAACATCAACGTTAAAGTTGACGATACGGCGATTTCACTGCTCGATTTCACCACTGGCCTGCAGTGGCAGGATCGCGCACTGACGCTGACGCCAACCCATATCCAAAGCCTGCTGATCGCGCTGCCAAAAGCCTCCAACGTGGTGGATGAACAAGTGGTGCAGCCAAAAGTGCAGCAGCCGCAGCCGGATGAAAAACCGCTGGGTGAAACGCTGCAGGCAATGTTCGCTAAGCCGCTGTTACCGGAAATGCCGGACTTCCAGCTGCCGCTGGATATCACCGTGCAGGAACTGCTGGGTGAACAGCTGCGCATTACCGGCGATACCGATGTATCGATTACGCGCCTGTTATTGAAAGCCAAAACCGCCGATCGCCATCTGCAGCTGGAAACCTTTGATGTCGATTCGCCGCAAGGGCAAGTCAACGCCAGTGGGGAAGCGACGCTGGCCGACAACTGGCCGGTGAATTTCGCGTTAAACGGCACGCTTAATCTCGACCCGATCAAGGGCGAGAAGATCAAAATGAACCTCGCGGGTGCAATGCGCGATGAACTGAAACTGGGACTGAATCTCTCCGGACCAGTACGCGCACAGTTGGATGCAACGGCACAACCTGCCGTAGCCGGTTTGCCGCTGGCGTTGAAACTTACCAGCCCGCAACTGCGCTGGCCGCTGACCGGTGCGGTGCAGTATCAGGCGGATAACCTCGATTATCAGTTCAAAGGCAAAGCCACCGATTACGTCATGTCACTGCGCACCGCAGTGAAGGGCGAAGGTGTGCCACCCGCCACGATTGCGCTGGACGGCAAAGGCAACGTACAGCAGTTCAATCTCGATAAGCTGCGGGTTGCGGCGCTGCAGGGCAATATCGATCTGACGGCGCTGGTGGACTGGAGCAAAGCCATCAGCTGGCGCAGTGAATTGACGCTCTCAGGCATCAACACCGCCAAACAGTATCCGGATTGGCCAGCGAAGCTGGAGGGCAAAATTACCACGCGCGGCAGCCTGTACGGCGGCAGTTGGCAGCTCAGCGTGCCGCAGCTGGAGCTGAAAGGTAACGTCAAGCAGAACGCAGTAAGCGCCAAAGGTACGTTGACCGGCAACAGCTACAACCAGTGGAAGGTGCCCGGCCTGAATATTGCGCTGGGCCGCAACCATCTGGACGTGAAGGGTGAGCTGGGCGACACGCTCAATCTCGACGCTAACATTGATGCGCCGAATCTGGATAACGCGCTGCCGGGACTGGGCGGCGTAGCCAAAGGCACCATCAAAGCGCGCGGCACCTTGCAGGCACCGCAGCTGCTGGCCGATCTTACGGCAACCGGTTTGCGCTGGCAGCAACTGCAAATTCGTCGCGTGGCGTTGCAGGGCGATGTGAAATCCAGCGATCAAATCGCCGGGAAGTTGCAACTGCGTGTGGAACAGCTGCAGCAGGATGCGCTAAAAGTGAACCTGCTGACGCTGAACGCCGATGGCAATGAAAAGCAGCATCAGCTGAAGCTTGAGGTGCAGGGCGAACCGGTTTCCGGTCAGCTGGCGCTTAACGGCAGCTTTGATCGCAAAACTGAGCGCTGGCAGGGCAATCTCAACAATACGCGTTTCGACACGCCGGTAGGCGAATGGCGCCTGACGCGCGCGATGGCGATCGATTACCTCAACAGCAAGCAAACCGCGACCATCGGGCCGCACTGCTGGCAGAACCCGAACGCTCAGCTGTGCGTACCGGAACCGATTGAAGCGGGTGCCAGCGGACATGCGCATGTGGTGCTCAATCGTTTTGATCTGGCGATGATCAAACCGTTTCTCACCGATGCGACCAAACTGAACGGCGTGTTCAGCGGTGATGCGCGCGTTAACTGGACCGCTGACGGCGCGCTGCCGACCGGCACGCTAGCGCTGAAAGGCAACGGTGTGAAAGTGGAACAGGACGTGCAGGGCAACACCTTGCCGATCGCCTTCGACACGCTGAATCTGAATGCAGCGCTGAAAAACGGTCGGGCCCAGCTGGATTGGCTGATTCATATCGTCAATAACGGCCAACTGAGCGGCAATGTGCAGATCGCCGATCCTGAAAATCGTCGTCAGCTGTCAGGCAACATCGGCATCAGTAACATTTCGCTGGCGATGTTGAATCCGGCGCTAATGCAGGGCGAGAAGATCAAAGGCAACCTGAACAGCAATCTGCGCCTTGGCGGCACGCTGCAACAGCCGCAGGTATTTGGTCAGTTGGGGCTGAGCGACGTGGATGTGGACGGCAGCTTTATGCCGGTCGATCTCACCGCTGCCAATCTCAACATGGTGTTCAACGGCATGAGCTCAACGCTCAACGGCATGATTCAGACGGCGCAGGGCAATCTTAACCTGAGCGGTAATGCCGACTGGAGCCAGCTGGACAACTGGCGCGCGCGCGTTGCCGCTCAGGGCAGCCGCATCCGCGTCACGGTACCACCCATGGTGCGCATGGATGTCTCGCCGGATCTGGTGTTTGAAGCCACACCAGCGGCGTTCAGTCTTGATGGCAAAGTGGATATTCCGTGGGCGCGCATTACCGTGCAGGAAGTGCCGGAAAGCGCCACCGGCGTCTCGTCGGATGAAGTGATGCTGGATCAAAACCTCAAGCCGATTGCGCCGAAAACCGCCGCCATTCCGATCAACAGTAATCTGGTGATCCACGTTGGTAATGATGTGCGTCTCTCGGCATTTGGACTGAAAGCCAAGCTGAATGGCGATCTCAAACTGGTGCAGGATAAAAATGGCCTTGGCTTAAACGGTCAGATCAATATCCCGTCCGGTCGCTTCCATGCGTATGGTCAGGATCTGGTGGTGCGCAAAGGTGAGTTGCAGTTTGCCGGTCCGCCGGATCAACCTTACGTCAACCTTGAGGCGATCCGTAATCCAGAGGCCACTGAAGACGATGTCACCGCCGGATTGCGTGTAACCGGGCTGGCGGATGAGCCGAAAGTGGAAGTGTTCTCCGATCCGGCGATGTCGCAGCAGGAAGCGCTTTCTTACCTGTTACGCGGTCAGGGACTCAACAGCGATGGCGACAGTAACGCATTAACTTCCGCCCTTGTTGGATTGGGGGTTGCGCAAAGTGGTCAGGTTGTGGGTAAAATCGGCGAGACCTTCGGCGTCAGTAATCTGGCAGTTGATACCGCTGGCGTAGGTGATAGCCAGCAGGTGCAGGTGAGTGGTTACGTGTTGCCAGGTCTACAAGTAAAATACGGTGTTGGCATATTTGATTCACTGGCGACGTTAACCTTGCGTTATCGCCTGATGCCCAAACTCTATTTAGAAGCCGTGTCAGGTCTCGATCAGGCACTGGATTTGCTCTATCAGTTTGAGTTTTAGCAATGCGAATAATTGTCTACGGCAGTTTACGGCGCAAACAGGGAAACAGTCATTGGATGACGAATGCGCAGTGGCTCGGCGACCATCAGATTGTGGGGTTTGATCTCTACAATCTGGGTCACTATCCGGGCGTGGTGGAAGGAGAAGGTAGCGTCTATTGCGAGGTGTATCGCATTGACGCCAGCACGCTCGGCGAACTTGATGCCTTGCGCACCAAAAATGGCGAATACAAGCGCCAGCTTATTCAGACGCCTTACGGCAGTGCCTGGCTGTATGTCTATCAACGCTCCATTGCAGGTCGCACGCACATTGCGAGCGGGGACTGGCTAAGGCGCGATGGCGATAGCTAACAAATAAAAACACCGTCCATTGGACGGTGTTTTTTTATGGCTGGCAGAAAAGAAACTTATTTCTTCTGCGCGCGCTCGTAAGAGGCGATGATTTCAGCTTTAGCCGCTTCTGCGTTATCCCAGCCGTCAACTTTCACCCATTTGCCTTTTTCCAGATCTTTGTAGTGCTCGAAGAAGTGGGTGATCTGCGCTTTCAGCAGTTCTGGCAGGTCGTTCACATCTTTGATGTGATCGTACTCTTTGCTCAGCTTGGTGTGTGGAACCGCAACCAGTTTGGCATCTTCGCCAGACTCATCGGTCATTTTCAGCACGCCAACGGGACGGCAACGGATAACGGAGCCCGGCACCAGCGGATACGGGGTTGGCACCAGTACGTCAACCGGGTCACCATCCAGAGACAGCGTGTGGTTGATATAACCGTAGTTGCACGGATAGAACATGGCGGTAGACATGAAACGGTCTACAAACAGGGCGCCAGACTCTTTGTCGACTTCATATTTGATCGGATCGGCATTCGCCGGGATCTCGATGACAACATAGATATCTTCTGGCAACTCTTTACCTGCAGGCACCTGGTTCAAACTCATCTGGCTTTCCTTCATTAGTCATATGTTGAGTGATGGCTATTATAGCCAACTGACTCTGAAAGTATGCCCCCTTTTTGGCGTTTCAGAATGCTCCAACCCGCTACTTCGCGGTGACAAACAGCGAGACGATACCCGCAGCAATCAGTGGTCCAACCGGTACACCGCGAAAGAAGGCTACACCAATCACTGTACCAATCAGCAGCCCACCAATTACCGACGGCTGCACGCTCATAAAGTTCACGCCGCGTCCGCCAAGCCAGGCAACAAAAATGCCCACCACAATCGCGATAATTGATTGCCAGTTAGCGAACGATTTCAGCAGCGAAGATGCCGGCAGCGTACCGCTGGCCAGCGGCGCCATTACCGCAACGGTCAAAATAATGATGCCGATTTGAATGCCCTGTTTTTCCACATAGGGAAAGAACTGCGACAGCGGGGTGAGCTTAATCGCCAGCAGGATTAGAATCGAAATGGTAACGGCGCTGTTATGAACGAAATAGCTGAGGACGGCGAGGCAAACAAGAATGATGGTGGAGGCATAAGCAGCCATGATTTCTCCCTGCAGATTGATGGGCGCGCTGGCTGTTGCCAGCGCTAAGCGTATTAAACGCTTACATTAATCAACAATCGTCGGGGTTGGCGCAACTGCCTTTGTTAATTGATTGCAACATCAGGGCCTGATTACGCACCAGACTGACACCCTGCGCACCGACCGAGAGCGCGGCCATCGTGCCCTGGCTGCTCATGAAATAGCTACGGCTGGCATCCAGCCAGTTATCGCGATACGTCAGCCATGCACGTTGGGCGTTGCGCAATTTGTCTTTAGGCTCGCCGGTTAATTTTTTCATCGCTTGCGTGTACTGCGCATTCATCTCTTTATCCCACGCCTTACTGGCTGTGCCATAGCATTGCGACATACCAAGGGTGGTGGATTCCTTATTCATACACTGGTCGAGCTGCTGATCGATAGGATTCTGCTGCTGTGCCGTGGCGAAACCACTTGCCAGTAAAAACGCCATCGGGAGCCATTTTTTCATCGTTTCATTCCTTAAATTTTGCGGGGGCAGAGTTCAGTAAAACTGAAGCGTATGTGATCGTCAGCAGATTGACCATCAACGCCGGATAAAGTTTCTGCGATCAACTGCCGATAATCTCTCCGTTTTAGGGCCAGCGGATTTTGCCTTTTCTTGCAAACGGGGATGATCATGATCAAACAGCTATCTATTCGTACTGCATTACTCACGCTCTTGGCTTTTATGACGCTGCTGCTACTGGCGGTGAGCGCGATGGGGATTTCTGCTATCAACGCAGGTAATCAATCGTTGGATGCACTCAACCGCATTCAGGGGGTTGAGCTCAACAGCTTGTATCAAAGTCGTTCTGAATTGATGCGGGCTCGCGCCAACGCTGCGCTGGCGGTGCGTAAAATTGAAATTGGTTTACTGGATGACGGGGATGTGGTCACCAAACAAACCCAGGCTGCGGTAGAGAGTTCGCATAAGTATTTGCAAGCCTTTGTGGATGCCGGAACGGTCACCGCGCACGGTAAAACACTGGCTGATGCCGTTGTCGCGACCTATAACGCGTACGAGAAAGAGGGCATCACACCGATGATTGATGCTCTGAAAAAACAGTACACCGACGAATATTATCAGGTGCTGGAAGGCAAACAATCGGCGCTGGCGGCCAGTTACTCGAAAGCGGTCAATGATTTTAGCGTGTACGCCAATGATGTTTCCGCGACGCGCCTTGCGCAGACAGCACATGATGAGCTGAAGCTGCAGATTCTTATTGGTGTTTCAGTGGCCCTGACCTTGCTGCTGATTGCGCTGGCGTGGCTGCTGCTGCGTCGTCTGCTGCTGCGTCCACTCGACGGCGCGATTGTGCATCTGGAGCAAATTGCCGCAGGCGATTTGTCACAGCCGCTGCCAGCGGCCGGGAAAAATGAGTTAGGCCGCCTCAATCAGGCGTTAGCGAATATGCAGCTGGCGCTGAGCAGTTCGGTAAGCCAGGTGCGCGAAGCCAGCTTGCAGATTGATGTGGGCAGTCGCGAGTTAGCCGCTGGCACCGTGCATCTTTCCCAGCGTACCGAAGAGTCAGCCGCTTCGCTGGAGCAAACCGCTGCCAGCATGGAGCAGCTCACCGCCACCGTGCGTCTCAATGCCAGCAATGCCAAAGAGGCCAATCAGCTCGCCAGCAATGTCTCTGACAGCGCCGACCGCGGTGCCGAAGTGGTGGGCTACGTGATGGAGAAGATGCAGGAGATCACCCAGAGCTCCAATCGTATCGGCGACATCCTCAGCGTAATTGATGGCATCGCCTTCCAGACCAACATCCTGGCGCTGAACGCCTCGGTTGAAGCGGCGCGTGCAGGTGAACAAGGTCGCGGCTTCGCCGTGGTCGCCAATGAAGTGCGTACGCTGGCGGGCCGTAGCGCTACCGCCGCCAAAGAGATTCGTGAGCTGATTGCGGAATCGCAAACGCGGGTGAAAGAGGGCAGCGACATGGCTACGCGCGCAGGCGAAACCATGGATGAAATCTCCAGCGAAGTAATGCGTGTCACCACGTTGATGAAAGAGATTTCCATCGCCTCAGAAGAGCAAAGTCGCGGTATTGAACAGGTGAATCAGGCGGTGACGCAGATGGATGAAGCCGCGCAGCAAAACGCTGCATTGGTTGAAGAAGCCAGTGCCGCAACGCAGTCGCTGGAAGCGCAGTCGCAGCAGTTGCAGGATTCGATGGCGCAATTTCGGGTTGCTGCGGCGTAATAAAGTAATTACGTGAAATAAAGTGGGTCGCTATAAATAGCGACCAAACAATCAAATAATCGCAAAGCGTATTTAAATGCAGTGAATCAATAGGCCGTTATTTAATTATTCTTGTGCGTGCGAATTTTTTCCGCTAATGCATCATCTTCCGCGTAAAAATAGGCGGCAGGTATTCCTAATACATCCGCCAATCTCTGAGCGGTATCTAAATCAACCTGATGAATTCCATTCTCGTAACGATTAATTCGTGTACTGGCAACAAACTCATCAATTCCCGCGGCCATCCCCAATCCTTTCTGCGACAAGCCTTTAGCCAGACGCGCTTGTTTCAAGCGTCGTTGGAAGGTTAGCTGGAGAGAGGAGGTCGATTTCATGGCTACGAGAATCGTAGATTTACTGCTTGTCAGATACTACGAGTAACGTAGTATCGTAAATAGAACGGATAAGCGGACTAAGGAGAGTTGCGTGAATAATTCGAAACCAGACTGGCATCCTGCCGATATTATTGCTGCTCTGCGAAAGAAAGGAACATCAATGGCGGCGGTATCGCGACAATCTGGATTATGCTCAACCACCCTCGCCAATGCATTAGTGCGGCCATGGCCAAAAGGGGAATTATTAATTGCCGAAGCGATTGGTATTTCGCCCGCCGAAATTTGGCCAAGTCGCTATTATGCGGAAGATGGCGCGCTCATTGATCGTCAGGCCAGGATCAGGAATATGAAAACAAAAAACCCGCACTAAGGCGGGCTTGGCAATGCGGGATGTCACTTACGCTGAATGATTGTCCGGATATTCACGGATAAAGCGCTCCACGTCACCCACCATCGAGTCGTTGCCGCAGAAGAACGGGCAGCGCTGATGCAGCGTTTCTGGCTGGATATCAAGGATGCGATTCGCGCCATCGCTGGCTTTACCGCCCGCTTGCTCTGCCAGGAAGGCCATCGGGTTGCATTCGTACAGCAGACGCAGCTTACCTTGCGGATGGCTTGCGGTGCTTGGATAAAGATAGATGCCGCCTTTCAGCAGGTTGCGGTGGAAATCCGCCACCAGGGAACCAATATAGCGCGAGGTGTACGGGCGCTTGGTGGCGATATCTTCTTCCTGACAGAACTTCAGGTATTTCTTCACGCCCTGTGGGAAGCGAATGTAGTTACCTTCGTTGATGGAGTAAGTGTAACCCTGCTCCGGGAAGGTCATGCGCTCGTGGCTCAGGCAGAAGACACCGAGCGACGGATCGTAGGTAAACGCATGCACGCCCACACCGGTGGTGTAAACCATCATGGTGGAAGAACCGTAAACCACATAACCGGCAGCAACCTGCTTGTTGCCTGGCTGCATGAAATCGGCTTCGGTGATTGGCGTACCCGGCTCGCTGATACGATGGTAGATAGAGAAAATGGTGCCGACGGAAACGTTAACGTCGATATTCGAAGAACCATCCAGTGGATCCATTAACACGACGTATTTGCCATTTTCTGAACCTTCGAAGATGACGAATTCATCTTCTTCTTCAGACGCGATACCGGCAACCACGCCGCGCGCTTTCAGGGCGGCTTTCAGCTTTTCATTTGCGAACAGATCAAGCTTCATCTGCTGCTCACCCTGCACGTTTTCCACGCCGCTGGCACCCAGAATATCCACCAGACCCGCTTTGTTGATATCGCGGTGGATAATTTTAGCGCCAAGCTTAATGGAAGAAATCAGCGCCGTCAGTTCACCTGTGGCGTGTGGAAAGTCGTGTTGCTTCTCGACGATGAATTCGCCTAACGTTTTCATAACACATTCCCTGCATCTACGATGGAGTGGCAGCAGCTGTAACAAGCTACCAACGTATGAGCGCAGTTTAGCCGATTGAACTTTAAAAACCATAGTCCTAATCCGTTTCTTCCCTCGCAACTCGGCGTTACACTGTGCGCCGAACTTTTGAGTAATGGATCTCTTTATGCGTATTCACATCCTCGGGATTTGTGGCACTTTCATGGGCGGACTGGCAATGCTGGCGCGCTCGCTGGGACACGACGTTACCGGTTCAGACGCCAATGTCTATCCGCCGATGAGCACGTTGCTGGAACAGCAAGGCATTGAATTAACAGAAGGTTATGATGCCAGCCAGCTCGATCCGCAACCCGATCTGGTGATCATTGGCAACGCGATGACGCGCGGCAATCCTTGTGTGGAAGCGGTACTGGAACGCAACATTCCTTACCTCTCCGGCCCGCAATGGCTGCACGATTTCGTGCTGCGCGATCGTTGGGTGCTGGCGGTGGCGGGAACCCACGGTAAAACCACTACAGCCGGCATGGCAGCGTGGATTCTCGAGGCTTGCGGCCTTGAACCGGGCTTTATCATCGGTGGTGTGCCAGGAAACTTCGAGGTTTCAGCAAAATTAGGAAAAAGTCCATTCTTCGTCATCGAGGCGGATGAGTACGACAGCGCGTTCTTCGACAAGCGTTCCAAGTTCGTGCATTACTGCCCGCGCACGCTGATTCTCAATAATCTCGAATTCGATCACGCGGATATTTTTGACGATCTGCGCGCTATCCAGAAGCAGTTCCATCACTTGATCCGCATCGTGCCGGGCCAGGGCAAGATCCTGCTGCCGGAGCACGACAACAACATCAAGCAAGTGATGGCTATGGGCTGCTGGAGCGAGCAGGAAACCGTGGGCGACAACGGTCACTGGCAGGCGAAAAAGCTCACGCCGGACTCCTCACACTGGGAAGTGTGGCTCGACGGCGAGAAAGTCGGCGAAGTGAACTGGGCGCTGGTGGGCGAGCACAACATGCACAATGGCCTGATGGCGATTGCGGCGGCACGTCACGTTGGGGTGAAGCCGGTGGATGCCGGTGAAGCGCTGAGCAGTTTCATTAATGCCCGCCGTCGTCTTGAACTGCGCGGTGAAGTGAATGCCATCAAGGTGTATGACGATTTTGCTCATCATCCTACCGCGATTCTGGCCACGCTGGCGGCGCTGCGCAGTAAAGTGGGTGGCACGGCGCGCATTTTGGCGGTGCTTGAGCCGCGCTCAAATACCATGAAGATGGGCGTGAGCAAGAACGAGCTGGCACCGTCGCTGGGACGCGCAGATGAAGTGTTCCTGTTCCAGCCCCATCACATTCCATGGCAGGTGTCCGACGTGGCCGAGGCGTGCATCCAGCCGGCGCAGTGGAGCGCGGATATCGATACGCTGGTAGAAATGGTGGCGAAGAAAGCTCAGCCAGGCGATTCGATTCTGGTGATGAGTAACGGCGGGTTTGGTGGGATTCACCAGAAACTGCTGGAGCGGTTAGGGCGGTAATTGTTCGGTGGCCATTAATGGCCACCCTACGATGTACCGTTGTAAGGTCGGCATTCGTGCCGACCTTTTTCATGTCCGCAGCAGACTTAAGCTTCTGCCAGCTCGCGCAGATACTGGAAAATCAGGCGGGCGGATTTAGGCGGCTTATTGGTGGCTTTCTCTTTCTGCGCATTACGGATCATGCTGCGCAGTTGCTGACGATCGGCGTGCGGATAGAGGTTAAACACTTCTGCTACCGCGTCATCACCTTGCTCGATCAAACGATCGCGCAATATCTCGAGCTTATGGAACAGCGCAACCTGCTGGTTGTGGCGGTTCTTCAGCTTATCCAGCGCCTGGCGAATCGGATCTTCATCGCGGGAGCGCAGCATCTTACCGATCAGCTGTAACTGACGGCGACGGCCTTCTTTCTTGATGCGCTGCGCCAGTTCAATCGCGTCGCGCAGTTGTTCGTCGAGGGGGATTTTGTCGAGGGAGTTTTTCCCCAGGTCAACGAGCTCGGCACCAAGGCGTTTCAGCTCTTCGGCATCGCGTTTAATTTCGCTTTTGCTGACCCAGATAATCTCTTCATCTTCTTCGTCATTATTATCCGGCACATCGTCGAGCCAGTCTTCGGGCTGCTTGGTCATCTCTTGGCTCCCTAAAAAAAAGAGGCTAATCCTACCAGTTTATCGGGCGACTGCGAAATTGTTCTCTGAGTCTGATAGACTCAATTCATTCATACTTAAGATTAGACGGCAGGTCGATGAACGTATCTACTCAGGTTGCAGAACAACGTAAAGTGTTGGAACAGGCTGTCGCGCAGGCGTTGGAATTGGCAAAAGCCAGCACCGATGGCGCTGAAGTGGCGGTCACCAAAACTACCGGCATCGGCGTCAGTACCCGCTATGGCGAAGTGGAAAACGTCGAATTCAACAGCGATGGTGCGCTCGGCATCACCGTCTACCATCAAAACCGTAAAGGCAGCGCCTCATCAACCGATCTCAGCCCGGATGCGATCAAACGCACCGTGCAGGCGGCGATCGACATTGCGCGCTACACCTCAGTGGATCCTTTTGGCGCACCAGCCGATCCCGATCTGCTGGCGTTTGACGCGCCGGATCTCG
This sequence comes from Enterobacter ludwigii, assembly GCA_900068845.1. Taxonomy (GTDB): domain Bacteria; phylum Pseudomonadota; class Gammaproteobacteria; order Enterobacterales; family Enterobacteriaceae; genus Pantoea; species Pantoea ludwigii_A. The sequence continues at coordinate 90,449 of CEFQ01000004.1, forward strand.
ATCTCTACCATCCGTGGGAGATCGATGCCGATCGCGCTATCGAGCTGGCTGCTCAGGCGGAACAAGCGTCGCTGCAGGCCGACAAGCGCATCACCAATACCGAAGGCGGCAGTTTCAACAGCCACGTGGGAATCAAAGTTTTTGGTAACAGCCACGGCATGTTGCAGAGCTACTGCTCCAGCCGCCATTCGCTCTCCAGCTGCGTGATTGCTGAGCAGAATGGCAACATGGAGCGTGATTACGCCTACACCATTGGCCGCTCCTTTGACGATTTGAAAAGCGCCGATTGGGTGGGTGCAGAGTGCGCACGTCGCGTGCTGGCACGTCTGGCGCCACGCAAGCTCTCGACCATGAAAGCGCCGGTGATCTTCGCGCCGGAAGTGGCGACCGGTTTGTTTGGTCATCTGGTTGGCATGATCAGCGGCAGCAGCGTCTATCGTAAATCCACCTTCCTGCTCGATTCACTCGGTAAGCAGATTCTGCCGGAATGGCTCACCATTGAAGAGCATCCGCACCTGCTGAAAGGATTGGCGTCCACGCCGTTCGACAGCGAAGGCGTGCGCACGCAATCGCGTGACATCATTAAAGATGGCGTGCTGCAAAACTGGCTGTTAACCAGCTACTCGGCGCGCAAGCTGGGCTTGCAAAGCACCGGCCACGCGGGCGGTATTCATAACTGGCGTATTGCCGGCCAGGGCCACAGCTTCGACGATATGCTGAAGCAGATGGGGACCGGTTTGGTGGTCACCGAGATGATGGGTTCCAGCATCAACGGTATGACCGGCGACTATTCACGTGGTGCATCCGGTTTCTGGGTGGAAAACGGTGAGATTCAATACCCTGTGAGCGAGATCACAATCGCCGGAAACCTTAAGGATATGTGGCTCAATATGGTAACCGTCGGTAACGACATTGAAACCCGCAGCAATATACAATGCGGTTCGGTGCTGCTGCCGGAGATGAAAATCGCCGGACAATAAGAGTCATCGCTTTCTGAAAGCAGCCCAAGCGGCTGCTTTTTTTTCGCCCGACAATAATAAGGATAGAATTTTATGCGTAAGCATGTGATTGCAATGTTGTCTTTGTCGCTGTTGTTCTCCTCGGCTAGCGTGTTTGCGGCCGATCTGGAAAAAGATATGGATGCGCTCAAAGAGGGGCTGAGCGTGGTGAAGAAAACCTCTGACGCGCAGGAAATGCACACCGCGTTGGGTAAAATGCGCCAGGCGGCAACGGATGCTAAGCAATCTACGCCGGAAAAACTGGAAGGTCAGGCGGCCGATAGCGCGCAAATCAAGGATTACCATGCCGGTCTGGATTCGCTGATTGCGCAAATCGACGTGGTCGATAAGTTAGCGCAGGCCAACAAGCTGGATGAAGCCAAAACCGAAGCGAAGAAACTGGAAGAGATTCGCAACGCCAACCATAAGAAATTCCGCTGATAACCCGGCCAGCCCAACGGCTGGTCTTATCCCTTCTTGCCTTTTCACCGTTTTAATCCACATAAACCCATCATTTTTCGCATTTTGTGACCGATTTCGCACACTTCGTGCGTCCTGAGATCTGGCGCACACCCGCCCGTGGGATTTCCACTTCGAGGTGGAAAAGATGCGTCTCAACAGCCTGTAGCGGAAAGCGTAATTTCTTTTCAACGCGAATTATCTGTAATTGTCCGCTGTAAACAGGAGTAACAAGGTGAGGAGTGAAGCTGTCCCGCTGAAACCGAGCACGCCGGAAGCGATTCAGGCGCTGGCGGATAATGTGTTAAGCCAAATTGCCGCGATCTACACCGCACACCACATCGAAGCCAATGCCGTACAGCAGCAGATGCTGGCTTCGCATGTCCGTGCGATGGCAGCGCGCTCCCTGACGGGTGAAGCGCTGCCAGAGGTCGAGGCTGAACTGTTTGAAGATATCTCGCCGCAAACCATGGCGCTGGCGCAGCAGGTGGTGGATCTGTTTGGCAATCTGCCAAAAGAAGAAGCCTGGCTGTTATCGGTCCATATCGAAGTGGCGAAAGCGAACGAAGCATAAATTGCGAGGAATCGAACATGGTAACTGTAGTGATTGGCGATCGTCTGGGTAAAGGTCAGAAAGTAGCCGCGGGTATTGAGAAAGCGGGTGGTCGTGCGGTGGTGGTGCCGGGCGTGGCAGCCGACATGAAGTTGGGTGACGTGATGAAAGCGGAAAACGCTGACTTCGGCATCTCCTTCTGCGGCAGCGGCGGTGCGGGCGCTATTACCGCGCAGAACAAATATGGCTACAAAGCCAAACACGGCATGCGCTCAATTGACGAAGGGGTTACCGCCATCAATGAAGGTGCCACCGTGCTGGGCTTCGGCTTTATGGATAAAGAAGAGCTGGGTGAGCGTCTGGTGCAGGCCTGGACTAAAAAACACGGCAGCTAAGCATGAAACAGCAATACGAGACGCAGGTAACGGTGCAGGGCAAAGGCGACAGTAAAGCAAAAGCCTTTGCCGATGCGCTGAGCAAGGTGCAGCAGCAAGTGCTGCGCACCAGCCAAAAGATTCTGTTGCGCATTGAACCCATGGATGTGCGGGTGCTGCGCGCGCAGGAGAGCGTGCGAAAGGAGAAGTTTCTCTTCTTCTTCCTCGCGCGTGAGCGACGGAATTACAGCGTTGAGCTGGACATTACCGTTAGCGTCACCGTGATCGACACCGAGAACATCACGTTCACGGCGACACCCTAATCATCCCAGCATCTAAATATGTAGGGTAAAAACGACAACAAAGGGTCAACATCATGTTTTTAATCATTTTGTTTAAGTCGTTAATCATTGGCGGATTGGTTGGCGTTGGGGTGGGAGCAGGCGCAGCGCGCATGTTCCACGCCCCGACCACACAAGGTATGGGCGCGTTCCGTACCTTGGGTGAACTCAATTCCTGTGAAGGCGATCCGGCATCGCACTTCTCCTTTGGTCTCGGCTTCTTCTTTAACGCCTGGGCATCATCCGTTGCGGCAGGCTCCTTCACGCAGGACGTTGACCACCGCATCCTGCCGAACTGGGGCGCGGCAGCATTGATGGTGAAGAATCGTAACGTGGCCGAAACGCTGCATAACCCGAAACGCATGGCGATTGCCTGCGGCATCATCGGCATGATTGTGGTGGCCTTCCTTAACAGCACCGCATCAGCGGTGCCGGCGGCGCTGCAAGTCACCGCCGTCAAAGTGCTGGTGCCGGCGGCTAACCTGCTGGTGAACACCGTGATGCCGGTGATTTTCTGGCTGGCCGCGATTGATGCCGGTAAGAAATCAGGTTTCTGGGCCACCATCTTTGGCGGTCTGGCGCAGCTGATCATGGGCAACGCCGTACCGGGTTTGGTGCTGGGCATCCTGATTGGTAAAGGCGTGGAAGAGAGCGGCTGGAACAAAGTCACCAAGGTGATGATGTTTGCCATCGTATTGCTGTTTGCCCTGAGTGGCTTCTTCCGCGGTTTCGATATGAAACTGCTGCAATCCTTCCAGCTAGGTATTCCGGGTTGGCTGGATATGATCCACAACAGCGTCAGCGGCAAATAAGGAGCCATCAGCATGAACGAGAACGAAAACAAAGGGTTCTGGTACGCCGACTGGTCTTTCCCGATTTTTGTTGGCCTGCTCTCCTCCGGCGTGTTTGCCGGTACCCACATGTATTACCTGTACGGCATTGGTGCGTTTAACGAAGTGGCGTTTGTCTCCATGCTGCGTTCTGGCATGGAAACCGGCGTGTATGGCGCGGTCGCGGCATTCGGTGCCAGCTTCCTGTTCGCACGCATTATCGAAGGTTCGCTGGTAGGGATTCTCGATATCGGCGGTGCGATCCAGACTGGCGTCGGCCTCGGCGTGCCCGCGCTGCTGCTCGGTGCGGGCATCGTGTTCCCGGTCGCCAACTTCGCCGCCTCGCTGGCCACCGGTTTGGTGGTGGGGTTAGCGATTGGTTATCTGATCATCCTGGCGCGTAAGTTCACCATCAACCAGAGCGACTCGACGTACGGTGCAGACGTGATGATGGGCGCGGGTAACGCATCAGGCCGCTTCCTTGGGCCGTTGATTATCCTGTCTGCCATGGCCGCATCGATTCCCATTGGTCTCGGTTCGCTGGTCGGCGCGCTGCTGTTCTACCTGTGGAATAAGCCGATTACCGGTGGCGCGATTCTGGGCGCGATGGTGTTGGGTGCGATGTTCCCGATTTCGCTGTAATGCGGCTGATTGAACGGTCGCCATAAATGGCGACCCTACATGTTGGGTGCGCATTTTCAGTCATGTAGGGTGCGCATTCATGCGCACCTGGCAACAATCGCAGTATAGGAGTAAACATGTTTGATCTGATTCTGCGCCGCGCCCGTCTGTGCGATGAACAGCTGGTAGATATTGCGATCCAGCACGGCAAAATTGCCGCCGTCGGCGAGGTGAGCGGCGCGGCACAGCAGGAGCGCGATCTCGCGGGACGCTACTACGTCAGCGCTGGCTGGATTGATAGCCACGTGCACTGTTATCCCAAATCCCCGATTTATCACGACGAAGCCGACACCATTGGCATGGCGCAAGGCGTCACCACCGTGGTGGATGCAGGCAGCACCGGCGCAGATGATATCGACGACTTTTACCAGCTCACGCGTTCGGCCACCACCGAAGTACGTGCGCTGATTAACATCTCGCGCACCGGCATTGTGACGCAAAACGAGCTGGCCGATATGGCACAGATCGATGGCGAGGCGGTGGTACAGGCGGTGAAACGCCGCCCCGATTTTATCGTCGGCCTGAAAGCCCGTATGAGCAGCAGCGTGGTGGGCGAAAACGGCATTCAGCCGTTGGTGCGTGCCAAGGCCATTCAGCAGGCGGCGGGCAATTTGCCGCTGATGGTACACATCGGCAATAACCCGCCGGTGCTGGAAGAGATCGCCGATCTGCTGACCTCTGGCGACATCATCACCCACTGCTTCAACGGCAAACCAAACCGCATCTTATCGCCGCAGGGCGAGCTGAAAGCGGCAGTAAAAAATGCCATTGCGCGTGGCGTGAAGCTGGATATCGGTCACGGCGGCGCCAGCTTTAGCTTCGAGGTGGCGCGTCAGGCGATCGCGCAGGGCATTCTGCCCGACACCATCAGCTCCGATATTTACTGTCGTAACCGCATCAACGGCCCGGTACATAGCCTGGCGCACGTGATGTCGAAATTCTTCAGCATTGGCATGACGCTGCCGCAAATCATCGCGTGCGTCACCGTTAATGCCGCTGCTGGTCTGCGTCTGGCGGGCAAAGGGCGCTTAACCGCAGGTTATGACGCCGACCTGACCATTTTTACCGTCAAAGAGGAAGCCCGCCCGTTCGTCGATGCTGAAGGCGAGCGGGTGATGGGTGAACAACATGTGCTGCCGCTGGCCGTGGTTATCGCGGGTCACTGGCATCTGACTGATGAAGGGAAAGCGAATCATGTCTTCGATTTATGAAAAATATGACCTGAAGCAGGTCATCAATGCCTCGGGCCGCATGACCATTCTGGGCGTTTCCACGCCGTCTGCGGACGTGGTGGATACCGTCAGCTACGGTCTGAATCATTACTTCGAGATGAAAGACCTGGTCAACAAGACTGGCGCTTACATCGCCAAACTGCTGGACGTAGAAAGCGCGGTGGTGGTGTCGTGCGCCTCGGCGGGCATTGCGCAGAGCGTGGCGGCGGTAATCGTTAAAGATAACGACTGGCTGCTGGAGAATCTGCACGCCGCGCCGCTCAGCGTGCCGCACGATATCGTGGTGCCAAAAGGGCACAACGTGAACTTCGGCGCGCCGGTTGGCAGCATGGTGGCACTGGGCGGCGGTCGCTTGATCGAAGCCGGTTACAGCAACGAATGTTCGCCAGAGCAGCTGGCGGCGGCGATCACGCCGACCACGGCGGCGCTGATGTATATCAAATCGCACCACTGCGTGCAGAAAAGCCATCTCAGCGTTGAGCAGGCGGCGGTTGTCGCACGCAAACACGGCATTCCACTGATCGTTGATGCGGCAGCTGAAGAAGATTTGCAGTGTTACTACCAAATGGGCGCTGATTTAGTGATTTACAGCGGTGCCAAAGCAATTGAAGGGCCGACCAGCGGCTTGGTGATTGGTCGCACACAGTACGTTGAATGGGTGAAACGCCAGAGCAATGGCATTGGTCGCGCGATGAAAGTCGGCAAAGAGGGCATTCTCGGCCTGACGCAGGCGATTGAAAACTATCTGGTGCAGCCGAAAACCACAGGCGCTGAGATGGTGACCAACATGACGCCTTTCATCGACAACCTCAACACCCTGAACGGTGTCACCGCGCGCGTGGTGTGGGATGCGGCGGGACGCGATATCGCGCGTGCTGAAATCAAGTTCGATGAAGCGGTCACCGGCTGGCCGACCGGCGAGCTGGTGCAGGCATTGAAAACCGGCGACATCGCCATCTATTTCCGTGGCTACAAAGCCAACGAAGGCATCATCGAAGCCGATGTGCGCAGCGTCAGCGCCGATCAGCTGCACATCATCTTTAGCGCTATTCAGGCGTTGATCAGCGGAGGAACACGCGCATGAGTCTCAACCCGAATTTCTATCAGGGCCGCCTGTGCCTGAATGTGCTGGCCGGTTCGAAGCAGAATGCCAAAGAAATCTGGCAGGCGGCGGAAGGCCATGTGCTGGTGGGCGTGCTGTCAAAAAACTATGCCAGCAATGACGAAGCGATTGCCGATATGCGCGAGTATGCTGCGCTGATCGACAATGCGCTCTCAGTAGGTTTGGGCGCGGGCGATCCGAACCAGTCGGCGATGGTGAGTGAAATCTCGGCGGTACTGCAACCGCAACACGTCAATCAGGTATTCACTGGCGTGGCGACCAGTCGTGCGCTGCTCGGCCAGAACCACACCGTGGTGAACGGTTTGATTTCGCCAACCGGTACGCCGGGGATGGTGAAAATTTCTACCGGGCCGCGCAGTTCAAAGGGTGCCGACGCGATTGTGCCGATCGACAGCGCCATCGCCATGTTGCAAGACATGGGTGGCAGCTCGGTAAAGTACTTCCCGATGGGCGGGCTGAAGGCGGTGAATGAGTATCGTGCGGTGGCGGAAGCCTGTGCGCGTCACGACTTCTGGCTGGAGCCAACCGGTGGTATCGATCTCAACAACTTCGAAGAGATTGTGCGCATTGCGCTCGATGCCGGTGTCAGCAAAGTGATCCCGCACGTCTACAGTTCGATTATCGATAGCGCAACCGGCGACACGCGCATTGACGATGTGCGTCAGCTTCTGGCAACGTGCAAGAAACTGCTGTAACAAATGAGTAACAGGTGAGGCTCCGTGAGATTTCCCAATCAGCGTCTGACCCAGCTTTTCGCTGCGCTGCAAAATGAAACCCTGCCGCAGGACGAACTGGCACGCCGCTTTTCCGTTTCGACGCGCACGGTGCGCACCGATATCACCGCGCTGAACGCGCTGCTGGAACAGCACGGCGCGCAGTTTGTGCTGGCGCGCGGCGCGGGATATCAACTCAAAATTGACGATGCGGCGCGCTTTGGTCGCTTACAGCAAGAGAGCGCCACGCCGCTGCGGGTGCCGCGCACGTCGCAGGAGCGCGTGCGTTATCTGCTGACGCGCTTTCTCACCGCCGCCTATTCCATCAAGCTGGAAGATCTGTCGGAAGAGTGGTTCGTTAGCCGCGCCACGCTGCAAAGCGATATGGCGATCGTTCGCGAATGGCTCGGCCGTTATCACCTTAATATCGAAACCAAACCGCATTACGGTATGAAGCTGTTTGGCAGCGAGGCGGCGATCCGCACCTGCTTAACTGACTTGCTGTGGCAGATCGACCAGGAAACGCCGGAGAGCCCGCTGCTGACGGTGGAAGCACTACACAGCGGCATGCTGGCGCAGCTCGAACCTTTGCTGCAACAGTGCTTTGCCCAGCACGCGATTCGCCTTAGCGATGAAGGCGATCGTTATTTACAAATCTACTGCGCGGTGGCGGTGCGGCGTATTAGTGAAGGTTTCCCGCTTAACGATCCCGGGGCAGAAGATGTGGGCGAGGAAGTGCGCGAAGCGGCACACGACCTGATTAACCTGATGCGTCCGCTGGTCGGCAAGCCGATTTCACAGGCGGAAGAGAACTGGCTGCGGGTCAACATTGCCGCGCGGCAGATTCAGGCGCTGGCACCCAGCACCATTAATGCCGATGATGCCGATGCGCTGGTCGATTACCTGCTGAATTACATCAACACCCATTACAACTATCGACTGCAGCACGATGAACAGCTGCGCGCCGACCTGCGCACCCATATCAAAACCATGATCACGCGGGTACGCTATCAGATCCATATCCCCAATCCGCTGCTGAGCAACATTAAGCAGCACTATCCAATGGCCTACGATGTGACGCTGGCGGCGGTAACCAGCTGGGGCAAATACACGCCTTACACCATCAGCGAAAACGAGATCGGTTTTCTGGTACTGCATATCGGCGTGGGGCTGGAGAGGCATTACGAAGTTGGCTATCAGCGCCATCCGCAGGTATTGCTGGTGTGCGACAGCGGCAACTCAACGCTGCGCATGATTGAGGCGCTGCTGCTGCGCAAATATCCACAGTTAGTGGTTACGGCGCGGCTGTCGCAGCGGGACTACGAGTTACGCGAGCATATTGATGAAGACTTCGTCGTTTCCACTGCGCGGCTGAGCGAGAAGAACAAGCCGATTGTGGTGATGTCGCCGTTCCCGACCGAATTCCAGCTGGAGCAGCTCGGTAAGCTGGTGCTGGTGGATCGCACGCGTCCTTACATGCTGGAGAAGTACTTCGACGCGCAGCACTTTATGGTGCTGGATAAGCCGATGGCGCAGTCGGATCTGTTCCGCCTGCTGTGCAATCAGCTGGAAAGCGAAGGTTTTGTCGATGCGGATTTCTATCCGTCGGTGGAGGAGCGCGAAGCGATCGTCAGCACCCTGCTCGGCGAAGGCATCGCGCTACCGCATTCACTTGGTTTGCTGGCGCAGAAAACCGTGGTCTACACGGTGTTAGCGCCGCACGGCGTCAGCTGGGGTGAGGAGACCGCGTCAGTGATTTTCCTGCTGGCGATCAGCAAAAGTGAATACGAAGAGGCGATGGCGATTTATGATCTGTTCGTCACCTTCCTGCGCGAAAGGGCGACGACGCGGCTGCGCGATTGCGCGGATTTTGTCAGCTTTAAAGCGGTGGCGATCGATTGTTTGAGCCGGTTGTGATGGAGGATGCCCGCCGTCCCCCATCCCAGCCTTCCCCCGCAAGCGGGGGAAGGAGACGCTGCCACATGCAACTCAGAACTAACATGTGGCAGCATCCTCCTCCCCCATTTATGGGGGAGGACCGAGGAGGGGGACAGCCCGCACCTACTTAACCGCGCTTCGCTAGCAACCTCGGAATCTCACGCAAACACCAGGCTTTCGCTTCGCCCATGCTGTCGCGGCGCCACGCCATAATAATATCCACTTCGCGCGTATACTCTGCGCTCACCACGCGTAAACGCCCCTCGGCGATATCTTGCTCCACCATCGGATAGGGCATCGTAGCCACGCCCAAACCTGCCAGCAGTGCGCGACGTTTATCATCCATGCTGCTTACCGTCAGACGCTGCTGCTTATCCAGTAACTGCACCGTCAGCACCGGTCGCTCGCGCGCCGTATCCGCTACCGCAATGCCGCGGTATTTTACGCGCGTCACTTCTGACAGCGGCTCAGCTTCCTGATGAATCGGATGATCCGGGCTGGCAACGTAGACGCTCATAATGCTGTAAAGCTTGCGGGTGTTGATTTCGGTTGAGGCGCGAAAGTGCAGATCCGGGGCAATAACGATATCGGCGCGCCCCTGTTCCAGCCGCTCCCAGGCACCGGCTAACACTTCGGTGATCAGCGAAATCTGCGTATTGGCTTTTTCTGACAGCTTTTCTACCAGTGGAAACAGACGTTCGGTAGGAACCAGCGCTTCGGCCACGATGGTGAGATGCGTTTCCCAACCGCGCGCTAGCGCTTCAGCATCGGTGGTGAGTTTATCGGCGGCTTCGAGCAGCACGCGGCCACGTTCCAGCAGCATGCGACCCACATTGGTGAACTTGGTGCGGTGGCCGGAACGGTCAAACAGCACCACATCCAGCTCCTCTTCCAGCTTCTGCATGGTGTAACTCAGCGCGGAAGGGACGCGACCCAGTTCATCGGCCGCAGCGGCAAAGCTGCCACGGCGGTCAATAGCATCCATCACACGTAAAGCTTCAAGGGTTAACGCGCGGTCTTTTGCCATGCCGATTCTCTGTCAGTAAATTTGAACATGCCGGGCAGATTAACTGGCTTACAATCCGGCGTCCAGACTTTTACCATAATCCCATCAAGCCTGCGGTCGAATCTCACCGCAGCGTGTCGGAGGATTATCATGATGACAACCCGCTGCGCGTCCGCATGTGGCCAGGCCGATTTCGGTTGGTTGCAGGCGCGCTACAGCTTCTCATTTGGCCACTATTTCGATCCAAAATTAATGGGCTACGCGTCACTGCGCGTGCTTAACCAGGAAATTCTGGCGCCGGGCGCCGCATTCCAGCCGCGCAGTTATCCGCAGGTCGATGTGCTGAATCTGGTGCTACAAGGTGAAGCCGAGTACCGCGACAGTGAAGGCAATCACCTGATTGCGCGTGAAGGCGAGGCGATGCTGCTCTCTGCGCGTCAGGGGGTGAATTACAGCGAAATCAACATCAGCAAAGATCGCCCGCTAACGCGTATGCAGCTGTGGCTGGCTGCCTGCCCGGAGCGTGAAAATCCGCTGTTGCAGAAGCTCGAACTGCCGCAGCAAACCAGCGTGTTGATCGCCTCACCCGATGGTGCGGAGGGCAGCCTGCAGTTGCGCCAGCAGGTTTGGGTGCATCAGGTGACGTTAGCCCCGGGCGAGCAGTACACGGTGAAATTACACGGGCCGCGCGCTTATCTGCAATCGATTCATGGTTCGCTGGATGTGCAGGCGAGCAGCGCCAATCAGCAGCCGCTGAGCTGCGGCGACGGCGCGTTTCTTAGTGATGAGAACCAGATTAGCCTGCAGGCCAGAACGCCGCTGCGCGCGCTGGTGATTGATCTGCCTGCATAACATCTTTTGTCGCGGCGCAATCTATTGCGCATCAAATCGTGCGGCATAAAAAAGGGCGACCGAAGTCGCCCTGATAATGTGCAGTAACGTTTATTTGAGAATGGTGAAGGCCGTGGTCACGTGCTTCACACCGCTCACACGGCTGGCAACATCGGCCGCCGCCTTCGCTTCTTCTGCTGTGACCAGACCCAGCAAGAACACTTCACCGTTTTCGGTGGTCACTTTGACGTTCGAAGATTTCACCTGATCGCTGCCCAGCAGCTGCGAGCGGATTTTGGTGGTAATCCAGGTATCGGATGACGAGGTGCCGAGGCTGACTTTCTGTCCGCTACGGATTTCGTTATACACCTCGGTTGCACCGTCTACGCCCATGGCGATCTGTTTGGCGCGGCTCGCCAGATCTGGCGTTGGCGATTGACCGGTCAGCAGTACTTTGCCCTGATAGGCGGTGACAACGACGCGTGCCTGGTTTTTAATCTGCTCATCTTTTGCCAGTGCGTTAGAGACGCGCAGCTCCAGCGTACCGTCATCTACCTGCGTACCCACGGTGCGCGGGTCAGTGGCGGTTTTGGTGGCGACGGCAGCGCCGCCTGCAACCACGGCAACACAGCCTTGCAGCAGCAGGGCCGTGAAGAGAATGGCGACAGCGTTCAATGCTTTCATTTGAGCTCCTTCAGTCATTCCTGGTGTGGGAACAAAGTGTTATCAATCAAATCGCACAGGCAGTTCAGCGTCAGCATATGCATTTCCTGAATGCGCGCACTACGATGTGATGGAATGCGAATTTCCACATCATGCGGACCGAGCAGGCCCGCCAGTTCACCGCCATCATGGCCGGTTAACGCAACGATGGTCATATCGCGGGTAACCGCAGCTTCAACCGCTTTGACGATATCGCGGGTGTTGCCACGGGTGGAAATGGCCAGCAGCACATCACCAGCCTGACCAAGCGCGCGAACCTGCTTGGCGTAAATTTCATCGTGCAGACGATCGTTGCCAATCGCCGTCAGCATCACATTATCGGCGCTCAGTGCCAGCGCAGGCAGGCTAGGGCGCTCCGTCTCGAAACGGTTAATCATGCTGGCGGCAAAATGCTGGGCATTGGCCGACGAAGCACCGTTCCCGCAGCTAAGGATTTTGTTACCGTTCAGCAGCGATTGCACCAGCGTCATCGCGGCGCGAGAAATCGCATCGGGCAGCGCTTCGGCTGCGGCGATTTGTGTCTGAATACTTTCGGTAAAACACGCTTTAATTCTGTCCTGCACAAGACCACCTGGTTCTATCCATCGGCATTAAAGGCATCGGGCAGCCACTCCAGCTCACGCCCGGTAATGGCAATGATGTCAAAACGGCAATTCACCGTATCAAAACTGCCGCCACGCGCCAGCAACCAGAGCGCGGCAGCACGCAGCAGCTTTTGTTGTTTCTGGCGCGTTACGCTGGCGGCGGCACCGCCGTAGCGCGCATCGCGACGATAGCGCACTTCAACAAAAACCCAGCAATCGGCGTCGCGCATAATCAGGTCAATTTCCCCGCTGCGACAGCGGACATTGCTGGCGAACCACTGCAGTCCGGCGCGCTCCAGAAAACGGCGCGCCAGTTGTTCCTGCTCAGCGCCAATGCGCTGGCGGTTTACTGCACCGGAACGATCTGTCCCTGACGATACTGGTTCCATGCCAACTTCCTGTTGATCACGCAATCCGTGTCGGCGTTCAGCTTGCCGGTGTTGCCATCAATGGCAAAGCCTGGCACCTGACGCATCTGGTTAAAGTGATTCGCCAGCGTCCAGGCATCAATGCCCATCGCGTAAAGGCGAACCAGCGAATAATCGTTGTTGAACGACTTCGCCGCTTGCTGCATCAGGCCGGGATTGTTACCGGACAGCAGCGGAATATCGCTGAACTGCAGTCCGTCCATCTCCAGACGGAAGTCCGGACCTGCGCCCGCCTGCGCACTGCGTGAACTGGCGTACAGCGCAGTATTGTTACGGCTGCTGGTACGCATCGCAATCATTGGTTTGATCAGCTGCAGCTCATCCTGGCTGGCAACAATGTACACCGCATCAACGCTGCCGCTGCTGGCATCTGCCGTTGGCGCCGGTGCGCTGGATTGCGGCGCTGGGATCGTCAGGCCAGCAATCGCTACACTCTGCGATGGTGCAGGCTCAACGCTCAGCGGTGTACCGCTTAACGCGATACCGGCGCCGCTGTTGATCCCTTGCTTCAGTTCGCCGACGCCGCCGAAACGCTGCTGCAGTACGGTTGAACCACCCAGCGTTTGCCACTCTTGCGCAAACGCTTTACTGATGCGATCGCCATAACTGCTGCGCGGCACCAGCAGCAACGGCTGGCGTTTGCCCTGCTCGTAGATATGGTGCGCGGCATCGCGTGCTTCGTCTTCAGGAGAAAGCGCAAAGTAACAAATATTCGGATGGTTCTGGATCTGTTCTGGCTCGTTAAGCGCCAACACGTTAAGTGGGGTTTGGCTGTTGACCACTTGTTCTACGTCGTTTTTCAGCAGCGGGCCGACCACCAGCGTGGCGCCATCTTGCTGTGCTTGCTGCATCACCTGCGCAATGGGCTGGCTGCTGGTGTCATACACTTTCACCTGCGCATTGCTGTCGCCTTGCGCGGCAGCCGGTTGTGCGGCTGGCTGCGGCTGCTCGATTTGCGGTGGTGTATTCCCTGCAACGGCTGGGCTGACAACGCTGTTAGTGTCGGCTGGCGTCTGCGCGCTGGCATCGTCGGCGGCAGGTGCTGCTGGCGCGGCTTGCGGCGCGGGCGCGTTGAGCACGCCATTGCGTGCATCGGTGAAGCCTTTCTGAATCGCGTTGGCAAACACCTGCGCCTGGCCATTGAGCGGCAGCAGCAACGCGATGGTATTCGTCGACGCTTTAGTGAAGTTTTGCACCTGGCTGAGCTGAGTGGGCAGCGTTTTCGCGCCTGGGTTCTGCGGATAGCGCGTCTGCCAGTCTTTAATCGCCGCTTTCAACATCTGTGGATCCTGGCTGTTCGTGCGCCAGGTATTCAGCAGATCGAGCCAGCCTTGCAGCGTATTTTCGTCAGCATTAATCACCAGGCTATTGATCTGATCCTGCGTCATTTGCGTCAGCGCTTGCCAGGTTGCATCGATATTACTTTGGTGATCAACGCCTTTCAGCAGCGGTTCCTGAGCAATATAGGCACGCAGCAGCGGCAGTGAAGGACGATTCTGGGCCGCCGCGATTTGCAGCGCGTAGTAGCGCACCTGCTGATCCTGCGACAGATCGCCGCTTTTTACCTTACCGAGCAACTGTTGTGCGCCGCTATAGTCCTGCTGACCAATCTGCATTTGCGCACGCAGCAGCAGCAGTTCTTGCTGTTGCACATCGCTCAGCTGTTGCGGCAGTTGATTCAGCTGATTAGCCGCCTGCGGATACTTTCCTTCCTTCAACAGGGCACGGATGGCAAGTAATTGCCAGTCGGTCTTGCTATCATCGCTGCTTTGCTGCACCTGTTGCAGATAATAGTCAGACCGGCCAGTCGCAGGACCCTGAATATTGACGTTAGAGGTTTGTTGCGGTCCCTGACCACTACATGCGGCTAAAATCAGCCCAGCGAGAAGAACAGGTACTAAGCGTCCTGCTTTATGACGTACGACTTTTGAAGGAAGCATACTGTATCCAGTGATGTTTTTTTCAAGATGCTCAATATTAAATCGGCAATTCGGATGAAACAATGAAACAACTCGATCGGGCAGAGATTTCTGCCAGCACGCTCTATATCGTTCCTACCCCGATCGGTAACCTGGGTGATATCACTCAACGAGCGTTGACGGTGCTCTCGAGCGTCGATCTAGTCGCAGCGGAAGATACACGTCATACCGGGCTGTTGCTACAACATTTCGCCATCAATGCGCGACTCTTCGCACTTCACGACCACAACGAACAGCAGAAAGCTGAGGTACTGTTAGCCAAGCTGCAAGAGGGCCAGAGCATTGCGCTGGTCTCTGATGCGGGTACGCCGTTAATCAACGATCCCGGCTACCATTTAGTGCGTCGTTGTCGTGAAGCTGGCGTGCGCGTAGTGCCATTGCCAGGCGCCTGCGCAGCGATTACAGCATTAAGCGCGGCGGGGTTACCGTCCGATCGTTTCTGTTACGAAGGGTTTCTACCGGCTAAAAGTAAAGGACGCTGCGATGTGCTGCGTGCGCTGGGCGAGGAGCCGCGTACGCTGATTTTCTATGAATCGACTCATCGCCTGATCGATAGCCTGCAAGATATGGTCAGCGTGTGGGGCGGCGAGCGCTATGTGGTGCTGGCGCGTGAATTAACCAAAACCTGGGAATCGCTGCAGGGCGCGCCGGTGGGCGAACTGCTGGCGTGGGTGCTGGAAGATGAAAACCGTCGTAAAGGTGAGATGGTGCTGATTGTTGAAGGCCACAAAGCCGATGAAGAAGCGCTGCCGGCTGAGGCGTTGCGTACGCTGGCGCTGCTGCAAAAAGAGCTGCCCCTGAAGAAAGCCGCCGCGCTGACGGCGGAAATTCATGGCGTGAAGAAGAACGCACTATATAAGTACGCGCTGGAGCAGCAAGAGGCGTGACAAATGGCGGCGGATCGCCTATTATCCCGCGCCGAAGCTGACTAGACAGTCGCCGCTTTGTCGTCGTCCTCTTTCGGGGGGAGACGGGCAAAGGGGAGGAAAGTCCGGGCTCCATAGGGCAGGGTGCCAGGTAACGCCTGGGGGGCGCAAGCCTACGACCAGTGCAACAGAGAGCAAACCGCCGATGGCCCAGTAATGGGATCAGGTAAGGGTGAAAGGGTGCGGTAAGAGCGCACCGCGCGGCTGGCAACAGTTCGTGGCACGGTAAACTCCACCCGGAGCAAGGCCAAATAGGGGTTCACAAGGTACGGCCCGTACTGAACCCGGGTAGGCTGCTTGAGCCAGTGAGCGATTGCTGGCCTAGATGAATGACTGTCCACGACAGAACCCGGCTTATCGGTCAGTTTCGACTTTTTTAAACACAAAACCCGCTTCGGCGGGTTTTGTGTTTTCTGGGGTGGGATGAGCAAGGAAATTAATTAATCGCGCCCACGTAAAGAAATGAAAATCCCGGAAAACATTATTGCGGCTATGCCAGAATAAGCGCGTGTTTAACCACCGAGGACAAATTTAATCCACACTGATGAGAAGCAACAACGTGGATAAGTTGTAATTTTATGGACAAAATTTTCGCGCCAAATAAGGCTTTATTCTCTTCTTCTTTCCCTGCTTTAAACTGCCCAATCTGCGATCAGCACTGGCGTTTCGCGCTTTAGTTCCGTTCTCTCCTTTCTGACTTTTTACATTAATTCGGCTCACACGCCTATTTTCGCGTGGGTGGCGTTTATTTCTCGTTCAGGAGAGAAATTATGCTGTATTGGATTTTATTAGCGCTGGCGATTGCCGCGGAAATTATTGGTACCGTCTCGATGAAATGGGCCAGCGTTAACGGCGGCAACGCCGGTTATATTTTTATGCTGGTAATGATCGCACTTTCTTATATTTGTTTATCCTTTGCCATTAAGCGTATTGCCCTTGGTGTGGCGTATGCCATGTGGGAGGGCGTGGGTATTCTGTTTATTACGCTGTTCAGCGTGCTGTTGTTTGATGAGACCTTATCTGTCGTCAAAGTCGCCGGACTGCTAACGCTGATCCTCGGCATTGTCCTAATCAAATTAGGTACGCTGAGTCGCAAGGAACTGCGCCATGGCAACGTTTAACTGGATACACATCGCGTGGCTGGTGCTGGCTATTGGTCTGGAAATCGTCGCCAATATCTTCCTGAAATATTCTAATGGTTTTCGCCGTCCGCTATTTGGCGTGTTATCGCTGGTTGCTGTGCTGGCGGCGTTCAGTGCGCTGGCGCAGGCGGTGAAAGGCATCGATCTCACCGTCGCGTATGCATTATGGGGCGGGCTGGGATTGGTGGCCACGGTGGCGGCCGGCTGGATTTTATTCGGTCAGCGACTGAGCCGCACCGGCTGGCTGGGTGTGGGATTGCTGTTAATCGGTATGGTGCTGATTAAGTTCGCTTGAAAAAGCTTCACCTCTCCACCGGAGAGGTGAAGATTAGCCTCAATCCCGGCCGTGTGGCTCATCCCAGTCAAAGGCTGGGCCCAGCGAGATCACACCGCTTGGGTTAATGGTTTTGTGGCTGCAATAATAGTGATGGCGGATGTGCGGCAGGTTAACCGTGTCAGCGATGCCGGGCATCTGATAGATGTCGCGCAGGAAGCCACTGAGGTTACGGTAATCACTGATGCGATGGCGGTCGCACTTAAAGTGGGTGACGTAGACCGGATCAAAGCGCACTAACGTAGTCCACAAGCGCAAATCGGCTTCGGTAAGTTGATCGCCAGTGAGATAGCGATGCTGACCGAGAATCTGCTCAAGACGCGCTAAGGAGTGAAACAGCGATGTAACGGATTCATCGTAGGCTGCTTGCGAAGTAGCAAAACCGCTTTTATAAACACCGTTGTTTACCGTGTCGTAAACCCAGCTGTTCACCTCATCGATCTTTTCACGCAGGTCGGCGGGATAATAGTCACCCGCGCGGGCACCTTGCGCATCGAACGCACTGTTGAGCATACGCATGATGTCGGCGGATTCATTGCTGACGATGGTTTGCTGAGTTTTATCCCACAGCACCGGCACGGTGACGCGACCGGTGTAGTGCGCATCGGCGTGCAGATAGAGCTGATAGAGAAATTCTTTTTGATACAACGCGTCGCCAGTGGCGTCAGGGAAACGGGTGTCGAAGGTCCAGCCGTTTTCCAGCATCAGCGGATGTACCACCGAAACCGAAATCATCTCTTCCAGTCCCTTGAGCTGGCGCATTAACAGCGTGCGATGCGCCCACGGGCAAGCAAGAGAGACATAAAGATGGTAACGACCGCGTTCAGCAGCGAAGCCCGCTTGGCCGGTTGGGCCGGCGCTGCCATCGGCGGTAACCCAGTTACGCCAGACGGCGTCAGAGCGTTTGAAGCGGCCACCGGTTGACTTCGTATCGTACCAGGTGTCATGCCAGACACCGTCAATCAGCTGTCCCATAAGCCCTCCATAATAAAAAAGGGCGAGGAAAATCCCCGCCCCTGTCATTCAGTATATGTGTTCTCGGACGCTTATGCTGCTTAGCGTGCGGCCGCTGGCTGGACGCGCTGACGAATCAGACGGTCAATGCTGTAAGCGCCTGGACCTACCAGACCCAACACCAGGAAACCACCGGCGATGGAGAGGTTTTTCATGAACATCAGCTGGTTAACACCTTCCGCAAAGTTGCTGTGGAACAGGAACGCTGTCAGCAGGGTGAAACCCGCGGTGAACAGTGCGGTAAAGCGCGTCAGGAAACCGAACAGAATGGCCAAGCCGCCGCCGAACTCCAGCAGGATAACCAGTGGCAGCAGGAAGCCAGGGACGCCCATCGCCTGCATGTACTGTGCGGTGCCCGCATAACCGGTGATTTTGCCCCAGCCTGCGGTGATAAACAGAATGGTCATCAATACGCGTGCTACCAGCAGGCCTGAGTCTTCGAATTTTTTCATCATCTACTCCAACAAGGTTTTTGTTGCAGGTTGTTGGCCTGCGGGTTTTGAA
The DNA here is from genome assembly GCA_900068845.1 of Enterobacter ludwigii. Lineage (GTDB taxonomy): Bacteria > Pseudomonadota > Gammaproteobacteria > Enterobacterales > Enterobacteriaceae > Pantoea > Pantoea ludwigii_A. Next base: position 109,162 of record CEFQ01000004.1, read on the forward strand.
TCCCCTTGAACCGGCTGTTTCAGTTCAGTGGGCTGATGGAGGGAGATAATAATCGCAGGTTGGAATAGTTGTAAGCGAGATATACTGTCAATGTTGTTCAGTAAATTTGAGGGGGCGAAACCGAACCTTTACGATCCGGTTTTAAATAGAGGGATTAGCGTGTATTTAAGGTGGATTTGATCATGCGCCAGGTGCTCCAGGCGCCGAAGCCGCGCTTGGCCCAGCGCAGCAGGCGATTGGGGCTGCGAATCGACCAGATAGCCAATGCGCTGCTCCCGATTGCCAGGTAGCGGCGCATGCCAATGAAGGTCAGCCAGCCACGATCGTATTGCGCGGTGCTGGCTAGCCAATCGCGTCCATCGGCGCTGAGATCGAGTCGCTGTTGCTGCACCTGATTAAGCAGTTCGTGAATGCGTGCTTCACGTTCGCGGCGGCTCATGAGCGATCTTCCTCCAGCAATTTACGATCGGTATCCAGCTCTTTACGCGTGTGGCGTAACAACGTTGACTGGCGTGACTTGTACAACGTCCACAAACCAAAGATCAGCGCCAACGCAAACAGTACCGCGGTGGTGATAGCAATGGCCATCAGGCGATATTGCGCATCTACCGCCCAGATGATCAGTACCATCAGGCTCATAAGACCGAAAGCTGTAAACAGCATGGTGAGGCCAACCATCATCAGCATCTGAATCAGGTTTGCCTTCTCCTCTTCCAGTTCCACAATGGCCAGTCGGACACGCGTCTCGACCATGCTGACCAGCGTGGTAACTATCCGTTGACCGATGTTAAAGACCCCTTTGCCGGGGCCGTGGCTTTGCTGACTATCACTCATCATTAACGCCGTGAGATTAGAATGCCGATGAGAATACCTACCGCTGCACCAATACCCACGCCGTGCCACGGATTATCACGCACGTATTCGTCCGCTTTTTCCGCCGCTTCACGCGTAGTTTGTGCAATACGTTCGCCGGAATCGCCGAGGCGTTCACGGGAGCTTTCAATAGCACCGCGCGCTTTATGACGCAGTTTATCCAGCTCACCTTTGGATTTATCTGCTGAGCTACTCAGCACTTCTTCCAGGGTATCAGCCAGATTTTTCAATTCAGCGCGCAGATGTTCAGATGTTGTTTCTTTAGCCATGGAAATCTCCTTTTACAGCATTTAGTTAAGTCCGATTAATAAGGCTCAGCTTCAAGCTTTTTCAGTTCGTGCCGCGCCTCTTCTAGCTTACGTTCGCGCTTCTCGATTTTGTCCTTGTCACCGTCCTGACGCTCTTCTTTCAGCTCACGCTCACGCTCGGCGATTTTGTGCTTCTGCTCAGCGATGCGTTCGCTTTGTGCAGATTTCAATTTCTCATCGGTGCAGCCTGCACGGACTTCGGTCAATGCGCGCTCCAGCCCGGTTACGCGGCGCTGGTTGTTATGCTGCTTCGCCATGTCGATCTCACGTTGAATGTCCTGCTCTTTTTGTTGGCAGAGCGATTCAGCCGCCAGCAGCGAACCCGAGAGTGAGAAAAGAATAGCACCTAGCAGTAATTGACGTTTCATCAGGTTGTGACCTTCCATTGTTAATAACCTGCCAGAGATCAGACAGGAGGGGCTTCCCAGCATGTCTTAGGCTTACGCTACCTCTAAGAATAGACAGCAGATGAAAAAATTCAAAGAAGACGCGGGGATAGCGAGGATTAGCTCACCGCCTGGCTTAACGTCAGGCGGTGAAATTTAGCTGTAAGTGGGGCGATTGGCGTCTGGATATTGCTGTGACGCCTGCGGACCCGCCGCCACGACAAAGCCTTGTGGCAACAGGCGTCGCAACACTTTTTGTGCCGCCAGGCTCTGCTCTTCATTCTCAAAATGAATCACCAGCGCATCGCCAGAAGGCGTAATACTTTTGATACGCACGCCTTGCGCGGAAAGTTGCTGATAGAGGTAAAAACCATCGGGCAAATTGGTGCCGCTATTCGCGACACGGATTTGCACCACGGTTTCGTGCTGCATCAAATTCGGTACGAAACAGACCGCCAGCAGCGCCAACGCGCCGCCTAGCACCCAAGGCAGGAAACGCCTTGGGAATCCACGGAAGTTGATCATGACTGTGAATTCCCGTTACGCGTTGATTGACGTTTACGCCATAGCACCACTAAAGAACCGACCAGGCCAATCACCAGCAGCACCAGCGGCAGCAGCATCAGGCACAACATCAACTCATCTTCGTAACGACGGAAAATCGGGGTTTTGCCCAGTGCGAAGCCCAACACGGTCAGGATTAGCACCCACAGGAAGCCACTTACCCAGTTGAAGAACTGGAAGCGCGCATTACTCAGGCCAGAAAGCCCGGCGATGGTGGGAAGCAAGGTGCGGACAAAGGCAATAAAACGACCAATCAACAAGGCCGATAAGCCGTGGCGATGAAACAAGGCGTGCGCGCGCTGGTGATATTGCGCCGGCAAATGCGATAACCAATTTTGTACGGTGGGCGTATTACCGAGCCAGCGGCCCTGAATGTAGCTCACCCAGCAGCCAAGGCTGGCGCCGGTGGTCAGAATCAGCAGAGTCAGCGGGAAACCCATCGTGCCTTTCGCAATCAGGACACCGACCAGAATCAGCAAACTGTCGCCCGGTAGAAAGGCGGCGGGCAGCAGTCCATTTTCCAGAAACAGAATCATGAACAGCACGCCATAAATAGCCCAAACCAAAGTTGGGTCGGAGAGCATTTCGTAATCCTGCTGCCATAAGGCATGCAGCAATGCTTGCAAAATATCCATCAATCATTCCTGAACATCATTGTTAAACGTGCCCGTGAGGGGCTTAGGCGCAGACTGGCGTTGGTTATACATTTTAGATAAGCAGCCTGAGCAGGAGTTTCCGGATCCTTCCAGAATTGATTGTTAAATCAGCGACTTTTTAAAGCCCTGTCGCAAAGGGTAATAAAAGGGCGATAACTGTAACAAAAATAACGTTATCCAGACAGGGGAAAGTGCCTGCCGCACAGGAGTTTTACCTTTAGACGCAGGTGGTCAAAAGGAGCTTTACATGAGCTGACACTATTGCAGACTAACTGACTTTTTCGTCAGCAAAACGCCTGAAAAACAAGCAGGATCAGCGTGCGTTGTCGCTACCTTCTGGAAGGATGACTGGATTTTCCGCAAACATGTAACGGTCGACGTTGAATTCGAAATCGTCAGTGGTGGCGTTAAACAGCATCTGTTTAGTATTTTCCAGATGTTGCCACATTGCCAGCTTACTGGCGGCGGGATCTTTGCGGATCAGGGCTTTGAGGATCTGGTCGTGATCGTCACACCAGCTGGTGATATTTTTGGCATCAATGTGTTCATGCAGCTTCAGCCAGTAAGGATTATGCAGGCGATGCAGCCACATCTTTTCGACAATCGCCGCTAAGGCGCTGTTTTGCGTTGATTGCGCGATGCGCACATGAAACTCCATATCCCACGCAGAATCGCGAGAATGGTCTTCCTGACGCGCTTTCTCCTGAATCGCCATCAGTGCCACGATATCCTGACGCGTCACCTGCGTGGCGGCAAACTCGGCCACGTTGCTTTCAATCAGCTGACGCGCCTGCAATAACTCGAAGGGGCCAAAATTGGCGAACTCCAGTTGGCTCGACGTCACCACACGATTCTGCTGCTGGTTGCTGATCACGTGAATGCCGGAGCCTTTCCGCACCTCCACATAACCTTCCACTTCCAGCATGATAATCGCTTCACGTACCACGGTTCGGCTCACCTGCATCTCTTCCGCGATCAGACGCTCGGCAGGCAGTTTGTCGCCGACGCGGTAGTCGCCTGCTTCAATGCGGCGTTTAAGCTCGCTAGCAAGCTTTTGATAGAGGCGTCGTGATTCGGTCAGGTCCATTGCGCGGTCCGCTGTGAAAAAAAGTTGAGTTGTTATACCACTTCAGTCGCACAGAGGAAATGGGCTGGCTGATGCCAGCCCGATGAGCTTATGTGCCTACCGCGGCGGATGGCACGGCAGGCTGATCGTCGAGTTCAGAAACCGGTTGGTTTTTAAGAACCGTCCAAATGACAACTGCGCCTAACAGATCAAACACCGCCAGCGCCGCAAACAGCGGGCTGAAACCCAGCGTATCGGCCAGCGCACCCACCACCAATGCAAACATGGTGCTCGCCGTCCAGGCCGCCATGCCGGTTAAGCCATTCGCGGTAGCCACTTCGTTACGGCCAAACACATCTGAAGAGAGGGTGATCAGCGCGCCAGAAAGCGCCTGATGGGCAAATCCGCCGACGCACAGCAGCGCAATGGCAACATAGGGACTGGTGAACAAACCGATGGTGCCCGGAGCAATCATCAACACCGCGCCCATGGTGACCACCAACTTGCGCGAAACGATGAGATTGACGCCAAACCAGCGCTGGAACAGGGGTGGCAAGTAGCCGCCAACGATGCAACCGAGATCGGCGAACAACATTGGCATCCAGGCAAACATAGCGATCTCTTTCAGATTGAAGCCGTACACCTTGAACATAAAGAGGGGAATCCACGCGTTAAAGGTTCCCCATGCCGGTTCAGCGAGGAAACGCGGCAGCGCAATGCCCCAAAATTGACGATTGCGCAGGATCTGGCGCGCCGACATCTTCTTATTGTTGCCGGTTTGATGCTGTAGCTCCTGGCCGGCAATGATGTAGTGACGCTCCTCATCGCTCAGCTTGGTTTGCTGTTTGGGATGCTTGTAAAACACCAGCCAGCAGATTGCCCACACCATGCTCAGCACGCCGGTGATAATAAACGCCATTTGCCAGCTATGCGCCATGATTGCCCACACGACTAACGGCGGTGCCAGCATTGCGCCAATCGACGATCCCACGTTGAAATAACCCACCGCGACAGAACGCTCTTTGGCCGGGAACCATTCGCTACTGGCTTTTAAACCGGCAGGAATCATGGCTGCTTCTGCTGCGCCCACCGCGCCGCGCGCCAGCGCAAAGCCGCCCCAACTGCCCGCCATCGCAGTGGCCGCACAGAAGATTGCCCACATCACGGCAAATACCGCATAGCCGATTTTGGTGCCGAGCATATCCAGCACGTAACCGGCCACCGGTTGCATGATGGTGTAGCAAGCCGAGTAAGCGGCGACGATATAAGAATATTGTTGTGTTGTGATACCCAGCTGCGTTTCCAGCGTGGGGGCGGCGACGGCAATGGTATTGCGCGTCAGGTAACCGAGCACGGTGCCCAGCGTCACCAGCCCAATCATATACCAGCGTAGCCCTTTGATCTTACGCATTATTAACCTCATCCAGTCTGTCGTTGCGGATTTACCGCTGTAGTTATCTGGAGCGGGAAAGCGTGAACAATGCCGTTCACTCCCGCAGTTCCTTGCCTGTGCCATAAAGTCCGGTAGCAACGGGGCGAGAGGTTAACTTGTTATACAGCCTCAAAAGTTGAATGCCATCACATAAACCTTGCAGCCCGTGTGTGTAAGGACTAAAGATCGCTAAAACAGCCATTTAACGCCATATCCCCAACAGGGATGTCCATATACCCACAGTGAAACTGTCATTATTGTGAGTCGCATCGCAAACAATTTTGCCGTTTGCTTGAATTGGTATGATAAATTTTAGGTAAAGCCATCTGGCTATAAAATGAGGAAGCAGGTATGTCGCGTTTTATGAGTGAGGATTTTCTACTCGATACCGAGTTCGCCCGTCGTCTGTACCACAACTACGCTAAAGACCAGCCGATTTTCGACTATCACTGTCACTTACCGCCGCAGCAGATTGCCGATAATTACCGCTTCACCAACCTCTATGACATCTGGCTGAAAGGCGATCATTACAAATGGCGTGCGATGCGAGCGAACGGCGTGCCGGAAGCGTTATGCACCGGCGATGCCAGCGATCGTGAGAAATTTAACGCCTGGGCGCGTACCGTACCGCATACCATCGGAAATCCGCTCTATCACTGGACACACCTCGAACTGCGTCGTCCTTTCGGCATTACCGATGTGCTGCTGAACGAACAGAGCGCTGAGCGTATTTGGCAGCAGTGCAATGAATTGCTGGCGCAGGACGCATTCAGCGCGCGCGGCATCATGCAGCAGATGAAAGTGAAAATGGTCGGCACGACGGACGATCCGCTTGATGACTTACAGCATCATCGCAAGCTGGCGCAGGACAGCAGCTTTGACGTTAAAGTGCTGCCGAGCTGGCGTCCGGACAAAGCTTTCAACATTGAACTGGCGAGTTTCCTGCCGTGGATTCAGCGCTTAGAGCAAGTGGCGGATGTCAGCGTGCTGCGCTTTGACGATCTGCGCCGCGCCTTAAGTCTGCGACTTGATCACTTCGCTGCACATGGCTGCAAAATCTCCGATCACGCGTTAGATGTGGTGGTGTTTGCTGAAGCGGATGAAGCCACGCTGGATGGCATTCTGGCGCGCCGTCTGCAAGGTGCTGCGCCTTCCGCTGAAGAGACGGCCCAATTTAAAACCGCGGTGTTGGTATGGCTCGGCAGCGAATATGCACGCCGCGGCTGGGCGCAGCAGTACCACATTGGGGCGCTGCGTAATGCCAATCGGCGTCAGTTCGATCTGCTTGGCCCAGATGTTGGCTTCGATTCGATTAACGATGCGCCGCTGGCGATTCCGCTGGCGCGCTTGCTGGATGCGCAAAACCGCAATAATGCGCTGCCAAAAACCATCCTTTACTGCGTTAACCCGCGCGACAATGAAGTGCTGGCCACCATGGCGGGCAATTTCCAGGGCGAAGGCGAACCGGGCAAGATGCAGTTTGGTTCGGCGTGGTGGTTCAACGATCAGTTGGATGGCATGCAGCGGCAGATGACGCAGTTAGCGCAAATTGGCCTACTGAGCCGCTTTGTCGGCATGCTAACCGACAGCCGCAGCTTCCTCTCCTACACGCGCCACGAATATTTCCGTCGCCTGCTGTGCCAAATGATGGGCAATTGGGTGGCGCGCGGCGAAGCGCCGGCCGACGAGGCGTTGTTAGGGCAGATGGTACAGAACATCAGTTTCAACAATGCGCGCGATTACTTCGGCATTGAGCTGGGAGCCTAATGATGCAGCACCTCAACCGCCACAATTTCCCCGGCGCGCACTATAGCGAGCGCGTCATCCAGTTTGGTGAAGGTAACTTCCTGCGCGCCTTTATTGATTGGCAGCTCGACTGGCTCAATCAGCATCACAACACCGATGCGGGCGTGGTGGTGGTACGGCCGCGCAACCGTGTGGTGGAAGAGACGCTGAATCAGCAAGACGGCTTATACACCACGCTGATTCGCGGGCTCAATGCGGCGGGCGAGCAGGTAAGTGAAGCTCGCCTTATCCGCAGCGTGAATCGTGAAATTCAACCTTATCAACAATTTGACGAATTCCTTGCGCTGGCACGCGCGCCACAAATGCGCTTTGTCTTCTCCAATACTACGGAAGCGGGCATCGCCTTCGCTGAGCAGGATCGGCTGGACGATGCGCCCGCCTCATCTTTTCCCGGCAAACTCACGCAGCTGCTGTGGGCGCGCTTCAACCATTTTGCCGGCGCCAGCGATAAAGGTTGGCTGGTGGTGCCGTGTGAACTGATCGATTACAACGGCGATACGCTGCGTGAACTGGTGCTGCGCTACAGCAAACAGTGGCAGCTGCCGCCGGAGTTTGCCCGCTGGGTGCAGGATCATTGTGCGTTTTACAACACGCTGGTGGACCGTATTGTCACCGGTTATCCGGCGGATAGCGCGGCGATCGAAGCGCAGTTGGGCTACAAAGATCGCTATCTGGTGGCGGGCGAAGTCTATTACCAGTTTGTGATTCAGGGGCCAAACATGCTGGCGCAAGAGCTGAAGCTCGACACGCTGGCACCGGAAGTGAAGTTGGTGGATGACATCACGCCGTACAAAGCGCAGAAAGTGGCAATCCTCAACGGCGCGCACACCGCGCTGGTACCGGTGGCGTTTCAGGCCGGGCTGGAGAGCGTCGGTGAAGCAATGGATGACGCGCAGATTGCTGGCTTTGTCGATGCGCTGCTGCGCGAGGAAGTCATCCCGACGCTGGATCTGCCGCGCGATGAGCTGCACGCCTTTGCCGACGCAGTGCAGCGCCGTTTCCGTAATCCGTTTATTCGTCATGCGTTGCTCTCAATCGCCCTCAACGGCATGACCAAATTTCGCACCCGTTTGCTGCCGCAGCTTTTACTGTCGCAACAGCAAAACGGGCAGTGGCCCGCCCGCCTGACCTTCGCCTTTGCCGCGCTGCTGGCTTTTTATCGTGGTGCAGAGGGCGAACGTCGCTGGCCGCTGCAGGATGACGAACACTGGCTGCAGCGTTTTGCTGAACTGTGGCCCGCAGTACAGAACGATAAACAGACTCCGGAGCAGTTGGTACGCGCGGTACTGAGCGATGCCAATCACTGGGGCGAAGATCTCACTCAGCGGCCCGGATTAGTGGCTGCGGTCAGCCAACACCTGCAAAACATCATCGTCCACGGGATGCGGACGGCGTTGACACAACTGAGATAACGCTATGCAAGATGCCATTAGAATACATTCACGCGACAACGTTGCTGTGGCGTTGCGCGATTTGCCAGCCAATACCCAGGTCGAAATCAATCAACAGGCGATCACCCTGCAGCAGGAGGTTGGGCGCGGCCATAAGTTTGCGCTGCAGCCTTTAGCCACCGACGCGCTGGTGATCAAATACGGTTTGCCCATTGCTCATGCCACCCAGCCGATTGCGGCAGGTGAGATTATCCACTCCAGCAACGCGCGCACCAATCTGAGCGATGTAGACGAATACGATTATCAGCCCGATTTCCTTGAGCTGCCGCCGCAAGCAGGCGACCGTGACGTGCAGATCTATCGCCGCGCCAGCGGAGAAGTCGGCATCCGTAATGAGTTGTGGATCCTGCCCACCGTGGGTTGCGTAAATGGCATCGCGCGGCAAATCCTGACGCGTTTTATGAAAGAGACCAACGATGCCGAAGGCATTGATGGCGTGCACCTGTTCAGCCATCCGTTTGGCTGTTCGCAGCTTGGACAGGATCACGAGAACACCCGCACCATGTTGCAAAATATGGTGCGCCATCCCAATGCTGGCGCAGTGTTGGTGATTGGCCTTGGCTGCGAAAACAACCAAGTCGGTGTGTTCCGGGAAACGCTCGGTGGCTTCGATAGCGATCGCGTGCAGTTTATGGAGTGCCAGAAGCAGGATGATGAAGTGGAAGCCGGGCTGGAACGCCTGCACGAACTTTACACTGCGATGCGCGCGGATCAACGTCAGCCGGGCAAACTCAGCGAGCTGAAGTTTGGTCTTGAGTGCGGCGGTTCGGATGGTTTTTCCGGTATCACCGCCAATCCCATGCTCGGCTGTTTCTCTGACCAGATGATTGCTAACGGTGGTACCACGGTGCTGACCGAAGTGCCGGAGATGTTTGGTGCCGAGCGTATTTTGATGAGCCGCTGCCGCGATGAAGCCACCTTTGAAAAGACCGTGGCGATGATCAACGACTTCAAACGCTACTTTATCGATCACCAGCAGCCAATCTACGAAAATCCGTCACCGGGCAACAAAGCGGGCGGCATCACCACGCTGGAAGAGAAGTCACTTGGCTGCACGCAGAAAGCTGGCCAAAGTCAGGTGGTGGATGTGCTGAAGTACGGTGAGCGCTTGCATACGCCGGGACTGAATCTATTAAGTGCCCCGGGTAATGATGCTGTGGCAACCAGCGCGCTGGCGGGGGCGGGCTGTCATATGGTGCTGTTTACCACCGGCCGCGGCACGCCCTACGGCGGTTTTGTGCCGACGGTAAAAATCGCCACCAATACGCAGCTGGCTGAGAAGAAGCCGCACTGGATCGATTTCAATGCCGGGCGTTTGATCGAAGGCATGAGCATGACGGAGATGTTGGAGGATTTCGTCGATATGATTGTGGCGATTGCCAATGGCCAACCGGCGCGGAATGAAACGAATGATTTCCGCGAGTTAGCCATCTTTAAAAGTGGCGTGACGCTCTAAAACCCGGTGCGCATCAATGCGCACCCTACGGATTCGCGTCAGGTCGCCATTTATGGCGACCTGGGGCAATGATTATTCGGAGACCGTACGACGCGGCTCACGCTCGGCTTCGGCCTGGCATACGGCCGCGGTAAACAGAATATCCGTTGATGAATTCAATGCGGTCTCGGCGGAATCCTGCAGGACACCAATAATAAAGCCCACTGCAACCACCTGCATTGCCAGGTCGTTCGGAATACCAAACATATTGCAGGCCACTGGAATCAGCAGCAGCGAACCGCCAGCCACGCCGGATGCGCCACAGGCACACAGCGAAGCCACCAAACTCAACAGAATCGCAGTCGGTACATCCACCGAAATGCCCAGCGTATGCACCGCTGCCAGCGTCAACACGGTGATGGTGATCGATGCACCCGCCATGCTGATGGTGGCACCAAGCGGAATCGATACCGAATAGGTGTCTTCATCCAGACTGAGACGCTTAGCCAGCGCCATATTCACCGGGATATTCGCCGCCGAGCTGCGGGTAAAGAACGCGGTGACGCCACTTTCTCGCAGGCAGGTAAACACCAGCGGATAGGGATTGCGGCGGATCTTCTGGAACACCAACATCGGGTTGATTACCAGCGCCATAATCAGCATGCAGCCGAGCAGCAGCGCCAGCAGATTGGCGTATTCCCAGATGGCATCAAAGCCGGTTGAGGCGAGGATGGATGCCACCAGGCCAAAAATCCCCAGCGGCGCACAGCGGATCACACAGCGTACCACCCAGGTTGCGGCATTGGACGCATCATTGAGAAACGCTTTGCTACTGGGGCTAGCATGACGAAACGCCAGACCTAAGCCCAGCGCCCACACCAGAATGCCGATGTAATTGGCGTTCATCAGTGCTTCAATCGGATTGGAAACCATGCTGATCAGCAAGCCGTGTAGCACTTCGGTAATGCCCGAAGGGGGCGTGATTTGCGTGGCTCCAACATTCATCGAGAGCGTCTGTGGGAACAGATGGCTGAAGATCACCGCCACCACGGCAGCAAAAAAGGTGCTGAGCAGATACAGCATGATGATCGGGCGGATATTGGTTTTCTGTCCCTGCTGATGGTTGGCGATCGAGGAGATCACCAGCACCAAAACCAGCAGCGGCGCGACGGCTTTCAGCGCCCGCACGAACAGCTCACCCAGCAAGCCAACGGCTAATGCGGCATCGCGTGAGAACCACGCCAGCGCCACGCCCGCCACCAGGCCAATCATGATTTGTTTTACCAGGCTGCCTGCGAACAGCGCGCCCAGACGTCCAATAAAGTTGTTTTGCATATCACAGTCTTTTTATTCGCGGTCATGAGTGTTGTGCGCGGTTCCACCACGCGCAACGGTTTGCCCGGCGGAGTATAAGGAAAAGAGCTTATGAAGAAAGAGATAATTCTGTGCATGCGCAGCAGATCGGTTTTTTGATCTGCTGATGATGGGAAGTGTGACAGATATATAAAAGGCGAAGGTTGCCACTGGCGAAACAAAGCAGGGGCGATTAGCGCCCCTGCAGAAGATTATGGTGAGATCTTCTTCTGGTCGTTTCTGTGGTTCACCCAGGCGTTGATCAGCAGCGTGCCGCCGAGAATCACGCCCACCACCGTCAGCGAGATGCCGACTGGAATGTGATAGAACTCGACGATCAGCATCTTGATACCGATAAACACCAACACAATCGCCAGGCCATATTTCAGCATTGAGAAGCGCTCAGCCACGTTGGCCAACAGGAAGTACATGGCACGCAGGCCGAGAATCGCGAACAGGTTTGAGGTGAGGACAATGAACGGATCGGTCGTCACCGCGAAGATCGCGGGGATGCTGTCCACGGCGAAAATCACGTCACTCAGTTCGACCATGATCAGCACCAGCAGCAGCGGCGTGGCGAACAGCACACCGTTTTTGCGGGTGAAGAACTTCTCACCGTCAAGGCTATCGGTCATACGAAGATGCTTGCGCAACCAGCGTACCACCGGCTTATCACCGACCGCGCTGTCATCTTCCTCTTTCGCCAGCGCCATTTTAAGGCCGGTGAACAGCAGGAAGGCGCCGAAGATATACAGAATCCAGCTGAACTGCACCACAAGCCAGCTACCGGCGAAGATCATAATGGTACGCAGTACAATCGCGCCCAATACACCATAAATCAGTACACGACGCTGTAGGTTGGCTGGAATAGCGAAGTAGCTAAACAGCATCAGCCAGACAAAGACGTTATCAACCGCCAGCGCTTTCTCTAATACGTAACCGGTAAGGAACGCAAGGGTTTGCGCGGTAGCGACTTCGCGCCCGGCGGTGCCATCGAGATACCACCAGAAAGCGGCGCTAAACAGCAGTGAAACGGAGACCCAAACCAGCGACCATACAGCCGCTTGCTTGAATGACATGGTTTGTGCGCCGCGTCGGCCCTGTAATAGCAGGTCAATCGCCAGCATGATGATCACAACGACAGCGAAGCTGCCCCAAAGTAACGGTGTGCCCACTGAGTGCATAGTCGTATCCTTTTCCAGACATAAAAAAAGCGGCTGAGGTCAGAAGACGTCAGCCGCTTTGATCGTGCTGCAAGCAATCCTCGCCTTCCGGCAAGGTCTCACTTACAACACAGAATAGATTCCGGGTTGCCTGACGACCGGATGCGTGTTGCATGTTACATAGCGCATCGTAATGACGATCAATCAGCTTACAAGTTACTCCCCTTTGCAGCGCTCAACATACGGAGTTGAATCATCGCTTTCAAGAGGCTGCGGAAATGTTTTGCAATATTTACATTTCAGCCCGATCTGCCGGGAATACTACGCCCGTCTGGCGGCGGATTTCGGTGAGCAGCGCCGCCGTAATGCGCGAGGTTTCTAACGCCGCGTGCTCAACGTCACCGGCTTCAACTAATCCGGCAAAGATCTCTGCTTCATACAGCATGGTATTGATGTGCTGCGGCTGCGTCAGGTTTTGGCTCTCACCGCCGCGTGGAATAAAGCGCAGCTGCTGGCATTCGGCGATCTTTTCAATCACCAGCGATCCCGCTTTACCCTGAATTTCACTCGGAATCAGTGAATCGCTAACTTTTGAGTGCAGCAAGGTGACATCAAAGTCGCCGTAGCCCAGCACCACCACACCATGCGCATCAACGCCACTTTCCAGCAGGGAAGCTTGCGCTTTCACCTGTTGCGGTGCGCCCCACAAGGTGACGGCCGCGGCCAGGCAGTAAAAGCCGATATCCATGATCGAGCCGTTCGACCATTGCGGATTAAAGGTATTCGGATTCTCACCATCAAGATAGCGCTGATAACGCGACGAATATTGGCAGTAATTGATTAATGCCTTACGCAGTTTACCCAGCTGTGGCAGTGTTTTTTGCAGTTGCAGGAACGTTGGCAGGCTGGCGGTTTTAAAGGCTTCGAATAACACCACCTGATGCTGACGTGCGCAGGCAATCATCGCCTCGGCTTCACGCAGGTTAGACGCCATCGGCTTCTCGCAAATCACATGCTTACCGTGCGACATAAACAGTATCGCCTGTTCACTGTGCAACGCATTCGGGCTGGCAATATACACCGCATCGATTTCACTGCTGGCGGCAAGTTCATCCAGTGAGGTGAAGGTCAGCTTGCAGGGGTAATCCACCACAAAGGCATCGGCCTGCTGCTGATTACGTGAATAAACGCCGCTCAACTTCATCTTGCCGGTTTCATGCGCGGCGTCGATAAACTGGCGGGTAATCCAGTTAGTTCCCACGATGGCGAAACGAATCACGTGCTGCTCTCCTGCTAAAGTAAAACGGCAGAGTAACATGTTCATCTGAGTGCCAGGCAGGCGAAATTTGATCCTGAGATCCGCATTCCAATATGATGATGCCGCACAACTTTTTAACCGACTAGCGGGGACGCGCGGGTGAGTGGAAGTAAACATGCTCTGAACTGGACCACATTACTGATCGCCATTCCCGTTGGATGTGTGGCTTCGCTGGTAACGCTGGCATTTCGCGGCGTGATCGAATTGATCAACCACCTACTTTTTAACAGTGATAGTGAAATCACCGTGGCAATGCATGTCTGGCCATGGATCTTCTGGCCGCTGCTGGTGGGGGCGGGCGGGGTATTAGCCGGTTTCTTCCTGCGCTATGCGGTGGCGATTGAAAAACAGGAAACGGTGCAGACCGATTATCTGGAAGTGATCAACGCCCGGCTTGATGCGGTACCCACGAAAACCTCGCTGTTCCGTGCGCTGTCATCAATTGCCAGTATCGGCAGCGGCGCGTCGATTGGTAAAGAGGGGCCGATGGTGCAGCTATCGGCGCTGAGCGGCAGTTTAATTGGCCGCTGGCTGCCTGCCTCATTCAATCTGCGCAATAGCGATATCGTAGCGATGGCCGCTGCCGCCGGGCTTTCGTCGGTGTATCACGCCCCGCTGGCATCGGCGATATTTGTGGCGGAAATCGCTTTTGGCATCTCGGCGCTGCAACGCTTGATTCCGCTGATAGTCTCGTCGGCGGTGGCGGTGATGACCATGTGGTCGCTGGGTTTCCGCAGCGCGCTATATCCATTATCCGAAGCACTATTTCAGATGGATATCAGCAGTTTGCTGATGACACTGCTGATTGGTTTTGTCGCCGGTATCGCCGGGTGGCTGCTGATCAAACTGATTGCCCGCAGCAAAGCGCTGTTTGGCCGCGTGCGTTCGCTGCCGCTGCGGTTGGGTGCGGGTGGGTTGGCGGTGGGCTTTCTGGCGCTGATCTCTACCGATATTCTCGGTAATGGCTACGAAGTGATCGTGAAAATTATTAATGGCCAGTATGTACTGATGGGCTTGTTAGGATTGCTGCTGCTGAAAACGCTGGCGACCACGCTGTCGGTTGGGTCCAATGCGGTCGGCGGGCTATTTACCCCTTCATTGTTGATCGGCGCACTGCTCGGCGTGGCACTGGCGCAAATGGGCGTGATGCTGCATTTACCGGTCGGCAATACCTTGCTGTATGCGGCCATCGGCATGGCGGCGGTGCTGGCGGCGGTCAGTCAGGCACCGTTAATGGCGATGCTGATGGTGTTAGAGATGACGCTAAATAGCAGCCTGCTGTTCCCGATCATGATCGCGTCGGTGTTGGCGTCAATGGTGGTGTATCGCCTGCAATCTTCCAGCACCTATCCGGTGGTGAGCAGTCATTTCAGCCGTTCCGAAGCTAAATATGACTTCGATAACATGCGTGTCGATCAGTTGATCATTCCCGGCGCGGCGTTACAGCCGGAAGAGTCGGTTGGGCAGGCGCTGGCGGTGAGCTCACTCAAGCGTGAACGTTATGTTTATGTGATTAATAGCGAAGGGCAATTTCTCGGCGTAGTGTCGATTCACGATATTTCACGCAAGGTGTTAGCGCAGGAGATTACCCTGCATTCACCAGTGAGTAGCGTGATGGACAATAATTTTCCCTGCATTTATCAAAATCAAAGCATGCGCGAAGGTTGGGAAGCCTTTGCCCGTGTCACGCTTGAGCGTTTACCGGTGCTGAATAATCCGCAAGAGCGCCGTTTTATGGGCGCATTGACGAAAACCAGCCTGATTCAAAAAGCGCAGGAGTTTCTTTAAGCCGCGTTGCCGCGCATCGCCTGGTCGGTCATCCACAGGCGGGCGTCAAACTCCAACTGATGATAATCCGGTTCCATGTGGCAGCAGAGTTGGTAAAAGGCTTTGTCATGCTCTTTCTCTTTCAGGTGAGCCAACTCGTGCACCACGATCATACGCAGAAATGCTTCCGGTGCGAGGCGGAAGAACGTGGAGATGCGGATCTCCGCTTTGGCTTTTAGGTTGCCACCTTGCACGCGCGAAATCGCCGTATGCAGCCCTAATGCGTGCTTCATCACCTTAATCTTATTGTCCCAAATCACTTTGCTCACCGGTGGCGCGCTGCGCATGTAGCGGTTTTTCAGCGCCTGCGTGTAATCATAAAGCGCCCGGTCGCTGACGATATTGTGCGTATTGGGATAGCGTTGCTGGAGAAAGGAACCTAAACGCTCATGTTCGATCAGTGTCTGAACCTGCTCGAGGATGTTTTCAGGGTAACCCTGCAGATAGATTAATGACATTGGGATTCCCGGCGAAAGACAGTATACTGCGCCCCCTTTTTAGGGCGAAAATCGCGCAAAGTGTACCACGCCGGAGATTCCATGAGCCAACTTGAACTGACCAATCGCACGCTGACGCTGCACCGCTTCCCGCCCATGCGTGAGGAAAGCCCGCTACAGGCGTGGGATTCCGCCGATGAATACCTGTTGCAGCAAGCGCTGCCTGAGGGACCGGTATTGGTGTTCAACGACAGCTTTGGAGCCTTGACCTGCGGACTAGGCGCGCGTCCCGTGTGGCACGTCAGCGATTCGCTGCTGAGCGAACAGGCGGCGAAACAGAACCTGCGTCTCAATGAGATGGATGAAGATCAGGTGCACTTTATAGATAGCCTGGCGCCACTGCCAGCCGCGCCGGCGGTGGTGATGATCAAAATCCCCAAAGCGCTGGCTTTGCTGGAGCATCAACTACGAGCACTGCGCGAAGTGGTCACGCCAGACACGCTGATTTTGGCGGCGGCGAAAGCCAAGGATATTCACAACTCCACGCTGCAACTGTTCGAGCGTATTCTGGGCGAGAGCAAAACGTCGCTGGCGTGGAAAAAAGCGCGTCTGATTTACAGCCGCTTCACCGCGCCTGCCTTAGTGGATCAGCCTGCGACCACGGTTTGGCCGCTTGACGATTCTGAATATCAGATCCACAACCATGCCAACGTGTTCTCCCGCGCCTCGCTGGATGTTGGCGCGCGTTTCTTTATGCAACATCTGCCCTTTGACATTGAAGGCGAGATTCTCGATTTGGGCTGTGGCAATGGCGTGATTGGCTTGCTGGCGCTGGAACAGAATCCGAATGCGGATGTGCTGTTTTATGACGAATCTTACATGGCGGTGGCATCAAGCAAACTGAACGTGGAAGTGAACCGCCCGCAGGATATGGCGCGCTGCCAATTCCGCGTTAACAACGTGCTGAGCGGTTTCCCCTCGGATCGTTTGCATGCGGTATTGTGCAATCCACCTTTCCATCAGCAGCACGCGGTGACCGATCATCTGGCGTGGCAAATGCTGCGTGATGCGAAACGCTGCCTGCAATACGGCGGCGAGTTGCGCATCGTCGGCAACCGCCACCTCGGTTATCACGTCAAAATGAAAAAGCTGTTTGGCAACTGCGAGCTGGTGGCGTCCAACGCTAAGTTTGTGGTGCTGCGTTCGGTAAAACTGCGTTAATTACACGCTCAGCGCCAGTTCGGTTGCCTGAGCGATGGCGCGGCGAGCATCCAGCTCCTGCGCCACATCCGCACCACCAATCACGTGTACTGATTTACCTCGCGCGCTCAGCTCGTCCGCCAGCAGACGCAGCGGTTCCTGCCCGGCACAAATCACCACGTTATCCACCGTCAGCGCGATGGCTTCACCCTGATGGCGCAGATGCAATCCGGCATCATCAATCTTTAAATACTCGACGTCGCCCCACATTTGCACGCCGTGCGCTTGCAAGCTGGCGCGGTGGATCCAGCCGGTGGTTTTCGCCAACCCGGCGCCCGGCTTACCGGATTTGCGCTGCAGCAGCCAGATTTGTCGATCGGCGGGCTGAGGTTGTGGCGCCATCAATCCGCCACGCGCCTGCAAGCTGCGATCGATGCCCCAGCTTTGGTAGAAATCGTCATGGCTGGCTTGATGCAATAAAAACTCGGCGGTATCAAAACCGATGCCGCCCGCGCCGATAATCGCCACGCGTTTTCCGACCGCTTTTTTATCGCGTATCACGTCGAG
This sequence comes from Enterobacter ludwigii, assembly GCA_900068845.1. Taxonomy (GTDB): domain Bacteria; phylum Pseudomonadota; class Gammaproteobacteria; order Enterobacterales; family Enterobacteriaceae; genus Pantoea; species Pantoea ludwigii_A. Next base: position 127,004 of record CEFQ01000004.1, read on the forward strand.
ATAGCTCAGTACGCTGGGATGGTCGATGCCGGGAATCGCCAGCTGGCGCGGTACAATGCCAGTGGCGATGATCACTTCATCGTAGGCTTCCAGTTCGCTAGCGTTCACGTAGTGTTCAGTCTTTATCGCTACGCCAGCGGCGGCGAGTTGGTGGCGGAAATAGCGCAGCGTTTCACTAAATTCATCTTTGCCAGGAATCTGGCGGGCGATATTAAACTGCCCACCAATCTGCGCATCGGCTTCGTACAGCGTAACCTGATGGCCGCGTTGGGCCGCCTGCAGCGCGAATGCCATGCCAGCGGGCCCTGCGCCAACCACCGCCAGCTTTTTTGGCTGTGCGGTATTGATCACCGGCATCAGGGTTTCGTGACAGGCGCGCGGATTCACCAGACATGAGGTGACTTTGCCGACAAAGATTTGATCGAGGCATGCCTGATTACAGGCAATGCAGGTGTTAATAGCATCGGGATGGCCGTTTGCCGCCTTGCGGACAAAAGCCGCATCGGCGAGGAACTGGCGCGCCATTGATACCATATCGGCGATGCCGTCACGCAAGAGTTGTTCCGCAACATCGGGATGGTTGATGCGATTGGTGGCGATGACTGGCACCGAGACACGTTCGCGCAGATGCTGAGTAACCCAGGCAAAACCGGCGCGTGGTACGCAGGTGGCGATGGTAGGAATGCGCGCTTCATGCCAGCCAATACCGCTGTTGAATAGTGTGACGCCACACTGTTCCAGCGCTTGTGCTAGCGCCAGCGTCTCATCCAGCGAGCTGCCGTTATTGACCAAATCGAGCATCGACAGGCGGAAGATAATGATGAAATCGCTGCCGACAGCATCGCGCACCGCTTGAGTGACTGCTAATGCAAAACGCTGGCGTCGCGCCACATCGCCGCCCCAATCATCATTACGCTGATTGGTATGTGCTACCAGAAACTGGTTAATCAGATAACCTTCCGAGCCCATGATCTCGACGCCGTCATAGCCGGCCTGTTGCGCCAGTTTGGCGCAGTGTGCAAAGTCACGAATGGTTTGCTGAATATCGTCATCGCTGAGCGCTTGCGGCGTAAAAGGATTGATCGGCGCCTGCAGCGCGGAAGGCGCAACCAGATCGCGTTGATAGCTGTAGCGTCCAGCATGCAAAATTTGCAGCGCAATTTTCCCACCTTCGGCATGGACAGCATCGGTGATGACGCGGTGCCAGTCGCACTGACTTTCCTGGTTAAGGATGGCACCGCCTTGAGCCACCACGCCTTGTGGGTTGGGCGCAATGCCGCCGGTGACAATCAGCGCCACGCCTTCGCGTGCGCGTTCAGCATAAAAGGCGGCCAGACGTTGAGCGCCTTCAGCATGTTCTTCCAATCCGGTATGCATTGAACCCATCAGGAAACGGTTTTTGAGCTGGGTAAAGCCCAAATCCAGCGGGGCGAACAGGTGGGGATAATGTTCAGACATGATCACATACTCAGAAAGTGGTCGGATGAGTGAACTCTAGCGGGATTTTACTGGGAAGGAAATGTGTGGCGTTCAGCCTGTGAGAAGCATCAAAAAAAAGCAGGGCGGTAAGTCGCAGACGAAAGTATCGGACTTCTTTCGCCAGGCACGGGAAGAAACCTACTCGCCCTGTAAGAGCATGAAAGAGGGGCTAATAAATTAGCTCTGTGGTTGTTAATTCCTTTAAAACTCAATCTTTGTAAAAACTGTCCGGGGTGAGGACAGGGCATATCATGCCAGATCACTACGCGGTTAATCCGCAAGACTGGTCTTGATTTTTCTTTTAACACGCACCGTTGCGCCGGGCGAGTTCGATGATATCAACCAGATTTTTCGACTCAAGCTTTTGGAATATTTTTGTTTTATAAGTACTAATGGTTTTATTATTTAATCCCAGCTCGAAAGCGATGATTTTATTTGATTTCCCCTGTGCTAATTGTCGTAAAATCAAATGTTCACGATCCGTCAGGCGAGAAAGCATGTCTTGCTCATTCGCATAACGCTGACGTTTATCCAGAATATCGCCCGGTAGATAATTCACGTTGTTAGATACGCATCCAATAGCGGCGATCAGCGTTTGAATAGGATCGTATGTAGACACGAAGCCATTAGCTCCCTGACTAAGCGACTGTATAGACAAATGATTATTACCGCCCTGGCTTATCAGGATCACTTTCATCCATGTTTTTGATTTAACGATATCACGTAAAAATGCGATGCCATTTTTTTCTTTAAAGTCAGGGTCTAATATGAGTATGTCGATGTGATGATGAATGATATCATCAATTCCATCGTTAATTGTGTGCGCTGTAGTGACACAATTAAAACCATTCATTAATAATAAAGCCTGCACGCCGGCGGCAACCAAACGATGCTCATCAACGATGAGAATTTTTGCATTAAACATATATCTCCCTTTAACGACACCGTAATGATGACGCTGGCGGCCATTATGTCCGGCGAAGTAATAGGGCGAACCGAGAAATGTCTCGTTAAGATTATGTTTCTATAAAAAATGATTATTTTTCAGACGAACTTCCGCAAATTCTATTAATGACTGATTTACCCGATCTATTTCCGTGGCAATTTTTAGAATCAACGCTTCTACATCGTGTGCCTCCTCTTGATGCCTCTCCAGCTGGCGACCTAATTGCACCAGCGCCTGCGCATTGAGAATAGCCGCGCCGCCTTTGAGTTTATGGCCAAGTTGCGACAAGGCGCTGGGTTCCTGCGTTTGCTGCATTTCCGCCAGTAATGTCGCATGGCTGGTGCGAATGCTGGAGAGTAATTCCAAACAGCTCTCAACATCTCGCTCGGCAAGTTGCGTCAGGAGCGGCGGGAAGCTTGTGATGCTCGTAGCCACTGACTCAGCAGCGTTAACCGTTTCTTTGGTTTCACCAACAACCTGAGTTTGTCCCGAATGGGCCTGGCTGCGGCGTGTGCAGTGTGCAATCTGTGCCAGCAATCGATCAAGATTCAGGGGTTTGAACAGGCAGTCATCCATTCCCGATTTTAAACAGCGCTGCATAATGTGCTGCTCTGCAGATGCCGTTAGCCCGAAGAGCATAATGGGCGGTAATTGTTGCTGCTGTTCATATTGGCGCAGCGCCTCAGCAAGCTGAAAGCCATTCATTCCCGGCATATTGCAATCGGTAATAATCAAATCAAAGCGCAGCGGCTCTTGCTGCCACAGCGTTAACGCTTCTGCAGCACTTTCACTCACTACAACCTGATGGCCTGACAACTCAAGCTGTTTGCCGAGTAGTAAGCGGTTAGGGGCATGATCATCAATTACCAGCACCGACAACTTGTCCGAAAGCAGGGGTTGTGACAGGTGTGGCTGCGTTTGATCGCGTGGTTCGCCCAGCGGCGCACGGAAGTAAAAAGAGAACACGGCACCTGCGCCTGGCGTACTTTCGACAATTAATTCGCCATCAAGAAGATGGGCCAGATTACGGCAGATACTTAATCCTAATCCGGTGCCAAGTTGTTGTTGATGACGTTCGCCCAACTGTACAAAGGGTTCGAAGATGGCATGTTGTTGATCTTCCGTCATGCCGCAGCCGTTATCGCTCACCTCTATGACGAATTCGCTGCCTTCCTCTTCCTGCGCGATGCCTTGCATGAGTACCACGGTGACCGTACCTTCTTCGGTAAACTTAATCGCGTTGCTCAAAAGATTAGAGAGAATTTGGTTGATCATCAGCGGATCGGTTTTCACCCAGTAGGCAGCAATATCCATCTCCACACGCAGCTCCAAACCCTTACTTTCTGCCTTATTACGAAACAGTGCGACTGCCTGTTCGATCACATCCGGCAAATAGACGGTTTCCGGTGTTGGCTGATACATACCGGATTCGATCTTCGAAAGATCGAGTACATCACCAATTAACGACAACAACGCGTGTGCTGAACTGTAGGCAACACGAATATTCTCTGAAAGTGACTCTGCCGGTTGCGATCGGGTTTCCAGTTCCAGCAACCCAATAATGGCATGCAGCGGAGTGCGGATCTCATGGCTCATGCTGGCAAGGAATTCACTTTTCGAACGATTCGCTTTATCCGCAGTATCTTTGGCTAGCTGTAACTCTTGCAATAGCGCATTGCGTTCGGTGACATCCAGCCAGCCGCCAATGACGCCAGCCACATCGCCAAGGCGATCGCGAAACGGTAGCGTCCAGTTGAAGAGCTGAAAGGGTTGTTGATCAAACACCATATGAATATCGCGCATCACGGCTTCGCCATCGCGTAAGGTTTGCTGATAGCCATTTTCAATACTTTGGATACTGGCATTATTGCCCGTCAACACGTCGGACAGTCGTTTACCAATCACTTCTTCTCGCCGGAAATTCATAAAGCGCAAATAAGCTTTATTGCAGTCCACCAACCGGGTGTTTTTGTCGCGAATATACATAGCGACGGGCGATTCATTAAATAATGTATGGGTGAAATTAAGCTGATTTTTCAACGCATTTTCGGCTTGAATACGTTGCTGAATCACTTTACGTAAATGTCGGTTCCACAGCAGAATCAGCATAATTAACCCGGCGGAAACCATCACGATCATGAGGATCGCTTGTTTATAGTTTTGCCATGATGCGCTGAGAAACGGTATTTCTGCCTGACGCCACTGTGCCAGCAGTGTGAACAGGGTTTCGGGTGGAATGGCTAATAAGGCTTTGTTGATGATACTCACCAGCATTTCATTACCGGGTTCAACGCGCATCACGAAACGCGCTGGTTCTGCGCCGAGTGTGCTTTCAACCACTAACTTATCGCCGAAATGATTACGCAGCAGATAATCTGCAAAAATTTTCGGTAGCACCACCGCATCAATCTTATGCTCTTGCAGCTGGCGCAAGGCATCAATGGGATCATCACTCTTAGCAAGGTTCAGATTGGGATAATGCTGCTGCATCCACTCTTTCATCGCCCGATTATTTAGCATCAATGCTGAGCCAAAGGGGAAGGTCTCGCGACCAATAATCGTGCGGGGCTTCTGATTACGGATAATTACCCAATGCGATACCAGCCACGGGCGTGTTCTCAGCGCAGGGCTCGCCTCATCCTCCCGTTCAAGGATGTCGAGTGGGAAGAGCCGTGGAGGTACGTAACTGCTGCTGCTCTCGGGAGCCTCTTCAGGTAAATGGACGTGAAAGCTGAGGCCTGTGAGGTTAGTGATCAGCTCCAGGACATCGACGACCATGCCGCGAAATGGCATTTTGTTGGAGCGACTGCTAAGAGGGGCCAGCGCCATCGGCAGGGATGTATCAATGCGCATATGCTCCTGCAGCCACTTCTCCTCTTCCTGCGTTAAGGCCAGCGGATTGCGCTGCAAAACATGGTGGGCATCAAGCTGCCAGCGTTTAGCTATCTGCATGCGAATAGCTAGGGGGATTTGCGGTAATGCCTGATTAATCGCCGCCGCCAGTAAGGGTAAGTGCGGGCTTATGCCGAAGCTAACATTCATCGGAATGCTGTGCTCATCGGGCACCACTTTTAAGGCATTAGCAAAGAGATAACGATTGAGATGGTTTAGTGTTGCGGCATTGCCCCACACTTTTCCCGTTTGACCAAAAACCACTGAAGCCACGGCATCGTAATTGCCGGGGAAGCGCACCAAAGGGTCATTTTTATAGGTGCGCTCCAGATACTCGCGCAGCGGTGGCGCGCCAGACCAGGCAATACGCTGTGCAAAAGTCTGACTCAGGCTAAGCGGATGATCGGTTTTGTAACCCATTACGCTGTAGTCCAGCATCCATGGCGTACTGGCGATCAGCGGTTGTGGAAGAGATGAAGGATAAACCACATTGATCGCCAGCATGTGCATTTCGCCAGTCATCACGGCATTTTGCGCAGCGCTATGGCTGGGGTAGTGATACAGCTCGATAGTGGTGTCGAGCATACTTTGAATCAGGGAGAGGTAATCGGCACTGAGCCCTTCAAAACGTCGCGTATCGGTATCCATAAATAAAGGGGGTTGTGGCTGGCCCGCCACAGCCACTTTAAGCACTTTATTGCGAAATCCAGAAGCAATCGGCTCTGCTAATTGCAGGGCTGGCTGTGTAGTGTCATATCTCGCCAGCAGTTGCAGTGTTTTTTCCGTGGCGAATAATGAGCAGGAGAATAACGAAACAAGCAACAAAATTGCACAGCGAAAAGTAATGAGCTGATTAGACACGGCACCATCTCGAAAAAATGAATTGCATTAATTTCAGTAAGGACATGGGAGTATAGAGATATTCGAACAATTCTCTCCTGTTATTTCTCAGAGGTCATTTTTTTGCGACCATTCTCAAGCAATTAATTTGTTGTTAAAGAAAACGCTTAAATGCAAGAATTGTCATTTTTATTAATTGTTCCTTTTATTCAATCTGTTACTTACGCACTATCCTTTCAAGACAATTCTTATGTGGTCTACCTGATGAGTTAAGTCAGAATTTTCGCAGTTTTACGTGAGCCGGCAACAATAAAGCCATCGCGGTGAATAATAAGACCTGCAAAATCGTGCTCATCATCGACTCTGCAGGTGAGATGATTTTAAAATAATAACACTGAGGTATATAAATTATCTCAATTGTCACATTATTAATGTTATCAGGTGTTTTTAACTGGTGTGGTTATCACAATTGGACAAAATTAAAACTGTAATAAGGGAATAAAGAAATGGTATATGCACACAACAAACAAGTGCGTGTTGCTGTCCTTGATGATCACCCAATGGTCCGTACCGTTTTCGAGTTATGTTTAAAACATGAGCCCGATATTCATTTGGTGGGCACTTGGGCTTCAAGTAATGAGCTGTTTAATCAGCTAAGAAGTACGGTGGTTGATGTTCTGGTGCTCGATTTCCTGCTGGGCGAGCGTGAATTGGACGGCCTGGCATTAGTTAAGCAATTACGTAATCACTATCCACAGCAAAAAATTCTGATCTCCTCTTCAATGGAAAGTCCGGCGATTGTCAAAATGGTGCTGAGCGCCGGCGTGAAAGGATTTATTGGTAAGAGCCATAACATGCAGGAGATTACGCACGCGATTCGTCAGGTTGCGCAGGGACGTTTATTCCTGTCCAGAGAAGTGGCCTATGAAGTGGAAAATCTGTATGTAATGAGTGAAGAATCACTGGATGATAGTCTCGACTTTAATAACAAGGGAAATATGTATGAGAAGGTGAAAACCCTCAGCCCGCGTGAAGTCGAAGTGGTGCGTTGTTTCCTGGATGGTTTGAGCGTGTCGCAAATTGCCGTGAAGTTTAAACGCAGCCGTAAAACGGTGAGCGGCCAAAAACAATCGGCGCTGAAAAAACTCGGTTTGCGCTCCGATTCAGAGCTGTTCAAATACAGCCATGACCTGATGTCAGGCTATTAATGTTCTTTACAGGCGGTACCTCACGTCCGCCTTGTTCCTCTTCTGCATCACATACTTCACGTTCCAGGTAACAGCTTCCCGTAACATAATTTTGCGTGATCTCTGTCACAGTTTTAAACTGCATAACCCGGTCTGATGGCCCCCATTGCGACAGCACTTAGGGGGACGTTATGAATATCGAAACACAATCCGGCGTGATCACCGGAAAAAAACAAGTCAGCGTGGCACAACAGCAGGTTAAATGGGACGGCAAAGGTACGCTGGTGCGCATTACGCGCGGCGGTATTTGTGGCTCCGATCTGCATTATTATCAGGAAGGTAAGGTCGGCAGTTTTGAAATTAAGATGCCGATGATCCTTGGCCATGAAGTGATCGGTTACGTGGTGGAAAGCGATAACCCGGCACTCAAGCCAGAGCAAAAAGTTGCGGTTAATCCTTCTAAGCCCTGCGGTGAGTGCAAATATTGTCAGCGCGATCAGGAGAATCAGTGCACCACTATGCGCTTTTTTGGCAGCGCCATGTATGTGCCGCACGTTGACGGCGGGTTCACGCAATACAAAGTGGTGGATAGCGCGCAATGCGTACCGTTCCCATCGGATGCCGATGAAACGGTCATGGTATTCGCTGAGCCGTTGGCGGTATGCATCCACGCGACGCGCCAGGCGGGCGATCTCAGCGGCAAGCACGTTTTCATTTCCGGTGTGGGTCCGATTGGTTGCCTGATTGCGGCGGCGGCAAAAGCGCGCGGTGCCGCCTCAATTGTGTGCAGCGATATCAGCGAGCGTTCACTGGAGATGGCGCAGCAGATGGGTGCCACTGCGGTCATTCATGCCGCTGAAGGCGATTTCGCGCCTTATCTCGCCGATAAAGGCTACTTTGATGTGGCGTTTGAAGCCTCGGGGCACCCTGCTTCGCTACAGCGTTGTCTCGATGTGGTCTGCGCTAAAGGTACGCTGGTGCAGGTTGGCATGGGCGGCACCATTCCCAATTTCCCGATCATGGCGTTGATTGCCAAAGAGATTAATCTGGTCGGTTCCTTCCGCTTCACTCATGAATTCACTACCGCCGTCGAATGGCTGGCCACCGGCGTGATTAATCCGTTGCCGCTGTTCAGCGGTGAATTCGCTTTGCAGGATATTGATGCCGCGCTGCAGTTTGCCGGTGATAAAACCCGCGCCGCTAAAGTCCAGTTAACCTTTTAAGGAGCAGTGATGAGTCAGTTATTTTCCCTCGAAGGCAAGCGTGTGTTGTTGACCGGTTCGGCGCGCGGCATTGGGTTTCTTTTGGCGCGCGGACTGGCTGAAGCCGGTGCCGAAGTGATCGTTAACGCCACCACCGCTGAAGGTGCGGAGAAGGGCGCCGCGCAGTTACGTGAGTTGGGATTACGTGCGCACGCCAAAGCTTTTGATGTCACGCAATCGTCGCAGGTCAAGCAGGCGGTTGATGAGATAGAAGCGGAGTGGGGCGCGATAGATGTGCTGGTGAACAATGCGGGCATTCAGCGCCGTCGGCCATTCCTCGAATTCCCGGAGCAGGACTGGAATGACGTCATCGCAGTAAACCAGACCGCCGTATTTCTGGTTTCGCAAACCGTGGCGAAAAAAATGGTGGAGCGGCAGCAGGGCAAAATCATCAATATTGGTTCAATGCAGAGCGAATTAGGCCGCGACACCATCACCCCTTACGCCGCCTCAAAAGGTGCCGTCACCATGCTGACGCGCGGTATGTGCGTGGAGTTGGCGCGTCACAATATTCAGGTGAATGCCATTGCGCCAGGCTATTTCGTCACTGAAATGACCCAAGCGCTGGCTGACGATCCCGCCTTTACCGGCTGGCTGACCAAGCGCACACCCGCTGCACGCTGGGGCAAGCCGGAAGAGCTGATTGGCGCAGCAGTATTCCTCGCATCGGCTGCGTCCAACTTCGTTAACGGCCATCTGCTGTTCGTTGATGGCGGCATGCGTGTTGCCGTGTGATGCCAGGGCGCGGCTGGCGTTATCGCCGGGCCGCGCCTAAACCTTAATCACCCCTCTGTATTCCTAAGGATAATAAAAAATGCCAATAACCATCATTGTGCTGGGTGTGATACTGCTGCTGGTGTTGATGATTGTTTTTAAGGTCAATGGCTTTATTGCGTTAGTGTTTGTCTCGGCGGTAGTCGGTATTGCCGAAGGTATGACGCCGCTGAATGTCATGGCTTCGATCCAGAAAGGTATCGGTTCGACGCTGGGCGGATTAGCGATGATCCTCGGTTTCGGCGCCATGCTCGGGCGGCTGGTTTCCGATACCGGTGCAGCACAACGTGTGGCCACCACGCTGATCGCCGCTTTTGGAAAGGAGCGGTTGCAATGGGCGTTGGTGGTGACCGGACTGATCGTAGGTCTGGCGATGTTCTATGAAGTTGGCTTCGTGCTGCTGCTGCCGCTGGTGTTCACTATCGTGGCGGCCGCCGGTTTGCCGCTGTTGTATGTCGGTGTGCCAATGGTGGCTGCGCTCTCGGTAACCCACTGCTTCCTGCCACCACATCCCGGTCCAACGGCGATTGCCACCATCTTTGGCGCCAATCTCGGTACGACATTGCTGTACGGCATGATCATCACCATTCCAACAGTGATTATTGCCGGACCGGTTTTCTCGAAGTTTCTCAAGAGTTTTGAGAAGTCACCGCCGGAAGGGCTGTATAACCCAAAAATTTTCACGGAAGAAGAGATGCCGGGCTTCGGTATCAGTATCTTTGCCGCGGTGATTCCAGTGGTGCTGATGGCGATTGCCGCCGTCTTTGAATTGACCACACCGAAAGAGAACGCGCTGCGTCAGTTCTTCGAATTCATTGGTAATCCGGCGGTGGCGCTGTTTATCGCGGTAGTGATTGCAGTGCTGACGTTGGGGCTGCGCAATGGTCGTAAGATGGAAGAAGTGATGGATATGTGCGGCGAATCGATTGCCGCCATCGCCATGATCATTTTTATCATTGCGGGTGGCGGTGCGTTCAAACAGGTGCTGGTGGACAGCGGCGTCGGTAACTACATCGCCGATATGATGAAGGGATCGTCACTGTCACCGCTGCTGATGTGCTGGACGGTTGCGGCGATGCTGCGTGTAGCGCTGGGTTCCGCCACGGTGGCGGCCATTACCACCGCCGGCATTGTGACGCCCATTATCGCTGCCACACATGCCGATCCGGCTTTGATGGTGCTGGCGGTAGGTTCCGGCAGCGTGATCGCTTCACACGTTAACGATCCCGGCTTCTGGCTATTCAAGGGCTACTTTAACCTCAGCGTGGTGGAAACCCTGAAAACCTGGACGGTGATGGAAACGCTGATCTCGATTCTCGGTTTAGCCGGCGTACTGGCGCTCAATGCGGTAATTCACTGATCGATCAGGCTTCACAAGGATGTGAAGCCCTTAACCTCGCGTACGGATCCATGAGAAACGTGACTGATAGCCGCTGTCAAAATGGGTGTTATAGCGATAGCTGGAACCCGACTCCGCCATGCAGTAGGTGCAAACGTTCAGTACCTCAATATGTTCCGCCACGATTCCCCGCTCTAACAGCAAGCGCTGCGCCAGATTAGGCAAATCAAACCAGATTCCGTCTTGCTTTGCCCCGGCCTGCGGACGGATCGCTTGCGCATTGTGCGGCTGCCGAGAGGAATATGGCAACGGTGGAAGATCGTGACGATCCTGCATCTGCGCCAGCCAATCTTTACCCAACTCATAGCAGCACGGCCCGATCGCCGGACCGATTGCCACGCGCAGCGTTTCACGGCTGGCACCGCGTTCCAGCAGACGGTCAATGGCGTTATTCAACACGCCACCCAGCGTACCTTTTAATCCGGCGTGTACCGCCGCAACTTGCTGCTGTTGCGGATCGGCAAATAACACCGGCAGACAATCGGCGGTATACACCGCAACCGGCAGATGATCTTCGCTAATCAAGCCATCCGATTCGCACCGCTTAGGCGGAATGTTTTGGCTTGCCAGCAACACGTTAGCGCTGTGACGCTGTTGGCCGTAAGCGGCATTAACTGGAACCGGCTGGCCAGCGAGCTGAAAGGCATATTCCAGCCAGGATAAGTCATCCAGCAGTCTTGAACGTGGACCGCTATGTTGGTGCTGTGCCATAAGTGTCTCCTCTCACCAAACGGCTGCATTCTGCTGCCCACAGCTTACGTTAACTGCTACATTTTTAAAGCTTTACAAAAACTGACCCTAATCACTTAAGGATGAAATGATGAAGAAAACCACTTTGCTGGCGGCGTCCGGCTTAATGGCGTTGGCGTTGACCGGTTGTGCGCAACCCTCCAAACAGCAGGCGCAGCAGCAGCTCGGTCAGCAATCGGTACTGGCAGTGAACTGGTTCCAGCAATCCGGCGAATATCAGGCATTGAGCTGGCAGGCGTTTAACAGTGCGCGCATGGCCTTTGATCAGGCGCCATCGCTGGCGGGTAAACCGAAAGCGGTTATCGTCGATTTAGATGAAACGATGATCGATAACAGCGCCTATAGCGCGTGGCAGGCTAAAAACGGTCAGCCCTTCTCCGGTAAAACCTGGTCAGCCTGGACGCAGGCGCGTCAGGCAACAGCGGTTCCGGGGGCTGTGGAGTTTGCCAATTACGTGAATAGCCACGGCGGCACCATGTTCTATATCTCCAACCGCGATCAAAAAGATTATGCCGCAACGGTGGAGAACCTAAACAAGCTGGGCTTCACCGGCGTGAGCGATAAAACGGTGCGCCTCAGCACGGGCAATTCCAACAAGCAAGAGCGCTTCGACGCCGTGAAAAACGCCGGTTACAACGTGGTGCTGTATGTGGGTGACAACCTGAATGACTTTGGCGGTTCAACCTGGCATCAGGGGAATGCGCAGCGTCAACAGTTCGTTAGCCTTAACTATCAGCGTTTTGGCACCCAGTTCATCGTGTTACCGAACCCTCTGTATGGCGACTGGGAAAGTGGCATGGCGGAGAACTACAACAAACTGACACCTGAACAGCAATTGCAGGTACGTGAAGCGCGTATGAAAGCGTGGAACGGTAAATAATTCATTATGTGAAATAGCGTCTGTCCTGGCAGGCGCATTAATGCCCTCTTCAGGACCATGCATATTTACATTCATCCGTAACTATTATTCTCCTTACTTTTTTCCTGATTTCTTACTTTATTAATTCGATAAGAATAGTGAAATATATTGCATTATTTGCAAAAAGGCAGTGAATCACGCTAATCATAAATTTTATAATTAGGATTCTTCTCAGCTCAAAAGGTTTAGCTTATACCGCCAATCGAAAGGCACAGTATTGATGCGTGTAATTTTTTGTAATTGCATTGAGAATATAATATTTATAAATCATCTCATTTGATTGTTAATATTGGTTTTTATAGGGCTGTCCTACTTTTTCATTCCTTGCATAAACTTACCTGATTCATACGTTTATTGAATGTTTGTTTACAAAAATGCTTACTTTGTCGCTGTTAGAAATATTCATGATGCAACGCTATGCTTAAGCGTCTATAAACAATTTTTGTGAGGAAGTTCTGCTTTCATCCTCAATTGTTCTCCATAGCCGCGTTTAATGACGTCGCTATTTACCTGAAAGCGATATTTCTAAACGTAGAGAGAAGATTATTGTGACGATCCTGAAAGCCTTATTAGCGAAAAATCGCAGTTGGGATTTGCAGCGCTGCGAGCGGTTAATTATTCAGCCTGCAGAGGAAACGATTCCATGAATATAAATACACTTCGTCAGGATATTCCGGCTGGTTTAGTGGTGTTTCTTGTCGCACTGCCGCTCTGTCTGGGCATTGCACAAGCGAGCGGATTGCCACCTTTTGCCGGTCTGCTTACTGGCGTGATTGGCGGTTTGCTGGTCACTGCGCTTAGCCCATCGCGCTTTGCGGTCAGCGGTCCGGCTGCGGGATTGGTGACAATTGTGGTCGCGTCAATCGCCACGTTAGGAAGCTTTTCCGCCTTTCTCACCGCGCTGATTTTGGCTGGGGTGTTGCAATGCCTATTTGGCTTAGTGCGTGCAGGACGTTTTATCGCGCTGGTACCAAGCAGCGTCATTAAAGGCATGCTGGCGGCGATTGGTATTCTGCTGATTATGCAGCAAATTCCGGTGGCATTCGGCGCAGCGGGTGATGTCGAGCTGCTTGCGTTGGTCAACGGTGAGTTTCAATTTTCGAGCAGTGCGATGCTGGTTGCCGGTGTGGGGCTGATCATTTTATGGCTGTGGACTACTCCGCTAATCAAATCGGTGAAAGCACTAAGTTGGATGCCGGGCCCGTTAGTCGCGGTGCTGGTGGGGTGTGCCGCTACGGTATTTGGCGATCGCCTGTTTCCAACGCTGGCCGAAGGCTTGCCACGTATCACACTGCCTGCTTTTGATAGCATGTCTGCGCTGGTGGCTGAGCTGGAAACGCCAGATTGGCAAGCGTGGCAGAACCCTTCAGTTTGGATGGTGGCCGTGACGCTGGCGCTGGTGGCGAGTCTTGAGACGCTGCTCAGCCAGGAAGCACTGAAGAAACTGCGCCCGCAAAATCCTGCACCTTCACCCAATAAAGAGATGTTTGCGCAGGGCATTGGTAACCTGACCGCCGGTTTCCTTGGTGCAATGCCGATTACCGCAGTGATCGTGCGCAGCTCGGTGAATGTTAGCGTTGGCGCCCAAACCAAGCTGTCGATTCTCATTCATGGTGTGCTGTTGTTAATTTGTGGGCTGTGGTTCAGTAATCTGCTTAACGCGATTCCACTTGCCAGTCTTGCGGCGGTGCTGCTCTATACCGGCTATAAGCTGGCCACGCCGCGCCTGTTCATTGAGCAGATACGTATGGGGCCGCAGCAATATGTGCCATTCCTTGCCACCATCGGCGGCATTATCGTATTTGGCATGCTGGCCGGTATCGGAATAGGTATCGCTACCCAAATCCTCTACAGCATTTATAAAAGCCATCGCAATGCATTGCAGCTCACGCGCCATGACGATCACTACGTTTTGCGTTTCCAGCAGAATCTGACTTTCATGCACAATCCGAAGCTGCAGGGATTACTGGCCGAGATTCCGGAAAACAGTGTGGTGATTGTGGATCACGATAATGCCGAGTATATGGATCCCGATGTTAAAGCCGTGCTGAAAGACTTTGGTGAAAATGCGCGGGAACGCGGTATTCGTCTTAGTCAGTGGCCCGTTGCGGTGAAATAGCCATAAGTCTTCGCTGGAATAAACGTTTTAAAACTAAAAAATCGGATATCTCGGATAGCCGATTTTTTTATTTACAGGGCATAATTGCCGCAAGTTACATCCTTTATCTCAGGCGTTTCCACAATGCCATTTGGCCGACGCTGCTTTTTATAGCAGGTTGAGCGCCGCCCAGCCGCAGAGTAGGATGACGAACACTTGCTTAATTACCGAATCATCGCACGGTTATTTCCGGTTTAATGCTTGCTGATGCCTATGGCTGATGCCGGCACTTTCCAGGTTACAGGGTTCAGACGTATGCGCGTTATGCTGTTTGAAGAGAATAATTTTAAAAAGAATGCTCTCACACTGTTCTTCATTACGCTGTTTTTCTGCTTTATTGGCAGCCATTTACGCATCCCCGAAGAGTTTTCTCTGTTCTGGCCGGTCAATGCGTTGGTAGCCGGTTTAATGGTGAGGAACCCGTTTTTGCACACCACCTCCAGCTATCTGGTGTGCTTCAGTGCGATGATATTTAACGACACGGTATTTTCCGGCTGGGCGCTGCCCGCGTTTACGGTTAATTTTGCCAATATCCTGTTTATCCTCGTCGCGGTCAGCATGCTGATCAAACATCTGCAACGACCTTCAGCCAATAGTCAGGTGTTCAATGCTATGCGCATTTTTCCCGCCTGTTTTCTTGCTGCTGCAGCTTGTGCAACCTGGGGGGCGTGGGCGCAGGATATCGACTTCAATGCACGCTTTATCGTGGCGTGGAGTGACTGGTTTAGCGAACAATTCTCCACTTCTCTGATGTTACTGCCAGTAATGCTGGCACGCCCGCTACGCTCGGTCTCACCCCGCACCTTGTTGCATCCCGGGAAACTACTGCCGCTGGCGGCGGTGCTGTTGTCGTTGATTATCGGGGCAATGATTGGTGGGGCGGGCAGCCTGACGTTCCCGGTGCCGGCGCTCATTTGGTGCGCCATCGTACTCCCCATCCCGCTGACCAGTTTGCTGATTCTGATAACGGGTATTACCGAGATTGTGCTGGTATCCCACGGAGTCATGAACATTCAGGGTGACGACGCGCTGCTGCCGATTAGCCATCTCACGTCGGCACGCCTCGGCGTGGCCACCGTCGCGCTCAGTCCATTGCTGGTTGCCGTGAGCATGGACGCCATTCGCCAGTTGAATTATCGCCTCGCGTTACGCGCTAATTTTGATTTCCTCACCCAGCTGTTGTCGCGTTCCGGCCTGTATGAAAGCCTGAGAAATGAACCCTTTTCGCAGCAGCGTGAAGTAGGTGTAGTCATGCTCGATGTTGACTATTTCAAGGCCATTAACGACAATTTTGGCCACGATGCCGGCGATTGTGTGTTGGAAGAGATTGCGCGGAGGATTCAACGCGTGGTCGGTAATCGTGGCATGGTGTGTCGTTTCGGTGGGGAAGAGTTTGTGGTGGTCGTGTTTGATTGTAGCCACAGCCAGCTCTACCAGCTGGCCGAAACGGTGCGTCAGGCGATGGTCAAAGAGAAGTTCTGGATTCAGGGCAACACGGTGACGGTTACAGCCAGTTTAGGCCTGGCGCGCGGCAGTGCGCAGACTGAGCGGGAATGGCCGAGCGTCATTAACCGTTTGGTTTCAGCGGCGGACAAGAATTTGTATCTCTCTAAACGCAACGGTCGTAATCAAACCTCACCGGCGATGGAACCGCGTAGCATAATGAATGACGTGGCCTGAGCCACGTCCGCCTTTCACACGCTGCTTTTCAGTTGGCTGGTTTGCTGGTGACGTTGCTGCGCCAGCTCAATCAGACGGGAAATCAGCTCGCTGTAGCTCAAGCCGGCTGCCTGCCATAACTTCGGATACATGCTGATGTTGGTGAATCCGGGTAATGTATTGACTTCATTGACAATGATTTCGCCAATGTCCGTCAGGAACACGTCAACGCGCGCCAGACCAAAACACTCTAATGCCTGAAACGCGGTAATCGCCACCTTACGAATCGCATCGCTGGCTTCATCGCTGATCGCGGCAGGAACCACCACCTGCGCGCCACTTTCGCTGATGTATTTGGTGTCATACGAGTAGAAGGCGTCATGCACGACCACTTCGCCGCACGGGCTGGCTTCCGGTGCATCATTACCCAACACCGCGCATTCAATCTCACGACCTTTAATACCTTGCTCGATCAAGACTTTGCGATCGAAAGTAAAAGCCAGCTCCAGAGCAGCAGCAAATTCTTCAAGGCTGTCGACTTTACTTACGCCAACCGACGATCCCTGGTTAGCCGGTTTGATAAACAGTGGCAAGCCCAAGCGCGCGATGACGGCCTCGGCATCAACATGCGCTCGCTGCGCCTGCGTCACACTGATCCACGGGGCGACATTAAGTCCGGCATCGCGCAGCAGACGTTTGGTGAAATCCTTGTCCATGCTGACGGCGGAACCGAGCACGTCGGAACCAACAAACGGCAGATTGGCCATGCGTAACAAACCCTGCAGCGAGCCATCTTCACCCAGCGTGCCGTGTACGATCGGGAAAATCACATCTACCTGTGACAGCGGCTGTGCCTGCTGACGGGTAATCAACTGTTGCGAGGAACTTCCAGGTACTAGCGCGACATTTTCACCTGAACGATTAAGGGCAATGAGCGTAGGATTCTCAGCGTTGAGTAAAAAACCCGATGCATCATTAAGATGCCATTCACCCTGTTTATCAATTCCCAGTAAAACCACCTCATACTTGCTCTTATCGATGGCTTCGAGGATGTTTTTGGCTGATTGTAATGACACTTCATGCTCAGCCGACTTGCCGCCAAACACTATCCCTACACGCTGTTTTGCCATTGCTATTTGTCCGATTGCGATAAAGCGAGCCAGTAAGATAACACGCCCAGGACAGCCATCAACAGCCTTGCTTTTTCCTGCATAAAGTCATGGAAAAAGCCTGTCGTCGTGCCCTTAGTCACGACTTTAAACAATTATTCATAACCGTTTGAGACAAGTCTTGGACGGCTCAAAACCTGCCTTCTGTCAGACTTTTCCCAATTCAAACAGGTACAACGGTGGGCAATGTGCTCACCGTTTTTTGTCAGGTTTACAGGAGTTGGGAAATGGTCGACCAGAAGCAGGATGCTGTGGAGCAGGATGCGCGTTCTGTTGCTCGTATTGAAACCACGGTGGATGACACGCTGTTAAAAAGCGTGGCTTGGATCTGCAAACACTATAAACGCGATAAAAGTGAAGAAGCGCTGGTGGCAGGTTTGCCTAAGGCCACGTTGCTTTCCCCATCACAGGCCATGACAGCGCTGGAAAATGCGGGCATTACCGGCGGTATGGTAGAGCGTCGTCTGCAGGATCTGCCGGAACAGTTGATGCCGATGATTCTGTTACGCAAAGAGGGCGGCGGCTGCATTGTGCTCTCGCGCCGCATTCACACTAATGAGGAAAATCAGCGCGAATTACGTTTTCAACTGGTGATGCCAGAAGTGAGCGCCTCTGCAGTAGAGATGAGCCTGGCAGAACTTAATGAAATCTATGCCGGCTTTGCCGTGATGGCGAAACCCACAGCCGTGGTTGATGAGCGCGCCAGTGAAATGCTGCCGGAAGTTAACGGTCATTGGCTGTTTACTACGCTGTGGCGCTATCGCCGGTATTACCGCAGCGCTGCGATTGCGGCGGTATTGATCAACGTCCTGGGCCTTTCCAGCATCTTCTTCACCATGAACGTCTATGACCGCGTAGTGCCGAACCAGGCATTCGTAACACTGTGGTCATTGGCGATTGGTGTCACCATTGCCATGGTCTTCGAAGCCGTCACCCGTTTCGTGCGTGCGCATCTGCTGGACATGGCCGGTAAAAAGGCTGATTTAGTGCTCGGCAGCATGCTATTCCGCCAGGCGCTCTCTATTCAGATGGAGCACAAACCGGCTTCCTCGGGTACGTTTGCCAACCAGATTCGTGAGTATGAATCGGTGCGTGATTTCGTGGCCTCCGCCACGCTGGCGGCGATCTCTGATTTGCCCTTCATCCTGATGTTTGTCGGCGTGATCTTCTTTATCAGCGGTCCGCTAGCGATCATTCCGCTGATGATGATCCCGTTGATCATCATCGTCAGTGCCGCGATCCAGTGGCCGCTGGCGCGCATCATGAAAGAGAACCTGCGTGATGCCTCACTCAAGCAAGGTGTGCTGATTGAGTCGGTTGAAGGTATGGAAACGCTGAAGGGGGTAGGCGGCGAAGCACACATGCAGCGCCGCTGGGAAAACTTCAGTGCATTGCAATCAGCTAACTCAATGAAATCGAAGCGTTACTCCACGCTGGCAACCGGCGTAGTGACGTTCCTGCAGCAGTTCCAGACAGTGATGTTGGTGGTTGCCGGTGTTTATCTGATCAATGAAGGCACGTTCACCATGGGTGCGATGATCGCCACCGTGATGCTCGCCAGCCGCGCCACCGGCCCACTCGGTCAGGTGATTGGTCTGGCTGTACGTTATCAGCAGGCAAAAGCGGCATTAACCTCGCTCAATAAGCTGATGGAGATGCCTGTTGATCGTGACAGCAGCAAAACCTATCTCACCGATCCACCGCTGAGTGGTGAGATCACGCTGACCAACGTCAACTTCTCCTATCCGGCACCGCCGATGAAACCGAATCCGGAGATTCTCAAAGATATCTCGTTGAGCATCAAAGCCGGAGAACGCGTAGCGATTCTAGGCCGCATCGGTAGCGGTAAATCCACCTTATTACGTGTGATGGCACGTCTTTATCAACCGGTGAAAGGGCAGCTTTCGGCCGATGGTCTGGATGTTAACCAGATTGATCCAGCGGACTGGCGCAAAGCCGTTGGTTTTGTCGGCCAGGATGCGCGCCTGTTTTACGGCACGCTGCGTGAAAACGTGATGATTGGGCGCCCAGATGCGACGGCCAGTGAGCTGCTGCGCGTGCTAAATCTGACCGGTTTAGATCAAGTCGCTGCACGCCATCCAAGTGGCATCAATTTAACCGTAGGTGAGGGCGGTGAAGGCTTGTCCGGCGGTCAGCGTCAGCTGGTTTCACTGGCAAGAACGCTGCTAACGCGTCCCAAAGTATTGCTGATGGATGAGCCGACCAGCGCGATGGATAGCATGACTGAAAACCAATTCCTCGCCCACTTACGTCGTGCCAGTGAAGGACACACGCTGATTGTAGTGACGCATCGTCCGTCCATTCTGGCGCTGGTTGACCGCATCATCGTGGTTGAGGAAGGAAAAGTGGTTGCGGATGGCCCGAAAGAGCAGGTTCTGGCCGCGCTGGAAGGCAAAAATAAAGCGCGTCCGCAGCCGCGTCAGGCGGTTGAACAGGCAGTTCGTCCGCCAGAACCCGCAAACGATGCTTCGGCGGCGTCAGCGCCAGCAGAAGCCCCAGCAGAGGAGGCTGCAGTATGAGTAAGTTGATGCCGTGGCGTAAAAGTGCAAAGAACCTTTCTGCCGCTGATGCGGAGTTTATGAACGACGTGCAGGCTTCTTTGCTGTCGCAAACCACGCCCGGTTCGAAGCTGGTGATGTGGATCATCATTGCTGTCCTCGTGGGCGGATTGACCTGGGCTAATTACGCGCGTGTTGAAGAGATAACGAAAGGCGATGGCAAAGTCATTTCACGCAGTCGCGAGCAGGTTATTCAGAGCCTGGAAGGCGGGATTCTGGCGGAAATGAATGTGCGGGAAGGCACGGTTGTCGATCGCGGTGAGGTATTGCTAAAGATCGATCCTACTCGTGCGCAGTCCAGCTATCGCGAAGTCTTGAGCAAAGTGGTGGGCTTGAAAGGTAGCATTGCACGTCTGCGTGCAGAAGCCTATTCACAGCCACTTTCCTTTGATGAGCAGGTGAAAAGCGATCCCGCTGTTGTTGCCCAGGAAACCAAAGCGTATGAATCACGCAAGCGCGCGTTAAATGACAGCATTACCTCATTACAACGTAGCTATGCGCTGTCAATGCGCGAGATTCATTTGGCGGAACCGCTGGCGGCAAAAGGTTTGCTGTCGGAAGTCGAGCTACTGCGTATGCAGCGTCAGGCGAACGATATTCAGGCTCAGATTGTTGAACGACGTAACCGCTATCAATCTGACGCTCATACCGAGTTAGGTCGCCTGGAATTAGAGCTGAGCCAGGTGAGCGAAAACCTGATTGGTCGTGCCGATATCGTTGATCGCACCACGGTCACTGCACCCGTGCGCGGTACGGTTAAAAACGTGCGTGTAAATACCATTGGCGGCGTTATTCAACCCGGTGAACACATTCTCGAAATCGTACCGCTGGAAGAGCAGCTGCTGGTGGAAGGAAAAATTCGGCCATCGGATGTCGCCTTCCTGCGTCCTGGTCTGCCGGCCAAAGTGAAAATCACCGCTTATGACTTTGCCATTTATGGTGGGCTTGATGGACATGTTGAGTACATCAGTCCAGACACCCTAAAAGACGATCAAAAAGCCGCGAGTGGACGTCCAGACGATACCTACTATCGCGTATTGATCCTGACCGATAAAAGCACGCTGCATGCGGGTAATAAAGATCTGCCGATCATACCCGGCATGATCGCTACCGTTGAAGTGCGCACGGGTGAGAAGACCATTCTCGATTACCTGTTGAAGCCGGTCCTGAAAGCCAAAGAAGCATTCCGCGAGCGTTAATAATCATGAAAAATAATAACAAGATGCGCCACGCAAAGGCGCGTCATCTCTCTTTGCTTGCCGTTTGTGTCGCGGTTGTCATGGCGCCTGCGATCAATGTCATGGCTGATTCCACCAGTGAGCTGATGATGTTTGCGGAGATGAGCGGCCAGCGCCCGGCCGCTCCGGCGGCGGCATCGATAAAGCCAGTGCGAACTCAACCTTTGCCGGTTGCTGCTCCGGCAGCGCCTGCAGCGCGGCCAATCTTTGTTGAAAGGCAAGTGCCTGCACCGGTGGCCTACAGTGCTGCGCCGGTTCAGCCAGCAACGCCACCCGTTTCTCCGCCTGCGGTGGTAGACGTTTCGCCGCAACGGGTCAATGTCGAGCAGCCCGTTCAGATCAAATCCAGGCCGACTCAGCCCGCTGAGACGCAGGGCGGAGGCTTCCTGACTGAAGAGCAGCGTCGTCCACAACCCCAGCCGTTTAATCCGATGCAACCGGCGCTTAAGGTAAGCCCACCGCAATCTGCGTCAACGGCGACTTATGCGCCAGCAGAAAGCTCAACGTCGGATTTCAAATATGTTAGCCAGCCAGTAGCCGATGCGGCAGTGAAGCTTTCGCCTGTAACCTTGAGCGGAACAGCCAATGAAACGGTGGCTGAGAGCGAAGTACGTCAAAAGTTTCTCTCAGCAGCACGCATCACCTGGCGTATTAGCCCGTCGTTAAAGTCTTATATCGCCCAAGGTGATGCGGCTGAAGCCAGCGTTGATGAAGCTAAAGGGCAACGCTGGCCGCAGGTTGACGTCAGTGCAGCTTCCGCGACCAAGGAGTTTGGTAGCGGGGCTAAAAACTATGAATATCAAGGTAATAAGCCTTCGTTAGGCGTTTCGGTAGCAACCAATCTTATCGATTTTGGCCAAACCAGCCGTACTATTGAAAGTCGCGAAGAGCGCGTTACGTCTGCACTGCAATCAGTGCAGGCACAGCGTGAAGATTTGGCGATGCAGGTCAGTAATGCATTGATTGAGTGGAATAAACAGCAGCACGTCATTGCAATTAGCAAGCAGTATCTGGCGCGTATGGCGGAGCTGACCAAAATGCTCAGCGGTATTGTTCAGTCAGATACCGGACGTCGCAGTGAACTGACGCAGGCAAAAGGGCGCTTGTTGCAAGCACAAAGCTACCTGGAAAATGCCGAATCACGCGCACGTGATGTCGAAATCACTCTGAATCGTTTGATGGGCAACAGTCGTGTGACTTTACCGGCCAGCGATAAGTGGTCGCTTTCCTTTGGTGATTTAAATCGCCAGCTCGCGAGTCTGGATGTGCATCCGCTGATCTTGCGCGCCAGCGCCGAAGAACGAGCGGCTTTCAAAGAAGCGGAAGCGATTAAAGCCTCGGGCTTACCAAAACTGAACTGGACCGTCAGTAAAAACACGCGGGAAGATCAATACGGACGCCAGCCTGCATGGCAAACCGGGCTGAACGTCTCCTGGGGTTTATTCCGTGGCGGTTCAACCAACGCACAAGAAATTGCTGCGATTAAACGGGCTGAAGCGAGCCGTCAGCAGGTGCAGGAGCAGCGCCGCGATCTGGAAAACCGTGTGCGCGCAGCAAGTCAGAATGCACACTCAACAGCGGAACGCGCCGTATTGTACAAAAACCTGATTGTGGAATCCGATCGTATACGTAAGGACTTCTTCGATCAGTGGTATCACTTAGGCCGCCGTTCATTGCTGGACGTACTGAGTGCAGAAAGCGATCTTTACAACAACCAGGTTAGCGAAGTTACTAACCGTTTTGATAGTTATGCCGCCATTATCAGCGGTTATGCTAACTCAGGAACGCTAAGCCGTTGGCTACTGACGGGAAAATAATGCACAGACAAACCCGCTTCGGCGGGTTTTTTTTAACCCAACGTAAACGAACTGAATTTTTGAGTTGGCGGCGTGGCATAAGTCACTTTAGAATCGCGGCGAATTTTTTACCCAAGAGGAGAGCGACATTGGACATTTGTCCCGAACGATTACAGCAGGACCTCGCGGTAAGATAGCCTTAAAGCTGTCTTAACTGCCTGTTAAGACGGTGGATTTCCTTCCAGAATCACCCCTTTTCATTAGCATGATGCAGCAGATTCCTGGCTGTATTGGCACTGTCTGTGATCCATTATTTAACCGGATATTCCGCAAACAAAGAGTGGCGGAGTGAGGTCTGACATGGATTGGAAAATCTTTTTATTGCGCGTCACCGTCGCGCTGGTATTGGGCGCGCTGATCGGCTGTGAGCGCCAGTTACGTCAACGTATGACCGGATTGCGCACCAATGCGCTGGTTAGCACCGGCGCTTGTCTCTTCGTTCTGATGACTCAAAGCGTGCCTGGCATCGCAACCGACGCATCGCGCGTTGCAGCCTATGTGGTTTCCGGTATCGGTTTTCTCGGCGGCGGCGTAATCATGCGTGATGGTTTAAATATTCGCGGATTGAATACCGCCGCCACCTTGTGGTGTACCGCCGCCATTGGCGTGCTGTGCAGCATGGGATTATTGCTGGAAGCGACGATCGGCTGCATGATGATCCTGTGCGCGAATATTCTGCTGCGTGAACTGGCTTTAGGGATTAATCGACAAAACATCGTCTCTGCAGCCGAAGCGATACAACACTATAAAGTTCAAATTATCTGTTTGGCGCAAGATGAGGTTCAGGTTCGTAGTCTGATGCTGCACACGCTGGGCGGCAGCGGCCTGCGGCTGCAATCGTTGCACAGTGAAGATATGGATCCACCGCATCGTATGGAGGTGAATGCCGAAGTGATTGGTCATCCAACGTTAACCGATCAGCTTGAAAGCCTGGTGAGCCGCATTAGTCTGGAAAAAGGTGTGAGTTCGGTAAGATGGCAGGTGAGTGATTTAGAACATGATTGATATCAATAATTGCGTTGGCATACATATCGCCATTTAATCGCTACTTTGAAGTACCAACAAAAAGCCACCTTGAAAGAGGTGGCTTAATAGTATGATTTTCATCACTAAATTTGGTGGCCCCTGCTGGGTTTGAACCAGCGACCAAGCGATTTTCAGTCCTAATTCAAAGCGATAAAAAAAGTAACTTACTGATTTTTATTGTTTTATTTAGGCCGAGTAGTGACGAGAAGTGGCACAGAGCGTTGCGCTCTGCTGCCACTTTGCTGCCATTGTATTGTTGTTCTGAAAGCTAAGGTTTTCAGTCCGGCATTCAGAATGAGCCTCATAAGTACACAAGGCTAATGTGCATGACTACGACATGATTATTTCTTCGATTTATGATGATCAATTATTTCAATTATCGAGTCAAAAATTATTGAGAACTTAGAAAAATCAATCTTTTTTCTACGCTTCAATACTACGCCTTTAGCAAATGCCTCTTTACCATATTCGTTATCTTTACATTTGTTATTGGTTCTATTAAAAGTCTTTTTCGATAAAGTCTTTTTAAGGACGGATTCATCAAATAAATCCTCCATTGAACTTTCTTTTTCACCATTCAGGGGAGTAAATATAACATATAGATTTTTGGTAACCCAAGTCCATTTCTCATTTCTGAGAGTGTCTTTTGAAGTTGTGACATTTGGGAATGAGTTACCTACCAGTGATTGAAAAATGCCGCCACCACCTGTACTTCCTGAATCATTATCAAGTATCATGATTACAGGGCTTTCATGTGTTGATGTGGAGTATTTATTGCTCTTTTTATTATAGTTCAATAAAAAATCCCTAAGGTGGGTGCTTCCTCCATCGAGTTTAAGAAAGTATTTTGTTTTTATGCTATTTTTAAAAAATGAGATCTTGTAATCTCGGACATAAGATTTTTGTCCTTTTTTATCTCCGATTAATGTTGGGTATTTTTCTGCTAGAGAGTCTAATGCAACTCTAAGATATGTAATATCTGTTTTCCCTTCTGTTAAAATAACTGGCTTTTCATTGGCGCAAAAGGATTTATAATAAATGAAATCGGAGTACAGCCGTTCTCTTTTGTTAAGGATGCCTTGATGTTGATGGGGTATTTTATTGTTGTGCTTATCAAGTGAGTCAATAAATCCCAGCATTCCAGTTAATTCATTGATTGAACCAGCTCTCTTTTGATTGGTTTGCTTATCGATCAAATGAAACTCGCCGGTTTTAAATAGGTTGTGAGTCATCGCTCGAACGTTGCGAGCATATGCATTACTAACATTCACCATTTTATTTACAGTTAAGCCAGTAACTTCTTGGCGACACTTTCTATCTAGTAGCCTTACCTTACTTAAGTTTAACGAAAAACCTGAATTCGTTATTTCTTTTAAAAATCTCCCATTTAAATTAATAGTGTAGCCTTCATGCGAGGTTATTATTTGCTTTGGGAATTCGGATTTGTTTGTGGATATTGTTATATCATCAGCATATCGAGTGTATGTACACCCTGCTTTTTTTGATATTAAATTAAGACGTTGATCTAGTGAAAGTAAAATTAAGTTTGTAATCACTGGCGAGCAGGGGCTTCCTTGTGGGAGCCTGTTCTCATAACACGCAATTTTTGATATTACATTGCTCACTTCCTCATTTAATTTGAAGTGATTATTTTTAATAAAGTATCCTCTTACACGACCAAAATTAAATTCATCAAAAAAGTTACTCAAATCTAAATTAAGTACCCATTTTTTTCTTTTATGTTTCTCTGCATTAGTAATTATGCTTCTTTCTCTTTCGAATCCGTGTGACAAATTGTTTTTAATATTCAATGATTTTCGGATGTCGGCTAAGCAATCTTGAAGTAATTCGGATAGTCTTCTTTGGATTTCTTTTAGTTCAGGATCAGGAGAAGATATGGTTCGATCGTAACCATTTTTCTTTTTGATGCAAAAATCAGTGTATAGTTTTTCAGTATTTCTAATGTATACGACACGAGTAAGAAAAACAGGATTAATTCCCAAGAGTCGAGCAAGATCAGGTTTAGATTTACAGTTTTGTAATTTTTCTAGGCGAGTTTTCATAACTGCTCCTATCCTTGAGTAGCGGTGTGCAGGCACTCCTATGCACTTTGATATTACTCTAAGCAGATATAGCTATGAGAATCATAGCGGGCGAGATTTCCTGCCATTTAAATCAAGAATTGCGAAACACAATTCAAAAATCTGCCTGCACACCTTTAATGAATATTTCACAAGTTATTCGAACTTTCAAGATTGTCCTCAAGAAAATATTTGATTTAGTGGATTAAGTGTCAGTGCTTCCAGTAAATGTTCTGGCGAGAAGTGTGCATACCGCATCGTAACCTTAATATCTGTATGCCCCAGTTTCTTCTGAAATACGAGAATATTGCCCCCGTCCATCATGAAATGAGAGTAAAAAGTGTGGCGCAAAACATGCGTTAACTGCCTAGCAGGTTTCTCGATGCCGGCGCATTGTATGGTCTTTCTAAAAGGCTGAATAGCATGGTTTAAAGAGCCTCACTTCGAAAAGATTGAAATAATTTACTTACTGATTTTTATCTTTTCTTAAGACCGATTAGTGACAGAAAGCGTTGTATGACGTTGTACTCTGCTGCCACTTTGATGTCATTTCTCTTGCTATTGGAAGCTGGGTATATCCTACTTTTGGGATCGTATTGCCAAGCATCTGAAGTTTCATATATCGTGCCATCGTCATCCATTACCTTCGCGTTCAGCTTCTGAGATATTTTGAGCATTTTACGGTAGAGTGGGGTTGGCGGCCATTTAGTGCTAATGTTACCTTCCGACCATTCAAGCCAGTCTTCTCCATCTGATCCCTCACCATTCCATATAGTATGAAATTCACCGCTTATTTGGGAAAGACTAAGTTCGGGATCGTTATTTATGATATCTAACCATTCATCAGAACTGATTTGGTCATCATCGTTTTCAGCCCAATATTCTGCTCGTGTGATATGAAACTCTACGCCCATATTGTCATTTCCGCTTAGTCAAGATAGATAGCCAATCTTCGTTAATTAGTACTCGGTAGTAAGGTTCGCACCATTGCTTTACATACATCATCAATTCGTCATCACTCATGCTTGAGGCTCGTGAATTGAATATAGGTATAGCTTCATCATAAAGATCCCAATATAAATTGGATAATAGGCTCGCTATTTTCGCGAAAGACCGAGGTGAGTAATCTGAAAAGTAATAATGAATGAAAATTTCTAGTCTTCTTTCAATTTCTTTAGAAGACGCTGGATGCATTAGGTACTGAATTTGCATCCTTAACCACACTAACGCACTATAATCAGAATGTGGGTTTTTTATATCATTTTCGAGCTGGTAAATTCCTAAATACCTTTCTATTTCATGGCGGTCAGGTATGGGATCTAAATTCAACGATGCCAAAATGAGAAGGGTGTCTGATTCTCTTCCTGCCAAGACTGCTCTTTCAGCCCACTCTGTTATTGCTTTATAGAAACCATCAAGGCCTATTACATGAAACGTACTACTAAATACCTTGAAGCAAAGAAGTTCTTTAAGTGCTAGATCATCATGTCGAGCTTCCTTTTCCATCATGATTCCATTTTATTTAAGGGATTAAGTCACATCGCTTCAGACAAATGGTCGGGAGCAAAGTGCGCATACCGCATTGTAACCTTAATATCTGTATGCCCCAATATCCGCTGAAGTACAAGAATATTACCCCCGTTCATCATGAAATGAGACGCGAAGGTGTGGCGCAAAATATGGGTAAGCTGCCCAGCAGGTGTCTCGATGCCAGCGCGTTGCATGGCCTTTCTAAAGGCTGAGTAACAAGGTTTAAAGAGCACCTGCGCTTTCCTACTGGATGGCAGTTCAGCCTGTAATTTTTCAGTTATCGGCACCGCGCGGTTTTTCTTGCCTTTAGTTTTCACGTAGATGATCTGACCGGAGCGGATTTGGTTTCCTTTCAACCCTTCTGCCTCACTCCATCGTGCGCCTGTTGCCAGGCAGATTTTCACAATAGCCGTCAGATCTTTAGATCGGCTGTTCTCACATTCGGCAAGGAGTGTTCTGATTTCTTCAATGGTGAGATAAGCCATCTCTGATTCACTGATTTTAAACTCGCGCACGTTCTCCAAAGGATTTGGAGGGGTCCATTCATCCAACCGGCGCAATTCGTTAAACATCGCCCTGAAATACGCCAGCTCTAAATTGACCGTGCGAGGTGTAACCGTCTTCACTCGAGTGGAGCGGGTGATCTTCCCGCTTAACCGCTGCTCGCCGTAAGACGCAAAAATTTTCGCGTTAAACTCGGTTGCGAGTGGGCTTCCCATAGCCTCGCAGGCGAACGCCATTGTGGTTCGCCGCTTCTCACCATCCGCCAACGTAATGCCATGCGTGTTGAACCACAATTCAACCAGCTCAATTACCCGCCGCTTATCCGCTTTCTCTCCTAGCCAGGGCTTATCTTGAGCCTGTTCTTTTAAGAACTTCTCGTAGGATTGTGCTTCGCCCTTCGTCGCAAACTGGCGGCGAATCCTTTTGCCGTCACGGCCGTTTGGGAAAACCTGTGCCTGCCATTTCCCATTGGGTAATTTGTTTATCGCCATTCCATGCCTTAAAGGTATTCGGTTCGGGTGATCACTTTGCCTAAAACTACGATGTCACTTGATTGGCATTCAAATGATGATTTCCCATTCTCGACACGTATTCTTCCACCGGGAAAACGTACCAGCTCTCGGATGCTGACTAACTTATCAATCTCGATAAGCCAAAGCCCATCGACGATCTCGCCTTCATAGGTATCAACCAAATAAGTGCTTCTATCTGCGTTGATAACAAACGGGGCATTCAAGCCTTCGGGTAGTGATGCTTTATCCAGAATGAAATCATCCATGACTTCTAAAATCCCATTTGAGATTTTTTTGTGTGTGGCAATCACAACACGGGATTCCTCTACTTCCATAAAGCGTGCACCTTCTGTAGTAAGCCAGGTTGCCCGTGCCGATGGCTGGTAATGATTCCGGCATGTTCCAGTTTCCGCCTGAAGGCACGCTGGTTGAAGTCGGATTCAACGGTGGGCGTCCGGACAAGCCGTTTGTGCGTCAGACCGTGCCGGACGGCACCAGCCAGCCCGACGTTAAACCGGGTGAGCAGTTACAGCAGCAGCGTGAAGAGGTATCACAGCGCGTCACACAGGCGGGAGACTCGGAGCGTAAAACCGATCAGGTTATTCGGGAAACCTCTATGATGCGCGAAGTGAAGGCAGACAGTGAAACGCGTGAGCTGGTCAGCCGCGAAACGACGGTGAAGGCCGCCGACAAAACTACCGTTATTAGCACCGCCACGCTGCTGGGCGGTGCCATTCAGCAGGTCACAACGGGAAGTTACACCACGGGCGTTAAGGGCGATCAGCTGATTACAGTAGGAGGTAACGCTGAATCTGACATCGCAGGCAAAGCCGCTATCACCGTAGGAAAGGAACTGGTTGAGAAGATTGGCCAGCTGAGGCAAAGCGTTGCCGGTACGCGTCAGGAGATTATCGCGCCGGTTGTCTGGATTGGTTCAGAGCAAATCAACGTGGTGCAGCTGATGCTGGACACTGTTGCACTGGTGCAGCAGCTGGCGACACAGCTGGCCAGCCATACGCACCCGTCTACCGGGCAGCCGACCAACAGCGCTGCTATTTCGCAAAGTGCTATGAATGCTGCTGCACTCAATCTAAAGTATTCACCTATCATTGCCTAAATTAGCAATGGTTGAATGATTAATGATACCTCGGAATAATATTCAACTTTATCGCGAGCTAACCTTTTTAAGGTAAATTGACTTCACACTCTAATTAGCTGAGGGTTTTAACTAATGGATGACTCTGACATTATTCGTTTTAAGAAACAATTCATAAACGGCGGAGAAATACCCAGCGTGCTTGAATTGTTGTCTTTAAAATCATTATTTATAGAAATGTATTTCGATGAACTAAAATTAAGCTCCGGCACTGCATTTTTGGTTGCTAATGATAGAGAGTCACATTGTGCATTAGTTACAAATAGGCATAACGTCACTGGGAGAAATCAGGAGACTAATGAGTGCATGAGTGCTTCGTGCGCCATACCTAATTATATAGTTATACATTTTCATAAGGGAGAGGAACTTGGCAAATGGCTTAAAGTCAAACTTCCTCTTTATCGAGATGATGGCACACCGTTTTGGATTGAAGATCCAATTCTTGGTGCTAGTGCAGACGTAGTTGCATTGAATCTAAATTGGGGAAGTGATGTCACGAAAATTCCATACTATATGAAAACAAATTTAGATCGTGATGATTTGTATGTTGGGCCAGGTGATACTGTCAATGTCATTGGTTTTCCATTTGGGATTAGCACTTTTGGAAAGTTTCCGGTATGGGCAACAGGTTTTATGGCTCAAGAGTTATTGTTGATTACAAATGAGAAGCCAGTATTTTTAATTGATTGCAGAGCGAGAAAGGGGCAGTCAGGTTCACCTGTAGTAGCTTATAAGCCTGGGGGGTACAGGCAGTTTAAAGACGGAAAAATTCACTCAGTGATGTCAGGGACACCTAAGTGGGAGTTTCTAGGGATTTACAGCGGCAGAGTCAATAACGAGTCTGATTTAGGTATGGTATGGCATGTATCTGTTATAGAGAGAATATTAAATGCAGCAGAGAAAGATTACATAGATAGAGGTAATTAAATTAATAATCACTCTCTCCGTAATTGGTTAACAATTGCCTTCAATAGCCCGCTGATATAGCGGGTTTTTTTATGCCCGTCACCAGACCGCACAGAACGCCTTCAGAGCGCCGCACCGGCGTAATCATTCGACGTATTACCTCCAAATGGATCGCGCGCGCAGCGTTGCGCTGGCGCATCCACAGCACGACAAAATAAACGTCTTACCGACAAAAACGGCGCTACACCGCACCCGCCTGCGGGTTTTGCTCAATAAAAATTTTCCAGTTTTATTTTTCTACAAACCGATACGGCAAAGCGCGCTGCCGCTGGCTTTCTGTCGGAGTTCGGCAACTGAAAACTATGAAAGGGATTTCAGTGTTTTTCAGTTTTGTGGATCTCGAATGGATCTAAATTAATACGTATACCTATGAAATTGAAGGGTGTTGTCCATTTTATGTCGCTAGATGGATCTCAAATGGATCTCTGTTGGTTCAAGCCAAAATCCAACAGTGGCAGGGAGTTGGGGAATTTTATAGCGCTGAGAGAAACTGTAAAACATGAAAAAATATTACTGTTATTATATACAGTGGCTGGGTTGGTATGAGGGCAACAACATGAAGAAGATTTCAATTAACGGCGCGCTTTTTTTATTCATGGCGCGAGGTGAAAAACTAACTGAAGATGCAATCTGGAATGAAGCATGGGGGCCACATAACAGGTTCATTCTTTGGCAACGCGCACAATTCTGGGATGTTAGATTCAAGAAAGTTTAAAACGGAAAGCTTGAATGGTTTCCGATTGCAGATAAGCCTTTTGATTATGAAGAAAAAGCATGGCAGGCAGCGTATGCACATTGGGAAAAGCACCCTGCCTATAGACGGGCATCTACGGAAAATTAAAACCGCTTGGTTAGAGAATGGAATTTCGAAGCAATTCTATTCAGCAGTATTTTATCAAAAGTCATATATTGAACTCGGTGAAGTCTTAAATCATAAACAGCTTCTGAACCATACTCGCTATTGCTAGTATACCTTACTAAGCAGATGCTACAGGTAAATTCAATAGAAAACCTATATCCTGATATGTCTTCATATTCTAGCTTAAGAATGCCAGCGTCCATTTCTGTTAGCATCATATCGGTTAGAGATGTTAGGGTTTCGAATTTATTAATAGTTAAAACAGGTATTAGATAAGGTAAGAATAGAGTTGTAGAAGAATCATCTTGACTAATAGGCATTATATACTCAAGATCAGAATAAACCTTTCTGACTGAATAGGACTTGAAAGTGTTTTCATTGAAAAATGAAAAGTAATATGAGTTATTTTTAGAGTCATCCTCCATAAATACGGATTTATTAAGCTCCTCTGCTTTAGCCGATTGAAACGCTTCCATTGGATGAACATCAGTATGCCTGAAACCGCAGGTGTCTAATGCATTCCGATAATCGAAGATCCAGCTATATTTCAAGTTTAGTGCAGTTCCTAAGCCGACATTCTTTATGGGTACTTTAAAGTAATATACCGAGTCTTCATCTTTAGGTGTAACTGAAAATATTTCATGTGACTTAGAAGTAACCGGTATTTTTATGCTCGTCACGATTAATTGTGGCTTGGTCAAAGTTGTCCTTTGTAACTTTGATTGAATGACCGCGAATGCAGCAGCAAGTGCTGAAAAAACTGCAGCTAATAGTCCACCAATTGCAATCCAATTTTGTGATGTCACTTTTTATTCTCTTTGCTTGTTAACATTTCATCTGCAATAAATTAGTTCAAGAGAGTATCTGAATTGATAGTTTAATCATCTTTTTCAAATTTATAGTTGCAGTAACCACAAAGACCATCATTAATTTGGTCGTCCTGATTAAGCGATTCGCCACAAAATTTACAATGATTATAATCTAATCCCTCTCCGCACCACCTACACTCCCGTTCACTAATTACAAACGTTCCATTGTCGCAACGTATACAATCTTCGTATGTTGGTTCATCCCCATCAGGAATCCAATAGAAATTTGCATTCTCAAAGGAATCAATTAAAATCGGTTTAAAATCTGCTTTGTATGAGCAGCTTATACATACGTATTTAAAATCATCGTTATATTCAACTTGGAGGCCTTCATCTAGACTTTCGTTACAAGCTTTTACCAACTTCGAACCGCATTCCTCGCAAATGCAGCCTGTTAAATATTCAGCCATGCCAACAGGAATACCAGCATCATCCCAAGATTTTAATGACTCTTCTTGCTGCTGAAGAAAGAACGCATGATGTTTAAGCATTATTTCCCAATGTTGTCCTAATATTTCTGATGGGGATGACTTAAGTTCCTTTGTGATGAAATCTCTTATTACAGGGAACAAGTCAGCAACAAAGCTTGCAACCTCACCTAAAGTATTTTGTGGGTGAAGATGCTCCAAATGATTGCGACAGTCTTGAAGCTTATCAATAACTGCCCAGTTAACTTCAATTTCAAATTTATCAAATCGCTCCTTTATTCCCTGAATATCAATTGTTGTGGATTTAAATTTTCCTGCAGGTATCCACTCTATACCTCCTTCTCCGTCAGGATGAGGTAACACTTTTTGAGGGGGATTAAAGATTAATTTGTAGGCATCTTCATCTGATTCTACTGAAGTTGCGATTTTGTACTTAAAAAGGAGCAACATCCCTGCATAAAGATTTCTTACTGAAGAAAGCGCGCGAGAGGGGTTTCCTCCATCATCTTTACTTTTTTGAGATATTTGAAAATCCTCTAATCCAAGCTGAACTGAAATAATGGCATTATCGAACAGTTTGGCTGCGTCCAAAGTATTACTGCTTGCATTACTCATGAGTAAATAGTCCTTGATTAAAACCCTATGGATAACACGTCAACTTTATGAGCCTAAATTATCACAATAGTAAAATTTTCAATAGGCGGGCTGTGATAACAAAATGCAGCATTAACGGCATGTAGTTGAGAAATTTGATGGAGCAATGGCGTATGCTCAAAACCTAGTGCGACACTTTTGCGACATACCAGATTGAGATAACAAAAAAGCCACCTCGAAAGGTGGCTTAAATGCATGAATTTATTCACTAAATTTGGTGGCCCCTGCTGGGTTTGAACCAGCGACCAAGCGATTATGAGTCGCCTGCTCTAACCACTGAGCTAAGGGGCCAGCGGAGCGGGGATTATAGAGTATCTTGTTAGGGTGATCCAGAGCTCACTATTTGGTTGGTGAAAATTACAGCAATGGCTGACTCTTTGATCTCAAAAAGAAAAATCTATCATCCCATGCTTTATCGCTTATTAAGCGCCCAATCGTCATTGGTTTTTTGAGACCAGGCTCATTCGAAAGTATGCCAATGCTACAAATAGCGCGATGCAGGCTTGTTGAGCGAGATGAAGGGCAATATGGCGATGCGTGCCTCTTCGTACGTTTGCCAAAGCTGCATATCTTCCACGGATGGCATAGTCACCAACTCACCGGCATCAAGTCCACGTAGCGCTGCCGAGACTAAATCGTCCACTTCCATCAACATCTCTGCCGGAAGTTCGTGGATAGATTTTCCTGCGCGCTCAAAGATCTCGGTACGCGTTAAACCGGGCAGTACAGCCTGCACACGCACACCACTATCGGCTAATTCGCGATGCAGATTACGAGTCAGGGAAAGCACATACGCTTTACTGGCGTTGTACGCCCCATTCGCCGATTCGCTCACCAGCGCTAGCACCGAAGCAATATTCACAATCGTGCCAGTGTGACGTGAACGAAATACCTGGGCTGCACTGTGTGCCAGCTGCGTCAGCGCAACGATATTCAGCGTTAGCAT
Organism: Enterobacter ludwigii; assembly: GCA_900068845.1. GTDB lineage: Bacteria > Pseudomonadota > Gammaproteobacteria > Enterobacterales > Enterobacteriaceae > Pantoea > Pantoea ludwigii_A. The sequence continues at coordinate 161,642 of CEFQ01000004.1, forward strand.
CGTTTGTATTTTCGCGATGTCACCGTCAAGAAATTCGCCTTCTACTGTCATGCCGGCGTTGTTGATCAAAAGAGTAATTGCTTTATTTTGCTGGATTTCGCGATCGATTCTTTGCAAATCATCGTGCCTGGTTAGGTCTGCAACTAAGACGCCGACTTCAACGCCGTGCGCCTCGCGCAGTGATTGTGCCAATGCCTTGAGCCTGGCTTCATCGCGCGCCACCAGAATCAGGTTTGTGCCGTGTGCTGCCAGTTGTTTTGCATAAGTCGCGCCAATACCACTTGATGCGCCAGTGATCAAAGCCAGTTGTTGTGACATGGAATGTTCCTTTAGATGATGGTTATCATATTTACGTGGTTTAATATGACGATCATAATATTTACCGTCAAGCTAGAATATGATGGTTGTAATAATTACACTGATTGCCATCAACGATGTCGGAGTCAATAAAGATGGAAAAGCTGAGCCATAAAGCGCGTACACGACAGCGCATTTTGGATGAGGCCTCTGTGGTGATGCGCGAGAACGGAACGGAAAGCATTGGCGTCGCAGCGCTGATGAAGCGCGTGGGCTTAACACACGGCGGATTTTATGCACATTTCGCTTCTCGCGAGGATCTGGTGCAAGCGGTGATTGCTGAAATGTTTACCGATTCAGCGCGCCGCTTTGCGGATATCACTTCAATCAACGATCCCGCTGAACGACTGAATCAGCTGATTGATAACTATTTGTCTGAGCAGCATTGCAACACGCCGGGTGAAGGCTGTCCGCTTCCTGCGCTGGTGAGTGAAATGGCGCATTTGCCGGTCGAGGCGCGCACGCTATTTTCCCAGCAACGAGAAGCGATGCGGCAGCGTTTGGCAATAACGCTACGTGAACTCAATCATCCGCACGCAGACGACGCGTCCACCACGATATTGGCTGAGATGGTTGGCGCGGTAGCAATGGCACGCGCCTGTCCGGACCACGAGGAGGCTCGCACTATGTTAGCAAGCAGCCGTCGATCGGTTAAACAACGCGCCGGACTGGAGGCTGCATGAGTGAGCACGATATCCGCGACATCATTGCGCCTGATTTACAGGTACTGTTCTGTGGCATTAATCCGGGCAAGTCGTCGGCGCACACCGGATTTCACTTTGCGCATCCCGGTAATCGTTTCTGGAAAGTAATATATCAGGCTGGCTTTACGCGTGAGTTGCTTAAACCCGAACAGGAGCAGCGGCTGATGGAAACCGGCTGTGGCATCACGATGCTGGTTGAGCGTCCGACAGTGCAGGCTAATGAGCTAGGCGGTGATGAGCTTCGCGACGGTGGCTCACGTTTGCAGCAAAAGATTCTCCACTATCAGCCGCGTGCGTTGGCGGTGTTGGGCAAGGATGCTTTTCAGAAAGCGTTTCGCCAGCGTAAAGTTGAGTGGGGCGAACAATCGCAAACGCTGGGTGAAACGCGTCTGTGGGTGCTGCCCAATCCGAGCGGTTTGAATCGTACGACGTTGGAAGAGATGGTCGAATCTTATCGCCAACTGCATGACTGGCTGCAGATTAACGCGTGAAACACTGATTTTCAGGCAATAAAAAACCCCAGCAAGCCGGGGTTTTTTCGTCTCGACAACGATTAATCGTCGAGGAAGCTACGCAGTACTTCAGAGCGGCTTGGGTGACGCAGTTTACGCAGCGCCTTGGCTTCGATCTGACGAATACGCTCACGCGTTACGTCAAACTGCTTGCCTACCTCTTCCAGCGTGTGGTCGGTGTTCATATCAATACCGAAGCGCATACGCAGAACTTTCGCTTCACGCGCAGTCAGGCCAGCCAACACGTCGTGGGTAGCTGAGCGCAGGCTTTCCGAGGTTGCGGAATCCAGCGGCAGCTCCAGCGTGGTGTCTTCGATAAAATCGCCCAGATGCGAATCTTCATCATCACCAATCGGCGTCTCCATAGAGATTGGCTCTTTAGCGATTTTCAGCACTTTGCGGATCTTATCTTCCGGCATCAGCATACGTTCAGCCAACTCTTCCGGCGTCGGTTCGCGACCCATCTCTTGCAGCATCTGACGCGAAATACGGTTGAGTTTGTTGATAGTCTCAATCATATGCACCGGAATACGGATGGTGCGCGCCTGGTCAGCGATAGAGCGGGTGATAGCCTGACGAATCCACCATGTCGCGTAAGTTGAGAACTTATAACCACGACGGTATTCAAACTTATCAACCGCTTTCATCAAGCCGATGTTGCCTTCCTGAATCAGATCGAGGAACTGCAGACCACGGTTGGTGTATTTCTTCGCGATAGAGATAACCAGACGTAAGTTCGCTTCAACCATCTCTTTCTTCGCACGACGCGCTTTCGCTTCGCCAATTGACATGCGACGGTTGATGTCCTTCACCTGCTCGATGGTCAAGCCAGTTTCTTCTTCGATCTGCTGCAGTTTGTACAGCGAACGATTCACATCATCTTCAACTTCCAGCAGTTTTTCTGACCATGGCTTGTTCATAGCCAGCGCGGCTTTAAACCAGCTTGGGTTAGTTTCGTTGCCGGTAAACAACGTGATGAAGTTTTTCTTTGGCATTTTGCACAGTTCAATACACAGCTTCATGATCAGGCGCTCTTGCGTACGCACGCGCTCCATCATTTCACGCATATTGTTTACCAGGTAATCGAACTGCTTCGGTACCAGGCGGAACTGCTTGAACACTTCAGAGAGGTTCTGGATTTCGGCAACGGCGTCAGCATGGCTGCGGCCTTTGGCTTTGATGACGGTACGCGTCGTTTCGTACTGCGTACGCAGGTCGCCAAACTTCTCGCGAGCCAGTTCTGGGTCGATAGAATTATCGTCGTCAGAGCTGTCATCATCCTCTTCATCTTCTTCTTCGTCGTCATTCCGATCTTCCTGAGATAACTCAGAACCCACGTGCGTGGCGGTCGGCGCGATATCTTCTTCCGCGTTAGGATCGATGAATCCGATGATTAAGTCTGACAGTCGATAGTCGCCCGCTTCTACGCGATCATACTGATCGAGCAGATAGGTGATCGCTTCCGGATATTCGGCTACAGAGCATTGGACCTGATTGATACCGTCTTCGATGCGCTTAGCGATGTCAATTTCGCCTTCACGCGTCAGCAGTTCAACGGTACCCATTTCACGCATATACATGCGCACCGGGTCGGTAGTACGGCCAATTTCAGATTCAACACTGGATAAAACCTGAGCGGCGGCTTCTGCGGCATCTTCGTCAGTATCGGAGCTGTTTTCATTCAGTATCAGATCATCAGCATCAGGCGCTTCTTCTACAACCTGAATACCCATGTCATTAATCATCTGGATGATGTCTTCGATCTGATCGGAGTCGACGATATCTTCCGGCAGATGGTCATTGACCTCAGCATAGGTCAAATAGCCTTGCTCCTTACCACGGGTGACAAGTAGCTTAAGCTGTGACTGCGGGTTTTGCTCCATAAGACGGTATCCACACTTCTGTTAATTAGATTGGTGTCGGTCGGCGCGAGCCAACTATAACAGTGAAGGCGTTGTGTTTTTGCCGCTGCCTACATCGCGGCCAGGGCCTTTGCCCTCATATAATCGGCACTTAAGCCGCTTGTGTTCGTTCCGGGCCTGGCTTACTTGCCATTTTCGTCCCCGGCAGTGCTCGCACTCCTCACGTACTTTAGTACGCTCCGGGTGCTGCGCGCTGGCGGTAACGAAACTGGCTTCGACGCCTACGGCCCTAATAGGGTGATGCTTCCGGCTTCGCTTATCGCGTATAACAATCCGGAAATGACTGAGCCAGAATGCGGTTTTTAACGTGCTTGCCGTTCAGACCCAGTTAAAATCTTATTTTTTCGCTAATGCCTGGCTTAAAGCCCAGAATTCGCGGCGTTCGATGGCGCTTAAGCCTTCAGTTCGCTCGCGTGCGATCAGCGCTTCAAGGCGCTGTTCGAGCGCGGAATCGTAAATGCTCGCCAGTGAATCCTGGAACACTTCTTCCGCCTCTTCATCCACTATCATGTGGTTCCAGGTGGCCAGTGTTTCAAGGGTCTGGCTAAAATTTGTTCCGCGATATAACTCTAGTAGCTGTCCGGTGGTCAGGCCAGGATTCTCTGTACAACGGCTGACTAACTCCACAAATAGCGGTAAACCCGCCATTTTCGACTGCTCTAATCCATCCAGTGTAGGCACGATGGAGGCAAACTGTGGGTTCTGCACTAATAACGCAATCAACACGCGCATGGTGGTGCGTTTCAACGGTGGGGCAGTTGGCAGCACGCCACTTTCTGCCAGCTTCGGCATCAGCTTGTCTAACTGGTTATCGTCAAGAATCCCAAGTTTATTACCCAATGTTTGACGCATATAAATGCGCAGCGTTTCACCGGGGATCTGACTAATCAGCGGTAACGCCAGTGTTGCCAGCTTGGTCTTGCCGTCGCGCGTACTCAAATCCACTTGCGGCATCAGGCTGTCGAACAAAAACGTGGAGAGCGGTGTAGCTTGCTCCATCCGCGCTTCAAAGGCTGCTTTGCCCTCTTTGCGTACCAGCGTGTCCGGATCCTCGCCATCAGGCAAAAACATAAAGCGTAGCTGACGACCATCATTCATGTAAGGCAATGCAGTTTCGAGCGTACGCCATGCCGCTTCACGTCCGGCTCGGTCACCGTCATAACAGCAAATCACGGTATCGGTTGAACGGTAAAGCAGCTGAACGTGTTCAGCAGTGGTCGAGGTGCCTAACGACGCTACAGCATAATCAATGCCGAATTGCGCCAGTGCCACCACGTCCATATAACCTTCGACAACCAGCAAACGCGTGGGTTGCGGATGATTTTTCTGCGCTTCATAAAGCCCGTATAACTGGCGGCCTTTATGGAAAATCGGTGTTTCAGGCGAGTTCAGATACTTCGGCGTGTCGTTGCCCAGCACGCGACCACCAAAACCAATCACGCGGCCACGCTTATCGCGGATAGGGAACATCACGCGATCGCGGAAGCGATCATAGGTGCGGCCTGAGTCATTGCTGACCAACATGCCGGCTTCCATCAGTGATTCGCGATCATCTTTCTGCTGCCCAAAGCGCTTCAGTGCATTATCCCAACCGGCAGGTGCATAGCCGATAGCGAAGTGATCGATCACTTCCTGACTAAGACCACGGGTGGCGAGATAGTTCTGTGCAGATTGCGCTTGTGGATTACGCAGGCTCTGTTGATAGAAGTCGTTAAGACCTTCCAGCAACTGATAAAGACTTTGACGTTGATGGCGCTCCATCTGGCTAGGGCCATTGCCCGCTTCATAAGGCACTTCTAAGCCATGAAGCGTGGCCAGCTCCTCAACGCTTTCAACAAATTCCAGACGATCGTGATTCATCAGGAAGTCGATAGCGTTGCCTTTGGCGCCACAGCCGAAGCAGTAATAAAACTGCTTCTCACCACTTACGGTGAAAGAGGGGGTTTTCTCATTATGAAAAGGACAGCACGCGTGATAGTTCTTACCCTGCTTTTTCAGCTTAACGCGAGCATCGATGATATCCACGATGTCCGTGCGGGCAAGTAAGTCGTTGATAAATATGCGTGGAATTCGTCCAGCCATAAGCCCCGATTTTTCAGCTCATAAACGACAACAAGCCGCGCTTCCTTTCGGAAAGCACGGCCTTTTACTTGACTCTGTCTGCGTTTATCACGCGGCGGAAGCGAACTTCCGCAAGAAATTAGTACAGACGAGTGCGGCGTGCGTTTTCGCGAGCCAGTTTCTTGGCGTGACGCTTAACTGCAGATGCTTTAGCGCGCTTACGCTCAGTGGTAGGCTTCTCGTAGAACTCACGGCTACGAACTTCTGCCAAAACACCTGCTTTCTCGCATGAACGCTTAAAGCGACGCAGTGCTACGTCGAACGGCTCGTTTTCACGTACTTTAATTACCGGCATGTAACTCTTACCTCGATAAAATTCGGTTTTTGCTGCTGACTGCGGCGCCAGCACATTTCAAAATGGTGCAGCATTTTACTCCAGCCGCGGCTGACTTGTAAAGCACCATGTATAATTTAGAACCAACAGGGGCATATGCCATCGCGGCTGCCGGTTTTTTCAGGCCGTGGAGTATAGCGCACTCTTTGTGCGACAGAAAAACACTTTTTCAGGGGCAAAGTTTCTGGCGTAAGAATTGCCTGTGTTACACTGCGCGCCGCACGAAGAGGGTGATAAAAGCTATGCGAGTTCTGGGTATTGAAACGTCCTGCGATGAAACCGGCATCGCGATATATGATGATGCGTCCGGTCTGCTGGCAAATCAATTATATAGCCAGGTCAAACTGCATGCCGATTACGGCGGCGTGGTGCCTGAACTGGCATCGCGTGACCACGTACGTAAAACCGTGCCGCTGATTCAGGCTGCACTAAAAGAAGCCGGCCTTGAGCCGCAGCAAATTGATGGTGTGGCTTACACTGCAGGGCCAGGTTTAGTGGGTGCGCTGCTGGTTGGTGCCACCATTGGCCGTGCGTTGGCGTTCGCCTGGAATGTGCCGGCAGTACCGGTGCATCACATGGAAGGGCATCTGTTGGCGCCGATGCTGGAAGAGAATCCACCTGAATTTCCCTTTGTTGCGCTGCTGGTTTCCGGCGGGCACACGCAGTTAATCAGCGTGACCGGCATTGGAGAATACACTTTGCTGGGGGAATCGATTGACGATGCTGCAGGTGAAGCCTTTGATAAAACGGCCAAATTGCTCGGTCTGGATTATCCTGGCGGACCGATGCTGTCGCGCATGGCGCAGCAGGGCACTCCAAACCGTTTCCGCTTCCCGCGGCCAATGACCGATCGTCCGGGGCTGGATTTCAGCTTCTCCGGCTTAAAGACTTTTGCGGCAAACACCATTCGCGAGCATCAGGGCGATGAGCAAGCGCGCGCTGATATCGCCCGCGCGTTCGAGGATGCAGTGGTCGATACGTTGATGATTAAGTGCAAACGTGCGCTTGAGCAAACCGGCTTCAAACGTTTGGTGATTGCGGGTGGCGTCAGCGCGAACCGCACGCTGCGTGAGCGGATGGCCGAGATGATGCAAAAGCGTGGCGGCGAAGTGTTTTATGCGCGCCCTGAGTTTTGCACCGATAACGGTGCGATGATTGCTTACGCTGGCATGGTGCGCCTCAAAGGCGGCACAAGCGGGGGACTCGGCGTCAGCGTACGGCCGCGTTGGCCACTGTCAGAATTGCCCGCTATCTAAAACGAAAAAACCGGCCTCGCGCCGGTTTTTTTATTTCTTCTTCTTCCGCTTCCAGATTTTATTTTCCTGTCCGCGCCACAGGCGCTGGATGTTGTCGTGATGCCGCAAAAGAATCAGGCAGGACAGCATAGATACGGGAAAAGTAAATTGTGGTTTGAACCACCACACGTAAAACGGTGCGATGAGCGCGCTGACAATTGCGCCAAGTGAGGAGTAGCCACTCAGCAACACCGTCAGCAGCCAGGTGCCGGTCATTAACCCCGTTAAATCCCAGCCAATCGGCGCAATGGCACCAAATGCCGTCGCCACGCCTTTACCGCCGCGGAAACGAAAGAATACGGGATAGATATGGCCAAGGCAGGCAGCAATCGCCGTTAATCCAAGATAGAGCGGCGTAACATGCAGCAGATAAGCGATCCACACGGGAAGCATGCCTTTCGCCACGTCAAAAATCAGTACCGCGGCAGCGGCAACTTTGCCTCCAATGCGCAAAACGTTGGTCGCGCCAGGATTACCTGAGCCTTCCAGGCGCGGATCGGGTAAACCAGCCAGTTTACACACCAGAATCGCACTGGAAATCGAGCCGCACAGATACGCGAAAATAATCATACCAAGCGCGATAGCACTCATAGCGTCGTACCGTTCCTTTTGGGTCGTTTTGTTCTCGATAAGCGTGGATAATACGCATAATCCGCCGGAAGTGGTATCCGGCTTAGCCAAAAACAGAGACTGACATCATGGATATCGTATTTATCGAGCAGCTTACCGTGTTCACGACCATAGGCGTTTACGACTGGGAACAGGGCATGCAGCAGAAGCTAGTGCTCGATGTCGAAATGGCGTGGGACAACCGTCAGGCCGCGGCCAGCGACGATGTGAAGGATTGCCTGAGCTACGCTGATGTCACCGAAGTGATCCTCAATCATCTGCAAGGCCAGCGTTTTGCTTTGGTCGAAAGGGTGGCGGAAGAAATCGCCGATCTGTTGATGAATCGTTTCAAAACGCCCGGCGTGCGAATAAAGGTAGGTAAACCGGGCGCTGTAGCCCAGGCAGCGAGCGTTGGCGTGCGTATTGAGCGCGGGACTATTCCGAAATAAATCTTCCGTGATTGCCATCACAATGAAACCAAACCAAATTATGGTGTGTCTCACTTGAGGCCGTTGCGCTAACGAACAGATTCTACCTGAATTTCTTAAGGTTTCCTTCAGCGTGACGCAGGCATAATTTCAGGCGGTAGCCCTTTGCGACCGCCTTTTTACTGTTTAAAACGGATAGAGGAAATATTTTGATGGCAGACATTCACCAGCTTTGGGTAGCTGCAATCCTGGGGGTTGTAGAAGGCCTCACGGAATTCCTGCCGGTCTCCTCCACGGGCCACATGATTATCGTTGGCCATCTACTGGGTTTTGAAGGTGAGACCGCTGAAACCTTCGAAGTTGTGATACAGCTGGGATCAATTCTGGCTGTGGTCGTGATGTTCTGGCGTCGCCTGTTTGGTTTGATTGGGATTCACTTCGGTGAGGTCAAACACGAAGGCGTCGGTACCGGTAAATTAACGCTGATTCATATTTTATTGGGAATGGTACCGGCGGTGGTGATTGGTTTGTTGCTGCACGATCAAATCAAAACGCTGTTTAACCCCATCAACGTAATGTATGCGCTGGTGGTCGGTGGTGTGCTGCTGCTGGTGGCGGAATACTTCAAGCCGAAGCAACCTAAAGCGGTTGGCGTGGACGATATCACCTACCGTCAGGCGTTTATGATTGGCTGCTTCCAGTGTCTGGCGCTGTGGCCGGGCTTTTCGCGCTCGGGGGCGACGATTTCTGGCGGTATGTTGATGGGCGTAAGTCGCTATGCGGCATCGGAGTTCTCGTTCATTCTGGCGGTGCCGATGATGATTGGCGCAACCGGACTGGATCTCTACAAGAGCCTGGGCTTCCTGACAATGCAGGATTTGCCAATGTTTGCCGTCGGATTTGTGACGGCTTTCGTTGTGGCGCTGCTGGCGATCAAAGTGTTCCTTGAGCTCATCAAGCGTATCTCGTTCGTCTCTTTCGCCATCTACCGCTTCATTGTTGCGGCAGTGGTCTACGCCGTCTTTATGTAAGTTGCAACGCGCGGCCGGTTAAACGGGTCGCGCGTTAATCAACTCCGCCTGCAGTACCGCAATACGCCGACGCGTTAACTCTTCCCGCACTTCAGCACCTTTAAATCCTGCCGCAACCACCTCTTTGGTTGGCACCGCTTGCGCCAGCGAAAACGCCTGACGCAAATAGTCGCCTTGCGGATAAGCCATGCTTTCCATGCCCGCGCGCCCGCGTGCATCCGCTTCGCTGGTCAGCGCCATTTTTTCCACCCGATCGGGCTTGCGCCAGGCATCGATACGATCAAAAAGTGCGATTAAAGCGTCTGCCGGTTGACGCTCAATGGTGTGCACCACGTCATGGAATTCGGTCACCACTAACGCCAAATCACGTATCTGATTCGGCACGCGCAGACGTTGGCACAGCGCTTCAACAATCGGCACACCTGCGAGGCCATGCCCATGATGGCTAGGCCATTTTTCGGGTGGCGTCAGCGCTTTGCCGACATCGTGAAACAGCGTAGCGAAACGCACATCCAGTTGATCTGAGAGGGCGGCTGACATTGTCAGCGTCATCAGCGCATGTACGCCGGTATCAATTTCGGGATGCCATTTAATCGGGGCTGGAATGCCGTAAAGGCTATCAATTTCCGGGAACAGCACCTGCAGTGCGCCGCAATCACGCAGCACCTGGAAATAGACCTGAGGATTGCGCGTCAGCAACGCTTTTTCTGTCTCTTTCCACACGCGTTCTGCGGTGAGATGCGCCAGTTCACCACTGACCGCCATGTCGCGCATGAGCACCTGGGTTTCATCGGCAATACGGAAATTTAGATGAGCAAAGCGGGCGGCGAAACGCGCCACGCGCAATACACGCAGCGGATCTTCATTAAAGGCGGCGGAAACATGGCGCAGCTGGCGTTGAGCCAGATCGCGTTGACCGCCATAAGGATCAATCAGTTCGCCACTGTCGCTTTGGGCGATGGCATTGATGGTGAGATCGCGACGCTGCAGATCTTGTTCGAGCGAGACATCCGGTGCGAATTGCGTCACGAAACCCGTGTAACCCTTGCCGCTTTTGCGTTCGGTACGCGCCAGCGCATACTCTTCACGACTTCGCGGATGCAAAAAAACCGGAAAATCCCGGCCAACTTGCTGATAACCTTCAGCCAGCATCGCCTCGGGCGTCGTGCCCACCACTACCCAATCTCGATCTTTTACCGGCAAACGCAGTAAGGCATCGCGTACTGCACCACCGACCAGAAACGTCTTCACTCAACCACTCCAGAAGCAAATCAAAAATTGCGTGCTCAACACGCTTGTTGCTTTATTGTTGCATACTTTGGCTAAAAATCGGGCACGCCAAAAAGGGCATCTTACGATCCCCTTAAATAAAAGAACAAATCTGCGTGGAGTGTTAGTTCATCCAGCGATCGTTTTTCTTCCGGCGCGGCACCATATGCGGCAGCAACAGACCCAGCAGCAGACCGACACCCAGCACGCCGCCGCCATACATAAACCACTGCATGATGATGGTGCGCTGTTTGTCATCCAACTGCACATTGGCGGCACTGACTTTCTTCTGCGCGACAATCAGCTCATTCTTCAGCTTCTGATTCTCCGCTTTCAGGCCATCAATGGTGCCATCGCTGTTGGCCACTTTGTTCTGCATCTCGGAAGTGCGCTGGTTCCAGCTGTTGTCGATATTCGCCAGCTTAGCCGTCAGGTCTTTAACCTGCTGCTCCAGCTGCGGCACGCGGGTGCGCAGGCTAGGATTAGCGCTCAGCTGCGAAAGTGGAATCCAGTTGGTTTTGCCTTCTGCATCACGAATTTGGCCATATTGAGAATCGTTATTGGTTTGCAGTAAGGTCACTTCCTCTCCGGCGTTCAGCTTGCCGATCAGGCGATACTGATCGCCGGGACCGCTGCGCACCCAAGTGGACAATTCATCGGAGATGTAACGCTTTTCGTCAGCAGCATGAGCAGGCGTGATGGCGCTGAAAGCCAGCAAAGAAAGGGCAGCAAGTGTGATTTTTTTCATTCGATGTCGTTTTTTCTTAATGGCGTAAAATTACCGGCACAGTCTGGAGACGCTTCTCAAAAATCTGAATGAGAACTATCCTGGTCTCAATCCGGTGCGAAAAGGGTCGTAAAAGCGCAAGAAAGCGGAGACAGCGGGCTTCCGGTGCATTACTCTTCGCCAGATTAAACTCGTAAGTGCCAGCAGCGTATTGAATAAAAAATTATGACCATTGAAATCGAATTAAAGTTCATTGCCACACCGCAAGCAGCCGAAAAACTGGCTGAAACGCTTGCCACCTGGCCACATCAGCACTTCGCCGCGCGCGCGCTGACTAACATCTATTATGAAACCGACGACAACCAACTGCGTCGTTGGGACATGGGCCTGCGCATTCGTGGTGTCGATCAGCGCTATGAAATGACGCTAAAGGCGGCCGGTAAAACCGTTGGCGGTCTGCATCAGCGTCCGGAATACAACGTTGATCTCCCTGAGCCGCAGCTGGATATTGCACGCCTGCCAGCAGAAATTTGGCCGCAGGGTACTGACGTTGCGGAGTTGCAAGCGCGACTGCAGCCGCTGTTCAGCACGCATTTCCAGCGCGAAACGTGGCTGGTGCAATTTGGCGACAGCGAAATTGAAGTGGCGTTTGACCGCGGTGAAGTGGCTGCCGGTGAATTTAAAGAACCACTTTATGAAGTTGAGCTGGAGCTCAAGAGTGGGCAGCGTGCCGATATGCTGACGTTCGCCGAAGCGCTTATCGCCATGGGCGGATTGCGTCTTGGTAGCTTGAGCAAAGCCGCGCGCGGCTACCAGTTGGCGCAAGGTAACCTACCGCGTCCAATCCGCACTTTACCGTTACAGAAAATCGCCGCTAAAGCGTCGGTTGAGCAGGGCATGATCAACGCGATGACCGCTGCGCTGAATCATTGGCAATATCACGAAGAAGTCTGGTTACGTGGTAATAAAGAGGCCAAAGCGGCGGTGATTGATGCGCTGGAGACACTGCGTCAGGCTTTCTCCTTGTTTGGTGCATTGGTGCCACGCAAAGCGAGCAGCGATCTGCGCCAAAAATTAACCCGTCTGGAAGAGCTGCTGGCCGATGAAGAGAATAATGCAGAAGCAACCTGCTTCTCGTTGATCTCCGTTGAAGCGCAGTTAGCACTTACTCACTGGCTGGTTGAGTCTCAGTGGCAACACTGGCTCGACGACAAGAGCAAAAGCAAGCTGGAGGGATCGTTCAAGCGCTTCAGCGATATTATGCTGAGCCGCATCTCGGCCGATCTCAGAGAAACCTTTGTTGACGTACAGCTGTTCAATGAATTTCAGGATAAAGCGACGCGCCTGAATCGCCAGCTGCTGGCGGTGAATCTGCTGGCGGGTGCCTATCCAGCGGAAGAGGTAAATATTTGGCTGGAAGGTTGGCTGGAGTTACAGCATGCCATTCGCGTCAAACAGAATCACGGCTTAATGCAGCTCGTGAATCTGGCGATTAAACCGGCTCCGTTCTGGCTCAATAGCGGAATCAAACGCTAACGAAAAATCCAATCAGGGAGAGAAGATGTTGTTACCGTTACCGGCGCTAATGCAGGCGCAGTTGGCTAATGTGGCAGAGCGACTTAATTTGCCACTCTCAGCGTTCACGCCAGAACAGGCGAGTGCGCTGACCTTTAGTGACTTTATCCTTGATAATCTGCAGCAGCATCCCGAATGGTGGCAGCATCTACAACAGCAGGCGCCTGCACCAGATGAGTGGCAGCACTATGCCCGCTGGCTGAAGGACGCGCTGCAAGCGGTTGATAACGAAACCTCCCTGATGCGCGAACTGCGTTTGTTCCGTCGTCATATGCTGGTGCGCATTGCCTGGATGCAGGCGCTGCAGCAATCCAGCACTGAACAGAGTTTGCAGCAACTCAGCACGCTGGCGGAAATCCTTATCGCGGCGGCGCGCGATTGGGTATGGCAGGATTGCAGCCGCGATTTTGGCACGCCATGCAATGAAGCCGGGGAAGCCCAACCGATGCTGATTCTTGGCATGGGTAAACTCGGCGGCTGTGAACTCAACTTCTCTTCTGATATCGATCTGATTTTTGCCTGGCCGGAAAACGGCGTGACGCAAGGTGGACGGCGCGAGCTCGACAATGCGCAGTTCTTTACGCGCATGGGTCAGCGGCTGATTAAAGTATTAGATCAACCGACGGTGGATGGATTTGTTTATCGCGTGGATATGCGTCTGCGTCCGTTTGGTGACAGCGGTCCGCTGGTGCTGAGCTTTGCGGCACTGGAAGATTATTATCAGGAGCAAGGCCGCGACTGGGAACGCTATGCAATGGTTAAAGCGCGCCTGATGGGTGACGATCATGGCCACTGGAGCCAGGAATTGCAGCAAATGCTGCGTCCGTTCGTCTATCGACGTTATATCGATTTCAGCGTGATTCAATCGCTGCGTAACATGAAGGGCATGATTGCCCGAGAAGTACGTCGACGTGGCTTGAAAGACAACATCAAGCTTGGCGCCGGCGGCATTCGTGAAACCGAATTCATCGTTCAGGTGTTCCAACTGATTCGCGGTGGACGTGAGCGTTCACTACAGCTACGCTCCTTGCTGCCCACGCTCAAAGCAATTGGCGAGCTGGCTTTATTGAGCCCCAGGCAGGTTGATCACCTGCGTGAAGCCTATCTCTTCCTGCGTCGGCTGGAAAACCTGCTGCAAAGTATTAATGATGAGCAAACGCAAACGCTGCCGGAAAACGAGCTTGATCGTCAGCGCTTGGCTTGGGCCATGGGCGCGGCAGACTGGAGCGCCCTGATGCTGCGGCTTGAACAACAGATGTCAGGCGTGCGAGCCATTTTTGATGAGCTAATTGGCGACGATGCGCCGGATGTGGACGATCAGCCACAGTTGGCCGAATTTGCCGGTTTGTGGCAGGACGCGCTGGAAGAAAGCGATCTCATCCCGGTGGTGCCGCAGCTAGCAGATGCGCAGCGTCACGCGCTTTATAACGCGCTAAACAATTTCCGCCAGGATGTAAGCCGCCGTACCATTGGTCCACGCGGTCGTCTGGCACTCGATCAGCTAATGCCGCGTTTGCTCAGTGAAGTTTGTCCGCGCGAAGATGCGGATGTGCTGCTCAACCGCCTGACACCGCTGTTACTGGGCGTGCTGACACGTAGCACCTATCTCGAGTTACTTACCGAATATCATGGCGCGCTGCGTCATCTGATTCGCCTCTGTGCCGCCTCACCCATGGTTGCCAGCCAGCTGGCACGTTATCCGCTATTACTGGATGAGCTGCTCGATCCCGCAACGCTGTATCAACCCACCGCGACCGACGCCTACCGCGACGAACTGCGTCAATATCTGCTGCGTATTCCTACCGATGACGAAGAGCAGCAACTCGAAGCGTTACGCCAGTTTAAACAGGCGCAACATCTACGTATTGCCGCTGCCGATATTGCTGAAACGCTGCCAGTGATGAAAGTGAGCGATCACTTAACCTGGCTGGCCGAAGCGATTATCGAATCCGTGGTGCAGCAGGCCTGGCAGATGATGGTGCAGCGTTATGGTCGTCCATCGCATCTTACAAGCGATAATGAGCGCGGCTTCGCGGTTGTCGGTTACGGTAAACTCGGTGGTTGGGAGCTAGGTTACAGCTCTGATCTTGATTTAGTGTTCTTACATGATTGTCCGGATGATGCTGAAACCGATGGCGAGCGCGTAATTGATGGTCGTCAGTTCTATCTACGCCTGGCGCAGCGTGTGATGCATCTGTTTAGTACGCGCACATCGTCCGGCATTTTATATGAAGTGGATGCGCGTCTGCGTCCATCTGGCTCGGCGGGCATGCTGGTCAGTACTTTTACCGCTTTTAACGAATATCAGCGCAGCGAGGCCTGGACCTGGGAACATCAGGCGCTAGTGCGTGCGCGTATTGTGTTTGGCGAACCCGCGTTGTGTGAACGCTTTGATGATATCCGACGAGGCATTCTTTGCCTGCCGCGCGAAGCTGGCTCATTACGAAAAGAAGTGCGTGAAATGCGCGAAAAAATGCGTGCGCATCTCAGCAATAAACACAAAGGTCGCTGGGAAATTAAGACCGATGAGGGCGGTATCACCGACATTGAATTCATCGCGCAATATCTTGTCTTAGGCTACGCAGCCGATCAGCCTGCGTTGACGCGCTGGTCGGATAACGTGCGTATTTTTGAACTGATGGCGCGGCAGACGATTATGCCCGAAGAGGAAGCGCAGGCTTTAACGCACGCTTACGTTACGCTGCGTGATGCGCTGCATCATCTTGCGCTGCAGGAATTACCTGGCCATGTGGCACCAGAAGCCTTTGTCGCAGAGCGCGCAGTAGTAAACAGCAGTTGGCAGCGCTGGCTAAGCGCCACCGAATCTGACGGCGCGGAACAGTGAGCCTTATGGCTTATGTGGTAATATCCCGCGCATTATTTTGACCGTGTTGGAGTCTCTGAATGAAAGTAACACTGCCCACTTTTGGCAAGGCCACTGTGCTGGTCGTCGGCGATGTGATGTTAGACCGCTATTGGTATGGCCCAACCAGCCGTATTTCACCGGAAGCGCCGGTGCCGGTGGTGAAAGTGGATACCATTGAGGAGCGTCCAGGGGGCGCGGCAAACGTTGCAATGAACATTGCTGCACTCGGTGCAGCGTCGCGGCTGATTGGCTTGACCGGCGCCGATGACGCCGCGCGTGTACTGAGTGAAACCTTGCAGAAGGTGAATGTCGACTGCGATTTTGTGGCGGTGAAAACCCATCCAACCATTACTAAACTGCGCGTGCTATCGCGCAATCAGCAGCTGATTCGTCTCGATTTCGAAGAGGGTTTTGAGCAGATTGATCCGCAGCCGATTCACGATCGTATGCGTCAATCGCTGACACAAGCGGGTGCTCTGGTGCTTTCTGACTACGCCAAGGGCGCGCTGAACAGCGTACAAACCATGATCCAACTGGCGCGTGAAGCGAAAGTGCCGGTGTTGATTGATCCAAAAGGCACGGATTTCGAGCGTTACCGCGGTGCAACGCTGCTGACGCCGAATTTGTCGGAATTTGAAGCGGTGGTGGGTAAATGCAAAACCGTCGAAGAGATTGTCAGCCGTGGCATGCAGTTAATCGCTGATTACGAACTCTCCGCGTTACTGGTAACCCGTTCTGAAAATGGTATGACATTGCTGCAGCCGGGCAAAGAACCGCTGCATCTGCCCACACAGGCGCAGGAAGTGTATGACGTTACCGGCGCGGGCGATACGGTGATTGGCGTGCTGGCAGCCGTTCTGGCCGCTGGCGACAGCCTGGAAGAGGCGTGTTTCCTCGCCAATGCTGCAGCAGGCGTAGTCGTTGGCAAGCTGGGTACTTCCACTGTTAGCACCGTTGAGTTGGAGAACGCGATTCACGCACGTCCGGAAACCGGATTTGGTGTGATGACTGAGGCAGAGTTGAAAGGCGCTGTTGCTCTGGCACGTCAGCGTGGTGAGAAAGTGGTGATGACTAACGGCGTGTTTGACATCCTGCACGCTGGCCATGTTTCTTATCTGGCGAACGCGCGCAAGCTAGGCGATCGCCTGATTGTGGCTGTAAACAGTGATGCGTCCACAAAGCGTCTGAAAGGCGAAACGCGTCCAGTCAACCCACAAGAAAATCGCATGATCGTGCTGGGTGCGCTTGAAGCGGTGGATTGGGTGGTACTGTTTGAAGAGGATACGCCACAGCGTCTGATTGCTGAGGTGTTGCCGGATTTGCTGGTAAAAGGCGGTGATTATAAGCCGGAAGATATCGCGGGAAGCAAAGAGGTTTGGGCGAACGGCGGTGACGTGCGTGTGCTTAACTTCGAAGATGGCATCTCAACCAGCAATATCATCAAAACTATTCGCAGTCATTAAGTGTGAATGGGCGGGAGTCATGCTCCCGCCGATTAGCTTATTGCGGAGTATCGATTTTCCCAGCAGGATCTGGCGTGATGATTGCCGGCGCGGGTGCCGCTGGGCTTTCACTTTCTAACTTCGCCAGGCGCTGTTCCAAAGCAGCTAACTTCTCGCGCGTGCGCAGCAGAACCTGCGTCTGCACATCAAACTCTTCACGATTCACCAGGTCCATGCGCGTCAACTGCGCCTGCAAAACCTGACGGATTTTCTTTTCGACATCATCGCCAAAATCGCGAATCCCTTTCGGCATAGCTTCATGTACCTGGCGAGCCAGTTGTTCAATTTTTTTCGTGTCGATCATGATTATTTCCTGGTTACGGTGGCCGATAGCTGCGCGTGTTCGGACTCAATAGCTATTAAGTGTAATGCCTGAAACGAAAAGGTTAAACCTGAAATCCGCAACGCAGGAAATGCAAAAGCATTTGCACTTTTGTCGATTGCCCGACCAGATGATTGGCGTTATAGTTTGTTCGCTTATTCTCAGGGCGGGGCGAAATTCCCCACCGGCGGTAAATCAGCTTTAGCTGAAAGCCCGCGAGCGCTCTCACAGCAATGTGAAAGGTCAGCAGATCCGGTGTAATTCCGGAGCCGACGGTTAAAGTCCGGATGGGAGAGGGTAACGACATCAGCCGGGCTTTGCCCGCGCGTCACGTTATTGCCATGTGTTCTGTACGCACTCCTAAGCACGCCCTGGTTCTGGTAACTCATATTTTATAAGGTTTTTTTACCATGAATCAGACGCTTCTTTCTGAATTTGGCACGCCTGAACAGCGTGTAGAACGTGCCATTGATGCGCTGCGCAACGGCCGCGGTGTAATGGTGCTTGACGATGAAAATCGTGAAAACGAAGGTGACATGATCTTCCCGGCAGAAACCATGACCTTGGAACAGATGGCATTAACCATTCGTCACGGTAGCGGTATTGTTTGCCTCTGCATTACTGAAGAGCGCCGCCAGCAGCTTGAGCTGCCAATGATGGTGGAAACGAATACCAGCGCGTACGGCACCGGTTTCACGGTGACTATTGAAGCCGCAAGCGGTGTCACCACCGGTGTTTCTGCTGCCGATCGTATCACCACCATTCGTGCTGCAGTGGCTGATGGTGCCAAGCCTTCAGATCTTAACCGCCCGGGCCACGTTTTTCCGCTGCGTGCGCGTGAAGGCGGAGTGTTGTCTCGTGGCGGGCATACTGAAGCGACTATCGATCTGGTTACGCTGGCAGGATTTAAACCTGCGGGCGTGCTGTGCGAATTGACCAATGATGATGGCAGCATGGCGCACGCGCCAGAAGCGATCGTGTTTGCTAAGCAACATGATATGCCGGTCGTCACCATTGAAGATCTGGTGGTGTATCGCCGTCAGCGTGAAACGCGTCACGCCAGCTAACTGAATGGATGTGCAAGAAAAGGCCGGGTAGATATCTACCCGGCCTTTTTATGTTTTAGCGATTGGCATAAAACACGTGATTGCCAATTACCACAGTACGCTGAAAGGTATGACGCCAGGCCGGTTTGACGCTATGTGCATGGAAAAAGGTCGCACCTTTTGTCACGTCCTCTAATTCCCCTTCAACGATCTTCTGTGCCAGATTCCTGGCGCGCTGCCAGCTCTTATCTTCATGTGGTGGGTAACGATAAGGATTTTTCTTGAGAGACGTCCAGGAGAACTGCTTTGGTGCGTACACCACAGGACAGATCTCTTTGACATCCCAGTTGGCACGGTTCATGGTCACCGTGCCAACGGCTATTTGTCCTTTAATCGGTTCGCCACGCGCTTCATGGTAGATATTCATCGCCAGGCACAATATTGCTCCCTGAATTAACATAGATTCCACTGCTCTTGTTTCTAAAATCGAGTGGAGTTTAAGAAGCATATTTAAGGGATGTAACAAGACCGGTCTCGCTCAGTCTTACGTGCGCGCTATATCACTGATAAATAGAACAACGTAAAGTTTTATTGCGACAATTCTTCCATCCACTTCCCTCTCTCAGTTTGTCATTGAGTCCTTAAGCCAATCAGGATCGCATGATGCTAAATCATGTCGGAATATCATTCAAATTTTCTGAATGAATTCATCATACTTATCAGCGTTAATCCTCATGCGAAAGCGCGTATCGTAACGTTTAACAAAGCGACACTTCGTCAGAGGATTAATCATGAGCACTACACGCATGCCTGCGCTGTTCCTTGGCCACGGTAGCCCGATGAACGTACTGGAAGATAATCGTTATACCCAAACCTGGCAGCATTTGGGCGCCACCTTGCCGCGTCCACGCGCGATTCTCGCGGTTTCGGCGCACTGGTACACACGCGGCACGGCGGTGACGGCGATGAATAATCCACGCACTATCCATGATTTTGGCGGGTTCCCCCAAGCGCTATTTGATGTGCGATATCCGGCGCCCGGGTCGCCCGAACTCGCTCAGCAAATCATTGATTTACTCGCACCAATCGCAGTTCATGCCGATCAGGAGTGGGGGTTTGATCATGGTTCCTGGGGCGTACTAGCAAAAATGTATCCTGATGCTGATATCCCAGTGGTGCAATTAAGTATCGACGGCACTAAACCTGCCGAATGGCACTACGCGTTAGGTCAAAAGCTGGCGTCATTGCGAGAAGCAGGAGTGATGATCGTTGCTAGCGGTAACGTGGTGCACAATCTGCGCATGCTGCGCTGGCAGGGAGCTGAAACTGCGTATCCGTGGGCGGAGCGTTTTAATCAGTTTGTGCGGGATAATTTGGCTTTCCAGGGCGAGGCCGCGGATCATCCGCTGGTGAACTTTATGCAGCATCCAGATGCACAGCAGTCGAATCCAACGCCTGAACATTATTTACCGCTGCTCTATATTCTCGGCGCGCGTGCCGCTGATGAAGCGATTACCCTTCCCGTGGAAGGGATGGAAATGGGCGCGATCAGTATGATGTCAGTGCAGATTGGCTAACGAACGCAGCCGCCCGAAGCGTGCGGGCGGCGTAGCGTTTACTCGATAAAGACGTGCGGATAGAAACGCGACAGATCCTGAGTGATCAGTGCGCGATCTTCACGCAGGCCGATGCCGGCAGGTTGATCGTCAATCAGCCAGCTACCAATCAGCGTGTAGCTATCACCAAATTTGGGTAACTGATAGAACTGCTGGATAATCATGCCTTCTTCGCCATATGGACCCTCGGCGCGCGCGATTTCCTGACCGTTTTCAATAATGCGAATATTGGCACCTTCGCGGGAAAACAGCGGTTTCACCACATATTTATCCATCTGCGGCGCGTTTTGATCATCAGCAAAGTAAGCCGGCAGCAAGTTAGGATGGTTGGGGAACATCTCCCACAATAATGGCAAGAGCGCTTTATTGGAAATAATGCTTTTCCACGCCGGTTCCAGCCAGCGCACACCGGCGTCCGCCAGCTTGGTGGAGAACACCTCGCGCAGCATGAATTCCCACGGATAGAGCTTGAACAGATTACTGATGACCTGATCGTTTACATCGGTAAACTGGCCTCTTTCACCCAATCCAATCTCATCAATATAGAGAAACTCGCTCGGCAGCCCGGCTTCGGTGGCGCAGTCCTGCAAATATTGCACTGTGGCACGATCTTCTTCGGTATCCCGACAGCAGGAGAAGTGCAGCCAGTTGAAACCGAATTGCTGATGCAGTGTGGCGAAGCGATCGATCAGCTTCTCTTGCAGGCTGTTGAATTGGTCGCTGCCCTGCGGCAGGTTGCCCGCTTTGACCTGATCCTCCAGCCAGATCCACTGGAAGAAAGCGGCTTCATACAATGAAGTAGGCGTATCAGCATTGTTTTCCAGCAGCTTGGCGTCACCTTTGCCATCCCATGCCAGATCGAGGCGTGAATAGAGTGATGGCTGGCGCAACTTCCAGGATTCACGCACAAAATCCCAGGTGTGCTTAGGAATGCAGAAACGGGTGAGTAGCTCGTCACTGTTCACCACTTTCTCCACCGCCTGCAAACACATCTGGTGCAGTTCGGCGGTGGTATCTTCCAGCTGTTCAACCTGCGCGAGCGTGAATTGGTAGTAAGCGTCTTCACACCAGTAAGGTTCGCCATACATGGTGTGAAACTGAAAACCATATTCTGCTGCTTTTTCACGCCAGTCTGGACGTTCCTGGATTGGAATACGTTGCATGCTGCGGCTTAGCCTCCCAGCGAGCGGCTGCCGGTGCCTGAGGCACTGCTGCGCTGCATGGTGTTTTGTTTTGCCACGCTGTCACCAAAGCCGCCACGCGTGATGGTGGAAGTGGTCGCGGGTTTCGGCGCCATCGCTGTTTTCGGCACGTTAATGGTGCGGCCCGATGTCGCATTGCCGTAGTTTTTACCCGCAGCATCAACAAATTTACCATTTGCCGGGCTGTTAGGATTTTTTGGCGAGAAGAGCGGCTGTTGGGCAAAACCTGCGCCGCCGCTCATCATACGCCCCATCATGTAACCGGCCATCAACGGCATCCAGAAGCTACCGCTTTGCTGTGCTTCGGCATTATTAGCGGTAGTCCCTACGCCCGCTTGCGCTGGAGTTTGCTGGCACTGGTTTTCACCAAATTCAGCCACACAATCTTCACGCGTGGCATATTTTGGCGCAGTACGTTCGGCTTCTTTCTGTGCGTTGTTATACGCAGTGGTACATTGCGCGCTCTGGCCAGGGTTGGCTTTTGCACAATCATCCGCGTTTTGATAGAGCGACACCGTTTCATCACTCTGTTCGCAGCCTGCCAGCATAAACACTGCGCTAACGGCAAAGGCGACTGGCGTTAAGTGGCGTGCCTGCCAGCTTTTACGGAAAGCGGCATGGCGAATATTTTTCGTCCGTTTCATTATTTTCATCCTGTGCCCAAAGGTGGGGTAAGGATAGGGGATGAGCGGTGGAAAATGAAGCGGGAAGCCAGATGGGGAAAGGATCTTTACGTAGCTATACGATTGAATGCGAAAAGGGCCGCATGCGGCCCCTTGGGGAATTAATTACCGAATGGATTTCCGCTGCTGCGTGCGGCAGCTGGACGGGCTTGTGCGGCGGCAGAAGGCGATGATGCCTTAGGACCGTTATCAACACGCGCGGCCTGTTGGTTATTTTCCGGCGCTACCACTTCTGGTGTAGTGGTAATCTCTTTGCCCAGCGTGCTATTCAGCTGCTGCAGATCCTGCTCGTTGAGCGTACCCAGCGCATACTTGATGTTCAGCTGGTTGATCAGGTAGCTGTAACGCGCATCAGAAAGCTGCTGTTTGGCGTTGAACAGGGTGGTAGTTGCATCCAGTACATCAACGATAGTACGCGTACCCACCTGATAGCCCGCTTCCATCGCATCCAATGAGCTTTGTGCAGAGACCACTGCCTGCTTGTAGGCATCGATGCTGCTGATAGACGCATTTACGTTGTTGAACGATGAACGAACCGTCTGAACCGCGCTACGGTGTGCGCCTTCAAGCTGTTCGCTGGCAGCCACATAGTTGTACTGCGCCTGTTTCACCTGAGAGGTAACCGAACCACCGCTGTACAGCGGCATGGTGAAGCTCAGGCCAACCTGGTTAGAACCGGTGATCGAGTCAGTGCTACCGGCACTCTGGTTAGCGCGGCTGCCGCCATATTTGCTGTTCGACATACCTGTTGAAGCGGTCAAATCCAGCGTTGGCATATGCCCGGTTTCGGCTGAGCGAATCTGCTCACGCGCCAGATCCTGGCTCAAACGCGCAGACAATAACGTCAAATTACGGCTTTCTGCTTCTTTCAACAGGCTGGCAACGGCGTCTGGACGCGCGGTTTTGAAACGATCGATATTCAGTGAAGCCAGCGACAGATAATCCATGCCGGTAATCTGGCGCAGCGATTCCACCGCATTATCGAGGTTGTTACGTGCGGTTACTTCGTTAGCCAGCACGGTGTCATACTGTGCGCGGGCGTTCTGTACGTCGGTAATCGCCACCAGGCCAACGTTGAAGCGTTGCGTGGTTTGATCCAATTCGCGGTAGATCGACTGTTTCTGTGCTTCGGTGTAAGAAAGCGTATCGATTGCCTTCAACACGTTGAAATAGGCTGTTGCACTGTTCAGAATCAGGTCTTGCTGGGCAACCTGATAAGTGACGTCTTGAATACCGGCCTGTTTTTCCTGCAGCGACAGCGCACGCCATTTCGACATATCGAAAATAGTTTGAGTTAATTGCAGAGATGCGCTGGTCGTGTTGGAATGAATTCCGCTGCTGTCACGGTAGCCGTTGTTATAAGTGTAATCTGCGCCCAAACCTAACTGCGGCAATAAAGGACTACGCGCTTCATTAATTTTCTCAAATGCAGCGTCGCGGTCAGCGGCAGAAGATCGCAGATCGGGGTTGCTAAGGCGCGCCTGCTGATAGACCTGCAACAGGTTTTCTGCCTGGCTGGCAAGGCTGAATCCGCCCAGGCTCAGTCCAATAAAAAGTGGGAGCAGTTTTTTCATTTGCATTCCTTTTGTTGCAGCAAAATGCACGGGTAGTGCTGCAGGTAAGCCAAAAAAATAATCGCCGATTCTACAGAGGCGGCGTCAGAGATAAGTTGGCTGAACGTGCCTTCTTCCCCTAATTTACGTAAATAATTCAAAAAGAACCACTCGGACGGAGCGGTAGACTTGGCTTTTCTTTGCTCCATCCCAATCTGCATAAGGAATCAGACGATGATGAGTGAAAAAAAATCCCCTGTGACTTTCACAAAAAACGATGTAGAAATTATTGCACGCGAAACGCGTTACGATGGTTTTTTTTCCATCGTTAGCTACCGTTTCCGTCACCGCCGTTTTAATGGCGAAATGAGTGGTGAAGTGGTACGCGAAGTTTTTGAGCGCGGACACGCCGCCGTGCTGCTACCCTATGATCCCTTACGTGACGAAGTGGTGCTGATCGAACAGATCCGCATTCCTGCTTTTGATTCCAGCCCAACGCCCTGGCTGCTGGAAATGGTGGCTGGCATCATTGAATCGGGCGAAACGCCAGAAGATGTCGCGCGACGTGAGGCGGTAGAAGAAGCGGGCCTCAAGGTTGGCCGCGTGAAACCGATAGTGAATTACTTAGCCAGCCCAGGCGGAACGTCAGAGCGTTTGTCGGTGCTGGTGGGCGAAGTGGATGCCAGCCTGGCAGAGGGAAATCACGGGCTGGAGGAAGAGAATGAGGATATTCTTGTCCATGTGGTGAGCCGCGAACAGGCTTATCGTTGGGTGGAAGAGGGGATTATTGATAACGCGGCATCTGTCATCGCCTTGCAATGGCTGGCGTTGCACCATGAAAAACTACGAGAAGAGTGGAAGCAAATATGAAACAGCGCTATACCCCTGACTTTCCCGAAATGATGCGTCTGTGCGAAACCAATTTCGCCCAGTTGCGTCGCCTGCTGCCGCGCAATGATGAGGCGGGTGCATCGGTGATCTATCAGGTGAATGGCGCCAGCTATCAGCTCACCATCGAAGAATCAACGCGTTACACCACGCTGGTAGAAGTGCGTCAGGTGGCGCCTGCAGTGAGCTACTGGAGCCTGCCCTCTATGTCGGTGCGGCTCTACCATGATGCGATGGTCGCTGAAGTGTGTTCCACTAAACAGATCTACCGTTTTAAAGCGCGCTATGATTATCCTAATAAAAAACTGCATCAGCGCGATGAAAAACATCAGATTAACCAGTTCCTTGCGGATTGGTTGCGTTACTGCCTAGCGCACGGCGCTGTAGCAGTACCGGTCTGCTGATAGCGTAAAACGCAACGATGGCGTGGAGATTAAGGAAACGCTTTGGATAGCCTGCTAACTCTTCCTGCGCAAGATGGGTCTGATATCAGGATTCTACAAATCACAGATACCCATCTTTTTGCCGGAAAACATCAATCGCTGCTCGGGGTAAACACCTGGTCGAGTTTTGATGCGGTGCTGGATGCGATTGAGGTCCAACAGCGCCAGTATGATCTGATTATTGCCACTGGCGATCTCGCTCAGGATCATACCGTCGAAGCTTACCAACACTTTGTAGCAGGGATTAATCGTCTGCCGAAGCCGTGCGTCTGGCTGCCGGGTAATCACGATTTTCAGCCGGCCATGGTAAATACGTTGGCTGATGCTGGCATCAAGTCAGATAAGCATGTTCTGTTAGGCGATCACTGGCAGTTAGTGTTGCTGGATAGCCAGGTATTTGGTGTACCGCACGGTATGTTGAGTGAATATCAGCTGGAGTGGCTGGACACCGCGCTACGTAAGTATCCTGAGCGTCATACCTTGGTGCTGCTGCATCATCATCCGCTGGCTTCCGGTTGTACCTGGTTAGATCAGCACAGCTTGCGCAATCCACATCAGTTGGAAGCGGTACTGCAACACTTCCCGCGCGCGCGCAATTTGGTCTGTGGCCACATTCATCAGGAACTCGATCTTGACTGGCATGGCCGCCGCGTATTGGCTTCGCCATCGACCTGCGTTCAGTTCAAACCGCATTGCACCAACTTCACCATTGATACGCTAGCTCCAGGCTGGCGCTGGTTCACCTTGCAGCCCGATGGCACGCTGGAAACCGAAGTGAACCGCCTGCAAAGTGACATGTTCCGCCCCGATCTTGACTCCGAGGGCTATTAGGCAATGGCGGCGCTGATCTATCTGCACGGATTCAACAGCTCTCCACAATCGGCGAAAGCCACACAGCTGCAGCAATGGCTCAACGAGCAGCATCCACACATCAATGTTATGGTGCCGCAATTACCTACGTTCCCGGCAGAAGCCGCCAGCATGCTGGAAGATCTGGTGATGCAATATGCCGGTGAACCGCTGGGATTGGTGGGATCGTCGCTCGGCGGCTATTTTGCGACCTGGCTGTCGCAGTGCTTTATGTTGCCAGCGGTGGTGGTTAATCCCGCCGTACGGCCGTTTGAGCTGCTGGTGGATTACCTCGGTGAAAACCGTAATCCCTACACCGGCCAGCAATATGTGTTAGAGTCTCGCCACATTTACGATCTGAAAGTAATGCAGATTGACCCTCTTGAAGCGCCCGATTTACTCTGGCTGTTGCAACAAACCGGCGATGAAATTCTCGATTATCGCCAGGCGCTGGAGTATTACAGCGCATGCCGCCAGACGGTTGAAGAGGGCGGTAATCATGCCTATATCGGATTCGAACGCCATTTCGCACAAATCGTTGATTTTCTGGGATTAAACACTCAGTGATGTTGTGAGGTGGGGCCATTTTCCTATTGCTAATCAGACATTTACGATGAGCCAATCAAGCTATAATGCCGATGCCATTGAGGTCCTGACCGGCCTTGAACCCGTGCGTCGTCGTCCGGGGATGTACACCGACACCACGCGCCCGAACCATCTGGGCCAGGAAGTGATCGATAACAGCGTCGATGAGGCGCTGGCCGGTCACGCCAAACGCGTGGAAGTGATTCTTCATGCCGATCAGTCGCTGGAAGTCATTGATGACGGTCGTGGCATGCCGGTAGATATCCATCCGGAAGAGGGCGTGCCTGCGGTTGAGCTGATTCTCTGTCGGCTGCATGCGGGCGGCAAATTCTCCAACAAAAACTATCAATTTTCAGGCGGCTTGCACGGCGTAGGCATCTCTGTGGTTAACGCCTTGTCGAAGCGCGTGGAAGTTACCGTGCGTCGAAATGGTGAGATCTACCAGATTGCTTTTGAAAATGGCGATAAAGTGCAGGATCTTACGGTTATCGGCACCGTCGGTAAACGCAACACCGGCACCAGCGTGCACTTCTGGCCAGATGAAAGCTTCTTTGATAGCCCGCGTTTCTCGGTTTCCCGCTTATCGCATTTGTTAAAAGCCAAAGCCGTATTGTGTCCGGGCGTTGAGATTGTCTTTAAAGACAAGGTCAACGACACCGAACAAACCTGGATGTATCAGGATGGCCTGACCGATTACCTGTGTGAAGCGATTGACGGCTTGCCAACGCTGCCAGAAAAACCATTCGTTGGCAGTTTTGCTGGTGATGTGGAAGCGGTAGATTGGGCGCTGCTGTGGCTACCGGAAGGCGGTGAACTGCTGACGGAAAGCTACGTTAACCTCATCCCAACCATGCAGGGCGGCACGCACGTCAACGGCTTGCGTCAGGGATTGCTGGATGCCATGCGTGAGTTCTGCGAATACCGCAACATTCTGCCGCGCGGCGTGAAGCTCTCAGCCGAAGATATCTGGGATCGCTGTGCGTACGTGCTATCGGTGAAAATGCAGGATCCGCAGTTTGCCGGTCAAACCAAAGAGCGCCTGTCGTCACGTCAATGTGCGGCATTCGTTTCGGCAGTGGTGAAAGATGCTTTTAGCCTGTGGCTGAACCAAAACGTGCAGGCCGCTGAAATGCTGGCCGAGCTGGCAATTTCCAGCGCGCAGCGCCGTATGCGTGCCGCAAAGAAAGTGGTGCGTAAAAAGCTCACCAGCGGACCGGCGCTGCCAGGCAAGTTGGCAGACTGCACCGCACAGGATTTAAATCGAACCGAATTGTTCCTCGTCGAGGGGGATTCTGCAGGCGGATCCGCCAAGCAGGCGCGCGATCGCGATTATCAGGCGATCATGCCACTGAAAGGTAAAATCCTGAATACCTGGGAAGTCTCTTCCGATGAAGTGTTGGCCTCGCAGGAAGTGCATGATATTTCGGTAGCCATCGGTATCGATCCCGATAGCGAAGATCTTAGCCAGCTGCGTTACGGCAAAATCTGTATTCTGGCGGATGCAGACTCCGATGGGCTGCACATTGCCACCTTGCTATGCGCGCTATTTGTGAAGCATTTCCGTTCGCTGGTACAGCACGGCCACGTGTATGTTGCGATGCCGCCGTTGTATCGCATCGATCTCGGTAAAGAGGTCTATTACGCGCTGGATGAAGACGAGAAAGAAGGCGTGCTGGAGCAACTGAAGCGTAAGAAAGGGAAGCCGAACGTGCAGCGCTTTAAAGGGTTGGGTGAAATGAACCCGCTGCAGTTGCGCGAGACCACGCTCGATCCAAATACGCGTCGCCTGGTGCAGCTCACCGTTAGTGACGAGGATGTCGATCAAACGCTGCGCGTGATGGATATGCTGCTGGCGAAGAAGCGCTCGGAAGATCGTCGAAACTGGCTGCAAGAGAAAGGCGATCTCGCCGACCTCGAAGTCTAAAAAAAGGGACGCTACGGCGTCCTTCTTTTATTGCTGCAATGCCTGCTTAATGCGTGCAATCACCGCATCCCACTCTTCTTCCTGCCCACGTGCAAACAGGCGCATCTGTGGATACCAGGGTGAATCTTCACGTCCTTCCAGCCAGCGCCAATCCCGTGCCCACGCGGGCAACATCACCCAGCAGGGCACGCCTAGCGCACCGGCCAAATGAATCACGGAGGTATCCACGCCAATCACCAGGTCCAGCTGAGCAATCACCGCGGCGGTATCCTGATAATTTTTGAATTCCGAACCATAAGGCTGCAACTGGGGGAATGCTGTGACTTCCTCTTCACCTGCGCCTTTTTGCAAGCTTACCCAGTGTGTGTTGGGAAGTTCAAAAAGGGGGGAAAGCTGAGATAAGTTCGCCAGCGATCGCTGGCCATCGTTTTTATGCCCGGCTGATCCTTTCCACACAATGCCAATTTTCTTACCTGCCGCATTGATCGGCCACTGCATCTGCTGCTGTTCAGGGCTAAACAGATAAGGATGCTGCGTACAAAACGGTTGTGGTGAGTTGAGAAAATGCTGCGGTAAATCCAACAGCGAACACCAAAAATCGGCATGCGGCAGCGGCTGCTGCTTATCTTCACGCGTTAAATAATCATCTAAATGTGCCAGTGAAGAGATTAACGGTTTTAACCCAGCGCTGCCTATCATCACCACCTTAGCCGCATGCTTTTCACTTTTCACCCGTGACAGAAAGCGGCAAAACTGAATCTCATCACCCAGCCCTTGTTCAGTGCGCACCAACAGCGTTTTACCGTGCAGATCTTCCCCTTGCCAATAACGGATGGGGAGTTCTGGTAAAGAGAAGAAGCGGTCAGGATTTTCTGGCGCATAGCGTGATTGGTAATGGCGCCAGCCATCAGAAAATTTACCCTGTTGTAGCAGCACCATGCCGAGCGCATTACTGCAGCGGCGATCGTTATGCCGTGTTTGCATCACTTGCTGCATCTGGCTTTCCGCTTGCTGCAGTTTGCCCATATGCGCCAGCACCGTGCTCAAGCCATAGCGTGCTTCGATATAATCCGGCTGAATGTGTAGCGCGAGTTGATACTGTTCAAGCGCGGCAGTGTAGCGATACTGTTTGTGCAGCAAAATCGCATAATTATTGTGGCAGGCTGCATAAGCAGCATGCGCACGAAGCGCCGCTTGATAATGCTGTTCGGCTTCAGGCAGGCGATCGGCATCGTAGTGGGTTAACCCCATACCATTGAGTAATCCTGCATCCTGCGGTGCTAATTTGAGCGCGCGCTGGTAATAGCGCTGCGCCAACTCCAAATCCCCGTTGCGTCTCGCCAACCGCGCGGCTTCATGTAGAAACCAGCCATCGTAAGGCGCCAATGTCAGATGAGCACGAATTTTACGCCAGGCTTCATCCTGTCGTCCTTGCTGCAACAACTGAGTTACCGCTTGCTGCTGGCGTAAATCGTTCCCCTTCCGGGATTTATGGCGCATTGTGCTATCCTGCTGCGGTTGAAAATGGCGCAATTTACAGCACAAATGATCGTGGCGGAACTGAGACAGGTCTTGAACTCATCGTGCACATAGGATGGATTTCGTGAAAATTACACTGGAAGAGCTACGTGCCTGGATTGCCGTGGTGGATACTGGCTCGATTACTGCCGCCGCCGAGCAGTTGGAGCAGACCAGTTCTGGTATTAGTCGTGCGCTCAGTCGGCTGGAAGGTAAATTACAAACCACCTTGATGCATCGCACCACGCGACGGCTGGCGCTGACCGAAGAAGGCATGATTTTTCTCGACCATGCCCGACAAATTTTAGCGTCTGTTGAGCAAGCGGAAGAGCATATTGCGCAGCGTCGGGACATCCCTTCGGGTCGGCTGCGCGTCAATGCCAACACCCCGTTTACGCTGCACGTGCTTGTGCCGCTGGTGGCTGAGTTCCGACAGCGCTATCCGCAGATTCAACTCGAACTTAATACTGATGATATTGTTATTGATCTGCTGGAGCAGCAGACCGATATCGCCATTAGGATTGGCGAACTGCGTGATTCCACCCTTCGGGCGCGCGTTCTTGGCAGCAGCGCGATAAGGTTATTGGCCAGTCCAGCTTATCTGGAAAAGTTTGGCGCACCGCAAAATGTTGCCGCGCTGGCAGATCACCAATTATTAGGTTTTAGCCAGCTTGAAGCACATAACGTCTGGCCGGTTTGGCAGCGTGAAGGCGAGCTGTTGCGAATCAAACCAACATTATGCGCCTCCAGTGGAGAAACGCTGCGTCAGCTAGCATTGGCCGGACAAGGAATTGTTCGTCTTTCAGACTTTGTTAGCCGTGAAGATCGCGCTCAAGGCCATCTAGTGCAGGTTTTGTCAGCGGAAACCCGTGAACTGCATCTTCCTGTCCATGCTGTGTATTATCGCAACCAATCGCTCAGTTCTCGCGTCACCTGTTTTCTGAATTTTTTACACGATAAAATTCAGGAAAATCATCTGTTATAGCGTTTTTCTTACTTCCGAGCGCCACTCTCATTCCACATCGATTAGATATAATCCTTCAATTATTCATATAGTTATTTAACTCTTTGTCTTTTCGACAACGTTAGGAAATTTTTCTCGTCTAACGGGACGTTTCTTATGTCTCAGAAATCCCTCTTTCCTGATTATGTCGCAACTTTGAGCCCACTTGCGTGGGTTTAGCCAGGGAGATTGCAGCGCTTGTACGCAATCGTGCAGTCAAAATTAATGTACGGAAGGGATTAACTATGAACGTTTCGCCCGTGAGTGTTGCGGTTATTGATAAAAAGACAATAACGAAAGCGGAAGTAATGCGTGCTGGTAAGGATGGAAAAGCTGCAAAAATTCAAGCCATTACCAACGGAAAGTATTTGCTGACGCAGGGTAATGACGGCGTTGCGCCGGAAAACATTACCGTTAAGCGCGTAGGAAAAAACCTGCTGGTGATGCTTGAAGGCTCTGATGCTAACAATCCGGACCTCATTATTGAGGATTTCTTTGCCAAATCGGGTTCACTGGTCGGTAAAGCAGAAGATGGTGAAATGCATGCCTATGTTGCTACGGATGGTGATGCAGACCACGAAGCTGCCGCGCTGGCCGATGGTGAAACCGCTTCTCTTGCACTGGGTGAAGCTACCGTTGATAGCGATGGCGGTTTTGCGCTGGCGACCGGTTTTGAATGGTCTCCAGCGCTGATTGCTTTAGGCGGATTAGCGGCCATTGCTGCGGCTGCAGGCCTTGGCTATGTAGCGGCAAAAGAGCAATACCAGGACAACAATAGTGATGGCAGCGGCAGCGGCGGTAAAGGCGGCGATGGCGGCAAAGGTGGTGAAGGCGGTGAAGGCGGTGAAGGTGGCGAAGGCGGCGGCGGTAGCGGTGGCCGCGCGGTTCAGATTCCTGTTGTTCAGGGCATGTATGATGATGTCGGTAGCGTGACTGGCCTGATCGAGAAAGATGGCAGAACCGACGATACCAAACCGACGCTAAACGGTACCGGCACCAAAGGAAATGTCATCGAAATTTGGGATGGCGCAACCAAAATTGGTGAAACAACCGTTGGAGAAAACGGTACCTGGTCATACACACCGGGTACAGCCTTAACGGCGGGTAATCACAGTATCACCACGCGCGAACGTAATGAAAAAGGCGTGGTAAGCGAGCCAAGTGAGGCATGGAAATTTGTCGTGGACCTGACGGCTCCCGCGAAAGGTGTCATCAACAATATGGTCGATGACAGCGTTAGCCCTGCGAAAGAAATCACCAATGGCGGCCTGACCAAAGACAACACGCCAACGTTGTCAGGTAAAGCTGAGGTGGGGTCAACGGTCGAAATTTGGCAGGATGGCAAGCTGATCGGCACGACGACAACCGATAGCCAGGGCAATTGGAAATTTACGACCCCAGCGTTAGAAGAAGGCAAGCACGATCTCAGCGCCGTGGTGGTGGATCGGGTCGGTAATAAATCGCTTCCGTCTGATCCATGGATAGTTGAGATCGATACGACCGCACCGGAAAATCAAGGTATCGGTAGCATTACTGATAACGATGGTACTCCGATCGAGAACGGTGACGAAACGGAAGACAGCACCCCAACCTTCTCCGGTGAAGGTGAAAAGGGCGATATCATCAAAATCATCGACAATGGCAACGTCATCGGCAGCACCATTGTGGACGATCAAGGTAAATGGACCTTCACGCCAGAGACACCGATTGGCAACGGCGAACATGAGTTCCAGATCATCGAAGTGGATCCCGCCGGCAATGAATCAGCGCCATCCGACAAACTGATCATCGAAATTAACGATCCTGCCAATCCAGTTGACCCCGTTGATCCAGTAGATCCAGGCCAGGAAGTCATTCCAGATCCAAATGTGCCAGTCACGGGCACTATCGATAGGCTGTTCCAGGATAACAATGATGCCGGTGCAGAATTGCCAATTGGTAATGGCGGTGCGGCGAATGACTCTACCCTGATTGTTAAAGGTAGCGGTATGGCTGGCGATACAGTCTATCTGTGGATCACGGGCGAAAATGGTCACACCTATCACTCTACGGTGGTGGGCGCAGACGGTAAATGGACGTTCGAAACCCCAGAATTGATTGATGGTATTTATAACATTGAAGCCGCCTTTAAAAATGCAGCGGGTGTCGTTACGGCTAAAACAGCTGTCTATGAAGTGGAAGTTGATACCATTCCTCCAGCAGTACCTGACATCGGATTATTTGCGCAAGGCATCGAGGGAGTGGAGTTGTCAGAATTGCTGTCAGCGCAAGGTCAATCCCTGTTTAATGATCAGCCAGAAGAGAATGAATTACTGCACGATCTGAAAAACAGCTTGCTGAACGATATTACGTTCAATAATGGCGTGAATGATGTCGCGGCGGCGGGTGTATTAAACCTGAATAATGTTTCCGCGAATAACGTAGAGGAAATGTATCAATTCCTGGATCAGACATCACACGACTAATTACTGAGATAAATAAGAAACAGGTGTCTATTGGCACCTGTCCTCTGGAGTTATTATGAAAAATAAATCTATTCTGATGTTGGCTGCATTTGCCTCATTGTCAGCAATGACGGTATTTAATGTGCAAGCAGAAAATAATTTCGGTCAAGCCTGGCGCTCTATGCCTGCCGCTGCGTCTGATCAAGTACGTATTGTTTATTATCGCCCAGTTGACGCAGTAGGTAATTCTCCCGCACATGTTTATGTTGATGGTGAATTCCAGACTGCATTGCTGGCGGGTGGTTTCAACACCTTCTGTTTGGCTCCGGGTGTGCATTCTCTGGGTAGTTTTACCAATGATGCACCTTCGTATCAGGGTAAAGAGCAGCAACCCTGGCGCGATAACCTGGCGGCTGGCAAGACCTATTACATTCGTGCCAGTCTGGATGGTTCAGGTCGTCCTCTCGTGACCAGTGCAAATGATGCGCAGCAGCAGCTGGTTGGTACTCGTCAACAGACCCATATACTGTCGCGTGCTTCGTCGGTGATTAATTGCCAGGAAGGTACGACGCAATCCTATGACAATTATGAATTTTCTTCAGATTTGCTGTTTAAATTTGCTAGCGCCAACAGCAGCGATATCTCGGACGAGGGTCATAAGGCTATTCAACAATTTGCAGCGATGCTTAAGCGCCAGTCGAATACCCAGGCGCATATTGTCGTCACCGGATTTACCGATCCTATCGGTGATGAGAATAGCAACATGAAATTGGGTCAGCTTCGTGCCGATGCAATTAAGAAACTATTAGTTAAAAACGGTCTATCAGGCGCTAATATCACGACCCAAAGTATGGGAGAAAGCCAGGTCACTAAGCAATGTCAGGGGACACGTAAAGAATTGGTTGCCTGCTACGCTAATGAACGTCGCGTTATAATTAGCGTTGAGAATAAATAATCCCGCTATAACTTTCTGAATGTTAACTGAAGGCCTTCCAATATTTATTGGCAGGCCGGTTTTAATGATTTTAATTTTCGTTTAGTGAGCTAATTAATAAAGGATATTTGAGACGTGTCCTGTGTTAGGCATTTCACTAATTGAAAGAGAATAATTTCGTTCCGGAGGGATATCCGGAGCCCAATAACCCAACTTGAAAAGGAATGTGCTCATGGCGAACAACAGTATTAATGAATTGCGTCCGGTAACTATTGTTAATACCAGTAACAAAGCTTACAGCTGGTTAAATCGTACCGCTCTGGATGCGAAAGGCGGTAAGGTCGAACTGATTATCGATGGTGTAACTTACTCTACTTCGATTGATGAGAACGGCGGATGGAATTTCGTGCCACCAAATGGTTGGGCAGAAGGTCTGCACACCGTGGAAGTGATCGTGATCGACAGAGCAACTAACCGCAGTAAACCAGCCACGCTTATTTTAAACGTAGATGCTACCGCACCAGCACAACCTGAAATCTGGCGTGCGGTAGACAATACCGGTAGCGAAAAAGGTAACCTGACGCCGGGCGACAGCAGCGATGAACATCAGCCAGTTCTTTCGGGCGTTGCTGAGCCAGGTGCGATTGTTTATCTGTATGACAACGCGGGCACCACCCCTGTTGGCTCAACAAAAGCAGACAGCATGGGCGCATGGACCATTACGCCTGAACTTGAAGACGGCACACACAGTCTGACGGTTGTGGCGCAAGATGCGACGAAAAACCTCAGCGAAAAGTCAGCTGCATTTGAATTAATTATCAATGATGGTGCGGTAGTTTCTGCACAATCAGCCCATGCTGATGCGACTACAGGTACTGTAGCACCGGTGGATGTCGGCACCTTCGCACAGAATGATGAAGGTATTACACCAGTATATTTAAATAAAAAAACTATTAGCACCACAGCTGAAGCCGACATAGGCGACATGGTGCAAATTTTAATCAACAACGAAGTGTATACCGTCATGACGGATGGCGAAGGGAAGTGGACGTTTACATCTACAGAGCTTGAGGATGGCACCTATTTCTATCAGGTTCGTTATGTTGACCGTGCGGGCAACTGGGGAGATGCAGTACAGAGAATTGTCGTTATTGACGCGGCAGCGCCTGAAGCACCGCAAATTATGCGCGTTATCGATGATGTCGGCACGCTTGATTATCTGACATCTAATCAATATACCAATGACAACCAACCGGCGATCAATGGTGTCGCGCAGCCTGGCTCGATCGTTTACGTTTACGGCGCTGACCCAATGCCGATTGGTTCGGTGCAGGCGGGTAACGATGGCCGCTGGAGCTTTGAGCCTACGCTGACCGAAGACGGCACCTATGTATTCAGCGCTGCTTATAAAGATCGCTTCGGCAATATGAGCCCAAAATCTGAAAACTTCGTCTTGAAACTGGATACCTCAGTGCCGGAAACCCCGACGCTGGACAACGTCATCGACGATGAAGGTGCATCAACGGGCGCACTGTCGTCAGGCAGCCGCACCGACGATAAAACGCCGATACTCTCCGGTACTGCCGATGCTAACACGCTGGTGCGTATTTGGGATGGAGAGAAAGTGATTGCCAGCACCATTGCTGATTCGCGTGGTCGTTGGACCATTGAATTAGAACTTGAAGATGGCAATCACAGCTTGCGTGTGGATTCTCAGTCAAACGGCGGCAATACTTCCGGCCAAACCGAAGAATTCAAACTGATTGTTGATTCCACTTTACTGCCACCGGTTAAGATTGACGAAGTCGTTGCCAACAACGGTGATACCGAAGTCGTGCTGGCGGATGGTGACTCAACTAATGATGAAACCCCAGTACTGCGCGGCAGCGGTAATGATGGCGAAATTGTTTATGTGTATGACAATGACGAAATTATTGCTTCAGCTACCGTTGAAGGCGGCAAATGGGAGATTGAAATTCCTGCGCGTGAAGACGGTGACCACGAGCTGTCGGTTGTCGTTGAAGACCCAGCAACCGGTAAGCGTTCAGATCCATCTGATCCGATCAAGTTGGTAATTGATACCGTTGCGCCGGAAAAACCGACTCCGCCAGTTGTTGTTGATAATGAAGGTGATGAAAAAGGCATCGTTGAACCCGGTAAAGCGATTGACGATAAGCAGCCTATTTTTGAAGGTGAGAAAGGTGAACCTGGCGCGACGGTTGAAATCGTGATCGTTGATGAAGAGGGCAACAAAACCGTCATCGGTACCGGCATTGTTGATGAAGATGGTAACTGGACGGTTAAACCAACCGACCCTCTTGAAGATGGTGAGCATGACATCGTTGTGGAGATCACTGACCCAGCGGGCAACACCTCTGAGCCATCTGATCCGGTAAAAGTGATCATTGATACCAAAGTGCCTGAGCCATTAACTGATGTAGCGATTTACGATGATGTAGGACCGATCACCGGACCAATCAAAGCGGGCGACGAGACTGATGATACCCGTCCAACGCTGTCTGGTAAGGGTGAAAACGGTTCTACCGTGGCGATTTACGATGGTGAAACGCTGATTGGTAGTGTCGTGGTGTCAAATGGCGAATGGCAGTTTGAGATTCCAACACTGGAACAGGGCGAACATAATATTCGTGTGCAGCCTGTCAGTGCATCGGGTGTGAAAGGCGAGATGTCTGAGGGCATCAGCTTTGTAGTAGATACCACGGCACCATTGGCCGGTACTTTTGATAGCGTTCTGAGTGATAAAACTGGCGTTGAAATTCCTGCAGGACGTTATATATCAGACCCTACTTTGAAAATGACAGGAACAGGTAACGATGGCGATATCGTGATCATTTTTGGTGATGCTGACCGCACTAAAGTGATTGGCTCTACTACCGTAGTCGATGGCAAATGGGTACTTGAGACCGAAAAGTTACAAGATGCAGATTACGAATTTACTGCTTCATTCCGTGATGCCGCGGGGAATCAGTTAGACGTAGAGACATCATTTAAGGTTGAAGTCGATACTGTAGAACCAGGCGTACCTGATCTTGGTGATTTATTTAGCATCCCAGAACTGAGTGAAGGCCTGATGCACATGTCACTGAACGACATCATGTCACAAGGCAATGATTCGCTGTTCATCGACAACGGCAAAACGCAGATGATTGTGTCTGATAAGTCAGGTGCTGAGCTGCAACTGGAAGACATTCTGCCAGAAGGCGAAGATCTGAATAACTGGAGCCAGGCAAACGGCACCGTCACTGTGGCAGGCGTGGAGTATAACGTTTACCAGAACAACGGTGGTGATGCGGAAGTATTGGTACAGCATCAGAATCAAGAACAGCTTTAATTGCTGGTTAGATAGCTAATCAAAAAGCCCCGAACGAAAGTTCGGGGCTTTTTTTACGTTATGAAGCAGCAACCGATTCGGGTTACTTCACCGCTTCCAACACCAAAATCTTCACATCCACCACATCATCTTTGATCGCCGCGCGATGATCATCCATATGCGGCATCTGCTGATGCTGCTCCAAATGACGCAGCGATTCCCACTGTTCCAACATAAAGATTGAATCCGGTGAGTTCTGTTTCCATGGCACCTGCGCTTGATGGTCAACAAGGGCGTCATACTGATGGCAGCCTTCTTCTTCCAGCACGGTAGGAATCAGTTGATTGATGGCATCAAGCACCACCTGACGTCGGCCTGGCTTGACACAAATTTCTGCAACAACGGTTAACATAGCGCTTCCTCTTTTCCCTGGGTGCTTACAGTTAAGCAAAGATCTGGCTGAGATGAGTCCGATAACGTTCGATATCGCGTGGCACATCCGGCATTTTAATCACATCGTTACAGATAAAGGTCGGCAAGCTTTCCATACCAAGGAATTGATTGGCCTTGTGGAAGTGCAGATACAAGCCATCCACGCCAACCCCTTCGAAGAATTGCTCAGGATCGTTAAAGGCTTCCAGCGGTGCGTTCCAGGTCAGTGACAGCATATATTTCTTGCCCTGAATCAAGCCGCCAGAGCCGTATTTTTTGCCAGCATCGCTGCGCGTGCGGCCATCGCTGGCATACAACGAACCGTGACCCTCGGTGAACACATCATCAATGTACTTTTTCACCGTCCACGGCTCACCCATCCACCAGCCCGGCATCTGGTAAATCACCACATCGCTGTCGAGATACTTTTGCACTTCTTCTGCCACGTTGTAATTGCTATCGGCGAGCGTGACTTGCACCTGATGGCCCAGGTCGCGCAGTTGGCTGGCCGCAACCTCCGTTAACGTGTGGTTCAATTCGCCTTTCGAATGGGCGAAGGTTTTGCCGCCATCAATAATTAAAAAATTCATGTAGATTCACTCCGTTTCTGTTTGATGCCGCACACTCTACGCGCGCGCAGGAGTGAGAAAAATGCGTGATTGATCACAACACTTTTGCGATTAACGCAATAATCCGGTCGCTTATGAAACAATCCGCACGCAAACCACCGTCAATTAGAAAGAAGAGATCATGAAAACCGCAATCTTAAGTGCATTACTTCTGGTGACTGGCGCTGCTCAGGCGCAATCCCATCTCGATGAAATCCGCGCAAACAAAACGCTCAAAGTCTGTACCACCGGCGATTACAAGCCTTACACCTATCTTCGCAGCGATGGCCAGTATGAAGGATTAGATATCAGCATGGCGCAGTCGCTGGCGGCCAGTCTTGGGGCAAAAGTACAGTGGGTGCCGACCACATGGAAAACCTTGAGTGATGACTTTGTGGCGAAGCAGTGCGATATCGCGCTGGGCGGCGTATCCGTCACGCTCAAGCGCCAGCAGCTCGCCTGGTTTGCTCAGCCGCTGGGTGTGGATGGCAAAATCCCGCTGGTGCGCTGCGCTGACAAAGCGAAATACCAAACGGTTGAACAGATCAATAAAGCCAGCGTGCGCGTAATTGAACCAGCGGGTGGCACCAATGAAGCCTTCGTACACAGCCACCTGCCGCAAGCAACACTGCAGCTGGCCGATAACGTAGGGATTTTCCAACAGTTAGTAGATAACAAAGCCGATGTGATGATCACTGATGCGTCTGAAGCGCTGTTCCAGCAGCAGCATTATCCCACGCTGTGCGCCATCAATCCGGATAAACCGATGCAGTACGGCGAGAAGGCGTACATGATCCCGCGTGATGATATGAGCTGGAAGCTGTATGTCGATCAGTGGCTACATCTCAGCACCGCTACGGGAGAATATGCACAGATTGCAAAACAGTGGTTAGGTGCTGCGCGATAAGAAGATCGTAGGGTCGCCATTCATGGCGACCGCTAATCCTCGCACGCATCCATGCGCGCCCAAAATGGAACTTAACGATACAAACTCGCCTTACCCAAGCCACCAAACAGATTCATTTTGTAGCGAATGACTTCTTTCGCCGCCGCAATCGCATCCGGATAAATCACGTTTGGATCCCACCAGGTTTCGCGTGCCAGAATTTCACGCAGCTTGTCGAAATAGGCGAATTTCATGTCGCTGGAAATATTGATTTTGCCAACGCCCAATGTCACTGCTTCAGCGATCTCCGCATCCGGATTCGCCGATCCACCGTGCAGCACCAGCGGAATGGTTACGCGCTGCGAAATGTCTCGCAGGATATGCATCTGCAGCTCAGGCTTCATATTTTTCGGGTAGATGCCGTGCGCGGTGCCAATCGCCACCGCCAGCGTATCCACGCCGGTACGCTGCACGAAATCCTCCGCCTGCGCCGGTTCGGTGTAGATCACTTTACTCACGCCGCCCTCCACCGAAGTGCCGGTATCGCCGATAGTGCCGAGTTCGCCTTCCACCGAAACGCCCACTGAATGCGCCAGTTTCACCACTTCTTTGGTCAGCGCCACGTTTTCCTCATACGGCAGCAGCGAGCCATCGATCATCACCGAAGTGAACCCACACTGGATGGCGCGCATCACATGAGCGATAGATGCACCATGATCGAGGTGAAGAGTGAACGGCACTTTGCTTTTCAGCGTGCGTTCACGCACGTAGCCAAAGAACTCATCGGTCACGAACTCCAATTCGCTGGGATGGATGGAGATAATTGCGGGCGTATGGGTGGCTTCTGCTTCTTCCACTACCGCACGAATAAAGCAG
This sequence comes from Enterobacter ludwigii, assembly GCA_900068845.1. Taxonomy (GTDB): domain Bacteria; phylum Pseudomonadota; class Gammaproteobacteria; order Enterobacterales; family Enterobacteriaceae; genus Pantoea; species Pantoea ludwigii_A. The sequence goes on from CEFQ01000004.1 coordinate 202,037, forward strand.
CTGTCCGCCACGTTGAATGCGCCAATGGCATAACGGTGTTCACGAGTCGGTGCCAACATCTCTTTCATTGAAATCAACATGTTAATATTTCCTCAGCGTGATGTTTACCGGAGTCGACGCGTGCGCCGACCCGATGATGGATAGGAATGTGAAATTTACCCTGCGATGTAGGGTCGCCATTTATGGCGACCGCCGTGCTTAAACCTTACCCGCCGATCCCGACCAGCTCAGATACTCCACCACGACTTCGCGGCAAGCGGATTCCATAAGGCCCAGCAAATCGGCCAATTCGACGTGCGGATGCTTTAGCGCCTGTTCGACAGCCATTTTTCCGGCATCAAACACCGCCGCGCCGACGTTGATCTTGGCAACGCCAAATTCGCTGACGCGGCGAATATCCTCGGCTGGCGTGCCCGAACCGCCGTGCAACGCCAGCGGTCGCGTGGCAACAGCCTGCAGCTCCTGCAAGCGCTGGAAATCGATCTTCGGCTTCACGCCCGCCGGATAGAGTCCGTGCGCAGTACCGACCGAGATCGCCAGCAAATCGATATCGGTCTGCTCAATAAACGGCAGCACATCGGCTACCTGCGTCATCTTCACTGAGGCATCAGCCAGCTCGTAGGTTGGCGCATCGGCAATATGACCGAGCTCGCCTTCCACGCACACGCCAGCGGTATGCGCCATTTTCACTACGGCGGCGGTTTGGCGAATGTTTTCTGCCAGCGGTTCAGATGAAGCATCAATCATCAGTCCGGTAAAACCGGCGCGAAACGCCTGACCAATCAGCGGAAACGCTTTGCCGTGATCGAGTGCCAGCGCCACCGGCACGCTGGCGGCATCGGCCAGCGCCCTGACCAGCGGCACCGCAACGGCGGGAGGAAAATGCGCGCTGTGGCCCTGATAAACATTCAGAATCAAGGGCGCGCGTTGCTGTTCGGCGGCTTGTATGGCGGCACGCGCGGTTTCGAGGTTGAAGCAGTTAATGGCCAGCACCGCATATTTTTGTTGAGCAGCAGCCTGAATCAGGTCATTCATCATGGCAAACATGGTGGCTCCTTATTCTAGGGTGAATTTAATGTCTTCATCGCGGGTGCCGGGGGCTTCCACGTCATCGAACTCCTCATCCGCCTGGGTAACCGGTTTCTTCAGCACCGACAGCATCACGCCGCAGACGGTCGTACCGATGCCGAGCGCCAGGCAGAACAGCCACGGCTTCTCAAACAGCGGCACCACAAACATCCCGCCGTGCGGCACCGGCGCGCCTACGCCCCACACCATAATCAGTCCACCGGCGATGGCGGAGGCCACCACACAGCTCCCGACCACGCGGAACAGGTCGCGTGCAGCAATCGGAATCACGCCTTCGGTAATCATGCAGATGCCCATCGGGAAGGCGGCTTTTAGCGCCTCTTTTTCCGCTTTGGTGTACTTATTGCGGCTCAGCAGATACGAAAGCGTGATACCGAACGGCGGGATCATTGAACCGACAAACTTCACCGCTTCTGGCCCGTAAATGCCGTCAACCAGCATGCCGTCGGCGAACAGCGACATGGTTTTATTCACCGGACCGCCGAAGTCGAACGTGGCCATCGCGCCGAGAATTGCGCCCATAACAAACTTCGATCCGCCCTGCATCGATTCAAGCAGCCCAATCAGCGCCTTCTGCAACCAGACAATCGGCTGGCCGATAAAGGTCATCATTAACAGCCCGGCAATGATGGTGCTCAATACTGGCAGCACCATAATCGGCATTAAGCCCTGCATTGATTTGGGTAGCTTGATGATGTGGCGCAGCAGCAGCACGGTATAACCGACGAGGAAGCCTCCGAAGATACCGCCAATAAAGCCGGTACCGATCTGCCCACAGATAAAGCCGACAATCAGACCGGGCGCAAAGCCAGGACGATCGGCGATCGAGTAGGCGATAGCCGCGCTGATCAGCGGTACGATCAGGCCCATGCCCCAGCCGCCGATTTGATTAAGCATCCACGCGAGGGTGCCGGTGTGTTTGCCGACATCCGGCCCGCCAATCACCTGGCCGAGCGCGATACAGATCCCGGCGGCGACGATCAGCGGGATCATCCAGGAAATACCGGTAAGCAGGTGGCTTTTGATCTCCTGGCCGTACTGACGTTTGTTGTCACTCATGCTGGATCTCCTCAGGCGCGCGCCAGTGAATCCGCCACTTTTTCGAGGAATTTCACCGGAGACTTGATCACCACTTCGGTTTTCACTCGCACAATGGGTTTGCCCTGGAAGCGCTCTTCGCCTTTGATCTTCACGTCAACAGCGAGGATCACCACATCGGCGGCGGCAATGTCCTCCTGCGTCAGCGCAGTTTCAGTGCCAATGGTGCCTTGGGTTTCCACGTGGATGGTGTGGCCCAGCGCGTGGGCCCCTTTAATCAGTTTCTCGCGCGCAATATAGGTATGCGCGATGCCTGCCGTGCAGGCCGCTACACAGACGATATTCATGTGTTACCTCAGAGAGTGAGTGTGTTAACAGAGGTCGGTTTCGGCGTACTGACTAAACAGCCGGATGATATTGCTGGGGTCGTTTTCCACCAGCAGTTGGGCAATCACCTCATCATCGGCCAGCGCACTGGCCACCTGCGACAACAGGCGAATATGGGTGGTGTTCTGATCTTCCAGTCGCACCGCGAACAGGATGATGCAGCGCACCTGGCTGCCATCAAGCGTTTCCCACGGAATATCATGTTGGGTACGGCCAATGGCGAGCGTGGTCTGTTTCACCGCCGCCGATTTTCCATGCGGGATAGCAATGTGATTTTCGAAGCCGGTAGAACCCTCGGCTTCTCGCAGCCACACATCTTCAATAAAGGCGGCGCGGTCGCTAATGGCACCGTCGTTGAACAGCAAATCGGTCAGCTCATGAATCGCCTCTTCTTTGCTGGTGGCGGTGAGCGCCAGGTTAACGCGGCGTGGCGTGAGAATGCGCGAAATATCCATGGGGAATCCTCATTCAATTAATGTTCAGCCATAGCGCAGGAGGCGCCGTCGGGCAGCTGGCTGCCAATCATGGCGTCAGTCACCCGCCGAATATCGTCATCGTTAAAAAAGGCGCTGACATACACCGCCGGAACCGTTCCGGCATGAAGGTGAATGGTGGTAATCACCAAATCCACCGTTTCGCGCTGGCAAAACGCCGCGTGATTGCTGGCCGATACCACGCCGACTATTTCCCAATCGGGGAAAGCGCGCAGAATGCGGCTCTTGAGCAGATGCGATGTCCCGACGCCGCTGGAACACACCACCAGAATGCGTTTATGGGCGATTTGTCGTTCCAGCGCCGCCTGAAAATGCACGCAGAGATAACCTATTTCGTCATCCGCTATCGATGAAAGTCCCTGGCCGTGCGCCGTTAATTGCATGGCCTGTTTGGTCAGGGAAAATATCTCTTTCATCTCCTGTTGAATATCCTCCAGTAGCGGATTACGAATGTGAATATGATATTTGAGTCGATTTAACAGTGGCTTTATATGAACCAATAACCCTTCAAATAATAATCGGTCCTGCGCTAAGTCCTGCTGAATAAATGAGGAGAAACGATCGATTAATTCACAGGTTATTTTCACGGATTCAGCGGTGGAAAATTGATTATGCAGCGGCGCATTATCTCCGCGCTCTTCCAGCACAATGCCGGACGAAACAATATATTGATAAATAAAACCCACTTCATCGACTGGCAGTGCACAGCACATACGTTGCTCAATCTGCGCCACCATTTGTTTGGCAATGGTGAGAATGCGCTGATCGAGATCCTGCGCGCTGGTCAGCGTTTCCAGCGCCAGCGCATTACCTTGCGCCATGCGATGCATCATGATCAGGATGTGGGTGCAGAGATTGAGATACCACGCGTCTCCCAGCGGATAACTCAATTGCTGCTCCATTTGTTGCAGTAACGTCTGCACAAACGCTACATCCTCATCGCCAAAATAATGCACCAGTGCTTGCTGGCTGCCGGGATCGAGGCGTGGCAGCAGCGGCGTACCGGCGACGTTTTGCTGCATCACATCATTGATCAGCGAAACCATCGCCTGGCGTAACGTCTGCTCATTGCCTTCAATGTGCGTGCCGCCGGGACCGCGCTGTAGTGCCAAACCCAGCGGCTGCAGCCACTCTTCAATCACTTTTAAGTCATTAACAATCGACGCATGGCTAATGAAGTAGCGCTCTGAAAGCTTGCTGATTGAAGTCGCGCGTGGCGCATCACTTAATAGCTGCGAGGCAATCTTCACCCGTCGGCTGTTGTGGCTTAGCGCCTCTGAGCTGCTTTCGTCGCCGTTGAGCTGCTGCTCGAGCTGCAGACGCTGCTGGATATCATCAACCCGCAGTCGCACGCCGCGGCCCGGCGTTTTCTCCAGCTGTAACGACCAATTACTGAGCCAGCTTTCAAGCCACTGCAGATCGCGCTGAATGGTTTTCTCCGACACGCCAAGCTGTAACGCTAACTCTTTAACGGGTTGCGGTGCCGCATGATGCAACAGCCATTTTACTAATCGGTGTTGTCGCGAAGTCAGTATTTGCATTCGGTCACCCTTATTTTGGCAAAACGTTTATGGCGAATTGAAGTTTATATTTATTCCATGCCAGAAATCAGAAGCGCAAAACTGTGGGTCTTGTGGAGTATGAATTTAGGAGAGCATTGAGCAAGCAACAATACTAAATGATGTCCTTGCTGATGGACATTATTAATAGGCTATCTTCAGTGGGCAATTAATTGCGAAGTTGCTCACATATTATTGGCAATATTCTGTGTGACGCCGCTCCCATTCCGTTTTAATTTTCCAACCGATATCACGTTATTTAATTCGAGACGATTCTGTTCGCCGCGCGGGCTTCTCTGTGACTAAACCGCACGAATAAGGTAATATCCTCGCCAAATGAGCGCCGGATGACCCGTCGTTGCGGGCCACGAAGTGAGGATGCGAGCTTAATGAGCGAATTGACGCAGGATGGTGCAGAGCGTCTTGCCCTGCACAAGTTTACCGAAAACGCGTACCTGAACTACTCCATGTACGTGATCATGGACCGTGCGCTGCCGTATATCGGCGATGGCCTCAAGCCAGTACAGCGCCGTATTGTGTACGCCATGTCGGAATTGGGCCTCAATGCCAGCGCCAAATTCAAAAAATCGGCACGTACCGTCGGTGACGTGCTGGGTAAATACCATCCGCATGGCGATAGCGCCTGTTATGAAGCGATGGTATTGATGGCGCAGCCGTTCTCCTATCGCTATCCGCTGGTGGATGGCCAGGGAAACTGGGGCGCACCGGACGATCCGAAATCCTTCGCCGCGATGCGTTATACCGAATCGCGCCTGTCTAAATACGCGGAAATTCTGCTGGGTGAACTCGGCCAGGGCACGTCAGACTATATCCCGAACTTCGACGGCACCTTGCAGGAACCGAAGATGTTGCCGGCGCGTCTGCCAAACATTTTGCTGAACGGCACCACCGGCATCGCCGTCGGTATGGCCACCGACATTCCGCCGCACAACCTGCGCGAAGTGGCGGAAGCCGCCGTTAAGCTGATCGACAACCCGAAAACCACGCTCAATGAGCTGCTGGATGTTGTGCAGGGGCCGGATTACCCAACTGAAGCCGAAATCATCACGCCACGCAGCGAAATCCGTAAGATCTATCAAAGCGGACGTGGTTCGATCCGCCAGCGTGCGGTGTGGAAAAAGGAAGATGGCGATGTGGTGATCACCGCGCTGCCGCATCAGGTGTCGGGTGCGCGCGTGCTGGAGCAGATCGCTAACCAGATGCGCAATAAAAAGCTGCCGATGGTGGAAGATCTGCGTGATGAATCCAACCACGAGAACCCGACGCGCCTGGTGATTGTACCGCGTTCCAATCGTGTGGATGTGGAGCAGGTAATGAATCACCTGTTTGCCACCACCGACCTGGAAAAAAGCTACCGCGTTAACCTGAATATGATCGGACTGGATAACCGCCCGGCGGTGAAAAACCTGCTGGAAATCCTCTCTGAATGGCTGGTATATCGTCGCGATACCGTGACGCGCCGCCTCAACTACCGTTTAGATCGCGTACTGCGTCGCCTGCATATTCTTGAAGGTATGTTGGTCGCGTTCCTCAATATTGATGAAGTGATCCACATCATCCGTACTGAGGATGAACCGAAGCCGGTGCTGATGTCGCGCTTTGACATCAGCGAAACCCAGGCCGAAGCGATTCTCGAATTAAAACTGCGTCATCTTGCCAAACTGGAAGAGATGAAGATTCGCGGCGAGCAGGCGGAACTGGAAAAAGAGCGCGATCAACTGCAGGCGATTCTGGCGTCTGAACGCAAGATGAGCAATCTGCTGAAGAAAGAGCTGCTGGCCGATAGCCAAACCTACGGCGACGATCGTCGTTCGCCATTGCGCGAGCGTGAAGAAGCCAAAGCACTGAGCGAAACAGAGCTGGTGAGCGCTGAACCGGTCACCATCGTGCTGTCGCAGATGGGTTGGGTACGCAGTGCCAAAGGTCACGATATCGATCCTGCCGGTTTGAGCTACAAAGCCGGTGACAGCTATCTGGCCGCCGCGCGCGGCAAGAGCAATCAGCCGGTGGCCTTTATTGACTCTACCGGGCGCAGCTACACGCTGGATCCGACCTCCTTGCCGTCAGCGCGCGGGCAGGGCGAACCGCTCACCGGCAAACTGACGCCGCCGCCGGGCGCGGCCTTTGAACAAGTGCTGATGGAGCCAGACGATCAAAAACTGCTGATGGCATCGGATGCGGGTTACGGCTTTATCTGTACCTTTGCTGATTTGGTGTCACGCAATCGTGCCGGTAAGGCGCTGCTGACGCTGCCAGATAACGCTAAAGTGATGACGCCAATGGCGGTGCATTCGGGCGATGATATGCTGCTGGCGATCACGCAGGCCGGACGCATGTTGATGTTCCCGGTCGGCGATCTGCCGCAAATGTCGAAAGGCAAGGGCAATAAAATCATCTCGATCCCGTCTGCGGACGTTGCTGCGGGCACCGACAAACTACAATGGTTGCTTATTCTGCCGCCAGGCGCGTCGATCACGGTGTATGTCGGTAAACGTAAGCTGATCATGCGTGATGAAGATCTGCAGAAAGTGCGTGCCGATCGCGGTCGTCGCGGCAGCGTGGCGCGCGGCCTGCAACGTATTGATAGCGTAGAAGTGAATGCTCCAGCGCGTCCAAAAGCCGACGCGAGCGAAGAGTAACGCTGTAATTCAGGCGATGGAATGCCCAACTTGAGGAATCTATGTTACTAATTTTACGCGCAATTATTGTTATTGTTTATTCGATTCTGGTCAGTATTGTTGGCTGTATCTGGTGTCTTTTTTCACCGCGTAATCCACGTCACGTCGCAACGTTCGGCCATATGCTCGGTCGTCTGTCGACAGTGTTTGGTCTCAAAGTAGAACTGCGTAAACCGCCGGAAGCCGCGCATTACGGCAACGCAATCTACATTGCTAACCATCAGAACAACTACGACATGATTACCGCAGCCAAGATTGTGCAGCCAACAACGGTCACCGTGGGCAAGAAAAGCCTGCTGTGGATCCCGTTCTTTGGCCAGCTTTACTGGCTAACCGGCAACCTGTTGATTGATCGTGATAATCGTTCAAAAGCGCATGGCACAATCGGTGAGTTGGTGGACCAATTTAACAAAAAGCGCATCTCGTTCTGGATGTTCCCGGAAGGGACGCGCAGCCGTGGCCGCGGCCTATTGCCGTTTAAAACCGGTGCGTTTCATGCGGCGGTGGCGGCAGGCGTGCCAATCATTCCGATCGTGGTCTCCAACACCCACGACAAGATTAAACTGAATCGCTGGAACAACGGTTTGGTGATTGTGGAGATGTTGCCGCCCGTCGATACGTCGCAGTTTGCTACCACCTCGGTGCGTAAGCTCGCCACGCATTGCCGTGAATTAATGTCGACTAAACTGGAAGAATTGAACGCCGAAGTCGCCGAACGCGAAAAAAACGGTAAACTCTGACCAGCCAAATGGGGCAGGTGATCATCTGCCCCGATCTCAAGTCACACAGCAACGAATAATTAATTAAAACAACATGGACACGGCGTCCTCACGCCACGCTCAAAAGGTCTGAAGTTTTATGTCTTGCAGCAGACGTCAGTTTATTCAGCTTTCTGCCGGTGTCGCGTTGGCTTCCGGTGCCATACCTTACGCCGCTCGTGCCGCCGCGCCATTGGGCGACACGCCACTTCCTATTCCGCCACTGATTGAATCACGTCGCGGTCAGCCGCTATTTTTAACGTTACAGCGCAGCCATTGGTCATTTAGTGGCAACAGCAACAAAGTGCCGGTGTGGGGCTTTAACGGCATGTACCTCGGGCCAACGGTGCGCGTGTACAGTGGCGATGATGTGAAGCTGATTTACAGTAACCGCCTCAACGAACCGGTATCGATGACTGTCAGCGGTTTACAGGTGCCGGGCGCGTTAATGGGCGGTGCGCCGCGCATGATGTCGGCCGGAGCCGATTGGGCGCCGGTGCTGCCGATTCGTCAGGGCGCCGGCACATTGTGGTATCACGCTAATACGCCGAACCGCATGGCGCCGCACGTCTACAACGGCCTAGCCGGCATGTGGCTGGTTGAAGACGATGTCAGTAAATCGCTGCCGCTGCCGAAACATTACGGCGTCGATGATTTCCCGCTGATCATCCAGGACAAGCGTCTCGATAACTTTGCCACGCCGGTTTACAACCCCACCTCTGATGGCGGGTTTATTGGCGATGTGCTGTTGGTCAATGGCGTGCAAAATCCCTACGTCGAAGTGTCACGCGGCTGGGTGCGTTTGCGCTTGCTGAATGGCTCGAATGCGCGCCGTTTCGATCTTACCTTTTCCGATAATCGTCCGTTTACGGTGATCGCCAGCGATCAGGGCTTCCTGCCTGCGCCGGTGGCTGTACAGCTGCTTACGCTGGCGCCGGGAGAACGTCGTGAAGTGCTGGTAGATATGTCTCAGGGCGATGAAGTCTCGATTATGGCTGGAACAGCGGCGGGCTTGATGGATCGCCTACGCGGCTTGTTTGAGCCTTCATCCATTCTAACCAACACGCTGGTGCTGAGCTTACGTCCTACTGGTTTGTTGCCGCTGGTGACGGACAATTTGCCGATGCGTCTGCTGGCGGATCAGATTCTGGACGGCGTGGCGGTGCGCACGCGCGAATTCCGTATTGGCGACAGCGAGCCGGGCATTAACGGTGTGCTGTGGGACATGAACCGCATTGATACCACTGCGCAGCAGGGCACCTTTGAGCGCTGGATCATTCACGCCGACCGCCCACAGTCGCTCCATATTCAGGGCGTAATGTTCCTGATTAAGAACGTTAATGGTGCGCAGCCGATGGGTGAAGATCGCGGCTGGAAAGATACGGTGTGGGTTGATGGCAGCGTGGAATTGCTGGTGAGTTTCCCGCAGAGTTCGTCAGATCATTTCCCATTTGTCTATTACAGCCAGACGTTAGAGATGGCGGATCGCGGTACGGCGGGGCAATTATTGGTGAATCCCACGTCTTAATTAAAACGGTGCGCATGTATGCGCACCGTAGGGTCGCCATTCATGGCGACCTTTACAAAACGCTAGCCGTTAAACGCTTCCGGATCAGGCCCCAGACGATTACCGCTATCCAGCTTACTGATCTCGCTCACCTCAGTTTTATCTAACCTGAAATCAAACACCTGGAAATTCTCACGAATACGTTCCGGCGTAATGGACTTCGGAATCACCACTAAGCCGCTATCCAGATGCCAGCGAATAACGATTTGTGCTGGCGTCTTGCTGTATTTCTTCGCCAGCTCGCGGATAATTTCCTGATCGAACACGCCTTTACCACCTTGCGCCAGCGGGCTCCAGGATTCAGTCTGAATCTGATGCAACGCATTCCATGCGTGCAGCGTGCGCTGTTGCAGCATGGGATGCAGCTCAATCTGGTTCACTACCGGCGATACACCGGTTTCATCGATCAAACGCTTCAGGTGCGCCTCGTGGAAGTTACATACGCCGATGCTCTTGGTTAAGCCCTGCTGCTGCAGCTCAATCAATCCCTTCCAGGCTTCAACGAAGTTATCTTTTTCCGGGCACGGCCAGTGCATCAGATACAAATCCACCTGCTCCAGCTGTAATTTCTTCAGGCTGGTTTCCATCGCCTGCTGCCAGTTGGTTTGATCGTCATTCCACAGCTTGGTGGTGATAAAAATGTCTTCGCGTGCCACGTCGGTCTCTTGCAGCGCTTGTCCAACCGCTTCCTCATTTTTGTAGATGGCTGCGGTATCAATGGAGCGATAGCCGACTTTCAACGCTTCCAGGATGGCGTTACGCGCATCGTCAATGCTTGCCTGCCAGACGCCGAGGCCAAGCTGCGGCATCATATTGCCGTCGCGCAATTTAATAATGGGTTGCTCTGCCATAGTTGCTCCTTATCTGTTGCAGTGACTTACCGTAGAAAAGATGTGCTTAAGTCTAGTCAACAAACCTTGCCTGCGGATCATTGTGGCAAGCAGGCAGCAATTTTGCCCGGTAGATTTCTGCAAATTTCTTGCCTGATTCTCCAGTTTGATGGAGTTTTGAGCAGCCTTGCGGCAAACTGCATTTTTTGCTGCCTGAGAGAGAACCATGTCATACGACGCCCTTTGTCGCCAGCTGGCGCAGCGCGTGGTTGCACTAATGAGTGACCTGCATAAGCCGCTGTGCGCAGTAGAAAACGTCAAACTCATTTATGCCTGCGAAACCCTGCCGCGCACGCCGATGATGTACCAGCCAGGCATTGTGATTCTGTTTCAGGGGCGCAAAACTGGCTATCTCGGCAGCACCGTTTTTCACTACGACGCCACCAAATATCTGATGCTTACCGTGCCGCTGCCGGTGGAGTGTGAAACCGAAGCTACGCTGGCAGAGCCGCTGGCTGGCATGTGTTTAAGCGTAGATGTCGCCAGCCTGCAGGATTTGCTGATGGATATCGGTGATGACGCGCAGTTCCAGCCGCAGGCGCAAACCTCGGGCATCCACTCGGCGTTCATGAGCGAAGAGATGCTGTGCGCCGCCGAACGCTTGCTGGATGTGATGAATAATCCGCGTGACGCCCGTGTACTTGGCCCGCAGCTGGTACGCGAGATTATTTATTACGTGTTAACCGGACCGATTGGCGGCGCGCTGCTGTCGCTGGTCAATCGCCAGACGCAGTTCAGCCAGATTGCGCGCGCGCTGCGTCGCATCGAAAACCATTTTGCGGAAAGCCTCAGTGTCGACATGCTGGCTGCAGAAGTGAACATGAGCGTTTCAGCGTTTCATCACAACTTTAAAGCCGTGACGCAAACCTCGCCCCTGCAATATCTTAAGCGTTATCGTCTGCATCAGGCGCGTCTGATGATGCTACAGGATGGCATGAAAGCCAGCGCAGCAGCGGTGCGCGTGGGCTATGAAAGCCCGTCGCAGTTTTCTCGCGAGTTTAAGCGCTATTTCGGCGTGACGCCGGGAGAAGAGGCGAGCCGCGTGCGTCAAACCGTGCCGGTGCTACCGTTTGACGCCGCGTCGTAATCAGGAGACTTTCTGGCGGCGTTTTTTCCAAATCACCACAATGCTGCCGGCAAGGCCGATAAACAGCAGCGCGATTGGCAGAATCATCAGGATGGCCATTACCTGATCTTCATGGCGTTTGATAAAGGGTACATGGCTGATGCCGTAGCCCAGCGTCACCACAATGCCCACCCACAACAGCCCGCTCAACCAGTTAAACAATTGAAAGCGACCGTTGTTCAAACCAGAAATGCCCGCCATGGTGGGCAGCAAGGTGCGCACAAAGGCGAGGAAGCGGCCAACCAGTAGCGCCATCAACCCGTGTCGGTTAAACATATTCCACGCGCGCTGGTGATATTGCGCCGGCAAGTGTAATAACCAGCTTTTCACCAGTTTGGTATTGCCGAGCCAGCGCCCTTGCAGATAACTGAGCCAGCAGCCCAGACTGGCCGCCGTGGTCAAAATCACAATGGTTGGCACGAAATCCATCACACCTTTAGCGACCATCGCGCCCGCTAATAACAGCAGGCTATCGCCCGGCAGGAATGACGCGGGCAGTAAACCGTTTTCCAGAAATAGCGTCAAAAACATCACGCCATAGACAATCCACACCACATCCGGATTACCTAGCGCGGCAAAATCCTGATGCCAAAGCGCCTGGACAATCTCATGTAAAACACCCATTAGCTATTCCATCGAGTCACAAGGATTCTAATTTTAACCTTCTGTGGCATGGCATACGTTGATCTCTCATCACCGCCACAGCATGGTTTAGTTTCTGTTTAATTTTTTAAGCGCGCGAAGCCGGCTTTAAGATCATCCAGCAAGTCATCGACGTGTTCGAGACCGATATGTAATCGCACTAATGTCCCGTCAAAATCCACGCCGCCCGCCGGACGAATCGCCGCCAGTTCTTCTGGCTGATTGGCCAGAATCAGCGATTCGTAGCCGCCCCACGAATACGCCATGCTGAAATGGTGGAAGTGATCGAGATAATTTGCCAGCTGCTCACGGCTCAGTTTTTCATGCAGGATGAACGAGAACAAACCGCTGCTGCCGCTGAAATCACGTTGCCAGAATGCGTGGCCTTTACACTGCGCCAGCGCCGGATGATTAACGCGCGCCACTTCCGGCCGCGTTGCCAGCCATTCGGCCACCTGCAAACCGCTCTCTTCGTGCTGACGCAGGCGCGTGCCGAGGGTGCGAATACCGCGACTCGCCATATAGGCGGTATCGGCATCGACCATTTGGCCCATCAGATAGGAATTCTCGCGCAGCTGCGGCCAGCAACGTTCATTCGCTACCGCGGTACCAATCATCGCATCGCTGTGGCCAATGATGTATTTGGTGCCGGCCTGAATTGAAATATCGATGCCGTGCGCCAGCGCGTTAAACAGCACGCCCGCTGCCCAGGTATTGTCGATCATGATGATCGCATCCGGCGCTTTAGCACGCACGGCGGCAACAATCACTGGAATATCCTGCACTTCCATAGTGATAGACGCAGGCGATTCGAGGAACACCACGCGGGTATTCGGCTGCACCAGTTCACCGATTTCGCTGCCGATACAGTGATCGAAATAGGTGGTGGCGACGTTCAGCTTGCTAAGAATTTTCGAGCAGAAATCCTGCGTCGGTTCGTAAACCGCGCCGCTCACCAGAATATGGTCACCGGCTTCGACGAAAGACAAAATGGCGTTGGATACCGCCGCGGCGCCGCACGGATAGAGCGCGCAGCCTGCGCCGCCTTCCAGTTCGGTCATCGCATCTTGCAGTGAGAAATGGGTGAGGGTGCCGCGGCGGCCATAAAACAGCTCGCCTGAAGCGCGACCCGCGGTCGCGCGTTTTTTATCGGCGACCGTGTCAAAAACCAGGGATGAAGCGCGTTGAATTAGGCTATTAACTGAGCCTTGAGTGTAACGTTTACTACGTCCCGCGCTGACCAGCGTGGTGTCTATTTTTTTCGTTGCCATCACTGCCTTTCCTGACATTTCCCACAAAACATCCACGTTACCACGAATCAGCCTGGTGGGTTGAGCCTGATTGGCGATTATCAGAGTGAGGCCAGTATTGCGCATAACATCCGCTAAATTGTGGATATCGCTGGCATCTTTGCTTTGTAAATAGTAATGAGAACCACTATCACTTCGGACGTTTTTTTTGCTATGATCCGCGCTTCAATCGTGAACTGTGCAACAGAAGTTGGAGATGCAGCGTGGTAGCCAGTGATTTGATGCAAACGGATCTTTCCGTTTGGGGCATGTATCAGCATGCCGATATCGTGGTAAAGATTGTGATGATTGGCCTGTTACTGGCTTCCGTTGTCACGTGGGCAATTTTCTTCGGTAAGTTTGCTGAGCTGAGCGGGGCGAAACGTCGCCTGAAACGCGAGCATCAGGCGCTGGGTGAAGCCCGATCGTTAAACGATGCTTACCGTGCTGCTGAAAACTTCAAAGGCAACAGCCACAGCGCTGTGCTGCTCAACGATGCGCAGAATGAGCTGGAGCTGTCCGCCGGCACTGAAGATCTGGATGGCATCAAAGAGCGCACCAGCTTCCGTCTCGATCGTCGCGTTGCGGCATTCAGCCGTCATGCCGGTCGCGGTAATGGTTTCCTCGCCACCATCGGTTCCGTTGCACCGTTTATCGGTCTGTTCGGTACCGTGTGGGGCATCATGAACAGCTTCATCGGGATCGCTAAAACGCAAACCACCAACCTTGCGGTCGTGGCGCCGGGCATCGCGGAAGCGCTGCTGGCCACCGCGATTGGTCTGGTTGCAGCGATTCCTGCGGTGGTTATCTACAACGTGTTCGCGCGTATGATTGCCAGTTACAAAGCCTCGCTGGGCGACGTCGCTGCACAGGTGATGCTGCTGCAGAGCCGCGATCTTGATCTCGGCAACGTCGATACCGCCAAAGAAGCCAACCGTCCAGCGGCGGCACAGAAACTGCGCGTAGGATAAGTATTATGGCGATGCGTTTAAACGATGACTCGGTAGGCGATGGCGAAATGCACGAAATTAACGTGACGCCGTTTATCGACGTCATGCTGGTTCTGCTGATCATCTTTATGGTCGCCGCGCCGTTAGCCACGGTCGATGTACGCGTAAACCTGCCAGCATCGACCAGCGCTCCGCAGCCGCGTCCAGAAAAACCGGTTTATCTCTCCATTAAGGAAGATAAGCAGATTTTCATTGGTAACGATGCGGTCACCAAAGAGACGCTGGTGAATGCGCTAACGGCGCAAACCGAAGGCAAGAAAGACACCACCATCTTCTTCCAGGCGGATAAATCAGTCGATTACGCCACGCTGATGGAAGTGATGGATCAGCTGCGCGAAGCCGGTTATCTGAAGATTGGTTTGATGGGCATGGAAACGGTGAAGAAGTAACCTCATCTCACCCACCTTGCCGTAGGGTCGCCATTGATGGCGACCTTTTTTATGTCCCGCACTCAACTTGTTAATTCCTTGTTACTTTTGGTCTCATTTTTGTAAACTGCAATGGTGAAGAAGATCACATCTATTCCTGGCTTAGCGCGTTAAAACGGAAGAAAAACCAGGAAGGACAATATGAGCTCAAGTCACTCTTTACAAAAGTCGTCGCAGGGCGGTGCCAAAACCATCTTTAGCGTTACCAGCGGTAACTTTCTTGAGATGTATGATTTCATGGTATTTGGCTACTACGCCACCGCCATCGCCAAAACCTTTTTCCCCGGCGATGATCCCTTTGCCTCTTTAATGCTCACGCTAATGACCTTTGGCGCAGGCTTCCTGATGCGCCCGCTCGGCGCGATTATTCTTGGCGCTTACATCGACCATCATGGCCGCCGCAAAGGCTTGCTGCTGACGCTAGGTTTGATGGCGATCGGCACCTTAACCATTGCGCTGGTGCCCGGCTATGCCACGTTGGGTGCCGCCGCGCCGATTCTGATTCTGCTCGGTCGTCTGCTGCAGGGCTTCTCGGCGGGCGTCGAATTGGGTGGCGTGTCGGTCTATCTGGCGGAAGTGGCGCCGAAAGGGCGCAAAGGCTTTTATGTCAGCTGGCAATCGGGCAGCCAGCAGGTCGCGGTGATCTTCGCCGCACTGCTCGGTTTGGGTCTGAATCATCTGCTGGCGAAAGAGGCGGTCACCGAATGGGGCTGGCGTATTCCATTTGTGGTGGGCTGTATGATCGTGCCATTCCTGTTCTATATTCGCCGCATGCTGGAAGAGACCGACGCTTTTAGCCAGCGTAAACATCATCCTTCAATGAGCCAGATTGTGCGTTCGGTCGGGCAAAATTGGGCGCTGGTGTTGGCGGGAATGTTGATGGTGGTCACCACCACCGTGATGTTCTACATGATCACCGCCTTTACCCCGACGTTTGGCAAAACCGTGCTAATGATGAGCGATAAAGAGAGCTTTCTGGTGACGCTGTTTGTCGGCCTTTCCAACCTGTTCTGGCTGCCGATAATGGGTTCACTTTCGGATCGCGTGGGTCGTCGTCCGCTATTGATTATTTGCACGATATTAATGATTGTTACTACCTGGCCGGTGCTGCACTGGTTGGTAGGATCCCCAAGCTTTGCCCGTTTGGTTGAAGCCGAGCTGTGGTTGTCGTTCCTCTATGCCAGCTACAACGGTGCGATGGTGGTCTATCTGGCCGAGATTATGCCAGCCGAAGTGCGTGCCACTGGTTTTTCAATGGCTTATAGTCTGGCAACCGCGCTGTTTGGCGGCTTCACCCCTGCGATATCGAGTTATCTGATTCATGCGACAGGTGATAAAGCAATGCCGGGCGTGTGGCTGTCATTTGCGGCGGTGTGTGGTCTGCTCGGCACCTTACTGATTGGCCGGATGGTAAAGCAGTATCAAGCGCGCCACGGCGCAGTTTCGCTAAGCGCGTCGTAAACCAGGTCGCCATAAATGGCGACCCTACAATGTATGCATTCGGATTTCGTAGGGTCGCCATAAATGGCGTAATGCCGATCAGTTAAGCACCAGGCCACTTTCGTTCGCCATCGGCTGGGGCAGTTTCAGCTATGCCGTGCGGCGACCGGGCAGAGGACGCCTGGCCGCGCCCTCTGCACTCCCGGGCCCTGCGCCAGCCCAGCCCGCCGCTGCGCGGTGCCTTCACTCATTCACGATTTCTGACGGACCGGCGGCGATTCGCTCCTGCTCAGCGCCGCCTCTCGCCGCATCCCTGCGGCTCGCCCTGGAATCCTTCACTCGCTCAGCGGGCTGGGATGTCGCCTCAACACCCACGCTGGAGCATCAATGCTTGTTTCTTAATCACTGTCGCTGTAACGGCTGTAGGGTCGCCATTCATGGCGACCAGGTTACCGAGCCAATGCGCTGCTTAACTGACGAGCATTACGCCATTAATGGCGACCTGATCTTCATCTCCAGATTAAAACGACACATCCACCACCACGCTATCGGTGTAATTCCCCGCCGCCGGCGTATTCTGCGTGGTCAAAATCTGCGCCGTATAGGTGAAGTTGCGCGTCACGGTATCCGCATTCAACGATGTCGAGGTGCTGCTGCTCCAGCGATCGGTGCCGGTTGGCCCCCAGCGTGAGGTGGTGGTGGTGCCTTTGTAAATGTCATATGCCAGCCGGTTAGTTCCGCTCGCCATTTGCCGCGTGGTGCCGGTGTAATAACTGCCGTTGCTCAAACCCACGGTATAGGTGCTGCCTTTTGAGCACACCACATTAATCGTCTGCTGCACCGTGGAAAAACTTCTCACCAACGGCGCACTGCCAAAACTGACGTTCGGTGCGGTAATGGTGGTGCAATCGTTGGTGACCACCAGATTAACCGTAATCGGCATCGCCGTGCCGGGGCTGGTCTGCACCGTTCCCACGCACAATCCCGCCACGTTTAAACCGGCGCATACCGTATAACTGACGGTCAACGTAATGGTGGTGGTATAGGAACCCGCAGCAATCACTTGTCCCGGCACGGTACGGAAATAGAGCGGAATGTTGAAATTGAGGCTGTTACCCAACGCCAGCAGCGAGGCCGAGCTCCAGCGATAGCTGCCGCCCTGTTGTAATTCGGTGGCGCAGGCGCTGTCGATACACAACTGAATCGGAATGTTATCGGTGCCGCCGCTGGCCGTTTTCAACACCGCGCGCGTGCCGCTGAGGTTTGAGGCGGTGGTGAAGGCATAGGTGATGTTATCGGAGCCCAGCAGAGAAAGCGTGCCCGAGCCGCAGTTAACGTTGGTCGTGCTGGATGTGTTATTCACCGTCGAACCCACTGAAAACGTGGTGACTGAACCGAAGGTTGCGCTGGGTGCCGATAAGCTGCAAAGCGCATAGCTGGTGCCTGGCAGCAAAAACAGCGCGAGCAGCAGCAGAAGCTTTCTCATGGTGAAATCCCTGACTGTGAATTATCCGCGCTGCTCACCGCAGATCCCTGCGGTGGCGGTGGCAGCGGACAGGTAAGCGGTCCGTAAGTTTCGAGCGCTTTTGGCTGGCCGTGAGCAATATCCAGTTGCGTATCGCAGCTGCGGCCATCCGGCGTCACCACGTGAATCGGGTTATTGGCCGTGAGATCTTCCATCCACACAATGCCGTCCCAGCCGACATATTCGGTGGCCTGATTCGGACGCAATATCTGGCTGGAAATGGGAATCGGCTGCCCGTTGCTGTCGTGTAGCACCACGCTGGCCGCGCGCAAACGCTCCACCGGGAAGTTAAGCAGATAGCCGCTTTTGCGTTTCACGGCAAAGCGCTGTTCTACCTTCGGCGCAGTCCGATCGGCCGGTAAATCGAGGGTGTCGATATCGTATTTAGCGCCGTAATAACTGCTGATCGAGGGCACCAGCAGATAGCCCTGATTATCCGTGCGGCCCATCGTCTGGTTCTCATAACGCACCGTTACGTCCGGATAATCGGTTTTCACCACCACAAAGGCATCGTTGATGTCATTGGCGGCGAAGACGCGGTTATCCATTAACACCAGCGAGCCGGTGAAATCGGCCCATTGCGTCGTGTTGTCGTTATCGCCGTAGAAACCGGCCGAAGTATCAATTTTATTGTTGCGATAACGCAGGCTGGCCTGGCGATAATCGCCGCTGTCGCTGCCCTGGTTGGCCCAGGCGGCATCATAAGAGAAACCGCCGTCGGTTGGCATGGCACGTGACACATACAGACGCTGGCTATTGTTTCCTTGCTGATCGCGCTCCGTACTGACCGAGGCGCTGCTCTGCTCACCGAACGGGATGATCAGCGAAATCGCGCCGCTCCAGTTGCCTTGCGCCTGATCGCGGCTGGCGGAGACGTACAAACTGCTGTTGCCCCACAGATTTTTACTCCACGAGAGGTTCAATAACCGCGTGCGGTCACCGTTACCGCCGGCGATAGCAAAATAGGCCAACCCAAGACTACCGTAGTCACTCAGCGACACGCTGGCGGTGTACTGCGCGCTGCGGCGCGCCAGCGAATAGCTGGTGTTAGCGCTGTCGCCACGGCTGCCGACCAGCGCAAGATTACCAAAATCGACGCTGCGAATGATGTGCTGGGTTCCCAGGCTGAACCAACTGTTGTTGTACTGATAGCCCCAGCTATATTGCGTGCCTGGATTACCGTCCATCTGGCTCTGTGCCAGCGCGCTATTCACCACGCCAAAACTGCCAAGCTTGAGCAATCCACCTGCGCCGCCCATCGCTACGCTGTCGCTGCCTTCCGCATGGCTCTCCAGCGTCAGCCAGTCGGTTAATCCGTAGCGATACGAACCGCTGGCGGCCGCTGCGCCGTAATCAAAATTCTGAATGCCGTAGTTTTCGCGTATCGCACCGGCGGAGAATGAGTAATCAGATAACCCTTGCTTCAGCAAACTGCTGGAGACGTAAAACGGCAGCGTGGTGGTGATTTGTCGACCTACGGCATCGGTGGTGGTGATGACGGCATCGCCCGCACCATTAACGAAGGGCACGTTAGTGAGTGACCACGGACCCGGCTGTACCTCGGCCTGGGTGCTGCGGTAGCCATTAATAAAGAGATCAACCGAAGAGGGCACCGCCGCCTGGCCGGAAAAAGCCGGCAGCGGATAGGTCACCAGATCGGGTCGCACACTAAAGTCGCGTCCAATCTGCACGCCGCCAAGACGCACGCTGTTGCTCCAGCTCAGCGCATCCGTGACCAAATCCCCGGCGCGCCAGCTGATCACCGCGTTCTCATTTTCGTTACTAAACCACGTGTCGTAGCGGATGTAACCTTCCTGCTGCCCTGAAACGCCCCCTTCCAACTGCTGCACGTAGACGCCATTGGTCGAAAACTGTCCAGCCGGACCGAAGAAGCGCAGCTCGTTCCAGCTGGAGAGGCGCGAACCGGCATTGTCGGTACGCGTGGCGTAGAAGTCATAGTTGAGCAAGGCGCCATTGCTGGCGCGACCGGGAAAGCGCGGCGCATCCTGACGTTGGCCAATCGTTTGACCCGGCAGCCAGGCGGGCGGCACCGTCAGTAACAGGCGCTGGCGTCGTTCGTCGTACTCCACTTTCGCTCCGCTGAGATGATTGACATCAATCTGCTGCCCTTGCAGTTTCTCTGCCGGAATTCCTGCGCGTTGTAGATCGCCACGTCGCAGCCAGAAATCACCGTTTTTGCGCTCAACCGGCACGATCTCGCCGCGTTGGCCCTGATTTACCACCAGTTCCAGCATGTATTGCTGACCGCCGGCATTATTCTCCAGCGCAGGCGGCGGTGGCAGTTCGGAGAACGTTTCCGCACTGCTGCTTATCGGACTGATACAGAGCACACTGGCAACGGCCAACGCGCAGGGATGCGGCGTTAACTTCATCAACGCGCGGCAGCGCTGCTCCAGTGGCCTTTATTCATGTCAGCTGCCAGCTCACCGCTCACGCTGCTGGTTAATGGCCAGCGATTGCTGCTGTTCGCCAGCACGTAACCGAATAAGCCATTGCCCATTTTGCGCCCACCAATGGTGACGTTGCTTAAACGTGCGTGGCCGTTACCGCGATTGGTCAGCTCCAGCCAGCGTTTGCCGCCGCTGTTGACTTCCTGCCAGCTCAGCTGCGGTTTCGCCGTGTCGCGCGTGACGCCGTCGCCATACACGAAGAGCGGCACCGAATAGCGCATCTGGAAAGTGAGACCGGCCTGGTTTTCGCCCGGGGTGCGCGGCGTAGGGATCTCATCCAGCACCACGCGATACGACATTTCACGCCCGGCCGCGGGTGGCGTTTGTTTAATCAAGCGCACCAGCTGCCTTTGTCCCGGTTCAAGACGCACCATGGGCGGACTCGCCGCCACCTGTTGCTGTGTTTGATACTGTTCCTGACCATTCATTTGCTGCCAGCTGAAGATGCGCACCTGCATCATGGTGGTGGCATTGCCCCGATTTTCCAGCCACAGCTCGCTGGCTTTTTCTTGCGGATCGATAGCCGGATCGATGGGCCAAACCATCAGCGAGTTGGCGGCGTGCACCGCGGGGGTGAGTACCACAAGGAGCCACAGTAATCGGGCGCGCAGATTCATCTTCATATCATCCTTTTTATCACTGACGTCACCAACTGAGCGTGACGGTTAAAGTGTCGGTATAAGTCCCGGCGCGCGTCGGGCCGGGCAGCGTTAACAGGCCGTAAATCGGCAACGTAATGTTATTGGCATTGCTGTAACTCAACGCTACGGCACTGTTCACCGGGATCGCCGTGGTATGCGCCGCATTAGTGAACAGGCTATAGGCCAGGGTGTTGGTATTCGCCGTGTGTTTGAGGTTGCGAGTGGAGGTGTAATTGCTGCCGCCGTTGATGCTCATATTCACGGCAGTGCCTGGCGTGCAGGCAAGAGTGATGGTGGTGCTTTGTACATAGCTGGCGCTGACGCTGCTGGAAGCCACGCCCGATTGCGTACCAAAATTAAGCGTGCCAAATACCCCGGTATTGGTACCGGAGACGACACAGCCTGCCACTACTGATGCTGAAACCTGAAACGTTGCCGTCGGCAACCCCCAGGCGGAGACGCTCCCTATCAGCAGGGCAAGGCCGCCTGCACTGTGCATCAACCGCTGCACTGCGGCCACCCTGATTATCCTTTCCTCAGTAATTCACCGCCACGTTAATGGTGTCAGTGTAAGTACCTGCCGGGATCAGCGGGTTAAAGCCGCCGCCCACCACGCGACCATAAATGGCGTAGTTGGTACCCAGCGTGGGGTCCGTAGTACCACTGGCGGCGATATTGGTGTTGTTGGCGATAGCGGTGGTAAACGCGGCGTCGCTATACAGCGTATAGGCAATGCCTTGGGTATTGTCTGAACCAAGGGTGAGATAACGCGGTTGTCCACTCACTGTGCCATATACCGTAGACGGGGCAGTGTTACTGCTGGTGACTTGCACGTTGAACGTTTGTCCGGTGGTACAGCGGACAAAGATGCCATTACCCGCGGCTCCGACCAGCGTGGCGTTGAGGGTATCGAAGGTTGCAGCGCTGCTACCAAAGTTCAGGGTACCAAAGTTAACCCCAGTCGTTGCAGACTGGCCGTTCACCAAACAGCCGGTGGTCAGCGTCAATGTAGCATTGATGGTTCCCGTTGTGGTGGCGGCAAAAACAGCATGAGGTACAAGTGCGGCGCTTAGGCTAGTTGCCACAAGAAAAAGCTTGAGTTTCATAATCATTCCTTACTGATTATCCAAGGTCAGTGCTTTTTCACCTGGTTAGACATTTATGCAAATACAGCCAAAATCATGCAAGAGCCGGAACCGGCCAGACAGCGTAAGCGCCCGCTACCTAAGAAAATTCCTAGACATTGGGTTAATAACTTATATCAGTTTTGTTTACTATAGATCAGCAAATCAGGCCTTGTACCGCAATGCTTCGTTTTTTCCCTAATCAATTCACTTTTTTCGCCGATAACTCAGTATTCGCAAGGGGTAGCGGGCAGTTAAAAAAACTAAACGGTCGATGATTTCTGCCTCTACCGCGCGCATCGCTTCAATGTTATGTTCGTGCATTAATCAGATATTATTAATTTTTCACTCAATGGCTGACGATGAAAATAAAAAAAACAGCATAACGACTCCAGAATTGTCCTGGTCGTTTTTTTGTTGAGCTTCGTCGCAGGCGGTCATGAATCCTGCTTGAGCGGCGTTTTATCATCCTTGTCCTAATTTGACGACACCGTACCTGCTCCGCAGCGGGTAAAGTTTAGGAGCGCACATGCTACTGGTTACCTGGGATAGCGTTCTGGTTTCCGTTTCACTGATTGTGGCTTTCATCGCCGCCTTTACCGCATTGGATACCGCCGGGCGTGTTGCCGTCTCACGCGGCTGGCTAGCAAAACTTTGGTTGATAGGTGGCGGTACAGCGATGGGCATCGGGGTGTGGGCGATGCACTTTATTGGCATGCTGGCGATGATGATGCCGATGACCATGCGCTACGATGTCGAGCTCACCGTCCTCTCATTGCTGGTGGCAATAATCAGCGCCATCTTCGCTTTCGCGCAGGGCGTGCAAGGCAGTCATCTCACCCGCCGGCGCTTAGTGCGCGGCACTCTCATACTCGGCAGCGGCATCATTGTCATGCACTACCTCGGTATGAACGCGCTGATGATTGAAACCCCGATTCGCTGGAATATGCCGTTGGTCGCGCTCTCGGTACTCATTGCTTACGCTGCATCTGGCGCGGCATTGTGGCTGGCATTCCATCTGCGCCAGGGCGAAAGCCTGCTGGTATTGCGCGCTTGCGCGGCCGTACTCATGGGCATTGCGATTGCCGGGATGCATTACACCGGCATGGCCGCAGCGGAATTCATCTTGCCGATGACCATGCAGCATCACGGTGCGAGCGAAGAGGGGCTGGCGGTATGGGTCACCATTATCACTTTGAGCATTTTGGGACTGATGCTGCTGATCTCGATGCTGGATGCACAGCTACGTGCTGCTCGTCTCGCGGCCAAACTCAAGCGCGCTAACAGCGAGCTGCGCCAGCTGGCGATGCACGACAATCTCACTGCGCTGCCGAATCGTGTGATGCTGGATCACCAGCTCACCACGCAGATCAAACAGGCGACGCTGCAGGACGAGCACTTCGCCTTGATGTTTATGGATCTTGACGGCTTTAAAGCCGTCAACGATACGTGGGGCCATCACGTCGGTGACCGCCTGCTGGTTGCGGTTGCTGAGCGCTTGCGTGTGCAGGTGAGTGAAGAGGTTCTGCTGGCGCGTCTGGGAGGCGATGAATTCGTGTTGCTGTGTCCACAGTTCCATATCCATCAGGCCACCAGGCTGGCGCAACAACTCGTCCAGGTGATTGATGCGCCTTTCGATCTCGATCGTTATTCGCTGCGCGTCTCGCTCAGCGTCGGCATTGTTATCTTCCCGCTGCATGGCCGCAACCAGCAGGAGTTGATGTTCAATGCCGACTCCGCCATGTATCACACCAAACACAGCGGCCGTAACGGCTGGTGCCTGTTTGAACCGGCGATGAGTGCCGTGGCGCAGCATCAATTGGCGCTCGCTAACGATCTGTGGAACGCGCTGGAATATCAGGAGATGCGCCTGTTCTATCAGCCAAAATTCCGTGCGGGCGGCACGGTGTTGATGGGCTTTGAAGCGCTGTTGCGCTGGCAGCATCCGCGGCGCGGCCTGCTCATGCCGGATATGTTTTTGGCGCGCGCCGAAAAAACCGGGCAAATTGTCGCGCTAGGAAACTGGGTGGTGAATGAAGCCTGCCGCCAGCTGAAACAGTGGCATGACGAAGGCAACGGTGACTGGACTGTTTCGGTCAATCTGTCGGCTCTGCAATTCCAGCAGCGCGATCTTATCGATAGCGTGCGTCAGGCGCTGCAACGTCACCAGATTCCTCAGGGCATGCTGATGCTGGAGATTACTGAGAACATCGCCATGCGCGACCCGCAGTTCAGCCAGCAGCGCATTGCTGAATTACATCGGCTAGGCGTGAAAGTCGCGATCGATAATTTCGGCATCGGCTACGCCAATCTGCTGCATTTGAAACATCTGGAAGCCAGCGAGCTGAAAATAGATCGCTCATTTATCAATAGCCTACGTGCCGGTAGCGAAGACGCCGCTGTTGTCAGTGCCATGCTGACGCTGGCACAAACGCTTAACCTGCGCATGGTCGCAGAAGGCGTTGAAACCGAGGAGCAGCAGCGCCTGTTAACCGGGTTAGGCTTCGACACGCTGCAAGGGTATCTGCTCGGCAAGCCGACACCCGCAGAGCGTATTGGCGAATTTACCGCTGCGCTTAGCGTGCCGCTGCCGTTTACCGATAACGTTGTATCGATGGCTGGCGCGCAATAAACAATTTTTATTTTCTTCCGCATCGGAAGGTTTCATCGTTCAAAGACTCAGATCGGCGGGCTCGCTGCCGATAATTCCTACAATAAAACCAACAGATTCCACCTATTTAATAACAACACCACAGCTGACTTACACCGGCTTTAACTTGGGAAAT
The DNA here is from genome assembly GCA_900068845.1 of Enterobacter ludwigii. GTDB lineage: Bacteria > Pseudomonadota > Gammaproteobacteria > Enterobacterales > Enterobacteriaceae > Pantoea > Pantoea ludwigii_A. The sequence continues at coordinate 227,000 of CEFQ01000004.1, forward strand.
CACTATGTTAGTGACTTCGTACGACTCGTTTACCGTCATCGTCTCGATCCTGGTGGCGATGCTGGCCTCGTTTACTGCACTTGATATGGCAGGACGCGTGGCTTCCTCAACTGGCAAGGTGGCGCTGGTTTGGTTATTCGGCGGTGGATTCGCCATGGGCATCGGCATCTGGGCGATGCACTTCATCGGTATGTTATCGATGAGCCTCGACATGGTTATGAGCTACGACCCTATACTAACCGTCACCTCCATGGTGGTGGCGGTGCTGGCCTCATTTTTTGCCCTGTGGCTGGTGTGCTCCACCAGTACCTTGCCGTGGTCACGACTGTGTGGCGGCGCGTTTGTGCTGGGTTCCGGCGTGGTGGCCATGCACTACACCGGTATGGCGGCGCTGATGTTTTCCCCCGGTATCACCTGGAATTGGGGCTGGGTGGCGGCATCGGTGGCGATTGCGCTGGTGGCCTCGGGCGCTGCGCTGTGGCTGGCGTTTAACCTGCGCGAAGGACATGGTCGCGTCACGCTATTACGCCTTGGCGCGTCAGTGGTGATGGGCTGTGCGATTGCCGGCATGCACTATACCGGCATGGCGGCCGCCAACTTCCCGATGCAAAGCCACGCGACGCACATGGGCGTCAACAGTAACTGGCTGGCGGTGGTGGTGACTGTAGTGACGCTGGCGATCCTCGGTATCACCTTGCTGGTCTCGATGCTGGATGCACGTCTGCAGGCGCGTACTTCAATCCTCGCGCACTCGCTGGCTGAGGCCAATCGTGAGCTGGCGCAGCTGGCGCTGCACGATAACCTGACGCGTTTGCCTAACCGCATTCTGTTAGAAGACCGCCTGGAGCAAGCCATCAATAAAGCCAACCGCGAAAAGTCGCAGTTTGCGCTGATGTTTATGGACCTCGACGGTTTCAAAGCGGTTAACGATGCCTTTGGTCACCACGTTGGCGACAATTTGCTGATTGGCGTTACCGAGCGCATGACCGGCCAGATGAAAGGGCACTACACGTTAGCGCGCATGGGCGGCGACGAATTTGTGCTGCTGCTGGAGATTGATGATCCCAACGATGCCGCCGCCGTGGCCGATACGCTGGTCAAAGCGGTGGATCGTCCGTTCGATATCTCGCGCTATGAGCTGGTGGTGTCGCTGAGTATTGGTATTGCGGTCTATCCCGGCGATGGCAAAGACGAGCGCGAGCTGATGTTTAACGCCGATGCCGCCATGTACCACACCAAAAACAATGGTCGCAACGGTTACACTTTCTTCCAGCCGTCGATGAATATGCTGGCGCAGTCGCAGTTGCAGCTGAATAACGATTTGTGGCAAGCGCTGGATAATCAGGAGCTTCGGCTATTCTATCAACCTAAATACTGTGCGCCGAGCGGGCCCATCCTCGGTTTTGAAGCGCTGCTGCGTTGGCAGCATCCAACGCGCGGTCTGCTGGCACCCGACACCTTCCTGCCGATGGCGGAGAAGACCGGCATGATTGTGAGTATTGGCAATTGGGTGATCAACGAAGCCTGTCGTCAGCTGCGCTCATGGCATCTGCAGGGGCATCCGCACTGGTCGGTGGCGGTCAATCTATCGTCCCTGCAGTTTGAACAAAGTAACCTGGTGGAAATCGTCACCAGGGCGCTGGAACAGCATCGAATCCCAGCGGAATTGCTGACGCTGGAAGTCACCGAAACCACGGCGATGCGCGACCCGGAAGAGAGCGTGCGCATCCTTACCGAGCTCACCAACATGGGCGTAAAGGCGTCGATTGATGATTTCGGTACGGGCTACTCCAGCTTGTTGTATCTTAAGCGTTTACCGGCCAGCGAGCTGAAAATCGATCGCGCCTTTGTCAACGAGCTGCAGGCCAACTCAGAAGATGCCACCATCGTCTCCGCCATTGTCGCGCTGGCGCAGTCGCTGCAGCTGAAAGTGGTCGCCGAAGGCGTTGAAACCCAGGATCAGCAGACGTTCCTCACCGGTTTAGGCTGCGATACGTTGCAGGGGTATTTGCTGGGTAAACCGGTGCCGCCGGAACGCATTGGTGAGTTGCCGAATTTTTATGAAGAAGCGTTAGCGCTGGAGAGCGTGCCTTAACACCGACTCATTCCCTCTCCTGCGCTTGCGGGAGAGGGTTAGGGTGAGGGAAACTAGCCGCCAAATCCTCTACATTGGAGTTCGGGTGGCGAAATATCAGCAGTTGGTGGAACAGCTTCGTACGCAAATCGAGGCACGCATTTGGCCGCCAGGTGAAAAACTGCCGTCGCTACGCCAACAGGCGGAGCAGAGCGGGCTGAGTCTGATGACGGTGATGCACGCCTACGAAGTGCTGGAAAGCCAGGGTTGGATCGTCTCGAAGCCGCAATCCGGCTACTACGTGGCCCCGCGCGCCGCCGAAAGCCGTCCCCGACTGCCAACGCAGGCGATCGCCAAAACCGATCAGGCTGATACCAACAGCTTCGTGTTTGACGTGCTGCAAGCCACGCGCAATCCCGCCATCATGCCGTTTGGCTCAGCGTTTCCCGATCCCGAGCTGTTCCCGCAGCGCCAGCTGATGCGCTCGCTGGTGAAGGTCTCGCACAATTTGAAACCCACCGATGCGCTTAACAACCTGCCGCCAGGCAATGAAGCGCTACGTAAAATTCTGGCCCAACGCTATGCGCAGCAGGGCATAACGCTGTCGCCGGATGACATTGTTATCACCAACGGCGCAATGGAAGCGCTCAATCTGAGCCTGCAAGCCGTCACCGAACCCGGTGATTGGGTGATCCTCGAAAATCCCTCCTTTTATGGCGCGCTACAGGCGATTGAACGTCTCAAGCTTAATGCCATTGCCATCGCCAGTGATGTGGAACACGGCATGGATCTGGATGAGCTGGAGCAGGCGCTACAGCGCTGGCCCGTAAAAGCCTGCTGGCTGATGACCAACCGGCAAAATCCGCTCGGCTTTACCTTGAGCGCAGTGCGCAAGCAACAGCTGGTGGAACTGCTGGCACGCTACAATGTGGCGATGATTGAAGACGATGTTTATGGCGATCTCTATGAAGGTCATGACAAACCGCTACCGGCGAAAGCCTTTGATCGCGACGGCAACGTGCTGCACTGCGGCAGTTTCTCGAAAAATCTGGTGGCGGGATTTCGCGTCGGTTGGGTGGCAGCAGGACGGCATGCGCAGCGGGTGCAGCGCATTCAGCTGATGAGTACGCTCTCGACCAGCGCGCCAATGCAGCTGGCGCTCGCCGATTTCCTCAGCACGCGCAGTTACGATGCGCATTTGAAGAAGCTGCGTCAGACGCTGGCAAAGCGTAAGCAGTTGGCGCAACAGGCGCTGCGCCGTGTTCTGCCTGTCGATGCGAGCATCAGCGATACGCCGGGCGGCTATTTCCTCTGGATTGCGCTGCCGGCGCACATGAATACCACCGAGCTGTACCATTTAGCGTTGCGCGAAGGGATCAGCATTGCGCCCGGCCAGCTGTTTTCCAGCAGCGAAGGTTTCAGCCACTGTTTCCGCTTCAATACCGCCTGGCCGTGGGATACACGCGCCGAGGCGGCGGTGGAAACGTTGGGCAAACTGATTGCCGGGCTGAACCGTTAAACCTTGGCCGCCTGCTGGTGGCCCCAGGTGAGATAGTAGACGTCATAGAAATCCACTTCACCTTTCTGCTTCATCAAACGATCAATACCGCTGCGCACGCGATCCGGCGTGTGCGGGTTATCCAGAATCTTATTCAGCGCCTGCTGTGAAACCGGCTGCACGTAATACCACTCGCCGTTGTAGCAAACCCGCAGATCCAGCGTATCGATATCTTCGAAGCGGTATTTGGGGTTGATGTCCATCAGCATCAGCACGCTCATCACCAGCACAAACACCGTGGCAAACCAGAACGCCGGCCAGCCGAGCATGTCGGTGGTAAAAATCAGCGCGACGCTGAGTCCGTAGCATAAGTACATGGCGGCCCAGAGTCCGGGGTGTTTTTTCAAAAACGAGAAGCTAAAGCGCGGGCGATTATCACGCAGTTCGTCACGGTTCAGCGTATCGATTTCGTCGAGCAGGATTTGTTTAATCGCGTCCATTGTTCACCTCTAATTATCACTGCCTGCCAGTAAAGCACATAACAGTGAAGCGAATTAGAGACAGATTCGGTGTGTTTTTTTATAACAGTTGGGATCTGTCGCGCAAGAGAGTACGGCAAGGGTTGAGATGAGGTTATAGCGAGAACAGGATGTGCATTTGGAACGACAAGGATGCGACATCAAGTACAGCGCTGCCGGGAGTTAAGAAATAACATGACGGTAGCAGAACGAACGCTATGGTCTCTATTGCGTGCCAGACAATGTAGCGGAATGCGATTTCGCCGACAGTATGCTTTTGGTCCCTATATTTTGGCTTTTGCCTGCCTGGAGAAGCGGCTAGTGATTGAGCTCGACGGATCTCAACATGGCGAAAATGTCAGATATGACGATGAACGCACGCAACGGCTAAACAGACATGGCTGGCGCGTACTGAGATTTTGGAATCATGAGGTAATACAGAAGTCGGATGCCGTTTTTGCGGTGATTATGGCGGCGTTGGCGGATTAGCTCGTGCTCGCTGTCCCCTAACAGGTGCTCGCTGTCCCCCTCCTCGGTCCTCCCCCATAAATGGGGGAGGAAGATGCTGCAATATGCCAGCTCTGAAATAGCATGTGGCAGCATCTCCTTCCCCCGCAAGCGGGGGAAGGCCGGGATGGGGGACAGCGAGCACATACAAGGAACAGCGAGCACATACGAAGGAACAGCGAGCACATACAAGGAACAGCGAGCACCCACCAAGGGACAGCCAGCACCATCTACGTAACCTGTCCTACAATCTGCAAATTGGCATCATCCGGCACTTCGTTGTACGACAGCACATGCAAGCCCTTGGCAAACAGGCGCGCATAACGCGCGATCAGCGGTCTTAACTGCGGCGTCACCAGCAGCACCTGCGTCAGGTTTTGCGCTTTGAGCTGCTCCATCATCACCGGCAGCGTGCTCTGCAGCTGCGTCAAAATATTCGGATCCACCGGGAAGCTATCCAGCGCCACTTTGCCGGCTTGCTGCGCCTGATTCAGCGCCGCCAGCAGCAGATTTTCCAGGCTGTTTTCCAGCGTATACGCTGACAGCGGTTTGTTATCCGGCGCAATCGCGGCCACCATCGCCCGACGCAGGGCGTAACGTGCATCGGAGGTCAACAGAATCGGATCTTTGGTGATCGCCGCGCTCTCCAGCAAGGTGGTGGCGATGGTGGTGATGTCCTTCAGCGATACCTGATCGTTCAACAGCAGGCGATACACCTTGAGCTGCAAACTGAAATTCACCGCCGCGTTCACATCCTCTGATAACTTAGGCGCAACGCTCGCCAGGCGCTGATGCAGCTGCGTAATGTCATCGTAGTTAAACAGCTCCGGCAGATTCTCACGCACCACTTTGTTGACATGCGTGGCCACCACGCTGGCGCAATCCACCACCTGATACCCCAAATTCAACGCTTTGGCTTTCTGCTCGGGCAAAATCCAGGTCACGGCCATGCCGTAGGCGGGATCGGTATCCAATAGGCCATCGATTTCACCGTACTGTTCCGGCGTAGGGATCGCCATCAAACGATCGGCATGCACTTCACCGACAGCGGTGCGCACCCCGTTGATCTTAATCGCGTACTGTGCCGGTTTGAGGTGGAAATCCTCACGCAACGCGATCTCCGGCAGCAGCACACCGCTGGTTTCTGACACCACTTGTCGCACGCCGCGCATACGCAGCGTCAGCGGCGCACCTTTGCCTTTATCCACCAGCGTCACCAGCTTGTAGCCGAGATTCAGGCCGATCGGCTCCACCATCGGAATGTTATCCCAGCCGATGGCGGGCTGATCTTCCGGCTGCGTCAGCGCCTGGTTGATCGCTTCCATATCGTTGTGGTCTTGCGTCGGCGCTTTGACGCCACGGCTTTGACGCCAGGCGGCAAACAGCAGCATGGCGGTGAAAATCAGGAACACCAGATGCGGCATACCTGGCACTATCGCCAGCACAAACATCACGGCGGCGGCGGTATACAGCGTGCCCGGGCGCGCCAGCAGCTGTGACTTAATGTCATCGCCCATGTCCGCGCCATCGCTGATGCGCGTCACGATAATTGCCGCTGCGGTTGAGAGCAGCAGCGATGGAATCTGCGCCACTAAACCATCACCGATGGTCAGCAATACATACTGTTCGAACGCTTGTCCCGCCGGTAAACCGTGCTTGAACACGCCAATCAAAATCCCGCCGATCACGCTGATCATCAGGATCATGATCCCAGCGATCGCATCACCCCGCACGAACTTAGAAGCACCGTCCATTGCGCCGTAGAAATCGGCTTCATTTGCAACATCTTTACGGCGCAGACCAGCCTGTTCCTGATTAATCAAACCGGCATTCAGATCGGCATCGATCGCCATCTGTTTGCCCGGCAATGCATCCAGCGTAAAGCGCGCCGACACTTCGGAGATACGCTCGGCCCCTTTGGTCACCACCACAAAATTGATCATCAAACGCGGTGGCAAGAAGGCGCATCACGGCCATCACGGCGGTGCGTGGAAAGTGGCGTTTGCTGACTTTACGTTGGCGATGATGGCGCTGTTTATGGTGCTGTGGATCATGGGGTCAGTGAGCGAGGACGAGCGTAAAGAGATTGTCGCGCAGCTAAACGGCACCTCGGTATTTGAAGGCTCGGGCTTCAATCCGTTTAATGTTGAAGACTCACGGGGCGCGGGATCGTCGATTATTGGCGAAACCATCGCCATTTCACCGCCGATGCAGAACGCGAGCGTGAGCAACTCCTCGGCTGATGTCAGCTTGAGCAACGGCAGTAAGCCACAGGAAGATTTGGACAGCGTGCTATCACGTTCTGATAGCGAACTGGCGCTGCTGCAAAGCCAGCTGCAGCAGATGATCAACAGCTATAACGCACAGAATTATTTGATGCTGGAAACCCTGCCGCAGGGGCTACGCATCCTGATTCAGGACGATCAGGATCGCATGATGTTCCCGCGCGGCAGTGCGGTATTAACGCCGTTCTTCCAGAAATTATTGACGGAACTCGGCCCGGTGTTTAACCGCATCGACAACAAAATCATGATCAGCGGCCACACCGATGCCGCGAAATACAGTGGCAACGCCGCCTACAACAACTGGAATCTGTCCGGCGATCGTGCTTTAGCGGCGCGCCGTGCGCTGGAGCGTGGTGGATTAGAGAGTGCGCGTGTGTTGCAGGTTAATGCCATGGCGTCACGCATGCCGCGAGATCGAGACGATCCCATGAGTGCGCGCAATCGCCGTATTGAGATCCTGGTATTAACCGATGCAGCAGCCGAAACCCTGTTCCAGTTTTATGGCCGCGAAGGGGAGAACGTCGTGAAACCCATCGCTGAGCGCCTGCGATAACCTGTCAGTGCCTTTGAATCGTTTTTTGATTCGACCGGTGGCGAAATCCACCGGTTTTTTTTGCCTGAAATTCATGCGCTTTGCGGCCAGGTGCGCATAAATGCGCCCCCTACGAATCCGTAGGGTCGCCATTCATGGCGACCGGGTTAACCCCCGCACAACATGTTAATTATGTTGCTAACTAATTTGGCTTTAGTTAGCTAAATCATTCTTTTATGTGAATTTTGTCGGCGGGCGCACATTGCAAATTGCCTTCGGTAAGCCACAATTAAGCAACGTGATTAACCGGAGAAAGAGTATGACTGCCAACCACTCCAGCCTGCTGTTACTGATGTCTTTCGCCGCCGGCACCTTTTCTGCTGGATCCTCCAGCAATCCTCAACATTTGATGCTGTCGCTGCCCTCCGGCGGCGTACCCAACAGCCCGCTGCCGCTGATCATCTGGCCAGGCATTGTGCCGGATGAAGAGGAGGCGGAAGACAGCGCTGCCTGGTTTGAAAAAACCTTTACCCGCAACGGTTGGCCCGCCGCGTGGCGTGCGCCGATCTTCCCCTATACGCACTATCACCCGAATACCCATGAAGTGTTGGGCGTCGCTGCCGGCTGGGCAGAAGTGTTGTTTGGCGGCGACAGCGGTCGCATGGTGACGCTGCGCGAAGGCGATGCGGTGCTGATCCCCGCCGGTGTCGGTCACAAACAGGTGTTTGCCTCAGAGGATTTTTTCACCGTTGGCGCCTATCCTGAAGGGATGTCCCCCGACACCGTGCGTGATGAGCCTTCACGTTTACGTGCGTCGAAAGAGCAGATCCAGCATGTTCCACTGCCGCACCGCGATCCCTTTACCGGTGGCGAAGGCGCGATGACGGAGATCTGGCTGCCAATCGCGCAGCAGCTAATGCACCAGTAAAGTGCAAAACCGCCATTTCTATTCGCGCGGCGCGTGTGCCATGCCGGGGGCAAGCCTCTGGCACAGTTTGTGCAGGAGAGAATGAGGTCCTCTGACAAGCGCCGGGTAAATCATGAAAGAAAGCTACCAGATAGCATCGCACTTGTATGATGAGATGTTGCTGAGCGATGGCAAACACCGCGCTCACTACCAGCAATACTGGGAATGGTTACAACAGGCGGACGTCGATGCTGTGGCGCGTAAGCGCGAAGAGGCGGAACTGCTGTTTCATCGCGTCGGCATCACCTTCAACGTCTATGGTGATGACGGTGGAGCGGAACGTTTAATTCCCTTCGACAGTGTGCCGCGCATCATACCGGCGCGTGAATGGGCGATGCTCGATCGCGGCATTCGCCAACGCGTACAAGCCCTCAACGCCTTCCTGCACGACATCTACCATCAGCAACTGATCCTTAAAGCCGGTATTGTGCCGGCCGAACAGGTGCTGGTGAACGATCAATACCAGCCCTGTATGCAAGGCGTCGATCTGCATCGCAACCTCTACGCGCACATTGTCGGCGTGGATATGGTGCGCAATAACGACGGTGAATATTACGTGCTGGAGGACAATCTGCGCACGCCGTCTGGCGTCTCCTACATGCTGGAGAACCGTAAGATGATGATGCGCCTCTATCCTGAGCTGTTTGCCGATCAGCACATCGCGCCGGTCGAGCGCTATCCTTCGCATCTGCTGCAAACCCTGCGTGAAAGCTCGCCGGTCAACGATCCGGTGGTGGTGGTGCTGACGCCGGGACGCTTTAACAGCGCCTACTTCGAACACAGCTTCCTCGCGCAGCAGATGGGCGTCGAGCTGGTGGAGAGCGCCGATCTGTTCGTTAAAAATGGCGCGGTGATGATGCGCACCACCGCCGGGCCCTGCAAAGTGGATGTGATTTATCGCCGCGTCGATGATGCCTTCCTCGATCCGCTGGCGTTCCGCCCGGATTCAATGCTCGGGGTGCCAGGTCTGTTGTCAGTCTATCGAGCCGGCAACGTGGTGCTGGCCAATGCCATTGGTACCGGCGTCGCCGATGACAAATCGATCTACCCCTATGTGCCGGATATGATCCGCTTCTACCTCGACGAAGATCCGATCCTCAATAACGTGCCGACCTGGCAATGCCGCAAACCGCAGGATCTCACCTATGTGCTCGCTAACCTGGCAAAAATGGTGGTGAAAGAGGTTCACGGCGCCGGGGGTTACGGCATGTTGATCGGACCGGTGGCGAGCCAGCAGGAGCTGAGTGATTTCCGCGATCTCCTCAAAGCACGGCCGGAAAACTACATCGCGCAGGACACATTGTCGCTTTCAACGTGTCCCACCTTTATCGACAACGGCCTCGCGCCGCGCCATATCGATCTGCGTCCGTTTGCGCTGTGCGGCGCGGATATTCGCCTGGTGCCCGGCGGCTTAACCCGCGTAGCGCTGAACGAAGGATCGCTGGTGGTGAACTCGTCGCAGGGCGGCGGTACCAAGGACACGTGGGTTTTGGAGGATGACGCATCATGCTAAGCCGCACGGCCAGTGGCCTTTATTGGATGGCGCGCTATCTCGAACGCGCAGAACATCTCGCACGCGTGTTAGATGTCACCAACCGTTTGTCGTTAATGCCGGTGCGCGGTGACCAGGGTGACGATCTGCTGCTGCCGCTCAATCTCACTGGCACGCGTGAGCTGTTTGAAACCCTCAACGGCCGGTTCACCATGCCGCAGCTGTTCAACTTCTTTGCCCTCGACGATCGCAATCCGTGCAGCATTTTCAGCTGCTGGCAGCAGGCGTGGAATAACGCGCATGCGGTGCGCGGCAGTTTGTCATCGGAAGTGTGGGAGAGCATCAATTCAACGTGGATTGAGATGCGTAATACGCGGCGGCGCGGCATCACCAGCGCCAGCGCCGATACCTTTTTCGATTGGGTGAAAGAGCGCTCACATCTGTTTCGCGGCGCGATGTTCGGTACCTTGCTGCGCGGCGATGCCATGAGTTTTATCCGCATCGGCACCCTGATGGAGCGCAGCGACGGCACCGCGCGTTTGCTGAGCGTCAATCAACAACTGATGGAGCAGCAGTCGGATTCGGTGCGCGAGTATTACCGCCTCGATACTTTGCTGCGCGCGGTTTCCGCGCGTGAGGCTTACAACGCGATCTTCAAACAGCAACTGATGCCGGATCTGGTCAACGAGATGCTGATCCTGCGCAGCGAAAGTCCGCGATCGCTGCACTCCTGTATCGATGAGATCGCCACCCAGCTCGAACAGATCGGCAGCAGCGGCGAAGATCGTCCGCGTTATCTGATCACCGTACTGTTGGCTGAAATGCGTTTTAGCACCTGGGAAAGCCTGACGCATGAAGGGTTAACTCACTGGCTCAATGAATTCCTGACGCGCCTCAATGCGCTAGCAGACAGCATCAATCACACCTATCTGGAGGCGAAATGAGACTGAACATCGAGCATAAAACCCGTTACGCCTACGAGCAGCAGGTGAAACTCAGCACCCAGTATTTGCGCCTGACACCGCAAAACTCGGTGCACCAGCACATTATCTCGTGGGATCTGGAGCTGCCGTGTGAAGCCACCTGCACGCAGGATGCTTATGGCAATGTGATGCATGTGCTGACGCTGGATACGCCGCATCAGCAGCTCGATATCGCCGCGCGCGGCGTGGTAGAGATTCTCGATGCCGGCGAGTGGGCGCCCGATCCGGAATGCGCTTTGTCACCATTGGTGTTTCTGCGCGCCACGCCGTTGACGCAGCCCAATCCGGAGATCCGCGAATTTGCCCAGCGTTACTGGCGGCCGGAAAAGCCGCTCGCCAGCCTGGAGAAATTGATGGACGAACTGCTGCTGAAAATGCCGTATCGCCCCGGCAGTACACAGGTGACGGATACCGCTGCGAAAGTATTTGCCGCCGGCAGCGGCGTTTGCCAGGATCACAGTCACGTGTTTCTCGCCTGCTGTCGCAGTCTGGGGATTCCGGCGCGCTATGTTAGTGGCTATCTCTATACTGAAAACGTTGAGCACGTCGCCACTCACGCCTGGGTTGAAGCCTGGCTGGATGGCAGTTGGCACAGCTTTGATATCACCAATAATACCCGCAGCACGCGCCAGCATTTACGGCTGGCGGTGGGCGTGGATTATCTTGATGCTTGTCCCGTGCGCGGTATGCGGCTGGGCGGCGGCGGTGAAGATATGCTGGCGGTGGCTGCGGTGCTTCAGGTGCAGGCGCAGTAGTAATCTGAACAGGCGTAACTATGACTTATTGTGTGGCAATGCGTTTATCGTCAGGGATGATTTTTGTATCCGATTCGCGGACCAATGCGGGCGTCGATCATATTTCCTCATTCCGTAAATTGCATGTGTTTCAGGTAGATGATGAACGCACGCTGGTACTGCAAAGTGCTGGCAATCTGGCCACTACGCAAAGCGTGCTGAGCCTGCTGCGACGTCATAACGGTGATGATGACCAGCCCAATTTGCTGAATCAACGATCGCTGTATGACATTGCACTGATGGTGGGTGAAACGCTGCGCGAAGTGATTAAGCGCGATGGTGAGGAGTTTGGCGGCACGCTGCTGCTGGGCGGACAGATTCGTGGCGAGGAGCCGCGGCTGTTCCAAATCTATCCGCAGGGCAACTTCATCGAAGCCAGCGTCGATACGCCGTATTTCCAGATTGGTGAAAGTAAATACGGCAAACCGATCATTGACCGCGTGCTGCGCTACGAAACGCCGCTTAGCCAGGCGATGCAGTGCGCCTTGATTTCGATGGATTCCACGCTGGCGAGCAATATTTCAGTCGGTTTACCGCTCGATGTAATGGTGTATCGCACGGACAGTTTCAGCGACAGTGAGCAATATCACATCACTGAGCAGCATCCGTATTATTCACAAATTCGTCAACTGTGGAGCAAAGGGTTGCTGAGCGTATTTTCCCAACTGCCGCCGTTGCAGTTATAAGTGATAGGCAGCGTGTAAGTGTCAAGAGATAATGATGTGCAACATAAGTTCAAGCTAGCTATTCGCTTCTATTAGGATGTAAGGAAGTAAAAAATCGTTTTTCATGTTTTTTATAGCATTCTCACTTAACGATTTGAAATTAGCTGGCGTCCATGAATTGTGAAGCGAAATAATCCCACATTTGCACTTTGCCAATTCGCTTGAAAAATCCCTGGTGGCATCTGGCATGAAATAGTATGACCAATAGCGCTCCCAGGGCTCTTTTTCAGGCTGCGAAAACTCTAAAATATTCCCTGCTTCAGTTGCGTCAACTATATGAAACTGCTCATCAAAATCGCCACTTTGTATCAGTGGATCAAGGATGCCATTGCCAACATAGTCCCAGGAAATTCCACCACTGGGATTTTTTAAACGTTTCAAAATTTCGGCAAACCATGCAGCGGTGAGCTTATTACGTTTATTCGCGGATAAAACAGCCAGATGAACAGACTTTAACGATGGATAGCCAAATGCAGTCAGCTTATCTGTTTTACCGAAAGGCATATCATTAATGTTTCGAGTGATGATGGTATCAGAGTCAATAAATAGACCACCGAACATTGTCAGTACCCAAGCCGAGACGATGTCTGATTGCATTGCCAGAGAGAATTTAAAAAATATGGGGGGTAAGATCTTTTTAGGGATGAATTCATAAATGTTTTTATGATTGATGGTGATGACTTCAAGGTTGGGCGTGTTGTTCAACCAACTCTTTCTGCACAACTCTAGGTAAGCCGGCTTGTCGTGGCCAGGAAGGTCAACCCAATAGGTATAAACAATCATGTTTTTTCTCCAGTCTGATAGATACAACACTGGCGACACAGAGTGAAAAAACTTAAGGGAAAATGTTAACCTGGCACAACCCGAAAAATAATCATGATTTCCATGATGCAAAACAACTTTTTATGGAGTAAGCCATCAGTATTATTGGCTTTAACGACATAAGGCTTGAAAAGGATGCGCAATGCCGCGCACCCGAGTCATTACACCAATTCGTTCAGTTTCGCTGTCGTATTAATTCCGCTAATCCCTTTCAATCCTAACTTGCGTAGAATTTTTATTTTATAGGTACTCACGGTTTTACTGCTGAGCTGCAATTGTGAAGCAATTTCTTTATTAGTCATTCCAGAAGCCAGCTTGACCAATACAATCAATTCACGGCGAGTCAAACTCATCAATTTCTCACTCTCAATCAATTCTCCACTGTCAGCGGCAGCATGCGTAATCGGATAAAAACGGTTACCGCGTTCCACTTCTTTTATTGCGGTAATCAGGGTATCCAGATCTCCACGCTTGTAGACATAGCCTTCAACGCCTAATTGCAGGCAACAGCGTTGATAAAAAAGGCTTTCTGATGCGGTAAATACGATGATTTTCTGTTCTGGAAGCGCACGTTTAATATCCGCTATCAGTGGAATGCCTGCCCGGCCGGGCATAGTAAGATCGAGGAGTACAACATCTGGACGCATTTGGTGCAGCTCGGTAATCAGCATTTCTCCTTTTTGTGCAATACCGACAATTGAATAGTGATAAGAATCTAACAGTGCCTGAATACCCGCACAGATTAACGGATGGTCATCAACAATAAATACCGTATGAATCATATGTGTAGTCCAGAAAAAAAGAAAAGACGCAAGGGTATAAAGACCCATAAAAGAAACACAACACAGAGGTGTGACCAGATTAATTCATGGGGCTTAACAATATGATTTAAGCTATGTCTTGAATTTGCGGATTTAAGGTCAATTGTTTTTCTTCATGCGTCAGAACAAAGCGGCGTCCTGCTTTATCTGATATTGCAGCGCCACAGTCATAAATCTGAAAACAAGCCGTTTTAACGTCGAGGCGATAAATCGCTGCGTATAAAAAGGTGAAGAATGTTTTCAGTTGATCAGCTTCTCGATACTTACTGGCCAGGCCACCAACCGGCGGACTGGCAAAAAAGCGTCCTGAAATGGGTGGTGCGCGAGCATGAATTCCAGGCCTTTGCTGCGCGCTATCGCCACCTCAAAGGTGTGGATATGGTGGAGCAGGTGCTGGAGCATCTTGATGTGCGCTGTGAACTGAGCGAGCGCGATTTGGAGCAGATCCCCACGCGCGGGCCGGTGGTGATTGCGGCTAACCATCCGCTCGGTGCGCTGGATGGTTTGGCGCTGCTGGCCGCAGTTTCACAGGTGCGGCGCGATGTGAAAATCGTTGCCAACCGCATGTTGATGATGCTGGAGCCGATCAACAACATGATGTTGCCTGTGGATAACATGAGCAACCGCACCAGCCGCGAACAGCTCACGCAAATGCAGCAGCACCTGGATAATCAAGGCGTGCTGATCATCTTCCCGGCAGGTGAAGTGTCGCGCCTATCCAGCCGTGGCGTGCGCGATCGTCACTGGCATCACAGTTTCCTGCGTCTCGCCGCCCGCGCCCGCGCGCCTATCGTGCCAGTACATGTGGTGGGGCGTAACAGCCTGGCGTTCTACGCGGCGGCAAAAATTGCCTCACCGCTGGCGCTGCTGATGCTGGTCCGCGAGATGTTTCGCCAGCGCGGTGCGCGCATCAAGCTGCACATCGGTGAGCAAATCCCCTTTGCCAATTGGCATGATGGCCACACACCCGGCAAGGAGCTGGCGAAGCGGCTGCGCAAACATCTTTATCGTATTGGTCAGGGACGGCGTGGCTTGTTTCAGACCGCAGCGGCGATTGCACGCCCGGAAGATCGCGCCGAGCTAAAAAAAGCCCTGATGGAGAGCGAGCGACTCGGCACATTGCCGGATGGCAAGCAGATCTACCTGTGGCGACGCAACGGCGCCAGTTGGGTGCCGCTGCTACGTGAGCTTGGTCGTTTACGTGAAGTGTCATTTCGCGCGGTGGGCGAGGGCAGCGGTCGTCGTCGCGATCTGGATAAATACGATGACGATTATTATCACCTGATTCTGTGGGATGACGATGCATTGGAGATCGTTGGTGCTTATCGCTTCATTCCAGGGGCTGAACAGCTGGCACGCCGTGGGCTGGAAGGTATTTACAGCGACAGCCTGTTCCACTACGACGAGCGCATGTTGCCGATCATCAATCAGGGGCTGGAGCTGGGGCGTAGCTTTATTCAGCCTGCTTATTGGGGCAAACGAGGCCTCGATTACCTGTGGATGGGCATTGGCGCCTACCTCGCTAAATATCCCGAAACACGCTACCTGTTTGGTCCGGTATCGATTTCCGGTGGCATGCCGCTGGCCGCGCGCGATCTGCTGGTGGCGTTTTATCGCCTCTATTTCCCAACTGAACTGCCGCTGGCGACCTCGCGTCGCCCTTATCCGGCCTCGCTGCCAGAAGTGCTGGCACAGTTTACCGGCGATAACTACAGCGAAGATTTGCGGCGTCTGAAACATCTGCTGGCGAATCTCGGCACCGCTATTCCCACGCTCTACAAACAATATTCCGAGGTGTGCGAGCCGGGCGGCGTGCAGTTTATCGATTTCGGCAGCGATCCCGATTTCAATCACTGTATCGATGGTTTGGTGCTGGTGGATCTCACGCGGGTGAAGCCTGCGCGTTATGAGCGCTATATCGGGATGCATTTGTAATTCGGCTTGCAGCACGCACATCCTCGTAGCGGCGCGATTTATCGCGCTCTGTACACTCCGCTCTCTTGGGAAATGCGCAATAAATTGCGCCGCTACAACCTGGGCGGACAGTGATGTCACGGCGCCGTCAACACAGGATATTGGGTTAAGTATCCCACTGAACATTTTCTCGCCATTGCCGATAACTGACCTACCAACATTTGTCTGTGGACGAATAGCGCTTGTCAGCGCTGCGTATTTGCGCTTAAGTCTGCAGGATAATTAAGAATTTTCTTAATTTTTCGACGATACCAAGCCAGCAATAGGCGAATAATGATGAATAATAGCTCTGACGTCATGTACCGATTATTGGTGCAGAGCGTAGTGGATTACGCCATTTACATGCTCAAACCCGATGGCACCGTGGCCAACTGGAACGCGGGAGCACAGCGCGCCAAAGGTTACACGCCCGATGAGATCGTGGGGAAAAATTTTGCACTGTTCTACAGCGAAGACGATCGTAAAAACGGTGCGCCACAGCGCGGACTGTCGATAGCGACAGCCACCGGACGCTTTGAAACAGAAGGGTGGCGATACCGCAAAGATGGCAGCGCATTTTGGGCACATGTTGTCATTGATGCGATACGCGATGAGTATGGCGAGCTGTTAGGCTTTGCCAAAATCACCCGCGACTGCACCGAGCAGCAGGAGCAGCAACGCAAACAGCGCGAGCAGGAACAGCGTTTCCGTATGCTGGTGGAAGGCGTCAGCGATTACGCCATCTACATGCTCGATCTGGACGGCAACGTCGAAAATTGGAACGTAGGCGCACAGCGCGCGAAAGGCTACGTGGCCGAAGAAATCGTTGGGCAGCACTTCTCGCGTTTCTACAGCGCGCAGGATCGGAAAAACCATATCCCGGAAAAAAACCTCTCTACCGCCTTTAAAACCGGCCGTTTCGAAGATGAAGGTTACCGTTATCGGAAAGATGGCAGCGCGTTTTGGGCACATGTCATCATTGACGCGATTCGTGATGATTCTGGCAAGCTGATCGGCTATGCCAAAATCACCCGTGATTGCACCGAGCAGCAGGCGCTGCTGCGCAAACAACACGAGCAGGAGAAAAACTTCCGTCTGTTGGTGGAAGGCGTGCGCGATTACGCCATTTATATGTTGGATGTACAGGGCCGCGTGGTGAACTGGAATTTTGGTGCCCAGCGCGCCAAAGGCTATATCGCTGACGAGATTATCGGTCAGCATTTCTCGGTGTTTTACAGTTCAGCCGAGCGAAATGCCAACATGCCTGAAGCGAATCTGGGCATTGCATTAAAAACCGGTCGTTTCGAAGATGAAGGCTGGCGCTACCGCAAAGATGGTTCGGCATTTTGGGCGCACGTGGTGATTGAGGCGATTTATGATGAAACCGGCAGATTGATTGGTTTCGCCAAAATCACCCGCGATGTTACCGAACGTCGTGAAAACGAACAGCAGTTGCTGCGCGCGCGGGATTTGGCGCAGTCGCAAAGTGCCAAAATGTCCGAGCTTTCGGGCTTCCTCGATACCATTATCAGCAATATTCCCTCATGTGTGATTGTCGAAGACGCCATCAGCCGGGAAATTTTGATGGTGAATGACAAAGCTGAGCAACTGTTCGGCATCAATAAAGCGCTGATCATGCATAAACGCCCGCACGAATGTATGTCGGCGGAACTGGGTGATTACTTCAACAGCCTGGCGGATGTGGCGCTGCGCAGCGAAGGCATTCATTCGCGCGAACAGCTGCTGCTGACGGCGGGCGGCGAGCGCATTCTACATACGCGCGCCACCACCATCAGCGGCAAAGATATGCGGCAAAACTACGTGATGCTGATCGTCGAGGACGTTACCGATCAGCGAGAAGCCGATGCACGCATCCGGCATATGGCGCATCACGATAATCTCACCAGCCTGCCAAACCGCGTGCTGTTCCGCCAGAAGCTGAGTGAAGCGCTGCGCGTTGACAGCCACGCCAGTCAAGTTAGTGCCACGCTGTGTCTCGATCTCGACAACTTTAAAAACGTCAACGATGCGCTCGGCCATCAGATTGGTGATGAGCTGCTGCGCGTGGTGGCAAAACGCCTGCGCAGCGCGCTGCGCGATCACGATACGCTGGCGCGTATTGGCGGCGATGAGTTTGCCATTGTATTGCCCAACGTGCGCAGCGCGGATGAAGCGGCAGTCGTCGCACAGCGGCTGATTGAGGCGATTCGCCCGCCGATTAATGTTGAAGGGCATAATTTGTCGGTGGGCTTAAGCGTCGGGATTGCATTGACGACGCAAGCCACCAATACGCCGGAACATATGCTGCGCTGTGCGGATATGGCGCTGTACGAAGCCAAACGCAACGGGCGCAATCGCTTTGAACACTTCACGCTGGAGATGGACGATCAGGCGCGCAGTCGTCGTGTGATTGAGAACGATCTGCGTGAGGCGATCACTGGCCGACAGCTCAAGCTTTACTATCAGCCGATCACCGATGAGAAGGGCATTATTGGCTACGAAGCGTTGATGCGCTGGCATCACCCGATTAAAGGGCTGATTATGCCAAACGATTTCATCCCGATCGCTGAAGAGACGGGGTTAATCCATATGCTCGGTGCTTATGCGTTATATGAGGCCTGCCGCGAAGCGCAAAGCTGGAATACGCAACAATCGGTATCGGTCAACCTGTCGCCGCTGCAGTTCAAAAATAGCTCGCTGGTGTCGGTGGTTGAAGGGGCGCTGCGTGAATCGGGACTCGCGCCACATCGACTGGAAGTGGAGATCACCGAATCAGTGCTGCTGGACGATACGCTCGGCAATATCCGCACGCTGCAAAGCCTGAAAACCCTCGGCGTGCAGATTGCGCTGGATGACTTTGGCACCGGTTACTCATCGCTCAGCTATCTGCGTTCGTTCCCGTTCGACAAAATCAAAATCGACAAGTCGTTCATCAACGATATGGGCGACAGCCGCGAGGCGCTGGCGATTATCCGCGCCATCACCGGCATGAGCCGCAGCCTCGATATTCAGATCACCGCCGAAGGCGTGGAGAGCAGCGAGCAGTATGCCAAGCTGCGCGAAGAGGGCTGTACGCTGTTCCAGGGCTATTTCTTTGGTCGTCCGCAGCCATCGGAATTGCGGTTGAAAGCGTTGGAGTAAAATCGCGCCGCTACAGATTCGTGCAGGTATTGTAGCGGCACCATTTATTGCGCAGTGCCGAAAGCAGCCATAAAAAAACGCCCGATAGCGGGCGTTATTTAATTTGCTGTGTGTAATCTTATTTTTATGATGCGCCGTGGCCGTCGACGGTCATGTGACCCAAATCTTTATCGACCAGGAACAGGCCTTCGCCTTTGTTGCCTACCAGCGCCAGTTTATCCAGCACGGTTTTGAACAATTTCTCTTCTTCATGCTGCTCTGCCACATACCACTGCAGGAAGTTGAAGGTTGGGTAATCTTGCGAAGTCAGCGCCGAGTGAACCAGTTCATTGATTTTGCTGGTGATCAGCTGCTCGTGCTTCAGCGCATCTTCCAATACGTCGTTCAGCGAGTTCCAGCTAATCGGCGGCGCGGCAATCGAACCCAGTACCGGCATCGCGCCAGTATCGCTCAGGTATTCGAACAGACGCTGCATGTGCTCCATCTCTTCGCGTGAATGCATTTTCAGGAACGAGCACGCGCCTTCGAAGCCTTTATCGCTGCACCAGGCGCTCATCTGCAGATACAGGTTGGCAGAGAAGAACTCCAGGTTCAGTTGATCGTTTAATCGAGAGGTCATTTCAGCAGTTAACATGGCTGATTCCTTTTTAATTTATAAGGTGAAGTACGGCGAATTATGCATCAATCTATACTTTTTTGTGAAGGGTTTTTCGCAAAAAGGTTGAATTTATCTTATTGATTGTAAATGGAATTATTCCACTTGTTGAATGCGAAGAGTTCTCATGTTTGACTAATTTTCATTCACGCTGGATTGATTATAGCTGCACATCGGGCGATGCTGAGGCTTGCCTTTACTTGTCAGGAGCTTAGCGGTGTCGAACGTCTTAGAGCATTACCATTATCTGCATGAAATCCCTGAACTGGGTTTTCAGGAATTCAAAACCTCCGCTTATATTGCCGATCAGTTGGAAAGCGCCGGCATTAAGGTCACGCGCGGCATCAATAACACCACCGGCATTGTGGCGGAAATCGACAGCGGCGTGCCCGGTCCGGTGCTGGCGCTGCGTGCGGATATGGATGCGCTCGGCCACATCATTAACGGCGAGCCCTGTGCGCGCCACACCTGCGGTCACGATGGCCATTCGTCAGTGGTGCTGACGGCGGCGCAAGAGCTGCTGAAAGAGGGCGCGATCAAGAAAGGGCGACTTAAGCTGCTGTTCCAGCCGGCAGAAGAATTGGGTGCCGGTGCGCTGGCGATGATTGAGGGCGGCGCGCTGGAGGATGTGGAGATGATTCTCGGCTTCCATGTGCGTCCGCTGGAAGAGTGCCATGTAGGTCAGGCGACGCCTGCGGTGATCTATTCTGCCTGTAGCACGCTGGAAGCCACCATCAAAGGTGCTCCCGCGCATGCGGCGCGGCCGCATTTGGGGGTCAACGCGCTGGATGCGGCGGTGCAAGCGGTGCAGGCCGTCAACGCCATCCATCTGCCGCCGGGTTTAACCTGGAGCGTCAAAGCCACGCGCTTCCTGTGCGATGCGGGCGTGACTAATTCGGTGCCGGATGAAGCGCGCGTGGTGTGGGATCTGCGGTCGCAGGAAAACGCGCCAATGGATGTGCTGAAAGAGAAGGTAACGCTGGCGATTCAGCACAGCGTGGCGGCGCTGGGTGCCACGGCTGATGTGGTGGTACTGAAAGAGATGCCAGCGGCCGAGATTCATGAGGAAGCTACCGCCGTGATTCGCGCGGCGATTGTCGATGTGCTGGGCGAAGAGGGTTTGCTGGATACCAAAACCACGCCGGGCAGCGAAGATTTCTTCTATTATCCGGTGAAAAATCCACAGGTGAAAGCCGGGTTTTGGGGATTGGGAACCAATCTGGTACCGGGCCTGCATCATCCTGAGATGCGCTTTGAGCTGAGCGCACTGGAGATTGGCGTGAAGATCTTCAAAGCCGCAGTGGTGCGGGTTTTAGGCTGAAATGTGAGTCGGTCGCCATCAATGGCGACCCTACAACGGCAATCCCCCAGCCCTGTTACCTGACGATTTCCCCCCTCGGCGAAATATTGTATGCTATGCCGCCTCAATACTGACGGGATTCAGGACTGCCGCCAATGTAGATCGCGCACCTCTTGCTGTGAACCGACGCCATTGCGTCACCATTGGTCGCGTTTTCCCGCGGAATGACCCCGAAACGATTTATTCGCAGCGCGCCGCCCGCGTGTTGCCCTTGAAGAAGAATTCACTCATGTCTATTGCTCCCTTTTTAGAAGAAGTGGCGCGCCGTCGTACCTTTGCGATCATCTCGCACCCGGACGCCGGTAAAACCACAATTACCGAAAAAGTGCTGCTGTTCGGGCAGGCGATTCAAACCGCCGGTACCGTCAAAGGCCGTGGCTCCAACCAGCACGCGAAATCTGACTGGATGGAAATGGAGAAACAACGCGGTATCTCCATCACCACCTCGGTAATGCAGTTCCCGTATCGCGATAGCCTCGTGAACCTGTTGGATACCCCAGGACACGAAGACTTCTCCGAAGATACTTACCGTACGCTGACGGCGGTCGACTGCTGCCTGATGGTGATCGACGCCGCGAAAGGTGTCGAAGATCGTACTCGTAAGCTGATGGAAGTCACGCGCCTGCGTGATACGCCGATCATCACCTTTATGAACAAACTCGACCGTGACATCCGCGATCCTATGGAACTGCTGGATGAAGTAGAGAGTGAGCTGAAGATCGCCTGCGCACCTATTACCTGGCCGATTGGCTGCGGCAAGCTGTTCAAAGGCGTTTATCACCTCTACAACGACGAAACTTATCTGTATCAAACCGGTAAGGGCCACACCATTCAGGAAGTGCGCATCGTTAAAGGTCTGACAAATCCAGAACTGGATGCGGCGGTAGGCGAAGATCTGGCGCAGCAGCTGCGCGACGAGCTGGAGCTGGTGCAGGGCGCTTCGCACGAATTCGATCAAGAGCTGTTCCTGAGCGGCGAAATCACCCCGGTATTCTTCGGCACCGCGTTAGGTAACTTTGGCGTCGATCATATGCTGGATGGCCTGGTTTCCTGGGCACCGCGTCCAATGCCGCGCAATACCGACACGCGTCTGGTGGAAGCAAAAGAAGAAAAATTCAGCGGCTTCGTGTTTAAGATCCAGGCAAACATGGACCCGAAACACCGCGACCGCGTCGCCTTTATGCGCGTGGTGTCCGGCAAGTACGAAAAAGGCATGAAGCTGCGTCAGGTGCGCACCGGTAAAGACGTGGTGATTTCTGATGCGCTGACCTTTATGGCCGGTGACCGTTCGCACGTTGAAGAAGCGTATCCGGGCGACATTATTGGTCTGCACAACCACGGCACCATTCAGATTGGCGACACCTTTACCCAAGGTGAAAACATGAAGTTCACCGGCATTCCGAACTTCGCGCCAGAGCTGTTCCGTCGTATTCGTTTACGCGATCCACTGAAGCAGAAACAGCTGCTGAAAGGGCTGGTTCAGCTGTCTGAAGAGGGCGCGGTGCAGGTGTTCCGCCCGGTGCATAACAACGATCTGATCGTTGGCGCAGTCGGTGTGCTGCAGTTCGAAGTGGTGGTGGCGCGCCTGAAAAGCGAATACAACGTTGAAGCGATTTACGAAGCCATTAACGTCTCAACCGCGCGTTGGGTTGAGTGTGATGATGCGAAAAAATTCGATGATTTCCAGCGTAAAAATGAAGTGAACCTGGCGCTCGATGGCGGTGACAACCTCACTTATATCGCGCCAACCATGGTGAACCTCAACATCACCCAGGAACGCTATCCTGACGTGAGATTCCGCAAAACGCGCGAGCACTAATCGGCGTTATCGGTAGGGCCTGTGATTTTCACTGGCCCTTTTTTTATGTGTTACAGACTCCTCCTAATTCCGCTATATTTTTCTCTTTTTGGCGATATATCAACCACAAGAGCCAGCAAAAGCTGTAATCCCTACTACTATTATCTTGTCGGACGAGAAAAGAGACCTTTCGGGTTTCATTACGTCCAGTAACTCAGCAACGCCGTTCGTTGCTGGCGCATCCGCAAAAACGGATGAGTTAACTGATAGAAGGATGATATCGATGAATAAGACTAAGATTGCCAAAACCCTGATTGCTGCCCTGGCGGGTTCTGCTCTGCTGAGCGGTGCTGCGTTTGCAGATGAATCAATGTCGCAGAAAGCACAGCAAACCTCCGACAGCGCGGGTGCGAAAATCGATAGCTCTATGAAAAAAGTCGATGGTTATATGGATGACAGCGGCATCACTGCTAAAGCCAAAGCGGCGCTGGTGGATGATGAAGCGATTAAAAGCACGGATATCTCCGTCAAAACGCATGATGGCGTAGTGACCTTGAGCGGCTTCGTCGCTTCTCAGGATCAGGCTGAAAAAGCCGTCGCGCTGGTGCAGAAAGTCGAAGGTGTGAAATCCGTCAGTGACAAACTACACGTTAAAGACAGCAAAAATGCTTCGTTGAAGGGTTATGCGGGCGACACCGCCACCACCAGCGAAATTAAAGCTAAGCTTCTAGCAGATGACATCGTGCCATCGCGCAACGTTAAGGTGGAAACCACCGATGGCGTGGTGCAGTTATCTGGGGACGTGGCGAACCAGGCACAGTCTGATCGTGCTGAGAAAATCGCCAAAGCCATTGAAGGCGTGAAAAGCGTGAAGAATGACCTGAAGGTGAAGTCTTAACGCGAGCGATTCGGCATCATCTGATGCCGATTCGTAATAAAAACAAAGGTGTAAATAAGCAGTTCGATTTTCACAATGGTAAAGGAGAGGCTTATGTTTCGTTGGGGTATTATCTTTCTGGTCATCGCTCTGATTGCTGCAGCATTAGGTTTCGGCGGTCTGGCGGGTACGGCAGCATGGGCAGCTAAAATTGTCTTCATTGTCGGTATTATTCTGTTCCTCGTGAGCCTGTTTACCGGGCGCAAACGACCCTGACTAATGGCGTCATAGACGTCAACCCGCGAGTCATCTAAAGCGGAGACCAGTCATTTGCGGCATACTGTGGAGCCGCAACGATTGCTGAGGCAATTGGTCAGGGAACGACAATGATTGGTTCTCCGGGATGTTGCCTAAGGCGACTCCCTCAGAGCAAACACTGAGGGACATCCATTGGGAACGCGTATTCCACTGACATTAGGTTCATTTGAACCGCTAGCATTAACCCCTTTCAAATCCAATAAAATCGCCTTAGTGTGCGAAGGCGGCGGCCAACGCGGCATCTTTACCGCAGGTGTGCTGGATGAGTTCCAACGTGCAGGCTTTAATCCCTTTCAACTGTTGCTCGGCACGTCTGCCGGGGCGCAAAACTTGTCAGCTTTTGTTTGTGGCCAACCTGGCTACGCAAGACGCGTAATTTCCCGTTACACCACCAGCAAACTTTTTTTTGATCCGCTACGATTCGTGCGCGGCGGGCACCTTATCGATCTCGATTGGCTGATTGATATCACCAAAAATGAGTTTCCGCTGGCGCTCAATACCGCTGAAGGGTTGTTTGCCAAAGGCAGCGAGTTCTATATGTGCGCCTGCCGCAGCGACGATTACCGCGCTGAATACTTCAATCCGACCAGCACCAACTGGCATGACATCATTAAAGCCTCAAGTGCGATTCCCGGCTTCTACCGCAGCGGCGTGAAGATGGACGGCGTGAGTTATCTTGATGGTGGCATCAGCGATGCGATTCCGGTGCGCGAAGCCGCGCGCCGTGGCGCGGATACCATTGTGGTGATCCGTACCGTGCCATCGCAGATGTCCTACACGCCGAAGTGGTTTAAACGCATGGAGCGCTTTTTGTCCGATAGCGCATTGCAGCCGATGATCAATATCCTGCATCAGCATGAAGAGAGCTATCGCGAGATTCAGCAGTTTATCGAGCAGCCGCCGGATAACCTGCGCATCATCGAAATTTGTCCGCCGAAGCCGCTGGCGAGCATGGCGCTCGGCAGCCGCTTGTCATCGCTGAATCAGGATTACCATTTAGGCCGCCGCAGCGGGCGCTATTTCCTCGCCACGCTCGGTCAATGGTTGAGTGATGCCGAACCGCTGGTTATCCCAACGACGGTAATGCCGCCGGCAGCGGTGGCCAACGAACCGGATAATCGTGCGCTGATTACGCCCGCTCTGGCGGAGAACGATGCAGATTTTGATAAAGGTTCGCTGGCATGAAGTTTATCGATACACATTGCCACTTTGATTTCCCCCCCTTTGTTGACGACGCGCCTGCTAGCATTGCGCGCGCTGCGCAGGCAGGGGTGGAATGCATCATTGTACCGAGCGTGGATGCCAGCCGTTTTGAGCGGGTGACAGAACTGGCGCAGCAGTATCCGGCGCTGTATGCCGCGCTCGGCCTGCATCCGATCAATATTTCAGCGCATCAGGAAGATGCGCACCTTGATGAACTAGAGCGCTGGCTGAAAAAGCCAGATAGCAAACGCGTGGCGATTGGCGAGATCGGACTCGATCTCTACATGGAGGATGCGCAATTCAGTAAACAGACGCGGCTGCTGGATAAGCAGCTCAGGCTGGCGAAGCAATACGATCTGCCGGTGATCCTGCATTCGCGGCGCACCCACGACCAGTTAGCTATGCATCTGCGTCGTCACGATCTGTCGCGCCGTGGCGTGGTACACGGCTTTGCCGGCAGCCAGCAGCAGGCGGAGCGTTTTATCCAGCTCGGTTATGCGATTGGCGTTGGCGGCACCATCACCTATGAACGCGCCAGTAAAACCCGTCATACCATTGCCAATCTGCCGCTAAATGCCCTTTTACTGGAAACCGACGCGCCCGATATGCCGCTGCAAGGTTTTCAGGGCCAGCCCAATCGCCCGGAACGTGCGCGCAACGTGTTTGACGTGTTGTGTCAGCTGCGCAGCGAATCCCCCGACGTGATTGCCGACGCGCTGTG
Source organism: Enterobacter ludwigii (assembly GCA_900068845.1). Taxonomy (GTDB): domain Bacteria; phylum Pseudomonadota; class Gammaproteobacteria; order Enterobacterales; family Enterobacteriaceae; genus Pantoea; species Pantoea ludwigii_A. The sequence goes on from CEFQ01000004.1 coordinate 253,044, forward strand.
GCAAAACAGCCTGCGCCTGTTTGCGATCCCGGTCTGATTCTCCCCCGACAGATTCTGCATTTACGCTGCCTTACGCCTGATTAGCTACATTGATAGAGCGTAAAGTACACTTTTGCGCCCATTTTTGTGATAATAATAACAATGACATTTCAGGCGAATCCCGGCTTGAATTGGGGTTATTTGTGATTAACGTCACTAAATAGCTGTATTTTAATGATCAGTTTTCTTTTCTGTGTGACGTAAGGCGCAATTTATTGTCACGATTATTGTTAGGATTATCACATTCCCGGTGGGTTGTGCCCGCCGATCTGAATTTTGGAGAGCATCATGACCGACCTGAAAGCAGCAGCACAGCGCGCATTGCAACTGATGGATTTAACCACCCTGAACGAAGACGACACCGATGAGAAGGTGATCGCGCTGTGCCGTCAGGCGAAATCCCCTGCCGGTAACACCGCGGCCATCTGCATCTATCCGCGGTTCATTCCTGCGGCACGTAAAGCGCTGCGCGAACAAGGCACGCCGGAAATCCGCATTGCTACCGTCACCAACTTCCCGCACGGCAACGATGACATCGAGATCGCGCTGGCCGAAACCCGCGCGGCCATCGCCTACGGTGCCGACGAAGTCGACGTGGTGTTCCCGTATCGTGCGCTGATTGCCGGCAATCGTGAGATCGGCTTTGAGCTGGTGAAAGCCTGTAAAGAAGCCTGCGCCGCGGCGAACGTGCTGCTGAAAGTGATCATCGAAAGCGGTGAGCTGAAAGACGAAGCGCTGATTCGTGCGGCTTCGGAAATCGCTATCGATGCGGGCGCAGATTTCATCAAAACCTCAACCGGTAAAGTGCCGGTCAACGCCACGCCAGAAGTGGCGGCGATCATGATGCAAGTTATCCGCGATAAAGGCGTTAAGCAGCAGGTCGGCTTCAAACCGGCTGGTGGCGTGCGTACCGCTGAAGACGCGGCGCTGTATCTGCAACTGGCGGATGACCTTCTGGGCGAAGGCTGGGCGGATGCGCGTCATTTCCGCTTTGGCGCATCTAGCTTGCTGGCAAGCCTGCTCAATACGCTGGGTCACGAAACCGCGACCAGCAAAGCGGGCTACTAATCCTCGCCGTTATCTTTCCGGTGCGCATGAATGCGCACCCTACGTTGTAGGGTCGTCATTTATGGCGACCTTCTCATTCCAGGGAGGCAACCGTGTTCCTGCCACAAGAAATTATTCGTAAAAAACGCGATGGACAGGCGTTGAGTGAAGCGGAGATTCGCTTCTTTATCAATGGCGTGCGCGACAATAGCGTGTCGGAAGGTCAAATCGCCGCGCTGGCGATGACCATCTATTTCCATGATATGACGCTCGACGAGCGCGTGGCGTTGACCATGGCAATGCGCGATTCGGGCACGGTGCTGAACTGGAAATCGCTGAATCTCAACGGCCCGATTGTCGATAAACACTCCACTGGCGGTGTGGGCGATGTGACCTCGCTGATGCTCGGCCCGATGGTGGCAGCGTGCGGCGGTTATGTGCCGATGATCTCCGGGCGCGGTCTCGGCCACACCGGCGGCACGCTGGATAAATTGGAAGCGATTCCTGGCTTCGATATCTTCCCGAGTGACGATCGTTTCCGCCAGATTATTAAAGACGTCGGCGTCGCGATTATCGGCCAGACCAACTCGCTGGCGCCGGCCGACAAACGTTTCTACGCCACGCGCGATATCACTGCCACCGTGGATTCGATTCCACTGATCACCGCCTCGATCCTCGCTAAAAAACTGGCGGAAGGATTGGATGCGCTGGTGATGGACGTCAAGGTGGGGTCCGGCGCCTTTATGCCGACCTTCGAAGCCTCAGAAAATCTGGCGCAGGCGATTGTTGGCGTAGCGAACGGCGCCGGTTGCAAAACCACCGCACTGCTCACCGACATGAATCAGGTGCTGGCGTCCACCGCCGGAAATGCGCTGGAAGTGCGTGAAGCGGTGCAGTTCCTGACAGGGGCTGCCCGTAATCCGCGCCTGCTGGAAGTAACGATGGCGCTGTGCTCGGAAATGCTGATCTCCGGCAAACTGGCCGAGAACGACGCCGATGCGCGCAAAAAGCTGCAGCAAGTGCTGGATAACGGTAAAGCCGCCGAGGTATTTGCCCGCATGGTCGCAGCACAAAATGGCCCGGGCGATTTCATTGAGCGCATGGACAGCTATCTGCCTGCGCCAACCCTGAGCAAGGCGGTTTACGCCGATCGTGCCGGTATTGTTAGCGCAATGGATACGCGTGCGCTCGGCATGGCGGTGGTTTCGCTCGGCGGAGGCCGTCAGCGCGCCAGCGACAGCATTGATTACAGCGTGGGCCTGAGCGAGATGACCACGCTGGGCACGCAGGTTGACGCGCAGCGTCCGCTGGCGATTATTCACGCCGCGTCGGAAGCGCAGTGGCAACAGGCCGCCGCCGCCGTGAAAGCCGCCATCACGCTGAGCGACAGCGCACCAGCAATCACGCCGGTGGTTTATCGTCGCGTCAGCGAATAACTGGCGCTTCTTCGTGCCAGGCAGCGGCCGTTCGGGTATACTGATCTGATCGCTTTTTTTTGACTTGTCATCGCGCATTGCGCAGGAGACTTGCATGAAACGTGCTTTTATTATGGTTCTTGACTCCTTCGGGATCGGCTCCAGCAAAGACGCCGATAAATTCGGTGATGAAGGATCGGACACGCTCGGCCATATCGCCGAAGCCTGTTTCGAAGGCCGCGCCAATGTAGGTCGCGAAGGCCCGCTGCACTTACCCAACCTGACCAAACTGGGACTCGGCAAAGCGGCTGAACTCTCCACCGGTCGTTTCCCGCCAGGCCTCGATCCCAACGCGGAAATCATCGGTGCGTACGCTTACGCCAGCGAATTATCGTCGGGTAAAGATACGCCGTCAGGCCACTGGGAAATCGCCGGCGTGCCGGTGCTGTTTGATTGGGGCTACTTCAGCGACAAAGAGAACAGCTTCCCGCAAGAGCTGCTGGATATTCTGGTGAAACGTGCCGATCTGCCGGGTTATCTTGGCAACTGTCACTCTTCAGGAACGGTTATTCTCGACCAGCTCGGCGAAGAGCACATGAAATCCGGTAAGCCTATTTTCTATACCTCGGCGGATTCGGTGTTCCAGATTGCCTGTCACGAAGAGACCTTTGGCCTCGATCGTCTGTACGAACTGTGCGAAATCGCCCGTGAAGAGCTGACGAAAGGTGGCTATAACATTGGTCGCGTGATCGCGCGTCCGTTCGTTGGCGACAAAGCGGGCAACTTCGAGCGTACCGGCAACCGCCACGATCTGGCGGTGGAACCGCCTTCAGCGACCATGCTGAAGAAACTGGTTGATGAGAAGGGCGGTGAAGTGATTTCGGTGGGTAAAATTGCCGATATCTACGCCGAACAGGGCATCACGCAGAAGGTGAAAGCCACCGGTTTAGACGCGCTGTTCAACGCCACCATCGAGCAGATGAAGAAAGCACCCGATACCTCGATTGTGTTTACTAACTTCGTTGATTTTGACTCAACGTGGGGACATCGTCGTGATATAGCCGGTTACGCGGGCGGGCTGGAGCTGTTCGATCGTCGCTTACCAGAATTGATGGAACTGGTGAAAGAGGGGGATATTTTGATCCTCACCGCCGATCACGGCTGCGATCCCAGCTGGGAAGGTACTGAACACACGCGTGAGCACATTCCGATTCTGATCTACGGCCCAAATGTGAAGCCAGGATCGCTGGGATACCGCGATACCTTTGCCGATATCGGCCAGACCATCGCAAACTATTTTGGCCTGTCCAGCATGGACTACGGCAAGAGCATGCTGTAAAACAGCGCCCCAAATTTAATAAGGAAAATTAACCATGGCAACGCCTCATATTAATGCAGAAATGGGTGATTTCGCGGACGTCGTGCTGATGCCGGGCGATCCGCTGCGCGCTAAGCACATCGCTGAAACCTTCCTCGAGGATGTGGTGGAAGTGAACAACGTGCGCGGCATGCTCGGTTTCACCGGGACCTATAAAGGCCGTAAGATTTCGGTAATGGGTCACGGCATGGGCATTCCATCCTGCTCGATCTACACCAAAGAGCTGATCACCGATTTCGGCGTGAAGAAAATCATCCGTGTGGGTTCATGTGGCGCAGTGCGCGCAGACGTGAAACTGCGTGATGTGGTGATTGGTATGGGTGCCTGCACCGATTCCAAAGTGAACCGCATGCGCTTCAAGGATCATGACTTTGCCGCGATTGCTGACTTCGACATGGTGCGTAACGCGGTTGATGCGGCGAAAGCGCTGGGCGTTGATGCGCGCGTCGGTAACATCTTCTCCGCCGATCTGTTCTATACGCCAGATCCGCAGATGTTCGACGTGATGGAGAAGTACGGCATTCTGGGTGTAGAAATGGAAGCGGCCGGAATTTACGGCGTGGCCGCCGAGTTTGGTGCGAAAGCGCTGACTATCTGTACCGTTTCAGATCACATCCGCACCCACGAGAAAACCACCGCGGCGGAACGCCAGACCACCTTCAACGATATGATTAAGATCGCGCTGGAGTCAGTGCTGCTGGGTGATTAATTTCAACCCTTGCTGCGCATATTAACCAGGGCGGCATAAATGCCGCCCCTACAATCAACGTAGGGTCGCCATTCATGGCGACCTGGCTTCCCGCCGTAAACATCTGACACACTTTTACCCAGGCTTGTGCATCTTCGTGCTGGCTCTGAAACAATCTCTGCTTATCATTAGCGTGATAACAAAGAGACTAAGCCCACCTGATGAATTTCCGTAATTTCGAAGCAGAAGAAAAGCTGTTTGCCCGCCGTGCGATTGTCGCTTTTGCCCTGGTTGTCATCTGCTTTACCATTTTAGGCATCAACCTGTATCGTCTGCAGGTCGATCAGCACAGCTATTATCAAACGCGATCGAACGAAAACGACATCAAAATGATCCCCATCGCGCCCACGCGCGGGTTGATCTTCGATCGCAACGGCATTCCGCTGGTGCGCAACGTCAGTTGGTACGACATTCACATCACGCCGTACAAAATCGACAACATGCAGGAGACGCTGAAAGCGCTGACGCCAATTGTCGATCTCACGCCAGAAGAAATTGAAACCTTCGAACACGAACTCAAGCAGAACAGCCGCTACAAGCCGGTCGAACTGAAAGCGGAACTGACTGACGAAGAAGTGGCGCGCTTCGCCGTCAATCAATTCCGCTTTAGCGGCGTCACCGTCGATACCTATCAGGATCGGGAATATCCGTACGGCGCCGATCTGGCGCACGTGCTTGGCTACGTCTCAAAAATCAACGATAACGACTACAAACGCCTGAACGCACAGGGCGTTGGCGAGAATTATGCCGCTGACCACAATATCGGAAAGCAGGGCATTGAAGGCTATTACGAATCGCTGCTGCACGGTAAAACCGGCTATCAGGAAGTGGAAGTCGATAACCACGGCCGCATCGTGCGCGTGCTGAAAGAGGTGCCGCCGGTTGCCGGTCAGAACATCACGCTGACGCTCGATCTGCATCTGCAGCAGTATGTTGAGAGCCAGCTGGCGGGACAACGCGCCGCCGCGCTGATTGAAGATCCGCACGACGGTAGCGTGCTGGCGATGGTCTCCGCACCGAGCTACGATCCCAATCCGTTCGTCAAAGGGATCAGTTACAAAGCCTACAAAACCCTGCTGCAGGATAAAGACCTGCCGCTGATCAACCGCGTCACCCAGGGCTTGTATCCGCCGGCTTCCACGGTGAAGCCTTACATGGCGATGTCGGCATTGCTTAACAAAGTGATCACCCCAAGTACCACTTTCTTCGGCGCGCCCACCTGGACGCTGCCGGGCACCGATCGCAAATATCGCGACTGGAAAAAATCGGGCCACGGCATGCTGGATGTGACGCGCGCCATTGAGGAATCTGCCGACACCTTCTTCTATCAGGTGGCGTTCATGATGGGTATCGATCGCATCCACACCATGCTAAGCCAGTTTGGCTATGGCAAATCGACCGGCATCGATCTCAACGAAGAGTACGCCGGATTATTGCCGAGCCGCGAATGGAAGCAGAAGGTACATAAACATGTGTGGTATCAGGGCGATACCGTTTCGGTCGGCATTGGACAAGGTTACTGGGTGGCGACGCCGATTCAGATGGTAAAAGCAATGGTGGCGCTGATCAACAACGGCCGGGTGATCAATCCGCACCTGCTGGAGAAATCGCAGCGTGGCACGGTGGTGCAGCCGTATCAGGCTAAATTACCGCAGCCGCAGATTGGCGATGCCAAATCGCCGTACTGGTCGCTGGTGCGTCACGCCATGTTCGGTATGGCAAATGCGCCGAACGGTACCGGCTACAAATACTTCCACACCGCGCCTTACGGCATTGCGGCGAAATCGGGCACATCGCAGGTATTCAGCCTCAAGCAGAACCAGGTGTATAACGCCAAAATGACGCCGATGCGCCTGCGTGACCACATCTTCTACACCGCATTTGCGCCGTTTAACGATCCCAAAGTGGCGGTGGCGTTGATTCTGGAAAACGGCGGCAACGAAGGCGTCACCGCGGCGCCGCTGATGCGTAATATTCTCGACCATATCTTTGTACCGGAAGCCACTGCGCCGCCGGTGATCACCGCGGCGGCGCAGTAAAAAAGAGAATTATTCCTCTTTCAACGCATCGGTAACATGGCTGATGGCGCGCACCACTTCGCTGGAACTGCCGCGAATATCGGCCATCATACCGCCAGCTTCTTGCGCTAACACCACGCCGTGATCGGCGCGTTTGAGGTTCGATGCAATGCCTTTCAGCGCTTTCTCGGCCAGCGTATGGTTCTGCTGCACCATACTCTCAATCTCGGTAGTGGCGCGGTTAATGTTGGCCGCCAGCGTGCGCACTTCATTGGCAACCACGGCAAAGCTGCGACCATGCTGACCGGCGCGCGCCGCTTCCACCGCCGCGTTAAGCGCCAGTAGATTGGTTTGATCGGCAATACGGCGAATGCTTTCCACAATGGCGCCAATACGATCGGAGGATTCGCTCAGATCGTTGATATCGCCCGAAATACCGTGCAGTTCGCCCGCCAAATCATTCATGGTCTGCACGCTGTTCTCAATGACCGTGGCGCCCAGTCGCGTGCTTTCGCTGGTTTGCAGCGCGGTTTGATACGCCTGCTGCGCCGCTTCGCGCTCTTGCTGATTTTTCTCCACCTGCGCGGTGACATCGGTGGCGAATTTCACCACTTTGTACAGTTCGCCAGCTTCGTTAAACACCGGATTATAGGTAGCGCGCAGCCACACGGTTTGGCCGCGTTTATTCACGCGCTGGAACTGGCCGGAGATAAATTCGCCCTGATTGAGCTTGTGCCAAAAGCGGCGATATTCGTCGCTGTTACGCATTTCGGGTGGGCAAAACTGGCGGTGATGAACACCGATCACTTCTGCCGCGCTGTATCCCAGGGTTTTCAGGAAGTTGTCATTGGTCATCAACACTTCGCCCTTCAAATTGAAGGCAATCACCGCCATCGAACGCTCTATTGCGGTGGTCATGGCGCGCTGCTCCTGCGCATCCATAATGCGTGCGGTGATATCGCTCGCCAGCTTGACGATTTTTACCACCCGACCGCTGCGATCCTGCACCGGCACATAGTTGGCTTCCAGCCAGATAGGACGGCTGTGTTTCGCCACGCGCAGGAATTTGTCGCTGAAGCCTTCACCGCGATTGAGACGACGCCAGAAGTCGCGATATTGTGGCGAATTAATCAAATCTGCGGTGCAGAACAGGCTGTGATGCTGGCCAACGATCTCTTTAAGCGTATAGCCCATGCGCTCCAGAAACAGTTCGTTAGCGGTAAGGATTTTGCCATCTGGGGTGAATTCGACCATGGCGATAGCGTCCTGCAACGAACTGAGCGTTGCCATGCTATGACTGCGTTTCTGCCACGCGAGGCGCGACATGATGCCTGATGTAATTGTACTGAACATGGTGGACCTTATTATTGGTATGAGATGTCAGCACGGTTATCGGCATAAATGCTTAAATATTCACCGATAACAGCGATAGGCGGCATGATTTTTTACCACTTGGTCTGGTGGTTGCTTTAAAAGGCATCAGTCAGCGATTTTTTGCCGAAAAGCGTTTGACGGTGCGGTCTGAGTAAGGTTTAATGCGCCCCGTTGCCCGGATAGCTCAGTCGGTAGAGCAGGGGATTGAAAATCCCCGTGTCCGTGGTTCGATTCCGCGTCCGGGCACCAACATCTAGAAAACCCAGCTTATGGCTGGGTTTTTGCTTTTCTGATCCAGCTCATCTGTAAACTGACCCAATCAATACATCAAGAAAGGCGCGAACCGCGTCCTTGAGCGGGATGTATTCCTCTTTGACGGGTAAAGGCACTTCGAAAATGTCTGCGTTAACTGGTGAACATCCAGATGCTGACGATCAGTAAAGCCACAGACCGCATATCAAATTGGGCAAGCGCGGCATCCCTGACTTTAGTATTTGCCCAGCCATGCCAGACATCTAGCGCCGCCCATGCTGCCCAGAAAAACAGTACGCACAGTAGTAGCCCTACGGACACCAGATACAGAACGCTAATATCGATGTTGCCGGATGCCGTTTTAAACGCGTTGATCTGCGCGGCGGTCATCGCCATAGCGGACGGCCTCGCGTGTAGTCGCCGCTGACCTTGCCGTATCCAGCGGCTGCGACGCGAAGGCTGTGTGTAACGGTTGATGCCAATACGCATGGTGTTGAGGTCTTCGTTGGCTTTCTTGTAATCGAACAGGTAACGGCGGCGGTTATTGGGATCGGACTGCGCAGCGACGGTGCGGGCGCGGTCGAGGGATAGCTGGACTTGGTCGAGTAGGCGTTGAGTGGTGGCGAGTTCGTCGAGTTCAGCAGCTTGAACTATGGAGACGAAGAAGAATGATAATAATAAAGTGGCTAATGATTGATAGATGGTAGCAGCGTTCATATGGCTTCTCTTTAGATGAGAGAAGTCATATGAATAGCATTAGGGATTAAACATCATTAAATACTATTTTTTAGTTATAGGGATTTAATTCCATCCTTCACTTTGCTTGTTCTTACGGTAATTATAAGTGAATTTTTCACCATAAGCGGAAGTGAATTGAATTCTAAAATTGAAACGTTCGTTTTGTAGCAGTTGTTCTTTTAAAGATAATATTGTCTGACTCATGCCGCATAGTCCCTTAGCATTTTCGTTAGCCTCAATGAAAAAGCTTTCCTTGTCTTTTATTAGGAAGTCGTTTTGTCTCGGTGTCGCATATAAGAAACAACTAGCATCAAGGCCAAGCATGTTTATGGCAGAATAGAAATCGCCAAAATTTGATTTTCTAACAGGCTCTCCATCTATAGTTACTAATGTTTTATGAACAATTGCATTGCCCAATCCTCCATTGTAAAAATAAATTCCGTTTCTTTTTGTTTCGCTTCTTCCATCAATAGAGTAGTAAGCCGTTATTTGGGGCCTCAACGAAGTTTTGTAAAAGTCTCGTTGAAGCCATAGCTGAGAGCATGTCGCTAATAATGCAAATGTAGCGATTATTGTAGCTGCATTCCTTTTGAAAAAGTTAAACAAGGTTAGTTATCCTCGATTGTTATTTTCGGGTGTGTAAGTGGGGTCAAGGAATTTGGCTGTGACATCAATCATCGTCGAAGAATAAAAACTTCTAAATGCCAAATAACCTACAATGGAAAACATTACAGGTATAGTTATGTTGACTATAACCTCCATAATGAAATTTATGACCCCTCCATTTTTAATTATTGAAGGGAAATTTGAATCGTATATGGTTAGAAAATAATCATAAGATATATCGCTGAATATTTTTGTAAACCAGTACATCACAAGTATAACTATTAAAAAACCCAGTTGTTTTAATTTTCTTTTCCAACCCTTCCTCCATCCTTCATCGACAATAACACGAATTTCTCCGCTATCTTCCGATAATTTTAATGCATGAATATATCTTTGCACAGTTAGAAAATTTAGAATTGCTTTTTGAGGTAATGGATGGTTCACTAATATTTCAATATCATAACAGTCCGTTCCTTTCACTCCGTAAATTACCGAAAAGAGATACTCAACAACTAACTTGTTACTGCTAGCATTCGAGATTTCTTTATTCAACTCCAAAACTAAAGAGCTTTTATCTTTATTAGCATTATGTCTATAAACTAAAAAACTAACGATCCATGTGAGAGCTGAGATTAATGCGGTAGTCATTTTATGAATTGCAATCCATGAGAAATATTTGATAGTTCCATACCTTAGTTTATTTTCTGCCACGCTGCCACAGCAGCCTGCCTGCTGACGACAGGGCACAAAGTCGAACTTTGCACGCTGTCGTCCAGCTTAGAGGTACTTCTTAAATGATGCCGTCAACACCTCTAGTGCCATTCCCAGCATCAGCGCAGCAGGCAGCAATAGCAGATTTGTGTACACAGCCGGATACGCCATGCAGGTACATAGAACGCGGGTTTAACTAAGCGTTTAGCATGGTGATATACAAAGCTTGATTCATACGCCGCGTCATAACGCCGCAGATCTCGCCGTCCCAGACCATCAACCACCGCAACCAGCACTACCATCAGAAACAATGATATTGATAGCACCAGAATCTTCACTCGGATCAGCATCACTACAGCAACATAAAACGTTGCTAGAATATTTTCCTGCAACGCCGAAGCTAGCCAGCGGCTACCGGCACTCAATCCGCTTTCCACTGTCTGATTTTGTTGAGCGATTAATTCTTGCAAGCCGCTGTTAACAACCAGCCACTGATAAACCTGAGTTACCCAGGCAGTGACCGTTATTGTGGGCGGTGACAACAGCAGGCTGCGCGTGAACTCTGTAGAGAGAAAAACCGCTCTCAATCTGCATGACTTCCTGACTATGCGCCGCACCTTGATCTGGCCAGAAGAAAGCAATGCCGATGTACTCCATTACCAAGCTGAAAAATAGCGAAGCCAGTAACATGCCGATCAGCTGCCACGGCCAACACCATAACAGATTAAACATAAAGCCATGCTCTTTAGGCTGCTGAACGCGTGCTGGCGCCGCCGTGGTGTTGGGTGGTGGCATCATTCACCTCCCGGCGGTTCTGCACCTGTAGCGACAGACCACCATGCTTCACTAGTGAGGTAATTACGGCGCATCTCAGCAGCGATCTTCTGCAGCTTTCTTGCATCAAATTGGTTTTATCAGCAGCAGGTAGCGGCATACGAATCTTCCACAGCTGACCGCCTTCAAGCAGCGCAACAGCCTGGATTTCGGGCAGATCAATGATGTCAACCGGAGTGATAATTGGCGTTTTCTCCATGCTCAAACGGTCCTGAGTGTTGGAGGTAAAACAGGTGCCTTGCTCTTGGTTGGTGATATCGGTGTAACCCGAAACTAACGTTTTTGAATACATATCTATTTCGGGCAACTGGCTGGTGAGCAGCTCGGCGGTGCGATTATGTTGAGCTGAAGCGATGGTCATTCCAGCCGAGATTGACCTGTGCGATGACGAAATCGATTCTTATTAGCGGATGAAATTTAATGAATTGCTGAAGTGTCTACTAAGCAGCTTGACTGCTCTTGTAGCGATAGTCTTTACCTGCGATGTTGATTGTCCATGCCGTGGGCATGTGACGTGCGGCAGTTTGCGCGATGATTCAGCCAATGCCAGCGAGTAAAGTGATTCAGCAGGAACGCCATGCTGCAGCGCGACTTTCTGATAACCCGATGGCACGCTTTGCATGCTGATATATGCCATATAGCTGTCTGTACTCAGCAACAGAGCGGCGGTTAGAACGCAGCTATATGGCATCCGCTTTCCCCCTGTTGAAGAAGCACCCGCATGATGCCATTGTCGAAGCGCAGCCAGCGGCCAGCATCGTGGTTCAGGGTTATACGGCGCTCGCGAACTTGTTTAGCGGGAATGCGTTGCTGTTGCGTCCAGTTACGGAGTTTCTGATCGCTGACTTCACTATCAACAAGGTAGATATCAACGGGACGTTTATCGGCGAGAACGGCGGAGAGTCGGGCATCACACCGCTGGCAATCTGCTTCGCGCACGAACAGCGCTAAGCGACCGCCTGAGTCATGTGCGATGCCTGCGGCGTTGCTCATATTAACCGGCAGCATGTTGGGCATCTGGCGTTTCCAGGCAGCATCAACTTCGCGCTGGAATTTGAGCTCCTTTTCGGTGCGCTCGTATTCTTGTTTAACCCAGAGGTCGGCGTAGTGAAGACGTTCTGCGTCGTTGCGGACTTCAATTCCCAATGCAGACATTGGATCTAGATTTGGAGATTGAATGCCCCGAACACCTTTCATAATAAGGTCATAACGATGGTTTTCTCGTTCGCTCATTTCACCAGGAGTGGACTGCAAATCGCTAAAAATTAGGCTATTAGTATTTATATTTGTTGAGTTATAAGCAGACTCTTTATTGTCAGAGCCATAAGCAGGAGCGAAAAAAAACGATCATGAACTCGTTAGCAATGACTTTATTATTCTTAACCTAACCCCATAGAAGTGAAGATATGATTGAGGTTATTTTAATGGATGGTGCTGTTGAATAACAAAATGAAAATTAGAACTGAAATGTAATTTATGGGGCGGTTTTTGAACGCCACCTGCTGATGAGATGGCGTGGGTGATTTATCAGATGTGATCTAAGTATGGAGAGTGCAGTAATTTGAAAACATCTCTCCATGCTATTGGAATAGAATTGAAATCAGTCCAGTTATCATTGATGTGTTTGTGAGCTTTGTAAGGTTTGTCAGAAGATGGGGGCGGATAGTTTAGAATATCTTCAATACAATCTCTTATCATAATTCTTCTTTGTGCAGTGGAAACATTAAGAATCAGATCGTTAAATACTCTCGCGCCTGCTTTCTGGCTATCTTCATCATGAAGTATTATGTAATTAACATCAAGCGCGTTTAGATACTTCGCCAATGAAATAAATACAGCCTTTCCTCTTGCTCTTATTATTTCACAATTACCAATGACGCTATCTCTGTCATTTTTAGTTAATCTTTTAATTGTTTCCCGGATAACAACTTCCTCAGTATCTCCTTCAACAAATATACATTTATTAGTAAAGAATACTCTCGAAACACAATCGTCAACTTTCAATAGCATTTTCAAATTAAGCTTTTCATCACCTGCAATATCTTTAAAGGCGTCGGTTAAGTTAAATGCATTGGTTTTAGTAAAGCCAGATTCTAACCTACTGAATTTAGTAAGGCTCATTTTTTTATCAGTCGATAAGTCAACCATGTATGGAGAGTGAGTGGTTGCTACCACTTGGCAAGTTGCGCCAGCAAGGCTATATAGTGCATCCCTCATTTGATTAGCAGCTGCGGGGTGTAGATAGATTTCCGGCTCTTCGAAACAGAAGATTGTAGATCTTGGGATCTGAGCCTCGCGATTGTAAAAATCATGCGCGAAACGATAAAGCTGAAATGCAGTTGCTCTAATCATCCCGTGCCCTTGATATTTAACTGGAGTCTTAACGTTACTTTCCATTTCAACATTAAATATAGGCTGAATTACTTTTTCCGCGTCCTCCAAAGAAGCACCAACATGAACACTTGACTCAGGGAATACTGATTTGACCATTCCGTTTAAGTCACTCATTAGTTTACCAAAGTCGGTATTTGCGTCAGAAGGGTCCATTTCCTTAGCTAAGGCATTTAAAAGAGTTTGAGCTTGTTGATAATTTGTTGACTTTTTCCGTACTGCAGCAAACAGTTCAGTCATTAATAGGTGCAATGATCCTGATTTACTCTCTAACTCAGCAAGGCAGGACTCAGCAGGAATTATAACAATCCTGGGAAGTTTAGATAAAACGTTACCTGGAATGCCACCAGGATTTTCAACCCAGTCGGCATCAGATTGCTCATTGACTTCCCAATAGTCATTGAGTCCTTTCAGTGTCGCACTTATATCTTTCAATGATAACTTGCTTTTTAATTTCTTTTCACCAAACAGGTCTTTTAATAATTCTTCAGAAAAGTCATCTCCGATAAGGTCTTGTACGGTGATTGCATTTTTGTATTTTTCTTTAGGGTATATATTGTACTCTTTTAAGAAAATATTCGGTTTAGATAACTTTATGTCCCAAACTTTTTTATAAACGATTTTGTAAGGGCTTTCTCCAGCCTTTACTTTATCATTTAAAATTACACGCCCTTTAAATCCAAGCCAGTCTTTAGCTTCTTCCGGTATATTATGATACTCGGCAATAATTTCAACTTTATCCTCATACTGGAAACCATCAGATTCTACTTTTTCTTTAATCTCTTCATCACCAATATTTTCATCAGGGCTTTCAGCGTGATCATCTACTTGAACTTCCTCCCCTTTAACCTTTACAAACTTAGAATAGTCATCTCTTTGAAGGTTTTTATTGCCATGAAGATATTCAAGTGCTGCGAAAACGCTAGATTTGCCAGAATTGTTAGAACCAATCAAGAATGTGGCATCTTCAAAAAAGATCTCACAATCTTTTATTTTTCTAAAGTTTTTAATATTTACTTTATGAAGCCTCATCTACATCCTCCTGATATGAAATGATAAGTTAATATTTAAATATCACTACACCATGAAAAACAACAATAAAATTTAAGTTTCATTAATCTATCAGGTGAGCTTAACTGATTGATTTTTAGTTGGTTAGTCAGCGAGGTTGTGGTTTTTAATCATGATAAACTCATTTAACTCAGTTTTTTGTTTTTATAAATAATGAAAAAAAGCCCCTTAATTTCAAGGGGCGTGTAGTTAAAATGAATTATCAGCATAGCTCTGATGAGGCCTGGTCTGAGCCGGTGGGGTTGACGCCACACGTTCAGCCTTATAAACCATTGCCTGACCAATCTTGATCCAATCAACCTTAATCAATCTGGCTTTTAAGCTAACCCGTTGTTCGCCTGCATGATCACCTTTGTTTAGCGTGAAAATGTCAGCCGTCAGGTTGCTGAGAGTAAACCCAAACAGCACTTTCTGGTCCTCGTCTACGGCTTTCTGGCAGCGGCTTATAAGGTCCGTTGCTTCTTTAACGGCGACAGTGGCATCAAAGCGCACATAGGCAGGGTTGTCAGTGAGGCCGCTAAGCGCATTAATCACCACGCTAAGAAAGCCGCCATTGAGGGTTTCAATTCTATGAATGTTGCTTAGATAACCTGGTCCTGGATGTTGAGATTGAAGTATTCAGCTTTGGTTGTAGTGGTGTTGGTGCTGTTTACAGCGTTATTGGTAGTAGTAGCAGTCATGATGTTTACTCCAGGAGTGGGAAATAATGACGGAGAAACATTCATCCCTGACGGATAAATGCTTTCCGTCAGGGAGCGCGGATAGCTATGCCGCGCTGGCTGGTCAGTACAAAGAACCTCATCACACAGTTGATATCCGCATTAAGAGGTTGAGCGGATCGACCACTGCTAAAGCAGCACTTCTCTCAGGTCTTGAAGTTTTAGATGGCAACCGCGTAAGCGTTTCTCTCAGGCTGCTGAAACATTGGCTGGTTGTTGTTGAGACAACAACAATAATGCTGTTCCAGTGTCCTGCCGCTAAAAGCGGATGTCAGCGATAAAGTAGTATTCCAGAGATGAAAATAAAAAAGCGCCAGCAATTGCCAGCGCTCAGGGCTTGCACGCAGACCAGTGGTGTATTCGTTACTCCGGGAGTTGAAGCTCCGGCGCGGTTTTCACGGAGGGCGTGCGCCTTACAGACCAAATCGGATGTGGGGGATTTGCCTGCCGGACTGATTATTTTCTGTCCCCGTAAAAGACATCCAAACATCCCGCGGTCACTGGGTGCTACATTGAAGCCTGTTAACCTTATCAGCATCGCCAATTTTGAGCGGCGATGCTGTGATGACACATCTGTCAGTGAAATACGCGCGGGGATTGCTTTCAGTGTCGCTTCCAGCTCATCGACCAATTGCTGGATCTCTGTGGTCGCTAAATCCATTGCGTTCTCAAGCTTCAGCAGCGCCATTTTGTCACCCAACTTTAATTAATAACCAAAAATAATTAATTTGGCGCATTAAGAGCCTTAATTGTCGAGTTAATTCACCGTTCTAAAATTTAGGCTATTCTTTTGCAGTGGCTTTAATTTAATCGTTATAGGGGAAAAGATGAATAACGCGACTGACGAACATAAAAACGAGTCAGAGATCTTGCTTAAAAGTGGGCTTGCCTGGAATGGACAACAATTAGAGCACTATCCTTCTGGTGAACTTGAAATCACCGTTATGAAAATGACCATCCCCGCTCATTCAGAGCTGCCATGGCATACTCACCCCATTCCAAATACCGCCTACATTCTGTCCGGTTCGCTAACCATTGAAGACAAAGAGAGCGGAGAAACTAAAACTTTTCACGCTGGTGAGGCTTTCAATGAGTCTATCGATATTGCCCACCGTGGGTTCACCAAAGATGAAAGTACTGACGTCATTATTTTCTATGCAGGCGTTAAGGGTGAGGAGCTCTCCATCCCGTTACCGGGAGAAGAATCTGAGTATTAAGATATTTATTGTCTGTAACTAATTGGTTTTAAACTGAATGGAGGTGGATGAATCCACCTCATTTCATGTACATTGCCTGTGTTAGACCGACATAGTTAACGAGTTACTGATTCAACCCTAATCCTTTTTTATCTAAAAATTCAGTCATTGTCTGCGCGATTTTTCGTATCTGCGCATCGTCTCGTAGGTCTGGGTGTTTTGCTAACCAGATATCCAGCGTTAACATCGGTTGTTCGGTGGACAATTTAATCAGTCGGGGTTCTTTATCAGCTAAAAAACACGGTAAACCCGCAACGCCAATTCCCGTACATGCAGCCTCATATTGATTGCTTAAATCGCTGACTTCACAACAAACCCGCTGGTTTCCTATAACTTCATTCAGCCATCTTTTGTGCTCAAAACTGGGTTCCTTATGGGAATAGGCAATAAAACCCCAGGTTGAGGCATTTTTAATATTGCTGTAATGAGGCGCGGCATATAAACCAAACTTCATTAGCCCCGCTTTTTTTATAATATCGGTCTCTTCTATTGGCGGAGACAGGCGCAGGGATAAATCAGCTTCCATTTTTGAAAGAGACACAAATTGCGCTTCACTCTGGATAGAGAGTTGGATATCAGGATTTTGCTGCGTCATCTCAAATATAGCGGGGGCAAAAAAATGGCGGGCGAGTATTGGCGGCGCCGAGATCGCCACCCGGGAACGGGCAAATGTTTTAACTGAGGAGGAGAGCCGCGCGACGGAATACACTTTCGCCTCAATCTCCTTTGCCTCGTTTAAAATTTTTTCACCTATCTGTGTCAGGCGCGATTCACGTGGCAGGCGGATGAAAAGCTGAATGCCCAATTCTTCTTCAAGCGATGCCAGTCGGCGACTTACTGTGGCTTGATCAACCTTCAAATCTTTTGCAGCACCTGAAATCGTACCGGCTTTGGCAATGGCTAGAAAAAAGCGTAAATCTTCCCAATTCATGATGTATGCGTTTTTGCATGGATGGTGTGCAAATTCTAGTATTTACGCATGCCGTGTCAATTCATATCCTTTCGACATGGTTAACTCATTTTGGCTTCAATTGTTATGTCGAAAATAACGCCCACCTTAGCGGCAATACTCATCTCATCTTGTCTGGGATTTTTAGTGGTTCAGCTTGATGTCAGCGTAGTGAATGTTGGGTTGAGCGCCTTGAAAGATGCGTTTAAAACGGACCTTACTGGCCTTCAATGGGTGATCAATAGCTATGCTTTAGTGTTTTCAGCATTGCTGATTCTGGGTGGCGCACTCGGAGACAAGTTAGGTGCAAAGACCGTCTTTGCCTGGGGGTTTGGCGTCTTTACGTTCGGATCAATCGGCTGCGGATTAGCTAACAGCATGGCAATGCTGATTACGCTGCGGGGTATTCAGGGAATTGGCGCTGCCCTGTTGGTGCCGACCTCCTTAACGTTGATCAGGCTGACTTTCCAGGATGCAAACACCCGCCGTACCGCAGTGGCTATGTGGGGTGCCTGTGGAGGTATCGCGCTTGCTGCCGGTCCGGTGCTGGGTGGCATTCTCATCCAGTATTTGGGCTGGCGCAGCGTGTTTTTAATCAATGTTCCCATTGGCCTTATCGCGATCATCCTCATCCTGCGTTTTGCTCCAGCTTCTCCACGTGTCGATAAGAAAGTCGATGTGCCGGGCCAAATAGCCAGCGCTATTGCCATCGCCTCCCTGACATATGCCCTGACAGAATCGAGCGATCGGGGATGGACAATGTTGCCGCTTGTGGCGTTGTGTCTGGCAATCCTCTCAGCTTTCCTATTTACCGTCACGGAAAGGCATGTCGCGGCTCCAATGTTGCCTCCTCGCTTAGTCAAAAATAAGATGCTGATTACAATGTGCCTCAGTGGCGCCGTCATCAATCTGGTTTTTTACGGCACCGTTTTTGTGCTCAGCCTCTTTTTCCAGACCGTTAAAGGCTATGGTGCGTTCCAGACTGGCATCGCTTTCATTCCTTTGACCGCCGTGCTGACCCTATCAACGATGATATCTTCACGTGTTGCACGTCGCGTAAGTGCCATACGTATTATCACCACCGGATTTAGCGTGCAAATTATCGGGTTTTTATTGTTATCCCAGTTATCGGTTAATGCCTCTTTTTGGCTGTTGAATGGCGCACTCATGCTGGTCGGGATGGGAAGCGCGATGTCAGTCCCCTCAGTCACCAATACGATGCTTGCTTCAGTTTCACAGCACGATGCCGGCATATCCTCGGGATTGATGGCGTCAGCAAGACAGTTGGGTGGGGTCGTGGGCGTAGCCATCTTTGGGGCGTTAATAACGCATACCGATACGCAAACATTTTCGCACGGCATGGCTAAAGCGATGCTGTTATCTGCCCTGGTGTTGTTGGTTTGCATCGTGATAAATCTCGTTATGACGCGGCGCGCCCGCGAAGCGGTGGAAATGTAGTTTCAGCTAAGGGTGGAAGCCAGCATTGCAAACGCCGTGTTGGTTAACTTGAAATGAACCTGCCCTTTATGTTGGAGCATGATCAATTTTACACTGTGAATCAGTGCTAACAGGGGTATTGGAGTCACCGTTCCCATCTGGCAAACTGTCCGGCAACGCTCATGGCTGCAGGCTAACAAGTCTATTTTTAAGTGAACGACTGTTATGGCAGTCATCGCTAATGAAGATAGCGCCTTCATGTTATAATATACCCCGGTACAGTATGTGAGGATGTATGCCACACTCTCCTGAAGATAAAAAGCGTGCGCTTAACAGAATTAAAAGAATACAGGGACAATGCGAAGGCATTCAGCGATCGCTGGAAGCGGGCGTAGATTGTGCTCCTGTATTGATGCAGATGGCCGCAGTAAGAGGCGCGATGAATGGTTTGATGACCGAGATCCTGGAAAGCTATATAAAAGAAGAGTTCGCGGGAAAGTTAAACGCCGATAGCAGCAGTGAACAGGAAATTGGTGAGCTGGTTAAATTAGTTCGCTCTTATTTTAAGTGATATTGAAGCGGGTGCTTACTGAGTACCTTTGAAAAGCAGCATCTTGAGGTGCTGCTTTTTTATGTCTGTAATTAACACGCTCAGTCTATTAAATTATCATCGTTAAATTATTTGAACGAGTCGCCATTAATCTATGTGCTAAAGTTTGTTCAGAATTTTACGGGTGATCAATATGACTATTTCAAGTAACCACAAAATTAGCTCAGGCATGAGAAATTATTCATTTAAAACAGATGATTGCAGTGGTAGAGAGCTCGTTTTGCACGCTGTTGTCAGAGACATTATAAAGTGGATTGATGGCAATCTTGATGTCAATCTTAGAGTTGACGTTATTACCAGACGAAGCGGTTATACACACTGGTATTTTCAGCGCAGATTTAAGGAAATTACCGGAATATCAATAGCGGATTACATCCGGATTTGTCGTGTAATAAACGCAACCAGTGCGCTAATCACTACCGACAAAAATATTATGTCGATCGCAATGGACAATGGATTTAGTAGCCAGCAAACCTTCACGCGTGTTTATCGTCATTACGTTAACGAACCACCCGGAAGCATCCGCAAGGCCTATTGTGGCGAACCTGCCTATGTTGAAAATATGAGGTCAGCAATGTTTCAGAGCTATCCTTTCTTCCAGAATAGGGATACGGCTCATTAATCTTTTCTCATCTCCTGTGGTGCGATAGCCTGACATCGATTGCAGCTCTCTTTGCCTCATCATTAAGAGAGCGTTTGCAGAGGTCTCAATAATTACTCACAATTATTCTGATTTTAGTTTCGTTAAAAAACAATAAGATAATTTGTTTTTAACAGGAAAGATAAAAATCATATATACCCCTATAGGGTATGCGATCTATACTCCCTCTACTCGATAAACTTTAACCCCCTCTTTAGGGCGGCGTGATGAGCAATTTGCAAACAATCACCCCGCTCAATCCGAACCCTCAATTAAGTGGAGTGCCGTAATGAAATCACGCGCTGCTGTTGCATTTGGCCCTGGCCAGCCTTTAAAAATTGTTGAAATTGACGTTGAGCCGCCACGCGCTGGCGAAGTGTTAGTCAAAATCAGTCACACGGGCGTCTGCCACACTGACGCCTTTACCTTGTCAGGTGATGATCCTGAAGGTGTTTTCCCTGCAGTTCTTGGTCATGAAGGTGCTGGCGTAGTCGTTGAGGTTGGCGAAGGCGTTACCAGCGTAAAAGCTGGCGATCACGTTATTCCTCTTTATACCGCCGAATGTGGCGAATGCCTGTTCTGCAAATCCGGCAAAACTAATCTGTGCACCGCCGTTCGTGCCACCCAGGGCAAAGGCCTGATGCCGGATGGCACAACGCGCTTCTCTTACAACGGTCAGCCGATCTATCACTACATGGGTTGCTCAACATTTAGTGAGTACACCGTGGTCGCTGAAGTCTCTTTGGCGAAAATAAATCCTGAAGCCAATCACGAACACGTTTGCCTGCTCGGCTGCGGTGTAACCACCGGTATTGGCGCTGTTCACAATACGGCAAAAGTGCAGCCTGGTGATTCCGTAGCCATTTTTGGCTTGGGCGGCATCGGCCTCGCAGCCATTCAGGGTGCGCGTCAGGCGAAAGCCGGCCGCATCATTGCTATTGATACCAACCCATCCAAGTTTGAGCTGGCTAAGCAGTTCGGCGCAACAGACTGCATCAATCCCAACGATTTCGACAAACCGATTCAGGACGTCATTATTGAAATGACAGGCTGGGGTGTCGATCACTCTTTCGAATGTATCGGCAATGTGAACGTGATGCGTGCAGCGCTTGAGTCCGCTCACCGTGGCTGGGGTCAGTCGGTGATTATTGGCGTAGCGGGTGCGGGTAAAGAAATTTCCACACGTCCGTTCCAGCTGGTTACGGGCCGTCAATGGAAAGGCTCTGCATTTGGTGGGGTTAAAGGACGTAGTCAGCTGCCGGGAATGGTTGAAGATGCCATGAAGGGTGAGATTGAGCTGAAGCCATTTGTGACTCACACCATGTCACTTGATGACATTAATGATGCATTTGACCTGATGCATGAAGGCAAATCTATCCGCACCGTTATCCACTACTGATCTCTCAACGCATCGGGTGCGGCGCTTGTCGCACCTGTTTAATCAAGGATTCATTCATGAACGTTCAGAAAATCCATCCAGCGGTAGACGCCGGCATTAAAGCGGCAAATGAGCATTTTTCTGGTGGCGTGTTACGTTGCCACTGCACGGAGAATCAGGTTGAAATACAGCTTGATAGCCAGACGATGTTTAACCACGCCTGTGGTTGCACGAAATGCTGGAAACCCTCAGGTTCGCTCTTCTCACTGGTTGCTGTTGTTCCCAAAGACAACGTCTCTGTCATTGCACACGCAGAGAAATTGAAAGTCGTTGATGAAAAGGCCCTGATCAGACGTCATGCCTGTACTGACTGTGGTGTCCACATGTATGGCCGCATTGAGAACGAGCAACATGCGTTTTACGGTCTGGATTTTGTGCACACTGAACTGTCTGATAGCGAAGGCTGGTCTGCACCAGGATTTGCCGCTTTCGTTTCGTCCATTATTGAAAGCGGCGCGCCGGTTTCTAAAATGGCCGATGTCCGTGAGCGTTTAACTGACCTGGCGTTAACGCCATACGATTGTTTGTCGCCAGAACTGATGGACATGCTGGCCGCTCACAGCGCCAAACAAGCTGGAACCTGGCAGGCATAGTTGTCTTGAAGTGAGTGTCTGTCAGTCACATTCTTTACTATAACAATGATATGCAACGACGCTTTGCCGGTTACTCGCCTTGCAGTAACCGGCTTTTTTATGCCTGAAATCATGCGGCATGAATCGCCGTGATGCCGAGGTGATGGGTTATCTCACGGACAAATACAAATCCTGCGAGTACCTGCAGCGCCTCTTCTGATAAGGAGAGCGGATGGTAGGAAATATCATCTGCCAGTTTATTGAAAGCGTCCTCAATGTGCTCGGGTGTGGCTAAAGATGCACCGTCTAAATAGCTCGCACATACCGCCTTTAACAACGCATCTTGAATGGTTGCCTCACCGTGGATCGGGGTGATTGTCGAATCGGATTCAATAATCTCCTCGGTGCGATAAATCATCATTTCAAGGTGCCAGGCGGTCAGCGATGTCTGCGCCGTTATTCCTGACAGGATGTAATCCAGTCCCTTCGCGACATCAATTTTTTTGGCCGATTCTGGCCAGAAAAAATGTGTGCTTTCACGTAATAGGGAAAATTCAGCGTTAATCATTTCACACCCTCAAGCGGCTAAAGGAGAACGTTAAGCGTCTGCCTGACGTTGAACGCGTTAAAAATAGATGACATCATAAATACCACTAACGGGCTCATCTACAACAAGGTGTTTCTAATGGATCGTCTTACCAGTATGACGGTTTTTACGCGTTCCGTAGAACTGGGCTCATTTACCGCCGCCGCTGAAGCGCTGGATATGTCGCCACAGCTGGTTGGAAAAAACGTTTCCTTCCTCGAGCAACATCTGGGCGTTCGTCTGATAAACCGCACCACTCGACAGCACAGCGTGACTGAAGCAGGCCGCGACTTCTATGAGCGGGCAAAAATTATTCTTGCTGAACTCGAAGCGGCAGAATCCTTTGCTGCAGAGACGCGAGCGACACCGCGAGGCCGCATCCGCATCAATGCGCCGGTCACCTTTGGTGTTCATGCGCTTGCACCGTTACTCCCGACATACCTCAAGCAAAATCCTGACGTTACGGTTGAACTGATGCTGGCGAACAGAATGGTAGACCTGATTGATGAGGGGTTTGACATCGTTTTTCGGGTTGGGCATCTGCCGGACAGTGGTTTGGTGGCGCGCGCGTTACACCCTTACCAGCTGATTGCCTGTGCTTCACCCGCTTACCTGAATGATGCGCCACCATTGGCTCATCCCCGCGATCTCAGCCAACATGAGTGCCTGATTTTCAGCCATACCTCGTTGAGAACACATTGGGAGTTTGAAAGCGCTGAAGGGATGCTGCGTGTTGCCGTCGAAGGAAGGTTGATGCTGGACAGCGGTGAAGCGCTCATCAATGCGGCTCGCGCCGGGCAGGGTGTAGCACTACAACCCGCTGAACTGGTTAACCCATTGATTCAAGAGGGCAGCCTGGTTCAGGTATTGGATGCCTATAACATTCCCACGCGTCCTTTGCATATTCTCCATGCCCCCGATCGACGCCTGACGCCTAAGGTTCGCAGCTTCCTGGATTTTGCTTCAGACCACTTTGGTTCCGGGCGGCTTTGAATATTTGCCGCCCGTAAACATCGGCTCAGATTGCGATGTCATCATTGAGATTGACCTGGGATTTGACGGCCATCTCTCTGCGCCATGCATCCACCCGTGCTGGCCACTTCATCCCTTTAACGATGGATAACGAGCGCAGCAGTGGGAAAAGACGAATATCCGTCAGCGAGAAATGCTCGGTATCGTGCTCTTGCTGCGAGAGCAACAGCTCAAGAACCTCGAGCTTTGCATTTATCTCCGTCACCATGGTTGCGGTTTGGTCCAGCAAACGCGGGAAGGGACCAAAAACGGCTTCTTTCTTGCTGACAAAATAGTGTCTTGCAGCATCCTGACGAAACTCTTCAAAATCAGCGCTTGCCCAGCGTGGGATCGCCAGCGGATAAATCAGTTTTGTCGCCTCTTCCATCCAGGCTTCGATGGCTGAATTGTCAGGCACCGTCACCACAGCCGAACCGTAGGTCTCATCAATGTATTTGACGATGTCCAGACTTTCACCAATCGCTTCATTGCTTTCAGTGACCAAAATCGGAAGCATTTTTTTGCCGATAAGACGAGTGGGTGTTTCTTCATCATCGTTCGGCAACGTAATGATCTCGCACGCAACATCTTTCAAGCCAAAAATCATGCGTGAGCGCACGCAGAATGGGCAGTGATCGTACACATAAAGTTTCATAGCAGCGTCTTTCATGGTTTTTAATCTTAAAATTAACGGGTAAATCCATCAAAAGGTGTCATATACACGGCACCAAACGGATCTAAGCGTTTGCGGATTTCTTCATCGGGTTCGCCGTAAACCGTCAGGCCGGTGATGGTCACTAAAGAGAGAAAGGTTTCGGCGAAAGGTGCGAAGGTGTGATCAACATGGCTCACCAGATCCTGCTGACGATAACGCTCAACGATGTGCGCGGTTTTCTCATCGTCGCTGACGCTGTAGACGTAACTCAGTGTGCCGGGCTCTTTACTGGTGGCTTCTACTACGCGTGAAACCAATGCTTTAAACGCAGGAAACTGTCCGTCATTGACGGCCAGGTTAAACACGCAGGTAATTTCATTTTTCATCGTAATCTCCAGAACGGTGGGAGCAGGCGAACGTGCAAAGAAGAGAGGAAGAGATTCCCCGTAAGAGGAATATGCCGCTACGCGCGGGGGCATAGCGGCGGATTTGACTAAGCTGCGCTGCTTGCTAGCTCGATTTCTTCAGCGTCTCAGCAAAAATCTCACCTGAGATGGCCCAATTGCTGGTGGTTACGTCGTTGAAAATGACATAGACATACTGTGGATCAACGTTGGCGTGGGTGGCGATAGCTTCAGTCACAGCTTTAGCGATAGCAGGTTTAGCATCATCACGACCATCGAACATCTGGATATTAACGACTGGCATAGTAGAACCCCTTCATCAGTGGATAAATTGTCAGATAACCTGACGATGAAGAAATCCTACGCTGATAGCTGAGGTGGATAAACAGGCTCAAAGGGGACAGAGTGTAGAACTGAAGTCTACAATCATTCGAATGCTTTTTGTGCCGCTAATTCGATTAACTCATCAATGATAAAGCGAACGCCGGGTAATAAATGACGGGCGCGGGGCCATATAACATTCAACTCGGTGGGCGCTGGATTGCAGACGGCAAGCAGTGGCACCAGTTTTCCAGCTTGGATGTGGGGTCGTAACAGCGCTTCAGGAAATTGAATCAAACCGGCTCCGGCAATACAGGCATCGATCATGGCATCGCCATCACTGATTTGATGAAAAGGTGTGGGTTTAAGTCTGATGTCCTTACCGCTCTCGTCACGGATTAGCCAGCTAAGCGGTGCGCCGCCGCGCCAGGCCAGAATACAGCGGTGATCGGCCAGTTCGGACAGCGTCTCAGGTTTCCCGTACGTCGAAATATAGGCGGGAGATGCGCAGATAATCAGATGTTGATCGTTCAGCTTACGGGCGATGAGATCGGTGGTGTCTTTAACCGGACCAAAGCGGATAGCAAGGTCAAAACCAATGTCCAGCGGATCAATGATGCGGTCGTTAAACGTGATGGTCAGTTTCAGATGCGGATAGCGTTTGGTCATGTCCATCAACACCGGCATCATCACCGAGCGGCCAAACGCGGCAGGTAAATCTATCCTCACTGTGCCAGTGGGCTCCGTTAGCTTTGAACGCAGCGCCATCTCGGCCATTTGCAGCGTTTCCAGCGCACTCTGGCAACTTGCCAGATACGCTTCACCTTCGGTGGTCAGGCTGATTTTACGTGTGGTGCGATGGAAGAGTGGAATACCGAGATTATGCTCAAGCCGCTGGATACTTTTGCCAATGGCCGATTTCGACACACCCAACTGTTCAGCAGCTTCAGTAAAGCTACTGGCGTTAGCCGCCGTCACAAAGTGGACGATGCTGCTGAAAGACTCTGTGGAAATCACTGTGGGCATCGTGAGCGCCTGGATGAAAATCAGAGGGTTACTTTAGCGTAAACGCGAAAAGCAAAACAGCGCACTGGCAGGATCAATCAGATGAAAGGCACGCGGGTACAACGTGGGGAAAAGCAGGGTTGAATGGCGAACAATCTGTTCGCCATCGGCAGACATTTTTATTTTTTTACTGCGGTAGGTTTGAGGGCAAACTTGCCGTCGCCGGTCAGTGCCAGAACAATCAAACTGATAATCCAGAAGGCAGGGAATTCCCAGCCACCATTCGGGTTAGTAAAGAAGAAGCCTGCAGGTCCATGCACAGTGACAATCGCGCCCAGTAAAACCGGAATCAGCACGACAGCAACAATGCGGGTGTAGATACCCAGAATCAGTGCAATCGCGCCAATTAACTCAATTGCCATGGTGAGGTAAGCCAAACCACCCGGCAAACCCAGCGAGGCAAAGAATTTCGCGGTACCTGCCGGTGTGAAGACAAAAAACTTCAGCCCGAAGTGCGCAAGAAAAAGGATGCCTAAAGACAGGCGCATTAACAGAGCTGCATAAGGTGTTGTGCGGGTATCGAACATGGTGTTTTCCTCTCATTAAGTTGATGAGAGGACTTTACACTTATTCCGTTAAGGAGATTATTGGGTTAAAAAAGGGAATATTATTTCCATATTGGAAATCATTCCCAGCGCGGTGCGCCGGCAAAGCCTTCAACCAGAAAATCGATAAGTGCCCGTGATTTATGCGCAATATATTTTGCCGGTGGATAGAGGGCATAAAGCCCCATTGGCGGTGCTTCCGAGGAGGGAAGAACGGTCTCAAGCCTACCCGCTTTAAGCGCCTCGCTGACCACAAACGAAGGCAGGCGGGAGATGCCTAACCCTGCAGTGGCCGCATTTAAACACACTTCGGCATTGGAAAATTTCATCCTTCCTTTAACCGCCTGCGTGATGAGCTGCTTGTCCTCATCAAGAAATGGCCACAAGTAAGGTTCACGAAAATTCGTGTCCACCACGCAGTCATGTTCGGCGAGTTGCTCCCAATGGCTGGGCGTTCCCCGCGCAGCGAGATAATCCGGAGAAGCGACAAGAACAATTCTGATATCACAGAGTTTTCTGGCAATTAAGCTGCTGTCTTCTAACTTGCCAATACGTAAGGCCAGATCAAATCCTTCATCGATGACGTTTACCAGGCGGTCAGCAAAACGCACGTCGAGTTCGATATCAGGATAGCGATGCGCGAACTCAATCAACAAATCCGGCATTTGCAGTGTGCCGAAAGTAACCGGCGCTGAAATACGCAAGAGGCCTGAAGGTGTGTTCGAAGAGTTTCGGACTGAATCATTGAGGGCATCATAGTTGGCGATGAGTTGACGAATCTGCTCGTAATAAGCACGGCCCACTTCCGTTGGTGTCAACGAACGGGTGCTACGCCGAAGCAACGTTACGCCCAGATCACGTTCAAGACGTGAGATCAGCTTTGAGGCTTGTCCATGGCTGACACCCAAGCGCTGCGCTGCCGCGGTAAAGCTACCGGTTTCCATCACCGCGATGAACATGCGGTCACACTCAATTCTTTCCATAAGCCCTCAGGTGGGTCGTTATCCTTAATTAAAAACAAATCATATATAAAGCATGTATGAATTTGTCATTTATTTCGTTTTGTTCCAAATCTAAGGTGTGACGTATTAACGCTCGGCTCCGGAAGGATTGAGCTGTCTAAATGAATATTGAGGTTAATACGATGGACGATAATAAGCTAACGGGCCTGAACCGCTGGCTGTCGGATTTTCTGACGCCGGTCAGTGCTCCACAATGGCCAGAAGAAACCCCGC
The DNA here is from genome assembly GCA_900068845.1 of Enterobacter ludwigii. Lineage (GTDB taxonomy): Bacteria > Pseudomonadota > Gammaproteobacteria > Enterobacterales > Enterobacteriaceae > Pantoea > Pantoea ludwigii_A. Next base: position 281,109 of record CEFQ01000004.1, read on the forward strand.
ATGAAATCGACTCACCCGTCGGCAAGCTGCGCGGTAGCTTGTACGACGGCGTGTGTATTTATCGTGGCATTCCCTACGCCCAACCACCGGTGGCGACGCGTCGATTTGCTCCTCCCGTGCCCGTTCCGCCCTGGCAAGGCGTCAGAGAGGCGACTCAGTTTGCGCCGATGAGCCATCAAGGTGGCGAAGGTAACGTCTCCGAAGACTGCCTGTATCTGAATATCTGGAGCCCGGAGGCCAGTCGCGCAGCGGCACTTCCGGTTTACGTTTTCATTCATGGTGGCGGCTACGTTATGGGAAGCGGTTCTCAACCGCTTTACGAAGGAAAACATCTGGCTCAGCAGGGTATCGTGGTTGTCACTCTGAACTACCGTTTGGGTACGTTGGGCTTTCTGCCCTCGGCTGCTGCGTACGAAGAGCACGGCACCACAGGTAACTGGGGGCTTCTCGATATTATTGCGGCTCTCAAATGGGTACAGGAAAACATCCGGGCATTTGGGGGGGATCCTTCGCGCGTTACGGTGGGTGGAGAATCCGCTGGCTCTTACGCGGTCAGTACGCTGATTGTGTCACCGCTTGCCAGGGGCTTGTTTGATCAGGCGATTATGCAAAGCGGAAGCCTGCCCAACGCCACGGCAGTTGCGCCTGAACACATTCTCTCTCTTGAACAGGCCAAAGATCAGGCGTCACGGCTTTTTGATCAGTTTGGGTTAAAAGATGATGCAGCCGGTCTCGAAGCGTTACGGGAACTACCCGTAGATAAATTGTTGGCCTTATCGACGCATTCAACGTTACAGCCGCCGCAAGTCGCCGGTTTCTGGCCCGTGCCTGACGGGCATGTTTATCATGCAAACCCCGTAGATACACTGGCAGCAGGTGAGGTAAATCCGGTAAGGCTGCTGACAGGGTTTAATACCGATGAAGGGAGTCTTTTCGTACCACCAGATGTGACTGAGCAGCACTATGCATCATTAATTGAGAGTGCCTTTGGTGACAACGCCGCGCAGATTTTGCAACGTTTCCCGGTCAACATGGAATACAACGCGACAGCGCGCATGAACCAGCTCATTACGCTGGGATTATTGCGCAGCGGTCTTTATCTCTATGCTGATGCGCTGGCACGTCATCGCGAAGTGTATGTCTATCATTTCGACTATATCGATCCGGATATTACGGCGACAGGGTTGGGCGTCATTCATGGATCGGAATTGAAGTTTATTTTCGGTAATCTTATCCATTCCGATAGCTGGGATGATGAAGCGAAAAGTATGGCCAGCAAGATGCAGGCGGCGTGGAGTAATTTCATAAAATATGGCGATCCCAATCCGCCCAATACGCCGCCTGAAAACCCGCTATGGCATAAATATCATCCTGCTTCGCCCCAAGAGATGCATATTGCTGAAAAATGGAAAATGCAGCCGGTAGTAGACTGGGATAACATGGTGTTTATTAATCAACGACTACAACGTCAGCGTTAAAATCGTTAATGAGCCAAAGGCGGCCCACATTGGGGCGCCTTTTTGATTATTCGCTTTCCGAGGTGACTTTCAAATCTTTAAACCATCCAATCGTCCCTGACTCAATCCAGATACCGACACCGCCCTGAGCTTTGCTACCCAGTTTAAGATCATTGACGATGAAAGCAGGCGTTGAGTTATGATTCAAATACAGCGTAGCATGCTGATCTTTAACTACAATTTTCACGTTATTCCATTCATTTAGCTTAATGTCAGCGTAGGTTTCATAACGCTCAGGCGCCTCTTTACGCAGCCGGTCAAAACGAAAGTCCGGATAAGCAAAATACTGAACGCTATGATTACGCCGTACTTGATCCTGCGACTGGCTATTGGTTGGACGTAGATAGATGTTTTCAAAACTCCCCTCTGGCTGAATGCGAAATGAGATGCCCATAAAACCCCGTGCGTAGTCAGGCGCGCCTGTCGCCAGCGTACTGGCAATCTCGACCTCAATAACACCGTTATGGAAGTTAATGGGGAGCCAGGCCATATAATTGCGATCGGTAAGTGTCTCTTTATTAGCGTCTTGCCATTGACGAGCTGGCATCGACAACCGCAATGCGTTGCTTCCTTTAACGTTCCCGTCCTCCAACGTGACGCCTATCAGGTTGAAGTCCTTAGCGGTTTTAGTTGGCGTGGTACTGGCTTCTGAGCTGAACGCAAGAATGCAGCCAACCGTTAACAATCCACTTTTTTTTAACATGCTTGACCGCCTTAAATATTGAGTCGTGTTTATGCGAGGTTACGATAGAGGCGATCCTGAGAAGGATAAATAACAGTGTGGTATCAACAGAATATGTAGCGTGTTTGGAATGAAAAGAGGGGGGGATCAACCAATGCCAATATATGCAGTAAAGAGCGGAGTGATCCTCTGCTGTTTGCACGAGCAGAGCGGTAATTTTACTCATCCGTCAATTCTTTAAACATGACTTATATGTACAGCGGCTGTGCATTCCTACTGAGCAGAGATTGGACTGGGTTATCAATCGATGCAGTCGTGCCCATAGGCATACTTATAAGAAAGGCCTATCAGTGTGATAGTTAGCGAGATAACAATACCAGCATTTATTGTTAATATTGAAATGGTCACCATGGTTATTATTTCCTCATCGAAAGCAAACGTGCTTTCAACCATACATATTAAGGAATATGACCATGAAAACTTTCAAAGCAATGTCTATCGCCGCTGTAGCCGCTCTTTCACTGATGTCAGCAGCCAGCTTCGCGCAAACTGTTACTGCAACTTCCCTGACACTGGATGGCGCGGAAGCGAAAATCGCCGCACAGGCACAGCAGCAGGGCCAGCAGTACAAAATCCTTGAAGCCAGCAACGGCAACGTTGTTCACATGACCGCTGAGCTTTATAAATAACAGATGGTCGCAAAAGGAAGTGCCGGAAGAGGTCGCCTTACAGGCGGCCTTTTTCGCTTTTGAACCTGCACGGACTTCTGTTTGAAATCACTCACAAATATCTTCCCGACGTTTTTACGCCGGATAGGATCTGCTGATTGATTTAATGGGTCGCTGAAATAAAGTTAAGACGATTATAAACCTGGCCGCTAATCCAATGCAGATTATTGGTTCATCAGCCGCTTAATATAGCCGTTATGACTCCGGACACGTCACGTTATAAAGGAAATAACCAGATGATAAATAGTGAGGAACTACAGCGACAGGCAGAGTATTTTGCCTATGCTTATCTGGATGGAAAACCTGCGCGTATGCCGAGGATACTTTTCAGTCAATGGCCTGTATTTATTGCTACCGTTAAAAAACGACAGGGAGAATATCTGGGTTCGTTAAATAAAACAGGGGGTGCTGGTTTAGCTTGATAAGCTATGTGGTGGTCAAGCAAACCCATCATCATGCCCAAATCCCACACCGTTCAGTATTAGTGTTCCAATGAATTCTTTCGCCCTCTATATTAATGCAATCATAGTGTTAGATAATCACAGTGAATGAAATTTAGATTCATTAATTATTAACGAATGAGCATCAGTCTATTTTTGCCCTGGTAATAAGTGTCAAAATACTCCTGCTGAAATCTGTACCTTGCCCCTGATAAGTATAATTCTCTGTCATCGTATATGCCGGGCAATGTGAGAATGAACGACAGCGCAGAAATGCATATCCGGTTTTCGCCAGACTGCGCAGAATGACGCTTTTCACCACCATCGCGGCTTGGCTGTGTAAAAAGTTTGGCTATGAAGCGGTGAATAAGCCGAACTATGCGCCGAACTATGCATGGGTAATAACCCGGCCCGATATCTTTAAAACCCAAACACTGTAAACCTCGCCGCCTATAGCGCCAGATGAATCGCCTGCTCATCGCCATCTTGCTGCGCTGGCAGTGCGCAGCAAATCAGCACTTCATCCTCGGCCACGCGGGCGCTCGGTGGCGTTTTATAGGTCACTGAGCCCTGCAGCAGTTGGGTTTTACAGCTGCCACAATGTCCGGCGCGACAGCTGAATGCCGGGCTCAGGCCACGCGCTTCGGCCAGCTCCAGCAGCGAACCGGCATCCGGCGTCCAGCGCGCCTCTTTCAGTGAATCCATAAACTTCACCGGCACCGAATGCGTCGCCACTGGCGCCAGCGGTTTTTCTTCAGTCACAACAGAGCGCGTGCGCTGCAGCGACGACGGCCCAAAGGCTTCGGCGTGAATGCGGTCATCCGCGATATTGTAAGTGCGCAAGCCAGCGTACAGCGCTTGCGTGAACGCCGGCGGGCCGCAGAGATAGAAGTCGTAATCGTTAAACGGTAGCACCCGCGAGAGCAGCGCCATATCAATGCGTCCCGCGAAGTCGTAATCCGTACCGGGTTCCGCATCCGTTGTCTGGCTCAGCACGCGTATCATTGTTACCGCGCCGTGCGACGCCGCCCGCAGCTGGTCGAGTTCGCGCACGAAAGGGCGCTCGGCTTTGCTGCGTGCCGACTGGAAAAAGAACGTCGGGCGCAGGCGCTGGTTGCGTTGTCCTTCAAATATCAGATGGCGCAGCATCGCCAGCAGCGGCGTAATGCCAACGCCAGCGGCAAGCAGCACCGCCGGGCGTGATGCATGAGCATCAAGCGTGAAATCACCCGCTGGCGCTCGCACGTCCAGCGTATCGCCAACCGTCAGGTGATCGTGCAGGTAGCGCGACACCACACCTTCACGCTTGACGCTGATGCGGTAAAAGCCATCCGACGGCGCGACCGACAGCGTATAAGCGCGCATCAACGGCTTATCTGTATCGGGCAATTGCACGCGAATCGGCAGATGTTGACCGGCCAAATGCGGCAACAAACCCGCGCCGTCATCCGGCATTAAATGAAACGAGCGAATCGTGGCGCTCTCATCCACCACCTTCGTAACCTTAAACGGACGCCAGCGCGATGCCCGTTCTGTGGCTTGCAGGCGCTCGTCGGCCTTTTGCCAGTCCCCGGTCATCAGTGAACTGGGCGCTGCACCGTCGGCCTGCGTTAACCATCGCAAGGCGAGAGCGGCACGCCGACGCACCATTCGGCGCGGGCGAAATGTCCACAGTCGCTCTGCACCCTGAAACGCGGCGATCTCCGGCGAGTCGAGAATGACCTCGGCATCGCCGCTCATTTGCAACGTGTCGCCGCTGGCGTAATCAACAAACAACAAGCCTGCTTTGCCATTTTGATGGATATTGCCGAGCGTGTTGAAAAACAGATTGCCGTTGAAGTCGGGAATGGTCAGCAGGCCATCCTCACTGACGCGCACGAAACCCGGTTTGCCGCCACGATGCGAGGCATCAACCTGACGTTCGGCATAGGTGGCGACGTAGAACGTATCCGCAGCGGCGAGGGTGGCGCGGGCGGCATCATCCAGCGTGATCAGGGTTTCCACTTCACCGTGATAAGGCTCGGCGGGATCGTGCGCAAAATGAAAATCGCGCAGCTGGATATAGCGTGGGCAGTTGCCAAAACTCTGCTCCACCTCTACGCGAAAACCCCCGCCAATCGCGTGCAGCACGCCGTTCATGCGGTTACGACGCCGCGTATGCAGTTCGATGCCGAGCAGCCCAACCGGCGCACCATCGTGCATACCCGCCGCCGCCGGATCGCCCTGATGCGGACGCGCTTCGATATCCAGCGTGGTGGCGTTGGGCGAGAACATAAAGCCGGGTTGGCCTTCCAGCAGCGTGACCCACGCGTCGCCCTGCGCATCGACGCTGCCGGCAACAATAAAGGGCAGCTGCGCGTAGAAGTCTCGATGTTGATCGGGCATGTGATCGCGAATCACGCGCTGGCCGACTTCAGCCATGCGCTCCGCCACGCCAGCCTGCTGCTGGAGCGCAACTTCACCCTGATGCCACACTGACAGTTTCTCGCCCATCATCCTCTCCTCAACGCTGACTGCGCAGGCCAGCCGCAGTTTGTGGGAAGGGCACAAAGCCCGGCAGCGCTTCAATGCGACGCAGTAGCGCGTTCACTGCCGGATAGCCGGAAAGGTCAACGTTGCCTTCTGGCGCGCCAACGATATAGCTGTACTGTGCGATGTCCGCGATGGTGGGACGATCGCCAACCAGCCATGCGCGGCCTTCGAGGTGCTTCTCAATACGCGACAGCACCAGATGCGCGCGGGCTATCACCTCCTCCGGGTGGAAAGGGCGACCAAATACGGTAATCAAACGTGCCGCCGCCGGACCAAAAGCGATATCACCGGCTGCAACGGTCAGCCAGCGTTGCACCGCCGCCGCGCCCAGCGCATCTTCCGGTAGCCATTCGCTGCGACCGGTTTTCTTCGCCAGATAGACCAGAATAGCGTTGGAGTCAGCAATAAATTCGCCGTCGTCTTCCAGCACCGGCACCTGGCCGAACGAATTCATGGCGAGGAATGCCGGGGTTTTGTTTTCGCCATTTTTGAGATCGACATCAATGACCTCGTGCGGTACATCCAGCAATGACAGGAACAGGCGAGCGCGGTGAGCATGACCAGACAGGGGAAAGTGATAGAGTTTCATGTTGGCGGTTCCTTAGGTGATGCTCGGGAGGGGCCCGAGCCTGACCAAAGGTTCGCACAGACAATTTAGCGGCAGAATAGCCGAATTAGCGAAGTCATTATTGCGAAAAATGGAAGAATCTCGCGGGAGGATCTATTTTTTGGCCTCGACGCCCGGCGTTGAGGAACGTATCAAATATTGCTCCGTCACCGCGGGTAAATGCGCTAAGGTCCAATCGGCCATCGCAATTTCCTGATCGCGGATGCGGCTAAACACTTCAGCACTGACGTGGTCGTTAAGATGCTGTGCCGCTGCAATCAGCGAGGTGTAACTGGCGATCTCCAGGTGTTCAAACACGTTGCCACTGATGGCGCCTTTTACCACTTCATCTTCCACCATCACGCCGCCGATTGATTGGCCGAAGGCGGAGATTTTGCCGGCGATATCTTTCAATACCGAGTGTGACTCGGAATAGCGATCAATCACGCTTTGCATCAGCACCTGATGTTCACGTGTTTCCACAATATGTTGCTCGATTCGCAATTTAAGATCGGGATAGTGTTCAAGGCGCGCTGCCATCTTTTCCAGCATCTTTTCGGCCTGTTTTTCCATCGCATGCGCATCCCTTACCCAATCGAGAAAGTGCTCTTTGTTGTCATTGCTCATAATATATTTTTCCTGACATTGAAGAATGTTATGGCGACGAGCGACCTGATGTTGTAGCCGCCGCAATAACGTCACTCTGGTGATTTATCCACTACGCGCCGGCTTTTTTTTCCGCCTTTTCGTCCGGCTTCAATTGCCCGTTCGGGATTATTACGGAAATTACCGCCGCTCAGTTGGCCGCCTTTTTTTCCCGCTTCACGGGCTCTTTCTGGGTCCATGGCAAAATTGCCTGAACCTCCACGTGGTGTTGTCATAATAAATACCTCAGATAAGTGGGATAACTAATATTTGACTTGCTACTTAAGGCTAGTCGTAAAAGCCTAACGCACAAGGCACTGTAATTAAGAGTTATCTTATCTGTGTTGATATTGCTCAGTTATTTTTCGCAGTTTAATTCCGTTGTTTTTTTATTTTTAAAAAATAAAGCTCGATGAATAAAACATTGAGAGGTTGTTGTCCGCTTCGCTTATATTTTCAGCTTGGTACAAAGTGATGAAATCAATCAGCATTAAAGCGGTTTTTGTTTTTCGTCGATTTTAATGTGCAAAATTATTATTAGCCCTTAAGCATTGAGGGCTAATAATGAGATATTTGCTTATAGCGCAGTATTTATTTCACCAGCACCTGCGCACCGGCATTTTTCTCCAGTCGCACCACGTCAAACAGCGACAGCAGCACCAATACGGCGACGCCAGCGAAGGCGACATGGATGTCGCTTTGTGCAATCGCCGTATGCTCGTGCCACAGCATGGCGCCACGCAGGAACAGCGCGGCCAACGCAATACCTGCACTCATGCTGAACTGGAAGAAAATACTGAACACCACTGAGGCATCGCTCATTTTGGCCTGCGGCACATCCGCGAAGCCCAGGCTGTTGTAGCAACTGAACTGCAGCGAACGTGACAGCCCGCCAATAAACAAAATCGCCGCAATCGTGAAATAGCCGAGTGACGGATTGAGCAGCAGGCAGCCTAGCATCGCCGCCAGACTGATGACGCCGTTAACCAGCAGCACCCGACGAAAACCCCAGCGCTTCATCAGCCAGGTGGTGGCCGGTTTCATCGCCAGATTACCGGCAAACACCCACAGCACCATCGCGCCGGCCTGCGCCGCACTCCAGCCAAAACCCAGCTGGAACAGCAATGGCAGTAAAAACGGCACCGCATTGATTGAGGCGCGGAAGAACGATCCACCCATCACCGCATTGCGGAACGTGGCAATTTTCATCGCGCTAAACGGCAGCAGCGGCTGCGGATGGCGGAAGCTATGACGATACGCCAGCCAGCTACACAGCACGCCAAGCAGTAACAGTGGAATGCCGAGCGGGAGATGCATCTGTCCCAGCGCTTCCAGCGCAATAATCAGTGAGGTGCAGGCGGTGGCGGTGAGCACAAAGCCCTGCACATCAAACCGGCGCGGTTGCGCTGTTTTGAACTGCGGTACCAGATAAGCGGTGGCGATGATCGCGAGGATGCCGAGCGGAATATTGAGCCAGAAAATCCACGGCCAGTGGCCATAAGTAACAATCAGGCCACCCAGCGGCGGACCGAGCACCGGCGCAATCAGTCCCGGCCAGGTAATGAAGGCGATGGTTTTCACCATGTCCTTTTTCTCGGTGACGCGCAGCACCACCATGCGACCCACTGGCACCATCATCGCACCGCCAATGCCTTGCAGAATACGGCTGAGCGTGAACATCGCCAGCGTGTCGCTCAGGCCACACAGGATGGAAGCGGGGGTAAAAATCAGAATGGCGCTGGCAAACACCGTGCGTGCGCCGAAGCGCTCCGCCAGCCAGCCGCTCATCGGGATAAAAACTGCCACCGCAAGTAAGTAAGCGCTAACACCGATATTCAGCGCCACCGGGCTTGAGGCGAAATCCCGCGCCATTTGTGGAATCGCGGTGGTGATCACCGTGGCATCGAGGTTTTCCATAAAAAAGGTCACGGCGACCAATAACGCTAACAGCAGGGTGTGATGGGAGTTCGGTCTGGCTTCTCTGCCTGAGTCAATCATGCGAGGTCCTGCGAAAACAAGGGTATGCAGAGACTGTTAATGAAAAACGCTTAGGGTGCAAATCAAAATCACAGCATGCACGAGTCGTAGCGGCGCAATACATTGCGCGATAAATCGCGCCGCTACGAAAGGTGCGATGATTGGCCCCGCACAGGGCAAATCAGATGGCTTCTGCCACGCTGGCTTTGGACGTAATAAACTGCACTACCGCACGCGTCACCTCGGCGGTGTTGGCCGTGCCGCCGACATCCGGGGTCAAAATGCCTTTGGCGCAGACAAACTCGATGCCTTGCATAATCAGCGCCGCCGCGTCGCGCTCGCCGAGATGCTCCAGCATCTGCACCGCGGTCCAGAAGGTGGCGATCGGGTTAGCAATGCCTTTGCCGGTGATATCAAACGCTGAGCCGTGAATCGGTTCGAACATCGACGGGTAGCGACGCTCGGGATCGATATTGGCGGTCGGCGCCACGCCGAGACTGCCCGCCAACGCGCCAGCCAGATCCGACAGAATATCGGCGTGCAGGTTAGTGGCCACGATGGTGTCGAGGCTTTGCGGATGCAGCGTCATGCGGTGCGTCATGGCATCAACCAGCATTTTGTCCCACTGCACGTCCGGGAACTCTAGCGCTACTTCGGCGGCAATCTCATCCCACATCACCATGCCGTGACGCTGGGCGTTGGATTTGGTCACCACGGTGAGCAGTTTACGCGGGCGCGACTGCGCCAGTTTAAAGGCATAACGCATGATGCGCGTCACGCCGACGCGGGTGAAAATCGCTACTTCAGTGCCCACCTCTTCCGGCAAACCGCGGTGTGCTCGCCCACCGTTCCCGGAGTATTCGCCCTCAGAGTTTTCCCGCACGATGACCCAATCAAGATCGCCAGGACCACGATTGCGTAGCGGTGACGTCACACCCGGCAGGATTTTTGTGGGGCGCACGTTGGCGTACTGGTCAAAGCCCTGACAGATCGGCAGACGCAAACCCCACAGCGTGATGTGATCCGGCACGTCAGGCGCACCCACCGCACCGAAATAAATCGCATCGAACTTCTTCAGCGTTTGCAGGCCATCTTCCGGCATCATCACGCCGTGTTGTTTGTAGTAATCCGAACCCCAATCAAAGGTCTCGACATCGAACTTCAGCTGCGGATCCTGCCGCGTCAGCGCGTGCAAGACTTCCACACCGGCAGAGATCACTTCCGGGCCAATACCATCTGCGGGAATAGCGGCAATCGAATAGTTACGCATGTTGTTTCTCCAGATTAATGAGTATGAGGATGAGGAAGCTCCGCCGTTTGCGGCTTATTGCCGCTGGCAGAGAGCAGCAGAACCACGATGGCGGAGATCGCCAGCAGTCCCGCCACGAAATAGAGGCCCCAGCTGTAGCTGCCGGTTTGCTGGCGAATCACGCCAATCATCATCGGGCCGACAAAACCGCCGAGGTTGCCAATCGAGTTGATGGTGGCGATACCCGCCGCCGCCGCTGGGCCGCTGAGGAACAGCGTCGGCATGCTCCACAGCGGCGGTTTGGAGGCGCTGATACCAACGGTCACCAGCGTCAGGGCGATAATCACCGTAAACAGCGTGCTGACGTTGCCGGCATAAATCAGTCCGGCTGCCGCCAGTAAACAGGCACCAATCACGTGCCAGCTGCGCTCTTTGGTGCGATCCGAATGGCGCGCCCACAGGATCATGCCGATCACGCCGATTACCGCCGGGAAGGCGTTGAGGAAACCGATTTCCATTGAGGATGCGCCAAAGCTGCGGATGATCTGCGGCGACCAGATGCCCAGCGTGTACAAGCCCGCTGAGGTGCCGAAATAGACCAGTGCCAGCGCTAATACGCGTTTATCAGCCAGTCCGCGCCATGCGCTGCTGTGGCTCTGATTGGCGGCGCGCGCCTGTTCTTCCGCCCGCATGGTGTTTTCCAGCCAGGCGCGCTCCTCATCGTTCAGCCACTTCGCTTTTGCCGGACGGTCGGTGAGGTAGAACAGCACCACGATACCGAACAGCAGCGCCGGGATGGCTTCCAGCACAAACATCCATTGCCATCCGGCGTAGCCCAGTAGGCCATGCATTTCCAGCAGCGCAGCAGAGATCGGCGAACCCAGTGCTGTTGAAAGCGGTGCGGCAGCCATAAAGATGGCGGTGACCTGCGCGCGTTTCGCCGCCGGGAACCAGTAGCTGAGATAGAGAATGATGCCGGGGAAGAAACCGGCTTCCGCTACGCCGAGCAGGAAGCGCAGCACATAGAAGCTGGTGGTGCCCTGCACGAAGGCCATGCAGCCGGAGACTAATCCCCAGGTGATCATCACGCGGGCGATCCAGATACGTGCGCCGACTTTATGCAGAATTAAATTCGACGGTACTTCAAACAGGAAATAACCAAGGAAGAAAATTCCGGCACCAAAACCAAATACCGTGGGTGAGAAACCTAAATCCTGATTCATGGTTAATGCAGCAAAACCAATATTGACGCGATCGAGAAAGGCGATGAAGTAGAGCAGCATGATGAAGGGCACAATGCGTAACGTCACTTTACGCATCACCCTTTTTTCGAGGTGAGAGTTCATATTAAAGTGCTCCAGATTGTGTAGGGGTAGTATTATTTTTTTGTCTTCGCGTTCAGTATGCAGTTTTGCTTTAGCGGATCATCAGGCGTGGATTATATAAAGTATTTGCATAATCAACGGGCGAGGGAAATGTGGATATAAATCAATTGCGTTGTTTTGTCGCCGTAGGCAAAGAACTCCATTTCGGGCGCGCTGCCCAAAGAATGGAAATGATGCCTGCGTCACTTTCTCGCTTCATCCGTTTACTGGAAGAAGACCTTGGCGTGCGCTTGTTAAATCGCTCGACGCGCAATGTTTCATTAACCGCCGAAGGTGCAATATTTTTTGACGAGGCCAGCAAGTTAATCGATCAATTTGATGCGCTGGCGCAGCGATTTAAAGTGGGATTAAAAGATGAACGGCGTACATTACGCATTGGCGCCATCGATAGCGCCGCGTGTGGATTAGTTCCGGCTTTACTCAACTTATTTGTGCCGCTGCATCCACACAGTGATATTCATATTATTGAAGACAAAACCATTAATTTAATCCCGAAATTAAAATCGGGCTGGCTGGATATGATTTTTATCCGCGAACCGCAAAGTATCGATGCGTCTTTAGCGGTGCGTTTTATTACCCGTGAAAGCTGCGTGCTGGCGGTGCCAATTCAGCATGCGCTGGCGCAGCGCGAACGGGTGGCGGTGGCTGATTTTCAGCATGAAGCGATGATTATTCCCGATCGCCGCACGCGCCCGCACAGCCACGATCTGACGATGAATTTGTTCAAACTGGCGGGATTTACGCCGCACATCGCGCAGTTCGCCGAAGAGAAGCAAACCATTCTGAGTTTGGTGTCGGCAGGTTTGGGATTGGCCGTGGTGCCTGCATCGTACCGCACGATGAATAGCGACAGCGTGCGCTACATTGCGCTGGATTTACCGGAACAGATTAAAGGTTTGCCGCTGAGCATTGCCTGGCAGAAGGGCAACGAAGATGCGTTTCTGCGCGAGATGCTGCGCTTGCTGCAAGAGCATGAGCGTCAGCTGACGGCGAAGCTGTAGCGCTGTCTCCATCCAGTGGCTAATTGCCACGACTCTCTCTATGATGAAAACTTTCCCGCGCCAATGTCGGGAATGATCAATGAGTTAGGGGACAATCGCGCGATGACCATTTTAAACGACCTGGATTTGCGGCAGCTGGAAGCCTTCTCGGCGGTGATCTCCGCCGGTAGCGTTACGGCGGCGGCGAAGGCGCTCAATCGCTCGCAGCCGGCGGTGTCGCGTTTGATTCAGGAACTGGAACAATCGCTGGGTTATCCGCTGTTTATCCGCAACGGACCGCGTATTCATCCCTCAGAAGAGGCGCTGCAGTTGCATCAGTACGTGCAGAAAGCGCTGCTCTCATTGCAACAGATCCGCCTGCGTGCGCAGGAGATTGCCCATCAGCAGCATCGTCCACTGAGCATTGCCGCCACGCCCGCACTGGCGGCGGGGTTATTGCCACAGGCACTGGCCGCGCTTAACTTGCAGAACAAAGTGCAGATCATCAGTGAATCCGCCGTGAATACCGCACATGCGGTGATAACTGCCGAAGCCGATCTCGGTTTATGCAGTTTGCCGCTGGAACATCACGCGGTGGAGCTGCACTGGATTGGACAGTCGCAGTGCGTAGTGGCGCTGCCGGAAAATGATGAGTTGGCCGCGCACACTCAGCTGTCGTTGAGCAGCCTGGCCGGACGCCGTTTGATTGCGCCTTGGAGCCCGCAGCGCCTGCGCGGGCGCTATGAAAAAGCGCTGAAAAAGGTCAAAACGCCGCTGCATGAAACCATCGAAACCAACTCATCCGCTAATATGCTTGGCTGCGTACGCGCCGGGCTCGGCGTGGCCATTCTCGAACCCGTTACCGCCTGGGGCATGCCGCTGGCCGGTGTAGCGATCCGCCAGCTTGAGGAGGATATTCCTTACTACTTTGGTGTCATCACGCCGCAGGGGCGCCAAATCTCCGCTGCCGCACAGTCATTGGTCGAGGCAATCGCCCGCGCTGCCGCCGATTTGCTGCCCGGTTTTGAACGCCTATCCGCCAGCGAGCATCCACGCATTATGCGCCTGATTAATCAGGATTAAACCTCTTAGCCAAATCGTATTTTGTAGCGGCGCAATTTATTGCGCGATAAATCGCGCCGCTACGGAAGGTGCGTGATTTAAGTCATCAGCCAGCGTATGAAAAATTTCCTCTTAAAAGCCTTATAACATTTCTGGCATAAGATATAAGAAATCCATTGGTCAAAAGCTGAGCGTGATTCTTGACTCCGAATTAGGGCAAGAGGATTATGCGAAATCTTAGCTCTTACTATGCGGTTTGGTGATTATTACCCTTTAACTATGTGTTATAGGGATAATGAAAATGCAAATTTACCACCGCGCTTGAGTGGTTTTCGCCCGCATTCAGGCTGCCGCTTCTTTCAGGGAAAATGTGTATGACTCATGCCGCCGATGGCCTTGCCGCGCTGGAAGCCCAGCTTCAGCAGGATTTGGAATATCTTGAACTGCCCGCGAAATCCTGGGTGCCAGAGCGCACGCTGGATGGCGCACCCGTGCGTGACGTGGTGGTGATCGGTGCAGGCATGTGCGGGCTGGCGGCGGTGGCCAAATTACAGTTCACCGGCATCACGAATGTGGTGGCGTATGATGCCGCACCTGCCGGGTTGGAAGGTCCGTGGGTGACATTTGCGCGCATGGAAACGTTGCGTTCGCCGAAGTCATTGCACGGCCCAGCGCTCGGTATGGCGCAGCTGACGTTCCGCGCGTGGTTCACCGCGCAGTGGGGCAAAGACGCCTGGCAGGCGTTGGATAAAATTCCCAAAGCGCAATGGATGGATTACCTGATTTGGTATCGCAAGGTGTTGAATCTGCCGGTGCGCAATAACGTGCGCGTCACCCATATTGCCTTTACAGGTGATCTGATTGCCCTCGATCTCAGCGGGGCCGAAACCGGCCGCATTTACACCCGTCGTTTGGTGCTGGCCACGGGACGTTCAGGTCTCGGCGGCTTTGCTGTGCCGGACTTCCTGCAGGGTATTGATCGTCAGTTCTGGGCGCACTCCGCCGACGACATTGATTTCTCTGCCCTTCAGGGCAAGCGCATTGCGGTAATTGGCGCGGGCGCATCGTCGATGGATAACGCCGCCACCGCGCTGGAAAACGGCGCGGGCGCGGTAGATCTGCTGATTCGTCGCAAACAGATGCCGCGCATTAACAAAATGACCGGCATTGGCAGTCAGGGGGTGGTACACGGCATGCATCAGGTGCCGGACGCGTGGAAATGGAAGTTTGTCGATTACACCGCCACCACGCAAACCCCGCCTCCGCGCTCCTCGACACTGCGCGTGTCGCGTCATGCCAATGCGCGCTTCTTCCTCGACTGCGGCATTATCGCGGTAAAACAAGCAGGCGATGGCTTACTGATTGAAACCACCCAAGGCCCGATGCGCTATGACTTCCTGATTGCCGCCACCGGTTTTAGCAACGATTTCCACGGTCGCCCAGAGTTTGCCGCCCTCGCGCCGCATATCCGTAGCTGGCGTGACGGACGCTATCAGCCAGAGATGGGCGCGCCGCGCGCCAATCTGCTGGAAGCGCCGGATCTCGGCCCCGCATTCGAATTCCGTGAATTAACGCCTGGCGCATGTCCGTTGCTTGCGCATATTCACTGCTTCAACGATGCCGCGATGCTAACGCACGGCAAAGTCTCAGGTGACATTCCGGCAGTAAGCGCCGGTGCCGACCGCCTGGTGCGCGGTATTACCGCGTCGCTGTTTGCCGAAGACATTGAGCAGCATTACGCCAACTTACAGGCTTTTGACACCCCTGAATTGCAGGGCGACGAATGGGTGGATTCCACGCCCTTACTCAACCAGGAGAACGCGCAGTGAGTGACGCAATTGATCGCGCAGTGGGCTTAAACGCTGAAGATGCGCTGTATGGAACGCGCCGCCTGCGCCCGGAATTTGTTGATGGCGCGGAACAGTGCCGTCTATCGGTGCTGGCACCTAATGACGATCAGGGCTTAGCGCCGGACGTGCGTTTTGCGCTGGCGCAGCGCATGGCGATGCTCAATAACGATGCCGCGTTGCAAGCCGATTATCAGGCGCAGCTGGCAACCCTGCAGCCATCAGATCAACTGCTGGCGCTGGCAGCTGGCGCAAGCGAGCTGGCTGAACCGCTGGCAACCCTCGCGCGCCACGCCGACCTCGTTACCCAGCAGCCGATGAACGCCACCGAGCAGCATATTCGCCTGCTGGAGCAGGCAGGATTGAGCAATCCGCAAATTGTGGCGCTCTCTGAACTGATCGCTTTTGTTAACTTCCAGACGCGCGTCGCGGCCGGATTACGTTTGTTGAGGTCTGCATGATTCCGTCGGTTAATCTTAAGCCTCTGTATTGGCATCCTTACATCACGCCGGTTGAGGTGGCAGATGCCACGCCTGCGCAGCTCGATGCGATGAAAGTGACGCCATCTAATAAGAAGATCTCGGAATATGTGCGCACGCTGGCACACGATCCCGACAGCTACGTGGCGCGCACCGTGCTGTTCAACGCCATTATGTATGTAGAGGGCGGATTGGATCGCGCGGATCGGGAGCTCGGTGCGTTAGGGGCTTCAATCGTCAACGGCTGCAGATATTGCGCAGTGGTTCACGCGCGCCGCCATGCGCAATTGGCAGAAAGTGATGCAGTGGTGAGTGCGATCTACTTCGATCGCGCTGATGTGCTGGGCGAGCGTGACGCGGCGATCTACCGTTTTGCTCGCCGCTTGTCAGTCACGCCAGCAGAAGCCAGCGCCGAGGATATGGCGGCACTGCGCGCGGTCGGCATGAACGATCAGGAGATTATCGATCTGATCCACGCCATCGCCATTTTTGGCTGGGCTAACCGTCTGATGCATGTGCTTGGCCATGCTGATCTGAATAAATAAGGGCTGCTGCATGTTAGAACTCAACAATATTAAGCTCGCTTACGGCAGCACACCGATCCTGAAAGGCGTCGATTTGTCAGTAAAACGCGGCGATGTGGTGTCGATCATCGGGCCAAGCGGTACCGGTAAAACCACGCTGCTACGCTGCATCAACTATCTGGCGAAACCGGCGTCGGGCACCATACAGCTCGATCAAATTCGCATGGATTATCAGGCACCGGATAAAGCGGCGATCCAGGCGATCCGCCTGCGTACCGCGATGGTGTTCCAGCAGTTCAACGTGTTCAAAAACATGACGGTGCTGGAAAACGTGATGGATCCGCTGATCGTCATTCAACGTAAAACTAAGCAGCAAGCGCGCGACATCGCCGTGCAGGAGCTGGATCGTGTGGGATTGGGCGCCAAGCTCGATCACTATCCATCCCAGCTTTCGGGTGGTCAGCTGCAGCGTACCGGCATTGCCCGCGCGCTGGCGGTGCGTCCGGACGTCATGCTGTTTGATGAGCCGACCTCATCGCTCGATCCCGAGTTGGTGGGCGAGGTACTGAAAGTGATTAAAGATGTGGCGTCTTCCGGCATTACCTCGCTGCTGGTGACGCACGAGATGCAGTTCGCCAAAAGTATCTCCAACCGCATTGTCTTTATGGATCAGGGTGTGGTGGCCGCGCAGGGCAGCCCGAGTGAGATATTTGATAATCCAACCCTGCCACGCCTTGCACAGTTCCTCAATTCAGAACGCGTATTCTAATAATTAAAGGAATCAACGACATGCCTGCAATCAAAACCACATTACGTCGCCTGGCCGCGCCTGGCATCATCGCACTGGCGCTCATCAGCGGCAACAGCTTCGCGGACGCGGTGCGCACCATCAAAATCGCGACTGCAGCGGAGTCTAAACCGCTGTCGTGGGGTGCGATTGGCCACGAGCCGCAGGGCTACGAGCCGGACGTGCTGAAAGCCATCAATGCCAAACTGCCGCAGTACAAATTCGTGATGGAAGGTGCGGCGGATATCGCCCAGGAAACCGGTCTGGCGACCGGTAAATATGACATGGCGAGCGGCGGCTATTACAAAGCGGCGACCCGTAGTAAACAGTTCCTGATTCCCGATGCACCTATTGGCGCCAGCCTGATGAAGATTTACAGCCGCAGCGATAGCAATATCAATGGCATGAAAGATCTGGTCGGTAAAAATATCGTGCCGGTCACCGCCGGCGGTGGCGTGTACAAATTCGTCACGCAGTGGCAGCAAGACAACCCGAACGACAAAGTCGATATCAAAGCATCGAGCGCGGGCGTGCCGTATCCAGATCGTCTGAAAGAAGTGCAGCGTGGTAAATATGATGCGCTGATCCTGCCTTCTAACCTCGGTGAGCAAACGGTGATCGACAACCAGAAACTGGCGATCAAAGCCAGCGAGCCGGTGGCCGTCAACAATACTTACGTGCTGATTCACCGTTCTGCCGAGAACCAGGCGCTGAATGATGACATCACCAAAACGCTGAAAGAACTGAAAGCCGACGGCACGCTGGATAAGTTGGCGCAGAAGTGGTTTGGCGAAGATGTCACGAAGTACATGAAGTAATAGATTCACTGTGCTTGATGATGCGTTGGCAAGGGCGGGCTGAAGGCCGCCCCTACGACGCATTCACCGGCTCTTTTTTTGCAGGAGTGTTTCACCGTGAATCTATCTTCGATGATTCCCGAGCTGCTCTCGGCGCTGCCGTTGACGCTTGGCATAATGTTTGTCGCGATGATCGTCGGGTTCTTTCTGGCGTTGATCGCCACCGTATTCCGCGTGCGCCGCATTCCGGTCATCAGCCAGTTTGTCGATCTGTACGTCTCGTATGCGCGCAGCGTGCCGGTGGTGCTGCAGCTGTTTGTCGCTTTTTATGGCTTGCCGCTGGTGGCCGAGCAGTTTGGCTTCAGCGATTTTGTCACTGCTAATATTGCGGCGATGATTGGCCTGAGCCTTTATCACGGCGGTTATTTGTCGGAAGTGATGCGCCCGGCGTTTCTCGCCGTGGAGAGCGGCCAGCACGATGCCGCCGATAGCATGGGCTACAGCTTCCGCCAGAAAATGCTGCGCATAGTCGGACCGCAAGCGGTGCATTATGCGCTGCCTGGCTACGGCAATGCGATTATCTATCTGATTCATAACGTGGCGCTGGTGATGTACATCGGTGCGGCGGATGTGATGGCGACCGCGCATCTGATCATGGAACGCGACTACAACCAGTATCAGTTCGGTACCTATCTGGTGCTGGCGGTGCTCTATTCGCTGCTGTGCGGCGTGGCCTGGTTGATTATCCGTTACTTCGAACAACGTCACGCGAAATACAGCTCGAAAACCGCTGCACGCGTCAAATTCACCAGCGTCTGATAAGGGAGAGAAACCATGTTTGATCTTGAGGTTTTGCTACCGGACTTCTGGAGCATTCTCGATGCCGTGCCGGTAACGTTGCTGATGGCGGTGACGGTGTTTATCTGCTCAACGCTGCTCGGCGGGCTGTTTGCTTTTGTGGAGCATCGTCGCATACCGGTGCTGCGCCAGTTGGTGATCGCTTACAAGATTGCCTTCAAGGGCGTGCCGATGGTGGTGGTGATTTTCCTCGCCTATTACGGTTTGCCGCCGGCGCTGGATTTTGTCGCCACGCTCATTGGCGTGAAAGTGAATGCGCACTCGCTGCCAAACTGGGTGATCATCATTGTCGCCTTGAGCGCCTGCGTAGCGGCGTTTCAGGCGGAAGTGTGGAAGGGTGCGCTCAACTCGTTTGATAGCGGACAATCGGACGCGGCGTTGTCGCTCGGCTACAGCGGCGGCCAGCTGTTTCGTCGGGTGATGTTCCCGCAGATTATCGTGGCGGCGATCCCCGATCTGGCGAACGCCTTTATGGTGATCATGAAAGCGCTGTCGCTGGCGTTTGCCATTGAAGTGGTGGATATTTTTGCGCAGGCACAGTTGACTGCAGCGCTCAATTTCTACTATCTCGAAGCCTTCCTGGTTGCCGTGGTGTTCTACATGGTGATTGCGTATGTCGTTACCAAGATCGCCGACAAGATTGAGGCAGCGCTGCGGGTGCGGACGTAAGCCCAGGTCGCCATGAATGGCGACCCTACAAATCCGTACCGAGTCGTTGTAGGGTGCGCATTCATGCGCACCTTTTTTATCGCCATCATAACTTTCATTCTGCAAGTTACTTGCAAAATGAAAGTCACTCTGCAACAGTATCCGCCACCAGAACAATGTCGGATATCCAACCTTGAAAAACCAACCTCTCTGCAACATGCCTTGTCCCATCGCGCGCAGCCTTGGCCGCATAGGTGATGGCTGGAGCATGTTGATCATGCGCGATGCGCTGGCCGGTTTTACCCGCTTCGATGAGTTCCAGAAAAGCAGCGGCGTGGCGCCCAATATTCTTTCACGTCGGCTAAAAGAGTTGGTGGAGGATGGGCTGCTGGAGAAGGTGTGTTACAGCACCAGCCCGGCACGCTTTGAATACCACCTGACGCCCGCCGGGCGCGATTTCCGCAGCGTGATTCTGGCGCTGGCGGAGTGGGGCAGCACACACTTCTCGCCGGAAGGTCGCCAGATGCAGCTGGTGGAAATCGCCACGCAGCGGCCGGTACAAGTGCAACTGGTTGATAGCGACAATGGCCAGCCGCTCACCTTGGAAAAATATCAGATGGTACCGGGCCCGGCGGCGTCGCCGATGATTCACTATCGCCACGACTACCTGCAGAAAAAGCACGCCGGAGATCACACACAAAAGTTTGCGCCGCCGTCGCTGTAAGCAGGGCAACCCGGATAAGCACACCTTTGGAAGGAGCGATCAATGAGCACAAAAATTGTTATTACTGGCATGGGATTAGTGTCGCCGCTGGGCTGTGGAACGGAAGCGGCATGGCAGTCGCTGCTGGCGGGAAAGTCGGGTATTAGCGCCTTACCGCCGGAAATGGTGCAGGACATTGCCTGCAAGATCGCCGGACAAGTGCCAACGTTAGGGCAGGATCCGCAGCACGGCTTTAATCCCGACGGCATCATTGCCGTCAAAGATCGCAAAAAGATGGATCGCTTTATCGAATTTGCGTTGGTGGCGGCCCATGAAGCGCTGACGCAGGCCAACTGGTTTCCGCAGGATGTGGGGCCGCAGCAACGTACCGCCACGGTCATCGCCACCGGCATTGGCGGCTTTAATGAAATCGCCAACGCGGTGGAAACCACAGCTGAACGTGGGCCGCGTCGTCTGTCGCCGTTTACTATTCCCTCGTTCCTGGCCAATCTCGCCGCCGGACATGTTTCCATTGCGCACGGTTTTCGCGGGCCAATCGGCGCGCCGGTGACCGCCTGCGCGGCGGGTGCGCAGGCGATTGGTGATGCCGCCCGCTTGATTCGCAGTGGCGAAGCGGATATTGCGCTGTGCGGCGGCACCGAAGCGGCGATCCATCGCGTCAGCCTGGCCGGATTTGCGGCGGCGAAGGCGATGTCGGGCGGCTTTAACGATCGTCCTGAGCAGGCTTCGCGTCCGTTTGATCGTGACCGTGACGGCTTTGTGATGGGCGAAGGCGCGGGTTTGTTGGTGATTGAATCGCTGGAGCATGCTCAGGCGCGCGGCGCGACGCCGCTGGCGGAGTTAGTGGGCTACGGCACCAGCGCCGATGCTTACCATCTCACCGCCGGTCCGGAAAATGGCGAAGGGGCACGACGCGCGATGGAAACCGCGCTGGCGCAGGCCGGCATTTCGCCTGCTGAGGTGCAGCACATCAATGCGCATGCCACCTCGACGCCGGTGGGCGACAAAGGCGAACTGGCCGCGATCGGTTCGCTGTTTGCCGGCAGCAATGTGGCGATCACTTCCACTAAATCCGCCACCGGACATCTGCTGGGTGCTGCGGGCGGGGTGGAAGCGATCTTCTCGATTCTGGCGTTGCGCGATCAAATTGCACCGCCAACGCTGAATCTGCAGTATCCGGATGAAGCCGCTGCCGGGCTAAATCTGGTGGCATTGCAGCCACAACCGACCGCAATGACCTATGCATTGTCTAACGGATTTGGCTTTGGCGGCGTTAATGCCAGTTTGTTGTTTAAAGCCTGGCGATAGGTTTTCTATAATGGGGGCATTGATAGCGCGCAGGAATGCCCTCTTTGACCACTGAAACTGAAACCCAACAGCTGGCGGAAGCGCTCCGCCAGCTTGTCAGCCACTTCGTACGCACTGTGCGGGTAAGCACCGCGACCGTGCGCACTTCGCAATATGAAACCTTAGATCTGCTCGACAGCCATGACGCGCTCTCCATCGCCGACCTCGCACGGCTGCGCGGCGTGAAGCATCAAAGCATGCGATTAGTGATTAATGAACTGGAGGCGCAGGGTTTGGTGCTGCGGCAGAAAAGCGCGCAGGACGCGCGGGCGCAAGTGATTGTGCTCAGCGATCGGGCCCACGCTGCGCTGGCCGAGGCACGCGAACAGCGTGTTGCCTGGATTGCCGCACGCATCGACGCAACGCTTAACCAGCAGGATCGTGACGATCTGCAAACGGGTCTGGCGGCGCTGCGTAAGCTGCTTTAATCCGCCGCGCTGGCGCTGCGCAGCTGATCGATCACCGCCGCCAGCGTGTTCATGCCCCAATGTTCAGCGTATTTTCCCGCTTCGATGCGCACCATATCGATCACTGCGATCGTCACCGCTAAACCGGTGGGCGCAATGCCCATCAACGATCCGCTGTGCACGCCGCGGATGCTTTTGCGCGTGGTAACCCAATCGCGTTCGGCGATCTGATCCTCAATGTGTACCTGCAAATCAGAAAACGCGGGGCGCAGGATCTGATCGAACGTGTGCCATAAGCTTTCACCATCGCTGGGCGCGCCGGGCGGCGCGGAGCGGTTAATAAAATTCTGCGCGACGAGCTGATCGAAAGCCTGACGATCGCCTTCGGCAATCACCTGCTGATTGAAACGGCGTACCACGGCTTTGTTCTGTTCTGACATGATGAGTCTCCGCTGAATATATACAGTCTAACTGTATATATTTAACGGCAAGTGAGTCGCGCGGGTTTGATATGTTGTGCGGTGAGCTGTGCGTGAAGGGGCCGCCAGGAATAGCGTAATGCTTGTCAGTGAGGAGATGAAACCTCAATTACCGAGCGCACATAGTGCAGCGGCGCAATTCATTGCGCGATAAATCGCGGCGCTACGGAATGTGCGGTGGTTAGATACGGTGCTTGACTGATCGGCATGACACCATGAATGGCGACCCAACAATGGCGGGTGTTGTAGGGTGCGCATTCATGCGCACCTGAGGAAAAATCAGCGCTTACCCAGCGCTTCCCACAGTCCCAGCAAATAGGTGGTGCCGAGTGCGCGGTCGTACAAACCATAGCCCGGCCGGCCGGTTTCGCCCCAGATAAAGCGGCCATGATCCGAGCGGATGTAGCCATCGAAGCCGTTGTCATACATCGATTGCAGCACTTTATACATATCCAGCGAGCCGTATTCCGTCGGGTGCGCGCACTCGTAGAAATCTTTGTCCTGAATGATTTTGATGTTACGCACATGGGCAAACGGGATGCGTTTGCGGCGCGAGAACTCGGCCAGAATGGCGTAGACATCATTATTGGGATCTTCTGCAATCGATCCGGTGCACAACGTAATGCCGTTGGCTTCAGAATCCACCACGTTACAGATCCAATCGAGATCGTCGCGGTTTTTCACCACGCGCGGCAGGCCGAAGATCGAATACGGTGGATCGTCGGGATGGATCGCCATCTTCACGCCTACTTCTTCACACACCGGGATCACCGCTTTGAGGAAGTAAGCGAGGTTTTCGCGCAGTTTAGCGTCATCAACATCTTTGTATTGGGCAAACAGATCCTGCACTTTCGCCAGACGCTCCGGTTCCCAGCCCGGCAGGGCGAAACCATTCGAATTGCCGAGAACTTCCTGCACCACTTCGTCGAGGCTTTTATCGATGCCTTTCTTCTCGAACGCCATGGTGAGCGAGCCGTCAGGTAGCACGTAGTTCATGTCGGTCTTCATCCAGTCAAACACCGGCATGAAGTTGTAGCAGATCACCTTCACGCCGACGGCGGCCAGATTGCGGATGCTCTGCTTATAATTTTCGATATATCGATCGCGGCTCGGCAAACCGATTTTGATGTCGTCGTGGATGTTAACGCTTTCGATCACTTCCACGGTCAGCCCGGCGGCATGCACCTGCTCAACCAGCGCGTTGATCTTATCAACCGGCCAGGTTTCACCCACCGGCACGTCATAGAGTGCGCCAACCACGCCGCGTACGCCCGGCACCTGGCGAATATTTTCCAGAGAAACTTTATCTTCTTTCGGACCAAACCAACGCATTGTCAGCTGCATAATGTCATCCACCGTTATCGTGTCTGTGATAACTGATAAACTACCATTCTAGTAAACATCATGACAGCGCGGCTCGGCTATTAAGCTTTGATCCGCGTCACAGAACACAATTTATCCATTCCGATGCGCTTAATGATGCTGCACCAACACGCTGAAATGCTCTTTGTACTTAAACAGCTCCAAATCAGAACGCAGGCCCAGCTTGCGTAGTGCGGTCTGTTTCTGTCCGCTGATGGTTTTGCGGCTGCGCGCATATTTGCCGGCGATTTGCGTGATGCTTAATCCGTCCAGATAGCAGCGAATCACTTCGATTTCGCGCGGACTGAGCTCGCGCATCAGCAGCGTAATTTCATCGCCCATTTGTCGTGGCATCAGGTAGTCATGCATTTCACGGTCGCTTTCCTGGAATTTATCCATCTCCAACAGCATATCCGCGGTGAGAAACCGCTTATTGCGACAAACCTGATGCAGCGCGGCAATTAACACTTCCTGGTCTTCGCTTTTGCCGACAAAGCCATGCACGCCCGCTTTAAGCAGGAGTTGCACTATCGCCGGTTTCTCCACCGCAGAAGAGACCAAAATTTTCATCTCGGGATAACGAACGCGCAGCTGTTTCACCATCTGCAAACCGTCGAGTTCCTCCTCACCGAGCATGTAGTCAAGCACCAAAACATCGACCGATTGGCGTTGTAAAAAAGCCATCAGCTGCTGCCGCTGCGAAAAGGCACCGGCGAGATTCAGCGCGTCTTCCTGCGCCAGTCGATACTGAATCGCTTTACCGATCAAAGGATGATCGTCTAATACGGCAACCTGCCAGATTGCAGATTCTTTCATGGTTTCACCTCATTATGGGGATTATTGTCCAGTGCATGCTGGAACAGCGCTTCCAGCTCGGCAACGGCCGCGACGACCGCAGGCATCAGTTGCTGCAGGAGGGCACGCTGCTGTTGTTCGGCTGCCTGCTCGGCGGCGAGACAGCACTGTTGTAGGGCGTCGGCGCGCAGCAGTTTGGCGCTGCCGAGCAGTTGGTGTGCGGCGTGGCGCGCGCTGGCGAAATCGTCGCTATCAACCGCCAATTGCAGCTGGACGAGATCGCGCGCGTTCTGTTGCTGCGCGGTGGTCACCAGATCGCGCCAGGCTTGCGGATCGTTGGCCGCCAGATTTTCCAGCGTTAGCAGCGTTTCATTACGCGTGCCGCCGCTGGCGCTGCCGGTCACCACCTGCAACAGCTGCGCGCGCTCCAGCGGTTTGAACAGGCAGCCGTCCATACCGGCCTGCGTAGCGAGCTGTGCTACGCGCTCCTCTGCCATCGCCGTGAGGCCGTAAATCGGTACGCGACGGCGATTAAGCAATTTCTCTTCAATACGCAGCTGGCGAGTGAGTTCGAAGCCATCCATAGCCGGCATATTGCAATCCGTGATGACGCGGTCGACCTCGTGTTCACGCCACAAAGACAATGCCGCTTCACCGCCATCCGCCACCAGCACATGGTGGCCAGCGTAACGCAGCTGCTGCGCTAACAGCTGTCGATTGGTGGCGTTGTCATCCACAATCAACATTCTCAATGACACCTGCGCGATCTCCTCCAGCGGTTGTCGCTCAGGCTGGATGTCGCTGAGCGTGGCGGCTGGCGCGCTAAAACGCAGCATAAATACGCTGCCGACATCGGGTTCGCTCTCGACGTGCAGCTCGGTTCCCAGCATCACCGCCAGGCGGCGACAAATATTGAGACCCAGCCCGGTGCCGCTGACGCGGTTGGTGCTTTGTTCAACCTGTATAAAGGGTTCAAAGATCGCCTGTTGCTGCGCAGGCGTTAAGCCAATGCCGCTGTCACACACCTCCAGCACATACTCGGCTTTGCTGCTGTCGGCCTGATACAGCGCCACTTCTACTTCACCGTGCGCGGTGAACTTAATG
This sequence comes from Enterobacter ludwigii, assembly GCA_900068845.1. Taxonomy (GTDB): domain Bacteria; phylum Pseudomonadota; class Gammaproteobacteria; order Enterobacterales; family Enterobacteriaceae; genus Pantoea; species Pantoea ludwigii_A. Next base: position 307,071 of record CEFQ01000004.1, read on the forward strand.
GCATTGCTCACCAGGTTTGCCAGGATCTGCTTCAGCGCCACCGGATCAAACAGCACACTGTCTTGTTCGATATCCAGCATCACCGTGAGCGCCAGGCCTTTGTTATGCGCTACCTGACGGAACAGCGCTTCGGTGTCGTACACCACATCGCTGAGCGACATCGGCATAGGGCGAATGCTGAAGTGACCGGATTCGATTTTCGCCAGATCAAGAATATCGCCCACCAGCGACAGCAGCGAACGCGACGATTCCCACGCCAGATCGATATTCTTCTGCCGCTGCGCCGCATCGCTTTGGCCTAAATGCTCAATTTCCAGCAGGCCAATCAGCGCCGCCAGCGGAGTGCGAATTTCATGGCTCATGTGCGACAGGAAGGTGCTTTTCGCCTCGCTGGATCGCAGCGCTGCGCGTTTGGCTTTGCGCACATCCTCCAGCAGGGTTTCGATATAATGCAGTTGGTTGCTGATCTCTTTTTCATGCTGGCGCTGTTTGGCCAGTGAGGATTTCAGCAGATGGTTGCGCCACAGGAAAAACAGCAGGCAAATGGCCGCACCCGCCACGATGCGCAAGCCGTAACTGCGGAAGCTTTGCCATGAGGTGCTGGTAGCGGGTGGCGTATATTTTATCCAGCGCTCCATCAGCGACTGCATAGTCGGTTGCGGAATATCGGACAGCGCTTTGTTCAGGATGGCGATCAAGTGCACATCGGCGGCATTGGCTGCCATTGCCATGCGAAACATCGGCAAAGGGGCAACAAACGCCACTTTGAAGCGATCGTTAAAGTGATTATTCAGCAAATACTGCGCGGATTCGTACGGCACGATAAAACCGTCCACTTGCTCATCCTGCAACTGCCCGAGCGCATCAATTGAGACCACTTTTTCCATAAAATGGGCTTTTGGCCAGCGCTGACGCAGGTCAAAACGGTAATACGAACGTTCGTAAATGCCGATACGTTTGCCGGCCATCTCATCAAAACTGCGCCAGGAACTCTCTTTGCGCGTCATCACCACCCAGGGCGAATAGATGTAAGTGCGGGTAAAACGGATGTTTTCACTTTGCGGCGACGCGCCATCGCTCACCACGATCAGGGCATCACGTTGATTCACCAGCGCATCGCGCATGTTGCTCAACCCCTGGATGGGGTTGTAGTGAAAGCGGATGCCGGTGCGTTGCGAAATCAGCTTAAGCAGATCGACGCTCAGTCCGGCGATGCGCTGTTTGCCATCCAAAAAGGTAAAGGGCAGATGCGTGGGATCATAATTCAGGGTGATATCGCGATGCTGTTCCAGCCAGCGGGCTTCTTCATCGCTGAGATCGAGCGGATGGTTCTTCACCACCGATTGATAATCAAGGCCCCATGCTTCGGCGATTTGCACGGCATTACGCAGCGGAATATTGCGGAGTATTTCATTGATGGTCTCGATCAGCGCTTCGTTGTCGGCACGCGCGGCAAAACGCGCATCGACATCATTTACGTACGGCGTGCTGTGGCCTTCAATAACATTCTGTAATCCGCGCTGCGATAAATAACGCTGGGTGGCGGTATTGCTCCAGAATACGGTGTTTTCACTCAGCGCGGTATCGGTATAAGCCCAGAGTGGCGGTGAGGCAGGGGCTAAGGTTGCGTCGGGATAACGCTTTTCTAACAATGATTTAAGTTCATCATCGCCGTAATACATTAGTCGAAAACGACTGTCTTTCAGCTCGCGATCGAATTTTGCCTGGCGACGGCTAATTAACACACTTTGTGCCAGCGAATAAGGGATACTCAGCGCCAGCTTGCTCTCATGATTGGCCGCCTGTGGATAGTAGGGAATTATATCGACCTGCTTATTATTTAACGCCTCAACCAGTTCCAGTCGGGTAGCATAACGTTTGATTTCCACTGGCAGATTCAGCGTTTTCGCGACGATATCGAGGTAATCGGCAGAGAGACCTTCGAACGTATCTTTTTCAAATTCAACCGAGTAGGGCGGTAACGAGTGGCTCCACACGCCGACGCGTAACACGGCATGACGCGCCAGCCAGCGCTGGCTTTCCGGCTTGAGGGTGACGCCCGGAGAAACCAGGCCATAACGCGGCGTGAAGGTTAATGTGGTGGCGCTGCAGGCGGAAAAGCACCAGCCCATTAGCAAGATCATGCCTAAAATGCGTTTACCCATAAACCCGTTCTCACTCCTCAATACCTGTATCCGATGCCCCTTCACAGCGGCACGAAGCGCAACAGTTATTAAATGGAATTAAGAAATTTCTTAGATGACTGCGTGAGGTTTACTAAAAGTGGGGACTTAATTAAGTTTAGTCAGCTGTTTTTTCTGGAAACTTTCGACGTAACTTCTGAAGTCGCTGCAATTTACCGCGTCTAATCGGCTTTTCATTTGTTTTATTTACAGCAACGTCCAGCCAGGCAAAATAGCGCTTATTTCCTCTCCATCAGCCAACCATGTCAGAAGAAGCGCTGCGTCAGCAGATCCAGAACCTGAAAAAGCACAATGCGCGATTAAAGCGTATAGCGCATGACGCGCGAAATAAGCTGAGTGCCGCGCTGGATGGAACCGGGCTGTGTTTGTGGCAGCTGGATATTCCCAGCGGCAAGCTGGTGATTTTTAACCGCCGCTGGGGCTCAATGCTGGGTTTCCAGCCAAAAGAGACCAAAGCGCAGTTCGACGTGTGGCGTGAACGCCTGCATCCCGATGATGCGGACGAAGTGCTGAAGGCGTTTTACGATCATATTGAGGGGCGAGCGCCTTATTACGAAGCGCTGCACCGTATGCTCGGCAAGAACGACAAGATTACGTGGGTGCTGGATCGCGGACGCGTCACCGAATGGGATGCCGCGGGTAATCCGATCAAGGTGACCGGCACGCATATCGATATGACCAAAGAGAAGCAGTATGAAGCACAGCTCTCTTCTCTGGCACATCACGATCCGCTCACTGGCCTCACCAACCGCCATGCACTGCAGACGCAGTTCAGCAAAATGAAAGCGCTGGGGCCGCTGTGTGTGGCGTTTATCGATCTCGATAACTTTAAGCACGTTAACGATACGCTGGGCCACCGCAGCGGTGATGAAGTGTTGATTCAGCTCAGTCAACGCATTACCGACGCCGTGCCGCCGAATGTGGTGATTGGCCGTTTGGGTGGCGATGAGTTTGTACTGCTGATGCCGTTCCTGATCGACTTTCCAAAAGTGCGGATTATGATGCAGGCGGTGCTGGATGCGGCGCTGACGCCATTTGATATTGATAATGGCCACGCGCAGATTGGTGCATCGATTGGTATCGCCCAGGTGCAGGATGGTGACAGCTTTGATGAGGCGCTGACGCGAGCTGATGAAGCGATGTATCAGATTAAGAAAAACGGTAAACAAGGTTTTGGTCTGGCGGGTTGATTCATGGTTACCGTCAGGTTGCCCTTCAGGCACCACCGGGCAGACACTGATAGCTGCCCCTAAACCGCTGCTACGGCAGTGCATATTAAACCGCGTAATTGCTGCCAGAATTGTAGGGTCGTCATTAATGACGACCATTTCAATGGCCGCACAAGGGTGGTGTCCTTGTCGCCATAAAGAGCTCATCCTCGTCATTTAAGAGATGAAAACCCTAATTGCCGAGTGCACACATTGTAGCGGCGCAATTCATTGCGCGATAAATCGTGCCGCTACGGAAGGTGCGGCGATGTGATACGGCGCTTAACTGACGAGCATTACGCCACCAATGGCGACCCTGCGGTGCGCATTAAGGCGCACCGCTGCTCAATCAATCTGCCAGCAAATGCCCGTACATCGTCATTAACCGACGAGTGACACCGTTAGTCCAGCCAAAGCCGTCCTGCAACGGATATTCACCACCGCCGCCCGGACGGGCGCGATCGCCGCTGATATCATACTTCTCCACCAGCTTGTGATGCAGTGAATAGAAATTGTTTACCGTATTCAGCCAGTTGACGGCAATTTCTGTCGCCAGCGTCTCTTCACCGTAGTGATTCAAACCCACGACCGCCATCCACTGCAGCGGAGCCCATGCATTGGGTTTATCCCACTGCTCGCCGCTCTCCACCATTGACGTTAACAGGCCACCCTGCGTCAGTAACAGATGACGCAGCGCAACGGCCTGCAAGTGCGCCTGCTCTGGTGATGCGAGGCCGAGGAACAGCGGCACCACTGCAGCGGCAGTGAATGCGCCAAAGCGCTCGCGGCGCCAGTCGTAATCACGGTACACACCGGCGGTGTTGTCCCACAGATAGCGATGAATCGCCTGCTTACGCGCATCGGCTTTTTTCTGCCACGCCAGCGCCGTCAGCTCTTCGCCTTTGGCGTGAGATAGCGTCGAAATCATCAGTTCCAGCTTGTAGAGGAACGCGTTGAGATCGATCGGAATAAATTGCGTGGTGCGGATACTCGCCAGACGCTGCGGATCGCGCAGCCAGCGTGATGAGTAATCCCAGCCCGATGCGGCACCGGCACGCAGATCACGATAAACCTCGTTTGCCGGACGACCCGATTTCTTCGCGGTCTCAATATCTTCCAGCCACGACTCATCGCGCGGCGTATCGCGATCGTCCCAGTAACGGTTCAGCAGCGAACCATCTGGCATGCGCACCACGTGGCGATAAGCCTGATGCGGCATCAGCTCGCCCGCGCCGTCCATCCAGAACTGATACTCTTTCATCAACTGATCGAGGTAGCGTTTCGCGCCGCGAATGCCATCCTCTTCAAACAGTTCAACCATCAGCGCAAACACCGGTGGCTGCGAACGGCTGAGATAGTAAGTACGGTTGCCGTTCGGCACGTGACCGTAATTATCAATCAGCCAGGCGAAGTTATCCGCCATGTGGCGCAGCAGATCGTCGCGTCCCGCATCGGCGAGGCCGAGCATGCTGAAGTAGGAGTCCCAATAATAGGTTTCTCCGAATCGGCCACCAGGCACCACGTAGGGTTTTGGCAATGGCAGCAGCGATGAGTGCGCTAAATGTTGCTGCGGCATTTTGGTTAATACCGGCCACAGATCATCAATGTGTTCGGTTAAGGTTTTATCCGGATTGGATACATAAAAACTCTCATTCACCTGCGGTGAATAAAAATGTTCATGCACGAATTTTTCCAGATCGAAATCCGCAGCGCGTTTGCGACGACGAAAGCGGATTAAAATATCCAGCGGATCGAATTTTGGTGCGCAGTCCGGGAACGTTTTGCTGTCGGCAAATATGTGCGATGTCTGCACCTGCTCAAACAGTTCCATGTAGCGATCGGCAGGCGTCAGCGCATCCGGCGCGGGCAAACCCTCGATCAGCTCGGGTTCTGGCTCCGAATCCTGCATACCTTCGCGAACGAACTCGTGAGGATTATATTGATACTCCAGTTCAGCATCAGCGCGTCGATCCTCGAAAGCGTTATATTGCTGTTGGTTAGTATTAATAGCAGCCTCCTGGTAAATTCTTGAATGCGTAAAGAACAAATTATAGAGCTCTGAACGGGCGAAACAACAATGCGATTTATCTATGAACGTAATAAATCATGTCGATGGATCGCGGGTTTTTATGATTTTTCAGCGATTACAACGGGCTATATTTCAGGAAATGAAAGCAGCTTTTAGGATGGATGTTTAAATAACCGCACAGATTTATCTGTATTTAAGAAAATCGCTAAAATTTGTGCAAAAAAGGGCGGGATGGCTTGATCAATTTATGGCAAACGCAGCGGTAATTAACAAGGTTGGCATCAATGCCAACCCTACAAAATCGCGTAGGGTCGGCATTGATGCCGTAATGCTTGTCAGTTAAGAGATGAAAACCCCCACTACCTGGCGCACACCTTGTAGCGGCGCAATTTATTGCGCGATAAATCGCGCCGCTACGGAATGTGCGGTAATTAATACGGGGCTTAACTGATCGGCATTACGGCACTGATGCCGACCTGTTTATGCTATTTCTGCAACGCAGCCTTAATCACCTCTGCATACGGTGTAGTAGGGCGGCCAATCAGTTGACTCAGCGTGTGACTCTCATCGAACAATCCGCCTTTTTCAGCGCCTGCATCCGAATCCGCCAGCATATCCGATAATCCATCCGGCAAACCGGCGCCTTTCAGCGCGGCGGCAAACTCGGCCTGCGGCAGGTTGATGTATTCCACGTGCTCGCCCGACTGTTTAGCAATCTCGGCGCTAAACTGCGCCAGCGTGTAGCTGTCGTCGCCAGCCAGTTCATACACTTTGCCAGCCTGATCGTCACGGCTGATCACTTCTGCCGCGGCGTCGGCATAGTCAATGCGCGCCGCTGAAGCGATACGACCTTCGCCCACCGCACCAATAAAGGCATGATGCGCCAGCGCGGGCGCAATACTCGCCGCGTAGTTTTCGGTGTACCAGCCGTTACGCAGCAGCGCGAATGGAATGCCAGAGGCTTTCAGCTGCGCTTCAGTCGCACGATGTTCAACGCCTAAACCCAGCGGCGAAGTATCGGCGTGCAGCAAGCTGGTGTAGGCGATAAAGCCCACGCCGGCGGCTTTTGCCGCATCAATCACCGCCTTGTGCTGCGCTTCACGCTGGCCGACTTCACTGGAGGAGATCAGTAGCAGTTTATCGACGCCGGCAAAGGCACTTTGCAGCGTTTCCGGTTTGCTGTAATCCGCTGCACGTAGCGTTATGCCCAGCGCTTGCAGATCGACCGCTTTCTCCGGCGAACGCACGGCGGCAATCACTTCGCTGGCCGGCACTTTTTTCAGTAATGCGTTAATCACTAAGCGGCCCAGTTGGCCAGTGGCACCTGTAATTGCAATCATGATGTTTTCCTTGTGAACGGGTATGGAAACAGCCTACGGGATAAGCTAACTTATAGTAAGTACTTACAGATTTGTTAGTTTGGGGGAAGATTATTAAATGTCTGAAAAGTTGAGTGAAAAATTTACGCGCGGCGAGTTGCTTAACGTTAATTGCCCCTCACGCGAAGTGCTGAAGCGCATCACCAGTCGCTGGAGCGTACTGATTTTGCTGGCGCTGCGCGAAGAAACCCTGCGCTTTAGCGAGCTGCGTCGCAAGATTGGCGGCGTCAGCGAACGTATGTTGGCGCAGACGCTGCGTTATATGGAAGAGGATGGTTTTGTTGAGCGGATTGCCTATGACGTGGTGCCGCCGCACGTTGAGTATCGTTTGACGTCATTAGGCCGCGAAGTGGAAGGGCAGGTGACCGGGCTGGCGGATTGGCTGGAGAGCAATGTGCATCGGATTTTAAAGCCAGCGCATTGAAGCGGTCGCCATGAATGGCGACCCTACGACACGGCGATCACCAGGCTACGCGTGCAAATACTTCTCAAACCAGCCCAGCGTGCGGCTCCAGGCTAACTCGGCGGCGGCTTTATCGTAACGCGGCGTCGAATCATTATGGAAGCCATGATTCACGCCCGGATACACATAGCCTTCATAGATTTTATGGTTGGCTTTCAGCGCCTCTTCATAGGCGGGCCAACCTTCGTTGATGCCTTTATCCAGCGCGGCGTAGTGCAGCAGCAGCGGCGCTTTAATGCGCGGCACATCTTCGGCTTTGGGCTGACGACCATAAAACGGTACCGCGCAGGCGAGATCGGGAAAGGCTACGGCCGCCGCGTTGGCTACGCCGCCACCGTAGCAGAAGCCGGTGATGCCGACTTTGCCGGTGCTTTCTTCGTGATGCATCAGGAAATCGATCGCCGCAAAGAAGTCGTTCATCAGCTTGGTGGGATCGACTTTGGCCTGCATCACCTTGCCTTCTTCGTCGTTGCCGGGATAACCGCCGAGCGAGCTCAGGCCATCGGGTGCCAGCGCAATATAACCGGCTTTGGCTACGCGTCGTGCCACATCTTCAATATAAGGATTGAGGCCACGATTCTCGTGGACCACCACCACCGCAGGCACGTTGCCTGACGCATTGGCCGGTCGGACCAGATAACCGCGCACCTCGCCGTGACCTTGCGGGGAAGGATAATGAATGTATTCGGGTTTGATGGCCGGATCGGTGAATTCCACCTGCTGAGCCAGCGCATAGTTGGGGCTCATGGCGCTAAGCAGCGTGGCGCCCGTCATACCGGCAATGGTGAATTTTGCCGCCATTGAGATAAATTCGCGTTTGCTGATTTTGCCGTGGGCGTAGTAATCGTAAAGCTCGAGCAGTTCCTGAGGGAAATCCTGTGCAGTAAGACGGGCCATAACCTCTCCTTCGCTGTTTAACTGGTTGATTACTGCTCTAAAAAAGCACAGCTTGTGGCTGCTGGCAAATGCCATGCAGCAGTAAGTTAACGCCGCGGGCTTTACATCACGTCACTAATAAGCAGCAGCAATATATCTTTTTGTTCTAAATTCTTTATCTTTTAATTAACAATTAAGATCATGGCGTGTTGTCCGGAAATATTTACATGCTTAAGTTCTGGATAAGAAATATTCCCTTTCTTGGCGCACTAAAAAATAAATAAATGAAGCGGTTACCTGATAAGCATAGCGATAACACGTTAAAAATAATAACAATAATGTCACAATAAATGAGGGTGTTTAACCTTAAGGTGGTGATTTTAAAGTATTAGTTTCTATTGAAAACAATGATCGAAATCAAAAAACACTGTTATAGTTTTACCCATTCCCACTGTTTATTTTCGTTTGCATCACTTCCTTTTACAGTGATGCGACATTTCTTTAAGCACAGTGAAATATCACGCTGGGTTCTGCTTGTTAAATATAAGTAATAATTTCGGTGTAATTTGTGGCAATGAGGTAAGCAATGTTTGGATTAGACGCCTTTCATCTGGCCAGGATTCAGTTCGCCTTTACTGTTTCCTTCCATATTATCTTTCCAGCCATCACCATCGGTCTCGCCAGTTTCCTGGCGGTGCTTGAAGGGATGTGGCTGAAAACCCGTAACGAGACCTATCGCGATCTCTACCATTTCTGGTCGAAAGCTTTTGCCGTTAACTTCGGTATGGGCGTGGTATCCGGTTTGGTGATGGCATACCAGTTCGGGACTAACTGGAGCGGTTTCTCACAGTTTGCTGGCAGTATTACCGGCCCGCTACTCACCTATGAAGTGTTAACCGCCTTCTTCCTCGAAGCGGGCTTCCTTGGCGTGATGCTGTTTGGCTGGAACCGCGTCGGCCCAGGTTTGCACTTCTTCGCAACCTGCATGGTGGCGCTCGGCACCATTTTCTCTACTTTCTGGATTCTGGCGTCTAACAGCTGGATGCATACGCCGCAGGGCTACATCATCCAGAACGGCATCGTGGTGCCGGAAGATTGGCTGAAAATCATCTTCAACCCTTCCTTCCCTTATCGCTTGTTCCATATGTCGGTCGGTGCCTTCCTGGCCAGCGCCTTCTTTGTTGGCGCATCAGGCGCGTGGCATCTGCTGCGCGGCAACGACAATCCCGCAATTCGTAAGATGTTCTCGATGGCGCTGTGGATGGCACTGATCGTGGCACCGATTCAGGCGATGATTGGCGATGCGCACGGCCTCAACACGCTTGAGCATCAGCCGGCGAAAATCGCCGCGATTGAAGGCCACTGGGAAAACAAGCCGGGTGAAGCCTCGCCGCTGATTCTGTTCGGTGTGCCGGATATGGATCAGGAGCGCACCAAGTACGCGCTGGAAATTCCCTACCTCGGCAGCCTGATTCTGACGCACAGCCTGGAAAAACAGATCCCTGCGCTGAAGAGCTTCCCGAAAGAAGACCGTCCGAACTCAACCATCATCTTCTGGTCATTCCGCGTGATGGTGGCGCTGGGCCTGCTGATGATTACGCTTGGCGTGGTTTCTTTGTGGCTGCGCTTCAAAGGTCGCTTGTATCACTCGCGTCCATTCCTGTGGTTCACCCTGCTGATGGGCCCATCAGGTTTAATCGCGATTCTGGCCGGTTGGTTTACTACCGAAATTGGCCGTCAGCCGTGGGTAGTGTATGGCGTGCAGCGCACCATTGATGCGGTGTCAGCACATGGCGATATGCACATGAGCATCAGCCTGCTGGCGTTCATTCTGGTCTACTCATCTGTGTTTGGTGTCGGTTACCTCTACATGATGCGTCTGATTAAAGAAGGTCCGGTAACGGGCGAAGGTAAAGAAGTTGATCACGGTGGTCCAGGCCAGCATCACACGCCTGCGCGTCCGTTGTCAGCGGCGAAGACCCATAGCGAAAAGAGTGGGGAGCACTAAGATGATCGATTTTTCAATTATCTGGTTTGCCATCATCGTCTTCGGCACTTTGATGTACATCGTGATGGATGGCTTCGATCTTGGGATTGGCTTGTTGTTGCCATTTAACAAAGATCCCATCGAGCGCGACATGATGGTCAACACCGTTGCGCCGGTGTGGGATGGCAACGAAACCTGGTTGGTACTGGGCGGGGCGGCGCTGTATGGCGCGTTCCCGCTGGCGTACTCGGTGCTGCTGGATGCGCTGTCAATTCCCTTAACCGCGATGTTGATTGGCCTGATCTTCCGTGGCGTGGCCTTTGAGTTCCGCTTTAAAGCTACGCTGGAGCACCGCGCGTTCTGGGATAAATCGTTTATTGCCGGTTCACTGCTGGCGACCTTCAGTCAGGGCGTGGCCGTTGGCGCCATCCTGAATGGTTTCCCGGTGGTGGGTCGTGAATATGCCGGTTCGGCGATGAGCTGGTTAGCGCCGTTCCCGCTGTTCTGCGGCGTCGGCCTGGTCATTGCGTATGCGCTGCTGGGATGTACCTGGCTTATCATGAAAACTGAACACGATCTGCACCGTAAGATGTCTGCGCTGGCTACGCCGTTGACGCTGACGCTGCTGCTGGTGGTGGGCATTATCAGTATCTGGACGCCATTGACGCACGCGGATATCGCGCAGCGCTGGTTCTCGCGTCCGAACCTGTTCTGGTTCCTGCCGGTTCCGGTGCTGGTGGTGTTGTGTTCGTGGGGCATTGTGCGCGCCATTAAACGTGAAGCGCATTACTCGCCGTTCATCCTGACGCTGGCGCTGATTTTCCTTGGCTTCTCGGGCTTGGGCATCAGCATCTGGCCGAACATCATTCCACCGTCAATCACCATCTGGCAGGCCGCGTCTCCGGCGAGCAGCCAGGCATTTATGCTGGTGGGCGGCTTGCTGATTATTCCGGTGATTCTGGGTTATACCTTCTGGAGTTACTACGTGTTCCGCGGAAAAATCAAAGCCGACGAAGGATACCATTGATATGAAAACCGAGGTCAGCAACATGAAAACTCACACTGAGACTAAGATTCCGTGGTGGAAGCAGGTGATGTGGCTGGTGGTCATTTACGGCGCAAGCGTGCTGGCACTCGGTGTGGTGGCATCACTGTTTCGTATGATGATGACGGCGGCGGGCATGCGTTCGCACTGAGTTATCTGCACTGAGGTGCGCATGAATGCGCACCCTACAAACACTGGTCTGTTTTGTCGTAGGGTCGCCATTCATGGCGACCTTTTTTATTGCCTCGACCCAAAAAACGTTAGTAACCTAAGCAATTAATGCTTTTCCCGCTGCGCTACGTTTACTCTTCCTTACGTTAGTAATACGTTTTTGTTATATTTATGTGACGAATAACGCATATTCATTACGTTAACCACTTCATTCGACCATCAAAATCATGCTCAGCCTGAATCTGAAAAAACAATACATCATCGATCTGGTGGACTGGATAGAAGCGAACCTGACCGATGAGCTCAACATCGATCTGATCACCCTGAAATCCGGTTACTCCAAGTGGCACATGCAGCGCATGTTCAAAGAGATGACCGGACAAACGCTGGCGTCCTACACGCGCAAACGTCGTCTGACCATGGCGGCGATGGCGCTGCGTCTGACCAGCATGCCGCTGATCGATATTGCCGTGCGTTTTGGTTTTGATAATCAGCAAAATTTTACACGCGTGTTTAAAAGTCACTTCTCCATGACGCCGGGCGCCTATCGCCGCATTCCGGAGATGTTGATGAAGGATTTCCACAGCCGCATTTCCACCCAGCGTGAATGGGTCAATGCGCGTCTGGCGCAAAAGCCGGAGATTCAGCTGTGTGGTGAAGTGATTGAGTGGGAATGCCGCTTCGGCGAATACATTGATCATCATCATCATGTGGTGGCGCAGCATACGCGCGATTTCATCGCTTTTGCCGGTCAACATGTCAGCTGCGGCTGGCTGGGTTTCCAGTTTAGTCCGGGTTTGCACTCGGCCGATCAGCAGCACATCAGCCTGTTCCAGGCGCTGGAAAGTCAGTACGCCGATGTGTTGCCACGTAATGTGCAAAACTGGACCGGCGAAAGTGGCTTGTATGCTGAGATTGACTGGCACGGTACGCCGGAAGAGATCAACGCCTTCACTGCTGAAATCTACTACAACCACTTGCCCGCGTTGGGTGTGGCACGTCGTCCGGGCAAGGATTTGCTTAAGCTTGATCTGAAATACAGTACGCCAGATCTGCTGCAAGGGACGTTCTATATCCCGGTGGCGGATAAGTAATGCATAATTCGTGCGGTAAACCGTGACAAACCGCACGATTTTATAAACTCAATGCCGTAATAGGCGTAAAATTCTCCATCTAAACCTGATTGGCCGCGTAAATCACCAGCCGCCACACATCAGGCTGGATAATCACCTGCATTTCTGGTCCATTCCGGGCCGCTATAGTGAATAGAAAAAAAATTATGCGACTTCTACCGTTGTTTCTCATGACAGCGCTTGTAGCGTTTTCTTCGCTGGCAAGTGCACAGATGGCTGAACCTTTTTCACCGCCGGGCGGACTGCATCCGCATCAAACACATTGCGCACAGCGTGAAATCCTTGGCGACAATGTGCTGCCGAAACATAGCCAGGATGATGGCAGTTTTGTTAACTGCGGCAATCATCAGGCTTAATCTCCCCGTTTTATTCCGCACAAGACCGTCGCAACTTATGCACGGTCTCGGCATTAATCCTCATTTCTGCATTGCGCAATAAATTGCGCCGCTACCATACCTGCCTGTAATTTGCTTCGGCTCCCTGGCTGCACTTAACCGTAGCGGCGCGATTCATCGCGCTGTTTTGACCTTGATATTCGCCAATAGCATTTTTCGGCATTGCATCGAAGATATATCATAACTATTCTTGCCCCCATCAGATGAGAATGACTTTCACTATCTTTTAGGGAGACACCACTTGCAAACTAACCCTTCCGAGCGCGCGCCACGCCGTGTGCGCAATGAACTGCGTTTTCGCCATATCACCGTGGTCAGCAAGACGCTGATTGCCGGTGAATTCTGGCGCATTGTTTTCAACGGCAGCGATCTGGCGGGCTTCAACTCGCCGTCGTTTGACGATCACATCAAAGTGTTTTTCCCGGAAAGTCCGGGCAAAACATTGGCGCTGCCGCAGATGACTGATGAAGGCATCGTGTGGCCGGGCGGCGTCCGTCCTGCCGCGCGTGATTACACGCCGCTGGCATTTAACGGCGTAGATTCCCTGACCATCGATTTCTATCTCCACGATGGCGGCGTTGCCAGCAGTTGGGCAAACGACGCCAGCGTAGGTGATCAAATTGCCATGGGCGGCCCGCGCGGTTCGTTGGTTATACCGACGGATTATGCCTGCCAGATTTACGTCTGCGATGAAACCGGCTTACCGGCCTTTAAACGTCGTTATGCCGAAATGCAGGCGCAAGAAATTCATCTGTTAGCCTGTGCAGATGAAGCCACCGGCCGCGATTATCTCGGTGATCTGCCGGATGTGCAGGTGAGCTGGTTGGGCAGCGGTACCATGCAGGCCGATAAACTTGCGCCAATAACGGCGCAGCTGGATAAGATCGCGCTGCCCGCCAATGAATACTTCATCTGGTTGACCGGCGAGGGTGAAGCAGTGAAATTGCTGAGCGATTACTTCACCCAGGGGCGCGGTGCAGATAGCGATTACGTTCGTGCTGTGGCGTATTGGCATCAAAAATAACCCCTCCACCTGCGCGCTGCCGCCTGTGTTGAATTTTGCCAGGCGGCGGACTACTATCAACCTCCCTTAATTGATGCTCAGGAAGGCAATGAAACAGCAGCGGGATTTTCCATCGCAGTCCGATCACGCACCGCGTACCGTCTGTGCAGGCGCACGCAAGAAGCGTCGGGAGCGAATGCTGGATGCCAGCGATATCCGCCTGTTAATGCTACATTTTCTGGCGAACAATTCTGCACACGGTTATGAGCTGATCAAATCGGTTGAAGAACTCTCCAAAGGGGAATACTCCCCAAGTCCCGGCATTATTTATCCCAATTTGACATTGCTCGAAGAGATGGATGCGATTCGCGTGGTCGATGCGCAGGCATCGCGTAAAGCCTATGCGCTGAATGACAGCGGATCGGCGCTGCTGGCAGAAAATCGTGACAATGTGGACGCAATTATCGAGCGATTAACCTCGCTGGCGATTCTGGTAAATAACCGCAGCATCCCGCAGGTTGAGCAGGCGATTCACCTGATCAAACACTCGCTGAATCATCGTCTGGCACAGGAAGATATTTCGGATGAGGCGCTGGCGATCGTGATCAACGCGCTGCACGAAGCGGCGGAGAAAATCGCCAAAAGTTAAATGATCGCCCGTAGGGTCGCCATTCATGGCGACCGTTCCGTTGCAGGGTGCGCAATCAGCTCTTCTTCTTATCCACATGCCCCAGCGCCCGATCCGGCCAGCAAACATCGCGCACGCGCTGCTTCAACGCGGCCGCATCCGGGAATCCGCCTTCCTGCTTACGCTCCCAAATCACCAGCCCATCAATCTGGATCTCAAACACGCCGCCGGTGCCTGGCTTAAGCGTTACCGCACTTAAATCCTCGGCAAAGGTATGCAGTAACTCCTGCGCCATCCACGCAGAACGTAGCAGCCAGTTGCATTGAGTACAGTAGTGAATGGTGATGGCGGGTTTCTGTGTCATAGGTGTCTCTGCTTAATTATTGATTATAAACAAGTTAACAAAATGTGCGGTCTAAGATACATCTTAGTGTAAATGCTATTGATAATGATTACCAATTGCATTACATTTCTGTCGAAATTATTTATTACATAAATTAAGTCCATAACTTTTTACGGTCTTTTCAACAAAGCCCGTACTTTCCGGCAGCAAGCAAGTGAGCGAATACTAACAATTAACCAGGTATTTCGCGCATGTCTTCACTCTTTCAGGGATTAAATCAGCCACGCCTTTTTAACGTTGCCATTTTGTCTGCGGCGATTCATGCCGCCTGCAGCTTTGCCGCCAGCGACGAACCGGTTCTCACCGTTACCGCGCCGAAGCAGCAGGCCGGCAATAAAACCACTATTACCGCACAAGAACTGCAAAAACGCGGTGCGAACGATTTCGGTTCGATCATGCGTTATGAGCCGTTAATCAGCGCCACCGGTTCCAGCGGCGGTTCATCTGCCGGGAAAAGCGGCTTTGACCGCGCGGGTTACACTGGTTACAACATTCGTGGTCTGGAGAGTAATCGCGTTGGCATGGATATCGACGGCATTCCGATTCCGGATGCCACCGGACGTCCTTACGTCAGCCGCACCGGCAACAACACCTTTGGTATTGGCCGCGATTACATCGATCCCTACATGTTCGGCAGCGTCGATATCGAGAAGGGCGCCACGGCGGTGGATCAGCCGAATACCTCCATCGGCGGTAACGTCTCGTTCCACAACAAAACCGCCGACGATTATCTTACCAGCGACAAAAATACCTACTTCGGTTATCAGAGCGATTACGACTCCTCGAATCGTAGCTGGCACAACGGCATCACCGCCGCCGCTGGCGATGATGAGCTGCGCGGCCTGTTTGTTTACAGCCGTCGCGATGGCCAGGAAACCCGCAACAACAGCGATGTAAAAGACGCCTATCCGGCTAACTGGCACTCCGATGCCTTTATGACCTCCGGTATCTGGCAGCCCAACGATCAGCACAAGCTGAGCGCCACTTTCGATTACTATCACAAAACCAATCACAGCCATTACGATACCTGGGACACTAGCGGCAATACCGTGTGGGGCACTGCGCAGCAGCAGAGTGATACGCGCCGCTGGGGCATCAATCTGGCGGATGAGTGGACGCCATATAACGACTTCATCGATACGCTGACCACGCGCCTTTACTGGCAGCAAACCCAGGCGCATGACAATACCTGGCTACCAACCAGCGCCAGCCAGTATGGCTTTGTCTACTCCGATTTCAACGTCGATACCTACGGTTTCGATACGCGCGGCACCAAAACGCTCGGTCGTCATGAGCTGAGTGCCGGTGTTAACGCGCGCCTGGATAACAGCGAGCGTCCGTTCCGTCAGGCGCCAGCGCCAAGCACCTTCAGCGCCATTACGCAGCCACAGTCAGACAGTCGCACATTTGCCGTGGCCGGTTATCTGCAGGATAAGATCAACTTCGATCTGGATAGCCACAACTTCGCGATCATTCCCGGCGTGCGCGTGATGTATCAAAGCACTAAGCCGAAGGATCTGGGTGATCTTACCACCGGTAGCACGGTGCTGACCGAAGAGCAGGTCGAAGCGCTGTACGGCAAAACCAATTCCGACACGCAGGTGCTGCCATCGCTGACCTTCCAGTACGACATAACGCCAGCGTTGACCACCTATCTGCAATACAAACGCGGCGTGCAGTTCCCCACCACCAGCCAGCTGTACGGTTCATGGAACCTCGGCTCCAGCTATGCCGGGAGCGGGCAGTATGCGTTGATTGGGAACACCGATCTGAAAACCGAAACCAGCAACAACGTCGAGTGGGGCCTGAAAGGTCAGGCGACCGAAGGCGTAACGGTGAACACCTCGGTGTTTTACAACCAGTACAAAAACTTCATCGCTTACACTCGCTATCGTCGCGCCACCAATCCGGAGATGTTCGTCAACGTACCGAGCAACATCTACACCAGCTATCAGGCTGAAAACCGCGATAAGGCCTACATTTATGGTGCTGAGATCACCACCAAAGTGAATTACGGTACCTGGTTCCCGCAGATCGATGGTCTGAGCAGCACCTTTGCGCTGGGCTATAACGAAGGGAAATCGAAGTCCAGCTACGCCGGTGACAAGTACATCGATCTTGATAGCGTCGCACCATTGAAAGCGATTGTTGGTCTGGCGTGGGATGACAAAGCACGCGGCTACGGCGCAGCGCTAACCGCCACCTTCGTGAAAGGCAAGCAGGCCACGGCGACCAACCGCGAAAGCTACACCAACAGCGGCACGGCAATTACCGATTCCACCGCAGAATATATGCGCGTACCGGGTTACGGCATGGTGGATGCCACGGCGTATTGGCAGGCGACGAAAAACGTCAAGTTGAGCGGCGGCATCTACAACATTACCGATCGCAAATACTGGGACTACACCAGCAGCCGCACGCTGACCAGCAGCAATGCCCAGGAACGCAACGACATCAACCTGGCGGTGATGCCAGGCCGCACCTTCCAGTTGGGTGTGAACGTCGATTTCTAATCCCTTTTCGCCCTGCGGCAGCGCAGGGCATTTTCACGGAGCAAGGCAATGAACCCACGTTACGATCACTATCTGGCGCTGAAAGGCGAACATCCGAAAAAGTACGCGCGCGATCTGGCGGCGCTGATGGGCATTGGCGAAGCGCAGCTGTGTGAAGCGCGTATTGGCCAGGATGCAAAGGCGTTAAAAACCAATTTCCCGGCGCTGCTGGCAGCACTGGCGGCGGTGGGTGAAACCAAAAGCATCACCCGTAATGAATATGCGGTCCACGAGCAGCTGGGCAAATATGAAAATCTGCACCTTGGCGAACATGCCGGGCTGATTCTCAACCCACGCGCGCTCGATCAGCGTCTGTTCCCCAATCAGTGGCACAGCGCGTTTTTCCTGCGTGAGCAGAGCGCCCACGGTGAACGTCAAAGCATCCAGATTTTTGATCGCCACGCTGATGCGGTGCTGAAAATCTACACCACCGATAACACCGATATGGCTGCCTGGGATGCGCTGCTTACCGAATTCGTGGTGGATAATGCCGCGGCGTTAGATCCGCAGCCCGCCAGCGTGCCGCAATACAGCAGTGTGATTGATGCCAGTAAAGTGGAAGCCGAATGGCGTGCCATCACCGATGTGCATCAGTTTTTTGGTCTGTTGAAGCGCCACAACCTTTCGCGCCCGCAGGCGTTTCGCGCGGTGCCGGACGATCTGGCGCGTCAGGTGAGCAATGACTCTCTGGCGCAGCTGCTGGATCTGGCGCAGCAGGATGGCAACGAAATCATGATTTTCATCGGCAACCGTGGCTGCACGCAGATCTTCACCGGCGCGGTGCAGAAGCTGATGCCGATGGATAACTGGATCAACATCTTCAATCCCACCTTCACGCTGCACTTGATGGCGGATCGCATCAGCGAAAGCTGGGTGACACGTAAACCGAGCGGCGACGGCTTCGTCACCAGCCTGGAACTGTTTGCCGCCGACGGCACGCAGATCGCGCAGCTGTATGGTCAGCGCAGCGAAGGCACGCCGGAGCAGGTGCGCTGGCGTGAGCAGGTGATGTCGCTGGAGGCATCAGCATGAGAAAACTTCTGTTGCTGCTGAGTGCGCTGACGCTACCCACCTTCGCAGCGGAGCGGGTGATTTCGATTGGCGGTGATGTCACGCAAATCATCTATGCCCTGGATGCGCAGCAGGATTTGGTGGCGCGCGACAGCACCAGCCAGCATCCGGCGCAGGCCAATAGGCTGCCGGATGTTGGGTATATGCGGCAGCTGAATGCCGAAGGGATTCTGGCGCTGAAGCCGACGCTGGTGCTGAGTAGCGAGCTGGCAAAACCGTCGCTGGTACTGCAGCAAGTGGCACAAGCGGGCGTGAAAGTGGTGGATGTCACCGGCAAAAACAGCCTCGACGCCATTCCAGAAAAAATCGCGACTATCGGCAAAGCGCTGCATCGTGAAGATGAGGCCACCGCGCTGATCGAAAAAGTGAATAAGCAGCGCGCGCAGATCCCGCAAAAACCGTTGCCGATCAAAGTGCTGTTTATCATGGCGCACGGCGGTATGCGCACCCAGGCGGCGGGCGCACAAACCGGCGCGGATGGCGCGATTCGTAGCGCGGGTCTGATCAACGCGATGGCGGCGGTGCCGCATTACCAGCAGCTGTCGCAGGAAGGCGTGGTCGCGGCGGCGCCGGATTTGATCGTGGTGGGTGAAGATGGCCTGCGTACGCTGGGCGGCGAAGAGAAAGTGTGGGCGCTGCCCGGTTTGGCAATGACGCCGGCCGGTCAGCATCGCGCGTTGCTGGTGGTCGATGAAATGGCGCTGCTGAGCTTTGGCCTGGATACGCCGGGCGTTCTCATCAAGTTGCGTCACGCCGCCGAAGCTGCGAAACATGACTAATACCTCTGTGCTGCGCTGGTTGTGTTTGATGGGCATCAGCATGGTGATGTGTATGCTGCTGGCCGCCAACTTCGGCGCAATGCCACTTTCCATGCGTACCTTGTGGCGTGCGCCGTTCAGCGATATGACATGGCAAATTTGGATCAACATCCGCCTGCCTCGCGTGCTGCTGGCGGTGCTGCTCGGCATGGCGCTGGCGGTATCCGGCGCGGTGATGCAGGGATTGTTTCGCAATCCACTGGCCGATCCCGGCTTGCTCGGCATCAGCAGCGGCGCGGGTTTAGCGGTGGCGCTCTCAATCATCATTCCGCTTGGCTTACCGCCGCTGCTGGCGCTGTGGCTGCCGAGCATTGCCGCCTTTATCGGCAGTTTGGTGGTAACGCTGCTGATCTTCAGTTTTAGCCGTATGGCGTTAGGCAATTTGTCGCGCCTGCTGCTGGTCGGCATCGCCATCAATGCCTTGTGCGGCGCGGCGGTTGGCGTGCTGTCATGGCTGAGTAACGATCAGCAGCTACGTCAGCTGGCGCTGTGGGGCATGGGCAGTTTGAGTGCGGCACAGTGGCCGAGCCTGGCGGTGTGCGCGGTGCTGATTCTGCCGGCGCTGATGGCGATTCAGCTGCGCGCGCGTCGTCTCAATTTGCTGCAACTTGGTGAAGAGGATGCGCATTACATGGGCATCGACGTTAAGCGCACGCAGCGTCAGCTGCTGGTGCTGAGCGCCTTGCTGGTGGGTACCGCCGTGGCGGTGAGCGGCATTATCGGATTTGTCGGTTTAGTGGTGCCGCACCTGATGCGTTTCTGTCTCGGCAGCGATCATCGCTGGATGCTGCCCGGTTCGGCACTGGCGGGCGCAATTTTGCTGCTGCTAGCCGATACACTGGCGCGCACGGTGGTGGTTCCGGCGGAAATGCCGGTGGGCCTGTTAACCAGCCTGCTGGGCGGCCCGTGGTTTCTCTGGCTGATTCTGCGCCAGCCAAGGGGGATGAATGAGTGATTGCCTGCAAGCGCGTGGACTGCGCTTCAGCCACGGCTCACGCGCTTTAATCGATGACGTTTCACTGAGCTTGCAGCCTGGCGAAATGGTCGCGCTGATCGGCCCGAACGGTGCGGGGAAATCCACGCTGCTGCGGCTGTTGACCGGGTTTCTCATGCCGGAATCCGGCCAATGCTGGCTTGGCGATCGACCGTTAAACGACTGGCCGCGCGAACCGCTGGCGCAGCGCCGCGCGGTGATGTGCCAGCAAAATAGCGTCAGTTTTCCGCTGCCCGCTGCCGACGTGGTGGCGATGGGCCGTGCGCCGTGGCCAGCCAGCCAATCGAAAACGGTAATTGATGAGGTGATGCATCTTACCGGCAGTCTTGAACTGGCAAAGCGCGATTATCGATCGCTCTCCGGCGGTGAACAGCAGCGCGTGCAGCTGGCGCGCGTGCTGGCGCAGCTATGGCACGACGACGGTCCGCGCGGTTGGCTGTTTCTTGACGAACCGACGTCAGCGCTCGATCTGTTCTGGCAGCAGCACAGTTTGCGTTTGCTGCATCGCCTGACGCGCAACGGACGCTTTAGCGTCTGCACCGTGCTGCACGATCTGAATCTCGCGTCGCTGTGGTCGGATCGTGTGCTGTTGATGCATCAAGGCAAGCTGGTGGCAGAGGGTACACCGCAGGAAGTGATGAACGAAGACACGCTGACGCGGTGGTATCAGGCGGAGCTGGATGTGGTGATAAAGGAGGGAAAGGGCAGGCCGCAGATTCAACTGCGAGCATGAAACCGTAGCGGCGCGATTTATCGCGCTCTGTAAAAAACGCGCAATAAATTGCGCCGCTACGGGATGGTGTGATTATCTGCAATCAACAATCAACCGACCACGCACTTTCCCGGCCAGCAGCTGCTCGGCGCCTTCACGCGCTGCGCTTAGCGGAATCACCTTGGTTAACTGCTGCAATAATTCGCCATCCACCAATTCCGCCAGACGCTGCCACGCCTGCTGACGCAGCGGTTTCGCGCACATCACGCTATCCACACCCGCCAGAATCACGCCGCGCAGAATGAACGGCGCGACGCTGGTCGGCAGATCCAAACCCTGCGCCATGCCGCACGCGGCTACCACGCCATCGCGCTTGATGCCCGCCAGCACATTGGCCAGCGTGTGGCTGCCGACGCTATCAATCGCCGCCGCCCAGCGCTCTTTCGCCAGCGGTTTGCCAGGCTCACTCAGTTCCGCGCGATCGATAATCGACGTAGCGCCCAGCGTGTTGATCAGGTAATCGCTGTCGCTGGCACGACCGCTCGAAGCCACCACGTCATAGCCGAGACGCGCCAGCAGGCTGACGCTGAAGCTGCCCACGCCGCCGCTCGCGCCCGTCACTAAAACCGGGCCGTGCTGTGGTGTGATGCCCTGTTTTTCCAGCGCCAGTACGCACAACATGGCGGTGAGGCCAGCGGTGCCAATCGCCATGGTTTGCAGCGGGCTAAGTGCGGCGGGGACTTTCACCAGCCAGTCGCCCGACACGCTGGCTTTCTGCGCCAGTCCACCCCAATGTTTCTCGCCTACGCCCCAACCGGTGAGCAGCGCCACATCGTCTTGCTGCCATTCGGCATGGCGACTGCTGATCACCCGACCCACAAAATCGATGCCCGGCACCATCGGGAATTGCCGCACAATCGGGCCTTTATTGCAGATGGCAAGCGCGTCTTTGTAGTTGAGGGTGGAGTAGCTTACTTCGAGGGTGACATCCTGATCTGGCAACTGTTTTTCTGACAGATCTTTCAGAGATGTACGGTAGCCCTGTTCGTCATTTTCAATGATTAATGCCTTGAACATGCAGCCTCCGGCTGGTTGAGGAAAGTGGGGTAATACTACTCCTTTTTTTCCCTTACCCAACCCTTACCCGCCGCGGGTTGTTCCCGCAAAAAAAAGATGACATGATTGCGCCCCAGTCAGTGATCAACTCCCTTATGACTTTCGCCGAGGAAATCTCCTCATTGCTGTGCCATCGGCACCCACTCATCCTCTCTCAGGGATTTGTGTTATGAACCCATTGAAAATTGCTGCCAGCGTTGCTGTAGCGCCAACCCTTAGTCTCAACACCGCGCGCGATGTGGTGACGCTGGACAATACCGACTTTACCGATGTCGCTGCGGTAGTGATCACCCTTTCAGACACGCGCAGTGGCGTGCTGACGCTGTTGCACAAGATCGGCTTTAATCTGCCGGTATTTGTTGCCAATGCGTTCGATGAAGAAGTGCTGAAGCTGCCGGGCGTCACCGGTGAAATCAACGGTGCGCCAGAAGAGTGGGATGCGCTGGAAGACGCCGCGCAAGCGTATGAAGCTGAGTTGCTACCGCCGTTCTTCGACACGCTCACGCGCTACGTCGATATGCAAAACAGCACGTTTGCCTGTCCGGGACATCAGGGTGGCGCTTTCTTCCGCAAACATCCGGCGGGTCGTCAGTTTTATGAGTTCTACGGCGAGAACGTATTCCGTTCTGATATGTGTAACGCCGACGTTAAGCTCGGCGATCTGCTGATCCACGAAGGCTCAGCTAAAGATGCGCAAAAGTTTGCGGCGAAAGTGTTTAACGCCGATAAAACCTACTTTGTGCTCAACGGCACCTCCAGCGCCAATAAAGTGGTGACCAACGCGCTGTTAACGCGCGGCGATTTGGTGCTGTTTGACCGCAATAACCACAAATCCAATCACCATGGCGCGTTGATTCAGGCGGGCGCAACGCCGGTGTATTTGGAAGCGGCGCGCAATCCATTTGGCTTTATCGGCGGCATTGATGCGCACTGTTTTGACGATGCTTATCTGCGTGATCAAATCGCCAAAGTGGCACCCGAACGTGCCAACGATGCGCGCCCATTCCGCCTGGCGATAATTCAGCTCGGCACTTACGACGGCACGGTGTACAACGCGCGCCAGGTGGTCGATCGTATCGGACATCTGTGCGATTACATCCTGTTTGATTCAGCGTGGGTCGGTTACGAGCAGTTCATCCCGCTGATGGCCGGCTGCTCGCCGCTAACGCTGACGTTGAACGCGAACGATCCGGGCATCTTTGTCACGCAGTCGGTGCACAAGCAGCTGGCCGGTTTCTCACAGACTTCGCAGATTCACAAGAAAGACAATCACATCCGTGGGCAGAAGCGTTTCTGTCCACACAAGCGCCTCAATAATGCGTTTATGCTGCACGCCTCAACCAGCCCGTTTTATCCGCTGTTTGCGGCGCTGGATATTAACGCCCGCATGCACCAAGGCGAGGCGGGGCGCAGCATGTGGCACGAGTGCGTCACCATCGGCATTGATGCGCGCAAAGCGATTCTGGAACGTTGTGAGATGATTCAGCCGTTCCTGCCGGAGAAAGTACACGGCAAGCTATGGCAAGCGGCAGAAACTGAAGCCATCGCCGCCGATCCCGCTTACTTCAGTCTTGAACCGGGCGCGAAGTGGCACGGTTTTGCCGGCTACGCGCAGCAACAGTATCTGGTTGATCCCTGCAAGCTGCTGCTGACTACGCCGGGCATTGATGCAGCCAGCGGTGAGTACACCCGTTTTGGCATTCCAGCGACCATTCTGGCCAACTATTTGCGTGAGAACGGCATTGTGCCGGAGAAGTGCGATCTTAACTCGATTCTGTTCCTGATGACGCCAGCAGAAACGCCGGAGAAAATGGCGCATCTGGTGGCGATGTTGGTGCAGTTTGAGCAGCACGTGCGCGAGGATGCGCTTCTGGCGGAAGTGCTGCCGAGCGTTTATCGCAAAAATATTGAACGCTACAAAGGTTATACGCTGCGTCGTTTGTGTCAGGAGATGCACGATCTTTACGTCAGTTTCGACGTCAAAGATCTGCAGAAGGCGATGTTCCGTTCCGCATGCTTCCCTCCGGTGAAGGTGAATCCGCAGGATGCGCATCAGGCTTATATTCGTGGCGAAGTGGAGCTGGTGCCGATTGCCAAAGCCGAAGGGCGCATTGCAGCAGAAGGCGCATTGCCCTATCCGCCGGGCGTGCTGTGCGTGGTGCCTGGCGAAGTGTGGGGCGGCGCAGTGCAGCGCTATTTCCTCGCGCTGGAAGAGGGCATCAATCTGCTACCGGGCTTCTCGCCAGAGCTGCAAGGGGTTTACACCGAGGAAGATGAAAGCGGGCGTAAGCATCTGGTGGCGAATATGATGGTTTAACAAGGTCGCCATGAATGGCGACCTTACACGGAGGGTGGGCATTTATGCCCACCGTTTCAATCATCGCACTATCTTAGAATCGACGATAACTGCGCTGCGCCTGGCTCACTTTATACAGATAACGTCGCGACTCTGCCGAAGGATGGTTGGTCGTCAGCGTCTGATACACCTCCGCTGGCGACATACCGTTAATCGACGAGAAGGCGCGATCTTTATCGCTGGAGAACACGCGCAGCACGCTGCCCGCACCGCCGTTGTAGGCCGTAATCACCGCATAACGCCGTGAAACCGGATCCTGAATGCCACCCAAATAACTTCTCTGCAGCAGCGACAAATACGCGGTGCCCGCATCAATATTATTCTCGGGATCAAGCAGATAACTGCGGCTTGGTTTGCCGCCTTTACCCTTCATGCGGAACACATCGACACCGGCGGTATGCTGCACCACCTGCATCAATCCCAGCGCATCGGCATGGCTCACCGCATACGGGTTGAAGCTCGATTCAATCTGCATAATCGCCAGAATCAGTGACGCATCCACGCCATATTGCTCAGCGGCTTTACGCACCATCGGCAGATATTTGTGTGCACGCTTGTCGAGGTGGTTCGGTACCATCGGAATGGTGACCGACCAGATGACGTGCAGGCCGGAAGTGCGTTTCTGCAGTTTGTTTTGAATCAGGTAATCCGCAAAGCTGCCGGCGCGACCCTGCCAGCGAATCGGCTGACCGGTATTATCCAGCACCTGGCCGTACAACAATGGCTCTTTACTGATTTGAATATCGTTAACATCGGAGTAGAGATCGACATTGCCAGGATCTTCGCCAATTAACAGCGTGGTGATGATTGCCTGACGCAGGCTGGCCATCGGATCGGTGCCGGAAATGGTCTCAATGGTGATGCTACCGCTGTCAAAGTTGATGTGGCTGCGGGTGTAATAGCCGTCGCTGTATTTGACGTAATCTTTCGGTCCGGCGATCAGAACTTCATTGATTCCCCAAATGTTTTCAATATTGTGGGCAAACTGCCCCATCAAAATATCAAAACCGTTGGTGTCCTTAACCCACTCTTCATGAAACGGCGATTTTTTTTGTCCGGAGCAGGAGACCAAAAGTGGTGCAATCACTAATAGCGCTATCAGTTTTTTATTCATTTGTTAATGCGTGCCTGAATCGAAAAAGAGGGCCTCAATGGGAAGCCCTGAACGGTTATTTTTCTGGCGGGGTGTAACCTTCAATGTGCACATCTTTGCCTTCGAACAGGAAATTAATCATCTCCTTCTCCAGCACTTTGCGATCTTCCGGATTCATCATGCTCAATTTCTTTTCGTTGATCAGCATGGTTTGCTTGGACATCCACTGCTGCCAGGCTTCTTTAGAGATCTCATTAAAGATGCGCTTACCCAACTCGCCAGGATAGAGCTGAAAGTCCTGGCCTTCAGCGTCGCGTTGCAGATAAGTACAAAAAATGGTGCGGCTCATTACTCTTCCTCTTCGGTCACTCTTGAATGCAGTTTTAGCTGCTGGGGATGGCGCAATTCATGCAGTAAGCGCTCAACCGGCGCCGCCAAACCCACTGACGATGGTTGCGCTAAGTTATACCAGAGACCGCCCGCTTCATCCATCAGCGACCCAGCGGAAGGCCACGCTAGCCACATAGGCACAATGTCTAAGTGGAAATGGCTAAAGGTGTGACGGAAGGCAGTGAGCTGCTGCGGTTTGGTATGAATGCCGCGCGCGGTTAGCCAGTCAGTTAGCGCTTGCTCACTTGTAAACTGTGGGAAGCAGAATAACCCGCCCCACAGGCCAACCGGCGGACGCTGCTCTAACCACACGTCATCGCCATCCTGCATCATCAACATCCAGCCGCTACGTTCCGGCAAGATCTGCTTCGGTTTTTTGCCTGGATACTCGGCCCAGCTGCTGTTGGCATAGGCGACGCAGCCGCTGCTAAGAGGGCAAATTTCGCATTTAGGACGTGAGCGAGTACATACTAACGCGCCAAGGTCCATCATCGCCTGATTGAACTGGCTGACGCCCTTTGCGGGCGTGACCTCTTCGCTGATCTGCCACAGCCGTTTCTCCACGTCCTTTTTGCCCGGCCAACCGCCGACCGCGTAGCAGCGCGCCAACACGCGTTTTACGTTGCCGTCCAGAATCGGGAAATGCAGACCCAACGACAGCGATAACACCGCGCCCGCAGTGGAGCGACCAATGCCTGGCAGCGCCGCGACATCGTCAAAATTACGCGGGAACTCGCCGCCGTGCTTTTCCACCACCTGTTTCGCCGCTTTGTGCAGGTTGCGCGCACGCGCGTAATAGCCAAGGCCGGTCCACAGATGCAGCACTTCATCCAGCGGTGCAGCCGCCAGATCGGCCACCGTGGGGAAGCGCGCCATAAAACGTTCAAAATAGGGAATGACGGTAGCAACCTGGGTTTGCTGCAGCATCACTTCAGAGAGCCATACCTTGTACGGCGTTTTCTCCTGCTGCCACGGCAGGGTTTTGCGACCGAAGCGCTGATACCAATCCAGCACTTGTTGCGCGAACGTCGGCGCTTGCATCATAAGAAGGAAATTTTCCGTGTTTACTCTACAATCAGGCAGGAATTCCAGCACAGAGACCTCTGGGTGTAAACCGGAACATTGCAAAGGCTTGCTTCTGCTTTCTAACTTTGCATAATGCCCGTTTCCCAGAACAGGCTAACCAGCAGGCTTCAACATGATTAATGACGTCATCACCCCAGAATTTGATGAGAACGGGCGGCCATTACGCCGTATCCGCAGTTTTGTGCGCCGTCAGGGGCGCTTAACGAAAGGACAGCAGCTCGCGCTTGATAATTTATGGCCGGAGATGGGCGTGGAGTTCCAGCAGGAGCCGCTGGATCTGGTGACGCTGTTTGGTCGCGAAGCGCCTGTGGTGCTGGAGATCGGTTTCGGTATGGGCGCCTCGCTGGTGACCATGGCGCAGAATAATCCGCATCAAAACTTCCTCGGCCTGGAAGTGCATGCGCCGGGCGTGGGCGCTTGCCTGGCTTCTGCCAAAGAAGCGGGCGTTGAGAACCTGCGCGTGATGTGTCACGACGCGGTGGAAGTGCTGCAGAAGATGATTCCGGATAACTCGCTGCGCATGGTGCAGCTGTTCTTCCCGGATCCGTGGCACAAAGCGCGCCATAACAAACGCCGCATCGTGCAGGTGCCGTTTGCTGAGCTGGTGATGCGCAAGTTGAAGCTGGGCGGCGTATTCCATATGGCGACCGATTGGGAAGCCTACGCTGAACACATGTTAGACGTGATGAGCAGCATCGACGGATATAAAAATCAGTCGGAGAGTAACAATTACGTGCCGCGTCCCGAAACGCGCCCGTTAACTAAGTTTGAGCAGCGCGGGCAGCGACTGGGCCATGGCGTATGGGATCTGATGTTTGAGAGGGTGAAATAATGGCCGTACAGCGTAGCCGTCGTTTGCGTAAAAAACTGCATATTGATGAGTTTCAGGAATTAGGTTTCTCCGTCGCCTGGCGTTTCGCCGAAGGCACTACTGAGCAGCAAATCGACGCCACCGTTGATCAGTTCATTAATGAAGTGATCGCGCCGAACGGTCTGGCGTATGACGGCAGCGGTTATCTGGTGTGGGAAGGTCTGGTGTGTCTGCAGGAAACCGGCAAATGCACCGATGAGCACCGCGAGCTGGTGCGCAAATGGCTGGAAGCCCACAATTTATCTGATATCCAGGTAACTGAACTCTTCGACGTTTGGTGGGACTAAGTTTTAGTGGTTGATGCGTGTTGGTGGCCATACATGGCCACCCTACAACGGATTTCGTAGGGTCGCCATTTATGGCGACCTTTTTATTGCTCAGGAGATTTCATGGTTCTTAAGGCACTTATCGCCGCGCTGCTGCTGGCGGCAACTCAGGCTCAGGCTGCATACGAGTGCAGCGTCAAGCCACAGGATGATGTGATCGTTAAACCGCAGAGCGTGCAGGTGGTGGGAACCAACGGCAACCTCGAAATCACTCCGCAGGGCGACGTACAATTTAATGGCCAGAAGGTCAACGTGGATAACGCTGAGCGCCAGAAAGCCATTGATTATCAAACGGCGCTGCGCCGCGATTTGCCGTGGATCGATAGCGGCGCAACTTCGCGTCTGGAGCGCAGCCGTGCGGCGCTGGATAAAGTGATTGTCGAAAAGCTCGGTGCGAACAGCAACGTGCGTAATCGCCTCACCAAGCTGGATGGTCAACTTAAAGAGCAGATGAACCGCATCATCGAACATCGTTCGGATGGCTTAACCTTCCATCATCAAGCCATCGATCAGGTGCGTGCTGAAGGCGAGAAGCTGGTGCAGAGCACGCTGGGCGGCATCATGCAGGATAGCCTCAACGAAATGGGCAGCAGCCAGGCGGCGAACGGCAGCAACCCGCTACAGGCGATCATGGGCAACCTTGGCGGCTTACAGCAATCGGTGCAGGCGGAATGGAATAAACAGGAACAGGATTTCCAGAACTTTGGCCACGAAGTGTGTAATCGCGTCACCGTGCTGGAAGAGCAGCGTAAAGCTTTGATGCAGGGCGTTAAAGGCTAACAAAGCAGAAGGCCGGTTTCCCGGCCTTCTATTTATTCATCTTCGCTTAAGAACAGCTCCAGCAGCGAGTTCAGGAACAGCTTCCCTTTCTCAGTAATCTGCCAATGTTCGGCAGTTTCGACCACGTATCCAGCCGTTATCGCGGTGTCAATTTGCGGGCGAATCACTTGCTCATCTAAGCCGGTATAGCGACGGAAATCGGCACGCGGTGCGGCTTCCAGCAGACGAAAACGGTTCATAAAGAACTCGAACGGTTTATCGTTCTCGGCTACGTCGTGCTGCTTATCGAGGTAATTACCCTTCATAAAGCCGCGCGGATGGCGCGTTTTCACTGTACGCACGATGCGACCATCCGGCTGCGTCAGCTTGCCGTGTGCGCCGCAACCAATGCCAAGATAATCACCGAAGCGCCAATAGTTGAGATTGTGTTCGCAGCGATAACCCGGTTTAGCATACGCCGAGGTTTCATACTGCTGATAGCCTGCGGCGCTCAGCAGTTGATGACCTTGCTCAAAGATATCCCACAGCGCATCGTCATCCGGCAGCGTCGGCGGGCGCGAACCAAACAAGGTATTCGGCTCAATCGTCAGCTGATACCACGACAGATGCGGCGGATTGAGCGCAATTGCCTGGCGCAAATCATCCAGCGCTTCTTCCAGCGACTGATCCGGCAAACCGTGCATCAGATCGAGGTTAAAACTGCGCAGGCCTAAACCTTCCGCCAGCTGCGCTGCACGTACCGCTTCTTGCGGCCCGTGAATGCGGCCAAGACGTTCAAGTTTTTGCGGGCTAAAGCTCTGCACGCCAATCGAAATACGGTTAATCCCGGCTTTCTGGTAGCCACTAAAGCGTTCGGCTTCAACGGTGCCCGGATTGGCTTCCATGGTGATTTCTGCATCGGCAGCCAGCGGCAATCGCGCACGCACGCCATCCATCAACATCTGCATCGCATTACTGCTCAGCAGGCTTGGCGTACCGCCGCCGATAAAGATAGTGCGCACTTCGCGCCCACCTGTCAGCGGTAAATCCTGTTCGAGATCGTTGAGCAGGTGCTGCACATACTCAATGTGCGGCACCTCGCCTTTTAACGCGTGAGAGTTGAAATCACAGTACGGACATTTCTGCACACACCATGGAATGTGGATGTACAGGCTTAACGGAGGTAACTCAGGCATTGCGCATCGCTTCCAGCAGCAGCGTCAATGCTTTACCACGGTGAGAGACGGCGCGCTTTTCGTCTTTACTCAGCTCTGCCGCCGTTTTACCTAATTCAGGTAGATAGAAGATGGGATCGTAACCAAAGCCGCCTGCGCCCGCTGCCGCACGGGTGATTTCTCCGGCCCAGCTACCGTGGAACACCAGCGGCGTGGGATCGGCGGCGTGACGCAGGTAAACCAGCACGCAGTGGAACTGCGCCTGACGTTCGCCATCCGGCACGTTTTCCAGCGCCACCAGCAGCTTATCCAGATTTTGCCGATCGCTGGCGTCAACGCCTGCATAGCGCGCGGAGTAAATGCCCGGCGCGCCGCCCAGCGCGTCTACCGCCAGGCCGGAATCGTCGGCAATCGCCGGTAAACCGGTAATCTCCGCCGCATGACGCGCTTTCAGGATGGCGTTTTCGATGAAGGTCAGGCCGGTTTCTTCCGCCGACTCAACGCCGAGGTCGGTTTGCGCCACGATATCCAGTCCGAAGGCCGCTAACAGATCGGCCAGTTCACGAACTTTGCCCGGATTACCGGTCGCGAGAACAACTTTTTGCATAACAGTTCCAGATTAACGAATTACAGCAAATACCAGAGACCTGGGAACAGGTCCATGCCGAGGAAATTCAGTGCGTACAGCACCAGAATCACAATCATGGCAGAGAAATCGATACCGCCCATCGCAGGCAGAATACGACGAATTGGCGACATCAGCGGTTCAGTCAACTGCAGCAAAACCTGATCCACCGGACCGCGGCCCTGGCTGATCCAGCTCATCAGCGAGCGAATGATGATCACCCAGAACACCAGATAACCGGCGGATTTCACTAGCGACAGCAAGCCAACCAAGAGGTTGGTGGGATCAACCGAGAACACGCCGACCTGAATCAGCAACAGGATCGGATATTTCAGCGTGGTCAGCACAAAGGCCAGCAGCAGCGACGCGGTATCAATCGGGCCAATCGCAGGAATCACGCGGCGCAGCGGCTTGATAATCGGTTGAGTGATCTTCACGACAAACTGCGCCAGCGGGTTGTAGAAGTCACAGCGCGACCACTGCATCCAGATGCGCAGCAGCAGCACCATCACGTACAAATCGATCAGCGTTTTGACTAAAAACGTCAGTGTTAACATGAGGTTCCTCAATTATTGTTGTGAAGGTCGCGCATAATCCCGCGCGCCAAAAACGGCGGTGCCAATACGCACCATGGTGCTGCCCGCGGCGATTGCCGCGTCCATATCGTCGCTCATTCCCAGAGAAAGCGTATCGACGTCAGGATAGTCCTGCTTTAAGGCCTGAAACGCGGCAGCCATCTGCTGACACACCGCCAGTTGCCGCGCGTATTCCGACTCGGGCGCCGGAATGGCCATCAGCCCACGCAGACGTAGCTGCGGCAACGCCGCTATCTGCTGAGCCAGCTCCGGCAACGCCTCCAGCATGATGCCAGATTTGCTGTTTTCGTCACTGATATTTACCTGAATTAACACGTTGAGCGGCGGCAATGACGCTGGGCGCTGATCGTTCAGGCGCTGCGCAATGCGCTGCCGGTCAACGGTGTGGCACCAGGCGAAGTTTTCCGCCACCAGGCGGCTTTTATTGGATTGCAGCGGGCCGATAAAGTGCCATTGCAAATCAGGATGTGCGGCCAGTTCCGCCACTTTTTCAACCCCTTCCTGTACGTAATTTTCACCGAACGCCTGTTGTCCAGCGGCAATGGCTTCTGCGACCGCGCTCGCAGGTTTGGTTTTGCTCACTGCAAGCAGGGTAATTTCTTCTGGCGCGCGGCCGCAACGTGCGGCGGCAGCGGCGATACGCTCACGCACTTGCTGTAAGTTGTGCTCAATGGAAGTCATAGTCAGGAGAAGTTAAATGGAGTTGGATGAAATTGTGGCCCTTAGTGTAAAGCATAACGCCGCCGATCTGCACCTTTGCAGCGGACATTTACCGCACTGGCGTCGGCAAGGCGTGCTGGAGCCGATTCCACAGCAAAGCGCGCTGGATGGCGGCTGGCTCGAAGGCTTTATGCAGCAGTGGCTCACAGCGCCGCAGCAGGCCGAGCTGGAGGAGAATGGACACGTTGATTTTGCCATCACGCTTGCCAGCGGCGAACGACTGCGCGCCAACCTGTTTATGCAGCGACATGGGTTATCGCTGGCGCTGCGGCTGATTGCCAGCAGGACACCCGATCTCATTAGCCTGCATTTGCCCGAAGTGATGAGCCAACTTTTACAGCTGGAAGAGGGGCTGATTTTAATTACTGGCGCCACCGGCAGCGGCAAATCCACCACGCTGGCGGCCATGGTGGATTGCCTGAATCGCCAGCAGGCGCGGCATATTCTGACGCTTGAAGATCCGATTGAGTTTGTGCATCGCAGCCAACGCTCGTTGATTCAACAGCGCGAAGTCGGTGCGCACTGCGTCTCGTTTCAGCACGGGCTGAAAGCTGCGCTGCGGGAAGATCCTGATGTGATTCTGCTTGGTGAACTGCGCGACAGTGAAACTATTCGCCTGGCGCTCACTGCAGCGGAAACCGGTCATCTGGTGCTGGCTACGCTCCATACGCGTGGCGCAACGCAGGCGGTTGATCGGCTGGTGGATGTGTTTCCCGCCGAGGAGAAAAACCTGGTGCGCACCCAATTAGCGAGCAGCCTGAAAGCGGTGTTGGCGCAACGTTTAGTTCCGGCAAAAGCGGGCGGGCGCATTGGCTTGTTTGAAGTGCTGGTGGCGACACCCGCGGTGGCGAACCTGATCCGCGAGGGCAAAATGCATCAGTTGCCAGGCGTATTGCAAACCGGCGCGCAGGCTGGCATGCAAACGTTCGCCCAGAGCGAGCAGGGACGTCAGATGGCGGGATTGATTTGATGGGATTGAGTACAAATCGTAGCGGCGCAATGTATTGCGCAATGCATGGAGGGGCATGGTGCCGCCATTTATACGCGCGATAAATCGCGCCGCTACGGTATGTGACAGATCTGGATGAGATAACGGGTAAGGGCTTAGTGCGTCTCAAACCAATCTTCGAGGATAATTACCGCCGATTGTGAATCGACCTGACCTTTCTGCAACGCACGAAAGCCGCCGCGTTCAAACAGGTCGGCACGCGCTTCTACGGTGCTCAGGCGCTCATCCTGCAACTCAACGCGCACGCCAAAACGGCCATGCAGGCGATTGGCAAACTTACGCGCGCGTGCAGTCAGCTCCTGTTCGGTGCCATCCATATTCAGCGGCAAACCTACCACCACATAATCGGGCTGCCACTCTTTCAGTAGCTTTTCGATCAGATTCCAGTTTGGCGTGCCATCCTGCGCTTTTAGCGCCGTTAACGCGCGGGCGGTGCCCGTCAGTTGCTGACCAATGGCGACGCCGATGCTTTTGGTGCCGAAATCGAAGCCCAGTAAGGTTTCATTGGCCATCAAGCATGTCCTGCATCGGTGGCGATATTATGAATATCGACACCCAAACCGCGTGCTGCCTCGCGCCAGCGCTCTGCAATTGGCGTCTGGAACAGAATATTGGTATTAGCGGGCGAGGTGAGCCAGGCATTCTCCAGCAGCTCATCTTCAAGCTGTCCTTTCTCCCAGGCGCAATAACCCAGCGCGACCAGCACGTTGTCTGGTTGAGAGGCGGTACCGATCGCTTCCAGCACATCGCGCGAGGTGGTGATCACCGTGGTGTCTGAAATACGAATGCTTGAGGAGTAGATATGCTGCGCCGAGTGCAGGATGAAACCACGATCTTCCGCCAGCGGACCGCCGGCAAACACCGGCTTGTCCAGTTTGATGGCAGGATCGCGTTCGGATGCGCTAATTTTAAGCTTTTTAAGAATGCCTTCGACCGTCAGGTTTTCCATTGGCTTATTTACAATCAAACCCATAGCGCCATCTTCATTGTGCTCGCAGATATACACTACGGAGCGTTTGAATAGCGGGTCCTGCAGCGATGGCATCGCAATTAAAAAATGATGCTGTAAATTCATTATCACTCGTATACCAAAAATAACCGGCGCTGCCGCGGCAGCGCCGGTTTTGGGTGTTCACGGAGTGGAAACTCCGACGGCATCAGCCCAGGCGTTTCTCAATGGCATCCATCAGCATGCCAGTGACCGATATCGGGAACGCGGCCTCGATTTCACGCACGCAGGTTGGGCTGGTCACGTTAACTTCAGTCAGTTTATCACCGATGATATCCAGACCGACAAAAATCAGTCCTTTGGCTTTCAGCGTTGGGCCGACGCGACGCGCAATTTCCCAGTCGCTGTCGCTCAGCGGACGGGCTTCACCACGGCCACCTGCAGCCAGATTACCGCGCGTTTCGCCACCTTGTGGAATACGTGCCAGGCAGTAAGGCACAGGTTCGCCATCCACCACTAATACGCGTTTGTCGCCGTCTTTAATCGCGGGCAGATAGTTCTGCGCCATACAGAAGTTCTGGCCGTGATTGGTCAGGGTTTCGGTGATCACGCCAAAGTTTGGATCGTCCTGCTTCACGCGGAAAATGGATGCGCCGCCCATGCCGTCCAGCGGCTTAAGGATCACATCGCCATGTTCCTGCCAGAAGGCGCGCAGCTGCTCTTTGCTGCGCGTGACCAGCGTATCGGGCGTCAGGTCGGCAAACCATGCGGTATACAGCTTCTCGTTGCAGTCGCGCAGGCTCTGCGGTTTGTTAACGATCAGCGTGCCTTGCTCTTCCGCGCGTTCCAGCAGGTAAGTGGCATAGATAAATTCGGTGTCGAACGGGGGATCTTTACGCATCAGTACCACGTTAAGATCGGCCAGCGGGATAACCTGCTCGCTGCCAAACGTGTACCAGTTATCGTAATTCTGCTCAACGCTCAGCAGACGGGTGCGCGCATAGCTCACGCCACCGCGCAAGGAGAGATCGCTCATCTCCATGTAATGAATTTCGTAACCACGGCGCTGTGCTTCCAGCAACATGGCGAAGCTGGTGTCTTTTTTAATGTTGATGGACGAAATGGGGTCCATAACGATGCCAAGCTTAATCATTATTCTCTCCTAAATGGGGAAGCAACTACCCCGAAAGCATTATGCTGTGAAGTTACGTTCGAACCCGAAAGTATCGCTTAACCGAGGTCACCAAACCTCACCTGAAGTGCCGTAATGGCAGTGAGAGCGGTGGTTTCAGTGCGCAACACGCGTGGTCCAAGCAAAATATCGGTAAAACCCTGTTGCGCCGTCATGGCAATTTCTTCGGCGGATAAGCCACCTTCCGGGCCAATCAGCAAACGCAGGCGTTCTACCGGTTGCGGCAGCGTGTTGATGCTATGGCTGGCACGCGGATGCAAATTAAGCTTCAAACCGTCTTCGGCTTCCGCACACCAGGCTTGTAACGTCATCGGCTCGCGAATTTCCGGCACACGATTACGGCCGCACTGTTCACAGGCGGCAATCGCGATTTTCTGCCATTGCTGAATCTTTTTCGCCAGTCGCTCGGCATCCAGCTTTACGCCGCAGCGTTCAGAAAACAAGGGCGTAATGACATTCACGCCAAGTTCGATCGATTTCTGGATAGTGAATTCCATTTTTTCACCGCGCGACATCACCTGGCCAAGGTGCAAATGCAGCGGGGATTCACGATCATCCTGCTGACTGGCAAGGATCCTTACTTTTACACGCTTTTTATCAGCCTGGGTGATTTCAGCGCTAAAAGTCAGATTACTGCCATCAAACAGCTCAATTTGCTGACCGGCCGTCATGCGCAGCACGCGCCCGACATGGTTAGCGGCGTCTTCATCAAGAAAGACTTCACTGTTTACTTCGAGAGATTCGGGATGATAAATGCGAGGTATACGCATGCGGTTCCTGCCAGCGTTATGCCGTGTCAGTGGACACGGCGCAATCGAAAAAAGCTAGTGTAGGGTAGCGCTTTTAGCGCTGGCAAGCCTGCTGTACGTAGGAATTATGATTTCCCTGCACGTTGGCGATGCGATTATCGCGTTCACACTCCCACCTTGTCACCGGATATTGCTTATCCCACGCGGTAAAAAGTTGAGTTTGCTGGCGCGACAGGCGCAGATGATATTGGTCACGCATATAGAAGTACGTGCGGGCAATGGCACCGCGCGCGCGTTCCGGTGGTTGCGCCCGTTTCTGCTTAAAATCGACCTTCATGCTGCACTGACCGTATTGCTGTTCGCCGCCATTCCACTGACTGTACTGGAAGTTATTGCGGTCACCGTTCACTTCACCTATCGCGGGCTGCAGGTTATGCAGGTCGCTTTCGATACGGCGGTAATCAGCATCTTTACTGCAGTTTTTGCGTCCGCCGTTTTGCCAGCACTGGCGCTGGTGACCGAATTCCCACGCCGGCATCACATGTTCCCACTCGATACGTTCTGCGCGGTTGGCATTTTTACGTACGCTGTAACCGCAGCTGCTCAAATCCGGCACGCCTTTTTTGCCGTGCCAGCTGATTTTACAACCGCAGTAGAAGTCTGCTGGCGCATCGGCGTTGATTTGCGCGGCATAGACTTTGGCCTGACTGAAGTTGTTTTGATGATAGTTAGTGAAACTGAGGCTATAAGCACTAAGCGGAGCAACTAATAAGGTAAGTAACAGCAGCGTTTTGCGAGACATATTCCAAAAATTAACCTGGTCCTGAAAAAGGGCGGCAGGGTAACAGAATGGCGAGAGGCGGGATATCAGATTAGGCTATGTTGCTGAGAATTCGCCGGGTTGCAGTAAGGTTTTGCAGTGTACGCAACGATACTCGCTTTCGCCGCGCAGCACGCGGTTATGGCGTCGCACGGTGAGCTGATGCTGCTGACAGCGGCAGCGATAGGGGAAGGTGTTGCTGCGCACCGAGTCGATTTCAAACTGGTGCGTGCGACGTGCCGGCACGCCAAGTACGCTCTCCATCATCCATTTCCACTCTTTGCCGTGCGGCGGGACACGGCCAAAGGTTTTCCACACCAGCAGATGCGCCAGCTCGTGCGGGACGACTTCATCCACAAACGCTTGCTGGTTTTCCATTAACAGCACCGGATTGATGCGGATTTCCCACTTTTCCAGCCATGCGGTTCCTGCAGCGGTGCCACGCTGTTGGTAAACCAGATTGGGCTCATCAAAGCGCCGCTCCAGCTTCTCATTGGCCAGCTGTAGAAAGTGGCGCAGTGAGCGCATAACGGCTTGTTGTAGGGCGATAGGAAGGCGTGGTGTTTTCATGGAGGGAAGCATAAAAGGTTGCAGCCGTTGAATCAACTGAGCACCAGGTCGCCATCAATGGAGACCCTACGATAACTCAGCGCCATAAACGTGGGGCGCCATTGTTGGCGACCGCACGGTTATATGGCGCGATGCGCAGCCGAAATAAAAAAGGGCTGCCAGTTGGCAGCCCTTGCATTCGCTTATCGGGATTACTTCTGACCGATATCGCGCAGTTTTTTGCCTGACATCAGGTTGCGCTCAATGTGTTCCAGCGAGACGTTTTTGGTCTCCGGAATCAGCGCCAGCGTCAGCAGAATGAAGAATACGTTCAGACCCGCGTAAACCCAGAAGGTTGGCGCGTTGCCCAGCGTGTTCAGCATGGTCAGGAAGGTGGCACCCACGATCATGTTCGCAATCCAGTTGGTTGCGGTAGACACGGTAATACCAAAGTCGCGGCCTTTCAGCGGCTGGATTTCTGAACACAGCACCCAAATCAGTGGTCCGGCAGACATCGCAAAACCAACGATGAACATCAGCAGCATCGCCACCGCGAAGTATTGTGCTTCAGGCGAATGGATGCCGATGTGCAGCATGGTACCCAGCACGCCCATACCGACTGCCATTACCAGGAAGCCCAGCAGCAGCGTAGGTTTACGACCCCAGCGATCCACCAAACCGATAGCAATAAAGGTCGCCAGTACGTTCACCAAACCGACAATCACCGTGCCCCACATTTGCTGCGTGGTGTTGGCAAAGCCAGCGATCTCGAAGATTTTCGGTGCGTAATACATGATGACGTTCATACCGGTGAACTGCTGCATTACCTGCAACAGCACGCCGAGGAACACCGCGCGGCGGAAGTGACTGTTGCTCTGGAACAGCTGCCAGCCTGACTGCTTAATCTTCAGGCTTTCACGGATTTCATCCAGTTCGCGTTTTGCTTGTTCGCTGGTATCACGCAGACGCGATAACACCCGTTCAGCACTGCGGAAATCCCCTTTCGCTGCCAGCCAGCGCGGGCTGTTTGGCAGGAAGAACACGCCGATCAGCAGCAGCACCGCTGGAATGGTGATGATACCGAGCATCCAACGCCATGCGCCAGCATCGGCGAAGGCGGTATCAGAGAGATAAGCGGCCAGAATACCGATGGTGATCATCAGCTGGTACAGCGAAATCATACTGCCGCGAATTTTCTCTGGAGCGATCTCAGAGAGATAGAGCGGAGCGGTGTAAGACGCGACACCCACGGCCAGACCGAGCACCACACGCGCGGCGATCAGCATGTCCGGGCTGGTTGCGCCCGCAGACCACAATGAACCGATAACGAACAGAATCGCACCCGCCATCAGGCTCTTTTTACGGCCAAGACGCGATGACATCCAGCCGCTGCCGACCGCACCGACCGCAGCACCAAACATCATTGAGCTGACGATCCACTCTTGCTGATGCGCGGTGACGTTAAAGTCTTTCGCGATGAAAGGCAGAGCGCCAGCGATAACGCCGATATCCAGTCCAAACAGTAAACCGGCCAGCGCCGCTAAAAAGCAGACAAACAAGGTCATGACCTTATTTGAAGTTCTGCTCTTGTGATTATTACCAGGCATGAAGCCTCCAAAGTTTATCCATCGTTGTTGTTATCAATGTTATGAAACCTGTCGGCGGAAAAAAGTGAGTAAGATCACATCAGTGTAATCGGTTACACACGCTGAAACCCTGCAATCCAGCATTTTCCGCCCGAAATAGTTACGTAACCAGTAAGGTATAGCACCCTTTAAGTTTCTGACATCGCACTAAATACCGGCTATCAGACGACGCTGAAAATAACGCATTTTCAGAGTAATAACTACGCTGAAAAATCTCTAAATTGCCGATTGATAAAGGATTTCAAAATGTAATCGTTATCACCAAGTTGTAAGCGAGGCGAAAGAAGTGTAGACGAGAGTTGAAAAGGAGCAATGTGCCTTAAATCGGGGGCTTGGTGAGGCATGAGGCGTGGTGGTCGCCGTAAATGGCGTAATGCCGGTCAGTTAAGCCGTATCTAATTACCGCACATTCCGTAGCGGCGCGATTTATCGCGCAATGAATTGCGCCGCTACGGAATGTGCGCTCGGTAATAAGGGTTTTCATCTCTCAAATGACGAGCATTACGCCATTTATGGCGACCAGCTACACATTCTTGCGCTATGGGCAAAAAAAAGCCCGCCAATGGCGGGCTCGATATCGATAGCTTCTGGGCTTATTTCAAACCAGCCGCTTCACGCAACTGTGCAGCTTTATCAGTCTGCTCCCATGGGAAGTGCTCACGACCAAAGTGACCGTATGCTGCGGTCTCTTTATAGATCGGTTTCAGCAGATCCATCATCTGAATCAGACCGTAAGGACGCAGGTCGAAGAACTCGCGTACCAGCAACGTTAGCTGCTCGGTGGAGACTTTCTCAGTACCAAAAGTTTCAACCATGATAGACGTTGGCTCAGCCACACCGATGGCGTAAGAAACCTGGATTTCGCAACGGTCAGCCAGGCCAGCGGCTACGATGTTTTTTGCCACATAACGCGCAGCGTAAGCGGCAGAACGGTCAACTTTAGACGGGTCTTTACCAGAGAATGCGCCGCCACCGTGACGTGCCATGCCGCCGTAGGTATCAACGATGATTTTACGACCGGTCAGGCCGCAGTCGCCCATTGGGCCACCGATAACAAAACGACCAGTTGGGTTGATGTGGTATTTGGTGCTGGCGTTGATCCACTCAGTTGGCAGCACCGGCTTGATGATCTCTTCCATTACGGCTTCACGCAGATCCGCCTGTGAGATCTCTTCAGAATGCTGCGTTGACAGCACAACCGCATCAATACCGACAATTTTGCCATCATCGTACTGGAAAGTGATCTGGCTTTTCGCATCCGGACGCAGCCACGGCAGTGAACCGCTTTTACGCACTTCAGCCTGACGCTGCACCAGACGGTGCGCGTAGGTGACTGGCGCGGGCATCAGCACATCGGTTTCGTTGCTGGCGTAGCCGAACATCAGGCCCTGATCGCCCGCGCCTTGCTCCAGCGGATCGGTACGGTCAACGCCCTGGTTGATGTCTGGAGATTGCTTACCAATCGCGCTCAGAACTGCGCAAGAGTTGGCATCAAAGCCCATATCGGAATGGACATAGCCGATTTCACGTACGGTATTACGGGTGATCTCTTCGATATCAACCCATGCGCTGGTGGTGATTTCACCGCCAACCAGCACCATACCGGTCTTCACGTAAGTTTCGCAGGCCACACGTGCTTTGGGATCCTGTTCAAGGATTGCGTCCAGCACGGCATCGGAAATTTGGTCAGCGATTTTATCAGGATGTCCTTCTGATACGGACTCAGATGTAAAAAGGTGTTTAGCCATTCTGTTCTTTACCTTAAAAATGGTTTGAATACGACTGCATAGCGCAAGCGGGACCAGGCCGACTCGACGCCACTTCAGGCAAAGCCGCAAGCAGTAGGAGGCGAGAGCTTTTTCTCACACCGCCTGGATGTTAATCAGTTTAGATGGAAAACCATCTGGACGGCTATTCTAGGTTACTCAGTGAGCACTTTTCCAGTGCTTTTTCCGATCCCGCATTTTCCGCAACAGCGTAAGTGGAATAATTTCCTGACACCGCGCGCAGTTAGCTGACAAAGATTTTGCAATTTACCCCGGGTGGCTGTATAAAACGCCGCTGCTGTCGACCACAGCGAAAAAGGATGACGCCGCCGTGCGTCGCGCCGTCAGATGCCCTTTAATCTGACCTTCACCCAAGCCGTTTCTCGCATGCTTTAAGTAGGCGATGGAGGTGATTAAAGTCATGAACCACTCTTTATCTCTTTTTGGTTCACTGCGCTGTTTTGGCGCGCTGGCACTCCTTTCCCACTCCAGGTCCGTTCTTTTCTCCTGTCGAAGTTCTGTTCGTTGCGGTAATCAGCCCGACACGAGCGCCGGTTAACATTTCTCTGCACCTATTACTGCATTCCGCTGTCTATAAATCGTGGAAGTCTTAGGCTATTCGCCCCGACTTCGGCGCGGTGTTTTACACTTACAGTCAGCATTGCACGTTGCAACCTTACAGAGGCAGCAAGCAGGATGAGGCAATTTTTACCTGGCGTCACAATGACAAAACTCGGTAACAAATTCATATTTCAACGGAAAATTGAGGTTCGCGATGTCTGACGACATGAAGAATATCAAGGGTTCGTCAGCTGGCGAACAAGGTGTACTCCGCTCCATGCAGGAGGTGGCAATGAACGATCAGGAAGCAAGCAGAATGCTGCGTACCTACAATATTGCCTGGTGGGGTAATAACTATTACGACGTCAACGAGCTGGGGCACATCAGCGTGTGTCCCGATCCGGATCAGCCGGACGTGCGCGTTGACCTGGCGAAACTGGTGAAAGAGCGCGAAGCCGACGGTCAGCGTCTGCCTGCGCTGTTCTGCTTCCCGCAGATTCTCCAGCATCGTCTGCGCTCGATTAACGCCGCTTTCAAACGCGCGCGTGAATCTTACGGCTATAAAGGTGACTACTTCCTGGTTTACCCGATCAAGGTTAACCAGCATAAGCGCGTAATTGAGTCACTGGTCAACTCTGGCGAACCGTTGGGCTTAGAAGCCGGTTCGAAAGCTGAGCTGATGGCGGTACTGGCACACGCCGGTAAAACCCGCTCGGTCATCGTCTGTAACGGCTACAAAGATCGTGAATACATTCGTCTGGCGCTGATCGGTGAAAAGCTCGGTCATAAAGTGTATCTGGTGATCGAGAAGATGACCGAGGTGCGTCTGGTGCTGGAAGAAGCGGAGCGTCTGAACGTGATTCCGCGTCTGGGTATCCGTGCGCGTCTGGCGTCGCAGGGCTCAGGCAAGTGGCAATCGAGCGGCGGCGAGAAGTCCAAATTCGGCCTGGCGGCATCGCAGGTGTTGCAGCTGGTTGACATCATGCGCAAAGCGGGCCGTCTTGATAGCCTGCAACTGCTGCACTTCCATCTCGGTTCGCAAATGTCCAACATCCGCGATATCGCTACCGGCGTGCGTGAATCAGCGCGTTTCTACGTTGAGCTGGCAAAGCTGGGCGTTAACATCAAGTGTTTCGATGTCGGCGGCGGTTTAGGTGTGGATTATGAAGGCACGCGTTCGCAGTCCGATTGCTCGGTCAACTACGGTCTGAACGAATACGCCAACAATGTGATTTGGGCGATTGGCGACGCCTGTGAAGAGAATGGCCTGGAACATCCAACGGTGATCACCGAATCGGGTCGTGCGGTTACTGCGCACCATACCGTGCTGGTATCCAACATCATTGGTGTTGAACGCAACGAGTTCAGCACGCCGGTCGCGCCGGATGTAGATTCACCGCGTCCCATTCAGAGCCTGTGGGATACGTGGCAGGAGATGCATGAACCTGACGTGCGTCGTTCGCTGCGCGAATGGCTGCACGATAGCCAAATGGATCTGTTCGATATCCACACCGGCTATTCGTCTGGGACTTACGATCTTGGTCAGCGCGCCTGGGCCGAGCAGCTTTACCTCAGCATCTGCCACTATATTCAGCAGCACCTCGATCCCAGCAACCGCGCACATCGCCCGATCATTGATGAACTGCAGGAACGTATGGCGGATAAGATTTACGTCAACTTCTCGCTGTTCCAGTCGATGCCGGATGCGTGGGGCATCGATCAGCTGTTCCCGGTGCTGCCGCTGGAAGGGCTGAATAAAATGCCGAAGCGTCGCGCGGTATTGCTCGACATCACCTGTGACTCCGATGGCACCATCGATCACTATGTCGATGGCGATGGCATTGCCACCACCATGCCGATGCCGGAATACGATAT
Source organism: Enterobacter ludwigii (assembly GCA_900068845.1). Classification (GTDB taxonomy): domain Bacteria; phylum Pseudomonadota; class Gammaproteobacteria; order Enterobacterales; family Enterobacteriaceae; genus Pantoea; species Pantoea ludwigii_A. Next base: position 350,371 of record CEFQ01000004.1, read on the forward strand.
CGACAATCCTCCCATGCTCGGCTTCTTCATGGTGGGTGCGTATCAGGAAATCCTCGGCAACATGCACAACCTGTTCGGTGATACTGAAGCGGTAGATGTATTTGCGTTCCCGGATGGCAGCGTGGAAGTGCAACTGTCGGATGAGGGCGATACCGTGGCGGATATGCTGGAGTACGTACAGCTTAATCCCAACGATCTGATGACGCTGTTCCGCGATCAGGTGACCCAGCAGACCGACATTGCGGAAGATCTGCGTGCGCAGTTCCTCGCAGAATTCGAGAGCGGCCTGTACGGTTATACCTATTTAGAAGATGAGTAATTAACCTCGCTCAAACCGAGTCCGTAAGGGCTCGGTTTTCTCTTTTCCTGCTATTTTCGCGCCCAACGCTAAGGTTTTACTTTTATTTGTGAAGACGATCACTCTTAGCTTATTTGTAACCTTCCACTAAACCCCCTGATTTAAATCTTCTGCGCTATCTCATTCTTTTTTCTTAAAAAGCGAATCGGCAGCAAGACTTATTTTCTTAATATCCACACATTACGTAATGGATTATCAGCGATTTAGCAGCATTTCTGTTATGTATTTCCTGCAATGTATAATCAAAATTTAAACATTAAGGTTTGAATAATCACTAGCGAAAACTTTATTTATTGGCGTCATTTGGAATCATAGATTCCAAATGAATTATTGTGTAATTTGAGTTAGGGATAAAAAGCAATCAATAGCGATTAAAATTTTATTGTTATATTTCATTTGCTTCGTTGTTTCTTAATCTGTCAAGGCTGGTACTAAGTTAAATTTTGCTAAGAATTTTCCGTGTTTTTTATGAAGTTTAAAGAAATTTACTTACGTTATCGATTGGTTTAAACGATTGAAGTTGCCAATACTCCTTACTGAAATCTATTTTTCAAATTGTAAGTTGTACGTTAACCTCCAGTTAAGATATTAAGTTTTATCAATGATTACCTTACTTCTTACATGAGAAATCCTGACAGTTTAACGCTATCAGGCAGTTGCAGTAAGGAGGCGAAATGAGCAATCAACCGAAGACGAGCTTCTTGTTGGAGCCGGTTTATGATTTATCCGGCCAGGTGATTGCGAGGGAGTTATTAACGCGTCTTGCAGTTGATGCGGATATCAATAATAAGCATAACCCTAATAGGGATGTAGGGTTCTTCAGTCAGCTTTCTGCTGACGTTAAATGGCAGTTATTCCTCCACCAGATCGAAAAACTTATTCAGCTATACCAGAAAGGGTTCGACCAGATTGTCAGTATCAATGTTGATAGAGATATCGTAACCAGCATTTTTAAAGATGCTGAAATACAAGAAAAATTGTCTCGGCTGACGCTGTTGCGTCTGGAAATATCAGCATTCTTCTCTGCGCGATTTAACAGCGCCGATCTGTTGATTTTAAAAGGTGTCGCGAAAGTGACACCCGCCCCTTTATGGCTCGATGACTTTGG
>CEFQ01000004.1:351843-391101 GCA_900068845.1 Enterobacter ludwigii
CCCGCCCCTTTATGGCTCGATGACTTTGGACCGGGTTATTCCAACCTGACCATGCTCGATAGCGGAATATTTGAAATCGTCAAGATTGACAAAGATTTTTTTTGGAAATTTGGCGACGGTCGCACCTTTGACATTCTGCTCGACCATCTCAACGAATTATGCAACGGCGTTATCGTTGAGGGTGTTGAAAATCAACAACAGGTAGATCTGCTGTCACGTAAAGCAATTTATGGCATGCAGGGCTATTTTTGGCAGAGTGCCTATCTTGATGATTTTATAGCGTAATCCTGAAAAAAATTAGGTTGGTTCTCTCCCTCGGGGATAAAAATATGTCAAAGACCGGACTCCAGACATTTCACGTGTTTTGTGCCCGGCCGATTGAGAATAAAACACGCTTCCCCGTGGTTATTTTGAGAAATAAAACCAATCAGTTATCAGGATGGCGGCTCAATGAAACTCAACGCGATTTCATCCTAAGCCTGTATGAGATCGCTCCAGAGAAGAAGTGAATAATCATTGTGATTATTCACTGTAAAAGCCGGTATCTGTAGATGCCGGGCGTGAATATGGAAACCGCGGGATCTCAATAACATGAATAATATCTCAGTAACCCCCAAAGGTGGGACCATTGCTTCTGAGCTGAGTGGTAATCAAGTTAATTTAACCGCTCCTAGTGTAGTGAAGTTGCATCTTAATCAATCTGATATTAAGTCTTTCACACGCAATGGTAATGATTTAGTCGTCACCACAAAGTCTGGTGAAGTTGTTGTTATTCATAATTTTTACAGTCCGAACGGCGATAGCGATCTGGTTCTGCAGGACGATCGCGGCGCGATGTGGTGGGTAGAAGATCCCGGCACTGAAGGTTTCCATTACGTCTCAATCGATAGCACCGAAGGTCTGTTAGCGGAAAACACCACCAATGACGGCACCATTGCCGCCTTCGGTATCGGGGGGGCGGCCCTGGCCGGTATTGGTGCGTTGTTTGCCGGTTCTGGCGGCGGCGGTGGTGGTGGCGGAACAACCACCCCGGGTGACGATAATGGGGGTAACCCCACGAATCCGACCGATCCTACTACCCCAACCAATCCTTCAAATCCCGGAGGAGACGACACCTCGCCGCCAACGGCCATCAGCGATCTGGTCATTAATGATGCCGTTGGGCCCTATCAGGGCGCAATCAACGCGGGTTCTATCACTGATGACAACGCGCCAACGCTCAGCGGCACTGCAGAAGCCGGTGCCATTGTCAGTATTTACGATGGCACCACGCTGCTGGGTACGGTAACCGTGGGCGCAGATGGGCGCTGGAGCTTTACCACGCCTGCGCTGGCGGATGGGCAACATAGCCTGACGGCCACCGTCACCGATGCGGCGGGTAACACCAGCGCTGCCACCAATCCGGTGGATTTCACCGTGGATACCGTGGCACCTGTCGCTGCCACAGGCTTGTCGCTGAGCGATAATTCCGGCGGTAATACAGGCTCGGTACCCAATGGTGCCTCTACCGATGACAACACGCCAACACTCAGTGGTAGTGGTGAAGTCGGCGCTATTATCAGCGTGTATGACGGGCAAACGCTGCTCGGCACGGCAATTGTGGATGCCAATGGCGCCTGGAGTTTCACGACACCGGCGTTGGCCAACGGTAATCACAGCTTCACTGTTACGCAGACCGACGTGGCGGGTAATGTCGGCCCGGCGTCTGAAGCCTATGGGGTGAATATTCAAGCCGGTATTCCACCCGCTACCACGTCACTCGAGATCACCGATGATTCCGGTAACACGCTGGTTCAGCTCAGCAACGGCGCCAGCACGCAAGACACCACGCCGACCCTGAGTGGTTTGGCAACGGCGGGCGCGCTGATCACCCTCTACAACGGGACCACGGTGTTGGGCAGCGTGGTTGCAGGCAGCGATGGTCAGTGGACCTTTACCCCGGCCGCGCTGGATGACGGCACATATGCGCTACAGGCTTCAGTCACTGACACCTCCGGCAATGTTACTCAAACGCCAATTATCACCATCACGATCGATACCGTCGCACCGGCTGAGGCCGCGAGTGTGATCCTGAATGATAACGACGGCGGTGTCCTGCAACCGATCGCCTCAGGGGGCGCGACCAACAATGTCACGCCAGTGCTGAGTGGTACGGCTGAACCGGGCAGCACCGTCACGGTCCGTGATGGCGATACCGTGCTGGGTACGGCCACCGTTGGCAGCAACGGTGCCTGGAGCTTTACCTCACCCACGCTGGCTGAAGGCGGCCACAGCCTTACGACCACGGTGACCGATGCTGCGGGCAACCAAGGGCCAGCATCCAGCCCAATTACCTTCACTGTGGATACGCAGGCGCCCCAGCCTGCCAGCAATCTGCTGGTCAACGATGACACCAGCGGTGCCAATAGCCCGATAACGACGGGGGCGACCACCAGCGATAGCACGCCGACCCTCACCGGTAGCGGCGAGGTGAACGCAATCGTCAAAATTTATGATGGGCAAACGCTGATTGGCAGCGTTACCGTCGGTAATGATGGCACCTGGAGCTTTACCACCCCGGCGTTGAATAACGGCGCTCATGCACTGACCGTCACCGTAACCGATGCGGCGGGCAACGTGAGCGACGCCTCGGCCGAATTTGAGTTTACTGTGGCGGCCGGTGTTCCACCCACCACCAGCTTGCTGGAGATCACCGATGACACCGGCAGTACGCTGCGCGTGCTGCCGGATGGTTCCAGCACCCAGGATGATACTCCCACCCTCAGCGGTCTGGCATCGGCGGGGGCGACCGTCGAGTTATACAACGGCTCCACGCTGCTGGGCACTGCAATTGCAGGGGCGGATGGACAATGGAACTTTACTCCAGACTCACCTTTGGACGACGGCACTTACGCCTTCCGTGCGACCTCCACCGACGCCAATGGCATCACTACGGATTCGGCCACCCTCAACATCACTATCGACCATGTCGCGCCTGCTGCGGCAACCGATCTGCAGCTGAGCAACAACAGCGGTAGCACCGTGGTACCGATTGAGCCGGGAGGAACCACCAACGACAGCTCACCAAGCTTAAGCGGCACCGCCGAACCGGGCAGTACCGTTACGATACTGGATGGCACCAATGTGTTGGGGACCACGACAGTAGACAGCAACGGCAGCTGGCGTTTCACCTCACCCACGCTGAGTGAGGGCGCACACAGTCTCACCACCACCGTCACCGATGCCGCGGGTAACATCGGCCCGGCGTCGGACCCGATTACGTTGACCGTGGACACTACGCCGCCAGTCGCCGTCGCGGATTTAACCATCGCCGATAATGTGGGTGCTAACCAAGGGCCGCTGACTTCCGGTGATATTACCGACGACCGTACGCCTACCCTGAGCGGTACCGGCGAACCAAACGCCACTATCAGCGTGTATGACGGCACTACGCTGCTGGGTATTACCAGTGTGGGAACGAACGGATCCTGGAGTTTCACCACGCCAACACTGAGCAATGGCCAGCACAGCTTCACCGTCACCGCAACGGATACGGCGGGTAACGTCGGTCCTGCAACGCCGCCAGTAATTGTTAACGTTAATGCCGATGTTCCGCCAGCCACGGCTTCACTGGAAGTCACCGATGAAAATGGTAACACCGTTGGACAGCTTACTGACGGTGCCAGCACCAACAATGACAGCCCGGTATTAACCGGTCTGGCTGGCGCAGGTAACCTTATCACCCTGTATGACGGTGACACGCTGCTTGGCAGCACAACTGCCGACACCAATGGGCAGTGGATTTTCTATGTCCGCAACCTGGCCAACGGCGCGCATGCTTTACACGGCACCATCACGGATGCCAATGGAAACGTCACGGATACCGCAACCATCAATATCATCGTTGATACCGTGGTACCGGATGCGGCCAGCGCGATTGAACTCACCAATGATGCTGGCAACATCACCCAGCCGATAACAGCCGGCAGCGCCAGCAATGATGCCACGCCAGTGCTAAGCGGTAGCGCAGAGGCGGGGAGCACGGTCACTATCTTTGATGGCAGCACCGTGTTGGGTAGCATAACGGTGGGCAGCGATGGCAACTGGAGCTTCACCACGCCAACGCTGGCTGATGGCAATCACAGCCTGACCACCACCGTAACCGATGCGGCGGGTAACGTCAGTCTGGCTACAGCACCGATTGCTTTCAGCGTGGATACCACCGCGCCAGCGGCAGTGACAGGGCTAGCCGTAACGGATAACGTCGGCAGCAGCACTGGCGTGCTGACGTCGGGTACCATCACTGATGACAGCACACCCACGCTAACGGGCAGTGCCGAAGCAGGATCGGTGGTGCGCGTTTATGATGGCACCACGCTACTGGGTTCGGCGGCGGTGAGTAATGACGGTAGCTGGAGCTTCACGCCAGATGCCGCGCTGACCAACGGGCTACACAGTCTGACCACCACCGTAACCGATGCGGCAGGCAATGTAAGCGCGCCTTCGCCGGCCTTTAACCTCAATGTCGATGCCGGTGTTCCGGCCACCAACAGCCTGATCGTCGTAACCGATGACAGCGGCAGCACGTTAGTGGAGCTGGCAAACAATGCCAGCACGCACGACACCACGCCGATCCTCAGCGGGCAGGCGGGGGCTGGCGATCTGATTACGCTGTACAACGGCGACACGGTGATTGGCAACGTCGTTGCGGGAAGTGATGGTCAGTGGAGCTTCACGCCAGCCGCATTGACGGATGCCACCTACGCCTTCCATGCAACGGCCACCAATGCCACCACGGGCGAGATTACCGATTCGCCAACCATCAACATCACGGTTGATACCTCGATCCCTGACGCGCCTGGTGATGTTGGGGTAACTGATGGCTCAGGCGTTCCGATTCCAGAAGGCAGCAGCACTAATAACAACACGCCAACGCTGAGCGGCACCGGCGAGGCGGGCAGTACGGTCACCATTTCTGATGGCACCACCGTGCTCGGCACCACTACGGTGGGCGACAACGGTAGCTGGAGTTACACCACGCCACCGCTGAGCGATGGCGATCACAGCCTGACATCTACCGTCACCGATCCGGCTGGCAACACCGGCCCGGCGTCAACGCCGATTACACTGACCGTCGATACTCTACCGCCAGCAGCGGCAGGGAATGTGCAATTTAGCAGTGATGACGGCACACCCATTGCTGCGGGCAGCAGTACCAGCGATACCACGCCAACCCTCAGCGGCACCGCCGAACCGGGCAGCACCGTGACAGTTAGCGACGGTACTGCCGTGCTGGGTACGGCTATTACGGGCACCGATGGTAACTGGAGCTACACGCCAACCGATCCGCTCAGTGAAGGGACGCACAATCTCACCACCACCGTCACCGATACGGCTGGCAACGTTGGCCCGTCGTCGTCGGCGGTGATTGTCATTGTGGATACTACGCCACCGGCCGTCGCGACCGGTTTGCAACTCAGTAATGACAGCACCGGCACGCTGGTGCCAGTGACCGAAGGCGGAACGACTAACGATGTGACTCCCGTGTTGAGTGGCCGCGCGGAACCGGGCAGCATCGTGACCATTTCTGACAACAATGTCGAGCTGGGTACGGCTATCGTGGGCAACGACGGTAACTGGAGCTTTACCTCACCGACACTGGAGGCAGGTGCACACAGTCTGACCACCACCGTAACCGACACGGCAGGAAACACCGGTGATCCGTCTGCGCCTCTGACCTTCAACATTGATGTCACTATACCGGACGCACCCACCAATCTGGCGCTGAACAACGATGCGGGCGGAGCGGCGGTGCCGATCAATTCGGGTGATGCCTCCAATGACAACACGCCGGTATTGAGCGGCAGTGCACCTGAAGGCAGCATTATTACAGTCTCCGACGGTGGCACCGTGCTGGGCACCGTCACTGTTGGCAGCGGTGGAGACTGGAGCTTTACCACGCCGGAACTGAACGAGGGCAGCCACAGCCTGACGGCCACCGTGACGAGTCCAGCGGGTAACACCAGTGCGCCGACGGCACCGATTGTCGTGGTAGTGGATACCGTGGCACCGGATGCGGCAGGCAATCTGCAGCTGAATAATGATTCTGGCGCCACCCCGGTGCCGATCGCTGCTGGTGACACCACCAATGACACCACGCCAGTGTTCAGTGGCAGCGCGGAAGCGGGTAGCCTGGTGATCGTTTCGGATAACGATACGCCAATTGGTTCGGTCATCGCAGGCAGTGATGGTAGCTGGAGCTTCACGCCTACCGATCCGCTTGATGATGGTTTCCATAGCCTCACCACCACCGTGACCGATCCGGCCGGCAACGTAGGTCAGGCTTCTAATCCGATTGAGTTCAACATCGATACCTCACTGCCTCCGGCCTCTGGCGGTATTGCACTCAACAACAATGAAGGCACCGATCTGCTGCCTATTGCGGCGGGCGGCGCAACGAACGACACCACACCAGTGCTGAGCGGGACATCAGCGGTGGGCAACATCATCACTGTTCTGGATGGGACAAGCGTACTCGGTACGGCGGTGGTAGGCGCTGATGGAACATGGAGTTTCACTACGCCAGCGCTGAGTCAGGGCGATCACAGTTTGACCACCACCGTCACCAATTCGGTGGGTAATGTGAGCGAACCTTCAATACCGCTCACGTTCACGGTGGACACGCAAGCGCCTGCTGTCGCGGGCGACTTGCAGTTCGCTAATGATGCCGGTACGCCAATCGCGGCGGGCGGCTCCACTAATGACACCACACCAACCCTGAGCGGCACCGCAGAAGCGGGCAGCACGGTAACGGTGACCGATGGCGCTACCGTGCTTGGTACGGCCATTACTAATGGTGAGGGTAACTGGAGCTTCACGCCGGCTGAGCCGCTGAGTGAAGGCAGCCATAGCCTGACCACCACCGTGACCGATCCGGCGGGCAACACCAGCGCGCCATCAACCGCGGTTATCGTCATCGTCGATACCAGCACACCGGGTGAAGTCGATAATCTGCAACTCAGCAATGACGCCAGCGGTGTGGCGGTACCGATTCCCACCAACGGTGCGACCAATGACACCACGCCAGTGCTGAGTGGCACAGCGGATGCCGGTAGTGTCATTACCATCCGTGACAACGGCGAAATAATTGGTAGCACCACCGTTGGCACCAACGGTAACTGGAGCTTCACGCCGGATCCTGCTCTGCTGGAGGGCGATCACAGCCTGACGGCGGCGGTGACCGATCCGGCAGGCAATGTGGGGCCAGAATCGGGTGCGATTGTGTTCGAGGTGGATACCACCGCGCCAGATGCTATCGCTGATTTGGCTGCAACCAACAACGCCGGTGAACCTATTACCGGTCTGACCAATGATACAACGCCTTCACTGGCGGGCTCGGCAGAACCGGGTAGTCTGGTCACCATTTATGATGGTGAGACGCCAATCGGTTCGGTGCAGGCCAGCGCGATTGATGGTAGCTGGAGCTTTACGCCAGCCACAGCGTTGGGCGATGGACCCCATACCTTAATCGCCACTGCCACCGATGCCGCGGGTAATGAAAGTCCGGCCAGTAACACGCTGACGATTAACATTGATACGGCGGTGCCTGACGCGCCTGATTTTGTGTTGAACAACAACAACCAGACACCGGCTATTCCGGTTACCGATGGCGCTTCAACCAACGACAGCACTCCCGTTCTGAGCGGCACGGCGACGGCTAACAGCGTGATAACCATTTACGATGGCACCACGGCATTGGGTACCGCGAACACCGATGCACAGGGCAACTGGAGTTTCACCACCCCGGTGCTGTCTGATGCCAGCCATGCGCTGAGTATCACGGTGACCAATGAGGTGGGCAACGTCAGTCCAAACTCCGCCGCGCTCACCATTACAGTTGATACCGTCACGCCTGATGTCGTGAACGATCTGGTGGTGAACAATAACGATGGTACAACGCTGATACCGGTTGCTGAGGGTGGATTTACCAACGACACCACGCCGGAACTCACCGGTACTGCGGAACCGGGCGCGCTTGTTACCCTTTATGATGGGCAGGAAGCGATTGGCTCTGTGGTGGTGGGGGGCAATGGCAACTGGACCTATACCAGCACACTCGGGCAGGGAGAACATATCCTGAGCGTGACGGTTACCGACGCGGCGGGAAATACCAGCGCCAATTCGGATCCTGTGACCTTTACCGTTGACAGTGAAGCACCTGGCGTCGCGGCAGATGTTCAGCTGATTAATGTGGATACGCCGATCGAACCGGGTAGCACCATTAATAATAATCAACCGCAGTTGGCGGGCACCGCAGAGCCAAACAGCATTATTACTTTGCTGGACGGTACCACGGTGCTGGGAACGGCGACGGCAGACGATCAGGGCAACTGGAGCGTCTCACCCATCCTGACCGACGGCACGCATAATCTGAGCGTTACCGTCTCCGATGCGGCAGGCAATACCAGTGGCGCTAGCGCCAGCATTGCCGTCACGATTGATACGGTAGCGCCGGAAGCGGTCACCAATTTGACGCTAACCAACGATCTCACCAACGCAGACATTCCCAACGGTGGACTTACCAACGACAACACGCCAACGCTGAGCGGTGTGGCCGAAGTCGGCAGCATTATCACCATTTCCGAAGGAAACGCTGAACTCGGTTCTGTTCGCGTTGACAGTGAAGGGAACTGGAGCTTCACGCTAGAGAGTGCGCTGTCAGACGGCCTGCATACCCTGAGTGTCACCGCCACTGACGTTGCCGGTAATGTCAGTGCGCCAGCGATCATTGGCGTGGATGTGGATGCGACGGCACCGGAAGTGGCGGGCAATATCTCACTCACTAACGACATCAACAATCCACCAACCGCTATCACCAATGGCAGCACCACAGGCGACAACACACCGCTGCTGGCGGGTACTGCCGAAGCGGGTAGCCTGGTGAGGATCAGCGATAACGGTGTGGAAATTGGCAGCGTCACGGTTGGCGATGATGGTCAGTGGAGCTTTAACCTGCCGCTGTTGGGCAATGCCGATCATAGCCTGAGCGTCACGGTCACCGATGTGGCAGGCAACACCGGTGAAGCCAGCCCTCCGCTGACCTTCACCGTGGATGCTGAGATACCGGATCCGGCGACGCTGGTGGCGAACAATGACAGTAGCGGCAGCCCTGTCGCGATTACGGAAGGTGCCACCACCAATGACAACACCCCATTGCTGACCGGTACTGCCGAGGCGAATAGCCTGATCTCCATCTACGATGGCACAACGCTAATTGCTTCCACCACGGCAAATGTCGATGGCCTCTGGAGTATCAACACGCCAGTGCTCACCGACGGTTCGCATACGCTGACCGCGATCGTTACCGATGAACTGGGTAACGTTAGCCAGCCTTCCACCGGATTTACGGTGGTGGTGGATGCGACGGCACCTGAGCCGGTCAGCGATCTGCTCTTGCAGAACGACAACAATGTTGATCTCCCTGTCACGATTGCCAATGGCGGCATTACCAATGACAACACGCCGGCACTCAGCGGTGCAGCTGAGGTTGGCGCTATTGTCACGGTTTACGATGGTAATTCGACAACGCCAATTGGATCGGCGGTCGTCGGGCAGGATGGCCGCTGGACGTTAAACACCGACACGTTGTCGAATGCGACGCATACGCTGAATATTACTGTCACGGATGACGCGGGTAATGTCAGCGCGACCTCCTCCGTCACCGTTACCGTGAATACCGTTGCGCCCGATCCGGTGTTGAGCTTTGAGGTGTATAACAACGCCAACGCCACGCCAGTAGTGGTAGATAACAACGGCTTCTCGAACGACAGCACGCCTGAGTTGCGCGGAACCGGTGTGGCAGGCACCACCATTAACCTGATTCAGGATGGCGTGGTGATTGGTACCACCACGGTGGGCGAAAACGGCGAATGGCGCTTTGAAACCGCTAACCTGACCGATGGCAGCTATGCCTTCAGCGTGTCGGTCAACGATGCGGCAGGCAACACCAGCGAGCCAAGCGGGCCGATCACCATCACGGTAGATACCGTGGCGCCAGCGGCGATTGCGCTGGGCGATCTGGTGGTCAGCGACGATGTCGGCACGCCGGGTAATCTGTTACCGGGTGCCACCACTGACGACAGCACGCCGACGCTGAGTGGCAGCGCCGTGAATGGTGAAATCATCAGTGTGTATGATGGCACCACCTTGCTGGGTACCGCGGTTGCCGCCAACGGCAGCTGGAGCTTTACCCCTGGCCAACTGAGCAACGGTCCACATAGCTTCACCGTCACAGTTACCGATCAAGCCGGTAATATCGGTGATGCCAGCGAACCCTTTACGCTCAATATTCAGGCGGCTCTACCGCCAGCCAGCACCACGCTGGAGATCACGGACGATAGCGGCAGTACATTAGTAAGCCTGCAAGAGGGAGCCTTCACTAAAGACAGCACGCCAGTGATCAGCGGATTAGCCACGGCGGGTGAGATCATTACCGTTTACAGCAATGGTGAGGTGCTTGGCAGCGTCACGGCGGGGGACGGTGGACAGTGGAGCCTGACGCCAGCGGCGCTGGATGATGGAGTGCAGGCCATCACCATCGCAGTCAATGGCGGTGCGCAATCCGATCCGTTCACCATCACCGTTGATACGTCGGTGCCTGCGGTGGCCACCAGTCTTCAGGCCAACAGCGACAGCAGCGGAATACAGGTACCGATTACTAACGGCATCAGCAACGACAGCACGCCAATACTGAACGGCTTGGCTGAAGCCAATGGACGCGTGACCATCTACGATGGCAACACCGTTATCGGTACCGCGATTGCCAACGGAACAGGAGAATGGAGCTTCAACTCGCCAACCCTTAGTCAGGGCGCACATGCCCTGAGCGTGACGGTCACCGATGCGGCCGGTAACGTCAGCGATCGTTCTGCACCGCTGGCGCTGACCGTTGACTCAATAGCACCTAACGCCTCAACGCTGGTGATCACCAACGATGTCACCGGCGTCGCCGTGCCGAATGGCGGCACCACCAATGACAGCACGCCAACCCTGAGCGGCAGCGCGGAAGTCGGCAGCATCGTGACGATTAGCGATGGCAACGGGGAGTTGACCAGCCTGACGGTGGATGGCACGGGCAATTGGTCGTATACCACGGCGGAGTTGACGACAGGCAGCCATGCGCTGACCGTCACCGTCACCGATGCGGCGGGTAACGTGAGCGATATCACCAGCGCCACGGTGATTATTGATACCACCGCGCCGGCGGCCGTGACCGTGGCGGCGACGAATAACAACGGCAGCTCTGCGGTGCCGATTACGGAAGGCGGCAGAACCAACGACACCACGCCAGCGCTTTCAGGGACTGCCGAAGCGGGCAGCCTGGTCATTATCCGTGAAAACGGTACGGCGATAGGGTCGGTTACGGCGGGCAGCGGCGGCACCTGGAGCTTCACCACTGCCGCGTTGGCTGAAGGTACTCACACCTTCAGCATCACCGCGACGGATACCGCGGGCAACATCAGCACGCCTGTCACAAGCACGCTGATTGTCGATACCACCGCGCCAGTGGCGGTGACCAATCTGACGGTCACCAATGATGTCATCGGTGCCGTGATAGCAAACGGCGGTGCGACCAATGACACCACGCCAACGCTGAGCGGCACTGCCGAAGCCAACGGCATTGTTACCGTATATGAAAACAACACCGTGCTGGGTACGGCCATTGCTAACGCGGTGGGCGTGTGGAGCTTCCAGTCACCAACGCTGGCGAACGGTGCTCATCCGCTGAGCGTCACGGTAACGGACACCGCCGGCAACGTCGGTCCGCGTTCCGCTGTGACCAATGTGGTGATCGATACCGTGGCACCAACCGCCTCAACGCTGGTGGTGACCAATGATGCCAGTGCGGTCGTGCCGAACGGTGGAGCGACCAATGACACCACGCCAACGCTGAGTGGTTCAGCCGAAGCGGGTAGCATCGTCACTATTCGTGATGGCTTAACCATACTGGGTAGCTTGACGGTGGGAGAAACAGGCAACTGGAGCTACACCACAACGGCGCTAGCGGCGGGCATTGCACATCCGCTGAACGTCTTCGTGACGGATCCTGCCGGTAATCTCAGCGCCACTACCACCGCCAATATCACCATCGATACCACTGCGCCAGCCGCTGTGACGCTGGGGGCCGCTAATAACAACGGCAGTACGCCCGTGCCGATTGCGGCGGGTGGCACCACAAACGACAGTACGCCAGCGCTTTCCGGCACGGCCGAAGCGGGCAGCCTGGTGATTATTCGTGAGAACGGTGTGCCAATTGGGTCGGTCACTGCGGGCAGCAACGGCGCATGGAGCTTTACCACTGCAACGCTTGCTGACGGTTCACATACCTTCAGCGTCACCGCGACGGACGCGGCCGGTAACGTCAGTACGCCCGTCACCACTACGCTGATTGTTGATACTACCGCGCCATTGGCGGTAACCAATCTGGTGATCACCAACGATGTCACGAATGCGGTAGTGCCGAACGGTGGTGCCACCAATGACAATACGCCAACGCTCAGTGGTAACACTGAAGCTAACGGCATTGTCACCGTTTACGAAGGGACCACCGTGCTGGGTACGGCTGTTGCTAACGCCCAGGGTGGGTGGAGCTTCGTGTCGCCAACGCTGGCGAACGGGTCACACGCGTTGAGTGTGACGGTAACGGATGCCGCCGGTAACGTTGGACCGCGTTCAGCGGCGGCGACCGTGGTGATTGATACCGTGGCACCAACGGCCTCAACGCTGGTGATCACCAATGACGTCACCAGCGCCGTCGTGCCGAATGGTGGTGCAACCAATGACACCACGCCAACCCTGAGCGGCTCGGCGGAAGCCGGCAGCATTGTGACCCTCCGCGATGGATCCTTGATACTGGGCAGCTTGACGGTAGGCGGTTCAGGCAACTGGACTTACACCACCAGCGCACTGAATCAGGGATCGCATCCGATCAGTGTCACGGTGACCGATGCGGCGGGTAACGTGAGCGGTACAACCACTGCAACGGTGATCATCGATACCACACCGCCAGCGGCAGTCACGCTGGCAGCGGCTAACAACAACGGCAGCAACACCGTGCCGATTGTCGAGGGCGGGCGTACCAACGACAGTACACCTGCGCTTTCCGGCACAGCTGAAGCGGGCAGTTTGGTCATTATCCGTGAAAATGGTACGCCAATTGGTTCGGTAACCGCAGGCAGTAACGGGGCGTGGAGCTTCACCACCGCGACGCTGGCGGAGGGTGCACACACCTTCAGCGTCACCGCGACGGATGCGGCCGGTAACGTCAGTACGCCAGTCACCACCACGCTGATTGTTGATACCACCGCGCCGGTGGCGGTAACCAATCTGGTTGTCACCAACGACATCACCAACACCCCGGTGGCCAATGGCGCGTCCACTAACGACACGACGCCAACGCTGAGTGGTACCACCGAAGCCAACGGCATTGTTACCGTTTACGATAACAACACGGTGCTGGGCACCGCCGTTGCTGACGCCCAGGGCGTGTGGAGCTTTGTGTCGCCTACGCTGGCGAACGGCACCCATCCGCTGAGCGTCACGGTAACGGATGCCGCCGGTAACGTTGGACCGCGTTCAGCGGCGACCAGCGTGGTGATCGATACCGTGGCACCAACAGCTTCAACGCTGGTGATCACCAATGATGTCACCAATACCGTTGTGCCAAGCGGTGGCGCTACCAATGACACCACGCCAACCCTGAGCGGCACGGCGGAAGTGGGCAGCAGAGTGTCGATTTTCGACGGCGGCAATCTGTTGGGCACCGTAACAGTGGGTAGCGGCGGCACCTGGAGCTTCACCACCGCCGCGCTCACCCAAGGCACGCATCCTCTTAGCGTGTCGGTGACCGATGGCGCTGGCAACGTCAGCGGCACCACCTCGGCGTCGGTGATTATTGATACCGTGGCGCCGGCGGCGGTGACCAATCTTGTCGCGGCTAACAATAACGGCAGCACCGCGGTCACCATCCCGAATAACGGCATTACCAACGACAGTACGCCGCTCTTAACCGGTTCCGGAGAAGTAGGCGCACGCATCAGCGTCTACGACGGCGCGGTGCTGTTGGGCACGACCACGGTGGGCAGCAACGGCACCTGGAGCTTTATCTCCACGGCGTTAAATAATGGTCCACATACGCTGAACGTGACGGCCACCGATGCGGCGGGCAACGTTAGCCCAACCGTTTCGACGACGCTAACCATCGATACCGTGGCACCTGTCGCCAGTACGCTCACCATTACCGACGACGCCGGCAGCACGCCAGTAACGTTAGCCAATGGCGCGTACACGCGTGACACCACGCCAGTGCTGAGTGGGACCGCGGAAGTGGGCGCGATTGTGACCATTTTCGATGGCAGCAATGCGCTCGGCTCCGTGACGGTGGGGGCCGGCGGAGCCTGGACCTTCACCACTGCGGTGCTGGCAAACGGCGCACATCTGTTGAGCGTGACGGTCACCGATGCGGCGGGCAACGTTAGCGCGAATACTGCGGTTACGGTCAACGTGGATACGGTACCGCCTGCCGCAGTTAGCGCTCTGGCGATTGATAATGCCGGCAGCGTGGTGACAGGTAGCGGCGAAGTGGGCGCCACGGTGACGGTGCGTGATGCCAACGGTGCCTCAATTGGTACCGCGACGGTCGGCGCGGGCGGCACCTGGTCGGTTAACCTGACTACCGCCCAGACTACGGGCGCAAGTTTGTCAGTTATTCAGACAGACCGTGCGGGTAACGTCTCATCCAGTGCGCCATTACTCGGGGCGATTCGTGTTGTTGCCAACAATGACACCAACGAGGTGGATTACAGCACCACGCAGGCGACGATTAACAATGGCACAACCAGCGTTTCACATGTGGCGCTCGCCAATGTGGGGCTGGGCAGCATACTGAACGCCAGTGTGCTGACCAACGGCAATGCCTATGTCTTTAACGTCGGAACAGATGACACGCGCACGGTAACGCTCAACGGTTCCGTTGCCGGTATCAGTTTGATCTCGACCTACTCAATGTATCTCTATGAGCAGCAGACCAACGGCACCTGGTTGTTGATCAACACGCGAGGCAATTATCTCTCTACCGGCTTGATTTCACTGGGTACGCAAACGGGCGCGAACGTGACCTATAGCAATTTGGGAACGGGCACTTATGCCGTTGTCATCGGTTCAAACGTTAGCGTTAGCCTGCTGCCCACCACCACTATCAGTACGGTGTCAGATTTCACCACGCTGGCGGTGACGGTAGCCGCAACTGTGACGGGTAACCTGCTGACTAACGACACCAGTTCTGTGGCGGGGACCATCCCGGCAAGTGCTGCCATCACCACCGTGTCGGGGAGTGCAGTGGCGGCTAACGGTAATACCGTGATCAATACCACCTACGGCACCTTAACCATCGACTCGCACGGTAACTACACCTATGCGCTGAAGGCGGGGCTGAATATCGATACCTTGCCAACAGCGGATACCTTCACCTACTCAGTACGTGATGCCAGCGGTACGGTGACCTCGGCCAGTTTGACGGTGAATCTGCACAATGGGGCATCGGCGACCACGCTGCTGGCAGCAAACAGCCTGTTTGCTGAAACCACCAGCGGTGACCACGACGCCAGCGGTAGCATCTACGGTTCTGCCTCGGGGACGCACACTGGAACCTTGAGTATCACTAATGAACACGGTGATATCACCACGGTTAACAGCGTAGGCAGCACGTCGGTTGCCGGAGACTTCGGTGTGCTGAGTATTGCCGCCAATGGTAGCTACACCTATTCGCTGAATGCGGGAGTGGATGGACAATCCATCACGCATAAAGAGGTGTTCAGTTATACGCTGGCGGCGAACGATGGCACCATCACCACGCAGTCGTTCACCATTGAGTTACATCCAACCATCACAGGCACGGCGGGGGCTGACACCCTTAGCGGAGGTGCCTACGACGACACCATCACCAGCGGTGCCGGCGCAGATACGTTGGTGTATCACTTACTGGCGACTGCTGATGCCACCGGCGGGAACGGTCACGATACCTGGACCGACTTCAATGTTGCGCAAGGCGACAAGATTGACGTCAGTAACTTGCTTATCGGCTGGAATGATTCCACAAGTAATATTAATGATTTCGTGAAAGTGGATCATACTTCAGAAGGTAATACGGTGCTCTCAATTGACCGTGATGGTACCGGTACGGGTTACAGCGCGACTCAATTGATTACGCTGGAAGGCGTCAACGTTTCTCTGGAGGAGTTGCTGCAACAACCGCACCAAAACCACACGGCGTAATCGCTATGTGATGCAGGGATGCAGTTAGGGCACAGGGATGTGCCCCTTTCTCTTTATTGACTGGTGGACTATCGATGGAACTGATGCACTCAGGCGCAACATTTCGCCGTTCGTTTAAGCTCAGCGTTCTCTGTGCGGGCATGGCTTTACTTTACAGTTCTCACCTCTTAGCGGCCAGTGACGCGTTAACCCGAGCGGGGCAAATTACCTCGGCAGGCTTAGCGCAACAGCAAGAACTGCCTTCATTAACGGGAGAGGTGGCGGAACCCGCCCTCGCCAACGTCCCCGACTTTCTCACCCTCAATCAGGCCGTGCAGCGTGCCATTCAGTGGCATCCCGATATTGCACAAGCGGTAGGCAAAATGCTGGAACAGGCCAATCAGGTTGATGTAGCAAAAGCCAAGTATTATCCACAAGTGAGTGCCGGGATGAACAACGGCTACAGCAACGCTTATAGCGAAAAGGGCTTCAGCCCCTCATTTGTATTATCCGTGTCGCAGATGCTGTATGACTTTGGCAAGGTCAGCAGTTCGGTGCGCTCCGCCGAAGCAGGCGTGGCGCAAGAGCAGGCCAACGTGTTGGTCAGCATTGATACCGTGGCGCACGATACCGCGGCGGCATTGGTGGAAGTGCAGGGCTATCAGCAACTGGTGAAGATTGCCCAGCAACAGCTGACGGCGCTGAGTAAAATTGGCGACCTGGCGCGGCAGCGTAACGAAGAGGGCGCGGCGTCACTTTCCGATGCGACGCAAACCGATGCGCGTATCGAAGGCGCCCGTACCACGCTGACGCAGTATCAAGCCAACCTCGATCGCTGGCGCGCCACGCTGGCTACCTATCTTGGCTGGCCGCTGGTGAAAAAAGTCAGCGACGATTTCCCGACCAAACTTACCCAATCCTGTCAGGTGGCGAAGGCCGATGACAAGCTCAATCCATCCGTTTTGGCGGCGTGGGCGCAGGCTAATCAGGCACAAGCCAAACTCGATAACGCCAACGCGCAAAACATGCCAACCATCTCGCTGGAACCGCAGGTCACGCATTATCTCAATAACCACTACTCCGGCAGCGAAACACTGGATCGCACGCAATATTCGGCATTTGTGAAAGTGGAAATGCCGCTTTATCAGGGCGGCGGCATCACCGCCAGCCGGGATGCGGCAGCCAATGCGCTGCAGGCCGCCAATGCGGCCGTCAACTCGGCGCGGCTTAAAGCGCGTCAACAGTTGAGCGAATCGCAGAACGAATCGCAAAGCCTGTCGCTCAGCCTCGCCATTATGGGACGGCAACAGGCGCTGGGTGAGAAAACGCAGTCGCTCTATCAGGATCAATACCTGCAACTCGGCACGCGTCCATTGCTGGACGTGCTTAACGCCGAGCAGGAAGTGTTCCAGACCCGTTTCACGCTGCAGCAAACCATTAGTCAGTTACGCTCGCTGCAGCTCGATTGCCTCTACAGCACCGGACATATGCGCTCAGCGTTTGCCCTGAATAATCAGCGGATCCAGTCCGTGGAGATCCAGCCATGACGCAATTACAGATTCCTGATGCGCCCGACAGCGCGTCCGGCGGCAATGTGCCCTTACACGGATGGGCCACCGCCATCATCCTGATTGCCACCCATTATCGCTTGCCCTGTTCACCGGGCATGATCATGGCGGCAGCAGAATGGCAGGGTAAACAGACGCGTGATAAAGCGTTGCGCCATCTGGCGCGCCAGGCCGGTTTATCGCTACAGCTGTATGAAGAGAACAAATGGGAGATCACCAGCTGGCGCTTGCCGCTGGCGGTTGAACTGGCCGATGGTCAGGTGGGCGTAATTACCCAGTTTGATGGCGACGATGAAGTGCGGGTGCATTTCGCCGGTGATGAACAACCTGCGCCAATTGCGCTGGCCACGCTGCTGCCGGAGATCCGCTTTGCCGCTGCGCTGCGCCCGGTAACGGCGGCGAAAGACAGCCGCGTTGATCGCTATCTCGCCACGGTGAAGCCGGATTGGCTGCGTCGTCTGGTGCTGCACGATCTGCGTCCGTACGGTTATGTGATGCTGGGATCCTTCCTGATCAACCTGCTGGCGCTGGTCGGCATCATCTTCTCGATGCAGGTGTACGATCGGGTGATCCCGGCCCAGTCTTATCCAACGTTGTACGTGCTGTATATCGGGGTGATCATCTCGGTGGTGTTCACCTATATCCTGCGCGTCGGGCGCGATCATGTGACCGATCTGCTGGGTAAGCGGGCTGATATGCGCGTCTCCGATCGGGTGTTTGGTCATGCGCTGCGACTGCGTAACAGCGCGGTGCCGCGTTCGACCGGCACCTTTATCTCGCAGCTGCGCGAGCTGGAGGCGATCCGCGAAATGGTCACCTCCACCACGGTTACCGCGATTGTCGATATGCCGTTCTTCCTGCTGTTCCTGCTGGTGATGGCGATTATTGCGCCGCAGCTGGCATGGATTGCGCCGGTGGCCGTGCTGCTGATGATCTTGCCGGGCGTGCTGAGCCAGAAAAAACTTTCGAAACTGGCGCAGCAGAACCTGAAAGAGTCGACGCTGCGTAACGCGGTGCTGGTGGAGAGCGTGCAAGGGCTGGAGGACATCAAGCTGATGCAGGCGGAAGATCGCTTCCTGCAACAGTGGAACAGCTATATTCGCATCACTGCGCAATCGGGCGTAGAGATGCGCAAAGTGATGCACTCGCTAATCAGTTGGGGCGTAACGGTGCAGGGTTTGGTGTATGCCAGCGTGATAGTGATCGGCGCACCGATGGTGATCAACGGTGATATCACCACGGGTGCGATTGTCGCGGCGTCGTTGCTCTCCTCACGCATGATTGCGCCGATGGCAACGCTATGCGGTGTGCTGGCGCGCTGGCAGCAGGTGAAAGCAGCGAAAGGCAGCCTGGATGCGCTAATGAATTTACCGGTGGAAAACAGCAAGGACGAGACGCGTATTCACACGCCGGTGCTGTTTGGTCACTATCAATTCACCGACGCGATGTTCCGTTACTACACCGATTCAATGACTATCGCGCTGCGCATCAAAAGCCTGACCATCAAACCCGGCGAGCGCATTGCGGTGCTGGGACGCAACGGTTCGGGCAAATCCACATTGCTGCAGGCGATGGTCGGCGGCATTGATTTGGTTGGCGGTGAACTGCGGCTGGATAACCTCAGCTTGCCGCATATTGATGTGGCAGACGTGCGGCGTAACGTGGGCCTGCTGACGCAAAACGCGCGCCTATTCCACGGCACGCTGCGCGAAAATCTCACCATGGGTGCGGCACACGCTACCGATGATGCCATCTTCGGGGCGCTTACCGTCAGCGGTGGCGCGGATTTCATTCGCCGTCTGCCGCTCGGACTCGATCATCCGGTCATGGAAGGCGGCACCGGGCTCTCCGGCGGCCAGCGCCAGTCGCTGCTGCTAGCGCGTATGCTGCTGCGCGATCCCAACATTATCCTGCTTGATGAGCCAACCGCGGCGCTCGACGATCATACCGAGAAGGAGTTTATCGAACGTCTTGGCCAGTGGCTGAATGGCCGCACCCTGATCGTAGCGACGCACCGGGCGGCGATCCTCGCGCTGGTTGATCGCGTGTTGGTGCTGAAAGAGGGACAACTGGTGATGGACAGCCCGAAAGAGAACGCCTTGCCGGCCCCGCGTGTCAACGGCAGCCAGCCGGAGGCGCAATCATGATCAAACAATTACCCGCAAGACTGCGACTGGTGACGGCCGCAGAAGTCGATTCTTCTGACGATCTGTTAGGTGAATTGCGATCGGAAAGCCACTACACCGGGGCAGTGCGGTTGATCGTGATCAGCACCGCACTGATCCTCGTGTCGGTGATTTGGGCATGGTTTGGCGTGCTGGATGAAGTCTCAACCGGCACCGGCAAAGTGATCCCCAGCTCGCGCGATCAGGTGCTGCAATCGCTGGAAGGCGGCATTCTGACTGAACTCTACGTGCATGAGGGCGATCAGGTGCAGGCTGGGCAAGTGGTCGCGCGCCTTGACGCCACACGCTCGCAATCCAACGTCGGCGAAAGTGCGGCACGTTATCGTGCGGCATTGGCTGCTGCCTCGCGCCTCAATGCGGAAGTAAACGATCAACCGCTGAGTTTCCCGCCGGAGCTGAGTAAGTTTCCCGATCTCATGGCTTCTGAAGCGCGCTTGTACAAAACGCGGCGTGCGCAGCTCAGCGATGCCACTGCGCAGTTTAAAGAGTCGCTGGCGCTGGCTAATCGCGAGTTGGCCATTACTCAGCGCCTGGCGAAAACCGGTGCTGCCAGTAGCGTGGAAGTGCTGCGTTTGCAGCGCGATAAATCGGATTTGGAATTGAAACTCACCGATATGCGTTCGCAATATTACGTGCAGGCGCGCGAGGAGCTGGCGAAAGCCAACGCCGAAGCCGACAGCATGGCGCAAGTGGTGAAAGGGCGTGAAGACACGGTGACGCGTTTGACTATCCGCTCACCGATGCGTGGCATCGTGAAAAACATCAAAGTCTCGACCGTTGGCGGCGTGGTACCTCCGAATGGTGAGCTCATGAATATTGTACCGATGAACGATCGCCTGCTGATTGAAGCGCGGCTGTCACCGCGTGACATCGCCTTTATCCATCCCGGCCAGCGTGCGGTGGTGAAAATCTCTGCCTACGATTACGCGATTTATGGCGGCCTGAACGGAGTCGTGGAGAGCATCTCCCCGGATACTATTCAGGACGAAGTGAAGCCGGAGATTTACTATTACCGCGTGTTTATCCGCACCGATAACGACTACGTGCAGAATAAAGCCGGCCAGCGTTTCTCTATCAGTCCGGGGATGGTTTCGACCGTAGATATTAAAACCGGCGAAAAGACGGTGATGGATTATCTGATCAAACCGTTTAATAAAGGCAAAGAGGCGATGCGTGAACGCTGATGCTACGTAAACTAACGCTAAACCGCTGTTTTCACGTGAACTCAGCGGTTTTTTTATCGCTAAAATCGTCTTTAGCAGGATGAATGTTATCGTTTTTAAATCAAGTCGTTTCTTAAATTGCTCCCCGCACAATCCTTATATCCTGCCTGCCGTTATTTAGTTCTTAAAAAGAAATCACGCCGACGTTAAGTGACTTTCATTTTTTGTATCGAATGATGAACGCATAGGCAACACCAGCCCACCCACCCAACAACATTTGATGATAGTTGCATATTGATGAAAGCGAATCTCACTGTATCCAGGATGCGTCACTGCTTCTCTGCCGTTTCACTGGCGGACATTCAGCAGCACCTGGCGAAAATTATCATTCTGCTGCCGATGGCGCTGCTGATTATCTATCTGGTGATTTTCAGCCAACCGCGTTACATGAGTGAGTCTAAAATCGCCATCAAACGTTCTGATGACATCACCCGCAATAGTTTGAATGTTGGCTTGTTACTGGGCGCGGCGAACCCGGGTTCGGTTGAAGATGCGCTCTATTTGAAAGAGTACATCAACTCGCCCGATATGCTGTTCGCACTCGATCAACAGCTGAATTTTCGCCAGGCTTTTAGCCACAGCGGCCTGGATTTCTTCAACCACCTGGCAGAAAAGTCCTCGACCGAGCGCTTTCTGCAGTATTACCGCAATCGCATCAATGTGATTTGGGATGACAAAACCGGACTGCTGGATATCAAAACCCAGGGTTTTACGCCTGAGTTTGCCCTGCGTTTCAATACGGCATTACTGAAAGAGTCTGAGCGCTTTATCAATGAGATGTCACACCGTATCGCGCGCGATCAGCTCGCCTTCGCCGAGGCTGAGCTGGAGAAATATCGTCTGCGTCTGAATGCCAGCACCGCCGAGCTGCTGGCGTATCAAAACAGCCACAACATTCTGGATCCTGAAGCGCAGGCGCAAGCGGCCAGCGCGTTGGTGAATACGCTCACGGCGCAGAAGATTCAAATGGAAGCGGAGTTGCGCAATCTGCTGACCTACCTTCGTGATGATGCCGCCCAGGTGGTGAGCCTGCGTAATGCTATTGCTGCAATGCAGGCGCAGATCGATAACGAAAAAAGCAAAATCACCGCTCCGCAGGGCGACAAGTTGAACCGTATGGCGGTGGATTTTGACGAGATTAAATCCAGGGTCGCATTCGATAACGAATTGTTCACCTTAGCGCAGAGCTCAATTGAAAAAACACGTGTGGAAGCCGCGCGCAAACTGAAAGTGCTGTCGGTGATCAGTTCACCTCAGCAGCCACAGGAGACGAGTTTCCCTAATACGCCTTATTTGATCGCCTGTTGGCTTCTGGTGTGCTGCCTGATGTATGGCACGCTGAAACTGCTGCTGGCGGTAATTGAAGATCACCGGGATTAATGCTGTCGCATAAAGAGCATGCCATGAAAATATTAACATTATTTGTCCTTCTTGCGGCCGGTTATTCCGCATCAACCAGTGCCCGCATTGCTATCAATGCCGATCAAAATCTGACTGGCGCCGCAGCGTTACCGTTCCTCAATAGCCAGTCGAACCCCGCTGTCGATAATGCGGGTTTCGACAATACGCCCATTCCCGTGGCTGCTGTGCCGGTGAGCCGCATCTTTGGTGCTCAGCTGTTTACTGGCACCAGCGCCGACAGTGGTGCAACTGTGGGCTTCAATCCCGGCTATATCCTTAATCCCGGCGATAGCATTCAGGTGCGCTTGTGGGGCGCATTTACCTTTGACGGCAGTTTACAGGTTGATCCTAAAGGCAATATTTTCCTGCCGAATGTGGGGCCGGTCAAAGTTGCTGGCGTCAGCAATACTCAGCTAAACGCGCTGATCACCAACAAAGTGAAACAGGTTTATCAGGCGAATGTCAGTGTTTATGCGTCACTGCTGCAGGCGCAGCCGGTCAAAGTTTATGTCACCGGATTTGTGCGCAGTCCCGGCCTGTACGGCGGTGTGACGTCGGATTCCCTGTTGAACTATCTGATTAAAGCCGGTGGTATCGATCCTGAACGCGGTAGCTACGTTGATATCGTGGTTAAGCGCGACAACCGCGTGCGTTCCAGCGTAAATCTGTATGACTTCCTGCTTAAAGGTAAGCTCGGATTAAGCCAGTTTGCCGATGGTGACACCATTGTGGTGGGACCACGGCAGCACACCTTTAGCGTGCGGGGTGATGTGTTCAACAGTTATGACTTTGAGTTTGCGAAGAGCACGATCGATGTCAGCGAAGCACTCAGCTGGGCGCGCGCTAAGCCAGGCGCCACCAATATCACCATTGTTCGTCAGCAAGGTCTGGCTAAACGCAGTGAATATTATCCGATCAGTTCTGCACCGGGCCGCATCCTGCAGGATGGCGACGCGCTGATTGTCAGCACCGATCGCTACGCCAGCACCATTCAGGTTCGCATCGAGGGCGCGCACTCCGGTGAGCATGCCATGGTGTTGCCTTACGGTTCCAGCATGCGCGCAGTGTTGGCAAAAGTGCGTCCTAACAGTATGTCGCAGATGAATGCTATTCAGCTGTATCGTCCTTCTGTGGCAGCAAGGCAGAAAGAGATGATGAATCTCGCGCTGCAGAAGCTCGAAGAAGCGTCACTTTCGGTGCAATCCTCAACCAAAGAAGAGGCAAGCTTGCGTTATCAGGAAGCGCAACTGATTAGCCGCTTTGTGGCGAAAGCACGTAATGTGGTGCCGAAAGGTGAAGTGATCATCAATGAGAAGAACCTCGACGGCATTTTGCTGGAAGATGGCGATGTCATCAGCATTCCACAGAAAACTTCCCTGGTGTTGGTGCATGGCGAAGTGTTGTTCCCTAACGCCGTCAGCTGGGAGAAAGGCCTGAGTCCCAAAGATTACATCGCCAGATGTGGTGGCCTGACGCAGAAAGCGAGTAATGCCCGCATTATTGTCATTCGCCAGAACGGTGCGGCAGAAAATGCGAATGATGTGGATTACCTCAATCCCGGTGATGAGTTGATGGTACTGCCGAAGTATGAGTCGAAGAACATCGAAGTGACGCGTGGTATCTCCACCATCCTTTATCAGCTGGCTGTCGCGGCGAAAGTGGTTCTGACGCTGTAGGAGTAATGCGCGATGATCGGTATTTTCTCCTCAGGTATCTGGCGTATCCCCTATTTAAGCAACTTTCTGGCACAGCCGTGCCAGAAGCTTAGCCCCTTTATGCCAATTGCGGATGACATCGCCTCGATTGCTGTTTGGGGGCATCGCCCTAGCGTGCATAAACCTGTGGCGCTGGCTCAGGGCGCGGGTAAATCCATCTTACGTCTGGAAGATGGTTTTATTCGTTCGCTGGATTTAGGTATCAATGGTGCGCCGCCGCTATCGATGGTGCTGGATGACGTCGGCATCTATTACGATGCCAGCCATCCCAGCGCACTTGAGGCATTAATCCGCGATCGTGAAGCGAATCAGGCGCTGGCGGCAGATGCAGAATATGCCATTAAGACTATCGTTGCCGAAGATCTATCAAAATATAACCATGCGCCCGCGTTCGTCACCGACAACCACCCATCCGATGATATCGTTCTGGTCGTAGATCAAACTTATGGTGATATGTCAGTGACCTATGGCAATGCCGGTGCGGATGATTTCGCTTCAATGCTGAATGCGGCGTTGGGTGAAAATCCTCACGCCATCATCTGGGTTAAAATCCATCCGGATGTTTTGCAGGGGAAAAAAGCGGGCTATTACCATCAATTGAAGTCAACTTCGCGTGTTCGACTGCTGGCTGATAACGTCAGTCCGCAATCCTTACTTCGCCATGTCTCACGGGTTTACGTGGTGACATCGCAGTACGGTTTTGAAGCGCTGCTGGCAGGCAAACCTGTCATCTGTTTTGGCCAACCCTGGTATGCAGGTTGGGGATTAACCGACGACCGTCACACTCTGGCTAAACAGCTTAGCCGGCGCCGGGGATGCGCAACGCTTAATGAACTCTTCGCTGCTGCCTATTTCCGCTATAGCCGTTATATCAATCCGCTAACCGGCGAGCCGGCGACACTGTTTGATGTGATGAACTGGATGCAAATGCAACGTCGCTATCAGCAGCAGCGCAACGGATATCTTTGGGCACCGGGCTTGTCATGGTGGAAATACACCATCTTAAAACCCTTTTTGCAGACGCGAACTAATAAGCTCAGCTTCAGTCGCAGAGAGAATCGAGCGACTGCTTGTGTAGTTTGGGGTAATAACGGTGAACAGCGCTGGCAGGAGAGGGCCAAAGCAAAACTTTTGCCAATCTGGCGGATGGAAGATGGATTCTTACGCTCTTCGGGATTGGGGTCAAATCTGATGCCGCCGCTATCGCTGGTGCTGGATAAGCGTGGAATTTACTACGATGCCTCGCGTAGCAGTGATTTAGAAGTAATGCTCAATGAAAGCGAGTTAACGCGAATGCAGCGTCAGCGGGCGCAACGATTACAGCAACGGCTAGTGCAGAGTAAAATCAGCAAATATAATCTGGGCGCTGATTTCGTTCTGCCACCAGCGGCGCTGGGTAAGCGCGTAATATTGGTTCCGGGTCAGGTAGAAGATGATGCATCGATCAGAAGCGGAACCTGTGCAGTAAGAACCAACGCCCAATTATTACACGCAGTGCGCAAACGCAATCCTGACGCTTTTATCATTTATAAACCGCATCCCGATGTTTTGGTGGGCAACCGAAAAGGGCAGCTGGCGCAATCGGATGTCGCGTTGCTGGCTGACTATCAGGTGCTTAATGCTGATGTGATTCAATGCATCCAGGTGGTAGATGAAATCCATACCATGACTTCTCTGGCAGGTTTTGAAGGATTATTGCATGGCAAAAAAGTCTGCTGTTATGGAATGCCATTCTATGCTGGATGGGGATTAACGCACGATGAGTATCACTGTGCTCGCCGTTTGCGAAAGCTCACGCTAAGTGACTTAATTTATCAGGCGCTCATCGAGTATCCGACTTATATTCACCCGACGCGGCGCACTGCGATAACGGCGGAAGAAGCAACGGATATATTGATTAATACACCAAGAGCGACGTTAGAGATTGAAAAAACCCGCTTAGATAAAATTAAACGCACATGCAGAAAAGTTTTCCGCATCATTAAGATATCGATGCTTTGAGAAATGAAAAACGCTGCATTCACAAAGTTACTGGACGGTAAAAAATATCTTTTATTACAGGGTCCCATGGGGCCCTTTTTTAGCGATCTCGCCAGTTGGTTGAATTCCCTCGAACGAGAAACCATTAATGTGGTGTTTAATGGCGGTGACCGATTCTATTGTCGTCAACGCCACGTACTA
The DNA here is from genome assembly GCA_900068845.1 of Enterobacter ludwigii. Classification (GTDB taxonomy): domain Bacteria; phylum Pseudomonadota; class Gammaproteobacteria; order Enterobacterales; family Enterobacteriaceae; genus Pantoea; species Pantoea ludwigii_A. The sequence continues at coordinate 378,408 of CEFQ01000004.1, forward strand.
ACCTATCTTAAGCCGTTGAGTGCCTTTCCAGACTGGCTATCAGAAATATATCAGCAGTCAGGCTTTGATAGCATTTTGTGTTTTGGTGATTGCAGGCCGCTACATCAGGCTGCGAAATGTTGGGCTCAGGATAAGCATGTGCGCTTTCTGGTTTTTGAAGAAGGTTATTTTCGGCCAAGCTTTATAACCCTGGAAGCGGGCGGCGTAAACGCCTACTCTTTGTTACCGCGGGATACGGAATTTTATCATGCATTAAAAGCGTCTTCTCCTTTAGCATATAATAAGATCGCGGCATCGTCTTTTAAGAGAATCGCTCATGCGGTCTGGTATTGCTTAATGTGTGTTTATCACCAACATGATTTTATAAACTACCAGCATCATAAATCCATCGCGATTTGGTATGAAACTAAATGTTGGATAAAATCCTGCTGGCGAAAAGTCGCATATAGATTAAAGCAGCAGAGTGTGCTAAATAAAATAAAAAAAGAGATGAGTGGGCGATATTACCTTGGAATATTACAGGTATATAACGACAGTCAAATCTTTCACCACAGCCCTTATGCGGGTATCGAAGATTATATCAGAAGTGTGATTCTTTCATTTTGCCAATCTGCACCACAAGACAGCTATTTGCTTTTCAAACATCATCCAATGGATCGTGGACACCGTAATTACGCTCAGCTGATTAAATCAGTTTCTCTGAAGAGCGGTGTTTCTACCAGAGTGATCTATGTTCACGATCTGCCTCTCGATGATCTTTTGTCTCATGCACGCGCTGTTGTCACGGTTAACAGTACTGTTGGCTTGAAGGCATTAGCGAAAATCAAACCATTAAAGGTGTTGGGGAGAGCAATGTATGACATTAGAGGTATGACTTATCAAGGGTGTTTAGATGATTTCTGGCTAGCGAAATTCCAGCCGGATGCGATTCTTATCAGTAAGTTTGAAAAGTATCTCAGGGAGAGCACCCAGCTAAACATGGAATTTTATACACGGGGAAAAAATCGCATGATTGATAAATGAGAAGGGTGAAAATCAAAGCGGATTAGCACATATTGATTACAATATGTGCCAAAGGTAAATTTCGCTATTTAGTGTTCGCCAAATTTTTTAAGATAATGTTCCTGTATCTGTTTTGCTTCTTTTCCACGTCCCCTGAGCCACATCTTGCCATCCAAAGGAAAAGCTTTTGCAGGAATACCGGCCATACAATTAAAGCGAGCGCAGGATTTCGTTACCACAGCAGCGAAGGAGATAATTGAACACGCCCCAATTTTTACATTTTTAAGAATTGCGCAGCGTTGAGACAGCCAGCAATAGGGTTCGATTACGATCGGTGAGTGAGAAACATTAGTCTGTTGACCGGTTTTAATATCAAACACAATATGACCGTCCGCAGGTCTAATCACCACTTCAGATGCTATTAAACAGTGATCGCCAACTATCAATCCATTATCACTCATGCCTGAGTTAAACCCGGTACTCCATGAGTTGTCAGCAGTAACAGAGACGCCATTACCGATTAAAATAGCATCGCCGATTCCTAAAGCGACGGCAGAAACTTTATTGATATTAATATTTTCACCCAGATACAAAAAATTGTTTTCATTTTTAAGAGAAAATCTATTTGCACGGCCGGTAAAGTTTTCATTGATGACAACATTACAATTTTTAGCTTTCTCAGTGAAAATTAACTCAATGCCAGCAGGAATAGATTCCCCCTTGATATGAATTTTATTTGAATCATCACCTTTTATACCCAGAGTCGCGGGAGTAAAGGTTTGGTAATTATTCAAAGCTATGTCGAATTTGGCAATACAGGTGTCGATATCTGCTCTGTTTTTTTCAATGAAAGCTGAGTGGATGATTTTCATTTGTAGTTCTTAATCTAAGTTTATTTGATGTAATTATAAATAACGTTTCGCTTATCGATCCCTTTAGCGTACGTAATTAATACTTTCAATATGTTGTTCTGGTAAGAAAGACCTTCCGGCTCATAAAAATTTTGTTGTGAGAACAACATTGCGTCTTCAATGCCTGGAGTTACGTGGGTATCGATACGCTTTAATTCGCCGTCTAAAGTATAAAAATAGATCACTTTAGGTGTCAGTCGCGCATTACCGAAGATTAAAGCGACGTCATGTCCATTCGAAGCGATAGCCTGAAGGGGTTGTAATGAACCGATATCTTTACTGGCTATTCGGGATGAAATCCGCCACTGATAAAGATAGTTATCACTAAGATCAATATTGGTATTCTGCTTCAATGATGAATAAATCGTTGCAGTGTCGAAAACACGGATAATCATCTGACCGTTCTTACTCCGTCCTCGGGCAAGAACAAAACGGCCATTATCTGAAAGTGCAGGCATGGTTTCACTTTTTGGAGTGAAACTATCGGGGAACAGTTTTATTCTATATTTTAATGATTCCTTTTTATTTTTTAATTTAAATAACAATATATGCAATCCAGACTTTTTAATTCCAGTGAAAATATAACGAGCAGAGTCATCTGCTAATGTGGATATAACAAAGCCTTGATGACCAATATCCGCATCTTTTAGCAGTAGTTCACGGTAATCATTATGGTTATAGAAAATCATGGACAAGTTTTTTTTATAGTCTTGCTCAAGGGTAAAAAGCTTTTCATCCGTATCGTAAAATACCCCCTGTAAATTGAATTGACTCTTAATTTCCGTTGCATCACCAGCAGCATAAACAACGGAAACAAGAGGGCATGGCATTATCATGAACATCATGATGATTATTCTGCGCAGAAATACTAATAAAGTTAGGCGTTTAATGTTTATGATCCTATTCTATTAAGCTCTTGCACAACATTGTTTAATTCTTTAACGGCATCAATTAACGTTCTATAATCACTGTCTTCGTGCCAATTTTTCTTGTCAGAGTAATAGTCTTCGTGTTTTTTCATTACTGAAATGGTGGTAATTTTTCTAGCAAGCCCCGGTCTGTTTTTTTTGTAGAAGTGAAGTGAATACTTATAAATTTCCGAGCAGGTATAAGTATAGACTTGCTTATCGATACTTTGCTCAATCATCTGATACAAAACATCAAGGTTTACCTCGCTGCGATTTAAAAACTGTGCATCAAAAGCATTGATGTAACTCTCTTTTGGATACAATCGAGAAATCTTAATCCTCAAATCATTAACGCCACGCGTCAGGAAAGTCGCAACCAGATACTTTATTTGATTACTTTCATTCTCAATATGCGTTTTATTGATAGGGTAGTTCTCGAATGCCTCAATAAATCGGGTGTACTTTTTTCCTTCATACAGCATACTTAGATGCTCATTAAGCAAAGTGTCATTTTTATTTCCGGCGATAAAAAAATCATTCAGTTGCGCGGGCACCATTTCTTTGTTTAATAGCAAATAGGCTTCTTTTGCTCGAGGGCTAAGTTGATTACTATGTAAGAACTTTAAATCAAAGGCGCGTAAATTCTCATTAGCATGATAGTCCAACATATGCCTTAACAGATTGTCTTTTTGGGCATCACTTAACGTTATTTTCTTTAAATGCATTAATGCTTCTGAGAAATTACCTAATTTTATTAGATTGACTGCATCTAACACGTGTAGCAGTGCTGCTTGTTTAAATAGTGCATTGCTTCTCATTTTGGCAAGTAATGTTGTCGCCAAATAAACATTATTTTTACCGCTGTGAATAATAATTTCACAGGCTGTTTTAGTCTGCGGTAGGAGATAATTATAAGCGGAAACTGTTTCAGATAAGTTATGCAATCCAGATGAGTGTTTTACATCACCCTCAGTTAAAGCCACAGCCATGTTGAGAATGCGCCGTAGTGGATTAATGTCATTATTCTCATGAGTTAAAGGATCCATGCTGATAATAGGAAGGTCAAGCATGTCTGCATGTGCAATTAGTTTGGCCAGTAAAACATGACGGTTTTGCAGTTTAGCCCAAAAGACCATTTCATTTACTGTGCGAGTGATTTCACTCCTTTCTATTGGTAACAGATTTATGCGTGATTTAGTTAACACAACCAGGCTTTTTTCCGCAGCGACAAGATCGAACGAAGCCAGCTGAATCTTAATATACTGATGAATAAGACCAAAAGACCTCGAGCCGATTCGCACAGTTGTTAAAGTCTCATATAAACGCGCTGAGTTATTATTGTCATCATAAGGGAAGAATTGATTGATTCGCTGAGTGTAAAAATCGTCAAGCTGACAGTTTTTTTTCAGCAAATCATTTAAATTTCTTAGCAATGTAGCAATATTACTGGCGATCGCACCGAAGCCATTACATTCATAATCATAGTATCCCTTTGAATATGAGTGTTCTGAGAAAAATGTATCTATATCAAAATGAAAATAGAGAATGGGCTTACGCATGTAAGCAACATCGAAAGCCACCGATGAAAAATCAGTGATAAGAGCATCCGATTTTTTAAAAACCTGTTGGATGCTGCAATTTTCCATTCGTTCTATTGCAATATAATCCGGAATTGCCAGTTCTTCCAGATAATCCACTAAATTAGGATGAGCGAGAAAAAGTATTTTATAGCCGTTTTTTTCGACCATTTTCTTTAATCGATCTGACTGTAAAAAACCGCCCCATTGCTGACAAAAAAGTGATGTTAGGAAGTTGGGGTTTTTAACGCGCTTACTGGATTTAGCAATCAGTTCTCCTGATAAGCTTTTCCGCCAGGTTGGCATGACTAAAATTTGTTTATCAGTGTGTGTTTTTTTCAGGTTGTCATAACGTGGAAACCCTGTAAGCACGGCCTCTTTGGAGGTGTAGCGGTAACGTCCTTCGTTGGCGATGTCTTTAAACTCAGGGGTACCGGCAGTGACCAAATAATCTATTTTCCGGCTGTTCAACCATTCTGACTGGTCATCCTTGGTAACACCATGTTGAAGAAATACAAATTTAAACTTCATAATGTCGCAGTAATGCTTTCGCGGCAGATAATTGGTAATCGCTGGGTTAGCGTGTGATGAAAGCAAAAATTTTGCATTCAATAGCGCAAGCCGATGCTGCAGAGAACCGAACTCAATCAGTCTGAATCCTTCATTTTTCAGACGGCCCCAATCTGGAGACGATTTGTTGAGTAAAAAAAACGCATTTACACCAGGCTGATTTTGTTTCACATAGCGATAAAAGTGTTCCGCATTATCATCAGCACGTAGTTCGTTATCCACAAAAATCCAGCAGGCATCAAATTTTTTGCTAAATACCGTTGATGTGGCGAAATATCGTAATATTTTTGCTTTTGCCGGTAGTTTTTCTTTTAATAAATTTTTTCTTTCAAGCAGCTCAACTAATTTTTCATAACGTTCAGATTTCAGCCTTTTTCCTGCTATGAATAGTTCAGTTTGATAGGTATTAGTAAATGATATATTTTGTTCCTGATTTTCGAATGAAATCCATAAGTATATTTCATGGCTAAATTCTAAGCCAAATAAAGAAAGCATCTTTATTTTAGCATTGGTGGGGATAACTTCATCGCTATCGATAAAACAGCGCGGATAGACGTTTGAGTGAGACGCTATCTTAAATTTCAGTGAAGTATGTTCAATATCTCCCTCTTCGAGATAACAGATGTCACGTTCAACATGAGAACCTATTATCCTTGAATAACCAATCTTATGAATATGGTTGTAATTAGATGAGGAAAATGACTTTATGATGTCAGCGTCAATGGTTCTTAATATGCTGATTAATAGTTTTTGGGCGGCATCCTTTTCTTTAGCAGTGAGGATTTCATCGGCCTTTTTGTTTTTTAATAATACCAGAACTATCTGATGAACCAGGAACAGCACACTCTTTAATTTATATGCATCTTTCTGCATATCTTTGACATTGATGTCAATGCTATGGAGTAATGCAAGGAATGCTGAACCTGATTTGACTAATTGCTGGATATGCGTATCAAATCGCTCGCCGCTTTTGGAACCAACATAGGCGTTACTCAGGAATTGATAGCCATGCTGTGAAGTGCTGCGCGTTAAAGCTTCGAGGGCAAATACGATATTGTTCATCCATCCCTGAGTTTCAGGGTTAGCAAGATTTCTGGAAACCAAAACTGACTTAATAATACAATTGTCCAGACAAGGGAGAGCGTACTCCTTCATGAGCACGAGCTGATTTTTATTAATGGTTTTGATGTTCGCAAAAACGGGATCTAATCGAAAAATAGCGCTCTCTGGCGAATAGGCATGAAGGATGATGTCGTCTGCAGTGCTGAAGTTTACATTTTTGTAGAACTCAGTTAAAAAAGACTCGCCTACTCTATCACCAGCGGAAATAATCTTAACGTACGGAGTCGCCAAATGATCTACCTGATTTGCGGTGGCAATAGTATGTTCTGAGAAAAAACCTGACTTTTCAGATTTTCTGATGCTGGTGAGGGTGATATCAATCAGCGATTGATCTTCTCCAACAATTATAAATGAGATTTTATCAGTGTATTGAATGCTTTTTGGATTACGTACATTTGACCCAATCGTACTGATGCGGGTTAGGGTATTCTTGAGCAGTTTTTTTATATTCATGATTGTTAACTTATATTAAAAATTAAATATTAACTTAATGCGACGTTTTAAAGTGTCCGTTCTATCCAGATGTCCGGGTTTATTGTCGAAGTAGATCGAATATGTTTGATAGTTTACTTTTTTGTCCTTACATATCCGGATGAATTCTTCCAGCAAACTCGATGAATAGTGTTCGTCCAAGCTAACGTTATGTTGGTGAAGTTTAGAAAAAAGTTGATGGTTTATCTTTCTACGTTGGTAATAGTTCTCTTCATTATCTTTTGCATGATAAAGATGGAATGCCATTTTTTTCTCAATCAGCGCGTTTATGCAATGCATCCCCAACTCTTTTCTAAAGCCTGTCGATAAAAGTGGAGAGCGATGTGACGTCTCTAGCAAAAAATCAGCACTTTTATTTATCATGTTATAGCGCTCAGCTAATCTGAGTAGAAAGTCAAAATCTTCATAACCATGTCCGTTGAACGCTGGATTAAACCCCGTTATCTCCCGATAATCCTCAGATTTCATCACCACGACTGATGATGGACATGCCAGGTGCAAAAATTCCTTACGCGAAAAAGAAAAGTATTTTTCTTTAATAGCTTCAATACTTGTTTTTTTCCTAAGATAGTCAGTGCCATATTTTGTTAAGTAGAGACAGGGAAGAATATGAAAAGGTGTTGATTTATTAATTATTTCAGCTGCGCAACTGGTAAACAAAGAAAAATCAGGGAAGATATCAACGTCAAGTAATACAATCATATCTGTATCGACCTGCTCAAAAGCCAGGTTTCTCAATTGTGATACATTAATAACCTCCGATTTGCTCTTTATCGATGAGATTATTACATTGCTGTATTTTTTTATTTTTTTTATAAATATTTTATCTTGCCGGGCGTTTCTATTGTTATGTCCAAAAATGACTTTTACATTTGATTTCTCGGCATTAGATGCGATGAATACGGCTTTATTTATTATGTCACTTGAACGTCTTTTCAGATCAATAGGAATTAGGGCTGTTAAGTTTGCTGCCATTTCCTTAATTTTTCCATTCGTGACTATATTGATCGATGGCTTCGTCAATATCCTCGAAGAGGAGAACCTTGCTGTCTCTGCCAATGTAAATGGCCATATCACAAAATTCTTTTAATGAGTTGAGATTATGCGAGACCATCAGGAAGCTTGATTCAGCATGCCGTGTTTTGAATAAACTCGCGCATTTGGCTCTAAATCTTGCATCACCCACCGCTGTGACTTCATCAACCAGGTAATAGTCAAATTTGAAAGCCATGCTGAGTCCAAAACCTAAACGTGATTTCATGCCAGAGGAGTAATTTTTGATGGGCATATCAAAATATTTGCCGAGCTCGGCAAACTGCTCTACAAAGGCGATTTTTTCTTTTAGCTGATCTTTTTTGGCATAGAGCCTGGCGACAAACTTCACATTTTCACGGNCTGCTCTACAAAGGCGATTTTTTCTTTTAGCTGATCTTTTTTGGCATAGAGCCTGGCGACAAACTTCACATTTTCACGGCCACTCAAGCTGCCCTGAAACCCTCCCGACAATCCTACTGGCCAGGAGATCGTATTATCTGTGGTAATTAAACCGCTGTCGGGTTGATCAATGCCACCGATCATCCGCAGCAGGGTTGATTTGCCGGCGCCGTTGCGTCCAATTATTGCAACGCTTTTACCACTCGGCAGGTGCAGATTGAGATCTCTAAAGACATAGTGTCTTCCAGCTGGCGTGCGATAAGACTTGGTGAGGTTTTCGATCGTGATCATGATGTCATCATTGCCTCTTCACGGGTGCGATATATTGCCAGGCCGATAAAGAGTGTGGCCAGGGTAACAATTGCCAGATATTCCAGGCTCACGCCATCACTGACATAGCCCACTACAACAGCTTCCCGACTCAGTTCCACCGCGTGAAGAATCGGATTCCACAGCAAGTAGGGCCAATACTCTTTAGGAATAGCGTGCAACGGAAACATAATTCCTGAAATAAAGTAGAGTGGTTTTAGTACAATGGGGAAAAGCTTCTGTGCTTCTGGGATAGAGTGCCCTGTGACCATAAATATCATCCCAATCCCGCATGAGAACAGGATTAGCAATCCCCACGCAAAAACCAATTTCAGCACATTATTAAGGGTGATGGTTTCTCCTGTCATTACAACGACAAGCATTAAAAGGATATAAACCATGAGGTAAATAACCGTTTCTAACTTAGCTCTGGCGATAATCGTATCGATGGGTTTTATCGGGCGATAATTGAATAATCCCTGGTTAGCCTCTATTGCGCCTATCGAGCGTTGGGTGATGTTACTGAAAATAAAGTAGGGAATAATACCGTTTAGTAAAAAAAGCGGGAATGAAATGTCTGGCATGGTGCGATGCATGATAAAACCAAAAAAAAACAGTAGCACAAGTAAATGCGCTGAAGGTTCCAATACGGCCCATAGATATCCCAGGCGATACTTGCCGAATCGCGTGCGTATTTCCCTAAAAAACAATGCATTAATGGCAGATTTCTGCACATCATATCCGCTTCTGCTCATTGACTCTCTCATCGGCTAAATAAAATAATTTGTACGCTACCGCCCCTGGCTTAACAGATACCAATGTGCTGAGTACAATGCGGCAGTAATGTTGGGAAAAAATATTAAGAGGTCTGTAAGAGAAGAAATGCCTTCATCTCACTTTTAAAGGAGTAAAAATGCGTAGAGGAAAAATAATCACAAACCCACTCACAACCAGATGATTCTTAAAGCATGATCTCGTGTGGCGGTGAACATCATTCCCTGACACCTAAAAATCCTTTCCTGTTTTATTTAAATAACGTTACATAATGGTGTTTAATAATACTAAGTGTTTTTGGCTATCAATTTAATTCACTTGATAGATTTAAGTTTTATTTTTATTTGACGTATTTACCTTATTAATTCGGCTTATTATTTAAGAAATGGCTTAATTTATTTATGGCTGCCGGTTTGTTAACTAAATTTATTCATGTTTTTAAGGCGAAAGTTAACGTTATTTTACTGGCGTATATTTACTGACTGAAAAACGAACGCTGATTGCAGGGGGCTGAAATCTCCGCGATAATCTCCACAACCCATCCCTTCCTCGTCGGGTTAACGACGCGGAGGGGATTTTTTATTTTTACCCTAAACTGGTGAAACGATTACCGCCTTAATGAGGACGAATTATGTATAACACCCTGGGCAATCAGTACGATAACTCCCTGGTTTCTAACGCCTTCGGTTTCATGCGCTTCCCGCTTAATTTCCAGCCTTACGACAGCGACGCTGAGTGGGTCATCACCGGCGTTCCTTTTGATGCGGCGACGTCGGGTCGTCCGGGCAGCCGCTTAGGGCCGGGCGCGATTCGTCAAATCTCGACCAACCTGGCGTGGGAAGGCTGCCGTTGGCCGTGGGACTTCGATCTGCGTCAGCGTCTGAACGTCGTGGACTGCGGCGATCTGGTTTACGCCTTCGGTGATTCACAGGATCTGTCGGACAAACTGCAGGCGCATGCTGAAAAACTATTGGCTAACGGCAAACGTATGCTGACCTTTGGTGGTGATCATTATGTGACGTTGCCATTGCTGCGTGCGCACGCTAAGCACTTTGGCAAAATGGCGCTGGTCCACTTCGATGCGCATACCGACACCTATTCCAACGGCCCAACGTTCGATCACGGCACCATGTTCTTCACCGCGCCGAAAGAAGGTTTGATTGATCCGCAGCACTCTGTGCAAATCGGCATTCGTACCGAGTTCGATAAGAGCCTGGGTTTCAACGTGCTGGATGCGGCGCAGGTCAACGACCGCAGCGTTGACGATATTCTGGCGGAAGTGAAGCGCACCGTCGGCGATCTGCCGGTGTACCTGACCTTTGATATCGACTGCCTTGATCCCGCACACGCGCCGGGCACCGGTACGCCGGTGATTGGTGGCCTGAGCAGCGATAAAGCGACCAAGCTGATTCGCGGTTTGCAGGGCATGAACATCGTCGGCATGGACCTGGTTGAAGTGGCGCCAGGTTACGATCACGCCGATCTTACGTCGCTGGCTGCAGCCACGCTGGCGCTGGACATGCTGCACGTGCAGGCGGCAAATAAAGGTTAATCGTGTTGACTGCGGCTACACTTACTGGCGTTTATTTAATCTGCGGAGGCTACTATGGGCTTACTGGACGATTTAGTCGGATCGCTAGGAAATAGCAACGGAAGCGGGCAGGGCAATCAAATCCAACAATTGATGGCTATCTGGAATTGGGTGCAGGAGCAAGGCGGCGTTGAGGTTCTGCTACAAAAATTTCAGCAGGGCGGACTGGGGCAGGTGCTGAATACCTGGATTGGGAGCGGTGACAATCAGTCGATTGGTGGCGGCGACATCCAAAACGCACTTGGGCAGGATCAGCTGCAGTCGCTGGCAGATAAGCTCGGTACCGATGTGCAGGGTGCTTCCGGTACGCTGGCCACTTTGTTGCCGCAGGTGATTGATAAGCTGTCGCCGCAGGGCCACATCGAGACATCGAACACCCAGGATCTGGGTGCAATGGTGGATGGGTTGTTTAAGCGTTAATCGTTCTTTGCGGGCTGCCCCCCACCTCGGTCCTCCCCCGTTAACGGGGGAGGAAGATGCTGCAATATGTGCGTTAAGAAGCTGCCTATGGCTGCGTCTCCTTCCCCCGTTAACGGGGAAGGCCGGGATGGGGGGACCGCGAGCACTATTTACTTCCCGTCTGCGGCAATACGTTCACGAATGTGCTGCGCGCGCGCTTCAGAATCCGGGTGTGAATCAAACATCGAACTCTGACGGCCCTGTTCCAGTTTTGCGAGCTTCTCAAAGCTGGTCGCTAATCCCATAGGATCGATGCCGCGCTTTTTCAGCAGATCGAAGGAGTAATCATCGGCCTGTGATTCCTGAGTTTGCGAGAATTGCGCATTCACTAATTTCTCACCCATTTCACCCAACTGCGACTGCGACAGCGAGCCAATCACGCCACCGACGGATGCCGCTGCAGTGCGTGTCGCGGTGGTGGTAAGCGCCACCTGCATCGCTTTTCGCGTGTGTCCTAGCGCAACGTGCCCCATTTCATGGCCGAGTACGCCTTCCACTTCGTTGTCGGTCATCATATCCATTAAACCGCTATAGACGCGGATACAGCCATTTGCCATCGCCCACGCATTAACGTCTTTGGTTTGATACACCTTGTAGTTGGCGGGTACGCCATTAATGTTGTCGCCCAGTGCAGCGGCGATTTTATTCAGGCGCTGCTGATATTCACTGTTGGCGGGAGCAACCTGATTATCTTTGTCCATCTGCGCACAGGATTGGTCGCTTAACGCCTTCACCTGTGAGTCATTTAATGCATAGGCCTGGTAAGCCTGTGCGCCGGATTGCAGCAGCGCATTATTATCCATTCCTTCACAGCCGCTAAGCAGGGAAGCCATTCCCAGAGCAACGATGGTGGCTCTCATTTTCATATCAGCATCCTTTGGGTAACAAGGTAAAGAAAACAAACACCTGAAACAGTCGCAGATGTTTAAACGCTTTGGTTATAGCTCGCATATTGTGCAATGGCTAGCAGACAAGCCCGGAAATGCAACCGTTTACCCGCTATTTAGCACCCTGATGCATGTACTTTTGCCCTTATGTTCATGTACATTGATGTGCGACTTTTTTCTCGCTTCGCCTTATAACTGATTAATTACAATAAGTTAAGCGTGGCGGAGCATTAATCCGACCTGGAGTAGAAGATGCCCTCTCGTAAAGAGCTTGCCAACGCCATTCGCGCGTTAAGTATGGATGCAGTACAGAAAGCCAATTCGGGACATCCGGGTGCCCCGATGGGCATGGCGGACATCGCCGAAGTGCTATGGCGTGACTTCCTGAACCATAACCCTACTAACCCGCTGTGGGCAGATCGCGACCGCTTCGTGCTGTCGAACGGTCACGGCTCAATGCTGATTTACAGCCTGCTGCACCTCACCGGCTACAATCTGCCAATGAGCGAACTGCAGAACTTCCGTCAGCTGCACTCTAAAACTCCAGGCCACCCGGAATACGGCTACACCGCGGGCGTTGAAACCACCACTGGCCCGCTGGGTCAGGGCATCGCTAACGCGGTCGGCTTCGCCATCGCTGAGCGCACGCTGGCGGCGC
>CEFQ01000005.1 GCA_900068845.1 Enterobacter ludwigii
GCTTTACGGCTGGCGATTTTCGCCGGGTTGGCCTGCAGCTGCTCAATGAACTTCTGCGACTCGCTGGCCCAGTTCTCCGGCAGCGCGTTGTTGACGCGACGCTTGAACTCCGCGGCCAGCGCCGGATGCGCAGCGGCGTAGGCGGCAAACTTTTTGTCCCACGCGGACTCTTTCGCCTGGCCGGCTTCTTTGGCGTCCCACTGCGCGTAGATGTCGGAAGGAATTTCAAACGGACCGTGGTTCCAGCCCAGCTGCTTGCGGGTCAGCGCGATTTCATCGGCACCCAGCGGCGCGCCGTGCGAATCGTGCGTACCGGCTTTGTTCGGCGAACCGAAGCCAATCACGGTTTTGCACATCAGCAGCGAAGGCTTGTCGGACACCGCTTTGGCTTCTTCAACGGCTTTCCTGATGGCTTCTGCATGGTGACCGTCCACGCCGCGCACCACGTGCCAGCCGTAGGCTTCAAAGCGTTTGGCGGTGTCGTCGGTGAACCAGCCGTCGACGTGACCGTCGATGGAGATGCCGTTGTCGTCATAGAAGGCCACCAGTTTGCCCAGCTTCAGGGTGCCGGCGATGGAGCACACCTCGTGCGAGATGCCTTCCATCATGCAGCCGTCGCCCATAAACACGTAGGTGTTATGGTCTACGATGTCATGACCCGGACGGTTGAACTGCGCCGCCAGCGTGCGCTCAGCGATGGCGAAGCCGACCGCGTTAGCGATGCCCTGACCCAGCGGGCCGGTGGTGGTTTCAACGCCCGCGGTGTAGCCGTATTCCGGGTGGCCTGGCGTTTTAGAGTGCAGCTGACGGAAATTTTTTAATTCGCTTAGCGGCAAATCATAACCGCTCAGGTGCAACAGGCTGTAAATCAGCATTGAGCCGTGACCGTTCGACAATACAAAGCGATCACGGTTAGCCCAGTTGGGATTGCGGGGGTTGTGCTGCAAAAAGTCGAGCCACAAGACTTCAGCGATATCCGCCATGCCCATCGGGGCGCCCGGATGCCCCGAATTGGCGTGTTGTACGCCATCCATGCTCAAAGCGCGAATGGCGTTGGCTCTTTCCCGGCGTGTAGACATACAGTTCTCCAGAGGTGCGACGTCGGCGCTTATTTAGCGTGGGATACTTGTTCGTAGTAACCGATCTTCTCAACTTTGGCGGTTGAGCCACCACCTTCAAACTCCGATGCCAGCCAGGCATTGACGATATTTTTCGCCAGCTCAGGCCCAATAACGCGTGCGCCCATAGTCATGATCTGCGCATTGTTGCTCTTGCGAGCACGCTCGGCAGAGAAGGTGTCGTGACACTGCGCCGCACGCACGCCCTCTACCTTGTTGGCGACAATCGCCACACCGATGCCGGTGCCACACAGCAGAATGCCGCGCTCAAATTCGTTTTTCTGAATGGCGGTGGCGAGAGCAAATGCCACATCCGGGTACATCGGACGGTCGTTTTGCGCGTCATTGGTGTAATCCGTTACCACATAGTCTTTCTCTTCCAGCAGCTTTTTAATCACGTTTTTCAATTCGATAGCCGCATCATCGGCGCCAATTGCGATCGTTTTCATCGTCGTTCTCCAGCAGGGTTTGCAATGACACCTGCACGTTTGTTCAGCAGGCGAGAAGATGTTCATGGTTAGCGTGCCATAAAATCAATCATATGTTCAATGGTTGTTCATATGAATTGCAGCCGGAATCGCCTGTGAAACCCTTCCCCATCCCCGTGAGAGGGCTGCTGCCCGCGCTTATGGGCGCAATAATCCGATAAATTGACCAAAATCAAATCTCATGAGCCTGCTCACACTTTCGCGTGTTGCAGTTGAGGGATGCACAATTATCCGTGTAGTGTTCATATGTTCGCATGACTATACCAATGTACAAGAAGACCCATCGAGGACTCGAACATGTGTCATTTACACCGTACCTCTCAGTACTCCTGCAGCCAGCGCTCCTTTGGCGTTTGGTCAACACCACATAAAGAAATGATCACTCACGCACGTCGTGGAGGTGCGTTATGAACCAACAAACAATGACGGCGGTGGAGCAATCCACCATCAGAAAAATCTCCTGGCGCCTGGTGCCGTTCGTGGCGCTGATGTTCTTCATCAACTTCCTCGATCGCACCGCGATTTCGTTTGCCGGCCCCAATGGCATGACGCAAGACCTTGGCCTCACCGCGCTGCAGTTTGGTCTGGCGTCGGGCATCTTCTTTATTGGCTACATCCTGCTGGAAGTGCCAAGCAACCTGGCGCTGCATAAGTTCGGCGCTCGCCGCTGGCTGGCGCGCATCATGATCAGCTGGGGCATTGTCTCGCTGCTGTTCACCTGGGTGAGCAGTGTGGAAGGTTTGTATACGCTGCGTCTGCTGCTGGGTATCGCCGAAGCTGGCTTCTTCCCTGGTGCGATTCTCTATCTCAGCATGTGGGTGCCGGGCCGCCATCGCAGCAAAATCCTGTCGCTGTTCTATCTTGCCCAACCGCTGACGGTGGTGTTCGGTGCGCCATTAGCCGCGTCACTGATTCAGCAGCACGGCCTGTTTGGCATGGAAGGCTGGCGCGTGATGTTTATGGGTGTCTCGATTCCCGCAATTCTGATTGGCATCGCCGCGCTGTTTTGGTTGGTGGACTCGCCGCGTCAGGCCAAGTGGCTGACCGCTGAAGAGAAGACCTGGCTGACGACAGAACTGGAAGCCGAACATCAGCAGAAGCAGGGCCATCAAAAGCACAGCCTGCGTTCGGTGATGGGCAATGGCCGCGTCTGGATGCTGTGCCTGATTTACTTCGGCTTTATTTACGGCCTGTATGCGCTGGCATTCTTCCTGCCAACCATCATCGCTGGCTTCCAGCAGCAGTTTGGCACCACCTTCAATGTGATGCAGAAAGGACTGATTACCGGCGTACCGTATCTGATCGCAGCGGCAGTGATGTTCTTCTGGTCGAAAGATGCCACGCGTCGCGGCTGCAAAACCTGGCACATCGCTATTCCGGCGCTGGCAGGCGGCATCAGCGTACCGCTGGCGCTGTATATGGATTCGCCCTTCACCACCATCATGGTGATTGCGATTACCGCCAGCGCAATCTTCGCCGCATTGCCAAACTTCTGGACCTTACCGACGCAGTTCCTGACAGGCGCATCTGCCGCCGCAGCGATTGCACTGATCAATACCGTAGGAAACGTAGCGGGCTTCTCCGCAGGCTACATCACCGGTGCGCTGCATGACGCGACCAACAGCTATGCCTTGCCGATGTTTGTGGTGGGTGGATTCATGCTGCTGTCAGCCTTACTCATGCTGTTACTTAACCGCCGTCGCTCGCCGTCGCAGCCGACCTCTTTAGCTCAGGAGCATTAATATGACGTACCTGTTTAACCAACCTTCAGCCTTTGCCGCTGAGCTTATTGAAGGCTTTGTCGCCGCGAATGCCGATAAAGTCCGTCAGGTTGCCGGAGGCGTGGTGCGCAGCACCCGCAGTCAGCCGAATACGGTGGCGGTGATAGTGGGCGGCGGGTCCGGCCACTATCCGGCATTCGCCGGGTTGGTTGGACAAGGTCTGGCACACGGCGCGGCGATGGGTAACTTATTCGCTTCACCGTCGGCGCAGCAGATCTACAACGTGGCACGTGCGGCGCATAACGGTGCGGGCGTGTTGCTGATGTTCGGTAACTACGCCGGGGATGTGCTGCACTTCGGCCAGGCGTGTGAGCGCCTGCGCGCAGAAGGCATTGCTTGCGAAGTGCTGGCGGTGACGGACGATATTTCCAGCGCGGGTAAAGATGAGCTGGAGAAACGTCGTGGTGTGGCTGGCGATCTGTGCGTGTTCAAAGCCGCCTGCGCTGCCGCCGAAGCGGGTCACGATTTATCACAGGTATTGAAACTGGCGCAGCACGCTAATCACCGCACGCGCACTTTTGGCGTGGCATTTTCTGGTTGCAGCCTGCCGGGTGCCTCACATCCGCTGTTCGAAGTGGAAAAAGGGCGTATGGCACTGGGTCTGGGGATTCACGGCGAGCCGGGGATTAAAGAAACCGACATGCCGAGCGCGGATGAGTTGGCAGAGATCTTTGTGGAGCGTTTGCTCAATGAACGGCCAGCCGATATTCCGCAGGCCGACGGTCAGAGGGTGGCGGTGATCCTCAACGGCTTAGGCTCGGTGAAATATGAAGAGCTGTTTGTCGTCTACCGTCGTGTCGCACAACTGCTTGAGGCTGCCAGGCTGCAGGTGGTTGAGCCAGACGTCGGTGAGTTTGTCACCAGTTTTAACATGGCCGGTGCATCATTGACGCTGATGTGGCTGGACGATCAGCTGGAGACCTTGTGGCGCGTGCCGACCAATACGCCAGCTTACCGCAAAGGTAGCGTATTGGTTGCCGAACCGTTGAGCGCCGCTGAGCTTGTTGAAAGCACTGAAGAAGCCTTGCCAGCAGCAACGGCCGAATCGCAAGAGAGCGCGGTACGCGTGCTGCAGCTGCTCGAATCAGTGGCGCAAATGTTACAACGTAACGCTGAGCGTCTTGGTGATATCGATGCGGTGGCCGGTGATGGCGACCACGGTATTGGCATGGAACGTGGCGTGTTGGGCGCGGTAGAGAAAGCGCGTGAAGTCGCCGCGCGTGGCGCCGGTGCGGGCAGTTTGCTGTGCCGTGCGGCAGATGCCTGGGCAGATAAAGCCGGCGGCACATCTGGCGCGTTGTGGGGGGTGGCGCTCACTGCGCTCGGTACCGCGCTGGGCGATCGTCAGGTGCCAGACGCACAGCGTGTGGCAACCGGTGTACGTGAGGCGAAAGAAGGCATCATGCACTTTGGTAAAGCGCGCGTCGGCGATAAAACCATGGTTGATGTGCTGGTGCCCTTCAGTGACACCCTCAATGAGGCGGTTGCCGCAGGTGCCTCGTTAACCGACGCCTGGTTAGCAGCAGCGCAGGTGGCCGATAAAGCCGCACAGGACACAGCCCAACTGGTACCGAAAATGGGGCGTGCGCGTCCGCTGGCAGAAAAAAGTGTCGGCACGCCGGATGCCGGGGCCATTTCGCTGGCGTTAATCGTCAATACTGTCGGCGATCTGCTAAAAGAACACAGTGCATCTGAACAAGGAGCTTGAAGCATGTCTCAGCCAAAAATCTGGCTCGGCGTCAGTTTGAAAATGTACTTCGGCTATCAACAAACGTTGCAATGGTGTCGCGATGTGGCGGCATTAGCCGAGCATCAGGCGGTGAAAAGCGGCGACGTGGGATTGTTTGTTTTACCGGCTTATCCAGCCATTCCTGCCGTTGCCGAGATCTTCGCGAATACGCCGGTGCGCTTCGGCGGTCAGGATGTTTGTCAGGCAGAGAACGGCGCCTGGACCGGTGAGGTTAGCGCCAGTATGTTGCAGGAACTAGGCTGCTCGCTGGCAGAAATTGGTCACGCTGAGCGCCGTCGTCACTTCCATGAAGACAAGACACAAATCGCCGCTAAAGTGGCGATGTCGCTGCGCCACGGCATAACGCCGGTGCTGTGCATCGGCGAAGAGCAGCAGGCGGAACCGCAGCAGGCGATAGCGCTGTGCGAGCAGCAGCTTGCCGAAGCGCTGGCCGAGTCTGCGCAGCAGGGATTAAAAGGTGAAGTGTTCTTCGCTTACGAACCGCAATGGGCGATCGGTGCGCCGCAACCAGCACCAGACAGCTACATCCGCACGGTGTGCGCCGGATTGCAGCAGCTCGCCACGCCGCCTGGTATCAGCCTGAAAGTCATTTACGGCGGCAGTGCCGGCCCGGGACTGATTCAGCGCCTTGGCGCGGACGTGAATGGCTTGTTCCTTGGGCGCTTTGCCCACGATCCGAAGGCGTTGGCCCACATTATTGATGAAGCCAGTGAGCTGGCTCAGGAGCGCCGTTAATGAGCTGTATCGGACTCAGCACCTACGCCTTTTTCTGGCGCATGTCGTCGAAAGTACCTCATCCGCTGACGCTGGAGCAGATGCTGCAGCAGACCGCCGATCTCGATGTGTCAGTGTTTCAAATCTGCGACTATCCGGCGATTGAAAGCTGGTCTGACACACAACTGCTGGCGTTGCGTCATCAGGCCGATGCGCTGGGCATCACGCTGGAACTCGGCACGCGCGGCCTCGGCACTGAGCATCTGCGTCGTTATCTGCATATGGCGGAAATCCTTGATGCGCGCGTAATACGTTCGATGTTCTACACCGCCGATCACCGTCCATCGCTTGACGAGGCCGCCGAGCTGATTGCCAACGTGTTGCCAGATTTTGCGCGTCAGCAGGTGCGTCTCTGTCTGGAGACATACGAGCAGGTGAACAGCGGCGCGATGATGTCGGTGATCAATAAGTTTCTGTCGCCGTGGCTCGGTGTGTGTCTCGATCCCGCTAACTGTGTCGCCGGACTCGAATTGCCAGAGCAGGTGATTGCCAACACCGCTGCGCGCGTCGGCAATCTGCACATCAAAGACTTTGCTTTCACGCGGCGTGATGGCTGGGTCGGCTTTACCTTTGCCGGCTGCCCGATGGGCGAAGGCTTGCTGGATTACGACCGGATGATCGCCAGCGTGCGCCCGGCGGATAAAGGCATTAACCAAATCGTCGAACATTGGTTGCCGTGGCAAGACGATGCCGCTGTAACCTGCGAGCGAGAAGCCGAATGGACTCGCCGCACCGTTGAATTCTTACGCAGTAAACAAGATCAGGAGTAACACTATGAGCGAGCAACTGAAAACCATCACCGTGATTGGCGCGGGCGGCAAAATGGGTATGCGTATTTCTGCTAACTTCCAGAAAAGCGCTTACCAGGTATTTTACTGTGAGAATTCACCCAAGGCGCAAGAGCAGGTCAGCGCACAAGGTCGCGAACTCTCTGACGCCGCGTCAGTGGTGCCATTGAGTGACGTGGTAATCCTGGCGGTGCCCGATATCGTCCTGGGCAAAGTGTCTGAAGGCGTGGTGCCACAGATGAAACCGGGCGCGATTCTGCTGACGCTGGATCCGGCGGCGGCGTATGCAAACCTGATCGCGCATCGTGATGGCATTGAATACGCGGTGGCGCATCCTTGCCATCCGTCGGTGTTCCTTGAGCGTTACACCAAAGAAGAACATGCCGATGCGTTCGGCGGTATTGCAGCCATTCAGCATGTGGCCGCGTCGTATGAAACCGGTTCTGATGAGCAGAAAGCCGAGCTAAGCAAGGTGATCAGCGTGATGTACGGCCCGGTTGAGCAAGTGCATTGGGTGACCGTAACGCAGTTGGCGTATCTGGAACCGACGCTGGTGGAAACCGTGGCCTGTATGGTCGGCGCATTTATGAAAGAAGCGCTGGATGAAACCGTAAAACACAGCGGCGTGCCGGAAGAAGCGGCCAAAGCGATGCTGTATGGCCATATTCAGATCGCGCTGGCCGTGGCGTTCCGCGCCACCAACCCGTTCTCGGATGCCTGCATGATCGCCATGGAATACGGTCGTGAGAAGATTGTGAAGCCAGACTGGAAGCAAATCTTCGATCAGAAAGAGCTGGATATCGTGATTGCCCGTATGCTGAAAATCGACGCCATCAAACGCTAAGCGTGACGCTCGACCGACTCGCGTCGCTGTTGTCTGGCGAAGCGAGTCGTATCAATGCTATAACTCCCTGCCAAAGTCTACTTGCAGCACGCACATTTCGTAGCGGCGCGATTTATCGCGCAATAAATTGCGCCGCTACGGAATGTGCGGTTGCACAATCGAAAATCTGAACATTCAGATACCACAAAACAAGACAGGTTACGGATGGAAAAAAACACGCTTTCTCAGGACTCCGAACTGCTGACGGAAATTGCCGTCGCCTACTATCAGGACGAAATCACCCAGGAGGAGATTGCGCGTAAGTTTGGGATTTCTCGTATTAAAGTCGGCCGATTGCTGAAACGTGCTCGTGAAGAGGGCATTGTCGAAATCAATGTGCGTTACCATCCTGTATTCAGCACCCGCCTCGAACAACAGCTGAAAAATCGTTTCCCCCAACTGCAACGTGCGCTCATTGCGCTTGATCAGCCCGATCAGGAGGAGCAACGTCGTCAGGTTGCTGCACTGGTGTCGTCACATTTAGCGCAGTCGTTGAAAGACGACGCGATTGTCGCCGTGGGGCAAGGGCGCAACGTCGCCGCTGTCGCCGATTATCCCGGTCAGGTCCAGACGCGGAATTGCCTGTTCATTAGTGGCATTGGCGGCACGCACCGTCCCGGCGATGCCATCAACGCGGATCACATCAGCCGCCGTATGGCGAAAAAATTCGGTGGCATCAGCGAAACGCTGTATGCGCCCGCCTATGTTGAGAACCGTGGGCTGCGTGATGCCTTTATGCAAAACGGCACCATCAAAGAGACGCTGGATCGCGCGCGTAAAGCGGATGTGGCGTTGGTGGGCATCGGCGACATGAATGAAAACAGTTATATGGTGAAACTCGGCTGGTTTACGCCGCATGAAATCATCGACGCCAGCGTTAATCAGGGCGTAACCGGGGATGTCGCCGGCTATGACTTTTTTAATGCTCAGGGACAACACGTTGATACCGTGATGAACGATCGTGTTATTGGACTCAGCATTGATGAGTTACGTAAAATCCCTTGCGTGATCGCTATTGCCGCCGAGAACACCAAAGCGATGGCGATCCTTGGCGCCCTGCGCACGGGCGCGATAGATATTATTGCGACGACCGCGCAGAACATTCGTACCATATTGAGTTTGTCGCAGTAGCGGTCAATGTCGTGTCAATTTGGCTGGGGTGAGGCGCCTTCGCGCTTTGCCTGCCAGCAATCAGCCTTATTCCATAACGCGAAGTGGCATAATCTAACGATCTTGTTCGCGCCAGATACAGGATATATCCTGTATTTTTCCTTGTTGAGAATCCTGCCAGATGAAAGACGCACGCTTGCTCTCGGTTGAAAATCTCTCACTGCACACGCACGATCGCCGCTTGCTGGTGGATAACATCTCCTTTCATCTCGAGCGCAAAGAAATCCTGGCGCTGGTTGGCGAGTCGGGTTCCGGCAAAACCTTAACTTCACTGGCATTGATGAATTTACTGCCTGCGGGCGTGCAACAGCGTGGCGGCCGTGTGGTGTTTAATGGCGAGACGCTTGATGCGCGCACCACCCAGCAACTACGCGGTTGCCGCATCGCCACGGTATTTCAGGAACCCATGACCAGCATGAATCCCACGCTGCGTATTGGTGAGCAGATTGCCGAAGTGCTGGTGCGGCATCGTCAGTTCAGCTGGAAACAGGCGCAGCAGGAAGCGATTGCGCTGCTGGATCGCGTCGGCATCGTCAATCCGGCGCAGCGTGCGCGGCAATATATTCATCAGCTGTCGGGCGGAATGCGGCAACGCGTGATGATCGCCAGCGCCATCAGCGGTCAGCCTGAATTGTTAATTGCCGATGAACCGACTACCGCGCTAGACGTCACCATTCAGGCGCAAATTCTGGCGCTGCTGCAGGCGCTGCAACAAGAGATGGGCATGGGGATCTTATTGATCACCCACGATCTCTCCGTCGTGGCGCGCTACGCCGACCGCGTTTGCGTGATGAAGCAAGGGCAGCTGGTTGAACAGGGCGCGGTACTCAATACGCTGGGCGCGCCCACCCATCCCTACACGCGGAAATTGATTGCTGCCTCCGCGCCGCAGATGCCGGAAGCGGTCGCGCCGGTGGTACAGCCGCCGCTACTGGTGCTGCGTGACATCAGTAAAAGCTATCCGTTGCCGCGTCGCATGCCGCTGTGGCCTGCCAAACGACAAACCGTTTTGTATCCGGCCAATTTGTCGATTGCGCAGGGCGAAATTGTCGGGCTGATTGGTGAATCTGGCTCCGGCAAAACTACGCTGGGCAGCGCGGCCATTGGCCTGATTGCGGCAGATGGCGGTGAGGTACACTTTGAAGGTCAGCACCTGCAAGGGCGTCAGCTCCATACCTTACGTCGCCATACGCAAATTATTTTCCAGGATCCTTATGCCAGCCTGAACCCCAAAATTCCGGTCGGAGAGCAGATCGCCGAACCGCTGCGCGTCTGGCAGCTACGCAAAGGTGCCGCGGTGGATGAGCGGGTCAAAGAACTGCTGACGCTAGTAGGATTGAAAGCCGAACATGCCGGACGCCTGCCGGGCGCGTTTTCAGGTGGGCAGCGTCAGCGTATTGCCATTGCGCGCGCGCTGGCGATGGAACCGAAGCTGCTGGTGGCGGATGAAGCGGTGGCGGCACTGGATTTATCGGTTCGCGGGCAGATTCTCGCGCTGTTCAATACGCTGCGGCATACGCTGGGATTATCAGTGTTGTTCATCAGCCACGATCTCAGCGCGGTGCGCCAGTTATGCGATCGCGTGGTGGTGATGTATCACGGCAAGATTGTGGAATCGGGTGCGACCGCCAGCGTAATTAATCATCCGCAGGACAATTACACCCGTCAACTGCTCGCCGCCGCGCCCGACGTTCAGCAGGCGCTGGCGCTGCGGTTAGCGGCCGTGTAACAGCGGCAGATCGAGATGCTCGGCCCATTCATGCCAGGAACCGACATACACCGAGACATGTGCATAGCCCGCCAGCGTTAACGCCGCCCATACCGTGGCGGCGCGGGCACCGCGATGGCAGTAGACCTGCAACTGCGCGTGCTTACTTAATCCAGCGGCCTCGGCGCGTGTAGCAATCTCCTGCGCAGGTAAGTAATGGCCGTCGGCGATGACCTCTTCCCAAAACAGCAGGTGTGCGTGCGGAATGCGTCCAGCGCGTTGACAGCAGGCATGTGCAAAGCTGCCATCGAACTCGCTGGGACGACGCGCATCAACGTTGATTATCGCCACGCCATCCGCCGCTAAAACCTGTTCACGGCTGCAAACCACATCGTTATTCCACGCAGGGGCGCTAACTGTGGGTGGATGCGCCACGGTGCGGCTCAAGCCCAATCCCGGACTGAGGTCATATCCCGCGGCGATCCATGCATCAACGCCGCCATCCAGAATCAGGGCCTCCTCACGCTTGAGCAGCCATGCGAACCACGCACCGCGTGGTGAACGCATGCCAACCTGCTGTTCGAAAAACACCGGCGTGGCACCGGGATAGGCGGTAAACATCGGTTGCAGCGCGGTGGCGGCTTCTGCTGCCATCATCGCTAAACCTTGCTCGCTGCCATCCTCAATAAAATAGTCGTAGACGTTGCAGTGCTGTGCGCCGGGTAATGTGTCGCGTTGCCAGTCGGCAAATTCGCGCACATCGATCAACAGCAACGCTTCGCCGCATGCCAGGCGCTGATGCAGTGATAGCACATCAATGATCATGCAGAACTCCTGAAAACAGCGGCTGTAGCGAACCGAGTTCGTCGTGCTCGGCTGCCAGCAAGACGCGCGCGGCGAGGGCGATATCAAAGACGTTGAGGCCAAACGAGGAGAAATAGACGCTGTCATCGTGCTGTGGCCGCCAGTTATCCAGCAGCAGCGCCGCGAGGTCGGCTGCTACATCCTGCTCACGAAACTCACCGGCGCGGAACATCTGGAACAGGCTTTTGGCGCTGCGCTGGGCGAAATCACCCCACGCATCGACCATCACTTTGCTGCTGGCTTTAATCGCGGCAAAACTGACTTCGTGATAGCCGACCTGCACAATAATTCTGCCGGGACGCACTGCTGTGGCATCGACAATCGGCTGGTCCGCGCTGGTACAGGTCAGTATTGCGTCATAAGGTTGTGCTAAGGCGAGTGGCAGATCGGTTTCAATCTGCACTTCGCGCAACGCGCTAAGTTTGAATGGCGAGCGATTCCACACGCCAATCTGTTCCAGCTGCGGAAACAGCTGCTGCAGCATGCGGAGATGCGCCTGAGCATGCAGACCGGCGCCGAGTAGCAGCACACGTTTCACCGGACGCGGCGCGGCCAGCTGTAATGCCAGCGCGCTCACCGCAGCGGTGCGCGCAGCCGTTAATGCGCCGCTGGCCAATAAACCACGCGGAATGCCGCTCTGCGCATCATTAATCAAAGTTAACGCTAATGCGGTGGGCAATACATCAGGTCGCTGCGGACGATGTGCGGTCCACTTCACGCCAGCGGCATTGTAAGTTCCGCCGACGCGCGCCGGTAAGGCATAGGCTTTACCGAGTGGCGTACCAAGGTCGATGTGATTTTCCGCGGGCATCTGTGCTTCGCCAAGCCGCATCAGGCGGATCACCGTTTTGACGTCTTCCAGCGCCAGAGCAACATCACCGCCACCCAATTGCGCGACAGTGGCTTCATCCAATACACGCAATAAGGCTTCCATTATTGCTCCAGCAGTCGGTCGGCGAACGGATAGAGCGCCGGAGAACCACCACAATGCACGAAGGTAACGCGCGAACCCTGCGGAATGCGCCCTTGCTCCACCAGTGCGAACAGGCCGTGCATCGCTTTGCCGGTGTAGACCGGATCCAGCAGCACGCCTTCCAACTGGGCGAGTTTATAGATGGCGGCAATGCCGCCGTCCGATGGCACGCCGTACGCCTGACCGACATAGCTATCTTCTATCCAGATATCATCCGGCTGCCACTGCTGCGGCCATTGCAGCAGATCGGCACAATCCTGCGCCATGCCAGCAATGCGCGGCTGGAACCAGTCGGCTTTGGCGCTAACGCTTACACCAATGACCTGAGTATGCGGCCAATAGCGACGCGTACCCACATGCAAGCCTGCCAGCGTGCCGCCGGAACCGGTGGGCGCAACGATGAAATCGGGTGCGGGCGTTTGGCTGGGTGCCAACTGCGCCGTCATCTCTTCCACCGCCCGCACATATCCCAATGCGCCGAGTGGCGTCGCGCCACCCAGCGGAATAATCATCGGGATTTCACCTTGCGCAATAGCCGCATCAGCGTGCGCCTGCATTGCGCCTTCAATTTGCGAGAAATAGCCGTCGGGATCGAGGAACTGCACCTCGGCGCCAAACAGCTTGTCCAGCAGCAGATTACCTTGCCAGCTGGCGGGCGGATTGCCCCGCAGCACCAGCACAGGCCTCATACCAAACTTGCGCGCCGCGGCGGCCACCATGCGGGCGTGGTTCGACTGATGCCCGCCTGTGGTGATCACCACATTCACGCCTGTTTTGCAGGCCTCCGCCATCAGATACTCCAGCTTGCGCACTTTGTTGCCGCCGCCGCCGAAGCCGCTGTAGTCATCACGTTTTATCGTCAGCGTAATCCCAAGTGCCTCACTGAGCCGCGGCAGCGGCTCGTGAGGCGTGGGGAAGAAGCCGAGCGGAACGCGTTCAAACTCTTCTACTGATTTCATTATTTACGACCTTTATTTTTGTGTACTGCGGTGTTTCCCTGGTGTGGCGCGACCCGGCCAATGGCCGAATCATTGAATGCGTTGAGCCATAAGCTCATGGATTGCTGGAAGCGTTCGAGTCCTGCCAGCGTGACAAACTCATTCACGGCGTGCGCGTTGCCGCCGTGGCCTAATCCGCCAATCAGAAAGGCGGGCGCGACGGCCGCGAAGGCGTAGGCGGGCGCACAACCTGGCGCCCACGGCCAGATTTGCGGTGCCGCGCCCAGCGTTTGATAGCTGGCGATCAAGGCATCGACGCCGCTGGCGCTGCGGCTAAAGCGCACGCCGGGATAGCGATCGAACAGTTGCAGTTCACTGCCGGCTAAATCAGGTTGCGCCAGGCGCTGCTGCGCGGCTTCAATCATCGCATCCTGATCGAAGCCCGGCGGAATGCGGAACGCCAATTCAGCGCTGGCACGGAACGGAATCACGCCGCGTCCGCCCGACGGTTCGCTGTGCAGTTCAGCCAGCGTTAGGACCGCGCTACCGAGCAGCGTTTGCAGGCAGCTCAGCGTGTCGCCTTCGATCATCAGGCGCTGGCTGCGACGGAAGTGCAGTTCATCATCAATGCTAAATTCTGCGGCGACTGTGGTTAGCAGGGCATTCGCCTCATCGTCCGTTGGTTTGCATGCCAGCACGCCGCTGTGTTCAGCAGGCGCAATGGCATTCAGCGCGTTGACTAAGCGCCACGCCGGATTGGCTATCCAGCCGGCATTGCTGGCATGAATTGCCGACGACGGCCCGCCCCACGCGCCACCGGTGACGCTGAGGCGTCCGCTGGCCAGTCCGGTAAAGCCGAGGTAAACGCGTGGCGCGCCGCCGCCGTATTCGCACAGTGACGGAAACAACACCGCTTCCGCGGGGGCAATCGGGCAAGGTTGTTGCGCTAAATAGCGGCGTAGCGCGCCGCTGCCCACTTCCTCTTCACCTTCGAGCAGGATTTCGATATTGAAGTCGAGCTGCTGGCGCTGCTGTAGTTCGCGCAGCAGGATCAGCAAAGCGGCGACCGGGCCTTTGTTGTTTTCAGCACCGCGTCCGACAAACACCTGGCCGAGTTCAGGCCACTCGCACACGCCGCCGACAAACGGCGACACATCCCAACCGGCCTCATCCGCAGGCATCACATCGTACATGTTGAACAGCACCACGGTTTTGTCGCTGCCGTTATCGATGCGCACATGCACCAGCGGCGGGGCGTCGCCATTTTGCGACGCGACCGGAAAAATCACTGTCGCCGCGAGATTCGCCACCATCCACTGTTCCAGCCAGGCGGCCAGGCCGCGCTGCGCAGAGAGCTGACCGGCCACACTCGGCCAGCGCGTCAGTTCACTCAGCAGATCTAAGGTGGCATCAAGGCGACTCATAAACGAATCCTCGGGTTCAGCACCAGATAGAGCAGGTCGATCAGCAAATTGATTGCCACGAACACCACTGCGGCGAGCAATACAATCGCCTGCACCAGCGGGAAATCGCGGTTTTGAATCGCCTGAATCGCCAGACGACCAATGCCCGGCCAGGCAAAAATAATCTCAGTCACCAGTGCGCCGCCGAGCAGCGAGGCGAAATACATGCCCTGCACGGTGATTACCGGAATCAACGCGTTACGCAAACCATGACGTACCACGATGCGCCAGGCGCTGAGCCCTTTGGCGCGCGCGGTCCGGATATAATCCTGTTGCAGCACATCCAGCAGGCTGGCGCGCGTCAGGCGTGCCACGGCGCTCATGTAAAACGCGCCGAGGCTTAGCGCCGGCATCACCAGCGCGGCGAAGGTGCCGTAACCGCTGGACGGCAGCCACTGTAACTTCAGGCTAAACAGCAGAATCAGCAGCAGTCCGAGCCAGAATACCGGAATCGCCTGGCCGGAGAAGGCCAGCAGGCGGCACAGCAAATCCCACAGGCTGTGTGGTCGCAGGGCGCTAATAATGCCGAGCAACAAACCCAGCAGCGAACTCCACGCCAGCGCACTAACGGCTAGCAGCGCGGTTGCGGGTAAACGTTCGGCGATCAGCGCCAGCACCGGCTGGCTGTAACGCAGCGATTCACCAAAATCGCCGTGCAGCACGCCGCCGAGGTAATGGCTGTATTGCCACAGCAGCGGACGATCAAAGCCCATGCTGTGACGAAAAGTAGCAATCTCCTGCTGGCTGGAACCGGGCGGCATCATCAGCGCCGCCGGATCGCCCGTCATATGCAGGCTGAAAAAAATCAGCAGCGACACGCCAAGCAAGACTAAAACCGATTGGCCAAGGCGATTAAGCAGAATATTCAGCATCTCAATCCAGCCTTGTGTGCGTGCGACGTAACAGCGCATCGCCGAGCAGGTTGCAGCCAATCACCAGCGCCGCAATCACCAAACCGGGATAGAGCACCAGCCATTGCGACAGCAGCATGTAAGAGCGGCCTTCACCAATCAGATTGCCCAGCGTTGGCGTGGGTGGCTGAATGCCCATGCCGAGAAAACCCACCGAGGCTTCGAGCACGATTAAACGCGGGATATCCAGCGTCAGCAGCACCACCAGCGGTGTTAGCAGATTGGGCAGAATATGCCGCAACAGCACGCGCAGCGGGGAAAAGCCCATGGCGCGCACCGCCTGAATGTATTCCAGTTCGCGAATTTCTAAGGTTTTGGCGCGTGCTACGCGGGCGTATATCGCCCAACTGGTGCAGCCCATAATCACGATGATGTTGGTGAGCGATGCGCCCATCAGCGCAATCACCAGCAGAATTAACAGAATAAACGGCACCGCCAACTGGATATCGATCAGGCGCATGATCAGCGCATCAACCCAACCCCCGGCGTAACCGGCGATCATGCCGAGCGCAACACCAATCACCGCGCCAATTGCTGCCGCAACCAATACCACCAGCAGCGACAAGCGCGTGCCGGAGAGTATTCGCGCCAGCAAATCGCGGCCCAGTTGATCGGTGCCGAGCCAATGCGTGGCTTGCGCGCCGGAACTGCCCGGCGGCAGGAACATCTCATTGAGGTTGTTACTTAATGCATCAGGCAACGGCAACCACGGAGAGAGCAGCGCCGCGGCAATCACCACGATCAGCAAGACACTGCCGATCACCGCATCGCCATAAATCAGGCGGCGCGGACGGCGCTGCAGCACGGTGCCTGGTGAAATCATTTCAGCCTCAGGTCAAACAGCGGGATGCGGGCATCGACGCGGCCTTTGAAGTTGAGCGACGTGCTGTGCGCATACAAGGTGTCTTCACGGTACAGCGGCAGCAGCGGCTGCTGTTCAGCGACGCGTTGCTGAATCTGCTCTAACACTTTTTTGCGCGCAACGGGATCAACAATTTGACGACTTTGGTCGAGCAGCTTATCCAGCTCCGCATCATGGACGGTGGAATAGGGCTCGCCGCTGCGCAGAATCGGGAACAGCGCGGCATCGGCATCTAAAGTTTGGGTGGAGCCCCACGCCAGCATGTACATCGGTGCCTGCTTCTGTGACGCGACCTGCTGGGTATAAACCGACCATTCCGGCACGTCCAGTTCGGTTTTCACGCCAATTGCCGCTAAATCCTGCACGATGGCTTGTGCTACGTCGGCGCTGGCGATGTAACGGCGCGGTGCCTGGAAGCGCAGGGTAAAGCCGTTGGCGTAACCGGCTTCTGCCAGCAGGGATTTGGCTTTCGCCACATCCTGCGCGGTAGCCGGAACCGCCAGATAACCGAAGTCATTAGCGCCTGCCATGGTGCCGGTTGGCGTGCCGAAACCGTGCAGCAGCTGCTGGGTATAGGCCTGGCGATTCAAGGCTAACGACAGCGCCTGACGTACGCGCACATCACTCAGCGGCTTCTCATCATCTTTAAGGCCGAGATAAATCGTCAGCCCGCCGCCTTTTACTTGCTCCAGCTCGACGTTCGGGCGATTTTTCAGCGCTGGCACTAAATCGGCAGGGACACTTTCAATCAGCTGCACTTCGCCGGTCAGTAGCGCGGTAAGACGCGCGGTGGCTTCAGGAATTGGGCGCCAGGTGACGCGGTCGATGGCCGGTTTACCGCGCCAGTAAGTTTCGTTCGCCACCATCACCACTTTTTCATCCGGGATGAAGCTATCGAGCTTATAGGCACCGCTGCCCACCGGTTTACGTGCAAACTCGCTGGCACCCACTTTTTTCACATAGGCGGGTGGCACAATGTAAGCCGGATAGCGGCTCATGCGTGTCGGCAGCAATGGATCCGGGCCGTTGGTATGGATCTGCACTTGATAATCGTTGATCACTTCCACCGATTTGATGGTGCGGATATAGGAGATGGTCGGCGCGTGATTGGCGGGGTCTAAAATACGATCGAGAGAGAATTTCACCGCTTCGGCATTCACCGGCTCGCCATCAGTAAATTTCACATCCTGGCGCAGGGTAAATTGCCAGGTGGTTTCGTTGATCGCTTTCCACTCAGTGGCTAAGCCCGGCTGTAATGACATGTCATCGGCGCGGCGCACTAAGGTATCGAAGAGGTTATCCACCAGCGTGGCAGATTCTTTCAGAAAGCCGGGATCCATCGCCGTGGCAGACGTGGGTTGGCCAATGGTGAGTTCTGCGGCCTGTACGGTTGGCATCAGAGCAAATAGCAACGCGGTGGTGGCAAACTTCACTGCAGGTAGTCTCATAACATTTCCCAAATTTGCCAGCGGCAAGGTAGTGAAAAGAGTGGATACTGCCAGAATCAAGACTGTGCTTATTTGTAATACATGATATATCCTATAATCTGGCAGGTTGGCAATAAAACATTAAAAATAACTTACCATTTGCGAATTTCAGTAAAAGGCTCTCAACGAATGATCGAAATGGATAAAGCGCAGCGCATGAGTTTGACCGCGCAGGTAGAATCGTCATTGCGCAGCGCGCTGATAGTCGGCAAGTTAAAACCTGGCGCACGGCTGGTGACGCGCGATCTGGCGGCGCAGCTTGGCACCAGTATCACGCCGGTACGCGAAGCATTATTACGTCTGGTTTCTGCGGGTGCGCTGGATGCCACGCCGGCTGCGGCTTTTCTGGTTCCCGATATGTCGCGCCAGCGCTTTGAAGAAATCACCCTGATTCGTAAGCAGCTTGAAGGTTTAGCGGTGAGAGCGGCGACGCCATTTGTGGGGAAAAAACAGATTTCCGAGCTGAAAAAACTCTGCGCGCGCTACATGCAAGCCAAGCAAAGTGGGGATGCGGAAGCGGCGTTAGAAGCCAATCGCGCGTTTCGTTTTACGCTCTACCGCTTTGCGCAAATGCCCACGCTCGAAGCACTGATTGAGCAACTTTGGGTGCAGATTGGTCCGTGCTTTAACTATCTTTATCCGCAGCCCGCCGAGGTGGTAAAGGGGCATCATAATTACGATCGTCTACTGGAAGCGTTAGAGGCGGGTGATGCGGTCACCAGTGAAAAGATATTGATGAAAGCGATTGATGATGGCGCTGCGATACTCAAGCAGCACTATTTTAATCAGTAAAAAACAAATTAGCGCGATGAATCGCGCCGCTACACATACGTGTATACATCCGTAGCGGCGCAATTTATTGCGCATCCTTTAACCGCGCAGTCACCGCAATGACATAAATCCTTCATTTCCTTCCGCTAGCTTACCGCCATTCTGATTTCTGGATTGCGGATGCATGAGCCACCTTTCGCTACATCACATCACTAAAGCCTGGGGCGAGAAAATTGCCCTGGATGACATCAGCTTTGACGCGGCAGAAGGGAGCTTCGTTGCGCTACTCGGCCCATCGGGCTGCGGCAAATCGACGCTGCTGCGCACCATCGCCGGACTGGAAACCGCCGATCGCGGTGCAATCCATTTTAAACACGCCGATATCACCCATCTGCCGCCGTCCCAGCGCAAGCTTTCGATGGTGTTTCAGTGTTATGCGCTATTTCCGCACCTCAACGTACGCGAGAACCTGCTGTTTGGTTTGAAAGCGCGCGGCGAGGAGAA
The DNA here is from genome assembly GCA_900068845.1 of Enterobacter ludwigii. Taxonomy (GTDB): domain Bacteria; phylum Pseudomonadota; class Gammaproteobacteria; order Enterobacterales; family Enterobacteriaceae; genus Pantoea; species Pantoea ludwigii_A. The sequence continues at coordinate 19,234 of CEFQ01000005.1, forward strand.
ACGATCATTTGCCCAACGCCTCGAAGACGTCAGCACGTTAATGGAGCTGGATACGCTGCTGGAGCGTTTGCCGTCGCAGCTTTCCGGTGGGCAGCAGCAGCGTGTGGCGCTAGGCCGTGCGGTGATCGCCAATAACACGCTGTGTTTGATGGATGAACCTCTGTCGAATCTCGATGCCAAGCTGCGTCAAAGCATGCGCCGTGAAATTCGCGCGCTGCAGAAAAAACTCGGCTTGACCATGTTGTACGTCACGCACGATCAGACTGAAGCGATGAGCATGGCCGACAGCATTATCCTGCTCAACGATGGCCACATCGAACAGCACGGCACGCCGGACGATCTCTATAACAATCCCGCCAGCGTATTTGCCGCGCAGTTCATTGGCGCACCGCCGATGAATATCCTGCCGCTGCAGCAGCACGGCGCGCATCACTATTTGCTGCCCCTCACCGCGCCGGTGGTGGAATACCGTGACGCGCCGCTGAGTCTTGGATTGCGTGCTGAAGATATCCAGCTGATCGCTGCAGAACAGGCGGCACTGACCGCGCGGGTGATCAGTGCTGAATATATGGGGGCTGATACTTTGCTGGTGTGCAATCTTGCCGACTTCGGCGCACCGCTGACGGTCAAAGTGCCTGGCATGCAGCGCTTCACCGATGGCAGTGAAGTGGGATTGCAGTGGTCCGCCGCGCGGCAATATCTGTTTTACAGCGAGAGCGGGAAGCGCTGTGCGGATGCCGAGCGCCAAATGTTTGCCTCACAGAAAAAATATGCCGTTTAACCGTTGTCATTTGCCCAAGGGAAAATCATGTCTGCGATTCGATATTCACGTCTTTCTGCTTTAGTGCTCGCCGTTACTGCGTCGGCGTTCGCTGCCGAACCGGTCAAGCTGCAAATGTATTATCCGATCGCGGTGGGGGGCAAAGTCAGCCATACCGTTGATGCGCTGGTGGCGGATTTCCAGCAAGGGCATCCGGACGTGAGCATCCAGCCGGTGTATACCGGTGACTACGCCACCACCGTAACCAAAGCGCTGACCGCATTTCGCGGTGGCAACGCGCCGCAGCTGGCGGTGATTGGCGATATCGAAGCCTATTCACTGATTGATGCCGGTGCGATTGTGGCGGCCAGCGATTTGGCGCAGGGCGATGCAGGCAAAAAATGGATCGAGAGTTTCTATCCGGCATTTCTGCGCCACATTGATGGCAAAGTGTGGGGCGTACCGTTCCAGCGTTCGACCGTGGTGATGTACTGGAATAAACAGGCGTTTGAAAAAGCCGGTTTAAATGCCGATACGCCGCCGGCCACCTGGCAGCAGGTGGTGGCGTTCAGTAAGAAACTCACTATCAAGGATGCCAATGGCGTTAGCCAGTGGGGCATTGAGATTCCGTCTACGCCAAACGGCTACTGGAACTTCCAGGGCTTGTCCGCCACCAATGGCGGTCGTCTGGATAACGGCAAAGGCACTGCGGTTCACTTCAATACGCCGGGCAACGTTGAAACGCTGCAGTGGCTGACCGATCTCGGCCAGAAAGAGGAAGTCTCGCCTAAAGGCGCAATTGCGTGGGGCACCACACCGCAGGACTTCATCAGCGGCAAAACCGCGATGATGGTGACGACGACCGGCAATCTGACCAACGTGCGTGATAACGCGAAATTTCCGTTCGGCGTAGCGATGTTGCCGGAAAAAACCCAGCGCGGCAGCCCAACCGGCGGCGGCAACCTGTATGTTTTCAAAAATGCGTCGCCAGAACAGCAGAAAGCGGCGATGGAATTTATCCGTTGGGTAACGTCGCCAGAGCAGGCGGCGCGCTGGAGTATCGCCACCGGTTATGTTGCGACGTCTCCAGCGGCCTGGGATACCACGGTGATGAAGGATTACGTCAAAGACGTTCCGCAGGCATTGGTGGCGCGTGAACAGCTGAAGTATGCCCAACCGGAACTCTCTACCTATAACAGCGTGCAGATTCAGGATGCGCTCAATCACGCGGTAGAAGCTGCGGTGACGCAGGCGAAAACGCCAGCCGAAGCGCTGGAAGGCGCGCAGAAGCAAGCCGATCGTCTGCTGAAGCCTTACCAATAATGACGAGCACGATTCTCACCGTCGCGCCGGTTCGTCCTTCCCGGTTATGGTCGATGCAGCTGTATGGTTATCTGCTGATTTTGCCGGCACTGAGCTTTTTGCTGCTGTTCACGCACTATCCGGCGGTCGCGACTGTGTGGGAAAGCCTGTTCAGCGCAGCGCGTAACGGTCGTCCCGCGCATTTTGTTGGGCTGGATAACTATCTCGCGCTGTTAGATGACGACATTTTCATCCAGTCATTGTGGAATAACCTGCGCTACGCGCTGATCACTATTCCGCTGGCGGTAACGCTGGCGCTGCTGATGGCGCTGGCGGTCAATCGCCATATGCGTGCCAATGCGCTGGTGCGATCTGCGTTCTTTATTCCTTCGCTGCTGCCGATGATCGCCATCGCCAATTTGTGGCTGTTCTTCTATACGCCGCAGCTTGGGTTACTGAATAAGCTGCTGGCGCTGTTTTCGCTACCGGCCATTAACTGGCTCGGCGAACCGGGCAGCGCATTGTACTGTCTGATGGCGGTTTCAGTGTGGCGCGAAGCGGGCTTCTTTATGATCTTTTATCTCGCCGCTTTGCAGCAGATCGATCCGCGCCTCAGCGAAGCCGCGCAGATAGAAGGGGCCTCGCGCCGCTATTTCTTCCGTCGCGTGCAGTGGCCACTGCTGATGCCCACCACGCTGTTTGTGCTGATCAATGCCTCGATGAATGCCTTCCGCATTGTCGATCAGGTGATTGCCATGACCAATGGTGGACCGAATAACAGCAGTAGCTTGCTGCTGTTTTATATTTATCGTACCGCCTTTAGCTTCTGGGATATGCCCGCGGCTGCCACCATGACGGTGGTGTTGCTGGTGATCCTTGCCGCTATCGCGCTGCTGAAATTCAACCTGTTAGACAAGCGAGCCCATTACCAATGAAGCCGACAATCACTTTTGGTCGTCTGTGCCTGAATACGGTTATTGGGCTTGCCGCTTTGCTGTGGTTTTTACCGATTCTGGTGGCGTTTTGGGTAGCGATTCATCCGGCTTCCGATCAGGCGAGCTTCTCGCTCTTTTCACCGCTAACCTTACAGAACTTTGTGAATGCCTGGCACGCCGCGCCATTTGGTCGCTACTTCCTCAATACCAGCTTGTTGGTGCTGATGATTGTGGTGGTGCAACTCATTCTGGCGACCATGGCCGCTTATGCGTTAGTACGCTTTCGTCTGAAATTTTCGGGTGCCATCTTTGCACTGATTCTGCTGCAACTGATGATCAGTCCCGACGTGCTGATGCTAAACAACTACCAAACCATTGGTGCGCTGGGTTTACGCGATACGCTCACCGGCATCGCGCTGCCGTATTTCTCCTCGGCGTTCGCCATCTTCCTGCTGCGGCAAACCTTCAAAGCCATTCCGCTGGTGCTGGAAGAGGCGGCGATTGTAGAAGGCGCCAGCCGCTTTTACATTCTGCGTAAGATTTACATCCCGCTGGCCAAGCCGATCTATGTGGCGTTTGCACTGGTGTCGATCAGCTTTCACTGGAATGATTTCCTCTGGCCGCTGGTGATCACCGATTCCGTCAACGTGCGGCCGCTGACCGTCGGCTTGCAACTGTTCTCGGCGCCAGAGCAGGGCGTGCAATGGGCGTTGATTGGTGCGGCCACCTTAATGACCACTTTGCCGCTGCTGGTTCTTTTCCTGATTTTCCAGCGTCAGTTTATTCAATCGTTTATGCGTGCCGGTATTCGCTAAGGAGTGCTTTTCGTGTCTTATCCGCATCCGCTGACCCCATTACAGCGTGATTTGCTGGGCGATGTCGCCGAACTCTATGCCTTGCCTGATGTGCGTCGCGCACCGCTCGGTGGCACGCTACGTTTTGGTTTGATTGCCGATCCGCAATATGCTGACATCGACGCCGATATTGCTAAAAATCTCTACTATCGCCTCGCGCTACGTAAGCTGTCGCAGGCGATTGAGGTGTTGAATCAGCAGCCGCTGGATTTTGTCGTCACGCTGGGTGATTTAGTTGATCGTCAGTGGAGCAGCTACGCGGCGATATTACCGATTTACCATCGCCTCAAGCATCCGCATGCGGTGGTGCTGGGCAATCACGATGCGCAGACCATCGCGCAACATCTCAATGAGGCCGCCGCGCTGCCGAAAAGCTATTACGCCTTTGGATTACAGGGCTGGCGTTTTATTGTTTATGACGGCAACGATATCAGTCTCTATTGCAACACGCAGAACGGTGACGATCGCGCGCAGGCGGAGGCGATGCTGGTGGACCTGACTGAGCGCCAGCAGCCGCAGGCGAAACCCTGGAACGGCGCGGTAGGCAAGCAGCAGCTGATGTGGATTGAACAGCAGTTGCAACAGGCTCAGCAGCAAGGGGAAAAGGTGGTGGTGTTCGGCCATTATCCGCTGGCACCGCATAATAGCCATAACTTGCTCAACGGCAGTGTGCTGGCAGAACTGTTTTCTAGTTACAACATACATTGGTGTTTCTCTGGACACGACCACCGCGGCGGCTTTGCGCGTATCGGTCAAACAGGCTTTTATACGCTCAAAGGAATGCTGGATGGGGCCGACGAGGTGCCATTTGCGGTGGTTGAGATAGAGGGCGAATCGCTACGCGTGACGGGTTATGGCGGGGAAGTCAGCTGGGCACCATCACTGGCGTAATACCGATCGGTTAAGTTCTGAATTCACTTATCGCACAGTCCGTAGCGGTACAATTTATTGCGCATTAAATTGCGCCGCTACAATACGTGCGAGTGTATGCCACTGATGGTTATGATGCTGGTATTTGTCCGCGCTGACGATGAATCGCAATCTCTTCGGCGCGCTGCAACAACTGCTGCAAATCATCCTCATCAATATCCAGCACTTCACCGCTTTCCAGTGCCTGATGCAGGTCTTCACGCGTAATCTGCACGTCAATCACCACGGGCGGCGCTTTGGTCTCCGTTGTCGCCAGTGGATGCGGGTAACGGCGGCCGGCGAGATTGTTAAACACCAGCGCCAGCAATGCCAGACACACCGAATTCAACAATACCGGCGTCAGAATAAAGTGATAACCCAGTTGCTGGACGCCATTACCGCCCAGAATTGCCGTCAGCGCCACCGCGCCGCTCGGGGGATGCAGACAGCGCAGCTGGAACATCAGCGCTATCGTCAGGCATGCCGCGATGCCACATGCCATTGCAGGATGGGGAACAAGCAGCGCGGTAGTGACGCCGATGACACCCGCCACCAGATTGCCGCCCACAATTGACCACGGCTGCGCCAGCGGACTATTCGGCAGGCCAAATAGCAAGACCGCCGAAGCGCCCATCGGGGCGACAAACCATAGATTTACTTCTCCCAGCAACCAGTGACTGGTCAAGCTGGTAATCATCAGACCTAATCCCGCGCCAATGCTGGCAATGACCCTCTGCTTTTTGCCTCCCGGTAACGGAGGGGGCCAAAGGCGGGCCAGAAAGGTGCGCACGGATGAAATCCACGTCACCGATGGCTGTTTTGTCATTGCGGAATCACTCTGTCATAAGAAAAAACGATGGGTGCGGATTGTCGCTGATCGATCCAATGACAACAACCACATTGTTAGTGTGCTGTTACATCGTGGTGAGAGAAATGCTGATGATTGTCGCGATGCTTAACCAACGCCTAAGGTTGCTGTATAGTCCGTTTTTTTTCGGAGGAACCATGCTGCCTAACTCATCCACACGCCTGAACAAGTACATCAGCGAGAGCGGTATCTGCTCACGCCGCGATGCCGATCGTTACATCGAGCAAGGCAACGTTTTCATTAACGGTAAACGCGCTGCCGTCGGTGCGCAGGTGTTTGCGGGGGATGAAGTAAAAGTGAACGGTCAGCTGATTGAGCCGCGTGACGAAGAAGATTTAGTCCTGATTGCGCTCAACAAACCGGTTGGCATTATCACCACCATGGAGGAGGGTGAGCGTGACAACATCGGGGATTTCGTTAATCACAGCAAGCGCGTATTCCCGATTGGTCGTCTGGATAAAGATTCGCAGGGACTGATTTTTCTCACCAACCACGGCGATCTGGTGAATAAAATCCTGCGTGCGGGTAACAACCACGAAAAAGAGTATGTGGTCACCGTCGATAAGCCGATCACCGATGAGTTCATTGCCGGAATGGGCGCGGGCGTGCCGATGCTCGGCACCGTGACAAAGAAGTGCAAAGTAAAAAAAGAGTCGACCTTTGTCTTCCGCATTATTCTGGTTCAGGGGCTGAATCGTCAGATTCGTCGTATGACGAAGCATTTTGGCTTTGAAGTCACCAAACTTGAGCGTACGCGCATCATGAACGTCAGCCTGAAAGGGATTCCGCTCGGCGAGTGGCGCGATCTCACCGATGATGAACTGATCGACCTCTTCAAATTGATTGAAGACTCATCATCCGAGGACCAAAAAACGCAGAAGACTCAGGCGAAGAAGAAACCTGCGGCAGCCGCAAAAAAATCGGCAGCGAGCGCAGCAAAACCAGGCGAGAAAGCGGGCGCAAAGCCGGCCAATCGTCAGCGTTTTGCCCAGCCGGGACGTAAGAAGAAAGGGCGCTAATTTCATTTCCCCGCGCCATCTGCGCGGGGAATCAAGGTTACTTGTCGGTGCCAAATCCCTGCTTTTTCAGCGCGTCCAACACATGCGGGAAATAGATCTTGTGATAATAGCCGCTCACGCTTTCGCTCCAGCTCTCGCCATCTTCACGTCCGGTATTCTTCCAATGCTGCACCATCTCCTGATTGTAAGCAGCAATGTGCTGCTCCAGTCCATCACGTTGATAACGCTCTTCATGACGGAAGGTTGCCAGCGGCAAACGCGGCTTCTGATGCGCAGGTTGATCGACATGACCAATCACAACGCCCGCCACCGGGAAGGTGTATGCCGGCAAATCGAGTAAGCTGACCAACGCCTGTGGTTCACGACGAATGCCGCCAATCGGTACAATGCCCAGGCCTTCCGCGCGCGCTGCCGCCATGATAGAACCCAACGCAATACCCACATCGGTTGAGCCTGACACAATGCTTTCAATGCTCTGCTGGGCAATCTGCTCGCGGTCGATAGCGTTCATCGCCAAACGCGATTTATGCATATCCAGCACCAGCGTAATAAACACCGGCGCTTTGGCAATCCACGGCTGGCCGCCGGCAATCTGTGAGATTTGTGCGCGTTTTTCAGCATCGCGCGTCACCACCAAAGAAACCTGCTGCGAGTTCACCGAGGTTGGGGCGCGATACGCGGCCGAAATGATGCGATCCAGCACCGCATCCTCAATGGGATGGTCGGTAAAACTGCGCTCGCTTTTATGACTGGTGAAAATATCGATTAATGAACTCATGGATCCTCCTGATTGGGAGGCGAGAGCGTAACAGAAGAGGGAAGGACCAGATTTAACCGTTGTTGCCTTGGCTAACGACGTCTTTCGAATAAGTAAAGTGCGGAAAAAAGTAAGCGGAAACGGGCCGGTGCATAATGCACCGGCTAAGCGACTCTGGCTTGAGCGACAGCAGGGTGGATGCTGCGATCGGGACCACTGAGCATTACGGCTTTACCAGAACGTAATCCGCGCTGAAACTGCGTCATTCGCTCTTCGCTGATCCCGGCACCACACCATAACAAATGATGATTGTGGCGGCTTTCTGAGTCGTACCGTATCGGTTGTGAAGTTTGATCCACATCGACGCAGAATCCTTGTCCGGTCAAGCGAATGGCTTCCAGCCACACTTCCGTCTCATCACCTGTGCTGACCACTTCAAGCAACAGCGGCATCTGCTGTTGACGCGATGAAGCGCGTTTTACGCAGTCGCTGTGATGAACGATTGCTTCGTGAAAGCGCGTTAACCGACGCGATGCGCCGCGACGGGTATCATCACGCAGCCAACGATTGAGCGGTTTCATCAGCACATTGACGAAATCGTCACTGCTGTAATCGCCCGACAGATTGCGCACGGTGCGTGCCAGTTCGCGGTCAGAACCTAGTTCCAGCTGACGTAACAGATCGCCGCGGCGTGCCACCCAGCCCGATGATGAGTAATCAAGTCCGCAATGTCTGCCCTGATAGATTTGCCACAACGTGGCGCCACCCGCGGTTAATGCCATCATGGCGAGCACTTCATCAACCTGATGTCGGCTCCAATCCTTATTAACGTGATTCTCAGAAATTAATCCACCGCGCAACCAGCGACGCAAATTAGCGCGGTTGGCACCGGTTAAGGCGCAAACGGTTTCTGTTGAGTAAAAATTCATAACGTGCCCTCAGATTGAGGGTGAATTGCCGTGGGTGCTAATCCAGGATGAGCGACCATCCTGAACCTTATCTGTATGGATTACCAGTAATCTCTACAAAGTTCTTAACAATATTTGAACAAGCGAAGCGCAAAAAAACGCCGCAAGCCTTACTGGGCTTGCGGCTGTGCTAAATGATGAATTTTTAACTTTTTACCCTACAGCGCGACTTTTACCACAGTTTTCCCGAAGTTTTTGCCGTTCAACATACCGAAAAACGCCTGTGGTGCGTTTTCCAGTCCGTCGATCATGTGCTCGCGGTAGTGGATTTTTTGCTGCTCCACCAGCGGCGTCATCGCTTTAAGAAATTCAGGGTAACGATCGCCATAATCCTGGAAGATGATAAAACCCTGCATACGAATACGACGCTTAAGAATACCGCCCATGATTTGGGGGGTGCGATCTGGCCCCGGCGGTAATTCGCGGCTGCTATAGCCCGAAACCAGGCCACATACCGGCACGCGTGCCGCGGTGTTCAGCAATGGGAATACCGCATCGAACACTTTGCCGCCGACATTTTCGAAGTAGATATCGATGCCGTCCGGGCAGGCGGCGGCCAGCTGTTCGGCAAAGTCTTCGCGGTGGTGATCGATACACGCAGAGAAACCGAGTTTCTCAATCGCATAACGACACTTCTCTTCGCCACCAGCGACGCCTACAACGTGGCAGCCCTGAAGTTTGCCAAGCTGACCAACCGTGGCACCGACCGGGCCGGTTGCCGCGGCAACCACTAAGGTTTCACCCTGTTTAGGCTGACCAATGTCCATCAAGCCCATATAGGCAGTGAAACCCGGCATACCGAGAATGCCCAGCGCCCAGGAAGGATGTGGCAGATCGCCCAGTTTCGCCACGCCGTTTCCGTCCGAAACCGCATAGCTTTGCCAGCCACTTTGCGCAAGAACCACATCGCCTTGCTGGAAATCTGCATGTTTAGATTCCACCACTTCACTCACCGTGCCGCCGACCATCGGCTGGTCGAGTTCAGCGGGTGCAGCATAGGATTTGCTGTCATCCATGCGTCCGCGCATATACGGGTCGAGTGAAAGATAAAGCGTGCGCAGCAGGATCTGGCCCTCCTTCACGTCAGGAATCGGCTGCTCCACCAGGCGGAAATTCTCTTTTACCGGTTCACCATCAGGGCGTGAGGCTAATAGCCAAGCTTGATTACGTTGATTAGATTGCGACATTTTTACCTCTATTAGCGTTTTCACGTGAGGCAAGTGTAGACGAGGAAAAGAAAATAAGATCACTTAAGCTGAACTAAATGTTGTCATATATAAACATTATGGTGATAATACGGTCATTGTTATCATATAACAACACTGGAGAGGGTATGTTGCCTGGTTTGCAAGCAATAGGAGCCAAATGCCGGGAAAGGCGGAAGGCTAACCGCTGGACTCAAGCCGATGCCGCAACGCGTGCAGGCGTTCATCGCACGGTTATTTCACAGATTGAAAACGGCGCCTATTCAGGTTCCCTCAAAGCGCTCACTTTGTATCTTAATGCGCTTGAGTTGGTGTTGTCTGTGCAGTCAGCGGGCTTACCACAGATGGATGAACTGGAGATGTTGTTTGATGATGACTGATTTTAACCAGCTTGCTCGACCGATTCGTCATATTGATGTCTACAGCGGTGGCGAATTAAGTGGCAGATTGCTGCACGAACACGGCAGTTATAATTTTAGCTATGCGGGTTCTGATGTCCACGCTGCTTCGATGACCATGCAACCCGCAAACCGCCTAAGCTATAATTCCAGCCGCTTATTTAATATTTTTGAGATGAACATTCCGGAAGGCTATGTTCGTTATCATATTGCTGAGCGTTTACGGCGTTATGTAGGTCATGTTAGCGACATGCTGTTCCTGGCTTTACAGCAGGATACCGGTATTGGTGCGCTATCGTACAAGAGTGATATTAAGCTGCCGTGTCCATCGCCGGAAAAATTAGATGATTTACTGCATTGGGATCTTAAAGAGAGTGCATTTCAATATCTGCTAAATAAATATTTATTGCAGACCTCGATTTCTGGCGTTCAACCGAAAGTCATGATCAGTACAGAGAGTCGCGGCACTGTTCTTTATCCTAATTTGATAGCGAAAACCGGTGATGAGGAGTATCCGCGTCTGGCAGAGAATGAGTTTATCTGCATGTCGTTAGCCAGGTTGTGTGGGTTACCCGTCGCTGATTTTTGGCTTTCAGATAATAAAGAGCTGTTTATCATGGAACGGTTTGATATTCAGAATGATAAACGTTTGGCGATGGAAGATTTTTGTGTGCTTTCAGGCAAGTCAGCCGATCATAAATATAATGGGTCCTATGAAACGGGGGGGAAGATCGTTAGTCTCTTTACTCGCGATCAGTCTCAAGTAGAACTTTACTGGCGTTATGTATTGTTTAGTTGCATGGTGGGAAATGGTGATGCGCATTTAAAAAATTTCTCTTTATTATATTCTGCAACCAACCCTAGCACAGCCAAGTTATCGCCATTATATGATGTGGTAAATACACATATCTATCCAACTACCGATAATGAGTTGGCCCTGAAGTTAAATAAAAGCAAAAAATTTCCTGATAGAGACAGTCTGATTAAACTCGCACGGGAATTGAAAATCGTTAAACCCGCCATGGTGATGGAGCAGTTTGCTGATGTTATCAATGATGATTTAAATCGCAATGCAATATACGCAGACTTTCCTGAGATGCGAGAGTCAATTGGTCGTTCTTTGACACGCAGTGTGGCAACTAATAATTTATTTTTAAAAACGGATGTTAAACGCGCCAAAAAACGAAAAACGGATGCCTTACGTTAATGGGTAACGCGAAGGGTGCATCCCGTCGTGAGCCAGCGCACAAACTACACGTAAACTTTTCGACGCGAATTAATATAACATCATGAATTTTAACAATCATAGGGCGTTTGCCTAAGCGGTCTCGGGCAATGCCACATACCCGCAGGCTCCCTCTGCTGCGTATATCTATAGGGATGCTTTTATCCCTACAGGTGACGCATGACACAACAACAATATGAATTATCACCCGATCATGACGCGCATATAGCCTCAGCCATCGGTAAGTTTTTCCGCCGCATCATTCCGATGCTGGCGTTGATGTTAATCGTTAATCAAATTGACCGGGCAAACATTGGCTTCGTTAAAGCCGAACTGCAAACTGATGCGGGCATCAGCGCTGCTGCTTTCGGCTTAGGCGCAGGACTGTTCTTTATCGGCTATGCGCTGTTTGAAGTGCCGAGCAACATGATGCTGAAGAAACTCGGCGCCCGTGTGTGGCTCACGCGCATTATGATTACGTGGGGCATGGTGGTCGTGCTGACCGGTTTCGTGAGTACGCCGCTTCATTTCTATCTGCTGCGCTTCCTGCTCGGTGTAGCGGAAGCGGGCTTCTTCCCCGGCGTGCTGTTCTACTTCCGTCAATGGGTGCCGAACGCCTGGCGAGGACGCGCCACCGCGATGGTGCTGAGTGCCACAGCCAGCGCCTTTCTGTTCTCTGGTCCGCTCACCGGCGCCATTTTGCTGATGCATGATGTTGGCGGCATCGCGGGTTGGAAATGGGTGATGTTTATGGAAGGCGGTGGATCGATCGTGATCGGCTTACTGGCCGCCTTTGTGCTGGTCTCTAAACCGGACAGCGCGAAGTGGTTGAGCGATGCGGAGAAACAGGCGCTGGCGCAACAGTTGGCATTGGAAGATGAGGTTCGCGAGGAGCATGCGGTTAGCCATGGCCGCTGGGGCTTGATTACCGATCGCAGTCTTTTGTCTTACTGCCTGATTTTCTTCACCATGACCATGACCGGCTACACGTTAGTGTTCTGGCTACCGCAAATCATTCAGCGCATTCAGGGCTTCAACAGTTTTGAAACCGGACTGTTGACCGCCGTTCCGTGGCTGTTCGCTATCGTCGCGCTGTTTCTATTGGGTAAAGCCACCGATCGCTATCGCAATAAGCTGGATAAAGGGCTCGGCATCGCTATGCTGATCGCCGCGTGCGGTACCTTTATGGCCACGCTTGGCACGCCATGGTTTGGCTTTGTGGCGATGATTGTGGCCTGCATTGGGTCCAAAGTGAGCGCGGCATTCTTCTGGCCGCAACCGCAAAGCGAATTACCGGCATCCATTGCCGCTCCCGGCATTGCGCTAATCAACTCGATTGGCAACCTCGGTGGCTTCTTTGCGCCAACCGTATTCGGCTATCTTGAAATGCACACCGGCAGCACCACCGGCGGACTTTATGCCCTGACCAGCGTGTCAGCAGTTACCGGACTTTATTTGCTGTTGCGTCGCAAACCTGTTCCACCCGCATTCGGTCACACGGAGAGAAACCATGTCAGACAGTCCAGTCATTAAATCGATGCGCATCGTGCCGGTTGCCGGCTACGACAGCATGCTATTGAACATTGGTGGCGCCCATAACTGCTATTTCACGCGCATCATCGTGATTTTAACCGATTCCGCCGGACATACCGGCGTCGGCGAAACGCCGTGTCATGCATCGACGTTGCAGCTGCTGGAGCAATTTCGACCGATGATTGAAGGCAGCTCGTTGCTGCGCCTTAACTCCACGTTAAGCCAATTGTTCAGCAGCGACGCGCGCCAGATGCAAACCTCGCATACCAACGATATTCATATTCCGCAGATGAATCCGGAGAAATTTTACAACGCCGCAGCGGCCATAGAAGCGGCGCTGCTGGATCTGCAAGGAAAGCTGTTTAACCTGCCGGTGGCGGATCTGCTGGCCAGCGGTAAACAGCGCGATCGCATTCCGGTGCTGGGCTATTTGTTCTACATCGCCGATCGCAAGCGCACCAATATGAACTATCGCTCGGGAGAGCAGGAGCAAGATGGCTGGTTCCGTCTGCGTCATGAGGCGGCGATGGACAGCGATGCCGTGGTGCGACTGGCCGAAGCGGCGGTTGAGCAATACGGCTTCCGCGACTTCAAGCTCAAAGGCGGCGTGCAAACAGGTGAAGAGGAAGTGGCAACCGTGGAAGCGCTACTCGCACGGTTCCCTGAAGCGCGCGTAACCGTGGATCCTAATGCCAGCTGGTCGCTGGATGAGGCGATTCGCTTTGGCAAGCAGCTGGCTGGAAAGGTGCCGTATCTTGAAGATCCTTGCGGCGCAGAACAGGGCTATTCCGGGCGGGAAACCTTAGCGGAGTTCCGCCGCGCCACCGGCGTGCCGGTCGCCACCAACATGATCGCCAACGACTGGCGTCAACTGCATCATGCGCTGCAACTGAATGCCATTGATATTCCTCTCGCCGATCCGCACTTCTGGACGATGCGTAACGCCAACGTGGTGGCGCAGTTATGCAATGAATGGGGGCTGACCACCGGTTGCCACTCCAATAATCATTTTGATATTTCGCTGGCAATGGTCGCGCACCTTGGTGCAGCTGCACCGGGCGACCGTCAAACCGCGTTTGATACTCACTGGATTTGGCAGGACGGTCAGCAGCTTACGCGTCAACCCCCGCAGATCCGCGATGGCTATCTGGAGTTGCCGCCGGGGCCGGGATTGGGCATTGAGCTGGATATGGATCGCATCGAACAAGCGCATGCGCTCTATAACGCGCTGCCGGATAAAAATCGTAACGACGCGTTGGGCATGCAATTTTTGATTGATAACTGGCGCTATGATGCCAAACGTCCGTCATTAGTGCGCTAAGGAAGCAGGATGAAGAAACGACTATGCGCGGTGACGCTATTGGCGTCGATGGCCGCCAGCGCGCCGTTGATGGCGCAAACCTTTGTTTACGTGTCAGAAGCTAATGATGGCACCATTGCGCGCTACGCGCTGAACGAGCAAACCGGTGCGTTACAGTTGCTGGGACACACTCAAGCCGCTGGCAAAGTGATGCCGATGGCATTGAGCGCCGATCATAAGCATCTGTACGCCGCGATTCGTAGCACACCGCTGCAACTGGTGAGCTGGAATATCGACAGCAAAACCGGCGACCTGAGCCAATTGAACCGTGTGGCTGCCGCGGCCAGTTATCCCTACATCAGTACGGATCCGCAGGGACGATTTCTGCTTGGTGCGTCCTATGATGGCGATGTAGTACAGGTTTACAGACTCAATAACGACGGCAAGGTGAATGCGCCGCCGATCGGCAGTTATAAAACCGGGCATGCGGCGCACTCAGTCATTGTTGATGCGAGCGGTAACAACGCTTATGTCGGTAATCTCGGCACCGATCGCGTGCTGCAATTGAAACTTAGTGCTGAGGGTGAACTGACGTCGCTAGGGAACGGTTACGTCAAAACGGCTGCTGAGAATGGGCCGCGCCATTCCGTGTTATCGCCGGATAATCACTTCCTCTACAACATCGGCGAAATGGGCGGCATCATTACCCAGTTCCGCCGAGAAGCCAGTGGGGAACTGGTGAAAGTGGCGGAGACACCGAATGCCGTGGCTGAAAAATACCAACTTGAACATGGCAAAGAGCGTCCGCCGGGCTACAGCGACACCACGGCACGTATCTGGGCAGCCGATATTCGCCTGACGCCGGATGGACGTTTCCTGTATGTCAGCGAGCGCACCAGCAGCACGATTAGCGGATATCGTGTGAATAAGGCTGACGGTAAACTGACGTTGATTGATAGCTGGCAAGTCGAGAAACAGCCGCGTGGTATGGCGATTACCGATGATGGACGTTGGCTGATTGCCAGCGGCGAGAAAAGTGCGGTTACCGGCAGCTATGAAATTAATGCCGAAAGCGGGGCGCTGAAGCGAGTTGGCGAAGCTCCAGCTGGCGGGGATGCCAATTGGGTGACCGTGGTGAGTTATTGATTTATTCGTAGGGGTGCGATTTCGAGCAATTCATTGCGCCCCTACGAAGCAAGTGATCCGCAGCAGAACCTATAGTTGCTTATATTCTTCATCAGAAACCGGTTCAAGCCACTCGTTGGAAGCGCCCTCAGCGGGTACTGCGATAGCGATGTGTGCGAACCAACTATCCGCCGATGCGCCATGCCAATGCTTCAATCCCGCCGGAATGTTGACCACATCGCCAGCCACTAACAGACGCGCTGGCTGATTCCACGCTTGATACCAACCCGTTCCGCCAGTAACCAGCAAAATCTGCCCGCCACCATGATGGATATGCCAGTTATTGCGACAGCCTGGTTCAAACACTACATTGCCGATATTGACGCCTTCTGTCGTCAACATGCTCAGATAGCTGGTCCCGGTAAAATATTGCGCAAAAGCATCGTTTTTAGGCCCTTTGGGGAAAATGCCATTGCCGTCAAATTGATCGTTCATCTTTATCTCCATGTAAGTGCAGCATGGTTAAAGTGTAGCGGCGGGTTAGCTAAATGATAATGCGCTCAAAGTTGCAAGCACTTGTGAGCGCTATTCATTAATGCAGCTTGTGTGACGGTGTCACATTTTTGAGTGGAAAGATTGCGTTCACATCCCACGACGATCGACGTTGCTAGCGACTAACCACAGTAGCGCGGTGACAAACCAGCCAATCACCCATGACACATCATTACCGGCAAAAATCCAGGTTAACGAACCGTGATGCAGCGGGTTATCAATAAATGGCAACTGTACCAGCACGCCACAGAAGTAAACAATAATGCCTGCCCAGTTCCAGCGGCCATAACGTCCATTGGGTTGTGAAAGCGCCGGCACATCAACTTTTCCTTTGGTAATCAGATAGAAATCCGTCAGGCTAATGGCACTCCACGGCACAAAAAAGGCCAGTAAGAACAGCAGGAAATGGGTGAAGGATTTCAGGAAAGCCGGTTCGCTAATCAGCGCAATGACGCAAGAAATCGTCACCATCAAGACGACAAAAACAATGCGACCACCCCGGCTCAACGCCGTTTTCTGACGGAAACCAGAAACGATGGTGGTGAGCGACATAAAACTGCCGTAGGCATTTAACGTGGTAAAGGTGATTTTGCCGAAGCAAATGGCGAAATAGATCACCATCGCCATAGTTGCGCTGCTGCCTAAACTGACAATATAGCCAACCTCGTTGCCAGAAAAAGCCTTGCCGGCAATGGCTGCAACGATGACACCTAACGTCATTGATGCCTGTGTACCTAAAACGGTGCCAAAAAACACGCAGCTAAACAGTTTCTTTGCCGAAACATTCGCCGGTAAATAGCGCGAATAGTCAGAGACATACGGACAAAAAGCAATCTGCCATGACGACGACAGCGAAACGGCAAGCAAGAAGTTAGCGGCCGTGAAATGCTGGTTTTGCCACAACGCGGAAAGATCATGGGTTGAGAGCAACGTGACAAACAGGTAAACGAAGGCGAGGACGCCAATTACGCTGGCCACTTTACCGAGCTTGTGAATCACGCGATATCCCAGCACCGCAATGACGACGATAATCGCACTGAAAAGGATCATACCTAAAGTATTGCTGGTATTGATCAGCCTGGCGAGCGCCTGTCCGGCCAATACTGTGCCGCTGGCAGAGAATCCGATATACATGATGCAAACCAACACTAACGGAATCACCGCACCATAAACGCCAAACTGCATGCGGCTGGTGATCATTTGCGGCAGTCCGAGGCGCGGGCCCTGAATCGCATGCAGTGACATAATCACCGCGCCAATCACTTGCCCAACCAGCAAGCCGATTATCGACCACACTACGTCACCGCCCAATACCACGGCCAGCGCGCCGGTCACAATGGCGGTAATCTGCAGGTTGCCACCAAACCACAGGGTGTACTGGCTAAAAGGATGTCCGTGGCGTTCACTCGGAGGAATGAAATCAATGGATCGCGTTTCTGACAGGCGCTGTTTCTCTGCGCCGGCGTAATCTGCTGCAGGTGATTCGGCTGACATAGTTTCCTCGCTGAAGCGTATAAAAGTGGGGAATTATTGTTAGTGTGAGGTGAACTCTCTTGGTGGTACATGTATATACATGTGGCGATATTGTCATGCAGAATAGAAAGTTACAATACGATCAGCCATTGGAAAATGTGATGACGTTGGCAAGGTTAGGAAGTGATGAGAAGTACAGCACAGCGGAAATATGGGACGTTAAGATGACGTCGCTACGTGAATTCTGTAAAAAGAGCAGGGGAATAACAGCTGAGAATTCACGTAGCGCTGCCTGGTTTATCGGCAAAAATTACTTATCCCGGCCGATTGTCCAGGGGTTTGGCGCTGAATCATCTGGCTTATCGCCAGCAAAATCATCCAGCGAATCCAGATACAGTGCCTCAACTTCGGCACGCGCCCAAGGCGTACGGCGCAAAAATTTCAGGCTCGATTTAACGCTAGGATCGCTTTTAAAGCAGTTGATATTAATAAGCTTACCCAGTTCGGCCCAACCGTAATGGGCGACCAGCGCATTAATTTGCATCTCAAGCGTAATGCCGTGCAAGGGATCGTTGGAGCGATGATCGTTCATAGGAAATCCTTAAAATGTTGACGGCAAAGGTTACAAGAAAGCCACGCAGGCGGCAATGGTGCGATCTTCATTGCCGTTAAATGCTGTACACTTGTTGCCAGAAAATCACTATTGGACGGTACGCTATGAACGACAAGAAAATGATTTCCATCGATCAATTCAATCTGAGTGAACGCGTTGCAGTAGAGGAAGCGTTTAAAGGGTTGATGGAGAAGTATCGCCAGCGCACCGGCAAAGAGCCGGATGCAAAGAAAGAGAAAGAGTTCACGGCGGAAGCCCGGCAGCAGATTATGACGACGAAACTGGCCAAAGAGAAAGCGCTGGCTGAAAAGGCCAGGAAAACACCGACGCGCCGGAAGAAACCTGAATCGCTGAAAGAAAGTGAAGTGAGCGATTTCAACTGGAAGGCATCAGTGATTAAAGGGCGCAGATAACGACGTTGTTGCCACACATTTCATTCAACAGTCCGGTAACCGGGTTATAGCGGTTTACGGATTGTTGTTGGATAGTTGTCAGAAAGCAGGTGATGAGCTGATGGTGATTTGAGTGCGCGCTTAGATACTTCATTTAACATAATATACATTATGCGCTCTTTGGTTGTAGGTGCTATTTGATAATGTCACTTTTTAGCTAGTTCATAATGTCACCCAGATACGGCGCGTTTGTCACCTTTTCTGGGCGATCTCTGCTGATGCTGGTGACCATGTCGAAGAAAGAGCTTCACCGTCTTCCGGTGATTCAGGCTGTTATCGGTAAATGCCTGCGTCGTTGTGATGCTGCTTCACAGTTACAGCTCACTGAACGTCGAATGCAGCGGCTTATGCACCGCTATCGCGAGTCCGGCGCTGCTGGGCTGACGAACGCGTGCCGCGGTAAACCCGGCACTTCACCGGATTGATGATGCGCTGCGATGCTGGATGACTGCATTCGGACTGTGGATCCCGCACGCTCGTCGCCAGCTCCGCGTTTGCCAGCCTCGTCACCGGCGTAAAGATTTGGTTATGTGAAGTAAAATTAATCATCCGAGATGAATTAAATTTCAGGATGTGTGATCCGATGAAATTCTTCCTGGCCAAATTGCTCCCGCCCTTTCAATAGCAATACTTAAGATTGCTGAAAATACCATTGCAATCATAACAATCGTAAACAGCCCACTCTGACCAACATCTAAAAACTTCACTGCAAGCCAACCGATCCCTGAAGCTATTGCCAAACGTACCGTGCCCACAAGAAATATTTTCCACATAAAACCACTTCCCTGGGCAGCAAAACCAATGGCAAAAAGAATGCCATTTGCTGCAAAGAAAGGCGCAACGATCTTCAGGTAAAGCTCACCGGTCATAAGCACATTTTTGTCAGTCGTAAACAGACCCAGCCATACATCCGGAAATATAGCGGCCAGCAGTCCAACGACCTCCGCGAAAATGGCACTGACCATCACGCCAGCCCAGGTAATACGTTTTGCTCTTTCAATATTGCCAGCACCGACATTAATACCAACCATAGTGACAATGGCAGTCCCTATGCCGAAAAGAACCGGAATAAGAACATAGTCGAGCCGGGATGCCGTACCGAATATTCCGACAGCCCCTGTTACCAGCAGAATCATAACGTTTAATTGTATAGTCCCCATGGCTGCAATCAGTCCAACCCTGAGGATGTCTTTAAACAGCGATAAGCGCAACCTGATCCATGTCATGGATATGCCTGCGCGCCCACTTGACATGTAGTACAACATATAAAAAGCCGCAAACCAGTAAAATATATTGATGGCTATTCCTGCCCCCGCTAAGCCAAAGCCTTTTACCGGACCCAGTCCAAATATCAATAAAGGTGATAGCGGAATTAATACTAAAGCCCCTGTAAAAGTAACCGCAGCCGGAAATTTCACATTCCCTATGCCCCGCAATACCGCGGACAGGAGGTTGACTATCCAGATGGGTACGGCGGCAAAAAAAACGTAACAGGAATAAAGATAGGCGTCACTCAGAGCATCTCCAGCGCCTCCGATAGCAGCAAAAATATTTTGACCAAAAATAATAAAAATGACGGTAAAGATAATACCAAAAACCACAGCTATACATACTGAATGCAATATAAGCGCATTAACATCATTGGTTTTTCCAGCTCCAGTGGCGCGCGCCACGGCGGCTGCGACACCTCCACCAATCCCTCCTGCGGCCATCATCGTCATTAGCATCCAGACTGGGAAAACCAGTGATACGCCGATAAGTGCAGAGGTTCCCAGAAACGATACGTAATAGGTTTCCGCTACATTCACCAGGGTTTGTGCGATAAGTACAATCGTTGTTGGCAGTGCCAAACGCATCATTACTGATAATATCGGCCCATGTAGAATTTCGTCCTGCCTTTTTTGCTTATCTGATGCACAATTCTGATACTTCATAAGGGCAACCCTCATCTAATTTCATTTAATAAGTATCTGGACATTCTTTAAATAAACTCAGCGCAGCATTAAAATTATCGATCCTGATTAATTTCAGCTAATTTCTATCAGTTTTAATCATAATCGTGTACTCATGCTCAAATGTACTAGCCAATGAATTTTTGTTAAAAAATGAGGTGGCAATACTCAGCGCAGTTGTGAGCTACACCGTTATTTAAATTCCCAGTCTTTAATAGGCCATACATTGTTACTAAGGCTCATTCCCATATCCGCCCAGGCTTAATTAAATTCTCTGATTTATACAAACTCTTTGAATCACAATTATCACACCAGGTTATTTCAGGATGGGGTTATTTCAACCAGGATATTTCCCGCCATCTTTAATGTTGCTCGGCAGTTGCTGCCCCGCATATTCTCATGGTGCAGAGCAGTCAGTTGGTGACTTTCACTGATTCATCACGCCGCTTCCTTTACGGGACGTATTCTGAACCAAATAGCATACATAGCGGGCAGGAAGACCAGCGTCACTATCGTGCCGGCAAATGTTCCGCCAATCAGTGTATAAGCCAGCGTTCCCCAGAAAACGGAATGCGTAAGGGGGATAAACGCCAGGATTGCGGCCATTGCAGTCAGCAGTACGGGCCGGGCACGTTGCACAGTTGCTTCCACGACGGACTCAAAGGGCGTCAGGCCTTCCCGCTCATTTTGATGGATCTGACCTATCAGAATTAACGTATTACGCATCAGAATCCCTGACAGCGCGATGAGTCCAACGAGCGCATTGATCCCAAACGGCTGATTGAACAGCAATAGTGTTGGTATCACCCCTATGAGTCCCAACGGGGCAGTCAGGAACACCATCACCATCGCTGACATTGACCGCACCTGTAAAATGATAATCAGCAGCGTTATGGCAATCATTATCGGGAACAGTGGAGCCATTGCTT
Organism: Enterobacter ludwigii; assembly: GCA_900068845.1. Taxonomy (GTDB): domain Bacteria; phylum Pseudomonadota; class Gammaproteobacteria; order Enterobacterales; family Enterobacteriaceae; genus Pantoea; species Pantoea ludwigii_A. Next base: position 40,363 of record CEFQ01000005.1, read on the forward strand.
TAGTCGCTTTTCCAGACTCTTCAATAGGCCCGCCCTGCTCGATACGGTATCCGACCGGAAGCTTAGCGATAATGGGCTGTAACTGTTTCAGGATTGCCATAGAAACATCTGGGGGCTGCATGTTGTCGTCAATGTCGCCCCGTACAGTAACGGTTGGGGTGCGATCGCGACGTCGCAGAACAGGGTCTTCCATCCTCACTTCAACCTCGCCTATCTGAGACAAAGGTACGCGCTGACCAGATGATCCCACTAAAGTGAATCCGGAGATTTTTGAAGGATCCAGCCTGATATCCCCTGCCGCACGCCCCATGACCTGTACAGAACGAATGTCTTCACGGACGGATGTGATGGGTACGCCGGAGAGCAGGAACTGGAGCTGCTGAGAAACGGCATTTGACGTCAGTCCGACAGCCTGCAGGCGATCCTGATTCAGCCTAAAGTGGAGGGTTGGCACGCGCTGTCCCCAGTCCGTATTGACGGTTCTCATCATCGGGCTGGCTTGCATCACTGCTTTTACTTCACCCGCAATTTCACGCAGTTTTGCAGGATCCGGCCCCATAACGCGGTAAGCCACCGGATAAGGTGAGTACGGACCAAATACCAACTGTGTTACACGCACCTGCGCTTCAGGAGCCAGTCCGCTTGCGGCTGCCTCACGAATTCGGTGTTTGAGCACGTCGCGAGCGTCCTGATTGTCGGTCAGCACCACAATTTTCGCAAATGACGGGTCAGGAAGCTCAGGCGCCATAGCAAGATAGAAACGGGGCGAACCCTGACCGATATAAGAGGTGACAATTCTGGCCTCTTTCTGCTTTCTCAGCCAGCTCTCAATTTTCTCAGTGGTCGCACTGGTCTGCTCAATTGACGTGCCGTAAGGCATCTGAACCTCAATCAACACTTCAGGGCGATCGGACGTCGGGAAAAATTGTTTTTTGACGACCCCCATACCAAGAATGGCAATGGTAAAGACGATGATAACCGTCCCGGCCACTATCCATTTCCGGGCGATAACCCAGGACAGTACCTGGCGAAAACGGTTATAGCGTGGCGTGTCGTAAATCGCGGTGTGCCCACCCGCTACCGTTTTGATCTCCGGCAGCATCTTAACGCCCAGATAGGGAGTGAATACCACGGCCACGACCCATGATGCGATCAGTGCGATACCCACAATCCAGAACATATTACTGGTATATTCGCCGGCGGTAGACTGCGCAAAGCCGTTAGGCATAAAGCCCACGACCGTCACCAGTGTACCTGCAAGCATCGGGGCGGCAGTATGGCTCCACGCATACGCAGACGCTTTAATGCGATCGTAGCCCTCTTCCATTTTGACCACCATCATCTCGATAGCAATGATGGCGTCATCTACCAGAAGTCCAAGTGCCAGAATCAATGATCCAAGGGTGATGCGGTCGAAATTTTTACCTGTTGCTTCCATCACTATAAAGACGACAGCCAGCGTAAGGGGCACGGCGGCGGCCACCACGACACCGACCCGCCATCCCATGCTGACAAAGCAGACAACCATGACTACCAGCAGCGCGACAAAGAATTTGAGCATAAATTCATCGACAGCAGAGCTGATGTTGACTGACTGATCGGTGACCTTGGTCAGCGTCATTCCCAGTGGCATAGATGCGTTGATCCTGGCGGCTTCCGCATCCAGTGATTTCCCCAGTTCAAGGCCATTCCACCCCTCCCGCATGATGATGCCAAGCAGCAGAGCCGGTTCTCCCTGATTGCGGATCAGAAACGTGGCGGGATCCTCATATCCACGCTCAACAGTGGCAATGTCCGACAGAAGCAACGTTCTGCCATTAACCACGATGGGCGTTTTACGAATCTGTTCCAACTTGTTAAAAGCACCGTCAAGGCGGATAAACACCTGAGGTCCCTGAGTATCGATTGACCCTGCTGGCGTCAGGACATTCTGGCTGTTCAGTGCTGAGAAGATGTCCTGAGGAGAAATGCCCAGCGTGGCAAGCCTGTCGTGAGAAAAAGAGACAAAGATGCGTTCAGTCTGCTCACCAATGATGTTGACCTTTTTTACGCCCGGGACATGCAAAAGCCGCTGGCGCAGTGATTCCGCATCGCGAACCAGCTGACGCTGAGGCTCGCCTTTTGCTTTCAGAGCAAAGAGTGAAAAAGTGACATCGGAGAACTCGTCGTTAACCATGGGGCCGACTACGCCTGTCGGCAGATTTTTTGCCTCATCACCAAGCTTTTTTCGTGCCTGGTAAAATTCTTCCTGCACCTGAGAAGGCGGCGTACTGTCCTGCAGGAACAACGTGGTGAACGCCATGCCCGGACGGGTATAGGTTTCACTCCGGTCATACCACTTAAGCTCCTGCATACGCTTTTCAAGCGGTTCTGTGACCTGGTCCTGCATCTCCTGGGCCGTTGCACCCGGCCATGCGGTAATGATGGTCATCTGCTTGACGGTAAAAGGCGGATCCTCTGCCCGGCCAAGCCCCAGAAAAGACAGGATGCCGGCGACCGTTATCAGTATGATGAGAAAAATAGTAATTGAACGCTCCCGAACGGCGAGCGCCGAAAGGTTAAAACGCGGGTTACTCATGGTCAGGCCCCCCGGCAACGGAACCATCGCCCTGACGGGCCACGCGGATGGTTTCGCCGTCATGAAGCAGATGAGCCCCCAGAGCAACCACCTGTTCACCCGCAGTGATTCCACTCGTGACTTTTGCCACATCGTCGCTAAGGCTCAGTAAAGTTACTGGCCGCCATGATACGCGTGAGGGCTGACCTGCAATGACCCAGACCCCGGGGCCTTTACCCTGGTCAATGAGTGCGGCTACTGGAACCTGCACTACGTCGCGCGTTAAATTCTCATGGGCAATATGAAGCGTTACGGTAGCGCCAAGGGGGGCGTCAGCCAGAGTCCCCGTCAGCACATAACGTGCTTCAAATGTGCGCGTAACCGGATCGGCTGCGTCGGAAAGTACACGAAGCCTGGCATTTACTGACTGGTTTTTATCACCGTAAAGCGTTGCCTCAGCCTTACTGCCTGGCGCAGGCCTGAGCGTTTCGGGTAACTGAACAAGGGCTTCACGCTGACCGGCACGGGCTAACCTGACCACTGGCTGACCGGCGCTAACCACCTGGCCGGGCTCAGCGAGCGTATCCATGACAACGCCATCGGCGTCAGCCAGCAGTACGGCATAACTTTTTGCGTTTTGCGCAACATCTGCCTGCGCCTGCGCAGAACTGAGGTCGGCTTTTGCGGTGTCTGCTGCGGCCTTAATCTGATCGTAAGCCGATGCTGAAACGGCTCCCGTACCTACGAGCCCACGGTATCGCGCCTCATCTTGCGAAGTTTGTCTGGCGCGCGCGCGCGCGGCCATGACCGCCTGTTGCTGTGCCTGAGCCTGAAGAGTGAGATCGACAGGATCCAGCTGCATCAGTGGCTGACCCCGTTTGACCGTCTCACCCGCATCAACGAGGCGTTCGAGGATTTTACCCTGCACCCTGAAGCCCAGGTCACTTTGCGTTCGTGCAACCACAACACCGGTAAATGAACGGTATGCGTCGTTAGAACGTGCTACGTCCACGGTTCTGACAAGGGGAGGCTGAGTGCGCGGATCGTCGGCGGTGGAATTGTCGCCGCAGGCCACAAGGGCTAACGGCAACAGGCAGACAGCAAAAGTAGCAGGTTTGATCCTGAGCATGGGTTACCTGGTTAATGTAAAGCTAAAGTAACCGCATTCTCATTCTAGTGACCAAAAAAGTCAATGGTCACAATTTTACGGAGACAGGCTTCTCAGAATAAGGGAAGAAAGGAGTGTGGTAGCCGACGCCGCTGTCTCAAGGTTGTACTGGAGCTGGACGGGGCTAATATAAGGTCTCATGATCAGAAAAATAGCCTGTGTGGCTTCGTCGAGCGGGGTTTTTCTTTCAAACTCCCCCGAATGGCGCCCTTGAGCAATAATTTTTGCAATAAGTTGCTGCAGACGCGTTTCATGTAAGGCTGCGGAAGGCCATTGTTCCTGTGCAGCAACAGCAGCAATGTCATAGAGCTTGCGGTCATGAAAGAAGAGGTCGCTACCGGCCTCCGTCAGCGCCTTCAACATCCGCCTCAACTTCTCCGATGCCGTTGGCGAATCATCAATCGCGGCATTGACTATAGTCATGATCATGTCAAGACGATTAGCGCAGATTACTTCGCCAATTGCCTGTTTAGAATCGAAAAACTTATATATATAGGCCTTGGAAAATCCGATGGATTTTGCAAGATCCGATACTGTTGTCTTCTCATAGCCATAGTGACCGAAGTGGGCTGTTGCAGCCGCAACAACCTGATCACGAATGGTATGATCTGTAGGTCCCCTTAAAGGGTTTGCATTTGTGTGTTTAGTCATTTTTCCAGCTTAGCGCAACAGGCGCTGATTAACAACTTGTGACCATTTGGTAATGCAGTCACAGCTTAGTGTTGACGCAATGTATATCATTGTTCTCCTGCGAACTCTGTTTAAAAACTATGTTAACTGAAGATTTGTGGCTTTACGCTGCCGCTGCTCGCCAATGACGGAAAACAGCCCACCCGCCATCACCAGCGCCGCACCCGCAAAGGTATTAATCCCCGGTAATGCCCCGAGGAACATAAAGCCAATCAATACTGACCAAATCAGCGTGGTGTAATCAAATGGTGCCAGCAATGAAGCGTCTGCATATCGCAGACTGAGCGTCAAAAGGATTTGCGTAATTCCACCAAACAAACCGCAGCCGACAAGTAACAGCAGTTCACGGCTATCAGGCATTTTCCAACCGGCGGCGAGGGTAAGCAGTGATGTTGAAGCGGTCATGACCGCAAACCAGAAAGCGATGGCGCCGGGTTTTTCTGTTTTATTTAGCAAGCGGATTTGTATCGAGGCTCCGGCAGTACATACCGCGGCGGCGATTGCCAGCATCACGCCTGCAGAAGAAGCAAAACTGATTGAGGAACCGGAAAAAGCGATCAGGCCTGAAAGCATTACCACAATGCCCGCGAAACCTGTTAGCACCGCTATCCAACGATAAAACTTCACCCTTTCGCGCAGAATAATAGCTGCAAGAATAACGGTAAAAAGCGGTGCTGCGTAGTTAAGCACTGTGGCATCGGCCAGGGAAATGTAGAGTAGAGAAAGATAACTCAGGTACATGCCGCCCGTTCCTGCTAGCCCACGCAAAAAATGTCCTTTGACGTCTGAGGTCTTTATCCCCTCTTTCACCCCTCCTTGCAGTCGCAGCCAAAGCAGTAAAGGAAGCATGGCGAGAAACGAACGGAAAAAGATGACTTCGCCAACAGGCACGTTTCCGCCGAGGCCTTTAACACAGGCAAGCATCAGCGTTGAACTGAGTGCAGCCAGAATTTTCATTGAGATGCCGGTTGAAACACTCATTACGTAATGTGGCCTGGAAATGTGTCGAGAAGGGTGGGATAAAGATACGTCATCAACCGCGAAATTCGTCACTCAATCATCGACCTTGCACGGCATTATATTTCTTAAGCAGTGGGAACAGATGGCTAACAGGCAAAAAAAAGCCGCCCTTGAGCGACTTTTTTTACAAGTGAATCATTTAACGCGGTAATTAAATACGCCTATTACTCTTTCTTTGCCAGCACCTATAACGTGGCCGTCATTAAATTAACGGCTCACTTCATGACCAATTAAACCACCGATGGCTGCGCCGCCGAGCGTGCCGAAGGTGCTGCCGCCGGTTAATACCGCCCCGCCTACCGCACCAACACCGGCGCCAATTGCGGTATTTCGGCCACGATGCGACATACCGCAAGCGGTAACAGAAAACATCACCAACATAACAATAGCAATTTTACAGCTGCGTTTTAAAAGCATACAAAGCCTCACTGCCATGAATGTATGGCATGCAAAAGTGTTGATTTGATTGTTGTTAAAATACCCAATCTGTTGTGACTGGCACTGCTCGTCGGCGTGAATTTAAGGTGTTTTGATATCAGGCGGAAGGTAAAAATTCCTATTTAGTGTTGGCACTAGCGAAGCGGCTAAACCACAGCCGCAATGCGATTTTTTTTTTCTAGGCCGCAGTCCGTTTAACGCGCACCACGGTTCTGACCATCGCCAGCGTGGCAACAATCACTAATATGCCACCCACCATCGCCATGGCTTTAAAACCGAGATGTTTAAACATCAGCAAACCGACAATACCGCCAATCAGGAAGGAGAAAATGGTGGTCAGATGCGTCCATAACTGACGTTTCTGGCCCGAGATGTTTTTTGAGGGATCGCGGCGAAACAGCGCGGCTATTACGGATGCCAGGGATATCCCCGCATCTGTCAGCGTGCCGGTAATATGGGTTGAACGTACGCGGCCATTGGATAATTGCGTTGACGTTGAATTATGTACGCCCATCAGGAAGCCCAGAATCACAATGACTTCGCGATTATTAGCCGATGAATAAAAGAACATTTCAAACAGCGATAACACGATTAAAGCAAGCCCTTCAGCCCACAGTATTTGGCAAAATATAATACGATTGCCATTCGCTAAACCGCTGATCACCACCATTCTCGCTGTAACCGCACCACAAACAAAGGCAAACAGGATAGTGGCCAAAAAGGTGATGTCGCGGAAATTAACGTTCGACACTTCGCTGGATAATTGTGAGGTATTCCCTGACATGTGTGAGGGGAAAAAGCCAAACGCCCCCAAGGCGATCGCATTGAGCACGCCGGCAGCAGTGGCGAGCCACATTGCCAGATTCCTGTCCTCATCATGCGTTCGTGTGCGTTTAAGTTTAATCAGCATCAGATACCTCATCATTCTGAAATAGGGCCGAAATATAAACTTAGAGCAATTTGGGAAATTAATAGCCAGGAAACCCCTGAATATTTATTAAGAGTGTTAAAGAAACTAAAAAAAGCAATCAAGTTTGTAGTTATTTAAATTAACGTAAATTATCGGATGTAAATATCGGTCGCCATAAATGGCGCCCCTAGAGAATGGAGGCGCTGTGCGTTTTCATCGGTGCAACGACGACATTCACGCCTAAATCCTGCATACGACGCAAAATAGGCACCGGCGTGCCCTGATTGACAATCACCACATCAAATTCACTCAGATGAGCAAAGCGATGCAACGCTCGACGTTCAAACTTGGTGTTATCCATCATCAAAATACGCTTCTGCGCGGCGTCAAACATCGCGCGCTTAGTCTCTACCGTTTCGGCGGATTGGTGGAACACTGCATCGTCGATGATCGCTGACATGCTGACGAAAAACACGTCGGCGCGCAGGCTGGCAATTTCATCCCGTGTCATGCGGCCCATGAACGCATTGCACCAGTGATAAAACTGTCCGCCCAGCCCCATCAGGGTGATATCGCGGCCGTTACGCAGCTCGTTCATTAAGGTCAAAGAGTTGGTGATCACCGTTAGCGGTGCGCGTGCCGAGAGCAGCCGCGCCATTTGCAGCACGGTAGTGGAATCATCAAGGAAAATCGCCTGACCCGGTTCGAGATAGCTGGCGGCCACATCGGCAATCGCCTGTTTCTCTTCCAGCTGACGCGTGGCGCGATAGATATCGCTGGATTCAACCAGGCTGGTTGGCGTAGCAGACACCACGCCGCGCGATTTGTGCAGTAAGCCACGTTCTACCATTTCGTCGATATCACGATGCGCGGTCATCAAACTGATACCGAAGCGTTCGGTGATATCTTCGATGCGGATCGCCCCTTCGGCCATCACCGCTTCGGCGATTAACTGGCGACGGGCCAGCTGGCGCGCCTGACGGCTATCGCTGGGTAAGGCTTCGGCCATAAACACATTAAGGGAAGAGTCCTGCGGGTTGTGCGCCATATTTTATCCGGTGTGAAGCGAAAAGCGGGTTCGGCACTCATTACAGCGTTTAAACCATGTTTTGGCAAATTGTCCTGGTGCGCATTAATGCGCACCCTACAAAATCCGCATAGGTCTGTTGTAGGGTCGCCATTTATGGCGACCAGGTTTAACTTACTGCTTCAACACAAACGGCGAAGCGAAGTTGCCCGCATTCTCTTTGGTGATCAGAATGCAGTCAAACAGCTGCTTCTCGGAGGCCGCACCGGTTTTGCCGGTTTTCAGGAAACTGTCCGCCTGCTCAACCGCTTTCTGTGCGAATTGCGCCACCGGCTGCATCACGGTATAGGCCAGCGTACCGGCTTTCACTGCGTCAACTGCATCCGGCGAACCGTCAAAACCGCCCACTTTGATCTGATTCAGCTTACCGGCTTCTTTAAGCGCCGCGATCGCGCCCAGTGCCATTTCGTCGTTGCCGCTGATGACACCTTTGATGTTGGGATTGGCCTGTAGCAGCGACTGCATTTTGTTGAAGCCCTGCGTACGATCCCAGTTTGCCACTTCCTGTCCCACTTTTTTCAGCGTGGGATATTGCGTCAGCACGGTATCAAAACCGTTGGCGCGGGTGGCGGCATTGTTATCGGACGGCGGCCCCACCAGCTCAACATAATTAGCGCTATCGCCCACCTGCTTCACCCACTCCATCGCACCGACTGCCGCGCCCTGCGCGTTGTTAGAGACCAACTGCGCTTTGGCGAGGCCGCTCTGGTTGAGCTCGGCGTTGATGATAAATACCGGAATGTTGGCGGCGATGGCCTTTTTCACCGAACCGACCGAACCATCAGCATTCGCCGGGTCGAGAATAATCGCTTTTGATTTGTTGGTAATCGCCGTATCAATCAGCTGGCTTTCAGTGTTGGTATCGCCTTTGTGGGCGCTGACTTTGGCGCTGTAGCCAAGCTTCTCAGCGGCCTTCTGCGCTACCTGACCTTCTGTCAGCCAGTAAGGGTTGGAAGGATCGTTAACGATGATGGTCATTAACCCGTTATCTGCCCAGGTGGGTGCAGCAAACGTGGTGATGGCCATAGCTGCGGCCGCGATGAAGAGACGTTTTGTGAACATAGTTGGTGCTCCGTTATTATTAGGGGTACAGGTTTTACGGATATCCGCACGCTGCTGAAACAGCGCACGTGAGTTAGCGAGCGCGCCGTCCGTATTGCAGAGTGTTGAGCAATACCGCCAGCACGATCACGGCACCGGTGAACACCGTCTGCCAGTAAGCAGAGACGCCGATAATCACCAGGCCATCAGAGAGAAAACCAATCACAAATGCGCCAAGCAGCGTGCCGCGCACGTTGCCGCGTCCACCTGTTAAGGCCGCGCCACCAATCACTACCGCCGCAATCGCGGTGAGTTCATAAGTGGTACCGGCGGTTGGCCCCGCCGAGGTGAGCTGTGAGGAGAGCACCAGTCCCGCCAAGGCGGCGCAGACGCCGGATAGCACATAGACGCTGATTTTGATGCGTTTCACCGGCACACCCGACAGATCGGCCGCACGTTCGTTACCGCCGGACGAATACAGCCAGCGACCAAATGCCGAACGGCTGAGCAGGAAACCACAGGCCAGTGCCACCACGCCCAGCACCAACACGCCAACCGGGATGTTGAAGATGCGATTAAAGCCGAGCCAGTCGAAGCCGGTATTCCCCAGCGCCTCGCTACCGGAGAGTTTGTTGTAGGTCAGGCCGTTGGTGATCAGCAGCGCAATACCGCGCGCCACATACATGGTGCCCAGCGTGGCGACGAAGGCCGGAACGCGGAACCAGGCGATCAGCACGCCGTTCACCAGGCCCACCAGCGCCCCCACCACCAGCGTTAAGATCGCCACTGCCCACACTGGCAGATAGAGCACCACGCCGAGCGCTTCCAGATTGATGCCCTGCATCATAAATCCAGCCATCACGCCGGCCAGACCGAGCGTGGATCCCACCGACAAATCAATGCCGCCGTTAAGAATGACCAGCAGCATGCCGATCGCCGGTAAGCCGAAGATCGCCACATGTGACGCCATGGTCAGGAAGTTGGCACCGGTAAAATAGTTAGGCGACAGGAAGGAGAAGGTGGCGATAATCACCAGCAGCGCGATAAATGCGCGCCCTTCCAGCAGCAGACGCGCCACATTCAGCTGCTTGTCGCTCTTTTTCCTGGTTATCACCGGCGGCGTATCCAGCGTTTGTGTTCTGTCACTCATACCTTTTGCTCCACTTTTCATGTCATGCAACCAGAGACTCGCCTGAAGCGGCCATAATGCGTTCTTTACTGACGCTCGCGTCGAAGATGGCAGAGATGCGCCCTTTGCTCATCACCACAATGCGATGCGCAATACTCAGGCACTCACCCACTTCCGACGTGGTATAAACCACCGCCAGCCCCTTTTTGGCGTTCTCGGCTAACAGGCGAAACACTTCCGCTTTCGCGCCGATATCGATACCGCGGCTCGGCTCATCCAGCAAAATCACTTTCGGACGCGTGGCGAGCATTTTGCCAATCACCACTTTTTGCTGGTTACCGCCGGAGAGCGAGCCAATCGCCGCTTCACCGCCGGCGGTTTTCACCGTGACGTTGCGAATGCTGTCATTGACCAGCTGTTTTTCCCGGCTTCTGGAGAGCACCAGCCCGCGCACAAAGTCGCCGATGCTGGCGAGCGACAGGTTCTCGCCCACCGACATGGTTTGCACCAGGCCATCCCGCTGCCGATCTTCCGGTACCAGCGCCAGCCCAATTTCAATGCGTTGGGAAATGTTGAGCGAGGAGATCTCGGTGTCCTGCAACAGAATGTGGCCGCTACTTTGCTGCAAGCGTCCGGCGATGCACTCCAGCAGCTCGGTGCGGCCCGCACCCATCAGGCCGTAAATGCAGACGATCTCTCCGGCTTGTACCGCCAGCGATAAGTTATCCACCAGCCGTATGCCGGTTTTACTTTTCAGCGTCAGATCCTGCACCGTGAGCGCCGGTAGCCCAAAGTCGTAACCCTGTGGCGGCGAACCCAAATCAAAATGATCGCCGACCATGTTGCGCACGATCCATTCCAGATCGATCTCATCGCGTTTGGCATAAGCGGTCATCACGCCATCGCGCAGCACCACTGCCCGATCGGTAATTTCCAGCGCCTCTTCCAGATGATGCGAGATATAGACAATCGCCACACCCTGACTGGTTAAATCGCGGATCACCTGGAACAGCACCGCCACTTCCGCTGCGCTCAGTGCCGAGGTCGGTTCATCCATAATCAGAATCTGCGAATTGACCGACAGCGCGCGCGCAATCTCCACAATCTGCTGCTGGCCAAGACGCAGGTTCTCTACCGGCGTCAGCGGATCGATCTCCTCTTCCAGCGCGGCCATCAGGTGCGCCGTCACGCGCGCTTCTTCGGCATAATCGACGCCGCCCGGCTTCATGATTTCGCGGCCCATAAAGATGTTGTCGCGCACGTTCATATTCGGCGCGAGATTAAGCTCCTGATGAATAATCGAGATGCCGCAGTCACGCGCTTCGGTGGCGGATCGAAAGGTCTTCTCCTCGCCGTGTAATAAGATTTCCCCGGTTGTTGGCGTAATTACACCAGACAAAATTTTCATCAGCGTCGATTTACCCGCGCCGTTCTCACCAAACAGCGTGGTCACTTCGCCGCGGCGAATTTCGAAATTGACGCCTTTCAGCGCGTGTGTGGAGCCGTAGGTTTTGCTGACGTTGCGCGCCTGCAGGATCACTTCACCTTTGAGCAAGGCGGGATTGACATTGAACGGTTTCATTTCACCTCCATGCTGACCGGCGTCACCATCCAGTTCTTCGCGTTTAGTAAGCGGAACACGCCAACCACCTGCACGGTTTTGCCCGGTAACGCATCGCGATCCAGCTTGTCGAGCACCGCGCTTTTCATCGCGCGATTGATCGCCGAACCGGCATTTTGATAGTCGATTTGATTAGTGAAATCGCCGAACTGAATCTTGCCGCTGGCGTCTCGCAGGTCGGTGCCGGTAATCGCCGGACCGGTTTGTAGCCGCACTTGCATATCTGCCGGTAAGCCATCGATTTTCAGCGGAAAGATGCCCATCTGGCCCGCTTGCACCACGCCTGCGAACTTAATGGCGAATACCGGCAGCGGCGCGCCCACGCCATATTTTTGCACCGCTTCCTGCTGATTCGTTTGCAGCGCGTCGGCTACGATTTTTGCCTCGACTGCGCGTGACGTCACATCCTGCTGAATCGTTGGGAAGGTTTTCTGACCATAACTGTCGGGCGAGAAGCCCTGCTCCTGCACGTCGTCGGCGGAGCCCATTTTGACGACTTTCGTGTCGAGTGCCATCGCGGCGATTACCGCGATCACCACCACGCCGATGGCGGTATAGCGCCGGACGCGCTTACGTGAGATTTGCTGGGCCTGGATTGAGACATCGGACATAACATGACCTCTCACTGACATCAGCTGCGATATTCGCGCTGATAATGTTATAAGTGTGATAACTTGTGTGATGAGAATTGTGCTGATGTGACTAAATTGTCAACAGGTGTCGCGCAATTTTTTCAGGACAGCGATCTGGATCGCTTAATTGATGTCGGCCACGTCACAAACTGCATTAAACCGCGCCCCGCAAGCCTTTTTAACCTGGTTCATCATTTCTCATCGTGAGTTTTTAACACCTAATTCGTGATCGCCTTCGCTATCCGGAGTGAAATTTATTGGTTTTATCGAAAAATAATACAGATGATATGTTATCTCAGTGAGAAGTGGTGTAAGACATTATTTAGCAAATTCATCACAGGTCGTTAACAGCTTTAGGCGGTAGCGACGATGAACTGAACTCTTCTTCTTTCGGAGGTGTATGTGGACAGTGGCGATATCATTCTGGGTCTGGATTCCGGCACCTCGGTGGTTAAAGCGGTGGCGTTTGATCTGGAAGGCACGCAACTGGCATGCGCATCGGTGCGCAACCGTTATTACCGCAGCGAAGGCGGCGCAGCGCAGCAGTCAATGAGCCAAACCTGGCAGGATGCGCTCACGGCGATTCGCAATCTGAGTGAGCGCATCGACAACCTCGCCGCGCGTGTTGTGACGGTTGCCGTCACCGCACAAGGCGACGGCAGCTGGCTGGTAGGTGCGCACAATCAGCCGGTTGGCGATGCGTGGATCTGGCTGGATGCGCGTGCGGCGCCGACGGTAGAAAAACTCAATCAGCATCCGTTAGCCGCCGCACGCTTCAGCGCCACCGGCACCGGACTCAACACCTGCCAGCAGGGAGCGCAGCTGGCGCACATGGATCACTTTTATCCCGAGCTGTTAGCCAACAGCGAAGTGGCGCTGCACTGCAAAGATTGGCTCTACCTCAACCTCACTGGCATTCGCGCCACCGATCCTTCCGAGGCCAGCTTTACCTTTGGTAACTTCCGCCACCAGCGTTATGACGACCAGGTGATTGCCGCGTTGGGGCTGGAACAGCGTCGCCATCTGCTGCCGGAGATAATTGAAGGCACCGAAACCACCCATCCGTTAACCGCTGAAGCAGCGCAGGCCACCGGTTTACGTGCCGGTACACCTGTCTGCCTCGGCTATGTCGATATGGCGATGACCGCGCTTGGCGCGGGTGTGCACACCGGCGAAGCCAATACCGCTTGCTCCATTGTTGGATCAACCGGCGTGCATCTGCGCAGCGTCACCATTGACGACGTGTGGCTTAATCCGGCGCAAACCGGCTACGTGATTCCGCTGCCCTGGCCGGGATATGTCACGCAGGTGCAAACCAACATGGCATCAACACTCAATCTCGACTGGTTGCTGAATCTCGCCAGCGAACTGCTTAACAGCTTTGGTTGTGAAATCGATCATGCCCGTTTGGTGAGCCATATCGATCGTTGGCTCAATGCCGCGCAACCCGGCAGCCTGCTCTATCACCCTTATATTTCGATTGCTGGTGAGCGCGGGCCGTTTGTCAATGCCGAGGCGCGCGCCAGTTTTACCGGCCTGAGTTACACCCACAATTTTGGCGATCTGGTGCGGGCGGTCATTGAAGGCATCGGTTTTGCGGCACGCGATTGTTATCAGGCGATGGGCAGTTTACCGGGCGAAATCCGTTTAACCGGCGGCGCGGTGCGTTCGCAGCCGTTACGCCAGATTTTGTCTGCCTGCATTGGTGCGCCGGTGCGCATCAGCCAGCGTGACGAAGCCGGCGCGGCCGGTGCCGCGATGATGGCGGCAGTGGCGATTGGCGCTTATCCGTCGATGGAGAGCTGCGTCAAAACCTGGGTTGTGCCGCTACTGGATGCGCCAGAAGCGCCCGCTAGCGAACTGATGCAGCGCTATGACCCGCTTTTCCACACCTATCAGCAGATGCGTAACGATCTGCCTGCCGCCTGGCACGCGCTAAAACAGTTTTGAGGAGTAAATCATGAGTGAACACATGCTGGATCTGTTTGTGATTGGCGGCGGTATCAACGGTGCCGGTATTGCGCGCGATGCGGCCGGCCGCGGTTTATCGGTAATGATGTGTGAGAAAGATGACCTCGCGCAGGGCACCTCATCGCGTTCCGGCAAGCTGGTACACGGCGGGTTACGTTATCTGGAGTATTACGAGTTTCGTCTGGTGCGTGAAGCGCTGATCGAGCGTGAAGTGCTGCTCAACGCCGCGCCACACATTATCTGGCCGATGCGTTTTGTCTTGCCGCACAGCCCAACCGATCGTCCGGCGTGGCTCGTGCGCCTCGGCCTGTTTCTCTATGACCACCTCGGCGGCCGTCAGAAACTGCCGGGTACGCGCTCGCTGGATTTACAGCGCGATCCCGAAGGTGCTCCGCTGCTGGACAATTACAGCAAAGGATTCGAATACTCCGATTGCTGGGTTGATGATGCGCGGCTGGTGACGCTGAATGCGCTGGATGCCGCCGAGCGCGGCGCCGCTATTCTGCCGCGCACGCGCTGCGTGGCGGCGACACGTCATCACGGTAAGTGGGAAATTACCCTGCAGGATGCCAGCGGTACGCCGCGCACCGTGTTTGCCAAAGTATTGGTGAACGCCGCCGGGCCGTGGGTGCTGGATATCGTCAATCAGGTGACGCACACCAAAAGCAGTCGCAACGTGCGGCTGGTCAAGGGCTCGCACATCATCGTGCCGAAATTCTGGGAAGGTCAGCAGGCTTATCTGGTGCAGAACACCGATAAGCGCGTGATCTTTATTAACCCGTACGAAGGCGACAAAGCGCTGATCGGCACCACCGACATTCCTTGGCAAGGCAAAGCGGAAGCGGTGACCGCCGACGACAGCGAGCAGCAATATCTTATCGACGTGGTGAATCGCTACTTCAAGGTGAAACTGCGCGCCAGCGATGTGATCACGCGCTTCTCCGGCGTGCGTCCGCTGTTTGATGACGGTAAAGGCAATCCTTCGGCGGTGACGCGTGATTACGTGTTTGATCTCGACGATCAGCAAAATGCCCCGCTGCTGCATGTCTTTGGCGGCAAGATCACCACCTTCCGCAAGCTGGCCGAACACGCGGTACAGAAACTGGCACCATTCTTCCCCAATATGGGCGCGGACTGGACGCGTGCCGCCACGTTACCGGGCGGCGATATGCCTCATGCCGATTTCGACAGTTTCTTAGAACAGGTCAAAGCGCGCTGGCCGTGGCTGCCGCAGCCGCTGCGTAAACACTATGCGCGACTGTACGGCACGCGTATCGATAAGCTGATCGGTCACGCCACTGCGCTGAACGATCTTGGCCGTCACTTTGGTGGGCAACTGTACGAAGCCGAGGTGCGCTATCTGGTGAAAAACGAGTGGGCACAACAGGCCGAAGATGTACTGTGGCGCCGCACCAAGCACAAGTTGCACCTCGATGATGCACAGCAACAGGCTTTCACACAGTGGTTCAACGCCACCTTTGCTGCTCCCGCGCCGCTGCGTGCGCATGCTGGATAAGAGGTGAATCATGCCGTTAACGCTATCACTGAACACTAACCCGCTAGTGAACCGCTTTGCCGATCCGCACGATTTGATTACCACCGTGGCGCAGCAGATCCGCATTCGTGATCTGCAGCTAACACACGAATTCATTAATCCCGGCTGGCCCGCGGCGACCATCACGCGCATGACGCGCCGGATGCAGCAGGCGCTGCGTTCAACCGGCGTGCGCGTGACATCCGGCATGACCGGGCCTTATGGCCGTCTCAACCATTTTGGCCATCCTGACGTCGAAGTGCGCCGTTATTACGTTGACTGGTTTAAAACCTTCGCGGATATCACGGCGGAACTGGGCGGTGACGCGGTGGGATCGCAGTTTGCCATCTTCACTCAGCAGGATTTCAACGATGTTGCGCGCCGTGAGACGCTGATCGATATCGCGATGGATTGCTGGGCCGACGTTGCCGAACATGCCAAAGCCGCCGGATTGAAATACCTGTTTTGGGAACCGATGAGCGTGGGCCGCGAGTTTGGTGAAACTATTCCGGCGTGCTTAGCGCTGCAGCAGCGTTTGAGCGCGGCCTCGATGGCGTTGCCGATGTGGATGATGGCGGATATCGATCACGGTGATGTCACGTCCGCTGACCCGCGCGATAACGATCCCTACGCGTGGGCGGAAGCGGTGCCGCGTTACTCGCCGATTATTCATATTAAACAGAGCATGCTGGACAAAGGCGGACACAGACCGTTTACCTTGCAGTACAATACCGGCGGCCGCATTCAGCCGCAGCCGCTGTTAGATGCACTGGCGCGCGGCGGTGCGCAGGATAATGAAATCTGCCTTGAACTGAGTTTTAAAGAACGCGAGCCAACCGACAGCAAGGTGGTGGCCGAGATCGCCGAGAGCGTCGCCTTCTGGGCCGGACATATTGATACCGGCGTGCAGGATCTGCATTTGTCTAATTAACAGGATGTACAAACAATGAAACCGGCACCAACCTCGACTGAACGCGACGAATCTCTGGCGCTGCGCGCCGCCTGGCTGCACTACGTCGGCGGTTTAACGCAGGCGGAAGTGGCGAAACGACTCGGGCTGCCGTCGGTGAAAACGCACCGTATGATTGCGCGCATGGTGGCAGAAGGCGCGGTAAAAGTGTCGATTGATGGCGATATCGTCGCCTGCGTCGCGTTAGAAGATCGGCTGCGTGCGAAATTCGCCCTGAACTTTTGTCATGTCGCGCCCGATCTCGGTGAAGAAGGTTTACCGGTGCGCGCATTGGGTATGGCGGGCGCGGATTACCTGCGTAACCTGCTCAGTGCGTCGCCCTCTACCACGCTGGGTCTGGGACATGGCCGCACCCTTTCCGCCGCCATCCACCAATTGCCGCGTATCGATGCACCACATATGCGCTTTGTCTCACTGCTCGGCTGTTTAACCCGCAACTACGCGCTCAATCCCCACGATGTAATGCATCGCATTGCTGAGAAAACCGGTGCGCAGGCTTACATGATGCCGGTACCTTTTTTTGCGAATACTCAGGAAGACCGCGACGTGCTACTGGCGCAGCGCGGCGTGAGCGAAGTGTTTGCCATGGCGGCGCAGAGTGAAGTCAAACTGGTGGGAATTGGTACCGTGGAGCCCGCCGCTCAGTTGGTTGAAGCGGGCATGATTGATGAAGCGGAGATCAATGATATCTCCTCATCCGGCGCGGTCGGAGAACTGCTGGGTCACTTCTTCGATGCCAACGGACAGATGATCCGCACCAACCTGACGGCACGCACTTTGTCGGTGGATCTCGATCTTTCGCATCGCGCTGAGATTGTCGCCCTTGCGGGCGGCAGCAGTAAAATCGATGCCATTCGCGCGGTGCTGGCCAGCGGGCTGGTAACGGGGTTGATTACCGATGAAGTGACGGCACTGGCGCTGGTGGGGTAATGGTGAGCTGATTAATGGGTCACCATAAATGGCGTCATGCCGAACAGTTAAGCACCGTATCTAATCACCGCACATTCCGTAGCCGCGCGATTTATCGCGCAATGAATTGCGCCGCTACAATATGTGCGCTCGGTAATAGGGTTTCATCTCTTAACTGACAAGCATTACACCATAAATGGCGACCCTACGTTTTTTACGACACCAAACTCACTTCCACGCCCTTCTCCTGCAGCGCCTTTTGATAAACAAGCGCCAGCTCGGCGTCGGTGATCACCTGTTTAAATGGCTGCGTGGGGGCCAGCGCAAACGGATGAATCTGGCCAAACTTAGAGGAATCCGTTAATGCGATAGTGTGCGTGGGTTTTTCCATGATGGCATTCATCACGTCACAGCGCAGCATATCGCGGCCGGTAAAGCCGGTGATCGCATCCCAGCCATCAATCCCGATAAACGCCTTATGGAAATTCAGGTGCTGAATACATAAACGCGTCAGCGGCCCCACTACCGACTCGCTGCTTTTCTGAAAAAGACCGCCAAGGATGATGACATCGCCGCCCTTTTCGCGCATCAAGCCCGCAATGTAATGGCTCACGGTAATGATGGTGATATCGTTGCGTTCACTCAGTTCACGCGCCAGTAATGCGTTGGTGCTGCCGCCCTCGATAAATACCGTTTCACCGCTGTTCACCAACGATGCCGCGTACTCGGCCAAACGCTTTTTCACCGCGAAGCGGGTTTGCATGCGCGCGCCCACGTCATCACTTTCTGGCGCCACGGCAGAGCCGTGCACGCGGCGCAGAAAGCCACCTTTCTCCAGGTGATTGAGATCCTGGCGAACCGTCACTTCCGAGACGCCAGTGATGTGCGCCAGCTCATTGACGCTGACGCTGCCGCGCTCGCTAACCAAGTGGATAATCTGCTGATGACGTGCGTTCATAACACCCGCTGTTGTGAAATTTTTGCCAAGCTTACCAGAAATTTAACCCAAGCCCAGACTGCGGCGACCATTGGCATTTAACGCGTCGAGGGTGAAACGATCGCGCCATTGCGTTTCGTAATCCTCCTGCGGGAAATCGCCTGGCGACGCACCCGTCGACAGCGCCTGCGCCACTTTTGTCGCGTATGCCGCATTTTTCTCGCACAGCGGCGCGGCGGGAATGTACATCACGTTGCCCCAGCCTTGCTGATCCTCTACCGGCGCGACCGAGTGGATAACATCGCAGTGCCACCAGACCGAATCCCCCGCTTGCAACGCGGGAATAGAACACAATCCTGCAATCAGTTCCGGATGCCATTGCGCGGAAACGGGCAGCACTTTACCCGGCGCAACGCCGCACAGCTCATCTTCCGGTACATCTTTCAACAACGGACGCAGCAGCATATAGGCCATCGCTTCTGGCACCGGCACCACATGCAGTAAGCCCTGACCAATCTGCATATCCGACAGCGCGGTCCAGCCCTGGAAAGTGCGGAATGCCGAGCACTTGGTGGTGGTGCCCGATTGATACTCATTCACTTCGGTGCGATGCGCCGCATCCCAGGGATCGTATTGATCAAACTGGTTGGTGAAGATTTTACTGAACACCTGCTGATACGCCGGCAATAACCAACGCTCCAGCGCGCCCGAATCGGTGTGCGCGCCGAGGCCTTTTGAGGTGGTGCCCGGTAAACGGCGGCGAATACGATCGGGATAAATGATGCTGACATCAGGATCGAACCAGCGCGTGCCACGTGATTCAAACTTCCACAGGCGATTGAGGAAAGATTGCGTTTGGGCCATGGCATCGCTTTGGCGCGCTGACATCTGCGCATCGCTCCAGTAAATCGGATAGATTTCCGGACGTGATGCGTCGAGGTTGCCGAAGAAGTTATCGCCCGGCCCTTTGTAGACGTTGTCGAAATCATTGTCATCAAGATACTTGAGCATCGACGCGTCCCAGGCCAGCGCCTGCTCGCGCGGGAAAGTCTGCTTAACCACCACGCATCCGCGTCGACGAATATGATCCCTTACCTCATCACTGATGCGTCCTGCGGCGATATCATCCTGGCTTATTTGTGGCCACGCGCTGCCGTTTCGCGCCTCTTCCGCGCGAGCAGCGGCGATTTCACTCACGATTTTGCTTTTGACTTGTTCAAACAGACCTTCGACATCACCGATCTGCTCTCTCAGCGCTATTTTCATCTGACGAATGTTGTGTTTGAAATCATCGGGTTGTTGCAATGAAGTGAAAGTGTGATTCATGAGATACTCCGATTTGTTAACCTGAATGCTTCATTCGAAACTTATTTTCTATTCATTCATAACAAAAGCGGAGCATTTAACAACCATGAAACACTTAAACAATGATGCTGCTCACATTTAAATGCGCTGTTGAGTTTCAAATGAAAGTGGGAGCGCTTGTAGAATGGCATCCACACACTGCTGGGCCGACAGGATTGCGCTATCAAGCTGCAGGTGATCGCGTTCCCATGGCTGGTACTCTCGCTGCTCAACCGCCTGCCAGTCCGGCAGCTTCAAGTCTTTAATATCGGAAACGCGATTTTCGACGCGAAAGCGATGTTTGTTGCGATCGGAACAGATCACTTCGACTTCCAGCAGCGGCGAGCCGCTTAACAAGGCGATATCGCGATAAGCATTGCGGATCAGTTGCAAGTCGTTTACCGAGTCGGTAATGACGGTGGAACCGAGTAGCAAATTCTCGCGCGCCAATCCGTAGAGGACGAAATACCCTTCCGGGCCGATAGCATTCTCGCTCTCTTTTACCGATCGCAGCGCCTGTTCGATGGTATCCACGCGTAAATAAACCGCACCAAGCTGCTGCGCCAATAGCCGTGCAATGGTGCTTTTGCCGGTGCCGGGTAATCCGCTAAAAGTGATGAGCATGAATTCATTCCTGTTTTGCAAAAGACATTACCGATGCGCTGAGTTGCATGAGCACAGCAACGTTTCAACCTCAGTTTTATAGACCAATAACACCCTTTAAGTGAACACAATTACAACCACGGATGGTTTGCATAACAATTAGTTCATCTTCCGTCCTTTAATACTGCTCCAGCGACTACGATCTCATGCAGGCGTACTGGAACTGGAGCATCTCATGCGCATCCCTGCGGCTCGTCCTGGAATCCTTCACTCGTTCAGCGGGCTCGGATGTCGCCTCAACACCCACGCTGCAACATCAATGCTTATCTCCTAATCACTGTCGCTGTAACGCTTGTAGGGTCGCCATTCATGGCGACCAGGTTCGCATAAACCTTCAGCCAGCGAAATTCCAGACCAGATATTGCATTCACAGGCGGCGGTGTTGGGCGCCATCCGCAGCGCCGAGCGCAGAGTGACGGCCCGGATGAGCCGACACGACGTCGGCGAAAGCGCGGCATGAGCCAGGGATGGCATCACGCCGCTTACAGCGATCTCGAGTTGCGCTACCTGATTGAGCATGAACAGGTGTGTCAGTTGGAGGATTTGCTGGTGCGCCGTACCGCGCTGGCGATTTGTGGTGAACTTAGCGCGCCGCTGGTGCAGGAGATCGCCCAGATAATGGCAATGACACTCGGGTGGAGCGACAGCGAATGCGCGCAGCAACTGCAACGCGGCTGCGCCAATCTGGCGCGGTTGCACGGACTCACCGGTCTTAATCCCACGGTTTTTCCGGAAGAACCGCGTCATGCGAGTCACCCATAACGCTACAGGGATCAGCGAGCTGTGCGAAGAAGTGAGTTGATTTTACTGGCTTCATTGCCCTCTCGCTGCTAATCATGGAAGTATTACCTCTTTAAGGATATCCGCATGCAGATCAATCAGCTTCCTTTCGGCATCACCACCTGGAACGACGTCGAGCCTGAAAACCATCCCGGCGATAAAGGCTTTGCACTGTGGCGCACTCAGCACTTTGGTGATATTCGGGTGAGGATGGTGGAGTATTCACCGGGCTATCTGGCGGATCATTGGTGCAGTAAAGGCCATATTCTGCTGTGTCTCGAAGGGGAAATGGTGACCGAACTGGATGATGGTCGTTCCTTCACGCTCACGCCGGGTGTCAGTTATCAGGTTGCGGACAATGCAGAAGCGCACCGATCTTCAACCGTGAACGGGGCAACATTATTTATTGTTGACTAGCAGCCGGTGAGTTTTCCGGGCGTACAAAAAATGACAACCTCTGCGCGGTAATGTACACTTGAGCTATCAAAATGTTCAAATGAACATTAATCAGGAGGTTGTTATGACAACTGCATCGCCATTCAATCACGGCAATGCTGCGCGCGTCTTCGATCCCACGCTGATCCAACACGTCCATCGCTCTTTTATGGATCAAATGGGGTTGCCGCGTAATCCGCTGAAAGCACACCAACTGATCACCGAAGGATTGGACGTCGGCATCGTTGAGCGCGCGGCAACGGTACTGAAAGCGACGCCGCTGGATGTTGCCCAAATGGTCTCGATCGATCGCAATACATATCGCCGCCGTGAGAAAGCCGGGTCGCAGCTCTCCGTGGAGCAAGGCGCACGGGTGTATCAGGTGTTCGAAATTCTGGATGCCGTGCTGCAATTATTTGCCGGTGACGTTGACGCTGCTATGCACTGGATGTATCAACCTGCGTTGGCACTGGATGATGCATTGCCCATGGAGATGCTGAGCACGCCTGCGGGCTGCGATGCGGTGTTAACGCTGATTGGCCGCCTGGAACACGGAGTAATTGTGTAATGACGCCACGGAAGGAACCGGATGCGCCCTACCGACTGTTTTATCGTTTAGTGAAAGAAGAGTACGCCAGCGATGCATTCAGCGGCGCTGGCG
Source organism: Enterobacter ludwigii (assembly GCA_900068845.1). Classification (GTDB taxonomy): domain Bacteria; phylum Pseudomonadota; class Gammaproteobacteria; order Enterobacterales; family Enterobacteriaceae; genus Pantoea; species Pantoea ludwigii_A. The sequence continues at coordinate 62,860 of CEFQ01000005.1, forward strand.
CTGAAAAATGGGGTGGACGCTGGAATCCGCCGGGCATTAAGACCGTTTATCTCAGCAGCTCGAAGGCGCTCGCCACGCTAGAACTGGTGGTGCACGCCGGTAAAGCCATGCTGGAGAAGAGCCGCTTTGTGATTTTTACCCTGCCGATTCCTGAGCGTGAAATCATGGCGCTGGACAGCAGTAAGTTGCCGGTCAATTGGGAAACGTATCAGCAGCAGGAAGAGACGCAGGCGATTGGTGCCGCGTTCCTCAATCTGCAAGGCGGCTTTCCTTTGCTGTTGACGGTACCGAGCATTCTCACCGGCGAAGACAACGCCATCCTTAATCCCGGGCATCCCGCTGCCACTGCCCTTTTTGCACAAGCCACCTCTGCGCCCTTCGCACTTGACCGCCGCATCAAAGTGGACAACAGTCTTCGCTGACCGGTACGCATGCGTCGTGGCATCACCTTTAACGACACTGGCTGGTACAGTTTTGCACGCAAATTTGTGCTAGCGAGCCACAGCCGCCGTTATTATCATTTTTACACTGTGATTGCTGCACATAGCAGTTTTGCTGACACGACGACACATCGCACTTCGCAGCTACCGGGGTGAATTGCACCAGCGGTGCTTTTCGCTCGGGCTGCCATTCCGGCTGTGCCAGCACGCTGGCGCTGAACAGCAAGGCAAAAACCATTATCCATTTCATGAATGATTCCTCGCAGAAAGGGTGTAAAGAGTATGGCTGTTGCGTAGCCAATTACCATGTTGAAACATTCGATTCACACGCGCGCACAAATTGCCCTGCTGCAGTGCAGTGCGCTGCGCCATGTTAGTGCAGCGCAACAGCCTGTGATACTGACATGATTTATTATTATCAATTAGTTAGATGCATTCTGGCCAGTCACACAACCTGGTACAAAAGTTGCAATCTCCAATGCATAGCAAAGGAGACGGATATGAAAGCGATTGTGATTGGCGCGGGCATTGGCGGTATGAGTGCTGCGATTGCGCTGGAGAAAGCGGGTTTTGATACGGCGGTGTTTGAAGCAGTGAAAGAGATGAAGCCGGTGGGTGCCGCAATCTCCATCTGGCCCAACGGCGTGAAATGTCTCAATGCATTAGGCATGAAAGAGCCCTTGCGCGCGCTGGGCGGCAACATGGCATTTATGGCCTACAACGATGCGCATAGCGGTAGCACGCTCACCCGCTTTAGCATGAAACCGCTGGTGCAACAGGTGGGTGAATACCCCTATCCGGTGGCGCGCGCCGAATTGCAGGCGATGCTGATCGATACCTACGGACGTTCGCGCATCAGCTTTGGCAAACGCGTTACGCAGGTAGAGCAAACCGAGCATGGCGTCACCGCCTGGTTTGATGATGGTAGCCAGGCCGAGGGTGATTTCCTGGTTGCTGCCGATGGTACGCACTCAGTGATTCGCCACTATGTGCTCGGTGAGACCGTAGAGCGTCGTTACGCCGGTTACGTAAACTGGAACGGATTGGTGACGATTGATGAAGCGATTGCGCCCGCCGATCAGTGGACCACCTTTGTCGGCGAAGGCAAACGCGTGTCGCTGATGCCGGTCAGCGATAATCGCTTCTACTTCTTCTTCGATGTGCCGCTTCCAAAAGGCTTGCCGGAAGATCGCGCGACGCTGAAAAGCGATCTCAAGGGCTACTTCAGCGGCTGGGCCGCCCCGGTGCAGCGCCTGATTGAACGCCTCAATCCCGAAACCACTAACCGCGTGGAAATCCACGATATCGAACCGTTTAGCCGTTTTGTTAAAGGTCGCGTTGCGTTACTCGGCGATGCGGCGCACAGCACCACGCCGGATATTGGGCAAGGCGGTTGTGCGGCGATGGAAGATGCGATTGTGCTGGCGCAGACGCTGGCGTCGCATTCGCTGGGGATTGAGGATGCGCTACTGCGCTATGAAACACGTCGCGTGGATCGCACCAAAGATTTGGTGCTAAAAGCGCGCAAACGCTGCGATGTCACCCACGCGAAAGACGCGGCGGTGACGGCGGCGTGGTATGCGGACTTGAAAAACGAAACCGGCGAGCGCGTGCTGGCCGGTATGTGCGATACGATTGAAGGCGGGCCGCTCGGGTGAACCGGGTCGCCATGAATGGCGTAGTGCCGATCAGTTAAGCTAAGCGCCGAGCGACTTTCGTTCGCTATCGGCTGGGGCAGTTTCAGCTATGCCGTGCGGCGACCGAGCAGAGGGCGCCAGGCCGCGCCCTCAGCACTCCGCGGCCCTGCGCCAGCCCAGCCCGCCGCTACGCGGTTCCTTCACTCGCTCACGATTCCTGACGGACCGGCGGCGATTCGCTCCTGCTCAGCGCCGCCTCTCGCCGCATCCCTGCGACTCGTCCTGGAATCCTTCACTCGTTCAGCGGGCTCGGATGTCGCCTCAACACCCACGCTGCAGCATCAATGCGTATTTCTGAATCACCATCGCTGTAACGCCTGTAGGGTCGCCATTCATGGCGACCAGGTAACCCCCCCGCAGAGCCAATGCGCTGCTATAAAGAGTCGTTACGCTTCCTCCAGACCACGGTTTTTTAGCATTGGGCCGATTTCCGGCTCTTTGCCGCGCCACGCCAGCCACAGGTGCTGCAAATCGGTGCTGTTGCCGCGTGACAGAATATGCTCACGGAACTGCTGGCCGTTTTCACGCGTCAATCCACCGCGCTCGACAAAGGCTTGATAACCATCGTCGGCCAGCATCTGCGTCCAGATATAGGCGTAATAACCGGCTGCATAGCCGCCGCCCCAGATATGGCGGAAATAGCTAGAACGATAGCGTGGCGGAACCGCCGCCAGCGCAATGTTTTCGGCGGCCAGCGCTTGTAATTCGAAGTGGCTGACGTCCTGCGGATTGTCCTGTGTGGTTAACGAATGCCATTGCAGATCCAGCAGCGCCGCCGCCAGAAGCTCGGTCATGTCGTAGCCTTTATTGAACTTCGAGGCGCGCACCATCTTGTCACGCAACTCGGCAGGCATCGCCTCACCGGTTTTATAGTGACGCGCATAGTTGGCAAACACCGCCTCGTTGCTGGCCCAATGCTCATTAATCTGCGACGGGAATTCGACAAAGTCGCGCGGCGTGGCGGTACCCGACAAGCTCGGATAGCGCTGGGTGGCGAACAAGCCGTGCAGCGCATGACCGAACTCATGGAATAGGGTGATCACTTCATCCCAGCTCAGCAGCGCGGGCTGGCCAGCCTGCGGCTTGGTGTAGTTGCAGACGTTGTAAATCACCGGTTTGGTGCCAAGCAGCGTGGTTTGGTCGACAAAATTGCTCATCCACGCGCCGCCGCTTTTGTTATCACGCTTAAAGAAATCGGTGTAGAACAGCGCCAGCGGCGTGTCATCAGCATCGAAAATCTCGTAAACGTTGACGTCCGGATGATAAACCGGCAGATCGTGGCGCGGGCTAAAGCGAATACCAAACAGCTGGCTGGCCGACCAGAATACGCCTTTCTCCAGCACGTTGTTCAGCTCAAAGTACGGGCGGATTTGGCTCTCATCCAGCGCGTATTGCGCCTTACGCACCTGTTCGGCATAGAAATTCCAGTCCCAGACGCGCAGTGGGAAACTGTGATGCGCGGCTTCAATCGCTTGCTGAATATCGGCGGCTTCGCGTTCCGCGCGTGCCCGCGCGGCAGGCACGATATTGCGCATGAAGGCAAAGGCGGCTTCCGGCGTTTTCGCCATCTGATCCTGCATACTCCATTCGGCATAGGTTTTGAAGCCGAGCAAACTCGCCTGCTGCGCGCGCAGTTGCGCCATGCGTAATACGATGTCGCGCGTGTCGTTATCATCGCCCTGCTCGCTGCGCGTCAACGCCCGCTGGAACAGCGCTTCACGCGTGGCGCGCACTTCCAGCGATTGCAGTGCCGGTTGCTGCGTGGTGTTTTGCAGCGCAATCAGCCATTCGCCGTGTAAACCGCGCGCTTCGGCTGCCGCTTTGGCATGTGCTAACTCCTCCTCACTTAATCCGGCCAGCGCCGCAACATCGCTCACCGCATAAGCACCGACTTTGGTGGCGGCCAGCAACTTATTGCCGAATCGGGTGCTGAGGCTCGCCAGCTCCTGATTGCAGGCGCGTAGCTGGGTTTTATCCGCTTCGCTCAGGCTGGCACCTGCCAGCTGGAAATGCTGCCAGGTCACTTCCGCCAGACGCATCGCTTCGGCATCTGGGCACTGTGAGCCGCGATGCTGGTAAACCGTATCGAGGCGAGCGAACAGCGGGCTGTTAAGGTAGATTTCATCGTTTAACGCGGTGAGCTGCGGCGTAATCAGTTCATCGATTTCCTGCAGACGGTCGCTGGTGTTGGCGGAGGTCATCGCGCCAAACACCAGATTAACGCGTTTCAACAGCTGGCCGCTGCGCTCCAGCGCTTCGTAGGTATTGGCAAAGGTTGGCGCGTCAGGATTGCTGGCGATCGCCGCCACTTCACGACGTTTCTCTTCAATACCCGCTTGCAGCGCTGGCAGAAAATCCTCTTCCTGAATCTGGTCAAACGGCGGGGTTTGATACGGCAAGGTGCTGGCGGTAAAAAAAGGATTGGTTCGTGAATTCATTATCGCTCCTGATAATCAGCAACGCCGCACGGCGGCGGCGGGATGTTTCTATCCTGGCAGTTTCCTCGTCACTCAACAACTTATCGCCTGCTGCTGATAAACGCTGATGATTTCCCCCGCTACCGCCACGGCAATTTCCGCCGGCAACTTGCCCTTCACATCCGCTAAACCAATCGGACAGCGCAGACGTGCGAGGGAATTTGCTGCAATACCTTTGCCCTCTAAGCGATAACGAAAACGCTGGGCTTTAGTGGCTGAGCCGATAACACCGGCATAGCGAAAATCCCCCCGTCGCAAGATTGCTTCACTGAGCGCCAGATCGAGCGGATGATCGTGCGTCATCACCACAAAGTAGCTGTCGGGCGCGGCTTCCTGCACGCAGTCGATGGGATCCTCGACCTGACGCACCGTCACGCCGGGCGGCACTGCACGAAACTGCGCGGCGCGGCTATCAATCCACGTAATGTGGCACGGCAAGGTCGCGAGCACATTCACTAACGCCTGACCAACGTGGCCTGCGCCATACACCTGAATTTCAGGCTGCTGCTGCATCAGCGGCTCAAACAACAACGTGGCGTGACCGCCGCAGCATTGGCCAAGACGCGCAGCCAGTGCAAACTCTTCACTACGCGGCTGTGTGCAGCGCTGCTGTAGCATCTCACGCGCCTGCGCGATGCATTGATATTCGAGGTGGCCGCCACCAATGGTCAGAAAGGTGTCGTTGGCGCTGACCACCATCTTGCTGCCGCGATCGCGTGGCACTGAGCCTCGCTCGCTGAGCACGGTGATTAACACACAGCTTTCGCGCTTTTCGCGCAGGCGGTGTAACACGCTGATCCAGTCATGATAAATCATGGTCCGCTCCTGATAAGCGCTGAATCCCCCAGAACACCCGCTCCGGCGTGGCTGGTGCATCGAGTTGCGGATGGCGACGATAGTTATCGACGCTGGCAACCGCATCCTGCAACGCGCACCACACGGCGATGCCTAACATGAAGGGCGGCTCGCCCACCGCTTTGGAGTGGAACACCGTGTCCTGCGGATTTTTGCGGTTCTCTACCAGCGTGACGCGTAAATCACGGGGTACATCGCTGATCGCCGGAATTTTGTAGCTGGCTGGGCCATCGGTGAGCAATTTGCCCTTGTCGTTCCACACCAACTCTTCACAGGTCAGCCAGCCCATGCCCTGCACAAAACCGCCCTCAACCTGGCCGATATCGATGGCCGGATTCAGCGACGCGCCGACGTCATGCAAAATATCGGCGCGCAGTAAACGGTATTCGCCGGTCAACGTATCCACCAAAACTTCACAGCAGGCCGCGCCGTAGGAGAAGTAATAGAACGGCTTACCGCGTCCGGCGACGCGATCGTAATGAATGCCGGGTACTTTGTAGAAGCCGGTAGCGGAAAGCGGTACCTGATTAAGCCATGCTTGCTGCGCCACCTCAGCGAACGTGAAATGTTTGTCGCCAACGCGCACAATGCCGTTGCTGAAGTTCACCGCTTCTGCAGAGCATTGATGTTGCTGACACAACATCTCCGTCATGCGATCGCGCAGGATTTGTGCGGCATTTTGCGCCGCTTTTCCGTTGAGATCGGCACCGCTGGAAGCCGCCGTGGGTGACGTGTTCGGCACTTTCCCGGTATCGGTGGCGGTGACCTGAATCTGGCTAATATCAATCTGCAGCACTTCCGCCACAATCTGCGCCACTTTGGTGTTTAAGCCCTGGCCCATTTCGGTGCCGCCGTGGTTGAGTTGCACCGTGCCATCGGTATAAATCAAAATCAGCGCGCCTGCCTGATTGAGGAAACTGGAGGTAAAGGAGATGCCGAATTTCACTGGCGTCAGCGCCAATCCGCGTTTCATAAAACGATTACCGGCGTTAAAGGTGCTGATTTCGCGGCGGCGTGCCGCATATTCACTGCTGGTTTCTAACTGCTCGGTCATCTCATCCAGCAGATTGTCTTCCACCTGCTGATGGTAATGGGTAATGTTGCGTTCGGTTTTACCGTAATAATTGCGCTTGCGCAGTTCAAGCGGATCCAGACCCACTTCACGTGCGACGTGATCCATGATCTGCTCTATCGCCACCATGCCTTGCGGGCCGCCAAAGCCACGATAAGCGGTGTTTGAGGCGGTATGCGTGCGGCAGCGATAGCCGGTAATCAGCGCATCGCCGAGGTAATAGGCGTTATCGGCGTGGAACATCGCGCGATCGACAATCGATCCACTCAGATCAAGTGAATAGCCGCAGTTGCCGGCCAAATCGATTTTCACCCCGCAGAAGCGTCCATCGTCATCGACGCCGACATCGTAACGCACAAAAAACGGATGACGTTTGCCGGTGATCTGCATGTCATCGCGGCGCGCCAGGCGCATTTTCACCGGTTTGCGCAGCTGGCGCGCGGCAATCGCACATAAACAAGCCACGCCCGCCGCCTGCGTCTCTTTGCCGCCAAAGCCGCCACCCATGCGTCGCATATCAATGGTGACTTTATTCATGGTGATGCCCATGACTTCCGCCACCAGCTTTTGCACTTCCGTAGGGTTTTGCGTGGAAGAGAAAACCTGCAAGCTGTCATCTTCACCAGGGATCACCAGCGCTGTTTGGGTTTCCAGATAGAAATGTTCCTGCCCACCAATGTGAAACTCGCCCTGAATGCGGCGCGGTGCGCGCGCTAGCGCGGCTTCAGCATCACCGCGTTGATGGATGTGCGGTTGCTGCACAAAGAAGCGTTGTTCCAGCGCGTCACGCACGTCGAGCACTGCCGGAAGCACTTCATATTCAATAATTGCCGCCGCTGCGCCAGCACGCGCCGCATCAGGCGAATCCGCCGCAACGGCGATCACGATCTGACCAAAATACTCGATGTGCTCCTGCGCCAGCAGTGGATCGCCTGGCTCCAGCGGACCAACATCGTTGAGGCCCGGCACATCGCGCCAGGTCAGCACGCTGACCACGCCCGGCACCGCGTAACACGGCTTAACATCCAGTTTGGTGATGCGTGCGTGCGCGTGCTCGCTGAGGCGCGGACAGAGATGCAGCAATCCCGGCAAATCGGGCTTGTCGTCGATGTACAGCGCTTCACCGGAGACATGTTTATCGGCACTTTCGTGCTTGTTGCTGCGGCCCACGCCTGTTTGCATAGCGGTGGCGAACTGGGTTTTCAGCAGCGTCTCGTTCAATTCCGGGCGATTATGAGACATAGCGCGACACCTCCGTAATGGTCAACTCGCCAGACGCCTGGGCGTAATAGCGTCGCAACAGATTGCGTGCTACCTGCAAACGATAATCAGCGCTGGCACGGAAGTCGCTCAGCGGCTGGAAATCAACAGCCAACGCAGCACAGGCTTTTTCGATGCTGGTGAGATTCAGTGGCTGGCCGAGCAATTCTGCTTCAGCCGCCAGCGCACGTTTCGGTGTGGCCGCCATGCCGCCAAAGGCCAGGCGTGCTTCTACTATCACCTCGTCTTTGATGTGCAGATTGATGGCGGCGAACACCGCGGAAATATCGTCGTCCAGTCGTTTAGCCACTTTCCACGCGGTGAAGCTGGGTGACACTGTCACTTTAGGAATGGCGATAGTGCGAATAAATTCACCTGGCAGCAATACCGTTTGACGATACGCGATAAAGAATTGATCGAGTGGGACTTCCCGCAGTTTTTCGCCCTGCTGTAAAACCAATATGGCGTTCAATGCCAGCAACATGGGCGCACAATCGCCAATGGGTGATGCGTTACCAATGTTGCCGCCGATAGTGCCTTGGTTACGAATTTGCAGTGAGGCAAAACGCTCTAGCATGGTGCTAAATGCCGGGATGTGCTGCGCCAGGAACTGATAACAATCGTGCAACGACGCGGCGGCACCGAGAAAAAGATGCGTTTCATCTTCATGACAAGCCTTCAGCTCATCTACCTGGTCCAGCGCAATCAGCAGCGGCAGGCGCTTATATTGTTGGGTAATTTGCAGTGTCAGATCGGTGCCGCCGGCCACCAACTGGGCTTCGGGATGTTGCTGATAGAGATCGGCGAGTTGCGCTACTGTTTTCGGCACATAGCAACGACTGCCATCGGCTTCAATGATCTGTACTTCCTCGCTGCAAAGCGCCTGTAAGCGCTGCACTAACGATTCTGCGTCAGCATTGAATACATCCGAATGAGGTTGTTCACAGACCTGCTGCGCCGCATCCATGATTGGGCGATAACCGGTGCAGCGGCATAAATTGCCGGCTAATGCCTGTTCCGCCTGATGACGATTCCAGCCATCACTGTTTTTTTGCAAGGTAAAAAGCGACATCACGAAACCTGGCGTGCAGTAACCACATTGCGAGCCGTGGCAATCGACCATCGCTTGCTGCACGCCATGCAGCTCGCGGCCCTGTTTAAGATCTTCTACCGTGATCAACTGCTTGCCTTGCAGGCTGCTCACCAGCGTTAAACAACTGTTGACCGCTTGATATTGCATCTTGCCATTCACCACTTTTCCGAGCGTAACGGTGCAGGCACCGCAATCGCCGGACGCACAGCCCTCTTTGGTGCCGCGGCGCTGCAACTGACCGCGCAGATAGTTGAGCACGGTGAGGTTGGGATCAAGTGCGCGTTCGGTGATTAAACGATTGTTGAGTAAGAACTGAATCATGCGATTTGCTCCTCAGTTTCACGCTGCCAGACCGGCTTGCCGCTCACCCAGGTTTGCGCGATATTGCGGTCGTCGCCCAGCGTCATCATTACAAATAGTCGCTCCCAGATGTCTTTGCTGTTGGCGTTGCGCAGCTTCTGCAGCGGCGACACTGCCGGATCGAGCACCACAAAGTCGGCCTCTTTACCGCAGTTAAAGTTGCCAATCACATCATCGAGATCCAATGCATGCGCCCCGCCTAACGTAGCGTGATAGAACGCTTCGCAGGCGCTGAGTTTGTATTGCTGTAATTGACCGACTTTGTAGGCTTCGCCCAGCGTTTGCAGCAGATTAAAGGTGGTACCCGCGCCAACGTCGGTGCCAATGCCCATGCGCACGCCCTGCTGCCAGCAGCGTTTGATGTTGAATAAGCCGCTGCCAAGGAACAGGTTTGAGGTTGGGCAGAAGGCAATCGATGAATCGGTGTCATGCAGGCATTGCCACTCTTTGTCTTCCAGATGCAGGCAGTGCGCGAACACGCTGCGTTTGCCGGTGAGTTGGTGGTGATGATAGACATCGAGATAGCCTTCGCGCTCTGGAAATAACGCTTTTACCCACGCGATCTCCTGCTGGTTTTCACTTAAATGCGTATGCATCCACACATCAGGAAACTCCTCGCGTAGCTGTCGCACTTTATCCAGCAGTTCCGGCGAGGACGTTGGCGCAAAGCGCGGCGTGAGTGCATAGCTCAGGCGACCACGTTGATGCCAGCGTTCAATCAGTTCTCGCGTGTGCTGATAGCTCTCTTCTGGCGTTTCCGTTAGCTCTTCCGGCGCGTTACGATCCATCATCACTTTGCCGGCAATCAGCCGCATATCCAGCTGCTGCGCCGCGCTGAACAGTGAATCGACCGATTGCTTATGCACAGTGCCAAACACCAACGCAGTCGTCGTGCCGTTAGACAACAGCTGATGCAGGAAGAACGCCGACATCTTAGCCGCGTGATGGGGACAGTGATATTGGCTTTCCACCGGGAAGGTGTACTGATTAAGCCATTCAAGCAGCTGTTCGCCAAAGGCGCCGATCATTTCGGTTTGCGGGTAATGAATATGGGTATCGATAAAGCCGGGCACGATTAGTTTGCCACGCAGATCGATGACGCGCGTGGGATCCACACGGCCTTCTGCAATCTGCCAGCTTTCGAGGCTGACCACTTTGCCGTCCCGCAGCGTTAATAACCCATCTTCGAGATAGCGCGCATTGGCAGCGATGTCATCCGGCTGCGCGGCCAGATCGGTGAAATCAAAGAAGCTGGCGCGCAGCAGCGTTTCGGGTGCGTAAGGCATAACGGTTCCTTGGTACTTTTTTATGTGCAGGTAATTGCCTTAAAGATAGTTTGCAAAGTGCATGCCAAAGCAAAGAAGAAATAATACTGTTTAAATTCAATATAATAGGTTGATTCGGCTGATTTATGTGTCAAGCTTGCTGGCAATCGTATGCGCAACCGGTTGCCTGGATTAGCAAACGGTTGCGATGTTATAGCGAGGCAACTTTTGCCGGGCATAGTGTGTTTATCGCCCGCTAATGTGCGTCTTTGTGGTGCGCTGTTGCACTGCTAACGTGCAGGAAAAATCCTGCAACAAGCTGCATTTGGTTTTCATGAGCACGGGTTAGAGGTTAATGCTAAGGTGTGGCTGATAACCTGAAATCGTTTGAGGAACAGTGAGATGATTATTTTTGTTACTGGCGCAACCGCTGGTTTTGGTCAAAGTATCACCCGCCGCTTCATTGCTACAGGTCATAAAGTGATCGCCAGCGGCCGTCGCGCTGAGCGTTTAAAAGAGCTTAAAGAGGAGCTGGGCGACAATCTCTATACCGTGCAGTTGGATGTGCGTAATCGCGCGGCCATCGATGAAGTGATCGCTTCCCTGCCCGCTGAATGGCGCGATATTGATGTGCTGGTGAACAATGCCGGTCTGGCGTTGGGCGTGGAACCTGCGCACAAAGCCAATATTGAAGATTGGGAAAATATGATCGACACCAACAATAAAGGTTTGGTGTACATGACGCGCGCCGTGCTGCCTGCCATGGTAGAGCGCAACGTCGGCCACATCGTAAATATCGGTTCGATTGCGGGCAGCTGGCCTTATTTGGGTGGCAACGTGTATGGCGCGACGAAGGCGTTTGTCCGTCAGTTTAGCCTGAACCTGCGTACCGACCTGCACGGCACCGCGCTGCGCGTGACCGATATTGAACCCGGTTTAGTGGGTGGCACTGAATTCTCCAATGTGCGCTTTAAAGGCGATGATGGCAAAGCGGAACAGGTGTATGAAGGCACGACCGCGCTGACAGCAGACGATGTCACGGAAGCGGTCTATTGGGTCACCACGCTGCCAAAGCACGTCAACATCAATACGCTGGAGATTATGCCGGTAACGCAAACCACTGCAGGTTTGAAGGTGCATAAAGGTTAATGCGATTTTGTAAGGTGCGCAGTAATGCGCACCCGATCGTCATAAATGGCGACCCTACGATTTCCCGGAACGCATTAAACACGGCTCCAGCCAGCAACGATGATCAGCATACCGCTAAAAGCAACCAACGCGCCGACCCAATCCCACGTACTTAACTTCACACCATCCACCACGCGTAACCATATCAGCGCCGTTAGCACATAAACGCCACCATAGGCCGCATAGACGCGTCCGCTGGCTGCGGGATGCAGCGTCAATAACCAGACGAACAGCGCCAGGCTCGCCGCCGCCGGCACCAGCAGCCAGGCCGTCATGCCCTTCTTTAACCACAGCCACGGCAGGAAACAGCCAACAATTTCCGCAATCGCAGTGATAAAAAACAGCAAGGCGGTTTTAACCAGCATAGAAAATCTCTCTCTAAGCTAAACAAAGCGCTCACCACTGGTGAGCAAAGAAGCAGCGATGATATACTAGCGCCCATAGTTGTTACAGCCGCGATCCCGGCTGTGCTGGTGTTAACTGAAGGAAATGACGATGAAAAAACTGTTTTCCGCCCTGCTGGCGACCGTGCTGACTTCAAGTCTGTTTTTGGCTGCGCCGCTGGCTTCTGCCAAAACCGATCGCCTGATCATTGAAGATGGCAGCAGCGCATCGAGCAATGAAGCCGCGCGCCAGAGCAAAGAGCAGTGGAACGATACCAAAAACCTGCGTAATAAAGTGAATACGCGCGTGGAGAAAGAGTTTGATAAAGCGGACAAAGCCTTTGATACCCGCGACTCCTGCGAGAAAAGCTACAACGTGAATGCTTATTGGGAACCCAACACGCTGCGTTGTCTTGATCGCCGGACCGGACGCCCGCTTGCACCTTAATCCGCCATCACTGCTATAGTTTTTACAGGAATTCTGACCAAAGGAGTGAATGATGAAAAAACGTAATGCAGTTCTGCTGATGGCGATGCTCGCGCTACCGGTATTGGCGCAGGCTTCTTGTGAAAGTGTCAAAGCGGATATCAGCAAAAAAATCATTAACAACGGCGTCGCCGAATCTGACTTCACGCTGGATATCGTGGCCAATGATCAGGCCGATCAGGTGGGCGGACAGGTGGTGGGTCATTGTGAAAACGACACACAGAAAATCGTCTACAAGAAAAATGGCCGTGATGGTGACAGCAGCGTGCCAGACGGCGCAGGCAGCTCTCAGGATACGCCAGCGCAGTAACTCTTCGGGCGGCTTGATAGCCGCCCTGCTTTTACTCTACTTCCGGCCTTTGCCGCGGCATCATCCACGCGACCCACAGTGTTAACAACGCAATCAGCAACGACACTACAAATACCCAATGCAATGAGGTGGCGATTTGCCCGGTCCAGTCATGCAGCGTCGCTTCTGGCAGCGCCTGGCGACTTTCGTGTGACATGATCTTTTGCATCGGATCTTCCGCCTGCGGCAGACGCAGCGACAGATTCAGGTTCAGCACCGCGCCTAATAACGCCGTGCCAATTGCCGAACCGATCATGCGGCTAAACATGATAGATGCGGTGCAAATGCCGCGAATATCGTAATGCGCATGATTTTGTACCGACACCAGAAAAGTCGTGCTGGTCATGCCCATGCCGGTACCAATCACAAACGCGGTAAATCCTGCCTGCATGATTGAGCTATCGCTATGCAGCAACAGCAGTAATGCGCTGCCGGTAATCAGCAACAATGCGCCCATCTGTGCGGTGAAGCGATACGAGGTGATAAGCATCAATCTGCCGCTTAAGGTGCTCGCCAGCGGCCAGCCAATCGACATCATCGCCAGTGCGCTGCCCGCCTGTAGCGGCGTGCCGCCGGTAATGCCCTGAATCCACGTTGGCAGGAAGGCGCTGATACCCATCATGCTGGCACCGATAATCAGGTTGCCGACGTTGCCAGCAACGATGAGCCGACTGCGCCAGATTTCCAGCGGGAACAGCGGTGCATCGGCGCGCTGTTCATGATGCTTTAAGCGCCATGCCGCGATCAGCGCCAGCAGCAGGAACGGCAGCAGCCAGAAGCCGAGCACCTCTGCCTGCAACAGCGCGACTAACAACGCGGTCACGCTAATCATCAGCCAGCAGCTGCCGGTGAGATTGAGCGTGGTTTGCTGATTTTGCTCACGCGTGGGAAGAAAACGCGCCAGCAGCAGCATCGCGATCGCGCCAATCGGCACGTTAACCCAGAAGATGACTGACCAGCTAAAGTGCTGCACCAGCCACGCGCCGCTCAGCGGACCGATAATCGCCGCGACGCCCCAGACACTGGAAAGCCAGCCTTGTACATTCGCTCGCTCGCGCGGCGAATAAACGTCAGCCACGATGGTGGAGGTGAGCGGCATAATCGCGCCAGCGCCTAAGCCCTGAAAGGCACGGAACAGGATCAACCACGTCATGCTGTGGGCGAATCCGCACAGAATTGATCCGATCAAAAATAGCGAAACGCCAATAAACAGCAGCCGTTTGCGGCCCCACATGTCAGCCAATCGGCCATACAACGGTACGCTCACTGCTTGCGTCAGCAAATAGATGGAAAATACCCAGCCGAACTGCGAAAAACCGCCAAGATCGGCAATGATAGTCGGCATCGCGGTGGCCACGATGGTGACTTCGATTGCCGCCATAAACATAGCGAGCATGCAGCCGACGAGAACCCAGTGGCGGTGTTGCGTGTTCAATTCTGCAGTTTCAGTCATACGTCTCCCTAATTTATTACAAGGCTAGCTGAAAATTCACCGGACCAGTTTCCTCTGCGTGCGCCTGTATGTTACGCCGTCACTTATTTCGATGAATATTTTTTATTGTCAGATGATGCCTTATTCCATGCGGGTTGAATGCGGTTTTCTATTATTTCTATCTGTCTGATTTTGCCGCAAAAACTGGCGCTTATCGTCAAGCATTGCTATAGGTCTAAGCGGTGCTTTCCAGTTATTCACTGAAAAAGTATCTGCTAACAGTCATTTTAACTGCAATTTAACGGGGTGAAGGATTTTCGTGTGTGTTCTTTTTTGCACTGCGCCGCCATCCCGGGAATGACATAACCATATCGAACGATTTTTCAAATCAGGGAGACACTTGCTATGCAAAATGCATCGCTCGCCCGCCGCGCTGGGTTGGCATTGCTCGCGATTGTCGCGGTGATTGCCCTGCTGGTATGGGGGCTGGGGCTGAATACGCTGCGCGATCGCCGGGAAGATTTGATCTACCTCGGGCAGCAGCATCTGTTTTTAGTGTTTTGGTCAATGCTCTTTGCGCTGCTGGTAGGCATTCCCAGCGGTATTTTGTTAAGTCGTCCATTCGCTCGTCGCTGGGCTGAATACGTGATGCAAATCTTTAACGTCGGTAACACGCTACCGCCGTTGGCGGTATTGGCACTGGCGATGGTGATTGTCGGTATTGGCGATCGTCCCGCGCTGATTGCCCTGTTCCTCGCCTCGCTGCTGCCGATTGTGCGCAATACGTTTGCCGGTTTGAGCGCGGTACCGCCGTCACTGATCGAAGCTGCCAACGGTATCGGAATGACTAAGTTTCAGCGTTTGCGTCAGGTGGAAATCCCCAATGCACTGCCGGTGATTCTGGCGGGCGTGCGCATTGCCACCGCGATCAACGTCGGCACCGCGCCATTGGCATTCCTGATCGGCGCCAGTAGCTTTGGCGAGCTGATTTTCCCCGGTATTTACCTTAACGACTTCCCTACGCTAATCCTCGGCGCAGTTGCGACTGCTTTGGTTGCGCTGGTACTCGACATGCTGCTCGCAGCATTGGGACGTTATCTCAGCCCGCACTCTGCGGCTTAACACAAGGAGTTTTGTGATGGCCACTGCCAACAAGCTGGCGCGCTGGGTAAAACATACTGCGCTGGCACTGACCGCGACGCTGGCAATTAGCCACAGCGCCGCTGCTGCAACGCCAATTACCATGGCAACCAAGAGCTTTACCGAGCAGCATATTCTGTCAGCGATGACGGTAATTTGGTTGGAGAAGAAAGGTTTTCAGGTGATCCCCAAGACCAATATCGCCACCACCATTAGCCGTAACGCCATGATCAACAAACAGATTGATATGATGTGGGAGTATACCGGCACCTCGTTGATCATCTTTAATCACATCAATAAGCCGATGTCGACGGAAGACGCTTATAAAACGGTAAAAGCGCTAGATGCGAAATTAGGCCTGGTCTGGCTCAATCCGGCACCCATGAACAATACCTATGCGTTTGCCATGCAACGCGAACGTGCGGACAAAGAAGGCATCAATACCATGTCGCAACTGGTAGCGAAGCTAGAAGAGGTGCGCAAGAACGACCCGGACCACAACTGGAAACTCGGTTTGGATCTGGAATTCTCGGGTCGCTCAGATGGCCTGAAGCCGTTGCAGAAAGCCTACAACATGCCACTCGATCGTCCACAGATTCGCCAGATGGATCCCGGCTTAGTCTACAACGCAATTCGCGATGGCTTTGTTGATGCAGGTTTGATCTACACCACGGATGGACGGGTGAAAGGGTTTGAACTCAAAGTGTTAGAAGATGATAAGCACTTCTTCCCGAGTTACAACGTCACGCCTGTGGTGCGTCAGGATGTGCTGGCGAGCCATCCAGGTTTAGATGCGGCACTCAATCAGCTTTCAGCGCTGATTAACGACGAAGCGATCACCGAGATGAACAAGCGTGTCGATATTGATCACCAGTCGCCGCAACAGGTGGCGCGTGATTTCCTTCAATCTAAGAACATGCTGTAAGGAGGCGCTGTGGATACCTTGCATT
This sequence comes from Enterobacter ludwigii, assembly GCA_900068845.1. Classification (GTDB taxonomy): domain Bacteria; phylum Pseudomonadota; class Gammaproteobacteria; order Enterobacterales; family Enterobacteriaceae; genus Pantoea; species Pantoea ludwigii_A. The sequence goes on from CEFQ01000005.1 coordinate 79,308, forward strand.
ACATCATGAATAACTGGCACACCTTGATGACGCTGACCTGGCAACATACGTGGCTGGTGCTGGTCGCGGTTGGTTTCGCCATTATCGTTGGCGTGCCGCTGGGCATTTTGATTGTGCGCTTTAAGTGGCTGGCTACGCCGGTGCTCGGCATCGCTACCATTGTACTCACCATTCCGACCATTGCATTGTTCGGCTTGATGATTCCGCTGTTTTCGATGATCGGTCAGGGCATTGGCGCCCTTCCCGCGATTACGGCCGTGTTTCTCTACTCGCTGCTGCCAATTGTGCGTAACACCCACACCGCGCTGGAGAATTTGTCACCGGGCCTGCGTGAAGCGGGTCGCGGCATTGGCATGACCTTCTGGCAACGTTTGCGCTGGGTGGAAATTCCAATGGCGCTGCCGGTGATTTTCGGCGGTATTCGTACGGCGGTGGTGATGAACGTAGGTGTAATGGCGATTGCTGCGGTGATTGGTGCCGGCGGTTTGGGCCTGCAACTGCTCGACGGCATCAGCGGCAGCGATGTGCGCATGTTAATTGCCGGCGCCTTAATGATTTGTTTGCTCGCGATTGTGCTTGATTGGCTGCTGCACCGTTTGCAGTCGGCGCTGACTCCTAAGGGGATTCGATAATGATAAAACTGGAAAACCTGACGAAAACCTTTACGCAAAAGAACGGCACGTCACTCAATGCCGTGGATAACGTCAGCCTTGAAGTACCTGCAGGCGAAATGTGCGTGCTGCTCGGCCCTTCTGGCTGTGGCAAAACCACGACGTTGAAGATGATTAACCGCCTGATCCCGTCCTCCAGCGGCAGGATATTGATCAACGGTGAAGATACCAGCGGACAAGACACCGTCACCCTGCGCCGCAATATTGGTTATGTTATCCAGCAGATTGGTCTGTTCCCGAACATGACCATCGAAGAAAACATCACCGTGGTGCCGCGCATGCTGGGCTGGGACAAAAAACGCTGCCGCGAACGCGCCACTGAATTGATGAGCATGGTGGCGCTCGATCCGACCAAGTTCCTGCATCGCTATCCGCGTGAAATGTCCGGCGGTCAACAGCAGCGTATCGGTGTGATTCGCGCGCTGGCTGCTGATCCACCGGTATTGCTGATGGATGAACCTTTTGGCGCGGTCGATCCGATTAACCGTGAAGTGATTCAGAATGAATTCCTTGAGATGCAGCGTCAGTTGAAGAAGACCGTGATGCTGGTCAGCCATGATATCGATGAGGCGCTAAAACTCGGCGATCGCATCGCGGTATTTGGTCAGGGAAAAATTGTACAGTGCGCCAGCCCGGATGAGCTGTTAGCCAAACCGGCGAACGATTTTGTTGGCTCATTTGTTGGTCAGGACCGTACGCTGAAACGGTTGTTGCTGGTGCAGGCCGGCGATGTCACCGATCAACAACCCACCATCACCGTGCAGCGCAATACGCCATTACAGGAAGCCTTTGCGACCATGGACGATAACGATATGCGTTCGGTCACCGTAGTGGACGAAGATGGCAAGCCGCTAGGCTTTGTGAAGCGTCGGGAAGCGCGTGCAGCCACTGGCCGCTGCGAAGAGATGCTGCATACCTTTAAAGTGACGGGTAAAGCGGAAGAGAACCTGCGCGTGGTGCTATCGAAACTGTATGAACACAACACGGTGTGGATGCCAATCGTTGATGAAGAAGGCCGCTACAGTGGTGAGATATCGCAGGACTATATTGCGGACTATCTCAGTTCTGGACGTACGCGCCGGCGGTTGAATCCTTAATTCTTCGAGCAGTCGCCGAGGGGCATATGACAGATCGTAAAGTCGCCATAAATCATCCCTGAGGCTCAGCCCGCGCCTTCCCTGGCGCGGGATGCTTTACTCCTCTGCCATATGCCCCTCGGCTCATTCATACCGTGCACTCAGTTAACGCGATTCCTCAGCCGTTTCTGTCCCTATCGCTTCGCTGCGCTCTGAAGGCAGGACGATATTCAACATAATCGCCAGCAGTCCGCCGGTGGTCACCGCATGACCAAATAAATTGCTCACTAGCATGGGGAACTGTTTCAGCACCTCAGGCACCGCTTCGACGCCCAGGCCGATACCAAACGATACGGCAACAATCAGCATTTCACGACGCCCCAGCGGCGTTTGCGTCATAACGCGAATACCGGCCGCGACCACACTACCAAACATCACAATGGTGGCGCCGCCCAGCACCGGCGGTGGAATTTGCTGCAGCAAATAACCAATCGCCGGGAACATGCCGAGCAGCACCAGCATCACGCCGATCACCATGCCGACATAACGACTGGCGACACCCGTCATCTGGATAACACCGTTGTTCTGCGCAAAGGTGGTGTTAGGAAATGCGGAGAAAACGGCGGCGAGTAAGCAGCTGATACCGTCGGCGAAAATACCGCCCTGCATGCGGCGCTCAAATGCTTCGCCTTCAATCGGCTGGCGCGACAACATGCAGTTCGCGGTAAGATCGCCCACCGCTTCAATCACGGCAATCACCGATACCAGTGCGATGGGAATGAAGATGGTCCAGTCAAAAGCAAAACCAAAACGGAACAGCGCTGGCAAGACCAGCCACGGCGTATCCGCCATCGGCTTAAGGCTGAGATGACCGGTAAAGGCCGCCGCGATACAGCCCGCGGCAATACCGGCCACGACGGCAACCAGCCGCGTCCAGCGATTTTGCGAACGGTTAAGTACAATAATAACCAATAGCGTCAAGGCACCCAGCGCCAGATTGCCAGGCGCACCGAAATTGGTGGCGTTATGCCCGCCGGCCCAATCGGTGATGCTAACTTTAATCAGGCTAATACCAATCAACGTGATGACGGTGCCGGTGACGACCGGCGTCAACACTTTACGCAGTGGCGCGATGCAACGACTAATCAACATTGGAATCAGCGCCGCGACCAGGTTGCAGCCAAAAATCATCGCCATGATCTCTTCAGGCGATCCGCCACGCGCTTTTACCATCAGTCCGCCCGACAGAATCACGCCCAGAAAGGCAAAGCTGGTGCCTTGCAGGCAGATCATGCCTGCGCCAATGCCCATAAAGCGGCGTGCCTGCAGGAACGTACCGAGACCAGAAACTAACAGCGACATGCTGATCAGATAAGGGATCCACGCTTGTAATCCCAATACGAAACCAATAATGAGCGGCGGCGTGATGATGCCAACTACGCTCGCCAGCACATGTTGCAATGCGGCACAAAATGCAGGCAATGCACCAATACGGTCATTCAGCCCATACAACAAACCTTTCTCATCTGATTGCGACATACAGGTGCTCCGGCAAGATATTCATCAGAGCAGCTGATGCATGAATCACGCCAGAGGACGGGGTTAAGCAAAAATATCGCGATAATCAATTGAAAATTAAAGTAAATAATTTATCTGAGAGGATGGCTGAGCCTGAAATCTTAGGTTCAGCCACTGATCATTTGCTGCTTTTTGTTTCATCAGGCGGCGGGTTTTGCACTGTTGTCGTGCGAAACATGCGTATTGAGCAGCGCAATATTCAGATAGCCGCTCAATTCTCGTTGCTCAGCGCGCGGCAGGTAAGGCAACTCGCCTAATAAAGGTGCGCCCAGTTTTTTGCTAAGAACATCAATAATTTCAGCGTAATGCGCCAGACCGGGATTAATACGGTTTGCCACCCAACCCACCAACTGCAACCCATCCTGAGCAATAGCTTCGGCGGTCAGTAAAGCGTGGCTGATACAACCCTCCTTAATCCCGACAACCAACACAACCGGCAAATTCTCCTGACGCACCCAATGAGATAAAGGCTGCAAGTCATTCATTAAACTGCGCCAGCCGCCGGTGCCTTCCACCACCACGCGAGCGGCGCGCTCCTGCAAATCGTTGAGACTGCGACTAAGCAATGAATAATCAATGCTTAGCGACGAGCTGGTGCTGATTTCATCCTCTTCCAGAGCGATAGGATTAACGGCGGAATAAGTAAGCGTGAGACCCGAAGCCTGTTGTAACAACAGTGCGTCTTTATTACGTAAGCCTTCAGGTGTGAGTTGCGCGCTTTTGGCGACAGGTTTAAAACCTGCAGCGCATAAATTCGCTTTGGCAAAGCACTGCAATAACGCGCGAGATACCACGGTTTTACCCACCGCGGTGTCGGTACCGGTGACAAAAAGCGTTTTCACCCTTTTCCTCCTTCATTAAAGCGATGTGTAACGTGCGAAGGAGGCAGTTTAAGGAAATGTTTTCACGGGCAGATTGCGTTAGGACAAACTTAAGGTGAGCTTTAATTATCCCTGCAACAGTTTTACCAATAAATGGCCGCTATAGAGCGCATCTTTTATGAGTGCAGCGCCACCAAAGGTGCCAGGATCGCTGAAAGCCGTTGGTGTGAGCTGGATTTCACGGCTGTAAGCAGGCAATGCCTGCTGACGAATGGTACTGCTCACCGCAGGGAAAAGCACATCAGCGGCCTTATTTAGCGGCGAACCGATAAGGATTTGTTGAGGATTAAAGATGTTTACCATCATCGCCAGCATGCGGCCAATATGATGTCCTACGCCAGCAATCACATCGCGAGCCAAGCGATCACCCTGCTGTGCCGCTTCGCATAAGCTTTCGATCGTCAACGGCGTGTGATGCAATAAACTGTCGGGCTGTGACGGCAAACGCTGTGCCGTGAGATTAAGCAAACTTCCGATACTGGCGACGGTTTCCAGACAGCCGTTATTGCCGCAGTAGCATTGCTGGCCGTAAGGATCGATTTGCGTATGGCCTATTTCCACCAGCGTTCGACCATTTTTATGCAGTAATTGTCCACCGCTGATCACGCCGGCACCGACGGTTTCATCAATCACTATCTGAATCACGTGTTGCGCGCCACTGGATGCGCCAAACAACGCTTCGGCTAACGTCCAGGCAGAAATGTCATGCTGCACAAACACCGGTAAACCGGTGCGCTGCGCCAGGGTTTCTGCCAGCGGCATATCCTGAACGTCGTAACCCGGCATACGATGCACTATGCCAGAAGCGGCGTTGATCAAACCCGGCAAGGTAATGGCGATGGCGGTTAACCGTTCCAGTTTGCTTTGATGGCGAATAAAGAAGTCATTCACCATCTCCTGCAAGGTTTGCAGCAGCGGTTTTTCGGCGCTGGCATGCAGCGGCAAACGATCTTCTTGCAGTGCACGGCTGCTGAGATCGCGCAGCGTCAGCGTAATGAATCCGGGCTGAATGCGTACGGCGAGATAGTGCCAGGCGAGAGTGTCGAGGATCAAACCAATCGCTGGGCGACCGCGGCTGCCCGGTTCCTGAAATTCGGTTTCCTGTACCAGATGAGCATCGAGCATTTCACGCACGATTTTGGTAATGCTGGCGGGTGCTAACTGGGCACGTTTAGAAAGCTCAATACGCGAAATCGGGCCGTAAAGGTCAATCAGTCGGTAAACCACACCTGCGTTGGTCTGTTTTATCTGATCAATATGACCAGGTTGACTGTACAGATTCACGCCCTACTCCCATTATTTTCGCGCTTCTAAATAAACAACAGCTATGGTGATGCAGATTGGCTGGGAACGTCAAATATTTGATTAGAAATGTGATTTATCGCACATAAACTTTGCACCCAACTTAATGCGTTGGTTTAATTCTCCGCGTTTTGCAGCATCAGCGACATCATGTTGGTCATTTGCGCCGTTGGTTCTCGCGTCGCCGACCAGACCAACCAAACCTCAGAAATCGCGTCACTCTCCTGTAAAGGGATCCACACCACATCGGCCAGACGCGCCCGACGGAATGACGCCGGCAGAATCGACACGCCCAGCCCTGTTGCCACCAGGCCCAGAATAGTCATCGCCTCGCCCACTTCCTGAGTAATAAAGGGTTTAATTTGATAGCGATGCAGCAGCGCCAGGATTTCACCGTATAACGCGGTGCCACCCTGCGGATCGAAAAACACAAATGGCTCATTGGTTAACGCCTGAATAGAAATCGACTCAGCATCGGCCAGCGGATGCGCCCAATGCACCACCGCACACAGCGGTTCGCGCAGTAATACGCGGTGCTGCAAATCGTTGGGCAGCGGCGTATTGCGCATCACGCCAAGATCCAGTCGATCATCGTGCAAAGGCGCCAGTTGCTGCCGCGTGTTGTTCTCCTGCATCTGAATGTGCACTTCCGGCCAACGCTGGCGGAATTGATACAACGCATCTGAAACCAGGCCGGTAAAGGGAGCTGAGGAGGTAAAGCCGATACGCAACTCACCTTCCTGTCCCGTATGCACGCGCGCAGCGCGACGGGCAGCCTGTTCGACCTGCAGCAAAATGGCTCGCGCATCCTGTAAAAACAGCGCGCCGGCGGGCGTGATTTGTACGCTGCGATTGGTGCGGGTAAACAGCTGCGCGCCAATTTCCTGTTCCAGTTGCTGAATTTGCTGGCTTAGCGGCGGCTGCGAAATGTTGAGTCGCTGCGCGGCCCGCCCAAAATGCAGTTCTTCCGCGACGGCAATGAAATAGCGTAAATGGCGCAACTCTACATTCATATTTTAAACGTCTTATTTGAGATTATTAATATATTGTACAACCTATTATCCCTTTCCTACAGTAACGCCATGATTGCTTAAACGAGGATGTTCCGTGAGTCGCTCTTCCCAGGCGGTGATACTCGATGAAGACGAGTTATCCGTAAAGCCTGCTCCAGCTCCAACCCCTTCAGAATGGATTGAACGCGGATCGCCGCAGTTTATGCGCGTGACGCTGGCCCTGTTCTCCGCCGGCCTTGCTACTTTCGCCCTGCTCTATTGTGTGCAGCCCATTCTGCCGGTGCTTTCGCAGCAATTTGGCGTTTCCCCGGCGCAAAGCAGCATTTCTCTCTCGTTATCGACCGGCTTAATGGCACTGGGCTTACTGTTTACTGGTCCGCTGTCGGATGCGATTGGGCGTAAATCGGTAATGGTTACCGCGTTAATGCTGGCCGCCATCTGTACCTTGATTTCCGCCACCATGAGCAGCTGGCAAGGGATTTTGCTGATGCGCGCGCTGATTGGCTTATCGCTGAGCGGTGTTGCGGCCGTTGGCATGACTTATCTAAGTGAAGAGATTCATCCGCGTGTCATCGCCTTTTCCATGGGACTGTACATTAGCGGTAACTCGATAGGCGGCATGAGCGGACGCTTGTTAACCGGTGTATTGACCGATTTCTTCTCGTGGCGCGTTGCGGTAGGCGTCATTGGTTGCTTCGCGTTGGCGGGCGCGCTGATGTTCTGGAAAATTTTGCCCGCGTCACGTCATTTCCGTCCGGCCTCATTACGTCCGCGCAGTTTGCTGATCAATTTCCGTCTGCACTGGCGCGATAAAGGTCTGCCGCTGCTGTTTGCTGAAGGCTTTCTACTGATGGGCGCATTCGTCACCCTGTTCAACTATATCGGTTATCGCCTGCTAAGCGCGCCGTGGTCGCTGAGCCAGGCGGTGGTGGGTTTGCTCTCGGTGGTCTATCTGACGGGTTCATGGAGTTCCCCGAAAGCGGGTGCGATGACCAGCCGCTTTGGGCGCGCTCCCGTGATGATCGGCGCTACTGCGATTATGCTAGCGGGATTGCTGCTGACAGCGTTTGACTCACTGTGGCTGATTTTGCCCGGCATGATGCTGTTCACCGCCGGATTCTTTGCGGCACACTCTGTTGCCAGCGGCTGGATTGGCCCGCGTGCGCGTCGTGCTAAAGGCCAGGCATCTTCACTCTATCTGTTCAGCTATTACGTTGGCTCCAGCGTGGCGGGTACGTTGGGCGGCGTATTCTGGCACAGTTACGGTTGGATGGGCGTAACCGCATTCATTAGCCTGCTATTATTAATGGCTTTGCTGGTCGGTTGGCGTTTGCAGTGCCGAAAACTGTAATACCTTTCATCTGTTAAACGGGGCTGATGTGCCCCGTTCTCTTCTCTCAATCACACCATGCGCCGATCTCACAGTCCCAGATAAAACAAAACGTCCATTCATCGCTATAATTCATTCCATTCCAACAATAGTTAGACTTTTATTATTTCACAGCAATGAGGACGTTAGATGGAACGCTATTATTACGTCGATAAGCACGCCGGCTATAACGACAACCATGTAGTACATGCAACGGGTTGCCCGTTCTTGCCCGCCGATGAGGTACGCCGTTTTCTTGGTACTTTTTACACGCCAAATGCCGCCATTCAGCAAGCCCGTAAATTTTATGCCAGCGCGCTGGGCTGCGAGCATTGCTGTCCGGTTAATGTAAAAAAAAACATGACGACTCAAAATAGCGTGGCACTAAAACACATGGTGCGACTCTGATAATCATGATTTGAGAATGGCCATGTGCTTAAGCTCTTTTGTTAAGCACGACTGAGGCGTTACACAATAACAATAAATTTAAATGTAATAATGACTGGACCTTAACGCTGCAAAACCGTCGTCGGGTCCAGTCGCCTCTTTCCACTGCTAACGCTCTAAGTCACTCTCGCGTTGTAAGCAGAAAGCCTAATAACCTCAGGCTATTAACAACCACTTTCGCGATAAAAAATATTCAGTAATAAAATCCCGACAAACGGTTTCCCTCCGCTCATTAATGCTCCACAATAGCGTCAATTTGTGACTCAGGTCACTTTATGGGGTGCCACCTCGCCCTTTCACTCGCCGTCTGACAGATTTGAAATCCATGCAATCTACTACTGTTTCCCGTAAAACGGCCTGGCTACGCGTTGTATTGCTGGCCATTGCTGCTTTTGTATTTAATACCACAGAATTCGTACCGGTCGGCCTGCTGTCGGATATCGCCGCCAGCTATGACATGAAAACTGCTGACGTCGGCATCATGCTGACTATCTATGCGTGGGTTGTGGCCTTATTGTCGCTGCCGTTGATGTTGCTAACCCGCAACATTGAGCGACGCTTGCTGTTAGCGGTGCTCTTCATTGTGTTTGTGGCCAGCCATGTGCTCTCTTCCGTGGCATGGGATTTCACTTCACTGGTTATCTCACGTATCGGTATTGCCTTAGCGCACGCCGTTTTCTGGTCAATTACCGCTTCGCTAGCGATTCGCGTGGCGCCGGCGGGGAAAAAAACGCAGGCACTGAGTATGCTGGCAACCGGTACCGCGCTGGCGATGGTGCTGGGCGTGCCGATTGGTCGTATCGTTGGTCAATATCTTGGCTGGCGCACCACCTTCGGCATGATCGGCCTTTCCGCCTTAGTGTTGATGATCTTGCTAATGCGCATACTGCCGCGTCTGCCGAGCGAGCACACCGGGTCACTGAGCAGTGTGCCGATGCTATTCCGCCGTCCGGCGCTGGTGGCGATGTACATTTTGGTCACGGTAGTGGTGACGGCACATTACACCGCTTACAGCTACATTGAACCCTTTATGCAGATTGTTGCCAATGCCGACGATAATTTCACCACCCTACTTTTACTGCTGTTTGGATCGGCGGGAATTATCGGCAGCGTATTGTTTAGTACGCTGGGGAATAAATTTCCTTCGGCAATGCTGATCGCCGCGATTGCGATGATCACGCTATGTATGGGCTTGCTGGTGTTTGCCGCAGTCCGTCCCGCCGCTATCACCGTGTTGTGCATCGTTTGGGGCATGGCAATGATGATGATTGGGTTGGCGATGCAGGTACGTGTTTTAGCGCTGGCACCGGATGCGACAGACGTCGCGATGTCGCTGTTTTCGGGTATTTATAACATCGGTATCGGCGCGGGTGCGCTGCTGGGCAACCAGGTCAGTCTGCATATGCAAATGTCTGATGTCGGTAACGTCGGCGGCATCATTGGCCTTGCCGCACTGTTGTGGTGTATCGCTATCTTCCGTCGCTACCCGCAACTCCGTACCAACGGATAACAAAAAAAGGCTTCAGAAGGTGTATCTTCTGAAGCCTTTTAATCACTTCTCACGGAATGCTTCATCGCATTCCGCACCATTCTCTTAGTTATAAATTACTGCTGTGCCATTTAGCTTGTTGTTGCCAGAGGTCGAAGTGATGCGGAAAGACTTTGCTCCGGCAGCATTGGCCTTTTCCGCTAGCTGATTCTCCAGCGAGGTCAGGTTGGTGCTGCCTGATGCGCTAATCACGCCAACTTGTTGTTGATTCAGCGGCGCTGCGTTTACCAGGTCTGCAGCCATGCTACCAAACGCGATTGAAGACAATGCTAATGCGGCCAGGGTCAGTTTGATGCTTTTCATAATTTTGCTCTCTTAAACAGATGAATTGGGGTCGGTCATAATTAAGTTAACAACCGTTAATTAAATGCTACTGCCGAAAGGGTGCGCGCGTCAATCATTTTATTAATGGTCGTTATTTAAATTGAAAGTGGCGTGATTATGGGCTTCGCGGCCCTTTTTGACTTATCCATTTGGGTGCTTTCGTCAGCCAAAAGCACGAACGGATAAAGCCGCACAGGCTCATTTCGCGCTGCGCTTGCATATTTATTTAGTGATCGGTAATTTAATTGGGTGTTACTTAGCTTTGAGGTGCCCAATGACAGAAGTTAACGATGTGGTGAACAGGAAAACGCGCGGCCGCCCGAAGGTGTTTGATCGCAACGATGCCCTGGACAAGGCATTGATGTTGTTCTGGGCGCATGGCTATGAAGGCACTTCGTTGTCCGATTTGGTTAACGCAACCGGCGCTAAAGCCCCAACGCTTTATGCTGAGTTTGAAAATAAAGAAGGCTTATTCCGTGCGGCAATGCAGCGATATATTGAAACGTTTAGCGCGCAGCGTAACGCAGTATTGAATGATGATGCATTAGATGTGAAAACGGCTATTGAAGCTTATTTTCGTGCAACTGCCGCGTGCTTCACCGAATGTGATAAGCCAGCAGGCTGTTTCTTCATTTGTACCTCGAGCGCACTTTCTTCTGGTTCACAAGAAGTGGCGCAAATGCTGGCGCAGCAGCATCATGCGCAGGAATCCGCGTTAAAAGCATTTCTTGATACCCGGCAGCAGCGCGGCGAGTTACCGCAATGTGCCAATAGTGCAATCTTAGCCAGCTATCTGGCGTGCTTACTGCAGGGAATGTCCGTGCGTGCTCGTGAAGGTGCTAATCGCAGCGATCTTGACCAGATTGTGGATACACAAATGGCAATCTGGCCCGCTCTCGCGGGATATTGTGAATTGAGCACCCAATAAAATACGGGCCGACTTCCGTGTCGGCCTGAATTTATGGCCTCAATACTACGAGTGAGGCGAACGAGCGTTAAGGTAGGAAAAACATCGGTGTTAATGGCGCGCTCACCGGGCTGTTATCCGGATTAGACGGCATTAAATCCTTCATTGATGCCCACCAGCGCTGACACACTTCTGTTTTTGCTACTGCTTCCCAACGCGCTTCAGACTCAATTTCCACGCTGGCAAACAGCAGATTGCGTTCAGCATCCAGCCAGATAGCGTAATTGTGCGCGCCATGCGCTTTCAGCGTCTCGGCCAGCTCCGGCCAAATTGGCGTATGACGGCGCAGATACTCATCGTGGCAGTGTGCATGCACCTGCATCACAAAGGCTTTACGCAACATCGCTACGTTCCGCCTGCAGAGCCGCTTGCCACGGCTTAACGTTGAAGCGTTCACCCAACGCGATCAGCTGCTCTGTGGTGATGCTTTGACGGATTCCACCCATCGACAGTGCTTTCACCACCACTTCGGAGGATTTCTCCGCAGTGTCGATCAGGCCAAAGGTCTCATCGAGGTTTGGACCCGCGCCAAAGATACCGTGGAACGGCCACATCACAATGCTGTGGTTCGCCATCGCATCAGCCGTGGCCTGACCAATTCCATCAGTGCCTGGCACCATCCATGGCAGAATGCCGACGCCATCCGGGAACACCACCAGACATTCAGTGCTGCCTTCCCACAGCAGGCGTGTGAAGCGTGCGGAATCCAGATCCACCACATAACTGAGCGCCATAAAGTTGGTGGCATGGCAGTGCATAATGACGCGATCAACGCCATTTGAGATCTGTTTGCGCACGCTGTGCGATTGGAAGTGGGCTGCCAGTTCTGACGTTGGCAAGCCACCGTTACTCAACCCCCAATGGATTTTATATGACAAGCCTTTGTCATCCACCTGCAGCAGCGCCAGACAATCGGCCGGGTCGATTTGTACATTGCGGAAAAACTTGCCCGATCCGGTGACCAGGAACCAATCATTGGCCAACGCCGGCGCGGGTTTTGTCAGTTCAATACAGCGCGGCTCTGCATAGAAATCACCGGTGAAATCTTTAACTTCTTCCGGCAGTAAACGTAGGCTGACGTTGCCGCCATTACGTTCATCCCAGCCCTTCAACCACATGTCGCTGGTCGCTTTAACCATTCCCTGAACAAAAGCGGAAGAGAGAATATTTTGCATGGTGTGTCCCTTAACGTTGACGCAGTGTTTGTTGTTCGTAATGACGGACTTCGCTCAGCCAGCTGGCATCAGCAGGAACATCGTGGCGCAGACACCAGGCTTCCCACACCGCTTGCCACGGCAACGATTTTTGTTCTTCCAGCATCGCCAGACGTCCGGTGTAATCCCCTTCGCTCTCAAGCTTGCGTAACTGATCGGTGGGTTCCAGCAGTGCACGTAGCAGCGCTTTTTTGGCATTGCGTGTACCAATTACCCAAGCCGCGATGCGGTTAATAGACGCATCGAAGAAGTCCAGGCCGATATGCACCTTGTCGAACAGTTTGTGACGCGCGATCTCGGTGGCGATGGCTTGTGTTTCATCATCGAGAATCACCACGTGATCGCTGTCCCAGCGAACCGGACGGCTTACGTGCAGCAGCAGGCGAGGCACATAGAGCATGGCCGTGGAGATTTTGTCGGAAATAACTTCGGTTGGGTGGAAGTGGCCGGCATCCAGAGTCAGTGCGGTCTGGCGGCTGCTGGCATAACCGAGGCAGAATTCATTGGAACCCACGGTGTAGCTTTCCGCACCAATGCCAAACAGTTTGCTCTCAACCGCATCGATATGATGCGCGGGATTGAGTTTTTCACTGATCACGTCATCAAGCGCACTCGCCAGGCGTTGGCGCGGTCCCAGTCGATCGACTGTGAGGTCTTTCATACCGTCCGGCACCCAGATATTCATGACGGATGCGGTGCCCAACTGCTCACCAAAATGTGCTGAGATACGGCGGCTGGCCTTGCAGTGATCGATCCAGAACTGGCGAATGCCTTTGTCGGCATGTGATAGCGTAAAGCCATCCGCGCTCAACGGATGTGAAAAGCAGCTTGGATTGAAATCAAGGCCTAGCTTATGGGTTTTGGCCCATTCAACCCAGTTGCTGAAGTGTTTCGGTTCAATCGCATCACGATCGACCGGCTTGTCGCTCTCCAGATAAATTGCATGCAAGTTAAGACGTTTTGCGCCTGGAATGAGTGACATCGCTTTTTCAACATCAGCGCGCAGCTCATCGGCATTGCGGGCGCGGCCCGGATAGTTGCCAGTGGCCTGAATACCGCCGGTAAGCTCTCCGTTCGGATTTTCAAAACCACGCACGTCATCGCCTTGCCAGCAGTGCATCGAGACCGGAATGCCATCCAGCTGCGCCATTACCTGTTCCACATCCACGCCAATTGCGGCGTAGCGTTGTTTGGCCAGTTCGAAGGCCTGTTCAATCAGCTTAGTCATATGCAAGTTCCTTAGCAGGTTGGCTTAGCGCCGCAAAGCGTGCCTGATGGGCAGCAAAGGCGCTGTTGTTCAACGGTTCAAATTTTTCTAACGGGAAGTTTTGGCTAATGCAGCGTCGTAAATCGCTAACGTCACGCAGTTCGCCCAAGGCGATTAACTGGCAGCCGACGTTACCGAGCGTCGAGGCTTCAATCGGTCCTGCCAATACCGGCAGTTGACAGGCATCAGCACATAATTGATTTAACAGCGGATTCTGACTGCCACCGCCCACCACATGCAGTTGGCGCAGCGGCGCGGCGCGCAGTTGGCCGAGTTCACCCATCACCTGGCGATACAGCAAGGCCAAACTGTCAAAAATGGTGCGCGCCAGCGCGGCAGGCGTCTGCGGAATGGGCATATTCTGTTCGGCGCACGCGTTTTGAATCTCCTGAACCATGCTGTCTGGATTGATAAAACGGCTGTGGTTCGGGTTTATCAGCGCATTACAGGCAATTTCCTGTGCCGCTTCTGTTATCAACGCGCAGAGATCGGTAATTTGCAGCTCGGTGCAGACACGTTGCAGCAGCCACAATCCCATGATGTTTTTGAGAACGCGATAGCCTTCTGCCCCACCTTCATTGGTAATGTTGGCTTTAAGCGCGGCAGTGCTGACGCAGGGTTGCAGGCTCTCAATCCCCATTAGCGACCAGGTCCCAGAGCTGAGATAAGCGGCATCATCCTGCATTAAGGGGGTTGCTAAAACGGCGCTCGCGGTGTCGTGCGTGGCAACCGCGATGACCGGAATGTTGTTGCCGCTGGCGCTGGTCCAGTAACCTACCGTATTGCCCGGTGAGGTCGGTTTGCCGAACCATTTTGCGGGTACACCTGCCCAGGCGAGCAAATCACTGTCCCATTCACCGCTATGGATATTAAGCAGCTGGGTGGTGGTGGCGTTGGTGTATTCCCAGTTCATCTGGCCAGTAAGGCGATAATGCAGATAGTCTGGAATCATCAGCGCATACTGCACCTGCGCCTGCCAATCTGGTTGCTGTTGATGGAGGGCGTGCAATTGATAAAGCGTGTTGAAAGGCAAGAACTGAATGCCGGTGCGCTGATAGATAGCACCTTTGCCGAGGTCGTTTATGGCCTGAGCCATGTGTCCTTCTGTGCGCTTGTCACGATAGCTCACCGCTTCGCCAACACGCTCTCCGTTAGCATCCAGTAAGACCAAATCGACGCCCCAGGTATCGATGCCGATACTGTCCGGCAAGATGCCTTCATCATCTAGCTGGGCCAGCCCCAAACGAATTTCCTGCTCCAGCCGGTCTAAATCCCAACAATCATAATCTGCACGGCGCACGCGCTGATTGGTGAAGCGACGAACTTCACGCAGGCTGATCTGCTGATTCGCTGAACTCCATTGTGCGAGCATCACGCGCCCGCTGGATGCGCCTAAATCAATGGCAACAATGTTACGCATACTCATGGCGTGTTCTTCCTGTGATGAGATGGCTACAGATTAGAAATCTCTGCTTTTAGCCACCTTCCCCTAACTGCCAGTGCGTAATAGTCGCTGGCAGACTGACAAAGAAGTTCGTGAGAAAGCTCACAGAACCACACAAGGAGAGAGTTGTGAGCCTTGCCGCATTTCCGTTAAACGCTGGTGAGATCTTGAAAAATTAGCCATTTTCCTGCGTCACTAAGGTGAAAATTCAAGGTAAGGTGCGGGGCGCCTGCGTAGACTCGGCAACGGTAAAGTTAATCAAGAGGCGAATCATGACCGTTCTACATAGCGCAGATTTCTTCCCTGAAGGGAATTACGCCATCGCCATTGAACCGCGTGTGCCGCAGCAGGCATTCCCCGAGCACCATCATGATTTCCATGAAATTGTGTTGGTTGAACAAGGTTCAGGTATTCATGTGTTTAACGGTCAGCCGCAAGCCTTATCTGCGGGATGCGTGTGCTTCGTACGCGATCACGATCGCCACCTATATGAACAAACGGAAAATTTGTGTCTGACCAATGTGTTGTATCGCAGTCCGTCAGCATTCCGTTTTCTTTCGGGTTTGCAGGATCTATTGCCGCGCGAAGAACAGGACCATTACGCTTCGCACTGGCGCATTAATCACAAAGTGATGGCGCAGGCGCTGCAAATCGTTACGCAGATGAAGCAGCATGAGTTGTGGTCACTGGAACGTCACGCACGTCAGGAGCAGCTTTTTCTGCAACTGCTGGTGTTGTTGCGCGAAGCGGCTCACAACGATCAATCTCAGGATCAGGAAGCACGCTTGCATCGGTTGCTCGACTGGCTCAATGAGCACTACAGTGAAGAGATTGTGTGGGATGCATTAGCCGATCGTTTTTCATTGTCGCTGCGCACCCTGCACCGCCAGATGAAGCAGCAAACCGGCAATACACCGCAGCGTTACCTTAATCGGCTTCGCCTGTTACAGGCGCGGCATTTACTGCGCCATAGCGATATGCGCATAACAGACATCGCCTATCAGTGTGGATTTGGTGACAGTAACCACTTTTCCACGCTGTTCAGGCGAGAATTTGGCTGCGCGCCCAGAGCGGAGCGCCAGCAGATGCTATAACTGGAGCGTTTCCTCATGTCGCTGATTTTAACGCGCGAAGACTATTTCCCGGCCACCAATTTGCCGATTGCGGTGGCCGAGCGTATGCCGCAACCCTCCTTCCCTCCGCACCGCCATGAATTTAGTGAAATCGTTATCGTCTGGCGTGGCAACGGTCTGCATGTATTAAACGATCGTCCATGGTTGATTACCTGCGGCGACGTTTTTTACCTTCACGATAACGACTGCCACAGCTACGACAGCGTCAACGATTTGGCGCTGGATAACATTCTTTACTGTCGTGATCGTTTCCGTCTTAGCCTCGACTGGAGCCAATTATTGCCACCGCAAGAAGAGGATTCGCCAGGCTGCTGGCGTTTGACCACGCGCGGCATGGCGTTGGCGCGTGGCGTGATTAGCCAGTTGGAGCGCGAAAGCCGCAAAAGTGATTCGTTATCAATCCAACTCTCCGAAGCGCTGTTTTTGCAACTTGCGCTAATTTTACGCCGTCACGGTTATGCGGCCGATCGCCCCTGGGCATTGCCTGAAGGTGAGCAGCTGGATCTGCTGATGTCGGCGCTGCAAGGCGCCATCAGCCGTCCATTCGATTTGGCGGTATTTTGCCAACAGAATCAGTTGAGCGAGCGGGCGTTAAAACAACTGTTTCGCCAGCAAACCGGCATGACCGTGGGGCATTATTTGCGGCAGTTACAGCTGTGCCAGGCTAAGTATTTACTACGCACGCAGGATTGCTTAATCAGTGAAGTGGCCGCACGTTGTGGCTTCGATGACAGTAACTATTTTTCGGTGGTGTTTACGCGGGAAACCGGGTTGACACCCAGTGCGTGGCGGCAGCGTTTCCTGCCGCATCGTGAACCCTTAACTGAAAAGGTCAAAGCCTGACGCACGGCAGCAGCGCCAGGCTTTTCATCAGGCCGCCATGCCTAATCCAACGATATTGGCGGCAATGATGATTACCACACAACTCAGAGAAAGAACGCGTACCGGACGTTGACCCGCCGACTTCCACTCTTTCATCACCAGGCCAACCAAACCACCGCACAGCACGTAAAGGCTCATATGCAGCATCCAGCTGATGAAATCATACTGTGCCGGAATTTTGGCGTGTCCCCAGGCATAGAAGAAGAACTGCAAATACCACATGGTGCCGCCTAGCACGGCAAAGGCGATATTGGCGAGTAACATCGGTTTGGCAACCGAGAAATCACGGCGTACAGAGAGGTCGCTTTTCACTGCCAGGCGGATAAAGCAATAAGCCAGATTGACTAACGCGCCACCACCCATGATCACCACATAGCTTGGTAAGGCGACATAAAGTGAATTGATACCGAGATTCGCGGCGGCTTCATGCATGGGCTTTGCAGCATCCATCGCAAACGACATGCCCGCTGAGAAGATGCCGCACATTACGGCTAAAATCAGCCCCTTCTTCAGGTTGAACTCTTCGGCATTGATGCCGAGCGCGCGCTCTTTGAGCAAACCGGCACGCGAAACAATTCCCACACCAATCAACGCGACAAATACGCCGAGCAGCGTCATACGTCCGCCTGGCGAACTGAACAGCTCAACAAAGCGGCCCTGCAGCAGCGGTGTCATTAAGGTTCCCACCACCAAGGTGATACCAATGGCGATACCAATCCCCATCGACATGCCCAGGTAGCGCATGGTCAAACCGTAGTTGATGTTACCGATGCCCCACATGGCACCAAACAGAAACACCGGCATCAGTTGAGAGAAGCTAAAGCTGCCGTAATACGCCCAGAAGTCAGGCAGTAACACCGCACTGACGGCCCAAGGCAAAATCAGCCACGACATGACGCCGCCCACCGACCACATCGTTTCCCAAGACCACTTTTTCACCTGCTTAAATGGAGCATAAAAACAGGCGGCACTGGCGGCACCCACCAGATGCCAGAAAATACCTGCAATAATGGCACTGTTCATTGTTATTCCTTCGTAAGGTTGAGGCCAACAGGAAACCGGCGGTTTCCCGATTACCGGCAGTCTACGGTGGGCAGCTTTTCATCAGCCTTTGGATGGCTGCCGGAAAGCGGAGGTTGCTGGCAAAATTCGGTGGGTCATCAACATAAGGATCACAAAATCGCATTTGCAGGCAGGTCACACGTTAATTTTTATAAGTGTCTTATTATTCAGCCTATTTTTCTAATATGTTGTGTCGATCAGCACAGTTTTTGATTCATTGCCACTGCAACAGTTAACATGGCAGTTACACAAAGCCGTCTGTCAGCCTTTCCCCGCAGGCATTAAATCCGTATAACGTTGGGAAAATCATCAGGACGAAGGATTGAGATGAATACCAAAAGATTGCGGCTTTTGCTGTCACAATCGGTGAGCCGTGTGATGCTGGATGACATCCGCGCTATCGTGCCAGCGCACGCGCTGAACGTCTTTATCAATGGATTAGATGAGGCACATTACGCCACGCTGGATTGCGTGCAGAGCGAAGAGAATTGCGCTCTGCTCGCTTCGGTGATTGTGGTCTGGCGACAGCTGGGTCATGTCCACGCCATTCATTATCAGAAAGGTGAGCATCTCCGTCAGGTTGACGATGCAACCCAATTCCAGTTGTTCAGTATGATGAAAACCCATCGCGCGATCGTGCAGATCGCTTAACTCTCGGGATGACTATGAAAATCGGACTGCTTTTCCCTATTGCCATCATTATCGCTGGCGTCAGTTTTCTGGTGTGGTTTATTGCCAGCGGCGCGGCGATGCCAGGTTCCTGACAAGAATTTAACAATCACTTTTTTCGGTTAACCCGCTGAAAGCGCGGCATTTCGCCAGGAATGCTGCGTCTATCGTGCTGTTCTTCCCTTCTTTGCCATCCCTCCGACCGCTTTGGCAATAGCAAAAAGGTGCAACACCCTGATCTGTTTCACTCTGCACTTCACAAATCTTTAACGAAACCGATCGCGGAGAACCTGCATATGACAACACACCATCAACATTATATAAATGGCGCGTTTGTTGCCGATCACAATGACAAGTGGATAGAAGTGATTAACCCGGCGACCGAAGCGTTACTGTCACGCGTGCCGGAAGGCAGTAAACGCGATGCCGCGCTGGCGATTGATGCCGCAGAGGTGGCGCAGCCGGAATGGGAGGCCTTACCTGCGGTTGAACGCGGCAACTGGCTGCGCAAAATTGCCGTCGCTATTCGTCAGCGTGAACCGGAATTAACCGCCACTATCGTTGCTGAAGGAGGCAAAACTCAGGGCCTGGCGCAAACCGAAGTCATGTTTACCGCCGATTATCTTGATTACATGGCCGAATGGGCACGCCGCTACGATGGCGAAATCGTGAACAGCGATCGTCCCAACGAAAATATCTTCGTGTTCAGGAAAGCGATTGGCGTTACCACTGGCATTCTGCCGTGGAACTTCCCCTTCTTCCTGATTGCGCGCAAAGCCGCACCAGCGCTGGTAACCGGCAATACCATCGTCATTAAACCCAGTGAACTGACGCCCAACAATGCAGCGATATTCGCACAAATTATTGATGACATTGGCCTGCCTAAGGGCGTGATCAACGTTGTTTATGGTTATGGTCCTGAGATTGGTCAGGAGCTGGCAGGCAACCCGAAAGTCGGTCTGGTGAGCCTCACCGGCAGCGTCAACGCCGGTATCGCCACCATGGAAGCCGCAGCGAAAAATGTGACCAAAGTGTCACTGGAGCTAGGCGGAAAAGCGCCGGCTATCGTGATGGATGACGCCGATCTTGATCTGGCGGTCAAAGCCATCGTCAGCTCCCGTGTGATCAACACTGGACAAGTGTGTAACTGTGCTGAGCGCGTTTACGTGCAGGAAGGCATTTACGATCGTTTTATCAGCGCGCTGACCACCGCCATGCAGCAGGTGAAGTTTGGTAATCCGGCCGAACAGAATGATATCGATATGGGCCCGCTGATCACTGCGGCCGCATTGGAACGCGTTGAGCAGAAAGTGGCGAACGCCGTCGCGGATGGCGGAAAAGTGGTATTGGGCGGCAAGCGCGCTGGCGGCAAAGGCTTCTATTTTGAGCCAACGATCATCACGGGCGTGCGTCAGGATATGGAGATCATGCAGCAGGAGATTTTTGGCCCGGTTCTGCCGGTGATGACGTTTAAAACCCTTGATGAAGCCGTAGCGCTGGCAAATGACTGCGAATACGGTCTGACCTCATCGATTTACACCCAAAATCTCAACACCGCAATGGTGGCACTGCGCAAGTTGAAGTTTGGCGAAACCTACATTAATCGCGAGAACTTCGAGGCGATGCAAGGTTTCCATGCTGGCTGGCGTAAATCAGGCATTGGTGGCGCCGACGGCCGTCACGGTTTAGACGAGTTTTTACAGACGCACGTGGCCTACTTGCAGTTTTCGTAAGGTGGAAAATCCAGGTCGCCGTTAAAGGCGACCTGGTGGTTATCAGGAGATGCGCTTCTGGCTGCGCAGCAGCGCCAGGCCGCTTAACACCGACATCGCCATCAGATAATACCCCGGCGCCAGACTGGTACCGGTTGCGCTAATCAGCAGCGTACAAATCAGCGGTGCGAAGCCACCAAATACTGTGACCGCCACGTTATAACTGATCGCCATCCCGCTGGCTCGCGTGCCAATCGGGAACAAATCCGCCATCACCGACGGCACGGTTGAGAAGTAGATCGACTTGAGCAGCGCCATCCAGCACACCAGTAGAATCAGCGTAGTTGGCGTGGTGTGTTCAACCACCAGCTTGAATGCCGGATAAATAGTGACGATCAGCAGGATCAATGAGCCCCACATCAGCGGCACGCGCCCCACGCGCTCGGCCCATAGACCCATCATTGGCGTTACCACCGTCAAAATCACGCCCGCCAACAATGTCGCGGTAAACGCCACGCTGCCCGACAGGTGCAGATTTTTGGTGGCATAGGTTGGCACATAGTTGAGCATGTAGTTAACCGCCGTCGAGATCACCATCAAGCCGATAGCCAGTAGCATCAGTTCCTTCTGGCGACCAAACAGGCTCTTCAGCGGCGCCGCTTCCGGTTTGTGCTCAGCAAAGCTCGCTGGCTCATGGACGTGACGTCGAATGTAAATTCCCAGCGGACCAATCAGCAGGCCGAACGCGAACGGAATACGCCAGCCCCAATCCTGAATCTGGCTTTCGGTAAGAATCTGCGTCAATCCCAGACCAAACGCCGACGCCATTAAGGTACTGGCCCCTTGCGTGGCGAACTGCCAGCTGGCAATAAAGGCTTTACGCTCAGGGAAGTGCTCAACCAGGAATGCCGTTGAGCTGCCAAATTCGCCACCGGCAGAAAAACCCTGCACCAGACGCGCCAGCAAAATCAGCAGCGGTGCCATCAGGCCAATGCTGCTGTAGCTCGGCATAAAAGTGATGACCGCGCCGCCGAGCATCATCAGGTTAATCGACAACAGCAGCGCTTTTTTTCGGCCGTGGCGGTCAGCATAGTTGCCCAGCACAATGGCGCCCAGCGGACGAATCAGGAACGATACGCCAAAACTGCCAAAGGTCAGCAACATCGAGACCGACGGATCGCTGGTGGGAAAGAAGGCATGCGCAATGTAACTGGCAAAAAAGCCGTACACGGCAATATCGAACCACTCCAGCGCGTTACCGATACAGGTCGCGAACAGCGTTTTATGAAGGTTCGGTTTGGTCGTATTCAGTGGCATTGCCGTATTCAATGTACTCATTGGCCACCCCCAATGTGCGCCCGATGCTGCGCCACCAGTTCCGTGCCCTGCTCACCGAGATCCCACAGTAGGCGCGTCATGATCTGCAGGCCTTCGCGGGCAATCGATTTCAGCATATGTTCGTTAACACCGTGCTGGCCGCAGGCCGGATACGAGTGCGGCACCCACAAGGTTGGCAAGCCGAGGATGTCAGAGAACACGTCATTGGGCAGTGAACCGCCGAGATTAGGCAGCAGCGCCGGTTTCTTGCCGCTGGTTTCTGCCATGCTGCTCAGCACCCAATTGACCAGCGGATCGGTGGGATCGAGGCGGGTCGCTGGCGATCCGCGCATAAACTCCACCTGCACATAGCCAAAACCGTGCTGTTGCAGATGCGCGCGCACATGTTGAGCAAGGTTTTCCCAATCGGTACCGACCACAAAGCGCAGCTGACACACGGCGGTGGCGCTGCCCGGAATGGCATTCATCGGACGCGCCGGATTGCCGGTGAGGAATGACAACACTTCCAGCGTGTTCCAGCCATACAGGCGTTCAGTTGGCGTCAATCCTGGCTCGCCCCAGTTGACGTCAATATCGGGATCGCCTGGCATGCCGCCCACCTCGATATCGCCAAGAATGTCGCGCACCTGCGGCGTTAAAGAGTTGGGTTTCAGCGCATCAACCTGCAACACGCCCTGTGCATTGACCAGCGACGCGAGCGCGTTAGCCAACTGCGTCCCCGGATTGCTCAACAACCCGCCCCAATTGCCAGAGTGATAGGCGTTATCACGCGCATTGACGGTTAACCGGAAATTAACCGCACCGCGTGAACCCAGGAATAGCGTGGGGCGGATCGCGTTGAGACGTGGGCCGTCAGAGGCAATAAACAGATCGGCTTGCAACAGATCGCCATGCTGCTGGCACAGCTGCGCCAGTCCCGGTGAGCTAATCTCTTCGCCCATCTCGAACAGTATTTTGCAGTTAAAGCCCAGACTGCCGCCGCGCACATTAAACACCTGCTCCAATGCCGCCAGATTGACAGAGTGTTGGCCCTTATTATCGGCGCTGCCGCGCGCATACCAGCGATCGTCCTCTTCAACCATCTGCCACGGCGATAAGCCGTCGCGCCAGTTCTCATCATCGCCAAATACCACGTCGCCATGGCCATAACTGAGCAAGGTGGGCAGTGCCGGATCTTCAATGCGTATCGCCACGAGGAACGGTCGATGAGCGGCTTCCGGGTTGGCGATGAAATGCAACGTGAAGCCAAGCGCAATCAGCTGCGGACCGATTTCATCCTGCAAATAGCGCTGTAATTCGCTGTCACGATCCTCGCGCTGGCTTTCGGTGCGTTGTGCCACACGACGCGCCAAAATACGCTGAAACTCCCCGCTGTCAAAATAAGCGGTGGCCTGTTGAACCGCCTGTAGTGCTGTCATGTTTGCCCTGTCTTTTATTGTTATGTCGTTAACGCATCTTTGCGGAAACAATGCTTTGCCACAATTATCAATTTATCGAGTAAGATTTGCTTTTAAAGCAAAGCTAACCTGCCCGATTTCGAAGCATGCACCACCATGAGGCATTGGCATGTTAAGCAGTGAAATTCGCTATTTTCTCGCCGTAGCCAATACCGGCTCGCTCAGCGCCGCCAGTGAGCAGCTGTTTGTGGCGGTATCGGCTATCAGTCGGCAAATTCAGCGGCTGGAGAACCAGGTTGGCGTACCGCTTTTTGCGCGGCACGCGCGCGGCATGGTGTTGAATGAAGCTGGCGAGATCTTCGCGCATCACGTGCGCAAGAATCTGCTGGATATGGAGTACGCGCTGGCAGAGATTAAGGGACTGAAAGCGGTGCGCCGCACGCTGATCCGTGTGGCCTGTACCGATGGGCTGGCGTTTACCCTCATGCCTCGTTTGATCGCTGATTTTCGCCATGACAATCCGGGTGTGCTGTTTGATGTGAAGGTCGCCAGTACGCAAGGCGTGGCGGAAGCACTGCGCAACGGTGAGTGTGACGTGGCGCTGCAGTTTAGCCTGCACGCTGAACGTGGCGTGGACGTCATGGGTTCGTGGCCAGCACCGGTATTAATCGTCATGCATCAAACGCATCCGTTAGCAAGCGCGCCACAGGTCACGCTCGCCGATTTGAGTCACTATCCGCTGGCCTTACCGCAGCAAAACACCACCGTGCGACAACTGTTTGAGCTGGCCAGTCATATGAATGGCAGCCTGGTTGAACCGGTGATGACCTGCGATACCTTCTCGATGCTGTTTCAATTTCTACTGCGCACGCCGCAGGCAGTGACAATCTGTAGCGCGTTTACCGTGCTGCAAGAGGCTGAAACGCACGGTTTGATTTTGCGCTCGGTGGGCATTGATCAGCTGAGCCAGCGTACGTTGCAGCTACAGACGCAATCAGGGCGGCCTCGCAGTGCCGCCCTGAATGTGTTTCTTACCTATTTGCTGCAGCAGCTGGATGCGCTTGAGGAACCTCTGCGCCAGCGCTGGAAGCCGTAACTCAGTTCTTGATATCCACCGGATAGAAGATGTGTTTACCGAACGGATCAACCTGATAACCACTCACCGATTTGCGCACCGGCTCAAAGATGGTTGAGTGAGCAATCATGACCGCGGGCATTTGGTCATGCATGATCTGCTGGGCTTGCTGATAAAGCGCGACGCGTTTGTCATGATTCTGCTCAGCGCGTGCTTCGGTAATGATCTTCTCAAACGGCTGATAACACCATTTCGACGAGTTGGAACCGCCATTCGCCGAGGTGCAGCTGTAGAGCGGGCCGAAGAAGTTATCCGGATCGCCGGTCGCCGTGGTCCAGCCCATCAGCGCCGCTTGATGTTCGCCGCCTTTCACGCGCTTCAGGTATTCGCCCCACTCATAGCTGACGATATTGGCTTTGATGCCCACTTTGGCCCAGTCCGCCTGAATCATCTCCGCCATCCGTCGCGCATTCGGATTATACGGTCGCTGTACCGGCATCGCCCACAGCGCGATTTCGGTGCCGGGCTTAATCCCCGCTTCCTGCAGCAGCGCTTTGGCTTTCTCCGGATCGTAGTCGTAATCTTTCAACGCTTTATCCGCACTCCACACGTCCGGTGGCAGGATGTTTTTTGCCACCGTGCCGGTGCCTTTAAAAATGGCATCGATGATCGCCTGCTTGTTAATGGCCAGCGCCAGCGCCTGACGCACTTTAACGTTATCCAGCGGCGCCTTGGTGGTGTTGAACGACAGGAAGCCGGTATTCAGTCCCGATTTCTGTTCCAGCGTTAAATCTGGATTGGTGCGCATCTTCTCCAGATCGGCCGGATTAGGGAACGGCATAATCTGGCATTCGTTCTTCTCCAGCTTGGCGTAACGCACCGACGCGTCCGGCGTGATGGAGAAGACAATACGATCGAGTTTCGCCTTGCCCTGCCAGTATTCCGGGAAGGCTTTGTAGAGGATGCGCGAATCTTTTTGGTACTGCACCAGCTCAAACGGTCCGGTACCGATCGGCTCCATATCGACCTTCTCCGGCGTGCCCGCCTTCAGCATCTGGTCGGCGTATTCTGCCGAATGAATCGACGCAAAATACCAGGCTAAGTCGGCGAGGAAAGGCGCTTCGGCGTGGGCCAAGGTGATGCGTACCGTATGGTCATCGACCTTCTCAATGTGGGTGATCAGCTTCGCCAGTTCGAGGCTTTCGAAGTTGGCGTAGTTACCGCCGGAGACATTGTGGTACGGATTTTTCGCATCCATCTGGCGCATAAATGAGAAAATCACGTCATCGGCATTAAAATCGCGCGACGGCTTAAACAGCTTGTTGCTCTGGAATTTCACGCCTTTACGCAGATGGAAGGTATAGACCTTGCCATCCGGGCTGATATCCCAGCTTTCTGCCAGGCTGGGCACCAGTTCGGTGGTGCCGGGGGTGAAATCAACCAAACGATTGAAAATCGGCACCGCGCTGGCATCCACGCTGGTCCCTGACGTGTACAACTGGGGATTAAAGTTCTCCGGCGATCCTTCAGAACAGTAGACCAGCGTTTTTGCTGAAACCCCGCCCGCGACCGCCAATCCGATTGCAGTGAGAGTGAGATTTGCCATCATTTTTTTCATCATGATCCTCGCTTTTTATTGACTTCCATGAGCCAGCTTCGTTATTTAGTGTTCATCTGACTAATAAATAACATGATTTAACCATCACGCGTACTACAGACGCCGCAATGCTAATAAGGAATTGTGATGACAGACCAACTTGCCAGCCAATTGACCCAGCGTTTCTATCGTTATCTGGCGGTTTCCAGCCAGAGCGATGCCAAATCAACCACGCTGCCGAGTACGCCGTCCCAACATGCGATGGCGGAGTTACTGGCTAAGGAACTGGGCGAACTGGGATTGCAGGATATTGTGATTGACCAGCACGCCACGGTCACCGCGGTGAAACCCGGTAATCGCCCTGATGCGCCGCGTATCGGCTTTATTACCCACATTGATACCGTTGATGTCGGCCTGTCGCCGGATATCCGCCCACAAACCCTGACGTTCAGCGGTGAAGATCTCTGCCTCAACAGCACGCAAGATATCTGGCTGCGCGTGGCGGAACACCCAGAAATTAGACCCTATCTCGGTCAGGAGATTATCTTTAGCGACGGCACCAGCGTGCTCGGCGCGGACAACAAAGCCGCGGTCACGGTGGTGATGACGCTGCTGGAGAACCTGCGAGGTGATCACGGTGATATCGTGGTGGCGTTTGTGCCTGATGAGGAAATTGGCCTGCGCGGCGCCAAAGCGCTTGATTTGGAGCAGCGCTTTAACGTCGATTTCGCCTGGACAATTGACTGCTGCGAGCTGGGTGAAGTGGTGTATGAAAACTTTAACGCTGCCGCTGCTGAGTTGGTGTTTACCGGTGTGCCCGCGCACCCCATGTCGGGCAAAGGGGTGTTAGTCAATCCGCTGCTGATGGCGCATGACTTCATCTCCCGCTTTGATCGTTTAAAAACCCCTGAGCATACTGAAGGTCGCGAAGGCTATATCTGGTTTAACGATATGCAGGCCAACGCTAGCCGCGCGGTATTAAAAGCCTCGATTCGTGATTTCGATTTGCAGGGTTTTGATGCCAAAAAACAACAATTGGTGGAAGTGGCTGATGAGATTGCCGCGCGTTATCCCACCGGCCACGTGGCGCTCACCATCAACGATACGTACAGCAATATCAGTAATGCGATTGGTGAAGATCGTCGCGCCATTGATTTGATTTTTGCCGCGCTGGAGCAGGTTGGCGTGGAACCCAAAGTGATCCCGATGCGGGGTGGCACCGATGGTGCAGCGCTATCAGCGAAGGGATTACTGACGCCAAATTTCTTCACTGGCGCGCACAATTTCCATTCACGCTTTGAGTTCTTGCCGATTCCATCATTTGTGAAGTCATATCAGGTGGCCGAAGCGTTGTGTTATTTAGCAGCGAAATAAACCAAAAAGGTCGTCATAACTGACGACCTTTTTTACAGGTTATTTGCTGGCTGCAACATCAATTCCCGGGAAGAACTTCGCCGCCAGTTTAGTGACGGTGCCATCGGTTTGCACCTTGGTGATGGCCGCATCCAGCTCTTGTTTCAGTTTGGCATCGCCTTTACGCAGGCCAAAACCGATCCCGGTGCCGAGAATGGTGTCATCTTCAACCGGCTTGCCCGCAAAGGCGAAACCTTTACCCTGCGGCTTTTCGAGGAAGCCCGATTGACCCGCAGCAGACATCACCAGCGTGCCGTCAAGACGACCGGCAACCATGTCGTTGTAAACCTGGTTCTGATCCTGGTAAGAGGTCACGGTTACGCCCTGCGCTTCCCAGTGCTTCTTAGCATAGGTTTCCTGAATAGAACCCTGCAGCACACCGATGTTTTTGCCTTTCAATGATTCAGCGGTTGGCAACAGCTTCTCGCCCTCTTTCACGATCAGCATGGTCGGAATGCGGTAAATCGGCTTGGTGAAGTCGATGCTTTTCGCACGCGCTTCGGTAATGTTCATTGCGGAGTTGATGGCATCGAATTTTTTCGCCTGCAGCGCCGGAATCAGCGCATCAAAGCTGCTCTCCACCCATTTACAGTCGAAGTTGCCCACCTGACAAATTGCTTTACCGAGTTCAATATCGAAACCTTCCAGTTCGCCCTGCGCGTTGCGGCTCTCAAATGGCGGATACTGCGATTCCAGACCATAACGTAAGGTTTCCTGCGCCAGCGCGTGCGCCGAGGTCAGCATGCCGAGAGCGACAAACAGTGCGTTCAATTTTTTCATTATATTTACCCCTAAGTTACCCTTTGACCTGGCAGAGCGCTTCTGCACCGGCCTGAAGTGTTGCGTCGTCTTTTGCGAATGACAGGCGAATTAATTTATTGTCAGTACCGTCCATATAAAACGCCGACAACGGAATGGTGGCCACTCCGTGATCGACGATGAGACGTTTTACCATTTCGCTATCACTTTCGTCACTGAAATGTCCGTAGCTGGCCAACATAAAGAAGGAACCGGCGCTCGGCAGCAGCTTAAATGGCGAATCCTGCATCAACGTCAGCAGGCGATCGCGTTTCTCCTGATAAAACGGCGACAGCTGCAGATAGTTCTGCGGGTTTTGCAGATAGTGAGCAAACCCCACCTGCATCGGCGTATCGGCCGCGTACATCATGAACTGATGCACTTTAACGATTTCTGCCATTAGCGCCGCCGGCGCCAGCGCATAACCGACGCGCCAGCCGGTGACGTGGAAGGTTTTTCCGAAGGAAGAAACCACCACGCTGCGCTGCGCCAGTTCCGGATGTGTTGCCATACCGCAGTGCTGGCGGCCATCAAACAGAATGTGTTCATAGACTTCATCAGACAGCACCACAATGTCGGTGTTGCGCGTTAACGCGGCTAACTGTTCCAGATCGGCGGCTGACAGCACTTGCGCGCTCGGGTTGTGAGGCGTGTTGATGATGATCATGCGGGTGCGCGGCGTAATCGTGGCACGCAGTTCGTCCCAATTAATGGCGAAATCAGGCACCTGCAGTTTCAGGCCAATTGGCGTGGCGCCTTGCAGACGCACCACTGGCGCGTAGCTGTCAAAAGCCGGTTCAAAAAAGATTACTTCATCGCCCGCATGGACCAGCGCGGAAATCGCCATATAAATGCCCTGGCTGGCGCTGCCAGTGATCAACACTTCGCTGCCGGCATCATATTGCTGGCCATACAGCGTGTGGACTTTCTGCGCCAGCGCTTCACGCAGCGCCGGTAAGCCAGTCATCGAGGCGTATTGGTTATGACCGTCATGCATCGCCTGGCTAACCAGCTCAACCAGTTGCGGGTCGCAGGGGAAGTTCGGTGCGCCTTGCGACAGATTGATGGCTTTATGTTGCGCCGACAGCTGGCCGATGACGCTAAAAATCGTCGTGCCGACATCGGGCTGTTTGGAAGAGATGTTTACACTGCTATTCAGGGTCATCGGTGCCTCTTGCGGTTGCATAACCACGTAGCGAAAGTAGATTTCTATTCAACGGTGTGACGCTTGAGTCGACAAGCGAATTGTTGTCATAATAGCCATGATTAAAAATCATAGCTTGAGGTTGTTATGTCCCGCTCTGCTCTGCCGCTCAATGCCATCCACGCGTTTCTGGTGACCGCTCGCCATCTCAACCTGACGCGTG
Organism: Enterobacter ludwigii; assembly: GCA_900068845.1. Lineage (GTDB taxonomy): Bacteria > Pseudomonadota > Gammaproteobacteria > Enterobacterales > Enterobacteriaceae > Pantoea > Pantoea ludwigii_A. The sequence continues at coordinate 108,853 of CEFQ01000005.1, forward strand.
CCGCCAGTGAACTGTGCATCACTCAAGGCGCGGTGAGTCGTAAAATCGCTACGCTGGAGAGCTGGCTGGGCTTTGCGCTGTTTACCCGGCACGCGCGTGGGTTGCATCTTACCGAGCAAGGTGCGGCGCTGCTGCCCGAGCTGCAGCAGGGCTTTACGCTGCTGGTTAATGCCACGGAAAAAGCCAGTCGCAGTAATGCCTCGATTCGCCTGAAGGCGCCAACCTGCGCGATGCGCTGGCTGGTACCGCGATTAGTGGCGCTGGAGCAGCAGCGACCTGACATCCATGTGGCGTTAACCACCACGCTTGATCATGGCTCGCAGCTCGACAATTTTGATGCGGCGATTGTATTTGGCCCTTCGCCAGCGGGGTCAATTTGCCTGTTTGAAGAGCGTTTAACGCCGGTGATGGCCAGCAGCGTCACGCCGCCCGGCCAGATTAGCGAATTAGCTAAGTTTACCTTTTTACATCCCACGCAGGATTCCCGCGACTGGCAGTTGTGGCTGGCTGAGCGTGCTGCGGTGCTGCCAATGGCACGTAACCAGCATTTCGCTACCATGGATTTAGCCATTAGCGCAGCGATTCAGGGATTTGGTGTCACGGTGGCGGATGTCACATTGGTCCAGAATGATCTGGCGCATGGGCGACTGATCGCGCCGTTTGCCGCCAGTGTGGCCACCGGCGCAACGTATAGCCTGTTACAGCGAGCGGAAAAAGATGCGCCACCGTTCCTGCCGGAACTGGTGGCGTGGTTATCTGAGGTTTAGAAAGAGATCCATTCGTCAGTTGCGGCTTTTGGCTGGGTGTTACCCGCGCCTGCCAACACCGGACGACGCAGCGCCGTGGCTGCTGGAGAGACAACATTTTTGCTGACGGGCGCGCTGTCCGACAGCCGGAATTTCGCCACCGATGCCTGCAAATCCTGGGTTTGGCGCTCCAGCGCGCTGGCCGCGGCGGAAACTTCCTCAACCAGCGAGGCGTTCTGCTGGGTGACGCTATCCATCTCGGTAACTGCAGTGCCAACCTGTGAAATGCCTTTGCTCTGCTCTTCCGATGCTGCGGCGATGTGCTTCATAATTTCATTCACATCCTGCACCGATTTAAGAATATCGTGCATGGTGCTGCCCGCGCTGCTCACCAGTTCAGAGCCTTTTTCTACACGCTGTACGGAATCTTCGATCAAGGTAGCGATCTCTTTCGCTGCGCCTGCACTGCGCTGCGCCAGATTGCGCACTTCGCTGGCGACGACGGCAAAACCACGGCCCTGTTCACCGGCGCGCGCGGCTTCAACTGCGGCATTCAGCGCCAGGATGTTGGTCTGGAATGCGATGCTGTTAATCACACTGGTGATTTCGGCTATCTTCTTCGAACTGCCAGAGATGCCTTGCATAGTGGTGACCACTTCACCCACCAGACGACCACCTTGCTGTGCGGTGCCGGTGGCGGTTTCTGCCAGCGTACTGGCCTGACGCGCATTGTCGGCGTTAAATTTCACCGTGGCGGTTAACTGTTCCATGCTGGCCGCCGTTTGCTCCAGCGCGGCCGCCTGCTCTTCGGTGCGCGAAGAGAGATCGTTGTTGCCGGAGGAGATCTCCGCGGCCCCGCGATAGATGTTTTCGGTTCCGCTGCGAATCGCACTAACCGCCTCACGCAGGCTGTCCTGCATGGCACGCAGCAGCGGCACCAGTTTACCCACGCAGTTACGTCCAAAATCTTCCACCGGCTGGCTGAGATCGCCTTGCGCAATAATGGTGAAATGGTTGCGAATGCGCTCAAGCGGTTTCACCAGCATCGCCACCAGATAGCGATCGGTAAACAGCAGGATAAACAAACCTATGACTACCGCCACCAAAATGATCACTTTAGTGATGCTGGTGAGCTTATCGACGGTTACGCGCGTCTCATCCAGCTTGCTGCCTGCGGCTTTATTGAAAGCTTCTGCGCTAGCACCAAACGCACGGCTGAGCGGTGGCGTGACGTTATTGGCCTGCGCGCGATAGGCCTCCACGGTGCCCTGCTGCGCCAGTGAAACCTGCGGGGCGATACCTTCATCCAGCAGTTTTTGCCAGTTACCAATCACGTTATCAGCGGTCTCCGCGTCCATCGGGCCTGGCGCCATGGTTTTAAACTGCGCCAGTAGACTTTTCATATTGTCTAGCGCTTGCTGCACCGGTGCAAAAGCATCAGCCGTAACTGTTGCTCCTGACGCACGACCTTCCATTACGCGTGAAAGACGCGTAACCACACGAAAATATTGGTCATTTCCTTTGCTCAAAACCGTCATTTGATTAACCAGCTGGCGGTCAATCTCGTTGCCCTCGCCGAGGGCATTTAAGGAGTGGACGCTAAACAGCCCAACGGCGCACCACAGCAGGCAAAACAGCCCTAGAATGGTGAGCAATACGGTGCGGATGGTGAAATTTTTTAAGATACCCATACATAATCCCTTGGTGTGAAACGCGAAGGAGGCCCGATAAAATCGGGCATATTGCGTTTATCGGCATTGGATGGGGAAAATGTAACGGTTTTGTAAGCTAAATAATTGCTTACTGGCGCAGGTGAGCAAAAAGCACTTTGGTGATTAATCAGTAAGATAGTCGCGTATTTGGCTTAAAGATCCATTTGCCTAATTGAACCATTAGCAGGCTTATCAAAGCTTCACGTGGCTGCGCATCATTAAACGGAATAACCGCAGCCGTCCACGCATAAATCGCGCCTTCACGATCGCTTGCGCTTTGCCCTGATCGCCTAATGCCAATGTCAGATCTTCCGCCGGTCGCCAGACTGGCCAATTAACCTTTGCGGGTAGGTGCGAGCTGAACTCGCTCGCTTCTCGCGCGAAGGTGACCCAATAGGCACTGACTTCGCTAGCAAATGCTTTATCCTGCGCGCTGTAACTGCGTTCCGCCGCCGGCGTGAGCGTATCGAGCGTGTTAAAGACATAGGGAATTTCATTGCCGTGCCAGGTGCCGTGCGGATAGAGATCGCGCGCGTTTTCGGAGACGTAATCGAACCAGTAACGCCATGCGGGCATGCCAATGTTGTGTTGCGCCTGAGCCACGATCAATGGCAATACCGTGAATGCCATATCGCGCGCCACCGCACGTCCTAGCAGCGCATCATCATGAATGTCGTACAGCCACTTCATCAGACGATAACTGACGCGATTCTTGCTGCGCATCTGCCGCAACACCGCTGTAGCATCCACGCCAAAATAGTCCAGCACGCTGGCTTCATCGCTGTTGCTGCCAATCATCAACGGGATGCGATGCTGCTTGCCGGACATGAAGATATTCAACATCGGTTTCGGCAGTACCGCATCACCGCTAATTGGCACCGGCCCCAGCGCCAGCGGGCGTTCTAATGGCCAGAATTGATCGGCGGGCAGTTCGCGCAGCTGTTCAGGGCTGGCGTTTTCCGCCAAATCAAAGTGCGCAGCGACTTGCAAACCGATCTGCTGTGCCTGTTTTTGCGGGATATCGGGCAGACTGTACGCGCTCTGCACAATGCCTTTATGAAACAACCCTTCAGAGAGCGGAGAGCAACACAGTGACAGCACGCTGCGTGCGCCGGAGGATTCACCAAAAAGTGTGACGTTGTGACGATCGCCACCAAACGCAGGAATGTTGCGCTGAATCCACTGTAAAGCAGCAATTTGGTCGAGTAAGGCGAAGTTGTTGATTACCCGACCTGCAGGATATTGCGCATCCAGCGCCGGATGAGAGAAGAAACCGAAGTGACCGAGCCGATAGTTGAGCGTCACCACCACCACGCCTTGTGCCGCCAGTGCTTTACCGCGATAGGGATCGAGATTGCCCGCACCAATGGAAAAACCTCCGCCATGCAACCACACCATAACCGGTAAGGGCCGCGATGGCTCAACATCCGGCGTCCAGATATTCAGGTAGAGGCAATCTTCACTCATATGTCCCGGATCGCCGCCGCCAGCCGCGATGCAGTAGTGCCGGTTCTGCCAGCTTGCTGCGCCCCATTGAGTGGCATCACGCACATCCTGCCATGGCTGAACCGGCTGCGGCGGTCGCCAGCGTAAAGCGCCAGTGGGTGCTGCTGCGTAGGGTATTCCTTTGAAGACAAAAAGATCTTCGTCCATTATACCTCTGAGTTCACCTTCTGCGGTCATGATCCTCAGACGTCGTTCATTTTTCATCTCGGCTTCCCTGATAATGCATCGTTCCATTATTTGCAGGCCTCGGACGAATGTCCATGTTCTGAAAGCATTTGCAGATTAAGCCGAAACGCGGCGCGATTCTTTGAATAACTCCATCAAATATTTTGGCTAACTGCATTGAGACCATTTGCTTTAAGGTTACACGTTAACCTGGCGCGACGGAGAAACACGATGTTTGGTGGAATTAACCAGATGTTCAACCGGATGTGTGACCACCCGGACTTCGGCAAACTGCTGTTACGCCTGACGTTTGGCGGACTCCTGCTGTTTCATGGGGCGTTCAAGGTGGTGCATGGCGTGGGCTGGATTGCGCATATGCTCGCCGTCAAAGGAATGCCAGGTTTCATCGCTTACGGTGCTTACATCGGGGAAATAGCGGCACCCATAATGGTGATTATCGGCCTGATGACGCGCCCTGCGGCGTTCATCATTGCCGTGAATATGCTTGTCGCGACACTGCTGGTAAAAATGGGCGCCGTCTGGCATCGCACAGATGTCGGTGCCTGGGCGCTGGAAACAGAGGCGCTTTACCTGCTTGGCGCGCTGGCCATTATGTTGTTAGGTGCTGGGAAGTACACGCTGGTGCGTGATTCGCGCTTGCAATAACGACAAGAAAAACAGCCGGTCTGCTGAAGTGTTACTGCCACTTCACAGGCCGGCTCACACCTTCCCTTTACGCTACGCCACACCGTGCCAGACTGCGCTGCTGCATCTGTTGATACAAAGCCATTTCATCCTGCACCGCTGCGCCTAACGCACTTTCAAAATCCGCCCGACTGGCATTGCCTGCGCTGCGCGTTTGCGTGACATCGCCCAGATTCGACTGGAAAATCCCCGCGGCGCTGACTGGCAAAAAATCCTCGTAAACGATCGGTTCGGCGGTTAAACGCCCTTCGGCCAGTAACTGCGTGACGCTTTCGCCCGCGCGAGGCGGCAAATGTTCACCTTTCTCAGTCAGGCGATAGCGGAACCACGCCAGCTCCTGCTCACGCAACGTCTCTTCGTCGTCAGGGAACGCACCGAATACCGCACTGAGATGTTGCTGGTGATGCTGATTATCACTGCCGGTACCGGCTTCGGCCAACAGTCTATCGTAGCGTTCACGCCCTTTCGGCGTCAGCGCTGCGCCGCGTTGCTCAATCTCACCAAAGCGCGCGGTGTGCGTTCCCGGCGTGCCATCGATAAAATGCACCGCTTCTTCTAACGCTTTGAAACTGGTCTGACGCAGCAGAATGGGCACCTTACGCTGCGGCGGGCCTTCAATCAGGGTTTTGGGATCGATGCCGCGTGAAGGCATCAGCGATTGCACCCGGTCAATATCCAGCGTGCGCGGCGTCAAATGGTTAATATGGCAACCGCGAAAACACACCACATCGGCTATCAGACGATGCTGCTGGCTCAGTGCGCGATAGGTGGCGCTGTCTACGGTGGTGTGCGCATGCCAGCGGAACGTTTCTAGCGCCTCCTGCACGAAAGTGGCGGCATCTGCAGCGTTTAAGCCGCCTTGCTCCTGATATTTAGCGATTAATGCACGGCAACCCGGTGTAAAGATATCGCGCGCGGCGAGAATCGCAGCGGCCTTCTCGCGCAGCGCCGTATCATTGATCAGTTCAAGGCGCAGTAGAGAGGTGAATACGCGGAACGGATTGATGCGCAAAGCGCGGTCGTTGATGGGACGAAACGCCGTGGAGTGCACCGGTACTCCCGCTTGCGACAGATCGTAATAGCCCACCGCTTCCATGCCCATGACGGCAAACATCTGGCGTAACGTGCTGAGTTCATCGGCCTTGCCGACGCGAATGGCGCCATGCCGCTCGACGCTCAGGCGACTTAGCTCATCTGCCGCTGAGAGACGATTTTTTAATTCGGGATTGGCTTCCAGCGTACGTTCGTTAACGGCGGTAACCAGCTGCGTCAGCGTGCCATATTGCGGCACTTCCTGCTGATACATCGCCGACATCGCCTGAGAGAACAGCGTACGAATCGCATCACTGCTGAGAAAATTTGGCATTATCATCACCTTGGGCTAACGGGTTGTTGCTACTGTAGATCAACCCTTTTGCCGCGGGTAACAATTTCGCGGAACTGTGATCGCCTTGTCACTCAGCGAGGTTTGACGGGTCACCAAAGCGGCATTTCAGCACCAGCATGAGGGTGGTTAATACGGCAGGAATGGCCAGCAGCAGGAAGATTTGACTGAATGACCAGCCGAGCGTTAATAGTTCTGCCCCCACAAATGCACTGAGGATGGCGCCGATGCGCCCTACGCCATGCATCCAGCTGGAACCCGTTGCTCGCGCGTGCGTAGGATAATAACTCGCAGAGAGCGCATTCATGCCGGTATTGGCACCGTTGAAGCAGAAGCCGCTGAAGAAAGCGATGGCGCTCATTAGGCCAACCTGCGCAGGTGAAAAACCGAGTGCCACAATGGCAATGCCGCCGCAGAAGTAAATCAGCGCCAGCGCCAGATTGGCGTTGATGCGATCCATCAGCCAACCGGCAAACAGCGAGCCAATGGTGCCGCCGGCTTGGTACATCGCCGTGACAATCGCCGCTTCTGTCACCGACATGCCCAGCGTGCTGATCAGCGAAGGCATCCAGCTGCCAATTAAATAGACCAGGAACAGCCCCATAAAGTAGCCGCCCCACAGCATCAAACTGCCGAACAAATAGCGGCGCGACACCACCGTCGCAACAGAACCTTTGCGAGCGGTGGGCAGCTCAGTACTTTGATAATGGCTACCCGGCTGCACGCTGCCCGGCAACATCTGCTCGAGGATGGCATGAATACGTGCGGCGGGCGCGTGGCGGCTAATCAGAAAACGTACCGATTCAGGCAAGCCGCGCACGAGAAATGGCAGCACCAGCAGCGGCAATACCCCGCCCATCAGCATTACAGAGTGCCAGTCATAGCGCGGTAGCAGCCAGGAAGCGGCAAAACCGCCTGTGGCGGCGCCGAACGTAAAGCCACAGAATACGACAGTAATAATGAAAGAGCGGCGGCGTTCCGGCGCATATTCGGCCACCAACGTGCCAACGTTGGGCATGGCTGCACCGAGCCCTAAACCGGTAAGAAAACGGAAAAGCATCATCTGTTCAATGTTCTGCGCCATCGCCGTTGCCAGCGTCCAGAGGCCAAAAAACAGCACGCTGATGAGGATCATCACGCGGCGACCGTAACGATCGGCCAGCGGTCCGGCAACCATCGCTCCCAGCGCCAGCCCAATCAGTGCGGCGCTGATCACCATGCCGAGTTGATGATTAGTGACGCCCCAACTGGCTTTCAGCGTGGGCGCAATAAAACCCATTAGTGCAATGTCCATACCGTCCAGCGCAACAACCACGAAGCACAGCGCGATTAAGCGCTTCTGCCAGCTGCTAAGCGCACTCTTATTGATAAGCTGGCGAACGTCTACTGCTTCAACGCTGGTCACGTAACGACTCCTGCACTTTTAACCGTTTAGGGCATCAGTTTTAGTAAAAAAAACGGCGCTTATCATAGCTCATCGTTAACAATAACTGGCAGGTTTTTTGATTGTAATTGAGAATTATTCAACTTTTAGCATCTTAAACAGTTGATTCTTTTACCTGTGATGACACGACAAAAAATGTTGTTTTCAGCATTACTAATCAATACAGCGTGTTAGCCACAAACGTAGCATTGCCGCGATTTTGTTAATATAATTTTGCAGGCAAGTTAACATAATTCATGTTTTCCCATTGCCGCCACTCGGCGCAACTCATTATGTTGAGCGTATGGACAAAAATATCCTTTTCAATCAGCGCATTCGCTTGCGTCATTTACATACCTTTGTGGCGGTGGCGCAGCAAGGCACGTTAGGCCGTGCCGCAGAAACACTCAATCTGAGCCAGCCTGCCCTGTCGAAAACGCTTAATGAACTGGAGGAGCTGGCGGGCGCACGGCTGTTTGAGCGCGGACGGCTTGGCGCACAACTCACTACGCTGGGCGAACAGTTCCTGATTCATGCAGTGAAAGTGCTGGATGCCCTCAATCATGCTGGTCAGAGCTTTAACGCAGCGCAGCCGGGACGACCGGTGGTCATTCGACTCGGTGCGCTGACTACGGCTGCGATGGGCATGCTGCCGCAAATTCTCGATCGCTTCCATGAGCAACAACCCAATACCACGGTGCAGGTCGCCACGCTGCACAACAACGTGCTGTTGGCCGGTTTACGTGCGGGGGAATTTGATGTCGGGATTGGGCGCATGGCGGACAGCGACATGATGGCCGGATTAACCTATGAATTGTTGTTTCTCGAATCACTTAAACTAGTGGTGCGTCCCGACCACCCACTATTAAGTGACAACGTCATGTTGTCGCGCGCGATGCAGTGGCCGGTGGTGATTTCGCCGGAAGGCACCGCCCCGCGCCGCATTGCGCAGCACATGCTGGATGAACAAGGTTGTTCGTTACCGGCAAATTGCATCGAAACCTCGTCAACATCGTTGGCACGTCAGCTGGCACTGCGCTACGACTATGTGTGGTTCGTGCCTTCTGGCGCCATTAAGGAAGATTTGAATCACGATGCGTTGTGCGCGCTGCCGATTGCCTCGCCGGGCCCCGGCGAGCCAGTTGGCATTATTACCCGCAGCGGTAGCCCGTTAAGCCTGAGCGCCGAAGTTTTGATGGCGACTATCCGCAAATTCCACAGTTAGCGACTGTGCTTAGCATGACGTTCACGGTTTTCGAGGCGCGCCTGTTCGGTTTTACGCAGGCCAACATAGAGCGCGCCAGAACCGCCGTCTTTCGGTTGCGCGGTACAAAAAGTCTGTACCTGTTCAAACTCCTGCAGCCAGCGCGCCACGTAGCTGCGCACAATATTGGCATGCGACTCATCGTCGCGTCCTTTGCCGTGAATGATCAGTAAATTGCGCAATCCATGCTTGGTAGCCTGCTGCATAAAGCTAAATAGCGCCTGACGACAAGTCTCTACGGGTTGACGCAGCAAATTGAGGCTGGCTTCAGGTGGATATTTACCCAAACGAAGTTTATCCAGCACGCCCTGCTGAACGCCATCGACCTTATGTTCCAGCGCCGTGCTCAGCGGAATGATGTCGAGAAAACCACGCGTAAGAAAATTTTCCTGCTCGTCACTTTCCTGCGGCAAGCGCAACGCTTTGGGCGAAGGCGTAGGCAGCCACTGAGTGTTAGCGCAATTTTTTAAGGGGGTTACGTCACCCATGGCATCACGGAAAAGGTTTTCATCATCAAGGTTCATGGTGTTTCCTCTCGCCTGGTGTTTACCTAAGCGTCCTTTTCGACGCTGAAGCAAAATATTAGCAAAGGATTATTTGCAAAACATCTGTCACTTTTTGCGCTGCAATAAGTCGTAAGGAGCTGTAAACCTGGCAACAAAACGTTCCAGATCAATAAATGCCCCTTCGTTAATCCGTCGCAGACCGCGTAATACCTGACATTTGTGGGGTTTTAAGGACATTTACTGCTCGGATGAGTTCACTTCGTCGGGAAAAATGTTAAAATTGACCGCAGTCAATAATCATCGAGCGTAACTATATGATCCAGGAAAAACGCAGCATACGACGTATTCAGTCTGGCGGTTGTGCCATCCATTGCCAGGATTGCAGCATCAGTCAATTGTGTATTCCCTTCACGCTGAACGAGCACGAACTGGATCAGCTGGATAACATCATTGAGCGCAAAAAGCCGATCCAGAAAGGCCAGACGCTGTTCAAAGCCGGTGATGAACTGAAATCCCTTTACGCTATCCGCTCCGGCACCATCAAAAGCTATACCATCACTGAGCAAGGCGACGAGCAAATTACCGGCTTCCACCTGGCAGGTGATTTGGTCGGTTTTGACGCGATTGTGGGGGCAAAACATCCTAGCTTTGCCCAGGCGCTGGAAACCGCAATGGTGTGCGAGATTCCGTTTGAAACCCTTGACGATCTCTCCGGTAAAATGCCTGCGCTGCGCCAGCAGATGATGCGTTTAATGAGCGGCGAAATTAAAGGCGATCAGGATATGATTTTGCTGCTGTCGAAGAAAAATGCTGAAGAGCGTTTGGCGGCGTTTGTCTGGAATCTGTCGCGTCGTTTCGGCCAGCGCGGTTTCTCGCAGCGTGAATTCCGTCTGACCATGACGCGTGGCGACATTGGTAACTATTTGGGACTAACCGTAGAAACGATTAGCCGTTTGCTGGGCCGCTTCCAGAAAAGTGGCATGTTGGCCGTTAAAGGCAAATATATCACCATCGAGAACCACGCTCTGCTGGCAGAATTAGCTGGCCAGACCGAACAAGCCGCGTAATTCTGTGCCGGGTTGATAAAAGTTATTTTATTGATCCGGCAACAACTTTTCCCCTTCTGCCCTGTCTAAACTTAGGCTATCTTTATTCCAACTTGCTTTGGTTTTAGGAGATCGGCTTATGTCCCGGTACCAAAATATTCTGGTGGCTATTGATGCCCAGCAGGACGATCAGCCTGCGCTGCGGCGTGCGGTTTATCTCAATCAACGTATCGGCGGAAAAATCAAAGCTTTCCTGCCTATCTACGACTTCTCATATGAAATGACCACGCTGTTGTCGCCCGATGAGCGCTCCAACATGCGTAAAGGTGTAATTAGCCAACGCATCGAATGGATCCGCCAGCAAGCACAGGCGTATATCGAAGCCGGCGTTGAGATTGAAATCAAAGTGGTTTGGCACAATCGGCCATATGAAGCCATCATCCAGGAAATTCTGGCGCACCAGCATGATTTGGTGTTGAAAATGGCGCACCAGCACGATCGTCTGGAAGCGGTGATATTCACTCCGACGGATTGGCATCTGCTGCGTAAATGCCCTTGTCCGGTCTGGATGGTGAAAGATCAGGCCTGGCCTGAAGGCGGTAAAGCGGTGGTTGCGGTCAATTTAGCCAGCGAGGAGCCGCACCATGATGAACTTAATCAGAAGCTGATTCGTGAAACCACGCTGCTGGCTGAAATGGTAAATCACACCGAAGTCCATTTAGTCGGCGCTTATCCCATTACGCCTATTAACATCGCTATTGAACTTCCCGACTTTGATCCTAGCGTTTACAACGACGCGATTCGCGGCCAACATTTAGTGGCGATGAAAGCGCTGCGTCAGAAATTCTCCATCAGCGAAGAGTTCACCCATGTGGCGAAAGGTTTGCCAGAGGAAGTGATTCCAGATATCGCCTCGCATCTGGACGCCGGGATTGTGGTGCTCGGCACCATCGGTCGTACCGGTCTGTCAGCGGCGTTCCTGGGTAACACCGCGGAACAGGTGATTGACCATTTACGTTGTGATTTGCTGGCGATCAAGCCGGATGATTTCAAATCGCCAATTGAATATGATGACGAAGAAGATGAAGACGATTGATTAAAAAAGGGCGGCTCGCAATGGCCGCCCTTTTTGTTGCTACTCAGGGCGATGAATCACATCGCCCTCCTGCTTTATCATAGCGCGCGCAGAATACCTTCAACGCTCGCCTTCGCATCGCCAAATAGCATTTGCGTGTTGTCTTTAAAGAACAGCGGATTCTGTACCCCTGCGTATCCGGTATTCATCGAACGTTTAAACACAATCACGTTCTGCGCTTTCCACACTTCCAATACTGGCATACCAGCGATGGGGCTGCGTGGATCTTCCAGCGCGGCTGGGTTAACGGTGTCATTCGCGCCGATGACCAGAACGGTATCGGTATCGCTGAAGTCATCGTTAATCTCGTCCATTTCCAGCACCACATCGTAAGGTACTTTCGCTTCCGCCAGCAGTACGTTCATGTGGCCAGGCAGACGTCCCGCAACCGGATGAATACCAAAACGAACCTTGATACCACGCGCACGCAGTTTTTCGGTAATTTCGGCAACCGGATACTGCGCCTGAGCTACCGCCATGCCATAGCCCGGCGTGATCACCACAGAAGAAGAGGCTTTCAGCAGCTCTGCAGTCTCTTCAGCGGTGATTTCACGATGTTCACCCACTTCATCGCTCTCGCTACCCACGCTCACGTCGGTACCAAAACCACCGGCGATTACGCTGATGAAGGAGCGATTCATCGCTTTACACATGATGTAGGAGAGGATGGCACCGGAAGAACCGACCAGCGCGCCAGTGACGATCAGCAAGTCATTGCTCAGCATGAAGCCCGCTGCCGCCGCTGCCCAACCGGAGTAGGAGTTCAGCATCGAGACCACCACCGGCATATCCGCACCGCCGATAGACGCCACCAGATGCCAGCCGAACACCAATGCAATGATGGTCATCAGCAGCAGCGCAAACACCTGCGCGCCAGTACTCTCGGTTTGCACGAACCACAGCATTAGCAGGAAGGAGACCACCAGCGCAGCGAGGTTCATTTTATGACGATGGGGCAGCATCAGCGCAGAAGAAGAGATCTTGCCGCGCAATTTACCAAACGCCACCAGGGACCCGGTGAAGGTTACTGCACCAATGAAGATGCCGAGGAACACTTCGGTGAGATGGATATTTTCCATGACCGGCGTAAGGCCTGGAGCGTGATCGATGAAGCTGTTAAAGCCCACTAATACCGCCGCCAACCCCACGAAGCTGTGCAGAATGGCCACCAGCTCCGGCATTTCGGTCATTTCAACTTTCTTCGCCAGGCGCAAGCCAATCGCACCGCCGATCACCATCGCCACAAGAATCCACGCAACGTTTCCGGTATTCGGGCCAAAAATAGTTGCGAGCAGCGCAATCGCCATGCCACTCATGCCAAAAATATTACCCTGCTTAGAGCTCTCGTGTTTCGAGAGACCGGCAAGGCTGCAAATAAACAGAATCGCGGCAACAATATATGCTGCAGTAACTAATCCGCCAGACATGTTGCTACCCCTTAATTCTTACGAAACATTTTCAGCATGCGCTGGGTGACGGTGAAACCACCGAAGATATTGATGCTGGCAATCAGTACAGCGATAAACGACAGCATCGTTACCCAACCGCCGTGGCCCATCTGCAGCACCGCGCCCACCACAATAATGCCGGAAATGGCGTTAGTGACAGCCATCAACGGCGTGTGTAAGGCGTGACTCACGTTCCACACCACGTAATAGCCGACGACACAAGAGAGTGCGAAGACGGTGAAGTGCGACAGGAAGTCAGGCGGCGCCACATTGGCCAGGCAGGCAAACAGCACAACCGCCAACGCCAGCAGCAGAGACTTACGCCACGGCGAAACCGGTTTCGCTTCGGCCTTCGGTAGCGGCTGTGCAGCAGGTTGCGCTTTCGGTGCGGCAGAAACCTGAATCGGCGGTGCCGGCCATGTCACTTCGCCATCACGAATCACCGTCACGCCTCGCACCACGACGTCTTCAAAATCCACGGTGATTTCACCGTTTTTCTCTTTGCACAGCAGCTTCAGCAGGTTGACGAGGTTGGTGCCATATAACTGTGAGGACTGCGTTGGCAGGCGGCTTGGCAAATCGGTGTAACCGATAATCTTCACGCCGTTGCTGGTTAGGGTCACCTGATCGGCAACCGTTAATTCGCAGTTACCGCCGGTTTGTGCGGCCAGGTCGACAATCACGCTGCCCGGCTTCATGCTAGCAACCATCTCAGCGGTGATTAGCTTCGGTGCGGGACGGCCAGGAATCAGCGCGGTAGTCACAATAATGTCGACGTCTTTCGCCTGAGCGGCAAACAGTTCCATCTCTGCCTTAATAAAGGCTTCAGACATTACTTTGGCATAGCCATCGCCACTGCCCGCTTCTTCTTCGAAATCCAGTTCCAGAAACTCGGCGCCCATACTTTGCACCTGCTCTTTCACTTCCGGACGCGTATCGAAAGCACGCACGATGGCACCCAAACTGCCTGCCGCACCGATTGCCGCCAATCCTGCGACGCCAGCACCGATAACCATCACTTTTGCCGGCGGCACTTTACCGGCAGCGGTAATTTGGCCGGTGAAGAAGCGACCGAATTCGTGAGCGGCTTCAACGATGGCACGATAACCGGCGATGTTCGCCATTGAGCTCAACGCATCAAGCGCCTGCGCACGTGAAATACGCGGTACCGAATCCATCGCCATCACGGTGACGCTGCGCGCAGCCAACTTCTCCAACAATGCAGGATTCTGCGCAGGCCAGATAAAGCTCACCAGCGTGCTACCGGCACGCGTTAATTCGATTTCCTGGTCGTCAGGCGCATTCACTTTTAAAACGATGTCTGATTGCCACACATCATGGGTGTTAGTAATGGTGGCGCCCACGGCGATAAAGCTTTCATCATCAAAGCTGGCGCGAAGTCCTGCGCTCTGTTCAACGGTTACGCTGAATCCCAGCTTGATCAGTTGCTCAACGGTCTTAGGCGTGGCAGCCACGCGCGACTCATTGGCTAACCGTTCTTTGGGTATCCCAATTAACATACTGTTTCCTTTCAACAATTAAAGGACGAGGTTGTGTAAGTGGCATAAAACTTAAAAGCTGAAACAGAGTTTCAGCTTTTTATGAGCAAAATGCACAATGTAACAAAGTCTTTATAACCTACTGAAAATATGAACAGCGATCCACAGCGATAACGCCTACTTATGACATTCACGCAAATATTCAGGCGCTACGATTGAATGCCGCGGTTTGCAACTGCATTTGGAACAAATTAAAAAATATTCTGCTGCGCAAAATCGTGTCATGTCGAATTAAGTGTTTTTAAAAACCTTTAATTAACAACGCGTTAACTATTATGGCACTATGTATTACCAGATTAACCGGTTAACTGTGCAAAAAAGAGCCGTAACAGAAGTAAATGACAGGCTGATGAATAAACTGCAGAGATTGTCAATCTTATGCGCTTAAATTGGCTGAGACAGGCTGATTATTACATGCAATAATCAGCGGCTAATCTGTTATACATCAAGAGTCCAGCACGTTTTCGTACTCATTTTGCGTAAGGCGAAGGATCATTTTTATGAAGCTGAAGAACACCATTCTGGCGTCAACCTTGTTATCACTGCTGGCAGCAAATGCGTTCGCTGCTAAAGAGTTAACGCCAGAGCAAGCGGCCGCGTTGAAACCATTCGAACGTATTAATATCAGCGGTCGTTTCAATGCCATTGGCGATGCAACAGATGCCATCTCTAAACAAGCCGATGCTAAAGGCGCTGACTCTTTCTATGTTCAGGGTATTAATGACAGCAACGGCAACGGCGGCAACTGGCGCGTAACGGCTGATTTATACAAAGCCAATGCACCAAAAGCCGATGATGCCACTAAATACCGTACCTTCTCCGGTGTGAAAGAGCTGCCGAAAGCAGAAGCTTATCGCCTTGAGCCTTATGATACCGTGTCGGTAAACGGTTTCTTCTCAAGCCAGCCAGACGTTAATGAAGCGATTGCGAAGGCTGCCAAAAATAAAGGTGCTGCTTCGTTCTTTATTGTTCGTCAGGTTGATGCGAACAACGGCGGCAACCAATATGTTACCGCTTACGTTTATAAAGCTGATGCACCAGAGCGTAAGGTGCAGAACACCTCTGATTCGATCCCAGCAGATTCCGAAGCCGGCAAAGCAGCGCTCGCCGCAGGCGGTACAGCTGCAACGAAAGTGGCCATTCCTGGAGTAGCCTCTTCGGATACACCAAGCCGCAACGTGGGTCGTTTCTTCGAAACCCAAAGTTCAACCGGCGAGCGTTATACCGTGAAAACCGCTGATGGCCGCAGCGTACAGGAAGTGAATGCGATTACCGCGGCGCAGATGCAGCCGTTCGATACCATTACCTTCTCCGACCACTTCGGTACGCCAACTGAAATCTCTGAAGCAGTCGGCAAACGCGCAGTGGCAAAAGGGGCTAAGTACTATCACATCACGCGTCAATGGCAGAACCAGAGCGGCGGCAATCTGACCGTCACCGCCGATCTGTTTAAGTAATTCTCATTAAGGGCGGCGTTCGTCGCCCTCTTCTGTTGTTTGCATAATCTCTGCACGATTTTGCATAGTCTTGCATTGCCTTCCCGTATCGCACTCCGTAAAATCTGCCGCCTGTTTTAGGGGATTCCGTTTCAAAGTTGGCTCATTGCCACGCGACACGCTAGCGGAATCGTCACTACCCAGCATACTCTGCTGCTCAGGATGGGCGTTTTGGATAGAAAATTAGGTCTTAGTGCGCTCACCGCGTTAGTACTCAGCTCGATGCTCGGCGCTGGCGTCTTTAGTCTGCCGCAAAATATGGCGGCGGTTGCCGGCCCGGCAGCGCTGCTGATCGGCTGGCTGATCACGGGCGTGGGCATCATCTTCCTCTCTCTTGCCATGCTGTTACTGACGCGGCTGAAACCGGAGTTGGATGGCGGCATCTTCACTTACGCGCGCGCCGGATTTGGTGAACTGATGGGCTTCTGCTCAGCATGGGGATACTGGCTCTGCGCGGTCATTGCCAATGTCTCTTATCTGGTGATTGTTTTCTCCGCGCTGAGTTTCTTTACCGACACGCCGGATCGCGTGGTATTTGGCGATGGCAATACCTGGCAGGCGATGCTTGGCGCATCCGTGCTGCTGTGGATGGTGCACTTTCTGGTGCTGCGCGGGGTACAAACCGCGGCCAGCATTAATTTGCTGGCAACCTTGGGCAAGTTGGTGCCGCTGCTGCTGTTTGTGGTGCTGGCACTGCTGGCGTTCAATTACGATCGCTTCCGCTTTGATTTCAGCGGCGTCGAGCTCGGTCAGCCGCTGTGGCAGCAGGTTAAGCAGACCATGCTGATCACCTTATGGGTGTTTATTGGTGTAGAGGGCGCGGTGGTGGTTTCTGCACGTGCGCGCAATAAGAGAGATGTCGGGCGCGCCACGCTGATGGCCGTGCTTGCCGCGCTACTGGTCTATTTACTGGTGACGCTGCTCTCATTAGGCGTGATACCGCGTGCTGAGCTGGCGCAGATGCGCAATCCTTCCATGGCGGGTTTAATGAAACACCTGATGGGCGATTGGGGCGATGCGGTGATTGCGGTCGGCTTGATTATCTCGGTGTGCGGCGCTTATCTGAGTTGGACAATTATGGCCGCTGAAGTACCGTTCCTTGCAGCACAGCAAGGTGCGTTTCCGCGCAGCATCGCGCGCCAGAATCGGCACAATTCACCGTCAGCCTCGTTGTGGCTGACGAATGGAAGCGTCCAGGTTTGCCTGATTTTAATCGCCGTCACCGGTGCGGATTACAATACGCTGCTGACCATCGCCTCAGAAATGATTTTGGTGCCTTATCTGCTGGTCGGTCTGTATCTGATTAAGGTGGTACGCGGACAAAACAAACCTTGGGCGATGTTTACCGGCATCGGCGCCAGCGCATATGGCATCTGGCTGTTGTATGCGTCCGGCCCGCTGCATCTGCTGCTTTCGGTGGTGCTGTACGCGCCGGGGTTGCTGTTGTTCTTATACGCACGACGCGGCGGCCGTGGCGACAAACTGTTGTCACAGCTGGAACGCGTTGCGATTGTGTTTTTGATTGCAGCGTCACTGCCTGCGGTATGGCAGCTGGCTAATTAGTGCGGTTGGACAGGAATAGAAACGCACAGCAGGTCTTCCTGCTGTGTCAGATTTAGCGGCTTACGGTATTCCTGATGAATAGCGTCAAGCTGCTCTGCTGACAACGGATACGGCAGCTGAATATCAAAGCGACTGATGTGTTGCTGCTCGGCTAAGGTGATGAGACGCGCAATATTAATCTCGTCGCTCACCTGCGTTGAAATGATTTGTAATGCTAAATCTTTAAGATGATCGTCGCTGGCCTGAAGGTTGTGCGCTGATTTACGCGTCACCATGCCAAAAATAGGCATTACGCCGTAGATGGCGTCGACAAAACTCCAGCGTTTTTTACAGGAAGCGGAAAGAAAATCACTGTAATTGAAGCAGATGCGATCACTGTATCCGGCTGAAGCCAGCTCTTTATCAGTCACCCTCGCACTCCTCCTGTTTTTCGTTACGGTTCCGAACCTTGCGCTACAACGCGCCGCTAATAATGGCACATTTCACGGTATACATACCAGTAACGCAGGGATATTTCGTGCGGTAGCGTAGAGCTCAGGACCAGGAAAAGCTATGCTGCTGAGATTCTCACCCGTCACAGTGAATTATGAACAAAATCGTCTATGTGGAAGATGAGCCAGAAGTGGGCGAACTGATCGCCGCTTACCTTGGCCGCCACGATATTGAAGTTATTGTTGAAACGCGCGGTGACCGCGCCGAAGCCACCATCGCCCTTCACGACCCCGATTTAGTGATGCTGGATATTATGTTACCCGGCAAAGATGGCATGACATTGTGCCGCGATCTGCGAGCCAGCTGGCAAGGTCCGATAGTGCTGCTCACCTCGCTCGACAGCGACATGAACCACATTCTGTCGCTGGAAATGGGCGCTAACGATTACATCCTCAAAACCACGCCACCCGCTGTATTGCTGGCGCGCCTGCGTTTGCATCTGCGCCAGGCACATGTCGGCCAACCAGACGTCGCGCCCGCCATGCAAAGCTCCCAGCGCGTGCTGCGTTTTGGCTCATTGACCATTGACTCGCTCAATCGTCAGGTGACGCTATTTGAGGAGAATATTGTGCTGTCGACTGCTGATTTCGATCTGCTGTGGGAACTGGCCAATCATGCCGGACAAATCCTCAACCGTGACGCACTGCTCAAAACCCTGCGCGGCGTAACGTACGATGGCATGGATCGCAGTATCGACGTAGCGATTTCACGTCTGCGCAAAAAGCTTTACGACAGCGCCACCGAGCCCTTCCGCATTAAAACCATTCGTAACAAAGGTTATCTGTTCGCGCCGCAAGCCTGGGATACCCGCTCCGCATGAGAAAGCTCTTTATTCAGTTCTATTTGCTGCTGTTCGTCTGTTTTTTGGTGATGACGCTGCTGGTTGGGCTGGTGTACAAATTCACCGCCGAACGCGCCGGACGCCAGTCGATGAACGATTTGATGGCCAGCTCGCTGTTCCTGATGCGTAGCGAACTGCGCGAGATCCCACCGCGCGACTGGGGCAAAACCATTCGCAGCCTCGATCTCGATTTGTCGTTCGATCTGAATATTGAACCGATGAGCAAATATCAGCTGGGTGACGCGGACATGAAGCGCCTGCGCGCCGGTGAAATTGTCGCGATTGACGATCAATACACCTTCTTGCAGCACATCCCGCGCAGCCATTATGTGCTTTCCGTTGGCCCGATCCCCTATCTTTTTTACCTGCATCAGATGCGCATTCTGGATATCGCGCTGCTGGCGTTTATCGGCATGTCGCTGGCGCTGCCGGTGTTTATCTGGCTGCGTCCGCACTGGCAAGAGATGCAGCGATTAGAAAAAGCCGCGCAGCGCTTTGGCCGTGGCGAACTGGACGTGCGCACCCATTTTGAAAGCACCTCCAGTCTGTACAGTCTCGGTGTGGCCTTTAATCAGATGGCCGATAACATCAATACGCTGGTTGCCAGCAAGAAACAGCTGATTGACGGCATCGCCCACGAGTTGCGCACGCCGCTGGTGCGCCTGCGTTACCGGCTGGAGATGAGTGATAACCTCACCGAAGCCGAATCCGCTGCACTGAACCGCGATGTCGGCCAGCTGGAAAGTTTGATTGAAGAACTGCTGACCTATGCGCGACTCGACCGGCCACGCGTTGATCTCCATCTGCAATCCTTCGATCTGGCGCAATGGTTGCGTGTGCATATTGAAGATGTGCAAACCATGAACCCGCAGACACAGATTACGCTCGATATTCCGCAGTTGGAGAACGTCGGCAGCGCTGATACACGTTTGATGGAACGCGTACTGGATAATCTGGTGAATAACGCGCTGCGTTATGCGCAACAGCGGTTGCGCGTCAGCTTATGGTTTGATGGCGCGCTGGGCTGTTTGCAGGTGGAAGACGACGGCCCGGGCATTCCGCAGGAAGAGCGCGCCCGCGTGTTTGAACCTTTTGTTCGCCTCGATCCCAGCCGCGATCGTGCCACCGGCGGATGTGGTTTAGGTCTGGCGATCGTGCACTCTATTGCGCTGGCCATGCAGGGAAGTGTCTCCATTGAGAGCAGCCCGTTAGGCGGCGCCAGCGTTCGCTTTTGCTGGCCGGTTGATCTACCCTTGCGAGACATTGCGCCACGCTTACCGTCATAAGGAGCTTTTTACGTGACTTCAGCTTATCAAGAACTTAGCCGCACTTTTCAGCGTCTCTCCCGCTTTGGCCATTTAGGCGCCATTGCCGGTGTCGATATGCAAACTACCATGCCGCCGGGCGGCAGCCAGGCACGCGGTGAAGCAATGGCCGAACTGAGCGTATTCATGCACGAAGTGCTGACCGATAAACGCCTTGGCGGATTATTTGATGCGGCACAGCAGGAATCGCTGAATGATGTCGAGCAGGTTAACCTGAGCGAAATGCAGCGCGCATGGCAGCAAGCGACGCTGCTGCCTGCTTCATTGGTGGAAGCAAAATCGCTGGCGGGTTCGCGCTGTGAACACGCGTGGCGTCAGCAGCGTCCGGCTAACGACTGGCAAGGTTTTTCCGCCAATCTGAAAGAGGTGGTAAAGCTGAGTCGTGAAGAGGCGCAGCTGCGTGCCGATGCGCTGGGCGTTTCCCGCTACGATGCACTGCTGGATGTGTTTGAGCCTGGCATGACCAGCGCGCAGCTGGATCAAACCTTTGGCGAGTTGAAAACCTGGTTGCCCGATCTATTGCAACAAGCCGTGGCGAAGCAGCAGCAAACGCCTATCGCTCAGCCAGTGGGTCCGTTCGCCATCGAATCACAAAAACAATTGGGTCTGAGCGTGATGAAAACGCTGGGCTTCGATTTCAATCACGGTCGTTTAGATGTCAGTGCGCATCCGTTCTGCGGCGGCGTGCCGGAAGATGTGCGCATTACCACGCGTTACAACGAGAACGACTTCCTAAGCGCCATGATGGGCGTGATCCATGAAACCGGTCATGCGCGCTACGAACAAAATCTGCCGCAACAGTGGCGCGGACAGCCGGTCGCGCAAGCGCGTTCTACCGCGATTCATGAGTCGCAAAGCCTGTTTATGGAGATGCAACTGGGACGCAGTAAGGCTTTCCTGCAGCATATTCATCCGCAGGTGGTGGCGCTGATGGGCGATCAGCCTGCGCTGGCGTTAAACAACTTTATCCGTCAGACGCAGCGCGTGAAGCCGGGCTTTATTCGCGTCGATGCAGATGAGTTGAGCTATCCGGCGCACGTGATTTTACGTTACGAGATCGAGCGCGCGCTGATTGAGGGCGAGATTGAAGTGGATGATATCCCGGCGCTGTGGGACGAGAAGATGCAGCAATCTTTGGGCATTGATACACGCGGTAACTATCGCGACGGCTGCATGCAGGATATTCACTGGACCGACGGTGCGTTTGGCTATTTCCCGACTTATACCCTGGGCGCGATGTACGCCGCGCAGCTGTTCCAGGCGGTGAAACGTGCGATTCCGCAGGTCGAGACGCTGATCCAGCAAGGTGAGCTCCAGCCGGTGTTTGACTGGTTACAGCAGAACATCTGGCAGCACGGCAGCCGTTTCCCAACGCAGCAGCTGCTGATCAATGCCACTGGCGAAGCGCTGAATCCGCACTATTTCCGTCAGCACCTTGAACAACGTTATCTGTCTGAGTAAACTGCGCGGCGGCCCATGCGGCCGCCCTTTTCACTTCCTTTCCGCCGCTTTGTACAATCCGTTACACGCCGATACCAATGCCTCACGGAAAGCCTCGATTGTTTTTCATATAGTGTTTTCACCGGCCCCGCAGTGGGCTACACATGAAAAAATAGTTCGAGGATTTTGCAATGAAAAAATTATTTGCACTGGTGATC
This sequence comes from Enterobacter ludwigii, assembly GCA_900068845.1. Classification (GTDB taxonomy): domain Bacteria; phylum Pseudomonadota; class Gammaproteobacteria; order Enterobacterales; family Enterobacteriaceae; genus Pantoea; species Pantoea ludwigii_A. Next base: position 130,827 of record CEFQ01000005.1, read on the forward strand.
GCCGCTGCTATGGGTATGTCTTCTGTTGCTTTCGCTGCTGAAACTACAGCTGCTCCTGCCACTGCAGCAACTACTGCTGCTCCAGCGAAACACAAAGCAGTACATCACAAGAAACCTGCTGCTCAAAAAGCGCAGGCGGCTAAGAAGCACAAGAAAGTAGAGAAGAAAGCGCCAGCTGCACAGAAAGCCCAAGCCGCTAAAAAGCACCACAAAAAAGCAACCAAGCCAGCTGCACAGAAAGCCCAGGCTGCTAAAAAACACCACAAAGCAACCAAGCCAGCTGCACAGAAAGCCCAGGCTGCTAAAAAGCACCACAAAGCAACCAAGCCAGCTGCGCAGAAAGCCCAGGCTGCTAAAAAGCACCACAAAGCAACCAAGCCAGCTGCGCAGAAAGCCCAGGCTGCTAAAAAGCATCACAAAGTAACCAAGCCAGCTGCACAGAAAGCCCAGGCTGCTAAAAAGCATCACAAAGTGAAAAAAGCGGCTAAATAAGACACTCCTTTAGCGCCAACACCGTATTGATGATTGAAAACACCCGGTTATGCCGGGTGTTTATTTACTGGAGTAGCGAAAAATGGTGCGTCGCTATCGCTTCGAAATTATTCTGATTGTGATGATCCTCTGTGGCATAGTTGCTGCCAGCTTTTTTATCTAGTCGTTGTAGCGCGCTGATTACTCCAATATTTCTCCCTTTTTCACCGCTCACCGACTATAGTTATCGCTCAAGCGTGATGACAATAACCTCTACTTATTCTCGCCATTGAGAGAACTATGCGCCTGGCTATCCTGTTACTTGTTGGTCTTTTCAGTTTTAACCACACAGCACATGCCGATGATGAAGACGGGCCAAGCCCGGAAGACATCAAAACGTTGTTCTTTGGCAAAGATCACCGTCAGGCGATCAGCGACGTAAGCGCCGCGCCCTGGGATGCTATTGGTCAGTTAGAGACCGAAAGCGGTAATCTCTGCACTGCCACGCTGATTTCTGCCCATCTGGCGTTGACCGCCGGACACTGTTTACTGGCTCCACCCGGCAAGTTTGATAAACCGGTGGCGCTGCGTTTTATGGCCAGCGCGAAAGGCTGGCGCTATGAGATTCATGATATTGATGCGCGCGTTGAACCCTCTTTAGCGCGCCGGTTGCAGGCGGACGGCGAAGGCTGGATTGTGCCACCGGGTGCCGCACCGTACGATTATGGGCTGGTTATATTGCATAACCCGCCGTCCGGTATTGTGCCGATTCCGCTGTTTGAGGGTTCGCGTGGCGATTTGACCGCAGCGTTAAAAACCACAGAGCGCAAAGTGACACAGGCGGGGTATCCTGCCGATCATCTGGATACGCTCTATTCGCACAGCGATTGTGTGGTTACCGGCTGGGCACAGCGTGCGGTGTTATCGCACCAGTGCGATACGCTGCCGGGCGACAGCGGTTCACCGCTGCTGTTGAAGAACGGCGATGAGTGGCAGTTAATTGCGGTGCAAAGCTCAGCACCGGCACCGGCCGATCGTTACCGCGCCGATAACCGCGCGATTGCGGTGCCGTCGTTTAAAGATAAGCTGGAAGAGTTGGCGCAGTAAGATGCCGTCTTCAAACGTGCGTTTCAGTCGAAAAAGGCGGGCGTTGCGTAAAGACGGCGTGAATACATCCCTGTAGCCTCGACCGTCGGTTACTCGCCTCGTCCCTGAGGATCGCCCACTTTGTGGGCCAACGCTACGCGTTGTTCAAAAACGCTCCCGGCGTTTTTGTTCCTGCGGCGGACGCTTTACTCCACTGCCCACCTTTTTCTCCTTAATGTGATATTGATGCCCGCTTTCGTAGGGTCGCCATTCATGGCGACCCGCTAACAGGCGAATCGCCTAACTCAACTGCTCCATCGCCTGCAAAATACGTTTATCCGAAATCGGATAAGGCGTACCCAACTGCTGTGCGAAATAGCTAATCCTTAGCTCCTCCAGCATCCAGCGAATCGCCTGTACGTCGGCATCATCCTGACGCTGCGGCGGCAATTTGTTGCGCCACGCTTGCCATGCCTGCTCTACCGCCTGCACTTTCAGCATGCGCGCACGGTCGCTGTGAGGATCCACTGGCAGTTTCTCGAGGCGGCGCTCAATCCCTTGCAGGTAGCGCAGCGTATCACCGAGACGCGACCAACCGTTGCCTGTCACGAAACCGCGGTACACTAAGCCATTCATTTGCGCTTTGATATCGCCTAACGCCAGCGCCAGCGACATATCCACGCGTCCCTTCAGGAACTTATTGATGTTGAACACACAGGTCAGAATCTGTTCGACCTGTTTAGCAATGGTGACCACGGTTTCATTCAAATCGGCACGCACTTTATCGCGCAGCTGTTCGAAGTTCTCCTGCTGCCACGCCGGACCGCCCGCCTCCGCCATCAGCTTATCCACACCGCAGGCGATACAGTCATCTATCAGTTCCAGTACTTTGCCGTACGGATTGAAGTACAAGCCAAGCTTGGCTTTGTTGGGTAACTTCTCGTGCAAATACTTGGTCGGCGATGGGATGTTGAGCAGCAGCAAGCGACGCTGGCCGCGCCACATCATCTTCTGCTGTTCCACTTCGTTATCAAACAGGCGGATCGCTACACTATCTTTCTCATCGACCAACGCAGGCCAGGCTTTAACCTGATAGCTGCCACGTTTTTGCTCATAGCTTTGTGGTAAATCGCCAAAACTCCAGATGTGCAACCCGCTCTGCTCTAAACCATCGTCGGCCACTTTCGACAGCGTTTCCTGCACCTTGCCCTTCAGCAACAGTTTGAGCTGATGCAGGTTTTTCCCTTCCTGCAGCTTACGATTGTGCTCGTCTACCACGCGGAAGGTCATTTTGAGGTGATCGGGCACCTGATCCCACTGCCAGGCTTCACGGTCAATGGTGACGCCGGTCATGCGGCGGAATTCGCGTTCCAGCGCATCCAGCAATGGCAATTCCAGTGCGGTGACGCGGCCAAGAAACGCTTCAGCGTAGTTAGGCGCAGGCACAAGATTGCGGCGCACCGGCTTTGGCAGCGATTTGATCAAGGCGATAACCAGCTCGCGGCGTACGCCAGGAATCTGCCACTCAAAACCGGATTCATCGATTTGGTTCAGCAGCGGCAGCGGAATATGAACCGTCACGCCATCCGCATCCGCGCCGGGTTCAAATTGGTAGCTCAGCTTGAGTTTCAGGTTGCCCTGATGCCAGAAGTTGGGGTAATCAAGCTGGCTGACTTTGTCGGCACCGTCTTTGATCAGCATCTGCTTATCAAAGCTCAGCAAGTCGGGATTCTCTTTGCTGGCCTGCTTCCACCACGTATCAAAATGGCGCGCCGATACGACATCGCTGCCGATGCGGCGATCGTAGAAAGCAAACAGCGTTTCGTCATCGACCAGAATGTCGCGACGGCGCGATTTGTGCTCCAGATCTTCGATTTCGCTGCGCAGTTTCAGGTTATTGCGGAAGAATGCGTGACGCGTCTGCCAATCGCCCTCCACCAGCGCATGACGGATAAACAGTTCACGGCTCAGTTGGGGATCGATGCGGCTGTAGTTGACCTTACGCGCCTGGACAATCGCCAGGCCGTAAAGCGTCACTTTTTCCGTTGCCATCACCGCGCCCTGCGCTTTTTCCCAATGCGGTTCACTGTAGCTGCGCTTGATCAGATGCTGCGCCAGCGGCTCGATCCACTCGGGATCGATACGCGCGGCGACGCGGCCCCATAAGCGACTGGTTTCCACCAGTTCCGCTACCATGGTCCACTTCGGCGGCTTCTTAAACAGACCAGAACCCGGAAAGATGGAAAAGCGTGCATTGCGCGCGCCGGTAAATTCCTGCTTCTCGTTATCTTTCTGCCCAATATGCGATAGCAAGCCGGTAAGCAAAGCGCAGTGCACTTCACGATAAGGCGCAGGTTCACTGTTGACCGGCATACCTTGTTCCCGCACCACCTGACGCAGCTGAGTGTAGATATCCTGCCATTCGCGCACGCGCAGATAGTTAAGAAATTCGGTTTTACATAGGCGGCGGAAGTGATTGCTGGAGAGCGCTTTTTGCTGCTCCTGCAGGTAGTTCCACAGATTCACGAAGGCAAGAAAATCGGACTCTTTATCGGCAAAGCGGCGATGCTTCTCATCAGAGGCCTGCTGCTTGTCAGAGGGACGCTCGCGCGGATCCTGAATCGACAGCGCGGCGGTGATGATCATCGCTTCACGCACGCAGCCAAATTTTTGCGCTTCCAGCACCATGCGCGCCATGCGCGGGTCCACCGGCAGTTGGGCCAGCTGGCGTCCCGACGGCGTTAGCTTGTAGGTTTCGTCGTCACTCAGCGTGATAGCGCCCAGCTCTTCCAGCAGGCGCACGCCATCCTGAATGTTACGTTTATCCGGCGCTTCCACAAACGGGAAGGCGGCGATATCGCCCAGTCCCAGCGCGGTCATCTGCAGAATGACCGATGCGAGGTTGGTGCGCAGAATTTCCGGATCGGTAAATTCCGGGCGGCTGAGGAAATCATCCTCGGAATAGAGACGAATACAGATACCTTCCGACACACGTCCGCAGCGCCCTTTGCGCTGATTGGCTGACGCCTGCGAAATCGGCTCAATCGGCAGCCGCTGCACTTTGGTACGGAAGCTATAGCGGCTGATACGCGCATTGCCGGGATCGATAACGTATTTAATGCCGGGCACGGTGAGCGAGGTTTCCGCCACGTTAGTGGCCAGCACGATGCGGCGGCCGCTGTGCGACTGGAACACGCGGTTTTGCTCGGCGTTTGACAGACGCGCATACAGCGGCAGAATTTCGGTGTGTGGGATATCGCGCTTCATTAGTGCATCGGCGGTATCGCGAATTTCACGCTCGCCACTCATGAAGATCAGGATGTCGCCGCGACTTTCCTGGCCCAGCTCATCCACCGCATCAAAAATGGCCTGCAGCTGATCGCGATCGGTGTCGTCAGCATCTTCCACCATCGGGCGATAACGCACTTCCACCGGATAGGTGCGGCCAGAAACTTCAATCACTGGCGCGTTATGGAAATGACGCGAGAAGCGCTGCGGATCGATTGTCGCCGAAGTAATAATGACTTTCAGATCCGGGCGGCGCGGGAGTAATTCGCGCAAATAGCCAAGCAGAAAATCGATGTTGAGGCTGCGTTCGTGCGCTTCATCAATAATGATGGTGTCGTATTGCAGCAACAGGCGATCTTGCTGGATCTCCGCCAGCAAGATCCCGTCGGTCATTAACTTGACCTGCGTGGTTTCGCTGACCTGATCGTTAAAGCGCACCTTGTAGCCGATGGTGCCGCCCAGCGAGGTTTCCAGCTCATCCGCAATGCGATTGGCCACGGTGCGCGCCGCCAGACGACGTGGCTGGGTGTGACCAATCAGCCCTTTTACGCCACGTCCCAGCGCCAGACAGATTTTCGGCAGCTGCGTGGTTTTACCCGAACCGGTTTCCCCCGCCACAATCACCACCTGATGCGCGCTAATCGCATCGGCAATGTCTTGCTGCTTTTGGCTGACCGGCAGGTTTTCCGGGAAAGTGATACGCGGTGTGGCGGCTTTACGCTGCGCAAGGCGCTGCTCGGCAGCGACAAATTCCGGCTCCAGTTCAGCCACAATGCCCTGCTGCGCCGCAGGATTTTTCACCTTCGCTGCGCCCAGTAATCGACGTCGCAGACGTTGACTGTCGCGCAGCATCAGATTATCGAGCCGCGGCCAAAGGGAGGCTATAGGTGAAGAGACGGATGATGACATAGCGATGCGTTACCTGTTGTTACAGCGGCCGGATGATTTTCCGGCGGATTCAAGCAATTAATGGTCGGCATCATAGCACAAATTGGAACACCTGCCTGAACGGCACGTGCGAGGTTATTCAATTATTTCGAACATAGATCTCGAAATATTGCGCTTTTACCTCGCGGGCTAACTCCGTACAGTGTAAAGCATTGAGCGGTAAGCCAACCGCGTAACGCACAGGAAAATATCATGAGCAACGTTTTAGTTCTTAAATCAAGCATCCTCGCTGGTTACTCTCAGTCAAATCAACTGGCTGACTTCTACGCTGACCAGGCACGCGCTAAAGGTGATTCGGTTACCGTGCGTGATTTAGCCGCTCAGCCAGTTCCAGTGCTGGATGGTGAGCTGGTTGGCGCACTGCGTCCGTCTGACGCGCCGCTGTCGCCACGTCAGCAGGAAGCGCTGTCCCTGTCCGACGAACTGATTGCTGAACTGCAAGCCCATGACACTGTGGTTATCGCCGCACCCATGTACAATTTCAATATCCCAACGCAGTTGAAAAACTACTTTGACTTGATTGCCCGTGCTGGCGTGACCTTCCGTTACACCGAAGCAGGCCCAGAAGGTCTGGTGACCGGCAAGCGCGCGGTGATCCTCTCCAGCCGTGGCGGCATCCATAAAGATACGGCCAGCGATCTGCTGACGCCATACGTGAAACTGTTCCTGGGCTTCATTGGTATTACTGACGTGAGCTTCGTGTTCGCGGAAGGCATCGCTTATGGCCCAGAAGTGGCGACCAAAGCGGCTAACGATGCGAAAGATGCCATCAAACAAATTGTTGCTGCGTAATCATTTTTGAACGTGATGAATGCCCACCCATAATGGGCATGACGCTATCTTTTGCCGGGCCTGAGCGCCCGGCTTTTTTATGCGCATTATTTTTTCAGCCACAGCCCATTAATGCCGCGCACATACTCGCCGCTGCCCGCGCGATTCACCAGCTTCTCGCCGGCAATGCGTGCCACTTCGCTGGCGGTAAGGTTGTTTTGCTGCGCCACACGCTGATACTGCTGCAGGCGCCCTTCGTTGATGCGCTTCACCAGCGCCAGTGTTTCATCATCCTGCTGCCGCGCCGCCACATAGCCGCTAAGCGTTTCGCCAACGCGCCCCTGTTGACGCGCATCATCCAGCGTGAGTGCCCAAGCCGAGGGCATGAGCAGCAGCGCCACAATCAGCGCGATCCCCTTGAGTTTCATCATGCTTATCCTCAAAACAGACCGCTCTGGTTCTTCAGCAGCGCTTCCACATCTTTATCCACCTTGATGTGAATTTCATGCTCGATCTTAACGTTCATATTGATAGTGATCGGCTCTTTCGGTGCGGCAACTTCAATGCGTGGCACGCAGCCGATCAGTGGCAGCCAGGCTGCCAGCACCAGTAATGCCCTGAGGCTCATGATTGGGGATCCTTGTTCGAGGGTAAGGTGGCATTTTGCTCCACCCAGGATTGCAAATTATCGCCAAAGCGCAGGCTGCGCCACAGCTGGAACAGATTTTCCTGATGCCGGTAGTTCAGGTTGACGGTCTGTCGGCGATTACTGAACTGGCTGACGCCTTTCACTTCCGATTGCATGACCAGATTACCGACGTTATCCAGATCGAGCGTGGCCCATGAACGCGAAATTTCCATATAGCGCAGCCAATCCAGCGCTGCGCCGGCGGCAAAGTTATTGCTGACAATTGCGTCCGCCATGTCTTTATCGAGACGGAACGTCAGCGGGCCACTGTTGGCGATCCAGCCCTTTTCAATCAGCCAGCGCGGATTATTTACCCACAACGGCAACTCACCATTCACCTTACCGGACATGGCAAACTGCTTGGGTTTAATCGCGGTGACCAGCTTGCTGAGATTGATCTCCTTCAGTGAGACGCGCGCCGCTTCGTGCTGCGGCATGCGTAACTCGGGCATGCTGACGTGTCCACCCAGCAGATCAAGATTCACGTTGCTCAGTGTTAACGGCTGCCGTTCCTGCCACGGATAATGCCCCTGCAAATCGGCAGTGATGTTTTGCAATGAGAATTGATTTTTCACTTCGGCGATGCGCAGGGATACAGGACCGCGTCGGCCCAACTGCCATTGATGATCTTTCAGGCGGAACGGCAGCGAGAAATCGATGCCATTGATTTCACTGTCCGGCATCCACAGACTGCCGTTTTTCACCGTCCAGTGACCGCCAGCTTCAAAGCCCTGCTCGCTGGCCGCTGAGAATGCTACCTGCGCGCGCAGTTCGCCCGACTGAATGCGCATCTTCAAATCGCTGCTCAGCAGCGGCTGGAACACCGTCAACGACTGCGCTGGCCACCAGGCTTCGCCGCGCAGCCGTTCGCCATCCCAGCGGCCGTGCACGCGCACCGGGCCAATGTCCTGCGCCGTCAGCTGACCGCGCCAGATAAACTGGCTGGGATCGCTGCCTTTGGCTTCAACGTTGAGCTCTGACGGTGGCAGCCAGCCACCGTAGCTGAACTGCGTTTGACCGGATTTTAACGTGAAGCCGCCGTTAAAAGCGGGATGCTGAGCATCGCGCTGCCAGCGCACCGGCGCATTTAACGTCAGGCGCGGCTTAGCGACTTGCACCATGCCATAAGCCAGCTGATCGAAACCGGTATTCAGGGTATCAAGGCTTAACAAGGTATCCTGCCAGCTTCCGGTGCCCTTCACATCCCATTTGGCGGTTAACGGCGCGATCATGCCGTCACCCCAATAGCGCCAGTTCCACACGCCGCTGTCCGGCCAGAAGTCCGTGGCGCGTCCATCAAGATGCAGTGTGAAACGGCCAAAACTCGGATCGTGTGCTTTAAGTATCGCCTGCAGGCGCCCCTGAATCCCACGCGAGGCCACCGTCACGCCCGCCAAAGGCCAACGTGCCTCATCCACCTCCAGCGTCGAGAGTAAACGACCACGCAAACGCAGTAACGCGCCCGGCTTCATGATCAATTGCGGATCGGTCAGCATGCCGTGCAGCAAGCCGGGCATGCTGCCAAACAGCTGCAGATCGGCAAATTTGCTCTCGCCGGTCAACTGGAACGGCAAGGCGCTGTCGATCAAACTCAGTTTGCCGGGACCCACGCTCAACACCAGGTTGCCCTTGCCACCGCGCCCCTGGGTCAGCAGATTGAATCGCCCGCTGACCAGCGTGTTTTCCAGCCCTTGCTGCCAGTTTTCCAGCGTTAGTGCCATGCCACCCGACAGCGGCTGACCGGCCTGCGGCCAGCGCCACTGGCCTTGCGTGATGCGAATTTGCCGATCGTCAACCTGCCACGGCAGTTGCAGCAGCGGCTGATCGTCCTCCTGCTGTTTAACCGTCAGCGTACCTTGCTGTTGCTGCCAGTTGAGCGCCAGCGCCAACGGCTGCGGCCACTGCGCAACATTGAGGTCGGCGCTGAGTTCACCCGCAACGGGCAAGCCATCGGCAAAGGTAGGCAACGTCACATCGCCGTGCAGATTGAGCGGTTTGGGCAGTAAAGGATGACTGAGTTGCAGTTGGGCAATGTGCAGCATCTGGCCCTGTAAACGGGCATCGACGTTGAGATTGTCGCCCTGATAATGCAGCCGCTGCGCATCGTTATCTAAAGTGAGGTCTAAACGGCCGGCATATTGCTGCCACGGCAGGATGGTGATTTTTTTAAGCTGCACATCGGCGCCGGGCAACATTTTCTGCCAGTCGGCCAGGCTGCGCGGTGTGCCGCTTGCTTCGGTTTGTGGCAATGATTGCAGGCAGTCGCTGTTGAGTTGAACTTCACCTGCGCTGAGCTGCCAGCGCTTTTGCTGCCAGCCCAGCGCCGCATCGCTGACATTCGCCAGTTCGCAATCGCCCGCCAGATAGCGCACCGCCGGCAAATGCAGCGCGCCCTGATGCCAGCGTGGCGTCCCCTTGAGCTCCACGCGGGTATTTTCCGGCAGCCAGATACCGGCCAGGCGCGGTAACCACTGCGTGAGCGTCAGCAGCAATCCTAATAGCAGCAGTATCAGCGCCAGCAGCGCAGCAAGTGTTCGGCGAAGGCCACGCGTCATGGCAATTAACGTTCCTGTTCTTTACACAATCCTGACGAGGAGCCAAATGATGGCATGTTATGCCTGGCAAATGAAGGCGTTAGCTTCTTAGTCTGGCTGAAGAACAGCAAAATGACGCGGAAAACGTTATCCTATTAAGATACCGACGTTGCATTTTTCAGGAGCGAAACAATGAAAGTTGCGGTTTATAGCACCAAGCATTACGACCAGAAATACCTCGAACACGTCAATGAGAGCTTTGGATTTGAGCTGCAGTTTTTTGACTTCCTGCTCACGCCCGCCACGGCAAAGAACGCGGCGGGCTGCGATGCGGTGTGCATTTTCGTCAATGATGATGCCAGCAAAGAGGTGCTGGAAGAGTTGGCGGCGTTAGGCGTTAAACACATCGCGTTGCGTTGCGCCGGCTTTAATAATGTCGATCTTGCCAGGGCGAAAGAGCTGGGTTTAAACGTGGTACGCGTGCCGGCTTATTCCCCGGAAGCGGTGGCCGAGCATGCGGTTGGTCTGATGATGACGCTTAATCGCCGCATTCACCGTGCCTATCAACGCACGCGGGATGCCAACTTTTCGCTGGATGGCTTAACCGGCTTTAACATGCACAACAAAACAGCGGGCGTGGTCGGCACCGGTAAAATCGGTATCGCGGCGATGCGCATCCTGAAAGGGTTTGGCATGCGCCTGCTGGCATTCGATCCATATCCAAGCCAGGCGGCACTGGAGCTGGGCGCAGAATATGTTGATCTTAAAACGCTGTTCGCCGAATCCGATGTGATTACACTGCACTGTCCGCTCACGCCGGAAAACCACCATCTGCTCAACGCGCAAGCGTTTAGCCAAATGAAAGACGGCGTGATGATCATAAACACCAGCCGCGGCGGTTTAATTGACTCGCAGGCGGCCATTGATGCGCTTAAACAGCAAAAGATTGGTTCATTGGGCATGGATGTCTATGAAAACGAGCGCGATCTGTTCTTTGAAGACAAATCGAATGACGTGATTCAGGACGATGTGTTCCGTCGTCTGTCCGCCTGTCACAACGTGCTGTTCACCGGCCATCAGGCTTTCCTGACCGCCGAAGCGCTCACCGCGATTGCAGAAACCACGCTGAGCAACTTACAGCAGCTTGAACGCGGTGAAAACAGCCCGAATCAGGTGACCGCTTAACACTTCTGCGCCTGCCTTAGCGGGCGCAGCTTCCACCCATCAGCGCCTGTTCGTCACAACGACGACCATTGGCCAACTGACACATGCCAATGCGCGAACCGTCCAACTGACGCGAGAACGCCAACGATCCCCCAGCATTACTGCAATTCACTTCAGCCATTGATGACATCATCACGCGCGGTTGTACGTGGGCGGCGGTAGCTTGTTGCGGCGGTTCGTTATCACTGTTGCTGCTGCAGGCAGAAAGTAACAATGTGGCGCCAGCCAGCAGGAAGAGAGCGGCTTTCATCGATGGGGCTCCGGGGATTGAGCGAAAAAGTCGCACCAGCATATGTCAGGTGCCGTGAGGGATCGATAGGCGACACAGCTTTTTACAAAATTTAATTTCATTGTTTGCAAGCAGAATTATCCTGTTTGAAATATTTCCGCCCTTTTCGCCCGGCGGAACAGTTGTTTTTCAACCACTAAGGAGAGAACGATGTTGACGGATATGCTCATCAGAATCGCACTGGCCGGCATTCTCGGCGGACTGATTGGCCTCGAACGGCAGTTACGCGCCAAAGAAGCCGGTTTACGTACGCATATTTTGGTCGGGATCGGCAGCGCGATGTTTATGCTGGTATCGAAATATGGCTTTGCCGACATGTTAGTCAGCGATCATGTGGCGCTCGATCCCAGCCGTATCGCGGCGCAGGTGGTGAGCGGCATGGGCTTCCTCGGTGCAGGCACCATCATTATTCAGAAGCAAGTGGTGAAAGGTTTGACCACCGCTGCGGGCTTGTGGGTCACTGCGGCTATAGGTCTGGTGATCGGTAGCGGCATGTATGAAATTGGCATTTACGGCACCGTGCTGGCGCTGGTGGTGCTGGAAACCTTTCGTCGCATCAGTCACTGGCTGATTGGGCGGCACCATACGCTACTGGTTCACCTTAAACCGAAAAGCGTACCGCTGGTGCTGCTGGTGTTGCAGCGTGAAAATGTGCGCTACGGTCATATCGCGGTGGTGAATCGTGATGAAGAGATTAGTCTGTGTGAGTTAAGCGTTGAAGTGACATTGTCACGAAGCACGCCCATGCACAATATTTATGATAAAGTGATGGAAATCAAGGGCGTTCAGTCACTTGAGATGATGTAATAATCACCAATGTTAGTTACCGGTGCGCTAAAGACCCGCAAGCACACGAACGAAAAAGTCGCATCATAACGCTTTGCTAAACTGAAATGATAAACCCTGTAAATTTTACGGGCTCTCAGCGTAGCAAAGGACGATTTATGATTACCGTCGACGGTAACGGTGCAGTGGCTTCTGTCGCCTTCCGCACCAGCGAAGTGATTGCCATTTATCCCATCACGCCCAGTTCTACCATGGCCGAACTGGCAGATAGCTGGTCAGGCGAAGGCCGCCGCAACATTTGGGGCGATGTGCCGCGTGCGATCGAAATGCAATCTGAAGGTGGTGCCATTGCTACGGTGCACGGTGCGTTGCAAACCGGCGCACTTTCGACCACGTTCACCTCTTCGCAGGGATTGTTATTAATGATCCCTACGCTGTACAAACTGGCTGGTCAGCTTACGCCTTTTGTTCTGCACGTTGCGGCGCGTACCGTGGCAACGCACGCGCTATCGATTTTTGGCGATCACTCCGATGTCATGGCGGTAAGACAAACCGGCTGCGCGCAACTTTGCGCCTCCAGCGTGCAGGAGGCGCAGGATTTTGCGTTAATTGCGCAAATCGCCTCTCTCAACAGCCGCATCCCTTTTATCCACTTCTTTGATGGTTTTCGCACCTCACACGAGATCAATAAGATCGTGCCGATTAGCGATGAAACCTTGCAGGCATTGATGCCCGCCGAGGCGATCAACGCGCATCGCGCCCGGGCGTTAACGCCAGATCGTCCGACGATTCGCGGCACATCCGCTAATCCCGATACTTATTTCCAGTCACGCGAAGCCACCAACCGCTGGTACGACAATTGCACCCAACATGTTGAAGCAGCGATGACCGCGTTTGGCGAACATACCGGACGCCATTATCAGCCGTTTGAGTTTTATGGTCATCCACAGGCCGAACGCGTGATAGTGATGATGGGCTCGGGTTGCGGTACTGCGGAAGAAGCGATTGATGAGATGCTGCAGCGCGGTGAACAAGTCGGTCTGGTGAAAGTGCGCTTATATCGCCCCTTTTCGGCAGCGCATTTGTTGCAAATGATCCCCGCTTCCGCACAGCGTATCGCAGTACTCGATCGCACCAAAGAGCCCGGCGCGCTCGGCGAACCGCTGTTCCTTGATGTGATGACCGCACTGGCTGAAGCCTACAGTCGCGGCGAGCGTGCAACGCTGCCGAAGGTGATGGGCGGTCGCTACGGTTTGTCGTCGAAAGAGTTCGCGCCCGATGCGGTATTAGCGGTATTTCGCGCATTGCTACGCGATCAACTCCCGGCACGTTTCACCGTCGGCATCTACGACGATGTCACCCATCTTTCGCTGCCACTGGAAGCGAATATCGTGCCTAATCGCGCGCGGCTCGAGGCACTGTTTTATGGTTTAGGCAGCGATGGCAGCGTCAGCGCCAGCAAAAACAACCTGAAGATTATTGGCAACGCTACGCCATGGCAGGTGCAGGGTTATTTCGTCTACGACTCGAAGAAAGCCGGTGGCCTGACGGTATCCCATCTCCGTGTTAGTGAATATCCGATCCATTCTGCCTATTTGATTCAGCAAGCCGATTTTATTGGCTGCCATCAGCTGCAGTTTATCGATAAGTATTCCCTGCTCGATCAGCTTAAACCGGGCGGGATTTTTCTGCTCAATACGCCTTACAGCGCTGAGATCGTGTGGTCACGCCTCCCGCAGGAAGTGCAGAGCCAGCTCAACGATAAACAGGCGCGATTTTATGTGATCAACGCTGCGCGTATCGCCCGAGAATGTCAGCTGGGCGCACGCATCAACACGGTGATGCAAATGGCTTTTTTCCAGCTGACACAAATTCTGCCGGGTGACAGTGCGTTAACTGAACTGCAAAACGCCATTGCACGCAGCTACAGCAGTAAAGGCGAAGAACTGGTGCAGCGGAACTGGCAAGCGCTGGCGATGGCGCAACAAGCATTGCAGAAGGTACCGCTTCAGGCGATAGACGTTCACAGTCCGCATCGCCCGCCGGTAGTTTCCGACTGTGCGCCAGATTTCGTTAAAACCGTCACTGCTGCCATGCTGGCTGGTTTGGGCGACAAACTGCCGGTGTCGGCGCTGCCCCCAGATGGCACCTGGCCGGTTGGCACCACGCAGTGGGAAAAGCGCAATATTGCCGAGGCTGTGCCTATTTGGCAGCCCGATCTCTGTACGCAGTGCAATCATTGTGTCGCCGCCTGTCCGCATTCGGCAATTCGCGCCAAAGTAGTTGCTCCTGAAGCGCTTGAGGATGCGCCATCTACGCTCGCCTCACTGGATGTGAAATCGCGCGATATGCGCGGCCAGAAATACGTGTTGCAGGTGGCGCCAGAAGATTGCACTGGCTGTAACCTGTGTGTAGAAGTGTGCCCGGCCAGCGATCGCCAGCATCCGGAAATTAAAGCTATCAACATGAAATCGCGGCTAGAGCATGTTGAGACTGAAAAGGTCAACTACGCCGCCTTTCTCGCGCTGCCGGAGATCAATGTCGAACAGTTGGAACGTATTGATATCCGCACCTCGCAGCTGATTACACCACTGTTTGAATATTCTGGAGCCTGCTCGGGCTGCGGGGAAACGCCGTATATCAAATTGCTGACGCAACTGTATGGCGATCGTCTGCTGATTGCGAATGCCACCGGATGCTCCTCCATTTACGGCGGCAATTTGCCTTCCACACCCTACACCACCAATGCCGACGGACGCGGTCCGGCATGGGCAAATTCACTGTTTGAAGATAATGCCGAATTTGGTTTGGGATTTCGCTTAAGTGTTGATCAACAGAAACAGCGCGCGCTCAGACTGCTGGATCAATGCGCGGCGCAGTTACCGGCGGCGTTAGTTGATGAATTGAAAAGTGACAGCGTCACCGCTTCTCGGCGACGTGAACAAATTGAACAGCTGCGCGCCCTGCTTTCAGCGTTATCACAGCCCGAAGCCAAAGCATTAACCGAGGCGGCCGATGCATTAGTGGAGAAGTCGGTCTGGCTAATTGGTGGTGATGGCTGGGCTTACGACATTGGCTATGGCGGACTCGATCACGTAATGAGCCTGAGTGAAAACGTCAACGTGCTGGTGCTGGATACGCAGTGCTACTCCAATACCGGCGGCCAGGCCTCAAAAGCGACGCCGCTCGGGGCGGTAACCAAGTTTGGCGAACAAGGGAAACGCAAGGCGCGTAAAGATCTCGGCATGTCGACCCTGCTGTACGGGCATGTGTATGTGGCGCAGATATCGCTGGGTGCGCAGCTCAATCAAACGGTGAAAGCGATTCAGGAAGCAGAAGCCTGGCCGGGACCGTCGCTGATTATTGCTTACAGTCCCTGTGAAGAGCATGGCTACGATTTGGCCTACAGCCACGAGCAGATGCGCCTGCTGACCACCAGCGGTTTCTGGCCGCTTTATCGCTTTGATCCTCGCCGTGTGGAGCAAGGGAAAGCCGCGCTGGAACTGGATTCACGTCCACCGACCTCAGAACTGGAACAGGCATTACTGAACGAGCAGCGTTTCCGCCAGTTACAAACCCAATGCCCCGAAGAGGCTTCCCAGTTATGGCGTGATGCGACGGAAGCCGCCAGTCAGCGCTATCAGCGGCTGGCGGAGTTAGCGGGAAAAACCGAGAAGAGTAAGTAAATGAACAAGCCCGGCGCAACGGCCGGGCTTGTTTAATGGCTTAACAGGGTTTGAGTTGGACGATGGCCATCTCGACCGCCCGATTCGGTGCTCCGGTGAGTTCGCGGTAGCGCAGCTGCAGATTGCGTAACTCACTGGCTAACACTTCTTTTTCGGGTGCGGCACCACGCTGAGCGAGCTCCAGATAACATTGCCCCACCAGCCGGCACGCCTCTTCAAAAACCATATCGTACGTTTGCATTTGCCACTCCTCACCTTAAGAAAGTAAAAAAAGCACTTCCGCCATCCTGTCAGGGCCGAGTGAGAAAAATATTTGCCCAGATCAATAAATCCCCAGATTGTTCTGGCAAAGTGTGCGCTTTTGTCTCAAGCGCATTGAGTTATCATCAGAAAAGAGATCACTTCAGGCTAGCATTCGCGCCCGCAATCCGTACCATACGCAGTCATGTTTATAGGGTTTATTGCCGTTGAAGATTGCTTCAGCCGCTAACGGCCCTCGCCTTCACTCTCAAGTGTGAAAATAATGTCAGAAAATCAAGAAGTAACGAAAAAAGAGCAGTACAACCTCAACAAGCTGCAAAAGCGTTTGCGACGCAACGTGGGCGAAGCTATTGCTGACTTCAACATGATTGAAGAAGGCGATCGCATCATGGTTTGTCTGTCTGGCGGTAAAGACAGCTACACCATGCTGGAAATCCTGCGTAATTTGCAGCAGAGCGCGCCGGTGAACTTCTCATTGGTGGCGGTGAATCTCGACCAGAAACAGCCCGGCTTCCCGGAGCATATTCTGCCGGCCTACCTGGATGAACAAGGCGTTGAATACCACATCGTTAACGAAGACACCTATTCCATCGTTAAAGATAAGATTCCTGAAGGTAAAACCACCTGCTCGCTGTGTTCGCGCCTGCGCCGCGGTATTCTGTACCGCACCGCCACAGAGTTGGGTTGTACCAAAATCGCGTTAGGTCACCATCGCGACGATATCCTGCAGACCATGTTCTTAAACATGTTCTACGGCGGCAAGATGAAAGGCATGCCACCAAAACTGATGAGCGATGACGGTAAACATATCGTGATTCGTCCGCTGGCCTATTGCCGCGAAAAGGACATCATTCGCTTTGCAGAAGCACGTCAGTACCCCATTATCCCGTGCAATCTGTGTGGCTCGCAGCCGAATCTGCAACGTCAGGTGGTCGCCGACATGCTGCGCGATTGGGATAAGCGTTACCCTGGCCGCATCGAAACCATGTTCACTGCGATGCAGAATGTGGTGCCGTCGCATATGGCGGATATCAATCTGTTCGATTTCAAAGGCATTAAACACGGTGATGCTGTAGTGGATGGCGGTGATTTGGCGTTTGATCGCGAAAGCTTGCCAGTGCAGCCTGCGGGCTGGCAGCCTGAAGAAGAGGACGCGCCAAACCTCAGCGTGCGCCTGGATGTGCTGGAAATTAAATAATCCTATTGGATGTGAAAAAAGGCGCGTCGCTTCGGCAACGCGCCTTTTTTATTAGCGGTGCGGCGGTGGATCCTGGATCGGTGGAAACTCGGGATCGTGTGGAGGTTGTGCGGGTGGTATCGGCTGCGGTTGTGGAATAGGTTCAGGAATCGGTGGTGGATCGGTAGGAATCGGTTCGCTGGCAATGATCTCTTGCATGCCTTTCTCCTTGTCGCTGAATGTCCTATAAGCATAGGAAAGGTTATGCGACCAAGCCAAGCGGTCAAAAAAAAGCCGGCGGATAGGCCGGCGTCGTACGAATCAAATGTGCTATGCAGTAATTCAAAAAAGGAAGTAAGACAATATGGAGCGCAACGCCCATCGCTTGACGTTGCATTCACCTGCGGGAAAGAGTTTGCCCCGATTGCCCCGGCGGGATATTGATATCGATCAGGTTTATTCCGCTTTTCTGCCTTACAACCATTTCCGCCGTTTCAGCCATATCGCTACACCCCCCACCATCACCAACAGCAGCACGCAGAAGGCGGTGAAGCCAAGCGCCCAGTTGCCGCCGGGAATGCCACCCAGGTTGACGCCGAATAAGCCAGTAAGAAAGGTAGCAGGCAAGAAAATCATGGCCATCAACGACATGGTATAAGTACGACGGTTCATCGATTCCGCGAGGATTGACGCCACTTCATCTGCCAGAATCGAGGTACGCGCAACGCCGGCATTGAGATCGTCCAATCCGCGTCCGAGGCGGTCAGCCACTTCTTGCATGCGACGACGATCGTCATCGTTCATCCACGCCATTTTCTCGATGGCAAGCCTGGCATACACATCGCGCTGCGGTGCCATGTAACGTCGCATGACAATCAGCTGCTTTCGCAGCAGTGCCAAATCGCCACGCGCAGGAACTTCCTGATTCATCAACGCATCTTCCAGCTCGATAATTTTATCGTGCATCTCTTCGATAAATTCGCTGGCGTGATCCGTCAATGCATCGCACACATCCACCAGCCAGCTGCCGCCATCAACCGGACCGTTACCGTTTTGCAGATCGTTCAGCACGGCGTCAATGGCATACACTTTGCGGCGACGCGTCGACACAATCAGCTTGTCGTTGATAAACACGCGCATCGCCACCAGCTGATCCGGGCGCGAATCGGCATTATGGTTCACGCTACGCAGCACAATCATAAAGCCGTCGCCAAGACGCGTAACCCGCGGACGCATGCTGTCTCCCGCCAGCGCATCACGCACCGCATCAGGGATCAGCGGCGTACTTTGCAGCCATTCCGCGCTTTGTCGTTGGGTATAGTTAAGATGTAACCAACAGGGACGTTCGCAGTTAATTACGTCTTCATCTTCGATGGGGATCATACCGCCTGCGCCATCAAGCTGACAGGCGATGATGGCATCGGATACTTGCAGTGCTTTTCCTTCAATGACGTTCACAAACTCGCCTCACTATTAAAATCAATACGATACAGTCTAGCGTGGCGCAGACCAGTTGCAATCATCAGGCTGTGAGCAAAGATGACAGGCGACCCGAATGATCGCCTGGCTTGTGGTTGGATTTAGTGCTTCTCTATCCACAGCTCGCGGCTGTATGCCACGTCTTCTGGATTGGTGATCGGGTACCCTTTTACCCACGGTTTAATCAAACGTCCGTTGGTATATTGGTAGAGAGGCGCGATGGGTGCCTGATCGGCGATGATCTGCTCGGCTCTGTTGTAATCGGTGTTACGCGCCGCGACGCTGGTTTCCGTGCTGGCTTTGGTCATCACCGCGTCGTAATCGGCACTGCGGAAGCGCGCGATGTTGCCGGTGTGAGTCGAGGTCAGCAGACTGAGGAAGGTAGAAGGCTCATTATAATCGCCGATCCACGACGCGCGGATCACATCAAAACTGCCACTATTGCGGCTGTCGATATAGGTTTTCCACTCCTGGTTTTGCAAAGTGACATCCACGCCGAGATTCTTCTTCCACATCGAGGCCACCGCGATAGCGATTTTCTGATGGCTTTCCGAGGTGTTGTAGAGCAGTGTCAAATGCAGCGGTTTGCTCGGTCCATAACCTGCCGCCGTAAGCAACGCTTTAGCCTGCGCGTTCAGCTCCTGTTGGCTATGTTGCTGCAGATAACTCTTCATCGGCGTGAAACCGGCGGTTACATCCGGCGTGAAGTGCCATGCCGGTTTCTCGCCGGTACCCAACACTTTCTCCGCGATGATGCGACGATCGATGCTCCACGACAGCGCCTTACGTACGCGCACATCAGCGGTTGGCCCTTTTTCGGTATTAAACGCGTAGTAATAGGTACCAAGCTGATCCGGCGTATACACCTCGCCAGGCAACTCTTTTTTCAGTAGTGCATACATGTTTTTCGGGAAAGATTCGGTGATATCGATGTCGTTGGCACGATAACGTTTGGTGGCGGAAGACTCTTCATTAATCGGGATAAAGGTCACTTTCGTCAGCACCGATTTTTTGTCATCCCAATAATGGGCGTTGCGTACCAGCACGATTTTTTCGTTTACCACGCGATCTTGCAGTTGATAGGCACCATTGCCAACCAACTTGCCCGGAGATGTCCAGTTATCGCCCTCTTTTTCCAGCACTTTCTGCGAGACCGGATACATCGCGGCATTGGCAACCATGCTCGGGAACCACGGCACCGGTCGTGACAGTGTCACCTTAAGGTGGGTCGCATCGGTCGCTGTGACGCCAAGTTTGTCGGCACTCATCTGGCCTTTGGTGATCGCTTCAGCGTTTTCAATCCCGCTCAATGCGGCAAACCAGGCGAACGGCGAACTGTTCTTCGGTTCAACTAAACGTTGCCAGCTATAAACAAAATCTTGCGCGGTTACCGGCTCGCCATTTGACCAGCGCGCCTCTTTGCGCAGAGTAAAAATCCAGGTTTTGTTATCGTTGCTGCTCCAGCTTTGAGCCACGCCCGGCACGATTTTGCCGTGGGCATCCTGATTAGTCAGCCCTTCAAACAAATCGCGCATCACCTGAATTTCCGGCAGGCCAACCGCCTTCATCGGATCCAGTGATGCGGGTTCATCTTTTATATGGCGAACGATTTCCTGCGTGCTGGCCAACTGTGCGCCCGATGGCACGTTGGCGGCGAATACGGGTGAGACTGCGCTGGCTACAATTAAGGCAGCCAGCGTCTTGCGGAACGTTAGTTTCATCACCACTCCTTTACGCGAAAAAAATGGCGACCATGAAGAGATTTTGTCGCCAGCAACTTTTGGCACTTTATCGCAAATTGCTGATTGATATATAGCTATTTCCCCGCACGCTGTTTACCGTTATCTTGAGGCTGGATTCCCGGTCACATTTTTTACCTTCAGCGCCAGTAGGCCTTTGGCGGTATTGGAAACATTTCATAGAGGAACGTCATGTCGTCATACCATCCCCGTCCGCTGCGCGGCAAGCTGGACGCTGTCTGGCAACAATACGGGCAATCGGTGCTGGGCGCGCCGCTGCTGTGGTTTCCTGCACCTGCTGCAGATGCCGAAAGCGGGCTGATTATCGCAGGCACGCACGGCGACGAGAATGCCGCCATTGCCACCTTATCGGGTGCCATGCGCACCTTGCCGGACGCGCTGCGCCGTCATCACGTTATTCTGGCGGTGAATCCCGATGGTTGTCAGCTGGGGTTGCGCGCAAACGCTAATGGCGTCGATCTCAACCGTAATTTTCCCGCCGCCAATTGGCAGAACGGCGATACGGTGTATCGCTGGAACAGTGAAGCGGATGAGCGCGATGTAGTGCTATCAACCGGGGCCAGTCCCTCATCGGAACCCGAGACCCGCGCACTGTGCCAGCTGATTCATCAGATAAAACCACGCTGGGTGGTTTCCTGGCACGAGCCGCTGGCCTGCATTGACGATCCGCATCACAGCGATTTAGCGCAGTGGCTGGCGCAGCAAACCGCGTTGCCGGTGGTGAGCAGCGTCGGTTATGCCACGCCAGGTTCGTTTGGGAGCTGGTGCGACGATCTCGGCCTGTTATGCATTACCGCCGAGATGCCGCCGATTTCGGTGGACGAGGCCACCGAAGTCTATCTGGAAGCGATGATCAATCTGCTGCGCTGGCAGCCCGCGGTTTAAGTACGCCGTGCGAGAAATGCAAAGACGGTTCAACATCGGCAGCCAGCCAGGTTGGACCGTCGAGATCCGCAAATGTCGCCCGCGCCGTCAACGGTAACGCTGCACGAATCGCCCGCGAAGTGCAGAGCATGCAGCCGAGCATAATCGCGAATCCCTGCTGCTGCGCGGCCTCTGCGAGCGCCAGCGCTTCGGTTAATCCGCCGGTTTTATCCAGCTTAATATTCACCATCTCATAGCGCCCTTTCAGCTGGTTCAGACTCTCACGCGTATGACAGCTTTCATCCGCGCAGATGGGCAGCGGATGGATAAAGTTGCCCAGCGCGCTGTCTTCTGCGGCGGGCAGCGGCTGTTCCAGCATGGCGACATTGAGATCGGCCAGCAACTGACAGCGCGCCGCCAGGCCTTCGGCATGCCAGGATTCGTTGGCATCGACAATCAAGGTCGCGTCCGGAACTGCGCTGCGTATCGCCACTAAACGTTCGCTGATCAGGTGATCGTCCATTTTGATCTTCAATAAACGTGCGCCATGCTGCCATAGCGCCTGCGCGCTGCTGGCCATCGCGTCTGGCGTATCGATGCTGATGGTATGCGCAGTGACAATCTCATCGGCCAGTGGTACAGCGCATAATTGCACCAGACTTTTGCCCTGTTGCTGACGCTCCAGATCCCACAGAGCGCCGTCAATGGCGTTGCGTGCCGCGCCCGCGGGTAATGCCTGTTGCAGCGCTTCACGCGTCATCCCGCTTTGCAACGTGCTCAACTGCGAGGCGATCTGCTTGAGTACCGACTCTTCGCTTTCACCGTAGCGCGCGTACGGTGTGGCTTCACCCACGCCTATCACACCATCCTGCTCGATTTCCACCACCACGACATGCGCCTCGGTACGGCTACCGCGTGAAATAACAAACGGCGAATGTAACGGCCAGGCTTCCGGATAACTCTTCACTGTTCTCATTATTTCTCCATAAATCCGTCGTTTAAATGCGAGCCAGCTCGATTATCGCCAGGATATGCGCTCGTAAACCCTTAAAAATTATGTCATAAACAAGCGCTATACCTTAAAAGTCAGATATTTCATCGTTAAAAAAGGAAATCGCATGTCTCAGACTGTTCACTTTCAGGGCAATCCGGTACCGGTTGCAGGCCACTTTCCACAAGTTGGCGAGCAGGCTAAACCTTTCAGCCTGGTCGCTAAAGATCTTGGCGATGTATCCCTTGCTAAGTATGCAGGCAAACGCAAAGTTCTGAACATTTTCCCGAGCATTGATACCGGCGTGTGTGCAGCCTCGGTGCGTAAGTTTAACGAGCGTTCAGGTGAAGCGGATAACACGGTGGTGCTGTGCATCTCGTCTGACCTGCCTTTCGCGCAGTCACGCTTCTGCGGTGCCGAGAACGTCAGCAACGTCATCACTCTCTCTTCACTGCGTGGCGCTGAATTCAAGGAAAACTATGGCGTGGCGATTGCGGATGGCCCGCTGAAAGGCTTGACCGCGCGTGCCGTGGTGGTGCTGGATGAAAACGATAAAGTGATTTACAGCGAACTGGTGAACGAAATTACCGAAGAACCTAACTACGATGCGGCACTGGCTGCGCTGAAGTAATTTTCGCCTGGCTGAAAAGCCCGTCATGTAGACCAAACAGTAAGCACCGAATGATTCATTCTTCGGTGCTTTTTTATGGCGCCATCAATAACGACATCTTTTTAAGCCCTTGATTAATCATCATACGTAGCATTTTTTCCCGCAGGTTTCATTTTAACTGTGATTCTTGTTACCCGTATCACATTAATTAAAAAACATAAAACCCGTAACAAATCCCGCAATTGTTCCTATCCGGTTCGCTACCTATAACTAACCGCTAATTGCCCTTAAGCGATTCAAAGTCAGGCGGGAGTCTTTATGCAAGCAAGCTTATCCATTAAAGAAAAGTTCAGTTATGGTCTGGGCGATATGGCCAGTCATATTGCCATTGATAACGTCATTATTTTTCTCACCTTTTACTACACCGATGTGGTGGGCTTGCCCGCAATCTTTGTCGGCACGCTGTTTTTGCTGGCACGCGTTGCTGATGCGGTGATCGATCCGGCGATGGGCATGGTGGCCGACCGAACCCGTTCACGCTGGGGCAAATTCCGTCCCTGGTTATTGATGCTGGCGGTGCCATTCGGCGCCAGTTGCATGCTGATTTATGCCGTGCCAGAAAGTCTGTCACTCACCGGAAAAATGATCTACGCCGCTGTGACCTACAGCCTGATGATGCTGATGTATACCGCCATTAATATTCCTTACTGCTCGATGGGGGCGATTATCACCGCCGAAGATAATCAGCGTATCTCTCTGCAATCATGGCGCTTCTTCCTTGCCACGCTGGGCGGCGCCATGTCCACTTTCCTGATGATCCCGCTCGCCACCTGGCTGGGGGGCGGCAATAAACTGGACGGTTACTTCGCAGCAATGTCGATTATGGCGACACTGGCAACCCTGCTGTTTTTTATCTGCTTCCTCAATACCCGCGAACGTATCAATGCCCCCGCTAACCACGGCAACTTTCTTGCCGATTTGCGCGATTTGTTGCGTAACGACCAGTGGCGCGTGGTGGCATTGCTGGTGTTCTGCAATATCTCGTTCGGTGTGGTACGGCTCGGCGCAATGATGTACTACGTCACATATTTCCTTGGCAATGCCAGCTTCTTCATGTGGCTGCTGGCCGCACATATCATAGGCAAGAGCGTCGGAAGCGTGTTGGCTAAGCTGCTGACTCGCCGCTTAAATAAAATCACCGCCTTTACCCTCAGCGCTATCACTGCCGGCGTGTTAAGTATCAGCATTGTGTTCCTGCCTCAATCGCTGGCGCTGTTGGTCGGCATGACGTTTATCGTCTCCAGCTTCTATCAGGTCACTACCACGCTGATGTGGGTGATGATGGCCGACGTGGTGGATTACGGTGAATATCGTCAAGGGAAGCGCCTCGATGGCACCGTCTTCTCCACGTTGCTGGCCGTATTAAAAATGGGCATGGCCATCAGCGGCGCGATTGTTGGCTGGACGCTCGGTTTGAGCGGTTACGTTGCTCAGGCACCGCATCAGCAGCCCGCCGCCATGATGGCCATTGTGGCGCTGTTTTCGGTGGTTCCCGGCGTGCTGTCGCTGTTAAGCGCGCTAGCAATGCGCGGTTACAAACTTAACGATGCCACCATGCGCACCATCAATCAGAACAAGATGTCAGCCCAACCGGCTGCAACTGCCTCCACCCTTTTACAACCACAGGAGTTGTCATGAGTGAATTACGCGCCGAATCCCAGCGTATTATTTGGACATTTGACCGTCAGACGCTGGTCATCGAACCCTGGGGCGCGCATAGCCTGCGAGTACGAGCCACCTGTCAGCCCGACCTGATTGATCATGACTGGGCGTTGCTATCGCCTGCTGCTTGCGAGGTAGAGATTCAGCGCGATCATGAATCGCTCAGCTTACGTAACGGCAATATCACCGCCACCTTGAATATTCGCGGCCAGCTGGCTTTTTATAACCAGCGCGGGGAGTTGCTGCTGGAGGAGTTCTGGCGTCAGCGCAGTACCGTGGGTATTGGTGCCAGCGAAAAGAGCCAGGACAAATACATCAGCGCCCTGAAGCTGGATGCACGTGCCTTTCGGCCGATTCCAGGTGGTAAATACCAGCTCAGCGTGCGCTTTGAAGCGCGGGCGGAAGAGAAAATCTATGGTATGGGCCAGTATCAGCAGGATTGCCTCGACCTGAAAGGCTGCACGCTTGAGCTGGCACAGCGTAACTCGCAGGCCAGCGTGCCGTTTATGGTTTCTAACCTTGGCTATGGCCTGCTGTGGCATAACCCGGCCATCGGCGAAGTGACGTTTGGTAAAAACGGCACCCGCTGGCAGGCCGAGGTGACCGATCAGATGGATTACTGGATCACCGCAGGCGACACACCGGCGGAGATTTTGCGCCAATATGGTCGCGCCACCGGTACAGCACCAATGATGCCCGCGTTCGCTACCGGCTTCTGGCAATGCAAATTACGCTATCGCACCCAGCAGGAAGTGTTGGAGGTGGCACGTGAATATCGCCGCTTGCAGCTGCCGCTCTCGGTGATTGTCATCGACTTTTTCCACTGGCCAAATCAGGGAACCTGGTGTTTCGACGCACGCGACTGGCCGGATCCCCGTGCCATGGTTCAGGAACTCAAGGAGATGGGTATCGAAACCATGGTGTCGGTGTGGCCCACGGTTGACAGCAGAAGTGACAACTATCGTCTGATGAAATCCAAAGGGTTGCTGGTCAACAGTGAACGCGGTGTGTCGGTTAATCTCGATTTTATGGGCAATACCACCTTTTTTGATGCCACGCATCCCACTGCGCGCGAGTTCGTCTGGCAGGAAGTTAAGCGCAACTATTATGACCACGGTATTCGCACCTTCTGGCTCGATGAAGCGGAGCCGGAGTATCGCGCCTACGATTTTGATAACTACCGCTATCACCTGGGACCGGTACAGGAAGTGGGAAACATTTATCCGCAACTGTTTGCTCGCGGATTTTATGAAGGGCTACAACAACAGGGTGAGCGCGAGATCGTCAATCTGGTGCGCTGCGCCTGGGCGGGCAGCCAGCGTTACGGCGTGCTCGCCTGGTCAGGTGATGTTCACTCCTCGTTCCATGCCTTACGCAATCAGTTTACTGCCGGGTTAAATATGGCGATGGCGGGTATTCCATGGTGGACCACCGACATTGGCGGTTTTCAGGGTGGTAACATTCATGATCCGGCGTTTCATGAGCTGTTGATCCGCTGGTTCCAATGGGCGGTGTTCTGTCCGGTGATGCGTCTGCATGGTTATCGCGAACCGCAGATTGCGCCTGCAGAAGCCTGGCGCGACGGCATTGCCCAATGCAACAGTGGCTCACCCAATGAGGTATGGAGTTACGGTGAGGAGAATTATGCACTGATGAAAAGTTGCCTGATGCAACGTGAGCGGCTGCGCCCCTATATTGATGGTTTAATGCGCGAAGCGCATGAATTAGGCGATCCGGTAATGCGACCGCTGTTCTATCACTATCCGCAGCAGCCAGAGAGCTGGCAAGTGGAAGATCAGTATCTGCTGGGACGCGATCTTCTGGTCGCGCCGGTGCTGCATGCTGGTCAACGTGAACGTGAAGTATGGCTACCTGCCGGTGAGCAATGGATTGCCCGCAATGGCGAGAGCTATCGGGGCGGGCAGCGCATCAACGTTGCCGCACCACTCAGTGAGATTCCGGTGTTTATGCGGGAAGGAAGCAAGGTAGACATACGCGCATCTGAATAAGTGTAGGTTTGCACGCCGGTATTACCGGTCGCAGCTATCGTAGCGGCGCAATTTATTGCGTTATAAATCGCGCTGCTACGGAATGTGCGCTAATTGAATGTGCGATTACTCGCTTTCGTTACGCTTCTGCCCCAATCCATATTCACGCAATTTATTGGCAATTGCGGTATGTGACACACCCAGGCGTTTCGCCAGTTTGCGTGTGCTGGGATAAGAGAGATAGAGACGCGTCAGCACCGAGCGTTCGAAGCGGCTGGTGATGTCATCCAGCGAACCTTCCATCGCCTCTTCACCCAGAGACACATCCAGCGCCTGCTCTGGCAACACAATATCTTGTGGACCCAGCTCATAACCTTCCAGCTGCGTTAACGCACGGTACAGCGCATTCTTCAACTGACGCACGTTACCCGGCCAGTTGTAGCGCGTCAGGAACGGCGTCAGTTGTGATGAGAGGCGCGGACGCGGTAAGCCTTGTTCGTCAGCGAAGCGTGCGACAAACATTTCAGTCAGCGGCAGAATATCCAGCGGACGTTCGCGCAGCGGCGGCAGGTTAAGCGTCAGTACATTCAGCCGATAGAACAGATCTTCACGGAACTCACCGCGTTGCACCAGCTCGATCAAATTCTTCTGGGTGGCGCAAATTACGCGCACATCCACGTGCACTTCATGCTCTTCCCCTACGCGGCGGAATGTCCCGTCATTGAGGAAGCGCAGCAGTTTAGTCTGCATGCGTGGCGACATTTCGCCAATCTCGTCCAGCAGCACCGAGCCGCCGTTAGCTTGTTCGAAGAAACCTTTCTTACCTTCAAGCGCGTTAGGATAAGCGCCTGCAGCGTGACCAAACAGTTCGCTCTCAGCCACATCATCCGGCAATGATGCGCAATTCAGTGCGAGGAACGGTTTTTTGCCGCGCGCGCTACGTAAATGACAGGCACGCGCCAGCATATCTTTGCCAGTGCCGGTATCGCCAACAATCAACAACGGTGCATCGTGCATCGCCAGCTTGCGCGCCTGTTCAATCACCTGACGCATTTTTGGCGTGACTGCCACAATGTGATCGAACTCGGATTCATCAGTCACGGTGAGATTCTGCAACTGACGGCCCATACGCGCCGTGGATTTCAGGGTGATCATTGCACCGACAGGCAGATCACTTTGCCCCTCTTCTTCAGCCAGATAAATTGGCCGCGCTTCCATCAGGAAATCGCGCCCCTGAATCACCACATGCTGCGCCTGGGCGTCAACACGTTCGTTTTCCAGCCAGCGCTGGAAATTAAAACCGGTGATTAAGGTGCCAACATTTTGGTTACGCAGCTTCTGTTCATCGAGGGTAAACAGATTTTGTGCCGCCGGGTTCGCCAACTCGACCTTGCATTTCAAATCGATGGATAACACCGGTTCGGGCATTGCTACCAGCAGCGCGCTCAACGCGCGATGCTCACGTTCTGACGGCATAAACGAAACGGTACGCACATCTGTCACGCCAGGTGTACGGCGAATTTCCGCCATCAGATTACTGAAGGGTTCAAACTCCAGCGCGGTAAAATTGAGGTAAATGCGGCCAAGTGGCGCAATTTCGATGCCGCGCAGGTCGATATTGCGGGCAACCAGCAGATCGAGCAACTCGCGCGCCAGACCGATTCGGTCCTGGCAGAAAACTTCCAAACGCATTGCGATGAGCCTTAGTCAGGTTTTGATTTTAATGATAATACGCTAACTTGCAGCGCCTCAGAAGAGGCCTGTCAGGAAAAGTTGACAGCCTGAGGCAGGTGATAGAGAGAAGTGTAGCGGAGCGACCAACAAAAATCCCGCCGAATATGCGATGTAACACAGATAATTTCACCTTTCACGCCTGCAACAGCGTGAAAGGTAAGCAAGTGCTGATTATTTAGCAGCCTGCCCTGCTTTATCCCCTTTTTTTACCAGGGATTCTTTTAGCTGTCCAATTAACTCACGACGAAAATCGCCGAGGCGCGGCTTATCATCTTCCAGCCACGGCAGCGGACGACACAATTCCATCGCTTTAATGCCGAGACGTGCGGTAAGTAAACCGGCGCCGATCCCTTGGGCAGCGCGGGTGGAGAGCCGTGCTGCCAGATCCTGCGACATCCAATCCATGCCGACTTCACGCACCAACTCCGATGCCCCGGCAAATGCCATATTGAGCAGCACTAAGCGGAACAAGCGGATGCGGCTAAAGTAGCCGAGTTCGATGCCATAAATCGCCGCGATGCGATTCACCAGCCGCAGATTGCGCCAGGCAATAAATGCCATATCGACCAATGCCAGCGGGCTGACAGCAATCATCAGCGTCGATTCGGCAGCGTGACGGCTGATCTCACGACGCGCCTGACGATCCAGCACCGGCTGCACCAGCTGAGCGTATAAGGTGACGATTTCGCGATCGTTGTGGGTTTCGTGCAGCGCCGCATGCCAGCGTTGCAGTGCGGGATGGGCTTGGTCGAGTTGCGCCTGCTGCGCCAGTTTTTCACAGAACGCCCGGCCTTTCCCCACGCCGTGGCTGTGCAGCAGTTCGCGGCCAATATCGCGCTCTTCGGCACGCTGACGCAGACGATATAAACGCCGCCATTCGCCAATTAGCGCCCCCGCACCCGCCGCAACAATGAAGGTACCGGCTACGCCGGTGCCCAGCGTAAACCAGTCGCGCACCATCCACGCATCGTGCAGCGTTTGTGCGCCCTGCGCCACCACGCTAACACCGAAAATAGCAAGACCCACGCCCACCATTTTACGCCACAGGCTGCGTTTGGGACGCAGCGCGGCTTCCACCACTTTTTCGCCTTCGCCCTCTTCCAGTGGCTCAACTTCCGCGGTGGCAAGAAAGGCATTTTCAGCTTCCGCACTAAAGGTCTGCGCGGCGCGCAGCGGCTTTTCCGCTTCCACCGTCAGTGGGCGGGCAAAATCAATCCGCCCTTTTAAAGGTGTTTCGTCGCTCATCGCAATTTATCTCCCAGTAAAAATTCCAGCGCCGCATCCATACGAATGTGCGGCAGCGGCCGGTCAACATCCAACTGCTGCGGCCGGAACTGTTCAAACTGAAAACCCTGTTGCTGCCAGAAGCTATTTCCCGGCAAGCGCGGCGGCACTTCGCCAGGATAAAATGTCAGCGCTTCGTCATCGGCAAGACGATGCCCGCGCAATGCCGGCAACTTCTCACCACGATGGTCGACCAGCCCACTTTCGGTAGCTTGTACCGCGGCCAAACCAAGGCAATCCATGTTAATGCCTTCAAACGCCGCGTTCTGCCATGCGTCCTGCACCAGCTGCTGCAACAGTGACACCATGTTAGCGTGCTGATCCGAGGTGACATGATCGGCTTTGGTAGCGGCAAACAGCAGCTTATCGATCACCGGGGAAAACAGGCGGCGAAACAGCGTGCGCTGGCCGTAGTGGAAGCTCTGCATAAGTTGGGTCAACGCCAGACGCATGTCATTGAACGCCTGCGGTCCGCTATTAAGCGGTTGCAGACAATCAACCAGCACGATTTGCCGATCGAAACGCAGGAAATGATTTTTGTAAAAACCTTTCACCACGTGCTGGCAGTAATAGTTGAAGCGTTGCTGCAGCATGGCAAAGTTGCTGCCCGCCGGCGCTTGCGCCAGTTTGCTGATCTGCATCCCCTCGACTTGCGGCCACGGGAAAAACTGTAGCGCTGGCGCACCGGCCATATCGCCAGGCAACACAAAACGACCTGGCTGAATAAAATGCAACCCTTCGGTTTTGCACTGATGCAGGTAATCGGTCCATGCAGCAGCAATCGCCGCCAGACGATTTTCATCGGCAGGCGCAAAAGGATCGAGATCGGCACACAAACGGCGCCACTCGGTGGACCAGGCCGCGCGGTCGCCTTGCAGCAGGCCCACCATCTGGCGTGACCAGCTGAGATAATCCTGCGCCAGCATCGGCAGATCCAGCAGCCATTCACCGGGATAATCGACAATTTCGAGGTACAGCGTAGCGGTATCTTTGAAGTGGCGCAGTAGCGATTCATCAGGACGATAGCGCAGCGCCAGGCGCATTTCGCTTACGCCGCGCGTCGGCGTCGGCCACATCGGTGGCGTACCGTAAAGTTGCGCCAGACCTTCATCATAGGTGAAGCGCGGCGTGCCGAGTTCGCGCTGTGGTACGCGCTTTACGCCCAGCAGGCGATCTTCGCGCACCACAGAAAACAGCGGCAAACGTGCGCCGCTGTGGACATTGAGAAGCTGGTTAACCAGCGAAGTGATAAACGCGGTTTTGCCGCTGCGGCTCAAACCGGTTACAGCCAGGCGCAGATGACGGTCAACACCGCGGTTCATCAGCGCCACTAATTCATTTTGCAGTCTTTTCATCGTTCTCCCTGATGAATCGTGCTGATACGCGTTTAAACGCTTTGCTCAGCAACGGTTCCAGGGCGGCCGCCAGCAACAGGCGCAGCGGACGGCGCGCCACCGATTTCACAGCCCAGCCAGCAATACCGCCAGGCCCGTAAGTTACTGCACTAATGATGATAAATTTCCCCGCCGACATCAACGCAGGTGTCGCGCGACGGCGCAGAGCAGTAAAACGTTGAGTTTGCATAGAGCCTCTTACCTTAATGTAGAAGAAGCGAGCCCATTAGCGGGCTCGGGGATAAAAATCAGATTTGGCGGAAGCGGCTACGCACGCTAAATGTTTCCGAGGTGACATAGCGTTCAATCTCACGCACGTTACGTTCGTCGCTGTGTAGCGTGGCTTCCAGCTCGTCGAGCAGTTCCCGTGCGCTCGGTGTGCGTTCAACCGACGCATCGGCAGGTTTCTCGTCGAGCACAAAGCCCAAAATAAAATAGGCAATAATGGTGAACATAAATAAGCCAAGGAACAGCGACAGCACCACAATCACCCGCAACAAACGCACCGGGATGTCGAGATATTCCGCCACACCGGCGCAAACACCGCGTACTTTTCCCTGCTGCGGAATGCGCCACAATTTACGGCCATTCATCATGGTTGCCTCCAGTTCGGATGTTCGGCATCCAAAATGGCTTCCAGTGCTTCAACACGCTCACGCATGCGGCGTGCATCCTGGGTAATTTGTTGTAAACGCTGCAGGTCACTCGATGATAAATCGGTGCCGCCGTTGCGTTTGTTGCTGTAATGCAGCCATAACCAGATCGGCGCCACAAACAGCACGAAAATAGTTAGCGGTATGGCGAGAAAAAGTGCGCTCATTAATTCGACTCTCCTTAATCATTGACACCCTTTTAACTCGGGCCTGATACCAGGCCCGTGGCGATCACTCTGGGCGATTCATTTTGGCTTTCAGCGCGGCCAGCTGCTGGCTGATTTCATCGTCGGCTTTCAGCTCGGCGAACTCCTGATCCAGACCTTTTGGTTTACCAAAACGCTGGCTTTCTGCTTCCGCTTCCATGTGATCGATACGACGTTCAAAGGATTCGAAACGTGCCATCGCATCATCAATCTTGCCGCTGTCGAGCTGACGACGTACATCGCGTGAAGAAGACGCAGCCTGATGACGCAGCGTTAACGCTTGCTGACGCGCACGGGTTTCAGTGAGTTTTTTCTCCAGCTCACCAATCTCACCCTTCATGCGACCCAGCGTCTCTTCAACTTGAGTCGATTCCTGCTGCAGCGTAACCATTAAATCGGTCAGTTTCTGCTTTTCAATTAATGCCGCACGGGCTAAATCTTCTTTACCTTTATTGATCGCCAGCTCGGCTTTATCCTGCCATTCAGCCTGCTGAATTTCAGCCTGTTCAATGCGGCGCAGCAGCTGTTTCTTTTCTGCCAGCGCGCGGGCTGAAGTAGAACGGACTTCCACCAGCGTGTCTTCCATTTCCTGAATCATCAGGCGTACCAGTTTCTGCGGATCTTCGGCGCGCTCTAGCAGAGAGTTGATGTTAGCGTTCACGATGTCGGCGAAACGAGAAAAAATACCCATAATGATGTTCCTCAAATTTTGTATGTAGGTGCGCAAGGCGCTCTTTACTAATACAATTCGCGTGCCAACTTTTAATTTGTTGATTTTAAGTGATTTATTTATTTTACAACTTCCAGAACATCACCTAATGTAGTGAAATTGATTAATCAGTGGCGAATTTCATCATGGCAAATAGCAACGACAATCTGTTAGGCGAATCCAATAACTTTATTGAGGTGCTGGAACAGGTTTCGCGCCTGGCGCCACTGGAAAAACCGGTATTGGTGATTGGCGAACGCGGCACCGGTAAAGAGCTGATCGCCAGCCGCCTGCATTACCTGTCCAACCGTTGGGAAGGCCCATTTGTTTCTCTCAACTGCGCCGCGCTCAATGAAAACCTGCTCGATTCTGAACTGTTCGGCCATGAGGCGGGCGCTTTTACCGGTGCGCAAAAACGCCATTTAGGACGTTTCGAACGCGCTGATGGCGGCACGCTGTTTCTCGATGAACTCGCCACCGCGCCGATGCTGGTACAGGAAAAACTGCTGCGTGTCATTGAATATGGTCAGCTGGAGCGCGTTGGTGGTAATCAATCTTTGCAGGTGAATGTGCGATTAGTTTGTGCGACCAACGAAGATCTCCCCGCGCTTGCCGCCGCCGGAAAATTCCGCGCCGACCTGCTCGATCGCCTTGCCTTTGATGTGGTGCAGCTGCCACCGCTGCGTGAACGTCGCAGTGATATCTTGGTGATGGCCAATCATTTCGCCATTCAGATGTGTCGCGAACTCGGCTTACCGCTCTTTCCTGGCTTTAGCGATCGCGCGCAGCTGACGCTGTTGAATCACCGTTGGCCCGGCAACGTACGCGAACTAAAGAATGTGGTTGAGCGTTCGGTTTATCGCCATCATAGCGCCGACGATGAGCTGGATAACATCATCATTAACCCGTTCGCGCCCCGCACGCCACCAGCCGACGCCATCGCGCAACCGGTCGACTCTGCCTTGCCTTCCCTGCCGCTGGATTTACGTCAGTGGCAAAACCAGCAAGAACGCGAGCTGGTTGAAGCGAGTTTGCAGCAGGCCAAATACAACCAGCGCCGCGCCGCCGAGTTGTTGCGCGTGACCTATCACCAGTTACGCGCCATGATGAAAAAGCATGGCATCCAGGCGCGCGACGAGGATTAACCAGGTCACCATAATCAATTAAGCGTGCATCGGTCGCCATGAATGGCGCCCCTACCGAAGCGGCGTTTTTTTTAAGCCTACCGCACGGTGTTTTTCTAACTGTTTCGCGCGGAAGCAAGGCGGCAAGCGAAGACATCCCTGGGAGCATACACAAGTATGTGACCAGGGTGGACGCGCGCAGCCAACGCAGCATCCGCGCGAAACAGGACGAAAAAAAAGCCCGCAACAGAGTGCGGGCAACTAATACTGGAAGCAATGTGAGCAATGTCGTGCTCTTCTTCGGTAGAGCCACCGTCGAAGCGCAGATGAATAATAATCATTCTTATTATCATCTGTAAACCCCTAATTGAGAATCTTTCTCATTTCCACACTAATATTGTGATTATCTCATCGCCGCCCTGGCGAAAAACACAGCAGAAGTGTCGCGAATTTGGGGAGTACGTGACGTTTGGGATACACTCTCGCTATTGCCTCAGAATCGTTGAGTTCTATGCCAAAATTATTCCCCTCTCTGCTGCTGGGTCTCAGCATGATGAGCGCGTCAGCGTGGGCCGCGCCAACCGACAACATCCGCAACAGCGGTTTTGTCTATTGCGTTAACGGCACGGTTAATACCTTTAATCCACAAATGGTCAGCAGCGGCTTAGTCGTCGATACACTGGCAGCGCAGTTATATGACCGGCTGCTGGACGTGGACCCTTATACCTATCGGCTGATTCCTGACCTCGCCCAGAGTTGGGAAGTGCGTGATAACGGCGCAACCTACCGTTTCCACCTGCGAAAAGATGTCGCCTTCCAGCACACTAACTGGTTTAAACCAACGCGTAAGATGAACGCCGATGATGTGGTGTTCAGCTTTGCGCGCATGTTTGACCGTAAACATCCGTGGCACAACGTCAACGGCGGCAGCTATCCCTACTTTGATAGCCTGCAGTTCGCCGATTCAGTGCAGAGCGTAAAAAAGCTCGATAGCGATACGGTTGAAATCCGCCTGAACAGCCCTGACGCCTCTTTCCTCTGGCATATCGCCACCCATTACGCCCCGATTTTGTCGCATGAATACGCCAATAATCTCAGCGCTAAAGGCCAGCAGGAACAGCTGGATCGCGAACCGGTCGGCACCGGCCCGTTCCAGCTGAGCGAATATCGCACCGGACAATATTTACGCCTGGCACGTAATCCGCAGTACTGGAAAGGCGTTCCGCGTTTGCAGCAGGTGGTGATTGACTTAGGCGTGGGTGGCACCGGACGTCTATCCAAACTGTTGACCGGTGAATGCGATGTGCTGGCCTATCCTGCCGCCAGCCAACTGAGTATTTTGCGCGACGATCCGCGTCTGCGCATGACGCTGCGGCCTGGCATGAATATCGCCTATCTGGCGTTCAACACGCGCAAGCCACCGCTCGATCGGCCGGAAGTGCGTCATGCGCTGGCGCTGGCGATCAATAATGAACGTCTGATGGAGTCCATCTATTACGGCACCGCCGAAACCGCGGCCTCTATTTTGCCGCGGGCGTCCTGGGCGTATGACAATGATGCACGTGTGACCGAATATAATCCGGCCAAAGCGCGT
The DNA here is from genome assembly GCA_900068845.1 of Enterobacter ludwigii. Lineage (GTDB taxonomy): Bacteria > Pseudomonadota > Gammaproteobacteria > Enterobacterales > Enterobacteriaceae > Pantoea > Pantoea ludwigii_A. The sequence goes on from CEFQ01000005.1 coordinate 166,148, forward strand.
GAGGCGTTGAAAGCGCTCGGGCTGGAAAATCTGCATTTGCGCTTAGTCGTGCCGTCATCGTCACAGTCGTGGAATCCCAGCCCGCTGAAAACCGCCGAGCTGTTACAAGCGGATTTGGCCCAGGTTGGCGTGCGCGTCACCATCGCACCAGTGGAAGGTCGCTTCCAGGAAGCACAGTTAATGGAGATGAATCACGATCTCACCCTGACCGGCTGGGCAACCGACAGCAACGATCCCGACAGCTTCTTCCGTCCGCTGTTAAGCTGCGCGGCGATCCGTTCGCAGACCAACTACGCGCACTGGTGTTCGCCCGCATTTGATGAATCCTTACAACATGCGCTGTTGTCGCAGCAGCTGTCGGCGCGCATAGACAGTTACGACAAAGCGCAGCAGATTTTGGCGCAGGAGTTGCCCGTCTTACCGCTGGCCTCATCGCTACGTTTGCAGGCCTATCGTCATGATATCAAAGGGTTAGTGCTAAGCCCGTTTGGTAACGCCTCATTCGCTGGCGTTTACCGCGATGAGAGCAGCGAGGAATAAGCATGATTATCTATATTTTGCGTCGAGTGGTGCTGCTGCTGATCACCCTGTTTTTATTATCGCTGGTGAGCTTCAGCCTGAGCTACTTCACACCGAATGCCCCGCTTGAAGGCGCCTCGCTGTTTGATGCGTGGTGGTTCTGGTTTAAGGGCCTGCTGCAGTTTGATTTCGGTGTTTCCAGTACCAATGGCCAGCCGATCGATCTTCAGCTGCGCGAAGTGTTTCCCGCCACGCTGGAGCTGTGCGTCATGGCGTTTATTTTGGCGCTGCTGGTGGGTATTCCGCTGGGAATTTGCGCCGGCGTGATGCGCAAAAAATGGCAGGATAAAGCCATCAGCGCGCTGGCGCTGCTCGGCTTCTCGATGCCGGTGTTCTGGCTGGCGCTGCTCTTTACCCTGTTCTTCTCGTTAACGCTCGGCTGGTTGCCGGTTTCCGGGCGTTTCGACTTGCTCTATCCCGTGCAAAATATAACCGGTTTTGCACTGATTGATGCCTGGCTGAGCCCGTCGCCGTGGCGCCATGAAATGCTGGTCAGCGCCTTGACGCATATGATTCTGCCGGTGGTGGTGTTGGCTGTTGCGCCAACCACGGAGATGATCCGCTTACTGCGCAGTAGCACCAGCGATGTGATGGACAAGAACTACGTCAAAGCGGCCGCCACACGCGGATTATCGCGTTTCACAGTGATCCGCCGCCACGTGCTGCACAATGCGCTGCCACCGGTGATCCCGCGCCTTGGGCTGCAATTTTCCACCATGCTCACGTTAGCGATGATTACCGAAGTGGTTTTCAACTGGCCGGGCCTTGGCCGCTGGTTGATTAACGCTATTCGTCAGCAGGATTACGCAGCGATTTCCGCTGGTGTGATGGTGGTTGGCGGGCTGGTGATTATGGTTAGCGTATTGTCCGATATTCTCGGTGCGGCGCTTAATCCGTTGAAACATAAGGAATGGTATGCCCTTAGATAATGTCTACGACGAGAAGCGGCTGCCCAGCACGCTGCGTCGCAGCTGGCAGCGCTTGTATCGTGATACCAGCGGCATGATCGGTTTGTACGGCTTTGGCATGCTGCTGTTTCTGTGCCTGTTTGGCGGCTTGCTGGCGCCATACGGCATCGATCAGCAATTCCTAGGTTATCAGCTGCTGCCGCCGTCGTGGTCGCGCTATGGTGATGTTTCTTTCTTCCTCGGCACCGATGATTTAGGCCGCGATGTGCTTAGCCGCTTGCTGAGTGGCGTGGCGCCCACCGTGGGTTCGGCCATGCTGGTGACCGTATTAGCGGCGCTTTGTGCGCTGGTACTCGGCGTGTTTGCCGGTATCACGCACGGTGTGCGCTCAGCGGTAATGAATCACGTGCTGGATACCTTGCTGTCAATTCCCTCGCTGCTGCTGGCAATTATCGTGGTGGCGTTTCTCGGCCCGCGTCTAGAACACGCGATGTTGGCGGTATTTCTGGCGCTGATCCCACGCCTGGTGCGCGAGATCTATACTGCTGTGCATGACGAGATGGAAAAAGAGTATGTGGTGGCGTTGCGCCTCGATGGTGCGCGTAACCTGAATATTTTGTGGCATGCGGTGCTGCCCAATGTGCTGCCGCTGCTGGTAAGTGAGTTTGCTCGCTCGCTGTCCATGGCCATTCTGGATATCGCCGCACTCGGTTTCCTCGATCTTGGCGCGCAGCTACCCTCACCTGAATGGGGTGCGATGCTCGGTGACGCGCTGGAGCTGATCTACGTTGCGCCCTGGACGGTGATGCTGCCGGGCGTAGCGCTAATGGTTAGCGTATTGATCGTTAACCTGCTGGGCGACGGCATTCGTCGCGCAGTAGAAGCGGGAGTTGAATAATGCCGCTACTGGATATCCGTAACCTGACCATTGAATTTATGACCGCTGACGGTCCGGTCAAAGCGGTTGATCGCATCAATCTGACGCTCACCGAAGGCGAAATCCGCGGTCTGGTGGGTGAATCAGGTTCCGGCAAAAGTCTGATCGCCAAAGCGATTTGCGGCGTCACCAAAGACAACTGGCGCGCGACCGCCGATCGCATGGTGTTTGATGATATCGATCTGCTGCGCCTGTCACCGCGCGAACGCCGTCGCATTATCGGCCATAACGTGTCGATGATTTTCCAGGAGCCGCAATCCTGTCTCGATCCGTCTGAAAGCATTGGGCGCCAGTTGATGCAGGCCATTCCGCGCTGGACCCACAAAGGCCGCTGGTATAAACGCCTATGGTTCTGGCGCAAAGTGCGGGCTATTGAGCTGTTGCATCGCGTCGGCATCAAAGATCACAAAGACATCATGCGCAGTTTTCCGTACGAATTGACCGACGGCGAATGCCAGAAAGTGATGATCGCCATTGCGCTGGCCAATCAGCCGCGTTTGCTGATCGCCGATGAACCGACCAACGCGATGGAACCGACCACGCAAGCGCAGATTTTCCGCCTGCTGAGTCGCCTCAATCAGAACAACAACACCACCATTTTGCTGATCAGCCACGATCTGCGCACCATGAGCCACTGGGCCGACCGTATCAATGTGATGTACTGCGGCCAAACGGTGGAGAGTGCTCAGAGTGAAGAGTTGATGGATACGCCGCATCATCCTTACACGCAGGCACTGATCCGGGCGATGCCCGATTTTGGTAGCGCGCTGCCGCATAAAAGCCGTCTGAACACGCTGTCTGGCGCGATTCCGTCGCTGGAACATCTGCCGATTGGCTGTCGTCTGGGGCCGCGTTGCCCGTATGCGCAACGTAAGTGTATCGAAACGCCGCGCCTGACCGGCAATAAAGCGCATCTGTTCGCCTGTCATTTCCCACTGAATATGGAGAGCCAGTAAGCATGGAAACGCTACTGGAAGTGCGCAATCTGAGTAAAACCTATCGCTATCGCACCGGGCTGTTTCGTCGTCAGCACGTTGAGGCGGTGAAAGGCGTGAGTTTTACCCTGCGCGAGAAACAGACGCTGGCGGTGATTGGTGAAAACGGCTCGGGCAAATCCACGCTGGCGAAGATGCTCAGCGGTATGGTCGAGCCCAGCGAAGGCGAAATGCTGATTGACGATCATCCGCTGGAGTTCGGCGACTACGGTTATCGCAGCCAGCGCATTCGCATGATTTTTCAGGATCCGTCAACCTCACTCAACCCGCGTCAGCGTGTGAGTCAGATTCTTGATTTCCCGCTGCGCCTGAATACCGAACTGGATGATGAAGCGCGCGAAAAGCGCATCATCGCCACGCTGCGCCAGGTGGGTTTGCTGCGCGACCACGCCGGTTACTATCCCCATATGCTGGCACCGGGCCAGAAGCAACGTCTGGCGCTGGCGCGTGCGCTGATTCTGCAGCCAAAAGTGATCGTCGCCGATGAAGCCCTCGCCTCGCTGGATATGACCATGCGTTCGCAGCTGGTGAACCTGATGCTGGAACTGCAAGAGAAGCACGGCATTGCCTATATTTATGTCACGCAGCATCTTGGCATGATGAAGCACATTAGCGATCAGGTGCTGGTGATGCATCACGGCGAAGTCGTGGAGCGCGGCGGCACCGCCGATGTTTTGGCCTCGCCGTTGCACGACCTGACCAAACGGCTGATCACCAGTCACTTTGGTGAAGCCTTAACCGCCGAAGCCTGGCGCCGCGAGCGTTAAGGCGCGGAAAACGCGGTGCGATTTACCGCATTTGTAGAGACGTGCTAGACTTCGCACGAGATTAACGTCGGTCGCCTACTTTTCAACCATCGCGACCGCCAACAACAATGACCAAAAGGATTACAGCTATGGGTTTTCTTTCCGGTAAGCGCATTCTGATTACTGGCGTTGCCAGTAAACTCTCAATCGCCTACGGTATTGCGCAGGCGATGCACAAACAGGGCGCAGAACTGGCTTTCACCTACCAGAACGACAAACTGAAAAGTCGTGTGGAAGAGTTTGCTAAAGATCTGGGTTCAGACATTGTTCTGCCATGCGATGTGGCTGAAGACGAGAGCATTACTGCGCTGTTCACCGAACTGGCAAAAACCTGGCCGAAATTTGACGGTTTCGTTCACTCCATCGGTTTCGCACCTGGCGATCAGCTGGATGGCGACTACGTGAATGCCGTTACCCGTGAAGGCTTCAAAATCGCACACGACATCAGCGCCTACAGCTTTGTGGCGATGGCAAAAGAGTGCCGCGCGATGCTGAACCCGAATTCTGCCCTGCTGACCTTGTCTTACCTGGGTGCAGAGCGCGCGATCCCGAACTACAACGTCATGGGTCTGGCGAAGGCCTCGCTGGAAGCCAACGTGCGCTATATGGCGAACGCGATGGGTCCAGAAGGCACGCGTGTTAACGCCGTTTCTGCGGGTCCAATCCGTACCCTGGCGGCGTCAGGCATCAAAGACTTCCGTAAGATGCTGGCACACTGCGAAGCGGTGACCCCGATTCGTCGTACCGTTACCATCGAAGACGTAGGTAACTCTGCTGCCTTCCTGTGCTCTGATCTGGCGGGTGGTATCACCGGTGAAGTGGTACACGTTGATGGCGGCTTCAGCATCGCCGCAATGAACGAGCTGGAACTGAAATAAGCTACGTAGGGTCGCCATTCATGGCGACCTCTTTTGCAAAACATCCCTCCTTATACTCGTAAGCTATTAATTATTCCCCATCATTCTTTTGCCGTGGACAGCCGTTCAGCGACGATAAGCCAGCCCTTTGTTGTATGCCTGCTTTTCAGATTCGCACGCTGTGCAGCAAGTCCGTTTTTAGCGAAAGGAATGACCATGGAACAACGCCGTTCTCCCGGCCATGACCACTGGTTTTATGAAAGCCAGACTCGTCCGAATAGCACCGCCACCGCACCGCTGGTGCCCGAAGCCGCCTATATCGAAGATCGTTTCCTGCTAGGTTTACAACAGGAAGCGACAGCGTTACAGCCGCTGCTCTCGCGATTTCAGCCTGCTTTATTGGCCGCGCGCGATGTCAGCCAGCTTCTGTTTCCCGATACGCTCGCCACCAGCTTGACGCACACGTTGACGCTGTACGATCGCCTGAGCACCGCGCTAACTGTTGCGCAGGTCGCCGGTGTGCAGCGCTTATGCAACCACTACTCTGCCCGACTTAATCCGTTGCCCGGCCCGGACTCTTCACGCGAAAGCAATAATCGTCTGACGCAAATTACCCAGTATGCGCGGCAGCTGGCGATGCAGCCCGAACTGATCACCGCTAATAGCATCAGCGCGCTGGACGCGGTGGGATTAACCGAGCCTGATATTGTCACGCTGAATCAATTGGTGGGATTTGTCAGCTATCAGTCGCGCGTGGTGGCGTCTTTGCAGGCGATGATGAGCCTGCCGGTGCGCTGGATTCCGGGCGTTTCGCCGCCGCCAGATGCTCATGCGGAGCTGTTTACGCGTAATAACGACTGGCAGCACGCGTTAAAACCGGTTGAACTGCGCTACGCCAGCGCCGATCAGCTGGCAGCGGTTACCTTCTGTCAGGGGATTAAGGGGTTGGATGATGCCATGTGGCTGCTGGTGCATGATGCGCAAGCGCTGTACGGTTTCGCTACCCTGAAGCAGCGGCTAAGCCAACATTTCGCGCAGGATGAAGTATTGGCGCAGGCAGTCAGCGCGCGGGTGCTGGGTTGTCGACGCCAGTTTGATCACGTGCCTGATGAATGGCGCGCTGCGCTATTGCAGGATGTAGAAAGCGCAAGCGCGGCATCGCCGGTGATTTCACTCAGCGCCCAGCTCACTCGCCTGCCCGATCGCTTCAGCGCTGCACATTTGCAGCCGCTGCTGAACGCCGGCTGGGGCAGCGAACGCCTCTTTACGCTGTTACACGCGGTAGCCTTTGCCAGCTGGCAGGATCGCTTGCTGATGGCGCTCGGCGAATCACGTTAATCGGGTAGATGCCTGCGCGCTTCATCAAAGAAATGCTGAGCCAGCGGCGATGCTCTGCCCGGCTCGGCAATCACTAATGCCGCCTGCCTGCCCATCGGTGCCATCTCAATTGGCCGCCGCGCCAGATTCTGCATCAGCCCCGGCAACAAATGTCCGCGTGGCGATACCATCACGCCAAGGCCAACCTGCGCACTTTGCAACAGTTGCATGATCGACGCGCTCTCAACGATGACGCGCGGAATCAGCCCGGTTTCACGCAGCTGCCCATCAAGATAGCGACGAAAATAGCGTGTAGGCTCTGCCAGACACAGCGGCTGACTGGCCAGCGTGGCGAGCGAGATGCTCTCCTGCTCTAGCAGCGCCGGGAAATGCGCCGGACTGAACAGCGCTTCGACGCCTGGATCTTTCAACAGCGCGGTTTGGAAATGCAGCTCACGCAGTGACGTCAGTTCAAAGAAGCCGATACCGCCATCCACCGTGTGGCTGTTGAGCGCTTCCAATAGCTGATCGGCGCTCATCGCGGCAACGCGATAATCGAGCTGCGGATAGCGCGCTTCCACCGCTTTTAATAACGCTGGCAACGCCACGCTGCACTGCGGCATCACACCTAGCCGCAACGTGCCGTTAACGCCATGCTTGAGCGACTCCACTTCCAGCTTCAATCCCTGATACACCGAGACAATCTCCCGCGCCCACGTCAGTACGCGCTCGCCTTCTGGCGTAAAACCATCGAAATTGTTGCTGCGGTTAATCAGCGACAACCCTAATTCGCGCTCAAGATTTTTTAAACGCATCGACAAGGTCGGCTGGCTGACAAAACTGGCTTCTGCCGCGCGACCAAAGTGGCGTTCGCGCTCCAGATTACACAGGTAAATTAATTGTTTGATGTCCATGGAAAGCAGAATTGGCTGGAAAACAGCAGTGTATCATGGCGGATGTCGCTGCGCTGATGCCACGCGCAGCGACAGCGCGTTACGCCACGCCGAGGGCAGTTTTTACGTCGTTGGCGATCTTCTCGACCTGCGGACCGTAAATCACCTGCACATCATGTTCGCTAACGCGATTAATGCCGTTTGCGCCAGTTGTCAGTAAGGTTTGATCAACGACTTCATTAATCTGCTTCACCCGCACGCGCAACCGCGTAAAACAGCAATCGACGTCCTCTATATTGGCTTCACCGCCCAGCCCGCTGATGATCACTCTGGTACGTTCATCGGCGGCCACCAATTCAGGTTTCTGCTCCTCGTCCGATTCGCGCCCCGGCGTTTCCACGCGCATGCGGGTAATGACAAAACGGAAGCCGTAGTAGTAAACCGGCACATAAATCACGCCAAGGACAATCGTCCACCACCAATGGGTTTTGCTGCCGCCAAGGATGCCGAATACCACCAAATCGATCGCGCCGCCCTGCACGTTACCAATCATCAGATGCAGCATCGACATCAACATAAATGACAGGCCGGTTAACAGCGCATGCAGGATATACAGCACCGGCGAAACGAAGATGAAACAGAACTCCAGCGGTTCGGTGATGCCGGTGGTGAATGAGGTCAGCGCACCCGCCAACACCAGCGCTTTGACGCGCTGTTTATGCTCGGGCCGCGCGGTGTGATAGATCGCCAGCGCAGCGGCCGGCAAGCCAAACATCATCACCGGAATTTTGCCCTGGGCAAGAAACTGCGTGGCGCCACGCACCGTAGCGTCCGGGATGACGCCAGGATGTGTCAGCGAAGTGTTGAAGATGTTGAGCGCCCCGACGATGCTTTGCCCATCAACCGTTGCCATGCCGCCAATGGGGGTAAAGCGCACCGTTTCATTGAGAATGTGATGCAGGCCGGTGGGAATCAGCAGGCGTTCACTGGTACCAAGCAGAAACGCACCATATTGCCCACTTTTACCAATCATCAACCCCACCCACGCGATCCCTGCGCCGATAGTTGGCCATATTAAGGCCAGCAGCACGCCGACCAGCGGCAGAACCACCACGGTGACAATCGGCACAAAGCGGCGCCCGCCGAAGAAGCTGATCGCCGTCGGCAGCTGCTGAGTGTAAAAGCGGTTATGCAGCAGCACGGTAATCAGTCCGGCAATGACCCCACCCAGCACACTCATGTTGTAAGTGAAGATGCCGAGCATGTCGATATATTCGGCCGACGTCATCATCGCCGCGGTTTGGTCCATGCCCGCTTTCTGCAGCGCTTCTGGCGTGGTGGTCGCCGCCGTTAATCCTTTAGACGCCAGCGTTGAGCTGATACCGACGTTCATGGCGATGTAGCCAATGACGGCGGCAAACGCCGCCGTGGGTTTCTCCGCTTTCGCCAGCCCGATAGCGCTGGCCACGGCAAAAAACAGCGGCAGATTGGCGAACAGCGCACCCGCCACTTTGCGGATGAACCCGATGATCAGTTGCGGCACTTGCATATTGGCGAAAGCATCGCCGGTGATGGCCGGATTTTGCATAGCGGCGGCTAACCCGAGAAAGATCCCGGCGGCGGCGATCACCGAGATCGGCATCATTAAGGCTTTACCGAAGGCGTGAATTTGGCTGGCCAGATTCTTCATGCTGCGTGCCCTTTTCAAAATGGAAAGAGCAATTATTAGTCAGTTATCTCGGCAACACGTAACCGCAACCCCTTACCACCCGGGAAAGTTTGACTTAGGTCACGTTCTTCACGATAAACGCCGCCTATCGCACCATTAAACCAATCAATTAGACAACTTTTAAAGAGAGACGCACACTTCCCGCTAACAGAAGACATATTCTGATAACAACTCATAAACAAATAAGCCTGCAACTATGAAATTTAAACGTAAGATTCAACCCTATCGCGCAGCAGCAGGCGGCTGGGGTTCATTGGAAGCCACCACCCGTTTCGTCCTTGATAGCAAATCTGCGCTGAAAAACATGCGCAACCTGATGCGCATGAACAAAGCGCGCGGTTTTGACTGCCCCGGATGCGCCTGGGGCGATGATAATAAAAGCACCTTCAGCTTCTGTGAAAACGGCGCGAAAGCAGTGACGTGGGAAGCCACGCGTCGTATGGTTGAGCCGGAATTTTTTTCCCAACACAGCGTCAGTACCCTGTATCAGCAGAGCGATTACTTCCTTGAGTATCAGGGACGCTTAACCCACCCAATGCGCTACAACCGCGCCACCGACCACTACGAACCCATCAGCTGGGACGATGCGTTAGCCTTGATTGCTCGCCACCTGCAGGCGATGGATCACCCGAACCAAATGGAGCTTTACACCTCCGGCCGCGCCAGCAATGAAGCATCATGGCTTTATCAGCTTTTTGGCCGCGTAATGGGCACCAACAACTTCCCTGACTGCTCCAACATGTGCCACGAAGCCAGCGGCACCGGCTTGAAGCGCAGTATCGGCGTCGGTAAAGGCACCATTCGTCTCGACGATTTTGATCACGCCGATGCGATTTTCGTCCTGGGTCAGAATCCGGGCACCAACCATCCGCGTATGCTGCACAGCCTGCGCCATGCGGCCGATCACGGCGCGAAGATCGTCACCTTTAACACACTGCGTGAGCGCGGTCTGGAACGGTTTGCCGATCCGCAGAAGCCGCTGGAAATTGTCACGTCAAAGGCGGGTACGATTAGTTCTGCCTATTACCAACCGAATCTCGGCGGCGACATGGCAGCGATTCGCGGCATGGTTAAAGCCCTGCTCGAACGCCAGCGTGCACGCCTGGCGGCCGGTGAAACAGGGATCTTCGATCAAGCCTTTATCGATGCCAATACGCAAGGCGTTGAGGACTATCTCGCGGCGGTAGATAACACGCGCTGGGATGATATCGTGCGCCAATCCGGTCTGAGCGAAGTGCAGATTCGTGAAGCGGCGGCGATTTATCAACGTGCCGAACGCGTGATTGTCACCTGGGCGATGGGCATTACCCAGCATAAACACTCGGTTGATACCGTGCGCGAAATTACTAACCTGCAGCTGCTGTTTGGTCAGTTAGGCAAAAAAGGCGCCGGCCTGTGTCCGGTGCGTGGCCACAGCAATGTGCAAGGCAACCGCACCATGGGCATTGATGAGAAGCCAGGCAAGCCCTTCCTCGATGCACTGGGCGCCCATTTTGATTTCGAGCCGCCGCGCGAGCACGGTCATAACACCGTTGAAGCGCTGAACGCGATGCTGCGTGACGAAGTGAAAGTGCTGATTGCGTTGGGCGGAAACCTTGCCGCTGCCGCGCCAGATTCACCGGTCACCGAAGAAGCGCTGCAGCATTGCGGTTTGACTGTGCACATCAGCACCAAACTCAATCGCAGCCATCTGGTGCCGGGCCATGAAGGTTTGATTCTGCCGACGCTGGGCCGTACCGAACGCGATCGCCAGGCAAGCGGCAATCAGTACATTACCGTTGAAGACTCCTTCAGCATGGTGCACGCCTCAGAAGGTGTCGGCATTCCATTGGCGGAGACGCAGCGTTCCGAAACCGCGATTGTTGCGGGTATTGCTCATGCAACGCTAGGCAGCGACAAAATCGACTGGCTGGCGATGGCAGGCAATTATGATCTGATTCGCGATCACATCGCCGCCACCATTCCGGGCTTTGCTGATTTCAATAACAAGTGCGACATGCCAGGTGGTTTCTATCTGGGTAACGCGGCGGCCGAGTTGCGCTTCAACACGCCAAGCAAACGGGCCGAGTTCAGCGCTGCCGCCCTGCCGACCTCGCTGTTCCCGCAGTTGGGCGATGTTGCGGTGCCGTTCACGCTGCAAACCCTGCGTTCACACGATCAGTACAACACCACAATTTACGGCCTCGATGACCGTTATCGCGGCGTGTATGGTCAGCGTGAAGTGGTGTTTATCCATCCGGACGACATGGCGTCGCTGGGCTTTGCTGAGGGCCAACTGGTGGATATTGAGACGCTGTGGAATGACGGTTTGACGCGTCGCGTCAGCGGTTTCAAGCTGGTGCCGTATAACATTCCGCGCGGTAATCTTGCGGCTTATTATCCGGAAACCAACCCGCTGGTGCCGCTCTCCAGCTTTGGCGACGGCAGCGGCACCCCGACCTCAAAATCGGTACCGGTGAAGCTGGCATTAACCGCCGCTGCACCCTCACAACGTATCGCCTGACCAAAGCGTTATCAGAAGGTAAAAAGCCGCGTAAAGCGGCTTTTTAGCCTGTTTTGGCCTTGCCGCGCGCACGCGATTCGCGTAAAACTGTCAGCCGCTCTTAGGCCACGAAACTATATAAATTATGTTCCAGGATAATCCGCTGCTCGCGCAGCTTAAAGAGAAGCTTCACGCGCAGACTCCGCGCGTCGAAGGTGTTGTTAAAGGTACGGAAAAAGGCTTTGGCTTCCTTGAAGTTGACGCCCAGAAAAGCTACTTCATTCCGCCACCGCAGATGAAGAAAGTGATGCACGGCGACCGCATTTCTGCCGTGATCCACACCGATAAAGACCGCGAGAGTGCCGAGCCGGAAACCCTGGTTGAGCCGTTCCTGACCCGCTTTGTCGGCCGCGTGCAGAAAAAAGACGATCGTCTGTCCATTGTGCCGGATCATCCGCTGTTGAAAGACGCGATTCAGTGCCGCGCCGAACGTGGCGTAACCCACGATTTCCAGAACGGTGATTGGGCGGTGGCGGAAATGCGCCGTCACCCGCTGAAAGGCGATCGCGGTTTCTATGCCGAACTGACCGAGTTCATTGTCACGGCGGACGATCATCTCGCACCGTGGTGGGTCACACTGTCGCGCCATAACCTCGAACGTCAGGCTCCTGACGTCGGTTTTGGTGAGATGCTCGACGAAAATTTGCAGCGTGAAGATCTCACTGCGTTGAACTTCGTCACCATCGACAGCGCCAGCACCCAGGATATGGATGATGCGCTGTATGTGGAAGAAGCCAGCGATGGCAACCTGATTCTGACCATCGCAATCGCCGATCCAACTGCATACGTGCCGGAAGGCAGCGAGCTGGATAAGCTGGCGTCAAAACGCGCTTTCACCAACTATCTTCCGGGCTTTAACATCCCGATGCTGCCACGCGAACTCTCTGACGACGTCTGTTCACTGCGTCCGAACGCGCGTCGCCCAGCGCTAGCGTGCCGCGTTACCGTGTTGAAAGATGGCAGCCTGGCCGATGACGCCCATTTCTTTGCCGCGTGGATCGAGTCCAAAGCTAAGCTGGTGTATGACGACGTTTCCGATTGGCTGGAAAACAGCGGCAGCTGGCAGCCTGAGAACGACGCCATTGCTCAGCAGATTCGCCTGCTGCATCAGGTTTGTCTGGCGCGCAGTGAATGGCGTCAAACCCACGCGCTGGTGTTTAAGGATCGTCCGGACTACCGTTTTGTTCTGGGTGAGAAAGGCGAAGTGCTGGATATCATCTCCGAACCACGCCGCATCGCGAATAAAATCGTTGAAGAGTCAATGATTCTGGCTAACGTCTGTGCCGCGAAAGTGCTGCAGGAGAAACTGGGCTTCGGGATCTACAACCTGCACACCGGTTTTGATCTGGCCAATGCTGAGCAGGCCGCTGGCGTGCTGGCCGGCCATGGCATCACGGTTGATCCGCAGGCGATCACGACGCTGGAAGGCTTCCGTCAGCTGCGTCGTGAACTCGATGCGCAACCTACCCAGTATCTCGACAGCCGTATTCGTCGCTTCCAGTCGTTTGCCGAAGTCGGCACCGAACCGGGCCCCCATTTCGGCCTCGGTCTTGACGCCTACGCGACCTGGACTTCGCCGATTCGTAAGTTCGGCGACATGATTAACCATCGTTTGCTGAAAGCGATTGTGCGCGGCGACAGCACTGCCCGTCCGCAGGATGCGCTGACAACCATCATGAGCGAACGTCGACGTCTCAACCGCATGGCAGAACGCGATGTCGGCGACTGGCTCTACGCACGCTTCCTCGCGCCGTTCGCCGGTACCGATCGCAAGTTCAGCGCCGAAATCATCGACGTGTCACGTGGCGGGATGCGCGTCCGTTTACAGGAAAATGGTGCGGTGGCCTTCATCCCTGCGCCATTCATCCACGCGGTGCGTGATGAGCTAGTGTGCTCACAGGAAAGCGGCACTGTGCAAATTAAAGGTGAAGTCGCTTACCGCGTAACTGACATCATTGATGTGACCATCGCTGAAGTACGCATGGAAACACGCAGCGTGGTTGCTCGCCCAGCCGTCTGAGCATGAATACGTGCGGGATAACAGTCGTTATCCCGCATTTCTCTCTGCCCGCTTTAGCAAATGTTAAATTTGCATTCCGCTTCACATTTCTAATGCCTTCGCCTGTCGTTAACAATTCATTACATTACTTTTAACTTGTTGTATTCGATCGCCTCTTTTACCGGTCTCTACAAGGAGTTAACTCATGAACAACGTCAAAACCAGTGTTACCTGGTTAGCGGTGGCGTTAGTTGGCGCGGGCGCCTTTGCCATGCTGGCCCTCAGCCGTGGCGAACACGTCAACGCTGTCTGGCTGGTGATTGCCTCTGTCGCCTGCTACAGCATTGCCTATCGCTTTTACAGCCTGTTTATCTCTAAACGTATTTTTGAGCTGGATGACCGTCGCCGTACGCCGGCGGAGCGTTTAAGCGACGGCCTCGATTATGTACCCACCAATAAATGGGTGCTGTTTGGCCACCACTTTGCAGCGATTGCGGGTGCGGGCCCGTTGGTTGGCCCGATCCTCGCGGCGCAAATGGGCTTTTTGCCTGGCACCATCTGGATTTTGGTCGGCGTGATGTTTGCTGGCGCGGTGCAGGACTTCCTGATTCTGTTTATCTCGACCCGCCGTGACGGCCGCTCGCTTGGCGAGATGGCGCGTCAGGAACTGGGTTCGTTCGCCGGTGTGGTCACCATGCTGGGCGCACTGGGCGTGATGATCATCATTCTCTCGGCGCTGGCTTTGGTGGTAGTGAAGGCGCTGGCCAACAGTCCGTGGGGCTTGTTTACTATTGCCGCGACCATTCCGATTGCGCTGTTTATGGGCGTGTATATGCGTTTCCTGCGCCCGGGTAAAATCGCGGAAGTATCGATCATCGGCTTTGTGCTGATGATGGCGGCAATCATCTACGGCGGCAACGTGGCAGCCGATCCCTATTGGGGCCCGCTGTTCACGCTGAAAGGCACGGAGTTGACGTGGGTGCTGGTAATCTACGGTTTTATCGCCTCTTCGCTGCCAGTGTGGCTGCTGCTGGCACCGCGCGATTATCTCTCCACCTTCCTGAAAATCGGCGTCATCATCGGCCTGGCGATCGGCATTCTGTTTGCCATGCCTGAGATGAAGATGCCTGCAGTGACCAAATTTATTGATGGCACTGGGCCGGTGTTCTCCGGTGCGCTATTCCCGTTCCTGTTTATCACCATCGCCTGTGGCGCGATTTCGGGTTTCCATGCGCTGGTCTCAAGCGGCACCACACCGAAGTTGGTCGAGCGCGAAAGTCATATCCGCTTTATCGGCTATGGCGCAATGCTGATGGAATCGTTCGTGGCGATTATGGCGCTGATTTGCGCTTCAGTGCTCGATCCGGGCGTCTACTTTGCCATGAACTCACCCGCAGCATTGATTGGTACCACGGTCGAAAGTGCTTCGCAGGCAATTAACGGCTGGGGCTTTGTGGTAACACCAGAGATGCTAAGTGGTATTGCGCGAGACGTTGGCGAAAGCACTATTCTTTCGCGTGCCGGTGGCGCACCCACCTTCGCGGTGGGCATGGCGCATATCATCACCGACGTGTTTAACAGCCGCGCGATGATGGCGTTCTGGTACCATTTTGCCATTCTGTTTGAAGCACTGTTTATTCTGACCGCTGTTGATGCCGGTACTCGCGCCTGTCGCTTTATGGTGCAGGATCTGGTGGGCACTGTAGTGCCGTCGATGGCCAATAACCGTTCATGGTTGGGCAATATGGCGGGCACCACCGTCGCTGTTGCGGGCTGGGGGTTCTTCGTCTATCAGGGCGTCGTCGATCCATTAGGCGGCATTAATACCCTGTGGCCGCTGTTTGGTATCGGTAACCAGATGCTGGCGTCGATGGCGCTGATACTCGGCACCGTGGTGCTGTTTAAAATGAAGAAGCAGCGTTACGCGTGGGTGACGATTATTCCCACCGCCTGGTTGTTTATTACCTCAATGACCGCTGGCTGGCAGAAGATCTTCCATGAGAAGCCGTCGATTGGTTTCCTTGCACAGGCCAACAAGTTCCGCAAAGGGATTGATGAAGGTATCGTCATCGCGCCCGCCAAAACCGTCGCCGACATGCAAACCATCGTCTTCAGCAATCAAATTAACGCGGCCCTGTGCGCCTTCTTTATGCTGGTGGCCGTGACTATGCTGGTGGCAGCGTTCTTTGTGATTCGTCGTGCGCTCAATAGTGCGCTGCCAACCACCCATGAATCCGAGATCTCACTGCGTAAAGAGGTGCGAAATGTCTGAGTCCATTTATCATTGGAGAAAACCGACCGGCGCATGGCAGATTCAGCAGTGCTTACCAATCGCACCCGCAGCATCTGGGCAAAATCTTACGCGCTGGCAGCGCATCTGGCAGGGTTTGCAGCAAAGTTTTCGTTTAATGGTCGGCGTTCATGACTATCAAACTTATCTGAAGCATATGCGTGAACATCATCCAACTCTCGCCCCGATGGATGAGCGCGCTTTTCACCGTCATTGCCTCGATGCACGCTTTCCCAGCCAGGCCGGAAAACTGGGTAAGTGCCCGTGCTAAAACACTTCAGCCCCGCTTGTCGGGGCTTTTTCGTGCCATTCTTTAGTAAAAACAAAAATATAATTGAATTGCATCTTGTGCTGGCGCAGGAGGTTGAATACTGTTGCTAAAATAATGAGATACCGCCCGCTGAGCATTCCCCCGGAGGAAGTTTCCATGACCGATGAACAAGGGCAAACATTGCTATATACCTTGTTTGGCACCACCAGCCCTCATTGGCGTTTAACTTCAGATAGTGATGCTCTGCATTTTGCCGAAGATGAGAACGCGAACACCAACATGGCGGTTCCGCTTACTCCCGCACAAGCCAGTTTATTACGTGCGATGACGGTCATTACCTCAAGTATTAACCTCACGCTGTCGCTGCATGGCGAGCCCGTTCCGATGCATTTCGTCGGCCGCAAAGTCAATCAATCTACCTGGGCAGGCACCTCTTCTGCCTGGGGCGATACGTCGGCTGTCGCGCGCGATTTGACGCTAGGCTTGTCGTTCGCAGAACAAGTGGTTTCTGAAGCGAATTCAGTCATTGTCATTCTCGATCAACGCGGCAACATTCAGCGCTTCAATCGCCTGAGTGAAGAGTACACCGGGCTGAAAGAGCAGGAAGTGATTGGCCGCAACGTATTCCAGCTGTTTATGACCAAGCAGGAAGCGCAGGCGTCACGCCGCAATATCACCGGTTTCTTCCGTGAAGGCAGTTCTTACGAAGTTGAGCGCTGGATAAAAACCCGTAAAGGTCAGCGACTGTTTCTGTTTCGTAATAAGTTCGTTCACAGCGGTAGCGGAAAAAATGAAATTTTCCTCATCTGTTCAGGAACCGACATTACTGAAGAGCGCCGAGCTCAGGAACGCCTACGCGTGTTGGCCAATACCGATACGGTGACCGGCTTACCTAATCGCAATGCTATTCATCAGCAGATTAGTCTGGCACTGGAGATGGCGAATGGCAGTCAAACCGGCGTGGTTTACCTTGATTTAGACAATTTTAAGAAGGTGAACGACGCTTACGGCCATATGTTTGGCGATCAGCTGCTGCAAGCCGTGTCACTGGCGATTCTCAGCTGCCTGGGCAAAGACCAGACGCTGGCGCGCCTTGGCGGGGATGAGTTTGTGGTGCTGGCGGAACACACCAGCCAGGCGGCGCTCGAAGCGATGGCATCGCGCATTCTCGAGCGCCTGCGTCAGCCGTTCCGTATCGGCCTGATCGAGGTTTACAGCGGATGCTCACTTGGTATCGCCCTTGCCCCGCTACATGGCGAGGACCGCGAAAGCTTGATTCGGAATGCCGATACCGCGATGTATCACGCCAAAGAGAATGGACGCGGCAAATTCTGCGTGTTCGCTAACGAAATGAATCAGCGTGTGTTTGAGTATCTTTGGCTCGATACCAACCTGCGCAAAGCACTCGAACTGGATCATCTGGTGGTGCATTACCAGCCGAAGCTCAATGCCGAGGGCGACGTGCTGAGCGCTGAGGCACTGGTGCGCTGGAATTCACCAGAACGCGGTTTGGTGCCGCCGGGTGATTTTATCTCGTATGCCGAAGAATCCGGTTTGATTGTGCCTTTGGGCCGCTGGGTGATGCTCAATGTGCTGCAGCAGGTTATTAAATGGCGCAGCGAAGGCATCTATCTGCGCGTCGCGGTTAATGTCTCCGCTAAGCAACTGATTGATCAAAGCATTTACACTGACCTGAAGCAGGCGCTGAATGAAGCTGGGCTGAATGATTGTCCGATTGATATCGAACTAACAGAAAGCTGTTTAATCGAGAATGAGGCCGGCGCGCTGATGCTGATGAAACAGTTCCAGGAACTGGGTGCGCAAATTCATCTTGATGATTTTGGTACCGGTTACTCCTCGCTGTCCCAGCTGGCGCGTATCCCTATTGATGCCATTAAACTGGATCAGAGTTTTGTGCGTAATATCAACAAGCAACCTGTTGCGCAGTCGCTGGTCCGTGCGATTGTCGCGGTTGCCAAAGCCCTTAAGCTGCAGGTGATTGCCGAAGGCATTGAAACTAAAGCTGAAGAGAAGTTTGTGATGGCCAACGGTGTCGATGGGCGTCAAGGTTATTATTATGCAAAACCAATGCCCGCAGAACAGCTCGGGCATTGGCTGGCTAAGCATCCTGCCCGCGTTTAACGCTGGTCTGCGAGATTAACCGGCTTTGCGCAAGGATGCGCTATGACGGTTCTGCAGTTGTACCAGTCGTTCCATGTAAGCAATGTCTTTTGGCTCCAGTGTGAAGGCATAGTCAACCCAATCCTCCGTGATATCCATCAGCTCGGCGCGTGATAACTGCAATACGCGCTGACGCGCTTTCAGCATCGCACGCACGCCGTTGAGCTTCGGCCGTAACGTATCGATAAAGGTCCGCGTGGTGCGGTAAGCATCGCCGGGCTGGAACACTTTGTCGACCAGACCTCGTGTTTCATACCATTCCGCGCTGTGCGATTCCCCTTCACAAATCAGCTCTTCGGCCAGCTTCATACCCGATCGACGCGCGACTAAAGAGTAGCCGCCCATGCCCGGGAACAGGTTGAACGCGATCTCCGGGAACCCCATGCGTGCGCTGTTCTGCGCCAGAATAAAGTGATGCGCTAGCGCCGCTTCAAAGCCGCCGCCCAGCGCACTGCCTTCAATCATTGCCAGCGTGACTGCACCGGTATCGAAACCCCGCGCCGCGGAGTGGATGCAGTCGACGCAGGCTCGCGCATAGGCGCGCAATGCTTCGCGACGGTTGTTGCGAATGCATTCGACAAAGAAGCGCAAATCGCCGCCGGCATTGAACATCTGTGGCACTAACGATCCCGTCACCCAGAAATCAATCGGCAAACCGGAACGCTGAGCGGAATAGCTCAGGTTCATGATCTCCTCAATCAGTTCATGGTTGAAACTCGGACGGGGTTGAGCGCGCAGCATCATCCACATCGTGCGTCGGCCCTCTTCATAGTAGGCGGCGAGCTGTGTGGTTTGTCCAACTTCGGTGAACAGTCTGCATGTCGGTTGGTTAATTACTGTCATTGTCTCATCCTCTGTTTATGTTTATGTAGTGCGTTAAACGCTACATCAGCGTAATCCAGAGTGAGGCCAGACCAAATGAGAGATTGATTTATAAAGCAAAATCCAGAGATATCCCCGACCAGCGGCCGGGGAAGCATTAGCGGGCTTACTTAATGGCTGCGCGTTGCCCCACGGCAACATGAGAACGCTTAACGCGTCGCGAATAAACGGCGGTGATGATGGGCACAATGACGGAGGTCACAATCACTGACGTGGCGACCAACGCAGTGGCGGCAGGTGCGATCGGTTTAAACTGGGGCAGCATCTCAGCAATCAACACCGGTGTCGCGACTGCAGCTCCGGCGGTGCTGGAGGCCGCAATCCCGGCAGTACCATCGCCGCCACCGATCAGGCGGTCGGCGATAATCAGCGGGATACCGGTGACGATAATGACGGCGACACCGAGCATAATCCCCAGTAAACCCGTTTGTGCAATGACACCCAGGTCAATCGTATTACCCAAGGCGAAGGCAAAGAACGGAATTAATGTGTGCACCGCTTTGCCAAAGAACTCACGCAGTTCTGGATCCAGGTTACCCAACGCAAAACCGACGATAAACGGCAATACCGCGCCAACAAACACGTGCGGCTCGAACGAAGCAATACCCGCGGTGCCGAGAATCACCATCGTCATTAACGGCCCCGACTCCAATGACATCAATACAAATGCGCCTGCCTCTTCTTTCGAGCCATATTGCTGCATTATTGAGGCGTACAAGCCGCCATTGGTCATATCCATCGCCGCCACTAAAGCCAATGTGGAGAGTCCGGCAAACATGCCCACCTCTACACCGTTTTCCGGCATCACACGTGAAGCAATTGCTGCGACAACCCATGCCACCGCAATTTTGGTGAGCACCAGCGTGCCCGACTTACGCAGCACCGTACCCGTGGCGCTGAGCTTGATGGATGCGCCCATGCAGAAGAACCATACTGCCAGAATCGGAACGGTACCGGTCATTAAGCCGTTGGTGAAAGAGCCGAAGTATTTACCTGCGCCTGGAAAAAATGTATGGCACAGCGCGCCCAAAAACAGCGGAATGAGCATCATGCCGCCAGGAATCTTATCGATTGCACGTTTGATATGCATAATTGTGTCACCTTAACTGAGCCAGAGGGAGGTGCTGTTATGATTTGCCGGATGGCATGGCGAGCAAGATAACGATTGGTGACGGGGAAAAAAGTGATCGCAAATCCATTTATGAAACGCTGTTTTATTTTTATTGATAAATCATTTTGCATTTATGATGGGCATCGCCATACCAGACGATAAGAACTAAATAAAGAAAGGCGCCCACAGGCGCCTGAGTGTCCACTGTCGATCAGTTCTGTCCATACCACGCATTTTTACCGTGTTTACGCAGGTAGTGCAGATCAAGTAGCGTTTGCGAAATCGGCGGTATCTCTGTACGCAGCTGTTCAGTATGCAGCGCCATGTAGGCCACCTCTTCTAAGACCACCGCACTGTGTACTGCAGCATGCGCATCTTTGCCCCAGGCAAAGGGACCGTGCGAATTGACCAGCGCGGCGGGAATGGCGGTTGGTTCAATACCTTGCTGTGCAAAGGTCTCGATAATCACCTGTCCGGTGTTCCACTCATATTCCTGTTCAATCTCTTCACGCTTCATCTGACGTGTGCAAGGGATGGTGCCGTAAAAATCATCGGCGTGGGTGGTTCCAAGCGCGATGATTTCGCGTCCGGCCTGTGCCCAAATGGTAGCGTGACGCGAGTGTGTATGCACGATGCCGCCGATCTCGGGCCAGGCGAGATAGAGCGCACGATGCGTCGCTGTATCTGAAGACGGACGCATTTTACCTTCAACAACATTCCCGCTTGCGAGGTCAACGACGACCATGTCGTCGCGCTGCATCTGTTCGTATTTTACGCCGGACGGTTTGATCACCAATAAGCCGCGCTCGCGGTCCACTGCGCTGACATTGCCCCATGTAAAGGTGACCAGGTTATAGCGAGGTAAATCGAGGTTGGCTTCCAGCACCTGCTGTTTTAACGCTTCCAGCATGTTTTCTCTCCTGCAATCTGTGATAGCTAAATTGTGCGGAGCAGGCAGAAAAAACGTTATGGAAGGAATGGCTGTAAAAGCGGCGGAAAGTGGCTGAGGCTGTAAAAGTGTGGGGCAGGATTCGTCCGAATACATGTCAAAACGTGAATTAAAAGGTCCGTTTTAAAATGACGAGTGAGGCGTAACATCTATACTTATGGTGTTACCACGCTGTTAACATTCAAGGAGAAGTTAATGACTACAACAATGAAGCGCCTTACTGCTGCCATATTGGCAACAACATTAGTTGTCGCTCTGAGCGGCTGCTCAAATTGGTCAAAACGCGACCGAAATACCGCAATTGGTGCGGGTGCCGGTGCCATTGGTGGTTCAGTGCTGACCAACGGTAGTGGACTCGGAACTGTAGGCGGTGCCGCTGTCGGCGGCATCATCGGCCATCAGATTAGCAAATAAATTATAATTATCAGGCTACGCAGCGCATCTACTTAATAACGGGCCACTTATAAAGTGGCCCGAACTTATTCAACCACCAGCCAGTTTGACTTTCATACCTTTGGCTTCCAGCAATGTTTTTATCACATCGCGTTTATCGCCCTGAATCTCAATCACACCATCTTTGACTGCCCCACCGCAACCACACTTTTTCTTCAGTTCGGCCGCCAGTTTTTCGAGCGCGCTATCATCCAGATCGATACCCGTTACCAGACACACGCCCTTCCCTTTGCGTCCGCTGGTTTGGCGCTGAATACGCACAATACCATCGCCTTTTGGTCGCGGCGCTTTCTCTTCTTCATGCGTAATTCGACCCGTATCGGTCGAATACACCAGACGATTGTCCTGAGCCATTACGCCTCCTGTAAACTGTGCAGGATGAGCTGCAATGTTGCTGCCGGGTCAGTGGATTGGGTGATCGGACGCCCGATAACCATAAAATCCACGCCAGCGAGTTTTGCCTGCTGCGGCGTCATAATACGTCGCTGATCGCCAGCGTCGCTGCCAGCCGGGCGAATACCGGGGGTAACCAGCGCGAAATCCTGACCCATTACCTGCTTGAAGTGCGCGGCTTCCTGCGCTGAGCAAACTACGCCGTCCAGACCGCAATCGCGGGTTAAACGCGCCAGACGCTCAGCCTGCTGAGCCGGAGATAAGGTAATACCTAAACCTTTAAGATCGTCTTCATCCATGCTGGTCAACACGGTGACGGCAATTAGCAGGGGCGCATCATCACCAAACGGCAACAGCGCTTCACGTGCTGCGTTCATCATGCGCGCACCGCCGCTCGCGTGTACGTTGACCATCCATACGCCAAGATCTGCTGCTGCTGCTACCGCATGTGCGGTGGTGTTCGGAATATCATGAAATTTGAGATCGAGGAACACGTCGAAACCGCGTTCCTGAATCGTTTTCACCACCGACGGGCCAAACAACGTGAACATCTCTTTGCCCACTTTCAGGCGACACTGGCTCGGGTCGATGCGATCTACAAATTGCAGTGCGCTGTTGAGATCATGATAGTCGAGTGCCACCAGAATAGGTGAAGTGGTTACAGGCATAACGTTTCCTCAGTGACAGGCACCCGCGGGCGCGATGGACAAACGGCAAGCATTCTACCTGCGCAGGCCGGTGCCGACAATCACGCTGCCGCCATTACTTGCCTGTCTGACGGCCAACTGCACATTGCTGAGGCGGCTTTTGTTTTTAAGCATATAAGTATGTTGTAACTAATTAGGGGTGAGACGACAAAAAAATACGGCCATTATTGGCCGTCGAGTCCACGGATAGGTTTAACCGATGACCAGGCGCGACAAGATGGGCAATGCCAATAGAGTGCATGTGCTGTGAAGCCGCATTTCTGGCAACGATAACGCGGCTTAGTGCGGATCTGCTCGCCAACCATGTCGCGCAGGACCATCAGGCTCTCTTTCGCCCGTCCATCTTCAGCTTCATGTAAGTGGAAATCCATCAAACGATGGAACACGCGCATGGTCGGGTGACGTTGAAGCTGACGATTGATATACAGTTGTGCCGCTTCCGGGCCCTGCTGCTGCTCAAGAATATCAGAGAGATAAAGCTCAGCTGCAGCGCCGGTGTTCTCATCGACACAGCGTTGTAAAAATTGTGCCCAGTTTTCAGGCTGGTTCAGGCGCTGATAGCAGGTTTCCAGCATCGGCAAGGTTTCGCTCACCAGCTCTTTGTCCTGCTCAAGTACGCGCTGCAGTCGGCTAGCGGCTTTGCCGTACTCGCCCTGCTCCATTAATATCCGGCCCATCATGATTGAAACGCGTGCGCTCTGATGGTCCGCAGACTCGCCCTTCTTCAACAAGCTCATCCCACGATCGAGGTCGTCACTGCTTAACGCCTGCAACGCCAGTTCACAGTAGAAATGGGCAATTTCGCCTTTTTGCTTGTCTTTGCCGAGCTTAACCAGCTTTTCCGCCACTTCGATGGCTTTTTGCCAGTCGCTGGTTGCCTGATGAATCAACAATAACTGCTGTAAAGCGCCGATGCGGAAATCGGTCTCGTCCACCAATTGCCCAAACATATCTTCGGCTCGGTCGTACAGTCCCGCCGCCATGTAATCACGGCCGAGTTGTTGGATCGCCAGTAAGCGCTGTTCATAACTGAGCGAGGCACTTTCCATCAGGGATTGGTGAATACGAATGGCGCGGTCAACTTCACCGCGCGAACGAAACAGGTTACCCAGCGTGAGATGCGCCTCGACGGTACCGCTGTCCTCTTTCAACATATCAAGAAAGAGGTCAACCGCTTTGTCCTGTTGATTGGACAGCAGGAAATTCACCCCGGTCACATAATCACGCGACAGGCGATTGGCTTCCTGTTGCTTATCCTGATGCGCGCTGCGACGGCCCATATACCAGCCATACGCCGCAGCAACAGGAAGAAGCAGAAACAGCAATTCAAGCATCGAAAATTAATCCCGACGACTGGCAGTTGGTGATGTGGTCACGGCGTTAGATTGTTCATTCTGAGCCTGCATACGTTTGAGTTTGCGCTGCGCGTTGGCAAGAGAAACACGTAAGCGCAACCAGAACAGACCGCAAATCGCCCATCCCAGCAGGAATCCAGCGCCAAACAGACTGGCGAGCAATGTAGAAATGCGGAATTCGCCCTGCGCTAGCAGATAGTTAAAGGTGATGATTTGATCGTTATGCGCTCCAAGCGTGACGGAGATGATGAAAATGACCAATACCACGAGAAAAATGAGCAAATATTTCACAATGCGTCCTGTCGAGAGGTTATCCAATAGAAGTATGCCAAAAAACCGCCGTCGATGCTGCTTATCCCCACATCTGTTAACGCTTTTTTCTGCAAGCACAATCAATCATATGGGGACGAACAGTGTAATTACAATCCATCATCACGTTGGGCGATTTCACGATGTTCTTCCGGTGGGATAGTTAGCGGGCCGCAGAAACGCTGGGCCAATAACGTGGCAATGGTTACTAACAACCAGGAAATCAGTGTTGCCATCACTAAATCGCGCGGCCAGTGCATACCTAATACTAAACGGCTGCCCATTACCGCGGTCGCCCAAACGAACAATACCGCGACCGTGGCAAAGTGGCGGCGCGGCCATAATAAACCGATCGCTAAAAGTGCCCAACTGGCGGCAAACATGGTGTGCCCGGAAGGAAACGCATAGCCGGTTTCAAATGCCCAATGATGCTTTAGCCATTGCGGCAACTGTGTATCGTTGGCCAGCAAAGTTGAAACCATTTCCCCGCGCTGTTGGCGATGAAGCTGATAAAACGCATCACCGTTAATACCGTGGCTTTTTTCCAGCCAGATAACATACGGGCGCGGTTCCTGCACCTGCTCTTTAATTGAGGATTTGGTGTACTGACCGGCAAGAATCGCCCCGTTCATAATGATGATGAGCAGAATCGCGGGTTTAAGGCGAAAGCGTAAACACCACAGCACCCAAGCGCTCAGGATGATACTGGTAAGAATGCCCCATGGATTGGTGACAGTTTCCGTCATCCAGAACAGCGCTCGCAGAAGATGGCCACTTTCCTCGGGTTGCCATTGCCAGCCCGATATCCAAACGCCTAACGGCATCAGCAACAATAAAAACGCCCCGAGGGTGGTGCGCTGAATGATTTTTAACATTCGCTTCCTTTTAGATCCGCATAAACGCGTGCGTCATGCATAACTTTAGCTGAAAAAAGAATAACATACCTATTGCGGCTTGGATAATTGTGCTTTATCACTACAATCACTCTGACCGATTAACGGCAGCAGTTCTGGTTGTGGCACAATAGCGTAAGTTTCATCGGGCCACTTGGGCCCGTGCGTTATCATGATGATAGCGCATCCTCTGAAGGTTCTGGAGAGTCACATGCAGCTTAAACGGGTAGCAGAAGCCAAACTGCCCACGCCATGGGGAGATTTCCTGATGGTTGGTTTTGAAGAACTGGCAACCGGCCACGACCATGTCGCGCTGGTTTTTGGTGATATTAGCGATCACAATCCGGTGCTGGCGCGCGTCCATTCTGAGTGCCTGACTGGCGATGCCCTGTTCAGCTTGCGCTGCGACTGCGGTTTTCAGCTCGAAGCCGCGTTAACGGCGATTGCTGAAGAAGGTCGTGGCATCCTGATGTATCACCGTCAGGAAGGACGTAATATCGGTTTGCTGAATAAAATTCGTGCTTACGCTTTGCAGGATAAAGGCTACGACACCGTCGAAGCCAACCACCAGCTTGGTTTCGCCGCTGATGAGCGTGATTTCACGCTGTGTGCAGATATGTTCAAACTGTTGGGCGTCAATGAAGTGCGCTTGCTGACGAACAATCCGCGCAAAGTTGAGATTCTGACCGAGGCCGGTATCAATATCGTTGAACGCGTGCCATTGGTTGTCGGGCGCAACCCGAAAAATGCGCATTATCTCGATACTAAAGCCGCAAAAATGGGTCACCTGCTGCCGAAGTCTTAAACAGTTTCAAAAGCCAATAAAAAAAGCCGGGACATCCCGGCTTTATTTTTTAATTCAGCATATTGCGTATAACATAATGCAGTATGCCGTCGTTCTGGTAATAGGTCAGTTCATTACCGGTATCAATGCGGCAGCGCGTTTCAAGCGTCTCTTTACTGCCATCCGCGCGCGTCAGCGTCACGGTTACCGTACCACCTGGCTTAAGCTGTGATAGGTTCGCCACATCGATGAACTCTTCACCCGTCAATTGCAGCGTTTTCCGCGTTACGCCGGCCGGAAACTCGAGCGGCAGAATCCCCATTCCAATCAGGTTAGAGCGGTGAATACGCTCGAAGGATTCGGAAATAACCACACGTACACCTTGTAAGCGCGGCCCTTTCGCTGCCCAGTCACGACTGGAGCCGGAACCGTACTCTTTACCAGCAATAACCGCTAACGGCACGCCTTCTTGCTGGTATTTCATCGCGGCATCGTAAATAGCCAACTGTTCGTTGCTGGGGAAGTGTTTGGTATAACCGCCCTCCACTCCCGGCACCATTTCATTGCGGATACGAATATTGGCGAAGGTACCGCGCATCATTACTTCGTGGTTACCACGACGAGACCCGTAGGAGTTGAAATCGGTGCGCTCGACGCCGTGGGTGAGCAAATAGCGACCGGCCGGACTTTCCGCCTTGATGCTCCCTGCAGGCGAAATATGGTCGGTGGTTACAGAGTCGCCCAGCATTGCCAGAATGCGCGCGCCTTTAATATCCTGCACCGGCTTTGGCGTTTTCTCCATATCGTCAAAGAACGGCGATAGGCGAATGTAGGTGGAATCGCCATCCCAATCATAAGTAGGCGCTTCGCTGACTTTGATTTGCTGCCACTCCGGGGTGCCGTCAAACACCTCAGCATACTCTTTGTGGAACATATCGCTGGTCACTTTCTGCACCGCTTCCGCAATCTCCTCCGGCGATGGCCAGATATCCTTGAGGAAAACATCATTGCCCTGACGATCTTGTCCGATCGGTTCAGAGTGCAGATTGATCTTCATGTTGCCCGCTAAAGCATAAGCCACCACCAGCGGCGGCGAAGCCAGCCAGTTGGTTTTAATCAGCGGATGAATACGGCCTTCAAAATTACGGTTACCAGAGAGCACCGCGGCAACCGTGAGATCACCCTCTTTAATCGCGCTTTCAATGGCATCAGGTAATGGACCCGAATTACCGATACAAGTGGTGCAACCGTAACCGACCAGATTAAAACCCAACTCATCCAGGTAAGGGGTTAGTTGCGCTACCGCCAGATAATCAGAAACAACTTTCGATCCCGGCGCGAGCGAAGCCTTGACCCAGGGTTTGCGCATCAGACCGCGCTCAACCGCATTCTTTGCCAGCAAACCGGCCGCCATCAGTACGCTAGGGTTTGATGTGTTGGTACAGGAGGTAATCGCCGAGATCACTACTGCCCCGTCGTCAAGCTGATAACTGTCACCGGTTTCGCTGTCGCGATAGCTGACAGTTTTATGCGGTTTTTGCGCCTGATTAACTTCCAGTTCGTTGCTTGCGTCGAAGGCAGTGGGAACATCGCCAAGCGATACTCGATCCTGAGGACGTTTTGGACCGGCGAGACTCGATTCAACTTCACCCATATCCAGTGCTAAGGAGCTGGTGAACACCGGCTCATCGCCTGCGTTTCGCCACATGCCTTGTTCTTTGGCATAGGCTTCAACCAGTTCAACTTGATCAGCGTCGCGGCCGGTGAGTGTCATGTAGCTCAGCGTGACTTCATCAATAGGGAAGAAACCGCAGGTCGCGCCATATTCTGGAGCCATATTAGCGATGGTCGCGCGATCGGCAAGCGGCAAATCAGCCAAGCCATCACCGTAAAACTCAACGAATTTACCCACCACGCCATGTTGACGTAGCATTTGCGTGACGGTTAGCACCAAATCAGTTGCAGTAATGCCAGCGCGCAATTTACCCGTGAGTTTAAAACCGACCACGTCTGGTATCAGCATAGACACCGGTTGGCCAAGCATCGCCGCTTCAGCCTCAATTCCGCCAACACCCCACCCTAATACGCCAAGCGCATTGATCATTGTGGTATGCGAATCGGTGCCGACTAACGTATCCGGATAAGCGACCTCTTTGCCATCTTGCGTTTCATGCCAGACAGATTTCCCCAGATATTCCAGATTGACCTGATGACAAATGCCCGTGCCAGGTGGGACCACACGGAAGCGGTTAAACGCCTTTTGTCCCCAGCGCAGAAAAACGTAACGTTCATGGTTACGTTCCATTTCTAAGCGCACATTTTCGTCAAAAGCCTGGTTATCGCCGAAATGATCCACGGTAACGGAATGGTCAATAACCAGGTCAACCGGCGAAAGGGGATTAACTTTAGCGACGTTGCCACCGAGGCGTTTTACTGCTTCGCGCATGGCCGCTAAATCCACCACCGCCGGCACGCCGGTAAAATCTTGCATTAATACACGCGCCGGACGATAGGCAATCTCACGATCGGCGTGAGCATCTTTTTGCCAGGCGACCAACGCCTCAATATCTTCAAGCGTGACAGAATCACCATCCTGCCAGCGCAATAAGTTTTCAAGCAGGACTTTCATAGACTTGGGCAAGCGATCAATATTGCCCAATTGCTGGGCTGCTTTAGGCAGGCTGTAGTAGTGATATTTTTTTGCCCGAACATCCAGCGTGTCCTGACTCTGCTCGCGTAACGTTAACGACATAGCGCCTCCATGTAAGTGGATCTCTTTTAAACCTCAGTGACTGCAAGGTTTAACTTAAAGATAGACTACATTAGCGTTAACGTTTTGATAACAACACGAATAGACACATTAAAATACAATGAAAAATGCCCCAACATTTGTCAGGGCATTTAAAGAATTCGATTTAATTTGCGTTAAGGCTAAATCATCGCCCAAAAGGCGGCAGCCCAAAACGCTAGCGAGAAGGTATATACGCTAAACCAGGATAACGTTGTTATATTGATGTTCATAATTCACTCCCTCCCGGATTCCGGGCAAAAAAAGACCACCGTCTTCAGCGCTGTACTGATGACACCGTTTTTTTAATGCTGAGTGTTAAAGGACGGGCTTTTAACTTGCCCACCGGATAATCCGGCAAAAAGAGGGACTAAATGTCTAAATATGGAACAGAACGCATGCTGCGTTATTTCGACTTCATATCCATGAAGGATTCTATAAAATTACGCTGGTTTTCACTGAGTTCCCACGAAGTAGGAATCGTAACTTGCGGTTCAGTGGAAACCACATCTTTCACTTTGCACGCAGGCGTTTGCGGCTGACGCGCAGATACCGGATGTTTACGACTGAGTGTATTTGCCCACATGGTTTAACCCCACATACGCCAAATCATTAACGCCACCACTACCCAGAACAGTGCTGAAGCAGCGAAGACAGTCATCCAAGCTTTGCGACGGGTGTTGCCAGTGCGCTCAACTTTGGTGCTTTTAGTCCGGAAGCCCGGCTGTACAGTTATTCTCGTATTCATAGTTTTTGATAATCACTCTCAATAAAACGATTGATGACAACGATTAAGATTTAGGACGAATCCTAAACTTGTTAAGACCGAAAATCCAGTTATTTTTATTGAGCACAACGATTAACGCTATTTATCAAAACGTAAAAAATTGATGAGATAAATTTAATTGCCATGATAACTATTAATTAAATAGTTACATTGTAAATTTGGGTTAATCACAAATTAGATCCATTCTAAATTTGAGTTTAATTTAGTAACCCAGTCAAAAAGCCCTTCTCCATCAACTCTTAACAAGAGTATGGGAATATTCCTGGCGGGCTGCAAAGTAGCATCGTAAAAAATGTGTACTGATTCGCATTTAATAAATAACAATGAAAAAACATGTGACCCATGTTTCATTTACATAAAAATAATGATTTTTTTTGATGTACTCGTGGCGCTAAGCGCTAAGGGATTCCGAAGGTGCCCACTGGACACCTTGGTAAAAGAATGAGTTAGGAATTTACTTGAAAGGTAATTTGATGTCGCGGAACATGGCTTCGATATCTTCATTAGAGCGCAGTGCGACCGCCGCATCCACCACATCACGCGTGAGGTGTGGTGCAAAACGTTGAATAAAATCATACATATAGCTGCGCAGGAAGGTGCTGCGCCTAAAGCCAATCTTAGTCGTACTATTCGTAAAGATCTCTGAAGCTTCAATGCGCACTAAATCAGGGTCAGCAACCGGGTCCACCGCCATACTGGCAATCACACCAACGCCTAAGCCTAAGCGCACATAAGTCTTAATTACGTCTGCATCGGTCGCGGTGAAAACAATGCGTGGCGTTAATCCTGCGCGGTTGAACGCCGTGTCCAGCTCAGAACGGCCGGTAAAGCCGAAGGTGTAGGTGACTAAAGGGAAATCCGCCAGCTCTTCTATCGTCACATTGGATTTACCCGCTAGCGGATGATCGGGTGTAACCACAATGGCACGATTCCAGTGATAGCACGGCAGCATGATCAGGTCGTCATAAAGATGCAATGCTTCGGTGGCAATCGCAAAGTCAGCATTTCCCTTTGAAACTGCCTCAGCAATTTGCGTCGGCGATCCTTGATGCATGTGCAAAGAGACGCGAGGATAGCGCTCAATAAAGCCTTTTATAACGCCCGGCAACGCATAACGCGCTTGCGTATGGGTCGTCGCGACATACAGCGATCCTTTATCTGGCCAGGTATGTTCACCTGCCACTGATTTAATCGCATCAACTTTGGACAGAACTTCGCGTGCAATACGGATGATCTCTTCGCCTGCAGGCGTTACTTGCGTCAGATGCTTACCACTGCGCGCAAATATCTGTACGCCCAGCTCATCTTCCAACATACGTACTTGCTTACTAATGCCTGGCTGTGAGGTATATAAGCCTTCGGCGGTCGATGAGACATTAAGGTTGTGATTTACCACTTCGACGATGTAACGCAACTGCTGCAATTTCATAGTTATATCTTCCTGGTAGCGACAGAGGTGCATTCCCGGCAGGCGTGTTTCCGCCTTGATTGCAGTGAAGGAGGGAAAGCGAGTCAGCGAAACGAAAAGAGTTCTATAACAACTATATCAGTTAAAGGAAGAATGTAGAACGATTAGCTATAAGGATAAGAGAAAGGCCAGCAGACGCTGGCCTTAAGAGGAATTACTTTTTCGCTTCCTGCCATTTGCCATCAATATAGAACATTGACCAGCCGGTGGCTTTGCCATCTTTTTCCGATGAAACATACTGCTGTTTCGTTTTACGACTGAAACGCACCATCGTTTTATTGCCTTCCGGATCGGTGGCTGGCGCTTCTGACAGATACTTCAGCTTTTCTGGCAGACGATCGGCAAAGCGTTTCAGCTCCTCCACCAGCGGCGCGCGGGTTTCACGCGATTTCGGGAAGGTATTAGCGGCAAGGAACACGCCCGCTGCGCCATCACGCAACACAAAGTAAGCGTCCGATTTTTCGCACTCCAGTTCTGGCAGCGGCACCGGATCTTCTTTTGGTGGCGCGACGTCACCATTACGCAGAATCTTGCGGGTGTTTTTGCATTCGTCGTTGGTACAAGCCATGTACTTACCGAAACGGCCCATTTTAAGGTGCATTTCAGAACCGCATTTCTCGCACTCAACAATCGGACCATCATAGCCCTTGATACGGAATTCGCCCTGCTCGATCTCGTAGCCATCACACTCTGGATTATTACCGCAGACGTGCAGCTTACGCTGATTATCGATGAGATAGCTATCCATCGCGGTACCACACTTCTGGCAACGGCGACGGGCGCGCAACGCGTTGGTTTCGGCATCATCGCCCTCCAGCACGTTAAGCACTTCATTTTCCGGGATCAGATTGATGGTTTGCTTGCAGCGTTCTTTTGGCGGCAAGGCATAACCCGAACAACCCAGGAACACACCGGTGCTGGCTGTACGAATGCCCATTGGACGGCTGCAAGTCGGGCAATCAATCGATGTCAACACCATCTGGTTCGGCTGCATGCCGCCCTCTTCCGGATCTTTTTCAGCGTGATCTAACTGCTGGCTAAAGTCGCTGAAGAAGGAATCGAGCACCGCTTTCCATTCGGCTTCATTATTAGCCACCTGATCGAGGCTGTTTTCCATGCGCGCGGTGAAGTCATAATTCATCAGTTCGCGGAAATTAGACTCAAGACGATCGGTAACAATTTCACCCATTTTTTCAGCGTAGAAACGGCGGTTCTCTACACGCACATAACCACGGTCCTGAATAGTTGAGATGATCGAGGCATAGGTTGATGGACGACCAATACCGCGTTTTTCCAGCTCGCGTACCAGCGAAGCTTCACTGAAGCGCGCCGGCGGTTTGGTGAAGTGCTGGCTTGGCATCAGTTCTTTAAGATCCAGCGTGTCGCCTACATCAACCGGCGGCAGCGTTAGATCTTCATCATTTTTACGCAGCGCAGGCATCACGCGCGTCCAGCCATCAAAACGCAGCGTGCGGCCTTTGGCTTTCAATTTGAACTCAGCCGCGCCCACGGTCAGTGTAGTGGAGTCATACTGGGCCGGTACCATTTGGCAGGCAACGAATTGGCGCCAAATTAGCTGATAGAGTTTCTGCGCGTCGGCTTCCATATCTTTCAGCTGCTCTGCCACGATATTCACATCTGAAGGACGAATGGCTTCATGCGCTTCTTGTGAATTCTCTTTGCTTGCATAGGTATTGGGCGCATCTGGCAGATATTTCTTACCGAAGCTGCTTTCAACATAGTCACGCGCCATCGCCACTGCATCCTGGCTCAGGTTGGTGGAGTCGGTACGCATATAGGTGATGTGACCGGCTTCATACAAGCGCTGCGCCATCATCATGGTCTTCTTAACGCCGAAGCCAAGACGCGTGCTTGCGGCCTGTTGCAACGTTGAAGTAATAAAAGGTGCAGA
Organism: Enterobacter ludwigii; assembly: GCA_900068845.1. Lineage (GTDB taxonomy): Bacteria > Pseudomonadota > Gammaproteobacteria > Enterobacterales > Enterobacteriaceae > Pantoea > Pantoea ludwigii_A. The sequence goes on from CEFQ01000005.1 coordinate 199,243, forward strand.
AGGCTTGCTGCTGGTCGGCTTGTCTTCACGATCCAACACTTCATAACGCGCTTTCTGCAAAATAGCGACCGCCGCGTGAGTTTGCTCACGATTAACCGGGCGGAACGCTTTGTCATTCTGATGTGTGACCTGCATGGCCAGATCGGCGCCTTTCGGCGTGGCGAAATCAGCATCGATTTCCCAGTACTCTTCTGGCACGAAGGCTTTGATTTCGTGCTCGCGCTCAACCACCAGACGCACAGCAACAGACTGAACGCGACCGGCTGACAAGCCACGGGCAATTTTCTTCCACAGCAGCGGCGAAACCATATAACCCACCACGCGATCCATAAAGCGGCGCGCTTGCTGGGCATTAACACGTTCAATATTGAGCTCGCCCGGCTTATCAAACGCCTGACGAATCGCATTCTTGGTGATTTCGTTAAACACCACGCGGCTAAAGCGTTTATCGTCCCCACCGATCACTTCCCGCAGGTGCCAGGCAATGGCTTCCCCTTCGCGGTCAAGGTCGGTTGCGAGATAGATGTGGTCAGCGTCAGCTGCCAGATTTTTCAACTCAGCGACAACTTTTTCTTTGCCCGGCAGAATTTGATAATCCGCTTCCCAACCATGCCAGGGATCGACCCCCATGCGATTGACTAAAGCGGCTTTCTCATCTTTCTTAACCTTTTTTCCAGGCTTCGCTTTTTCCCCGTCGGCACTTTTACGGGCAGTTGAACCACTGGTCGGCAAATCACGGATATGACCGACGCTGGATTTCACCACGTAGTCATTACCGAGGTATTTATTGATTGTTTTGGCCTTTGCCGGGGACTCAACGATTACGAGTGATTTACCCATATGTACCTTTACCTAAATGAAACGTCCTGATAAACGGGAGAGAATTGGAGGTCCCAAAACCCAATGGGTTCAATATTGCTGCCACAATTTCGCATTACAAGGCAGCTGGGATAATCTCAGGTCAGATTGCGTCGACTTCTGCAACTTTATGATTAAGAGCGAGTTTTCCATCTGACAGAACCACACATCCGGGTGCGATCTCCCTGAAAGCTGAATCGCCCACACTCTACCTGATAAAATCCGTTACGCAACTTAATTAGCATTCTGCCTAATTTTGCGCCATTTTTCTGACGCAACGCTGATTTGCTGAACGCGACGACTCGCAAGTAATATAGAAGGAGAAAAATGGCTGTCAAAAAAGAGGTGTAAAATGTCAGGGTCAACGGAATCTATTTCACGCCAGATGTTACTGGAAATAGCCAATCAGATAATCACGCAGCACGACAATTATTTTGTTGGATTAGAAGCAGACGATGTGATTCAGCAAGGCGACGTATTGGTATTTCGCGGTCCCTATTTTCTCGATTCTGAAGGCTTGCCTACCGCCAAAACCACTACGGTGTTTAACGTGTTTAAACACCTCGCGGTCGAGCTCTCCTCTCAATATCATCTGGCATAAAAAAAGCCCGGCAATTGCCGGGCTCACTTACAGCAGCGGCTTCTCACCGCGCTGCCATATTTTCAGAATCAATCGCTCAGCCGCCAGGCTCGCGCTGCTGGTAAAGCGGTCCATCATTTTCCGCTTCCGCGCGAAATGCACGCCCAGCACGGTAAAGCGTTCCATATTACTGATAATCAACGCGTCGCTAGTGCCAATTTCATCGACCAGGCCTAAATCCAGCGCCTGACGTCCATACCAATGCTCGCCGGTTGCCACTTTGTTGAGATCGAGCGACGGACGCATCTGCTGCACAAAATCCTTGAACAGCTGATGCGTTTCATTAAGATCTTCCTGGAATTTTTCACGCCCTTCTTCGGTGTTTTCACCAAACAGCGTCAACGTACGCTTATATTGACCGGCGGTATGCAGCTCGACATCAATATTGTTACGTTTTAACAGGCGATTGAAGTTTGGAATCTGCGCGACCACGCCGATCGATCCAATGATAGAAAACGGAGCGGCCACAATACGATCCGCTACGCAAGCCATCATGTAACCGCCGCTGGCGGCGACTTTATCCACCACGGCAGTCAGTTGTAGGCCCGCATCGCGTAAGCGTTGCAGTTGCGAAGCCGCCAAGCCGTAACCATGCACCACGCCGCCGGGACTTTCCAGACGTAACAGCACTTCGTCACCGGGCGCGGCAACCGCCAGCACGGCGGAGATCTCTTCACGCAACGAGGCAACTTCACTCGCGTCCATGCTACCTTTGAACTCCAGCACATAGAGTGTTGGTTTAGGTGTTTCGCTCACGCCAGCTTTGGCGTTGCGTTTCTCGGTTTTAGCCTTTTGTTTCTCTTCTTTCTTCTGCTGCTTAAGCCATACTTTCTGCGCCTGCGGTTTCATTTTGGCGAGCTGTAACTCTTCTTTCATCTCACGATAATCATCATCAAGATGGGTCAAACGCAGCTGCCCGCTGCTGTGACGTTTACGCAGCGCGGCATTAAGCACAATCAGAACAATAGCTGCGATCGCCACCACTATGGTGACAGCCTTAGCCAGAAATAATCCGTAACTGGAGAAAAAATCCATTCTGCCGCCTTATTAAACAGTAAATTACAACAAGTTTGAGTTTACCCGCTTTGCGCGCTGTCGTCGCCTGAAATGCCCGCTGGCGGCACAGAATGCGAGGCAGAGTGATTGCACCGGGCGGCAAATTAAGGCATAAAGCCAAAAACCTTCTGACCCAACCAAAGGACATCGCTGTGCATTATCAACCGAAAAGCGATCTACTGGAAAATCGCATTATCCTCGTCACTGGCGCTTCCGACGGCATTGGCCGTGAAGCGGCGCTGACCTATGCGCGCTATGGTGCGCGCGTCATCCTGTTGGGACGCAATGCCGAGACGCTGCGCAACACTGAGCAAGCCATCAGCCAGTTAAACCAACAGCCAGCAACTTCTTTATTACTGGATTTGGCTGAAGCTACACCAGAAAGTTGCCAGCAGTTGGCCGAACAGGTCGCTGCGCTGGTGCCGCGTCTGGATGGTGTGCTGCATAATGCCGGCATTTTGGGGGAGATCGTGCCGTTAGAAGAACTCGATCCTCAAATCTGGCGTGATGTGATGCAGATTAACCTTGATGCCACCTTCTATTTAACGCAGGCACTGCTTCCGTTGCTGCTGAAATCGGACGCCGGATCGCTGGTGTTTACCACCTCCAGTGTCGGCCGTACCGGGCGTGCAGGTTGGGGTGCGTATGCGGTCTCAAAGTTTGCCACTGAAGGCATGATGCAGGTGCTGGCCGATGAATATAAAAACGGCCATTTACGGGTTAACTGCATTAATCCCGGCGGCACACGCACCAAAATGCGTGCCAGTGCGTTCCCGGAAGAGGATGCTAATTTGCTCAAAACACCCGCTGATTTGATGCCGCTCTACCTTTACTTAATGGGCGATGACAGCCGACGTAAAACCGGCACCAGCTTTGATGCGCAGCCCGGACGCAAAGCGGGGCCCGCAAGCGCATGAGCGATCGCCATCAGCAACGCCAGCAACGATTGAAAGAACAGGTTGATGCCCGTATCGCCGCTGCAACTGAGACGCGCGGCATTTTGATGGTGTTCACCGGCAACGGCAAAGGTAAAACCACCGCCGCTTTCGGTACCGCGTTGCGCGCCTGCGGTCATGGTAAAAAAGTGGCGGCGGTACAATTCATTAAAGGCGAATGGCCGAATGGTGAACGCAATCTACTGGAACAGCACGGTGTCGAATTCCAGGTGATGTCCACCGGTTTTACCTGGGATACGCAAAACCGCGAAACGGATACCATCGCGTGTCAGTTGGTGTGGCAGCAGGCACGTCGCATGCTGGCGGATGACAGCGTCGATCTGCTGATCCTCGATGAAATCACCTACATGGTGAGCATGGATTATCTGGATTTAGATGAGCTGACCGAGGCGCTGAAACGACGTCCATTACAGCAAACCGTGATCATTACCGGTCGCGGCTGTCATCGTACCTTACTGGACTTAGCGGATACTGTGACGGAAATGCGTCCGGTGAAACATGCGTTCGATGCGGGCATTCAGGCACAACAAGGAATAGATTGGTAAAACCTGACGCCGCAGAACGCGGCGTCAGCATTCGCATCAGGAACCGCGTTTCGTGTTGTTACGACGGGAATTGTTGCTCACCACACCGTGACGTTTTACCGCACGACGGATTTGGTTAGCTTTGGTGCGACGACGATCTTTTTCTACTGCGACTTTGGTTACTGTCTCTTCGGGCATACTGACTAAAGTGCGCAGATAGTTCACTGCGGGTAATTCCATCTCGATCCAACCGCCGCGTGGCAGACCTTTCGGCAGCTGAATATCACCGTAGCGGACACGCATCAGACGACTTACCTGCACGCCCACCGCTTCCCACAGACGACGCACTTCGCGGTTACGTCCTTCGGTCAGCGTCACGTTGTACCACTGGTTGATCCCTTCGCCACCCGCAAACTTAATGGTTTTGAACGAAGCCGGACCATCTTCCAGTTGCACGCCTTTGCTCAGTTGACGAATCTTATCGTCATCCACTTCGCCAAACACGCGAACCGCGTATTCACGCTCAACTTCACGGCTTGGGTGCATCAAACGGTTAGCCAGTTCACCATCGGTGGTGAACAGCATCAGCCCGCACGTATTCACATCCAGACGACCGACGGCAATCCAACGTGAACCCCGCAGACGCGGCAGACGATCAAACACGGTTGGGCGTCCTTCCGGATCGTTACGGGTACAGAGTTCACCCTCTGGTTTGTAATACGCCAGTACGCGACACACTTCGGTCGCCGACTCAGCGATGGACACCAGATGGCCATCAATACGGATTTTCAAAGATTTATCACTTTCGACGCGATCGCCAAGCGTCGCCAGTTTGCCGTCAACGCTGACACGTCCGGCAGAAATCATGGTTTCGATTTCGCGACGCGAACCGTGACCGGCACGCGCTAATACTTTCTGTAATTTTTCGCTCATGGAGCCTCGTTGTCGCCTTCCCAGGCGTCGTGGTAAGAAGAGGTACGATACAGGGATTACCAATTCCTATATCAGAATCTGTTACCGCTGCGCATCGCTTGTGCAATCTCAGGCGGCCCGCGATTTTACACTAACGCAAGTTTTGTTAACACCTTTTCCTTTGCTGCCGATAATAGATGGTCCGGCAAAGAGCGTCCGCTCGACCGTTCAGTATTAATCATTCGCCTAATTGATAGATCTTCTTCGTAAAGCGTACGTTCGACATTGCCAAGTCACTGAATTATTACCATTTGCCGCTAAGCTTTTTAGCATGAGCATTTTGCCAACTTTAGCCCCCTGATACATTAGCACCTTTCACGACTGTCTTAGCAGCAGAGCTTGCCAGGCTTATGATCATTCACGAACGCAATAACTGCGTTAAAAGCAAAAAACAGCATATAAAACTATTTAACTGACTTAAATAAGGCTCACTTTAGTGATAAATCTAAATTGACAGTTAATTGGCACTACAGGTTGGATTAAGTCTGTATTTTTGTATTTTTTGATTAATATTAAATTTGATGAATTGTTCTTAAGAAAAAACCGTGTAAAATTTAAGCCTGAAATCCAGTGTGTCGTCATAATAATTTAGCTTCAATTTACTATTTATATTCGTTCAAATAACAAAGCATTAACGAACACTGTGTAATTTTACTGATAATATAAACCGGCGCGCGCGGGATCTGACGCGTTTATTCATTCACGGAATGAATTTAATTCGCATGTCGAAAGTCTTCACCAGGGATTTTACGGACATGCATTAATGAAGATCACAGCCATGAAAACCTCTCTGCTTTGGCCTGCGCTTGCTGCGCTGGCACTGAGCGGTTGTTCCGTGGGCCACACTGAGTACAGTCGTACTGCGATGCAACACGTCGATATGAGCGTGACAGGCATTCCGACTGTGCTGGGTATGGGCATCCTCGGCACAACCATTCCTCTGACACCAGAATACAGCCTCACGGCTGCACACGTGGCGAAAACCGCCGTGCAACGCGTTAAGGCTTATCATCCTTATTGCGACGTCGCGATTATTTACCATAAAAACAGTCCGGAAACGCTGGCTAAATTCCGCAGCGGCGCCATCGGGGAACCGATTAAAATGTACGGTTACAGCTTTATTTCCGCTATGCCGGTGGAATCAAGTGGCGTTAATTTAGCGCGTACCGCTATCACCAATAAATGGAATAAAAAACCTTGTATGGCCATGGCATCTAATGCTGGCGTCGTCCAGGGGATGTCAGGTGGTGCGGTATATAATGCTGACCAAACTATTGGTGGTGTCATCGTGGGTTACAGTCATGAAATATCCAACGTGCGCAGTAAGAAAGTCATCTTAAAAGATGTCTCTCTGTATATTCCGTACGGGGATTTTAAAAAATGGCTGGAATCAAATCTTGGTCAGACGCAGAACGCAACGCCTGACCATGCATAATTACTGGAATGGGCGCGTGTCACCGACGCCTTCGCGCACCACCACCGGCGCATCGCTGGTGAGATCGATCACCGTGGTCGGCTGCTGACCCAGCGTGCCGCCATCGATGATCAGATCCACCAGCTTGCCAATACTGTATTGAATCTCTTCAGGATCCGATTCCGTAAAATCGTTGCCGGGCAACATCAGCGATGTCGACATCATCGGCTCGTTGAGGCGTTCCAGCAGCGCCAGCGCCACCGGATTGGACGGTACGCGCAGCCCAATGGTTTTACGTTTGTCATTCATCAAACGACGCGGTACTTCCTTGGTCGCCTTCAAAATGAAGGTGTAATTGCCCGGCGTGTTATTTTTCAGGATGCGAAACGCGGAGTTATCCACCTGCGCATAGGTCGACAGCTCCGACAAATCGCGGCACATCAACGTGAAGTTGTGATTGCCATCCAATTGGCGAATGCGACAAATGCGCTCCATGGCATTTTTCTCTTCCAGGCGACAACCCAGCGCGTAGCCAGAATCGGTTGGATAAACAATCACGCTGCCTTTGTTGAGATAATCGACGGCCTGGTTCACCAGGCGCGGCTGCGGATTGTCGGGATGAATGTGAAAATATTGACTCATAAAAACCTCATATCACCTGTCTGCAACAGCAACGCTGGGCGCCAACTCAGGAAAGCGTTCCCAAACGGGCTCCACGCCTCCTGGTAGCCATAACTTGCGTCCCAGTTCTATCCACGGACAAGGTTGGTGGAAATCTGAACCCTGCGACCCTGCTAACTGATTGTCACGCGCATAGGTTGCCAGCTGCGTGCGCTCGTTTGGGGCTTGCTGGCACTGCGCAACTTCCATCGCATCGCCGCCCACGTCGGCAAAATGCGCAATCAGCCGCTTTAACCATTTAGCGGACAAACCGTAACGACCCGGATGCGCCAAAACGGCATAGCCGCCAGAATGATGAATAGCATCAATGGCTTGTTTAATTGTACACCATTGCGGAGGCACGTAGCCTGTTTTCCCACGCGCCAGATAATTCTTGAACACCTGCGCCATATTGTCGGCTTTGCCAATCTCGACCAGATAACGCGCAAAATGTCCACGGGTGATCAATCCGCCTTGCGCCAGACGCTGAGCGCCAGCTAGAGCATCTGGGATACGCGCACGTTCAAGGCGCTCGGCAATCTGCTGTGCCCGATCCTGACGCGTTTGATGTTGGTGGTGGAGGAATTCGATCAGCGCAGGATGCTGGCAATCAACTTTCAGCCCCACAATGTGGATCTCATGATTTTCCCATAACGTCGACGCTTCTAAACCGGCCAGCACGCGGATCGGCAGATCGTATTCATCCACTGCCGCCTGCGCCTCCGCCACGCCCGCCACCGTGTCGTGATCGGTAATAGCCAGCACACCGACTTTCATTTCAACGGCACGCTGCACCAGCGCAGTGGGCGTCAATAAGCCGTCTGAAGCCAGCGTATGGCTGTGTAAATCGTAAAGGGGAAAACGAGCGATGTCTGACAAGATAACTCCAGCAACTGCATAAACCGGCAAGCATAATAACGATTTTGCCCCTGGCTGAAAAAGGGTATTGACATTTTTCGCCCGAACCAGTTAACTAGTACACAAGTTCACACGTAACGGGTATTTAATCATGGCTATTTTGGGTACGCATTTAAATGGTTGGTGGCGCGATGATCCCTTTATCGGGCGACGTCGTCGTGCACAACTTGCGTAACCGCAGTGCAGATTGATACCTAAGCCCGCCACCGAGCGGGCTTTTTTTTGAGCGAAATTCAGAGAATCCATTATGGCTATTGCGAAACCTACATTGAAGTTGATAACCGGTACCGCGCCTTACCGCGAAGATCCGGCCGCAGTGTTTCATCAATTATGCGGCGCACGTCCAGCAACTTTGCTGCTTGAATCCGCGGATATCGACAGCAAACAGAACCTGAAAAGCCTGCTTATCGTTGATAGCGCACTGCGTATCAGTGCGCTGGGCAACATCGTCACTGTCAAAGCGCTGTCGGAAAATGGTCGCGCCATCTTGCCACTGATGGACGAGGCGCTGCCATCAGAAGTGCGCATCGACGTGCGCCCCGACGGCCGCGAATTGCATTTCACCCAGCCGCAAGGTATGCAGGATGAAGATTCCCGTCTGAAAGCCCTTTCCGTGTTCGATGCGCTGCGCCTGATTCCGCAACTGGTTAACAGCCCAGAAGAAGAGCGTGAAGCGATGCTGCTCGGTGGATTGTTCGCTTATGATTTAGTCGCCGGTTTTGAAGATCTGCCTGAACTGCGTAATGAACAACGTTGCCCGGATTACTGCTTCTATCTGGCCGAAACCTTACTGGTGATCGACCATCAACAGCGTAGCGCACGCCTGCAGGCGAGTTTGTTCAGCCCATCTACCAGCGAGTTCCAGCGTCTGCAAAGCCGCATTGAACAACTGCGCGGCCAGATGACGCAAGCTGCGCCCGCGTTGCCAGTACAGCGCGTGGAGCAAATGACGCTCAGCACCAGTCAGAGTGACGAAGAGTATTGCAGCGTAGTGCGCGAAATGCAGGAAGCGATTCGCATCGGCGAAATCTTCCAGGTGGTGCCTTCACGTCGCTTCTCGCTGCCATGCCCTTCTCCACTGGCCGCCTACGACACACTGAAAAACAGCAATCCAAGTCCTTACATGTTCTTTATGCAGGACCAGGATTTCGCCCTGTTTGGTGCCTCGCCAGAAAGCTCACTGAAATATGACGCCACTTCGCGCCAGATTGAGATTTACCCGATTGCCGGGACGCGTCCACGCGGACGTCATGCCGACGGCTCGCTGGATCGCGATCTCGATAGCCGCATCGAACTGGAAATGCGTACCGACCATAAAGAGATGGCCGAGCACCTGATGCTGGTGGATTTAGCGCGTAACGATTTGGCACGTATCTGCGTGCCGGGCAGCCGCTACGTTGCCGATCTCACCAAAGTTGACCGCTACTCGTTCGTGATGCATCTGGTGTCACGCGTGGTGGGCACGCTGCGCGCAGACCTCGACGTGCTGCACGCGTACCGCGCCTGCATGAACATGGGTACGCTGAGCGGCGCGCCAAAAGTGCGTGCGATGCAACTGATTGCCGGGAAAGAAGGCACACGTCGTGGCAGCTACGGCGGCGCAGTCGGCTATTTCACCGCTAACGGCGACCTTGATACCTGCATCGTTATCCGGTCTGCGTGGGTTGAAGACGGCGTGGCCACCGTGCAAGCCGGGGCCGGTGTGGTGCTGGATTCTCAGCCTCAGGCAGAAGCGGACGAGAGCCGTAACAAAGCGCGTGCGGTATTACGTGCCATCGCAACAGCCCATCACTGCAAGGAGATTTTCTGATGGCCGATATCCTGCTGCTCGATAACATTGACTCCTTTACTTACAACCTCGTTGACCAGCTGCGTACCTTTGGCCACAACGTGGTGATTTACCGTAACAATGTTCCCGCAGACGTACTGATTGATCGCCTGCAGCAGATGGAAAATCCGATTCTGATGCTGTCGCCGGGTCCGGGTGCGCCGAAAGATGCCGGTTGCATGCCGGATCTGCTACAAGCGCTGCGCGGCCGTCTGCCGATTATCGGTATCTGTCTCGGTCATCAGGCGATTGTTGAAGCGTACGGCGGGCATGTTGGCCAGGCCGGCGAGATCCTGCACGGTAAAGCCTCTTCGATCACCCATGATGGCGAGGGCATGTTTGCAGGCCTGAGTAATCCGCTGCCGGTGGCGCGCTATCACTCGCTGGTTGGCAGCAATACGCCAGCCGAATTGACCGTTAATGCCAGCTACAACGGCATGGTGATGGCCGTGCGCCACGATGCCGACCGGGTGTGTGGCTTCCAGTTCCACCCCGAATCCATTCTCACCACCCAGGGCGCGCGCTTGTTAGAACAGACGTTGGCCTGGGCGCTGGCGAAATAATAGGGAGATTACGATGCAAACTATTCTGGAAAAACTTTATCAGTCTGAAACGCTGAGCCAGGCCGAAAGCCACCAGCTATTTAGCGCCATTATTACGGGTCAACTGGAGCCGACGCAGTTAGCCGCTGCGCTCATCGCCATGAAAGTTCGTGGTGAACGTCCTGAAGAGATTGCTGGCGCTGCTTCCGCACTGCTGGCTGATGCTAAACCCTTCCCGCGTCCGGATTACACCTTTGCCGATATCGTTGGTACCGGCGGTGACGGTAGCAACAGCATTAACATCTCTACCGCCAGCGCCTTTGTCGCAGCAACCTGCGGCTTGAAAGTGGCGAAGCACGGTAACCGCAGCGTCTCCAGCAAATCCGGTTCTTCCGATTTGCTGGCGGCTTTTGGCATCAATCTGGATATGCCTGCCGAACAAGCACGCAAGGCGCTGGACGATCTTAACGTCTGCTTCCTGTTTGCCCCGCAGTATCACAGCGGTTTTCGTCACGCGATGCCGGTGCGTCAGCAGTTAAAAACGCGCACTCTCTTTAACGTGCTGGGCCCGCTGATTAACCCAGCGCGACCACCTTTGGCGGTGATTGGTGTGTACAGCCCGGAACTGGTCCTGCCGATTGCCCAAACGCTGAAAGTGCTCGGTTATCAACGTGCTGCCGTCGTACACGGCGGCGGAATGGATGAAGTGGCCCTGCACAGCCCGACCCAGGTCGCTGAGCTGCGCGATGGGGAAATCACCGGCTATCAGCTGACGCCAGAAGACTTCGGTTTCGGCTTCCATGACAAAGAAGCCTTGGCAGGCGGCACGCCGGAAGAAAACCGTGACATTCTTACCCGTTTACTCCAGGGTAAAGGCCAGCCCGCCCATGAGCAGGCGGTTGCGGTGAACGTCGCAATGTTACTGAAAGTGTTCGGAAATGAAGATTTGCGCGACAACGCACAGCGCGCCATCGCTGCCATTCGCAGCGGGCAAGCCTACGAGCGTGTTGTCGCTCTGGCAGCGAGAGGATGAGATGAGTATTAAGGGCACTGTTTTAGAGAAAATCGTACAAGATAAAGCCGTCTGGGTTGAGGCGCGCAAAGCACAGCAGCCGCTGGCCACTTTCCAAAACGATTTGCAGCCTGCGGCACGTCACTTTTATGATGCGCTGCGTGGTTCACGTACCGTATTCATCCTGGAATGCAAAAAAGCATCGCCCTCCAAAGGGCTGATTCGTGAAGATTTTGATCCCGCGAGCATCGCGGGCGTTTATCGTCATCACGCTTCTGCGGTTTCGGTATTGACCGATGAAAAATACTTCCAGGGCGATTTTGATTTTCTGCCGATTGTTAGCGCCGCCATTACTCAACCGGTGTTGTGCAAAGACTTCATCATCGATCCTTACCAGATCTATCTGGCACGCCATTATCAAGCCGATGCCATCCTGTTGATGTTGTCGGTGCTGGATGATGATCAATATCGCCAGCTCGCCGCGGTGGCGCACAGCCTGAAAATGGGTGTGCTGACTGAAGTGAGTAATGAAGATGAGCTGGAACGTGCAATTGCGCTGGAGGCCAAAGTCGTCGGCATCAATAACCGCGACCTGCGCGACTTGTCCATCGACCTGAACCGCACGCGCCAGTTAGCACCGCGACTCGGACATGGCGTGACCGTTATTAGCGAATCAGGCATCCATAGCTATGCGCAAGTGCGTGAATTGAGCCACTTTGCTAACGGTTTCCTGATTGGCTCTGCGCTGATGGAAGAAGCCGACCTGACTGCTGGCGTGCGTCGCGTATTGCTCGGTGATAACAAAGTGTGCGGCTTGACTCGCGCCGAAGATGCGCTTGCCGCGCATGAGGCCGGAGCCATTTACGGTGGATTGATCTTCGCCGAAGGCTCACCACGCAAAATCAGTCGCGAGCAGGCGCAAGTGGTACAGGCAGCCGCCCCACTGAAGTATGTTGGCGTGTTCCGCAACAACAGCGCAAGTGACATTGTCACTCAAGCCACGACATTGAATCTGGCAGCGGTTCAGCTGCACGGTGATGAAGATCAAGCGTTCGTCGCGGAACTGCGTCAGGCGCTGCCGGCAGAAATAAAAATCTGGAAAGCGCTCAGCATCAAAGAGAACTTACCTGCACGCGACTGGCCGCATATTGATCGCTACGTGTTTGATAACGGCCAGGGCGGTACTGGCCAGCGTTTCGATTGGTCCTTGCTGCAAGGCCAGGATTTGAGCAACGTGCTGCTAGCCGGTGGCCTGAGCGCAGATAACTGCGTTGAAGCCGCGCAGCAAGGCTGTGCCGGCCTCGATTTCAATTCCGGCGTAGAATCTGCGCCCGGCATCAAAGATGCCAGCAAAGTCGCAGCGGTATTCCGCACGCTGCGCGCCTATTAATTTCGCTTGCCCGCCACCCCGCGGGCCGAATAAGGAAGATGAAAAAATGACCACGCTATTGAATCCCTATTTTGGCGAGTTTGGCGGCCAATATGTCCCGCAAATCTTGATGCCCGCGTTGCGCCAGCTGGAAAATGCTTTTGTTGAGGCCCAGCGCGATCCGGAGTTTCAGGCCGAGTTTACTGACCTGCTGAAAAACTATGCTGGACGCCCAACCGCTTTGACGCTGTGCAGCAACCTGACGAAAGGCACCAAAACCCGCCTGTATCTGAAGCGTGAAGACCTGCTGCACGGCGGCGCGCACAAAACTAACCAGGTGCTCGGTCAGGCGCTGTTGGCCAAGCGTATGGGCAAAAACGAGATCATTGCTGAAACTGGCGCCGGTCAGCACGGTGTGGCGTCAGCGTTAGCCTGTGCCTTGCTCGGCATGAAGTGCCGCATCTATATGGGTGCCAAAGATGTTGAACGTCAGTCGCCAAACGTGTTCCGTATGCGTTTGATGGGCGCGGAAGTGATTCCAGTGCATAGCGGATCCGCAACGCTGAAAGATGCCTGTAACGAGGCACTGCGCGACTGGTCTGGAAGCTATGAAACCGCGCACTACATGCTCGGCACCGCTGCAGGCCCGCACCCGTTCCCGACCATTGTACGTGAATTCCAGCGCATGATTGGCGAAGAGACCAAAGCGCAGATTCTTGAGCGTGAAGGTCGCTTGCCGGATGCCGTGTTAGCCTGCGTGGGCGGTGGTTCGAACGCTATCGGCATGTTCGCTGACTTTATCGAAGAAGAAAGTGTGGGCCTCATCGGCGTTGAGCCCGCTGGTCACGGTATTGAAACCGGTGAACACGGTGCGCCGCTCAAGCACGGTCGCGTGGGGATCTACTTCGGGATGAAAGCCCCGATGATGCAAACCGAAGAGGGCCAGATTGAAGAATCCTACTCGATTTCTGCGGGTCTGGACTTCCCGTCCGTGGGGCCTCAGCATGCGCATCTCAACAGTATCGGCCGCGCTGAATATGTTTCGATCACCGATGATGAAGCCCTCAGCGCCTTCAAAGAGCTGTGCCGTGCTGAAGGTATTATTCCGGCACTCGAGTCTTCACATGCGCTGGCACATGCGTTGAAAATGATCCGCGAAAATCCAGAAAAAGAGCAGCTGCTGGTGGTTAACCTCTCTGGCCGCGGCGATAAAGACATCTTCACCGTTCACGATATTTTGAAAGCCAAGGGAGAGATTTGATGGAACGTTACAATCAGCTGTTTCAACGTCTATCGGCGCAGAAAGAAGGCGCATTTGTCCCCTTCGTTACCCTCGGCGATCCTTCTCCTGAACTGTCGCTGAAAATCATCGATACCCTGGTGGAAGGCGGCGCAGATGCACTCGAACTTGGCATCCCGTTTTCGGATCCGCTAGCCGATGGCCCAACCATTCAGGGTGCGACGCTGCGTGCCTTTGCTTCTGGCACTACCGTGGCGCAGTGTTTTGAAATGCTGGCCACCATACGCCAGAAATACCCTGACCTGCCGATTGGCTTGCTGATGTACGCCAATCTGGTGTTCAGCAAAGGTATCGACAACTTTTATGCCCAGTGCGAGGCGGTCGGTGTGGATTCGGTGCTGGTTGCGGATGTGCCGCTGGAAGAGTCTGCGCCATTCCGTCAGGCTGCGATGCGCCACAATGTGGCACCGATCTTTATCTGTCCGCCAAATGCCGACGATGCGCTGCTGCGTGAAATTGCCGCACATGGCCGCGGTTATACCTATCTGCTGTCTCGTGCGGGTGTAACCGGGTCGGAAAATCGTGCCAGCCTACCGCTGCATCACCTGATCGAAAAACTGCGTGAGTTTAACGCAGCCCCACCGCTGCAGGGCTTTGGGATTTCTGAACCCGGCCAGGTGAAAGAAGCGATCGCTGCGGGCGCGGCTGGCGCGATTTCCGGTTCGGCGATTGTGAAAATCATCGAGCGTAATCAGAACGATCCGACAACGCTGCTGAGCGAACTGAAAGCCTTTGTTAGCGACCTGAAAGCGGCCACCCACTAAAATCATTTAGGGCCTTATTCGTCGACGTGGATAAGGCCTTATTCCCCTCACAACCATCCCTCTGCCCATTTCCCCCTTACTCTTCGCTTTTTCGGCCAGCTAAAACCGCAATGAGATCAATAAATGGCATAAATCAGCTAATTTCATCTTTTTTGCACGCGGCGATTTGCCGATTTCGCAACGCCAGACCACAATTAACTGCGCCGCCCCGTTGCGGCGAAACATCATCTAAGACAGGGAGATAAACAATGAAATTTTTTAAAGTCGTTGCAGGATTTATGATGGCTGCGGTAATGGCGCTGGCTCTTAGCGCATGTGCACCAACAGCAACTAAAGAAGGCACTGGCGGTTACATCGACGATACGGTAGTCACTACCAAAGTGAAGGCTCAGCTGCTTAATGACGAAGCGCTGAAATCCACGGAAATCAACGTGGAAACCTTTAAGGGCAAAGTTCAGCTGAGCGGTTTTGTTAGCTCACCGCAGATGGCAAATCGCGCGGTTTCTGTCACGCGTAGTGTAGCGGGCGTGAAATCTGTGGTTAACAATATGCAGATCAAATAACACATCGGGCGACCTTCTGGTCGCCCGCTTCATTTCTGGTTGCCGATCAGAATCGATATCCCGCACCAAAGAAGAACACCCACGGATCAATACGCGTGTTGATGTTCTGCTGCTCACCGCCAGCTTTGAATTTCACTTCGGTATCAATGTCCATGTACCACAGCGATGCGTTCAGCATCCAGTCGCGGTTGATTTGATAATCCAGACCCACCTGGCCCGCCATGCCCCAGGAATCTTTAACGCTCAGGTCGCTTAAACCGGCATCCTCACCCGTTTGATTGAATTTGGCATCGTAGAAAGTGGTGTAGTTGATACCGACGCCAACGTACGGGCGGACTTTGCTTTTGCTATCAAAGAAATAGTACTGCGCCATTAAAGTTGGCGGCAGCTGGCGCACGGTGGCCAGATTTCCGGTGGCGCCGAGGCCAACCTTATGACGGAACGGGGTTGCAGCCAGCAGCTCAACGCCGATGTTATCCGTTGCCATATAGGTAAAGGTCAAACCCAACTGCGTATCGTTACTTACGTTAAAGCCGCCCATACCCAGCACATTGTCAGAACCTTCGGTCGGACGGACGGTGGCGCTCCCTGCGCGCATAAAGAAATCACCGGCTTCATGAGCCAGAGCCAGTTGCGGAATTGCCAGCGCCATCAGCAGTGCGCATTTTGCCAGTTTCATAATCACTCCTTTGCCAAATAAAGATGGGTCTCAATGTTGAATGCGGCACAACATTTACCCCTTTTTTGGTAAAAGATCATCTGCATCAATATAAATTAATCACTTAAAAAACAATGAATTGATTCAGATCAATTTTGGCTTTACAGCGTGTAATAAAAGTCCCCTTGCGAAAATTTTTCGCCGTGATTATTTTACCTTTTCCCTGTGTGATTTTGGTTCGATGCCTTAGAGGTGGCGGGCGATCAGATGAGCGATTCACTAAATCCTTGCGTGACCTGTGGCGCATGCTGCGCGCACTTCCGTGTCTCTTTTTACTGGGCCGAAGCCGATGATGGCGCCGGTGCCGTTCCGGTTGAATTAACCGAACCGTTAACCCCGTTTATGCGCAATATGCGCGGCACCAACCAACGCCAGCCGCGCTGTGTTGCGCTGCAGGGCGAGGTCGGCGGCTGCGTCTCCTGCAGCATTTATCAGCAGCGTCCTTCGCCCTGTCGGGAGTTTTCGATGTCCGGCGAGAACGGTGAACTGAACGAAGCCTGCGATCGCGCCCGTGCTCGCTACGGTCTTCCTGCGCTTTTTAACCCTTCTTTACCTGAGATGACAGAAAGTTATCGCAATGCGGGTGCCAGCACGCCAATAGAACATGTACAATCGCCGGGTTAATTAATCCGGTTCTTTCAAGGAGTTTACATGTCTATCACGGCAAGCTCGTTATACCGTGACACAGGAAATTTTTTGCGCCATCAGCTGGTTACTATTTTACTGCTGGCGCTGCTGACCTCGTTCATTACTGTGATCGTCGGCCACGCGTTAACGCCAGGTGAAGACCAGCTCTCGTTGTTGAGCCAGTCAGATGACAGCGCATCGTCGCTGTTTGAGCTGGTACAAAATATGTCGCCGGATCAGCAGCGTATTTTGTTGCGTGCCTCCGCTGCTGGCACCTTTGCAGCGTTGGTAGGCAACACGCTGCTGCTGGGCGGCATGCTGCTCCTGATCCCGATGGTATCGGGCGGACAACGTGTCAGCGCGCTGCGCGCTATTGGTGCTTCTGCGCCAATCCTGCCTAAACTGCTGCTGCAAACCTTCCTGATCACCCTGCTGGTGCAACTGGGCTTTATGGTGCTGATGGTGCCCGGTGTGATTCTGGCCATCCTGTTTTCGCTGGCGCCGGTGATTCTTGCCAATGAAAAGCTTGGCGTGATTGGCGCCATGCGCGCCAGCATGCGTCTCGCCTGGAAGAATATTAAGGTTATCGCACCCGCCATAGTGCTGTGGCTACTGGCCAAAATCGTGCTGATGTTCTTCTTTTCATCACTGACCGTACTGCCAGCGAATATCGCCTCCGTGGTGTTGAACGCGCTGGGTAATATGGTCTCCGCTGTGCTGATTATCTATCTGTACCGGCTGTATATGCTGTTACGTTAATCGTTATGGCGCTCACCCGAGCGCCATAACTGAATGCTCCTGCCCTAATTGGAAACGCTATGAAGCAGTTACTCGATTTTCTTCCCCTGGTGGTTTTCTTCATCTTTTACAAGCTCTACGACATCTTTGTCGCCTCTGGCGCATTGATCGTTGCCACCGGTCTGGCGCTGGTCGTTAGCTGGGTGCTTTACCGCAAGCTGGAAAAAATGACCATTTTCACCTTTGTGCTGGTTGCGGTATTTGGCACCCTGACGCTGGTGTTCCATAACGATGAATTCATCAAATGGAAAGTCACGGTTATCTATTCTCTGTTTGCCGTCGCGCTACTCTATAGTCAGTGGTTCATGAAGCAACCGCTTATCCAAACCATGTTGGGTAAAGAGTTGCAACTGCCATCAGGCGTTTGGCGCAACCTCAACATCGCCTGGGCAATCTTCTTCCTTGCCTGTGGCTTAGCGAATATTTATGTTGCGTTTTGGTTATCGCAGGAATTTTGGGTTAACTTTAAAGTGTTCGGTCTGACCGGCCTGACCCTGCTCTTTACCCTGTTAAGCGGTGTGTATATCTGGCGACAGATGCCGCAACAAGAACAAAAATAATGCCACTCCGCCCGACAGCGTCGGGCTTCTCTTCACCTGCAGAAGAACTGAGCAATGGACGAAAAACATAAGTCGCCGCAAGGCGAGATGGTATTGCGTACTCTGGCCATGCCAGCGGATACCAATGCCAACGGTGATATTTTTGGTGGCTGGTTGATGTCGCAGATGGATATGGGCGGCGCAATCAAGGCCAAAGAGATTGCCGAAGGGCGCGTCGTCACCGTGCGCGTGGACGGAATGACGTTCTTAAAACCGGTGGCGGTTGGTGATGTGGTGAGCTGTTACGCGCGCTGCATCCGCACCGGCAACAGTTCTATGACCATCAATGTTGAAGTGTGGATTAAAAAAGTATCGTCCGAGCCTATCGGACAGACCTACTGCGCAACCGAAGCGGTATTTGTCTACGTCGCCGTTGACAACACCGGGCAATCTCGCCCACTGCCGCCCGGCAGAAGCAATTTAAGCGATCTGTAACGCAAAAAAGCGGTCAACTGACCGCTTTTTTTCCTCTCAACCAACAGTGCTTACTCAATATTGGCGCCGCCATTGATGCGGAACACAATATTCATAGTCAGGTTCTTGCCTGGACGACCCGGTTGATAGCGCCATTTCTTCATCGCCTGCTTAACCTCACGTTCGAACATATTGCGTGGTTCAGCCGACAAGATTTCAACGTTATCCACACGACCTTCGCTATCAACATCAAACTGCACGCGCACACGTCCCTCAACGCGCAATGCAAACGCTCGCGCCGGATAAGCAGGCTTACTGACGTTCATCGCCTTCGGGCCATCAGAGATGCTCGGTGTTGCGGTCGGATTCGCCTTTGGTGCTGTCGTTGGGCGCGTCTGCGTGGTCGGCGCTTCCTGTTTAAACGGATTTTCCTGCGGCTTCACTTCCTGACGCGGTTTCGGTTCAACTTTCTTCTCAACCTTTGGCTTTGGTTTCGGTTTTGGCTTCGGCTTCGGTTCTGGCTTAGGAATCGGCACGGGCTCAACCTTGGGCGGCTCTGGTGCCACTTCTGGCTCTGGCTCAGGTTCTGGCGGCGGCGGTGTAACCTCAGCCGGTGCGGGTTCCGGTTGCACCTCCGGCGCGACCATCGTCACGCTAATGGGCTGAGACGCTTTTGGAACTTCAATGACCTGATGAAACGATGCATAAAGAATGCCAGCGATCAACGAACCGTGAAGTACCACGGATAAAATTACAGCAATAGGGGTACGTGTAGGCAAAGGCATAGTCAACGTGGTCATATCATTCATATTCATTGAGTGAAGGGGAGATTTTAAATGCAAATAGCAATCAGTTTCAATAAGGGATGTAAAAGCGCCTGTAGAAAGGCCTTTTTTAACCCTGATTGCGCTGAATGACTGCGTATTTATCTTTCGTTTGCACTCTGATTAACGATCACTTAACGTGTCACGCAATTTCGGCAAGTCTAACGGGAGTATCCCATCGTGCTTTACGTCATTTATGCGGAAGATACCGCTGATTCATTGGAAAAACGCAATTCGGTACGTCCCGCGCATCTTGCTCGTTTGAAGCTGTTGCAGGATGAAGGTCGACTGATTGCTGCGGGTCCGCTGCCAGCGGTGGACAGTAACGATCCAGGCCCGGCTGGTTTCACCGGTTCCGTGATTATCGCCGAATTCTCTTCACTGGAAGTCGCTGAATCATGGGCCAAGGATGATCCCTATATCGCTGCGGGCGTTTATGAAAAAGTCGCGGTTAAGCCATTCAAACGCGTCTTCTAATTTATGTGGCAGTCAGTTTTACTGCTGGTGATGGCATTAACCCTCATCGGCAGAGCACTTTGGGTATGGCGTCGGCAAGGCTGGCGCCACGCTCGGCAGCACATCGTGATGATGATTGTGCTGGCCGCAGCAGTGCAAATGGTCAATATAATGCTGGTGTTGCGCGGTGCATAATGACCACGTAAGCCGTTAAATCATTTGCGAGATAAACAGGATGGAGCGTCGATGCTGCTGCGCCACCTGATGACGAATAGTGTGAATGCGTTTATAGCGACGCGACTGCCCTTCCAGCCAACGAGAACGACGACGGTGTACCTGACGTAACATTCTCCAGCGTGCCACTTCATTTTTACTGCGTCTCATCACATCCTCTCAGACAGGCTAAACTCGGCAGGGATTATAAAGATCTGTTGGGAAATACCAAATCGAAAGCTTCATCGAAACATCATTCAGGATTAAAGGTTTCACTACCTGTGATCAGCACGTAAACTTTGCACAACAAAGCGCGAACAGGACGTCCACTTAATGACCACATTTTATACCCTAATCAGTTGGTTGCTGCTGTTTGGTTATTGGCTGCTGATTGCGGGTGTCACGCTACGTATTCTGATGAAACGTCGCGCAGTCACCTCGGCAATGGCCTGGCTGCTGATCATCTACATTCTGCCGCTGGTGGGTATAATCGCCTATCTCTCCTTTGGTGAACTGCATTTAGGTAAACGGCGTGCCGAGCGCGCGCGCACCATGTGGCCGTCCACTGCCAAATGGCTCAACGATCTCAAGCAGTGCCGGCATATCTTCGCCACTGAACACAGCGACGTGGCGCGTTCCTTATTTGATTTGTGCCGCCATCGTCAGGGCATTGCGGGCGTAAAAGGGAATCAGCTGCAGTTGCTGACCAACTCCGACGATGTGATGCACGCGCTGATACGCGATATCCAACTGGCGCGTCACAACATCGAGATGGTGTTCTATATCTGGCATCCTGGCGGGCTAGCCGACGAAGTGGCGGAATCGTTGATGGCTGCATCGCGTCGCGGCGTGCATTGCCGTTTGATGCTGGACTCGGCAGGTAGCGTCACCTTCTTTCGCAGTCCGTGGGTCAATATGATGCGCAATGCTGGCATCGATGTGGTTGAAGCGTTACAGGTAAGCCTGCTGCGCGTGTTCCTGCGACGTATGGATTTACGCCAGCATCGCAAAGTGGTGCTGATTGATAATTACATCGCTTACACCGGCAGCATGAACCTGGTTGATCCGCGCTTCTTTAAACAGGAAGCGGGCGTTGGTCAGTGGATTGATTTGATGGCACGTATGGAAGGTCCTGTGGCGACGACAATGGGCATTGTCTATGCCTGCGACTGGGAGATAGAAACCGGGAAGCGCATTCTGCCGCCCGCGCCGGATGGCAACGTCATGCCCTTCGAACAAGAGAGCGGTCATACCATTCAGGTCATCGCCTCCGGCCCGGGTTTCCCTGAGGATATGATCCACCAGGCGTTGCTCACCGCGGTTTACTCCGCGCGCGAGCAACTGATTATGACAACACCCTACTTTGTGCCGAGTGATGACCTGCTGCACGCCATTTGTACCGCGGCGTTACGCGGTGTAGAAGTCAGCATTATTGTGCCGCGCCACAATGATTCGCTGTTGGTAGGCTGGGCAAGTCGCGCCTTCTTTACCGAACTGCTGGAAGCCGGCGTGAAGATTTATCAGTTTGAAGATGGCTTACTGCATACCAAAAGTGTGCTGGTGGATGGGCAACTGAGTTTGGTCGGCACGGTTAATCTGGATATGCGCAGCTTGTGGCTTAACTTTGAGATCACTTTAGTCGTTGATGATGACGGCTTTGGCAGCGATCTCGCCACTGTGCAGGATGATTACATCGCCCGCTCACGCTTACTGGATGGCGCTCGCTGGGCGAAACGTGCCTGGTGGCAACGCATCGTTGAACGACTGTTTTACTTCTTTAGTCCTTTACTGTAAAACGAGCGAAAATATTACCGCCTTAGGGCAAGCAAGAATGACCATGGATTTAAATAATCGCCTTACTGAAGATGAAACGCTGGAGCAGGCTTACGATATTTTTCTTGAGCTGGCTGGCGACAATCTCGATCCCGCTGACATTATTCTGTTCAATCTGCAGTTTGAAGAGCGCGGTGGCGCAGAACTGTTTGATCCTGCAGAAGACTGGCAGGAACACGTTGATTTCGATCTCAACCCAGACTTCTTCGCTGAAGTGGTAATTGGATTAGGTGAAGCGGACGGCGAGCCGATTACTGATGTGTTCGCACGCGTCCTGCTTTGCCGCGAAAAGGATCATAAGCTCTGCCATATCCTGTGGCGCGAGTAAGCGACAGACAGCAAAACGCCGGGCAATCGCCCGGCGTTTTCTTTTACAGCGGATCGACTTTTAGGCAGGAAACCGCATGACGGAAGCTGCCTTCCAATAGCGGCCGCGTTTTCGCGCACTCCGGTCCGGCAATCGGGCAACGCGTGCGGAACACGCAACCCGATGGCGGATTGATGGGTGATGGCAGCTCCCCTTCAAGCAGCTGGATTTGTTTGTTCCTCTCCAGATCCGGATCGGGAATGGGTACCGCTGACATCAGCGCACGGGTGTACGGATGCTGCGGATTGTTATACACCGCATCGTAAGTGCCCAGCTCAACTGCATGCCCGAGATACATTACCAGCACGCGATCGGAGATGTGTTTTACCACCGCTAAATCGTGGGCGATAAAGATCAATGACAACCCCATTTCACGCTGTAACTTCTGCAGCAGGTTGACGACCTGCGCCTGAATCGACACGTCTAGCGCCGATACCGGCTCATCGCAGATGATCAGTTTCGGCTCCAGAATCAGCGCGCGTGCGATACCAATACGCTGACACTGACCGCCCGAAAATTCGTGTGGATAACGGTTGATGAGGTTAGGTAATAAACCTACCTTCATCATCATGCTTTTCACCTTATCCTTCACTTCCTGGCGCGGCATTTTTGGGTAATAGGTGCGCAGCGGTTCAGCAATGATATCGCCAATAGTCATACGTGGATTGAGCGATGCCAGCGGATCCTGAAAGATCATCTGAATGTCGCTGCGCGCCTGTCGCCACTGTTCCTGGCTTTGCCCTAGCAGATCGCGCCCTAACCAGGCGACGCGTCCTTCCGTGGCTTTCACCAGGCCAATGATGGCGCGGGCCAGCGTCGATTTACCACAACCCGATTCACCCACTACACCCAGCGTTTCACCTTCATACAGTCGCAGACTGACGCCGTCGACCGCTTTCAAGGTGTGCGGTGGCTGCCAGAACCACTGTTTGCCATCCTTAATCTCGAAATGCACCTTCAGGTCGGCGATCTCCAGCAGGACTTTTTTCTCTTCGACTACGGTGCTCATACTAACTCCTCCACCGGCTTGAAGCAGGCACGCAAGCGACCTTCCGCGAAAGGCTCCAGCGGCGGTGCCTTGGCGCAAATGTCCATGGCGTAGGCGCAGCGAGGCTGGAACGGACAGCCTTGCGGCAGGCGCAGCAGGTTTGGCGGGTTGCCTGGAATGGTGGTCAGCGACTCGCCCTCTTCGGCATCCAAACGTGGTACTGCACTCAGCAGACCAATCGAATACGGATGTGCAGGATGATAAAATACATCGCGTGCACGCCCATATTCCATGGTCCGACCGGCGTACATCACCAGCACTTTGTCACAGATACCCGCTACGACGCCGAGGTCGTGGGTAATCATCACAATCGCAGTATTGAATTCGCGCTTAAGCTCATTCAGTAAGGTCATGATCTGCGCCTGCACGGTGACGTCGAGCGCCGTGGTCGGCTCATCGGCAATCAGCAGCTTCGGGCGACACAACAGCGCCATCGCAATCATCACACGCTGGCGCATACCGCCGGAGAACTCATGCGGGAACATCTTCATGCGCTTACGCGCTTCCGGCATTTTCACGGCGTCTAGCATCCGCACCGACTCTTCAAAAGCCTGGGCGCTGTTCATGCCTTTGTGCAGCTTCAGCACTTCCATTAACTGCTCGCCAACGCGCATGTAAGGATTGAGCGACGTCATCGGGTCCTGGAAGATCATCGCTATCTGTTCAGCACGCAGTTTGTTCAGCTTGTTTTCCGGCAGATTGAGGATCTCTTCGCCGTTGAATTTTGCTGAACCGCCAATGCGCCCATTTTTTGCCAGTAGCCCCATCAAGGCAAATGCGGTTTGCGATTTACCTGAGCCGGATTCGCCAACAATGCCCAGCGTTTCACCTGCATGCAGTGAAAAGTTGAGGTCGTTCACAGCAGTGACATCGCCATCGTGGGTGCTGAAGGTAACGCGTAAATCTTTTACATCAAGCAGCAGGTTACTGTTTCCCGCACGCGCAGCCATTGCTGGCTGAAATTCATGAATGGTCATCGGGAAACTCCTTAACGATCTTTCGGGTCGAGGGCATCACGCAAGCCATCGCCGATAAAGTTAAAACAGAACAGCGTGACCACGAGGAAACCTGCCGGGAACATCAGCAACCACGGCGACACTTCCATTGAGTTGGCGCCATCGCTCAACAAGGCACCCCAACTGCTCAAGGGTTCCTGCGTACCAAGGCCGAGGAAGCTGAGGAATGATTCAAAAAGAATCATGCTTGGTACCAGCAGCGAGGCATACACCACCACCACGCCCAGCACGTTTGGCACAATATGACGCAGCACGATTTTAAAGGTACTCACACCGCCGACCTGCGCCGCTTCGATGAACTCTTTGCGCTTCAGACTCAACGTTTGGCCGCGCACAATACGCGCCATATCCAGCCACGACACCATGCCGATCGCCACAAAGATCAGCAGAATGTTACGACCAAAAAAGGTCACCAGCAGAATAACGAAGAACATGAACGGGAAGGAGTTGAGGATCTCCAAAATACGCATCATCACCGAGTCGATTTTACCGCCCAGATAACCCGCCAGTGAGCCATACAGCGTGCCCACCAGCACCGCGATCAGGGCAGAAGCGATCCCCACCATCAATGAGATGCGGCCACCAATAGCAACGCGTACCAGCAGATCGCGTCCCGAGGAATCGGTACCAAACCAGTGACCGGAAACGGTATCCGGCGCGGCAGACATCATCCCCCAATCCGTGTCGTCATATTTGAACTGCGACAACATCGGTGCGAACACGACGAACAGCGTGATCACCAGAAGCACCAGCAAACTAATGAAGGCGGCTCGGTTATGAATGAAGCGGCGACGCGCATCCTGCCATAGGCTGCGCCCTTCGACTTCCAGTTTTTCACTGAAGGCATCCAGAGCTTCGCTGTTTTTCTTACTTAACATCATGGGCGAGCTCCACAATCAGTAACGGATTTTCGGATCGATCACGGCGTACAGCACATCAACGATCGCGTTAAACAGAATGGTCAGCACGCCAACCAGAATGGTCAGACTCATTACCAGCGAGTAGTCACGGTTTAAAGCCCCGTTAACGAACAGCTGGCCGATGCCCGGCAAACCATAGATGGACTCAATCACCATTGAACCGGTGATGATGCCGACAAACGCCGGTCCCATATAGGAAAGTACCGGTAGCATGGCGGGCTTCAGT
Organism: Enterobacter ludwigii; assembly: GCA_900068845.1. Lineage (GTDB taxonomy): Bacteria > Pseudomonadota > Gammaproteobacteria > Enterobacterales > Enterobacteriaceae > Pantoea > Pantoea ludwigii_A. Next base: position 224,678 of record CEFQ01000005.1, read on the forward strand.
GCGTGACGCAGCACGATACGGCGCAGTGGCAGGCCTTTCGCGCGTGCGGTACGGATGAAGTTTGAGTGCATCACTTCAATCATCGAACCGCGCGTAATACGCGCGATGCTGGCGATGTAGGCCAGCGAGAGCGCGACCATCGGCAGCAACATGTAATTCCATTGGCCGCCGTTCCAGCCACCGCCTGGCAGCCAGCGCAAGGTAATCGCAAACACCAGCACCAGTAACGGCGCCACGACAAAGCTGGGGATCACCACGCCGGTCATCGCGACCCCCATCACGGCATAATCCCACAGGGTGTTTTGCTTCAGGGCGGCGATCACGCCAGCCGTCACGCCCAGCACCACGGCGAGGAAGAATGCGGCCAGACCGAGTTTGGCTGACACTGGGAAGGCATGGCCGACCAGATAATTGACCGAGTAATCTTTGTATTTAAACGAGGGGCCAAAATCGCCATGCGCCAACTGCACCAGATAGCTCAGGTACTGTTTGCCAATTGGATCGTTGAGATGGTACTTCGCTTCGATATTCGCCATCACTTCCGGTGAAAGAACACGCTCGCCGGTAAATGGACTGCCGGGTGCCAGTCGCATCATAAAGAAAGAGATGGTAATGAGGATAAAGAGCGTCGGGAGGGCTTCGAGGAGCCGACGCAGGATGAATTTTAACATTGCCGTACCTACCAGGCTGTTGCTTCACAAAGTAAAAAGGCGGTGCCGCAGCACCGCCACTATCGATAGCCTGAGTGCTATTAATGTTTAATGATATACAGATTTTTATCGACGGTTTTATCCAGCGGATCGTTGCCGGTGTAACCGCCCACGTAAGGTTTCACTAAACGCGCATTGACGTAGTAGTAAACCGGCACGATGGTGCTGTCTTTATCCAGAATCTGCTCAGCTTTCTGATAATCCGCTACGCGCGCTTTATCGTCTGTGGCCTTGACCGCATCGTGGATAACTTTATCGAAGTCAGCACTCTTGTAGTGCGAGGTGTTACTGCTGCTGTCAGACAGCATGATGTTCAGGAATGAGGTAGGTTCATTGTAATCCGCACACCATGCAGCACGAGAAACATCAAAGTTGCCCTGATGACGGGTATCCAGGAAGGTTTTCCACTCCTGGTTTTCCAGCTTGATGTTTACGCCGATGTTTTTCTTCCAGATTGAAGAGGCCGCGATCGCCAGTTTCTTGTGTAGGTCAGAAGTGTTATACAGCAGGTTGAAAGTCAGCGGTTTATCAGCGGTATAACCCGCTTCCGCCAGCAGTTTTTTCGCTTCTTCGTTACGCTTGTTCTGATCCCATTTGAACCAATCCGGCGGCAGCAGTTCCATGCCATCGGTGGCTGGCGGGGTGAAGCTATAAGCCGGTTGCTGACCTTGCGCCAGAACCTTATTCACCATGATGTCGCGATCCAGACCAAGTTTCAGCGCGGTACGCACGCGTGGATCGGTAAACGGTGCTTTCTGGTTGTTGATTTCGTAGTAATAGGTGCACAGATACGGCTTCACCATCAACTCTTTACCGTTATCACGCTGCAGTTTTTTGAACAGCTCGATTGGCATGTTGTTATAGGTGATATCACTGCCGTTCTCCGAGAAGTAACGGTTTACGTCGCTGACCTCAGAGTTGATTGGCAGGAAAGTCACTTTATTCAGAACTGTGTGCTCGTTATCCCAATACTGCGGGTTACGCACCAGCGTCACGCGTTCGTTGATCACGTGTGATTCAAGTTTGAATGCACCGTTACCGACCCAATTTTGCGGTTGAGTCCACTGATCGCCAAACTTCTCGATAGCAGGCTTATACACCGGGGACATAACGGAGTTGATCAGTAGCTTGTAAAAATAAGGTACTGGCTCGCTCAGCGTGACTTCCAACGTGTGATCATCGATTGCTTTCACACCCAGATCGGTAGTGGGTTTTTTACCGGCGATGATGTCGTCAACATTGACGATGTGACCATATTGCGGATAGCTGGCGTATGGCGATGCGGTTTTCGGATCCACCAGACGTTGCCAGCTATACACGAAATCTTGTGCGGTGACCGGTTCACCGTTGGACCATTTGGCGTTCTTACGCAGGTGGAAAGTCCAGACTTTGAAATCTTTGTTTTCCCAGCTTTCCGCCACGCCCGGCACCGGTTTGCCATCGCTGTCACTGGTGATTAGACCTTCATACAGGTCACGCGCGATGTTGTCTTCGGGTACACCTTCAATTTTGTGGGGATCCAACGACTGTACTTCATCGCCATTACCGCGAACCAGTTCCTGTTTTGCTGCCAATTCAACGCCTGCTGGTACTGTTGCTGCCAGCGCGGCATTCCCTGCCAGCGCGCCGATTGCGGCGAATACGCCCGCAGCAATCAGGCTTTTTTTCGTGATGTTGTTCATTATTACGCTCCAGTTTTATTATCTTTACCGGGTCGACTTATCGCCCGGCGTACCCCGTTTCCAGGTGATCTCCGCGTGTCTGAACGAAGACCCTAATCACCCTTCAGGGTTTACCACGGTAAAGTGCCGCCCGACTGTAGCGCCGGATCGGCTCATTACTCAATGTTTCTTTATGTAATAGTATTTCAACGCCAGCATGTCCTGCGGATCCTTACCGGTAAACCCTCCCACCCAAGGCTTAACCAACCGCACGCTAACCCGATAGTAGACGGGCACAATCGGTGAGTCTTTATCGAGTTGCGCCTCAGCCTGCTGATAAAGAGCGGCGCGCTTTGCTTCATCTGCGCTGGTCAATGTTTGCTTCATTAACTGGTCAAACGCCGAACTTTGGTAAAACGCAGTATTAATTGATGAGCCGCTTAACAGCATATTCAGGAACGTAGACGGTTCGTTGTAATCCGCGCACCAGGTGGCGCGTACCACGTCGTACTGTGCCTGATGACGTGTTTCCAGCAGCGTTTTCCACTCCTGATTCTGTAATGTCACCACCGCGCCGAGGTTTTTTTGCCACATGGAGGCGGCAGCAATCGCTTGTCGCTTGTTTTGCTCAGAGGTGTTGTAAAGCAGCGTGAAACGCAGCGGGTTTTGTTGATTAAAGCCGGCATCCGCTAATAACTGTTTGGCACTGGCATTGCGCTCTGACTGGGTTTGTTGTGCCCAGGCCGGTGGAGAAAGCGTGATTCCGTGGGTAAACGGCGGCGTTAAACCATAGGCAGGAATCTGGCCCTGGCCCATGATCTTTTGCGCAATGATGTCGCGATCTAAGGTTAACTTCAGCGCGCTACGGACACGTGCGTCATTGAACGGTGCTTTTTGGTTATTAATCTCGTAATAGAAGGTGCACAACAGCGGACTGACTTTCACCTCATCACCGAGATCCTGCTGTAACTTTTTAAACAACTCCGGCGGCACCGCACTGTTAGTCATATCGATACCGCCGCTACGATAGCGATTGATATCGCTGTTTTCTGAGGAGAGAGGTAAAAACACGCCCTCATCAATCAACGTATGCGCATTATCCCAATAGTTCGGATTGCGTTTAACAACGATTTTTTCGTTAACGACCCATTCGGACAGCGTAAAAGCACCATTGCCAACATAGTGTTGCGGCTGCGTCCACTGCTCGCCCCATTGTTCTATCGCCGGACGATAGACCGGTTTCATCGCGCTGTAGGCCAGCATGTCAACAAAATAGGGAACGGGTTCGGAAAGGGTGACTTGTAAATGATGATCGTCTAGAGCTTTAACACCGAGTTCAGCGGGCGAGGCTTTGCCCGACAAAATGGCATCAATGTTCTCTAAATGAGCCGCCTGCAAATAGCTGGCGTAAGGTGATCCGGTTTTAGGGTCAGCAAGACGTTGCCAACTGTAGACGAAATCCTGTGCGGTAACTGGCTTGCCGTTACTCCAGCGCGCATCGTCACGTAGCGTAAACGTCCAGATGCGCCCTTCTTCACTTTGCCACTGTTTGGCAACGCCGGGTACCAGTTGACCGTTATTATCGGTTTCAACCAATCCTTCCAGCAGATTACGCATGACATTTGATTCAGGCACGCCTTCTGCTTTCTGCGGGTCCAGCGTCGCCACTTCGCTACCGTTATTAATGACAATACGCTGAGAATCGGATAATTGCGTTCCGGCAGGCACTTGTGCTGCCTGACTTTGAGAAATAATTGCCATCAAGCATAAGGCAAGCACTGAGCGCGTGAACGTTTTTGCTACCATGCATTTCATCAACAAATATCAACCTTAATCATAAGCCTGATAGCCTGTAAGCAAGAAGCGTACACATTTGTCGCTATCAGATAAAAAATTTGTGATGTGCCGAAAATTATCAGAACCGATGCCCGCACGCCAAAGCTAAACACCAAAAATGTTAGCAGATTCTCTTTTATCACGTTCGGTCGGGTAGGAAAAGTGTTAATTATTTAACTGAATTATCGCATAAACCAATGATTAACATCAATTTTCCGCGATAATTGCCTATGTTTTATTCGTTATTGTTCTGTAGATATAATATTTACGAATTCGACCATGAAAATAAGCATTTGCCACAGAATTAATTATCAATCAAGTGACAAACTTTTCGCTAATGCTAGTTCAATGGCCATCGACAGAGTTATTATCTGTGATAATTATCACAGTTTGATGTGAGACCTGGCGGGATTAAGCTTGAGCCAGTAGTAAAAGTGATATAGGACGTGTGGAGTTAAGGCGCATGAATAAACTAACCAAAATGGTGCAATTAAACGGATTAATGCACCATTTTGGATCGAAAATTTATCTCGGATAAAAAATAACTCTCTTTTAATTCAGTAAGCCTGGGAAAATAGATTTCATGCCGGTGACAATAAATTCAATTCCCAATGCCATCAGTAATAAGCCCATGATACGGGTAATGACGTTAATCCCGGTTTGGCCAAGCACCCGCACCATTAAAGGTGCAGCACGAAACAGCAGCCAACAACAAAAGGCAAAAATGGCAATCGCGAGACTAAAACCAATCAGATTCTGCCAACTGTGGTAACGCGTGCTCCAGACAATGGTCGAACTGATTGCGCCCGGACCGGCCATCAACGGCAAGGCTAATGGCACTACGCCGATGCTTTCACGAATCGCGCTCTCCGACTTCTCCTGCTTATTCTGCTTATCTTCACCGAGTTTTCCGCTGATCATCGACATCGCAATAGTGACCACCAGAATGCCACCGGCAATACGGAACGAATCAATTGAGATGCCAAACAGATGCAGGATGCCATCACCAAGGAACAATGAGGTCCATAGGATAATGGCAACGGCCAGGTTTGCGGTGAGATTGGTTTTATTGCGCTCCACCACCGCCTGATAACTGGTCATGCTGATAAAGACCGGGATGATGCCTACCGGATTCACCAGGGCAAACAAACCGACAAAAAACTTAATGTAGCCGGAAAGATCGAGTAGCACGGGGTTCAAAGTGGGCTCCGGTAAGGTCTGAGTAAAAAGCGCGCCTAATGTAGTTCATATGACGGGCGAAAAACCAGAGGCATAGGGAGAAATTTATGCTAGTTGTTTGGCTTCAAGTCAGTACATTCGGCTGCTGTTAATCTTTGGTTATTACGATGCAGCCATTGAGATCAGAATATGTGGCACATTCCGCTAACTTTACTTGCAAAAGTTAGTGCTGAAAGGTGTCAGCTTAGTCATGATTTGATCTACATCAAAATTCACCTACCCCATCAGGGGTAATCTTACCGCATCGAAAACACTTCCTGACATTTAAGCATCTTCACCAGGAAACCCTTTTAGTAAGCAAAGGCAAATCAGTTGCCAACCTGACCAATATATAAGCATACGTGACTATACTTCTGGACTCAGGCTTGTTTACTAAAAGAGTTTAACTTCCTTCAGGAGAGCACTATGGCCGTTACTAATGTTGCCGAACTTAATGCACTGGTTGAGCGTGTAAAAAAGGCACAGCGTGAGTACGCTAATTTTAGTCAGGAACAAGTTGATGCCATCTTCCGCGCTGCCGCCCTCGCCGCTGCAGATGCACGAATCCCTCTGGCCAAATTGGCCGTTGCCGAATCAGGTATGGGTATTGTTGAAGATAAAGTGATCAAGAATCACTTTGCCTCTGAATATATCTACAACGCTTACAAAGATGAGAAAACCTGCGGTATTCTCGCCACTGACGATACCTTCGGCACCATTACCATTGCTGAACCGATTGGCTTGATCTGCGGTATCGTACCCACAACAAACCCAACCTCAACGGCTATTTTCAAGGCGCTGATTAGCCTGAAAACTCGCAATGGCATCATCTTCTCTCCGCATCCTCGTGCAAAAGATGCGACTAACAAAGCTGCGGACATTGTGCTGCAGGCAGCCATTGCGGCAGGTGCACCAAAAGATATCATCGGCTGGATCGACACCCCATCAGTCGAGCTATCTAATCAGTTAATGCATCACCCTGATATCAACCTGATCCTTGCAACCGGCGGTCCGGGCATGGTGAAAGCCGCTTACAGTTCTGGTAAACCAGCGATTGGCGTGGGTGCGGGCAATACACCTGTCGTCATCGATGAAACAGCGGATATCAAGCGTGCCGTAGCCTCGATCCTGATGTCGAAAACCTTCGATAACGGTGTGATTTGTGCTTCTGAGCAATCGGTGATTGTGGTTGATTCTGCTTATGACGCAGTCCGTGAACGTTTCGCCAGCCATGGCGGCTACATGCTGCAAGGCGATGAGCTGAAAGCCATTCAGAATATCATCCTGAAAAATGGTGCTTTGAATGCGGCGATTGTTGGCCAACCCGCGACAAAAATTGCGGAATTAGCCGGAATTAGCGTGCCAGCAAATACCAAGATACTCATTGGCGAAGTGAAATTGGTTGATGAATCTGAGCCGTTTGCGCATGAAAAATTGTCACCAACCTTAGCAATGTATCGCGCTAAGGATTATCACGACGCGGTTGATAAAGCAGAGAAACTGGTGACCATGGGCGGTATCGGTCACACCTCGTGTCTCTATACCGATCAAGATAATCAGATAGAGCGTGTGCACTATTTCGGCGACAAAATGAAGACCGCGCGTATTCTGATTAATACACCGGCTTCACAAGGCGGCATCGGTGACCTGTACAACTTCAAGCTGGCTCCGTCACTGACGCTGGGCTGTGGTTCATGGGGCGGTAACTCCATTTCTGAAAACGTGGGACCTAAACATCTCATCAACAAGAAAACCGTGGCCAAGCGAGCTGAGAATATGTTGTGGCATAAACTTCCCAAGTCTATTTACTTCCGTCGCGGCTCACTGCCAATTGCCCTGGAAGAAGTAGCAACTGACGGTGCAAAACGCGCCTTTATCGTTACTGACCGCTTCCTGTTCAACAACGGTTATGCCGATCAGGTTACCCGCGTACTGAAATCACACGGTATCGAAACTGAAGTGTTCTTTGAAGTCGAAGCTGACCCAACGCTAAGCATCGTACGTAAAGGTGCAGAGCAGATGAACAGCTTTAAACCTGATGTGATTATTGCACTCGGCGGTGGTTCACCGATGGATGCAGCAAAAATCATGTGGGTGATGTACGAACACCCAGAAACCCATTTTGAAGAGCTGGCACTGCGCTTTATGGACATCCGTAAACGCATCTATAAATTCCCGAAAATGGGCGTCAAGGCACGTATGATTGCCATCACCACCACTTCCGGTACCGGTTCTGAAGTCACACCGTTTGCCGTGGTGACTGACGATGCCACCGGCCAGAAATACCCATTAGCGGATTATGCATTGACTCCAGACATGGCAATTGTTGACGCCAATCTGGTGATGGATATGCCACGTTCACTTTGTGCCTTCGGCGGTCTGGATGCGGTTACACACTCACTTGAAGCTTATGTTTCAGTATTAGCGAATGAGTATTCTGACGGTCAAGCGCTGCAAGCTCTCAAACTGCTGAAAGAAAATCTGCCAGCCAGCTACCGCGATGGAGCAAAAAATCCGGTGGCGCGTGAGCGTGTTCACAATGCAGCGACTATCGCGGGTATTGCGTTCGCTAACGCCTTCCTGGGTGTCTGTCACTCAATGGCGCATAAACTGGGTTCGGAGTTCCACATTCCACATGGTTTGGCAAACGCCCTGCTGATTTCGAACGTGATTCGTTATAACGCGAATGACAATCCGACCAAGCAAACGGCTTTCAGCCAATACGATCGCCCACAAGCGCGCCGTCGTTATGCTGAGATTGCAGACCATTTAGGACTGTCCGCCGCTGGCGACCGTACCGCGCAGAAAATTGAAAAACTGCTGGCGTGGCTTGAAGAGATGAAAACACAGTTGGGTATCCCAACCTCCATTCGCGAAGCGGGTGTGCAAGAGGCGGACTTCCTGGCAAAAGTGGACAAATTAGCTGAGGATGCATTTGATGACCAATGTACTGGTGCAAACCCACGCTATCCGCTGATTGCTGAGCTTAAACAAATCATGTTGGATACCTTCTACGGTCGTGAATTCTCAGAGTCATTCAACGAGAAAGCTGAAGTGCCTAAAGTAGAAGTGAAAATCGAGAAGAAAACTAAAAAAGCCTAAAGCGCTTTAACTAAAAAAACCCGCTTCGGCGGGTTTTTTAATGGGGGAATTGCTCGTTAAGCTGGTGCCGAATGCGACCCATAAATGGCTTTCAGCGAACCTTCATTAATCGCTTGTTTATAGTGTTTCCGACATACCGAAATATAGCGTTCGTTACCGCCAATCACCACCTGCTCCCCCTCACTGAAAGGCTTACCGTTTGCATCCAGACGTAAAACCATGCTGGCTTTACGGCCACAATGGCAGATGGTTTTAAGTTCAACCAATTTATCGGCCCATGCGAGTAGATATTGGCTGCCTACAAACAATTCACCGCGGAAATCAGTGCGTAAACCGTAACACAACACGGGAATATCCAGGTTGTCGACGACATCAGATAATGCTTTAACCTGCTCGCGCGTCAGAAACTGGCTCTCATCAACCAATACACAATGCACCGGTTTCTTCGCGTGCTCGTCTGCTATTTCCTGATCGAGTTTAGTCTCAGCGTTATACAAAAATGCAGGAGACGAAAGGCCGATACGAGAGCTGACTTTGCCCGCACCGAAGCGGTTGTCGATTTCAGCGGTATAAACCAGAGAACGCATGCCGCGCTCATGATAATTATAAGATGATTGTAGCAAAGCCGTTGATTTACCCGCATTCATCGCAGAGTAATAAAAATAGAGTTGAGCCATTAGGAAATCTCATCGCGCCTGTATCTGATGGGTCGCAGTCTATCATAAACCTGAATAACAGTAGCGATGCATTATTTTTATCACTTGCTCAAATTAACAACACTCGTAAAAAGGATATTTTTTCATCATTTGAGAGTTGAGCACGTTTTGTCAAAATAGCACTTAAGTTGATATTTATTCATCACTATTACTGACAGAGCGTCAGAGTCAGCATTGGCTAAACTAACTCATGAGTAAACTCAGTTAGAAAAGATCCCCAAATGAGTAAATATATTCTGTAGCTAGCTCTCTCAATTAGTGTATTTTTTTAAATTTTACGTTTTGCTTTTAAATCTGGCTATTGCAGTTATTTTTTTGCACCTCTATTATGAGACGGCAGAACAACTCCCATTTATTATATTTTGAGATTAGGACAATGAGCGAAGCACTTAAAATTCTTAATAATATCCGTACATTGCGCGCGCAAGCTCGGGAATGCTCTCTGGAAACATTGGAAGAGATGCTGGAAAAACTCGAAGTTGTGGTCAATGAGCGTCGCGAAGAAGATACGCATGCTCAAGCGGAAAACGCAGAACGCACACGCAAACTTGAACAATATCGTGAAATGCTGATTGCTGATGGCATTGATCCAAATGATCTTTTACAGGCATTATCTGAAACAAAAGTTCCGGGTAAAACCAAGCGTGCAGCACGTCCAGCCAAATATTCTTATGTCGATGAAAACGGTGAAAACCGTACCTGGACAGGCCAGGGCCGCACACCTGCAGTGATTAAAAAAGCAATTGAAGAACAAGGTAAACAACTGGACGATTTCCTGCTGTAATCCTTCCAGTGCTTCGAGTTGTGAATAGCACTCGCTAACTCACTTTATACCAGGTAAGAAAAAGGAAGCCTTAGGCTTCCTTTTTTTATGCTTGACTATTGTTGGTAGAAGCGACGATACCATTCAACGAAATGCTTGACGCCCTGCTCTACGCCAGTTTGTGGGCGGAAGTTAATCGCATTGTAAAGGGGTTGCGTATCAGCACTGGTACCTAATACATCGCCGGGCTGCATTGGCAGCATATTTTTCTTCGCTTCAATACCTAAAGCTTTTTCCAGCGATTCAATGTAATTCATTAAACTCGTCGGCTGGCTATTGCCAATATTATAAACGCGGTACGGTGCCGAACTGTTTGCTGCTGAACCCGTTTCAACGGTCCAGTTGTCATCAGCTTGCGGAATGACATCCTGCAGTCGCACGATGGCTTCGGCAATATCATCAATATAGGTGAAGTCGCGCGTCATTTGTCCGTTGTTATAAACGTCTATTTGCTCACCGGCTAGCATCGCGCGTGTGAATTTGAACAGCGCCATATCCGGACGGCCCCAAGGACCATAGACAGTGAAGAAGCGTAAGCCGGTAGTGGGCAATTGATAAAGATGTGAATAAGTATGCGACATCAATTCGTTGGCTTTTTTAGTAGCCGCATAAAGTGAAACGGGATGGTCAACGGAGTCATCCGTTGAAAAAGGCATTTTGCGGTTCAGGCCATATACTGAACTGGATGAGGCATAGAGAAGGTGGCCAACTTTATTATGACGGCAGCCTTCAAGAATATTCAGATGACCGATTAAATTAGAATCAGCATAAGCGTGTGGGTTTTCAATCGAATAACGTACCCCCGCCTGCGCGCCTAAATGAATGACACGTTCAAATTCATGTTCAGCGAATAAGGAAGAAATGGCCTGGCGATCCGCCAGGTCCATTTTTACGAAAATAAAATCAGCATGTTGAGTGTTCTGATCTAAACGGGCCTGTTTAAGGCTGACATCATAATAGTCATTCAGGTTATCGATACCGACAACCTGGTGACCAGCGGCCAGCAAACGCTGACTGACGTGAAATCCAATAAAACCTGCCGCGCCGGTAACCAGAAACTTCATACATCCCTCATTATTCTACAGTTTTAATTGACGCTCCGCGGCCGATTGCATAGTACGTGAAACCGCGTTTGCTGATACGCTCTGGATCATACAGGTTACGCCCATCAAAAATCACGGGTTCTTTCAACGCATTTTTAATGACATCGAAATCTGGCGCACGGAAGTTTTGCCATTCAGTACAGATGACTAAGCCATCCGCACCCTGCAGCGCCGCTTCCTTGGTACCCATCAATTTCAGATCATTACGATGACCATAGACGCGTTGCGCTTCGTCCATTGCTTCTGGGTCAAACGCCTGCACGGTTGCTCCCGCTTCCCACAGCGTTTCCATCAGCACGCGGCTAGAGGCTTCACGCATATCGTCAGTGTTCGGTTTGAACGCCAGTCCCCACAGAGCGAAAGTTTTGCCGCGCAGATCGTCGCCAAAATGACGCTTGATAAAGGTCGGAAGCTTATTCTTTTGCGAATCGTTAACGTCTTCTACCGCCTGCAGCAAACGCGGCGTGTAACCGATTGACTCAGCAGTGCGAATCAGCGCCTGCACGTCTTTCGGGAAACAAGAACCGCCGTAACCGCAGCCTGGATAGATGAAGTGATAACCAATACGAGAATCTGAACCGATCCCCTGGCGAACTTTCTCAACGTCGGCTCCCAGACGTTCTGCCAGGTTAGAGATCTCGTTCATGAAGCTGATTTTGGTTGCCAGCATGCAGTTAGCCGCATATTTAGTCAGCTCTGCACTGCGGATATCCATTAAAATCATACGATCATGATTACGGTTGAACGGCTCATAAAGCTCGCGTAACAGCTCAACCACTTCATCGTTGTCCGTACCGACAACGATACGCTCAGGACGCATACAGTCGTTAACTGCCGCACCTTCCTTAAGGAATTCCGGGTTTGAAACTACGTCAAAGGCGATGTTCACATCGCGCTTTTGCAGCGTTTCAGTCATTACCGCACGAACGCGATCTGCAGTACCTACGGGCACGGTCGATTTGTCGATAACAACTTTATGATCGTTCATGTGCTGCGCAATCGTACGCGCAACTGCAGTCACATATTTCAGATCGGCAGAACCGTCTTCATCGGGCGGCGTACCCACAGCGATAAACTGCATCACACCATGATTAACGCCTTCTTCCGCATTCGTGCTGAACTTCAAGCGACCCGACTCATAATTAGACATAACGAGTGGCGTCAGGCCCGGTTCAAAAATCGGAATGTTGCCTTTCTTTAAGTTCTCGACTTTCTTTTCGTCGACATCAATACAGAGAACGTCATGTCCGACTTCGGCTAACACCGCAGCCTGAACCAGACCGACATAGCCGATACCAAATACAGTGACTTTCATTGAATTATCCTGTGTTTATTGAGTTACTTTTTGTTGCCTACCGCGCCTTCAAGCCATTGGGTGAAATCTTTACCCAATACTGGATGGCGAACGCCGTATTCAACAAAGGCTTGCATGTAACCCAGTTTGTTGCCGCAGTCATGGCTTACACCGTTCAGGTGATAAGCTTCAACGGTCTCTTTTTCCATCAGCATTGCAATGGAGTCAGTCAGCTGAACTTCGCCGCCTGCACCTGGAGGCGTTTTCGCCAGCAGTGGCCAGATTTCAGCAGACAACACGTAACGACCTACGACCGCCAGATTTGATGGGGCTTCAGAAGCTTTAGGCTTCTCAACCACGCCAACCATTGGTGCGCTCTGACCTGCTGAGAGCTCAGCACCCTGGCAATCCACTACACCGTAGGCGGTGACATCAGCAACGGGTTCAACCATGATCTGGCTACGACCGCTTTCTTCATAACGAGTCAGCATCTCTGCCAGGTTATCTTTGGTCGGATCAGATTCGTATTCATCGATGATCACATCTGGAAGAATTACGGCGAATGGCTCATCACCAATCAGCGGGTGCGCACACATCACCGCGTGGCCCAGGCCTTTAGCGATACCCTGGCGAACTTGCATGATGGTAACGTGCGGTGGGCAGATAGACTGGATTTCGTCCAACAGCTGACGCTTAACGCGTTTTTCCAGCATAGATTCCAATTCAAAACTGGTATCAAAGTGGTTTTCGATAGCGTTTTTAGAAGAGTGGGTGACCAGCACAATCTCATTAATGCCTGCTGCAATGCACTCATTCACGACATACTGGATCAACGGCTTATCGACCAGCGGTAACATTTCTTTTGGAATAGCTTTGGTCGCAGGCAGCATACGCGTGCCGAGGCCTGCAACAGGGATTACCGCTTTTTTTACTTTAGTCTTATAGGCAGACATCTAAATACCTCTCTTAATAGGCCGTTCAAGTTAATACTTGATATGTCGGTTTAAAAACGAAATGAGTATACCGTTACTATTGAACGGATTTATCCTGGATGGAGCTAATCCGCGGAAATTAAGACTATTACCCAAGTGTAAAGCTTGCCCCTGGTCCTGTCTTTATCCCGCGGAAAAATTTAATTCGTCTGATTATTCTTCGGCCGATAGCATTAAGCGTAGCCTGCCACCGGCACCCCAAATATGGCATTGCCAGGCGTCGGCGCGTTGACTGATTTGATTGAGATGAGTGCTGCCCATAGTACCAAGTGGCACACCATTACTGAGTTGAATTTGATGAGTGTTGATATGCAATGTGGCGTTAAGCCCAGCAGAGACCAGAATCAGATTTTTCAACTGGCGATGGTAGTAACCCACCAGCAGTGGAAACTGACCGCTAAGATTAGCCTGCCGCAACAGCATATTAACCTGACGCAGCAGGCCATTCAGCTCTGGCAATCGCTGCTTTTGGCCGGAAAGTTGCTCTTGCAACAAACCATTAAACAGTGCGCGCAGTAACAGCGCAGCTAACACGCCATTATCGCCAGCGCGCGTCACATCAAGGCAATAGAATGCCAGATCATTCTCAGATAGCGCGGCAATATCCAGCACTAAACCCGGCTGCTCCGCCATGGTGAGCTGACGGTAATTAATACGGCAATTGGCGATGGTTTGCTGCACCGGGGGCTGAAGTTGTTTGAGTAATTTTGACGCTGCCAACGGATCGCTAACTAGCGCATCCCAATCCTGAAAGAGTTGTTCGTCCTCCTCCACCTTGGAGGTAAACATGGAGGGATAGAGGCACTCAAACACGGCTTCGCGGAAACGCTCAAGATTTTTCAACGGTTTTAACAGCACATCCTGAACGCCCAAACGCAACACATGGGCGATATCCGCCATATTTTGGGTGGCGGATATAATCAGAATGGGCACATTGTTGCCACGTGTGCGAAGTCGCTCGACGAAAGGAATGCCACCCATACGCGGCATTTCAAGATCGCAAATAACCAGATCGACTGACTGTGCAGACAGTAAAGTCAGGCCATCCAGTCCATCACCGGCTTCCAGCGTGCTAGCGCCCAGACTGGTGAGTAAATTTTCCATCAATGAACGGAAAACGACCTCATCTTCGACAATGAGTATCTTTTTGCCGATTAGCGGTTTTTCCATTCTCTCCCCCTGCGTACCAGATTATTCAATAGTGGTTCATAAAATGCAGTTGCGCCTTTCAGAATTAACTGAAGTAACAACCCGTGTGAATGAACAACCTGACTATCTGCCACGGACCAGCGGTAATAGTTCATCCATTTTTTTCTCAACGGCGGCCTTGCCTGCCGCGATGGCTTCTTCTGCACGGTGGAAGTCCAGTGTGGAAATTTGCGGACAAAACGGCTGAATCAGCACATCCGGCGGGTCGCCCGCCATGCGGTTACGTTTCAGACGATTTTCCAGAACCTGGATTGATGTAGACATGATCTCCATCGCACCCGGCGTTTGATTAGCTCGGCGATGCGTCAAACCAAGAATACGTTGGCGCAATTTTTTACCCCAACTCAGCGCTTCAACGGCCGCCGCTTCTTCACCGCTTTGCGGCGTAACAGATAATAAATCTTGCTGCATCAGATGTGCGTCATGCTGTAAATCAACGGCGATGACAATGTCGGCACCCAAAGCGCGCGTCAGCGAAATTGGCACGGGATTAACCACTGCACCATCCACTAACCAGTACCCATTGTAAGCGATGGGTGGCAATAAGCCTGGCATACTACAGGACGCACGCACAGCTTGATGCAAATCGCCCTCGGTTAACCACACTTCACGCCCGGTACTTAAATTGGTGGCCACGACGCCAAAAGGCTTGTCACACTGATCGATCAGATCGTTGGGAATAAGCTGCCGAATGTGGCTAAACACCCGATCGCCACGCAATAAACCTCCGCGCTGCCAGGAGAGGTCCATCAGTCGAATGACGTCCCAGTAACGAAATGCGCTCACCCATTTTTCCATCACGCCCAGCCGACCATTCACGTAAGCCGAGCCAACTAATGCGCCAACTGAACAACCTGCCACCACATCGATCTCTACTCCCGCACGTTCTAGCGCAGTGATAACGCCGATGTGTGACCATCCTTTGGCAGCACCTGAACCTAGTGCCAGCCCAATCCTGACTTTTCTCATCTCACCTCGTGATTGGCTTGTTACGTAGCATCACGCTTGACAGTCGGCTACCATAGCGCACGCTTTAATTTACTTTAATCACTTCCAGGAGATGACGTGTCTGAAAAGTGCCCCTGCTGCAGCGGAAAGGAGTATAGCTTATGTTGCCAACCCTTTCTGAATGGCCAAGCGAACCCGTCCAGCGCGGAACAATTAATGCGTTCACGCTATACCGCCTATGTTGTTAACGATGCCGCGTGGTTGGCGGCAACCTGGCACCCCAGTAAACGCGCGGGCGACCTTGAGACGTTATTATCTGAAAGTTTTTCCGGTACTGAATGGCTGGGCTTGAATGTAACTCGTTGTAATCATGGAAGCCATGAGAATGAAGCCTTCGTGACGTTTTTTGCGCGTTACCTCGAAAAAGGTCGGACTTCAGCCATCTACGAATGTTCGCGCTTTCTTCGCGAGGATCAACGCTGGTACTATGTTGACGGAACAACGCCTGAGTTGGGACGTAACGATCGCTGTCCTTGTGGCGCCGATAAAAAATACAAAAAATGTTGTGGTTAATCTGGACAGATACACAACGGCTTTACCATTCATCGCTTTGACAGGACTCTGATCGAGATGCAAGCGCACACCATCCAACGAAAAGTTTTACGCACCATTTGCCCTGATGCGAAAGGTTTGATCGCCAAGATCACCAACATTTGCTACAAGCACGAACTCAACATTGTGCAGAACAATGAGTTTGTCGATCACCGTACCGGGCGCTTTTTCATGCGCACAGAGCTGGAAGGCATTTTCAACGACAATACGCTATTGGCCGATCTCGATAGCGCGCTGCCAACGGGATCGGTGCGTGAACTGCAAAGTGCGGGCCGTCGCCGTGTCGTCATTCTGGTGACCAAAGAGGCGCATTGCCTTGGCGATCTGTTGATGAAAAGTGCGTTTGGCGGTCTCGATATGGAGATTGCTGCAGTCATCGGTAATCATGAAACGCTGCGCTCATTGGTTGAACGTTTCGATATTCCGTTTGTAATGGTGAGCCACGAAGGCCATACGCGTGAAGAGCATGACAACCGCATGGCGGATGAAATTGACCGCTATCAGCCGGATTACGTCGTGCTGGCTAAATACATGCGCGTGTTAACGCCTGCTTTTGTGCAACGCTATCCAAACCAGATCATTAATATCCATCACTCCTTCTTGCCGGCCTTTATCGGCGCGCGTCCGTATCACCAGGCGTATGAGCGCGGTGTGAAAATCATCGGCGCCACCGCACACTATGTGAACGATAACCTTGATGAAGGCCCAATCATCATGCAGGACGTGATCAACGTCGATCACAGCTACACCGCAGAAGAGATGATGCGTGCTGGACGTGACGTTGAGAAGAATGTGTTGAGCCGTGCACTGTATAAAGTGTTAGGCCAACGCGTGTTTGTATATGGCAACCGGACGATCATTCTTTAACCAGTTCAGCGCTGAACTGCACAACTCTTCAGCGCTGCGCATAAAAAGTGGGCAAACAGTTTGTATTATCAGTGACGGCGCTTTACAGGCTGAGCGCATTTGTTATGATGCGCCCCGCTTTAAGACGCAATGATTCAGGCCAGTGGTGGGATTCCCGAGCGGCCAAAGGGAGCAGACTGTAAATCTGCCGTCACAGACTTCGAAGGTTCGAATCCTTCTCCCACCACCATCTGAATCGTCTCTGCTTGAAGCCACAATATGTCATATCCCCGGTGGGATTCCCGAGCGGCCAAAGGGAGCAGACTGTAAATCTGCCGTCACAGACTTCGAAGGTTCGAATCCTTCTCCCACCACCATCACATGCTCTCCCTCTCTTATTTAAATCCCTTAAACTTATATTCATCACTTAGAGAAGGATGAGAAGCTTCGACTGAAGGTTCGAGTCGAATGAAGTGAGACAACGCGCTTTAGCGCGGCCCGAAGGGTGAGACGCAACGCGTCGAATCATCCTTCTCCCACCACCATCACATGCTCTCCTTCTCTTGTTTGAATCCCCTGAACTTATATTCATCACTTAGAGAAGGATGAGAAGCTTCGACGAAGGTTCGAGTCGAACGACGTGAGACAACGCGCTTTAGCGCGGCCCGAAGGGTGAGACGCAACGCGTCGAATCATCCTTCTCCCACCACCATCACATGCTCTCCTACACTTGTTTGAATCCCCTGAACTTATATTCATCACTTAGAGAAGGATGAGAAGCTTCGACGAAGGTTCGAGTCGAACGACGTGAGACAACGCGCTTTAGCGCGGCCCGAAGGGTGAGACGCAACGCGTCGAATCATCCTTCTCCCACCACCATCACATGCTCTCCTACACTTGTTTGAATCCCCTGAACTTATATTCATCACTTAGAGAAGGATGAGAAGCTTCGACGAAGGTTCGAGTCGAACGACGTGAGACAACGCGCTTTAGCGCGGCCCGAAGGGTGAGACGCAACGCGTCGAATCATCCTTCTCCCACCACCATCACATGCTCTCCTACACTTGTTTGAATCCCCTGAACTTATATTCATCACTTAGAGAAGGATGAGAAGCTTCGACGAAGGTTCGAGTCGAACGACGTGAGACAACGCGCTTTAGCGCGGCCCGAAGGGTGAGACGCAACGCGTCGAATCATCCTTCTCCCACCACCATCACATGCTCTCCTACACTTGTTTGAATCCCCTGAACTTATATTCATCACTTAGAGAAGGATGAGAAGCTTCGACGAAGGTTCGAGTCGAACGACGTGAGACAACGCGCTTTAGCGCGGCCCGAAGGGTGAGACGCAACGCGTCGAATCATCCTTCTCCCACCACCATCACATGCTCTCCTACACTCTCCCCTTTTGCTTTAATCGCTGTTTTCTCCCGCTTCACACCATGACTTTTCCCAAAAAACTCGTTACCATCGCGCCATACTTTTGCGGATAGAAATGGCAGCGAAATGAAATTTGTCTCTTTCAACATCAACGGCTTGCGTGCACGTCCTCATCAATTAGCCGCGCTGGTTGAACAGCATCAACCCGATGTCATCGGCTTGCAGGAAACCAAAGTGCATGACGATATGTTCCCGCTCGAAGATGTCAGCAAACTGGGTTATCACGTGTTTTACCACGGACAGAAAGGCCACTATGGCGTCGCACTGCTGACCAAAGCTGAGCCGATCAACGTCAGTCGCGGTTTCCCTGGCGATGATGAAGATGCACAGCGTCGTTTGATCATGGCGGAAATCCCGAGTCCGATTGGCGATATCACCGTGATTAACGGTTATTTCCCACAGGGTGAAAGTCGCGACCATCCCACTAAGTTCCCGGCGAAAGAGAAGTTTTATCGTGACCTGCAAAGCTATCTTGAGCAGCAGTTAGCCGTTGATAAGCCGGTGTTGATCATGGGGGATATGAACATCAGCAGCACTGATTTCGACATCGGCATTGGTGAAGACAATCGCAAGCGCTGGCTGCGCACGGGGAAATGTTCGTTCCTGCCTGAAGAGCGTGAATGGATGGATCGCTTACTGCAGTGGGGTTTGGTGGATACCTGGCGAGATAAGTTCCCGGAAACCAACGATCGATTCTCGTGGTTTGATTACCGTTCGAAAGGCTTTGACGACAATCGTGGTCTGCGTATTGACCTGCTGCTGGCGAGCCAACCGCTCGCCTCGCGGTGTGTTGAAAGCGGCATCGATTACGCTATTCGCAGTATGGAAAAACCGTCAGATCACGCACCGGTTTGGTCGACGTTTAAGCTGTGATGAAGCAGAAGCAGCGTGGCGTTATACGCCACGCGTGTTTATTTAATAATCTTCCAAATCAGCGGGTTAGTTCCTAACACCTTCTCATCTCGTCCGCACTGTAGCAGCACGCCTTCCGCCTTAACCACCGCGCCTTCGGAATAACTCCGGTTCTCATAAGTACAGCACTGCATGCAGTTACTCTGACGATTATTTTGCCCCTGCGTCCACACCTCTGATGGCATATCCACCACCACATCGGTATTACCCATACGATTATTTTCCGGCTGGCGGTTGGCCAGCGCAGAGGTGCTACATAACAGCAGTCCACTGAGCAACATCATTGCATAACGCATCACTCTGTCTCCTTGGTTTTGCGACGAGCCGTTTTAGGTTTGGTTTTCTTTTTTGGTCCAGGCGCAGTTAATCCGCGAAAGGCCTGTAACGACGGTCGCTGGCGCGCTTCTCCAATCAACCCAATTAAGGTGCTGACCAGCGGCTGCATAAACTCATCATAACGACAGGCCTTCTCACTAATGCGGGTCAGCGTCGATTCCCATTGCGCCGTCATATCTGGCCGGGCAGCCATTTCTGGCAGCGCATGGATCAACGCCCTGCCCGCATCCGTCGAATGAATATAGCGGCCTTTTTTCACCAGGAAAGTGCGGCGGAACAACAATTCAATAATGCCCGCACGCGTCGCTTCCGTTCCTAAACCATCGGTTGCACGCAGCACTTTCTTTAATTCTTTATCTTGCACAAAGCGGGCGATGCCCGTCATCGCAGATAATAAAGTGGCATCGGTGAACGGACGCGGCGGTTGGGTTTGCTTAGCCAGCACTTCGCCGCGTTCACACAGCAGCTCATCGTCTTTGCTCACGACGGGCAGCGGCGTGCCATCGTTCTCCTCGTCACGCTCTTTACTGCCTAATAGCGCACGCCAGCCAGCTTCGGCCAGAAAACGCGCCTTAGCGATAAATTTTCCGCCGCCGATATCGAGATCAATAACGCATTTGCGGAAAACCGCATCCGGACAAAATTGCATCAAATACTGGCGAGCAATCAATCCATAGATGTTGGATTCATTCTCCGTCAGACTCACTTTACTGGCACGCGCGGTAGGAATAATAGCGTGGTGTGCATCGACTTTTTTATCATCCCAGCAGCGGTTTTTCCGATCGGGATTAAAATCTGTTGGCGGTGTCAAATTAGGCTGATGCGCCTGAATGGCGTTTAACACCGCATGGCGGCCGGCAAAGTGCTCATCGGGCAGATAACGGCTATCGGAACGCGGATAAGTAATCAATTTGTGAGTTTCATACAGGCGTTGACAGCAATCCAGCACGTTCTGCGCGCTGAGGCCAAAGCGCTTACCGGCCTCAATCTGCAAACCGGAAAGCGAAAATGGCAGCGGCGCGGTATCGGATTCGCGTTTATCGTTATAGCCCGTGACCCGAGCAGGTTTACCGTTAATACGCTCCAGAACGTGATCCGCCAGCGGACGATGCAGCAAGCGTCCCTCTTCATCCTGCCAGGGCTCACAGGCATCGCTCGGCACCCAGCTGGCGACAAAGCGTTCCTCTTTCGGCGTAACGATGTGCGCTTTAACTTCGAAATAGTCTTTCGGGATAAAGTTCTCGATCTCTTCGTCGCGACGCACCACCAGGCCAAGTACCGGCGTCTGCACACGGCCGACAGACAGCACGCCGTCATAACCGGCGTTACGACCAAGCAACGTCCATGCGCGCGTCATATTGATGCCGTATAGCCAGTCCGCGCGCGCGCGCGCCAGCGCTGACACACACAGCGGAATGAATTCGCGGTTTTCGCGTAAGCGCCCGACCGCACGTTCAACCGCGGAAGGATTGAGATCGTTAATCAGGCAGCGTTGTACCGTTTTGCGTTTTTCTGGTGACAGTTGCAGATAATCCAGCACCTCATCTACCAGCAGTTGCCCTTCACGATCGGGGTCGCCCGCGTGAACAACGGTGCTGGCTTGCTGCAGCAATCCTTCAATCACTTTTAACTGCTTCGCCACGGATGGACGCGGCTGTAAACGCCACTTCTCGGGAATAATCGGCAAATCAGCCAGATTCCAGCGCGCATAGCGGCTATCGTAACTGTCGGGCTGCGCCTGCTCCAGCAGGTGCCCAACACACCAGGTCACAACCTGGTCATTCCCGCAGGCAATATAGCCGTCGCCGCGTCGATGCGGTTTCGGCAACACGTCGGCAATCGCACGCGCTAAGCTGGGTTTTTCGGCAATAAACAAACGCATGGATGGCGTCGTTCCTTAACGTCAGGTAACTACGGTAATCAAAGGATGATCAGATTGGGCAGCAAACAGCTCACCAATCGACGCGACTTGCACGCCTGTTGCAGCAGCACAGCGCAGGAAGGTTTCGATGGCGCTGGGTTGCACCGCCACCAGTAGCCCACCAGACGTTTGCGGATCGCACAGCAGCGCACGCGTGGCATCATCAATCGAAGAAACGTGCTTGCCATAGCTGGCGAAGTTGCGGCTGGTCCCACCCGGTACTGCACCGGCAGCAATATAGTCATCGACGCCAGCCAGACGGGGGACATGCGCAGCAATCACTTCGGCACGCAGTCCTGAACCGTGGCAGATTTCACTTAAATGACCCAGCAGGCCAAAACCCGTGACATCAGTCATAGCACTG
The DNA here is from genome assembly GCA_900068845.1 of Enterobacter ludwigii. Lineage (GTDB taxonomy): Bacteria > Pseudomonadota > Gammaproteobacteria > Enterobacterales > Enterobacteriaceae > Pantoea > Pantoea ludwigii_A. The sequence continues at coordinate 246,720 of CEFQ01000005.1, forward strand.
ACGCCTTCGAGTTTGGCGAATTCTGCCCCGGCGGAATTCAATTGGCACATGACATCTGCTGCTAACGACTGGTGTTCAGGTCGCAGCAGGCCTTTTTTCTCGGCTGTAGTAAGAATGCCAATCCCTAGCGGTTTGGTGAGAAATAGCTGGCAACCAGCCTGCGCCGCGCTGTTCTTTTTTACCCGCGCCACATCAACGATACCGGTCACGGCCAGACCGAAGATTGGCTCTGGCGCATCAATAGAATGCCCCCCCGCCAATGCAATTCCCGCCGCCTGACAAGCCGCACGCCCACCTTCGACGACCTGCTGCGCCACGTCCGGACTCAGTACATTTACTGGCCAGCCTAAAATGGCGATCGCCATGATGGGTTTCCCACCCATAGCGTAGATATCGCTGATGGCGTTAGTAGCAGCGATGCGACCAAAGGTAAAAGGATCGTCGACGATTGGCATAAAGAAATCAGTGGTGCTGACAACAGCGTTACCGTTACCGAGATCGTACACCGCGGCATCGTCACGCGTTTCATTGCCAACCAGCAGTTGCGGATCGTGAAATGGGCTGAGCTCACTCTGAAGAATGGTTTCCAAAACTTGCGGCGAAATTTTGCAGCCGCAACCAGCACCGTGGCTGTATTGCGTTAATCGAAGAGGTTCACTCATGGCGACTTCCTTATGCAATGAACAGAAGCCGCTATGGTAGCCTGTCTGTCAAGTGGTGGTAAGTGTTGCACGACCTAACCTCGATCTTTCGCACAGGCTCTGTGCAATGTCTGCAACGGCGCATAACCTGCCGCAAAATTTCGCCGCTGTCTGTCAGAAATAACTGACAAACTGCGCGGTGTCCGGCGGCACCACGGTGGTGTTGGCTTTCAACTGGGGCGTACCAAGATAGAGGAATCCTACGATCGCATCCTGTTCACGGCAGCCAAAGGCTTCGCGCACTGATGGATGATCGGTCCACGGACCGCTACGCCAGATACCGTTAAAGCCTTGGGCGACGGCCGCCATCTGCATTGCCATGACGGCACAACTGGCCGATGCCAACTGTTCCCAATGCGGTACTTTGGCATTTTCTTCACAATGTGCCACCACAGTGATGATCATGGGTGCGCGAAATGGCGCAGAAGCGGCTTTGTCGATGGCCTTCTGCTCAAGATTGCTGTCGCGTGCGGCTTGTTCTAACAGTTTTCCAAAGCGCTCGCGTCCTTCATTTTCGACAATAATGAATCGCCATGGCTGCAGCGTGCCGTGATCGGGTGCGCGCAGCGCGGCATGCAGAATGTTTTGCAGCGCTTCGCCTGCCGGAGCAGGTTCTGCCAGACGAGACGCCGAGCGGCGGTTAACTAATAAATCCAATGCATCCATTATTCTTCTCCCATGAATAAAAAGCGTGGGCTAATCCTGGCACAGCACGATCTTTTGTAACAGTCTGGCGCGATTTCCTGCTGACTTTTCGCACGCCGCTCTTTAGGATGAACCCGACATCGGGGTAGACCGCGTGCTGGCTGCCCTGCTACGTGAATATGGAGAGTTTATGCGCACATTGTGGCGAATTATTTCCGGTCTGTTCCGCTGGACCTGGCGGGTACTGAATTTTATTCGGGAATTTATTCTTAATGTATTTCTTATTGTTTTGATCCTGGCGGGCGTCGGGATTTGGCTGCAAGTGTCCAGTTCCAACAGCAGTGAACCCGTACAGCAAGGCGCACTGAAAATCGATCTGAGCGGTATGCTGGTTGATAAACCTTCCGTCAGCAATCGTCTAAGTCGTATCAGTCGTCAACTGTTAGGCGCGAACAGCGATCGCCTGCAGGAGAACTCCCTGTTCGACGTGGTCGATGCGATTCGCCAGGCCAAAACCGATAAGAACATTATGGGTATTGTGCTGGACCTACGAGACTTTGCCGGCGGCGATCAACCTTCGCTGCAATATGTGGGTAAAGCACTGCGCGAATTCCGCGATGCTGGCAAACCCATTTATGCCGTCGGCGACAGCTACAGCCAGGCGCAATACTACATTGCCAGCTACGCCAACAAGGTTTACCTGTCACCGCAAGGCACGGTGGATCTGCACGGTTTCGCCACCAACGGCCTGTATTACAAAACCCTGCTGGAGAAGTTGAAAGTTAACTCACATGTCTTCCGCGTTGGGACTTACAAATCTGCGGTTGAGCCGTTCCTGCGTGACGATATGTCACCTGAAGCGCGTGACGCTGACGGACGCTGGATTGGCCAGCTGTGGCAGAATTATCTGAACACCGTAGCGGCTAATCGTCAGATTACGCCAGAACAACTGTTCCCAGGCGCAGTTGGCATCATTAGCGGTCTGCAGGCTGTTCAGGGCGATACAGCAAAATACGCACTGAACAATAAATTAGTGGATGTGCTCGATACGCGTGCCGCGGCCGATCAGGAACTGGTTAAAACCTTCGGCTGGGACAAGGCGAATAACGATTACCGTAGCGTCAGTATCTACGACTATTACGTTAAACAGCCGCCGCAAAGTCGGGATGGCAATATCGCGGTGATCCTCGCCAGCGGTGCGATTATGGACGGTGAAGAGAGCGCCGGGAACGTCGGTGGTGATACCACCGCGTCGCAAATTCGCGATGCGCGTCTTGACCCGAAAATCAAAGCCATTGTGTTGCGTGTCAACAGCCCAGGCGGCAGCGTAACCGCGTCGGAAGCGATTCGTGAAGAGCTAGCGGCAGCGCATGATGCCGGTAAACCGGTGGTGGTATCAATGGGTGGCATGGCCGCTTCGGGCGGTTACTGGATTTCAACACCTGCCGATTACATCGTGGCCGCACCCAGCACGCTGACCGGTTCCATCGGTATCTTTGGTGTGATTAACACCGTTGAAAACAGTCTGAGTTCAGTGGGTGTGCATACCGATGGCGTTGCCACATCGCCACTCGCGGATGTGGCAACCACCAAAGCGCTACCGACCGAAGTGCAGCAGTTGATGCAACTGACCATCGAGAATGGCTATCGTAACTTTGTCGGTTTGGTGGCGACCTCACGTCACAAAACGCCTGATGAAATTAATGCGATTGCTCAGGGCCACGTTTGGACGGGTAGCGATGCCAAAGCCAATGGCTTGGTGGATGCGTTGGGTGATTTTGATGACGCCGTAGCGAAAGCTGCTGAACTGGCGAAGGTCGCCAAGCCGGAGTTGAGCTGGTATCAAGATGATCCGGGCATGATCGATCTGCTGCTAAATCAGCTGAACGCGTCTGCTCAGGCTGTGTTGCCGGCAGCGCTGAAAATCTGGTTGCCAGCACCCATGCTGGATGTGATGAGCGCAATGAAACAGCAACCTGGTTTGCTTAATAACCTTAACGATCCGCAAAATCGCTACGCTTTCTGCCTGAACTGCGGCAACGTACGCTAATCTTTACAGCCCGGCCGCTGGTCGGGCTGCTTTCCGTTGGTAATCCCTTTATACTGCGCGTTTTACGGCAAGTCTGAGTTCCTTCATGCAAAAGAAAAATATCTACGTAGCCTACACCGGCGGCACCATCGGAATGCAGCGCTCTGCGCAGGGCTACATTCCGGTATCCGGCCATTTACAGCAGCAACTGGCCAATATGCCCGAATTCCATCGGCCTGAAATGCCCGATTTCACTATCCATGAATATCAGCCGCTGATGGATTCCTCGGATATGACGCCGCAGGATTGGCAATCGATTGCGAATGATATTAAACAAAACTACGATCGCTATGATGGCTTTGTGATTCTGCATGGTACCGATACCATGGCGTTCACCGCTTCGGCGCTCTCGTTTATGCTCGAGAATCTCGCTAAACCGGTCATTGTTACGGGATCGCAAATTCCATTGGCGGAATTGCGCTCCGATGGTCAACAAAACCTGTTGAACTCCCTGTACGTGGCGGCGAATTATCCGATCAACGAAGTTGCGCTGTTTTTCAACAACACGCTGTTCCGCGGCAACCGCACCACTAAAGCGCATGCTGATGGCTTTAATGCTTTCGCTTCGCCAAACCTTGCACCCTTGCTGGAAGCGGGAATTCATATTCGTCGGTTGAACACTCCGCCCGCGCCGCGGGGTCATGGTGAGCTGATTGTGCACCCCATAACACCTCAACCCATTGGTGTGGTAACAATTTATCCGGGTATCTCCGCTGACGTGGTGGGTAATTTCCTGCGTCAGCCGGTGAAAGCGTTGATCCTTCGCTCATACGGTGTGGGCAACGCACCGCAAAATGCCGCATTTCTCTCGGAGCTGCAGCAGGCCAGCGATCGCGGCATTGTGGTGGTCAACCTCACTCAGTGTATGTCCGGTAAAGTGAATATGGGCGGCTATGCCACCGGTAATGCTCTTGAACATGCGGGTGTTATCAGCGGCTTTGATCTCACCGTTGAGGCTACGTTGACCAAACTGCACTTTTTGTTGAGTCAGAACCTTACCAGCGCAGAAATTCGTGCCAAAATGCAGCAGAATTTACGCGGCGAACTGACCGAAGATTGATACGGAGCGAAACGAATGAAACGGGCATTGATAATCATCGATATTCAGAACGATTTTTGCCCCGGCGGCCCAATGGCGGTGCGTGAAGGTGACCAAACGGTTGCCGTTGCAAATCGGTTTGCACGTGAGTTTCGCGCTCGGGGTGAATGTGTTGTGGCATTGCAAGACTGGCATCCAGCAAATCATGGCAGTTTCGCCTCGATCTCCGGCGAGCCGGTTTACACGCTGGGTGAATTAAACGGTTTAGCGCAAATTTGGTGGCCCGATCATGGCATTGAAAACTCAGTTGGGGCAGATTTCCATCCCGATCTCGATCGCACTCTGATTGACGCAGTGTTCCATAAAGGGGGCGATGTTGAGGTCGATAGTTACAGCGCCTTCTTTGATAATGGCCATCGCCGCAAGACAGAACTTGACAGCTGGCTGCGCGAGCGCGGGATTAGCGATTTAGTGATGTTGGGCATTGCGACCGATTACTGCGTCAAATACAGTGTACTGGACGCGCTGGAGTTGGGTTATAACGTTGAAGTGGTCAAAGAGGGTTGCCGCGGCGTGAATCTGAATCCCGATGACAGCGAAATTGCTTTCGCTCAGATGGAAGCACAAGGTGCGGCATTAATCTGAAAAATGAGCGGCTGGTGCGAACCAGCCCTTTTGCTTTTTAGTGCAAATTGATGCGCGTGACATCAGGCTCAATGCCGAACTCTTCTTTCAGCTGTTTCTTTGATTTCGTCACCATATCCCCACCTTTGCCGATGGTCATATGTTGCGGCTCGTCATTGTGGCGAGCTTGCCACAGCATGACCAGCTGCAGGCAATTATCCTTTTGCTCTTGCGTTAGCGCTACACCATCAGGCCATTTGCCGATTTCTACCGCCGTGGAGAGTCGCTCATATACTTCAGGCGTCATCGCCTCCAGCATCGCTTCTAATGCCTGTTTCATGCTTAGCCCTCTTGCTGATTGCCCTGCTCATCAGTGAAGTTTAGCGAAGCGGAGTTCACACAATAGCGCTCGCCGCCCGGCTGCGGGCCATCCGGGAACACATGCCCCAAATGCGCATCACAATTGCCACAACGAATCTCAACGCGATGCATACCGTGTGAGTCATCTTCCAGGTAGCGGATGGCTTCGTCACTGAAAGGCTGATAGAAACTTGGCCAGCCACAGCCTGAATCATATTTGGTCTCGGAGAGAAACAGCGGCGAGTTACAAACTAAGCAGTGGTAGATCCCTTCCTGCTTGTTATGCAGTAAGGCGCCCGAAAAAGGGGGCTCCGTTCCACGATGCTGAGTCACATAGCGCTGCATTTCGGAAAGCTGCGCGATTTTTGCGTCGGGTGCGGTGTCTTTAGCCATTTTGAGTTCCGGAGTGTCATTCTGAAAAAATCGACTAGTATTCTAACAAACGTACAACATCTATCGGGTCTTTTTTCGTGCTAACGCTTCCAACCACTCTTCTACAGCGCGATTTTGTGATGGCGATCACCCTTTGCAAAAGTCATCCCTTTTCAGCCCGCATTCGGCGTAACATAGGCGCGCAATAAGGGTGCTGCGTAAGCGATTGCGCAACGAATTATTCCTGGTGTTGGAATTGACCTGTCGCAACAATTGACACGATTCCGCTTGACGCCTGGTAAGGTTTTTGTAATTTTACAGCCAACCTTTTATTCACTAACAAATAGCTGGTGGAATATATGACTATCAAAGTAGGTATTAACGGTTTTGGCCGTATCGGTCGCATCGTTTTCCGTGCTGCGCAGCAGCGTTCTGACATCGAAATCGTCGCGATTAACGATCTGCTCGACGCCGATTACATGGCTTACATGCTGAAGTATGACTCTACTCACGGTCGTTTTGACGGCACTGTAGAAGTGAAAGACGGTGCACTGATTGTTAACGGTAAGAAAATCCGTGTTACCGCTGAGAAAGACCCGGCTAACCTGAAATGGGACGAAGTGGGTGTTGACGTTGTTGCTGAAGCGACCGGTATCTTCCTGACCGACGAAACTGCGCGTAAACACATCACTGCTGGCGCGAAGAAAGTGGTTCTGACTGGTCCATCTAAAGACAGCACCCCAATGTTCGTACGTGGCGCTAACTTTGACAAATATGCTGGCCAGGACATCGTTTCTAACGCGTCTTGCACCACCAACTGCCTGGCACCACTGGCTAAAGTTATCAACGACAACTTCGGTATCGTTGAAGGTCTGATGACTACCGTTCACGCAACAACCGCGACTCAGAAAACCGTCGATGGCCCGTCTCACAAAGACTGGCGCGGTGGTCGTGGCGCAGCGCAGAACATCATCCCATCTTCTACCGGTGCAGCTAAAGCAGTTGGCGTGGTTCTGCCAGAGCTGAACGGTAAATTGACTGGTATGGCTTTCCGCGTTCCAACGCCAAACGTCTCTGTTGTTGACCTGACTGTTCGCCTGGAAAAACCAGCGACTTACAAAGAAATTTGTGCAGTGATCAAAGCTGAGTCAGAAGGCAAAATGAAAGGCGTTCTGGGCTACATCGAAGATGACGTCGTTTCTACTGACTTCAATGGCGAAACGCTGACTTCAGTATTCGATGCTAAAGCCGGTATCGCGCTGAACGACAACTTCGTGAAACTGGTTTCCTGGTACGATAACGAAACCGGTTACTCACACAAAGTTCTGGATCTGATTGCACTGGTTGCTTCTAAGTAAGCTAACCAGCTAAACAGACAAGGGGTGACTTCGGTCGCCCCTTTTTTTCGACTGGATAAAGAGAAGGTCTGACTATGCAAGATACGCTTTATACCCTTCCGGTAGTGAATCAAATCACCCCTTATCTGTCACAGCGCCAGGTAGGTGATTTGCCGATTGTGGTGATCAGCCATCCCAAAGTGCGTGCGGCTATAGCGTTGCAAGGTGCGCATTTGCTCTCGTGGCAGCCTAGCGGTCAGCAACCGGTCATTTGGCTCAGCGAAAAGACCCTGTTTACGACGGGTAAAGCGATCCGTGGCGGCGTGCCGATTTGCTGGCCGTGGTTTGGTCCAGCTGGTGAGCCAGCGCATGGTTTTGCGCGCAATATGCCGTGGACGCTGACCGCACATGACGAAAATGAAGATGCGGTGTTACTGACCTTTACGCTGGAAAGCAATGCACAAACTAAAAAGCTGTGGCCGCACGATTTCACCCTACTCGCTCGTTTCCGTATAGCTGAACATTGTGAAATTGAACTTGAAGCCCACGGTGATTATGAAGCCACGGCGGCGCTGCACAGCTACTTCCACGTCACGGATATTACGCAGGTCGAAGTGAGTGGATTAGGTAACAGTTTTATCGATAAAGTTAACGATAATGCGGTTGGCGCATCAGACGGTAAACAGACCTATCCTAACCGGGTGGACCGTATTCATACCGCTGCCGATGATTGCAGTGTGATTCACGATAAAGGTGGTAAACGCCAGATTGAGGTATATCACCATTATCAAAGTGACGTTGTCACCTGGAATCCAGGCCCAGAGTTATCCTGCAGCATGGGCGACATGCCGAATGAAGGCTACAAAACTATGGTTTGCGTCGAAACAGCGCGCATTAGTAAGCCGTTAAAAAGCGCGGGTGAATCACCCTCTCGTATGGGAACGACGATTCGCATCGTTAATAAGTAAGACGAAGCGGCGCTTTTGCGCCGCTAAACCACATCCAAGGCTGTTTTAGCCTGCGGAGCGGGAAATGCTCGATCAATGATGGCGAGTTCTTCATGAGATAGCGCGATGTTAAGCACGGCGGCATTTTGCTCGACATGTGAAACGCTGCTCGCTTTAGGGATGGCCAAGACACCTTGCTGGCGTATGACCCAGGCCAGCATCACTTGCGCCACGCTAATGCCCTTCTGTTGTGCAATCTGCTGAAGATGCGGGTCATCAAAGAGCGCCTGGCGCAGTCGACCAGCCTGCGCTAAAGGACAATAGGCCATAATCGGCATATGGCGCTGCTGGCATTCAGGCAGTAAATCATACTCAATCCCGCGCGAAGCCAGGTGGTAAAGCACCTGGTTGGTTAAACAGGCATTGCCGCCGGGCTCATGCCATAACTCAAGCATATCGTCATAATCAAAGTTCGATACCCCCCAATGACGGATTTTGCCCTGCTGTTGTAAGGATTCCATCGCGCGAATGGTTTCTTCTAACGGCACATTGCCGCGCCAGTGGAGCAGATAAAGATCGAGGTGGTCGGTTTGCAGACGGCGCAGGCTACGTTCGCAGGCGTCAATGGCATCGATTTCACCGGCATTCCATGGATAAACTTTCGACACCAGCCAAGCCTGTTCGCGACGTCCACGTAGCGCTTCACCGACCACTTCCTCGGCGGCGCCTTCCGCATACATTTCAGCCGTATCAATCACCTTTAATCCAAGATCTAAACCGGCCTGCAGTGCCGCCACTTCCTGGCTGCGTAGCGCAGCGTTCTCGCCCATATACCAGGTACCCTGGCCTATCGCGGGTAATATCGATTCATTGTGAAATTGAATAGTCTTCATAACTCCTCCTGTTGCGCCATTCCGGGGATCCTAATTGGTGCAATGTAAGAAAAACGCCTCATTAAGAGGCGTTCATTTCAACATTAGAAGCTATAACTGATGCCGGTCCAGAGTGTGTACTGGCCACTCTTATCGACCATCGGGCTGTCTTTGATCTCACTGTCGAAGCGCGTGTAGCGGCCCGACAAGCTGGCATTCCAGTTTTCAGTGATTTTGTAACTCGCGTTCATTTCGACATACGGTGACCAGCTATCATCTGGATGATATTCAGAGATGCCAGTGCGGGCGCTTTCATGTGATGAGACACCATAGTAATAGCGGTTCTGATTGGCGCTATTCCACATGGCACCAATGCCTGGAGTCAGGCTAAAGGCGCCGAATTCGAAGCGATATAAATAGGTGAGATCCCAAATCATGCCGTTGCTGTTATTCAGCACATCGCCCAGCAATGTCGTGCGCACGATGCCCCAATCGGCAACATGACGATAGCTGGCGCCGGCCATCAGCGTCATGCGTCGCTTATCAAGGTCTTTCATATCGCCCAAATCATTGTCTTTCGGATCGTACTGCTGCGGCGATCCCAGCACCGTCAGCGACAGCTGATTTTGGGGATCTTTCCACAGGTAATAGCCACCTTGCAGGCTACGGAACCAGAAGTTCTCACCTTCATAATTAATCACCGGAATGGGCAGGTAGCGGTCTTGTCCACCCCGATAAGGTGACTGCGCATAAATGACCGAAGCGCCAAGAGATAACGGTTCTGCATGAGTGCCGAACGCCGCAAAATAACAAGGGACAGCAAGAGCAAGCGCTTTAAGTTTGAATTGGTTCACAATTTTTTCAGCCCATTAATATAACAATCACACGCAGAGTCTAACCAAATTTTTGCTATCGGTTAACGTTTAATGATGCTCTAACCGCAGCGAAGGGAATTATCTGAGGTGCCTTCACGCTCTGCCTGCTTAGGTTAATTGCCTCGGTGCTTATGAGACTTTGTTATTGATATACCTTTGAATAAGGAGAAAAGTGGCTGCAGGTTTTCTGAATGCCTTCTACAGTTAAATGTAAGACGAGACTTTTTTGTACGAGCAGAGTAACCATAAGAACTGTGTATCCCGATAAAAAATGTCAGGTTGGCATAAGGGTTGCTGTACTCCATAAAGAATATCTTCCGGGAGCTGCTACAAACTTTTATTACGCTCCTTTACCTGTGCTAAAAACGAAAGGACGGGCATCGCTATGAATATATTCGATCACTATCGTCAGCGTTATGAAGCTGCCAAGGATGAAGAGTTCTCATTGCAGGAATTCCTCGCCATCTGTAAACAGGATCGCAGTGCATACGCCAACGCTGCCGAGCGACTATTAATGGCCATCGGTGAGCCGGTGATGGTTGACACTGCGCAAGAGCCACGCCTTTCCAGAATCTTCTCCAACCGCGTTATGGGGCGCTATCCTGCCTTTGAAGAGTTTTACGGTATGGAGGAAGCGATTGAGCAAATTGTCTCATACCTGAAACACGCCGCGCAGGGTTTGGAGGAGAAGAAACAGATCCTTTACTTACTGGGCCCGGTGGGTGGCGGTAAGTCCTCGCTGGCTGAACGCCTGAAAGCGCTGATGCAGCGTGTGCCTATTTATGTTTTGAGCGCCGACGGTGAACGCAGCCCGGTAAATGACCATCCTCTTTGCCTGTTTAATCCTCAGGAAGACGCCAATATTCTGGAAAAAGAGTATGGCGTGCCGCGGCGTTATCTTGGCACCATCATGTCGCCTTGGGCAGCGAAGCGTCTGCATGAATTTGGCGGCGATATTACCCGTTTCAAAGTAGTGAAAGTGTGGCCATCCATTCTGGAGCAAGTTGCTATCGCTAAAACCGAACCTGGCGATGAGAACAACCAGGATATCTCGGCGTTAGTGGGTAAAGTGGATATCCGCAAACTGGAAAATCACGCACAGAATGACCCCGATGCTTACGGTTATTCAGGTGCTCTTTGCCGCGCGAACCAAGGTGTGATGGAATTCGTTGAGATGTTTAAAGCACCGATTAAAGTGCTGCATCCCCTGCTGACCGCCACCCAGGAAGGTAACTATAACGGTACTGAAGGCATCTCCGCCCTGCCGTTCAACGGCATCATTCTGGCGCACTCGAACGAATCAGAATGGGTCACTTTCCGTAACAACAAAAACAATGAGGCCTTCCTTGACCGTGTTTACATCGTCAAAGTGCCTTACTGCTTACGCGTTTCCGAAGAGATTAAGATTTACAACAAGTTGTTGGATCACAGTGAGTTGACTACTGCGCCATGCGCGCCGGGAACGCTGGAAACGCTGGCTCGCTTCTCAATTCTGTCGCGTTTGAAAGAGCCGGAAAACTCCAGCATCTACTCAAAAATGCGCGTTTATGATGGCGAGAGCCTGAAAGATACCGATCCAAAAGCCAAATCCTGGCAGGAGTATCACGATTATGCGGGCGTTGATGAGGGCATGAACGGCCTTTCAACCCGCTTCGCGTTTAAAATTCTGTCGCGCGTGTTCAACTTCGACCATGCCGAAGTGGCGGCCAACCCGGTTCACCTGTTCTACGTGCTGGAGCAGCAAATTGAACGTGAGCAGTTCCCTCAGGATCAAGCTGAGAAGTATCTGGAGCACCTGAAAGGCTACCTGATTCCAAAATACGCAGAGTTCATCGGCAAAGAGATTCAAACTGCCTATCTGGAGTCCTACTCTGAATACGGTCAGAACATCTTTGATCGCTATGTCACCTACGCTGATTTCTGGATCCAGGATCAAGAGTATCGCGATCCTGACACCGGACAGCTATTTGACCGCGAATCGCTGAACGCCGAGCTGGAAAAGATCGAGAAACCTGCAGGAATCAGTAACCCGAAAGACTTCCGTAACGAGATTGTGAATTTTGTGCTGCGTGCCCGCGCGCAAAACAGCGGACGCAATCCGAACTGGACCAGTTACGAAAAACTGCGCACGGTTATCGAGAAGAAAATGTTCTCGAACACCGAAGAGTTGCTGCCAGTGATTTCGTTCAATACCAAAACCTCAACGGACGAGCAGAAAAAACACGATGATTTTGTCGATCGCATGATGGAAAAAGGCTATACCCGCAAGCAAGTACGTTTGCTGTGCGAATGGTATCTTCGCGTGCGTAAGTCTTCATAATCGTTATCTGTAAGCGTCGCGGCGCTGCGGTGCTGCCACAGGAGGCCGGGTTCTCCCGGCCTTAGCTTGCAATGCAGTTTGGGGGATTTTTATGGCCTATTTTATCGATCGGCGTCTAAACGGTAAGAATAAAAGCGCCGTCAATCGGCAGCGCTTTCTGCGCCGTTATAAGTCGCAAATCAAGCAATCGATCTCCGAGGCCATCAATAAGCGTTCGGTGACCGATGTCGAGAGCGGCGAATCGGTCTCGATTCCAATTGACGATATCAACGAGCCAAGTTTCCATCAGGGTCGCGGCGGTAATCGCCACCGCGTTCATCCGGGGAACGATCATTTCGTGCAAAACGATCGTATTGAGCGTCCGCAAGGTGGTGGCGGCGGTGGCGGCAGCGGTCAGGGTAATGCCAGTCAGGACGGGGAAGGCCAGGATGAATTCGTCTTCCAGATTTCTAAAGATGAATATCTCGATCTGCTGTTTGAAGATTTGGCGCTGCCTAACCTGCGTAAAAATCAGCATCGTCAGTTGAATGAGTATAAGACCCACCGTGCTGGCTTCACCTCAAACGGTACGCCCGCTAACATTAGCGTGGTGCGTTCACTACAGAACTCGCTGGCACGCCGCACAGCGATGACGGCAGGTAAACGCCGCATGCTCAACGAGTTGGAAGTTACGCTAGCGGAAGTGGAAAACAGCGAACCGGCGCAGTTACTGGAAGAGGAACGTTTACGTAAAGAGATTGCTGAATTGCGCGCGCGCATTGATCGTGTGCCGTTTATCGATACCTTTGACTTACGCTACAAAAACTTCGAGAAGCGGCCAGAACCTTCCAGCCAGGCCGTGATGTTCTGTTTGATGGACGTTTCAGGTTCGATGGATCAGGCGACCAAAGATATGGCGAAGCGCTTCTACATCCTGCTGTATCTGTTCCTGAGCCGTACGTATAAGAACGTCGATGTAGTCTACATTCGCCATCACACTCAGGCGAAAGAGGTCGACGAACAGGAGTTTTTCTACTCGCAGGAAACGGGCGGCACCATTGTCTCCAGTGCGTTGAAACTGATGGATGAAGTGGTTAAAGAGCGTTATGACCCTTCGCAGTGGAATATCTATGCTGCGCAAGCGTCAGATGGTGATAACTGGGCGGACGATTCGCCGCTTTGTCACGAGATTTTAGCCAAACATATTCTGCCGGTTGTACGTTATTACAGCTACATCGAGATTACGCGCCGCGCGCATCAGACCTTGTGGCGCGAGTATGAACATCTGCAAGCGACATTTGATAACTTCGCAATCCAACATATTCGCGAGCCAGAAGACATCTATCCAGTATTTAGAGAACTTTTCCATAAACAAGCAGCAGAAGCCTAAATCCATAAGCCGGTCAGTGACCGGCTTTTTCTTTACAGCAGCCCCGCTCACTTCCTGCCATTTACTGATGATTTTTCACACAAATTTAGCTGTATATGGGATGCGACCCCATAGAATGAAAAAATGTGCAATTAAGCGCTGACAAGCTATTGATAAGGCATTATCTTTCCACCTTGTCTGTGTGAATCCCCCGCAGTTTGTCTTTTTTGCCCCGCCGCAGGAGAACGCCGTTGAATACCAGCATGATTTACAGTGTGTTTATTATTGGGTCCGTGCTGGTAGCAGCAAGTATTTTGCTCAGTTCCTTTTCCTCGCGCCTCGGCATTCCGATTTTGGTCATCTTTCTCGCGCTAGGCATGTTGGCCGGTATTGATGGCATTGGCGGCATTGCGTTTGATAACTATCCAGTCGCCTATCTGGTCTCTAACCTTGCGTTGGCCATTATCCTGCTGGATGGCGGTATGCGCACCAAAGCGTCTTCCCTCAAGGTAGCGCTCGGTCCAGCGCTCTCACTGGCGACAGTCGGCGTAATGATCACGGCTGGCTTAACCGGTGTGGCTGCCGCCTGGCTGTTTAAGCTCGATCTTATGCAAGGCTTTCTGATCGGCGCGATTATTGGTTCAACCGATGCCGCCGCGGTGTTTTCGCTGCTGGGTGATAAAGGGCTCAACGAACGCGTCAGTTCAACGCTGGAAATTGAATCCGGCAGCAACGATCCGATGGCGGTGTTTTTGACCATCACCTTGATCGACATGATTCAACAAGGCCAGTCGGGCTTGAGCTGGATGTTCGTGGTGCATCTGGTACAGCAATTTGGTCTCGGCATCGTATTAGGTCTGGGCGGCGGCTGGGCGCTGCAGCAGTTGATTAACCGAATCAATCTGGCGCAAGGTTTATATCCGCTGCTGGCCGTGAGTGGCGGCATCATCGTGTTTGCGCTGACCACCGTAATGGAAGGCAGCGGCATTCTGGCCGTGTATCTCTGCGGCTTCCTGCTGGGTAACAGCCCCATCCGTAACCGCCACGGTATATTGCAAACGTTTGACGGCATGGCTTGGCTGAGCCAAATCGGCATGTTCATTGTGCTGGGTTTGCTGGTGACGCCGTCCGATTTATGGCATATCGCGGTACCGGCGATGATTCTGTCGCTGTGGTTGATTCTGGTGGCGCGCCCGCTGTCGATTCTGGTTGGCCTGTTGCCCTTCAAGGGCTTCACCGGACGTGAACGTATCTTTATCAGCTGGGTTGGCCTACGTGGCGCAGTGCCGATTATCCTTGCGGTGTTCCCGATGATGGCTGGCCTGGAGAATGCCAAGCTTTACTTCAATATCGCCTTCTTTGTGGTGCTGGTGTCACTGATGCTGCAAGGTACGTCGCTAGGCTATGCCGCCAAACGTGCCAAAGTGGTGGTCCCGCCAACGGCCTCGCCAATCAGTCGGGTGGGTCTGGATATCCATCCCGAAAATCCGTGGGAGCAGTTCATTTATCAGCTGAGCGCAGACAAGTGGTGCGTTGGTGCAGCGCTGCGTGATTTGCAGATGCCGCGCGAAACCCGCATCGCCGCCCTGTTTCGTGATAACGCGTTAATGCATCCCAATGGTAATACGCGCCTGAAAGAAGGCGATGTTCTCTGTGTGATTGGCCGGGAACGCGATTTACCGGCATTAGGGAAAATGTTCAGCCAAACCCCCCCGGTATCGCTCGACCAGCGCTTCTTTGGCGACTTTATTCTGGATGCCGAAGCGCGCCTGCGCGACGTGGCGCAAATCTACGGGCTTGAGCTGGACGAACAAACCAACGATCAGCAGTCGTTAGGTCAGCTGGTGATGAGTTTGCTGGGCAGTACGCCAGTCGTCGGTGATCAGGTGGAGTGGAAGCAATTAACCTGGACAGTAGCGGAAAAAGAAGACAATCAGATCGTGAAAATAGGTGTGCGCGTCAGTGAAGACAAAGAATAATCCGAGGCGTTATCGCTCGTAAACTGCGTGTGAGCGACTATGCTCACTATTCAACCCAGTTAATACGGGAGAAAGTAATGGGACACGTGGTGAAGATTGGTCGTTATGAAATTGTTGATGCAGAGTTCAATACTGACAACGTTGATACGGTGAGTATTCCCTGCCACACCAATCCCGGCCTGAGTGACCAACTCGACGGCTGGGATGTTGAAACCAGTGTACCGGCATGGATTGATGGCGAAGCTGTCGATCTGCAAATCGGACACTATGACAAGCAACAGGACCTGTGGGTACTAAAAAAACCCGCCTGACTGGCTGGTGCCGCCATTGATGGAAATGGCGGTCATTCCGAAAAGTTGTCTTAAAATGAAGCGTTATATTCGCGATTAATTAACTTTTAACCTTATATTTCAATCGAATAGCCAATTATTTCTTTAGTCATTTATTTCCTTTTCAGACTATTTCCATATTAACTCTGTCAAATAACTCCTGCATACTCTTAAACGTTGCTGCAGCTTTTCGTGACGTGCATCACGTCTCAAACGGTCCTTTCCTTGCAGCGCTTATGGCAGCACTGACTTATATCTCGCTGAAAGAATTATTCTTTCTACTTTTCAGCGGACCACTCCTGAGCGTGTACTTGATTCTGGTCAGGCCATCTTTTACTTAAGAAAAGAGAGCAGGTTTTATGGCAAGTACTTTGATAATGAATAATGCAACCCGCTCGTGGAGCGGACTGCGCAAAAATCTCATCGCAAAAGTCGCCCTTAGTTTCTCAGATTTAATTGCGTTAAATCTGGCATTGTTTTTATCTGCCGCCACTGTTCAAGGTATTTGGGGCGAACTGGATACCTTTATTCCGCCTCAGCAGATTGAATACCGATTTATTGCTCAATTTAGCCTTTCCGTACTTTGCACCGCCTGGTTCTGGGTACGTATGCGTCACTACACCTATCGCAAGCCATTTTGGTTTGAATTAAAAGAAGTGATTAAAACGCTGTTTGTTTTCTCTCTGCTTGATTTGGCGTTAATTGCCTTTTCAAAATGGGACTTCTCGCGCATGGTTTGGGTGTTCAGTTGGACCTATGCCCTGCTGCTGCTGCCGCTGATGCGTGCCGTCGTTAAACGTGCGATCAACCGTGCTGGTCAATGGCAAAAGGAAACCATCATTATTGGTTCCGGTAAAAACGCCATGGAAGCTTACGCGGCGCTGCAAAGCGAAGAGATCCTCGGTTATAACGTGCAGGCGTTTATCTCGCTGGATGATGACCAACAGCACGAGAAAGTTAACGGCGTTCCGGTGATCACCTGGAAAGACATTAACTGGCAAACCATGGACCGTGACAACACGCAATTTATCGTCGCCACCGAATTTGAGCAGCAAGTGGTGCGCGATAAATGGCTAAAGTTCCTGTCTAAAATGAAGTGCCGTTCGATTTCCGTGATCCCAACGCTGCGCGGCGTGCCGCTGTATGGCACCGACATGTCATTTATCTTCAGCCATGAAGTGATGATCCTGCGCGTCAGTAATAACCTGGCAAAACGCTCTTCTCGTTTCCTGAAACGCACCTTCGATATTGTCGTGGCGTCAATGCTGCTGCTGTTCCTGGGACCGGTATTTGGTCTGCTGTGTGCGATGGTGAAGCGTGACGGTGGCAATGCAATCTATGGTCATGAACGCGTTGGGCAAGATGGCGTTAAGTTTAAGTGCCTGAAGTTCCGCTCAATGGTGACCAACTCGCAGGAAGTGCTGCAAAATCTGCTGGCGACCAGCGAGGAAGCGCGTGCCGAGTGGGATCGTGACTTCAAACTGAAAAACGATCCGCGCGTGACCAAAATTGGTAACTTCTTGCGCAAAACCAGCCTTGATGAATTACCACAGTTGTGGAACGTGATTCGCGGCGAAATGAGTCTGGTGGGCCCGCGTCCGGTGATTGAAGCTGAACTGGAGCGTTATGCCGGTGACGTCGATTACTACCTGATGGCTAAACCGGGCATGACCGGTCTGTGGCAGGTCAGTGGTCGTAACGACATTGACTACGACACGCGCGTTTACTTTGATTCCTGGTACGTGAAGAACTGGGCACTGTGGACTGATATCGCGATCCTGTTTAAAACTGCTGGCGTAGTAGTCCGTCGCGACGGCGCTTACTAATACCCTCGAGGCGATGCCTGTGCACTTTGGCAGGCATCGCTTTTTTTATCCCTTTCTTTTTCCCCACAGAGTCATTACCCTTCCGGCTTGTTTAACAGGTCGTTTTGGTTCGTCATGCAAAAATTCACCTTAATACTTCTCAGCCTGGTGCTGCTGGCGCCGCTGGGCATTGATCTCTACCTCCCTACATTGCCGCAAATCGCCGAAGGTCTTAACAGCCCGGTAAGCCTGATCCAAATCACTATTCCACTGTTTTTATTAGTGATGGGCATCGGCCAACTGATTACCGGTCCGCTGGTGGATAATTTTGGTCGTAAGCCCCTCGCGTTGATCGGTCTCGCGCTTTACATCATTGGCAGCGCGATTGCCGCGACAAGCACGCTGTGGCCGGTATTCTTCCTCGCCCGTATTATTCAGGGTTGCGCCGTGTGCTGCACCGCAGTGGTGGCGTTTAGTGGCGTGCGCGACCGTCTCAGCGGTGAAGATGCTGCACGCGCTTACGGCTTCCTTAACGGTGCGCTGAATATCGTTCCAGCGCTGGCGCCCCTGCTGGGTGGGATTCTGGCCGAAGCCTACGGTTGGCGTATGCCGTTCTGGTTCCTGTGCGGCTATGCTGTGGTAATCGGATTGATCGTGCTGCTGTGGCTCCCAGAAACGCGTCCTGCGGACACGCTGCGCGTAAAAGGTCTACCGCTGGCGCAATATGCTGCCATCGCTCGTGAACCGCGCTTCCTCGCCTTTGCGTTCGCTAACGCTGGTGCGCTGGGCATGGTGCTCACCTATGTGTCGCTAGCGCCACACGTGCTGATGACCGAAGGCGGCCTGACGCCGCTGCAATTCTCCTTCGCTTTTGGCGCCAATGGTTTTTGGATCATGTTGGTTAGCGCCTTCGTGAACAAAACCATTCGCAAAGCGGGACGCCCATTCTGCCTGGCGATGGGCTTCGCCACCATGTTAATGGGCGCAATTCTGTTAATGATGGGCACTACGCTGTTACCCGCGGCGTGGCAAAACCATTGGTCGCTGTACATGATTCCAGTGGCGGTTTCCGTCGCCGGATTGGCGTTTACGGTCGGCCCCGCCACCAGCTACGCGCTGGAGCCCTATCAACAGCAAGCGGGCGTTGCCTCGGCACTGCAAGGATTTATTCAGATGGCATGTGGTGCGGGGGGAAGTATGGCAATCGTGGCATTGCCCGTCGCGGAGAAATCGTCACTGGCATTGATGATGTTGATCGGCGCAGCGCTGGCGATAACTGCCTGGCGCTGCAGCAAGAAGATGCACGGTCGCGTTACCGCACTTAAATAACCTCAACCGGAACGCGGGGGGCGAGCGCACACATCAGCTCGTATCCCACCGTTCCGGCGGCTTTCGCCACCTCATCGATTTTCACCTGATTACCCCACAACTCAACCTTCGAGCCAATACCAGCCTGCGGACAAGGGTCTAAATCGATCATCATCATGTCCATCGAGATGGCGCCTAGCGTTTGTGTGCGTATGCCATCAACGCTAACTGGCGTGCCGGTAGGCGCATGACGCGGATAGCCATCGGCATAACCACAGGCGACGATGCCAATGCGCTGCGCGCCGCTGGCGTGATAACGATAGCCGTAACCCACGCCATCACCCGCATTCAGCTGCTGCACGCCAATGATTTCGCTGCTGAGCGTCATGACCGGCTGCAATCCAGTGCTGGCGATATCTTGCCAGTCGCCGCTCGGTGACGCGCCATAGAGGATAATGCCGGGGCGCACCCAGTCAAAGTGCGCTTCAGGATGCCACAGCGTGGCAGCCGAGTTAGACAGGGAACGCGAGCAATTAAGCCCTTCCGCCGCCAATTCGACGCGCTTCATCGGCTCAACCAATCCTTGTGGATTCTCAGCATCAGCGAAGTGCGCCATCAGCGTCATTTCACCGACATTGGCCAAAGCGCGCAGTTTCTGCCACGCCGCCTGTGCCTGCTCAGGACGAAAACCCAGTCGATTCATACCGCTATTAATTTTCAGATAAACATCCACCGGCGCCGACAGCTGCGCTTTAGCCAGCGCCTGTATCTGCCAGTTACTGTGTACGCTGGTAGTGAGTCGATAACGATCAATCAGCGCTAAATCGTCGGCGTGAAAGAAACCCTCCAGCAATAGGATCGGCTTTTTCCAGCCCTGCTCACGCAGTAAGATTGCCTCTTCCATATTCAGCAGCGCGAAGCCGTCAGTCTCTGCCAGACTTTGCCAGACGCGGGCCACACCGTGCCCATAGGCATTGGCTTTCACCACCGACCAGACGCGTGAATGCGGTGCCGCCTGGCGTACAACAGCCAGATTATGACGCAGTGCCTGTTGATTGAGGGTGGCACCGGTTGGACGTGACATGCTTTTACTCTCCCTGAGGTCTCAACGCGCCGCGCTAGCGTTACGCAACGGCGAAGAATGTGGCTCAAAACCTGGCAGGTAGCGCAGCACAGACAAATCATCTGCAGCAATCGCCGGTTTCTGACCGGAAATTAAATCAGCTAAAAGCTGACCGGAACCACAAGCCATGGTCCATCCCAGCGTACCGTGGCCGGTGTTGAGATAAAGATTGGAGAGCGGTGTACGCCCAACAATCGGTGTACCGTCTGGCGTCATCGGACGTAATCCGCTCCAGAACGTGGCTTGTTCGACAAATCCGCCTTCAGGATAGAGGTCGCGGACCACCATCTCCAGCGTTTCGCGTCTTGCCGGCAACAGTTTGGTGTTAAAACCAACAATTTCTGCCATACCACCCACGCGAATACGATCATCAAAGCGCGTCACCGCCACTTTGTAGGTTTCATCAAGAACAGTGGAAGCCGGGGCGGCATCGGCGTTCTTGATCGGAATGGTCAACGAATAGCCTTTCAGCGGATAAACCGGGATGGGAAGGATGTCTTTTAACAGCGACGTTGAATAGGAACCAAACGCCACGACGTAAGCATCGGCTTTGATCACCTCATCGCCACACTTCACACCATAAATACGGTTGCCCTCACGCAATAACTGATCGACAGAAGTGTTGAAGCGAAAAGTCACACCCGCCGCCATAGCCATCTCCGCCAAACGTTGGGTAAACAGTTGGCAGTCGCCGGTTTCGTCATTGGGCAGACGTAAACCGCCGGTGAGTTTGTGCGCCGTCGCCGCCAGCGCGGGTTCAACATTTTTTAGCTGATGCGCTTCCAGCAGTTCGTAGGGAACGCCCGCATCTCGCAGCACGGCAATATCTTTACTGGCGCTTTCGAACTGTTGTTGAGTGCGGAAAAGTTGCAGCGTGCCGCCCTGACGACCTTCATAGGCGATGCCCGTGCTCGCGCGCAACGTTTTAAGGCAGTCGCGGCTGTACTCCGCGATACGCACCATGCGGCTTTTATTTTCCTGATAATGCTGCATGTCGCAGTTCCGCAACATATTCCACATCCACTCCAGCTGGAATTTGCTGCCATCGAGACGTACCGCCAGCGGCGCGTGACGCTGGAACATCCATTTGACCGCTTTAAGCGGAACACCCGGCGCCGCCCAAGGCGCGGCATAGCCCGGTGAGATCTGTCCCGCATTACCGGCGCTGGTTTCCAGCGCGGCGGCCGGTTGGCGATCAATAACCGTGACCTGATGTCCGGCCTGCGCCAGATACCAGGCGCTCGCCACCCCGACAACACCACTACCAAGAATCACTACGCGCATAAGCCCCTCGTCGCAGCAAAAGAATAATTAACTATTAACCCAGCCCAACACAGCATAACCCGACCGCCACTCAAATCTTACATTCAACTGACTTATTTCACATGTTTTTTACCTGACTGCACACTAAAATCATGCAACGCATCAAAAATCAGGATTTTTTATGCCTTAAATCCCTTAATCAGCAATTTATTATGCGGAAGGCAGCGGTTTTGACTTTTTTCAGGAGAAAGCGCCGCAGTCATACAATGCTCTTATAAATAGAACATTATTCTGCAAATTAAATTAAAACCAACATTTGAAGCAAGTATCAACTTAACTAGCGCTTTTTGAATGATTTTCTGCCAAAAGAATTCGATTGAGATTCAGTTTCGGATAGGCGACAGTGGACTATCATTGAAGTGTTCGCTCAGTTTTATTGGGCCATCTTTACTCAGGATGAGGCCTTAAACGATCGTGACAGGTTATTCCTGCCGCTTGCAAAACAGAGGTGCGCTATGACGACAATCTTTGACGAGCCAACCCGCAACAGTAAACGACTCAGTGATGGACCCGACTGGACCTTCGAACTGCTGGATGACTATCTGGCTGAAATTGACCGCGTAGCCAAAAGCTACGGACTGGAAACCTATCCGCACCAAATCGAAGTGATTACCTCCGAGCAGATGATGGATGCTTACTCAAGTGTAGGTATGCCGATCAATTATGCACACTGGTCATTTGGCAAGAAATTCATCGAAACCGAACAACGCTATAAGCACGGTCAGCAAGGGCTGGCTTATGAAATCGTCATCAATTCCAATCCGTGCATCGCTTATTTGATGGAAGAGAACACCATGACCATGCAGGCGCTGGTGATGGCGCACGCCTGTTACGGTCACAACTCGTTCTTCAAAAACAATTACCTGTTCCGCAGCTGGACCGATGCCAGTTCCATTGTGGATTATCTGCTGTTTGCGCGGAACTATATTACCGACTGCGAAGAGCGCTATGGCGTGGAGGAAGTGGAGCGGCTGCTCGATTCCTGCCATGCGCTGATGAATTACGGCGTGGATCGCTATAAACGCCCACAGAAAATTTCGCTGCAGGAAGAGAAAGCCCGTCAGCAAAGTCGTGAAGAGTATTTGCAGAGCCAGGTGAATACCCTGTGGCGCACGCTGCCGCGTAAAGAGAAAGAGTCGGTCCACGTTGCGGCATCGCGCTACCCATCTGAACCGCAAGAAAACCTGCTCTATTTCATGGAAAAAAATGCGCCACTGTTGGAATCCTGGCAACGTGAAGTGTTGCGCATTGTGCGCAAAGTCAGCCAGTATTTTTATCCGCAAAAACAAACGCAGGTGATGAACGAAGGCTGGGCCACCTTCTGGCACTACACCATCCTTAATCATCTGTATGACGAAGGCAAAGTGTCGGAACGTTTTATGATGGAGTTCCTGCACAGTCACACTAATGTGGTATACCAACCGCCCTATAACAGTCAGTGGTATAACGGCATCAACCCTTATGCGCTCGGCTTCGCGATGTTCCAGGACATCAAACGTATCTGTCAGACACCAACCGAAGAAGATCGCTACTGGTTCCCGGACGTGGCCGGTTCCGATTGGTTGAAGACCATGCATTTTGCCATGCGCGAATTTAAGGACGAAAGCTTTATAAGCCAGTTCCTGTCGCCTAAAGTGATGCGTGATTTCCGCCTGTTCACGGTGATGGATGACGATCGTAACAACTTCCTCGAAATTGCCGCAATCCATGATGAAGCGGGTTATCGCGCTATCCGTCAGCAACTGTCTGCCCAGTACAATCTGAGCAATCTGGAACCTAACATTCAAGTCTATAACGTCGATTTACGCGGTGACCGTTCGCTGACGCTGCGTTATGTGCCGCAACAACGTGCGCCGCTCGATAAGAGCCGCAAAGAAGTGTTGAAGCATGTGCATCGCTTGTGGGGTTTTGATGTGATTCTGGAACAGCAGAATGAAGATGGCAGCGTAGAGTTGTTGGATCGCTCGCCCACGCGCGGCCCAGCCTTGTAAGGCCAAAAAAAACCGGACTTTAAAAGTCCGGTTTTTCTTTTATCGCTTGCTGGCCAGGTCATCCGGCATGCTCTTCTGCATCTTGTGCCAAATCTCACCACTGCGGCGACCATATTCGCGCACGCTATCGACAATCTGCTCCTGCGACGGGTTCGCCACGCACAGGTCAGCCAGTTGGCGATAGAAGTTACGCGCCAGTTCACGCGCTTCCAGACTTGAGAAGTAGTGACGACCGACGCGGGTATACAATCCTTTCAGGCCGTTCAAAATCAGACCATAAATCGGGTTACCTGAAGCAAAAGCCAAGCCACGGAATACGCGGTAATCCAGCTCGGTATAAGCTTCTGCTTTGTCTTCCTCGATCAGCGCATTCTCCAGCACTTCGCGCGCTTTTTCTGGATGATGACGCAGCGCACGGCTGATAAAAATCGAAGAGATATTCGTGCGCACCGACAGCAGATTATCAATCAACTGCGGGACGCTATCATGATCGAGTCGGGCCAGAGTTTCGAGAATATTTAAACCGGAGGTTTCCCAGAAGTCGTTAACGCGTGTCGGCTTGCCATGTTGAATCGTCAACCAACCATCGCGCGCCAGACGCTGCAATACTTCACGCAGCGTGGTACGCGTCACGCCAATCAGTTCAGAAAGCTCACGTTCGGCAGGTAGAATAGATCCCGGCGGAAAACGACTGTTCCAGATGCTTTCAATAATATACTCTTCAGCAAATCCCGCGGGGCTCTGCGCCTTAATCACCATAGCATTTATTTCTCGTTGCTTTCTTTATCGTAATGCGACTCATCATACCAGAGCGGCTATAGCGGAAATAGCCTGCCAACCGATTAAAAGCGCGCGCTGGCGCAAAATTCAGCCTTGAATTCAGAGGAAATTGCCTGCACAAGCACACGTTTGCGCTGCATCTGCGGCTTGCACGTATCGGATAAGGTGCCAGCTAGAATTTTTTTAGGCCTCAACGCGACTTAAGTCATTTTTGTACATGATTTTTTCCCGTTACCTGGCTGGCACGGTTGCGCTTTTGGTTTACACTGCGAAACATTAACGGTTACAGGAAAAGCAATATGTTGCGATATTTGAATCAATGCTCGCGTGGACGGGGTGCCTGGCTTTTGCTGGCCCTGACGGCGTTAGCATTTGAATTAACAGCCTTGTATTTTCAGCACGTAATGGGGCTGCAACCCTGCGTAATGTGTATTTATGAGCGTTGTGCGCTATTTGGCGTGATGGGTGCGGGCATTGTTGGGGCGCTAGCGCCGAAAACTCCGCTGCGCTGGGCGGCAATCCTCATCTGGATTTATAGCGCCATTGAAGGTACGCGCCTTTCTTACGATCACACCATGATTCAGCTGCATCCTAATCCGTTTGTCACCTGCGACTTTGCCGCACGCTTCCCAAGCTGGTTACCGCTGGATAAATGGTTGCCTTCAGTGTTCGTGGCCAGCGGTGACTGCGCCGAACGTGGATGGACTTTCCTGACCTGGAGCATGCCGCAGTGGATGATCGTGATTTTTGCCGCTTATCTATTGGTGGCGCTGCTGGTGTTGATTGCACAACCATTTAAACCTAAACGCCGCGATCTGTTCGGTCGTTAAGCACAAACAAAACAGGCAGCCTTAGCTGCCTGTTGCGTGATTATCCGTTGCGATCAGGTCGATCAATTATATGCTCTTCCCAATCCCGCACTTCACTCTCACGCACCGCAATAAATCGCACTGAAATGCGCTGCGCATGCATCGCCTTTTTAGAACCCGCGATCAGCGGATGCCAGGCCGGCAAGGATTTACCTTCGCCTAACACGCGATACGCGCAAGTCCGCGGCAACCATTCAAAACTGGTAAGGTTTTCACGCGTCAGCTTGATGCAATTCTCTTCTAACTCAAAACGACGCTCATAGCTCCGACACTGGCAGGTCTTGATGTTCAGTTGATTACAGGCAACGTTGGTGAAGTAGATTTCATCGGTGTCCGCATCCTGCAACTTATTCAGGCAACATTGGCCGCAGCCGTCGCACAGGGATTCCCACTCTGCGTCGTTCATTTGGTCAAGGCGTTTAGTCTGCCAGAAAGGTTGTTCAGTCATGATGGCGGTCCGGGTTAGCAATCAAACCGCACCTTATAAAGGTTCAGGTGCGGTGATGCAAGTTTTACAGTACGCGAGTAGAAATACCGTGGCCGGCCAGCGATACTTCCAGCTTATCGCCAGATCGCATCGGGCCAACGCCTTCAGGCGTACCAGTCAATACCACATCGCCCGCGCGCAGGGTGAAATACTGGCTCATATAGGCAATCAGCGGCAAAATTTTGTGGATCATATCGGCGGTAGTCCCGTGCTGACGCACCTCGCCGTTAACCACCAGCTTCAGCTCAGTGTTTTGTGGATCGCCGCTAAACTCAGAAACAGGGATAAAACCCGACAGCGGACAGGAATTATCGAAACCTTTGGATTTCTCCCACGGTTGGCCGGCTTTCTTCAAACCAGCCTGCACATCGCGCAAGGTCAAATCCAGCGCCACGCCATAACCCGCAATCGCCTTCGCCACGTGTTCTTCACTCGCCTGCTTTAGCGTCGAGCCAATCAGCACCGCCAGTTCCACTTCATGATGCACTTCACCAAAATTTGCTGGAATCGACAGCGGCTGGCGCAGATCGCACACGGCGGTTTCCGGCTTGATAAACACAACCGGTTCGGTTGGCGTGGCACTGCCCATTTCCTTAATGTGCTTCGCATAGTTGCTGCCGACGCATACCACTTTACTGACCGGGTAATCCAACAGAGCGCCCTGCCAGTTACGATGCTGATACATGCTATTCCCCTGCTTTGGTTGTGTTTGGGATGTGTTTGCCGCCAGCGCTTCTGGCGATTAAGTCTGGCTCAGTGCCGGAACGCGACAGGCTGAGGAAGAATATATTAGCGGGTTTAGGCCGGCAGTCGTGGCGTAAATTGTCAAAAGTCGTTAATCGTATACAACAAAATCAGCTAAACGCCTGGATAATTGCCCGCAATAAAGGGTTAAAGCGGGCGATTAATTAACGTAAATAGCACTGATTATTTCTACAGGATATATTTACAGATGAATCTGAATTAATCTTTTTTACCCTGATCGAGATGAATGTTGAGCAGACTTTCAACCGGCGGTGGAATTTGCAAATAATAGCCGTGTTCGCTTAAACCTTGCTTAACTTTATTGATATCCGCGTTAGCCAGCTTGTCACGCTTATCCAGCGACAGCACCATTGCCAACTGGGGTTTGCCGAAGCCACGCAGCAGTTCTTCGGGTACCCGTGAGAAATCGTCTTTTTTTTCAACATACAGATAAGTCTGTTCACGTTGTGGGCTTCTGTAGATCACACAAAACATATTTTTTACTCGAATTAACCGGTGGCGTCACTTGCCTGAATATAGCAGTAACTATAACATGCTTGCAGAACTTCGAATATTGACCGTTTGATGTTATTGCCGATTTTATCGACGTACATTTAAGGGTCGTAAAACAGGACTGAGTCAGCACAGATGTCGCAAACGCCAATCGAATTCAAGGGAAGCAGTTTTACCCTGTCAGTCGTTCATCTGCATCATTCGCAACCCGAGGTGATTCGTCAGGCGCTACAGGACAAAATCGATCAGGCACCTGCCTTTTTGCTGAATGCGCCGGTGGTGCTGAATGTGTCAGCGCTCACTGGCGACATTAACTGGAAACAGATGCAACAAGCGGTGATGGCGACCGGTCTGCGCATCGTCGGTGTCAGCGGTTGCAAAGATGAAGCCCTGAAAAAAATGATTGCCCGCGCCGGTTTGCCGGTTCTTTCCGAAGGTAAAGAGAGCCGCAAGCAAGTGAGTGAACCGGTAGTTGAAGCCGCACCCATTGTCCCGACAGCGGTGGCAGATGCCGCCAGTAAAACCCGCATCGTCAATACGCCGGTGCGTTCGGGCCAGCAGATTTATGCGCGCAACGCCGATCTCATCGTCACCAGCAGCGTGAGCGCCGGTGCCGAACTGGTCGCCGACGGCAACATTCATATTTACGGCATGATGCGCGGCCGTGCGTTGGCCGGCGTCGGCGGACAAAGCGACAGCCAGATTTTTTGCACCAACCTCGCCGCAGAGTTGGTCTCTATTGCCGGGGAATATTGGATGATGGATCAAATTCCGGCGGAATTCTTTGGTAAAGCGGCGCGCCTCAGCCTGATAGAGGGCGCGCTTACCATTCAGACACTTAATTAAGCCCCTTTTCTTTCGTCAAGGAAATCAACACTTATGGCACGCATTATTGTAGTTACATCGGGTAAAGGGGGCGTTGGCAAGACCACGTCAAGCGCGGCCATCGCCACTGGGTTAGCGCAGAAAGGCAAAAAAACCGTCGTAATCGATTTCGATATCGGCCTGCGTAACCTCGATTTGATCATGGGCTGTGAACGCCGCGTGGTTTATGACTTTGTAAACGTTATTCAGGGTGATGCGACGCTGAACCAGGCGCTGATTCGTGACAAGCGCACTGAGCAACTCTACATTCTGCCGGCTTCACAAACGCGTGATAAAGACGCGCTGACGCGTGAAGGCGTTGAGAAAGTGCTGAACGATTTGGCGGCGATGGAGTTCGACTTTATCGTCTGCGACTCACCAGCAGGTATCGAAACCGGTGCGCTGATGGCATTGTACTTCGCCGATGAAGCAATCATCACCACCAACCCAGAAGTCTCTTCAGTACGTGACTCGGACCGTATTCTCGGCATCATCTCTTCGAAATCTCGTCGTGCTGAGAACAGTCAGGATCCCGTGAAAGAGCATCTGCTGCTGACCCGTTACAATCCAGGTCGCGTTACCCGCGGCGATATGCTGAGCATGGAAGACGTGCTGGAAATTCTGCGCATTCCACTGGTTGGCGTCATCCCAGAAGATCAATCTGTCCTGCGCGCCTCTAACCAGGGTGAGCCGGTGATCCTCGACGCAAACGCTGACGCCGGTAAAGCCTATGCTGATACCGTAGATCGCCTGCTTGGCGAAGAACGCCCCTTCCGCTTTATTGAAGAAGAGAAGAAGGGTTTCCTTAAACGCCTGTTCGGGGGATAACCAATGGCATTACTTGATTTCTTTTTATCCCGTAAGAAGAACACAGCCAATATAGCCAAGGAAAGGCTGCAGATTATCGTAGCCGAACGCAGAAGGGGCGACAGTGAGCCCCATTATCTGCCGCAGCTGAAGCGCGATATTTTGGAAGTGATCTGTAAATACGTAAAAATTGACCCGGATATGGTGACCGTTCAGCTGGATCAAAAAGGGGATGATATTTCTATCCTTGAGCTCAACGTGACGCTGCCGGAGCCGGAAGACGTTCCTAAATGATTAAAGCGGTTTCCTGATTTTCCCCTGCGGTATTGCGCAGGGGAAAATGCTGCGCTTAGAGCGCCTGCAGGATCTCGTCGATACCCGCTTTCAGTAAATCACCGCGCCAGCCCGTCATTAACTCCGGTGTGCGCGAAGCGTTTTTCAATCCCCAGTACACACTCAGCACCTGATTGATCTGGCGACGCGAGGCCAGCAGTTCCTGACTGAAACCACTCTCTTCACTTACCTTTTGCACCAGCGCTTTGATGGCTTTAAACGCCTGCTTGTAGTGCGGATGGTCGATCAAATTCGGCAGCGGCGGCGGTAAAGTGGCTTCATCCTGCGCCTGTGCTTCCGCCACCAGTGCCACCATTGCTTTACCGTGGAAGCGAATCTCATGGCCATTTAGCCCTAAATGGTCGAGTTCGCCGAGACTGCCCGGCATAAAGCGCGCCACTTTCCACAGATTCTCTTCACGCACCACAAAATTCACCGCCATATCTTTCTGACGCGCGATATTGAGGCGCCATGCTGCCAGACGCTGTAACGCAGCCAGCTGACGTGGACGCAGTTGCCATGCATTGGTGATGTCGCGCCAGGCTTCTTCCGGTTGCAGCACATCCAGCCGACGCTGGCACAGCATATTGCATTCGCTTAAGGCCGCCGCCATGTTGCCGGCCTCTTCGGTTTGCGCCACCAGCTGGTGAGCAATGGGCAGCAGATAGGCGACATCCGCTGCAGCATATTCACATTGACGCTCGGTCAGCGGACGTGCCAACCAATCGGTACGGGATTCGCTTTTATCCAACTCGATTTGGTTGAAATGCATCACCATCGAGGCAAACCCCCACGACAGTGCCTGGCCGGTAAAGGCCGCCAGAATTTGCGTGTCTATCATCGGATCGGGCAGGCATTTAAAGCGATGCAGGAACACTTCGAGATCTTCGCCACCGGCGTGCAGGAATTTGGTGACCTGCTTATCCTGCAGCAACGCCACAAACGGCGTCCAGTCACTGATGTTAAGCGGATCGATCAGGATCAGCTGGTCGCCATCAAACAGCTGAATCAGGCCGAGCTGCGGATAGTAGGTGCGGGTGCGCACAAATTCGGTATCCAGCGCCACGGCGGCGTGCTGGCGTGCTTTCTCGCACACGGCGGCCAGTTGGTCATTTTGGTCGATCAGGGTGTAATTCACGTTGTCTTTCTCGCTGCGGCAAACTACGCGCAGCGCTCCTTGTTAAAAGCAATAAAAACGCCGGACTGTGCCGGCGTTAACCTGAGGAGAATGGCGCGTTACTGCCCTTCTCGCTTCGCCTCATCACGCAATTCGCGGCGCAAGATTTTGCCCACGTTGGTCTTCGGCAACTCGTCACGAAACTCGATAATCTTCGGCACTTTGTAGCCGGTAAGCTGGCGACGGCAATGATCCAGCACCTCTTCTTTCGTCAGTGAAGGATCTTTCTTCACGATGCAGACTTTGACCGCTTCACCCGATAGATCGCTGGGAACGCCAATCGCTGCGGCTTCACGCACTTTCTCGTGCTGCATTAGTACATCTTCGATCTCGTTAGGATACACGTTAAAGCCTGACACCAGAATCATGTCTTTCTTACGATCGACAATGCGAATAAAGCCTTCGCTATCAACGGTAACAATATCACCGGTATGCAGCCAGCCATTTTTTAGCACCTCATCGGTGGCTTCTGCCCGCTGCCAGTAGCCGGTCATCACCTGGGGGCCACGAATGCACAGCTCGCCCGGTTCACCCGGCGCAACCTCATGATCTTCATCATCAACGATGCGCACATCGGTGGATGGCACGGGCAATCCAATGCTGCCGGTATGGCAGGTGATGTCATACGGATTCACCGATACCAGCGGTGAACACTCGGTCAGGCCATAACCTTCCAGCAGATAGTGCCCGGTAAGTTTCTCCCAGCGCTCAGCAACGGCTTTCTGCACCGCCATCCCACCGCCGGCTGACAGGCGCAGGGTAGTGAAATCGAGCTTATTGAAGTTGGCATCATTGAGCAGCGCATTGAACAAGGTGTTTACGCCGGTGATGGCGGTAAACGGAAACTTGCTCATCTCTTTGACAAAGCCGGGAATATCGCGCGGATTGGTAATCAGCAGATTAGTACCGCCAAGGTCAAGGAACAGCAAACCGTTAACCGTCAGCGCAAAGATATGATAAAGCGGTAGCGCGGTGACCACTTGCTCTTTACCTGGGCGCAGCAGCTTGCCGTAAGTGGCTTTGGTCTGTTCCAGATTGGCCTGCATATTACGGTGCGTCAGCATCGCGCCTTTGGCGACGCCAGTGGTGCCACCGGTGTATTGCAGGAAAGCGAGATCGTCATTGGTGACGGTGGGACGTTGATAACTCATCTGCTCGCCCTGCGACAAGGCGCTGCGGAACGGCACCGCACCCGGTAAATGGTATTTTGGTACCAGTTTTTTCACGTATTTAACGACAAAATTCACCAGCGTGGCTTTCACCGGCGCCAGCTGATCGCCCATGCGCGTCAGCATCACATGCTTGATGGGCGTTTCAGCCACCACTTTTTCCAGCGTATGAGCAAAATTCGAGACGATGACAATGGCGCTGGCGCCACTGTCAATCAGTTGATGCTTGAGTTCGCGCGGCGTGTAGAGCGGGTTGACGTTAACCACCACCATGCCAGCGCGCAGCACACCAAACAGTGCGACGGGATATTGCAGCAGGTTTGGCATCATTAGCGCCACGCGATCGCCCTGCTTCAGCCCAAGACCTTGCTGCAGCCAGGCAGCAAAAGCGCGGCTCTGCTTTTCCAGCTGTCGATACGTCATCGGCTGCCCCATATTAATGAAAGCCACCTGTTCGGCGTATTGCTCGGTTGCATGCTCAAAGAGGTCGATCAATGAAGCGTAACGATCCGCATTAATTTCCGCAGGAACATCTGCCGGATAGCGTTTGAGCCAAACTTTATTCAAAGAATTACCCCGATAATCTTGTTGCGTAGCCATCGCTGCCTCGACAATCAATGTTGTTAACAATATTTTAACTGATTGTACCAGTTTGCCTGTTTCGGCATTTTCAGGTTGCGAAGCGCATCACTAAATTTCGCGCATCGGTTGCGCGCCCAATAAAAAGGCCCGTTCGCGAGCACCGCGACCGGGCCGTAAATAACGCAATGAACATCTTATTCGGTGAGGATGGTTTGCACCTGCGCGGGCTGGCCGAGATTCATACCCCAATAAGGATTGGGTCCCCAATATCCCGGACGATGCCGCGTTGGACCATACCAAATATAAGGATCGATCGGTTCCGGCGGCGTCATCACCTGTTGCGTCAGATGCCAACGCTGATAACCGCGCACATCGATCACCACAAAGTTGTAGCTGGCCTTACCGATATCACCTTTTTCAGTGCCTTTAATATTGCCGAGTACGGTGATGTATTGATTATTCAAATCGACCGGATCAACAAAACCACGAATGTCGGCATAAATGCGGCCAATCGAGGCTGAGCCTAAACGCGGACGCGCGCTCTCATCCAGCGGTTGGGTGGCAATTTCCACGCGGGTTAAGCCGTTGAGATTGGTTACCTTGACCACTTTCCCGCCGAAACGTGATTCCTGGCCAACAAACAGTTGCGGCGCATTCATTACGCGCAGTAAATCTTGCTGTGGAAGCTCAGAACTTCCTTTAATTGAATCTGGCACCGAAACACAGCCGCTGAGCAGCATCGCGCAGGCTAACAGAGCGCCAGACATCCCTTTACGACTTATTGGCATAGCACTTCTCCTGTTATTTCTCTGATTAGACTGAGCACGCGCAGATAAGTTGCGCGCGACTTAGCGTCCCGGTAACTTTTTCCATGCCACTTCATTGCGCAGATAAACCGGCTCGGCATGCTCCACCGCAACCGCTTCGTCACGCTGCCAGGCGCTGAGTGCCAGCGGCAACATATCTTCCGCCGCCGGTAACACCACCTCTGAGGCGATAAGCGGTGCGCCTGGTGAGGTCAACAAATGTGGATAGGCCTGCCAACCTGTACCCACCGTCGTCCATTCACCGGTCAATGCGGCAATACGTTCCATCGCCACTTCGGGTTTGATCACAGCTTCGGTTTCCGAACCTTGCCATTCGCCGTTTGCGTCGCGTTGATATTCAGCCCAATAGAGTTCGCCCATACGCGCGTCGATCGCGGCCAACACGCGCGTCGCGCCGGTTAAACGCCACGCGCCCTGCGCCATAGTCGCCAGAGAAGAGACGCCGATCATCGGCAGATTCGCGCCAAGCGCCAGCCCTTGAGCAATACCAATGCCGATACGCACACCGGTAAAACTGCCCGGACCACGACCAAACGCCAGCACATCAAGCGCGGTCAGCTCCAGCTGCTGCACCTGCAACAGTTCCTGAATCAGCGGCAGAATACGCTGGGTGTGATCGCGCGGAGCGATTTCGAAGCGGGCATCAATCTGCTGCAGATTTTGCAGCGCGGCAGAACAGGCTTCTGTCGCCGTATCCAGGGCTAAAATTCGGGCGGACATAACAACCTCAGAGAGTCAAAAAATGGCGCGCATCTTAACACAACCTGGCACAAATTAGTGATCCACAGGCTGACGTACAAATTCGATAGCGCGAGCAATATCGCGGGTGCGCGGCGTCGGCGGCAAACTGTTAAGGAACAAGCCGCCGTAAGGGCGAGAAACCAGACGCTGATCGCAAATCACCAACACGCCGCGATCTTCAGTATCACGAATTAAACGCCCCACGCCCTGCTTCAGGGTGATCACCGCATCGGGCAGCTGCACATCATTAAACGGATCGCCACCGCGCAGGCGGCAATCTTCCATGCGTGCTTTCAGCAGCGGATCCTCTGGCGAAGTGAACGGCAGCTTGTCGATGATCACCAACGACAGCGCATCACCGCGCACGTCAACACCTTCCCAGAAGCTGCTGGTTGCCACCAGCAAAGCGTTACCGGCTTCAAGGAACTGCTTCAGCAATTGTCCTTTACTGGTTTCACCCTGCAGCAGCACCGGCAAGGTCATAGAAGCACGAAACTCAATGGCTAATTCCCGCATCATCTTGTGCGAGGTGCAGAGAAAGAAGCAGCGGCCTTTGTTGGCATCAATCAGCGGCTTCATCATGCGCGCCAGCTGACGCGCGCCGCCCGGATGATTCGGTTCCGGCATGTTGCGCGGCACGCACAGCAGCGCCTGCTGAGTGTAGTCGAACGGGCTATCGAGGATCATGGTGGTGGCGTTATCCACACCAAGGCGGCTGGAGAAATGGCTCATCTGCTCATTCACCGCCAGCGTAGCGGAGGTGAAAATCCACGCGGCTTTACGGTTGTCCATCACTTCACGGAAGCGTTCTGCCACCGACAGCGGCGTTAGCGCCAGCGTGAAATGGCGGCTGTTGCACTCATACCAATAGCTGAAGCCCGGCTCATCAATGGCGCGCAGACGTTTCAGCCGCGTGCGATACAGTGCCGCGCGCTCAAAGGCGGCATCCAGCAGCGCGGAACGGCCAAGCGACAATTTGATCACGTCATAACAAAGTTCGAGCGCATCATCTAATAAGGTAAACATGCGCATGATGTTGTTGTCGCTCAGCAGGTCGCGCAGGTTGCCACGGAAGCCCGGTTCGCCAAGCGTCAGCCGAAAATCATGCGCACATTGCGCCAGACGATCGGCGGATTTTTGCAGCTGCTGCACGTCACGCACTTCGGTGCGGTAGGCGATGATGATGTCTTTGGCGAGGTCCTGCAGTTGACGGCTCGACAACTGTTGACCGAAATATTGGCTGGCGATATCGGGGAGCTGATGCGCTTCATCAAAGATCATCACATCGGCTTCTGGGATCAGTTCGCCAAAGCCGCCCTCTTTCACCACTAAATCGGCGAGAAACAGATGATGGTTCACCACCACCACATCCGCGTCCATGGCTTTTTTACGCGCTTTGACCACGAAGCAATCTTTATACAACGGGCAATCGCTGCCGAGGCAGTTATCGTTGGTGCTGGTGACAAACGGCCAGATCGGGCTGTCTTCCGCCACGCCGTTGCAGTTACTGACGTCGCCATCGGTGGTTTCTGACGACCAGCCGCGCACGCTAATTAAATCGCCCAGCGCCTGCACGCTGACATCGCCGCCGG
This sequence comes from Enterobacter ludwigii, assembly GCA_900068845.1. GTDB lineage: Bacteria > Pseudomonadota > Gammaproteobacteria > Enterobacterales > Enterobacteriaceae > Pantoea > Pantoea ludwigii_A. Next base: position 281,592 of record CEFQ01000005.1, read on the forward strand.
TTTGATTTTGTTGCTCAAGACGTTCGAGGCATAAATAGTTGGAGCGCCCTTTCAACAGCGCGGTTTTGCCGCTGAACTTCAAGGCCCGCGCGATGGTGGGAAGATCGCGGTTATAAAGCTGATCCTGCAACGCTTTGGATCCGGTGGAGACAATGACTTTTTTCTTCGCCCGCAACGCTGGCGCCAGATAGGCATAGGTTTTACCGGTTCCGGTGCCCGCTTCAACTACCAGCTCGCCGCCTGTTTTAACCGCTTCGGTCACCGCTTTGGCCATTTGGCGCTGTGCTTCACGCGGTTTAAAGCCCGGAATTGCCTGCGCCAGTGCGCCATCAGCTGCAAAATCGTCTGCCACACTTCCTCACATCAAAAATAAAAACCACTGTAATTATGTCAGGATTCCAGGCGGGCAACCACAACAGATGACATGCGCCCCCGGGATATGGCAGGCTAGCGCAGCAAAATTAAAGGAGAACAGCATGACCATTACGCGTATTGATCCAGAGCACCGCATGTCAGAAGCCGTGGTACATAACCAAACCGTCTATTACACCAGCGTACCGGAAAATCTGGATGATGATGCAGAAGCGCAAACTGCCAATGCGTTGGCGGTGATTGACGCCATGCTGACGCGCGTCGGATCGGATAAGAGCAAGATTCTCGACGCCACCATTTTTCTGGTGGAGAAAAGCGACTTCCCGGCGATGAATCGCGCCTGGGATGCGTGGGTTTCACCGGGCAATGCGCCGGTGCGTTGCACCGTGCAGGCCGGTTTGATGAACCCGAAGTATAAAGTTGAAATCAAAATTATCGCCGCGCTGTAAATCCGTTCGGGCGTTATTCGTTGTCGTCTTCTTCATCCTCATCGTCTTCGAACATCGCCCGAATGCCTTCACCTTTGTAAGTTTGACGAATTTCCTGCGCCACTTGCGCAATCGCCTGTCCGCTCGACATACCGCCCGCCATCAATTCCTGGATGCGTTCAACCGCTTGCTGTTGTTGTTCATGGGATAACGCTGGAAGACCTGTAAACATAATTCACTCCTGGTGCATGGGGGACGCATTATTACCACGTGGAACAAACGGGTGCCAGCAACAAAAAAATATGCCAGGCTAACGACCTGCTTGCTGAAGTGATTTGTCCCATGATGGTAAAAAGCCTCGTTCTGAAGTATACGCCCGAAACGCTGTTACACCTTTTTGCGCCACTAGCCCACCAATGCTGGGCGATGTTGCTGACCTCTGGCCAGGCCGACCACGCGGATAACCGCTTTGATATCCTGACCGCCGATCCGCGCGCGACGCTGACCACACGTGGCGCCAGCACCGAAATTGTCTGCGGTGATGAGGTCGTTCATTCCTCCGCTGATCCGCTGCTGCTGGTACAACAGCAATGTGACGCGCTGGGTGTCACGCCCGCTTTTGCTGCTGATTTACCGTTTCAGGGCGGCGCCCTCGGGCTGTTTGGCTACGATTTGGGACGGCGCTTTGAAACCCTGCCGCAGCGCGCCCAGCAGGATCTCAACACGCCTGATATGGCGGTGGGGATTTATGACTGGGCGTTGATTGCCGATCATCACCTGCAGAAACTGACGCTGGTTTCGCTAACCGATGCCGAACAGCGCTGGCACTGGTTAAATGCGCAGCATGCGCCGCAAATCGCCCCCTTCGCCCTGACCAGCGAGTGGCAATCGAACCTCAGTTTTGAGGAGTATGCCCAGCGATTCCACGCGGTACAGGCCTATATTCAAGCGGGTGATTGCTATCAGGTGAATCTGGCGCAGCGTTTTCAGGCCAGCTATCGCGGTGATGAATGGCAGGCATTTTTGCGCCTGACGCAGGCAAATCGCGCACCGTTCAGCGCCTTCCTGCGTTTGCCAGACAGTGCGCTGCTGAGTTTGTCGCCAGAGCGCTTTCTCTCTTTACAGCAGCAGGACATTGAAACGCGTCCGATTAAAGGCACCTTGCCGCGCCTTGCTGATGCCGAAGCCGATCGTTTACAGGCAGAGAAGCTCGCTAATTCGGAGAAAGATCGCGCAGAGAATCTGATGATTGTCGATCTGCTGCGCAATGACATTGGTCGGGTAGCCGTGCCCGGCAGCGTCAGCGTACCGGAACTCTTCGTAGTTGAGCCGTTCCCGGCGGTGCATCATCTGGTGAGTACCGTGCGTGCGCGTTTACCTGAAACGCTGAGCGCAACCGATCTGCTGCGTGCCTGTTTCCCCGGCGGTTCCATTACCGGCGCACCCAAGATCCGCGCGATGGAGATTATTGAAGAGTTAGAGCCGCATCGGCGCAATGCCTGGTGTGGCAGCATTGGCTACATCAGCCTGTGTGGCCGCATGGATACCAGCATCACCATTCGGACGCTGATTGCGGAAAACCACCAGCTTTACTGCGCCGCCGGTGGCGGATTAGTTGCCGACAGCGACCTTAATGCCGAATATCAGGAAACCTTCCATAAGGTGAACCGTATTTTGCCCAGCCTGCGCGACGAGACCTGAGATGAATTTAACGCTTGAGCAGTTCCTGAGCCGCTTTGTACTGCAACCCCCACTGCATGCCCCGAAAAGCGCCATCAGCGGACGACGTGCAGCGGTGCTGGTGCCGGTTATTGACGGCGCGGAACCTGGCTTGCTGCTCACCCGACGCTCCTCGCATCTGCGTAAACACGCGGGACAAGTGGCGTTTCCCGGCGGCATGCAGGATGCCACTGACGCTTCGCTCATCCATACCGCGCTGCGTGAAGCGCAGGAAGAAGTGGGTATTCAGCCGGAACAGGTACAGATTATCGGCGTTCTGCCACCGGTGACCAGCAGCACCGGTTTTGCCGTGACGCCTGTGGTTGGCATTATTCCGGCTGATCTTGCTTTGCTGCTCAATCCTAACGAAGTAGAAAGCGCATTTGCCATGCCGCTGGCGGAAGCTCTGCGTCTTAGCCGCTATAGCGATCTCACCTTGCGCCGCGGTCATCGCCAACATCAGGTCTGGCTGTCGTGGTACGAGGATTACTTTATCTGGGGCATGACCGCCGGTATTATCCGCGCGCTGAGTCAGCAAATCGCCCTGCCCTAAATCTCCCGCTTGGTTAGGCTTTCAGAGCGAAAGTCGATCTGCCTCACAACGGTACAAACGGATAACTATTTCTGTGGTTTATAATTAGTTTATTTCATGCGAAAAGCTGCTCGTTATACGGCATGGACGATTACTATTAGCCGCATAAACGGCTTGTGCCGTGCAGAATAAGATTTGTGAGGAGTGTCACCGGTGATTAGTGTTTTTGACATGTTTAAAGTGGGCATCGGCCCATCCAGTTCACATACTGTTGGCCCGATGAAAGCGGGCAAACTGTTTGTCGATCTGCTGGCCGAACAAGGCAAATTACAGGACGTGACGCGCGTCGCGGTCGACGTTTATGGTTCGCTGTCGCTCACCGGCAAAGGTCACCACACCGATATCGCGATTATTATGGGTCTGGCGGGTTTCGAACCGGCCACCGTCGATATCGACGGCATTCCAGCGTTCATCAAAGATGTTGAGCAGCGCGAACGTCTGCTGTTAGCCAACGGCGCGCGCGAAGTGGATTTCCCACGTGAAGGCGGCATGGTGTTCCGCAGTGATAACCTCTCGCTGCATGAGAACGGCATGACCGTGTTCGCTTTCGCGGGCGATGTGATGATTCTGAGTAAAACTTACTATTCCATCGGCGGCGGTTTTATCGTTGATGAGGAGCAATTCGGCCAGCCTGTCCTGGACGAAGTTTCCGTGCCGTGGGCGTTTCATTCCGCCACCGAACTGCTCAGCCACTGCCGTGAAAGCGGTTTGTCGCTGTCAGGTTTAGTGATGAAGAACGAACTGGCGCTGCACAGTCGCGAAGAGATTTATGCTTATTTTGGCCATGTATGGCAAACCATGCAGGCCTGTATCGATCGCGGTCTGAACACGGAAGGCGTGCTGCCAGGTCCATTGCGCGTACCACGCCGCGCGGCTTCGCTGCGCCGCCTGCTGGTTTCATCAACCAAGCACTCGAAAGATCCGATGGATGTGATCGACTGGGTGAATATGTTTGCGCTGGCAGTGAATGAAGAGAATGCGGCTGGCGGGCGTGTGGTGACGGCACCCACTAACGGTGCCTGCGGTATCGTGCCGGCGGTGCTGGCCTATTACGATCACTTTATCGAACCTGTTACGCCGGACATCTTTATCCGCTACTTCCTCTCTTCTGGCGCCATTGGCGTGCTGTATAAAATGAACGCGTCGATTTCCGGTGCCGAAGTGGGTTGCCAGGGCGAAGTTGGTGTAGCCTGCTCAATGGCGGCGGCCGGTCTGGCGGAGCTGCTCGGCGGCAGCCCTGAACAAGTGTGCGTCGCCGCAGAAATTGGGATGGAACACAATCTGGGTTTAACCTGCGATCCGGTCGCTGGCCAGGTTCAGGTACCGTGCATTGAGCGTAACGCCATCGCTTCAGTCAAGGCCATCAACTCCGCGCGCATGGCGCTGCGCCGCACCAGTGAACCTCGCGTGTCCCTGGATAAGGTGATTGAAACCATGTACGAAACCGGCAAAGACATGAACGCCAAATACCGTGAAACCTCACGCGGTGGATTGGCGATTAAGGTCCAGTGCGACTAATCATTTTCCTTGCTTCGCTGACGATTAAAGCAACAGTTAATTTTTTTCTGCATCTGTTGCTACCCGCAACTGAGTAAACCAGATACATTGATTTTGAGCGCGGCCCTGAGTGGCCGCGCTTTTTTTAGTGCCGTATTTTTTATTCAACCGCGCTAAACCTGGCCGCCTCAATGCCGATAACCTACACGTTAATTTGGCTTCAATCTTTGTTTTGCAAGGTGGTTACTGATGCTCGTTCCCCAGCAATTTGTGGGCCAATTTCGCCGTAAGCGACTGCTTATTGCGTTAGTGATCGCCTCGCTGGTTCTGGTCCTGACGCTGACTTTTCGTTATATCGAAGAGAAATCGCGTATTGAGCAACAGTCACTGAATTTCGCCACCCGCGCGATTGAACGGTTTGATCGGATGTTCTCGCCGCTGGAGGTTTCCGCCAACAACACCCTCGGCCTGGTTGGCGTCCCCTGCGCACAAGTGCGCTATCCGCTGATTGAGAAAATTGCCGCGCTGCAAACCGTGCGCACCGTACTGTTGGTGCAAAATGACACACTCTATTGCTCAAGCATTTTTGGCCCGCAAAATCTCTCCTTCAGCCAAACCTATCCTGAATTAGCCATCAATAATCAGCGCATGATGTTAGCCACGGATGATGACCTGTTGAAAGGATCGCCGGTGCTGCTGCTCTGGACGCCTAAATCGTTGGATAACCGAGAAGGGATGCTACAGGTCATCAATATCGAGTTGATGACCGATTACCTGCTGGAGCCACAGTTGCCGTGGGTGGAGCGTGCGATCTTCAACGTCGGCGGACAAAGCCTTGAGTACGGTAATCCGCTGATCGAGCAAACCGAGCCCTCAGAAGATGAAGTGGCTTACGATCAGGCGTCGCTACGTTATCCATTCAGCATTACGTTGTATGGCCCCTCTCCCGCCCGGCTGGCGCTCAACACCCTGCCTTCGCAACTGCCGCTGGCGCTGATGTTGAGCCTGTTGATAGGTTACATCGTCTGGTTGGCGACCGCTAATCGCATGAGCCTTAGCTGGCAAATCAGCTATGGCATTACAGCCAATGAATTTATGGTGTATTGCCAACCGCTGATTAACGCAAAAAGCGGTGAATGCGATGGCATGGAGTTGCTGCTGCGCTGGCATAATCAGCGACAAGGCTGGATTGCTCCGGACGTGTTTATTCCCCTGGCCGAGCGACAAAATCTGATCGCGCCGTTAACCCGTTTTGTGCTGGCGAAGGTGGTGGATGCGCTGCCGACTCTGCCACAATGTCCCTCTTTCCATATTGCCATTAACGTTGCCGCTAGCCATTTCCACGATCGCGCGATTGTGGAAGATCTGCAGAATATCTGGTGGCCCGCCAATCCGATGCCGAAACTGGTGGTCGAGCTGACAGAACGTGATGCCTTACCGATAATCGATCAATCTGTGGTGTCGCAGTTGCATGAGATTGGTGTGCGACTGGCGATTGACGATTTTGGCACCGGCCACAGTTCGCTGGCTTATCTGAAAGACCTTAAACCGGATGTACTGAAGATCGATAAGATTTTCACCGCCGCGATTGGTACTGATGCGATAAACGCCACCGTCACGGATATGGTGATTTCACTGGCGCAGCGCCTCAATATTGCGCTGGTGGCGGAAGGCGTTGAAACTGCGGAGCAAGCGCATTATCTGCGTGAGCGTGGCGTCGACCATCTGCAAGGTTATTTCTATGCGCGTCCGATGCCCATCGAAGACTTCCCGCTGTGGCTGGCTCAGCATCAGGCGCAATTAAGCGCATAAAAAAACGGCCACTCCTTGCGGGATGGCCGTTTTGTTCACGTCTGTCAGATCACTTACTCTGCCTGTTCTTCATGATCGAATGGCTTATCTTTGGTGACGCGTACCAGATCGATACGGTAATCGGTCGCCTCAATCACCTGGAAGTGCAGTGGTGGCAAGTCAATCACTTCGCCCGGCAGCGGCAGCTGCCCTTTCTGGGCAATCAACAAACCGGCTAATGAAGCGTGATCTTCATCGGCCTTCACTAATTCGTGATGATCCAGCAGCTGTTGCAGCGAGTGCAAATCGGTGCCGCCCTTCACTAGCCAACCGTCGCCATCAGCAATGATGTCTGGCGTTTCATCTTCATCCGGGAACTCACCGGCAATCGCCTCCAGTACGTCCAGCGGCGTGATTAAGCCCTGTACCACACCAAATTCGTTGGTGACAATCACGAAGCTACCTTTTGCACGGCGCAGCACGCCCAGAAGATTGATGGGGTCCAGCGTTTCCGGCACCACAATCGCCGGCGTGTTAGCGGCAAAGGTCGCCACATCCATACCGTGCTCCAACGCCACCAGCAGCTCTTTGGCGCGCACCACGCCGATAATTTCATCCAGCTCACCGCGACACACCGGGAACAAGCTGTGTGGCGTATCCAGCAACTGAATACGGATTTCATCCAGCGGACGCGAAACATCCACCCACGAGATGTTGCCGCGTGGCGTCATAATGCTGCGAATTGAACGCTGCGATAACGTCAATACGCCGTTAATCATGTAGCGCTCTTCGTCTTTAAACGCTTCCTGCGGCATGGCTTCGGTTAACGAGGTCTCTTCTGTGGTAGCGGACTGCTTACGCTGGCGCCCACCCATCAGACGCAAAATAGCTTCGGCGGTGCGTTCACGCATCGGGCGATGTTCCTGATGCTTAATAAAGTTACGGCGCGCAATCTGGTTGAACAGCTCAATGATGATGGAGAAGCCAATCGCGGCGTACAGGTAACCTTTTGGAATGTGGAAACCAAAGCCTTCAGCCACCAGTGACAGACCAATCATCAGCAGGAAGCTCAGGCACAGCACCACCACCGTGGGATGTTCATTAACAAATCGCGTCAGCGGCTTCGAGGCCAGCAGCATCACGCCCATGGCGATCACCACAGCGGTCATCATCACCGGCAGATGGTTCACCATACCCACGGCGGTAATCACCGCATCGAGAGAGAACACCGCATCCAGCACCACAATCTGAATCACCACCGCCCAGAAACTGGCGTAGCTCTTATTACCCTGATGTTCGAGTCCGCGGCTCTCGAGCCGCTCATGCAGTTCCATGGTTCCCTTGAATAACAGGAACAAACCACCGAACAACAGAATTAAATCTCGTCCGGAAAAGCTGAAATCGCCTACGCTGAATAGGGGTCGCGTCAACGTCACTATCCAGGAAATCAGCGACAGCAAGCCGAGACGCATGATCAGGGCGAGCGACAAACCAATCAAACGGGCTTTATCGCGCTGCTTCGGCGGCAATTTGTCCGCGAGGATGGCGATAAATACCAGGTTATCAATGCCGAGAACGATTTCCAGCACGATCAGCGTGAGCAAACCCGCCCAAATTGAGGGGTCGAAGAGAAATTCCATCAATGACTCCTTACTGAACGTGAGGGCGCACGAAATTGAGTCTGCACCCGAGGGCGAGACGAGAGATCGTTACAGGCGGTGATAACGCTGGAGAGCGTGGAAGCAGGCGCAGGAAAGCGCTGAGAACATGTTGAGCGACGTCGGTGACGGTCCATAAAGGTGAGCTGAAGCCCGGTACTCCTGAGTAATAAACAGATGGCTAATGTATCAGTTACATCAACGGCGTCAAAAAAATTTATTACATTTACAAATATCTACGCAAACGCATGAATATCGTACAAAAGCGCATATTAACGCCCTTACGCGCGAAATAACTGACAAACATCACATATTTTATTTTTTCGATCACTAAAATAAATCGCGACCTTATCGCTGTGTAGCGGATTGTTTCGTTTTATTTATTGATGCTTTTCTTTATCTCACAACTAACGATCCACCTGAAACACTAACGGTAATTTTCAATGATTCCCGGCAATGCCAGAGAATCTCTCACGCGAACGGAGGTAGCAAGTGACCATTGCTATTGTAATTGGTACACATGGCTGGGCGGCAGAACAGTTGCTTAAAACAGCAGAGATGCTGTTAGGTGAGCAGGAAAATGTCGGATGGATTGATTTCGTTCCCGGCGAAAATGCAGAAACGCTAATCGAAAAGTATCAGGCACGGCTGGCAGATCTCGACACGTCAAAGGGCGTGTTGTTCCTGGTCGATACCTGGGGTGGCAGTCCATTCAACGCGGCCAGCCGCATTGTGGTGGACAAGGAGGGGTATGATGTCATCGCCGGCGTTAACATCCCGATGCTGGTAGAAACCCTGATGGGACGTGATGACAATCCCTCACTGGAAGAACTGATTCATATCGCGGTTGAAGCCGGTCGTGAAGGCGTTAAAGCCCTCAAGACGGAAACCCCTGCTTCAGCCGCAGCAGCACCTGCTCCGGTTGCGGCGCAAGCGCCTGCTCAGCCACAAAAGCCGATGGCACCAGGCGATCACATGAAAATCGGCCTGGCGCGTATTGATGACCGCTTGATTCACGGCCAAGTGGCCACGCGCTGGACGAAAGAGACCAACGTTACCCGCATCATCGTTGTTTCTGATGAAGTGGCGAACGATCACGTGCGTAAAACCTTACTGACGCAGGTCGCCCCGCCCGGCGTAACCGCGCACGTGGTGGATGTCGATAAGATGGTGCGCGTGTGGAACAACCCGAAATATGGCAATGACAAGGTGATGCTGCTGTTCACCAATCCCACAGATGTGGTGAGGATTGTTGAGCAAGGCGTGGACATCAAGTCAGTCAATATCGGTGGCATGGCGTTCCGTCAGGGCAAAACGCAGGTGAACAATGCGGTATCGGTCGATGAAAAGGATATCGCGGCGTTCCGCAAACTTAACGAGCGCGGTATCGAACTGGAAGTGCGTAAAGTGTCCAGCGATCAGCGACTGAAAATGATGGACCTGATCGCCAAGGTCAATCCGTAGTTCGCCCTTTGCCTGCAAATGTGGGCGAATTTTAAAGACCTTGCAGAGGAGAAATGCAATGGAGATAACCACGCTACAAATCATTTTGATATTTATTGTGGCCTGTATTGCCGGGATGGGATCGATTCTTGATGAGTTCCAGTTCCACCGTCCACTGGTGGCTTGTACCTTAATTGGTGCGGTCCTCGGTGATATGAAAACCGGTATCATCATCGGCGGTACGCTGGAGATGATTGCTCTGGGCTGGATGAACATCGGTGCCGCTGTTGCACCGGATGCGGCGCTGGCTTCCATTATCTCGACCATCCTGGTTATTGCCGGTGGTCAAAGCGTCGGTGCCGGTATCGCGTTGGCGATTCCACTGGCAGCCGCCGGTCAGGTTCTGACCATCATCGTGCGTACTATCACCGTGGCCTTCCAGCACGCCGCCGATAAGGCCGCCGAAAAAGGCAACCTTACTGCAATTAGCTGGATCCACGTCTCCGCGCTGGTATTGCAGGCGATGCGTATTGCGATTCCAGCACTGATCGTGGCGATTTCTGTCGGTACTCATGTGGTTCAGGAACTGCTGAACTCCATCCCAGACGTGGTCACCAACGGCCTGAACATCGCCGGTGGCATGATCGTGGTAGTCGGTTACGCGATGGTCATCAACATGATGCGCGCGGGCTACCTGATGCCGTTCTTCTACCTTGGCTTCGTTACTGCAGCCTTCACCAACTTCAACCTGGTTGCGCTTGGCGTGATTGGCGTGGTGATGGCGGTGCTGTATATCCAGCTGGCACCGAAATATAACCGTGTTGCAGGTGCGGCAACTAGCGGTCCTGCAAACAATGACCTCGATAACGAACTCGACTAGGAACAGGTGAAATCATGGTTGATACAACTAACACTCCAAAGAAACTCACCCCCGGCGATGTCCGCGGTGTGTTCCTGCGCTCTAACCTGTTTCAGGGTTCGTGGAACTTTGAACGTATGCAGGCGCTGGGCTTTTGCTACTCAATGGTGCCGGTGATTCGTCGCCTCTACCCAGAAAATAACGACGAACGTAAACAGGCGATTAAACGTCATCTTGAGTTCTTCAACACCCATCCTTACGTGGCGGCACCGGTGCTTGGCGTTACCATGGCGATGGAAGAGCAGCGCGCCAACGGTGCGCCGATTGATGATGCGGCGATTAACGGCATTAAAGTGGGTTTGATGGGGCCGCTGGCGGGCGTCGGTGACCCGATCTTCTGGGGCACCGTACGTCCGGTGTTTGCTGCGCTGGGTGCCGGTATCGCGATGAGCGGCAGCTTGCTGGGTCCGTTGCTGTTCTTCATTCTGTTTAATGCGGTTCGCTTGTTAACGCGTTATTACGGTGTGGCGTACGGCTACCGTAAAGGCGTGGATATCGTCAGCGATATGGGCGGCGGTTTCCTGCAGAAACTTACGGAGGGCGCGTCGATTCTCGGCCTCTTTGTGATGGGGGCCTTGGTTAACAAGTGGACGCATGTGAACGTGCCGCTGGTTGTATCGCGTATCACCGACCAGACCGGTAAAACCACCGTCACCACCGTCCAGTCAATCCTCGATCAGCTGATGCCAGGCTTGATTCCACTGTTACTGACCTTTGGCTGTATGTGGCTACTGCGTCGTAAGGTGAATGCGTTGTGGATTATCGTGGGCTTCTTCGCTCTCGGTATCTTCGGTTACTGGATCGGCCTGCTCGGTCTGTAATCACCCCGCCGGGAGCCAGGCTCCCGGCTATTTTAAAGCGGCATTACCTGAGCGCCAACGTTGAGGTAATTTCGATTGAGGAAGAACATCTTATGTCACTGACTGACGCCCTGATCGCTCTGCTGATTGCAGGCTTCGTACTGTTCGCCATTTATGATGAAGCGATCCTGCCGCGCCGAAATGGTCCTACCAAGCTTCGCGTCGCCCTGCGCCGTCGACACAAAATCGACAGCGCTATTTTCGTGGTGCTGCTGCTGATTCTGTTGTGGAACAATATTGATAAACATGGCACGCAACTCACCACCAATTTGCTGATGGTGCTGTGCTTTATGGCGATTTGGCTATTTTGGGTTCGCAGCCCGAAGCTGCTGATGAAGGAGAATGGGCTGTTTTTTGGCAGCGTGTGGATCGACTATCGCCGCATTCAAAGTATGAACCTGTCGGAAGATGGCATTTTAGTGATGCAGCTGGAGCAGCGTCGTCTGCTGATTGCCGTCAAACAGCTTGATGACCTGGAACGAATCTACAATACGCTGGTGGAAGCGCGTTAACCACGCTGCCATAGTGTCAGCATGAAATCGGCATCGCAGGTAAACACGCTCGATGCCGCAAGATTTTGCCACACCTCTTCGCGCGCACGCCAGGCAAAGGGCGTCATCTGCAATAGGCTCACTGCCTCACTTCCGCTCAACGTCATGCTGTAATTCAGGTTTTGTTGATCGACCTGCTTAAAACCAGCATACACTTTCTCCTCCGCCGCGTGCAGCTGCACCTCGCGGTAAATCAGCGCTTTAAATTGCTGCAAATGATGGGGCCCCGGCGTCACCGTTAACAGATAGCCACCCGATTTAATCACGCGGCTCAACTCGTCTTCATTACAGGGAGCATAGATGCGCACCACGCCATCCAGAGATGCGTCGGCAAAAGGTAAACGCTGGCTGGACGCCACGCAGAATTTCACCGCGTGATAACGTTTAGCGGCCATGCGGATCGCTGCTTTCGCCACATCAAGACCAAAGAGTTGCGCCTGCGGTAACGCATCGGCCATCGCTGCGGTGTAATAGCCTTCCCCGCATCCGATATCCAATACCTGTGACGCTTGCCCCTTCAAATGATCACCGAGGATCCCGGCAACGCCATCGCGCAGCGGCTGATAGTGTCCGGCATCAAGGAATGTGCGGCGTGCCTGCAGCATCTCTGCGCTATCGCCCGGCTCGCGCGAACCTTTGTGCTGCACCGGCAGCAAATTGACGTACCCTTCTTTCGCCTGATCAAACTGATGCCCCGCATCACAGCGGAAGCTAGTGGCCTGCTGCAGTAAAGGCTGATGACAAAGTGGGCAAATCAAAGACATAGATAACTCCGGGTTAGCGATTCGCGGCGCAGTTTACCCTGGTCACCAGACGACAGAAAGGATAAAAGAAAAAGCCCCGTTCACAGAACAGGGCTTTAAGATTCGTTTCAGTGGTGCATGGCACCGAGCCTGAGGGCGAAATCAGATTGGGGTAACGTTGACCGCCGCAGGACCTTTCTGGCCGTCCTGGATTTCGAACTCAACGCTTTGGCCTTCGGCCAGAGTTTTAAAACCATTGCCCTGGATTGCAGAGAAGTGTACGAACACATCTTTGCTGCCGTCAGCAGGAGTAATAAAACCAAAACCTTTAGACTCGTTGAACCACTTAACCTGACCTTTAATCTTTGCCATTTCGCAAATTTCCTTTCAATGATTATATTGCCCGCAGGCAGACTTACAGATAAACCAGAGACATTACTGAATGAGGCACTAATTTAAGGTTCGGCAAGGAAGCGGTATTCAACGTCAACGTCTTTACTCGTAACTTCTTTACTGAAGATGCCATACATAAACAGAATTGTACCTCGTTTGACCCACGATTTGTTATCACATATCCGCAAATTAATGGCAAGCCATTTTTAAACGCTGATCGACATGACGCACATAATTAGTTATTTGGCGATACACTTCATCAAGCAACATATTGACACCCAACGCATTAGCTACGCAAAAAAGAGTTACCAGTCAATGTAGTTAGCGCCAAATAATCGCTTAGTCAAGCGCAGCGGCAATGTCTATAGGCGTGCAATTTAAGGTGTTAATAGTACGACAAAAATATTGCACTAATATGGCATCAATAAAATATTCCACTAAAAATTTCAGCCGCCACACAACATCTGCGCACTGCTCAAATCTTGTACAAATAGTTTTATCAAGTATAAGTTATTAATTGTTTTGCACCAAAAGCAGGAGAGTAATTTAATAAACGCCCCATATAAACGCATTAACATGCGGTGGCATTTATCTCAATTTTAACTATCCACCAAACAATTAAATGTTGAAAAAAACATTGAATAGCTTGATTTAACAAATCCACCTTAGGATTAATCTTAGTTGATATTCATTGTGCACAGTTTCGTCGCTATTTGTGCAGTTCTCGATTATTTCTCTACGACTCAACACTACCCTGCTACGCACCATTTCAGTGCGTAGCAGGTATTCATTACATCGCTTACATCATAAATCCCAATAGCTTAACGTTCCGGGATCATCCGAATAAAATCGCGTTCTTCATCCGCGTCTTCATCCGCTTGTGGTTTTGCTGTGGATGGCTGTGCATCAACAAGACGGCGCAGTAGCGCGTTCTGTTTCTTTTGCTCTTCGATAACGGCTTCCAGCAAACGAATCTGCTCACTGGCGCGCACGCTAGCGCGGTTGACGAAAAACCAGACAATAAAGGCCACAAGAATAATGATGGTCAGCACACCGTAGTTAAACAACGGGCTGGTGTTTGCGGCTAATTCGTTCATAACTGCCTCTGTAGTCAAAAATCAAACATCTACTCCGCCGCTGATTCTACTCGTTGCCGGCGCAAAAGATAATGGGTAGCCGCTGAAAGCAGATTATCCCGTGAGACCCTCTTTCAGTTATCTCTGATCGATTCGGTAGCTAAAGAGAGGCATGCTGTTACAGTAGATTCGCAGCAACGTCGGAAGCGCTGCGTTGTGTATCACAAGGAGAAACGATGAAACTACTCATTCGGACGATTATGCTGTTGGCATTAATTTGGTTAGCGATGCTGCTCACCGGCTATGGCGTACTCACCGGCAGCAACAAGAATGCAGCGGGATTGGGCTTGCAATGCAGCTATCTCACTGCACGCGGCATGATCACGGCACAGTATCTGCACACAGACAGCGGGATTGTCGGCGTAACGGATTGTCCGCTGCTGAAGAAAAGTGGCGAAGTGGTCGACAATTAAGTGTGAAAAACGGGCTGGCAACAGCCCGTTTTTCATATTAGAAAGGATAGTTGTGGTAGCCCATTTGCTCAGACAGATTGCGCGCCGCACGATGCAGCATCGCCACATAATCATTTTTCGCCTCTTCAGAAAAACGAATAGTCGGAAACGAGATACTCAGTCCAGCGATAACTACGCCAAAGCGGTCAAACACCGGCACCGCTATGCAGCGTAAGCCCTCTTCCTGCTCTTCATTGTCTTCGCCAAATCCCTGCACTTTCACCTGATCCAATACCGCCAGCAGCGCTTCTGCCGTCACAATCGTTTTGGCGGTGCTGCGCCGGAATTCAACTTCCCTCAGAATCTCCTGGACTTCACCGCGGTCGCGCCATGCCAGCAGCACTTTACCAATGGCGGTAGTGTGCAGTGGATTGCGACGGCCAATGCGTGAATACATGCGCAGGTTATACAGCGAATCAATTTTATGAATGTAGACAATACTGTCTTCTTCCAACGCGCCGAGGTGAATGGTTTCTTTGGTGAGACGCGAAAGCTCGCGCATCTCAATATCGGCGCTACGAATCAGATCGACGTTCTGTAACGCTTTAGCACCAAGTTCAAACAGCTTGAGCGTCAGCGAGTATTTCTCACTTTCCCCTTCCTGCGCCACATAGCCGAGTGATTTCATGGTCTGGAGAAAGCGATAGACAGTGCTTTTTGACATCATCACGCGTTGGGACAATTCGGTAATGCCGTGATCGCGCTCTTCGCCCAGCGCCTGCAGTATGCCAAACACTTTCATCACTGATGAAACGGAGTCTGGCTGTTTATCATTATCGCTGCTCGCCATGGCGCGTATCCTTTTTTGACAGTGTTTCAAAAAAAACGGAACAGAAGCGCCAGTATATGCGTTTCAGCCTGATGGCGGCAACGACTGACGCAAAGTGACACATCCCCACGTAATTTTATGTCAATGAATGCGATGCTTTTCGGCAGCGAATTGATTAGCATGATGATATTCACTTCCTTTACTTACCTAACTTATGTCCTCTACTGTTGCTCAGGATGGATTGCCCGTTCCCCAGCGCTATGGCGCGATCTTAACCATTGCCCTTGGGATTATGATGGCGGTGTTGGATGGTGCAATTGCCAACGTTGCCTTGCCGACCATCGCGCGTGAACTCAACGCCAGCCCAGCCGAATCGATCTGGATTGTTAACGCCTATCAAATCGCTATCGTCATCTCGCTGCTGTCGCTATCTTTTCTCGGCGATATGCTGGGTTACCGCCGCGTTTATCAAGTTGGACTTGCGCTGTTTATCGCGACCTCACTGTTTTGCGCGCTCTCCTCATCGCTGAATATGCTGACCGTGGCGCGTGTGCTGCAAGGTTTTGGTGGCGCAGCACTGATGAGCGTGAACACCGCACTGATCCGCATCATCTATCCACAGCGCTTCCTCGGACGCGGTATGGCAATTAATTCGCTGATCGTTGCGGTCTCCAGCGCGGCCGGCCCAACCGTGGCGGCGGCAATCCTTTCTGTCGCCAGCTGGAAATGGTTGTTCCTGATAAACATTCCACTTGGCATCGTTGCGTTGTGGCTGGCGTTGCGTTTCCTGCCGGATAACACCCAGAAAGCGAAGCAGCAGAAATTTGACGTGCCCAGCGCCATTATGAATGCGCTGTTCTTCGGTCTGCTGATTTCCGCGCTAACCGGCTTTTCACAAGGCCAAAATGGCTGGCTGATTCTGACTGAGCTTGTGGTACTCATCGTGGTCGGGGTGGTGTTTATTCGTCGTCAACTTGCCATGCCAGTGCCGCTTCTCCCGGTGGATTTACTGCGTATTCATCTCTTTTCACTGTCGATTGGCACCTCAATTTGCTCGTTCTGCGCGCAGATGCTGGCGATGGTGGCGTTGCCGTTCTTCCTGCAAAACGTGCTGGGCCGTAATGAAGTGGCAACCGGATTGCTGTTAACGCCCTGGCCACTGGCAACCATGGTAATGGCACCGATTGCAGGCCGCCTGATCGAAACATACCATGCGGGATTATTGGGCGGATTAGGCTTAGCCCTGTTCGCAGCTGGCCTGTTCTTGTTGGCGCTGTTGCCTGATCAACCAACCGATGTGGATATCATCTGGCGCATGATGCTGTGTGGTGCTGGTTTTGGCCTTTTCCAGTCGCCCAACAATCACACCATCATCACCTCAGCACCGCGTCATCGTAGCGGCGGTGCCAGCGGCATGTTGGGCACCGCGCGTCTGGTGGGACAGAGCAGCGGCGCGGCTCTGGTCGCGCTGATGTTTAATCTGTTCAACGACAGCGGTACACACGCTTCACTGCTGCTGGCGGGTGGCTTTGCCACTGTCGCCGCCGTGGTGAGCCTGGCGCGCATGACGCAATCACGCCAGGCTGCCGAATCCTGAAAACAGCAAGGGCGCCATCTGGCGCCCTTTATTTCTGGTATATCGGACCACTGACTACTTCAGGTATTCACCGCTGCGCAACGCTTCGATACGTTTATCGAGCGGCGGATGCGACATGAACAGCTCACTCAACGATTTGTTTTTACCGTTGATGCAGAAAGCCATCATGCTGCTTGGCTCCTGCGGCTCATAGCTGGTTTTCAGACGTTGCAATGCGGCAATCATCTTCTCGCGACCAACCAGCTTAGCGGAACCCGCATCAGCGTGGAATTCACGGTGACGCGAGAACCACATGGTGATGATGCTGGCGAGGAAACCGAACAACAGCTCCAATACCATTGAGACCGCAAAGTAAACCATCGGATTACCGTTGCTGCTCTCTTCGCCATCGCGATTACCCGACAGGAAACCGGAAGCAATCTGCGCCAGGATGCGCGAGATGAAGATAACAAAGGTGTTCACCACCCCCTGAATCAGCGTCATGGTGATCATGTCACCGTTGGCGATATGCGCAATTTCGTGCGCCAGCACCGCTTCCGCTTCATCACGGCTCATGTTTTGCAGCAAGCCGGTAGAAACGGCGACCAGCGACGCGTCACGGCGCGCGCCTGTCGCAAAAGCGTTAATGTCAGGCGCGTGATAAATCGCCACCTGCGGCATCGCAATGCCAGCCTGTTGCGCCTGGTGGCCGACAGTTTGCATCAGCCAGCGTTCCGTCTCATTACGCGGTTGTTCAATAACCTCACCGCCAACGGATCGTAACGCCATCCATTTGGACATCAGCAGTGAAACAAACGCACCGCCAAAGCCAAACAGACCTGCCATTATCATCAGACCTTTAACACTGCTTGACTGGATTCCTGTCAGACTCAAGATCAGTCCGAATACCAACATCACCGCCAGGTTGGTGAGCAGGAAAAGAGCAATACGCATCATAAACGTTAATCTTCCTCAGTTGTGCACGCGCAAATGCGCGGATATCTATCCTATGGTCATTGCTGCGCATTTCAAGCAACCTTAATCTTTAAGTGCCTAAAAAGACATAACTTTACATTAAGCTGCAAAGTGCGCAATTCGGTGCATTCGCACCTGTTAATAACGATTTTAGTGTAAAAAAAAGCACCGCCTAAGCGGTGCTATTTGAGAGGCCGATGGGTTATTTGGCGCCTACCGTGGCCGGCTGAGATTTCTCCAGCTGGGCCATATCGTTAGCGATTTTCACCGTTTCATCCAGATACGGATCCGGCTCTTTATAATCTTTCGGCAGATCTTCAATGCTCTTCAGCGGAGCTTTGCCTTCTGCCTGATAACGTGCGTTGATACGCTCCAGACGCAGTGCATCATCTTCACGATTCTCTTTCTCACGCTGGGCGAGATTGAGAGAGACTATATTACGTTTTTCTTTCATCGCATCGAAACGCGCAATATCTTTCATGATGTACTGGAACTCACGATCTTTCGCGATGCGATCGGCGTGCTCTTTGGTGAGCTGCGGTACCAGCGGCGCGATATCGCCGGTTTTGGTGTAGCTTGCCGCATTCACGCTGTCCCAAGGCAACGCGTTGTCCTCGAATTTCTCACCGGTTTCTGCTGCTTCTACGCCGGTTGGCATCAGCAGATCAGGCGTGACGCCTTTACGCTGGGTGCTGCCACCGTTGATGCGATAAAACTTCTGAATGGTGTACTGCACCGAACCCAGCGCTGGCCACTCCGGACGCAGCATCTGATCGTAGATACGATTCAGCGAGCGATATTGCTGCACGGTACCTTTACCAAAAGTCGGTTCACCAACGATTAGCGCACGACCATAATCCTGCATTGCAGCAGCGAAGATCTCAGAAGCCGAGGCACTAAAGCGATCGACAAGCACTACCAGCGGTCCTTTGTAATAAACAATGCCGTCGTTATCGCTGTCTTCACGAACGCGCCCATTGTTATCACGCACCTGCACCACCGGACCGCTCGGAATGAACAGCCCCGACAACGAAACCGCTTCAGTTAATGCGCCGCCACCGTTAGTACGCAGATCGATCACCACGCTGTCGACATTCTGCTTTTGTAGTTTCTGCAGCTGCACTTTCACATCGTCAGTTAAGCCAACGTAGAAGCCAGGAATGTCGAGCACGCCGACTTTCTCTTTGCCCACATTATGCACGGTGCCTTTCACAGCCCGATCTTCGAGGCGAATCTTCTCACGCGTCAGCGTAACGGTGCGGGTTTTGGCACCCTTACCCGCTGGCAAGACTTCCAGGCGTACTTTACTGCCCTTTGGCCCTTTGATTTTTGAAACCACATCATCTAAACGCCAGCCAATCACATCTTCCATCGGCTTGCCAGGCTGACCGACACCGACGATGCGATCGCCCACACTGATCGATTTACTCTTCGCAGCCGGACCGCCCGCGACCATCGAGTTAATCACCGTGTAATCGTCATCCATCTGCAGTACTGCGCCAATACCTTCCAGCGACAGGCTCATTTCGGTGTTGAACTGCTCAGTATTGCGCGGTGAAAGATAGTTGGTATGCGGGTCGATTTCATGCGCAAACGCGGTCATCGCAAGCTGGAACACATCTTCACTGTTGCTTTGTGCCAGGCGACGGATGGCAAAGTTGTAACGCTTGGTCAGCGTTTCGCGGATCTCTTTCTCATCTTTACCGGCCAATTTCAGGCTCAGTTCGTCATATTTAACTTTGGCATCCCATAGCGCGTTGAGCTCATCAACGCTCTTTGGCCAAGGCGACTTTGCCCGGTCAATGTCAATAGTGTCATTGCCGGTGAAATTCATAGGGCGGTTCAGCACGCTCAGCGCATATTGATAGCGCTCAAAGCGGCGTTTTTGCGCCAGATTGTAGAGATCGTAAAACACATCCAGCTTACCGCTGCGGAACTCATCACCAACGGTACTTTTTTTGTCGGCGTATTGCGCAATATCTGAGGCCAGCATCACGTTGTGGCTGTAGTCGAGCAAATTCAGGTAGCGATCAAAGATTTTCGCTGAAAAGTCCTGATTCAAATCGAACTGGCGATAGTGAGAGCGGGTGAAGCGTGAAGTAACGCGTTCGCTGACGGTGGGATGCTGGGGATCTTCGTGTAACTGGGGAATCTGGTCGGCGCGGGTAATATTATCTGCACCAAAGGTGGGGCCTGCTAAAAGCAGGCCCGCGATCATACCGATCTTTAAAATGTTGTTCATGCCAGGGTCAGCCTCCGTTTCAGAACTGCAAATGTTCTGCGCGCACAATCATAGCCATGCCGGAAGCGAGCTGAACCCGAACGCCATCTTTAGTAATTTCAAGAATGGTAGCGTCCATTGCACCTTTGCCTGCAGTCACTTTGATATTCTGGCCGGGCTGCAACGTTGAGGTATCAGTGACAGGTTTAGCACGCGGTGGCTGCGGTGCGTCTGCACGTTCAGTAGCGGCCGCACGCGGCGCCTGTTGACGCGGCTTGCGCGGTGCATCACCTTCGGCAGCTTTACGCGGAGCAGGTTTGCGTGGACGACGTTCAGCGGTTTCTGCACCGGCTTCACGCTTTTTCGCTTTCTGCTGATCTCGCTGCGCCTGAACGCGTGCTTTAGCTTCTTCCAGTTGCTTGCGCGCATGTTCTACGTGTTGCTCATCCAGCACGCCACAGGCGTTGCCATCGAGATCGACACGAATAGCACCCGCTTTGATGCCATACAGATAACGCCAGCTAGAGGTATAAAGACGTAAGGCAGAACGCAGTTGCGTCTTGCTCAGGCTCAGTTCGCCTTGAACACGCTCGACCAGATCTTGAAAAATGCCGATTTTGAGCGGACGCGCCTCGCCTTCGGCGCTAAAGCATTGCGGAAAACGTTCCGCCAAAAAGGCGATGACTTCTTTACTGCTATTCAACTTAGGTTGATTTTCCATGAAATTTCCTGATTACAACGGATTTGCCGACCAGAGCAGGCATGAACAGGCGACATTATAATGACAACATCGCCAAATGCTATGTGATCCAGTCGATTAGCTGTGCGTCAGCTGAATAAATTTTACGATGTCGCTGCCCGCCAGCACTTCACAAAGCCCGTCGGTAAGGGCCATCAGCCCCGATTTATCCTCATTGTCGAAGCGAGAATAAACCGTACTATCAATGTCTAAAACACCTACGAGGGTGCCATTTACTTTCAGAGGAATTACGATTTCAGCGTTACTGGCTGCGTCGCACGCAATATGGCCTGGGAACGCGTGCACGTCTTCCACCAATTGCACTTTATCCTCAGCCACCGCAGTACCGCAGACACCTTTACCAACCGGAATACGCACGCAGGCGATTTTGCCCTGGAACGGACCCAATACCAGTGTGTTCGGTTCAGTCAGTAAATAGAATCCTGCCCAGTTAACGCCTTCCAGGCGTTCAAAAAGCAGCGCACTGCAGTTGCCGAGCGCGGCCAGGAACGAGGTTTCACCCGCCAATAGGGCGCGTACATCGCGATTCAAATCCTCGTAAAAAGCTTTTTTGTTCATTGTTCAACCATAACTCGTCACTGTGGTGACCTTGATGTCACTCAGTTGTTAAAATAAGCACTAATAATCCAGGCGCATAAGGTGAATCATTCTATTAGTTACTATACCCTTAGCAGGCGGTGGATAAGAGAATTCTGGTACCACCGAATATTGCAGGCAAATTTGCACTGCTCAGCATGCCGATAAAAGTAACGAACGATGGGCACTTGCGTCACCTATGAAAATTCACGCTATCAGCCAGACGTTGCCCCACGCACGTTATCAGCGTTGTCCGCAATGCGATACCCTTTTTTCCTTACCGGATGTGAAATCACATCAGACAGCCTATTGCCCTCGCTGTCATGCACAAATTCAGAGCGGTCGTGACTGGTCGATGACGCGACTCACCACCATGGCAGTAGTGATGATCGTGTTGATGCCGTTCGCCTTTAGCTTGCCGTTGGTCGATATCCGCCTGCTTGGCATGCGCATTAACGCCAGTCTGCTGGAAGGCGTGATTCAAATGGCGCAACAGGGCGATACGTTAACAGCATCGATGGTGGCATTCTGCACCATTGGCGCGCCAGTGACCCTCGTGGCGGGCATCCTCTATCTGTGGGTGGGCAACGCGCTCGGTATGAATCTGCGCCCGGTCCTGCTGATGATGGATAAGCTCAAAGAGTGGGTGATGCTGGATATCTATCTGGTCGGCGTGGCGGTGGCCTCTATAAAAGTGCAGGATTACGCCTCGCTGGAAGTGGGCTACGGCTTAGTGGCCTATATTGCGCTGACGGTGCTGAGCCTGCTGACGCTGATTCACCTTAACGTTGAGCAGCTCTGGGAACACTATTATCCGCAAGCGATGCCCACTTCCCTGCCGGAAGAGTGGCAAGTGTGTCTGAACTGCCATCAAACCGGTGTGCCAGATGAACGTGGTCGCTGCACACGTTGCCATACGCCGCTCGACTATCGCCGTCGCCACAGTTTGCAGAAGTCATGGTCAGCACTTATTGCCTCGATAGTGCTGCTGATCCCCGCCAATTTGCTGCCGATTTCGGTGGTGTACGTCAATGGCGCACGCCGCGAAGACACTATTTTCTCCGGCATTCTGGGGCTGGCATCAGGCAATATACCGGTGGCCGCCGTGGTGTTTATCGCCAGTATTCTGGTGCCCTTTACCAAAGTGTTAGTGATGCTGACCTTGCTGCTCAGTATTCATTTCAATTGCGAACAGGGTTTAAAAACCCGCATTCGCCTGCTGCGCGCCGTAACCTGGGTGGGCCGCTGGTCGATGCTGGATCTGTTTGTGATTGCTGTAACCATGTCGCTGGTCAATCGTGATCAGCTACTGGCTTTTACCATGGGACCGGCCGCCTTCTACTTTGGCGCCGCCGTTGTTCTGACCATTATGGCTGTAGAGTGGCTTGATAGCCGCCTGATCTGGGATGCACATGCAACAGGAAACGCCGACTACACCGACTAGCGCCAATCTGCGCAACAAGCGCAAGATTTCGCCGTTCTGGTTATTGCCCATTATCGCCCTGCTGATCGCTGGCTGGCTGCTGTGGACCAATTATCAGGAGCGCGGTACGACGATCACCATTAACTTCCAGACCGCCGACGGGATTGTGCCGGGGCGCACACCGATCCGCTATCAGGGCGTGGAAGTGGGCACGGTGCAAGGCATTGTGCTGAGTGATGACTATCGAAGCATCCAGATTAAGGCCAGCATCAAAAGTGACATGCGCGATGCCCTGCGTGAAGACACCCAGTTCTGGCTGGTAACGCCGAAAGCATCGCTGGCGGGCGTATCCGGACTTGACGCCCTGGTTGGTGGTAACTACATCGGCATGATGCCGGGCAAAGGGAAAGAGAGCGATCACTTCACCGCACTGGATACGCAACCGAAATATCGCGTGAATACGGGCGAACTCCTTATTCACCTGCGTGCGCCAGACCTTGGCTCGCTCAACACCGGTTCGCTGGTCTATTACCGTAAAATCCCGGTCGGTCGCGTCTACGACTACAGCCTGAATAACAGTACCGATGGCGTCACCATTGATGTACTGATCGAGCGCCGCTTTATCAATCTGGTGAAAAAACAGAGTCGCTTCTGGAATGTCTCCGGCGTTGATGCGGATGTCAGCTTGAGCGGTGCCAAAGTGAAGCTAGAGAGCCTTGCCGCCTTAGTTAACGGCGCGATTGCCTTCGATTCCCCCAATGATGGCCAGCAGGCCGAGGTCGATGCCAACTACCAGCTTTATCCCGATCTGGCGCGCAGTCAGCGCGGCGTACAAGTGAAACTGGATCTGCCGAGCGGCGATAACCTGAAAGCCGATAGCACACCGCTGATGTATCAGGGATTGGAAGTCGGCACCTTAACCAAACTGAACCTACTGGATGGCGGTAAAGTGACAGGTGAGCTGACCGTGGATCCTTCGGTAACCGGGCTAATGCGCAGCGGGACTCGCATTGAGATGCGCACACCGAAGATCAGCCTGACCGACACCAATCTCAGCAGCCTGTTGACTGGTAATACTTTCGAGCTGGTACCCGGTGAAGGCGAACCGCAGGATCATTTCACCGTGTTACCTGCCAGCGAAACCCTGCTACAGAAACCCGATGTGCTGACGGTGAAACTCAGCGCGCCGGAAACGTACGGTATTGATGCCGGCCAGCCGGTAATGCTATATGGCATGAAAATCGGCCAGGTAATTTCGCGTACGCTGGATGAAAATGGCATCAGCTTTGTAGCGGCGATTAATCCTGAACACCGTAATCTGGTGCACGCCGACAGCAAGTTTGTGGTGAATAGCCGCCTCGACGTGAAGTTTGGCCTCGACGGTATGCAGGTGCTGGGAGCCAGCGCGCGCGAATGGGTAGATGGTGGCGTTCGCCTGATCCCCGGAGCGAAAGGTAATCCGTCCAACCGTTATCCATTATATGCCGATGCGGAACGTGCGGAAGAAGGCATCGTCGGCGAACAGCCGCCGACTACGCTGAAACTCACCGCCAACAGCTTGCCGGATGTGCAGGCCGGTTCGGTGCTGCTTTACCGCAAATTCCAGGTCGGCGAAGTGGTTGATGTGGTACCGCGCGCAGATGCCTTTGAAATCTCGATTCACATCCAGCCGCAATATCGCAAGCTGCTCACCAACGAAAGCGTGTTCTGGGCAGAAGGCGGTGCCAAAGTGCAGCTCAATGGCAGCGGTTTAACCGTGCAAGCGTCCCCGCTTAATCGTGCGCTTAAAGGCGCGATCAGTTTCGATAATCTGACCGGTGTGCAGGCGGCAAAAGGCGTGAAACGTGTGCTGTACTCTTCAGAAACCGCGGCGCGTGCGGTTGGCAGCCAGATTACGCTGCACACCTTTGATGCCAGCAAGCTCGCCGCCGGTATGCCGATTCGCTATCTCGGCATCAATATTGGTCAGGTTGAATCATTGGCGCTGAGTTCTGATAACAATCAGGTTCACGCCAAAGCGGTGCTTTACCCAGAATACGTGCAGGACTTTGCGCGCATCGGCAGCCGCTTCTCGGTGGTGTCGCCAGAGATTTCCGCGGCGGGTGTTAACCATATCGAAACGCTGCTGCAGCCTTATATCAACGTTGATCCGGGCAAAGGTTCACCGGCGCGCACCTTTGAACTGCAGGAAACCACGATCACCGATTCACGCTACCTTAACGGCTTGACCATTTATGTTGATGCCGCTGAAGCCGGATCGTTGTCGGTGGGCACGCCCGTGCTGTTCCGTGGCGTTGAAGTGGGTACCGTGACCGGAACCTCGTTGGGTAATATGGCGGACCGCGTGCAAATTGCGCTGCGTATCAGCAAGAAATATCAACATCTGGTGCGTAACAACTCGGTGTTCTGGCTGGCTTCCGGCTATAACTTCGATTTCGGCCTGATTGGCGGCGTATTGAAAACCGGCACATTCCAGCAGTTCATCCGCGGCGGCGTGCAATTCGCGACCCCGTCAACGGTGCCGTTAGCACCGCAGGCCGGCGCCAACAAACACTTCCTGCTACAGGATGAAGCGCCGAAAGAGTGGCGTAATTGGGGCACGGCGATTCCGGACCCTAATCAATCTTAAGCAAATCGGGCAGCCTGGCTGCCCGATTCTTTTTCGCATGTTACACTTCGCGTTCATTTTTTTTCCCGGTAGATGCCCGTGTCCGATCGCTTTCCCGAAGATTTCCTCGCGCTGATGCGTGCCAGCTTGACTGACGACGCCGAACTGCAACGCTTTCTCGCCATTAGCCAGCAACCGCTGCGCCGCAGCTTACGTGTTAATACCTTAAAAATTAGCGTGGCCGATTTCCTTACTCGGACTGCCAATTACGGCTGGCGTTTGTCGCCGATTCCGTGGTGCGCTGAAGGTTTCTGGATAGCGCGCGATGATGAATCCCTGCCTCTCGGAAGCGTGGCGGAACACCTTAGCGGACTGTTCTACATTCAGGAAGCCAGTTCGATGCTGCCGGTCACCGCATTGTTTGACGCCGCGCCCGATGCACGTCAGGTCATGGATGTGGCTGCCGCGCCAGGCTCCAAAACCACACAAATGGCCGCGCTGATGCGTAATGAAGGTGCGATTCTGGCTAACGAATACTCCGCCAGCCGCGTCAAGGTGTTGCACGCTAACATTAGCCGGTGCGGTGTCAGTAATGTCGCGCTAACCCATTTTGATGGGCGCGTATTTGGCGCGGCACTGCCAGAACGTTTCGATGCGATTCTGCTTGATGCGCCCTGCTCCGGTGAAGGTGTGGTGCGTAAAGACGCCGACGCACTGCGTAACTGGACGCTGGCCAGTACTGAAGCAATCGCCGAGACACAACGTGACCTGCTGGAAAGCGCCTTTCATGCGCTACAACCCGGCGGCACGCTGATTTACTCTACCTGCACCCTGAACCAGATCGAAAACCAGCAGGTTATTCATTGGCTGCAACAGCGTTATCCCGATGCGGTTGAGATTGTGCCACTGAACGATCTGTTCCCGGGAGCCGAGCAGGCGTTAACCGCGGAAGGTTTTTTGCACGTATTCCCACAGATTTTCGATAGCGAAGGTTTCTTCGTCGCTCGCCTGCGTAAAACCGCCAGCTTACCCCCGCTGCCAACGCCAACGTACAAAGTTGGCAAACTGCCCTTCTCTCCGGCCAGCCGGAAGCTGAGCGCTGAAGTGCAGCAGGCAGCGGCTAAAGTAGGCTTGCGATGGGATGAGAACCACACGCTGTGGCAGCGCGATAAAGAGCTATGGTTGTTCCCGGCGGCGCTGGAGAGTTGGCTGGGCAAAGTGCGCTTCTCGCGCATCGGCCTCAAACTGGCAGAGACTTTCCCGAAAGGCTATCGCTGGCAGCATGAAGCGGTCATAGCGTTGACGCAGCCAGGCAGCGCGCTGGATTTCGAACTCACCGCTGCGGAAGCAGAAACCTGGTATCGCGGCCAGGATATTCATCCAGAAACGTTGCCAGATCGTGATGAAGTGATCGTCACCTACCAGCAGCAGCCGCTGGGATTGGCTAAGAAAGTCGGCAATCGGATTAAAAACAGTTATCCGCGCGAACTGGTGCGCGACGGGCGCCTGTTCCGTTAAGCGTTACTGCAACTGCACCAGGGTAAGACGATTGCCGAATACCGCGCCAGTATCGATGTAGTGCTGATTCGCCACATTGAGCGGCTGTTCTAGCGGCGTGTGACCGAAATAAAACTCACTGGCGCCATCAATGTGGGCCGAACTGCCGCGTTGATGGCGTCCGAGTCGATCGCGACTCCACACCACTTGTTGCCAATCAACATCCTGCCCCATTGCATAGTGGCTGGCAGGATAATCGGCGTGTGCAATCACCACTACGCGATCGCCAAAATCCAGATGCAAAATCAACGGTAACTCGGCGCAGCGCTTCAACGCGTGGCGCGCAGCGATTAATTTTGCGCCTTTCAACTGCCAAAACCATTCGCCGCCGTTCATCATCCACAGGGTTTGATCTCGACCTTCCAGCGCGGCGAGCGCCATCTGTTCATGATTGCCACGCACGCAACGAAACCAGGGTTCCACTATTAGCGCTAAACAGCCAGGACTGTCCGGCCCGCGATCGATTAAATCGCCAACCGACAGCAATAAATCCTGCTGTTTATCGAAATCCCGCTTGAACAGTTGCGCATCAAGTTGGGCGCGGCAACCATGCAGATCGCCGACCACCCAAATGTTTCGCCACATATGCGCGTTTACCTTTTGGTAAAGCATGTAATCTTCCCCGGTTGACTGGAAGTTTAGTGAGCCCGGCATAAAGTATAGTCGGTAAGGTTTAGCCAGCGGAGGGAACAGCATGAGCGGACGGAAACAATTCATTGGTGTATTAATCGTTATTTTCATTGGCAGCTTGCTGCTGCTGGAATCACTCGCTCGCCTGGTGCATCTGTTATTTGTGGGATAATTACGCGACTTTACATTTCGCACTAAACGCCTAAACTCCTTTGCGCATCATATAAAGGAGCCTGTATGAGCCAGAATATTTACGACAACCCCGATTTTTTTGCCGGTTACGCCACCTTGCCACGTTCCGTTAAAGGATTAGACGGCGCGCCTGAGTGGCCTGCGCTGCGTGCTTTGCTGCCCGAATTACAGGGCAAACGCATTCTGGATCTAGGCTGCGGCTACGGCTGGTTTTGCCGCTATGCACAGCAGCAAGGCGCACATGACGTGCTGGGACTGGACGTTTCCGAGAAGATGCTGGCGCAAGCCGCAACGATGTCGCAGGGAACGGAGATTCGCTATCAGCGTGCCGACCTGGAAACGCTGCAGCTCAACGAATCCTTCGACCTTATCTACAGTTCGCTGGCGCTGCATTACCTCACCAATATTGATGGCCTTTTCGCAACCGTGTTTGACGCGCTGACGCCGGGCGGCGCGCTGGTGTTTTCCTGCGAGCATCCGATTTACACCGCACCCACACAGCAGCAATGGATTGTTGATGAGCAACAGCACCGCAGTTGGCCGGTGAATAATTATCAGCAGGAGGGTGAACGCATCAGTAACTGGTTTGCCGACGGTGTTAAGAAGCAGCATCGCAAGCTGGCAACCTGGATCAATGCAGTAATCGGCGCAGGATTTGAAATCGTGCATCTCGATGAATGGGGACCAGACGAAGAAATGGTCGCACTGAATCCCGCATTGGCAGAAGAGCGCGATCGTCCGATGATGTTTTTACTGGCCGCGCGTAAACCTCGCTAAGTATTAATGTGGCTGCAGGAAACAGCCACATTAAATACCACTTTGGGTGCCGGGATTAATTGTGCGCCAAAATGGTCGCCTATACAGGGCGAACGCTTTTCTAAGCCGCTAACTACATTTTAATTTTCGCTCTGCTCTCGATATCCACTATCGTGACAAACCGGCTTATGGAGATAATCAGCATTTATTAATTATTATGTCCGGTTTTAATCATCCCGATCCCACGTTCTATGATTTCACTATGTTGCAAGATACGCAATCGGCGGTGTTGTGGATAAAAGATAATTTCAACGTTTACCCGCTTACTATCTTTGCAACAATATGAATGTTGATATTGACCCCGGGGCGAACACGTTGATTCGCTAGATAATTGAGCTGACGGCATCCTCAAACGTCTCAATACCTGGCACCTCTAAAGGGGGAAGCGAGGTGCGGTATTTCGGCATTAAACGTAATATTAAAAATATTATTACTGCCATGCCGCAGTTTTATATCGGGGATTATACTGCCTCAAGGTAGCCTAAAGTGGGTAAAGCGATGATGGGTACGATTACGCCCGCTGCTATCACGCTATTAAATAAGCTCGTGTCGAACGCTATACGACGCAATCGCTAAACAGACAAAATTATCAATCTGTTTACTGCTCTCGCCGATTATCAATCGTGAACAGGAAATTACCCCATACTGGGATCATATCCAAAATGGCAGCGGCTGGGATGCTGTACACAATTGATCCCAGCAGAAATGGCGCATTGCTGCTTTCATTGCATCAGCGAGTAATTAAAAATATCGCCACTAAGAAGAAGGCTAATAAACCTGCGAATGTCATTGTCCCAATACGCGGGTTTTTGGCCCGCCCAACGACCACACCAATAAAGATACAAAGCAGAGTTAACGTGCCAATCATTACCCAGAGAAGATATTGTGTGTTTGCCATGAGGGATCCTTATTAACCGGCAATAAAACAGATGGGCCAATCTTATACCATTTTTCACGCATGCTGGCTGCAGCTATTTGACCGCATTTTTCGACCAATAATGGCTGGGTAAGCAAATTATCGAGTTACATTGCGTGCGCAACGAACGGATTGCAGTGCCTGCAACTGTGTCAGACGCGCTGTGGCTTTTCTGTTGGCATTTGCTTTTGCGATGCCGTTACCGATACCAAAATCGCCAACGAAACCCAGCACCGTCAGTGCATCAAATTCTCCGGTTTTATCAATCTGCTGCTTAACGCTAAGCGTCTTCGCAATTTCCAGATTCAGCGCAGTACAGTCATAAGATTGCGCTTCGGCATCGCTCACGCTGGTGGATTGCGGGTACTGTTTAAGGGCACAGCCGCTTAACAGCAGCAAAATCAGGAGAACAACAGGCTTATGCATCACGTTGACTTCTCACGTTATTACGATGATTTTATTTATCAGCGGAAAATATAGCACGTGACATCACGCTCGATTAGGGGAATAAGCAAGCAAAAAGGGAGGATTATGCATAAAAAAAGCACTGCCGAAGCAGTGCTAGTAATACTTGAATCAAGCAATTGCCTGATAAGCCCTAATAATTATCAGGGCAGAGCATCCGCTATTATGCAGTTTTCAACAAAATCATTGATGATTTGCAGAAAATACATTTAGCACCATGTGGGTTCATTTTCGTAATATCGAACGCAGAGGTGCGATATTGTGAACTCTGGCAGTGCGGACATCTTAAACGATTATAAATGCGAATAATTAAAGACCTAATACATTTGTTGCAGACGGACCTTTAGGGCCATCTTCAACTGAAAACTCAACGCGCTGACCTTCATCAAGTGAGCGATAATCAGTGCCCTGGATGGCTGAGAAGTGGACGAATACGTCCTTGCTGCCATTTTCAGGAGAAATAAAGCCGAAGCCTTTTTCTGAGTTGAACCATTTTACCGTTCCAAGAATTTTGTTAGACATAATTTTTACCTTTTAAATGAGCCTATTGGCGTAAGGGCCGAGTTGCAGATACGAATCAGAACTTAGGATAAGACTCAAAGAGAAAGGGCTTGAAGCGGCACTAACTGGGATGAGAAATACAATGGGAACTAACCTTCTAACTGTCTGCTATTCAGACCGACGAAGCATTAACGCATTTATCAGCATCACACGCAAGCAAAAAGATTTTTTATTTTATACATGAAAATATATGAATTAGCGCCTATAGCAGGTTAAGCAAAGGTTCAATTACCCTTATTTTTCTGGATGAATAGCGAAAATTTAATTGCTAACCATCACAAGTTGCATTGCGAAAGCAGAACGTACGCGGATGCCTGACCTATCATTACAGTGCAAAAGGTTTCTATTTTAGAGGATTCGAATGTATGAACAGATGTCTAAGCGGATTGTTCGTCATAATTAACGCGATAATGTTGTCTGGCTGCTATCACGCTGAGCGACCTATAGGGCCTGACGGACGTCCCAATGTGCAAACTGAACAGCCAGCGCCAATTGGGCCAATGAGTAAGGGGCCGGTTGGTCAACCGCAAGCCTAATCGCGGAAAAAAACCCACCGAAGTGGGCTTAGTTATCAATCAGGCTGCTTGTCACCTGACTCTGGTGCCAGACTTTCATCATCTTTATCGTGCTCATCTGGCTTAGCCTTCGCATCGTCTTCAAGCTCATCAGCTTCAATCGGTCTATCAGACATAAATCCCCCTCGGTTGCTCAGAACATTAAGTGTAGGAGGCTGGAGGAAAGTAAGCCTGGCGCATCAAATCAATTACCCTGCATGAAAGTAATCCCATCACTCAGACTCTAAACTCTTGCCGCTATCTACTCGTGATGAGCGAACAGTTGTTAAGACATGCTTAAAGGGAAAGCTTAAGCCTGAATATGCTAAGACATGGATGTCTAAGATAAAAACATATCGATGATTTGAAAGGACTGGAATTTAGGTGGTCAGGTATAAGTGATGGTTTAGACCGGGTATGATGATTTCGGACATTTCATTTTTTTGCAAATCAACAGCATAAAAAAAGACCGAATACGATTCCTATATTCGGTCCAGGGAAATGGCTCTTTGAGAGCCGTGCGCTAAAAGTTGGCATTTTTGCAGGCGAGGACGCCTTGCCATTTAAAGGTAGTTGAGGATTGCTGCTTTTCCAGCCAATCATCATATTTGGTACCGAAAGGTGACAACTCTGTGATCGCGCAGACAGAAGAGGAAAACAAGCGTAGCGGCTAAAATGTGCGCTACGCCTGAAAAACGAAGGTTACTTACCGCAAAGTTGCTGGGCGCGATCGATGATCGGCTGCAGGCTCATTTTCTGGCCTGGATGCGCTTTATCTTCGGCTACGATGGTGTCAATCGATTGTAGCGTGCCCTGCCCGGCGGTTTTGCGCGCATAGGCTTTATCGTTGAGCGGATACTGCAGCAATGTGCCCGGATTAATCGCGAACAGCGCGCCGTCTTTCTCGCAGGTCAACATCACCTCTTCGCGGGTGAAGGGCCATTTGTCTTTTCCAATCTCAAAACGGCTGACGGTAATAATCTGTGCCGCCATCGCCTGGCTGCATAGCGCCATCAATACGCAAGCTGGAATCAGTTTCTTCAGCAAAATATCGACCTCATTTCATCTTCTTTAATGACACATTCAGGCCGGTGACAGCGTGGCAAACACGCTGACTAACCCAATAACAATAATGGCCAGCAGCAGCTCAAGCTGCGTCAGGCGAATAAACAGTTGCGATGCATTACTGGCCGCCAGGCGAAAGCGCGGCACCAGCAAGTAGCGATTGGTCAACGCGATAGCGATCATCAGCATGACGAGTAGCACTTTCACCACCAGCAGCTTGCTCCATAGCGTGGGTTGCCAATTCAGCGGTGAGCCGGCAATCAATAGGCTATTAATGATGCCCGTTAACAGTGCTAGCGCCACGGCCAGGTGTCCGTAGCGCGAGAAGCGCATCATGCAGCGGATCGCATCGGTGCGAAAGGCAATCTGGCGCGCTTCCTGCATCAACAATAACAGCGGCAATAATCCGCCCGCCCAGAATGAAGCCGCTATTAAATGCAGCGCGTGATTGCCTTGTTGCAGCACGCCGGGCCAGCCATCATGCATCGCGGCATGCCCCACGCCCGCTAAGGCGATGAGTTGCATTAGGCCGCTACACAGCAGCAGATTTTGGCGCAGCGTACCACGCAGCAGCAGTGCCAGCGTACTCAGCAGTGCAAAAGCGATTTCCCAGCGCCAAACCTGGCCGAAACGCGTGCTGAGCACGGCTTGCCAGATTGCGCTATCACTGACATTACGCCAGTCGCCGCTCATTAAGCCGGTTTGCGTCGCCAGCATTAACACGGCACTCAACAAACTCAGCATTGCGCTGGTGCCCAGGATTAGGCGTAAACGCTGCGCCAACTGAGCACGATAGCGGCGCGGTGCCAGCAGTGCAGTATAAAAGGCGCTGCCCGCAAGCAACAAAACCGACATAAAGTGCAGCGCGCGCAGGCTAATCCACAGCGTGCTCAGGCTCATCAATCACTTCACGCTGAATACGTAGCTGCCTTTGGTTTTATGACCATCCACAGATAGCACATGCCAGTTCACCTGATAACTGCCCGACGGCAGCGGTTGGGCAATCGGGACAATCAGCTGGTCATGCTGCTTACTGTTCAGTTTGGCCTTCTCAACCGCCACCGGCTGGTGTTGCGCATTGAGCACTTCCACACCGCTAAATGCCGGTTCAACGTCTTCAGTAAAGGTTAACGTCAATTGCTGCGGTGAATGCTCAACCACGGCTTTGTCAGCGGGAACCGGGCTTTTCAGGTGAGCATGAGCCAGCGCAAACTGGCTAAAGGCGAGCGTGGATAACGCCAACAACAGCGCCACAACCGGGTTAAACGCAGTTTTCTTCATCACTTCTTCCCTTTCATACACGGCAAACCACCGC
Organism: Enterobacter ludwigii; assembly: GCA_900068845.1. GTDB lineage: Bacteria > Pseudomonadota > Gammaproteobacteria > Enterobacterales > Enterobacteriaceae > Pantoea > Pantoea ludwigii_A. The sequence goes on from CEFQ01000005.1 coordinate 315,125, forward strand.
AAACGTGGCAGCAGGATACGCCGCCGATCTGCGGGTGTCGAGACTTGCGGTGCGATCCAATCCCCTTGATCCCTGGGTCTGAAACCATTACTTTTGCCCCTGTTTATCAGGAGAAAAGCATGAGCCAAAACCTTGCCCTGCTCTCGCAGGAAGAGAAAGACAAAGTGAATGTCGATCTGGCCGCCGCGGGTGTTGCCTTTAAAGAGCGCTACAATATGCCGGTGATTGCCGAAATGGTGGAACGTGAGCAACCCGAAGCGCTGCGTGACTGGTTTCGTCAGCGTTTAATGAACTATCGTCAGGCTTCGCTCAGCCTGTCGCGCCTGCCCTACGAACCTAAGCAGAAGTAATCTATGTTACGTGTTATTGATACCGAAACCTGCGGCCTGCAAGGCGGCGTGGTTGAAGTGGCATCGGTGGATGTCATTGATGGTCAGATCGTCAATCCGATGAGCGATTTGATCTGCCCGGATCGCCCGATCAGTCGTCAGGCGATGGCGGTACATCGCATTACTGAAGCGATGGTCATCGGCAAACCCACCATTGAAGAAGCGATTGGCCGCTATCACGGCAGCCCACATTACGTGGCGCACAATGCCAGTTTTGATCGCCGCATGTTGCCCACCATGCCGGGCGAGTGGATTTGTACCATGACGCTGGCGCGCCAGCTGTGGCCCGGGATTAAATACGGTAATCAGGCGCTGCGTCATAGCCTTAAGCTGGAAGTTACGCCCCCGGCCGAACTGCATGCGCACCGCGCTTTGTATGACTGTTACGTCACCGCGGCCTTGCTGATCCGCATTATGGAAACGTCGGGCTGGAACGCAGAGCAGATGGCGAATTTGTGCCAACCCGCACCTGTGAGCGGCGATGTGTTCCCGTTCGGTAAATATCGCGGTCAGAGTATTGGCAGCATCGCGCGTAAGGATCCAGGCTATCTGCGCTGGGTACTGGAAAATGTGCGCGATTTGCGCCCACCGTTACGGCAGGCGCTGCGCAAGTATGTGAAGAGCGATCAGTAATCGACGCGGTCTGGCAAGCTACCCTGCGCCAGGCCGATCAGAAAAGTGAACTCCTGCGCTACCCCTTCATAAGCTTTGAAACGCCCCGATTTACCGCCGTGACCGGAATCCATCTCGGTGCAGAGTAACAATAGCGAATCGTTGGTCTTCAGCTCGCGCAGTTTCGCTACCCACTTGGCCGGTTCCCAATACTGCACCTGCGAATCGTGCAGGCCGGTGGTGACCAGCAAATGCGGATAGGCTTTAGCCTCAATGTTGTCATACGGGCTGTACTCACGAATGGTGTGATAAAACTCAGCCTGCTCGGGATTTCCCCACTCATCGTATTCGCCGGTGGTGAGCGGAATCGACGGATCGAGCATGGTGGTGACCACATCAACAAACGGCACCTGCGCCACCACGCCGTGGAACAGATCTGGCGCCATGTTGACCACACCGCCCATCAGTAATCCGCCAGCGCTACCGCCCATCGCGTAGAGCTGCTGGCGATTGCCATATCCTTTCGCCACCAGCGCTTCGGTGACATCAATAAAATCAGTGAAGCTGTTGATTTTATTCTTCAGGCGCCCGCCGTCATACCACTGCTGTCCGAGTTCGCCGCCGCCACGCACATGTATGATGGCGTAGACGAAGCCGCGCTCCAGCAAGCTGATGCGGCTGGTGCCGAAGCTGGCGTCCATGCTGCTGCCATAGGCACCGTAGCCATAAGCCAGCAACGGATTTTTGCCGCGCTGGAAATGCTTGCGGTGGTAAACCAGTGACACTGGAACCTCGGTTCCATCACGCACCGTGATCCACAGATGCTCGCTTTTATAATCCTCAGATTTAAAACCCGGTACCGGCGTACGCTTCAGGACACGGCGATCGCCGGTTTCCATGTTCAGTTCAAACAAGGTTGTCGGCGTGGTCATTGAGGAATAGCCGTAGCGCAACGTGTCGCTTTCCGGCGAAGGATTGTAAGCCAGCCAGGTCACATAGGCCGGATCGTCAAAAGCGATACCAAAGCTTTCACCGCTCTCCCAGTTAATCTGCCGTAACGTATTCACACCGTGCTGCCGCTCTTCGACCACCAGCCAATGGCGGAACAGCTGGAAGTCTTCCAGCACCACGTTGTCACGCGCCGGGATCAGCGATTGCCAGCGCGCTTCCGCTAGCCACGCGCTGCGATAGAGGCCGAAGTTTTTGCCGTCGCGATTCGAGCGAATGTAGAACTGGTGGTTGTAGTGATCAATGCTGTATTCGTGATCACGGCGACGCGGGCAAAACGTTTGCGGCTGCGCATCCGGATATTCGGCATCGATCAGCAGAATCTCGCTGGTGGTAGTGCTGAACAACGCGATCAGAATGAAGTGCTCAGAGGTGGTTTTGTGGACACTGAGGTGGAAGGCATCATCCTTTTCCTCATACACCATCTGATCGTCAGATTGTGGATGACCGAGTTCATGGCGCCAGACCTGATACGCCAACAGCGTTTTCGGATGCTTACGCACGTAATAGAGCGTGCGGGAATCGTTGGCCCAGGCAACGCTGGATGAAGCATTGGTTAACACTTCTGGATACCAGCTACCGCTCTGCAAATTACGGAAGCGAATGCCATATTGGCGACGCGACAGAAAATCCTCCGCCAGCGCCATCACTTGATTATCGGGCGTAATCGCTAGCGCGCCCATGGTGTAAAAATCGCTGTGTGATGCCCGCTGGTTGCCATCGAGCAGCAGTTGCCAGGGCTCATCGGCTGACACATCGATCGGTTGTCGGAAATAAGCGGGATATTCATTGCCGACTTCATAGCGGCTTTGATAGCGATAACCGTTTTTCACATACGGCACCGAATGATCCTGCGGTGGAATACGGTCGACGATCTCTTTCAGCACCCTTTCCTGTAACGGATTTTGTGACGACATCATGGCGCGACCGTAATCATTTTCGGCATGCAAATGGGCCAGCACCTCAGGATTCTCGCGGTCGTCATCACGCAACCAGTGATAATTATCGATGCGCGTTTCACCGTGCAGATTCATTGCATGGGGGATTTTTTTCGCGTGTGGCTGATTCATTAGGCTCTTCTCCCTGAAGGACAACATTCTGCAAGCGTGGCACTAATCGCGCGCGATGCCAAGCTGCGCGCATCATCACACTACGCAGGGTGAGCCAAACATGTAGAAGCGAAGGTTACGGACGCAACCTTCGCACAGCGTTACGCGGCTTTCTCAGCGTCGATATCACGCTGAATGCCGTCGCGTACATCTTGAGGGATTTTCAACGCATCGCCGAGCGCAGAGAGATAGCTGCGCTCCATAAAGTGATCGACATCAATGGCTGCACAGCTGAGGAAATAGAGCTCCAGGGCCTCTTCTTCGTTTTTGACGTCGGCGGCCAGCCAGTTGGGATCGAGCGGACGATTCATCGCCTGCTGAATTAACGCTTCGGCTTGTGCGCCGTAACCCGCTTGCTGGATGTTTTTTTCAATCGCTGCGCGCTCTTGATCGTCGATATGACCATCACTTTTCGCCGCGAACACCAGCGCCGTGACTAAACGTGCGGCACGTTGATCCATGGGCGTTTGTAGCTGGCCGAAACCCGCTTCATTCTGATGCGTTTCACGTATACGCTGTTTGTATTTATTCCACAGCAACGCGCCAGCCGCCGCGCCGCCGCCTAACAGCAATGCTTTGCCGCCGTATTGGGTAAGAAGCTTACGCGTTGATTTACTGCCGACCAGCAATCCTGCCAGCCCGCCTAATGCGCCGGGTGCCAGCATGTCGCTTAATCCACCAGATTTTCCATCACCGCCCTTTTTCGCCAGCACGGATTGAATTTGCTGTAGCCAATTGCTCATTGTTTGACTCCTGTTGAATTTTCCGTCCTCCATGCTGCCGCAGGCTGTGTCAGTTAACGTCAGAGCGGGAAAAGTATGGCAAACCTGATGTTGGCGAAAGCGTGAGTACGCAAACGTTTTCGTTTATACTGCGCCCGCATTTTGACTGCTAAGGTGAAATTATGACGACTCTCGGAACCGCGCTGCGCCCTGCCGCTACGCGTGTCATGCTGTTAGGTTCAGGCGAATTAGGCAAAGAAGTGGCACTTGAATGCCAACGTCTTGGTGTGGAGGTGATCGCGGTGGACCGTTACGCCGATGCACCTGCCATGCATGTGGCGCATCGCAGCTATGTGATCAACATGCTGGACGGCGACGCGCTCGCTACACTGATTGCGCAGGAAAAGCCGCACTTTGTGGTGCCAGAAATTGAAGCTATCGCCACCGAAAAACTGCTTGAGCTGGAAGCGCAGGGGCAGAAAGTGGTGCCGACCGCACGCGCCGCACGTCTGACCATGAACCGTGAAGGCATTCGCCGTCTGGCGGCGGAAGAGTTGTCCTTGCCGACCTCAACTTATCAGTTTGCTGATAGCAAAGAGAATTTTGTTGCAGCGGCGCATGCCATTGGATTCCCGTGCATCGTTAAGCCAGTGATGAGTTCATCCGGTAAAGGTCAGAGCTTTATGCGTGAAGCCAGCCAGCTGGATAAAGCCTGGGATTATGCACAGCAAGGCGGACGTGCCGGTGCCGGCCGCGTCATCGTTGAAGGCGTGGTGAAGTTTGATTTTGAAATCACGCTGCTCACCATCAGTGCAGTAGATGGTATCCATTTCTGCGCGCCGATTGGTCATCGTCAGGAAGATGGCGATTACCGTGAATCCTGGCAGCCGCAGCAGATGAGTGAACTGGCACTGCAACGCGCACAGGATATCGCCGCGAACGTGGTGAAAGCGCTTGGCGGTTATGGCCTGTTTGGCGTTGAGCTGTTTGTGTGTGGTGATGAAGTGGTGTTCAGCGAAGTCTCGCCGCGTCCGCATGATACCGGCATGGTAACGTTGATCTCGCAGGATCTGTCAGAATTTGCGCTGCATGTGCGCGCCTTCCTCGGCTTGCCAATTGGCGGCATCCGTCAATACGGACCCGCGGCATCGGCAGTGATTTTGCCGGAGCTGAACAGCCATAACGTCGTGTTCGGGAATATCGAAGCCGCGCTGGGGGCCGGATTGCAACTGCGTCTATTTGGTAAGCCGGAAATCGCCGGTCAGCGCCGTTTGGGTGTGGCTTTAGCAACCGGTGAAAACACCGATGACGCTATCGCACGCGCCGTTGCCAGTGCGGCAGCGGTGAAAGTGGCAGGCTAGGTTAAAAACGAAGAGGTCGCCATCATTGGCGACCTACAATCCTCAGGTGCGCATTGCTGCGCACTTTCCAAAACGCCGTTAAGCGCGTGCTCCTTCAACCGCTTCACGCGCCAGACGCGTGATACGCTCCCAGTCGCCAGTTTCCAGCGCATCATTGGGTACCAGCCACGAACCGCCAATGCAAAGCACGCTTTTCAGCGCCAGATAATCACGGTAATTGGCTGGTGAGATGCCGCCCGTCGGGCAGAAACGCACCTGCGGGAACGGACCGCCAATCGCCGACAGCGCTTTCACGCCACCATTGGCTTCCGCCGGGAAGAATTTGAACTCACGCAGGCCATAATCCATGCCGGTCATCAGTTCTGAAACCGTGCTGATACCTGGAATTAATGGCACCGGACCTTCAACCGCCGCTTTCAACAGCGACTCGGTCAATCCGGGGCTGATGACAAATTGCGCCCCCGCGTCCGTCACTTCTTTTAGCTGTTGCGTGTTAATAACCGTGCCCGCACCGACAATTGCTTCCGGTACTTCTTTAATCATTGCGCGCAATGCGTCCATCGCCACCGGCGTACGCAGCGTCACCTCCAGCACACGCACGCCGCCTGCGACCAGCGCTTTCGCCATCGGTACCGCATGTTCAAGCTTGTTAACCACGATGACCGGCACGACCGGGCCAGTTTTCAGGATCTGTTCTGCACTTGTTTTCCAGTTCTTCATCACGTTTCCTTAGTTGCATCAGCCCGGCATATGGCCACGCTGTCAATAATTGGGCTCTACCATACAAGATCGGCTTGAGCGGCGTCCATGGGATATCAAACTTTTTTGAAACTGGGGTTCAGTTTTAAGAAAAAAGGGATTTTGGACAAAAAAAAGCCCGCACAGTTGGCGGGCTCAGGATTGCGTCTTTATTCGAACTCGTTCCAGGAACGGCCATCACGCGTAATCATTGCGACAGAGGCAACCGGTCCCCATGTCCCCGCCTGATAGGGCTTCGGCGCTTCGGCATCGGCGCTCCATGCATCAATGATGGAATCCACCCAGCCCCATGCGGCTTCAACTTCATCACGACGCACAAACAGCGCCTGAATACCGCGCATGGTTTCCAGCAGCAGACGCTCGTAGGCATCCGCCAGATGCGACTGGTTAAAGGTTTCCGAGTAGCTTAGATCCAGTTTAGTCGTCTGCAGTTTGTGCTTGTGATCGAGTCCCGGCACTTTATTCAGAATTTCGATATCCACACCTTCGTCCGGCTGCAGACGGATGGTCAGCTTGTTCTGCGGCAGTTCAGCATACGAATCCTTGAACAAGTTCATCTCCGGGTTCTTGAAGTAAACCACCACTTCGGAGCATTTGGTTGGCAAGCGCTTGCCAGTACGCAGATAGAACGGCACGCCTGCCCAGCGCCAGTTGTCGATATCCACGCGGATGGCGACGAAGCTCTCCGTGGCGCTCTGCTTGTTGGCGCCCTCTTCTTCCAGATAGCCCGGCACTTTTTTACCCTGCACAAAACCCGCAGTGTACTGACCACGTACCGTCTTCTCGCGCACGTTAGTCTGATCAATACGGCGCAGTGAGCGCAGCACTTTCACTTTCTCATCACGAATCGCATCCGCGCTTAAATCAGACGGCGGCGACATGGCAATCATGGTGAGAATTTGCAACAGGTGGTTCTGGATCATGTCACGCATCTGGCCGGCTTTGTCGAAGTAACCCCAACGGCCTTCGATGCCCACCTCTTCCGCCACGGTGATCTGCACGTGATCGATGGTGCGGTTATCCCAGTTATTGACGAAGATGGAGTTGGCAAAACGCAGCGCCAGCAGATTGAGCACCGTCTCTTTACCGAGATAATGGTCAATACGGAAAACCTGACCTTCTTCGAAGTATTTGCCGACGCTGTCATTGATTTCTTGTGAGGTTTCCAGTGACGTGCCGAGCGGCTTTTCCATAACCACGCGCGCCGGTTTGGCGTTCAGCTTGGCCGCGCCTAAACCGTCACAAATCGCGCCAAAGGTGCTTGGTGGCATCGCGAAGTAGTTAATGGTGACACGGTTTTTCTGGTCAAGCATTTTGCCCAGTTTGGTGAAATGTGAGGTGTCATTTACGTCGAGGTTACAGAAGTCGAGACGGCTGCTGAGTGTGTCCCACAGCGCTTCATCGATCTTCTCTTTCATGAAGGTTTCCAGCGCTTCACGAACCACTTTGGTATACGCCGCTTTATCCCAATCCGCGCGACCCACGCCAATAATGCGAGTGGTTTCATGAATCTGACCGGCTTTTTCCAGCTGATACAGTGATGGCAACAGTTTACGGCGCGCAAGATCGCCTTTGGCACCGAAAATCACCAGATCGCATGCCTGGGCTGTTTGTGTAACCGCCATTTTCCTCTCCTCGTTGCAGGATATACCCGGCTTGAGCGTTCTCATCACGCCGGGTCCTTATTGTAATTTTGTTACAGCACAATGTACGTTTTTCGCAGGTCCGGGACAACCCGAACGCAGTGTTTTGCTGGCGTTAACTGTGAACGTTATAAAGGTGTTAAGTGTGTTGTAGCGTGCCATTTGAGCACATTTTCTGTTTCGATATTTGTCGAGGCAAAACACGTCAGCGATCAAAGTATCGCAAAAAAATCGCGTTTACATTTGTCCTCCGCTGCGTGCGAGGGGCTATTACACGGTATATTCTTGAGAATTGGCAGCGATTTCATCCATTGATGAGCGCGGAAAAGTAATTGACGGTCATTAGGTTACCCATGCTGGAACAGATTCAGGCGCAATTAGATACGCTGAGCAAATCAGAACGTAAAGTCGCAGAGCAGATTCTGACTGCTCCACAACAGGCAATGCACTCCAGTATTGCCACGCTGGCACGTGCGGCTGACGTCAGCGAACCGACAGTGAACCGCTTCTGTCATCGCATGGGCGCGCGCGGTTTCCCCGACTTTAAATTGCAGCTCGCGCAAAGTCTGGTTAAAAGCCCAAGTTGGGTGAGCCGCGATGTGGAAGAAAATGACAGTGTGGAAAGCTATAGCCACAAAATTTTCGACTCCGCGTTAGCGGGCCTTAGCCGCGTTCGTCAGCAACTTGACTCTCACGTCATCCGCCAGGCCGTTCAGGCTCTGTCAAAAGCGCATAAAATTGCCTTTTTTGGCCTGGGCGCGTCTGCCGTCGTTGCACACGATGCCACCAATAAATTTTTGCGGTTTAATCTGCCGGTCATCTGGTCAGAAGATATTGTGATCCAGCGCATGAGTTGCATAAATAGTGGTCCAAATGATGTGTTTGTTCTCATCTCGCATACTGGTCGCACCAAAAATATGATAGAACTGGCTCGCCTGGCGCGTGTAAACGCTTCCACAGTGCTGGCTATCACCTCTCCGGGTTCCCCGCTCGCGGCGGAAGCAACGCTGGCTTTGACGCTTGACGTGCCCGAAGATACCGATATCTACCTGCCAATGGTTTCCCGCCTTGCACAATTAACCGTGGTTGATGTTCTGGCGACAGGGTTTACCCTTGAGCGCGGCGCTGCTTTCCGGGAAAATTTGAAACGAGTGAAAGAAGCGCTGAAAGATTCACGCCTGGAGAAACAGGCACAAGAAAATAATTAACATCACATTCACAATGTGAGTCGAATCACAGCCCATCAATCATATAGAATAGATGAACACTACGTGTCGCTTGAGAGCGACACGATACTTTGCTAACGGAGTCCTTCATGTCCAGACGTCTCAGAAGAACCAAAATCGTTACAACCCTCGGTCCGGCCACCGATCGCGACAACAACCTCGAAAAAATCATCGCGGCGGGCGCTAACGTTGTACGACTCAACTTCTCCCACGGCACACCCGAAGATCATCAGCAGCGCGCCAATAAAGTGCGTGAAATTGCCGCCAAGCTGGGGCGTCACGTCGCGATCCTTGGCGACCTGCAGGGTCCAAAAATTCGTGTATCAACCTTCAAAGAAGGCAAAGTGTTCCTGAACGTCGGCGATCGTTTCCTGCTGGATGCCGATTTAAGTAAAGGTGAAGGCGACAAAGAGAAAGTCGGTATCGACTATAAAGGCCTGCCAGAAGATGTGGTGCCAGGCGATATCCTGCTGTTGGACGACGGTCGCGTACAGCTGAAAGTACTCGAAGTTCAGGGTGTGAAAGTGTTTACCGAAGTCACCGTCGGCGGCCCTCTCTCTAACAATAAAGGCATCAACAAACTCGGCGGCGGCTTGTCTGCAGATGCGCTGACAGAGAAAGATAAAGTCGATATCGTTACCGCCGCGAAAATCGGCGTGGATTATCTGGCCGTATCCTTCCCGCGTAATGGCGAAGATATGAATTATGCCCGCCGTCTGGCGCGCGACGCCGGTTGCGATGCGAAACTGGTGGCAAAAGTTGAACGTGCTGAAGCCGTTGCCTCACAAGAAGCGATGGATGACATCATCCTCGCTTCTGACGTTGTGATGGTTGCGCGTGGCGATTTGGGTGTAGAGATTGGCGATCCTGAGCTGGTGGGTATCCAGAAAGCCTTGATCCGTCGTGCGCGCCAGTTGAACCGTACCATCATCACCGCCACACAGATGATGGAATCAATGATCACCAATCCGATGCCAACGCGTGCAGAAGTTATGGATGTGGCGAACGCCGTGCTGGATGGTACCGATGCGGTGATGTTGTCGGCAGAAACGGCGGCAGGCCAATATCCGGCAGAAACCGTATCAGCGATGGCGAAAGTGTGTCTCGGCGCAGAAAAAATCCCGAGCGTTAACGTTTCTAAACACCGCCTGGAAGTGCAGTTCGATAACGTGGAAGAAGCGATTGCCATGTCCGCTATGTATGCAGCCAACCATCTGCAAGGTGTTTCGGCCATCATCACCATGACCGAATCTGGCCGCACCGCGCTAATGACTTCACGTATCACATCCGGTTTGCCGATTTTCGCTATGTCTCGCCATGAACGCACGCTGAACCTGACCGCGCTCTACCGAGGCGTCACACCGGTATTTTTCGACAGCAATAATGATGGTGTTGCTGCCGCGCATGATGCAGTGAACCTGCTGCGCGAAAAAGGTTTCCTCGTTTCAGGTGATCTGGTGATTGTTACCCAAGGCGACGTCATGTCGACCACCGGTACCACCAATACCAGCCGCGTGCTGCGCGTAGATTAATACGCACCCCCGACAGCGGCTGTAACAACATGGACAAACGCGACTGCCTGGCAGTCGCGTTTTTATTTTTTTGACAAGGAGGCCAGATGGCCCGCTATCAACCTATTTCCCAACTCACCGGGCGCGTGCTGCTGTTTCCGCTCGCGCTGGTTTTGTTTGAGTTCGCCACCTATATCGCGCATGACATGATTCAACCAGGCATGCTGTTGGTGACCTCTGAATTCAGCGTCGGCCCGGAATGGGTATCAACCTCGCTGACTGCCTATTTGATGGGCGGCGTGGTGCTGCAATGGCTGCTGGGTCCGCTGTCTGACAAGTATGGCCGCCGCCCGGTGCTGTTGTTTGGCATCCTGTTCTTTGCCGCCGCCTGTATCCTGACTACGTGGGTCAGCAGCATTGAAGAGTTCGTCGCGCTGCGTTTTGTTCAAGGCATTAGCCTGTGCTTTATTGGCGCCGTCAGCTATGCCGCAGTGCAGGAAGCCTTTGATGAAGCGTTGGCGGTGCGCATGATGGCACTGATGGCCAACGTTGCGCTACTGGCACCGTTAGCCGGCCCGCTGGCGGGTGCAGCATGGTTGACCGTTGGCGAGTGGCGCAGCATGTTCTGGCTGTTTGCGATTTGCAGCGTGATTGCTTTCGCCCTGCTGTGGCGCGTGATGCCGGAAACCGCGGGTGACCGCAGCCACTCCATCGCCCTGCCAACGTTGGCGCGAGGCTATGCGCGTTTAGCGCGCGATCGCCAGGTGATGTATGGATCGTTTGCGATTGGTTTGGTGTTTATCCCGATCCTGACATGGGTGGCGCTGTCGCCAGTGATCCTGATGCACGATGAAGGGCTTTCGCGGATGCAGTATGCGCTGCTGCAGCTACCGGTGTTTCTGGCAATGATTGCTGGCAATATCACGCTTGGTAAGTTAGCGGGTCGCGTACCGATTGAACAGCCGGTGAAATTTGCCGCATGGCCCATTCTGATTGGTTTGAGTATTTCGCTGCTGGCTAACCTGCTCGATAGCCACACTTATCTGCTGCTGACTGCCGGTTTAAGCCTTTACGCCTTCGGCGCAGGGATGGTGAATGCTGGACTGTATCGTCTGACGCTTTACTCCAGCAATGAAGGCAAAGGCAGCGTCGCGGCGATGCTCGGCATGATTAGTATTCTGACCTTAGCGATTGGCATCGAACTGGCAAAAAGCGGTTATTTCAGTGGCGGCACACCCTGGTTTAGCGGCATCAACTTTATCGCTGGCGTATTGTGGTTTGGCCTGGTCACGCTGTTCCTGCGCGAACGCAAACGTCGTAGCAAAGTCGAAGCCATAGAATGACAAAGGGGCCAACTGGCCCCTTTTTTATTTTTTGCGTGGGTAAAGATCTTTACGCGCATAAGGTTCGATATCCCCTTCCTTGCGCGTTTTTAACAGCTTTAAAATCCAGGTGTACTGCTCGGGATGCGGACGCACAAACACTTCAACTTCTTCATTCATGCGACGCGCCAGCGTGTTGTCATCGGCATCCAGCAGGTCGTCCATCGGTGGACGCACATAGATTTCCAGCCGATGCGTTTCGCTGTTATACACCGGGAATAACGGCACTACACGCGCACGGCACACCTTCATTAGACGCCCTACCGCGGGCAATGTCGCTTTGTAAGTGGCAAAGAAATCGACAAACTCACTGTGCTCCGGGCCATGATCCTGGTCCGGCAGATAATAGCCGTAATATCCCTGACGCACCGACGCGATAAACGGCTTGATGCCGTCGTTACGCGCATGCATACGGCCGCCGAAACGGCGTCGCACGGTATTCCACAGGTAATCCATCAGCGGATCGCTTTGGTTGTGAAACATCGCCGCCATCATCTGACCTTCAGACGCCAGCAGCATGGCCGGAATATCAACACCCCAACCGTGCGGCACTAAGAAAATGACGTTTTCTTTATTCGCCTGCAGCTGCTCAATGATTTCGCGGCCATGCCAGTCAACACGCTTACGCACATGCGCGGGGTTGCGCATGCCTAACTCGGCCATCATTGCCATCGCCTGTGGAGCAGTGGCAAACATACGATCAGCAATCTCTTCGCGCTGCGCTTCACTCAATTCAGGCAGGCAATAATAGAGATTGATCAGCGCACGGCGGCGCGCACTTTTTGCCAGTTTACCGGCGAATTTGCCCAATCCGCCTAGAATCGGATCGCGCACTTTGGCAGGGAGCAGCGCCATGCCAGCCAGCGCGCCAACCGCCAGCCAACTGCCCCAGTATTTCGGCTTTAAAAAAGAACGTTGAAAAACGGGAATAAACTCACTGTTATTTTTCTTTCGGGTTTCCATGCACTCGCCTCTGACAATGACCGGTCAATAATAGTGACGGTGGTTAATTTTGCAATCTTCATGCGCCAGATAGCAAAAAACCGACGAAGAATCCGTCGGTTTTTAAGTGTTACGAGCAATAATGCGTTATTTCAACGTCAACTGCGGCAACCATGTTTTTACTTGCGCCATGTAAGTGCTGCGATCTTTACCGGTCAGCCCTTCCATGCGCGGCAGTTTCGCCGTCAATGGATTCACCGCCTGGTTGTTGATCCACACTTCATAATGCAGATGCGGACCGGTTGAACGTCCGGTATTGCCCGACAACGCGATGCGATCGCCGCGTTTCACTTTTTGTCCTGGTTTCACCAGTGCTTTACTCAGGTGCATGTAGCGCGTCATATACTGACGACCGTGACGAATTGCCACATAGTTACCGGCAGCGCCGCCGTTCTTCGCCATGACCACTTCGCCATCACCAACCGCCAACACCGGCGTCCCAATCGGCAGCGCGAAGTCGACACCTTTATGTGGTGCAATGCGCCCGGTCACCGGGTTGAGACGGCGCGGATTAAAGTTAGAGGAGACGCGATACTGCTTAACCGTTGGGAAACGCATGAAACCACGCGCTAATCCTGACGCATTGCGATCGTAGAATTTGCCGTCTTCGGCACGGAAAGCGTAATAATCTTTGCCGCCGGTGCGCAGACGTACCCCCAGCAGTTGGCTTTGGGCGCTTTTACCATCGAGCATTTCACGTGACATCAGCACACTAAAATCATCGCCGGCGCGCAGTTTGCGGAAATCCATCTGCCACTGCATCGCTTTAATTACGTTGCTGGTTTCGGCGCTATTGAGGCCGGCTCGCTGGGCGCTGGCGGCAAAGCTGCCACGGACTTCGCCTTTCAGCACACTGTTCTGCCATTCACCCTTTTGCAACTCTTGCTGCATCTTAAAGCTGCCGTTATCGGCGCGCTGATAAGTACGGGTTTCACGGCGATCGATTTCCCAACTGAAAGTCTGTAGTTGCCCATCCGCATCTAGCGTCCAGCTGAGTTGCTGGCCGACGCGCATGTTACGCAGATCTTTATCACTGCTGACCAGCGCGTTGATATCGCCCATCTCAATGCCGTACTGATTTAACGCGCTGCTCAGCGTATCGCCGGAAGAGACGGTGTAATCGTGTATGTTTGGATTGTCTGGGACGTCTTTATCGATGTCGTCAGCAGGAATATCATCTGCCGGTTCTTCAGTGGTCTGGTCAATTGGCTCGCTGGCCTCTGGCAACAGCGTGCGCAGTTCGTCTTTGTCCAACGCGATAGTTTTCACGATGGGCGCTACATCACGGGGATGATAGACGTAAGGCCGCCAGACTGCGACGGCCAACGTGACAACGGTTAATGAACCCAGCATAACGCGGTGGGGACGCGGCAAATTATTAAATGCGAGGGCGACAGAGCGGGCTATCTGCTGCACTTTTACTTATTCCTCATGCTCCATTCAGGCAGCTCGCATACTGGCTCGACAGCTGTGAAAGAAATTTCACGTAGCTATCTTTGGATAAGCTGATGTCCATACCCAACGGATCTAACGTGCCTTTGCGCACGGTGGTTCCACGGGACACGGCATCGATGACGGCCGGTCTGAATTGTGGTTCAGCGAAAACGCATACGGCTTTCTGCTCAACCAACTGTGTTCGTATTTGATGTAAACGCTGGGCGCCTGGTTGGATCTCAGGATTGACGGTGAAATGACCTAATGGTGACAAACCGTAATGTTTTTCAAAGTAGCTGTAAGCGTCGTGAAAAACGAAATAACCCTTATTCCGCACAGGCGCGAGTTGCGCGCCGATGTGTTTGTCTGCATCGGCTAATTCTGCTTTAAACTCCTGCAGATTAGCGTCAAGTTTGGCTTTGCTTTGCGGCATAAGTTCCAATAATTTTCCATGGATTGCAACCGCAGATTGTAAGGCCATGTCAGGGGACATCCACAGGTGCATATTAAATTGTCCGTGATGATGGTGCGCATGAGACGCGTCCTGGTCTTCGGAATTTTCTGAGTCATGTTCATGATCGTGACCGTGCTCATGTTCTTCGTCGTCGTCATCACCATTAATCAAAAGCGGTTTTATGCCTGGCAATGCGGCAATTTCAAGGTTTTTGTTAGCGGGTAACTCCGCTGCGGACTTGGTGAGAAAGGCTTCCATTTCTGGTCCGGTCCACACCACTAAGTCTGCGTTTTTAATACGTTTTACATCAGAAGGGCGTAAGGCATAATCATGTTCTGATGCGCCATCAGGGAGTAATACTTCAACCGGAGTAATGCCATCAGCGATAGCCGCTGCGATAAATCCGAGAGGTTTGATTGACGCGACTACCGCAGAGTGCGCGGGTAATGCGCTGGTAGCCGCCATTGCCGCAGCAGTAAGGGTAAAAATAAGGCGCTTTTTATTGTGTAACATAATACGTCATTCCATCGTGACCCGTTGATGGAATGTGATATTATAACATTCGAAATTCTATGCAACCCGTAAATATCATGTCGCCACTTGTTACTCTTGAAAACGTTTCTGTGAAATTCTCCCAGCGTCCGGTGCTTGCAGGCATTAGCCTCTCGCTCGAACCGGGAAAAATTCTCACGCTGCTCGGCCCGAATGGCGCTGGCAAATCCACGCTGGTTCGCGCAGTGCTGGGGCTGCTCAACCCCACCAGCGGCAGTGTCAAACGAGCCGCTGATTTACGTATCGGTTATGTGCCGCAAAAGCTGCACATCGACCCAACTTTGCCGATCACCGTTGAGCGCTTTATGCGACTGTCGCGCGGCACCCAACGCGAAGGCATTTTGCCAGCGTTAAAACGCGTTCAGGCCGGACATTTGCTCAACGCAACACTGCAAAAACTTTCGGGCGGTGAAACACAACGTGTTTTGCTGGCGCGAGCGTTGCTAAATCAGCCGCAGCTGCTGGTGCTGGACGAACCAACGCAGGGTGTTGACGTCAATGGCCAGGTCGCATTGTATGATTTGATCGACCAATTACGGCGTGAATTGAACTGCGGCGTGCTGATGGTTTCGCATGACCTGCATCTGGTGATGGCGAAAACCGACGAAGTGCTGTGCCTCAACCATCACATTTGCTGCTCCGGCACGCCGGAAGCGGTGTCACAACATCCAGAGTTCATTGCGATGTTTGGCCCTCGTGGCGCGCAACAGTTGGCAATTTATCGTCACCATCATAATCACCGTCACGATTTACAGGGACGCATTGTTCTGCGCAAAGGAAATGGCCCGTCATGATTGAACTGTTATTACCTGGCTGGCTAGGCGGCGTCTTGCTGGCGCTGGCAGCCGGCCCGCTCGGCTCATTTGTAGTTTGGCGCCGCATGTCCTATTTCGGCGATACCCTTGCCCATGCATCACTGCTGGGTGTGGCATTTGGGTTACTGCTCAACGTGAATCCCTATTACGCGGTGATTCTGGTGACCGTGTGTCTGGCGTTGGGATTAGTATGGCTTGAGCGTCGTCCGCATCTGGCCATCGATACGCTGCTCGGCATTATGGCGCACAGCGCGCTGTCGCTGGGTTTGGTGGTCGTCAGTCTGATGCAAGGCGTGCGCGTCGATTTGATGGCTTACCTGTTTGGCGATCTGCTGGCGGTGACGCCCGATGACTTATGGATGATGGGCGGCGGCGTGGCGATTGTGCTAGCCGTAATGGCGTGGCAATGGAATTCATTGTTGTCGATGACCATCAGTCCGGAACTGGCGCAGGTGGATGGCGTCAACATTCAACGTACCCGTTTGATGCTGATGCTGGTGACCGCATTAACTATCGGCGTAGCGATGAAGTTCGTCGGCGCATTGATTATTACGTCACTGCTGATTATTCCCGCGGCGACTGCGCGTCGTTTCTCGCGCTCACCGGAGCAGATGGCGGGGATAGCGGTGATTGCAGGTGTGATCGCGGTGACCGGCGGACTCACCTTCTCGGCCACCTATGATACGCCTGCCGGTCCTTCGGTGGTGTTATGCGCCGCGGTGCTGTTCATCATCAGCATGGCAAAAAAACCGGCGGCATAACGCCGGTTTACTCTTCGCGACTTATGCCGAAGTGTTTGTAAGCATGCTGCGTTGCCATTCGGCCGCGCGGTGTGCGTTGAATGAATCCTTGCTGAATCAGGAAGGGTTCAATCACATCCTCGATGGTTTCCCGCTCTTCGCCAATCGCCGCAGCCAGGTTATCCAAACCCACCGGACCACCCGAAAATTTATCGATGATCGCCAGCAGCAGCTTACGGTCCATATAATCAAAACCCTGGCTGTCGACATTCAGCATATCGAGCGCGCTGGCTGACACTTCGCCGCTCAGGTTGCCATTGGCGCGCACTTCAGCAAAGTCACGTACGCGACGCAGCAGGCGGTTAGCGATACGCGGCGTACCGCGCGCACGACGCGCTATTTCTAACGCGCCCTCTTCACTCAGCGCCAGGCCAAGACAAGCCGCGCTGCGGCCAACGATATGCTGCAGATCGGGCACGTTATAGAATTCAAGGCGCTGGACGATGCCGAAGCGGTCGCGCAGCGGCGAAGTTAACGAACCGGCGCGCGTTGTGGCCCCAATCAGGGTAAACGGCGGCAGATCGAGTTTAATCGAACGCGCAGCAGGGCCTTCACCGATCATGATATCCAGCTGATAGTCTTCCATCGCCGGATACAACACTTCTTCCACCACTGGCGACAAGCGATGGATCTCATCGATAAACAGCACATCGTGAGGTTCAAGATTGGTGAGCATCGCCGCCAGATCGCCCGCTTTTTCCAGCACCGGCCCCGATGTCGTACGCAGATTAACGCCCATTTCATTCGCGACGATGTTGGCCAGGGTGGTTTTACCCAATCCCGGCGGGCCAAAAATCAGCAGATGATCGAGTGCATCGCCACGCAGTTTCGCGGCCTGGATGAAAATCTCCATTTGCTCACGCACCTGCGGCTGGCCAACATATTCCGTTAGCAGCTTTGGTCGAATGGCACGGTCGAGCGTTTCTTCTTCATTAAAGGAACTGCCCGAGACCAGGCGATCGGCTTCAATCATGCTTTACCTCAAATAGCTGCACGCAGGGCTTCACGAATCAGGGTTTCGCAATCCGCATCCGGTTTGCCGACTTTGCTGATCATACGGCTGGCTTCCTGCGGTTTATAGCCGAGAGCCACCAGCGCTGAAACCGCTTCGGCTTCGGCATCGTTATTGTCCTGCGCAGCGGAAGGCGTGGTCAACGTAAAGGTTGAATCACCCCCAAACAGATCGCCGTGCATGCCGATGAAGCGGTCTTTCATTTCCACAATTAAACGCTCGGCGGTTTTTTTACCCACGCCCGGCAGTTTGATCAGGGAGGCAATCTCTTGTCGCTCAACAGCGGTCACAAACTGCTGTGCCGACATACCGGACAGAATCGCCAGCGCCAGTTTCGGTCCCACGCCATTCACTTTTACCAGTTCGCGGAACAGCGTGCGTTCCTGCTTGTTATTAAAGCCGAACAGTAACTGCGCATCTTCACGCACCACAAACTGGGTGAAGATGATCGCTTCCTGATTGATTTCTGGCAGCTCGTAAAAGCAGGTCATTGGCATATGCACTTCATAACCGACACCGTGCGCCTCAATCAACACCAGCGGCGGCTGTTTTTCCAGAATGTTGCCTCGTAAACGACCAATCACCTGAGCAATTCCTTAATCTGATAAGTAAGCCTGTTTATATACCATAAAAAAGGCTGGATGAATATCCAGCCTCATGTCGCCTTTCGTTTCCGCTAACCCGATCGCATACGACCGCGCGTCATCACCAATTTTGTATCGCTAATACGCGCCGCATTCTGGCTCATATGACAATGCGTGATGGCAATGGCCAGCGCATCGGCGGCATCGGCTTGCGGATTAGCTGGCAGTTTGAGCAAGGTGCGTACCATATGCTGAACCTGACTTTTCTCTGCACCGCCGGTGCCAGTGACGGTTTGCTTCACCTGTCGCGCCGCGTATTCAAACACTGGCAAATCATGATTCACCGCCGCGACAATCGCCGCCCCGCGCGCCTGGCCCAGCTTAAGTGCTGAGTCAGCATTTTTCGCCATAAATACCTGTTCGATAGCGAAGTAGTCGGGTGAGAATTGCGTGATGATTTCACTGACGCCCGCGTAAATCAGTTTGAGGCGTGTCGGCAGATCGGTAACGCTGGTGCGGATACAGCCGCTGCCCAGATAGGTGAGCTGGCGGCCAGTTTGGCGGATGACACCATAACCGGTGACGCGTGAGCCGGGATCGATCCCGAGAATTATCGCCACAGCGCGTCTCCGGTGAGTGGGGTTTTAAGCAACGCCATTACAGCGTTTCTGCGATCTCATCAGAGATTTCACCGTTATGGTAAACTTCCTGCACGTCGTCGCAATCTTCCAGCATGTCGATCAGGCGCAACAATTTAGGCGCGGTTTCGGCATCCATTTCGGCTTTGGTTGAAGGGATCATCGAGACTTCAGCAGTGTCCGCCTTCAGACCGCCCGCTTCCAGCGCATCACGCACCGCACCCATTTCTTCCCACGCGGTGAAGACATCAATCGCGCCGTCGTCATAGGTCACAACGTCTTCGGCACCGGCTTCCAGCGCTGCTTCCATAACCGCATCTTCGTCCTGACCGGGTGCGAAGGAAATAACGCCCTTCTTGCTGAACAGGTAAGAAACCGAACCGTCAGTACCGAGGTTGCCGCCGGTTTTGGTGAAGGCATGACGGACTTCGCCCACGGTGCGATTACGGTTGTCGCTCAGGCACTCAATCATAACCGCCGAGCCGCCCGGACCGTAACCTTCATAAATGATGGTTTCCATGTTGGAGTCATCTTCACCGCCCACGCCACGTGCAATCGCACGGTTCATGGTGTCACGCGTCATATTGTTGGACAGCGCTTTGTCCATCGCGGCGCGCAGACGCGGGTTAGAACCGGCATCGCCGCCACCCAGTTTCGCGGCGGTGACCAGCTCACGAATGATTTTGGTGAAGATTTTACCGCGCTTAGCGTCCTGAGCAGCCTTGCGGTGCTTGGTGTTTGCCCATTTACTGTGTCCAGCCATCTTGCATACTCTCCGATCTTATCAATCGCACGGGCTATCTTACTTGCGATCCCGGCTCCCGGCAGTGCTCGCAATCCTCACGTACCAAAGTACGCTCCGGTTGCTGTGCGCTGGCGGTAACCGACCTCGCTGCGACGATTACGCCCGACTGTTCAATTTTAGCGGTGCAGGATTCACTATCCTGCACCAGGTTTAAAGGACGAAGGCATCGCTTCGTCGGATTCATCGAATTTAGCTGAACTGCCGCAGAAATAACGCATGGCGACGAGCATTCAGATAAATTCTTCAATTGCCTGGCGGTTACTCCAGGACTTGGTGAGGGCTGCGGCAGCGGCGGGATCCAGCCAGCGCGCGGCAAGATGCTCGGTGAGCAGCAGCTCGCGCTCTGCGGGCAAAGCCAACCTGAACCAGTGCTCGCGGTTGTGCGTGATACCCGGTGCGTAACGATGGCGATAGTGCGGGAAGATCTCAAACTCGATTTGTTTGTGGCAATCATCCAGCATTAACTTTTCGTTCGCAATATCGATGGCGAGTTCTTCTAACACTTCGCGCTGAGCCGCCTGGCGCGGGGTTTCGCCCGCTTCCAGACTGCCCGTAACCGATTGCCAGAAGCTGTCGTCATCACGTCGCTGCAGCATTAACACCCGGCCGGTATCTCGCGCAAAAATCACCACCAGCACCGAGACCGGATGTTTAAAGCCCATTACTTGTTCTCTGACTTTTCTTTCTTCGGTGCCACCAAAATCCCAAGGTCCAGCAGCGCGGCTGGATTGGCTTCGCTTGGTGCTTCGGTCATCATGCACGCCGCGGCGGTGGTTTTCGGGAACGCAATCACATCACGGATGTTATCGGTACCAGTCAACAGCATGGTCAGACGATCCAGACCAAACGCCAGGCCCGCATGCGGCGGCGTGCCGTATTTCAGCGCGTCGAGCAGGAAGCCAAACTTCTCACGCTGCTCTTCTTCGGTGATACCGAGGATGCTGAACACCGTCTGCTGCATTTTGCCGCTGTGAATACGCACTGAACCGCCACCCACTTCGTAGCCGTTAATCACCATATCGTAAGCATTTGCCACCGCTTGCACCGGATCGGTTGCCAGCTCTTCGGCGCTCAGGTTTTTCGGCGAGGTGAACGGATGGTGCATCGCTGCCAGGCCGCCCTCTTCATCTTCTTCAAACATCGGGAAGTCAATCACCCACAGCGGTGCCCAGGCTTTATCATCGGTGATCTGCAGATCGCGACCGACTTTCAGACGCAGCGCGCCCAGCGCATCCGCCACCACTTTGGCACGATCAGCGCCGAAGAAGATCAGATCGCCATCTTGTGCGCCAGTGCGGTTGAGAATGTTTTCAACGATTTCCGCGCTGAGGAACTTGGCCACCGGGCTCTGTACGCCTTCGAAACCTTTGGCGCGTTCGTTGATCTTCATCCACGCCAGGCCTTTCGCGCCGTAGATTTCAACAAATTTGCCGTATTCGTCAATTTGCTTACGCGTCAGCGCCGCACCGCCCGGTACGCGCAGCGCCGCCACGCGGCCTTTGGCGTCATTGGCTGGACCGGCAAACACCTGGAACTCAACGTTTTTCAGCAAATCGGCAACGTCCACCAGCTCCATTGGGTTACGCAGGTCTGGCTTATCAGAACCGTAACGGTTCATTGCTTCCGCAAAGGTCATCTGCGGGAAGTCACCAAGATCCACACCTTTGATGTTGATCCACAGTTCACGAATCAGACGTTCCATCTTTTCACGCACCTGCTCGGCGGTCATGAAAGAGGTTTCCACATCGATCTGGGTGAATTCTGGCTGACGATCGGCACGCAGGTCTTCGTCACGGAAACACTTCACGATCTGATAGTAGCGGTCAAAACCCGACATCATCAGCAGCTGTTTGAACAGCTGTGGCGACTGCGGCAAGGCGTAAAATTTACCTTTGTGCACGCGGCTTGGCACCAGATAGTCACGCGCACCTTCCGGCGTAGCTTTGGTCAGCATTGGCGTTTCGATATCAAGGAAACCCTGGTCGTCCATAAAGCGACGCACGAAGCTGGTAATTTTAGCGCGGTTTTTTAAACGCTGAGCCATTTCCGGACGACGCAGGTCCAGATAGCGATAAGTCAGACGCGCTTCTTCGCTGTTCACCTGGTTAGAGTCCAGCGGCAGCGGTTCAGCGCGGTTGATGATGTTCAGCTCATGGGCGAACACTTCCACTTCGCCGGTCGCCATCTCGCTGTTTTTGTTCTTTTCGTCACGTGCACGCACGGTGCCGGTGATCTGGATACAGAATTCGTTACGCAGCTCAGATGCCAGCTGGAAAGCGTCCTGACGATCGGCATCGAAGAACACCTGGGCGATACCTTCACGGTCACGCATATCGATAAAAATCAGGCTGCCGAGATCGCGACGGCGATTTACCCAGCCGCAGAGAGTGACTTGCTGACCCACGTGAGACAGATTGAGCTGTCCGCAATATTCTGTACGCATAACGTATCCTTTTAACTTCGCCGCTGCTGCCAGACAACATCAGGCCGCGTAACCTTCTGAGATGCTGTCGCAAAAAAGGCGGCTATTATAATGGAAAAACCCAGGCAGGATAAGTGGAGCCAGATCAAAGCGGACAAAACATTATGCTTTATCGCGCTGTTTTTCCTGCCGACATCAAAACAGGGTACATTAAGCCGCCCTTTCCCGCCCCTAAAGGATTCAGGAGTTCGCGTTTGACACTTCGCATAGGATTACCGCAATGGCAGCATGCACAATGGAAACAGTTCGGTTTGGAGACCCTGGCCGATTATGCGCAGCTGTTTGGTTGTGTTGAAGGCAACACCACTTTGTATGCGCTGCCGAAGCCGGAAGTGGTGCTGCGCTGGCGTGATATGACGCACGACGATTTCCGTTTCTGCTTTAAGTTTCCCGATAGCATCAGCCATAAGGCGGCCCTGCGGAACTGCGATGAGTTGCTGACGGCGTTTTTCCGTCTGCTAGATCCGCTAAGCACGCGCATCGGTCAATATTGGCTACAGCTTCCCGCGGCGTTTTCACCGGCCCAGCTTGGCGATCTATGGTCTTTTCTTGATAGCTTGCCGCGCAATTTTCGCTACGGCGTTGAGGTGCGGCATCAGGCGTTTTTTGCCAAAGGTGATGCTGAACGCGCGCTGAATCGGGGTCTAAGCGATCGCGGCGTTAATCGGGTCATTCTTGATAGCCGGCCGGTGCATGCCTCCACCTCGCAAACCGCCGCTGCCGTGGATGCGCGCGCGAAAAAGCCACGTGTGCCGCCGCATGCGGTGCGCACCGGTTCGCAACCGATGGTGCGTTTCATTGGCAATGATAGCGTGGCGGAGAGCGTGCCGCTGTTCCAACCGTGGCACAGCAAGCTGCAGGCGTGGCAGCTGGATAGCGATCCGCTGCTGTTTATTCATACGCCGGATATGGGCGAGGTGTTTCCGCTGATTCAGGCGTTGTGGCCGCAGTTGCAACAGCTGGAGCCGACATTACGCGATCTGCCCGACTGGCCGCAGCAATCAAGCCTGTTCTAGACGCAACGCAAAGGATGCAGCCTGCCCGCGTTTCTGCCAAAATAGCGCCCTTTCCGATTTTCTCTCCGGACCTTTCATTATGTCTGATCGCGATACGCTATTTTCCGCGCCCATCGATAAGCTGGGCGACTGGACCTTTGACGAGCGCGTAGCTGAAGTTTTTCCCGATATGATTCAGCGCTCGGTGCCGGGCTATTCCAACATCATTTCGATGATTGGCATGCTGGCAGAACGCTTTGTGCAACCCAACAGCCAGGTTTACGATCTCGGCTGTTCGCTCGGTGCCGCTACGCTGTCGGTGCGCCGCAATATTCATGTGCCTGGCTGCCAGATTATTGCCGTGGATAATTCCCCGGCGATGGTGGAACGTTGCCGTCGTCACATCGATGCCTTCCGCGCGGACACGCCGGTACAGGTGATCGAAGCGGATATTCAGGATATCCCTATTGAGAACGCCTCTCTGGTGGTGCTGAATTTTACCCTGCAATTCCTTGAGCCGCCCGCGCGTCTGGAACTGCTGAAGAAGATCGTTAACGGATTGAATCCGGGCGGCGCACTGGTGTTGTCGGAGAAGTTTAGTTTTGAAGATGCTGAAGTGGGTGAGTTGCTGTTTAACATGCATCACGATTTCAAACGCGCTAACGGTTACAGCGAGCTGGAGATCAGCCAGAAACGCAGCATGCTGGAGAACGTGATGTTGACCGACAGCGTTGAAGCGCATAAAGCGCGCTTGAAAACCGCCGGTTTCAAACATGCGGAGTTGTGGTTCCAGTGCTTTAATTTTGGCTCGTTGGTGGCGTTGAAATGATTGAGTTTGGCCGTTTTTATCAGCAAATTGCCACCGGCCCGCTCGCCAGTTGGCTGGAAGTGTTACCGGCGCAGGTTGCCGCATGGCAGCGCGATAATCTGCACGGCAAGTTCCGCGATTGGGAGAAGTCCGTTGATTATCTGCCGCTGCTTACGCCGCAGAAGCTGGATTTGGTGCACAGCGTCAGCGCCGATGTTGAGGATCTGACCGATCGTCAGCGCCTTGGCATTGAGAATTTGCTGCGTAATTTGATGCCGTGGCGCAAAGGCCCTTATTCGCTGTACGGTACCGAGATCGATACCGAATGGCGTTCTGACTGGAAATGGGATCGCGTGTTGCCACACATTTCGCCGTTGCAGCATCGCACGGTGCTGGATGTCGGTTGTGGCAGCGGCTATCACATGTGGCGCATGATTGGCGCGGGCGCGAAGCTGGTGGTCGGTATCGATCCGATGCAGCTGTTTTTATGCCAGTTCGAAGCGGTGCGTAAGCTGTTAGGCGACGATCGTCGTGCACATTTGCTGCCGCTGGGCATTGAGCAACTGCCAGCGTTACAAGCGTTCGATACCGTGTTTTCGATGGGTGTGCTTTATCATCGCCGTTCGCCGCTCGATCATCTGATGCAGCTGAAAAATCAGTTGGTGAGTGACGGTGAGCTGGTGCTGGAGACGCTGGTGATTGAAGGCGATGAGAACGCCGTGTTAGTGCCGGGTGAGCGTTATGCGCAGATGCGTAATGTGTACTTTATCCCTTCTGCCGCAGCGCTGAAGAGCTGGCTGGAGAAGTGCGGATTTGTCGATGTGCGCATCGCCGATTACGCGGTGACGTCGGTGGAGGAGCAGCGTCGCACCAGCTGGATGACCAGCGAATCGTTGGCGGAGTTCCTTGATCCGAATGACAGCAGTAAGACCGTTGAAGGGTATCCTGCCCCGCTGCGCGCGGTGTTAGTGGCGCGTAAGCCGTAATGCTTGATGCCGCGTTAGCGGCATTTAGGTGCGATTAGGCGGGATGGGTGCGTTTCAGGTAGAAATGTGGGGCCGCTGCGTAAAGGCGTCGTGGACACATCCCTGTGGACTCTGCCGCCGGTTACTCGCCTTATCCCTGAGGCTCGCCCACTTCGTGGGCCAACGCTTCGCATTGTTCAAAAACGCTCCCGGCGTTTTTGTCCATGCGCTGGAAGCTTTACTCCGCGGCCCCACATTCCTGCCTTCATATTAATCTTGCGTGGCCTGTTCGTTGGGCGAGTTCCAGTATTGGTATTTATATGCCGAGCTGAGATGCCGTTCAATGGTGCCTTTGGCGAACACTTCGGTTTCATGCAGATAGCTAAGCGTACAGTTGCCCACTTCATCCCACAGCTGGCATTCATCCACCGAGCGTAGCGTGCTGACGGGCGTGGTCGAGGTGCCATTCAAGCGCAGTTCCCGCCATTGGTTATCGTAGCTGTAAGTGTCTTTGCTGCGCGCGCTGGTGGATGAGGTTACCAATCCTTGCGGATTCCAGCGCCAGCTGCTTTCACCGTTGGTCATACTATCGCTGCCGCGCGCCACACTTTTTTCCACTCTGAACTGTTTGTCATAGCGGTAAGTGGTATCGGTAAAGCCTTCGTTACCCATACTGGTGAATTTATCGGATGAACTGACAATGTTGCCATGCTGGCCGATTTGCCAGCTGATGGTGCCCTGACGGTTATCAACCACTTGTTCCTGACCCGCTTTAATGACTTTGACCATGTAAGCGTATTCCGCCACCCAGCCGCGCTGAACGCGGGCAATATGCTGCTCCATTGTCAGCAAGACATTGCCTTCATTTTTGTCGTAGGAGATATCGGCCACCATCAAATCGCCGCATTGATCAAACTGGCCGAGTACGCGCTTTTGCGAGTTCACATCTTTGCCGAACTCGCCCGCCACTACCTGACGTACCGCTCCTTTGGCATCGCCACCCAGCATGATCCAGTTATTACTGCTGGTGATATTTTGGCTCAGTGGTGGACACGCGCTGCTGACCGCCAGCGCGACGCCGCAGTAAGGCAAAAGCAGCACTAAAACGGCACAAGGGAAGGATTTCATGAAGGTTATCCATATGAAGCCATACCGTAATCAAAGCATCATTTACGCGATCACGCTATCTCCACGGAGATTACACATAAAAAGAACCCCAGCTAGAGTAACTGGGGTTGGTACTTGCAAACATCACGTCATTTGAGCTGGCGTGCTGCGCGGCAAAATCGGGGGGTGAATTCAGGCTACCCGGACGGCGCTCAACTGCGTCATGCTTTTCATGGCTTCAACGACATCACCATCAACGCAATAGCGACTGAATTCATCGGTTTCCGCTTCGGAGCACATTGAAACACCGGCTTTACGGTAGCGCATCGGCGAAGCGACTAAACGGCTGGCGGAGCTGTGGACTTCCTGCAATCCACTGTCAATGAACTTCTGAATGTTGCTCAAACGCACGCCCGCACCGGCCATAATAATCGGACCTGTGCTGTGTTCATTTAGTTCCCGTAATAATGCAATTCCTGCTTCGGCGCTCTGTTGCTGGCCAGACGTGAGGATACGCGCGATGCCTAAATCAGCCAGCACCTCAAGTGAGCGTTTTGGACTGTGGCATAAATCGAAGGCGCGATGGAAGGTGACGTCCATGCCGTCACACAGCTTCATAATCTGCTGCATACGAACGATATCGACATGCGCATCTTCATCCAGCATGCCAATCACCAAGCCAGGAAAGCCGAGTTCACGCATGAGCGCAACGTCGGATTTCATCGACTCAAATTCATAGTCGGTGTAACAAAAATCGCCGCCGCGTGGACGGACGATAGGATGTACCGGGATTGAAATTTCACGTCGTGCCACTTCCAGCACGCCGGCTGAAGGCGTCAACCCACCTTCGCGCGGTGCGCTGCACAGCTCCACGCGATCGGCACCGGACAGCTGCGCAGTCATTGCGCAGTCGATGCCGTAGCAACAAATTTCCAGTTTCGTCATACCATGCTCCTTCTCATGACTTCTGGCTCGGGATGAATGCTTCAGTTAGTCTACTTAATTGGACAGTTTACGTGGAACTCGCACTATGGCATTCGATTTTAATCAATGGATAGACCGTCGTCACAGCGATAGTTTGAAATGGCACAAATATGGTGATCGCGATGTGCTGCCACTCTGGGTGGCAGACAGCGATTTCCGTTCGCCGCCGAGCGTGATTGAGGCCATTAAGCAGCGCGCTGAACACGGCGTGTTTGGCTATGGCGCGACGCCAACGGGATTGATTGATATCACCCTTTCCCGTTTAGCGCAGCGCTACAACTGGCATATTAAACCGGACTGGATTGTGTTACTGCCCGGCGTGGTATGTGGCTTGAATCTTTCGGTCCGCGCATTTACGGAATCTGGCGAGTCCACAGTCGCGCCCACGCCCATTTATCCACCGTTTCGTGGCGCCGCAAAATTGGCTGACCGCGCACAGGTTAATTTACCGCTGCGTTTACAGGACGGTCGCTGGGTGCTGGCAATTGACGCCAGCGTCATGCAAGGTAACGAACGCCTGCTGATGCTGTGTAACCCGCAGAATCCTGGCGGCACGGTCTATCGTCGTGACGAGTTGGAAGCGCAGCTGGCGTTTGCGCAACAGCATGATTTAATCGTCTGCTCCGATGAAATCCACTGTGATTTATTGTTGTCACCCGGTGCGCAACACATTCCGTTTGCGGCATTAAGTGAGGATGCCGCTCAACGCAGCATCACGCTGCTATCACCGTCGAAAACCTTCAACATTGCCGGATTGGGTGCGTCGATGGCGATCATTCCTAACCCGGAATTGAGAGCGCGCTTTAAACGGGTACGCGAAGGGATTGTGCCGGGTGTCGATATTCTGGCGCTGGTGGCGGCCGAAGCGGCGTGGCGCGATGGCGACGAGTGGCTGGCGGCGCAGTTGGATTATCTGCGCGCCAATCGCGACTGGCTGATCGCGCAGGTGAATACGTTGCCTGAACTGCAGATGGCCACACCGGAAGCGACTTATCTGGGTTGGATCGACGCCAGCAAGCTGGATGTCGCCAGTCCAACCGCCTACTTCGAGCAGCACGGCCTCGGTTTTTCACCCGGCCACGATTTTGGCGACGATAATTTCGTGCGTTTCAACTTTGGCTGTACACGTGCCACGCTGGAACAGGCTGTCGCGCGTTTACAGAAGGCGGTAGCTGCACGCCGCTAAGCCTGCTCACTGGCGACAATCTCTTCCAGTCGCCATGGATGAAATTTGAGGGTGGTTTGCCCGTCCGTCACCGCCAACGTCGGATTGGGCAAGCGCTCGTTGTCACCTTTTGGCGCACTGGTTTTGAACGAGATGCCTGGCTGCGTCAGCGCATCATCGGAGAGCAGCGCCATGGCGCGCATACCGAGCGTTTCAGGTTCTCCGCGCAGCACAATCTCCACGTGCTCCCAGCCTTCATGGCGATACAGTTTCTCGCCCGGCCACGGCAATTCAATCACATCAATGTGCCAGCCCGCCAGATTCAATGGCTGATGCAGTTTGAACAGGCAGATGGGACGCCCATTGATCATTGCCTCGGAAAACTGCGTGCCGATCTGCAGCAATCCGGCTTTCCAACGTTCTGCCGTGGCAAACTGGTGGCAGCGCACCGCCACATGATCGGCTTCATGTTCAGCCAAATTAATGCCTAAACGTGCAGCAAATTCCCATAAAGAATGCTCAAAACGCGTCAGGTCTTGTTTTAAATCATCCAATTCCACAGGAAAGTGGGTCTGCATCACGTCTTACCTCAAATTCAGTTCAGGTTTACTAATCAATATGAAATTTGCTAGCCATTGATTCCGCTCGACAAATTTGTCAGATTCATCCGATTTAAGCATCAAAAAGCTCAAAAACCGCATAAATAGACCATTCATTTCGGATTTATCGTCAAATCAGATCCAGCAGTTACTTTATGAAAGTGACTTAAGTTGCTGTTATTAATGACAATAGTTAATACAATGAGATAACTCTTATTTAAGTTGCAAACAATTGCAGCCTGATACCCTTTCTTATAAATTTGGGTTTCACAACCACAAGGAACGGCCTTATGTCTATGCTCATTGTTGTCGCGGTCCTGATTGCACTTATGGGATTTGCCATTTCCCGCCATTGGAAGGTGCGTGAAGACAAAAGCGTTAAAAATCCTCGTCGTCACCCACGGCGCCGTTAATCGGCGCTGAGGGCCCGATGTTGCCCTTCACGGCATACCGAATAGCTGACTCACTTTAACATTTCACGTATACTTCCCCTCTTATTTTTCCGTCCCGCCGCACAGTTGCGGGATGACGACATCGGCTCCCCCCCTACAGGCGGGCCTTTTCAGCATATGAAGGTAACGCGGTGAATATTCAGGCTCTTCTTTCCGACAAAGTCAGTCAGGCAATGATTGCGGCGGGTGCGCCTGCCGATTGCGAACCTCAGGTTCGTCAGTCTGCGAAGGTACAGTTCGGTGATTACCAGGCAAACGGTATGATGGCCGTGGCGAAAAAACTGGGTCAGGCGCCGCGACAACTGGCTGAGCAGGTGATTCAGCATCTGGATCTCACCGGCATCGCCAGCAAAGTTGAAATCGCCGGCCCCGGTTTTATCAATATCTTCCTCGATCGCGAATGGCTGGCGGTGCAAACTGCACAGGCGCTGCAACTGCCGCGTCTCGGTGTGAGCGCTGTCGCCCCACAAACCATCGTGGTGGATTACTCCGCGCCAAATGTGGCGAAGCAGATGCACGTGGGCCACGTCCGCTCCACCATCATTGGTGATGCCGCGGTGCGCACACTGGAGTTCCTCGGCCATAACGTCATCCGCGCCAACCACGTCGGCGACTGGGGCACGCAGTTCGGCATGCTGATCGCTTATCTGGAAAAGCAGCAGAACGAACATCACGAAGAGATTGCATTGGCTGACCTGGAAGCCTTCTACCGCGAAGCCAAAGTGACCTACGATGCCGACGAAGCCTTTGCCGAGCGCGCGCGTAATTACGTGGTTAAGCTGCAAGGTGGCGATGAATATTGCCGCAGCATGTGGAAGAAGCTGGTCGATATCACCATGAGCCAGAACCAGCTGGTGTATGACCGCCTGAATGTGACGCTGACGCGCAAAGATGTAATGGGCGAGAGTCTGTACAACGACATGCTGCCGGGCATCGTGGCCGACCTGCGCGAAAAAGGGTTGGCGGTGACCAGCGAGGGCGCCACGGTCGTTTTCCTTGATGAGTTTAAAAACAAGGAAGGTGAACCAATGGGCGTGATCATTCAGAAGAAAGATGGCGGCTATCTCTACACCACCACCGACATCGCCTGCGCTAAATACCGTTTCGAGACCCTGCATGCCGATCGCGTGCTCTATTACATCGATTCACGTCAGCATCAGCATTTGCAACAGGCGTGGACCATCGTACGTAAAGCCGGATACGTGCCAGAATCTGTCCCGCTTGAGCATCACGCGTTTGGCATGATGCTGGGCAAAGATGGTCGTCCGTTTAAAACCCGTAGCGGCGGCACCATTCGCCTCGCCGATTTGCTGGACGAAGCGGTTGAACGTGCGCATACCCTGGTGAGCGAGAAGAATCCAGAGATGTCAGCGCAAGAGCTGAAAGATCTGTCTGAAGTAGTGGGTATCGGCGCGGTGAAATACGCTGACCTGTCAAAAAGCCGCACCACCGATTACATCTTCGACTGGGACAACATGCTGGCATTCGAGGGCAACACTGCGCCTTACATGCAATACGCCTACACGCGTGTGCTGTCCGTATTCCGCAAAGCCGGCATTGATGCCGATAGCCTGAGCGGCGACATCGTGCTGACCGAAGAGCGCGAAGCGCAGCTGGCAACGCGTCTGCTGCAGTTCGAAGAAGTGATTACCCAGGTCGCGCGCGACGGTACGCCACATGTGATGTGTGCTTACCTGTACGAGCTGGCTGGTCAGTTCTCTGGCTTCTACGAACACTGCCCAATTCTCTCCGCCGAGGACGAAACCATCCGTCAGAGCCGTCTGCAGCTTGCCGCGTTAACCGCGAAAACGCTGAAGCAAGGTCTGGATACGCTGGGCATTAAAACCGTCGAACGCATGTAAAACCATTGGCGGAGAGCGACGCACCTGCTCTCCGCTGCTTTCCCCCCTTCGTCCTCTCGGTTAAAAATCCCCTTTTTTCTGCCCTTCAACCTGCTCTAACTACAACTACTGCCCTGCCCAACACGCGTTATTCCCCAACCTCCACACGCTTTCTCAATTTTCCGACACAGCTCACCAAATAAACAAAACTCATACCTTCATAACCATTTTATGGCAGACAAAGTCGCACTCCATCCCTAATTTGGTTATGGAAGCGAGATCGAAAAAACATGCAACAAGCTGTTTTAACAGCTAAAAACTATAAAACTCACCCCTGCAATCGGGTTAAAGTGATGCCCCCGGCATGCGTCAGGGCAGAAAAAGAATCTCAACCCGATAACGTCATTAATAAAAAAATCAGAGCGTATCCTATGAGCAATCACGACATTATCGATGTAAAAGGCTGGATCGACGCCCGCCCAATCACCGGATACCAGTGGCTGACCCTCGGCCTGTGTTTCATCATCATCATGTTTGATGGCTACGACGCGGCAGCCATGGGCTTTATTGCGCCCGCGCTGATTGAGGACTGGGGCATTAGCCACGCGGAAATGGGCCCGATTCTTGGAGCGGCCATGTTCGGCGTGGCGATTGGTGCGTTGATCGCCGGTCCGTGGTCCGACAAATTTGGCCGTAAGCGCGTGCTGCTGCTGTCGATTGCCGTGTTTGCCTGCTTCAGCCTGATGAGCGCCTTCGCCCGCACGCCGCTGGAAATGGGCGCGTTACGTTTTCTCACCGGTCTGGGTCTTGGTGCGGTCATGCCCAACTGCGTCACGCTGGTGTCAGAATATATGCCAGAGCGCCGCCGCAGCCTGATGATCACCGTAATGTACAGCGGTTTTAATATTGGTTCCGGGCTGGGCGGATTTATTGCCGCTGGCATGCTGCCGCACTTTGGCTGGCAATCGGTGCTGGGTTTGGGTGGTCTGCTGCCGTTGCTCATGTTACCGCTGCTGCTGTGGCTACTGCCGGAGTCGGCAATGTATATGGTGGTACGCAAGGTGAGTCGTGACAAAATTGCCGCGGTGCTCAAACGTCTCGGCGGCGAGTTCTCCGCCGGCACCGCCTTTGTGCTCAATGCACCGATCATCCCGAAAAAAGCGCAGGTGCTGCAGCTGTTTAGCCGCGGCTATGCCGGCGGTACGCTGGTGTTGTGGCTGACTTACTTCATGGGGCTGTTCGTCATCTACCTGCTTAACGGCTGGCTGCCGACCATCCTGCGTTCTGGCGGCGTGACGCTGGAGCGTGCGGCAATTGTTGCCGGTTTATTCCAGTTGGGCGGCACCTTTGGCGGCCTGATGGTCGGTGGGCTAATGGACCGTTTTAAGGCGAAATACGTCATCGCCCTGTTCTATCTGCTCGGCAGCTTCTGCCTGGTTTCCCAGGGCATCTGGAGCTTTGGCCCGACAGTGCTGGCACTGTTAGTGTTCCTCGCAGGTGTCTGCATTAACGGTGCGCAAACCGGCTTGCAGGCCTTTTCCCCGGCCTTTTATCCCACCGAAATGCGCGCCACGGGCGTGTGCTGGATGCACGGCATTGGTCGCAGCGGCGCCATTATCAGCTCTTCACTGGGCGGCGTGCTGCTCGGCGTTTTCCCCGGGCAAACAGCCATTTTTATCGTTTTGTCGCTTCCGGCCGTTTTGGCGGCACTTTCCATCACCCGACATCACCCTGCACAGGTGGCCCGTCAGGTTAAAGGCATCGACCTTAATGACCTGCCGTCCCTGTCGCGTACCCTCAATAATCGATGAAGTAGAGGTCAAAAAATTATGGCTAAAATCATAGGCGGTTTGGCGGTTTCTCATACACCCACTATTGGCTTTGCGGTTGATCACAACAAGCAGCAGGAAGGTGCCTGGGCACCGATTTTCGATGGCTTTGCGCCAATGCAGCGCTGGCTGGAGGAGAAGAAACCGGACGTGCTGCTGTATGTGTTTAACGATCACGTCACCTCCTTCTTTTTTGATCACTACTCGGCGTTTGTGCTGGGCATTGATGACGAATATGCCGTGGCGGATGAAGGTGGCGGCCCACGCGATCTGCCGCCAGTAAAAGGTCATGCGGCGCTGTCACAACATATTGGTGCCAGCCTGATGGCGGATGAGTTCGATATGTCATTCTTCCAGGACAAAGCGCTGGATCACGGCCTGTTTTCACCGCTGTCGGCGCTGGCGCCGTGGCAAGGCGGCTGGCCGATGCAGGTCGTTCCGCTGGCGGTAGGCGTTTTACAGTTCCCGATTCCGACGGCGCGACGCTGCTATAAGCTGGGCCAGGCGCTGAAACGCGCGGTGGAGAGTTTCCCGGAAGATTTGAAGGTTGCCGTAGTGGCAACCGGTGGCGTCTCACATCAGGTGCACGGCGAGCGTTGCGGCTTCAACAATCCGGAATGGGATGCGCAGTTTATCGATTTGCTGATCAACGATCCTGAACGCCTGACCGAAATAACGCTGGCTGAATACGCCACGCTGGGCGGCCTTGAAGGCGCGGAAGTGATTATGTGGTTGATCATGCGCGGGGCGCTGTCGGCAAACGTTGAGAAGCTGCATCAGGATTACTATCTGCCTTCAATGACCGGTATCGCCACGCTGATCCTCGAAAATCAGTCACGCGAAGCACCGGTTGATGTACATCAGCGCCAGCGCGATAAGATCAACCTGCAACTCAGCGGTGTGGAAAAGCTGCCCGGCACCTATCCGTTCACCCAGGCTCGCAGCTTGAAAGCCCTGCGCATCAACCGCTTCCTGCACCGCATGATTCAGCCAGAGTGGCGTAAGCGATTCCGTGAAGCCCCGCAGGCGCTGTATCAGGAAGCCGGGCTGACCGCTGAAGAGCAAACGCTGATTACCCAGCTCGATTGGCGCGGCATGATCCACTATGGCGTCAGCTTCTTCCTGCTGGAAAAACTGGGTGCGGTGGTGGGTGTGTCTAACCTGCATATTTACTCGGCGATGCGTGGTGAAACGCTGGAGCAGTTCCAGCAGACGCGCAATCAGCAGGTGCTCTACTCTGTTGCAGGGAAAGCTGACTGATGATTACGCAACCGGTTATCGACTGCCATCACCACGTTTTCGATCCCAAAAGATTCCCCTGGGCGCCCGAGAGCGCCTATAACCCGGACGGACACGAACTGGCGACGCCCGATTACTACCGCGCTGTGATGCAGGCGTACAACATCCGCCACTCGCTGATTGTTGGGCCAACATCGGGATATAACACCGACAACCGCTGCCTGCTGGATACCATTAAGCGCGGTGAGGGACGTTTTAAGGGGATTGCCGTCACGCCACGTGATGTCGATAGCGACACCCTCGCCAGCCTGAAGAATCAGGGCATCGTCGGGATTGCGCTGAACGTGGCGATGCTGGGCACCGAGCCGTTTATGCAGCTGGATGCTCTGATGGGCAGGTTGGCGGAATTGGATCTGTTTGCTCAAATTCAGGTGCAGAACGATCAGCTGCTGGCGCTAATGCCGTTGCTGTCACGCACCCGCACGCGTTTGCTGATCGATCACTCTGGTCGGCCAGACGTCAGCGCGGGCGAAGCGCAACCGGCCTTTCAGGCGCTGCTGTCGCTGGCCGGTCAGCAGCGCACCAGCGTGAAGCTTTCCGGGCTGGCGAAATTCTCCCGGCAGCCCTATCCCTTCAGCGATGGTCATCCTTACCTGCTGGCATTGCTGGACGCTTTCGGCGCGGAAAACTGCCTGTGGGGATCGGACTGGCCTTTCCTGCGCGCCACTGAACGCATGGATATGGGCACGCAACTGCTGCTGATAGAACAGCTGATCCCCGATGAAAAAAGCCGCCGTCAGGTGCTTTGGCACACCCCTAAGCAGCTGTTTGGTTTTACTGAATTACAGGAGTCATGATGAGAACCATTTATGTATTGAACGGCCCGAACCTCAATTTGCTGGGCACCCGCGAACCCGAAACCTACGGTGCCGACACGCTGCAAAGCGTCGAAGCGCTGTGCCGCGCAACGGCGGAAGAGCTGGGCGTGGCAATTGAGTTTCGTCAGACCAACCACGAAGGGGAAATGATCGAGTGGATTCAGCAGGCACGGTTAGAGGCGCAGGCACTGGTAATCAACCCGGCGGCGTGGACGCACACCTCCGTCGCGATACGTGACGCTGTCACCGGTGTGGCGCTGCCGCTCTGGGAAGTGCACATCACTAACGTGCATAAACGTGAGCCCTTTCGTCACCACTCCTATCTTTCCGACGTCGCGCAAGGGGTTATTTGCGGCTACGGTATTCGCGGATACCGCTATGCGTTGATGGAAGCGGCGCGCGTCGGCTGATTATTCATCCTGGCCGCACACTTCACGCAGGCAGCGGATCAGCGCATCCGCTGCCGGTGAGTGCAGACAGCCCGCACGCACCGTCAACCCAATGGCGCGCTCGGTATCCGGTAACGGCACCGGCAGCGCCACCAGCGCGCCGGACGCCAGTTCCACTTCCAGCTGATGGGCAGAGACCGCCGCCAGCATATCCGACTGCATCAGCAAGCCGCGCACCAACGCCAAATCGCCGGTTTCCACCACGGGGTCAGGTGCTGGGATGCCCATCGCCTGAAAACTGTTATTCAGCAGATAGCGCGCCGGCGTGGCCGAACGCGGCAGCACCCAACGCGCAGCACGCAAATCATCAGTGGAAAGATCACGTCCTACCAGCGGATGATCGTGACGCGCCAACAGCACCATACGTTCGGAGAACAGCATTTCGCGCGTGACGTCCAGTGCGTCTTCATCGCGGCGCAGCGCGCCAAAGATAAAATCGATATCACCCGAGCGCATTTCCGAGGCCAGTACGCCAAAGGCGCTTTCACTGGTCACCACACGTACGCCCGGATAACGCGCTGTCAGCATCACGATCGCCTGCGGCAAAATGCGCGTGCGTCCCAGCGGCAGCGCGCCAACGCGTACGGTTCCCTCAAGTATCCCGCTGCGGGCGGCAATATCGGCCGGAATATGGCGCAGTTCATTCAGTGCACGCCGCACGTTTGCTTCAATTTCACGTCCGGCCAGCGAAGGCATCATGCCGTGCGGCGTACGCTCCAGCAGCGCGATGCCCGCGCCGTTTTCCAGCACGCGCAGCGCCGCGCTCACCGCCGGCTGGCTAAGTCCGAGACGCGCCGCCACCGTCTGCATATGCCGTGTCTGACACAGGGTGATAAAAATTTGCAGCCGACGCACGTTAAACAGCCACAGTGGTTCCGCATCGCTGCGCTGCGCACCGCGTCCCTGCAATTTTGCCAGCCGCTGCGGCACCTGATGCAACTCCTCAATCGCCCGCAGCGCGCGCGGCAGCACACATTTACCGAAGTCTGTCAGCATCATGCCACCCGCGTGACGTTCAAACAGCGTGACACCTAACGTGAGTTCAAGATCGCGAATGGCGCGGGTGATGGCTGACTGGGTGCGAAATAATTCATCTGCCGCACGTGAGACGCTGCCTTGTGCAACCACCTGACTAAATGCTCTGATTTGCATCAGATTTGTTAGCTCCTGCGTGCCCTTTTCCACCATCTTTACCTGCCTATTTTCGCCAGCGATCGATGTCGCAATATAAATAAAACGCATACCCACTGCAATTAAATGAATTATCGCCACTACGGTGGCAATGACAGCATGGAAAAAACAGCGGAGGAGTATGCCATGACTAACAACACCCCCAAAAAAACCGCGCTGGTGGTCAGCGCTCACTCAGCGGATTTCGTCTGGCGCGCCGGCGGCGCCATCGCTCTTCATCATGCGCAGGGCTATGACGTCCACGTCGTGTGTCTCTCATTTGGCGAGCGCGGTGAATCAGCCAAACTGTGGCGTAAAGGGGAGATGAGCGAGGCGAAAGTGAAAGCCGCCCGCCGCAGCGAGGCGCAGGCGGCGGCCGAGATCCTCGGTGCCAGCATCGAATTTTTCGATCTCGGCGATTATCCGCTGCGTGCCGATAAAGAAACCCTGTTCCGCCTCGCCGACGTCTATCGCCGGGTGCAGCCGCACTTTGTTCTGACCCACTCGCTACAGGATCCCTATAACTACGATCACCCTATGGCCACCCATCTGGCGCAGGAAGCGCGCATTATCGCCCAGGCTGAGGGCTACCGTCCGGGCGAAAAAATCGTCGCTGCGCCGCCGGTTTACTGCTTCGAACCGCACCAGCCTGAGCAGTGCAACTGGAAGCCGGATGTGCTGCTGGATATCACCTCGGTGTGGGACAAGAAATATCAGGCGATTCAATGCATGGCCGGGCAGGAACATCTTTGGGAATACTACACGCGCGTGGCACAGCAGCGCGGCGTGCAGGCCAAGCGTAACGTCGGGATCACCAGCCAGCGCGATATCGTTTATGGCGAAGGCTATCAAAGCATCTTCCCGCGCGTAACGGAGGATCTGGCATGAGCCTCATCGCTAAAAAAGGCGTGGCGGTACGCCATATTCAACGTGCTGCTGCGGTGGATATCGATGCGCTGGCCCGTTCAGGTGTCGCCACCGTGCATGAAGCGCAGGGGCGCACAGGCTTGCTGGATCCCGCCATTCGCCCGATTCAGCAAGATTGTGGCATTGCGGGCAGCGCGATCACCGTGCTGGTGGCGCCAGGCGATAACTGGATGTTCCACGTGGCGGTAGAAATGTGTCAGCCGGGCGATGTGCTGGTGGTCGCGCCGACGTCGCCGTGCAGCGATGGATTCTTCGGCGACTTGCTAGCGACCTCACTGCAGTCGCGCGGTGTACGCGGGCTAGTGGCGGATGTGGGGGTGCGCGATAGCCGCACATTGCGCGCAATGGGGTTCGCGGTCTGGTCGCGTGCGGTGTATGCGCAGGGCACGGTAAAAGAGACGCTCGGTTCGGTCAATGTCCCGCTCGTGTGCGCCGGACAGCTGGTCTGGCCTGGTGACGTTATCGTGGCCGATGACGACGGCGTGGTGGTGGTGCCGCGCAGTGACGCCGCCAGCGTGGCAGAAAAAACGCGTCAGCGTGAAGCGCTGGAGGAGAGCAAACGTGCCCGCCTGGCAGACGGTGAACTGGGGCTGGATATTTACCAGATGCGCCCGCGCCTGGCGGAGAAAGGCCTGCGCTATCTCGACACGCTTGAGCAACTGGAGGAGTAAACCATGCGCCAGCGTCGCATTCCCTGCTTGTTGATGCGCGGCGGCACTTCAAAAGCTGCCTGCTTTCTGGCCCAGGATCTGCCAGCCGATACCACGGCGCGTGACCAAGTGCTGTTGGCGGTGATGGGATCGCCCGATATTCGTCAGATCGATGGCTTAGGTGGCGCCGATCCGCTCACCAGCAAAGTGGCGATCGTCAGCGCGTCCAGCCGCGACGATGCCGATGTCGATTATCTGTTTGCCCAGGTTAACGTTGATCGTCCCAGCGTCGATTACGGGCAAAACTGCGGCAACATTCTCGCCGCAGTGGGGCCATTTGCCGTTGAGCGCGGTTTGGTCGCGGCAGGCGGTGAACGCACCAGGGTGCGCATTTTTATGCAAAACACCGGGCAGATTGCCGAGGCGGCGTTCGCCACCCCTGACGGTGAAGTCGACTATGACGGCGATCTACGCATTGACGGCGTGCCGGGCAGCGCAAGCGAGATCACCCTCACCTTCAAAGATATTGCCGGTTCGAGCTGCGGCGCGCTGCTGCCGACCGGTCAGGCGCGCGATCGTTTTGATGACATTGACGTCACCTGCATCGACAACGGCATGCCGGTCATCCTGGTGCGTGCGGCGGATGTCAATCGCAGCGGCTATGAAAGCCGCGACGAGTTAGATAACGACAGTGAGCTCAAGCAGCGGCTGGAGTCGATTCGCCTGCAGGCCGGGCCGCGCATGAATCTGGGTGATGTCAGCCAGCGTACGGTGCCCAAAGTCACGCTGTTGGCCGAAGCGCGCCACGGCGGCGCAATCAGCTCACGCACCTTTATTCCGCACCGCTGCCACGCCTCGATTGGTGTGCTTGGTGCGGTGAGCGTCGCCAGCGCCTGCCTGATCCCCGGCAGCGTCGCCGACGGACTGGCGCGCACCAGCCAGCAACCCCAACAGCGCCTGAGTGTGGAACACCTCAGCGGCGAATTCAGCGTGCTGCTGCAGCGCGTGGGCGATAACCCGCTGGCGAGCTGCGGTCTGCTGCGCAGCGCGCGTGCCATTTTTACCGGTGAGGTAATGATTCCGGCGGCTGTCTGGCCATTCAGCAAGGAGTAATTGATGAACATCACCTTTATCGGTTTTGGCGAAGCAGGCGGCATTCTCGCCCATGACCTTCAGGCACAGGGCAATGCGGTGACGGTATGGGATCGCAAAGCCCTTGCGGCAGAAACCCTGCCCACGCTGCAGCTCAAAGCACAACAAAGTGGCGTGCGGCTGGCCGCTTCGCTGGCGGATGCGCTGCAGGACACCACGCTGGTGTTCTCCACCGTTACCGCTTCACAGGCACTTAACGTGGCACAGCAGACGGCAGCGCTGTTACAGGCTGGGCAGCATTTTCTCGATCTCAATTCGGTGGCGCCGCACACCAAACGCGCCGCGGCAGAGGTGATTAACGCCGCGGGTGCCAGCTATATCGATGTGGCGGTGATGGCGCCGGTACCGCCCAAGCGGCTGGCGACGCCGCTGCTGTTTGGCGGTGCTCAGGCTGAGCAGGTGCAGCCGCTGCTGCAACAGCTGGGCCTCAACAGCCGCATGTTGGGATGCGAAGTAGGTGAAGCCTCGGCAATTAAGATGTGCCGCAGCGTGATGATTAAAGGCCTGGAGGCGCTCACCACCGAATGCCTGAGCGCAGCGCGGCAGTACGGCGTTGAGCAAGCGGTGCTCGACTCGCTGCACGCCAGTTTCCCCTCACTGGGCTGGAACGATCAGCTGCCGCACTACCTGATTAGCCGCGTGGCGGAGCACGGTCAGCGACGCGCCGAAGAGATGCAGGAAGTCGTGAAAACGCTGCAAGACGTCAAGGTGCCGGCCGCCATGAGCGCAGCCATTGTTGCCACGCAGCAAGGCCTGATTGATGCTTTAAACGCCCGATCCCTGCGCTATCAACAACTGACACCGTTCGTCTGGCAAGCGACGCTGGATAAAATTTATTCACCTCAATGAGTTATGCGGATAGAGGTATGCGTTTTGTTTATCGGCAATTGTTTACATTTTTGCAACAGCGTAGCGTAAGCGAGACGAGAAACGCGTTTTAAAACAATAAATATCGGAAGCAAAACATGAAGACTAGAGCATCTGTCACCCTTTCCCTGCTGCTGGCAGCGGGTATTGGCCAGGCCAGCGCAGCCACGCTGGACGCCTCTCACACCAACCAGGTTATGACCCGTGTGAAAAACAGCATCAGTGCCCAGCACAGCACCGGCTGCGTGGCGGTAGTTGATGCCAGCGGCACGCTGCTGGCCTTCCAGCGCCTTGACGGTGCCTCGCCGGGCTGCGTCGATGCCGCGATTGGCAAAGCACGGACTTCTGCGCTCTATCACGCCCCTTCCCTGAAATTTATGCAGCGTCTGCAGAGTGGCGAAACCACGGTACTGGCCATCCCACATGCCGTGGCTCTCGGCGGCGGTTTCCCGCTGTCTCTGCAAAACGAAGTGGTTGGCGCCGTTGGTGTCAGCACGCCAAAACAGGAGCTGGATAACCAGGCTTCAGAGGCTGCCGCTCAGGCGCTGAAATAACGTTCGGGGATTTCCATGATGACTCTTTCACGCCGCCGGTTGCTGACCGGCACGGCGGGCCTGTTGGTGGCTGGCGTCCTGACGCAGGTGCTACCCGCGAGCCTGGCTTTCGCCTCGCCACCCCTGGCCGCAGCCGTCGCGCCCTCCGCCAGTTTTCGCGCGATTTCCGTCAGCCTGACCGGGCTGGACCAGCCGGATGCCATGCTGGCGCAGCGCCTGTACAGCTGGCTGCACGACCATGTTCCGCAGCTGGATAGCCAACTCGATACGCTCAGTGCGCTGCTGCAGCAGCAGCCCGCCGCCAACGGCAGTAGCCAGCTGACGCTGTTGAGTACGCAGCCCAAAGCCCTGAACGATCTTTATCAAACGTTGGTTTCCGGCTGGTATCTGGGCATTGTCGGTCCGCTGCCGCACCCGCAGTGCATCGCCTTCGAAAATATTGTCAGCTATCAGCTGGTACGCGATTCCCTGTTACCACCGAGCTACGCGCCGGGGCAACCTAACTTCTGGACGCAGCCGCCTGCAAGGAGAGCACATGTCTGATTCATTAAGCGCCGATGTGGTGGTGATTGGTGCCGGGATTGCCGGTTCACTGGCGGCACTAAAGATGGCCAACGCTGGCGCGTCGGTACTGATGCTGGAGTCCGGACCGGAGATTAAACGCGATCGGGCGGTGGAGTATTTCCGCAACTCGCCGTTTAAGGGCGACTTCACCGAACCTTACCCACCGCAGCCGTGGGCGCCGCAGCCGAAGTTCATCCCCAGCGATAACAATTACCTGATCCAGAAAGGCCCGGATCCCTATCGCGCCCAATATCTGCGCGGCACCGGCGGCACCACGTGGCACTGGGCTGGCCAGGCGTTCCGCTTGTTGCCGAACGATATGCGTATTCAGTCGCTGTACGGCATTGGCCGCGACTGGCCGATCAGCTATGCCGAACTGGAACCCTATTACTGTGACGCCGAATACCAGATGGGCGTTTCCGGAGACAGCGATCTGGCTTCGCCGCGTTCACGCCCTTACCCGCTGCCGGGTATTCCGCTGCCCTACGGCTTCGATCGCCTGAAGCAGCGTCTCGGTCCGCTGGGTTATGAGGTTGGCATTGGTCCACAGGCGCGCAACAGCATCGCCTATGACGGACGCCCGGCCTGCTGCGGCAACAATAACTGCATGCCGGTGTGTCCGATTGATGCGCAGTACCACGGCGGCATCGCCGCACGTAAGGCGCTGGATGCTGGCGTAAAAATCGTTACCAATGCGGTGGTGTTTCGCATTGAAGCCGACGATAAAGGCACGATTCAGGCGGTGCATTATCTCGACCAGAATAAAGCGCGTCATCGCGTCACCGGCAAACAGTTTGTCCTGACGGCCAACGGCATCGAAAGCCCGAAAATCCTGCTGCTTTCAACCAGCGATCGCTACCCGAATGGCATCGCCAACCGTTCCGGCATGGTGGGCCGCAACCTCATGGATCATCCCGGATCGTCAGTTGAGTTCTACGCCGATGAGCCGGTGTGGTTTGGCCGTGGCCCGATGCGTCCCGGTAGCATCAATAATCTGCGCGACGGCGATTTTCGTGGTGAGCGTTCTGCGCTGCGTATCGACCTCGCGAACACGTCGCCGGTGCGCTATCTCACCGAGCGTTTGGTACGTCAGGGCTATTATGGCAAGGCGCTTAACGACAAGCTGGCCTTCCAGGCCGAGCGTTTTGTCCAGCTGAAGTGCCTGCTGGAGATGCTTCCAGAGCCGCAGAACCGCGTCACGCTGAGCAAAACCGAGAAGGATGCCTGGGGCATACCACGACTCGAGGTGTATTACAGCTTCCCGGAATATGTGCATCGCGGCTATGACCAGTCGATGATCGACTTCCAGCGCATGGTGAAACAGATGGGTGGAACGGAGGCGGTCTACAGCAAGCGCGGCGTTTATGACAACAACCAGCACATTACCGGCACCATGATCATGGGCAGTAATCCGCAGGATTCGGTAGTGGACGGTCACTGCCGTACCCACGATCACCCAAATCTGTTTATCGCCGGTACCGGCATTATGCCGTCGGCCTCAACGGTCAATTCAACGCTGACCGGAACCGCGCTGGCGCTGCGTATGGCCGACAGCGTGCTGGCAAGCTTATAAGGAGCCCCGATGAAACCTGTATTTATTCAGGCCGCTATCGCGGTGGTCCTGATGCAGTGCGCCGTGGCGCAAGCGGCTGACAATGCCGCCCAGATTAAGCGCGGCGAATATCTGGCGCGTGCCGGTGACTGTACCGCCTGCCATACCGCGACCAACGGCCCGCTGTTTGGCGGCGGCTTTGCGGTGAGTACGCCTTTCGGCCAGATTTGGGGCAGCAATATCTCGTCCGATAAGCAGTACGGTATCGGCAACTGGAGCGACGATCAGTTCGTTGCTGCGGTACGCGACGGCATTGGCAAAAATGGCGAGCAGCTCTATCCGGCGATGCCGTATGACTCCTTCACCAAAATGAAGCGCGACGATGTGCTGGCGATCAAAGCCTATTTGCTGTCGATGCCGCCGGTACATCAGGCCTCACCGCAAACCGACCTGCCGTTCCCGTTCAACCAACGTTGGGGGATGCGCTTCTGGAAGTGGTTTAACTTTGATAAGGGCGAATTACAGAACGATGCGCAGCAGAGCGCGCAGTGGAATAACGGTCGCTATCTGGTCGAAGCGCTTGCACACTGCGGCACCTGTCATACGCCGCGTAATCTGACCATGGGCATGGACAACGATAAAGCGCTGGCCGGCGGCGATCTCGGCGGCTGGATGGCGTACAACATCACGCCGGATAAACAGGCTGGCATCGGTGGCTGGAGTCAGCAGCAGTTGGTGACCTACCTGAAAACCGGATTTGTTGCCCATAAAGCCAGCGCCTCCGGCCCGATGGCCGAAGCGATTGAGCACAGTCTGCAGTATCTGCCGGAAAGTGACTTGCAGGATATCGCCACCTATCTGCGCAGCGTCAAGCCCCAGCCGGACCAGCAGCAAACCCATCCACGCGACAGCTGGGGACAACCTTCCACTGCGCTGATTGCACTGCGTGGCACCGATGACGCGACGCGCAACGCCCAGCCCGGTGCCGTGCTGTTTGCCGGTAACTGTGCCAGCTGCCACGGGGCGGAAGGTGCGGGATCGGGCAGCGGTTTCCATGCTTATCCGTCGTTATACCATCACACCAGCACCGGCGCGGCCGATGCGCTCAATGTGGTGTCGGTAATCCTCAACGGCGTACATCGCCACATGACCGAAGGCGAAGTCTTTATGCCGGCCTTTGCGCCAGAGCTCAGCGACCAGCAGGTGGCGGACGTCAGTAATTTTGTCACTCAGCAGTTTGGTAATCCGTCGGCAGCCAACGTCAGTGCGAAGCAGGTGAAAGCGTTAAGGCAGGATGCAAAACTGGCTTCACCACCCACCTTCAGTCAGGGGGATAAGCCTTAATCAACGCTATCGGCGGCGCATGGCGCGTCGCCGATGTATTAACGGTTACTGATAATTCA
The DNA here is from genome assembly GCA_900068845.1 of Enterobacter ludwigii. GTDB lineage: Bacteria > Pseudomonadota > Gammaproteobacteria > Enterobacterales > Enterobacteriaceae > Pantoea > Pantoea ludwigii_A. The sequence goes on from CEFQ01000005.1 coordinate 359,575, forward strand.
CCGTCACTTCACTGCTCACCACGCGCAAGCCCGGCGGCAATGCGCCCTTCCCCTGAAATCCAAACGCCAGATGCAGCGTCTCTTCCGCTGCCACATTGGCTAAGCCGCGCGTACTGCCGCTGGCCCCTTCGATTTCGACACAGCGATCGGCCGCACACAAACGTACCACCAATCCCGACGGCGCAGGACGGCTGAGCTGATAACGCCAGTTCACCACCGAAATAGTGCCCGGCGCGCTTGACGGCGCACGCAGCGCGGGCGTTATCAGCCAGTTACCGCGCACGCCGAGGCTGGGGCCGCTGGCGTTGGCGGTCCAGGCACCGCTGGCCGCGTTGGCAGCGAGCGGCAACGCCATCATCGGCAACATCATTAATGCCCAGCACCAACGACGCATTACTTGCCTCCAATGGTAGCGGTCATGCGGATCTGACGGTTATCGGTCAGCTCCATATTCGACAACACAATCAGCTGCGGCAGATTGCGGCGCAGGAAGCGCGCCAGCAGCGCACGCAGCGGATGATTCACCAGCAGCACCGGTGGCGCGCCCACCATCTCTTGCTGCTGCAGTGCGCCTTGCGCCTGCACCAGTAAGCGATCCGCCAGACCGGGTTCGAGTCCGCCGCCGCCCTGCAGTGCTTGCAGCAGCAAACGTTCCAGGGTGGCGTCGAGGCCAATCACCTGCACTTCGCCGTTGCCTGGGAACCACTGTTGGGTGATCGCACGTCCCAGCGCCACGCGTACCACGCTGGTCAGCTCTTGCGGATCGTTTTGCACTGGCGCATGTTCCGCCAGCGTTTCGATAATGGTGCGCATATCGCGAATTGACACCCGCTCGGTCAGCAGGTTTTGCAGTACCTTGTGCAGCGTGGTCAGGGTAATGACGCCCGGCACCAGATCTTCTGTCAGCTTTGGCATCTCCTGCGTGACGCGATCTAACAGCTGCTGCGCTTCCTGACGGCCAAACAGCTCGCTGGCGTATTGTCCAATCAGGTGATTGAGATGCGTTGCCACCACGGTGCTGGCTTCTACCACGGTAAAGCCCTGAATCTGCGCCTGCTCTTTCAGGGCGCTGTCGATCCAGATCGCCGCCAGACCAAAGGCCGGATCGACGGTCGGCTCACCCGGCAACGAACCGGCGGCGGTGCCAGGATTGATCGCCATCCAGCGGCCCGGATAGGCATCACCGCTGCCAATCTCCACGCCTTTCATCAGGATGCGGTAACGTGCGGGCGGCAGTTCCATGTTGTCACGGATATGCACCACCGGCGGCAGGAAGCCCACCTCCTGCGCGACCTTCTTACGAATACTGCGGATGCGTCCCAGCAGTTCGCCGTTTTGCAGGTGATCGACCATCGGAATCAGGCGATAACCCACTTCCATGCCGAGCGAATCCTCCAGCTGCACATCGGTCCATGACGCTTCCACAGTGGCGGGCGTTTCCTGAGGTTTCACCAAACCTGAGGCTTCTGCGGGTTTCTTCGGCTGCATTTCGCGGCCGCGCAGCCACCAGGCCAGGCCCAACAGCGCAGCGGTAAACAGCAGGAAGACCAGATTGGGCATGCCCGGCACCAGGCCCAGCAAACCAATCACGCCACCACTCAGCATCAGCACACGCGGATTCTTGAACAGCTGGGTCACCATCTGCTCGCCGACATCCTGATCGGTGCCCACGCGGGTAACGATGACACCGGCGGCAGTGGAGATCACCAGCGCCGGGATCTGCGCCACCAGGCCATCACCGATGGTTAACAGCGTGTAGGTTTCGCCAGCGTGACCGAGATCCATACCGTGCTGCACCACGCCGACCAACAGGCCGCCGATGATGTTAATCACCATGATCAGGATACCGGCGATGGCATCACCGCGAACGAACTTACTCGCACCGTCCATCGAGCCGTAGAAATCAGCTTCCTGCGTCACTTCGGTACGGCGTTGCTTGGCTTCTTGCTCGCCAATTAAGCCGGCGTTGAGGTCGGCATCGATCGCCATCTGTTTGCCGGGCATTCCATCCAGTACGAAACGTGCACCGACTTCGGCGATACGTCCGGCACCTTTGGTGATGACCATGAAGTTGATGATAACGAGGATGATGAACACCACGATACCGATGGCGAAGTTGCCCCCCACCAGGAAGTGACCAAAGGCTTCCACCACGCGTCCGGCGGCGTCGGCGCCGGTATGGCCTTCCAGCAAAATGATACGGGTGGAGGCGACGTTCAGCGCCAGACGCAGCAGCGTCGAGAACAGCAGAATGGTCGGGAACGCGGCGAACTCCAGCGTGCGCTGGGTGAACATCGCCACCAGCAGCACCATGATTGACAGCGCAATGTTAAAGGTGAACAGCAGGTCAAGAATGAATGCGGGTAACGGCAGCACCATCATCGACAGGATCAACATGATCAGTACCGGGCCAGCCAGCACCTGCCATTGCGTGTCTTTAAAGTTGCCCGGTAAACGCAGCTTCTCGGCTAAATTAGCCATCGTTTCTGTTCTCTCCTGCAAAGTCCATATCTGCCGGAACCGGCAGGTTTTTTGGTTTGTTTGGAATCAGGCCGCCTTCGCGCTTCCAGCGTCTCAGCTGCCAAACCCACGCCAGTACTTCGGCCACCGCGCCATACAGCGCGCCGGGGATGAACTGACCAATTTCTGTGTGTCGATACAAGGCACGCGCGAGCGGCGGTGCTTCAAGAATCGGGATACGGTGCTCTTTGGCTAATTCACGAATTTTCAAGGCGATATCGCCTGCACCTTTGGCCACCACTTTCGGCGCGCTCATCTTGCCTTCCTGATACTTCAGCGCCACCGAATAGTGCGTCGGGTTGGTGACGATGACATCGGCTTTCGGCACATCGGCCATCATGCGGCGGCGCGCGGCGGCGCGCATCGCCTGACGAATACGCCCTTTAACATGGGGATCGCCTTCATTCTGCTTATGTTCGTCGCGGATTTCCTGGCGCGTCATCTTCAGCTTTTTGAAGTAACTGTAGAGCTGCCAGAACACGTCAAAGCCCACCATCGGGAACAATCCCAGCATGACCAGCCCGCAGCAGGCGGCAATCATCGACAACCCATGATGCAGCGCATTGACCGGCGATTCGCTCATCAGGCGTAGCATCTCTTCCCAGTGGCTCCAGATGTACCAACCGGCCACCACCCCCACCAGCACCGCTTTCATAATGGATTTCACCAACTCAGCCGCGGTTTGCCCGGAGAACATACGGCCGATGCCCGTGAGTGGGTTGAGCTTTTTGAGGTCGAATTTGATGGATTTACCGCTGAAGTTGAGGCCGCCCAGCGCCATCGGTCCGGCAATCGCCACCACCACTAAGCCGCCCATAAGCGGCAGCAGCGCGATGACCGCCTGCTTAATCAGGCTGCCGATGTGACCAATAATGACTTTGTCGTCGTTCACCATGCCGTGATCAAAACGAAAACCGGTCGCGACCATGCTGGCCAGACGCTCCGCCATGCTGTTGCCGCCGACCCACAAGATCAGCAATCCAATCAACAGCATCATCACTGAAGTCAGCTCGCGCGAACGCGGAATCTGCCCTTCCTCACGCGCTTTCTCAAGTCGGTGGGGTGTGGGCGATTCTGTTTTGTCCTCGTTACTCTCTTCAGCCACAACACACCTCAGCTGGCAGGAATTCTGAGCATAGAATGCCAAAACCCTGTCAGGCTAAAGCGCGGATTAGAGGGGGGAAATGTGAGTTTATTTAGCCATAAGTGAAATTGTGTTCTGCTGCGGCGCTGTTTGCTGGGTGTGCGGCAGGCGATAAAAGCGCACCACCTCGCCCACCAGTAACAGCGCGGGCGACTGCGGCTGTTCACGCGCCACCGTCTGCGGCAGTTCAGCAAGGGTGGTGATTATCACTCGCTGATCCACGCGGGTCCCGTTTTCGATAATGCCAACGGGCGTCTCGGCGCTGCGTCCCTGCGCCAGTAGCTGGGCGCTGATGCTAGCGCTCCACTTCAGCCCCATATAAAACACCAGCGTCTGGTTGTCTGTGGAAAGGCTGGCATCGGCCAGATGCGGTTCACCGCTTTTGCCGTGACCGGTGATTAACCGCAGCGACTGTGCGCAATCGCGGTGCGTCAAGGGAATTCCGCTGGCTGCTGCACATCCGGCGGCGGCGGTAATGCCCGGCACCACCTGACACGTAATCCCCGCCTGCTGAAGAAACACCATCTCTTCGCCACCGCGTCCGAAGATAAAGGGATCGCCGCCTTTCAGCCGTACCACTTGCCGCCCGCTGCGGGCTAAATCCACCAGCAGTTGATTGATCTGCGCCTGCTTTAAGCCGTGGCTGCCGGGCTTTTTGCCGACATCTATCGCCAGCGTCGCAGGTGGCACTTCGGCCATAATCGCCTCGCTCACTAACCGGTCATACACCACAACATCGGCGCTGTTGATGAGCCGCCAGGCTTTTAGCGTGAGCAGTTCCACATCACCCGGGCCTGCACCAACCAACCAGACAGTGCCTGGAGGATGCTCACGGCCTGATGGATTGAACAGCTTATCAAGGGAGTCACTGGCTTGCGTCATGAGGTTCTCCGTTACTGCGCCACGCGCAGAGATGAGAGCAGTTGTTTTAGCTCCGGGATGCAGGAGCCACAGTTGGTGCCGCACTTCAGTACGGCGCCGAGCGCTGCCGGAGAGTCGCAGCCCTGTTCAATAGCTCGGCGGATCGCCACTTCTCCCACGCCAAAGCAGCTGCAAAGCGTGCGCCCCTGGCTGGCACCCTGCGCCGGGCGGCCGCCCAGCAACACGTGTCGCTGCTGCGGTGACGCTGGCGTCTGGCTGAAAGCCTGGGCGACATAGGCATGGTCAATCTCCGGTAACCACGGCCCGGCATAAAAAGCACATGCCAGCTTGCCGTCCCGCCAGCCGAGCCAATGCAACTGCTGCCCTGCCTGCGCCTGTTGCCATTGCAATTCAGACATGCCCGGGATCTGCATCAGCCACGCGCTAGCTTGGGTATCACCCGCCAGCACGTAGCGCTGCACCCCGGGCTGTGGCGCACGCGACCAATACAGCAGATGCGGCGGCGCGATGATCTGCGGCAGCCACAACCAGCCCTGCCAGCTCGGTCGCAGCGGCTGCAGGCGCACCGCGGTTTGCTTTAATGCTGGCTGACCCGAAGCAGGACAACAGTTGGCGGCAACTAATCCATCCACATTGGCCTGCCCGCTAAACTGCCGCGTCCAGTGCATCGGTATAAATACGTGTCCACGCTGAAGTCCGTTATCAATCAGTACGCGTCCGCTCCACCAGCCCAGCTTTGACTGCACGCGCGTCACATCGCCCTGACTCAATCCCTTCGCTGCCGCGTCCAGCGGATGCAACGCGACAAAGGGCTCATCGTAATGCTGCATCAGACGCGGCACGTTGCCAGTGCGCGTCATGGTATGCCACTGATCGCGAATGCGCCCGGTATTCATTAGCAGGGGATAATGGGTATCCGTGTGAGTTTTGATAGGGATGGCTGGCGGCAGCAGACGTGCTTTGCCGTCGGCATAAAAGAAATGGCGATCGGCAAATAACCGCGCGGTACCGCTGGGTGCCCGGGCGTTGATCGGCCACTGCACCGGCGCTAGCTGGTCATACTCTTCGCGTGTCATCTGTGCCAGCGCGCTGATATCGAAGGCGCGTGTGCCGTGATTCTCAAAGCCCGATAGCGCGGCGTGCTCGGCGAAAATTTCAGCGGGATGCTGCCACGTAAACGCCGCGCCAAAGCCGAGTCGTTTTGCTACCTGCGTTAGCAGCCACCAATCGGCTTTGGCCTCACCTGCCGGCGCGATAACACTGCGCTGGCGTGAAATACGCCGTTCGGAGTTGCTCACCGTACCGTTTTTCTCGCCCCACGCCTGCGCTGGCAATAGCACGTCGGCAAACTGCGCGGTATCGCTGTGGGCACTGACTTCTGATACCACCACCAGATCGCATTTCGCCAACGCCTGTGCCACGCGATTGCCTTCTGGCATGGAAACCGCGGGATTGGTGCCCATGATCCATACCGCTTTGACGTCGCCTCGTTCGATGGCATTGAACAGATTGACCGCAGAGAATCCGGGCTGGCGCGCAACGCGTTTGGTCCCCCAGAAACGCTCTAGCCGATCAACGTCTTCCTCACCAAAACCCATATGCGCCGCCAGCTGATTGGCTAAGCCGCCCACCTCACGTCCGCCCATGGCGTTCGGCTGTCCGGTCAGCGAAAACGGACCGCAGCCTGCCCGACCCATTTTGCCCGTCAGCAAATGCGCATTGATGATGGCATTGTTGTTATCGCTGCCGGTTTGCGACTGATTGATACCCATGCACCACAGCGTCAGGACGCGCGACTGAAAGGTGAACTGCTGCCAAAAAGCGAGGATGTCGCGCTCGCTCAGCTGGCAAGCTTCTGCCACCGTTGCCACATCCCAGGCTTCACAGGCGGCTAAGGTGCTTTCCACATTCGTCAGATGCGGCAACATGCTGGCATCCACGCCGTCATGATGCGCCAGCCAGTTCAGCAACCCGGCAAATAGCGCGCTATCGGATCCCGGTTGCAGCGCCAAATGCAGGTCGGCAATATCACAACTGGCGGTGCGACGTGGATCGATCACGATCAGCTGCATTTCCGGGCGATCGGCTTTTGCCTGCACCAGGCGCTGCCACGCCACCGGATGCGCCCACGCCGCGTTAGAGCCCACCAGCACCACCAGATCGGCCTGTTCGAAATCGTCATAGCAGCACGGCACGGCATCGGCGCCAAAAGCACGTTTATAGCCGACCACCGCTGAGGCCATACAGAGCCGCGAATTGGTATCAATATTGGCCGCGCCAATAAAGCCCTTCATCAGCTTATTGGCCGTGTAATAATCTTCCGTCAGCAACTGACCCGAGCCGTAAAAGGCCACTGCCTGCGGGCCGTACTGATTGATGATGCGCCGAAATCCTGCCGCCACATGATCCAGCGCGGCATCCATGCTGACGCGTTGACCGTTGATCTGCGGCCACAGCAAACGCCCTTCGTGCGTCAGGGTGTCGCCCAGCGCCGAACCTTTTACACACAGTCGACCAAAATTAGCCGGATGCTGGCGATCGCCGCTGACCGGCGCATCCAACGCGTTAACCTCCACGCCGCAGCCCACGCCACAGTAGGGACAGGTAGTTTTCATGATGCCGCCGCCAGCGCGAGAATGGGCTGATGACCGAGCCATACTTTGCCGCCCTCCACGCGTACCGGCCAGCAGCGCAGCTGATGCTCAGCATTATCAAGGCTTTGCCCGTCGCGCAGTCGCACACGCTGTTTGTAGAGCGGAGAAATCACCACCGGCTCACCCGCTACATCACCGAGAATACCGCGTGACAGCACGCTGGCTGAGGTGCCGGGTTCAATATCTTCCAGCGCGTAAATCGCCTCGCCGAAGCGGAACAACGCGACGCGCTGACTGCCGAGTCGCGCGCCAATCCCGGCAGAAGGTGGAATCGCATCGGCATCACAAATTGCGCTCCAGGGTTCAGCGGGCAAGGTGGTGATGGGGATGGTCTCCAACGACGCCGGCTGGCGCTGGCCGCGTGCCTGCACATAATTGAGGGTTTCGTCCGGCTGTTCGCTGTTGATGGTGGTGGTAAACAGCGCGCGACGCGAGGGATCCTGTAGCGTGCTGTGCCACTCGCATTGGTAACGATCGACCACTCGCTGCATCTCCAGCTCCAGTAGCCCAGCAATACCGAGCGAATCCTCGATCACCACCTGCCGCAGATACTCCAGCCCGCCCGCCATGTTATCCATCCACACGCTGGTTCGTTGCAGACGATCCGCGGTGCGCACATAGAACATCAAAATGCGGTCAACATAGCGCAGCAAGGTTTCGTCATCCAGATCGCTGGCGAACAGATCGGCATGGCGCGGCTTCATCCCACCGTTGCCACACACGTACAGGTTCCAGCCTTTATCCGTAGCAATCACGCCAATATCTTTGCTCTGTGCTTCGGCGCATTCACGCGTGCAGCCGGAAACCGCCATTTTGATTTTGTGCGGTGCGCGCAATCCTTTATAGCGATTCTCCAACGCGATGGCGAAAGCGGTGGAATCTTGCACGCCATAGCGACACCAGGTGGATCCGACGCAGGATTTTACCGTGCGCAGTGATTTACCATAGGCGTGGCCGGTTTCGAATCCCGCCGCAATTAGCTGTTCCCAGATATCCGGCAGTTGATCAAGTCGCGCACCAAACAGATCGATACGCTGACCACCGGTGATTTTGGTGTAAAGATCATAACGCGCCGCCACTTCACCAATAGCAATCAATCCTTGTGGCGTGATCTCGCCCGCGGGCACCCGCGGTACCACCGAATAGGTGCCATCTTTCTGAATATTGGCGAAGTAGCGATCGTTGGTATCCTGCAGTGGCAAATGCTCCGGCTTTAGCAGGTAATCGTTCCAGCACGACGCCAGCAACGATCCGACCAGCGGTTTACACACTTCACAGCCGTGCCCACGTCCGTGGAGCTGCAACAGTTGCTCAAAGGTGGTGATGTTGCCCACACGGATCAGGTGATACAACTGCTGGCGTGAGTAAGCAAAATGCTCGCAAATGTCCTTCTTCACTTCCACGCCCTGGCTGGCGAGCTGGCACTCCATCACCTGTTTCACCAACGCGCTACAACCGCCGCAGCCCGTTGCCGCTTTGGTGCAGCTTTTGATCGCTGTCATATCACGGCAGCCGCTCTGCACCGCGCTGCAAATGTCTGCCTTGCTGACGTTATGGCATGAACAGATTTGCGCGCTGTCCGGCAGGGCCGCAACACCCAGCGCTTTGGCTGGCGCACCGTCGAGCGCTGGCAGAATCAGGCTTTCAGGTGCTTCCGGCAACGGCAGCTGATTGAGCATCATTTGCAGCAGGCTGGCGTAATCACCACTGTCACCCACCAGCACACCGCCGAGCAGGGTTTTACGATCTTTGCACACCACCAGTTTTTTGTAGATGCCTTTGGGATTGTCGATCCATTGATAACTTTGGCTGTCGGCGGTGCGGCCATGCGCATCGCCAAACGACGCCACTTCCACGCCTAGCAACTTGAGTTTGGTGCTCATGTCGGCGCCGCCGAACACCAGATCTTCCTGCGCCAGCTGCGCCGCCAGCACGCGCGCCATCTGATAGCCGGGCGCAACCAAGCCAAAAATCTGCCCTTGCCACAGCGCACATTCACCAATTGCATACACTCCTGCAGCGCTGGTGGTGCACGCGTCATCAATCTGAATGCCGCCACGCTCGCCCAGTTGGATGCCCGCCGCCCGCGCCAGCGCATCACGCGGGCGAATACCGGCTGAGAACACCAGTAAATCGGTTTCCAGCACGCTGCCATCGGCAAAGCGCAGCTGTAGGCTACCATCCGGCAAACGCTCAATCGCTTCGGTTTGTTTGCTGGTATGCACCTGTACGCCAAGCGCACTGATTTTGCCGCGCAGCATCTGCGCACCGCCCTCATCCAACTGGACCGCCATCAGGCGCGGAGCAAACTCCACCACATGCGTTTCCAGCCCGAGTTGCTTTAGCGCATTGGCGGCTTCAAGACCCAGCAGCCCACCGCCAATCACCACGCCACGCGTCGCTCGTTTGGCGCAGTCGGCAATCGCATCCAGATCGGCCAGCGTGCGATAGACAAAGCAGCGCGCATCATCATGACCCGGCACCGGTGGCACAAACGGCACTGAACCGGTTGCCAGCACCAGCTTGTCCCACGCCAGTTCCGCACCACTGGCATCACGCAAACTGCGTTTTTCCGTATCAATCGCCACCACTTCACAACCGCTGCGCAGTTCGATGCCGTGTTGCTGAAAGAAGTTATCGCTCACCAGTGACAAATCGTCGGCGCTTTTCCCGTTGAAATAGTCGGTCAGATGCACGCGGTCGTAGGCCATTTGCGGCTCATCGCCGTATACCACAATGTGATAGTGCTGATGCAGTTCGCAACTCACCATGTGCTCGAGAAAATGGTGGCTGACCATACCGTGACCAATCACGGCGAGAAGTGGTTTGCTCATCATCGGGCTTCCTGCAGCGCTCGGCTGCGTTATGTTGTCGTCAAGACCGAACAGCGCGTTGATTCCCACGCGTGCGGCCTGCTGAAGTGAGGGCAGCAACGTACCGGACGCCTGGCTGTCGCCAAACAGCAGCACGCCGCGCAGTGCGCCGTCGCGCAAAAACAGCCGGCGATAGTGCCGGTTAACAGAATCAAAACTGCTAATGGATTCGCCTTCGCCGATGTCACCCGCACTGAACATCTCAATGCCGCTGACTTTCAGTCGTGTGCCGTTTTCCTGGTAATAAAAGTCAGCCAGCGGTTCACCGGCAAGATGCGCCGCCAGTACCGTCGCTTGCGCCAGGCAAGGTGCAATTAAGCCGAAGGTTTCACCGCTGATTTCGCAGCATTCGCCGAGGGCATAGACATCCGGCAGCGCGCTTTGCAATTGGCGATTGACGATAATGCCGCGCTGACAGGGCACGCCTGCCGCCTGTGCCAGCGCAATCTCCGGCAGCACACCGATGGCGATCACCACCTGTTGCGCGGCAATATCATCACCCTCGCTCAGCGTGACGCTATCAGCGCCAATCGACTGCAATGACACGCCGAGCCGACAGGTAATACCGCGCTGCGTGAGATGCTGCTGCAACAGCGCACCTGCTTTGGCATCCAGTTGGCGATCGAGCAGCCATGGGCGGTGATGCAATAGCGTAACGTCACGCCCACGCTGACGCAGCGCCGCCGCCGCTTCGACGCCGACAAATCCGCCGCCGAGCACCACCACCGGACCGAGAGAGGCCAGCAACGTTTCCACATCGCGCACGGTACGAAAACCCTGTACATGAGGGCGATGAATACCAGGTAAATCGGGCATACGCGGCTGCGATCCGCAGGCAAATACCAGCTTGTCCCAATACAACGTGCGCCGATCCGTCTGCACCGTGCGGGCGTCAATATTCACCTGCAGCGCCTCTTCTCCCATCAAGAGCAGAACCTGATGTGCGGCGTACCACTCGGGTGTATGAATCAGCGTCTCGTTAAAGGCTTGTTCACCCGCCAGCACCGACGACAGCTGGACACGGTTATAGTTACCGTGGTGTTCACGGCCAATTACCGTGACAGTGTAACGATCTGCTGCACGTTGCAGCAGGGTCTCTACCATGCGCATCGCCGCCATACCGTTCCCGATCACCACCAGTCGCTGCACCATAGTTGCTCCTTACGCTACAGCCGTTTGTTTTTCATACAGAAAGTGCAGGATCTGCTGGCGCAATTGGTGATAGCGTGGTTCGTCGGCGAGCGCCACGCGTGAACGCGGACGCGGCAGATTGATGGCAAGGATGTCTCCCACCTGCGCGGCCGGTCCGTTGGTCATCATCAACACGCGATCGGATAGCAATACAGCTTCATCTACATCGTGCGTGATCAGCACAATGGTGGTATTGAGCTCCTGCTGAATACGCATCACGCTGTCCTGCAGATGCGCTCGCGTTAGCGCGTCCAGCGCACCGAATGGCTCATCAAGCAGTAGCACGCGCGGCTTCATTGCCAGCGCCCGCGCAATGCCCACGCGTTGTTTCATGCCGCCGGATATCTCTGATGGACGTTTGTGTAGCGCATGCCCCATCTGCACACGATTGAGGTTGTGTTCAATCCACTCACGCATCTCGCCTTTACTCATTTGGCCTTTGAATACTTGCTGCACCGCCAGCTCAACGTTTTGATAAGCCGTCAGCCACGGCAGCAGCGAATGGTTCTGAAACACCACGGCGCGCTCCGGTCCGGGGCCGCTTATTTCTCGGTTTTCACACAGCAATACACCGCTGCTCGGCTGCGTCAGCCCGGCGACCAGATTCAGCAGCGTGGATTTTCCGCAGCCGGAGTGACCGATCAAACTGAGCGTTTCACCTTCGTGGATATCAAAACTGACATTATCGAGTGCGAGGAACTCACCGCCGGCAGTATTGAAGCGCTGGCTGACCTGCTGTACGCGAATAATTGGATTCATTATCGTTTCCTTATTTGTCCCAGCTAAAACGGCGCGCCAGCAGCATCAGCGCTTGTTCGAGTAGCAGCCCAACCACGCCAATCACCACAATGGCGATCAGAATGTTTTCCACGTTGAGGTTGTTCCACTCGTTCCAGATCCAGAAACCAATACCAAGGCCACCGGTAAGCATTTCGGCGGCGACAATCACCAGCCACGCGATGCCCATCGATAAACGCATGCCGGTTAGCACCGCCGGTAATACCGCCGGGAACAGAATGCGGCGCATCACCGTCCACTCATTGAGCCGCAGCACGCGCGCCACGTTGAGGTAATCCTGTGGAATGCGCTGCACCCCTTCAGCGGTGTTAATCACCATCGGCCAAATTGAGCAGATAAAAATGGTCCAGCTTGAGGCCGGTTCGGCACGCTGGAACAGCAGCAAGCCAATCGGCAGCCACGCCAGCGGGCTGACCGGGCGCAGCAGCGCGATGATTGGATTGAGCATGTGTGCGACGAAGCTGAAGCGACCAATCAGAAACCCGGCGGGAATCCCCACCAGCGCCGCCAGACCAAAGCCAATCGCCACCCGCTGTAGAGAGGCCACCACGTTCCAGCCAATGCCCTGATCGTTGGGACCGTTGTTGTAGAACGGATCGGCGAACAACGTGACGGCAGCTTGCCAGGTGGCATAAGGCGTGGGAAAACCCTGGCTCGACATTGACGCCAGCTGCCAGATAAACAACAGCAGAATGATGCCGCAACTGGCCGGAATCAGCCGCTGCAGCAACGGACGTAACCTACGTTGACGCCGGCGCGTTGCGGGTGCCACCTTTAGCGCAATCACCTGCGCGGGTGGTGCGGCAATCGGCGCAGCATTGAGCGTGCGTGCTTCTGATTTCATGATGACCTCGCTTAACTGCGTTTGATGGCAAAACTGTCGGCATAGGCTGCGGGATGACTGCCGTCCCACACTTTGCCGTCGAATAGCGTGCTGCTGCGCATCTCGCTGGCGGGCACGGTGATGCCACCCACCACGCTGGCAGCCTGTTTGTAAACGTCAATACGGTTGATCTGGCGCGCTACTGCCGCGTAATCCGGGGCAGTTTTCACCATGCCCCAGCGCTTCATTTGCGTCAGAAACCACATACCGTCAGAGATCCAAGGGAAACTCACTTCCCCGTCGCGGAAGAAGCGCATACCGTGAGCGTCCTGCCAGCGTTGACCAAGGCCGTTTTCATAGTGACCGAGCATGCGTCCTTCCAGCGTTTCCACTTTGGTGTTGATCCACGCACGACCTGCCAGCACCTGCGCGGTCTCTTTGCGATTGTCGTCGGACGCATCGATCCAGCGTGCAGCTTCCAGCACGGCGGCGGTGAGCGCACGCGCTGTGTTCGGATTTTCTTGCACCCAGGCGGCGCGCGTGGCGAGAATTTTTTCCGGATGATCCGGCCAGATTTGCTGCGTGGTCGTGGCGGTAAAGCCGATGTTGTCGCTGATGGCGCGCTGATTCCACGGCTCGCCAACGCAGAAGCCGCTCATGTTGCCCATCTTCATATTCATCACCATCTGCGGCGGCGGGACCACCACGGTGCGTACATCTTCAAAGGGGTCAATCCCGGCGTTGGCCAGCCAGTAATAGAGCCACATGGCGTGCGTACTGGTTGGAAAGGTGTGGGCGAAGGTGTAAGTGCCTTTAGCCTGACTGGCGATCAGTTTTTGCAGACTGGCCGCATCGGTGACCTTCTGTTTTTTCAGCTGATTCGCCAACGTGATGGCCTGCCCGTTGTTGTTGAGCGTCATCAGGTTGGCCATCTCATGCTGTGGCCCGGCAATGCCCAACTGCAAACCATAAATCATGCCGTACAACGCGTGCGCGGCATCTAACTCGCCTGCGGTGAGCTTGTCGCGTACAGCCGCCCAGCTGGCTTCTTTACTTGGTTGCAGCGTCAGACCGTATTTTTTATCGAAGCCTTTTACAGACGCCATGACCACCGGCGCACAGTCGGTGAGCGGTATAAAGCCGACGCGAATGCTACTTTTCTCAGGCGCATCGGAACCGGCGGCCCACACCGCATTGCGTAAACCTGGCAGTAAATAGCTGCCACCTACCACCGCGCTACCTAAGAGAAACTGACGTCGTGACACCGTGAACCGTGTTTTGCTCATCATGCGCATCCTGAAAAAAAGGAATAAAAAAAGGCGTCCTCCCACCTGTAAAAACAGAGGGCCGGACGCCTTTATCCAAAGCACTCGCTTCACCGCCGTTGGCGAAACAAATGCGCAATGTCTATAGGGTATTGCAAAGCCTGTGCCAAAAAACAGGATGCGGTTCTATCAAGCCCGGCGGCAAATTTGCGCAGTGAGCGCGCCCATATTGCACTGTGCTGACGCACAATATGCACAGGCTTTGTGCAGCTACCCCGTTCGGGTTACGCCTTCAGGGTCGCGGCAACCGCCAGCACCGCTTGGGCAATTTCCAGCACGCGTTTATTTTGATTCATGGCGCTTTTACGCAGAGCTTGCCAGGCATCTTGTTCACTGAATCCATGCTGCTGCATTAGCCAGCTTTTGGCCTGATCGATGATTTTGCGCTCATCCAATGAAGCACGCATGCTGGCCAATTCATCGGCCTGTAGCTGTAAACGCTGCGACTGTTCGCCAATCAGCGTTAATACTGAGCGACCAAGCTGAGGTGCAAGACCATTGCTGTCTAGAGTGGTCTCAGCGCCTGACAGCCAGCTGGCTCCCGCAATATAGAGCGAGAACCTGGCCTCTTCAGCGATGGCAACCGGTGGATGATCGCTGTGCTGGGTGGCGGCAAGCGCGCGATGGCAACAGCGCATCAGTGCGGCACAGAGCGCATCTTCGATTTGCTTCATCTGATCGAGCCGCGTGCTAAGCAGCGTAAACCATTGCAACACGCCATTTTCGCCACACTGCGCTCCGGTGCAGGCGATGCGTCGCAGCCGCTCAATTTGGCTGCCGGCATCGGCCATCGCGCGCCAGCGCTGCAGATTCTCTGCATCAGCAAATTGACTGAAGGTGGCAAAACTCTGCTCCTGCGCATCAATCAGCACCTGGATCCGCTGACGCTGCGCCTCAGTAAATGCACCGGCGGCATAGCCGGCCGAACCTGTGGCGCGCTCCTGCCCCGCCAACTCTTTGCCCTGCATAAAACTGAACAACGCAATCAAGGCGCGTGAAATGTCCGGCTCACTGGCGGTATCCGCCGCTTCGAATACCAGGTTAAGTAACGTGCAGATGATGTGATTAAAGCCATCCATCGCCTGCGCCTGGGTCACGCTGCGGCTTTGTACTTGCTGACGCAACACCGGAAGACCGTCCAGAGCCTGCAGCGCGGTGGCAATGAGCATGCAGAAACGGCTGTAACCTGGCTGTGCCACCGCTTCAGGCAGCGCAGCCATGGCACGACGCTCCTGCAGAGCCACCTCCACCGCGCGCTGCGCGAGTTCTTCACCAAAAAGCCGACCTGCGGAGCACAGCCAGATATTGCTGGCACCACGTTCACGCTGCAGCACATGGATCAATTCACTAATGGCAGTGATTTGCTCGCCGGTGCTTAGCAGCCGCTGCAAACTGGCAATCTCGCTGGCTCGGCTGGCACGCAGGTACTTCAAAGCCCGATTCATTGCTTTCTCCTGCTGATTACCGACGTAAACAATAAATTAAGCAAAAGCCATGCCGTGCTGGGCCTGAAATGGGCGGAATGTGGCCCGGAAATTCCGAAATTAATAAAATTGTTTCGCTGGGCAATCTTTTTTGTTTCACATAAATAGATTAATCTTATTTACCATTTTCGTTTGGCACTAACAGTGATTAAATGCCTTTGCGCACCCGCGCTTTGCTAACGGCAACAAATAAATAAAATAAGCTTATCTATCACCGTGACTATGTGTTTTATATCATCGGCCTGCGCTGCTTTTTCGCCCGCTAGCACGGGATTTCTCATGGCGCAATGGTTTGAATTCTCAAAAGTCTTAGGTAGACTTAGTTCAGCACTATCTTTCTGTAATCTGTCTGTTTTTTTGATGGCTTTCTCGCTGCCTAATCTGCCCGCCTTAAAGGCTCGTGCCGCAGATTACTCTGCAGCTAATCTGATGAAATTTGAGGATCATGGTGAATAAGAGTCTCGTGCTTGTGTTGCTGGCGGTATTAAGTTTGGCTGCTTGTAAAGCGCCACCGCCACCCGTTACTGATGACACGCTGGTAACCAGTGAAGTGAATGGCGTCCAACTGGTTCATCGTCATGCGGTGGCAGCACCTGGCGAATTCACGCCGGTCAATGAGAGTTATCGCGCGCTGTATGCAGCCTCTGTGATGACCACGCCTGATTATGGCGGCAAGGTGGTACGCTATCTTGATAACGCCAAACCGTTTGAAGTGCTCGGCCGTGTTGAACACAGCTGGCTGGCGATAGCCGATGAGCCTAACGGCCCATTAATTGGCTACATTCCGCCAAAAGCCGGTGTGGAGAGCAGCCGTTATGACGCTACCCTTCGTAGCGATCGTCCGCGCCCCCGCCGCAATAGCAAACAGGTCTGCGTGGCCGTTGGAGGCGCCAGTAAAGCTTGTCGCACTAACGATACCGCGACCTGGATTTTAGACTGATAATGCAATCCGGCGCACCGTGCCCGCAGAAAGTTTCGTTCTGCGGCCTGTGATTTTCGCCCTTGCCTGGATAACCAAGATTTAATGACTCAGGATTCCCTTGCTCACGATGGCATTGTCGTGGGCAATGATAACCTTTTGCTTAATGCCGCAGCACCGATCCTGAATGCCGTGGTACGTATACGGCAGGCCGCGACGCATGACGATCCAGCCGGATTGCGCCAGTTACTCATCGAAGAGATCCGCCATTTCGAACAACGCTGTAAACAAGCGGGTTTAGCCTTTGAGATGATTATTGGTGCGCGTTACTGCCTGTGCAGCGTACTGGATGAAGCTGCAGCGCAAACGCCGTGGGGCACGCGCGGTGTGTGGTCCGGTAACGGTATGTTGGTCACGTTTCATAATGAGAGCTGGGGCGGCGAAAAGGTCTTCCAGCTGTTATCACGCGTATCGCAAAGCCCGCAGCAGCATCTTTGGCTGCTGGAACTGATCCACTATTGTCTGTTGCTCGGTTACGAAGGTCGCTATCGCGGCAGTGACAGCGGTCGCGCGCAGTGCGAAGCCATCCGTAAACGTCTGGCGCAACTGATTGCCGAGCATCGCTCGCCGAGCGCCCACCCGGCGGTGCCACTGGTGGAAGTGCATCCGCTGGTCAGCACCTTAACGCGTCCAATGGTGCCGCTGTGGGCCTGCGTCACCTTAGCGACGCTGGTGGCGAGCCTGATTTACAGCGGCCTGAACTGGCGGCTCGGCAACGCTGCTGAACCGCTGTTACGCACCATTTACCAAACGCCATTGCCACAGATCACCCCCGGACGTCGTCCCACCTCACCCCAGGCGCTGCTCGATTTACATCAACGCCTGAATGATGTGATTGCCGCCGGACAGCTGGAAGTGAGCGACGGCGCGTTCGGCAGTAAAGTGATCATCCCCGCTGATAAACTGTTCTCCAGCGACGGTACCGTCGTCAATCAGGTGGGCCGCGCGCTGCTGACGCATGTGGCCAGCGCGATGAAAACCGTCAAAGGCACGGTGCTGGTGTCGGTGTATACCGATAACAGCCCGGTCGATGGCCGTTTCGCCTCCAGCTACGAATTCTCCTTTGCCCGCGCACGCGCCATCACGCAGCTGCTTAATCCGCAGCTCGCCGAAGGCCACAGCGTGAAAGCGGAAGGTCGCGGCGACAGCAATCCGCTGCTGCCGAATGACAGTAATGAAAACCGCGCCCGCAACCGTCGGGTGGAAATCACCCTGTTTGTGACACCGGAAACCCTCGGCAATCATCAGGGAGGCCAATGATGCGCGCATCACTGCAACATCTGTTAACCCACCGCTTGCTGTGGAGCCTGATTGGCGTCACGGCGTTGAGCTGCGTGCTGTGGATGCTCGGCCCCTTGTGGAGCTGGGGCGATACGCGCCCGCTTGAGCCCGTATTCCCGCGCCAGATCGCGGTCGGCCTGCTCTATTTCCTCTGGCTACTGTTCCAGTTTATTCCGGCACTGTGGCGCGGTTGGTTTAACAGCAAACTGCTCAACCGCCTGCAGCAAATGAGCCAGGAAGAGTTGTCCGATCGTCAGGCCACCGAAACCCTGCTGGCCCAGCGCTTCAGTGAAGCGGCGCTGCGCCTGAAGCGCACCCAGTTTGGCCGCCGTCATCAGCAGAGCTGGCTGGCACGTTTTCAAAGCCATTACCTTTATCAATTACCCTGGTACGTCATGATTGGCGCGCCGGGAGCCGGTAAAACCACCGCGTTACTCAATGCTGGTCTGGAATTCCCGCTGACCGACAGTCTCGGCAAAGCGGCGATTCGCGGCGTTGGCGGCACGCGGCATTGCGACTGGTGGTTCACCGACAGCGCGGTACTGATTGATACGGCCGGGCGTTACGCCTTGCAGGAGAGTCAGCGCGCACGCGATGGCGCAGAGTGGCAGAGTTTTATCAATCTGCTGAAGCGCTATCGCACCCGCCAACCGATTAACGGCGTGATCATGACCATCAGCGTCTCCGATCTGTTAACTGATTCGGCAGAGGCGCGCCATGCGCAGGCCAGCGCCCTGCGTGAGCGCATGGCGGAGCTGCATCAGCACACCGGCATTCACTTCCCTGTTTATGTGATGGTGACAAAAACCGATCTGCTGAAAGGTTTTATGAGTTTCTACGGCACCCTAAGCAAGCCGCAGCGCGATGCGATTTGGGGCTTTACCTTCCCGTGGGAACCGGGCAAACCGCATAAAGATGACTGGCATCGCAGCTTCAGTCAGCAGTATCAGCACTTAGAGCAGCGGTTGCAGCAGCAGTTGGCCGACGTGATGGCAGGCGAGCGCGATCTTACCCAGCGCGCCGATTGTTTCTTGTTCCCGCAAGAGTTCAGCTCGCTGCGCCCGTTGTTGAATGAGTATCTCGACGTGGTGTTCTCGAGCCATCAGGATCCGATTGCCTGGTCGGCGCGCGGTCTGTTCTTCACCAGCGGCACCCAGGAAGGGTTGCCGTTTGACCGCATCATGGGTGAGCTGAACCGCAAATTGCAGCTGCCGCATACCGGCGAGAGCAGCCTGGCGGCGTGGGATAGCGTCAATCGCAGCAGCCCAATCCCTGGCAACAAAGGGCAGAGCTACTTTATCCGCGATTTGCTGAGCGATCTGGTGTTCCGCGAAAGCGGCCTGGCGGGCAGCAATCGCCATTGGGAATATCGCAACCGTCTGTTCCACTGGATTGGTTATGGCGTGCTGACCGGTGCGCTGCTGCTGCTCTCCTGTTTGTGGCTCACCAGCTATATTCAGAACCAGCGTTATCTGGACCAGGTTGCAGAGCGCATCGGGCCGATCACCACGCAAAGCCAGCAGGTGACCCATCAGCCCGCCGATAATATTTTTGATCTGCTACCCTTCTTAAATAACCTGGTGAAACTGCCGCTCTCCGAGCGTTTTTCCCTCGACAATCCTCCGCTTACCATGCGCGTTGGCTTGTATCGCGGCACCCAGGTCAGCGATGCGGCGTGGGCGCTTTATCAAAATGCGCTTAAGTCTTTACTGTTACCGCGGGTGGCTCAGCAGATCACTAACTTGCTGCGTGACGATCCGGGCACCGATAACGACTACAGCCGCAATGCGCTGCGTGCCTATCAGATGCTGTATCAGCCGCGCAATTATGACGGCGAGTTTCTGCGTGGCTGGCTGATGCAAAACCTGCAGCGCACGCTGCCAAGTGATGTCAGCGCGCGCGATTTGCAGCAGCTCGACTGGCATCTGAGCCAGCTGTTGGATCAGCAAATTCAATCTTCACCGTATGCGCGTGACAACGCGTTAATGATGCGCAAGCTGGCGGAGAATCTGAAAAATGCCGGTGACAGCAGCAACACGCTGGCGATTACGCCGCATGTCGTTTCGCAGCGATTGACCAGACACAGTGAGTAATGGTGAGGTAACGATGCCGACACACACTGCGCCAGGCTGGTACGGAAAGTTACCGGCCACCGGCGATTTTTTGCGCCAGCGTCTAAGCGAGAATACCGTGACGCCCTGGAGCCACTGGTTTCAACAAGGATTGATGCACTGGCATCAGCAGCCGGATGCCAGCACCGCACAGTTTCTGCGCGCGCCCGTGTGGAATTTTGTGTTGCCGCTTTCGCCACTGCGTCAGCAGGTGCAGATGGGCTGCCTGCTGCCGTCCAGCGATCGCGTTGGACGCACCTGGCCGCTGTTGGCGCTGCGCAGCTTTCCGCTGAGCAACTGGCACAGCGCACAGCTGGCGATGTCCGGCGATTGGTTCCAGGAGCTCGGCGCGCTGTTACTGCACGCGGTACGCGATCGGCTCAGCCCCGATGCGCTGGAGCAGCAGATGCAGCGCTTGTCGCCGTTGCTGGTGCCGGACACGCAGCGAAGTGACATCATGGATGTCATTGGTTTTGATGATTTGCCCTGCACGCTGAGCTGGCGTGAAGTGGCCGATAAGTTCGATCCGCAGCAGCACATGAGCTACTGGTGGAGTAATCGCAGTGACGGTTTTAGCCATGCCACCCATAAACACAGTGGCCCGCTGACTGCGCAACTTTTTTCATTATTGTTTAACCCGGCGTCAGGTGCACAGCCGGGCCGCAACGGCCTCTATCCACCGATGTTTGAATAGGCCGTGGCGATTGCCTTGTTAACGGGATGACTCATGCAATTTACCATTGTGCAGTGCAATACGGATGTGCCCGCCAAGACGGTCGCCTTCAAACCGCCCGGCGGTACCATCGGCCGCAGTCAGGATAACGATCTGGTGCTGCCCGACGAATCGCGCGCCATATCGCGTCTGCAGGCGCTGGTGCACCTTTCGCCAGAAGGCGAGTGCCGCCTGACCAATCAGGGCAGCGTGACGTCGGTGGTTCTGAACGGCGTAGCGTTGCAACGCGGTTCTCAAGTGGCGTTGCAGGATGGCGACACGTTACAAATTGGTGAGTACGGGCTCGAAGTGCGCGATCCTAATACCCTCAAAACTCAGCAGGACGACCCGCTGGCGTTCTTTGCCGACAGCAGTGACGATCCGCTCGGCATGCTGCAGGAACCCGAAATTATTCCCGAGCCAATAGCACGTCAGGAACGCCGCAACGATCCGCGTCTGGCCATTGACCCGCAAAGCGACGTGCCGACGCGGCCTGCCTTGTTGCCCGGTGCCGATCAGGACAAACTGATCGCCGCGTTGCTGGAAGGCATGGGGCTGAATAACGGCCATCAAACCACCATCACAGAAGAACAGATGCGCGTGACCGGACGTATGCTGAGCCTGTTTTCGCAAGGCACCGTCGCCCTGCTCTCCTCGCGCTCGATCCTCAAGCGCGGCGTGAAAGCCGATATGACGATGATCCTCAATGAGGCGAATAACCCGTTCAAAATCCTGCCGTCCGGTAAAACCGTGCTAATGCAGATGTATCAAAGCCAGATGCCCGGCTTTATGCCGCCGGAACCGGCGGTGCGCGATGCGCTGGTGGATTTACAAGCGCATCAGCTTGGCATGATCGCCGGCATCCGCGCCATTATCGCCGCCATGCTGCAATCGTTTAGCCCACCGCGCCTGGAAGAAGAAGCCCGCAAAGATGGCGTGCTGCCAAAAATGGGGTTCAGTACCGGACGCAAAGCGGCGCTGTGGGACTACTTCTCGCGCCACTATCAGCGCACCGCGGGCGAAATTGAAGATGACTTTCATACGCTGTTCGGTGAAGCCTTCCTGCATGCCTATGATATGGAAGTGAATCAGTACAAAGACTCCCAGACGCGGACCGAAGACGCATGAAGATGATGTTTGCCAGTCGCTGCCAGCAAGGCATGCGCGACGAAAATCAGGATCGCACCGGGGCCGAACTGGACGAGCGTAAAGCCTGTTTTCTGGTGTGTGATGGCGTGGCGGGTTTGCCTGGCGGGGATATCGCCGCGCAGCTGGTGCGCGATACGCTCCTGACGCAGTTGCAGCATAGCGATATTTTTACCCCGGAAAGCACGCGCGCCGCCATCGAACACTGCCAGCAAGTGCTGATCGAGGCACAGGGAAACAATCCGAATTTTTCACGTATGAGCACCACCCTTGCCTCGCTGTTTATTGACCGTGAAAAACAGCTCGCATGGTGGGCGCACGCAGGTGACAGCCGGGTTTATCACTTCCGTCATGGGGTGCTAAATCAGGTCACGCGTGACCACAGTTTGGCCCAGCAGTTGCGAGAGGCGGGCTATGAAAATACCGGCATTAACAGTAATTTACTCTATAATGCGCTCGGTGTTGAGCCTGCACGTCCGGCGACCTTTAGCGAGGTGATTTCGCTGGCCGATGGCGATGCCTTTTTGGTTTGCAGCGATGGATTCTGGCTCAATCTCACCACCCACGAAATGGAACTTGCCCTGCGTATGGTGAATGCCTGCGAAGAGTGGCTAACTTTGATGGAACAAGCCGTTAACCGCAGTGTGAAAAGCGACAATCTCAGTGCTTTGGCAGTCTGGATTGGCGAACCGCAGGAAGCGACGCTGCTTTACTCCCAGGCTGATGCGGCACGTTTTCTGCCGTCACGTTATTGATCCAAGGATCCTTATGAAAGTGTGGTTGACGGGCTTTGCAACGCTGTTGCTGGCCTTAAATGCGCAGGCTGAAGATTATCGTGTGGTGTATTCACCGAGCCTGTCATTGGAAGTCTACATTGATGACGTGGCCAGTAAGGCGCCCAACGACTGGTGTAAAGAGACGCTGCCGCTGCGTATCGTTTCGGGCAAAAGCACCGATTCCAGCATTCTGACCAGCTTTCTGCCGCGCGTCGGTACATTGCTGGCAAATCAGTGTGGCTTGCTGGATGAGTTGCCGTGGCAGATGACGAATAAAGACGGCAGCGTGCTGGCTAACGGCAGCGCAGCCAAATTACAAAACTGGCGCCCGATCGTCATCAATGATGCGACCGCCAGCGCCACCAGCAGCAATGCGGCGCCGCTCGATCTGTCGCGCCCGGCGGATAACACGCCGCTGCAACATTTTGCGCTGCCCGGCGGCTGTCATTTCCGCACCTGGTGGGACGACAAAGGCGAATCGCTGTTTATCCCGGATAATCCGAAGCAGCACTGCTCCACCGAAGGTTGGCTGGAAGGCCCAAGCGAAATGACGCTGATGAGCCAGGGTAAAACGCGTAATGTGGCGCTGAACTTTTATCAAGGCTACCCGATTGCAGATTTGAAACTCAGCGGTCCGCCGCTCGAAGTGGTCTCGGTCAATAACCAACGCATGATTGTTACGCGTCCGGATGCCGATGATAGCTGGTTAGTGCTGCCCTTTGATGCACAACAGCATGTGTGGCGCTTCAGCGGCACACTCCTGATGAAGATGGACAAAACCGCCGATCAGGACAGCGATGCTCTGAAAAAGCGGGTTGAAACGTTACGCGGCGTTTGGTCGCCGCAATTTATGCCACAGCAAAAAGTGACTGTGTTACTGATTGACACCCTGCATGCGGATCTCGCCGATCCGGCGATTGGTGCCTGGCGTAACATTAATTAATTAGCGGTCGTTGCCTGCCGTCATCGTGATGACGGGGCGCTACAGGACGTGTTCAGAGAGTTCACTATGTCGGCAAACGAAAACCATACACCTAACGCCCTCCCTGCGGGCTACCGGTTTAATGAATTTGAAATCAAGGAAGTGATTGGCGGCGGCGGCTTCGGCATTGTTTATCGTGCCTGGGATCATCAGCTGGAACGCACCATCGCCATCAAAGAGTACATGCCGGTTTCGCTGGCGGTGCGTGCGGCAGATATGTCGCTGGAACTGCGCGGTGAGCGTTTCCATAAGCTGTTCACCGCCGGTCGCAACAGTTTTATTCAAGAGGCGCGCCTGCTGGCACGCTTTAATCATCCCGGCCTGCTGCACGTCTTGCGCTTCTGGGAAGAGAACGGCACCGCCTACATGGGGACGCTCTATTACAGCGGCATGACGTTGAAAGAGTGGCAGATCACCAGTCCGAACAGCATTGATGAAAGCTGGATTCGGCGTCTGCTGCCGCCACTGTTTGGTGCCATTGATACCATTCACGCCGCCGGTTATCTGCATCGTGATATCTCACTGGATAACATTCAGATTCAAGAAAACCAGCTGCCGGTGCTGCTCGATTTTGGTTCTGCGCGCAAAGAGATCGGTAACCTCTCTGATGAAACCGAGATCATGCTTAAACCCGGCTTTGCGCCGATTGAGCAATACAGCGAAGAGGGTGAAATCGAGCAAGGTCCGTGGACCGATATCTATGCGCTGGGTGCGGTGCTGCACAACCTGATCACCGGCCACGCACCGCCGGTGAGCGTGGTGCGCTGTATCGAAGATAACTATCAGCCGCTGGTGGAGCGCAAGCCGGAAGGCTATTCGCTGCCGCTGCTGAGCGCCATTGACTGCGCGTTAGCGATGAAGCCCGCCGATCGTCCGCAAAGTATTGATGCCTTCGCCAGCTTGATTGATCTGCCGGTGAGCGATGTTGAAGCACTCTCAACCACCCTTCCGGTGGTGGCAGAACCTGCTTTAGCGGCGGAACCGATCACCACTACGCCGGAACCGCAGATTTTAGCGGTGAACCATGGCGCCGCCGCGGTTGAACCCTTGACGCCGCGCAACGTGCGTCGCTTGTCGCCAGGTTTAGTGGCAGCCGCCGCGATTGCCGTTTTGGCGGTTGTGGTAGTGGTATGGAAAGCGAATCGTCACAGCGAAGTGCCGCCGGTGGCTGCGAGCACCACGCCAGCCGCGCCGGCTGCGCAAAGTAGTAATGCCGTGAGCAGCGCACCCACGGTAGCGACAGTTTATCTGCGTTTGCAGGCGGGTGAGAATGTGATGCTGAATGGGGAAGCCCGGGATGTGAAGCCTTCCACCAGCGGGTTTGCCTCGCTGAATCTGGCGGCCGGTAATTATCGCATTGAGGTGCGTAACGGCAACCAGGTGCATAGCCAATCGCTGACCATTGATAAGCCGGGAACCTGGCTGATTAACCCGGGTCAGTAATCCACTTTAGCGCGCTGCCGCATGACTCTGCAGCGCTCTGACTTCTGCCGCGAGGCGCGTCAGCGCCGCTTCCTGCATCCCTCGTTTACCCAGTTCTTGCTCCAGCGCATACAGATACTGTGCGTTAGTGCCGAGCGGACCGCTGGCCTGAGCAATCAATGGCGCGATGGTGCTACGGCAGGAGTCGGTTTCATACAGCGGATGACGCGGGTCCATGATGAACACCAGCGCGGTCACTTTGCGCCCATCCTCCAGCGCCAGTTCACACCAGGTCGGCAGATAGCAACCGGTGATCATCTCACGCTTCCACAGCAGCTCCAGCTCATCATGCAAGCGCGATTCCGGTAACCGGAACGCCAGTCCGCTGGTTGAGCCGCCCTCTTTCAGCGCCAGCATACGGCCAGGTGCGGTAACGGTGCCGCGACCCGCAATCAGACGCAGGCAAAAGGCGCGGTGCCAGCCTTCTAATCGGCCTGGTGCCACTTCGGCCGCTTCAAAAATCGGATTCCACATCAGCGAACCATAGCCAAAGATCCATACCGGACTTTGATCAGGGCGGCAGGCAAGCGTCGCTGACAGGGATGCCGCGCGCTTTTCACAGCTCCAGAACAGCGCTTCATCAATGTCGCCAAACGATGTTTTACAATCTGCTTTTAATAAAAATTCCCGCGTTAACACTGTTGTCTCCTCTACTGCGCTGACATCTTGCCGGTGTGGTTCCTTAAAACTGATGTCTACAGGCGACGCTCATGGCATCGTCTTAAGAGAAGACATTAATTCATTTTTAACAAAAATTTCAAGATTGACCCCGATCACAAAAGGGAAATTCTGTGTAAATAGCATCGGCTGCCTGGCGGGGAACTTGAATAGCGATGAAAAAAGTGCGAAGCGGGCCGCAATGGCCCGCATGACAAGCTAGTGTTTAGGATGCCACTTGTCGTCATCGCCTTTAGCATACTCTTGCTTGACGGCTGACCAGGCGACCTTGTGCGCGACCTCTTCTCGCGATTCGTCGCCGCGTCTGTCGTCCGGATCTTTGTACTGGTCCCAGGCACTGTTAAACGCCTTTTGATAAATAGTTTGTGCGTGACTGGGTAACACATGACGCACGCTATCTGGCAGTTCTTTATGAGATGAATACGGCATATTTCCTCCTGTTTCATGCACCGGTCTTAAGCCTGGATCATCTGCGTTAAAATGCAAACCCTCACTTTCAGTGACAGAACGAGTAAAGAAGGGTTAAACCAGCATAAATCATAGTATAAAGGGAGATTACTGCGAACAATTCCACCTTTAATCTGTTAATCCTCTATTGCAACATAATGAATATAGGCGCTAATCCAGCGATAACACGCTCTTTTACCGTGTTATATATAATAACGGCCTTTGGTAAAATCGCGTAAAGTCACAGCAGCATAGCTGATGAAAAGTTACACTGCGTTACGTCAGAAAACTCATTATATTTATCAGGCAATGATTGCCTGCTTTGTACTTTTTCCGGAGAGGATGGTAAATGCCTGGACAAGAGAAAACCCGCCATACCGAGTACTCACTGATTTTCCCCGTTGCTGCGCTGGCGGTGCTGAGTTTCTTCGGCAACCAGACAGCGCTTCTGCCGGTTATCGGCATCAACTTGCTCGCCTTAGTCGCCATTCTCTTTAGCGCTTTCAGCGTGGTGCGTCACGCCGACGTTCTGGCACACCGTTTAGGCGAACCTTATGGCTCATTGATTCTGAGCCTTTCGGTGGTGATTCTCGAGGTTAGCCTGATCTCCGCGCTGATGGCCACCGGCGATGCCGCGCCCGCGCTGATGCGCGATACGCTCTACTCCATCATCATGATCGTGACCGCCGGTTTGGTGGGTTTTGCTCTGCTGCTGGGCGGACGCAAATTTGCGACACAGTACGTCAATCTGGCGGGCGTTAAGCAATACATGATCGCCATCTTTCCGTTGGCGATTCTGGTGCTGGTGTTTCCTAATGCGTTACCCGGCGGCAACTTCACTACCACCCAGGCACTGATAATTGCGGCCATTTCCGCGGCGATGTATGGCGTATTCCTGCTGATTCAAACCAAAACGCACCAAAGCTTGTTCGTTTATGAACATGAAGATGATGGCGATGATCCCCATCACGGTAAACCCTCGGCGCACAGTTCGTTGTGGCACACCGCGTGGCTGATTGTGCATCTGATTGCTGTCATCACCGTGACCAAGATGAATGCTAACCCGCTGGAAAGTTTGCTGACGGAATTGAACGCCCCAGCGCAGTTCACGGGCTTCCTGGTAGCGCTGTTGATTTTATCGCCGGAAGGTTTGGGGGCAATTAGAGCGGTGCTGATGAATCAGGTGCAGCGCGCGATGAATTTGTTCTTCGGTTCAGTGCTGGCAACCATTTCACTCACCGTGCCTGCGGTGACAATCATTGCGACCTTAACCGACCAGCAATTGGTGTTCGGCCTTGAGCCACCGCAAATGGTGATGATGAGCGCCGTACTCATTCTGTGTCATATCTCGTTCTCAACCGGTCGTACCAACGTGTTGAACGGTGCCGCGCATCTGGCGCTGTTTGCGGGATATTTGTTGACGATTATGCTGTGAGTTGCAGGTCAGCATGAGCACACACTCTGTAGCGGCGTGATTTATCGCGCAATACATTGCGCCGTTAGCATATTTATAATTTGCGCATTACAAACATAAAAAAGGCGCCATCGGCGCCTTTTTCACATCTGAAAATCATCAGTTGCTGGTATCCAGCTCTGGGAAACTCTTCACCAGATCGTCAATCGCTTTCATCTGCGCCAGGAATGGCTCAAGCTTATCCAGCGGCAGCGCGGAGGGACCATCACACTTGGCGCTGTTTGGCTCTGGGTGGGCTTCGATAAACAGACCAGCAATGCCAACCGCCATACCGGCACGCGCCAGTTCAGCCACCTGCGCACGACGGCCACCAGACGCCGCGCCGAACGGATCGCGGGTTTGCAGCGCGTGGGTTACGTCGAAGATCACTGGGCTATTTTGGGTGACATTCTTCATCACGTTGAAGCCGAGCATATCGACAACCAGGTTGTCATAACCGAAATTGCTACCGCGATCGCACAGGATAACCTGGTCGTTGCCGCCTTCGACGAATTTGTCATAGATGTTACCCATTTGGCCTGGGCTAACAAACTGAGGCTTCTTCACGTTGATAACTGCGCCGGTTTTCGCCATCGCTTCCACCAGATCGGTCTGACGTGCGAGGAATGCCGGCAACTGGATCACATCCACCACATCCGCCACGGGCTGCGCCTGCGACGCCTCATGCACGTCAGTGATGATTTTCACGCCGAAAGCTTGCTTCAGCTCCTGGAAAATCTTCATGCCCTCTTCCAGACCTGGACCACGATAGGATTTGATCGAAGAACGGTTCGCTTTATCAAAAGAGGCTTTAAATACGTAAGGGATGCCGAGTTTGTCGGTGACCTTAACGTAGTGTTCGCAGATGCGCATGGCGAGATCGCGCGATTCCAGCACGTTCATGCCGCCGAAGAGAACGAATGGCAGATCGTTTGCGACCTTAATATCGCCAATACTCACTACTTTCTGTGTCATGCCCTTTCCTTTTATTTCGGTACGCTTAGTGCAGCGTCACCTGTTTCTGTTCAATTGCGTGAATCTGCACTTTAATCATTTCGCTGACTGGATCTTCAGGACACTGTTCAACGAAATAGGTCAAATCAGTCAGCGCGATGTGTTCGCACTCTAATTGCGCGTAGATCAAACCGCGATCGCGAATTTCATAGGGATCGTCCGGATCGATCTGCAGCAGCACCTTGCTCACGTTCAGCGCCAGCTCCATCTGCTTCTCTTCCATCAGCGCGGATTTCAAGGTGTCGAGCATCTTGCGCATCACATTGATGGTCTTGGCTTCGTCGAGATCGTCGTTATACAGCTTGGCGGTTGGGCTGATATTGCCTTTGAGCCACACTTCCAGCGTGTGCGTGTCCAGCGTCTCGCCGTTGAACGGGTTGATCAGCCACATTTCGCCATCCAGCCAATCGGCACGCAAAATCAGCTGCGTCGGGAAAATCACTGGCATCAACGGCAATTCCAGCTCATCGGCGATGTGCAGCAGAATCACGCCCAGCGACACCGCGGTACCCTGACGACTCTTTAACACTTTGTCGATCCACAGCGCGTCGGAAAGATTGTAAACGCCACTGGCGCCGCCAAATCCCCACTGACGATAGAACAGCTCCAGCAGCTTACCCAGCTGCAAATCGGCGTCCTGTTCACTGCTTACGAACTCACGGGCTTCATCTACCAGTGCCGCCAGCTGTTGTTGCACAGACGGCGCGGAGAAATCATTGCGTATGGCGCATGTGGCGCCAATCACCGCTTCACTCAACGGTGTATCACTGTAATCGAGTTGCTCTGGCGAGGTCATACAATCCCCAATAACGGCATTTTGGTCATCGCCAGCTTAATCACAAACAGTAAAGCTACGATTGCAATCAGGAAGGCGATCCAACGTGTCCCCATTTTACGTGGGCGACGGCTCAATGCCACGGAACCTAAGGCGATGTAGATAATAACCCCTAACAGCTTCTCCGTCAGCCAGCTTCCTTGCGGTGTGAACGGATAAAAGTGCGTGATCATCACTAACAACGCACCGCTTAACAGCAAAAAGGTGTCGTTGATGTGCGGCGCAATGCGCACCCAGCGGCGCTGTAGCATGGCTGAGCCAGTGCTCTGCCAGTAGAAACGCAGCAAAAACAGACTGATGGTCAGGGCGACAGTCAGCAAGTGAAAATGTTTGATCAGGGGATACCAGCTCGCCATCGTTATTCCTTATTAAAAAATTGTCCTAGTGTGACGCGCGGATTACCGCCGTAATCGTCAACGGTGCTTACCGCCTGATAACCGTGCTGCGTCATGATGGCGCGCACGGCTTCGCCCTGCTGCCAGCCATGTTCCAGCAGCAACCAGCCGCCAGACTGCAACCAGTGCGGTGCGGTGTGAATGATGAAACGTAAATCGGCCAAACCCTGATCGTCCGCTACCAGCGCACTGAGCGGCTCAAAGCGCACGTCACCCTGCTGCAGATGTTCATCGGCGGCATCAATATAGGGCGGATTACTCACAATGAGATCAAAACGTTGGGCGGGAAGAGCGTGAAACCAGTTGCTGAGGAAAAAACGGGCGTTATCAATGTGGAGACGTTGTGCGTTGTCCTGCGCCAGTTCTACCGCCGCCGCAATGCGATCGCAGCCGATAACCTGACAGCCAGGCCGTTCGCTGGCGAGTGCCAATGCAATCGCGCCAGTGCCGGTGCCCAAATCCAACAGTGAGGTTGCCGTTGCCGGCAAATGTGCCAGCGCTTGCTCCACCAGCACTTCGGTATCTGGACGCGGAATCAGCGTGGCATCGCTCACGCGCAACGGCAGCGACCAGAATTCTCGCTCGCCAACCAGATGCGCAATTGGCTCACCCTTGACGCGGCGTGCCAGCAGCGCATTCAGCTGTTCCAGTTGCTGCGCGTCCAGTTCCGCGTCGTCAAACGCAATCAGCCAACTGCGAGGTTTGCCTGTCACAAAACCCAGCAAAATTTCCGCGTCACGCTTCGGGCTGTCGCCGCCACAGAGCGCGACGACAGCCTGTTGAAGCCAGCGACGGATGAGCATTAATCCTGTCCAGCCAGTGCGGCCAGCTGATCGGCTTGATACTCCTGCACAATCGGCTCAATCAGCGCATCCAGCTTGCCTTCCATCACCTCATCAAGCCGGTAGACGGTAAGGTTGATGCGGTGATCGGTCACGCGACCCTGTGGGAAGTTATAGGTGCGGTTACGATCCGAACGGTCGCCGCTGCCGAGCAGGTTACGACGCGTTGAGGCTTCAGCGGCATTACGCTTCGCGGTCTCCGCAGCGTGAATACGCGCACCCAGCACCGCTAAGGCTTTAGCTTTGTTTTTGTGCTGTGAACGTTCGTCCTGACACTCCACGACAATGCCGGTGGGCAAGTGGGTGATACGAATGGCGGAATCGGTGGTGTTAACGTGCTGGCCACCCGCACCGGAGGAACGGAAGGTGTCGATTTTCAAATCGCCCGCGTTGATTTCCGGCATTTCTGCTTCTGGCAGTTCCGGCATCACCGCAACGGTGCAGGCTGAGGTGTGAATACGCCCTTGTGATTCGGTTTCTGGCACGCGCTGTACGCGATGACCGCCCGATTCAAACTTAAAGCGCCCATAAGCACCGTCGCCGCTGATGCGGGCGATCACTTCTTTATAGCCGCCGTGCTCGCCTTCGTTAGCGCTGATGATCTCGACCTGCCAGCGACGCGCTTCGGCGTAACGGCTGTACATGCGGAACAGATCGCCGGCAAAAATCGCGGCTTCGTCACCGCCGGTACCGGCACGCACTTCGACAAAGCACGAACGTTCATCATCGGGATCTTTCGGCAGCAGCAGCACTTGCAGCTGTTGTTCCAGCACTTCACGCTTCTCGCGTGACAGTTTTAATTCTTCCTGCGCCATCTCGCGCATTTCCGGGTCTTCCAGCATCATTTCGGCAGTTTCAACATCTTCCTGCACCTGCTGCCACTCGCGGAAACAACGGGTGACGTCGCTAAGCTGGGCATATTCGCGTGATAACGCACGGAAACGATCCTGATCGGCAATCACGCCGGCATCGCCCAGCAACGCTTCCACTTCCTCGTGGCGTTCCTGGAGCGCTTCCAGCTTGGCAACAATAGAGCTCTTCATGTAATAGCGGGTATCCCAGTGATAGATCGTGACTGACCAGATTACTCTAAACCGAGGCTGTCACGTAAGATCTGCAGGCGTTCGCTGTCGCCGTCGCGCGCGGCCTGCTGCAGTGATTTGGTTGGTGCATGAATTAAACGATTGGTCAGCTTGTGGGCCAATTCCTGCAGGACTTTCTCGGCGTCAGCGCCCTGACGCAACGCCATGACAGCACGTTCATGCAGTTCGGCGCGCACCTGATCGGCCTGCGAGCGATATTCGCGGATGGTCTCGACGGCGCTTTGCGCGCGCAGCCAGGACATAAATTCACCGCTTTCCTGCACCACAATGCTTTCAGCCTGCACGGCAGCGGCTTTACGCTGCGCCATATTCTGCTCAATGATCGCTTGCAGGTCATCAACGCTGTAGAGGTAGGCGTTCGCCAGTTTGCCCACTTCTGGCTCAACATCGCGCGGTACGGCGATATCGACCAGCAGCATGGGCTGATTGCGACGCGCTTTCAGCGCGCGCTCCACCATCCCTTTCCCGATAATCGGCAGCGGGCTGGCGGTGGAAGAGATAATAATGTCAGCATCGGCCAGACGAGTTTCGATATCGCCTAAACCAATCACTTCTGCCCCGACTTCGTCGGCCAGCAGCTGCGCGCGTTCGCGGGTGCGGTTGGCGATCATCAACTTTTTAACGTTGTGTTCGCGCAGATGACGCGCCACCAGCTCGATAGTTTCACCCGCGCCCACCAGCAACACGTTGACAGTACTGAGCGATTCAAAGATTTGACGCGCCAGTGAACAGGCGGCGAAGGCGACCGACACCGCGCTGGCGCCAATTTCGGTTTCGGTACGCACGCGTTTAGCCACCGAGAAGGTTTTCTGGAACATGCGCTCCAGTTCACTGCTCAGCGCGTGGTCGCGTGACGAATCAACAAACGCTTTTTTAACCTGACCTAAAATTTGTGGTTCACCCAACACCAGTGAATCCAGCCCACTTGCGACACGCATCAGATGGCTGACTGCTGCGTTATCCTGATGCCAGTAGAGGCTGTTACGCACATCCTCTTCACGCAGATCGTGATAGTCACACAGCCAACGCACCAGCTTCTCCTGCAGGTCGGCTTGCTGCTCTACACTGAGGTAGAGTTCCGTACGGTTGCAGGTCGAGAGGACCACGCCGCTCTGCACCATCGGCTGGGACAGCAGGCTATTCAGCGCCAGTTCCAGCGTGTCTGGTGTAAACGCAACGCGTTCGCGTAGCGCAACAGGTGCAGTTTTGTGGTTGATTCCGAGTGCAAGCAGCGTCATGTGATTCGGGTTGGGATATCCCAATAGTTGTCAGGGTTTTGTGCAGCGCATTCTACAAGATGCCACAGGTCAAGAAAAGCCATACAAAGCCTATGACAGTAATAAGATTAAACTGATCGTGCGCAATTATTGCCATTACAGCATTGACGGCTTACATGCGGATGGTTAGCGTTACCGGTTACGAAGTAAAAACGTGTCTGAGGAGATGACCACGTGATGCAATTGCCCCCGCGCAAGTTACTGCGCCTTTTACCCCTTGCCAGCGTGTTACTGGCTGCATGTAGCGTTAACAAACCACAAGGTCCGGGCCCAAGCACCACATCACCGCAATGGCAGCAGCATCAGCAAGCCGTGGCGAAAATCAGCCAGTATCAGACGCGCGGCGCGTTCGCTTACCTGTCGGATAAGCAAAAAGTGTATGCGCGCTTTAACTGGCAGCAAACCGCTGCCGATCGTTATCGCCTGCTGTTAACCAATCCGCTGGGCAGCACTGAACTGCAGCTGGATGCGCAAGGTTCTGTGGTGCAGATCGTGGATAACAAAGGCAAGCGCTACGTCAGCAACGATGCTGAGAAGATGATTTCACAGCTTACCGGTATGGATATCCCGCTCGCCAATCTGCGTCAGTGGATGATGGGCTTGCCGGGCGATGCCAGCGATTATCAGCTGAACAACAATTACCAGCTGCAGAGCCTGAACTACAGCCGTGACGGTCAGCAGTGGAAGGTAAATATTTCTGATTACGACAGCAAAGTGAATCCGCCGCTGCCGGCCAATCTGGAGTTGTCTGAAGGCGGTCAACGCATCAAATTACGCATGGATAGCTGGACCACCCAATGATCACCACGTGGCCCGCGCCAGCTAAACTGAATCTTTTTCTGTATATCACGGGCCGTCGTCCTGACGGCTACCACAATCTGCAAACCCTGTTTCAGTTTCTTGATTACGGCGACACGCTGGAGATCACCCCGAATAGCAGCGGCGAGATTACGCTGCTAACGCCGTTGGCGGGCGTGCCGGATGACGAGAACCTGATTGTGCGTGCCGCGCAGGCATTAAAAGCGTTCGCCGCCGCACGTGGCACCTTGCCCGCGCAGGTCGGTGCAACCATTGCGCTGGAGAAGGTTTTGCCGATGGGCGGCGGATTGGGAGGCGGTTCATCGGATGCGGCTACAGTGTTAGTGGCACTGAATCATCTGTGGCAAACCGGTTTAAGCGTGGATGACCTGGCTGCGATTGGCATTAAACTGGGCGCCGATGTGCCGGTGTTTATTCGTGGTCATGCGGCTTTTGCTGAAGGCGTTGGCGAGCAGTTGCAGCCAGCCAATCCTGCGGAAAAGTGGTATTTGGTTGCGCATCCTGGCGTGAGCATCGCCACGCCCGATCTGTTCCGCGATCCCGAGTTGACGCGTGATTCGCCAATCCGCACATTAGATGAACTGTTACAGCGTCCTTTTCACAATGATTGTGAGGCTGTGGCAAGAAAACGTTTTCGTAAGGTTGATGAGCTGCTTTCCTGGCTGCTAGAATACGCGCCGTCGCGCCTGACTGGGACCGGAGCTTGTGTGTTTGCTGAATTTGACACCGAATCCGACGCACGTCAGGTGCTGGAGCTTGCCCCGAAATGGATTTGCGGATTTGTGGCGCGCGGGCTTAATCTCTCGCCGTTGCAGCGCACACTTTCTGGGCTATAAGCGTTTACGTGACAGTGTCACCCGTTCCAGACACTGCACGTTGCGCATTAACACACCCGTATGAACATGCTCTTTGGTATTCGCCGGTTACTCTAGAGCCGTTCATTCTCTGGACGCCAAGCCTGAGGTTCTTCTCGTGCCTGATATGAAGCTATTTGCTGGTAACGCCACCCCGGAACTAGCACAACGTATTGCCAACCGCCTTTACACTAGCCTCGGAGACGCCGCTGTTGGCCGTTTCAGTGATGGTGAAGTAAGTGTACAGATCAATGAAAATGTACGCGGTGGTGATATTTTCATCATCCAGTCCACCTGTGCCCCCACCAACGATAATCTGATGGAGCTGGTTGTGATGGTCGACGCCTTGCGTCGGGCTTCTGCTGGTCGTATTACTGCTGTTATTCCTTACTTTGGCTATGCGCGTCAGGACCGCCGTGTGCGTTCTGCTCGTGTCCCCATCACCGCCAAGGTAGTTGCCGATTTCCTTTCCAGCGTGGGTGTTGACCGTGTTCTCACCGTTGACCTGCATGCTGAACAGATCCAGGGCTTCTTTGATGTCCCGGTGGATAACGTCTTTGGCAGCCCAATTCTGCTGGAAGATATGCTGCAAATTGGACTGGAAAACCCGATTGTGGTTTCCCCAGACATCGGTGGCGTGGTGCGCGCCCGCGCTATCGCCAAACTGCTCAACGATACCGATATGGCTATCATCGACAAACGTCGCCCGCGTGCGAACGTTTCTCAGGTGATGCACATTATTGGTGACGTTGCGGGTCGTGACTGTGTACTGGTCGACGATATGATCGACACCGGCGGTACGCTGTGCAAAGCGGCTGAAGCGTTGAAAGAGCGCGGCGCGAAACGTGTCTTCGCCTACGCCACTCACCCTATCTTCTCTGGCAACGCGGTGGAAAACCTGCGTAAGTCGGTGATCGACCAGGTGATTGTCTGCGATACCATTCCGCTGTCTGAAGAGATGAAATCTCTGCCAAACGTGCGTACTTTAACGCTGTCTGGCATGTTGGCCGAAGCGATTCGTCGTATCAGCAACGAAGAATCTATCTCCGCGATGTTTGAGCATTAATTCATCGCGTGAAACCGGGCCCCGTGCCCGGTTTTTCTTTGCCTCTGCTTTAAACTTTACTCACCGATTAAGCCACTTTCACCACTGATATTTCCGCGATAAATTCCGTTAAAACCCGCTATTCTCGCTGCCATTCACTCTTTTATGCCAACTCGCATTGCCGTCCTTTAGCGTTCCAATGATTAATGGTATTTTTCTCCACACTTTTGCTAAGAGCTCCGACCACTATGACTCTCGACATTTACACGCTGTTTGTTTGCGAGCTCTATGTGTTGGGGTTTTTAAGCATCATTTTGGTGTTTGCCTGGGTCGGCGCGCAATATGACCGCGTGTTGGGCTGCACCACACTGGCGCTGGTGTTGACCTTAGGCGCCGTCTTGCTCAGTAGCTTGCGCAGCGCGGGATTCCATTTTTTACCCGTCGCGGTCGGCAATGTGATGTTGCTTTTGGCCTATGGCAATCTGCTCAATGCTTTCCGGATTTTTTGTGGCAAACCCATTGGATTCAGTTGGTTAGCTGGGGGGTTGTTATGGGCAATCCTGTGCCTGTTCCCCGAGTTTTACTACAGCCAGCCGAAGCGTGTGCTGGTAATTTGCCTGCTGTGCATCATTTTTACCGGTGCGCTAATTCGCCTGTTGTGGCGTGTGCATGCCTCTTTGACCGTGACCTTCTGGCCAGCGCAAATCCTGCTGTGGATTCATTTGTTGTTTCACGTGGTGCGCCTCTTTCTGGATGATGCCGTGGCGTCACCGGTACGTGGATCGATTGGCGGTTCCAGCTTCTCGGTGTATGTCATTCTCGAATCGATTCTGTTTGTCATCGGCCTAACCTTCACGATTCTGGCAATGGTCAATGAACGCACGCAAATCGCTCATAAGCTGGCCTCGATGCACGATCCGCTCACCAGCGTGTGGAATCGCCGTGCGCTGTTCGAGCAGGCGGAAAAAATGGCGCAGCGCAGCGCGCGCCAGACGCAGACTTTTGTCTACAGTGCGGTTCTGTTCGATTTGGACCATTTTAAAAGCATCAACGATCGCTTTGGTCATCAGCAAGGTGACCAGGTTTTGGTGGATTTTTGTCAGGTTGTGCAGAGGTTATTGCCTGAAGAAGCGCACTTTGCCCGGTTGGGCGGCGAAGAGTTTGCGGCGATTATCCCGGGCGATGCTGAGCAGGCGCAAGTAGTGTGTGAACGTATTCGTTTGGCGACACAGGTGTCGCAACCCAACGACGTACGCTATACCGTGAGTATTGGCTTTGCCACCGCCCTGCAAGCCGGTCAACCTTTTCCGCCGCTGCTGGCGCTGGCCGATGAAGCCTTATATCGCGCTAAAGCCAGCGGCCGTAACCGCATTGAACGTTATTTCACGCCGTTACAGCCGGTGCAGAAAGCGGTGTTGACTTAGTGTGACGAGTGGTTGCGGCGGCAACGCTTGTCGCCGTAATGACGCAACCAGTAATAACGATCTTCTACGCGCTCACGTCCACTGACGCGCGCGCCTACCAGCCACAGTAAAGCGCCAACAAAGATGCTGAACATTGCACCGTGTGCGAGAAATTGTGGCAGATTGAGTGAAGGAAGCTGATTAATAATAGAATACCCGACGCCCAGTACCATCGTCAGTAAACCCAGACACATCAAACTATTACCTACAACGCGGCATTTTTGACGTTTCATGATCCACCTCCATCCTTATAAAAAAGCGAAACAGCACGTATGGTTAACCAGCCATAAGCTTAGGCAATACCTGCCGCTTAAGTTGCGTACAGGATCACAGTTCCTTCACAACCTATGACAAATCTTTACCGCCAGCACCTTGATTTCGATAGAAAATGACTAGTAACGCAGAGATATTATCTGCCGTTAACGACCTTTGTCATCCGTGGCGCCAGGCAGTAAACTATCGCCCTTTCCGCAGCAAGACAGGATAAACATCGTGAGCAGCATTAAACTGATTGTGGGGCTGGCTAATCCCGGCGCTGAATACGCCGCAACGCGCCATAACGCTGGCGCCTGGTATGTCGATTTACTGGCGAGCCGCAACAATCAGTCGTTAAAAGACGAGCCAAAATTTTATGGCTACACCGCGCGCCTGTCGCTGGCGGGAGAGGATGTGCGCCTGCTGGTACCCACCACTTTTATGAACCTGAGCGGAAAAGCAGTGGCGGCGATGGCGACCTTCTACCGGATTACGCCGGAAGAGATTTTAGTGGCGCACGATGAGCTGGATTTGCCGCCGGGCGTGGCGAAGTTCAAGCAAGGTGGCGGCCACGGCGGCCATAACGGGCTGAAAGACATCATCAGCAAACTGGGCAACAACAATAATTTTCACCGTTTACGCGTCGGTATCGGCCATCCCGGTGACCGCAATAAAGTCACCGGTTTCGTGCTAGGCAAACCGCCAGCCAGCGAACAAAAACTGATAGACGATGCCGTAGACGAAGCGGTTCGCTGCACCGAATTGTGGCTGAAAGAAGACAAAATTAAGGCAATGAACCGCCTGCACGCGTTCAAGGCTGGCTAAGGCCAATTCCCGCGCCGCAGAAGGCAATTCTGTGTATAATGCGCGAAATTTTTTGAATCTGTCGGTGCTGTTCAACAGTACTGCGCACTCAGTGAGAAAGGTAATCAGACCATGGGATTTAAATGCGGTATTGTGGGCCTGCCGAACGTCGGTAAATCCACCCTGTTCAACGCGCTGACCAAAGCGGGTATCGAAGCAGCCAACTTTCCGTTCTGCACCATCGAGCCAAACACCGGTGTGGTGCCAATGCCCGA
Source organism: Enterobacter ludwigii (assembly GCA_900068845.1). GTDB lineage: Bacteria > Pseudomonadota > Gammaproteobacteria > Enterobacterales > Enterobacteriaceae > Pantoea > Pantoea ludwigii_A. The sequence goes on from CEFQ01000005.1 coordinate 398,297, forward strand.
TCTGCGCCTCGATCAGCTGAGCGAAATTGTTAAGCCACAGCGTGTGGTGCCAACCACCATGGAATTCGTGGATATCGCTGGTCTGGTGAAAGGCGCATCCAAAGGTGAAGGCCTGGGCAACCAGTTCCTGACCAACATCCGTGAAACTGAAGCCATTGGCCACGTAGTGCGCTGCTTCGAGAACGACAACATCATCCACGTTGCGGGTAAAGTTAACCCGGCGGAAGATATTGACGTGATCAACACCGAGCTGGCGCTGTCCGATCTCGACACCTGTGAACGTGCCATTCAGCGTTGCCAGAAGAAAGCCAAAGGCGGCGACAAAGATGCCAAAGCCGAACTGGCTGCGCTGGAGAAATGCCTGCCACACCTGTCAGAAGCGGGTATGTTGCGCGCACTCAATCTGGATGCGGACGAGAAAGCGGCCATCCGCTACCTCAGCTTCCTGACGCTGAAGCCAACCATGTACATCGCTAACGTTAACGAAGACGGTTTCGAAAACAATCCGTATCTTGATCAGGTGCGAGCGATTGCTGAAGCCGAAGGTTCCGTCGTGGTGCCGGTGTGTGCTGCCGTTGAGTCTGATATCGCTGAGCTGGAAGATGACGAGCGCGACGAGTTTATGGCTGAACTGGGTCTGGAAGAGCCGGGCCTAAACCGCGTGATCCGCGCCGGTTATGCACTGCTGAACTTGCAAACCTACTTCACCGCTGGCGTGAAAGAAGTGCGCGCCTGGACCATCCCTGTCGGTGCAACAGCGCCACAGGCGGCGGGCAAAATTCACACCGACTTCGAGAAAGGCTTTATCCGTGCACAGACCATCGCGTTTGATGATTTCGTGGCGTTTAAAGGTGAACAAGGTGCGAAAGAAGCCGGCAAAATGCGCTCAGAAGGTAAAGAGTACATCGTTAAAGATGGCGACGTGATGAACTTCCTGTTCAACGTCTAACCTGTAAACACCAATAAAAAGCCCAGTTTATTAACTGGGCTTTTTTTATAACCAAAATCTCACGTCTGTCAGGCCGTTTTATCTGTCATCGCGACCCTTTCATCCAGCTCTTCTGGTGTTTTCAGGAATGGCGTCAGCACGCCGCTCAGAACGTACAGCCCGGCATAAATTCCTAATACGCCGCCCGCCCCGAGCGATGAGTAGAACAATGCGGTGATTGCGGGTGCAATAAATGCGCCCAGACCTGCCCCGAGATTCAGCACCGACATGGCCGCACCCTTGCTGTCTGGAGCCAGTAACGGGAACAATGCCGACAGCGGAACATATCCCGCCATGGTGATACCACACAGGCACAGCACGAACGCCATCACATAGAAGTTGTGGCCCAACACCTGCGGTACAGCCCATACCAGAATCAACACAGCGGCATAGCCAAAGCCGCCGACCCACATGATGGTGGTACGCCAGCCAAACTTATCGCCGAAGAAGCCAAAAAACAGGTTGGCGAAAATGGCCACCAGGAAGACCGCCGACCACATATGCAGCCACTCGGTTTTGCTGTAGCCAAAACTGATCAGGTACAGCGGCAGGAAGGTCGCTAAGCCATATTGGGCGATGCCATTCACCGACTTCACTACCAATCCCATGGCAATCACCGGCCGCTGCAAAATGGTGATGCCTTTGATCAACTCTGCCGCGCTAAAGGGATGAATTTCAGAAGCAGGCACCACGTCGCGGTTCACCCAAATGCCTAACACTGAGCCCACCACGACAAACGCCATCCCGACCCACAGCACATGAATTTCGCCCATAACCGGCAGTGCCAGCGAGGAGAAGAACGGACCAATGACGCTTAATCCCAGCGAGAAGGTGAACCAGAACCAGCCCACCGCGGTAGAACGCCGTTCCACCGGGGTACTGTAGTTAATCCAGATTAAAAACGAGTAGGCAAACAGCGGATAACCGATGCCGCGAATCGCATAAAACGGCAGCATCCAGGCCATGTGCATGGTCTTCAACCCTATGCCAATAAACCCGATGCTGCCGATGACGAAGGTAATCAGGCCATACACCATCACTTTGCGCGGGCCGAGGGTTTGCACCAATACGCCGGTCACCCAGGCTGCCAGCGTTACCGTGACACCGTAGGCGGTGATCAGATAAGAGGCTTGCGCGACGGACAGCCCTTTATCCACCAGCCAGAGGGCGATCCACGCTTGTTCTACGCCATCGCCGATCATGAATATCGCGAGACCGATATAGCCCCAAAGCAAGTTTTTTGGCAAACCTATTTTATCGAACATAGTTTTCCCCAGTGCCAGACACTGACTGGTCGTAGTTAATAGAGGTAAGTTTTGATTTTGTTTTTATTCAGCGATCATTTTCATCAGCATGCCCTGCACTTTAAGTGCATCCTGGCTTTTGATCAGCTGATCGATTTCGTCAATGCTCAGGCGATCAATAAAGCTGGAAAGTGCTTTATACATGCGGATGTTCTGTGCGCACTCGGCAACCGGATCTTCACGGCTTGGGAAGGTATCGAAATAGATCAGGCCGCTGAAGTTCACGCGTTTTGCGTAATAGATGTATTCAAGCGTCTGCATCAAATGCACGGAACCCAGCATCAAACCATCATCAAAATGCCCATACCCATCATTCAGGTGGAAACCAATCAAACGGTTTTTGCGTGCGGACTGGAATAATGAAAATGCAGGATTCTCTTTTTTCATGATCATGTGGCAGAAATCGAGAGTAATACCTAGATTGTCGGAGCCAACATCATCAATCAGCATTAACGTTGATGAGACGTCACCAATAAAGGAGAACGTGCGCGGTTCATAGGGCTTGTATTCAAAACTGAATTGCATGTCCGCATGCGCCTGCGTCACGGTCTGTAGCGCACTGACCAGCCACTCATAGGCGCGGAAGTAATCCTGCTGGAACGGATAATCGTAGCCGTCGTAACCAAACCACAGCGTGACAGTATTTCCGCCGAGGTATTTACACATTTCTGCGGCCTCGAGGGTGATTTCAATCGCTTTATTACGCAGTGCTGCGTCAGGATTGGTGAATTCGCCATCAATAAACTCTTTGTTATAGCGCAGTGCGATACCGCCGACCTGCAGATTGTTCTTCGCGATAGTCTGCTTGATCAGCTCTTTATCCTGGCCAATAAAATGTTCTGGATAATTCAGTTCAATATGCGTCAAGCCGTCAACGGTACCCATTCGCGTAATAAGATCGCAAGTATCCATGTTGTTCCTGGCCGTAAACAGATCGGCTCTGGATCGAAATGAATTTATACGTGATGAGAATTTCATTTTTAATTACCTTTGAAGTGATTTCCATTTTTTTATAAATGAGTTTTCTCATCACGTAAATGCAAACGGACAAATACTACTGCTAATAAAATCAACGCGCGCTTTATAATAGTAAAATTTTACTATGAGTAAAATCATTATAATACAATACGTTAAATATTCATTTTCGTGTTAGTAAAATAAAAACCTCGATTAAGCCTATTTAATTTTACTATCAGTAAAATGCATCAGTAAAACGTTTTACAGCATGTGATCGACTTAACACTTTTCACCTAATCGCCATGCTAGCTTAACCATAACGTTTTTAATGAGCACTCAAAATGCATAACCGACTTAAAGGCAATGAGATATTCCTGCTGGCTCGCACGCTTGCACCTGAACTGGGAAAAAAGGAACGCTCTATTGCGCGTTTTATTGACGACAATCCACAGTCATTATCTAAAATGTGCATCACGGATATTGCGAATTATCTTAATGTCAGCGTGTCGAGCATTACAAAAGTTTCAAAGAAGCTCGGTTTCACCGGTTTTCATGATCTAAAAATTAATATCGCCCAGCAGGTCAGCACCCAGGAAGATATTATCGATATTCCTGTCATTCCGGATTCTGAAAAATACGTTGAACAGGTTATCGAGAGTACCTTTTTGAATTCGGTACTGGCGCTGCAGGATTCACTGAGTATGATTAACAGTGCGGTCATCAAGGCTGTGGCCTATCTGTTTATTAATAAGCCGGAAAGTGCGCGCATCTTTATCGCCGGTTGCGGTGGATCAGGTTCCATCTGTGATGACTTCAATCATAAGTTGCTGAAGATTGGCATCTTCTCTTCGGTATTCAGTGATAGCCACAAACAGCTGATGACCGCCTCGTTAATGCAACCTGGCGATATCCTGCTGGCGATTTCCCATTCCGGCCAAACCACAGACATCATCCAAATGGTAAAAGCGGCCAATGAGAATGGCGCAGAAACCATTTGCCTGACCAACTATCCCAACAGCCCACTGAGTTTGATTGCCCGACATTCGATCATCTCTTCGGTTAAAAACAACCCGATTACCGGGGAAAACGCCACCACACGCATTGTGCATCTGAATATTCTCGATGCCATTTTTACCATTATTGCCAGCAAGACCAGCGAAGAAAGTCAGACCAGTTTACACAACACCAGAAATGCGGTTGCGTCTAAACGCACCGCCAATTAAGGGCCGAAATGATGAAACATAATATTGTTGTTATTGGCAGTCTTAACTACGACATTCTTGTCCAGCAGGATCGCTTGCCGGAAATTGGGGAGACGTTTACCGGTAACGAATTAATGCTGATGCCAGGGGGAAAAGGGGCAAATCAGGCGGTTCAGTGCGCTAAGCTGGGGCTGAACGTTAATATGGTGGGCTGCGTAGGAAATGATATTTATGGCACCGAGCTGATTAAATCACTGAATGAAAACGGTGTAGCGGTAGATAACATTACTCAACGCGGAAAAACCTCAGGCATTGGCATTGTTCAGATTCTGGAATCTGGCGATTACTGCAGCACCATTATCAAAGGCGCCAATTACCTGATTACCGAGTCAGACATTAACGATACGTTATTCAGCGATCGGCCACTTTTGATCCTTCAATCAGAGATTCCCGACCATGTGGTGGAACGTGCTATCAGTAGCGCACGCCGTCACGATTGCCAGATCTTGCTGAACAACGCGCCGGCACGCGAAATCTCCTCGCAAGCGCTCAGCCAGGTCGATCTGCTGGTGGTGAATGAGACCGAGGCCAGTTTTATGAGCAACACCTCCGTTACCACAGTGAAAGAGGCGCTAGGCTGTGCGGCTGACTTACAGCAAAAGGTTAATGGCCGGGTGATTATTACGCTGGGAGAGAAAGGCGCGGTGTTATCCAGTGATCAAGGTGCCATGCACTACCCCGCCGTGTTCTGTCCGGATGTGGTTGATACCACCGGCGCGGGCGACTCATTTATTGGTGGCATCGCCTATTGCCTCGTTAATAACATCGCCCTGGAAGAAGCGATTCCTTTCGCTGCTGAAATCAGTTCCTGCTCTATCCAGAAATATGGCGGTCAAAGTTCTTTCCCGATGCTGCCTGATGTGGCGCATGCGCTAACGCAAAATCGCCAACGGCTGTTTGGTTAAATCTGCGCGCCTCAGTGCGTGAACAATTCAGCTATTTGAGCAAGCCGCTACCGTTATAGCCGTTTGCTCAAAACAGCCGCGTTAAGGGTGTAGCCTTGTCAGGTCGCCAGCCGGAAATTCGCTATTTTGTGAGATGCCGCACTAATCCTTGATGTTTTTTGTAATCGATTACTTTTATAGTGAATATTGTAATCGATTACTTTTAACAGGAGATCAGTAATGGCAGTAAGAACCCTTTTTCAGGCGGGATTCATCACCGTAATGGCGCTGTCTGCTGTGTCGGCGCAAGCGGAGAATTTCAATAATGAAATTGCACTGCAAATGTACACATTACGCAATGCAGGTACCGTTGCGCAGCAATTTGCGATGGCACAAAGCGCGGGTTTTCAGAATGTGGAGTTAGTCGGGAATCAAGGGCTGGATAGCGCGCAGATGAAAACGCTACTGAGCAAAAACCATCTTCAGGTTACGTCGGCGCACATTCAATTGCATGAGTTAGAGAACAATTATCAAAAAACCGTTGCCTTCAATAAAGCCATCGGCAACCCGATGGTGATCGTGCCATGGATTGAACCTGCCGACCGTCCTGACTCAACCCAAGGTTGGATTGACTACGCTCAGCGCCTGGACAAACTGGGCGCAAAACTACATAAAGACGGGCTGCAGCTTGGTTATCACAATCATAATTTTGAGATGAAGAAATATGACGGTGTGACCGCACTGGAGATCATCCTTAATCACACTCAGCCGCAGAATTTAAAACTGGAAATGGATGCGGCATGGGTATCACGCGGCGGTCAGGATCCGGTGCGGATTTTGCAAACCTATCCGAAAAGGGTGTACGCCATCCACGCCAAAGATAACGCCGCGATTGGCGTTCGCGATGATGAGATGAATTTCGCGCCACTGGGAGAAGGCTTACTGGATTGGCAGCATATCGTGCCCGCAGCTAAAGCGAGTGGCGTTCGATGGTTTATCGTTGAACATGACGCCCCTAAAAATCCGTGGAGCATCATTACGACGTCATACCGTAATCTTCGTCAGCAATTAACGCTATTAGCACAATAGCCATTAGTGCCTGTTAAGTACTGGCACGCTCCACAAAGTGCCAGTCCATCATAATGCGTTCAGCGGGCGAATCAGGTTGATCGATCTTTTTCAGCAGTAAGCCGAACGCCCGACGTCCCATTTCGCGCGAAGGCTGTGCCAGCGTACTCAGCGGCGGCGTGACCATTTCGGCGAGGTCGGTGCCATCAAATCCGGTCACCGCAATATCCTGCGGCACGCGCAGTCCGGCGGCGTGAATGGCCGAGAGCGCGCCCGCCGCTAAGGTATCCGACACGGCAAACACGGCGTCAGGACGCTCGGGTGCCGCCAGCAAGATTTCCATCGCCTGCTTGCCGGCAGTGAAACTCAACTCGGTGGCGTAAGTGATAGCCTGCCAACTGCATTTTTCCTGCATAAGTTGCTGCTGATAGCCAGCCTGACGCAGCTGCGCATATTTATAGCTGAGATCGTGATTGATTAGCGCAATACGCTGCCGCCCCATGCCCGCCAGATAAGCGACCACATGTGCCGCAGCCTGCACATCATCTATGCCAACGCAGGAGATATCACCGGCATCGGCGTATTCCGCACATTGAACCCACGGGGTTTCGCCAATCAGCTGTGCCAGTTCTGGCAATTTACTGAACGCATCCATGGTGATAATACCGTCAACCATCTTCCCGGCCAGTAATTGCAAACTCGATCGAGACCGCTCAATGTCCGAGCCAGAGTTACACAGCAAAATACGATAGCTGTTCTTCTCCGCCTGTTCCTCAATGCCTTTCACCAACTCGGCACAAAAAGGATTGGAGATATCCGACACCATGACGAGAATCATCGAGCTACGCGCAGTACGCAACTGACGCGCTAACAAATTTGGCTGGTAATTACTCACTTTAATGGCTTGCAGGACTTTCTCACGATTCTTGTCTTTAACCGTATCGCTGTTATTCAGAACCCGTGAAACCGTTGCCACAGAAACGCCCGCTAAGCGGGCGATTTTTTGGATGGACATGCTTGCAACTCTTGCTCAGTCAGATACTACGCAGGCTACCATAAATCCGGACCAACAATAAGTTTGCCGGCTTCAGCTCGCGCACTCTGTTATGCGTTATTTTTGCTTCGCACCCAACGCGGTTGCCATAGAGTCACTGCACGATTCTGATAGCGAGCATGGATCGCTGTATTCCACTGCCCGGGGAAGAAGCCGCATATCAATAACTGATCAATTATTCAACAGTGCCTGTTTAAACGAATAGATATGCACCCGCGCCGCCTCTTCCGCCAGCTCAGCATTCCCCTGCTCCAGTGCCGCAATGATCGCTTCGTGTTCGGCGATCACTTCGTTCATATGCGCCGCGCTCGATAACGTGGTTGCCCAAAAGCGCTGTGCTTGCGCATGGATGATGCTGAGAATATCGGCAAGACGACCGTTGGCGGCGATATCCGCCAGCACCTGATGAAATTCGCGGTCCAGCAGCATCATCTGTTCACGATCGCGTGACGCGCTGGCGGTGGCAATTCGCTGATTCATTTCGCGCAAATACACAATCTGCGCCGCATTGACGCGCTGCGTCGCCAAACGTAAACACAGCGCCTCATTCACCAGACGCACCTCAATTAACTCCAGCGCATCATCAATCGACAGCGGCGACACCATCACGCCTTTACGTGGAATGATTTGTAGCAACCCTTCCGTTTCCAGCCGATGCACCGCCTGATTCACCGGCGTTCTGCCCATCTCAAGGTCATCCATCACCTGCGCGATATTGAGATATTCGCCCGGTTTATAGCGCAGCGTGATCAGCCGGTGCTTAAACGCCAGATAGGCTCGCTCGTTAAGCGAAATGCTCTTCGGGGTAGTTGGCGAGCTCACATTTTCAGCCATCAGATTACTCATCGCGCAAATCCTTATTAGGTAACTGAGACATATTACACAAAAACCTGGCATGAAAATGGCTAGATTGAAATCACAGTGAAATTTCACACGCATTTCTCAGATGGAGATCTATCCCATGAAATTACGGTTTACGACAGATTACGCAGATGCGGCAGTACTTGATGTTGAGGTTAATCAGCTGGTTATCGCGGGCTGGGTCGGACGTGACCAGCAAGCGGTGTTGCACCATATCAGGGAACTGGAAGCGCTTGGCGTGCCCGCTCCTGGTGCAGTGCCGCTGTTTTACCGCGTCGCGACCAATCAATTAAGTCAGCAGATGCAGCTGGAAGTGGTTGGCGATCAAACATCCGGTGAAGCCGAACCCTTTGTATTTTTCCATCGCGGCGAATACTGGGTTTCGCTGATTTCCGATCATACCGATCGTCATCTGGAAACCTTTAGCGTTGCGCTATCGAAACAGGCGTGCATCAAACCGGTTGCGGGTCACGCATGGCGCATGGCGGAACTCAACGCGCATTGGGATCAGCTGGAGCTCAGCGCATGGATCAAAGTGAACGGCGACTGGGTCACCTATCAGCAAGGCGCCCTCTCCTCGCTGTTAACGCCGCTTGACCTGTTAAGCCGTTATTTCGCTGGCGGACAGGTCGAGGAAGGCTTCGCCATGTCGTGCGGCACGCTTAGCGCCATCGGCGGTATTCGTCCTGCGAGTGAATTTCGCATGGCCCTGCACGATCCCGTGCTGAACCGCACGCTGGAACACACCTACATCACTGGCTCGCTGCCGGTTATCGCCTGAGGATCCCTATGACAACGTTATGGCAAGCGAGCCAGCAACTGCTCGCCGGGCAAATCAGCCCCGAAACGCTGACGCAGGATGCACTGAGCGCCATTGCGGCGGAAGCCGGTGAAGGCAAGCGCGTATTCACTCGCGTGTACGCCGCGGGTGCCCAGCAGCAGGCTGCACAAGCCAATATACGCTGGCAACAGCAACAGCCGCGTAGCGCGATTGATGGCCTGCCCATCAGCATCAAAGATCTGTTTGATGTCGCTGGAGAAGTGACACTGGCCGGTTCGCGTTTACTCAGCAACGCCAGCGAAGCCACGGCGAATGCCAGTATGGTTGATCGGCTGCTGCAGGCCGGTGCCGCCATCGTGGGCAAAACCAATATGACAGAGTTCGCTTTCACTGGCCTCGGCATCAATCCGCATTACGGCACGCCCGCCAATCCCTGGCAGCGGGCGCAGCAGCGCATTCCCGGCGGATCGTCCTCGGGTGCAGCGGTCGCGGTGAGTGATGGCATGTGCCTGGCGGCGGTGGGCACCGATACCGGTGGTTCGGTGCGCATTCCAGCGGCACTGTGCGGCTTAACCGGTTTTAAACCGAGCGCCAGCCGCATCAACCAACGCGGAACATTACCGCTGGCGGCCTCGCTCGACAGCATCGGCGTGATTGCTCACGACGTACAGAGCTGCTGGCTGCTCGACAGTGTGATTGCCGATCGGCCGCTGGAGAGGGATGCGCGCAATTTGTCTGAGGCACATTTCGTTATCCCACAAACGCGGGTGCTGGATGGGCTTGACGCACACGTCAGCGCCGCATGGGAGCGCGCGCTCGATCTGCTGCGCGCGCAGGGCGTGAAAATCACCGAGCTGCCGCTGCAGGAGCTGGCCGAACTTGAAACCCTCAACGCGCGCGGCGGTATTACCGCGTGGGAAGCCTGGCAATGGCATCAGCATTACGCCCAATCCCAGCCTGAAGCCTACGATCCGCAGGTTTTGACGCGCATTAAACGCGGCAGCCTGCTGAATGCCGACGATGCCGCCGCGCTGTATCAGCTGCGCGCCGACTGGAAAACGCGAGTGGAAGCGGCAGTGGCGCCTTTCGACGGCATATTGATGCCAACGGTGCCGCTGATTGCCCCCACGCTCGCCGAGCTTGAGGATCCTGCGCGCTACATGCAGGTCAACCTGTTGATGCTGCGCAACACCAGCGTGATCAACATGCTGGATGGCTGTGCAATTTCTCTGCCTTGTCACAAGCCTGGCGCTGCGCCGGTTGGCCTGATGCTCTCTTCCACCCATGGCAACGATGCTGCATTACTCAGCTGGGCTGCCGCGATTGAAACCACCCTGAAACGGAGTAGCTGAACATGACTCAATCCCACGGCATGCTGTTTGTCGCCACCAATATCGATGCTGCAGATGAAGCGGATTTCAACCAATGGTATGACCACGAGCACGTAGAAGAGCGCGTGGCGATCGGCGGATTTCTTAGCGGCACGCGTTATCAAGCGGTGGATGCTGAACGCAAATACCTCGGCCTGTATGAAACCGCATCGCTGGAAGCCTTCACCAGTGCGGATTATCACGCCGCCTTCACACGCCAGACAGAATGGTCGGTGAAAAATCTCAACAAAATGGTCAACCCGATGCGCCGCGTCTGCGCCATCTCCCATCAGCATGGCCGGGGAACCGGCAGCCATCTGGCGGTACTGACCTTAAAAACCGGTACAGATGTTGCATCGCTGGGCGACTGGCAAAGCCGCGTGCAGCAAAAACCGGGCTATATCGCCTCACGTTTGCTGACGCCTGACACCACGCTGAGTTCGCCGCTGCCACGGGAAACCCGCGCGACGCGACCGATGCATCCGATGCTGCTGCTGTTCTGCCGTGATGCGCAGGTGTGTAAAACCCTCGCCGCGGATGCCGCGCAGGCACTCAACGCGGACGTTCAGCTTTACTCCCTCAGCTGGCAGTTAACCAAACAGGAGATGGCTCATGGCTAATACCGATTCAACGTTGCCGCACGCTTCAGGCGCGCGCGCCAGCCACACCAAAACCGGTCGCCTCGCGGCGGCCAGCTCGATCGGCACCGCGTTGGAATGGTATGACTTCACGGTCTATAACATCATGGCGGCGCTGGTATTCAACCACGTATTTTTCCCCAGCTTTGATCCGCTGGTCGGTACCATTCTGGCATTTTCCACCTATGCTGTGGGTTACATTTCCCGTCCGGTGGGCGGCTTTATTTTTGGTCATCTGGGCGATGTCGCCGGGCGTAAAGCCGTGCTTATCACCACGCTGGTGATTATGGGTGTCACCACCGCGCTGATGGGCTTGCTGCCGGGCTATGCGGCGTGGGGCATCTGGAGCCCGGTATTATTGGTGGCCTTGCGCTTTATTCAGGGCATTGCGCTCGGCGGTGAATGGGCCGGTGCGGTATTGCTGTCAATGGAGCACGGCGATGCGAACAAACGCGGCCGTAACGCCTCGTTTGCCCAAGTGGGTCCATCATGCGGCACGTTGATTGGCACTGGATTTATCACGCTGGTGACGGTGGCATTAAGCGGTGAGCAGTTCCAGGCGTGGGGATGGCGCATTCCGTTCCTGCTGAGTCTGCTGCTGGTGATGTTTGGTTTATGGCTGCGTCGCGGCGTGGAAGAGACACCAACGTTTGTGGCGATGCAACAAGCGGAGAAAACCACGCATACCCCGCTGAAAGAAGTGTTTGTGCGTTATCCGCGTGAGCTGCTGATTGCCGGCGGTTCACGTATCGGCTCAGACGTGTTGTATGCGCTGGTGGTGGTTTTCACCCTCACCTATGTCACCACGGTGCTGCAGTTACCGCGTCCGCTGGCGTTGATGGCCACCATGCTGGGTGCCATCGGCAATGCGATTACGGTTCCGATGTTTGGCGCGCTCTCCGATAAGCTCGGTCGTCGCCCGGTCTACATCGCCGGTGCGCTGCTGGCCATCGTCTGGTCGTTTGTGTTCTTTGTGCTGCTGGATAGCTCACAGCCGACCCTGATCGTACTGGCAGTGATTGGCGGGCTGTTGATTCATGCGGTGATGTACGGCCCGCAGGCGGCATTTGTCACCGAGCAGTTCCCCAGCCACGTGCGCTACGCTGGATCGTCGCTGGCTTACACGCTGGCGGGCATTATCGGCGGTGGCTTTGCGCCATTGATTATTACGTCACTGTATAAAGAGATGGGCAGCACGCTGTGGGTATCGGGGTATGTCAGCCTGGCGTTACTGATCACGCTGTTTGCGCTGTGGAAAGCGAAAGAGACCGCGCACCACCCGCTTTAATCAGCATGATGTTGGTGTTTGGCGAGGGATTGCCAGACTTTAGCAGAGGAGAACAACAAGGCGCGGCACGCGCGACCCAGTTAGTGCAGTTTTTTAGCCAGAATACGAATGGCTTTCTCGCAGGCGACTTTCGTCTTGCTGTCGGTGGAACGCAAACTCAGGCGATACAACGCGCCAATAAGTTCCTGAACGGTAAGCGCCTCATCAGGACGAAGAATGCGTGTCACCACCCTTCCCACCAATGCGCGAATATCTTCCGTAATGTCTGAATCTTCGTCTTTCACTCGCCCTCCGGCTTTACGCTTCGCTTATTTAGGAAGTATCCACCTCCTAATTAGCCAAATTTTAGTCCAGCAGCTTCATTACTAACTTGATGGTCTCGGGTTCGTCTGCTACATCCGTGATCTTCCCCACAACGCGCATGCCAAAGGCGATGCACAGAATCAACCCCGCCGCTGTTTCGGTATCCAGACGCTGCGTCACCGATCCATCTTCCTGGCCAAGTCGCAGCAACGAGGCAAGAAAGTTTTTATTGCGGATTACCGCCTCACTCACCAACTGCGATAGATCGTCATCCAGCACCTGTAACTCTACTGCGCTGCCCACCACCAAACAGCCGGTGCGGCCTTCCACTGCCCGCGCCGAATCGAGGTAAAACTGCAGCAGCTCGCTGAGCTTCTCGCGGCCGGTAGTGAACTGCGCCAGACGCTGGCGCAAGTCGGCATTGCGCACCGAAAGATAGCGTTCAAACACCAGCAGAAACAGGTTGCGCTTATCTTTGAATGCCTTGTAAATGCTGCCCGCTGTCAGCCCCATCGCTTCGCCCAAATCGTTCAATGAAGCAGCATGAAAACCCTTTTGGCGAAAAACAATCATGGCTTTGTCCAGAGCCTGTTCGATATCGAACTCTCTCGGGCGGCCTCGATCTCTGTTTTTCGATTCTGCGGTTGGCGGTTTGCTCATGGCTGATACATCGATTAATGCAGGTTTCCAGAAGTTGACTAAAAAATATTTCGTTGGTCACTATAGCCTAACTGGTGAGAGCCTGTATAGCCTTCCTCGGATAACCCCTTAAATTGTATAGTTTTTAATGCTGTTAGCTGCGCATTTAACCTGCAAATTTAACCTGATAGCAAATTTATGAGTTAGCTCACACGCCAACGAAGCAAAGCGCAAATCCTGTGCCAGGATTAATGCAGCGGTTGGCATTCGGCCAACCCTAATGATCCTTCAGTAACCGGTAACGACTAAATAGGGAGATCGACATGAACGAAGATCGTATTAGCGGCAACTGGAAGCAGTTTAAGGGAAAAGTGAAGGAAAAATGGGGCGACCTGACTGATGATGATATGACCGTGGTTGAAGGCAAACGCGATCAACTCGTCGGTAAAATTCAGGAGCGCTACGGTTATGAAAAAGACCGTGCGGAGAAAGAAGTGAAAGAGTGGGAAGATTCGAATAAGTACCACTGGTAACCCTGCAGTTATGCCGGACACCCTTTGTCCGGCATTCACTGATTAATGCTGAGTGGAATCATCCGCCCCGCTGTTTTTAGCCATAAAGCTCATCATGCTCTCTTCTGAGGCCTCAACGTTACCGGCTGTGCTGTCACGCTTCACCACCTCTAATGCCACTCTGGCGACCCGAATGTCGTCCGCCGAGCCACCCGCATAAATCATCTTCTCTAATTGCGCAATCAAGGTGGTGTGCGAAATGGCCGCGTCTGCATCAAATAATTCAATCACTGCATCACCAATCATGATGTCGCATAACTGTTTGTCATTACTGTTTTTCATGGGCTCTCTGTCACCGTCAAAACCAACCCTGGCCGGAGGATCCTGATTGCGCAGAGCATACCCAATGAGTAAAAAACGTCAAATATAAAAAAGCGTCGATGCAATCGAAAAAAATACATCATAAGGAATGGCTTGCGGCGCGAGGAACACGCCGCAAAGTGGTTGTAATACAGAACAGGTAAACACCGCATCCAATCACCACACATTCCGTAGCGACGCGATTTATCGCGCAATGAATGGCGCCGCTACACTGCGAGCGTTCAGTAATTTGGGTTTTCATCTCTTACTAACAAGCATTACGCAAAAGGTGCTTGTGATTAACCGCCTACCCGCGCCTGTAATGCTGCGGGATAGCGTTCACCGATCACCTTGATGGTTTCCAATGCCTGCGTCAGTTTGAGTAACTCGGCAGAGGAGAGCGCGATGTCAGCGGCGCCGAGATTTTCTTCCAGACGATGCAGCTTGGTGGTGCCTGGAATTGGCACAATCCACGGCGCCTGCGCCAGCAGCCAGGCCAGCGCGATTTGCGCCGACGTCACGCCTTTCTCCGCCGCTAGCTGCGCCACTAAGGTTACCAGTTGTTCATTGGCGGCCAGCGCTTCGGCGGCAAAGCGTGGCACTTTGCTGCGGAAATCATCCTCGCCAAAGGTCGCTCCCGATTTAATTGCACCGGTTAAAAAGCCTTTGCCTAACGGGCTAAACGGCACGAAACCAATACCCAATTCGTTTAGCAGCGGCAGAATTTCCTGTTCCGGTTCACGCCACCACATTGAGTATTCGCTTTGCAGCGCCGTGACCGGTTGCACGGCATGCGCACGCCGAATGGTGTTAGCGCCCGCTTCCGATAAACCGAAATGTTTGACCTTACCTTCATTAATCAGATCCTTAACCGTGCCCGCAACCTCTTCAATTGGCACATTCGGATCGACGCGATGCTGATACAACAGATCAATCACATCGGTTTTCAGCCGACGCAGCGAGCCTTCAACGGCTGCACGAATATGCTCCGGTCGGCTATTGAGGATCTGCTGCTTATTGTCATCGCCAAAGGTAAAACCAAATTTGGTGGCGATAACCACTTTGTCACGGTAAGGCTGCAAAGCCGCGCCGACCACTTCTTCATTCAGATACGGCCCATACACTTCAGCGGTGTCGAAAAAAGTGACTCCGCGCTCTACCGCTGCGTGAATTAACGTCATGGCCTGCTGGGTATCAGTTGCCGGACCGTAGCCATGACTTAGCCCCATGCATCCCAGACCAAGCGCTGAAACTTCCAATCCGGCATTTCCCAGATAACGTTTTTGCATTGATTTGTCCCTCAGATTTGCGTCGGTCATGATTAAACGTCGAGTTTACGGCCTGTCAGCCACTCCACCATCGCCGGATCGCGGTGCGAGAAGAAGGCGCTGGTCGCGCTATCCAGCGCGGTGATTTGCAGCATTTCTGCATCGCTCAATTCAAAGTCCAGCACATTGATGTTTTCTGCCATACGCGCTTTGCGTACCGATTTGGCCAGCGAAACAATGCCGCGCTGGAAGATCCAGCGCAGCACTACCTGACCGACACTTTTGCCATATTTCTCGCCAATCGCCGTCAGGACAGGATGCTGGAACAAGCCGTTTCTGCCTTCAGCAAACGGTGCCCAGGCTTCAGGTTGAATGTTGCGGCTCTTCATCCACGGCACCGCATGCAGTTGCTGATTGAAGGGGTTAACTTCAACCTGATTCACCGCCGGCACCACTTTATTAAACGCGATGAGATCGGCAAGGCGATCGGGCTGGAAGTTACTGACGCCAATGGCTTTGATTTTGCCTGCTGCCTGCAGCTCTTCCATGGCACGCCAGGCGCCATGCACATCGCCGTAAGGTTGGTGAATCAAGTAGAGATCGACATAGTCCATCTGCAGGCGATTAAGCGAACGCTCAAACTGCGCTTTAGCGCCCTCGTAGCTGGTGTCCTGCAGCCACAGCTTGGTGGTGACAAACAGCGCGTCACGTACCACCCCACTCTGCTTAATGGCATTACCAACCTGAGTTTCGTTTTGATATGAGGCGGCGGTATCAATCAGCCGATAGCCGGTTTCGATGGCGTCAATCACCGCGCGCTCACACTCAGCGGCATCGGTCATCTGAAAAACACCAAAGCCCAGCAGCGGCATCTCGAGACCGTTATTCAGTTTTACAGTTTGCATGGCGTTATCCTTTCGTTAGTTTCCGAAAGCATAACGCCTGAGGATTGTTTTGATTAGACCCGGTAATCAGCTAGGGTTTATTAACTCAATTCATGAATCAATCCCCCCTGCTGGCCGGCTACTGCAGATTCTTCTGTTGGAAAAACGCGCTAACCTGGTCGGCGATTTGCACATTATTCAGATCGGAGAACGGGAAGTGCGTATTTCCTTTAATGCCAATCTCCGGCAGATGGATCACTTGCACATCGCCACCGTGTTTATTGACCACATCTCGCCACTGGCGCGCCATCGCCAGCCTTACCCGCCAACTGTCCTGCGCCGGCATGCTGCTCGCTTTATCCGGAATGTTGTCGCCATAGAAAATCAGAATCGGAATTTTGGTCAGCGCCATGAACTTGTCCAGCGCCACCGGCTCGCCTTTTAGCGTATCGAACGCGCTGGGCATCGGTGCCGGCAATTCGTTTTCGGGAAACACAAAGCCGCTGCCCGGTTCAAAGGCGACAATGGCTTTAACCTTGCTGTTTTTCATCGCGGTATACCAGCCAGGCCCGCCGCCCTGTGAATGGGTAAACAGAATGGCGGGACCGCTTTTGTCGACAACGGCGGACATCGCATCGGAGATGACATTGATGTCAAACGGCCCGGTATTGGGCGTCATTTGGCGGAAGTATTGGTTCAGCGCGTCTTTATCCTGAGAGAACTGTACGCCTTTAAAGAAGGTGGGCCATACGCCAAGGCGGAATTGGTTAAACCACATCTGTTCATCCGGTTTCGGCGTGACGGGGGTTGCTACCGTGCTACGACCAGCCGCACCCCGGCGCGGTTGGTCAACCAGATAGGTGGCAAATCCGCGACGCAGGAAAATATTTTGAAAACCTTCGCGCCCATCCGGGGTACTTTCCCAGGTGCGCGAGAACTGTCCGGCACCATGCAGCATCACGATGGGATATTTATGCGGATGTTGCGGAATCTGATAAAACACCGCCGCGTGGTCGCCATGATAGGTTTGGCCCGCTGCATCCAGCGGTTTTTTGGCATCAAATTGTCCCGGCGCTGTCACCACCGTACCGCCCGCAGCGAAGCTGCCTTGTGCCTGAATCACTAACGGTTCGGCGTGGCTGGTAGCGATAAACCCCGCCACCAGCAAACCTACACCCCAGATTTTTACCGATCTCTTCACACGCTTTCCCTCTTTTATGTTTGTGTATTAGCTGTCAACCGTCGCTAACCATTGGGTGACGGTCTCGGTGGTTCTTCTCTCCTGATCGCACTCCAGCACCAGCGGTTTTTCTCGTTGCGCCGCAGCGGCCAGCGTAGCGAGAATCGCTTCACTGTCGCCGATGCCGTAACCACCGTGGGTAATAAACGGAATGATGCGTTTATTACGGCAATCATGGCTGCTGAGAAACGATTGCACCACCGGCGGCACCGTGGTGCCCCAAACCGGAAAGCCCAGATAAATCGTCTGGTAGCGATCAAAGTCCGCAACGCTGCTTTTTAACGCCGGTTTCACCTGCCGATCGCGCTGATTTTTCGCCAGCTCAACCGTTTGAAAATAGTCATCGGGATAGGCCACTGCCGGTTCAATTGCAAAAATATCGCTGTTGAGTTGACGATGAATAACACCTGCCAGTACCCGCGTATTGCCACTGCGGGAGAAATACACCACCAGCGTCGCGCGGTTATTTTGCCCAGGCGCGGTGTTAGCCAACGCCGGCTTAAGCACGGCAGCGGAAAACGCCGCGCCCGCCAGCGCGCTGAGTAGTACTCTGCGGTTAGCATCATGCGCATCTGACATGACTTCGCTCCTCTGACATGAAATCTATGGCGTATTTTGCGCCGCGTGCAGTGCGGCTTCCGCGCGCGCAGCGGCCTGCTCTTCCCCGCTGGCACGTAAAATTTGCACCAGATGCTGCAGCTGCCCGCGCGTCAACCCTACCCGCAAACTGGCACGGGTATGCGATAGCAGCTGCGCTTCAATACCCGGCGTGGCGGCTAAGGCACCTACCGTCGCCAGTTCGCGGCTTTGCCAGTCAAGGTTGTCACGGGCAAAAATATCGCCAAACAGATGGCTTTGCAGGAACTGGTTGATCACCGGCGCAAAATCAAACAGCGGTCCTTGCACTGGCGCGCCAGAAATTTTGGTTTGGTTAGCGGTGCCGAGCTGACGCAGCGCATCCCCCACCGGAATGGGCTGCACAGGCTCTTTGCCCGGTTCATCCTTAATGCCACGCTGCTTACGCGCTTCTGTCACTTTCATCAACGCGCTTAGCGCATTGAGACTGCGCGGAAATCCGGTATAGGCATACAGCTGCACCAGAATTTCTTTGGCTTCACTGACCGTCAAGCCAGCATCCAGCCCCTGATTCAGCGCGGCATCCAGTTTTTCCATATTGCTGGTTGCCATAAATACCGCCATCAAAGGAATGGCTTGTTGTCGTGCGGAGAGGGTTTCGGACTGATTCGATGACTCGTTCATTGCAGGTGTTACTCCCTGGTGAGTTGCAGCATAGGTTGTCAGGTTACCGGCAAAAAGCATGAGTACGGCGAAGGTGAAGGACTTAATCGGCACGGTATTGTTCATCAGTCACTTTCTCCAGCCAGGTCACACTTTTGCCATCCACTCTGCCGGTCACCGCGAGGTGCGTCATGGCACTGTTGGCACTCGCGCCGTGCCAGTGCTTGACGCCCGGCGGGCACGACACCACATCGCCAACGCGAATAGTGCGCACCGGCTGCCCCTCCTGCTGGGTTAACCCTACGCCGGAGGTGACAATCAGGCGCTGTCCGGCGGGATGGGTGTGCCAGGCCGATCGCGCACCCGGTTCGAAGGTGACATAAGCAGCCGAAGCATTGATCTGTTCATCCGCCACAAACAGCGGATCAACGCGTACCCGGCCGGTAAAATTTTGCGCCGGACCCGAAAGCGCCGGTTGGCTACCGGCCGGTGTAATCTTTACTACCGGCTCGGCAGCAAAAGATGAGAAAGTAAGGGGCAGCAATAGCCCCAGTAAGCCCGATTTTGCTGTCATGCAATGCGTCCTTTATTTATTGAACGTGGATGCTGCGAGGCATCGATTCTAACGAGGCGCAGATGTCGTCATGCTGACGGGTTGCTGACAATGTTGTCAGTTTTGATCGCTGCGACATCGCGAGCGGCAGCTGACAGCGATTTACGCTCAGGCGTTAAGGCAAAGGTCAGCCCAAAGGTATTCATTCCACCTTCACTGCGCGCGAACACATCACCGCGATGCATGATAGCGACCGCGCGCACAATCGATAACCCCAGCCCGTGATGGGTGGTACTTTTGGCGCGCGCAGAATCAACCCGGTAAAAACGTTCAAACAGTCGATGCAGATGTTCGGGCGCGATGGCGGCGCCGGGATTTGTGACCGCAACCACCGCCTGACCGGCGTTTTCACTGAAGTTAACGCTAATGGTGCTGTGCGGTGCCGCATGTCGCGCACTGTTCTCCAGCAGATTCGCCAGCGAACGGTGGAATAAGCGACGGTCGATATGCACCCACACGTCGCCGTCGATCTGCAATTTCAACTGTTTTTCGGCGAATGAGGGTTCAACATATTCGGCGGTTTTCACTGTCTCGGCGCGCAGGGAAACGCGCGTCAGCTGTGAAGCATGTTCCCCGGCATGCGCATGCGACAGGAAGAGCATGTCGTTGACGATAGAGGTCATGCGTTCCAGCTCTTCGAGGTTGGAACCGAGTAGATCCTCCAACTCCGCCGGCGAGCGGCGGCGCGCCAGCCCGAGCTGGGTCTGACCAATCAAATTGGTGAGCGGCGTGCGCAATTCATGTGCGACATCAGCATTGAAACTCTCCAACTGCCGCCAGGCAATCGCCTGCCGCTCTAGCACACCATTAAAGGCAGCAGCCAGCGGCTGCAGCTCATCCGGTAACCTGCCGGTGTCCAGTCGCTGAGTATGATCGCCCGGTGCCAGCTGATGCGCCTGCTGGCTTAGTGCACCAACCGGACGCAAACCAATACGGGATACGGCATAGCCCAGTAGCGCCACGATAAATACGCCGATGGACGAAACGATCAGTAAGGTACGCGTGAAAGCATCAAGCGTACCCATATAGGGCGTTGAGTCGATGGCCACCACGTAGCGCAACGCGGGTCGCTCACCGCGAGCCGCAAGGGTTTTGACCAGCAAGAACAGGGAGCAGGCGGCATCCGTTGCGCCTGGAACTTTATTAAACCCTTCCTGCAAGGAAGCCCAATTCACGCCCAACGGCGGCGCGCCGCCGAGGCTAAAACGCGCATCATCGCTCAAAATCCAGTAGCGCACGCGTTCGCCTTCGGCGCTGGTTAAATCGGTAAATTTACGGGCCAACGTCGCCCAGCCATCGTCTGAGGTGCGCGCCGTGATCCACGGACTCATTAAGGATTCCCGAAACAGCAGTTCGTTATGCATCTGCTTTTGCAACGAGTCATGCAGTGAAGCGCGCAGAAGCAAGCCGATGGTCGAAACGATCAGCACAATACTCAGCACGAACATCAGCGCGAGACGTACGGAAATGGAACGTTTAATCATGGTGAGGCTCCCGCACTTCCAGCACGTAACCCATGCCGCGCACAGTGTGCAGCAGCTTAATCGTAAAAGGCGCATCAATCTTGGCGCGTAACCGTTTAATGGCCACCTCAACCACGTTAGCATCGCTGTCGAAATTCATGTCCCACACCTGCTCGGCGATCATCATCTTCGACAATATTTCCCCCTGATGCCGCGCCAGCAGGCTGAGCAGTGCGAACTCTTTAGCCGTCAGCTCAAGCCGAATACCGTGGCGAAACACCCGACGGGCCAGCAGATCGAGATGCAAATCATGGATTTGCAGTTGCGTGATGTCGGCACCATCGCTGATGCGACGGCGCACGAGCGCCTGAATGCGCGCCACCAGCTCAATTAGCGAAAAGGGTTTGGGCAGATAATCATCCGCCCCCAGGCGCAGCCCTTTTACCCGCTCATCCACCGAGCCGCGCGCCGAGAGCATCAGCACCGGCGTCTGTTTGCTGCTACGAATCCCTTCAAGCACGCGGTAACCGTCAATGCCTGGCAGCATCACATCAAGAATCACCGCGTCATAATCGAACTCCAGCGCAAAGTGCAGGCCTTCTGCGCCGTCAGCTGAGACATCAACGGTAAAACCCGATTCACCCAACGCCCGGCTCAGGTAAGTGGAGGTCTTCTCTTCGTCTTCAACCAACAATAAGCGCATCGCGGGGCTTCCTTATGTCAACCTTTAAACGGTATTTTGCCGGCAGCTCACCAACAGTAAGCTGACAATTTTCTGACAGCGCTGTCAGCCAACGCCCCGGTGAAACTGACAGGGTTGTTATCTTGTGGTCATGATGCTGACAGCCCGGGCGCCTTAAGCTCACCCGACGATATCACTCTCGCGAGCCCACTTTGCAGGCCGCGACTTTTCTCCGGGAGCGAAGATGAAACTCACTGCTATCCATGCCCTGCTGATCGCGGCAATGTCCGTAAGCGTTCAGGCCGCTAACCACCAGCAGAACCCTTTCACGCTGGTTTATCACGGCGCCATCACGCAAAACGTAGCGGGCAAAGTCAACATCCATCCGGTGAAGTATGATTTGCACGGGCTGCAAATTGCCGCCAACGTCTATACGCCCGCCAATTACGACCCGGCGAAGCACTATCCGGCCATCGTGGTCGCTCATCCTAACGGCGGTGTGAAAGAGCAAGTTGCCGGCCTCTACGCGCAGCGTCTTGCCGAGCACGGTTACATCACCATCACCGCCGATGCCGCCTATCAAGGTGCCAGTGGCGGCATGCCGCGCAGCGTAGATAAACCGGCTAACCGTATCGAAGATATTCACGGCATGGCGGATTACCTTATTCGCTATCCCGGCGTTGATGCGAAACGCATCGGTTTACTGGGTATCTGCGGTGGCGGCGGTTATGCCCTCAAAGCCGCGCAGACCGATAAACGTTTTAAAGCGTTGGCCACCCTGAGCATGTTTGATTCCGGCCTGGTGCGGCGTAACGGCTATCAGGATTCACAGCTCGCGACGATTCAGGATCGCCTGCGGGCAGCAACCGAGGCACGCAGCAAAGAAGCCACCACCGGTGAAGTCACCTATTCCGGCGATGCCAATCTGACAGATGAGCAGATTGCTAAACTGCCGTTCGATCTCTATCGCCAGGGCTACGAGTACTATTGGAAAACCCATGCCCATCCAAATTCAACCTTCCGCTACACCACCAGCAGCCTGCTGGATTTGATGCGCTTTGACGCTCAAAGCAACATGGACCTGATTAATCAGCCGGTGCTGATGATGGCGGGCAGCAAAGCGGATTCGCTCTACATGACGCAAAGTGCGTTTAGTAAAGCCACCGGCACCACCAACAAAAAGCTGTATCTGATTGAAGGCGCAACGCATATCGAAACGTACTGGGTAACGCGTTATGTCGATCAGGCGATGGGCCAGCTCGATCCGTTCTTCGACCAAAACATTTAACCGTGAGATTTTACCGTGGCGGCGCTGAGCGCCATCACCGCGCTTGCCACGGTAAACAGCGCGATAATCCACGCCATGGTCCAGGGCGTGCCATCGCTGAGTAGCGCCAGCAACAACGACGAAATAATGCCGCTGCCATATTGCAGCGAGCCGATGAGCGCTGAGGCGGAACCCGCCATATTGGGCACGGTGTCCATGGCAGCGGCCGTGGAGGTTGCGGCGATAATGCCGTTCATCGAGAAGAACACAAACACCGGTAGAATAATCATCAGGATGCCGCCGAAGGCCAGTTTGGCGCTCAGCGCCACTATTAACGCGGCGAAGGTGGCCGTGATCACCGCTACTTTGAGCAGGGATTCCAGCGGATAGCGGTGCACCAAACGCCGGTTCACCATGCTGACCGCCATCAAACCCACCACGTTCACCGCAAACAGCCAGCCATAATGTTGCGCATCGATGCCGAAATAAGAGATATAGACGAAAGGCGAGCCGGTAATGAAGGCGTAAGCCGCCACGTAGTAGAACGCCACGCACAGCGTAAAGCGCATGAAATGGCGATTTTTCAGCAGAGCAAGATAGTTGCTAAACGCACCGGCGAGCGACGCTTTTATCCGCTTGTCTGCCGGTAAGGTTTCGGGCAACCAGCACATCAAAATGAGCATCACGCCGCCGATAACCGCCAGCAGCCAGAAGACGGCATGCCAGGATGTCACGCGGATCATCTGACCGCCCAGCAGCGGCCCGGCAATCGGTGCAATCGCCATAACCACCATCAGCGTGGAGAGCATCTGCGCAGCGCGGGTGCGGGCAAAGAGATCGCGGATCATCGCGCGCGCCAGCATCGGCCCAGTACAGGCACCCAGGGCCTGAAACACCCGCCAGAACACAATCTGCGTGATATCGCTGGAAAGTGCACAGCCGACAGAGCCGATCACAAACAGCACCAATCCGATAAACAGCGGCACTTTGCGGCCAAAATGGTCGCTGATCGGTCCCCAGATGAGCTGGGCAATACAGAAGCCGATGAGAAATCCGGTAATGGTGAGTTCCGCATCGCCGTGCAGCTCGCGCGCCATGACCGGCATGGCGGGCAGATAGATATCGGTGGATAACGAGGTGATCGCCATCAACGCACTGAGAATGAGGATAAACGGCAAACCGCTCGATTTGACGGTGAAGGACTGAGAACGCGTTGAGGCGTGATCCATGTTGAATTCCAGAGAGATCGAATACGGTCATAGTAGCGGAAGGGATGGTGTAGATAATGGCCTGAAAAAGGATTGGCTCTATGAATAGGATTCATTAATTAGCGGTCGCCATGAATGGCACCCCTACGATGTTGTAGGGTGCGCATTCATGCGCACCTGGGTGAATCGTATCAGGAACCCAACGTCAATTTCCTTTGCGGATGCGACGCGGGCAACCGGCTCTCTTTGCCGAAAATCTTCTCGCGCAGCGTGCCGTCTTTATAGGCCTTTTGCGCCAGACCGCGCTTCTGCAACACCGGCACCACGTGCTCGACCCATTCATCCCACCAGCCGAGCGTGGTGACCGGCACCACGTTAAAGCCATCAACACCGGCATCTGCAAATTGCTGCACGCGATCGGCAATCTGCTCGGGTGTACCGGCAAAACGGCCCGGCAGCAACGCGTGCTGGATCAGGTATTCACGCCACGTCAGCACGCGGCCCTGGCCGTAATCCGCATCTACCGCAATACGGAATTTGGAGCGCATATGCTGGCTGAACTCTTCGCGACGGCTGAGCTCAGTCAGCGGCGTATCAGGATCGATAGTGGCCAGATCGATGCCGGAACCGCCGCTGTAGAACCCTTGCAGCGCGTTGATATCGATATTGTCGAACAGATATTGCTGCTTACGTTTCGCCTCCTCTTCCGTCGACCCGATTACGGTGGAGAGCATCACCAGCTTCTTCAAATCCTCCGGCTGGCGACCAAAATCCACCACATCCTGATTGAGAATGGCGATATCTTTACGCGCGGTGTCCGGCGTTTGTGACGGCAGGAAAGTGACCTCGGCATTGCGGGCGGCAAAGCGGCGGCCGGCATCCGAGTTCCCCGCCTGGAAGAACACCGGGCTGCGCTGCGGCGACGGCTCTACGATGTGCGGCCCTTCTACCCGATAGCGCTTACCAACGTGGTTAATCTTGTGGATTTTATCGGCATCAAAGAAGCGATTGGTGGCGGGATCGTGCAGCACCGCGCCCTCTTCCCATGACAGTTCCCACAGTTTGTACGCCACATCGAGGTACTCCTGCGCCCATTCGTAGCGCTCGTCGTGCGGCACAATGTCCTGATAACCGTAGTTGCGGAAGCCGTTGGAGAGATACGAGGTGACGATGTTCCAGCCAATGCGGCCGCGGGTGAACTCATCCAACGAGGAGATCTGGCGCGCAAACGAGAACGGGTGCGCCTGAATCACGTTGCTGGTCACCACCAGTCCCAGATTCTCCGTGGCCAGTCCCAGTGCCGAGAGAATGGTGATCGGATCGGGCTCAGGGAACTGCGTACCGGCGCTGATGGTGGTTTTGCCATCGCCATATTCAATGTCATACACGCCCACCACATCGGCGATGAACAAAGTATCAAACAGCCCTTTTTCGAGGGTTTTCACCGTTTTCACATAGGCATCAAGCTGGTTGTAGTTGTACTGCACCTGACCTTCCGGCGTGCGCCAGTAACCGTGACTGTGATGATTGGGGGTGAGATGCAAAAATCCGTTATAAATCAGTTCGCGTGACATGTTCGCTCCAATAGCAAAGTTAGGCAGTTTCCAGCGCGGCCAGACGTGGCAACGCGGCAAGTAACGTTTGGGTATAGGGGTGGCGCGGGCGGTAGAACACCTCATCGGCGGTGCCCTGCTCAACCGCCTGGCCGTTTTGCATCACCAGCACGCGATCGCTCATGTGATGGATAACGCCAAGGTCGTGAGAGATAAACAGGTAGCTGACGCCAAGCTGCGCCTGCAGATCGCTAAGCAGATCAAGAATTTGCGCCTGAATAGTGACATCCAGCGCCGAGACGGCTTCATCAAGCACAATTATTTGCGGATGGGTGGCGATGGCGCGGGCAATCGCCACGCGCTGGCGCTGGCCGCCCGACATGCGCGCCGGCCATTGATTGAGATGTTCCGCGCCAAGTCCGACCGATTGCAGCAGGCTAATGGCGCGCTCACGCGGTGTCTGCGTAGGCGCATGCCGATCCAGCGCAATCGCATCCAGCAGGATATCGGCCACTCGCCAGCGTGGATCGAACGAGGAAAGCGGATCCTGATACACCACGGCAATCTGGCGGCGGATGGCGCGTTGATGGGCAGCGGACGTCCGGCTCCACGGCTGACCAGCAAATAGCACCTCGCCACTGTCCGGTGATTCCAGCGCCAGCGCGATACGTGACAAGGTGGTTTTACCCGAACCGGACTCGCCGACAATCCCCAGCGTTTCGCCACGTTTCAAGGTAAAGGAAACGTCATCAACGGCGCTGTGCCCACGAAAACGCTTCACGATATGCCGCGCTTCCAGCAGCACTTCCGTTGATTTCGCCGCCGCTGGCGCAGGTTCACCGGACGCGTTCCCGGAAAGCCGTTGTCCTTTGGTGTGCTCGCTGGGAATCGCGTTGATCAATCCTTGGGTGTAAGGATGTTTCGGTTGCTGCAGCACCTGTTGTGCCGTGCCCGCTTCTACAATTACGCCACCCTGCATTACCAGAATCTGATCGGCAATTTTCGCCACCACCGCCAGATCATGGCTAATCAGAATCACGCTGGTGCCGCGATCCAGCATCTGCCGCAACACCTCCAGCACCTGCGCCTGTACCGTCACATCCAGCGCGGTGGTCGGCTCATCGGCGATCAGCACATCCGGATGCAGCGCAATTGCCGAGGCAATCAATGCGCGCTGGCGCAGGCCGCCAGATAACTCGCCCGGTCGCTGGCGGGCGCGATAGGCCGCCTGTGGCACGCCGACTTCTTCTAGCAGCGCATGCACTTTCTGCTGGCGGCTGGCCGCGTTACCCCAGCCATGCAGCGCCAGCGCTTCAGCGATCTCTTTTCCTACCGGACGCAGTGGATCGAGCGACACCAGCGCATCCTGCAAAATGAACCCCACTTTGCTGCCGCGTACGCGTCGCCACCAGCCGTCGCTGCGCCCGAGCAGCGTCTCGCCATGCAGGCCCAGCGTTTCAGCCTGTACGTGTAATCCGTCACCGGCTAATCCCACCAGCGAACGGGCGGTCACGCTTTTTCCCGATCCCGATTCGCCCACCAGCGCCAGACATTGGCCGCGAGGCAGCGTAAAGCTGACATTTTTCACAATATGGCGTGGTTGCCCACTTTCGCTGCTGGCCCAGATATTCAGGCCGCACACATCAATTACATTGCTGCTCATTAGCGCTTCTCTCCTTCTGCTCGCTGCTGGAGGTAGCGGCCAATTTGCGTAAACGACAGCGCCACCAACACAATTGCAATACCCGGCAGCACTTCCAGCCACCATGCAACGGTGACGTTAATTTTTCCCGCTTCAAGCAGCGCGCCCCACTCCGGCGACGGCGGCACCACGCCTAATCCAAGAAACGACAGACCCGACGCCCACACCACCGATTGCCCGATACCTAACGCCACCAGCGAGAACAGCGGCCGGAACACGTTGGGCGCGATGTGCTTGGTAAACAGCCGCTGCCACGGATGACCCAGCGCGCGCGCCGCTTCGACATAACCGGATTGCTTCACCTGCAACGCCTGCGCGCGCACCAGCCGCGCATAGCCCGGCGCGGTACCAATGCCGACCGAGATCAGCAAACTGCTGGCGGACGGCCCGAGTAAGGCAACAAACAGCAGCGCTAGCAGCAAGGTGGGAAACGCCAGCAGGATTTCCAGCAGGCGATTGACCGGTTCCGCCAGCCAGCGCGGCCCGAGCGCGGCGCTAAAGCCGAGTACAATCGCACCCAACAGCGCGATCGCCATCGCACCGATACCAATCAGCAACGACTGACGCGTGCCCCAGATAATGCGGCTGTACAGATCGCGTCCGATGTCATCGGTGCCGAGCCAGTTGGCCCACGATGGCGCTTGCAGGGCGCGATAGAGATCGGTGCTGAAGGGATCGTGGGTCGCCAGTACGCCAGGCGCGATCGCCGCGATAATAAAGAACAGCGCCACAATGCCGGAGAGCAGCACCGAAAGTGGCCATTGCCAGCGGGCGCGTGTTGCCTGCGGACCGGCGTACTCCGTGAGATGAGTTGTCATGCGCGACCTCGCAGGCGGGGATCGACGATCAAATAAATCAGGTCAACCACCAGGTTAATAACGATGTAGAGGAAACTAATCAGAATCACGATGCCGGAAACCAAGGCAAAGTCCTTGTTGCTCACGGCATTGACCAGCACATTGCCGAGCCCCGGTCGGGCGAACACCGCTTCTACCAACACCGCGCCGGACAGCAAATTCCCAATCGCCCAGCCGCTCAGCGTGATGGCGGGAATCAAGGCATGGCGTAACACATGGCGCAGTCGCACACCGGCTAAACTCATGCCGCGCGCCCGCGCCGACAGCACAAACGGCTGCTGCATACTGCGTTCGAATTCTCCGCGAATCGCGTGACCAAGAAAGCCGGCCAGCGGAATCGCCAGCGTGATGGCGGGCAGCACAGTGCCGAGTACGCTGGTGCCGCCGACCACCGGGAACCAGCGCAGGCCGATGGCGAAAACGATCAACAGCAGAATGCCAATCCAGTACTGCGGCAATCCGGCCATGATGGTTTCCACCGCCGAGCCAAACGCCGCCAGACGACGATTGCGCCCGGCGGTAAGCAGCGTCCAGGGAATGGCGATGATCCACGCCAGCAGCAGCGCGGCTATTGCCAGCGTAAAGGTCGGCAGCAACTGCTCGGCGATGATGTGCACCACCGGGCGCTGCAACTCAAATGAGAAGCCAAAATCAGCGTGCAGCAGCTGCCAGAGGTAGTGCAGATACTGTTCGGCGATCGGCTTATCGAAACCGTATTGCGCATTGATGGGCGCCAGTTCCGCCGGCGTGCGCTCAATCACCTGCCCCGACGTGATGTTCAGCAGGATGGTGGCGCGATCGCCGGGCAGCACCGACAACACCAAAAAGGTCACGGTGATGGTGCCCCACAACACGAACAGCGCCGCAGCGATACGCAGGCTTACGGTGCGCAGCAGCGTCACCGTGCGGCTACGCGGCGCGGCAACCTTTTCAGTGCATGCGGCGCTCTCCTGCGGCGCGGACGTTAATTCACTCATAGCTTCTCCTGCACGAAGTACGCATCGTTAAAGTTCAGCAATCCATTGCCCTGATCCTGCCAAAGCCCGCGGATGTGATGGGCGATGGCGACGTTGTAGGTGAAGTTGTAGCCGCCGATGGCAATCGCCTGATCGTCAAACCACTTTTGCAGCACGTCGAACTTCTGCTGGCGCCGCTGGGGATCGGGCTCGCGCTGTGCATCAAGGATTTGCGCTTCCACTTCGGGATGATTGAAAAAGCTGGTGTTGTTGCCGTTGAAGGCGCCGTTCAGCGCGTGGTTGTAGACGATGTCGAGGATGTTGGGCGACGGCCACACCCAGTAACCAAAGCTGATTTCTTTGTCCGCCGGACGCGAACGCGCCCCGGCAAAACCTTCGGTTTGCGTCAGCGGGATCAGTTCCAGCTTGATGCCGACGCGTTTGACCTGATCCTGCACCGCCTGCAGCATCAGCGCTCCTTCCTGGTCGATAATCGCCTGGATAAACGGCAAGCGCGC
Source organism: Enterobacter ludwigii (assembly GCA_900068845.1). Classification (GTDB taxonomy): domain Bacteria; phylum Pseudomonadota; class Gammaproteobacteria; order Enterobacterales; family Enterobacteriaceae; genus Pantoea; species Pantoea ludwigii_A. Next base: position 428,016 of record CEFQ01000005.1, read on the forward strand.
ATCCAGCGTTTTGCCGTCTTTAGTGCGATAGCCTTGCGCATCACGCCCGGTCCAGCCCGCGTCATCCAGCAACTGATTGGCTTTGGCGATATTGAGTGAATAGCGATCATCAACATTGAGATAAAGCGGCGTACTTTTACTCAGCGAACCGTTGCCCTCATACGGCACCGCGCCTTTGAACACGGTTTTGACGATCTGCTTGCGATCCAGCGCGTAAGCAAACGCCTGGCGTACTCGCTGGTCGGTAAACGGCCCGCGCTGCACGTTAAACGAGAACGCCTGCGGCCGCCCGGTGGCGACATAAGAAAGCGTTTGATAATGCTGTTGCAGCGCCTGCCACTGCGCCGACGGCGGTTGATAAATGACATCCGCACCGCCGCTGACCAGCGCGCCCCAGCGCGTGGTAGCATCCGGTACGAACTTCCACTCCAGATGCTTAATATACGCCGGGCCGTTGTGGTGCGCGTTTGGCGGTGCCCAGCGATAATCGTCGTTGCGCACAAAGCTGATGCCATCGCCGCGTACCCAACGCGCCACTTTCCATGGTCCGGTGCCGACCGGGCGTAAGCACTTCTGCTCGCTGCTGTTATGCGCCAGCGAATCGGGTGACTGAAATCCGTAATGACCATTTGCCAGCACGTTATAGATTTCAGGATTCGGCTCCGATAAATGCAGCGCCACGGTATATTCATCGACCTTGGTAAATCCCGTCATATAAGTAAAACCGTGCCAGCCTATGCCTTTTTGCCACGCCGGATAATTAGCAATAACCGCATCGGCATTAAACATATCGCCATCGGTAAATTTAACGTCGTGACGTAAATGAAAAGTAATGGTTTTACGATCGGCGGATTCACGCCAGCTGGCAGCCAGCCACGGACGAATCTGTCCGTTGTCATAACTCACCAGATAATCAAAAACCTGACGCGATAAATAGGCTTGCTGCACCCAGCCGCCCCACAAGCACGGCGGCTCCTGTTCATGCAGATAAACCAGTGTGCCGTCGCTATAACGGGGCGACGCGGTTTGCGCGCTGACGCTTAAGGGCAACGCACAACCTATCGTCGCCAATATCGGTATAAATAACCGCTGAAGAGGCTGATATTTCATTTCGCTACATTTTCCCCGGCTAAAGGCCAATAACAGATTTCGCGTGGATCTATTACGCTTGAAATTATATTTTCTGGAAATTAATGGGTAATTTTCGGAGTAGCGTTTGAATAGAGCACAGATATAAAGCGCGGCAAATAACAATTGTGGCAGTCAATATGCAGAACTGAATTATTTGTTCCATATAGTGAAATAACCGCTGATTAGTTATTTGACGAAATAGCTTACGCAGAAAAAGCATTAAATCGCGCCCAATGGCGATGACATAGTAATGAACAAATTACTACGCTGGAGAGACGCGTCATGTCGCACATCGAATCAGGCTGGGGCGCTGGCCCCTCATCCCGTTATGAACAGCTGGCGGAGCGTTTCCGCCCTGTGTTCCAGAAAATACGCACAGGTGCGATTGCGCGTGAGCTGCAGCGTCAACTGCCGCTGGAGCAAATTGCGTGGCTAAAACAGAGCGGTTTTACAGCGCTGCGCGTGCCGGAGAGCCATGGCGGCCTGGGGGCAACGCTGCCTGAATTGTTTGCGCTGCTGATTGAGCTCGGCGAGGCGGACTCCAATCTGGTGCAGTCGATTCGCGGCCATCTCGGCTTTGTGGAAAACGTACTGAACAGCGGCAGCAGCCATTTTCGTGATCAGTGGCTGACGCGGCTTGGACGCGGTGACATCGTGGGCCCCGCATGGAGTGAGACCGGTGATGCGCGCCAGTCTGAATTCTCCACGCGCATTGAGCGCAGCGGCGAATCCTGGCGGCTCAATGGCCGCAAGTTTTATACCACCGGTTCACTCTATTCCGACTGGATTGATATCGGCATCACCGATGAAAATGGCAAAGGCGTATCAGTAACGGTTTCGCGCACCGCGGAGGGCGTGACGGTGCTGGATGACTGGAACGGCTTTGGCCAAACCCTGACCGCCAGCGGCACGGCGATTTTTGCCAACGTGGCGATCGCCGCCGATGACATCAATGAAGAGATTCATTTCAGATATTCACCCGCGTTTTATCAGCTGATTCATCTGGCGACGCTGGCCGGCATTGGCCGCGCGCAAAGCGGTGAAGTGGCACAGCAGGTCGCCGCACGTACGCGTACTTACAGCAACGGTAATGCGCCGCGTGCCGCGCAGGACGCGCAGGTTTTACAGGTGGTGGGACGCCTGCGCGGTGCAGCCTACAGCAGCGGCGCCATAGTGCTGCACGCCGCCAGAGCGGTGCAACGCGCGTTTAATGCGCACCTGAGCGGCAATCAGGAACAGGAAAATCAGGCGGTGGCGATGGCCGAGCTGGAGGTGTCGCAGTCGCTGAATGTGGTGAGCGATTTGCTGCTCAATACCAGTTCAACGCTGTTTGATGCGTTAGGTGCATCGGCCACGCTGAAGCCATTGGCGCTGGATCGCTTCTGGCGTAACGTGCGCACCCTTTCTTCGCATAATCCGCGCATCTATAAAGATCGCATCGTTGGTGATTTCGCGGTGAACGGCACCTTGCCGCCCGAGCAGTGGCGCATTGGTGTGGCGGATAAATCTTCCAAATAATTAATATTAATAACCGCACCTATCCGTAGCGGCGCAATTTATTGCGCAATAAATTGCGCCGCTACGGATTGTGCACGGTTATCACGCATGCGACACTTTGGCTTATTTCGCTAAAGTGTCTTTTTTACGCCATGAAAACCTTTCTTATTATTGTGCCCGACGGCGGCATGCTGTTTGAATCAGCGGGTATCGCCGATATTCTGATGCGTGCCAATCAGCATCTGCCGGTTGGCACGGAACAGCAACGCTATCGCGTTAGCCTCGCCACCACCCAATCGCATCAGGTGATCCACGGCCAATCCGGCCTTAACTTGTTGGCCGATATCAAACTGGCAGACCTCGATCCGCGCACCGCCTGGGACACCATTATGATTACCGGCCGTGGCGACAGCGCCGATGAAGGCAATATGGTGGTCGATTTCATCAGGCTGGCGGCACCCCAAGCGCGCCGCGTAGTTTCGGTGTGTGGCGGCGCGCTGTTGCTGGCCGAAGCCGGCCTGCTGGATGGCCGCCGAGCCACCACGCACTGGCGCTTACTCGATACCCTGCAAACGCGCTTTCCGCAGATTCAGGTGGCAGGTGGCCCGCTGTTTATTCAGGACGGTCCGATCTGGACTTCCGGCGGCGTCAGCTCGGGTTTTGATCTGACGCTGGCGCTGGTGGAAGAGGATTTCGGCTTCAGCGTGGCGCGCGATATTGCGCAGGACATGGTGATGTATCTGCGCCGTCCCGGTGGGCAGATGCAGTTCAGCCGTTTCCATCTGCAAGCGCCGAGCGGCGTTGGCCCGATTAGCGAGTTACAACGCTGGATCCGCGCCAATCTTGCCGGCGATCTGTCGGTGGAGAAGCTAGCAGCGCGCGTCGCCATGAGCCCGCGCAATTTCACCCGCGTGTTCACCCGCGAAACCGGTGCGCCGCCCGCACGTTATGTCGCCGAAGCGCGCCTCGCCGCCGCGCGTGAGCAGTTAGAGCAAAGCAACGACACGCTGGATCGCATCGCGCTGCATACCGGCTTTGGCAGTAGCATCAATTTACGTCGCTGCTTTGAGCGCCAGCTGCATCTTACGCCGGGCGAATATCGCCAACGCTTCCACTGCAAGAAGTTGGCGTAAAGTGATCCTTTTTTGGCGTTTACGCCACAGCGCCATCGGCCTACAGTGACTCCAGCATCTTCGGAAAAGGAGTCAATCATGACTAAGATCGGCATCAACGGCTTTGGCCGTATCGGACGTAACGTTTTTCGTGCAGCGCTCGGCAGCGACGATATTGAAATCGTTGCCATCAATGACCTCACCGACAGCAAAACGCTGGCTCATCTGCTAAAACACGACTCCCTGCTTGGCAGGCTACCGGCGGAAGTCGAAGCCGGGGAAGGCGAATTACGCATTGATGGCAAAGCGGTGCGCGTGTTCAGCGAACGCGATCCGGCCAATATCCGCTGGCGCGACGTTGGCGTGGATATCGTGATTGAGGCCACCGGCTTCTTCACCGAACGCGACAAAGCCGCCGTACACATCACCAGCGGCGGCGCTAAACGCGTGATTATCTCCGCGCCAGGCAAGAACGATGATCTGACGATAGTATTGGGCGTCAACGATCAGCGTTACGATCCGCAGCAGCATTTTGTGGTGAGTAACGGCAGCTGCACCACCAACGGCTTAGCACCTGCTGCTGCGGTACTGCATCAGGCATTTGGTATCGAGCACGGTTTAATGAACACCACGCATGCTTATACCAATAGCCAGGTACTGCACGATCAGCCGGAAAAAGATCTGCGCGGTGCGCGAGCGGCGGCGCTGTCGATTGTGCCTTACTCAAGCGGTGCCGCGAAGGCGCTGGGTCGGGTGATTCCGGAGCTGGATGGTCGTTTGACCGGTTATTCTCTGCGCGTGCCGGTGCCGGTAGTATCGATTGTCGATCTGACCGTAACGCTGAAACGCGATGTGACGGCTGAAGAAGTGAATGACGCGTTTAAAACTGCCGCGGCAGAAGGTCCACTGAAAGGGATTCTTGGTTACAGTGACGAGCCGCTGGTATCCAGCGATTATCAGGGCGATGCCCGTTCATCGATTATTGATGGGCTTTCCACGCTGGTGATTGGCGGCAACCTGGTGAAGATCCTTGCCTGGTATGATAACGAATGGGGCTTCTCGAATCGTTTAGTGGATTTAGCACGCTTGATGGCGAAACGCGGGTTGTAACAAATACGCGCATAACGCTTGCATCGTAGCGGCGCAATTTATTGCGCGATAAATCGCGCCGCTACGGAATGTGCGCTTATTTGAGTCCCATCGCATCCTTCAGGGTAAAGAACAGATCGGTCTGATCGGTCAAACCTACCACATTCGCCGCATGCGGACCGTACGCCGCAATGCGGACTTGTGTGCCGGTATGCTCCTGCGAATCCTCTTCTGAATTGCCGTAGCTGATGGTCATCACCGCGCCATCTTTGGTATTCACCGCTTGCGTCAGGCCCGGTGCTTTGGTGCCGTTTTCCACAATCTGGCTGCTGTGTGCGTGATCGGCGGTCACCACCACCAGCGTATCGCCGTGCTCGCGGGCAAACGCCAGCGCTTCCTGCACCGCTTCATCCAGATCGACGGTTTCACCAATCTGACCGCACGGATTAGCCGCATGGTCCTGTTTATCAATCGACGCGCCTTCCACCTGCAGGAAGAAACCTTTGTCGTTGGTGCTCAGCAGATTGATGGCTTTTTTAGTCATCTGCGCCAGCGTCGGCACAGAAGCCGGACGATCTTTGTTCACTTCACAGGTCACCACCGGTTTATCGATGTTGCCGTGATAGCTGGCTTTTGGTCCTTGCCAGCGTACCGGCATATTGCCATCGGCGAACAGTCCCAATACGGGTTTGCGCTGATCGGCCTGTTGAATGGCGTTCAAGCCATCCAGATTATCAATCCACTGATAGCCCAGCGCCTGCGCCTGTTCACGCAGGGTTTTGCCCTGATACTCGCCGGCTTTGGCGGTTTCGCCGAAGGATTTCGCGCCGCCGCCCAACGTGACGTCCGCGCGGGCTTTCAGCATCTGTTCAGTAATCGATCCTTTTCCGCCCTGCTCCAGCGCGTTGCCCGGGCACAGCTCGCTGGTTTTCTCCGGGCCATAGCATTTACGCGAGGTCACGTGCGCCATTAACGCGGCTGGCGTGGCATCCTGCAGCTCAGCGGTCGAAACGTTCCCGGTGGCTTTCCCGGCGGCTTTCGCCAGCTCAAGAATCGTCACCTGATCTTTGCCGTTCACATCAACACCAATCGCGCCGTTATAGGATTTGGTGCCGGTCGCCCACGCGGTAGCCGACGCGGCGGAATCCGTCACGTAATTCGGCTTATGGGTTTTCTTGTCGAGCGAATAGTGGGTGTATTGGCCGGTAAGCGGCAACGCATCAAGGCCAGGGAAGAAACCGCCGGCACCGCGCGCCTGGTTACGCGCAGCGGTGATTTCCGAATCGCCCATGCCGTCACCAATCAGCAGAATCACGTTTTTTGCGGTGCTATTGATTAATGAAGCTTTAAGCGCTTCAGTTTGGTCCCCGTTGAGGCGACGCGCCCCGCCGTGTTCGGTCACGTCGCCAGTGGCTGCGCGTGAATAATTTGCGTCTTCTGCCACGGCTGACGTCGCGATCAGAGAAGCCAGCAGCGTAACCGTAAAGAGAGGTATCTGTTTCATTTATAAGCATCCTTAGCCATCGATATAACCAAATATTTCCGTGGACAAGTCTGCGACAGTGCGGTGACAGTTTTGTGACGGAATGGGAATGATTTGATGACAGAATCGACATTCTGAACAGGGGAAAGGCAATCCGCTCAGAGCTTAAGCGGATAGAACAAAAGGAGAAAATAGCGCTTGACCCTTTTCAGCGATCTCCCTATAGTAGCGCCCCGTTGACCCAGCGCGGTTAACAAAAAAATGTGGTGAGGTGTCCGAGTGGCTGAAGGAGCACGCCTGGAAAGTGTGTATACGGCAACGTATCGGGGGTTCGAATCCCCCTCTCACCGCCACATTAAGTAGGACGTTGCGTGGACAACACCGCATGTAGCCTGACTCCAAAGACTACAGCGAGACAACGGAACTACAAAAGAAGTACAAAATAGTGCACGTAAAATGCACGCGCATCTTGGATGCAAAGAAAAAGCCTCTGGTTAACGCCCGAGGCTTTTCTGTTTGTGTCTGATTGCAACGAAATGTTTCTTTTAGATGCTCTATGCTATGCTCTCTTTCCATAGAATCCGTCAAACGCATTAAACCCTTTTTTGACCTACATCAATCAACCATCCGCTTCGCCCTGACTTAACTCAAACCACCTACTATGATTTTCTCGTAGTCAGTCAGCCTATTAAATTCTTCGGAAACTTATGTGAGGTATTCCTATGGAAGAGCACGTTTATAAAGGTGGCTCAGGGAATTTTGCTAACAATCCTGATCGCGCCAGAGAAGCCGGCAAAGCCGGAGGAAAAGTCAGTGGGGGTAACTTCCGAAACGATCCAGCAAGGGCCGTTGAGGCTGGAAGAAAAGGAGGCAAAATCAGCCTCAGACCAGCAGCAAAGGATGAGTAAAACGAGAGTGCTTGTTTGCCACGGACTGGCACCAAGATAATTATCGGCGTTTAGAGGATTACCTCATCTTGTTCTAAGAAAGCCATGGCATCAAGTATAGATGCCCATCCTGTTGACTTAGTTAAGGGGTAATTCAAAATCCGCATCCCATTGTGTAGGTAAATATCACAAGTTTTCGATCTGCCATCAAGTTTGATATCTTTAAACAAAGCTCGTGCTAATGCTTGATACTCTTTTCTGTCACTAATATTTAGGACGTCTAAAGCCGCGGCTGTTTTTATATCTCGTTCAACTTGCATGTCAGCCATAGAATTTTTTAATTGGCTTATTTCAGTCGATATCTCAGAAGCTCTTAGCGTTAACTCGCTAACGTCTGGAGCCAGCTCTATTGCTTTAATTATATTTTGAAGTTTTCCTGTTAACTCCATATGCTTTGCTGTCATAGAAATTAGAGCAGTTTCCTTTGAGAAACTCATGTTCATGGCAGAGGCACCATTTATGACGCCCGTGATTAAATAGCGATCTGTTAAGTCTCTCCTGACTGCCTCAGTAGTGCATCTATGCTGGCGGCGCATTGAACACACATAGTAGCCATAGCCCTTAGCACTTATTGCTGTCAATATAATGGCGTGGCCACATTGTTTACAATGCATTAGCCCTTTAAATATATTAATAAGATGAGGGTTAAAATTCAGATTTCGTCTACTTTCTGGCTCATAGCTAATACGCTGCACACGTTGAAAATCGTCCGAATTTATAATTGAAGGGTAGTAATCAGGGATTTCAATAACATCATGAACGGTTATTCGATGTGAAGGAACAAGATATCCTATGACTGCTTTTGCTTTAACAAGTCTCTCAATTGAGGCTGAATTCCATTGTGCAACTTTCCCTCGGAGATTTTCTTTTCCCTGCACATTTAGTGTTTGGCTTATTTTCTCAAAAGACATGCCATCAAGCCGCATTTGAAAAATATACCGTACAATCTCAGCCTTCTCTTCTATTACATCAAAACCATCACCTAAAAGGTTTACTTTCAACCAGTGCGGACAATGACGAGTCATGATTTTCCCCGTCTCTGCAGCCTGCTTACGCTTCTCAGCCCAGACTGCCCGCTGACGCTTTGACTTCATCTCACTTTCCTCATTTGCTCGTTGAGCAATGAGAATTGCTTTAATAATCGAGTAGGGATCGTCGAGAGAGTCACGGGTGTAATGTGTGCCATCACTCAACGTTACTACATCGATGCCTGCTTTGAGTATTGCCCTAAGACGCTCTGTCGCATCCCCTAATTTCTCGCGAGACAAGCGATCCAGGCTTTCTATAAGAAGTACGCTTCCGGCATCAATTAACTCTCTTTGGACTGCCTCCATGAATTCGGAAAATGCACCGGATATCGCGTGTTGGCCTCGATACGCGCTTAAGCCTAAATCTTCGAATGTCACTGGATCAAGGTAGTACTCAGAGTTTTGTTTTAGCCATTCCTCAATAAGTTTCTTCTGTCTTCTTACAGAATCACCCTGAACTTGCTGTAGAGAAGAAAAGCGTAAGTAAGCGATAGCCCTTTTCATAGTTTTCTCCGCTTAACGGGAATAACTAAATTATAGGTCGCGCATCCTCATATACGCATGTTACCTCATGAGTTACGACGCCCATCACCGCCACATCTTCCAACAGGTCATCGGTCAGGAACGCGCCATCGTCGGTAATGATGCGACGTGGGTGAATCATGATCATCGCCCATTCATACATGCCCGACATATCTATCAGCACAGTGTCACCGTTTACCGGGTAACGCTTCTTATCGACTATGCACCTGCGGCCCTTCAGCTCAACCATGCAGCAGTCGTTGCTGGTAGAAAGAATATGCTGCAGCGGCTGAAGCAGAAACGTCACTTCGCCACTGGCAGGTCCGACAGTCTGGTTGTGTATGCCGGCGACAACATTTCGCGCTTCATCTCCCAGGATTTCTGGATACCCTGTCCTGCAAACCATAATTTCCCCTTTCCGCTCTGGTTGAGGCCATCAACGACACGCATCAGCGATTCGCTGTTGGCCTGTGGTTTGAATTCGTCAAAGAGATTGAGTTGTGAGACGCCCTGACTGTAAAAGTCGCCCAGCATTACGCCTGCTTTCATATACCGGCACCCGTCGCGCCATATGTGGTCGAGCCCCTGCATGGCCACCCGGATGATGTCGCGCGTGTCGTTAGATGGCGTTAGCAGCCTTCCCATTGCCTGGTTGCCATAGAACACCTCTCCTTCAGCGTGCGGGCTGGTGCGGACGAACACCGCTACCTGTCGGCAATACTGGCGCTCACGCCTCAGCTTCTCAGCAGCACGTTCTGCGTACGAGCAAACCGCCTGGCGCATGTCCATGTACTCGGTGATGCGCGAACCGAACGATCGTGAACAGACAATCTGCTGTTTGGTCGGGGCGAACTCTTCCAGTTCGAGGCACGGCTCGCCGCGCAACTCACGCACCGTTCTCTCCAGCACCACATTGAAGTGCTTGCGGATGATGTAGGTGCTCTGCTCCGACAGGTCTTTGGCTGTGATGATGCCCATCGCGTTGAGCTTCTTACTTATCCGACGGCCGACGCCCCAGACATCCTCTACCGGTACCAGCGCCATTAGCTTTTTCTGCCGATCGATGTTCGACAGGTCGACGACGCCGCCGGTCTGCTTCCACTTTTTAGCAGCGTGATTGGCGAGCTTGGCCAGCGTCTTGGTTTGTGCAATGCCGACTCCAACGGTCAGATGCGTGTCTCGCTTTATTCGCTCCCGCACCTCGCGGCCAAAGTCTTCCAGTACACGGCAATTACGAACGCCGGTCAGGTCGAGGAAGGCTTCGTCGATGGAATATACCTCCACCGATGGCGCCAACTGCTCCAGCGTCGTCATAACCCGGTTGCTCATGTCGGCGTAGAGCGCGTAATTGCTGCTGAATACGTGAATCTTGTGCCGGCGGATTTCATCTTTCAGTTTGAAGTAAGGCGCACCCATCGGAATTTTTAGCTCCTTCACTTCGGCGCTACGGGCGATTACACAGCCGTCATTGTTGCTCAGCACCAGAACCGGCTTACCGCGCAAATCCGGCCTGAACACAGTCTCGCAGCTGGCGTAAAACGAGTTCACGTCAACGAGGGCAAACATCACATGCCGCCATTTGGGTTGAACACCTGAAACGTGCGCTCCTCACCTTCCGCTGTCGAAATGTCGCGGAATACCGACTTATGCGCCTCGATCCACTGGTTAGCCTCGCGTGGCGTGTAATGCCAGTTGAGCCGCTCAAGCTCGCTAACGAAGTCGAGTGTTCTGACGGTGTACCGGCCAGCGGCATCACGTTTAATGGCAAATCTGAAAGCATCTTTGATTTCGTAGTCGCGGGGCATGGTTATCTCTCTCCCTGATAGATACTGTATATAAATACAGTAATATCGATCGGTGAGATTGATCAAGCTGCTCCGTTAGGGGAAATTGTAAAGCCATTGGTGGGTATAGGAATTTTTTTAACAGGTGTTGCGTTAGTGACTAAACTCTAATCATTAGCCCGCAGACTGCATGAAGATGGACGCGGTTTACAGCTGCCCCGTCGCCGGGGATTTTTTATATTGTATTAATAAAATTAAGTACTTGCTGGAAATTTATACAGTGCTTGTTAAGAAGATCCTTATTGATTCAACTGTAAAGACTTAGATGATAAGATTCATAAAATTTTCGAAAGGATTTCGTTGTGCCGATTGCAACCTTAAAAATTCAGGTTATAAAGTACGCTTTAGTGGGATTAGCGAACACAGCGATCACAGCAGTGGTTATCTTTGCATGCATGCATTCTGGCATGGGTGTTTATAGTGCAAACGCAGCAGGATATTTATGTGGGATAATTTTCAGCTTCATTGCAAATACATTATTCACTTTCTCTTCTAGATTATCACCTAATCGATTTGCTAAATTTTTATTATCATGCTTAATCTGCTGGGTTATAAATGCACTTGCTATAAAATTATTTTTGGTTGTTTATCCTAATGAGTTATATATCTCACAACTTGTAGGTATGGCTATATACACTCTCACTGGGTTTGTAATTAATAAATTATGGGTAATGAAATGAAGTATTTTGGTGTTGAGACTATCGTTAAAGACCGGTTGGACGAGAATGTCGTTTATAAACGAGCAATCCCTGTCCTATCTATTGTAGTTCCTTGCTATAACGAGCAAGAGATATTTGAGTACTCTTTGAGTAATTTGTATTCATTATTAGAAGGTTTGATTAGAAAAAATTTAATCGCTGACCGGAGTCATCTATTATTTGTAGATGATGGTAGCAAGGATGATACTTGGCCTCTTATTTATAAAGCCTCAAAAAAATTTGATCGAGTCAAAGGGATAAAGCTTTCAAGGAACAAGGGGCATCAAGTAGCCTTGCTAGCGGGCCTAAGTGAGTCCATTTCCGATGTTACAATAAGTATAGATGCAGACCTTCAGGACGACACCTCAGTGATTGAAGGGATGATTAAACATTATCTTGATGGAAGTGATGTTGTTTATGGTGTAAGAAATGACAGGAAATCTGATTCATTTTTCAAAAGAAAAACTGCAGGCGCATTTTACAGGATAATGAAGTGGATGGGTGTTGAACAAATACCACATCATGCTGACTTCAGGCTTCTCAGTAAAAGGGCAAAAGATGCTCTTTTGTCTTATAAAGAGCAGAGCTTATATCTTAGGGGGCTTGTACCATTAGTTGGATTTCAATCAAGTCAAGTTGAATACTCTCGCTCAGCACGCACGGCCGGAGAATCAAAATATCCACTTAGCAAAATGCTGTCTTTGGCAATAAGTGGGATAACTTCGCTCACTGTCACACCGCTAAGAATCATTGCAGCTTTAGGATTCATAATAAGTGGAATATCGGTTTTAGCTGCCCTCTACGCTCTCTATGAAAAGATATGCGGCAATACTGTTGAGGGGTGGACATCAGTAATGATCGCAATTATATTCCTTGGCGGAGTTCAGATGCTATCACTGGGGATAATAGGTGAGTATATCGGAAAAATTTATCTTGAATCTAAAAACAGACCAAAATATTTTGTAGAAGAGAAGATCGATGAATAAGATGGTGCGGTTTAGCTTTAAGCTAACATGCTTTGTGATTGTACTTTTATTAATTGTATTCCAGACTTCATATTTCATACGTCATGAGCAAAACGTTTATTCATGGGATTACAATGGGTATTGGAGAGTTTGGGAAAACTTCTCTCAGCTATTACGGTCTAATACAGAAGCTGCTTTCACTCAATTGAAGCAGTCTGTTCTACAGGATGATTACAATGTATTGCCAATCTTTGTATTGTCGCTACTGGATGTTATAAATTTACCCTCAAGATTGTTATATATTGAGTTAATAAACATAGTTTATTTCTTACCAGTAATATTCTTATTCAAATATATGGCCAATCTTTTCACTGAAGAAAAAAATAAAGACAACATTCTGTGGAGCATATCCACAATTTTTATACCGTCTTTTTTTGTTGCTTTTTGGGCGCCATCGTTGAAAGGTTATCCTGACATATCAGGCTTAATCTTTGTGCTGGTGTCAGTACTGATTACCTGTAAGATTGATTTTTCTTCTAGAATTAAAATTGCAGCACCAATTTTGTTGGGGCTAAGTTTGTGGGGGCCGTTCCTTTTTCGCCGTTGGTATGCCTTCACAGTTGTATCATTGTATTTTAGCCTGCCAGTACTAAATTACTATCTATATAACACATCAAAGTTAAAATTAAGAAATTTACTAATATCTGCATTTAATTTCTTTATTTCAGGAATTACTTCCTGCATAGTGGTTGTTTATTTTCAGAAAGAACTTTTTGAAAGGATTTTGCACACTGACTATTCGCAGATATATGTAGCTTATCAGGCGCCATTTGCGACTTCAGTGCGTATGCTTTCTCATAACATTGGGCTATATTTGTTGCCATTTATTCTAATAGGTTTGGCAGGCGCATTTTATACTAAAAATAAAAAATCCACCCCAATCGTTATCTTCTCGGCTTTCAATCTGTTGTTTAGCTTCATGCTTTTCACAAGAACACAGGCTCCTGGCGTTCAACATTGCTTACCCTTTTCTCTATGGGCATTGGTAATTGTTGTGTTTGGCATTAAGTATTTATTAGAATTCATTAAGGGCAATACCTTAAGATTAGGTGTTTTATCGTTATTATTGGTAATCCATGCAACAATATTTGTGATTTCAATAAATAGAAATCAGATTGATTTTTTTGAAGGTTCATCTCAGTTGCTGCCAACTAAGTCGCTTCCCTTAAGGATAGACAACTTCTCCAACTACATTGATTTAGTTCACGACATTGAGGGCTTAACTAAAAATGGGGAACGGATAACTGTATTTTCATCAAACGACGTTCTAAACGATGACATGTTAAATACAATATCAAACTTAGGCTTGTCTGGAAAAATATCATATGCATCTCAGGTTGACTTAAGAGATCTAATTCACATCGATTCTTTAATGTCTAATTATTTCGTTGTTACATCGCCTGCTCAAACTCACCTGAGACCATCAGACCAACAGGTAATAACGATACCAACTGATCAGATTCTTAACAAACAAAGCATCGGTAAAGCGATGATAAGACTTGACAAAGAGTATGCTCTTTCTAAAGGAGTAAAAGCTTATATTTATAAAAAGGTTAGGAATTATACTCCAACAGAAGTTGATGAATTTTATAAGCTATTCTTTAAATCATACCCTGCATGGGATGGTTTGATTAATAGAGGGTTACCTTATACGTATCTATCATCAGATATAACAGCAGGAGACATCTGGGGTGGGTATGGAATATCATACACCGGTAAAATTGCAGCACACCCAGGTGAAAATACTCCCACTGTTATAAAGTGGAATTTACGTGGAGTTGATAAGTTGACCATACGTTCAGTAAACACGACATGCGCTGTTGCTGATGGTGTAGATATAGGCATCTCTGCACCGAATAAGATGAGTATATTTATCCATGTTGATAACGGTAAGTCTAACGTGATAGATGTCACAGAGTTCAACAACATTGATAGCCAGTTATCTATATCTAAGCATTTAACCTCAGCTTGTGATTCAATCGAAATATCAGGTGAGTAGTTTAACAAGTGCTCCGCGTAAGGCGGAGCATAAATGTTAGGACCTCCTTACAAAATACTTACATTTCTTCTGGAGTCGGGGTATATTCATATTATCTTAAAATATTGTGGCTATGGGTAAAATGGGAAACCGTATAGGCTGGCTCGAGGTAACGCGTTTTATTGCAATATTACTTGTTTTAGTTATACACACAGTAGATGAAGCTGTATATAAATCGGGAATCGATGGGGATTTCCAATGGTATATTTCTCAAACATTCCATCTATTGGGCCGATTAGGTGTCCCATTATTTTTTATGATAACCGGTTCGCTTTTATTGCCTAATGCTCATGAAGCTAACATTTTTAAATTTTACCTAAAAAGAATACCTCAATTCTCCTTTCTTATTCTATTTTATACCATACTAATTAATGTGGCTCATAGTTACATTAATCATCAGGAGGTTAACTGGTCATTAATTTTAAATCGCCTCTCTCACGGAGACACAGGGCCAGCATATCAGCTATGGTTTTTATATAGCATTATAGCCATGTACTTTGCTATTCCCTTCATTTCTAAAATGGTCAATGTAATGAAAGATTCGGAGGTTTTAACATTCATTATATTGTCTATAACATTCTTTTATTTACCTATCGCCTCTGACGCTTTATTTGGATATCGGCCTTTCTTTTCTCCAATAAATATAGATCCAGCCAACGGCTTTGTTTCTTATGTTATTGCGGGGTATTACATCACTAACAGGGTTAAAAAATTTCCCGACGCATCTGTTCCCATAATGTTATTTTTGCTTATATTTGTCTGTTCCCTATTAATTCAAGGGCATTTAAGATCTATAAACAGAATGGGAGGCGATGGCATTGGGTGGTACTCTTCAATTTTTATATTCCTCAGTAGTATCCCATTGTTCATCAGCTGTAAATTGTGGGGTGATAGCATCTACAATATCTCACCAAAAATCTTCTCATTACTCAGCAAAAGTAGTTTTTGTGTATTCTTATTGCATTTAATTCCTACTTGGGTAATATTGCAATTTTTGGTTGATATGAAAATATTCTTGCCTTTGAGCATTGTCATCTCAATAACTCTTAGCTACTTGATCTGCACTCTTGTTTATTTAGCTCTTCATAAAATTAAATATATAAGTAAGCTCGTGCAATAATTATGGTGGCCTTTCGGCCACTTTAATCAGCCTGCTCCACCAATATAATGAGCTGCAAACTCTGTTCTGCTGGCGCTGATAGTTCCATCGCCAGTTGATACAGTAATCTTCATGAAAAGTGCATCCCCTGATAAAACATTAATTTCCGCATTGAGGCATCCGGCAACTGCAGATGAGCTATACGCTGGAATTGTCTGGTAAACCACATCTTCATTTGCTGAGCCCGCCCTGACTCTTACTACCGTAAGATACACCGTTGCTCCTGATGTCAATCCTGTTACGTGTAGCTTTGTGCAAACCGCAACACGACCTGCAACTTTGCAGTACTTATATCCCATAGTTGCAGCATTCGTTACATCAAGCGTCTTTTGAGGGTCGCGTTGTGCAAAATTAAAAGCCATACGACCAGAGTAAGTGGAGTTTAGATAGCTTATTAATGTATTGCCCTGGAACGTGGCTTCCGAGTGAGCGTAAAAAACATCATTGCGGGATGAGTATCCACCCTGATCGTACATGTCAGTTATTACGATACCTTCAGGGTTACTGCCAGATCGGAAAAATGCGAAGTTATTATTGTTGTAGCAGCCGATAACGAAGTTGGTACCGGGCCCATCGTTGTAAATGCTGGCCTCAAAATTACCCCCAACGAATTTCACACCACGGCAGCGATCAAGTCGAACTGCACCTACAGTCGGACTATCACCATAGATACTGCATCCGCTGAATGTAAAACCGGCAGTCTGCGCGACCATATTTACGTTGTAAAGGCTGTTATGTGCGATGGTCATGCCAACGGCCTGACCATGAGTGGTGTTCGTGCCGCCTTCAGGAGATGTAAAGCCCTCCACGTTATCGACCACCATTCCTCCAACCCACTGAACGTTGCCAGCAGAAGTGCGCAGTCCTATCTGGCACCCTGACGCTTTGAAGTTAACCCAGGTGGTAAATTCATTCATGAGGTTGCTGCTAGTATTGTTGGCGATGTCCTCATGGCCTAAGTAACACTTAAAAGCAAAAATGTTCGTCCAGGTGCCCTTATTCCCCCGCGGCGCTTCCCATGTGCCAGTTGTGGGCTGATAGGTCGCCCGCCCTGCAATTCCGTAAAATGTGATGTCTGAAACCCTATAGTTCTGGCATCCACTCTCAAGGAATCCAACTTGGCCCTGATCCGTAATCGCTCCCTGACCAATAATTGTTAACCTGCCCTCAACACTCCAGTCATCTACATCTACTGCAGAAAACACAGGAAGATTTGTCGTCGTTGTTACACGCCCTCCACTGCCAATTATTCTTGTTCCAGCTAGAATTTTAATTGTGCCTGACACTTTATAAAACCCAGTCAAGATTACCGGCCGTCCGGTGGCTATTGCGGAATTCATAGCTGCCAGATCATCTGATGTACCATCAGACTTTGCACCGAACATTTCCGGAGTGGCGAAATATAATGCCTGGTCAAGAGTTCCTGAAGGAGCAATTCCAACTAGTTTTGCACCTGATGTTTTCTTCAAATCACTTCGAAGTGAACCGTCACCTACCGAAATCCAAGCGCCTAGTCCTACACCGCCTGAGTTTTGCGGCGTGGAGTTAGCAGGAACAGTTTTAGGAAGATTTCCGTCCCACCGGTAGTATTCTCCAGTGCTTGTGTCACGCAATATTTGATTCGGTAATGTAATGCTTGCGCCTGCCTGAAATGAGTCAACAGTTATATATCCATATTGGGATATAGCCTGCTGGGCGAACCATCGAAGACCTTCAATCGTGTAATGATTGTTTCCAAAACGATCCTGATATTGTTGCGCCAAAGAGGTGACAAACTCGTCAATTTTTCCAGCATTGAATTTAAGGTCGCGAGGTGATTCACTAGGTACAGCATTATTAGTGGGTTGCGTAGCCATATTTTTTCCATGAAAAAAGCCAGCTCTAAGGCTGGCTTGGTATTGAGAGGATGAGCTTTAAGGGTAAATAAAATCGCTGTACTCAGCTAGCGTTAACGCTGTTGTGCCGTCACTGTTTGGCTGCTTCTCGCTGATAATCCATTGCGTAGCATTCATTTCTTCGTTGGTGGCAATAACGTATCTGGATGGCGATTGAACGTCATAGCCGTCGAAGATGTTGAGCGAGATTTGAGGGATAGCAGCAGTGAATCCAAACGGTGTGTCTGCGCGTGGCGTAGCGGCGTAACGCGCCGTTGTACTCCCTAGATTGTCCGTAACCATAACGAACATTGAGCCGCTAAAATTGATGCGCTCACTGGTTTCGAAGTCATTACCGACTCGCGACACGATGTAACCGGCCTGCTGATTGGTGTCATAGGTGTCTGGCACCTGAACCATGTCACCTACGTTTACCCACTCACCATCTGCCAACGCAGTGATTGCCATGCTCATGCGAGAGTAAAGCAATCTTCTGCACTCCTTCTGTGCGCGGTAATCAGCCTGAAATGAATCGCGTATATACATCATTTCGAACTTCTTCGCCTTGTTCGGTGTGCCAAGCTCAATTTGATTGTCTCTAATCCGGTAGCGAACAAATGCCTGTTTATTGGTGGTCGGGTTTCGATACTGAATCTCAACGCCGTCATAACCGCCCGGAAGTGTCATGTCATAACTTAGTGAATAGCCAGAGTCGACAGTATTCGACCTGTTGAAAACCGTTGCTGGCGTGCTGCGTTTACTGTCTAAAGTGAACGAAAGAACGCTATCATCCCAATAAACGCTAACTCCCGCCGCATCGCATATAGTCTCCATGCGCTGGCCAAGAGATACATCCTCATCGTCAAACGTGTAATCGAAGTAGGACAGCCGGGAGTCGCGAACGTCTAACTCAGCCTGTATTTGATACAGCCCGTAGATATCGATCGAGCTTTCCGCCTGCCCGCCGATAATCAGCCAGTTGTGTAAGGCTATATCGGCAAACTTACGCGATGCGCGGATGATATAATCAACCCTTTGCGTCGTCAGGTTGTAGCTGATGACATGGCGGTTTAACAGAGCATTGTATTTCCGATCTCGTGCACTTGTGGCGTTCTCCGTCTGACGCACGGTTACACGGACCAGTGTGTCGTTCGGATAGGTCACGTTAGTTCTTGTGTTCACGCCGTGAATGGCTTCAACCTTTAGCTTACTGTTATCTCCGCTATTGTCTGTTCTCTGGAAGCTAACAGCGTACCTTCCATAACCACCAGTGGGTGTCAGTTTGTCCGTGCGGTAAAAGGTGTCAGATGTTGATTGGTGCGGCGTGGTCTGCCTGTAAGTGAAAGTTTGTGTCGTGCCAGGGATCTGAACGTTTTCACTATCAACTCTCCAGATAGTCACCTGCCAGTTAGTTTCACTTTTTCCACCCAGTCCTGATTGCGTATGCAACCAAAGTTGCGTCGATTCTACAGGTGAGAAAAAGGGGCCAATCACTAACGCCTGATTGTCATTGAGAATGAATTTCGTGTTGTTAATGGTGGCATTGCTGATATAGGAAGCATTGGAGCCCTCAATACTATCCATGACAAAGTTGTAGTGATAAACGGGTGCTGTAACAGATCCATTAGATGTTTGAGTGGCAGAAATCAGATTGCCAGATAAAGTGAAGTCTTCTGTGACATTGCCGCTGGCCGTAGGGTATGTGACGTTGATGACGAACGAAACAGCATGGGGCAATGTTAGGCCCATGAAGTAATCAAAACTGGCCTGTTTGACGATCTTCATTAGTATCTGACCGCCAGAATAGGCGCCGCTAATCACCGTATTGGCTGTAGCGCTCTCGATCGGAAAATCTCCTGATTCGTTCTTACCAGGTACTTCCTGACCATCTACATCGTCAAACTGATAACCCTCGTTAATATTGCCAATCACGTCGCCAGGGTTAAAAACTGTGAATGACGCCCCAGCCATCGACCCGATGTTACTCTCTGAATATCTCACCGAGCTAACTGTGTAGGTGCCAATGCCAAAATTCATGAACTCCGTGAGATATTTCAGGTTCCCAGAGTACTCAAATAGGGACTCCTGAATCAGATCCGGAAAAGCCCTGATTAGACCGTAGTTATCAGGTTTAGCCTCTCCATTTCGTGCAAGATTGCTTTGTCCTTTCAGGCTATTGTTCGATGAGGTTTTACTTTGACCGATGTTTCCCGTTCCAGGCTGCTTGATGAGCCCGTTCATCACTTTTTGAGTAAATTTAATCGGGTTGAAGTGCTCTAAAGGATTCAGTAGCGTCTTAGCTAAATCACCGCTTTTAGGTTGGTCGAAGATGGTTATGCGATCACTTTCACACAGAGCAAAGCCTAACTCCTCATTTTCTCCCAGCTCTTTTCCATTTAGATGAATGCGAAATTCGCAGTGAAGTTGCTGCGACTCCAGCCAGTCACAGAAGATAATGCCACTCGGCGCAGAAACCCGCTCTTTAGGCAGTCCCGGAACGCGCTGGATTTGAATAATAGGCATAGGTTTTGAATTCCACCCTAGTGAATATCTTTTGAATAGTGCGGATGTTATCGGCTCTCACATGACCGTTTTCGCCGCGACTGTGCAAAGCCTTGCCATCTACAATCAGACCCACATGCACAGGCACAGCGCCGTAGTAAGCTACAAAAATTCCATCTTCTGGAATGGTGCTCGACGCCTGCCAGTAAATGACCTCATCTGCAAAGCACGTCAGGAAATCGCAGCCCGATTCGTAGTCTGGTGCGTGATGAATCTCAATATCCAGCACGTGACGGTAATACAAAACAACCAAGCCCCAGCAATCCATAGCCTCGAATCTGCAGGCGCGATCTGACCATGGAGCACCCATAACACGGTCAAGAAATTCAGTTTTAAGCATTTTGCAATCCAGGGAATTCTTCAGGCGTGTATAGCAGCCCAACGTTGTTATTGAGTGGATTCTTCAGCGTCAGCGTGACCGTCACGTCGCTCTGATCCATGCTTACGTCATTAACGTAGAGCGTCCATGGCTTGAGCGGTGTATTTATATCGGCGGAATCAAAGCGCTGGAATGTCGCTGAGATCGGAGTGATTCTTGCGGCACCTTTCCATAGCTTCAAATTCTGCTTGAAGTCCTGTGCCAAACGGCTGAATTTGATGCTGCAATCAATCACCGGCGTACTGCTTTGCTGGCTTTCTGTCACTTCCATCCGGCAGGGTGTATAAATTTCGTCAGCGAATGTTTTGGGAAAAACCTGCTTATTAACTAGTCGAACGTACCCAAATGATGCGTTGAAGAATGTCAGCGTTTCATAAAGCACGCGGTTTGGGCGCTGGCTTCGATATTCACGAAGTGTTGGCATCATGGAACCCTCGGCAGTGATTCCGGATCGCGATTGTCGGGATAACCTGTAACGATGATGTCCAGCCAACTTTCCCAAGGTGGCGGCAGTTCAATAATGATGTCGTCAAAGTCATCATCTGAGTTTTTCAATTCGCGTGCGATGACAGTGCCTGTCCAGGTGAAAGCTGAACCGCTCTGATTCCACGTCGGATAAACAGTGAAGTGAAGCTCCTGCACCTCCAACCCTGTATCACCGGTGCCCGTGGACAATTTCATGTTGAACCACCGGTTGCCGTTATCCAGATAATTCGGGCTGCGCAACCACTGATAAAACGCCCTGTGCTGAGCTGCGGTAAAAATCCAAGTAAGGTTGAATGATGCTTTCAGATCGTCAGTCAGTTTCTGAAAGATTGGCGCACCAACCTGAGGCTGGTCGGTGCGAAATCCCGTATCACTGGTAACGTTTTTATTGGACTTCTGAGCAAGAGGAAGCCACTCAGGATAATCAATAGCCATTTATCATTCTCTCGCGCGGCGCTGGGTCTGTAGGTTGTCAGTAATAGCCCTACTGGCTGGGCCGCCTTGGTTCATGTCGGCAATGAATGCTGTAATCGTCCAACCGCCATTTCCATCAGACTGAGCCTGCGCATCAACAGTCGCAGAGGTGTAGTTCTGGATATTAATTACCACTCCACCGCTGGCTGATGCGCCACCGCCTGAGCTCAGGTCTTTATTGCTGATAACAGAACCGTTATCGCCTGGAATCATGTATTGGCTGCCATTACTTGCCCGGTAGATTTCAGGCATTCCGCCCTCGCCCACCTGATACATTGACCCAGCGGATACCGGCCCGCCGTTCTTACGCTTGCCAGCTATCGAGCCTGACAACGCCATAACGCCGAGCAATGCCGCCAGACCAACTACTGCAGCGCCACCAAACGAACCAATGGATGCCACCAGTGCCGCCGGAGTCCATGCTGCCAGCGTTACGCCAGCTGCAGTTGTGCTGGCAGCTGTAGTGGTCGCAGTACCAGCAACAGAAGCTGCCGTGGTAGTGGCAACAGCGGTTGTTTGGGCTGCTGAACCCATCACTGCGGATTTAACCCACTCAACGCCCATCTGAACGAAGGAATTGATAAGGCTGTTGATGGCGTTACTTGCAAGAGATGACATTGCCTCTTCAGCCGTCATGCTGCCGGTAACCATTCCGGTGAAAGCATTGGAAGCATTGCCTGCCAGAGAATCAAATGACGCAGCCACTGCCTCGTTACCAACGCTCTGGTTGCGCCACATCGTCCACATTGCAGCTGTGCGCTGCTGCTCGTACTGCGTATTCAGAGAATTACGCAAGGCGAGGCTTTGCTGCTCAGTAAGGACTTTTTGGTTCTCGAACTGCTGGATTAGCGCGAGTTTTTGAGCATTTTCATTGGCAAGTTGCTGCACAGGGTCGACTGTGCCGGCAGCGGCCTGCTGAGGGGTTACAACCTGATCGGCGCGGATTTTCGCAAGGTTTGTCTGGTGCTGCTGCTCCAGCTGCTCAGACGTCACGTTGTATTGCTCTTGGCTGATTTTTTTCGCGGACATCGCAGCATTCAGATCGTCTACGTCCTGTTTGTAGCTCGCGTTCTCTTTGGCTTCCGGCAGTAGCTTCTCAGCTGCAGCTTGGGCGCGAATTGCATTACCAGTGTCCCATTTAGCGGCGGCATACTTGCCTGCCAGCGCAATATCTTCCTTAGTTGCAGCGCTCCCAAGTGATTGCTGGGCCGTTAGAATAGCCTGCTCACGGCTCAGCTCTTTGGTGGAGTCACCAGCCAGTTCTGATTGCTGCTTGAGGTTGGCAAGCTTCTGAGCGATGGATTCGGCTTGCGTTTCGGCCTTCTTACCTTCAGCTACTCCAGCGCGTGTCTCCTTGTTACGGTTTGCTTCGGCCTGCTGAAGGTCGTATTGCGCTCCAGCAAGCTCGCCAGCTGTGTTTATCTGGTTCTGGTTGCCGCCCTTTGTATTAGCCTCCATGCGTGCTTTGGTTACTGCGCGAAGGCGTTTATCAGTGATGGCCAGCAAAGCGTTTTCAGACTCGAGGTCTTTGTTGTAGGCATCTGCCTGATCGCTTCGCGGCAACTGCAAGCTGGTTGAGTTGAATTTCTCTTTCGCCCTGCTTGCAAAATCTATGGCATTGCCAAACTGATTCATCAGGCCTGAAGCAACGCCAGCAGCGTCGCCATCACGCTTAAGCAGGTCGATACCCTGCGCGAACGTGCCATTCAGCTGGGCGCGAAGAATGCCGGTCTTGCTAACAGTCTGGCTCAGTTTGTTTTGCGCTGCCTCATTCTGCGCCAGCAACTGAGTATGCTCGCTCTGTGCATCAGTCAACTCAGAGAGTGTCACCTTGTAGAGCAGGCTGCCTTCCTGAAGATAACTAAGCGTGCGTCGCAGGCGAGACTGTTGCAGTTCATTGGATTCAAGGCTGGACTGGTTATCCTTGATCGCATCTGCCTGTGCTTTGATGGATTTGGTGGCGTTGCCAATTTCAGCGGCAAGCTGAACCTGACTCATGCTCTTCATCTTGGCAATGACACCATCCAGCTTGTCAGCGAAGTCGATGCTCTCCTGACGAGCCTGCTGCATTTTCTGATAGAAATAGAAGATGCCTGCAGCGGCAATAACCGCTAGCCCTGCCGGGCCGCCAATCAACGCCAGAGCGCCTTTGGCTAAACCGCTAATAGTGGTAGCCGCAGCAGCAGAAGCCGCAGCTGCTGTTCTGGTTGCTGCCGCTTCTGCCAGTTGCGCTTCTGCATATGCAGCCGAACGCTGAATGGCTACGGATTTAACGGCAACCAGATTTTCAAGCGCGAACGCCTCCGCCGCCGAACCTCTGGCAACGTTGTATTCAGTCTGAGCCAGCGCAAGGTTTGATAATGCCTGCTCTTTGTCGAGACCTGCTTTCAAAGCCGTGACGCGCGCGGCGTTAGCTGTAGCCGCTGCTGATTGGACTGTCGCTGCTGTCTGAGCCTTGGCCGCCAGTGAATCATCAATGCGGGCTTTGGTTGCCAGCGCCAGTGCGCCGACAAAACGACCGCCAAAGATAACGGCAGCGACAGCAATAGCATTTGCCACGATATCGAGATTCTGGCTGAGTGAAATCACGCCTTCGTTAAACACGCGAATTGAAGTGGAAACACTTGAACTTTCGCCGACGAATTTCGTGATGTTGTTGGTGGCGATCGTAAACGCCTGGCCCATTGTGGTCGTGGTGTTCGCAAATTCTTTTGCGATTGCGCTGCTCTGCTTGAGCAGACCATTAACTACCACTTCCGTTGTCAATTTCCCCTGTGCCGCCATGCCACGGAGTTGGCCAATGGTGACGCCAAGAGAATCGGCAAGTGCCACCGCAAGTCGGCTACCGTTCTCAGAAATGGAGTTAAATTCCTCACCGCGCAGAACTCCAGACGCCAGCGCCTGCGAAAGCTGCGTCATGGTTGAGCTGGCTTCTTCGGTAGTTGCACCTGAGACCGCAAGGCCTTTGTTGATGGTCGAGGTAAGTGTGATCAGGTCCTTGGTGCTTGTGCCTGCGCTGCGGGTCGCGCGCTCAAGGCGACCGTAAAGCGTTGCAGTTGCTGCCAAGCTGCTCATGGTGTTTTGTGATATGTCGAAAACACGCTGAGTAACTTCTACCAGTGATTCATTGGCGCGCACGGAGTTGGCGAGCTTGTTATTGACCGTTACCCACTCGTTGCCATACGCAGCTACCTGCTGCACAGAAATGGCTGCTATTACACCCCGCGCAACCGCGCTCAGGCTGGACATGGTGCGCTGCATAGAAGCGACAGAGCGCTCCGTTCTGTTAACGCTGGCCTCCAGCCTTCCCATACCTCCGCCCATGCCATTCAGCGCGGCGTCTACTTCGCGGCGGGCCGCCAGCAGGCGAGCGGTATCCATATCCACTTCATAAATGATGCTGCCTGCGTTTAAAGTGCCTGCCATTCGCTATTCTCCGGGCATAAAAAAACCCCGCCGGAGCGAGGTTTGTTATTTCAATGGTTTAATCAGGCTACTTTTGCGAGTCTTTTGGCCTTTTTGGCAAGGTAATCATCCGCAACGGCATCGTACTCTTCGCGCGTGAATCCTTTCTGGTCCGGGTATTTGGCGTTCAACATGTGCTGAAATTCTGTCATGGTCAGACGCTCAGCCTCTTCCCTGCTGATGCCGAAGTGATTACGCGCGGCGCTGATGTATTCGAAGGCTGAAAACTCGGATGTTCCGGCGCTGTTCTCGTGTCGCTGTAGCTGGCGCACCTTTGCTTTGCCGATGATGCCGTGAGTGATGAGAGATTGGGCGATGAGCAATATTTCAAAGTCACCCATATGGCCGGCGCGGCGCTTAAATGCCCTTCCTTTAGCTTTTGCCGGGCGAATCTCACCAATCAGCGGCGACAGGTCACTATCGCTACATGCCTCCATCACTGTTAGGGCTGCCATTAATGCGCGTTTGCCGTATGAGCTAGTACGGATGTGCTCAATAAGCCAGGATGGAATGTGTCCGTATGCCGCTGCTGCACTCTCAATAAGCGGCGTCACCTCATCGCTATGCAGATCGTAAAACGCCTGCACTATCTCCTGTGGCTCACCAATACGCATCATGTTGGCAAACGATGGGCGGAACATGTAATCAGTGTCATGTGTTGATATCAGGCACTCGCCAATCTCTTTCATCGGGGTCATGAGTTAGTCCGGTAAAAATCATTTTCGGGGCCACCAGGTGGAAGCCCCTGAAATGGCAATTACGAAGCGGTTACGGTCACTGCGGTAGTGCCAACTTTCGCACCATCAGTTGTGGTGAACGTCGCGTTGCCAGTACCAGCCGCTACACCGGTGATAAGGCCTGATGTGCTGATAGTGAACTTAGATGTGTCGGAAGATGCCCACACACCAGACTTATCCGTCGCATCACTTGGAGCCACTGCAGCAGTTAACTGACGAGTGGCACCCACAGCGACAGAAGTTGTAGCAGGGGTCAGCGTTACGCCCGTCACAGGCACTTCGTTATCGGTGTCTACAACCTGAATGGTGTCGGCATCAGCAACCTTGAACTCGGTAGAGAACGTGATGATGTCGTTTGTACCACCGTCAGAGCTCAATGCGTTGATCAGCATGTAGCCGATGAACGTAACCGGGCCGAACTCCATGCGCACCCACAGCGTTGGCTGGCGAGTTGCCTGAATTTCTGTGTTGAAGTACTTAATCAGGCGACCAACTCCATACTGATCCAGTTTGTCATTGCGGCGCACCTCTCCCTCAAACGAGATGGTGAAGTCAGCATTAGTGACGATGTTCTCAACATAGCCTTTGGTGTCATCGGCATCGGAAGTCACGCTGTTCGGCGAGAAATCGAAGCCTTTACTGGTGCCAGCAGCCAGAGCTTTCCACTCCGACTCCTGCGGTACCGCATCGGCGCAACCATCGGCTACTTCGAGCACAATGGCGCGGCCAAACAACTTTGTGTTGTCCGTTGGGCAATTTGCTGCCATGGGTAATTCCTCTTTGGTGTTATCGGCTATTCGCCGTACTTGATTGCAAACTGAAGCCGATAGACCAGGCGGCCTTCGGTGGTGAGAACTGGCGCGGGAATTCCGCCGAAGTTTTCGATATAGCCGATACAGCGATCTGAAATAGAGTTGGTTTGGATGCTGCTAATAATTTGCTGCACGCGCTCATCAACCGCGCCGTTGCCACCTTTCGCGCCGATCACGTCGACCATCACGTAATATTCGGCGCCCAATTCATCGCGGATTGGAGAACCGCCATTTGGCCTGAATACCATGAATGAGTCGGTCAATTTGCCGCTGTCATTCCAGACCAGCAATTGCGTGGTGAATCCAGCAGTCAGACCAACATCAACAAAGTGATTGCGAACGCGCGTATGCATTGGAGGGTTCAAAGTGACATCTCCTTGGCTATTACACGGTCAATCACATCGCGACTTTCTTCGAACCCTTTGGTCAGGAATTCTTTCTCAGCCGTTGCGCGACGGAACCGCTGCGGAATAGCCGGGTCATGCACGTAAGCTGCGTATGAAGCGGTGTAACCAACCCGCCCGGTGATGCGTGCACCGTTAACCACAATTTCGCGGAACTGGCTGTTGAGCAGGTATGACGTATCGATTGGCGTATAGATAGCGGCCTGTGATGCGCCGACGATCATTGCGCTGGTGAGAGCGCGAACAACACGCCGGTCCTGAATGTTATCTATAGCTCGGTTAACGTTGCGTGAAATCTGCCTGATGCCTTTTACTTTCACGCCCATAGTTACACTCCGGTAATTATCGCAAAATCGTCTGCTGTGCGCTCAAAGGTGTCTGCATAGCGAATTGCCTGCATAACCTCGTCGGCACCGGCCGCAATTGGGTCAGTGCTGTCAGAAACGCCAATGAGCAGGTAATCTCCAGTGTCAGCCAGCGCGTACTCTGTCCACACCGTGTTCTTGACGACCTTCTCGCCGCCGATGTCACCGAGGCGCTTTGAAAGCCCGCCCTGATAATCACAGGCAATCACCAGCGGCGCTTCGAACATCGGGTCGCCGTAATCATTGCTTGCGCCTGAGCGCTTCCAGATCGTCGCCTGAGCGGTGTATGACCAACTTGCTAAAGATGACATGTCATTTCCTCCAACTGGTCACTGCGGGCTTCTCAGCAGCTATGCGCGGGCAGTTAATCACCCATTCGCCACCGCTGTTCACGTAGCCGGTTGTCTGCCGGCCTTTTGAAGTTTTCACCCACACGCGCTCGAATGGCTTGGGCGGTTTTGATGCCGGTAGCCATTCCATCAGCAGCCACCAATCACGTCGAAGAAGCCAACGCTTGTGCCAACGTCAATTGGCAGCAGCGTGGTGCACCCTGATGTGTCCAGCGCCGCCAGAGTGTTGCGCATCGTCTTCACGTCGCCACTGTAATCGAACGATCGGGACGCCCCTGAAGGCGCTGACTGTGACTTGATGCGCTGACTGAAAGCGGTGATAGCCATTAGGGTGACGGCGTACACCTGAATCAGTGTCATGTCGCATTCATCGTAGCCAGCCGCCTCCAGGCACATGCTAATGCTGCCCAACTTGCAGAGGTAGGCATCAATCATGAAATCCGGGATGGAGTAACCCAGCGCAGATAACTGCTCTTTAACCTGCGCTGCCGTTATCTGCACTGCCATGATTACTTGTCCTTTTTAGTTGCTGCTGTCATCGCTACTTCTGCTTTGTCTGCGCGGTCCTTTGCTGCTGCAAGCTCAGTAGCGTGAGCGGTCTTCAGCTGCTCCAGCGCGTCGGCATGCTCTTTGTCTTTCGATTCAGCTGCATCTTGAGCTGTTTTCAGCTGCTCCAGCGCCTCATTAAGTTTCGACTGCAACACTGAGGTATCTGTGCTGACCGGCGCGGATGGGGTAGCCACTTCGAAGGTCAGCTTCTCGCCTTTCTTCTCGGTGGCCTTTTCGGCTTTACCCTGAGCGATCCACTTTTCAGCGACCGAATCATCCACGTCATAAACCTGACCAGCCTCCAGTTTCTGGAAGCTGGCACCGGCAAAGAGGTTTGCTACCAATACCTTTACAAGTGCCATGTTTTTTCCTTAGCTCGAAGCGTGGATAACTGAGAAGTGACCAGCGATGTCCTGCTTGACCATCAGGCCAGCAGCGCCCCATGTGCGCCAGATGTAGTCGCTGTTGTAGAATTGGCGAGGGTCGGCAACGGTGCCGAATGCCTGACCCACGATCGGAGCGATGACGCCGGCAGCCAGCGGAACGATTACGATTTCGTTGCCTGACAGCTCGGAGTCTTCTTTGATAGCTGAGATGCCAGCCAGTTTTGCGATTTCTTCCAGCACGGTACGCAGCGAGTTAACATCGAAATACTGTTCCCAGTTCGACATGATTTCGCTTGAGACGTACCAGGTCTGCTGACCGTATTGCAGGTTTTGCAGCTTCAGCACGTCACGCAGCGCAATCGCACCTGCACGCATGGCTTTGACGTCAGTGCTGGTCGCAAAGTTAACGGTCAGCGTTACCTGGGCAACACGCTCATCGTGGCGCAAGCCCTTCCACGTTTTACCGTCGAAGTTGATGTAGTTGCCCGCTGCATCGCGGAAGCCTTCCCAGATGTAGTCAACATACTGACGGCGCACGTCATCAACTGAGCCAGCCTGAGCATCTGCCAGTGAAGACAATGCGGAACCTTTGTTGAATACCGGGTCGCGCCAGTTGAACTTGAAGCCGGAATCATGGATTGGAACCATGGTGCCATCGAAGGTGTAGCTCTTCGCATCCAGAGCCGCGCCAATCTGGCCGGACATTGAGGTGTGCGCCCAGCCACGGCCGCCAGTACGAGCGTACTCATACACGGACTCTTCCAGGCGAACAGAGCGAGACAGCGGCATCAGGTCATTAAGCAGCGTGAACTCAGTGTTCGGCTCGAACTCTGACAACACGGTCTGGTCGTAGGCGCGGTACAGGCGACGAATATCATCAACTGCATTGGTTGCATCAAGAACAGGTGCGTTAGCGGCCTCACCGCGCACGCGAGTGCGAGCGATGAAATCAGCCACTGCTTGAGCGCTGGAGTTACGGGCGAACTGCAATTCCTGAAACTGAGCAGTGTTAGCCTCAAGATTTCGCGTTTCAGTCGCCATACGGGTGGAGAATACAAACATTCGGTGCTCCTTACTTAATGACAACGCGCAGGAGGTCACCTGCTGTCGCGATGGTGTATGGACGGTCTTCTTCCACGTAAGCGCGGACAGACTCGTCTGTTGCAACAGCTTTCACGCGACCATTGGCGATCGAGAGCGGCTGACCTTTTGTGTAGGTGCCGGTTGCAGCTGGTACGTTGAAGAACACACCCGGCGTTGGATGCATGGCTACAACCCACTCGCCAGCCAGGATGGTGTCATCAACCGTTTTGCAGCGAAGATAGTCATAGTTGGCGACATACAGGATTGCCGCTTCATTGCCGTCAACCGATGCGGTGAATTTCTTCGTGGTGTTATCGAAAAAGCCAATAGTTCCGGCCTTGGTATCAGCTGCTGCCGCACCTTCTCGATGGAGTTGCGGGTTGGCAAAGATGCCGCCCGCGTGGATTACGTGCTTACCGTCTTTAGCCATTTCTTACTCCGGCATATCGCTGAATGAATTGTTAGTAGTGGACTGGTGGCGAGCGCCGTTCAGGCCAATAGATGACTGACATTGCGCATATAAGCCATCAAGAGCAGCGCCATCGAGTGCGTTCACAGCCAGATCGTCGAGCTGGAACTTGGCTTTAACAGCCGCACGCTTTTCGCCCTTCTCTTTGTCAGAGTTAACCGCCAGGCCGCTTTCAATGGTGCTCAGTTTGTCGGCAAACGGTTTGAACCAAGCCGGAGCCTCATCACTGTTGGTGGCAGTTTCTTTGGCTTTTTTGTCAGCCTCTTCTTTCTCTTTCTTAGCCTTTTCATCGGCAGCAGCTTTCGCTGTAGCGTCATCGGCGGCCATTTGGTTGTAGGCGTCCATCAGCTCAGCATCGGTCTTACCTTCAACGTCGATGCCTTTCGCTTTCAGCGCATTGGTGATGAGTTCTTTCATCGGGTTTGCTTCCTCTTTGACGGAATTGCTGTTGGCGCTGAAAAACGCCTTTAGCTGGTTAAAAATTGATTTGAGAGCGGGGTCTTGCGTTGAATCTATATCGGGTGACTGGCCTTCTGACAGGTTGACTACTTCCAGTTCCTGCTCGGTGCCATCGGAGTTCACGAAGATGCCTACGCCCTCCTCCGGCGTTCCGGCGCCAGCCTCATCAAGCAGCACAGCAACGTGGTCGAACATCATGTTGGTGGCGATTTCGTTGTACTTCTTGCCCTTCGATTCGCCATTTGCAGCGATGCCGGAATAAAGCAGACCGGTGGAGATATGGATTGGATCAACGTTGGCTTTAGCTGCCATTTCATCCAGGCGGTTAATCAGGCGCTTGCCGTTTTCGCTGGCTTCGGCATAGCGGCGGTCGACGTACATGTCACCAACCACTTTGCCGTCAACGTGAGTTACGTTCTGAAGCCATGCGCCGACGTGATAGTTATTTACCGCGCGGACATCGCGAGCCGATACGTGCTTGCCATCCACTTTCGGGTGACCGAACGGCATCGGATTTCGCTCAAGCGTGTTAAACGCCTTTTCAATTTCTGCTGCCGGGTACAACTTCCGGTTCATCACGATATCGTCGACAACAGGCGTGATGCCGCGGACCACGATGTGTGGTTTGCCGTCGATGGTTTCAGTGGTGATGTTTGAAGCGGAGTTGACGACGGTCAGCACGTTAACGCGATTGCGCTTCATGCTGTGTCCTCATGGGATGGATAGTTAAGTGTTCTGCTGCCACTCCTTGCGCTCTTTGCTTAGCCTGTCAACGAGGCCTGTATTTACGATCTTCCCTTTGTCATCCAGCAGGCAAGGCACGTTAGCGCAATAGCAGTGGTACCTATTGCCTCGCTCAGCATAGAAGGCTTCAACTTGCTCTGTGGTGTAAGTGTGTCCGTGTCGAGCAGCGTGCCATGAGCGTGTTGTGGGCTTCAGAGCGGAGAGCCAGAGAATGGCGGTATTCAGGCCTAACCTTTCCTTTGCCCAATCCGTTTCAAGCCACTGTGCTTTGCGTAGTGCCCCCACCTGCTCTGTCTGGGCGATGTTCTTGGCCTCCGCCATCGACACATCAAGACGCTTGCTGATTATGCGGGCAGTTTCACGCGGGTTAACGCCACGACCGATTGAGTCAGAAACGACAGTAGCCAGGTCAGCGCGGGCTGCATCACTAATGCCTTTCCAGTCGCTATAAGTAGAGACGTAAGCCGCGGCGATCTGATTCTGATATGCCGGACTGCTCAGTAACTGCGCCAGCGTGGTCTGCTGCTCGTAAACCGACGACTGTACTGACAGGTTCGTGAATGCCTGCCGCGTACCGCGCTCATACTCTGCTGCAATATAACTCAGCGCCCACAGGTTTTGGCTGCCGCCGTCGAGAAGGTGATCGTCAATTATCAGCTGCACACGCTGTAGCAGGTCAGCCAGTTGCGCGGCTGTCATGTCGTAGATGTAGGTACCGGCGTTCACCTGATAAATCACATCGCCATATACAGCGTAAGAGGCGTTACCGATTCGCTCAGTTCCGGTTAACCGCTCATCGAATAGCTGCTTAAGCTCCATTTTGATCTGGTAGTAGCGGTCATCGATGTCGCGGTACATCCGTCCTACCTGACGCGATGACTGCGTCGGGTCAGCTTTGTTGCGGGGAATTATCGGTGTTCCGATTCGGGTTCTCGCTGGCGTCGTCGTCATTCAGCGGGTCCTTATCGTTTATCTTTTTGTTTGGGTCAGGCATGGATGGTGCTTTGCGTGGTTCAAGTTCACCGACGGTGCGCACCTCGTTTTCGTCAATCGCAGGTGTGCCGAACGCCTGCTGCGTGTCTTTCGCTACAGAGGCCATTGCCTGCATATTGGCGATCTTCTCTTTCTCACTTGGGGCGAGTAAGTCAGACCATGCCAGAGTGACTTCGCCGGATGCAGGCGCGTCGATGGCGCCAAGATTCCAGAACCTTTCCAGCAGCATTTGAACGACTGCAGTCTGGAATCCCCATCGGCGACCGTTACAGCGCTTAGCCCAGTCTGCTTTATCCTCATCCGAGGCGAGACGCCCGGTCTGCTGACCAAACAGAATGGTGAACGGGCATTGAATTGATGATGAGAACTCGTTTGCCGTAACCGTCCAGCTTGGCGCAGGGTCGGCAGCAGCAACTGACAGCACCGATGTGGTACCTGACTGAGTAACGAGAGCCGAATCAGTACCGCGATTCAGCTTCATCATCTTGTCGTTCATTGCTTCGCCGAGGTTTTCGTAACCGGCCTCTTTCGCCTGCCTGGCGATCGCAACCATGTCGGTCTGCGCATCGAAGCTAATACCCAACTGACGGCTGGCGTTCTTCAGGAAGCCTTCGGCGCTACCACCGGATATCTTTTCGAGGTCCAGCAGCTTGTTGTAGCCAGCGCGCAGGAATGGCACGCCGGACAGCATGTTTTCATCTTCCGAGCCTTCACAGAGGATGATGACGCGATCGGAATGCACGGTAACACTGCGCACCGGCCCGTATGTGCCATCGTCACCCACTGGCTGCTCATTGAACTGGTAGTTAACCGGTTCGCCGTATGTTTCCGACATGGTATCTGTGTCGAAGTTGCCAGGCTTAATCTGCGATTCCCATGCAGGAATGAGCTTGACGATCGCCTTATCACGCAGCCGCTTTACTACGGCGGTATCTACCGGCTCTTTCCACTCGCGACCATCTTTGAACTGGATGAGCAACGCTGAATAGCGGCCTACCAGATTGCGGCGGTCAGCATCTTTGATTTTTGCCCAGTGCTTGCTCAGCAGCTTGGTTGCCGACTTCTCCCATGGCGTGGTTTCAGTCGATTCCTTGTTCTCGTCCCCGTCGATAATCGTCGGCTTATCCGTCCAGCATGATTCCAGCAGCTTATGCACGGCGGCATAGGCTACAGGGTTACGCTCATAGGCGCGGTAATACTGGTCGAATCCAAGTTCGTCGGGATAACCGAACTCCTCATACAGCTTTGTGCGCTTGGTGTTGCCATTTCTGGCGCCATACATCATGCGCTGGCGGCCCACAGCATCAGCGAGGGCGTTCACAAGGAATTGCTCCCCGTTGCTTAGTTCACTCACTGATGAGCTCCTTAGAAGAATATTGCGCCGGTCTGTTTGTGGTTGGTCTTCGCTACAGCAAAGTAGCGGAATGCATCAGCACCGTGCGATGTGAAGTCGTGCAGTGGTTTATCTTTCCAGCAGCCGCGTTTGTCGTCCCACTCCTTGCGGTACCCCTCAAGGTGAGATATTCCCAACTCGCATTTAGCGGAGTCGAAGGCGCATTTAGGGAGGATTTCACGCACTGAATCGATGCCGGTATCAACGCCAAGTTTTGGCGCGACCTTAAAGCGGATTGAGTAAACCTGCCCGTCAATTTCGAAACCTTCAGCCGCTATCTGCTTGCGACTTTTACCGTCGCCAGCAAACTCACGGTTATCAATATCGTGTGGCGCCCAGTGGTCAGCGTATTCATAGCCACGGTCTTTCAGCACCTTCATGTAATGGCGCAGGCCTTCACCGCTGTTTTCGTAGTAGTCGATGACGTGGAATTCTTCGCCGACCTCACGCACGAACCATATCGCGGTGGAGTCGCCTACACCGATATCCCAGAAGGTGTGAACGAGCTGATGAGAGTTGTCCGGCAGTTCACCAACGCGCTTGTTGGTATAGAGCCAGCGGAACTGTTTGGCGTAGTAAGCACCCTCCACAGACTGTTCAAACGCTTCAGCCGGTACCGATGGATACTCGCGCTTCATGTCGTCGCCGAGCGTCTTCTCTTTGGCGTAATACCACGCCTTCTGGCGCTCGTTCAGGCTGATGCCTTGCTTCGCCTCGATATCGTCAAAATAATCACTCAGGCGCTGCGGGAGCGGCTCTACCGGGTCGATTGCATAGAGTGGATTCTTCCACCACGAGAAGAAGAAAAACTTCCAGTCGAGGTTAGATAGCTGCTTGCCCTGCAGTTGAGCTTTCTCGGCAGTCTGGCAGTAATCGAAGAAGTAACTGGCTCGCCCTTCAGCAGTGCTTTCGATAGTGGTGAAGCAATCGCTTGATACCGCCTCGAACGCTCCAGTGACTATCTCCCGCGCTTTATCGGGGAACTTGGCGCATATCTTCCCGAACTCGGAAACGTGCAGGAATCGCAGCGTGCCGCCACGAAATGACGTGCTGACGTAGAGTGAGCCGCCCTTCATGAATACCAGCTCTCCCGCTGAATCATTGCTGGCCGGGTTGGCTGCTCTGATTTCTGCCGGCAGACGGTCGTAGGCGTATTTTACCTTCTCGCGGAACAGGCGCTTGGCATCGTTCAGGGTGTGGGCGATCAGGGCGCACTTCGCAGCCTCAAACAACGCCGCATCCAGCTGAATGATGCAGACCTCAGTCGTGAAGCCAAGTTGGCGTGCTTTCAGGATGATGTTGCGGGTATGCATGCCTTCGAAGTATTCGAGCTGCTCCGGCGTCATCTTGAACCGGACTGGCTTGCCTTCTTTGTCGGTAATCCAGTAGAGGTTGTTCAGGCGCCAGAGTTTGTCACGCAGAAGCGCGATGTGTTCTGGCTTCATGATTACCCCTTGGCTAAATCGTCCATCAAATCGGAGAGTTTCTTCGTTGATTCATCGCCGGTTGGCCCGTCGATGTCGTACGCCTGACGCTCAAGACCAACGAGGGTTTTCAGCGTGTCGGATAAGTCTTTCATCGACTTCACGCGCCCAGGCAAGCTCGTTGCCTTCTGATAAATCTCGTTCAGCCTGTCCCTGCCGGTTTTCTCATCAGGGTTAAACATCAGCTCTCCAAGCTTACGCAAAGACTCAACATCGGCACATTGGGCTTCCAGCTCATCAAATAGTGAGTTAGCCATACCTCGTGCGCGGCGGATATCACCACGATGTTCCATGCGAACGTTGGCGATTACCTCGGCGTTAGCCTCAATCAGTATCCGCTCATTAGTAGCCGTTTCAGTGGATACCTGTCTGGATACCTCACGTTTGGATACCAGCGAATCAGCCTTGGCTTTTATCTTCGCCTTGAGGTCGCGCTCCCATCCGTCACGCTTCGCTCGCTTGTTTACGGCGCCGTGAGTAATACCATGTTGTGAGGCTATTTCGCGGATAGACATCAAACCAGCACGGTAAGCCGATTCGATGGCTTCCCAATCTGGTGATGCCATAATGTTTTCTCTGGACGGAGGTTAAATGACTACTACTTACTTACAAGCAGCAGCGATTTTGTGTGGCTTCATTGGAAGCTTTGTAATGTTCTCAAACGGTCACGTGCTTAAGCCCTATCCAGGCGGAATGTTCGCGCCAGATAACTACGAAGAAATTGCGAATCAGATAACAAGGGATAATAAACGCATTGTGTTCATGCAGCGTTTCGGGATGTTGTTTCTTTGCGTAAGCTTTGTCCTTCAGGGGGCCGCTCTAGTAATTTCAGCGTGATTCCGTTGCTACAGGCTCGAATTCCATCTTCTGCACGTCATCCGGCGCGAGGTACACCCATGCGCCGCCTTACTGGTTAGATGCTAATAAAGCCGTTTCCGATTTCGGGTTTGTGAGCATCTCACCACTTAATATAGGAATATTCCCAATGAATTTTTAATGCTAGCTTATAGTTCTCACACAAAAGGAGGCATTAAAATGATTCATACAGTCCATTTCTTATGTCCGGTTAACCCAAGCACAGTAAGCATCTTACAAGGTCATTGCCTGCAAGCTATAGCTCAAGGCGCCGTTGCTATTAATTTGCATATATCTAGTTCTGGTGGAGATGTTACATCAGGGTTTACTGCATACAACTTTATCAAAACCCTTCCGATACCAATTCATACTTATAACATTAGCAATATTGACTCTATAGCAAATGCAATTTTCCTGGCAGGTGTAAAACGTTTTGCTAATAGCGGCTCACGCTTCCTGCTTCATCCTTTCCAGTGGAATTTTGGCGGGATGCAAAGCGTGGATCACGAAAGGATGAGGGAGTGGATAGGTAGCCTAGATCATGATCTCGCACGCCTAGTCGGCATTTTCAACAAAGAAACGTCTAATGCCTCTGAAAAGGCGGATTGGGAACACCTCATCCGAACATCCACTATCTTGGCTCCAGAAAGAGCTATCGCTCTTGGACTCATTGATGGTGTGGAAGAAGCTACTATCACCGACCCCAATACTAACTGGTGGATTACCTGCTGAGTTATTTTATTCCAAGGGGGGCTGTAGTGCGCCCCCAATAACTATTGGCATCTATAGTATTCCCCCATATCGCCTCCTATTTCAGGCACATGTGGTTAATATACTCTTGCAGGTAGATCACTTGGTTAGTCAGGGTTGTGATTCCGCTTCTGAGACGCCAATAATCCCGTTCAGCATCTGCTTTAAGTCCTGCGGTGGCAGCATCGCCCATGCTGCTGGGGCCGGTGGATTGCTTCGTGCAGGTTGCGTTGAGCTGCAGCCGACGCTTGCCAGTAGCAACATCATCATGCAGCAGATCGATAGTCGCCTGAGCATCAGCTAGTTCCTTCGTGTATTTAGCGTCGAGAGAGGCAACATCGCGCTGGCGCACCTGAATGTCATCAATGGTTGCGTTAGCAAGTTTGAGCGCATCAGATGCTTTATCGCGCTGGGCTTTGTAATCGATGGCGTTGCCACGGTAGTAGAGCGCCGCGCTTCCAGCTGCAATCAACCCAGCTAGCAAGAGCAGCAGAAATACGATCGTCGCCTTAGATATCATTTGCGCTTTCCGCCAGGCAGAGAGAACGCTCCATGTCGCGGCGGTTCATAAGGCCTTTCCACTTCATGCCACCGGCATATACCCAGCGGCGCAGCTCTTCACATGCTCCAGCCTGGTCGCCAGCGTTAAGCTTTTTCAGCAGAGTAGATTTGGAGAAGGCAGAGGTGCCAACGTTATAGGTGAAGCTGTATAGCGCGGCGCGAGGATACTCACCCAGCGGCACCTTGACCATGGAATCGACGGCCTTCTTAACTGGCTGCAGGTCATTCCACATCAGGCGGTCGCATTCGCGGTCGGTATACTTCTTTCCCTTCACGATGTCAGCACCAGTATGACCATCGCAGACAGTCCATACCCCAGCCACATCTTTATAGGGTTCGTACACGCGACCCTCTACCCCATCCTTTCCACCGAGGAATACCGTTGCGATAAGCATGGCTCCGCCGCCTGCAGCAGCAATAAGCCTGTTGCGCAGTTTGTTAGACATTGCCATTGGGTTAATCCTCGGTGAGGTCGGGCGCGGTGGGCCAGCGTTGCAGCGCTTTAATCTGCGCCATTGTGGCCTTGCGTTTGTAATACCAGTTGATGCCGAGTGTGAATAGCGCAACCAGAATACCGGCCAGCACGCCAACAGCACTCCATTCATCGGGACTTAACCTGGTCAGCAGACCGTTGGCAATTGTCCCGGCAGAAGCGCCATATGCCGCGCCTGATGCCAGTTTGCTCATATCGATATTCATATACACCTCGCTGTTCGCTTGGTGCCGCCTGTAGTCGTAAGGAAAGTGCGCGCATCCCCACACAGCAATGAGGGTCTGAATAATTTTGGGATGGCGCAAAACGAAAAAAGGCCGCCAATTGGCGACCTCTTAAATTTGATGTGCCCCACCCGGCGCTTATCTCCGGCACTCTTAATGGCTTAGCTCTTGAAGGGGCGAGATAATATTCTCAGATTCCTAAAAAGGAATTTTAACTTTATTTGCTCTATTTACTATTAGTCAGCTAACCATATTCACTTGCAACACAAGATGCTCAGGTTGGCAGCTAGAATCTCGGCAATAAAAAAGGCACCGCCGAAGCAGTGCCTAAATTTTGTGTATGCGGTGCCGGGTGCCTCCCGGTGAGACAGCAAACCCGACAAAGTCCATCCCGTGCGACATATCAAGCTTTATGCTGAGTCGGATTCCACCCCTCCGCATAGGGGGATTCACCGCATCCCCAGCATTATATTCAGTTAAGATTTATCTTAAAGGGTTGCGGGTATGAATAGTTATAAACAAAAAGCCCCATCGGTTAAGACGGGGCTTTCGGCCTGATATGCGAGATGAATGATTGGACTAAAGAACAATACACATCAGGCGATTCACTTTTTACAAAAACTTTTTTCGGGTGTCAATATCGCAAAAAAGCCCCGCTAGCTGGTGAGGCTACGAGGCTCTTTAACTATCTCACTGTGATGGAATTTGTCGCTGCTGGCTCATCTAAGAACACTTACGGCAGCTTACCTTTAAATTGTGGCCAAATGGATAAAGGAAGTCAACCCCTTATTTGCAGATGGCTTCACTTTAGCTACACGTTTGCGATCGTTGAACGCATTTTGCAGTGGTTGATAAATCAGGAACAGGCTTGCGTTCAAAATCTCATCAATCTCATTGCGGCAGGTTGCAAGTGATGGTTTTCTGATGCTCTCCCCACTTCTTCCTGACATTTTGCGAGGACTTGCACACTTGTGATAGTAAGATGCGATCGCACGCTTGGAAGAGCCGTGTGCGTAGTAGCTAAGCAGGATGCCAAAGGCTTTTTTATCGATGCTCATGACGGAGTCCACGACCTGAGAAATCAAGAGTCCGTCATCATCGTTGCACATTGGCCGATATGGATATGATTGTGGTTCAACAGTAGCCATGTATTGCGCTATGACGCTGCTCTGGCGCTTTTCCAGCCTTCCTGAATACACCCACGCTCCCCACAATTCTAACCAGCTATTCAGCCAGTCATGCTGATCTTTAGTGAGATTAAGCTCGCGTACTGGCATGTTTTACCCCCATGATTTTCGCTGTGTTACGCAATATGCGGTAGTTGATTTCGAACATGCGGCGGGCGCGGTACATCCGCAGCAGTTGCCACTTCTGTCTGAGGTAGTCGGTCATGCGGCCTCCATTGAAAAATCAAATCCCATCTGGCCGCCGAACGCTTCACAGCTTTCAGAGCAAGAACCGGTGTCGTACTGGCGCATAGATGTCATTCTTGACGCGAGTTCATCCCTTCCCGTATCGGAGAACAGTGCGATCACCTGCTCCAGTGAGTTATTACTGCGGTACATAACCTTGTCGGGCTTTATGTCGAAGGCTTGAAGGGTATGGATGAAGCTCGCCGCAAGTTCTGGCTCGTCCTTAGCTGCCAGAGCTACTTTTTGGATACTCTTTTTGATGCAGAAAACGCAGTTTCCCAAGTGCTCCTGTATTTCGAGATCGAAAGGCTGTTCCTGCCACCACTCGATTACATCCTGCTTTTCGTAATCACTAATCTCCGCCAGGTATCTGATACCAGGCTTGGGTGTAGTGCGCTTAGGTTCGTCAATTCTCATTCCCAGCCATGTTGTGTAATTTCCCCGACCGAATCGCTCATCGCAGTACTTGATATATGGCACCGTCTTCATCCGGTCAGTGCAGAACGCGCCGCCGACGTATGGGTGTCCATATTTGCTGAGCATGCGCTTCCATGGCTCAAGGTCGGGACATATTTGATCGATGCTGAGTATTTCGTAGGTGCTGGGTTTGTTCATTTCCGGGTTAGGGATAACGCGGAGGCAGGTGAGTTTAATTTTCCAGTGTTCAACGATGTTACGTATAAATTCGTATGTCTTCGGGTGCTCTGCACCAGTATCCATGAATATGAATTCTGTTTCCGGGTCTCGCTCTTTCATAAGGTGAGCAAGATGTGCAGACGTTCTCCCGCCAGACAAGCTGACGACATTAATCATGCGGCCTCTCTCTGCTTATTCAGCTCACGCAGCGCAGCCCTGTAGTGCGCTCTGATGCGCTCCAGTTCTTCGCGGGTGTATCTGTGAGGTGTGTTGTTAGATTCGAGCGCTAAGACGCGCTGAAGGCCGATTTTTGCTATGAGGTTGACCCTGTATGGGCCGATGTTGCCGGAGTGGTGAACGTTACAGGCTGAACATTGGCTGTGAGCGTTATCCTCGTTGAACCTTAACTGCGAAGCCGCTGCAGTAGTCCTGAAATGCCCTGCGTGATAGCTAACTGCTGTCGTGCTGCCGCAGCTAATGCAAACGTCGCCGTCTCTCGCCCTGATGAAGTCGTTGAATGCGCGCTGGGTCATGTTCATCCAGTGGCTTAACGGTTTCACATCGGCTTTGCGCTTGTTCCATGCCGCACGCTCCTCTTTCGCCAGGCGCTTTTGCTTGCGCTCGGTGAGCTGGTTAGCGAGTTGGATGGCACACTTGGGAGAACAGACAGTTTGTAGGCTATTGCGGGGGATAAACTTCTCAGGGCAGCATTTGCATTTCTTCGGCTTCGGCGGTTTTGGCTTGATGCCTTTAGCCATTATCGTCTCCTGTCATGTCGAAATTCGGATCGGCTTCTGCCCACGCATCTACGCAGGCAGCACAGCAGTAAACTTCCTCCGTGGTGAGCAATGCAGGACAACCAGCGCACCTGATATCGGGCGTATCGACAGATGGCGTGGATTGGGACGTATTCGAAGTGTTCTGCATACCAGGCGTCCTCTTCGCAGGTGTGGCAGCTTATGCCGTGAAAGTGCTTATCTTCACTGGTGAGGATGGTGTGGCAGCGATGGCAGCGTTCACGCATTTTGAACCTCCATATATGCCTCTATGAATCCTTTCGCGACTTCCGCGTTTATCGCGTTACCGTAGGCGCGCAGTCGTCCCACTCTTTGGGGAGAGCCATTAGCCAGCGGGAATGAGCCGGGTTCAACTGGCCGCCACTTTCCATCCCGGCAGAAGAGCCAGTCAGAATTTCTCCAGAAGCCGTTAATCGGATTGGCTGAACTATCGAGGCAAAGTCCTGCAGGCGCTGCTGTATTTTCGTCCCATCCTTTCTCTTCATACTCATTGCGCTTTGCGGATTCGGCGTCCTGTCGTTGCTCGCTGCTGTTGGTGTAGGCCATCCCGCCAACTTTGCCGTTCCCGGCAGCTTCAGGCATATCTTCGGCGCCCCATCGGGATGTTTCCCGCTGTAGCAATGGGTTGACCCTGTCGCATCGTTCGCCACCGGAGTTTGCCAGCCTGCTAATTGCGCTTCCGATTGCAGGTTCATCCCCCCCTGCCTGCCGCTCGTTCCCGCTCCAGTTCCGTTGTTCGCGGTCGGCGTGGGCCACCCAGAAGAGGCGCTGTCTGATATGCGGCGCACCGAAGCCCGCAGCGCAAATATCAAGTGCTGCTGAGGCGTAGCCCGTTCCTTCCAGGTCAGCTTGTACAAGGTCGAGCCAAGCGAGTCCGTCTTTGCTTGCAACCTGCTCTCCAAAGACCGTTTCAGGTCGCAGCTTTTCGATGAGGTAGTGGAAATGGGGCCAAAGGTGCCGCTCGTCATCAAGCCCAGCGCCTTTGCCTGCGTCGCTGAAAGGTTGGCATGGGCAGCTTCCTGTCCATACTGGACGATCGTCACTCCATCCTGACTGGCGGAGGGCGTAGCTCCAGACGCCGATTCCAGCGAAGAAGTGACACTGTGTGAAGCCTCGCAAATCTCCGGGTGTAACATTCTCAATGCTCCTTTCATCAACAACGCCGGCGGCGATGTGTCCTGCTTCAATTAGGTTGCGCAGCCATTGGGCGGCGTAGGGATCGATTTCGTTGTAGTACGCTGTCATCGTGTCAGCCTCATGCGGTTCCACTTGGCGCGCAGCAATCCGTAGGTGTAGTCAAAAGTCTTCACCTCGCTGGCTGGCGGTATGGGTTTGCGTTTTGAACGGGTTCGTTTGGTAGGCTGGAATATCAGGTGGTCGATGCAGAGTTGAGTGGGTGATTTGCGCTGTCTGCTCATCTCGCCCTCGCCAGCATTGCCCGACCGCTACTCTCATTGATGCCAAGACGCTCGGAGATAATTCGCCATGACAAACCCTGCTTACGAAGTTTGGCGATGTAGTTGCACTCTTCCTGAGTGTGGTGTTTGCTTTTTCCTCTAGGCATTTTGTTTATCCTTCAGCTTTTGATATTCGCTGTCGTGCGGGATTGTCAGCGCCAGACCGAACTGCGCACACCACCGCTCAACCTGATTCAGATAGAAATGCATCTCTCCGATATCAAGGCTGGATGTGTGTCGAGGTTCGTAGGTGGTGACCTTCTCGCCGGTAACGAAGTCGGTGTAGGTGATTTCTTCGCATCCAAGATAGGTGCGCTTGAGGTTTCGCTTAACCCATTCAGGCGTGGCGTCGGCACGGCCGGACTTAATCAGATAGGCGCTGATTTCGGCGTACCACATATGGGATAAGGAGTTCTGGTTGATGCTGCGTTTTTCTTTCCAGGGCTTAACGATTAGCCGGTAGCTTTCGCCAGATTCGAGCAGAGGAAGAAGCTGTTGCCCGATGGCGCTGTAGTTCGATTTGTGCAACCGAACCCCATTTTTAGAGATATCGGTCATGTGATTTATTATGTTTATATTTAAGCGGTGCTTATTTCCCTGGTGACGTTCCTTGTTACTTATTCGGATACGGCCAGGAGTGATCTATGCCCGCAGATGAAAGGATTCCGGTTACGGCCAGATAAGCCAAAACCAGCGCGAAAATAACAATTGCTGATATTTCAAGTGTTTTGATGAAATGATGTTTAGCCATAAATATCCCTCTTCAGTTTGGGTGTATTAAACTCTCCATCTGAAAATAAGATGTTACCGGTAAAGCGCAAGTCAAATTCACACTGTGAAACATAAAGCAGAACTTATTGATTTTTTGCGATGCGAAAATTCACCTCCACTTTTGAGTCAATCATATCTGCTACTTCTGTGGCTGGTGAATTTGCTCAGGACGGATATGTAACTTTCATGCCGGCTGCCTGAACAGCTTTCACCACATCCCT
This sequence comes from Enterobacter ludwigii, assembly GCA_900068845.1. Classification (GTDB taxonomy): domain Bacteria; phylum Pseudomonadota; class Gammaproteobacteria; order Enterobacterales; family Enterobacteriaceae; genus Pantoea; species Pantoea ludwigii_A. The sequence continues at coordinate 471,234 of CEFQ01000005.1, forward strand.
TTCGTAACGGCGGTGCTGAAAAACACCCTCAACCCAATATTCGCTGTCGCTTACTTCCGGCAGAGACACGCTCCCATAATCTGGCAGAACCAGGCTGCGGCTCGCACCACGAAGACGGTTCAAGTAACCTTTTCTGACGAGAGCATTTACGTGTCCACATGCGCTGTTCTGCGACTTCCAGCCGAACTCCTTGGTAATTTCCAGTAGTGACGGGCAGCGACCATTCTCTCTGGTCGATGTGCGGATAAAATCCAGCGTTGATTGCTGTATTTCGGTGAGATATTTGTTCATGATGCGGCCCCTTCCCGGCCTTCCAGCCAGAAGAAAAACGCGCGATCGACTACAGCATCGCGATAGCCCATGTACGTTCTGCGCAGATCATGCTTATCGCCGTGCACGCTGCGGTAGAGGCGCTCAAACCTGATGCGTATACCTTCGCTCATGATGACCTCGCTGATTTCAGTTTTGCGCGGAGCATGGCAACGCCTTCGAGTGCCTTCTCGCTGGTTGATGGGATGGAGAGCTTCAGCAGTTGCTTGCGCGGTTCAGGGATTTCCTCGCCAGATTCGATGCGCTGAGCCATCTTGCGAAGCTCTGAACGACACTTTACTCGCAGCTCTGCTTCGCTGAGGTTTCCGGCGCGCATCATGCTATACAGGCCGGTGACCATCCAGTAATCAGCGTTGGTCTTCCACGGATAAAGCTCGGCTGTCTGGTAGTCACCGCGCTTCGCACAGTAGGTCATCACCATCGAATACAATTCGTCTTCGTCAGGTATGCCAGCAGCGCTGAATGACGCTTCTTTGCACCACTCAATGAACTGGCCCGGTGATGGCAGAAACGGCGAACCGCTGGCGCGTGCGTGCTTCATGCCTGCTGACAGCTGCTGCTTGCTGTGGATTCCGTTTTCGGCGAATGCGGCGATCCACTGACGCTTTGCTGCTGACTCGTCTTCAGGTCGCTTCCATGCTGTGCTGACTGATGCCGGGAAAACCTGCTTAAGGTTGGTGAATAGCGCGTCTACCAGTCGCTCGACGCCTTCATGCACGCCACGGTCCAACGGTTGCGGGCCATCTCCAGCCAGGCGGGCCAACGCACCTGCGTCGCGGTTCTGAATTGCAGATACGAGTTGTCTCATAGGAATTCATTCTCCCAGGCTTCGCGGCTATTCCAGTGCTGTGCGGTTTGCTGAGGCACTGGTGCCTGTCGGTTACGGTTAGGCTGGTTCATTTGAGCCTTGAGCGTGTCCCACTTCTCGCGAAGCTTTGCAGGACTCATCACATTGGTTTGCCAGAACTGATCGGCATTGGCCCATTTGAATACTTCGCAGATATCGTGGTGGCTTACCTTCATGGCGTTCCGCATCAGGCGGATGTCGTTCGACCAGGCTGGCCAGTTAGGTTCCTGAGCCGTTGGTGAGACGATTACCACCTTGCAGAACATCCACTCAGCAGCTTTCAGGTCGTCAGCTGTTCCCCACTTATCACCCTTGGGTGACTGAATGGCTGCATCAGGACGAAGAACTGGAAGCTGTTTGGAGGGTGAGTCAGGGGATTCGTTAGAATTCTCTGACGTAGTGTTTTTAATACTGTTCTTGTTCTTGTATTGGGTGGCTACCGTTTCCGGTAAGAGTTTTACCGATTCCGGTAAGGGTTTTACCGTTTTCGGTAACTTTTTTACCGTTTCCGGTTTGTCTAAAATCCATGCTGAAAGCTCAGTATTTACACCGACTAATTTCATCCCACCCTGTTTATGGCTGAAGATAATTTGTCTATCGGCAAGAGCTTTGATGGCGTTTGAAACATGCGTATCTTCAAGACCGGTGAGGTCGGCGATCACAGTGTTCGTTACCCTGTCCTGTTTTTTATTCCATCCGTAGGTAAGCCATATCACCGCTTCAAAACATTGCCACTCACGCCCCGACAATCTGAGGCGCGGTTTAAGCTTCTGAATCTCGTTGGCGACTTTGGTATACCCGTTGGACAGGTCGGCCATATGACCTCCTGTTTGCTCGGTTTTCTTGGGGAATGTGATGACTTTGGCGAGGCTCATGAAACCTCCCCAATGCCATAATGGGCTTTGGCTTCATTGATGATTGCAAATGCTTCCAGTGCCTGAAGGCCTGTTTCAAAGTCGAGACTGACCGCGAAAGTTTCCTCTGCCAATTCCGCTTCGCAATTCTTTGCGATCAGCTCAACCAGTTTCCGCATTTTTGCTGCGCTAAACTGCGGCATAGCTGAGCTGCGCGAAAGTTTTGTTTTACCTGCGGCCTTCACCTTGGCCATCTGCTCAATCGCCACCGCGCCAGCTTTGGGCCCATGCTCGCGTGTGAGTGCCACTGCTGTTGTCGCCGCCACGGAGCCAGACTTAACCATCTCGATCAGCTCATCGCCACAGGTCAGGAGCTGGAGGTGATGATCGACATCGGATGGTGAGCGCTTAACGCGTTTGGCGATCTCAGCCGGTTCCCATCCCTGATTAGCCAGGCGCTGATATGCCGCCGCGCGTTCCAGTGATGTTAGCGGTTTGCCCTGGCTGCTGGTTACCATGAAAGCGATGCGTTCGGCTTCGGTACCGGAAAAATCCTTGCATTCAAGGCGCGGGATTTCGGTACCGGATTCAGTCGCCAGCAACGCGCCGTGATAGCGGTGGTGACCGTCAATTATCTTGATGCCTTTGTCGGTTACCTGCACCGCCAAAGGCGGCACAAATTCACCTGCGATATAAGCATCGCGAAACTCTTCGATGTGCGCCTGATCGATTTCACGCACGTTGTAACCCGGCTCGATATACAGCTCAGAAAGCGGCACCAGAAAGGTTTTCTTAGCTGACATTTCGGTGCCGTTTTTCTCTTTAGCCTTGTAAAGCGAAAGTAAACTACTCATAATTACTCCTGTATGTTGATCCAGTTAATCCATACATCAGGCGCTGAAACTGTTCCCGCAGTTCGGCGCTTTTTCTTTTCCAATCGCAGCTGCCACCGCTTGTCGGGCAACTTCTGCAATCAGGCTTGTTTCCCACACCTTCTCCAGCAGCACGAAAACCGTCGCCATATCGCGCAGGTTTAACCGGCTAACCTTCGATTCGTGCCATCCAGCTTCATCAGCCAGAACGCGCTGACCTTTGTGTGTCAGTCGGGATCGGAGTTCTGTTTCCACTTCATTGATTAACTTGCTGTTTCTTGCGTGTTCCATGATTGATAATTCCTTTTAGTAAATTCATTGCGTGACATTGCGGTGAGCAACTCACTTGGGTTTGCTCCGGCATTTCGGCGGGAGCGGCTTCAGAGTTTTAAAGAGCGGTGTTTCTTAAGCCGCTGTTTCGGCTGATTTCATGTATCGCTGCGGATAAAGAATCTGCATCTCGGTGATCTTCCCTTTGAAGAACCGGGACAATTTCTCTGCCGTTTCGAGTGACGGAACCTGAATTCCCCTTTCGATTCGGCTTAGGTTTCCAACGTCAAGTTGCGTGGCGATGGCTACCTCAGCAATTGTCAGCTTTTTCTCTACACGCATTTTCCTTAATGGTGTTGGCATGATGCACCTCCTAAATGCGCTATACGCATAATATGCGAATCAGTAAATATGCGCAAGGCGCTTTGCGTGTCACGCATAAAAAAGGTTAAATAACCGCCATGAAAATAGGCGAAAAGATTAAACAGATTCGCAAAGCGAATAAGATGACATTGAGCGAACTTGCGTTGCGCGTTGATAGTGACGTAGGCAACCTGTCACGACTTGAGCGAGGCAAACAGGGCTACAGCGAAGCGATGGTGCAAAAAATTGCCGATGCGCTTTCTGTTCCTGTATCTGAGCTATTCTCTTCTCATGACGCTAATGATACTGTAGATACATACAGTGTTGGCTCGATTATAAAAAAGGGGAGAAATGATGTGTACAGGATTGATGTTCTTGATGTTTCAGCAAGCGCCGGTGATGGCTCGCCATCCAAGGACGTCGTTGAAGTCATAAGGTCTATTGAATATGTTCCCGATCAGGCAAGGGTCATATTCGGCAATCGTCCGGAGTCCTCTGTGAAGCTTATCAACGTTCGCGGAGACAGCATGGAGGGAACCATCGAGCCCGGCGACCTAATCTTTGTTGATGTCGCAGTGTGCAATTTCGATGGTGACGGTATCTATGTGTTCGATTTCAACGGCGACATGTTTGTTAAGCGCCTGCAGAAAGTTAAGACTGAGTTGATCGTCATATCTGACAACCCTCGCTACCGTGAGTGGAGCATATCTGAAGAAGAAATGGATATGCTTCATGTAGCTGGGCGCGTGATGCTTAGCCAGTCGCAGCAGTACCGCCGTCACGGATAACTCCCCTTTCTCAAATTAGCCCGCTATATGCGGGCTTTTTTGTGTCCGCTGCATATCTTGATTAAAAAAAAATCCCCTTCTGTTTCATACGCATAAATCACTTTGAGCCCTAATCACCCCTTTAAGATTAAATATGCGCTTGACGCATATGCGCAGTACGCATAATATTTATCCCATCAGCAGGACGCACCACCCAACAGGACGTTGGATCGCTCTTTAACATTGATGGGGTTTGTCTCCGCCGAAATGCGGGGAACCAAAGAGAAGTTGGCTTTGGGATTGGATGAATGCGCAGGCTGATGCGCACCGGGATCGCAACGTAAGTCGCAGCGGCGCAGTGATAGATGGTATGCGCGGCGCATGCCGTACAAGGTCTGGTTAGTGCCATCCAGAAAGCCGGAGATCAGCACCGGCCATCCAATCACCTAAGCCAATTACCGGAGGAACACCATGACAGTAGTCATAACTTATCTGGCCTCTGATAACGCCAGAAATCGTCGCAGAGCACGCCGTGCAGAAGCGAATGAGCATCTGAACGCAGATAACCGCCTTGCTCGCAAAATTGCAGTAGCGAGCTCTGGATGTAGCTTAAACGTAGCCCGCGCCACCTCCTCCCCTAATCTGCGAGACAAGCAGGAAGGTGGAGCAGTGTGTTTGCCTGATGTTGCGCAATTTGCAGCAGGCTATCGGAAATCTAAAGACAACGTGACGGCGAGGTGAGAAATGGCTCTTGACCACGGCATGCTAAATGTCCCGCTGGATAAGCGCGGCAACTTCCACAAAGAACTGGATGACCACCTGGCATCAGAGAAACGCCGGAAGGATGATGAGATGTTTGTTCGAAAGGATGCATTCAACACCGCTAAGCATGAAGCTAAGCGCCTCTACCCGCTCATGGATGACGACCTAATTAAGGCAGAAGCAAAACGGCGCGGTATGAAGTTGCGAGAATTCCGTGAAGTGCTAAAAGACATTCGCGATTTCAAGCCAAAGCAAGCGCCACTGGCTTTCGCACCCTTCATGAAGACCGACTAACCACCGGCCTTTTTTACGCCACCTGTTCACTAAACAGCGTGGACGCAGCAGGCATTTACTGTGTAATGATTTTTACTTGCGCCGGCAGCGCTCCGAACATTTACGTACTTCATCCCAGCACTTTTCCCACTTTTTACGCCAAGTGAATGGCCGACCACATACGGTGCAGATTTTGGTTGGGAGTTCGTTTTTCTTCACAACTTTCCTCATTCGCATAGTGTCACAGAGTAAATATGCTAGACGACTTCATTAGGCCTTCAGACCTTGCCGAGCAAGCCAGATATTTTGCACGTGGTTATGAATAGACCGCATTAAGCGGGACTATTTTTGAGAAACATCTTCATGAGGTTTGGCCTCAACAAGAATCAGCGGACATTTTCTCACCTTACATGCCTGTGAATACGCTAGCTCACATACATCACAAATGCTCCTGACCTCTGTCTGATATTCGTACTCCATGTAATAACGGAAATTTCCACCGCACGTTTTAGTTCTCCAGAAACTTAACGGTTCGAGCACTTCATCAAGTTGCCTGAAAGTCAGGCCTGTTGGGTTATGAAAACCCACTCTTACACGGTATGTAGTCATGATTTGATAATCCCTAACCCTCTGATTCTTTACAAGCCAGTTATGAATCTTGCTGTGATAGGGATTTCCTAAATAAACCCGCCTATGTGCGGGTATTTTTTTGCCCGCAGGAGAAGGAAATGAGTGAAACAACGGATTTAGCAGTACTGGAAATTAAGCCAGAACAAGCGCCAGCGTTGTATGTGCCGAACGGACTTGATGGTTATCTGGAGCAGATTCGCCAGCTGGCATCAGAAGTTCCTGACGTAAGCACCAAAAAGGGACGCGAGCGAATTGGCTCTCTGGCTCGCATGGTCGGTTCAAGCAAAAAAGCCATAGAGGAGCCCGGGCGGGTTTATCTAAAGCACCTCAAAGAGGCAGTTAAGCCGGCAGAGGAAGAGCTTCGCCGTTTCACCCGTGAGTGCGACACCATCCGAGACAAGATTTTAGCGCCGCGCACTGAGTGGGATGCTGAGCAAGACCGCATTGCTGCTGAAGAACAGATGATCGCCTGGCATGTTGAAGCGCTGGAAATGAACGAAGCGCATGACAAGGCTGCAGCTGAGAAATTTGAAGCTGACCACGAAGTAGCCCTACTCCTGAATGAGAAATTTGACCGGGACGCAGCAGAAGCAAAAGCCGAAGCTGAACGCCAGCGCATTGCCCACGATGAAGAGATTAAGCGTCAGGCTGTCGAGCAGGCACGCATTGAGGCTGAGCAGAAAGCGCAGCAGGAACGCGAAGCAGCAGCACAGCGTGAGCGTCATTTGCAGGCCAAAGCAGAGCAAGCCGAACGTGACCGCATCGCCGCGCAGGAAAGCGCTGAGCGTGAAGCCAGAGAGGCGCAGGAGCGCACTGCAAAACTGGCACAGGAAGCGCGTGAACAGGCTGAGCGTGAGAAGCAGGCAGCTATAGATGCAGAGCAGCGCAAAGCCAAAGCAGCAGAAGATGCCCGCCTGGCTGAAGAGAAGCGCATCGCCGACGAAGCAGCAGCGCGTGCTGCAAATGAAGCGCATCGCAAGAAGATTGGCGCTGAAGTTGTCACCGCTCTTTTGGGCCGTACAAGCCTAACCCGTGAGCAGGCAATTGAAGTTCTGATTGCGCTGAAAGACAACCAAATCCCTCACACCCGCATCACCTACTGATTTAACCAATTTACCAACACCAAGGAATCACCCATGCAGACTTACGCCGTCGCTGGGGCCACCCACATGGGTGACTTCGGCTTTAACACTTCACAACTTGATCGTCTCGTTCGCCGCCTCCGTTCTGGCTGGCGCTCGCTTATCGACACATTAAACCAGCCGGGTAAACCATGAAGAAAAATCACTTCAGAAAAGCACAGGAGCTTTCACGTGAAGCGGTCCTGTATAGCAGCGCCGCAAAATGGGCGGTGGCGATGAACCTGTTGAGGAGTGCGCTGGCATGAAGATCAAAATCGAATGCGGAGAAATTGAAACCCGCGCCGGACAACGCCCCGGAATGATGATCGCCGAAATAACAGAGGTGTCTCTACTCGATTTCGACGGCAAGAAAGTTCTCAACCAGCTAGATATCAGGGACGTCATGGAATGGCTTTCTGAGCAGGGCTACACAATTCATCAGGAGAAAGCGGCATGAACGATGACGACGCAGCATTTATTGAATTCATGCAGGGTGCGCTGGGCGACCTGTCCAACCCTATGACATACGAGCAAGCCGCAAAGGATGCGATTGCCGATCACCGCACGGAACGCCAGTTTGAAATGATGGGAGGCACGAATGAGCGTCTATAAAGCGATTAGCGCAGTAGCTAAGGAAATGGCCGAGCAAGGCATAAGCAAGGATCGCGAGAACCGGCAGCAAGGTTTCAATTTCCGTGGCATTGACCAGGTTTATAACGCGCTTGCGCCTATGCTGGCAAAGCATGGTCTTGTCATTCTACCCCGCATTACAGAGCGAACAGTTACTGAGCGGATGACTGCAAAAGGCGGCGTGCTGTTCTATGTGGTCGTCAAGGCAGAGTTTGATTTTGTCGCCACCGAGGACGGCAGTAAGCACACGGTCGTGACCTATGGCGAGGCTATGGATAGTGGCGACAAGGCTACCAACAAAGCAATGTCGATCGCCTACAAATACGCTGCATTTCAGACCTTCTGCATCCCAACCGAACAGACAGCAATCGATGCTGATGCAGAGATTCATCATCCTTCCCCGCGTCACCCTGATGAAATACTTGCTGACTTCACCGCTCAAGCAGCTGAGTGCGCAAGCCTTGAGGATTTGAAGGGTATCTACAAACCAGCGTGGAACGCGTTGGCATCATCGGCTGAGCATCAGCAGAAGTGTGTTGAAGTGTTCCAGATACGCGGCAAAGAACTTAATAAGGCGGCATAAATGAGCAGCAGAGGCGTCAACAAAGTAATTTTAGTGGGCAATCTTGGGCAAGACCCGGAAATTCGTTACATGCCAAACGGTGGTGCGGTCGCCAATATTACCCTCGCGACTTCGGAGAGCTGGCGCGACAAAAGCACAGGTGAGCAAAAAGAAATCACCGAATGGCATCGCGTAATTCTGTTCGGAAAGCTGGCAGAAGTTGCTGGCGAGTACCTTCGCAAAGGTTCGCAGATTTACATCGAAGGCAAGCTTCGCACCCGAAAATGGCAAGACCAGTCAGGCCAGGACAAATACACAACGGAAGTGATCGTGAATGTCGGCGGCATCATGCAGATGCTGGGCGGCAAGCAGGAAGGTGGCTCGGGAAACCGACAGCAGCAATCATCGCCGCAGCAGCGCCAAGCTGGGCCATTTACTCCACCGGCGAATAATGAACCACCGATGGACTTTGACGACGACATACCCTTCTGATTTAACCCACCAATAAGGCCGCCACCATGGAAATGACACCGCAAGAAGCGGCGCATTACGCACGCCTGAATGATGCCGATCGCACAAAGTACATCGCTCTTCTTCAGAGCCAGCGGGAGCGCCAGAGATTGATGCAGGAAGCGTTAAGCAGTGTCGTGGCGGCCTTGAAGGCATCGAATGAGGGAAAGGAGCACCCTCGCCTGCTTACACCACAGAGAAAGGAATATCTCTACATCAAAGAGCTTGAGCGCCGCGAGCATTACGTCATGGCTAAGCGTCCGCTGCTGCCACAAATCATCGTGACGAGGAAGGTAGACGATTACGAATGGCGCGACTTTACCAACACCATGCGCGGACGCTTCGGCGCTCAGTTGCAAGAGTAGCGGCACAGCGCCGCGCCAGATTAATCGACGCTGGCCTGTACCCGGTTGGCGAATGAGGGGAAAGTGATGAGTGAAGAAACTGAAATTCCGCAGGAGCGACTGGACTTCGAGCGATGGTATTTGAAGCACTGGCAATCAGCCGGCTTGTGGTCAAAGGAAACCACAATTGAAGATGTAATCGAGCAGCGTGACGGTGATGGATATTTGCGGCATTACATGAACGGCTGCTGGATAGGATGGCAGGCTCGCGCCGGCAACTTCGAAGGAGCCACCCATGACTAACAACCAGCAACTTGCAGCACATTGCCGCGACGTTATAGCCAATCCGCAAGACCATCTGGATTGGGTGGTGGATATGGCTAGAGTGGCGCTGGCGAGTCTGGAGGCCAAGCCGGTTGCGTACGCTGATTCAAAAGCCATTATCCGCATGTTGGAGGGAGGAACGCGATTCTTCACGGCGTTCCCAGAAACATCAAAAACAAAGATCATACCAGTATTCATTTACGCTCCAGTTACAGCGATGAAGTTTCCAGGATTCAAATCGGAAGATATCAACTTTGCTGCGCATCGCATCGAGGCAATAGCGTGGAACCGCTGCATCAAGGAGTTTAAGCGCCTGAACGGAGTGGAATCATGATGACCGAAGAGCAGAAGCAGCAACTAATCGATCGCTGCCAGAAGCACATAACTTGGCTGCTGACACTTACGCCAGAAGCGATGACGGTATGTAACTCAGTAAAGGAGCAGCTTGATATTTATGGCATCGCCCTTGCCGCACTCACCCAGCATGCAAGCCAGGCTTTGAAGATGCCTGACATAGTCGATTTCTCAGATTTAGATTCGGTGAGCAAAGACGTGGAGGATATGGTATCGATAGCGGAATGCCGCGGATGGAATGCCTGCATTGCTGAAACAAAGAGCCTCAACGCCCCACACACAGCACAGATAGAGCCTAAATGTGCCACAGGTGGTGCAGAGTGGCTGAATCCTGTGCCTAGTGAATTGCAGCAGGTTTTGCTTGAGCTACGAACCTATAACCCCAAAGCTGATGAGTATGGCGGGAAGTACAATATTCCGGGTTGGGCTGACCGAATCGAGAAATCGCTTGGCATCAACTCCGCATCCCCAGATGCCTAATCACGCTACAGGGTCATCAATCTCTTCTACCAGCTCATCACCCTGATTATGGATATTCCCGACCTTCTTGCTGACCGGATGCCAGGCGAAATCTTTCTCTGGTACCGCAGCATCATGGGCGATTTCCTGCGCGCGCTCAGGAGTGGTTTCTTCGCTTAGCCATTCACGTACAGCATCAGCAGTCAGTACCAGCGGGCGCCGGTCATGGATATCGACTATGCCCTTGTTGCTTGATGATGTGACGATGACGAAGCCCTCTTTATCGTGGTCTTTGCCATATGGCGCATTGCCAATGGCGGCGAAGAACAGCGGCGTTTTTTTCTTGTGGTAGATGAAGTAAGGCTGCTTTTTGTCGCCGTCCTTCTTCCATTCATACCAGCCATCTGCCGGAACAATGGCGCGGCCGTGATTCCACAGTGGTTTGAACATACGCCCGGTGGCAGCAGTTTCGCCGCGGGCATTGATAAGCGGCTGTTTATCCCACCACTCAGGACCGTAGCCCCAATACACCGGGTCGAGATGCAGCGCTTCGTCACGCTCGTTGAGCAATAGCACTTTCGTACCGGGGGCGACGTTAAACCGCCCTATCAGCTCATGGTCAAACTGGATTTCGTCAGCCTTAAGGCAAAGCGACTCAAAATAATCATCTCTGCTGCTGTACTGCGCGAATCGTCCACACATATGTATCTCCTGTTTTAATCGTAGCTCAAGAAAATTATTGTTCTTGAGCAGCCAAATGATCAGGAGTAAAAGGAGATAAAAGTAGAATCTAAGGATAAAAAAATGAGTGCGGTAATTAGTCAGTGCACAAAGTTCCGTTATAGATTGGACAGGACAGTTTCTACACAAGGTCAAGCGTTCGCTTTTTTTGGTGTTAACCCTTCATATGCAGACGCCATGATTGATGATAATACCATAACTAGAATGCGCAGCTTTACCCTTAGCCATCAAGGCTCGAGATTTATAGTTGGCAATGTATTCTCCTTTCGCTCTACCGATGTATCGAAATTGGCGCTTGCTGATGATTGTTTTGGTCGAGAACACGACTTTTACATTTCAAAAATTTTAGATGAAGCTGACATCTTAATTCCATGCTGGGGCAGCAGAAATAAGTTACCCCGCCATCTGCATTTTCATTTAGACAACATGCTAGAAATGTTGATTAAAACTGGAAAGCCTGTTTTATCTTTTGGCCGAACGGCTTCCGGTGACCCAAAGCATCCATTAATGCTTGCTGGCTCAACTAGACTTTTGCCTTGGATGGAATTTCAGTGAATTGCCAAAATTTAGCAGTATGTAGCAGAGAAGAACGCGACAGGATTAACGTCGATTTAGCCGTATCAGGAGTGGCTTACAAGGAGCGCATGAACCTGCCGGTTATCGTCCCGGAAGTGGAGATGCAGCAGCCGGAAGCGTTGCGCGAATACTTCAAAGCGCTTGCAGCATTACAGGAACGTTGCGCTGCAGTTCCCGCGCGGCACTGACACGGTTTATCAGAAGGAGGAGATGTGAGTTTGGATGCCAATAGTTGGTCAGCTATAGCCTCAGCATTTGCAGCAGCAGGAAGCTTAGCCGTAGCGGGCTTTAGTTATTATCAGCAGCGAGCAAATAATAGGAATAGTGAAGTTGAAAAAAATATTGATAGGCTCATAGCCTTGGCTGGGCAAGCAAATTCGATATCTTCCCTTAAGGATTCTTCGGAAAGAGATTTTCGACAAGCAGCAAATCTAAGCTATGCCATTGACGCTGCTGCCACGAGAATAATTAAACTTATCGACAAGCTAAAATTGGGCGATGATGAGTCGAGAGAAATAGCAGGCTATTTCACAGATCACCTATCATTCATAGTATTGGAAGAGCTTCGGACGAAAGAGCTTCCACAATTCAAAATGGACGTAAGCTATAGCATCGACGATGTTCAACATATCCAGTTTATATGGAAAAGAGCTGCAGATTTTTTGCTACACAATAAGCGTCCTGACTAAATAATTGAACCTGCTCCGGCAGGTTTTTTTCGCCCACCCCCCACCCCATTAACCCTGTCGCGCTCTGCGTGAGGAGTTGTTATGTCCAGAGATGAAGCGATTGCCGCTTTGAAGGAATGCCTAAATTATGGTGACAAGGAATTAGCACATATCGAAGCCGACCATATTTTATGTGTGCTTCTGGAACAGGAGGGCTTCGATGATGTGGTTAAAGAATTCACAAAATTAGATAAGTGGTATGCATGACCACCACCTGCGAAGACATCACCCCGGCTGAGGTCGTTATCGATTTCAGCCTTCTCGCTGCAGTAATCATCGCTTTTATCCTCGGCAAACCACCTAAAGAGTGAATGTGGCTATATGGTCACACCTGTTCTTAATGGGTGGGGTTGTTGCTATATACCGACATAATCATCAATTTTTAATTTGAGGAAACCTTATGAGCCTCGATTGCGTCCCGATTTCCACGTATTGCAAAAACACCGGTGAATCAGAGGAAGCCATTAACAAACGGATACAAAGGAAGATCTGGAGGATGGGCATTCACGTATTAAAAGTGGACGGCGTCCGGGAACGGTGGGTTGATTTAGATGAGGTGAACAGATGGGCCAGAAAAGGGAAGGATCCGCTTTGCCGCGTGGAATAACATTAAGGCGACATAAAACAGGCGATACGCTGCAGTTAACATTTACGTTCAACGGCGTTCTATGCCGGGAGCCGCTTTCAGGGATGGAAGTGAATCCGCGCAATATCAGGTATGCTGAGCGTTATCTGGGCGAAATTCAGAACCGCATATCGACGGGGGATTTTAACTATCTGCAGTACTTCCCCCGGTCAAAAAAGGCAGCACTGTTCGGGCACCAAAAAAAGAAGAAAACGGTAAAGGATTACCTGGAGGAATATCTGGTCATCAGCGAAAACCGCAACCTGTCACCCTCGACTCTGGATGGCTACCGTAAATGTCTACGTGCGTTGCGAGTATTGCACAACATCTATGTGACTGAGCTAACGCCGGCGGCGCTTAAAAGTTGGGTGTCTTGCCAGAGAACCAAACTCAAGACAATCCGTAATCGGCTGTCATTCCTGCGAAGCGCGATTGATGAGGCTGTGACTGACGGGCTTATTAATGACAACCCAGTAGCACACATCAGTGCTTCGCGTTATTTCTCTGTGGAGTCCGGCAACACTGAGGAATACGAAGTAGATCCGTTTACGCCAGATGAAATCAAAGTCATATATCTGAATTGCCGGTTCCCTCAGTGGAAGACCACGTTCCAGTTCGCATTCAATACCGGCGTGCGCCCTTCTGAACTTTGCGCCCTGAAATGGACGGACATCGACTTTAAGAAGCGAACCGCATTTGTTCAGAATGCCGTCGTGGAAGGCGTTTATAAGGGAACGAAAACAAAGTCTGGCACCCGCAAGGTTGAGCTAAACGATGAGGCGTTGCTGGCGTTGAGCGAGCAGAAGCAGTTTACCTTTATGAAAAGCGTGTATGTGTTCGAGGATCCGCGCACAGGTGAACCATGGACAGGCTCTAAAGCCATTCACCAGAAAGCATGGCGCTATGTGATGAAGGATTCCCGCATCCGCTACCGAAACCCCTATCAGACTCGTCATACCTTCGCGACTATGCACATTAGCGCCGGTGTAAACCTTTTCTGGCTGTGCAAACAAATGGGTCACAAAGGGCCGGATATGCTGTTCAGAAATTACGGCTCATACCTCGCTGACTATGACGGTCACTTGACTCGGCCAGGGATCAAAACTGGCAGCGAATAACGCCTCTTTTTTATGAACAATGCACGTATAATGCACGCGCTAAAGGATCGTCAAATGATTGATAACATATTCAATAAGTTAGAAAGAATTGTGCGCGGGTTCGAATCCCCCTCTCACCGCCATATTTTGAAGAAGAGTCTGAACGCAAGTTCAGACTTTTTTTTTTTGCATATTCTGCAAAGAGAGGGGGTGAGAAGCCCCGACGGGGTTCGACAACTGGCGCAGCCAGTTGGACAGCGGAGCCTGCGACGCTGCCCGCAGGGTGAGCGCAGCGAATCAATCCCCCTCTCACCGCCACATTCTAAAGAAGAGTCTGAACGCAAGTTCAGACTTTTTTTTTGCATATTCTACAAAGAGAGGGGATGAGAAGCCCCGACGGGGTTCGACAACTGGCGCAGCCAGTTGGACAGCGGAGCCTGCGACGCTGCCCGCAGGGTGAGCGCAGCGAATCAATCCCCCTCTCACCGCCACATTCTAAAGAAGAGTCTGAACGCAAGTTCAGACTCTTCTTTTGCATATTCTGCAAAGAGAGGGGGTGAGAAGCCCCGACGGGGTTCGACAACTGGCGCAGCCAGTTGGACAGCGGAGCCTGCGACGCTGCCCGCAGGGTGAGCGCAGCGAATCAATCCCCCTCTCACCGCCACATTCTAAAGAAGAGTCTGAACGCAAGTTCAGACTCTTTTTTTGCATATTCTACAAAGAGAGGGGATGAGAAGCCCCGACGGGGTTCGACAACTGGCGCAGCCAGTTGGACAGCGGAGCCTGCGACGCTGCCCGCAGGGTGAGCGCAGCGAATCAATCCCCCTCTCACCACCTTAAGCCGGACGTTGCGTGGATAAGGCAGCCACGCATACGAAATCAGATGACACGCAAGCTGTCATAAATCTGCATGAATACTACCTTAGCCCGACCCGCACAAAGCGGGTCGGGCTTTGCCTCAGGCGTTGACGCGCACCCAGCGCTGCTGCTGATGGCTTTGTACAATGGCATCAACAATCGCCATCACCTGCGCGCCATCGTGGAAAGTGGCAAACCCAGCCGCCTGCGGAACGGGCGGTTTGCCCTGCTCTACCGCCTGATAAAACTGCTGCATCATCGCGCGGAACGCATCCGGCCAGCCTTCAATGTGCCCACCGGGAAAACGCGCACGGCCCGCTACATCCGGATTCATCAGCGAGGGATCGTCCGACAATAGCTGATTTGCCTTGTGCCGATGCCCTAGCCACAGTTGCTGCGGCGTTTCCTGATCCCACGCTAGCGCACCGAGGCTACCGTTGACTTCCAGACTGAGGCGATTTTTACGCCCGGCGGACACCTGCGACACGCTGAAACTGCCTTTGCTGCCGTCGTCAAAACGGAACAGCACAAAGCCCATGTCTTCGGTGGTCACCGGACGGGATTCATATTGCGTTTCGTCATCCTGCGCGCCGAAGGTGGCTGCACCAGCAAGGCTGGCCTTGCGCGTCGGCCAGACAATCGACAGGTCGGCCATCACTTCAACAATTTTGCGTCCGGTGACGAACTGAATGGTATCGCACCAGTGGGAACCAATATCCGCTACCGCGCGCGATGCGCCGCCCTTCTCTGCATCCACCCGCCAGTTGTAGTCGGTTTCCTCCAGCATCCAGTCCTGCAGATAACTGCCCTGCGCCGAGAACAGTCGCCCCAGCTGCTGGTAACGCACCATGCTTGCCGCCTGCTGCACCATGGCAAATTGGCGATAGACAAAGCTGACGCCATGTACCACGCCCGCTTTTTCGGCCAGTTCCACCAGTTCGTGCGCTTCATCCATCGTCATGCACAGCGGCTTTTCCGAGAACACATGCTTACCGGCGGCAATGATCTGCCGGTTAATCGCCGCATGCAGATGGTTCGGCGTGCAGTTATGCACCGCGTGCAGCCCTTCATGCTGTAAAAACGTCGCCACGTCACTGTAGGCGTGCGGCACATTGAGTTCTGCCGCGCGCGCGTCTGCGCCACTCTGACTTGAATCGCATATCGCCACCACATTGATGTTGCCGAGGCGGCGCAGCGCTTCAATATGCGCGGGGCCAATAAAGCCGGTGCCAATAATGCCTACGTTGATCATTTCACACTCTCCTGTTCCAGACCCAGCTGTGCCCGCACGTTCGCCTGCTGGTCGCCCTGCGCGGCAAAATCATCAAAGGCGCGATCGGCCACCGGGATAATGTGGCGTTGAATAAATTCGGCGCCTTCACGCGCACCGGTTTCACTCTCTTTTAAGCAGCACTCCCACTCCAGCACCGCCCAACCGTTGTAGTCGTACTGCGCCAGCTTGCTGAAGATCCCTTTGAAATCCACCTGGCCATCGCCCAGTGAACGGAAGCGACCGGCGCGATCGATCCAGCGCTGATAGCCGCCGTAGACGCCGCTGCGCCCGTTAGTCTGGTACTCGGCATCTTTAACGTGGAACGCTTTGATGCGCTGATGATAAATATCAATAAACTGCAGATAATCAATATGCTGCAGCAGCAGATGACTGGGATCGAACAGGATGTTGCAGCGCGGATGATGATTTACGCCGGCAAGAAAACGTTCAAAGGTCACACCATCGTGCAGGTCTTCGCCCGGATGAAGTTCATAACAGACATCAACGCCGTGACGATCAAACTCGTCCAGCACCGGCAGCCAGCGGCGCGCCAGCTCGGCGAACGCCTCTTCCAGCAGCGCCGGATTGTGTGGCGGCCACGGATAAAGATACGGCCAGGCGAGCGAACCGGAAAAGGTCGCGTGCGCGCGCAGTCCCAGGTTCGCCGATGCCGCCGCCGCCTTTTTGACCGTCTCAATCGCCCATGCCGTGCGCTTTGCGTTATCACCACGCACCTGCACCGGTGCGAAGCCGTCGAAAGCGACGTCATGCGCCGGATGCACTGCAATCAATTGCCCTTCAAGATGCGTTGATAACTCGCTCACTTCCAGGCCGTACGTTGCCAGCAACCCGCTCACTTCATCGCAATAGGTCTGGCTGGTTGCAGCACGATCAAGGTTGAAAATCGACGGATGATTGCAGGGGATCTGCAAAGCTTTGTAACCCAGTGCCGACGCCCATTGCGCCAGTCCTTCCAGCGAATTAAAGGGTGCCTGCTGTCCGATAAACTGCGACAGAAAAATACCCGGTCCTTTTAACGTTTTCACGTATACCTCCCGTTAATCAAGCCGCTTCATCCCGATACTTAAAGGTGAAGAGGAAAAGAATGGCGATCGCCGCCGCTGCAATAGCCGGGATCCACCAGAATGTTGCCCAGTTGTCCGCACTGCCCTGTCCCGCGATCAAGCGGTTATACAATGCGCCGGAAATTTGCGAGCCCAGCAGCATGCCGATGCCGTAGGTGAACATCACTACCATGCTCTGCGCCTGCCCTTTCACTTTCTCGCCCGCGATGCGGTCGGTGTAGATGAATCCCACCACGAAGAAGAAGTCGTAGCAGACGCCGTGCAGCAGAATGCCCAGATAGATCAGCGCCCGGCCTTCATCGCCCATGCCCATAGCGAACAGCGCATAACGCACGAACCAGGCCAGCATGCCGACCAGCAGCATGTATTTCACGCCAAGACGGCGGAACAGCAGCGGGATCACCAGCATGAAGAAGATTTCAGACATCTGACCGAATGACATGGCGGTGCTGACGTTGCTTACTCCGGCATCCGCCAGCCACGACGCGGTATAGGCGTAATAGGTGCCAAGCGGAATGGAGATCAGCGTGGCGCACAGCGCAAAGACAAAAAAGTGGCGGATTTTTAGCAGCGCAAAGGCATCTGCGCAGAACAGATCGCGCACTTTCAGTGGCTGGCCTTTAGCCGGTGCCGGCGTATGCGGCAGCGTCAGGCTGTAAATCGCCAGCGCCACAGAACAAAGGGCAGCAACGGTGAAGACCGAGGTGCTGGCAGAAATGCCGGTGAAACCAATAAAGATGCCGGCCACAATCCAGCCGATGGTGCCGAATACCCTGACCACGGGAAAACTTTTATCGCTATTGCTCAGGCTGTGGAAAGCAATGTTATTAGCAAGCGCTAAGGTCGGCATAAAACACAGCGTGTAGCCAAACAGCAGTGCGATAAGCAGCGTACCGTTTTCCGCGGCCAGCGCAGCGGGCACAAACCAGAGGATGACCGCTCCCGCCAGGTTCATCACCGCCATCACTTTCTGCGACGGAAAGAATCTGTCCACCAGCATTCCCAACACGAACGGTGACAAAATTGACGCAATTGGCCCGGCAGAAAATGCATCGCCGATCAGCAGCGACATGTTGTGTTGTGTCATCACCAGTCCCAGCGTGACGGACCAACTGCCCCAGATGAAGAACTGCATAAACATCATGAGTGACAGCCGGGGAACCAAAAGCCGGTGCTGCGAGACTACAACGTCGGTACTTTGTGAAGTCGACATGGTGAACCTTCCCAGAGAAAAGTAATCGATTACATTTAGGTGAGATGAAATGTAATCGATTACAATATTAGTAACTTTTAGGCGGATCACAATTTTGAAGATTCACGCCATAATGCGTCAGGCTTTGGCAGCACTGTGAACTTTCAGTGCTGGCTAAGAACGACGCGGGTTATCATCGTGATGCTTGCTATTGATGATTTAATGAGCGGAGAAACTTTCGCTTAGTCAGCGCTGATTCCTGGATTCATTAGCAAAACGTCGTCATGGTTACGTCTCAAACGCCATCAGTTCAGTTTAGCGATATCGCGTTGAATATCTGCACGACGACCCTTATCTGCCATTGCTCTTCCCGGACGCGGCGACGCTTGCAGGGCCTTTTCGAGATACTGCCGAGCCAGCACTTTATTGCCCTGTGCGAGCTGGAAATCACCGTAAAAATAGTTGGGATCGATGCCATCGGGATTAATAGCCAATGCCTTTTTCAGCATCGCATCGGCTTTCTTATTATCACCAAAACCGATCGGCCACCCCGGCACCTGATAGTAAAGTGCGCCAAGGCTGGTATAGGCCGATCCTTGTAGCGCCTGTGGGTTAATCGACAACGATTTTTCCAGGCTTGAGCGGGCTTGTTTAACCAGACTGAGTGCACCGAGCCCGCCTTTTGCGCCGGCCCAACTGCTATCGATAATCCCCGACCAGATGAGAAGCTCGGGATCGTTACCGCCGGCAGTCGCTGCAACCACGGCATGCGCCTTTTGACTTAGCGCGCTAAAGCAGTCGACTTTCTGTTGTTCCAGCGTGCGGTACTGACACTCTGACCAGGATTGCTGCAGCTCACTTAATGCGGTCGCCGAGGCGATACCCGGCAGTGTCAGCAGCGATAACAGCACCACATTGGCGATAGGTTTCATTTATGGCGTCTCGGAAGAAGGAGTGGAATGTAAAAAACGCGAAATAAGCGGCATTTTCTTGCGCAGCGTGCTATCCACGAGGGCCGGAAAAAGCGCGTTGAGGCGCACAAATACCCGCTCCATGGTGCCCATCCGGCTTCGCAAACGATTTCGCTGTAATGCCTGGACAATTTTTGTCGCCACCGCTTCGGGTGTGTCTGCTTTGTTGCCCAGCGCTTTGTTCATGGCAGTGACGGCCGGTGAGTTGAGGGACGTTTGGGTCGCTCTTGGCGCAACATACAAAACCGATAAGCCCGATGTGCTGAGCTCGCGGCTCAACGCCTCGGAAAATCGATGCAGCGCGGCTTTGGATGCACAATACACGCTGTAACCCGGGTGGCCGATTTCCCCCAACACAGAGCCGACGTTAAGAATCGTGCCCTGTGCGCCGAAGTGATGAATCAGCGAACGCGTCAGCAATAAGGGAATCTCGACATTCGCCCGTAGTTGCGCGCGAATGTCGGTAAAGGTCTGATGTTCAAGCGAAGCGAAACAGCTGGTTCCGGCATTATTGATTAACACATCCAGTCGCTGACCGGCATGGAAGCAGCTGGCCAATGCGACAATTTCCTCATCGGTATAGTCGGTGACCGTAAACAACATATGGCGATGCGAATGGGCCAGCGAGGCGCGTAGCACGTCCAATTGCGGCCGGTTTCGCCCTACCAGCCACAGCCGCGCGCCCTGCTCGGCCAGTTGTTTGGCCAGCGCCTGACCGATACCGCCGCTGGCACCGGTAATCACGATGTTTTTATTGAGCAGATTCATAAGGGGTCGCCTCCAGCGCGTTCAACATCTCACCATAGAGCGCGTAGACCTCGCGAGCGGTATGGATAATGTCTTGCCGATCGCGCGCATCGGTGACTTTATCCATCAGGCTGGCAAAGAACTTCAGGTGCTCCAGATCCAGCGCACCGTGTGAACGCAGGTAAGTGGTTGCGTCATCCGACAGGCTAAGCGCCTGTTGCAGTGACTCCGCAATGGGGGTGGCTATCACCACGCTGGTGCCTTCCAGCACGTGCACCATGCCAAAAATGCACATCGGGTTGACGCGTTCGATACGGTAATAAAGATAAGCCAGCATCAGTTCGATGGGACGGCCTGGCTGGCCGTGGCGCACCGCGTCGGCATCGCCGCCGCAGGTACGGATGTCATTGAGAATCCATTCATGGTGACCGTACTCCTCCTCAATGTATTCCGCCAGAGCTGCACGCAACCCCTCTTTCTCAACAGGCAACCGGCTGCCTGCCGCCATCAGCAGCGGCACCGTTTGACTAACATGGTGATAAGCCTGCGTCAGAAAGGCGATGTACATTTCTCGTGTGACCTCGCCCCGCGCGCAGCGGTCAATCACCGGGCTAGAGAGCATTTTCATCCGTGCCTGCAACGTTTGGTCCTGCAATTCTTGATAAAAAGCCATTTAACTCTCCTCTTCGAAAGTGAGTATTTGCTGCTGCATCTTTTTCCAGATCACCTCACGACGCGGACGGCCATTGGCCGTCAACGCCTGCGGTGAGGAAATGAACGGGGTAAACAACAGATGATGGGGACGCGCATAATCCGGCAAACGCGCGGCGAGCGCGGCCAACTGCGCTTGAGCGGATTGCTCCATGCCGTCAAAAGCATCAACCAGCGCGACGTTGTGTTTTAAGCCTTCGCCAAAAATCACCATGCGCCGGATGGCGGTACAGCCCATCGCCTCAGCTTCAATCCACTCCGGAGAGAAATTGCGTCCGAAGGCGTTAATCTGCACGTTGCGTTGCCGGCCACGGATGTGAATAAATCCACTCGAATCCTGTTCGGCCAGATCGCCCGTGCTAAAGGGGGCGGTAAATGCGGGTTCACCAAGATAGCCAGCGGCATTCCCCGGGCTAACCACCTGAAGATCGCCTGCTGCGCTGACACTAAGGCTGACGCCCGGCAAGGGATAACCTGCACTGCCTACCTTTTGTCTTTGGGGCAAATTCAACGTGACGACCGACCCGCACTCTGACAATCCATAGCCTTCGAAAACGGGTAAACCACTCTGGGCCGCGGCCTGCAGCAAGGCGGAAGAAATTTTACCGCCACCGGTAGCCACAAATTTAAGCGGGTCGACGGCCGCGGGTTCGCTGCGCTGCACAAACAGCAGCACTCGCAGCAATTCCGGCACCAGCACCAGAGATTGTGGATGCCAGCGCAGCAGCGACTCCGTGAATATTTGCGGATCGAATTGGCTCGACCCGCTAAAACCGACTTCTGCGGCGCAGGGCATTACGCTGGTGACGCCAAGAACCAGCGGCACATAGCAACCACAAATATTTTCCAGCAGCGTGCTAAGAGGAAGCGTGACCATATGACGCGTCACAGCAAATGGCTTCATCACTTCGGCCAACGTGGTGGCTGTCCAGTTAATGCCTTTGCGGGTCAGGCAAACGCCCTTTGGCATGCCAGTGGTACCTGAGGTGTAGGTGATTTTGACCGTGCCTGCATGAAGTTCAGGCAGTGCTGACTGTTTTTGCACCTGTAACGATCCCAGCGAGGTTTCGGTGGTTTGCCACCCAGCCAATACGTCGCCTCCCAATTGCGCTTCTGCACCGCTGGATGCCCGTAACCAGGCGCGTTGCTCTGGTGAAAAAAATAACGGCACCGGAATGCACACCACTCCCGCTTGCAGACAAGCCAGATCGGCTATCGCCCAAACCGGCCCGTTATCGAGCGCCAGAGCGAGGCGTCGAACCCCTGCGCCTCGTAATTCTTCAGCAAACAACGCAACGGCGTGGCGATAATCTCCCCAGGTCCAACTGCGCTGACTGCTGACCAATGCAGTCGCATCAGGTTGCTGCCGTGCATGATACTCAAGCCAGTTAATGAGCATGGTACACCTCCGGCTCCTGCTGCCATGGCGCTGAGGGGAGCGATGGAAAGAGGTTAAGTAACAGCGATTGCGATGCGAGCGCTTTTTGCCCACCGGCCAATTCGCCCGCCATCACCTGTGGTGCGTGGTGATAATAACTTCCCCACGTATCGCTTCCGGCGCTTAGGCTCTCGGCTTTGGCCTCTGCCAAATAAACCGGATGAAGGTTCATGCGACTGAAAATATTGCGGATTTTCACCGTCCCGGTGAAAACAATATGGCGAAAACCGTAATGGTTGAGCAGCAGGCAGACCGCGGCGTACATGACGCGTGCCGATGCGCCATCGGTTGCGGCAAAGTTACCAATTTCGACAATGCCTGCTCGCGCTGGAGGGGGATCAAACAGCGTACGCATGGCCAACTCAGCCGGTGTGTTGAGATAGTTTTCCAGAAACAGTGTTCCTCGCCCGGCGGGCATAATGCCGCATGCGGCACGCAGCGTAGTTTCACTGTCCGATAAGATGAGAATGTGTGGCAGCGTGTTCGATAATGTCGCTCCATAGGTTTGAAAATAATGCTGGCGAATAAAGTCCGTAGCCGGATTAATATCAGTGCCGCCTCGCATCCATTTCAGCGTGCAGGGAGAGGGTATTCTCATGACAAAACACTCGCTTGGGTATAATGACGACGCTGATACTGATTAATGGATAAGAATCGTTTTTCTGTGCGCAAGGAATATGTGCAAAAGCCCCATCGCGCCATGTGCGTAAAAATATATTTCTATAAAGGTGGTTAAAAACTTATGCCATTGCATAACACTACGCGTTAATTGCGGAGAAGCAGCGCTAATATTATTAACGATGAACCAAATCCCCCCTGAACAGGCCACCAGCAACAGTGCCATTACGCCCAACCCTTGAATGGTTGCGGCAATACCCCCTCGGCCCGCTTGCGGTAACTGCCCGCGAGACAAGGTTTTTAAATCCTGGACGATTCCTTTAACATCAAGTGTTATCCAGGAAAAATACCAGTTAACTCCCCGCTGCGTCAGCATCCAACTGATCAAGATGACACCGAGTAAGATCAGTAAAAAACCGGAAATAACATGAAACCAGGTAATCCAGGTTTCAAACGAATCGCCTGTCAGCGCTTCTCTTTCTGTAAAATTAGAATTAATAATCTGTGAAACAATTAATACCGCAATTGAAATGTGCAGGGACCGAAAAAATGGCGCGTAATCATGCGGCAGAAGCTGCCAGAGTGTTTTTTTCATGATCTCGAACTTCCTGGAATCATTATGATGATGGGAAGTATCGCGCCAAAAGATTAACCCAACCTTAATATCTGAAGAATTACTGTTTCTTTTAAATGACAGGCGTTGGTCTGCAAATTAACCTTGCTTAAGGCTCATACGCCGATTTTAGGTGTGAATTTACTTCGTTAAAATGTCTAGTGAAGCCTGACGATGCCTCCTTTTTGTGATGCCCTTCATAAGACTTAGCAAGGAGCGAGTTTCTCTATGTTGCCAGCGACATGCTTCATCTATGACCGGCCTCCTTCCTCTAATTTACCTGCCAGATACTTACATCAAGAGGCAGATAAAAAATGGAAAAGTTACTTTATGGTGTCGCTTACTACCGGGAATACATGCCTGAAGAGAGGCTTGATGAAGACATTCGTCTGATGAAGGCCGCTGGCATCAATGTTGTTCGTATCGCGGAAAGCACCTGGAGCAGTTATGAGCGGCAGGATGGCGACTTTGACTTTTCCAGTGTTCTAACCGTGCTGGATCGCATGCATGAAAACCAGATTGCCGTGATTATTGGTACCCCGACTTACGCGATCCCGGCATGGCTGGCGAAAAAACACCCTTCCGTGATGGCCACCACCCCGCAGGGGGTGAACAAATACGGTCATCGTCAAAAGATGGATATCACCAGCCCCATCTACCTGCGATACGCTGAGCGGATTATTCGCGCGCTCTTAAGCGCTACCGCTAACCATCCAGCGGTGATCGGGTATCAGATTGATAATGAAACGAAATATTATGATACCTGTGGCGATCACGTACAGCGGGGGTTTGTTGAGCAACTGAAAAAACAGTTCGGTGATGATCTTGAAAAGCTCAATGCCGAATATGGGCTAGATTACTGGAGCAATCGAATTGATGCATGGCAAGATTTCCCGCCGCTGGAAAGCACCATTAATGCGAGTCTTGGCGCGGCTTTCCAGCGCTATCAGCGTGGGCTGGTTACGGATTTCCTGGCGTGGCAGGCAACGCTGGTGAGTGAGTATCGTCTGCCTGGTCAGTTTATTACGCATAATTTCGATTTCGAATGGCGAACCTGGTCCTTTGGTGTGCGCGGGGAAGTCGACCACTTTAACGCATCCTCGGCGCTCGATATTACCGGCGTGGATATCTATCACCCTGGCCAGCATCAGCTTACCGGCGTGGAAATTGCCTTTTGCGGGGACATCGCACGCACGACAAAAGATACAAATTATCTGGTTCTGGAAACCCAGGCTCAGGCTTTTAAGAACTGGACCCCCTACCCTGGCCAGCTGCGCCTTCAGGCTTTTAGCCACATTGCTTCCGGGGCAGCCATGGTGAGCTATTGGCACTGGCACTCGTTGCACAATGCTTATGAAACCTATTGGAAGGGACTGCTCAGCCACGATCTGGAGCCGAACCCGATCTTTGATGAGGCTAAAGAGGTTGGTCAGGCCTTCGCACGCCTCTCGCCACAGTTAGCCGGTCTGAAAAAAACCAATCGTGTGGCGCTGCTGGTCAGTCACGACTCGCTGACGGCCGTTGACTGGCACCCTTATAAGGGACATCAGTTTGGTCGCCATAAGGAACATCAGTATAACGACACGGTTCGCACCTATTATGATGCGCTTTATCGCCTCAATATTGAGGTGGACATTCTGACCGTCGATGATCCCCGACTGTCTCGTTACTCATTGTTGATAGCGCCCCTGCTTTACGCGGTGTCAGCGGAATCATTGCAGCGCCTGAACCGATTTTCCGAGGAAGGCGGACATATTCTGTATTCCTTCAAGTCTGGCTTTGCCAATGAACACCTCAAAGTACGGCATACCCGGCAACCGGCCATCCTCCGGGAAGCTATCGGCGCCAGTTATCAGCTTTTCGTTGAGCCACACGAGGTAACCCTTCAGTCTGATCTGCTGAACATCTCAGCGGAATCTGCCGAGGTGAATCACTGGATGGAGTTGCTGGAGGCGGATGCCGGTGCTGAAGTCTGGGCTCGCTATCAACATCCCTACTGGAACAAATATGCGGCGATTGTTCACAACCGCTACGGAGCCGGGACGACAACTTATGTCGGCTGCAGCATCAATTCTGATGCAGTGGAAGCCGTACTGCTTGAACTCCTTAACAAAACCAATCTGAACGTCGCAACATCGCCGTTGCGCTTCCCGCTGGCGGTCAAACGCGCGGTGAATCGTTCAGGCAATACGCTGCTTTTCTTTCTGAATTATTCCAGTCAGCCTCAAAAGGTTACCCTTCCGTTTACTTGCGGAGAGGAGTTGCTGAGCAAGCAGCGTTACATAAAAGGAGAGACGCTGAACCTGTCCGATTGGGGCGTCGCTATATTTGAAGTGGAGAACGCGTGATGACGGATAACGCATCGCATCAGGATTTGCAGCGCATTAGCACCCGTGAACGCCTGGCTTTTGGCGTGGGCGATTACGGCACCAACTTAACCTATACGTTAATGGTGACCTTTCTGGCGTTTTATTACACCGATGTTGTCGGGGTATCGGCGCTGTTGGTTGGATCGCTAATGTTTTTTGCCCGCGTACTGGATGGCATAATTTGCATTTATGTCGGGATACGCATTGATAAAACGCGATCTAAACGGGGTAAGGCTCGCCCATGGGTATTATGGACCGCCGTACCTTTTGGCCTGTCGGCATTTTTAATGTCCACTGTCCCGGACGTGAGCTATACATGGCAAGTAACCTATGTCTGCATTACCTATTTACTGACCAACATCATGTTTACCGCCAACAATATCGCTTACGGCTCGCTGCTGGCTTTGATCACGCGCGACAATTATCAACGTGGCATGCTGAGCGTTTTTCGAAAAGGCTTCTCCACCTGTGGCTCACTTACCGTTGGGGTGTTAACCCTGCCGATGGTGGCGTTCTTTGGCAACACCAGCACATCCTGGATAATCGTCTTCGCGATTTTCGGCGTGTTTACGGCGGTTTTTCTGCTGTTGACCGCGCTTGGAACCCGGGAACGCGTGGAGCCAATTAGCAGTGACAATAGCCAGCGAATTAATACCAGACAGGTCGTGCGCTCAGTCATGGCCAATCGTTATTGGATCATCATCTTTTTTTATCTGATGATCACCTTCACTAGCCTCACGGCATTGTCAGCGGTAGGCGTTTATTATTCAAAATATATCCTGTCAGATGTTTCGCTGATTGCTTATATCAGCATGGCCCAATACATCCCGGGCTTGCTCACCTTGATGATTATTCCCTTACTGCTTAAAAAATTGGGTAAACGACGTCTTGCCATGCTTGGACTGATCGTCTGTTGTATTGCTTACCTGCTGCCGTTACTCAACAAGCAGGATGCGTTCTTCGTGATAATGGCGACGGCAGTTCGCAGCGTGGGCTTCTGCGGGATTGGTGCCACCATGTTCGCACTGCTGGCTGACACCATCGATTATGGAGAATGGCGAACCGGGCTACGTATCGAAGGAATCCTCTTTAGCGCGGGAACGCTCGGTCAAACGCTGGGGATGGGGCTGGGTACGGCAAGCGTTGGCTGGATTTTGGGGGCGGCAGGTTTTGTCAGTGGGGGCAGCACGCCTCAGTCTGAAACAGTGATTAAGACCATCGAATTCCTGTTTATCTTTTTCCCTCTGATCCTTGCGGCTCTGAATCTGGTGCTGCTGTGGTTTTACAAACTGGATAATTTCTACAGTCGCGTTGCGCAGGATCTTTCTGCCGGACGTTATCAGCAAGATGACGTATCGGCTACGTCAATTGCCGGTAAAAGCTGGCAAAGCCAGGAGTGATCTCTTTAACAATTTTCATACCTATTCCCTTCAGCGATGGAGGGAGTCATTTATAGTATGCCGAATTTTTAAGCCCGGGGGATGCCAATGGAAGAATTACAAGATGCGGATATGTTGAGTTTTTCTCCGCTCATGAAAAGCTTTACCTTCAACGCATTTATGGTCTCCGGGTTCACTCCGATAAGCCCCGGTAGCAAACTCGACTTTTTCATCCATCGCCCTAACGGCATGAAAGGGTACATGATTAACCTGACGCTGAAAGGCGAAGGGATTATTCATCATGCAGAGGGGGAGTTTCACTGTCAGCAACATGAGATGTTACTTTTCCCACCGGGCGTAATTCACCATTATGGCAGGGCCAAAGAGAGCATCGCATGGGATCATCTCTGGATCTATTTTATCCCTCGTCCCTACTGGATTGATTGGCTGCGCTGGGATACTAAGCAGGGACATATTGGTCGCATGACACTCCCCGATGAGGCTCAGCGCCAGCAAATGGTTCAGCTCTTTAAAGAGGTCATCGCGAGTAATGCGCTAGGCGCTGCGCTGCCAGAAGCCATGGCCATGAATGCACTTGAGCGCATCATTTTAACTACCTTCCAGCTCCAGCCTTCCAGTAATCGTCATAACCGAGACCCGCGAATTCAAACGGTTTGCGATTACATTAATGAACACCTTTCCCAAGACACGCGTATTGAAGAACTCGCGCGCATGACGTTCCTCTCAACCTCTCGTTTGACGCACCTATTCCGCAAAGAGATGGGTAATACCATTTATGGCTGGCGGGAACAGCAGCGTGTTTCACGCGCCTGTGATTTACTTTGGCATACCCAGCTCAATGTCACTCAGGTTGCGCGCGCGGTGGGCTATGAAGATCCGCTGTACTTTTCACGGGTGTTCAGCCAGCACTATCAATTGAGCCCGCGCGATTACCGCAAGAAGTTTGAGTGCGCCCCACTCTTCTGATTGCGCAGGAGGCTGAATGTCCCTGCTCACGCCGGGTTTTTCGTGAGACCGTTTTCTTTTCAGGGTAAGGAGAAATCAGGGCTCGGGAGAAAACTCTTTTGGCGTGGCATATCATTTGCTGTGTTGCGCTGCCGGTATTCGCAGTGAATTCATGCATAAAAAACCCGGCTTGCGCCGGGTTTTGCTTAGCTACATTCTCAATCAAACGGTTAACTGTAAGCGTGCAGCGTTCGTTGACACAGCGCTGAACGGACGCAATCCTCTTTGCCGAAACGCACCACGCCAATCATCTCATCCTCTTCGAAGCGTGCTAACGCATCGGCAAGGCCAGATTTAGCATGGGACGGCAGGTCGCACTGGGTGATATCGCCGTTGACGATAACCGTTACGTTTTCCCCCAGGCGAGTCAGGAACATCTTCATCTGTGCGGCAGTGACGTTTTGTGCCTCATCAAGGATCACCACCGCATTTTCAAAGGTACGTCCACGCATGTAGGCGAAGGGCGCGATCTCTACCTTGGCGATTTCGGGCCGCAGGCAGTATTGCATAAAGGAAGCGCCGAGACGTTTAACCAGAACGTCATATACCGGTCGGAAATAAGGCGCGAATTTCTCGGAAATGTCTCCGGGGAGGAAACCGAGATCTTCATCCGCCTGCAGAACCGGGCGCGTCACAATAATCCTTTCGATATCCTTATTGATCAGGGCCTCAGCCGCTTTGGCTGCGCTAATCCAGGTTTTTCCGCAGCCGGCTTCACCGGTGGCGAAAATAAGCTGTTTCGTTTCTATGGCATGGAGATAGTGTGCCTGAGCTTCATTTCTGGCTTCAATCGGCCCGCGGTCACGTGCATCACGTGCCATACCGATCGAATCCAACCCACCCATCTGCACCAGCGAAGTGACCGATTCTTCTTCACGCTGACGGTGACTGCGAGAGTCGCTACGAATAACGCGTCTGGCTTCACGACGTGCTTTGATCACTGCTTTCTGTCTTCCCATAGTGGCACCTTACAGTTGGTTTCATTTATCGCGGCGGATCACCCGCGGCGATGACTTGAACGCTTTAGAGGTTTTTAGTTGGCTTCCTTGTAAGCCGTATCGAGCCAGTGAGAATGGTGTGCATCAGCGCCGAGACGCAGGCGCGCACCGGTTAACAAAATGAGATTGAACGAGAACGAAGTTTTAAATTGAGAGAGGTTGCTTTTGAGGGAAAAAATCCCCCGCAGAGTACTGCGTGTGTTGAAACTATTTAACTGTCCCAGAGAGAGACGAATCATGCGCGAACTCCAGTGGCTTAGCCACACAACTGACAACGCTTATGAATAAAGTGCATCATATTTGCGGTGGTTTGCAACATTAATTTTACGTCCCGGTAAAGAAAAAATGATAAGCGAAGCCTGAGCGCCTACACCTTAAATTAAATTTAGTAGATTAATCAGATAGATGGTTTATTAGCGGGTCAGCGAAGTTTTGATACACATTCGGAAGAAGCTGTATCTAGCGGAAAGTTTAAGGAATGCTTAACAAATGCGCCTGCGGGCGGTAGCCAACGCAGGCGCTGCACATTTATTAATCAGGCTTGCAGTAAAGGTTGTCCAAGATAATGATTTTCATCCGCCACGCCCGGCAGCGCGAAAAAGTATCCGCCGCCAATCGGGCGAATATATTCTTCCAGCGCTTCGCCATTGAGGCGCTGCTGCACGGTAATAAAGCCTTTGGCTAAATCATGCTGGTAGCAAACAAACAATAACCCCATATCCAGCTGGCCCGATCCGGTAATACCGCTGGAATAACTGTAACCGCGCCGCAGCATCAAACTGCTGTCGGTTTCCCGCGTGCGCGGATTGGCGAGGCGAATATGTGCATCCAGCGCAATCACATCACCATCCGGATCGTTATTGTAATCCGGCACGTCATGCTCGTTTTTCATGCCGAGCGGCGCACCCGACAACTTGTCACGGCCAAAGATAGTTTGCTGCTCACCGAGCGGCGTGCGGTCCCACATTTCCACGTGGAAACGAATGATGCGTACCGCCTGATAGCTGCCACCGCGCGTCCACGCGGGTTCCTGCTGCTCGTCGGTGACCCACAACAGCTGGTTCATTAACGCCGGATTATGGGTATCGGGATTGGCGGTGCCATCTTTAAATCCCAGCAGGTTTATAGGGGTTTCCTTGCCGTTGCTGCGCGCCGCATGATCGGCAATAAAGCCGTCACGACGCCAGCGCACTGCCAGCAGATCGGGCGTGTGTTTAATGATGTCGCGCAGCGCGTGAATGACCGTATCCTGGGTGTTGGCGCAGATTTGTAGCAGCAGATCGCCATGGCACTGTTCGGCATCCAGCGAATCGTTAGGAAACCGCGTCATGGTTTGCAACTGCGCGGGCTTGTGTTTGCTCAAGCCGAAGCGCTCATCAAACAGCGAGGTGCCGACCGACAGTGTCAGGGTGAGATTATCGGGTGCGATATCAGCACCGAGAATCCCCGAATCCATCGGCGGCAACTGAGGGTTGGTGACGGCGGGCGCCGGTCCACCTTGCGTGAGAAAAGCGAAGCGCGCAGTCAGCAAGCGGAACAGGCGCTCAAGATCGGCTTTGTCGCTGGCCAGCACATCAAACGCCACCAGCATCATCGACGCCTGTTGTGGCGTAACGATACCCGCCTGATGCGCGCCGTAAAAAGGTTGCGCCTGTTGACGCGAGTTGGGTGCAACCGTGCCGGGAGAGAAGCTATCGGCGGCGGCGGTATGGAACGGACAACCGCCGCTCAGGGCGGCCGCGCCGCCCAACATGCCTAATCCCTGCAAAAGTCGACGACGCGACGGCTGCGCCGCGTCATTTTTATTACTCATGATCAGTCGAGACCTAAAGTTCCACGCAGTAATGAGAGATCTTCCGCCAGGGTGGTAATCGGGCCTTTTAGCGCGTTACGGTCAGCGGTGGTCAGTTTTTCGTACGACTCATAGCCGTCTTGCGTGCGATATTTGCTGAGGATGCCGTCCACTTTTTTGAAGTTAGCATCCACTTTCGCCAGCAGCTGCGGATTGTTTTTCAGCAGCAGCGGACGCAGCAGATCAACAATTTTCTGCGCGCCGTCGATGTTAGCCTTGAAGTCAGAAAGATCGGTACGGCTGTAGCGGTCTTCTTCTCCGGAGATTTTGCTGGAGGCCACTTCTTCAATCAGACCCGCCGCGCCGCCCACCACTTTGACGGGTGGAAACGCCAGTTCGCTGATGCGGGTTTGCAGATCCAACACATCCTGATTCAGCTGAGTGGCAAACACTTCAGCACCTTTGGTGGTGTTATCCGCGAACAGGATTTTTTCCAGACGGTGGAAGCCGGTGAATTTCGGATCTTCGTTTTTCTTCTCGAAGTCGTCTTCACGCGCATCAATACTGCCATCCAGATCGGAGAACAGCTCAGCAATCGGTTCGATGCGCTCGTAATGCACACGCGTTGGCGCATAGAGCGCCCTGGCTTTCTCAATGTCGCCGGCTTTCACCGCATCGGTAAACGCTTTGGTGCCGGTGACTAACGCTTTCACTTCATTCATGACGTAGACTTTGTAGTCGGCGATGGGGCCGACCAACTCCAGCACGTCAGGCTTACCGGTCGCGGCTTTCTGCGTAGCGCCGCTCACCACCAGTTTGCCTTTCGGGTTGCTGAGCAGGCCGCAGGTCATCTCATATTCGCCCGCTTCCAGATTCGCGGTGAGTTTCTGGCTGAAGCCTGGCGCGATGTTTTCACGCTCTTCCACCACCATGACGCCTTTCAGAATCTCCCACTCCAGCGCTTTCTGGCTGTTGTTCTTGATAATGAACTGGGTTTTACCGGCCTGCACATTGAGCGACATCGGCTCACATTGTTTATCGGTCACGGTGACCGTGACTTGCGGGATGGCCGCAGCAGAGGCGGCGCCGGAAAGCGCCAGCATTGAAACCAACAGCGCCTTGCGGCGGAAGCGAATCGTCATAGTGATATCCCTGTTAGAGAGAAGATCAGGCGCGCAATCGCGCCTGAATTAATTTCAGCGTGTGGTGCGTGCCGCGTTGACCGGAGGTCGAGCCGGAAAGAAAAACAGCAGCAGCGCCGGAATCAGATAGATCAGCCACACCGCCACTTCGCTAACGCTTGGCGTTTCCTGATAACCCAGAATCCCTTCCAGCAGCGTGCCGAACACCGAATGTGTTGAGAGCGTGTTGCTCAGATCAAACGCCACATCCTGGAAGTGATTCCACAATCCGGCTTCATGGAAGGCGCGAATAGCACCGGCGGCCAGTCCAGCGGCGACAAACAGAATGAACAAGCTGGTCCAGCGGAAAAAATGCGCCAGATTCAGGCGAATGCCGCCGTAATAGAGCAAAAATCCCAGCGCCACGGCGGTCGCAAGACCAAGCACCGCGCCCATCGGCGGCGCATAACCCACATCCTGGGTGAATGCCGCCAACAGGAAGAACACCGATTCCAGCCCTTCACGCGCCACCGCCAGAAATACCATCAGCACCAGCGGGAAGCCGCTGCTGCCCTGCTTCTGCAGCGCCTGATCGACGGACTTTTCCAGCGTGGCTTTGATATTGCGCGACACTTTGCGCATCCAAAACACCATCGATGTCAGGATCACCACGGCAATGACCGCGACAATCCCTTCAAACAGTTCCTGCTGTTTCTGCGGGAACTCGCCGGTGGTTTCATTGATAAAGATGCCCAGCGCCAGACACAGCGCGGCGGCAATAAAGACGCCAGCCCACATGGCGGGAAACCATTGGGTGCGCTGGGTGCGTTTGAGATAGCTGGCAATCAGGCTGACGATGAGCGCGGCTTCCAGACCTTCGCGCAACATAATGAGAAACGGTACGAACATCACCAACCTCTTGAATTTTAAGAAGGGTAAACCTTAGGTAAAAATACGTAAAGTGCGAACGATATCGATTATCATTATCGAAGGGAGAAATACAAGTCACTGCACGAAATTAATTTGTTTTTTGCGTTCTTAGGAGAGGGATTTTGTAGGGTGCGCATTCATGCGCACCTGGGTTTAGCGAAGGGGTCGCCATTCATGACGACCTTACGATCGAGGTCGCCATGAATGGCGACCCTACGGATTACTTGCTTTGATATTGCGCTTCTGCCGCCGCAAAGCGCTGCTGCGCCGCTTCAGATGGGCCGCGACCCAACAGGCTGAACACCACAATCGCGATACTGGCGAACGCAAAGCCTGGGATGATTTCATACAGCGCTGCGTAGCCATAATCTTTCCACAACAGCACGGTCAGCGCGCCAATCACCATACCCGCCAGCGCGCCGTTGCGCGTCATACGCTTCCAGCACACACCGAACAGCACCACTGGACCAAACGCCGCACCGAAGCCTGCCCACGCGTAGCTCACCAGACCCAGCACCCGGTTTTCCGGATTGGCCGCCAGCGCGATAGCAATCAACGCAATCACCAGCACCATCAAGCGTCCTACCCACACCAGCTCTTTCTGGCTGGCGTTTTTACGCAAAAAGCCTTTATAGAGATCTTCGGTCAAGGCACTTGAGCACACCAGCAGCTGGCAGCTCAAGGTCGACATCACCGCCGCCAGAATCGCCGACAGCAAGATACCGGCAATCCACGGGTTGAACAGAATTCGCGCCAGTTCGATAAAGATTCGCTCGCCGTTCTGACTTACGCCCGCCGCCTGATCGGGATGGTTCTGGAAGTAGGCGATACCGAAGAAGCCCACCGCCACCGCGCCACCGAGGCACAGGATCATCCAAATCATGCCGATACGACGTGCGCTACGGATAGTGTGATGCGAGTCGGCCGCCATAAAGCGCGCCAGAATATGCGGCTGACCAAAGTAGCCAAGGCCCCAACCGAGCAGTGAAATCACCGCGACAAAGTTCAGTCCCTTCAGCATGTCGAGGTTTTCGAGGCTTTTCGCTCTGATCACCGCCAATGAGTCATCCAGGCCGCCCACAGCGACAATCACGATGATTGGCGTCAAAATCAGCGCGAAGATCATCAGACTGGCCTGCACGGTATCGGTCCAGCTTACCGCAAGGAAACCGCCCACCAGCGTGTAGAGAATGGTTGCGGCAGCACCGGCCCACAGCGCGGTTTGGTAATCCATACCGAAGGTGCTTTCAAACAGACGCGCACCGGCGACCACGCCAGAGGCACAATAGATCGTGAAGAAGATCAGAATCACCACCGCCGAGATCACGCGCAGCAGCTTGCTGTTATCCTCGAAACGGCTGGAGAAGAAGTCCGGCAGGGTTAACGCATTATCATGATGCTCGGTTTGCACGCGCAGACGACCGGCAACAATGCGCCAGTTCAACCATGCACCAATGATCAGGCCGATAGCGATCCAGCTTTCTGAGATACCTGAGAGGAAAATGGCGCCCGGCAGGCCCATTAATAACCAGCCGCTCATGTCGGACGCACCGGCTGACAGCGCAGTGACAACGCTGCCTAAACTGCGGCCGCCAAGGATATAGTCATCGAAACTTTTGGTTGATCGCCAGGCGATGAAACCGATTAACACCATCCCAAGGATATACACTACAAAGGTCACCAACATCGGTGTACTTACACTCATCAGTCTCTCCACTTATTATTTGATCCATCAAGAGAAATCTTGTGTATCAGCGCTGTCGGAACGGGACAGCAGCATGATTTCACCGCATCCAGAGAAAGCGATTTCTCTTAAGGCGCGGTATCCTGCCGCAAAGGTGCGGCGCGCACAATGCATTTAACACAGCTGTCACAATGATGACACTGATGCTGCGTTTTCTCTGCTTAGAGGTTGCACCTGATCACACTATGGTTGCACCCTGGTCGCCATAAATGGCGCCCCTACGAAGCCAGACGTTGTAGGTAAGGTCGCCATTCATGGCGCCCCTACGAAGCCAGACGCTGTAGGTAGGGTCGCCATTCATGGCGACCTGCCCGCAACATAGGTTGCACAAAGTTGCAACATAGGTGATATTGCTGCCACGCTGGAGTTGAATCACTATTCTGAGGACGAGGACATCATGGGAAGCACTACCATGGGGGTGAAGCTGGATGAAGCCACCCGCGATCGCATTAAACTGGCGGCACAAAAGCTGGACCGCACATCACACTGGCTCATTAAGCAGGCGATTTTTAACTATCTTGAGCAGCTGGAAGCCGGTGAATCCGTGCCAGAAATCCCCCAGTTGCTGATTGATGCCGCCGGTGATGAGAGCGTGCCCGACGAGGCGCTGCAACCTTTCCTCGACTTCGCTGAACATATTTTACCGCAGTCGGTCAGCCGCGCGGCTATCACTGCCGCCTGGCGTCGTCCGGAAACGGATGCGGTGCCGATGCTGCTGGAACAAGCACGTCTCCCTGCCCCGCTGGCGGAGAAAACGCATCAGCTGGCTTATAGCCTCGCCGATAAGCTGCGCCACCAAAAAGGCGCAACGGGCCGCGCGGGCATGGTGCAAAGTTTGCTGCAGGAGTTTTCACTCTCTTCACAGGAAGGCGTGGCGCTGATGTGTCTGGCGGAAGCGCTGCTGCGTATTCCGGATAAGCCGACGCGTGATGCGCTCATCCGCGACAAGATCAGCAACGGTAACTGGCAGTCGCATCTGGGCCGCAGTCCGTCGATGTTTGTCAATGCGGCCACCTGGGGCTTGCTGTTTACCGGCCGTCTGGTTTCTACCCATAACGAAGCTAACCTGTCGCGATCGCTCAATCGCATTATCGGCAAGAGCGGTGAACCGCTGATCCGCAAGGGCGTGGATATGGCGATGCGCCTGATGGGCGAGCAGTTTGTTACGGGTGAAACCATCGCCGAAGCGCTGGCCAATGCCCGCAAGCTGGAAGAGAAAGGTTTCCGTTACTCTTACGATATGCTCGGCGAAGCGGCGCTGACCGCCAGCGATGCCAAAGCCTATTTGGTTTCCTACCAACAGGCGATTCACGCCATTGGTAAAGCGTCCAATGGTCGCGGCATTTATGAAGGTCCGGGCATCTCGATTAAGCTGTCGGCACTGCATCCACGCTACAGCCGCGCGCAGTATGAGCGCGTGATGGACGAGCTCTATCCGATCCTCAAATCGCTGACGCTGCTGGCGCGCTCGTATGACATCGGTATCAACATCGATGCCGAAGAAGCGGATCGTCTGGAGCTGTCGCTCGATTTACTGGAAAAACTCTGCTTTGAACCGGAGCTGGAAGGCTGGAACGGCATCGGCTTTGTGATTCAGGCCTATCAGAAGCGCTGTCCGTTTGTGATTGATGCGCTGATCGATCTGGCGCAGCGCAGCCGTCGCCGCCTGATGATCCGCCTGGTAAAAGGCGCGTATTGGGATAGCGAAATCAAACGCGCGCAGATTGATGGCCTGGAAGGCTATCCGGTTTACACCCGCAAGGTGTATACCGACATCTCCTATCTGGCCTGCGCACGCAAGCTGCTGGCGGTGCCGAACCTGATCTATCCGCAGTTTGCCACGCACAATGCGCACACGTTGGCAGCGATCTACCAGCTGGCGGGCAACAACTATTATCCGGGACAGTACGAATTCCAGTGCCTGCACGGCATGGGTGAACCGCTGTATGAGCAGGTGGTGGGCAAAGTCGCCGACGGCAAACTCAATCGTCCGTGCCGTATTTATGCGCCGGTCGGTACCCACGAAACGCTGCTGGCGTATCTGGTGCGCCGTCTGCTGGAGAACGGGGCCAATACCTCGTTTGTCAACCGCATTGCCGACAACACCTTGCCGCTGGATGAACTGGTGGCCGATCCCGTCGCCGCCGTTGAGAAAATGGGCGTCGCGGAAGGTGCGGTCGGTCTGCCACATCCGAAAATTCCGCTGCCGCGCGATCTGTACGGCGCGAAGCGTGCCAACTCGGCCGGTCTCGATCTGGCCAACGAACACCGTCTGGCGTCGCTGTCCAGCGCCCTGCTCAACAGCGCCAGCCAGCCGTGGATCGCTCAGCCGCTGGTGGAAGGCCAGTTAGGTGACGGCGTCAGCCGCCCAGTGCTTAATCCTTCCGCGCCTGCGGATGTGGTGGGCAGCGTGCGCGAAGCCAGCGAAGCTGAAGTGTCGGCTGCGCTGGATGCGGCGGTGAATGCCGGGCCAATCTGGTTCGCCACGCCGCCGCAGGAGCGCGCCGCCATTCTGGAGCGTGCGGCCGAAGCGATGGAAGGCCAGATGCAGCAGCTGATTGGTTTGCTGGTGCGTGAAGCGGGTAAGACCTACAACAACGCCATTGCCGAAGTGCGTGAAGCGGTCGATTTCCTCTACTACTACGCCGGCATGGTGCGCGATGATTTCGATAACGAAACCCATCGTCCGCTCGGCCCGGTGGTGTGCATCAGCCCGTGGAACTTCCCGCTGGCGATCTTTACCGGGCAAATTGCTGCCGCGCTGGCGGCGGGCAACAGCGTGCTGGCGAAACCGGCGGAGCAAACGCCGCTGATCGCCGCACAGGCGGTGCAAATTCTGCTGGATGCCGGCGTGCCGGCGGGCGTGCTGCAACTGCTGCCGGGCCAGGGCGAAACCGTGGGTGCACAACTGACCGGCGACGAGCGCGTGCGCGGTGTGATGTTCACCGGTTCAACTGCAGTGGCGACGCTGCTGCAGCGTAATCTGGCCGGTCGTCTCGATCCACAAGGTCGCCCCACGCCGCTTGTCGCTGAAACCGGCGGCATGAACGCAATGATTGTTGATTCCTCCGCGCTCACCGAACAGGTGGTGGTCGATATCGTTGCCTCGGCGTTCGATAGCGCCGGTCAACGCTGCTCGGCGCTGCGTCTACTGTGCGTACAGGATGATGTGGCCGATCACACGCTGAAAATGCTGCGTGGCGCGATGGCGGAATGCCGCATGGGCAATCCGGAACGCCTCTCAACCGACATTGGTCCGGTGATTGATGCCGAAGCAAAAGCCAATATCGAACGCCACATTCAGGCGCTGCGCAACAAAGGCTTCACCGTCTATCAGGCGGCACAGGAGAATCCACAGGACAGCAAAGAGTGGAACAGCGGCACCTTTATCAAACCCACGCTGATTGAGCTGAATCAGGTTAGCGATCTGGATAAAGAGGTGTTTGGTCCGGTGCTGCACGTGGTGCGTTTCGCGCGCAACAATTTGCCGCAGCTGGTGGAGCAAATCAACGCCTCGGGTTACGGTCTGACGCTCGGCGTGCACACGCGTATCGATGAAACCATCGCGCAAGTGACGGCGAACGCCAAAGTCGGCAACCTGTACGTCAACCGCAATATGGTGGGTGCGGTGGTTGGCGTGCAGCCATTCGGCGGTGAAGGTTTATCCGGAACCGGTCCGAAAGCCGGCGGCCCGCTCTATCTCTATCGCTTGCTGGCCAATCGTCCTGATGGCGCGCTGCGTATCACCTTTGATCGTCAGGATGCCGAGCGTCCGGTTGATAGCACGGTGCGCACGGAACTGATGCGCGCGCATCAGGCATTGCAGCAGTGGGCAAAAGATAAACCCGAACTGCTGGCGCTGTGTCAACGTTATGACGAGCTGGCGCAGGCCGGCACTGTGCGTTTGCTGCCAGGCCCAACTGGCGAGCGTAACACCTTCACCCTGCTGCCGCGCGAGCATGTGCTGTGCGTCGCGGATAATGAAGACGATGCGCTGACGCAGTTGGCGGCAGTGACCAGTGTCGGCAGCCAGGCGTTGTGGCAGGACGATGAGCTGCATCGTTCACTGCGTAAATCGTTACCTGCAGAGGTGCAGGCGCACGTGAAGTTGGTGAAGGATGCGCTGGTAGCAGAGTTTGATGCGGTGATTTATCACGGTGATGCCGATCAACTGCGCAGCCTGTGCGAGCAGGTGGCGGCACGCGAGGGCGCGATTGTTTCGGTACAGGGCTTTGCCCGCGGGGAAACCAATCTGCTGCTGGAGCGTTTACTGATTGAGCGCTCACTGAGCGTCAATACCGCCGCGGCGGGCGGTAATGCGAGTTTGATGACCATCGGTTAACGATAACAACCCGGTGCGCATAAATGCGCACCCTACGTGTAGGGTCGCCATTCATATTCATGGCGACCCATTTTTACGCCGCCGACTTATTCCGCTTCAATCCAATCAACGTTGGGAACACAAACAGCGACTGACCCAATCCCCGGTTAGTCATCTGCCACACCGCGACCGAACACAGCGAACAAATCCCCACGATCGCCAGCGGATAGAAACACGCCCACAGTATTGAGAACCACGCGTGATCAAACAGGTGATGGCGCTGGGCGAACAGAATCGCCGACATCCCGAAGAACTCAATGAAGATGCGATGAATCACGTAAATTTGCAGCGTGTTGCGCCCGACCCAATTCAAATAGCTCATCTTGAAATGTGCGTTCAGCCAGCGGCACGCCGCTACGCTGCCCAGCACGGCAAGGATGCACAGGAACAGACTCTTATCCAGACCTAAGATGATGTGCAGACCCGAGATCGCCGCCAAAAGTGCCCACGGCACGATGTTATCGCGACGCCATTCGCTCATGCGCAACATCATCGGGCTCCAGAAAGCGCCCAGCAGGAAGAACAGGAAATACTGCGCCACGCTTTGCGGGCCCCAATACGGAATAATCTTCTCCACCGCCAGATAGTTAAGCGCAATCGCCACCACCAGCAACGCGACTTTCTGCTGTTTGAAGATTTTGGCGCACAGGAAATAGATCGCCAAACCGTAGAGATACCACGAGGTGCTCATGGCGAGGAATGTGAGCTTTAAGAACTCCAGCAGCGAGCCGGCATACGCCGCATTCAGATTCTGCGAAATACGCTGTCCGGTAATCTCGGTTGAGATGCCAACAATCGACCACCACTGGATAAAGCCCCACAAAATATAAAGATAAAACAGATTGGTAATTCGACTGGTAAACACCTGTTTCCAGGGACGATTTAAAATTCCATTGGTGGCTAATAAGCCAGAAACAAAGAAAAATGCGGGCATACGCAGCGGCGATAAAACGGTATTAAACTGCACCCATATTTCGGCCGGGATCCAACCTGCCGTCAATAATTTTACCGTCCCTTCAAATCCAGGTAATACGGTGTGATACAACACCACCAGTAATATGCAGGCTCCCTTGAGGGTATTTATCCATGCGATATCTTCTTTCCTGGCGTTATTCATATGATGACTCCCGCTGCTGTTGCTGTGTAGGTCTTAAAGGAGAAGTATGAGGAATTAAGCGATGACGCCTTTATGATTATTAAACGATTATTCAACAGGTAGCGCGGGCATGATGTAGCGAAAGTCCTAAATGTTTTTTTGTGGCCCTGATATAACAATACTTTACAGATCCA
Organism: Enterobacter ludwigii; assembly: GCA_900068845.1. GTDB lineage: Bacteria > Pseudomonadota > Gammaproteobacteria > Enterobacterales > Enterobacteriaceae > Pantoea > Pantoea ludwigii_A. The sequence continues at coordinate 511,809 of CEFQ01000005.1, forward strand.
GACAAAAATAGAACCCTGAGCAGGCTAAGGAAATTTGCCTTAATTAGAGTCACTAAAAGATATTTAACGAAAATAAGTGTGAAAGACATCACTGCGGGAAATTAAGAACAATCCACCCTTTCGCATGCCAGATTAAATTCAAATCCTAAATAATTAATTATTTAATGTGGCAAATGGATAAGCAGGGATATTAGCGTTGTGTTAAGGCAGAAAACTGGACGATGTTGGGCGTTGATATCACCCATCGTAATCAATGTAGCGGCGCAATTTATTGCGCGATAAATCGCGCCGCTACGGAATATGCATTCTTTTATCGCATAGCTCCGCCTTTACTGCGGTTCGCTTTTGGGTGCGAGTGTCGGTTTACGCAGCAGGCGCGGATAAATAAACAAGATGCGGCCCGGACCACGATTGAGTAGCGTCCACACCAGCAGCGAAATGCTGGTACACAATGCAACGCCGGTAATCGGCATCAGCAGCGCCCATGCCCAGCTAAAGACGGTATTGTCAAACCAGCCATAATGCACCGCCAGCACAATCGCACTCAGCCCCAGCAGCTCAATAAATATGCGGTGCAGCACGTAGATTTGCAGCGTGTTGCGGCCAATCCAGTTGAGCCACGCCATATTGAAGCGTTCATTGAGGAAACGGCACAGCACAATGCCAAACACGATGGTCAGCAAGCTGTAGAACGGATTTTTATAGATGCCGCCAACATGATGCAGCATACCGATCAGCGCAATGCCGCCCAGCATCAACCAGTGCTGACGCTTCAGTTCACTCAATTCAATCAATGCCTGACTGAAGTAAACGCCGAGCAGGAAGTAGAGATAGTTCTGCGCCACGCTGGCCGGTCCCCAGCCGGGAATCAGGCTGAACTGTGCCGCGTAGGTGGCGACAACGGCCAGCGCCATTAACGCCATTTTCTGTTTGTGGAACAGCTTGGTGAACAGGAAGAATCCGGCCAGCGCGTAGAGATACCACAGGCTGGTCATTGAGGTCATCAGCAGCTTTACAAACTCAAACGGGGTATCGGCGTAGGCGGCGTTTTTGGTGCTGGAAAGTCGCTCGCCCAAATGCGTAGAGATGTAGTGAATACTCAGCCACTGAATCACGCCCCACAGCAGGTAGAGATAGACAATGTTACTGAACTTCTTCGTGAACACCTCTTGCCAGCTCTTTTTAGTGATTGAGCTGGCGGCCAGTAAACCGGAAACAAAGAAGAAGGCCGGCATGCGCAGCGGCGACAGATAGGTGTTGAACGCTACCCACCAGTGCGCGGGCAGCAGTCCAGCGGTGAGATGATGCAGCGAAGGCGCGAACGTGGTGATGATGGAGTGATGTAACACCACCATCAAAATGCAGCCCCCTTTGAGCGTGTTGATCCAGAGGACTTCTTTCCTGGCTGTCGTCATTGCTATGTCCTAATTGCGCCATGAATTTGTAAAGAATTATTTATATTTACAAAGATGTCTCAATCGGGACTTTCCTAATAAAGAAACGTCTTATCGCTTCGAGGGATCTAATACAGAATAAAGGTTTAAATTCAATAAATTACGAAATTACCGCAAAGTAACTTTAGGAAAATACTGAGAGAGGAAAGAGCGGGAAAGGTAAATGAAGCGTCGCCATTATCTGGCGACGCTTGAGATTATTGGTTAAGAAATTTGTCGAGAAATTGCCGGGTACGCGCCTGCTGTGGATTACTGAACAGTGCTTTCGCCGCGCCCTGCTCCACAATGCGCCCCTGATCCATAAAGATGGCGCGATCCGCGACGTCGCGCGCAAAGCTCATCTCATGAGTGACGATCACCATGGTGCGCTTCTCCTGCGCCAGCGCGCGAATGGTGTTTAGCACCTCGCCCACCAGCTCCGGATCGAGCGCCGACGTCGGCTCATCGAACAAAATCACTTCCGGACGCATCGCCAGCGCGCGGGCAATCGCCACACGCTGCTGCTGTCCACCGGAGAGACGGCGTGGGAAGCTCTCTTCCTTGCCGTGCAAACCGACTTTCTCCAGCAAACTGCGCGCACGTGCGATGGCTTCCGCCTTCGGCTCGCCTTTGACGATGACCGGCCCTTCAATGATGTTCTCCAGCACCGAGCGGTGTGGGAACAGATTGAAGTTCTGGAACACAAAACCCACCTGCTGACGCAACTGGCGCACCAACTGCTTCTGCTTATTAAGGCCGAGCGCCGCATCAATGGCGATATCACCCACTTTGATACGTCCGCTTTCCGGTACTTCCAGCAGATTGATACTGCGCAGCAGCGTGGTTTTACCGGAGCCGCTCGGCCCGATAATCGCCACCACTTCGCCAGGCGCCACATCGAGATCGATGCCGTGCAGCACCGTCTGGCCGTGAAACTGTTTCACCAGCTGACGGACTTCAATTGCGCTCATTTGCCCTCCCGATCCTGTCGATTCACATGCGCTTCCAGGCGGTTTTGCAACGCCGACAGCACGGTTGCCATCACCCAATAGATCAGCGAGGCCGCCAGATACATGGTGAACACTTCCAGCGTACGTGAGGTGATGAGCTGCGCCTGACGGAACAGCTCAGGCACCTGAATGGTGGCGGCCAGCGAGGTATCTTTCACCAGGCTGATAAAGCTGTTACCCAGCGGCGGCAGCGCGGTGCGCGCGGCCTGCGGCAGGATCACACGACGCAGCGTTTGCCACGGCGTCATGCCGATGCTGGCAGCGGCTTCCCACTGCCCGCGTTCAATCGCGGCAATCGCGCCACGCAGTGATTCAGACGCGTAAGCGGCGGTATTCAGCGACAAGCCAATCATCGCCGACGGAATCGGATCCAGCTCGATACCAAACTGCGGCAGACCGTAATAGATCATAAACAGTTGGGCGATGAGCGGTGTGCCACGGAAAATCGACACGTAGATGCGCGCCAGCCAGTTGATCGGCCAGAAGTGCGACAGGCGCATCAGCGCCAGCACGAAGCCGAGAATCAGGCCGAAGAACATCCCGCCGATACTCAGCTGCAGCGTGAACAGCGCGCCTTTCAGTAAAAATGGTGCTGAATCCAGCACCAGTTGTAAGCTTTCCTGCATTATTTAGTGACGTCCGCGCCGAACCATTTCTCAGACAGTTTGCTCAGCGAACCATCTTTCTGCATATCCGCGATGGCGGAGTCGATGGCTTTCAGCAGATCGTCGTTGCCTTTACGCAGCGCCACGCCCGATTCCAGACGGGAGAAGGCTGGGCCCGCTACCGCCATGGTATCGCCGGTTTTCTTCACCAGATCCAGCGCCGCTAAGCGATCCACCAGAATGGCATCAATACGTTTGGAACGCAGATCCTGATATTTGGTTGGGTCATCATCATAGGTGCGGATATCCACGCCTTTGACGTTGTCACGCAGCCACTGTTCATAGTTAGAGCCGAGACCCACGCCGACTTTCTTGCCTGACAGATCGTCCGGCTTGGTGATGCTCGCCGCGTTTTGCTTCAGCGTCAGCGCCTGCACGCCAGAAATGGTGTACGGCGTGGAGAAGTCATACTTCTTCTGACGCTCTGCCGAGATGGTGACCTGATTGATCACCACATCGATGCGTTTGGAATCCAGCGAGGCCAGCATGCCGTCCCATTTGGTCGGACGCAGATCGGCTTTCACGCCAAGGTGCTGGGCCAGCGCCTGCGCGAACTCGACTTCAAAGCCGGTCAGCTGGCCTTTTTCATCCTGGAAGCTGAACGGCGGATAGGTGCCTTCCAGACCCACACGCAGCTCGCCTTTGCTCTTCACTTTTGCCAGCAAATCTTCTGCTGCGAAGGATTTAACGTTAACGCCCGCAACCAGCGCGACCGCCATCATGCCCATCACCACTTGGCGACGAATAGGAGAGAAAGTCATGTTTACCCCATTTATTGTGATGTGTTGTTGTGTGCTTATTTTGCTGCGCATAAATGCGCATCTTACGACTACCGTGATTCATTCACCGCACCCACCGTAGCGGCGCGATTTATCGCGCAATAAATTGCGCCGCTACGGTGGGTGCGCGTTGCAATAACCGGCGGATTATAAACTGTTTTTAAAATCTTTCTCAGACCGAAGGGTGATAAGCAAATAACGCTGGCGATCCACCGGTATGCACAAACAGCAGCGGCCCTTCGCGACGGAAGCGATTCTGCGCAATGCCATCGATCAAGCCGGCCATCGCTTTGCCGGTGTAAACCGGATCGAGCATGATGCCTTCCAGCCGCGCTAGCAGCTTCACCGCCGCCATCCCCTCTTCGTTCGGCTCGCCGTAACGCGGGGCGAAGTAATCATCCCACAAGGTGATCGGCGCTTGCGTCTGCACTTCCAGCTGTTCAGCCAGCGCGCTGCGGATGCGTTTGACCACCGGCAGCTGCGCCTCAATTTTACGCGAAACCGTCACGCCCACCAGCTCGGTATCTGGCAGCAGCTGCTCCAGACCAATCGCTAAACCGGCATGCGTACCCGCGCTGCCTGAGGCCACCACCACGGCGGCGAAATCCACCACGCCTTCGCTCTGATGCGCGATCTCCTGCGCGCACTCAACGTAGCCGAGCGCGCCGAGCGCATTGGAGCCGCCAACCGGCACAATATACGGACGGAATCCCTGCGCTTCGAGATGTTCGGCCTGAGCGGCCAGCTGTGCGGTGGGATTGTGCAGCGCCTCGACCATGACGATTTCCACATCCATCAAATCGAGCAGCAGACGGTTACCGTTGCTGAGGTAGTTTTCTGCTGTGGTGCCAATTGGATTTTCCAGCAGCGCCACGCATTTAAGACCCAGCTTTGCCGCGACCGCCGCTGTTTGACGCACATGATTGGACTGAATTGCGCCCGCCGTTAACAACACATCCGCGCCTTCGCGCAGCGCATCGGCGGCGAGGAATTCGAGTTTGCGCAGCTTGTTGCCGCCGAGGGCAACCGGCGTAAAGTCATCGCGCTTAATAAAGATATCGCGACCAAGGTAGTCAGAAAGCCGTGGCAAATGCTCAAGCGGCGTCGGTGCACCGAGTAATTCAAGACGGGGGAACTGGTGCAGAAGATGTAAAGACAATGCAGCCTCCATTCGGGCAATGTGCAGTTATCCCTACAGTGTTGCAGAAGATGAGAAAAGTCGCACCCGGAATTCAATGCAGGCTGCCCTTGTTGCTGTCATGCTCGACAACAACAAGGGTGGGATCACAATCAGCCCTGCTGCCAGCCTAAAAACTGGTCATATTTACGCAGTGCAATGCGGTAATTATTATTACCCGCATCAGGCAGATCGTTCTCCAGGCATTCATGCCAGCTATTTCCACTCAACCGATCGGCGGGGAAATTTTTTGCTTTCAGCATGTCATCAAGCCGACGCAAACGTACCACATACTCACGAATGGTACTGTGGCTCATCTCCGTCTGCTCGAACAGATATTGCTTAAACGCCATAATGTCGAAGTAATTCGGGTGAGTGTTACAAAAAATATCGCTGCAAAAACGACACAAGGCGGTCAATTCTGGCTGGAGTTTCATCCACACCTGATCGTCAATCATTTGGTCCATGCGTGCGATGGCCTCTTTATTGATGATCTGGCCGCGAAAGACTAACGCCATACGATCTAAAACTTTGCCACAGTGTGAACAATTGCTTTGGCTGTGCTTATAGTCTTTAAGATAGCGACTTAAAGGTCTGGCTTTAACTTTGGCTCCCATTGCTGAGTCCCCGGTTTTATTGTTTTTTTCGATCGCCAGGAACTGAGTCTGTTAGCGCGCCCCCGATAATCGGGCACGCAGGCGTTTGATCGCCTGACTGTGCAGTTGACTGACGCGGGATTCCCCCACTTCCAGCACCGCGCCAATCTCCTTCAGGTTCAGTTCTTCCTGGTAGTACAGTGTGAGCACGAGTTTTTCACGTTCAGGCAACGCCTCAATCGCTTCAATTACGCGGTCACGTAGGTTTCCTTCCAATAACTGATGAAGCGGGTTGGCTTCCTCGTGCCCCTCCGTCACCAGCTCCGCACTGTCGCCGTGTTCTTCCCGATACTCGTCGTAGGAGAAGAGTTGGCTGTTATTGGTATCGAGCAGAATCTGCCGATACTCCTCGAGCGAAACATTCAGTCGTTCAGCCACTTCCTGCTCAGTAGCCGAGCGCCCCAACGCTTGTTCTACCTGATGCATGGCACCCGCGACTTCGCGCGCATTTCTGCGCACGCTGCGTGGCGCCCAGTCGCGACTGCGCAGCTCATCCAGCATCGCTCCCCGGATACGCTGCACAGCGTAGGTGGTAAAGGCGGTGCCCTGCAGCGCATCGTAGCGCTCCACGGCATTTAATAAGCCAATGCCACCGGCCTGCAGCAGATCGTCAAGCTCAACGCTGGCTGGCAAACGTACCTGCAAGCGCAGCGCTTCATGCCGCACCAGAGGAACGTAGCGCTGCCAGAGCGAATGTTTATCCATCACGCCATCGGCGGTATAGAGATCGTTCACGGTGACTACCCTGCGTTAGTAAAGTTATCGGCATGATTATCCAATTCTGTAGGGGTTTTGATTGGCAGAATAGGCGGGCAAAAGCGAGGTTATTTCAAATTTGTTATGGATGGCGGTGGATCGCACCGCCATCTGCGCGAGCGCTAGCGCAAGTTACGCAGCCTTTTCCGCGTGCCAGGCGGCACCGCGTCCCATAATGCGCAAACTTTGCCCTCAAGTGCCTGATAAAAAGGGGTAATCAACGCTTCAGTTTCCAGCGCAGGATTAAACAGCACCTCACCGGTTTCCGCGTTAATGCTTATCATTTTGTTGATAAACAAGCGCTGCAGGTCGCTACGCAGGAATAAGCCGTTATCCGCACTGTTATCCGCCAGAAAACCCTCTTCATTCTCTTGCGTATCGATATAGCAGGCTTCCACCCACGGCCAGCTGTGACGTTCGGTCAACTGCGTGCCGGTGATGATGCAGGCACCGTAGCGCGCTTTGACCGCCGAGGTGAATTCCGCCTGGCTGGTGCGCTGCAATACTTTGGCTTTTACGCGTCGCCCAACTTCGGTGCCGGGCATCACACCGCTCGGTACTTTGTATTGTGGCGTGCTCAGCACCACGAGGAATTGGATCTTGCGTGACAGTGGGAAACAGGGATGCGCTTGCGCATCGAACAGTTGCCAATACTCATCCTCTTCCGTTTGACGCATCAGCACCAGCTTATAGCCGCGGCTGCTCAGCAAATTCTGCGCGCTGGCCGAATTGGGATCGAGCATGGCGAAGACCTGGGTTTCGCCCACCACTTTCCAGCGCCCTTCTTTGCGCGCGGTATCGTCGCGACGGAAATAGAGAAACGCCTGCTGGTTCTTCAGATAATGTTCAAAGCGACGCAGATAGTTTTTGCGCTCGTTGTCATCCGAGACAAACAGCAGATCCTCGATCGGGCTGTTGATCTCCTCCTGCGCGAACAGCGCGCGGATCACCAAATTGCGAAAGCTGGTCGACGGGCTCAGCAACCCGCGTGCAGTGAGCTCTTTCTCGTCGGGATGTTGCTGCGTGTAGCGCAGGGCAATCTCTTCGAAGGTCAGTAGCTCACCCGGTAACAAGTCATAATTGAAGCGCATAGACACCCCAGAAACGGAAAAATGTGGTTCAAAAAATGGGAATGGTTCTGAAGGGAGTTATCGGCAAGGTGGCAGCGGACTGTAACAGGTTGGTTACTTTTCTGTGGATGTAGGGTGTCAGCTAAAATCGTCCTTTCCCCCGCGCATAAATTTGTTTTAGGTCAGCAGGATTAACGTATAAAAAAGCCCCGGCGGAAAACCGGGGCGCACGATTATGCCGCTTTGAGCCGTTGCAGGCGTTTCTCGCGCCGAATTTTGCGCTCTTCAAACACCGCCACCATCGCCATCAACGCAATGCAGCCGATCGCGGCCGCATCCAGCGCCGCAAAGGTACCGGCCCAACCGGTTAAGCCAAAGATCGGCGTGCCATCCGCAATCATCCCTAAGCCTAACTTCGCGAAACTGTCACCAATCAGGTAAGCAAAGGTGCCTTTGATGCCATCGGCAGCGCCAATGGCTTTTTTCGGCACAAAGCCCACGGCTGCCACGCCAATCAGGAGTTGTGGACCAAACACCAGGAAACCCAACGCAAACAGCGAGGCCAGATAAACATATTGATTGCTGGCATGTTGATAGATACCGATCGTGGCGATAATCAACGCCAGTGCCACGCACGCCACCAGCGCGCGACGGCCATTGGCCAAATCCGACAACCAGCCCCACAGCAGCGTGCCGACTAACGCACCGACTTCAAACAGCGTGAAGCCCTGGATTGCCACCTCTTTCGACAGTTTTAACTCCTGATAGGCATACACCGTCGACCACTGATCGATGCCAATTCGCACCACGTACAGGAAGATGTTGGCGAAGCACAGCAGCCAAATCACTTTATTTTTCAGCACGTATTCGACAAAGATCTGCCACTTGGTCATCGCCTGATCTTCGGTTTCTTGGTCTTCTTCACTGATCTCTTCACCAAACAGCTCTTCGGCTTTGCCCAGACCGTAGGATTCTGGAGAATCGCTGCCGTAGCGCAGACCGATAAAGCCCACCACCAGCGCGATAAGTGAAGGGAAAACAAACATGCCGACCACATGACCATCGAACAGGTAATTAGCACCAAACAGCGCCACACCGGCTGCGCCCGCGCCGCCCAGGTTATGCGAAATATTCCACATGCCCAGATAACTGCCACGTTTCCGGCGCGGCGTCCATTTGGTGATGGTTGAGTAGCTACAGGAGCCGCCGGTACTTTGGAAGAATCCGCTGAGCGCATAAAACGCGATCATCATGAACAGACTCACCGAACCCGCGCCCATGCTGGCGCTGAAGCCCAGCATGCAGATTGCCGAGAGGATCAGCATAAACGGCAGGAACTGCTTGGTGTTTTTGCCATCGGCGTAATAGGAAACCAGGGTTTTACCGACGCCGTAGGTGATAGAGAAGCCGAGCCCAATCATCCCCAGCTGCGTCATGCTGAGTCCGTAGGTGGTGATCATATCGTTCTGCGCAATGTTGAAGTTTTTGCGGATCAGATACATGGTCAGATAGCCGATAAAGACCACCAGATAGGACTGCATAAAGGGTTTGAACCACATCTTGCGCCGCTCTTCGAGCGACAGATTCAGGGTCGGCTTGCGCACCTGATTTAAGAAAGCCAGCATGGAGTGCTCCTGATTAATGACCTGCGTGATGGCAGGCATTGTAAAAATCAGCAGCGGTTTCAGCCTGAGACAACTGCCCGGCGCAACCGGGAAAATTTCTTAGTTTTGTCGATGTAAGCGCAAAAAGCGGGGATGCATCACACTTCCTCGCGCTGACGCGGCGTTTGGGCATGCAGGAACGGCAGCAGCAGCAAGGCCGAAATCCCCGCGGCGCAGGCGATGACCGCGAAGAAGCCGCTCCAGTGCCAGACATCGATCACCCGCGCCAATGGCCAGCCGGACAGCGACGCGCCCAGATAGGCAAACAGGCCAACGAAACCGGTCGCCGCGCCCGCCGCATCTTTGTGCGAACACTCCGCCGCCGCCATGCCGATCAACATTTGGGGGCCAAAAACAAAAAAGCCGATGGTAAAGAAACACGCAGCCTGCAGCACGTAACTGGCAAAGGGCATCAGCCACAGCGATCCCACCGAGAGCAAAATGCCGGCGGCAAAGATCAGGTTCATCGGTCCGCGATTGCCGTTGAACAATTTATCCGATCCCCATCCCGCCACCAACGCGCCGCCGAAGCCGCCGAGTTCAAACATGGTGACCGCCGAGTTAGCCGTCACCAGATTCACCCCCAGCGTCTCGGACATGTAGAGATTGCCCCAGTCATTGATGGCGGCTCGCACCACGTACACCAGCACGTAGCACAGAGATAGCAGCCAGATGTAAGGGTTAAGCAGCACATATTTAGCGAGGATCTCTTTATGACTTAGCCCCGCGCCCTCTTGCTGCTGGGCGATCTCCAGCGCATCGTGGCGCCAGTCCCCCACCGGCGGTAAACCCACGGTTTGCGGACGATCGCGCAGCCGCCAGCACAGAAAAATGCCGGCAACGATCGCCAATCCGCCCGCAATCATCATGCCGGCGCGCCAGCCATAATGCAGCGCGGCGGCCCCGACGATCATCGGGATCAGCGCACCGCCAACATTTTGCGCCGTATTCCACAGCGCCCACCAGCCGCCGCGTTCGGTGCGCGAAAACCAGCTGGTCAGCAGGCGCGCACACACCGGCGATCCCCATCCCTGGAAAAACGCATTCAGCACCCACAGCAGCGCGAACGCCCACAGCGAGGTCGAGAAGCCAAACAGGATATTGACCACGCCCGTCGCCATCAGCCCAATGCCCATGAAGTAGCGCGCATCGGAACGATCGCTGACGATGCCCGAGAAAAACTTCGACAAGCCATAGGTGATGTAGAACAGCGTCGCTAACAGGCCGATGTCAGTGCGCGTCATCACGCCTGCGGCCAGAATTTCCGGTGACGCAGCGTTAAAGCTTTTACGGGTGAAATAAAACAGCGCGTAGCCGAGCCAGATGGTGATCATGATGTGCCGCCGCCAGTAGCGATAGCGCGCATCAATGGTCGCGTTATCCTCGAGTGGCCGCGCGCTGGCGGGTGCCTGGAGAAATCTGAACATCATCTTTTGCCTATTCCTTGCGCAACGGTAACGTGACGCTGACGCGGGTGCCGTGGGTGCAGGAGATCCCCAGCGCGCCGCCTAATGCCGTCACACGTTCGCGCATGCCAGCGAGACCAAAACCGTGTGGCGTGGATCCCACGGGCAAGCCGCAGCCATCGTCTTCAATCACTAACAACAACCGTTCGTCTTGCAAGACTCCTTGCAGCGTGACGGCGCGGGCGCTGGCGTGTTTCACCACATTGTTGAGCCCTTCCTGACAAACGCGGAACAGCGTGACGCGCTGTGCTTCACTCAGTCGCGCTTCGTCGATGTGCCAATCGAGATGGCTGACGATGCCATGCCCTTCCAGCTCCATTTCCCGCATCAGCGAACGAATAGCCTGCTCCAGCGAAAGATCGTCCAACTGCCGCGGACGCAAGCGCCCAAGCAGTCGACGCACGGAGTCGTAGATGCCGAGTGACAGTTGCTCAATCAACAGGCCGCTCTGCTTCACACCCCTTTCCGGACTGATGCGCTGCATGATCCCGGCCTGGGTGCGAATCGCGGTGATGGTTTGGCCGATATCATCGTGCAGTTCGCGCGCCACTTCGCGGCGTACGCTCTCTTCGGTCTCCAGCAAGCGTTCCGTCAGGCGGCGATTACGCAGCAACTCGGTTTGCAGCGACTGATTGAGTTCACGTAAACGCTGAATACCCGCGCCCAGCAGCAGCCCGGTGAGACTTTGCGCCAATAGTGAGAGCAGCAGATCGACCGCGTGATCGTGCCAGGTCTGGCTGGCGATCAGGGCGATAGCGTTCATTAAGGTAGCGATCAGCGCGCCCTGCCAGCCGTAATGCCACGCCAGCGCAATAATCGGCAGCGCCAGACAAAATGGTGTGAAGCGTGACAGTTCAGCGGGCAATCCAAGCTGCAACCACAAGCTGACAATAAACAGCAGCACATAACCAAACAGATGACGCACGCGCCAGTTAACCGGCTGTCCAACCAGCGAAGGGCCGAGCGGCTGCCAGCGGGTGCTGGTGAGGTAGTGCCAAATCACCAGGCAGGTGGGCGCAATGGTCAGCGCGCCGGTCAGCGTCAGCAGCACCGCGTTTAACGCGGCGGGTTCAGCAAGCCATGGCAATGCCTGCAACAGCGCCGCGCACATCATCGCTCCGCCCTGCCACAGCAAGGTGTGCCAGTCGCGTTGATGACGATAACGGGAGATCAATGCCACCGGCAGCAGTGTTAATAAGCTACCGAACATCAGCAGCGGCAGATGCGCCAGCGCCACTTCGCGGGATAACCCATACAGCATCAACCACTCGGCACCGAGCAGCACCGGCCAGTAAGCGCGTGGACACTGCAACATCAAGCCGAGGCGCAAACCAAAGGGAAACAGCAGCACCGCCAGCTCAGGACGATCCGCCAGATGCAGGCTGATGCTCCACAGGCAAAACCACGCGGCGGAGAAGATACAAAAACTGGCGATGACGGCAATCAGCCGTGAAAAGAGTGGCTGCATTACCAGCCATCAAACATGCGGCGCGCCAGTTCAACGTCGTTGCTGACGTTGAGCTTTTCCAGCAAATTGGCGCGATGAACGTGAACGGTTTTTGGCGACAGACCGAGTTCAGCAGCGATCTCTTTTACCGCTAAACCTTGCGCCAGTTTTTCCGCCACCTGGCGTTCGCGTTTGGTGAGCGGATCCTGCCGGGCCGAGGCGAGCTTGATGGCAATATCCGGCGTTAGGTAGCAGCCGCCTTTGGCCACGGTATGCACTGCGGCGATAAGTTCATCGGGACTGCAACGTTTAGAAAGAAACCCGCGCGCGCCAGCATTGAGCGCCTGCTCCACCAGCGCCGGGCTGTCGTGCACCGATAGCATGATGGTCGCCATGCCTTTCGGCAGCTGGCTTAACAGTTCCAGCCCGGAGATGTCCGGCATCGAGATATCGCAGATGCATACCTGCACGCCGCGCCCCGGCAACTGGGTGAGCGCGTCCCGCCCGGAACCGCATTCGGCGACAACCTGAAAATCCGGCTCCAGCCCCAGCAATTGAGCAAAACCCGAACGGACGATCACATGGTCGTCAATGAGCGCGATGGTGGTCATGAGGTTTCCTGGCGGCGAAAAAACGCGCTTACCTTAGCGATAAGCCGAAGAAGCTTCAAGCGGATTGCGTGGGGATGGCGGGTTTGGTTCACGCATTTAGCTGTGCATTCAAATATGCATATTATGAAAGTGCAGGTATAAAAAAACCCGCCGAAGCGGGATGTCATTTATTTCAGTAGATAAAGCAACGAGATATCATCATTCACTTTAACTTTTTCAATTTCTGCAAAAAAAGCATCCGTAACTATTTTGCTATGCTTTGTGACTGAATGGAAACTATAAATGATATCCACAAAGTCATCCTCGTTGATTTCACCTTTTAACTCTGCAGTAGCCGATATTAATGATTTGAGCAAGAACCATTCTGCAGTGAGCAAATAAAGCCAGGACAGAGGTGTTCGACTAACACTATCAGGAAACTGCTCAGTATTAATTCGGTAAAGCATATAGTTATTGAACATGTATGGGCGTTTTTCAAGCCACGGCATGACAATAGTCGACCACGCTTTTTCTAAGCGTTCAATCGGCAGGTCAACATTATTACTGCTAATTTCATGCGTTTGTATATGAAGGAGTCTTTTAACAAACATCCTCAAGATCTGAATGCCACGTGTCGGTTTACGCGTTTCGATATAAACCTGAAGACGTAATAATAATGACCACTGTAATTGTGCATCATTATTCAGGGACTCAATATTACCGGCAATCGAACCATTTTCAATTGAATCAATCAAAGAAAAAAAATATTTTTCAAGTGCTTCTGAATTTCCTTTGTTATTTTCATTTTCTGAAAATATCAATAAAGCAGCAATAGCGTAAAGGCCTTGATTGACGTTCAAACCACTGACTTTGATCAAATGCATTGACATCACATTCAGTAATTTATCCCACTGTCCAATTGCTCTGCAATTATTGTGCTTATTCTGAATGATAACTTTATTATCAAGCAGCATTGCTTCGGATGAACTCAATAAAAGCCGGGCAGCTTCAGGACAAGAAAGCATCAATGTGTTGTTGACTTCAGTTTTAAAAAAATTACTGATTCGTGGATACGTTGAACACGTATGACTGAGTGCCGCAGAACCTAATGCGCTATGGATTTTGCAAAGTTTATCCCCATCCATAAACGAACAGGTTTTTGAATCATTCAATTTCATTTTAGCCCATTTGTCATGGCTTTTTTTAGTGATTTCAATTGAATTGACCGCAATGTTTCTTATTTCAATTACTGGACTTTTAAGATATTGGTTGACTGTAGGTTTATCGAGGGTAATTTCCCATTCTTTGCAGCAGTGATCTCGGCAAGCACTACCAACGCATTTAAACTCAGTCGCAAAAATTGGTTCAACAACATTGATCTCTTTCATTTTCTTACCTTCAAATCTGGCTTAGCAAAAAATTTTAATTGCTCACTTCACGTGATAATAAAATAAAAAAAAAGATTCTATTGCCCGATAAACATACGGAAAACTGTCTAAATTAGATTATTTGATACAAAAAAACCCCGCCGAAGCGGGGTTTGATAAGCAAGAAGCTTAGAGCGATTAGCCCTGCAGCAGAGACAGAACCTGCTGTGGAACCTGGTTAGCTTTAGCCAACACTGAGTTACCCGCCTGCTGAATGATCTGTGCTTTAGACATGTTTGAAACTTCAGTTGCGTAGTCAGCATCCTGAATACGAGACTGTGCTTCAGACAGGTTAGTGGTGGTGTTGTTCAGGTTGGTGATAGCAGAGTCCAGACGGTTCTGCACCGCACCCAAGCTTGAACGGAAGGTATCTACTGATGCAATAGCTTTGTCCAGCAAGGCCAGAGGATCAGATGTTGCTGCACCAGCAAATTCAGCCGTTGGCGTAGCCGTTGACAGTTCAACAGTAACTTTGTTGTCTGTACCAGTTTTAGTGTTGTCGTCATCCAGTGCGGTGCCAACAGTGGTGGCATAGTTTTTGCCCTGGAATGTAACATAACCTTTTGCATCACCAGCAGAATCAGCAGCTACTTTGATCAACTGGTCAGCCTGGGTTGCAGCAGTAGTCAGGCCATTGTCGGTATCAGTATATTCAACGTCAGCTTTGTTAAGGGTGACAGCGCCAGTGGTGTGATTGATTGACGCAGAGTAGAAATCGCTACCGCTCTGAACAACGAACTGATCAGTAGCTTTGCCGTCTTTATCCAGGGTGTTGTGTAGAGTCAGGCTAGAAGCACTTACTGTGCTGCCAGTCGCCTTAGTCAGGTCGGTCGCAGCAGCAGACAGGTCAGCAGCAACTGGCGGAGTACCCGCAGCATCGGTGATCTGAGTAATTGAATCACCTACTTTCAGTGCGTTACCCGATACAGAGAAGCCACTCAGGCCCAGAGTAGAAGAGTCAATTTTCTTCAGGTCGATTGAGATAGTTTCACCATCATTCGCGCCAACCTGAATTTTCATTGAACCGTCTTTAGCCAGTACGTTCACGCCGTTGAACTGAGTCTGACCAGAAACACGGTCAATTTCAGACAAACGTGATTTGATTTCGTCCTGGATTGAAGACAGGTCAGAATCAGAGTTGGTACCGTTCTGTGCTTGTACGGTCAGTTCACGTACACGCTGCAAGTTGTTGTTGATTTCTGACAGTGCGCCTTCAGTAGTCTGCGCTGCAGAGATACCGTCGTTAGCGTTACGCGCTGCCTGAGTCAGGCCGTTGATGTTAGAGGTGAAGCGGTTGGCAATTGCCTGGCCCGCTGCGTCGTCTTTAGCGCTGTTAATACGAAGACCAGAAGACAGACGCTCGATAGAGGTAGACAGAGCAGACTGGTTCTTGTTGATGTTGTTCTGAGTGATCAGCGAGAGGCTGTTGGTATTAATGACTTGGGCCATGATAATTTTCCTGTTAATCAAGTCTTTCGGTTAAGGTGTGGGCTTCAACCCGCCGGCTTCAGCGCCGTCAATGTTGTTATCGTCTGCCCTTAAACAACCTTTAGATTTTTTTTAGGACCAGGTGAAAATTTTTCCCTTCAACCTGTCACGCTTATCTTTATCGCCCTCTCCTGTCACTTCTTTAGCGATTTGATCATTTTTTCTAGCCGCAGAAATACCCTTCTCTATATACGCTATTCACTTCATCACCGATTAAGAATTAATTTTAAACTTTGACTATTCAAAGCCGATAACCCGGGTATTCAAACTCCGTGTCGACCACTTAAAGGAAACAACATGGCAAGTATCTCTACGCTGGGTATCGGTTCTGGCCTCGACTTAAGTAGCATTCTTGATAGTCTGACCACTGCCGAGAAAGCGTCTTTAACGCCTATTTCTACGCAACAGACGGCTTACACCGCCAAGCTGAGCGCTTACGCAACGCTGAAAAGCTCGCTTTCTACCTTCCAGACCGCCAACACTGCATTAAACAGTGCCGATCTGTTTAGCGCGACATCCGCAAGCTCCAGCTCAAGTGCGTTTAGTGCCACCACGTCAGGTTCCGTGGTTGCCGGTAAATACACCGTCAGCGTTTCACAGCTGGCGCAGGCGCAAACCCTGACGTCCGCCGTGCAGACCAGTAACACCACGGCGTTGGGCGACTCGTCTGCCAGCAGCCGCACCATGTCGATCACGTTGAAAGATGGCACCAGCAAAGACATTACCCTGACCAGTGACCAAACCTCACTGACCGGTATGCGTGATGCGATCAACGGCGCCGATGCCGGCGTTAGCGCCACCATTATTAAGGTGGGCGATGGCAGCTACCGCTTATCGCTGACGTCAAGCGAAACCGGCAGCGATAATGCGGTCAGCAAAATTGCGGTAACCGGTGATGACACGCTACAAGGCATTGTTGGCTATGACGCCAGCGCCAGCAGCAATGCGATGACCGAAAGTGTGACTGCGCAAAACGCCAAGTTGACGGTGAACAACGTTGAAATTGAGAACAGCAGCAACACCATCAGCGATGCGCTGGAAGGGATTACCCTCAATCTTAACGACACCACCACTGGCAACCAGACGCTGACCATCACCAAAGACACCTCGAAAGCAGAAAGCGCGATTACCACGTGGGTTAACGCTTACAACACCCTGCTTGATCAGTTCAACACGCTGACCAAATACACTGCGGTTGATACCGGCGCCTCTGCGCAAGACTCCAGCAACGGCGCGCTGTTAGGTGACAGCACCCTGCGCACCATCCAGACGCAGCTGAAAAGCATGCTGACCAATGCGCAGAGTTCTTCCACCTATAAATCGCTGGCGCAGATCGGTATCACCACCGACCCGACCACCGGTTCGCTGGAGCTGGACTCCGACAAGCTGAAAACCGCGCTGAGCAGCGATGCGGATGGCGTGAAAGAGATGATTGTCGGTGACGGTAAAACCACCGGTATCACTACCACCATCGCCACCAGCCTTACGGGCTGGCTCTCCAGCACCGGTATCGTGCAGGCGGCAACGGATGGCGTGAGTAAAACGCTGAACGACCTGACCGACCAGTACAACACCATGAGCACCCGCATCGATAACATGGTGGCGCGTTATAAAGCCCAGTTTACTCAGCTTGATGTAATGATGAGCTCGTTGAATCAGACCAGCAGCTACCTGACGCAGCAGTTCGAGTCAAGCAGCTCAAGCTCTAGCAGCTCATCCTAATAGGGAATGACTATGTACAGCGCCAATGGCACCCAAGCCTATGCAAAAATCGGGGTGGAGAGCTCAGTGATGAGCGCCAATCAACAGCAGCTGATTACCTTGCTGTTTGACGGTGCGATCAGCGCACTGGTCCGCGCCCGCCTGTTTATGCAGGACAACAATATCCAGGGAAAAGGTAACTCGATTTCCAAGGCCATTAATATCATCGAAGGCGGACTCAAGCAGGGCCTCGATGAGCAATCAGGCGATGACCTCACCGACAACCTGTTAGGGCTTTACGCCTATATGGTTCGCCGTCTGGTTCAGGCCAATCTGCATAATGATGTCGAAGCCCTCGAAGAAGTTGAAGGTCTTCTGCGCAATATCGCTGATGCCTGGAAAGAAGTCGTACAACCTCAACACCTTCAGGACGCCGTTTAATGAATATTGCACCGTCACTCGTCACCGTTTACCAACAGTTACTCGACCTCAGCCACGGAATGCTGCGTTTGGCAGCAGACGGCGAATGGGATGATTTGATTACCAAGGAAGTGGACTATGTCAGTGCGGTGCAAAGACTCGCGCAAACCACCGCAGCCGCCGCACCGTCGCGCCAACTGCAAGAGCAGCTGCGCCCGGTGTTACGCCATATTCTCGATAATGAGAGCGAAGTGAAACGTCTGCTGCAATTGCGCATGGACGAATTGACGCAGCTGGTAGGCCAGTCATCGATGCAGAAATCGGTGATGAGCGCGTATGGCAAGCAAGGTAGCGTGTATTTACCGCAGGGTTGATCGCTTGCGATGACCTGAATGAAAAAAGGGTGAGAAGGTTATCTTCTCACCCTTTTTTTCCCGATTTCCAGGTCACCATAAATGGCGACCCTACGGGTAGAATATATAGGGTCACCATAAATGGCGACCCAACGGCAGAATATGTAGGGTCACCATAAATGGCGCCCCTACGGGCAGAATATGTAGGGTCGCCATTTATGGTGACCCTACGGGCAGAATATGTAAGGTCGCCATTTATGGTGACCCGGGGATTATTGTGCCGGCTTAGAAGACACCGAAACCGACTGCATGATCTCCGGCTCGATATCCTGAATCACCGCCTCATTCGGGCGCTTTGCCACTTCTTCCAGCGCCTGCTGGCACTCAACGGTTGGGCGATCCACTTTACGAAGTCTTAACCCATCGTAACGCAGCTCACCGTTCTCCAGCACCAGCGGCATTACGCGCACCTGGCGCGTCACATTGACCCAATCATCGCCCAGACGGGTTAATTTGCCCGGTTTGGCAATCACACGTTGCCACTGACGGCAATCCAGCGTGTCACCTTCGGCACTGATAATCAGGCTGCCCATCGCCTGCTTGCTGATCAATTTGCTCTGCGGGCCGACGGTTTGCCAGCTGCCCTGCAGTTCCAGCGGTGCCGGGGTTTTCACGGCCTGGTCATAATTACTGATCTGCGCACAGCCACTTAGCGCCAGCGCGGCCACCATCATCCACTTTTTCATTCTCGGTCCCTAGACTCGCATCAATGGCGGCTACGTTATAATTTTTCCCGCCCGTTGCGCAAGGTATCTGCGGTGCGGCACGCGTTTTTCCTCAAGCTGCTCACTTCTGCGCCGATAACTCTTCTGGAGTTAAAAGCCTCTGCAAAAACAATAATTACCGACTACACACTCACCTTCGTTACGGAGAACACCGTTATGCGATTGACCCTTCGCGCACGTCTGACATCGATTGTTGGCCTGCTGTGCATATTACTGATTGTTGCCGCCAGCTGGGGAATCATGGGCCTGCGTGCCGCCGACCAGCGGGCGCAAAACGCCTACCAAAATGAGCTGTTACCGTTGCAATACTCTTCTCGCCTGTACCGCATGGTGCAGGAGCAATCCTCTACCCTTTTCGATGCGCTGCGCTACTGGACCGACAGCAGCGAAGTGGAGAAACGTCTGGCGCGCATTGCGCACTACGGCGAGCAGATTGCGCAAGACCGCCAAACCTGGCAGCAGCTGTCGTTTGATGCGCAAACCAAGCCGCTCAGTCAGCAATTCATCACCCACCTCGACGGCTGGCAAACTGCGCTAAAGGATGCCGGCGAACTGCTGAAAAGCGGCAATCCTTCTGCGGCACTGGTGGTGATTGAAACCCGCCTGCGCAGCGGCAGCCAACTGCTGCAACAGGATATCGACCAGCTCGATGCGCAGATGCGCCAGCATGCGGAACTCACCTATCAGCAGAGCAACAGTGATTATCAACTGGCGCGAAACAGCCTGATTGTCATTCTGCTGGTGGGCTTAAGCGTGGCGCTGGTGTTTGGCTGGCTGCTGATTCGCTCGATCAATCGTTCGATTGGTCAGGCACGCGAACTCGCCGAGTCGATTGCGGCCGGTGAACTCAATCATGATATCGGCACCGTTTCGCGCGATGAGATGGGCGAACTGATGCAGTCGTTGCTGCGTATGGATGTGCGTCTGGCGGAGATCGTGCGCGACGTGGGCGAAAGTGCCAGCGCATTGAGTGATGCGGCACGTCAGATGGCCGACGGCAACGACGATCTTTCCGAGCGTACCCACTCGCAGGCCAGCTCGCTGGAACAGACCGCTACCAGCATGGAGCAGATGACCGCCACGGTAAAACACAATGCCGATAACGCCGCGCAGGCCAACGAACTGGCCACCGACGTGCGCCATCAGGCCGAACGCGGCAGCAGCGTATTGCGTGATGCGGTCAGTGCGATGGAAGAGATCGAGTCTTCCAGCAAGCGTATTGCGGATATCAACCGGGTGATCGATGAGATCGCTTTCCAGACCAACCTGCTGGCGCTCAACGCGGCGGTTGAAGCAGCGCGTGCTGGTGAACAAGGCCGCGGCTTTGCGGTGGTGGCATCTGAAGTGCGTCAGCTGGCGCAGCGATCTGCCGGGGCTGCACATGAAATTAAAGCGTTGATCGATGCCAGCGTCGGCAAAGTGGAAGCCGGCAGCGCGCTGGTGCAGCGTTCCGGCGCGATGCTCAATGACATCAATCACGGCGTGGCGCGCGTGGTGGATATTGTCGGTGAAATTGCCGTGGCCAGCCGCCAGCAATCCAGCGGCATCGAACAGGTGAACACTGCGGTGATCCAGATGGATGGTGCAACGCAGCAGAACGCCTCGCTGGTGCAGGAAGCCAGCGCCGCTAGTCAGACCGTCAGTGAACACGCCGGATTGCTGGTGGAGAAGATGGCCTTCTTCCGCCTGCAACAACGCTAAGGAGCGATATGATGCGTAAACTTCTCGCCCTGTTGCTGGCCACGCCGCTGTTGAGTCAGGCGGCAACCACGCTGAATATCGCCACCATCGCTAACGGCGATATGACCATCATGCAGCAGCTCGCCACGCACTACGAACAACAGCATCCTGACGTCAAACTGCAATGGCATGTGATGGACGATGGTGCGCTGCGTCAGGCGGTGCTGTCGGCAATGAACAGCGGTCAGGCGCAGTTCGATGTCATCACTGTCGGCACCTATGAAGCGCCGCTGTGGGGTGAAAAAGGTTGGCTGGCACCACTGAATAGATTGCCGGCGGATTACGACAGCGATGACCTGATCGCGCCGGTGCGTAAAGCGCTGTCGTTTCAGCAAACGCTGTACGCCCTGCCGTTCTACGGTGAAAGCAGCATGACCTATTACCGCAAAGATCTGTTTGCGGATAAAGGGTTAACCATGCCCGATAATCCCGACTGGACCGACATCAAAAACTTCGCCGCCAAACTCACCGACGCGCAAAAAGGCATTTACGGTTTGTGCCTGCGCGGCCAGCCTGGCTGGGGCGATAATGTGGCGTTAATAACAACCATGGCGAATGCCTATGGCGCGCAGTGGTTCGATGAAAACTGGCAGCCGACGCTCAACTCGCCGGAGTGGCGCGAGGCGCTGGGTGATTATCTGCAGCTAGTCAAACAGGATGGGCCGCCGGATACGGTGAAAAACAGTTTCGGTCAGATTCTGCGTTTGACGGCACAAGGTAAGTGCGCGATGTGGATCGACAGCACGGTAGCGGCCGGTTTGTTGGTCAATCCGCAGATTTCATTGGTGGCGGATAAGCTCGCCTTCGCGCCTGCACCGGGCGGCATCACGCGCAATGGCTCCAACTGGCTGTGGTCCTGGGCGCTGGCGGTACCGGCCAACACGCCGAATCGCGATGCGGCGATAGCCTTTATTAGCTGGGCGACGTCCAAACAGTATATCCAGCAGGTGGCCGATACTGTCGGCTGGGGCGCGGTGCCGCCGGGTAG
This sequence comes from Enterobacter ludwigii, assembly GCA_900068845.1. GTDB lineage: Bacteria > Pseudomonadota > Gammaproteobacteria > Enterobacterales > Enterobacteriaceae > Pantoea > Pantoea ludwigii_A. The sequence continues at coordinate 533,424 of CEFQ01000005.1, forward strand.
CCGTAACTCTACCTATCAACAGGTAAGCTATCAGCGTCTGGCACCGTATGCAGCGCAGGTGCGGGCAGCGATTGATTCCGCTACCGTCGAGCAACCTACGCTCAATCCGGTGCCGTATCAGGGCGTGCAGTATGTGAGTATTCCCGGGTTTGATCAGATGGGTAACGCCGTCGGACAGAATCTGGCGGATATGCTGAGCGGTAAACTGACGCTGGATGAAACGCTGGCGAAGAACCAGCAGGACGTGATGCGGATTTATCAGCAGCTGCATTGATATGCTGTGATCAAAAGTTGCACATACCGTAGCGGCGCGATTTATCGCGCAATAAATTGCGCCGCTACGATGCCCGTGCTCTGTAAGATCGGAAACTGACAAGGTCACATGCGCGCGTTACACTAGCGCGCAAGTTGATACGCAGGAACTCCGAATGAAAACCCCAGAAGAGTATTACGCTCAGGCGCGCACGATGTTTTTCGCCGCCCACCCCGATTTTCAGTCTGCACTGGATGAACTCACCGAAAGCGATGCACGGCAAGCGAATCTGTCGTTAGCGCAGTTACGTGCCTGGCATGCAGAACGCATCTACGCCGCGTTTCTGCGTCAGAAGAAGTTGGATGGCATGCTGTTTTCCATTCAGCTGGCGGAACCCGATAAAGCCGTGGCAGCAGATGCCATTGAAAAATATCTGAAATCTCACGCGGAAGCGTTGGGTATGACGTGGGAAGCGTTCTGCATCAAGAATGAGCTTTAACCCTTAGCCGCTGTAAATGCATCAAGGATACAGCTCCAACCACTCAAAATGATCAGGAAAAAGTTGTACAAGTTAATCGAACTTGTATAACTTACTCATCACGACGTCAGTCGTAGATTGTCCTTGAACGAATGGTGCTGTTGCACCGCCTCTGGAAGTGTTGCTGGATTTCCACTTCCAGAGGTTATATTTTTTCTACCCTTCCCGCTCAATCCCTTTAACTTCAATATAACTTGCCACCGCCAGCAGACGATTAACGTGGGTGAGCAGCAGATCCACATCCGACTGTAAAAACTCCTGCGACGCGCGCGAAGCCGTGACAATCGCCTCTTGCACCGTGTCGGAAATGGTCAGCGAGTTATCCTCTTTAGCCTGAATCAGCAGTGCGGCAATCAGTAAGGATTGCGCCTCAACCTGCGCCACCAGCTCTTTTGCTTCCACATCCATTTTTGCCATTTTCAATAAGATATCGATAACCAGTTGGCGCATATTTACCCCTGTTTTTATTTACAGTACTATATCGCACCCGATCCAATGAATGGAACGACCCTGATGTTTGTGGAGTTGATTTACGATAAGCGCAACGTGGCCGGATTACCGGGTGCACGCGAGATGATTTTGCAGGAGTTGGAAAAGCGTGTACAGCGCGTCTTTCCCGATATTGAGGTGCGCGTCAAACCAATGGAGCGTAACGCGATTGATACCGACATGAGTAAGAACGAGAAAGCGACGATTGCGCGGATTGTTGAAGAGATGTTCGATGAGGCGGAAATGTGGCTGGTGGCCGATTAGGCCACCAGTACAATTGGCGCTTAGCTTTCCTGCTCAGCATGGTTGATGGCGATTTCCAGGTCTTGAATCGCCTCATCAATATCATCCAGCAGCTTGCCCTGTTTGTTCAGCAAGGTGTCGAAGCGTCCCGCGTATTCGCTGTCTTTATATTCACCTGCATCAAAAGCGAGCCAGTGAGCAGACAGCGTTTCAGTATTGGTCTGCGCATAGTGGCGCATCTCTTTAAGCTGGGAGGTGACATCACGCAAGTATTCAGTTTTGGTTTTTACAGTTTCTGTATCACTCATGCTATCTTCCTTTTCGCTTAATAAGACGATTTAAATAACGCTTGAATGATTAAAGATAGTGCAAAATATCGAAGCCGCCTTAGGAATAATCGGAAGTGACTGAAACCTGTTATTAATCAGGGGACATCCCTGCCCCCGCTGGCGAGCCATCAGGCATTACAGATACTTCCTCGCCAACTCAATCAGCTCATCCTTCGCTGCATCTCCCAGTTTGATCACGCCCTGTTCGACAAAGCTAAACGCCTGGACGAAATCCTTCACACCTTCAGAAAACGCCTGACTTGCGTCATGGCTCTCCGCCGCTGCGGCGGCTGGCGGCGCATCGGCTGAAGCGGGAGCAGCGACTTCCGGTACGCTGGGCGGCGCAACCTCGGCTGGCGCAGGCGTTACCGCCTCAGGCGCAGCAGGGGGAGCCGCCTCCGCTGGCGCAGGTGATATCGCCTCTGATGTAACGTTCGGGGCCGCTTCAGAGGTTGCCGCTGCTGCCGCTTCAGGCGTGGCCGTCGGTGCCGCTTCAGCGACTACTGCGGGTGCGGCTTCAGGTGCAGCGGGCGCAGCTTCAGGTGTAGCGGTCACAGCCGGTGGCGCTGTCACTGGCGTGGCAACTTCGTTGGCAAAATCTTCCGCCGGTGAAGATGTTTTGGTACTGGTTGGATTGATAACAGTTTGATCGCTCATAATGCTCTCCTTCTTACTGAATAAAGACCGCAGTCGGGCAAGACTGGCTGCAATCCACGTGGTAATTCGCATCATGCCCTCCTTAACGCTTGGGTTGAGGTGGCGAGTTTTCTCCTGCAACCGGTTTTCCTTTATCAGCCGGGTTGCTAGTCGGGTGCTTAGAAATCCCATCGAGGGTGTTCTGCAGTGCGACCAGCTGGCTGGTCAGTTCTGCCACGCGCGCCTCCCGCCGTTCGGATATCGTCCGATACTGCTGGCGAATCTCCTCCACGCGCTGATTAGCGCTGTTACTGACGAACAAGAACAACACCGTCATCGCCACACACATCAGCGAAAGCATCAACAGAAAGCCACCGAAGAACAGTTGGCGCCGATGGTTTTTCACTACGTACTCACTGTTTATCTGCATCATCACGACTCTCCTCCAGAGTGGTAATCAGTTGGTTAACCTGACTGCGAAACTTATCGCTGTGTTCAGCTTCGGTGGTCGCCAGTAAAATACTCAGGGCGTTTTTAATCAGCCGCAGATCGGTTTCCAGCGAAGAGATACGCCGCAGGTTTTTGTCATGTCGGATGCGCAGTTCGTCGTTTTCCTGGCGCATCAAGGCGTGTCCCTCTTTGAGCAGCATCACCTGTTCCTTGTAGCTGGTGATGATCTCCCCGCCGGCCCGATTGCTGGTGACGATAGCGGCAATACCCGCCATTAACGGTTTCCAGAACACAGCTGCTGCGCCGCCGCCGAGAAGCAACGCACCTACGCTGGTGACTAAACTACTTTCCATGCTTCACCTCTCACCCCTGGCAAGGGTTGTGCCCCATAAGCACGCTGACCACCCTTGCCAGCTTCGCGGTCAACGCCTGAATTTAAGTTTACTTTAACTCATGAATTTAAGTATACTTAAGTCGTTCCTTCAGGAGATGTCAAGATGATGAAAAAAGAATCTTCCGGTGAGCGTATCCGGGCACGACGTAAAGCACTGCAGCTCACACAGCAGGCGCTGGCAAAAAGCATCGGCGTTTCTCATGTGGCTGTATCACAATGGGAAAAAGAAGAAACCGTACCGCGTGGAGAAAATCTGTTGCGGTTGGCGGAGTGGCTGCAATGCACAGCGGCATGGATTATTGATGGAGATGGCGAGGTGTTTGCCGCACAGGCTAAAGGCGCACCGGTTGCGGCGGTACCATTAATTAGCCTGGCGCAAGCGTCAGCGTGGTTGAGTGAGCAGCGTCTGTTGCTTCAGCAGCAGGCCACCCGCTTTCTTTACAGTGAAAGCAAACTAAGCGATGGCGCGCTAGCAGTAACCGTGGAAGATCACGCGATGCAGCCCGATTACCGGCCCGGCGACAGCGTGATCTTTGATCCGGACGTTCCACCGCAGCCCGGCGATGTGGTGCTGGCGTTGGTGGATGGCGTGGCGCTCATGCGCATTTATCGCCTGCAAACGCAGCAGCATGAGCACATCTTCTCACTGCGCGCGCTGAACGATGATTTTCCCCAACTGCATTCGGCGGAATCTGCACTGCACATCATCGGCACGCTAATGGAGTTAAGACGTTACCGAAGCGGCTAGCCGCTTCGCTTAAGCTGTTATTTTGAAAAAAGTTTAGCCTAAGCGCGGGAAGCTATGGACAGACCCTGCGGTAAGCCTGTTAATGTAGCCGCAAAATTATAAATTAGCCGGACAATCGCCATGCTTACTACGATTATTTACCGCAGCCATTTGCACGACCATGTGCCGGTTAAAACCCTCGAAGATATGGTCGCCAAGGCCAACAGCAAAAATAAAAACTTCGACGTTACCGGCATCTTACTGTTCGACGGTCTACATTTTTTCCAGTTGCTGGAAGGACCGCGTGACGCCGTACAGAGTATTTATCAGCGTATTTGCCAGGATGCGCGCCACCATAATCTGGTGGAATTGATGCATGACTTTGCGCCAGAACGCCGTTTTGGCAAGATCGGCATGGAGTTATTTGATCTGCGCAATCATGACAAAGACACGTTGTTGCAAACGGTGCTGGATAAAGGCACCTCACGCTATCAGCTCACTTATAAAGATCGCGCGCTGCAGTTTTTGCGGACCTTTGTGGTGGCACGTGATAAAGAAAACTACTTTGAGATCCCACCAGCCAATACCTGGGAATTTATTCCCGATGAAGTATGGCTGAATGAGTTAGACGATCTCGATCTGAGCTTGCAGGACTGCCGCTTTGCCTTTCAACCGATCATCGATCCCTTCGCGCGTCGTGTCACCTCGTTTGAAGCGCTGATCCGCACCCCAACCGGCGGCTCACCCGAAGAGTATTTTTCAGCGTTTGGCGGCGAGGCGATTTATCACGCCGATATTCGTTCCAAACGGCTGGCGTTTAACGTGGCGAGTAAACTCGGCATTGGCGATCATCGTCTATCAATTAACCTGTTACCGATGTCGCTGGTTACCGTGCCCAACGCGGTCGATTTCCTGCTTGAGGAGATCACCGCGAGCGGACTGGTGCCACAGCAAGTCATTGTCGAAGTAACCGAAAACGAGATCATTTCACGCGCGGATGAATTTGCTGCAGAAGTGAGAAAACTGAAAGCAGCCGGCATCAGTCTGGCGCTGGATGATTTTGGTGCCGGTTTTGCCGGGTTGTCGCTGTTATCCAAGTTCCAGCCGGACAAGATCAAAATTGATCGTGAGATTATCCGCGATGTGCATAAAAGCGGTCCTAAGCAGGCGATTATGCACGCCATCATTAAGTGCTGTGCGTCGCTGGAGATAGCGGTGATTGCCGAAGGTGTGGAACAAGCCGAAGAGTGGATGTGGCTGGAAGCCGCAGGTATAAGCCAGTTCCAGGGTTACCTGTTTGCCTATCCGCTGCTGAATGGATTCCCGGCGGTGGCGTGGCCAGAAATTAAGTAATGTGGTGGTCGCCATGAATGGCGACCCTACAAAACCGTATCAATAATACGCAACTTCAATATTGCCATACTGCTTGTCAACTACCTCGCCTGCCGCATCCCGGGTAATAATGTCGCAATAATAAGGCACGGCGTTTTTATACTTACAGACATTACTGACGGTTTTAATTTGATCATTACGTTTAACCGTGGTGACCACGTCTGAAATCTTTTTCTTATCTTCTGCCCGTACCGCGGTGGCGCGCGATACTTCCTTTCCGGCCTGAGTGATACTTAATACCGCCATTTCACCGGTACTGTTATATGCCAGGTGAAACGCTGCATCGGAGGCGGGAGAGGAAATCCGCTCAACCAAACCCTGTTTGTTATAGGCGATATCCACGGTCATGGTCGGTGTGACCTTCTTCACCATGGCGCAGTTTTTATCTAACGTCACCAGTACTTCCTGACCGTTTTCGCTGCCTTTTAATTCCTCACCGTTGCGCGTCACTTCAATGACTTCGCCCTCTTTGCCAACAGACCTCACATGCACAGGGCATCCGTTGCGGTCGAAATCAACATTGACGTCAAAGATTTGCTGACCTTCGGCGGTAAACAGCGTTTGATGGGTATTTTTGACTTTTCCGGGCAGCGCTTCGAATTGATAGAGATAGGCAAAGTTTTTCATTTGCGGGTAATACGTCGCCTCATCCTTGTTACAGCCTGACAGCAGGACAATGGCGATTAAAAACAGCAGGGTTTTCTTCACGTGAGAATCCTCTTCTCAAAATAAGGCAGCGCGTAAGGCCGTTTTGCACCTAAATGCTGATACAGCAACCTTCCCGCTTGATACAAAGCTATCACCGCGCTGGACTATACCCGAAAGAAATACCCTAAAGAAACTAAACCTGCATGCTCATAATGTCGGTATAAGCCGATACCAACTTATTACGCACCTGTACACCCATCTGCATAGAAATAGAGGATTTTTGCAGATCAACCATCACATCGTTTAACTGGATGCCGGGTTTACCCATTTCGAAATCCTGTGCCTGGCTGCGTGCCGTGGTTTGGGTTTCGCTAATCTTATCCAGCGCAGCTTTCATGGTGGCGCTGAAATCCACCTGATTGCTTGACTCCGCCTGCTTGCCGCTGGCCTGCAGAGAGGTCATCTGCAGCTGCTGCAGTACGCCTTCAATTGCCTGAATTGCCATTGCCTGATCCTCAATGAAGAAGTGATTAAATTTTCACGATGAGAAAGTTAACACACTGTCAATAGGACAAAGGCGCTAAATGACCGCAAAAAACCCGGCTTATCCAGCCATCGAAGTGACTCGATTCATCAAATAATGCCCGCATTAGTTTGGAATTTCATTTTGGACGTATTCAGGGAGTCAGTTTTGTCACAACCACACACCCGGTCAATTATGTCAGGCAGGAAACGGTCATGAATGCGAGTGCAGCCGCTACACAGGATACAGCAAAGAAAGGCTTCAGTGACCTTCTCGCCCGCCTGCGCGCCAATCCGCGAATTCCCTTAATTATTGCCGCCGCTGCCGTCATCGCAGTGGTGTTTGCCTTGGTGCTGTGGGCGAAAGCGCCGGACTATCGCGTCCTTTATAACAACCTCTCCGATGAGGACGGCGGCGCGATTGTTACCCAGCTGACGCAGATGAACATTCCTTACCAGTTCGCCGATAACGGTGGCGCACTGATGGTGCCCGCCGATAAAGTGCATGAGCTGCGTCTGCGTCTCGCACAGCAAGGCCTGCCGAAAGGCGGCAATGTTGGTTTTGAGCTGATGGACAAAGAGAAGTTCGGTATCAGCCAATTCAGCGAGCAGATTAACTATCAGCGTGCGCTGGAAGGTGAACTGTCGCGCACCATCGAAACGCTCGGTCCGGTAAAGAGCGTGCGCGTGCATCTGGCGATGCCGAAGCCGACGCTGTTCGTGCGTGAGCAGAAGGCCCCTTCCGCCTCGGTGACACTGAACCTGCAGCCAGGCCGCGCATTAGATGAAGGCCAGATTCAGGCCATTCAGCATATGGTTTCCAGCAGCGTGGCCGGTTTGCCGCCGGGCAACGTTACCGTTGTCGATCAGTCCGGTCGTCTGTTGACCCGCTCCGATAGCGAAGGTCGTGACCTGAATGATGCACAACTGAAATATGCGTCTGAAGTGGAAGCCCGCTTCCAGCAGCGCATCGAAGCGATCCTTAATCCTATTCTTGGTCAGGGCAATGTGCATGCGCAAGTGACGGCGCAGATAAACTTTGACCGCAGCGAGCAGACCGACGAGAAATATCAACCGAACGCCAATCCAAACAATAGCGCTGTGCGTTCACGCCAAACCAGCAATTCCGAACAGAATGGCAGCCCCTATCCGGGCGGCGTACCGGGTGCCTTGTCGAATCAGCCTGCGCCAGCCAACACTGCGCCGGTGACCACTCCGCCAGCCAATAACAACAATAATGCCAATGGTCAGAACGCGAACGGTCAAACCGCCAATGCGCAAAACAATGCCGCCAATAACGGCAGCACCACCAGCACCGCACAATCTACCGGTCCAAGCAGCTCAACGCGCAACGATACGGTTAACTACGAGCTGGATCGCACCATTCGTCATACCAAGCTGAACGTTGGCGATGTGCAGCGCCTCTCCGTTGCCGTGGTGGTGAACTTCCGCGACGACGGCAAAGGCAAAGCTGTGGCACTCAACGAACAGCAGATTAAGCAGATTGAAGATTTAACCCGCGAAGCGATGGGCTATTCGCAAACGCGCGGCGACAGCGTCAACGTAGTGAACTCACAGTTCAATATGACCGAGCCAACCGGTGGCGACCTGCCATTCTGGCAGCAGCAATCGTTCTTCGATCAGCTGATGACTGCCGGTCGCTGGCTGCTGGTGGCGTTGGTTGGCTTCATCCTCTATCGCAAGCTGGTACGTCCACAGCTGATGCGTAAGAAAGAGCAGGAGAAGGCGGCGGCTGAAGCGCTGGCGGCACGTTCAACGGCGATGCAGGAAGAAGAAGCCTTTAACGTTCAGCTCAGCAAAGACGAGCTGGATCAGGAGCGTAAATCTACTAACCGCATGAGCGCCGAGGTGATGAGCCAGCGTATCCGCGACATGTCTGAAAACGATCCGCGCGTCGTCGCGCTGGTTATCCGCGAATGGATGAGTAAAGAACTATGAGTCTGACCGGTACTGAAAAAAGCGCCATTCTGATGATGACCATCGGCGAAGAGCGCGCAGCGGAAGTGTTCAAACACCTCAACCAGCGTGAAGTCCAGCATCTCAGTGCGGCGATGGCGTCTATGCGCCAGGTTTCACACAAGCAGCTGACCGAAGTGCTACGCGAATTTGAAGCGGATGCAGAACAGTTTGCGGCGCTGAGCCTCAACTCCAACGAATACCTGCGTTCAGTGCTGATCAAAGCGCTGGGCGAGGAGCGCGCGTCAAGCCTGCTGGAAGATATTCTCGAGAAAAACGAGACCACCAGCGGCATGGAAACGCTCAACTTTATGGAGCCACAAGCCGCGGCCGACCTCATCCGCGACGAGCATCCACAGATCATCGCCACCATCCTCGTCCATCTCAAACGGGGTCAGGCGGCGGATATTCTGGCGCTGTTCGACGAACGTCTGCGTCACGATGTCATGCTGCGTATCGCCACCTTTGGTGGTGTCCAGCCTGCGGCACTGGCAGAACTCACCGAAGTGCTCAACGGCCTGCTGGATGGTACCAACCTCAAGCGCGCGAAGATGGGCGGCGTGAGAACCGCAGCAGAAATTATCAACCTGATGAAAACGCAGCAGGAAGAAGCGGTTATCGAAGCAGTACGCGACTTCGATGGCGAGCTGGCACAAAAGATCATCGACGAGATGTTCCTGTTCGAAAACCTGGTGGAAGTGGACGATCGCAGCATCCAGCGCCTGTTGCAGGAAGTGGAATCCGAGCAGTTGTTGGTCGCACTGAAAGGTGCCGAACAGCCGCTGCGCGAGAAGTTCCTCAAGAACATGTCCGCGCGTGCAGCCGATATCCTGCGCGACGATCTGGCCAACCGGGGTCCGGTGCGTATGTCCGCGGTGGAGAACGAACAGAAAGCCATTCTTCTGGTGGTACGCCGCTTAGCAGAATCCGGCGAGATGGTGATTGGTGGTGGCGAGGAAACCTATGTCTGATGCCTTTTCCGCCCGCGCGTGGCAGCGCTGGCAGCCTGATGATTTAGGCAGTCCGTTTGGCGCCGAACCGGAGCCTCAATTAGAGGAGCCGGAAAGCGCTGTCGAACTGAGCGCCGAAGCCGAGCAACAGCAGCAGCTGGAGCGCATGCAGCAGCAGATGCGCAAAGATGCGCAGACGCAGGGCTACAGCGAAGGTTATCAAAAAGGGTTCGCCGAAGCGCAACAGAACGGCTATGACGCCGGGTTTCAGCAAGGCTTAGCCGATGCCCAGCAACAGCAAGCACCGCTGCAGGCACGTATGCAGCAGTTGGTGACCGAGTTCCATCACACGCTCGAAGCACTCGACAGCGTGATTGCTTCACGTTTGATGCAGTTGGCACTCGAAGCGGCACGCACGGTGATTGGTCAGGCCACGCAGGTGGATGGCACCGCCCTGCTGCGTCAGATTCAGCAGCTGATTCAGCAAGAGCCGATGTTCAGCGGCAAACCGCAATTACGCGTGCACCCGGATGATTTGCGACGCATCGAACAGACGCTGGGTCCAACGCTCGATCTGCACGGTTGGCGTTTGCTGGCTGACAGCACGCTGCATCCCGGCGGCTGTAAGCTCAGCGCCGAAGATGGCGACCTTGATGCCAGCGTGGCAACGCGCTGGCAGGAACTCTGCCGCCTCGCCGCGCCGGGGACACTGTAATGACCTCCTCACGCCTTTCACGCTGGCTCGGCGCGCTCGACGCTTTCGAAGATCGCATTTCGCAGGTGCAAACCGTGCGTCGTTACGGTCGCCTGACGCGTGCCACCGGCTTAGTGCTGGAAGCCACCGGCCTGCAACTGCCGCTGGGTGCCACCTGCATTATTGAACGGACCGATGGCAGCAAAATCACCGAAGTTGAAAGTGAAGTGGTCGGCTTTAACGGGCAGAAACTCTTAATGATGCCGCTGGAAGAAGTGGACGGCATCTTGCCGGGCGCGCGCGTGTATGCACGCGTCAGTGGCGACAGCGGACACAGCGGCAAGCAGATGCTGCTGGGGCCGGAATTGCTCGGGCGCGTACTCGATGGCAGCGGCAAACCGCTGGATGGTTTGCCCGCGCCAGAAACCGGCTATCGCGCCCCGCTGATCACCGCCCCTTTCAACCCGCTGCAACGTACGCCGATTGAGGATGTACTGGATACCGGCGTGCGCGCCATTAATGCCCTGCTGACGGTCGGTCGCGGCCAACGTATGGGCTTGTTCGCCGGTTCTGGCGTCGGTAAAAGCGTACTGCTTGGCATGATGGCGCGTTACACCAAAGCCGATGTCATTGTGGTGGGTTTGATTGGTGAACGTGGCCGCGAAGTAAAAGAGTTTATTGAGAACATCCTTGGCGCAGAAGGCCGTGCGCGTTCGGTGGTCATCGCCGCACCGGCCGACGTGTCGCCGCTGTTGCGTATGCAGGGTGCCGCTTACGCCACGCGTATTGCCGAAGATTTTCGCGATCGCGGTCAGCACGTATTGCTGATCATGGATTCCCTCACCCGCTACGCCATGGCGCAACGTGAAATTGCGCTGGCCATCGGTGAGCCTCCGGCGACCAAAGGCTATCCGCCTTCGGTGTTTGCTAAATTGCCCGCGCTGGTTGAACGCGCCGGTAACGGCACGCACGGTAGCGGATCCATCACCGCGTTTTATACCGTGTTGACCGAGGGCGACGATCAGCAAGACCCGATTGCTGACTCGGCGCGTGCCATTCTCGACGGCCACATTGTGCTGTCGCGCCGCCTGGCGGAAGCCGGTCACTATCCGGCGATTGATATTGAAGCATCGATCAGCCGTGCCATGACCTCATTAATTGATGAGACGCACTATGCACGCGTGCGCCAGTTCAAACAGTTACTCTCCAGTTTCCAGCGTAACCGCGATCTGGTGAGTGTGGGTGCCTATGCCGCGGGCAGCGATCCGATGCTGGATCGAGCCATCAAGCTCTATCCGGAGATGGAAGCCTTCCTGCATCAGGGCATTTTCGAACGCAGCGACTACGACGATGCCTGTTTGCATCTGCAGGCGATGTTCGGTTAACGCCAAACGAGGTTAAGCCATGAAAACGGCCAGTGCGATTAATAAGCTGCGCGATATGGCGGAGCAGGAGCTGGAGAGTGCAGTGATTCACCTCGGCGATATGCGCCGTGGCGTGCAGCAGGCCGACGAACAACTCAGCATGCTGCTGGATTATCAGGATGAGTATCGCAACAAGCTCAATCAGGATATGTCCGGCGGCATCGCCAGCACCCGCTGGACCAACTATCACCAGTTTATTCAGACGCTGGAAAAGGCCATTGAACAGCATCGCCAACAGCTTTCCCAGTGGAATCAGCGCCTCGATAGCGCGCTAAGCAACTGGCGTGAAAAGCATAAGCGACTCAATGCTTATCAAACGCTGATTACGCGTGCTGAGGAAAACGCATTACGACAAGAAAACCGTCTCGATCAGAAACGGATGGATGAATTTGCCCAACGGGCCGCATTGAGGAAAGGCGAATGATTACGCTGCCAACAGTTGCTACGCAAACCTCGGTTTTGGGAGACGCTGACACATCAGTTTCATCAACTCTTTTGCCGGGCGCAGATACGCTGCCGCAGGGGTTTGTTACTGAACTCGGCAACCGCTTGCTGACGCTGGTAAAGCAACAAGCTGTTAACACGCAATCGACTGATCTGACAACAGAAGTTGATGAAAAAGACGCCAGTAAGGCCTCTTTAAGCGCGTTATTGCAGGCGCTGGAGAAACCCGATGCGTTAAACGCACTTTTACAGCCGGAAAACACTAAAGCCGCGCTGAAATCAGCCGATGATAAAGATAAGCGTGAGGCAAGTCCGTTAAGTGCCAGCGACTTACAGAATATGCAGGCGTTATTCGCCATGTTGCCGGTGGCGGTAGAGAACCGCACCAGCCAAACAACCGTCAGTAGCAGCTTAGGCGAAGGCAAAGCTGACACGCGCGCTTCGCTCCATTCGGCACTGTTAAGTGGTTCGCTGGACGGTGCAATTAAAGAAGAAGCCACGCAGCCGGATAGCGCAAAGACTATATCCAGCGATGCAGGAACGCGCTTAACGCAAACGGCAGCCAGTTCGCAGACCAGCAGCAGCACAGCGACAAGCAATAACGGCGCTTTGACGCTGGATGAAAGTTTTAAGCAGGTGCTGAACGCGTTGAGTAAGCCAGAAGAACGCAGTGCCGCACCGGTCAGCGATGACACGGTTGCGCCGATGACCAGCGCCCCGCTCAGCAGCACCAGTTCGCTGATGACCAGTACCGCCTCGACCAGCACCACGCCGTCGACGCCAATGCTGAATGCGCAGCTCGGCAGCAACGAGTGGCAGCAGGCGCTAAGTCAGCAGATTGTGATGTTTAGTCGCAACGGGCAGCAAAACGCCGAATTGCGTTTACATCCGCAGGATCTAGGCGCCATCCAGATCAGCCTGACCCTCGATAAGGATCAGGCACAGTTAAGTATGGTTTCCAGCCACAGCCAAGTGAGGGCCGCGCTGGAAGCGGCTCTCCCTCAACTGCGTACAGCGCTGGCGGAGAGCGGTATTAACCTGGGACAGAGTAACGTCAGCAGCGACGCCTTCGCACAGGGCCAGAGTTATCAAGGCCAGCAAGAAGGACGTCGTGACGGACAGCACGGCAGCTTTACCCTCTCCCAGGACAGTGACACCGAGATAACGCCTATTGCCGTCCCGGCAGCCCTTCAAGCGCGCGCGGCCGGTAACGGCGCTGTCGATATCTTTGCCTGACAGCCGCTAAACGCTGAAGGTAAGCGTAAAACCCGCGTCTTTTCTTCCCATTGTTTGACTTAAGACGCGGGATAATCTGTCCAGGTAAGCCGAGAGGCTTGCCCATAATTCACAGGAAGTAACTGCAAACATGTCTGATAACGCGAAAGCTAAAGGCCGCAAACGTTCACTACTACTACCGGTGTTACTGATTGTAACGCTGGCCGCTTGCAGCGTGGCAGGCTATGCAGTCTGGCGAATGATGAATAAACACGAAGGCAGCCAACCGGAAACGGCGAAAGTCGAGCCACCGGCTGCTCCCGTATTTTTTGCAATGGATACGTTTACAGTAAACCTGGTCAATGCTGACAACGATCCCGACCGTGTGCTGTACGTGGGTTTTACCCTGCGTCTGCCCGATGAGGATACCCGTCGTCGGTTAAACGATTACCTGCCGGAAGTGCGCAGCCGTCTGCTGTTATTGCTGTCACGTCAAAGCGCGACTGCACTGGCAACAGAGCAAGGCAAACAGGCCCTGGTTGAGCAGATCAAACAGGTACTGGCACCGCCGCTGGTAAAAGGTCAACCGGCTCAGGTCGTCAATGACGTGCTGTTTACCGCCTTCATTTTGAGGTGATTTAATGGGCGATAGCATTCTCTCCCAGGCTGAGATTGACGCGCTGCTTAATGGCGACAGTGACAGTGCGGAAGTAGAGAACAGTTCCAAAGGGACCGATGGCGACATCCGTCCCTATGATCCCAATACTCAGCGCCGCGTGGTTCGTGAGCGTCTGCAGGCGCTGGAGATCATCAACGAGCGCTTTGCCCGTCATTTCCGTATGGCGCTGTTTAACCTGCTGCGCCGTAGCCCAGATATTAGTGTGGGTGCGATCAAGATTCAGCCGTATCACGAGTTTGCCCGCAACCTGCCGGTGCCAACCAACCTGAACCTGATCCACCTGAAGCCGCTGCGCGGCACGGCGCTGGTGGTGTTTTCACCGAGCCTGGTCTTTATTGCTGTCGATAACCTGTTTGGCGGCGACGGTCGTTTTCCGACCAAAGTTGAAGGACGTGAATTCACCCATACCGAACAGCGCGTGATTCGCCGCATGTTGAAGCTGGCGCTGGATGGCTACAGCGATGCATGGAAAGCGATTTATCCGCTGGAAGTGGAATACGTGCGTTCCGAGATGCAGGTGAAGTTCACCAACATCACCACTTCACCGAACGATATTGTGGTTAACACGCCTTTCCAGGTGGAGATTGGTAACCTGGTCGGTGAATTTAATATCTGTATTCCGTTTTCGATGATTGAGCCGCTGCGCGAGTTGCTGGTCAATCCCCCACTGGAAAACTCACGCCGTGAAGATAATCACTGGCGCGACAATCTGGTGAAACAGGTGCAGCACTCGGAGCTGGAGCTGATTGCCCACTTCGCTGAAACATCGCTGCGTCTGTCGCGTATTTTGCAGCTGAAACCTGGTGACGTCCTGCCCATTGAGAAGCCGGACCGCATCATTGCTCACGTCGATAGCGTGCCGGTGCTGACCAGCCAATACGGCACCATTAATGGCCAGTATGCCCTGCGTGTAGAACATTTGATTAACCCGATTTTGAATTCGCTGAACGAGGAACAGCCCGATGAGTGACAGCAAGAAACCGTCCGACGACGACATCTCCGCGGACGATCTGTGGGCTGCAGCTATGAACGAACAGACCGCGACAAGCGCGCCTGATCCAACTGAGAATGTGTTCAAATCACTCGAAAACCCTGGCATCAGCGGTTCGCTGCAGGATATCGATCTGATTATGGATATCCCCGTCAAACTGACTGTCGAGCTGGGCCGCACCAAGATGACCATCAAAGAGCTGCTGCGTCTGACGCAGGGTTCAGTGGTGGCGCTGGATGGCCTGGCCGGTGAGCCGCTGGATATTCTGATCAACGGGTATCTGATCGCTCAGGGTGAAGTTGTGGTGGTCAACGACAAATATGGCGTGCGCATCACCGACATCATCACCCCGTCTGAACGTATGCGTCGTCTGAGCCGTTAAGCATGTTAAAGCACACGCAAACGGAACAACCGGTTAACAGCCAGCCCGTCGTCTCGACCGGTTCGGTGATTGGCCAGGTCAGCAGCGTGCTGGCGGTGATTGTTCTGCTGATTCTCGGCTGCGGCTGGCTGGCAAAACGTCTCGGCTTTGCACCGAAAACGGTCACCGGCCAGGCGCTGAAAGTCAGCGCCACCGTGCAGGTCGGTCAGCGTGAGCGTGTGGTGATTGTGGATACCGCCGATGCGCGCTTAGTTTTGGGCGTGACCGCCCAGCAAATCACGCATCTGCACTCGTTGCCGCCGCTGCCGCCGGAAGAACAAACCGGCAGTCGCGCTGCCCCGCAGGATTTTCGTCAGCTGTTCCAGAATCTGGTTAAACGTCCCGGAAAACCACAATGATGCGTCGATTACTTCCTCTTCTGCCGCTGCTGTTGCTGGCACCGGTTGCCCATGCGCAACTGCCAGGTTTAATCAGCCAGCCCCTGGCCAACGGCGGCCAGAGCTGGTCGCTGCCGGTGCAGACGTTGGTGTTCATCACCTCGCTGACCTTTATTCCGGCAGTATTGCTGATGATGACCAGCTTCACGCGCATCATCATTGTGTTTGGTCTGCTGCGTAACGCCCTCGGCACGCCGTCTGCGCCGCCGAACCAGGTACTGCTTGGCCTGGCGCTGTTCCTGACGTTTTTCATCATGGCACCCACCTTCGACAAGATTTACTCCGACGCCTATCTGCCGTTCAGCCAGGACAAAATCAGCATGGCCGACGCGATTGATAAAGGCGCGCAGCCGCTGCGCGAATTTATGCTGCGTCAAACGCGCGAAGCGGATTTAGCGCTGTTTGCCCGTCTGGCCAATACCGCGCCGATTCAGGGTCCGGAAGCGGTACCGATGCGCATTCTGCTGCCGGCGTATGTCACCAGCGAATTGAAAACCGCCTTCCAGATTGGTTTCACCGTGTTTATCCCGTTCCTGATCATCGATCTGGTGGTGGCGAGCGTGCTCATGGCGCTGGGTATGATGATGGTGCCTCCGGCCACCATTTCCCTGCCGTTCAAGCTGATGCTATTCGTGTTGGTGGATGGCTGGCAGCTGCTGGTGGGTTCACTGGCGCAAAGTTTCTACTCTTGAGTGGCATTCGCCCTCACCTTTCTTTCTCAAGGAGTGCAGCATGACACCTGAATCAGTGATGGTTATGGGCCAGGAAGCAATGCGCGTCGCCCTGTTAATGGCCGCGCCGATGTTGCTGGTGGCGTTGATCAGCGGTTTGATCATCAGCGTGTTGCAAGCGGCGACCCAGATTAACGAACAAACGCTCTCCTTTATCCCAAAGATTCTGGCGGTGGCCGCCACTGCGGTTATCGCGGGTCCGTGGATGCTTAATCTGATGCTGGATTACATCCGTACGCTGTTTAGCAATCTGCCTTACATCATTGGCTAATGATTAACCTCGACAGCAGCCAGCTGATCCATTGGGTCGCACAATTCTTCTGGCCCATGGTGCGTCTGCTGGCGCTTTTTGCCAGCGCCCCGGTGCTGAGTGAAAAATCGATTCCCAAGCGCGTCAAGATTGGACTCGCCGTGTTGACCACCTGGATCATTCTTCCGGTGCTGCCGCCAGTAGAAGCCACTTTATTCACTCCCGCAGGATTTTGGTTGCTGTTGCAACAATTGCTGATTGGCATCAGCATCGGCCTGACCATGCAGTTCGCCTTTGCGGCGGTGCGAATGGCGGGTGAAGTCATTGGTTTACAGATGGGCTTGTCCTTCGCTACCTTCTTTGATCCCGGCAGCCGCTTAAACATGCCGGTGCTGGCACGTTTTCTCGATATGCTGGCAATGCTGCTGTTCCTGACCTTCAACGGACACCTGTGGCTGATCTCACTGCTGGTGGACAGTTTTCATACGTTACCGATCAGCGATCAGCCTCTGAACGCCAATGCCTTTATGGCGTTGGTGAAAGCCGCCGGATTAATTTTCCTTAATGGCATGATGTTAGCGCTGCCCTTAATAGTTCTGCTACTCACGCTAAACATGGCACTAGGTTTGTTAAACCGTGTTTCACCTCAGCTCTCTATCTTCGCGGTTGGCTTCCCAATTACCTTAACGGTGGGTATCCTCAGCGTGGGTATGATGATGCCGCTGCTTGCTCCCTTCTGCGAACATCTGTTTAGCGAAGTCTTTGATTTACTCGCCCAGTTTGTGTCAGAACTTTCCCGCGCTCGATGATTAACTATTCTGTAGGCACCCTTAAGTAATAGTTAAGCAATCAAAATCAGTTAGTGCATTTACTGAACCATATTTCCCAGAAATCAACTGAGGAAATTCTGATAAATGCACATTTTTAGTGAAAATTATTCTTATTAAACCGCGCTTCGCGTATTTTAGTCAGACGATTCCTAAGGTGCTAAACCTTGTGGATCGGTTGATGAAATGCTCAAAGGGCTGTTTTTAAACAAAAAAAATTTCACAGCGATTTTTCTTGTCTAAATCCCTTTTTTACGGCATTGTCAACGCTCGCTAAAGCGTCACACTTTCGCAATTCAAATGTTTTTAAGAATTGTCCTATCAGATTTGTCTGTGATCTGCGCGATAGTGACAGGGCTCTCAAAACAGAGCGAATTAAACACTTAATGCAAATCCTTAGCCATTCCCACTATGGCTGAGATGAGAGTGACGTGGATGTACTAAAAAAAAATAACTTCGCAGCACGGTTCAGGGAAGAGTCATAATGGCGCATGGATAACTATCGCCAATCTGCAGAGCAGAATAAAAAAGTGTCTTTGGAAATTTCTCTCGTACCGCAAACGCGTATTCATCGTTGATTTAAACGGATAACAAATTGGTGAGGGTCGCTATAATGCCAACGATTATTATGGATTCATGTAATTACACACGCCTGGGTTTGTCTGACTATATGTCTGCGAAAGGAGTTAAAAAGAAAAATATTACTCCTGTATCTGACATCGACCAATTGCAACAAAGATGTGAGCAAATAAAGCCGGGCGTTGTGTTTATCAACGAAGAGTGCTTTATTCACGAATCTGATTCTAGCGATCGTATTCGTGCCATTATTATGCAGCATCCAGATACCTTATTCTTTATTTTCATGGCGATCTCGAATATCCATTTTGAGGAATACCTCTACGTTCGTAAGAACCTGATTATTACATCAAAATCGATAAAAACTTCGACGTTGGATTCCTTATTAGGTACCTATTTGCAAAAGAAACTCAACGCTTCGCCGCGTATTTCTGCTGGGCTCGACGTGCATCCACTGACATTAAGTCAGACTGAATCAAATATGCTGAAAATGTGGATGTCAGGTCATGACACCATTCAGATTTCAGACCAGATGCAAATTAAAGCTAAAACAGTTTCGTCACACAAAGGTAATATTAAACGCAAAATTAAAACCCACAATAAACAGGTTATTTATCATGTCGTACGTTTGACTGATAATGTCACCTCCGGGATTTATGTTAACGTGCGATAATTTCCTCCTGTGAATAAAAAGGCCAATCCCGCGATTGGCCTTTTTTACGATTTGTACATTATGCGACTTTGATCGCATTTTCCTGCCTAATCCTTTTCCCTACCCTGCCGATGCTTACTCTCATAACACCTACCTACATGAGAGCAAGGATATGAAAACAGCATTGATTGATGAGCAAAATAAGCTCAGCATCTGGCAGAACCTGCGCCTGATGCCTTTGTTCAGTATGATCTTTGGTGGCATTCTGCTACTTTTTGCGCTGTGCATTGCACTCGCCAGCTATTTTTTGATTCAGAGTAATAATTCATTGAACGATGCCACGGAAGAAATTCAAATTCGTATGGGCATCTCCAACAGCTCCAACCATCTGCGCACCGCGCGTCTTAATGTACTGCAATCTGGCGCCGCCGCGCGTATTGGCGAGATGGACGGTTATCGTGCCGATCTTGCGCGCACCGAGACGCGTATCAAACAAGCACGTGAAGGTTTTAAACTCTATATGGATCGCAAGGCGAAAACGCCAGCGGACATTGCGCTCGATGAACCCCTGACCGCCAGCTTTAACGCCTACATCGATAAAGGTCTTAAGCCGATGATTGAATCGGCTAAGCAAGGCAGCTTTGAAGGCATCGTGGCGCAGGAGACGGACGTCACGCGCAAACTTGATGATGCCTATAACGCTGTACTGCTGAAGGCGATTAAAATCCGTACCGATCGCGCCGAAACAATCAATGCGGAAGCGGCTCACCAATCGCGCGTTGGCTTTATCGCCATGGCGGTAGCCTTTGCTGCGGCACTGCTGCTGGTGTTGCTGACCTTCGTGTTCCTGCGTCGCGTGGTGATCACGCCGCTGCGTCAATCTGTCGATCGTATTGAACGTATCGCGCAAGGCGATCTTACTGCACCGGAGCAAAGCTATGGCCGCAGCGAGATTGGTAGCCTGCTGCATAACCTGCAAATGATGCAGGCCTCGCTGGTGCGCACCGTGGGAACGGTACGGGAAGGCGCCGTCGCGATTTATCAAGGTTCTAGCGAGATCTCTGCCGGTAACACCGATCTCTCTTCGCGCACCGAAGAGCAGGCTTCAGCACTGGAGCAAACGGCCGCCAGCATGGAGCAGCTGACCGCAACCGTGAAACAGAACGCCGAGAACGCCCATCACGCCAGCCAGCTGGCCGCAGATGCCTCAGGCAAAGCGCGCAGCGGCGGCGATCTGGTCAGTGGCGTGGTGCAAACCATGAACAATATTTCGGGCAGCTCGAAGAAGATTGCCGAGATCACCAACGTCATTAACAGCATCGCCTTCCAAACCAATATTCTGGCGCTGAATGCCGCCGTTGAAGCCGCGCGCGCCGGCGAACAGGGCCGTGGTTTCGCGGTCGTCGCCAGCGAAGTGCGTAATCTGGCGCAACGCAGTGCGCAGGCGGCTAAAGAGATTGAAACGCTGATCGCCGAATCGGTGGGCTTAATCACTAACGGTTCACGCCAGGTCGGTGAAGCCGGTAATACCATGGGTGAGATTGTTGAAGCCGTGCGTCGCGTGACGGATATTATGGCGGAGATCGCCGCCGCGTCGGATGAGCAGAGCCGCGGTATTCAACAGGTGAGTCTGGCGGTGACCGAGATGGATAACGTCACGCAGCAGAACGCCTCGCTGGTTGAGGAAGCTTCTTCTGCAGCTGCTTCGCTGGAAGATCAGGCGGGCAGATTGACGCAGGCGGTGGCAGTGTTTCGCTTGAATGATTCGCCGGTGGCGCAGGTGGCTAAAGCCGGGCCGTCCGCATTACGCACGCCGAATCTGGCGCCGCGTCCCGCGCTGGCGACAGCCGGGAATGATAACTGGGAAACGTTTTAATCGATTGAAATAAAGAGGTCGCCATGAATGGCGTAATGCCGATCAAATAAGCAATAAGCCACTTTCGTTCGCCACTAGCTGTGGCAGTTGCAGATCAGCCGTGCGGCGACCGAGAAGAGGGCGTCTGGCCACGCCCTCTTCACTCCCGGGCCCTGCGCCAGCCCAACCCGCCGCTACGCGGTGCCTATTTAACCGCGTAATTGCTGCCAGAATTGTAGGGTCGTCATTAATGACGACCGTTTCGAGGGCCGCACAATGGTAATGTCCTTGTCGCCATAAATGGCTAATGCTCGTCATTTAAGAGATGAAAATCCTAATTACCGANTCACTCGATCACGATTCCTCACGAACCGGCGGCGATTCGCTCCTGCTCAGCGCCGCCTCTCACCGCATCCCTGCGGTTCGCCCTGGAATCCCTCTCTCGCTCAGCGGGTTAGGATGTCGCCTCAACACCCACGCTGCTACGGCAGTGCGTATTAAACCGCGTAAACGCTGCCTCAATTGTAGGGTCGTCATTAATGACGACCGTTTCGAGGGCCACACAAGGGTGATGTCCTTGTCGCCATAAATGGCTAATCCCCATCATTTAAGAGATGAAAACCCTAATTGCCGAGTGCACACATTGTAGCGGCGCAATTCATTGCGCGATAAATCGTGCCGCTACGGAAGGTGCGGCGATTTGATACGGCGCTTAACTGACGAGCATCACGCCATGAATGGCGACCCTACGATGTGGGGTGCGCATTACTGCGCACCTGGCTTCAAGCCTCTTGATACGGCTCAACAAAAACCCCTTCATCGTGATCGCTTTCGTTAAAGAACCAAATTCCTAGCGGGTAATCTTCTAACGCCACCAGATACATGATGCCTTCATTGAATGCTTCCACTGCCAGTACCGTACCCACACGCCGTGGGCCGCCGTCGGTTTTTACCGTAACGCGATCGTTCACCTTCATTGATTACTCTCCACAAATTGTCCTGCGACACAGTTTAACGGAAGATAATCAACACTGCCTGATCGCGATCAGCGTCGGGCGATAACCCACACCGCATGTATGATGCCCGGGATATAACCGCACAGCGTCAAGAGAATGTTAAGCCAGAAAGCACCACCGAATCCAACCTGCAGAAACACGCCTAACGGTGGCAATAAAATTGCAATCACAATGCGTAGAAAATCCATACTAACTCCCTGATAACGTTTATCAATAAGCGATAAGCATAGACGCTGCTACGCACAATGCACACTGAGGCAGGTAAAACTCTGTCAAGATGCGCTTTTTCACTTTCTTAACGTTTCGCTGAGAGACTTTTGACGTGGGCAGCTCGTACACTTCTCAGCACTGCACCAACCCCAAAGGCGCAGTCAACCTAAAAGTAACAAGGATTTTTGCCCGCGCAGCGCGGGCTTTTTTTTTTCCTGTGATCAGCCCCCGCGCCCTCTTCTCATCTCCGTCTATACTCTACTGATCCGATTGCCTCTGGGAGGCCGCCATGACGACTGCAAAAGAGTACAGCGAGAATGTACAGCGCGAAGTGAATATCAATGTTGATGCGTTGCTGGAGGCGATTCAGAAGCGAACATCGGGCGAGGTCAAAGAGTTTATGGACGTCGAGCACGCGCATCGCGTCAAAGTGAGCGGTGAAGCTTATGACTCTTACACCGAGTTAGCGGAAGCCTTCGAACTCGATATTCGCGATTTCTCTATCAGCGAAGTTAATCGCTGAAATCGATTTCAAAAAAATACCCGGCGGGATGGCCGGGTAAAGTAAATCAGTCAATTCGTTACACCAGGGAATTCTTAACACCCGCTCAGATTACGCCTTAGCACACTTAAGACAAGTCTTATCCCTGCATGTTAATCGAACAATAATGCATAACCTTTCGCGCGCGTCGCCTTACGGCCCGCGTCACCACTGGTTTCTGCTGTGCAAGAAATGTGCATCGCGGATCCCGCCACGTTTGGCATTTAAGAATTATCCTGGATATTGCCGGCCGGGGTGCCGGAAAAAGTGTGATCGCGATTCCGCTATTATACTGATTACTCTTCGCTTTACGGATGCCACTGGCGTAAGGAGTGTGATGATGCTGAGTCTTAACTCATCCCTGATGATCATTACCGATCTTGATGGCTCGTTACTGGATCATCATGACTACAACTGGGACGCAGCCAATGAATGGTTGGCGCGTCTGAAACACCATCAAATTCCCTTAGTGATGTGCTCCAGCAAAACGGCCGCAGAGATCATTCCGCTGCAAAAAAAGCTCGGTATCGTGGGTGCGCCCTTTATCGCTGAAAACGGTGCACGCGTAGCGTTTGGGGGCGAACAAACACTTCCAACTGAAACCAGTGCCGCCTATCACGCGCTGTGCCAGGCGCTGCAGGCGTTACAAGCGCGATTTCGCTTCAACGGTTTTCATGAATTTAGCGATGCTGAAGTAGCACGCTTCACCGGTTTAACCCTTACCGAAGCCAGCCAAAGTCGCCTGCGTGAAGCGTCTGAAGTGGTGCTGTGGCGCGATGATGAACATCGTTTACAGGCATTTCGCGAAGCCCTTGCCGAGCACAATCTCACCTTAACCCAAGGCGGGCGTTTCTGGCATGTGATGCCCGTCGGTACCGGAAAAGGGATTGCGCTGGCTGCCATCCAGCAGCATCTTGCCACTCAGGAAGGACAATCACGGACCACCATCGGCCTGGGCGATGGACCCAACGATATTCCGATGCTGGAGCGTGTTGATTATGCTGTGGTGATTAAAGGCTTCAGCAAAACGCCGGTAGAACTGCAACGCACGGATACCGAGAACGTTTACCACACTGCGCATGTCGGCCCACAGGGCTGGCGTGAAGGTCTGGACTATTTTCTTGCGCCTGACGATTAACGGCCAAAAAACCGAAGGATGAGACGATGAGTGATTTTTACCAGAATGGTGTCATTACTAATTTTCATAATCTCACCCACCGCAGCGTTGAATCGCTGGAAAAAGAGATGGTGCGCTTCGCGCGTAAACGCAAAATGGGGCTGATTTTACCGTCGCTGTTCTCCGAACTGGAAGGTCCGGCGCTGGATAATATTGTTAACGAGCTGGCAAAAGTGCCTTATCTGGATGAGATTGTGATTGGCCTTGACCGTGCCGACCGCGACCAGTTTCTCTTTGCACGCGAGTTTTTCTCACGCCTGCCGCAGCGCCATCGCATTTTGTGGAATGATGGGCCGCGCTTGAAAGCGCTGGATGCCGAGCTAGATAAAGAAGGTTTATCACCCAGCCAGCCCGGTAAAGGCCGCAATGTGTGGTTCTGTACCGGCTACACGCTGGCTTCCGACCGCACCCAATGCGTGGCGCTGCACGACTGCGATATCGTCACCTATGAACGCGGCATGCTGGCACGGTTGCTCTATCCGCTGGCCAATCCATCGTTTCAGTATGAGTTTTGCAAAGGCTTTTATGCGCGCGTGGCCGACGGCAAGCTGAATGGTCGCGTTGGGCGTTTGCTGGTGGGTCCGCTGCTGCGCTCGTTGCAGAAAGTCTACGGTCACTCGGAGTATCTCGACTATCTCACCAGCTTCCGCTATCCCCTTTCTGGCGAGTTCGCCATGCGCACGCACGTGCTCAACGGCATCAAAATACCTGGCGATTGGGGCTTAGAGATTGGCGTGCTGTCGGAGATTTATCGTAATTACACCACGCGCCAGACGTGTCAGGTTGAAATTGCCGATAATTATGATCACAAGCATCAACCGCTGGCCGAGGATGATGGTACCGGCGGATTGAAGCGCATGAGTAATGACATCGTGCAGTCGCTGTTGCGTAAGCTGGCGACGATGGGCGTGCCGCTCACCAGCGACTCCTTCCGCGTGTTAAAAGCCACTTATTACCGTAACGCGCTGGACATGATGGAAGTCTATAACCATGAAGCCACCATGAACGGCCTCAAGTTTGATCAGCATATTGAAGAAGCGGCGGTGGAAATGTTCACTCAGGCCATTCTCGATGCCGGACAAGCGTTTATTGAGCGACCAAATGAAAAACCGTTTATTCCGAGCTGGAGCCGCGTGCAATCGGCCTTCCCGGATATTTTGCAGCGTATTTATCAGGCGGTTGAAGAGGATAATGACGGCAAAGTATGATGCGGTGAGTGAGAACCACATTCGGGACGACGGGCATCGTCCCGAATGTGTTTAACTGGCCAGCTGTTGCGCGGTGGATAAGTGACTGAGTTCATCACTGTGGAACGCCTCACGTCGCACGCTGTAACCATCATACCAACGACACTCGACCATTCCGCTGGCATAGCCGGTCACCACCATCGTGGGTCCGCCCTGTTTGTGCTGAACTTCGTCACTGATTGCAAAGATCATACCGCACCTCCCTCTTTCATCGTTAAATGACCGAATTAAGGTATAGCAGCTGCGACCGATTTTTTCCTATACGATAAATCTATTAGTGCTACTAAATCGGAATAAGCAGTTAAAAACTCTGTAAATAAAAAAAGCCGACAAAATTTATTGTCGGCTTTGATAACACGTCCTGGACAGGAAAATTAGATTTTGCAGCCTTCGCAATCCGCTTCGTCACTGATGTCAGCGGGGACTTCGTTGGCTTTTTCTGCCGCTTTGGCTTCCGCCTGTTCCAGCTGTGCATCGATATCAAATTCAAACATATCGTCGTTCATCATCGTTCTCCTGACCGTGATTAGAAATTTACAGCGCTTTATAACTGCTAGCCGCGCAGCTTAGCAATCAGATTTACGCCTAACAGCACGATCGACCCAATGATAAAGCCGATCACCAGATTGGCGCCGTTGCTCAGCAGAGCGGAAACAAACCCGTTGAAGCCGCTGCTGTATTCCGTGATGGCGTGATGGAGCGGCGTAATGCCGTGCACCACAATGCCGCCACCGACCAAAAACATCGCGATGGTGCCAATTAGCGTTAAGGCTTTCATCAGCCACGGTGCCAGCGCCAGCAGCACGCCACCGATCGCCTGCGCCACCGTTGACGATTTCTCCTTCAGCCAGAAGCCGAGATCGTCAATTTTCACAATCATTGCCACGATGCCGTAAACGCCGATGGTCACCACAATCGCCACGCCCGCCAGAATCAGCACCTGATTCAGCAGCGGCGCCTCCGAGACGATGCCCAGCGTAATGGCAACGATTTCCGCCGAGAGGATAAAGTCAGTGCGCACCGCGCCCTTCACTTTGTCCTTTTCAAACTGGCCAGCGTCCTGCTGCGCCAGTTTGTCGAGACGCTGCTGACGCGCCTCCGGGCTCTGCTCGGCCTTATCGTGATTAAGGCTATGCAGCACTTTCTCCACACCTTCGTAGCAGAGATACGCGCCGCCAATCATCAGCAGCGGCGTAATTAACCAGGGCGCAAAAGCCGAGATCAATAACGCCAGCGGCACCAGAATGAGTTTATTGAGAAAGGAGCCTTTTGCAACGCTCCATACTACGGGCAATTCACGGTTGGCTTTGACGCCGCTAACCTGTTGCGCATTCAGCGACAGATCGTCGCCCAATACGCCTGCGGTCTTCTTTGCCGCAACTTTGCCCATTACTGAGATATCGTCGAGCAGTGTTGCAATATCGTCCAGAAGCGTGAGTAAACTGGTTCCTGCCAAAGTGGTATTCCTTATTATTCCGGTTCGTGATCCTGACAACAGGGGCAACGCTCAATCGCCGTCACTGACATATCGGCGATGCCCGCACAGTCCCATTCGACGCGTAACGGCCCCGTCAGATCCCCGGCATGCAAATACTTGCTCACCGGACTTTCCGTCATGCCGCTGATCTCCTCGGTAGCTACCAGCCGATCGCCAAGATAAATGCGCGCCGTGGCTTGGGTAGTCACCATCCGCTCATCGCGGAGTTGATACAGGCGCTTAACGGTAAGTTTGATGCTGCTCATGGCTTCATTCCGCGTCCCAGAGAAAGGGAAGATCTAAACTGTTATGGCGGCTAAAAGCAACAATCTCGCGTTATTCATCGCGATAGTGATGCAATCCCTGATGGTCGATTTCGCTGCTGTCGGTCGCGGCCAGCAGCCACTCTTCTAAACGTTCGATCAACGCGCTGTCCTCCAGCTGCAGTTTGCCGCGCAGCGCGCACTCCCAAACAATCAGTACTTTCCAACCTCCTTCGCGTAGTTGCTCGATGTAACGCCGGTCGCGTTCAACGTTACTGTTAATTTTGCCACTCCAGAATTCGGTACGCGTGGCGGGCATTTTGAATAAGTAGCAGTGATGACGATGCCAGAAGCAGCCATGGACAAAAATAATCGCTTTCTCGGCGGGCAGGACAAAATCCGGGCGGCCCGGCAGCGCTTTATCCTGCACGCGATAGGTAAAACCACGATCTTTAAGGATCAAGGCAATACGCTGTTCAATCGCGGTATCCTGATTGCGAATGGCGCGCATGTTTTTACTGCGAATGGCTTGCGAGTGAACGTCTGCCATAGCGTCTCCTTGTTATTGCGCTTCTTCAACTTTAGCGGTTTAGGCCAAAAGCGAAAGCACAGGGTACGCCAATTTCCTCGTTGCGTGATGAGTGTTAGCATAGCCACTTCACTGTTAAGGAAAAACGCATGCTCGCTATCGACCCCGTCTCGCCCTCCCCGTTAACTGCCAATCAGGATGACGCGACGCCGCTGTTACTGCAGGTGCTCGATATCTACGCCGCACGCGATGTGGTTATCACCTTAACCGAAGCCGGTGGCCGCGACTGGAGCGTGCCGCGTTTGAATCGTATTCGCGCCGGTAAAAGCGCCGCGCCAGCGCTCTCCAGCCGTGAAGTCGCCAGCCTGCAGGCACTGCTGCCGCAACGTCCGGCGCATTATGACGATGCGACATTCCAGTTTGTTGATCTGTTTGCCGGCATTGGCGGCATTCGCCGTGGCTTCGAGCAGATTGGCGGCCAATGCGTGTTTACCAGCGAATGGAATAAAGAAGCGGTGCGCACCTACAAAGCCAATTTGTACAGCGATCCGCAGTTGCACCATTTCAACAGTGATATTCGTCTGGTGACGCAGCCCGCGGGCATCCGCGATGAGCAGGCGATTTATCAGCATATCGATCGCACCATTCCCGATCATCAGGTATTGCTGGCCGGTTTTCCTTGTCAGCCCTTCTCGCTGGCGGGTGTCAGCAAGAAGAATGCGCTGGGTCGCGCGCACGGCTTTGAGTGCGAAGCGCAAGGCACGCTGTTCTTCGACGTGGCGCGTATTCTCGCCGCCAAGAAGCCGCCGTTCTTCGTGCTGGAGAACGTAAAAAACCTCAAGAGCCACGATAAAGGGCGCACCTTCGCCATCATTATGGCGACGCTGGATGAGCTCGGTTATGACGTGGCTGATGCCAACGACAGCGGGTTGCCGGATGCGAAGATCATTGATGCGCGCCATTTCCTGCCGCAGCATCGTGAACGCATCGTGCTGGTGGGCATTCGTCGGGATAGCGGACTCAGCCACGGCTTTTCGCTGCGCGCCCTGCCCGCGCTTTACCCGCAAAGCGTGCCGTCACTACACAGCCTGCTGGAAACCCAGCCGGCAGCGAAATATACGCTGTCACCGACGCTGTGGAATTATCTGTATCAATACGCGAAAAAGCATAAAGCCAAAGGTAACGGCTTTGGCTTTGGCCTCAACGACCCGCGCAATCCCACGGTCTGTGTCCGTACCTTATCGGCGCGCTATTACAAAGATGGTTCGGAAATCCTGATCGATCGCGGCTGGGATCACGCACAAGGCGAAGCCGACTTTCAACAGGCCGAGAATATGGCGCGCCGTCCGCGTCGTTTAACCCCGCGAGAATGCGCACGCTTGATGGGCTTTGAGGCGCCGGGGGAGACAAAACTGCGCATTCCCGTTTCTGATACCCAAGCCTACAAGCAGTTCGGTAACTCGGTGGTGGTGCCGGTATTTGCTGCGGTGGCGCAACTCTTATTGCCGCTGATTGAACAGTACGCCGCGCAAAAGGTGTAGTGATTCAGGACCACAATTTTATTTAGGGCCGCGCTTTATGTTGTTTTTGTCTAATCGTGCCCGCTGTCACCCCACTGTCACACGTGCTGCCAATACTCCTGTTTTATTTTTTTGGAGGCGTGTGATGTCACTCCTGTCCGTTATCTCTCTGCCGCTGCGGCTGCGCGCGCGTTTCTCCCCGCGCATTCCGCTGTGGCTCACCAGTTTGCGTAGCCAGTTCTTCCTGTTCATCGTGCTGTTCTGCTTGCTGCAGTTTGCCGGCGTATTGTTGCTGAATACGCACGTCAACCAGACGCAAACCTCGTTACAGCAGGCGAATCAGCTACGTGAACGTCTGGCCCTGCTGGACAAAGCGCGCATCGAACTGCTCACCGCCAGCGATAACAGCCATCGCGCCGGTATCTATCTGATGCAGGACCAACAAAGTGGCTCGGTAGATAGCTGGAAAAGCCTTGCGACCGCTGCTGATGATTCGCTGAAACAGGCGCAGCAACAGTTCGCCGCTTACCACGCTAATGCGGAAAGCCCGCTCGCGCAGGGTTTCGCTATGCTGACGGAAGGATTGCAGGAGCAGCTGAAAGGATTAGCGGCCAACGACATCAACGCCTTTTTTAGGGTGCCAATGCAGGCTTTCCAGCAACAGTTTAATGACGCCTGGTTCAGTGAGATCGAGCAGGCCAATCATCAGCTCAGCAGCGTCAATCAAAATACGCTTAGCACGTTGAAACAGAGCCGTAATATGTCTCTGATTGTCAGCGCGGTGCTGATGGTGCTGCTGGTGCTGGCATCCAGCTTGCTGATGCGCGGCGTACTCATGCCGCTGCGCCGCGCGAACGCGCAGCTGGAGCAGATCGCCACCGGGGATCTGCTCGATGCGCAAAATAATCCGCCTCGCCAGTCGCTGGAAACGCGTCAGCTGTTTCAGTCGATTGATACCATGCGTCGCGGTTTGCAACAGATTGTGCGCGACATCAACACGGTGGCAGTCAGCGTCGCCGCCGGTGCCGTGGATATGCAGCAGCACAATGAAAAAGTGATGCAGCAGCACCAGAAGCAAAATGCCAGCTTCCATCATCTGTCGCAGCGTTTAGACCGCGTGTCGGAAGAGGTGGAGATCGGTGCGCAGTTCTCGCAGCAGGCGACAAAGGAAGCGCAATCTGCCGATGTGTTGATGCGTAACTGCGCGGTGGAAGTCGATAACATGGAAACTCAGATGCAGCAGATCGTTACCGCGTCGGATGATATCGCCGGAATTGTTGGCATGCTGGATGATTTGTCGATGCAGACACGTTTGTTATCGCTGAATGCGGCGATCGAATCCGCCCATGCCGGCGCCTACGGCCGTAGCTTCTCGGTGGTCGCCAAAGAGATGGGCGTGTTATCGCAACAAAGTGGTGCCTCTACCCGCCAGATCGACGGCTTGATTCAGCACACTCAACAGCATGTGCATGATGGCTTTGATAAGGTGAAAGCCCTGGAGGTGCTGTTTGCCCAAATCAGCGGCGCGGTGTCCGGCGTGGTGACGCAGTTGAGCGAGCTGCAGCAAAACAGTGCAGCACAGAGCCATCGCGTGAAGAAGATTGCCCGTGAAGTGCTGGAGATGAGTGAGCAGTTGCAGCAAAACGAAGCGTTAAACGCCCATCAGGTCCAATCGGCAGTCCAGGTGCGTGAGTTATCGGACCGCCTGGCGCAACGTGCGCAGCAGTTCCGCGTCAGCAATGTTTAATCTCCAACCCTAAAAAAACCCGTCATTGACGGGTTTTTCGCTTATTTCTTCTTCTTACTTTTCTTCAGCAGCGCACGAACCTGCTTCAGTTCCGCAGTAGAGAGTTGGTCTTCAACCGCTTCTTGCGTATCCAGGCTGTCAATGGCCGGTTGCGTAACCGCATCTAAACTGGCCTGCAGGCGATTAACGATCTCTTGACTCATGGAGATTTGGTTATCTGCGGCTAACTGTTTGATGTGCTCTTTCAGTGCCGGGTCAATTTTAATGGTTAAGTTAACGGTCTCGGTCATTTTCATACTCCCTTTTGATTTACAACAACGTAGCGGAAGCAGATGTAAGTTAACAGACTGTCATAAAAATTTAATATTACGAGTGTATAGGACTGAAATCCCTTAACACCGATTCATCGACTGAGGTGAGATTGCCCTGCAACTCGGCGCACAGTTTGCCCATGTAATGCACGAGAAAATCCGCATTATGTTCGGCCAGCAGACGTCCTGCTTCGGTTTGCATGGTTTGCGGTAGGCCCAGCAATTTTTTCTGAAAGTGATCCAACGTCCACTTCACGTCATCCAGTTCACGCTCTTTTCCTAATGGATCTTCGCTATCAAACAGCGGACGCCCTAACGCACCTGCCGTGTAGAAAACGCGCGCCAGGCCGATAGCACCTAAAGATTCGAGACGATCGGCATCCTGTACGATTTTCGCTTCCAGTGTTTGCGGTGCGATGCGCGCGCTAAAACTGTGTGCCTGCACCGCATGAGCCACTGCATCCAACCGTTCAAAGGGGAAATCCGGGAAATCCTGCTGCAGGATACGGCGCGTCTCTTCAGCGGCATAAGTAGAGGCTAAATGACGTTCAGGATGGTTTTTCGGCAGGTTGACCACATCATGAAAGTAACAGGCGGTCATCACCACCATAGAATCAGCGTCGCTGTGCTGCATGATGCGTTTCGCACTCATCCATACGCGGCGCAGGTGCGCGATATCGTGGGCTTTATCGTCGTGCAGCCAGTTGAGCTGCAGCCAGTTCTCGTAGCGTTGTTCCCAGTGAGTAAGTGACATCGTGCTTCTCCTGTTATTGCTGTTATAAAGCACCGCCTTGGCAGGGTGCTGCTCCTGTGGACATCATAGCGGTCTGGTGATGACACTTTTTTTACATCCATCCAGGATGGGCAAAGCGTAAAAATGAGATCCCGATCTTGTTATAACGCTGTTAACAGCGCTTGCACAGCCCCCATAACGATTTCGGCTTTTCCTTAGTGGCGTTTAGGTTAAATAGCTCAGTTAAATAGAGGTAATGTATTTCCGTCATCAACAAATTTCACTTAGGTGGTTTTTTCCAGTTAAATATGCTGAAGAACAGCGGTAATTTGAGGCAAATCAACGCGGCATAATCTGAAAAGGTTCCCATTCTGGCCTTTATAACGTACTGTATCTGGAAAATTTCTGGCTTCCGATGCTTGTGAAGTCCTTTTCAGCACACACTTTGCTTATGAACCATTTTTTAAATCTAAAATTGCCAGAATTGCCTGATACTAAGGCGACAAATTATTAAGCAAACTGATTCAAACCCATTATGCTAGCTCTCACATCTGAGGATGTTGGCGATTCTTTGCAGTTTCCGGGTTTGTGACAAAAATAAGAGGTATGCAATGAAAGAACGGCCGATTCTTTTTTCCGAACAGCGGGTACGCGCCCTGCTGGTTGGCCAGCAAACGCAGACCCGGCGCATTATGAAAACCCAAGCTTTTGGTCCGGGTCAGGATCATCATGAAGGTGTACACGCGTTTGACGTCAGCGCCAACCATCTGCACGGTTATAAATTAATGTCGATGACCGATGTTAGCTCGCACTGCCCATTTGGTCAGGCAGGCGATGGTTTATGGGTACGTGAAACCTGGCGTGGCCCGATCGTGCCGGAAGCATTGCTGGCGGATTACGAACGCGATCCCCTGCCGTTCCGTAATGCGGCTTATTGCCAATATCGCGCTGACAGCAATGAGCTTGGACAGCTGGATGAGAATTTGCAGAATGCCGAGCAATTTGGCTGGCAAACCGCAATTCATATGCCGCGCTGGGCCAGCCGCATCGATCTGCAAATCACCTCGGTGCGTGCCGAAAAAATTCAGGACATCAGTGAAGATGACATTATGGCGGAAGGTGTGCAGACCGATTCGCACTTCCTTAATAACTTCTTCACCATGAATATGAATTCTGAATCACCGAAAGAAGCGTATCGCAAAGCGTGGCAGAAACAGTACGGCGCCACCAGCTGGGAAGTGAACCCGTGGGTATGGGTTATCGCGTTTCAGCGTGTTGAACGTTAATGATAAAGGCTGCAACGCGCATAAATAAAAGGTCGTCATGCATGACGGCCTTTTTATTTCCTTGCCATGACTTTCCTGATGCTTGTCAGTCAAGAGATGAAAACCCCAACAACCTGGCGCACACCTTGTAGCGGCGCAATTTATTGCACGATAAATCGCGCCGCTACGGAATGTGCGGTATTTAATACGGGGCTTAACTGATCGGCATTACGCCATGACTTTCCCGGTTTGCCACGCCAATCACAGACAAATCCTCTACTAACTGGTTGAATATCCGGCTTTGATTACGCGCTGGCAATTTCCCTTTTGCCGCGCCAGGATACGGTTTTCCTCTGAAGAGTGAGTGACGCAATGTTCAAATGGCCGTGGCATGCGCAAATAGAGACTTCAGTACTGGCGCTTCCCTGGCAACAGGCGCTGGCGCAGCCGATCTTTACACTGCTCGATCCTGAAGAAAAAACCGCCCTCGTTGCGCTGGCTCAACGCTTCCTGCAACAGAAAAAAATCTCGCCGTTGCAAGGCCTGCAGCTTGATGAACTGCTGCTGGCGCGTCTGGCGCTGCTGTTTTGTTTGCCGGTGTTGAAGCTTGGTCTCGAATGGCTCGACGGCTTCCATGAAGTGCTGGTTTATCCCGAACCCTTTAACGTTGACGATCGCTGGGAAGATGATAACGGCTTGGTGCATCACGCGCCGGCGGTACATGCCGGACAAAGCTGGACGCAAGGTCCGGTGGTGTTGAATGCGCTGGATATTCAGGACTCTTTCGATCTCTCCGGCTTTAACCTGGTTATTCACGAAGTGGCGCATAAACTCGATGCGCGCGGTAGCGGCTATACCAGCGGAATCCCCGTCATGGCGCTGCGTGATGTCGCCAATTGGGAGAAAGATTTACTGCAGGCAATGGCAGAAATTGAAGCTGAAGTCGAGTTAGTGGGTGAACAGGCGGCGACCATCGATCCTTACGCCGCTAGCGATGCAGCGGAGTGTTTCGCTGTGCTGTCCGAGTATTTCTTTAGCGCACCCGACTTATTGGCTAACCGTTTCCCGGAAATGTATCGCCATCTGCAGCAGTTCTATCGGCAGGATCCGCTGGCACGATTAGTGATGCTGACAGCAGAACCTGCTTAAATCGCGATCGCTTTGTACTAATGCTAGCCAGTTGAATACAAATATGTTTTAAGCTGTTGACACCTGTAAGGGGTGCCATTAATATTCGCCTCGTTCACACGATTCCTCTGTAGTTCAGTCGGTAGAACGGCGGACTGTTAATCCGTATGTCACTGGTTCGAGTCCAGTCAGAGGAGCCAAATTTAGAGAAGCCCGCTTAGGAAACTAAGCGGGCTTTTTGCTTTTACACTTCCGTCCAGCCGCGCAGCAGGTTGTGATACATGTTCAGCAGCGACAAAAGTTCTGGACTGTCGCCATGTCGTGCTTTCAGGCTTTGAATATTACGATCCAGCTCGAACAGCATGGCGCGCTGTTTATCGTCGCGCACCATCGATTGAATCCACAGGAATGACGCGACGCGCGCGCCCTGTGTAACCGGCGTAACGCAGTGCAGGCTGCTCGACGGATATAACACCAGATGGCCCGCCGGCAGCTTCACCTTGTGCTGCCCGTAAGTATCTTCAATCACCAACTCGCCGCCTTCGTAGCTCTCCGGTTCGCTGAGAAATAGCGTGGCAGAGAGATCGGTACGCATCCAGCCTGCCGCGCCATTATGACGTACCGCGCCATCGACATGGAAACCGTAGGTTTCGCCTTGTTCGTAACGGTTAAACAGCGGCGTGGAAATCGATCGTGGCAACGCAGCGGAAAAGAACAGCGGGTTGTTGTTCAGCGCCTGCATCACCGCCGTTTGCAACTGATCGTACAGTGGCGTGCGGGTATCGATCTGCTGATTGTTTTTCACCGTCGCGCCCTGGCTGCCGACCGTCGCCCTTCCGTCGATCCATTCGGCCTGTTGCAGCAGCGTGCTAAAACTCGCTACTTCATCCGGCGTCAGTACAGCAGGAATGTGATACATCATCGCGTTGTTCTCTCAAAATTGTGGGGCGCGTACGCCCCACGGCGTTAACTTAGAAGTGGACGTTTGCCGTCAGCAGGAAAGTCCGTGGCTCGCCCGGATGGTAGCGATAACCGCTCTTGTTGATTGAGGCCACATAATGGGTATCAAACAGGTTGTACACGTTGAGCTGCAAATCGAGGTTGTTGTTCACCTTGTAGCCCAATTTGGCATCGGCTACCCAGTAACCTTCGGTATGATCCGGCGTACCGATCGCACCATCGCTGCCACGACGCAGACTCCCCACATAACGCGCACCGGCACCAACAGAAATGGCATCCGTTGCCTGATAGTTGGTCCATAGCGTAAAGGCGTGCTTCGGCGTGTAAGCCAGCGCAGAAGAGCCATCCTGCGATACGCTATCCCCTTCAGTCACTGATGCGTGTTGCAGCGTATAGCCAGCAATCACTTCCCAATCTGGCGTGATGTTGCCAGTGGCAGAGAGCTCATAGCCTTCCACGCGTTTCTTACCGGCTTGCGAATAAGTGCCGTCGTCGTTGGCGGTCACTTCATTTTCAATGTCGGTACGGAACAACGCCGCGTTAAGCAACAGGCGCTTATCCAGCACCTGCCATTTGGTGCCTACTTCACTGGACTTGGCTTTCTGCGGCTTGAAATCGGTGCGGTTGGCGCTGTTGCCGGTGCCGCCCGCGGCCAGCGCAAAGCTGCTGCCGCCTGGCGGTTGCTGAGAAATGGCATAGTTCACGTAAACGTTGCCCTGCTCGGTCAGACGATACAGCGCACCGGCTTTCCAGTTCACCAGATTACCCAATTTTGCGGTATCCACGGTGGTCACCGGCGTATTACGTGGCACGCCAGCTGGACACGTCAGCGCACCGCGTCCGGTGCCGCCACAGGCGGTCGCACTGTCATACTCGGTATGATAGTTATCGAGACGAATACCACCGTTCAGCTCAACGCTTTTAGTGATGGCGAGCGTATCAAACGCATAAATCCCTGCGGTATCGGTTTGACCATTTGCATTGGCGCCGTTCCTGTCCAGTCCACCCACCGAAATGCTGCTGATCGGATGGTAAATATTCACCGAGGGCGGCGTAAGCGCATTGATACCGTAATTGGTTTGCTTTTCCCGCGTAAACTCCACGCCCGCGCTGACATCATGCCCAACCGAACCGGTGTAAAATTTCGAGGTGATGTTCGTCTGGTTGGTGAGAATTCGGTTACTGGTGTCTTTGGTGTTCGCCAGACGCGACCAGCTCCAGCTAGCCACATCGCTCGGGTTAGGCGCAGTGATATTGGTGGCGCCGCCCATTACCGCCGTCAGCAGATATTCCTGCTTCACGCGCGACCAACGCGTAGTGTTGCGGATGGTGGTGCTGTCGTTGATATCGTGCTCGAAGCGCATGGTCGCGCTGTCGGTGGTCGATTTATCAAAGTCGGAATCGGTGCCGTAGTAATTACCGGTCGCGACTTTGCCGGAATGATTCAGGGCTGCCGTTGCCGCATTGGGTGCCGAATAGCCCGGCAGACCGATGGTAGGAATGCCGCCATCAGGCGTATTGTTCTGATGCACATGCAGATAGTTCAGGTACAGGCGGGTTGACGTATCCAAACCTAACGCCAGCGATGGCGCCACGCCATAACGTTCGTTCTGCACGTTATCACGCGCCGCATCATGGGTTTTCTCACCCATCAGATTGAGGCGGAATGCGGCGTTATCGTTGATCGCCTGGTTATAATCCAGCGTGCCGCGGCGCATCCACGCGCTGCCAACGCTGACGGACGCATCAAGGCCCGTATCAAGGCGCGGCTGCTTACTGATCATATTGATCGAGCCCGATGGCGCGCTGCGTCCGTAATCGGTGCCCGATGGCCCTTTAATCACTTCAACCTGCTGTGTGTTGAAGGTATCGCGCGTCACGCTACCAATATCGCGAATGCCATCAACATAAATGCTATTCGAAGTGTCGATGCCGCGCATATACACTGCGTCACCGGTTGATGAACTGCCGTTTTCCCCTGCATAGAATGCGCCCACGCCCGGTACGTTTTTCAGCGCATCGGTGAGGTTAGTCACACCTTGATCCTTGATCACCTGATCTGGAATCACCGTCATGGTGCGGGTGGTATCCACCAGCGGACGATTGAATTTCGGATCGGCAGAAGCGTTGGGGGCATACAGCGATGGCGTATGCGCTTCAACGACTAAAGTATCGTCAGATTTTTTGTTGGAATTATCTGCTGCTAGTGCGGCGGCAGGAGAAATACCCATGCAAAGCCCGGTAAACAGGGTCAGCGAACTGAAGCTGCCAAACGGCAGGTTGCGATTTTTATCCATTTTTTAAGGGAGTGGTTTCTTGTAATGATTGACGCGCACATCACATCAGAGGATAGCTTTGCGCAGATGCAGTCCGGCGGCAAAGCGGTGAGCTGGCGTGACACCTAAATGATAACGCCAATGGTTATCATTTACTTTTCTATCTTACACGCACACCACGCCTTGGGAATACATTTCTTTACGATAAAATGACGGAATCAATACAATTGACAGAGTGTGAAAATCCTGGTGAGATTTTTTGAATGAAGGGTCATGTTTAAGCCATAAAAAAACCCGCTCGGCCGAGGAGCGGGTTTTTTATTCAACAGCGCACAGTTCATTCCAGTAGCTGTAGCGAATCACATGGTGAAGGCGCTTATCTCTCATAGTAGCGATATACCGATGGATGGAATTCAACGCCGTAAAGCTGGCTGATAGGAATCAGCAGGTCGATATGATTACCGAGATCGAATTCACGCTCTTCTGCGGCTTTCGTCTCGCCATTGATCAGTTGGTTAAACCACTGCTGAAAGAGATTCTTCATTGTCAGCTTCTCCATAAATGATTGACGCTGACAGTAAACCGCATCCGGGCATATAACCAAAACGATTAGTTCTACGCTACTTTGCCGAATAATGCATATATGTTGGGTCACCATTTATGGCGACCCAACCAACGCCCTATCCCCTGCTCTTCGCCATCATCTTACGATAATTATTCAGCCACTTGCCGCTGACCAGACGCCACCAGAAGAACACGCCGCGCACTGTCCAGTCGAGGAACATCCCCAGCCACACGCCAACAACCCCCATTCCCAGCACGATGCCAAGGAAATAACCGGCGACCACGCGCGCACCCCACATGCTGAACATCGACACATACATGGTGTATCGCGCATCACGCGCCCCTTTCAGGCTGGCTGGCAGTACCCAGGACGCGGTCCAGATCGGCATAAACGCGGCGTTGAGCCAAATCAAATGCTTAGTGACTGAAATCACTTCCGGATCGCGGCTATAAAACTGCGCTAAGGTGCCGGCCAGCGGTACGGTAATTAACGCCAGCGAACACAATCCGATCATCGCCAGCCAAAACACATGTTTGATTTGCCGCTCGGCCTGCATCACCTGATTAAGCCCCAGCCTGCGGCCGGTAATGATGGTCGAGGCCGAACCCAGCGCGTTACCTGGCAGATTAATCAGTGAAGCAATCGAGAAGGCAATAAAGTTACCGGCGATTTCATTGGTGCCCATACCGGCAACAAAAATCTGCGTCAGCAATTTACCCCCATTAAACAGCACCGATTCAATACTG
Organism: Enterobacter ludwigii; assembly: GCA_900068845.1. Lineage (GTDB taxonomy): Bacteria > Pseudomonadota > Gammaproteobacteria > Enterobacterales > Enterobacteriaceae > Pantoea > Pantoea ludwigii_A. The sequence continues at coordinate 571,840 of CEFQ01000005.1, forward strand.
GCAGGCACGCCAATACCCAGCACTTCCATCAGGATGTTGCGATCCCAGCGGCGGAAATAGCTGGCGATAGAGATTTTCAATGCCGGGGTAATGCCGCGATACAGCACGTAAATCGCCGCTGCCGCGCCGATATAGCGCGAGATGGTTAAGCCCAATCCGGCCCCCATAAAGCCCAGCCCTTCCCAACCGAGGCAGCCGTAAATCAGCACGCTACTGATGACGATGTTAAGAATATTCATGCCGCCGTTAATCAGCATTGGGATCTTGGTATTGCCCGCGCCACGCAGCGCGCCGCTGCCAATCAGCGCTATCGCCGCCGCGGGATAGCTCCACGCCGAGGTTTGCAAATAGCTCAGCGCCAGCTCTTTCACCTTGGGATCGGCGCTGCCGGCAATGACATCAATGATCAGATGTCCCCAAAACTCGATGGCGATCACCAGCACAAACGCCAGCGCGGTCATCAGTCCCAGCGACTGTCGCGTAGCAGCACGCGCACGTTTACCGTTGCGCTTGGCTAAGCTGAAGGCCACCACCACCGTAGTGCCGAGATCGATCGCTGCGAAGAAGGAGATGATCACCATGTTGAAACTGTCGGCGAGGCCGACGCCCGCCATCGCTTCTTTACCGAGCCAGCTCACCAAAAAAGTGCTGAGGACGCCCATCAGCATCACGCAGAGGTTTTCGATAAAAATGGGCACGGCTAATGGGGTGATTTCACGCCAGAACAACGTACGGTAAGAGCGACGTTTGGGATACCACGCCGTGTTTCTGACCGCCCGCATCACTGCTACGCCAGGATTTTGCAAGGGAATACCAAATCACTTTGGAGAGGAAGAAGAGTAATAATGATGATAGGCCACTGAGAATTATGCAAAGTGTTTCCCCTCACCATTTAATCATTATTACAAACTTTTTGTCGCCACCACCGCAGGATCGGCTGCACCGCCCAAATACGCGCTGCGTACTTCATCGTTATTAAGCAATTCTGCACCGCTGCCGCTCAGCCGAATCTCACCGTTCACCATCACATAGCCGCGATCCGCCAGCTGCAGCGCATGCCGGGCATTCTGCTCCACCAGAAACAGTGTCATGCCTTGCTGCGTTAATTCCCGCAGAATGCCAAAGATCTGCTTCACCACAATCGGGGCCAGACCCAGGCTGGGTTCATCGAGCAGCAACAGTTTCGGGCGACTCATCAGCGCGCGCGCGATGGCCAGCATCTGCTGCTCGCCGCCTGAGAGTGTCATGGCGCGCTGTTTACGCCGCTCCAGCAAGCGCGGGAACAGCTGATACATACGCTCTTTGTCCTCTTTAACAAAACGTTCGCCGATGGCGATGGTGCCCATCAGCAGATTCTCTTCCACGGTCATATCGGCAAAGATGCGCCGCCCTTCTGGCGCCTGCGCAATGCCGCTGGCGGCAATGAAGTGGGTTGATCGCTGGCTGATCGCTTCGCCGCGTAAACGAATCTCGCCGCTAGCAATACGCGGCTGACCAAAAATCGACATCAGCAACGTGGATTTACCCGCGCCGTTAGCGCCAATGAGCGCCACGGTTTCACCCTGATTCACCGTCAGAGACACCTGTTTCAGCGCCTGCAAGGGACCGTAAAACACATCGACCTGCTCAAATGCCAGCATCGGTTCAGCCATAATCGCTCTCCTCTTCTGCGCCGAGATAGGCGGCAATTACTTTGGGATCGTGACGAATCTGCTGCGGCGTCCCCTGGGCAATCACATCGCCATGATCGAGCACCACAATGTGATCGGAAATGCGCATCACCATTGGCATGTCGTGTTCGATCAGCAACACGCTAATGCGATGATCGGCACGCAAGCGATGCAAAATCTCGCTCAACGCCTCGGTTTCCACCGGATTTAATCCAGCCGCCGGTTCATCCAGGCAAATCAATTCGGGCCGCGTACACATCGCGCGCGCAATCTCCAGCCGCCGCTGCTGACCGTAAGAGAGCGTGCCCGCCAGACGGTTGGCGCTCGAGACCAAATCAACGTTTTCCAGCCAGTAGAAAGCCCGATCCAGCGCGCGATTTTCTGCCTCACGGTAGCCGCGCGTGTTCAGTACGCCCGCCAGCAGCTGACGATTGACCTGCATGTGCTGCGCCACCAGCAGATTCTCAATCACTGACATCTCACGAAACAGCCGGATATTTTGGAAGGTCCGCGCCAATCCGGCACGGTTCACCAGATGCGCACCGCCAAACATCTTGTACCAGAGCCGCGAACCGAGCCGGGTGGGATTGATCCAATCACTTGCATGGAGGTTCTGCCCCAGCACCTGAATCACATCGGTGCTGCGCTGATTGGCGTTGAGCACAATACGTCCGCCGGTAGCGCGATAAAAGCCGGTCAGGCAGTTAAATACCGTCGTTTTACCCGCGCCGTTGGGACCTATTAATGAGGTCACCGAACCGCGCTCCACCCTCAGGCTGACATCATTCAGCGCCTTGATGCCGCCAAAGCGCATCATCAGGTTGTTCACTTGCAGAATGGCATCACTCATGGCGCACTCCTTTTCGCACTGGAACGCCGACGCGCGCCGTGCGCACCAGCCCGCGTGGCCGCCAAATCATCATCAGCACCATTAACATGCCGAATAGCAACACGCGGTATTCGGCAAAGCTGCGCAGCAGTTCCGGTGCCACCGTCAGCACGAATGCCGCCAGCACCACGCCCAGCGTCGATCCCATGCCGCCGAGCACCACGATGGCAAGAATCAGCGCCGACTCAAAAAAGGTGAACGAGGTGGGATTGACGAAACCCTGATAGCTGGCGAAAAACACCCCAGCAATACCTGCGGTTGACGCGCCCAACATAAACGCCGAGAGCTTAACTAACACATGATTAAGCCCCATCGCGCGGCAGGCAATCTCATCTTCGCGCAGCGCTTCCCAGGCGCGGCCAATCGGCATGCGTGTCAGGCGATGTTTGATCCACAGCACCAGCAGCACCACCAGAACCAGCACCACATAGATGAAGATAAACTTCATATTCGGGTTGTAAGTGACATGCAGAAACTCGTGATACGGCACGCCGCCATCGCGTGCGCGGCGAGCAAACTCGAGACCAAAGAAGGTCGGTGATGGCACGGAAACGCCGTTCGGACCGCCGGTAAACGCGACCCAATTCGTCAGCACCAGGCGAATAATTTCACCGAAGCCGAGCGTGACAATTGCCAGATAATCCCCGTGCATGCGCAGCACCGGGAATCCTAGCAGCGCACCGGCAAAGGCCGCCAGCAGCGCCGCCAGCGGTAGCATGCTCCAGAAGCCCAACCCAAGGTATTGATAGCCGAGCGCCAGGCCATACGCGCCGATGGCATAAAAGGCGACATAGCCGAGATCGAGCAATCCGGCGAGGCCGACCACAATATTCAAACCCAACCCCAGCAGTACATAGATCAGGCCGAGAATCGCCACCGTTAGCAGGTATTTGCTGGAGAGAAACGGAAACGCCAGCGCCACAATCAGCAGCAGCGGCAATATCCAGCGCAACCGTGAGCGATAGCCGGGATCGCGCACGTAAACCCCATCATCTTTACCCGCGAACTTACGCATCACGCGCTGCCCATACGCCGTATGCAAAAACACACTGACCAGCAGACGTCCCGCCATCACCACCGCCACCAGCAGCGCCACGCGCTGTGGCGAGAGTTTGAAGCTGTAACCGTCAAGCACTACGCCCACAATCGGGCCAAATACCACTAGCGCCACCAAACCTGCTAACAGCGTGTCGAGCAGCGCCTGGCGCAGCGGATTTTGCGTCATTGCATTCATTGTGGCTTCCTCACACTTTGGCGACCAGCGGCCGTCCCAGCAATCCTTGCGGGCGGAAGATCAAAATCACCACCAGCAGCGAAAACGAGAACACATCTTTGTAGTCAGAATTCACCATGCCCGCGAACTGCGCTTCCGCTACGCCCAGCAATAATCCCCCGAGCATTGCGCCCGGGAGCGAACCGATGCCGCCGAGTACCGCCGCGGTGAAGGCTTTGATACCAATGATGAAGCCGGCGTAAAAATCAAAGGTGCCGTAATTCATCGTCACCAGCACACCGGCCAATCCCGCCATCGCCGCGCCAATCACAAACACCAGAGAGATAACCCGATCGGTATTGATACCGAGAATCGACGCCATGCGCCGGTCCTGTTGTACCGCACGGCAAATACGCCCCAGCTTGGTGTATTGGATAATCCAGGTCAGCAGCGCCATGCCGCAAAACGCCGCGATCAGGATGAATATTTTGGTCCAGGTGATTTGCACCACACCGCCATCAAATTCCATGCGCCACACGCCGGTCAGCAGCGTCGGAATGCCCTGCTGATTCGGCCCCTGACTGAGCTGCACGTAGTTTTGCAAAATCAGTGACATGCCGATCGCCGAAATCAACGGTGCGAGGCGTGTCGAGTTACGCAGCGGGCGATAGGCGATACGCTCAATCGCCCAGCCGTAAGCCGCGGTGACAATGATGGTGAAGATTAAGGTGCCAAAAATCAGCAGCGGGAAAGAGTGAATGCCAAAGTAGCTCAAAATCGCTAAGCCGATGGCGCACAGATAGGCGGAGATCATATACACCTCGCCGTGGGCGAAGTTGATCATGCCGATGATGCCGTAAACCATGGTGTAGCCGATGGCGATCAAGCCATACACGGCACCGAGCGTTAAACCGTTGATCAGCTGCTGTAAGAAGAAGGCGTCCATAATGTCGTCTCGTACTCAATGGGAGCGCACACCTCGCGCTCAATCGCGAATGACCCCGCAATGCGCGGGGCCGCGTGGCACATTACAGCTGGTGATACTTGCCTTTGTCGTCCCATTGATACACGACGTAATCCGACACTTTGAGATCGCCTTTACTGTCCCAGGCTTTTTTGCCCATTACGGTATCGACGCTATTGGCTTTCAGCCAGTCGCTGGCCTTGGTGTTGTCTTTACCTGCCGCTTTGTAAGCGGCCGCCAGCGTTTGCACGGAGGCATAAGCGTACAAGGTGTAACCTTCTGGCTCAAAACCACTGGCGCGGAATTTTTCGATTACGGCTTTGCCATCGGCGAGGGAGCGCGGATCGTTGCCGAAGGTCATGTAGACACCTTTGGTGTATTGCGGGCCACCTGCTGCGGTCACCATCTCTTCAGTTACGATGCAGTCGCCGGAGAAGAAGGCGGCATTAACGCCTTGCTCACGCATCTGACGCACCAGCGGACCGGCTTCCGGATGACAGCCACCGAAATAGACCACGTCAGGTTTCAGCGCACCGATTTTTGTTACCAGCGCATTGAAATCTTTCTCGCCGCGCGACAGCCCTTCATACAGCACTTCTTTCACGCCACGCTTCTCAAGTGAGGCTTTGGTGGCATCCGCTAGCCCTTGGCCGTAAGTGTCTTTGTCATGAATGATGACCACTTTCTTCGCTTTGAGCTTGTCGATGATGTAGTCAGCGGCGATGGCACCCTGCTGGTCATCACGACCACACATGCGGAACATGGTTTTCATGCCGCGTTCAGTAATTTTCGGGTTGGTTGATCCAGGCGTGATCGCCAGAACACCGGCCTCATCGTAGACTTCCGAGGCGGGCATGGTAGATGAGGAGCAGAAGTGGCCGACGACCGCCATGACCTTGTCCTGATCGACCAGTCGGTTAGCCACTGATACCGCCTGTTTCGGTTCACAAGCGTCATCGCCCTGCACCAGCACGATTTTCTCGCCATTGATGCCGCCCGCCGCATTGATATCCTCCGCAGCCTGGCTTGCGCCTTTCCAGTATTGCGCGCCGTACGTCGCATTAGGCCCAGAGAACGGACCGGCCACACCAATTTTAATATCTGCCTGAGCGTAAAAGGCCACGCTTAAACAACCTGCAATCGCCACCTTCATTGGGTGTTTTATGAATTTCAAAGACATGCTTTCAATCCTCAACGGGTCAGGAACGGAGCCATACCACGGCCTGGGAGAAATCAATTTCTGAAACCTGGCAAAACAGCATGTGGCCCACAAACCCGTGGGATCGCCATTTATCGCGTAATGCTCGTCAGTTATGCAAGAATCGGTCACCTTAAATGGCGACCCTACGTTTATAGTGCTCGGTTTCGTAGGGTGCGCATTCATGCGCACCTGCTTAACCCAGCAATTTTTGCTTAATTGAGCGGCATTACGCCATTTGTGGCGATCTTCTTTCAGGAAAGTCGTAGGTTGATTAAGGCCACGGTTGAAAAACAAGCAATAAGCTCGCCAACAAACCCTAATGCCGGCGATTTTTTGCATTGGCATCGCGCCAGGACTGGAGACACGCGATGTAACATCCCTGCTGATCATAAACATAGCTGCGGTTACGCCATGTACCAGCACCGTGATGGTGCAGAATGCGGTCGATCACAGATTCTTCATCGTAGCGCAGGCTTTATCCGCTATGCTCTGGTAAAAACGGTCCACGTTTCCAGAAGGAGAACCCATGAATACACAACGGAACGGATTGAGCAGCCAGCAAGCGCTGGATGAATTAGAACGCCTGTATGAGGCCGCTGTTGACGCGCTGCGCAACGCTATTCGCGATTTCACCGCCAGCGGACAATTGCCGGATGAAGCCGCGCGCCAGCAAGGGTTGTTTGTTTATCCGCAGCTGCGCATCACCTGGCTGGGTGAAGGCCCGCAGACTAATCGCACTCGCGCATGGGGACGTTTCACCCATACCGGCAGCTACAGCACCACCATTACGCGTCCGGCGCTGCTGCGCCACTATCTCAGCGAGCAGTTACAGATGCTGGAGAAAGAGTACGACGTGTTGATAGAAGTGAGCCCGTCACAGCAGGAAATTCCTTATCCTTATGTGATTGACGGTTTGTCACTTGACCGCTCAATGAGCGCCAGTATCGCACGCCATTTCCCCACCACCGAACTGTCGCAAATCGGTGATGAAACCGCCGATGGTCTGTTCCATGCCAATGCGATTTTCCCACTGTCGCATTTCGATGCGCTGCGCACCGATTTCTCGCTGGCGCGCCTGCGTCACTACACCGGTACCGGCGTTGAGCACTTCCAGCCGTTTGTGCTGTTTACCAACTACACGCGCTACGTTGATGAGTTTGTGCGTTGGGCCATTGAGCAGGTGCAGGACCCCAACACACCGTATGACAGCCTGGCCTGCGCCGGTGAGGTGGTGATCACCGCCGATACGCAAGATCCGACGGCGATGATGTCTGACCTTGCATGGAAAAAGCATCAAATGCCCGCCTGGCATCTGACGTCACCCAATCGTCGCGGTATCACGCTGGTGAACATCGGTGTAGGTCCCTCTAATGCCAAAACTATCTGCGACCATCTGGCGGTGATTCGTCCGCACGCCTGGCTAATGATTGGCCACTGTGGCGGCCTGCGCGAAAGCCAGACCATCGGCGACTATGTACTCGCGCATGCCTACCTGCGTGACGATCACGTACTCGACAGCGTACTGCCGCCGGACATCCCGATCCCTAGCATCGCCGAAGTACAGCGCGCACTGTATGACGCTACCAAAGCGGTCAGCGGCATGCCGGGTGAAGAAGTGAAACAGCGCCTGCGTACCGGCACGGTCGTCACCACCGATGATCGCAACTGGGAACTGCGCTACTCCGCATCTGCACTGCGCTTCAACCTCAGCCGCGCTGTGGCGGTCGATATGGAAAGCGCCACCATCGCTGCACAGGGTTACCGCTTCCGCGTGCCGTATGGCACCTTGCTGTGCGTATCCGATAAACCACTGCACGGCGAGATCAAGCTACCGGGCCAGGCAAACCGCTTCTATGAGGGCGCGATTTCCGAGCACTTACAAATCGGCATCTGCGCGGTTGAACTGCTGCGTGCCGAAGGCGATAAGCTGCACTCGAGGAAGCTCAGAACCTTCAACGAGCCGCCGTTCAGGTAATCATGATGTGTTCCGGCCCCTGAGGGCCGGAACCGTGCAGCAAAGCGCGTCATGAAATTTTCAAAACAATATTCTGAACAAACCACGCCAGCACCAGAAGGCCTGTCGGTAACATGATTTTCCAGGTTAGACTGTTATTAAAGGCCGCTATTTTTTCTTCCAGCTGATTGAATCTTTGATCAACTCTTTCGAACTTCTCATCAACTCTTTCGAACTTCTCATCAATCCTTTCGAACTTCTCATCAATCCTTTCGAATCGCGCATCTAATTTGTCGAACTTATTATCAATTCTCTCGAATTTCTGGTCGAACTTCTCTTCCATCCGCTCAAACTTTTTATCGATACGTTGTTCAAGCGCCCCGAGCTCGCCCATAATCTCGACACGCATTGCCCCCTGCTCGGCTCGCACCTTTTCGATATCCGCTTTGGTGGCAAAATGTTCTGAACGCGCCGTTAGCACCGCAACATCCATCTGAATCTGCTGGGTGGTTTTTTCCAGCTGTTCAACCCGTTTGGTTACTTGTTCCATTTGATGATCTCCTTTGTTACCAACGTCAAAAATTAGCGGTGGGAACACACGAGTTGTATTGCTAATGGGGTAATCCATCACCGAATCCTCTTCCATCGCGTTCTTTCAATCCGTCCACCACCCAGTCAGTGAAACAGATTTATGCAGCGTTAACATTCCACGATCCCGCCATTCACAGCCCATTTTTTGCAGGCAGGTGTAAACAACATGCAGAGCGTAGGCCGGCACGAGACGGAAAAGAAGTGAGCATCAAAAAGGATTGCGAGGAGTCACGCAGAAAATAAGCGAAGGGATGCAACAGCAGACACGGAAGCCCGAGCGGGCTTCCGTTAAGCTCGGATTAGGCGCTCAGCCAGCCCAGCTTGATGACAAACAGAATCGACAGAATGATCAGCGCCGGATTGACCTCTTTGGTGCGGCCACTCAGCAGTTTCACCACCGTCCAGGTGATGAAACCGAACGCAATGCCGTTGGCAATGGAGTAGGTCAGTGGCATGGTCAACGCAGTGACGGTAACCGGTGCCGCCGTGGTGATGTCTTTCCAGTCGATATCCGCCAGACCTGATGCCATTAGCACCGCAACAAACAATAACGCAGGTGCCGTAGCATAAACCGGCACGCTGCCCGCCAACGGCGAGAAGAACAGGCTGAGCAGGAACAGAATCGCTACCACAATCGCCGTCAAACCGGTGCGGCCACCGGCACTGACGCCTGCAGCAGACTCCACATAGCTGGTGGTGGTTGAGGTACCGAGCAGCGAACCAAACAGCGCAGCGGCGCTATCGGCGATCAGCGCACGGCCCATTTTCGGCACGTTTCCCTGCTCATCCGCCAGACCGGCGCGCTTGGTCACCCCCAGCAAGGTGCCGGTGTTGTCGAACACGTCCACGAACAGGAAGGCGAAGATCACGCTGACCAAACCGACGTTAAAGGCCCCTGCGATATCCAGCTGCATAAAGGTCGGTGCGATGGAAGGCGGAGCGGAGAACACGCCGCCAAACGGCGTCAGACCGATGCCCATAGAAATGAACGTCACCACCAGAATGCCAATCAGCACCGCGCCAGTAACGCGACGCGCTTCCAGCACCACAATGATGAAGAAGCCCAGCAGCGCCAGCAGCGGGCCCGGTTTAGTCAGATCACCCAGGCCAACCAGTGTGGCCGGGTTATCCACCACGATACCCGCGCCTTCCAGAGCGATAATCGCCAGGAAGAGGCCGATGCCGGCACCAATACCGGCACGCAGCGGCAGCGGAATGCTGTTAATAATCCACTCACGAATTTTGAAAAGCGACATGGCAAAGAAGATCACTGCCGACAAGAACACCGCACCCAGCGCGACTTGCCACGTGTATCCCATATGCAAAACCACGGTATACGTAAAGAAGGCGTTGAGGCCCATGCCCGGTGCGAGCGCGATCGGATAATTAGCGATCAAGCCCATTAACACGCAGCCAATCGCCGCCGCCAGACAGGTCGCCACGAAGACCGCACCTTTATCCATGCCGGTTGCACCGAGAATGCTCGGGTTCACAAACAGGATGTAGGCCATTGCCAGGAAGGTGGTAATACCCGCAATGATTTCGGTACGCACCGTGGTGTTGTGCGCTTTAAGTTTGAAGAGTTTTTCTAACATCATCATCTCTCATGAGCGGAGTCGGCACGAATGCGCGCGCTCCTTGCCAATGTGGTTTACATGCTTATTGTTGTTTTGAAAGCGAAGCAAACGGGACAAAAGGTAGTAAAACCTTCCGCTTTCCCCTGTCCATATAGCAATAGCTATGCCACTCCCCTACGCAATCGATTACGTTTCTAATTGCCGTAGCGGTTAGGATAATTCTGAACCAGAACGAGGCGCGATTATGGTGCATTGCACCAGCGCCGCGCAATCGTTTTCCCATCGGCGATTCTCACACCAAAATATTGCTGCACTGCACGCTTTCGCACTCTGACAGGCGATGGCGCTCACGTTTCTGCGGGCTGAATCAGCAGGTAAAAAACATCGGGTTACACTGCTTTTAACCCTTTCGTAACAAAAGAGGCGCGTCCATGAAGCCCGCGATTCTGGTGGTTGATGATGACCGTGCAGTATGCGAACTGCTGCACGATGTGTTGAACGAGCATGTGTTCACCGTTTATAGCTGCCACCAGGGCAAAGATGCGCTGGCGCTGATAGCGTTACATCCGGACATTTCGCTGGTGATGCTGGATATGATGCTGCCAGACACCAACGGCCTGCTGGTACTGCAACAGATACAGCGACAGCGTCCCGACCTGCTGGTGATCATGTTGACCGGCATGGGTTCGGAAGCGGATATGGTGGTGGGGCTCGAAATGGGTGCAGATGACTACATCGCCAAGCCTTTTAACCCGCGCGTGGTGGTTGCGCGGGCGCGGGCCGCATTACGGCGCTGCGGTCGACTGGTACAGCCCGAAACATTGCAGAATGAGGGTTGGCAATTTAACGGCTGGCGACTGGACGATGCGCGCTGCCAGCTGTTCAACCCGCAGCGTGAAAGTGTACCGCTGACGCAAGGTGAATACACACTGCTGCGTGCACTGGTGGCACATGCGCGTAAAGTATTAACCCGCGATCAGCTGCTTGAGCTCACGCACAGTGAGAGCCTGGAAGTATTTGATCGCACCATTGATGTGCTGATTATGCGGCTACGACGTAAGATCGAAGTTAACCCGCATCAACCGAGCCTGATCCGCACCATTCGCGGCCTCGGCTACGTCTTTTCCGCCGATGTGATGCGCCCTGCCTCTTCGGCGCGCGAAACGCAAATCGCCTGATCCATCCAGCGCTGCATCTCGGCTAAAGGCCGCGTGCCGTCCAGCGCGTTTGCTGCATGCAGATTAAAACAGGCGCAGGTGTGCGCCAGCTTCAGCGTTTCCGTTAGTGACCAGCCTTCATGGCTGGCATAGAGCACACCGGCGCAAAACGCATCGCCCGCCCCGACGCTGCCCACAATCTCTTCTGGCGCCATGCACCATGCCGGTTGCCAGCGCCCTTCTCCGTCCGCTTGCTGGCCCCACGCGCCTTCCGGCGCATGAATCACCACACGCTGGCGCACGCCTTGCTGCAGCAACCACGTCGCCGCCTCGGCAAACGCGGCGGGCGCAGCCAGTCCTTGCGGTGTGCGCAAACTGACGCCAGTGAGTGATTGCGCCTCCAGTTCGTTAATCACCAGATAATCGAGCCAGCGCAGCGCAGGAACGACCAGCGGTCGATATTCGCCCACGCGTGTCACCAAATCGAGTGAAGTGAGATAGCCACGCTGCTGCATTTGCGCCAGCAACCGTGCGCTGCGCGTACCGTATTCGTCGTCGGGCACATCGAGACTATCCAGCAGCAGCAAATAACCCAGATGGAAGATGCGATGGGATGTGGAGACGTCAGCAAAATGGGCCAGATCGAGCTTGCCATTGGCACCGCGCGCATGGAAAAAGGTGCGCTGGCCGTCCGGCGCGGTCATCACCTGCGTCATCGCCGTGTTGCTACTCGCGGTGCGTTGCACAAAGTGGCGATCGATGTGGTGATCATCGAGCAATTGCAGGATGTAGTCGCCGTCGCTGTCCTCACCAATCATGCCAATCCCCGCCAGCGGCAGATGCACCTGCATACGCGCCAGCGTAAACAGCACGTTGAGCGCCGCGCCGCCGCTGCATTTCTCGCTGTGCTGAATTTCCGTCAGCCAGCCCTGTTCCGGCCAGTGGCTGATGCGCTGCACGTGGTCCACCAGCATGCTGCCGGCACCGATGATGCCGTTACGCGCTCCCATCTCAGGCCCTCCCGGCGCTGCCAAATACCTGCATCTGCTGCGCGACGACGTTGGCGATATCGCGCTCCACCGCCATCAACAACTCGGCAAAGGAGTCGTAGCGCGCATCACGCTGGGTGATCTGCGCTTCAATCGCGCCGAGCGCCGCCTGCGACATGCCGGTGTAGAAGTTAATTTTGTTAATGCCAAGGCTGACGGCACGGCGGAAATCCGCATCACTAATGCCAGAGCCGCCATGCAGCACCAGCGGAATGCCGGCCGTAGAACGGATCGCCGCCAATCGGTCGAAGTCGAGCTTCGGTTCGCCTTTGTACTTGCCATGTGCATTGCCAATCGCCACCGCCAGGCAATCAATGCCGGTGGCGCGAACAAACTCGGCCGCCTGCGCCGGATCGGTGAATTTATCGCTATCGGCCTCACCAAACAGCGCGCCGCCTTCATCACCGCCCACCGCGCCGAGTTCGGCTTCAACCGAGACGCCGAGCGCGTGGCACATTTTTACCACTTCCCGCGTCTGGCGGACGTTTTCGTCGTAGCTCAGCGTGGAACCATCAAACATCACGGAGGTAAAGCCGAGGCGAATCGCCTGCATTACCGCCTCAAAATGCAGGCCGTGATCGAGATGCAGCACCACCGGAATATCGTGCAGTGCCGCTTCGGTGCGTACGGCGGCCACCAAATGCTCAAGGCTGACATACTTAAAATGCACTTCGGCAATACTGATAATAAATGGGGATTGCTGCTGCTCCGCCGCCTGATAAAGCGCGCGCAGGAAATGGGTGTCGAGGACATTAAACGCGCCAAGCGCGTAGCCGTTCTGTTGCGCATGGGCCAGGCCCTGCGCCAGTGAAATCAGTGCCATGATGGGCTCCTTCAGGTCAGCCAGCGGTGATATTCGTTACACAGCAGCCAGCGCGGTTCTTCATCTTCATCAAGCGGATTGAAGCGTGCCAGCGGGGTGAGAAACACGTTGTCATGTTCGTCGTCGTTGGGCATCGAGACTTCACCCACCAGCACATCGCCGTAGCCCTCTTCGCCCCAAAAGCTGTGCCAGATTCCGGGCATTAAGGTGACGCTTTCGCCTGGTGATAAACGCAGTTGCGAACCGGCGGCGTGCGTTTGACGAATGCCGTCGAGCGTGACGTTGACCGCCGTATCGGCCAGTTGATTGCCCGCGCGGTTATGCAGCGTGACAATCAAATTGCCGCCGCCGCGATTGATAATGTCTTCCATTTTTTGCGGGTGATAATGCATCGGCGTGACCTGCCCTTCACGCACATGCATGATTTTTTCGGCATAAGGTTTGGCCCACGGCTGACCGCCACGCGAGCCGTTGCGCAGTGTGAACAGGGTTAGACCGGTTTGATTGAAATCGTCAGCGCCGAAGCTGGTGACATCCCAACCAAGGTGCAGTGCCAGCAGTTCAGCGGCATCGTGTTTATCCAAGGCGCGCCATTGGCTGAGGCCATAGTCGGCCCACGGCGGCAAATGCACATCCTGGCGCATAAAGAATTCGCGGGTGCGTTGTAAGATCGCATTCACTTCAGAGCGTTGCATGAAAGCTCCTCAGGTTAAGGGGCCAGGTGCATACAGGTCGCCATGAATAGCGTAATGCCGATCAGTTAAGCCCCGTATTAATTACCGTACATACCGTAGCGGCGCGATTTATCGCGCAAAAATTGCGCCGCTACAATGTGTGCGCCAGGTCGTTGGGGTTTTCATCTCTTAACTGACAAGCATTACGCCATAAATGGCGACCCTACATGTGTGTGGGCTTACTTCACCGTCCAGCCCTTGTAGCCGCTGACGCTATTGCGGTCGATCATCGTCACCGGAATCAGCACGGGCTTATCTGGCGCGGGTTTGCCCTGCAGGATGTCGTACCCGATCTCCACCGCTTTGGCCGCCATTACCTGCGGATCCTGCGCTGGCGTCGCGACAAACAGCGAGCCTTTACGTTTTAACGCCTCTTCGCCGTCTGGCGATCCATCCACGCCAACAATAAAGAACTCATTACGCTGCGCCTGTTTCGCCGCCAGATCGGCACCGATCGCCGTTGGATCGTTAATCGCAAATACCGCATCAATCTTCGGATTAGCCGACAGCAGGCCGGTCATGACTTCGAGGCCACCTTCGCGGCTGCCTTTGGCGTTCTGGTTATAGGAGAGCAGCTTGATATCCGGATGGGTTTTCAGCTCGGTCATACACCCTTCCACACGGTTTTGCACCGCAGAAACCGGCGGCCCGTTGATGATCACCACGTTGCCTTTGGCTTTCAGACGATCAGAGATGTATTTACATGCCATCGCGCCCGCCGCGGTGTTATCGGAGGTGATGGTGGCGTTGGCGCCGTCTGCCGCCACGTCGACCGCCACCACCACAATCCCGGCATCACGCGCACGTTTTACGGCGGGCGCAATCCCTTTGGAATCGGCGGCGTTGAGGATGATCATGTCCACTTTGGCGGCGATGAAGTTATCAATCTGCCCCACCTGCTGACCGAGATCGTAGCCGCTGGACACCAGCGTGACATTGACCTTGTCGCCCGCTAATTCGCGCGCCTTGAGCTCCGCCCCTTTGGTGATCTGCACGAAGAACGGGTTAGCAAGATCGCCCACCGTCACGCCAATAGATTTCAGTTCTTTGGCCTGAGCCACGCCCGCACTGAACAGCGTCGCCGCCAGCAGCCCGGTTACAATCGGATTAAAACGCATAGTCGATGTTCTCCTGCTTATGTGGTTTTTATGATTTGTGCTCGCTGAGCGCAACGTTGGTCCGCGGTGGCTGTCCCCCACCTCGGTCCTCCCCCATAAATGGGGGAGGAAGATGCTGCTATATGTGAGTTATGAAGCTGCATGTGGCAGCGTCTCCTTCCCCCGCAAGCGGGGGAAGGCCGGGATGGGGGACAGCCAGCACCCTACAACCTCAACCCACGTGATGCCGCGTCCGGTACTTATCGATCAACACCGCGATAATGATCACCGCGCCCTTAATCACTAACTGCCAGAAATACGACACGCCCATCAGCGTCATGCCGTTGTTTAGCGTGGCGATAATCAGTGCGCCAATCAGCGTGCCGGTGATGGTGCCAATGCCGCCAACAAAACTGGTGCCGCCGAGGATCACAGCGGCAATGGCATCCAACTCATAGCCAACGCCGAGGTTGCCGTTGGCGCTGTACAGGCGCGAGGCGCTCATCAATCCACCGAGCCCGGACAGCAAGCCGCTCATGGCGTAGACAAACAACAGCACCACGCTCACTTTGATGCCGGTCAGTCGCGCCGCCTGCACGTTGCCGCCCACCGCGTAGATATGCACGCCCAACGTGGTACGACGCAGAATGAACCAGCACAGCGCAATCACCGCAAACGCGATTATGATCAGCCACGGCACCGGCCCGAGGTAGCCGTTGCCTATCCACTCAAAGTTGATGTCGGAATTGATCACCGTCGTGCCGTCCGCCAGCAGATAAGCCGCACCGCGCATCGCGGTATAAGTTCCGAGCGTGACAATAAAGGGCGGCAGCCCAGCCCATGCCACCAGAATGCCGTTGAACAGCCCCATAATCAGCCCGGCACCCAGCGCCGCCGGTATCGTCAGGGAAGCAAACGCCGGATCGAGCGATACCACCATCGCCACCACCGCGGTGGTGCCGAGCATCGAACCCACCGACAAATCGATGCCGCCGGTGAGAATGACAAACGTCATGCCCGCCGCCAGCACGATATTGATCGAAGCCTGACGCGTTATGTTCAGCAGATTGCCTTCAGTGAAGAAGTTCGGCGTAACAAAGCCAAACACCGCCACGATCAGAATCAGAATCGGCAGGATGCCGACGGTTTGCAGCAGGTCGCTCATTAACGCGCGCTTGAGCGTGGGACTTTTAACGCGTGCGGATTCACTGGTCATTGCGCTCTCCTCAGGCCTGTACCGGCTGCGCGCCGGTGGCCAGTGTCATAATGTTTTCCTGGCTAATCTCTGCCCCACTCAACTCACCGGCGATGGCGCCTTCACGCATCACATACACGCGGTCGCTCATGCCGACCACTTCCGGTAACTCGCTGGAGATCATTAAAATCGCCACGCCCTGCTGCGCCATCTGCTGCATCATGCGGTAGATTTCGCTCTTGGCGCCGACATCGACGCCGCGCGTCGGTTCATCAAGAATCAGGATGCGTGGCGCAATCGCCACCCAGCGTGAAATCAGCAGCTTCTGCTGATTGCCGCCGGACAAGCCGCCCGCGCGTACTTGCGCATGCGGCACGCGGATATTCAGCGCATCAATCGCCTCACTGGCGATCTTCTGCCCTTTGCGCCGATTGAGCAGGCCATAGCTGGCATCGCGCTCCAGCGTTGCCATCACAATGTTGTCCTGCGCCGCCAGCTCAAGAAACAAGCCCTGCTCTTTGCGATTCTCGGTGAGAAACCCGATGCCGCGCGCAATGGCGTCACGCGGGGAGTGAATCTGTACTTTTTCCCCGTCAATCCAGATTTCACCGCCGCTCGGTTGATGCACGCCAAAAATCAGCTGCGCCAGCTCGCTGCGTCCGGCTCCGACCAGGCCCGCCAGGCCGACAATCTCGCCGGCACGCACTGAAAGGCTGCTGGGCCGCACTTTGTGTTTGTCGCACAGGTGATTGACGGCGAGACGAATGTCGCCGAGCGGAATGGTGCGATCTTTGTTGAACAGATCGCTAAGCGGGCGCCCCACCATCATGCGCACCAGCTCGCTGGCGTTAAGCTGTTCACGCGTCAGGCTGCCGACGTATTGTCCGTCGCGCAGCACGCTGACGCGATCCGACAGTTCATACACTTCCGCCATGCGATGGCTGATATAGATAATCGCCATCCCTTCGCTGCGCAGACGTTTAATCAGCGCAAACAGCTGCTCGGTTTCACGGTTTGAGAGTGCGGCAGTGGGCTCATCCATCACCAGAATGCGGCTGTTGCGGTGCAGCGCACGGGCAATTTCCACCTGCTGCTGCTCGGCAATGCTGAGACGGCTAACGAGATCGGTGGCAGTAAACTGTGCGCCCAACCGATCAATCACCTGCTGCGCTTCTTCCGCCATCTGGCGACGTTTCACCAGGCCCACGCGGGTGATTTCACTGCCGAGAAAGATGTTCTCCGCCACCGTGAGATTCGGTGCCAGATTGATCTCCTGATAAATCAATGTGATGCCTGCCGCCAACGCCTCTTTTGGGCCTTTAATGGCATACGGCTGGCCGTCGATAAGAATTTCCCCGCTGCTGGCGGTATAGGCACCGGCCAGAATTTTCATCAGTGTACTTTTGCCCGCGCCGTTTTCGCCCATCAGCGCATGCACTTCCCCGGGCCAGACCGTGAGGTCAACGCCCTTCAGCGCATAGAAGTTGCCGAAGCGTCGGGTAATTCCCCGCATCGAGAGTATCGGTGTGCCGTCCATTGAGAGGCTCCTGCTGGCAAAGGTTGCAGCGAGTAAAACCGCTTCAGATAAATGGAAAATGTCAGCCGCCGTTCATATTTGTCATATTTCGCCTGGCTCACGCTTCTATACTCGCCAGCAGTTGAGCGGTGAGGAGTGGCAACCATGAGTCACAGTCTGCGTTGGCACGCGGGCGCGCGCAGTCGCCTGCTGCTGTTTAATCTGCTGGTGATGTCAGTGACGCTGGCGGTGAGCCTGGTGGCCATTTTTGGATTTCGCCACGCAGGTCACATTCAGGAACAGGCGCAGGCACAAACGCTGGCAGACATGAACGGCAGCCTGGCGCTGTCACGTGATACCGCCAATGTGGCAATCGCGGCGGTGCGTTTATCACAGGTGGTCGGCGCGCTGGAGTATCAGAGTGAATCGGCCCGCTTGCAGCAAACGCAGCAGGAACTGCAACAGTCGCTAACCTTACTGGCTAACGCGCCGCTGGCCGCACAGCACCCCCAGCTATTGACGCGTATTCGTGAGCGCAGCCAGATGCTGGAACAGACCATCAATCAATTGTTACGGGCCGGTCATCAGCGTCACCTGCAGCGCAACGTAATGCTGAGCGGTTTGTGGCAATCACAGCTGTTGCTCAATCGCATTGACCTGCTGACACGCGCCGATTCCCCTTCTGCAGCGCTGCGCCAGCAAACCCACAGCTTATTCAGCGTGGCGATCCAATCCAGCGCGCCGCAGGCCGCGGTGCAGCAACTGCAAACGGTGCTGCGCCAATGGCAAGCGCTAACGCTAAGCGGCGTGCTGAACATCCAGGTGCAGCGGCTGATTGCCAGCAGCAGCAGTTTGCTGCCGGTGGCGCAACAGCTGGAGCAGAGCGATATCGCCATCGCCTACGCCACCTACCGCATTAAAGCGCTGGTGGCGATGCTCAACGACGACATCACCCATTACGTGCAGCGGGTGGCGCAGCAGAGCGATGCACGCAGCGCGGTGACCCATGAAGAACTGGATTCGATCATCGGCTTTATTGGCCTGTTTATGCTGCTGGCGCTGCTGATCACCGGTTACGCCGGTTACTACATCTACCGCAATCTGGGTTCGAGTCTGACCGCCATCGCCCACGCCATGACGCGGCTGGCGCAGGGTGAAAAGAGCGTCAATGTACCGGGTCTGGCGCGGCGCGATGAGCTGGGCGATCTGGCGCGCGCCTTCAACGTGTTTGCCCGCAATACTGCCTCGCTGGCGCACACTTCACGCCTGCTGAAAGAGAAAAGCAACCAGCTGGAATCCACTTTCCTTGCCATGCGCGACGGCTTTGCCCTGTTTGATAACAGTGGTCAGCTGGTGGTGTGGAACGCGCAATATGCCGAGCTGCTGGGTATCGCGCCGCGCGAGTTGCATCGCGGTTTGCATTACCAACAGCTCTTAAAACGCGTCGATGTGCAACTCCACGGGTTAGCCGATGCGCAGGAAGTGCGGCTGGCAGATGGACGCACGCTGGAGCTGCGTTTCAGCCCGGTGCCGCGCCGTGGCATGGTGAATACCGTGCTGGAACGCACCACACGCAAAGCTCTGGAAGAGGCGCTGCTGCACAGCCAGAAAATGAAAGCGGTCGGTCAGCTGACCGGCGGGCTGGCGCACGACTTCAATAATCTGCTGGCGGTGATCATTGGCAGCCTGGCGTTAACCGTCGATCAGCTGCCGCCCGGTATGCTCGCCAACCGCATCGAGCGCGCGCGTCAGGCCGCCGACCGAGCGGCGCAGCTGACGCAACGTTTGCTGGCCTTTTCCCGCAAACAGGCGCTCTACCCGCGCGCCGTGTCGGTGGTGGAACTGGTGGATAATCTGCATTCGCTATTGCAGCATGCGCTGCTGCCCGGCCAACAACTGATAATCGATGCACAGCGCCCCGGCTGGCCAGCATGGATCGATGCCGGCCAGCTAGAGAACGCGTTGATCAATCTGGTGGTCAATGCACGCGATGCGATGGCGCAACAGCGCGGTGAAATCCGCCTGCGCATCTGGAATCAACGCAAACAGGAAGCCGACGGCAAGCGCGATCGCGTCACGATTGAGGTCATTGATCACGGCTGCGGCATGTCGGCGGAGGTGCGCGAACAGGTGTTTGAGCCGTTCTTCACCACTAAAGCCATTGGCAGCGGCAGCGGTTTGGGCTTATCGATGGTGTATGGCTTTGTGCGCCAGTCCGGCGGCCAAATCGAGCTGGAAACCGCGCCCGGACAAGGCACCACCGTGCGGTTGCTGCTGCCGCGCGCGCCAGAAGCGGCGCAGCCGCTCAGCGTACCACCGCCGTTGCTCTCGCAGGCCAGCAACGATCGACTGGTGTTGGTGCTGGATGATGAACCGACGGTGCGGCAAACGCTGTGCGAACATCTGCACCAGCTCGGTTATCTGACGCTGGAGTGTGGCGATGGCGAAAGCGCGCTGACGCTGCTGCGCCAGACGCCGGATATCGAGCTGTTAATCAGTGACTTGATGCTGCCCGGCGGCATTAACGGTGCGGATGTGATTCGTCAGGCGCAGGCGCAGTGGCCGCATCTGGCGACCGTGTTAATCAGCGGCCAGGATCTGCGCCAGACGCAGGTGACGCTGCCGCTGTGTGAACGGCTGGCGAAACCCTGGCATCAGGCACAGCTGGTGCAGGCGCTGGAGCGCGCCTGGCAGCGCAGCGCACGGCTTAATCGCGCGCGGCAGGCTGCCACAACGGCACCCCTTTCCCCGTGATATAACGCTTACGCAGCTTGCTGGAGATGACATCCATGATCATCACCACTGCCACCAGGATAATGGTCAAAAACATCACCACATCCCAGTTCCATAGACGCATGTTCTCGGCATAGACCAGGCCCACGCCACCCGCGCCGACGAAGCCTAACACCGCCGCTGATCGGGTATTGGATTCAATTTGATACAGGCTGAGCGCGAGGAAAGTAGGGAACGATTGGGTAAAAATACCGTAGCGATGTTTCTGCAAGCTGTTGGCGCCCACCGCACTCAGGCCGCGACCTGGCGAACGCTCTACCGCTTCATGCCCTTCGGCATACAGTTTGCCGAGCAAACCGACATCCTGCATCACAATCGCCAGCACCCCCGCCAGCGGCCCCATGCCAACGGCACGCACGAAGATCAGACCCCAAATCGCCATGTCGATGCCGCGCAGGACATCAAGCACACGGCGCACCACCAGCGAAATCGGACGCGTTAGCGCATCGTGCATCACGTTGCGCGCTGCCAGGAACGAGACCGGCAGCGCGATCAGCGAAGCGGTCAGCGTGCCAGAGAACACAATCGCCAACGTAATACCGATCTGCGTGAAGTAGTAGCCAAACGGCCAGTTGAGGAAATCCTGCCAGACAAACATACGCAGGAAATAGCGGCTGAGTTGCTGGCAGCCAACTAGAAAACGGCTCCACTCAATGCCAAAGAATTCGAAAAAGAACAGGTAATAGAGCGCGATGGCCAGCGCCACCAACGCGACGCGGCGCAGATAGCGGTGCTGCGCGGCAAACAGCGCGGCATGTTCCTGCTTGAGTTTGGCGACATCCGGCGCTAAGGCAATCATGGTACGTCTCCTTCTACCACGCGGCGGCGCAGCCAGCCGGACAGCGTATCCAGCAGCGACACCACCACGATAATCAGCAACAGCGTGATGCTGACCTGATCGTAACGGTCAAGTTTGATATTGGTCATCAGCTCCTGGCCAATGCCGCCCGCGCCGACCAAACCGAGAATGGTTGAGGAGCGGAAGTTGACTTCCAGACGCATAAAGCTGTAGGAGAGAAACGTCGGTTTAACCTGCGGCCAAAACGCAAAACACATGCGCTGCAGTTTGCTGGCACCGCACGCCGCAAGGCCGCGCACCGGTTTATCCGAGGCACTTTCAATCGCTTCGTACAACAGTTTGGTCAGGCTGCCGACGGTGTGCAGCGCCAGCGCGAGGAAACCGGGAATGGCACCAATGCCAAACGCCATCACGAACATCACCGCCCACGCCAGCTCCGGCATGGTACGCAGGAAGGCGACGAAAGCACGAATCGCCATGCGCAGGCTGCGCGGCGTTTGGGTGTTATCCGCGGCGAAGAAGGCCAGCACACCGGCAACGGCCACCGCCACGATGGTGGACGACAGCGCCAGCTGCAAGGTTTCCCAGATCAGCGGCAGCTGGAAGTGCAGCCGATAGCCCCAATAAGCCAGCGAGCCTTCGGTTTTGCCGTCGGCAAACAGCAGTGACAGATGCAACACCGGCATCGTTTCGCCGATGTAGTCAAAAAAGTGTGGCAGCGACTGCCAGACGGTGAGCAGATTAAATTCCGCCATCTTGCCCGCGGCCAGATAGAGCGCCAGCAACAGCAGCGACCACAGCAGCGAGTCGCGCTTTTGCTGGCGGCGGATGCGTTGGTAATAGTGTTCGAAATCGGTCAAGAGGGAGATTCCTGTTGGTTGGGTTGGTTTATTGGAGGGTGCTCGCTGGTGAGTGCTCACTGGTGAGTGCTCGCTGTCCCCCTCCTCGGTCCTCCCCCACAAGTGGGGGAGGAAGATGGTGCAAAATGCAGCTCTGAAGTCGCATGTGGCAGCATCTCCTTCCCCCACTTGTGGGGGAAGGCCGGGATGGGGGACAGCAAGCACCCTCCACAATTAACCGCGCGACCCCTTCATCAAATCACGCTTCATATCGATGATATTTTGGTAATCCGCCACGGTTGCCGGGCCGATGTGCTGGGCGCCGCCCACCGCTTTAACAAAGCAGCCGTGATCTTCTTTATCCAGCTTCTTGATGGTGGCTACCACTTTCGCTTTGAAATCGGCGGGCAAGTTATTGCTCACCAGAATCGGGCCATTTGGGATCAGCGGCGACTGCCAGATGATGCGGATCTGCTTCATCAGGTCGGGATGATCCATCCGAATCAAACGACCAAAGGCCCCCGAGGTATAACCGGTTTCGCGGTCGCCAATCAGTGACGTCCAGGTCACTGCGCCGTCGAATTGGCCGTTCAGCACGCCGAGGATGTCCTGCTCGTGGCCGCCGGAGAAGGTCACGCTGGAGAAGGTGTTGTTGTACTTATCATCAACCGTGCCACCAAACTCTTTCTTGAACGCCTGGTTAGGCATCAGGAAGCCCGAGGTTGAATCCGGATCGGCCATGCCAAACGATTTGCCTTTCAGGTCTTCCAGCTTTTTGTACGGGCTGTCGGCTTTGACGATCACCACCGAGTGATAACCCTGTGAACCGTCTTTGTCATCCACCACGATGCCCACCACATCCACCGCTTTCGGGTTCTGCAGGTAAACCGATGCATACGATGCCGGTGACATGCTCAGCACCAGATCGATTTTGTTACCCAGCAAGCCCTGAATCACGCCGGAATAGTCAGACGAATTGCGCAGTTTGGTATCCACCTGCAATTCTTTGTCGAAGAAATCTTTCACGCACTGGTTATCACCAATCTGCTGCGTGGCGTTCTGGCCGCCGAGAATACCGAGATTCAGTTGTTTGGGTGCTTCCGCTGCGTTAACGCCAAAAGCCATCGCAATAGTCAGTAAAGCTAAAGAAGTCAGTTTCATTGGTGGTTGTTCTCTTGCCGTGGGAGTTAGTGGAGCTGGTTAATTTCGTCGCCGTACAGCTCATGCATCAGGCCGTCGGTCAACTGGGAAGGATGTCCATCAAACAGCACTTTGCCGCGCTGAATGCCGATAACGCGCGTGCAGTAGCTTTTTACCAATTCTATCGAGTGGAGATTCACCATCACGCTGATGCCCTGCTCGCTCACCTGGCGCAGCACATCCATGATGCGCTTGGTATTTTTCGGATCGAGTGACGCCACCGGCTCATCCGCCAGCAGAATGCGCGGGTTCTGCATCAGCGCCCGGCAGATCGCTACGCGCTGCATCTGGCCGCCGGAGAGGTTTTCCGCACGCTGCAGCGCCTGCGGCAGCATGTTCATCCACTGCAGCAGTTCGATGGCGCGAGCGCGATCGGTTTCGGAAAATACTTTGAAGAACGATTTCAGCGTGGAGGTCTGGCTTAAACGCCCGAGCAGCACGTTGGTCAGCACATCGAGGCGCGGTACCAGACAGAAGTCCTGGAAGATCATGCCGCATTCGCTGCGCCATTCGCGCATCTGGCGACTATTGAGCGTGACCACATCGCGATCCACTTCGCCGTGGCGATTGCTGAGAATCGCACCCTGCGACGCGCTGATGGTGCCGTTGAGCATATGTAACAGTGTCGATTTGCCTGCGCCTGAGCGGCCAATCACCGCGACCAGCTCGCCCGCATGCAGATCGAAGCTGACGTTATCCAGCACCTGGTTGGCGCCATACGCTTTGCACAATCCCTGCACCGACAGCACCTTATTGCCCTGCCCGATAATCGGCGGGAATGGATTGTCGACGACGGTTTTCAGTAATGCCTGTGCCATGATGCACTCCATCTCTTCTGAGCTGTTGATTGCACGCTATTACGGGGAAAGCGGATGAAAGCTTGATGACAGTAAAATGATTAAACGGTGACAGCGCGTTTTCCCGTCACAGCGTGGCGATCGGCTCCGCACCCATCCGGGCATTGCGCAATAAATTGCGCCGCTACGGATGGTGCGAATGGTGTGAATGGTGTGAATGGTGTGAATGGTGTGAATGGTGTGAATGGGACATATAAAACGTACCCTCCAAACATTGCGCAATAAATTGCGCCGCTACGGATGGTGCGAATGGTATGAACGGGACACATAAAACGCACCCTCCAAACATTGCGCAATAAATTGCGCCGCTACGGATGGTGCGAATGGTATGAACGGGACATATAAAACGTACCCTCCAAACATTGCGCAATAAATTGCGCCGCTACGGATGGTGCGAATGGTGTGAATGGGACATATAAAACGCACGTATCCGTAGCGGCGCGATTTATCGCGCACCCAGCAAACGTCGCAGCTGGTCTAGCGTATCGCGCAACGCGCCATCGTTGTTCAGCGCATAGCAGTGCGCCGGCAACGGTTCAGCCGCTCGCGCTAGCCGTTTCTCGATCTCCGCTTCAGACTCCCGCCCGCGCTGCCGCAATCGCGTCTCCAGCACCGCTGGCGACACCTGCAACACCAGCGGCAGCAGCTGCGCGCCGTAATGCCGCTGCACAATCGGCAGATGCAGGCGCGAACCGTTAACCAGTACGTTAAGTCCGCGCGCCAGCCACAAATCGATCTCCTCGCCCAGCGCATAATGCAGTCCGTGCGCCTGCCAGCTCACGGCGAACAAACCGAGCGACTGGCGCCGGCGGAATTCGGTTTCGCTCAACGCCACATGGTTCTCACCGCCGGCATCGGCGGCGCGCGTGATGTAACGATGGGCGATCAGCAAATTCTCCGGCGGCGCTTCACGCAGCGCGTTCAGCAGGCTGTCTTTACCCGCGCCCGAAGGCCCGGTTAGCCAGATGAGGCGCGCCATCAGAACACCAACTTGCCTTGCGACCAGACGTGACGAATGTGCGCATGACCGTGATCGGTATGCACCAGCACTAAATCGGCGCGCAGCCCTTCGGCGATGCGGCCGCGATCGTGCAGGCCAATTGCCTGCGCCGGGTTGCGCGTCACCAGCGC
This sequence comes from Enterobacter ludwigii, assembly GCA_900068845.1. Classification (GTDB taxonomy): domain Bacteria; phylum Pseudomonadota; class Gammaproteobacteria; order Enterobacterales; family Enterobacteriaceae; genus Pantoea; species Pantoea ludwigii_A. The sequence goes on from CEFQ01000005.1 coordinate 597,089, forward strand.
GGCAGCCTGCGGTAACGTCATCGTATTGCGTTCATCGGCAACCAGGCGGAACACCGCGTCGAGCAAGCTGGCGGGATAATAGTCGGAGGAGAGAATATCCAGCAGGCCGTGGCTGGCGAGATCCGCCGCCGCCACGTTGCCGGAGTGCGAACCACCGCGCACGATGTTGGGCGCGCCCATCAGCACCTGCATGCCGCAGTCGCGAGACGCGCGTGCCGCTTCCAGCGTGGTCGGGAATTCGGCAATGGCGCTGCCGACGTCATGTGACTCGGCAACGTGCGCTGCCGTAGCGTCATCGTGGCTGGCCAGCGGGATGCCGCGCGACCGGCACAAACTGGCGATGGCGTTGCGGTTGGGCGTGGAGAACTCGGCAGCCAGCGCCCGTTGCTCACGCTCAAACTGATCCATCTGCGCGTCATTGAGCTGATATTTGCCCTGATAATAGGTGCGATACATCTCCAGCGAGGCGTACTGACGCTGACCCGGCGAGTGATCCATCAGCGACACCAGCGACAGCTCCGGTGTGTTCATTAGCGCTTCAAACAGCGGCAACGTGGTGTTGTGCGGCAGCTCGCAGCGCAGATGCAAATGGTGATCGGCGCGGTTAGTGCCTTTGCGATTGCTGTCCTGAATCGCATCAATCATTTTGGTGAGATTATCCAGGCGATGACCGCCGTCGCGCACGTCACCGACGCCAATCGCATCCAGCACCGTGGTAATGCCGCTGGCGACCATCAGCGCATCGTGGCTGCTCATCGCCGAGTGCGCGGGCCAATCAACTTTGGGGCGTGGCGTAAAGAACTTGTCGAGGTTATCAGTGTGCAGCTCCACCAAACCCGGCAGCAGGAAGGCGTTTTCGCCATCCAGCGCGCCCGGCAAGTGGCTGACGCTGTCACTGAAGCTGGCGATGCGCCCGTCGCGGATTTCCAGTGAACCCGCTACCACGGCCTGCTCAAGCACCAACCGGACATTATTAATGATCATGCTTCTGCTCCTGGTTTCATTGGCTGCATGACGTGCAGGCGATCGGCCACGCGTTCGCGCACCGCTTCGTCATGGAAAATACCGACAATGGCGGCCCCACGGGCGCGTGCCTGTTCAATCAATTCCACCACCGCAGCGCTGTTGGCGCTGTCGAGCGAAGCGGTCGGCTCATCCAGCAGCAGCACCGGATAGTCGGCAATAAAGCCGCGTGCGATGTTGACGCGCTGCTGCTCACCGCCGGAAAAAGTGGACGGCGCCAGCGACCATAAACGCTCCGGCACGTTGAGGCGCGTCAGCAGCTCTTTGGCGCGCTTCTCACAGAAGGCACGCTCGGTGCCGCGTTCGAGCAGCGGCTGCATGACGATCTCCAGCGTCGGCACGCGGGGAATGACGCGCAAAAATTGGCTGACCCAACCGACGGTATGGCAGCGAATTGCCAGAATCTGGCGGGCGGTCGCGTTGGCCATATCGATCCATTCACCCTGATGTTGCAGCCAGATGTGACCGCTGTTGGCCTGATAATTGCCGTACAGCGCGCGCAGCAGCGTGGATTTTCCACTGCCGGAACGGCCATGCAGCACTACACATTCGCCGCCGCTCACTTCGAGATTGGCATCCTGCAACACCGGCAGCGCGGCGCTGTTCTGGTTGTGCAGTACAAAGGTTTTGCTCAGATGCTCTACGCGCAATAAAGGTTGCATGTTGATGTCCTGATGAATTCATCCAAAAGGCAGCACGAAACCGTAGCGGCGCGATTTATCGCGCGTTGTTGCGGCACGGTGTTCGCATTTGCGCAATAAATTGCGCCGCTACGGAATGTGTATGTCAGCATCGGTGCTGGTTAACTCAGCACCGACGAAACCAATAACTGGGTATACGGATGATGCGGATCGTCCAGCACCCGGTCGGTCAACCCGCTCTCCACCACGCGGCCCTGCTTCATCACCAGCAGGCGATGCGCCAGCAAACGCGCCACACCGAGATCGTGGGTGACAATCACCACCGCCAGATTCAGCTCGCGCACCAACGTGCGCAGCAAATCCAGCAGACGCGCCTGCACTGACACATCCAGCCCGCCGGTCGGCTCATCCATAAACACCAGCGTCGGCTGCGTCACCAGGTTGCGCGCAATCTGTAACCGCTGCTGCATGCCGCCGGAAAAGGTGGTGGGCAGATCGTCGATGCGGTTAGCGGGGATTTCCACATCCTGCAGCCAACGCATCGCCTCTTGACGGATATCGCCGTAATGACGCTGGCCCACCGCCATCAGGCGCTCGCCGATGTTGCCGCCCGCGGTGACCTGCGGACGTAAACCGTCGAGCGGATGCTGATGCACCACGCCCCATTCGGTACGCAGCAGGCGGCGACGATCGCTCTCGCTCAGCTGATAGAGATCCTGCGCGCGATAGAGAATGTTGCCCTGCTGCGGCGCTAAGCGTGCCGACAGGCTGCGCAGCAGCGTGGTTTTGCCCGAACCGGACTCCCCGACAATGCCTAATACTTCGCCGGGATAGAGCTCAAAGCTCACCTCTTCAAACCCTTTGCCGGGTGCATAAAGGTGCGTCAGATTGTTGACCGCAAGCAGCGGCTGTTCACTGTGCATGCTGTTGTTCCTGCTGCTGGTGGCAAAAATCGGTATCGGAGCAGACATACATGCGCGTACCGGCGTCATCCATTACGACCTCGTCGAGGTAACTGTGGCGCGAACCGCACAGCGCGCAAGGTTCATCCCACTGCTGCACGCTGAACGGGTGATCGTCGAAGTCGAGGCTTTCTACTTTGGTGAACGGCGGCAGCGCATAGATGCGTTTCTCACGCCCGGCACCAAACAGCTGCAGCGCCGGCATCATGTGCATTTTGGGGTTGTCGAATTTGGGGATCGGCGACGGATCCATCACGTAGCGATCGTTGACCTTCACCGGATACGCATACGTCGTCGCGATATGGCCGTAGCGGGCGATATCTTCATACAGTTTCACCTGCATGATGCCGTACTCCTCCAACGCGTGCATGGTGCGGGTTTCGGTCTCGCGCGGCTCAATAAAACGCAGCGGCTCCGGGATCGGCACCTGGAAAATCAGGATCTGATCTTCTTCCAGCGGCGTTTCCGGAATGCGGTGACGCGTCTGGATCAGCGTGGCATCCATAGTGCGTTCGGTGGTGGCCGCGCCGCTGACGCGCTGGAAGAAGTGACGAATCGATACCGCGTTGGTGGTGTCATCGGCGCCCTGATCGATCACTTTCAGCACATCGGCATCACCAATAATGCTGGCGGTGATCTGAATGCCGCCGGTGCCCCAGCCATAGGGCATCGGCATTTCGCGTCCGGCAAACGGCACCTGATAACCGGGAATCGCTACCGCTTTCAGAATGGCGCGGCGGAGGGTGCGTTTGGTCTGCTCATCCAGATAACCGTTGTTATAGCCGGTTAACTCACTCATGGTTCTGCTCCTGATGCTGTTGGCGCAGCCGTTTCAGCAGCTCAAGCTCCGCCTGGAAATCGACGTAGTGCGGCAGTTTCAAGTGCGAGACAAAGCCCGCCGCTTCCACGTTGTCGGCATGCGACAGCACAAACTCTTCGTCCTGCGCCGGACCGGCAATGCGTTCGTTATACTCCGGCGCCTGCAGTGCGCGATCCACCAGCGCCATCGCCATCGCTTTACGCTCTGAACGACCAAACACCAGGCCGTAACCGCGCGTAAAGTGCGGCGCGCCGTCAGTTTCGGTGGTGAAGCCGTTGACCATTTCGCATTCGGTCAGCAGGATTTCGCCAATCTCAATCTCAAAGCCCAACTCTTCCGGGCAGATGGAGACGCTGAGATAGCCGGTGCGAATTTCGCCGGCGAACGGATGGTTGCGGCCGTAGCCGCGCTGCGTCGAGTAGCCGAGCGCCAGCAAGAAGCCTTCATCGCCGCGCACCAGCTGCTGCAGGCGTGCCGCACGCGTGGCCGGATAACCGGGCGGTTCGCGGGTGATGTCACACGGTTCGCTGCCGTCATCCTCTTCGCGCGCCGCCAATCCTTCTGCCGTCATCATGCTGAACACATGCGGACAGCGCTCCGGCAGCGCCTGATCGTCACGCGGCGCGGCAGGCGTTTCGCCGTTGGCCAGCAGGGTGAAATCGAGCAGGCGATGGCTGTAATCGTAGGTTGGGCCGAGCACCTGACCGCCGGGTAAATATTTATAGACGGCGGAGATTCGGCGCTCGATGCGCATCTCATCCGTTGCCAGCGCCAGACTGTCGGCGAGGCGCGGCAGCGTGGTGCGATAGGCACGCAGCAGGAAAATCGCCTCCACCAGATCGCCGCTCGCTTGTTTGATCGCTAAGGCCGCCAGCTGCGGATCGTAGATGCCGCCTTCGGTCATCACGCGATCGACCGCTAATCCGAGCTGTTGTGCCACCTGATCGCACTGCACTTCCGGCAGCGCACGGTCGCCACGGCGCAGATCGGCCTGCAGCTCATGGGCGCTGGCAATGGCCTTCTCACCCCCTTTTACCGCTACGTACATCAGCACACCTCCACGTCGGTGGTGCGTGGCAGCGCCATCATCGCTTCACCGCAGGTAAAAATCAGATCAACGCCTTGGGGAAACGGATGTGGACGCTCACGCAGATAGTGCAGAATCGCTTCCGGCAGCTGCGGCGCAATGGCGCGTGGCTCGCGTAAACCGGGGCCAGAGAGGCGCAGCGTCAACCCACCGCTTAATGACGGCACTTCGACGATCAACGTGGTGCTCTTCTCAGGTGACATGTTGTCACCCGCAGCGAACAGCGACGGATCGGGATTGGCCGCGGCGTGCGTCAGCGCAAACGGCGCATCGCGCTCATCAACAATCGGCACGCCGGTGTGGAATCGCAGATTACTGCGCACCACGTCGTTATCCATGCGGCCATCCAGCCACAGCGCGCTCTCTTGATCGACCAGCGTCAGCAGTACCGCCGTCGCCGCCGGTGAGAGATCGCCCCAGCCCTGCTGCAGCGGCAGCGATACCATCACGCCCGGCTCGCTCATCGCTTTGAGGATGCGACGGAAGGCACGTTGGGCATCAGCCACCGGATGGTTAAAACTCGCCAGTAAAGTCATCAGTTATCTCCGCGAACCAGCGTAAAGAAATCCACTTTGGAGCTGGCGATTTCACGTGCGCGCAGCTGACGCTGCTCTTCACGCAGTGCCGCCAGCGGGGCAATCAATTTTTCCTGTAACAACGCCTGGGTTTCGGGCTGTTGCAGCAGCGCATCAATCAGCGCGCAGCGTTCCGCGTGCGATTTATCGCGTCCCAGCACGTAGCTAAAGCCGAGCGTGCCGTCGTGCAGTTTCACTACCGCACGCGTCACCGTGGCATCACCCATCACGAAGCGCTTACCGCTGCCGCCCATGCGTGCCTGCAGCCGGGTCAAACCGGTTTCCGCTGGGCGCACGCGTTCAAAACTGGCGTTGAGTTTTAACGGCTGCCAGTGCGCCTCAAGCTGGCTGGCTTCACTGTGTGCCAGCACCGAGAGCCAATGCTGGCGGGCTGTTTGCTGTTTCATTGATGCTCCAGAGTCAGTTCAATCATGTCGCCACGCGTCAGGCTGATGGAGTATTCCGCCACCTGACCATCGCGATGTTTATTCAGGGTGCGCACGCACAACAGCGGCGACTGCAGCGCAATCTCCAGCTGCTTGCACTCTTTGGCCTGCGCGCGGCGGGTGCTGATGCGGGTTTGGCTGCGCGTCAGGCTCAGACCAAGTTGCTGTTGCATAAAGTCGTGCAATGAACCGCTGTGAAACTGCTGCAGCGCCGGCCACCAGTTGAGATCGGCCAGGAAGTGATTGATGACGCACACCGCCACGCCATTAACACGGCGCAGCGTGCGCAGATGAATGACGTTGTCGCCTTCATTGATGCCCAGCGCGCTGGCCACATCGCTGCTGGCCGGACGCAGCACCGCCAGCAGGCGTTCACTGGTGGGATGGCTGCCCTGCTCCATCAGGTTTTGGCTAAAGCGCGCTTGCGCATGCAGCGGGTAATCGTAGGGACGCATCAGCACCAAAATGCCCACGCCGTGACGCCGTTGCAGCAGCCCTTTATTCACTAACTCGTCGACCGCGCGCCGCAAGGTGTGACGGTTTACTTCATAGTGATCGGCCAGCTGCTGTTCGGAAGGCAGATAGTCGCCGCAGCGATAGCGCTCCTGCAGCGCCTGCTCCAGTTGGGCAGCAACGGCCTGATAGACAGTGGTCGGATGTCTGGATATCTCCATCACGCTCTATACCTCATTCGCATTGGTTGAGGAACGCAGCGGGCTTGCTGCGGGATGGCGATTACATTGCGTGCGCCAGATGACAGCGGCGTGACGGCTCAATGACGTGAAGATGAATTTGCTTTAGGACAGCAGAATGTCAGCGCAGCAGCAGATTTAATAAATTATGTTTAACTGTTTGCTTTGTGACAGTGTTCAAAAGTTTACCGCTTATTTACATCACGCTTTCACTGCCCTTACGCAGTACAGCATGGGGATGTTCTGCTAAGTTAAAAGATGAATCCTTCTTGTCAGGCCAACCCTAAAATGATTAACGCACTAAAACTATCGGATGGTTTTCGTCGCAACTTTGTTCGCGAAGTTATTTTGCCGCTGGTGGCAATTTTGCTGCTTACCTTTGTTGGCGCGGGCGTAGGGTTGTTTTGGGGTACCTCATTAACCAATAACGAAGCGCGCGATCAGCAGCAACGCATGATTGAGGCCTCCTTTACGCAGAGCCTGACGGAACATTTGCGTCAACTGCGCAGCCTGACGCGCTGGTCGCCGCTCGCCGATCAGCTGGCGTCGTCGCATCCCGATCAGCGCTGGCTGACGCAAAATGTTGGCGGCTGGCTGTATGACATGTTTGATCACCAGCTGGTGGTGCTGCTGGACCGCGACAACCAGCTGATTAACGTGTGGCGCAACGGCCAACCGGTGCCGGATAAACGCATCGGCCCTTACTTGCAAGACATGCTGAAAAGCCCATGGGTACAACACAGTGATGTGGTGGCGGGCCCGACCGACCACGCCGATTTCGTGCGTATTGGTCAACGCGCCGCTGCGCTGGCGGTAGGCGATATCAGCAGCACTAAACAAGCCGGACGCTATCGTCTGGTGAGCATCAAGTTTCTGGATGATGGCTATCTGCGTAACCTCGCGGATCGCAGCCAATTGCGCCAGCTGCACTTCAGCGACAGCGAACCGGCGGAAAAGACCAAAGCGCGATATCTGTTGAATTCGCAACAGGGTGAGCCGGTGGGTTATCTCAGCTGGCAGCCTGACAAACCTGGCGCGCAAATGCTGCGCACCATCGGCCCTTCAACGCTGTTATCGGTGATCTTAATTACGCTGTTATGTCTGGTGATGGTGCGCCGCATCTGGACTTCGTCGCTCAAGCTGTCGCAGTCGTTGCTCAAACTCGGTGCCAGCGAAGCGCAGGCGCAGCATCTGGCTTTCCATGATGTGCTGACCGGTTTGCCGAATCGTTCGCTGGTGGAGGATCGTCTCACTCAAGCGCTGGCGGCCGCCGGACGCCACGATCAGCGCGTGGCCCTGCTGCTGCTGGATCTTGATCGCTTTAAGAACATTAACGATACCTACGGCCATCACGCCGGTGATGAGCTGATCATTGAAGTGGCGCGACGACTTAATGAGATGGTGCGCGCCAGTGACACCGTCGGACGTATCGGCGGCGACGAGTTCATTATCGTCATGCCCGGTGTCGATAATATTGGCCAGGTGCAGTCGCTGGCCAACCGCATCATCGCGCGTTTAAGCGAGCCCTATCAGCTGGTCGGTAGTGAATTGTGGGTGGGTGTGAGTATTGGGCTGGCATTGGCACCGAAAGACGGTATTGATCGGCTGGAGCTGATGCGCAAAGCGGATATTGCGCTCTATGATGCGAAAAATCACGGGCGTGGTCAGTATCGCCAGTTCGAGAAGGTGATGGATGAATCGCTGCGTACCCGCCAGCAAATGGCGGCCGATTTACGTCAGGCACTGGTGAAATTTGAGGGATTAGCGGTGTGGTATCAGCCGTTAATGGACATCAGCGGCCAGCAGGTGGTGGGTTTGGAAGCGCTGCTGCGCTGGCATCATGCGTTGCGCGGTGATGTCTCGCCGGGGGATTTCATCGCCATCGCTGAAGAGACCGGTATGATCATTCCGCTGGGCGAATGGGTGCTGCGCGAAGCCTGTAAAACGTCATTAAAGCTGCCCGCTATTGTGGTGGCAGTCAATGTCTCGCCGGTACAATTCCGTGCCAGCAATTTCGTCGAGCGCGTCGTCCAGATCGTGCAAGAAGAAGGTGCCGATCCCAAGCGCCTGGAACTGGAGATCACCGAAGGCGTGTTGATTGAAGATGAACATGAAGCGCGCAATAGCATCATCGCGCTGCGCGAAGCCGGTTTCCGCATTGCGCTGGATGATTTTGGCACCGGCTATTCGAGCCTGAATTACCTCAGCACTTTCCCGGTGGATAAAATCAAAATCGACCGCTCCTTTACCCAGTCGCTGGGTGTGGCGCAAAACTCTACCGCGATTGTCGAATCGGTGGTGCGGTTAGGCCATGCGATGGGCTTAACCGTCACCGCCGAAGGGGTTGAAACTGAAAGTCAAAAGAGCGCGCTGGCCGACGCGGGCTGCAATCAACTGCAGGGGTATTTATTTAGCCACGCGGTGCCGTTTGAAGAGATTGAGAAGATGGTGTGAGCGAACATACGTGGCGGCGGCGCGCCCCTCCCGCTATGGCGCAATAAATTGCGCCGCTACGGTGTGGGCTGATGTTGGATGCATTATTTATCAACCGCAGCTCCGTGCCCATTACGGTATGGGATGCATCATTTATTATCCGCACCTGTAGCGGCGCGATTCATCGCGCGGTTTTGAATTACCCGCCGCAGCTCCGTGCTCATCCCGGCATGGCGCAATAAATTGCGCCGCTACGGTGTGGGCTGAATTGCGCCGCTACGGTGTGGCGATGTTGGATACAATATTTATCAACCGCAGCTCCGTGCCCATTACGGTATGGGATGCATCATTTATTATCCGCACCTGTAGCGGCGCGATTCATCGCGCGGTTTTGAATTACCCGCCGCAGCTCCGTGCTCATCCCGCTATTGCGCAATAAATTGCGCCGCTACAGTGTGGGCTGATGTTGGATGCATTATTTATCAACCACAGCTCCGTACCCATTACGGTATGGGATGCATCATTTATTATCCGCACCTGTAGCGGCGCGATTCATCGCGCGGTTTTGAATTACCCGCCGCAGCTCCGTGCTCATCCCGCTATTGCGCAATAAATTGCGCCGCTACAGTGTGGGCTGATGTTGGATGCATTATTTATCAACCACAGCTCCGTACCCATTACGGTATGGGATGCATCATTTATTATCCGCACCTGTAGCGGCGCGATTCATCGCGCGGTTTTGAATTACCCGCCGCAGCTCCGTGCTCATCCCGCTATTGCGCAATAAATTGCGCCGCTACAGTGTGGGCTGATGTTGGATGCATTATTTATCAACCACAGCTCCGTACCCATTACGGTATGGGATGCATCATTTATTATCCGCACCTGTAGCGGCGCGATTCATCGCGCGGTTTTGAATTACCCGCCGCAGCTCCGTGCTCATCCCGCTATTGCGCAATAAATTGCGCCGCTACAGTGTGGGCTGATGTTGGATGCATTATTTATCAACCACAGCTCCGTACCCATTACGGTATGGGATGCATCATTTATTATCCGCACCTGTAGCGGCGCGATTCATCGCGCGGTTTTGAATTACCCGCCGCAGCTCCGTGCTCATCCCGCTATTGCGCAATAAATTGCGCCGCTACAGTGTGGGCTGATGTTGGATGCATTATTTATCAACCACAGCTCCGTACCCATTACGGTATGGGATGCATCATTTATTATCCGCACCTGTAGCGGCGCGATTCATCGCGCGGTTTTGAATTACCCGCCGCAGCTCCGTGCTCATCCCGCTATTGCGCAATAAATTGCGCCGCTACGGTGTGGCGATGTTGGATACAATATTTATCAACCGCAGCTCCGTGCACATCCCGGCATGGCGCAATAAATTGCGCCGCTACGGTGTGGGCTGATGTTGGATGCATTATTTATCAACCGCAGCTCCGTGCCCATTACGGTATGGGATGCATCATTTATTATCCGCACCTGTAGCGGCGCGATTCATCGCGCGGTTTTGAATTACCCGCCGCAGCTCCGTGCACATCCCGGCATGGCGCAATAAATTGCGCCGCTACGGTGTGTGCTGCTGTTGGATACATCATTCACACATCGCGCGCTTTATTTTGAATCAATAATTTGGAATCCACATCCATAAAATAAAAGCAAAGAATGACATGGAAAATTTTATGACTCACTCTCCTTAAAAAAGGAGATAACAATGAATTTGAGGAAGAACACGCGCTTAAAAAATTATGATTACAGCTCACAAGGCGCATATTTCATTACGTTAGTCACTCGCTTACGTGAATCAATCTTTGGTCATATCGAAAGTACACGATTGATTCCCTCATCCATAGGCCTTGTAGCAGAACAGGAATGGAGCACGCTCTTTACTCGAATATCAGGCATTAAATTAGATGTGTTCATTCTGATGCCCAACCATCTGCACGGGATATTATGGTTAACTGATGAAAACGCTCTTACGCTGTCACGTATAATGGCTTTATATAAAGCGGGTGTAAGCCGAATATGTCAGCAATCTATCTGGCAATATAATTTTCACGAACGGATTATTCGTGATGAACGAGAATTATTCTTTACCCGACAATATATTGAACAGAATCCGTTGCGGTGGGAATCGGACCGTTACTACAGATAAGTAAAAGAATGCCAATAAATTGCGCCGCTACGGATGTATGCACGTATGTGTAGCGGCGCGATTCATCGCGCACCTTAAGAAGGAAAATCCGTCTCAATCGAGGTCTGTTTCCACGCCTCGATCTGCGCCAATCGCTCTTTTAGCTTGTTGGTCACCGCATCATAACCCCAGGCGCCCATCACCAGATGGCGCGGTGGGCTGGCATGCTCGGTGATGGCGATCATCGCCTTCGCCGCGCGTGCCGGATCGCCCGCCTGGGTGCCGCTGTATTCGGCGGTGGATTTCATGCGGGCGGCGGCGGTGTCGGCATACTCCGGCAGCTTGCTCGGCGTTTGATGCAGCGAGCGACCGGCCCAGTCGGTGCGGAACGGGCCGGGTTCGACGCAGGTAACATGAATGCCGAGCGGTGCGGTTTCCAGCGCCAGTGAATCAGACCAACCTTCCACCGCGTGTTTACTCGCGGAGTAATAACCCGAGCTGGCAAAGCCAATAAATCCGGCCACGGAAGTGATGTTGATGATGTGGCCACTGCGCGCCTTACGCATTGCCGGCAGCACCGCGCGGGTGAGCGCAAACAGGCCGAAGACATTGGCATCGAACTGGGCGCGGATCTCTTTCTCTTCGCCCTCTTCCACCGAGCTTTGGTAACCGTAACCGGCGTTATTCACCAGCACATCCACGCTACCGAACTTCTCAATAGCCGCGCTCACCGCCTGTTCGATGCTGGTTTGATCGGTAACATCCAGCGCCAGCGCCAAAGCATTATCGTGACCCGAAACCAGATCCTCTATTTTCGCCGCATCGCGTGCGGTCACTACTGTTTTAAAACCACGCGCGATGGCCTGCTGCGCAAGTTCGCGGCCAAAGCCGGTTGAACAACCTGAAATGAACCAAACCGGTGTGTTTGCTGAAGCCATAATGACGTCCCCTTCTATGAGAATGGGCCCGATAAAACCGCATCGGGCCAAGAGAGTAACTATGGCAAAGCCGTTGCGTGCCAATTAGCGTTGCGTGCGACTACGTCATCATCGCCGGATAGCGCTGTTTAAGACGATCGAAGATAACGTCCATCGGCACGTCGTGGTCTGCCGCCACCGCGGCAAACACCTGCTGCTTGAGAAAGTGACGCCAGCTGACCGGCGCAGCCGCCAGAAATACCGTCAGTAAACGATAGCGCTCCGGCGTCCAGACGGCTTCAAACGCAGTGCGTGCCGCACCGTGATCGAAATGCTGCGCTGCGGTTAAGGGCATCTCCGCCCGCAGTCGCGCGGTTGCGGCTTCATCAATTTCGCCGCCGCGTAGCGCCACACCGTAACGGTTGCGGGCCACCTGCTCAGAGACAAAGCCGCAGCGCACATCCTGCAATACCTGCTGCACATCACGTTCTACCGGTAAGCCATAGCCGCCCGCGCCGGGTCCGCGCACCTCGACGATATCGCCCGGCTGGCAGTGGATTACATCGGTGTTGCCGTGTTCAATAGCGGTGCCGTTACGCAGGGTACGGAAATGCGACAGGCCGCCGGATTCGCCGCCCAGCACGCCCGCCGAGGCAAACACCGAACGATTACGGTTACGCGCCGTCACCGTGGTATTGGGGGCAAAGATTTCAAATGCCATCTCGGTGGCCAAACCGCCGCGATAGCGGCCCGCCCCCGCGCTGTCGGCGGCTAAGCCGTAGCGATGAAAATGGATCGGCACTTCGGCTTCGTTGATCTCAATGGGGGTGTTTTTCAGGAAGGCGGATAAGCCGCCGGAACCGTCCGGACCATCGTGCCGCGGCGTGCCGCCTGCGCCGCCGCCGACCGGTCCCAACGAGGCCACAACGCTGCGGTTGGCGCTGTCGGTGGTGCGGATGTTCATGATCGAGTTGCCGCCCGGCGAGTTAGCCGGTAAGCGATCGGGAATTGCCTGCGAGAACACGCCGAGCGTAGCGATTTGCGACAGCGCGCAGGTCAGCGAGCGCATGCCGACCGCAGCCGGCGCTTCGCAGTTCATCACCGTGCCCGGCGGTAAAATGGCGCGGGTTGGGCGCAGCGTTCCGGCGTTGAGTAACAGATTACGATCAAGCGTCGCGAGCACGTAAGTGACGCCAACCAATGCCAGCGGATGACGCTCGCGCCCGCCGGTCGGCATATTCAATGAAGAGGCTAATTGCGGATCGCTGCCGGTATAATCCAACTCCAGCGTGTCGCCGGTCACACGCAGGGTAATCGCCACACGGCACGGAAAACCGCCTTCGCCATCCTCATCGGCGAAATCCGCGTAGAAATATTCGCCATCCGGAATGGTGGCAATAATGCTGCGCGCCTGTGCTTCGGCATAATCGAGAATCCCTGCAATCCCCTGCAGGAAATCATCCACGCCAAAGCGCGCAATGATGTCGTGGATCTTGCGCTCACCCACGTTAACTGAGGCAATTTGCGCTTTGAAGTCACCCCAGTTTTGCTCCGGCACGCGCACGTTGAGGCGCATGATGCCTGCCACCTCTTCATTCAATGCGCCGTTACGCACAATTTTCAGCGGCGGAATACGAATCCCTTCCTGCACGATATCGGTGAGCGAGCGCGAAAGAGACGCTGGCACCGCGCCACCGACATCGGTGTTGTGAATGTGCCCCACCACAAAGCAAACAATCTCGCCGCCATGAAACACCGGTTTCCAGATATGGATATCCGGCGAGTGCGTGGCGACGTTACCGGCGTAGGAATCGTTGGTGATACAGATATCGCCTTCCTCGTAGCTGTCGATCAGCGCCAATACCGGGCCGTAATCGATGCCGCTGTACCAGGGCGCGCCAAAGCTGCGTGGTGAAGCGAACGCCAGGCCGTCACGGCTGACGATCTGGCAGGAAAAATCTTCCGTCTCTTTGACAAAGGTTGAGTGCGCGGTACGCATCAGGGTAAACGCCATGGCATCAGCGGCGGCCGCGCAGTAGTTCGCCAGAATTTGCAGGTTACGTCCGTCAATCGCCATATTAGTTCGCCTCCACCGGCGTGATCAGCAGGTTGCCAAAGCTATCCACATCCACTTTCATATTGGGCGGTACGCAGGTAGTGCAGTCATCCTGCGCCACAATTACCGGGCCGAGCAGCTGGTGTCCGGCACGCAGCGTGGCGCGTAGTACCACATCAACCTGATGTGCCGCACCGTCGATCCACGCGCGCACCTGCTGCGCGACCTCCACCGGCGCATCAGCAACAGCCAGCGGATTGAGCGTGGGTTTTGGCGTCGGCGAGGCGATCACTACGCGCAGATTGATGATTTGTACCGACGCGCTGGCATCAAAATGACCAAACAGCTGCTGATGCTGACGATCAAAGGCAGCGTGCAACGCCGCCACATCGGCCTGTGCCAGCCATTGCGGCTCCAGCGCCACTTCGATTTCAAACGACTGGCCGCGATAGCGCATGTCGGCGCTGTAATGCAGCGTGAACGGCATGCTGGCGCCATGCTGGCTGCTGAGCCAGTCACGCGCGCGCAGACTCAGCGCTTTGGCTTCGTTCGCCAGGCGATCCGCCAGCGAGGCATCAAGATCGCTATACAGCGTGCGGATAAAGTCGTTGCGGATATCCGCCACCAAACCACCGAGCGCTGACAACACGCCCGGCTTCGGCGGCACAATCACGCCTTTCATATTCAACTCGCGCGCGAGGAAGCAGCCCATCATCGGGCCAGCGCCGCCAAAGGCGAGGAACCAAAACTCACGCGGATCAAGGCCGAAGCGCGACAGCAAGCCGCTGGTGTCGCCGTACATGCTGGAGACCGCCAGCTCGATAGCGGTTTCGGCGGTCTCTTCTATCGTGACACCCAACGCATCCGCTAGCGGTTGCCACGCGGCGCGCGCCGCTGCAACATCCACTTTCACCGCGTTATAACCGAGATCGCCGTGGCCGATCATGCCGCAGGCGGCAAAGGCATCAGTGGCAGTTGGCTGCGTGCCGCCGCGCTGGAAGCACACCGGTCCCGGCAGCGAACCGGCGCTGTCCGGCCCCATTTGCAGCACGCCCTGGTTATCGATCCACGCCAGCGTTCCGCCGCCCTGACCAACGGACGTCACCGCCACCGACGGAATGTAGATTGGAAAATCACCGATGATTTCACCGTTGCCCTGCGCGACCTGACCCTCCACAATCACCGCCACATCGGCGCTGGTACCGCCAATATCGAGGCTGAGGATTTTATCGAAGCCGCAGGCGCTGGCGAGGAAGCTGGCACCGATGACGCCAGACGCGGTGCCGGAGAGCACCATCTGCACGCATTCGTTTTTTGCCTGCTCGACGCCCATCACGCCGCCATTGGATTTGGTGATGCGCGGCGGCGGTTTGACGCCCATGGTTTTCAGCGCGCGCTCAAACGATTCGAGGTAATTGATCACCATCGGCTGCACATAGGCGTTGATGGTCGCAGTAATGGTGCGCTCGTATTCACGGATAATCGGCCAGATATCGGCAGAACAGGACGTCAGCAGTTCGGGCGCGTGTTGATTAATAATGGCTTTCACCACGGCTTCATTGTGGCGATTGCGATAGCTGTGCAGCAGCGCCACCACAATGCCCTGGCAACCGGCGGCGCGCGCGGCGGCAATCGCATCCAGCACGCTTTGTCGATCCACCTCGGTTAACACATTGCCGTGGCGATCGGTGCGTTCTTGAATGGCAAATACCCGATCACGCGTTATCAGCGGTGCCGGACGACGCGAGAACAGGTCGTGAATGTGCGGGATCTTCAAACGCGCCAGCTCCAGTACATCGCAAAAACCGTCAGTGGCAAACAGCGCCAATCGCACGCCACGCCGCTGGATCACCGCATTGATGCCCACGGTGGTGCCGTGGGTAAAGTAGTCAATCTGCTGCGGTTCGATAGCGTCGCGCTGCTGCAGTTGGGTTAACCCGGTGAGGATTTCGCTGCCGGGCTGATCCGGTCGCGACAGCACTTTCAGGGTGTATATCTGATTGGTTTGTTCATCCAGCACGGCAAAATCGGTAAACGATCCGCCAATATCGACGCCAACGCGGTAACCCATGGTGTGAAAGCTCCAGTATCAGGAGGGGGGAAATTCCATCAGTTTTTGTGGTTCCTGCACCACGCGCCAGCCAAGGCGCTGATACAGCGGATGGGCATCATTGGTCGACAGCATCCAGCGGTGTACGGTGGCCAGTTCCGGGTGCGCCCGCACACAGCTCGCCAGCCAGCTTCCCAGCCCATGACCGCGCCAGTTTTCATCGATCATCACATCGCACAGCCAGCCGAAACGGGTGTAATCCGTGACCAGGCGCGCAAAGCCAATTTGCTGATTTTCATGGTAAACGCCAAACGCCAGCGAACCGGCAAAAGCGCGTGCGGTTTTGGCACGCGATTGATCTTTGGCCCAATACGATTTTTCCGTCAGCTGCTGGTGAATCCAATCCATATCCAGCCGTTGGCGTTCAGTGGAAATCGTGAATGCATCACGCTGCCACTGCTGATCGGCGATGGTTAAGCAGGTCATGGCAACTCCTTGTCAGGTCTTAGATTGAGTGTAAAGGCGAGTGCCAGGCGTACGCCGCCGAAGCCGCAGCGAAAACCGGCAAGATAAAGGGAATTTTAGCGGGAGAAGAAATTTTATGCTGCGGGGGAAAAAGGCTAGCTTTCTGACCTGGTGTAAATTGTAGGGTCGCCATTTATGGCGACCGGGTTAAATCATTAAACGCCAAACTCCACCGAATTCTGTTTCGAAATCAGCGATCGTAACGGTACGCTGCTTTTCATGATCGGTGACTTAATCACGATATAGCTGAAGTATTTATCGATGCCGATCTGCGCATCCAGCATCTTCTCAATCACTTCCTGGTAATGTTCAATGCTGCGGGTAATAAAGCGCAGCAAATAGTCGTAACCGCCGGTAATCAGGTGGCACTCCATCAGCTCATCCACCTCGCGCACCGCGTTTTCGAATTTCATAAAATCTTCGCGGCGATGGCCAGAAAGCGTGACTTCGGTAAAAACCGTCACGGAATCAGTGATTTTGGTCAGATTGATGTGAGCTTCATAACCGTTGATAAACCCGGCCTGTTCTAAACGCTTCACGCGTTGCAGGCACGGACTGGGCGAAAGCCCTACGGCATCGGCGAGATTGACGTTGCTGATACGGCCATCTTTCTGGAGTTGCACCAGAATATTGATGTCGATGCGGTCGAGTTTCATTAAGCCGTTCATAGCACCCCTCATTGCCAACCGATTAGGTTTAACCTCCCGAAGATATACCACGCTTTAAGGTAAATGTGCTATCTCGTTAACTGGTTAAACCAGCAGGAGGTTTTCAAATTACTGCAATAATTTCAATGAGGAAGCGCTTTTTAGCCGAGTCGACCGCTGGCACGCGCCAGCGCGATATCGAAGATATGCAACGCCTCTTCCAGCTGCGAATCGGTGGTGACCAGCGGCGCGAGGAAGCGCACGGTGTTGCGATGAATACCGCACTTAATCAGCAGCAAACCTTCCTGGCAGGCGCAATCGAGGATTTTCTGCGTCATCGCCGCATCCGGCTTTTTCGTCTCGAAATCAATAATCTCCACCGCCTGCATAAAGCCAATGCCGCGCACATCACCGATGCAAGCGTACTTTTCGGCCAACTGCTGCAGGCGCGCATTAAGCTGTTCGCCGAGCTGATTCGAACGCGCCAGCAGGTTTTCGTTTTCCAGCAAATCCAATACCGCCAATGCCGCCGCACAGGCTAACGCATTACCGCCGTAAGTGCCGCCCAAGCCGCCTGGCAGTGGCGCATCCATGATCGCCGCTTTACCGATCACGCCCGAAATCGGTAAACCGCCACCGATGCTTTTCGCCACGGTGACCAAATCCGGCGTGATGCCAAGATGCTGGAAGGCGAACATCTTGCCGGTACGGCCAAAGCCGGTTTGCACTTCGTCGAGAATCAGCACAATGCCGTGCTGCTCGGTAATGCGGCGCAGCGCCTGCATAAAGTTAGCGCCGGCCTGCAGGAAGCCGCCATCGCCCTGCACCGGTTCGATAATGATCGCTGCCACACGTTCTGGCGCAATTTGCACCGCGAACAGCTGATCCAGCGCTTGCAGGCAGTCATCATCGCTTACGCCGTGAAACGCATTCGGGAATGGCAAACGATAAATATCGGATGGGAACGGACCGAAATTCTGTTTGTAAGGCGTGGACATGCCGGTCAGCGTGGTGCCGAGCAGCGTACGGCCGTGGAACGCGCCGTCAAACGCGATGATGCCGCTGCGTTTAGTGTGCGCACGCGCAATCTTCACGGCATTTTCTACCGCTTCCGCGCCGCTGGTGAAGAACACGCTTTTGAAATCTTCCCCGCCGCCGACCAGCGCATTCATGCGCCTGGCCAGCTCGATGTAGCCCGGATACGCTACCACCTGAAAACAGGCGTGCGACACCAGACCAAGTTGTTTAGTGACCGCGTTGACCACCGCCGGATGGTTGTGACCGACATTCAGCACGCCGATACCGCCGACGAAATCGAGATAGCGATTGCCTTCCACATCCCACACTTCGCTGCCTTTCGCCCGCTCAATCACCAGCGGGTGCGCGGTGACCACGCCACGTGGCACATGCTGCTCACGCGCGTCCAGTAACAGGTTGTTATCGGAATATGTTTGCTGCTCCGCCATGACATTCTGCATTTTAAAACCCCTTTCCACGTAACGTTCGGTTGGCTCAAGTATCGCAACCCGTTGGTTTCTCACGCTGCCGTAATCCGCCAGGCAGCGGCATTTCCTGTCAAAATCCCAGGCGTTTCAGCAGGGAAATTCTGCACCCAGCGCATGCCGGGCTAGCGCCGATAACGTCTGGATGCCGTGCGGGATCAGCGCATCGTTAAAATCGTAAGTTGAGTGATGCAAAGGCTGGCTCGGCGCAGAGCCGATCCACAGATACGCGCCGGGACGCGCCTGCAACATAAAGGCAAAATCTTCTGAGGTGAGCGCGGGCTGTTTGGCCAGCTGCGCCTGAATACCGGCCTGCGCCAGCGCGTTCAACGCCAGTTGCGCCATCGCCGGATCATTCACCGTGGCCGGGTAATAACGCAGATACGTCACCTCAGCCTGCAAGCCGTGTGCGGCGGTAACGTGCTGCGCCATTTCACGCAGACGATGCTCGATAATGTCCTGCGCCGCCGGACTAAAGGTGCGTACCGTGCCGGTGATGCTGGCTTCCGCCGGGATCATGTTGTGCGAGAAGCCGCCCTGCATGCGGGTTACGCTAAGCAAGCCGGGTTCGCAGGGATCGAGTGCACGCGCCACCAGCGTGTTGAGCTGCACCACCAGTTCGCTGGTCGCCAGCAAGGTGTCGCGCGTTAGGTGCGGCTGCGCGGCATGTCCGCCGCCGCCTTTGACGGTGATATCGAAACGGTCGGCCGCCGCCATAATCGCGCCGGGCCGCGTCTGCACTTCGCCAAGCGGCAGTTCCGGCCAGTTGTGCAGGGCAAACACCGCATCACAGGGAAACTGCTGAAACAGGCCGTCATCAATCATCGCCTTTGCGCCCGCTTGCCCCTCTTCGGCAGGCTGGAAGATAAACACCAGCGTGCCGTCGAAATCGCCCTGCTTTGCCAGTTCAATTGCCGCGCCCAGCAGCATCACGGTGTGGCCATCATGTCCACAGGCGTGACAGACATTATCCTGCACGCTTTTCCACGGCTGGCTGCCGTTATCCTGCATCGGCAATGCATCCATATCGGCGCGCAGGCCAATCCTGCGCGGGCCGCTGCCGCGTTTGAGTACACCGACCACGCCGGTTTTACCGACGCCGCGATGCACCTCAATGCCGTGCTCATGCAACAGCTGCGCCACGATGTCGCTGGTGCGTTGCTCGCGATAACCCAGCTCGGGATGGGCGTGCAGATCCCGTCGCAGCGCGACTAATTGTTCCAGTTGCATCTCAGTATCCCCGGTTACGATCGATCAGGCCGACCATCGGTTCGCCGCGCTGATAGCGGCGCAGATTGTCGAGTAGCGCGGCGACAGCGCTGTCGGTTTGTGTTTGACTGGCGATATGCGGCGTAAGCCAAATCGCCGGATGCTGCCAGAAGGGATGTCCGGCGGACAGCGGCTCGGGATCGGTGACATCAATCACCGCCGCACTGAGTTTGCCGCTCGCCAGTGCCGCCAGTAAATCCGCTTCATGGAGCTGCGGACCGCGTCCCACCTGCACCAGCGCCGCGCCGTCGGGTAACTGCGCAAACAGCTGCGCGTTGAGCAGTTCACGCGTGCTGTCGGTGAGCGGCAGCAAGCACACCAGAATGTCGCTATGGGCAAGAAAATCGCCCAGTTGATCGCTGCCATGCCAGCAGCGCACGCCGCTGATCTCACGTGGCGTGCGGCTCCAGCCAGCACAGTCAAAACCCAACGACACCAGTTGTTTTAAGCAAGCCTGGCCGAGTTCGCCCAGCCCCATCACGCCAACACGTCGCTGGCTAGCGGTGCGAACGGGATGGGTTTGCCACTGCTCGGCGCGTTGCTGTTGAAAGTAGCGCGGCATATCACGATGTAAGCCAAGCACCGCAAACGAGACATATTCGACCATGCCTTGCGTCAGACCGGGTTCGATCATGCGCACCACCGGCAAATCCGCCGGCAGCTGACGGAGATCGAACTGATCCGCACCCGCCCCCACCGACAGCAGCGCTTTGAGGTTAGGAAAGGTGCCCATCAGGTTTTCCGGCGGCTGCCAGGCCACCAGCAGTTCAACCTGTTCGGCATCGCCGATATCCGGCCAGATGTGCAGCTGGATATCAGGCGCGTGTTCGGCCAGCCAGCGCTGCCAGTGCGCGCCGCGCGTCGCTTCTGACTTGTAGACGATATGCATCAGGCCATCGCCTGGGTCATCAACCCAAACGCCTGCATCTCACCGACCTGCGGTGACCACGGCGTTCCCCGAATCATGGTAGTGGGCGCATCCACCTGCGCCAGGCCCAGCGTTTCCAGCCAGCCCGCTAACGGCAGCGCGCCATCGGTATCAATACGCACGAACTCGCCGCGCAGGCCTTGCATCAAGGCAGAAATCAGCGTTTGCGCGCTGTCGCTATTCAGCGCGATCACCGGGCCAATCGCCCAGCCATGACCGAAGCGGCGCAGGCTGGCAAAGCCGTGTACGCGCTGTTGCGCATCCTGCAGCAACAGAGTTTGAGCATCGGTAATCAGGCTGTGAATCAACGCGGGGCGCCACATGCCGTGAGCCTGATGATCGTGTTCGATCAACCCATCGGCGTCTGCGGCTTGTGCATTACGCAGCGTTAAACCCGCCGGAATGGTGACGTTTGGCACCGCTGCCAGTTCGCGCGTTTGATGCTGCTGAATGTGGCCGGTGACCTCAAAGCCGAGTTTCTGGTATAGCCCTTTGCCCATTTCGGTGGCGTGCAGGCGGATGTTGTAATCCGGGAATTTCTCCAACATTGCCAGCATCAACTGCTTGCCGATGCCGCGTCCCTGAAACTGCGGATTCACCACCACCAATCCAATGGTGGCCGCCTGCTCGCCCCAGCGCCAGCCAAACGCGCTGCCGACAAATTCGCCCTGCTCTTCAGCCACCACACCTTCGCCCAGCGCCAGCGCCTGCTGCCAGTCTTCGCGGCGATGCGGCCACTTGAGCTGCTGAGTGATGGCAAAGCCGTGTTCAATATCGTTTTGCGTCATGGCGCGTAGTGTGATCATGGTTGTTCCTTACAAATGAGGTCGCCATAAATGGCGTGCACATATCGTAGCGGCGCAATTCATTGCGCGATAAATCGCGCCGCTACGGAAGGTGCGGTAATTTGATACGGCGCTTAACTGGTCGGCATTTCGCTTTTCATGGCGACCTGGCATTTACTCTGCCTTCAACACTTCTTCGTGCTCATCCAGCCAGCCCTGACGCAGCTCTGGCACCGCACGCTTCAGACGTTCAAAATACAATTCGGTGGTGGGTTTGTCGTAATCCGCGCGCGAAATCTGCGTGACAATTTTGCCCGACTGCATCACCACGATATCGTCACACACCGCGCGTACCGCGTGCATGTCGTGGCTGATAAACAGCACCGACAAGCCCAGCTCGCGACGCAGTTCGCTGATTAAATCCAGTACTGCCGCTGCAACCACGGTATCCAACGCCGATGTCACTTCATCGCACAGAATCAAATCCGGCTCGGCGGCCAGCGCGCGCGCCAGATTAACACGCTGTTTCTGTCCGCCAGACAGCGCCCACGGGCGTCGCCACAACACGGTGCGCGGTAGCTTGACCAGATCCAGCAGCTGATGCAGACGGCGATCGCGATCGGCGCCTTTCAGCCCGTGAAACAACGTCAGCGGACGCGTAAGAATCTGCTCGACGCTGTGCGCCGGATTGAGCGCGGTATCGGCCATCTGGAACACATATTGAATGCGGCGCAGTTCATTGTCCGGACGCTTATGCATATCACCGTTGATGTAATGGCCGTTGAACAGAATGTGGCCGTGACTCGGCGCATTAAGTCCAGCAATGGCGTGTGCCAGCGTGGTTTTGCCCGAACCGGACTCACCAATAATGCCTATTGCCTGGCCTTTCCACAGCTTCAGATTGATATCTTCGAGAATGCGAATTTTCGGTTGACCATCACTGTCTCGCGGGCCATAACCGGCGCTGAGATCGCGCACTTCCATCAGCGGCTGCATATCCGCCTCAGCACAGGTCCAACTGCTGGGGCGCTCTTTCTGTCGCGCCGCATCCATCAGCAGCTGCGTGTATTCCGCCTGCGGTGCGCCAATTAATTTTTCAGTGGTGCCGTACTCGGCCATTTGGCCGCGCAGCAGTACCAGAATGCGGTCGGCCATCTGTGCCACCACCGCTAAATCGTGGCTGACGTAAATCGCCGTCACGCCACGTTGCGCCACCACTCGGCGAAACGCCTTTAGCACTTCAACCTGCGTCGTGACGTCAAGCGCGGTGGTCGGTTCGTCAAGGATCACCACATCCGGATCGCCAATCAGCGCCATCGCCGTCATCAGGCGTTGCAGCTGACCGCCGGAGACCTGGTGCGGAAAGCGATCGCCGATGGTGTCAGGATTGGGTAGCGCCAGCTCGCGGAACAGCGCAATCGCCTTCTGTTTCGCGTCTTTGCGCTTCATGGTGCCGTGGATCACCACCGGCTCAATCACCTGATCGAGAATGCGCATGCCGGGATTAAACGACGCCGCCGCACTCTGTGCGATGTAGGCCACTTTGTTGCCGCGAAACGCGCGCAGCTGGCCCGGCGACAGGCTGCGCACATCGGTGCCAGCCATGTGAATATTACCGTCGGCGATGCGGCAGCCGTGACGCGCATAGCCCATCAGCGCCATGGCGATGGTGGTTTTGCCTGAGCCGGATTCACCAATCAGCGCCAGCACTTCACCCTTCTGCACCGTGAAACGAATATCAGAAACCAGATCGATCTCTTCACCTTTATCGGTTTGCGCGGTGACGCGCAGGTTCTCAACCGCGATCACCGGCATGGCGGTATGTGGCGTCACGTTCATGCTCCCTCCTTCGCCAGCGTCAACGGACGCATCTGCTGCAGGCTGTCAATAAACAGGTTAGCGCCAATCGTCAGGCTGGCGATGGCCACGGCCGGCATCAGCACCGCAGGTGAGCCGTTGAACAAGCCTTGCAGGTTCTCACGCACCAGGGTACCCCAATCGGCATACGGCGGCTGCACGCCGAGGCCGAGGAAGCTCAATCCGCTTAGCAGCAACACAATGTAGACAAAGCGTAGGCCAAAGTCGGTGAGCATCGGATGCACCATGTTGGGCAGAATGTCGTGGATCGCCACGTACCAGCGGCTTTCACCGCGTAAACGCGACGCGCGCACGTAATCCATATTGCGCAGGCTGCTGGCCATGGCGAAGGCGATACGGAACGCACCGGGCCAGTAGGTAAAGATGGCGGTAAGAATCAGCATCGGTAGCGATGAACCGAACACCGCGACAATCATCAGCGACAGCACTTTGCCTGGCAGCACCAGCAGCGCATCGTTAACGCGTCCGAGCACCTCTTCCAGCCAGCGCCCGGCGACCGCCGCCAGCAGTGCCAGTAATGTACCGATGATGCTGGCGCACAGCGCGGCGGTCAGCGCCAGGCCGATGGAAAATTTCGCGCCATACAGAATGCGACTGAGGATGTCGCGCCCAAGGTAATCCGTGCCGAGCACGTTGGCAGACGTCATGCCACCGAGCATCGGCCCGCCGCCGATATCTTCGACATTGTGCGGTGCCAGTTGCGTACCAAATAGCGCCATCAGCAGCCAAAACAGCGAGATCAGCAGTCCAATACGGCCCGAAAGCGATAGCGACTGAAACAGACGGACAGGCAGCAGTAACGTATTCATCAGCTTCTCCATTTCGGGTTAAAAGCGATAGTGAGAATATCCGCCGCCAGCAGCAGCACCAGATAACAGGCGGCGAACAGCATCACGCACAGCTGCACCACCGGCAGATCGCGGTTGCTGACCGCATCCACCAGCGCACTCGCCAGGCCGGGATAGCTAAAGATCGATTCGATGATGATCACCCCACCGAACAGATACGACAGGCTGAGCGAGATGGCGTTAGCAATCGGTCCAACCGCATTCGGCAGCGCATGGCGCAACACTGCACGCAACGGTGACACGCCTTTCAGCAGCGCCATCTCCAGATACGGGCTGTCGAGCTGGTTGATGATGGCGGAGCGCGTCATGCGCGCCATTTGCGCCACCAGCACGCAGCACAGCGTCAGCACCGGCAGCGCGTAGGCTTTGAGGTAGCTGATCACGTCCATGTCTGGGCTGCCGAACGACATCGCCGACACCCAGTGCAGTTTCACCGCGAAGATCAGCACCGCGACTGTCGCCACCAGAAATTCCGGCACCGCAACGGTGGCCATGGTGCTGATCACCAGAAAGCGATCCAGCGCCGAGCCACGATTCATCGCGGCCACGATGCCGATAATCAGTGCCAGCGGCACGCAAATCACCGTGGTGATGCCGGCTAACTCCAGCGTGGCGGGAATGCGCTGCTCAACCAGCTGCAACACCGGCAAATGGCTGGCGAACGAGGTGCCAAAATCCCCCTGCAACATGCCGGTAAGCCAGGTGAAATAGCGCACCAGCAGCGGCTGATCCAGCCCCAGTTGCTGACGTAACGCCGCTACCGTTTCCGGCGTGGCGTTTTGTCCCAGAATCATCTGCGCAGCGTCACCGGGCAGCAGGCTGGTGATAAAGAACACCACCGCCGAGACGATAAGCAAGGTCAGGATGCCTGCGCCTGCACGCCGGGCAATCAGGAACAACATGTATCGGTTCATCGGCGATCTCCTTATACGGAATCATCACGCGCTGATTATGCGGTCGCCATGAATGGCGACCCTACGATGCGGTTTTGTAGGGCGCGCATTCATGCGCACCTGCATAACCAGCCAATTTTTTGCTTAACTGACAACCATTGCGCCATCAATGGCGACCCTTCATCAGGCATTCAGCCAGGCGAACTCATGGAAGCGATAGCCCATCATCATGCCGCTCGGCCAGGCTTCCACGCCGCCCACTTTCTTGCTGTAGCCATCGGTGGAGCTGATAAAGGTCGGGATGATGGTGCCGCAGTGATCGTAAATCAGCTTCTGCATGTCACCGTACATCTGCTTGCGTTTGGTCTGCTCGCGCTCACCGCGCGCTGCCACCACCAGTTGGTCAAACTGCGCGTTCTTCCAGCCTGATTCGTTGTTCGCCGCCGATGAGAGATAGAACTGCGAGAACAGCATATCCAGCGTCGGGCGCGGATTGATTGAACCGTAGCCGACCGGATCTTTGGTCCAATGCGTTGACCAGTAGCCGTCATACGGCACGCGGCGCACTTTGATATTCAGTCCGGTGCTACGCGAAACCTGCTGAATCAGCTGGCCGCCCTCCACCGAGCCTTCAATGTTCGGCGTGGTGATGATCTCAATCGTTGCGCCTTTCATGCCGGCCTTCTCGATATGGAATTTGGCTTTCTCGGCATCCAGCGGGCGCGGTTTGAGATCGGCGTTATACAGCGGATGCCACGGCGGCACCGGCGTATCGTTACTGATGTCGCCGTAACCCTGCAGCACGGTTTTCACCAGAATCTCGCGCGGCTGCAGATATTTCATCGCCAGCACGAAGTCTTCGTTGCTGCCCGGCTTGACGTCGGTGCGCACAATCAGGTTGGTGTACATGCCGGATTTACTCTCCAGCACGCCGTAATCGGCAGTCGCTTTGATGCGATTGCAGTCGGCGGCGCTCAGGGTGGAGACGATATGCAGGTCGCCCGACATCAGCGCATTGACGCGTGCCGCCTGATCGGTGACGCCCAGCAGTTCGACTTCGTCGAGATGGGGCAAGCCCGGCTTGTAGTAGTTCGGGTTTTTCACTCCGACGGAACGCACGCCCGGCGTGAACTCTTTCAGCTTGAACGGACCAGTACCAATGCCTTTGCTGAAGTCTTTGGTGCCGTCCTGCACGATCAGGAACGGCGCGCTGGCCAGCATAAACGGCACGTCGAAGTTGGCCTGGCTAAGTTCCAGTTTCACTTCATTATCGTTAACGGCGGTAAAGGTTTTGAACTGATCGGCCAGTTTGAAGGCATTGGACGCGACGGCCGGATCTTTGTGGCGGCTCAGTGAGTAGATGACATCTTTGGCGGTCAGCGGTTTGCCATCGTGGAAGGTGACGCCTTTGCGCAGTTTGATTTGCCAGGTGATGCCGTCGCTGGAGTCGATGGATTCCGCTAACGCCGGTTGCACCGCGAGGCTTTTGTCCAGTTCGGTTAAACCGCTGTACACCATAAATTGACGGGTGTAATCGCCGCTGTTGTTGCCTTTAGCCGGGTCGAGCGTATCGGTGGCGGAGGCGTTGGACATGGCGGCGCGCAGCTTGCCCCCTTTCACCGGCGTGGTTGCCGCAAAGCTCATCTGCGGGAAAGCGACCAGACCGCTGCTCATCACCGCACCGGCAGACAACAACTTCATCAGGCCACGGCGCGACATCGACCCTTCGGTCAACATGCGGTTCAGGGCCGGATTTACAGCGTCAGACTCTTTATCGAATTTACTCATCTGCACACCCTCAATATGATTTGTTGTTGATTTCGTTTTTCGAATTCCAGGAACGCAATGTCCCTCGCCAACATTGCGCAATAAATTGCGCCGCTACGGTTTGTGCACCTTGTTGTAGCGGCGCGATTTATCGCGCGGTTTTGGCACACGGCGTGTCACGACAACCGATCCTTGGCTTTGTAATACAGCCCCGCGAGGGGCAAAAACCACGGTTTACCGTGGTAACCGGGCAGCGCAGGCCAGGTATCGCGCTGCCAGGGATTTTCGTTGCGTTTTTCCGCCAGCAGATCGGCCATCACGCGGCCCATCCACACCGACATCTGCGTACCGTGGCCGCTGTAGCCCATGGAATAAAACACACCGTCCTGTTCACCGGCGTGCGGCAGGCGATCGGCGGTCATGTCCACCATGCCGCCCCAGCAGTAATCGATGCGCGACTTGCCGAGCTGCGGGAACAGCGCGGTCATCGCCGCCCGCAGCACGTCGCCACTGCGCGTATCTGAGGTCGGGTTGCTGACCGCAAAGCGCGCGCGTCCACCAAACACCAGCCGACGGTCGGACGTGGTACGGAAGTAGTTGCCGATATTCAGTGAGGTTACGTAGGTGCGATCGTTGGGCAGCACTTGATTGATCAATGCGTCGCCCAGCGGTTCCGTCACCACAATAAAGCTGCCGACCGGCACGATGCGCCGCTGGAACCACGGGAAGGGGCCTTCGTTGGAGACGCCGGTGGCCATCATCACTTTGTCAGCAACGATCTCGCCCTGCGCGGTGGTCACGCGGTGGCGATGGCCATCGAGACGGGTTAAAGCGGTAACGGCGTGATGCGGGTAGATTTTTGCCCCGCTGCGCGCCGCCGCTTCTGCCAGGCCAATGCCAAACTTGCCCATGTGCATCTGGCCGCCACGCTTCTGCAGCAGGCCACCGTGAAAGGCCTCGCTGCCCACTTCACGGCGAATTTCATCTTTGCTAATCAGTTCGATTTCCGGGTCGACGGTGTCGCGCATCAACTGCCACGCGCTGCGCAGACCGGGAAAATGCGACGCTTTGCTGGCCAGTTTTAGCTTGCCGCACAGGCGGAAATCACAATCGATGTTTTCTTCGCGCACCAGCTGTTCGACATAGCTCACTGCATCGTCATAAGCGCGATAGAAGCGGCTGGCCTGCTCGATTCCCTGGCTCTCCACCAGCGAGGCGAAGTTCTGCGCCACGCCGGTGTTGCAGTGTCCACCGTTCCGCGCCGACGCCTGGCTCATCACTTCGCCGCTTTCCAGCACCACCACATTGATGCCGCTGCGTGCCAGGTTAAGCGCGGTCGAGATGCCGGTAAAACCGCCGCCAATCACCACCACGTCGGCCACGCCTGGCAACGGGCCAGTGGCTGCGCCGCTAAAGGTGGGTGCTGTGGCTTGCCAGAATGATTCGAGTTTCATCGCCGCCTCCGGGCTTAGAGTCCAACCACAGCGGGCAGACCGCCGATATTGTTGATTTCGGTGTATTCATACGCCGGATTGGCCGGATCATGACCGCGATTGACCCATACCTTGTTCTTGATGCCCATGTCGTAGCAGGTCATCAGGTCGTAACGCAGGCTGGATGAGACATGCAGAATCTCGTCCGGGCCGCAATTCAGCTTATCCAGCATGTACTCAAAGCCTTTCATCTGCGGCTTGTAGGCGCCGACTTCTTCGGCGGTGATGGTCATATGGATCGGCGCGCCCAGACGCGGCACGTGATGCGGGATCAAATCGTTCATCGAGTTGGTGAGCAGCACCAGCGGGAACGCTTTGGCCACTTCGGCTAAGCCGGCGGGGACATCGGGATGCGGGCCCCACGTGGCGCAGTCGGTGTAGATAAAGTCGCTATCTGCCTGGCTCCACTTCACGCCCCACTTTTTGCAGGTGCGCTGAATGGCATCACTGACCACGTCGTAATAAGGCTTCCACGCGCCCAGCACCTCATCAAAACGGTAACGGGCAAAATCGGTGGTGAACGCCCGCATCTCCTGCGCGGACACACGATCGTTGAAGCAGCGTTCAGCTGCGCCTGCCATGTCAAAATTGATCAGGGTGCCGTAGCAATCAAAGGTGATGAATTTCGGTTTAAACAGTGCCATGAAGCGACCTCGCGGTTGAGAACACAAAAATTAGAAATCGATTAACACGCTCTTCTGGCGCTGACAGGCCTGGAAAGCCTGACGTCCCAGATCCTTGCCAATGCCCGAGCCGAGGAAGCCGCCGGTCGGGATAATGAAATCGCCGGATCGCCCGTAGCGATTAACCCACACGGTGCCGGATTCCAGTGCACGCACCGCACGCAGCGCCCGCGGCAGACTCAGCGTATGTACGCCTGCGCACAGGCCGTAAGTTTCATGGGCCGCCAGCGCCAACCCTTCCTCTTCATCGTCGAACGGTTGCACGGTGAGTACCGGACCAAAAATTTCCTGCTGCACCGCCGGATTATCGTTGGCGACACCGCACAGCAGCGTCGGCTGCCAGAACCAGCCTTCGGCGGTGTCGGCGAAGCGTTCGCCACCCACCAGCACTTCAGCGCCCTGCGCTTTGGCATCGGCAATCACCGAAGCCACTTTGTTGCCCTGACGCTCATCGATCAGCGGCGCATAGCGGCTGCTCTCCAGCCAGGTCATGCCGGGACGCGGCTGCTGACAAAGCGCGACCAATCTATCCAGCAGCGGCTGCGCAATACCGCGCTGCACAATTAAACGGGTTCCGGCTACGCACGCCTGACCGCCGTTGGCGGTGAAGCCGCGCAGAATTCGCTGCGCCAGCACGTCAATATCACCGGCATCATCGAACACCAGCTGCGGGCTTTTGCCGCCTAGCTCCAGCGTGACCGGTTTCATGCCGTGCTGCGCCACATCGCCCATGATGCGTGCGCCCGTGGCGGTTGACCCGGTAAAGGAGACTTTGCGCACCAGCGGATGCGTAACCAGCGCGCTGCCGGTCACCGCGCCGCTGCCCTGCACGATATTCAGTACGCCCGCCGGTAAACCGGCCTGCACCGCCAGTTCGGCCATGCGCACGGTGGAGAACGGCGTCAGTTCAGACGGTTTCAGGACCACAGCATTTCCTGCTGCCAGCGCCGGACCGCATTTCCATGACGCCATCGACAGCGGGAAATTCCACGGCGTAATGGCGCCGATCACACCATAAGGCTCAGCAATCAGCATGCCGAGACTGCTTTCCTGGGTGGGGAACAGATCACCGCTGTATTTGTCGGCGCACTCGGCGTAGAAGCGGATGGCTTCGGCGGTGAAAGGAATTTCGTGCTGGATGACATCGCTGATCGGGCGCGTTGAACCGAGTGATTCGAGCTGGGCCAGTAACGCATCGTTTTCAATCAGATCGGCCCAACGCCGCAGAATTTTACCCCTGGCACGCGGAGCACAACTGCCCCAGCCGCTGGTTTTCAACGCCTGATGGGCGGTGGTGACGGCGCGATCAACATCCTCAATCTGGGCTTCGGAGAGTTCGGCATAGACTTTGCCGTCGGACGGACGTTTAACGGCAAAACGCGCGCCCGCCGTTTTAAGATGTTGTCCACCAATATAATGACCGGCAGGAAGTGAAACTTTTTCAGGGTCGAAACTTAACATGGAAAATTCCTTATTTGTTACACCCATCACAGACGCGCTAATTAACGATTTGCACTGCGTTTTTCTGTCACGCTAATAAGCTAATGCAGAAAGTATGCCAGCCCAATGAAAAATAAAAATGCGTAAAAAACAGCGCAAAAAAATTTTCTGCCGTATTGATGAGCGAAATTTTGCGTAATTGCCGAAGGAATAAACAGATGATTTACTTCACAAATTATGTGCATCGCGGCGGTGCATCTCGCATGAAACTTGCACTAAAACGGGGATAAGCGGGGAAATATGACGCGGAGCACAAAATAAAACAGCGCCGCGAACCCGAGGCTGCGGCGCTGTATATTCATAGGTTCGCGCAATAAATTGCGCCGCTACGATAAGTGCGGGTATTTGTAGCGGCGCGATTTATCGCGCGTTGTTGATTTTAAAGACTGCCAATATGAAAGGTTTTTTGTTCCAGATACTCTTCAATTCCGTAACGCGATCCTTCACGACCTAATCCGGATAATTTAATTCCACCGAAGGGGGCGGCATCTAATGATATTGCACCGGTATTAAATCCGACCATGCCAAATTCTAGTGCTTCTGCCACGCGCCATGCCCGGCGAATATTTTCGGTGAAGAAATAGGCGCCAAGTCCGTAAGGTGTGTCATTCGCCATGCGGATCGCCTCTTCCTCAGTGTCGAAGACAAACAGCGGTGCCACCGGACCAAAGGTTTCTTCATGTGCAATACGCATGCTGCTGGTGACATTGCCCAACACCGTTGGCGCGACAAAGGTGCCATTCGGCGCGCTGATGCCACCGTGCAGCAAGGTCGCGCCCTGGCTGAGCGCATCGTCGATATGGCTGTTAACTTTCTCCACCGCACGATCGTTGATCAGTGGCCCAATGGTGCTGTCCGGCGCAAAACCGTCGCCGACTTTGAGCGCCGACACCGCGTCCAACAAGCGTGTACTGAAGCGCTCATAGATGCCGCGCTGCACCAGAATGCGGTTAGCGCAGACGCAGGTTTGTCCGGCGTTGCGGAATTTACTCGCCATTACGCCGGGAATGGTGATATCCAGATCGGCGTCATCGAACACAATCAGCGGCGCGTTGCCGCCCAGTTCCAGGCTCAGGCGTTTAATGCTGTCGGCGCTCTGCTGCATCAACAGCTGACCCACGCGGGTGGAGCCGGTGAAGGAGATTTTGCGCACCGTGCCGCTGGCGGTCAGCGTGCGGCCAATTTCAGTCGGTAAACCGGTGAGCACTTGCAATACGCCGCTCGGGAAACCCGCGCGTTCCGCCAACACCGCCAGCGCCAGCGCCGACAGCGGCGTGAGTTCAGAAGGTTTAACGATAATCGGGCAACCCGCGGCTAAAGCCGGTGCTACTTTGCGGGTGATCATTGCAATCGGGAAGTTCCACGGCGTGATCGCCGCTGCCACGCCAACTGGCTGTTTCAGCACCAGTATGCGGCGATCGTCGCTCGGCGCGGGAATGGTGTCGCCATAGATACGGCGCGCTTCTTCCGCGAACCACTTCACAAAGCTGGCGCCGTACAGCACTTCACCTTTGGCCTCCGCCAGCGGTTTGCCCTGCTCGGCGGTCATGATGATCGCCAGGTCATCGGCATTTTCAATAATCAGCTGGTGCCATTTCTCCAGCAGCGCGGCGCGCGTGGCGTTGGGCGTTTTGCCCCAGCTGACGCGCACCGACTCGGCATATTCTATCGCCTGCTCCGTTTCCGCCGCACCCAGTGCCGGAATGGTGGCAATCGGCTGCTGCGTGCCGGGATCGATCACCTGCAGCGTTGCGCCCTGATGCGCATCCTGCCAGCGACCGCCAAACAGCGCCTGGTGGCGCAGTAATTCCGTATCTTTGAGTTGAATTCGCGACATGACAATCCCCTGTATCTTCGTCATTTCACTGTAACGTGACGCGACAGCGCAGGATGTTTTTCTGCTGGAGGGAATGTTGATTGGCGTCTGTTTTGCGGTGGGAAAAGAAATTTTATGCTGTGTGTTTTGGTCGCCATGAATGGCGACCCTACGAATGTTTGGTGAGGTTTTGTGGGGTCGCCATAAATCGCGTAATGCTTGTCAGTTAAGAGATGAAACTCGAATACCGAGCGCACATAGTGTAGCGGCGCAATTCATTGCGCGATAAATCGCGCCGCTACGGAATGTGCGGTGGTTAGATACGGTACTTAACTGATCGGCATTACGCCATAAATGGCGACCGGAAAGCAGCTTAAATCTGGAAATCGATTGCCGGTTCGTTTTCGGTTTCGTAGGAGAGCGCCTGACGTTTGATCTCCTCCAGCGACAGATTGGCGTTACACAGTTCGAGGAACTGCCACACGTAGTTGCGCTGCAGTTGACCCCGCTTCAGCCCAAGCCACACGGTGTTGGCATCGAACAGATGATGCGTGTCGATTTTTACCAGATCTTCACCTTCATATATATCGCACGCCTGATCGGCGAGGATACCGACGCCAAGACCGAGTTCGACGTAAGTTTTTACTACGTCAGAATCCTGCGCGCTAAGCACGATATCTGGCCTGAGTCCTGCCGCCTGAAACGCACGATCGACGCGCGAACGGCCGGTAATCCCCTGACGATAGGTGATCAGCGGATAGCGACTGAGACTGGCAAGCGTCACCGGCTGATGCTGCAACAGTTCATGATCGTGCGGCACCAACAGTGAGTGATGCCAGCTGAACCACGGGAACGCCGCGAGACTGCTGTTATTCACCAGCTGTTCGGAGGCAATGCCGATATCGGCTTCACCCGCCAGCAGCATGGCAACGATCTCCTGCGGCGACCCCTGATTCAGTTCCAGACGGACGTTCGGATAGAGCTGACGAAACGCTTTGATCACGCGCGGCAGGCTGTAACGCGCCTGGGTATGCGTGGTGGCGATGGTCAGCACGCCGCTGGTTTCATTGGTAAACACATCCGCTAAGCGGCGTACTTTGCCCGCTTCATCAAGGATGCGCTCAGCAATGGTCAACAGCGCCTTGCCCGGTTCGGTCATGCCTAACAGTCGCTTGCCACGACGAATAAAAATTTCCACGCCCAGTTCATCTTCCAGGTCGCGAATATGGCGGCTTACCCCGGACTGGGAGGTAAACAGCGTATTCGCCACTTCGGTCAGGTTGAACTCGCAACGGGCCGCTTCACGTATAATTTTAAGTTGCTGGAAATTCACACCCTTTTCTCCTGGTTCCTGCCCCTGTTTCGTCCATGTTATGAAGTTGGCGTCATGGCAACAAATAATAAAAAACGGTTTGTTATGCGGAATAGTAATAAGGGAGAGCGTTGACGGACGCCCTCATCCCCGTCCTTAGCCGTGAGCGAGCGAGGGCGTTGATCGAGCGAGTGGAAGGATAGGTGATTTATTTAACGGATAGGGGCGGGATCGGTTCCCTCTCCCGCACGCGGGAGAGGATTAAGGTGAGGGAAAATATGCGTTTAACTCATCCCACCAACATCAATTCACGATCCTCAACCGCTGGCTTGTTCAGCAGCGACAGCAGGATATTCTTCACTGCCTGCGCCGATGGCGACAGCGGCAGACGGGCCGAGATATTCAGCGACAATGGCAAACTCAGCGATGGGCTATTGATGCGCGCCATCCACGCATGGGTTGAACTCACCAGCGCCCGCGCGGCTGATTCCGGTAACACCGTAACACCCATGCCGCTGGCAACGGCGGCGGTCAGCGTGGAGATAGATTCGATTTCACCGATGATGCGCGCGCTCAAGCGACGTAGCGAGAAGGCTTCATCAACGCGTTTACGCACCGCGCTGTAGTCACGTGGCAGGAACAAGCTCATCTGCGCCACGTCCGCCAGATCGACCGTCGCCCCCGGACACGCCGTTGCGCCGACCAGATAGAGCTCTTCTTTCATCAAAGGAATACTGTTGATGCCCGCGGTTGGCGCACGGTCATAAAGCACCGCCATATCCAACTGACCGTTCATCACTTTTTCATTCAGCGACGTGCCGCTGTTTTCATGCAGATACACCAGCACATCCGGGAACTGTTCACGCACCGTTTGCAGCAGCGGCATGGTGAGCGTGGACGCCGCAGTGCCCGGTGCTAAACCGATGGAAACCTGGCCGTTCAAAGCCTGACCGGCGTTGATTACCGCCGTTTGCGCCTGTTCACACTGACGCAAGATGGTACGAGCATGAGCATAAAGAATTTTACCGGCTTCAGTTGGCGTGACACCGCGCTTGGTGCGGATCAGCAATTGCTGATCGAGTTCATTTTCCAGCGTCGCAACCTGCTGGCTAAGCGCAGGCTGCGCGATGTGCAGCACTTCTGCTGCCTGAGTCAGGCTGCCGATATCGACGATTTTTACAAAATACTTGAGTCGTCTTAAATTCATGTTGCCTCCGTCAATCCCCGAATACCCAGGTTGGGTGTTTCAGCCTGCTGGCTTATGGAAATGAAGTTGCAATATGCAGGCCAGGTTTGTTCGCGATACAAATTTGCATTGCAGGATTTTTCCTAAAGGCACGGAAAATAAGCGTTTGTGATTACCTCGAAGGAGTTAATAAGCGTGTGCGATGACGCATAAGGATTAAGAACTCAGCCAATCGCACCATCATGGTGCGGAAAATGCGAGTCAGGTGTGCAAAAAAGTGATGACGCGATGAGCGGGTATGGTGCAGAAATAGCCGAAAAAGGGCAGAAATAGCGGTAACGAAACGAAATGAGCGAAATAGAAGAGGATTAACCAGCAGGAAAACTTATGTGGGGCGGTGCGCTTTGTCCCTCACCCTAGCCCTCTCCCGCAGGCGGGAGAGGGAACCGATTGTGCACATTCTTTCGCAGGCGAGAGAGGGAAACGATTATGCACATTCTTGCTACGCAAAATAATTCGCGCTGTAGCAAGGCGGCAAGCCCGTTTAGCCCTGGGAGCATAGACAACTATGTGACCAGGGTAAACGGGCGCAGCCAACGCCGCTACAGCACGAAGTATGAAGCGTATCAGCGTTTTTTACGGTTGCGGTGCATATCTATTGAAACCGCGGCAACGATAATGATGCCTTTAATGATGTCCTGCACGTAAGCATCCACACCGACAAAGGTGAAGCCGCTCTTAATCAGGCCAAGAATCACCGCACCGATCAGCGTACCGGTAATGCGCCCTACGCCGCCCATCAGGCTGCTACCGCCGATAACGGCCGCCGCGATGGCATCCAACTCGTACGCCATCCCCATGCTTGACTGGCCGCTACTCACGCGCGCCGCCAGCACGACGCCCGCCAGCCCTGAAAGCGCACCGGCGATGGTATAGACGATGATCAGGTATTTATTAACGTTGATACCGGACACTTTGGCGGAGGTCATGTTGCCGCCAATCGCGTAGACATATTTACCGTAGCGGGTATGTTTCAGCGCGATATGGAACAGGAACGCCACCACGAGGAAGATGATAACGGGCATTGCGCCCTGACCGATGGAGGTGAAGCCATCTGACAGGAAGCTGATGGGGTTACCCTGCGTGTAGTATTGCGCCAAACCGCGGGCCGATACCATCATGCCGAGCGTGGCGATGAACGGAGGAATACCGGTTTTGGTGATCAGCACGCCGTTCATCACGCCACACAACAACCCCACGCCAATCCCGGCGATAATCGGGATAACCGCAGGCAGGTTAACCAGCGAGGGATACATCGGTGACAGGCTGTCCGAGGTTTGCGCCAGACTGGCCGCCACCACCGCAGTTAACGCAATAACCGAACCGGAGGACAAGTCGATACCGGTGGTGATGATGACCTGGGTCACGCCCACCGCGATAATCCCGATGATCGCCACCTGCAGAATAATCAGCACTAAGCGGTTGGTGTTCATCAGAAAAGATTGGTCACGCACGTACCAACCGGCAATTTCAAAGATCAGGGCAATGCCCACCATCACAACAAAAATCCCGGTGTCTTTTGGCATCTTGTGACGCAAGCTGCTAAAGAAGGAACCCTGTTCTGCGGCCTGCGGGGCCGTAATTTTTACGTTACTCATAGATGTCTCACGCCTCACTCGGATGCCAACGACAAAATGGATTCCTGATTGGCCTCTTCTTTATCGAGGATGCCGGTTATACGTCCGCCGTGCATCACCATCACGCGGTCGCTCATGCCGATAATCTCTGGCAGCTCGGACGACACCATGATGATGGCGACACCGCGGTTCGCCAGTTCGCTAATCAAACGGTAGATTTCCGCTTTTGCTCCCACATCAATACCGCGCGTGGGTTCGTCGAGAATCAGGATCTTCGGTTGCGCCAGCAGCCAGCGGGCAATCAACACCTTCTGCTGGTTACCCCCGCTGAGGTTATTGATGATCTGATCCATGGTTGGGGTTTTGATGTTCAGCTTGCGAATCTGATCCATGCAGTCCTGAGCCATTTTGATGTGGCTGACAAAACCGCTTTTATGGGTGTAGTCGGGCATGTTGACGATGCTCATGTTCTCCATCACCGACAACACAAGGAACAGCCCCGACTTTTTGCGGTCTTCGGTGAGGAACGCCATGCCCTTCTCTATCGCCGTTGAAGGCGAATCGATTTTGACCGGCACGCCATCGATGAGAATCTCACCGCTGTCAAAACGCTCCATGCCGAACAGGCTTTCCATCACTTCACTGCGCCCGGCACCCACCAATCCCGCTACGCCGAGGATTTCGCCTTTGCGCACCGTGAAATTGATGTCGGTGAAGCGGTCTTTGCAGGTGAGATTGCGCACCGTCAGCACATCTTCGCCGATTTCACCGTTGAATTTCGGGAATAGCTGAGTCAGTTCACGGCCCACCATCTGCGTAATCAGTGACTGGCGGGTGTATTCGCTGGTGTTATTGCTGCCCACCCACGCGCCGTCACGGAAGATGCTGATCTCATCGGTGATGGCGAAAATCTCGTCCATTTTATGGCTGATATAGATAATGGCTTTACCCTGCTCGCGCAGGTCACGGATGATGGTGAACAGATGCGCCACTTCAGTTTCCGTCAGTGCCGACGTCGGTTCATCCATAATCACGATGTCCGAGTTCCAGGAGACCGCTTTGGCAATTTCCACCATCTGCTGCGACGCGATACTCAGCTCACCGACCATCCGTTCCGCTTTCAGGCGGATATTCAGTTTGTTCAGCAGTTCCTGGGTCTGTTTATTTAGCTTGCCGTGATCAACAAAGCCGTACTTCATCGGTTCGCGACCCAGCCAGATGTTCTCAGCCACGGTCATGTGAGGCACCAGATTCAGCTCCTGGTGAATCATGGAGATACCGGAACGCAGCGCATCCATGGTGTCCTGAAACTGCACTGGCTCCCCTTTAATGCGAATGGTGCCCTTATCGGGACGATACATCCCGATAAGGCATTTCATTAAAGTGGATTTGCCCGCGCCATTTTCACCCATCAGGGCATGTACCGACCCCGGTTTAATACGCAGTGAGACATTGTCGAGTGCCTTCACTCCAGGGAAGAACTTGCTGATGCCTTCGGCTTCAAGCGCAAAAGCGGTCATACATCACCTCCGTACGGCTAAGTCGGTTACGGTTTATTTCTGATTCTGACTGGCGAATTTTTCGTAGTTTTCTTTGGTGATCAGCTGGAAAGGAATATCGACCACTTTCTGCACTTTCTCGCCGTTAATCAGTTTGACCGCCGTTTGGACAGCGCCTTCACCCTGGCCTTTAGCGTCCTGGAACACCGTCGCGACCATTTTGTCATTCTTGATCATCTGCAGTGCATCGGGAGTGCCATCAACACCCGCCACCAGGATGTGGTTGGGGTTTTTGCCCAAAGCCTGAAGTGCGCCGATGGCCATTTCATCGTTGTTGGAGGCAATCGCCTGAATGTCATCGCCCGCTGTCAGCCAGTTACTCACCACGTCTACCGCATCGTTACGGGTAAATTTCGCGGTCTGTTTCTGTATCACTTTGATACCCGGATATTTCGCCACTACCGCTTCAACACCTTTGGTGCGCTCACGAGTCGATTCGTTGGCAAGGTCGCCCAACAGAATGGCCACATTGCCTTTGCCGTTCATCTTTTTAGCCAGCGCTTCCATCTGCAGACGGCCCGCCAGCTCAGAGTCAGAACCGACAAACGCCATTTTGTCTTTCAACTCGCCCGCCGGTTTGCGGTTAACAAATACCAGCGGTACACCGGCTTTCGCCGCTGCATCTACCAGGGGTTTTACCGCGTTGGTATCCACCGGGTTAACGATGATGGCGTCAACGCCCTGACCAATGAAATTCTGAACCTGCTGCAGCTGCTGTGAAACATCGCCTTTGGCGTCTTCTACCTGGCCCTTGATGTTGTCTTTTTGCATCTCTTTTTGCATTGCGGTGCGCAGAATGGTGAGGAAGTTGTCATCAAACAGCGCCATAGAAACGCCCACCTGAAGATCTTTTGCCATGACAGCGGCAGGTAACATGCAAACTAACAGGGAAGTTAATAACGCTTTTTTGAATTTCATAGGTAACCCTTCTTATTCGTTAACATGCTCAGGTTGGCTGAGACCGCGAATGAAAAATATCTTTTACATTCACCCAACGTCGCTGGCGTTTTTTTTGTGGTTGTAGAGGTAAGGCTTCTGGTCTAACGCTATCGGTTTACTGCCTCTTTTCGGTGTAACTCACTACTTATCAGCTGGTTATTTTCGAAATGCCGTTTCAGATGAATGAAGTCGTTTCGCCGGTGATGATAAGCAGTTCATTTATTTCATCCGATTGACATTTGAAACTTTCATCATAAAAGCACTGAAATGATTGTTTTAAAATCGGCAAATAACAAAACTTTGACATGCATCTAACATCTCAAAGGAATTGCGTTTAAATTGAGATCCTGTTGGCAGTTTAGAATCTGATCATTCAAGGCAGAAAAGCAGCATTCCGCTGCTTTTACGCGCACTTAAACCAGAAGTGTGCAGTAGGGCTTTGACAACGGGGATCGGCATCGCTAATATGCGCCTCGTTCACACGATTCCTCTGTAGTTCAGTCGGTAGAACGGCGGACTGTTAATCCGTATGTCACTGGTTCGAGTCCAGTCAGAGGAGCCAAATTTAGAGAAGCCCGCTTAGGAAACTAAGCGGGCTTTTTGTTTTTCTGTCTTGTCTGACGCCACTCTTCTCTACTCGCATGCTTTTGTCGCGGCGCGATTTATCGCGCGGTTCTCATGCGCAGTCCGGCAATGCGCAATGAATTGCGCCGCTACAATGCCTGCGCTCTAAATGCGCAATGAATTGCGCCGCTACAAGGCGTGCGCTTTAAATGAAAAAGCCCGCCCAGAATCACCTGGGCGGGCTTTTTCATTTAATCATTCGTTAATCGATGCCGCGTGGTAAAGCCGCCAGCTCCAGACTGCTGCGGAAATCGTTGCCGACATAATCAGTATCGATCAGCTGGCGGCGACGCAATTCCGGCAGCAGGCCGTTAAGCAGCAAATCCTGCTGATCGGGCTGGCCGAGTCCATGCAGCGAAATCACATCCAGTACGCCGGCGCGGTAGCGCTGTTCGATGGCATCGGCCAAAATTTCTGGCGTACCGGCAACAAACCAGTGGCCGGTCTCTTCGGCTTTGATGATCAGCTCGCGCAAGGTTAATCCCTCCAGCGCATAGTCACGGAAAATGGCCGCGCGCCCCTGACGACGATGCACCTGTGCCAGCTCGGGAATAAATGCGGCGGGCAGCGGTTGATCGAGCGGCAACTCACGCAGATCGATCTGACCGCCCAGCATATCGGCCACACGCAACCTCCCCTGTTCATAGTTGATGCGCTCATGCTTATCGCGCAAACGGCGCGCTACGTCGGCGTCGCTGTCGCCAATGATGGCGTGGAACGAATTCATGATCAGCGGCGGATTGTGTTCGCGGCCAACACGTCGCGCACGCTGCTGCACATCGGCGACAAACGCTTGCGCGGCCTCGAAGGTCGGTTGCGAGGTGTAAATCACTTCGGCGTAACGTGCGCCGAGGGTTATGCCTGCTTCAGACTGGCCCGCCTGGAACTGCACCGGACGGCGCTGCGGTGGCGGCGGCACGTTGAGCGGACCCGCTACCTGGAAATAGTCGCCGCGATAGTTAATCGGATGCAGTTTGGTGTGATCGAGACGAATGCCGCCACTGGCATTGCGCTGCACCGCCGCGCGTTCGTTAGCGTCATACAGCGCGTTCATTACTTCGATAAATTCGGTGGCGCGCGCATACCGTTCCTGCGGTGGCGGCAGCTGGCTTTCGCCAAAGTTCTCTTCGCCAACCGATGAGGTCACCGCGTTCCAGCCCGCACGACCGCTGCTGATGTGATCCAGCGTGCCGACCTGACGCGCCAGATTGTAGGGATGTAGCCAGCTGGTGCTGACGGTGGCAATCAACCCGATGTGCGACGTCACCTGGCTCAATGCCGCCAGCGCAATCAGCGGATCCTGTGTGCCGGTGGTGCCGGCTAATCCTGCCGGATCGGCTTGCAGTAAATCGGCGGTGAACAGTCCGGTAATCTTTTCGCGCTCGGCAATCTTCGCCAGCTCAATGGCACGCGCGATGCCGACGCCCGGCTGGTTATCATTGGCGGCGGAAATCACACTGCTGGCGCCGACCAGCGTTTTCAATTTTCTGCGATAGGTTTGCGACACAGCACGCTCCTTTATAGTTGTCGCGCGAAATCCGCTTTGACGGTGTTTAAGGCGTCCGCATCGGTCAGCAGACGTAAGCCGGTGCGCGCCAGCACGCGGGCGCCAATCAGCAGCGCCTGATAGCCACGCTCAGAGTTGGCCGCTTCACGGAATGGCACGGTATGGAAAATCAGATCGTCGGGGCCGATTTTCAGCCACGGATGCGCAGTCGGTACTGCATGACTGATATCGCCGGCATCGGTCGAGACTTTGTTCTTCTGCGGGGATAAATCGACCTGTTCGCCTGCCGCGCTAAACGCCTCCAGCAGCAGCGCATCCAGCGCCGGATTGAGTTTGAAATCACGGGGACCAATTTGATGATCAATCTCGACGCGCGCGCCGGTCGCCAGCGCCACGCCTTCGGCAATGGCGCGCAGACGCGGTTCAAGTGATTCGACCATTTCACGGCTGTCCGCGCGGATGTAGTAATGCGCCGACGCGTATTCCGGGATCACGTTCGGGGCCTGACCGCCGTTGGTAATAATGCCGTGCACGCGCACGCCGTCGGGCAGTTGCTGACGCAGCACGCTGATGCCGTTGTACAGCAGCACCAAGGCATCCAGCGCATTGATGCCCTGATGTGGCGCGCTGGCAGCATGCGATGGCTTGCCGTAAAAGTGGAAATAGAGATGATTATTGGCCAGCGTGGATTCGGTCAGCCGGGTTTTACCTGATGGATGCACCATCAGCGCCACGTCGACATCGTTAAGTAATCCGGCTTCGACAAAGCGCTTTTTCACGTTGCCTTTAGGGCCGCCCGGCCCGGCTAATCCGCCCTCTTCCGCTGGCGTACCCAGCACCACCACCCGTCCGCCGGTTTGATCCAGCACCTGCGAAAGCGTGATGGCTGCCGCCACGCTGGTGGTGCCAATCAGGTTGTGACCGCAGGCGTGTCCAATGCCGATTAGCGCATCATATTCGGCGAGAAAGGCGATAGTTGGCCCGGGTTTGTCGCTGGCTTTCACCGCGTAGAACGCGGTTTCATGCCCGGCAACGTTACGCGTGACCTCAAAGCCCTGCGCGGTCAGCAACTGCGTGAGCTGCTCGCTGGCGAAATATTCGTTGTTGCCGGTTTCGGGCTTTTGGAAGATGTTTTGCGCGACCGTGATGTAGGTTGCGCTGTGTTGTTCGAGGCTGCTTTCGAGCGTGAGCTGAAGAGGGTTCAGCATCATGGGCATTCTCCTTTAGCAAAAAAATGCGCAATAAATTGCGCCGCTACAGTCGGTGTACGTATCCGTAGCGGCGCGATTTATCGCGCATCAGTGATAATCAATGTCGCTTATCAATACGCTGCACCAACCGGTCACCGACCCACTGAATGCCGCACACCAGCACAATCAGCACCGCGATCACCGCAATCATCACCGAGGTTTCAAAACGCTGATAACCGTAACGGATCGCCAGATCGCCCAGCCCGCCTGCGCCAATCGCGCCGGCCATCGCCGAAGCGCCAATCAGCGCCACCAGCGTCACCACAAAACCAGACAAAATGCCGGGTAAGGCTTCCGGGATTAGCACGTCCCAGACAATGCGCAACTTGCTGGCGCCCATGGCGCGTACCGCATCAATCAGCCCGCGATCGACCTCGCGCAGCGACACTTCAGCTACGCGCGCAAAATACGGCGTGGCGGTAATCGACAGCGGCACAATCGCCGCCCAGGTGCCGAGCGACGTGCCGACCAGAAAACGGGTAAACGGAATCAACGCCACTAACAAAATAATGAACGGCAGCGAGCGGAAGCTGTTGATAATCAGACCCAGCACGCGGTTAACGCCGCGATGCTCGGCAATACCGCCGGGGCTGGTCATCACTAAAATCAGGCCGAGCGGCAAACCGGCTACCAGCGAAAACAGGCCGGAAATCGCGGTCATTAATACCGTTTCACCTAACGCATTCAGTAAAAGATCAATCATCACTGGCGACATAACCCACCAACTCCACTTGAGCCTGCTGCGCGTGCAGCCAGCTGAGAATCTGTTGCTCGTCGGCCGCGTTCGCCGCCGGGAGCGCAATAAAGAAACGCACTACCGCGTAGTGCTGGATGTGATCGATGCCGCCTTGCAGTAGGCGGAATTTGCCCGGCAGCGCGCCAGCAAAGCGGGTGAGCAGATCACCCTGAGCATCGTCGCCGGCAAAGTGCACGCTATAAATGACGTCACCCTGCGGTTGATCGCTGAGGCGCGCGGCAATATTTTCCGGCAGCTGTGGCAGCAAACCGCGCAACAGCGTGCGCGTCAGGTCCGATTGCGGATGCGCAAACACCTGCCACACCGGCCCCTGTTCGATAATGTGTCCGGCATCAATCACTGCCACGCGGTGCGCCACCGATTTGATCACTTCCATCTCATGCGTGATCAGCAGAATGGTAATGCCGAGTTTTTGATTCAGTGATTTGAGCAAGGCCAGAATCGAGCGCGTGGTTTCCGGATCAAGCGCGGATGTCGCTTCATCACACAGCAACAGCGCCGGACTGGCTGCCAGTGCGCGGGCAATGCCGACGCGCTGTTTTTGTCCGCCGGATAACGCCGCCGGATAGCTTTGCGCTTTGTCCGCCAGTCCCACTAGCGCCAGCAGTTCCGCCACGCGCTGCTGGCGCTGCGCTTTATCCATGCCGGCGATTTTCAGCGGTAGCGCGACGTTCTGCGCTACCGTTTTCGCCGACAGCAGATTGAAGTGCTGGAACACCATGCCCACGCGGCTGCGCACCGTTTGCAGCTGTTTTTCCGACAGGCCGGTGATGTTCCGGCCTTCGATTTCTATGACGCCTTCATCAGGTTGTTCCAGCCCGTTGAGACAGCGGATCAGCGTGGATTTCCCCGCACCGCTGCGGCCAATCAGGCCAAGAATTTCGCCTTTCTGCACCGTCAACGAGATATCGCGCAGCGCCTGGGTTTGTCCAAAGCGACGTGACACGCCTTGCAGGCGCACCACGCTGCTGCTGTCGCGAAACGTCACCTGCGCCTCGTCACGGATACTTTCCGCCACGCCGCGTTTGATGGCGGTATAAGGCGTTTCGGCTGCTGAGAATAACGTCATCTTTTCGTTCCTTACCAGGCCGTCTCACCGGTGCCTTTATAGACCTTGTCAAACACAGTCTTCACGGCATCGTTCTGATAAGAAGCCACCAGCGTTTTCACCCACGGTGCGCTGACGTTCTCTTTCTTCACCGCAATAAAGTTGTTATACGGGTTATCTTTTACCGGCTCTTGTGCAATGCGGTCTGCCGCGGTCAGGCCACTTTTTAGCGCCCAATCGGTGTTGACCACGGCGGCGTCCAGGTCAGGAACGGAGCGGCCGATGATGCCGGAATCCAGCTCTTTGATTTGCAGATGATGTGGGTTAGACGTGATATCGGCGGTGGTCGCCGCGATGCCAACGCCCGGCTTCAGTTTGATGAGCCCTTGTTGTTCGAGCAGCACCAAGCCGCGCGCTTCGTTAGAGGGATCGTTGGGTACGCCAATCACTGCGCCCTCTTTCAGTTCTTTGGCGCTTTTCACTTTCTTCGAATAGAGACCAATCGGCCACACTGCGGTATCGCCGACGCGCACGATGTCGTAGTGATTGACCTTGATTTGGTTATTGAGGAACGGCTGATGCTGGAAGGCGTTGGCATCCACTTCGCCGTTTTGCAGCGCTTCGTTTGGCTGGTTGTAATCGTTGAAGATCACGGTTTTCACCGTTAAGCCTTTTGCCGCCGCCTGTTTGATCACTTCGCGCCAGACGTCTTCATCTTCGCCGCTGA
Organism: Enterobacter ludwigii; assembly: GCA_900068845.1. GTDB lineage: Bacteria > Pseudomonadota > Gammaproteobacteria > Enterobacterales > Enterobacteriaceae > Pantoea > Pantoea ludwigii_A. Next base: position 642,011 of record CEFQ01000005.1, read on the forward strand.
TGATGCCGACTTTGATTGAGGTTTTATCCGCCGCGTGCGCGATGGATAACGACGACAACACGGCGCTGGCCAACAACACGGCGCGGGCCGTTAACATGAATTTATTTTTTACTGCTGACAGACGTGTGTGCATAAAATGCTTCCCTATCGTTATAATTGCGCGAGTCAAAATAAGCTGTCGTAACGACAGATGACCGCAGTATACGCAGTTGCTTATTCCTACATTATGATTTATTCAGAAATGCTATTCCTGAAAAGCATAAAGCCGCAGCGCCGCTCGCAGCGCCACAAGCGAGAACAGGGCTGTGTTATCCTTTCCCTTTTGCTGGACTTGTTACTGAGCGCTATGTCGGACACCACAACCAAACGAAAAAATGACCCGGAAGGGCTAAAGAAACGCATCCTGGCCGGCGCGCTGAAAATGTTTGCCGAGTTCGGCATGCAAGGCGCGCGACTGGAGCAGATTGCTGAGCACGCGCAGACCACCAAACGCATGGTGGTGTATCACTTCGGCAATAAAGAGCAGCTGTATATTGAGGTGCTGGAGCAGGTGTATCAGGCGATTCGCCAGCATGAAACCGGTCTGAACCTTGCAGAGATGGAGCCGGAACGGGCGATGACCAAACTGGTGGAAGCCAGCTTCGACTACCACGTATCGCACCCGGATTTTATGCGGCTGGTGTGTACCGAAAACCTGCTGCGCGGGCGCTACATCATGCAATCTGAACGCATCAAAACGCTGAATAAAAGCGCGCTGGATGTGCTCGATGACATTCTGGCGCGCGGTCAGCAGCAAGGGGTGTTTATTGAAGGCCTCGACACCGTGGATGTCCACCGCTTACTGAGCAGCATCTGCGTGCATCACGTCTCCAATCGCTACACCTTTCACACACTCTTCACACCCAACGACAGTGAAGAAGACAGCATTCGTCGCAATCGCCAACTCGCGGTCACGGCGACGCTGCGTTATGTGCGCAAAGCCCCGTAGGCTGCGGCTGCGCAGTGATAGTCTACGCTTAAAATCCTGGGACCGTCACAGACCTCAATTTAAGGAACGCCGTAGTGAACAAAGACCCCCACCTTTATCCCTTACGCCATACGCACAATACTGACCAGGACAGCGCACTGTGGAACTGGGCGCAGAACACGGTGGTTGGTCTGCGTACGCAGTTACATCAGCCGCAAAATGAAGCGGAGCTACAACAGTTGCTGCGCGCTGCCAAGGGCAAAGTGCGCGTGCTGGGTAGCCGCTTGTCGCCAGGCCGCATGCTGGGCGTGGATGAGCAGGATTTGTTGTTGGACCTTAGCGCGTTTAACGGCGTAATTGAGCAAGATGCAGATAGCGTCACCTTTGGCGCCGGCACGCCGCTGGAGCAGGTTTACAGCGCGTTAACCGAGAGGGATCGCATGCTGGCCTCGTCGCCGGGCGTGATTGCCGTACAAACGCTGGCCGGTGCGATGGCCACCGGCACGCACGGTCAGGGTTTGGGGCAAAGCTCACTGGCTGACGAAGCGCTGCGCATTCGTATGGTGTTGGCCGATGGCAGCGTACGCGAATTTGTGCGCGGCGAGCCCGATTTCGCTGCAGCGCAGGTTTCACTTGGCACGATCGGTATCGTCACAGCCGTTACGCTGCGCACGCGCCCTTTCCGTCTGTTTACGTGCCACAAGTTTGCCGTCTCAGCCGATACGCTGGAGCAGGATCTGGTCGAGTGGAATAATCAGTATGAGATGAGCAAAGCCTGGTGGTTTGTCGATGACAACCTGATGCACGTGTGGAATGCGCACGAGGCCAGCGATGAAGAGTCGCAAGCCTGGCACGCCAATCAGCGCGAGGTGATTGAACATGGCGACAACACCGACAGCAGCCTGAACGACACCATCGACCAGACGCTGGCGCAGATGCATCGCGATACACAGATTCACGGCAAAGGCGGCAAACAATTCCGCACCGTGACGCGTTTCCGTGATTTTACCGACGTCAGCGGCGATATCTATCAGCTGTTTTGCCGCGGCATTGCCGTGCCGCAAATTAACGTCGAGATCGGCGTGCCGCTGGCGAAAACGCCGCAGATTATCAGCAAGATCAAAGCGTGGTATGCCGAAAATCATCCGCATATGCACTATCCGATTATCCTGCGTTGCACCGGCGCGTCCGAAGCCTGGCTCAGCCCGGCGTATCAGCATGCCACCTGCTTCTTCGGCTTCGTGGTCTATTACGCCGATGATGGATCGCTGTCTGAAGATGGCCTGCACTTTCTCACCGAAGTGGAGAAACTGCTGGCAGCCGAAGGCGGACGTCCGCATTGGGGCAAATATTACGATCCGCAACGTTACCAGTGGCGCGATATCTATCCGCAGTGGGACGCTTTCCGCGACGTGCGCAATCAGCTCGATCCACAACGCCGTTTTAGCAATGATTATGTCACTGCTTTATTTGATTAAGTTTGAAAGGGAGAAACCATGTTTGCATGGGTAACGCTGTTAACGCAGCCAGACTATTTTATTGGTGTTAAGGCACTGCAACACTCGCTTAAGCGCAGTGAAACACGCTGGCCGCTAATTGTGATGGTCACCGACGCTATCGATCTGGAGACGCGGGAAGCGTTGCAGGCGTTGGGCTGTGTGATTCATCCTGTCGCGCCGCTGATGCCGAATGCCGAACTGGAGCAGCATTATGCTTCAGCGCAGTTTGGTGAAGTGTGGAGCAAGCTGCGTGCGTGGGAGTTGGTTGATTGTGAGCGCGTGGTGTTTCTGGATGCCGACATGCTGGTGCTGCGCAATATGGATGAGCTGTTTACGCTCGACCTGGGCGAACATGCGCTGGCGGCGTGTCACGCGTGCCGCTGCAATCCCAATAAGATCGCCAGCTATCCCGCAAGCTGGCAGCCCGAGAATTGTCACTATACCTGGCAGGATCGTGGCGAAACCGCACCGTCCACGCTCGATCGTTATCTCAACGGCGGTTTCCTGGTGCTGAAGCCAGATCTGGCGGTGTTTGAGTGGCTGCAGGAAAAAGTGGCGGGCATTACCGATCTGCGCCGCTATCCGTTCTCAGAGCAAGATTTGCTTAATGAAGTGTTCGAAAACCGCTGGTTGCCGCTACCTTATATCTACAACGCGCTGAAAACATTACCGTTCCAGCACAGCGCAATGTGGCGTGAAGATGAGGTGAAAAACCTGCACTTCATCCTGGCGAAACCGTGGAAACGCGATTTGAATCAGCCTGAATCGGAACGCGACCGCTATTACGCTTTGGATAAGCTGTGGTGGGAGTTGGCGGCGGAATAATACAATAAAAACAGCGCGATTCGTCGCGCTGTTTCAAATGAATTGCCCATTACTGCGGGCCAGTTCGCCATAAATGGGTTCCCGACGAAGCTTATGAGCTGGTCTTCGCAATGCGCTCGAGCGCGACCTGTGCCAAAAAACCTGAACGGGTTTTGAATTCGGGATGCGTTGCTACGCAGCGGTCAATGCGATCAATCAGCAGTTTTGGCAAGGTTACATTTATTTTCTCGGACCCGCCCAAAATGCGAGTGACATCCACATCAATAAGTACCCAAACATAACCTGCATATTGCGGATCTTTCATCAACGATTTCAATTCAGAAACCGCCGGGATGTCTTGCTCTAATTCTACCAGCAGCTCCAGATGGCCGATAATCGCCTCTTTGGCATTTGTTACCGCCGCTTCCAGCGTATCTCCAGCAGAAAAACAGCCCGGCAAATCCGGCACCGTGACGCCAAATGCCGTGCTTTGGTCGCCAGCCTCAATCGCGATGGGATAAAACATACGTCACCTCTTTCGAATTAATGGACAGTCAGTCCGGCTTGTTTCCTGATACTTTTCACCGTTTTGATCGGCAAATCCTTTTTGGGGTGCGGTATCGTCACCAGCCTTTTTTAACCGGATGGACAAAATGGTGATGGCTACCGTTCACACGTATCAGTTCCCAGCCATCGGCCTTGATCTCGGCCATTAATGATCTGCTATCTATGCCATTGCCTTACAGCGTCCTGAAAGCACAAAAAATAACCCCAATAACCCCGAATCGCAAGAAGAGTTATTGGGGTTATCTTTTTCCCAAATAAAAAGGTCGTCATAAATGACGACCTCATGATTAGTGGTGGATGGAAATTTATTGCGCTTTTGGCTCGCCCATCGCTTTCAACTTCTTCGACAGCTCACGACGCTCTTTGGAGAGGTCAGCGTTTTTGATGATGTATTCATCAACGCGATCTTCATAGTCCACACGCATGCTGGCGATAATTTCCTGAACCGCCTCGATGCTCATGCCGGGTTTGATGTATTCACTCAGGTTGTCCAGCAGCAACACACGTTTCTGGTTATCACGGACTTTCTTCTCGTTATCCACGATTTCGCGCTGCAGCTTGTTTTTACGACGGAACATACGCACAAACTCCAGTACGTCCTGAAATGATTGCTTGGCATTTTCCATGTTGGCACCTTTCTTTAGGCCTGCGTTGGCAGGCGGAATAGTCATAACGTTTAGCTTAGCGGCTTGGCCGCCAGGGTTGCAATTCTCACCGCTAAATTCGGACTGGCGCTTATCTTAGCGCAAAGAATGGGTGATTCACATTAAGTCATTGCCTGAGAAAACTATTTACGCAGCGCCAGACGCACTAAATCAGTCATACGCTCCAGCTGACGCGCCTGTTCCAGACTCAGCCAAACGTAGCCGTAAATCGCCGTGGTTTCCGGGCGTCTGCTGCGATTGGCAATCAGCTGCTCCAACTCTTGAGTAATCTCATCGAGCGCGTGGCTGTTAGCAGTGATCTGCTCGGTTTCGCCTTTGACCATCAGCGTGGCCAGCGCATTCAGCGTGTCTTCCGTCATCTGCTGCGTGCGGCGCAACGTGGGAGCATTAAGCATAATCAGATGGCTTTCACGCGATGACCACCACGCATCAATCTGCATCTGCATGGTGTTCACCATATTGCGATTGATGGTTTGGATTGCCTCAAACACCGATTTGGGAATGCGTGTCTCTTTGCTTGCCGGTTCCAGTAACGCGCGCATCTTAATCACGCCACTTAGCAATTTTTGGAAGGGTTTGTTTAGCCGCGGTTTTTCCAGCAAATTAGCAGAGAAGCCAGTGTGATGCAGCTTGGCCATGGCGATAAACGCATCCGACAGCTGGATGCGCCAATGGGTGTACGCGCGTTGTGCCCAAATGGCGCTGAACAGCAGTGCCATCAACGAACCGAGAATCACATCACCGCCGCGCCACATGGCGATAGTGAAATCCCCGGCCGGTGCGCCAACCACCACGCCGAGCGTGATACCGATCAGTAACGCCATATAGGGATGTTTTCCCAGCGTCAAATAGCCGCAGACCACCATCACAATGGCGCACCATACCAACATTACCGGCAATGAAAACAGCTCAAGCTTGAGCGCGATCAACCCGGAAATCAGACCGGCGAAGGTGCCGCTAATACGCTGTACCACGCGCGGCAGCACGTTGCCCCAGGTTGAAATTGGCCCCATCACCACCACCAGCGTAATCAGCGGCCAGGTGCCTTCTGGAATGTCGGTAAGCCGCACAAACAGGAAACACAGTACAAAGGCGATGGCAATGCGCACGCCGTGTACGGTGCGATAGTGGCGGTAGAACCAGAACTCAATCTGCGAGATGGGCTTGTCAGCGCGTAACATGGTTGTCCGGGAACGATACAAATTTGCGCGCTATGTTACCCTGGCGGTTGGTGCACCATCAGTGTTGAACGCAATTTTTTTCGAGTTTTGGTGAAATTCAACATGTGCGTTACATCTAACCTTATCAATGGAAACATTGATGTAACGCTTCATGTTAGGTGCGATGTTTGAAACGGTCGCCATGAATGGCGACCCTACGGGCGCGTGAGTTATGGCGACCAGAATCACGCCGCCGCAGCACGGCGACAGCGATAACGCAAAATTACGCGACGGATTACAGTTTCTGTTTCACGTAATCACTGATGCGCGTAATGATGCCTGCCTGATCAACCGCTTGCAGCGCATAAAGCGGATAGCTTGCCAACTGCTTATCTTTGTCCATCACCTGAATTTCCCCAATCTGCTCGCCCGCTTTCAACGGCGCTTCCAGATCTTTACGGTCAATCACGTATTTGGCCATCACGTTGGCGACTTCGTTGCGCGGCAGCGACAGGTAGATATCCTGCGTGGTTCCGACATCCACTTTATGCGGATTGCCGTACCAGACGTTTTCCGTACCGATTTTTTTCCCTGCGTGGAACAGTTGCACCGTATCAAAGGTGTTTTGGCCCCACACCAGCAGCTTGCGCGCCTGATCTTCACGGCCTTTCGAACTTTTGCCGCCCATAATCACGGCGATCAGGCGATGACGTCCGACGACGTTAGACGCGATGATGTTAAAACCAGCGCTTTCGGTATGCCCGGTTTTCAGGCCATCGACGTGCAGATTTTGATCCCACAACAAACCGTTGCGGTTGTTCTGCGTGATGCCGTTCCAGGTCAGGGTTTTCTCACCGTACATGGCGTAGAAATCGGGCTCGCCGCTGATAATCGCGCGCGATAGCGTTGCCAGATCGCGTGCGGTGGTGTGCTGGCCCGGCGCGTCAAGACCATGCACGGTTTCAAAATGGGTGTGCGTCAAATTCAGCTTCTGCACATAGCTGTTCATCATGTTAACGAAGCTGCCTTCGCTGCCGGCCACGTGATCCGCCAGCGCCACGCAGGCATCGTTACCTGAATCGATGATCACACCGCGCATCAGGTCGCGCACCGTGACCTGATCGCCCGGCTTGAGGAACATCAGCGAAGAACCTTTGAACACCGGATTGCCCGCGCCCCACGCATCTTTGCCAATGGTGACTTTGTCATCGCGGCTGATTTTATTCTGATCGATAGCGCGATCAACGACATAGCCGGTCATTAGTTTGGTCAGGCTGGCCGGGTTACGCTCTTCATCCGGATTGCCCGCAGTGAGAATTTGCCCGGTAGTGGCGTCCATAAGCACCCACGACGCCGCATCAATCGGCGGAGGCGCCAGGGGAAACGGCATGCTGTCGTCAGCCTGCGCCAACGATGCCCAAACAATCATTCCAGATACAGTTACCAGCAGACGCCTTTTCAACACTTCTTCCTCGAAATCAAAAAAATGAATTTACCGCCGCACGTTGTACGGCAAATAGCGCTTACAGATCTGAATAAATTGAAAAAAAGTATGAACTGCGCATAAATGCTGCGTGCCCGCGCGCAGCGAGGATGATCGAGGTTGTACTGCTACCCAGGGACGACTATCCTGTGCGTTGATTCTCCATTGCCAGGATAACGCCGTGCCCGCCTCTGAGTTCACCTTCTTATTCCACGATTATGAAACCTTCGGCAAAAGCCCATCGCTAGACCGTCCGGCGCAGTTTGCCGGCCTGCGTACCGATAAAGAATTCAACGCGGTAGGTGAACCGCAGGTATTTTATTGCCAACCGGCCGACGATTATCTGCCGCAGCCGGAAGCGGTAATGATCACCGGCATTACGCCGCAAACCGCCAAAGCGCGCGGCGTGACAGAAGCGGCGTTTGCCGAACGCATCCACGGCCTGTTTAGCGAGCCGCAAACCTGTGTGATTGGTTACAACAATGTGCGCTTTGATGATGAAGTGACGCGCAATATCTTCTATCGCAACTTCTTCGATCCGTACGGCTGGAGCTGGCAGAACGGCAATTCGCGCTGGGATTTGCTCGACGTGATGCGCGCTTGTTACGCGTTACGCCCGGAAGGCATTGAGTGGCCGGAAAATGACGATGGCTTCCCGAGCTTTAAGCTTGAACATCTCACCAAGGCCAATGGCGTGGCACACGAACAGGCGCACGATGCGATGTCTGACGTTTATGCCACGCTGGCGATGGCGAAACTGGTGCAAGAGAAGCAGCCGAAGCTGTTTGAGTTTCTGTTTACCCATCGCAACAAACAGAAACTGATGACGCTGATTGATATCCCGCAGATGAAACCGCTGGTGCACGTCTCCGGCATGTTCGGCGCGGCGCGCGGTAACACCAGTTGGATTGTGCCGCTCGCCTGGCATCCGGATAATCGTAATGCATTGATTGTCGCCGATCTGGCCGGTGATATGTCGCCACTGCTGGCGCTGGAATCTGATGAACTGCGTGAACGTTTGTATACCCGTCATAGCGAGTTGGGCGATCTGCCTGCCGTGCCGATCAAGCTGGTGCATATCAATAAGTGTTCGGTGCTGGCACCCGCGAGTACGCTGCGGCCGGAAGATGCCGAGCGCCTGAACATCGATCGCCAGCAGTGCCTCGCCAACCTCAAGCTGCTGCGTGAACATGCTGAAGTGCGAGAGAAAGTGGTGGCGCTGTTTGCCGACGCCGAGCCGTTCACGCCATCGGATGATGTGGATGCCCAGCTGTATGACGGTTTCTTTAGCGATGCCGATCGTGCTGGTATGAACATTATCCGCCAGACGCCGCCGCAGAACCTTCCGGCGCTGGATTTGACCTTCGAAGATAAGCGCATCGCTAAACTGCTGTTCCGCTATCGTGCGCGTAATTTCCCCGGCACGCTGGATGACGCCGAGCAGCAGCGCTGGCTGCAGCATCGCCGCGAAGCGCTGAATGCTGAGCGCGTGCAGGCGTTCTTGCTGGAGCTGGAATCGCTGGCGAGTTTGCACGAGGGAAATACCGAGAAGATGGCGCAGTTGAAAGCGCTGTATTTGTATGCGCAGGAGCTGGTTTCTTAGTCCTCTGCGCATTAGTGCCCTAACCCTGGCCCGCTCACACTGAATGGGCCGGGGCCGGGGAATAGTAGTGACCCTTTATTTATTATCGCTCGCGGATTCCCTGCTTATACCTTCTGTATTATTGAGGGTGCTGCATACGCCATTAATAAGCGTATTGGAATATTAACCTCACATAATTACGGCGGCAGGCGTGAAGTCTAAAGCGCTTAGCTATATCGGTAAAGCCGTTTAATTTCTGTTATAAAACATTTTAGCGTTGAGTCGCATTAATTAATCGCCATATTGGAGAGTTAATCATTGCATCATACTACACTTTGATAAAACATGATTGGCATGACACAGCGTTTATGATATCCATTTTTATAAATCCTCCTTCATTGTAAAATCATCGCTGCAACCACTCTCAAATGACAATTCATGCCTAAAAATAAGCCGCACTATTATTTAAATATTCAACAAGTTTGAGACAAGTCCTTCAAGCGGAAGATTGACAGCATTATAAAATAGGCTATGTGGCACGTTGCAAAGCTACACCTTATGCATGCTCTTTTTCTGACTGGAGATATTATATGAACACCTTAGCATTCGACCCGGTGAAATACCTTTATCGCGACACAACTCTTCCAACTATTTCCGGTACTTCTGCGGAGCGCAATCCTCTTACTAAGGTGGAAATCACCATTGGAAAAGATAAATTTTTTGCTGATTTTGACGCCAAAACCGGTAAATTTTCGTGGACAGCTCCCACGCCTCTTCCAGAGGGCCACTACAATATCGCCATCGTCATCATTGATGCAGCAGGCAACCATTCCACGCCGCTGATCAGAACCATGATCATCGATACCACTCCGCCGGAAGCGCCGGAGCTGATCAATCTTCGCGATGATGTGGGTGCAGAACAGGGCAGCTTTGATCCGGGTAAAATTACCGATGATGCGCGTCCCACCCTGACCGGCACAGCCCAGCCAGGAAGCGTGGTGTATTTGCGCGACGCGACGGGAAACAACATTGGCAGCGCCAAAGCCGATACGCTGACAGGTAAATGGGTCATTGAACCTGACAACGACCTGCCGCAGGGTGAGAACGCTCTGACGCTGGTCGCCGTCGAGGAGTTTGGTAAAGATGCCAAAGGCGATCCGATATTCCGTACCGGAACCCCATCTGATGCGTTCATCATTAACGTCGGCTCTGCTGATTTCATCACTCTGGACGGCGCAATAGATAATTCCGGAAGCTGGACCGGTGCGCTCAGCAGCGGTGCGCTGACTGACGACAGCACGCCTGCCCTGCACGGCAAAGTTAACGCCGGAGAAACCGTCACCGTTTATTTCCGTAAAGCGGGCGAAAGCAGCTGGTCTGGCAGTGCCACCGCCACCGTTACCGGCGAAAACTGGAGCTGGACGCCGTCAACCGCATTCAATCCGTCACACTACGAGTTTCAGGCCCGCTCATCCAAAACTTCCTCAGCGGTGTTTGACCTCGACATCATCGCCGTCGGCTCAGGCGATCAGCAGACAAAAATAACCGAAGTGTGGGACGATTTTGGTATGAGTATCGGAAAACTCAACAGCGGTGATTATACCGATGACATGTCACCGAGATTCAGTGGTCGGGCAGAATCGAACAGCCGGGTTGTGATTCAGTACACACTTAATGGCAGCCAGAACAGTGTCACCGTAGATGTAGGCCATGATGGAAAATGGAGCTGGACGCCGTCGGTTGATCTGTTGGCTGGCGACTGGAATTTCCAGATTAAGAGTGAAGGTGCAGCGGACTGGAATGACAGTTTCGACCTGCATATTTACCCATCACCTGCTGTTGCCACCACCATTACGCAGGTTTTTGATGATGTAGGCGTCCCCGGCCCGGTGAGTAATAACGGCACCACGGATGACAGCACCCCTACCTTATCCGGTCGCTCTGAAGCGGGACGCTTTGTCCTTATTTACGACGGCAACACACTGCTGGGCTCCACGCAGACAAGCAGTAATGGTGACTGGAGTTTCACGCCGACGGCGCTGGGCGACGGACACCATAACTTCTGGGCCGTGCAGCGTGACTATTCCGGCGTGTCAAATAAATGGCAGATCGAAATCGATACTTCCGGTTTGGGTCCGGATAAACCAAGCATTACAGGATTGTTCGAGCACCAAGCAAGTGGCGCATACGACAAGTTTGCTAATGGCGGCATTATTGATGATGGCAGCGTAAAGGTTGAAGGCACAGGCCGCGCGCTGAGCGTTATTAATATTTACGATGGCACAACGTTAATTGGCAGCACCACGGCAGGTACCGACGGTAAATGGTCATATCTGCACGACAGTAATTATTCTTCAGGTTTCCACAGTATCACCGCAAGAGAAGTAAAATCAGCAGGAGTCAGCGACCCTTCAAATGAAGCCAGGTTTACTTTGGTGGGTACTGGAAAACTGGGTGAAGGCTTTTATGTTAACAACTTCCATGATGACGCAATCATCATTGGAGCAGGAAGGCAATTTCAATCAGGATACACTTTCAGGGCACCAGAAGGTGGCCCCTTAAAATTAGTGTCCGGTATGGTATTCTCTAAAAACCATACTTTAGTTAAAAATGAGTTAGGTGCCCTTAAGTTATGGGGTGGCGATGATAATTCTATACATAAAGTTATTTTTGATACCCCCGCTGCTACTGATTTTTATATGACAATTGCTGGGCTTTCAAACAATGGTTTTGCTAGTTTAGATTATTACAGCACCACAGGTAAATATTTGGGGTCCTCGGATTTCTTTAAGAAAGGGGGTGTATCAATAGATGGGGATTTGTTTTCATCAGGTTTTGTAGCGCCACAAGGAGAATTAATTGGTCAAGTAAAAATTTCTTACAGAGATAAAGGTGGGATTGCTATTCAAGGCATTAATACTGGCATGTCCAGTCTCTCACAAAAAGGTAGCGTATATTTTGACCTTAACATTCCTGACGGAAATGTATTTAGTACGGGTGCAGGACAGAATAATTTTCGAGTTCTAAACGGAGTGGCTTATTTTCAAAGCGGAAAGATGAAAATTTCATCTAATACTGATTTATTTAGCTTTACTGTAGGTCAGACCTCTGACATCCAATTTAGTACGGAAACTGCTGTCGGCGTTATTTTTTATGATGCCTATGACAATAGATTGCATTATGGTAGTTACAATGGCTATGTAAATTATACTGCACCTGCTGGTCTGCAAATTTATCGTGTTGAGATCGAAAACTATGGTCGAAGTAATATCCTGATTGATAACGTTATCTGGGGAAATAACCCAGGAAACCCCGATTACGGCTACGACAGTAACAGCGCCAACATCGCTGCCCATGATGACAGCAAAGTTGAGTTAAATGGCCTTGTCGAAACCAAAGCGATTATTGACCTGCAAGATGGTGAAAGCACCACCAAAGTTATCACCGTGGAAGATTTGCTGACTTATGGCGAGGAAGGTCTTTTCACTGAAGTTGATGCCAGGCAACTGATGATTCAGGGCGATAAAAATGATGTTATTCAACTGAACGATATTATGCCGGAAGGTGACGATGTCGAGCAGTGGACGCATCAAAAAGGCACCATTACCGTTGCGGGCGTAAAATATGAAGTTTATAGCCACAATGGTGTGAATGCAGAGCTGCTGGTGCAGTCAGATGTTAAAGTTGAAATCATCTGATTTGCTCTGAAGTAACGTGAATTAACGCTGTGTCATTTTTTAATTAATGACACAGCGTTTTTATTTCAATCCCGAATATCACAATTGATGCACGGAATTAACCACGTTATTTAAATCATGCCCCAAACCAACCACGTCAGCGCAAAGCCGCTTAATCCCATAATCGTGGTCAATACCGTCCAGGTTTTCAAACCGTCGGCGACTGACAAGCCCAAGTAGCGCGTCACCACCCAGAAACCGGCGTCATTAACGTGCGACAAACCTAAGCCGCCGAAGCAAGCCGCCAGCGTCACCAGCACGCGCTGCATCTCCGTCACATCACCCACCGCCTGGCTCAGCAAACCGCTGGTGGTGAGAATCGCGACCGTTGCCGATCCCTGCGAGGCACGCAGCGCCAGCGACAGGATAAACGCAGCGGGTAGCAAAGGAAGGTGCAAGGTTTCCAGCGTTAATGCCAGCGCTTTGCCCACGCCCGATTCAACCAACACTTTACCGAAGGCACCGCCCGCGCCCGCCACCAGAATCACGCTGGCGGAACTGGGAATCGCACGGCCGGTCAGATCTTCCAGCTTCTCCTTGCTCCAGCCGCGGCGCACGCCCAGCAGCCATGCCGCCAAACCCAGCGCAATCAGCAACGCAATCGCCGGTGTGCCAATCACCGTCATCACCGAGCGCAGCGTGCTGCCTTCAGCCAGCGTAGTGTGCGCCACGGTTCCCATCACGATCAGCAGAATCGGTACCACAATCAGACCGGTGATGGTGAGTGCACCCGGTGGTGACGCGTCGTTTTTCGGCGTGCCTTCCGGTTTCGCCAGCTGCAATTGCTCCAGCACATCCACCGAAAGATGATACTGACGCAGGTTCATCGCTTTGGCGACGAAGTAACCGACGATTCCGACCGGGATTGAAATCAGGATGCCAAGCATCATCAGCCAGCCCATATCGGTATGCAGAATACCGGCGGCTGCGGCTGCGCCCGGATGGGTTGGCAACGCCACGTGTACCGTCAGCATCACCCCCGCCATTGGCAGGCCAAACTTCAGCGGTGACACGCGCGCCACTTTGGTGAAGCCGTAAATCAGCGGAATCACGATAATGAAACCGACTTCGAAGAACACCGGAATGCCGAGGATAAAGGCGGCCATGGTGAGCGCCGCCACGGTGCGCTTAATGCCCAGCGATTTGCTGAAGCGCTGCGCCAGCGACTCTGCGCCGCCCGAAGCTTCAATGACTGCGCCCAGCATCGCCCCCAACACGATGATAATAGTGATGTGCCCCAGCAAATTGCCCATCCCGCTAAAGATGGTTTCCATGATTTTATCCGCTGGGATGCCGGTAGCAATCGCCACCAGCAGGCTAACAATCAGCAGCGCCACGAAGGGGTGAACTTTGGTTTTAATCACCAGCAACAGCAAGATCACGATGCTGGCGGTAGCGATAGCTAACAACAACGCGGTTGACATGATAATCCTCTATTTTATAAGTATTTTTTGGGTACAGTTTTCTCTGGCATTGACAGATTCAGGCATGACTTTTCCAGCACAGTGCTGCTACGCACTGTGCTGGAAGGGTATTGATTTACTTAGCGTATGGCGCGAACCAGCCGAGACCGGGTTCGGTGCGGCCGCGCGGGAAATATTCACATCCCACCCAACCGTCGTAACCCACTTCATCCAGCAGATTAAACAGATACGAATAGTTAACTTCGCCTTCGTCCGGCTCGTGGCGATGTGGTGCCGACGCGATCTGGACGTGGCGATAACGGCCCGCATATTCACGGATCAGATGCGTCAGATTGCCGTCCACCAACTGCGCATGGAAAAGATCGAGCTGGGTAAATACGTTCGGACGATCGATGCGTTCCATCATCGCCAGCGTCTGGTACTGACTTGAATAGAGATAATTTGGCTTGGTGACCGGATTTAGCGCTTCCAGCAGCAGGCGAATGCCGTGCGGCGCAAAACGCTCAGCGGCATAGTGCATATTTTGCACGAATGTCGCTTCATATTCTGCACGATTGGCACCGTTCGGCACGGTGGCCGCCATGATGTGCACCTGCTTACAATTCAATGCCAACGCATACTCCAGCGCGCGATCGATATCGGCGCGCGCTTCCTCTTCACGGCCGGGAATGGCAGAAACGCCCCATTCACCCGCTTGCACATTGCCAGCCGCGGTGTTGAACAACACCAGCTCCAACTGATGTTTCTCCAGCTCGGCTTTGATCACCTCGGCTGGATAGTCATAAGGGAATAAGAACTCGACGCCGCGAAAACCGGCGTTAGCCGCGGCGGCAAAGCGTCCAACAAACGGCAGTTCACCGAACTGCGTGGATAAATTGGCTGCAAACTTAGGCATTAGAAACTCCTCAATTCCGCCACTTCGCTATCGGTCAGATAACGAATCGAGCGGTCGCCGAGCGTGAACATCAGACGCGCGGTCTCTTCCAGTTCTTCAGTGTTATTGGCGGCTTCGCGCAGGGATTTACCCACCACTACCGGGCCGTGATTGGCCAACAGGAAGGCGCTGTAGCGCGAGGCCAGATTGGCCAGATCGTCAGCTAAACGCTGATCGCCCGGCTTGTAATACGGCACTACCGGTACATCACCGACGCGCATCACCACGTAGGGCGTGAACGGCCGGATACAGTTTTCGCTATCGAGATCGTTGAGGCAGGAGAGCGCCGTCAGATAGTGGCTGTGCAGGTGCACCACCGCTTTGCACTCGGGATTATTCAGGTAGAGCGCGCGGTGAAAAGCGACCTCTTTCGATGGCTTATCGCCGGAGATCCATTCGCCTTGTAGCGTCACTTTTGCCAGGCGATCGGCCTGCAGTTCGCCGAGGCACGATCCGGTTGGCGTCGCCAGCACGTTGCCATCTTCCAGCAGCAGCGACAGGTTGCCTGCCGAACCGGTGGCGTAACCGCGCTGAAAGAAGGAGGCGCCAAGCTGCACCATTTCTTCGCGTGCTTGTTGTTCGGTCATGCTGAAAACTCCGTTTGTGCGCGAGCAAAGAACTGTTCATCGCCAAAGTTGCCGGATTTCAATGCCAACGACAGCGGCTGATGGATATCGCGCACCCACGGTACGCCCGGCGAAATCATCGGTCCGATGTGGAATGCAGTGACGCCGAGGCTTTGTGCCACCACACCCGAGGTTTCGCCGCCTGCCACGATAAAGCGCTGCCAGCCGCGAACTTTCAGTTCACGCGTAACCGCGGCAAATAGCTGCTCAACGGCTTCGCTGCTGCGCGCCGCGCCAAACTGCTGCTGAATGGCCTGCAGCTGCTGCGCATCGGCAGTAGCGAACAATAAAGGAGCCAGCGCAGGTTGACGATGCGCTTCGACCCAATTGCAGAGTTCCTGTGCATAGCTTTCGGCATCGTCAAGGCAACGCTCCACGCGCACTTCATGCGATGGCGCGTGCTGGCGATACGCCTCAACCTGACGATTGGTCATTTGCGAACAGGAACCGGAGATTACCACCGCACGGTCGCCTTGCGGACGACCCGCCTGCTCGGCATCGCTGTTCTGCTGCTGCGTTGCCCAGGCGCGGGCAATCCCGATCGCCAATCCTGAACCGCCGGTGACCAGACGCGTCTCTTTCAACGCTTCGCCCTGCGTCAGCAGATGCTGCTCGTGCAGCGCATCCAATACCACATAGTTAATGCCCTGTGTTTTCAAGGCATCCAGCTGCGCTCGCACCACCTCGGCACCTTGATCCAGCTGCGCCGCGTTGATCACCGCCGCCTGACCTTTGGCCTGACGCGTCATCAAACGCACCAGATTGCTGTCGGTCATTGGCGTGACCGGATGATGGCGCATACCCGATTCAGACAGCAGCTGATCGGCAACAAACAGATAGCCCTGATACACCGTACGCCCGTTAACGGGTAGCGACGGCGAAATCACCGTTTGCGTTTCGCCTAATGCCGCCAGCAGCGCATCGGTCACCGGACCGATATTGCCTTGCTCGGTGCTGTCGAAGGTCGAGCAATATTTGAAGTAGAAACGATCACAGCCCTGCTGCTGTAGCCACGCCAGCGCCGCCAATGATTGCTCAATCGCCTGCTGAGGCGGACAAGAACGCGACTTCAGGCTGATCACAATGGCCTGCGCGCGCAGTGCGTCGTGCGCATCGGGCACGCCGTTGAACTGAATAGTCGGCAGACCGTTCTGCACCAGGAAACTGGCAATGTCAGTGGCTCCGGTAAAATCGTCTGCAATAACGCCTAAACGCATGATTACTTCTCCTCTGCCTGCGGCAGCGTGATGCCACTGAAGATCTTGATCACCGCGCTGTCATCTTCACGGCCGTGACCGGCATTACTGGCTTCGGTAAACATGTTGAGCGCGGTAGAGGCCAGCGGCAGCGGGAAGTGCAGCGATTTGGCGGTATCTGCGACCAGGTTGAGATCTTTGACGAAGATATCGACTGCAGATTTCGGCGAGTAATCGCCATCCACCACGTGACGCATGCGGTTCTCAAACATCCACGAGTTACCGGCAGCATTGGTCACCACGTCGTACATGGTGTCGAGCGGAATCCCGGCCCGCGCGGCCAGCGCCATCGCT
This sequence comes from Enterobacter ludwigii, assembly GCA_900068845.1. GTDB lineage: Bacteria > Pseudomonadota > Gammaproteobacteria > Enterobacterales > Enterobacteriaceae > Pantoea > Pantoea ludwigii_A. The sequence continues at coordinate 659,009 of CEFQ01000005.1, forward strand.
TCGGCACCCACGGCAATGTGCACGCCCGCCAGCAGCTGGTGAATGATTTTGACGGTAGAGCCCAAACCGATTTCGCTGCCGACGCGGTAGACCTTCGCCGCTACCGCATCCAGCACCGGTTTTAGCAGTGCAAAGGCTTCATCGCTGCCGGAGGCCATTACGGTCATCTCACCGACTGCGGCTTTGGCTGCACCGCCGGAAACCGGCGCATCCAGCATCAGCAACTGATGCTGCGCCAGCTGTTGTTCAATCGCCTGCGCATCCTGTGAAGAGATGGTGGAAGAGACCATTACCACGGTGCCGGGCTTGAGCTGCGCGGCCACACCGTTTTCACCAAACAGAATCGCTTTGACCTGCGCGGCGTTGACCACCAGCAGCAGCACTGCATCCAGTTCAGCAGCAAAACGGGCAGCGGAGGTCTGCGCATCGCGCGCACCGGCCTGACGCAGGGTTTCCAGCGCTTGCGGATTGAGGTCAACGCCCCAGGTGTTCAATCCTGCACGGATACAAGACTGCGCCGCACCCATGCCCATGGAACCTAAACCAATCACGCCGATGTTATTCACGGTTGCTGACACAGCACACCTCCATTGTTAATTTAAGTGATAATTTGTTCATTGGTGTTAAGTCTGCCGCAGTTACTGCGCAATAAACGTGCGTAGTATCACAAAAATTAACTTCGCTGCGCACTGCTTAACATGAATTCACACCTCAACCTGATTGATTAGGATCCGGTCTGCGTGGGATTTCTGCAGAGAATTCGTGAAGATAAATTGTGCTGCGAGCTGTGAATCGATGATCTACAATGTGAAAAAATGATAATTCAGGGAGAGCAGGGTGATTCCGATTGAACGTCATCAACAAATTTTAACGCTGGTTGCTGAACGCGGCGTGGTGAGCATTGCTGAGCTGACCGAAAGATTGGGCGTGTCACATATGACGATTCGTCGCGATGTGCAGAAACTGGAAGAGCAAGGCGCGGTGTTGTCGGTTTCTGGTGGTGTGCGTTCGGCGGATCGCCTGGCGGCGGAGCCGTCGCATCTGGCAAAAACCAATATGTACAGCAGTGAGAAGATGGCGATTGGCCAGTATGCTGCGCGCCACATTCCGCGTAATAGCTGTATTTATCTTGATGCCGGCACTACCACGCTGGCACTGGCACGCGAGTTGATAGAGCGTGACGATTTGCTGGTGGTGACCAATGATTTTGTGATTGCGCGTCTACTCATGGAAAGTAGCGACTGCAAGCTGATTCACACCGGCGGCACGGTGTGCCGTGAGAACCGTTCCAGCGTGGGTGAAGCGGCGGCACGCAGTTTGCGTCAGCTGGCGATCGATATCGCGTTTATCTCCGCATCATGCTGGGGCACGCGCGGACTGTATACGCCAGATGAAGATAAAGTGCCGGTCAAGCAGGCGGCGAGCGATGTCAGTAGTAAGCGCGTGTTGCTGAGCGACAGTTCCAAGTACAACAAGATTGCGACGCATCTGGCGTTGCCGCTGGAGCAGTTTGATACATTAATTACGGATGCAGAGTTAAGTAAAGCGGGACGTGAAGCATTGAGTGCGGGGCGTTGGGAATTGGTGTTAGCGGGTTGAGTTTTTTAAATTGTGCTCGCTGTCCCCCTCCTCGGTCCTCCCCCATTGATGGGGGAGGAAGATGCTGCTACATGCCAGCTCAGAAGTTGCATGTGGCTGCGTCTCCTTCCCCCGCTTGCGGGGGAAGGCCGGGATGGGGGACAGCGACTTCAATCAAATCACACTTCTTCGCTGAACTGCGGAACCGGATTGCGGAAAGTGCGGGTAACAAACGCGAGGTAGATGATACCAATCGCCGCCCACACCAGGCCGAGCACCATTGAGGTCTCTTCCAGGTTAATCCACAACGCACCAACTGTCAGTGCGCCCATGACCGGCAGCAGCAGATAGTTGATGTGATCTTTCAGCGTCTTGTTACGCTTCTCACGGATCCAGAACTGCGCAATCACCGACAGGTTCACAAAGGTAAACGCCACCAGTGCACCGAAGTTAATCAGCGCCGTTGCGGTCACCAGGTCGAAGTTGATCGCCATCAGCGCTACCGCACCGACCAGCAACACGTTCAGTGACGGCGTGCGGTATTTCGGATGCACGAAGCCAAAGAAACGCTGCGGGAATACGCCATCACGGCCCATCACGTACATCAGACGTGAAACACCGGCGTGCGCGGCCATACCCGACGCCAGCACTGTCACCACTGAGAAGATCAGGATGCCAATCTGCAACGCTTTACCCGCCACGAACAGCATGATTTCTGGCTGTGAAGAGTCCGGGTTGGTGAAACGCGAAATGTCAGGGAAGTACAGCTGCAGGAAGTAAGAGACACCGATAAAGATCACACCACCAATCAGCGCGGTGAGGAAAATCGCGCGTGGGATGGTGCGTTCTGCATCTTTGGTCTCTTCCGACAGCGAACTGATGCCGTCAAAGCCGAGGAACGAGAAGCACAGAATGGTCGCACCGGTAATCATCGGCACCACGTGCGCATTCTCAGACCAGAACGGTTTGCTGCTGGTCAATGTCCCCTCGCCCACACCGTGTGCCACACCGTAAACCACCATACCGGTGATCACCACCATCACCACCACTTGCAGCACCACGATCACGCTGTTGAAGTTGGCAACGGTTTTGATGCCACGCAGGTTAGAGATGGTCATGAAGGCCACCAGCAGCACCACGAAAATCCATGACGGAATGCCAGGCACCAACGTTTCAAAGTAACTTTTCGCCAGCAGGATGTTGATCATCGGCATGAACAGGTAGTCCAGCAGTGATGACCAGCCAACCATAAAGCCGACATGCGGACTGATTGCCTTCTGAGCATAGGTGTAAGCGGAGCCCGCAGATGGGAAGCGGCGTACCAGCTTGCCGTAGCTCACGGCAGTAAACAGAATCGCGATCAGGGCGAAAGCATACGCGGTGGCGACGTGGCCGTCGGTCAATCCAGACACGATACCGAAGGTATCAAACAGGGTCATTGGCTGCATATACGCCAGGCCCATCATGACAACCGGGATCAAGGTCAGGGATTTTTTCAGATGTGCACGCTGAGGTGCGGCAGAGGTGTTAAGCGACATTGTTCAGGCCCCCGCAAGCGACAACCGCGATCGGCTGAGCTACAGGGATACTGCGCAATTTGCTGCAGTGAGAAGTGAAATACGTGTTTGCGATTGTCGCGGCGCCGTAGTCATCACGGAAGCGAGAACCAGCCTGAGCTGGTGCAATGTTAAACAGTCCCATCTTTGTTTTCCTCAAATCTCACGCACAAGCGTGTTTGTCAGTATCTATCTATCCGGATGCGTGTCCGGCCTCGTTTGAATGTCAGTGAGTACTACATCATGCAAAAAAATAACCGACGCGGTTAACGTCGGTTAGTTCTCATTTTGCAGGGCGCGTATTTTGCCCCAACTTATGCCATCGGCACAAGACGTTAGATCAATTCTTCACGCGGTCAGGCATTCTTTAGCATCCAGTCGATTTCCGTCGAGGTGATTAAGCGCTCAAACTGCATCAACTCATACTGTTTGCAGCTGTGCCATACCCCGCTGAAACGCTCGCCCAACAGCTTCTGCAGCGGATAGCTATTCTCGAATTCATACAGCGCATCACTTTGCCGAATCGGTAATGCCAGCCCTTCTGCTTCATGCCCATTGCCCTGCACCGCATGCGGTAAAGGTAGCTGATTATCCAGACCGTGCAACATACCGGCAAGAATAGTTGACACTACCAGATAGGGATTTGCATCTGCACCGGCAACGCGATACTCGATGCGGTGGTTATCCGCATCGCCACAGGGCACACGCAATGCGACCGTGCGATTATTGTGCCCCCACGACGCCTGCAGCGGCACATAAGCTTCCGGCAGGAAGCGGCGATAGGCGTTCACATTTGGTGCCAGCAGGGCCATTGAGGCCGGCATCAGATCGATCATCCCCGCCAGCGCACGTTTCATCAGCGGTGAATCGCTGCCATCGTCCAGCGCGAAGGCGTTATGATCGGCGGCATCCAGCATGCTGATGTGAACATGCATGCCGCTGCCTGCATACTCTTCGTAAGGTTTAGCCATGAACGTCGCCGTCATGCCGTGATTCTCGGCCACCTGCCGCACCAGCCGCTTCAATTGAATGGCGTGGTCACAGGCTTTCAGCACGTCGCGCGTGTGATGCAGGTTAATTTCAAACTGGCCGGGCGAGGCTTCTGCCAGCGCACCGTCGGCGGGAATCCCTTGCAGCCTGGCTAGATGATCGATATCACGCAGAACGTCGGCGAAATTGTCGAGATTATCGACCGAATAAACCTGACTCTGCATATTACGATCGTCACTGCCCGGCGCGCATGGCGGCTGAATGAAACCCTCCGCATCGCGCTTTTTATCCACCAGATAGAACTCCAGCTCTACCGCTACCACCGGGAACAATCCTCGATTACGCAGCTGTTGCCACAGTCGATTAAGGACATTACGGGGTTCAACGTCAAAGGGAGTGCCATCTTGGTTACACATGGTCAACAACAGCTGAGCGATGTGTGTGGGGTCGGCTGCAGAAGGTATTAAGGTTCCGGGAACCGGCATGCAGAGGTGGTCGGGTTCGCCCAGTGACTGGCCCAGTCCGGCGTCTTCGACGGTGTTACCGAGAATATCCATAGCGAAAACCGAAGCCGGGAAGTAACACCCTTTTTCCAGTTTTGCTAATGCGGAGATGGGAATGCGTTTACCGCGAAATACCCCATTTAAATCATTAAGAAGAATATCGACATACTGCGTTTCAGGATGGCGTTCCAGCCAGGTTTTGACCTCCAGCTGGAACGCGCTTGTTCGTTTCTCTTCACTGTGTCGCGTGAAGTCTTCTACTTCTACGAGGTTCGTCATGATCCCACCCGCCCTATACCGTTTAGAATTGGTGCGCGTAATGCTCAAAATAACAGCCACTCTTCTAACATAGCGCTAACGCAAAAAGTGTGCAAATGTAACAATTCTGCTGGAGGAATGAACGACTGATTGCTAGATTGACAAAATATTGCACACTTTTAACGCCAGCCGTGCCGTTTCGGCGAAAATATTGAACAGCAGCGTGGAGACGTTATGGGCATTATTTTTGACAAGCCTTTGATTGGCGTAGTGATGTGCCAAAACATGATCGGCAGCCATCCCGGTCAAACGGTTCACAATAAATACCTCGACGCTATCGTACTCGCCGGTGGCGTGCCGCTGCCATTACCGCATCAGTTAATGCATTCCCCTCATCTATTAGAAAACAGTATGACCGTGCTGGATGGCATTTTGCTGACCGGCAGCCCCAGCAACATTGAACCCTGGCACTATGGCGAAGATGGCAAAGAGGCGCATGCCGATCCAGCGCGCGATCGCCTCGCCTTCGGACTTATCACTCATGCGGCGGGTAAAAAGATGCCGATGTTCGGCATTTGTCGCGGCCTGCAGGAGCTGGTGGTCGCCAACGGCGGCGCACTGCATCGCCAACTGCATATGACGCATCTTTTTCAGGAGCATCGCGAAAACGATGCGCTGCCGCTGGATGAGCAATACGCGCCGGTACATGATGTGCAGCCAGAAGCTGGTGGCATGCTGAGCCAGCTGCTTGGCAGCGCCGAATCGTTTGCAGTCAATTCGTTACATGGGCAAGGCATTCGTGAAACCGGTCCACAGCTGCGCGTGGAAGCGCGCGCGCCTGACGGATTGATTGAAGCCGTTAGCCTGCCAAAGCACCCTTTCGCCCTCGCGGTGCAATGGCATCCAGAATGGCAGTCCGACCGCGATCCGGTCTCGCGCCGTTTGTTTGAGGCCTTTATCCACGCCGCTGTCTGTTATCACAAGGAAAAACAGCCATGAATGATGCCACTCTGGCACCCGGGCGGCGCTTATCGCAAATCCGGCAGGCGTTGGGATTGTCTCAGCGTCGCGTCGCTGAGTTATCAGGATTAACGCACAGCGCCATTAGCACCATCGAACAGGACAAAGTGAGCCCGGCCGTCAGCACTTTACAGAAGCTGCTAAAAGTTTACGGGCTATCGCTGTCGGAGTTTTTCTCCGAACCCAAAATCAATACCACGCCGCGGGTGATTGTGCGTCCGGATGAGTGCGTGGAGATCGGCAGCCTTGGCGTATCGCTGATGTTGATTGATAACGGTGCCGCGCGTCGTGCGCTGGCGATGCTGCTAGAGCGTTACGAACCGGGCGCCAGCACCGGTGAGAAGTTACGCCATCCCGGCGAGGAAACCGGCACGATACTGGAAGGTGAAATCACGCTGGTGGTGAACGGCCAGAGTTATCATTTATATCGCGGAGAGAGCTATGTAATTGACACCGGCTTGCCGCACAGTTTTACCAATACTTCAGATCAACCGTGTCGCATTGTTAGCGCGCATACGCCCGCCAATTTCTAAGATTTCGCGCTTAAGGAGGATGTAATGCAACATGTGGGAAGTTATTACGCTGCTACCGCCAACGCTCATGCGCCCTGGCCGGAGCTGCAAGAATCGGTACAGTGCGATGTCTGCATTATTGGCGGCGGTTTTACCGGACTTTCGTCTGCGCTGTTTCTTACCGAAGCCGGTTACGACGTGGTGCTGCTTGAAGCGGCGAAAATCGGCTTTGGCGCCAGCGGGCGTAATGGCGGTCAGGTCGTCAACTCATACAGCCGTGACGTGGACGTGATTGAGCAGCGCTACGGTAAACAGACCGCGCAGATGCTCGGCAGCATGATGTTTGAAGGCGCGGAGATCATTCGCGATCGCATCGACCGTTACGCCATCGCCTGCGATTATCGTCCCGGCGGCATTTTTGCCGCGCTGAATCAACGTCAAATGAGCCATCTGCGCAGCCAGCAGGCCAGTTGGGCGCGCTACGGCAATCACGATTTGGAGCTGCTCGACGAGCGTGGCATTCGCCGGGAAGTGGCCACCGATCGCTACGTCGGCGGTTTACTCGATAAGCGCGGCGGGCATCTGCATCCGCTCAATCTGGCGCTGGGTGAAGCGGAAGCGATTCGCCGGCACGGCGGACGTATATATGAGCAGTCGGCGGCGATAGAAGTGAAATATGGCGCACCCCATCGGGTAAAAACCGCCAAAGGTGAAGTCAGCGCCACCTTCGTGATTTTTGCCGGCAACGCTTATTTGCCGTCGCAGCTTGAACCGCGCCTGACGCGCAAAAGCATGCCGTGCGGCTCGCAGATCGTGACCACCGAACCCTTAACGCGCGACCAGGCGCTGGGTTTACTGCCGAATAATTACTGCGTAGAAGATTGTAATTATCTGCTCGATTACTTCCGCCTCACCGCCGATAACCGCCTGCTCTACGGCGGCGGCGTGGTGTATGGCGCGCGCGAGCCGGATGATATCGAAGCGCTGATTCGCCCCAAGCTGCTGCGCACCTTTCCGCAGCTGCGTGACATCAAAATCAGCCACCGCTGGAGCGGCAATTTCCTGCTCACATTGTCGCGTATGCCGCAGTTTGGGCAGGTTGAGAAAAATGCGTTCTTTATGCAGGGCGATAGTGGGCATGGTGTGACCTGTACGCATCTTTCAGGGAAGTTGATTGCTGAAGTGCTGCGTGGCCACGCCGAGAGGTTTGATGCGTTTGCGAAATTGCCGCACCTGCCGTTCCCGGGTGGAAGACGATTTAAGGTGCCCCTGACGGCGATGGGCGCGGCTTGGTATGCGTTGCGGGATCGGTTTGGGGTGTGACCAGGTCGCCATGAATGGCGACCCTACATCGTAGGGTGCGCATTAATGCGCACCTGTAAACCTACTCCAGCGGCATTTTCATCGGGTCATCATAGTTGTATTCAAACCCCAGCTCATTCGCGATCTTCGAGCCATCAATCACCTTCCCGGCAGAACGTTCCGGTTCGGAAACAAACGTGGGTGGCTCAAGCCCCAGTTGCTTCGACACGCTGGGATAAAAGCTATCGCGCGATGGATGTTTCGAGGCACACAGATTGTAAACGTGCCCGCCTTTCGGGGTTTGCAACAACAGCACAATCGCATCCACCACATCATCCAGATGCACCAGATTCACTGCATGACCGCCATTTTCCAGTCCGGTTTTACCCGCCAGGAAACGGCCTGGATGACGATTTGGTCCCACTAATCCGGCAAGGCGCACAATATCCACGCTGGTGCCGGGCAGATCGTGTAGCCAGTTTTCCAGCTCCACCAGCGTTTTGCCGGCAACGGTTTCCGGTTGCAGCGGGCTGCTCTCTTTCATTACACCCGCGCCGCTGCCGTAAACCGAGGTAGAACTGGTGAAAATGATACGCGGCACTTTTTTCGCCAGTGCAGTGTCCACCACGTTCTGCACCGCCTGCATGTAATCCTCTCCGCCTTTTACGGTGCGACTGGCAGGCAAGGTCACCACCAGCGCATCCACCGCCATTAGCATATCTAGCTCTTCTGCTTCACACTCCAGCTCAGGCGTCAAAACCAGTTGGAAGGCTTCGATGCCACAGCGGCGTGCGGCGTCCACACCATCCGGCGAGGTTTTACTGCCGGTTACCTGCCAGCCGCGTGCCGTTAGCGCCATTGCCAACGGCATACCCAGCCATCCAAGACCTACAATCGCGACCTTTTTCATATCGACTCCTGCTATGGGCTCACACTTCATCTTAGTGCGGGTAGATGTGCCAAACCAGCGCAAACTGTTTCGGGAGATTCCGGAAATTGACAGTTAAAAAAGGGTTGCCAATTGCCACCATCTTCGTTAGGTTAATCAGCACGCAAATGAATACTCATTCAGCAACGGAATTTACTATGACACGCGTTCAGTTCAACCACCATCATCACCATCACCCTGACTAGTCTTTCAGGCGATGTGTGCTGGGAGACGATTAGGATCTTCCAGTGGTGCGAACGCAAAGAGAGCCCCCGGAAGATCGTCTTCCGGGGGTTTTTTTATGGGCGAACGCAAACCAATACGTTCAGACAGGATTGAAAAAGAGGACAGGAACCATGTTAGATAACACCCGTATTCGCATAGCTATGCAGAAATCTGGCCGTTTAAGCGATGAATCACGCGAACTGCTGGCGCGCTGCGGCATCAAAATCAACCTTCAGCAGCAGCGTCTGATTGCGTTTGCGGAGAACATGCCCATCGACATCCTGCGCGTGCGTGATGACGATATTCCTGGCCTGGTGATGGATGGCGTGGTGGATCTCGGCATCGTCGGTGAAAACGTGCTGGAAGAAGAGCTGCTGAACCGTCGCGCCCAGGGCGAAGATCCGCGTTACTTCACACTGCGTCGGCTGGATTTCGGCGGCTGCCGCCTGTCGCTGGCGATGCCGGTTGATGCAGAGTACACCGGCCCGCAGTGTCTGAATAACGCCCGCGTGGCCACCTCGTATCCGCACCTGCTGAAGAAATACCTCGATAAACAAAGCGTTGCTTTTAAATCCTGCCTGCTGAACGGTTCTGTCGAAGTGGCACCTCGCGCCGGCCTGGCCGATGCCATTTGTGACCTGGTTTCAACCGGCGCGACGCTGGAAGCTAATGGCCTGCGCGAAGTAGAAGTGATCTACCGCTCGAAAGCGGTGTTAATTCAGCGCGATGGCGAATTACCTGCGGCTAAGCAAGAGCTGATCGACAAAATGATGACGCGTATTCAGGGCGTGATTAAAGCGCGTGAATCCAAGTACATCATGCTGCATGCGCCGAGCGAGCGCCTGGAAGAAGTGATTGCACTGCTGCCAGGTGCTGAGCGTCCAACCGTGCTGCCACTGGCCGGAGACGTAAGCCGCGTGGCGATGCACATGGTGAGCACCGAAACCCTGTTCTGGGAAACCATGGAAAAACTGAAAGCGCTGGGTGCCAGCTCAATCCTCGTATTGCCAATCGAAAAAATGTTGGAGTAACACGATGAGCACGCTGATGACACCCATTGATTGGCAACAGTGCAGCACAGAGCAGCAGCAAGCGCTGCTGATGCGTCCGGCGATTTCGGCTTCAGAAAGCATCAGCCAGATCGTGCGCGACGTGTTGGTAAAAGTGAAAAGTGATGGCGATGCGGCGCTGCGTGAATTCAGTGCGCGTTTCGATAAAGCGCAGGTGGATAACCTGCGCGTCACGGCAGAAGAGATGCAGGCGGCCAGCGATCGTCTGAGCGACACGCTGAAGCAGGCGATGGCAGTGGCGGTCGGTAATATTGAAACCTTCCATAACGCGCAAATCTTGCAAGAAGTGGATGTGGAAACCCAGCCCGGCGTGCGCTGCCAGCAGATTACGCGGCCGGTGAAATCGGTGGGCTTATATATTCCAGGCGGTTCCGCCCCGCTGTTCTCAACCGTATTGATGCTGGCGACACCCGCGCGCATCGCGGGTTGTGGTCGCGTGGTGCTGTGCTCGCCGCCACCGATTGCGGATGAAATTCTTTACGCTGCACAGCTGTGCGGCGTGAAAGAAGTGTTTCAGGTTGGCGGTTCACAAGCCATCGCCGCCCTCGCCTTCGGCACCGAAACCGTGCCGAAAGTGGATAAGATTTTTGGTCCGGGCAACGCTTATGTCACCGAAGCTAAACGTCAGGTCAGCCAGCGTTTAGATGGCGCGGCGATTGATATGCCAGCGGGTCCATCCGAAGTACTGGTGATTGCCGATGAAGGCGCTACACCCGCGTTCGTGGCATCCGATTTGCTGTCGCAGGCGGAACACGGCCCGGATTCGCAGGTGATCCTGCTGACGCCGTCGCTGCAACTGGCTGAAGGCGTGGCGCAAGCGGTTGAAGCGCAACTGGCGCAGCTGCCGCGTGCGGCTACCGCACGTCAGGCGTTAGAGAGCAGCCGTCTTATTGTGCTGCGCGACCTGGAACAGTGCATCGAGATCTCCAACCTGTATGGCCCAGAGCACCTGATCATTCAGACGCGCCAGCCGCGCGACCTGGTTGATAGCATCACCAGCGCCGGTTCGGTGTTTCTCGGCGACTGGTCACCGGAATCGGCGGGCGATTACGCGTCTGGCACCAACCACGTGCTGCCGACCTACGGTTACACCGCCACCTGTTCCAGCCTCGGCCTGGCCGATTTCCAGAAACGTATGACGGTGCAAGAGTTGACGCCGCAAGGCTTCCTTAATCTTGCCGCGACCATTGAAACGCTGGCCGCTGCCGAGCAGCTGGAAGCCCACAAAAATGCCGTTACCCTGCGTGTTGCCGCACTGAAGGAGCAAGCATGAGCCTGAATATTGAAGAGTTAGCGCGCGCCAACGTGCGCGCGCTGACGCCGTATCAATCGGCGCGTCGTCTGGGCGGTAACGGTGATGTATGGCTGAATGCCAACGAATTCCCGCTGCCGGTGCCGTTTGAGCTGTCGCAGCAGACGCTAAACCGCTATCCGGAATGCCAGCCGAAAATTGTGATTGAGCGCTACGCCGCCTACGCCGGTTTAACACCGGAACAGGTTCTGGTGAGCCGCGGTGCGGATGAAGGCATCGAACTGCTGATGCGCGCCTTCTGCGAACCGGGCAAAGATGCGATTCTGTTCTGCCCGCCAACCTACGGCATGTACAGCGTCAGCGCGGAAACCATCGGCATCGAATACCGCACCGTGGCCGCACTCGATGACTGGCAGCTGAATCTGCCCGCGATTGCTGAGCAGCTCGACGGCGTAAAAGTTGTCTACATGTGCAGCCCGAACAATCCCACCGGCAACCTGATCAATCAGAATGATATTCGCGAACTGCTGGCGATGACCGCCGGTAAAGCGCTGGTGGTGGCCGATGAAGCCTATATTGAGTTTTGCCCACAAGCGACGTTGGCGAGCTGGCTGAAGGATTATCCGCATTTGGTGATTCTGCGCACGTTGTCCAAAGCCTTTGCGCTGGCCGGCTTACGCTGCGGTTTCACTTTGGCGAACAAACCGGTGATCGACCTGCTGATGAAGGTGATTGCGCCCTATCCACTGGCCACGCCGGTCGCGGATGTTGCTGGACAAGCGTTGAGCGAGCAAGGCATCGCACTGATGCGCCAACACGTTGCCGAGCTGAACGCCAATCGCGCCTGGCTGTTTGCGCAGTTGCCGCAGATTAGCGTGGTGCAACAGGTGTTCCCGAGCGAAACCAACTACATTCTGGCACGTTTCACTGATTCGCCAAAAGTGTTTAAAACGCTGTGGGATCAAGGCATTATTCTGCGCGACCAAAACAAAAACCCCGGCCTTGCGGGATGCCTGCGCATCTCCATCGGCACCCGTAAAGAGTGCGAGCGCCTGATCGCCGCGCTGCAAGCCTTATCAGTGGAGCAAGCATGAGTCAGAAGATCCTTTTTATCGACCGCGACGGCACCATCATCTCTGAGCCACCAACGGATTATCAGGTGGATCGCATGGAGAAGCTGGCGTTTGAAAAGAACGCCATCCCTGCGCTACTGGCGTTGCAGGCAGCAGGCTATCAGCTGGTGATGATCACCAACCAGGATGGCCTGGGTACCGATAGCTTCCCGCAGGCTGATTTTGATGGTCCGCACAACCTGATGATGCAGATCCTCAGCTCACAAGGCGTAAATTTCAGCGACATCCTGATCTGCCCGCACCTGCCGGAAGATAACTGCGATTGCCGCAAGCCGAAGACCAAAATGGTGGAAGCCTGGCTGGCCGCCGGTGCACTCGATACCGCCAACAGCTACGTGATCGGCGATCGTCTTACCGATATCCAACTGGCGCAGAACATGGGCATTCAGGGCCTGCGTTACGGCGCGGAAGGCGAAGACTGGGATGCGATTCAGGCGCGCCTGACCAAGCGCGATCGCTATGCGCTGGTGCAACGCAATACCAAAGAGACGCAGATTAAAGTCGAAGTGTGGCTGGATCGCGAAGGCGGCAGCAAAATTAACACCGGCGTCGGCTTCTTTGATCACATGCTGGATCAGATTGCGGTGCACGGCGGCTTCCGCATGAACATTGATGTGAAAGGCGATCTCTACATCGACGATCACCACACCGTGGAAGATACCGGTCTGGCGCTCGGCGAAGCGCTGTTGAAAGCGCTGGGCGACAAACGGGGCATTGGTCGTTTCGGCTTCGTGCTGCCAATGGATGAGTGCCTGGCACGCTGCGCGCTGGATATCTCCGGCCGCCCGCATATCGAATTCAAAGCCGAGTTCAGCTATCAGCGCGTCGGCGATCTCAGCACCGAGATGGTCGAGCACTTCTTCAGCTCCCTCTCCTACGCCATGATGAGCACGCTGCACCTGAAAACCAAAGGCCGTAACGATCATCATCGCGTGGAAAGCCTGTTCAAAGCCTTTGGCCGCACGCTGCGCCAGGCGATTCGCGTGGAAGGCAACACCTTGCCGAGCTCGAAAGGAGTGCTGTGATGAACGTGGTGATCCTTGATACCGGCTGCGCGAATCTGTCCTCGGTGAAGTGGGCGATTGAGCGCCTCGGCTACACGCCGCAGGTGAGCCGCGACCCGGATGTGGTGCTGCACGCGGATAAGCTGCTGTTGCCGGGTGTTGGCACCGCGCAGGCGGCGATGAATCAGCTGCAGGAGCGCGATCTGATCGATCTGATCAAAGCCTGTACCCAGCCGGTGCTCGGCATCTGCCTCGGTATGCAGCTGCTCGGTCGCGGCAGCGATGAGAACGGCGGCGTCACCACGCTGGGCCTGGTCGATGAGCCAGTTACGCTGATGGACACGCAGGATTTACCGCTGCCGCACATGGGCTGGAACCAGATCACCGCCAAAGCGGGCCATCATCTGTTTCGTGATATCCCGGATGGCAGCTACTTCTACTTCGTGCACAGCTACGCCATGCCAGTGAATGCCGCCACCATCGCCCAGTGCGATTACGGCCATCCGTTCACCGCGGCTCTGCAGAAAGATAACTTCTTCGGCGTGCAGTTCCACCCGGAGCGTTCGGGCAAAGCGGGCGCGCAGCTGCTGAAAAATTTCCTGGAGATGTGATGATTATACCCGCATTAGATTTAATCGACGGCAAAGTGGTGCGCCTGCATCAGGGCGATTACGGCCAGCAGCGCGATTACGGTAGCGATCCGCTGCCGCGCTTACAGGATTACGAGCGCCAGGGCGCCGAAGTGTTGCATCTGGTGGATTTGACCGGCGCGAAAGATCCGGCCAAACGTCAGATTCCCCTGCTCACCAGCTTACTGCGCGGCGTGAACGTGCCGGTGCAGGTTGGCGGCGGCATCCGCAATCGCGATGACGTAGCGGCGCTGCTGGCTGCCGGGGCCGCGCGCGTAGTGGTCGGTTCCACCGCGGTGAAGCAACCGGAAGAGGTGAAAAGCTGGTTCAGCGAGTTTGGCGCGGACGCTATCGTGCTGGCGCTGGATGTGCGCATTGACGCCAACAATCGCAAAGAGGTGGCGATCAGCGGCTGGCAGGAAGCGGCGGGCGTCACGCTGGAAGAGGTGATTGGCTGGTATCAGCCGGTTGGCCTCAAGCATGTGCTGTGTACCGATATTTCTCGCGACGGCACGCTGAGCGGCTCTAACGTTGCACTGTATAAAGAAGTGTCTGCGGCCTTCCCAGACATCGCTTTCCAGTCTTCCGGCGGCATCGGTTCGCTGGATGATATAGCGGCATTACGCGGCAGCGGCGCGCAGGGCGTGATCGTTGGTCGCGCTTTACTGGAAGATAAATTCACGGTTGCGGAGGCGATTGCATGCTGGCAAAACGGATAATTCCTTGTCTCGATGTACGTGATGGGCAAGTGGTAAAAGGTGTTCAGTTCCGTAACCACGAAATCATCGGCGACATCGTGCCGCTGGCACAGCGCTATGCGCAGGAAGGCGCGGACGAGTTGGTGTTCTACGATATCACCGCCTCATCGGATGGCCGCGTGGTCGACAAAAGCTGGGTATCGCGCGTAGCGGAAGTGATCGATATTCCTTTCTGCGTGGCGGGCGGCATCAAGAGCGAAGAAGACGCCGCGCGCATTCTGCAGTTTGGTGCTGATAAGATTTCCATTAACTCGCCAGCATTGGCCGATCCGACGCTGATTACGCGCCTGGCAGACCGCTTTGGCGTGCAGTGCATCGTGGTAGGTATCGATACCTGGTTTGACGAAGCGAGCGGTAAATATCACGTTAATCAGTACACCGGCGACGAAGCGCGCACCAAAGTGACCACGTGGGAAACCCTCGATTGGGTGCAGGAAGTGCAGAAGCTGGGCGCGGGCGAAATCGTGCTCAACATGATGAACCAGGATGGCGTGCGTAACGGCTACGATCTGGTGCAGCTGAAGAAGGTGCGCGATGTCTGCAAAGTGCCGCTGATTGCTTCCGGCGGCGCGGGCACCATGCCGCACTTCCTTGAAGCCTTTGAGCAGGCGAACGTCGATGGCGCGCTGGCGGCTTCAGTGTTTCACAAACAAATTATCAATATCGGCGAGTTGAAAAACTTCCTGATCGACAACGGTGTGGAGATTCGCGCGTGTTAACTGCAGAACAACTGAGCAAGCTGGATTGGGTCAAAACCGCGGGCATGTTGCCCGTTATCGTCCAGCACAACGTTTCCGGCGAAGTGCTGATGCACGGTTACATGAACGAGGACGCGCTGCAAAAAACCCTCAGCGAGGGCAACGTTACCTTCTTCTCGCGCACTAAAAACCGCTTATGGACCAAAGGCGAAACCTCGGGCCACTTCCTGCAAGTGGCAAGTATTACGCCGGATTGCGATAACGACACGCTGCTGGTGCTGGCAAATCCGATTGGCCCAACCTGCCATCTCGGCACCTCAAGCTGCTTCTCCCCTGCGGCGCCTGACTGGACGTTCCTTTATCAGTTGGAGCAACTGCTGGCTTCGCGTAAAACTGCCGATCCGGAGAGCTCGTACACCGCCAAACTGTACGCCAGCGGCACCAAGCGCATCGCGCAGAAAGTGGGCGAAGAAGGCGTGGAAACTGCATTGGCGGCAACGGTTAACGATCGTCACGAGTTGACCAATGAAGCCTCGGATTTGCTCTATCACCTGCTGGTGCTGCTGCAGGATCAGGAGCTGGATTTGAGTACCATCATCAACAATCTGCGGGCGCGTCATAAATAATTTTCCGCAGGGTCGCCATTCGTGGCGACCCATGTTCCAGGTGCGCATAAATGCACACCCTACGCTATTTATCAGCATGGAAAAAACCATGACCACGCATGAAAAACTGCTCGCGCTGCTCAACCAGCATCAGGCACGCTATCGCGTGATGGAACATGAAGCCACTGGCAAGTGTGAAGCGGTGGCGGCGATTCGTGGCACGGAAGTGGGGCAAGGCGCGAAGGCGCTGGTGTGTCATGTGAAAGGCAACGGCATTAAACAGCATGTGCTGGCGGTGTTGCCCGCCGATCAGCAGGCCGATCTGAGCAAGGTTGCAGCGGCTGTGGGTGGCCGACGTGCTTCGCTGGCTTCGCCTGCGGAAGTCGATGCGTTAACCGGCTGCGTATTCGGTGCCATTCCGCCTTTCAGTTTTCATCCGGATTTACAGCTGGTGGTCGATCCGCTGTTGTTCGAGCGCTATGACGAAATCGCCTTTAATGCCGGTTTGCTGGAGCAATCGGTGGTGCTGAATATTGCCGATTACCAGGCGCTGCATAATGGTAACGTGATGAAAATAATCCTCTAATTGCCTTGCCTGATGGTGAGCGGTACTCTTCGTGACTCAACATCACAACTAATGAAGACCGATATTATGGCAAGTTCTCGTTTATCTGCCCGCCTGCGTCAAACATTGGCGCTGGCTGTGCTTGCAGGGTGCGCATTTGGTGCGCAGGCAAAAATTGATCAGGTGCGTTTCGCGGTTGATCCCACCTATCCTCCATTCGAATCCAAAACGCCACAAGGCAAATTGGTTGGTTTCGATATCGATCTCGGCAACGCGCTGTGCGCACAGATGCAAGCGAAATGCGTATGGGTGGAAAGCCAGTTCGACGGCATGATCCCGGCGCTGAAAGCGCGTAAGTTCGATGCCATCTTGTCTGATATGGGCATCACCGAAGAACGCTTGAAACAGATTGATTTTACCGTGCCGCTGTACGACACCCATACGCAGCTGATTGCGCGTAAAGGTTCTGGCCTGCTGCCTACCGCTGAATCGCTGAAAGGCAAAACCGTCGGCGTGGAACAAGGCACCGTGCAGGAGCGCTATGCGCTCGCCAAATGGCAGCCGCATGGCGTGCAGGTTGTGCCTTATGGCGATCAAGCGCAGGTGGAGAGCGACCTGATCTCTGGTCGACTTGACGTGGTGTTTACCGATGCCGCTCAGGCTGCGAATGGCTTCCTGAAACATCCGCAGGGCAAAGATTTCGAACTGGCGGGACCGATTGTGCAGGATCCGATTATCGGTCCGGGTACCGCAATTGGTTTACGTAAAGGCGATACCGAACTGAAAACCGCGCTGGATAATGCATTTGCCGAGCTGAAGAACAACGGCACTTTCGATAAAATTCAGAAGCAGTACTTCGCCACCGATATCTCCATTCAACAGTAATCTTTTGGGCGGCTTTTGTGCCGCCCTTTTCCACTCGGCACTATAATTCCAGTCATACAATTAAACAGGCGCAATTGAAACGTGCCGTGGTCAAGGACATTAGAAGCGTTATGCAACAACAACATCATCCTCTACTCAGCGCCTCGCTGGGTACACAACGTGAAATTGTCAGCTTTCACTTCGGCACAGATTCGCAGCAACGTGTTTATATTCAGGCGGCACTGCACGGCGATGAGTTGCCGGGCATGGCGGTGGCGTGGTACTTGAAACAGAAGCTGCTGGAGCTGGAATCCGCTGGTCAGCTTAAAGCCAAAATCACACTGGTGCCGGTCGCTAATCCAATGGCGATGGGACAACACTGGCACGGTAGTCATTTGGGGCGCTTTCATACTTTGTCTGGTCAGGATTTTAATCGGCGCTTCCCTGCATTAGGCGATGCACTGGTTGAAGAACTGGACGGTTCGCTGACGCAAAGTGAATATGAAAATAAACGGCTGATTCGGGAAGCCATTGACCGTCACTACCGTGACCGTATTGCACGCACTGAACTAGATTCTCAGCGCTTTACCCTGATGCGCATGGCAAGTCAGGCTGACTTGATGATTGACCTGCACTGCGACTGGGACGCGCTACCGCACCTCTATACCACGCCACACGCGTGGCCAGACATTGAACCGCTGGCGCGCTGGCTGGGCAGCGAAGTACAGCTGCTGGCACAAATTTCTGGCGGCGAACCCTTTGATGAAGCCTGCTGTGAGCCTTGGTTGACCCTGGCGGAACGTTTTGGTGATGAATATCCTATGCCGCGCGGATTGCTGCCGGTAACGTTGGAACTGCGCGGTGTGGCAGATGTATCGCCTGAGATGGCTGAGAAGGATGCTGACGCGATTATCCATGCGCTGATTGAGAGCGGCTATATTGCGGGCGAAGTGGGAGAATCCCCTGCCCTGATTAATCCTGCGACTAAACTGGCGGGATGTGAGTATATCCATGCGGCGCAATCTGGGTTGGTGTTTTATCGACGTAACCTGGGAGAGTGGATTAAGGCTGGGGAAGTGGTAGCGGAGATTATTGATCCGATTACGGACCAAGTGATGCCGCTGGTGGCAGAGTTTGGTGGCGTGCTGTATGCGAGGAATTTAACTAAGTTTGTGACGGCTGGGATGTTGGTGGTGCGGCTGGCTGGGGAGAATGCGGGGAGACGGGGGGAGTTGCTGGTGGGGTAACTAATCAAAAACTCTTCAGATACTTCAATTATGAGTATTTATTGAACTAAAGATAATAATTTTTTATTTATGAATATATAAAGCTTGCTTGAAATACTAAATTGACATAAAAAAGCCTTTTCGTTTTTTTTACATTTCCTTGTGAATAATTGGGGTTGTATGAAACAAAGGCTTTTGGAGTTGGACGGCTGCAGAGGTTTACTTTGCTGGTCAGTAGTCGCTGGGCATTGGCTTGGAAGTCGTTTGGGATGGGGCAACGTCAACTTTTCTCATTCTTATATATCAGTTGACGGTTTTTTCATTCTTTCAGGAATTGTTTTAACTTATATTTATAAAATAAAATTAGCTGGCGGTAAGAATGAATTGTTCAAATATGTATTTCACCGATTTGAACGTTTATACCCACTACATTTATTGACTTTTCTTCTCTCAGTCTTTATCTATAATCATTTTTTTGAAAGCATTCCTTTCAATGAGCCTACTTTAACAGGATTCTATAATTTAATTTTGATTCATGGTTTAGGGTTCGCATCTTCATGGAACTGGAATGATCCAAGTTGGTCGATATCTGTAGAATTTTATGCTTCAGTTTTGATTTTCCCAATGTTATTGAAGATTCGCAATAACATCTCACTTATTGCTATATCTGTAATCTCGTATGGTTTAGTGTATGGAAGACATTATAATTTAGAAGCAGCCACAGACATTCACCTGTTGATTTTTTCATCTGGATTGTTAAAGTGTATTGCAGGAATGTCCTTAGGTGTTTCGATTATAAATTCAACATTAAACACTAATACTGAAAAGAAATTCAATCTAAGTGTTCTAATAATTCAAACATCAGCAATTTTTTATACAGCATACTTCATATTCACTAAAGACAACATAACATCTTATGACAGTATAACTATTGTGTGTTTTTACTATATCTTTTATAGTCTAATAAACTACAACTCCTTTTGGAACAGAATATTCTCCCATCATATCTTAGTGTATTTTGGTAACATAAGTTTCGCAATTTATCTATTCCATACACCTTTAATGCTTTTATTAGATCAAGTAAAATTTTATAGATCATTATCGTTATATGGACAAACTGCGGTTTTCATTACAATATTAATAGCTTGCTCCCACTTAATTTACACCTATTTTGAAATGCCAATCTACCGAAAAAGCAAAAAAATAACCGATGGAATATTAGCTAAGTAAATCAAAAATAATAGTTGGTGAATTTCTCTTGAGAGCAGTATCTTCTGCTCTCAAGATTAACCCCTAACATTCTTCTATAAGTGCATTTACTATTATTTCATCTTCAATATCTCTTACCAAATATGTGTTTGAAACTATCTTAATAGCTTTATCATACCCCGGCCCGAACACGACATTAATAGTAAAATCATCCCACATTTCCATATTATAAAGTGCTATGCATTTTTTTTGGAAAAAATTAGCCATGTGAATAAAAGAGGTATCAACTGACAATAAGATTTCAGATTTATCAATGAGGGCGCAAGCATCATAGAAATTAACCTCTGGCAGCATATGTATGTTGTGTTTACCAATTGCTAATTCGTTCAACTGAAATTTAGAACCTAGAATAATTACTGAAACATCACTTAAATCAGAAAGTCTTAACGCTAAAGACCTAGCTTTTTCGACAGAAAGACTCCTGTTATAATTAGAAGCAAAAGGTGCAAATGATATAACTTTCCCTTTTAATGAAGATATAAACTCATCGGCAAATTTTAAACTTGACTTTGGAAAATCTATTTTGTAAGGAATATTCTCCGTAGGCAACCCTAAAAAATTAAATAAATATTCTGCTCTATGAGTTAAGTGCTTATCTAATTCTTTATATATGATAGTATTAGTAAAACATGCTCTACTTACCCCATTCCCATTGAAAGCAATGGATTTCTTGGCGTTTATAAAATATAGACACTTTATCCTTTGAGGAGTGCGAAGGTCATCACCATACATATCAATTGTATAATCTATCTTATCAGAGCAGATATTTTTAATATTTTTTTTATGTATGTCATCCGTAAAAGGGATTACAACATCTACAGAAGATAAAGCATTATAGAAAAAAACATTCCTCTCTGCACAAACGACGATCACTTTAATATTTCTTTTATGAAAGTACTTAAGCAAACCAGAAAAAATAATTCCATCCCCTATTCCTTTTGTAGGCATAATAAAAGCAACGCTTTTTATTTTTTTTATACGCCAATTAGAAAAAATGCGTCTTAATATTAGCATAGGAAGAATTTTGTAAAAAACCAATCCATTATCCTGTCCAAATTGAATAAAAACATTGAATTTATTGATAATCTTTTTCATTATTCAACCTAATGGTCACTCACCCTAGATGGTTTTTTCACAATAAAAAAGCCTCAATGTGAGGCTTTTATTAACATTGATAACTCAGATTAGGCAAGCCATTCGGTATGGTATACGCCATCTTTATCGATACGTTTATAAGTATGTGCACCGAAATAGTCACGCTGAGCCTGAATCAGGTTCGCTGGCAAAACTTCTGAGCGGTAGCTGTCGTAGTAGGCAATAGCTGCAGAAAAAGTTGGCGTCGGGATACCGTTTTGAATAGCGTAAGACACTACATCACGTAGTGCCTGCTGGTATTCGTCAGCAATATTCTTGAAGTAAGGATCCAGCAGCAGGTTCGCGATATCTGCATCATTCACATAAGCATCAGTAATTTTCTGCAGGAACTGAGCACGGATGATGCAACCAGCACGGAAGATCTTAGCAATCTCACCGTAATGCAGCTCCCAGTTGTTTTCTTCAGAGGCTGCACGCAGCTGAGAGAAGCCCTGTGCATATGAAACGATTTTGCCTAAGTACAATGCACGGCGCACTTTTTCTACGAACTCAGCTTTATCACCGGTAAAGGCTTTTGCCTGCGGGCCGCTGAGTACTTTGGAAGCTGCAACACGCTGAGTTTTTAGAGAAGACAAATAGCGCGCAAACACTGATTCGGTGATCAATGACAGTGGCTCGCCCAGATCCAACGAGCTCTGGCTGGTCCATTTACCGGTGCCTTTGTTAGCTGCTTCATCAAGAATAACATCAACCAGATATTTACCGTCTTCATCTTTCTTAGTGAAGATGTCTTTAGTGATGTCGATCAGGTAGCTGCTCAGCTCACCGTTGTTCCACTCAGTGAAGGTTTCTGCCAGCTCTTCGTTATTCAGGCCCAATGCACCTTTCAGCAACGCGTAAGCTTCTGCAATCAACTGCATGTCGCCATATTCGATACCGTTGTGAACCATCTTAACATAGTGGCCCGCGCCGTCCGGACCGATGTAAGCCACACAAGCTTCGCCATCTTCCGCACGTGCTGCAATCTTATCAAGTATTGGAGCAACTAGTTCGTACGCTTCTTTCTGGCCACCAGGCATAATTGATGGGCCTTTAAGTGCGCCCTCTTCACCACCGGAAACGCCGGTACCGATGAAGTTGAAGCCTTGATCAGACAATTCTTTGTTACGGCGGATGGTGTCTTTATAGAAGGTGTTACCGCCATCGATCAGGATGTCGCCTTTGTCCAGGTGTGGGGTTAAGGAAGCAATAGTTTTATCAGTCGCTTCACCTGCCTGTACCATAAGAAGGATACGACGTGGTTTTTCCAGCGATTCAACAAACTCTTCAACAGTATAAAAAGGTGCGAGTTTCTTACCTTGGTTCTCAGCGATGACTTCATCAGTTTTTTCGCGTGAACGGTTGAAGATAGAAACAGTGTAACCGCGACTCTCAATGTTAAGAGCCAAGTTACGGCCCATAACTGCCATACCTACAACACCGATTTGTTGCTTGGACATTTTTTACTCCTATCTTAAATGAGTGGACGAAAGTGTCTATTTCGGCCAACGAGTCACAAACATCTTACCTTATGTTACCCGTAACTTAACATTCAAGAGAAAATTAAGCACGTAAAGGAAACTAGAAACTCACTTATCATTTTTGGTTAAAGCTTGATTTTTAATCAGAGACAGATACTTTTTTCCTGAGTTGCTCGAGTTCGTTTTCATAAAGACGTACACGTTCAACATAATCACTAAATTGACTCAAAATTTGTTGATTTTCTTTCTTAAGAGCAAAGTTACTATCGATAGCAGCTCTTACATCTATTAAGGCTTGTACCGAACGCCTACGCTCGAATTCTAAACGACCTTGAAGATCAAGAATTATTGGCATGAGTACATCCGTTGAAGATACAGTTTCAACTGACACTCCATACTCAGGGTCAAACTCTTCAAAAGCTTTATTCAGAAATAAGTCAAAATTTTCAGGTTTTTCTGGGTTAATCCAATATGTATTTAGTAGAAAAGCTAAATGCTTCTTTTGGTAATTATCCATTCCTGATGAAGACGATGAAAAAGCCTTTGTCAGGTCATTTTTTCCATTCAATGGGTGGCAAGCTGTTTGCCATTCGCATTTACCAGCACAGTAAACGGAAGCACCATCAATAAGAGCTTCAATACCAACACCTGAGTTAATGGTAATAACAGACTTAGCTTTTCTAATAAGTTCATGGATGTTACTATTACTTTTAACAACCCACTGATTTGTCGCAATTAAATTTTCAATTGCTTCCTCGACTGCAAATGACTCACAAAAAGGATGTCTCTTTACTACCAAAAAAGATTCACTTTTTTTTGCCAACTCAGCTGCATCATTTAATAATTGAATGCCATCATAATTACTGTGAATAGCAACAGGATCATTTTGAACCTGCATTGGATAGAAAACATAATCTTTAATGTCATTTGGGAGAATATCTTCAGATTGTGGGTATTTTGAAGATTTTGTTTCAAGGAAGAAATCATGCCAATGTGCGATTATCGATTCTGCATCAGATTCTGACATTGACTTTATATCCCCCTCATATTTATGCGGGTTAACAACTATATCAGACCAACCTGAATAACCATGAGTATCAATTGAGAAAAGAGGAACTACTGGGGATTCTTTCATTTTATAAACATTTTTTTCATTACCCCATGAATGATATGAAAATATCATCGTCCCTTTTTCAGGCAATCGTGGTGCCTGATCCGCAC
Organism: Enterobacter ludwigii; assembly: GCA_900068845.1. Lineage (GTDB taxonomy): Bacteria > Pseudomonadota > Gammaproteobacteria > Enterobacterales > Enterobacteriaceae > Pantoea > Pantoea ludwigii_A. Next base: position 682,790 of record CEFQ01000005.1, read on the forward strand.
CAAAAGGTACATCCCTAAAATAAAGTGGGATTTTTCTGTCAGTTAATGCAAAAATTAAATTGCTAATAAAATTTTTATGTTTAAATCCATCTATAGGGTTTTTAGTCCACGAAATAGGAATCTCAACAATTATCTTCTGTATCATAAAATCTCCTTTATTAGCCCAAGCTTTTATATATGAGCAGTGTTTTTTCAATAACGCTAGTAGAGGAGAAAAGATTAGTTACTCTTTCCCGCGCACACAGTCCAAGTTCTTCTCTTAATCGAGCATTAATTAATAACTCCTCAATTTTTTCAGACAATTGTGCAATATCATTTTTTGGAACTATAAAGCCTGTTAAGTTATTTTCGATAATGCTGGTACAACCTCCCGTGTCATAAGCTATTGATGCACGCCCGACGGCAGCAGCTTCAATTAAGATTCTGGGTACGCCTTCAGCATATACTGAGGGAAGAGCAACAATATTTGACATCTCAATAAGTTCTCTAACGTTATTACTTTTACCAAGCCACTTTATTTTATTTTCAGCTGACCATTGTTCAATAACATTATCAGGGATGCAATCGGGATCATTTTTCACCGAAATTCCAGCCACATTCAGTTCAAAAAAAACATTCTTAGCTTCAAGATTCTTTTTTACTTCAACCAAATCAGCTAATCCTTTACTCCAAATTAAACGACTTGCATAAAGAACAATTGGAGTTGGTGTAATTTTTTCTTTAACGTAATCAAAATCGTCAATATTTATACCAGCGCCTTCAATGACTATAGTTTTATCTTGTTGAACACCAGTCATTTGAATTATTCTACTTCTATCATTTTCATGTTCAAAAATAAGGAATACATCTTTTTTTGCTGTTATCCAGCGATAAAGAGGCGCCACCATACTTTTTAGAAATAAATACTTTTTTTCGTCTGAAGAGAATACTCGACCTAACCCGACAAAACTTAAAACAAGATTCTTTCTACGAATTTTAGCGTAGCAACCGCCAATCAGGCATGGCTTAATCGTTATGCAATGTAAAATATCAGGATTAATAGCGTTTATTAACCTTATCGACTTCAAAATATCTTTTATAATAATGAGCGGATTTAACGACTGCTCTGACATTTTGGAATCATGCGTAATAATACCAAGAGAGCGAAATTTATTTATAATTTCTTTACTTTCAAAGTTGCAAATAACATGAACTTCATAACCTTCATTTATCCCAGCGGTCGCCCTGTCAAGCCAGTGAAGATTAAAATACCAATCTGAATTAATATAGAAACAAATCTTCTTCATTTAATTACCATCTACCTTCCCCTTGAAATTATATATCACCCCATCCATCACTCCTTTAAAAAGAGACTTCAAATAATCAATTTTGCTATTTGAATTTTTAGCCATACAAATGTATTTACACAATCTTAGCGTAATTGAAAACAGACTAAAAGGAGGTTCAGATGGGAATATCTTTCTTGATAAGATTAAATTTCGCGCAAGATAATATATTTTCCACGGAAGAATTGCTGAAGACGACTCTACAACATCATGATGAAAAATGAGATCTGGATTATAAATCATCTTATAACCCATTTTTTTTAATGACCACGAGTAATAAACATCATCAAAATAAATAAAAAGTTCTTTCTTTATTTCAAAATAAGAATCTTTCAAAGTTTCAAAATCAATGAAAACTCCTACAAATGAAAAGGTAATAATTTCAGAACAACCTTCTTCTTCAGCCACATATAAATAAGGCGATTTCTTATACAAGTAAATATCATGGATATTATTTGGTATTTTCACCCAAGGAATATTCATTTTGCATCTTGAACCATTAAGATCATAAACATTTGAAGCTATAACTTTAGCATTTCCTTTATCGCTAACTAAAAAATTTTCGATAATATTTTTATCTGGGTAGGCATCGTCATCAAAAAAAAGAACCCAGTCAGGTTGAGTATTATTAGAGATCCATTCTGAACCAAGTAAAAAACCTCCTGCTCCACCTTCGTTATTTTCATTACGTAGTATAACTAAACGAGGATCATTTATTGTTGATAACCACTCATATGTTCCATCTGTAGATGCATTATCAACGATTACGACTTGATGAAAAGAGAGCTGCTTTACAGCAGCCCAGCATTTTTTTAATTTATCTAGTCGATTAAAAGTTACGACTAAAGCCGAGATTTTCATCTTGGATTGACCACAAAATTCGGCATTACGATATTTTCTTGCACTGAACGACGATACGCACGTACAACATCCAATGCTTCAGCAATCGTTACGTCCATATCAAGATAACGATAAGTACCAAGACGGCCAATAAAAGTGATATTTTGTTCTTTTTCTGCGCTGTCCAAATACTTACCTAATAACGTCATCTCACCCATTTGTCTAATTGGATAATAAGGAATGTCTTTCTCAGTACAAGAGCGACTATACTCTTTATAACATACAGTTGAATCATGCTTTTCCCATGGGGCAAAATATTTATGTTCAGTGATCCTGGTATAGGGTACATCAACCTCACAGTAATTCATTACGGCACAACCTTGATAATCATCTTCGGCAGTAAATTTATCAAAGTCTAGAGTTCTGTATCCTAAGCGCCCTAAACTATAACCGAAGTAACCATCCAACTGGCCACTATAAAACACATGGTCATAATTTTCTTTTTCGTGAGGGTTATAATCAGTGTTCAATTCAACAGTAATATTCTCGTGATTTAGAATCGATTCTACAATTGGGGTATAACCCTCTTTCGGCATGCCTTGATACTTATGATTGAAATAGTTGTCATCATAATTAAAACGTATCGGGAGCCTTTTTAATATAGAAGCTGGCAACTCTTTTGGCTCCATCCCCCATTGTTTAATGGTATAGCCCTTAAAGAATGACTCATATAATTCTTTACCAACAAATCTTAACGCTTGATCTTCAAATGTTTTAGGATCAAGAATTGTTGCATCACCCTTTGATTCAATGAGCTTTTTAGCTTCTTCCGGATTACATGTAGTTTTAAAAAACTGATTGATCGTGTGTAAGTTGATCGGTAAAGAGAAAACCTGTCCATTTACAGTTGCTTTAACTCTATTTACGTATGGCATCATCTCGCAATGTGAACTGACATAATTCCAGACTTCTTCATTATCGGTATGAAATATATGAGGCCCATATGTATGAATCATTACATTGGTTTTTTCGTCTCGCTCGCTAAAGCAATTTCCAGCGATATGGGCACGAGAATCAATGATTCTTACATTGTGCCCGTCCTGAGCCAGTTCACGTCCAATCACTGCACCCGAAAAACCAGCACCTACAATTAAAATATTTTTTCTCATTGAAATTAACCTAAAATCATCCGACGAATTTTATAATACGTTTTTGCTATATGCTGCCGACGCTTACTACCAACTGGAGCATAGCGATTTAAATATGGCATCAATTTGCGCTTTACTTTTGTCTGGAATAATATTTGGTTACTACCTGTATTATTCGCAATTACATTAACCTTGCCGTATAACCGGTTAATAACTTCTTGTTGCCAAGGTGTTCCATCAATATATGACATGAAGTTATCAAAGAAATCAACGTGGGGTGCATCCCAGGGCTTGTTTTCACCTGCAAAATGAATCATTTTTGGTTTTCTTCTGGAAGCCAAAAACTGCATGTATGAGGAAAATTTAAGATTTGGGAAGAAATCATCTGTATTGCCATTACCATGATATACATTCCACTCAAATGGCAGATAATGCACCCGGTCGTAAAATACCTTGTTCATAATGTCTTGGTCTAAAAACCAAAACGATCTGGATTTCATAGTCGCCATTAGCTGAGTGTATGTATTCTCAGCATTCATTTGCGCAACATTGAACAGAATTAAGCCAGCCTGAAAGTAACGCTCTGTATCCTTCATTGCCAGAACATTATTTAAGTATTCTTTTGCTGTTTCGTTTTTACCTTCTTCAGAATGAGCAATAGCGCCGAACTTTACAAAACCTTCCATGACAATATCTTTAACAGCTGCCACAAGGTTATTCTTCATATCAATATGAACTAATTCTGCTACATCACTTTCAACTATAGTATCAGCATCGATAAAAAGGACTTTTTCAAAATTTGAAAATAAAGAAGGAATAAATAATCTGGCATAAGTCGCAGCGCTAAAATGCGCACGCGTATAAACACTTTTCATTTCACTAAATGCGTTAACATCAAAGAAGCGTATTGAAAAGTTACTTTTGTTTTTTATTAGCGAAATTAAACGAGACTTATTTCTTGCCGAAACACCATTTTCTAATACAACAATATCATAATTATCTTTTTCAGTGCTATTTTTCACTATAGAGTTTATTAATGCTCCACCACTCAATGAGTAATTATCATCAAAACAAATAACGATCGGGATGTTTTTTGATTCAAAATTCTGTTTTAATTTTCCGTTAAATGTTTCATTTTTAACAAAAGTTCTTTGAATTTCTTTTTTATTTAACCCAGTGGTTTTTTCTTTATGAATTAAATAAATATTGAACAGCCTTTCGGAGATATGGCCTACAACTCTTTTTTCTTGTGCATCATAATTACGGAGCGCGAAATTATTTTCAAGATCTTCAAGTATTGAAAATAACCATTCTGAATAATCTGAAAATAATTCAGATTTCATAACGAACATATTCGTATAATATCCATCGTGAGCAGTATTAAATTCTTTTACCGCTGCAGCATATTCAGGATATAGATACAATAAGCTGTCTATTGCTGACTGGTAATCTTCGATATGTAAATGCTGAGATACTTTATAATGTTCATAATTACTCTTGCTCCCCGCCTGCTTTACACTCCATTTTTTAGGCAACAAGATATCACAATCGGCGATTGCACTAATGATGCTGCTTTCATCTAACCCAAACTTTTTTTCATATTCAGGAGATATAACGTCTTCATTAATTACGCCCCAAACATCTTCATCATAGCTTTGATCTGATGAAAAATTTAAATGCCTCCTGTAGTGCATAAAGCCGACATAATCTGATGAGAGATCATTCTTCCACACCCAATATTGAGCTGTAAGTTCACAATAAAATGGATTCTTAAAAGAAATATTTTCTCCAGTATTATCACCTATACAGCAAATATCATTATAGCTATTAGCTTTTCCTACATGTATTGGTTTTATTACATTTGATGATAAAAAGGCGCTAGGCTTATGGTGGCTGGTATATATTTTTACTTTTTCAGTTCTAATGTTCATTCATTGTTTCCTTACATTGAAGATCGATATTGTTCTAAAATTACACCCGCATTGCCACTCGCCTTTAATCGGTGGTTCTCAATCCATATAACTCTGTCACAAATCTTTTCAATATCGGTTAAATTATGGCTAACAAAAAGTATCGTTACACCTTTCTCTTTAAATTTGTTAATGGTCTCAATGCACTTCTTTTGAAACGCATAATCACCTACAGCTAAAACCTCATCAATAATTAAAATATCCGGATCTACTTGAGTAATAACCGAGAAACCCAGTTTTGCTAACATGCCGCTTGAATAAACACGAATCGGTTCATCAATAAATTCACCAAGCTCAGAAAATTCAATGATCTTATCAATTCGTTCATTTAATTGCTTGCGTCTCAAACCGAGTAGAGTTGCATTTAATCTAATATTTTCTCTACCAGTGAGTTCAGGATGAAAGCCGCCTCCCAATTCTAGCATCGAAGCTACTCTGCCTTTGGTGGTCACACTCCCTGCCGTAGGCTTAATTACACCAGCAACTAAACCTAAAGAAGTGCTTTTACCAGCACCATTTCTGCCTATCAAAGCAACAGATTCCCCTTTATTAACTGTGAAGTTGATATCCTCAATAGCCAGATAGCTTCTACCTGATAAAAGGGTTAATGCTCTTTTGGGGTTAAAAATCAGCTCTTTAATTCCTGAGCCAATATGATGATATAAGGGATAACTTTTAGTTACCGCTTTAAATTCAATTGCGACTTCCATTATAAAATCTCTGCGAAACGGTATTTTAATTTGTTGAAAACCCATGCACCGATGGTAAGCGTCACGATTCCCATACCATAAAGTGAAAGAATTTTTTCATAATCAACATGACCATTCATGAATAATTCTCTCCAGCTCAAAACCATATCTGCGAGAGGATTATAGGTTATTAACCATTGATATTTTTCAGGTATCATATCACTGGCATAAAGTATTGGTGTGCAATAGAACAGCAGCATAATACCCAATGTAATAAACCTTTCTAAATCACGGAAGAAGAGATTCAACGTTGACAGGAAAAGAGCAATACCATAGGAGAAAATTAATTGTGCAATGCCAATCAATGGGATGCCATAGATCCAATTCCAATGAGGCGTCATGTCATATATCAAAAGGAACACAATGATAACAGGAATGGTGCAAAGGAAATGCAAGCACTCCATCATGACATTACTGAAAGGAATAACTGATCTTGGAAAAACCGTTTTCTTTATTATTTGTGCATTAGCTATGAACGAAAACAGCGAGTTAGAGGTTGTGCTTGCAAACCATTGCCAAGGAAACAATCCCGTGATAATAAAGATTGTGTAATTCGGAATTTGGACTCGCATGATTAACTTGAAGATAAAGTAGTAAATCATGGCAAAAAGAAGTGGATTAGCTATTGACCATAAATAACCTAGAAAACTGCTTTTATAGCGAACTTTAAGTTCCTTCTCAGTGATTACTGTTATTAAATCAATGAGATATCCCAAACTAAACTTCATACTTTACGCTCTAATTTTAAGCTTACGCTAATGATTATTTAATGTTCGATGATTAGTTATGCAGACGCTACCGCCCCTGGCTCTATAGCTACCAGTACACTACTAATCAATCCATGTTTCGAAAGTTCGTGCTGCTATTTCCGATAACAAGCTAAACACATAACTTAAATTTTATAATGACCATCCGCACTTTTTGATCAGCGCAGAATGTTATCATTTCCGATAACTACTTAAAAGCCTGTAAAACCCCATGATTTATAAAGCAAAAAAGCCTGTCCGTAGACAGGCTTTGAGCTATAAACAGTATAACTAGCGGAATCCATTCGGATTCTTCGACTGCCAGTTCCACGTATCACGCATCATGGCATCGATCCCGCGCGTCACGCGCCAGTCCAGTTCGTTGTTCGCCAGTGTGGCATCGGCCCAGAACGCAGGCAAATCGCCGTCACGGCGTGGCTTAAACTCGAACGGAATCGGCTTGCCAGAAGCTTTCTCGAACGCCTTGATCATCTCCAGCACGGAGAAACCAACACCGCCGCCAAGGTTGTAAGCTTTATAGCCTTCAACTTTCGCTAAGTGGTCCAGCGCCTTCAGGTGCCCTTCTGCCAGGTCGACAACGTGAATGTAGTCGCGCTGAGCGGTGCCATCTGGCGTGTCGTAATCGTCACCAAACACGCCCAGCTTTTCCAAACGGCCAATGGCCACCTGCGCAATATACGGCAGCAGGTTGTTTGGGATACCGGTTGGGTCTTCACCGATTTCGCCAGATTCATGCGCGCCAACCGGGTTGAAGTAGCGCAGCGCAATGGCTTTGAAGTTCGGATCCGCTTTAGCGAAGTCGCGCATCACGAATTCGATCATCAGCTTAGAGGTGCCGTACGGGCTGGTTGTGCCGCCGATTGGCGTGGTTTCTACATAAGGAACCGGTGCATCTGCGCCATAAACAGTCGCGGACGAGCTGAAGATGAAGTTCCACACGCCAGCAGCACGCATCTCTTCCAATAGCACCACGGTGCCAGCGACGTTGTTTTCGTAGTATTCCAGCGGCATGCGCGTGGATTCACCAACAGCTTTCAGTGCGGCGAAGTGAATCACGGCGCTGATATCGTTGGAGGCAAACAGGTCACGCAGGCAAGCGCGATCGCGGATATCACCTTCGACGAAGACCGCTTTTTTGCCCGAGAGCTTTTCCACACGATTAATCGCTTCGCGGGACGCATTGCAAAGGTTATCCAGGACCACAACGTCGTCGCCGCGCTCTAACAGCGCCAGCACCGTATGGGAGCCGATGTAACCCGCTCCGCCCGTTACCAAAATAGCCATGTGTACTCCTTTAAACCGCGCGATGGGCGCGGTAGAGAATGAGAAAGCTTATTTCGCCAGGATTTTCTGGATAGATTCGCGGAAATCGCGACCCTGTGCGTTGTTACGCAGACCGTAAGAAACGAATGCCTGCATGTAGCCGAGTTTACGACCGCAGTCGTAGCTGGTACCCGTCAGCAGCTGCACATCAACAGGCTGCTTCTTGCTCAGGGATGCGATGGCATCGGTCAGCTGAATACGGCCCCATGCGCCTGGCTCAGTACGCTCCAGCTCTTCCCAGATATCAGCAGAAAGCACATAACGGCCAACCGCAGTCAGGTCAGAATCGGTTGAACCCGCTTCTGGCTTCTCGACAAAGCTGGTGATGGTGCTGATATCGCCTGGGTTATCAATGGGCTCTTCGGTGGTCAGCACGCCGTATTCGGTCAGATCTTCACCCGGCATGTGTTTTGCCAGCACCTGGCTGTGGCCGGTGTCTTCGAAGCGCGCAACCATTGAAGCGAGGTTATAACGCAGGTGGTCAGCGGTAGAGTCATCCAGCAGCACGTCTGGCAGTACCACCACAAACGGGTTGTCGCCAATCATCGGACGTGCGCACAGAACGGAGTGGCCAAGACCCAGCGGGTTAGCCTGACGCACGTTCATGATGGTTACGCCCGGCGGGCAGATTGACTGCACTTCGCTCAACAGCTGACGTTTAACGCGTGCTTCAAGCAGCGCTTCCAGCTCGTAAGTGGTATCGAAGTGGTTTTCCACTGCATTTTTGGAAGCATGGGTGACCAGCACAATCTCCTTGATGCCCGCCGCGACGCATTCGTCAACAATGTATTGAATCATTGGTTTGTCGACGATTGGCAGCATCTCTTTCGGAATGGCTTTGGTCGCAGGAAGCATATGCATACCGAGACCTGCAACGGGGATTACTGCTTTAAGCTTGGTCATATTTATTCCATTTCATGAAGTGAATGCGTGAGGTCGATTATGCAGGATCGGCCGGTCGAGCAAGTATAATCTTAATCTGAAAAACCGACACTAACTCTCTGTCACACCATCAAAAATCGCCATTTTTGCCAGTAAAAATGCCGAAGTTCCAATAAGAAACCCCTGCGCTAAACCGCTGAAAAATCGTGAAAGGATTTGTGATGATGAGACCAGACATTGATTGAAAGGTGTGCCTCTATTGCGCCATAAATGGCGCCGCTACGGACCGTGTAAACGTTGAGTCATCTGTAGCGGCGCCATTCATCGCGCGGGTTTGATTTTAATGACTACAGCATGCCTTCAAACCATTCCGGCATGACGAACAGATTGAAATGGTTTACCAGCAGCATCAGGCCGACAAACACCACCGAGACTGAAACCCATTGGCGTGCATACGGCATAAAGCGAATGCCAATCACCGGCTTAATGAAGAACGGATGCGCGAAGGCAGAGATCAGCACCTGCGAAATCGACAGCGTCAGCGCCACATACAGCACGTTCGGCCAGATGTACGTTGTCGCCAGCACTGCCACCACCACCAGACTCGCCACAATGTTCCAGTAGAACTCAACATTAGTGCGGCCGTTGGCCTGCGAAATCGCGCCGGTTAAGCCGCCCATCGGACGCAGCATGCCAAACAGCAGCATCAGCGGAATCAGATGGTAAACCTGCTCATGTGAAGCGCCATACAGCACGCGCACAATCACCGGTGACAGAATGCCAATCGCCAGATACATCGCGCTGCTGAACAGCATGATGACGAAGGTGCCTTTCAGGAACAGTTTTTTCAGCTGCTCCGGATCGTGCTGCTTCTCCGCAAAGCGTGGCAACGCCAGGCGGTTAATCACTGGCGACACCAGTTTCAGCGGTTGCAGAATCAGCTCTTTTGCCAGCGAGTAAATCCCCAGCATCTCGGCGCCCATTACCTTACCGACGATCAATGCATCCGCCTGGGTACGCAGCTGGTTGATGGTTTGCGAGCCGAGTTGATACACGCCGTAACGTACTGCGCTAACAAAGGTTTTGCCGTCGAATTCCCAGGTCGGACGCCACGATTTCTCGCCGAAGTAGATCATGCAGAGAATACGCGTGAAGGCGTTGATGAACAGGCCAAGAATCGCCGCCGCCACGGTTAGCGAGGTGTAATACAACATCGCTACGGTACACAGGAATGCGAACAGCTTGGTTGCCATCTCAATCCTGGCCAGCGTCACCATGCGTTTGGTTTTCACATAGTGCGCCTGATACTGCGACAAATGTCCCAGCACCAGGAAGTTGAGGCTGGTGAGCATGATTAAGCCTACCAGTTCCGGCAGGTGATAGAACCATGCCACCGGATAGGCAATCGCCAGCATAATCAAGCCGGTGCAGAAACTGAGCGAGACGTTCACCCAGTAAATGGTGCTCTGCTCGCGACGATTAATGTCCTGCCGATGCACGATGTAGCTGCTCATGCCCATATCCTGCAGCACGGTTGCTACCGCCAATATTGCGTTGATGATCGCCAGTAAACCCAGTTCGTGCGTTTCCAGTTTGCGCGCCAGAACGGCGAGCTGTAACACCTGAAGTAATGCGGCAAAACAGGTACTACCAAACAGCCAAACGGCCTGTTTTTTTAATCCGCTCACACCATGCGCTCCAGAATTTTCGCCAGCTCACCATAAGCGATGTGCTGATTGAACTCAGTTTCGACTTTCTGGCGCGCAGCCGCGACAACCGGCGCCACATCCACATCACCGCGCGACAGACGCAGCAGCGTCGCCGCTAGCTCGTCAGGATCGTTTTCGGCCACCAGCCATCCGCTCACATCATTCTCAATCAGTTCGGGAATGCCGCTGTGATAGGTGGAAACCACCGGCAAGCCGACCGCCATCGCTTCCATTAGCGCCACCGGAATACCTTCCATATCGCCATCCGCGGCGGTTTTGGACGGCAGCAGGAAGATATCCGCCTCGTTCAACGCATGGCGAATCTCATCCTGCGGCTTGAAGCCCGGCATGGTGACGCAATCCTGCAATCCAGCGCGCGCAATGTGTTCGCGCATCATGCCGTCCTGCTCGCCGTTACCGATGATGGTGAACTGGAACTGGCCGCCGTTATTGCGCAGGATTTCGCTGGCTTTTACCGCCACATCCAGACCTTTTTTCTCAGTCAGACGCGCCACGGAAACGATGCGCAGCGGTTGATGGAACGCTTCACGCGGACGGAAGTTAAACTTCTCCGGCTCGATGCCCATGCGCGTTACGCGCACTTTCTCGCGCGGACAGCCCATCTCAATCAGCTTGTTTTCCCACAAGTGGCTGATAGGCAGCATCAGTTCACTCTGCTTAAACAGGTTGATGTAGTCGAGTTTGTGCTCTTCCAGGATGTGCCGGCGCGAAATATCCGCGCCGTGGAACACCGTCGCCTGCTTGCCTTTCAGCACGCCGAGCTCGCGTAGCTTGTTAGCCAGCGCACCGGCATAGCCAAAGTGGACCAGAAACACATCGGCGGTATAAGGCTGCTTAGTGTTAGCGATAATCGCCGGCAGCAGCAATTTGCTGGCCTGTGCGCCGTAGCGACGCACATTCAGCGACTTAAGCAGCGCGCCTTTGGTGATTTTTGGCAATATCAAACCGATACGCTGCGTCAGCTTATCGAGGTTAGATACCTTCTCTTCCGGCAGTAAATAGTGAGTTTTCGCTGCCAAATTGTAGTCATCGAACGCGGCGTGGCGATTAATCATATCGCCCGGAAACACGGAGATAATCTCCACGTCGTAGCCTGCGTCGATGAAATGCGTCACCTGATTGAGCACAAACGTCTCAGAGGCAACAGGGAAACGCATGGTGAAAAAGGTCAGCTTCATCACTTCACCCCAGGACGTTGAGAATTTCTGCTGTAATGCGGTTACCAATCTCACGCTCCTGCGCCACCGCGGTATCAACTTTGTGTTTCACGTTGTCGTAGTCGGCCAGCACCGTCTGCACTTTATCGATGAGCGAGCCATCCATCAGGCTTTGTACATCGGTCGCCATCTGCGGCAGGCCAAGCTGCTTCATCACGCCGAGCGACTTGTGCTCGTAGTTGATGGCAACAGCTGGCGTACCAAAGTTCATGGAGATGATGGCGGAGTGCAGGCGGGTACCAATTGTCAGATGACAATGGCTGAGGAGGATGCCGAGTTCGAGGTCGTTGAACTCGTCCATGATGACATGGTAATGCTCTGGATGCTCGACATGATCGCGCAGCGTCAGCGCCACCATGCGGTCGTCTTTAGCGTAGCTATCGATACCGGTGCAGGTAGAAAATGCAACGACCTGATAACCTTCGGCAATCATCGCGTTAATCACACGACCAAAGGCCGCTTCATACTCTTTCTGCGTGACGCCGAGACGTTTATCGAATGGCGCCAGTTCACGTACGGTAATCGCAATGGTTTTGCGTGCGCTGATAATTGCCTGCCAGTGCAGCAGGTTATGGCTTGGATTCGCCACTTCGCGCGCCTGTACCAGGAACGCGGTGTCGACGCCCTTCTTCACTTTACTGGTGGTCACGCCATCTTGCTTCAGACGATCGTGGCTCACTTCTTCGCGCAGCACCAGGCTGTCAACGCGATCAAAGACAAAGTTAGCCAGCGCATTAACGCGCGGGTTTTCGAACGGACCGACTGAGTGACCGACCATATGCAGCGGCTTTTTCGCCATCAACGCACAGAGCGCGTGGTCGAATTGGGTTACACCGTACAGATCGACGAAGAACGAGCCGCCAACCTGAATAATCGCGTCATACTGTGCAAGACTTTTGGTGAACGCCGCGAGATGCGGTGGCACCGAGAATGATTTGTACAGGCCGCCTTTGCCGAGGTGCGCCATCATGATGTCAGGCATCAATCGGTTCGCCACTTTGCGTTTAAGGCTGCCCACCAAACCCTTGCCGGATTTGCTGTTGTGCAGGAACAGGGAATCCTGTTGGATGTGTTGCTGCAATAAATAGCCCGAACTTGTTGGATAACGGCTGATCACATCAATATCCAAATCTGCGCGCGCAGATTTCAGCGAATCAATCAGCCCTCGTAAAATCGCGCCATCCCCACGATTTCCACAGGTATGGTTTCCTACCAATAAAATCTTCATAAAAAAACTCCGGAAAAATTTTTGTAATTTTTACAAGCCGCCAATAGCTGCACTGGCAAAGTGAACTCTGTGTTAAATGACTGCAATGGGAGTAATCCCCAAAAAGGTGCTGCTAAATGAATTTCTATTCAATACTGCTTATAAATTATGCATATTCCGTAGCGGCGCGATTTATCGCGCAATAAATTGCGCCGCTACGTTAACTACCTGCGCGTTACGACTTCACGGCGAAATACGGCATAGCAACCTGCTCGCCATTAATCACTACCGAGATGAAACCTTTCGGTTCGCGGGTATCCACCTGTTCGGGTTTAAGCGCACGCGATGCCATGAGCAAATCGCCCTGCTCGTTTCCGCCGATGCCGGCCTTACCGTTGTGCAAGCTAAAGCGTTGCGGTGCCTGTTGGGCTCCGCTGCCTGGCGCACCTTTTTCCATGACGGCATCCACGCGTGCGCAGCGTCCGGTGAGGAAACGATCTTTGGCGGTGCTTTTGATCAGCACGGCAGTCGTCGGCGTCCAGCCCGCTAACTTAACGAACACTTTGGTGTCGGTATCGGTGCGCGGTTCGAAACGAACGTCAACCACCGGCGAGCTACCTTCCGCTGACCAGCTGGCTTCTGCTTTGTTTTTCTTGCGCTGCAGATGAATCACCGCGCGACCGCCGGTGCCTTTACCGTCAATGACATCCATCAGCGGTTGGTTAGCGGTGCCGTTATTGAACTGCGACTGACCAAACACCTCGATCTCCCAGCTATCACCCACCGTTGGCGAGTAGAAGTTGCCGAGTTCAAACCAGGTTTGCTGATCGCTGTTGTTGGTCAGGCGGAAACGCGAGGTGATGTAGTTGTATTTCAGACTGCCATCAATGGCCACACCGTAAGATTCAACGCGCGTCGAGCCCATTTCCCAGATGTTCAGCCAGCGCTCGCCTTCCAGCGAGTTATCGATCCAGCTGCCCGACTGCAGATTGGTCTGACGCATATTAAGGCGTGAGTTACGCGCATTGAGCGGGTTCTTACAATCCTCAATGCTCAGCGCATCCACGATCCACTGGCCATTCGAGATATCGCCAGGGAAGTCGCTGTGCTCAATCCAGCCGTTGTGAATGATGGATTGGCTGCAACGCGGAAGATTCAATACCATGCCGCCCTTACAATGCTGGGCGTTGAAGTTGGAGAGCTCAATCGCGGTGCTGTGATCCCACGCGCCGGCCTTTTGACCCGACCAGCTGGCTTTAATCACATCCCCGGTACAGGCGTTGGCGTACCACTGATCGATTTTACAATCCAGCGTATCCAGCAGGCTCAGCGAGACGCCGCCGACCTGATTGAAGCGCAAGCAGGCACCCCGGAAAAACTGGCCGCCGGGACAGGTATTACGGAACAAGCCCTGTTTATTCGGACGCTTGTCGGTGTTGCCGTTGAAATTCAGGTTAGAAATTTCGGTCCAGCGCGCGTTCACCTGGAACAGGAACTCTGAGCGGCCATCAGAGACCAACGTGGTCGCAGGGAAGTAACCGAAGTTGACCATCGCACCGGAGATGCGGAAGAAGCGACGTCCCTCATCGCCGAAATCACATTCGGACACGAAGAAGGTACCGGCCGGGAACTGCACGCAGATCTGCTGGCTGGCATCAATCGACCATTGATACATAGCTTTGATCGCTGGCGCGGTATCGGTTTTGCCATCGGCAATCGCGCCGAAATCAAACAGCGTCAGGCGGTTGAAATCTTCCACCACGCGACGCCAGGTGAAACCGTTGCCGCTGAAGTTCACGCCGCCATCGTCTTTGGCATCGCCGAAGGTGCCGACGAACTCGCCGCCGCCCACTTCCAGCCCTTCATGCCAGCTTTTCAGCTTAATTTTGGCACCGGCAAACAGTGGACGGGTTTTACGCAACTCTTCCACCGACGGGATCTCGCCAATCAATTGATAGCCATTCGGCTGCGCCAGTCGCTGGCTGAAGTTGCTCTGGTTAGGACGCGAGACATCGCTAATGGAGAATAGCGTGTGACCCTGATCGTCTTCCACCACCATGGAGTGCGCAGGATTGGCGATCAACGCTGCATTATCGTGAATGAACTGGGCGAAGTTACCCTTGTTCAACGCAATCGGCTGGCTGATTTGTGACACTTTGCCATTGGCATCGCGCAGGAAAACCGGAATTTGATTGCCGGTTTGGCTGGCATCGCTGCCCGCCTTGCCAATCCAGAGTTTGCCTTCGAAGTTCTGCCAGAACTGCGGCGGCATGGTGTAGACGTTTTCTGGCGTTAAAATCGGTACATCGCCCGGCGGTACGCTGGACGGATCGACGGCTTTCAACGCTGGCTGACCACTTTTTGCGGCGTAGCTGGAAAACGCACTCACTGAGAGCGCGGCAACAATGGAGGAGGCTGCGGTCTGCAAGACTTCTCTTCTTTTCATGCTTCAATTCCCGTGGTTATGCGGCCAAAAAGGATTCCCGAGGCACGATAATTGTCGCTAAACAAGCGCGAGCCAGCTCTGTTTGATCTGGTTACCGTCAAACTTGAGCGCGGTTTCTTTGGTTTTTTCACTCATGGCGTAGAACAGGTCATCATCACTGGCGAGCTGTTCCATGCGCTTGATGAAGGTCGCTTTGTCATTCATCGGCACCAGGAAGCCATCTTCACCGTGATTGATAATTTCCTGCGGGCCGGTTGGGCAATCGTAGGCGACCACCGGCAGCGACCAGGATTTGGCTTCCAGCAGCACCAGCGGCAAGCCTTCATAGCGTGAGGTCATCAGCGCCATGTCGCTTTCGCGGTAGTAATCGTTGATGTTGCTGACTTTGCCGACGAAGTTAACGCTGTGGGTGATACCTAATGCGGCAGCCTGATCGTGCAACTGCTGGCGCAGTTCGCCGTCACCGGCAATCACCAGCTTCCACTCAGGGTGCTTTTTGCTGAAATCGGCCCAGATATCCAGCAGCAGGTCGAAACCTTTCTGGTTATCCAGACGCCCCACCGCCAGCGCCTGACGGCTGCGCGTTTGACGCTGAAACGCCTTGTACACCACTGGATTGGGGATTTGCTGACTGGCGATGTTCCAGCGGTTAAATACCTGATGATCTTTGTCGGTCAGTACGATCACCTGATCGTAATAGCGCAGCATCAGCCATTTCAGTAGCTTAATCGGCTTGCTGAACGAGTTAATCGCGATGTGTTCGCAGGCATACGCTTTGAAGCGCTTCTTCTTCAGTGCCATCAAGTTCCAGAAGGCGAACATCACGCTCAGGCGGCCCATGCTGATCAAGAATACGCTGTCGAAGCCTTCCTGATGAATGTGGCTTACAGCGCTTTTAATTGGGTTGCTGTGGCCTTCAAAACTGACAATTTTCTTTACCCGTTCGAACGGATAAAAGGTTTTGCCATGGCCTTCCAGCGAGTAAATGGTGACTTCGTGCTGCTCGCCGAGGCACTCAGACATAAAGTTGCAGATGTTTTCAGTGCCCGCATAGGAGTAGGCATCTTTAATCACCAAAACGATCTTTTTCATAAAATCCTTTCCACCTCAAACAATATAAAAGCAGCTAAGCACCGTTGCGCTTAACGGTGTTTCAAGGCGAAAAGGACGCCATTAACCATATACCAGACGTAATAGTAATATACTTTTAACGGATTGTTTTTATAGATAATTCTTAATAATTCGAGGTGCCACTTCGCCGCTTTATTTTTGTTACGCGACAGTGAATCGCCCAACTCGTAATAGTTGACCAGGGTTTTCTGGATCACGCGGGCTTGTTTGTAGCGGAGGAACAACTCGTAGAGGAACAGGAAGTCTTCATGGCCTTTACGCTGGAAGAAGATGCCCTGTGGAGGACGGCGGAAGCACACCGAAGAGAAGCAAACACGATATTGCTTCTTCACGAAGTTTTCCTGCTGCAGATAGGGTTTGCTGTAGTTGATGTCGTGCTCAGCGGTTTTGGTTTTGTAGTGATAATGCGTGATCACAAAATCGTCGCCGGCGTTGATCGCGGCGGTTTGTTCAGCCAATTTTTCACTGTGCCATTCGTCGTCGCTATCGAGGAACGCGATAATCTCTTCTTTCGCCGCGCGTAGCCCAACATTGCGGGTTTCAGCTGCGCCTTTATTCACGTCATTGTCGAGAATGGTGATACGCGCGTCCTGACAATGCTCACGCACAAAGGCCAGTGAATCATCGGTGGATTTATCGTTGATCAGGTACAGATGCCAGTCGCTGTAGGTCTGGTTGATGATCGACTCAACCGCGCGCAGAACGGTATTTCGCGCGTTATACATCGGCATCACAATACCGACGGTGCCAACATGATTTGTCATTTGTCTACCCGGAGTTTCAGGAACCAAAAAATTGCCCCCGTGTAGGGAGCAAGTGAAAGTGTTGAAAAGCGAATCAGGAGACGGCTCTTCCGCCCGAGAAGCGCGACTTCACCTTATCGAGCAGGCGATTCATGAAGTAGGCACGGTTGTCACGGTTAGTGAGGAAGAAATAGCGCGCAAAACTCAAACTGGCTTGCAGCGATTTACCATCCATCTTGTAGCGCAGCGGCAGCTTGAACGCTTTATAGGTGTGGATGTCGCGCGTCGTCAGATGCGGCTTCATGGTATCGAGCCAGAAGTAGGAGTATTTGACCGACTCACCTTTGTGCTTGGAACCAAATTTGGTCACCAGATGGTAGGTTGCCAAAGGCTGGTCGATCATTACGAAGGCGTAACCCATGCGGTCGGCGCGGATGCAGAAATCATAATCCTGATGGCGAATATAGCGCGCATCAAACTGGATCTGCGCAGCATCTTCACGCTTCAACACAATGGTGCTGGTTTGAATAAAGCCGTAGCAGCCAAACAGATACTCAGCCACGGTTTCGTTTTTGCCGGGCGGTTGCATCGGCATCACCTTGAGGAAGGTGCCATCCTGATGGATGTTCACCTGACTAAAGATGACGTAGCGCGATTTGCCCTGCGCTTCCAGCTTGGCGATGGTTTCACTGGCCACCCGCAACTTGTCCGGATGCCACTCATCGTCGGCGTCAAGGAAACTAATGAAGTCACCCGTTGCCAACGCGATACCTTTGTTGCGGGCGCCAGCGCCGTTGAGTTTGACCTCAGACAGCTCCAGTTTGATATCCAAATCCTGATAACGCTCGCCGCGCACGACCTGCGCCAGTTCGGCCGCATCAGCCGATTTATCATCAACAATAATGACTTCAAAATTGCGATAGGTTTGCGCTTTGACGCAATCTAGCGTCGTAACAATCGATTTCGACGCGTTATACGCGGGAATAACAATTGAGAAGCGAATGTCCTGCATTGCCAGCACCTCATTAAAAAAGTTACAAAATCAATGATATAACTTGTGGGCTCAAAAGAATAATGGGTGATGTCCTAATTTGTTGGCGAGGTCTTCATCGCCACTTTCTTCTTGCTGCTGCTGCCGATAAACGGTTTCTCGACAAACAGGTAGGTCAATTTCGCCACATAGAAGGAGGCGACAAAGAACAGCGTTGAGAGCAAGGTGTAAAACAGGAACGAATGCGGATAGAGCGTGTCTGGAATCTGCTTGATGAAGTAGAGCACCACACCGTGAATCAGATACAGGCTGTAACTCACCTCACCAATCGACATCAGGGTTTTGTTTTCCAGAATGCCAAACACGGCGTTGCCACTGCTGACAATAAAGAAGATCACCGTCAGGCAGCAGAGGAAAATCAGATACCAGAAGGTGTTGCTGGTGAACGACAGTGAGAACAGCGACAGCGCAATCACCGCGCAGCCCGCAAGGCTGGAGGTTTTGTAGTGCGCAAACATGTCGCGGTACTTATACGCCAGATAGCCCATGGCAAAGCCCAGCACCGGACGCGGATCGGTATAGGTTTTACCCCACAGACGCAGCCCGACAGCCACGCAGAAAATCACCCCGATGGAGCCAAGAACCAGCAGCGTTTTATATTTGCCTTTGGTGGCACGGTTGAGCACGTAAATCAGTGGGATCGACAGATACAGCAGCCATTCAAGGCGCAATGTCCACTCAACACCGGCGTTAACATCTGCCGTCATAAAATCGCCAATGTGATAGCTACCAATGAATAGCAACCACAACACCGCATCTTTCACCGCCGTGAGGCTATAGGTGAGATCGCCCTGCACCACGCCCACCGCGATAATGACAAATCCCGAGAACCAGAACATCGGTACGATACGGCGGATACGCGACTTGAGCAGCTTATGCGTGAGCTGTCCCGGCGTCATGGTTTCATTATCCAGCCAGCGATAGAACAGGAAGGCGGAGATCATGAAGAACAGCAATACACCGAATTTGCCCGAGTTGACGAAGAAGTTGCCTTCGGAGAACCAGGCAAAATAGTCTTTATCGAACACCCACTGACCATCCAATGAATAGATGTAGTGTGCGAAGTGCGAGAACGCCACGATGCTGGCCAGCAGCGCGCGCATACCAGAGATACTTTTAATACCGCTTTCGTTGTAAACGCCTTTGTGGAAGGAGAATACTCGCAGAATGATTAGCGCCAGACAAAATGACAGCACCATGATTAATACATACATGTCAGCTCCTGAATCTGAGTTGGGTTAGCTGCTGTGCCGCGAGAAAACGCTATCGAAGTTGCTGCTCAAAACGTTGAAGGTTCTTTCTGCTTTCTGTTTATAAAGCATCTCGTTCGGGTGAATGCAATCAGGCGACATCTCAGATTGCCAGTCACGGTTCTGTTTGATGACGCTGAATTGTTTCACAATCGGGACCTGCTGCTCTTTAGCCACTTCATTTAACTGATAAACATAAGGCCAGACATTCCAGCGCTCGGCTTTGCCACAAATTGGATTCGGTTCCTGTAAAACCACCAGCTTGTTATTCGCCTTCGCGCCTTTCACTAGATCGGTGATGATGCGCTTGTACTCTTCCGGCGTTTCAATGCGCTCGCCTTTATCTTTGAAGAAATTGATGCGCGCATCGTTGATCGCATAGTTAATCAAAATCATATTGGCGTCGGATTTCGCCATGCGTTCTGACCAGTCCTGCGGTGTGTTGTCTTTGTTATAAACCAGCACCGAGACCTGTGCGCCGGGCATGCCGTGATTCTTCACCTCAATGTTGTTGCCGTATTTCTCGCGCAACATCTGCTGTAAAAAACTCACTTCGTTATTTTTACTGATGATATTGCGATTGCCGGATGCGGTGACGCCCGCTGTTGTGGAGTCACCGTACGCCGCGATGATAAAGGTGCCGGGATGATCGTCTGCCTGCGCCAGTAACGGCGCAGAGGTGATCAGAACTGCCAGTAATGTCTTCCGCATATTTCCTCTCATCGGTTAATGAAACAATTTGAATTCACGAGCAACTTCATAGCCAACAACGGCTTGCTTCAGTGAGATCGTGTTGTAATAGAGGTAATAAACAAGGAAGAAAGCAAACATCGCGAACATCGCGGGTTTAAGCGCGCGCTTTGACTGGAAGATCAGCGACGTCAAAATAATCGGTTCGACCTGCAGCAGGTAGTTCGACAGGCGCGCACCCGATGAGTAGTTATAGAAGAAGATCCTGATACCGCCGCCGATTGCGAAAGTGAGAATCAGCAGGTAATTCAGTTTCCACACTTCGTACTGATCGCGCTTGAGTTTGTTGCTCAGCATGAAGTAGACAAAGATGAACACCAGCATGATGTTTTTCAGGTTCGACACTGACACCACGCTGCCATCACCGGCATTCGACGCTTCATTACTGTAGCCTGCGGCCCTCTCCCCCATCGATCCCAGATGTCCGGCGATCAAGGCAATAAAGCCGGTACCGCCCACCACCGAGAGTGGCACACTGAACATAATGATGATCACTGGCCACCAGCGTGATTCCCGAATAAACAGGAACGGTATGATGGTGACGACCATCACGGCGGTGTTGTGACTGAGGAAGGACAGAATAAAGAAGGCAAACGCCCACCAGTATTGCTTGATATAAATGGTCCAAATTACGCCGAGAAACAGCGCCGAACTCAGGCCAAAACGAATCTGGTTAACGTCTTTGTTGATGAAGATGTGCGCCGAGTAAAGCGCCAATGCCAGCACCGGATACGGCGACATCTTTTTAAAGAAAATCGCGTTAGTCGAGACTGCCAGAATACTGAACACAAACAGGAACACGCTGGCATTGTGTGAAAACAGGCTGGTGATCCATGCAATTGCAAAAATCAGCGGTTCATAACGGAAGAAGGCAACGGTATTAGCAAAACCGTTAACCTCAATACGGCGGATGAAGTCGGCAAAGAAACTGCGATATTGATAGTCATCCATCCCGGTGCCGAGACCGCGAATACCCGCAAAGACAATCAGCGTTACGGTGGCGATACACAGCAGGTAAGTCAGAATATGGGTGGTGCGTTCGTCTTTCTTCAACAGGATTTCGACCAGCGCAAGCAACAGTACAAACCCTGATAAATACCAATATGGAGCCATGGTGTGATTCCTTAATTCCACAAGTTCTCATGCCAACAGTGGCTTTTATGGCGTTATAGAGAGAATCACCTGTGTAAATCGTTGCGTGTCGTCATTCAAACGGTGCGATCAAAAGGGGCGGTCAACCCGCCCCTCTCTTCACCGGATTACCCTCATCATTAACGGTCAATGACGGGCAAATTAACTTTTGGTCGGTTTGCCATACTCGTAGTCGTAATAGTCGTAACCGTAACCATACGAGTTGGCGGCTTTACGCACCACGGCGTTGAGGATCACACCTTTAATCTCAATACCGTTCTGTGCAAAGCGTTTGAAGCTGACATCCAGTTCTTTCGGCGTGTTGGTTTCAAAACGCGCCACCATCAGCGAAGTACCGGCCAGTTTGCCGATGATAGATGCATCGGTTACCGCCAGAATTGGTGGCGTATCAATCAACACCAGATCGTAGTTCTTGCTCGCCCAATCCAGCAGCTCACCCATGCGACGATGCATCAGCAGTTCAGATGGGTTCGGCGGCACCTGTCCGCGAGGCAGGAAGTCAAAACCGTACGGGCCTTTCTGAATCAGCGCTGGGCTGAATTCGGTTTTGCCAGACAATACGTTGGACAAGCCTGATTTGTTATCAGCTGACAGCAATTCGTGGGTATAACCGCGACGCATATCACCATCGATGAACAGTACGCGTTGGCCCGCTTTTGCTACCAGCGTTGCCAGGTTGGCACAGATAAAGGTTTTACCAATACCTGGGCTGGCGCCGGTGATCATCAGGATGTTGTTTTTTGCTTCCATCATCGCGAAGTGCAGGCTGGTACGCAGGCTACGGATCGCTTCAATTGACAGGTCGGTTGGATTACCCAAGGCCAGCAGCGTTTCGTGCGGATCGGTTTTCACCTTGTTGCCACGACGCGCCAGTGCTTCGGTATCTTTCTTACGTTGCCATTCAGACAGCGGCACGCTGGCGTAGACGTTCATGCCCAGCTCTTCCAGCTGCTCTGGATTCTCGATACCGTGATGCAACAACGCTTTCAGCAATACCAGACCCACAGAAACCATCAGACCCAGAATCACGCTAGCAGCGATAATCAGCAGCTTCTTCGGTGCCACAGGGCTGTTACCGGTTGCCGCGCCATCGATGATGCGCACATCACCCACGGTGCTGGCTTTACTGATACCCAGCTCTTGCTGACGGTTCAGCAACTGCATGTAGATTTCCTGACCCGACTGCACATCACGCGTCAGACGCAAGATCTCTTGCTGCGTTTGTGGCATCTGAGAAATCTTTTTGTTCAGCGTTGCCTGCTCACCTTCCAGCGTTTTGCGTTTTTCCAGCAAGGCGCGATAGGTTGGGTGATCTTTAGTAAACAGCTGAGAAACTTCGGCTTCACGGAAGGTCAGTTCGTTCAACTGGCTCTGCACGCTGACAGAAGAATCCAGCGCAGATTTCGCTTCCAGCGACAGGTCAACCGACTCGTTCTGGCGACGGAAGGTGTTCAGCTTATCTTCCGCATCATCCAGTTTGCCACGCACTTGCGGCAGCTGATTGCGCAGGAATTCCAGGCTCTTTTCCGCTTGCTCAGATTTGCGTTCAACGTTCTGCAGCAGGTAGTTATTAACGATTTGGTTCAGTACTTTGCTGATCTGCTCTGGATCTTCACCCAGATACTCCAGACCCAGCACACCGGTGTCTTTGCCTTTGTCGGCAACGGTCAGGTTGGCCAGTACCGAGTTAATGGCTTGCAGCTCGTTCAGCTTGGTTACGCTGAAGCTGGTGCCCTCATCGGCATTGATACCGCTGACCAGCATGGTGACGTCACCGTGCGTTTCCAGCTGACCGACTTTACCTTTGAACAGCTCATCGCCATCCGCTGACACGGTGTACGAGTCAGGACCGGTTACTTCCAGTTCGACGGTGCGCTTATCAATGGTGCGTGGAATTTCCAGGCGGGAGATCGCCACGGTTGATGGCTTGTTGCCCATCAGGCGCGACAGACCTTTACCAATCACCGGGAAATAGTTCTGGGTGACAACGGTATCCAGTCCCAGATCGGCAACGGTTTTACCGATAACCATGCGCGATTCGAGAATCTGAATCTCAGTATCGGATGCTGGCGTTGGCGGCAGAATGCTGTCGAGCTCATTCAGCACCGAGCTGGCGTTCTTTTGCTCAACCTGCACCATGGCATCAGCGCTGTAAATCGGTGTTGCAAACAGTGTGTAGAGGGTTGCCACCAGCATAAAGAAAGCGGTAACGGCAACAATGATCCAGCGATGATCAATCAGCTGTCCCACAAGATGCGCCAGATCCCATCCATTCGAATCTTCCTTTGGCGCGGTCATAACCTTGTTTTTGATATTCATGGATAATCCCAACTATCTGCTTAATACGTTGACCCATTTCTGGGTAGCGTTTTCCAGTAACCCGTAGACCTCTTCAAAGGCCTCGCGACTTTTTTTGTACGGATCCGCAATTTCATGCTGGTTGAGCCAGTGGCCAAGCAGCATGGTTTTTCCGCGTGCGGCTGGATCGATGCGATTCACCTGCTCAATATGGCGCTTTTCCATTACCAGAATCAGGTCATAGTCACGACACATGCTGGCCGTTAACTGCTGTGCCTGATGACCCTCGAGCGACACGCCGTGCTCGGCGGCCACATCGATGGCTTTCTGGTCCGCCGGATAGCCTTGCAGCGCACTGAGCCCTGCGGAGGCGATCCGGATGTTGGGTAGCGCGCGTTTGAACAGACGCTCTCCGGTGGGAGAGCGGCAAATGTTGCCGACGCAGACGACTAACACGGACTTAATCATGGCGAACCCTTAGTTCGACCAGTTGCGGAAACGAAGCGCCGCGGAGCTGGCATCGTCAACACCTACGATGGTCGGCAACAGGCTTGAAATCACACGGTTCCAACGGGTAATTGGTGTCGCGGTGACATAAACGATGTCGTACGGCTCCAGTTGGAATTCGGTGCCCATCACCATCGATGCCGCATCTTTGGTATTCAACTGATAGATGTTGGCAATTTTGGTGCGGTTGGTGCCGCGGATCGGACGAATCACGAACACGCCGGTGGCATCAGACGTGGTCTGATCCATACCCTGCGAGTTGCCCAGTGCTTCGGCCAGCGTCATGCCGCTGCGGTCCATCTTCAGCGTTGACTGCTGCTTCACTTCGCCCATCACGAAGACTTTCAAGTCATCGTTACGCGGAACGTAGAGGATATCGCCCGGATAAAGCAGATGGTTTTGGCTCAGGTCGCCGTTTTGCATCAGCGCCTGCAACGAAAGACGTTGTTCTTTGCCGTTGTGCGTCAGCACCACGTTGCGCCAGTCAGCGTCAGCGGCTAAACCACCAGCGGCGTTGACGGCATCCAGCACGGTCAGCGGCACGTTAGTGATCGCCTGTTGTCCGGAGGTGGTCACCGAACCGGTAACGTAGGCTTTCTGCGAACGGAACGAGGCGACGTTTACGTCAACCTGCGGACTTTCAATGAACTGTGCCAGACGACGCGCCACTTCGCTGCGGATCTCGGTGACGGTTCGGCCCGCTACGCGGACTTTACCGATGTACGGGTAGAAGATGGTGCCATCCGCCTGCACCCAGTTGCCGGTGTCGCTGGCGCTACGGTATTGACCGGCTGGTGTGGTCAGCTCTGGGTGATCCCAGACGGTGACGTTGAGTACGTCGCCAACACCGATGCGGTATTCGTAGCTCTGGATTTCGTTTTGCAGCATCGGGTTAGCCTGCGCGACTAACGGCTTCGGACGCATCTGTTCAACCAGACGCGGCGTCAGCGGGAAGACGTTGACATATTTGTCGATGTCATAGTTGCTATCCTGTTGCTCTATGACATCTTTTCCACTGGTGGAAAGGTGAGAACCCGGCTCAATAGTACATCCGGAGAGAAAAGTCGCGGATACCAGTAAAGGTATCAATTTAATTTTCATTATCATCTGATTCTTCGCTATCAGTTATTGATTGATAGAGGCGAAATCGCCCGCTGTGTAGCGTCTTACAAAAAGTTAATGTGACGGGTTAAACACTGAAACTGTGGGTCATTATTATGCGCTCCCTTGGTTTTATGTTGTCACCGAGTCTAAAGACGACATCAATTAAAATGGTTTATACAGACTCAATAAGTGCAGCTGTCAAATAACGACACACCCAGCACCGGCAGTTTTCAACCGGGGATAATAGTGCCCTCCCCGGCCTCGCTGTCTATCAATAGGCGCCATCGCGTTTCAGCACTACGCCAACCGTCTTAAACAGAATCGCAATGTCATTCCACAGCGACCAGTTCTTGACATACCACGAGTCGAAATAGACGCGTGTTTCATAGTCAACGTCGTTACGACCGCTAACCTGCCACAATCCCGTCATGCCTGGCTTTGCCATCAGGTAATAATCGACGTCACCGGCATAACGGCAGAGTTCATCTTCAATAACCGGGCGCGGCCCCACCAGGCTCATATCGCCACGTACCACGTTCCACAGCTGCGGCAGCTCATCCAGACTGGTTTTACGGATGAAATGACCGACTTTGGTAATGCGCGGATCGTTCTTCAGTTTGAAATCTTTATCCCACTCGGCACGGGCCACGGGGTCGGTACGCAGTACCTCTTCCAGCACCTCTTTCGAGTTGATCACCATCGAGCGGAATTTCAGGCATTTGAACTTACGGCCGCCCAAACCAACACGTTCATGACCGTAAATCGGTGGTCCACCATCGCGGCCAACCATAAAGCCGAGTACCAGCAGCGCCGGGGACAGCGCGAGGATAATGCTGAGCGCGCCGACGATATCGAATGCACGCTTAAGGAAACGTGAAGTGCGCTTCGCCAGATTGTTATTGACGCGCAGAATCATCACTTCATGGCTGAAGATGTAAGCCATGTCGGTGCCGTAAAGCGGTACACCGCGCAGCGTTGGGATCACGGAAACCGAGCGGCAATTATGCATCGCGAGGGTTTTCAGCCAGTGATCGCGGTGCTGACTCTGTTCGAACTCCACCGCCACGATGAACTGGGTTTCGCTGTTAGTCAGCTGCCACAGCTCTTGTTCGTTGTGCAGAACGGGCACGCCTGAGATGCTGGCCTGCGGGCTGCTCTTATCAACATCGAAGAAGGCAATCACATCAAAGCCCATCACCTCTTCGCTCTGCAGCGCCTGCCAGGCTTCCTGCGCATTACGGCTGCTGCCGATGATGATAGTTTGCTTCTTCCACATGCCGTAATGATTCAATACGCGTTTAGAGATGGAGCGCGCCAGTGGAATCAGAATCAGCGCCAGAATCCAGGTAGCAACCCAGACAAAGCGCGACATTTGCCATTGTGAAAGTGCTGAAATTGACAAATCAATGACAGAGAAAATGAGAATGGTACGAAAGATCTCTTTGAGCTCGAACCAGAATGGCTTGCGGTAAGTATAATGACGCAGGCGAACCCAGAACCAACCTACGCAAATAATGGAGAGAGCAATGTGCGTAGCAATTTTTAAATGCAGGTATTTTTCAGATATATCTGCCAAAGGAGAATGGGTGAACGAATTAACCAACGCCATCGCAATAAATAATGCGGCGTTGAAACAAATTAAATCCGAGCATGCCAGTAAAAATTTGGTCAGGAGACTTTTATATGTAATTTCGTTATCGCGCATATTTAACTCTTTTATATTATTTCTTTAATCCCTAACGCCTCAACGCTGTTTAATAAACGAGCGATATATTCACTGCATTTGTTGAGGCAATCTGCGGTAAATTCTCTGAGGTCAAAACCAACTCTCGCATTAGTAAGCAAGAGAATCTTGATTAATACCAACAGATTAGTCCGACTTCCCTTACCACAGTGACAGACCATTTAACCAAGATAAGGCGTTTCAGGCACGCTACCGCCCTTGGCTGTCGCTGCCAATACCGCTTCCGTCATCCTATTTACAGCCTGTTTTATGCGGCATTTCGCGCTAATTACCGGCCGTGGTCCGCGTGCGATCACAATTCGCAACATTAGGAGGCTAAGGAGCACGCTATTAACAACATTGGCGCAGACATTTACTAACACGTTGCTATACTAGTTATTACTGGCTTGTTTACAAGTAGGCCCCGTCTTCCCTGCACTATTTTAGGAAAAAGACTACCAGCCATAAGTATTGATGCCAGCCCTTTCAGGCCATTCCTCAGCAAAATTCAGATTAATTCGATACTCAACGACTCAATATGCTGCATTAAAAATGCGCGAGCTTAGTGACTAAAAAAAAATAATAGCGTGCTTCATTCACGTGCAATCTTTATCCATAATTTCATCTTTTCGGTGCAAACCGGCAATCGCGGTTATTCTTCTTTCTTAGTCGCACCGCGGATTGACCGTGTTAGCGGCTATTTGTAGGCTTTAGGCCGTTTCACTATCATCAGATTAAACATATGACACAGACATTAAGGTGATTAACGCATGTTGGAGTGGATCATTGATCCATCGCTCTGGGCAGGATTAGTAACGCTAATCGTTCTGGAGCTGGTGTTGGGCATTGATAACCTGGTTTTCATTGCCATTCTCGTCGAAAAGTTGCCGCCGAAGGAGCGCGACCGCGCGCGCATTATTGGGCTGCTGCTTGCGCTGCTGTCGCGTTTAGCGCTGCTGGGCTCACTTTCGTGGCTGGTAACCCTGACACAACCGCTGTTTACCCTGCTGCATCACGATTTTAGCGCCCGCGATCTGCTGCTGTTATGTGGGGGCTTCTTTCTTCTTTATAAGGCCACTACCGAGTTAAACAGCCGCCTTGAAGGCGGTGATGAGGAAACTGGTCAAAATAAGAACGGTGCTAAATTCTGGCCAGTGGTGGCGCAAATAGTGGTGCTGGACGCTATCTTCTCGCTGGATTCGGTGATTACCGCCGTCGGTATGGTCAATGAACTGCCGGTGATGATGGCAGCGGTGACGGTGGCGATTCTGCTCATGCTGCTGGCGAGTAAACCGCTTACGCGTTTTGTTAACGGCCATCCGACTATCGTGATTCTCTGCCTGAGCTTCCTGCTGATGATCGGCTTTAGCCTGGTCGCCGAAGGATTAGGCTTTGTTATTCCGAAAGGCTATCTCTACGCGGCGATCGGTTTTTCCATCGTCATTGAGATACTGAATCAGCTGGCAACGTTTAACCGCCGCCGTTTCCTCACTGCCGGGCGCCCATTACGCCAGCGCACCTCGGAAGCCGTCTTGCGTATTTTGCGCGGTGAGGCGCAGCATGCCGAATTGGACGCCGATACCGCCTCTTTAGTGAGCGACAATGAAGAAGGTGCGCTGTTTAACCGTCAGGAAAGACGCATGATTGCACGCGTGCTGGGGCTGGGGCAGCGCCAGATCAATAGCATCATGACTTCGCGCCACGATATAGAGCACATCGACCTTGCCGAAGATCCGGCTGACATTATGGCGAAGCTCGACCGCAACCAGCACACGCGTATTCTGGTTACCGAACAGGGACGCGATCCGCTCGGCGTAGTGCACGTTATTGATCTGCTGCACCAATCCTTGCACAGCAAATCATTGGATTTACGCTCGCTGATCCGTCAGCCGTTGATCTTTCCTGAGCGCGTAACGTTGCTGCAGGCGCTGGAACAATTCCGCAACGCGCGCACCCATTTCGCTTTTGTGGTGGATGAGTTTGGTTCGGTGGAGGGGGTGGTAACGCTTAGCGACCTGATGGAAACCATCGCCGGCAATCTGCCGAACGAAGGGGAAAAAATCGACCCGCGTTATGATATTGAAGCATTGCCCGACGGCGGTTGGGTGGCGAACGGGCATATGCCATTAGAGGATTTAGCCGTCTATGTGCAGCTGCCGCTCGACGAAAAGCGCAATTACCATACGCTGGCGGGATTGCTGATGGATAGCCTGCAACATGTGCCGCAGGAAGGGGAAGCGTTGCAGATCGGCGATTATCTGCTGCGTACGTTGCAGGTGGAAAATCATCGCGTGCAGAAAGTGGAAATAGTGCCGATAAATATCGAGGCATAAATCGCACCTAACGTAACGGCGCGATTTATCGCGCTCGTTTTATCCACCATCGCGGTGCGCAATACATTGGGCCGCTACGTTAAGGTACGAAACAGGCGTTTATGGCTGCTTCGCAGGTTGCTGGCGATCCAGCCACTGATTCAGCCGCGACTTCGCTTCACTTTGCAGCTGCTGACGCACCACGTCATCCACCGGTAATGAATACTGCAGATTATTCCAGCCGCCATACATGCGCAGCGGGATAGTTTGCTGATTTAACAGGTTGGCTAATTTGTCATCGCCCTGCCATCCGCGCAGCACCATATTAATGGTAACGTCGAGCTGCTGCTTATTCATATCGACACGGCCTTGAGTCTGCAGCGCCAGACGACTGTTGCCGCCCTGCAAATCCGGCAAACTGAAGATGCCTTGCTTGAGGCTGACGCGCCCGCTTAACTGCTGGATGCCCTGATCGTCAGGCTGATCGTTAGTGACACGATTGCTCACGCGCGCCACCGCCCGACGTACCATTTGCTGCAGATTCAGCTGCGAAAGCTGCAGATTAGTGGCTTCCAGATCCGCACTGCCCTGCCAGTTACGTTTTGCTTCTTCAATACTTAATCCGGCTCCGCTGAGATCGCCTTTCAGCGAGACGGTGCCTTGTAGTGTTTCTGGCAGTTCCAACGCTTTGAGCAGCGGCGCAATGGCGATGTTATCCAGCTCAGGCTGGAACGCGACTTGCGTTACCGGTTTACGGATGTCCACCGAACCGGGAACGGAGAAATGCCCGTCACCGAATTTGCCTTGCAACTTACTCAGGGTCATCAAGCCCTGCTGATTGCTGGCGTCGAGCTGCAAATTGGTCAGCGTAAGGCCACGCCACACGCTGCTATCCGCCGTGAGGTTGAGCATCAGATCCACTTGATTCAGCGGCGAGTCGCTGTTGTCACGCATGCGCGGCTCAGCAATCACTGGCGTGCTCACCACGTTGGCACGCTGCGCGGCGCTGCTATCCGTCACCGGTGCATTCGCCATCAGCGCGTCGATATTTAAGTGGGTGGCATGCAGCGCCAGATTCAGCTGCTGCGGAAGCGCCAAACGTCCATCGGCGCTGCCGTCCAGCGCGCTGTCATTGGCGGTGAGCTGCATCTTCTGTAACGAGAAATGCTGATTGTCGCCGTTCCATTCACCCTGACCGCGCAACGTGCCTTTAATCCCCTGCGTCGGCAGATTGGCGCCGTCGATGGCGTAATTCATCTCATCCAGTTGTCCGACTAAACGATGCGGATACTGCGCCACATTCATTTGCCCTTTGAGATTGACGCTGAGATTGCGCTGATTACGCGAAATCCGGGTAGCCAGATTAATGCTGGCCTGTTTGCTGGCATCCTGATCGAGATTGAGATTGAGGTCGCGGAAGTTATATTCGTCGCCGCCGGATTGCTGCCAAATCAGCAGGCTATCGGCGAGACGCAGTTTGCCAATGTTAAATGACCAGCCGGTGTTGCTGCTGCTCACCGGTTCGGCATCACCCGGCCCCACGGGCGCGCCCGTCGGCTTCTGCGCTGCACTCTGCGGCGTGACGCGAATAATGGCATTTTTCAGCATCACCTGGTTGACGCTAAGCTGATGCGATAACAGCGGCCAAAGATTGACATCCAGCCGCATGTTATCGGCGGTGACCATCGGTTGCGTGGCGCCAGGCGCGGTCAAACTCATGCGCCCAGCCAAAATGCTGAGTTGCGGCCAGACATGCCAGCGCAGATCGCCGCTCACCTGAAGCTGATAACCACTGCGCTGTTCTACCTGCTTTACCATATAGGTACGAAAGTCGTTGGGATTGACCAGCAACACCAATGCTGTCATACCCGCTACGACCACCACTAACAGGATGGCCAGTGTTGTTATCACTCTTCTCATCAAATCCTCATTGCCTGCATACTTCAAGTTGCAGCAGCGTTGGCTGCGCTCGCTCACCCCCGTCACTTACTGCTGTAAGCGCCTGGAGATCTACTCGCTTGCCGCCTTGCTGCACCTCGAAGTATTGTGGCAAGCATTTTTTTAGTCAGTCTTTGTCGATGCGGCTGGCATCCGCGCCTTGCTGACCACGATATTTGGCATCTTCGCGGCGGTTATACGGACGCGCAGCCGGGCCAGATAACGGCTCAAAGCTCAAGGCACCAATTAACATGCCTGGACGCAGCGCCAGCGGCAGTTTGCCCGAATTATAGAACTCCAGCACGATGCGGCCTTGCCAGCCGGGATCGATACGGTGCGCGGTAACGTGCACCATCAAGCCAAGGCGTGCCAGCGAAGAACGACCATCCAGCCAGCCGACCAAATCGTCGGGTATGGTGACGGATTCCAGCGTCACCGCCAGCGCCAACTCGCCCGGATGCAGGAAAAAGGCCTCGCCTTCCGGCAACACAATCTCATCGCTCATCACGCGATCCAGTGCGGCACTGACCTCGTGCTTTGGACCACTCAAATCAATAAAAGCGGCAGTGTGGCCACTAAAAGTGCGGAACTGATTGCCGAGGCGCACATCAACCGTCGCGCCGTTAATGCGTTCCACTGGCGGACGCGGCTCAATCGCCAACTTTCCGTTGTCCAGCCAGGCTTCAATATCGCGATCGCATAATCTCATCGCAGGTACTCCATGAATTAAGTGTAGCGAATGGCTACGACAGCGCGTCACGCCTGCGCGGACGCTATGTCGTCAAAGATACTGATTAATCTTGGCCTTGAGGATATCAATCGCGATACGATTTTTTCCGCCGCGCGGCACAATGATGTCAGCGTACTGCTTGGAAGGTTCAATAAATTGCAGGAACATCGGACGCACGGTCTTCTGATATTGGCTCATTACGGAATCCATTGAACGACCGCGCTCATTGACGTCGCGCTTCATGCGGCGCATCAGGCAGATATCCAGCGGCGTATCGACGAAGATGGAGAAATTCATCTCCTGGCGGAGACGCGCATCGGTCAGCAGCAGAATGCCTTCCAGAATGATGACTTTCTTAGGCTTGAGATGAATGCAATCGCTGGTACGCGTGTGCTCAACGTAGCTGTAGACCGGCAATTCAATATCCTGACCCGCTTTGATAGCGCGCAGATGCTGCAGCAGCAAATCATGATCCATCGCACTCGGATGGTCATAGTTGGTTTTCACCCTCTCTTCCATGGTGAGGTGGCTCTGATCTTTATAGTAGGCATCTTCGGGGATCACGCCGATATGCTCGTCACCGACCTGGTCACGGATTTCACGATAGAGCGTGCTGGCGATAAGACTTTTTCCGGATGCGGATGCACCTGCGATGCCAACGATCACGCACTGATGAGACTTGTCAGTCATACTTTTTTAAGACCTGATAACTGGAGCCTGCCTAAGCCGAAGCTGCAACGGGCCGAATGAGAGGGTTAGTTGGCGGCAATTATAGGTATTTCACCGGTTTGATGCCAGAGAAATGGGCCGACGGCTTTTCAGAATATCCCCTTTTGCAGCCAGACGCTTAATCGTTACACTGTTCATCTGCCAACACTGTTGCTGGCGTTGGTACGCTGAATGGAGCCGCAAGGAAAAGTATGAGCTGGAAAACCCTGACCTATTTTGGTGACAGCATGTTGCTGATCCCTACCGCGGTGATAATCGCGCTGGTATTGCCATGGAAAAGCGACAACCGCCAAACCGTCTGGTATTGGGTGCTGGCGTTTGGTCTTGCTGGCCTGGTGGTGAGCGTCTCGAAAATACTGTTTCTCGGCTTTGGTATTGGTAGCGCCAGATTCAACTTTACCGGTTTCAGCGGACACAGCGCGATGTCGGCCACGCTCTGGCCGGTAATGATGTGGCTGATCTCCGGCCGCTGGTCGCCGCGTTGGCGCCTGTTTACTATTGGCATCGGTTATCTGATCCCGTTGATGGTCGGCCTGTCGCGGCTGGTTATTCACGCACACTCAAAGAGTGAAGTGCTGGCCGGCCTGATGCTCGGCTTCACGCTTAGCACCGCATTTCTGTTAACCCAGCGCCGCACATCGCTGAAGGGCTTTAGTCTGCCGCAGGTCGGTATTGCGCTGCTGGTGCCGCTGTTGCTGCTGGGCCACGGTCGCGTCGCCACCACACAACAGTTCCTTGAGCGCTTCTCGGCCAATCTGGCCGGCTTAGAAAAACCGTTCACCCGCGCCGATCTTTTTCGCTAATACCGATTGGCCCTTTGCGCGCAAAGGGCCAATCAATTCAGTGAATAACGACCAAAACTGATTTCCCCGCAGACATCTCAAACAGATGTGCTAGCATGCAAAATAGTGATTGACTGGCGCATTTTCCCTGCGGCGCGGCTGGATTCTTGCATGACCCTCGAAATATTGACCTCACAGCAAAAACCACAACGAATCTGGCTCAACGCTTTGCTGATGGGCGGACTGACCTTTCTGCTGACGTTGTTTTGTCTGGAACTGATTGTCGTCAGCGGACGCATTTCTCCGCTTTGGTACTCCACCGCGCTGATGACGGTGATCGTGTTTCGTGCCCCGTCAAAACACGTGCCGCTGCTGCTGCTCGCCTGCGTACTGGGTACCGCGCTGGCCAACCTCCTGATTATTGGTCCCGCGCTCAGCAATATTAAATTCGCCGTCTTAAATATGGTGCAGGCCATTTTAGGCGGCGTAATGCTGCGCGCCCTGCTTGATCGACGCGCGCCGCTTAATTCATTGCTCGATTGGGTACGTTTTGCGCTGTGCGCCGGCCTGATTGCGCCATTATTGGGTGGTGTCGTCGCATTATGGATGCTGCATGTCGGTAACAACGCGGCGCTGCCCTTCTTCTCGACGTGGGTAATTTCCGAAGTGATTGGCGTGTTGGCGTTTGGTCCGGTGTTATTGCTGTGGCCGGATAAACCCCTGCGCCACATCTTTACGCCAGGCCGTCAGCTGGAAACGTGCCTGACGCTGCTCGGCACGCTGCTCGCCAGCTATTTATCGCTGCGTTTTCTGCCGTGGCCCTTCACCTTTATTGTGATGATTCTTTTTTGGTGCTCGGTACGACTGCCGAAATTTGAAGCGTTTCTTTTGTTCTTCCTCAACGCCAGCTTTATTTCAATCCTGCTGGCCTTCAACTGGGTTAATCTGGCGCAAAACGGCATGCTGCTCGGCCAGGTGAGCACCTGGCTGCCGTTCCTGTTGGTGCTGCTGCCGAGTCACGTTATGGCGCTGGTGATGGATGCCTTCCAGCGTGAAAAGCATCACATCAGCGAAAGTGAAACCCGCTTCCGCAATGCCATGGAGTATTCGGCCATCGGCATGGCGCTGGTTTCGCCCAATGGCGGCTGGCAGCAGGTGAACCAGTCGCTGTGCCAGACGTTAGGCTTCCCGGCCGAAGAACTGAAAAAACTCACCTTCCAGCAGATTACGCATCCCGACGATCTCAATAGCGATTTGCAGCAACTTGAGCGCTTAGTGGCGGGTGAGATCATGACCTACACCATGGAGAAGCGCTATTTCCGCAAGGATGGCGAGATCGTCTGGGCGCGGCTGACGGTATCAATGGTGCGTGACGCGGCGCAACAACCGCACTACTTCATCGCCCAGATTATCGATATCTCCGAATTGAAGCAGAGCGAGCAGGTCAATCGCCGCTTAATGGAACGCATCACGCTGGCGAACGAAGCCGGCGGCATCGGCGTGTGGGAATGGAATTTACTGAGCGGCGAAATGCTGTGGGACAAGCGCATGTATGAGCTGTTTGGCCTCAGCCCACAGCAAACCCCCACCTACGATCTGTGGGTGCATCTGCTCGATCCGGACGAACGGGAAAGCGCCGCGCTGGCGGTGCAGCAAGCCATCGAACGCCGCAGCGCTTTCCAACTGGAATACCGGATCAATTTGCCGGAGGGGCCGCGCTACGTGCGCTCCGAGGCCAACCGCATCCTGAGCCAGGATGGGCAGATCGAACGTATGCTCGGCATTTGTCAGGACATCACGCCGCTGCGCGCCTTGAATGAAGCGCTGTTCCAGGAAAAAGAGCGCATGGCGATCACCCTCGATTCGATCGGGGAAGCGGTGATCAGCACCGATGATGAAATGCGTGTCACCTTTATGAATCCGGTGGCTGAAACGCTGAGCGGCTGGCCCCAGGAAAAAGCCGCGGGCGTGCCGATTACCGAGCTGCTTAACATCACGCGCGGCGCGAATGGCCCGCGCGTCGATAACGTATTGCTGTGTCAGCTGCCGGGCGAAAAAATCTCACCCGATCTCGACGAAGAGTTGGTGCTGCACACGCCAGAGGGTGCGCGCGTTGAGATTCACTACAGCATCACACCGCTGAAAACGTTAACCGGCGCCAGCATTGGTGCGGTGATGGTTATTCAAGACGTTAGTGAATCGCGCAAGGTAATGAAACGCCTCAGCTACAGCGCCTCACACGATATGCTGACGCGCCTGCCGAATCGCCAGAGCTTCGAGCAGCGTTTAAAACATTTGGTTAACGATGCGGCGACCAACAAGACGCAGCACGTGCTGGTGTTTATCGATCTCGACAAATTTAAAGCGGTGAACGATACCGCTGGGCACGCAGCAGGTGATGCACTGCTGCGCGAACTGGCTGAGCTGATGCCACATCATCTGCGCAGCAGCGATATGCTGGCGCGTTTGGGCGGTGATGAGTTTGGCGTGTTGCTGCCGAATTGCGAGGTGGATCAGGTGCGCGACGTGGTGCAGCGCATTGTCACGGCGGTGAACGAATATTGTTTTGTGTGGAAGGAGCAGCCTTATCACGTCGGCGCGAGTGCCGGCATCACGCAAATTGATCAACATAACTGCATCAGCAATGTGGTGATGTCACAGGCTGATGTTGCCTGTTACAGCGCAAAACACGCGGGCCGTGGTCAGTATCACGTTTATCAGGAAGTGCAGCGGTAATCTGCCGCTTCTGCCCATTGCCAGCCCGCGCTGGCTGCGCTAAAGTCGCCCCCTTTTTTCCGGCATGGGGGATAAATATGTTTATCGGATTCGATTACGGCACAGCAAACTGTTCAATTGCAGTCAGTGATAATGGTACGCCGCGCCTGCTGACACTGGAGAATGGTCAGCGCCTGCTTCCCTCCATGATTTGTGCCCCGACGCGCGAAGCGATCAGCGAATGGTTATACCGTCATCATCAGGTCCCAACGCCAGACAGCGAAGGCACCGCCTTATTGCAGCGTGCGCTGCGCTATAACCGTGAAGAAGACATTGAGGTTCTGCCGGGCAGCGTGCAGTTCGGTTTGACGGCGTTACAGCAATATATGGTCGATCCCGAAGAAGTGTGGTTCGTGAAATCACCCAAATCCTTCCTTGGTGCTAGCGGCCTGAAGCCGCAGCAGATCGCCTTCTTTGAAGATCTGGTGTGCGCCATGATGCTGCACATCCGTCAGCAGGGTGAAACGCAGCTTGATCGCCCGATTGAGCAAGCGGTGATTGGTCGCCCGATTAACTTCCAGGGCTTAGGTGGCGAAGACGCCAACCAACAGGCGCAAGGTATTTTGCTGCGTGCCGCACAGCGCGCCGGTTTCCGCGATGTCGAGTTTCAGTTTGAACCCGTGGCAGCAGGGCTGGATTTTGAAGCCACGCTGCAGAAAGAGACGCGCGTGCTGGTGGTGGATATCGGCGGCGGCACCACCGACTGCTCGATGCTGCTGATGGGTCCGGAATGGCGCCATAAAACCGATCGCCGTGAAAGTTTGCTTGGCCACAGCGGTTGCCGCGTGGGCGGTAACGATCTCGACATTATGCTGGCGTTTAAAACCCTCATGCCGCTGCTGGGCCTTGGTGGCAATACGCAGAAAGGCACCGCGCTGCCGGCGCTGCCATGGTGGAATGCGGTCGCGATCAATGATGTTCCAGCGCAAAGCGATTTCTATTCTGCGGCCAGCGGCAAACTGCTGCGCGATTTGATTCGGGATGCCGAGCACAGTGACAAAGTGGCGCACCTGCTGAAAGTGTGGCAGCAGAAGCTGGGCTATCGTCTGGTGCGTGCGGCGGAAGAGAGCAAAATTGCGCTGTCTGATGTGAAAGAAACGGATGCGTCACTAACGTTTATCGCCGCGCAATTGCAGGCGCAGATCAGCGCGACGCAGCTGGAAGAAGCGATTAATCAACCGCTGGAGCGTATTTTGGAGCAAGTGCATCTGGCGCTTGCCACCTGCGAAACCAAGCCGGAAGTGATTTATCTCACCGGCGGTAGCGCACGTTCTCCGGTGCTGCGTGCCGCATTGCAGCAGGCGCTGCCCGATACGCCTATTGCCAGCGGTGATGATTTCGCATCGGTTACCGCCGGTCTTGCCCGTTGGGCAGAGGTGATGTTCGGTTAAGCGAATAGGGCGGCATAAATGCCGTAATGCTCGTCAGTTAAGCACCAAGCCACTTTCGTTCGCCATCGGCTGGGGCAGTTTCAGCTATGCCGTGCGGCGACCGAGCAGAGGACGCCTGGCCGCGCCCTCTGCACTCCCGGGCCCTGCGCCAGCCCAGCCCGCCGCTGCGCGGTGCCTTCACTCATTCACGATTCCTGACGGACCGGCGGCGATTCGCTCCTGCTCAGCGCCGCCTCTCGCCGCATCCCTGCGGCGCGCCCTGGAATCCCTCATTCGCTCAGCGGGCTGGGATGTCGCCTCAACACCCACGCTGGAGCATCAATGCCTGGTTCTTAATCAATGTCGCTGTAACGGCTGTAGGGTCGCCATTCATGGCGACCAGGTTACCGAGCCAATGCGCTGCTTAACTGGCGAGCATTACGGCATAAATGCCGCCCCGACGATCGGATGTTGGGTCGTCATTGATGGCGACCCGCATTAAACATCAGAAATTCACGTTCGCACTGATCCCGCCGACAAACGCATCTTTCACTTCGCTCACCGCACCCGGCGCTACCACATATTGCAGGTTCGGACGCAGCTGCAGCCATTTGGTCAGCTGAGCGTTGTAGTAAATCTCATAGTTGTACTCAGAACCATCCTGAATCGGCAGATAGGTTGGGCTATTGAAGTCCGTTTCGCCGTTGGCGTTGTTCTGCTCACGCTGCGAGCGCGTATAAGCACTGTTGACGTGAATACGCGCCGCACCGACACCGATCTCATCCTGTGGACGCGCATCGAACGGCCCTTTCCAGGTAAAACTCACCGACTGATAGTTATCGGTTTTTGAGGTTTTATGATCGTTCATCACCGCCTGCACGGTGACGCCTAAACCACGGCTGGCATCGCCGCCCTGCGCAGTCAACTGTTGTTGTAACAGCACGTAGCCGCCATACGCATGATCCTGGCTTTGATAAGCGCCATCGCGCCAGCTGCCGTAATTGTCACCGTTAGCTGAGGAGTAGTAATAGCCAATGCGATAGTTACCCGGCAGCTTGTCTGCACCTAAAGTCGGTTTCCAGCCCAACTCGACCGGCACCAGATTCCCTTCGGAGTTGCTGGTATCAAGACGGAAGCCGTCGCCGCGATCGTAGTTGGCGCGGTTCTGGTTATAGAAGCCTACCTGGAAGAACACGTCAGGTGTAAAGTTCACTTTTACGCGGCCGCCCCACTGGGAAACCGGCCAGTTGAACCAGCGATCGCCACGCCAGTTACCTGCCTGACCGCTACCGAATGCCAGGTTCTGGAATTTACTGTCAAAGTTATCGAAATCTTCACCGACGGTAACGCGGCCGGCTTTCAGGTTAACCGTGTTATCGAACAGACCTTTGCTCAACCAGAATTGGGTTAAACGCCAGGTTTGGCCACGACCGTAAACTTCCTGGGTCGAGGACAACATACCGGTACGACGATCGGCGACCTGGTCGGAGATGTTTTGACCATTACGATCGGTAATCGTCATCTGGAATTGCGCATCCTGCCAGTTGAGCAGTTTTTCCAGGTCAAAGTTGGCGCCAAACGCCCACTGATCGCTGTAACGCATTGAAGTATTGGTATCGGCGCCGCCCGCCAGATTGGAGGCACTTTCCATGGTGTAGTTAACGTCGAATTTAATGCCGTCATTTTCCAACTGCGTGCGGTTGCCGCCCCAATCGCCAAACATATAGGGAGAGTCGTAACTGAACGCATCAGCGGCTACCGCCGATGCACTCAGCATCGCAAACATCAGGGTTCCCGCTGCCAGGCGGGGTAAATGCTGCACTGCTTCTTTTCTGTTCATGATGGTTATTCTTATATGAAGTGACTGGAATGGATCGAACAGAGGATAGTGCTGAGGATTTGTCAATTTTTGCAAATATGTGCGCAGTTTACCGCAGGTTGATAGTGCGTCAACGCAATTGTGACGGTGGTCGATGATTGAAAATATTTTGCTGCAAATGGCATTTTTTGTGAGGCAGAGCAGAAAAATAGCGGGACGCCGCAGCGTCCCTGAAAACATTACAGTTTACTGGCGCTCACCAGCTCTTCAATTTCCTGCTTGCTGAGCTCCAGTTCAGTGGCTTTCACCAGCTCATCCAGCTGTTCCAGCGATGTCGCACTGACAATCGGCGCGGTAATGCTGGGACGCGCAATCTGCCACGCCAGCGCCACCTGCGTCGCCGATACATCGTGCGAGGCGGCGACATCTTCTAACGCTTCAACAATCCGCTTGCCGCGTTCGTTGAGGTATTTATCCACAATGCCCTGCCCGCGCTTACTTTTGCTGGCATCTTCCGGCTTTTTGTATTTACCGCTGAGGAAACCGCTGGCCAGCGAATAGTAGTTGATCACGCCGAGGCCATTTTTCACCGCAACCTGCTCCAGACCGCTTTCATACTCCTGACGATCGTAGAGATTATATTCTGGCTGCAAGGTTTCGTAGCGTGCCAGTCCATGTTGCTTACTGACATCCAGCGCTTCCTGCAAGCGTGTAGCGTTGTAGTTGGAGGCGCCAATGGCACGAACTTTACCCTCTTTAATCAGCGAGTCGAAGGCTTTCAACGTATCAAGTAGCGGCGTGGTTTCATCATCACGGTGCGCTTGATAGAGATCGATGACGTCAGTTTGCAGACGGCGCAGTGAATCTTCCACCGCCTGACGAATGTATGCCGGTTTAAGGCCCGTTTTTTCCGGCGAAAGCTCCATGCCGACTTTAGTGGCCAGCACGATGCGGTCGCGCTTGCCGCTTTTCTTCAGCCATTTACCAATGATAGTTTCCGATTCGCCACCTTCGTTACCCGGCGCCCAGCGCGAATAGACGTCGGCAGTATCGATGAAGAACAAGCCCTTCTCAACCAGCGCATCCAGCAGTGAAAACGAGGTTTTCTCATCCACCGTCCAGCCAAATACGTTGCCGCCAAAGGTGAGACGGGGAACGTCGATACCGCTGTCGCCAAGCTGGCGGAGTTTCTGTTGACTCATTTTGTTCTCCTTATTCAAACGAGACAGGTCTGCATTGAGCTTAGCAAAGGAAAAACGGCGCGCTTATGCGTATTCCTGCCAGAATATTTACAGAATATGAATACTTAGCATGGTTGGGGCGATATTCTTATTTCCTTCAATTTTTGCCCGGCCCAGGCGACTACAATCATTCGTTTGCGAAATAGGCGTGAGCCACAAGGGTATTTGATTTCGCATTTTGGGAAAACGACACGCTGGAGAGCACACACCTTGATCAACCGTCGACTTAAAACAACCTTACTGGCCGTAGCCGTGATTGCCGTGCTGGCGGGTGGATATTATTGGTGGCAGCATCCAGCGGAACCGAATAAACAGTCGCAGGCCGAAGGCCAGCAGCAACGTGGGCGCGGCGCGGGCAGCGGTGCACGTCGTCCGTTAGCGCCGGTACAGGCGGCAAGTGCCACCACGCAAAGCGTGCCCTATTATCTCAGTGGCCTCGGCACCGTGACCGCCGCCAATACGGTCACGGTGCGCAGCCGGGTTGATGGGCAGTTGATGGCGCTGCACTTCCAGGAAGGACAGCAAGTGGCCGCTGGCGCACTATTAGCCGAAATCGATCCGCGTCCTTACCAGGTGGCATTAGCCCAAGCGCAGGGCCAACTGGCAAAAGACCAGGCAACACTCGCCAATGCGCGTCGCGATCTCAGTCGCTATGAAAAACTGGCAAAAACCTCGCTGGTGTCCCAGCAGGAACTCGATACGCAACGTTCGCTGGTGAGCGAAACGCTCGGCACCCTCAAAGCCGATGAAGGCAGTGTCGCCAGCGCCCAGCTTAATCTCACTTACAGCCGCATTACCGCGCCGATTGGGGGACGTGTGGGATTGAAGCAGGTCGATGTGGGTAACTACATTACGTCCGGCGATACCAGTGGTTTGGTGGTGATCACCGAAACACATCCAATTGACGTGGTATTCAGCGTCGCCGAGAACAACATTAGCCAAATCCTCAAGGCACAGAAAAGCGGGCAGCCGCTGATCGTTGAAGCCTGGGATCGCAGCAATAAAACGCGCCTGACCAGCGGTACGCTATTGAGTCTTGATAATCAGATTGATGCCACCACCGGCACCATCAAGCTCAAAGCGCGCTTCAGCAACGAAGATGACACGCTGTTCCCGAATCAGTTTGTGAATGCGCGTCTGAAAGTTGATACCTTACAGGATGCGGTGGTGATTCCGACCGCCGCACTGCAGATGAGCAACGATGGCCACTTTGTCTGGGTGGTGAACAGCGAAAATAAAGTCAGCAAAAAACGCGTCACCGCAGGTTTGCAGGATAGCCAGAAAGTGGTGATTAGCGCCGGTCTTGAAGCCGGCGATCGCGTGGTGACCGACGGGCTTGACCGCCTGACGGAAGGCGCCACCGTTGAAGTGGTGGCGCCGCAGAGCGCTGCAACACATAGCACGCGCGCCGCGCAGCCCGCACGCGGAGAGCGTCAATAATGCAGGTTATGCCTCCTGAACGCAGCGGCGGACCTTCGCGCCTGTTTATTCTGCGCCCGGTCGCCACCACGCTGCTGATGATAGCGATTCTATTGGCGGGCGTGCTCGGCTACCGTTTTCTGCCGGTCTCCGCTTTGCCGGAAGTCGATTACCCCACCATTCAGGTGGTGACGCTCTATCCTGGCGCCAGCCCTGATGTGGTCACTTCGTCGATCACCGCGCCGCTGGAACGTCAGTTTGGCCAGATGTCGGGCTTGAAGCAGATGTCTTCGCAGAGTTCGGGCGGTGCTTCGGTAGTGACATTGCAGTTTCAGCTCACGCTGCCCCTGGATGTTGCCGAGCAGGAAGTGCAGGCGGCGATCAACTCCGCCACCAATCTGCTGCCGAGCGACCTTCCCAATCCGCCGGTTTACAGCAAAGTGAATCCGGCCGATCCGCCCATTATGACCCTCGCCGTCACCACCACCAGCATGCCGCTTACGCAGGTGCAGGACATGGTGGAAACCCGCGTGGCGCAGAAGATTTCTCAGGTCTCGGGCGTGGGTTTAGTGACGCTGTCCGGCGGACAACGTCCGGCGGTACGCGTGAAGATGAACACCCAGGCGCTGGCCGCGCTCGGCTTGACCAGTGAGTCAGTGCGCAGCGCCATCACCAATGCCAACGTCAACTCGGCGAAAGGCAGCCTCGACGGCCCAACGCGCTCGATTACCTTGTCGGCAAACGACCAGATGACCTCGGCGGAAGACTATCGCAAGCTGATCATTAGCTATACCAACGGTGCGCCAGTGCGCCTGGGCGATGTCGCCACCATCGAGCAAGGCGCCGAGAACAGCTGGCTGGGTGCCTGGGCAAACCGTCAGCAGGCGATTGTGCTTAACGTGCAGCGCCAGCCTGGGGCCAACATCATTGCTACCGCGGATAATATCCGCGCCATGTTGCCCGCGCTGACCGCCACGCTGCCGAAGTCGGTGGATGTGAAACTGCTGACCGACCGCACCACTAACATCCGCAATTCGGTCAGTGATACGCAGCACGAACTGATGTTGGCGATGGGCCTGGTGGTCATGATCATCTACCTGTTCCTGCGCAACGTGCCGGCAACCATCATTCCCGCCGTCGCCGTGCCGCTATCGCTGGTCGGTACCTTTGCCGCGATGTATTTCCTCGGCTTCTCAATCAACAATCTGACGTTGATGGCATTGACCA
Source organism: Enterobacter ludwigii (assembly GCA_900068845.1). GTDB lineage: Bacteria > Pseudomonadota > Gammaproteobacteria > Enterobacterales > Enterobacteriaceae > Pantoea > Pantoea ludwigii_A. The sequence goes on from CEFQ01000005.1 coordinate 726,445, forward strand.
TCGCGACCGGGTTTGTCGTCGATGACGCCATCGTGGTGATCGAGAACATCTCGCGGTATATCGAAAAAGGCGAAAAGCCGCTAACGGCGGCGCTAAAAGGCGCAGGCGAGATTGGCTTCACCATTATCTCCCTCACCTTCTCGCTGATTGCGGTGCTGATCCCGCTGCTGTTTATGGGCGATGTCATTGGACGCCTGTTCCGCGAGTTTGCGGTAACCCTGGCGGTGGCGATTTTGATTTCTGCCGTGGTGTCGCTGACGCTGACGCCTATGATGTGCGCGCGCATGTTAAGCGCCGAATCACTGCGCAAGCAGAACCGTTTTTCGCGCGCCAGTGAAGCGATGTTTGAGCGCATCATTGCCCATTATGGTCGCGGTTTAACGCGCGTGCTGCTGCATCCGTGGATTACGCTATCGGTGGCGCTGGGCACCTTACTGATCACCGTGTTGCTGTGGATCATGATTCCAAAAGGCTTCTTCCCGCAGCAGGACAACAGCATCATTCAGGGCACCCTGCAGGCACCGCAGTCAGTTTCTTACGCCAACATGTCTGAGCGCACGCGCAATGTCGCGTCGATCATCATGAAAGATCCAGCGGTGCAGAGCATGACCTCGTTTGTGGGCGTCGATGGCACCAACGCCGCGCTCAACAGCGCCCGCCTGCAGATCAATCTCAAGCCGTTAAATGAGCGCGACGATCGTATCCCGGCCGTGCAACAGCGTTTGCAACAGGCGTTGGCCAAAGTGCCGGGCATCTCACTGTGGCTGCAACCGGTACAGGATTTAACCATTGATACTCAGGCGAGCCGCACGCCGTACCAGTTCACGCTGCAATCAGGCTCGCTGGAGTCGCTGAGTCTATGGGTGCCGAAATTGCTTGCGCAGTTGAACACGCTGCCGCAGCTGCGCGACGTCAGCAGTGACTGGCAAGATCAAGGACTGGAAGCCTTTGTGCGCGTCGATCGCGACAGCGCCAGCCGGTTAGGCATCAGCATGGCGGACGTCGATAACGCGCTGTATAACGCCTTTGGCCAGCGACTGATTTCCACCATTTACACCCAGGCCAACCAATATCGCGTGGTGCTGGAACAGAACAATGAGGCTACGCCCGGATTGGCAAGTCTCGACGGCATTCGCCTGACCAGTAGCGAGGGCGGCAGCGTGCCGCTGAGCGCCATCGCACAAATTGAGGAGCGCCACGCGGCGCTCAGCATCAACCACCTCGATCAGTTCCCGTCGGCGACCTTCTCGTTTGATGTCGCAGAAGGTTATTCGCTGGGCGACGCGGTGAAAGCGGTGAGCGCTGCGGAAGATCAGGTGGGCATGCCCGCGGAAATGATGACGCAGTTCCAGGGCAGCACGCTGGCTTTCGAAGCCGCGTTGTCCAGCACCGTATGGCTGATCGTGGCCGCCGTGGTGGCGATGTATATCGTGCTCGGCGTGCTGTACGAAAGCTTTATTCATCCAATCACCATTCTCTCCACGCTTCCCACCGCTGGCGTCGGCGCGTTACTGGCGCTGATGCTGAGCGGCAACGAGCTGGATATCATCGCCATCATTGGCATCATCTTGCTGATCGGTATCGTGAAGAAAAACGCCATCATGATGATCGACTTCGCGCTGGCGGCGGAGCGTGAGCAAGGCATGCCGCCGCGCGAGGCGATTTATCAGGCGTGTTTACTGCGTTTCCGTCCGATCCTGATGACCACATTGGCGGCGCTGCTTGGTGCGCTGCCGTTGATGCTGAGTACCGGCGTCGGCGCGGAGTTGCGTCGTCCATTGGGTATCGCGATGGTCGGCGGTTTGGTGGTGAGCCAAGTGCTGACCCTGTTCACCACGCCGGTGATCTACCTGCTGTTTGATCGCCTGTCGCACGCTACGCGCCGTCGCTTTAAGCGATCGGAGGCGCCGTCGTGAAGTTTTTCGCGCTGTTTATTCATCGCCCGGTCGCCACCACCTTGCTGACGCTGGCGATTGCGCTGGCCGGTATTCTCGGTTTCCGCCTGCTGCCAGTGGCGCCGCTGCCACAGCTCGATTTCCCGGTGATTCTGATTTCCGCCTCATTGCCCGGCGCGTCGCCGGAAACCATGGCGGCATCGGTGGCGACGCCGCTGGAGCGCTCACTTGGGCGCATTGCTGGTGTCAGCGAGATGACGTCCACCAGCTCGCTGGGTAGCACGCGCATCATTCTGGTGTTCGATTTTGACCGTGACATTAACGGCGCGGCACGAGATGTGCAGGCGGCGATCAATGCCGCTCAAAGCCTGTTGCCGACCGGCATGCCCAGCCGTCCGAGCTATCGTAAAGCCAACCCGTCCGATGCGCCGATCATGATTCTGACCATGACGTCCGACATTTATAATCCCGGTCAGCTGTATGATTACGCCTCAACGCAGCTGGCGCAGAAACTCTCGCAAATTGAGGGCGTGGGCGATGTGACGGTCGGCGGCAGCTCGCTGCCTGCGGTGCGCGTCGAGCTCAACCCGCAAGCGCTGTTCAATCAGGGCGTGTCGCTTGATGCCGTTCGCACCGCTATCAGCAACGCCAATCAGCGCCGTCCGCAGGGCGCCATTGATGATCTGCAGCAGCGCTGGCAGCTGCGTACCAACGGTGAATTACAAACGGCTAGCGAATATCAGCCGCTGGTGGTGCATTACAATAACGGTGCGGCGGTGCGCCTTAGCGATGTCGCCAACGTGCAGGATTCGGTGCAGGACGTACGTAACGCCGGTATGACCAACGGCAAAGCAGCGGTGCTGTTGGTGGTGCGCAAATCGCCGGAAGCCAACATTATCGATACCGTCGATCGTATCCGTAGCGAATTGCCAGAACTGCATGAGGTGATCCCCGCCGCTATCGGCCTGCAAATTGCTCAGGATCGATCGCCCACCATTCGCGCCTCGCTGCATGAAGTTGAGCAGTCGCTGATCATCGCCGTGGCGCTGGTGATTCTGGTGGTGTTTGCCTTCCTGCGCGACTGGCGTGCCACGCTGATCCCCGCCGCCGCGGTGCCGGTTTCACTGATTGGCACCTTCGCCGCCATGTATCTGTGCGGTTTCAGCCTCAACAATTTGTCGCTGATGGCGTTAACCATCGCCACCGGTTTTGTCGTCGATGACGCGATTGTGGTGCTGGAGAACATTGCGCGCCACGTTGAAGCGGGCATGAAGCCGCTACAGGCGGCGCTGACCGGCGTGCGAGAAGTCGGTTTTACCGTGCTGTCGATGAGTCTGTCGCTGATTGCCGTGTTCCTGCCGCTGCTGATGATTGGCGGCATCATTGGCCGCTTCTTCTCTGAATTTGCCATCACGCTGTCGGTGGCGATTCTCATCTCGCTGTTTATCTCGGTCACGCTGACACCGATGATGTGTGCCTACCTGCTGAAGCCGCAGATCAAACGCAGTCAGCCGCGCACGCGTGGTTTCGGCAAACTGCTGATGAAAGTGCAAAACGGCTACGCGCGCTCGCTCGGCTGGGTGCTGAATCACGCCATTTGGGTGTTGATGCTGCTGCTCGGTACCGTGGCGCTCACCGTGTGGTTGTTCATCTCGATTCCGAAAACCTTTATGCCAGAGCAAGATACCGGCCGCTTACAAGGCTTTATTTCGGCGGACCAGAGCATTTCGTTCCAGGCGATGCGTGGCAAGCTACAGGATTTCATGAACATCATTAAGGCCGATCCGGCGGTGGATAACGTCACCGGTTTTACCGGCGGTTCGCGCACCAACAGCGGCTCAATGTTCGTCTCGCTCAAGCCACTTTCCGAGCGCAGCGAAAGCGCGCAGGAAGTGATTGCACGGCTGCGCGTGAAACTGGCGAAAGAGCCAGGTGCCAATCTCTACCTCAATGCGGTGCAGGATATTCGTATTGGCGGACGTGAATCCAACGCCAGCTACCAGTACAGTTTGCTGTCGGATAACCTGAATGATTTACGTGAATGGGAGCCGAAGATTCGTCAGGCGTTCGCCGCCCTGCCCGAACTGGCGGACGTTAACTCCGATCAGCAGGATAACGGCAGCGAAATGAATCTGACCTACGATCGTGAAAGCATGGCGCGACTCGGCATAGATGTTTCTGCCGCTAACGCCCTGCTGAATAACGCCTTTGGTCAACGCCAAATCTCCACCATTTATCAGCCGCTCAATCAGTACAAAGTGGTGATGGAAGTCGATCCGCGCTACACCCAGGACATCAGTTCACTCGATCAGATGTTTGTGATTAACAGTGACGGCAAAGCGATTCCGCTGAGCTGGTTTGCGAAGTGGCAACCGGCCAATGCACCGCTGTCGGTGAACCACGAAGGCCTGTCGGCGGCGTCGACCATTTCGTTCAACCTGCCGGAAGGTGTGTCGCTGTCACAGGCGTCGGAAGCGATTGATCGCTCGGTGACGGCGCTGGGCGTGCCTTCCACCGTGCGCGGCAGTTTTGCCGGCACCGCGCAGGTGTTCCAGCAGTCACAATCCAACCAGCTTTACTTGATGCTGGCGGCGATTGCGGCGGTGTATATCGTGTTGGGCATTCTGTATGAGAGCTACGTGCATCCGTTAACCATCCTCTCCACGCTGCCCTCCGCAGGCGTTGGCGCGCTGCTGGCACTGGAACTGTTCAACACGCCGTTTAGCCTGATTGCGCTGATCGGCATTTTGCTGCTGATCGGCATCGTGAAGAAAAACGCCATCATGATGGTCGACTTTGCGCTTGATGCCGAACGCAACGGCAATTTGTCAGCGCGCGATGCGATTTTCCAGGCGTGCCAGCTGCGTTTCCGCCCGATTCTGATGACCACCCTCGCCGCGCTATTTGGGGCGCTGCCATTGGTGCTGACCAGCGGTGACGGCGCCGAGCTGCGGCAACCGCTGGGTATCACCATCGCCGGTGGCCTGATAATGAGCCAGCTGCTGACGCTCTACACTACGCCGGTGGTCTATTTGATGATGGATAAGCTGCGGCGGAAGAAGAACACGGTTAATTTAGCCATCGAATGACATGCTATATACCATTGCTATGTAGCATAAAAAGCGTAAACTTTAGCCAGTAAATGACTGAGGAGGTTTATATGTCACAAGGTACTGTATTTACCAGCAACAGGACGCAAAACGTCCGTATTCCTGCAGACGTGCGATTCCCTGATGATGTGAAAAATGTCACCGTCAGAGCCGTTGGCAAAGAACGGATTTTGACGCCAGTAGAAAACGCCTGGGACAGTTTTTTTCTTAACGGTCCGACAGTTAGCGATGATTTTATGGATGAGCGTGCTTCGCAGGAGCAATCTGACAGGGAAGCATTTTAATGCACCGCTACATGCTGGACACCAATATTGTGATCTACGTAATTAAACGGCGACCAATTGAGGTGCTCGAGCGTTTTAATGCCAATGTTGGCCGTATGGTCATTTCGACGATAACACTGGCAGAACTGTTTCACGGTTCAGAAAAAAGCGCATTTCCTGAGCGTAACTTGCGTACCGTAGAAGATTTCGTCTCGCGCCTCGATGTGCTTAATTACGATGCCAAAGCCGCTTTCCACTATGGCGCAATCCGAGCAGAGCTGGAGAAAAAGGGCACGCCAATCGGACTGAACGATCTTCACATTGCCGCTCATGCCCGAAGCGCCGCCCTCACTTTGGTATCGAACAATCTGCGTGAATTCTCACGTGTAAGTGGACTGATCTGCGAAAATTGGATCTGATATAACAGGTACTTGCATGTCACCTCAAAACGCCACCGTGCGCTGGCAGTTGTGGATCGTCGCGTTTGGCTTCTTTATGCAGGCGCTAGACACCACCATCGTGAATACCGCGATTCCGTCAATGGCGCGCGATCTCAACGTCAGCCCGCTGAATATGCACTCGGTGATCGTCTCCTATGTGCTGACCGTGGCGGTGACGCTGCCGATCAGCGGCTGGCTGGCGGATCGTTTTGGCGTGCGCAATATCTTCTTCTGCGCCATTGTGCTGTTCAGCATCGGTTCGCTGCTGTGCGCCTTCTCCACCACGCTGGATGAGCTGATCATGGCGCGCGTGGTGCAAGGCATTGGTGGCGCGATGATGGTGCCGGTTGGCCGATTGACGGTGATGAAAATCGTGCCGCGCGAGCAATATATGTCAGCGATGACCTTCGTCACCACGCCGGGACAAATTGGCCCGCTACTTGGCCCGGCGCTGGGCGGGATTTTGGTGCAGTACGCCAGCTGGCACTGGATCTTCCTGATCAACATTCCGGTCGGCATTATTGGCGCGATCGCTACGCTGACGCTGATGCCCAACTACACCATGCAGACGCGGCGTTTCGATTTCCTCGGCTTTGTGCTGCTGGCGGTGGGCATGGCCACGCTGACGCTGGCGCTAGACGGCCAGCGCAGTTCGGGCGGTTCGCCGCTGTTGCTCGGCTTACTGATTCTGGTTGGGGTATTTTCGCTGCTGTTCTACCTGATGCATGGCCGCAACAACGATAACGCGCTGTTCAGCCTGAAACTATTTGATAACCGCATCTATTCGATTGGCCTGCTCGGCAGTTTTACCGGTCGCATCGGGAGCGGCATGTTGCCGTTTATAACGCCGATCTTCCTGCAGGTTGGCCTCGGCTACAGCCCGTTCCACGCCGGTTTAATGATGATTCCGATGGTGCTCGGCAACATGGGCACCAAACGCGTGGTGGTGCGCATCGTCAACCTGTTCGGCTATCGCAATGCGCTGGTCGGCGCCACCCTCGCGCTGGCGTTGGTGGTGCTGCTATTCCCGCTGGTGGCGCTGCTCGGCTGGATCTGGCTGCTGCCGGTGGTGCTATTGCTGCAAGGCATGGTGAACGCCATCCGTTTCTCATCGATGAATACGCTGACGCTCAAAGAGCTGCCCGACGATCTGGCCTCGAGCGGTAACAGTTTGCTGTCGATGATTATGCAGCTGTCGATGAGTATCGGCGTAACCGTTGCCGGTTTGCTGCTCGGCGCTTTTGGCCACGGCGTCGTCACCGACAGCGCAGCCGCCCATCAAACCTTCATTTATACCTATCTGTGCATGGCGCTGGTCATTGTGCTGCCCGCGCTGGTGTTCTGGCGTGTACCGAAGAATGTCAGTAAAAACGTTGATCTTAGAGGCAGGAGTAAAGCATGAAGCGGCCGGTAAAATGGGGCATTGGCGCCAAACTGTTTGCGGCGATTTTCTCCACCTGCATGTTGGTGATCATCACCATGCATTGGGGCGTACGGCTTAGCTTTGAGCATGGTTTTGTCGATTACATTAAAAAAGGCAACGAGCAGCGTTTAACCCTGCTGAGCGATGCGCTGGCCGATCAGTATGAGCAGCATGGCAACTGGGATTTTCTGCGCAATAATGACCGGCTGATTTTCTCGATTCTGCGTTCGCTGGAGCAGAATCCTGGCAGCGTCAACCAGCTACCACCGCATGGCTGGCGCACGCAGTTCTGGATTATCGACCAGCAATACAAAGTGCTGTCTGGCCCACGTCAGCCGGTGCCACCGGAAGGCACCCGGCGCAACATCACTACCAGCAGCGGCAAGATTGTCGGCTGGGTGATTGCTTCCCCGGTCGAACGGCTAACGCGCAGCACCGATATCAACTTTGATCAGCAACAGCGGCGCACCAGTTGGCTGATTGTAGCGTTGACCGGTTTACTGGCGGCGCTGGTCACCTGGCTACTGGCGCGCGGCCTGCTCGCCCCCGTTAAACGGCTGGTGGATGGCACGCACCATTTGGCGGCGGGCAATTTCGCGACCCGCGTGGAAGTGGGCAGCAGCGATGAACTGGGTCAGCTGGGCCGCGACTTCAACCAGCTCGCCAGCTCGCTGGAAAAGAATGAAAGCAACCGCCGCGCCTTTATGGCCGATATTTCCCATGAACTGCGCACGCCGCTGGCGATCCTGCGCGGTGAGCTGGAAGCGATGCAGGATGGCGTGCGCAAGCTGACGCCAGAAGCCATCAGCTCGTTACAAAGCGAAGTCTCGCTGCTGACCAAACTGGTCGACGATCTGCACCAGCTGTCGCTTTCCGACGCAGGCGCCCTCGCCTATCGCAAACAGCCGGTGGATCTGGTTAATCTGCTGGAAGTGGTGGCGGGCAGCTTCGGCGAACGTTACCGCAGTCGCGGTTTATCGCTCAATCTGGCGTTACCCGCGCAGGCGGAGAGCTTTGGCGATCCTGACCGCCTGATGCAGCTGTTTACCAATTTGCTGGAAAACAGCCTGCGCTACACCGATGCCGGCGGCGCGGTGCAGCTTTCCATGCAGCGTGTTGGCGAATACTGGCAGCTGAGCTTTGCCGATAGCGCGCCGGGTGTTGATGCGGTCCATCAGGCCCAATTATTTGAGCGTTTTTTCCGCGCGGAAAGTTCACGTAATCGCGCCAGCGGCGGCTCTGGGCTTGGCCTGGCGATCTGTAAAAACATCGCCGAGGCCCATGAAGGCAATATTAGTGCGGATCACTCTGATTTAGGTGGACTGCAAATCACGCTAAACTTGCCGTATGTTCCTCACTAGACGCCACTTATGAGCCCGGAAAATAGCGATCCTCTGATCCTTGTTGTAGAAGATGAACCCAAACTGGCGCAGCTGATGATTGATTATCTGCAGGCGTCCAACTATCGCACTCACCACATTGCCGACGGTAACGAGGTGTTGAGTTACGTGCAACAAACACCGCCGGATCTGGTGCTGCTGGATTTGATGCTGCCTGGCCGTGACGGCTTAACGTTGTGCCGCGAAATTCGCCGCTTCTCTGAGCTGCCGATTATTATGGTCACTGCTCGCACTGAAGAGATCGATCGCCTGCTGGGACTGGAAATCGGCGCGGATGACTATGTCTGCAAGCCATTCAGCCCGCGTGAAGTGGTGGCGCGCGTGAAAACAATTTTACGCCGCGTCAAACGATCGCCGGAAGAGGCACAACAGGAATCGCATCTGCATATCGATGAGAGTCGTTTCCAGGCCAGCTGGCGTGAACAGCAGTTGGAATTAACGCCTGCGGAGTTTCGTCTGCTGAAAACCCTGGCGCTGGAGCCGGGCAAGGTATTCTCACGCGAGCAGTTGCTGAATCATCTTTACGACGATTACCGCGTGGTAACCGATCGTACCATTGATAGCCACATCAAAAATCTGCGTCGTAAGCTGGAAAGCCTCGATGCGGAACAGCCGTTTATTCGCGCGGTATACGGCATGGGTTATCGCTGGGAAGCTGACGTCTGCCGCTTGCTGTAGCCAGCAACGGTTTACATTGATCCAGGTCAATTTACATCGGGTGCGGCCCTGCCTACAATTCCCCACCTTTTGCAGGGCCGCTTAATGCGGCCGCTGCACCTGCCATCCGTGATGGCATGCTGACCTGACATCAGTGAGAAAATCCATGTTAAAACCTGAACTGCTTTCTCCAGCGGGATCGCTGAAGAATATGCGCTATGCCTTTGCCTACGGCGCTGACGCGGTGTATGCCGGGCAGCCGCGCTACAGCCTGCGCGTGCGCAACAACGAATTCACCCACGAGATTCTGGCGAAGGGCATCAATGAAGCCCATGAGCTCGGTAAAAAATTCTACGTGGTGGTCAATATCGCCCCACACAACGCCAAACTGAAAACCTTCATTCGCGATCTGACGCCGGTAGTGGCGATGCAGCCGGACGCGCTGATTATGTCCGATCCTGGTTTGATCATGCTGGTACGCGAAGCCTTCCCGCAGATGCCGATTCACTTGTCGGTGCAGGCCAACGCGGTCAACTGGGCCACGGTGAAATTCTGGCAGCAAATGGGGCTGACGCGCGTAATTCTTTCACGCGAGCTGTCGCTGGATGAGATCGCCGAAATTCGCCAGCAGGTGCCAGCAATGGAGATTGAGATCTTCGTGCACGGCGCACTGTGCATGGCCTATTCCGGTCGCTGCCTGCTCTCGGGCTACCTCAATAAACGCGATCCTAACCAAGGTACCTGCACCAATGCTTGCCGCTGGGAATACAAAGTGGAAGAAGGCAAACAGGATGAGATTGGCAACATTGTCGGTTTCCATCAGCCGGTTAAGGTGCAGGAACCTACGCTGGGCGTGGGCGATACCACCGATCGCGTGTTTCTGCTGGAAGAGAAGATGAAGCCGGGTGAAGTGATGAGTGCCTTCGAGGATGAACACGGCACCTACATCATGAACTCAAAAGATTTGCGTGCGGTGGCGCACGTCGAACGCCTGAGCCAGATGGGCGTGCATTCGTTGAAAATTGAAGGCCGCACCAAATCCTTTTACTACTGCGCGCGCACGGCTCAGGTTTATCGCCGCGCCATTGATGATGCCGCGGCGGGTAAACCGTTTGATCCGGCGCTGCTTGAGACGCTGGAAGGTTTGGCGCATCGCGGTTACACCGAAGGTTTTTTGCGCCGTCATACGCACGACAGCTATCAAAACTATGAGCAAGGTTTCTCGATCTCCGAGCGCCAGCAGTTTGTTGGTGAATTCACTGGCGAACGTCGCGGCGACTGGGCGCAGATTGCGGTAAAGAACAAGTTTATGCTGGGTGATGCGGTTGAAATCATGACGCCGGAAGGCAACCTCAACTGTACGCTTGAAACCATGCAGAATGATAAAGGATCGGCGGTGGACGTTGCGCCAGGTGATGGGCATCGCGTGTGGATCCCGGTGCCGGAATCGGTCAAACTTGCCTTTGCGCTGCTACTGCGTAACTTTACCGATGGCAATAGCACATACGATCCACATGGAAAAAATCGCACTTAAAGAAAAGAAAATGGCGAAGTTAGATTAGGATCACAGACCCTCTCTTCGCCTCGCTTTAGAATCCCGCCTGCTGCTAACGAGTAACAATTAAAAGCAGGTAGTACCAGGAACCACCTCATTCACCCGCCCGGCTCCCCCGTGCGGGTTTTCTTTTTTTAATCCCCCACCGATAAAGTTCTCTCTGCAGCTATGCTATAACCTGTGCTCTGTATCTCGCACCAAGGAACTGATAATGCAAAACAAACCGCTGACGCTGCTGATCCTGAATGGGAAAGGCGCAGGTAATGAAGATTTGCGCGCTGCGGTGAACACGCTGCGTGATGAAGGCTTTAATCTGGCGGTGCGCGTCACCTGGGAAAAAGGTGACTGCGATCGCTATGTGCAAGAAGCGGTCGCTTTGCAGGCAGAAACCGTTGTAGCCGGCGGCGGCGATGGCACCATCAACGAGATCGCGACCTCGCTGGCGGGATTGCCTGAACAGCAGCGTCCGGCGCTGGGTATTTTGCCGCTCGGCACCGCCAATGATTTTGCAACCAGCGTGGGGATTCCCGAAGGCATGGAACCGGCATTGCGCCTCGCGCTGGTGGGGAAAGCCAGCGCGATTGATTTGGCGCGCGTGAACGGCGATCGCTATTTTATCAATATGGCGACCGGCGGTTTTGGTACGCGCATCACCACCGAAACGCCTGAAAAACTGAAATCTGCGTTAGGCGGCGTGTCGTACTTTATTCATGGCTTAATGCGTGTCGATGCGCTGAAGCCCGACAGTTGTGAGATCAGCGGACCCGGCTTTAACTGGCAAGGCGATGCGCTGGTTATTGGCATTGGCAATGGACGTCAGGCCGGTGGCGGACAAAAGCTCTGCCCGGATGCACTGATCAATGACGGTCAGCTCAATCTCAGTATCGTCACGGCGCAAGAGCTGCTGCCAACGCTGTTGCATTCACTGACGCGTGATGACGAAAATCCGAATATTGTCACGGCGCAGCTGCAGTCGCTGAACATCCGTTCCCCCCATGAGATGACGTTTAATCTGGATGGTGAACCTCTAAGCGGCAGCGCGTTTGACATTGAGGTGTTGCCGGGCGCGTTAAGCTGTCGTTTGCCGCCGCAGTGCCCGTTGCTGGCTTAATCCCGTATCCAGGTCGCCATGAATGGCGACCCTACGATTCTGCATAAGTCCTTGTAATTACACTTTCATCCAGCGGCGTTCCAGCGCGGAAATCGCTACCGCTTCCAACACCTTCTGCACCTGCAACCCTTCGGCAAAATCCGGCCACATGCGATCGCCAGCAGCAATGCCATTAATCAAATCGCGAATTTCGACGGTTTTCTGATCGTTGAAACCGATACCGTGACCGGCTGAAACGCAGAAATTGGCGTAATCCGGATGCGCGGGACCGGTCAAAATGGTTTTGAATCCCTGACGCCCTGCCGGTTCATCATGGATATACAGCTCCAACTCGGCCATGCGTTCCTGGGAATAGCGCAGCGTGCCTTTGGTGCCGGTGACCACATAGGTCAGGCCCATTTTGCTGCCGCAGGCGATACGCGAGGTTTCAAACACGCCGTGTGCCCCATTTTTAAAGCGCAGTAAGGCGCTGGCCTGATCTTCGTTTTCTACCGGCAGCAGGCGCGACGTCTCTTTCGGGTCCGGGCGCTCCTTGATCACCGTCATCATATCGCCACTGACTTCTTCAATATCGCCGACCAGATAATGCGCCATATTCACAATGTGCGCGGCCAGGTCGCCAAGCGCGCCCAATCCTGCCAGCGCTTTCTGGCAGTGCCAGTCGAGCGGTGTTTCCGGACGCGCCAGATAATCTTCATTGTGCGTGCCGTAGAAATGCACCACGTCACCAATTTCGCCACGAGCGATGATCTCACGCGCCAGCTGGCTGGTGGGGTTTTTCATGTAGTTAAAACCGACCAACGTTTTCACGCCCGCCTGCTGCGCCGCTTGCACCATCTCTTCCGCATCGGCCACGGACAGTGACAGCGGTTTTTCAGAGTAGACGTGTTTACCGTTGCGAATCGCTTCCAGCGCCATCTCTTTGTGCAGGAAGTTCGGGGCGCAGATATCAACCACATCGATGTTCGGATCGCGCACCAGTTCACGCCAGTCACCGGTGGAACGTGTAAAGCCAAAGGTTGACGCCTGTTTTGCTGCCAGCTCTGGATTCACTTCCGCCAGCATCTCACGCACGATCTCGCCTTTAAGGGCAAAAACCGTGGGTGCCTGCGCATAAGCAATCGCGTGACAACGCCCGATGTAACCACTGCCAATCATACCGATTCTGACTTTGTTCATGACTTATCCCGCATTCGCTTAAGAAGTGAGTTGGAATATATGTTTCGCTTTTCACCTCTACAACGGCAAAATGAAATATCTGTGATCATGCATGCGAGGTATCTGACAAAATCGACAAATCAGAATGTAATTTTGCATAGTGATAGTGATCAAAATCACAAAAGTATCCTTACACGGTGTGATTTCCCGGTGTGAATCAAGGGTTGATCGCCTAATTGACGCTTTATTCAGCAGTCAGAGCGCATTGTGAAAAAAGAGCTTTGACAAGGCGGGGTCCGCTCGATAATATGCGCCCCGTTCAAACGATTCCTCTGTAGTTCAGTCGGTAGAACGGCGGACTGTTAATCCGTATGTCACTGGTTCGAGTCCAGTCAGAGGAGCCAAATTTAAAAACCCGCTCAGGGAAACCTGAGCGGGTTTTGTCGTTGTAGGGTCGCCATTCCTCATATCACGGTCATCCTAAATGGCCTAATGCCGATCATTTAAGCCCCGAATTAATTACCGCACATTCCGTAGCGGCGCGATTTATCGCGCAATAAATTGCGCCGCTACAATATGTTCGCCAGGTCGTTGGGATTATCATCTCTTAACTGACAAGCATTACACCCTAAATGGCCACCCCCACGAAATCGTTCCCGGACGTCGTAATAACTCTCCTTCTGCGATCAACCCATAATCCACGCTCTGTGATTCTGTTCACAACTCTGTAACGCCGACTTGTATGGTAGTATTTGTGCGCGTATTTTTTCATCATTGCATTCCCGTTAAAGCCGGTTCGCCCTTCCAGCAAGGCAGCCAGCAAGGAGTAGATGATGAAAAGTGTGGTGATTGAACAACCGGGTGAACTGGTACTGGCAGAGCGTCCACTGCCGCAACCCGCTGCAGGTGAAGTCCGCGTAAAGGTGCAATTCGCCAGCATCTGCGGGTCCGATGTGCATATCTGGCACGGTCATAATCCTTTTGCGAAATATCCGCGCGTGATTGGTCACGAATTTTTTGGCCGGATTGACGCCGTCGGTGATGGCGTAGCCAGCAGCCGTATTGGCGAGCGCGTCGCAGTCGATCCGGTTGTCAGCTGCGGTCAGTGCTATCCCTGCTCCATTGGTCGCCCGAATGTCTGCAAAGCGTTGCAGGTGATCGGGGTACATCGCGACGGCGGCTTTAGCGAATATGCCGTGGCACCCGCGAAAAATGCCTTCCGCTTGCCGGATAGCGTTCCCGACAAACTCGCCAGCATGGTCGAACCTTTCACCATCGCGGCTAATATCACCGCTTTCCTCAAACCACAGCCAAACGATGTGGCGCTGATTTACGGTGCCGGCCCGATGGGCCTCACCGCCATTCAGGTGCTGAAAGGCGTGTACGGCGTTGAGCACGTATTGGTGGTCGATCGCCTGCCTGAGCGTCTGGCGCTGGCGCAGGTAAACGGTGCCGATCAAGTGTTCAACAACAGCGAGATTCCGTTAGCCGCACAGCTGGAAGGCGTGCAGCCAACGCTGATTATCGATGCCGCCTGCCATCCTTCGATTCTGTCTGAAGCCGCCGCCCTCGCCTCACCGGCGGCGCGTATCGGCCTGCTGGGCTTTTCAGGTGAACCGTGCAGCATCACACAGCAAAGTCTCACCAGCAAAGAGCTGTCGTTGTTCACCTCACGCCTCAATAGCCATCGCTTCCCGCAGGTGATTGAGTGGATTGAGCAAGGCCAGATCCAGCCAGAGAAACTGGTAACACACTACTTCCCGCTGGCGGAAGTTGAACAAGCCATGACGCTGTTCGAAAAAGATCCCCGCACCTGCTGCAAAGTGATCCTACAAATGGGTTAAGTTAACCCGCACACCAGGTGTCCCCATGCCGGTCACTTACCCGCCGGCATTATTACTATAAAAAATGACGATGACGGAGTTTCTATGTTTAAGAACCTGCGCTGGACCCTCGTACTGCTGTTGTTCCTGGTGTTTATGATCAATTACCTTGATCGTATCGCCCTCTCTTTGACTGTCCCGATGGTGGAAAAAGACCTGATGATCAACGCCGAACAGTTCGGCATGATTTTCGGCAGCTTCTTCTTCGGTTATGCCCTCTTCAACTTTATCGGTGGCCTGGCGACCGATAAATTCGGTCCCACCATCGTGCTCGGCACCGCCGTTGGCATGTGGTCGCTGTTCTGCGGTTTGACGGCGATGGCAACCGGCTTCTGGTCAATGATGATTCTGCGCGTGCTGTTTGGCATGGCGGAAGGCCCGATTTCTGCTTCAGCAAACAAAGCCATCAACGGCTGGTTCCCGAAAAAACAAGCTGCGACAGCGATGGGTTTACTGAGCTCAGGTTCGCCGCTGGGTGGCGCGGTTGCCGGTCCGATTGTCGGCTATCTGGCGCTGTCGTTCGGCTGGCGTCCAGCGTTCGTGGTGATCGCCGCGATTGGTTTCGTCTGGCTGGCGCTGTGGTTCTTCTTCGCGTCAGATAACCCAGCGAAAAGCAAACGTATCTCCGCCGAAGAGCGTGCGTTAGTGGAAAAACTGAAAGCCGAAGAGCCGGCCGACGTGATCGATCCGCGCGGTAACGCGCACGGTTTGGGCTTCTATCTGCGCCAGCCGATCATTCTGGTCACCGCGTTTGCCTTCTTCTGCTACAACTACATTCTGTTCTTCTTCCTGAGCTGGTTCCCGGCGTATTTGGTGCAGGCGCACGGCCTCGACATCAAAGCGATGAGCATCACCACCATGATTCCGTGGATTGTTGGCTTCGTTGGCCTGGCATTAGGTGGCTGGATCTCTGATAAAATTTTCAACATCACCGGTAAATTGCTGCTTTCGCGCAAAATTGTGCTGGTGGTGTCACTTACCGCTGCGGCGATTTGCGTGGCGCTGGCAGGTACGATAAAAGAGGTCAACTCGGCGGTGATCATGATGTCGATCTCCATCTTCTTCCTCTACATCACCGGTGCGATTTACTGGGCGATTGTGCAGGATGTGGTGCACAAAAGCCGTGTCGGCAGCATCAGTGGCTTTATCCATCTGATTGGCAGCCTGTCAGGCGTTATCGGTCCGGTAGTCACCGGTTTCATCGTGCAGCACTCGGGTAAGTTTGACAGTGCCTTTATCCTCGCGGGTGCGGTGGCTGGCGTTGGGGCACTGCTGGTACTGCTGGTGATACGTGAACCTAAAGCCAACAATAAACCGGTTTCTGTGTAAATCTCATGGGGCGCTGAGCGCCCCATTTGCGAAAAGGAATGACTATGTTAGAGCTTGAACGCCTCCCCGCTGATGTCCAACGCCCCGCTTATGACCGCACGCAACTCAAAACCCGCATGGTACACATCGGTTTCGGGGCGTTTCATCGGGCGCACCAGGCGCTGGCGACCGATAAACTGGCCGCACAGGGCAGCGATTGGGGTTATTGCGAAGTGAATCTCAATAGCGGCACGCTGATTCAGGCGCTGCGTCAGCAGGATCTGCTTTACACGCTGACCGAAATGGCCGATGAGAGCTTACACACGCGCGTGATTGGCGTAGTGACGCAAGCCCTGCACGGCAAAGGTGACGGCATTGAGGCGGTCATTGAAGCGATGAGTCAGCCGGAGGTGGCGATAGTCTCGATGACGGTGACCGAGAAAGGCTACTGCTACATGCCTTCAAGCGGCAAGCTCAACCCTGATCATCCTGACATTGTGCACGATCTCGCTAATCCTACTGAGCCACGCTCGCTGCCCGGCTTGATCCTGGCGGCGATTATCCGCCGCCGCCAACGCAATTTGCCGCCGTTTAGCGTGATGTCATGCGATAACATGCCGGAAAACGGTCATGTTACGCGCAACGTGATCACGCAGTTAGCCGAGCGCCATAGCACTGAGCTGGCGGACTATATCCAGACGCATATCACCTTCCCTTCAACTATGGTGGATCGCATCGTGCCTGCAATGACCGATGCAGCGTTCGACACGTTGGCAGCGCGCTTAGGCAGCCGCGATCCGGTGGCGGTGGAAGCCGAGCCTTTCTTCCAGTGGGTGATTGAAGACAACTTTGTCAACGGTCGTCCGGCATGGGAAAACGCGGGCGCTGAGCTGGTCAGCGATGTGCTGCCGTTCGAAGAGATGAAGCTGCGTATGCTCAATGGCAGCCACTCATTCCTGGCCTATCTCGGTTATCTCGCCGGTTATGAGCACATCAGCGATTGTATAGCCGATGCCAGCTATCGTCAGGCGGCACGCGCATTGATGTTGCAGGATCAGGCGCCGACGCTGCGCACCCAGGGCGTCGATCTCGAGGCGTACGCCGATTCACTGATTGCGCGTTATGAGAACCGCGCCATCAAACATCGCACCTATCAAATCGCCACCGATGGCACACAAAAGCTGCCGCAGCGTCTGCTGGATAGCGCACGCTGGCATCTGCGCAAGGGTACCTCGTGCGATTTCGTGTTGCTGGGCGTTGCCGGTTGGATGCGCTACGTCAGCGGCGTGGATGAGCAAGGTCAAAGCATTGAGATCCGCGATCCACTGAAAGATCAGCTGGCAGACATCGTGGCTAACAGTGAGGAAGGTGCGGCGCGCGTTAAGGCGTTGCTCGGCCTAAACGCAGTGTTCGGCGACGATCTGCTGAAGGAAACCGTACTGGTCTCTCGCGTAACCGAACTGTATCTGCAATTGGTACAACAGGGCGCGCGCGCCACGGTTCAAAGCCTCGTCACACAAGGCTAAGCGCCTGCACAAATGTGTAGCGCAGACGCAGCGTGCTGATTAGACTGAACCTTTCTTAACGGGCTGGCAGATGCCAGCCGTAATACGGATATTGCTGCATGTCGACTGCCTATACCATAACCACCAGCGAACCGGTAAATCAGCAGATCTATCGTTATCTGCGCAAAGATATTGTGACCTGCGTTATTCATCCGGGCTCGCTGCTGTCGGAGAAGGAAGTGTCGGCGCGTTTTAACGTGTCACGTCAGCCGGTGCGTGAAGCCTTTATCAAGCTGGCAGAAGCCGGGTTGGTGCAGGTTTTACCGCAGCGCGGAACCTTCGTTCGCAAGATCTCCGCCCAGCGTGTGGCCGATGGTCGCTTTATCCGTGAAGCGGTAGAAATCGCCGTGGTACGCCGCGCTGCGCAGGAAATCGGTGCGACGGGATTGATGGCGCTGGAGCATAACTTACAGCTGCAACGTCTCGCCGCTGAGCGTCATGACAGCCAGGCATTTTTAACGCTGGATGATGAGTTTCACCGGTTGATTGCTGAAGGGATTAACTGCCTGCTGGCATGGGAAACGGTGGAGAACATCAAAGCCACCATGGACCGCGTGCGTTTTCTGACGTTGAGCGAAGTGTCGCCGCCAGAGCGTTTAATTCAGCAGCATGAAGATATCTATAGCGCGTTAAAAGCACATGATGTCGAGGCGGCTGAAACCGCAATGCGCCGCCATTTGCAGGAGATGATTATGACCATCACGCCGATTGCCGAGCGTAACAGCGAGTGGTTTGAAGCGCCTTAATTTGAGAGTTCGCCATTCATGGCGTAATGCAGCACACTTAAGCAATTAATTGCCTGGTTATGCAGGTGCGCATGAATGCGCACCCTACGATAACCCAGCTCTGTGAACGTAGGGTCGCCATTCATGGCGACCTTTCTCACATTTAAGCGATGGTAACGTCTTTTGACAAATACACATCCTGCACCGCATTAATCAGCTGCACGCCCTCTTTCAACGACTTTTTAAACGCTTTACGCCCAAGAATCAGCCCCATGCCGCCAGCACGTTTGTTAATCACGGCGGTTCGCACCGACTCCGCGATATCGGTTTCTCCGGCCGATGCACCGCCAGAGTTAATCAATCCCGCACGTCCCATATAGCAGTTTGCCAACTGGTAACGCACCAAATCAATCGGGTTTTCTGTGGTCAGTTTGCTATACACGCGTTCATCGGTATGACCAAATTTGACCGCGTTATAGCCACCGTTATTTTCCGCCATCTTCTGCTTAACGATATCCGCTCCGATGGTGGCCGCCAGATGGTTGGCCTGGCCGGTTAAATCGGCGCTGGCGTGATAATCAACGCCCTCTTTCTTGAAAGCATCATTACGCAGATAAGCCCACAATACCGTCACCATGCCCAGCTCATGCGCACGTTCAAAGGCTACCGAGATCTCTTCGATCTGCCGACGCGATTGTTCAGAACCGAAGTAGATCGTTGCGCCAACCGCCACCGCGCCCAGATTGAACGCCTGCTCAACGCTGGCATACAACGTCTGATCGTATTGGGTGGGATAACTCAGGGTTTCGTTATGGTTCAGCTTCACCATAAACGGAATGCGATGCGCATAGCGGCGTGCCACCGAGGCCAGCACGCCATAGGTGGATGCCACGCAGTTACAGCCGGCTTCAATCGCCAGCTCAACAATATTCTTCGGATCGAAATAGGCCGGATTGGCGGCAAAGGAGGCGCCCGCTGAGTGCTCAACGCCCTGATCGACCGGCAGAATCGATAAATAGCCGGTGCCCGCCAGACGTCCGGTGTTGTACAGCGTTTGCATATTGCGTAATACGGTGGGAGAGCGATTGTTGTCGATCATGACGCGATCGACATAATCCGCGCCGGGTAAATAGAGGCTATCCGCTGGAAGAGTCATGCAGCGATGTTGAAGAAGGCTGTCCGCTTCTTTGCCCAATAACTGTACGATGTCCGTCATGTTCGCTCCTGATAAATAGCTGGATTGGAACCGGCCGTTGCCGATTCGCCCCCAACAGCCTGGACCGGAATGCACCAGGCAGGCAAATTGCTGACTCCATTTTTCAGACGGATGCGCAATGAAAAAGCGGCAATCTGGCGTTACGCCCTACCACCACTGATGGAAATGGTGCACCGGCCCAATACCTTTTCCTACTTCCAGCGAATCGGCGTGCAGCAACGCTTGCTGCAGCCAGGCTTTGGCTTCTGCCACCGTTGTCACCCAATCATCATGACGCGGACGCAACGCGGCCAGCGCCGCCGACAGCGAACACCCCGTACCATGCGTGTGACGCGTGTTAACACGTGGCGCGGTAAAGCGCTGACGTCCGTCGCGGGTAATCAGCCAATCCGGGCTTTCGGCATCGCTAAGATGTCCGCCCTTCATCAGCACCGCTTCACAGCCAAGATCGAGCAGCGCATCGCCCTGCTGCAACATGGTTTTCTCATCCTGCGCCATCACGCGTCCCAACAGCGCGGCGGCTTCCGGCAGATTTGGCGTGATCAGCGACACCTGCGGCAGCAGCAATTCGCGCACGCTGGCTACTGCATCCGGCGACAGCAGCGCATCGCCGCTTTTGGCGAGCATTACCGTATCCAGCACCACAAACGGCAAACGGGCCCGTTTTAGCCGCTCGGCCACCACTTCGACAATCGCGGTTTCTGACAGCATGCCAATCTTAGCGGCATCAATGCGCACATCATCCAGCACCGAATCGAGTTGCGCGCCAACGAAATCAGGTTCGATGCGATAGACCGACCGCACGCCGCAGGTGTTTTGTGCCACCAGCGCAGTGATAACGCTGGTGCCATAAGCGCCCAGCGCGGAAAAGGCTTTGAGGTCGGCCTGAATACCCGCGCCGCCGCTCGGATCGGTGCCAGCAATGGTTAACGCGTTGATGCGTTTCATGCATGCACCTCCAGCGTCCACAACGTATCAAGGAACGTGGCGACAAAACTGCCCGGCCCTTCGACTTTACGCGCGGCCAGCTCACCGGCCAGCGACATCACGCGGCAGGCCGCAGCGACATGTTGCAGGCGATCGCCCGGTAAGCTGCTAAAGGCGGCAACCACCGCCGACAGCGCGCAACCTGTGCCCACCACGCGCGTCATCAGCGGACTGCCACCGGGAATGGCCAGTGTTTGCACACCGTCAGTGACGTAATCGACTTCACCGGTAACCGCTACAACGGTTTGGTAATCACCTGCCAGTTGCTGGGCCGCACTTAGCGCAGCATCCGCCTGATGCAGGCTGTCCACACCGCGTCCGCCGCTTGCCTGGTTCGCCAGGGCGAGAATTTCTGAAGCATTACCGCGAATCGCCGCCGGTTGCAGGCTCAGCAACTGTTGGCAGAAGGCGGTGCGCAGCGTTAATGCGCCGACCGCCACCGGATCCAGCGTCCACGGCGTGCCTGCGCTTTGCGCGGCTTGCACCGCCGCTAACATGGCATCACGACGATTGCGCGTTAGCGTGCCGACGTTAATCAATAACCCATCGGCAAAACCCGCGAATTGTGCCGCCTCTTCAGGATCGATCACCATCGCAGGCGAAGCTTGCAGCGCCAGCAGCACATTGGCAGTAAAGGTTTGCACCACGTCATTCGTCATGCAGTGCACCAGTGGCGCTTGCTGACGCAGCAGTTGCAGTGAGTGCGCGAGTTGCGCAGGGGAAAGAAGGTCAGGCTTTTTCATAAGGCTCCCAACCGGCGATCAAGAAGGCGAATGCGGTCAGGCATCTGACTTCCCTACGCTGGCATTATCCAGATCAGGTCAGCGGGTGTATCTCAGCCCTGTTTACAGGGGCACCCCGAGTCATAGCATGCAGGTGTTGCTTCATGCCGCAGACAGGATAATGGCAGCGTCGAGGCTTGTAAATCAGCCGATGTGATGAAAGTGGCACTGCTAATCACCAATAAACAACCAATCATTTGAGACAAGACTCATTTCAACTTGATAAATATCAACCTCATTTTGCGCAAAAAACGGCCTAATAGCCCTCCGGATTTGAAGAGAAACCCCGCCCACTCGATTCCGGTAGCGATAATGAAATTAAAATTCTTCAGCTTTATTCCACATGCGCATAAATGGCACAACATCCAAATATCCCGCAAGGGCGCGATTTCTCCCACCGGCAGAACTTATTTTTCCACTCACATTGAAGCGCGTTGTCAACGATGCGGCGAATATCTGAACAAGGTGTATTACCGCGATATCAGTGATGCCGAAGCAAAACGCTGGTTGGGTTAGCAACATCCATATATAAAAAAAGCCCTGCAACACAGGTTGCAGGGCTGTTGCGTGGCTATCGCAAAAACTTATTCAGCCGGTTTGGTACGAATCAAATAATCAAAGGCGCTGAGTGAGGCTTTCGCGCCTTCACCGCTGGCGATGATGATCTGCTTGTACGGCACCGTGGTGCAGTCGCCGGCCGCGAACACGCCTTTCAGGCTGGTTTCACACTTGGCATCAATGATGATTTCGCCCATTTTGGTGCGCTCAACCGCACCTTCCAGCCAGGTGGTATTTGGCAACAAACCAATCTGCACGAAGATACCGCTCAGCGCGATTTCGTGGCTGGTCTGGTTATTACGGTCAATGTACGTCAGGCTGGTGACTTTGCTGCCGTCGCCTTTCACTTCGGTGGTCTGTGCATTCAGAATCACATCGACGTTTTTCAGGCTGCGCAGTTTGTCTTGTAGCACTTTGTCGGCGCGCATTTCGCTGGCAAATTCCAGCAGCGTAACGTGCTCAACAATGCCTGCCAAATCGATAGCCGCTTCCACGCCAGAGTTACCGCCGCCAATGACCGCGGTGCGTTTGCCTTTAAACAGCGGACCGTCGCAGTGTGGGCAGTAAGTCACGCCCTTGGTGCGATACTGCTCTTCACCCGGCACGCCCATATTGCGCCAGCGTGCGCCGGTGGCAATGATGATGCTGCGAGATTTCAATACTGCGCCAGATGCCGTTTCAATCGCGTGCAGACCGCCCTCTTTCACCGCTGGAATCAGCTTGATGGCGCTCTGGGTATCAATCACATCCACGTCGTAATCATCAACGTGGGCACGCAGAGAACCGGCGAGCTTAGCGCCTTCAGTTTTCGGCACAGAGATATAGTTTTCGATATCTACGGTATCCAACACCTGGCCACCGAAACGCTCGCCCATCAGGCCAGTACGAATACCTTTACGTGCCGAGTAGATGGCCGCTGCTGCGCCCGCCGGGCCGCTGCCGACGATCAGCACTTCGTAGGCATCACGTTTGTTCAGCTCTTCCGCCGCGCGCTTATCGGCATTGGTGTCCACTTTACCGACGATTTCCGCCAGGCTCAGACGACCCTGCCCGAACTCTTTACCGTTCAGGAACACGGCCGGCACGCCCATCACGTTGCGCTCGGTGATTTCGTTCTGGAACATACCGCCGTCAATCGCGGTATGGCTGATACGCGGGTTCAGCACCGCCATCAGGTTCAGCGCCTGTACCACGTCAGGACAGTTGTGGCACGACAGTGAGTAATACGTTTCGAAGTGGAAGTCGCCTTCCAGCGCCACAACCTGATCCAGCAGGCTTTGCGCTTCTTTCGAAGGATGTCCACCGGTTTGCAGCAAGGCTAAAACCAGTGAAGTAAATTCGTGACCCATTGGCGAACCGGCAAAGCGCGGCCCACTGTTACGGCCTGGGTTGGTGATCAGGAAAGAGGGTTTACGAACCGGACGATCGTTCTCTTCACGGAAGCTGACTTTTTCTGACAAGCTCGCGATATCGGCCAGCAGAGTACGGATCTCTGTGGATTTAGCGCCATCATCCAATGTGGCAATCAACTCAACCGGTTTCGTTAGTTTCTCAAGGTAAGCCTTGAGTTGGGTTTTTAAATTGGTGTCGAGCATAGTGAGTTCCTGTCATGAAAATCGGGTGCCGTAGCACCCGATAGAGAAAGATCGAATGGCGTGATGTTGGCTTAGATTTTGCCAACCAGGTCCAGTGATGGAGCCAGGGTTGCTTCGCCTTCTTTCCATTTTGCCGGGCAAACTTCACCTGGGTGAGAAGCAACGTACTGAGCTGCTTTCACTTTACGGATCAGGTCAGATGCGTCACGGCCAATGCCTTCTGCGGTGATTTCGATCGCCTGGATGATGCCTTCCGGGTCAACGATGAAGGTACCGCGGTCTGCCAGACCTTCGTCTTCGCGCATGATTTCGAAGTTACGGGTCAGCGCGCCAGTTGGGTCACCGATCATCGCGTATTTGATTTTTGCGATGGTGTCAGAAGAACCGTGCCAGGCTTTGTGGGTAAAGTGCGTGTCGGTAGAAACAGAGTAGATATCTACACCCAGTTTCTGGAATTCTTCGTGATGGTCTGCAACGTCACCCAGTTCGGTTGGGCATACGAAGGTGAAGTCAGCCGGGTAGAAGAAGAAAACACTCCATTTACCTTCAACGTCTTTCTCGGTGACTTCGATGAATTCGCCGTTTTTGAACGCTGCGTTTTTAAATGGTTTGATCTTGGTATTAATGATGGACATGGTGACCTCCGTTAAAAGATGTGATGCAAGTTACAGAATTTTCGGGCCAACTTCTAATATGCAGACGTTATCAATCAGATAACTAAAAGCTATCAAAGCGCCGACGCCAGATTTCATGCGGCTCGCGGGGGCATTCTACACAAAAAGGCCCCGGTTCTGACAGGCTTTATCTTTTCAGGATGAAACTGCTACTTTAAGTAGCGTTGTTGCATGGATTTGTAGCGGCGCGATTAATCGCGCATCTTTAAGTCGGAACCAAACATCAACTGCGCGCAATAAATTGCGCCGCTACAGCATCTGCCTACCTCACTAAATGGAGCTCTCAGTTGCAAATACGTTCTTTTGACGAAACCGATCGCCCTTTTCTGCGCACGCTGTATCTTGCCGCCCGTCGCCATAACTGGACGTGGCTGGATGGCGATGATTGGCAGTTAGAAGATTTCGATGCGGTGATTTTGGGCGAAACCGTGCTGGTGGCCGAACAGGATGGGCATCGCGTGGGTTTTGCGGCGGTACTGGATAACGACAACTTCCTGCATAGCTTGTATGTTGATCCGGCTGCGCAAGGGCAAGGCGTGGGCAGCGCGCTGTTAGAAAAAGTGCAGTCGCGATTTAGCTCAACGGGCGCGCTGAAATGCCTGCAACAGAATCAGGCAGCTTTGGATTTTTATCTCAAACACGGCTGGCGCCGTGAAGCGGTCGGAGAAGGCGAGCAGGGAAAATATGTGCTGATGCATTTTCCGCTGGCGTCTGGCACCAGCGGAAATGGGCGGCGTTAAACCGCGCGGAACGCGATGTCGCCCGGAATGATTTCACCCTGCCAATAGAGCTGCGCCGCGACGCGTCCAGCCAACTGACGATAGAGCGCGGTAAAATCACTGTCAGGACGGCGCACCACGGTCGGTTCGCCATCATCCAGATCTTCACGCAGCGTCATGTGCAGCGGCAGCTGCGCCAACAAGCGGGTGTTATAATCTTCCACCAGCTTCTGCGCGCCGCCGGTGCCGAAAATCGGCTCGTGGTGGCCGCACTGGCTACAGATGTGCATGCTCATGTTTTCCACCACGCCCAATACCGGCACGCTGACTTTCTCGAACATCACCATCCCTTTACGTGCATCGATCAGCGCAATGTCCTGCGGCGTCGTCACCACCAATGCGCCGGTCACCGGCACGTTCTGCGCCAGCGTCAGCTGAATGTCGCCGGTGCCGGGCGGCATATCGAGGATCAGATAATCAAGATCCGGCCATAGGGTTTCATTGAGCAGTTGCATCAGGGCTTTGCTGGCCATCGGGCCGCGCCACACCATGGCGTTGTCATCGGTGACCAGATAACCAATCGAATTGGTTGCCAGCCCGTGCGCCATGATCGGTGCCATATGCGTGCCATCGGGCGAGGTCGGACGCTGATTTTCGGTGCCGAGCATGTTGGGAATCGACGGGCCGTAAATATCCGCATCAAGAATCCCCACGCGCGCCCCTTCGGCAATCAGCGCCAGCGCCATATTCACGGCGGTACTGGATTTACCCACGCCGCCTTTGCCGGAACTCACCGCGATGATGTTTTTCACGCCGGTGGCACCCGGATGATTTTTCACCCGTTTCAGCGTGGCAATGTCATGGCGCAAGCGCCAGTCAATGGCGCTGGCTTCGGTCAGACGCAGCAATTCGGCGCTGGTTTGCGCTTTCAACTCTTCAAAGGCGCTGGCCCACGCGAACGGCATGATCAGCTCGATATGTAACTTGTCATCCAGCAGCGCCACGTGGCGCAAGGCTTTCAGCGTAGTGAGGTTGTGTTGCAGCGTCGGATGTTCAAAGTCACTCAGCACGCCGATAACCAATGCACGCAGCGCTTCAGGTGAATGATGTTGCTGGGATTGTGAAGTCATCCCTACTCCTTGTTTTTTCATCACGCCAGAATGCGGCGGTGTCTGTTCAATAATATCAGATAGGCGCTAAAAGTGACGCGGATGTCCTGCTGTGTTTACGTCAGAGGGTGCTTCGGTTAACATCAATCCCCGATTTTTTACTCACGGAACGCTACGCAATCATGACTCAAGTCGCTAAAAAAATTCTGGTAACGTGCGCACTGCCGTACGCAAACGGTTCAATCCATCTCGGTCACATGCTTGAACATATTCAGGCTGACATTTGGGTCCGTTACCAGCGAATGCGTGGCAACCAGGTTCACTTCATCTGTGCGGACGACGCCCACGGTACGCCAATCATGCTGAAAGCGCAGCAGTTGGGGATTGCGCCGGAGCAGATGATCGCCGAGATGAAGCAGGAGCACGAAACCGATTTCGCTGGCTTCAACATCGGCTATGACAACTATCACTCGACCCACAGCGATGAAAACCGTCAGCTGTCCGAGCTGATTTATGGTCGTCTGAAAGAGAACGGTTTCATTAAGAACCGCACCATTTCGCAGCTGTACGATCCTGAGAAAGGCATGTTCCTGCCGGACCGTTTTGTCAAAGGCACCTGCCCGAAATGTAAGTCACCGGATCAGTATGGCGACAACTGCGAAGTGTGCAGCGCGACCTATAGCCCAACCGAGCTGATCGATCCGAAATCCGTAGTTTCTGGCGCGACGCCGGTGTTGCGCGATTCCGAGCACTTCTTCTTTGATCTGCCGTCCTTCAGCGCGATGCTGCAGGCGTGGACGCGCTCAGGTGCGCTGCAGGAGCAAGTGGCGAATAAGATGCAAGAGTGGTTCGAGTCTGGCTTGCAGCAGTGGGATATCTCACGCGATGCGCCTTACTTCGGCTTCGAAATTCCTGGTGCACCGGGCAAATACTTCTACGTCTGGCTGGATGCGCCAATCGGCTACATGGGTTCATTCAAAAACCTGTGCGACAAGCGCGGCAACATCGATTTTGACGAGTTCTGGAAAAAAGATTCGACGACCGAGCTGTATCACTTCATCGGTAAAGACATCGTCTATTTCCACAGCCTGTTCTGGCCAGCGATGCTGGAAGGCAGCAACTTCCGCAAACCCAGTAACCTGTTCGTGCACGGTTATGTGACGGTGAACGGCGCGAAGATGTCCAAATCGCGCGGCACCTTTATTAAAGCCAGCACCTGGTTGCAGCATCTGGATGCCGACAGCCTGCGTTACTACTACGCGGCCAAACTCTCTTCGCGCATCGACGACATCGACCTGAATCTGGAAGATTTCGTACAGCGCGTGAATGCGGACGTGGTGAACAAAGTGGTGAATCTGGCATCCCGTAACGCGGGCTTCCTGACTAAACGCTTTGGTGGCAAATTGGCCAGCGAACTGGCCGATCCGGCGCTTTATCAAACCTTTGTTGATGCGTCCGAGAAGATCGGTGAAGCCTGGGCCAGCCGCGAATATAACCGTGCGATCCGTGAAATTATGGCGCTGGCCGATCTGGCTAACCGCTATGTCGATGAGCAGGCACCTTGGGTGGTGGCGAAGCAAGAAGGCCGTGATGCCGATCTGCAAGCAATTTGCTCAATGGGCATCAACCTGTTCCGCGTATTGATGACCTGGCTGAAGCCGGTATTGCCATCGCTGACCGAACGTACTGAAGCCTTCCTGCAAAGCGAGCTGAGCTGGGATGCGATTGCGCAACCGCTGCTGGATCATGAAGTAGCACCGTTCAAAGCGCTGTATGGCCGTATCGAAATGGCCAAGGTTGAGGCACTGGTTGAGGCGTCGAAAGAGGACGCAGCGGCGGCCAACAAGCCTGCTGCAACCGGTCCGCTGGCCGATGCACCGATTGGCGACACCATCACCATCGATGATTTTGCCAAAGTCGATATGCGTGTGGCGCTGATTGAGAAAGCCGAGCTGGTGGAAGGCTCCGACAAGCTGCTGCGTCTGGAGCTGGATGTGGGCGGCGAGAAACGTCAGATTTTCTCAGGCATTCGCGCAGCCTATCCGGATCCATCCGTGCTGGTCGGCAAGATGACCATCATCGTTGCTAACCTCGCGCCGCGTAAAATGCGCTTCGGTATTTCAGAAGGCATGGTGCTGTCAGCGGGGCCGGGCGGTAAAGACCTGTTTGTGCTGTCCGTTGATAGCGGCGCAGTGCCGGGTATGCCGGTTAAGTAAGCTAACAAGCCGCCTGAGGGCGGCTTTTTTGTGCCCATGGATCCGGCGCATTGTAGGGTCGCTATTTAAGGCGCAATGCTTGTCAGTTAAGAGAAGAACACGCTAATTACCGAGCGCTAGACATTGTAGCGGCGCAATTCATTGCGCGATAAATCGCGCCGCTACAGAATGTGCAGTGTTTGATGTGGTGCTTGGCTGTTCGGCATTACGCCATTCATGGCGACCAGGTTAGACATTCTTGTGATCGCTAGCACGCTATTGGCTTAATGCGTATGATAAAGCGCTACGAAAACAGGAGCCTGACATGCCTGCCGTTCTCTCTGCTTGTTGGCGCTATGTACGCGCCTTCGCCATTATTTATGCGGCGCTGTACGCCGGTATTGGGATATCTTCCCTGCTTCCGATTACGATTCCCGGCAGCATCATCGGCATGCTGCTGCTGTTCCTGCTGCTGGCGCTGCACATTCTGCCGGTTGAATGGGTGAAACCTGGATGCCATTTGCTGATTCGCTATATGGCGCTGCTGTTTGTTCCGATCAGCGTCGGCGTGATGAGCTATACCGATATTCTCACCGCCCAGTTCGGGCCGATTGTGGTGTCCTGCATTGTCAGTACCTTTATGGTGCTGCTGATTGTCGCTCTCAGTGCGGAAAGATTACAGCGCCCGCGGGAGGAAAAACCGCATGATTGATGCCTGGTGGTCGCTGCCGTTGACCGTGTTCGCCTATTTCCTGGCGCGTAAACTGGCGGCAAAAATCAATATCTCCATCGTGAATCCATTGCTGGTGGCGATGGCAATTGTCATCCCCATTTTGCTGCTAACCAACCTGCCTTATACGCGCTATTTTGCTGGCAGCAGCCTGCTCAATCAGTTGCTGCAACCGGCGGTTGTCGCGCTGGCATTGCCGCTGTACGAGCAGATGCATCAGATTCGCGCGCGCTGGAAAACCATCATCAGCGTCTGTTTCATCGGCAGCATCACGGCGATGGTGTCGGGCACCGCGATAGCGCTGTGGATGGGGGCAACGCCGGAAATCGCCGCCACCATTATGCCGA
The DNA here is from genome assembly GCA_900068845.1 of Enterobacter ludwigii. GTDB lineage: Bacteria > Pseudomonadota > Gammaproteobacteria > Enterobacterales > Enterobacteriaceae > Pantoea > Pantoea ludwigii_A. Next base: position 755,850 of record CEFQ01000005.1, read on the forward strand.
AATCCGTCACTACGCCGATTGCGATGGCAGTCTCCGCATCGCTGCACGGTATTCCCGCCATCAGCGCCATCTGCGTGTTAATCGCTGGCGTGCTGGGCGCAGTGTTCGGCCATATGCTGCTCAATCTGTTTAAGGTGAATAACAAATCTTCGCGCGGATTGGCGATTGGCAATGCCTCACACGCGTTAGGCACCGCGCGCGCAGCCGAGATCGATTATCAGGAAGGCGCATTCAGCTCACTGGCTCTGGTCATTTGCGGCATCATCACCTCGTTGCTGGCACCGTTCCTTTTTCCACTGTTAATGCATTGGTGGGGCTGAAACTTGCGAGAGATCTCGCAAAGTTGAAACAACCAAATCAGCTTACATTGTCAGAGCGACTTGGATCACATATAAAACGTCAGGCGGCGCATCGCCGCTAACGCGTAACTGAGGCCATCACATCATGCATTCACGATTCCTTACTGCTTTTTCCGCCCTGCCCGCCGCGCTGCAAGCGGCGATTCAGCCGCTGATGGATGCGCCGGATTTCCACGGCGTGTTGCGTCCGCAGGATGTCGCACAACTGAAACAGCTTACCGGTCTGGATGATGATGGGCTGGCGTTGGAACTGCTGCCGCTGGCGGCAAGCTGCGCGGTGGCAACCGTATCGAATTTTAATGTCGGCGCGATTTCGCGCGGCGTCAGCGGTCATTGGTACTTCGGCGCCAACATGGAGTTCCTGCACACGCCGCTGCAGCAGACGGTCCATGCTGAGCAAAGTGCCATTACCCATGCATGGTTGTGCGGAGAAGAGAAACTGGCGGCGATTACCGTCAACTACACGCCGTGCGGACATTGCCGTCAGTTTATGAACGAGCTGAACAGCGGCACGGCGATTCGCATCAGCCTGCCGGGACGCGCCGTTAGCACGCTGGGCGACTATCTGCCGGATGCGTTTGGTCCAGCCGATTTGAATATAACCGAGCGCTTGCTGACGCCGGTCGATCATGGTTTTGCTGTTGAAGGCGATGCGTTGCAACAGGCCGCCATTGCCGCCGCCAATCACAGTCATGCACCTTATAGTCAAAGTTACTGCGGCGTGGCGCTGCGCAGCCAAAGCGGCAGCATCTTTACCGGTCGCTATGCAGAGAATGCCGCCTTCAACCCAAGCTTGCCACCGTTACAAGCCGCACTGATTTTGATGAACATGAGCAACGAAGCGCTGGACACTATTCAGCAAGCGGTTTTGGCGGAATGTCATGGCAGTACGCTGAGCCAGCTGGATGCCACGCGCGCTACGCTTGCGGCGTTGGGATGTGAGGATTTCTCACTTACTTTAGTTTCGAAAACATCAGTTTAGTGATCCTTTTACCGCTTTTGTGACCTTCTGTTAACAAAAGCTGTACATCTGCAGGAATTTTCATAGGATCGGGCGCCAGAACCTCTTCACTTCAAGATGGACTGGCGTTACCTTTTCCCGGCGATACGTCAGAAAACACTGCAACCGGAGCAAGCACTGCATGGAACTCGACTACGAAAGTAAACGCCCGCTGTATATTCCTTATGCGGGTCCGATCCTGCTGGAATTTCCGCTGTTGAATAAAGGCAGCGCCTTCACCCTCGAAGAACGTAACGAATTCAACCTCAACGGCCTGTTACCGGAAGCGGTAGAGACCATTGAAGAGCAGGCCGAACGTGCCTGGCGCCAGTTCCTGGATTTCAAAAACAATAACGACAAGCATGTCTATCTGCGCAACATCCAGGATACCAACGAAACCCTGTTCTACCGCCTGCTCGACAATCATCTGGAAGAGATGATGCCGATCATCTATACCCCAACAGTTGGCGCGGCGTGTGAACACTTCTCAGAAATCTACCGTCGCGCGCGCGGCGTGTTCATCTCTTACAACAACCGCGACCGTATTGAAGACATGCTGCAGAATGCCACCAAGCAGAATGTGAAAGTGATCGTAGTTACCGATGGCGAGCGTATTCTTGGCCTCGGCGACTTAGGCATCGGTGGCATGGGCATCCCAATCGGTAAACTGTCGTTGTATACCGCGTGTGGTGGCATCAGCCCGGCTTACACCCTGCCCGTGGTGCTGGATGTCGGCACCAACAACCAGCAGCTGCTGAACGACCCGCTCTACATGGGCTGGCGTCATCCGCGTATTACCGGCGAAGAGTACGAAGCGTTCGTTAACGAGTTCATCCAGGCAGTGAACCGTCGCTGGCCGAACGTGCTGTTGCAGTTCGAGGACTTCGCGCAGAAAAACGCCATGCCGCTGCTGGAACGTTATCGCGATGAGATTTGCTGCTTCAATGATGATATTCAAGGCACCGCCGCGGTGACCGTCGGCACCCTGATCGCCGCTAGCCGCGCCGCCGGCAGCCGCCTGTGCGAACAGAAAGTGGTGTTCCTCGGTGCCGGTTCTGCCGGTTGCGGTATCGCCGAGCAGATCATCGCGCAGATGAAGTCGGAAGGGTTGAGCGATGATGAAGCACGTGGCCGCGTGATGATGGTGGACCGATTTGGTCTGCTGACCGACAAACTGCCGAACCTGCTCAATTTCCAGAGCAAGCTGGTGCAGAAGAGCGAAAACTTAAAAGATTGGGACACCAGTAGCGACTCAATTTCTCTGCTCGACGTGGTGCGCAACGCCAAGCCGGATATTCTGATTGGCGTATCAGGTCAACCTGGCCTGTTCACCGAAGAGATTATTCGCGAGATGCACAAGCACACCAAGCGTCCAATCGTTATGCCGCTGTCGAACCCGACTTCACGCGTTGAAGCGACGCCAGCCGATATCATCGCCTGGACCGATGGCGCCGCGCTGGTTGCCACCGGCAGCCCGTTCTCGCCGGTGACCTGGAAGGGGAAAACCTATCCGATCGCCCAGTGCAACAACTCGTATATCTTCCCTGGCATTGGTTTGGGTGTCATCGCTGCAGGCGCGAGTCGCGTAACAGATTCGATGCTGATGACGGCCAGCCGTGCCCTGGCCGACTGCTCACCGCTGGTCAATGATGGCGAAGGCCCGGTTCTGCCGGAAATCAAAGACATTCAGGGTGTTTCAAAACTGATTGCCATCGAAGTGGGCAAAGCGGCCCAACTGGCTGGCGTGGCGGTGGTCACTTCTGAAGATGTGTTGTCGAAAGCCGTCAGCAACAACTTCTGGCTGCCGCAGTATCGTCACTATCGTCGTACTTCGATCTGATTCACCTACCCTAAATAATTCGAGCTGCGGAAGGCGGCAAGTGGTTCATCCCCGGGAGCTTACTCAAGTAAGTGACTGGGGTGAATGCACGCAGCCAACGCACCTGTAGCTTGAAGTATGCCGGTAGATCCGGCCATGCTTAAAAATCCAGCGCATAATTGCCCTTAGCTTGCTTCCCTCGCTCGCCTCAAGTAGCCTTTATCCATTCTGAATTCTGCCAACCGAGTGCCCGCGCGCATGATTAAACGCGTTTTCTTTGGTCTGTTTTTCATCATCTTACTGATGGTAGCGACCGCGCTCGGCCTCGATCGCTGGATCAGTTGGAAAACCGCGCCCTTTATTTACGAAGATGTCACCTCGCTGCCGCATCGTCAGGTCGGCGTGGTCTTGGGCACGGCGAAGTATTACCGCACAGGTGTAATCAATCAGTATTACCTCTATCGCATTCAGGGCGCGTTGAACGCGTACAACAGTGGCAAGGTGAATTACCTGCTGCTGAGCGGGGATAATGCGCAGCAAAGCTATAACGAACCGATGACCATGCGCCGCGATTTGATTAAAGCAGGCGTCGCGCCGTCGGACATCGTGCTGGATTATGCCGGTTTCCGCACGCTGGACTCGATTGTACGCACGCGCAAAGTGTTCGATACCAATGATTTCATCATCATTACCCAGCGCTTCCACTGTGAACGCGCGCTGTATATCGCCCAGCATTTGGGTATACAGGCACAGTGTTATGCGGTGCCATCGCCGAAAAACATGTTGTCGGTGCGTTTTCGCGAAGTGGGTGCGCGTTTAGGCGCGTTGGCGGATTTGTATTTGATGAAGCGCGAGCCGCGTTTCCTCGGCCCGTTAGTGCCGATTCCTGCGGTGCATGAAGTGCCGGAAGATGCCCAGAGTTATCCGGCGGTGACACCAGAGCAGCTTTTGGAACTGGAAGAGAAACTGCAGAAATAAAAAGGGTCGCAAGCATGCGACCCTTTTTTTGCGGCTGTTTATTACTTCTTACGTGCGTATTTCAATGAATCCAGCGCCACAGCGAAGATGATGATGCCGCCTTTGATGATGTACTGCCAGTAAGGGTTGACGCCGATGTAGGTCAAACCGTAGTTGATCACCGTAAAGATGATCACACCGGTCACCACGCCCGCCACAGAACCCACGCCACCGGCAAACGACACGCCGCCGACCACGCACGCTGCAATCGCATCCAGCTCATACATAAAGCCAAGGTTGTTGGTGGCGCTGCCGATACGGCCCGCTTCCAGCATGCCGCCGAACGCATAGAACACACCAGACAGTGCATACACCAGAATCAGGTTGAACGGTACGTTTACACCAGACACTTTCGCCGCTTCCGGGTTACCACCGATAGCAAAGATGTTTCGACCGAAACGGGTTTTATTCCACAGTACCCAAACAAATACGATGGCAATGACGGCGTAGAAGGTAATGAACGACAGTTTGAAATCACCGAAACGCAGGAAGCCTTGGGCAAATTTGGAGAAACCAGGATCGAAACCGGCAATCGGCGATGCGCCCACAAAATCGTAATAGAGTGAGTTGATACCGTAAACGATAATCATGGTGCCCAGCGTGGTGATAAATGGCGTTACCTTGAGGTAAGCAATGATCACGCCGTTCACCAGACCAATCACGCCGCCGATGATGCACACGGTCAGGATAACAAGCGGAATTGGCACGGTATCCAGATGCGGGAACACCTTGTTAGCGTTATCCATTGCCTGCAGCAGCGTCGCTGCAACCACCGCCGCTAAGCCCACCTGACGACCTGCCGAAAGGTCAGTACCCTGGGTGACAATCAGACCCGCCACGCCCAGCGCGATAATAATACGCACCGAAGATTGGGTCAGAATGTTACTGAGGTTCATTAAACTTAAGAACGTTGGATCCTGGAAAATAATAATTGCCAGCAGTACAAACAGGACAACGTAAATGCCGCCCTCTTTTAACCAGGTTAGCGCATTCTTTTTAGTAGTCGCTTTCATGTTAAAGCCCTTGCTTCATTAAAGGTGTAATGACGCTAAACGCAGGATTTCATTCTGCGAGGTCGTTTTGGTATCAACAATGCCTGCTACCTGGCCATTACTCATCACTAAAATACGATCGGTAATACCCAACAGTTCTGGCATTTCAGAAGAGATAATAATGATGCCCTTCTCTTTCTTAGCCAACTCAGCAATAAGTTGGTAGATTTCGAATTTCGCGCCTACATCTATCCCACGCGTTGGTTCATCAAGCATCAATATTTCCGGCTGCGTTAATAACCAGCGACCAATAATCACTTTCTGTTGGTTACCACCGGAAAGCGAACCAATTTGAGTATGATGACCCGGCGTTTTCACGCGCATCGAATCAATGACCCATTGGGTATCGCTCTTCATACGTTTATTATCGAGCAGGCCCATACTGGACTTATACTTTTTAATATTGGAGATAAGCGAGTTAAAACCTATATCCAGATAAGCATAAATACCGGTGGAACGACGCTCTTCCGTCACCAGCGCAAAACCGTGGTTAATGGCTTCATTGGCGCTGTGGTTATTAATACTTTTCCCGTGCAGCTTAATGGTACCGCCCGACTTTTCGCGAATGCCAAACAGCGTTTCGACGATGTCAGTTCGCTTCGCCCCCACCAAACCTGCAATGCCTAAAATCTCCCCTTTATGCAGATCAAACGAGATGTCGCGAATCGACGGCTGACGCAGCGAGGTTAAATGGCGCACCTCAAGAATCACTTCGCCCGGCACGTTGGTTTTGTCTGGGAAACGCTGGTTCAGTGAACGTCCAACCATCATGGAGATGATCTTATCCATGTCCAGCCCTTCTAGCGGCTGGGTCGCGATCCACTGTCCGTCGCGCAAGATGGTAATCTCATCACACAGCTGGAAAATCTCTTCCATCTTGTGTGAGATATACACGATGCCGCAGCCGCGATCTTTCAGCTTACGGATAATGGTGAACAGATGGTTCACTTCTTTTTCGGTCAGCGACGAAGTCGGCTCATCCATAATAACGATTTTGGCGTTATACGAAAAAGCTTTGGCAATCTCAATCATCTGCATTTGAGAAACAGATAAGGTCGCCACTTTATCGCGTGGATCGATATCAATATCTAATTCATCAAAGATCGCTTTAGTATCGCGATACATTTTATCCTGATCGACAAACACGCCTTTACGCGGATAACGTCCCAGCCACATGTTATCCATGACGTTGCGCTGCAGAACCAGGTTTAATTCCTGATGCACCATCGAAACGCCATTTTCCAGCGCCTCTTTGGAGCTTTTATAATCAATTTCCTCACCCTGAAACAGGATGCTCCCCGTATCCTTTTTATAAATCCCAAACAGACATTTTAATAATGTAGATTTCCCGGCACCGTTTTCTCCCATTAATGCATGAACGGAGTGCGGCCGCACTTTTAAATTCACATTATCTAAGGCTTTAACCCCTGGAAATGATTTCGAGACATTCGTCATCTCCAGCAGATATTCACGCTGTGTGGTCGGATTCTCACTGGCCATAATTTACCTGGCTAAATAAAGCGTTGGTCAGATGCAATAAGGCGCGGCGAAGTGCCGCGCCCAGGATGATTACTTCACAAACTGCGACAGATTTTCTTTATCTACTGGAACATAAGGAACACGTACGATTTTGTTTTCAATTTTGAAGTTAGTGCCTGCGGTAGCTTCTTTGCCATTGGCCAGGTTATTGGCGATATCCAAAGTGGCTTTCGCCTGGTTTTCCGCATCGTTCAACACGGTACCGGCCAGTGCGCCCGATTTCACCAGCGCCAGCGCTTCTGGCAGTGCATCCACGCCAAACACCGGAATGTTGGTTTTGTTGTGCGCTTTCAGCGCTTCAACCGCACCCATCGCCATCGCATCGTTGTTGGCGATGATCACTTCAATTTTGTCGGCGTTCGGGCCAGACAGCCAGGCGTCAACTTTGTCTTTCGCCTGAGCAGTATCCCACATCGCCGTATCCATCATCAGCTGCTGCGTTTTCAAGCCATCTTTGTTCAGGGTATCAATCACGTATTTGGTACGCGCTTCAGCATCCGGGTGACCCGGCTCGCCTTTCAGCAGTGCGAACTGAATCTGACCATCTTTGTTCAGATCCCAGGCCGGCGTGGCTTTCCAGTGCTTCTCGATCAGCTGACCCTGGATAATGCCCGACTCTTTAGAATCGGTACCGACGTAATACGCTTTGTCGTAGCTCGCCAGCACTTTGGCGTTTGGCTCTTTGTTGAAGAACACCACCGGCACGTCATTGCCGCGCGCTTTATCAATCACCACTGCCGCAGCAGCCGGATCCACCAGATTGATCGCCAGCGCTTTCACACCCTTGGCCATCAGCACGTCAATCTGGTCATTCTGTTTAGACTGGTCGTTCTGCGAGTCATTCATCAGCAGCTGGACGCCGCCCAATGATTTCGCTTCTTTCTCAATGTCCTTACGCACCATCGACATAAAGTTGTCATCGTATTTATAAATGGTCACGCCAATGCGGGTATCGGCGGCGTGCGCAGTTGCACCAAACATCATGCTGGCAACCAGTGCTGTGAGCGTGAAAACCTTCTTATTCATGGTATCTCCGGTTTTTATGTAGGGCATTTCATTGCGCCGTGTTGCCTGAGGCAACCAGCGCCGTCGGTTGTAACCTGATAATGGGCGGACGCGTAACGCAAAGCCGGGCCACCATCGCAATCCTGACTTCCCTGTAGGTAAACGCTTCCTGAAGAGTGTTGTGAACTATTTCAAACGGCTACTGAAACCTGCCGGGAGAAGGCGTTCACGGCGTTACATGATGTTTCAGTCCGGTAAGACGCTGCCATCATAGTGAGCGGCATGTTAATTAACTGTGAATGCAATCACAGATTGGAAACGGTTACACTGAGCTATCGCCTGAATTAGTGACCGACTCCACAATTTGCCGTTGGGCAACAGAATGGCGCCGTACCAGCGTCGGCATAAAGCAGTGTGTAGCCAGCTGATCCAGCTCGCCTGCCGCACCTTTTAGCGCCAGCTCAGTGGCGAGTTTCGCCATAGAAACAATAGGATAGCGCACCGTGGTTAGCTGAGGATCGGTGTAACGTGAGATGGGAATATCATCAAAGCCAATGACAGAGAAATGCTGCGGAACCTGGATGCCGTTATCTTTTAACGCCGTCAACGCACCCGCTGCCATGCCGTCATTGTAAGAAAATACGGCTGTTAAATGTAAGTTACGGCCAAGCAGTTCCACCATCGCTGCTTCGCCGCCTTGCATATCAGGTTCAGCATGGGCAATCCATGACTCCTGCGGGCGAATACCCTGCTCTGACAAGGCCTGCAGCCAGCCTTCGCGCCGTTGTGACACATCCTCAATCGGATGACTGGAGCTAAGAAAGCCGATGCGTTGATGACCTTGTTGTAACAACATGCGTGTAGCAACTTGCGCACCGGTGACGTTATCAAGGCAGACACAGCGATGCTCGTAACCCGGAATTGTACGATTAATCAGTACCATACCGGGAACATGATCCATAAACTGGGTCAATTCTGCGTCTGAAAGCGTTTTCGCGTGTACCACCAAAGCGTTACACCGTTGACGTATCAGCACCTCAATTGCGTGACGTTCTTTCTCTTCCTGATGCCAGGAGTTGCTGATTAACACATGTTTATGCACGCGCTGCGCCACGGTATCGACCGCTTTCACTAACGCGCCAAAGAAGGGATCGGAGACATCCATCACCACCACGCCGATGGTGTCGCTGATTTGTGTCGCCAGCGCCTGCGCGTTGGCGTTCGGGCGATAGCCTAGCGCGTCAACCGCTGCCAGCACGGCATCACGGGTATCGGCGGTGACTGCACTGCTGTTATTGAGCACACGCGACACGGTGGCTACTGACACACCGGCCTGACGGGCGACATCACGAATCGTTATCATGCAGCTGTTCCACAGAGGCTGAAAATGCGCGACAAGCGCGTAACGGCGCTATTCTGTCAGGGCATCGGGAACGACTACGTGAATCACGTCACAGCAATGAAAACGGTTACATACAATTCTGCAACCTTTGTGATGAACATCATTATCTGAGTGAAGAGGATGGATCCGGTTTTCCGGCGGCAAGACGCGTCAGTTTACGCCATAGCCACTCCATTGGCCCCTGCGGGAAGACGCGTAACCACAGCACGGAAAACAGGATATTGACCAGCCAGATAGCCGGTACAAAGGCCAGCAGCTGTAGGCGATCAAACTTGAGGAAAAGGTCAAAGCGGTAGAACAGCGTGGTGCAAATCAGCGTTTGTAACAGGTAATTGCTCAATGCCATGCGGCCAACGCATTGAATGGCATAACTGAAACGCGTTGCCGCAATGTGCGGCCAGAATCCCAGGCAAAGTGCGGCATAGCCAAGGCTGATAAACGGGCTGGCAAGATCGCGCGGCACCTGCAAGAAGAAGCCGGTCCAGCGGAATTCCCAGCCAATCATCCACTGTGCGGCGATGCCAGGAATGGCGATCAGCCAGCCAATGGTCAGCAACAGCGCCGCCGAACGGCGATAGTGTTGCACGCTGAATTTACCGCTAAGCCAGCCGCTGCGCATTAATGCCGCACCAATCAACATCAAACCCGCCAGCTGCCAGCCATATTGTGACGCCAGCGCCATCAAGCCCGATGACAAGTGATCGAGCCGATTCTGCACCGCTTCCCAGCCGCCGAGCAATTTCCAGTAGCTTTCATATTGCAGGTCGGCCGCGCCCGGCAGCCAGGAACGCGTTGGGTTCGGGCTGGAGACCGCGCCGAATATCAGCAGCACCGCGCAGCCGACTAAATAGAGTAATGCGCCGGTTTGTAACAGCGCGCGGTCAGACGGTACATCACGCAGCATGCGCCAGATAATCAGCCCTATCAGACCGTAATCCAGCAGGATGTCGCCTTCCCAGAAAAAGATGCCGTGAATGAAACCGAGCAGCACCAGCAGCGTCAACCGTGCCGACATCCAGCGGCTGCCGCGTGGCGCCTGCATGTAAAGGCCAGCACCAAACAGCAAGGCAAACAGCGTGAGGAATTTAAGCTGTGCCAAACCATCCATGATCGCCCATGTCAAGGCATCGGAGGTTGAAGCTTCCCCTCGCCACGCCGGATTGAGATAGGCCGCCGACGGCAACGCAAAGCCAACGATATTCAGCAGCAAGATGCCGAGAATGGCGCAACCACGAATAAAATCCAGCGCGAGATAGCGTTGCATCGAGTGCCCTGCAGGAGAGAGGAAATCGGGCGACGAACTGTCGCCCAAATATTAGCTGTGGCGAACCGCGCGCAGGAACTCCTGACGCGTGTTCTGGCTGGATTTGAACAAGCCACCCAGCGAGGTGGTGGTGGTGGCGCTGGTGGCATCTTTTACGCCACGCGCTTTCACACAGTAGTGCACCGCATCAATTGAGACGGCAACGTTAGTGGTACCCAGCAGCGTTTGCAATGCTACCAGCACTTGCTGCGTCAGGCGTTCTTGCACCTGCGGACGCTGGGCAAAGAACTGCACAATACGGTTGATTTTCGACAAGCCAATCACTTTCTCTTTCGGGATATAAGCGACGGTGGCTTTGCCATCGATAATGACAAAGTGGTGTTCGCAGGTGCTGGTCAGCGTGATGTCACGCACGGTTACCATCTCATCCACTTTCATCTTGTTTTCGATGACGGTGATCTTTGGAAAGTTGGCGTAATCGAGACCTGAGAAAATTTCATCCACATACATCTTGGCGATGCGGTGCGGCGTTTCCATCAGGCTGTCATCTTCCAGATCCAGGTTCAGCAGCTGCATAATTTGGGTCATATGACCGGCGATTTCACGCTTACGTGCTGCGTCATCCATCTCACGCACCGGGGCGCGTAATGGCGTTTCCAGACCACGCGCCAACAGCGCTTCGTGAACCAGGGCGGCTTCCTGACTTAAGGTGCTCATCTTACTCTTCTCCGGCAGGTGATGCGCCCGCAGGTCTAAACCCACGGGGGAAATTCTGAGCGCGTATTGTGAAATACTCCGCGCCCTTAATCCAGCAATCATTCCGATAGAAAGTGAAAGCTGTTCATCGCGGGTGACGGCGTAGAACCAGCATCCCCGCAAGGATTAAGCTGGCTCCCGCCACCCACAGCGCAGGTTCCAGTCGATGCCACAGCATGCTGGAAATCCACGACAGCAGCGGCCCGCCGAGCTGCCCGACCGCATAACCCGTGGTGAGCAAGCCGGCTAAATAACGCGCGTGCTGTGGTGCCAGCTCGCGACCATATTGCAGCGCCAGCTGCACCACACACAGGAAGCCGCCGCCAATCAGAACTGCGCCAAGCATGAGACCATTCAAACCCGGCAGGACAATCGCGGCGATAACGCCCAGCGCTTGCGCCCACAGCACCATTGCCAGACGCGCATGGCTGCTACCCCAATGGCGCGTCAGGATGCCTAACACAATCCCAATCACCGCCGCACCACCAAATACTGGCCAGACAAACTGAGCAAATGCGCTGTCTGGGAAACGTGCCGCCGCCATTTGCGACATAAAGGTGGCGGGCAGAATGTAACCAAATCCGGCAAGGCTATAGCTCAGCACCAACCGTTTAAGATCGCCATTCAGCACCAGCGGCGCAGCGGCTTGATTGGGCCGATGCAGTTGGCCGGTACGCGGCAGGAAACGCGCAATGGCTGCAATCAATAACAGCGCCAGCAAACCATAAGCCGCCCAGGCAAACGCTGCGCTGACGCCGCTGGCATGCAGCGCCACGGCCAGCATGCCGCTGATAAAAATTCCGGTGCCCGGACCGGCAAACACGGCGGCCAGCAGGCCCGGACGCCCATGATGGTGCAGTTGTTCGCTCGCCCAGGCCGCCAGCAATACCATTGCCCAGCCGCTGGCCCAACCAATCAGGAAACGAATCAGGCCGTGTAGCCACGGACCGCTGACGCACGCCGAGAGTAGCGTTAATACCACCGCGCCCCACACGCCCGCCTGTAAGCGCCATTCCACGCGTTTGCGCGCCCGCATCGCATCAAAAGAGCCAAACAGATAACCAAGATAATTGAATGCGGCCACCAGACTGGCGCTGGTGAGCGTCAATTGATGGTCGTGAATCATCAGCGGAACCTGCGGCGTGAAAGCAAATCGCCCAATCCCCATCGCAACCACTAAACTTAAGAACGCGCTAAGCGCGACACGAAACGCCATACCGACCTCAGGATGTTTTATCACTTGTCACTAGCATGCATGACGTTTAGACTCACGGAAAGTGAATAATACTAACCAAGTTGTTTACGAGAAGAGAATATGGATTTAGTACAGCTCCGCATGTTTTGCTCCGTGGCCGAATCCGGTTCGCTGGCCCGTGCCGCCGAGCTACTCCATCGTGTACCTTCCAATCTCACCACGCGTCTGCGTCAGCTGGAAGATGAAATTGGCGTTGATCTGTTTATTCGTGAGAAGCAACGCATTCGCTTGTCGCCGATGGGCCATAATTTTCTTAACTATGCGCAACGGATTCTGGCACTGAGCGATGAAGCGTTAAATATGGCGCGCGCTGGTGAACCCGGCGGCAATTTCGCGCTCGGCTCGATGGAGAGCACCGCGGCGACGCGTCTGCCAGCGCTATTGGCGGCGTATCATCAGCGTTTCCCGGCAGTTGAGCTGTCGCTGATCACTAACACTTCTGGCGAGATCATCGACAAGGTGCGCGAAGGCACGCTGGCGGCCGCGCTGGTGGATGGCCCGGTGGCGCACGACGATCTTAATGGTTGCATCGCTTTTAACGAGCAGATGGTGCTGATCACCAGTCCGGAACACGCGCCAATTGCCAGCGCACGCGATGTGCAAGGCGACACACTGTTTGCCTTCCGCAACAGTTGTTCTTACCGCACCAAACTGGAAGCCTGGTATCGTGAAAGCCAAACTGCGCCGAGCAGCGTGATGGAGATTCAGTCCTATCACGCGATGGTGGCGTGCGTAGCGGGTGGCGCGGGGGTGGCGATGATTCCTGCCTCGGTGCTGGCGCAGATGCCCGCGCGCGCGCGCGTGCAGGAACATGCGTTACCGCCCGCTTACCGCGATACCGCCACCTGGCTGATGTGGCGCCGCGATGCGTTCACCCCCAACGTGGAAGCGCTGAAGTATTTGATTATTGAATTGTTTGACGATCGCCCGGTTAACGATGAATTACGGCATCCGCTGCACGTGACCGAGTGAGTTTCTTTTTATCGATATCACGACCATCGGGGCCACTGGCCCGCATCTACAGGAAGAGGGATTGCATGAACATGATTAAAACCCGCGCCGCCGTTGCCTGGGCAGCTGGCGAACCGCTGAAAATCGAAGAAGTGGATCTGATGCCACCGCAAAAAGGTGAAGTGCTGGTGCGCATAGTGGCCACCGGCGTGTGCCATACCGATGCTTACACCTTGTCTGGACAGGATCCTGAAGGCGTATTCCCGGCGATCCTCGGCCATGAAGGCGGTGGCGTGGTGGAAGCGGTCGGTGAAGGCGTGACCAGTGTGGCCGTGGGCGACCACGTAATTCCGCTTTACACGCCAGAGTGCGGCAAGTGTAAGTTCTGTCTCTCCGGCAAAACCAACCTGTGTCAGGCGATTCGCGCCACCCAGGGCAAAGGTTTGATGCCTGACGGCACGACTCGCTTCTTTAAAGACGGCAAGCCGATTTTCCACTACATGGGCACCTCAACCTTCTCTGAATACACCGTGGTGCCGGAAATCTCACTGGCGGTAATCAGCAAGGAAGCGCCACTGGAAGAAGTGTGCCTGCTGGGCTGTGGCGTCACCACCGGCATGGGCGCCGTGATGAACACCGCGAAAGTGAAAGAAGGCGATACCGTGGCGATCTTCGGTCTGGGCGGCATTGGCTTGTCCGCGATTATCGGCGCAAAAATGGCGAAAGCGGGTCGCATCATCGGTATCGATCTCAACACCAGCAAATTCGATCTGGCGCGCAAATTGGGTGCGACCGATCTGATTAACCCGAAAGATCACGATAAGCCGATTCAGGATGTGATTGTTGAGCTGACCGACGGCGGCGTCGATTTCTCCTTTGAGTGCATCGGTAACGTCAACGTGATGCGTTCGGCGCTGGAGTGCTGCCACAAAGGTTGGGGCGAATCGGTAATTATTGGCGTTGCTGGCGCGGGCCAGGAAATTTCTACGCGTCCATTCCAGCTGGTCACCGGTCGCGTCTGGCGTGGTTCTGCTTTTGGGGGTGTTAAAGGCCGTTCACAGTTGCCGGGCATCGTGCAGGATTACCTCGACGGTAAGTTTGCACTGAACGATTTCATCACCCATAACCTGCCGCTGGAAGAGATTAACGACGCCTTTGATTTGATGCATGAAGGGAAATCAATCCGTACGGTAGTGCATTTTACTAAGTAATCAGGAGACGTTATGGCTTCCACTTTGGAGCTGTTAGAAGAGCATCGCATCTTTGGTGGCTGGCAACAGCGCTGGCGTCATCAGTCAGAGGTGTTGAACTGCCCAATGACTTTCAGCATTTTTCTGCCGCCGCCGCAGAGTGACGCAGCGCCGCCGGTGGTGTGGTTCCTCGCCGGGCTGACCTGCAGCGATGAGAACTTCACCACCAAAGCCGGTGCGCAGCGCGTCGCCGCTGAGTTAGGCCTGGTGTTAATCATGCCCGACACCAGTCCACGCGGGGATGATGTCGCCAACGATAGCGGTTACGATCTCGGTCAGGGCGCCGGTTTCTACCTCAACGCCACCCAGCAGCCGTGGGCGGCGAACTTCCGTATGTTCGACTACCTCAGCGCGGAGCTGCCAGCGCTGGTGGCGGATAACTTCAAACTGAGCGATCGTCAGTCGGTAATGGGACATTCGATGGGCGGACACGGCGCGCTGGTGCTGGCACTGCGTCTCGGCGGGCGTTTTGCATCTGCTTCCGCCTTCGCGCCCATCGTCAATCCCACCGAAGTGCCGTGGGGCCAGAAAGCGTTTGCAGCCTATTTGGGAGACGATCGTCAGACGTGGCGGGAATGGGATAGCTGCCTGTTAATGCGTGACGCAGAACAGCGCCTGCCGATTCTGATTGATCAAGGGGATAGCGATCAGTTCCTCGCCGATCAGCTGCGTCCAGAACGTCTGGAAGTGGTGGCGCGTGAACAAGGTTTCCCGCTGGAGTTACGTATTCAGCCGGGTTATGACCACAGCTACTTCTTTATCGCCAGCTTCGTGGAAGACCATCTGCGCTTCCACGCGAAGCATTTGTTGGTGTAACTGGGCTGGATTGTGCTGGATTGTGCTGGCTGTCCCCCTCCTCGGTCCTCCCCCATAAATGGGGGAGGAAGATGCTGCCATATGTTCGTTCAGAAGCTGCATGTGGCAGCGTCTCCTTCCCCCATTTATGGGGGAAGGCCGGGATGGGGGACAGCGTGCACATTTTAAGGCAGGACAACGTGTACCTTACTTAAACCAGCGTCTCCGCCAATCCATCGATCATCACCTGCGGCATGCCGCGTGAGCAGTGTTCAATACGACCCCGCACGCCATACACTTGCGCCAGCGTCTCTGGCGTAATCACCTGCGACGGCTCGCCGTCAGCCAGCAGATTGCCATCCTTCAGCATCAGCGCATGATCAGCATGCCGCAGCGCGATGTTGATATCGTGCACCACCACCACCGTGACGATATTGCGCAGCCGGGTTTCGCGACGCACCAGATCCATCACGTGGAACTGGTAATTGAGGTCTAACGCGCTGAGCGGTTCATCCAGCAGCAGCAGTTCCGGACGACGAATCAGCGATTGCGCCAGGCCAACTAACTGCTTCTGCCCGCCCGACAGCTGATCGAGATAGCGCATGGCTAAATGCGCGATGCCGAGCTGCTCGAGCAGATGCATGATTTCTGCTTCACTTGCGGCGCTGTGCAAGCCACCTGACGCGCGCTGCGCCACGATAATCGATTCCAGCACGTGCAGATGCACGCCCGCTGGCAAACTTTGTGGCAGATAAACCACGCGCTGCGCCCGTCGGGCAAACGGCTGGCTCATCAGTTCTTCACCGTTTAACCACAGCTCGCCCTGCCCTTTGCCTAGTCCGGCCAGCGCGCGCAATAGCGTCGATTTGCCGCAACCGTTAGGTCCAAGCAACACGGTGATTTTGCCCTGCGGCAGTTGCGGCACGTTCAGATCGTCGATGACCTTACGTTTCGGATAACCGGCGCTGAAATGACTCAGACGTAATCCCTGCTCCATTACACCGTCCCCCGATGACGCAGAATAATGCTGAGGAAGAACGGCACGCCCACCAGCGAAGTTACAATCCCCACCGGAATGATCACGCCGGGAATCAGGTTTTTCGATGCCACTGACGCCAGCGACAGCACCAGCGCACCGACCAGCGCACTGGCTGGCAGGTAATAGCGGTGATCTTCACCAAACATCATGCGCGCAATGTGCGGCGCGACCAGACCAATAAAGCCAATCGGTCCGACAAACGCCACCGCCAGTGCAGAGAGAATGCTGATGCGCAGCAGCGTCGCCAGGCGCAGACGGCGCACATCGATACCAAAGCTCACGGCGCGATCTTCGCCGAGGCGCAGTGCGGTCAGTTTCCAGCTACTGAGCATTGAGATGGGAATCAGGATGGCAAAGGCGGCGGTTAATACGCCGAGCTTTTCCCACGAAGCGCGCGCGAGGCTGCCCATGGTCCAGAATACTAAGCCTTGCAGGGTATCTTCGCTGGCGATGAACTGCATCATCGATACCAGCGCGTTGAAAGTGAACACCAGCGCGATACCAAACAGCACCACGCCAGAGGTTGAAACTTTGGTCCAGCGCGTCACGCCATCCAGCATCAAGGCGGCGAACAACGCGAATACAAACGCGTTGGCGGAGATAAACCACTGATCCGGCACGCCAGGAATGCCGATACCGAGTACGATTGCCAGCGCCGCGCCGAAGGCCGCCGCCGACGAGACGCCGAGCGTAAACGGGCTGGCGAGCGGATTATTCAGAATGGTTTGCATCTCTGCCCCGGCAAGGCCGAGGGAGAAGCCCACCACCACTGCCATCAATGCGTATGGTAAACGGATATCCCAGACGATGACGCGCGTGCCCGCATCGACCGCATCGGGATGCGTAAGCGTTTGCCATAAGGTATCGAGGGAGAGCCCAGCCGGGCCGAGCGTGAAATCAAGAATCACTGAGGCCAGTATCGCCAGCACCAGCACGCCAATCAACAACAGTCGCTGGCGCAGTACCTGACGATAACGTGTCATGGTATCGGTTTCGGGGCCGTTTTCCGCCAGCAACGTGGCATCCGTGGTACGCATTGTTCTACCCATTACGTGTCGAAATAATAACGGCAGCCACAATAGTGCAGGTGATAATAATTATCAATTATATCCAGGTAACAAATGTTAAAAAAAAAGCGCGCATAATGCGCGCTCTGTGTCGTAGGGTCGCCATTCATGGCGACCACTGGCGACTCACTCTTTAAACGTTGGAAATTCCATTTCACTGTATTTCACGAAGCGTGAGCCGCGCGTCAGCTTGTAGCCCAACCAAATAATCAGGAACAGCGGCAGACCAATATAAGTCGCTGCTACGCCATACCAATCAATGCGGTCGGCCAGGAACGCCTGATAGTTCTGGCCCAGTGTAATGATCAGACACAGAACGAAGGCGAAAATCGGTCCCAGCGGGAAGAAGCCGGAACGGTAAGGCAAATCGGCCAGGCTGTTGCCCTGCGCGATATAACCGCGACGGAAGCGGTAATGGCTGATCGCGATGCCTAACCAGGCGATAAAGCCGGTCATGCCTGAGGTGTTCAGCAACCACAAGTAGACTTCCTGGTTACCAAATTTTGAGCTCAGGAAGCACAATCCCGCCACCACGGTGGTCGCAATCAGTGCGTTACGCGGCACGCCACCTTTCGACAATTTGCCAAAAATGCGTGGCGCTTTACCTTCGCGAGCCAGGTTGAACAGCATACGCGTTGAGGCGTACATGCCTGAATTACCCGCCGACAACACCGCCGTTAAAATAACCGCGTTCATCACCGCCGCCGCAGACAGCAGACCGGCGTTCTGGAACACCAGCGTGAACGGGCTGATGGCGATATCGGTGACATCGTTATGCAGCAGCTTCGGATCGGTGTACGGCAAAATCAGGCTGATAATCAGAATGGCGAAGATATAGAACAGCAGAATGCGCCAGAACACCTGACGTACCGCGCGCGGAATGTTTTTGGCCGGATCTTGTGATTCACCTGCTGCAATACCGATCAGTTCGGTGCCCTGGAAGGAGAAGCCGACGATCATCGCCACGCCAATCATCGCGGCAAAACCACCAGCAAACGGCGCTTCGCCCACGGTCCAGTTGTGCCAGCCGGCGTTTTCAGCACCGCGCATAATGCCGGTGATCATTAATACGCCAACCACGATAAAGATGATGACGGTGGTCACTTTGATCAGCGAGAACCAGTATTCCGCTTCGCCGAAGCCTTTGACTGAGATGTAGTTGAGCAGGAACATCAGGCCGAGGAACAGCGCGCTCCAGATCCAGCCGGGCGTGTCCGGGAACCAGTAATTCATAACGAGCTGCGAGGCGACGAGGTCAACAGCGATGGTCACCGCCCAGTTGTACCAATAGTTCCAGCCCAGCGCGAAGCCGAAACCTTCTTCTACATATTTAGAGCCGTAAGTAGAGAAGGAGCCGGAAACCGGCATAAATGCCGCGAGTTCGCCAAGGCTGGTCATCAGGAAGTAAACCATCAGGCCAATCAGCGCATAGGAGAGCAGCGCGCCGCCAGGTCCAGCCTGAGAAATGGTGGCACCCGAGGCGACAAACAGGCCGGTGCCGATGGATCCACCAATGGCGATCATGGTGAGATGACGCGCTTTTAATTCACGGCGCAATCCAGGTTGTTGTGTTGTTTTTGAGTCATTATGCATGTGTAAACGCTATGCTGGATAAAAATGAGGCGAGATTGTAGCAGCTAGCCCCAAGCTGTATAGCATTCACGTCGGGTTATTAGTTACCTTCATGATCGGCGAGAAATTATTAGCCGCAGCATAATGAAAGCCGCGATTATTCGCGGCAATACGATAAGAAACGGCTTAATGCTTTCGAGACATGCTTCTGTCGATGATGGATGCGATACAGCGTGCGCGTCAGGCGCGGCAAGGGGATCGCCACTTCCACTAGCGTGCCAGCGTCCAATAAGTCTTCAATCACCCGACGCGATAAACAGCTAATGCCCATGCCGTGACGCACGGCGTGCTTGATGGCTTCAGAGTTGCCCAACTCCATGCCGAGTTGAAACTTTGGCAGATGCGATAGCAGCAAATAATCGACGATTTCACGCGTACCTGAACCGCGCTCACGCAGAATCCACGGTGCGGCGGCGAGTGCTTCAAGGGTGATCGGCTGCTGCAGGATCGCCGCATCAGGCGCAGCAAACACCACCAGCTCATCTTCCAGCCATGGCTCGCTGATAATATCCAGCTCGTGGCACGGCCCTTCAATCAGGCCGATATCGACACGAAAATCGGCCACCGCAGTGATGGCATCCTGACTGTTGCCCACGCTCAGTTCCAGCGGCAGCGCGGGGAAATCACGGCGATAGGCGGCGATCATGCCTGGCAGCATATAATTGCCGATGGTACTGCTGGCAAACAGGCGAATCGCCCCGTTATCTTCTTTAAACAGTTGCTCGATTTCGCCCGCCTGCTCCATCAAGCCCACGGCGCGCGGATAGAGTAAACGACCATGCTCATTCACCACCAGCCGTTTGCCGACACGATCAAACAGCTGCACGCCGAGCTGGTTTTCCAAATCCGCTAGCGCAGCGCTTACCGCCGACTGCGACAGCGCCAACACCTGCGACGCCTGCGTGGTTGAGCCGCTTTTCAACACTTCGGTAAATACTTCAATCTGACGCAGCGTGATGTGCATAGGCCACCCTCATCTATCACTTATTCCGGTTAATTATAAATATATTATCAATTTTACTTTTAAACCAGTGCGGCGCAGGCTTATGGCAGAGAGATAACGTAAGAAGGTCGGCATGAATGCCGTAATGCCACTCAATTAAGTAAATCATTGCCTGGTTATGCAGGTGCGCATGAATGCGCACCCTACGAAACCCAGGTCTGTAAACGTATGGTCGCCATTCATGGTGACCGATTCACGCTTAACTGACGAGCATTACGGCATGAATGCCGCCCCTACAGGAGAGAAATATGGCTGAGTTAAGCGTCAATAAAACCCCGTTTCATCTGCATCATTGGCTGCCTGGTTTACTGCTGACTGCCGCGATTGCCGGTGGCGCTGGCTGGTTAGCCAATCAACCATGGCTAGCCGGTGCCGGATTCGGTGCGCTGACCTTAGCGATCATTTTAGGGATCGTGCTGGGCAACACGCTGTATCCGCCGCTTGCGGACACCTGTGACAGCGGCGTGCTGCTGGCGAAGCAGCGTTTGCTGCGCCTTGGCATCATTTTGTATGGCTTTCGCATTACCGTGCAGCAGATTGCCGATGTCGGTCTCAGCGGCGTGTTGATTGATGTGCTGGTACTCAGCTCGACGTTTCTGCTGACCTGCTTCATTGGCATTCGTCTGCTGAAGATGGATCGCGAAACCGTGTGGCTGATTGGTGCAGGCAGCAGCATCTGTGGCGCGGCGGCGGTGCTGGCGAGTGAACCTATCGTTAAAGCTGCGCCGTCAAAAGTGGCGGTGGCCGTGGCGACGGTGGTGCTGTTTGGTACCGTGGGCATCGTACTTTATCCGCTGCTGTGGTCTCTGCTGCCAACGGTCAGCGCGGAAAATTTCGGTATCTTCACCGGTTCTACGCTGCATGAAGTGGCGCAGGTTGTTGCTGCCGGGCATGCGATGGGCGCTGAGGCTGAAAACACTGCAGTGATTGCCAAGATGCTGCGTGTGATGATGCTGGCACCGTTTTTACTGATTCTCGGCAGCTGGCTGAAACGTCAGCGTAGTCACCGCGCGGCACCACAACAATCTGTCAGTTTCCCATGGTTCGCCCTGCTGTTTATTGGGGTGGCACTGTTTAACTCGCTGCATCTACTGCCTGACAATGTGGTCGCCACACTGAATCAGCTGGCGAATTTGCTGCTGGCGATGGCGATGGCCGCGCTGGGTTTGACCACCCGCTTCAGCGCCCTGAGACAAGCCGGCTTAAAACCGTTGCTGCTCGGATTAATGATGTTTGGCTGGTTGATTCTGGGCGGCGGAGCACTCAATGTGCTGGTGCAACATTTCATGGCGTAACGGCATCCGCTATGATGGACAGCTTTGCAGCAGCAATCGCCCAACCAGGAGAGCGGCATGAAATATATCGGCGCACACGTCAGTGCATCAGGCGGCGTAGACCAGGCAGTCATCCGTGCCCACGAACTCGAAGCCACAGCCTTTGCGCTGTTCACCAAAAACCAGCGCCAATGGCGCGCGGCGCCGCTTTCAGCAGAAGTCATTGATGCTTTCAAGACCGCCTGCGACCAGTACAACTTCTCTTCCGCACAGATTCTGCCGCACGATAGTTATCTGATAAATCTCGGCCATCCGGTGATGGAAGCGCTGGAAAAATCGCGTGATGCGTTTCTCGATGAAATGCAGCGTGCCGAACAGCTGGGTTTGACCTTGCTGAATTTCCATCCGGGGAGTCATCTTAAGCAGATTGAAGAAGAAGCCTGTCTCAAGCGCATCGCCGAATCGATCAACATTGCGCTGGATAAAACCAGCAGCGTGGTGGCGGTGATTGAAAACACCGCTGGCCAGGGTAGCAACCTCGGTTTCCGCTTCGAGCATCTCGCCACCATTATTGAACACGTGGAAGATAAGTCACGCGTTGGCGTGTGTATTGATACCTGCCACGCGTTTGCTGGCGGTTACGATCTGCGTAGCGAAGAAGCCTGCGTGGAGACGTTCAGCGAGTTCGAGCGCATTGTTGGCTTCCAGTATCTGCGCGGCATGCACCTCAATGATGCCAAGAGTACGTTGGGCAGCCGCGTCGATCGCCACCACAGTTTGGGTGAAGGCAATATCGGTAAAACGGCGTTTAGCTGGCTGATGAAGGATAAGCGTTTCGACGGCATTCCAATGATTCTGGAGACCATTAATCCGGATATCTGGAAGGATGAAATTGCGTGGCTGAAGTCGGAGCAGCAGGGCTAAACAGCACATAACGAAAAGGGAGCCGAGGCTCCCTTTTTTTACGTTTACCGGTGTTAAGCCGCTGCTTTCGCCAACTCTTCTTCCGGACGTTTCAGAATCGCATAGCCGAGACCCGCAATCGCCGTACCAATCACAATCGCCATCAGGTAACCCAGTACCGGCGTTATTGCGCCTGGAATCAGCAGTACGAACAGACCACCGTGAGGAGCCATCAGTTTGGCGCCAATCGCCATGGAAATTGCGCCCGTTACCGCACCGCCAACGATACAGCACGGCAGCACACGCATTGGGTCACGCGCTGCAAACGGAATCGCACCTTCCGAAATGAAGCACAAACCAAGCACCAACGCGGCTTTACCCCCTTCCTGCTGACCTTTGTTGAACTTACGACGCGCAACCAGCGTCGCCAGGCCCATCGCCAGCGGTGGCACCATACCGGCTGCCATAATCGCCGCCATCGGTGCGTAGGTTTGTGAACTCAGCAGGCCAACACCAAACGCATAGGCCACTTTATTCACCGGCCCCCCCATATCGGTACACATCATGCCACCGAGGATCGCTCCCAGCAGAACGGCGTTAGCTGTACCCATGTTGGCCAGCCAGGTTGTCAGGCCAGTCATGATGCCGGCAACGGGCTTACCCACCACGTAAATCATCAGCAAACCGGTAATCAGGCTCGCCACCAACGGAATGATCAGTATCGGCTTCAACGCTTCCATACTCTGCGGCAGCTTCACTTTGCTGCTGAGCATCTTCGCGGCGTAACCGGCGATGAAACCGGCGATGATGCCTCCCAGAAAACCGGCGTTGATACTGGTTGCGATCATGCCGCCAATCAGGCCAGGCGTCAGGCCCGGACGGTCAGCAATCGAGAAGGCAATGAAGCCCGCCAGCACCGGAACCATCAGGGCGAAGGCGCTGCCCCCCCCAATCTGCATTAACGCAGCGGCTAAGGTGCCTGGCTCTTTAAAGGCGGTGATACCAAAGGCGAATGACAGCGCAATGCTCAGACCGCCAGCGACCACCATCGGCAGCATGTAAGACACGCCGGTCAGCAGGTGACGATACGCACCGGCTTTCTCTTTGCTGTCGCCCTGCGCGCTGGCGGCCTGATTGCCGCCTGGCTGATAAGTTTTCGCTTCTGCTTGTGCTTTATCCAGTTCCTGGGCGGTTTTCTTTAATGCCAGACTGGTTGAGGTGCGATACATCGGCTTGCCGGCAAATTTCGCCAGATCCACATCAATGTCCGCCGCGACGATCACCAGATCGGCTGCCGCCACTTCTTCAGGCGTAATCGCGTTGCCTGCGCCGACAGAACCGCGGGTTTCCACTTTCACCCACCAGCCACGTTTGGTGGCTTCGGCCTGGATAGCTTCTGCGGCCATAAAGGTGTGGGCAACGCCCGTTGGACAGGCCGTAACCGCCACAATGCGTTTCTGCCCGCCACTCTGCGCTGCCGCAGGTGCAGATGCAGGTGCAGCGACGGTTGCTGCAGCCGGCTGCCAGGTTTTAGCATTCGCCTTGGCTTGATTAATGGACGCCAGCGGATCGCGCAGCGCCTGCTGCACATCGACTAGCGCGACAGATTTACCGGCTAGCTGCGCGTCGTTAGGCACGTTATGGCCGGCAACCAGCACCAGTTCAGCCTCGGCGGCATTGTCGGTCAACGTCAGGCCGGCTTGCGCCGCCGTTGCGCGAAGACGTTCCAGCGCCAGATGTCCTGATGCCAGTCCCAGTGAAGAATCTTTTATCAGCAGCGTTTTCATTATCGCTCTCCTGCTGTTAGTTAACGGGTTGTAAGTCGACGCGCGCCATCATCGCGGCCAACTGGGTACGATCTTTAACGCCAACGTTGCTTTGGCTGACGGCCATCGCCGCCACTGCCGTCGCCAGACGCAGCGTGTGCTCGCTGGATTCACGCATCAGCAAACCGTAAATCAGGCCGCCGACCATGGAATCTCCAGCACCCACGGTGCTAACGACTTCACAGGCGGGCGGTTTGGCGATCCATTCGCCGGAAGCATTCACCCACAGCGCACCTTCCGCGCCGAGAGAAATCACCACATGCGCAATACCTTGCTCGCGCAGTTCATGCGCGGCACCAATCACGTCCTGCAGCGCAGGCAGTTTGCGACCGGCCCAAATTTCCAGCTCGCGGCGATTCGGTTTAACCAACCACGGCGCGGCTTTCAAACCGGCGACCAGCGCTTCACGGCTGCTGTCAAAGATGATGCACGGGCATAACGTGCGCAGATCGCTCATCCATTTGGTGAACGCTTCCGGTGCAACACCGGCTGGCAGGCTGCCGCTGACGCATACCATGTCGAACTGGCCAAGCCAGGTGAGCGAGTCCGCAGTGAAGCGATCCCAATCCTGCGCAGTGACGTCAAAGCCTGAGAAGTTGAGATCGGTTACATCGCCGTCTTTTTCGGTCAGCTTTACGTTGATGCGCGTGCGGCCCTGCACCACCTGAAAGCGGTTAGCAATGCCGAGTTCGCTGAACAACTGTTGAAAGCCGTCCTGATTCTCTTTACCGAGGAAACCACCAACGGTGACATCGATACCCAAATCCTTCAGCACTTTGGCAACGTTAATGCCTTTACCCGCCGCATGCAGGCCAGTGGTTTTCACCAGGTTCACTTCGCCACGCTCGATCTCTGGCGTATATCCCACCAGATCGTAAGCCGGATTTAGTGTAATTGTTGCGACACGACGGCTCATGCAACCCCCTCGCCTAAACCAGAGTTGATCGCTTCTTCAATCGCGTTCAGCGCTTGCTGTGCATCTTCGCCGCTGGCGGTAAAGCGCAGGCGATGGCCCTTTTTCACGCCCAGCGCGACGACTTTCATCAGGCTGCGGCCGTTAGCGGGTTTACCGCTGCCGTCGAGATTGGTCACGGTAATATCGCTGTTGAACTGTTTGATCACGGTAACCAGCGCCGTGCCCGGACGTGCATGCAAACCGTGTTCGTTGCGGATGGTGAATTCTGCGGTCAGCAGTTCGGCGGCCTCATCGACTTCGCTGGTCAGCAGCGCCAGAATACCGGCCGCATCGGCCTTCAGCAGGCGTTCAGCTTTATTGGTCAGCAGCAGGTTGCTGAGATAGCCCAGCACTTCCAGCGGACGCTGATCGTTAGCCGCGACAGTCAACAGCAGCGCGACGTTTTCGCCCTGATGCTGGAATGGCGCAGCCGCGCGGCTTACTGCCACAGCGCTGCCGAGATTGCCGTTGACACTATCGCTCAGCCAGATTCCCTGACCCAGGCTCAGCGGTGCGCGGGAAATCACGTCAGCAATAAAAGAGGCATCCACTGCACCTGCGGCTTGCAGGCGACCGGCGTTCAATGCTTGTAGGGTGATTAAGTCGCTGGCTGCCACATCTACCGCAATCAGCGAGGTATCGAATTTGAATTCTGCCGCCTGATTTTCGCCCATCAGCAGCGCGCGCAGATCCTCCGCCGAGGCGGTTTTCAGCTGTTCAGCAATGCTGTCATCGCTTAATACGTGAGTGAGCTGACGCAGCAATGCGAGGTGTTCATCCGATTTGGCGGCAATACCGATAGCAACATACGCCGTTTGCCCATCGCCCCAATCTACGCCCTGCGGGAACTGATAAACCTGTACGCCGGTTTTCAGCACCAGGTCGCGGGTGTCAGTGGTCCCGTGCGGAATAGCAATACCGTTACCCAGGAAGGTGGTGGTTTGCTGTTCGCGCGCGAGCATGCCGTTAACGTAACCTTCAGCCACATTGCCCGCAGCGGTTAATGCAGCGGCAACCTGGCGAATGGCCTCTTCTTTATTCTGTGCGTTAGCACCAGTATGAATGGCCTGAACTTCGAGCTGGAACATATCTCTCCTCGCTTGCTGTGTTGAATCGTTTCAGCTATAAAACAAAAAATGACGCTATGCAGCCTGGACTGGGCCGGAATAACAACGCTGAAACGTTTCAGGGAATATGGTACAGACCTGTGTAGCAGGCAAGAAAATGCGCGATCTGAATGGCAGATTTTTGATGTTCCGCACACTTCATGCTGGTTTTAAGATTTTTACTGGCTGGCAGGCTGATGCTTTTGCTGTAAAGAAAAAAGACATTACGCCAAATTCTTCAGCCTCGCGTCAGCTAACGGTTAAGGCGCGGTATCGGCTTCCAGTTTCAGCAAAAAAGTCATGGCGCTTTCACGGCTGTTACCGCACATTTCCGCACTGGGCTGTAAGCCAGCACACACCGAAGGACGCAGCGGTGAACCAAAGATTTTACAGCGTTGTTGATCGTCTAACTGCACGCAGCGCGTATTAGCGGGCTTGCCGTGCGGCATGCCAGGAATGGGAGAAGAGATTGAGGGGGCTGTGCAACAGGCACCGCACTGGTCACGACAAAACATCATGCGCTCCTGTAGAGAATTCGCGGCGACAATAACAGCCTGACGTCGCGAATGCCATGCATCGGCAACAATTTTGCGCGACCTCACTTGCCAGTTTTTCGCCGCGCGAGTAACGTGACGCGCATTAACCTTCTGTCAGTGAGAAAACCAATATGCCTAAGGCAAACGAGATCAAAAAAGGGATGGCAGTCACCTGGAACGGCAAACTGTTGCTGGTGAAAGACATTGATGTGCAGAGTCCAAGTGCGCGCGGTGCCGCGACGCTCTATAAGATGCGTTTTACCGATGTCCGCACCGGCTTAAAAGTGGAAGAGCGCTTCAAAGGCGACGATATCATTGATGCCATTTCACTCAGCCGCCGTGCCGTCACCTTCTCTTATATTGATGGTGATGAGTATGTGTTTATGGATGATGAAGACTACACGCCTTACAACTTCAAGAAAGACCAAATTGAAGAAGAGCTGCTGTTTATTCCTGAAGGCGGCATTCCCGGTATTCAGGTCCTGACGATGGATGGCCAGGTCTTGGCGCTGGAACTGCCCCAAACTGTCGATATGGAAATCGTTGATACCTCGCCAGGCATTAAAGGCGCATCCGCCAGCGCCCGTTCAAAACCTGCCGGCATGAGTACCGGATTATCCATTCAGGTGCCAGAATATCTCAGCAATGGCGATCGCATCCGCATTCATATTGCGGAACGTCGCTATATGGGCCGCGCTGACTAATTACATGCTTCCGTCCGGCGGCCGGTGATTGTTATAGTATAACAAGGCCGTGCGCGCCGGATATGCCCCATCCGCGCGCAATTTATTCTCTTTTCCTGGGAGCCCTTTTGTGACGCGCGTAAACCTCATCACCGGATTTCTTGGCAGCGGTAAAACCACCACTCTGCTGCATCTGTTAGCCAATAAACCCGCCGACGAAAACTGGGCGATTCTGGTCAACGAGTTTGGCGAGATTGGCATCGACGGCGCATTGCTTGCCGATCGTGGTGCAACGCTGAAAGAGATTCCCGGCGGCTGCATGTGCTGCGTTAACGGTTTGCCGCTGCAGGTTGGGCTGAATATGCTGCTGAAGCAAGCCAAACCCGATCGCCTGATTATCGAACCCACCGGCCTTGGCCATCCTAAACAACTGCTGAACATGCTGCGCGCTGCCGTCTATCAGCCCTGGATTCAGGTGGATGCAACCTTAACACTGCTCGATCCACGTCAGCTCGCCGATGCGCGCGTAGTAGAGAATGAGAACTTCCGCGATCAACTGGTGGCGGCCGATATCATTGTGGCGAACAAAAGCGATCGCTGGAATGAAGACGATCGTCAGCGTTTACAGGATTGGCAGCAGCAATTTTTAGGCGATCGCCAACTGGTGGAAGCGGCATGGGGAGAGATCGATCCCGCTCTGCTGACCCAAGCCGCCTTGGCGGATCGTGCGGTTCCCGATGCTGCACATCACCACCCTACTTCACGTCCACAAGGCTTAGCTGCACTGAAACTGGATGGCCAGGCGCGCTGGCGTCGGGCGCTAAATGAAGGTCAGGGCTATGCTTCCTGCGGCTGGATTTTCGATGAGGAAACCGTGTTTGATACCATCAAAGCGCTAGAGTGGGCAAGGCATGCGCCCGTGGATCGCGTTAAAGGTGTGTTGCGCACTGCCGATGGTTTAGTGAATATCAATCGTCAGGGCGACGATCTCTTTATTGAAACCCGCCCCACCACACCACCGGATAGCCGCATCGAATTGATTCATCATCAGCCTGCTGACTGGAACCTTTTGCAGACGGAGTTGTTGAAGATTCGTTTAAATTAGATGCGTTAGGTTGCCACCGTTATTTTCACTTTGAGTCTATTTTCTATGCGCGCTTCTCGATTAGTCACCATCCTGCTGCTGAATGCGCTGGGCGTGATGCTATTTCTTTCATGGTACCTGCCGCCCGATCACGGGTTTTGGTTTGGTATCGATAAAGCCATCTTTTATGGCTTCAATGACCAGATGGTTGACCATCATGGTTTCGCGGTGTTAGTGGCAATCACTAACTTTCGCGGTTTCGATCTGGTTTCGCTGCTGGCAATGGGTTTGCTCTATCTGTGGTTCTGGCGTCGCGAAACACCACAACATCGCCGTCGCATGCTTGCCATAGGTATTACGATGCTGCTGACTGCGGTAATACTGAATCAACTGGGCCATTTATTACCCGTAAAGCACTCCAGCCCAACGCTGTTTTTTGAGAATGTGCATCGCGTAAGTGAACTGACTGGCATTCCAGCCAAAGATGCTTCAAAAGATAGCTTCCCCGGCGACCACGGCATGATGCTGATTATCTTTACCTGCTTTATGTGGCGTTATTTCGGCTTCCGTGCGTTTCTGGTGGGCTTGGTGATTACCCTCGTGTTCGCTATGCCGCGCGTGATGGCCGGTGCGCACTGGTTCACGGATATTGCTGTTGGTTCATTATCGGTCGTGCTGGTTGGCCTGAGCTGGTGTTTATTAACCCCATTAAGCGACATACTGGTGAATTGGCTAAACCGTTCATTGCCCGGCAAATATAAGCCGCGAACGTAATAGTTAAGCGCGAGTGATCTTAGAACAAAAAGTCGATCGCTCGCGCTTATTGAAAACGCCAATAAATTATTAGCAAACTAACAATGTTTTGATAAAAGAAAACATTATGGTGCCGAACCCGCAACAATAGCCTTATTCCTAAGTTGTCCACCCAGAACCCTCTCAAAATCGGCCTTATCGTCAGAACACCCCCCTTATTGCACCGCTATTTGGTTACTAAATCGCTGCCAATTGTTGATAAACTAGCCATTGTGTTACAGATTGATTTCACATCGAAAAAACCTTTGAATATTTATATAAAAGCACTCGCCACGCGGTCTGTAATCGGTTAACCTCAAATCCGATTAGTAAGCAACAGCATAAAATGCGGTGCCTAAAGCGACAAAAATGTGTTCATTAACACAATTTTGTAATTAAGGAATTGTCTTAGACGGTCGTACTTATTAATCTCAACCCGCTTTGTCATCTGGCTGACGACATTCTGTCGTAAAGGAACTCGAAGGAAAACACGTACAATGGTCAAGTCTCAACCAATTCTGAGATACCTCAGGCGGATCATTCCCGCAGTAGCATTAGCAACACTTTTATCAGCATGTAGCAGTAGCCATAACGGTCAGAACGCGAATAACGAGAATCATGAAGTTAACAACCAGAATGGTTTTTTACTTCAAGCGTCTCAGGACGAATTTGAACAAATGGTGCAGAATGTGGACGTTAAGTCCCGCATCATGGAACAGTACAGTGACTGGAAAGGTGTGCGTTACCGCTTAGGCGGCGACACCAAACGCGGCATTGATTGTTCTGCTTTTGTTCAGCGCACCTTTCGCGAGCAGTTCGGTTTAGATTTGCCACGCTCAACGTCTGAACAGCAAGACACCGGCAAAGAGATTTCACGCAATAAATTGCGCGCAGGTGACTTAGTGTTGTTCCGCGCCGGTTCGACTGGCCGCCACGTGGGTATTTATCTTGGCAACGATAATTTTGTTCATGCGTCCACCAGCAGCGGCGTAATGATTTCCAATTTAAACGACAGTTATTGGAAAACACGTTACCGCGAAGGACGTCGGGTTTTAGCTAAAAACCCAAGCTAACGTATTTGCTTTGAAGATCCTCTCAGCCAGAGAATCAGAAAACGCTGCCCCGGCAGCGTTTTTTTTCGCCCCTGGTTTTTTAACTCAAATCCAGCCAATAAAAACTAATTGAGAATCAAAAATATAAGGAGACAATCTTCGCGCTCTCGTTATATTCTCGTTGACTTCCTGATACCCCTATATCGCAATGCAGCCAGCGTGGCTGCGGCCTGAAAGTGGGTAGAGACCAAACGATAAACATAATAAAAAATGGCAAGACAAGGGGAATGCACTCCATGCCACTGTCGGGAACATTAAAAGGTCATGCGAGCTATGCGCGCCGCATTGCCTGGAGTAGCGCAATCATCGGCGCGCTATTCTTTCTGCTTTTTGTCACCGTTCTGTTAACACTGACCTGGCAAAAACGCTTACACCAACATGAACAGTTACTGGCGCATAGCCGCGACGATTTACAACAGGTGCTGACCAACCTGGTCGATACACTTTATCCATTACAGCAATACACCCAATTAGCGTGCAGTAGCGTCAGCCGTGAACTCACATCTCGCGCCGCCTTCGCCGGAAACCTTCGTGCCATTCTCCTGGTACGTAACGGTGATGCATACTGCTCTTCTGCCACCGGCGCTTTCCTGATGGCGGCTAACGATATCTCTCCCGAATCTGAACTGGAACGCGATCGTGATATGCGCTTGCTGGAAGGCACACCCTTGCTGCCAACTAAACCGGCACTGGCGTTGTGGGTAAAAAATCCAGGATCCGCAGAAACGGGTATTCTCGCCACCATGAACATCAGCCTGACTCCCTATCAATTGCTGGCCTCTTATCATCCAGAAATCACCGGGATGGCGCTGGTGATTGGCAATAAGGCGCTACTGAGCGGCAGCAATCAGGTCGTTAACGTCAGTGATTTACCTGCGCCGCTGCACGAAATGGCGTTCGAAGATGGCGCCCTGCACTTTATGTTGTTTGGTAGCACCTTAGCGTCGCGGGATTATTCGCTGACGCTGCTGACCGGCTTACTCTTCTCCCTGCTGGTTTCCGCTGTAAGCTGGCTATTGCTCACCCGACAGCAGCGCCCTGGCAAAGAGATTATGCAAGCCATCAAGCGCGGCCATTTCCATGTTGAGTATCAACCCTTGGTGACAGCGCATGATGGCCAACCGTACGGCGTAGAAGCGCTGCTGCGCTGGACACATCCCACAGAAGGCATGATCCCGCCCGATGTGTTTATCGGCTATGCCGAGGCGCAGAATCTGATTATTCCGCTTACCCGCCATCTGTTTTCGCTGGTGGCGCGCGATGCACAATTTCTCTGTAAACAACTGCCGCACGGCACACGCCTGAGCCTCAATCTTTCACCGCTGCATCTTGCCTCGGACAGTTTCCGCCATGACGTGCAAGAATGGATTAACGCCATGCCCGCCAACCATTTCAACTATGTGTTTGAAATTACTGAACGCACTATGGTGGGTGAAAAAAATGCGGGAGAAGTGTTTGCCTGGCTACACGCGCACAATTTCAAGATTGCGATTGATGATTTTGGCACCGGCCACAGTGCGCTGATCTACCTGGAAAAATATCCGTTTGACTACCTGAAGATTGATCGTGGTTTTGTGCAAAGTATTGGCACGGAAACCGTGACTTCGCCGGTTTTGGATGCGGTACTGCTGCTGGCAAAGAAGCTCAACCTAAAAACCGTGGCCGAAGGCGTAGAGACCGGCGATCAGGCGGCGTGGCTGGTCAATCGCGGCGTGACGCATTTACAGGGCTATCTGTTCAGTCGGCCGCTGCGACCAGAAAATCTCGTTAGCTATTACCAACGCCAGCGCGCGTTGAGTTAACATCACGCGAACCCCATGAAACTGCTACCATAACGTGCGGAATACCACAGGAGATCGCCCCACTTATGCTGCTGCGCCTTGTCACAGCGTTGTTGGTATGTAGCGCCCTTGCGCCGCTGCATGCCGCAACCATCAACGAAAGCTATGCCTTCGCTAAGTTGGGCGAGCCGAAGTATGCGGTGAATTTTACGCATTACGATTATGCCAATCCCGCCGCGCCCAAAGGCGGCAAAATAACTCTGGCGGTGGTCGGTACCTACGACAACTTTAATCGCTTCGCCTCGCGTGGCAATCCCGGCATTGGCTCCGACACACTGTACGACGGCTTGTTTACCACCTCCGATGATGAGCCCGGCAGTTACTATCCGCTGATCGCTGAATCCGCGCGCTATCCAGATGACTATCGCTGGATGGAGGTCTCGATCAATCCCCATGCGCAGTTTCAGGACGGTACAGCCATTACCGCGCAGGATGTGGCTTTCACCTTCCAGAAATTTATGACCGAAGGTGTGCCGCAGTTCCGCGTGGCATTTCGCGATGTGCAAGTCAAAGCGCTTAATCGCCTAACCGTGCGCATCGACATGCCGAAGCCGGATAAAGACCGCGTTCTTAGCTGGCTAACGCTGCCGGTCATCCCTGAAAAATTCTGGCAAAACAAAAAATTTAATGAGCCGATTGGTTATCCGCCGCTCGCCAGCGGTCCTTATCGCGTGACCGCGTATAAATCGGGGCAATTTATCCAATACAGTCGGGTGAAAGATTATTGGGCTGCCAATCTGCCGGTGAATCGCGGACGCTTTAACTTCGACACGATTCGTTATGATTATTACCTCGATGACAACGTGGCGTTCGAAGCCTTCAAAGCTGGCGCTTACGATTTACGTGAAGAGAGCTCGGCGAAGAAATGGGCCACGCAATATCGCGGCCGCAACTTTGATAGCCACGCCATCGTCAAATCGACCATTCCCAATACGGTTTCCACCGACGCACGCTGGCTGGCGTTCAACAATGAAAAACCGTTATTCGCCGATCGTCGCGTGCGCGAAGCCATTACGCTGGCGTTCGATTTCGAGTGGATGAATAAAGCGCTTTTTTATGGCGCTTACAAACGCACCAACAGCTATTTCCAAAACACCGAATATGCAGCGCAAGGTTATCCCAAAGCCGAGCAGTTGATTCTACTGGCGCCTTACAAAGCGCAGTTGCCGCCTGAAGTATTTAACAACGAGTATGCGCCGCCACGTTCTGACGGCAGCGGTTTCGATCGTGGCAACTTGTTAAAAGCCAGAAATCTGCTGAAAGAAGCAGGCTGGGAGATTAAAAATCAGCAACTGGTGAACGTCAAAACCGGCCAGCCGTTTCGTTTCGAATTACTGATGCGCAGCGGCACGCAAAATGACTGGGCGCTGCCGTTTCAGCACAGCCTCGAACGGCTGGGCATTCAGGTCTCGCTGCGCCAGATTGACAGCTCGCAATATTTACGCCGTTTACGCGAAGGTGACTACGATATGATCCCGTCGCTCTACTACGCGATGCCTTGGCCTTCTACCAGCTTGCGGACGATCTGGCAGTCTGAATTTATTGATTCATCGTGGAATACGCCGCGCGTGAAAGATCCGATCGTCGATCACTTTGTACAGCAAATCGTTGAGCATCAGGGCGATGAGAAAGCGCTGCTGCCGCTCGGCCAGGCGCTGGATCGCATCCTGCTGTGGAATGCCTACATGATTCCCATGTGGTACAGCGCTGAAGATCGCATGGCTTACTGGGACAAGTTTTCCCATCCCGAGATTAAACCTGCGTTTGCTACCGGGCTGGAAAACTGGTGGTACGATGTGAACAGAGCCGGGCGATTACCGGCCGATCGACGCTGAGGAGCACGGTTTGGCAGCCTATTTTCTACGCAGGTTACTGCTGATTATTCCCACGCTGTGGGCGATCATCACTCTGAACTTCTTTATTGTGCAAATCGCGCCGGGCGGCCCGGTGGATCAGGCGTTAGCGAACGTGCAGTTTGGCCACAGCACCGGCATCCCCGGCTCGGGCGGCAGCGACAGCGGCGCGCGAGGTACGCTGATGCGTGATAATCCCGGCGACAGCCAATATCGCGGCGCACGCGGCCTTGATCCAGAAGTGATCGCCGAAATTAAGCATCGTTACGGCTTCGATAAACCGCTACTGCAACGTTACGGCGAAATGCTATGGAATTACATTCGGTTTGATTTCGGCGACAGCCTGTTCCGTAGCGCATCGGTGTTACAGTTAATCAAAGAGAGCTTACCGGTCTCTATCAGCCTTGGATTGTGGAGTACCTTGATCATTTATCTGGTGTCGATTCCACTTGGCATTAAAAAAGCGGTGCGTAACGGCAGCGCTTTTGATATCTGGAGCAGCACCTTTATCATCATTGGCTATTCAATCCCGGCTTTTTTGTTCGGCATCATGCTGATCGTACTGTTCGCAGGCGGCAGCTACTTCGACTGGTTCCCGCTGCGCGGCCTGACATCACCGCAGTTTGATTCGCTGCCGTGGTTCAGCAAAATTACCGATTACCTGTGGCACATTACGCTGCCGGTACTGGCCACGGTGATTGGCGGTTTCGCTACCCTAACCATGCTGACAAAAAACTCCTTTCTTGATGAGATCCGTAAACAATATGTGGTCACCGCGCGTGCCAAAGGGCTGGATGAGAAGCGCGTACTGTACGGCCACGTGTTCCGTAATGCCATGCTGCTGGTGATAGCCGGTTTCCCCGCCACCTTTATCAGCATGTTTTTCACCAGTTCGGTGTTGATAGAGGTGATGTTCTCACTCAATGGTATGGGCCTGCTCGGCTACGATGCCACCATTCAACGCGACTATCCGGTGATGTTCGGCACGCTCTACATCTTCACCCTGATTGGCCTGCTGATGAACATTCTCAGCGATCTGACCTACACGCTGGTCGATCCGCGTATAGATTTTGAGGGACGCTGATGCGCTTATCTCCTGTTAATCAGCAGCGCTGGCAGCGTTTTCGCCATAACCGTCGCGGTTACTGGTCGCTGTGGATTTTCCTGATCATTTTTGTCCTGTCACTGGGTGCCGAGTTGCTGGCCAATGACAAACCGCTGCTGGTGCATTATCAGCAGCGCTGGTACATGCCGCTGCTGTTCAATTACAGCGAAAGTGATTACGGCGGCGATTTCTCTACGCCCGCTGATTATCAGGATCCGTGGCTAAAACAGCGCATCGATCAGCAAGGTTGGGCGATCTGGGCACCCATTCGTTTTAGCGACAGCACCATCAACTTCGCTACTGATGTGCCCTTCCCTTCTCCGCCTTCGGCACAAAACTGGCTCGGCACCGATGCTAACGGTGGCGATGTACTGGCGCGTTTATTGTATGGCACGCGTATCTCATTACTGTTCGGCATTATGTTGACACTGTTCTCCAGCGTGATTGGCATCGTGGTGGGTGCGCTACAAGGCTATTTTGGTGGACTCATTGATCTCATCGGTCAGCGCCTGATTGAGGTGTGGTCCGGCATGCCTTCACTGTTCCTGCTGATTCTGCTCTCCAGCGTGATTCAGCCCGGTTTCTGGTGGTTGCTGCTGGTTACGGTGGTGTTTGGCTGGATGAGTCTGGTGAGCGTGGTGCGCGCTGAATTCCTGCGCGCACGCAATTATGATTATATCCGCGCGGCCCGTGCGCTCGGCGTTAGCGACAGCCGTATTATGTTGCGCCATATGCTGCCAAACGCCATGGTCGCCACCTTGACGTTTCTGCCCTTTATTCTTTGCGGTTCCATCACTACGCTGACCTCGCTGGACTTCCTCGGTTTTGGTTTGCCGGTCGGATCACCTTCACTGGGTGAGCTGCTGTTACAAGGCAAAAACAATTTACAGGCGCCATGGCTGGGACTGGCGGGCTTCTTTGCCCTCGCCTTGCTACTGTCGCTGCTGATCTTTATCGGCGAAGCGGTGCGCGATGCCTTTGACCCGAGCCGAGGACGTTAAATGAGCCTGTTAACGGTGAATCATCTGGCGGTGGCCTTTCAGGATCGCCGCGTGGTGGAAGACATTTCGCTGCAGATTGATGCCGGCGAAACGCTGGCGCTGGTGGGCGAATCCGGTTCCGGTAAGAGCGTGACTGCGCTGTCGATCATGCGCTTATTGCCGCAGCCGCCGGTTAATTATCCGCACGGCGAAATCCTGTTTAACGGCGAAAATATTTTGCAGGCCAGCGAACGCACGATGCGCGGGCTGCGTGGCAATCAGATGGCGATGATTTTTCAGGAGCCGATGGTGTCGCTTAATCCGCTGCATAACGTGGAAAAGCAGCTGTATGAAGTGCTGTCGGTGCATCGCGGTATGCGGCGTGAAGCCGCGCGTGGCGAGATGTTGAGTTGCCTTGATCGCGTCGGCATTCGCAATGCAGCGTCGCGTCTGCAGGATTTCCCGCATCAGCTTTCTGGCGGCGAGCGGCAACGCGTGATGATCGCCATGGCGCTGCTGACACAGCCGACGCTGCTTATCGCCGATGAACCGACCACCGCGCTGGATGTGACGGTGCAGGCGCAGATTCTACAACTGCTGCGCGAGCTGCAGCGTGAGCTAAACATGGGCATGCTGTTCATCACCCACAACCTGAATATTGTGCGTCAGCTGGCGCATAGCGTTACGGTGATGCGTAATGGTCGCGGTGTGGAACACAATCGTTGCGATTTGCTGTTTAGCCAGCCGCAGCAACCCTATACGCGCGAACTGATTGCCGCCGAGCCGGATGGCCAACCGGTGCCGCTGCTGGATGCGAAGCCGCTGTTGCAAGTGAAAAACCTGCAGGTTGGTTTCCCGATCCGGCGTGGATTACTGCGACGTACCGTGGCAGAGAAGATGGCGCTTAAGGATCTCAGCTTTACCCTGCGTCGCGGTGAAAGTCTCGGGTTAGTCGGTGAATCAGGATCGGGCAAAAGCACCACTGGCCTGGCGCTGCTGCGCTTAATCGCTGCGCGCGGTGAGATCTGGTTTGAGGGCCAGCCGTTGCATCAGCTTTCGCCAAAACAATTACTGCCGCTGCGCCAACGCATTCAGGTGGTGTTTCAGGATCCTAATTCTTCACTCAATCCACGGATGACGGTACAACAGGTGATCGCGGAAGGTTTAGCCGTGCATCGTCCAGAATTAAGCGATGCCGAGCAGGAAGCGAAGGTGATTGCGGTGATGCAGGAAGTAGGGCTCGATGCCGACAGCCGTTCGCGCTATCCGGCGGAGTTTTCAGGTGGCCAGCGCCAGCGCATCGCTATCGCCCGCGCGTTGATACTTGAGCCGCAGCTGATTGTACTGGATGAACCCACCTCATCGCTGGACCGCTCGGTGCAGAAGCAAATTCTGACCTTACTGCGTCGTTTACAGCAACAGCATCAGCTTGCCTATCTATTTATCAGTCATGATTTGCAGGTGGTGCGCGCGCTCTGTCATCAGCTGATTGTGCTGCGCCAGGGCGAGGTTGTTGAGCAAGGTGATTGTGAGGTGTTGTTCAACGCACCGACAGCCGACTACACGCGTCAGCTATTGGCGTCCGCGCAGGGGAAAGATCTTAGTCAGTGACCATCAAAGGTTTCGGCGATGGCAACCCCCTGATTTTTCAGACAGCAGTTAGCTGCGCTTTCGTCATCGCGCTGAATCAGCAGAC
Organism: Enterobacter ludwigii; assembly: GCA_900068845.1. GTDB lineage: Bacteria > Pseudomonadota > Gammaproteobacteria > Enterobacterales > Enterobacteriaceae > Pantoea > Pantoea ludwigii_A. The sequence continues at coordinate 793,801 of CEFQ01000005.1, forward strand.
AGGGTTGCCCTTCACACTGGGCGATTTTGCATTCGACCTGAATGTGCGCCAGCATTTCTTTTAGCTGATGCAAAATTTCCAGCGCCGGATGACCATCGTGACTCAACAGGCGCAGCACGACTAAATCTTCGGCATGAACGCCATTCGCAGTTTCCTGACGCTCAATTTCACCCGCATGTTCAAGCGACCAGCGGTAATGTTGTGGCAAGCGATGCACAACAGAAAGTTGCAGCATAGTTATACGGCCCCCAGAGACGTTAACTTTATTCACAACGACGGCATAACGCGGTGAATCCCAACCTGGTTAGCTCAGAATATGGACGTGGTTTGCCTTCTCGTTTTAAGCAAAAAATCGGTAGCCTCTTTATAAATTGCGAGGCTTCTCACATTTATGCCTATGTTTACCGTGTTCGGCGGCTGTTAACAATCATTTTAGACGCATTATTGTTACTTTTTTATCTCTAAATTTTCACATAATGGAAACATTAAGCATAACGAATGAATCGGGATTCGCGAGCGGCGGGGTGGAATTTGTCATGGGTGAGGTCGCCAGGAATGGCGACCCTGCGGAAAAACGTGGGATTTCATGCATGTAGGGTCGCCATTCATGGCGACCTGGTCCGCTTAAACCGAATGATGGGGTCTTGACGCGTAGGTGAAGAGTACGATAGATATCGTGGCGCACAGCGCAATCGTGGCAACCATGGGCCAGGCGCTGTTAATGCTGACTAATGAGAGCAGCGCGCCCACCAAGGCGCCCACCCCAAAGCGCAGCGTTCCGGCCAGCGAGGAAGCCGTGCCAGCCATATGCGGGAACTCATCAAGAATCACCGCCATCGCATTCGACGACACCGTTGAAACGCAGCCAATAAACATCGCCACGCCAAACACCAGCGACAGGAAGCCAAAATCCAGGGCGCTGGAGATCAGCATCCAAACACCCATCGCAAACTGAATCACCAATCCCATGCGGAACATCTTCACCGGACCAAAGCGACGCACAGCGCGGCTGTTGATCAGCGTCATCACAAACAGGAACACCACATTCAGGCCAAAATAGTAACCGAAGTTTTGCGGTGAAACGTGGTTCACTTCAATGTAAACGAACGGACCGGCGTTGAGGAATGTAAACAAGCCAGCGAAGGAGAAGCCGCTCGCCAGCATGTAACTAAACGCGCGCTTGTGGCGTACTAAGGCCACGAAGTTGCCCAGTGTGGTACGCAGATGAAAGCGCTGACGCTGCTCGGGCTTGAGCGTTTCTCGGATTTGTGTCATCACCAGCACCGTGGTGATCAGCGCGGCACCCGCCAGCGTCCAAAAGATGGCGTGCCAGTTCCACAGTAGCAGCAACCAGCCACCGATAATCGGTGCCAGCAGCGGCGCAATGGTCGTCACCAGCATCACGAAGGACATCATGCGCGAGAAGTCCTCTTTGGAGTAGGTATCGCGCATTAATGCGTTGATCACTACGCTGGCAGCGGCGGCAGATAAGCCGTGCAGGAAGCGCATAAAGATCAGTTGATCGATGGTTTGTGACAGTGCACAAGCCGCAGCGGCGCAGGCAAAGATCAGCGTTCCCAGCACAATCACCGGTTTACGTCCGTAACTGTCCGCTAAAGGACCATAGACTAACTGGCCAATGGCAAAACCGAGGATGTAAAGGTTTAGCGTCATCTGCACGCTGCCCGCCGAAACCGCAAACTCGTGAGCGATTTGCGGCATAGCCGGCAGATACATATCAATAGAAAGCGGCATCAGCATCGCCAGCAATCCGAGGATGACCACTAAACCGACCGGTGAATTCTTTTCCTTGCGCACCGCGTTCTCCCGCTATTTGCGTTGTTTAAGTTCTTCTGGCAGGCCGATGCTGTCGACCTCTTGCTGGGTCAATTCACGATATTCACCTTCACCGAGATCGTCATCCAGCTCGATGTCACCAATACGTTCACGATGCAGCGCTGAAACATGGTTCCCCACGGCGGCAAACATGCGCTTAACCTGATGATAGCGCCCTTCGCTGATCGTCAGACGTGCCGCCTTCTCATCAAGAATTTCCAGCACCGCCGGTTTGGTGAGCTCTTTTTCGTTGTGCAGCTGTACACCCGCAGCGAACTTCTCAACCAGCGCAGGATCAATCGGCTCCTCCACTTCCACCAGATAGGTTTTTTCCAGATGGTGTTTGGGTGAAGTAATGCGGTGCGACCATTGACCATCGTCAGTGAGTAGCACTAAGCCGGTAGTGTCGATATCCAGACGACCTGCCGCATGCAGCTTGAACGCCGCAGGTTCTTCAATAAAGAACAGCACGGTAGGATGATCGGGATCGTCGGTGGAGCAGACGTAGCCCTGCGGCTTGTTCAGCATGAAATAGCGCGGGCCTTGCTGCACCACCAGCGGATTACCGTCGTATTCGACTTCATCGTCTGGCAATACTTTGTAAGCCGCATCGCGCACGACTTCGCCGTTGATGGTGACTTTTTTGGCGCGGATTTCGCGTCCGGCGATAGCACGGCTAACTTCCAGTTGCTGAGATATGAATTTTTCGAGTCGCATGAATTCGCTTTGCCTGTTACTGCGGGGGAAACTGAAACGGTGTTTTTGTCCGTTAAGAAAGTGTGGGCAGTATAGCGGGAACCAATGAACGCTAACAGAGCCGATCCTGCGTTTCAGGCGCTTTCATGCCATAATGCGCCTCCGTTCCAGAAAAAAGTTTGCCCCGATGTCATTCACCCTGCGCCCATATCAACAAGAGGCGGTTGACGCCACCCTCAACCACTTTCGCCGCCATGCTACGCCTGCGGTCATTGTGCTGCCAACCGGTGCAGGTAAGAGTTTGGTGATTGCTGAACTGGCACGGTTAGCACGCGCACGGGTATTAGTGCTGGCCCACGTTAAAGAGTTGGTGGAGCAGAATCACAGCAAATATCAGGCCTACGGCCTTGAGGCAGATATCTTCGCCGCGGGTCTGCAGCGCAAACAGAGCGAAAGCAAAGTGGTGTTTGGCAGCGTGCAGTCGGTCGCGCGCAATCTCGATCGCTTCGACAGCGCGTTTTCACTGGTGATTGTCGATGAGTGTCATCGCATCAGCGATAACGAGGAGAGCCAGTATCAGCTCCTGTTCGCCCACCTGCGGCAACACAATCCACAGTTACGCTTATTGGGTTTGACCGCCACGCCGTTCCGTCTCGGCAAAGGCTGGATTTATCAGTTCCACTATCACGGTATGGTGCGCGGGGATGAGAAAGCGCTGTTCCGCGACTGTATTTATGAGCTGCCGCTGCGCTATATGATCAAAAACGGCTTTCTTGTGCCGCCTGAGCGGCTAGATATGCCGGTGGTGCAGTACGATTTTAGCCGCCTGAACCCGCAAAATAATGGGTTGTTTAGCGAAGCCGACCTCAACCGCGAACTGAAACAACAGCATCGCGTGACGCCGCATATTATCCGACAGATCGTTGAGTTTGCAGAAGATCGACGTGGCGTAATGGTGTTCGCCTCCACCGTGGAACATGCGCGTGAGATCCTCACGCTGCTGCCTGAAAATAGTGCGCTGGTCTCGGCGGAAACGGCGGTGAAAGATCGTGACCGCTTGATTGGTGAATTTAAAGCCCAGCAGCTGAAGTTTTTAGTCAACGTCGCGGTGCTTACCACAGGCTTTGACGCGCCCCATGTTGATTTAATCGCGATTCTGCGCCCTACCGAATCCGTCAGCCTGTATCAGCAGATTGTGGGTCGCGGCTTACGTCTTGCGCCGGGCAAAACCGATTGTCTGGTGCTTGATTACGCAGGGAACCCGCACGATCTTTTCACGCCCGAAGTGGGTGCGCCGAAAGGAGCCAGCGATAATCAGCCGGTGCAGGTTTTCTGTCCTGCCTGCGGATTTGCCAACACGTTCTGGGGCAAAGCAACCGAAGATGGTCACATCATCGAGCATTTTGGTCGCCGCTGTCAGGGCGTGCTGGAAGATGATGAAGGCGAGCGTGAACAGTGTGATTACCGCTTCCGCTTTAAAAGCTGCCCGGATTGCGGTGCCGAGAATGATATTGCCGCGCGGCGCTGCAATGAATGCGACAAAATTCTGGTCGATGCGGATGACATGCTGAAAGCCGCGCTGAAACTGAAAGATGCGCGCGTGTTACGTTGCGCAGGCATGACGCTGGAACAAGGACGCGATGATAAAGGCGAATGGCTGAAAGCCACCTATTTTGATGAAGATGGCACCAGCGTTAGCGAGCGTTTTCGCCTGCAAACGCCGGCGCAACGTAAAGCTTTCGAACAGGTGTTTATGCGTCCGCACCAGCGCGCGCCGGGCGTGGAACTGGGTTGGCAAACCGCTGCGGATGTGATCGCCCTGCAGCCGTTATTGCGCCATCCGGACTTCGTGGTGGCGCGCGCTAAAGGCCATTTTTGGCAGATCCGCGAAAAAATGTTTGATTATCAAGGTCGTTATCGTCGCGCCAATGAGCTGCGTTGAGTGGCGGAATCATTTGCCCCTGCGACCCCATTGGGGCTATAATGCCGCCCGCTTTTGCATCCGTAAAAGCAGTTTGAATAACCGTCCTGTTGCTGGGTCGCCTGTAGCAGGAATTATTGAAGAGATACCAAATGTTCACTATTAAAGCTGAAGTACGTAAAGACCAGGGTAAGGGTGCGAGCCGCCGCCTGCGTGTAGCAAACAAATTCCCAGCCATCATCTATGGCGGAAATGAAGCACCCGTTGCTATCGAACTCGATCACGACGCAGTAATGAACGTGCAGGTTAAACCTGAGTTCTACACTGAAGTGCTGACCATCGCTGTTGATGGTAAAGAGATCAAAGTTAAAGCTCAGGCGGTACAGCGTCATCCGTTCAAGCCAAAACTGCACCACATCGACTTCGTTCGCGCATAATCGCTGAATGAGTTGAAAGTAGAAGGGCCGGTTGCGAAACCGGCCCTTTTATTTTGCCTGTTGTTTACTCCCGCCACGCTACTGCTCTCTTTTCCGCCAGCCCATAATGATTAAATAATTTGAGACCGTTCTGCACCGGCTTTTGCCGTCGTTCCTGAAATCATCGCGGCTTATTTCCTGCTTTGCCCAGGATCTCAGCTAAAAGGAACGCGTGTGAAAATAATCCCCCCTCTCTTCATCGGGACAATCTTTTATTGTCTCTCCTCCCATGCCGGGATTATGCGGCACGATATTGATGTGCAGGATTATCGTGATTTTGCCGAGAATCTGGGTAAATACCGCGTTGGTGTCAACAACATTGCGGTATATAAAAAAAACGGCGAGTTCGAGGCATTTCTTAATTTTCCTATGCCTGATATGGCGAGCGTATCACGCCGTGGATTTGCTGGACTGACAGCACCGTCATATGTCTCAAGTGTGCGTCACGTAAGTAATTTTGGCAGCGCGTTTTTTGGCGGCCCTTCAGAATATTCACCCCGCTATTTATTCGTCAATCATAACGCCTTGGATCCGGCTGTCGGCCATGATTACATGTTGCCGCGCCTGAATAAGGTGGTGACAGAAGCCGCGCCCGTGGAGCATGTTGAGCTTAGCGAGCTTAAAGCTGGCATTGGCACACGTTATACCGCTTTTGTACGCGCAGGTGCCGGTTATCAACGGCAAGTAAATGACCAACTTGATGGCTTGATACCTGTCGGTGGCGCTTACGATTGGCTTTCAGGAGGAACGATTAATCCTGATATCGTTACGACTAAAACCACCTATCTCTATTGGACGCAATATCAGCCCGATGATCCGCGTTCATCCCCGCTTTCAACTGCTTCGCAATCCGCTGACAGTGGCAGCCCGGTTTATGCTTACGATTCCCTCGATAAAAAATGGAAGTTAGTCGCTGCGCTAAAAGGTCGAACTGTTGTGCACGATAAGTACGGCACCGAATCCTTCGCTTCACTGCTTCCAGATGGCTATTTCGCCAGCATTGTTGCAGCAAACACTTCACCCGATGTCACCGACAACAATACATCTCAGCCGATAATCTGGAACAGTAGCACCCTCAATCAGGGTGAAAAATCCTGGGGCTGGCAGGGACTGGAAGAGAAATACCGGCATCTTGCCCCTTCAGCGGCCACGTTAGCCGAACTGGATGCCAGCAAAGATCTCCGCTTCAACGGTGCCGGCGGCGATATTATCCTGAGCGAGGCGATCAATCTTGGCGCGGGTAAACTGCAGTTCTCCAACAATTACACGCTGAAGTCGGCTGAAGGTCGCGATGCTACCTGGGTTGGCGGCGGCGTGGAAGTGGATGAGGGCAAAAAGGTACTCTGGCAAGTTAACGGTCTGGCGGACGATGATTTACATAAAATTGGCGCGGGCACGCTGCATATTAATGCTAAAGGCAACAATGCTGGCGGCCTTAATGTCGGTGACGGAACCGTTATTCTTGACCAACAAGCGGATGCAGCCGGTCATCAGCACGCGTTTTCGCGACTCTATATCACCAGTGGCCGCCCCACGGTGATATTACAAGGTAAAAACCAGATCGAGGGCGATCAGATCTTCTTCGGCTATCGTGGCGGCAAGCTCGATCTGCACGGCAACGATCTGCTAATGAAAAAAATCAACCACACTGACGGCGGCGCGCACCTTGTCAATCATCATCCCGATGAGGCAGCAAAGCTAACGCTAACCGGCTGGGGGCTGGATGATATTGCGCTGCATACGTGGTCCAGCACGGTTCCCGGTGTGGTTGGCGATATCTACGTCTATAAAAATTCGCGGCTTGGCGGAACGGACTATTTCCAGCTGAAAGACAGCAGCTACTGGTATTTCCCTTCGGACAGAACTGACAATGACGATTGGCATTTTATTGGCAACGACGAAATGGCCGCGAAAGCTTATCGCGCGAGTCAGTTCAACGATATGGTTTATCGGGGATTTATCGGCGCAGCCGATGCCGTTGAGGTTAACGGAAAATTAGAAATCAATTTTTCACCTAAACTCGCCACCGCAACGTTGGCGTTAGCCGGCGGTGCTAACCTGGACGGCAACATCAATGTCACCAACGGTACACTATTGCTTTCTGGTCAACCGGTTCCCCATGCCGGTGGCGTGATTATTGAAGATGATTGGTATGCCTCATCCTTCACCGCGAAGAAGATTATTGCGGCAGACAATACCCGCTTTCAGGTTGGAGAATATGCTCAGGTCACCGCCGATATCGAGGCGGGCGATAACGCGCTGGTTTCTCTCGGTTATAACCAGAGCGCTGATGAGCAGCAGCGAATCTTACGCTGCACGTCGGGTTATGGCAGCAGCACCGGGGAATGCCATGTGGCGCAGCGGAGTGCCGAACAATTAAGTCGATTGCCAAACAGCACTGTTGACGGCAAGGTCAGCCTGGGTGACAACGCGCAACTTTATCTTGGCAAAGTCAATTACACCGGCAGCATCAACGGCAAGCCTTCCGCCAGCGTCAACATGGATAGCACCGCGTTCTGGCACATGACCGCCAGCAGCGCTTTCCAGCGGCTGAATGCCGCTCAGGGGGGCATTATTTCTACGCTGGCAACCCAGGCGCTGACGTGGACGGCAAAACAACTGATGGTTGAGCATCTGAATGCCAGCAATCTGCAAATCGGCCTCGGCATTGCCCCGCAAACCGGGATCAGTGACAGTCTGTACATTGATAAATCCGCCCAGGGTTCAGGCAACACCATCGACCTCGGCTTTATGCTGGGTGAAACGTTCCCGAAGCTCGTGCGTAACGATATCGTCCTGCTGGATGCCCCCGCAGGCACTGCTCATGATTACTTCACGTTGTCTCCGGTGATGCGCGGCTTTTCCATCTATTCACCCCAACATCAGGTGATCGAGGAGAACGGTCGGGTGAAATGGGTGATTGTTAAAACCCCGGAAGCGACTATCGATCCGGTTCCTGAGCCGAAACCTGAACCGGTTATCGATCCCGTTCCTGAACCGAAACCTGAACCGGTGATCGATCCCGCTCCTAAACCGAAACCGGAGCCGGTGATCGATCCGGTGCCGGAACCGGGTAATCCCGAAGATTGGTTCAACGTCAGCGCGAATCAGGCATTAATTAACCGTACCCGTGCCCTGCTCGCCTCACGTCACTACATAATTAACGAGACGGCTAACACATTGCACGACCGCGCCGGGATGCTGCGTAACGATCCGCAGATGTCCGGCGTCTGGGGTAACGTCAGTCACAATCGTGGTGGTATCGGCGGCGTGAAAATTAACCAGCAGAACGCTGAACTGGGTGCCGATACACAACAAGGCCTTTGGCGCTTAGGCGTGATGGCCAGCCGCGGACAAGGCAGCGCCAAAGGTGAAGGATCGGTCAGCCATCAGTTGAGCACGCTGGGCAGCTACGCAACCTGGCTGGCAGACAACGGCTGGTTTGCCGATATCGCCGCACGCTATCTCCATTTGCGTCAGGATTTGCATCTCGATCCGGCGCTGGCAATTCAAGGTTCACAGCGTAGCAGCCACATGCTGCTCACCGGTGCGAAACTGGGACATCGCTTTGCGCTTAGCGATGCTTTAACGCTAGCACCGTATCTGGAAACCAGCGTGGGATACTTACCAGGTTATCAGCTGCAGGGTTACGACGTTGACGTCAAGCTCGCGGCGGCTACGCCGTGGAGCGTGACGCCAGGCATTGAAATTAAGCAGCGCGGGTTAGGTGCGGCGTTACCGGGTATTTCACTGTACGCCAGTGTAAGCAAGCAGTTCTCGCCGGGCAGCAGCGGCTCAACGCTGACGCTAGCAGACAGCCACGCCAGCCGTGATTATCAAAGCTGGAGCGATAACCGCTACCGGTTCCGTGTCGGGATTGAGGGTGAACTCAGTGAAAACTGGTCGCTGAGCGTGAACGCTAAACACAGCAGCGGCGGCAACTTCAGCACCGATAGCGCGCTAGACAGCACACTGAGTTATACATTCTAAAAGCGTAGGCAAGAGGAGAGATGCCGGGTGGTGATTCACCCGGCATTTTTTTATTTGCTGCTGGTGCGACGTTGTAGCTGATCGCGCAGATTCGGTGGCGTGCCTTTGATGGTCAGCGTATCGGTAGTTGGATCCCAGAAAATACGTTCGCCGAGCAACATGGCGTCAAAATTCAGGGTCAGTCCGCCGCCGCTGCCGGCAAATTTGGTTAACTGACGCAGCGTGCTGCGATCGGCTGGGAACGTCTCTTCCAGCTCGTAACCTTGTTCCTGAGTAAAAGCCTGGAAGGTTTTCTCCCCCAGAGGCGGTAATTCGCTGGAAAGATCGTGCAGCGCAATCTCTTCGCCCGCCTGCAGCTGATCGTTGCAGTAACTGTAAACCTGCTGGCGGTAGTTCTGACGCTCGTTTTTATCGAGGTCAGATTCGGCGCAGTAATCGTCTACCGCTTGCAGCAGCCCACGGTTTTGCGCTTTGGTATCCAGGCCAACGCTGGCACCCAGGAAATCCATGAAGAAATCCGCTACTTTACGGCCCACGCGACCGCGCAGGAAGGTTAAGTAACGGGTGGATTCCGGATTGGTTTCCCACTCGGTGAGATCGATACGCGCCACGATATCCGCATGATTGATATCGAGATAATGCGTGCTGCTGATATCAAGCTGCTCGTTGACGCGCATGCTCGACTGGCTGTTCAATACCGCAATGAGCAAATACTCGACGGCCAGATAGCGATAATGCAGGAACAGCACCACGCCCCCTTCCGCAAATGGATACTTGCTCAGCTCATCGCGCAGACGACCGGTAGCAGCACGGCTAAACGCCAGAAAGTCATCTTCCCCTTTGCGGCAATTACGCAACGCATCGGCCAGTTCGCTCTCTTCGTTAAACAGGCCGTAAGCTTTGCTTTTGGCGCTGTAAACCCGATGCAACTCTTCTGCCATCTCTTCAACCGCGCGGGTTGCCGGCAGCAAGGTGTCGCGCAGTACCAGTTCCAGCTGGTTTTCATCACGTTTAACTAACTGATGCAGGGCAATCTGGTTGATATCCAGACTCATGGTAGACTCTCCTTTTAGCTCAGGCGCGTATTCAAACACCGCCCGCGGCCGCTTTCAACTGCCAGCACAAACTGATCGCTCTGCTTGCGATAAAATTGCGGAAAAAAGTACGTTGTTACGGTAATATACCGCCTTTTCACCCTTGATTAGACGACGATATGCCACAATCATCCCGTTACAGTGACGAACGCGTGGAAAAGCTCCTCGCAGAGATGGCGCAGATTCTTGAAAAAGACAAAGCGCCAACCGACCTTTCCCTGATGGTATTGGGTAACATGGTAACTAACTTGATCAATACCAGCGTTTCACCGGCTCAACGCCGTACTTTGGCACGATCTTTCGCGGATGCGCTGCAGTCATCCGTACGCGACGATAACGCTCATTAATATGCAGATTTGACCTCATAATATGGTAACCAACCGGCAGCGCTACCGCGAAAAAGTCTCCCAGATGATCGGCTGGGGGCATTGGTTTGCCCTGTTTAATATTATCTTCGCGTTAATTTTAGGCAGCCGCTACCTGTTGGTCGCCGACTGGCCCGCGTCACTCGCGGGACGTATCTATGCTTATACCAGCTGGATCGGTCATTTCAGTTTCATCGTCTTTGCTGGTTATCTGCTGATCATTTTCCCGCTCACCTTTGTGGTGATGTCGCAGCGATTGCTTAGGGTGTTATCGGCGATCATTGCCACCGCCGGGCTGACGCTGATCATGGTTGATAGCGCAGTATTCAGCCGTTTCCATTTGCACCTTAATCCGGTGGTGTGGGAGTTGGTCATCAACCCCGATCAAAGCGAGATGGCGCGCGACTGGCAACTGATGTTTATCAGCGTGCCGCTGATTTTCCTCGTCGAGATGCTGTTCGCGACCTGGAGCTGGCAAAAGCTGCGCAGTCTTAATCGGCGCTCGTTCGGTAAACCGCTGGCCGCCCTGTTTATCAGCGCCTTCTTCGCCAGTCATCTACTCTATATCTGGGCCGATGCCAATTTCTATCGCCCAATTACCATGCAGCGCGCCAATCTGCCGCTCTCCTATCCAATGACCGCACGTCGCTTCCTTGAGCGTCATGGCTTGCTGGATGCGCAAGAGTATCAGCGCCGTTTGGTGCAACAGGGCGATCCGGAAGCGTTGTCATTGCAGTATCCGCTGAGTGATATAACGTTCCGCGATGCCGGTACACGCCACAATCTGCTGGTGCTGACGGTTGATGGCCTGAACAACGCCACGGTGGAAAAGGCGCTGCCGTCACTCAATCAGTTCGCCAGCGAAAATGTACGCTTCACCCAGCATTACAGTGCTGGTCTGCAGCCAGAAAAAGGCTTATTCGGCTTATTCTACGGCATCTCTTCCAGCTACATAGATGGCGTCTTAGCCTCACGCACACCTTCTGCCCTGCTCAATGCGTTAAACGCGCAAGGCTATCAATTTGGCTTGTTCTCATCAGATGGCTTTAAACAACCGTTGTATCGTCAGGCATTGTTAGCCGATTACTCGTTACCGCAGGCCGATACCCAGCCGAATAGCACCACCGTGACTCAGTGGCAAAACTGGATTAATGGTCAGAAAGCGAATAGCGCACCGTGGTTCTCCTGGATTGCCCTGAATGGTGTTGCGGTAAATGGCGACAACCTGAAGGCGCGCCAGCGTAGTTACGCACGTCAGGCAAGTGGTGTTGATGAGCAAATCAGTTCTGTGCTGCAAACGCTGCGACAACGCGACTTATTAAAAAATACTGTGGTGGTGATTACCGCTCAGCGTGCGGTCAATCTGGATAGCAACGATGATAATCCCGGTAATCGTGCGACGTTGCAGGTACCGCTGGTGGTGCACTGGCCGAATACGCCGCCACAAACTATCGATCGCCTCACCGATCAGCAGGACGTGATGACCACGCTGATGCAGCGTCTGCTGCATGTACGCACTAACCCCGCAAATTACTCGCAGGGTGAGGATCTGTTTGCCGCGCAACGCAGACATGATTGGGTGGCGAGTAGCGAGGATGGCAAGTTGGTGGTCACTACGCCAACCGTGACGCTGGTGCTGAATAACAATGGCAGCTACAGCGCCTATGATGCGCAGGGTAACAAGCTAAAAGATCATAAACCGCAGCTGGCGCTGTTGCTGCAGGTACTGACGGAAGAGAAACGCTTTGTCGCAAACTGATTAATTATGAGGCAGTTAAATCCTGCTGATATTGCAATCTTGCGCGGAAACAGTAATATTCTTCCTCGTTCGGCACGTAGCGCAGCCTGGTAGCGCACGGTCATGGGGTGTCCGGGGTCGGAGGTTCAAATCCTCTCGTGCCGACCAAAATCCCCAAAAAAGCAGCCTTTAGGGCTGCTTTTTTATTGTCAGCTACCGGTTGGATGCACTCTCTTTCCTTTATCATCTATCACCCTTTCGCCGTCTTCTTTTGTGAACGCGCCCTGCTGCGCGTCTGGCAGAATATCGAGGACGAGCTCTGAAGGTCGGCATAAGCGTGTGCCTAGCGGCGATACGACAATGGGACGATTCATTAAGATGGGCGTGTTCACCATCGCCTCAATTAATTGATCATCGCTGAAACGCTCCTCCGCCAAACCCAACTGATCGTAGGGTTCAACATTCTTACGCAATAACGCACGGGCACTGATACCCATCGCGCTAATCAAGGCCTTGAGCGTTTTACTGTCGGGCGGCGTCTCAAGATACAGAATCACGGAGGGTTCAACTCCGCTATTACGGATTAACGCAAGCGTATTGCGTGAGGTTCCACACGCTGGGTTGTGGTAAATAGTGATGTCCGTCATGGTGTTTCTCGGCTTAGTGAGACAACGTGAGGCGTAGTGCCAGTGCAGCGAGCGTGACAAGCAGTACAGGTAGTGTCATCACCACGCCAACGCGAAAATAGTAACCCCAGCTAATTTTGATGTTCTTTTGATCAAGAACATGTAGCCAAAGCAATGTGGCAAGGCTGCCAATGGGGGTAATTTTCGGCCCAAGATCGCAACCGATAACATTGGCATAAATCATCGCTTCTTTTACTACGCCTTGCGCCGCGCTAGCGTCAATCGACAGCGCGCCCACCAGCACCGTCGGCATATTATTCATCACGGATGAAAGCAGCGCGGTAACCAGACCGGTACCAAAGGTGGCAAACCATAAGCCGCGATGAGCAAAGTCATTCATTAAATCGGTGAGATAGGATGTCAGCCCGGCATTTTTGAGGCCATACACCACTAAATACATGCCAAGCGAGAAAATAACAATCTGCCAGGGAGCGCCGCGTAACACCTTCCCGGTGTTAATAGCATGACCTCTTTTGGCAACGATAAAGAGAATCAACGCACCAAGCGACGCGATTGCGCTGACTGGAATGCCCATCGGCTCTAGCAGGAAAAAACCCAACAAGAGCAGCAACAACACCAGCCAACCGGCTTTAAAGGTGGCGGGATCTTTTATGGCTTCGGTGGGTCGTTTAAGTCGTGAAAGTTCATAGCGGGCAGGAATATCTTTTCGGAAGAAAAGGTGCAGCATCGCCAGCGTGGCGATGATGGCGGCAATATCAACCGGCACCATTACCGCTGCGTAATCGTTGAACCCCAATTTGAAGAAGTCAGCAGAAACGATATTGACCAGATTAGACACGATCAATGGCAAGCTCGCCGTATCGGCGATAAAACCTGCTGCCATGACAAAAGCCAATGTTGCGCCTTTACCGAAGCCTAACGCCAGCAGCATCGCGATAACTATCGGTGTCAGTATCAGAGCAGCACCATCATTAGCAAAAAGCGCAGCCACACATGCGCCGAGTAACACGATGTACGTGAACAGCAGCCGACCTCGCCCATTGCCCCAGCGCGCTACATGTAAAGCACACCATTCAAAAAAACCGGATTCATCCAGCAACAGGCTGATGATAATGATGGCAATAAAGGCCGCCGTGGCATTCCAGACAATGTGCCAGACAGCGGGAATATCGCTTATCTGGATGACACCGGCCACCCACGCCAGTAAAGCCCCGATCGTTGCCGTCCAGCCAATACTCAGGCCACGCGGTTGCCAGATGACAAATAAGATGGTTAAAACAAAAATTGCAGTTGCCAGAAACATTTCGCTCCCCTCACGCCTTTAATATTCGCAAATTCGTATTTATCAGGTGATTATTCACAACCCGTGGTGGCGGCGTTTTTCAGCGACTTGCGCACTTCATCACGTTGGCTATTCCAGGCGGTATCGATAATCGATGCAGCCCAGGCCGGCATATGCGGAGAGAGACGATAGTGAATCCACTTACCTTCACGTCGATCCACAATCAGCTCAGCATCACGCAGCAAGGCGATATGGCGTGAAATCTTCGGCTGCGATTGCAGGGTGACTGAGCAGAGGTCGCAGACGCAAAGCTCTCCTGCTTCTCGTAATAACAAAATAATCGTCGTGCGCGTTTCGTCGGCAAGCAATTTGAAAAGTTGAACAGGAAGCATCAGCATAGGTTCCAATGAAAATACAACACATATGTTATTTCATATATGTTCAAAGTAAAGGACTACGTTAAGTCTGGCGATGTTCACCTGAATTCATTTCCGCAAAGGCACTATCAGATTATCGCCAGGGAATGAATGATTATTAGCGCTTAATCAGTAAGTTATCGAAAGCAACCTTATCCGAGCCAGATCACATTTTGGGATAAAGATGACCGCGCTTCATCAAAATGAAACAAAACTGTCACAGAACTCTCTTACTCTTAGCACTCCTGTTTTTTCGATGGAAACCACTATGGTCATCAAAGCAAAAAACCTGCAGGATGCGGAAGAGCTCCTGCACTCGGGTATCAATAAGGTTGAACTGGCTTATGATATCGGCAGCGACGATTTCTTCCGTTTGGCCAGCCGCTGGTGCGATCGCGGTGCGCGCATCACCAAAGGCCATCAGCACTTCGTGGTGCAGATTAAAGGTATGGCTATTCCGCCAAACAACTAAAAGTGGGCGAGCCCCTTTGGCTTGCTCTTACTCCGGCTGACTGGTAAAAACTACGTTTTCCGTCAGCCGTGATTTTTTATGTTCACCTCTCAAACACCGCTTGCCCTGCCCTCTTCCGCTTTTATCCGTGCTGCTGGCATCTCGCCAGATGCATTGCCGATCGCCTGGTGTGAATTCGATCTACAACATTGGCACGCTGATTTGCATCAGGCATGGCAACTGCCGCTGCCCGCACCGCTTCAGAGCGCGGTTAACAAACGCAAAGCCGAGCATCTGGCGAGCCGTTGGTTGGTGCAGCAAAGAATCGCACAACTCGGTATACCGCACTTTATCTTGCGCAATGCACCGGATCGTTCACCGTTGTGGCCGGCTGGGATTCAAGCCTCACTGTCGCACACGCACAATGTTGCGGTAGTGGCCGCCACGCGGGAGCCATTATGTGTTGGTGTGGATATTGAGCAGATAATGGCGGAGGAAACTGCCGATGAAACCGCCGAGATGTTGATGAGCGCGGCGGAAAAGCAGCGCCTGCTGGCGCAACCCTTGCCTTTTGCGCAGGCTGCTACGCTGTTGTTTTCACTGAAAGAGAGCCTGTATAAAGCCCTGTGGCCGCAGTTGCATCAGCCAATGGATTTTCATCAGGCGGAAGTGGTGGAACTGGATATAAAGCAAGGCCGCGCAGCGCTGCGCTTGTGTCGGGATTTTGATGGGCGTTACACCACGAAAGTGTTGCTACAGGCGCGTTTCTGGCTGACTGGCACGCGCGTCATCACGCTGCTGACCCATCCGCTGCCGACAAAATAAAAAACCGGCTCAGAAATAACGCTGAGCCGGTGACAACACAAGACGACAGAAAAGTGTTCCAGGGACGCAGAAACGAGGATTTCTGCTGCAGGTGACTTTACTCACTCCGCAACGTCTTGCCCAATAAGGGTTTTCGCTAAGCTTTCCCGATTGGCGCTAATGGCCAGTATCAGTACGTTGCACCGCATCCAGTGTTGCCATCTCGCGTTCGTTGCCGGTCAACTCACTCAGTTGACCTTCGCGCATCTCCAGTAATCGGTCGGCATGGATAAAGTAGTGATCGTCGTGACTGATCGCGAATACCGTTTTGCCCGATTGCTGTAACCACGGCAGCAGCTCACGATAGAAAATGCGACGGAAATGAGGGTCTTGATCCGCCGCCCATTCGTCGAGAAGCAGGATGTCGCGCTCTTCAGCCGCCGCCAACAGCAGCGCCAGGCGTTTGCTCTGCCCTTTTGACAGTTGCAAATTGAGCACTTTGTTGCCTGCTAGCTTGAGCTTATCCTGCATTTTCAAACGCTCGAGCCACTGCTGTACCAGCGCTGGATTGGCCGGTTGGCCTTGATGTCCAATTAAGCGGTCAAACAGATGCACGTCGGTAAACACTGCCGAGAAATGTTGGCGATAGGCATCAAGGTTTTGCCAGTCAATTACCTTGCCATCTAGTAGTATGCTGCCCGATTGCGGTTGATACAGGCCGGTGAGCAGCATCGCTAGCGTCGACTTTCCACTGCCGTTACCGCCAATCAGGAACACCAGTTCGCCACGACGCAGCGTCAAATTAATCGGCCCAACCTGGAAACCGTGCTCGCCGTAATGGAAGCAGACGTCGCGCAGTTCCAGCGTTTGCCAGTTGCTGACGTTCGGCAGAGATTTAAACGTTTCTTCATACGGCGCCAGCGCAAAGGTGTTGAGTTTGCGGAACGCCACCTGGGCGCTGAGCAGCGTCGGCAACGCGCCTACGGCCGCCAGCAGCGGCGTACGCAGGAATAACAGCGTCAGCGAATAGGTCGCCGCCACCGCCGTGTTGGCCCAGCCCAGCCCGTTAGCCATAAAGAACACGATGCCAATCGCACCCAGCATCATAATATTCGACCAGTTCACCGCGCTGAGATGGAAGGTATCGGCGCGCACGATGTGGTGGCGATAGCTTTTAGCATTCTCCTGATACACGCTGTCGTAAATCAGCTGGGCGCGTTCGCGGTTAAGCTGCAGCTCTTTACGCCCTTCAATAATGGTCTGGAAATCGCGATATAGGTCATCTTCGATCTCACGCAGCTTAGCCATATGCTGATAAACCCGCGAAACCAGCAGCCAGCCTCCCACCAGCGTCACCACCAGCCAAAGACAAGTGACCAACAGCATCTTCGGAGAAAGCCAGGCGAGATAAAGTGCCGAACCGAGGGTGATAATGATGCCCTGAATCAGCTCAGGTAAGCGTACAAAAGCGATAGTGATGGCGCGCACATCGCTGGTGAGACCCGCTAACAGTTGCGCATTGCCGATCTGTTCGATGCGCTCCACACGCGTATCGAGAATGCGTTTGATGAATTCGCCGCGCAGACGCCAGACAAAATGGTGGCCGAGCATGGTCAGCGCCAGCTGGGAGCCGAGCGTCACGGCCATCAGCAGGAACAGTTGACCGAGGAAACTCGGCAGCACTGAAATCGAGGTATTCACCGCGACGATCAGCTCATTATTGATATAAGCAATCAGGCCAATACCGAGCACGGCGCTCAACAGCGTGAGAAGAATGACGCCAATAAAAGGCCAGCGGTACTGGCGAAAAACGACTTGCAGCAATGCCATCAAAGGGTTCCAGCGGTCAATAAAGCAGCCTGCAGTTTAATGTCGCCTTGGCTGATAGCAAGAATAATTCTCATCCAATATTTACCTCAGCAAAACGCTTTTCATCTCACCTTTTGAAGCGGCGCGATTTATCGCGCAATAAATTGCGCCACTACAAAAATGTACGCTTTGACAAAAATAAAAGTCTAAAACGCACGGCGGAAAGTCAGGTTGAAGCGGAAAGCGCCCGCCTGCGGATGAATGCCGGGTTTGAGCGGCAAAATGCCGTGATAGCGCAGGCGTGAGGGGCCGCCCCACACCACAATATCGCCGTGTTCCAGCAACACGCGCTGCGTGGCATCACCGCGTTCAAATCCGCCGAACTGGAACACGGCGGGCAACCCTAGCGAAACGGACACAATGGGCTGGCGCAGATCCTTCTCATCCTTATCCTGATGCAATGTCAGTTTCGCACCAGGTTCATAGCGGTTAATCAGGCACGCATCAGGATTGAAACCGGTAAATCCCGCCTCACGCGAAGTCTGCTGCGCCAGTTCGCGGAACAGCGCAGGCATCGGCGGCCAATGGTGTCCGTTACTGACATCCTGTTCGGTATATTGGTAACCGCGCGAATCGGTAGACCAGCCAAAATCGCCGCAGTTGGTCATCGCCACCGACATGCGATGGCCGCCGGGTGTGATGCGATGAGCAAAAGGATTTTTAGCGGCGATGTCGTGAATCGCCACCAGTAGCGCATCGGCCTGATCGCGGGCGCGACGCCGCAAAATCACCGCCCCCTCCGCCAGCGGTTCCTGCCACGGCGCTTCGTCACTAAATAAATCCAGCATGACGCCTCCTTTATTGAGATGCCTGATCGATGAGGAAGGATGTAAACTGCGGCGACATCCAGTGAGTGAAGCCGTCGCCCTGTTTGATGATCAAATAGACCGCCAGATGCTCTTTTAACGCCAACGCTTTGGCGCGTTCGCTGCCGAGCACCATTAAACCGGTATCCCAGCCATCCGCTTCCAGCGCGGTAGTGGCAATCACTGTCGCCGACACCAGCTGGTGCTCAATCGGTCTTCCGGTGGTGGGGTCGATGACATGTGAAATGCGTTTGCCATCCAGTTCATAATAGTTGCGATAGCTGCCCGAGGTGCTGATACCGTGCCCTTGCAGATCGACGCGTGCTTCTACCGCGTTTTCGCGATCGGTGGGTTTCTGGATCGCCACGCGCCACGGCTGCTGATTGGCATTAACGCCACGGCTCAATACCGCACCGCCAACTGAAACCAGATAATCGGTGATGCCTTGCTGCTCCATCAGGCGCGCCAGATGATCGGTGGCATAACCTTCGCCCATGGTAGAGAGATCGACATACAAGCCGGGCAGATCTTTTTGCAGCCACTGACCATTAACGCCTTGAATCACGCGCAGATGTTGCAAACCCGTCACTGCTTTAGCGGCGACGATTTCCGCTTCGCTGGGCGTATGCGCCGGTTGCTTTGTCGGGCCAAAGCCCCACAGATTCACCAGCGGGCCGACGGTGATATCCATCGCACCTGAGGTTTTATGACCGATACGCAGCGCCTCAGTCACGATATCGGCCATGTCAACGCTTACCGGCTGCGGGGCGCTGCCTTGATATTGATTAAAGTGGGACAGTACCGAATCGCTTTTCCACGTCGATAATTCGCCGTCATCACGATCCAGCTGTTGCTGAATCAGCTGCTGCAACGCCGCTTTGCGCTGCGGATCAACCCCGGCGACGCTGACGCGCCACACGGTGCCCATGGTTTTACCTTCCAGCACCAACGCGGGCTGCGTGTCATTTTTTTCGCAAGCGCTGAGGCCAAATGCCAGCAGGCAAATTAGCAGAATATTCTGAAAACGCATTAATTCCTCATCTGTAACGCATTACTACAGTCAATTACAAAGCATAAATCACTTGTAAAGCAGTCTAAAGCTGCTTGAAGTCGGTTTAACGCTGACACAGGATAACCGGTTCCTGCAACGTTATGCCTACAGGAGCATCAAATGATTTATATGATTATTGCCGTAACCGCCGGGCTGTTTATTTATGGCAGTTTCAAATGCTGGCAGACTTACCGCCATCGCCTGATTCAGCACTATCCTGCACGCCGACGTTAAATTATTGCACCAGAAAATCACCACCCTGCACCGCTTCAGCGCTGGCGCAGTGTAGCAAAGTCGCTGCAAGGCGCGTGGCGCTGAGAGCGGTGCGCTGGCATGAATTCTGCATTGTTGAAGGTGAGTTGAACTTCAGCGAGGTGCAGAATGGAAAAGACTAAAACACAAATCAGTAAATGGCAGCACTGGCTGAGCTTCTCCGCCTTTACGCTCGCGGGCGTTGCGATGGAAGGTAGCCTGAACGCCATCACCAACCCGCCGCCGCAACTGGCACCAAAAGCCAAAAAGTGGCGCGGCGAGCGATAGCCGCTACAGCCCCAACTCACTCAGGCCCGGATGATCGTCCGGGCGCGTTCCGGCGGGCCAATGGAACAGGCGATCCCCTGCCTTGATCGGCAGATCATTGATGCAGGCGAAACGCTGAATCATCAAACCATCGGCAGCAAAATGCCAGTTCTCATTGCCATAGCTGCGGAACCAGTTACCGCTGTCATCATGCCATTCATAAGCAAAGCGCACTGCCAGCTTATCCTCGTGCCACGCCCATAACTCTTTGATCAGTCGATAATCCAGCTCTTTTACCCACTTGCGCTGCAGGAAGGTCACAACTTCTGCGCGTCCATTAACGAATTCACTGCGGTTGCGCCAGCGCGTATCTTCGCTGTACACCAGCGAAACACGCTGTGCATCGCAACTGTTCCAGGCATCTTCCGCCATGCGGACTTTCTGTAACGCGGTTTGTTGATTGAACGGTGGCACCAGCATGTTATTTCTCCTGATTATGTAGACAGGTCTGTCTACTTGATTCATCCTGCCGTATGTAGACAATTCTGTCTACATGCAAACACAGGAATTTTTATGCTTGAGCCACTCATCTTTGATGCCACCGCCTCCGCGCGCGATCGTATCTTGCTTTGCGCCCAGCAGCTGTTTTACCAGCAAGGGATACGCGCGACCGGCGTGGATAAGGTCATTGCAGAAGCGGGCGTCACCAAAGTGACTTTCTATCGCCACTTTCCAGCGAAGAATGCGTTGGTGCTGGCGTTTTTACAGCAGCGTCATCAGCGCTGGATGCTCGCCTTTCGCGCTGCGCTGAATCAGCACGCAGCAGTGATCGATGCCCTACCCGCTGCGTTACTCAGCTGGTTCAGCGATGACGATTATCGTGGCTGCGCGTTTATTAATACTGCAGCGGAGTTGGGCAATACGTTACCGGAAGCCAGCGAACTGATTCGTCAGCATAAGCGTGAGATGGCACAGGCGATCGGCGACAAGCTGATGCCCGAACAACAGT
Source organism: Enterobacter ludwigii (assembly GCA_900068845.1). GTDB lineage: Bacteria > Pseudomonadota > Gammaproteobacteria > Enterobacterales > Enterobacteriaceae > Pantoea > Pantoea ludwigii_A. Next base: position 814,771 of record CEFQ01000005.1, read on the forward strand.
TGAAAACGGCGCAGATTGTATTGCTGGTTGAGGGCGCAATTGTGCAGGTACAGATTGGTGAGGATGCGGAACAGGTGGTCGAGGTGCTGCGTGCTGCGTTGGATGCGCTGCTGAAAACGGGAGCGTGACCGTCGAGTCACGCTCCATCACCCTTAGAACTGGTAAACCAAGCCCAGTGCTACGACGTCATCGGTATTGATGCCGGCTGCGTCGGTGAAGTTGTTGTCGTCCAGCAGGTTGATCTGGTAATCAACGTAGGTCGACATGTTTTTGTTGAAGTAGTAAGTTGCGCCTACATCAATGTATTTCTTCAGGTTCTGACTACCGTAACCTTCGATGTCAGAGCCGCGTGAAGAGACAAACGCCAGAGATGGACGCAGGCCGAAGTCGAACTGGTACTGTGCCACCAATTCCCAGTTATCCGCTTTATTGGCGTAACCGTAAGCGCTTGCGTCGCTTGAACCGAAGCGTGTGGCGTTGTACGAACGGCTGTACATTGCCGCCAGGTAAACGTTGTTAGCGTCATACTTCAGCGCGCCGCTGTAAGCTTCGGCTTTATCGCCACGGCCGAGAATGCCGGATGTGTTGCTGTTCTGGTTGTTGGTACGGTCAGACTGGAACATCGCCGCACCGATACCAAAACCTGAACCCAGATCGTAGGTGGTGCTCAGACCGTAGCCGTCGCCGTTCTCGCCCAGTACATCACGGCCAGAAGAGGATTCGGTTGGGTTATCGTTTTTGCCTTGATACTGAACCGCAAAGTTCCAGCCATCGACTAAACCGAAGAAGTTGGTATTACGATAGGTTGCGAGGCCGTTGCTACGCTGGAACAGGAAGTTGTCCGCGCCGTAGGTGTCGCCACCGAATTCTGGCAGCACGTCTGTCCATGCGCCGAGATCGTACATCACGCCGTAGTTACGGCCGTAATCAAATGAACCTGCATCACCAAATTTCAGACCGGCAAAGCCAACACGCGTGTAGCTGTTAGCGGTGCCTTCGCTTTCAGCGGTGTTCAGTGCCGCCTGATATTCCCACTGGCCATAACCGGTCAGCTGATCGGTCACCTGAGTTTCACCTTTAAAGCCAAAACGAAGGTAAGACTGGTCACCGTCCGAGCCAGCGTCATCGGAGAAATAGTGCAGTCCGTCAACTTTGCCGTAAAGATCTAATTTGTTGCCATCTTTGTTGTAAATTTCAGCTGCGCTTGCTGATCCTGCAACCAGCAATGCAGGAATCATCAGGGAGAGAACGCGACGTTTCATTTTATTACCCTCTTTAATGTGCCTTTATTTTTTGCCACTGCGAACTGAACGATTAAAAATTCAGCCGGCACGCCATTGTTATTTTATGTTGGGCAATAATCTATCACGAAAATGCTACTAAATTTCCAAAACTGTTTCATTCTATTTAAAAGTTATTTCCAAGTGTAAATATCGGGGAACTAATAACCAGCACGGATAGGTAAAAAATATCGCACTTTTTGCCAATATATATTTTAATCTTTTAAAAACATGAAATTACATGATTTACATTTCCGCACTGAATGACAAAACTGTTTGGCATCCAGAGCATACAATTATCCCCGCTATCATCATTTATTTCATTATTACCTTCATTCACCCCGAATGTTTTGATTTACCCTAATTTCCCGCCGGACTAGATGGTCCGGCATTTTTTTGCCCGCAATTCAGAGATAACCTTATATTGCGTAAAGTTAATTACGCGGGTTAAATTAACCACAATAACTGCCGCGCATTATTTGTCTCTTTTCGCACATTTTGTTCAATTCATAGCCTTAAAACGGCAATGTTAATTTCGGCGCGTAACAAAGACCGCTGCAATAATAGCCGGCGCATATTGTTAACGTTCACGCAGTGATTCCCTGGCTTTATTCAGTGGCTTAAGCAAATAATCCATCACGGTTTTCTGACCGGTTTTAATCTCAACATTTGCTACCATGCCTGGCATGATGGCGAACTTGCGGCCGCTTTTATTGGTCAGTTCAGCTTTTTGCGTGCGCACATAGACGCGATAGTAAAATTCGTCGTGCCGCACCTCGTCCTGCAGCGTATCAGGCGAGACGGTTTCGACTTCCCCGTACAGATCGCCATAAATCGACGCGTCGTAGGCGGTGATCTTCACCACCGCAGGTAAACCCGGGCGGATATAGCCGATATCGCGTGGATTGATGCGGGTTTCAATCAGCAACTGATCCTCCAGCGGAACGATCTCCATCAGCTTGCCGCCCGGCTCCAGCACACCGCCTACGGTCGTCACGCGCACATCCTTCACAATGCCGCGCACCGGCGAAATCAGCGTGGTGCGGGTAAGGAGGTCTTGTTTTCCAGCCGCGACCTGCAGCTGCGCGTCCAGTTCACCGTTGTTTTTCACCTGCTCTTCATGGGCGCGCACGGAGTAATCGTTGCGCGCTTCATCGATCTTGCCACGCAGATCGCTAACCTGACGGCGCAGACGAATCACATCAACCTTTCCCGCCGCGCCGCGCAGCATCAGCGGCTCCGTCACATTGAGTTCGGCCTGCACCAGCGCAAGGGATTGCTGCAAATTGCCAATGGTCTCGACAAAATTCTGCCGCCGTGCCTGATAGAGCTGAGTTTCACGCGCCACCAGCTCGGGATGCTGCAGGATATCAGCACTGAACGTCAGCGGCGTGTCGCTGAGCTCGGCCTGCAAACGCTCAGAGGAGGCACGCAACGTGCGTACCCGCGCTATCGCCTCGCCAAAATTGGTTTGAAAGCGCGTGGGATCGAGCGTCGCCAGCACCTCACCGCGCTGCACGATGTTGCCTTCGTGCACATTGAGCTGTTTGACGATGCCACCATCGAGGCTATCAATCATTTGCGCGCGGCTGGATGGTGTGACCTTGCCGATGCCGACCGTCACTTCATCCAGCACGGCAAAGTGTGCCCACAGCAGAAAAACCAGCAGCGCCAGCACGCACAACCAGATGATGGCCGAGGTGCGACGTTCGCGCCGCGCCAGATCTTTATCCAGTAGCACCACGCTCATGCCGCATCTCCTTTGTGCGATGCGGCATGTCGCAGAATCTCGTCGCGCGCCCCGTCCGCCACAATGCGACCGTTATCCATCACCACGATGCGATCGACCATACGCAGTAACGCTGGTCGATGCGTGACCAGCACCAGCGTGCGGCCCGTTACCCACTGCGCCAATTGACGAATCACCTGCGCTTCCAGCTGTTCGTCCATCGCCGCCGTCGGTTCATCCAGCAGCACCACCTGCGGCTGGCGCAGAATCAAACGGCTCAGCAACACCATTTGCCGCTGGCCGCCCGACAAGCCGCGTCCACCTTCATGGATAATGCGATCCAGGCTGGCGGCATCCTGCTGCACCAGCGCTAACGCGCCGCTGATGCGCAGCGCCTGCAGCATCTCCTGCTCGCTGGCGTGCGGGTTACCGAGCAGCAGGTTTTGGCGCAGCGTGCCGAAGAACAGCCGCGCATCCTGTGACAGCCAGCCAAGCTGACGCCGCAGATCGATCGGATCGATGCAGGTGAGATCCACGCCATCCACCAGCACCTTGCCCTTGCTGGCACGCGCCTGACCGGCCAGCATCTTCAGCAGCGTCGATTTGCCCGCGCCGACTTTACCGAGGATTGCCACGCGCTCGCCGGGCGTGATTTGCAACTGTGGAATGTTGAGCACGCTATTCCCGCTCTCCTCTTCATAGCGGTAATGCACATTTTGCAGTTGATAACTGCCGGTGAGCACCGGACAGTGCGCCAGCGTGGCATGATCGGGTTGATCGAGCGGCTTTTTTAGGAGCTCATCCAGTCCTTTCATCGCTGATTTAGCATGCTGCCAGCGCGAGAACACCATGGTCAGCTGCATGAGCGGTGCGAGAGTGCGTGACGAAAGCAAGCTGCACGCCACCAGTGTGCCGGTGGTGATCTGATTGTCGAGCACCAGATAGACGCCGAACACCAACATGCCGGCATAGGTGAGCTGCTGCACGCTGGCGCACCAGCCGGTAAGGCGCGCGCCCCACAATCGTTGCTGATTGCTGATGGCGGCGCTGACTTCATGAGTTTGCTCCCATTGGCGCTGAAAATAGGGTTCCGCTTGCAGCGCTTTGATGTCTTCTACGCCTTCAAGCGTTTCTACCAGCACCGCCTGGCGCAGCGCGCTTTCGCGCAGACCTTCCTGTGCCAACCGCGCCATCGGGATCTGCACCAGTAAGCCTGGAATGACGATTAATGGAATCGCCAATAACGGAATCAGCACCAGCCAGCCGCCAATCGATGCCATGATCAGCAGGAACAGCAGCACAAAAGGTAAGTCGGCTGCGGCATTCACCGTGGTTGAGGTCAGCAGTTCGCGTACCTGATCAATTTCACGCAGTTGGGCAATAAAAGACCCCGTGGATCGTGGACGCGCTTCGTTGCGGATATTCATCGCCCGCGCAAACAGCATGGCGGATATTTTTAGGTCGATGCGTTTACCCATCAGATCGGAGACCTGGGTGCGCATCAGGCGAATCAAATACTCTATTACGGCCGCCAGCACCACGCCAGCAAACAGCACCCATAACGTCGGCTGCGACTGCGCCGGAATCACCCGATCGTACACTTGCATTGAAAACAGTATGCCCGCCAGCGCCAGCACATTTCCCACCAGCGAAGCCAGGCTGATCTCCGCGATACGCCGCTTCATGCCACGAAAATTATGCCAAAACCAGTGCGGTTGATACGGCTGCACAAACTCGTCGATGCGCGCATCACGCGCGCGCGCCGCCACACCAATCACCCCAACCTGCATGTCTGCCTGCCTTAACAAATCATGCAGTTGACCTGCGCGGATCACTTCACCACTTTCACTCAGCCAGTAACGCACGCCACCGTCGCTATCGACCTCTTCAATCAACGCCACGCTGCCATTTTCCAGCAGCAGTAATACCGGCACCATTTCCTGACGCCAGCGCAATTTGTTATGTGGAACCAGTATGAAATGCAGGCCCAGCAGCCCGGCCAAACGTTCTAATTGTTGCTTAGGTGGCAGATGTTGAAACCAGCGCATCTGTTGGCGCAGCGTGCTGCCGTCAGCCGGTTTACCGAAGCGTGCCGCCACGCGCAGCATCGCCGCGATGCCGTTGTCGCTGTTGAAGGGTTGTGCAGTCATCCCTGGAGTCCCATAAGAAATGAAAGTGAGCTGGCAACCGCTAGCCAAAGTGGCTAGTGGTTGATGTGCGGATTATGCCAGGGTCTGAACCGTGTGCTGCTGCAGATGATCGCCAAGGGTGTAACTGCTATCACTGACGCTGTAATGGCTTTCCACTGCGCGACTGTCGGCGGCAGCGTTGTGCTGATTGGCCGCGCTGTCGCTCACGTTTACCCGCAACGTCTCCAACGGCTCGCTGCTAACGTTCACGGCGGGCTCATGACTGTCGATAGTTACGGGCTGCGTTGCCGTCGCCACATTGCCCGCTTTATCCTGCGCGCTGACCTTCATTTGATAACTGCCATCATCAAGCGGTGCAAGCTGGCCGGCCAAAATGGTCAGCGCCCAGTTGCCGTCGGCTTTTACCGTCGCGCTGTAACTCTGATCGCCCAGCGTCAAGGTTACCAGGCTGCCCTGATCGAGATGGCTGCTGCTGCCCTGAATCAGATGCCAGTTATTCACCTCCACCGCATCCAGCACGCCGTCGCCAAACGGTTGATTCAGCGTAATGGTCGGTACTTGATGAGTGGCGACATTGAACAAGTTCTCGATGATTTGCGTGTCATGATTGCCATACTCATCCCAGCGCGTGGCAAGCGGCGATACTTCGCCATCCGGCAACGCCTGCAGATCTTCGGCGCTGATGGTCACCATGCCATTGACCGGCGTATAGTTTTTGCCATTGAGCGTCAGCTCTTTCACGCCTTCCAGATAGAAACTAAGATCCTGCTGCGCTTCCTGCTGATTCAGCGTGGTATCGCCACCAATGTTAATTTCGTAATAGATGTCTGGCAGCTTGGTCACCACATTCAGTTCCAGCATCGCGTCGGTGCTGTTTCCTGCGCCATCCAGCGCGTAAACGCGCACTTCACCCAGTGAAACGAAGCTCGCCACTTCACTGGCTGGAATCGTGACCTGCCAATGACCATCGCTGCCAATCTGCGCGTGATACACCGCATCGCCGCTGCACAACAGCAGCTGCTGTCCCGGCACCACGACGGAGAGATCGCCGCTAAACGTGAGATCGTTTTGGCTCTCTTCTTTGTTAATAACATTATCTGCGGTGACGCTGTCGAAACTGATGTGCGGCAAGCTGCTCACGTGGGTAATCAGCGTGACATCTTGCTGAAACGACGTCGTTTTGCCATTGGGATCGGTAGCGCTGACCTTCAGGCTATAGACGCCATCCTGTAACGCCTGCAAATCCTGCGCATCAATGTTAGCGGTCCATTCGCCTTTGTCGTTAACCCCACCAATATATTTTTTTCCGGCTAAGATCACGGTGATATGGCTGTTCGCCGGCATATGCGTGGCACTGCCGTGAACCTCCACGCCATAAATCCCTTCTGCCACGCTGACCGCGTTATCGCCGCTGATGGGTTCCACTGTCAGTGTTGGCTTAATGGTTTTATCCACGTAAACGCCGAAACCCACCTGAGTATCAGTGCTATTGCCGGCTTTATCGGTGATGGTCAGCGTCAGCGAGTATGCGCCGTCGGCCAATCCGTTGAGCACGGAAGGCGGCATCGTGGCATTCCAGTAACCCCATTTATTCACCGTGCTGTGCCAGCTTTCTCCGTTGAAAGTCAGCGTCACGGTGGCACCCGGCTCGGACTCGGCGCGGCCGCGCAGGTGAATGTTTTTGCCAGATTCCCACGCGGCGATCACCCCATCCTGCGCAATGGGCTCATACGGACGGAGCGCCGCGGGCGGTGTGGTATCCACGCTGCGCATTTGCAGGCTGGAAGAGTGGTCTGCCACGGGATAAAGGCTGACCGCCGATTGCAAAATCGCGGCTAATTGTTGTTCTGATTGACGTGAAGACATGGATAACCTCGTTACAGGGAATGTATTGCAACGGTCATTAAGCTTATTAATGATTTAAGCGGACCGGTGCGCCATACAGGCCGTTAATAAACGGCCCGCTTCGCCTGATGAAAACGGGTTACCTGCAGGTAACAAGAAGTAAATTAAGACACAGCAAAGTTCTCCCAAAAGGGAGAAATAATATCGATCTCGCTTTATTCCGCACCGGGAGCCGATGGGATGACTAACATATCGGCTTTACGTGGTAATTGCCTATTGGCGAAAATCCGGAAATGTATGCTTTGCGACAGCGCCAAAAGAATCGCGTGTAAGCCGCGTGTGGCGCGGAATCTTTCATCAGTATACTGCATCATTGGTGAGAAAAAATTTTACTTAAGTCACTCCAGTTATGGTTGGCACATACCAGGAAAGTTCCGGAAAAGCGTAGCGTCGGGTAAAAAAACGGTAATATGCCTGTTTCTAGCGTTTAATCGTTACCAGGCGATATTGTCTGATGCGCGGTGTGACGCCCGCTTTAATGCTAAACTTCGTCGCTTCACCCCTACTGAAAAATAATCTTTATGACAGCACTGGACGCCGCGCCGCACAATAAATTGCATCATCGTGTCAATCTTGGGACACGCATCGTTTTCCTCATCGCCGGATTAGGCATGTCCGCTTGGGCACCGCTGGTGCCGTTTGCCAGCCAGCGTCTGGCGCTGAGCGGCGCGTCGCTGGGTGGTTTGCTGCTGTGTCTGGGTATTGGCTCGCTGGCGGCGATGCCGATTACCGGCGGTTTAATCGCGCGTTTCGGTGGTCGTCGGGTGATGTTGTGTTCCACGCTGGTGGTGCTGGCGGTCTTGCCGTTGCTGGCGACGCTCGACGTGATGTGGCTGATGGCTGCGACGTTAATGGTATTTGGTGCCGGGCTCGGCATGCTGGATGTCGCCATGAACGTGCAGGCGGTCGAAGTGGAAAAAGCCGCACGCAAACCGATGATGTCCGGCTTCCACGGGTTCTTTAGTCTTGGCGGCATCATAGGCGCAGGCTCCGTTAGCTTGTTGCTCGGCAGCGGCCTGACGCCGTTACAAGCAGTTGGCGTGGTGATGGTGTTGATTGTGTTGCTGCTGGTATGGAGCTTGCCGACACTGATGACCGAGCGTCTGCATCAGCCCGATCAGCCTTGGCTGGTGATCCCACGCGGCTGGGTGGCTTTCCTTGGCTTACTCTGCTTTATCCTGTTTCTTGCCGAAGGGGCGGTATTAGATTGGGGCGCGCTGCTGCTGCTGCAAAGCCCTGATATGAGCCCTGCGCACGCCGGTTTAGGCTATGCGGTGTTCTCAGTGGCGATGACCATTGGTCGTCTGACCGGTGACAAAGTGATTCAACGTTTTGGCCGTTATCCGGTGATGTTGACCGGTGCGTTAGCCGCGGCAGCCGGCATGACGCTAGCCGTTTTATTGCCGTGGCCACAGATTGCACTGCTGGCTTTCCTGCTGGTGGGTTTTGGCCTCGCCAATACGGTGCCGATGTTGTTTAATGCTGCCGGGAATCAACACGATATGCCGTCGAATCTGGCGATTTCTGCCATGACAACGTTAGGCTATGCGGGTATTCTTTCAGGTCCGGCTTTAATCGGATTAATTTCCCAGTGGATCAGCCTGAGTGGTGCGTTTTTGCTTATCGCTCTGCTGCTGCTGGCCGTCGCTGCCAGTGCCCGACGGGTTGCGCGCTAATTCTATGTACCTGAGACACTATGCTGCCTTATAAATTTCCTCTGACATCCGGCAATGTAACGCGCTTTTTCGTGGTGTTTAACCTGGTGCTCTTTCTGGCGCTGGGCGCGATGGTGCATAACAGCGTCAATGCCTGGATGACAGAGAAACGCTATGCGATGACCGATTTGGCGCGCGCCATGCAGAAACGCATCGATGCGTCGCGCTTTGCTACGTGGCAAATCTATGAAAACCTTGCCACCAGCGCCGCCGGATCCTCGCCGAACAGCAATCTTCAGGAAACTCGCCTGCGCCCGGATGTCTATTATCTGGAAAAAACCCGCCGTAAAACCGAAGCGCTGATTTTTGGTTCGCACGATAGCAGCACGCTGGATATGACCATGCGCATGTCCAACTATCTCGATACGCTGTGGGGCGCGGAAAATCCAACCTGGTCGATGTACTTCCTCAATGGTCAGGATAACAGCCTGATCATGATCTCGACACTGCCGCTGAAAGACATGGCGACGCGTTATAAAGAGAGTGCGATTAACACGCTGGTCGATAGTCGCCGCGCCGAAATGTTGCAACAAGCCAATGCGCTGGATGAGCGCGAAAGCTTCTCGCCGCTGCGTCATTTCGCCTGGCAAAACGATCACTACTTTACGCTGCGCACCACGTTCAACCAGCCGGGCCATTTGGCCACGGTGGTGGCGTTCGATTTGCCGGTTAACGATTTGATTCCGCGCAATATGCCGTTGGAGAACTTCCAACTGCGTCAGGACGCTACGCAAACCTCAACCGCTACCACCAGCGACGACACCAGCAGCGAAAGCACGCATGTGGCGCTGGTGAATCCGAATCTGGAAATCGCCGCATCGCTGCCCAGCACCTCACTGCAGTTGGTGTATCGCGTGCCGCTCATCAGCCTGGCAATGGATACGCTGCATAACCTGATGTGGCCGCTGCTGATCAACCTTGTGCTGTTTTTACTCTCCATCGCGGGCATTACGCTGTTGCGTCAGCAGTCGCTGCGTCCGAACGAGAATCAGAGCGCCGAACTGGATTCGCTGCGCATGCTGAACGAAGAGATTGTTGCCAGTTTGCCGGTTGGCTTGCTGGTGTACGACTTCGCTACGAACCGTACCTTGCTCAGCAACAAAATCGCTGAACATCTGTTGCCTCACCTGAATCTGCAGAAAATCATCAATATGTCGGATCAGCATCAGGGAGTACTGCAGGCGACCATCAACAACGAAGTGTATGAGATCCGCCACACACGCAGCGTGCTGTCACCGCATACGCAGCTGTTTATGATGCGCGATCAGGACCGCGAATTATTGGTGAATAAGAAGCTGCAGAAGGCGCAACAGGTGCTGGATCGCAATCATCAGATGCGCCAGCAGTTGATGCATAATCTTGGCCATGCGCTGAACCGTCCGCTGCAAAGTATGGTTAAGCAGTTGGTCCAACTCAGCCAGCGTGACGATGATGAAAGCGTGCTCGACCTGCTTGATGAGAGCCAGGGTTTGGCGCGACTGGTGGATGACATCGTATTGCTTAATCGCCTTGAAGCGCATGATTGGTCGCCGGATGCTAGCGTGTTCAACCTGCAGGATATGCTGGACGAAATCGCGCTGGAAAGCCTGCCGCTGCTGCGTCGTAAAGGTTTGACGCTGGTGGTGAATAACCATTTAGCCAATGACGAAATGCGCTTTGGCGATCGTCGCGCACTGCGTAAAGTGCTGACCACGCTGATGCACTATGCGCTGACGACCACGCGCTGGGGTAAAATTTCGCTGGAGATTAAATCCAGCGAAGACAAGCCCAATCAGGTGCTGCTACAGCTGGTGGATACCGGCTCTGGATTGAGCGTCGATGAACTGGCGAATGTCGATTTCCCCTATCTTGGCGAAACCACTCAAGACCGCTTTGGCCAGGCGTCTGGGATGGCGTTTTTCCTCTGTAAGCAACTGTGCAAACAGATGGGCGGCCAGCTGGAGATCATTGCCAAACCGGATATCGGCACACGCTACAATATTCAACTGCCACTGGCATTAGAACAACAAGGCGAGCAGGAAGAGAAACTGCTGGAAGGCGTGACCGCGCTGGTGGATATTGCGGTAGAAGACGTACACAAGATTGTTTGCCGCCACCTCGAAAACTGGGGAGCGAAATGCCTGACGTCGGATGAACGGTTAACCGGTCATGACCATGATGTGCTGGTGACGGATGATCCTGCCCGCCTGAACGGCTGGGCTCTGCTGCTGGCCGGTGACGAAATGGGTCATCACGCATTGAACGATCAGCAATTCCGGGTCAACTTCAATCTCAGTAATGCACTGCTTGATGCGCTGTTGGCCCTGATTGAAAAGCAACTTTCTCATGATTTGTTAGAGGAGAGTAGCGAAGATGAAGCAGCCACGCCGCTGATGAGCGGAGGCTATTTCCAGCTGTTTACCGAGACAGTACCGCCAGATGTGAAGAGACTGTATACTGAAGCGGCGGAAAAGGATTATCCCTCGCTTGCTCAGACAGCTCATCGCCTGAAAGGCGTGTTTGCCATGCTCAATCTGGGGTCAGGTAAACAGCTTTGTGAAGCGTTAGAACAACACATAAAAGTATGTGACGATTTAACCATTAAAAATACCACCAGCGAAATTGACGCTTACGTCAGCCAACTGCTGCAGCAAGGTAACCAATAAGATGAATAACTTGAATGTAATTATTGCCGATGACCATCCGATCGTTCTGTTCGGTATCCGTAAGTCACTGGAACAGATTGAATGGGTTAACGTTGTAGGTGAGTTTGAAGACTCAACAGCACTGGTTAACAGCTTGCCCAAACTGGACGCTAATGTCCTGATTACCGACCTCTCCATGCCAGGCGAGAAGTATGGTGATGGTATTACCCTGATCAAATACATCAAACGTCACTATCCGGATCTCTCGATTATCGTTCTTACTATGAACAATAACCCAGCGATCCTGAGTGCGGTGTTGGATCTTGATATCGAAGGGATCGTACTGAAGCAAGGCGCACCAACCGATTTGCCAAAAGCGTTGGCAGCTTTGCAGAAAGGCAAAAAATATACGCCGGAAAGCGTGGCAAAACTGCTGGAGCGTATTAGCGCCGGTGGTTACGGTGACAAGCGTCTGTCGCCGAAAGAGAGTGAAGTGCTGCGTCTGTTCGCAGAAGGTTTCCTGGTGACTGAGATCGCTAAGAAACTGAACCGCAGTATCAAAACCATCAGTAGCCAGAAGAAATCAGCCATGATGAAACTGGGCGTGGAAAACGATATTGCGCTGCTGAACTACCTCTCTTCTGTTAGCGCCACTCAGGTCGACAAAGAGTAATACTGAACGGGCGGTGTCTTCTGGCACCGCCCTTTTTTTGCTCTCTATTACACCCCTTCCCTGCCCTTCCTGACGCGTTCCGCATAGACCGCCAGCGTACTTTTCAGCACATCCAGTGTCACCGGCTTCGACAAACAGTTATCCATGCCCGCATCCATACAGCGCTGCTTCTCTTCCGCTAACGCATTTGCCGTCACGCCGATCACCGGGAAGGTATGTCCTAGCTGACGCAGACGTTGTGTCAGGCGATAACCATCCATATTTGGCATGTTCACGTCGCTCAGCACGATATCGATATGGTTACGACTCAGCACATTCAGCGCATCAACACCATCCTGCGCGGTTTTGGTCTGATAACCGACAGTGCCCAGCTGTTCCGACAGCAGCATACGGTTGATCGGATGGTCATCAACGATCAGCACGATAATATCTTCGAAGGTTGCGGCTTCTTTAGGTACCGTCAACGGCAGCGGCGTGGCGGTTTCGCTATTAATGTTGATGCGGTAGATGCGGCCTAACAGTTGCGGTAAATCATGCAGCATCGCGCTGCTCTGAACCCATTGACCTGGCGCGGTTTCGTGCGGCATATCAATGTGCTCGCCACAAATGCGAATGTACGCGCGTCCGCTTTGTGCAGCAGGCTCATCGTGATCGCTAATGATCACATCATCAGCCGCCGCCTGTCCGTGGTAATACGCCGCCTGAATACCCTGTTGTTGCAGCAGACGCAGCAGGAAGCTGGCGAGGTACTCATTGCGCATATCCAGCCAAATGGCTTTTTCCTGCAATCCGTCCAGCAGCGGTGGCGCAGCCAGCTGACCGGAATAGATCGGAATACGCACGATAAACTGGCTGCCCATACCCGGCTCAGAATCGACTTCGATATCGCCGTCCATCATGTTGATGAGCTTTTCACAAATCGCCAGCCCTAAGCCGGTGCCCTGGAAGTTACGCTGCACGCCCGACCCCACCTGGAAGAACGGGTCGAACAGGCGCGTCACCTCTTTGGCTGGAATACCAACGCCGGTATCACGCACGCGGAACGCCAGGTAGCCCTCTTTGACGTAGGCATGCAGAATAATGCAGCCGGTGTGGGTGAACTTGATGGCGTTGTTCAGCAGGTTGGAGATCACCTGCTGCAGCCGCATAGCATCACCATCCATGCTGAGTGGCACATCGTTTTCGATAAACACATACAGCGTCAGACGCTTGCGCACCACCAACGAGAGATAGTTACTGGCAATGTGATTGACCACTTCACGTGGCGAGAACGGATGCGGTTCAATCTTCAGCTGTTCAGATTCAATCTTCGAGAAGTCGAGGATATCGCTGATGATCTTCAGCAGCAGGCTCGACGAGTTGTTCATCGCCGTCACCAGTGAGTCCACGCCTTTCGGCAGCACTTTAGTTTGCAGCAGATCGAGGTTGCCGATAATGCCATACAGCGGCGTGCGCAATTCATGGCTGACGGTGGCAAGGAACATCGATTTCGACTGGCTGGCCTGCTCGGCCGAATGGGCCATCTCCTGCAGCGACTGCTCCATGCGCACGCGCGCCGAAACATCAACCAGCACGCAGATCGCCACGTTTTCATTGCGATAGCGCGAATGCACAAAACTGATTTGCAGGTTAGTATTGCTGCCGGTGAGCACATCGACAAAATTGACCTGCTGACCGCCGATAATTTCATTCAGCCGCTGGCGATCTTCCTGCGTCAGCAGCGTCAGATAGTTATGCGCCAGCTCATTACTCAGAATGTTGGTGCCATCGCTGGTGCGCAGAATACAGATGCCAACCGGCGCAGAAGCGACAATTTTACGGTTGAACTGTTCGTGTTCCTCAAGCCGATGCGCGTTCTCTTCAGCTGGCAGAAACATGCGGCGCTCAAAAATCCACGCCAGCGTGAACAAAATCACCGCAGTGAAGATGTTGAGCAGCAGCGCGTTTATCAGCATCAGCTTGAGCTGATCCATTAACACGTCGGTGGAAAGCGACCACACCACATTAAGATTCGACGGCGGCAGCGGCTTTTTCAGCACCAGCTGGCGATAGCTGTCGAGATAGCCGAACCAGGTACTACTGTCCGGCAGATCGTCAAGCGAGTAACCCGGCCCGCCGCGACGCGAGCTGATCAGCGGACGGTAGTTTTCATCGGTGATGGTGGCCACCAGCGGCAAACCGCCCGGCTGAATGAACTCATCAAGGCGGATATTCTGTTCCACGCCCAGCAGCGCCTGCAGCTTATTGGCCACATAGACTGGCATCACCATATAGAAGTTGCCGACGCCCGGCTGCGCGCTGCTGGTAATCCAGTACATCGGCTGACGGCGCTCTTCTTCATTACCGTTACGATAATGCAGCACGCGCTCGCGCAGCGCTTTCAGGCTACGTTCACGATCGACCGAATTGTTATTGCCGATAGTGAAATCGGCCAGACACTGATTTTCGCCACCGATGAAGAACACGCGGTTCAATTCATATGCCGAGGCAAAATTGCTTTTCCAGTAATTGATGTAATAGCTAAGCGAATCCAGCGAGTTGCGCCAGGTATTGCTCATTGAGGTGCAGTCGCCATCGGAAAACAGCGGGGTGAATTGGGGCAGCGCGCCTTTACCCGGCGGTAAACCGTTTAGCACATCCAGACCGTTAGCGCTGCTGCTCAAGCGATTTTCGGTGATGTATTTCAGCTCGCGCATCACATCCGCCGAATGGCGTACGTACCATTCCGCCTGACCATAATTGGTGGCAAACTCCTGACGCACCGCGTTCTCTTTCTCATGCAGCACGTTGATGATGTAGAAAGTGGTCAGCAGCGCACCTAGCGCCCAGAGCAGCAACGCCAGCGCACGAAACAGATAGCGCGAAATTCGGAGCGTAGTGCGAAAGGAGACGAGATATTTCAAAAGAGGCTCACTGGCGGTAAGGGGTTATCAGGATGTTGAAAAGCTTTCATACACTAGCTTTATCGGCCCTAAAAAGCCAGCTAGCCTGCGCCTTTAGGGGAAAACTCAGATAAAAAAATGGCAGGTCAGTTGCCTGACCTGCCATCCATAAACAGCGTTATGGATTACTCTTCGTCATCCGCTTCTGGCGCT
Organism: Enterobacter ludwigii; assembly: GCA_900068845.1. Taxonomy (GTDB): domain Bacteria; phylum Pseudomonadota; class Gammaproteobacteria; order Enterobacterales; family Enterobacteriaceae; genus Pantoea; species Pantoea ludwigii_A. The sequence goes on from CEFQ01000005.1 coordinate 829,942, forward strand.
TCGTCGTCGCTCTCCACTTCCGGCGCGATATCCTCCTCGCCTTCCGCTACGCTACCGTCGATGGCGTCGAGTTCTTCCTCTTCCACCGGCTCAGCAACACGTTGCAGACCCACAACGTTTTCATCTTCCGCGGTACGGATCAGAATCACGCCTTGAGTATTACGGCCAACCACGCTGACTTCCGATACGCGAGTACGAACCAGCGTACCCGCATCGGTGATCATCATGATCTGATCGCCATCAACCACTTGTACCGCACCAATTACCGGCCCGTTACGTTCGGTGACTTTAATTGAGATCACACCCTGCGTCGCACGCGACTTGGTTGGATACTCGCTGTTGGCGGTACGTTTACCGTAACCGTTCTGCGTCACGGTGAGGATCGCGCCTTCTTCACGTGGCACAATCAGCGACACCACTTTGTCGTTAGCGGTCAACTTGATACCGCGTACGCCTGAGGCCGAACGACCCATCGCACGGACGGCAGTTTCCGCAAAGCGCACCACTTTACCGGCGGCAGAGAACAGCATCGCTTCGTCACTACCGTTGGTCAGCGCCACACCAATCAGCTCATCATCCTCACGCAGATTGATGGCGATGATGCCCGCGCTACGCGGACGGCTGAACTCCTGCAGCGCCGTTTTCTTCACGGTACCGCTGGCGGTTGCCATGAAGATGTTGAAGCCTTCAGTGTATTCGCGTACCGGCAGAATGGCGGTGATACGTTCGTTGGCTTCCAGCGGCAACAGGTTGACGATTGGACGACCGCGCGCACCACGGCTGGCTTCCGGCAGTTGATAGACCTTCATCCAGTAGAGACGGCCACGGCTGGAGAAGCACAGAATGGTGTCGTGGGTGTTGGCCACCAGCAGACGATCGATAAAGTCTTCTTCTTTAATACGTGCTGCGGATTTGCCTTTACCACCGCGTCGCTGGGCTTCATAGTCTCTCAGCGGTTGGTATTTGACATAACCCTGGTGCGACAGCGTCACCACAACGTCTTCCTGATTGATCAGGTCTTCGATGTTGATGTCAGCGCTATTGGCCGTGATTTCAGTACGACGTGCGTCGCCAAACTGGTCGCGCATCAGCTCTAGCTCTTCACGAATCACTTCCATCAGGCGCTCAGCGCTCTGCAGGATGTGCAGCAGCTCAGCGATCTGATCCAGCAGCTCTTTATACTCGTCGAGCAGTTTTTCGTGCTCAAGGCCGGTCAGTTTCTGCAGACGCAGATCCAGAATCGCCTGTGCTTGCTGTTCGGTCAGATAATATTGACCCTCGCGAATACCGAACTGAGCTTCCAGCCACTCCGGACGTGCAGCATCGTTACCGGCACGTTCCAGCATGGCAGCAACGTTACCCAGATCCCACGACTGTGCCAAAAGGCCCAGTTTCGCTTCCGCTGGCGTTGGCGCACGACGAATCAGCTCAATGATCGGATCGATGTTCGCCAGTGCAATCGCCAGGCCTTCCAGGATGTGGGCGCGATCGCGGGCTTTACGCAGTTCGAAAATGGTACGACGCGTAACAACTTCACGACGGTGACGCACAAAGGCTTCGATGATGCCTTTCAGCGTCATGATCTTCGGCTGGCCCTGATGCAGCGCCACCATATTGATGCCGAAAGAGACCTGCAGCTGTGTCAGCGAGTAGAGGTTGTTGAGAACCACTTCACCCACCGCATCGCGTTTGATCTCAATCACCACGCGCATGCCGTCTTTGTCGGACTCATCACGCAGTGCGCTGATGCCTTCGACGCGCTTCTCTTTCACCAACTCAGCAATCTTCTCGATCAGGCGCGCTTTGTTCACCTGATACGGCAGTTCGTGAACGATGATGGTTTCACGGCCGGTCTTGGCGTCAGTTTCCACTTCGCCACGTGCGCGGATGTAAATTTTGCCGCGCCCGGTGCGATACGCTTCTTCGATTCCACGACGGCCATTGATGAACGCAGCCGTCGGGAAATCGGGCCCGGTGATGTGCTCCATCAAGCCTTCAACGGTGATGTCTTCATCTTCGATGAAAGCCAGACAGCCGTTGATCACTTCCGTGAGGTTGTGCGGTGGAATGTTGGTCGCCATACCTACCGCGATACCGGACGAACCGTTTACCAGCAGGTTAGGAATTTTGGTTGGCAGGACTTCAGGAATCTGCTCAGTGCCGTCATAGTTCGGCACGAAATCAACGGTTTCCTTTTCCAGGTCAGCCAGCAGCTCCGAGGAGATCTTTGCCATACGCACTTCGGTATAACGCATCGCTGCAGCGGAGTCGCCGTCGACCGAACCAAAGTTACCCTGACCGTCAACCAGCATGTAGCGCAGGGAGAACGGCTGGGCCATACGTACAATACTTTCGTATACCGCGGAATCGCCGTGCGGGTGATATTTACCGATGACGTCACCGACCACACGGGCGGATTTTTTATAGGCTTTATTCCAGTCGTTGCCCAGTTCGCTCATGGCAAAAAGCACACGGCGGTGTACCGGCTTCAGACCATCACGCACATCGGGTAAGGCTCGGCCAACAATGACCGACATGGCGTAATCGAGGTAGGAGTTTTTTAACTCTTCTTCGATATTGACCGGTGTAATTTCTCTCGCAAGGTCGCTCATGGAGCCGCTATCCCTCTACATAATCCCGGATTTAAAGGTGCGAAAGTATATCACATCGCTTCCCTTCGGTGAACGCTAACCAGGCCTTAATCCCGCTTTTCCTTTAGCGTGAGAGATGCGTTCACCTGGCTTAAGCGTTTATACTGAGGGAATATTTTGTCTGGAGTGATGATTCAATGAGTGAACAACCGCAGGAAAGCCGCCAGAACGTTGACCACGCCGAGATTGCCAAATTTGAGGCCGTGGCATCCCGCTGGTGGGATTTAGAGGGTGAATTTAAGCCGTTGCACCGTATCAATCCCCTGCGGCTTGGTTGGATAGCGCAGCACTGCCATGGTCTGTTCGGCAAGAAAGTGCTTGATGTCGGCTGCGGCGGCGGCATTCTAGCGGAGAGCATGGCGCGCGAAGGCGCTGAGGTTACTGGCCTGGATATGGGCGCTGAGCCGCTGGAAGTGGCGCGTCTGCACGCGCTGGAGAGCGGCGTGAGCGTCAACTACGTGCAGCAAACCGTGGAAGATCACGCGGCCAGTCACGCCGGGCAATATGACGTGGTGACCTGCATGGAGATGCTGGAGCATGTGCCGGACCCGCGCTCCGTGGTGTTAGCCTGCGCGCAGCTGGTGAAACCCGGCGGCGAGGTGTTCTTCTCCACCATCAACCGCAACCCAAAAGCCTGGCTGCTGGCGGTGTTTGGCGCGGAATATGTGCTGCGCATGGTGCCGCGCGGTACCCACGATGTGAAAAAGTTTATCCGCCCCGCTGAGTTGCTCAACTGGGTCGATGAAACTCCGCTGCGTGAAAGAAACATGATTGGCCTGCACTACAATCCGCTGACCAACCAGTTCCGCCTGGGTCGCGGTGTCGATGTGAACTATATGATTCATACGCACCGTCAGGATTAGCCCCAGCTTATACCCACTGCTTTCGTAGCGGCGCGATTCATCGCGCATTTCAATGGCGGCGCTGTGCCCGTCCAGGCAAGGCGCAATAAATTGCGCCGCTACGGTTTGCGCCGACGCTATCCAGATCAATTTCCTTTTAGACGCGTGCCAGCCTTTTTTATAGGCTGGACAAGTCACAAAAAATTCATAAGCAATTTTAGATAAGTTCGCTGCTGGCGGCCTTGTCGGGGCTTTTTTCACCTAAGAAAATTCCTGAAGCGCGTTGGTTGAGCAAGAAACACGCGCCCGATCATAAAGTGAAAAAAAAGTGCTTAGCGGTTGACACTAAGTGCAGGCCTTGCGGCATGCGGATCCAGGATTTTAGCCAGCCGGTAAGGACGATTTTTCAGTGAAAATCAACTCTTGTTAAGAAGAGATTGCTGACTAGAATACTCACCATATTGTTGTTCAAACTTCCCGCACCCCCTATATATAGTGTTTATCCACAGGCTTACTCACAACGAGCGGCTTGTGCATAGACCTTGTGCATAGATGGGGGATAAATACGTCATTCATGCATGGACAGGTAAAAACGCGACATGAACCAAAGTCTGCTCGTTACTAAACGCGATGGCCGCCAGGAGCGCATTGATCTCGACAAAATTCACCGTGTACTGGATTGGGCAGCCGAAGGGCTGAACAACGTTTCAGTTTCACAGGTTGAACTGCGCTCACACATTCAGTTTTACGATGGCATCAGAACCTCTGATATTCATGAGACCATCATCAAGGCTGCCGCAGACCTGATCTCTCGTGATGCGCCGGATTATCAATACCTCGCCGCGCGTCTGGCTATTTTCCACCTGCGTAAAAAAGCGTATGGCCAGTTTGAGCCGCCGAAGCTGTACGATCAGGTTGTGAAGATGGTTGAGATGGGCAAATACGACCGTCACCTGCTGGAAGATTACAGCACTGAAGAGTTCGAGCAGATGGACGAGTTCATCGACCATTGGCGCGACATGAATTTCTCCTACGCCGCCGTGAAGCAGCTGGAAGGGAAATATCTGGTGCAGAACCGCGTGAGCGGTGAGATCTACGAAAGCGCCCAGTTCCTCTATATTCTGGTGGCGGCTTGCCTGTTCTCTGGCTACCCGCGCGAAACCCGTATGGACTACGTGAAGCGCTTCTACGATGCGATCTCAACCTTCAAGATCTCATTGCCAACGCCAATCATGTCCGGCGTGCGTACCCCAACGCGTCAGTTCAGCTCTTGCGTATTGATCGAGTGTGGCGACAGCCTCGACTCTATCAATGCTACCTCCAGCGCCATTGTGAAATACGTTTCTCAGCGCGCCGGTATCGGCATCAACGCTGGCCGCATTCGTGCGCTGGGCAGCCCAATCCGCGGTGGCGAAGCGTTCCACACCGGCTGTATTCCGTTCTACAAACATTTCCAGACCGCGGTGAAGTCCTGCTCGCAGGGCGGCGTGCGTGGTGGTGCAGCGACGCTGTTCTACCCAATGTGGCATCTGGAAGTAGAAAGCCTGCTGGTGCTGAAAAACAACCGAGGTGTTGAAGGCAACCGCGTGCGTCACATGGATTACGGCGTACAGATCAACAAGCTGATGTACACGCGCTTGTTAAAAGGTGAAGACATCACCCTGTTTAGCCCGTCTGACGTGCCTGGCCTGTACGATGCGTTCTTCGCCGATCAGGACGAGTTCGAGCGTCTATACACCAAATATGAGAAAGACGACAGCATTCGCAAGCAGCGCGTGAAAGCGGTTGAGCTGTTCTCACTGATGATGCAGGAACGTGCATCAACTGGCCGTATTTACATCCAGAACGTCGATCACTGCAACACCCATAGCCCGTTCGATCCAAGCATCGCACCGGTTCGCCAGTCGAACCTGTGCCTTGAGATTGCACTGCCGACCAAACCGCTTAATGACGTCAATGACGAAAGCGGCGAAATCGCCCTGTGTACGCTGTCGGCCTTCAACCTGGGCGCGATTAACAGCCTCGACGATTTGGACGAACTGGCGACCCTCGCAGTGCGTGCACTTGATGCGCTGCTGGATTACCAGGATTATCCAATCCCGGCAGCACAACGTGGCGCCATGGGCCGCCGTACGCTGGGTATTGGCGTAATCAACTACGCCTACTACCTGGCGAAAAATGGCGTGCGCTACTCCGATGGCAGCGCAAACAACCTGACGCACAAAACCTTCGAAGCCATTCAGTTCTATCTGCTGAAAGCCTCGAATGAATTGGCGAAAGAGCAAGGTGCGTGCCCGTGGTTCAAAGAGACCACATACTCGCAGGGCATTCTGCCGATCGATACCTACAAAAAAGATCTCGACGCGGTGTGCAACGAGCCGCTGCATCTGGATTGGGAAGGTCTGCGTGAGTCCATCACTACGCACGGTCTGCGCAACTCCACGCTCTCTGCGCTGATGCCGTCTGAAACCTCTTCGCAGATTTCGAACGCCACCAACGGTATTGAGCCGCCGCGCGGACATATCAGCATCAAAGCATCAAAAGACGGCATTCTGCGTCAGGTGGTGCCAGAGTATGAGCGTCTGAAAGATCAGTACGAACTGCTGTGGGAAATGCCATCTAACGACGGTTATCTGCAGCTGGTTGGCGTGATGCAGAAGTTCATCGATCAGGCGATTTCGTCGAACACCAACTACGATCCGAGCCGCTTTGCCAATGGCAAAGTGCCGATGAAACAGTTGCTGAAAGACCTGCTGACCGCTTACAAGTTCGGCGTAAAAACCCTGTACTATCAAAACACCCGCGACGGTGCGGAAGATGTACAGGACGATCTGGCGCCTTCCATTCAGGATGATGGCTGCGAAAGCGGCGCATGTAAGATCTAATCTCATCTTGTCAGGGCCGACAGTGGTCGGCCCTCTTCACATTTGGACTCAAAATGGCTTACACCACATTCTCGCAGAACAAAAATGACCAGCTGAAAGAGCCGATGTTCTTTGGCCAGTCCGTCAACGTTGCCCGTTTCGATCAGCAGAAATATGACATCTTTGAAAAGCTGATTGAGAAGCAGCTCTCCTTCTTCTGGCGTCCGGAAGAAGTCGACGTCTCGCGCGATCGTATTGATTACCAGGCGCTGCCGGAGCATGAAAAGCACATCTTCATCAGCAACCTGAAGTATCAAACGTTGCTGGACTCGATTCAGGGCCGTAGCCCGAACGTGGCGCTGCTGCCGCTGATTTCCATCCCTGAGCTGGAAACCTGGATTGAAACCTGGGCGTTCTCCGAGACCATTCACTCGCGCTCTTACACGCACATCATCCGTAACATCGTGAACGATCCGGCGGTGGTGTTTGACGATATCGTCACCAACGAGCAGATTCTGGCGCGTGCGGAAGATATCTCGAAGTACTACGATGGCCTGATCGAGATGACCAGCTACTGGCATCTGCTGGGCGAAGGCACGCATCAGGTGAACGGTAAAACGGTCACCGTTAGCCTGCGCGATCTGAAAAAGCAGCTCTATATCTGCCTGATGAGCGTCAATGCGCTGGAAGCGATTCGTTTCTACGTCAGCTTCGCCTGTTCATTTGCCTTCGCCGAACGCGAGCTGATGGAAGGTAACGCCAAAATCATCAAGCTGATTGCCCGTGATGAAGCGCTGCATCTGACCGGCACTCAGCACATGCTGAACCTGCTGCGCACCGGTGAAGACGATCCGGAGATGAAAGCGATTGCCGCAGAGTGCCGCGATGAATGCTACGATCTGTTCAAGAAAGCTGCCGAGCAGGAAAAAGAGTGGGCAGAATATCTATTCAGCGGCGGCTCAATGATTGGTCTGAACAAAGACATTCTGTGCCAGTACATCGAGTACATCACTAATATCCGTATGCAGGCGGTGGGTCTTGACCTGCCGTTCCAGACGCGTTCGAACCCAATTCCATGGATCAACTCGTGGCTGGTGTCGGACAACGTGCAGGTTGCACCACAGGAAGTTGAAGTGAGCTCGTATCTGGTCGGTCAGATTGATTCTGAAGTGGGCGAAGACGATTTCGACGGCTTCCAGCTGTAAGCATGAGTCGCTCTGTTATTATTCTGCGCAGCTCCGGCTCCCGACTGGAATGCGCAGAAGATCACCCCAATCTGCTGGCGACGCTGGAAGCCAATAATCTGTGCGTGGAGTTTCAGTGTCGCGAAGGCTACTGCGGCTCTTGCCGCATGCGTTTGCTGAAAGGCGAAGTGGCTTATGCGGAAACACCGTTGGCGTTTGTGCAGCAAGGTGAAATTTTGCCGTGCTGCTGTCGCGCCAAAGGGGAGATTGAAATCGAGTTGTGATTGAGCAGGTCGCCATGACTGGCGACCTTACAGCGCGTTAGTTTTTGACTGTTTCGATAATATCTATCCAGCCGTGTCCGGTGCTGACTTCGCTGCCGTGCAGCCAGCGACGCAGCATGTTCATTGCCATCATCGCCACGACTTTCTGCCGCGTTTCCACATTATGTCGACCATGCGTGAACTTCACGCGCTGGCCCCAACTGGCTTCCGGCGTATGTAGCGCAATCGACACTTCTCCTTCCACTAAATTTCCCACCGACAATGCCAGCGCTGCGCCCTGCTGTTTCGCCCAGTCACGCGTGCGGGCAACCTGTGCTTCCAGTTCTTCAGACTGCGGCGGCAGAATCTCCGCCTTGCTGAGCGCCACATCCGCTGCGGCCAGCTGCCAGTTAAGCAATCCGGCGGTAAACTGCTCGCTCAGTGCCAAACGTAAACCACGATCCTGCAACTCGCGCGCCAGCAGCGCAGGTAAACCTTCAGTGCCTTCAAAGATGGTGCATTCAGCCAGTAACAGTTTTACCTGCTGCCACACTTGCTCCATCGCCACGCGCTGGCGCGCGGGTCCAGTGAGTTTGATTTCAATGATTGGCATCGATGAGCGATAGCCCATCACCACCCCTTCGGGCAGCGGTAACGGCTCCAGCTCGGCGGCAATATCACTTTCTCCGCGCCCAAAAGTGGTGAGACGCAAACACAATGGCGGTTCCGGCAGTTCAAAGCGAGCTTTGAGGCGCGGAATGATCTCCTGCTCCACCATTACTTTGAACTCCGACGGCACGCCTGGCGTGAAGAAAATCCAACAGCGATTAAGCTGCATAGCGAAGCCGCACGCGGTGCCGACAGGATTATCCAGCATCTCAGCAATGGCGGGGATTTCTGCCTGCTTGCGATTGCTCGGTGCCATGACGCGTCCGCGACTGGCGAACCAGGCTTCCATTTTTTCCAGCCAGGCGTGCTGGATAACCAGTTCGCAGCCGCTGGCATTGGCAGCGGCCTGCGCGCTGAGATCGTCGCTGGTTGGTCCTAAACCACCATTTACAATTAGCACGTCAGCAATCTGGCTGCGGCTCTGCAGCGCCTCCACCAGCGAGGTCATCGCGTCGCCCACGGTGCTACGGCTGGTCATCGGTAAACCGTGCTGGAACAGCACATCGGCAAGCCAGGCGGCGTTAGTATCAACAATCTGCCCATGTAACACTTCATCGCCCGTTGAGAGCATTTCTACACGTATCACGTTGCGTTCTCCTTTTCCCTGTCGCTTTACTGTAGGAAGCGCGCAGGCGAAACACAATCGCGGATGATGCGAAACAGGAATTAGCGGGGAATTAGCGGGAGGAAAACAAGAATCGGGCGCGAAGCAAGTCGCGCCCGTTGGAACTTAACGTCGTGCCAGCAGTAAACCTACAAACAGGCCAGCGGCGGCACCGATGCCAATCCCCTGCCACGGTTTTTCATGCACATAATCATCGGCACGATAGGCCGCATTTTTGGCACGATAGTAATAACTGTCTGACGCCTGGCTAACGCGAGATTTCACGTCTTCCAGCGCTTGTTCAGCTTTGAGTTTCAGTTCGATGTATTTCTGATCGGCCGGATCGCCTGACGCGCGTAATACTTCTTCCAGCGTTTCGGTCAGCAGCGCCAGGTCGTCATCAAGGCGTGTTTCAAATTGGTCTGAAGATGACACTATGTAGTTCCTCCATGTTCCTAACTCGTTGTGATTTAACTATAGTCATAAATTCCAATTTTGCTGGGCGGCGAGCGCCAGGATTTAACCGAGTTTGGATCATCTCATTGCAAAGTTATGTCATCAGCGGCGTGGCGGCGCGAAATCTGCTTCGCTTATTTGATTAATCTGATAAATTTTCCGCAGACTGAATTTTTCAATTTCGCGACTGTCGTAACCCCCTGTAGCCTGACGCTCAGCGTCACATGTGTGAAGTACGCACGACAGTCACAATACACCCGAGCAGCTAAGGATTAGATTTCCGGCATGAATCGTAGAAAATTTATGAAAGCGTCCATGGCCCTCTCCGCGGTTAGCGGCATGACGGGTCTCTCCACGCTGTTTGCACAATCCGCCTGGGCCGATGATGGCATCGCCGACGGTACCGCGGTACGCTTCGATTTCGATTCATTGAAAAAGAAAGCGTCCGCCCTGGCAAAACAGCCCTGGGGCGGCGCACCCGGCCCCTTGCCCGACACCCTGGCCAATCTCACGCCTCAGGCCTATAACGAAATTCAGTACGACGCCAATCACTCGCTGTGGAACAACATCGCCGATCGCGAGCTGGATGTGCAGTTCTTCCACGTCGGTATGGGCTTTAAGCGCCGCATCCGCATGTTCTCGGTCGATGCTGCTAGCCGTGAAGCGCGCGAAATCCACTTCCGTCCTGAACTGTTCAACTACCACAACGCCAACGTTGATACCAAGCAGCTGGTCGGTAAAACCGATCTCGGCTTTGCCGGGTTCCGTGCGTTCAAGAAGCCGGAACTGGCGCGTCGCGATATCGTCTCCTTCCTCGGTGCCAGCTATTTCCGTGCGGTCGATGAGACCTTCCAGTACGGCCTCTCCGCACGTGGCGTGGCGGTAAATACTTTCAGTAACGGCAAAGAAGAGTTTCCGGACTTCACCGCGTTCTGGTTCGAAACGCCAAAAGCCGATGACACCACTTTTGTGGTGTATGCCCTGTTAGATGGTGCGAGCATCACCGGAGCTTACAAGTTCACCATCCACTGCGAAGAAAAACGCGTAGTGATGGAAGTAGAAAACCACCTGTTTGCACGAAACGAAATCCGCCAGCTTGGCATCGCGCCTATGACCAGTATGTTCAGCTGTGGCACCAATGAGCGTCGCATGTGCAACACCTATCATCCGCAAATTCACGACTCCGACCGTCTGGCGATGTGGACCGGTGAAGGTGAATGGATTGCGCGTCCGCTGAACAACCCGCAGCGCTTACAGTTCAACGCCTATCAGGACGAGAACCCGCGCGGTTTTGGCCTGTTGCAGTTGGACCATGATTTTAAGAATTACCAGGATGTGATTGGCTGGTACGACAAACGTCCTAGCCTGTGGGTGGAACCGATTGGGAAATGGGGCAAAGGCGCCATTAACGTGATGGAGATTCCAACCACCGGTGAAACGCTGGATAACGTGGTGTGCTTCTGGCAGCCGTCTGAACCGGTGAAAGCCGGCAGCGAGTTCAACTTCCAATACAAACTCTACTGGAGCCAGTTGCCGCCAGTGCGCAGTGGTTTGGCGCGTGTTGATGCCACGCGCACCGGTATTGGTGGCTTCCCGGAAGGTTGGGCGCCAGGCGAGCATTTCCCGGATACATGGTGCCGTCGCTTTGCCATTGATTTTGTTGGTGGCGATCTGAAAGCGGCAGCACCGAAAGGTATTGAACCGGTCATTACCGTTTCTGAAGGTACCTTCAAGCAGGTTGAGATTCTCTACGTCGAGCCGCTGAACGGTTACCGTATCCTGTTTGACTGGTATCCGAACAGTGACTCGACCAAGCCGGTTGATATGCGCCTGTTCTTGCGGACCAAAGATGAGACGCTGAGTGAAACCTGGCTCTATCAGTACTTCCCGCCGCCGCCGGATCAGCGTAAATACGTTGATGACCGGCAGATGACGCCGGGCTAATGATAACGGCGAGGAGCGATCCTCGCCGTTATGCTTTCTGCATGCCGATATGGGGAATATCATCTTCCATATACACGTCGGTCACCGCTTTAAAGCCTAGTCGTCCATAGAAACCTTCCAGATGCGCCTGCGCAGAGAGATAGATCGCGCGCTGCGGCCAATAATTCTCACAGCTCTCCAGCGCCTTCTCCATCAAACGGTATCCCAGTTTCAAACCCCGCGCTTCTTCAGAGACGATGACACGACCAATCAATACCGGCGCGGACTCTAACGCAGGGGTTAGCACGCGCGCATAGGCCAGCAGCTTACCGTCGAGAAATCCGAGAATGTGGCGGTTATCAGCGGCTAAATCCTGACCATCGATGTCCTGATACGGACAGTTTTGTTCCACGATGAAAACATGATTACGCAACGCCAGTAGAGTATACAGCTGATGTGCCGTCAGTTCGCTGTGGTGGCAATCAAGCCAAAGCATTTCCATGGTGCTTCCTTGTCTGAGCGAAAAAAGTGAATTCCGCCAGCGTATCACAGCGACTTTACTAAACGCAGTGCCATGCACGTCTGCACCCCCTGAACGTGACGCGCTTTACACTCTTATTTCACAATACTGCGCGATGGGGCGCGCTTTTGCTGCCACAGCTCATGGCGCAATCGCAGACTTTGCCACAAGCGCAGCGGCCAAAGCTGACTCGATTGGGGTTCAATCACCCGCTTTAACAGCCAGACATAATCCAGCGCTAACCCTGGCGTCCACGTCATTTCTTCCGCCCTGCCGCGAATCACGCCAAGCAACCAAAAGTTGGGATCGATGAACAGGCGCAGGCCGGCAAAAGGCTGCTGTGCCAAAATCCCCTCTATCGCCACATCCAGCGCCTGAATCATGGTAGATGAGCAGTTGCGTGCCGTGAGGTTGTAGGTGCTGTCAGTGCGATAGCTGTGCCAGTAATTTTCCAGCGCTACCCGATTGTAGCGAGCAAATGTGATCTGCTTATCAGGCGCGCACCAATCTGCCACTTCCTCGGCCAGCGACGGCAAAAAACGCCCGGCAACATCGTTATTCTCACCCGAACGCAGAATGGCGCGGAAATTACCGGAATCACGGTCAATGTTATCCAGCGGATAATGGCTGATGTAAATATCACTCCCGACCTCCAGCGCCGCGTGTCCGGTCGATACCACACCATTGTGATCAACCGCAGCGATGTAGCGATTGATCAAGGGATAGCGTTCGCGCACCACGCAGGCGCCGACCGGCGTCCAGATATATACCGTCATGGGAATTGCGGCCAAATCCTGCGGAAACGGTGGATGCGCATAGTGACTGCTGTGCCAGCGACGTAATCCTGCCGCCTTGAACAGTGGTAGCGCAGTTACCGAACTGTAATCAGTTAACAGACGTGCCTGACGTGCCATGAGAAGCAGATTACTGCCGATGCTCAGCAGCAATAAGGCGAAACAGAGCGGTACCGCAATATGATGATGAAATGGCCAGTTGCTGATGATCAACATACTCAGAGCGAGCTCCACAATGCCGGTGAAGCAGTGCTTGCGCCAGCGTACGCCGCGTAACACCCAAGCCGCCGAGATGCGAAACAGGCCATCAAACAGGAACATCAAACCAAATAACACCGCCGAGACATCGTTATTGTCAGCGGGGATGTTAAATATCAGGAAGGCAATGAAGAGAAAACCCAGCGCTTTCATCAGAGTTAACCAGTCAATACGCAGCTCTTTACTGATGGCGAAGAACAGTTGCACCACACCTTCCACCACAAACAGGATGGCGAGCATATCCAGCGGTACCGACAACACGCCGTCGCTGCCAATATCATAAAGTATTGATGCCGAGAGAAGGATCAGCGCCAAACCGCCGAGCGCGAGCCAATACCAGCGGCGGCGCAGCACCTGAGCGCCGGTGAGCAGGAAGATCAGTTTGATCATGTCGCCTCTGCGGGAGAATAAACACTGCTTAAAAATTAGCAACGTCCACAGAGATTGTCAGATTTCAGGCAAAAAAAATCAGGCCCGAAGGCCTGATTCAGTGAGGAGATGAGTTTAACTTACATCAGCGGCTGAGCCATCTGCACCAGTGTAATCAGCGGCTGCGGATAAACACCGAGCAGCAGCACCAGAATTGCAGAGATCAGCACCACAACGCCGCCCGCCGTAAACGCCCAATTGGCTTGCGTATCGCGGTTGTGCAGTTCCGGCGGGCTGAGATACAGACTCACCGTCACGCGCAGATAGTAGTAAAGACCAATCGCACTACCCGCTACCACCGCGCCACTCAACCACCACAGATGTGCGTTCACACTCGAGGCAATAACGTAGAACTTACCGATGAAACCGAGCGTCATGGGGATACCCGCCAGTGACAACATCATCACCGTCATTACCGCAGACAGAATCGGACGATGCCAGAACAAACCGCGATAGGAATACAGGGTATCGGCATCCGGACCGCGATATGGGCTCGACATCAGACTCACCACGCCGAACGCGCCAAGGCTGCTGAACAGGTAACCGGCCAGATAAACGCCTGCGGTTTCCAATGACAGCTGATGGGTTTTCACCGCAATCAACGCCACGAGCAAATAACCAAGGTGCGCGATAGACGAGTAACCGAGCAGACGCTTGATGTTGCTCTGGGAAATCGCCATCAGGTTACCGAACAGAATCGACGCGAAGGCAATGACACCCAGCACGGTACGAACGGCTTCGCTGTCAGTGACAGGCGCGTACATGAAGAGGCGCATAATCACGCCAAAGATGGCGATCTTGCTGGCGGTGGCCAGGAAGGTTGAAACCGGCGCAGGTGCACCCTGGTAAACGTCTGGCGTCCACAGGTGGAAAGGTACCAGCGACAGTTTAAAGCCCAGACCGATAATCATCATGCCCAGACCCAGCAGCAACAGCGGCTCCTGAATCATGCTGTCACTCAGGCTTTTGCCTAACTGCACAAAGCTCAGGCTACCCGAGTCTGCATAAATCAGCGCGATACCGAACAGCAGGAATGATGACGCTGCAGCCGACAGAATGGTGTATTTCAGTGATGCTTCCAGCGAACGTTTCTGGCGGAAGGCATAACCAATCAAACCAAACAGCGGCAGTGACAAAAGTTCGATACCGATGAACAGCGCCGCCAGATGGTTGGCGCTCGCCAGCACGATCCCACCGAGTGCCGCAATCAACACCAGCAGATAAAACTCATCTTTGTTGTCCGGGAAACCGGCCAGCCACGGATAAGCGAAGGTGCAGGTGGCTAAACTCGCCAACACCACCAGCGCGGTGTAGAACATCGAATAGCCATCAACGCGCAGCAGCGGCGTGACATCCATCGCCCCCGCCTGGCCGACAAACCACAGAGAAAACAGCGCAATGTTAAGTCCGATCACGGTCAGCGTGGCATTAACAAAGTGATTGCGTCGCCACGCAATGGACAGCATCACCACCACCACCGTCAATCCGACGATCAACAGCGGCAGTAACGCGATCAGATGTTGAGGAGTTATTGTCATGGCGAATTACGGCCTTGTAGTTGAAATTGAAGCGGTAAACCACTGCTGAATATTGCTCATCGCAGCATGGGATGTGTCGAGGATCGGTTGAGGATAAATCCCCAACAGCACCAGCAACACCACCAATACGCCGATAGTCAGGAACTCACGCGGTGACATGCCTGGCAGCGGATCTTTCGACTTTGCTTCGCCGAAGTAAGCGCGCTGCATCATGATCAGGGAGTAAACCGAAGCAAACACCAGACCAAAGGTCGCAATAACGATAATCACCGGCACCACCTGGAAGCTGCCGGTCAGAATCATGAATTCGCCAACAAAGTTACCGGTGCCTGGCATACCGAGGTTCGCAACCGCAAAGAACAGCGACAGACCCGGAATCCATTTGATACGTGACCACAAACCGCCCATCTGGCGAAGATCACGCGTATGCAGACGCTCGTAAAGCTGGCCACACAAAATAAACAGGGCAGCTGCAGAGAGACCGTGCGCAATCATCTGGATTACCGCGCCCTGGAAGGCCAGTTGGCTGCCGGTATAGATAGCGATGAGGACAAAGCCCATGTGCGAAATCGAGGTGTAGGCAATCAAACGTTTAATATCAGTTTGCGAGAATGCCATCCATGCACCGTAGAAGATGCCGATAATCCCCAGCCACATGGCAATTGGTGCGAACTCTGCCGATGCATTCGGGAACAGCGGCAGGCTAAAGCGCAGCAGACCATAGGCCGCCGTTTTCAACAAGATACCGGCGAGGTCAACCGAACCCGCAGTAGGTGCCTGACTGTGTGCGTCGGGCAACCAACCATGTAATGGCACCACCGGCATTTTCACCGCAAAGGCGATAAAGAAGCCGAGCATCAGCAAATATTCAACAGTGTGCGACATCGGCGTTTTCAGCAGTTCTTCGTAGCTGAACGTCCACACGCCGGTGGCGTTGTAATGAACAAATACCAGCGCCAGAATCGCGACCAACATGATCAGACCAGATGCCTGGGTGTAGATAAAGAACTTGGTCGCCGCACTGATACGTGTTTTACCGTCGGAGGCTTTGTGGCCCCACAGTGCGATGAGGAAGTACATCGGCACCAACATCATTTCCCAGAAGAAGAAGAACAGGAACATGTCGATGGAGAGGAACACGCCAATCACACCACCGAGAATCCACATCAGGTTGAGGTGGAAAAAGCCCTGATACTTCTCAATTTCGTTCCAGGAACACAGAACCGCCATCAGGCCGAGCAGACCGGTCAACACCACCATCAGCAGCGACAGACCATCAATTGCCAGATGGAAGTTGATACCAAAACGCGGAATCCACGGTACTGAGAACGTCGACTGCCATTGCGGAATGCCCGCAGCCTGCGTCAGTGAATAGCCTCCCTGCAACCACAGTTGCAGGCCAAGCGCCAGCGTCAGGCCCATGGTGATCATGGCAATCCAGCGCGGTACCTTTGCGCCGAGGCGCTCTGCCAGCCAGCAGAGTAAGCCCCCAACGAAGGGGATAATTATTAGCCAAGGTAATAACACGGCAAACTTCCCTTTTTATTGCCTTACTTCAGGCAATTTTTGACATTCTAATTGGGCGAGCGAACCCGCCCCGCTCATCAATCTTTAAATCACCAGCAGCAGCGCCAGCACCACAACCGCGCCAACACTCATCGAAGCCACGTACCAGCGCAGATAGCCGTTTTCGCTCACCACCAAACCTTTGTTACCAATGCGCGACAGCAGCGCAGGCAAGTTCATCAGTGAGTTAAGCGGATCGCGCTTCAGTAACCAGGCAATGCCGAGATAAGGTTTTACAAACACCTTGTCATACAGCCAGTCGAAGCCCCAAGCCGCGAACCACCATGTACCGAAGAAACGTCCCGGCGCGCTGTTGGCAATGCTGGTCACCAGCTGACGCTTACCCAGCCACAGCGCTGCAGCAATCAGGATACCGACAATAGCAACCACGCCTGAGGTGATTTCCAGCATCACTTTGCCGCCTTCACCAAACTCGTTCTGTGGCAATACGCCCGCCAGAGGAGGCGTAATCAGCGCACCAATAAAGGTGGAAAGCACCATCAGAACAATCAGCGGCAGGTGATGCGTAATGCCTTTACCGGCATGAGCATGAATTTTCTCTTCACCGTGGAACACGATAAAGATCATGCGGAAGGTGTAGATCGAGGTAAGGAACGCACCTACCAGACCCGCCACCATCAGATTGATGTGACCATTCGCCAGCGCACCAAACAGGATTTCATCTTTACTGTAGAAACCTGCGGTGATCAGCGGTAATGCTGCCAGCGCGGCGCCACCCACCAGGAAACAGACATAAACCAGCGGGATACTCTTACGCAGTCCGCCCATTTTGAAGATGTTCTGCTCATGATGGCAGGCCAGAATTACCGAGCCTGAAGAGAGGAACAGCAAGGCTTTGAAGAATGCATGCGTCATCAGGTGGAAAATCGCCGCGTCCCATGCCTGCACGCCGAGTGCGAGGAACATGTAGCCGATCTGGCTCATGGTTGAGTAAGCCAGCACGCGCTTGATGTCGGTTTGCACCAGCGCAGCAAAGCCTGCCAGCACCAAGGTAACCGCACCAATGATACCGACCAGATGCAGTACTTCCGGCGTTAACAGGAACAGACCGTGCGTGCGTGCAATCAGGTAAACACCGGCGGTCACCATGGTCGCGGCGTGAATCAGTGCCGAAACCGGTGTTGGACCCGCCATCGCATCCGCCAGCCAGGTTTGTAACGGCAGCTGAGCAGATTTACCGACCGCACCACCCAACAGCATCAGGGTTGCCCACTGCAGCATATGGTTGTCAGCGGCAAAGTGCGCAGGCGCCAGTTCAACCAGTTCGCGGAAGTTCAGCGTGCCTAGTTCGTTGTAAAGGATGAACAAGGCGAACGCGAGGAACACGTCACCAACGCGGGTGATGATGAAAGCTTTCATCGCCGCTTTGCCGTTATCTGGATTGCTGTAGTAGAAGCCGATCAGCAGATAAGAGCACAGGCCCACGCCTTCCCAGCCGAGATACATCAGCATCAGGTTATCGGCCAGCACCAACACCACCATGCTCGCAATGAACAGGTTGGTATAAGCGAAGAAGCGTGAATACCCTTCTTCACCACGCATGTACCATGAAGCGAACATGTGGATGAAGAAACCGACACCGGTCACCACTGACAGCATGGTCAGTGAAAGACCGTCCAGCACCAGATTCACTTTGATATCAAAGTTGCCGACGTGAATCCAGGTCCACAGCGCCTGCGTGAACGGCTGCTGGCCTTGGTTGAAGAAGTCGAAACCGGCGTAGATCGTTGTTAATGCAGCCAGACCTACCGAGCCCATGCCGACCGCTGCCGACAGGTTCTCCGACCAGCGGCCGCGTGAAAACGCTAATAGCAGGAAGCCAATCAGCGGAAATAATACGGTTAAATAGAGAAGATTCATCCGCGCATCTCGCTCACTGTGTCAATGTTCAGCGTCTGACGACGACGATAGAGCTGGAGCAACAGCGCCAGACCGATACTCGCTTCCGCCGCCGCAAGGCTGATCGCCAGAATGTACATCACCTGGCCGTCAGCTTGTCCCCAATAGCTGCCCGCTACCACCAGCGCTAAAGCGGAGGCATTGATCATGATTTCCAGACCAATCAGCATAAACAGAATGTTACGACGCAGCACCACGGAGGTCAGGCCGAGAACAAACAGCACAGCGGCCAGCATCAGGCCGTGTTGTAACGGGATCATGCGTGATCCTCCTTATTCGCTTGCGCATCAGCTTGACGATTGCTCAGCACTTCGCCGTGACGATCTTCACGTCCAATATGGAAGGCCACTACCAGACCAGCGAGCAGCAGCATCGATGCCAGCTCAACCGCCAGAACATAAGGACCAAATAAGCTGATACCGACCGCCTTGGCATCGATGACGGTGCCATCAATGCCCTGATCTTGCGCGGTGCTGATGGCGTAAATCATGATTGCCAGCAGCAGTAAAGAAACGATGCCCGGACCAATCCACAGCGATGGCTTCAGCCACTCGCGTTCTTGATCCTGCTGGGTTTTCCCCAGGTTCAGCATCATCACCACGAAAACGAACAGCACCATGATGGCGCCAGCGTAGACGATGATTTCCAGTGCGCCAGCAAAATAGGCGCCCATTGAGAAGAACACGCCTGCAATCGACAGTAGCGAAACAATCAGGTACAGCAGCGCATGTACCGGATTGGTGTGTGTGATGACGCGCAGAGTCGTCAACACTGCCACCAGTCCGCAAAGATAAAACGCAAATTCCATACCTGGCTCCTTAAGGTAACAACCCTTTGACGTCGATCGGCTTGGCTTCGTTTTCCGCTTCGCCCTTCTCTTTTCCGTCGATCGCCATACCAGCCATACGATAGAAGTTGTACTCCGGATATTTACCCGGACCGGAAATCAGCAGGTCTTCTTTCTCATACACCAGATCCTGACGCTTAAACTCACCCAGTTCGAAATCGGGAGTAAGCTGAATCGCGGTCGTTGGGCAAGCCTCTTCACACAGGCCGCAGAAGATGCAGCGTGAGAAGTTGATGCGGAAAAACTCCGGATACCAGCGTCCATCTTGCGTCTCGGCTTTCTGCAGTGAGATACAGCCAACCGGACATGCGACTGCACACAAGTTACAAGCCACACAACGTTCCGCGCCGTCCGGATCGCGCGTCAGCACAATACGGCCACGGTAACGCGGCGGCAGATAAACCGGCTCTTCCGGATACATTTGGGTTTCGCGCTTGGCGAAGGCATGCATGCCTATCATCCAGATACTGCGCACTGTCGTGCCGAAGCCAACGACAATATCTTTTAAAGTCATCTCAATGTCCCTTACTGCGCGGTGTACAGAATCACTGCGGCGGTCGCCAGCAGGTTCAACAGCGTCAACGGCAGACACACTTTCCAGCCGAACGACAGCACCTGGTCATAGCGTGGACGCGGCAGCGCAGCACGAATCAGGATAAACATCACCATAAAGAACGCTGTTTTCAGAGCGAACCAGATGAATGGCGGCAGGAATGGACCGTGCCAGCCACCGAAGAACAGCGTAACGATCAGCGCTGACACAGTGGTGATCGCCACGTATTCACCGACGAAGAACAGGCCGAATTTCATACCGGCGTATTCGATGTGATAACCGTCCGCCAGTTCCTGTTCTGCTTCTGGTTGGTCAAACGGGTGACGGTGACATACCGCAACACCTGCGATGCAGAAGGTGAGGAAGCCGAAGAACTGAGGAATGATGTTCCACAGATGCGCCTGGCTTTCGACAATGGCATTCATGTTGAACGAGCCGGCCTGCGCCACCACGCCCATCAGTGACAAACCAAGGAACACTTCGTAGCTCAGCGTCTGCGCCGATGCACGCATCGCACCCAACAGTGAGTATTTGTTGTTACTCGACCAGCCAGCGAACAGCACCGCATACACCGCAAGACCCGCCATCATCAGGAAGAACAGCAGACCAATGTTCAGGTCAGTGACCATCCACGTTGGCGAAACCGGTACAATGGCGAAGGCCAGCAACAGCGATACGAAGGCAATAACCGGTGCCAGCGTAAAGATGAAGCGGTCGGTAAACGGCGGAACCCAGTCCTCTTTGAAGAACATTTTGATCATGTCGGCAGCCAGCTGCAGCGAGCCGCCCCAACCAACACGGTTCGGTCCGTAACGGTTCTGCCATAAGCCGAGCAGACGACGCTCGGCGAAGCTCATGAAAGCACCGCAACCCACAACCACCAATAAGATGACCAGTGCTTTGCCGATGTTGATCAGGATTTCAATAACGTCCGGTGTCAGCCAACTCATTGCGCGGCCTCCTGCAGTTTGTCAATTTGCGCACCTGAGAGGAACGGCGGCACGCCCGGCATGCCGAGCGGTAAACCCACCTGCCCTGCTTGCAGCGACGCAGAGAAACGTACCGGCAGGCGCAGTGTTTCGCCCGCACAGACCAGCTCAACAGAAGAACCGTTATTGACGCCCAGTTTCTCAGCATCTGCCGGGTTAATCACCAGCGTGGCCGGTGACATGCGTTTCTGGAAGGTGGTTGAACGCTGAGTCATCTCCTCGCTACCAAACAGTTGATAGTAAGGTGCAACGCGCCACTGGCTGCCCTCAACAAAGCTTTCCGGGATGGCGGTAAACCATGGCAGTGAGCGATCGCTGGCTTCAAACAGACGCACGCCTGGATCACCATGACGCAGTTTGCCGCCCACTTCAGCCTGGAACTTGTTCCATGCCTGCGGTGAGTTCCAGCCTGGCGCCCAGGCAAATGGGATCTGCGAACGCGGTGCGCTTGGTTGGTTGTTACCTTCCATGGAGAAGGCAAACATGGTGTCTTTATCTTGCGGCTGACGCGGTTCATGCACGCTGATGTTGGCACGCATCGCGGTACGGCCACTGTTTCGGTGCGGTGAACGCGCCAGTTTTTGTCCACGAATACGGAAGCTCGCGTCAGGCGCGGCATCTTTAATGCCTTTAAATTGTGGCAGCGCCGCAACGGTGGCATCAATCACGTGATCAAGCTGCGTCCAGTCGATGTGACGGCTTTCAACCGCGCTGTGTAGCGAACGCAGCCAGCGCCAGCTCTCCAGCATCACCACGCTGTCGTCGTAGTAAGACGGATCGTAAACCTGGAAGAAGCGCTGCGCGCGGCCTTCGTGGTTAATCGAGGTGCCATCACTCTCCGCGAAACTGGCGGTGGAGAGAACCAAACCGGCTTTTTCCAGCGTTGCGGTACGTTGATGATCGACCACAATCACGTTGGCGGTAGTATCCAAAGCCGCATCCACGTTGGCTTTTGGCGCATGACGATAGAGATCGTTTTCCAGCACCACCAGCGCATCGGCTTCGCCTTTGCTCAGCTGTTCCAACGCGCTATCCAGCGATTGACCGCCCATCAGGCCGAGGCCAAAGCTGTTCGCCGCACCCGCGAGGAAGGTAATACCCACATCGGCACCGCGCGCTTTCAGGGCTTTCGCCACGTTAGCTGCCGCTTCAATCATCGCGATGCTACCGGAATGGGTGCCGGAGATAATCAGCGGTTTTTTTGCCCCCGCCAACGCCTGAACGACCACATCAACCTTGCCGTTCAGTTTGCTGTCGAAGCCGCTTACTGCCGGCGCGCTTTCATCCAGTGCATTAGCAATGGCGAAGCCGAGACGCGCCTGATCTTCCACCGGCGCGCGATAGCTCCACGCAGCAATATCATCCAGACGGGTTTCATCCACATTCGTCACGAACAGCGGGTGCTTGGCATGCTGACCGATGTTGAGGATGGCCGCGATCTGCCAGTCAGCCACTTTCTGCGCTGCGGCCATCTCGCGTGCTTTGCCTTTGACTGCCTGACGCACAGACAGCGCCACGCGCGCGCCAACCTGAGTCAAATCTTCACCCAGTACCAGCACCGCATCGTAGCTTTCAATTTCGCGCAGTGATGGCGTGTAAATGCCGCCGTCCTGCAAGACTTTCAGCATCAACTCCACGCGGGCCTGTTCACTTGCTGGCATACCGGTGGAGAAGTTTGCAGCGCCGACCAGTTCACGCAACGCGAAGTTGCTTTCAATACTGGCGCGCGGAGAACCAATACCGATCACTTTTTTCGCCCGACGCAGCACATCCGCCGCCGCATTCACCGCTTGTTCAGCATTCAAGCTGACCCAATCATTGCCGCGTTGCTGGACTGGATGGCGTGGACGATCTTTGCGGTTAACGTAGCCGTAACCAAAACGACCGCGATCGCACAGGAAATAGTGGTTCACGCTGCCGTTATAACGGTTTTCGATACGACGCAATTCGCCGTAGCGCTCGCCTGGGCTGGTGTTGCAACCCACGCTGCACTGCTGACAGATGCTTGGCGCAAACTGCATATCCCATTTACGGTTATAGCGTTCGGAGTGCGTTTTATCGGTAAATACGCCGGTCGGACAGATTTCCACCAGGTTACCGGAGAATTCGCTTTCCAGCGTGCCATCTTCCGGACGACCAAAGTAGACGTTGTCGTGAGCACCATAGACGCCGAGATCTTTGCCATCGGCATAATCTTTGTAGTAACGCACGCAGCGATAACAGGCGATACAACGGTTCATTTCATGAGAAATGAACGGGCCGAGATCCTGGTTCTGGTGGGTACGCTTAGTGAAGCGATAACGACGGAAACTGTGTCCGGTCATTACCGTCATGTCTTGCAGGTGGCAGTTGCCGCCCTCTTCACACACTGGGCAATCGTGCGGGTGGTTGGTCATCAGCCATTCCACCACGCTTTCACGAAATTCTTTCGCTTCGCCATCGTCGATGGAAATAAAGGTGCCGTCTGACGCTGGTGTCATGCAGGACATGACAAGGCGACCGCGGGTATCTTCGGCATTCTGGAATTGCTTCACCGCGCACTGGCGGCAGGCCCCTACGCTTCCCAGCGCCGGATGCCAGCAAAAATAAGGAATATCAAGGCCCAGAGAGAGACACGCCTGTAACAGGTTGTCCGCTCCGTTCACATCATATTCTTTACCGTCTACATGGATTGTAGCCATAGTGAACATGCTTCCGTAAGGCTCGCCCTAAGACGAGCGTTAAACATCTAATTCTTTCCTCACGCTATTACGCGCGAGGCGAGTTCCGTGTACGGCGGCTGATTACCAGCGCGCTTTCAGCAGGTTTGGCTGAATACCACCGATGGCTCGGGTATTACCAAACACCTGCGGCGCAATGCCGGCTTCAAACTCTTCACGGAAATATTTAATCGCGCTCTGCAATGGCTCGACGGCACCCGGTGCGTGGGCACAGAAGGTTTTGCCTGGTCCAAGCTGGCGGCAGAGTTGCTGCAGGGTTTCGATATCACCCGGCTGACCTTTTTTCTGCTCCAGCGCACGCAGGATCTTCACGCTCCATGGCAATCCATCACGGCACGGCGTACACCAGCCGCAGGATTCGCGCGCAAAGAACTCTTCCAGGTTACGCACCAGCGAAACCATATTGATTTCGTGATCGACCGCCATCGCCAGCGCGGTACCTAAACGGCTGCCGGCTTTGCCGATGCTGGCAAATTCCATTGGCAGATCGAGATGCTGATCGGTGAGGAAGTCGGTTCCTGCGCCGCCTGGCTGCCAGGCTTTAAACTTCAAACCATCGCGCATGCCACCGGCATAATCTTCGAGGATTTCACGAGCCGTGGTACCGAAAGGCAGTTCCCAGACACCGGGATTTTTTACGCGGCCGGAAAAACCCATCATCTTGGTGCCGGTGTCTTCGCTGGTAGAGATGTTTTTGTACCAATCAACGCCGTTAAGGAAAATAGCTGGCACGTTCGACAGCGTTTCCACGTTGTTGACGCAAGTTGGCTTGCCCCACACGCCGGCACTGGCCGGGAATGGCGGCTTAGAGCGCGGGTTAGCGCGGCGACCTTCCAGCGAGTTGATTAGTGCTGTCTCTTCGCCGCAGATATAACGACCTGCACCGGTGTGAACGATCAGTTCAAAATCAAAACCGGTGCCGAGAATATTTTTGCCGAGGTAGCCCGCTTCGGTGGCTTCAGCAATCGCGCGACGCAGATTAACTGCCGCTTCGATGTACTCACCACGTAAGAAGATGTAGCCACGATAAGCTTTCAATGCGAACGCACTGATCAACATGCCTTCCACCAGTTGGTGCGGCAGTTGTTCCATCAGCAAGCGGTCTTTGTAGGTGCCCGGTTCCATCTCATCGGCGTTACACAGCAGGTAGCGGATGTTCATGGATTCGTCTTTCGGCATCAGACTCCACTTCAGGCCGGTGTTAAAGCCCGCACCACCGCGACCTTTCAGACCAGAATCTTTTACCGCCGCGACGATTTCGTCCTGACTGAAGTCTTTCAGCGCTTTTTCTGCACCGACATAACCGTTTTTACTGCGATATTCATCGATCCAGATTGGCTGCTTGTCGTCACGGAGACGCCAGGTCAAGGGATGCGTTTCGGCAGAGCGAATGATCTGTTTTATGGTCATTGATACTGCTCCAGCAAGTTGCCGATGCCTTCTGGCGTCAGATGAACGTGAGTATCTTCATCCACCATCATGGTTGGCCCTTTATCGCAGTTACCGAGGCAGCAGGTTGGCAGCAACGTAAAGCGTCCATCCGCCGTGGTTTGGCCTGGCTTGATGTTCAGCTTCTGCTCCAGCGCAGCCTGAATGCCCTGATAACCGGTGATGTGACACACCACGCTGTCACAGTAGCGAATGACGTGACGGCCCACCGGCGTGCGATAGATCTGGCTATAGAAAGTAGCCACGCCCTCAACATCACTGGCTGGAATACCCAGAACGTCAGCGATAGCGTGAATTGCACCATCGGGCACCCAGCCACGCTGTTTTTGCACGATCTTCAACGCTTCGATCGAAGCGGCGCGTGCATCTTCATAATGGTGTTTTTCGTGCTCGATAGCGTGATGTTCAACCTCGCTCAGCACGAAGACCTCAGTTGGGTCGATAGTGTGAATAGCAATCTTTTGATCGTGCATAATTAGCGGTCCACGTCTGACATAACAAAATCGATACTACCGAGGTAAACGATCAAGTCGGATACCAGGCTGCCGCGGATCACCGATGGGATCTGCTGCAGGTGCGGGAAGCTCGGCGTACGCACGCGGGTGCGGTAGCTCATGGTGCTGCCATCGCTGGTCAGGTAGTAACTGTTAATCCCTTTGGTCGCCTCAATCATCTGGAAGGATTCGTTAGCCGGCATGACCGGCCCCCACGAAACCTGCAGGAAGTGAGTGATCAGCGTTTCGATGTGCTGCAGCGTGCGCTCTTTCGGCGGCGGCGTGGTCAGCGGGTGATCGGCTTTGAACGGGCCTTCAGGCATGTTGTTCAGACACTGTTCCAGAATGCGCAGTGACTGCCACATCTCTTCCATTTTCAACTGAACGCGGGTGTACGCATCGCTGATGCCAGCGCCAACCGGGATTTCGAAATCAAAGTTCTCGTAACCTGAATACGGGCGCCATTTACGCACGTCAAAATCTAAACCGGTGGCACGCAGACCTGCGCCGGTGGTGCCCCACGCCAGCGCTTCATCCATATTGTACGCGGCAACGCCTTGCGAACGGCCCATTAACACGGTATTGCGCAGTGCGGCTTTGTCATACTCTTTAAGACGCTTCGGCATCCAGTCGAGGAAATCGCGCAACAGACGTTCCCAGCCTTTCGGCAGATCATGCGCTACGCCGCCGATGCGGAACCATGCCGGATGCATACGAAAACCGGTAATCGCTTCAACCACGTCATAGATTTTCTGACGATCGGTAAAGGCGAAGAACACCGGCGTCATCGCACCGACGTCCTGAATAAAGGTGGAGATGTAAAGCAGGTGACTATTGATGCGGAACAGCTCGGACAGCATCACGCGGATAACATTGACGCGATCCGGTACGGTAATGCCAGCCAGCTTTTCTACCGCCAGCACGTACGGCATTTCGTTCACGCAGCCGCCGAGATATTCGATGCGATCGGTATACGGAATGTAACTGTGCCAGGATTGGCGCTCGCCCATCTTCTCAGCACCACGATGGTGATAGCCGACATCCGGGACGCAATCGACGATCTCTTCGCCATCTAGCTGCAGAATGATGCGGAAGGCACCGTGCGCAGACGGGTGATTTGGACCCAGGTTAAGGAACATGAAATCTTCGTTGGTGGTGCTGCGCTTCATGCCCCAGTCTTCAGGCTTGAAGGTCAGCGCCTCCATCTCCAGATCTTCTTTCTGCTTGGTCAACTCAAAGGGATCGAACTCGGTGGCGCGTGCTGGGTAATCTTTACGCAGCGGATGACCTTCCCACGTCTGTGGCATCATGATGCGCGTTAGATGCGGGTGACCATTAAACGTGATACCAAACATCTCCCAGGTCTCGCGCTCATACCAGTTGGCGTTGGCGAAAATTTTGGTGATGGTTGGCACATTCAGATCGTTTTCAGACAATGCGACCTTGAGCATGATGTCGCGGTTGCGTTCAATCGAAAGCAGGTGATAGAAAACGGAAAAATCCGCAGCGGGCAAACCGGCGCGGTTAGTACGTAAGCGCTCATCAAAACCATGTAAGTCATAGAGCATGACATACGGTTTTGGCAGCTTGCGCAGGAATTCAACGATTTCTAAAAGTTGTTCACGCTTCACCCAGACGACCGGAATGCCGGTGCGGGTGGCCTGAACGGTAAAGGCATCTGGCCCAAAACGGTTACGCAGCTCGCCGACCACTGGGTCATCCAGATGATCGCGGGTTTGCCATGAAGGCTGTGCGAGATCTTGCGTGGTTAAATCAGTCATACGTTACTCACCATTCCGGCCTGTAATCAGGCGCTCAAAAGAAGGCGTCAGGATGGCGGCGCACATTAAATTGTGGTGTTCTGCTGCGGCCGTGGCTCCATCCGTGTACGGGAAGCTTATACTTCGTCTGGCGTTCTCAGATTGGTGACGGCAATACGCTCGCCACGTTTTCTTTCGCGCTCTGGCTGCATATTGGCGCGATAAACACCCTGGTCACCAACAACCCACGACAGCGGACGACGCTCTTTGCCAATCGATTCACGTAACAGCAGCAGTGCCTGCATATACGCTTCTGGACGCGGCGGACAGCCCGGAATGTAAACGTCAACCGGCAGGAATTTATCCACGCCCTGCACCACAGAGTAGATGTCGTACATGCCACCCGAGTTAGCGCAAGCACCCATGGAAATCACCCATTTCGGCTCCAGCATCTGATCATATAAACGCTGAATAACCGGCGCCATTTTGGTAAACGGCGTTCCGGCAATCACCATGAAGTCAGCCTGACGTGGCGAGGCGCGCATAACTTCAGCACCAAAACGTGCCACGTCATGCACAGCGGTGAAGGATGTGGTCATTTCCACGTAGCAACAGGAAAGGCCGAAGTTATACGGCCAAAGAGAGTTTTTACGACCCCAGTTCACCATGTCATGCAGGGCGTGTTCGAGCTTGCCCATGTAAACGCTACGGTGAACATGTTGCTCCAGCGGATCAGTAACAATTTCCTGTTTCTGCAGAGGATAACGATCATTATCGCCGCCCCCGTTCGGGTCTACGCGTGTCAGCGTGTAGTCCATCTTATTGCCTCGCTTTTACTGCTTATGAGGGTTGGTGTGGCTGTGACTGACCGGGATAGATTTGACCACTACGCGACGACGCGCAGGAGCCCAATCCAGCGCACCAATGCGCACCAGATAAACCAGGCCTGCCAAGAGCACCAAAATGAAAATTGCGGCTTCGACAAAACCGACCCAACCGCTTTCGCGAATGGAAGTCGACCATGCGTATAAATAGAGGGCTTCAACGTCAAATATGACGAAGAACATCGCAACCAGATAGAATTTTGCAGAGAGGCGAATATGCGTGTCACCGACCGACTCAATACCTGATTCGAACGGCGTGTCTTTGTGCCGCGCACGTGCACGACCACCTAAAAGCCAGCCACCGGTCAACATAAAGGCACACAGGCCGAATGCGATCACGATAAAAACAATAAATGCCCAGTGATGAGCGATCACTTCTGTAGTTGTCGACATACTCTTTGCTTACTCATCAAAAGTGGTAATGGCATCCTGCACTGTTGCAGCAAACACACCACATCGATTCAAGGGAAGGATAAAAAACCTTATAAATTTTGCTGTCATTAGCAATAAAGCAGCAATTTTATAGGGGTTTTTACTCCTTTCTATAACCTTTTGTCAACTTTGACAAAAGTATCCAAACATTATTTTACAGCTGCATCATATTATTAACATTCAACCCCATAAGCGCCAGCTAAATCGCTTCAGTTTGTGAGGTTAATTTTAGTGTAGCGGGTATTCACATGCATGGATCGTGCATTTAACAATCATATTTTGACAGGTCTCGTCCGAGATTCCCCCCCCTTATCAGGGGTATTTTTTTGATCTAAAGCACAGAACTGGGTTTTATGCTGCAAAAAACAGCGGAATGGACAGGCAAATGCCCTGGGAAAGTTGGCACGAATTGATAAAAAAATTCCATGCCGGATAAAAATGGAACAAATTTCATTTTTAAGAATGCGAGTGAAATCTTTTTTAGAAAATCACGTCAGAAAAGGCCAGTTAAGCACCAAAAAAAAAGCCTTAGCAGGCTATCACCACGCTAAGGCTCATTTTTGTCTGTTTTAACAATTAACTGATATTCCATTCGCGAGGAATTACCAGCAACTGTAATCCCTACTCTTCATCATCCAGCAACAGTGTACCGTCTGGATTTGCACTCAGGTTGTAAGGATCATTGGTGGACTGCATGGCGTTGAAAATGGCCAACGCCAGTTCGTTATCGCTATCCGGATTGCGGCACAGCAGATACTGAGTGTCAGGCAGGACAGGCAAACCTTCTGCCGCTCCCATAACACGCAGTTCTGGACTCATCATTTCCACTGGACGCGCGGTCACACCCAAACCAGCCTTAACCGCCGCACGGACTGCTGCCAGCGTGGAGGCAACATACGAGATGCGCCATGGAATCCCAGCCTCGTTGAGGTGATCGATTGCCATATCGCGATACGGACTTGGCTCATCCAGCAGAACCAATGGAATGGCTTCTCCGCGCTGGAAAATATAATCCGCCGCGCAGTACCACAATGTTGGAGAAGTACGCAGTACCTGATGGGTAAAGTTTCCAGGACTGGACGTAGTCACAACCAGATCGACTTCACCTTGATTCAGCATTTCCATCATGAACGGGTTGCGCTTGACACGAACATCAATGGCCAGCTTCGGATAAACCGACGTTACGCGATTAAGCAGGAACGGCAGAATAGTATCTGAGGTATCATCTGAGGCGCCAATGGTCAAAACGCCCTGGATGTTGCTGTACATTAAAGAGGTGCAAGCTTCGTCATTAAAACGAAGGATTTTCCTGGCGTAACCCAGCAGTTGAATGCCATGCTCCGTCAGCAATTTATTACGTCCATGTCTGGCAAACAGCTCTTTACCTACCAATTGTTCCAGACGTTGCATCTGCTGGCTCACTGCTGACTGCGTTCTGCATACGGCGGCAGCGGCTGCTGCAAAAGTATTCAGATCGGCAACGGCAACAAATGTACGCAGCAGATCGAGGTCGAGATTCAGTATCGGACGATTTGCATTAGTCATGTTTTTTCTTCACTTATAAGATTTTTTAAAACTACTACCCTGGTGTATTACCCGACTTATCAAAGAGATAAGAGGCAATGGTGCTTAATGACAGCCCTGTGTGGAGCTGCCATAAAAAAATTTTGTCAGGCGGATGCCGACGATCGCACCACTCTGATATCAGAGCAGCGTCGTCATTATAGACAGCAGAACTTCTGGGCAGAAAACGTAAGTCGTACAGGTGCTGGAAGCTGCGTAGTTGTCTATATATCCCGCGTAAAGTCCCTGCGGGTTAAAAAGAAATAACATCATGTTATGTAGATGCGAAGCGATAAAGTGCATCAAATAATAAATTATACTTAATCATTTTTACGCTATAAATGGAAATGTTTTTGTTCAAAACATCGCAATTTTTGACCAAAAGCCTTTTCGCACACATCCTGCCATAACACTGCTCTTTTTTTAAGCCCCCCAGGTTCTGAATCTTAAACCTCTGCGTTAAAGTTACAGCACAAATGCTATTTTACGCGTGTTTAACACCGGGTTAGCTCTGATGATGGTGCTTAATCCTGCCATCAAAAAGTGAATGAGAATGAACTGTATTTAGTAACGCCAGCCGGAGCTTAAACACCACTGAACATTTATTCGCCATATAACAAGTTTCATTTAACTATTTCATTAGGTCGCTAATCTATTTTTAGGCCAATAGTCCCTGAAAAATTTCTGAATAGTCATCGCTCTCCATGGAAGAGGGCTTTTACACCCCAAATTCATCTTACCAGTGTTTAATCTCATTATTTTTCACATTAGTGGGTTAATGAACCAGGTTAGTGGGATTTCAATGGTTTTTACGCCATGTGACGCTGGAAAAAATGGCAAACGCGCCAAAACCAAGCGCCGCCCTTCTTTTGTTAAGATGAGAAGAGTAAATTGGGCAAGTTTGATTTTCGGTGGCAGGTTAAAGGACTCTGCCCATAAAGGCGGTAACGATGAATTTTCAAATTGATAAATCCGGCAAGCTGGAAAATGTGTGTTATGACATCCGCGGGCCGGTACTGAAAGAAGCTAAACGTCTCGAAGAAGAAGGCAATAAAGTTCTCAAGCTGAATATCGGCAACCCTGCCCCGTTTGGTTTTGAAGCGCCTGATGAAATTCTGGTAGATGTCATTCGTAACCTGCCGAGCTCGCAGGGTTATTGCGACTCAAAAGGGCTGTATTCAGCGCGTAAAGCGATCATGCAGCATTATCAGGCGCGTGACATGCGCGATGTGACCGTTGAAGACATCTATATTGGCAACGGTGTATCGGAACTGATTGTGCAAGCGATGCAGGCCCTGCTCAACAGCGGCGATGAAATGCTGGTGCCCGCACCTGATTATCCGTTATGGACGGCCGCAGTTTCATTGTCGAGCGGCAAAGCGGTGCACTATCTTTGTGATGAGTCAGCGGGTTGGTTCCCTGATCTGGATGATATTCGTAGCAAGATCACGCCGCGAACACGTGGCATTGTCATCATTAACCCAAATAACCCGACAGGCGCGGTTTACAGCAAAGCGTTGCTGCTAGAGATTGTTGAAATTGCGCGCCAGCACAATCTGATCATTTTCGCCGATGAAATCTACGACAAGATTCTCTACGACGAAGCGCAGCACCATTCAATTGCAGCACTGGCACCCGATCTGTTAACCGTAACCTTTAACGGCTTGTCTAAGACCTACCGTGTGGCTGGCTTCCGTCAGGGCTGGATGGTGCTGAACGGTCCAAAGAAACACGCGAAAGGTTATATTGAAGGGCTTGAGATGCTGGCGTCAATGCGCCTCTGCGCCAACGTTCCGGCGCAACATGCTATTCAGACAGCACTCGGGGGCTATCAAAGCATCAGCGAATTCATTGCGCCCGGCGGGCGGTTGTATGAACAACGTCAGCGTGCGTGGGAATTGATTAACGATATTCCTGGCGTCAGTTGTGTGAAGCCACAAGGTGCGTTGTACATGTTCCCGCGCATTGATGCCAAGAAATTCAACATCTTTGACGATCAGAAGATGGTGCTGGATTTCCTGTTGCAAGAGAAAGTACTGCTGGTTCAAGGTACCGCTTTCAACTGGCCGTGGCCGGATCACGTGCGCATCGTGACGCTGCCGCGCGTGGACGATTTGGAAATGGCCGTCAGCAAGTTTGGTCGTTTCTTGCAAGGGTATCGCCAGTAATATGTGACACCTGTATATCCGTCGTCATTCAAGTCCCCTCATGGGGACTTGAATTATTTAGGGTATAGTTACCGTATTTCGGGGAGAGTTCACTCTCTCTGCCATGCGCACAGGAACCGTCCATGACTCGTAGCCATTTTTTTGCCCACCTTTCCCGTCTCAAACTGATCAATCGCTGGCCATTGATGCGCAATGTGCGCACCGAAAATGTCTCCGAGCACAGCTTGCAGGTTGCGATGGTTGCCCACGCCTTAGCCATCATTAAAAACAAAAAATTTAATGGCAACCTGAACGCCGAGCGCATCGCCATGCTGGCGCTGTATCACGATGCCAGCGAAGTGCTGACTGGAGATTTGCCCACGCCGGTGAAGTACTACAATGCGCAGATCGCGCATGAATACAAAAAAATTGAGAAGATTGCGCAGCAGAAACTCATCGATATGCTGCCCCCCGAATTGCAGGATGCCTATCGCCCATTGATTGATGAACATTTGCACACTGAGAGTGAGCAATCCGTGGTGAAACAAGCAGATGCACTCTGCGCCTATGTGAAGTGTCTCGAAGAGCTTTCGGCGGGCAATAACGAGTTTTTGCTGGCCAAAGCGCGTCTGGAAAAAACCCTGTCGCAGCGGCGATCGCCGGAAATGGATTATTTTGTCGAGGTATTTATTCCCAGCTTTAGCCTGTCGCTCGATGAGATTTCACAAGATACACCGCTATAAAGAAACGGGCCGTATTATTGGCCCGTTACTTCATTCAGTGATAGAGAGCGTAAATTCGCCATCACTCTCTTTCCTCACCATTACAGGTTCGAGCGTAGCCACGCGGAAGGTCACTTCATTGAGGCGCGGCGCATCGGCAGGTGCGTTCATCGCAATCACTGCACTGCCAGCGTCCAGACCTGAAAGTATGCCCGCAGGTGCATCCTCCACCACGACGCACTGCGTTGCTGAAAGCCCTAACCGTTCGGCACCCAACAGATAAGGCTCTGGATTCGGCTTACCGTGCTTAATGTTCTCAGCAGTAATAAATACGTCTGGCATCGGTAGATTGGCTGCTTTGTGGCGTGCGTGAGCGACCGGAATCGAACCTGAAGTCACAATAGCCCACGAGATCTGCAACTCGTTCAACGTGTTCAGTAACGCTAACGCACCGGGAATAGCCTGGACGCCTTGCGTGTCTTCCGCTTCTAAGCGTTCAAGCCAGAGAAATTCCGCCTGAATCGCTTCTTCCGATTGTCCTGCCATAAAATGGCGCAGCGAATTTATAGCAGGCTTCCCATGTATATAGCTCAGCACCTCTTCAGCCGAAAAGCCGTGACGCTCGCCCCAAAGTGACCATGCGCGAACCACTGCCGGCAGTGAATCTACCAATGTGCCGTCTAAATCAAACAGAAAACCCTTGTACTTCACGCGTCGCTCCTTATTCAGGCATTGATAATCTGCGCGATTTCATTCGCGCTAAGATGATATTGACGCGGACAAGTGTGCCACACCGTTAGCATGCGTTGGTATTTTTCCCACATCGGCGTTTGGGCATTAAAGCCGTGCGTGCCGGAATCAAAGTGGGTATAGCGCCCTTCAACATTCACCATAAAGCGCACATAACCGAGATAACGTGCTTCAGTCGCGGCGTCAAAGCCAAGAAAAGCCAGGCGACGTTCGTCAAGGGAGCTGGCATCTTTGAGGTTCGACCAGGAAACATGCAGCGCGTGATGCATTTCCATAATATCGATGAGCAGGCGACAAGTCGCTTCGGTAAGCTCACCAAATTCCTTATCCAGTTCACGTAACTGTAAGCCATAGCCGCGTTCAATGATGGTTTGATAACGACGATAGCGCTCCGCGTTATCGGGTTCGAGCATTGCCATCATTTTGTATTGATTGGAGAGGATGAGTCGTTGTGCGTGAGTCATTTCCATGGTTTGCTCCCGGACCTGAGCGGCCGCTTAAGATTTAAACAATGTAGAAATGATTACACAAGTTAAGTGATGCGTATCTGCCCGCATCACTTTTCTTTGATTTGAACCGGGATTTGGCTCAAATTCTCCGGCAGGTAAAAGCGTTAGCGGATCAAAGATCGTCGAGGAAAGTACGATCAAGCTGTTTAAAAGCGCGCTTTAATACATCGGCGAGCGACTGATACGTTGGCTTACCATCGACAGGAGCAATCGCCTGCCCCGCCTCTTCCAGTTTAGTACGCACTTCATGGAACCACTGCAGCAGCGTCGGCGGCAACGGCGTCACAGAACGTTTACCCAACCACCACAAACCTTGCATTGGCAAGCTGCAAGCAAACAGCGCGGTAGCTATGGCTGGACCAAGTTGTCCACCCAACGCGATTTGCCATGTGAGGGTGAAAATCGCCAGCGGCGGCATAAAACGAATGGCAAAGCGGGTTGCATTTACCACACGATTTTCAGGAAACACCGGCGCCAGGCGCTTGTCTGCAGGCCAGGTCTTCATGTATCGCTGTCCGCGCTGGAACAATCTGAACCAACCGGGATTGTCTGTCTCATTCGCCATGATAGACCTCAAATAAATCTGCAATATTTAAAATAAACCGATAACTACACAACTTTACGTGACATCCTTCAAAAGTTTTTGTCTTTGCGGGTGACAGTGAGTATTCTGACGCCGTTTCAATGACACTACCGGAAGCTTTAGTTCAATAAAAGAGCGGCCAGAGCCATGTTTTACTAAGTGCTTATCAAAAATAAGCGTAAAATCACCAAAATTTTTTGCATGTCAGTGAGTTTTTGACTAGCACATGATGTTTATCATTAACCTACCAGCTTTCATGGGCTACGCTGTTAGTCTGATTGCGTTTTTTTTAGCCACTATTTAACCAAATAGGTACTTCCATGTCGACGAAGTTAGTTCTGGTTCTGAACTGCGGCAGTTCTTCACTTAAGTTTGCCATCATCAACCCTGTTACCGGTGACGAATACCTGTCCGGTTTGGCTGAGTGTTTCCATTTACCGGAAGCACGCATTAAGTGGAAACTGGATGGCAGTAAACAAGAAGCACAGCTTGGTGCGGGTGCGGCACACAGCGAAGCACTGAACTTCATGGTTAAAACTATTCTGGCACAAAAACCAGAGCTTTCGGCACAAATCGCTGCAATTGGTCATCGTATCGTTCACGGCGGCGAACAGCTGACCAAATCGGTCATTATTGACGAGTCGGTTATTCAGGGCATCAAAGATGCGTCTTCCTTTGCGCCACTGCACAATCCTGCACATCTGATCGGTATAGATGAAGCGCTGAAAAACTTCCCGCATCTTTCTGATAAAAATGTGGCGGTTTTTGACACGGCGTTCCATCAGACAATGCCGGAAGAGTCATATCTCTATGCTCTGCCGTACAAACTGTATAAAGAACACGGCGTTCGTCGCTACGGCGCACACGGCACCAGCCACTTCTATGTGACGCAGGAAGCCGCCAAAATGCTGAACAAGCCCGTTAGCGAATTGAACATCATCACTTGTCACCTCGGCAATGGCGGTTCAGTCTCCGCTATCCGCAACGGTCAATGTGTTGATACGTCAATGGGCTTAACGCCATTAGAAGGTCTGGTCATGGGCACACGCAGCGGTGACATCGATCCTGCCATCATCTTCTTCCTGCATGACGCGTTGGGCATGAGCGTTGACGCCATTAACAAACTGCTGACCAAAGAGTCTGGTCTGTTGGGTCTGACTGAAGTCACCAGCGACTGCCGTTACGTTGAAGACAACTACGCCACCAAAGACGATGCCAAGCGTGCAATGGACGTCTTCTGCCACCGCCTGGCGAAATATATCGGCAGCTACACTGCGCTGATGGAAGGTCGTCTGGATGCCGTGGTATTCACCGGTGGTATCGGTGAGAACGCCGCGATGGTGCGCGAACTGGCACTGCAGAAACTGGGCCTGCTTGGCTTTGACGTTGATCACGAGCGCAACCTGGCAGCACGCTTCGGCAAATCCGGCTTCATCAATAAGGAAGGCACTCGCCCGGCCGTGGTGATCCCAACCAACGAAGAGTTGGTGATTGCTCAAGACGCCGCGCGTCTCACCGCTTAAAAACACTTCTCTCCGTCAGCTTAGGCTGACGGAGTTGTTTTAGACAGTCTGCAACACCTGAGAGGTTTCTATCGTGTCACGTACAATTATGCTCATTCCTACCGGCACTAGCGTCGGCTTGACCAGCGTCAGCCTTGGCGTGATCCGTGCCATGGAGCGCAAAGGCGTGCGCCTGAGCGTATTCAAGCCTATTGCCCAGCCACGTGCGGGCGGCGATGCGCCAGACCAAACCACCAGCATTATCCGTAAAAGCTCCGCGATTCCTGCTGCAGAACCACTGCAGATGTCACGCGTTGAGTCGCTGCTGGGCTCTAACCAGCAAGACGTGCTGATGGAAGAGATCATTGCCAACTACCACGCGAACGCAAAAGACGCCGAAGTGGTACTGGTTGAAGGACTGGTACCCACGCGCAAACATCAGTTTGCTTCCGCGCTGAACTATGAAATCGCTAAAACCCTGAACGCCGAAATCGTCTTCGTGATGGCGCTAGGCAACGATTCTCCGGCGCAGCTGAAAGAGCGTATCGAACTGTCGCAGAGCAGCTTCGGCGGCAGCAAGAACAAAAACATCACTGGCGTGATCATCAACAAACTGAATGCGCCGGTGGATGAGCAAGGCCGTACGCGCCCGGATCTGTCAGAGATTTTTGATGACTCCTCTAAAGCCAGCATCGCCAACATCGATCCTAAGCAGCTGTTTGCCAACAGCCCGCTGCCGGTGCTGGGTTGTGTGCCATGGAGCTTTGACCTGATCGCCACCCGCGCCATCGACATGTGTCGCCACCTGAATGCCGACATCATTAACGAAGGTGAGATCCAGACGCGTCGTGTGAAATCGGTGACCTTCTGTGCACGTAGCATTCCACATATGCTGGAGCACTTCCGTCCGGGTTCACTGCTGGTCACTTCTGCCGATCGTCCTGATGTACTGGTCGCCGCTTGTCTGGCCGCAATGAACGGCGTGGAAATCGGTGCGGTGTTATTGACCGGTGGTTATCAAATTGAAGCGCCGATTGCGCGCCTGTGCGAACGTGCGTTCCAGACCGGTTTACCGGTATTCATGGTGAAAACTAACACCTGGCAGACGTCGCTGAGCCTGCAGAGTTTCAACCTTGAAGTCCCTACTGACGATACGCAGCGCATCGAGAAAGTACAGGAGTACGTTGCCAGCTTCATCAATGAAGATTGGGTTGAATCACTGACCGCAACGTCTGAGCGCAGCCGTCGTCTCTCTCCACCTGCATTCCGCTACCAGCTTACCGAGCTGGCGCGCAAAGCCGGCAAACGTATCGTGCTGCCAGAAGGCGACGAACCGCGTACCGTCAAAGCGGCGGCGATTTGCGCCGAACGCGGCATCGCCACCTGCGTACTGCTGGGCAACCCGGAAGAGATTCAGCGTGTTGCTGCGGCCCAGGGTGTTGAACTGGGTAAAGGCATCGTGATCGTTGACCCAGAAGTGGTACGCGAAAATTATGTGCCGCGTTTGGTTGAGCTGCGTAAGAGCAAAGGCATGACCGAAGTGGTCGCGCAGGAGCAGCTGGAAGATAACGTGGTGCTCGGCACCATGATGCTGGAGAGTGGCGAAGTTGACGGCCTGGTATCCGGCGCGGTTCACACTACTGCGAACACCATTCGCCCGCCGCTGCAGTTGATCAAAACCGCGCCAAACAGCTCACTGGTCTCTTCCGTATTCTTCATGCTGCTGCCTGAGCAGGTTCTGGTGTATGGCGACTGCGCCATCAACCCGGATCCGAATCCGGAACAGCTGGCAGAAATCGCAATTCAGTCGGCCGATTCAGCCAAAGCCTTCGGTATCGATCCCCGTGTCGCGATGATCTCCTACTCAACCGGTAACTCGGGTGCCGGTAGCGACGTTGAGAAAGTGCGTGAAGCAACGCGCATCGCTCAGGAAAAACGTCCAGATCTGGTAATCGATGGTCCGTTGCAGTACGACGCCGCGATCATGGAAGACGTTGCGAAATCCAAAGCGCCAAACTCGGCGGTTGCCGGTCGCGCTACCGTGTTCATCTTCCCGGATCTGAACACCGGTAACACCACCTACAAAGCGGTACAGCGTTCTGCCGACCTGATCTCCATCGGACCGATGCTGCAAGGCATGCGTAAGCCGGTGAATGACTTGTCGCGCGGCGCACTGGTCGATGACATTGTCTACACCATTGCCCTAACGGCGATTCAGTCGCAGCAAGCAGAAGGTTAATCCCTCTCGCTAAAAGCAAAAAGGCGCCAATTGGCGCCTTTATTACAGCTGCAGTGGGATTTACGCTTCGCTGCTCTGCTTACGACGTGCGGCATCGCTGTTACGGCTCAGCCACAACGACAGCGCTTTAAGCGAATCATCGGTAAACTCATCGCAGCGCGCAGTAATCTCTTCCGGCGTCATCCAAAAGATCTCATCTACTTCCTCTTCCTGCATCGCGAACGGGCCATGTGAGACGCAGCTGAACAACCCGCCCCATACGCGGCAATGCTGATCTTCGAAGTAGAACTGTCCGTGTTCGGCGAACGGAACGGCAGCGATACCTAATTCCTCTTCCGCTTCACGACGAGCAGATTCCAGCAGGTCTTCCCCGCTCTGCACTACGCCACCGGCAGTGGCATCAAGCATACCCGGCATGAAGTCTTTAATTTCAGTACGACGCTGCACCAGAATTTTGCCCATGCCATCATGCACCACAATATAGGTGGCGCGATGACGCAGACACTGCGCACGCATCTGCGCACGGCTGGCCTGCGCAATGACTTCGTTCTCTTCGTTAACGATATCAACCCACTCGATACCGTCACCTGCCGTTTGATCCACCATCCGTAACCCTTTTCTGTTTTCGGCGTGCCCAGCACGCGCCTGTTGTCATGCTTTATTAGAATCTGCCGTAAGGTAAAGCGTTCTTTTCGCCATCGCAAGGCGCATCGTGCTCAGCGTGTTTTACCGGATTCCGCTAACCAGAGTTGCACCGAAGCACGCTGCCACTGGAACTCAGCATAGTGTTGCAGTTTCACCGGAAGCGCATCACCGTGCAGCGCGAGACGATTGATCATCACGGCTAAATCGGTATCCGCAATCGACCATTCGCCAAACAGGTTTTGCTGTCCATCGGGTAACAGTCGCTGCACCGCCGAAACCAGTTTGCTGGCGGCCTGCTCACCCGCTGGCGTGAGCGCTGCAAAGCGTTCTCCGGCAAACAGCACTTCGGTAGGACGCTCAGAACGCAGCGCCATTAAATCGCTGCGCAGCCACGCCTGTACTTCGCGCGCATGCGCACGTTTCTCGCGGTCGCGGGGATACAGTCGCTCGAACTCTGGCGCCGGGAAACGCTCTTCCAGATACTCGGCAATCGCTGAAGATTCCGTCAGCACCACATCATCAATTTGCAGGGTAGGCACGCGGCAGGTTAAAGACAGCGCGCGGTAATCATCATCCCACTGCGCGTTTTGTGATAAATCGACGCGTTTAAGCGTGAAGGGAATGCCCTTCTCGGTTAGCGCAACATAAACCGACATGGCGTAAGGGCTGAAAAAGCAAGAATCTGACCACAACGTAATGGATGGATAATTCATTGGCTGCCTCAGGAAAGCGTCAGGTGTGCATCATGTTTACCGATTTTTATTTGCTAAGGCAATGGTGCGCTGGTCGAATCTTTACCCGCTAAGGCCAGCGCTGACTACGCCTTTTTATTCATAAGCGTAAGCCCTGTCACGCTGCAAGCACGCTTCTCTTCTATGCTCAATCTGAGCAGATAAAAAATGACAAGGAGGCTCAACATGCATTTACTTATCACCGGCGGTACCGGCCTGATTGGCCGCCATCTGATCCCGCGCTTATTGCAGCTCGGGCATCAGGTAAGCGTCGTCAC
This sequence comes from Enterobacter ludwigii, assembly GCA_900068845.1. Classification (GTDB taxonomy): domain Bacteria; phylum Pseudomonadota; class Gammaproteobacteria; order Enterobacterales; family Enterobacteriaceae; genus Pantoea; species Pantoea ludwigii_A. Next base: position 870,220 of record CEFQ01000005.1, read on the forward strand.
GCGCGATGTCGCTGCGGCACGCGAGAAGCTCAACGCCAATGTGGCGCTGTGGTCCGGCATCAATCAGCAAACCGATTTGAATGGCATTGATGGGATGATCAATCTCGCGGGCGAACCGATCGCGGATAAACGCTGGACCGAACAACAGAAACAGCGACTCTGCGAAAGTCGCTGGCAAATTACCGAGGAGCTGGTATCGCTGATTCACGCCAGCAGCCAACCACCACAGTTTTTGATTTCTGGCTCGGCTACCGGTTTTTACGGCGATACCGGCGATCTGGTGTTGACCGAAGACGATCCTGGGCACGATGAATTTACCCATGCGTTGTGTGCACGCTGGGAGCAACTGGCATTAACAGCGCAAAGCGATCGTACACGCGTTTGCCTGCTGCGCACCGGCGTGGTGCTGGCGAAGGAAGGCGGCGCGTTATCGAAGATGAAGCTGCCGTTTAAGCTTGGCGTAGGCGGCCCGATTGGCAGCGGTAAACAGTATTTACCGTGGATTCACCTCGACGATTTAGTTAACGCGATACTGTGGTTAATCGATCATTCTGAACTGCGCGGCCCGTTCAACATGGTTGCGCCCTACGCAGTCCGCAATGAACAGTTTGCCGCCACGCTCGGTCATGTGATGCATCGTCCGGCCTTTATGCGCACGCCCGCCAGCGCCATCAAGCTGATGATGGGCGAATCAGCGGTGTTGGTGCTCGGCGGCCAACATGTGTTGCCAAAGCGGTTAGAAGAGTCAGGGTTTGGTTTTCGCTGGTACGATTTAGAAGAAGCGTTGCGGGATGTCGCCGGTTAGCCAGGTCGTTGTAGGGTCGCCATTCATGGCGTAATGCTCATCACTTAAGCATGCGTTGAGCTGTGCACTGACACCGCAGAGGTTCCGCCCGCTAAGTATCAGGCAGTTTCAGAACGCGTCATGCAGGCGTTACAGCGACGATGATTCAGTAATAAGCATGATTGCTGCAGCGTGGGGGTTGAGGCGACATCCCAGCCCGCTGAGCGAGTGAGGGATTCCAGGGCGAGCCGCAGGGATGCGGCGAGAGGCGGTGCTGAGCAGGAGCGAATCGTCGCCGGTCCGTCAGGAATCGTGAATGAGTGAAGGCACCGCGAAGCGGCGGGCTGGGCTGGCGCAGGGCCCGGGAGTGCAGAGGGCGCGGCCAGGCGCTCTCTGCTCGGTCGCCGCACGGCAGTACTGAAACTGCCCCAGCCTGTGGCGAACGAAAGTGTCTCATTGCTTAACAGATCGGCATTACGCCATTTATGGCGACCTGGTTCCATTAACTCCGCTGTTGCGCGACACGTGATTTCAACTCAACCGGTTCGCGAGTCTTTCCTGGCTGCGGCACGCGAATGATAAAGGTCAGCACCCCGGCAAAGAGATATAATCCGGTATACGCCCACACCACGCCGACGATATCGAAAAACGGCAGCATCACCGAAGCGATAGCGGGCGCAACAAAGTTACTCAACCCGGCCGACAGGTTGTAAATCGACACGGCCGCCCCTTTGTGATGTGGCTCCAGCGTCGGGAATACGGCGGTCATTGGCACAAAGGCGGCGACAAAAATCCCCAACATCACTGCAGGAATCAGCGCCACCCAGAAGTTATGTCCGGCATACAGCGGCAGGTAATAGAACGCCAGGCTGGAGATCGCCATACCGAGGCAGCCAAACCAGCGCACCTGACGAATCCAACCCAGCTTCTCGCCCGTTATGCCCCAGAAGATGTTGGTAAAAATGGTGACGAAGAAAAACACCGCCCAGATTTGCAGCCACTCGGAAAGGGTGAAACCAAGACGATCAACGAACAGCAGTGGCATGATGATGGCAAAACCAAACAACGACAGCGTATTAATGATGCGAATCAAACAGGCATAAAACACGTGCTGATTGGTAAACAGAATGGTCACTGCCCGCGACATCTCCGTCATTTTGTCACGCAGCGGCAAATTGACGCGCGACCGGTCAACCGGCACATGGCGCAAACTAAAATAGGCCAGCACACCACCGCACGCCACCCAAATGATCGCCAGCCACAGCGTACCGGTTTCACCGAGCATCGGGATAGTGAGACTCGGCAAATAACTGCCGACCACGCCGATTCCAACCGAATACATCGCCCAAAACCAACCGGTAGCGGCCGCCAGTTTTTCGCGCGGCAGTACCTGCACCAGCATCATCATGAATGAATAGATAAATAGCGGATACGCCAGGCCGCGAATACCGTAAAACAGCACCATCAGCGGATAGTTACGCATTCCCAGGCCAAGCGACATAAACAGCGTGTGCATGACGATCCACAGTACGAAGCCAATCATCATCGCGCGCTGCGGTGTTATCAGTTCCGCCACCACGCCCGATGCCCACGCCGCCAGCGCCGCCGCCAGTCCGTAGAAAGTAAACACCACCGCAGACTGCGCCGGGGTGAAGCCCATATCAGTAATATGGCGCGACAGGAATGCCATTTCGAAGCCGTCGCCTGCCATAAAAATAGCGATAGCGAGGAAGCCCCAAAACATCTTTTTCGGCAAGCCAAACCAGTAATCATTTGATTGCATCTCAATCATCCTCTGTTTGGAATTATTGGGGCAGCAGCGCGCGTGCCTGTTGCTGTTGCGCATAGAGCGCGCGGAACAGCTGCAATCGCTGTTGCAGCACGGCGCCGCGTGCGGCATCCGGCTGATAACGCGCCTGTAGCGGCGGTTTAAGACACACTGCGTTTTCTGCGCCGCCAACGGCCAGCCACGCCAGACGCGCGGCACCCAAGGCGCCCGAGGCGCTGGCAGGATGCGTGACGATCGGCAGCTGAAGCACATCAGCAATCAGCTGCGCCCACAGCGTGCTGCGCGCCCCGCCGCCGGTCAGACTGCACTGCCGAATCTGCCGCTGTGCATCACCGAGCACCGCGAAACCATCAGCCAGACCAAAAGCCACGCCCTCAATTACCGCATAGCCAAGTAGCGCACGCGGCGTTTCGTGGCGCAGATTAAAGAAAGAGCCGGAAGCATCCGGATCGTTGTGTGGCGTGCGTTCGCCGGAGAGATACGGCAGGAAAACTGGCGCATAGCGTCGCTGTTCCTCGCTGAGTTGCGCCATCTCATCCATTAGCTGGTTTTCCGTAACAGACAGTAAATTGCACAGCCAGCGCAGGCAGCTGGCGGCACTGAGCATCACACTCATCTGATGCCAGCGTCCGGGCAAAGCGTGGCAGAAGGCGTGAACGCCCGATTGCGGATCGGCCCGTAAACGGTCGTTAACCACGAATATCACGCCAGAAGTACCGAGTGAGATAAAGGCATCGCCCGGATTGACCGCGCCGACGCCCACCGCCGAGGCCGCGTTATCGCCGCCGCCGCCCGCCACGCTAACCGACGCCGATAAACCCCAGAGAGTTGCCAGCTCGCTCTTGAGCGTAGCGCTCACTGCGCTGCCCTCAACCAAATCCGGCATGTGGGCGCGCGTCAGTCCGGTGATGGCTAACAGTTCGTCGGACCAGTCGCGCTGTGCCACGTCAAGCCACAGCGTGCCCGCCGCATCAGAAGGTTCACTGACAAACTGTCCGGTCAGGCGCCAGCGCAGGTAATCTTTCGGCAACAGCACTTTGTCGATGCGCTGGAAAATCTCCGGCTCATGTTCCGCCACCCAACGCAGTTTTGGCGCGGTAAAGCCAGGCATGATCATGTTGCCACTGAGCTGCATCATTTCCGGATGTTGCGCACTTAGCGCTGCACATTGTGGTGCGCTGCGCGTGTCATTCCACAGGATGCATGGACGCAGCACTTCGCCTTGCGCATCCAGCAATACCGCTCCGTGCATTTGCCCTGACAAACCGATGGCACGGATCTCACGCCAGGCCTGTGCGTCCTGCTGGCGCAATTCGGCGAGGACGTCACCGCACGCTTGCCACCAGCGCTCGGGATCCTGTTCAGCCCAGTGCGCATGCGGACGCTGTACATTAAGCGTGGCGTGATGGGAGGCAACAATATCGCCCTGTGCGTTGATGATCAGCGCTTTGAGTTCCGAGGTGCCAATATCAATTCCAAGATACATGATGCGCTCCTTACACCGCGGCCAGCGTGCGTTCCGGCTGTTTCAGCCACTGCTGCAAGTCTGCGACGGTGCGCGTCATCAGCGCATGAAACGCCTTGTCCTGTGCCAGTTCGCCAAACAGCGCGCTATCGTTCAGGAAAGCGGTAAGTGCATCGGGACGGCTAAACTGCTGACGCAACGCATCCGTCTGCAACACACCATCCTGATAGGTGTAAGGCAGATCATCCTCAGCCCAGCGTTGCAGGAACAGGAAGAACAGCGCAGGCAGCACGGCAGTCGCCGTCGGTTCAGCTCCGCGCTGATAGCATTCGCACAGCGTTGGCGTCACCATGCCGGGGATTTTTGACAAACCGTCCGCGCCAACACGCTGATTGGTGTCTTTGATAAAGGGATTGCTGAAACGCGCCAGAACCACATCGCGATAGTCGGCCAAATCCAGCGGGCTTGGCGACAGCGATGGCATCACATCCTGTGTCACGTAGTCATAAGCTAATTGATAAATCGCCGGCTGACGCGTGCTGTCATCAATGTGATTGAGACCAATCAGCGTGCCTGCCCAGGCAATCGCCGCGTGCGTGGCGTTGAGAATGCGAATTTTCGCCTCTTCCCACGGCAATACCGATTCCACCAGCTCAACGCCAACCTTCTCCAACTGCGGGCGACCGGCAATGAAGTCATCTTCAATCACCCATTGAATAAAGGATTCTGCCATTACCGCCGCACCATCATCTTTACCCGTGGCGGCTTTGACGCGCTCAGCCACATCGGCGGTTGGCCGCGGCGTAATGCGATCCACCATGGTGTTTGGCGACGTAGTATTTTCTCGCACCCAACTCGCTAATGCGTTGTCGCCTTTGGCCGTAAGAAACGTGAGGAAGCCTTGACGGAAGCGTTCGCCGTTATGGCGCAGGTTGTCACAGTTGAGCAGCGTGACAGGCGCACCACCGTTGGCCAGGCGGTGCGTGAGAATGCGCGCCAGTGCGCCATAAATCGTGCGGATGTCGCCGTTTATATCGGCCTGCACATCAGGCTGCGTGAGGTCGAGTTCGAATTTAGGCGCTAAATAGTAACCGGCTTCGGTGACGGTAAAACCTATCACGCGGGTTTCACTTTTCGCCCCCTGCTCAACCAGCGCGCTGATGTCGCTGTCCCACGGCAGAATTTTGCGCAGTGAAGTGATGGTTTCGTAATCACGTTCGCCTTCTGGTGTCACCGTCTCCAGCACATATTCGCCATTTTGCGCAGCAAGTTGTTTCAGCAGCGGTGCCGCATCGTTACGGATATTACCCAGCGCAATGCTCCAGCTCTCATCGCCCTGCTCGCGCAATTTATGCAGATACCACGCCTGATGCGCTCGGTGAAAAGAACCTGCGCCGATATGCATCCACACTGATTGATTGGTCATCTTCGCCTCAAAATAAACATTTGCCATCATTAAGGGCTTTTGCCCGATTTCATTTAGCATAGTGCGTGCGACGTCGATCGTTCTGCGAGCCAAATCACAATTAATACTTTTGCTCAATTTTAGGGCTTTTGCTCAATTAGCACATGTTCCGCATATCGCGTTAACATGGCGCACCGGTTTTGACGGAACAGCGCGATGAGCAGAGAAGAGAAAAAACAAGAACTGGCAGCACGTGCGGCCTGGATGTATTACGTGGCGGGCGTGACGCAGCAGGAGATTGCACGCGCATTAGGATTGTCACGTCAGGTGGCGCAGCGTTTAGTCTCCAGCGCGCGTGAAATGGGCATGGTGAGCGTAAAGATTGATCATCCGGTTACCCATTGCTTGCATCTGGCGAGCGACGTTCAGGAGAAGTTTGGCCTGCAACTATGCCGCGTGGTGCCTTCCGCCAACCTTGATGATGACGCCATCCAGCAGATGCTGGCGGTAGAAGGCGCGGCGGTAATGGCGCAATACATCAGCGAGGAGCAACCGCAGGTGTTTGGCATTGGTTCCGGTAAGACGCTGCGTTCGATGATTGATGCGCTTCCCTGGGTTGAACGACCGCAGCATCAGTGCGTTTCGATGATTGGCGCGATTGCGCGGGATGATTCGGGCACACGCTACGACGTGCCACTGAAGATGGCGGAGAAGATGCAGGGCAAGTATTTCTTCATCCCTGCGCCACTGTATGCCGACACGCCGGAAGATAAAGCGATGTGGATTCAGCATCAGGTTTATCAGCGCGTGACGTTACGCGCGTTGCAGGCCCATGTCGCTTTCGTTGGCATCGGTGAAGTGCAGCCGGGCTGCCCGCTGCATGCCGAAGGTTTTATCACCGATGCGCAAGTTGCTGCGCTCAACGCACGCGGCGTGGTCGGCGAAATGCTCGGACACTTTTTCAATCAGCAAGGCGAACGCGTGTTGGGGGAAACCGATGAACTGCTGACGAGCGTGTTGCTCGAGAGCCAAACGCAACGCCAGATTATTGGCTTCGCCGGCAGCGAGCGTAAATATCCGGCGATCCGCGCGGCGCTGCAGGGCGGCTGGGTGTCAGGTTTGGTGACGGATGAGGATACGGCGCTGAAGTTGCTGCGGGAGTAGAAGGTGCTGGCTGTTAAAGGCTGTGCTGGCTGTCCCCCTCCTCGATCCTCCCCCATAAATGGGGGAGGAAGATGTGCCATATGTCAGTAATGAAGCTGCATGTGGCCACGTCTCCTTCCCCCGCTTGCGGGGGAAGGCCGGGATGGGGGACAGCCAGCACGATACAGAAACTACTTCAACGATCCCTTTAAAAACTGCTGCAAGCGCGGGCTTTTCGGGTTTCCGAACAGCTCATCCGGCGTGCCCTGCTCTTCAATTTTGCCCTGATGCAGGAAGATCACGTGATTAGAGACGTGACGAGCAAACTCCATCTCGTGCGTTACCACCACCATGGTTTTGCCCTCTTCCGCCAGCTTCTGCATGATGCGCAGCACTTCGCCGACCAATTCTGGATCGAGCGCAGAAGTGGGTTCGTCAAACAGCAATACTTCTGGCTCCATCGCCAACGCACGCGCAATCGACACGCGCTGCTGCTGGCCACCAGAGAGATGCACCGGATACTTGGCGCGCGCCCGCGCATCAATGCCGACTTTATCCAGATACTTAATCGCACGCTCACGCGCTTCTGCCTTGCTCAGCCCCAGCACCTGAATCGGTGCTTCGGTGACGTTATCCAGCACCGTCATGTGGCTCCACAGATTGAAGTGCTGAAATACCATGGTGAGGCGCGTGCGCAGCATACGCAGTTGCTCTTTGTTAGCGACTTTGAGTTGACCATCAGTGTCGCGCACCAAATTGATTTGCTGATTGCTGACCACAATCGTGCCTTCACTCGGTTTCTCGAGGAAGTTAATGCAGCGCAAGAAAGTACTTTTCCCGGAACCAGACGAGCCAATAATGCTGATCACATCGCCAGCATTAGCCTGCAGCGATACGCCTTTTAATACTTCATGTTCACCGTAACGTTTGTGCAGTTCGGTAACGCTTAATTTATTGTCAGCCATAGTGATACTCAATGCGATGAAGAAGGTTTTACGTGCGCCAGGAAGCGTTGTTCAGCCTTGCGGAACAAGCTTATCAGCCCGTAAGAGATAATCAGATACAGCACCGCAGCGATGCCAAACGCGGTAAACGGCTGATAGGTGGCCGAGTTGATATCGCGCGCGATTTTTAACAGGTCCGGCACGGTGGCGGTAAACGCCAGTGCGGTGGAGTGCAACATCAAAATCACTTCATTGCTGTACGCCGGCAGTGCGGTGCGCAGTGCCGAAGGCAGAATGATGCAGCGATACAGTTTAAACGGCGAGAAGCCATAGGCACGGGCCGCTTCGATTTCACCGTGCGGCACCGAGCGAATTGCACCGGCAAAGATTTCGGTGGTATAGGCGCAGGTATTCAGCGTGAACGCCAGCAGCGTACAGTTAAGCCCGCTGCGGAAGAAGGCGTTGAGCAGTTCAGTACCTTTCACCACTTCCAGCGTGTACATGCCAGAGTAGAACACCAGCAGCTGCACATACAGCGGCGTGCCGCGGAACACGTAGGTAAACAGCCATACCGGCGTAGAGATAAAGCGGTTGGAGGAGACGCGGGCAATCGCCAACAGCACGGCAAGCGAACCGCCGATCACTACCGAGATGATCAACAACCACAGTGTAATCGCGATGCCGGTAAAACGGTAACCATCGGTCCAGAGCAGCTGTTTCCAATATTCCTGAATAATCTCAATCATAGCTCTGCCCTTTTCACACCCACCGTGTAGCGACGTTCAAGCCACCACAGCACGCCGTTCGACAGCGTGGTAAACACCAGATAAATCACACCCGCCACAATGGCGAAGTAGAACGGCTGCCAGGTGCTTTTTCCGGCCAGCTGCGTGGCTTTCACCACATCTTCCAGACCCAGCAGCGAGACCAGCGCCGTGGCTTTAAGAATAACCTGCCAGTTGTTGCCGATACCCGGCAGCGCAAAGCGCATCATGGCCGGGAACAGAATGCGACGGAAGGTTTGTGAGCCGGTAAAACCGAAAGCCGTTGCCGCTTCGATTTGCCCTTTTGGCACGGCGAGAAATGCGCCACGGAAGGTTTCAGTAAAGTAAGCGCCGTAGATAAAGCCGAGCGTAATGATACCGGCGACCATCGGGTCGATATCAAACTGTGCCAGTCCCAGCGCGTCGGTGATCATATTCAGGACGATCTGCAGACCGTAGAAGATCAGCAGCATCAATACTAAGTCGGGTACACCGCGAATTAAGGTGGTGTAGCCTTCAAACAGCATCGCCAGCGGGCGACTGCGGGAGAGTTTGGCGCCAGCGCCAATTAAGCCGAGCACCACTGCCAGCAACACCGAACTGAGCGCCAGCTCCAGCGTCACAAGGGTACCCTTGAGGATTACTTCGGAATAGCCATACAACATGATTCAATCCTGTCGTGAGGAAAATGTAAAATTACCGTCTAGTGCAAAAAACGGCACTGACCAAGACATTCGAGTCGCAGGAAGGCGGCAAGTGTATGAATTCCCGGGAGCTTACACAAGTAAGTGACCGGGATGAATACACGAAGCCAACGATCCTGCGGCTTGAAGGGCTAAAGTCAGGAGACAGAACTGTTAGTCGCCGTACACGTTGAAATCAAAATACTTTTTAGCAATCTTGTCGTAAGTGCCGTCTTTACGCATTTCGCCAAATGCTTTGTCAATCGCCGCCTTCAAGTCTGCGTCATCTTTACGCAAGCCCATACCGGTACCGACACCAAAGATTTTGTCGTCCTTCACTGCTGGACCCGCAAACGCATATTTTGCGCCAACTGGCTGCTTCAGGAAGCCTTCGCTCGCCTGCACTTCATCCTGGAACGCGGCATCAATACGGCCGGCGTTCAAATCCTGATACACCAGATCCTGGTTAGCGTAAGGCGTAACGGTGACCCCTTTTGGCTGCCAGTACTCTTTTGCATAGGTTTCCTGCGTAGTGCCTTGCAGCAGACCAATATTTTTGCCTTTGAGCGATTCAATGGTTGGCTTAAGCGTGGAGCCTTTTGGCGCCACTAAGCGAGCATTCGCCGCGTAGAGTTTTTCAGAGAAGTTGATCTCTTCCTGACGCTTTTCGGTGATAGAGAGAGAAGAGATGATGGCGTCGATTTTCTTCGCTTTCAGCGACGGGATCAGCGCATCGAAATCACTTTCCACATAAGTACATTTAGTCTTGATACGCTTACAAATTTCGTTCGCCAGATCGATATCAAAGCCCACCAGCTGGCCTTGCGCGTTCTTAGATTCGAATGGCGGATAAGTCGGGTCAGTTCCGATGCGCAACGACTGCGGCACAGCGGCGAAGACACTCGCGCTGCTTGCCATTGCCAGCATCAGAGAAAGAGCCAAAACTCGCTTTTTCATAGGTAACCCTCAAGTGAAGTGCTTATTGTTATGTGGTGCGTGATGTGTTGGTTTGCGCTGTAAGATGTGCACATTTCATGCCAGTTATGTGAATCGGCTAAACGCTGCGCAAGCGCACTAAATACTGCGCCCGTGAGCGGCGCAAGCACTTAGTTTGTGAGGGAAATATAACAGCGGTGTGAGGAAGAAAAAGCGACATTGTTAACTTTTGGTGCACAAGATGCACGAAGAGTGATCGCGCACGCGAATTTGCACACCAGCAGTGCATTAATGCACCATTATGCGCCACTCCAGCGCGTGAAAAGATCTTCTGGCAGCTCAATATCGAACTGATCGAGCACGCGATTAACCGTTTGATCGACTAAATCGCCAATCGATTGGGGACGGTGATAGAACGCCGGCACCGGCGGCATAATCAGTGCACCTAGCTCAGCTGCCGTGGTCATCATGCGCAGATGTCCTAAATGCAGCGGCGTTTCGCGCACGCACAGCACCAGCTTACGCTGCTCTTTTAACACCACATCAGCGGCGCGGGTCAGCAAACTGTCGCTGTAACTGTGGACAATGCCTGAGAGCGTTTTCATTGAGCAAGGTGCAATCGCCATACCGAGGGTTTTGTAAGAACCGGATGAGATGCTGGCGGCGATATCGCGTACGTCATGCACCACATCGGCCATCGCTTGCACCTCACGCAGGCTGAAATCGGTCTCCAGCGCCAGCGTTTGCCGCGCCGCGGGACTGACCACCAAATGGGTTTCCACTTCCGCCAGCGGTTGCAGCACTTGCAACATGCGCACACCATAGATCGCGCCGCTGGCGCCGGAAATTCCAATGATCAGTCGTTTCATCATTTAGCCTTGCTCGTTCAGATTGCGGCAATGATAGCGGCTCGCTGAGCAAAAATACAAAAACAAACAGGGCGGGATTGCGCCCGCCCTGCTTTTACTCTGTCACCACGTTCGGCTTAGCCTTCGTTGTGCAGCTCCAGGCCTTCTACTTCTGTCTGACGCGCGATGGCTTTGGAATCGTCATTACGCAGCGACTGCAGATACTCAAGGTACTGTTGATCGACATCTTTAGTGACGTAAATGCCGTTAAATACTGAGCACTCGAACTGGGCAATATCCGGATTCTCTTCGCGCACGGCTTCGATCAGATCGTCCAGATCCTGGAAAATCAACGCATCGGCTTTAATCAGCTGGCGAATCTCTTCCACTTCACGCCCGTGCGCAATCAGTTCAGTCGCGCTTGGCATGTCGATGCCGTAAACGTTCGGGAAACGAATTTCCGGTGCTGCTGAAGCCAGGTAAACCCGTTTCGCACCGGCTTCACGCGCCATTTCGATAATCTGTTCTGAAGTGGTGCCGCGCACGATGGAGTCATCCACCAGCAACACGTTTTTATCACGGAACTCGGCGCGGTTAGCGTTCAGCTTACGGCGTACCGCGCTGCGACGCAGCTGCTGGCCCGGCATAATGAAGGTACGGCCAACGTAGCGGTTTTTCACAAATCCCTGACGATACGGCTTGTCGAGGATACGCGCGATTTCCAGCGCGATATCGGTTGAAGTTTCCGGAATCGGAATCACCACATCGATATCCAGATCTTCCCACTCGCGGGCGATTTTATCGCCCAGCTTGGTGCCCATGCGCACGCGCGCGCTGTACACCGAAATTTTGTCGAGGAACGAATCCGGACGGGCAAAATAAACGTACTCGAACAGGCACGGGTTGGTTTTCGGATTCTCCGCGCATTGACGCGTAGAGAGCTGGCCTTGCTCGGTGATGTACACCGCTTCACCAGGTGCTACGTCACGAATGAATTCGAAGCCCAGCGTATCCAGTGCGACGCTTTCCGACGCCACCATGTATTCAGTGCGGCCATCGGCGATCACGCGCTTGCCCAGCACCAGCGGACGAATACCGTTTGGATCGCGGAAGGCGACCATACCGTGTCCGATAATCATTGATACCACTGCGTAAGCGCCGCGCACCTGCTGATGCACCGCCGCCACCGCAGCAAAAATGTTGTCAGCTTCCAGCGGATAGTGCTGAAAACGGTCCAGCTCCTGCGCGAAGATGTTCAGCAGGATTTCGGAATCAGAGGTGGTATTAACGTGACGGCGACCCGTTTCGAACAGCTGTTTACGCAGTTCATGGGCGTTGGTCAGGTTGCCGTTATGCGCCAACGTGATGCCATAAGGGGAGTTCACGTAGAAAGGCTGCGCTTCAGAGGCGCTGGAGCTGCCTGCCGTTGGATAGCGCACGTGACCAATCCCGATGTTGCCCTGCAGACGCTGCATATGGCGCGCTTCGAACACATCGCTGACCAGACCGTTAGCTTTACGCAAACGGAAGCAGTTAATAGCATCGATGGTACAAATGCCGGCGGCATCCTGCCCGCGGTGCTGAAGCACCGTTAACGCGTCATAGATTGACTGGTTTACTGGCATGAAACCGGTGATACCAACAATACCGCACATATTGTCATTTCCTCATTAGCCGCACTCCCGATGGTGTCACCGGGGTAAAAAACTCGACGTGCTTTTCAGGTAATCGAAAAACCACCTGATGATGTAACTGAACTGGGGAATGAGTTGCGACTGTTGCCAGTCAGGACTTTTGGAAAAGCCGGTGAATGTATCGAGAAAGAACAGCATAGCAGACACGATCAGCACGCCACGCAACGCCCCGAAACAGACCCCCAACACCCTGTCGGTTCCCGACAAGCCAGTTTTTTCAACCAGCGAGCCGATCACATAGTTCACGATGGCACCCACAATCAGGGTGGCAACGAATAACACCGCGATAGCGATGCCGTTGCGAACCAGTTCGTCGTCAAAACCCGTAAACCAGACTGCAAGGTAGGCGTAATAATGACTGGCGACAAAAAACGCACATCCCCAGGTAACGAGAGATAAGGCTTCCCGGACAAACCCACGAATCAGGCTGACCAGAGCCGAAAAACCAACTACCGCAATAATGACGTAATCAATCCAGATCATGAACTCTTCCAGCCCAGTGCTATCGCACCCCTGCATCCAGTTCGGGGCGCATTCTAACAGAAAAAGAAAACGTTTGCGTAGGGTTTTCCGGTTCTGTTTCCGCAAAAAGGGCGATGAAAAAAACTTTCCTCGCCCTGTGTGTTATCAGCGATTTAATCCACTGATATTTAATAATTTTATTGCCGCGCTTCGCTACAAAATTTTTGTAAAGCCGCGCCTTTTTCTGCCATCGGCGCGGCTTATCAGCGCTTTATCGCGCGCTATACGGTTTCACCACGCCACCGAGGCCGGAGATACTTTGCAGTTCGCTCAGCGAACCTTGCAGCTTCGCTTTATTGGCATCCGGACCGACATAAATACGGGTGATTTGTCCCTGCACCGGCGTGGACGGCACGGTGAAGGCGCGATAACCAGAGAGACGCAACTGCGCCACAATCTCGCTCACTTTTGCCGCGTTCTTCAACGCACCCAACTGCACAACAAATGCCTGACCGGCTGGCGCTGCGGGTTCGCTCTGCTTCGGCGTTTCCACCGGTTTAGGCTGTTCCACCGGCTTCGGCTGCTCAACCGGTTTCGGCTTCGGTTGCTCAACCGGTTTTGGCTTCGGCTGTTCAACCGGCTTCGGTTTCGGCTGCTCGACCGGTTTTGGCTTCGGCTGTTCAACCGGTTTCGGTTGGATTTGCTGATGCACCGGCGGCGGCGTTACCACGCTTGGCTCGCTATTCTGCGTCGGCTGGGCGCTGCCATTAGTGGCGGTTTTACCCCCGTTTTGACTCTGCGCCGCACCTGCCCCTTCTGGCGGCTGTGCGGGTAGAGGTTGGGTTACCGGCGGCACCATTTCGCTATCCTGCTGATCGTCCGGTTTTGGCACCAGCGGAATCGCCGCGAACTCTTCTTTATAATGCTTTTTCTTTCCGTCCAGCAGGCCGGGCAACACGATGACACCGATCGCCACCAGAATGACCGTACCGACTAAGCGATTTTGGAACTTACTTGCCACTGCCGTTCTCCGCTGCCATCGATTCCATAACCTGCGCTACGGTGTGAAAAGAGCCACACACCAGAATCACATCTTCGGGACGCGCCTGCTGACGCGCCGCTTGCCAGGCTGCATCAACGTTGCTGTAAGCCACGCCGCCATCCACATGCGCCAGCAGCTCATCGGCTGAGGCACCGCGTGGGCCATCAAGCGGCGCGCAGTACCAGCGATCAACCTGTGGCGCCAGCGCCGCCAACGTGCCGGCGATATCTTTGTCGTGCAGCATGCCAACCACCGCATGCACTTCCCCGCTGAGCGCCTCTTCAGCCAGACGCGAAGCCAGATAGTAAGCGGCATGCGGATTGTGCGCCACATCAAGAATCACGCGCGGCGCTTCGCTGACGGTCTGGAAACGTCCCGGCAGAATAGCCAGCGGCAGATGCTGACGAATAATCGCTTCGCTTACCGTTAAACCTGACGCACGCAGCGCGATAAGTGCGGTTGCGGCATTGGGTAACGGCACCTGCGGCAGCGGTAAATCACGCACTTCACCGTGCGCATCCTGCAACGTCCAGCTGGCGCCGGTTTGCTGCCATTGCCAGTCGCGATTGCGTTGCAGCAGCACGGCGCCCTTCTCAGCCGCGACCTGCGCGATGGTACCCGGCATGTCGGCTTCACCGACTACCGCCGGTTTACCTGCGCGGAACACGCCGGCTTTTTCCCGGCCGATGCTTTCACGATCCGGACCGAGCCAATCGGTGTGATCCAGCGCAATGCTGGTGATCACCGCCACATCGGCATCGACAATATTGGTGGCATCAAGACGTCCGCCAAGGCCGACTTCCAGTATCACCACATCAAGATTGGCCGCGCGGAACAGATTGAAAGCCGACAAAGTGCCGAACTCAAAGTAGGTCAGTGAAATGTCATCGCGTCCGGCTTCAATCGCGGCAAAACTGGCGCTGTGCTGCGCCTCATCCAGTTCAGCGCCCTGCACGCGTACGCGCTCGGTGTAACGTACCAGATGCGGCGAGCTGTAGACGCCCACGCGATAGCCCGCAGCGATCAGCAACGTTTCCAGCGTGCGGCAGGTCGTGCCTTTGCCGTTAGTACCGGCGACGGTGAAGACAAAGGGAGCAGGTTTGAGCAGGTCGAGGCGAGCAGCGACGCGTTGAATACGATCCAGGCCTAATTCAATGGCCTGAGAATGCAGGTGTTCAAGATAATGAAGCCACGTGGCCAAAGGCGACGTGGCTTGAGGAAGAGAATTATCCATGTGTCCCGTTCTTAATAAATACACATCATCCTTCAAGCTGCAGCGGCGTTGGCTGCGTTCATTCACCCCGGTCACTTACCAAAGTCAGCTCCCGGGGATGCATTCACTTGCCGCCTTGCTGCAGCTCGAATGATGTCGTGTAGACGGTGCATTGGAGGAAAGGAAGATTCCTTTCCGTTGCCTGTCAGGCTTCGTTGCTCTCCGGCTCAGCCACATCAGGCTGATTACCATCCTGCAGCGGTGCTGGCAGGTTCATCATTTTCGCCAGCAGACTTGCCAGCTTAAAGCGCATTTCCGGGCGACGGATAATCATGTCGATCGCGCCTTTCTCAATCAGGAACTCACTACGCTGGAAGCCCGGCGGCAGTTTTTCGCGCACGGTCTGCTCGATAACGCGTGGACCGGCAAAGCCGATCAGCGCTTTCGGTTCCGCCACGTTGAGGTCGCCCAACATCGCGAAGCTGGCTGACACGCCGCCCATGGTTGGGTCGGTCAGCACGGAGATGTACGGCAAGCCGCGCTCCTGCATTTTCGCCAGTGCCGCACTGGTTTTCGCCATTTGCATCAGCGACTGCAGCGCTTCCTGCATACGTGCACCGCCTGACGCGGAGAAGCAGATCAGTGGGCAGTTGTCTTCCAACGCCTGCTCAACGCCACGCACAAAGCGCGCGCCAACCACTGAACCCATTGAGCCGCCCATAAAGGAGAACTCAAAAGCCACAGCGACAATCGGCATACCGTGCAGCGTGCCTTTCATCGCCACCAGCGCGTCTTTCTCGCCGGTGTCTTTCTGTGCGGCGACCAAACGGTCTTTATACTTCTTCGAGTCGCGGAACTTCAGCAGATCCTTTGGTTCCAGCTCGCTACCCAGCTCAACCAGCGAACCTTCATCCAGCATGCTATGCAAACGCTCACGGGCGTGCATGCGCATGTGATGGTCGCACTTCGGGCAGACTTCGAGGTTACGCTCCAGCTCGGCGCGGTACAGCACCTGTCCACAGCTATCGCACTTGGTCCACACCCCTTCCGGGATGCTGGCTTTGCGCGTTGGCGTGGCAGTGCTTTTATTCAGTATGCGTTCAATCCAGCTCATTGATGACCTTTCTATTTAATGCTGACCTGGTCCAGTCTTCTCATTGCTGCTGAAATCACCTTCAGCAGGCCGTAAATGTCGCTCATTAAACCACAACCCGTTCACGCTGTGGATAAAAATCTGGTTACGAGCTTACTGTGACTTCTGCTGGCGGCGATGACGCCACACTTCAATTACGCCTGGCAGTATAGAAACAATGATGATGCCGACGATCAGCAGCTTCAGGTTCTCCTGCACAATCGGCAAGTCGCCAAACAGATAACCGGCGTAAGAGAACAGCAGCACCCACAGCAGTGCGCCCGTCACGTTAAAGAGCGCGAAGTGGCGATAAGACATATGTCCCATCCCTGCCACGAAGGGGGCAAAGGTTCGCACGATTGGTACAAAGCGCGCAAGTATAATGGTTTTGCCACCATGGCGGTCGTAGAACGCGTGGGTTTTATCGAGGTAACTGCGACGGAAAATTTTCGAGTTCGGATTACTGAACAGCTTCTCCCCGAACAAACGCCCAATGGTGTAGTTCACCGCATCCCCAAGGATGGCGGCAATCACTAACAGCGTCACCATCAGATGCACGTTGAGATCGTTACCCGGCAATGCCGCCAATGCACCGGCGACAAACAGCAGCGAATCACCTGGCAGGAACGGCGTCACCACTAAACCCGTTTCACAGAACAGAATCAGGAACAGAATGGCGTAAATCCAGATGCCGTACTGCGCCACCAGCTCGGCTAAATGCACATCAATATGCAGAATAAAATCGATCAAAAAATGGATGAACTCCATACGACTCCCGACATCCTAATTAACGGTTAATCCGCGAGGAACAACGGTCCCAACGCAGGCTGAGGTAAAGCAAAGTGGGATGGATAATCCACCGCCACCAGATAAAGCCCCTCGGCTTTGGCGGTCGCCGCCGCCAGCTTACGATCTTTGGCCGCGAGCAGCGTCCCCATCCACTCTTCCGGCTGATTGCCCGTGCCGATTTCCATCAGGCTACCGACAATATTACGTACCATATGATGCACAAACGCGTTGGCTTTGATATCCACCACCACATACGGTCCATGACGCGTGACGTTGAGATGCATCACGTTGCGCCACGGCGTACGTGACTGACACTGCACCGCGCGGAACGAGGTAAAGTCATTCTCGCCAATCAGCGCCTGCCCGGCGCGCTGCATCTTCTCCACATCCAGCGGATGATAATAATGGGTAATGCCATTCCCCAGAATTGCCGGACGCAGCCGGTGGTTGTAGATCACGTAGCGATAACGGCGCGCCGTGGCGCTAAAACGTGCATGGAACTCGTCCGGCACTGCTTTCACCCAACGCACCGCGATGTCATCGGGCAGATTGGCGTTAACGCCTAACGTCCAGGCCGCGTCGGCACGCGGCGAGGTGGTTTCAAAATGCACCACTTGCCCGGTGCCGTGCACGCCAGCATCGGTGCGGCCAGCACAGAACACCACCACCGGGTGATCGGCGACCTTCGACAGCGCCTTCTCCAGCTTTTCCTGCACGCTGCGCACTTCATTTTGCCGCTGCCAGCCGTAATAACGGCTGCCATCGTATTCAATACCCAACGCCAGCTTAAGCGTTTTACCTTCAGGCAACATTAATAGAAATACTCCTGCACCAGCTTCTCGGCGGTTTTGACTGCCATCAGTGCGCCGCCGAAACGGATGTTGTCTGCCACTGACCAGAACTGCAGCAGCTCAGGAATGCCGTAATCATTGCGCACGCAGCCAATGCTCAGTACTTCACTGCCGGAGGCATCGCCTACTTGAGTAGGATAATCACTCTCCTCGCTCAGATTGATATCACCAGAGCGACCCAGTTCATCGCGCGCTTCTTCAGCTGACAACGGACGCAGATTTTCCACATGCACGATCTGCGCATTACCATAGAACACCGGCGCTTGAACGCTGCTCACCGCAATCGGCAAACCTTCATCCTGTAGCACCTTACGCACCTGCTCAACTACGCGGCGCTCACTCTCAACGCTGCCATTGCTGTCAGCCAGCAGCGGCAGAATGTTGAACGCCAGCTGGCGGCCAAAATAGTGCTGTTCAGCAGGCACGCCGTTCAACAAACGCGCACTTTCACCGGCTAAACCGTCCACCGCGGCTTTACCGTGGCTGGAGGCCGCAATCAGGTTGGTCACCTGCAAACGGCTCAGGCCAGCCAGATCCACCAGCGGTTTGATCGCGCACAACAGTTGACTCACCAGGCTGTCGGCCACGGTGATAATGTTGCGATTACGGTAATCCGCCAGCACTTGCGGATTCACATCTGGCACCACCAGCGGCACGTCCGGTTCAAGCGCGAACAGATCGCTGCTATCAATCACCAGACAACCCTGGCTCGCGGCTTCTTCGGCATAGCGCGCCGAGGCTTCACGTCCGGCGGTGAAAAACGCTAACTGCACCTGCGTCCAGTCAAACTCGGCCGCATCCTGCACCAGCACGGTACGTCCCTCAAAACGTTTGTTCTCACCGGCACCGTTTTCACTCGCCAGCAGATAAAACTCACCAACCGGGAACTGGCGTTCAGCCAGCAGTTCCAGTACAGCGTTCCCTACTGCGCCTGTTGCGCCCAGTAGCGCGATATTCCAGCCGTCAGACATGTTGGTTTACTCCAGACAATGACACAAAAACAGAAGGCGGTGTTTTCACCGCCCGAGATTTAGGATTTATCCCCGCACTATTGCAGGTGATTGAATTAACTTTACAAACTGGCACGGAAGCCGAGTTGATTCAGCATCGCCACCGTCTCAGCATCATCGCAGTTCACTTGCAGCGATGACCATTCGCGACGCTCTTCATATTGTTTGCGCAGACGATCAAACTCGCCCGGTTTTGCCGCCACCTTGCGCAGTGGCGCATCGTCGCGGCGCACATCATACACCAGATGCACTAAGCGTTTTAGCGTTGGCTGATCGAGTTTGCCGCGCAGGGTGATAGAACCAAATTCGGGCGCAGGTAACAGGCTTTCCAGTGCGACCTGCTGTGGCTGACCGATAAAATCGCACCAGGCTTCAAACACTTGGGTGGTACCGCGCGCTTTGCCTTCCAGCGTGTAACCCGCGATGTGCGCAGTGGCGATATCCACCTTATCCAGCAGATCGAGCGACAGGTCCGGTTCCGGCTCCCACACATCCAGCACCACGCTGAGATCGTGGCGCATCTTCAACACTTCCAGCAGCGCAGCGTTATCCACCACCGCACCGCGGCAGGCGTTGATCAAAATAGTGTTGGGTTTAAGCGCCATCAGCAGCGCCGCATCGGCCAGATGCCAGCTTTTATACCGGCCCTCTTTAAACAGCGGCGTGTGGAAGGTCAGGATGTCGGCCTGCGCCACCAGATCATCCAGTGAATGGAAGGTTTCCTGATCGCCACGATCGGCGCGCGGCGGATCGCACAGCAGCGTTTTCACGCCCCACGCTTCTAAACGCTTCTGCAGGCGGCCGCCCACATTGCCTACGCCAACAATGCCCACCGTGCGATCGCGCAGTTCAAAACCATCGCGCTCTGCCAGCAGCAGCAGCGAGGAGAACACATATTCCACTACCGCAATAGCGTTACAGCCCGGCGCTGCCGAGAAGCTGATGCCCGCCGCCGCCAGCGACGCATCATCGATATGATCAGTACCCGCTGTCGCAGTGCCGACAAACTTCACCGGCGTACCGGCCAGCAGCGCCGCATTCACCTTGGTAACGGAACGTACCATCAAGCCGCTGGCATCCCGCAGCTCTGCTTCCGGCAACGGGCGTCCTGGTACCGCCAACACATCACCGGTGCGGCTGAACAGTTCATGGGCATAGGGCATATTTTCATCGACGAGAATTTTCACTGCGGCGGTCCTGTCTGGTTGAAATCAACGGGGGCATATTTTGGCATAAAGCCGGGGATTAACCTAACCGACTGCGATAGCGATCGGGCGTGGTCCCGGCCTGCTGCTGGAACATCACAATCAGCGCCGATGCCGAACTGTAACCCAACTCATGGGCGATGCCCTGCACGCTGCAACCCTGCTCCAATAATGCGATAGCGCGCAGAAAGCGTAAACGTTGCCGCCACTCGCTAAAAGACATATTCAACTGCTGCTGACAGCGTCGCGCCAGCGTACGCTCAGTGGTGAACACCCGCTTCGCCCATTGTGCCAGCGTGGTGTTATCGCCGGGATGCGCTTCGAGGGCGCGCAGAATCGGCGCGAGAAATTTGTCGTCCGACATCGGCAAATAGCTGTTGTGCACTGGGGCTAGCCGCAGGCGATCAACCAACACTTCGCACAGCCGCCAGTCGGCCTGCGTCTGCGGCTGCGCCAGTTCACGGCGGGCAAAGTCATTCATGATGGCGTGCCCGATGGCATCGACATGTAATAAACAGGCTTTATCGGGCAGGCCCGCACAGCGATCGGCGGCAAGATTGAAAGTACGGAAGCGCGCATCGTTGTGGTTATAACTGCTGTGACGATGCCCGGCCGGGATCCAGATCGGAATATCGGCGGGCGTCAGCAGACGTTCGCCTTCCACTTCCATCTCCAGCACGTGACGGGTGACGAAGATCACCTGCCCCCAATCATGCGCGTGCGCGAGATATTCGGTTTTGGCGTTGACCTCGTCGTAACGCATGAAGTAGCACAATAAGGGCGCATCAATAGGCGGCTGGTATTCGACTTGAAGATTCATTCTGTCCGGTCACTAACGAATATTGTCCGATTTTAACTATCTACTTTAAACCGGTCAAACGTAAACTATTCGCGATTATTTGAGGAGCTGTATCATGAATTTACTGTTTCCGCTGATCGCGGTGCTGATTTGGTCGATCAACACTATCGTCAGCAAACTCTCGGCGGGAAGTATCGATCCTGCGGCGATCTCCTTTTATCGCTGGCTACTGGCGCTGGTGGTGCTGGCACCGTTCTGCCTACCAGGCGTGTGGCGTCATCGTCACACCATTAAAACGAACGGCTGGCGGCTGCTGATTCTCGGCTTGCTCGGCATGGTGCTGTATCAAAGCCTTGCCTATTACGCGGCGCACAGCGTTTCCGCAGTGATGATGGGTATCCTCGGCGCGACCATTCCGCTGCTGACCATTCTGCTCAGCCTTATTGTGCTGCGCCTCGCGCCAACACGCGGCATCCTGATTGGCGGCGCGCTGTCGTTCGCCGGTTTGGTATGGCTGGTGAGCGAAGGCAACCCGGCGCAGTTGCTGAACCAACGCCTTGGCAATGGCGAATTGATGATGCTGGCGGCATCAACTTCTTACGCCTTGTACGGCGTGCTGACCAAGCGCTGGGCAATTCCGCTGCCGACCTGGCAAAGCCTGTATGTGCAGATTTTCTTTGGCGTGCTGCTGTTGCTGCCCGGCTTCCTGCGCGCACCGGATGTCACGTTGAACCTGCACAATCTGCCGCTGGTGCTGTATGCCGGACTGTTTGCGTCGATTATTGCGCCGTTTCTGTGGATCCTTGGCGTGCAGCGCTTGGGTGCCAGCACCACCAGCATCTTTATGAATTTCGTACCGGCATTTACTGCCATTATTGCCGTGATGTTCCTACATGAGCAGTTGCATGCCTATCACTGGATTGGTGGCGGCATGACGTTAGTCGGCGTTATTCTGGCGCAACGTCTGAAAACCCCGTTACGCAAGCCGCGCAATGTCACCCTTCCCGATCCCGCTGCCTGAGTTTATTCTCCGGAAAGGCCGCAGCCCCCGTGGATTTCCTGGGGGCTTTTGCTATCATGTGGCCTCTTTTTTCCGGCGCACCCGGATCTGACCCGTTTTCAAGGATTCCGCCATGCAACCTCTCAGCGGTCCCGGTGTGCCCGCGGGCGATCGTTCCCCTTTATCTCAGGCAACTGGCCCGACGCGTCCTGGTGGTCCAGTTGGTGAGCAGCCGCTATCGCCTGCCCAGCGCACCACGCTGGAACGTCTGATTGTACGCATCATGTCGTTAAGTACCCTGAAAGCGCCCGAACTGTGGGCTGGCGTGCGTCATGAAGTCGGTGTGAAAAGTGAAGCTGAGCTGCAATCGCGCCACTTCCCGGCGGCGGAACAGCATCTCAATGGTCGCTTAACCCAGGTGCAAAACAGTCTCGCCACGCGCCAGTTGCTGCAACAGCTGCTGGAGAAACTGCCGCAGGGCAATAATCGCCAGGCGGTGAGTGATTTTATTCGTCAGCAGTTTAACCAAACGGTGTTGAGCGCGTTGTCACAGGATCAGCTGCGTCAGGTGCTGACGATGCTGCAGAACGGCCAGATAGCGATCCCGCAGCCGCAGCAAACGCGCGTTTCCGATCGCAGTTTGTTGCCGGCAGAGCAGCAATCGCTCAACCAGCAGGTCACGCGGCTTGCTGCCACCACCGGTGAATCCCCAGTGAAACTGCTGACTGATACGCTGAAGCTGGTGAACCTGAAAAGTGGCGATCCAATTCCCTCACGCCACTTCCCGCTGCTGACGCAATATTTGCAGGTTCGTCAGACGTTGGGCCAACACAGCGCGCCAACTTTGCAAATGCTGGAAAACTCGCTGAAGCAGCCACTTACGCATGATGAGCAGCGACTGCTGGAAGATTACAGCCAACAGCGCTTCCAGGCGCTGCCGAATACGGTGCTGACGCCCGCGCAGACGCAGGATCTGCTGAATCTGCTGTTTAGCCGCCGTGCCGAGAAATTGCACGAACAGCCGCTGGCGGAGAGTGCAATTCGCCCGCAGCCGATTTGGTCGCCGTTTATTCAGATGCTGCCGCCGCCGCTGGCTCAGCGCCCGGCACTGACGCTGATAGGCGCGCTTTTCGTGTTCATCTTCCTGCTGTGGCTGTTTATCTAACAGCCGCAGTGTGCAGCGGGCGTGCCGAGTGGCCATTCACCCGCTGCCGCGCCCCACGCCATTGGATGACCATCGCGCTTCCAGAAATCCAGTCCGCCAATTAACTCCTTCACCTGAAACCCCAGCGACGCCAGTTTGAGCGCGGCTTTGGTTGAACCGTTACAGCCGATGCCGTCGCAATAGGTGATGTAAACGTTGCGGCGATCGAGATGTGCAGTGGATTCCACATTCATGCTGCGATGGGGAAATGAGAGGGCACCGCAGATATGTCCGGCCTGATAATCCTCTTCAGAACGTGCATCGATCACCGTAATCGCCGAGACTCCCTGCGCCAGATCTGCCGCGAGATCCCACGCATCGGTGTAGTAGGTCAGTTTATGTTGCAGATAAGCCAGGCTTTCGCTGGCACAGGCTGGGGCAAATTTTAACACCGCTGACATCGTATTCTCCTGTTGTGATTTCCCCCAAGTTTACGGCAAAGTGGTCTGCATGCTGATACCACTTTCCATCGAGTAATAAGACCAATATGAGCACCTCGTTTCTCGCGCTGTTTAGCCATCAAACCCAGGGCGGTTTGCGTGAGCGGCTGTGCAATACTTTGCGTCAGGCGATCGCTGATGGGCATTTGCGGCATGAGCAAAAATTGCCGTCCAGTCGCCAGTTAGCAACGGACTTATCGCTGTCGCGCGTCACGGTTGAGGCGGCTTATGCGCAATTAGAGAGCGAAGGTTATCTGCAGCGTCACGGTGGGCGCGGTACTTTTGTCTCGATTCGCATGGCGTTACCCACGCAGAAAAGCCGCATCGACCGCTCGCCACTCTTTTCCCTGCGTGGTCAACAGGTGCTGGCAACCGGCGGCTGTCAGGATCCGCCGTTTCCACATGCCTTTGCCGCCGGTTCGCCAGAACTGCGCGCGTTCCCGCATACGCAGTGGCGCCGCATCAGCAATCAGATGCAACGCACGCTGGGCAGTAAAGTGATGGGCTATGGCGATCCGCTTGGGCTGCCGTCGCTGCGGCAAGCGGTAGCGGATTATCTGGCGCTATCGCGCGGTGTCCGCTGTTCGGCGGATCAGGTGGTGATGCTCACCAGCTCGCAGCAGGCGCTGCAATTGCTGGCGCTGATGTTCCTTGATGCATGTGACGACGTCTGGCTGGAAGAACCCGGTTATCCCGGTGCGCGCAACGCGTTTCTGGCGGCCGGCGCACGCTGTCACGCCATGCCGCTGGATGCGGAAGGCGCCGCGCCACTCAGCGGCAGCGCGAAATTGGTGTATCTGACGCCCGCACATCATTATCCGACCGGCACGCCAATGAGCCTGGCGCGCCGTCTACAGTGGCTGGCGTGGGCGCGGCAACATGATAGCTGGCTGATTGAAGATGATTACGACAGCGAATTTCATTACGACGATCGCCCCGCTCCGGCGCTACAAGGATTGGAAGCAGATGGTCGGGTCATTTATCTCGGCACCTTTTCCAAAACATTATTCCCGTCGCTGCGGCTGGCGTGGATGGTGGTACCGCCGCAGCTGGTTGAGCCATTGGGACGCGCGCGTAGCGTAATGGATGGTCACAGCGCGTTGCTGCCGCAGGCGATTACGGCAGAGTTTCTGCAACAAGGCCATTTCGCCAGCCATTTGCGCTTGATGCGCCAACTGTATCGCAGTCGTCGTGATTGCTTGCTTGAACAACTCAACACGCGACTGCAACCCAGGCTGCAAGCGCTGCCGGCGGCGGGAGGCTTACAGTTAACGGTGCAGCTAATGCACGGCGATGAAGCGCGCTTAACCGAACAGGCTAAATCCATGGGATTGTTACTGCCGCGGCTGTCGCCGCTTTATGCCGGTGCGGTCCAGCAACCGGGCTGGCTGCTGGGCTTTGCGGCGCTAACCCCGGGTGAGATTGTCAGCGCCTGCGATAAGCTGGTTACGCTGTTGTCGCCGCCCGCGCAAACGTCCAGGTGACCAGCATGCCCAGCGCAGCGCAGCAGGCACCCGCGACATACACCGAGCCGTAACCCAGCGCTGTCGCCAGTAAACCGGTCAATGGGCCGCTGGCACCGTACGCAATATCCTGAAACGCAGAGAAGCCGCCGAGCGCGGTGCCGCGAATCTGCGGCGATACACGCTTGATCACCTCGACGCCCAGCGCCGGGAAGATCAGCGAGCAACCGCAGCCGGTCAAAGCCGCGCCAATTAGTGCCATGCCGCTGGAACTGGCAAACGCCAGCAGCAGCAGACCGACGGCTTCGACCAGCAGGGACACCATCGCCACTTTTATGCCCCCGTGACGATCCGGCAAGCCACCAAAGAATACGCGCACCAGCACAAACGCACAGCCGAACGCGGTCAGCGCGAACCCCGCATTGCCCCAGTTTTCTGCGGCAAAGTAGAGCGAGGTAAAGGTGCCAATAACGGCAAAACCGGTACCCTGCAGTGCCAACGCCAGTCCCGGCTGGAAGATGGTTTTCACCACGCTAAGCAGCGATGGGCGCTCGCCGCCAACCACCGGCACTTTACGGATCCAGCCATTAATCGCCAGCGACAGCAGCGGCAACAGCAGCGCAACCGCGCCGAGGGCCGCAAAACCGCCGTGCTGGTTAATCAGCAAGCCAAGTGGTGCGCCCGCCGCCAGCGATCCATAAATCGCCATGCCGTTCCATGACATCACTAAACCGGATCGTTTACTGCCCACCAGACCCATGCCCCAGGTCAGATTGCCGGTGAGCAGCAAGCTTTCACCAAACCCTAACAACAGGCGCCCTACCGCCAGTAAAGCAAATTTCGTCCAGGGTGAAACCGGCAGTAACGCCGCCGCCAGATAAGCGATGCCCACCAACGCGATGGCAAGCATGCCGTGTTGTGTGGTGAGTTTCGCACCGTGCTGATCGGCACGTCGCCCGGCAAAGCTGCGCGTCAGCAGCGTGGCAAAAAACTGGATTCCTACCGCTACACCAACCATCAGGTTGCTCATGCCGAGTTCCTGATGGACATACAGCGGGATGACCGGCAGCGCCAAACCTGCGGTGAGGTAGGTGAGGAAGACGGCAAATGAGGTGCAGGCTAACGGCAAAACGGATTGCGTCTGCGTTTCGGCAGTCGTGGCCATGGTGATGCGAACTCCTTGTCAAAACCAGACTCACGCTTGCTGCGGTAACAGAAACGGGACATTTGGTTCATGTTATCAAGAAATGATAATTTTGTTTCGGATGGAGAGAGTGTAGGCAAGCCGCAGGCTGATTGTCAAAAACAACAAGGGCCGGATAACCGGCCCTTTGCATCAGGTGGTCGCCATAAATGGCGCTCCTACGAAAGCATAACGTGGTTTTCGTAGGGGGCGCATTCATGCGCACCTTATAACATATGCAATTATGCAGGCAGCTTACGCATGGTTAACGTGGCGTTGGTGCCACCGAAACCGAAGCTGTTCGACATCACGGTGGTCAGCGCTTTTTCAGTCGGCTTGGTCACGATGTTCAGACCTTTACCCGCTTCATCCAGCTCTTCCACGTTGATGCTTGGCGCGATGAAACCGTGCTCCAGCATCAGCAAGGTATAGATCGCTTCCTGCACGCCTGCCGCACCCAGTGAGTGACCGGTCATGGCTTTGGTAGCAGAAATGGCCGGTGAATGGTCGCCGAACACTTCACGAATCGCGCCCAACTCTTTCGCATCACCAACTGGCGTAGAGGTACCGTGCGTGTTGAGGTAATCGATTGGGGTATCCAGATCTTGCATCGCCATCTTCATGCAGCGCACTGCGCCTTCGCCTGAAGGCGCAACCATATCTGCGCCATCTGACGTTGCGCCGTAACCGACGATTTCGGCGTAGATATGTGCGCCACGTGCCAGAGCGTGCTCCAGCTCTTCAACCACCACCATACCGCCGCCGCCTGCAATGACGAAACCGTCACGGTTGGTATCGTAAGTACGTGAGGCTTTTTCTGGCGTTTCGTTGTATTTGGTCGACAGTGCGCCCATGGCATCGAACTCACAGGCCATTTCCCAGCTCAGCTCTTCACCGCCGCCAGCAAATACGATGTCCTGTTTGCCCAGCTGAATCTGCTCGACCGCGTTTCCGATACAGTGTGCAGAGGTGGCACACGCTGAACTGATGGAGTAGTTCACTCCGTGGATTTTGAACGGGGTTGCCAGGCAAGCCGAAACGCCTGAACCCATCGCTTTGGTCACCACATAAGGACCCACCGCTTTCAGGCCGCGTGGGCTACGCATGGCGTCAGCACCAAACACCTGATAACGCGGAGAACCGCCGCCAGAACCGGCAATCAGGCCAACGCGTGGGTTTTGCTGATACTGCTCGTCAGTCAGGCCCGAATCTTTGATCGCTTCGGCCATTGAAAGGTAGGCATAAATAGAGGCATCACTCATAAAACGCACGATTTTGCGATCGATGAGCCCGTTGGTATCCAGTTTGACGTTGCCCCATACATGGCTGCGCATACCGGCATCTCTCATCTCTTCTGAGAAAGTAATACCGGAACGGCCTTCACGCAGAGAAGCCAGCACTTCTTGCTGGTTATTACCAATGCTGGAAACAATACCCAGGCCCGTAATCACTGCACGTTTCATTCAATAATCCTCGTTCCACATATTTGGATGACGTGCACTCTAGCGTACAGTTGTAAGCCGAACAAGTCCGATCAGCCATTTCGGTTTGTAAATTTGCGTCATGTGACGTCTATCGCTAAACTCGCGCCACTGCCTGAAATATGAGCCTTTCCCGTGAAATTAACCCCGGTTGAACATGCCCAAATAAACTGGAATGAACAGGGTACACCTGTGTCCCGAGCGTTCGACGACGTCTATTTCTCCAACGACAATGGACTGGAGGAAACGCGCTATGTGTTCCTCGATGGCAACCATATTCCGCACCGTTTTGCCGATCATTCGCGCGATTTATTTATTGTGGCTGAGAGCGGTTTTGGGACTGGTCTGAACTTTCTTACCCTGTGGCAAGCCTTCGATCGCTTCCGAAATGAGCAACCCAACGCCGCTTTGCAGCGCCTGCACTTTATCAGCTGCGAAAAATTCCCGCTGACGCACGCTGATCTGGTGGCCGCGCATGCCCATTGGCCGGAGCTACAACCGTGGGCTGAACAGCTGCAACAGCAGTGGCCGCAAGCGTTACCGGGCTGTCAGCGCCTGCTATTTAACGGCGGTGAAGTGACGCTGGACCTCTGGCTTGGTGATATTAACGCGTTAATTCACACCTTTGATGACAGTCTCAATCGTCAGGTAGATGCGTGGTTCCTTGATGGTTTCGCACCCGCCAAAAATCCGGAGATGTGGACGCCAGCGCTGTTCGCCGCAATGGCACGCCTCGCCCGTCCTGGTGGCACGCTGGCAACCTTTACTGCATCCGGTTTTGTACGCCGAGGCTTGCAGGACACCGGTTTCAGCATGCAGAAGCGCAAGGGATTTGGTCATAAGCGTGAAATGCTGGTTGGTTCGCTTGAGCACGCGGTTGCATTGCCGCACAGCCAGCCGTGGTATGCGCGCCCGCCGGCGAGCAGCCAGGATGTGGCACTGATTGGCGGCGGCGTTGCCAGCGCAGTATTGGCGCTGGCGCTGCTGCGACGCGGCTGGCGCGTGACACTCTATTGTGCCGATGATGCACCCGCGCTGGGTGCTTCCGGTAATCGTCAGGGTGCGCTTTATCCGCTGCTAAATCAGCATGATCCGGCGCTGGCGACCTTCTTCCCAGCGGCTTTTGGCTTTGCACGACGTCTGTATGATCGGCTGCCAGTGGAATTTGAGCACAGTTGGAGCGGCGTGTTGCAACTGGGTTGGGATGGCAAAAGCGCGGACAAAATCGCGCAGATGCTCAACATGGAACTGCCGCACGACATCGCGTACGGCGTTAATAAAGAAGAAGCACAGCAGCTGGCGGGTGTCGACCTCGACGTCGGCGGCATTTTCTATCCGCAAGGCGGCTGGCTGTCGCCTTCACAGCTGACCAGCAATCTGTTGGAATACGCGCAATCGCTGGGATTACGCCTTCACTGGCTGCATCGCGTCACACAGCTAACGCGTAATGAAGAGCATTGGACCCTGCACTTTAGCGAGCAACCGCCGGTGCAGCATCAACAAGTGGTGTTGGCGAATGGCCATGCGTTGCTGGAAATCGAGCAGAGCAAAACGCTACCGGTGTATGCGGTGGCAGGACAAGTGAGCCATGTGCCGACCAATCCGGCGTTAGGGGCGCTGCGCACCGTGCTGTGCTACGACGGCTATCTCACTCCGGTCAGCCCGAATTTCGCCACCCATTGCATCGGCGCCAGTTATCATCGCGGCGATACTGCGACGGATTTCCGTGCCGACGATCAGCAGGAAAATCGACAGCGGCTGATTCATTGTCTGCCGGAGAGCCAATGGCCGCAGCAGGTTGATGTGTCAGATAACCAGGCGCGCAACGGGGTGCGCTGTGCCACGCGCGATCACCTGCCGATGAGCGGCAGCGCGCCAGATTATGAAGCAACGCTTACGCACTATGCCGATTTGCCGGAGCAACGCATGCGCGGCGCTGACGTTGCCGATGCGCCAGTACATCAAGCTTTATTTGTGTTGGGCGCGTTAGGATCGCGGGGTTTGTGCAGCGCACCGTTGGCGGCTGAAGTATTGGCGGCGCAGATGAGCGGCGAACCACAGCCGCTGGATGCAGCCACGCTGGCGGCGATGAATCCGAATCGCTATTGGGTACGAAAACTGCTGAAGGGAAAAAAAGCGGGTCGATAATCTGCGGGGCGAGCGATCGCCCCGAGCGGTTAAGCGGTTTGACGAGCCTGCAGGAACAGATTGTCCCACATGCCTGTTACCAGCGCCTGATCGCGTGGCGACAGTTCACCGGCTGCAATGGCTTTTTGCAAGCTGTTGG
This sequence comes from Enterobacter ludwigii, assembly GCA_900068845.1. Classification (GTDB taxonomy): domain Bacteria; phylum Pseudomonadota; class Gammaproteobacteria; order Enterobacterales; family Enterobacteriaceae; genus Pantoea; species Pantoea ludwigii_A. The sequence continues at coordinate 900,236 of CEFQ01000005.1, forward strand.
TGACATGAGTTTGCAGCGCTTCCGGCGTGTGTTCACCGCTTAGCTCAATCTCCGCCACTGCCAGGGTCAGATGACCACGCAGATAGCCGCCTGCAAACAGCTCGTCATCGCTGGCGTGATCGACCATGTCATCAATCAGGGCCAGAATGCGGGTTTCAAATTCTACGATCATCTCTTCCTCTCTTCTTATAACCTTCGCGGATTATAGATCTTCCGGCCAAGGGAATTGTGCCGCCGTCAGTGGCGGCGTGTCGTAATAAGTCGTCAGTGCATCAATGAAACGGGCTGGTCGTGCCGGAATCCCCTGATCCAGATACGTCATCACCTGTGCATGAACTTTACGCTGAAACGCGATGCGATCTGGCTCACAATCGCCTTCGAGATTGTCACAACTTACGTTGAAGGGAAAGCCCGCCGCAACGCAGAACAACCACTCCAGCGCCTGCGGTTTTACCTCAACCGATTCGAACTGGCTCTGCGTTTGTGCATCGCGTCCGTCCGGGCAATACCAATAACCAAAATCCACCAGCTTGCGGCGCGCTTCCCCGGCAATGCACCAGTGGGAAATTTCATGCAGTCCGCTGGCGTAGTAGCCGTGCGCGAACACCACGCGATTCCACGGTGAGGTTTCATCCGCTGGAAGATAAATAGGTTCGTCGTCGCCTTTAATTAGACGGGTCTGAAAATCGTCAACGAAGCAGCCATCAAAGATGGCAATCAATTGATCGTAATGGTGTGTTGTACTCATAATTTTTAATCTTTAAAAAAAACCGGCGCTATTGTCGCATTGGCAGCCGGTCTTGACGAGTGTTGGATTACAGCGTTGCCAGCCAGGCCATCAATTCCCCGCCGTGACTGTCCCATAACAATTTGGCGCTCATCACCGCAGAAACGGTCACCACCATGGGGCGAATCAGTTTCTGACCGCGGCTCAGCACCAGCTTGGCACCAAGGCGTGCGCCGATAACGGCGCCGAGCAGCATAATCGCTCCGGTGCCCCACACCACTTTTCCGCCGAACATAAAAAACAGCAAACTGCCAAAATTCGAGGTGAAATTTAGGATTTTGGCGTGGGCGGTGGCTTTCGCCAGATTGAAGCCGCACAGCGTCACGAACGCCAACGCATAGAATGAGCCGGCGCCGGGACCAAAGAAGCCATCGTAGAAACCGACGCAGCCACCGCCCACCAGCGCATAGGGTAAACCGTGCAGACGACGTTCGCGATCCGCTTCACCCAAACGCGGCATCAGCAGGAACCACAAGCCGATACAGATCAGCAGCAGCGGTAAGATTTGGCGCAGCACATCCGCTTGTAAGTGCTGGATTAGAAGGGTGCCGGCTATCGCGCCGAGGAAGGTCATGGCGATATTCAGCCACTGCTCGCTCAGATTCACCGCACCGCGACGGATAAAATAGAGGCTGGCGGAGAAGGATCCGCCGACCGACTGCAGCTTATTGGTGGCTAACGCCTGTGCAGGCGACAGCCCGGCAGCCAGCAATGAAGGCACGGTGAGCAAGCCACCGCCGCCGGCAATGGAGTCGATAAACGCCGCCAGCATCGCCACAAAAAACAGCACGCCAATGACCAGCGGGCTGACAACAAAAAGATCCATTTTATTCCTCAAATAACCGCGATCTTTTGAGCTGCAGCTGCGTTGACTGCGCTCGCCCACTCCAGTCACTTACTTAAGTAAGCTCCTGAAGATGAACGAACTTGCCGTCTTGCCGCAACTCAAATTCCCACGGTTATAACAAATGGCGGTCTAATAAGGCCTGGCAGGAAGACGGTAGCGGCGGCGGCGTTTTCTTCACCGGCGGCGTACTGCCTGGTTTTTTTGGCAGGAACCAGCTGTCCAGCTCGGCGCCACAGCCATCGCCCGCAGGTTGAGGTGTCTGATCTTCACACTCCAGACTGCCTGCTGGGCAACGCAAACGCACATGCATGTGCGCGCGATGGGCAAACCACGGACGCACTTTATTCAGCCATGCGCGATCGCTACCAGCATCAGCACACAGCTGTCTTTTAATCGCCGGATTAACAAAAATACGTGTCACTTCATCATCTTTCGCCGCCAGCTTAATCAGGCTATCAATTTGCGGCTGCCAGTGACGCGCAATCACCTGCTTATCATCGGCAGCAACCAGATCGAGCGGCTGCGGCTTGAGCAATTGTTGCGCCGTCCAGCGGGTTTTTGGCAATTGGAGCCAGATATCAACATCCAAACCGGTTTGATGGCTGGCGTGGCCACTGCTAAAACGGCCACCCGCCGCCATGCCCATATCGCCAATTAACACTTGTCCCAGCTGAAGCTGATGAACCTGGGTGCTGAGACGCTGAATAAAAGCGATCAAATCAGGATGACCGAAGTAGCGGCGCTGATCCTGACGCATCACCTGATAATTCGGTGAGTTAAGCGGCAGCTGCTGCGCGCCCACAATACAGCCGTTGGCGAAGCCGCCGATCGACTGCGGGCTTCCGGCAATGGGCTGATGGATTTGCTGCCACGGCGTAGCGGCAACGGCCGCCGCACTGCATAACAGCGCGGCACAGGTGATAAGCAGACGGCGCATCATCCGGCTTACCAGCGTGGAACGCTGCTGCTGACGTCACCGTTTTGCGCGCGCTGGCGCAGCAGATGATCCATCAACACAATGGCCATCATCGCCTCGGCAATCGGCACGGCGCGGATGCCCACGCAAGGATCGTGACGACCTTTGGTGATCATCTCCACTTCAGCGCCGTCGCGCGTAATGGTGTTACCCGGCACGGTGATGCTGGAGGTCGGTTTCATCGCCAGGTTGGCGCTGATGGTTTGGCCACTACTGATGCCACCCAAAATACCGCCCGCGTGGTTGCTCTGGAAACCGTTGGCGCGGATTTCATCGCGATGCTGGCTGCCGCGCTGGCTGACCACGGCGAAACCGTCGCCAATCTCCACGCCTTTCACTGCGTTGATGCTCATTAGCGCATGCGCCAAATCGGCATCCAGACGATCAAACACCGGCTCACCCAAGCCCGGCGGCACGTTCTCTGCCAGCACGGTGACTTTGGCACCGATGGAATCGCCCTCTTTTTTCAGGCCGCGCATCAGTTCATCCAGCGCTTCCAGCTTAGAGGCATCCGGGCAGAAGAACGGGTTCTCCTCCACAATGCTCCAGTCTTTCAATTCGCAGGCCACGTCGCCAATCTGTGCCAGATAGCCGCGCACCACGATGCCGTGTTTCATCTGCAAATACTTCTTGGCAATCGCACCTGCCGCCACGCGCATGGCGGTTTCACGTGCAGATGAGCGTCCGCCGCCGCGATAGTCACGCAGACCGTACTTCTGCTCGTAGGTGTAGTCGGCATGGCCAGGGCGGAACAGATCTTTGATCGCGCCGTAATCCTGTGAACGCTGGTCGGTGTTCTCAATTAACAGACCGATTGACGTCCCCGTTGTGACGCCCTCAAACACGCCGGACAAAATTTTCACCTGATCCGGCTCACGGCGCTGCGTGGTGTAGCGCGAAGTGCCAGGACGACGACGATCGAGATCGTGTTGAATATCGGCTTCCGTCAGCGGAATGCCGGGCGGCACACCATCAACGATGCAGCCCAACGCAATACCATGCGACTCGCCAAAAGTGGTTACGCGAAAAACTTGTCCGATGCTGTTTCCGGCCATGCTGGTTCCTTGTTGCGATGTTGCGGGCGAGCGCTCGCCCTCTTATTTAGTCTTTGTAAAATGAGAAGTGATGCTGTGCCGCGACGATTTGCTCGCGCGTCAGCATAAACACGCCGTCACCGCCGTTATCAAACTCCAGCCAGGTAAACGGCACGTCTGGATACTGATCGATCATATGCACCATGCTGTTACCGACTTCGCAAATCAGCACGCCTTGCTCGGTGAGGTAATCGGGGGCACAGGCCAGAATGCGGCGTACCAGTTTCAGGCCGTCGCTGCCCGCTGCCAGACCGAGTTCCGGCTCGTGGCGGTATTCATTCGGCAGATCGTCCATATCTTCCGCATCCACGTAAGGGGGATTGGTGACGATCAAATCGTATTTCACCGGCGGCAAGTTGCGGAACAGATCGGCGCGGATTGGCGTAACGTGGTTCAGCAGCCCATGCTCTTCGATGTTTTGCTCGGCAACAGCCAGCGCATCGGTGGAGATATCCACCGCATCCACTTCCGCTTCCGGGAAGGCATATGCGCAGGCAATGGCGATGCAGCCGCTGCCGGTACACATATCGAGAATGTGATTAGGCGCATCGTTGATCAAACCGGCAAAACGGTTCTCAATCAGTTCACCAATCGGTGAACGCGGTACTAACACGCGTTCATCAACGTAAAATTCGTGGCCGCAGAACCAGGCTTTATTGGTGAGATAAGCCACTGGAATGCGCTCGTTGACGCGGCGAATCACGCGCTCAACAATGCGATGACGCTCGCTGGCAGTGAGGCGCGCATTGCGCATATCTTCTGGAATATCCAGCGGCAGCCACAGCGTTGGCAGAACCAGTTGGACTGCTTCGTCCCAGGGATTATCCGTGCCGTGGCCGTACCAAATGCCTGCCGCCGAAAAGCGGCTGACAGCCCAGCGCAGCATGTCCTGAATGGTGTGCAGTTCATTCACTGCCTCATCGACGAAAATCTTGTCCACGTAGCCCTCCGCAGGCCATAAAATCAATCGGCCGATAGTGTGCCACGAAGCCGGGCAGAATTCAGCGCAGCGAGGCGAAAAAGCTGACATTTGTTAACGCTAACGGTTAAGGTATGCCACCGGCTGTTAACCAGCCTTTTCTGACCTATTACAGAGCCATGAGTAAGAAAACGCCGCTAAGCCACGACGATCAGCAGATGTTCCGCCAGTTGATGAGTGGGACGCGCAAGTTGAAACAGGACACCATTGTGCACAAACCGGTGGTGAAAACGCGTGAACTGCCGTTAAAACGCCTGATTTCAGAACAAGCCGATAATAGCCATTACTTTTCTGACGAGTTTCAGCCACTGTTGTCCAGCGAAGGACCGATGCGTTACGTGCGTGCTGACGTCAGCCATTACGAGCAGAAAAAATTGCGTCGCGGCGATTACACGCCAGAAATTTTTCTCGATCTGCACGGCTTAACGCAGATGCAGGCCAAGCAGGAACTCGGCGCGCTGATCGCCGCCTGTCGCCGTGAGCATCTGTTCTGCGCCAGCGTAATGACAGGACACGGTAAACATATCCTCAAGCAGCAGACGCCGCTGTGGCTGGCACAGCATCCGCATGTGATGGCGTTTCATCAGGCACCGAAAATGTTTGGCGGCGATGCCGCGCTGCTGGTGTTGATAGAAGTGGAAGAGTGGCAACCACCAGAACTGCCTTAATGGCTGCGGTAGATAAGGATAGGGCCGCGATTGCGGCCCACAGAGATTAGATGGCTTTGGCCAACTTCGATGGGCTGACCTGCCACTCCAGCTTGCCTTCGCAGGCATCTGCATCAAAGTTCACGCAGGCTATTGCTGAAGTCGCGAACATCGGCGGCGCTTCCTGCGGGCAGAGTTCAGACACCAGATATCCCACCAGCGGCAGATGCGAAATCACCAGCGCCGACTTGATCCCTTTTTGTGCCAGCGCCTGCAGATAACAGGCCACCATGCCCGGATCGCCGCCCGGCGTGAGTTCCGGTAACACATCCTGCCCTTCCGGCAGCTTCAAGGTTTCGCGCACCGTTGCGAGCGTTTGCTCGGCACGCAGATAGGGACTGACTAATACCCGATCGATATCTGGCATTTTGCCGTTGAGCCAGCTCGCCATCGCTCTCGATTCATCACAGCCACAGAGTGTGAGAGGTCGAACAGAATCACTCGCTGCTTCCAGAGCTGCGTCGCCATGACGCATGATAAAAACTTGCATAAAGCACCGCTGTTGTTTGTCGATATCGCCCGGTACCACAGCACCAGACGCTTCATTCTGCGAATGAACGGTGTGTTTTACCCCAATGGCTTCAGTATAGTCAACCGGTTGTTTATTAAATAAGCAAATCTCAGAATGGTGCCGCGCTTACCGCTGCGCGGCTCTCTGACTAACCCGCTGAATCTCTGTGCCTATTCACGATTGTGTTGAAGTGTAAAAATTCATTTGCTCTTCTGACATTGCGATCAGTGCCTCACTCGGCGTAAAACGATCGCCGTGCTGCTGCATTAGTGACCTTAATGCGTTGACGATATCGCCAATGCCTCGCTGATCCATATAGCGGAACGGACCGCCAAGGAACGGTGGGAAACCAATGCCAAATACCGCCGCGATATCACCATCACGCGCGCTGCGGATTACCGCTTCATCCAGGCAGCGTGCCGCTTCGTTCAGCATCATCAACACGCAGCGCTCGGCGATCTGCGCTTCACTCTGCTTCGCCTGCGGTTTGATGTTCAACAATGTGTAGAGGGACGCATCAGCTTTACGCCTGCCCGGCCAGCGCGAGCGATGATAAAGATAGAAACCTTGGTGGTTTTTGCGCCCTTTTCTACCGTCGGCCAGAATTGCGTTCGCGGCTGGGGGTGCACTGAAACGTGAACCGTAAGCCTGTTCGAGAATCGGGCTGATTTTGCTACCGACATCAATTCCCACTTCGTCAAGCAGCTGCAACGGTCCAACCGGGAAACCGAATTTCACTAAAGCGCGATCGATATGCTCAATCGGCTCACCTTCCTGCAAGCAGTGCATCGCTTCATTTATATAAGGCGCGAGAATGCGGTTAACGTAAAAGCCGGGACGATCCGCCACGACGACGGCAGTTTTGCCCTGCTGACGTGCCAACTGCACCGTATTCGCCAGCGTTTGCGCCGAGGTATTGGCATGAGGAATGACCTCCACCAACGGCATTTTGTCCACCGGGCTGAAGTAGTGCAGCCCGATAATATTTTCCGGTCGCTGCGCGTTAGCGGCAATCTCCGCAATCGGCAGTGACGAGGTATTGGAGGCGAAAATGGTATGCGGCTGGCAATGGCTTTCGATTTCGTTGACCATCTGCTGCTTGAGCGCCAGATCCTCAAATACCGCTTCAATCACCAGATCGCGCTGACTAAACCCTTGATAATCAATGCCGCCGCTGATGCGCGCCATCTGTTGCTGACGTTCGGCCGCCTTTAGCTGGCGCCGCTTCACCTTGTTGCTCAGGAGATCCCAGCTGTATTGCAGCGCATGATTCACGCCGTTGAGATTGATGTCTTTAATGCGCACCGGCAAACCGGCTTTCAGCGCGGTGACGCTGGCGATGCCGCCACCCATCAACCCGCCGCCGAGCACGCCAATCTGCTTCAGCGCTTGCGGCTCAACACTGGCCATCGCCTCTTTCTTTAAAGCGGTTGAGGCGAAGAACAGGCTGCGCAACGCCGCCGATTCTGGTGTCATCGCCAATTGGCCAAAGGCGCGCGCTTCCGCTTCGTGCCCGGCGCTGCTGCCCTGCTCCAGACCCATGCGCACCACGTCAAGAATACGCTCGGCCGCAGGATAGTTACCCTGGGTTTTGCTGTGGGTTTGACGCCGCGCCAGCGAAAACAGCACCTGACGCGCAATCGGCCCCTGCAGTAAGCGATCGCGGCGCGATAGCTCCCGGCGTGCGCCTTTTCCTTTATGTACGCGTGCTATCGCCGTTTCCAGCAGAATAGATTGCGGTACCGCGTCATCCACAATCCCGAGCTTGAGCGCCTGCTTAGCACGCAGCTGTTTACCGGTGAGGATCAGCGGCAGCGCCTGCTGCACGCCAATCAGGCGCGGCAACCGTTGCGTACCGCCGGACCCCGGCAGCAGACCGAGTTGTACCTCCGGCAAACCGAGACGCGTTTTGTCATCCAGCGAACAGATGCGAGCATCACAGGCCAGCGCCAGTTCCAGACCGCCGCCAAGACAGGCACCGTGAATCGCTGCCACGACAGGAAACGGCAGCGCAGCAATCATCGCCATCACCTCTTGTCCCTGTTTTGCCAGCGCCTCCGCTTCTTGCGCCGTTTTGCAGTTGGCGATCATGCTGATATCTGCTCCGGCAACAAAGTTGTCCGGTTTACCGGAGATCAACACTAATCCGGCCAAATCCTTATGGCTGCGCGCTTGATCCAGCACCGCTTTAATCTGCGGCACAAACTCGGCCTTCAGCGTGTTCATCTTCTCGCCCGGTACGTCGAGGGTGATCACACCAACATGGTCGAGACGCATATGTAAATGAAAGGCAGATTCGCTCATTATTCGGCCTCCAGAACCATTGCCGTGCCCAGGCCCCCCGCCGCGCAGGCGGTGACCAATCCTAAACCGCCGCCGCGCCGCCGCAGTTCCTGCAACGTTTGCGTGATCATGCGTGCGCCGGTGGCGGCAAACGGATGTCCATAAGCAATCGATCCGCCGAGCACGTTAAAGCGTTCTTCATTGACTTCGCCCAGCGCATGAGGACGATTTAACACCTCGCGCGCAAAACGTTCATCGCGGAACATTTTTAAGTTCGCTAAGGTCTGTGCGGCAAAAGCTTCATGCATATCAATCAGTGTCAGATCGTTAAGCGTGATGCCGGCGCGATCCAGTGCCAGCGGCGAGGCGTAAGCGGGACCCAACAGCATGTCCTGCCAGACATCAATCGCGGTAAAAGCGTAGCTACGCAGATAGCCCAAAGGTTGAATGCCAAGCTCACGCGCGCGCCCTTCGCGCATCAGGATCACTGCCGCGGCGCCATCGGTCAGCGGCGTGCTGTTGGCGGCGGTCACTGAACCGTGGCGGCGATCAAATGCCGGACGCAGTTTAGCGTAATCGGCAGCGCTGGCGTTGAAGCGGATATTATTGTCCTGCTCGATAGGTGCTTTCCACGGAGGGACAAACGCTGGCATGACTTCCTGCGTTAGTACGCCCGATTGCCACGCGCGCGCCGCATGCTGGTGCGAACGCAGCGCTAACCCGTCTTGCTGCTCACGTGTGATGCCGTGACTTTTCGCCATCTGCTCGGCGGTATCGCCCATGCGCAACCCGGTGGAATACTCAGCGACTGCCGGTGGCACCGGCATCAGATCGCGGGGGCGTAAACGACGCAGGATGCTGAGTTTTTGGCTGAAGCTGCGGGCTTTATTCAGATCCACCAGCGCACGCGCCAGGGTTTTACTGACGCCAATCGGCAGCACTGACGATGAGTCCGCGCCGCCCGCAATACCGGCATCAATGGTGCCTGCCATCAGGCTTTCCGCCACGTTTGCCACCGCCTGAAAGCTGGTGGCGCAGGCGCGACTCACGCTGTACGCATCGGTATGCACGCTTAGTCCGCTGCTCAGGACAATTTCACGCCCAATGTTGGGCGCTTCCGGCATCTGTACCACCTGACCAAACACCAGTTGGTCGATGACGTCGACCGGTAATTCGCTGCGCGCCATCAGTTCGCTGATCACCATGCGGCCCAACTCCAGTGCGGGAATGCCGTGAAAATCGGTCGCTTGACGGGCAAAAGGGGTTCGTAATCCGTGGGTTATGGCGATACGTTCGCCCTGACGCGTCAGCAGCGGCTGCGCTTTGCTCATTGCAATCACCTGTAATTTTCGACCGGGGCATCATTGCCAAACAGGTCTGACCTGATCATCAGTGTTAACTAAGTGTTGCTAAGTAGCCAATAACCAGAGGAAAAAAGTGCGAGGGAATACACGAAAAAGAGTTAACGCTGCCGAAGGGAGTTCGGCAGCGGCGGGATTAACGTAAGCCGAGCTGGAAAATCAGGGTTTCAGCCTGGCAGGCAAAGGTGAAGTCGATAGTCAGGCGCACAGCATCGCCTTCATTGGCAAAATCCGCACGAATTTCGCAAGGATCGGATTCCACCTGACGCGCGCGTTCAGTCAAATGCGCCAGCATCGCATCCGCCGCATGACGATCGGCAAATACACCAGACCAGCTTGCGGTGCAATCGGTGTTATCCATCACGGTACCCACATCTACACAGCAACAGGCCGCCGTTTCGTTAGCACTACACTTTTTAATGGCATCAGTCATGGTTTTCTCCTGACGATAAATTCAACATGATCGGATCATTTTCTGCCGCAAAGTGTACGCCTGCTGCGTTTTCACATCCACGATCACGCCGCTAAGTGACGAATATCACAATAAAAATTGATCCAGAACATAATTGAAAGCGCTGTCGTCAGTGAATCGCTAAGATTTTGTTAAGCAGATCTGATTTTATCAATCAAATTGGAAATATCTCAAAAACATTATTGCAACAAATACACAGGTCGGACCTATACTCGTCGCACTGGTCTGATATGTGGTTTTGCCATCAGTCCCTACAATTCGCCGCTCTTTGTTACGCGACGTAACAACGTTAAATAATAAATCTAGATGAGGTTGTGGTCATGAACCATAAAAACCTGTTTGCAAAGTCAGCTGTGGCAGCTGCAGTAACGCTCGTCTGTTCTCATGTTTACGCCGCGGGCTTTCAACTTAATGAATTCTCAGCAATTGGTTTAGGTCGTGCTTATTCCGGTGAGGGTGCGATGGGTGATACCGCCGCCTCTGCCAGCCGCAACCCGGCAACCATGGCGTTAATGGATCGCCCCTCTTTCTCCATCGGCGCGGTGTATATTGATCCTGAAGTGGATATCAGCGGTCAGAGCCCATCTGGTCGCAGCCTTGATTCAAAAAATATTGCCCCAAACCAGTGGATTCCCAATATCCACTATGTACAGCCGATTAACGATCAATGGTGGATTGGCGCTTCAGCCACCTCGAATTATGGTCTGGCAACCGAATTTAATGATGGTTATACCGCGGGCGGTTACGGCGGCAAAACCGACCTGATGACCGGTAATTTTAATGTCAGCACGGCTTATCGACTGAATGAACACTTCAGTTTCGGTATCGGATTTGATGCGGTCTACGCCAAAGCGAAAATTGAGCGTTATGCCGGTGAAGCAGGTGCAGTAGCTGGATTACCCGCCGATACCCAGATTGCGCATCTAAAAGGTGATGAGTGGGGCTATGGCTGGAACGCCGGCATCCTGTACGAAGTGGATAAAGACAACCGCTTTGGCTTTACCTACCGTTCAGAAGTCAAAGTGGACTTTGACGGTGACTATAAGAGCAACATCCCCACCGCCTTCAATGGTACGCCGCAGGCACTTGCTTTAGGTCTGCCTTACGGCACAAGCGGCACCACTATCCCGGGTTCTCTGACCTTAAATCTGCCTGAGATGTGGGAAGTTTCCGGTTGGCATAAAGTTGCGCCACAATGGGCCGTGCACTATAGCCTGGCGTACACCAGCTGGAGTCAGTTCCAGGAACTTAAAGCCACCGGCAGCAATGGCCAGACGCTGTTCTACAAGGATGAAGGCTTCCACGATGCCTATCGAATTGCGTTGGGTACTACGTACTTCTATGACGATAACTGGACCTTCCGCAGCGGTATCGCCTTCGATGACAGCCCGGTTCCGGCCGATAAGCGTTCTATCTCCATCCCGGATCAGGATCGCCTGTGGCTGAGCGCCGGTGCGTCATACGCGTTTAATGAAGATGCATCTGTAGACGTGGGTGTTTCTTACATGCATGGCCAAAAAGTTACCGTCAAAGAAGGCCCCTATACCTTTAACTCAGAAGGTAAAGCCTGGCTGTACGGCGCGAACTTCAACTATAAGTTCTGATGTCTAACTAGATATGAAAAAAACGGCGACTGTTATGTCGCCGTTTTCTTTTATTGGGAATCGATATCCTTAAGATCATCCTGAATCGCACTGGCATTCGGATTATCTTCCGGCTTCAGCTTACCGCCGTTGGCGATAAAGTCATGCCGCTGGAAGTAGGCATTACGAATAAAGGCGTAAGGATCTTGCTGCTGGCGCAGGATGGCATCGGAATCCAGCAATTGCGCACGCGTTTCAATACCTTCCAGCGTCCATTTACCCACCGAGATCGGCCAGCTCAACCAGCTGAGAACCGGATAGAGGGTATCGACGAAATCACCGCCATCTTCACGAACAGTGAAACTACCGTAAGCCGGTAATTCAACATACGGGCCGTAACCGACGCCGTAACGTCCCAGCGTGCTACCAAAACGATGCGGCACTTCACGCGCCAGCTCCGGATTGGCTTTGCCCGCCACGTCGATAAAACCACCCAGCCCTAACACGGTGTTCAGGAAGAAGCGGGTGAAGTGGACGCCGGCCTGGCGAGGTTCACCCACCAGGATGGCGTTGACCATGCTGGCAGGCTCTTCAAGGTTACCGAGCACATTGCTGATACCACTGCGTGCCGGCACCGGCACATAATCACGCCAGGCTACCGCCACCGGGCGCAGAACATACGGATCCAACACGTTGTAGTTGAAGTTAAACATCGTGCGGTTAAAGCCTTCCAGCGGATCGCTGCGCTGCGCAGGTTCCGTATTGTCGGCCGGTTTTGAGCTGGCGCAACCCACCAACAGTAAACTGGCTAACGCCAAACCGGTCAGGCGGTTATTCATTCTTCTCTCCCTGTGCGGAACAGTAAGGTATCGCTTCAGGGCTGCTGTTGATTAATTTCCACAGCCAGCTGCTGATGACCATCCCAGGGTGTGACCGCGCTTAAACCAAACCAGTCGCCAGACTGAGGATTGGCACTGCCGTCGCGCGAAATGCGCACCCTGACCTGCACCTGATGCTGCGCCGAAAGCAGGCGATCGGGCATCATGGCATTGCTGTCATCCAGCGTAAGCGATAACGGGAAGTGGCTCAGCGGTAAACGCTTCACAGCCACAGGCACCGGTGAAACACCGTCAGACACAGAAATATACAACAGTCCGCCTTGCGGTAACATTTTTTCTGCCTGTGGCGTCAAACTCACCGTCAATGCCAGGTTGCTATTTTGCTGTCCCGCGGCGGTTTTCGCTTGTTCAATACTGCGTTCGATCATGGTGATGCGGCGATCGCCTGCCGGTAACAGTTTCAACATCACCTGCCAGGCACCAATTGCTTCATTGTACTGCTGCTGTTCAAAAGCATTAAACGCCAGCAGACTCAGCGTGCGCACATCGCTGTGATCGCGTTTGAGCAGCTCTTTCAGCAATACGTTGGCCTGACGATTATCCTGCGGATCGCTGGAACGCGTTAGCACCTCGGCGTAATCCTGCTGCAGTTCGATATTGTCTGGCGCCAGCTGCAGCGCATGTTCAAACGCCTGGCTGGCATCGGTGGCGTTATTCAGCACCATGCCTAAGCGGCCCAGCATCGCCCAATCGTTGAGGTTAGTAGCGTCGTTCTGCAGCGAGTTACGCAGACCAAGCTGCAGACGCGCCAGCTCTTCCATGGTCAGCGGTTGAGCTTTGGGATCCATCACGCGCGCACGTAACGCAGGATATTCCTGCTGTACGCTGACAAATGCGGTCTGCTGCGCGAGTCCGCCGGTTTTCAGATACATGCCAACCGACACCACCACCAACACCATCACGCCTGGCAGTAATACCCAGCGGCTGCTGCGATGAAGGGTAGCGGCATCCTGCTGCGGCACATCGGTTAACAGCGTTTGTTGCAGCTCGCGCACCATTTCCGGGCGTTCAGCCACTACGCCCTCTTCTTCATCACGTTCCAGCTCGCGCAGGCGTTGCTGGTAGAAATGGGTGTTGAGACGATCGCGATCGCCACTGCTGGCCTCGCGCTGACGCCAGCCGGCACGCAGAAACAGCGCAATGGCCGCCAGCAGTAAAATAATCAGGGTAATCCAGAATCCAGTCATTACGGCTTCCCGTCACGCTTGAGTAACGCCGCAAGGCGCTGTTGTTCACTATCGTCCAGTTCGCTACGCGCTCTACCGCGACGATTGCGCAGAATAATGATCAGCGCCCCCAGCACCACAAATAGCGCTGGCCCCACCCACAAAATCAGCGTGGAAGGGGTTACCGGCGGCTCATAGGTCACAAAGTTGCCATAACGCGCCACCATGTAATCGATGATTTGCTGACGATTGTCACCCTGCTTCATCAACTCGTAGACTTTGAGACGCATGTCTGCGGCGATCATCGCATTGGAATCGGCAATGCTGTTGTTCTGGCATTTTGGGCAACGCAGCGATGCTGTGAGATCGCGGTATTGCTCTTCCTGCTGCACCGAATCGAACTGATAGGTATCAATCGCCGCCCACAGGCTGGTGCTGAGCAGAATGCCCGCAAAGAGGAGAAGCAGCCGTTTCATACGCCCGCCTCCTTGTTGTATTTATCCCACAGCGGTTTCACTTCTTCGCGCCAGACGCGATCGTTCATGTCGCCAGCGTGGCGATAGCGAATAATGCCTTTGCCATCGATCAGGAAGGTTTCCGGGGCGCCGTAAACGCCGAGATCCAGACCGAGCATGCCGTTACCGTCATACAGGCTGAGCGCATATGGATTGCCCAGCGTGTTCAGCCAGGTCACGGCTTTGTTGCGATCGTCTTTATAATTCAGGCCAACCACACGAATGCCTTTTTCCGCCAGCGTGTTGAGATATTGATGCTCAGCGCGGCAGGTCGGGCACCATGTTGCCCAAACATTCAGCAGAATCGGCTTGCCGTCGGTCAGAACATGTTGATCGTAAATTTTGCCCGGCTGATCGAGCGCTTCAAGTTTAAACACCGGCACCGGCTTGCCGATCAGCGCCGACTCAAGACGCGTCGGATCATCGCCGTTGGCGTTGCGCGACAGCTGCCACATCAGCGCCACCGCTAATAACAGAAAAAGAACTAACGGGATAAACAGGATTTTTTTGTTCATGCCAGCTCCTCGCGCTCTTCTTTTTTACGTGAGCGATAGCGCGGATCGAACAGGCAGAATAAACCGCCCACCGCCATAAACACGCCTCCGTACCAGATCCAGCGCACAAACGGTTTGTAGTAAATACGCACCGCCCAGGAACCATCATCCAGCTCTTCACCGAGTGCCGCATAAAGATCGCGGGTGAAACCGCCGCTAATCGCTGCTTCCGTCATCATGGTGCGCGCTGCTGCATAGAAGCGTTTCTCCGCCTGCATCACCGCTTCCAGTTTGCCGTCACGCGTCACTTCGATTACCGCCACGCCGCCACTGTAGTTCGGCCCTTGCAGGTTACGTACGCCATGGAAAGTGAAATGATAATTGTGGATATCGACGCTATCGCCCGCCTTCATACGGACATCACGCTCAACGCTATATTGGGTACTAAAGGCGATCCCGACAACGGTCACCGCCACGCCAAGATGGCCCAGCACCATGCCCCAATGGCTGCGCGAAAGATGACGTAAACCTTTGAAGAAGGAGTGACGATGGGTGGCGCGCTCGTGCAGTTCCATCAGCGTCAGCATGATTACCCAAATCGACATCAGCAGGCCGATTACCGTCATGGCCTCAATACGATCCTGCAGCACCCACGGTAGCGCGATTGACAGAATCAGCGTCACCAGCAGGCCAACACCAAGGCGTTTCCACAGCTTTTGCGGCTGATCGCGACGCCAGCGCACCAGCGGGCCAATGCCGAGCATCAGCGCGAACGGTGCCATCAGCCAGGTAAACATAGTATTAAAGAAGGGTTCACCCACCGAGATGCTGCCGAGACCCAGCTGTTTATGCACCAGCGGCAGCAGCGTACCGAGCAATACCACCAGCATCGCGGCAATCAGCAGCACGTTATTACCCAGCAGGAAGGATTCGCGTGACCAGGCTTCGCTCTGCACGCGACTGCGCACCTGGCCGCCTTTCAGCGCATACAGCAGCAGTGAACTGCCAATCACAATCACCAGGAAAGCGAGAATGAACATACCGCGCGCCGGATCGGACGCGAACGAGTGTACTGAAACCAGCACGCCGGAGCGCACGAGGAAGGTGCCAAGCAGACTTAACGAGAACGCGGTAATCGCCAGCAATACTGTCCACGACTTAAAGCTGCCGCGCTTTTCCGTCACCGCCAGCGAGTGCATCAGCGCCGTGCCAGCCAGCCACGGCATAAAGGAGGCGTTTTCGACCGGATCCCAGAACCACCAGCCGCCCCAGCCGAGCTCGTAATACGCCCACGCCGAACCGAGCACAATCCCGATAGTCAGGAACACCCACGCGGCGGCGGTCCAGGGACGTGACCAGCGCGCCCATGCGGTATCCAGACGTCCGGCCATCAGCGAGGCAATGGCAAACGCAAACGCCACCGAGAAGCCAACGTAACCCATGTATAACAGCGGCGGATGGAAGATCAGACCGATATCCTGCAGCATTGGGTTCAGGTCACGCCCGTCAATCGGGAAGTTTGGCAAGGTGCGTGTAAACGGGTTCGAGGTGAGGATGATAAACAGCAGGAAGCCGAGGTTAATCATGCCCATCACCGCCAGCACGCGCGCCAGCGCATCCTGCGGCATTCCGCGACTGAAGATCGCCACCGCTAACGTCCAGGTGCTGAGCAGCAGCACCCACAACAGCAGTGAACCTTCGTGCGCGCCCCAGGTGGCCGCGACACGATAGTAAACTGGCAGCAAGGTGTTGGAGTTGGTCGCGACATAGCCGACGGTGAAATCATTCACCACAAAGGCGTGTACCAACACCAGGAAAGAGGCGGCGACACAGACAAACATGCCCCACGTCAGTGGACGCGCCATCGCCATCAAACGCGCATCCTGACGTGCCGCGCCCCACAGCGGATAAACACTCAACAGTAGCGCCAATCCCAGCGCCAGACACAGCAAGAAGCTACCAATTTCCGGCATCATGATTGCGCACCTGACGGCTGATAAGCGGACGTTGGTCCTGTGTGATTCTTCTTCATCGCATCTTCAATTTCAGGTGGCGTATATTTTTCATCGTGCTTCGCCAGCACTTCTTTGGCGTTCACCAGATTGCCTTCCTCCAGCACGCCTTGCGCGACGACGCCCTGCCCTTCACGGAACAGGTCTGGCAGAATACCTTCGTAGGTGACACTGACCACGCCGTTGGCGTCATACAGTTTGAAAGAAACGGCGAGGGTTTTCGGATCGCGCTTGACGCTGCCCGGCATCACCATGCCGCCAATGCGCAAGCGCTGGCCCGGCTCAGGCTTCTGATGATCTTCGCCCTTGCCGTTCAAAATTTCACTTGGGGTATAAAACAGGTCGATGTTGGAACGCAGCGCGTACATCACCAGCGCGGTCGCCAGGCCAAGCCCGATCAACACCGCGACCGCCACATACAGACGGTTACGACGACGGATATTCACACGGATTCTCCCGCTGCTTCACTGGCAGCTTTTTTCGATTTAGCCGCGCGAATACGGCTCTCTCTCGACTGACGCTGACGAATTTCCGCCAGCAGACGGCGGCGGAACAGCACAGTGTGCAGCACCAGACCCAATAAGGGGATCAACGTGAGGATGACGGCGAGCCAGACGTAAAAGGCATAGCCGCCCATGGCGAAGAAATCGCTCCACGATGCAAAGGCTGGCGTCATGATTTGCGTCCTCCCTGTGCAACATCAATCGCCCACGGACGATGGCGCTCGGTAAACAGAATCAGGTTACGCAAACGCATTAAGGTCAGCGCGCCGAACACCAGCAAGTAGCCGAGAATCGACCAGCGCAGCGGTGTGCGCATGCTCGGATCAATGGCCTGTTGCAGAATACCTGATGAACCCTGATGCAGCGTGTTCCACCACTGCACCGAGAAGTGAATGATCGGCAGATTGACTACGCCCACCAGAATCAAAATCCCGGCAGCGCGACCGGCAGTGCGGCGATCGTCAAAGGAGTGATAGAGGGCGATAACGCCCATATAAAGGAACAGCAACACCAACTCCGATGTCAGGCGCGCATCCCAGATCCACCAGGTCCCCCACATTGGTTTGCCCCAGGCCGAACCGGTGATCAGCGCGATAAAAGTGAACACCGCGCCAATAGGCGCCATCGCGGCTGAAACCAGATCGGCCATCTTCATCTGCCACACCAGACCGATAAACGCGGCAATCGCCATTGATGCATATACACCCATTGACCACATCGCCGCAGGCACGTGAATGTACATAATTCGGAAGCTGTTGCCCTGCTGATAATCCGCCGGTGCAAAGCCGAAGCCCCACACCCAACCAAGTAACAGCGTGCCAACGCCCAGCACCGCGAACCAGGGAATCACGCGCCCGCATAGCTGGTAAAGCCGTTCAGGCTTTGCCCACTGGTGTAACCATTTCCACATTTTTGCATCGCTCACAATAAACAGAATTCAGGTTTCGGCCGCTCTGGGGCGACACGAATTAATGCAGACTGATACGCAAGGCTGCAGCCGTCGCAAACGGCGACAGCGTTGCGCTTACGGCCAGCATCGCGCCAAGAATCGCCAGATAACCACCGATCGGCAATCCCATCCCGGCGGCATCAATCGCCGCGCTGGCGAATATCAACACCGGTATCGACAACGGCAACACCAGCAAACTCAGTAATACGCCGCCGCGCCGCAGCCCAACGGTCAATCCAGTCCCAATCGCGCCGAGAAAACTCAGCGTTGGTGTGCCCAGCAGAAGCGTCAATGCCATCGCGCGCCAGCCGGCAAAATCCAGCGACAACAACAAGGCCGCCAGCGGCGACAATAAAATCAGCGGCAGCCCGGTAATCAGCCAGTGCGCAATCACTTTACCCAGCACGGTGACCGGCAGCGGCGTTGGCAACAGAAGTAGTTGCTCAAGCGAACCATCAAGAAAATCGTCACGAAACAGCCGTTCCAATGCCAGCAATGAGGCCAGCAACGCGGCAACCCACGCCACACCCGGCGCAATGCGCGCCAGCTGTTGCGGCTCCGGTCCGATACCTAACGGAAACAGCGTGATAACAATCAGGAAAAACCACAGCGGATTGATCACTTCCGCGCCGCTGCGAAAGGCAATTTTTAATTCACGCTGAATGACCCGGCCTAACATCAAGCCCACTCCGAAGTAAGACGAATTTTACGCACGCGTGAACGGTGGTCGGGCAGATCCTGATGCGTGGTCAAAATCACCGCTCCGCCGTTATCGGCATGCGCGGCAAATCGCGCCATTAATTTTTCCACACCGCCTTTATCGATAGCGGTCAGGGGTTCATCGAGGATCCATACGGACGCCGGGCTGAGCCACAGTCGGGCTAATGCCACGCGGCGTTGTTGTCCCGCAGAGAGTTGCGCCACTGGCACCTCTTCAAAACCCAGCAGGTCTACCTGCTCAAGTGCAGCAAAAATCGCGTCTTCATTGCTGCTGCCGTGCCAGAAATGCAGATTCTCTAACGGCGAGAGTACGGATTTAACGCCCGGGTGATGGCCGAGATAGAGCAGGTTTTGTTGCCATATTTCGCGCTGGTGGCGAAGAGGTTGTGTTTGCCACAGCACGTCGCCCTCTTCCGCCCGGCTTAATCCCGCCAACAGGCGCAACAGCGAGGTTTTCCCGGCGCCGTTAGGCCCTTCAATCTGCACAATGTCACCCGGTTGCACACAGAAGCTCAACCCATGAAACAGAGTTCGCTCATCACGAACGCATGAGAGATTAATGACTTCGAGCATAGAAGGGAGAATCACAGCAATGAATGAGGCGGCGATAATACCACAATGAATCTGTGGGCCGAAGTCTGTGAGCCAGCCTGCACTTACCCCAAATGGGGTATTCGTGCGCATCAGATCAAGGAATCGCTCAAAAAACCATCTCAGTTAAAATTTCGTTACTCTTAATTTGAATCCTCGTAACAAATTGACCTTGCTAAAACCAGCTACGCTTATTACGCATTGGCATTATCACCAGAGGAAAACATGAAACAATCACCATCGATTTCAAAGAGTGACAACGATGTAGAGAGTGATGAGAAGGATCAGGGCAAGGAGATCGAAGTTGATGAAGACGCCCTGCCCTCGCAGGCTGCGGCGATTCACGAGGAGATTCGTCACGACGGAGAAAAAGAGTTAGAGCGCGACGGTATGGCGCTGCTTTGGTCAGCGGTTGCCGCCGGACTGTCGATGAGCGCATCGCTCATGGCGAAAGGCATTTTTCAGGTCCATCTGAAAGGCGTGCCGGGGGCGTTTTTACTGGAGAATTTGGGTTATACGTTTGGCTTTGTCATTGTGATTATGGCACGCCAGCAATTGTTTACTGAAAACACCGTCACCGCCGTTTTACCCGTGATGCACAAACCCACCGCCAGCAACTTTGCGCTGCTGTTGCGTTTATGGTGTGTGGTGCTGCTCGGCAATTTGATTGGGACTGCGCTAGGCGCATTAGCCTTCAATCATATGCCGATTTTCGACGATGCTACGCGTCAGGCGTTTACCGCCATCAGTGAAAAAGTGATGGTGAATTCACCGAGTGAAATGTTCGCTAATGCGGTGATCTCCGGCTGGATTATCGCCACCATGGTATGGATGTTCCCGTATGCGGGCGCGGCGAAAATCGTGGTGATTGTGATGATGACCTGGCTGGTGGCGTTGGGCGATTTGGCACATATCGTGGTCGGTTCGGTCGAAGTGCTGTATCTGGTGTTTGCGGGTACGCTGCCGTGGTACGAATTCTTCTGGCCATTTGCTCTGCCTACGCTGCTGGGCAACATCACAGGCGGTACGCTGATTTTCGCCCTGATTAGCCATGCTCAGATCCGTAATGATATGAGTGAAGCGGCGAAAGCCAAAGCGCGGGCCGAGCAGAAGCGGAAAGAGAAGCTGAATCAAAAACAGCGCTGAGGTTGGTCTTAAATTGCTGATAGATTGAGCAAACAACCGCTGCATAGTTAAAATCAGGCGCGCAGTGCGCTATACTGCGCGCCCGGCGTCTCCTTAGTTAAATGGATATAACGAGCCCCTCCTAAGGGCTAGTTGCAGGTTCGATTCCTGCAGGGGACACCATATAGCAGTTCGCAACCATCCTCCTACGTTCTTCAAAACCCCATCACACCAAGCATTCACCCAACCGACCGTTCGCATTCGTTCGCCATAGTTCGTTGACAGCCAGATGATAGCCTGGGTAAATTCTGGGTAAATCAATTTTACCCACCCGGATTTTACCCAATGCTCACCATCAAGCAGATTGACGCTGCAAAACCCAAAGATAAGCCTTACAGGGTTGCGGACGGAAATGGACTCTTCCTCTATGTGCCAGCTTCGGGAAAGAAGGTATGGCAGGTGCGCTATCAGTTCGACGGGAAAGAGAAAGTACACACGATCGGTAAATACCCGGAGATTGGTCCGGCGGATGCCAGGAGCATGGCGTTTGAACTAAAGCGAGATTTAGCTCTTGGCCTGAATCCGGCCGTGAAGAAAAAGCAGAAGGAAAAGAAGCCTGATTCGTTCGGTTCAATTTTCGAGGAGTGGTATAAGCACAAGAAGCAGGTGTGGTCTGAGAAGTACGCCAGTGAGCTCAGGCGCATGTTTGATGATGACATCCTTCCTTATATAGGAAAGTTGCAGATGGATGACATTGAGCCGATGGCTCTGCTGAAGGTGTTGCGGAGGTTCGAGGATCGGGGCGCGATGGAGCGAGCCAATAAAGCTCGCCGCCGTTGTGGAGAGGTTTTTCGCTACGCGGTCGTTACCGGCCGGTGCAAATATAATCCGGCGCCGGACCTGGCTGATGCGATGAAAGGCTATCGTAAGCAGAACTACCCGTTCCTGCCGGCCGACCAGATACCAGCATTTAACGCCGCTCTCGCCACATACTCCGGCAGCGTTATTTCCCGGGTCGCTACACAGATTCTTCAGTACACCGCCCTGCGCACGAAAGAGATGCGTAGCATGCAATGGACAGACGTCGATTTCGAGAACGACCTGATTAAGATCGCCGCGGATGTGATGAAGAACCGTAAGGCCCACGTGGTTCCAATGTCGAAACAAGTTAAGGCGCTGCTGAAATTCCTGCAGCCGATCACTTCTAATTCTGCCTTCGTGTTCCCCGGACGAAATGACAAGGCCAAATCAATCAGCGACGCGGCCGTACTGCTGGTTATTCGGCAGATTGGTTATGAAGGCCTTGCCAGCGGGCATGGATTCCGTCACCAGTTCAGCACTATCCTTAATGAGCATGGCTGGCCGCATGATGCGATTGAGCGGCAACTGGCTCACGTTGATCGCAATAACATTCGCGGCATCTATAACCACGCTCAGTACCTGGAAAAACGCAGGGAGATGATGCAATGGTGGGCGGATTATCTGGAAGGTAACGGGGCGTAAGCCCCTTATATTGTCGGCCTGTCATCCTCATGCACGGTCGTGATTTCGTGCGTCACCACTCCCATCACACCTATGTCTTCCAGCAGGTCATCCATGTAAAAAGCGCCATCATCGGTAATGATGCGACGAGGCTGAATCATGATCATCGCCCACTCATACATGCCTGACATATCTATCAGCACGGTGTCACCGTTTACCGGGTAACGCTTCTTATCGACTATGCACCGGCGTCCATTCAGCTCCACCATGCAACAGGCATTGCTGGTAGAAAGAATGTGCTGCAGCGGCTGAAGCAGAAACGTTACTTCGCCACTGGCAGATCCGACAGTCTGGTTGTGTATGCCGGCGACAACATTTCTCGCTTCATCTCCCAGGATTTCTGGATACCCTGTCCTGCAAACCATAATTTCCCCTTCCCGCTCTGGTTGAGACCGTCAACAACGCGCATCAGTGATTCGCTGTTGGCCTGAGGCTTGAATTCGTCAAAGAGATTGAGCTGCGACACGCCTTGGCTGTAAAAGTCGCCCAGCATCACGCCTGCTTTCATATACCGGCACCCGTCACGCCATATGTGGTCGAGTCCCTGCATGGCAACGCGGATGATGTCGCGCGTGTCATTTGTTGGAGTGCGCAGCTTTCCCATTGCTTGATTGCCGTAGAACACCTCACCTTCAGCGTGCGGGCTGGTCCTGACGAACACGGCTACCTGACTGCAATACTGGCGCTCTCTTCTCAGCTTCTCCGCGGCGCGTTCCGCATAGGAGCAAACTGCCTGCCGCATGTCTTCGTATTCGGTAATGCGTGAGCCGAACGATCGGGAGCAGACAATCTGCTGCTTGGTGGGCGCGAACTCTTCCAGCTCGAGGCATGGCTCGCCGCGCAGTTCCCGAACGGTGCGCTCCAGCACGACGTTGAAGTGCTTGCGGATGATGTATGTGCTCTGCTCCGACAGGTCTTTGGCGGTGATGATGCCCATCGCGTTCAGCTTCTTGCTTATGCGGCGGCCGACGCCCCAGACATCCTCTACCGGTACCAGCGCCATCAGCTTTTTCTGTCTCTCGATGTTCGACAGGTCGACGACGCCGCCGGTCTGTTTCCACTTTTTAGCAGCGTGATTGGCAAGCTTGGCCAACGTCTTGGTCTGGGCAATGCCGACACCGACGGTCAGATGCGTATCGCGCTTGATTCGCTCCCGCACCTCGCGTCCAAAATCTTCCAGCACCCGGCAATTTCGTACGCCGGTCAGGTCGAGAAATGCTTCGTCGATGGAATACACCTCCACCGATGGCGCCATCTGCTCCAGCGTTGTCATTACCCGGTTCGACATGTCGGCGTACAGCGCATAGTTGCTGCTGAACACGTGAATCTTGTGTCGGCGGATGTCATCCTTCAGCTTGAAATAAGGCGCTCCCATTGGGATTTTTAGCGCTTTCACTTCGGCGCTACGGGCAATGACACAGCCGTCATTATTGCTGAGCACCAGAACCGGTTTACCGCGCAGGTCAGGCCGAAACACTGTCTCGCAGCTGGCGTAAAATGAGTTCACGTCAACGAGGGCAAACATCACATGCCGCCATTTGGGTTGAACACCTGAAACGTGCGCTCTTCACCATCTGCGGTTGAGATGTCGCGGAACGTCGTGGTGTGCATCTCAATCCAGCTATTGGCTGCCCGGAGCGTGTAGTGCCAGTTGAGCCGCTCCAGTTCGCTCACAAAGTCCAGCGTGCTGATAGTGAAGCGGCCTGATGCATCTTGTTTCATAGCCTGCTTAAAGGCCATCTTGATTTCGTAGTCGCGGGGCATGGTCATCTCCCTCCCTGATAGATACTGTATATAAATACAGTAATATTGATCGGTAGAATTGATCAAGTAGCAGATGAGAAATAATGGATTTGCAGGCATTTGATTTTAAAATAATGCTTGCTTGTTTATATATACAGTGGCTAATATGCAAGCACATTTCACAGCAAAGGTGCTTGCATATGTCCAATGAAGAGAAAGAACCAACTGGTAAGGCTAAAGGCGGCGTTGCCAGAGCTAAATCTTTATCCCCTAAAGAGAGAAGTGATCAGGCCAAAAGCGGTGCTATTGCTCGATGGGGTTATAAAGCAACACATAAAGGGAACTTCAAAGAGCAGTTTGGTATTGATGCAGAATGCTACGTCTTGAATGATGATATGAAGACGCCAGTAGTTACCAAGACGGGATTGGCTCAACTTCTCGAAATAGGCACCCTTGCACGTGATATCGATAGGCTTATGTCTGCCCCATTCATGGATGACATGCGCGATCCAGAATTAGAGGAGAAACTGGAAAAACCCTTTAAATTTCAACTTGAGGCACGATCCAATAACTCCACTATTGCTCACGGATTTGACATCGGAGTAGTTATTGATATCGCCAAGCTTCTTGTGAAGGCAAGAGATAAGGGCGTGCTTCCCGCAAATAGAAAGCCAGCGGCGGAAGCGGCGCAGCGTTTAATGAACGCATCAGCCAAATCCGGTATCCGTGGTGTTGCCTACGCAGTTTCAGGTTATGAGCCAGCAGCACAGGCAGTCATTGAAGCCTTTAAGATGTACGTTCGCGAAGAGGCCAGGGCGTGGGAAAAAGAGTTTCCTGATGAGCTTTACTATGAATGGTATCGATTATACGAGCTGAAGAAACCTGAAAAAGGCGGACACCCTGGAAACTTCAGATGGTTTACTGAGCGGCATATTTATGAAACTCTGGCTAAAAGCGAAGGGAAGATTCTCGATATCGCGAAAGAAAACCGTGAGGAGAATGGCAAGCGAGGGGACAAAATCCACATGTTCCTGTCTGATGTAGGCGTGAAGGCGTTGCGACGCCATATTGGCAAGATCATTGGTATGGCTTCGATGTGCGAGACAAAAGAACAATATGAAAGCGCCTTAGAAAGGGTCTTCAAGTAAGCCACTACCCGGCCACCGCGCCGGGTTTTTTTGTACCTGCGGCTCACGGCTACTATCCTTACCTGACCCACCCCGCAGCCTGCATGAAGATGGACGCGGTTTACAGCTGCCCCGTCGCCGGGGCTTTTTTATGCTCAGCGATTAGAGTGAAAGTTATGCTGTTTATTGGGATGGCCACGCCGTACACCCAGGCTAAATATTGCAACTCCGGTTGATTCGACTGGCTTATGCATTGATAATCGGATTAAGCCTAAAATTAACCTATCAATTTTTTCGCTTCCTCAGATTTAAGCGAATTTAACTTTTAAAAAGAAGGGCATGAAATGTTTTATACAGAAATAGAGGGGAGCATACGCAATCATGGGCACGCCTACATTAACGTTAACAACATTCCTGTAAAGCTCGACCTCACAAACCCTCATGAGCGCAGATATGCCGCATGTTCTGTGTTGAATCTGAAGTATCCTCAATACGACATAGATAGAATGCTGATTCAGAAGTTCGTTCGTAAGGGCGACAACGTTCTGGATGCTGGAGCAAATATTGGCCTCACCGCGTTGCTTTTCCTTGAAAACGGTGCAGCTTCAGTAACAGCTATAGAACCACTTCCTGATCTGTATCGAAGAATAAAAGATTTGAATTGTGAAAGCATCAAACCACTTAAAGCGGCGCTTTCTGACAAGGAAGGATTGGTGGAGATATATGTGTCTGAGGCTCACAATCAGGGTTCAACATACGATATTGAAAGCGTTAACATGTTTCGTCATATTTTTAACGAAAACATTCAAACAATATGCGCCCCGAAAATAACTATAGATGGGATAAAGACTAACTTTGACATCTGGAAAATGGATATTGAAGGGGCAGAAAAAGACGCAGTTATTGGAGCAAACAGGACATTAAAAAACAATCCTCCAAGAGTGATATTCTCGGAATTATGGGGAGATAAGTTCAATGAGTTCTATGATTTAATTAAAAAGACGCACCCTTATGCCTACAGAGCATCTATTAAAAAGAGTGATTACTCTCTGTGCATATTAAAACCCGAACTGTTTGGAGATAGAGAGCATGATTTACACTCAATATCTCCAACTTTTATCTTTACTCGTGAAAGTCTTTTCTAACCTATTCGCTATCCCCAGTAGAAATACTGGGGATTTGAGATGGGTCACTGACAGGGTTAGTTTTTAATGTGAAACCTTCATCATAATAAAACTCACCATCTTTCTTGTTATAGAACATTCCTATCTCACATTCTTTACCATTCACAGGTATGAAGTAGAACCCATCAATTTTAAATGATTCATCATCCGCAACTATAGTGTTAACCACTTCAATGGTTTTATTAGCAATCATAGCAAGTACTATTGTCATTATGCATACTCCTCAATCATCATAATTCCAGGAATGCCGGGGTTTCCTTGAAGGGCTGTAGATGTTGCAAAAATACCTATCCCTCCCGATCCGTAATAGCCGCCTTCAATTGGTGAGGGTAATGGCATCTGTCCAAGGCCGGTGCCTGGTGATACTTGTAGTGAAGTACTGGACTTTGATAATCCGCCAGAGGAGTTGATTGGAGTTATAGATGTAGTTATAGATCGGGTCGCTAAGCTTGATCCGTTAGCTGTAAAACTTGTGGTGAGAGGCATTGAAGAGCCACCTGGACCGCCGGGAAGAGAGAATATGCTTCCGAATGAAGTAGTGCCGCCCGCGCCCCCTGTAACCTGACCAGCAGCGCCCGGAGTTCCGCCAGCCCCAATCACAATGGAAACTGGGGAGGTGAATGCTGATACAGGGATAATTACGTCAATATATTGACCATAATATCCCGCTTGCGAAACACCGCCGTTTCCACCACTAGTTGCGGCTTCACTACCACTTGCTCCTCCGCCTGCCACTGCTTTTACCCTGAGATATTTGGTGCCAGGCTTTGGAGTAAAACTTCCGCTTGTTAAGAATGACTGCGGTGTATTATTCAGTCGACCCACGTTTCCATTGCTATCAGTAAGACCAAGACTCGACAGGCCGTTTTTAACATTTAGCACCTGCGTCCACTTCGCTGATGGCGGAGCGCTTCCTACATTGTTAGTTGCAACGGATGCGTATGTTTCTCCTCCGCGCACGCAAAGAGAGCCCACATAGTACTCCTGAGCCGCGTCCCACTCTGGCACGCCCATCTGGTGCTGATATGCAATGAACTGACTAATTGCATAGAAGGCAGCGTTAAAATCTTCAAGAGATGGGTTTTCTGAAGGACCAACAACACCCCAACCGCGAAGAAATGCGGCTGTAACCTGCGATGTTAAATCATCAGCCTGAGTAGTTTCGCCAAACAATGTGCGCTCAAGTCCCTGAGCGTTAGATCCGAACGCGCGTAAATTCCCTGAATATCTCGCAATCTTAGACATGAATTTTCCTCGAAAAAAAACCGCCCTGGTAGGCGGCATTGAATTTGCTTGCGAACCCCCTCGCTGCGGGGTTTCTTGAGAACCCGAATGTCATTCCGGGTGTGACCTGGTAGAAGTAGTCATAACGAACCCCTGCGGGCTTAGGCAGCAGCCCGAGCTTCACAATCAGGCGCAACTCGTCCTCAGAAATCTGCGGTGAGATATTCAGAGCGAGTGTCATGTCTTTTCTGTCAGTGACATACGCATCGCCGTTAAATGCTGCCTGTATGAC
Source organism: Enterobacter ludwigii (assembly GCA_900068845.1). GTDB lineage: Bacteria > Pseudomonadota > Gammaproteobacteria > Enterobacterales > Enterobacteriaceae > Pantoea > Pantoea ludwigii_A. Next base: position 927,922 of record CEFQ01000005.1, read on the forward strand.
TTCTTGAAGGCTCACGCGATCGTCAGATGCGATAGTCGATGCAGCGGCGTTTTTGGCAATTTTTACCTTAAGAAAACGCCGATACTCATTATCGCCAAGCTGGTAGTCGCCATAGGCGGGAGCAAACTTGCTGTAGAACGGGGCGCCAATATAAGAAGTTTTATTCTTGCTGCTGAATCCCGCGGAATTGATGTGGCCTTTAAATCCAAAAAAAACCTTCGCCAGCACAGCCGGAACGCTGCGGGGAAGACCAACGATGCGACCTATCACATCGAGGCGGTAACCCGTTACGACGTCAATATCGAAATTAGACGAATTACGGATGAAGTCAGCAATTATCTGCCAGTGCTTCAGCGTCGCTTCAATTTCAGATCGAGCTTTCGGCTTTTCCCAGTATTGTTTGATGAGCATTAACGTATAGCGATTGATGATGTCGTTATTCATCATGTCACCTCGTTGATGCTGATATTGCTAACGTCCAGCGTGTATTTCCCCTGGAATCCCGGTAGCAATTCTCCATCTGTGAAGTTGACGCCGTCATCGCTTATTTCGAGGTTAGTCAAAACGTAATTGACGCGGCTGGTTCCATATCCATCGGCATAGAATTCGTTAGCATCAATGCTTTCGCCGATGTGCATTACACGGGTCGCTAAAGCCTCTTTGAGAGAATCTGTATCTACAGGGTCATTCGCAGACTTTCTCTTTGCGGTCAGATTGATATAAAGCGGCCTGTAGATAGGCCTGTCGAATTCGAGATCATGAGCTATCTGTAAAACAGTTCCATCCGGACGCACAAGTGATTCAACATATCGCCCGGTAATGCTTCCCTTCGTGCCGGTGCCACCGCCCTTTTGCTTAACCATGACTTCGACTATTTCTGAGATGGCGCCACCTTCCACTACCAGCCATATCGAATTGGCGGGAATGCCGGTTAGAGGGTCATCAACTTTTGTATCATTCTCACCAATATTCAGGTCGGTAACACCCGCGAGTTGCGCGACTTTGGCAAAAATCGCACCGGTACTTCCCGTTGCAGGATTTTCCAGTGAGCGGTTGCGGCGCTGCCGGAATTGTTCAGGCGTCTCTTCATCCCTGCCGACTACCACCTCCACGTCTGAGGTGATGCCCAAAATCCCCAGCTCAGGGGTAAGCTGCGTGAATGTGTCTGACAGCAGACCCGTGACCTTCCCGAAGTTTTGGGCAAAGAACGTTACTGAGGTAATGCCGGCGGGAATGGTGACATCCTGTCTTACGAACCACACCTGATTGGCCTGATCGCGAATTTTGTAGCCGCTATACAAAAGCACCGGCCTGTCTGCCGTTACTATGAGGTCGCGCTGAGAGCGAGAGCCCGGGCGAAGATATAGGCCGTGCAGTTTTCCGATAATCTGCTGCATGTCGCCCGTATTGAAATCAGGGTCCATTTGCGAATACAGCCACTGCAACGCGGCTTCAATATCCGTTCTGGCCTGCGCCTCAATCGACACACGCTGCCCGTCTGGCGATTCCTGGTCTAAATCTACGTCCTGACCGTAAATCACCTTGTATGCGTCGCTCAGGCTTTGGAATATGTCCCTGAAGCTGTCAATCTGAAGCCCGCTATTATCAAACTGTAGTGCCATCTTTCTGCGCTCCACTTACCGGGAATAGGACTGACTGTTCATCAAATACGGTCTCAATGCGCAACTCGACAGCTTGAGTCCTTGTCTTTTTGTTTACTGTCATCGACAGGTCGATAATTCGCATCACGCCGTCTGTGGCCAGAACCACCCGCTCTATTTCTCTCAGCGTTTCCTGCTCGGTGTTTTTTTCTGACAGCAGATAAATCCAGTCGATGTTGTCATCCATGTTGAGTGGATTGTCATTTTTGAATGAGCGGACGCGGCATTTAACTTTTTGCGCAATAGCCGCGCCGCCGGTTATGTAATTGTTCCGGCCACGCCCTAGCGTCCAGTCGTCATCTTTATCCAGCGCTGATACGATCATGCGATCCCCGTAATGATGCCGTTGGTTACTGTGATTGTTTTGCCGTCGTCACTTCTGAATGAACCCGTTACACCACTCTGCCCTGATGTCTCCAGCGACGCGTATTTAAGCTGGCCAAGCACCTCACATTCTTCCAGCGTTGTCTTTCCGCCTGATTGCTCGATGTCACCAGTTAGATACATCGACCCCATATGGTCGGTGTCTGCCATCATGAGACGGCGAATTTTAGGGATGCTGATAGCTGAGGCTTGAGGGCTAATGCCACACAACGCAAAACCGTCTGAGTAGTCGTGCATGCGCATCTCTAGAGGGGATACAAAATCACTGCCTGCATACCAGGCGTCATAGCATCGCTCTGAAATAAGCACCAAACAGTAATCACCAACTGCTATTGGCTCTGCAATATAACTTCCACCACCCTGAATAATTACGGGAGGCACCTCTATGAATTCTGGCAACTGAAGTGATTCACCATCCACAACCCTGTTAATAACAGGCGTACATCCAATCGTTGTATCGTTTACAGACGTTATCTTTGCGACGACAATAGTGTGAACATCGGCCAGCGCAAAATTAACCCCCTGACCGATAGTGTCGTGAAGCTCTTCAATCATGGTTATCTCTGGAATTTAATATGAAGAAATTGATTTTTATCGCTGGCTTATTGCTTACCCCGACCGTTTACGCTGGCCCTCTGGCTGATGTTGCTAAAGCGAAATTTGAAAGCGATATGCTTCAGGCTTTAGAAAATACAGGAGGAGGCCAGGAGAAAATTAACGAATTCATGGCTAAGTTACCAGGAATTGAAAAGCAGTTAAGAGGCGTTGTTCGGGATGAATTAAAAAACGAAAAATCTTGCCTTAAAATAAAGCGTGACTTTGTTAAACAACAAAAGGAAATAATGTCAGAAGAAGACTGGCCCGATCAGTATTTCGTCAATTCAATGCTGTCCGCTACTGGTGATTATGTTGCCACCGTTTGCCTGGACATGAAGTAATCAATCAATCACCTTGTAATTTCCGGCCGGTCTGGCTGTCACCTTCTGACTCCACGCCGCGCCGGTATACTGCCCGCTGGTTTCAATCTGATAAATTTTATAAACGCCATTCAATGCAGGATTGGTGTAGCTCTCCATTGCGCACAACCCGCCTATCCGCAGCATTGGATTTAGTCTTGTGTCAAACACGATCTGTCCTTTGACCTGAGAAACCAAAGTGCTTGAGTCGACATCATCCTTGCTCACGCCGCCGGGATCGTTTTTCGGGCTATTAGTGCTTGCAGGCTTCTGACTTCCGTCCGCCTGAGCGCTACCCTTTGTGGACTGCGGAGTGTTCAGTAATCCGCTACGGGCGTTTACTACGGGAATATTACCGGACGTAACCTCGTTATCTTTCAGGATGTGAACTCGCTCATCTTTTATGAAAAAGCTCTCATCCGGCGCAAGCATGTCGGTGAGGATTTTGCTCGAACTGCCGACCAGAACTTTTGGCCTAATCAGTTGCTGCTGGCTGGTCACCGATCCCTTCTTGGTATTGGGCATATCCAGCAGAACAGAATCAACCACCTGCTCTTTGCCGCGAACCGTGCGCGACGTGAAAGAATTTATGTAGTCGTGCCCTCCATCTTCACACTCAAGGCTGACGACATGGATCGGCCCCTCTCTGTTAACTGCTCCACTTTTGACTGACCCCTGAAACACCTGACGGAGTTTTCCGTTATAGCCAACCTCAAGCCTGATCGGGATGTACTTTTTATCATCCTCAGCTTTAACCAGCTGAAGGCGGGTTGAGGGTTTCAGTCCATTAATTGATGCTGAAAGCTTGCCGAGCGATTTTTTGTCTACTGTCTCGAGCGCTTTAAATGACACCGACATCGGCGGTTCAATAATGACAGCCTGGTTTCCGATTCCCACAGTAAGCCGGTAGTCACGATAAAATGTTTCCATTACGGCACATCTCCCCCGCGAATTTCTATCATCTCGTCTGGCGTCACCATATAGATCTCACATCGCCCGCTGGCGAAGTCGTCCGCCCTGTATGGGTCAATACCTGAATTGTCAGTGCAGAGTAGCGCGATATCGAAAGGCCAGTTTTTATGGCGAAAGTGAAGAGAACCAAGCGACAACTTCACGCCATCAATGAAATCATCCAGATACTCGACTCTCATTTTCCACATCTCAACCGTAGGCAGGTGTCGCAAAATAATGACAGCCTCCCCACGGTCGAATAGAAGAACGTGCCGCTGAATAGGCTCATCGGTGATATTGGTTATCTGATCCATATTTAATTACCGAAAACGGCCCCTTTCAGAGAGCTAAGAACTGATTTTGACTTTGTGGCGCCTGATGATGACTTTGAATTATCTGCCGGCGTTTGCGACCCCTTGTTCGCTACTCCTGCAGTCTTCGATTTAGCTGCGGCTGATGGTGACTTGAACTGCTGCTCGATAGCCGTCGTGGTCAACTGGGTGAAATTAACTTTCGTGAAACCCGCCTCAAACTTCGTTTCCAAAGTCTGATTGTCGGTTGATACAACCAGGCTGCTGAGTGCCATGTTTTCGTGCGTCCTGTAGTCAACCTCTACTGAGATAAGCTGCTTACCGTAGTAAACCGCCTCAATGAAGTCGAGAAACTGCTCACGTACACCTTTGACCCCACCTGTCACGGGGTTGCCAACCAGACCAAACAGGTCAGCGCCCTTATCAGCCAGGCGCTTGGTCTCCAGTATCTTCTGTTCAGCCCGGTCAGCGATTTCGTTAATCTTCTGCAGCTGCTGCTGAGTTTTCGACGGGATGTACTCGATCACCTCGCCATACCTGGAGTAGTCAGGCAACAGGCTAAGCGATGAGTTTGGTTTGGCATCAGCATACACATCTGAAACCGATCCGCTGATTTTTACCTGTATAGGGCCAATGATGATGTCGTCAGAAGCGATACTGCCATCTTCCAGCACATCAACCGGAACCTGCGACGGATATGTAGTGGAGTCGCCGACACGGGCAAACATCGAAAATCCGCCTATGCCGACCTTTTTTACTGTTGCCTTACCCGACTCCTGAGCCTTCGTGAAACCATCAAGGATACCCATTACCTGCCACCCCTTGAAAACATCCGGTTAGCATCACGCATACCCTCCTGCAAACCGTTCGCTGCTGTGTTGCCTGCCACTACTGGATCAGATGTGTTGATGTGCATGGTGTTGCTCTGGCTGACGCTGACATTACTTACAGCCCCGCCCGGCGCATAAGCGAGATTGCCGTTTAATCCCGGATTGCCATAAGGAATGCCATTGTTTCCGCCATACCCACCGCCAGCCGCAGAATCAGCACTGTAGGCCGCACCGCTAACAGGGCGTTGCTTATCCTCTTCATCGCCAAAACCAAGAAATGATTTAGCTGAACTCCATGCGCTTGAGGCTGCGTTGCTGATGACATTTCCGATGTAGTCGCCGAGGCCGGCGAAAATCTTTTTAGCCCAGTCGATGAATGCCACGAATGGCCTTTTCAGGTGCTCGACAGTGTTGTCGAAGATGCCAACCACATCATCCCACGCACCCTGAAAATCTCCGGTCAGAAGCTTCCATAACGCGGAAAACATGAGCTTTATGTTTTCAACGCCGACCTTGAATGAGTCGATGATGAAATCCACGATCTGAAGCACGACCTCTTTGATTGCCAGCAGTCCGGGAACGATGTCGATACCCCAGTTATCTTTGAAGAAGTCAGCGATAACGCTTTGTCCGTCCTCCATAGCGGTCAAGAGGTCATCAATAACCAGAATGACAGCCAGGATTGCCGCTGTGATTAGCACTACTGGTGAGAATATTGTGCCGAGCACCGTCCGGAGCCCAATAGCTGCGATCTTCCACGCGATAAATCCTGCGGTGATGACTGCCACAATTGGCGCCATCCTGCGAATCATACCCATCACTGAGAAGATGATTTCTCCCAGATGCTTCAGGCCGTTCTGTATCAGGTCTTTGTTAGCGATAAGGAAGTCAACGAAGCTATCAATCAGGTCTTTCAGTACGGGTACAAACCCAATCGCCACCTGAAACTTGATGCCGTCAAAACCTTTGCCAAGAGTGGTTAGCGAGTCGTTGTAATCCGCGAAGAGATCGGCCTGCTCCTGAGTCACTACACCCAGCGCTTCTGCTTTCTGCTGAAAAGCCTCAATCTCTGCGCCAGTCATGGACAGCAGCTGAACCATAGAGCGGTCGATGCCCATCTTATCGAGAACAGAGAACTTTTCTGCCTGGCTCATGCCCTGCAGTTTGTCGGCAAGCTCGCGGAAAATGACGTCAGAGGATTTAACCTCGCCGTTGAGAGTTTTGAACTGCAGGCCAAGACGGCTGGCGACATCCTTCGCCTCACCCTCACCTGTTGAAATGAATTCACCGACGCGCTTGGTCATCTCACCCAGTGAGGCCTGCAGCGCATCAACGCTGGAGCCATTAACCTCGGCGGCATAGCCAAGCGTCTGGATTGTCTCAACGGCAATTCCGGTCTCACGGCCAAACTGGACAAGCGGATCGATTGATTCACTTACCGAGGTCACCCAGCCAGCAATACCCGCAGCTGAACCTGCAATCGCAGCCCCCATACCCGCCAGTAGACCGATGGAGGCTTGCAGGTTGGCATTGAATGTTTCCTGCGGCGCCAGGTCGCCAACGAACCCGAATTTGGTGATTAGCTCGTTAACTATTGCCATTCTTTGCCTGCTCCATCTGATAGTGCTGGATATCAGCGCTGATATTTTCAAATTCGAGCATGTCGAATAGCTCTGGAGTGTCCAGCTCTATCAGCTCTTTATACGAGCCGTACCCAGCCTTAGAGAGCGCCAGGTACATGCTCATGTCATCGCTTATGTTCGAGGATTTAACGAAAACTTCTGCACTTCTGGAGCTTCTGAAGGTGAGTTCATATTGCTCCCGCCCATAAAAGGCAGGCTGATGACCTGAAGCGCCGTGGTGATGAGCATGATGTAGTCGCCTGCATATTCTTCGAAATGGTCAGGCTGCTTTGAAAGCTGCACGCCATCGAATAGCACATAGTCGAACATCAGGCGCTCAATCTCTTCGAAGCGATCGGTATCGAGAAACTCCATTGACTGGCGAGTCATCTCGCTCGCAATGCCTGTGAAGAACGCAAACACTTTGCGGCGCTTTTTGTGCGTCATCTTGGCGAATTCGTAACGGTTTCCATTGATTTCGGCGTAGCCGTCGTCATAGACGGCCTTGATCATCTCAAGAGCCTTCTTCTGCTTTTCGGTGGACATGGTTTGCCTTATACGTTGCGCACGACGTTGCGTAGCTCGATGGTGTATTCCATGAGCGCATTTACGTCCTGGTTGTTTTTGGTTTGGGTAGGCTGAGTGGTAATCGAGCCAACCTGCAGATCGTAGGTTTCCTTCAGCGCCGCGCCGTCTCGAACAAACGACTCTTTGATAGAGCCATTAAACACCACCGGGATGTTAGCGTTTCGCTGCTGATTCAGCCACACATCGTCATTGGAAAACTTCTGAACCCGCAAAACCATCACATGCACGCCAGCATCTACTCGTTTGGAGATGGTTACACCGTTTTGAGAGCTGTTGGCGCGACTAGTCAGGGCATTTGATGGCGTCAGCGTGACATAGTCACCCACTGAGATATCCGTGATGATTCGCCCGTTAAGGACAATCGTGGCGGTATCTGCACTAATAACAATCTGAGACATTTACCGCCCCTTATTTATTGAAGTTGATGATGATGTCTTCACTGTGAATGGCGCCCGCATTCTTCACTGCAATCTGAACCACTGGTGATTTGCGCTCCTGACGGTCAGCAGTTGACTGGTCAGCAAGGTCGCCAGCCAGCACATAGAAGCCGTTCTGCTCGATGTTTCGCAGGAACATATCGCGATCGCCAAAGAAATCAGGCAACGTCCACGTGCCAGGGCTGAACACGCCAGCACGCACAAAGCCACGGGTTGTCTTCTCTGCGCAATCTTCCAGTTGGTCCACACCGTAATACGTCTGAGGCACTTTGGTTGGCGTGGTCTTCAGCAGGTTGAACGAGTCAGTCTGCACAGCGTCAACGTAAGCCATCAGGTTATAAACGTTATCCACGAAGTCGTTAGCGCCGCTTGAGAGCACAACCGGAACGTCTTTGATGGTGGTGTAGATATCGAGGCCAACGCGCTTGGCCTTGTCGATTTCAGTCTGGGAGTAATCTTCGGCAGGCACGTTCAGCGTTTTCAGGTTCAACGTGATCGCCGTGCGCTCACCGTTGAAGTTCACTGTGTGAGTTCGCGCCATGTAGCTAATAGCCAGCTTGCGATTGCCAGCCTTGCTGTACAGCATGCGGAAATTGCTCTGGCTTGCGAGCGTCACCGCCCACACTGGATTTGCAGGGTCGACTTCAAGCGCTTCATCTTCCGTAAATGTTTCATAGGTGATAACTGCGTTTGCTTTCGACCATGACGCAATCAGCGGAACCTGCGCGTCGAGGATTTTATCGATGAAACCAACACCTTTGATGTTCACCAGCGCTTTCAATGCGCTTAGTGATTCAAGCTGTGATTCTGGCGCCACTGGCGCTGATGCTTTGCCGTTAATTTTAGCCGCACCAGAACCGGCAGCGATCGACAGAATGTCGCCAATGAATGTGCCAGTGGCTGATGGTTTCGGATAATCTACGGCAGAAGCCGCGCCAGTGGTCGAGCTGGTGAAGGTAATGCGTGTGCCGTCAAAGGCAACCGTCGCCACTGCCGGGGTGATTTCTGCCTGAATCTGAGAAACTACATCAGCCAGGGTTGCGGCCTTTGTCCCGTCGATATCTGTTACATCGTGATCGGTGCCGTCGATGTTGATGCTGAATGACCAGTCATCGACCAGGCGAAGCGCTGGCAGAATTGTTGCCTGTGAAATCTCTGCGCCGCGCAATACGCCTGCTGTTGCTGGCAGTGTTTCACCTGCGGCATTCCAGAAACCAACAATCAGCGTGCCGCCAGCGGAGATCGGGTTTGGCGAAGTGCCGAAGAATGCATTTGCAAAGGCAGCTGTTACAGAAGACGCGCCAAAATCCTGCTCTACCGCCGCCGGAGTTTTATATGAACGCCAGCGCTCCGCAGTGCTAAGCACGCCCACCTGGCTCGTCATGATCGCGCAGACGTTGATATTATCCCGAGCAGCCGAGCGGCCTTCCTCGAGGAGCGTCACGTTGATGACGTTGTTAATTGATGCCGGCATTTACTTATCCTCTAGAAATTGAAACTGCGGCGTGTCGATACGCAGCGTCTGCACATCGCGAGCCGGGGCGTATTGAATGTTGAAGCTGAGTTGAACCCGATTGCCATGGGACTGGCCCAGAAGCTGACCGACGTCGGTGATGTTTGATACCGACATGATGGTTAATCCATTCTTGCGACGCAGCTCGTTAGCTTTCTGGCTGGCGCTTAGCATCAGATACTGTTCAGCGTTTGAGTAAGCCTTATCCCCGTAGAACTCCAGCACGATGCTATGGCTTACAGCTGCGGTGTAAGTCATCACCTCAGTGGCGCCATTGAATCGCTGCCCTCTTGCGATAACCGACTGCGGCAGACTTCCGTTCACAACGATGTATCCCGTGGAAAAGTCAGTAGCGATGATGTTTTTACGGTCAAACTTAATCAACTGCTCGTCATAAACCAGCAGGTCTCGAACAAATCGGGCAACTGCTATCAGGTGTGGTTGCTTCATGGCGTTGGCACCAATAAGGGGAGCTTGGTTTCCTCTGCAATGGCGTGGCAAAAACCGTAATCCATGAAGTCTGCCGGAGACACCACCTTGTAATCCCTGCCGTCCTTCTCAATGAACTGGCCGGTTTCAATTCTTAACCGGGCATGAATGAGCAGGTACTCCTTCGACCAGTCCAGGCTATCAAGCGTAAGGTTCTCTTTGTTGGCGCTCTGCACCACCGCGATAATGTCCTGCGAGGTGACGACAACTACCGGCTCAAAATCAACCGTGACTTCCGTTTTGGTTTTGAGCTTTACTGGCTGCTCCCAGCCAATCAGCGCATCGGTCATATCGAGATCGGATAAATCACTCACTGCGAACCTCCCATGTGATATCTCCGCGCAGTTCGCCGGTATTAATCAGAATCCCCGAAGAACCTTTTGCCTTTTTGGTCTCTTCCTTGATGTCTGGCCACGTGCCATAGCCGCCGGTTTCGAACGCTTTTACGCTGATGTTTCTGGCAACAATACCGATGAGGTTTAAGGCAGTGTTTGCATCCTTTTGACCAGCGCCAACTGCTGCGACCTGCGCCTGAATGGCCCGGTTAATCTCGGATTTTTTCAGCGTGAATGGCGCGCGCAGGAATGAGCGCTCATCAAGGTCTTCGGTACCGAACTCATGGGCAGTACCGACCTCAATCACGGATACCCCACCCTCGTACTTCTTATCGCCCACTTTCGATGCAGGCAGGCCAACGGCGACATAATGCGTTTTCATCGCCTTAAGGTTTTTAAGGTATTCGGTAGTTGCTCTAAGCGTTTCTTCAGGTGTCATGCGATCACCTCATCGAATGGCCAGCACATGCACGCCCACCAGTTTGCGGAGCCGGATGTATTCCTGTCCGTATCCACTTGAGGCGTAACCATCATGGTTTGCACCGAAACCCGCATCAGGCGCTGAGTAGCCAATGGAGACGCCAGCAACTGAGCGGCTGGCAATAGACTTCATTGGGTTTCCGTTTGAATTTCCTGATGGAGTGAGAGCGCCAGACGCATAGAGAAGATGAGCCGCCAGTGCAGCCTGCCCCTGCTCATAAAGGCGGCCCCACACTTTGCGGCTCATCTGGTTTGCTGCATCGCCTAATGCGCCCTGAATGCGGGCTGGTGCTGTGCTGGTGAATTCGGGGTAACGATCAATGAATTCCATGCTACCCCCTTCAGTTACTGCGGAGAGGACTTGTAGTCCACATACACGGCTGACTGCGGCTGCTTCCACATGGCACCACCAAACGCAGAGCGATAGCCGCACTCATAGGTCAGCAGGTCACGAGCGCGAACAGCCAACAGTTCTGGCATATGCACCTCCATCTCGAGGTAGTCAGCCTCGTAGGTGTAAACCACCATGCGCGTTTTGCCCGGCTTGATGCCGACCGCATAGTTGCTTGGCACCTTAACAAACGTGATGCTGAACGATTCGTTGCCTGACGCTTTACGCAGCGCTGCCATGATGCGATCCATTGCCGCGACAGGAAGCAGGTCAGCGCCAACGATTACTGAGTTGGCGTCAAACTTCTGCATAGCGAGCATGAAGTCGCTGGCGTCCATTGCGATGTGCGTTGGCTGGATGCGGTAGGACGATTTACGCCATGCAACGTTGTAGGCATCAAGAACCATTGCGACGAACTCTTCTGAGGTCATATCAGCGATGGTTTTGTTGCCTGCATCAGTGATTAACTGAACAGCTGAGCTTGTCAGCAAGCCTTCCTGACCTTTAACGCCCTGATGGCCTACATAGCCCGCATACTGAATGGTTGCCAGTGCGTTGGCATACAGATCGTCCTGCTTCTTAGATTGCAGGCTGATATTCAGGCGGGCAATCTTCTCCAGTTCCTGCTGCGTCCAGGTGGCAGCTTTTGCCCACTGACCAACCGGCGCTTTCATCCACTCGATATCGCTATCAATAGTTTTCAGGCTGTTGGTTTTGTTGCCGATGATGCCGTCTTTAACAGAGCCAACGACTTTAGACACACCGAAATCAACGTATTCGAGGGCGAAATCGAGGCCCTCTTTAATTGGCAACGCTTCACCAATATTGATTTCCGGTAGCTCTCGTTCCTGCAGGGTCATGTCGCGCTCAGTTAGCGCTTCCTGCAGGACGTTTTCAAAATCTGCGGTTTCCATTGGCATGTCTTATTCCCCCGCCTCTGCTGGCGCTGCCTGCTGTACGTAACCCAGGGTGATCGCAACGCAGTTATTACCCGCGCTCACGTCTTCAACCCAGTAACCCAAATCAATGTTTCCAGTCGCTTCATCAGTGACCTTTCCTGCATCTGCACCAGTAGGAACGATGTAAGCAGTGGCACCGCGGGTGAAGTCGGCACCTTCCACGGTCAGAGCGCCTACACAGTCACCGTGAGAGAAGTGACCGATGTTTGCCTGCTTGTTAGGTGGTGATGCGTCGCCGTAAATATCGCGAACCACAATGCCGTGAATGCGAGTGTTAGCTGCCAGAGGCATGACGCCACCTGCAGGGTTAACAGCCACGAAAGTGCCGTATGGCAGTGGAGTGTCGGTCAGGTTCTCTTCGCCCCACACTTTGTCGTTAGAGCTGGAAGCGCGTTTAATTGAACCTGGTTGAATAGTGCCGTCAGCACCGTCCCAGTCAGTGAATCCGAATGCCATGATTATTTACCCCCAAGGCGTTGATTGGCTGTTTTTGTAGGTGCTGGCTTGCTGTCTTTGAATAGATGGCTGCCGATTTCACTACGCGGTTTAGAAGTGGCCTGAATGGCTGCGTATGCTGCACGCACTTCGCTGTCGGTCATTCCCTTGACCTGCGCATCGTTGAATGCACGGGTGCTAACGAGCACTGCTGAGCGAATGTCTCGCGCTGATTTCGCATCGGTCAGATTTACTTTCGGGAAGCGAGATTTAGCGTCGGTCATGGTGGCTTCGGTTTCGCTGCCAGCCTTCAAAGCTGCCAGCTCATCCTCAAGTTCCTTCACCTTGTCTTTCAGGTCGGAGTTCTCGGTTTCAAGCGCGGTGATTTTTGCGTCTTTGTCATCACCACCTGCTGCCGGGTCTGCATCCACAGGGGCGGCGGCCGTCATGCCATCAAGCTGAGACTTAAGTTCGGCAAGCTGAGCCAGCACCTGTTGCGCCTGCGCATTTGCTTCTTCTCCACCTTGCGAGCCGAGGTCTTCGAGCGCTTTTTCCAGAGCGGCGATCATTCCAACAATCTCGTCTGGCGTCAGGCTCGCACCCTCTGCATCTTTCAGTTTTTTACCCTTCAGGAACCCAAGGGCGTCGGTTAGTGTTTTGAACATCGGCTTACCTTTTTTGTCGTTTAACTTACACTGAGGCCCGTAGCGCCCCTCTGCTACGCCCGCGACGTGATTGCCGCGAATGTTGATGTGGTAATACTTGCCATCACGATCTGCTAATTCAGCAGGCTCATAGCCAACTGAAACCTCACGTATGCCGGTCTTCTCCAGCGTCTCAATTGCCGCCGAGTCAGTCAGGAACACGTCACATACGACTTCATCACCATCGATGCGTGTGTTGGCGATATGTCCTGATGATTTCTCTTTGTGGTCTGTGGCATTCACCGCGCCATCGTCTGGATGGGTGAGCGTGAAAGGCAGTCCGTTGAATGAGGCGAGAGTTTCTGGCTTGGAGAGTTCGTCGAGCGTGCGGATTACTGTAATTTTCTTGTTGGCATCGCTGCCGGTTAACCCTATTTCGTGTCCGTAATATTCAATCGGACCGGCGCGGGTTATCGTCGCAGTGGTAATTACGTACCCCTGCGGTGTTCGTTTCCATCTCATGGTTTATTCCCACGCTACATAAGGAAGTGACAGGCACCGGCACTGGTAATCCTCGCCGGGGTTACCTTCAAAGGCGCCAATGCTGCTGCGCTTCTTCCATGTTTTGCCGCCATCGTCTGAATAGACTGTCGGATCAGAGTATTTGCAAAGCTTGTTATTCAGGACGAAATGACTGTCGCGCTCACGCTCATCACCGGTGCCACTCCACTCGTAAACGTCCAGCCCTAGCGCTTTGCTACGCCCCTCGGTCAGGGCTGAGTTGAGCTTTGCTGTCTGGTCTCGCGCAATGAATTTCGCCCGACTGAGTGACACGTCACCACGCTCCTGAATGATGCTAATCAGGTTCTCGCTCCTGCCACCTTCACGGAGATTGCCGAAAACCTTCTCGCCAATGTCATTGATGAAGTCCGTCTGAATAGACGTTATCAGCCCGACATTTTCGCGGACGGCTTCCTCCATCTTCTCCCTGATCGCACCATCGCCTAACATTCCGGTCAGGTCTATCCCAAACGCCTCTTTGTAGGTGCGCTGGGTTTGCTCCTTGTTCTGGAAGTTGGCGCGATTGACCAGGCCTGATGCAATGCGGCTGGCGATGTCAGCGATTGATATGCTGGCGAGTCGCTGCATAATCCGGGCTAATCTGGCGGTGATTGAAAGCGGAGTAGTGTCTGGTGCATCGGTGAGGTTTGGTCTTTCCAGTTCTTCGATGACTACCTGAGTCATGCTGTTGATGAACTCATTGAGCCTGTCGCGATACCACACCTCAGCACGCTTGCTTGGTGTGGGTGAGCGCATCTTACGCCGCCTCGGCTTCCGGCGGCCCTGCTTGCGCTCCAGTAGCTGTTGGAGTTCCATAGCTTCCCCATGAACCAGAGTCTGCGCCAGCGCTGACGATCCCGGCTATTTCCTCTTCGGTGACCGTCTTCAGAACGCCGCGTGCAATCATTTCACGAATGGCGACTTCGTCAGTCAGAATCGATGAGGTTACAAGCGTGTTGAAGCCCGTTGCATACTGAGCAAATCGCGCGGCCTCTTCGGTCTCGTTAATGCTGTCGATTGATGGGTATTCGTAGGCGATCGCATCAGCAACAGATAGCCTGTCCAGAATGAATTTATCTGCGAAATCCTGCATCGGCCGCAGACGTGTTTCCTGCATGCCGTTGATGGTTTCGTAATAGGCTTTGTTGTCTTCTTCACCACTACTGAATCCGCTGGCAGACTGTCCGAACAGTACTGTGATTGGCCTGTCGAGAGCGCCAGCCAGTACGGTAGCCATCTTAGTGATGACGTCGGATAGGCCAGTGAATTGTGCGTTTTTCTGCTCATAGCGCCCCTGAGATTCAGATGTGCCGGCATCAATAAGCAGCAGCCCGGTGGAGGATTTAGTTTCCTTCATCACCCTCGCATATTCACGCACCTGATTTTCCTGACCCGCCGCAATCTGGTTATTCATACCAGGCACGAACAGGACATCAACGTTTGCCTCCTGAATGGTGTCGCCGGTGCTCAGGATCGCAGTGTCGAACGTTTTGATGTGTTCGTATGGCGCTTGCAGATCAGATGTACCGAACTGGGCGCGGTCTTTGATGCTGTGCCGACCAAGCTTTGTGCGGCAGCAGCGAGAGTGGTGAAACTTGAGTTGCTTACTGCCAACGTCAATCTGATAGGTCAGCGGTTCGCCAAAGTTATATGACTTAACATCGGTGATGATGTTGCTGTCCGGCGTGTACTCACCTTTGCGAAACACGAGGAATTTGATGATGTCCTCAGCCTGCAAATCGACTTCATTGACTATTTGGTCATCTGAACAATCAGTCACTGCGACGATAAGCGAGTCGCCCATGAGCGATGCCCAGCTCAGCGCATTGTTGAACACATGGCTCAGATTCAGCTCTGTTTCAGCGTCTCTGATACGCTGTTCAATGGAGCTATCAAAATCACCGGAGAACTCGCGCGGCAGCTTGAGCATATCGGCGGCGGTCTTATCGATGTACTTCTTCACTACCCACGACTTTTTGTACATCGCGAGCAGCTCTTTATCCGGCACGTCAGGACGTGTGCTGCTGTAACGCACCGCGCCGATCTTCTCACCGAGAGAGGTCATTAAGCTGACCAGGCCATCATTAAGACGACCGATAATCTTTTTCTTCGTCATTACATGATGTCCCATACCGTTGAACGGCCTTTGATATGCCCGTCAAGGCTGTAGCGTATTCCATCGAAGCAGTGCTCATTACCGTCCGCAAGCTTAGGCAGCACCTCTCCAGTAATGCGATCGGTTTTGTATGACCACATACGTGCTTCACGCGCCACGTTCTTGCAGCGCGGATGGATGATGATTTCGTCAAAGCCGCGCAGGTGTGCAATGCCATCCTCAACGCTACCCTGCCATTTTTTAGCGGCTGAGATATCAAACCCCTTGCGCCTGAGATAGCTGATTGTTTCTGGTCGGGCTGAGTCGGCTTTGATGGGCCACTCACGAGAACCGGGTATCGTGTCGTAAAGTGCTGGCATGTGATCGAGTTCGGTGTGAACTCCGTATGCTTCATATTCAATGTAAAGCGTGTTTCCAATGATGAAATCACGAATTAACGTATTGGGGTCTTTAGCAAATCCAAAATCTGCGCCAAAGAATAGGCGCTCGGCCTTCTTCCATAGCGTGTCGGAGAACTCAGCGATGCGGTATTTGCCAGCCAGCACCTGCTTATCTGAGTTTTCGAGATAAGCACCCTCCCACACCCATGCATAGGTTGCCGGGTCGAGACGGCGCTGGTCATTAAGGCGCTCACCTTCCAGAACATCAGGAAACCACGG
This sequence comes from Enterobacter ludwigii, assembly GCA_900068845.1. Lineage (GTDB taxonomy): Bacteria > Pseudomonadota > Gammaproteobacteria > Enterobacterales > Enterobacteriaceae > Pantoea > Pantoea ludwigii_A. Next base: position 944,244 of record CEFQ01000005.1, read on the forward strand.
GTTGTCGGTGTAATTCATCTCGACCGTTACGCAGTCGTCACCAGCCTCTTTGCGAAAGCGTTTATCCGTAGCGCTACCATCGCGCTCCGGGTTCCACGTCACCCAAATCTCTGAACCTTCTTCACGCACTGTCGGGCTAAGCTTCTGCCAAGCGATTTCACTGACAGATTCGGCTTCATCTACCCAGCACAACAGGATGCGTGCTTTCGACTTGATGCTGTCGAGGTTATGACGCAGCCCGGCGAAAACGTACGTCACCGTCTTGTCGATGGTGCGAATGTATTTTTCACCAATGTCGAAGTTAGAAGCCAACCACGGCACCGACAAAATCGCCTGCTTCACTTCCTGCATGCTCGACTCTTCCAGCGAGTTCATGAACTCACGTGCGCACAGGATTACGCCGCTCTCGCCATTCATCATCGCCTGATAAGCCTTCACTGCAGTCATCAGCGCGAAGGTGCGGGTCTTGGCGCTACCGCGACCACCGTGTGAACAGCGGTAGCGTTTGTTGATTGCAGTGAACAGTGGAGCGAGCTTAGCGGGGATCGGAAGTTGAACTGCTTCACTCATGCTTTTGGCTCAACAGGCAGAAGCTGGATTGTCGTTGGCTTGGTCGCCATGCTGCCATCAGACGATTTGTGGTCGATTTCCTGGCTGACTTTGTCGCCGTACTTCTTCGGGTTCATCCGGGCTAATGCCCATTTGCGAGTGTCAATGCGTAGGCGGGCTTTAGCAACGGCGGCGGACTCTTCAGTCGCATCGTCTGCTATCTCGAACATCTCTTCGAAGATGGCATCAGCGCGGGTCTCTGTTGCTGTCGCGTACTGGTCACGAAACTCTTTATGTTCTGCTAACCAACGGAAGACAGACGTCTTGCTTGGCATGCCTGGGCGCTCGCAAACTTTGCGCAGGCTTTCACCATCAGCAAGCAGTGAACAGATGTCAGCAGCCACCTCTGGTAGATAATCAGAAGGGCGGCCAGTTTTAGCTTTGGTCGCCATATTAGAATTTCCCGCTAGTAAGATAGATATAACCCTCGGTAATGGCGAAATCGCCAACCGATGATTCATTGTGTTTATGCTGAAAGTTGAACTCTGTGAATGCAGTTTTCAGCACAAAATAAAACCGCCCGAAGGCGGCTGATTTTTATTTGCTTCTCTTTGGTGGCTCGTGAGCCTTTACCGTTTCGCCAGCATAAGATAGAACGTCGGCCCATACCTTATCGCCTACAGAGTGCCCCAAAAAGTTGAGCTTTCCGCCAAAGGTCGCCCAATTTTCCTCGGGAGTGCCATTCACCCAAAGAGAAATGTGCTCATGCGCCCTTTTGATGACCTCATCAACTTTTACCTTGATGGTCGCGAAGTCCTCACCCATTTGTCGCTTTGCTGCTAACTGCTTAATTTCCGTTACATACCCTTCAACCAGACCTTGGGAATTGTCCATGTAGCCTCCTTTTTGCCGTGAAGCCACACTTTATCATCCGTACCTGATTAATCCAGTTTGTCATTTGCCTGCTGCGTTACGTTGCCAGAATCAATCTTGCTTATCGCCCTCAGCTTGCCATTGCACTCATCCAGCGAATCAATTAGCTTAAAGTTAAGCAGGACGCTATCGCCGTATGTCATACCCTTCGGGATGTCAGGTATCGGGCATTCACTTAGCAGGCTTGCTGGTATTGGCAGGTGTGGCGTCGGCACCGTTGCGTACTGAATCTGCTTGCTCGCGCAGCCGCTCAACAACATCATCAGGCACAAGCATAACGCTGGGCTTACTGTCGCGGAGCGCATCTTTAACTTCATCCTGCAACCCCTGCTGTTTCATCTCTGCCGCTGCACGGCGCTTGGTTTCTATTGCGACGATTCTGTTCTGCTCACCAATGCGGTCGGCAAGGTTTTTAATCGTGGCAGCCAGATCGTTGTTCTTACTCAGCAGCTCTGAGGTCAGCGTTCTCAGCTTCTCGTTGCGTTGAGTCAGGTTTTGGTTGTCATACCCAAGCTTCGCAATGAAGCCGATGATGATGACGGTAAATATTACCGGGATTAGAATCTTCAGCGCGTTTAGATTCGGCATAACACACTCTCTGCACGTTGGGTTCGTTCCTTGCGATCTGCCAGTCCGTTGCTGCCGCCGTTAACGACGCTAGTTAGCCCGACAACATCACCCCTGTCTGCGTACTGATTGCAGTTATTGGCTTTCCAGAACCAACCGGCGGAGCGTGCCGCATTGGCATCCTGAAGGAGTAAGTCAGGGTTATCTGCCAGTGGGAGATTTAGCGCATTACCACACGCAAGGTAGTTAGCCAGGAAGGTCACCTGTTTCAAACCACGGCCTCGATACTTCCAGCCGTCGCCATTAAGGTTATTGCCATAGCGCCCGCCGTACACGAGATTGGCGATCGCCGCCTGACGTTCTGGCGACAATGCTGATTCACCGGGTTTGCGTCCAAGCTGCTGGCGCTGCGCATCTGTCAGTCGCGTGCCGAAAATCTTCAGGCCTTCCACACTGTAATTCAGACTTTCTTTCACCTGCGTGAAGCCGTTCGACTCGGTGCCGATTTGCCCGATGAAATATGCCTGACGCTTTGGTGTGTCGATGCCGAACTCTTTCATTGCCGCGGCAATGTGCGGGTACCACTTATCAGCCAGCGCATCATTGATGCCGGCGGCTGCTTTGAACTGGTCACGGGTAATCATTCGGCAACTCCCGCATCACCTGCAGCTTTTTGCAGGAAACGCTTTTCAAGTGCTTTGATCAGAGATGAGCCAGACCAGCCAGCCATGCCGCAGATTGCGCCGGTTACTTCCTGAGGCCACGCCCAGTAGGTAGCGAGCAGCATCATCAGGAAACCAGCGAATATGGATACGATTAGCTGCAGGCAAAGCGTGCGCCAGCTGAAAGTATCTCCACTTAGAACCTTGTAGGCATATGCTGCCACCGCGCCGAGTACAGTCATGCCCAGCGCAATCAGCGTGGCAATTAAGCCCGGATCTGATTTGTAAGGCATACGTTTCATTTCCACCCCCGCGTAGGGGACTTGTCCAAATAGGAATTGTCTAAATGTTGAACAGGACAAGCCCGGGTAAACTTCATCTTGTCGATAGAAGAAGTTCCGCCTTGCGCCGTTGGGTAGCCAATAAGAAAGAATCCGCCTGAGTGCGGATTTTTTTATGCATAAAAGACGCCCGATGCCACACAGGATAACGAGGGATGTTTAATTTGATTGGCACGGGCGAAAGAAGAAAGGCCAGCTCTGTGGCTGACCTTTGAAAAATCTCAGGCAATCTCAAAAGTGCCTGATTTTGATATTTGGTTGTGCAATAAACATCATCGGGCACACGATTAAATGCGCCCTGTGATGATTACGGCTCGTCGTAAAGCTTCTGCTTCAGAAGATAACCTTCCAGCAGCCAGATTTTGTTTACTGCGTTTTGTCGCGCGATTTTGCGACCAATTTCTGCATCAAAGTTTTCTGGACTTGCACATGCCGACTCGCCTGTCACGGTGAAGCCGTTTTCCAGAACCAGCACACAGAAAGTCAGGAGCTTTAGCTGATTGAAGTCATCAAGCTCTACTGACTGATTGACCTTTTCGCCACCATCTCTTTCAACGCGGATATTTGCGCCACTACGCCCATCAGCAGCGGTGAAGTAGTGCTCACTGGTGATGATATCTTCTACGTGCTTTGGCGTGACGCGAGGAGCAGTCTTGCCTTTCTCGACAATTTCTTTTTCGATTTGCTGGTCGTTCATAATTATGACCTCTGGCTTTTAGGCAACAAAAAAGCCCTTGCAGATGGTGAGTCCGCAGGGCTTCTTAATTATCACAATTTACTTGTTCGATTGCTGTCCGGGCATCCTTAAGAACACTTACGGCAGCTTAGGTGAATATCATTGCTCATTTGCTCTTTGCTGTCAATGGCCTCTATGCAACTTTCCGCAATTTCGACACTACTTTCCGCTCATTCATCGCTTTTAGCAGCGGAGTGTAGATCAAGTACAATGACGCTGAGAGAATTTCCTTTACCTCTCTTCGGCAGGTAGCCAGCGATGGGGACTTAACACGATTACCACCCCTTGTTGCTATTTTGCGAGGACTTGCGGTCTTGTGCATATACACTGCAATTGCGTATTCAGATGAACCATGCGCGTAGTAGCTAAGCAGTATGCCAAAGGCTTTTTTATCGATGCACATGACGGAGTCCACGACCTGAGAAATCAAGAGTCCGTCATCATCGTTGCACATTGGCCGGTATGGATATGATTGTGGTTCAACAGTAGCCATGTATTGCGCTATGACGCTGCTCTGGCGCTTATCCAGCCTTCCTGAATACACCCACGCGCCGAATAATTCCATCCAACCATTTACCCAATCGAATTGCTCTTTCGTCAGGCTGAGCTCTTTAATCTGTCGCATGATTTCTCTCCGCATTTGGCCTGCCGTGGTTAGGGTGAAACCCGGATGCTATTTCTGCTTGCTTACGCGCTGTTCTCGCTTCCTCTACCGTATCGAAATAGCCTATGTGCATATCTCGTCCGTCAACCTTGAGGCGGGCTCGGTATTTTTTGTGATACACGCACCAATAGACGCCATTAGTTCCATCTGGCCTGTGTTTAACGCCTGCTCTGTTGCGGTTGTTTTCGGAGATATTTACGTTTCTGAGGTTGGAGATTCGCTGGTCTTTTCGATCGCCATTGATATGATCGATGAGGTCTGGCATTTCACCGTAGAACATCAACCAAATAAGCCGATGAACCTGCATCCTTTTCCCTAGAAGGCCGACTCCCATATAGCCCTTATTTCCAACGCTTCCTGCATCCTGTCTGGCGTGCGCCGTATTGAAACCAACCCAATCACATTTTCTCTTGAAGTGATTCATCGGCCTTTCTTTCCACTTAAACGAGCCTGTATCTGGCTTGTACTCGAAACACTCAATGCAATAAATCCTGAGCATGTCCAAGTCATACTCGCGTACTGGCATGTTTCACCCCCATAATTTTCGCTGTGTTACGCAATATGCGGTAGTTGATTTCGAACATGCGGCGGGCGCGGTACATCCGCAGCAGTTGCCACTTCTGTCTGAGGTAGTCGGTCATGCGGCCCCCAATTCGGTAATGATGATTTCCAATCTGCCACCCTTCACCACTTCGCAGCGAACCATGCGCACGTCATCAATCAAGCTGTCGTCAGCTATGACGCCTGCATGGGTGAGTGAGTCGAGGGGTGCTTTGAAAAGGTTGTCGAGGTCACGCCGGGCGCGTGTAGGTGGATAAGCGAGAATTTTTACTTTCAGCCTGCCGGCCAGTTTGAATTGCTGATTTGCTTCAGTGATTTGCTGAATTACTGCTGAGGTGTATTCCCTTCCCTTTTTGCTTTTTATCTTTCGCCCGCGGAACACTGAGAAGAGGTTATTGTTTCCGGGCGGCCACGGTAGGGTAAGCCTGTATTCATTCATCGCTTTAGCTTGCCCTCCTGCAGTAATGCACTCTGTGTCCTGATAACGCCCTCAAGGTGAGCGATACGCGCTTCTGTCACTTCACAGCGCCTTGTGCGGCGATCAATCTCGTCATGGCACGCTGAACAGGCCCAAGCTCCAAAAAGGTCATCTGGCTTCATGCCGGTTCCGCAGATGCCGACCATGCGGTAATGCGCCAGCACGACTGTTTCCGGGTTGCCGTTGCAGATACCGACCAGCCTTACCTGGCATTCTCTGCCGCGTGCTTCATTGCGTAGTTTGGTCATCGCTTCCTCCGCACATCATGAAATTCGGGTCGCTCATTAGCTCCACCTCGCAAGCGCTGCAGCAATAGGTCTCGCAATCGGCCAGGGTAATGGCGCAGAACACGCACGCCAAAGCAGATAGCTCGCCAGCGCCAGTAGGCGGATTTGATGGGGTTGTGTTGCTCATACTCCTCCCACTTGAGGTCGTTTTCGCATTGGTTGCATGCGATTTCGTAGTAGTGCTTATCTTCACTGGTGAGGATGGTGTGGCAGCGGGTGCAGCGTTCACGCATGTTGAACCTCCATGAACGCCTCTATAAATCCTTTCGCGACTTCCGCGTTGATCGCGTTACCGTAGGCGCGCAGTCGTCCCACTCTTTGGGGAGCGCCATTAGCCAGCGGGAATGTGCCGGGCTCAACTGGCCGCCACTTTCCATCCCGGCAGAGGAGCCAGTCAGAATCTCTCCAGAAGCCGTTAACCGGATTGGCTGAGCTATCGAAGCAAAGTCCTGCAGGCGCTGCTGAATCTTCGTCCCGTCTATTCTCTTCATGCTCATTGCATTTTCCGGGCTTGGCGTCCTGTCGTTGCTCGATGCTGTAGGTGTTGGCCATCCCGCTAACATTGCAAAGTCGTTCAGGTTTGAACCGTGCCGTGTCGCACCCATCGCTCTTGCAATCTGTCCGCCACCCGAGCTGTCGCTTGCTTGCGGCGTTGGCCACCCAGAAGAGGCGCTGTCTGATATGCGGCGCACCGAAGCCCGCAGCGCAAATATCAAGTGCTGCTGAGGCGTAGCCCGTTCCTTCCAGGTCAGCTTGTACAAGGTCGAGCCAAGCAAGTCCGTCTTTGCTCGCAACCTGCTCTCCAAAGATTGTCTCAGGTCGCAGCTTTTCGATGAGGTAGTGGAAGTGGGGCCAAAGGTGCCGCTCGTCATCAAACCCAGCGCCTTTGCCTGCGTCGCTGAAAGGTTGGCATGGGCAGCTTCCTGTCCACACTGGCCGATCGTCACTCCATCCTGACTGGCGGAGCGCGTAACTCCAGACGCCAATTCCGGCGAAGAAGTGACACTGTGTGAAGCCTCGCAAATCTCCGGGTGTAACATCCTCAATACTCCTTTCATCAACAACGCCGGCGGCGATGTGTCCTGCTTCAATTAAGTTACGCAGCCACTGGGCGGCGTAGGGGTCGATTTCGTTATACCAGGCAAAAGGCTTTGGCATTCGTCTTCTCCTTTCTGCGAGCTCTGGCATCTCTTGCGCGCATATTTGAGCAGATGCGGCATTGACGTGTTTTCTGCTTCGTAATGATTAGATTTTCACCTTCCAAAGGATGCCCTCGCATGCAGTGAGTTTTTCTGGCGTTCTCGCCCATGACTGTATTGCTGCGGGCGATGTTTTCTTGGTGGGTGACAATGTCCAAGTGCTTGGGATTCACGCACCTGCGGTTTTTACAGAGGTGATCTATCTCTTTATCCGGAGGAATTTCTGCTACATAGAATCGGTATGCGACCCTGTGCGCTTGCTCGGCGCGAGCACCATTCCATATCTGGCCATATCCATTTTTGTAGAGGCTTCCTGTGAATTCCCAGCATCCGCTATTAGGATTCTTTGCTACTTTCGATAAGAGCCTTTCTTCTAAGGTCATCGTGTGAACCTCACTCTGTTAGCTGCAGACTGGCGCAGCCCTTCCAGATACCTGAAGGTGGTAACTTGCGATTCAGTGAGTTTGGGCTTGGGTTTCTTGCGGGGTGATTTGGTGTCGTAGATTGCGTGGTTTTCGTAGCGTTCCCAGATGGATTTGCTTTTCTTCATCTCGCCCTCGCTAACATATGGCGGCATGTGTCGATGCTGCAGCCCATGCGCTGGCTGATGATTGCGAATGTCAGCCCCATTTTTCTTAGCTTCCCTACCTTGTTGCACTCTTCCTGTGTGTGGTGTTGGTATCTGCCTTTGCTCATGCTGCACTCCCAAATCGGTTAGCCCACTCAGCAGCGCGCGCCGATTCATCGCTGAATCTGACGTTATGCTCTGCGCCGAAGGCATGGATGATGGTTATCAGGTCGCGCATCTCGCCGACGCGCATCTTGCTGGTTGATTTGCCCAGAACTACAAAGCCACCGTTAATGCCCGGCACCGTGTCCTGCTGATGCTGAGCCGCGCTGAAAATATTCTTCCAGCTCTCGGAATCCAGTTTTCGCCCATACCAGACTACCTGTGATGAAACGTCATGCAGGCAGGCCCAAAGCATGCGGTTCTGCGCAAGGCTGCGGGTGTCTTTCTGGATGGTTACTTGTAAGGGCTTGTCGGTATCAGTGGGTAGTTGCTGGATGGCGCTGATGCAGTTCTGACGGACGTTGTTGTTTCTCAGTAGATAACGTTGCGTTTCCACTGTTACCTCCCTTCGATTGTCTCCACGTAGTCATAGAGATTGTCAGCGACAGCACTCAGCAATAGCTCGATGCTCTGCTTGCTGTGTCCGCCTTCGCGAATCATCTTGAGTACGGTTAATACTGCTGAGTGAGAGTCTTTGATGGGTTGATGCTTAGGCCTGAGGGGGATTACGTTGCTCATGTGTTTTCACCTTTATTCCATTGACAGCAAGTCGCGCCATCATTTTTTCAAGCGATACTGCTGGGCCTATCTCGGCAGTAATAACCAGGGGTGGCATGCTGATTTCGATAGCGGAGCGGCTGGCTTGCCACATACTCCAAACTTCAGCGACGTAGGTTTGGTCAGGGTATTCTTGCGAATCCCACCCATATGCTTCTTCAAAATATTCTTCAAACTGTCGCCTGCTGGTTTCCCCCTCTCCACTTTCACGGCAATCATCGCCGCTTGCTTGAATTGTCATGAACCCTCCCGAGAGTTCCACTTGGCTGCTAGGTCAGCGCTGCTGATTGGCTGCTCGTTAGGCCACATTGAGGTTTGACAAGATCCGCCACAGTAAACGAACTGATGTCGTTCGCGCTCGCCTGGGTTTTCTGGGTTGCCGGTCGGCATGTTCTGCCCTTTAATTTTTGGCGTCTTACCGCAGAACGGGCATGGCTTCAGTTCTTCAATCATCCTTCCCTCCCATCATTCTCAATCACCCGATAGGCGATGATGTCTGATCCATTGTCCGTGTGAGACCAGTCCCAGAGATGTGGTTTATCCCATATTGCTCTCTGGTCGTTTCTGGCTCGCACTTCTACTTTTAAATCTCTTGGCACTGGACACTCCCCTCCCTTCCACTCAATCCAGCCATCATTTTCAATCTGCCGGTAGGTGTCCGTTGGGGATTCCTGCTGCTCCAGTATGGGGAGTGCAATCCGGTAGGCTTGAAGGTGAAGCTCGGTTGATATTGGCAGGCAATACACCTCCTCCATGCGCTCCCACATTGCGATTTTATTTCTGCACTTCTCAGCGGTTAGCTTATTCATGATTGCACCTCGTACCCAGCGGCTCGGATAGCTGCGACAACGCCATCTTTTGACAAGCACAGCACAGGGTCTTCATTCATCGGGTCTGTTGTATATGCGCTAATCATCAGAGCACCTTTCTTCAGTTCAATAGGCTTCGGCGCAGGAACTGGCGCCTTTGGGTGCACATATCCGCTGTGCTTGTTGGCGTCATAGCTAAGAATGTCTGGCTCTTCCTGTAATTCCCCAATTAGGTAGCGCATACGATCGGCTTCATATCGAACGCGGTCAGGGTATTCAGAACGGTCAATGGTGATGCCCGTAGAAATACATTCACCTTTGCGATGAAGTATCGCTGTCCAGTTAGACTTACCATTCGTTTCCGGCATTGAGCCGTACCATACTGTCAGCACTGGCATTTTTTTCTTGTCCATCAGAAACCATCCTTCTTGCTCTTGCCGCCATTGTCGGAACGGGAATCGCGCTGTGGTGCCGGTTTGCTTTCGCCGAATACGCGCTTAATCAGCTCAGCGCGAGACAATCCGTGAATTACCTGTGTCATGATGCAGCTCCAGATGCTTCAGCTTCATAGGGCAAGCTTTCGCAGTAAGCCATGATGCCGAAATGTGTAATGTGATAGCCCTTGAAGGTGATGCCTCGGTCGGTGAATTCGACAAACTCCAGGTAGCCATCATCAGCCAGCTGCTGAACCAACTTTGATTTAGACTGGAATATCGGATACGGCGTCTCTTTCATGGCGTGAGCAATATCGGCTTCCCACGCTCGCTCCAGTATCGCCAACTGTTTTTTGTTCATGCTGGCCCCTTAACTTTCATGCCGGCCGCTTTGATAGCGTCTACCACGTCACGCTGGTAAAGCTGTGGTTTGAATACGCCGTCATACCAGTATTCGCTGTCGTTGATGTCAGGCAGGCTGACGCCGTTGTCGGTGAGAACGATGCTACGGCTACGTTTGTGCTTGCGCTGAAGTACGCCCTTTTTCTCCAGCGCTTTGACGTGCAGATATGCGGTATTGCGCGACTTCCAGCCCATTGCCTCAGTGATTTCGGTGATGGTCGGAAAGAAGCCGTGCTCGGCGCAGTAGCTCTTCATGAAGTCGAGTGTGACTTCCTGTATTTGGGTCACGCGAATAGTCATGATGCCGCTCCTTCCCGGCCTTCCAGCCAGAAGAAAAACGCGCGATCGACTACAGCATCGCGATAGCCCATGTACGTCCTGCGCAGGTCATGCTTATCGCCGTGCACGCTGCGGTAGAGGCGCTCAAACCTGATGCGTATTCCTTCGCTCATGATGACCTCGCTGATTTCAGTTTTGCGCGGAGCATGGCAACGCCTTCGAGTGCCTTCTCGCTGGTTGATGGGATGGAGAGCTTTAGCAGCTGCTTTCGCGGCTCCGGTATGTCTTCGCCAGCTTCGATGCGCTGCGACATCTTACGTAGCTCTGCCCGGCACTTAACGCGCAGCTCTGCTTCACTCAGGTTTCCGGCGCGCATCATGCTGTACAGGCCAGTGACCATCCAGTAATCAGCGTTGGTCTTCCACGGGTACTGCTCCGGCGATGCATAATCTCCACGCTTCGCACAGTAGGTCATCACCATCGAATACAGCTCGTCTTCGTCAGGCATGCCAGCGGCGCTGAATGACGCTTCTTTGCACCACTCAATGAACTGGCCCGGTGATGGCAGAAACGGCGAACCGCTGGCGCGTGCGTGCTTCATGCCTGCTGACAGCTGCTGCTTGCTGTGGATTCCGTTCTCAGCGAATGCGGCGATCCACTGACGCTTTGCTGCTGCCTCGTCTTCCGGTCGCTTCCATGCGGTGCTTACTGATGCCGGGAAAACCTGCTTAAGGCTGCTGAACAGCGCATCGACAAGTTTCTCATCGCCTTCCTGCAGAACACGGTCTACCGGTTGCGGGACGTCGCCAGCCAGGCGGGCCAGCGCGTTACCATCGCGGTTTTGAATTGCAGATACGAGTTGTCTCATAGGAATTCATTCTCCCAGGCTTCGCGACTGTTCCAGTGCTGTGCAGGTTGCTGCTGAGCTAAAGGTAACGGCTTGCGGATAGGAAATTTCGGTTTAAACAGGCCTTGATAGCCGTTAGCAATACTGGCGTTTATCACATCCACCGGATCATGCCCGTTATCAAGGCAGTCTTTCAGGACGCCGAACGCCTTGGTGACTGTCATTTCAGTCTTGATAGGCTTCTTCGCTTCCTGTCGATACTGAACCCATTCATGCCATGCCTGCTGGTTGAGCCATAGAGGAACGGGTATCGAGAAAGGGTCAAACTTTGGTGATTCCCCCTTGGGGGATTTAGGGGGTAGTTTGTTTTTATCTGTCTTTGGAAGAATGTCTTTGGTGTTCCCTGATTCCGGGGATGGTGATCCCTGAATTTGGGGATGGTTATCCCTGTTTTCGGGGATGGTTGGCACATCCGTTTTTTCAGGTTTTGAAACCAGTGGAACTGGCTTCTTATAAGCCCATTTTTCCAAGTCTGTATTGATGCCGATATAGCGTGTCTGCCCGATGCGTCTCAGGCTCAGAATCTGCCGCTCTGCAAGATTGTTCACTGCCTCCGAAGAGTGCTTAACGCTCAGGTCGGTAATGTCAGCAATGAGGCTGTTGGTTATCCTGTCCTCTTTTTTCGACCATCCATATGTCAGGCGGATAATTGAGTTCAGAACGCGGAATTCACGACCTGATAACTCAACCTTGCAAAGTGCATCCTGAATCTGATTAGCCAGCCGCAGAAAGCCATTTTCAAGGTCGGCCACATGACCTCCTGGCTTATCTGGTAGTGATACTTTGTTAACGAAGTCCACTCGCTGCAAATTACCCATGCGATTGTTCTCCACTGTTTACATATCCAGTTAGTCCTGGCATTATTAACTCCGTCGATTGTCAGAATTCGATTGTGATTTGAGAGCCATCTGTTACAGCAGGTGGCTTTTTCTTTGTAAGCACGTCAGCAAATCTCCGCGCCAGTTCGACTATTTCCGTGTCGTCTACCCCATACTCCAGAATTGCCATCGCCATAGCTGCCTGGCTGAAGAAACCATCTTTCATCCGGGTGACCTTGCAATCAGGAACGCCCATCAGCTTTGCGAACTTTGTCTGGCCCATTACGGCCAACTTCCCTAACAGTTGCGACTCAATGCGAGACGCTTTTTTGCGGTACTTTGCAGCTTCCATAACAGATACTTCTCCGTGTTGAATTGGTTGCGTGACATTGCGGTGAGCAAGTCACTTTGGTTTTGCCCTGGTGTTCCGAGGGCGGTCAGATTGATAAAGAGCGGTGTTACTTAAGCTGCTTGCCCCGGGTGTGGGAACAGAGCTGGTAAATCAGGGCGGAACTCGTAAGCAGGGATCTTTCCATCTGTAGCAGCGACCAGAGAGTGGACGTGCTCAGGGGAAATCCTTTTCTTACCGTTCAGCCAGTCACAGATTGTTGACTGCGCCTTGCCACAACGACGCGCTAGCGCCATCTGGCTACCGGCAATCTCAATCGCTTTTTCGACAGCTGCGTTTTTCATAATCACCTCTTCGATTGATTAAGGGTGAGTTTAACTATCGCTTTAGCGAAAATCAATCGCCTTTGCGATTTTGATTATAAATCGCCCCAGCGATAGAATTGGATGTCTAAATCTGAGGTGTATATGACTTTTTCCGAACGGCTCGACTTAGCCATGAAACAGGCGGGTATGACGCAAGGGAGGCTTGCTAAATCCGTTGACATGGCGCAGTCCACAATCAACAAACTTCTTAATGGCTCTAATGGTTCTCGCAAAACCGTTGATATAGCCAAAGTTCTGGGCGTCCGCGCTGAGTGGCTTGCAACTGGCGAAGAGCCAATGCATCATTCAGAAAGCGGAGCGCATCACCCAGATTCAACCATTCCTCCTGAAAATGAATGGGTTGGCGTTAAAGCATGGGATCGTAGTACTCCGCTAGATGATGATGAAGTTGAAGTGCCCTTCCTCAAGGACATTGAGTTCGCTTGTGGGGATGGCAGCTATAGCGAAGAGGATTACAACGGTTACATGCTTAGGTTTTCTAAAGCGACACTGCGCCGCATTGGGGCAAAAACTGATGGATCAGGGATTCTTTGCTTTCCGGCAAGGGGTGACAGTATGGAACCGAGAATCTCTGATGGCGCTACCGTTGCCATAAATACTGATGACAAGAAGATCATCGACGGAAAGATGTATGCAATTAACCAAGATGGATGGAAGCGCATTAAAATGTTGTTCCGTGTTGGCCCGGAGACCGTAAGCATCCGCAGCTATAACAAAGCGGAGCATCCAGATGAAGATAAGAGCCTGAATGAAGTGGAAATTTTGGGCCGCGTATTCTGGTGGTCGGAAGTGGACTACTAACCCTTCAACAATCCCCTCCTCAAATTAGAGACCGCAAACGCGGTCTTTTTTTTTGCCCTTACAAAAATAAATCACTTTATCATTCAACAAATTATCGCTTTATCTATGTCATTTATCGTTTAGGCGATTGACTGCGATTATCGCTTTAGCTATTGTTTATCCCACAGCAGGACGCTGGCGAACAACGAAACGGATTTCAGCTCTTTAACAATATGACCCTGTGAATACACAGGCCGAGGCGAGTGCTTCGGGATTGGATGAATGCGCAGGCTGATGCGCGACCGATGTATAAACAGCGCCCATGGCAAGCCGTAACCAACCGGCGCCTCAAGACAGAGTCACTGGTAGTGAGGGCGCTCTAACCAGTAAGCCGGAGATCAGCACCGGCCATCCAATCACCCAAACACTCATCGAGGAATACCCATGAACGAGAAATACCAGAAATCATCTGCTTATCGTGAAGCCGACCTTTGGGATTCGATGCGCAACCAGAACGATCGCAACTACCGTCGCGTACTGAAAAAGCAGCGCGCTAAAGTCGCCAAACGTAACGGAGCAAAGTGATGAACAGAAATCAACGCCGTATGGCTGCGTACAACGCACGCAAATCGACTGAACAGATTGAGCGTGACGGTTACACCAAAAGAATCGATCGGGCCTTCACGAAGCTCTCATTGGGCTGTACAGCGAAGGTAGCTCGAGCCACCTCCTCCCCTAGTCTGCGAGATAAGCAGGAAGGTGGAGCAGTGTGTTTGCCGGATGTAGCGCAATTTGCAGCAGGCTATCGGAAATCTAAAGACAACGTGACGGCGAGGTGATGATGGGAAACGTCATACACGAATGGTGCGAGGCTAACAAAGACAATCCAGACTGTGAGGATGCAATTCAAAGCTTCAGGCGAAACGAAAGTTACTTCGATAAAAAGCTAAAGGATGGCGACTACTTCCACATTTGCAAAGAATGCGGGATGCCTGAGTTTGCAACCTATTATCACGAAGAAAAATTGATACAGAACCAGCTCTGTTTCGGATGCGATTTCTGGCTAGATAAGCTGAAAGTTAAAGGGATGATTGTCATTAACGGCGCGTTTTACAGAGATGGCGGAAATTCACCTAACACCGATAGCAAATTTCTTGGTTTTGGTGGACGCAAGTTCTCTATCCGCATGCTGGATGGTTCAAAGGAATGGACTACCAATAACTTATGGACTGCTGGAGATTGCCCTAAGCAATTCCGGCCAGAAGATAACGCAGAATTCACGAAGGTCGCTTAAGCGGCCTTTTTTACGCCACCTGTTCACTAAACAGCGTGGACGCAGCAGAACTGATAAGAGGTGAGTATGAGCATTAGCGGAACATTTAGAGCGGCATCAATCACTGGCATCTCAGCGGTGCGTGAATATTCCAGCCTTGTTATTGAAGTAGAGCTAGAAGACTTACAGATTTCTGAGGCCATAAAGGCTGACGAAATCGTACCAGAGTACACTTCGGCGGCTTTGCTTGATGCCATCGGAGAATCTGAAGTAGTCGAATGGCTTGAGTCAAGCGGCTACACGGTTGAGAAAGCATAACCCCACACCGAGCGGGTTTCTTTTTACCTTAACCAAGGCCAATACCATGAGCACACAAGATTGCATTATCTGCTGGGTAGTGACTGCTTTGCTGATGGGGTTGGCGATGATAGCGAGGATTTGAGATGACAAACGAGAATTTTGGTTTCGACGAGTGGATGGATTTTCTGCGTGACCATGCAGCCAAGAAAGGTGAAAAGGCTAACTTCCCTGATGAATGGCGTGAGGATTATGACGATGGACTTACGCCTGAAGAGGCGTGGAGCAAAGCCTGGGATTGAGTGACACCGCAGAGCTGATTGTCTAGTCAGCTCAACGGTGCATTCCGCACCAACGCTTAAGAGTCGAGCCCTTGAGCAACAAATAGAACGTTACATCCTTACGCCCGGCGCAACGCTGGGCTTCTTTTTGCCTGAAGGAAATGCAAATGAGTGAAACAACGGAATTAGCAGTGCTTGAGGTAAAGCCAGAGCAAGCGCCAACGCTTTATGTGCCGAACGGACTCGATGCGTTTCTTGAAGAGATTCGCAAGCAGGTCAATGAGGTTCCAGACCTCACTACGGCAAAAGGTCGCGCTCGTGTTGCGTCATTGGCGGCGCAGGTATCACGCAGCAAGACAGCAATCGAGAAGCCGGGGCGTGACTACCTCAGGCGCCTTAAGGAAGCCGTGAAGCCCGCTGAAGCAGAGATTAAGCGCTTTGTTGATGCCTGCGACGCGCTGCGTGATGAAACGCGCAAGCCACTGACTGAATGGGAGGCCGAGCAGGAACGCATCAAGGCCGAAGAAGAAGTGCGTATCGATGCTGAAAAGCTGGCAGCGCAAATCGAAGCCGATCATGAAATCGCCCTGCTTCTGAATGACAAATTCGACCGTGACGCAGCTGAAGCCAAAGCCGAAGCAGAGCGCCAGCACATTGCTCACGAAGAAGAGATTAAGCGTCTGGCTGTCGAGCAGGCACGCATTGAGGCTGAGCAGAAAGCCCAGCAGGAACGCGAAGCAGCAGCACGTCGTGAGGCTGATTTGAAGGCAGCGAAGGAAAAGGCCGAGGCCGACGCAAAAGCCGCACAGGAACGTGCAGAGCGTGAAGCCAAAGAAGCACAGGAGCGCACCGCACGGTTGGCGCAGGAAGCGCGTGAGCAGGCTGAGCGCGATAAGCAGGCAGCCATCGCAGAAGAGCAGCGCAAAGCCAAAGCAGCGGAAGATGCCCGCCTGGCTGAAGAGAAACGCATCGCGGACGAAGCGGCAGCGCGTGCAGCAAATGAAGCCCATCGCAAGAAGATTAGCACTGAGATTGTCACCGCTCTATTGGGCCACACCAGCCTAACCCGCGAGCAGGCAATTGAAGTTCTGGTTGCGCTGAAAGACAGCAAAATCCCGCATACCAGCATCACCTACTGATTTAACCACTTAACCAACACCAAGGAATCACCCATGCAGACATACGCCGTCGCTGGGGCCACCCACATGGGTGACTTCGGCTTTAACACGTCACAACTCGACCGTTTAGTGCGCCGCCTCCGTTCTGGCCTGCGCTCACTTCTGGACACTCTGAATCAGCGAGGCGAACCATGAGAACACGTCATTTCAGAAAGGCTCAGGAGCTTTCGCGTGAAGCCGTCCTGTATAGCAGCGCCGCTAAGTGGGCGGTAGCGATGAACCTGTTAAGGAGCGCGCTGGCATGAACATAAAAATCGAATGCGGCGAAATCGAAACCCGCGCCGGACAGCGCCCCGGAATGATGATCGCCGAACTAACAGAGGTGTCTCTGCTGGATTTCGACGGCAAGAAGGTTCTCAACCAGCTGGACATCAAGGACGTCATGGAGTGGCTTTCAGAGCAGGGCTACACAATTCATCAGGAGAAAGCAGCATGACCGATGACGACGCAGCGTTTATTGAATTCATGCAGGGTGTGCTGGGCGACCTTTCCAACCCTATGACATACGAGCAAGCCGCAAAGGATGCGATTGCCGATCACCGCACGGAGCGCCAGTTTGAAATGATGGGAGGATGCCATGAGTAAAGAATTCTACGCACGACTAGCGACAATACAGAGCACGCTCAACGCGCCTAAAGGCCAATACAACAACTTCGGCAAATACCATTATCGAAGCTGCGAGGACATTCTGGAGGGCGTTAAGCCGCTGCTGAATGGCCTCTTCCTCTCAATCTCAGACGAGATAGTGCTGATTGGCGATCGTTATTACGTGAAGTCGACTGCGACGATTACAGATGGCGAAGCAGCCCACAGCGCGACAGCAATGGCTCGTGAGGCGCTTGATAAGAAAGGCATGGATGAGGCGCAGATTACCGGCGCAACCAGCTCATATGCCCGCAAATACTGCCTGAATGGCTTGTTCGGAATTGATGACTCTAAGGATGCCGATTCTAACGAGCATAAGCAGCAGCAAAACAACGCAAGGCCTCAGCAGCAACAGCAACAGCAGAAACCTAAGCCGCAACCTGATGCAGTTTTGGCAGCGTTCAGTGAAGCTGCATTGCAGAAAACAACGATTGAAGAGCTGAAGCAGGCCTTCGCAAAAGCATGGCAAATGCTCGATGGAACTCCTGAGCAGGCCAAGGCTAAGGAAGTCTACGAAATTAAGAAATCTGAACTGGAAGGAGCAGCAGCATAATGCCAATCAGCCAGCAGGAGTTGAAAACTCTCTTCAACTTTAATCCAGAAACAGGCCTGCTCACATGGAAAGTAAGTCCGGGCGGAAAGTCACATGTTTGCGTAGGTGATGTTGCCGGAAGTATGAGTGGTGACGGTTACTGGCAAATTAAGATTAAAGGCAAGGTGTACAAAGCTCATCGACTAGCCTGGATGTTTGTTCATGGCGTAATGCCACCCATGATTGACCATATCAATGGGATAAGGTCAGACAATCGCATGGCAAATCTTCGCGCCTGCGACATCTTCTCCAATATGTGGAATATGAAGAGAAGCGTCAGAAACAAGTCAGGCATAAAAGGCGTGTCATGGAATAGTCAAATTTCAAAATGGAAAGCTCAGGTAACAATTAGAAAAAATTGTATTCATCTTGGCTATTACGAGGACTTGGAGCTCGCCTCCCTAGTTGCTTCAGAGGCACGAGAAAAATTACATAACCAATTTTCGAGGCACGATTAATCATGGGTATAAACACAATCACTATCTCTGGATTTGTAGGCAAGGATGCCGTTTTGCGCGTTACCCCGAACGGAAAGCATATCGCTACCTTTTCACTGCCGGCCAAATCCGGCTTTGGTGACAAAGAGAAAACCTCCTGGCTGCAATGCAAAATGTTCGGCGCGATGGCTGAGAAGTTAACGCAGGGCATCACCAAGGGCGCAAAGGTTACCGTGAGCGGTGAGTTTGTGCTGGAAGAATGGGATCGTGATGATGGCAGCAAGGCATCCATACCCACAATTCTTGTTCGCGACATCGACCTGCCACCTAAGCAAGCGGGAAACGGAGCGCCATCGAATCAGCAGCAATCGCGCGGGCAATCTACCGCATCTAACCAGTTCGATCCGGACATCCCCTTCTGATTTAACCCACCAATAAGGCCGCCACCATGGAAATGACACCGATTCAATCGGCGCATTACGCACGCCTGAATGAAGACGATCGCGCTAGATACATCAAGCAACTTCAGAGCGATCGTGAACGCCAGAGATTAAAGCAGGAAGCGCTAGCCGGTGTCGTGGCGGCCTTACAGGCATCGAAAGAGGGAAAGGAGCACCCTCGTCTGCTTACGCCACAGAGAAAGGAATATCTGTATATCAAAGAGCTTGAGCGCCGCGAGCATTACGTCATGGCTAAGCGTCCGCCGCTGCCACATATCATCGTGACGAGGAAGGTAGACGATTACGAGTGGCGCGACTTTACCAACACCATGCGTGGACGCTTCGGCGCTCAGTTACAAGAGTAGCGGCACAGCGCCGCGCCAGATTAATCGACGCTGGCCTGTACCCGGTTGGCGAATGAGGGGAAGAGATATGAGTGAAGTTAAGCGTTTAAGCTTAGATATGCAATTCGCTAAGTCACAGGTCAAGCATGACGATAACGGCGAACTTTGTTTTTACAGAGACTACGCAGCCCTGCAGCAATCCGCCGATGAATACGCATCAAAATACATGGCGGCGCAAGACAACCTGAAAAAGGCACATCTGCTGTACCAGTCAGCTATAGATGAGCGTGGCGCCCTGCAGCAAAAGCTGGATGCGGTGCTGGCGGAGAATGCCGAGATTAAATCAGGAATCGCAGATATCACTTTCATGCGAGATGATGATTTCTTCTCCTCTACGCAGGAAGCGCAGCGAGTGATGGGATTCCTGGTTAACATCAAAACCCCAGCCACTGACGCCATCCTCAACGAGGTTCGGGCTGAGGGAGCAAGCATGGTTTCGACTCGCATTCTTGCCTGTCTGGATGAGTTTCCAGGGCGCGTAGCTGACATCGTGCAGGAATGCGCAAACATTGCAGACAGCACCGCGTCAGAACTCCGCGCCGGCAACACCGAAGGAGCCAACCATGACTAACAACCAGCAACTTGCAGTACATTGCCGCGACGTTATCGCCAATCCGCAAGACCATCTGGATTGGGTGGTGGATATGGCGAGAGTGGCGCTGAAAGCGCTGAAGCCGATTGATTTAAGCGCCTGCAAAAAGCTCTGGTATGAGCACGATGATTTATCGCATGAGATTGTATGCATACCAGTGAAAGAGATTAAAAAAGTAATCCGCACTGCCGGCTTAAGGTGCAAATCATGATGACCGAAGAGCAACGCCGGTTCGAGAAATGGGCATCGTTAATATACGATACTCGTCTGCTTAAAGATGAAAAAGGTAATTATCGCGGTCAGGTTCTTCAGCAGCTATGGCAAGCATGGCAGGCCGCACTCACCCAACCTGCAAGCCCGGCGTTGAAGTTGCCTGGTCCATTCGATGCAAATGACGCAAAGATGTTTTGTGCGGCACACGGAGTTGAGGGTACTTACGAGCTGGCATCACAAATGGCTAACTATGCCGTCGATAAGGTTGTGCGCCTTAATGCTCCACACACAGCACCAATAGAGCCTATATGTGCCACAGGTGGTGCAGAGTGGGTGAAGGTGCCGCGCGAGCCTACACGACAGATGATGTCACAAGGTCACTTTGCAATGGCTGGAACTGACAGGGGTAAGTTTCGTCGCATTTATCAAGCCATGATTGCTGCAGCGCCTCAGCCCGAATAACCCCACCCCGAATAAATCCCAATGCCGCGAAAGCGGTTTTTTTGTGCCTGGAGAAAATCATGCAAATCGATATCGGCGACAAATACGTCCTAACCGCTGACCAGTTTCAGTACATCGTTCAGGAGAAGAAGACAGTCAAGGAAGGCAAGAACGCTGGCAGTGAATATCTCTCTCTTGTTGGCTACTACCCAAAACTTAGCCAGGCGATCACCGGCCTGATTCATCTGGATGTGCAATTGTCAGATGTGCAGTCGCTGCAGGCTATGGAGCAGCACATTAACCGGGTGGCTTTGCAGTGTGAGCAGGCATTTAAGGAGGCGGAAAATGTGTGATATCGCCGACGAAGCAGCAGCACTTGAGTTGCAAATGATTGAAGTTGCGCTCGCCAACAGAGAAAGGCCGACCATGACCTTCACCGGCGCTTGCCACTACTGCGAGGAGAAAGTGGATAAGGGCTTCTTCTGCTGCCCTGAATGCAAAGATGATTATGAGCGCATTGAGCGTGCGGCTAAGCAACGGAGGGCAGCATGAACGTTTACACACTGACAGTAGAGTTTCCCGAAGGTGTTGCGCCAGCAGTAGGCCCAAACACTGATATTCTCGGCGGCAAGCCGATTCGTGTCGCTTATTTCGATGCGCGGGATGACCACTTCACTTCTGAGCAAGTGGAATTGATTGAGCGTGCTCTGGAGTTTTACTGCGACCAGCACAGTGAAGATGATTTAGAAATTCCGCAAAAGCTTCAGTTTCTCACCCAAGAATAATCCCCCACCCCATTAACCTTTATCGCGCTCTGCGTGAGGAGTTGTTATGCCTAAGAGTTTGTTCGTAACCATGCCCGACGAAAGCGTGTGGGCCGTTCCAGTCGAAATTATCGCCCGCAATCGCGCAGCTTATTACGCGCATAAAGTTGGCGGTGACGTCGAACGAAGCCTTACTGAGGACACAATGCCGCTATTCGATTCCGACCCATTCGAGGTTGAGGATTGGGCAGCAAACAACATGAATTGGTCTGATGTTGTTGAGCACGCTGTGATGGTTGAAAAAGGAGAAACGGATTTCGAGGATGGATGGGCGAACGGAGAGAAAGAAGTTAAAGAGCTGTGACCACCACCTGCGAAGACATCACCCCGGCTGAGGTCATCATCGATTTCAGCCTTCTCGCTGCAGTAATCATCTCTTTTATCCTCGGCAAACCACCTAAGGAGTGAGTGTGGCTATATGGTCACATTTGCTCTGGTTGGGTTGGGTTGTTGCTATATACCGACATTGGAGAATTCAATTATGGAATTGCGCGAAGACACACTCGTTGACCTGAAATTCATCATGGCCGATACTGGTTTCGGCAAGACCTACATTTATGACCGTGTAAAAGACGGCACCCTCTGCAAGCCCATCAAAATCAGCGGACGCTCTCGCTGGAAATATCGCGATCACTTGGAGTTCAAAAACAAGCTCATTTCCGGCTGCGGCGGGTAAAATGCTGGGTAAAGAATTCTTCCAATTTGAAAAACTCTATATGGTGCAACTTGTTAGGCGGTGTATTAGACGTCTGCAGGGGACACCAGATTTTACTCTTTTGCCGCTTAAAACAGCCACCTCGCCAGCCCCAGCGTCACGCCTGCAGTACTCATCATGCCAGCAACTATCCATTTCGTCTGTTTGCTCAATTCCTGATGAATTTTGCCTATATCCTGATGCACTTTGCCGATCTCCTGGTAAAGATCGCTTTTGGTGACGTAATTGGATTTGATAACCGCAATGTCCGTCTTCATTAAAGCCATGTCTGTTTTGATTTCGACGATATCCGCTTCCAGCTTAGAAACGCGCTTTTCCATTATTACGCCCTCGTGTAACTTATCATTTTAATCAATGTGATACCTTCAATTCCCTGCAAAGCATCCTACGCTAAAACGAATAAAAAACAGGCGTCACATCGTTTGAAAATGCATAACTGGGAGATGGGTTCAGAAAAAAGACGGGTTGTTGCGGACAATTACAACGCTTACAAGTGAGATCGTCATTAGCCCTGATCTTGTCGCCATGCTGAGGGCGTTACACCATGCAGTTGACGGAAGCGGTTACTGAAGTGGCTGGAAGAGTGAAAACCGCAGCGCAGTGCGATTTCGGTGAGCGGCAAACGGCTGAATTTCAGCAACTGCAGCGCAGCATCCATGCGGCGGCGCATCACATATTGATGCGGTGCCTCGCCCACACTGCTACGGAACATGCGTGCAAAATGGTATTCGCTCAGCGCCGCTTCGGCTGCCAGTTGCGCCAGCGTTAACGGTTGATCGAGCTGCGCATCAATATACGCCATTACGCGCCGCAACACGGCGGGTGCCAGACCGCCACGCACCTGCGGCGCGTGCCATTGCACATCACTGTAGCGTTGCAACAGATGCGTCACCAGTAATGTTGACGCGCTGCTAAGCATCAATTGGTTTGCCGGCTGTTGCCAGTCGCTACTTAGCAAGAAGTGGCGATAGAGTTGCGTAATGCGGTCATCCGCAGAAAAAATCTTTTCATGCAGATTGAGCCGCGATGGACTGCGATCCCAGATCTGTTCGCCCAGATGGCGCAGATGTTCATCGGTGCAATAAAGATGCACAAACCATAAATCAGCACGAATATCCCACACCGACTCTACGCCGCTGGGCATCAGGCAAAAACGATCCGGGCCGCCGCCGTTGCGCCAGCCATGCGGGGTTTTATGCCAGGTTTCATAGCCGTCGGCGGTATATAGGCTCAACGTGTGGTGATTGCTGAGGTTGGTGACGCGATCGCCGCTGTTAAACCAGGCCGCCAGTTTAATGCCGCTCGACAACTGCACGCTGTCGCGCAGTTGCGCTTTGTGGCGCTGTAGCATGTTGAAAGTCTGGTAATCGGCCATGATTCATATCACTCGAAATTCATTAGTGCTCAGTGTACGGATCTCAGCGGACAGAAAACAGGTCACAGCGGGACGCAAAAGGAAAAAGCGCAAGATTTTGCAATTGCCGCGCAAAAGCGTGCAAGCGGCGCATGGCTATTCACGCCACACTGCGAGCCAGATTGTGTCGGAGAGCGCGTTATGAATGTGATGTTATACCTTGCCGTAGTAATGATTTGGGGCACCACCTGGATCGCCATTTTCCTGCAGCAGGAAGCGGCTGATACGCCAGTTTTGGTGGCGGTTTTCTGGCGTTTCTTACTGGCATCACTGGTGATGCTTGTCATCCTTAGACTGCTGCGCAGGCTGCGAGCGCTGGATAAGCGCGATCATCTGTTTTGCCTGCTGCAGGGCTGCTGCGTGTTTGGTTTCAACTTTGTCTGTTTCTATCATGCTGCCGCGTGGATTAGCAGCGGGCTGGAGTCGGTGATTTTCTCAATGGCCGTGCTTTATAACGCGCTTAACAGCTGGATTTTCTTCCGTCAGCGTCCATCGTTTCGCCTGTTACCGGCCGCCATACTTGGCCTTGGCGGCATTGTCGCGCTGTTCTGGAACGATATTCAGGCTGCGCATCCTGCGCCACAATTGTTGTGGGGCGTTGGCCTGAGCGCGCTCGGCACCTTAGGCTTCTCCTTTGGCAACATGATTTCACTGCGCCACCAGCGTCGTCAGCGTGATGTATTGACCACGAACAGCTACGCCATGCTGTATGGCGCATTGGTGATGGCCGCACTGGCCTTGCTAAATGGCGATGCACTCGCGCCAGCCCTGAATATTCAGTGGTTAGGCGCCATGAGCTACCTGGCGATATTGGGTTCGGTAGTGGGATTTGGTGCCTATTTCACGCTGGTGGGTCGTATTGGTGCCAGTCAGGCCGCTTACAGTACTTTGCTGTTTCCGTTGGTGGCACTTACGCTCTCCACGCTTTACGAAGGTTATCAGTGGCACAGTAATGCGATTGTGGGTTTAGTGATGATTCTGACGGGAAATATGGTGATGTTTGTCCGCTGGCCGACAATGGGCCGTTTGCGTACGGCCTAAATAACCAGAGCGGGCATTGCGCCCGCTCTTTTGCTCCTCTAGCGCCAGCCCTGAACGCCAATATTGAGCTGGTGAGGTTTAGTTATGGCTTTTCTGGCAATCCAGTAAAGCAGGACGCGTTCATCATCTTTGTCGCGGTCGGCCATTGCCAATAATTTCAGCGACAACGTGGATTTATTCACTGGTTGATGCTCATCGCTTAACTCGATCACCGCCTGACCGATAATGCAGCAAACCTCATCCTCGCTTGACGCGGATTCATATGCTCGGTCTTTCATATTTCCTCCTTTTGAATGAATTATAAGCCTGGCAAACATCCCCAACTTTGCAGGCAATAAGGCGCGATCGATACAAGTGGTTACACATGGTTACCCATAGCAACCGCCAGGGTTAAAATGACATCACTCGCTGTCATCACAATGTCATTCATGCCCAGTTCGCTGCATTTCATTCCGTTGTCCCGTCGATTCACGCCCTCGCTTCCCCCGCACGCGCGGGAGCCACTTATTATCTCCACAGATTCCGCTTTCTCGAGTGAGAGATAAAAATGAAAACAGTAGCCACGGCGAATGACCAACGTACCCGCATACTTACCCTTATTGGCACCATCATCACGCAGTTTGCTCTAGGCTCGGTTTATACCTGGAGCCTGTTTAACGGCCCGCTGGCGAACAAGCTGGATGCGCCCATCAGTGAAGTGGCTTTCTCGTTCGGTTTACTTAGTCTTGGACTGGCAATCGCATCATCGCTTGCCGGGAAATTGCAGGAGCGCTTTGGTGTGCGCAACGTCACCATCGGCGCGGGCATTCTGATGGCGGTAGGTTTCTGGCTGACCGCCCATGCCGACAATCTGATGATGCTGTACCTCAGCGCGGGGATTCTGGTGGGTCTGGCCGATGGTGCCGGTTATCTGATGACGCTCTCTAACTGCGTGAAGTGGTTCCCGGAGCGTAAAGGACTAATTTCGGCCTGCTCCATCGGCGCTTACGGTTTAGGTAGCCTCGGCTTCAAATTTATTTGCGGCGCCCTGCTCAGCGCACAAGGTCTGGAGAACACCTTCATGATCTGGGGCGTATTGGCGATGAGCATGATCATCGTGGGCGCTTTGCTGATGCGTGATGCCCCGATACAGAAGAGCGGCGGCAATGCGCAACGTGAGGCAAAAGATTACACGCTGGCACAATCGGTGCGTTTACCACAGTACTGGATGCTGGCGCTGATGTTCCTTACTGCCTGCATGAGCGGCCTGTACGTGATTGGCGTGGCGAAGGATATTGGCGAAGGCATGGTTCATCTTAGCGCGCAGACAGCAGCCAATGCGGTGACGGTGATTGCGATTGCCAACCTCAGCGGCCGCCTTATTCTTGGCGTGCTGTCTGATAAAATGGCGCGTATCCGCGTCATCACGCTGGCGCAAATTGTCTCGCTGGTGGGGATGAGCATTTTGCTGTTTACTCACATGAACGAAGCAAGCTTCTTCCTCTCCTTAGCCTGCGTCGCTTTCAGCTTTGGTGGCACCATCACCGTGTTCCCGTCGCTGGTCAGCGATTTCTTCGGCCTGAACAATCTGACCAAAAACTATGGCCTGATTTACCTCGGTTTCGGCATCGGCAGCGTGCTGGGTTCGCTGGTCGCATCTGCAT
This sequence comes from Enterobacter ludwigii, assembly GCA_900068845.1. Lineage (GTDB taxonomy): Bacteria > Pseudomonadota > Gammaproteobacteria > Enterobacterales > Enterobacteriaceae > Pantoea > Pantoea ludwigii_A. The sequence continues at coordinate 970,163 of CEFQ01000005.1, forward strand.
TTGGCGGCTTCACTGTGACGTTCAGCCTGATTATGACCTTGCTGGTGATTTCACTGGTGCTATCACTGAGCATACGTCTGCCACATCGTCAAAACGTGGCTGAACCTTTACTGCATAATTAAATTAACGAGGATGCCGCATTAATACGCGGCATCCCTTTTCTCCATACTTTATGCACAATACGCTTTTAATTGAGAACCGCTATTATTAAGCCTTGCCTTTCAGAGTAATCGCGTTAAAATATTCAAGCATTCAGCTTATTCTGATTGGCATATTTTACTCCCCGCCTTTTTTAGCATTTAATTGACATACTCCGTAATACATTCTGCAATAACTCTACATTTACTGCATCTTCACTCCACTATTCCCCTGTAATCTGGCGTCATTGGAACAGAGGAGGACTCTCCATGAAGAAGCTTATTAAGGTTGCATCGGTTGTAGCCATTATGACGATGTTGAGTGGCTGTATAATCGATCACCATCGTGGAGGCGGCGGCCCGGGTTGGGGCCATCATGGTGGCGGAGGCTGGCACCATGGGCATGGCGGTTATGGACACCGCAGATAGTTGGGCAAAGCACACACAGCAAATAATAAGAAAGTAACAAGGGCGGGAATTTATCCCGCCCTATTTTTTTAGCTTTTCACTGCGTAATTACATTGGTACCAGGCTTTTTTTAATCCAGGCAAATTGCTGTTTTGCGACGGCAGCGATTCCACCTTATCAAATCCACGCTGACTGCAATAATTCGCAAGATCGATCTCCATGGCGTCTTTATTCAACGTTTGCGGATCGTAACGATACTGCACGGTATTTGAGCGGGTATCTTCATCAACGCGCTCAAATCCCCCCGGTTTACTGACGCTACAACCCGCCAGCATAAATAGCGCCAATGCGCTAATAAGCATTTTATTCATTAGTGTTTCCTCTCAAGCATTGCAGTCTAAAATGCAATGCCGCGCTTATCTATAGGAATGAAGCGCGAAATGTCTGCATATTGAAAAGCTTTTACCAATTAAATCGATAAAACCAAACGGCTTTCCTTATCAAACCTACGGTGCGATGATGCTTCCAGACAAAACGAAGTCTGCACCACACCAGGTGAGTTAATAAGAAAATAGACCGATAAGTGACCTTCATGCCCGCGCTGAGCGGGCTTTTTTTTTGCCCGCTATCCGGTAAGGCTGACCATCTTACGTAAAAGATTAGCTGCTTGTTTATCAGGCAATGCGAGAATGCCGCTGTAGAGGTCAATTGACATCGCGCACATTGCGCTGCGATCAACGGCGGTGTCTGCCGGCATATTCAGCTGTTGCAGCCGATCGCCCCACTTGCTATACAGCTTTTCCACCACACTTTGCAGATCGCGCTGCGCCGCAGTTTGATCCAACGGCAGTTCGTTACCGGTACTCTGCTGCAGCAGCGTTTCGAGTGCCTCGGCATCGCGCTGATTCAATTCCGGTGACAATACCTGTTGCAGGTTGACGCCACCATTCACCTGCGGGTAGAGGAAACGGAAGCAGCGCTGCGGTTCCTGCTGCTGCAACGCCCGCATTTCCTCTACCGATACGCGCACATAGTTGAGAATTGCCGCATCCGGAGCGCGCGTGAGCCGTTTATTCACAAAATCCATCAGCCAGCCACGCATATCACCCAGCGCCTGATCGGCGGGAACGCCTTCCAGCCGTTTATGCAACAGTTCGCGATTGAGTAACTGCCACAGCACAGGCTCCTGAATTTTTAACAGCCGATAGCCGGGCGCGAGGCTGAGCTGGGTTGTCACCTCTTCCACCAGCGCCTGACGCTCCTGACGCGGATGCAGCCAACTGAACCACAGAATATTCGCCAGCATCAGCGGCAACAGAAACAGCAACACGCCTTGCCACAGTCGTAATGAAGTGGTGCGCACCAGCAGAATAATAATGATCGCCAGCAGCGCGAACGCCGCTAGCGTAATCGGAAAAAGCGAGAGCATCGAGCGGGGTTAATCCTTACGTACATCTATTAAAACGGGGCAATTGGCGCGTTCAATCACTGTCGCGCTAACCGAACCTTTTAACAGGCGGTTAAACGGTGACAGATGACGGCGTCCCATGATGATCATACTGGCTTTCAGACTGGCAGATTGTGCGACGATAGTTTCCGCCGCTTCACCCGCCAGAATCAATCCCTTCGCCGTTATGCCTGCGCGTAGCAATGGTGCCAGCGCATGACGCACCACCATTTCAGCGGTGTTCTGCTCATCTTTCGCCAAGACAAAATCATCTGGATCTTCCCCGGCATCAATCTCAATCGGTTGATTGCAGGAAGAGTATGCCGGATCAACGCAGCACAGCACCGTGACCTCCGCCTTATGCGCCAGCGCCTGTTCAATGGTTAACGCAATCACTTTTTCCGCCACCGGTGAGTTATCGATGGCCATCAGCAAGGTTTTCATCAGTTGGTTATCCTTCCACAGCGGTCATTTTGCCAATTTCACGAATCAAGGCGTCTTTGCACTTGATGATTTGCTCCCGATAGTGCGCTTCCTGCTTATGAAAACGCGCCGTCGGCACCAGTAATGAGATGGAGAAGCGACCAAACAGCGTATCGATGGCCACCGCCATGGTTGAAATGCCCTCCAGCGTCTCACCGCGATCAATCGCCAATCCGCTGGCGCGCACTTCGGCTATCAGCTCCAGCAATTGTGGCAGCGTTTTCACCGTCATTTCGGTCAACTCTTTATAGGCTTCGCCCACCATCACGCGCACATCGTCATCGCTTTCCAGCGCCAGCAACGCGCGTCCACCGGACGTGCTATAAAGCGGCAGATTCAATCCGATGCGCGGCACCACGCGCAGTTCGCGCGACGCCACCACATAATGCACGATCGCCAACTGCGTCCCGCTGGCACGCGCCAGCGATACAGTTTCATTGATTTCGCCGGAGAGCTGTTCGAGATAAGGACGCACGATTTCCACCACGTCGCTGTGCACGCTGGAGATCAGTTTGAGCAGCGCCGGACCAAGGCGTAAACCGCCCGCGCCGCTGCTGCGCACCAGCTGTGCACTGTCCAGCGCCGCAATGATGCGCTGGACCGTTGAACGCGGCAGATCCACTACCTGGGCAATTTCACCCAAACTCATGCCGCCAGGATATTCACCCAGCGCATTCAGAATTTTTGCCGCACGCGCGATGACTTGAATGCCACCCGCTTTTTCATCCTCACGGCTTGAGGGAAGTTCAACCATGATGCGTTCCTTTTTGGCCTGCCCTACTTTAGCGCGAATGATCGCACTTTTACACCCTGTATCACATTGCAATACAGTATATCGATATGTAAGATGCCATCTGTATCACATCGCAATACACTGCATCAACAATATAACGAGAAGCCTGCTATGAATGCCCAGCCCATTGCGGCCCCGGCACCCCATCCGTTTACTCTGCGCCTCGCGCTGGGACTGGTTGGCGTGTTAATCGCCGCGCTTACGTCGGGATTAAACGATCGCGTCACTGATATCGCGTTAGCGGATATCCGCGCCGCCATCGGTATCAGTTACGATCAAGGTAGCTGGATCATCTCTGCTTATCAGGCCGCTGAAGTAGCAGCAATGATGATCGCGCCATGGTTCGCCGTGACCTTTTCCCTGCGCCGCTTTGCACTCATCGTCTCCGCCGGTTTTATGCTGAGCGGCCTGCTGCTGCCGCTGATGCCCAATGCCACGCTATTTATCGCTCTGCGCGTGGTGCAGGGATTGTTTGGCGGTGCGCTGCCACCGATGCTGATGACCGTTGCGCTGCGCTTTCTACCGCCACCGATGAAATTATACGGTTTAGCCGGTTATGCGCTGACCGCGACCTTTGGTCCAAATATGGCCGCCTCGCTGGCGGCGTTCTGGACCGATGAGGTCAGCTGGCTGTTTGTCTTCTGGCAAGTGGTGCCCACCATGCTGATTGCCATGCTACTGATCGGCTGGGGTTTGCCGCAGGATCCGCTGCGCCTTGAACGGTTTAAGCAGATCGATCTGTTCGGCATGCTAACCGGGTGTTCCGGTATGGCGCTGCTGATTCTGGCGCTGACGCAGGGCGAGCGTCTTGACTGGCTCGAATCATCGTTATTCTGCGGCCTATTATTCAGCGCGCTGGCGTTGCTGACTGTGTTCTTTATTAATGAATGGTTTCACCCGCTGCCGCTGTTCAAGTTGCAGATGCTGGGACGACGCAATCTCGCGCATGGTTTGCTGGTGCTGGCGGGCGTGCTGATTCTGTCGCTCTCAGGTTCGGCGCTGCCGTCGGCCTATCTGGCACAGGTGCAAGGTTTCCGCACGCTGCAGTTCGCCCCGCTGGCGTTGACTATTGGCTTGCCGCAGTTGCTGATCGCGCCTTTTATCGCCGCGCTGCTGAATATTCGCTGGGTAGATTGCCGTTGGATGTTAACGGCGGGTGTGGCGCTGCTGGTCACGTCCTGCTTGATGGGTATGCATATCACCACCGATTGGGCGCGGCAGAATTTTTGGCTAATTCAGATTCTGCAGGCGTTCGGTCAGCCGATGGTGATTTTGCCGGTGCTGATGAGCGCCACCAGCGTGGTCGCGCCGCCGGAAGGCCCGTTTGCCTCGGCGATGTTCAACACCGTACGCGGTTTTTCCAGCATCGCTGCCAGCACGCTGGTTGAATGGTTTATCAGCCACCGGGAGAAATTCCATTCCAACGTGTTAGTCGATAGCGCCACCAGCCGTGCGTGGTTGATGACCGCACCGAACAGCGCGCAATCCAGCAGCAGCTTGCCGTTGCTGCCCGACGGCAGCGCCAGCAGTGCGGAAAACCTCAGCGGCTTCGCCACCTTGCTAAAACATCAGGCGATGGTGCTGAGCCTGAGTGATTGCTACCAAATGCTGATTGCCTTCGCCGCCCTGCTTTTATTGTTAACCGTCTGGCTGCCGAAGCGTGTCTGGCCACCACAAACTCTGATTCAACCTGTTACGACGACGTCGAGATAATTGATATGCAAGCTTTTGCTCTGAAAAGAACGGTGCTGTTGAGCGCCTTATTACTGGTGTTATTAGCGATGGCCTTTTTTGTCTGGTCATCAATGACCAGCAACGATCATCGCACCACTGATGCGTATGTGAATGCTGATTACACCTTGGTCGCGCCGAAAGTTTCCGGCTACATCGCCAGCGTCAACGTGCAGGATAACCAGCGCGTAAAGGCCGGTGAATTGCTGGCCACGCTCGACGATCGTGATTACCGTGTGGCGCTTGAAACCGCACAGGCCAATCTGCAGGTTAGCGAGGCGAAACGCCTGAGCAGCCAGGCGCAGCTGGAACAGCAGCAATCTACTATCGATCAGGCGAAAGCCACGTTAGCAGCGAGCCAGGCTTCTGCGCAGTACGCCGGACAGAGCGCCGCGCGTTACAACCAGCTGTATAAAAGTGGCACCATCGCGGCGGACGATCAGCAAAAAGCCAACTCGACGCAGCGTTCAGCTTCTGCCACCGTACGTCAGAGCGAAGCGGCACTGGCTTCAGCCGTCAAGCAAGTGGGCGTGCTGCAAGCTGCGGTGCGTCAGGCCGCCGCCGATGTCGCTGCCGCGCAGGCCAGCGTCGATCAGGCGCAGCTTAATCTTTCCTATACGCGCATCGTGGCACCGGTGGATGGCATGGTCGGTCAGCGTTCCGTGCGCCTCGGCGCCTACGTCAGCGCGGGGACGCGTTTGCTGGCGGTGGTGCCGCTGCAGCAAACTTATATCACCGCTAATTATCTGGAAACGCAGTTGGCGGATGTGCAACAAGGGCAGAAAGTGAGCGTGAGAGTTGATGCTTTGCCGGGCAAGGTGTTTAGCGGTCACGTAGACAGCATTGCCCCAGCGACTGGGGCGACCTTTTCCGCCATTTCACCTGACAACGCCACCGGCAATTACACCAAAGTGGTACAGCGTTTACCGGTGAAAATTGTGCTGGATACCAACCAGCCAGATCTGGCTAAACTGCGCGTGGGCATGTCAGCAATACCGGAAATTGAGACCCGCTGAAAATGTGAGCAATATCCCAGAAGCGACCTATTTATTTTTGGGACAAATCCGCGTAAATTAGCGCTCGATCCTGTTCTGGGCTTGCCTGGAGCGACCTGAGAAGAAAGCGTGTAGCGGTGATGAACTCCACCTTTCTCTTATTCTGTTCGGGTTACGCGGGTTTGGGATCGCCCGCCGGGTAACCGCTCAGAGGAGTTGTTTTGTGAGATACGCGTTGATGGGAATTTCTTTCTTCCTGTTGCTTTGGGTCGGTACCTTTGTACTGATGCTGTAGATCCGCCAGGCGGGGCGACAGTAAGTCGCCCCACTTAATGGTTATTCCTCTTCTTCTTCCAGCGCTTTCACTGTTCCCGGCAAAATGCCATCGGCACGGAACATCGCTTTGATCCCGCGTACCGCCTGACGAATACGATCGCTGTTTTCAATCAGCGCGAAACGCACATGGGTATCCCCGTAATCACCAAAACCAATGCCCGGCGATACACACACTTTGGCTTCCTGCATCAGTAATTTGGCGAACTCCAGCGAGCCAAGATGCGCGTAGTGATCGGGGATTTTCGCCCAGACGTACATTGACGCCTTCGGCAGATCTACCATCCAACCCGCCTCGTGCAAGCCTTTCACCAGCACATCACGGCGACGTTTGTACTGCTCAGCGATATCGCGCACGCACTGTTGATCACCTTCCAGCGCAGCAATCGCCGCCACCTGTAACGGTGTAAACGTGCCGTAATCGTGATAACTCTTGATACGCGCCAGCGCGGACACCAGCTCTTTATTGCCGACCATAAAGCCGATGCGCCAGCCCGCCATGTTGTAGCTTTTCGACAGGGTAAAGAATTCCACCGCCACATCGCGCGCGCCCGGCACCTGCATAATCGACGGTGCTTTCCAGCCATCGTACGTGATGTCGGCATAGGCGAGATCGTGGATCACCAGCACATTGTACTGCTTGGCCAGCGCGATGACGCGTTCGAAGAAATCGAGCTCAACGCATTGCGCCGTCGGGTTCGACGGGAAGCCGAGAATCATCATTTTCGGTTTTGGATAGCTTTCGCGAATCGCTCGCTCTAACTCGTTGAAGAAATCAACGCCCGCCACCAGCGGTACAGAACGCACCTGCGCACCAGCAATCACCGCGCCATAGATGTGAATCGGATAGCTGGGATTGGGCACCAGCACGGTGTCGCCGTGATCGAGCGTGGCCAGCATTAAGTGGGCCAACCCCTCTTTGGAGCCGATGGTGACAATCGCTTCCGATTCGGGATCGATTTCTACCTGATAACGGTCTGCGTACCAGCGCGAAATCGCGCGACGCAAACGGGGAATGCCTTTCGAAGTTGAATAACCGTGTGTGTCTTCGCGCTGCGCCACCTGGCAGAGTTTTTCAACGATATGCGGCGGCGTGGGGCCATCCGGATTTCCCATCGAAAAATCGATGATGTCTTCGCCGCGTCGACGCGCAGCCATCTTCAATTCAGCGGTAATGTTAAAAACATACGGGGGAAGGCGTTCAATACGCGAGAAACGACGGGGTGTGCTGTTATCAGCCATGATGTCCTCTGGTTTACGTAAGCGCCCGGACCGTCCGAGCGACGTGGGTCACTGTGGTGACCGCATCAAGAACATAACGCGCTGATAACAAGATTGTCGAGAGCGGAATAAAATAATTTTAATTATTTGGATTCAGGCGGCCAAACACCCAATCGCTTACCCATTGGCCCTTTAGCAGATAATTATCCCGTAGTGTGCCCTCAAGGGCGAAACCATTTTTCTCCAGAATGCGGCGCGATGGCCAATTTCCCTCGATCACCATCGCTTTAAGCTTGTGAAATTCTGCCTGCAGCAAAAACGTGCAGAGCGCCTCGAGCGCTTCACTGCCATAACCCAAGCCGGTAAACGCCGCGCGCAGCATGTAACCCACTTCGGCCTGCCGATACGGATGCCATTCGGCGCTGCAGCCAAACAGGCCAATCGGTTCGTTGGTTTCCCGAATGCGCGCCACCAGACACAGCATATGGAAGCTGCTCGCCTGCCACGGCGCCAGACGCTCGGTAAAGCGTTGGCGGATATCGTTTTCATCCGGGATTTCACTGACCCACGTCATGGTTGCGGCGTCCTGATGCACCGCTTTGAAAATCTGCCAGTCTTCAGGTTGAAGCCGACTGAGGGACAAACGCGGGGTGAGTAATTGCATGGCTGAGCTCCGATTTTTTTAAACGGCAACATAGCAAACCGGGTTAGCGACAACCAGCGATTGGCGCACGGTTTGGCTAATCCTCTTTTTAGCACTCAAGCTTTCCTCTTTTTGCCGAGGTTGCCTGGTCGCCATGAATGGCGCCATGCCGATTAGTTAAGCACCCTATCAAATCACCGCACCTTCCGTAGCGGCGCGATTTATCGCGCAATAAATTGCGCCGCTACGGAAGGTGCGCTTGTTAACAAGGTTTTCATCTATTAGCTCACAAGCATTACGCCATTTATGGCGATCAAATCGATTAAATTGATCCTGGCTACGAGAAAGGTCTGTTGAACGCAGTAGCGCTGGCGGATCGCGATCACATTTTTTATCATGTCCTCCCTTTCCTTGCCTGAGAGATGCCCTTGCCTTCCCACTTCGACATGCTGCTGGCGGTATTTGATCGCGCGGCGCTGATGCTGATTTGCCTGTTCTTCCTCACTCGCACGCGGGTTTTTCGTCAACTGCTGCAAAAAGATGAGCATTCGGTACGCGAAAAGGTGGTGGTGACGGCGATTTTCTCGCTATTTGCTCTGTTCAGTACCTGGTCAGGCATTAACGTCGACGGTTCGCTGCTCAATGTGCGTGTGATTGCAGTGATGTCCGGCGGTATTCTTTTTGGTCCGTGGGTCGGCATCGCCACCGGTGTGATTGCCGGTTTGCACCGCTATCTGATTGATATGGATGGCGTCACGGCCGTGCCCTGTTTAATCACCAGTATCATCGCCGGCATCGCTTCGGGCATGATTAATCGCAGGGTGAGCAAAGAGCAACGCTGGCGCGCCGGTATTCTCGGCGGTATGTTGTGCGAAAGCCTGACCATGCTGCTGATTGTGCTGTGGGCCAAGCCGATGGGGCTTGGGTTGGCGATTGTTTCCGAGATTGCGCTTCCCATGATTTTGGGCGCCTCAAGTATCGGTTTGATCGTGCTGCTGGTGCAAAGCGTCGAGGGTGAAAAAGAGGCGATTGCGGCGCGTCAGGCCAAGCTGGCGCTGGAAATCGCTAACAAAACGTTGCCGCTGTTTCGCCAGGTTGATAGCCAGTCGCTGCATAAAGTGTGTGACATCATCCGCACCGACATTCACGCCGACGCGGTCGCCATCACTAACAACAAGCAAATCCTCGCCTACGTCGGTTACGGCGAGCAAAACTATCACAACGGCGATGATGCCATCAGCCCGACGACCGCGCAGTCAATCGCCAGCGGCAAGATCATCATTAAGAACAATGATGAGGCGCATCGCACCAAAGATATTCACTCAATGTTGGTTATTCCCCTTTGGGAAAAAGGGGAAGTGACCGGCACGCTAAAAATCTATTATCGTCGCGCACATCGCATCACCGGTTCGTTAAAAGAGATGGCAATTGGCCTGTCGCAAATTATCTCAACGCAGCTGGAAGTCTCGCGAGCTGAGCAGTTACGTGAGATGGCGAACAAGGCTGAGTTGCGCGCACTGCAAAGCAAAATTAACCCGCATTTCCTGTTTAACGCCCTCAATGCCATCTCCTCCTCGATTCGCCTTAATCCAGACACCGCGCGCCAGTTGGTGATCAATCTGTCGCGTTACCTGCGCTATAACCTCGAACTCAACGATGATGAGCTTATCGACATCAAGAAAGAGTTATGGCAGGTGAAAGATTACATCGCGATTGAGCAGGCGCGTTTCGGCGACAAGCTCTCGATGATTTACGACGTGGATGAAGATCTGCACTTCACGCTGCCCAGCCTGCTCATTCAGCCGCTGGTGGAGAATGCCATTGTGCACGGTATTCAGCCCTGTCGCGGCAAAGGCGTGGTGACGCTGAGCGTAAAAGATTTAGGCGATCGCGTGCGCGTGGCGGTGCGTGATACCGGCGACGGCATCAGCGACGATGTGATAAGCCGCGTGGCACGTAATGAGATGCCCGGCAACAAAATTGGTCTGTTGAATGTGCATCATCGGGTGAAATTGCTCTCCGGGCAGGGCCTGATTATCACCCGTTATCATCCCGGCACCGAAATCGCCTTTACTCTAAGCAAGAATGGTCAGCAACTGCCTGTGCCGCTGCGCCACACCACGGAAACCGCTACGTGAAAGCCATCATCGTTGAAGACGAGTTTCTCGCCCAGCAAGAGTTAAGCTGGATGATCCAGCAACACAGCCAAATCAGCGTTGAGGCCTGCTTTGATGATGGGCTGGAGGTGCTGAAATATCTGCAAAACCATCGTGTTGATGTCATTTTCCTCGACATTAACATTCCGTCCCTGGATGGCATGCTGCTGGCACAGAATATCAATCAGTTTGCCCATAAGCCGTTAATTGTGTTTATCACCGCGTGGAAAGAGCATGCGGTTGAGGCGTTTGAGCTGGATGCGTTTGACTACATTCTTAAGCCGTATCATGAATCGCGCATTATGACGATGCTGCAGAAACTGGAAGCCAGCGCCCAGCAGCAGTCGCAACCGCATAATGCTTCCACGGGTTCACCGCTGACCGTCAATTTAGTGAAGGATGAGCGCATTATCGTCACCGATATCAACGAGATCTATTATGTTGAAGCGCATGAGAAATTGACGTTTGTCTATACGCGGCGCGAAGCCTATGTCATGTCGATGGTGATCAGTGAGTTTTGCAGTCGTTTACCAGAGCAGCTGTTCTTCCGCTGCCATCGTTCATATTGCGTTAACCTGAGCAAGATTCGTGAAATAGAACCCTGGTTCAACAATACCTATCTGGTGAAATTGCGCGATTTAGATGCGCAGGTGCCGGTGAGTCGCAGCAAGGTGAAAGCCTTTCGGCTGTTGATGAGGCTATAAGGCGAACGGCGGATGCCGCTCGCCAACAGACTTAAATTTCGCGGCCCAGCACCTGACGCAGATGCGCACCAGCGCCCAGCAAGCCCGGCTGATCGTGGGTGATCATATAGACCGGAATATCGACCAGATAATCGCGGAAGCGGCCTTTATCTTCAAATGCTGCGCGGAAACCGGACGCTTTGAAGAAGTCGAGGAAGCGTGGCACGATGCCGCCAGCGATATAAACGCCGCCAAAGGTGCCAAGATTCAGCGCCAGGTTGCCACCGAAACGGCCCATGATGACGCAGAAGAGTGACAGTGCGCGACGGCAATCAATACACGTGTCTTGCAGCGCACGCTCAGAGACATCCTTTGGCTTCAGGTTTTCTGGCTCACGCTCATCAGACTTGACGATGGCACGATAAAGATTCACCAAGCCCGCACCGGATAACACGCGTTCAGCCGAAACGTGGCCGATCTCAGCACGCAGCACCTCGAGAATCTCACCCTCTTCTTCACTGTTTGGCGCGAAGTCAACGTGACCGCCCTCGCCCGGCAAGCTAATCCAGCGCTTATCAACATGAACTAAGTGGCTCACGCCAAGGCCAGTGCCGGCACCATAAATTGCAATAGGTTTACCTTCAACCGCTGTTTTACCGCCAAACTGAATCACTTCATTTTCGCTCAGCATCGGAATCGCCATTGAAACCGCGGTGAAATCATTGATGATTTCAAGGCTTTCAAAAGCCAGATGCTCTTTCATCGCTTTAGTCGAAAAGGCCCAATCGTGGTTGGTCATTTCTACCCAGTCACCCGTGATGGGACAGGCGATGGCGATACAGGCGTGTTTGATGTCCTGCTTTTGCTCGTCGAGATAATGACGAATCACCGCTTCGAGATTGTCGTAGTCTGATGTTGAGAAGGTTTGGGCTTGCGAGATAGCACCGTTTTCTACCTCACACAATGCGAGACGGGCATTGGTACCGCCCACATCGCCGACCAGGGCGTATATTGTCATTCTTCTGCTGCTCCGCTTGGGCCATAAACAATTGCAGGACACTATAAAAGCCTGCCAATAAAACAACAACGCCCACCTGCTTGATGGGCGTAATCCATTCAAAGATGCTGCACAGCCTACCGATCGACTGCATCACTGCACAGCGGCAACTTTCCGAAATTTAGCCACGATTACGCTGATGCAGTGCGGCGGTGACCTTACGCAGCAACGGCGGCAAGTCCTGTTTGTCCATTACCACTTCCACCAGCGACAAACGCCGATTCAGCATTAATTGCTCCATTACCGCCGCCAGTTGCACGGTTTCGCTGATGCGCCAGCTCTGCGCCGCGCACTGCTGGCTCATCGCCTGCGGCAACGCGGTCCAGTTCCACTGCGCAATATCGTTGTAACGTTGCTCAGCACCGTGAATCGCGCGCTCAACCGTGTAGCCATCATTATTAATCAGAAAGATGATCGGCCGCTGGCCGTCGCGTAGCATTGAACCCAACTCCTGAATCGTCAGCTGCGCAGAGCCATCGCCAATGATCAGGATGACCCGACGATCGGGCTGCGCGGTCTGCGCACCAAAGGTGGCGGGTAAAGTATAGCCAATTGATCCCCACAACGGTTGCACCAGCAATTGTGCGTCCTGCGGTAAACGCAGCGCGGCCGCACCAAAGGCCGCAGTGCCTTGATCGGCAAGGATAATATCACCCGGCCGCAGGGAGCGCTGCATCGCCTGCCAAAATGCCTGCTGACTGATTACCGCCGCAGCAGTTTGCTCACTTTTTTCGCACTCGGCTTCCTCTGCTAGCCGCCAGTGTGCGCAGTGACGCTGATAAATCGGCATCAGCGCCTCCAGCGCCTGTTGCAGGTTCAGCGGAGCAAACACCTCGCCCGCCACCGTGGCCTGAAACGGCTGCAGGTCGATGACGCGTTCGGCAGGCAGATGCTGTGTGAAGCCTGCGGTTAAGGTATCGGTAAATCGCACGCCAACGCACAAGGTAACGTCAGTATCTTCAATCGCCTGGCGCACCGCGTCGCTACTGCCCTCCGCCGCGTAAGTGCCGACGTAACCCGGCTGCTGCTCGTTCAGAACGCCTTTCCCCATTAATAAGGTGGCGGCAGGAATCGCGCGCAGCTGACGCAGCGCCGCAAGCTGAGGCTGCAATTGCCAGCGTGAGGCAAGAAAATCCGCCAATAGCGCCACGCGCTGCGCCGGTGCAAGCAGACGTTCAGCCGCATCGGCAAAAGCCGCAGCGACCTGATGATGATGATCTGGCAGTGAGTCAGCTTCGGCAGGCATGACAACCTCAGCCGCCGCCACATCCACCGCCAGCAGCAAATAGCCTGGGCGATGTTGTTTCAGCGCCTCGCTGATAACGCGGTCGATCTCGGTCACCGCGTTTTCCGCCGTCAATACTGCCGATGCCACACTCACTTCCTGCGCCATACGCAGAAAGTGACCAAAATCGCCGTCGCCTAGCGAATGGTGTACGCAATCACCCTGCTGCTGCGCCTGACTGGCGGGCGCGCCGACAATGTGAATCACCGGCACATATTCGGCATAACTGCCAGCGATGCCGTTGATAGCACTGAGCTCGCCGACGCCAAACGTGGTCAGCAGTGCCGCCGCGCCGTTGCAGCGGCCATAACCATCTGCTGCATAGGCCGCATTCAATTCATTGGCGCACCCCACCCATGCAATGTCGGGATGAGCAATCACGCTGTCGAGGAATTGCAGGTTGTAATCACCCGGCACGCCAAACAAATGACGAATGCCGGCTTGATTTAATCGGTGCAGTAAATAATCGCCAACGTTAAGGGTTTTCATCGGTAGCTCCTTGTTAAGGGGATGATCAGGAGTATTAGCGATGTGGCTGAATTGGCGAGATTTTCACCATTGTGGCGTGGTGAAACGTGGCAAGCATACGTTACGACGACAGATAATTCTGTAAGTTGCGATCTTCGGCCCGTTTCGCCTTAGTGTAAACGCATACACTGCTAAGCTGATGTCACTTTCTCCCCCTCTTGAGACAGGAACACTGCATGACTGCTTTTCCCCATCCCGAACGTTATCAACAGATGCAATATCGTCGCAGTGGCCGTAGCGGTATAAAGTTACCGGCGATTTCGCTGGGTTTGTGGCATAACTTTGGCGACAGTACACGCGTCGATAACAGCCGTGAACTGCTGCGCCACGCCTTTGATCGCGGCATTACTCACTTCGATCTCGCGAATAATTACGGTCCGCCACCGGGATCGGCAGAATCTAATTTTGGTCGCATTCTGCGTGAAGATTTCCATGGATTGCGCGATGAGTTAGTGATTTCGACTAAAGCCGGCTACACCATGTGGGACGGCCCGTACGGCGATTGGGGTTCACGTAAGTACCTGATTTCCAGTCTCGATCAAAGTCTAAAGCGGATGGGGCTGGAATACGTCGATATCTTCTATCATCATCGTCCCGATCCCGAAACGCCGCTGGAAGAGACCATGCGCGCGCTGGATCAGGTGGTGCGTCAGGGTAAGGCGCTGTATGCCGCCATCTCAAACTACCCGGCAGACCAAGCCGCCGAAGCGATTGCGATTCTGCGCGACCTCGGCACGCCATGCCTGATCCATCAGCCGCGTTATTCGATGTTTGAACGTACGCCAGAGCAGGGTTTACTCGATGTGCTGGGCGACAACGGCGTCGGTTGCATCGCCTTCTCGCCGCTGGCGGGTGGCGTGTTAACCGATCGTTACTTGCAGGGCATTCCAGAGGATTCCCGCATCGCCAGCGGCAGTAAGTTCCTGAATGAAGCCCAGTTGACGCAAGAGAAGATGGAAAAAGTACGTCAGTTGCAGGCGATCGCTCAACAGCGCGGCCAGAAGCTGGCGCAGATGGCGCTGAGCTGGGTGCTGCGCGATGCGCGTATCACCTCGGTGCTGATTGGTGCCAGTAAAACTGCGCAGATTGATGATGCGGTTAAGATGTTGAGCCAGCCGGTGCTGAGCCAGGACGAGATCGACGCTATCCAAGCAAT
Source organism: Enterobacter ludwigii (assembly GCA_900068845.1). Lineage (GTDB taxonomy): Bacteria > Pseudomonadota > Gammaproteobacteria > Enterobacterales > Enterobacteriaceae > Pantoea > Pantoea ludwigii_A. The sequence goes on from CEFQ01000005.1 coordinate 985,219, forward strand.
CTTAGTGTAAGCGTTTACCCGCCCGGCATTTGTCGGGCGTTTTCCGCAGCAGAAAATTCTCAATTCAGATTTCCCTCAACGTTTTAAGACTGATTCTCAAGGCTTACCTGGTCCGATGTGGCACACTAGTGCCACGGTGGCAGCTATAAGCTACTGAAAAGGAGAAGTTATGAAACGTGCAATTTTGTTCGCCGCCTTGCTGGCGACTTTATCCCCGTTGGCTATCAGCACAGCACAAGCCGACAGTGCCACCATCAATTTGGGTCCGGGCGTTACGCTGCATCTCGGCGATCGCGATCGTCGCGGTAATTACTGGGACGGCGGACGCTGGCGCGAGCCACGCTGGTGGAACGATCGTTATCAGTACAACGACAACCGTTGGTGGCGCCATGAAGAGTGGAAACGTCATCGTGCCTATGAACGTGAGCGCGAACGTCGCTGGCATGAACGCGAACGTCGTGAACATCATCGGCACGACCATCGTCATGATGATCGTCGTGGTCATCGCGATCACCATCATCACTAAACAAAAAAGCCCGCTCACTGGCGGGCTTTTTGTTTGATAACGCCGTTACCAGCCCAGCGCTTCACCCACCAGCAAGTAGAGATTAAGGCCGATCACCAGCACCACAATCAGCCGACCCGCGTTTTGCATCAGGCGCGAGTTCACCATCTCATCCCCCATCAATTCCCGGTTGCCGGTAAATGACAACAGCGGAATCAGCGCCAGCGCGATACCAAAACTCAGCAACACCTGACTCATCACCAGAATCCGCGTCGGATCCCAGCCGGCCCAGATCACAATAAAGGACGGCAACATGGTGATGGTGCGACGGAACCACAGCGGAATATGGAAGCGGATAAAGCCCTGCATCACCACTTGTCCTGCCAGCGTACCGACCACAGTAGAAGAGAGACCGGCAGCCACCAGGCTCAAACCAAACACAATCGCAGCGGCCTGGCCCAGCAGCGGTTGCAGCGTTAAATACGCCTGATCGAGATCGACAATTTTGGAATGGCCGCTGAAGTGAAACGCCGCAGCTGCCGTGGCCATCATCGCCAGATTAACAAACCCGGCGATGGTCATGGCGATCGCCACATCCAGCTTGGTTGAAGAGTAACGTTGCGCCTTGCTGCCTTTATTACCGTGCTGTGTCAGTGCGGAGTGCAGATAAATGACGTGCGGCATGATAGTGGCGCCTAACACGCCAGCGGCAAGGAATACCGCATCCGACGTCGGCAGCGATGGCAGCGCCATGCCGACCACCAGCTCACTCACTTTCGGCTGGGAGAAAAACAGCTCAACAATATAAGCCGCCGCCACGAACAGCAGCAGTCCGCCAATCACCAGCTCCAGCGGCTTCTGTCCGCGACTTTGCAGCATCAAAATCAGGTAGGTCGCGATGCCGGTTAGCACCGCGCCCTGCAACAGCGAGATGCCGAGCAGCAGTTTAAAGCCAAGCGCTGCGCCAATAAATTCAGCGAGATCGGTGGCCATGGCGATGATTTCCGCCTGCACCCAATAGAACCACACCGCCGGCCGCGGGAAGCGATCGCGGATGTGTTCCGCAAGATTTTTGCCGGTCGCAATACCCAGCTTGGCGGACATCAGCTGAATCAGCATCGCCATGATGTTGGCCCACACCACTACCCACAACAGCTTGTAGCCGTAGGCGGCGCCGGCCTGAATGTTGGTCGCGAAGTTGCCGGGATCGATATAGCCAATCGCCGCAATAAAGGCGGGCCCGAGCAGCGCGAGTTTGATCTTTCTGGCTCCGCGAGCGGCGCGCTCGGCGGTGCGACTTTCTAGCATAGTTTTACCCTGTCTTAACGCTTGTTGACCCGCTCAGCTTAAGGGGCATTCAAGGCAGATGAAATTTGGTTATAGTTATCGTATTAATAGATGGTGCTATGAAGTATAGCCATTGCTATACATTCCGGTAAAGCCAGTTCCTGCCAAAAATAAGTGCAACGCAAATGACTCTACTCTTGGGTCATTTTATAGACAATGTTTTTGTGGTTTTTTCTTGTGAATGCTTTGTAATAAGGTTGTGATCGGTCAGAGTTATCTGAGAAAAATCACGATAGCGAATACTTATAATGTGGTTTTGATCTCGTTTTTAAGTAACGCGTTACATAGAATACGCAACAAAATACAACCCTCCTCAAATTTGGAGCCGACATGTCCCATGTTTTGCATTTTCTTTTAGCACTAGTGGTGGTAGCGGTGCTGGCCTTGCTGGTCAGCAACGATCGTAAAAGCATCCGTCTTCGCTATATCGTTCAACTTCTGGTGATCGAAGTTCTGCTGGCCTGGTTCTTCCTGAACTCAACCGCTGGCCTCGGCTTCGTACAGGGCTTTGCCGGTTTGTTTGATCATCTGCTCAAATATGCTGCCGAAGGGACCAACTTCGTGTTCGGCAATATGAGTGAAAAAGGCCTCGCCTTCTTCTTCCTCAATGTTCTTTGCCCGATTGTCTTCATCTCCGCACTGATTGGTATTTTGCAGCACTTCCGCATCTTGCCATGGGTGATTCGCGGCATTGGTACCGTGCTGTCAAAAGTGAACGGTATGGGCAAACTGGAATCCTTTAACGCCGTGAGTTCTCTGATTTTGGGACAGTCAGAAAACTTTATCGCCTATAAGGATATCCTCGGCAAGATGTCACAGCGCCGCATGTACACCATGGCTGCGACTGCTATGTCGACTGTTTCTATGTCGATTGTCGGCGCCTACATGACCATGCTGCAGCCAAAATATGTGGTTGCCGCGCTGGTACTGAACATGTTCAGTACTTTTATTGTGCTGTCGCTGATCAACCCCTATCGCGTCGATAGCGAAGAAGATCTGCAACTGCAGGATCTGCATAAAGGCCAAAGCTTCTTCGAAATGCTGGGCGAATACATTCTCGCCGGTTTCAAAGTTGCCATTATCGTTGCCGCGATGCTGATTGGTTTCATCGCGCTGATTTCAGGTTTGAACGCACTGTTCGATCTGATTTTCGGCATCAGCTTCCAGGGCGTGCTGGGTTATGTGTTCTATCCATTTGCCTGGGTGATGGGCGTGCCGGCGCACGAAGCGCTGCAAGTGGGCAGCATTATGGCAACCAAACTGGTTTCCAACGAATTCGTGGCGATGATGGATTTGCAGAAAATCGCCGGTCAGCTGTCGCCACACTCAGAAGGTATTCTCTCTGTGTTCCTCGTCTCCTTTGCTAACTTCTCCTCTATCGGGATTGTGGCGGGTGCGATTAAAGGTCTGCATGAAGAGCAAGGTAACGTGGTTTCGCGCTTCGGCCTGAAACTGCTGTACGGTTCAACGCTGGTGAGCGTGCTGTCAGCCGCTATCGCTGGTCTGGTGTTGGCCTTCTGATAAAGAGGGCGAGCTGCGGCTCGCCCTTCTCTTCTTAATTATTCCCATCGGTTCTATCCCGCATCGATTCTGCTTCTCCCCCGCTATCACCCGCTTCACCGTTAAACGCAAAACCTTTGCACAATATTGAATTTCCGTTCACACCACCTGCGCCCGTAGTTTTTCTCCATGACATCACTTCAGGAGAACCGCATGAGCATTCAATTCCTTGGCATGATCGGCCACCGCCTCGCCTCAGAAATCATTCCGGCCAGCGGCCCGCTGTTCGATAAAGATTACATTGCCCGGTTCGCACGCGCGCACGAAGAAGCCGGTTTTGATCGCATTCTGGTGGGCTATTGGTCGGATCAACCGGATGGCTTTCTGGTTACGGCCCACGCTGCGGCGCACACCTCAACGCTGAAGTTCTTGCTGGCACATCGCCCAGGCTTTGTCTCACCGACCCTGGCGGCGCGCAAACTGGCTTCGCTTGATCACTTAACCGACGGCCGTTTAGCGGTGCATATCATCAGCGGCGGCAGCGATGTTGAGCAGCGCCGCGACGGTGATTTCCTCAATAAAGCCGAGCGCTATGCACGTAGCGATGAGTTCCTCACCGTTTTGAAGCAGAGCCTGGAATCTTCACAACCGTACGATCATCAAGGCCGGTTTTATCAGGCCGAACAGGCATTCTCGGCCATCAAACCGTTACAGAAAAAATTGCCGATCTACTTTGGTGGATCGTCGCAGGAAGCGATTGATGTCGCGGCCCGTCATGCCGATGTGTTTGCTTTGTGGGGCGAGCCGTTGAAAGGCGCGGAAGAAACGGTACGCAATGTGCGTGCTGCCGCCGCTCAGCAGGGTCGCGAAATCAACTTCAACATCTCGTTCCGGCCGATTCTGGGCAAAACGGAAAAAGAAGCATGGGAACGCGCTGAACACATTCGCGCCACAGCCGAGAAACAGCTTAACGAAAGCGGCTTTGCTTTTGATAAGGCTAAGCCGCAAAGCGTCGGTGCACAGCGTTTACTTGCCGCCGCCAATGAAGGCGATCGTCTGGATAAAGTGTTGTGGACCGGCGTAGCAAAACTGGTTCAGGGCGGCTACAACTCGACCGCGCTGGTGGGAACACCAGATCAAGTGTCCGATGCACTGCTGGAATATTATCGCCTTGGCATTCACAGCGTGCTGATTCGCGGCTTCGACCCACTTAATGATGCGGTGGAATATGGCCGCGAGCTGATTCCCCTGACGCGCGAGAAAGTGGATGCGATCTCAGCCGCCGATAAAAGGAGCGCCTGAATCTCATGAGCCATTACCAGCACCATCGCCTGCGCGATTTTGTCGCCAATCTTGCCAACCTGCTGGATACGCAGCCGCAGGAAGCCACGGTTCTACGGCAAGGCAGCGAATGGCTTGGCGAGTTAATTCGTCACGACGACTGGCTGGACGACGCCTTCACCCAGCCCCATCCGGAACATTATCAACAATATCTGCTGCACGCCGATGCACAGCAGCGTTTCTCCGTGGTGAGCTTTGTGTGGGGACCTGGCCAGCAAACGCCGATCCATGACCATCGCGTATGGGGATTGATCGGCATGCTGCGCGGTGCGGAAATTTCGCAATCGTGGCAGGCGGGCCCTAACGGACTGCAGCCTGAAGGCGCACCTGTACGGCTCGATCCTGGCAGCGTTGAAGCGGTTTCGCCGACGGTGGGCGACATTCATCGCGTTAGCAATGCCTATGACGACCGCGTCTCCATCAGCATTCACGTTTATGGCGCCAACATTGGCGCGGTAAAACGCGCGGTCTACCGCGAAGATGGCAGCGAAAACGTGTTTATTTCGGGTTACAGCAACCGTTACTTACCGAACATTTGGGACCTTTCACATGACTAAACCGGTTTTCCCTTTACGCCAGGCGGCGGACATTATTCATGCCCTGCGTCAGCGGCAGGAAGTGGCAATTGTAGATGTGCGCGATGAAGCGCTGTTTGCTACTGCACATCCGCTGTTTGCGGTGAATATTCCGCTATCGAAACTGGAACTTGAGCTGTTGGATCGCATTCCGCAGCGCACCACCGCTATTACGCTGTATGACAACGGTGAAGGTCTGGTACAAACCGCTGCCGAGCGTATTGCCGCCCTGGGTTACACCAATGTCGCGCTGCTGGCAGATGATTTAGCGGGCTGGCAAGCGGCGGGCGGCGAGCTGTTTATTGACGTCAACTCACCCAGCAAAGCGTTTGGCGAGCTGGTTGAGCATCACACTCACACACCGTCGTTGTCAGCGGATGAAGTCCATCAGCTGATTCACAGCGATGCTAACGTGGTAGTGCTTGATGCACGCCGTTTCGACGAATATCAAACCATGAGCATTCCAGGCGCGACCAGCGTACCGGGCGGTGAACTGGTGCTGCGCGTGCGTGATATCGCCCCCTCACCGGAGACCACGGTGATTGTGAATTGTGCCGGACGCACGCGCAGTATCATTGGTACTCAATCACTGGTGAATGCTGGGATTCGCAATCCGGTATTCGCGCTGCGTAATGGCACCATCGGCTGGACGCTAGCCGGATATGCACTGGATAAAGGCCAGTCGCGCCGTTACGGCGAGACCAGCGAAACGGCTCAGCGTCAGGCGGCAAATCATGCGCGCAACATCGCCGATCGTGCAGGCGTAGAACGCATCCCACTCGCCACGCTTAAACGCTGGCAGCAGGAGTCGCGCACCACTTATCTGTTTGATGTGCGTGATGCCGAAGAGTACGCCGCCGGGCATCTGCCGGGCAGTCGTCACGTCCCCGGAGGTCAGTTGGTGCAGGAAACCGATCATTACGCCAGCGTGCGTGGTGCGCGCATCGTGCTGATTGATGATGATGGCGTGCGCGCCAATATGACCGCCTCCTGGCTGGCACAGCTTGGCTGGCAGGTTTCAGTGCTGGAAGAGTTACAGGCCAGCGATTTCAGTGAAACCGGTAACTGGAAGGCGCAAGTACCGCAGGTTGCAGCCCCGGCGTTTGTATCGCCGCAACAGCTGGCGGAATGGCTGCAGGATGGCCATACCCAAGTGCTGGATTTCACCACCCGCGCCAACCATATCAACAGCCATATTCCGGGCGCGGCCTGGTTGCTGCGATCTACCCTTCTGCAGCAAGGCAAAGCGCTGTTGCCGGAGGCACGTCGCTATGTATTAACCTGCGGCAGCAGCCTGCTGGCCGGTTATGCGGTGGAACACGTGGCTGAGCTGACGGGCAAGCCGGTGTTTGTGCTGGAAGGGGGGAACGCGGCATGGCGCGACGCGGGTTTACCTACGGAGCAAGGAGAGCAGCAACTGCTGTCACCGGCCATCGATCGTTATCGCCGCCCGTATGAAGGCACCGATATCGAACCCGGCGTGATGCAAGCTTATCTGGACTGGGAGTACGGTTTGGTGGCGCAGCTGGATCGCGATGGCACGCACGGTTTTCGGGTGCTGCAGTTGCAGCCGCAGCTAGCAACCGTCTGATAAATAAAAATGCGCTGTTTACATTATTGGTAGCGGCGCAATTTATTGCACATCTGGAATTTGAAATAGCAAAACTGCGCAATGAATTGCACCGCTACAGGTTCTTTGTGGTGATTTTAAAATGCGTTCAGAACGAACAGAGATTTGGTGGAGATAAGCGGGATCGAACCGCTGACCTCTTGCATGCCATGCAAGCGCTCTCCCAGCTGAGCTATACCCCCACATCTGGAAATCATTTTTCGGTCAAACCTTGGGAAGGGTTTGTTTGGTGGAGATAAGCGGGATCGAACCGCTGACCTCTTGCATGCCATGCAAGCGCTCTCCCAGCTGAGCTATACCCCCGAACCGAAAAACTGCCGAGTAAACTCGACGGACGGGATAATATGAAACCGCCTCTTGAGTGTCAACGTCAAATTCTCGTTCTGTGTTTGATCGCTGAAAAAGGCGTCAACCCCGCATCAGTATGGCTTTTTTATCCACACCACATTGCGAATGACGACTCTTAATATGCGCCATCCCGCGTTGACTGCTCAAACTCCACCTCAATCGAGCGTTAACTCAAGGTTAAAGATGTTATTAACAGCCTTGTTTTCGTTAATGGTGCGTGTAAAACTTAGCGCGCTAATTAACCGGTCATCCTACCAGGGTGTTCTCTCAATGACCGGCCAGCAACGTCCCCATTAATCAATAAAAGAAAAGTGAACTATGTCGCTGCATACACCTAAAGAGATCGCTCAACTGGCGATTCAAGCTGGCGTGGCTAAAAGCCGCCTCCCTATCTCCACCCTGTTAATCCTCGGCTTTATGGCGGGTGCATTTATCGCCACAGGCTTCCTGCTCGATCTGCATGTTATTAACCAACTACCTGCTGAATGGGGTTCATTCGGCGTGCTACTGGGTGCTGCCGTCTTCCCGGTTGGTTTAATTTTGACGGTGTTAGCGGGCGGTGAACTGCTGACCGGCAATATGATGACAATGCCAATTGCCTGGTTTGCACGCCGCATCAGTGGCTTAAGCGTGCTGCGTAACTGGTTTTGGGTCACCGTCGCCAATTTTATGGGCAGCGTTGCGGTAGCATGGTTTTTTGGTCATATGTTAGGCATGACCGAAGGCGATTTCTTAAAGAAAACCGTGGCGATTGCGCACGCTAAAGTCAATGCCGACTTCCTGCACGCCTTTATTTCCGGTGTGGGTTGCAACTGGCTGGTGTGCCTGGCGGTATGGCTGGCCTTCGCCAGTAAAGATGTGGTGGGTAAAATCTTTGGTATGTGGTTCCCGGTGATGGCGTTTGTCGCGATTGGCTTCCAGCACGTTATCGCCAACATGTTTATTGTCCCTGCAGCAATTTTTGCCGGCCAGATGAGCTGGGCGGAATTTGCGCCAAACGTGATTGCGGTATTCCTCGGTAATGGTGTTGGCGGTGCAATTTTTGTTGGTCTCACTTATTTTATTGCTTTTGGTTCAGAACAATCCGAAATGAGCGAAGCTAAATAACTAAATTATGCCATTTGCTGGAAAGCAGATGGCATTTTCTACCCAGGTTACTTTTCCCCGTTACGTTTTGTTGTAATATGTAGAACTAATGTATTTAACAGGGACAGCATCGTGAAAAAGGAATGGCTTACCCCGGAGGAGCTCGCGCTGGAGACGGGCTACAGTCGGCAAACGGTGAATAAATGGATCAAGCGGGAAAACTGGACAACCACGCCGAAGCCCGGTGTTCAGGGCGGTAAAGCACGATTGATACATATTGATGAGCGCGTTAAGAGCTTTGTTCAATCCACTCGACATGCGAACGAACCGACAGCTAATTACGGTGCACAGCAAAATACGTTACCTGCGTTATTAATAAATTCTGTCCAGCAAATGACAACGGCGGAGCAAGAGCAATTGGCGGCGTTATTATTGCGGGAGGGAATTCGAGGCGTGCTGGAGAGACTGGGAATTCAGGAAGAATAAGAGAGCCGGAAGCAGATGCTTCCGGCTTTTTAATATTATGCGTTTGCTTCACGTTCAGCGATGAATGCCAGCGCTTTCTCAATACGCGCTACGCTACGGCTGCGGCCAATCGCTTCCACCGTCACGTCCAATGCGGGAGACTGACCTGAACCGGTCACGGCCACACGCAGCGGCATCCCGACTTTGCCCATGCCCAGCTCCAGCTCATCTGCGGCAGACTGAATGGCATGATGCACATTTTCTGCATTCCACTCACTGTCGCTAATCGCTGCCAGCTTATCACGCACCAACTCCAGCGGCTGACGCGCTACCGGACGCAGATGCTTCTTCGCCGCATCCGCATCAAAGGCTTCAAACTCTTCATAGAAGTAACGGCAAGATGCCGCAATCTCTACCAGGGTTTTGCAGCGCTCGCCCAGCAACGTGACCAGCTTAGCCAGTTCCGGGCCGGTGCGGGTATCAATCTTCTGCTGCTCAATGTGCCATTGCAACTGCGTCGCTACGTATTCCGGCGGCAGCGTATTAATGTAGTGATGATTCAGCCACTGCAGTTTTTCAGTATTGAAAGCACTGGCTGATTTGCTCACTGCATCAAGCGTAAACAGCTCTGCCATTTCCGCCACGCTGAAGATTTCCTGATCGCCGTGTGACCAGCCGAGGCGCACCAAATAGTTGAGCAGCGCTTCCGGCAGGTAACCGTCATCGCGATACTGCATGACACCCACAGCGCCATGACGCTTAGATAACTTCTTACTGTCATCACCCAGGATCATGGATACGTGTGCGTAGGTTGGTACTTCCGCACCGATCGCTTTAAGGATGTTGATCTGGCGTGGTGTGTTATTGATATGGTCTTCACCACGAATCACGTGGGTGATGCCCATATCCCAGTCATCTACTACAACGCAGAAGTTGTAGGTTGGCGAACCATCGGTACGACGAATGATCAGGTCATCCAGTTCCTGGTTACTGAATTCAATCGGACCACGAATCTGATCATCAAAGATGACAGAGCCGTCCTGCGGATTGCGGAAACGCACCACGCAAGGCTCATCAGCAGCGTGATGCTCATGGCTGTCACGGCAGCGGCCGTCGTAACGCGGCTTTTCGCCTTTCTCCATCTGCTCTTCACGCAGTGCATCAAGCCGTTCTTTACTGCAATAGCATTTATAGGCCGTGCCCGCGACCAGCATGTCGTCAATCACCGCGTTGTAGCGATCAAAACGCTTAGTCTGATAATACGGACCTTCATCCCAGTTAAGGCTCAGCCAGTTCATACCATCCATAATGGCTTCGATGGCTTCCGGTGTGGAACGCTCCAGATCGGTATCTTCGATACGCAGAACAAATTCGCCCTTGTTATGACGAGCATAAAGCCAGGAGTAAAGGGCAGTACGAGCACCGCCTACGTGCAGATAGCCGGTTGGGCTGGGTGCGAAGCGAGTTTTGATTTTCATTCAGCATTGCCTTAAATGCGCAGGTTTCATTGTCTGGATGACAAAAAAACGGGTTAACGCGAAAAAACAGTGCGCATATTCTAGCAGGTGAGGCTGATTCCTCAATGATTGTCGCGGCGGCATCCCGGTTTGCTGTGCGCTTTTCTGCTAATAAAACCAGCACATTGGCTAAAAGCGCTTCACGATGATTATTTTTAAAGCGAACGCACATTTAAGTTTTAAAAACCGTTGACTCACTTTGAAGGATCCCTATAATGCGACTCCACACAGCGGGGGTGATTAGCTCAGTTGGTAGAGCATCTCCCTTACAAGGAGGGGGTCGGCGGTTCGAGCCCGTCATCACCCACCACTTCTAATGAAGATTGTAGAGTTGGCCCGCAGTGAACAAGAGATAAGATATGGGTGATTAGCTCAGTTGGTAGAGCATCTCCCTTACAAGGAGGGGGTCGGCGGTTCGAGCCCGTCATCACCCACCATATCTTAGTCAGATGACGCTCTTGTTAAGCAGTACCGAAGTGGGTGATTAGCTCAGTTGGTAGAGCATCTCCCTTACAAGGAGGGGGTCGGCGGTTCGAGCCCGTCATCACCCACCACTTCGGGTCGTTAGCTCAGTTGGTAGAGCAGTTGACTTTTAATCAATTGGTCGCAGGTTCGAATCCTGCACGACCCACCAATTCAGAGAAAAGCGCCTATTGGCGCTTTTTTCGTTTCTGTGCTCAGAAGGTTCACGTGCAGGGTGAGAACCTGCTGCAGGTTCGACTGAATCGCCGGGAGCGATTCAGGCTGATGCGTAAGCATCACCCGAAGGGCGAGGCCCGGGATGGGCCGAGGCATATCCTGCACGACCCACCAATGTAGAAAGGCGCCCTAAAGGCGCCTTTTTGCTATGCACAGAATCCACTTTCACGCTCACCAAATCCCAACCAAACCTTTTCGCAAGCTTAACACTCCCTGCCCTCAAGCCTCCTTACCCTTTGGCCGATAACGATAATGGTCTATTGCAAGGAGAAAACCATGTCGACTATCTCAAGCGTAAGTAGTATCAGCACCGCAAGTAGCGGTGGCGGTGCTACCTCAGAAATCGCCAGTCTTAATAAACAGATTCAAACCATCACCAAACAGCTGAAAGATCTTGCCAGCGACGATACGCTCACCGATGAACAAAAATCTGAACAGGAGCAGATGCTGCAATCACAAATTCAAATGATTGAAGCGCAAATCGCGCAGATTGAGCAACAGCAAGCCGAGAAAGCGCAGCAGAAACAGGAAGCACAGCAACCTGCGGCGGCCAAAGCCGACGGAATTAACCGCCCCACCGATTCCAATCAGATCAACGTGTACGTTTAAAACGCCGGCTTCAGCATGCGTTGTTGCGTTAGCAGGGCAGCCTGCTGACGCACTTCCTGCCAGATCGCTTCTGCGGCCGGTGTCAGCGAGCGGTTCTTACGTTTTATCAGCATCAGGCTGCGATTAATTTCCGGGTAAAGACGTCGCACCGTGAGTTTACGCCCTGATGGCAACGGCAGCGCCAGCGCTGGCAAGATACTGATACCAATCCCCGCTTCCACCATCGGATAAAGCGTGGCGGGATGCCCGATTTCCTGCACCACATTCACACTCAACGCCAGTTGTTGCAGCGCGGCATCGACTAATACGCGACTACCGGAAGCGTAATCCTGCAGCACCATATTGCGTCCGGCCAGCATCGACCATTGCGCTTGTTCAATTTGCGCCAGCGCGTCATCTTCATGACATAGCAGTAAAAAAGGCTCCTGCAGAATCTCTTCGCTATCGAAATCAGTATCATTGAGTGGGCCAATCACAATGCCAAAATCCACTTCCGCATTGCGCACGCTTTGCAGCACCCACTGCTGCACTCTGTCATGCAGGATGACACGGATATCCGGATAGCGCTGCTGGCTGCTGGCCAGACACTGCGGCATCAGATGCGCGGAAGGCGTTTGGCTGGCAGCGACGCGTACTGTGCCGCTGCGCTGTTCACCATAACTGCGCACATCCAATACCGTGGTGTTGAGATCGTCCAGCAGACGATTAAGCCGTGTGGCCAGCTGCTGTCCTGCTTCCGTTAACATCACTTCACGCGTGGTGCGATCCAGCAAGCGCACGCCCATTTCCGCTTCCAGCTCTTTGATGCTGTGGCTGACCGCCGACTGACTCAAACCAATCGCTTGCCCAGCCAAGCTGAAGCTGCCGTGATGCGCCACTGCCACAAAGGTTCGCAACTGACGTAAGGTGTAATTCATCGATATCGCTCATAGATTGATGCAATAAATCAATTTTATTTCTAAACCCCGCGAGCGCACAATCAGCACCATCATTTTTTTAAATTTAACCGGATTTTAACAATGGGATTTTTACGTCTTGATCCGATGATGATTAAACTCATCATCACCGTGCTGCTGGCCAGCTTCATTCCTGCCAAAGGCGTTTTTGTCGACATCTTTGAATATCTGACCACCGCCGCCATCGCCCTGCTGTTCTTTATGCACGGCGCTAAACTGTCGCGCGAGAAGATCATCGCCGGAAGCAGCCACTGGCGTTTGCACTTGTGGATTATGTGCAGCACCTTTGTCATCTTCCCGATCATTGGTTTGCTGATCGTCTGGTGGCATCCGGTTAATGTCAGCCCGGAGATTTACACAGGCTTTATCTATCTGTGTATTCTGCCAGCGACCGTGCAGTCCTCTATCGCCTTCACCTCAATGGCGGGCGGTAACGTCGCCGCCGCGGTATGTGCGGCTTCGGCATCCAGCCTGCTCGGCGTATTTGTATCGCCCTTGCTGGTGAATCTGGTGATGAATGTTCACAGCCAAATGCCGGGCAACGGCCTGGAGCAAATTGGCAAAATTATGCTGCAGCTGCTGGTGCCGTTTGTTTTGGGTCATTTGTCGCGTCGCTGGATTGGTGCGTGGGTCGAGAAGCATCGCAGCCTGATTGGTAAAACCGACCAAACTTCGATTCTGCTGGTGGTTTACTCCGCCTTCAGTGAAGCGGTAGTGAATGGCATCTGGCATCGCGTGGGCGTGGACACGTTGTTGTGGATTCTGGTCGGTAGCGTGCTGGTGCTGTTTATCGCATTGGCGATTAACCTGGCGGCATCGCGCCTTTTTGGCTTTAGCCGTGCAGACGAAATTGTGGTGCTGTTCTGTGGTTCGAAAAAGAGCCTGGCGAACGGTGTGCCGATGGCCAACATTCTGTTCCCGGCCAGTTCCGTGGGGATTATCGTGCTGCCGCTGATGATCTTCCATCAGGTACAATTGATGGTGTGTTCATTCATTGCCCAGCGCTATAAAGCCGGAAATGAAAAACGGCTAGCACAGCAGCAAGTTGAAGTGCAGAAATCCTAAGTAAAACGGCCCGCAAATGCGGGCCGTTTTGTTATTCATTACGCTTAAGCGGTTTGATTAAACCTTCCAACCCTTCAATCTTAATCGTCAGCGTCAACTGCATCAGTTCGCCTAACTTACCGGCCGGAAATTCATCTTTGCGCGCGAACCAGAGCAAATACTCTTCCGGCACGTCAATGAGCACTCTGCCCTTGTATTTACCGAAGGGCATCACAGTATTGGCGATTTCAACCAGCTGCTGTTTATCCACATTAAGCTCCGAGCAGGCGAATCATTTCCGCTTCGTCGATCACCGGAATGCCCAGCTCCTGCGCTTTCGCCAACTTGGAACCGGCCGCTTCACCCGCAATCAGCAAATCGGTTTTCTTCGACACGCTACCGCTCACTTTCGCACCCAGCGCCACCAGACGCTCTTTGGCATCATCGCGATTCATCTGCGACAGAGAGCCAGTCAGTACCAAGGTTTTGCCCGCAAATGGACTATCAATCTCATCAACATTAACCACGGCAACCTGCGGCCAGTGCACACCGATCTCTTCAACCAGTTCGCGGATAACGGCGCGATTGCTCTCTTCATCCATAAAGTTACGCACGTGGGTCGCCACCACTTTGCCCACATCCTGCACTGCAATCAGCGCATCAAGATCGGCATTCATCACTTTTTCCAGCTCACCAAAGTGATTAGCAAGGTTGGCGGCAGTGGCTTCCCCTACTTCACGAATACCCAGCGCATAGAGGAAACGCGCCAGGGTAGTGGATTTGGCCTTTTCCAGCGCATCGACCACGTTCTGTGCCGATTTCGGCCCCATGCGATCCAGCCCGGTCAGCTTACCGGCAGTAAGGCGGAACAGATCGGCAGGCGTTAAGACATACTCTTTCTCTACCAGCTGATCGATAATTTTGTCGCCCATGCCATCGACATCCATCGCACGACGCGAAACGAAATGTTTGAGCGCTTCCTTGCGTTGTGCGCCACAAATCAGGCCGCCGGTGCAACGCGTGACCACTTCGCCCTCTACACGCTCAACGTCTGAACCGCAGACCGGACATTGGCTGGGGAAGACGATTTCACGCGTCTCTGCTGGACGTTCCGATTCCACCACATTTACCACTTGAGGAATCACGTCACCGGCGCGGCGAATCACCACTTTGTCACCAATGCGCAAACCCAGTCGGGCGATTTCATCGGCGTTATGCAACGTGGCGTTACTCACCACGACGCCTGCAACCTGTACCGGCTCGAGGCGTGCCACTGGCGTAATTGCTCCGGTGCGGCCCACCTGAAATTCGACATCGCGCACGAAGGTCATCTGTTCCTGTGCCGGGAATTTAAATGCAACTGCCCAGCGCGGCGCGCGAGCGACGAAGCCGAGCTGCTCCTGCAGCGCCTGTGAGTCGACCTTGATAACTACGCCATCGATATCAAAACCGAGCGATGGACGCTCCTGTTCAACCTGACGATAAAACGCCAGCACTTCCTCAGCGCTATGTGCCAGACGAATACGATCGGTGACCGGCAGTCCCCACGCCTTAAACTGCTGCAGACGTTGCCAATGACTGGCGGGCATTTCACCGCCTTCCAATAGGCCAAAACCGTAGCAGAAGAAGGTTAGCGGACGTTTGGCCGTGATGCGCGGATCAAGCTGACGCAGTGAGCCCGCCGCCGCATTACGTGGGTTAGCAAAAACTTTCGCGCCGGTACGACGCGCTTCTTCGTTTAGCTTTTCAAAACCGCTTTCGGTGATAAACACTTCGCCACGCACTTCAACGCGGGCGGGAATGTTATCGCCATGCAGACGCAGCGGAATGGCGTGAATGGTGCGCACGTTCGCCGTGATATTCTCGCCGGTGGTGCCATCTCCGCGCGTCGCCGCCCGCACCAGTAAGCCATCTTCATACAGCAAACTCACCGCTAAGCCATCCAGCTTCAGCTCACAGCAATAAGTCAATTCGTCAGTGCTTTTAAGGCGATCCTGCACGCGTTTGTTAAAGGCAAGGAAGCCTGCTTCGTCAAAAGTGTTATCCAGCGACAACATCGGCACTTCATGGCGCACTTGTTCAAAAGCGGCCAGCGGTTTCGCGCCCACGCGCTGTGTCGGTGAGTCAGGCGTAATCAAATCAGGATGAACACTTTCCAGCTCGCGCAGCTGAACCATCAATCGGTCATACTCTGCATCCGGAATCTCCGGCGCATCCATCACATGGTAGAGATATTCGTGGTGACGTAACGTGGTGCGCAGCGCGGTGATCTGCTCCTGAACCGATTTCATAGTCTCTTATCCGATAAAAAACCCCCGACATGCGGGGGTTGTATTTATTTTGACGCAGTTAGCGGCGATTAACCGATAACTTCGCGAATACGCGTTTTGTAGGTTTCCAGCTTCTGCGGCGTCATCATGCGACGCTCATCATCCAGCACCACACCGCCAACATCATCAGCAATGCGTTGCGCAGATTGCAGCATCAATTTGAAGTTCTGGTTCGCATCGCCATACGACGGCACCATCATAAAGATGGAGATGCCCGGCGTAGAGAAATTCCCCATCTGATCCGGATCGAATGAACCCGGCTTCACCATGTTCGCCAGGCTAAACAGCACCGGGCCGCTACCCGCAGGGCTGAGATGGCGATGGAAAATGTTCATTTCACCAAACTGGAAACCCGCTTGCAGAATCCCCTGCAACAGCGCTTCACCGTTCAGTTCGCCGCCCGCATGTGCAGCAACATGCAGCACTAACACGGTCTCTTTTTTACTGCCCGGCGCAGCAGCCGCTGGCTGTGGCGCTTCAGGTTCAAACTCTGGCTCTTCAGCTGCCAGGAATTCTGGCGCAGGCTGCGTTGCGGACAGCGGCTCATTATCCAGCAGCGGATCGGCTTGAATCGATTGTGGTGCAGGCGCTGGCTTCCGCAAGGGCGCTTGCGGGGCAACCGGCTTGCGCACTTCCGGCTCATCATCCAGCAGAGGATCGCCTAAGAGTGGATCGGCCTGGCGTGATGCCGGTTGACGCACAGGTTCAGGCGCACGTGGCGCACTCGCTGGACGTGGAGTGAATTCGGGTTCTTCATCAGCATCGTGATGACGACGTACACGGACTTCGCCGACGCCATCATCTTCTTCGCTCAGCAGATCTTCATCGGCTTCTTCGCGCTGTTTCAGACGTTTGTGCGGGCGATCACGAAACACGGAGGAGCGCTCTTTACGGCTGGTCCACAGTCCATGAAGTAGCAGCGCTATTATGGCGATCGCGCCAACAACGATTAATATCAGACGCAAATCCTGCATCATTGTATTCTCTGTTGTTCCAATACCTTGCCACCACGGCAAACTTTATCCTCTAACTGTATTTGCCCAGCTAAACAAGTGCAAGTCCGTGCAGTATTTTCTGACAAATTAGATAGCTGCCCCACGCTTTTTTGCTGTTTTTTCGCGCAAACCATACCTGTAGCCGATAAAAAGCCAGGTTATGATGGTCGCGCCGCTATATTTAGGAGAAAGGCTCGCTATGCCCGCTGGAAATTCGGTCTCAACTTTTAATGGTGTTCACTACTTCGCTGAAGGATGGAAACTGGTGCGCCTGCCCG
This sequence comes from Enterobacter ludwigii, assembly GCA_900068845.1. Classification (GTDB taxonomy): domain Bacteria; phylum Pseudomonadota; class Gammaproteobacteria; order Enterobacterales; family Enterobacteriaceae; genus Pantoea; species Pantoea ludwigii_A. The sequence goes on from CEFQ01000005.1 coordinate 1,002,444, forward strand.
GAATTCGTCGCTATGTCATCATGCCGCTATTGATTAACATCTTGCTGCTTGGCGGTGCTTTTATCTGGCTGTTTCAGCGTTTGGGGCAGTGGATCCCGGCATTAATGTCATATATCCCCGACTGGCTGCAGTGGCTAAGCTATTTGTTGTGGCCGCTGTCGGTGATTTCGATTGTTTTGGTGTTCAGTTACTTCTTTTCGACTCTTGCGAACCTCATTGCCGCGCCCTTTTGTGGCTTGCTCGCTGAGCAACTTGAAGGCCGATTGACTGGAACACCGCTGCCCGATAGCGGCTGGATGGGCTTGATTAAAGATGTGCCGCGCATCATGATGCGAGAGTTACAAAAGCTCGGCTACTATTTGCCGCGGGCGCTAGGCTTGTTGTTGCTGCACTTCATTCCCGGATTTGGACAAATCGTGGCGCCCATTCTCTGGTTTTTATTCAGCGCGTGGATGCTTTCAGTGCAGTATTGCGACTATCCGTTTGATAATCACAAGGTGAGTTTTCAGCAGATGCGGCAGGCATTACGTCAGCACAAGAGCGCAAATATGCAATTTGGCGCGCTGGTTAGCCTGTTCACCATGATTCCGATTATCAATCTGGCAATCCTGCCGGTTGCGGTATGCGGTGCTACGGCGATGTGGGTGGATCGTTACTACGCACAACATGCACGCCGTTAATGCTTTAAAATGCCTTATGCATTTTTGCGTAAGGCTTATGGTTGTGCGCTATATAGATATACGATTTCTTTCCTTCCGCACATCAGCAGAAAAGGTATGCTCTGAGGGTTCCCAATATTTCATACAGTTAAGGACGAGCTATGAGTAAGATCTATGAAGACAACTCTCTGACAATTGGTCATACGCCGCTGGTTCGACTGAACCGCATCGGTAACGGCCGCATTCTGGCTAAGGTCGAGTCACGTAACCCGAGCTTTAGCATCAAATGCCGTATCGGTGCCAATATGATTTGGGACGCGGAAAAACGCGGTATTTTGAAGCCGGGTGTTGAGCTGGTTGAACCCACCAGCGGTAACACCGGGATTGCGCTGGCTTATGTGGCCGCTGCGCGCGGTTACAAGTTGACACTGACTATGCCAGAAACGATGTCGATTGAGCGCCGCAAACTGCTTAAAGCGTTGGGTGCCAATCTGGTGCTGACCGAAGGGCCTAAAGGCATGAAAGGTGCCATCGCGAAAGCGGAAGAGATTGTTGCCAGCGATCCCGACAAATATGTGCTGTTACAGCAATTTAGCAACCCGGCTAATCCAGAAATCCACGAGAAAACCACTGGCCCGGAAATCTGGGAAGATACCGATGGCGAAGTAGACGTGTTTATCGCAGGCGTGGGCACCGGCGGTACACTGACTGGCGTGAGCCGCTATATCAAAAATACCAAAGGCAAGAAAGACCTGATTACCGTGGCCGTGGAGCCGACTGATTCACCGGTCATCGCTCAGGCTTTAGCGGGCGAAGAGATCAAGCCAGGCCCGCATAAAATTCAGGGTATCGGCGCCGGCTTTATTCCCGGTAACCTTGATCTGCAATTGATTGACCGCGTCGTGGCGATCACCAATGAAGAAGCTATTAGCACCGCTCGCCAACTGATGGAAGAAGAAGGCATTCTTGCCGGTATCTCTTCAGGTGCTGCCGTGGCCGCCGCGCTGAAGCTGCAGGAAGACGAAGCCTTCGCCAATAAGAACATTGTGGTGATTCTGCCCTCCTCCGGCGAACGTTATTTAAGTACCGCGCTGTTTGCCGATCTTTTCACTGAGAAAGAGCTGCAACAGTGATGCCTTAAGTCTGAAACTGACGAAAAAAGCACCCGAACGGGTGCTTTTTTGTGGTGTAGATCTCACTTTTGTCACCAGACAGATTGCTTTCAGTGATGGGGCTCTGGTATTTAAGCTTCCAATTATTTCGGTGCCTGAAATTAATCTGCCTTTGAAGTGGATCAAGCTGAATCGATTTACTGATTTGGCGAAACGGCGAATCACGGCATAATGAGAAGAGTGACGCATTCGTGCAGTTTTTGATCTGTCACTGTTAATGACGTACTCATTCAAGCGCATTTTGTGGTGAGCTTCATGCCATACCAGCGCACCTACACAGGCTAAAGTTACGGCTCCAGGCTAGACTTTAGATCCATAACACCAAACCTGATAAAGTTGGGGAAATAGAATGTTCCAGCAAGAAGTTACCATTACCGCACCTAACGGTCTTCATACTCGTCCTGCAGCCCAGTTCGTTAAAGAAGCAAAGGCTTTCCAGTCAGAAATCACTGTGACCTCCAATGGCAAATCTGCCAGCGCGAAAAGCCTGTTCAAACTGCAGACTTTGGGTCTGACTCAAGGTACGGTTGTTACGCTGTCTGCTGAAGGTGAAGACGAGCAGCAAGCGGTTGAGCATCTGGTCAAGCTGATGGCTGAGCTGGAGTAACCGGCTCAGTTCGCAACTAAACCAATCCCTTTGCCCCATTGAGTGCAAATATCTTGATCGCGGACAACCTGTCCGCGTTATTGCATCTTTAGAGTACTGCTCCGCGACAGTGGCGACGCATCGGGTCAATGAGCCATCGTGATAAAAAGGTAGGGTTATGATTTCAGGCATTTTAGCATCACCGGGTATCGCTTTCGGCAACGCACTATTGCTGAAGGAAGATGAGATCGTCATCAGCCGTAAAAAAATTACTGACGATCAGGTTGAGCAGGAAGTTCAGCGCTTCCTCGATGGACGCAGCAAAGCTGCTACACAGCTCGAAGCCATTCGCATTAAGGCCGGTGAAACCTTCGGTGAAGAGAAAGCTGCGATCTTTGAAGGTCACATCATGCTGCTCGAAGACGAAGAGCTTGAGCAGGAAATCATCGACCTCATCAAGAAAGACCACGCCACCGCTGACGCCGCTGCTCACACTGTGATTGAAGGCCAGGCCGTTGCACTGGAAGAACTGGACGATGAATACCTGAAAGAGCGTGCGGCTGACGTGCGTGACATCGGTAAGCGTTTGCTGCAAAACATTCTCGGTCTGCACATTGTCGATCTGAGCGCGATTGCTGAAGAATCTATTCTGGTGGCGAAAGACTTAACGCCGTCAGAAACCGCACAGCTGAACCTGAAAAAGGTGCTGGGCTTTATTACCGATTTGGGTGGACGTACTTCTCACACCTCAATCATGGCGCGTTCACTTGAGCTGCCTGCGATTGTCGGCACCGGTAACGTGACCGCAATCGTGAAAAACGGTGATTTCCTGATCATTGATGGCGTGAATAATAAAATTTACGTCAATCCAACCGATGACGTCCATGAAGAACTGAAAGCAATTCAGACCCAATATTTGTCTGAAAAACATGAACTGGCGAAACTCAAAGACCTGCCGGCGATTACGCTGGACGGCCATCAGGTTGAAGTCTGCGCTAACATCGGTACCGTGCGCGATGTCGCTGGTGCAGAGCGCAATGGCGCTGAAGGCGTTGGTCTGTATCGTACTGAATTCCTGTTTATGGACCGCGACTCCCTGCCAACCGAGGAAGAGCAGTTCCAGGCTTACAAAGCGGTTGCTGAAGCTGTGGGCGCGCAGGCCGTTATCGTGCGCACTATGGACATCGGTGGCGATAAAGATCTGCCTTACATGAACTTGCCGAAAGAAGATAACCCGTTCCTCGGCTGGCGCGCGATTCGTATCGCAATGGACCGTAAAGAGATTCTGCATGCGCAGCTGCGCGCAATTCTGCGCGCCTCCTCATTCGGTAAACTGCGCATCATGTTCCCAATGATTATTTCAGTTGAAGAAGTTCGCATTCTGAAAGGTGAGCTGGAACTACTGAAAGCGCAACTGCGTGAAGAAGGTAAATCCTTTGATGAGACCATTGAAGTGGGCATCATGGTGGAAACGCCAGCATCGGCAGTGATTGCTCGCCATCTGGCGAAAGAAGTCGACTTCTTTAGTATTGGGACAAATGACCTGACGCAGTATACTCTGGCGGTCGATCGTGGTAATGATTTGATTTCACACCTCTATAACCCAATGACGCCGTCTGTGCTTGGCCTCATTAAGCAAGTGATCGACGCATCACATGCCGAAGGGAAATGGACCGGCATGTGTGGTGAGCTGGCTGGTGATGAACGTGCTACACTACTGTTACTGGGAATGGGGCTGGACGAATTCAGCATGAGCGCCATTTCAATCCCTAGCATCAAGAAAATCATTCGTAATACTAATTTCGAAGATGCGAAGGCATTGGCGGAGCAGGCTCTGGATCAACCGACAGCGGATGATTTGATGAATTTGGTTAACAAGTTCATTAAAGAAAAAACGCTCTGCTGATCCACGGACGCTAGCCTCAAATTACTGCTTAGGAGAAGATCATGGGTTTGTTTTCTAAACTTTTTGGCGAAAAATCAGAGAGCGCGTCAGGTACTATTGATATCGTTGCGCCTCTGTCAGGCGAAATCGTAAATATCGAAGACGTACCTGATGTGGTATTCGCTGAGAAAATTGTTGGCGACGGTATCGCAATCAAACCAACCGGCAACAAAATGGTTGCACCGGTTGATGGGACGATCGGCAAAATTTTCGAAACTAACCACGCATTTTCAATCGAGTCTGATAACGGCATCGAACTGTTTGTTCACTTCGGTATCGACACGGTTGAGCTCAAAGGTGAAGGTTTCAAACGCATCGCTGAAGAAGGCCAGAAGGTTAAGAAAGGCGACGTGGTGATCGAGTTTGATCTGGCACTACTGGAAGAGAAAGCTAAATCTACGCTAACGCCGGTTGTGATTTCGAACATGGACGAGATTAAAGACCTGATCAAACTCTCCGGTCAGGTAACTGTGGGCGAGACGCCGGTTATCCGCATCAGGAAGTAAGCTTTAGCCCATTCGTGAGAATGGTAAAACGGCACCCACAATGGGTGCCGTTTTTGTTTCGGTCTCACAAGCGGAGCGAAATGGTGGCGGCGCAATATTGCGCTTTAAGACTCACGGCGATCACTCCTGCTTCCAGCGCGGCAGCCTCAACGTCAACTCCAACCCACCTTCCGGGCGATTGACCGCCTGAACCTCACCGTGATGCGCCAGAATCACTTTCCGCACAATAGACAGCCCCAAGCCGTACCCTTTACCCATTAGCGGAGAGTTCACGCGGACAAAAGGATCGAAGATGCTGGAGAGCTTCTCATCGTCAACGCCCGGTCCCTGATCGCGCACGCTAATCGCCAGCCATTGATTTTCCGCCTGCAAGCGCACATTGATATGCTGCCCTTTATGCGAGAAACGCAGCGCATTACGCAACACATTCTCCACGCCACGGCGAATCAGCTCCGCATTGCCGTGAACGGTATAATCCGCATTCTCATCGACCTGAAAATCAACTTTCACGCCCGGAATTTGTGCCTCATAGCGCACATCGGTCACCACTGCATGCAGCAGGCCGGTTAAGTCAAAATACTGTTCGCCTGGCATACTCTCGTGTTCGGCACGCGAAAGCGTCAGCAGCTCGCCAATCATCTTATCAAGGCGTCGTGCTTCTTCATCAATACGATTAAGTGAGGATTCCACTGATTCCGGCGTCTGGCGCGCCAGGCCGGTCGCCAGTTGCAATCGCGCCAGCGGCGAGCGCAGCTCGTGCGAAATATCATGCAGCAGCTCCTCACGCGCTTTCACCAATGTATCAAGGCGCTCCACCATCGCATCAAAATCCTGTGCAACGTTCGAAAGCTCATCATGACGTTTACGCATCACCGGATAGAGCCGCACCGACAGGTCGCCGCTGGAGACACGCGCAAAGCCTTCGCGTAGCTGCCGCATAGGCCGTGTCAGATTCCACGCCAGCAGCAGGCTAAACAGCAGCCCCAGCGCGCCAGCAAAAGTGAACATGGGTTCAGGAATATTGAGGATGCGGCGTGGTCGGCCACCGCCCATTGAGCTGTCTTCACGGAGGCCTTTGACGTCGTAACGCAGTTCGTACTGTTTACCATCCTGCCCTTTTACCCAACGCACAATCACATCGGGAAAAGGCCCCTGAAAGGGTTCATTGATGCTTTCTGGCGGCGCATTAGTGGGCGTCGCGGCGGGTTTGTCGTGCTGGATCACCGAGAAGAATTGCCGATCGTTCGGTTCCCAGTCGGCCATCATGTCATCAAGTGAGCTGGGTCCACCGCGCTCCAGCACTGAAACCGCAGACGCCATTTGCAGATTAACAATGCGACGAGTTGCTACCAGTTCAGGCGGCTCATGACGATTACCGGAGAGCGTAAAGCCCAGCCACAAAAGCTGGCTAATGATGACGAACACAATCCAGAAGCCCAGCAAAATCTTCCAGAACATGCGGCCGCGATAGCTGTGTTTCATCGAATGCGATAACCAATACTGCGCACAGTTTCAATGTTGACGCTGTCGGCGGTTAACGCAGCCAGCTTTTGACGGATATTACTGATATGCACATCGACGCTACGATCGTAGGCTTCGCGCGGGCGGCCCAACCCTTTTTCCGATAGCTCATCTTTCGACACCACGCGATCCGGCGCGCGCAGCAGCAGATCCAGCAAATTAAACTCCGAAGCCGTCAGGTCGAACGCTTTGCCCTGCCACTCGGTAATGCGCGTGGCGGGATTGAGGCTCAGATCGCCCCAACGCAGCAGCTCTTTCTTATCGGGCAGCGGGGTTTGATCTTCAAAACGACGCAGCACGGCACGCAGACGGGCCACCAGCTCACGCGGATAGCACGGTTTCGGCATATAGTCGTCCGCCCCCATTTCGAGGCCGATGACACGATCAATGTTATCGCCTTTAGCGGTCAGCATAATCACCGGTAAACGGCTGTTCTGCCGTACCTGACGCAGCACATCGATACCGCTCATATCAGGCAGCATGATGTCGAGAATCATTGCGGTATAGTTGCCCGATAACGCGCCTTCCACACCGGCGCTCCCGGTTAAAACCAGTTGTGTCTCAAAACCTTCACCAATCAGGTATTGGCTCAACATGGTGCCAAGTTCTACATCATCATCTACCAGCAGAATTTTCATCTTTATCTCTCGCGTAAATTGCCGCTATTTTGTCCTGACTCCGCAACGAACGCAGCCGGTTTTACGCGATCCTTACGTTGCTACCGCCAGACGATTATTACGAAGACTATAGACAAAAATGGCCTGGGCGTACTATCACAATACGCACAGGCCAGAGAATCTGCAGGAAAGAGGAATCAGTGGAAAACGCCGGTGGAGAGATAGCGGTCGCCGCGATCGCAAATAATCGCCACCACCACGCTGCCAGGCTGTGCTGTCGCGATGCGCAAGGCGCCAGCAACCGCGCCGCCAGAGCTGACGCCACAGAAAACCCCTTCGCGCTGCGCCAGCGCACGCATGGTTTCTTCGGCTTCGTGCTGCGCCATATCCATCACTTCATCCACTAAGTCTGGACGAAAAATGCCGGGCAAATACGCCTCAGGCCAGCGCCGTATACCGGGAATACTGCTGCCCTCTTGCGGCTGCAGACCAATCACCTGCACCGCTGGCGCGAACTCTTTTAAATAACGCCCCACGCCGCTAATGGTGCCGGTGGTGCCCATGCTGGAGACAAAATGCGTCATGCGTCCATGCGTTTGCCGCCAGATTTCCGGGCCCGTGGTGAGATAGTGGCCCAGCGGATTATCGGGATTGTTAAATTGGTCCAGCACCCGCCCTTCACCGCGATCGGCCATCGCCTGCGCCATGTCACGCGCCCCTTCCATGCCCTGCTCGCGCGTCACCAGCAACAATTCAGCGCCATATGCGCGCATCGCATCCTGGCGCTCCTGGCTCATGTTCTCGGGCATTAGCAAGCGCAGCTTGTAGCCTTTCATCGCCGCAATCATCGCCAGCGCGATACCGGTGTTGCCGCTGGTGGCTTCAATTAAGGTATCACCCGGTTTGATGTCACCGCGCAACTCCGCCTGATGAATCATCGACCAGGCCGCGCGATCTTTCACTGAACCGGCTGGATTGTTGCCTTCCAGCTTTAGCCAGATCTCGCTGCCGTTATCAGGCGTCAGGCGCTGCAACTTAATCAACGGCGTGTTGCCGATGGTGTTTTCCAGTGTGGTCACGGTTTGATTCCAGACGAAAAAGGGGCAAATAAAACGGGCGGGAAAGTCCCGCCCGAAGGAGTGTCAAAAATATCAGGCGCTCTCGGCAAAGGCAACCGGGCGCAGCGGCGTAGTGCCATGGTAAATTCGCGCCTGTTGCAGGCCAATGAACAGGCGTTCACCGCGAATCGGCGCGTTATGATCGCCATCGAACACCACGGAGAACACATCACCTTGCCAGCCGCTCGGCTGCACTACCAGCTGCCAGAAGTGGCCGCGCGGGCTGATCTCCAGCACCTGCACCGGCAGCGGGGTTTCGAGGCTGCTCTGGCGCGATATATCGATTTCCCATGGACGCAGGAACAGCTCAACCTTGCCTTGATGCGCGGGCGTATAACCCAGCGGCCAGCGATGCGCAGCAACATGGAACTGCGATCCATGCACTTCACCGTCAAAGCGATTTACTTCACCCAGGAATTCGAGCACAAAGCGCGTCGATGGATCGCGCCATACGTCATCTGGCGTACCCACCTGTTCAATATTGCCCTGGCTCATTACCACTACGGTGTCCGCCACTTCCATTGCTTCTTCCTGATCGTGAGTGACGAACACGCTGGTGAATTTCAACTCTTCATGCAGCTGACGCAGCCAGCGACGCAGCTCTTTACGCACTTGCGCATCAAGCGCACCAAACGGTTCGTCCAGCAGCAGAATTTGCGGTTCAACGGCCAACGCACGCGCCAACGCCACACGCTGTTTCTGTCCACCCGAAAGCTGCGCCGGGAAACGGTTTGCCAGATGTGCCAGCTGCACCATCTCCAGCAGACGCGTTACGCGTTTTTTGATCTCTGCGGCACCTGGTCGCTCACGGCGCGGCAACACCGTCAAACCAAAGGCGATATTGTCGAACACCGTCATATGGCGGAACAGCGCATAGTGCTGGAACACAAAGCCAACCTGACGATCGCGTGCATGGATGCGGCTCACGTCTTTGCCATTAAAATGGATTTGCCCGCTATTCTGATGCTCCAACCCGGCGATAATGCGCAGCAGCGTGGTTTTCCCGGAACCGGAGGGGCCCAGCAGCGCCACCATCTTGCCGGAAGGAATATCCAGAGAGATGTCGTTCAGTACCGATGTGCGGTCAAACGCTTTGTTAATGTGTTTAATCTCAATGCTCATGATTTTCCTCCTGTAGGCGCTTCTGCTGATGCTCTAATCGCCACTGCACCACGCTTTTCAGAAACAGCGTTACAATTGCCATCAGGGTCAACAGCGCGGCGGCGGTAAAGGCGCCCACGGTGTTGTAATCCTGATGCAGTAATTCAACCTGAAGCGGCAAAGTATAGGTTTCGCCGCGAATCGATCCCGACACGACAGAGACCGCACCAAATTCACCAATCGCACGTGCGTTGGTCAGCACCACGCCATACATCAGTGCCCAACGAATATTCGGCAATGTCACGCGGCGGAACATCTGCCAGCCAGATGCGCCTAGCAGCACCGCGGCTTCATCTTCATGACTGCCCTGGCTCAGCATCACCGGCACCAATTCACGCACCACAAACGGACAGGTCACGAAGATAGTGGCCAGCACCATGCCAGGCCAGGAGAACATCACCTGAATATTATGTGCATCCAGCCAGCCACCCGCCGGGCCATTAACGCCCCAGAACAGCAGATACATTAAACCGGCAACCACCGGCGACACGGCAAAGGGAATATCAAAAAGCGTCAACAGCAGTTGGCGACCCGGGAAGGTAAAGCGCGTCACCAGCCACGCCAGCAGCGTACCGAACACCATATTTACCGGCACGGTAATCAGCGCCACTAACAGGGTCAGCCAGATAGCATGCAGCATGTCGCCATCTTTCAGGTTACTCAGCGAGGCGACCAAACCCTGGTTAAGGGCTTCCCAGAAGATGGAGACCATCGGCACCACCAACAGCAGAATGGAAACCAGCGCGCCAATGCCAATCAGCAGCCACTTGCCCCAGTTGATGGGTTGGCGATCGGCGTGATTAATGTGTGAAATCTCCGCCATCAGTGGCCTCCTAAACGACGGCCAAAGCGGCTCTGCAAGGTATTAATGGCGAAAAGCAGCAGCAATGAAGCCGCCATGATCACCGACGCGATAGCACTTGCTGCCGGATAATCGAACTCCTGCAGTCGCACGAAAATCATTAGTGAGGTCACTTCCGTTTTCCACGCGATGTTACCGGCAATGAAAATCACCGCACCGAACTCACCGATGCTGCGGGTAAACGACAACGCGGTACCGGCCAGCAATGCCGGCGCCACTTCAGGTAATACCACGCGACGGAAACTCTGCCAGCGTGTGGCGCCAAGGGTTTCCGCTGCTTCTTCATATTCCGGCCCTAACTCTTCCAGTACCGGCTGCACGGTACGCACCACAAACGGAATGCTGGTAAACGCCATGGCAACCGCGATGCCGAGCCAAGTGTAAGAGACTTTGATATCAAAATGCGCCAGCCACTGACCGTACCAGCCGTTAACCGAAAACAGGCCTGCCAGCGTTAAACCGGCTACCGCGGTAGGCAGCGCAAACGGTAAATCCATCAAACCGTCCAGCAGCGTACGTCCCGGGAAGCGATAGCGCGTTAAAATCCACGCCATCAGCATGCCGAACACCGCATTGAACAGTGAGGCAACGCCCGCCGCCAGAATCGTGACTTTATACGCGGCGATCAGCTGCGGATGACTGATCACAGCCCAGTATTGTGCCAGCGTCATCTGCGACAGTTGCATCAGCAACGCGCTGATCGGCAGCAACAGAATCAGGCAGGTGAACAGCAAACTGGTGCCAAGGCTTAAGCCAAAGCCCGGCAATACCCGTTTTTGAGCAAGCGCGAACATTACCCGCGCCCCGCAGCCAGTAATTTGTCCAGCTCACCGTCGCTGGCAAAATGGGTTTTCATCACCTTCTCCCAGCCGCCAAATGCGTCGTTAACGTTAAACAGTTCGGTTTGCGGGAAGCGATCCTTTTGCTCCGCCATCAGCTGTGGGTTGTTCACGCGATAGTAGTAATGAGTGATAATTTTCTGCGCTTCAGGCGTATAGAGATAATTCAGATACGCTTTCGCGGCATCGGCGGTGCCATTGTGCTCGACATTTTTATCGACCCACGCCACCGGGAACTCCGCCAGAATATTGGTTTTCGGCACGATGACTTCGTACTCATCTTTGCCGTACTGATTGCGAATATTATTCACTTCCGATTCAAAGCTAATCAGCACATCGCCCAAGCCGCGCTCAGCAAAGGTGGTGGTGGCACCGCGACCGCCGGTATCAAACACCTCGACGTTCTTCAGGAACTTCGCCATAAAGGCTTCGGTTTTGGCTTTATCTTTGCCATCAGCCTGATCGGCAGCGCCCCACGCGGCCAGATAGGTATAACGCCCATTACCCGAGGTTTTAGGATTAGGGAAAATCAGCTTCACGTTGTCGTGCGCCAAATCGGCCCAGCTGTGAATCTGCTTCGGGTTACCTTTACGCACCAGAAACGCCATGGTGGAGTAAAACGGTGAGCTGCTGTTGGGCAAACGTTGTTGCCAGTCAGCGGGAATCAGTTGGCCTTTGTCATGCAGCACCTGCACATCAGTCACCTGATTGTAGGTCACCACATCGGCGCGCAGACCTTGCAGAATCGCCAGCGCCTGTTTGGAAGAACCCGCGTGCGACTGCTTGATGGTCAGCTTGTCATTGGGGTGTGCAGCGTCCCATTGCTTTTCAAATGGCGCATTCAGGGCAACGAACAGTTCGCGTGAAACGTCGTAAGAGCTATTCAGCAACTCAGTCGCTTGCACCGCACTTGCTAAAGCACACGAAAGCGCGATACCGCCAAGCCATTTTTTCGAAATCGGAAGTGTCATGCTGCACCCAGAAAGACGGCGATTAAGCCAATGCCATTAGATGCAGTCAGTGTATTTATAACTCAGGGGAAAGCTGTAACGGTTTTATATATCGTTTAGGGATTTCAAAGTCTAAAAAAGCATAAGACGGTGGGAGAGTTTATGTGATGAATGGGAATAATACGGACGGCCGCGTAGCCGTCCGCGTGCTGCTTAGCGCTGCCAAACAATCTTGCTGATTTTCCAGCTTTTTAAGGTATCGTCTGACGGCATTAAGCCTTCTGGTCCGTGCCATTCACCGCTGTATATGTAGGCGATATGCTGGCTGCCCGGCGCACGGCACTCCACATCACGGGCATCGAGACCGGTGACCATTTTGCAGTTATTAAAGGCTTTGCTGAACTTATCACTGAACAGATCGCCGATTTTGCTGCCGTCTGCCGCTTTGGCCTCAGCGTCCTGCACTTCAATGCGTTCAACGCTGGTGCTGCCATTAATCACCAGTTTGACCTTGTCGCCGTCCAGCGCCTGCCAGAAATCCACCACCTTACCCTCCTGCGTGCGCATCCCCTGACGCAGTTTGTAATCGCCGTTAAGCGCTTTATTGATGGCCTCTTCCGACATCGAGGTCGTGCTCGTCAGGCCCGCAACGCCTTGCTCGGTTACCTCCAGCGATCCACCAAACCAACCGAGCGGATTGAGCGCTGACCAGTGATAGCTAAGCGGATTGTACCAATGGCTTTCGCTATCGCTCGCGCTGGTAGAGGAACCCGAACTGGCGCAGCCGGCCAGGACCATGCTGCTAACCAGCAGTGCGTGACGAACAACTTTCATGAAAACTCCTTGATCTGCTAAGCCGATTGGCGTGCCTGTTGGAGTCGCAAACCGGCAAAAAGTTTATTCGAAGTGCTGATGTTCCGGCAGAAAGCAGTCGCGTAACCGATGTTGGGTTAGCAGCCAGAGTAAGGCCAGCAAGTCAAACAGCGTCAATAACAGCGGCAGCGGCGAGTCAGGAAAGGCACCTTGCAGCAGGCTGGAACCTTGCCACAGTAGGCTGACTAGCAGCGATGCACTTAACACATGGCGCCAGTTTTGCCACAGACGCGGCCAGCGTTGACGATAGCCGGTCAGCAACATCCCCATCGCCGCAGGGATGCCTAACGCCAATCCCAGCCAGAAGCTTTGGCGATCGGGATAGAACAGCGCCAGCAAATCATTGCCCTGCTGACGCGATGCTCCCGCCATCACCAGCAGCAGCCAGGTGCGCGCCTGCAACAACAGGATCAGCCAGAAAAGAAACGGCAGCCGCAGCTGCCCTTTCGCATCGTACTCTTCGGGAAGGTATTTCAAACCGACCATTAATATTCGCGATCTTCAATCAGACGCTTACCCAGCAGCAGTGAATCCACCGGCTCGTATTCAAGCTTTTCATAAAACGCGACGACCTGATCGTTCTCTTCGCGCACCATCAAATTAATTTTGGGACAGCCACGCGCAATCAACTTTTTCTCCAGTCGATTCATCAGTGCATTGGCAAAGCCACGTCCCTGATAATCAGGATGCACCGCCAGATAATAGACTGAACCACGGTGGCCGTCGTAGCCGCCCATTACCGTACCGACCACTTCACCGCCAACTTCCGCCACCAGAAACAGTTCCGGGTCGTGATTCATTTTGCGTTCGATGTCCAGCTCGGGATCGTTCCATGGACGTAACAAATCACAACGCTCCCAGAGCGTGATCACTTCTTCAAAATCTTCCTGGCGGAAAGAACGGATTTCCATCGACGTTACCCTGCTGTTTGGCACAATTCGCTGATTATCACGCATTCTTTGCCAGGCGCAACCCTCACGCGCGACAACGGTGCAAAAAAAGCGCGACAGGGTTGTTAGTCAGTTGCAATAGAAAGTAAACACTTGAAATAGTTACGAGGTCGCCGCCTGGCCATTGTTACGCTATAACACTGGGCAGGATTTACCTGCCATGGACCCGTTAATGAAGAAGATTTCACTGCTAAAGCGCCTTACCAATCGTCGCCAACTGATCCTTTCCGGTTTAGCGCTGGCGGTGTTGTCACCGCGCGCCGTGCAGGCTAAAGAGCAAAATAACGATGTGCGTGTCAGCCCACGCCACACGCCACCGAAACCGGCTACCAACGGCAAACGCATCGTAATGATCGATCCTGGCCACGGCGGCATCGATTCCGGCGCAGTGGGCGAAGAGGGTTCGGAAGAGAAACATATCGTGCTGGCTATCGCCAACACCGTGAAGACGTTGCTGCAGTCGCATCCGCGCATTGAAGTGCGTCTGACGCGCGACAGCGACCACTTTATTCCGCTCTATCAGCGCGTCGAAATTGCCCACCAGCACGGTGCTAACCTGTTTATGTCGATTCACGCCGACGGTTACACCAGCCCGGATGCTAACGGCGCATCGGTGTTTGCCCTCTCCAATCGCGGTGCCAGCAGCGCGATGGCGCGCTATTTATCACAACGCGAAAACGACGCCGACAAAGTGGGCGGCGCCGAGGTGCAGGATAAAGATCATTATCTCAACCAGATTCTGTTCGATTTGGTGCAAACCGATACCATCCGCAACAGTCTGACGCTCGGTAAACACGTGCTGGACCAGATTCGTCCGGTGCATCATCTGCACAGCCAGCACACCGAACAGGCGGCGTTTGCGGTGCTGAAATCGCCGTCGATTCCTTCGGTACTGGTGGAGACCTCCTTTATTACCAATCCGCGTGAGGAACAGTTGCTCGGCACGCAGGCGTTCCGCCAGAAAATTGCCAGCGCCATTGCCGACGGTATCGCCCGCTACTTTGATGAGGTCGATCGCCGCGAAGCATAGGCTTTATCCTGTGGTAGAATCGCGGCAAATTTCCGGAACGAGTGACAGATGAGCAATCCCGATATTTCCCGCGTCAAAGCCTTTTTGCTGGCGCTGCAAGATGATATTTGCGCCCAATTAGCGGCGGAAGATGGCAAGGCGAGCTTTGCCGAAGATGAGTGGCAGCGTCCCGGCGGCGGCGGCGGACGCAGTCGCGTATTGCGTGATGGCGCGGTGTTTGAACAGGCTGGCGTAAACTTCTCGCACGTCCACGGCGATCAAATGCCTGCTTCCGCTACCGCGCATCGTCCCGAACTGGCCGGCCGCAGTTTTGAAGCAATGGGCGTGTCGCTGGTGGTGCATCCATCCAATCCTTACGTACCCACCAGCCATGCCAACGTGCGCTTTTTTATTGCGGAAAAACCGGGTGCCGACCCGGTATGGTGGTTTGGCGGCGGTTTCGATCTCACGCCTTATTACGGTTTCGAAGAGGATGCGCTGCACTGGCATCAAACCGCTCACGATCTGTGCCAGCCGTTTGGTGAAGACGTTTATCCGCGCTACAAAAAGTGGTGCGACGATTACTTCTATCTGAAGCATCGCGACGAGCAGCGCGGCATCGGCGGTCTGTTCTACGACGACCTGAACACGCCCGATTTCGATTACTGCTTCGATTTCATGCAAGCCGTCGGCAATGGTTTTTCCCAAGCCTATCTGCCGATTGTGGCGAAGCGTAAAGCGCTGCCGTGGGGCGATCGCGAGCGTCAGTTCCAGCTTTACCGTCGTGGTCGCTATGTCGAGTTCAATCTGGTGTGGGATCGCGGCACGCTGTTTGGCCTGCAAACCGGCGGTCGCACCGAATCCATTTTGATGTCAATGCCACCGTTGGTGCGTTGGGAATACGATTATCAGCCAGAACCCGACTCGCCCGAAGCCGCGTTGTACCGCGATTTCCTGCCGGTGAAGGATTGGTTGAAATAACGTGTAGGGTCGCCATACATAGCGTAATGCCGATCAGTTGAGCGCAGAGCGACTTTCGTTCGCCATTGGCTGTGGCAGTTGCAGTTCAGCCGTGCGGCGACCGGGAAGAGGGCGTCTGGCCACGCCCTCTTCACTCCCGGGCCCTGCGCCAGCCCAACCCGCCGCTGCGCGGTGCCTTCACTCGATCGCGATTCCTGACGGACCGGCGGCGATTCGCTCCTGCTCAGCGCCGCCTCTCACCGCATCCCTGCGGTTCGCCCTGGAATCCCTCTCTCGCTCAGCGGGTTAGGATGTCGCCTCAACACCCATGCTGCTACGGCAGTGCATATTTAACCGCGTAATCGCTGCCAGAATTGTAGGGTCGTCATTAATGACGACCGTTTCGAGGGCCACACAAGGGTGATGTCCTTGTCGCCATAAATGGCTAATCCTCGTCATCTAAAAGATGAAAACCCTAATTGCCGGGTGCACACATTGTAGCGGCGCAATTCATTGCGCGATAAATCGCGTCGCTACGGAAGGTGCGGCGATTTGATACGGCGCTTAACTGACAAACATTACGCCATTCATCGCGACCTGGTATTACAACGGCTCGGTCTGCGCCTCTACCACCGCTAACGCCACCATATTCACAATGCGCCGCACCGAGGCGATGCGCGTCAACACATGCACCGGCTTGCTGATCCCCATCAACACCGGCCCCACCGTCACACCTTCGGAACAGGAAACGCGCAGCAGGTTATAGCTGATACGCGCCGCTTCGACGTTGGGCATAATCAGCAAATTGGCGGTGCCTTTTAGCGGACTGTCCGGCATCAATTCACGGCGAATGCTCTCGACCAGCGCCGCATCGCCGTGCATCTCACCATCGATCTCCAGATCGGGTGCGCGTTGCTGAATCAGCGCCAAGACTTCGCGCATTTTACGGGCGCCCGGCGCGTTCGAGGTGCCAAAGCTGGAGTGCGATAGCAGCGCCACGCGCGGTTCAATGCCGAAGCGCCGCACCGTTTCCGCCGCCAGCAGCGTGATATCCGCGAGCTGTTCCGCGCTGGGATCTTCATTGACATACGTGTCGGCAATAAAGGTATTGCCGCTCGGCAGCAACAGCGCATTCATCGCGCCCGCCACCTTCACGTCATCGCGCAGGCCAAACACTTTCTCCACCACGTCGTAATGTTCCTGATAATCGCCGATGGTGCCGCAGATCAGCGCGTCGGCTTCACCACGATGCACCATGATCGCGCCAATCAGCGTGGGATTACCAATCACCGCGCGCTGGGCAGTTTCCGGCGTCACGCCGCGCCGTTTCATGATCTGGTAATACTCGTTCCAGTACGCCTTGAAACGCGGATCGGACTCGTTATTGACGATCTCAAAATCCTTGCCCGCCTCGATCTTCAAACCCTGTTTTTGCAGGCGCATGGCGATCACATTCGGGCGACCAATCAGAATCGGCTTCGCCAGCCCCAATGTCACCAGCTCCTGCGTGGCGTGCAGTACGCGCACTTCCTCACCTTCGGCCAGCACCACGCGTTTCGGATCTTTGCGCGCCTGCGAGAAGATCGGCTTCATGAACAGGTTGGTTTTGTAGACGAACTCGGTGAGCTGCTCACGATAGGCATCAAAGTCTTCAATCGGTCGCGTGGCGACGCCCGATGCCATCGCCGCTTTGGCCACCGCCGGCGCGATCTGCACAATCAAACGTGGATCGAAGGGTTTAGGGATCAGGTATTCCGGGCCGAAACTCAGGTCCTGATCGTCATACGCCGAGGCCACCACATCGCTTTGTTCCGCCTGCGCCAGCGCCGCAATCGCGTGCACCGCCGCCAGCTTCATCGCTTCGTTGATCGCGGTCGCACCCACGTCCAGCGCACCGCGGAAAATAAACGGGAAGCACAGCACGTTGTTTACCTGATTGGGGAAATCGGAACGCCCGGTGCAGATAATTGCGTCAGGCCGCACCTGTTTGGCCAGCGGTGGCATGATTTCCGGTTCGGGATTGGCGAGCGCCAGAATCAGCGGGTCTTGCGCCATCTTCTGCACCATCTCCGGTGTTAAGGCTTTGGGACCGGAACAGCCGAGGAAGATATCCGCGTCGCCAATCACCTCGTCCAGCGTGCGTGCGCCGCTGTCGGCCACCGCGTACTCGGCTTTGGTCGGCGTCATATTCGGCTCGCGATCGCGATAAATCACACCTTTGGAATCGCACACCACAATGTTGTGCTTCTGCATACCGAGCGCCACCAGCAGGTTCAGGCAGGCAATCGCCGAGGCGCCCGCGCCGGATACCACCAGCCGCACATCCCCGATAGCTTTTTTGACGATGGTTAAACCGTTGAGTACCGCAGCAGTGCAGATGATAGCGGTGCCGTGCTGATCGTCGTGAAACACCGGAATCTGCATGCGCTCGCGCAGCTTTTTCTCAATATAGAAACACTCGGGCGCTTTGATATCTTCCAGATTGATGCCGCCAAAAGTGGGTTCCAGCGCGGCAATCACTTCAATCAGCTTGTCGGGATCGCGTTCATCGATTTCGATATCAAATACATCAATACCCGCAAATTTTTTGAACAGCACGCCTTTGCCTTCCATCACCGGCTTACTCGCCAGCGCGCCAATGTTGCCGAGACCAAGCACCGCGGTGCCGTTGGAGATCACCGCCACCAGATTGCCACGCGCGGTGTATTTGCGTGCCGCCAGCGGATCGGCGGCAATTTCCAGACAAGGCGCGGCCACGCCAGGCGAGTAAGCCAGCGCCAAATCACGCTGTGTGGCTAACGGCTTGGTGGGGGAAACCTGAATTTTTCCGGGGGTGGGAAATTGGTGAAAATCGAGAGCGCTTTGCTTGAGTTGATCGTCCATTAGGCATCCTTTGGCGCCGCTAAATGAGCGTTCAGTATAGGAATGTGCAGCATAAAAGAGGGTGAAGGCGCTCAAAGAACGCACAGTCTGAAAGGCACGGATTGCTACCGTTTCGCCTGCGGCTTTGCCACAGCCTGCTATCCTTATTGATGGCAAAAAGCGTAGCTGAACCGTTTAGGCAAGTCCTCCTTTCACTATCGCACCTCTTAAGCGCCACGACGGCACAATCAGAGAAAACGCATTTTCTTCGTGCAACGTCTGTAGCACTGTGTTGAACCACAACTTAACAGGAATGGGTGCAACACCTTTGCCCACATTATTGCTCATCAAGGAGTTAAGCGATGAACCAGCTAGATGCATTAAAACAGTACACCACCGTGGTGGCCGACAGCGGCGATATCGAATCTATTCGCCATTACCATCCCGAAGATGCGACCACTAACCCATCATTGATTCTCAAAGCCGCCGGTCTCGACGCTTATAAGCACCTGATTGATGACGCCATCGACTACGCGAAAAAACAGGGCGGCAGCAAAGAGACGCAAATCATTAACGCCAGCGATAAAGTGGCGATCAACCTCGGTATGGAAATTCTGAAAAGCGTGCCGGGCCGTGTTTCGACCGAAGTGGATGCGCGCCTCTCCTTCGATCGTGGCATGTGTGTCACCAAAGCCGAGAAGCTGGTACGTATGTACGAAGAGAACGGCATCGATCGCTCACGTATTCTGATCAAACTGGCGTCCACCTGGGAAGGCATCAAAGCCGCCGAGGAGCTGGAGAAAAATGGCATTCAGTGCAACCTGACGCTGCTGTTCTCCTTCGCCCAGGCGCGAGCCTGTGCCGAAGCCGGTGTGTTCCTGATTTCACCGTTTGTTGGCCGTATTTATGACTGGTACAACTCACGTAAGCCGATTGACCCGTATGTGGTGGATGAAGATCCGGGCGTGAAATCTGTGCGTCGCATCTACGATTACTACAAGAAGCACCGTTATAGCACCGTCATCATGGGCGCCAGCTTCCGTAAAGTGGAACAAATCCAGGCGCTGGCTGGCTGCGACCGCCTGACCATTTCGCCAAACCTGCTGGAAGAGCTGGCGAACAGCGATGCACCGCTGGAGCGTAAGCTGGAGCCATCAACCGAAGGTTTCCATCAGCCGGCGTCACTGTCAGAAGCCGAATTCCGCTGGGAACATAATCAGGATCCGATGGCAGTAGAAAAACTGTCAGACGGCATCCGTCAGTTCGCCATTGACCAGCAGAAGCTGGAAGACGTCCTCTCGTCACGTCTGTAATCCGCAATCACTCTTATGGCGGATGGGCATTGCCTCATCCGCTATCGCCAAATCACAAGGGAGAACCTTATGTCTTCACGCAGAGAGTTGGCTAACGCAATTCGTGCACTCAGCATGGATGCGGTACAAAAAGCAAATTCCGGCCACCCCGGCATGCCGATGGGCATGGCAGATATCGCCGAAGTATTGTGGCGCGATGTCCTGAAACACAACCCGAACAACCCGGCATGGGCCGATCGTGACCGTTTTATTCTTTCTAACGGTCACGGCTCGATGCTGCTCTACAGCCTGCTGCATCTCACCGGCTACGACCTGCCGATGGAAGAGCTGAAAAACTTCCGTCAGTTGCATTCAAAAACGCCAGGACATCCCGAACTGGGTTATACGCCAGGCGTGGAAACCACTACCGGTCCGCTCGGTCAGGGTTTAGCCAACGCAGTGGGTTTAGCGATTGCCGAACGCACGCTGGCGGCGCAGTTTAACCGTCCCGGACATGACATCGTCGATCACCACACTTACGTGTTTATGGGCGATGGCTGTTTGATGGAAGGCATCTCGCACGAAGTGAGCTCGCTGGCCGGTACGCTCGGTCTCGGCAAACTGATTGGTTTCTACGATCACAACGGCATCTCTATCGATGGTGAAACCGAAGGCTGGTTCACCGACGACACGCATAAACGCTTCGAAGCCTATAACTGGCACGTCGTGGGCAGCGCGGAAGGTATCGACGGACATGATTCGGAAGCGATCGCTGCCGCGATTAAAGAGGCGCAAAGCGTCACCGACAAACCGTCACTGATTATCTGTCGCACCACTATTGGCTTCGGCTCGCCGAATAAAGCCGGTAAAGAGGAGTCGCATGGCGCGGCGCTGGGCGAAGAAGAAGTGGCACTGACGCGGCAGAAACTGGGCTGGCACTATCCGCCGTTTGAGATCCCGAAAGAGATTTATCAGCAGTGGGATGCCAAAGAAGCGGGCGCGCAGCGTGAGAAATCCTGGGATGAGAAATTTGCCGCATACAACGAGGCGCATCCCGAACTGGCACAAGAGTTTAAGCGTCGTCTGAATGGCGAAATGCCGGCGAACTGGAACAGCGAAGTGCAGAAATTTGTTGAAGAGCTGCAGGCTAATCCACAGAAACTCGCCAGCCGTAAAGCGTCGCAAAATACGCTGGAAGTGTTCGGTAAACTGCTGCCGGAATTCCTTGGCGGGTCTGCCGATCTGGCACCCAGTAACCTCACTATCTGGTCGGGCTCCAAATCGATCAAAGAGGATACCGCCGGTAACTACATTCACTACGGCGTGCGTGAGTTCGGCATGACGGCGATCGGTAACGGCATCGCGCATCACGGCGGCTTCGTACCGTACACCGCCACCTTCCTGATGTTCGTCGAGTACGCGCGTAATGCGGTACGTATGGCGGCGCTGATGAAAGCACGTCAGGTGCTGGTGTATACGCATGACTCCATCGGCCTCGGCGAAGATGGTCCGACCCACCAGCCGGTTGAGCAGATTGCCAGCCTGCGCCTCACGCCGAACATGAGCCTGTGGCGTCCGTGCGATCAGGTCGAAACGGCCGTGGCGTGGCAAGCTGCCGTTGAGCGCCATCATGGGCCAACGGCGCTGATCCTGTCGCGTCAGAATCTGCTGCAGCCGGAACGCAGCAAAGAGCAGGTCGCGAATATCGCGCGCGGTGGCTATGTGCTGCAGGACAGCAATGGCACGCCGGATGCGATCATCATCGCCACCGGTTCTGAGATTGAAATCGCGCTGGGCGCGGCGGATAAACTCACCGCCGGCGGCCATAAAATTCGCGTGGTTTCGCTGCCGAGCACTGACGTGTTTGATAAGCAGGATGCCGCCTATCGCGAATCTGTGCTGCCATCCGGCGTGAAAGCGCGCGTGGCGGTTGAAGCCGGTATTGCTGATTACTGGTACAAGTATGTCGGGCTGGATGGCGCGATCGTCGGTATGACCACCTTTGGTGAGTCTGCACCGGCCGGCAAACTGTTCCCGGAATTCGGTTTCACCGTCGAGAACATCGTCAGCCACACTGAAGCCTTACTCAAGCCGCACTAATCGATCTGGCCCTGCGTCTTTTTGGCGTAAGGGCCATTTTTTGATCACAGCCTGATACAGAAAAAAATCCGCCCTGCCCCCTTCACGCCTCGCTCAAACTGATTACTATAAGCTTTCCTCCGATTCTTATAGCGGACGCTTTCCCGTTGAAAAAACGTACTCCTTTTTTACTGGCCTTAATGGTTACAGTGCTTCCATTAAAAAGCATGGCGCAGTCGTCGCCCGATCCGCTGCTGGCATCGCAAATCGTCGATCGCTATGCCGAGCATATTTTCTATGGCAGCGGCGCAACCGGCATGGCGCTGGTAGCGATTGATGGCAATCAGCGGGTCTTCGCCAGCTTTGGTGATACGCGCCCTGGCAACAACGTGCGTCCGCAGCCCGACTCGGTGATCCGTATTGCCTCGCTCAGCAAGCTGATGACCAGCGAAGTGATGGTGAAGATGGCTGAACGTGGTCAACTGCGTCTTGACGATCCACTCAGCAAATACGCGCCGCCTGGCGCACGCGTGCCGAGTTATAACGGTCAACCGATTCGCCTGATTAACCTGTCAACGCACACCAGCGGCCTGCCGCGCGAGCAGCCGGGCGGGAAACCGCATCGTCCGGTGTTTGTCTGGCCGACCAAATCCGATCGTTGGCAGTGGCTGAGCGGCGCGCAGTTAAAAGCGACGCCCGGCTCGCGCGCCGCCTATTCTAATCTCGGTTTTGATTTGCTGAGCGATGCGTTAGCCAAAGCGGCGGGTACGCCTTATCCCGCGCTGCTGCAGCAACTGGTAACACGTCCGCTGGGCATGAAAGACACCACCTTCACGCCATCACCCGATCAGTGTCAGCGTTTGATGATTGCGGAGAAAGGCGCCAGTCCATGTAACAACACGCTGGCCGCCATCGGCAGCGGCGGCGTTTACTCAACGCCAGACGATATGGGCCGCTGGATGCAGCAGTTCCTTAACTCGGCGGTGAGTCATCGCACGCCGCAAATTGATCGCCTGCAAACCCTGATTTACCGTCGCGACCAGCTGACCAAAGTGGAAGGCATGGATGTGCCGGGCCGCGCTGATGCGTTGGGCATGGGTTGGGTGTATATGGGGCCGAAGGAAGGTCGTCCGGGGATTATTCAGAAAACCGGCGGCGGCGGCGGCTTCATTACCTATATGGCAATGGTGCCGCAGCATAACGTCGGCGTGTTTGTGGTGGTCACGCGATCGCCGTTAACGCGTTTCACCCCGATGAGTGATGGCGTGAATAATATGCTGACAGAATTGGTGGGCAATCAGTCCGGTTCACCAATGACGGTGCAGGCAATTCGATAATCAGTGCCACATATCGTAGCGGCGCAATTCATTGCGCGATAAATCGCGCCGCTACGGAATGTGCGATGATTGGATTCTGTGCATGACCTTAACGCGATTGCACTGCATTCTGTGACTGGCTAACCCAAAGGGTTGGCCAGTCGTCACTGCTGTGCCAGGCATCGCAGGTTTTCTCTTCCGCATATTCTGCCAGCACAAACTCACTACCGTCATACTGCCAGCGCGTCGCCACGCCGCAATCGCCCAACCCACGTCCTTTACTGAAGGTGTAGAGCAATCCATTGCTGGCATCGAATTCCGCGTTCACCAACTCCAGCTGATTATCGCTGCGTGATGCGGGGGTAAACGGCAACGTCAAACTCAAACCTCGCGACACATAAGGCGCACTGCGCGTCACTTCAAATGCCAGATCGATAACGTTATAGGCACCGGTTTCACAGCTGATCAGCAGCAGCGCCTTGCTGTCGGTCAGCGGCGATACGCTCACTTCACGCCGCAGCGGATCGAGCGAGCAGTTATCGGTGTTCACGCGCCAGGTGCCGAAATCGATTAAGCCGCTGGTTTCTTCCTGAGTTAGCGGTGGCGGCGAGGGTAACGGACCAGGTAACGTCGGCAACGCTGGCTGCGGCGGTACATCCCATTGCACGCGATCCCCGCGTTTTACCCAAGCGCTGGCACCGTTCACCCTGCCCTGCACATCGTCCATTAACAATAACGCCGCTTTCATGCCGCTGAGCGGAATGGTGGCGTCGGCTTTATAGGTTAGCTGCAGATTTTGCGCATCCAGCGTCTGCGCCAGAAACTCGTCGATGGCGATAGCATTGCTGGTCGCAAGATGATGGGGTTCCACCGTCCAGTGTTTGAGGTCAGGCGTCAGACGGCGTTGGTCGAGCAGCAGATTATCCTTGAGCGGTGCGCCCGGCAGCTCCCCGCTGTAACCGCTGCCGTAATCAATACGCAGCAAGGGCCGATCGTTGACGCCAGCATGACGTGAGATCGTCATCACTAAGCCGTTATCTCCGGGAAAACTGCGTGCCACACAAAAAGCCGCATTGTTACAGGTCAGTTGCCAGTCAGAAAATGACTTTTGCAGTGGCTGAGCCTGTACGCACGCGACAAAAAGAAAGGGCAATAAAAGCAGTAACTTCATCCAATACGACATTAAAAAAATCGGTCCCCAAATTCCTGGAAAGAAAATGATAGCGCAACGGGAACGCTGTAAGCAGGCCTAAACTGTGAGCCGGCCCTAAAAGCGGGGTTAACTGCTTAAAAAGCAGTCACCTTGTGGCGATCGGGTACTGGATGGCGCATTAGCTCCATCATCCGTTTTGGCCGATAGCGGCTCAATCGGATTCGTCGGACTCTTGATGCCTAATCACAAAACGGTCAAATACACACAAACGGTCACACTCGGTCATGCTAGGTTAAATCCATGTTGCGCTTATTCAACGCGCGTAGAACGGGGAAGTCGCTGCCACACGCCCTTTTATGTGATACAGATCACTTAATTTTGATAACCAGACATCTCATTTACATCAAAGACAGATCCAAATCACTCTAATCAGTTACGGCGTTTTGGCGACTGTGGACTCGTGCGCAGCCCACACTTTCTCATTGCGCTATCCAGTAATTTATATCCATCGGAGGTGAGTTATGTTGCCGATTGAAAGACAGCAGCGAATTATTGACGAATTAAATTTAAATGGTCGGGTCATTGTCGCTGAATTAGTCACGTTATGTCAGGTTTCACAAGAAACTATACGGCGTGATTTAACGCAACTGGAGAAACGTGGCCTGTTACAACGCAGTCATGGTGGTGCGGTTCCAGCAAAGCGACAGGCCGCCAACATTCAGGGAAATACGCGAGGTATTAACGAGTATGAATTATCATTCCGCCAGAGAATAAATGAAAATGTTGATGCAAAGATGGCTATCGCCAAACGCGCACTCGATTTCATTAGTCCCGGAGATTGTATATTACTCGACAGCAGCACTACATGCTGGTATTTAGCGCGACAACTCCCGGATATTGAATTAACGGTATTAACTAATTCTATCAGGATTGTGCAAACCCTTGCGGCGCGCGGCAGTATCCGCACCATCTGTCTGGGGGGAGAATATTCCGACCGTTATGAAGATTTCCATGGTGTCGTCGCCGAGCAGCCGCTCAGGGAATTTCAGATTAATAAGATATTTTTTTCCTGTAGCAGTTTAGGTAATGACGGCTATTTACGTGAAGGTAATGAAAACAACGCACATCTAAAACAACAAATGTTATTAGCAGCAGAAAGAAAACATCTACTGCTGGACGGAAGTAAATTTCTGCAGCCCTCATTCGCACGTATTTGTCATTATCGCGATGTGGACTTTCTCATTACTGACCAATTAAAAGACAAAGAGCTGGAACAAGAATTAGCGTGGAACGGCGTCAATATCATTGATTGCTCCCAGCGCAGCCATTCTATGCAGCTAATAAAAAATTAAATCGGAGTCTTTATGAAAAAACATCTTATCGCCTGTTCTCTACTCGCGCTGTTTGCCGCCACCGGCGCGCACGCTGCTGATAAATTACGCATGGGCATCGTGGTAAAAATTGGCGGTATTCCGTGGTTCAACGCCATGGAAGCGGGCATCAAGAGTGAAGCAGCAAAACGCGGCATTGATGCGTGGATGGTTGGCCCAACGGCGGCCGATCCGGCTTTGCAGGTGCGTGCTATCGAAGATTTGATTGCCCAGAAGGTCGACATCATTGGCGTGGTGCCCAATGACCCGAAAGTGCTGGAACCGGTGCTGAAACGCGCGCGTGATGCTGGCATTGAAGTGATCACCCACGAATCGCCAGATCAGAAAGGTGCCAACTGGGATTTCGAACTGGTGGATGCGCCCACGCACGGCATCAACCATATGAAGGCGCTGGCGAAGTGCATGCATGAAGAGGGCAAATACGCCATGTACGTCGGCAGCCTGACCGTGCCGCTGCATCAGCAGTGGACCGACGCCGCACTGAACTATCAGAAAGAACACTATCCGAAGATGCAAATGGTCACCGACAAATTTGGCGTCGGCGAATCGCTGGATGACTCGATTCGCACTACCAACGAGCTGATGTCTAAGTATCCAGATTTGAAGGGGATTATGGCCTTCGGTTCGCAAGGTCCGATTGGTGCCGGTCGCGCGGTGATGAACCGCAACAAGATTGACCAGGTGTGCGTAATTGGTGCCTTCAGTCCTGGCCAGGGCGCATCGCTGGTGCAGCGCGGCGCGATAAAAGGCGGCTATATCTGGAATCCACAGACCGCCGGTGAAGTGTTCGTGCGTATCGCCGACATGATGCAGAAGAAAGAGCCCATCACCGACGGAATGACCATCGAAGGTTTGGGCAAAGTGAAAGTTGACGAGGCGACCCACACCATCCTCGGTAACAACACCGAAAGCCTGGACAAAGCGAACCTGCCAAAACTGGTGAAAATGGGGCTGTGATGATGAATGAGGTGATCCCACAGACGCTGATTGCGCTCGACAATCTGTCGAAAACATTTGGTGGTAACCGCGCACTGAGCGATATCTCGCTAACCTTACTGGCTGGCGAAGTGCACTGTCTGGCTGGCACCAACGGCTGTGGCAAAAGCACCTTAATCAAAGTCATTTCTGGGGTGCATGCCCCGGACAGCGGCAGCCGTATCACGCTGGGTGAAGGCCCGAGCTTCCCGCGTCTGACTACAAGTCAGGCGCGTGACTTCGGCATTCAGGTGATTTACCAGGATCTGTCGCTGTTCCCCAACCTCAGCGTGGCGGAAAATATCGCCTTCGAGCACAACCTGAATAGTCTGCTCGGCTGGCACCGCAAAGCCAAACTGCGTGAAACCGCACAGCGTATTATTGACGAACTGAAGTTTGAACTCGATCTCGACGCGAAAGTGGCGTCGCTGTCGATTGCGCAGCGTCAGCAGGTAGCGATTTGCCGCGCGCTGGTGGCCGATGCGCGACTGGTGATTATGGATGAGCCAACGGCTTCATTGACGCGTACCGAAGTGAATCAGCTGCTGCGTACCGTGCGTTATCTGAAAGACAAAAACATCTGCGTGGTGTTTGTCAGTCACCGTCTGGATGAAGTGCTGGAGATCTCCGACCGCGTCACGGTGATCCGCGACGGCCGCAAAATGGGCTGCTGGCCCGCCAAAGAGATGACGCCGCACCATCTCACCGAACTGATGACCGGGCTGAAGCTCGACTATCAGCTGAAAACGCCGACGCGCAATGACGATCGCTTGATTCTCGAAGTCGAGAAACTGACGCGTGCCGGCCAATATCACGACGTTAATTTCAAACTCTATCAGGGCGAAGTACTGGGTTTGTGCGGCCTGCTTGGCTCTGGCCGTACCGAACTGGCGCTGTCGCTGTTTGGCATGACCAAACCGGATAGCGGCAAAATCTGGCTCGACAGCAAGCCGGTGCGCTTTCGTGGCCATGAAGATGCGATTAAGGCCGGGATCGGTTATGTCTCTGAAGATCGCCTCACCCTCGGTTTGGTGCAGCAGCAATCGGTGGCCGACAACATGGTGCTGCCGATCCTGGACAAGCTGCAGAACCGTTTCCACATTATCGATGAATACCGCAAGAACAAGCTTATCCTGCAATGGATTCAGCAGCTTGGCGTGCGCGTCGCCGATCCCAATCTGGCGATCTCCACGCTCTCCGGCGGCAACCAGCAGAAAATCGTGCTGGCGAAGTGGGTGCTGACCCAGCCGCGCATATTGATCCTTGATTCGCCCACCGTCGGCGTGGATGTCGGCGCTAAAGCCAGCATCTATCAGCTTATTCATGCGCTGGCGAAAGAAGGTCTGTCGATCATCCTGATTTCCGATGAAGTGCCCGAGGTTTGGTACAACTGCGACCGCATCCTGCACTTCCGTGATGGCACCGTTCATGCCGAATACCAACCCGATACCGTTCAGCAACACCAGCTGGCGGAGGTGATCAATGCCTGACTTCTCTCGTTTACGGCCGCACTCCAGCCAGGGCTGGCTCGCCTGGGTTTTGTTGGCTTTTATCCTGTTCTTCTCTACCGCCAGCGACCAGTTCCTGACGGTACAAAACCTGCTGGATCTGGCGGAAAGCTACGCCGTGACCGGCATCTTTGCGCTCGGATTGTTTGTGGTGCTGGTCACCGGCGGCATTGATATCTCCTTTGCCGCGGTGGCGTCGGTGGTGCAATACCTGATCGCGTCGCTGTTTGTGCAATTCCAGTTTGATAATGCCCTGCTCAGCATTCTGCTGGCAGTGGTGTGCGGCACGCTGTTTGGCGTGATTAACGCCCTACTGATCACCACGCTGCGGGTGGTGTCGATCATCATCACCATCAGCATGCAGTCGCTGCTGTTTGGTCTGCTGATGTGGGTAACCGGCGGCAAAAGTCTCTATTCGCTGCCGGATTGGTGGATCACCTTGCGCAGCGTGCTGCCATTTACCTGGCAAGGCAACAGCTTCCAGTTGGGTTTGCCGCTGGTGACCATGCTGGTGATTGCCGGACTAACCGCGCTGCTACTGAACAAAACCAATCTCGGTCGTCAGCTGTATGCGGTGGGCGGCGATGCGGAATCGGCGCGCCGTATTGGTATTCGCGTGGGTCTGATTCATCTCTTTGCCTACGGCTGGCTGGGCGCGATGGCCGCGATTGGCGGACTGGTGCAGGTGTATCGCATGGGTGAAGTGGTACCGAATGCGCTGGTCGGCGGCGAGCTGGATGTGCTGGCTGCCACCGTGCTGGGCGGCGCCAGCCTGATGGGCGGCAAAGGCACAGTGAGCGGTACGCTGATGGGCGTGTTCCTTATCGCCATCCTGAAGAACGGCCTCAACCTGATTGGCGTCTCCAACTACTTTATGAACATCGTGGTGGGCGGCGTGATCATGGTGGCTATCGCCGTGACTCACTACAAAAAACGTAAAGAAACTGACGTCAGTTTCGTCTGACCGAAGGGGCAAAAATATGAAATCACTCTCTGCTCTGCGTCCTGACGGCACCAATATCGGTTTGATGCTGCTGATTGCACTGGCGCTGGCGCTGTTCACCGTGATGTTGCCGGGCCGCTTTCTCACTGATTCAACCTTTATGAGCATGGCGTTCCAGCTACCCGAACTGGGCTTGCTGACGTTAGCGATGTTTATCGCCATTCTCAGCGGCGGCCTTAATCTGGCGATCATCGCCACCGCCAACCTGACGGCGCTGTTTATCGCCTGGACACTGATGAGCGCCCTGCCCGCGGATGCCGGCACCGGCATGCAACTGCTGTGGCTGCTGATAGCAATTATCGGCGCGATGTTGATCGCCGCAATGATTGGCGTGATTACCGGCGTGATGGTGACGCGCATCGGTGCGCACCCGATTCTGGTGACGCTGGCCACCATGATGACGCTCAACGGTATCGGTATCTGGCTGACCAAAGGTGCGGCGGTGAGCGGCATGCCTTCGGTAGTGCAGGCGCTCGGCTCCGATACGCTGCTTGGCGTGCCGCTACCGCTCTGGGTGTTCCTGTTTGCCGCCGCGCTGCTGGCGCTGTTCCTTGGCAAAACCCGCGCCGGTAAATGCATCTACATGGGCGGCAGCAACATCAACGCCACCTGGTTCAGCGGCATCAACACCCATCGCATGGTGATTCTGGTGTACGTCATCTCCAGCCTGCTGTGCGTGTTAGCCGGATTGATCATGATGGCGCGCTTCAACTCGGCGCGCATGGGCTACGGCGATGCGTATCTGCTGCTGACGGTGCTGGCGATCATTCTGGGCGGCACCGATCCCAACGGCGGATTTGGTCGCGTCACCGGCGTGGTGCTGGCGCTGATCGCGCTGCAGGTGCTCTCCACCGGTTTCAACCTGATGAACATCAGCCAGCACGTCAGCCTGGCGATGTGGGGCGCGGTACTGATTGTGGTGCTGGCCTTCAAGCAATTTAAAACCCGCTTTAACGAACATCGCGCCGTCAAGCTCAGCAAGCTGGCTGCGGCGCTTAACCCCTTGACCGAAAAAAAGGAAGTATGATGCGTATTCAAGTCTCCCCGTCGTTGATGTGTATGAATCTGATGGAGATCAAGCACCAGCTCGCCGTGCTAGACTCCCGCGCCGACTTCCTGCACATCGATATTATGGATGGTCACTACGTGAAAAATATCACGCTGTCGCCGTTCTTTATTGAGCAGATCCGCCCGTTTACCCAGGTGGCGCTGGATGTGCATTTGATGGTCGAGCAGCCAACTGATTTCATCGAGGTGATTGCTAAAGCCGGTGCCGACTACATCTGTCCGCACGCCGAAACCATCAATCGCGATGCGTTCCGCGTGATCAATATGATCCGCAGCTTCGGCAAGAAAGTGGGCGTAGTACTCAACCCCGCGACGCCGGTCTCGTTTATCCATCACTACATTCATCTGGTGGATAAGATCACCGTGATGACGGTGGATCCGGGCTATGCCGGACAACCGTTTATTCCGGAAATGGTGCAAAAGGTGCAGGAGTTGAAAGCGCTGAAGCAGGCCAACGGTTATCACTACCTGATTGAGATTGACGGCTCCTGCAACACCCGCACTTACAACACGCTGGTTGGCGCGGGCGCAGAAGTGCTGATTGTCGGCACCTCCGGCCTGTTCAATATTCATGATGATTTGGAAACCGCGTGGAACATGATGCGTGAAAGCATCGACGAAGCTCAGGGATTGGCGCAGGTATCCGCATGAAAAAATGCTGGCTCGGTATCGACATTGGCGGCACCGGCACACGTCTGCAGCTGATGGAAGATGGCCGCGAATGGTCGAGCTTCCGTAAAGTGCCGACGGCCAGCTGGGCGCAGCAGCCTGATGCGTTAAGCGCTTTAGGCCAGTTAATCAGCGAAACGCTGGAGCAGCAGCCGGTTAGCGGCGTGATGCTGGGATTACCGGGCATTCTCAGCCGCGACCGCCAGCAGGTGATTTCGCTGCCGTTTATTCAGGCGCTGGATCAGCAACCGGTTGCCGCACTGCTCACCGAACGTCTTGGCGTACCGGTGGCGATGGACAAAGATGTTAACCATCTGATGCTGTGGGATTTACTGCAACTGGAACAGCTGCCGGACAGCGCTGTCGGTTTGTATCCCGGCACTGGCATGGGCAACAGCTTGTGGCTTAACGGCCAGTTTTATCATGGTCAGCATGGCGGCGCGGGTGAACTCGGCCATGTGCCGATCGCCGGCAACGATCTGCCCTGCCCGTGCGGCAATCGTGGTTGTGCGGAAACCGTGACGTCCGGCCATTGGCTAAGCCGCTGGGCGAGCGCGAACGTGCCGGAAACCGGCATGTCGGCGCTGTTTACCCAGCATCGCGAACATCCGGAGCTGCAGGCTTTTGTGCAGCGACTGGCGCAGCTGATTGCCACCGAGATGAATATCCTCGATCCGCAATACCTGATTCTGGGCGGTGGCGTGCTGGCGATGGCAGACTTTCCGCTGGCACAGTTACGCAGCCAGATCCAACAGCATTTACGTCCACCCGCCACGCGTGACGGTTTGAAGATCGTGTTTAGCCAATCCACCGATCATACCGGTTGTCGCGGAGCCTGTTTAGCCGCCGAACGTCTGTTCAGGAGTGCATGATGAAAGGAAAAGTGTGTGTGTTTGGCTCGTTTAACCTCGACGTGGTTGCGGTGATGAACCGCTTTCCGATGCCGGGTGAATCGCTCACCGCCCATACCAGCATGATGGGACCGGGCGGCAAAGGCGCCAACCAGGCCACGGCCGCGCTGCGTGCCGGGGCGCGCGTGCACTACATTGGTAAGATTGGTAATGACGACTTCGGCATGTTTGCACGTCGCCATCTGGAAAAGACCGGTTTCGACGCCATTACCTTGTTTACTTGCAAGGAGAAACCGACCGGCAATGCGCTGATTTATGTTGCCGGTGACGATGCCGAAAACATGATTTCGGTCTATCCCGGCGCTAATACCACCGTGACCGCCGCCGAGGTGACGCGCTGCCAACCTACCGTCGCCGCTGCTGATATTCTGCTGGTGCAGCTGGAGAACAATCTCAGCGCCATTCAGCGCATGATTGATAATGCGCGCGCCGGCGGCACGTTTGTGATTATGAATCCCGCGCCGTGGCAGAAAGTCACCGATGCGCTGCTGGCAAAAGTGGATCTGCTAACGCCGAACAGCACCGAAGCGATGCAGTTGACCGGCGTGAAGGTCACCGACTTCGCCAGCGCGCAGCACGCCGCTGAAAAGCTGCACCGCAAAGGCGCGCGGCAGGTCATTATTACGTTGGGCGTTTCCGGGGCGTTGCTTTCGGTAGCAGACCAGACACCACTGCGCATCCCGTTGTTCCCGGCTCAGCCGCTGGATACCACCGGCGCGGGCGATGCATTTAACGGCGCATTGGCGGCACGGCTGGCTTCTGGCGATGAACTGCCGCAGGCGGCGCTGTTTGCTTCAGCTTACGCTTCGCTGTGTGTGGAACGATCCGGCGCGGCACACTCGATGCCTTCTTATGCCGAAGCATTGGCAAGATTGCAGGCGTATCCGGAGTGCGTGCCGGAAGCGTTGGGGGAGTGTGTTTGATGTCGTGCGGGGATTGACCAGGTCGCCATGAATGGCGACCCTACGATTAAAACGCGCACGCTGTAGGGTCGCCATTCATGGCGACCAAGCCAGAATTACGCCTGCAACCAACCGGCGATCTGCGCGTGCTGCAACAGCATAATGGCTTTACCGTCGCGGATACGACCATCTTTCACCATCGCCAATGCTTCAGGGAAACTCAGCTCCAGCACGGTAATCTCTTCATCCTCAACGCCGCCGCCGTTATTTGCGCGTTGCGCATCGCTGTATTCCGCCGCGAAAAAGTGAATCAGCTCCGTCACGCCGCCCGGTGACATATAAGCTTCGAAAATCTTCTCCACTTTGCCTACCTGATAGCCGGTCTCTTCTATCGCTTCTTTGCGGATGCAATCTTCCGGCGAATCATCATCCAGCAGCCCTGCGCAGGTCTCAATCAGCTCGCCAGTTTCGTTGCCATTCACATAAGTGGCAATGCGGAACTGACGCACCAGCAGAACGCTATTTTTTTCAGTGTTATACAGCAGGATGGTGGCACCGTTGCCGCGATCATAGACTTCGCGCTTGTGGCGTATCACTTCGCCGTTATTGCGGGTGAGTTCGTAGGTGAAGTTGCGCAGTACAAACCAGTTCTCTGACAGCAACTTATCTTTGATGATGTTGATCTTTAACGACATAGCCGCTCCGCTGCTTATTTGAGGGAGCCTGAGATAATAGGCCGAAGCGGCAGGGAAAACTATCTGAATTGTGAGGTTGGGACGTTTGATAAAAACCAGGTCACCATAAATGGCGACCCTACGTTGAGACGTGCCCCGTTGTAGGGTCGCCATTCATGGCGACCGGTTTACCTATCAAAAACCGTTTGGCTGATCTTTCATATCCGGCAAATGGTGCGCGATGCCTTTGTGGCAATCGATACAGGTTTTCCCTTCCTCAATCGCTTTGCTGTGCATCCTGGCCGCCACGGTTTTCTGCGCGGTGAAATCCATATAATCGAAGTTGTGGCAGTTACGACACTCCTGCGAATTGTTGTTTTTCATCCTGCGCCACTCATTTTGCGCCAGCTCGATACGGTGATCCTCGAACTTTTGCGGCGTATCAATGATGCCGAAAATTTTGGCATACACCTCTTTGCTCGCCTGAATCTTACGCAGCATTTTCGGGCCCCATTCATGCGGCACATGACAATCCGGGCAGGTGGCGCGTACGCCGCTGCGATTGTTGTAATGCACCGTCTGCATATACTCCTGATAGACGTTATTACGCATCTCATGGCAGCCGATGCAGAACTGCTCGCGGTTAGTCATCTCCATCGCGGTGTTAAAGCCGCCCCAGAAGATAATACCCGCGGCAAAACCGGCAATCAGCAAGGTGCCGAGCGCCAGACGGCTTGGACGTCGCCACCAGCGCCAGATGCGCAGAAGTTTCTCTTTCATCTTTTCCTCACTTACCGAAGCCGTCAGCCGGTTTGAAGGTGTTTTCCACCACCGGTTTGGCATCGGTTTGCGGCACATGACACTGCAGGCAGAAGTAGCGACGCGGCGACACGGTGCTGCTCACCAGACCATCGCGATCGGTGAAGTGCGTTGGGCTGACGCGCGGCGCGCCGGTGGTGAGATAGCTCTGCGTGCCGTGACACTGCAAGCAGCGGTTCACGTTTTTCGTTACCTGATAGCCATCCACGCTGTGCGGAATCACCGGCGGCTGGTTTACGTAGTTCAACGGCTTGCGGCTCTGCTCTTTGGGCTGATGAATGGTGCCCTGCTGCGTAGCCGTCACTTCCGGTGACTGATTAAGATCGACGCCGTTATTAGCGTAAACCGCGCCGCCCAGCATCAGGGCGGCCAAGGTAATAAGTGTGATTAAGGGTTTCATTGCATCCTGCCTTAAATTTTAACCAGCTTGACGGCGCATTTTTTGTAATCGGTCTGCTTCGACAGCGGATCGGTCGCGTCCAGCGTAACGTTGTTGGCCAGCACGCCCGCGTCAAAGAACGGCATGAACACCAGACCTTTTGGCGGCTGATTGCGACCGCGCGTCTCTACGGTGGCAATGGTTTCACCGCGGCGTGACACCACGCGGACCTTTTCACCGCGGCGGAAATCGCGATCTTTGGCATCAAGCGGATGGATATAGAGTAGCGCCTGCGGTACCGCGCGGTGCAGCTCCGGCACGCGACGCGTCATGGTACCGGTGTGCCAATGCTCCAGCACGCGACCGGTACAGAACCACAGGTCATACTCTTCATCCGGCGATTCGGCTGGCGCTTCGTAGGGCAGCGCGAAGATGGTCGCTTTGCCATCCGGCTTGCCGTAAAATCGCACGCCTTCACCGGCTTTAACGTAGCTGTCATAACCTTCGCGATAGCGCCAGCGCGTCTCTTTGCCATCAACGACTGGCCAGCGTAAACCGCGCGCCTGGTGGTAGACATCGAACGGCGCGAGATCGTGACCGTGGCCGCGACCAAAGCTGGCGTACTCCTCGAACAAGCCTTTCTGAATATAGAAGCCGAACTCACGCGCTTCATCATTCAACTGGTCATCCGCCACTTCGCTCAGCGGGAACTGGTTGACCTGGCCGTTGGCGTACAGCACATCAAACAGCGTTTTGTCGCGCAGTTCAGGATGCTGCGCGAGTAGCGCTTCCGGCCACACTTCCGCCACCTTGAAACGTTTGGAGAAATTCACCAGCTGCCACAAATCGGATTTCGCATCGCCCGGCGCTTTCACCTGCTGATGCCAGAACTGGGTGCGACGCTCAGCGTTGCCGTAGGCGCCCTCTTTCTCTACCCACATCGCAGTTGGCAGAATCAGGTCAGCCGATAAAGCGCTAACGGTTGGATAAGGATCGGACACCACGATAAAGTTGCGCTCATCGCGCCAGCCCGGCATCCGCTCCTGCGTCAGGTTTGGACCGGCCTGCATGTTGTTGTTACACATCACCCAATAGGCGTTGAGCTTGCCATCTTTCAACGCGCGATCCTGCGCGACCGCATGCAAACCAATTTTGGCCGGCACCGTGCCCTGCGGCAGCTTCCACAGTTTCTCCGCGGTGGCGCGGTGTTTGTCATTGTTGACCACCATGTCCGCCGGCAAACGGTGTGAGAACGTGCCGACTTCTCGCGCCGTACCGCACGCTGACGGCTGCCCCGTGAGCGAGAACGGACCGGTGCCCGGACGCGAAATTTTGCCGGTCAACAAATGCAGGTTGTAACACAGGTTGTTGGCCCACACGCCGCGCGTATGCTGGTTGAAGCCCATGGTCCAGTACGACACCACGTTAACTTTTGGGTCGGCATACAGCTCCGCCAGCGCGATCAATTGATCTTTTT
Organism: Enterobacter ludwigii; assembly: GCA_900068845.1. Lineage (GTDB taxonomy): Bacteria > Pseudomonadota > Gammaproteobacteria > Enterobacterales > Enterobacteriaceae > Pantoea > Pantoea ludwigii_A. Next base: position 1,038,650 of record CEFQ01000005.1, read on the forward strand.
CCACGCCGCTCATGTCGCTGGCTTTTTCCACGCTGTACTCAGAGACAAACTTCGCAAACTCGTCGAAGCTCATCGGCGTGGATTCGCCGCTGTCCGGGTTCTTCGCCGAAGCCTGGCGTGGATCGGTGGGACGCAAGCCGTAACCGATGTCAGTCACGCCTTTGCGCAACGTCACGTGGTTCTGCAGGAAGGTTTTATCGACCTTGTTGTTCTGAATAATGTAGTTAGCGATGAAGTTGAGGATTGCCAGATCGCTCTGCGGCGTGAACACCATGCCGTTATCCGCCAGCTCAAAGCTGCGATGGCGATAGGTTGAAAGCACCGCGACTTTAACGTTTTCATTGCTGAGACGCCGCGCGGTAATGCGCGACCAGAGAATCGGGTGCATCTCGGCCATGTTCGAGCCCCACAACACGAACGCATCAGCCTGCTCGATATCGTCATAGCAGCCCATCGGTTCGTCCATGCCGAAGGTGCGCATAAAACCCACCACCGCTGACGCCATGCAGTGACGTGCATTCGGATCGAGGTTGTTGGTGCGGAAACCGGCTTTCATCAGCTTGGAAGCCGCATAGCCTTCCCATACCGTCCACTGCCCGGAACCGAACATACCGACTGAATCCGGACCGTTGGCTTTCAGCGCCGCTTTGAACTTCTCTTCCATGATGTCGAAGGCTTGATCCCAGCTGACTGGCGTGAACTCGCCCTCTTTAGCATATTTACCGTCGGTCATGCGCAGCAGCGGCTGCGTCAGGCGATCTTTTCCGTACATGATCTTCGGCAGGAAATAGCCTTTGATACAGTTCAGACCACGGTTCACTTCTGCCTGCGGATCGCCCTGCGACGCCACTACGCGGCCATCCTGGGTGCCAACCAGTACGCCACAGCCGGTGCCGCAGAAGCGGCACGGCGCTTTTTCCCAGCGAATCGGCGCAGCCAGCGAGGTCGCGGCTTGGGTGACGGTGGGAATGGTGAGTCCTGCAGCCGTTGCAGCAGCAGCCGCCGCATTGGCCTTCATAAAATCACGACGACTTATACTCATGATGCTTCCTTACAAGGTTCTTCAATTTCATCTTGCTGGTGATAAACCAGCGATACCGCCAACACACCAGCGATGTTGCGGGTCTCTTCAATATTGCGCAGCAGTGCAGCGCTATCTGCCGCACCGAGCGTCACGGCCAGCGTGCCGCGTGCGGCGTCTTCGGCTGCGATGTCGCAATCGGCAAAGGTCAGCAACGCACTTTTCACGGCGGGAATCGAGGCCGGTCGCGCCTGAATCACCAGGCCGCAGACGTGCCAACTGTTTTCATGGTTCATGGTGTAATCCTGTGGCTGAGACCGGACAAGGCGCGATGCATGCGCCGCAACCGTTGCAATGCTGCGGAAGGGTTTCAGGCTGAGCAATGCCGTTGGGCATCAGATGGAAACGGATAGCTTGCTGCTCACAACTCTCCTGACAGCTGCGGCAATTGACGCCAAGAAAAGTGATGCAGCGGTTGTCGATGCGAATGCGTTGTGGAAAAGGCTGGGTATCGCGCGCGTGAAACAGCGACTGCGGGCAGCTCTCCGCGCAGGCGCCGCAAAAAGTACATTCGCCCTGCAGAAAATCGAGCTGCGGCACTTCCCCCGTTCGCAGACGGATGATCTGCGTTTCGCAGGCCGCTACGCATTCACCACAACCATCACAGCCGAGTTCTCCTCGCCACCAGGGCAAAGCGATGCCGTCAGCAGACGCTACGCGCTGCCCGGTAAAGAGTTCACGTCGCGACAGCGCCATCGGTTCACCTTATACGGGGGAAAGAGAGATGGTGCGTAAAATAACCTGACGCTAATGAGGGCTATATCACCCCAAAGGGGTAAATCCCGACGTGGGATCAAGTGAAGGGGAATTGAAATAAAAACGGGGGCCAAAAGGCCCCCGCAGATGAGAATTGCTAAGATTAACGCGCGTTATCGTCCGCCAGCGTGTGCGGTGCATCATCCTCATCGTCAGCATGATGCTCATGCTCTTTCATCGCTTCGGCATTGACGCGTTTACGCACGCCAAACCACCCCAGAACCAACACCACGGCAATCAGTGGAATCGACGCGATGGTATAAGTGCCGTTCGGATAGTCAAACGCCATCAACACCAATACGCTCACGAGGAACAGCAGCGTCAACCATGAGGTAAACGGTGCCCACGGCAGCTTGAAGCTGACATCTTCCGCTTTGCCTTCTTTGATCGCTTTGCGCAGACGCATCTGGCACACCACGATAAAGCCCCACGACGAGATGATACCGAGCGACGCCACGTTCAGTACGATTTCGAACACCTGCGACGGCACGTAGTAGTTCAGCACCACACCAATAACGTACACGGCGATGGTCACCAGAATGCCGGCAAACGGCACCTGCTGCTTGCTCATCTTCGACATGAACTGTGGCGCAGAGCCGCCCATCGACATCGAACGCAGAATTCGGCCAGTCGAGTAAAGGCCCGAGTTGAGGCTCGACAACGCGGCGCTCAGCACCACGATATTCATCACGCTACCGATATAAGGCACGCCCAGTTTGGAGAAGAAGGTCACGAACGGACTTTGCCCCGCCTGATAAGCATTCCACGGCAGCAGCAGCACCAGCAGCACCACGGAACCGACATAGAACAGGCCGATACGCCAGATCACGCTGTTGATGGCTTTTGGCAGCATGGTTTTGGGATCTTTACACTCCCCTGCCGCCGTGCCCACCAGCTCAATCGAGGCGAAGGCGAATACTACGCCCTGCACTAATACCAGCGCCGGCAGCAAGCCGTGGGGGAAGAAACCGCCGTTATCGGTGATCAGATGGAAGCCGGTGGTATTGCCGTCCAGCGGCTTGCCGCTGCCGAGGAACACCACGCCAACAATCAGAAACACCACAATCGCCAGCACTTTCACCAGCGCGAACCAGAACTCCATCTCGGCGAACCACTTCACGCCGATCATGTTCATGGTGCCAACAATCGCCAGTGCGCCGAGGGCAAACACCCACTGCGGCACATCACCAAACGCGCCCCAATAGTGCATGTAAAGCGCTACGGCGGTGATATCGACGATACCGGTCATCGCCCAGTTAACGAAGTACATCCAGCCCGCCACGTAAGACGCTTTTTCCCCAAGGAATTCACGTGCATAAGAAACAAAGCTGCCGCTGGAAGGACGGTGTAACACCAGTTCGCCCAACGCACGGAGGATAAAGAAAGAGAAGATACCGCACACCAGATAAACCAGCGCCAATGCAGGACCGGCCATTTGCAGGCGCGCGCCAGCACCGAGGAACAGACCGGTACCGATAGCACCGCCGATGGCGATCATTTGTACCTGGCGATTACCCATTGCTTTGTGGTAACCGCTGTCATGCGAGTTGAGCCAGCGTCTTTTCGCAGCGCGTTGTTCGGCTGCGGTTTTTTTAGTTGATTTCATAGCTATCCTGTTTGTCCTGACCATCAATCACCGCGTAACCAAACGATTGCGTATGGCGGTGCGAAATGGGGTAAAAACCCGGTGTCACGCAGCGGAACGATGTCGCGTGGCGGGGTGGGAATTTACGGCGATGAATCCTACCCGTTCTGCAAGAACGAAGCAAAAAATACCGCCAGGCTGCACAACATGAATTGTAATAATCCGTCGCGGTGCACAAAAAAACCGGCCAGAGGGCTGGCCGGTAAAGGGATTGCTACAGGGATAACTACTGGAGGGAATTAACGGTAAATCTCTGCGGTGCCGCTCCACAGGCTGGAATCACCCGGGGTTTGCACGCCGATAACTCGATAGCTGCTGGCACCTTGCTCTTGCGCTTTTTGCGACAGATGGCGGGTTGCATCATCCAGCGAGCCGCGTACGCCGCTGATTGAAACAGTGCCCGCGCTTTGCAGGTTTTGCGCTTGTGCAGCGCTTAAAGGCTCGGCGGCCAACGTTGAGAAACTTGCGGTGGCCAGCAGTGCAGCAGTCAGAACGGCATAACGTGTCTTCATGTGATGCTCCTGTTGTCTTCCGTTAAGGGTAAGCCTGACGAAACTTATTATCACGCAGAGAATGAAAACCAGGCTGTGCAAGCCGTAAAGCCGTTTAATAATTCGCCAGCTCATCACGGGTTATTTAGGGAAAGGTAAAGGGAAATGGATTTCTCTGTTAAAAGTAACTTGATGTGACGAGATCTAACTCGCCGAAAGCACACGGCTGCCTTATAATCCCCGCTCTTAAAAGGGTTATTACTGTGATTGTGAAACGTCCCGTTACGCGCACCATTGCCCGCGCACTCAGTGCGATCGTGCTGCTGTCGCTGTTGACCACCGGACTGGCGTTGATGACGCTCTCCAGCAGCCTGCGCGATGCCGAAGCGGTGAATGTCGCTGGCTCTTTGCGCATGCAAATCTATCGTCTGGCGTGGGACAGCACGCGCGATCCACAGCAGTTGGAACATCATATGCAGCTCTACCGGCAAACGCTGGAATCGCCGGCGCTGCAGCATCTGGAGCGGGTGTGGGTGCCGGTTGAAGTGAGCAGCCGCTATCGCTATCTGCGTGACAGCTGGCCAATGCTGCAAGAGACTCTGCAGCCCGAACGGGCACAAATCTACCAGCAACGCGTCGCGGGTTACGTCAGCGAGATCGACCGCTTTGTGCTGGCATTGCAACATTACGCCGAGCTGAAAATGCATCTGGTGGCCGCCAGCAGTCTGTTTGGTTTTCTGGCGATCGTGGCGCTGGCGCTGTGGACCATTCTTTTTATCCGCCGCAACGTGGTGCGACCGCTTAACGCGCTGGTGACCGCCAGCCAATACGTTGAGCAGGCAAATTTCGCTTTTCCACCGTTGCCGGTGCAACAGCCGAACGAACTCGGTGTGCTGGCGCAAGCCTTTACTACCATGGCAGAACGGCTGCATTCGCACTATCGCCTGCTGGAGTGCGCGGTGCGCGAGAAAACTGAAGATCTCACTCAAGCCAATCGCACACTATCCCTGCTGTATGAAAGCTCACAAATTCTCACCAGCAGCCCGCCCAATCCCGAACTGTTTCAGGGATTGCTGCGTCTGGTACAGCAGCGCGAAGCGCTGACGGTTTTGCACATTGCCAGCGAGGGTATTGAGTTTCAGGCCGGTGTGGCGGCCGATGATGTGAACTGGCAGCGTTTGCCGTTGATGCAGGAAGAGCAGCGACTGGGCGAGCTAAGCTGGCAAACCCGCCGCGCACCGCCTGCCGACGAACTGATGCAGAGCCTGGCGAATATGCTGGCGCGCGCGCTGTGGATTTGGCAGACGCAAAAGCAGTATCAGCAGATGCTATTAATAGAAGAGCGCGCCACCATTGCGCGTGAACTGCACGATTCGCTGGCGCAGTCGCTCTCTTTCCTGCGCATTCAGCTGACGCTGTTACGACGGAATGTCGATGAATCGCAACCGCAGGCGCTGGCGATTATCGCTGACTTTGATCGCGCGCTGGCCGAAGCGTATCAGCAACTGCGTGAACTGTTGACCACCTTCCGCCTGACTATTGAACAGGCCGATTTGGTGCAGGCGATGCAGGCGATGATTGCGCCGCTGCAGGAGCAGTCGCAGGCGGCAATCGACTTCAATTATCAGCCTGGTCTGCAGATGCTGGATGCCCAGCAGCAAGTACATGTGCTGCAGATTGCGCGCGAAGCGTTACTCAACGCGATTCGCCATGCGCAGGCGCAGAATATTCAGATTCACTATCAGCGTGTCGCTGATGAGGACCACTTGCTGACAATCGAAGACGATGGCTGTGGTATTAGCAGCCTCGAAGAGCCACCGGGACATTACGGTCTGACTATTATGGCGGAACGTGCCGCGCGGCTCTCCGGGACGATTTTGATTACCCCGCAGGCGCAAGGGACGCGCGTCACGCTGCGTTTTCCGCCCCGCCCGGTACATCGGCTGAATTAACAATGCACATGAGGTCGCCATAAATGGCGTAATGCCGATCAGTTAAGCCCCGTATTAATTACCGTACATAGCGTAGCGGCGCGATTTATCGCGCAATAAATTGCGCCGCTACAATGTGTGCGCCAGGTAGTTAGGGTTTTCATCTCTTAACTGACAAGCATTACGCCATAAATGGCGCCCTTACGAAATTTGATACTGGAGACGTTATGGCTAACCCAACCCTAACCCTTATGATTGTTGACGATCATCCGCTGATGCGCCGTGGTATTCGCCAGTTGCTGGCACTGGAGCCTCGGCTGGAAGTGGTGGCCGAAGCCAATAACGGCACCGAAGCGCTGGCTGAAGCGCGTCGTTTGTCGCCAGATGTCATCCTGCTGGATCTCAACATGAAAGGCATGTCCGGGCTGGATACGCTAAAAGCGCTGCGCAACGAAGGCATCGCCGCGCGCATTCTGGTGTTGACCGTTTCCGACGCGCGCAATGATATTTATGCGATGGTGGATGCGGGAGCCGACGGCTATCTGCTGAAAGACAGCGAACCCGAACTGCTGCTCGCGCAAGTGATGCGCGGCGCTAAAGGTGAAAACGTGTTTAGCGAAGCGGTGAGCCATTATCTCGCTACGCGTCAGCCGACGTCGAATCCGTTTAAACAGCTGACCGAACGTGAACTGGATGTGCTGCAGGAAGTGGCGCGCGGCTTATCAAATAAAGAGATCGCCGCCACCTTGCATATCTCTGAAGAGACGGTAAAAGTGCACATTCGAAATCTGCTGCGCAAGTTGGATGTACGTTCGCGCGTTGCCGCCACGGTATTGTGGCTAGAGAGCCGTCATGTGTAGTGGCGCACAAAAAACCGACACCATATTTACACTTTCTCCATAATTTACTCACGATTCTCTAATTTGTGCCGCGTAGAGTAACGGCAGCAGGAGTTTTCGAGAGAGCACCTTGCACTCCGCCAGCGTGACGCCGTCCGCGCATCGCGCTCATCATAATAAAAGTAAAAAATACGCAGTTGAGGAGTGTCGGTTCCATGTCGAATTTTTTTATCGACCGCCCTATTTTTGCCTGGGTGCTGTCTATTCTGCTCTGCCTATGCGGCACGCTGGCGATCATCTCGCTACCGATTGAGCAGTATCCTGACCTCGCGCCGCCTAACGTACGTATCACCGCCAATTATCCCGGCGCATCCGCGGAAACGCTGGAGAATACCGTTACGCAGGTTATCGAACAGAACATGACCGGCATCGATAATTTGATGTACATGTCCTCCAACAGCAGTAATACCGGCCAGGCACAAATCACCCTCACCTTTACCGCTGGCACCAATCCTGATGAAGCGCGTCAGCAGGTGCAAAACCAGCTGCAGAGTGCGCTGCGTAAATTGCCCGCTGCGGTACAGTCACAAGGCGTGACGGTTAATAAAACCGGTGATAGCAATATCCTGATGGTTGCCTTTGTCTCGACCGACGGCAGTATGGACAAACAGGATATTTCAGATTATGTCGCCAGTAACATTCAGGATCCGCTCAGCCGTATTGATGGCGTCGGCCAGGTTGATGCTTACGGCTCGCAATATGCTATGCGCATCTGGCTCGATCCCAACAAGCTGATTGCCTACGCGCTGACCACCGAAGACGTGGTCAGCGCTATTGAATCGCAGAACGCCCAAGTGGCGGTCGGTCAAGTGGGTGGATTACCGTCGGTGGACAAGCAAGCGCTTAACGCCACGGTGAATGCGCAGTCAATGCTGCAAACCCCCGAGCAGTTCAAAGCAGTGACGCTGAAAACCAACAGCGACGGCTCGGTGGTGACGCTTGGCGATGTGGCGGATGTCGCGATGGGCGCGGAAAAATATGACTTCCTCAGCCGCTACAATGGCCAGGCGGCCTCCGGGCTCGGCATTAAGCTGGCTTCCGGCGCCAATGAGATGAACACCGACAAATTGGTGCGTGCGCGAATTGCTGAGCTGTCGCACTATTTCCCGCACGGGCTGGAAGCCAAAGTCGCCTATGAAACCACGCCGTTCGTTAAGGCCTCGATTAAAGACGTGGTGAAAACCCTGCTGGAAGCGATCCTGCTGGTGTTCCTGGTGATGTATCTGTTCCTGCAAAACTTCCGTGCCACGCTGATTCCGACCATTGCGGTGCCGGTGGTGCTGCTAGGCACCTTTGCAGTGCTGTATGCCTTTGGCTACAGCATCAACACCTTAACGATGTTCGCCATGGTGCTCGCCATCGGCTTGCTCGTGGATGACGCCATCGTGGTGGTGGAAAACGTCGAGCGCATTATGAGTGAGGAAGGTTTGTCGCCGCGCGCTGCCACGCGCAAATCGATGGGCCAGATTCAGGGCGCGCTGGTCGGCATTGCGCTGGTACTGTCGGCGGTGTTTGTGCCGATGGCCTTCTTCGGCGGCACCGTCGGTGCCATTTATCGTCAGTTCTCGATCACTATCGTTTCGGCAATGGTGCTTTCAGTATTAGTCGCAATGATTCTGACGCCCGCGCTCTGTTCCACGCTGCTGAAACCGCTGGAGCAAGGACATCATCACGGCCGTCGTGGTTTCTTCGGCTGGTTTAACCGTACCTTCAACGCCAGCGCCGAACGCTATGAACGTGGCGTCGCCAAAATTTTACGCAAAGGTGGCCGCTGGCTGCTGCTCTATCTCGCCATTATCGGCCTGATGGCGTTCCTGTTTATCCGTCTGCCCACTTCGTTCCTGCCGCTGGAAGATCGCGGCGTATTCCTGACGCAGGTGCAATTGCCCGCCGGTTCAACTTTGCAACAAACCTCGGACGTGGTGGCGAAGGTCGAGAATTACTATATGACCCAGGAGAAAGACAATGTGGTCTCGGTATTCTCTACTATCGGTGCTGGCCCTGGCGGCAACGGGCAGAACGTGGCGCGTCTGTTCGTGCGCCTGAAAGATTGGGAAGCGCGTCCGGGCAGCGATCGCACCTCCTTCGCCATCATTGAGCGCGCGACCAAAGCCTTCCATAAGATCAACGAAGCGCGCGTTATCGCCAGCAGTCCACCAGCGATTACCGGCATGGGCAGCTCATCGGGCTTCGATATGGAGCTGCAGGATCACGGCGGCATCGGCCATACGCAATTAATGGCGATGCGCGATAAATTACTGGCGCTGGCTGACAGCAATCCGGCGCTGTCGCGCGTGCGTCACAACGGCCTCGACGACAGCCCGCAGTTGCAGATTGATGTCGATCAGCGCAAAGCACAGGCACTTGGGGTGTCGCTGGATACCATCAATGACACCTTAACCACCGCGTGGGGCTCAACCTACGTCAATGACTTCCTCGATCGCGGCCGCGTCAAGAAAGTCTACGTACAGGCTGCCGCCGCATTCCGCATGCTGCCGGAAGACGTGAATAAATGGTACGTGCGCAACAACAGCGGCGGTATGGTGCCGTTCTCCGCGTTCGCCACCAGTCACTGGCAAACCGGTTCACCGCGTCTGGAGCGTTATAACGGTTACTCTGCACTGGAGATTGTGGGTGAAGCGGCGAACGGTGTCAGCAGCGGTACGGCGATGGATGTGATGGAAAAACTGGTGGGGCAACTGCCGCTCGGCGTCGGCTTCCAGTGGACTGGTGCATCTTATCAGGAGCGCTTGTCCGGTTCGCAGGCGCCGGCGCTGTACGCCATTTCGCTGCTGGTGGTGTTCCTGTGCCTCGCGGCATTGTACGAGAGCTGGTCAATTCCGTTCTCCGTAATGCTGGTGGTGCCACTCGGTGTAGTCGGCGCGCTGGTGGCAACCTGGATGCGCGGGCTGGAAAACGATGTCTATTTCCAGGTTGGCTTGCTAACGGTAATCGGGTTGTCGGCGAAGAATGCCATTTTGATTGTGGAGTTTGCCAATGAGATCAACAGCAAAGGTCGCGAACTGCTGGAATCGACGCTGGAAGCTTCTCGTCAGCGTCTGCGCCCGATATTGATGACCTCACTGGCATTTATCTTCGGCGTGCTGCCAATGGCCATCAGCAGCGGCGCCGGTTCCGGCAGCCAGCACGCGGTGGGCACTGGCGTGATGGGCGGGATGATCTCGGCCACCGTGCTGGCGATCTTCTTCGTCCCGCTGTTCTTTGTGGTGGTGCGTCGCCGCTTCCCGCTGAAGGAGAAGCCGCACGATTAACCTGCCATTCCGCACCGTGCAATATGAAAGAATGTAGGGTCGCCATTTATGGCGACCGTTTTAACGCCCCGGTGACGACGTAATAAAAAAGCCGCCATAGCATGCCAGGCGGCTTTATTGTTGTGTGTGGTAAGAATTACAGCAAGTTGGGAAATGCCCTGCTTTTCTCTTCACGCGTTACTTACGTAACATCGCTTCGATGAATTCTTTCCAGTTTCCCATTTCGGTGTCGACCATAAAACCCTCTCTTATTGTAGCGGCAATTCTACGCCGTTTTTTTCTACAGGTGAATACGTTTCCACCTGTTATCACTATCGGCAAAAGTAGTGGAAAACTGTAATTTACTGAAATTGCGTACTGACGCACATTTCAGCAACCCTATAATGCGTCAGGAAAAAAGCCAACCTTAAATCGGGTAGCAGAAATTGGCACTTAGGATAATCCTTAGTGGCCTGATGATGTCGCTGGCAATAATTCGATGCTTAAGTGAAAGCGTTTCCCGGTCCTAAGTAATAAAATTTATAACGGCAAATTCGTCATGAAAAAACGTGAATAAGCCAGGCTTTCGCCGCCAGCGCTCACAGCCCTTAGAGCGCTGTGGTAAACTCGCGCTTTATTTTTTTATAAAACGGGAATAAGCGATGACAGCGCAGTGGGTGATGTACGGAATTAAAAATTGCGACACGATTAAAAAAGCACGCAACGCTTTAGCAGCTTCCGGCATTGACTATCGTTTTCATGATTATCGCGTGGATGGGATTGATGACGCGCTGCTGCAATCTTTCATTGATCAGCTCGGTTATGAGGCACTGCTCAACACGCGCGGCACCACCTGGCGCAAGCTGCCGGATGAGGAACGCGCGGCGGTAACCGATGCGGTCAGCGCTAAAGCGGTCATGCTCGCGCAGCCGGCTATCATCAAACGCCCTGTACTGGCCGCGCCGAATGGCGATCTGCTGGTTGGCTTCAACGATGCCCTTTATTCCGCCTTTATCCAGGAGAAGTCATAACATGTTCTGTCCGGTTATTGAGCTGGCTCAGCAGCTTATCCGTCGCCCGTCTCTCAGCCCGGATGATGCCGGTTGTCAGGCGCTGCTGATTGCGCGTCTGGAAGCCATTGGCTTCACTGTCGAGCCGATGCATATTGGCGATACGCTGAACTTTTGGGCCACGCGCGGCCAGGGCGAGACGCTGGCGTTTGCCGGTCATACCGATGTGGTGCCGCCTGGTGACGCCAATCGCTGGATCAGCCCACCATTTGAACCAAGTATCCGCGACGGCATGCTGTTTGGCCGCGGTGCCGCTGACATGAAAGGCTCGCTGGCGGCGATGGTGGTGGCAGCGGAACGCTTTGTTGCCGCCAATCCGCAGCATAAAGGTCGTCTGGCATTCCTGATTACCTCAGATGAAGAAGCCAGCGCGGTTAACGGTACGGTGAAAGTGGTTGAGCGCCTGATGGCACGCAACGAACGCATGGATTATTGCCTGGTCGGCGAACCGTCAAGCACCGAGATCGTTGGCGATGTGGTGAAGAATGGCCGTCGCGGTTCGATGACCGCCAATCTGACTCTTCACGGCGTACAAGGCCATGTAGCCTATCCGCATCTGGCGGATAATCCTGTGCATCGCGCCATGCCAGCGCTAAATGAGCTGGTAGAAACGGTGTGGGATGAAGGCAATGAATTCTTCCCGCCGACCAGCATGCAAATCGCCAATGTGCAGGCCGGTACCGGCAGTAATAATGTGATTCCTGGCGAATTCTTTGTGCAGTTCAACTTCCGTTTCAGTACACAGTTAACCGATCAAATGATCAAAGATCGCGTCGCTGAACTGCTCGATCGTCATCAGCTGCGCTATACGCTGGAGTGGAATGTTTCCGGTCAACCGTTCCTGACTTCACGCGGCAAGCTGGTGGATGCCGTGGTGAACGCTGTGGCGCACTATAATGAGATTAAGCCGCAGTTGCTCACCACCGGCGGCACCTCCGATGGGCGCTTTATTGCGCGTATGGGTGCACAAGTGGTGGAGCTCGGCCCGGTGAACGCCACCATTCATAAGATCAATGAGTGCGTGAAAGCGTCAGATTTGCAAATGCTGAGCCGTATGTATCAACGCATCATGGAACAGCTGATCGCCTAAGCGCGCAGAAGGAGAAAGGGGATGGAATTCTTTAAAGAGTACTGGTGGATCCTGGTGATCCTGCTGATGGTTGGTATTTTAATGAACGTTTATAAAGATCTAAAACGTATCGACCATAAAAAATTCATGGACAACAAACCGACGTTGCCGCCACATCGTGACTTTAACGATAAATGGGATGACGAAGAGGATTGGCCGAAAAAGAAATAACTTCAGCTAAATCAGTCTACCTACCCGTAGCGGCGCGATTCATCGCGCGGGTTTTAGCAGCGGTAGCGCTGTCAAAATGCGCGCGATGAATCGCGCCGCTACGAATTATGCAACTATCTAAATCATCATCACTACATCATCATCGCCGGGCCTGGCGCCACTCAGCGCCTCATCGAAGTAACGACGCGGCACGGTATAACGCAGATGATTCAGCGCCAGCTCCATGCTGCGATCGTCTATCGCGTGCGGTAAATCTTCGACCACATCCAGCGTCACATCGCCGCCCAATGACAGCAGACGTTGCTTCGCCTCTTGCGCATGCTGCAGCGGAATCTGTTCGTCGTCATCACCGTGAATCAGATGGATGGTGTTGCGCGTGGTGGCGCGCAGCGGCAGCGTGGCATAGCGGCTGCTAAACACAATTGCGCGTCCCGCCAGATCCGGCTGCGCTTTCATGCCTTCCAGCACCATGGTGCCGCCCTGCGAAAAGCCGACCAGCGCAGTGGCTTCTGCGCGCACGCCGCTCTCCTGCTGCCAGTGGCGTACCGATTCCACGAATTCTGGCATTATCGCATCCACGCCCTGCTGCTCAGAACGATCGTGCGCCGGAATATCGGCAAACCATTGACGACCTTGCGGCAAGCTGCCGGCGTAAGGTGCGCCAACCGAAATCACCAGCGCTTGCGGAAACGCTTTCGCGAACCAGCTGCCAATCTGCGCCATCGAATCCGGGTTATCGTTTACGCCGTGATACAGCAGGAACAGCTGCGCCGCACTGCTGGGTTGCTGAACAATTACATATCGTAGTGCCATAAGATCCTCCTCAAATCACTATACGCCGCTGCTGGCACAGAGATATCGGGAAAATTTGAACGAGATAATGCATTTATTGCAATGAGCGGAGCCGCTGTGCCGCATCGGGATGGAAATGAACCAGTGCTGCGGCAGCCTCCGATCGCAGCTGGTGCATCAAGGCTTTACGCCCGCTGAGACCGGCATTTTGCGCTGCGCTCGTCAGCGTCTGTTTTTGTAGCAGGATGGCGTTCAACAGCGGTGAAGGAGATTGGCGCACCAGGCGCTGTAACACCGCGTAGCTGGCTTCGAAGGGACGCTGCGCCCAGGCAAAACCAGCCAGCAGCGTTAAATCCTCGTCATTTAGCTGCTGGCTGGCATCGCTGGTCAGCGCTAACGGCAGCTCAATGATATCTTGCAGCCACCGCCAATCACGTGCCAGGCGCTGTGCTGCCTGCTGTTGTAACGCTTCACCTTCCGCAGATATTGCCAGCATCGCCATCGCGGCATAACAGCCACTGCTGGCTTCACGTTGCGAGCCGATGCGCACCAGCGTAAAACCGCAGGCGCGCCAGAAGTGCCACAAGGATTCGGTATAGCCGAAACTGACGGAGAGATAATCACAGCCCTGCGCCTGCTGATGCGCCGTTGCCACCAGCGCTTTGCCGATACCACGCAGGCGCTGTGCAGCCTGCACCGCAATCCGACTCATACGCAGTGAGCGCAGCGTCGCCGCCTCGGCGAAACCGGCATGTGCCGCCAGCGATTGCGCCACCAGATTGCCACGCGGACGGCGATGACCGGCCCACACCGCGTGGGCCAATGTCGGGTCTAATCCGCCCTCTTCCACCAGCCATAGCGCGCCGGTTATCTGTTCAGATTCACCCGCCAACCAGAAGCGCATGCCGGGCGCATCCAGCATACGCCGTAAATCCAGAGGTGATGTGCGATAGTGCGCACTGGCGAGCAGCCGATAACCCGCTTCCAGCGCCGGTAAATTATGCTCAGGCGTTGCCGGATAAATCGCGATCTCACTGCTTACGCGGCTCTCCTGCGCATCTTCAAACAGCAATGCCTGGCTGAGCCACTGCTCGAGCGGATCGTTCGGCGACCAGCGCAACGGCTCATCGAGCTGGAAGTAGCGCACATCGGGCAAGGTGGCGCAAAAGCGCAGCATAAAGCCGCGTCCGGTACCTTCGTACCCTTGCACGGTGGTGGTAAGCAGCACGCGCGGGAAACGTTGCACCAGTTGTTGCAGGATGGGCGAGGGAATAGCAGCCGCTTCATCGACGATCAGCCACTGCGGCTGCGGTACCTGTTCCTGCGCGAGAATGGCATCGGGTGCCATGAAACTGAAATGCTCACCGGCAAACGCCGCCAAAACTGCCGTGGAGACTTTGGCCGGTGCCGTGACTAAACAGTGCTGATTACGCCGCGCCAGCATGCCGGCCAACGCGGACTTGCCGCGGCCGCGCGCAGCGGTAATTATCGCAACGCCTTGCGGCATCGCTGCGAGCTGTTCAAGTATTTGCGCTTGCTGCTGCGGCGCCCGGCAGCACCAATCGGGCAGATGCGTTTCCTCGGGATTGCGTACAGCTTGCTGCTGACGCAGCAACATCACCTGCGAGTCTTGCAGCATTAGCGATTGCAGATGATGGATAAAATGTGGTGTCGCGATCGGCTCGGCGACATCCGCCCAGCGCAGGCTGTCGGCATCGGTTTGCCTGGGCCAGCTTTCCCAATCAGGCGTTAACAGGAGTAACCAACTGCCCGCGCGTAAGGTGCCGGCCAGCGCCGCGAAGGCATCGGCGTGAAAACCGCTGCGGGCATCGAATATCGCATGCAGGAATTCACGCCCCAGCAAGGTACGTAAGGCCGAGGGTGCGACCGCACGTGGGAAATCTGCGCTGTCACTCACCGTCAGCCAGTCGCCAGGCAGCGCAGTGTGCCAACGTGTGGCTTGCTGCAGCGCCCAATCGGCCTCCCCCGCGACAACGCAAAGGCGGCGAATGCCTGCACGCTGCATCGCCGCCGTCTGTTCATTCAAAGAGATCACTTGCTAGCAAAAGTATTGCACTGGCCGGGATCGCCGCTATCGAAACCGCGCTTCAGCCAGGTATAACGCTGCTGAGAGGTGCCGTGCGTGAAGCTGTCCGGCACCACGCGGCCCTGGCCTTGCTGCTGCAGACGATCATCGCCAATCGCTTCCGCCGCATTGAGCGCTTCCTGCAGATCGCCCACCTCCAGAATGTTTTGCTGTTCCATGTAATGGCCCCAAACGCCGGCGAAGCAGTCCGCCTGCAGCTCCATTTTCACCGACAGCTGGTTCACCTGCGCCTGGCTCGCGCCCTGTTGCATCTGGCGTACTTTTGGCTCGATGCCCAGCAGTTTTTGTACGTGATGCCCTACTTCGTGGGCGATCACATAGCCTTGGGCAAAATCACCGCCCGCGCCGAGTTTGGTTTTCATATCATCGTAAAACGACAAATCGATATACACGGTTTGATCGGCAGGACAGTAAAACGGCCCCATCGCCGATTGTCCGGTGCCGCAGTTAGTGCGCGTTGCACCGCGATACATCACCAGTTTTGGTGGCACGTACTGTTTGTTCATCTGCTGGAACAGCTTGCCCCAGGTATCTTCCGTGGTCGCCAGAATCACTGAGGTGAATTTGGCATCTTCATTACTCTGCGCGGTGTTCACCTGACGCTGCTGCGAAGTTGGCGCGACACCCCCGCCGCCTTCCAGCAGTGCGGTGAGGTCATAGCCGTAGTAACCTGCAACGGCGACCACCACCAGCAAGATGAGGCCGCCTTTGCCGCGTGGAATGCGGATTTGCCGTCCACCGCCGCCGCCAAGGCCCGGTGAATCATTGCGTCGATCTTCTACATTGTCGCTTTCACGACGCCCTTGCCAGCGCATGGCCTACTCCTTTAAACATGATTTGGCATGATTTTAGTTGGCGGCAGCAGGAAGCACCAGCATTGTGGTTACAGCACGGTAAGAATGAGAGAAATGGTGTGATAAAGCAGGAGAGAATTTGTAGCGGCGCGATTTATCGCGCAATGCCTGGAAGGTGCACCGACCGTAAAAGAGCGCGATAAATCGCGCCGCTACCGGTCGGTGCAGATAGGATTTAATCCAGCTTCACACCCAAACGCTGTGCGACTTCTTCGTACGCTTCAACCAGGCCGCCGAGGCTCTGACGGAAGCGGTCTTTGTCCATTTTGTCCATGGTGTTTTTGTCCCACAGACGCGCGCCATCTGGCGAGAACTCATCGCCCAGCACCACTTCGCCGTTGAACAGACCAAATTCCAGCTTGAAGTCGACCAGGATCAAACCTGCGTCATCAAACAGCTTGCTCAGCACATCATTGGCTTTAAAGGTCAGCTCTTGCATGCGCGCCAGGTTCGCTTTACTTACCCAGCCGAAGGTTTCGCAATAGGATTCGTTCACCATTGGGTCGTGTTTAGCGTCATCTTTCAGGAAGAGATCAAACAGCGGTGGATTGAGCACAATGCCCTCTTCCACACCCAGACGTTTTACCAGCGATCCTGCCGCACGGTTGCGTACCACGCACTCCACCGGCACCATCTCCAGCTTTTTCACCAGCGCTTCGTTATCCGACAGCAGCGCTTCCATCTGGGTCGGAATGCCCGCTTCCTGCAATTTGGTCATGATGAAATGGTTAAACTTGTTGTTTACCATTCCTTTGCGATCAAACTGCTCGATTCGTGCACCGTCTCCTGCTGACGTATCGTTGCGGAATTCAAGTATCAGCAGATCCGGATTATCGGTGCTGTATACGGTTTTCGCTTTACCGCGATACAACTCAGCTCGCTTTTGCATCTTGTTAACTCCAAACATGAAAGAACCCGTGTTCAGCGGTGTTTTACCGCGCACCGACTGCATGACGCAATCGTTTACTTCGCCGGGCGCTATTATACACAAAATCATTCGAGATACAGGAAGTCGGCAAACGCATCTGCAGCTTGAAGGGTTTGTGTATATGCCAAATCAAAACAAAAGGGCCGGAAATCTCCGGCCCTTTGGCAATTTATTTCAGTGCGCCTTGAATCACCTGCACCAGCGCATCGTTCTGCGTCTGGGTTAGCACGTGACCTTTCGGATCGATGAACTGCAGACTGCTGCGGTTATCCAGATCGCCAACCTGCAATTTGTAATCGCCGTTTGGTAGTTCTGGATCTTTGGCACCGATCTCATCCCATACGCCGCTGCCCGGCTGTTTATAAGTGACTTTCAGGCTGCCCTGCGAACGGTTGTCGTCTGTCACTTCCATGCCCACGCGTTTCAGCGCCGCTGGCAAACGCTGCCAGGTGACGTTAAACGGTGCACGCAGAATCAACAGCGGTAAACCGGTGTCATCCGCGCCGCTCTGCACATCAATCTGTCCGGTAGCGCGGCTCGCCGCTGCAGCCTGGCTGGCAGAATCCACTTTATCCAGACCGGTGCTGATATCGTTCAACATCTGACCGGTATAGCGTTGAATCTGCGCCGGAGAGGTAACGGCTTGACCTGATTGCTGCAATTCGAGCAAACGTACCGTCAGCACTTGCTGGTAGCTCTGATTCTGCACGCTAATTTGATAGCGACCGCGGTACTGGTTATCTTCGTCAGCACGGTTCCACTGCACCCAATCGGTGGTCAGCTGTTGCGAAGCGTCATCACGCTGGGCAATCGGGAACTTGTAAGACTGAATGACACCTACCACTTGCGACCAGATAGAACCACGGCTGCTTTCTACTGCCAGCACGCCGGTATTGCCGGTGAACTGCGCGCGCGTGCCGTTCAGCAGGGCCAGCGGCTGGGCTGGCGGACGAATATCCAGCTCTTTGCCTACCGCGCCTTTCGCCACGCTATGCGGAACATCGTAATCACCATTCTGCAACGGCAAAATCATGCCCGCTGGGGCTTTTAAATCATGCAGATCAGGCGCCTGCAGGTAAGATTCATCACCGCTGACCTGGCGCTTATAACGCTGATCGTTGGAACACGCTGTTAGCAGCATCAGGGTGGAAAGGCCCACTACCGTTGCCAGCGTCGAGCGCTTAACTGAATAACTCATTGATTCTCCCTAAATTATCGCAGACCCGCTTTAATCAGCGCTTGCGCCGTTTTCGCCTGACCGGCTTCGGTCAGTGGCGTCATTGGCAAGCGCAGCGTGTCATCCGCGATTAATCCTAGCTGTTTTGCTGCCCATTTCACCGGGATTGGATTGGGTTCACAGAAAAGCGTCTGGTGCAGGTGCATCAGACGCTGATTCAGGCGACGCGCTTCGGCGAATTTGCCCTGTTGCGCCAAGGCACAGAGTTCAACCATTTCACGCGCTGCAATGTTGGCCGTGACCGAAATTACGCCTTTGCCGCCCAGTTGCATCGAGTCCAGCGCCGTAGCGTCATCGCCGCTGACGATGATGAACTCATCATTAACCAGCTCTTGGATCTGTGAGATACGCGATAAGTTCCCGGTAGCTTCTTTGATTCCGATAATATTTTTAATTTCGGCCAGACGCGCCACGGTTTCCGGCAGCATGTCACAACCGGTACGCGAAGGAACGTTATACAGCATCTGCGGCAGATCGGTACTTTCCGCTATGGCTTTAAAGTGCTGGAACAAACCTTCCTGAGTCGGACGGTTGTAGTAAGGCGTGACCGTCAAACACCCCACCACACCGCTGCCGGTAAAGCGTTTGGTCAGAGAGATGCCTTCCGCCGTGGCATTTGCGCCAGTGCCTGCGATAACCGGAATGCGGCCATCCGCCAGTTCCAGCGTTTGCATAACCACATCACCGTGCTCGTCATGGCTGAGCGTGGCAGATTCGCCGGTAGTGCCAACAGAAACAATCGCCGCGGTGCCGCTGGCAACATGATAATCAATCAGTTTTTTTAGACTTTCGCGGCAGACATTACCTTTTTCATTCATTGGCGTAATGAGCGCAACAATACTTCCGGTGAACATGGGCTATCCCCTCGACAAACAAGTGCCTCATGTTACGTTTTACATTGAAAGAAAAGCAAGCGAGCCACGCCATTCCCGCGCTTGTCAGCAGTTTTTTTTATGTTTACCTTATAGTTATTAGCGAACGTACAGGAAATGCCATTTTGTCGCAGTCACAGCCTCACCATCTGGTGATCACCGCACTGGGCGTTGATCGTCCGGGTATCGTCAATACCATCACCCGCCATGTCAGCAGCTGCGGCTGTAATATCGAAGACAGCCGTTTGGCCATGCTGGGAGATGAGTTCACCTTTATCATGCTGCTTTCCGGCAGCTGGAACGCGATAACCCTGATTGAATCGACGCTGCCGATGAAAGGGGCCGAACTGGAATTGCTGATTGTGATGAAGCGCACCAATGCGCGCGCCACACCGCCGATGCCGGCTACCGTTTGGGTGCAAATTGAAGTACCCGATTCACCACACATCATTGAACGCTTTACCGATTTGTTCGACAAACATCAGATGAATATCGCCGAACTGGTGTCGCGGATTAAACCAGCGCAGGACGGTGTGGCACCCACGCTCTATATTCAAATGACGGCGCACAGCCCAGCCAATCAGTTCAGTGCGCCCATCGAGCAGGCTTTCAATCAGCTGTGCGAAGAACTGCATGCACAAGGTTCAATTCGTCTTTATAGTGTCACCGACGATGCTGACAGCACCGTTTAATCAGGCTCCGGGTTATTTCGCCACACACTCTGCCGCTGCGGCAAACCGTGTGGTGAAATAACCCTGACGGTAAACACCCCCTGGCACTTTTGCTCCTGATGGTGTATTACCCACAGCATGTAAAAAAAATGGAGAGTTGTGATGAATCCACTGAAAGCCGGTGATGCCGCACCGAAATTTAGCTTGCCCGATCAGGACGGCGAACAAGTAAATTTGGCCGACTTCCAGGGACAGCGCGTTCTGGTCTATTTCTATCCGAAAGCCATGACGCCGGGTTGCACCGTGCAGGCCTGCGGTCTGCGCGACAACATGGAAGAGTTGAAAAAACAGGGTGTCACTGTATTGGGCATCAGTACCGATAAAGCGGAGAAACTGTCGCGCTTTGCCGATAAAGAGATGCTGAACTTCACGCTACTTTCCGATGAAGATCATCAGGTGTGTGAGCAGTTTGGCGTGTGGGGTGAGAAAACCTTTATGGGTAAAACCTACGACGGCATTCACCGCATCAGCTTCCTGATCGATGGCAACGGTAAGGTGGAGAAAGTGTTCGACGATTTCAAAACCGCCAACCACCACGATATCGTGCTGAATTATCTGGAATCAGCCTAATGTGAACGGGTGCGCAAGTCGCACCCGTTTTCTTTTACTCTATCCCCGGCTCATCGAGCGCCGGTGTTTCCGGCCACGCATGCACCACGGCTTTCACCAGCGTTGCCAGCGGAATCGCAAAGAATACGCCCCAGAATCCCCACATCCCGCCGAAAATCACCACCGACAGAATGATCACCAGCGGATGCAGGTTGACCGCTTCTGAGAACAGAATTGGCACCAGCACGTTGCCATCCAGCGCCTGAATCACCAGATAAATGGCGATCATCGTCCAGAAATCACTGCCCAATCCCCATTGGAACAGGCCAACGCCGATTACTGGGAGGGTTACCACCATTGCGCCGATATAGGGAATTAAGACGGAAATACCGACCAGCACCGCCAGCAGCAGCGAGTAGTTTAGGCCCAGCAGCAGGAACGCCAGCCAGGTAACCAATCCCACCGCTACCATCTCCAGCACTTTGCCGCGAATGTAGTTGGTGATCTGTTGATTCATCTCTTGCCACACCACGCCCGCTAAACCGCGATTGCGCGGTAGCACGCGGCGCACCGCATTCAACATCTGCTCTTTATCTTTCAGCAGGAAGAACACCATCAGTGGTACCAGCACCAGATAGATCATTAGCGTCATAAGCCCCACCAGCGACGCCAGTGAATACTTCACCAACGATTCGCCCAAGCCCGTCAGACGGCTGCGCAGGTTCTCGACAATAATATCGATGATGCCGGCATCGACCAGCGCCGGATAACGCTTCGGCAAGCCAGCGGCAAACACATAGAGCTTATTCAGCATGTTGGGTAAGTCGCGCGTCAGGTTGATGCCCTGCTGCCATGCTACTGGAGCGACAATCAGCACCATCACCAGCAAGATACCCGCAAACACCACTAACACCGCGCTGGTTGCCCAGGTTCGGCTACAGCCCACGCGCTGCAGACGCACCGTTGGCCACTCAAGGAGATAGGCCAGCACCAGCGCCACCAGCAGCGGTGCCAGCAAACCGCTGAGGAAGAACAGAATGCAAAACGCCGCCAGCAGAATTACCAGCAGCCCGATGGCCTGCGGATCGCTGAAGCGGCGTTTGTACCATTGATAAAGCAGAACGAGCATGAAAACATCCTTGAAACTAAAACAGAAAAGCGCACGTTGCGTCGCGGCGCAATGTGTGGCAACGCAACGTGCATGATTTGAAGGGTTAATGCGTGATACTACTCACCAACGCATCCTGACCGGAGATCATCACACAGTTGCGTCCGGCATTTTTCGCCTGATACAGCGCGGCATCGGCTTGCTTAAGGCTTTGCTCCTGCGAACCACTTTCCGGCTGCCAGTCGGCAATACCCACCGACAGCGTGACAGTGCCGACCTGATCAATCCAGTTTTCCGCAATGCTGATGCGCACGCGCTCGGCCAGAATGCGCGCATCTTCCACCGACGTCGCAGGCAACAGCATCAGGAACTCTTCCCCGCCGTTACGACACACCACATCGGTTTGACGTGCGCTGTTGCGTAAGGTTCGCGCCACATGTTTAATCACCTCATCACCAACGTCATGGCCGAAGGTATCGTTGACCCGTTTGAAGTGATCGATATCCAGCGCCAGAACTGAAAACGGCTGGCGCATGGTGGCGAAGTAGTCGAGCACGGCACTTAGGCCACGGCGGTTAAGCAGATTGGTCATGGGATCGCTCTGCACTTCCGATTTCAGGCGGCCAATTTTGTCCTGCACTAAACCAATACCGGTAAGCAACGCGCGTTTGACCTGCGCCGCTTCGAAATACCACGCACGAATGCCGCCAATCTCACTCGACACGCCTTGCGAATCCATCTGGCTGGCTTTACGCGCCAGCTGCCACAGCGGCAGCGCAATCAGACGTGCCAGGATCACTGCCACCAGCAAGGTCAGCAGCGCAAACGGCACCGAGTTTTTCAGCACTTTCAATAACAATCCCGAGAGCGGTGCCAGCGTGACATCCGTTGATTTCAACGCCACCACCATCCAGCCGGTGGTCGGCACGATGGCATAACCGGCCAGCTTGGTTTTCCCCTCTTCGCTCAACTGCACTTCACCGTTGGTGTGCTCCTCGCGCTGACGATCGCTAACGATGCCTGGCACGCTCTTGCCAATCAGTTGGTTGTTCTGGTGATACAGCACCTGATTATTACTATCCATCACGTAAACCTGAGTGCCATCACGGTAGAACTGCTCGCCGAGCAGCGCGTTCAGGATGCTTTTCTTCTTCAGATAAATGGTGCCGCCGACATAGCCGAGGTAGCGCCCTTCTTTACTCCAGATGGGCCAGGAGACAAACACAATCAGGTTGTTGGCGGCGGAGATGCTGGGCTTGCTGACCATCGGCTGACGCTTTGCCAGCGCTTCACGCGATGACTGGCTGGTCAGCTGCATGCCTTTCAGCATGAGTGACTCTGGCGAAATCGCTTTCACGATACCGTTACTGTCTACCACCGCAACCGAGTTAAAACTGTTGGTTTGTTCGCGCAGCCTGTTCACTTCTTGCTGCGCCAAATCGTCGTTCTCAAAATCATTGCCTAACTGGGTCGCACTGTAGTGCAGCTGCGACTGAGCCAACTGAAAGAAGACCTCAGTGGTGGCCGCCAGTTTGGTCGCGTAAGCGCGATTCGCTTCAAGCGTGCTTTCAATCAGGACCATGCGTTGCACGCGCCAGGTGGCGTACAGCGTATTGGCGAGTGTGATGACGATGCTAGTGATCGCCAGTAGTGCGATCAGCGTACGCAGGTCAGTTTTTGGCCGCAGGCGCATCAGCATGGAGCACCTGCTCTGGTGAGTAGATTCATAAATTTGTGTGCCTGACAGTCTTGTTATTGTTGGATGCACTTGCCCTGGTGAGGGAACGGGCGATTGTACACCTACAACTCAAATTGAGCACGACGCATCCTGCCAGCCACCCATAATTCTTTCTCTACGCTGGCGCTAATCGATCAAACCGTTGGCATCATAAAACGGCCACGGACCGGGATAATCGCCAATGGCACACAAATGCGTGCTCATGCCCTGCTGCGCATGCCAGCGATGCAGCAGGAAACCGGGCGGCTCCAGCACAAAATTAGCGGGCGCTTTATCCGCAAGATTAAACGCCACCTGATGCGATACGCCCGGTGCCACGCACGCCAGCGTACCGGCAAACCGCGCCTGCACTGAGCGATGTAGATGGCCGCTCAGCACACGTTCCACCTGCGGATGGCGCTGGATAATCGCCGCCAGCGCCGCCGGATTGCGCAGCGGCTGGTTATCCATATGTTCGATGCCACAGTGAAACGGCGGATGATGCAACATCACCAGCGTTGGCAACTGCGGATGGCGCTGCAACTGCTCATCAAGCCATTGCAACTGCGCGTCATCCACATAACCCCAAGGCTGCTGCGGCACGCTGGAATCGAGCGCCAGCAGTTGCACACCTTTCAGTTGCATCTGCCAGTTCAGGGTTTCACCGTATTGCAGATAGTGATGATCCAGGAACGCCGCACGCAGCGCCTGGCGATCATCGTGGTTGCCCGGCATCAGCAGAAACGGCAATTGCAGCTGACGCAGCACCTGCTTTAACGTTTGATACTCTTCAGCCGTACCGAAATCGACCAGGTCGCCGGTAATTACCACAATGTCGGGTCGCGGTGCCAGCCGGTTCAGCGTCTCAATCACCCGCAGCAGCGCGGCTTGCGTGTCGACTTTTTTGTATGACAGGCGACCATTCGCCTTAATGTGTAGATCGCTGATTTGCGCGATCAGCGTCATGGCTTCAGACACGAATATTTTCCTCTGGATATTTGAAATGCTGATCATGTCGCACCGCGTTAAATCAACGCACATTGCGTACTTAAGCGCATCGGGCAAATTACATGCTATGCAGAAAACTGCAGCGCGGCGTCCTGCGCCAGCGTCCAGCTCACCGCTTGTCCGGCATGCCAGGTTTCACGCGCGTGGCGATCCACCTGAATCGGCATCGCCAGCCCGATATCGATCATCAACCGCTGCGACGCGCCCAGGAAGGTGCTGGCGACAATAAAGCCCCGTCGCGGGTAACGATCGTCGCTGGCCAGCAGCACATCTTCCGGGCGGCAGAAACGCTGCGGATTGCCGTGCACATCCACATCCACGCAGTTGATAGCGCCAACAAAATCGGCAACAAATTTTGAGGCCGGATGCTGGTAGATATTTTGCGGTGTATCGATTTGCACCAAACGGCCCTGCTCCATCACCGCAATGCGATCGCCGAGCGCCATCGCTTCCTGCTGATCGTGCGTCACGTAGACCGCCGTGATCGCCAGCTTCTTCAGTAATGTGCCAATTTCCAGCCGCAGACGATCGCGCAGGCGCGCATCCAATGCTGCCAGCGGCTCATCAAACAGCAGCACTTTGGGTCGTGCGGCTAACGCCCGCGCCAGCGCCACGCGCTGCTTCTGCCCGCCGGAAAGTTTGTCGATGCTGCGCTGTGCTAGCGCGGTGAGGTCCACCAACGCCAGCATCTCCTGCACGCGTGCTTCCCGTTCGGCCCGCGCCACACCTTGCACTTTCAGACCATATGCCACGTTCTCAGCCACATTCAGATTGGGGAACAGCGCATAATTCTGGAACACCATGCCAACGTTGCGTTTTTCAATCGGCAACGCGGTAACGTTGCGATCGTCAAACCACACTTCGCCACCGACATCACAGCTCTCTAGCCCACTTATAATGCGCAGCGTGGTGGTTTTGCCGCAGCCGGATGGTCCTAGCAGCACCAGCGTTTCGCCGGGATGGACCGTAAGATCGAGCGGTTGCAGCGCCTGATGATGATGAAAGTGACGTGCGCAACCACGCAGCGTCACGGTAACGGCCGCAGAATTCATGCTGCCTCCTTGTGTTGGCGCGAGACCGCGCGGTTAAGCCAGTGATTTACGGCATTGAGCATCAGCAACAGCGGCAGAATCATTAGAATAAAAATCAGTGTGTAGGCGGAACCCACTTCCAGCCGCATTGAGGCGTAGCTGTCGGCCAGGCCAACGGGCAGGGTTTTGGTTAGCGGCGTATGCAGCATCCAGGTGATGTTAAATTCACCGACCGACAGCGTGATCACCATAAAAGCGCCGGCGAGAATGCCATTGCGGCAGTTGGGTACCACCACGGTAAAGAAGCGCTGCCACTGGCTGGCACCGAGGCTGGCAGACGCTTCTTCCAGACGCGGCATATCCACCGCCTGCATCACCGCCAGCACCGGCCGCATCATAAACGGCAAGGTAAACAGCACGTGACCAATCAGGATGAACACCCAGCTATCACGCAGGCCGGAAAACTGGCCGTAGAGCAGAATGATGCCGAGCGCCGTTGCCAAACCGGGCAGCGCCACCGGCAGCATCAGACACTCTTCAATGCGAGCCGCCCAACGTCCCGGCGCTTTCAGCAACCCCCACGCGGCGGGCACGCCAATGATTAAGGTAATCAGTAGGCAATACAGCGCAATCACTAGCGACAGCCAGAAGGTATCGGCGTACATCTGCCACACTTGCGCCACCCACTTCAGCGTGAAACCGCTGCGCAGGCCGATAAAGTAGTTATTGGTGACGCCCGCCAGCATCGACAACACCACCGGTACGATCATAAACAGCGCGGTGATGGTGGTAATCAGCAGCTGCAGGCAAAACAGTCCGCGACGATTCATTGCGCCTCCTTTGACTGCGCCAGACGCCGCGCCAGCATGAGTGCCAGCCAGGCAAATCCGCCCATCACCACTGACAGCGCGGCGGCGGTGGCAAAGTTGGCGTAGTTAGTGAATTCGCCATAGATGGTCAGCGGCAGCACCGCCAAATCGGTGCCGAGCGTAAAGGCGGTGCCAAAAGCGCCCATGCTGGTGGCGAAGCAGAGCGCGCCAGTGGAGAGCAGCGCCGGTTGCAGGCCCGGCACAATCACATCCCAGGTGATGCGCCACTGGCTGGCACCCAGCGAACGCGCCGCTTCTTCCAGCGAGCGATCGAGTTTTTCACTGGCCGCCACCAGCGTGATGATGGCGCGCGGCAGCGAAAAATAGAGGTAGCCGATAAACAGGCCCACCAGCGAATAGGCCAGCGTCCAGCGCTCATGCAACAGGCTCATGCTGATTTGCGCCAGCAATCCCTGACGTCCGGCCAGCATCACCACCAGAAAGCCCACCACCACGCCGGGAAACGCCAGCGGGAAAGTCAGCAACGCCAGCAAGGTGCCGCGCCCGGCAAAACGCTGACGCGCCAGAAAGCAGCCAACGATAGCGGCAATCAGTAACGTTACCAGCGTCACCGCCAGCGACAGTAGCACGGTGTTTAGCAGGCTCAGCAGATAGTGCGGCTGAGTGATCACCGTCCAGTAACCACTGTGCTGGGTGCTACGATCGTCCTGCATACCGATTTGCAACAGGCGGGCAAACGGCAGCAGCCAGAAAGCGCAGAAGAACAGCAGCGTGGGCAGCACCAACCACAGCCAGCGGCTGCCCGGTTGCGTCCGTATCTGGCGGCGCGAAGCCGCCAGGGTGTCAGCCATCGACATTAACGCATCTCACTCAGGTATTGCGCCGAGAAGGCTTTCTGCGCATCGGCCATCTGCTGATAGTTCACCGTTTGCGCGCGCGCATAATCGCTATCTGGCAGGAAAAATGTCCTGGCCTGCGCTGACATCGCTGAGGTGCGTACCGGACGTAGGAAGGCATTAGCCCAAATCGCCTGACCTTTGTCCGACAACACGTAGTCGATCACTTTCTTCCCGTTGGCAGCGTGCGGCGCGTTCTTCACCAGGCTGATAACGTACGGCACCGTAACCGTGCCCTCTTTCGGGATCACAAAGGCGACGTTGGCGTGATCTTTATATTTGGCGCGATAGGCGTTGAAGTCGTAGTCGAGCAGGATCGGAATCTCACCGGAAATCAAACGCGCGTAGGCGGTCTGCTTCGGTACGATCGGCTGGTTAGCCTGCAATTTTTTGAACCAGGTCAGTGCGGGCGTGAAGTCTTTCATGTTGCCGCCCTTTGCCTGGTTTACCGCTACGGCCGCAACGTAACCGACAAAAGCGCTGGCGGGATCGAGATAGCCGATCATGCCCTTGTATTCGGGTTTCAGCAGATCATCCCAGGATTGCGGTACCGGCGCCCCACCCAGTGCGTCCACGTTAACCATAAATCCCATGGTGCCGGAGTGCAGCGCCACCCATTTGCCATCAGGATCTTTCATTCCAGCGGGGGTGTCGTCCCAATGTGCCGGTTTATAACTGTTGATGACGCCGGCGCTGTCCGCCTGGATGCCAAAACTGACGCCGTAATAAACCACATCTGCCACCGGATTGCCCTTTTCCGCCACCAGCTGCGCCAGCGCCTGGCCGGAGTTTTTGTTGTCCTGCGGCACCTGAATCCCGGTGTCTTTGGCAATGGCGCTAAGCTGAGTTCCCCAGTCCGCCCACTCGGGCGGACAGTTGTAGCAAATCGCCGTATCGCCAGCCTGCACCAGCGGGCTGAGCAGCGAACCGGCGGTCAGAGCGAGCACCCCGGCAATCATTGTTACTTTTTTCATGATGGTTCCCTGATGTTGGCAATGGAAGAAAAAGCGGTTGATGGCGCAGCGATACTTGCACCGAGCCTTAATCGATGTGGCAGCACGCGGGTACCGCGGCTGGCTTGTTGTAACAGCATGTCGATCGCCCCGGCGCCGAGCAGGTCGGCTGGTTGGGTCACGCTCGCCAGCGACGGCGCAATTTGCTCGCCGATATCGATGCCATCAAAACCCATCACCGACAGCTGCTGCGGGATGCGCACCCCCGCGCGTGCCGCGGCACCGATCAGGCTGATGGCGAGCAGATCGTTGGTGCAAATCACCGCGCTCAGCGGCGTTTCACCACGCAGCTGTGGCTGCAACAGCGCAAAATTAGATTGTGTATGGCTGGGCATTTCGAGTACCGGCAGCGCGCGCAACCCGGCCTGATGCATGGCATCGCAATAGCCCTGATAGCGCAGACGCGCGCGGTCGGATTGCAGCATCGGACCGGCCACCATGCCGATGTGGCGATGGCCGAGTTGCAGCAGATGTTCAGTGGCTTGCTGCATCGCCAGGCGGTTGTCGACGCAAATCGCTGGCCAATCGGTCGCCTGCGGCACGTTGTGCGTCAACACAAACGGCATCCTGGCCTGATGCAGCGTACGCAGGATGGCGCTGTTATCGGCGTCGGCGACGGTGAGAACCAAACCGGCAACGCGCTGATTCAACATATGTTCCACAATCGCCGCTTCACGCTCTGGCTGATAATCGCTGGTCGCCACCAACAGGCCGTAATCTGCCGCGCGCGCCTGGCGCTCCATCGCGTGTAATTGGCGGGCGAAAATCGGATTAAGCAGCGACGGCAGCAGCACACCGAAGGTGGTAGAGCTCTGGGTGCGCAGCTGGCGGGCAATGTGATTAGGGCGAAAGCCGAGTTGCTCAGAGGCGTTCAACACTTTTTGCAGGGTGTCAGCACGCAGCAGATGCGGATCGGAGAATGCGCGTGCGGCGGTGGCGCGAGAAACGCCAGCCAGTTTGGCTACGCTGATTAAATCGGACATGTTCGCCTCTTAAAGTGCCAATGAGATCGATCTCATCGGCGCTTAAAGTAGTGACGAACTGTGACAGCAACATCGCGAAAACATGACGAACAGATGACAGCAGCGCGAACTGCTGTCAGGCAGACATTACAACATCAGGAAGGCATATCCTTCGTTTTGCAGCGACGCCACGGTGGTGCCGCTCGACAGCGTGTGGGTAACGCGCGTATCAATCCAGTCACGCTCCAGCTGATGGAAAGCCACCGACTGATCGCAGATGGTCACCTTCACGCCGGCTTTTCTCAGCTCATCAATCAGCTTGAGATTTGGGTTATCGGTGCCATACGTTTTGCGGAACTGATCGTTATTCAGCGCTGCCGGGACCGCATCGCTGTTGATCGAGACCACAAACTTTAGCTGATCGAGCGGTACGCCTGCCGCGTAATAGAGGTTAGTCACGCGCGCCACGCGTTCCAGCCCGAGGTTCGGCTGGCGGACATCCCCTTCATTGCGGTTAATCTGGAAGACGATTTTATTGCTCAGTCCGGGCGTGGTGGCCGGATTGTAGTCCGGCACATTCACAAAGTGGATCTTGCCGTAACCGGCGATAGCTGGCGTGCTCCAGAAGTCGGCAGGCTCGCTTTTCTTATCGGCAAACTTGTCGCTGACCTTGTCGACCAAATCGGGGAGCTGTAATACATTGCCGCCGACAAATCCTGCCAGGGCCGCAATAACGATATAGGATGCTGGACGCATTTCACTTCTCCTGTGCCTGAAATTTACATCTGTAAGAGTGCATAACCCTGATTTTCCAACGTCGACACGGTGGTCGGGCTGGAGAGTGCATGAATCACTGATTGGTCGATCCACGCTTTCGGGAAGTGATGGAACGCGACCGACTGATCGCACACCGAAACTTTCACGCCCAACTTATTCAGCGCGCCAATCAGCGCCAGATTAGGGTTGTCGGCCTTATAGAATTGTTGGAAATGCGCGTTATCCAGCATCGCAGGTGTGGCATCACCGGTGACCGACACCACAAAATGCAGATCATCGGCCGGTACGCCCGAGGCGATGTAGAGATTCACCACGCGCGCTACGCGTTCCAGTCCGAGGTTTGGACGCTTCATATCTCCTTCGCTGCGGGTGATTTGAAACACGATTTTGTTACTTAAACCGACCACCGGCTTGAATGCCGCATCAGCTTCATAATGGATTTTGCCGTAGCCTTCGACGGCAGGTGTGCTCCAGAAGCCGTCGGGATCGCTGGGTTCAGACGAGAAATGGCTGACAACACGCTGATACAAATCATCACCTTTGCTCACGGTGGCGCCAACAAAGCCACCGACAATCGCGATCAGGGCGTATGAAACTACAGAACGCATAAAAACTCTCCGGCTTACACTGCGCGTCAATTCACAGTCCGTTTGAAAAAAGTGCTTTATCTATACCACAGCGTGAGCAGGGCAAAAGTCCTGTAGTGATGGGCTGTCCGGCTCAATGGTTGCAGGAAAAATAATTAGCTCGGCTAATTGAAAAAGCTTTTCGATTGTCGCATTGGGGAGAGTTAAGAAATGACTGGTCGTGAAAGGGTTACCTTAATCCATCAGGGATAAGTTTACGTGCGTTTAAAATATAGCCAATAATAACTGTACAAACTGCTTTCCATGTTGGCATCACGATTAAAATTCTTGATGGATAAAGCGGGCCAAACCCACTGATTTACCACTACTTTTCAGAGTAAACCTGGAAAATTTCATGCCAAATTCAATAATTTTGAGCAACTTTACGTAACTTTAACTTTTGTGCGTGGACAACGCTGGTTAACTCGCTCTCTCATATTCAATTTTTTGCGGCAATTTCGCCATGCTGTAACCTTTTTTCATTTAAAAACCCTAAAGCTTCATCATTTGCTTGTCGCCGCGGTGTGGTTAAGATAGAGCGCGCTGCACACAGAAAATAGACGCAGAACATTTGAACAACGT
This sequence comes from Enterobacter ludwigii, assembly GCA_900068845.1. Taxonomy (GTDB): domain Bacteria; phylum Pseudomonadota; class Gammaproteobacteria; order Enterobacterales; family Enterobacteriaceae; genus Pantoea; species Pantoea ludwigii_A. The sequence goes on from CEFQ01000005.1 coordinate 1,069,694, forward strand.
ACCTGTCCAAATTCGGGTGACTTTTACAGGATCAAGGCATGTTTAACCGATTGAAAAAATCAGTACTGGTGGCCCTTATTCCTACGCTGCTGCTGACGTCAGCGCCCAGTGCGCGTGCCGACGTCAGTGATACGCTGCCCGATATGGGCACCACAGCAGGTTCCACGCTGTCGATTAATCAGGAACTGCAGATGGGCGACTTCTACGTACGCCAACTGCGCGCCAGTGCGCCTCTGATTAACGATCCGCTGTTAAATCAATATATTAACGAACTTGGCCAGCGTCTGGTGGCTCACGCTAATTCCGTCCGCACGCCCTTTCACTTCTTTCTGATTCAGAACGATGAACTCAATGCCTTCGCCTTCTTCGGCGGCAACGTGGTGCTGCATTCGTCGCTGTTCCGCTATACCGATAATGAAAGCCAGCTGGCATCGGTAATGGCACACGAAATTTCGCATGTGACCCAGCGTCATCTGGCGCGCGCCATGGAAGAGCAGAAACGCAATGCGCCACTGACGTGGGTGGGCGCGTTGGGTTCGATTCTGCTCGCAATGGCCAGTCCGCAAGCGGGGATGGCAGCGCTGACCGGTACGCTGGCGGGCGCGCAGCAAGGCATTATCAGCTTTACCCAAGGCAACGAACAGGAAGCCGATCGCATTGGCATTCAGGTGCTGCAACGCGCCGGATTCGATCCACAAGCCATGCCGACTTTCCTGCAGAAGCTGGCGGACCAGAGCCGCTTCTCCTCCAAGCCTCCGGAGATTTTGCTGACGCACCCGTTACCCGACAGCCGCCTCGCCGATGCGCGCAACCGCGCTAACCAGATGCGTCCGGTGGTGGTGCAGTCGTCGCAGGATTTTTACATGGCGAAGGTGCGTTCGCTCGGCATGTATTCCACTGGCCGCAATCAGCTGACCGATGATCTGTTGAATGAATATGCCAAAGGCAACGTGCGTGAGCAGCAGGCGGCACAATACGGCAAAGCGGTGCAGTTCCTGCAGGCGAAAAGCTTTGATAGCGCCAAACGTGTGATCGCCCCGCTGCTGGCGAAGCAGCCGGATAACGTCTGGTTCCTTGATATCATGACCGACATCGACATCGGGCTGAATCAGCCGCAGCAGGCGATCGCCATGCTAAGCAGCGCTAAAGGCAGCAGTACCAATCCAGTTCTGCAGTTGAACCTGGCTAACGCCTATGTCGAAGCAAAGCAGCCAGCCAACGCCAGCCGCATCCTCAATCGCTATACCTTTGCCCATCCGGACGATGTCAACGCCTTTGATCTGCTGGCGCAAGCCTCTGCGGCGCAGGGTTTACGCGATGAAGAACTGTCGGCGCGCGCTGAAGGTTTGGCACTCAACGGGCAGCTCGATCAGGCGATTTCCACCTTGAGCAGCGCCAGCGCACAAGTACCGCTCGGGAGCCTAAAACAGGCGCGCTATGACGCACGCATCGATCAGTTCCGTGAACTACAGAAACGCTTCAAGGTGTATCAGAAGGGATAATGTCCGGGTGCGCATCAATGCGCGCCCTACGAAAACCGCGCACGTAGGGTCGCCATTCATGGCTTAATGCCGATCGCTTAAGCACTGAAAAAATCATCGCACTTTTGTAGCGGCGCGATTTATCGCGCAATGAATTGCGCCGCTACGGCATATGGCGCGGTTAATTCAGCTTAAATCCATTCGTTACAATGAGTTAAAGCTCAAGCGCTTCCTTAACAAACGGAATGGTGAGTTTGCGCTGGGCGCTAATGGAGGCACGATCGAGGCGATCCAGCGTATCAAACAGCGTGCGCATCTCACGGTCGAGGCGTTTCAGCAGGAAGCGCCCGACATCTTCCGGCAGCTCAAAGCCCCGTAATCCGGCACGCAGCTGCATTGCCTGTAATTTGTCGTCATCAGACAGTGGCTGTAAACGGTAGATTTGCCCCCAATCGAGGCGTGAAGCCAGATCCGGTAAGCCGAGATTCAGTTGGCGCGGCGGTCGGTCGCCGGTAATCAGCAACCGCGTTTTACCGATTTCCAGAATGCGATTGTAGAGATCAAAGATCGCCATTTCCCACTCTGGATCCCCCGCGATGCATTCGATATTGTCGATGCACACCAGCGCCAGATTCTCCATTCCTTCCAGCACCTCCGGCACAAACCAGGTGCGTTTATCCAGCGGCACATAGCCCACCGCTTCGCCGCGCGCCGAGAGTTCCGCACAGGCTGCGTGCAGCAGATGACTGCGGCCACCGCCTTCGCGCGACCAGAAATAGAGATAGCTACCGTGTTGCTGAGAGAGTGCGCCTTGCAGCGCCGCCAGCAGAGACGTGTTTTCCCCCGGCCAGAAACTGGCGAAGGTTTCATCATCGGGTAAATAGAGTGGCAATGAGAGCTGTGCCGGCGTGTTCAGAAGTACCTCAACGGATGAGCGGGCAGAAAACCGCGCAAGTTTATCACGATCTTTGCCGGAGATGAACCGGGCTTCCCTGCCCGGCTTGCCGCTTTAACTTTCGCGCTTCTCTTCCGCGTCCAGCACCACTTCTTCTGGACGTAATATGCTGATTAAACGGAAGATCAGAGCCAAGCCAACGCCAACAATGGTCGCCAGCGCCATGCCTTTCAACTCTGCTGCGCCAATGTGCACTTTGGCACCGCTCACGCCGATGATCAGGATCACCGAGGTCAGGATCAGGTTCTGCGCTTTGTTGTAATCCACTTTAGATTCGATCAATACGCGAATACCCGACGCGCCAATCACGCCATACAGCAGCAGCGATACGCCGCCCATCACCGGTACAGGAACGGCCTGAATCGCCGCCGCCAGCTTGCCGACGCATGAAAGCAGGATGGCAAAGATCGCCGCGCCGCCAATCACCCAGGTGCTATACACGCGAGTTATCGCCATCACGCCGATGTTCTCGCCATAGGTGGTATTTGGCGTGGAGCCGAAGAAGCCGGAGATCATAGTGGATAAACCGTTGGCGAACATTGAGCGGTGCAGGCCAGGATCGCGGATCAGATCTTTCTTCACGATGTTAGCGGTCACGACTAAATGTCCGACGTGCTCGGCAATGACCACCAGCGCAGCTGGCAGAATGGTCAGCATCGCCACCCACTCAAAACGCGGCGTATAGAAAGTTGGCAGTGCGAACCACGGCGCATTCTCTACCGCTGTCCAGTCCACAATACCCATCGCATAAGAGAGCGCATAGCCGACTAACACGCCGACTAAAATCGGGATGATGGCGAGGAAGCCCCGAAACAGCACCGATCCAAACACCGTCACCGCCAGCGTCACCATCGAGATGATCACGGTTTTGCTGTCTGGCGATGTGCCTTCAGCGGGCAGCAAACCGGCCATGTTCGCCGCCACGCCCGCCAGTTCAAGGCCGATAACCGCGACAATCGCGCCCATCGCCGCCGGAGGGAACATCACGTCAAGCCAGCCGGTACCGGCTTTCTTCACGATCAACGCCACCACGCAGAACAGAAAACCGCAGAGGATAAAGCCGCCCAGCGCCACTTCGTAACCCAGCGGCAACAGCAGCAGCACCGGCGAAATAAAGGCAAAGCTCGAGCCGAGATAAGCCGGGATTTTGCCTTTACAGATGAACAGATAAAGCAGCGTGCCGACGCCATTGAACAGCAACACCGTGGCCGGGTTGATGTGGAACAGAATCGGCACCAGCACGGTAGCGCCGAACATGGCGAACAGGTGCTGCAGGCTGAGTGGAATGGTTTGCAGCAGTGGCGGGCGTTCGTTAACGCCAATAGCGCGACGAGTCATTATTATCCCCTATCCTCTTCGTTCTTCGCGCTATGGCTGCGTTGGCTGCTCCCGTCCACCCGAATCACTTACTGAAGTAAGCTCATCGGGATGAACGCGATTGCCGCCTTGCCCTAGCGCGAATAACTCGAGGATGACATTGTTGTGTTTTTAGACAAAAAAAAGCCGACTCTCTGGCCGGCTGGTTGCTTTATTTGGTTCCGAAAATTTTGTCCCCGGCATCGCCGAGTCCGGGAATGATATATCCCTTTTCGTTCAATCCCTGATCGATAGACGCGGTATACAGCTCCACATCCGGATGCGCTTTTTCCAGCGCCGCTATGCCTTCGGGTGCCGCCACCAGCACTAACACTTTAATACTGGTGCAACCGGCTTTCTTCAGCAGATCGATAGTGGCAATCATTGAACCACCGGTGGCCAGCATCGGATCGACCACCAAAGCCAGACGCTCTTCAATGTTCGAGACCAGCTTCTGGAAATACGGTACCGGCTCCAGCGTCTCTTCATCACGATAGACGCCAACCACGCTGATACGTGCGCTCGGCACATGCTCAAGCACGCCTTCCATCATGCCGAGGCCCGCACGCAGAATCGGCACGACGGTGATTTTTTTACCTTTGATCTGATCGATTTCAACGGGGCCGTTCCAGCCTTCGATCGTCACGCGCTCGGTTTCCAGATCGGCGGTGGCTTCATAGGTCAGCAAGCTGCCCACTTCCGAGGCCAGCTCGCGGAAACGCTTGGTGCTGATATCATGCTCACGCATCAGGCCCAGTTTATGTTTGACCAGCGGGTGTTTGACTTCCACGATCTTCATGATTGTTCTCCCGGAATTGAGTTGAGCTAAAAAAAAATCGCCGGATTATACCGCCTTTTCACCACCGCGCCATATGTCATTGGTCAATGGGCCGATTCATTACGCGCTGGAATAAGGATTGGCGAAAATTCAGCGCTGTGCAAAGGCAGCATGAGATGGGACTCGCAAACGTTTGCCTGCGCTGTTAGAATTGCCGCGCTTAATTTTTGCCACCAACCGCAATTCGCGTGGGGATTCCGCAGTGACCGACAAAACCTCTCTCAGCTACAAAGACGCCGGTGTTGATATTGATGCTGGTAACGATCTGGTTGACCGTATTAAAGGCGTAGTGAAAAAAACTCGCCGCCCGGAAGTGATGGGTGGATTGGGCGGATTCGGCGCGCTTTGTGCGCTGCCGCAGAAGTACCGCGAGCCGGTGCTGGTCTCCGGAACCGATGGCGTCGGCACCAAGCTGCGTCTGGCAATGGATCTCAAACGCCACGACAGCATCGGTATTGACCTGGTCGCGATGTGTGTCAACGACCTGATCGTGCAAGGTGCAGAGCCACTGTTCTTCCTCGATTATTACGCGACCGGCAAGCTGGACGTGGATACCGCTTCATCGGTCATCACTGGCATCGCCGAAGGTTGCTTGCAGTCGGGTTGTGCGCTGGTAGGCGGCGAGACCGCTGAAATGCCAGGCATGTACCACGGCGAAGATTACGACGTCGCCGGTTTCTGCGTCGGCGTGGTGGAAAAATCAGAAATCATTGACGGTTCGAAAGTGCAGGACGGCGACGTGCTGATCGCGCTGGGTTCCAGCGGTCCACACTCGAACGGTTACTCGCTGGTGCGCAAGATTCTGGAAGTCAGCCAGACCGATCCAGAGACCAAACAGCTGGATGGCAAATCACTGGCCGATCACCTGCTGGCGCCAACCCGTATCTATGTGAAAAACATTCTCAGCCTGATCGAACAGGTTGATGTGCATGCGATTTCACATCTGACCGGTGGCGGCTTCTGGGAAAACATCCCGCGCGTGTTGCCAGACAACACCCAGGCGGTGTTGGAAGAGAGCAGCTGGCAGTGGCCTTCTGTGTTCAGCTGGTTGCAGCAGGCTGGCAACGTCAGCCGTCACGAAATGTACCGCACCTTTAACTGTGGCGTGGGCATGGTGATTGCGCTGAGCCCGGCAGAGGCGGATAAAGCGGTACAGCTGATGACTGACGCTGGCGAAAAAGCGTGGAAAATCGGTTTGATTAAAGCTTCTGATTCTGAAGAGCGTGTGGTTATCAATCCATGAAGAAACTGGTTGTGCTGATCTCCGGCAACGGAAGCAATCTTCAGTCCATCCTCGACGCCTGCGCAAGCGGGCGTATCAACGGCAGCGTCGCTGCCGTTTTCAGTAATAAAGCCAGCGCCTATGGTTTAACGCGTGCGCAGGAAGCCAATGTCCCGCAGCATGCGTTAGCCGCCAGTGATTTTGCCGACCGTGAAGCCTTTGATCGCCAGCTGATGCAGGAGATTGATGCTTATGCACCGGATATGGTGGTGCTCGCCGGTTATATGCGCATCCTCAGCAGCGCTTTTGTCGCGCACTATCACGATCGTTTGGTGAACATCCATCCTTCGCTTCTGCCAAAATACCCGGGCCTGCATACGCATCGTCAGGCGCTGGAAAACGGCGACGAGGAGCATGGCACCTCGGTGCATTTTGTCACTGACGAGCTGGATGGCGGTCCGATTATTTTGCAGGCGCGCGTGCCGGTGTTTGCGGGCGACAGCGAAGACGAGATCAGCGCGCGCGTGCAGCATCAGGAACACGCGATCTATCCGCTGGTGATCAGCTGGTTTGTGGATGGGCGTTTGCAGATGCGTGAGGGTAAAGCGTGGTTGGATGGTGAACCATTGCCGCCGCAGGGTTACGCCCACGACTGAATGATATGCATATTCCGTAGCGGCGCGATTTATCGCGCATTTCGATGGCACCATCGTGCCGATCCAGACATTGCGCAATAAATTGCGCCGCTACGAATCGCAGACTTTTTTAACCAAACCTTCCCGTAATGTAATCTTCGGTGCGTCGCGCTTTTGGCGAGGTGAAGATGCGGTCGGTTTCGTCAAACTCCACCAGTTGCCCGTTATGCATAAACGCGGTGTAATCCGACACGCGAGCTGCCTGCTGCATATTGTGCGTCACCAGCACCAGCGTGAAATGCTGCTTCAGCGTGGTCATCAACTCCTCAATCACCAGCGTTGAAATCGGATCCAGTGCCGAGGTGGGTTCGTCCAGCAGCAACACTTCCGGCTCAATCGCAATGGCGCGCGCAATCACCAAACGCTGCTGCTGGCCGTTGGAGAGCGTTAACGCGTTTTGTCCCAGCTGGTCTTTCACTTCACCCCACAATGCCGCGGCACGCAGCGCGCGCTCACAGGCTTCATTCAGCACACGACGATCGCGCACGCCCTGTAAGCGCAGGCCATACACCACGTTTTCGTAAATCGATTTGGGGAACGGATTCGGTCGCTGAAATACCATGCCAATACGGCGGCGCAGTGCGGGAAGATCCTGATTGGCCTGCATCACCGCGTAATTATCGAGCAGAATCTCGCCCTCAATACGGCAGCGATCAATCACATCATTCATGCGATTAAAGCAGCGCAACAGCGTCGATTTTCCGCAGCCGGAGGGACCAATCAACGCCGTGATGCGGTTTTTCGGGATCTGCAGATCGATGTTATTTAGCGCCTGGCGTTCGCCATACCACAGCGACAGCTGATTAACGCTCAGGGCAATGTCGTAATCGGGCGTCATCAAAAACCTTTTTAGTGCGTCATAAGCCGGTAACGCTCACGCAGTCGATGGCGCAGTGCCATCGCCAGCAGATTGAGCGACAGGATGATCACCACCAGCAACAAGGCGGTGGCGTAAACCAGCGGTCGATCAGCATCAATGTTGGGGCTCTGGAAAGCCAAATCGTAGATCTGAAAACCGAGGTGCATAAATTTGCGATCAAGGTGCAGATAAGGGAAGACCGCGTCAACCGGCAGTTCCGGTACCATTTTCACCACACCCACCAACATTAGCGGCGCAGTTTCACCAGCAGCACGCGCCACCGCCAGAATCAAGCCGGTCAGCATTGCCGGTACCGCCAGCGGCAGCACCACGCGCCACAGCGTTTCCGCCTGGGTTGCGCCCAGCGCCAGCGATCCCTGACGCAGATTATCCGGAATCCGTGATAATCCCTCTTCGGTGGCAACGATCACCACCGGCAGCGTGAGCAGCGCCAGCGTTAACGCGGCCCACAGCAAGCCCGGCGTGCCAAAGGTGGGATTGGGTAAGGTACGGGAGAAGAATAGCTGATCGAGTGTGCCGCCAATCAGCCAGACAAAGAAACCGAGGCCAAACACGCCGTAGACAATCGATGGCACCCCCGCGAGATTCACCACCGCAATGCGCACCAGCCGCGTCAGCGCATTGCGCCCAGCATATTCGTGCAGCCACACCGCAGCGATGACGCCGAGCGGCATGACGATAATCGACATCAACAGCACCATCAGCACGGTGCCAAAAATTGCCGGAAACGCCCCGCTTTCACCGCCACCAGACGTCGGGGAGTCGCTGATGAATTGCCAAATCTGGCTGAAGAAGTGCAGCGTTTTATTGGTCAACGTCATGGTATTCGGATACCACGCTGCAACGACTTGCGCCAACGGGATGATGTGATCCACGCCGTTCACATCGCGCAGCACCAGCGTATCGCGCTGACTTTCGTGTTGCAGATGAGTTAACTGCAGCGCCAGCGCATTGAAGCGCCGCTGTAGTGCCGTGCGATTGGCCTCAAACTCAGACTGCATTTCCAGGCTAAAGGTACCGTCACGCTGCTGCTCATCGGCCTGCTGCTTCAGACTTTCCAGTTGTGCGTTAAGGCGCGCCATCTCAATGCGGCGGATTTTACTCGCCTGCCGCAGTTGCTCATGTACCTGCTGCAAACGCTGATGTAGCAAGGCATCGCGGCTGTGCGCCGTCATCACTTCATTATCCTGGCGCAGCTCCACCAGCCAGCCATAGGCATTGCCGCCGTTACGACGCTGCAGCACCAACACATCATTAGGACGACGGGTATTCGCTTCACCCTGACTGTAAAGCACGCGAAAATCGGGCGCGGCAAAATCGCGGTTGCCGGTTTTCACCACATAGCGCCACTGCTCGCCCTGCTGCTGTTTGTCCAGCGTTTCGCCCAATACCATCAGCGCATTGCCTTCCGGCGGCTGGAACTGATATTGATCGACCGGCTGCGGCCAAAAGGCGCGCACGCCCTGCCAGCCCAGCAGGCCAATCAGCAAGGTAAACGCCAGCAGGCACACCGTGACAGCCCCGGCGGTGAGCCAGCGCCAGCGATCATTTTGATTCATCGCCGTCATCCGTGACCCTCATGCTGGCTGTAGCGTTGACGCAGGCGCTGACGAATCAACTCGGCGATGGTGTTGATCACTAACGTAAATATCAACAGTAACAACGCACTGAGGAACAGAATGCGGTAATGCGCGCTGCCTGCTGCGGCTTCGGGCATCTCAATGGCGATGTTGGCGGAGAGCGCACGCAGGCCAGCAAATAAGCCGCCTTCGCTGACGGGCGTGTTGCCGGTCGCCATCAGTACAATCATTGTCTCGCCGACGGCGCGACCAAAGCCAATCATCAATGCAGCAAAGATGCCCGCCGATGCACCCGGCAGCACTACGCGCGTTAGGGTTTGCCACGGCGTGGCACCCAGCGCCAGCGAGCCCTGCCCGAGCGCGCCGGGTACGCTGAACAACGCATCTTCCGATAAGGTGAAAATCAGCGGAATCAACGCGAACCCCATCGCCAGCGCGGCCACCAGCAGGTTGCGCTGTTCGTAATGCGCTAAACGCTCGCCCATCTCCGGCCAAAACAGCGTCGGCAGCCACAGCGTCAGTAACGTCACGACTAACAGCACAGGCAGCAGCAGAATCACTTCAAAACCGGGACGTCGCCAGCTGGCAGGCAAACGCGGGCTCAGCACGCCACACAGTAATAATGTGGCGGCGAGGACAGGCGGCAGGAGCAAAACGCCGACCAGTGAGGTGCTGATATGTGGCGCCAGCCAAACGCCCGCGATTAAACCAATGACCACGCTTGGCAGCGCGCCCATCATTTCGATGGCGGGTTTAACCCAGCGACGTAAACCTGGCGACATAAACCACGCGGTGTACATCGCGGCGGCCAGCGCCAGCGGCGTGGCAAACAATAACGCCAGACTGGCGGCTTTCAGCGTGCCGAGCACCAGCGGCATTAAACTGAACTTGGCTTGATAGCTGTCGCCCGCCGCCGTGGATTGCCAGACCCAATCAGCCTGCGGATAATTTTCGTACCAGATTTTCTGCCACAGATTGCGCCAGGTAAAATCCGGCCACGGATTATCCAGCGCGAACTGTTGCCATTGTCCCGCGCGTTCGACGATCAAAGCATCACCGCGCGGCGCGAACGCCAGCGCCTGAATGCCCGGCGCCAGCTGACGCGTTAAGATCGCGCCCTGCTGCTTGCTGGCAAACAGCTGAACAGTGCCCTGCTCATCGTAAGTCGCAAACACGCGGCGCTGCGATTCTGGCGTAATGCCGCGCGCATGCTGGCTGCCGTTGAAGGTATGAATCTGTTGCAGACGCGGCCCTTTATCACTGGCGATAGCAAACCATTGATGTACGCCCTGCGCATCCTGAACTAACAACGTTCGTCCGCCGGCCAGCATATGCAGGCTTTGCGGCACCAGGTTGAGGGTTTGCGTTTCGCGTAACTGCGCGCCATCCGGCGTGATGTGCCACACGCGCAGCAAGCGCCCACTGCTGGCGTAGAGTAAGGTGCCGTCCGGCGACAACAGCAGATGATCGGCCTGCTGCTGTGTTAACAGGATCTGATTCACTTTTTGTTGATTTTGCAGCGTCAGCAGGCTGATACCCGCTGCGGTTTGCGCGGCAATCAGCCATTGATGGTCGCTGAGTGAGGTCAACGCCATGTTACTGACCGGGCCTTGCGGTAAGCGCAGCGGACGATCCCCCAGCGGGAAACGCCATTCGCCGCTGCCGTTGCGGATATCCGGTTGCATTAATAGCAGTTCGCCCTGCATATTGAGCAGCACGCTGCGGTTATCGCTGCTGACGCTGGCTGCATCGGGCTTACCATTCAGCGCCAGCGCGGGTGCGGCAGGTTGGCCATCCAGCGGAATAAAGCGTGCTTCGTTGCGGCTAATGCGCCAGCCCAGATGACCGTCGCTGCCCATCGCCAGCATTGGGGCTTTGTCCCACAGCTGAATAGGGGTGGTGGCCTGCATACCCGGCGCGCTAAACAGCGGTAATACCACCCAGATCAGCCAGAAGAAAAGCAGTAACATCAGCAACAAGATTCCCACGCCGCAAGCCGTGACGATACGGCGCACTAAATTATCAGTGGCGCGTCGACGACGGTCGCTAAAGTGGACGGGAATTCGATTTATGCTCATGCAGGCCAGGTTACCGATGGAAACAAGTCGCTATGTTGCCCGTAGCTGATTGATAAGACAACCTTTGACGTTGGACAAGCCTGCCATACTCTCGCCATAATGGTGGTGGACACTGAGCGGTAACGCATTTTTGCGCCTTTTCCGCCGGACATTCCGTCCAGCAACAGCATCACGGAGTCAGAATGGGTCAGGATAAGCTGTATATAGAAAAAGAATTAAGCTGGTTAAGCTTCAATGAACGTGTGTTACAGGAAGCCTCGGATAAAAGTAATCCGCTGATTGAGCGTATGCGCTTCCTGGGAATTTATTCCAATAACCTCGAAGAGTTCTATAAAGTCCGCTTTGCCGATCTTAAACGGCGAATTCTGATCATCGAAGAGCAAGGCAAACCGACTTCTCTGCGTCATCTGTTAAAGAAAATTCAGCTGCGCGTACAGAAATCGGATCAAGAGTTTGATGCACTCTACAACGATCTGCTGCTGGAAATGGCGCGTAATCAGATCTTCCTGATTAACGAACGCCAGTTGTCGCCGAATCAGCAAGAGTGGCTGCGTTATTACTTCAAACATCAATTACGCCAGCACGTTACGCCAATTCTGATCAACCATGACACTGACCTGATTGAATTCCTTAAAGACGATTACACCTATCTGGCGGTGGAGATCATTCGCGGCGACGATATTCGTTATGCGCTGCTGGAGATCCCGTCGGATAAGGTACCGCGCTTTATTAACTTGCCCGCTGAATCACCGCGCCGCCGCAAACCAATGATTCTGTTGGACAACATTCTGCGCTATTGCCTCGATGAAATTTTCAAAGGCTTCTTCGATTACGATACGCTGAATGCCTATTCAATGAAGATGACGCGCGACGCCGAATACGATTTGGTGACGGAGATGGAATCGAGCCTGCTGGAGCTGATGTCGTCGAGCCTGAAGCAGCGTCTCAATGCCGAGCCCGTTCGTTTCGTTTATCAGCGCGATATGCCTGATGCGATGGTGGAAATGCTGCGCCATAAGCTGTCGATCTCGAACTACGATTCGATTGTGCCAGGCGGCCGCTATCATAACTTCAAAGATTTCATCGGTTTCCCGAACGTGGGTAAAAGCAATCTGGAAAACCGTCCGCTGCCGCAGATTCGCCACATTGGTTTTGACGGCTTCCGCAACGGTTTTGACGCTATCCGTAATCGCGATGTGCTGCTCTATTACCCGTATCACACCTTTGAGCATGTGCTGGAGCTGCTGCGTCAGGCCTCGTTCGACCCGAACGTGCTGGCAATTAAGATCAACATTTACCGCGTGGCGAAAAACTCGCGCATCATGGATGCGATGATTCACGCCGCCTATAACGGTAAGAAAGTCACGGTGGTGGTTGAACTGCAGGCGCGCTTCGATGAAGAGGCCAACATCCGCTGGGCGAAACGCCTGACCGAAGCGGGCGTGCATGTAATCTTCTCCGCGCCGGGTCTGAAAATTCACGCCAAGCTGTTCCTGATTTCGCGCCGTGAAGGCGAAGAAGTGGTGCGTTATGCGCATATCGGCACCGGGAACTTCAACGAAAAAACCGCGCGCATTTATACTGACTATTCATTGCTGACCGCTGATGCGCGTATCACCAATGAAGTGCGGCGCGTGTTCAACTTTATTGAGAATCCCTATCGCCCGGTGACCTTCGAACATCTGCTGGTTTCACCGCAGAACTCGCGCGACGTGTTGTATCGGTTTATTGATGCGGAGATTGCCAACGCGCAGCAAGGCAATCCTGCAGGAATTACTCTGAAGATCAACAATCTGGTGGATAACGGATTAGTTGATCGTTTGTATGCCGCCTCATCGGCAGGCGTAAAAGTGAATCTGCTGGTGCGCGGCATGTGTTCGCTCATTCCCGATTTGCCGGGCATCAGTGAAAATATTCGCATTACCAGCATCGTTGACCGCTATCTCGAGCACGACCGCGTCTATATTTTCGAGAACGGCGGCGAGAAAAAGGTGTTCCTCTCCTCCGCGGACTGGATGACGCGAAACATTGATCACCGCATTGAAGTTGCCGTAGCGATTCTTGATCCCCGCGTGAAGCAACGCATACTGGACATCATCGCCATTCTGTTTAGTGATACGGTGAAAGCCCGCATCGTCGACAAAGAGCTGAGTAATCGTTATGTGCCGCGCGGCAACCGTAAAAAGGTGCGTTCGCAGCTGGCCATTTACGACTACATCAAGAAACTGGAACAACCCGAATAACGCCTATGCCAATCTCACATAAAAGTACGCCGAAACCTCAAGAGTTCGCGGCAATCGACCTCGGCTCGAACAGCTTCCATATGGTCATTGCCCGCGTGGTGGATGGCGCTTTGCAAGTGCTGGGACGCCTGAAACAGCGTGTGCATCTGGCCGATGGGCTGGATGCACAGAATCGTCTGAGCGAAGACGCGTTTGAGCGCGGGCTGAGCTGTCTGGCGTTGTTCGCCGAACGTTTGCAGGGCTTTAGTCCCGCCAACGTCACCATCGTCGGCACGCACACCCTGCGCATCGCCAGTAACGCGGAAGAGTTTCTGCAGCGCGCGGCTGAGGTGATTCCCTATCCGATCGAAGTGATTTCCGGCAACGAAGAAGCGCGTCTTATTTTCATGGGCGTGGAGCATACTCAGCCGGAAAAAGGTCGCAAGCTGGTGATTGATATTGGCGGCGGCTCAACCGAGCTGGTGATTGGTGAAGATTTTGAGCCGCAGCTAGTGGAAAGCCGCCGTATGGGCTGCGTCAGCTTCGCCAATCTCTTCTTCCCGAAAGGCGAAATCACGCCAGAAAACTTCCGCCGTGCGCGCCTCTCCGCAGCGCAGAAGCTCGAAACCATGGCGTGGCAATATCGTCTGCACGGTTGGCAATATGCGCTGGGCGCATCGGGCTCTATCAAAGCGGCCTGTGAAGTGCTGCTGGCGATGGGTGAAAAAGAGAAGCTGATTACGCCAGAAACGCTGCAACTGCTGACCACCGAAGTACTGAAGCACAAATCCTTCAACGCCCTGAGCCTGCCGGGCTTGTCGGAAGAGCGTAAAGCGGTGTTTGTACCCGGCTTAGCGATTTTGTGTGGCGTGTTTGATGCGTTAGCGATTCGCGAGCTGCGCCTCTCTGACGGCGCACTGCGTGAGGGCGTGCTGTATGAGATGGAAGGCCGCTTCCGCCATCAGGACATCCGCAGCCGCACCGCGCAAAGCCTGGCAAATCACTACGCGATTGACAGCGATCAGGCACGTCGCGTGCTGGAAACCACGGAGAAGCTCTATCTGCAGTGGCAGGAGCAAAATCCGAAACAAGCCAATCCGCAGCTGTCGGCGCTGCTGAAGTGGGCGGCGCTGCTGCACGAAGTGGGATTGACCATCAATCACAGCGGCATGCAGCGCCATTCGGCCTACATCCTGCAAAACTCCAACATGCCGGGCTTTAATCAGGATCAACAGATGCTGTTGGCCACGCTGGTACGTTATCACCGCAAAGCGGTGAAACAGGATGAGATGCCCCGTTTCACCTTGTTTAAAAAGAAACAGTTTCTGCCGATGGTGTTCCTGCTGCGTCTTGGCACGCTGCTGAATAATCAGCGCCAGGCGACCACCAAACCGGATTCGCTCAAGCTCAGCACCGACGACGGCCATTGGACGCTGACCTTTCCGGCCGGCTTCCTGAGCCAGAATACGCTGGTGCAGTTGGATCTCGAGCGCGAGCAAGCCTACTGGAATGATGTCACCGGCTGGAAACTGATGCTGGAAGAAGAGGAGTAAAGCGGGCAGCGGCCCGCAATCTGGTTATGACTACACGCCCCGATAATTATTACGCTGAAAAGTACGGTCTCACGCCGACACATTCTGAAGTGCTAGCCGCCCTTCCTCATCTTGAGGCGGGGAAAGCGCTGGATTTGGGCTGTGGCCAGGGCCGCAACAGCCTGTTTCTCAATCAGCATGGTTTTGACGTTACGGCATGGGACAGCAATCCAGTCAGTCTTGAGCGCCTGAACAGCATCATCACGGAAGAGGCTCTGCAGAACATTCACACCGAGCTGTGCGATCTCAACAACGTACGGTTTAACGGCGGCTATCAGTTTGTGCTGTCGACGGTGGTGATGATGTTTCTGCAGCCGGCAACCATCCCGCAGCTGATTGCCGATATGCAGGCCAGCACGCGCAAATACGGCTATAACCTGATTGTGGCGGCGATGGACACCGACGATTATCCCAATACGCAAAACTTCCCGTTTGCGTTTAAATCCGGTGAGCTCAGCCACTATTACCGCAACTGGCATATCGTGAAGTACAACGAAGATGTCGGTGAACTGCATCGTCGTGATGAAAACGGTAACCGCATCAAATACCGTTTCGCTACGCTGCTGGCGCAGAAAGCCAGCTATTAAGCGAATGGCCGCTATCGGCGGCCGTTACTTTGTTTGATAGCCATCAATATGCCGCCTCTTTTTTGCTCATTTTTCACACAGCGATTGCTTTAGCGATCTAAGTATGACTAAATATTGCTTCCGCCCAACCGGGTAATTACAGGAACCACACCGCGTGAACAGCGCCATTTCTGCACGAAGACGTCCCAAAACCAGCACCATGACCCGCGTTGTTTTACTGGTCAGTTTTTTAATTTTGTTTGGCCGCCTGCTTTTCATCATTCCCGGCGCCATTGAGCATCATCAGCAAAAGAGTGCCATTCCTGCACCGGTCACGCTAAGCACCAGTGATTCGCGCTAACGACCTTTCGCGTCTCCTGTCGCTGCTAAAAACATTATCCTTTGAGACAATGCTGCTTTTTACGTCCTGTTACCCGCAACGCGCTACACTGTGAGCTGACTTTACAGACACAAGGAACGCGTTATGTCTGCTTCGCATTCACAAAAATTAGCTGAAACCCGCCATCACATTCTTAATCTGCTGCTAAATGAGCACGATCTGGTTGATGTCCTGCTGGAAAAATCCGTCGACCTCAATGCGGCCGAACTGCGCGACATTACCGACTGGCGTCAAGAATTAGAGAGTGAGCTGCTGCAATTACACGCCGCGGATTTAGCCGATATTCTTGAAGCCCTGCCAGAAGAAGAGCGTCAGGCGCTGTGGCGTTTAGTGCCAACGGCACAGCGCGGTCACGTGTTGGTTGAGGCTTCAGAAACCGTTTGGGCCAGCCTGACGGAAGAAATGTCTGATCGCGATATTCTGCATGCCATTGAGCCGCTGGATATCGACGATCAGGTATATCTGGCGCGCTATTTGCCGCGCGATCTCACCGGACGTCTGCTCACCACCCTTGAACCGAGTCTGCGTGCCCGCCTGCTGAGCGTGATTGAGCTGGATCGCGATCGTGTCGGGCAGATCATGGATTTCAACATCCTGACAGTGCGATCTGACGTTACCTTAGCCACGGTGCAACGCTATCTGCGCAAAGGCAAAAAAATGCCGAATGGCACCGATAAGATTTTTATCACCGACGAGCAGAATCAGCTGCTAGGCGAGTTAACGCTCACCGATATTCTCTTGAATAAACCCAAGATGATGGTTGCCGAGGTGATGAATTCGCATCCCACCACCTTTCAGCTCAACGATAAAGCGGAAGACGCTGCCAGCGCATTCGAACGTTATAATCTGATCTCCGCTGCGGTTACCGATGCACAAGGCAAGCTGATTGGCCGTATCACCATTGAAGACGTGGTCGATTTGGTGAACGAAGAGAATGAGAGCAACATCCGTAAAATGGGGGGTATCAGCCAGGGCGAAGACGTGTTTGCGCCAGTGCGCAAAGCGGTTGGCAAACGCTGGGCCTGGCTGGCGGTTAACTTGTGTACCGCTTTTGTCGCTTCGCGCGTGATTGGCTTGTTCGAAGCCACCATATCGCAGCTGGTTGCGCTGGCGGCATTGATGCCAATCGTTGCGGGCATCGGTGGCAATACCGGTAATCAAACCATCACCATGATTGTGCGCGCGCTGGCGCTGCATCAGGTTGAGCCGGGTAACTTTTCGTTCCTGATTATGCGCGAACTCGGCGTGGCATTGATTAACGGCTTGTTCTGGGGCGGTATTATGGGCGGCGTCACCTGGCTGATGTACGACAATTTGCAACTGGGCGGCGTGATGATGTTGGCGATGGTGTTAAATCTGCTGCTGGCCGCGCTGATGGGCGTACTGATCCCTTTAATCATGACCAGGATGAAACGCGATCCTGCCGTTGGCTCTAGCGTACTGATCACCGCGATCACCGATACCGGTGGATTCTTTATCTTCCTCGGTCTGGCGACGATATTTTTACTACACCACTAAGGCTTTAAACAGTGTGCGTAACGTTGCAGCATCTGCTGTAAATTGAGTTGCAACGTTGCGCGCGCCAGTTCACTCAATGCTGGATTGACCCGCGTTGAACCACGCTGATTTAACCACTCCAGCACATCGATCAAATGCCATAACGCTGTTTTTCCATCATGTATCGGACGCGGAAACTGCGGGCTGTGGCTGAGCATCAGCTTGCGCATATTCTGCCGCGAAACCCCTATTAACTCTGCGATATCCGTCAGCCCAACTAAGTCCGGCGCGGCTTCAATCAGTTCAGCATCGGGCAAGGCCTGAAAAACATCGTCTAACGCGCTGCGCACCGCTTCCGGTGCAGTAATGGCTTCGCGACTGAATGTCATGCTTATTTTTCCCGCCACGCCCGCGCCAATAAGCGCATCAGTGCAGCCATTTCCACCAAGTCGCTCAAGTGCTTCATTGGCGCAAATCTCATCATTGAGTTGAAATCGCAGCGTAAACTCAAATTCCATGTTCTGTTCCTCGTCACTTAACCCGCTTAGGGCTTCTACTGCAGTTATCCACCACACGCCGCAAAAGCATGGCATGCATTACGGGGTTTTTCGGCGTACTCCAGATGCAGGTAATGCAGTAATCTCCACATCGACACTCGGCTGAGTTGTCCGGACAATACATCTTTCCCCACGCATGATGGCCGCCAACAGCAACTCGCCACCCTTTAGCTTCTGCATATCGCAAAGCTTCTTCTACCGCTTTATGCGGATGCCGCTTCCTGTCTGACATCGCTGGCTACCTTATGCTTACCGCAATGAGTTGTCAACTGACAACCCCGGTATATTTCGGTACTATTTCAGCGGCGGTAGGTTTAGAAAATAACCAAAACGGTCTCAACGCGGCACGCTTTAATCGCGTGCTGGAAACCAGCGCACAAATTCCAGCGCACACTCCGTGACGAACATATAAACTCTGTAAATATCACTGACCTGACGGAGAAGAAGCATGTTTAACGTGGATGATTTTGTACAGTCGAAGACCGGTGGCCCAAAGATGCAGGTGCTGCGCGTGGAAGGCGATATGTTGTGGTGCGCTCGCGTTGACGATCACATCAAGCGAGAAATTGAAGTCAGAGCCGATACCGTGAATCTGTATCACGAAGACGGCGATTTTGGCGTCTGCTAAAAAAACGGCCCCAAATCGGGGCCATTTTTATGGATTGTCTCGCTGTACATTGTTCTGCCCAATGCCGCCGATAAATGGCAGACGCAGCCTGAAGGGGGTGAAATCCAGTCCCATATTCAGACCCAGCACATTCACTTCCACTCCCTCTTCCGCTCCCACCGTTACGCCCAGCACACCCAGCAGAGAAAGCTGTACGCCACGACCTGACGGCGGTAACCCCACCGGATTAAGCAGCGATCGATAGTCTTTGCCGAGCGCATTGGCCGGTAAATCCAGTTTTAATGCTGGCACTTCACGACCAATATGCGCCATGAAGGTATTGCTGTTGGGGCCTGGCCAGGCGTGATACGTGGTTGGCCAGGGATACGATTTGATTGCCGCTTCGATCTGCGGAATCAACGCTTGTGCTTCACTTCCACGATGATCGACCAGCAGGCGCGGCTTAGCACCGTACCAATAACCATCTGGTAGGTTGCTGTTACGACGCACTTTATCGCCGCTGCCCCAGCTGATCACTTCATAGCGGTTGTATCGGGTTTCACCGGCACGTTTGAAGATGATCCACGGATGCACCGCCACTGCGCCCTTCCAGCCATACGTTGGTGCGGCATACACCTGCACAATCGCTTCTGCCGCATAACGCTGTGGATCAGGTGCGATGCCGGCAGAATCGCGCCGTGCAGATGCCCAGCCACCGCGTTCTGAGGTTAATTCGCCGCCGCGCGTTGCCTGCGCCAGACTGGCGCCTAACGAGAGCAAGATGATGCAAAGAAGGGAGATCAGTACAACTTTGAAAGGCAACATCGACGGCATCCTGATGAGTAAAAATCACGCACTATCTTGCAACGAAATGGGTGGGTTTGTATTCACCTGGTATGCTGTAATGCAGAAAATATCTAACCTTGCAGCCGACAGCTTCCTGAAAGCGATCATTAAGAAATAAAGATCACTCTATTTCCCTTCCCCTCAATTAGACAGTAGTGCAATAACGTTACGTCGAAGCAATCAGATTTCAGCAGCATAATATTAATATCGTTCTCATTATCATTATCATTAAAATAAAGCTAAAGAATTAACAATTACTGCCGAAAAATAGAAAGCCAGCAGTCCATTAACTGTAAAAAAATACATTTAATCCTTAGATGCGCTGCCACAATAACCAAAATAATCGGATAGCTAACATCATGATCAAAACCAACGGGATAAAAATTAACAGTGGTGATGCCGCAAAAAAATTTGTAGTTAATTTTATTATCCTCCTGATAGTAATGTTTAGCTTGGCCATCAGCGCGATAATGTGGCTTGCCAATGAGCAGAACACCCATCAAATCAAACACAGCCAAACTGATGCGCAGCATGCGATAAACTCAGATATTGAAAAACTCACTACTGCGCTCAAAGATTACGCCTTTTGGGATGATGCCTATCGTTATGCTGGGCATAAAGACGTTGATGTGGACTGGGCATTCAACAGAGATAACATTGGCCCATCAATGTATATCAATTACTCACTGGAAGGTGTCTTCATTCTGAGTTCCGATCTGAAAACACGCTACTCTATCGTGAATGGTGTTATCAGTAATATACAGGCCGATAAATTTATTACTGGTGATATTAAAAAGCTGTATAAGCAAGCACGTGATAAAGGTGAAAATGAACAGGCAGTACATGGTTTCTATTTGATTCATGGACAGCCTGCAATTGTTTATGCTGCACTCATTAAACCAAGCAAACTACCTAAAGGTGAAAAAATTGATAACCTTCCTATCCTTCTGTTTGCAGATATTTTAGATCCTGTAAAACTGGCAAAAATAGGAAGCGACTTTGAATTAAGCAACTTACATACAGATATCCTTATCAATAAAAACGCTTCACCACCTTCAATTATATTGCAATCCGATCTGGGCACAAAATTTCGTCTCCTGTGGACAACATCAACACCAGGCAATGATCTTCTTAAAGTCGTTCTTCCCTTGTTCTTAATAACTGCAGCCATATTTAGTCTGTTTGTTTTTCTTTTACTTCGCCGGGCTGTATTAGTGGCTAAGTTAATCGACGAAAGTCAGGCCGCGCTGGCTATTAGCGAAGAGCGTTTTAAATCTGTCGCTGAAGCAGCATCAGATTGGATATGGGAAACCGACAGTGACGGTATCATTTTATACCTGTCCGAACGATTCACAGGTGTGGTTCACTTTCCAACAGAGTATTGGATTGGGAAAAAATTTACCCACTTGATTAGTTATAGCATTGTCGATTTCAAAGAAAAAGTTAATGAAAATTCACATAAAGCCTCAGAAAGAAAAATTCTTTCTGGTGAATATATAGACGGATTAAGCCGCAAGCGCTATTGCAACATCTCCGTACGACCTATTTTTTCGCATAACCGTATTATCGGATATCGTGGAACGGTTTCGGATGAAACCGCAGAAATTGAAGCGAAAGCTCACATAGAGCACATGTCGCAGCATGACTCATTGACCGGACTGGCGAACAGACATTATCTGCATAATTATATGATTGAGAAGCTAGAGGGAAAAGCATCCAACTCGCCACCTATTTATGTTTTAAGTTTGGACTTAGACCGTTTCAAACCTGTCAACGATACCTTAGGGCACTCTGCGGGTGATACCGTGCTTTGCGAAGTTGCATTACGCTTAAAAAATTGTGTTCGTGATAACGATCTCGTTGTTAGACTCGGCGGCGATGAATTTTTAATCGTCACTCAGAATCAACTTAAAGACCAGGATGTTACAACGCTGTGCAGTAGAATTTGCGCCGCTGTCAATCATCCTTTTGTCATTGGCGAGCACGAAATATCGCTGGGCGTAAGCATTGGTATCGTTAGTGCAACCCATAATCAGCAAACCGTTGAAGAGTTGATCCGATTCGCTGATATCGCACTCTATGAAGCAAAATCTGCTGGACGAAATAATTGGCAGTTTTATGTGGAAGAGATGAACGAGCGCGTTCAACAAAAAAGGCAGATGGAAACCGACTTACGTACCGCTATTCGCCAGGAAGAGTTTTTCCTTGAATTTCAACCTCGCTTTAAAATTAATGAAAATACGCTGTGTGGAGCAGAGGCGCTGGTCCGGTGGAATCATCCTGTAAAAGGTCAGTTCAGCCCTGAGCATTTTATACCGATTGCCGAACAAACGGGCCTGATAGTCCAGTTAAGCGACTGGGTTCTTGATAAAGCCTGTAGAACGGCGCTTACATGGCCTGAGACATTATTTGTTTCCGTTAATTTATCACCGGTTGAATTCGAGCGAGGGGATATTATTGCCAGAATTAACACGGTATTACATAACACCGGGCTCGCCCCTCAGCGATTAGAATTGGAGATTACTGAATCTGTTCTGTTGGACGATGCGGCGAAAGTATTGACTATTATGTCGAGTCTTAAAAAAATCGGCGTGCGATTAAGCATGGATGATTTTGGCACGGGATATTCCTCACTTAGCTATTTGCGAAAATTTCCTTTCGATGGCATTAAAATAGACAGAAGCTTTATTGCTGACTTATTAGGATGCGATGCCAGTCAGGCGATCATTGAGTCTATTGTCGGTTTAGGACGTGCGCTTTCGATGACAGTAACCGCAGAAGGTGTAGAAACCGCTTATCAATTTGATGAATTGCTCAGCGTGAAATGCGATCAGGCGCAAGGTTATTTCCTTGGAAAACCGATGACGGAAAGGCTTTTTTGGCAAAATTGCATCTCAGACAAGCCGCAGTTACTTCCGCCCAAGCCAATTAGCATGCATGAAGGCTTACATCCGCTCTAACGCCTATATTTTACTGTGAATTCACCACAAAAAAGCCCGCGAATGTGCGGGCTTAAAGCGACGGTTGCTAAAGGATTTTACTCTAAGCGAGCAGCTCGATTATTCCCACTCGATCGTCGCAGGTGGTTTACCCGAAATATCATAAACCACGCGGGAAATGCCGTTCACTTCGTTGATGATGCGGTTTGAGACGCGGCCAAGGAAATCATACGGCAGGTGCGCCCAGTGCGCGGTCATGAAATCGATGGTTTCCACTGCACGCAGTGAAACCACCCAATCGTATTTACGACCGTCGCCCATCACGCCGACAGAACGGACTGGCAGGAACACGGTGAACGCCTGGCTGACTTTATTGTAGAGGTCAGCTTTATGCAGCTCTTCGATGAAGATGGCATCAGCACGGCGCAGCAGGTCGCAATACTCTTTCTTCACTTCGCCCAACACGCGTACGCCCAAACCTGGGCCCGGGAAAGGGTGGCGATACAGCATGTCGTACGGCAGGCCGAGTTCCAGACCGATTTTACGCACTTCGTCTTTGAACAGCTCTTTCAGCGGCTCAACCAGGCCCATCTTCATCTCTTTTGGCAAACCGCCCACGTTGTGGTGCGATTTGATCACGTGCGCTTTGCCGGTGGCAGAAGCAGCTGATTCAATCACGTCAGGATAGATGGTGCCCTGTGCCAGCCACTTCACGTCTTCCAGACGCAGTGCCTGCTCGTCGAACACTTCAACAAATACGCGGCCGATGATTTTGCGCTTCGCTTCAGGATCGTTTTCGCCCGCCAGCGCATCAAGGAAACGCGCTTCAGCCGCAACGTGCACGATGTTCAGACCAAAGTGGTCGCCGAACATGTCGAGCACCTGCTCCGCTTCATTCAGACGCAGCAGACCGTTGTCGACGAACACGCAGGTCAAACGCTCACCGATGGCGCGGTGCAGCAGCATTGCAGTCACAGAGGAGTCTACGCCGCCTGAGAGGCCGAGGATCACTTTGTCGTCGCCAACCTGCTGACGAATACGCTCAACCGCATCTTCAATGATTTTGGCTGGCGTCCACAGCGCTTCACAGCCGCAGATGTCACGGATAAAACGCTCCAGCATACGCAGGCCCTGACGGGTATGCGTCACTTCTGGGTGGAACTGCACGCCGTAGAATTTTTTCTCTTCGTTAGCCATGATGGCGAACGGACAGGTTTCGGTGCTGGCAACGGTTTCAAAACCGGCTGGGATGGCGGTGACTTTGTCGCCGTGGCTCATCCATACGTCCAGCAGCGGTTTACCTGCTGCGCTAATCGCATCTTCAATGTCACGCACCAGCGCGCTTTGGGTCAGCACTTCTACCTGCGCATAGCCAAATTCACGCTCGTTAGAGCCTTCAACCTTGCCGCCCAGTTGCATCGCCATGGTCTGCATGCCGTAGCAAACGCCCAACACGGGCACACCCGCGTTGAACACGTATTCCGGCGCACGCGGGCTGTTCAGCTCGGTGGTGCTTTCCGGACCGCCAGAGAGAATGATGCCGTTCGGATTGAACTGGCGGATTTGCTCTTCGGTGACATCCCACGCCCAGAGTTCGCAGTAGACGCCCAGCTCACGCACGCGGCGCGCAACCAGCTGCGTATACTGAGAACCAAAATCGAGGATCAAAATACGATGTTTATGAATATTTTCAGTCGTCATTGAGGCGTTTCCATTGGGATGGACTTAATAATAAAAGCGCCCGGCGGGTGCCGGGCGCTAAATTTTACGGGATTACGAACCCATGCGGTAGTTTGGTGACTCTTTGGTGATGGTCACGTCATGCACGTGGCTTTCATTGATGCCCGCGCCGCTGATACGCACGAACTCTGCTTTAGTACGCAGATCGTCGATGGTCGGACAACCGGTCAGGCCCATGCAAGAGCGCAGGCCGCCCATCTGCTGGTGCACGATCTCTTTCAGACGGCCTTTATAGGCAACGCGGCCTTCGATACCTTCCGGTACCAGTTTGTCAGCGGCGTTATCGCTCTGGAAGTAACGGTCTGAAGAGCCTTTGGACATCGCGCCCAGAGAACCCATACCGCGGTAAGATTTGAACGAACGGCCTTGATACAGCTCGATTTCGCCCGGCGATTCTTCGGTGCCGGCCAGCATTGAGCCCACCATTACGGCTGCTGCACCTGCAGCAATCGCTTTAGCGATGTCGCCTGAGAAGCGGATACCGCCATCAGCGATAACCGGGATACCGGTGCCTTCCAGCGCGGCAACCGCGTCAGAGACCGCAGTGATCTGTGGAACACCGACGCCGGTAACGATACGCGTGGTACAGATTGAGCCAGGACCGATACCCACTTTCACCGCGCTCACGCCGGCCTGCGCCAGCGCCAGTGCGCCTGCGCCGGTGGCGACGTTGCCGCCGATGATTTCCAGGTTCGGGTATTTTGCACGGGTTTCACGAATACGCTGCAGCACGCCTTCAGAATGACCGTGTGACGAGTCAATCAGCAGCACATCAACACCGGCAGCCACCAGCGCATCTACGCGCTCTTCATTGCCTGCGCCCGCACCAACCGCAGCGCCAACGCGCAGACGGCCTTCGGCATCTTTACAGGCGTTAGGTTTACGTTCGGCTTTCTGGAAATCTTTAACGGTGATCATACCCAGCAGGTGGAAGCTGTCATCAACAACCAGCGCTTTTTCAACACGCTTTTCGTGCATTTTGTGCAGCACAACTTCACGAGCTTCACCCTCTTTGACTGTTACCAGGCGCTCTTTCGGTGTCATCACCGCAGAAACAGGCAACGTCAGGTCGGTCACAAAACGCACGTCGCGGCCCGTGATGATGCCTACCAGTTCGTTTTCGGTGTTGACCACTGGGTAACCGGCAAAGCCGTTACGCTCGGTCAGCTCTTTTACGGCGGCCAGCGCGGTGGTTGGCAGCACGGTCTGCGGATCGGTAACGACACCGCTTTCGTGTTTTTTCACCTTACGAACTTCGTCCGCCTGGCGCTCAATTGACATGTTTTTGTGAATAAAGCCCAAACCCCCTTCCTGCGCCAGCGCAATCGCCAGACCGGCTTCGGTCACGGTGTCCATAGCAGCGGAGAGCATCGGGATGTTCAGACGGATGTTTTTCGTCAGTTGAGTGCTGAGATCAGCGGTGTTGGGTAAGACAGTGGAGTGAGCGGGAACGAGCAGAACGTCGTCAAATGTGAGGGCTTCTTTAGCGATTCTTAGCATTGCAATATCTCCACCTGGGGGCGATTAAAACAGATAAAATATTGCCGCGGCATTATACAGGCCGAAACCGATTGCCTCCAGTGTTTTTTCAGAAAAAGTCTTGATCCTCAGGGCAAGCAATGTAGTATCAGTTGATTAACCCTCTGATTTAAAATTTGATCTACATCACATGTCGCTACCGCCAACCGCCAATATTTTTACTGTCAGCCGCCTGAACACTACGGTGCGCCAACTGCTGGAAAATGAGATGGGCCTGGTGTGGCTCAGCGCTGAAATTTCAAATTTCACTCAGCCTTCTTCCGGCCATTGGTACTTCACGTTGAAGGATGACGGTGCACAAGTGCGCTGCGCGATGTTCCGCAATAGCAATCGTCGCGTCACCTTCCGTCCTCAGCACGGCCAGCAAGTTTTAGTGCGCGCCAGCATCACGCTGTATGAACCACGCGGTGATTATCAGCTGATTATCGAAAGCATGCATCCAGCCGGTGAAGGCTTGCTGCAACAGCAATTCGAACAGCTGAAAGCGCGTTTAGCAGCGGAAGGCTTGTTCGATCAGCAGTTCAAACAGCCTTTACCCGATCCGGCGCGTCAGGTGGGTGTGATTACCTCTGCCACCGGTGCCGCGCTGCATGACGTGTTGCGGGTGCTGCATCGACGCGATCCGTCATTGCCGGTAATTATCTATCCTACGGCGGTGCAAGGCGTGGATGCGCCCGCTGGCATTGTGCGTGCCATTGAGCTGGCCAACCAGCGTGATGAGTGTGACGTGCTGATTGTCGGCCGTGGCGGCGGTTCGCTGGAAGATTTGTGGAGCTTCAATGACGAGCGCGTGGCGCGGGCGATTTTTGCCAGCCGCCTGCCGATCGTCAGCGCCGTTGGGCATGAAACCGATGTCACCATCGCCGATTTCGTTGCGGACTTACGCGCGCCAACGCCTTCTGCCGCGGCAGAACTGGTGAGCCGTAATCAGCTGGAATTGTTGCGCCGTTTGCAGTCACAGCAGCAGCGCATGGAGATGGCGATGGATTTCTATCTGGCACAGCAACAGCGTCGCTTCACCCGCATTCAGCACCGTTTACAGCAGCAGCATCCGCAACTCCGTCTGGCGCGTCAGCAAACCGCGCTGTTCCAGCTGCAGCGTCGCCTTGGCGAAGCGATGGACCAGCGCATGCGTACCGCCAATCGTCAGCAGGATCGCCTGCTACAACGCCTTAATGCGCAGCAACCGCAGGGACGGATTCTGCGCGCTCAGCAGCAGCTCCAGCAGTGGCATTATCGTCTGCAGCAGGGCATGGAAAAGCAGCTCAATCACAACCGTCAGCGCTTTGGCAACCTGGCCGCGCAGCTGGAAGGCGTGAGCCCACTGGCGACGCTGGCGCGTGGATTCAGCGTGACTACCGATACGCAGGGCCAGGTGGTGAAGAAAACTCAGCAGCTGAGCAAAGGCGATCTGTTGCGTACCCGATTGGATGATGGCTGGGTGGAAAGCCAGGTTACCGCGCTTGAAACGCAGAAATCCCGGAGCCGTAAAGCGCGTTGATAGTATGAAAACTATACTTTCTGGCACATTCACTGAGAAGCCAGGGAGTTTGGTATGCCTTTTAGCGTAATTCCTCCATACATGCTGCGTAACATCATCGATAACTGCTCCGGTGCGCAGCAAGACTATGCGCGCCGCACCCTCACCCATGTTCAGCAACTGATGGCTGAACATAATCATCAAACCACCAACGCCGACACCGCTAAGCCAGGCATCGTACAGCGCGCTATCTACGACGCCGAGGGCACGCAAAATCTGCCCGGCACGTTAATCCGCGAGGAAGGCCAGCCCGGAAACGGCGACGTCGCGGCTGAAGAAGCATGGAACTATCTCGGCATTACCTACGATTTCTTCTGGCAAACCTATCAGCGCAATTCCCTCGATAACAAAGGCCTCAAGCTCGATGGCACCGTGCATTACGGTAAGGAGTACCAGAATGCCTTCTGGAACGGCCAGCAGATGGTATTTGGCGACGGTGACGGCCAGATTTTCAATCGCTTCACCATCGCGCTGGATGTTGTCGCGCACGAACTGACGCACGGCATAACGGAAACCGAAGCCGGACTGATCTACTTCCAGCAGGCAGGCGCGCTGAACGAATCGATGTCTGATGTTTTTGGCTCACTGGTGAAGCAGTTTCATCTTAAGCAGAGCGCCGATCAGGCTGACTGGATCATCGGTGAAGGTTTGCTGGCGGGCGGGATCAATGGCCGCGGGTTGCGCTCCATGTCGTCACCCGGCACCGCTTATGACGATCCGGTGCTGGGCAAAGATCCGCAGCCGGCCGATATGGATCACTATATCGAAACGCGTGAGGACAACGGCGGCGTGCATCTCAACTCCGGCATTCCTAATCGCGCCTTCTATCTCGCCGCTAAAGCGTTGGGCGGCTTCGCGTGGGAACTGGCGGGTCAAGCCTGGTATGACACGCTGTGCGACAAAACGCTGCCGCAGGATGCCGATTTCAGCACCTTTGCGCGCTTTACCGTGCAGCATGCCAATCAACGGTTTAATCAATCAGTGGCGGAAAAAATTCAATCCGCCTGGCAGCAGGTGGGCGTAACGTGGACATCCAACTAACCGACGATGCCATCATTGAGCTGGCACGTGAAGGCGGTATCGCCTTTATACCCAAGCTGCGCGGTGAGCGGCGTTTTACCCTGGCGGACTTGCCCGAGCCGCAAAAACAGCGCGTCTGCCAGGTGCTGGAACAGGCCATGCCGCTCGGCGAACCGGAAGATCAAGCGGCAAACATGGGACGTGGCGATCAACGCTATTACCGCATTCAAATCACCTATGCCACACATCGTGAGGCTGGGACACTGGTGATTTTAATTCCAGAACAACTGGCACCACCCGAGCTGCAATCGCTGTGGCGCGACGGCGAATAGGTTATCAGAGATCTCTCAAGGCATAGCGTAACTGACTGACTATACTCATTATGTGGCTAGCTAGTCCACGTCGAAGAAAACATCCTTAGATGAGGTCTCTGCTATGACACAAAAAAAGCAACGAGGTGGTGCCGGGAACTTTGCAGAGGACCCGGAGCGCGCCAGGGAAGCAGGTAGCGCTGGCGGCAAAGTCAGCGGGGGTAATTTCAGAAACGATCCTGAAAGAGCCAGGGAAGCTGGAAGAAAAGGAGGTCAAAAAAGCCGCCGCCCTTCCAAGCAGCAGTAATTAAGGTGCCTTAAAGGAAGAGATGTGCCACGGAAGGTTTTAAAAAAAGGCCGACATCATGATGTCGGCCTTTCTCATAGTTGAACTTACTTGCTGTCTGGCAGCGCGTAAGCAATCACGTAATCACCACGGTCTGGTGACTGACGGGCGCCACCTGCGGAGATCAGGATGTACTGTTTGCCGGTTTTCGGCGAAACGTAGCTGATTGGACCGCCCTGGCTGCCGACTGGCAGACGTGCTTTCCACACTTCTTTACCGGTTGAGCTATCGAAAGCGCGCAGATAGTAATCCTGCGTACCCGCGATGAACACCAGGCCACCCTGCGTAGCCAGTGTGCCGCCTAAGGTCGGCATACCAATTGGCATCTTCGCGCGCATCTTGATGCCAAATGGACCGGTATCTTCGACGGTACCCACCGGCACCTGCCACACGATCTGACGGGTTTTCATATCAATTGCCGACAGCGTACCGAACGGTGGAGCCTGGCATGGAATGCCCAGCGGTGACATGAAGCGGTTTTTATTTACCGCATACGGTGTGCCTTTCAGCGGAACCGCGCCCATACCGGTGTTGATCGCTTCGCCACCGTTGCTGGCTGCGGTCTTGCTGGTGTCTTGTGGAATCATCTGTACCCACAGGCCCAGGCGCATATCGTTGACGAACATATATTGATTGTTCGGGTCAAACGAGATACCGCCCCAGTTCATACCGCCCAGTGAACCCGGGAAGCTGAGGGATTTATCGGTGTCCGGTACAGTAAACAGACCATCGTAACGCATGCCTTTAAAGGCAATACGGCACGCCAGCTGGTCGAACGGCGTTGCACCCCACATATCAGACTCAGACATTTTCTGATTGCCGATGTTTGGCATTTCTACCGAATGCGGCTGCGTTTTGGTGTACTGCTCGTTCGGGATGTGACCCTGCGGCATCGGCAGCTCTTCAACTTTGGTCAAAGGCTTGCCGGTCAGGCGGTCCAGCACCCAAATCATTCCGGTTTTTGCCCCGATAACCACGGCTGGCTTGTTGGTGCCATCCTTCATCGGGAAGTCTACCAGGCTTGGCTGCATTGGCAGATCAAAGTCCCACAGATCGTTATGCACGGTCTGATAAACCCATTTCTGTTTACCGGTAGTCGCATCCAGCGCCAGGATTGAGGCGCCGTAAGTGTGATCCAGTTTGGTACGGTTCGCACCCCACAGATCCACTGACGAGCTACCCATTGGCAGGAACACGGTGTTCATCGCCGGATCGTAAGACATTGGTGCCCACGAGTTCGGTGTGCTGCGGGTGTAATCTTTGCCCGGCATCAAAATCGCATTTGGATCGTCATTGCCTGGGTCAAACGCCCAACGCATCTGACCAGTGATCACGTCAAAACCACGCAGCACGCCGCCAGGCATATCGGTTTGGACGTTATCCGCAACGCGACCGCCCACCACCACGGTGGTACCGGCCATCGCGGGAGGTGAAGTCAGCTGATATTGCGGATCGGGCGCATTGCCCAGGCCGGCTTTCAGATCAACCACACCGTGCGTACCGAAGGTGTCGCACAGCTCACCGTTGTCGGCGTTAATAGCAATCAGACGCGCATCAATTGTGTTCATCAGAATACGACGCTGACAAGTATCACCCGCAGGCAGCACAGCGGCAGTGACCGGCGTTGAACCCGGCTGCGTTGGCTGCTGCAGCGGTTTAGTCGCATCGAAATAGGCTAAGCCACGGCAGCGGTTCCACACTTCGGCCTGCGCGTTGATTTCGCGTTTCCAGATTTCCTTACCGCTGTCTGCTGCAACCGCAATCACATTGTTGTGCGGGGTGCACAGGAATAGCGTGTTACCCACCTGCAATGGGGTTTGCTGATCTTCCGCGCCGTTACCGGTTGGGCTGATCGGCGTATCGCCAGTGTGGAAAGTCCAGGCGACCTGCAAGTCTTTCACGTTATCGCGGGTAATCTGATCAATGGCAGCGAAGCGGTCGCCACCCGGCGTACGGCCGTAGCTGCTCCAGTCTTGCTGAGGTTTTGATTTATCGACCGGGATCAGCGGCAGCTGTTTACCGTCAAACGCAACGGAAGGGTGCGGCTGGAACATCTGTACGAAGGTGGCCACCATGCCAACCACGATGACCGCAGACAGCGCATAAGAGACTTTCGCCAGAGAGCTTTTGCCTTCGCTTTTACGCAGGGCTGGCCAGGTGAGGAATGCAAACAGCATCAAGCCCGCTGGCACCATCAAGCGCGATACCAACGGCCAGAAATGCAAGCCCGCATCAAACAGTGACCAAATCAGTGTGCCAGCAAACACCAGAATAAACAGGGTGACGGCGGATGATTTGCGACGGAAGAACTGAATGGCCGACAGCAGCATGACGATACCGGCGATAAGGAAGTACCAGCTGCCGCCCAGCGCGACCAGCTTGCCGCCGCCGATAGCGAAGAACAAACCGATTGCCAGCAGGACCAAGCCAAACAGTACGGACCAGATGCTCAGCCCTTTGCCGGGACGAGCGGAATTTTCTGCCATAACAAAAACTCTCCTGAAAAAATAAAGCGCTGGTGCCGATAAATCTGTGGCAGCCGATGACAAGGCCCCAGCCGAAGCGGGGGACAGGAACAATTTCGTTACGCTTTATTTTATATCTATTGGTACGGGTGCAATGCCCGTGATTCGGCGCTTGTGAGCGAGGACACAACGCAGGTGAGAGTGTTTCTCGCTACAAGGCGGCAGGATTGTACCACCTGGTACAATAAAAAGTGAATATCCATAACGCGGTAGTCACTGGTTAATAGCATTTTTGCTACAAATCCAGTCGTAAGCTATTAATAACTATGACGCCGGGCGGCAAATTTTCTTACTGCAACGTTAAGTCGGGGATAAATTCGACACGCTTCTTCGAAATGAGTCCATCACCGTGCGGGCAAAAGTAGTCCACCGCACCGCAGGCTTTCAGCACCTGCAAAGGTTGATGACAATCCGGACATAAGGCGATGTGCGTGAAATGACGTTCGCAGTGGGAGCAGTCAAAACCGGTTTCATCGTGAGTCAGTGGCTGCTGGCAGATTGGGCATGGAGAATTCATAGAACATCCTCTGCATTTGGCGGTTGGTCGCCATAAATGGCGTAATGCCGCTCAGTTATGCGCCGCATTAAATCACCGCACATTCCGTAGCGGCGCGATTTATCGCGCACTAAATTACAGGTGCATAAAAAAAGGGCCCTGCTGGGCCCTTCTCATTTTAACGCTTGTTCTTCTTCAGGTGCGACATCAGACGCTGACGTTTACGCTGCTGCGTTGGCGTCAGCAGGTTGCGTTTGCCCGCGTACGGGTTATCGCCCTCTTTGAACTGAATACGGATGGGCGTGCCCATCACGTTGAGTGAACGACGGAAGTAGTTCATCAGGTAACGCTTGTAGGAATCCGCCAGATCCTTGACCTGGTTGCCGTGAATCACCACGATTGGCGGGTTATACCCCCCGGCATGCGCATATTTCAGCTTCACGCGGCGACCACGTACCAGCGGCGGCTGATGGTCGTCGGCTGCCATGGTCATGATGCGCGTCAGCATTGCGGTGCCCACACGTTTGGTAGAGCAGTCGTACGCTTCCGTCACGGATTCGAACAGGTTACCCACGCCGCTGCCGTGCAGGGCAGAAATAAAGTGGATGCGCGCAAAATCGATAAAGCCCAGACGGAAGTCCAACTGCTCTTTGACTTCATCTCGCGCTTCCTGCGTCATGCCATCCCACTTGTTGACCACAATCACCAGTGAGCGCCCACTGTTGAGGATGAAGCCCAGCAGTGACAGATCCTGATCGGAAATCCCGGCACGCGCATCAATGACCAGCATCACTACGTTAGCGTCTTCAATTGCCTGCAACGTTTTGATAACCGAGAATTTTTCTACAGTTTCGGTGATTTTACCGCGCTTACGTACGCCCGCGGTATCAATCAGAACATACTCACGATCGTCACGTTCCATCGGAATGTAGATGCTATCGCGCGTGGTGCCTGGCATGTCAAAGACCACAACACGATCTTCGCCAAGAATGCGGTTAGTTAGCGTTGACTTACCCACGTTAGGGCGGCCAACGATAGCCAGTTTGATCGGCAGTGTGGTGGGGTCGAAATCTTCTTCTTCCTCTTCCTCCAGCGCCTTCTCACCCTCTTCTTCTAATTCTGCCCAATAGGCGGCATTCTCTTCTTCTTCAGTGAGTTCCACTTCCGGAACGATTTCTTCCATCCACGGCAGCAATGCCGTTTCCAGTAGACTGTTAACTCCACGGCCATGCGAGGCTGCAATGGCATGAATCTCACCTAAGCCCAGCGCATAGAAATCCAGCACTGCCGCTTCCGGGTCAATACCGTCAGTTTTGTTGGCGACGACAAAGGTGGCTTTTTCACGTGCACGCAGATGATTAGCGATTTGCTGATCCGCCGGCATCACGCCCGCGCGCGCATCCACCATAAACAGCACCACATCCGCTTCTTCAATCGCCAATAGCGACTGCTCCGCCATGCGGTTTTCAACGCCTTCCTCGGTGCCATCAATACCGCCGGTATCAATAACAATAAATTCGCGCCCTTCCACTTCGGCGCGACCATATTTGCGATCGCGAGTCAGTCCAGGAAAATCCGCTACCAGCGCATCACGTGTGCGTGTTAAACGGTTAAATAGCGTAGATTTTCCCACATTGGGACGCCCAACCAGCGCGACCACAGGTACCATAACACTTGCCTCAGTTTTTAAAATAATTCGCCCGAATGGCGTGATTATAACGACATTTGACGCCAGGCGTCAGGCTGAAGGCGCAAAGAATACCATGCCTGACTAAAAACGAAACGGCCCCTGACGAATCAGGAGCCGTATAAGCGAGCGGGAAACGCGTTCCCGCAAAGCCAATTCCTTAACGGGTGATGGCGTAAACTTCTCCGCCTTTCGCCTGGATCAGCAGTTTGTCACCGGCCACAACCGGTTCAGTCTGGAAGCCATCGCTGTCCAGTTTCTGCTGCGCGACGAAGCGACCGTCAAGGGTGTTGATCCAGTGCAGATAACCTTCGCTATCACCCACCACCAGATAGCCGTTGAACAGCACTGGCGAAGTCAAATTACGATGCAGCAGATCGCTTTGACGCCAGATGGCTACGCCACCGTCAGCATTCAGGGCAATCACGCGGTCATCCTGATCGACCAGATAGATACGACCGGCATCAACCACCATGTCTTTAACGCCGCCAATCTCACGTTTCCACAGCACCTGACCGGAGCGCAGATCCAGCGCGGTAAGATTACCGTTGTACGCAAGCGCATAAACGACACCGTTAACCACGACTGGCGTGGTATCGACATCGCTCAGGCGATCGATTTCAGTGGCGCCGCTTGGCTGCGAAATACGCTGCTGCCAAATCAGCTGACCTTGATTAACAATGACTGCGCTGACGCGGCCATTGTCGCCACCGACGATTGCCCCGCCAAAGGCCACGGTCGGTGCCGATTCACCGCGCAGTGACAGCGCTGGCATATCGAGGTTGACGGTCCATTTGACAACGCCAGTGCTTTGATCAAGACCTTGCAACATACCGTTGCTGGTGTGCACCAGCACTAAACCGTCGCTAACCACCGGACGCGACAGCGCTTCACCGGCGACTTTGGTCTGCCAGGCAATACCACCATCGCTGGTATTCAACGCAAATACCTGACCACGTTCGCTACCGATGTAGATGCGATCGCCGCTGGCGGTGACGCCGCCAGAAAGCAGCGCAGAGATGTTTTTCGAGAAGAAGCCGGTTTTCTCAGAGAGATCGACTTTCCATTTCTCTTTACCATTGCTGGCATCAAGCGCTTTAACCACACCAAAACGATCCGCAGCATACACGGTACCGTCCAGCCAGGCTGGATGCAGATTGGAATAGAAATCACCAACGCCGTCCCCGACCGAGGTGCTCCACGCAGTCTGCGGCGTAAACTGGTTTTCCACTTTAGGCAGCGGGGCCATTTTCACTACATCTTCTTCGCCGCTGAACAGCGAGCAACCGCTGAGCAGAGTGACTGAAATCAGCCCTGGCAGCAGGTATTTACGTAATTCCATGTGCGCTCTCTTGACTGGCTTAACTTAAGTTATTCATCTTCATCTGCAGCATTTGCTTCAGCGCAGGAGAGGCCTGCGATTCAGCACCTTTGCTCCAGGCATCACGCGCGCCCTGCTTATCGCCTTTGCTCAGCAGTGCTTCGCCACGAATGTCCGCTACAATGGCTGTCCAGCCATCACCTTTAACATTGTTAAGGGTAGAAAGTGCGGCATCGGCCTGACTTTGCTGCAATTGAATGCGTGCCAGACGCAGGTTAATCACCGCCTGCAGGTTGGCATCTTTGGTATCTTTCAGCCCACTCTGTAACAGAGCGATAGCTTTATCTAACTGATTAGTTTCAACATACTGCTTAGCCAGATCCAGCGAAGCCAACGCACCATAGGTATTGTTGTTTTCGCTGGCGAAAGTGGCCACTGCTTCCAGCGAATCAGGCTTGTCCGCCTGCATCGCACTGGTCAGCTGTTGATATTCTGCTGATGCCGCTTTATCGGTTCCTTCCTGATGGCTGGACCAGAAACGCCAGCCACCCAGCGCAGCGATACCGATGATTACGCCTACGGCCAGGAATTTGCCGTTATTGGCAAAGAACTGACGCAGCGCGTCAACTTGTTCGTTTTCGTTGCTGTAAACTTCCACGCAATCCCTCTCTTTAAAATGGCTGTTGCAGTGCTGCGCTTACTGCAGCAGCGTGCGCAACGTTGCAGCGGCGTCGCTCTGAGCCAGCGTCTGTTGATCGCCGGTACGCAAGTCTTTCACCACAACCTGGCCCGCGTTCACTTCATCTTCGCCCAGCACCAGCGCAATGCGTGCGCCCCACTTATCTGCACGGGCAAACTGCTTCTTGAAGTTACCGCCACCGAAGTTGGTCATCAGCTTCAACGCGGGATCAGCATCACGCAGTTTTTCCGCCAGTTGCATCGCGGCGGACTGAACGCCCTGCCCCGAAGCGATAACATAGACATCAACAATGCGCGTCGGTTCAAATTCTGGATTAACCGCTTGCACCAGCAACACCAAACGCTCCATGCCCATGGCAAAACCCACGGCTGGCGTGGCACGACCACCCAACTGTTCGACCAGACCATCGTAACGTCCGCCACCGCACACCGTGCCCTGCGAACCGAGGCTGCTGGTCACCCATTCAAACACGGTACGGTTGTAGTAATCGAGACCGCGCACCAGGCGCTGGTTGATGCGATATTTAATGCCAGCGTCGTCGAGCAACCCGCACAAGCCACTGAAATGCGCACGTGATTCCTCATCGAGGAATTCGCCCAGCGTTGGTGCATCGTTTAACAGTTTCTGGATGTCAGGATTTTTGCTGTCGAGCACGCGCAGTGGGTTGGTGTACATGCGGCGCTTGCAATCTTCGTCCAGTACGTCCTGATGTTGCTCAAGAAACGCCACCAGCGCGCTGCGATAGTTGGCGCGCGCGTCCAGCGAACCGATAGAGTTCAGCTCCAGCTCGACGTGCTCAGCGATACCTAACGCTTTCCACCAGCGCGCGGTCATCATAATTAGCTCAGCATCAACGTCCGGGCCTTGCAGGCCGAAGACTTCCACACCCATTTGGTGGAACTGACGGTAACGACCTTTCTGCGGACGCTCGTAGCGGAACATCGGACCGGTGTACCACAGACGCTGTTCCTGGTTGTACAGCAGACCGTGCTCGATACCGGCGCGCACGCAACCTGCGGTGCCTTCCGGACGCAGCGTCAGGCTTTCGCCGTTGCGGTCTTCAAAGGTGTACATCTCTTTCTCAACCACGTCGGTGACTTCACCGATCGCGCGGCTGAACAACGGGGTGTGCTCAACGATTGGCAGACGGATTTCACTGTAACCATAGCTGGCCAGCACCTGCTTGAGAGTGCCTTCAATACGCTGCCAAATTGCGGTATCCGCCGGCAGGTAATCGTTCATCCCGCGAATCGCTTGAATATTCTTCGCCACGTTAGAATCTCTTTAAGACAAAAAAACCTGAGCGGCATCATACCTTATGAGGATGAAACCGCACAGGTTCAATCACAAACTGGCACGCGACTGGCGCGCACCAGGCTTATTTTTCCAGCTGCTGCACGTTGATGCGGCGGCTTTCATCCAGCATGCTGGCTTTGGCGCGGATACGCGCTTCCAGCTGATCGATCATGTCGTTGTTATCGAGACGATCGCGCTGGCGTACGCCATCTTCGTAGAAGCCGCTTTTCTTGGCCCCGCCGGTTACGCCGAGGGTAGAAACCGTGGCTTCCCCCGGACCGTTCACCACGCAACCGATAATGGAAATATCCATCGGCGTGATGATGTCTTCCAGACGCTCTTCCAACGCATTGACCGTACCGATGACATCAAACTCCTGACGCGAACAGGTCGGGCAGGCAATAAAGTTGATGCCACGCGCGCGGATGCGCAGAGATTTGAGGATGTCATAGCCGACTTTCACTTCTTCAACCGGATCGGCCGCCAGTGAAATACGCAGCGTATCGCCGATGCCTTCGGCCAGCAGCAGGCCTAAACCAATCGCCGATTTAACGGAGCCCGCGCGCGCGCCACCCGCTTCGGTGATACCGAGGTGCAGCGGCTGATCGATGGCTTTAGCCAACAGACGATAGGATTCAACGGCAAGGAAAACGTCAGACGCTTTGACGCTTACTTTGAACTGATCAAAGTTAAGGCGATCGAGGTGATCCACATGGCGCATCGCAGATTCGAGCAGCGCCTGCGGTGTTGGCTCACCGTATTTTTCCTGCAGATCTTTTTCCAGCGAACCGGCATTCACGCCGATACGGATCGGAATATTGTAATGACGCGCACAATCCACCACCTGGCGGATACGCTCATTGTTGCCGATATTGCCTGGGTTGATACGCAGACAATCGACGCCATATTCCGCGACTTTCAGTGCGATGCGATAGTCAAAGTGAATGTCCGCTACCAGCGGCACGTTGACCTGTTGCTTAATCAGTTTGAAGGCTTCAGCCGCATCCATCGTGGGAACGGAGACGCGAACGATATCAACCCCGACGCGCTCAAGCTGGCGAATCTGGTTAACGGTGGCGTCCACATCAGTGGTGCGGGTGTTGGTCATTGACTGAACGGCGATGGGCGCGCCATCACCAACTGGCACCTTGCCGACGTAAATCCGTGTTGATTTGCGACGGATAATGGGTGCTTCGTTATGCATATTCTCTCTCCACAATTACCCGGAAAGCGCGCTGCGCGTTATTGCGCACCCAGCGTCAGACGGGCAACCTGGTTATTACGGATAAAACGACTTAAATCAACGGGCTGATTCTGATATTGCACGTCAACCGCACTTGGTGCGCCAATTTTCAGACGATACGGAGCCGTTCCGGACAAACTTAGCTTACCGCCACTACGTTGCAGACCGCTGAACAACTTCTTACCGGTCGCATCGCTCACTTCCAGCCAGCAATCCGCTTTGAAGTTCATCACCACAGCATTCGGATCGCCTGCCGGTTGGCTGACTGCTGCATTCGCGGTAGGCATTTGGCCTGCAGGAACGCTATTCGCCGGTGCTGGGGAGGTCGCCGCTGGCGGTGCCGTATCAATCGGCGCCTGGCTTGGCGAAACCACGGCGTTGTCGCTGCCGCTGGTTTGCGCTGTAGTGTTATTGCTCGCAGCCGGTGTGCTGCTCGCGTTGTTGCTTTCAGGCGTGGCCACAGCGCCAGCACCGTTATCGACTGGCGTACCGGCAGCGTTGGTATCTGCATCGGCATTGCTATCGGTACTGTTGTCACCCAACGGAATAGATTGGCTATTGTCGCCGCTGCCGTTTTGATCGGCCATCGACACCAAATCAGCCTGTGACGCTTTATGATTCTGCCACCACCACGCACCAGTCAAACCGACAACGACGAAAATCACCAACCAGGTGAAGATCATCAGCCAGCCATCGCGCTTTTTACGACGCTTACCCAATGAGAAGCTCTGCATCGGCTCGATTTTGGCGGCGCGCATGGGGGCCTGCTTTGCCATCATCGGCAGCAGGTCATCTTCTGGCACATGCACCAGACGAGCATAAGAGCGAATGTAACCGCGCAGGAAGGTAGACGCTAAATCAGCAGGTGATTTGTCCTCTTCAATATCGCGTACGGTAGTAAGTTTTAGGCACAGGCGTTCAGCGACGTTTTGCTGGGTCAGTCCCATTTGCTCACGGGCCAGACGCAGGCGTTCACCTGTGGAATGTACTGCAGAATTCTCTTGAGTGGCTTCAGTATTCATTAGCTAAATAACGCTGGTACTGTATCGATTGTGGAAAACTTCGCGCCAACCGGTCGCCATAACGTGTAACGTCAGCAGCGTTTCCCTGTTGCGCGGCGAAACGTATCTGTAACCATAAGCTCTCAGCCGTTGCAGGCAAATGCTGATGGTACACTTCTAAAAGCAGCGGAACCGACTTCTGTTCCCGCTGTTCAAGCCGCCTTTCCACTTCCCTTAGCAGTTGACTGCCCTGCTCCGGTGCGGCATCCAGCGCGTAACCTAATTGCTCGCGCGCTGCGGCACTCTCATCAGCCTGCAGGTAACAATAGCCCGAAAACAGGAATGCATCCTGACGAGCATCGATTTCCTGCGCCTCAATTGCCAGCTTAAACTGTTGATGCGCTTCGTCATACTGCCTTAAACCGCAGAGAAACGCACCGTAATTGTTAGCGACGTAACCATTCAGCGGCGCTAACTGCTGTGCGCGTTGGTAGTGCCAGCGCGTTTGTGCGCTATTCTGTTGCGCCTGCGCCACACGAGCAAGGGCTAACGGAACGCGATAATCCTTTGGCGCTGCCTGCTGAGCACGTAACAAATTACGCTGCGCGGCGGCATAATCCTTCACTGCCAGATAGTGCAATCCGAGCTGCAAGCGGATATCCGCTGCGCTTTGCCTTGCAGGATGATTGACACAACCGGTTACAACAAAGCCCGCCAGAATCGCGGCGAATAATCCTTTATGCATTTCAGTCTCTCCCTAAAAAATATGCGGAGAGACTGACATGAGTTACGCCCGCTGAATATCAGCAGGCGCTGGCTTTCAGAGCGCCTTCACAGAGATGGCTTCGCCCGCCATTTTCTTACGCAGCGTACGCTTAGTCCGGTCAATCACATCGCCTGCTAACTGACCACAAGCGGCGTCGATATCGTCACCACGGGTTTTACGCACAATGGTGGTGAAACCGTAATCCATCAGGACTTTGGAGAAGCGATCGATACGGCTGTTGGAGCTACGGCCATACGGCGCGCCGGGGAACGGGTTCCACGGAATCAGGTTGATTTTGCATGGCGTCTCTTTTAGCAGTGCTGCCAGCTCATGCGCATTGTCGGTGCTGTCATTGACGTGATCCAACATCACGTACTCAATGGTCACGCGGCCCTGATTGGCGTTGGACTTACCGATATAGCGTTTTACCGCCGCAAGGAAAGTCTCAATGTTGTACTTTTTGTTGATCGGCACGATCTCGTCACGAATGGCATCATTCGGCGCATGCAGCGAAATCGCCAGCGCTACGTCGATCATATCACCCAGCTTGTCCAGCGCCGGCACCACACCTGACGTTGACAGCGTAACGCGACGTTTTGACAGACCGAAACCGAAGTCGTCCAGCATGATATCCATTGCCGGCACCACGTTGTTCAGATTAAGCAGCGGCTCGCCCATGCCCATCATCACCACGTTGGTGATCGGACGTTGACCGGTAATTTTTGCGGCACCGATGATTTTCGCGGCGCGCCATACCTGGCCAATAATCTCTGACACGCGCAGGTTGCGGTTAAAGCCCTGCTGCGCCGTCGAACAGAATTTGCACTCCAGCGCACAGCCTACCTGTGAAGAGACGCACAGGGTGGCACGATCCGCTTCCGGGATATAGACGGTTTCAACCAGCTGGTCGCCCACGCGAATTGCCCATTTAATGGTGCCATCGGTGGAACGCATCTCTTCCGCCACTTCCGGTGCACGGATTTCAGCGCGCTGCATCAGCTTACCGCGCAGCACTTTGTTGATGTCAGTCATCTGCTCGAAATCATCGCAGCAGTAGTGGTACATCCACTTCATGACCTGATCGGCACGGAACGGCTTTTCGCCCATCTCAAGAAAGAATTCACGCATCTGCTGACGGTTGAGATCCAGCAGGTTAATTTTTTCGTTTTTGGGGGAAACAATCACGGGGGAAGCGGACGACGGCGTCACAATCTGTTCGGACATAATGTTCTCTGGCCTCGTTGTTACACGTTACGGCTCTGGTTAATAGTAGGAAAAAAACAGCGCCCTCGCTGAGGCTAGCTCAACAAGGGCGCATAATTGTACTACATCTGCTGCATGATGCCAGGGGAACCGTTTCACCGATGTCGAACAGCTGTAAAGACGCGTGTCCGCCTGACCCTCAATGCACTTAGCGAGTGCGTGGGCAGACTTCGTTTTCTGCGAAGAAGTACGCGATTTCGCGTGCTGCAGATTCAGCAGAGTCAGAACCGTGGGTCGCGTTCTCGGTGAAGCTGTCAGCATAATCAGCACGCAGAGTACCTGCCAGCGCGTTATCTGGGTTAGTTGCACCCATCAGATCGCGGTGACGCTGAACAGCGTTTTCGCCTTCCAGAACAGAAACCACAACTGGACCAGAAGTCATGAATTCAACCAGACCATCAAAGAATGGACGGCCTTTGTGCTCAGCGTAGAAGCCTTCAGCCTGCTCTTTGGTCAGGTGCAGCATTTTTGCGCCAACGATTTTGAAGCCCGCGCTTTCAAAACGGTTATAGATTGCACCAATCACGTTCTTAGCGACGGCGTTTGGTTTCACGATTGAGAAAGTACGTTCGATTGCCATGTTGACCTCTAGTTAGCATCCTGAAGAATCCGGGAGCTCCTCCCGGTAAGAAAACGCGCCGATTATAGGGACATCATGGCGCGTTGCCTATTGGCGATTGGTGGAATTATTGAAAATAATTGATTTTTGTCGGGGCACGCAGGCAAAAAGTATGCCATATCCATGTGCTCAACCGCGGGTAAAGGCCACCGACGACAGCTGCCCCGCTTCATCCATCACCACCAACTGATAACTTCCCGGCTCATCCAGTACCAGCGCCGCACTCTTGTTGCTCGCGTTACGCTCAAGCGGTTGCCCGTTTAAAAACCACCAGCGCTGCTCACCTTGCCCGCCCTGCACGGCTACCGACATCACCAGCACCACTTTGCCCGGCAACGGCTGTACGCGTTGACCATTGATCACACCGGTAATCACCATGGGCGGCGCATTGCCCTGATTGAGTGGCGGACAAGTGGGATCGATCGGCGGCAAGCGCTGGGCACGCCGTTCCGCATCCGGCAGCCAGGGTTCAAGTGGCAGCGGCCACATCAGGCGCTCGCGGCTTTGTGCATCCGGACAATCTGCCGCCACGCGCAATCCCCGGCTGTTCTGCCAGTAGCGCTGGCGTAAGCCATTGACGCTCTCCTGCCCCGACGCCAGCAGCGTGGGGGGCACCGTTTGATTCAATACCCAACTCTGACGACGCTGGCGACAGTTCTCGTCGCCGAAGGGTAACGGCTGTCCGCCAGGCCAGCATATGCTCATGGCGCTGACCGATAACGGGCGCGGATCGCGCGGCGCACCGTTCACTGGCATATGCCCCGCCAGCAGATTATTGACCTGATTCATCACCGGCACCGCCGAGGCAAAACCAAACTGACCGGCGACGGGCGTTGCATCAGGCCGTCCTACCCATACGCCAATCAGATAGCGCGGGGTGATACCTATCGTCCAGGCATCGCGATAGCCATAGCTGGTACCGGTTTTCCACGCCAGCGGCACCACGTTTGCCACCGCACCGCTGGCCGAGGGTTGTGCCGCGCCTGCCAGAATGCGCCGCACAATCCATGCCGCGCCCGGCGACAATAGCGGCCTTTCTTGCAAGGGTTGTGTCGTCAGCCAGCGTAATTGCGCCGCGTTACCGTGCCGGGCAAAGGCGCTGTAGGCAGCCATAATCTCATCCATACGCGCGCCGGTGCCACCCAGTACCAACGAAAGATTTGGCTCCGCCCCTGCAGGAAAGCGCAGATTCAAACCCACATTACGTAATCGCGCGGCGATGTTTTTTGGCCCCAGCGCATCCAGCAATTGTACAGCAGGTAAATTGAGCGACCGCTCCAGCGCATCACTGGCGCTCACCGGCCCGTGAAAGCCCGAATCAAAATTACCGGGACGATAGTCGCCGAATCGACGCGGCACATCCTGCAGCAGCGATTCGCCATGAATGAGCCCATCATCCAGCGCCATACCATAGACAAAGGGCTTCAACACCGATCCCGGCGATCGCACGCTGGATATCATATCGACGTGACCAAAACGGCTGTCGTCATTGAAATCCACCGATCCGACATAGCCGCGCACTTTCATGTTTTGATGATCCACCACCAGCAGCGCCAGCGAGGTTCGCGGCGGCAGGTTGCTTTTCAGCGACGCAGCCAGATTCTCGAGTTCGCGCTGTAGCGACACATCTATCGTTGAGGTGATTTTGTTGTCGGGCGACAGCGACAACAAGCGGCGGGCCAGCAGCGGCGCACGTTGCGGCATCTGACGCGGCGGCAGCCACACCGCTTCTTGTTTGATATCGGCGACATCCTGCGCTGACCAGACGTGATATTCCGCGAGGCGATCCAGCACTTTATTGCGTGCGACTTCGGCGCGTTGCGGCCAGCGATCAGGACGCAAGCGGCTCGGCGCCTGAGGCAGCACCGCCAGTAGTGCCGCCTCACCTTTGGTGAGCTGTGAAGGCGGTTTCCCCAGCCACATCCAGCTCGCTGCGCCAACGCCCTCAACCGTGCCGCCAAAAGGGGCGCGATTGAGATACAGCGTAAGGATGTCGCGTTTAGAGAGATGATATTCCAACTGTAGCGCGCGCCACGCCTGCACCACTTTACCGCGCAGGGTGCGTGGTTGCGGATCAATAAGACGCGCCACCTGCATAGTGAGCGTGCTGCCGCCGGACACCACGCCGTG
Organism: Enterobacter ludwigii; assembly: GCA_900068845.1. Classification (GTDB taxonomy): domain Bacteria; phylum Pseudomonadota; class Gammaproteobacteria; order Enterobacterales; family Enterobacteriaceae; genus Pantoea; species Pantoea ludwigii_A. Next base: position 1,113,548 of record CEFQ01000005.1, read on the forward strand.
ATGCAGCACGTTTTGCCCCACTGCGCGCACAATCGCCATGGGATTGATGCCGGGATGATGCCAGAACCAGCGATCTTCGTAGGTCAGTAGCGCCTCAATGTAGGCGGGCGACACATCGTCCAGTGCTACCGGATAACGCCACACGCCCTGTTTGTCAGCAAAACGCCACAGCGGCGTGCCGTCTTCGGCCACCACGACGCGCGCCGGTTGCACGTCGTGCAGCGGCAATGGCGTGAGTCGATCCAGCAGCCACAACGCGACCAGCAGCGCCAGTAAAAAAAGCGGTAGCCAGCGCCACCGCTTTAGTCGGTTACTTCCAGACATCAATACTTAACGCACATTGAGTTTTTCCGGCGTGCTGCCAATCGCGCGCCATTCCGGCACATACATTGATTCCACCTGCGGCGGCGGCAGGCGATAGCTGCCCGGCGTAACCGCGCGCGCCAGATACAACAGCGTGCCCGGCGTGTAGCCATCGAGCGCCAGCGCGGCGACAAAACGATCGTCATGGAATTCGATATGCTTAATGTTGGCTTGCTGCATATCCATCATGCTCTCTTTCAGCGCATCGGCACTGTCACCCAAGCTGGCGCTGCTGTCGCTCAGGTTCTGGTTTTCCAGCTCCAGTCCGGCTGGCAGCAGATCCACGACCAACGCATCACTGACGCGCTCGCTGGCTGCGACTTTGAGCCGCACCACCAGCAGTTCGCCACTTTTCAGGTGGGTGAGATCCGCTGGCTTACCATCCAGCGTGAAGTATTCACGAGTGATCTGCAGAACGTTGCTCATCGGCGACGGTGCGGTGCGCGGATAGCCCACCACATTCAGCGTGCCGTAAAGCGGCGACGCGTTGTCGCTTTTCACCGACACGCCTTGTCGCAGCTGATCTTCACTGATGCTGAGATTCAAAGGCTGGTCGCTGCTGAGTGGCTCCGCTTTGCCTTGTAGTGTGGCCTGCCAGCTTTCGCCTTTGTGCTGCTGCAAAGTGCGGGCAGCAAGGAACAACGCGTTGTTTTCCTGGGTGGAGAACCAGCGCTGACCCTGTACCGCTTTCGCCAACTCAATCAACAGCGAACCTTGCATCTCTGGCAGCAACTGGTTTTCAGTTAACAGCGACAGAATCAGCGCACGATCGCGCACCGGGCTGCCGTAATCACCGAGCCAGCTGTTAGGTTTACGTTCCAGACCAATGCCTTGCGCCAGCGCCAGTTGCGCACGCTGCTGATCGCCCATCAACTTCAGTGCAACACCAATCTGTACCAGCGCAAGGCCCGATTTTGCCTGTTCGCGTTTTTCATACAGCGCACGCAACGCACCCAGCGGGGCCTGCTGCTGACGCGCCAGCACCATTCCGGCGTAGGCCTGCACGCTGAAACGCAAAGCATCGGCATCGCTGCTCCAGCTGGTTTCGATCTGCGTCGGATCCTGCAGGTAACGCAGCAGACGTTCGTCGGCGCGGGTAATCACGCCATCCGGCACGCTGTACCCGGCTTCGCTGGCGCGCAGCAGGAAATCAGTGACGTAAGCGGTGAGCCAGAACTCTTCCTGACTCTCTTTGCTCCACAAGCCAAAGCTGCCGTTGCCGCGTTGCATGCCGGCAAGACGTGCGATGCCGGTATCAATCGAAGCACGACGCGCTTCATCATTGCTGGTTTTGATGCCCATCGCCGTCAGCTGCGCATGGTTGGTGAACACCGATGGCCAAATGCCGCTGGTGGTCTGCTCAAGGCAACCGTAAGGATAGGCATACAGTGAGCTGATGTAGCTTGCGATATTCAGCGGTGGACGATTGCTGAGCGACAGTTGACCGCTCAAAGTATCCGGTTGCAAACCATTAAAGGCACTCGCCATCACCTGCCAGTTCTGCCCGGTTTGCATCACGTTATCGAAGCTCAGCGTTTGTGCCGGATAAGCCGGACGCACGCCAATTTTCCATTTGCGCTCGCTCGGTGCCAGTGTTTCGCCCGGCAAACTCATGCCGGAAACAGTCACCTGCACATCGCCTTCGCCAAAGCCGCCCTGTGCTTTAACCGGAATCTGCAACGTGGTACGCGCGCCTTTCGCCAGCTGCACGCTGGCGGGGATTTGGCCGTTAAGGGCAATCTGCCCGCTGGCGGTGACATTGATTTTTAGCGTTTGCGGTTGATCGGTGAGGTTGGTGAGATCCAGCGCCAGTGTGGATTGATCGCCACTGGCAAGGAAGCGCGGCGTTGCCAGTTCGCTGATCAAAGGTGCGGCAACCACCAGCTTACGATCGGCCGATCCGAAACTGTCGTCGCTCCATACCTGTGCCATCAAACGCAACTCGCCATTAAAGGCCGGAATTGGCAGCTCCAGCGTGCCTTCACCATTGGCATCCAGCGTCACGGGCTGCAACTGTTGCGCCACGATCTGCACGTCGGTGACCGGCTTTTTACCGCCGCGCGACAAGGCATCCGCATCGTCGCCGTCACCACCAAAGCGCAGCGCGGCCAGCTTGCCACCGCCGTCAATCAGTTGACCAAATACATCGTATTGATCGGCGTTGTAGCGCTTGCGGCCAAAAAACGCTTCCCACGGATTAGGGGTTTTATAGTCAGTGATGTTAAGCACGCCGCTGTCCACCGCCGACAGCAGTACCTGAACCTGCTGCGGCAATGCGTTCCCTTCACGGCGGGCTTTCACCTTCACTTTTAATGTCTGCTCAGGGCGGATTTTATCCGGCGCGTCGAGCGCTAAGCTGAGGCGGCGCGCTTCGGTTGCCATCGGCAGATGCAGCAGGCCCACCGCGCGTTTGGGCGTGATGCCGCTGGCTTTGTCACCGTCGCGCACCACGATGGCGCTGAGATAGAGATCGTGTCGCTTCCAGCTGTCACTAATTGGCACATCAATGGTTGCGCCGCCCGCCGGAACATCCAGCGGTTGCCACCACAATGTGCCGCTGCTGGATTCCACCAGCAGATAGCCTTTACCTGCGGCAGGTGATTCAACCTGTACATGCGCGGTGTCACCCACTTGATAGGCGGTTTTATCTATTTTCAGTTTGACCTGATCCGGACGCAGCGCGCCGGTGCCGTTGGTGTTGTCCTGCCACCAATATCCCGCCTGGAATCGCACGCTGCTAATGATGTTGTCGCCAGCATGCACTTCCAGTCGATACGTGCCCCACTCCACCGGGAAGCTCACTCTCTGGCTGCCGCCGGCAGCAATGTTGATACGTTGCTCCTCTTCCTGCAGATCCTTTTGATCGTAGCGCGACTGCCAGCCTTCGCTGTCGGAGAAGCTCCAGTAATAGTCGCGGCGTTCGTGAATCAGGCGTACATAAAGATCCTGCGCCGCCAGCTTCTCACCCTGTGGGTTGGCGTATATCACGTCGAATTCAGCAAGGCTGTTTTCCGCTACGGTCGGCTCATCGTGATAACGATCGGTGCGATAGTCATACACTGATTCACTGTTAAACAGCGGACGGATGCCAGGCAACGCCGGCGCCGGCCAAATTGCCTGAGTTGCGCGGCGCGTCACCGGCCGGCCGCCGGTTTCCAGCAGGCTGGCTTGCAGAATCAGATTGAGCGGTGAATGGCTCTCTTTCCAGCTGCTCTCAACCTTGAGCTGCACTTTACCGCTCTGATCCAGCTTCTCATCCACATCATCCAGCGTGCGTTTGAGTTCTTCAGTAATGTCGCCGAATTGATAGCCTGGCAGCGCAGCCACTGCTTCACGCGCCGGACGCAGGAACAGTTGCCCTTGCAGTTCGTTGCCCGCGGCAGGTGCGCCGTACAAATAGCGGCCTTCCACCGCAAAAGTCACGTCGTCATCCGGCGCCACCGGTTGCGCACTATTATTTAACGCCAGCGCCATGCGTTCCGGCAGGAAATCTTCCACATGGAACGACCAGTTGCGCGGCTGGTTGTCACCGCTGTTAATGCGCAGCGTCCATTCGCCGGTCATGGCAGAAGCGGGCAACGCGAAGCGATGTTGATAGACGCCGCTTTCTGGCTGCCAGACAAAGGTTTGCGACACTTCGCCATTCGGCTGCACAACTTCAGCTTTCACTGGCTGCGACGGCAAGGGTTTGCCATCGGCATCACGCAGCAGCGCGTTGACGATCACCGTTTCACCGGGGCGATAGAGATCGCGTGGACCAAATACGAAGAACTGTTTGTCGTAGCCTTGTGGGCCATCAATCGGAAACTCAGCCAAATCCAACGCCGGACGGTTGAGATCGATCAACGAGGTTTGCCCTTTTTGTGTTGCCAGCAACAGCTTGCCTTTGGCATTCGCCGGTAAGCGCAAATGGCCGTTACTGTCGCTGCTACCGCGAGCAAGTTGTTTACCCTTTTCATCCAATAGCTGTACGCTGACGTCATCCAGCGGTGCGCCGCTGGCCAGGCTTTGGGCAAACAGTTCCAGTTGTTCAGGGAATTGGTGCAGCGACAGACCGATGTCGCTTAATGTGAACAGTGTCGCCGGTTGCGTGTAGTTGTAAGTACCGGCCTGTTTCATCACCGCCAGATAAACGCCTGGCTGTTTCAGGGCATCCACATCACCAAGCGGCAACTGCATTTTCTCACGCGTATTGCGCGCCGGGTTGAGATCAAAACGTCCGCCATAAACCAGATCGGCATTTTTCAGCAGCTCGCGCGATTCCCAATACGACATGTTGTTGCCGTAATTCCATTGGGCCAGGAAATCGGCCAGCGAAGCGCTTTTTACCCGGAAAAAATCGACATCAACCGTATCTACATTTAGCGCCAGCACCGGTAAACCTTGCGTCAGGCGCAGCGGCAGCAGCGAACCGCGGCTGGCAAAGCCAACCATTGGCTGAATATCACGCGTGGTGATCGTTTGGCTAAACGATTTGGATAAGGGACTGCCATCGGCCGCTTTAAGCCCGGCATCGACATTAATCGTCAACTTGCGCGACGGTTCCGGATGTCGAAAACGCAGCGCTTTACCGTTTTGCGCTAGCTCCCAGCCACCATCCACCTTGCCGCTTTTCTCATCAATAATCTGCAGATGTGCCGCGAAATCCTGCTGGCTATCGAGCGGCGTGTTAAAGGTCAACACCAGCGCGGCGGCACCCTCAAGTTGCAGTTCGGAGAGATCGATAACGGAGAGGGATTGCTGCGTTGCTGTTGCGGCTGTCGTTTCCGCCGCATGAATCGCCGACGTTCCGCCACCCAGTAATACTCCCCCGATCAGCGCGTTGAGCAACAGCCGGTTAAAACGTTTTGCCATGGTAAATCCCTCACCAGTCCCAGAAGTTAAGAAAGAGTAATGCTGCGCATTTTCGACAACTTTAGCAATCATGCCCTTGAGATAGCGTTCACATTCCCGGAGACTGGTCTTTTCCCGTTTGCTGAGAAGAGGTTGCTATGACAGCCATATTTGTGTCCGCTGATTGGTTGAAAGAACATTACAACGAGGAAACGTTGCAGGTGCTGGATGCCCGCATGTTACCGCCAGGTCAGGAAGCCGTGCGTGATATTCAGGCAGAGTATCTGGCCGGTCATCTACCGAATGCCCCGTTCTTCAACATCGAAGCATTGTCCGATCATACGAGTCCTTATCCCCATATGATGCCGCGCGCCGAGTCCTTTGCCGTGGCAATGCGTGAGTTGGGTATCAGCCAGGATAAACATCTGGTGGTGTATGACGAAGGCAACCTATTCTCTGCACCACGCGCGTGGTGGATGCTGCGCGCCTTCGGTTGTGAAAATGTGTCAATTCTGGCCGGCGGATTACAGGGCTGGAAAGCCGCCGGTTTCGATGTTGCTACCGGACCGGTTAACCTGCCAGAAGCCGAATTCGAAGCCGTTTATGATGGCGCACAGGTGAAGCGTCTGACCGATGTGCTGCTGATCAGCCACGAAGGCGGCGCGCAGATTGTTGATGCGCGCGCGGCAAACCGGTTCAACGCCGAAGTGGATGAACCGCGTCCGGGCCTGCTGCGTGGACATATTCCTCACAGTTTAAACGTGCCGTGGAACAGTTTGGTGGTGAATGGCGAACTGAAACCGGCAGCGGAACTGCGCGATCTGTTTGCTAAGGCGGGCTTAAAATTGGATCAGCCGGTAATTGCCAGCTGCGGTTCGGGTGTGACGGCGGTGGTGGTGATTTTGGCGCTCACCTCGCTCGGAGTGCGCGATGTAACGCTGTACGACGGCTCGTGGGGCGAATGGGGCAGCCGCGACGATTTACCGATTGAGAAGTGATAGAAGGTCGCCATTCATGGCGTAATGGTTGTCAGTTAAGACATGAAAAAACCTCGTTTCCGAGAGCACACATTGTAGCGGCGCAATTCATTGCGCGATAAATCGCGCCGCTACGTAAGGTGCGGTGATTTGATACGGCGCTTAACTGATCGGCATAACGCCATAAATGGCGACCCTACATCGTAAGGTGCGCATTAATGCGCACAAGGCAATACATCAAATAATCCGCTGACTGCCTTTGAAATCGCGCAGGAAACTGCCCCAGCGACGTTCATAGAACGGCGTGATGTGGGCAGTGAAGAAATGGCTCACACCGCGATCTTCATTGACCACTTCACAGATATCAATCGGCGCGTCATCAGCAAGCGTATCTGTCGCGACGCCGCCAGCCGCCTGAATAATTTCATCAATATCGCTATCCGCTTCGATACCAATCAGCAGGTTCGGTTCTTCGGTGGCGCTTTCACGAATGCTGGCGATGTAAGCACGGCGCACCTGCTTGTACTTGGCAAACAGCTGCGTCAGCGAATCAATCATCTGCGCTGGCGGTTCGGCCACTTCGGACAATAGCAGCGCCTGGCCACCTTCAAGCACGGTTTGCTGGCTTAGCGCACTGCCCTCTTCGCCAATCAAATGCGCGATTTCACCCGGCGAAAACTCTTTGCCCGCAGGCAGTTTCGGATTGAGGAACAGCGTTTCGCCTTGAGTGATCTCAAATAGCGTACGTACCGGCATGCGCAGATAAGGCTGTTCATCTGTGATAGCCTCGCCCATCGCTTCTTCTGACGTAAAGAATGGAATTACGCTGCCGCCGCCCTCTTTTTCCCAATGCTGCAATTCGACCGGTGAAGTCGCATCAAACTGTTCGGCCGGGCTTTCGCCTGGCACCCAAACATCGGCGTCCAGCAACAGTTGAAAAAATTCCGGACGGTGCGCAGGCTCAGTGGCGGCCAGCTTCAGCACCTCTTCAAGACGGTTACTCATGTAATGATTTCCAAAAAAATAGGCAGACTTACGTCTGCCATGATGAGGATTATTTCAGTAACAGGTTAGCGACGGTGCGCACGCCCAAACCGGTCGCACCGGCGGACCACTGATCCACCGCGCCTTTGCGGTACGTCGCGGAGCAGTCAATGTGCAGCCAGCCTTGCTGATATTTGCTGACGAAATGCGACAGGAACGCAGCCGCGCTGCTGGCACCCGCCGCGTGTGACGGGCTAGCGATGTTATTCAGATCGGCAAAGTTCGAAGGCAGATGGCTGCGATGGAACTCAGCCAACGGCAGACGCCAGAAGGCTTCATTTTCGCCGGTCGCGCTGCCAAGCAGCGATTCCGCCAGCACATCGTCAAAGGTAAACAGCGCATGATAATCATTGCCCAGCGCAGTTTTCGCCGCACCGGTCAGCGTTGCCGCATCGATCAGCAGTTCAGGATTCTGTTCGCTGGCATCGATCAGGCCATCAGCCAGCACCAGACGCCCTTCCGCATCGGTGTTCATCACTTCTACGGTTTTGCCGTTACGATAGCGGATGATGTCGCCCAGACGGAACGCGTTGCCGCTGACCATGTTGTCTGCGCAGCACAGGAACAGTTTCACGCGCTTATTCAAACCACGTGAAATCGCCAGCGCCAGTGCGCCAGTGAGCGTTGCCGCACCGCCCATATCGGACTTCATTGAGTCCATAAAGGCGCTCTGCTTCAGGCTGTAACCGCCGGTATCAAAGGTGATGCCTTTACCGACCAGACACGCGTAAACCGGTGCATTTTCATCTCCGGTTGGATTGAAATCCAGCGCCAGCAGCACCGGCGCGCGCGTTGAACCGCGCCCCACGGTGTGGATGCCGGTGTAACCTTGTACGCGCAGGTCATCACCTTTGGTGATGCGATAGCTGACCGCTTTGCCGCCCACTTCGTTGATCAAATCAACCGCGTTGTGCGCCAGCTGTTCCGGGCTGAGATCTTCCGCCGGCAGGTTGATGGTATCGCGCACCCAATCAACGATCTTCAGACGACGCGCAAACTCAGCCTGATCGGCCTCATTGAATTCCGGCCACTCGACCTGACGTTTGCCTTTCGGGCTGCGATAGCCTTGCCAGAATGCCCAGCACTTTTCCAAATCCCAGCCTTCGCCCTGCAGTGCGACATGACGAATGCCCTGACCGTCCAGCTTGCGACCCGCGCGCTGGATGCTCATCAGCGCATCTGCGCCAGTCAGGTGAACGGTCATGCCACTTTCGTTGCTGCTCAGCAGCGCTTTGTCACCCCAGCGCGCATCGGCGGCCTGGGAGCTGAGCGTAATTATCATCGGTTGTGTTGTCATCGCGTGGCTCCGTTTGCGTTAGGTGTCACCTTGCGCCAGAACCGGCGCAAGGGGTGCATGAATTAGCGGGAGTTTGCCGCAGGCGAGAGCGCCCGCAAACGCGTTACCGCTTTGTTAACCAGCTCGATAGCGTACTCAATTTCCTCTGCGCTGGTGAAGCGCCCAAGCGAAAAACGCAGCGAGCTGTGTGCCAGCTCCTGCTCAACGCCCATCGCGCGCAGTACATAGGAAGGCTCGAGACTGGCCGAGGTACAGGCGGAACCGGATGACAGCGCCAAATCTTTCAGCGCCATAATCAACGATTCGCCATCGACGTGGGCAAAACTAATATTGAGGATGTTCGGAGCGCCCTGCTCCAGCGAACCGTTGAGGTTCACGTGACCCAATTGATTAATGCCGCTCCACAGACGCTGGCGCAGCTCGGCCAGACGCGCCATTTCGCTGCTCATCTCTTCGCGCGCAATGCGGTAGGCTTCGCCCATGCCGACAATCTGATGCACCGGCAAAGTGCCAGAACGCATGCCGCGCTCGTGACCGCCGCCGTGCATCTGTGCATCAAGTTGCAGACGTGGTTTACGACGCACCCACAGCGCACCGATGCCTTTCGGACCATACAGCTTGTGCGCTGAGAACGACATCAAATCCACCGGCAGTTCAGTGACGTCAATCGGCAGTTTGCCGACGCTTTGCGTGGCATCAACGTGGAACAGGATGTCACGCGCACGGCACAGCGCGCCGAGTGCGGCGATATCCTGAATCACACCGGTTTCATTATTGACGTGCATCAGCGACACCAGCACCGTGTCGTCGCGCAGTGCAGATTCGAGCATCTGCGGCGTGACAATACCGTCGCCGCCGGGCTGTAAGAAGGTGACATCAAAGCCTTCGTGCGCCAGTTGCAGGCAACTGTCGAGCACCGCTTTGTGTTCGGTTTGGCTGGTAATAATGTGTTTGCCGCGCGCCTGATGAAATTGCGCTGCACCTTTAATGGCAAGGTTATCAGCTTCGGTCGCGCCGGAGGTAAAGACGATTTCACGGGGGTCGGCATTGACTAGCTCAGCAATTTGGTTGCGAGCGACATCAACAGCTTCTTCAGCCTGCCAGCCAAAACGGTGGGAACGGGACGCGGGGTTACCGAAAGTGCCATCCATCGTGAGGAACTGCATCATTTTGGTGGCGACACGCGGATCAGCAGGCGTAGTGGCTGCGTAATCCAGGTAAATCGGTAATTTCATTGCGCTAAAACTCCGTATAAAAAATCATACGTCTTTATAGCACATTCGGCCTTTCCAGTATGAACCCGTCATGCTTCAAGTTACAGGTGCGTCGGCTACACTCACTCACCCCAGTCACATACTTATGTATGCTCCTGGGGATACGCTCGCGTGCCGCCTTCATCAAACTCAAATCATTCAGGGTTGGGAAAACCAGGCTAAGTCAGATTACGCGCGAAGATTAACGTTGATGGTTTCTTGCACACGATGCTGCTGGAAGCGACGATTATCGACGGTGTTCTGACGATCGGCGACATCAAGAATTTCCTGGTTATTCACCAATTCCGCCAGCGTGATGTTATTGAGGAAGTCGCTGATGCGCTCACTCAGATCGCGCCACAGCACGTGTGTCAGGCAACGCTCGCCGCCCTGGCAGCCTTCTTTACCCTGGCATTTGGTGGCATCGACAGATTCGTCAACGGCAGTGATCACGGCACCCACGGCGATAGCGCCAGAGTCTTTACCTAACAGATAACCGCCGCCTGGACCACGAACGCTAGCCACTAAGCCATGCTTACGCAGACGCGAGAATAACTGCTCCAGATAGGACAGCGAAATGCCCTGACGCTCAGAAATGTCAGCTAGCGGCACCGGGCCCTCGTGTGAGTGCAGTGCAACGTCCAGCATAGCGGTTACGGCATAACGTCCTTTGGATGTCAGTCTCATAGCATACAACCTCGTAAGCGTCCGTCCGATTATCGGCGGGTTATCTGAAGAATTGACGCCAGTCTGACATTCCTGAGTAAAACGGTCAACTATTTAACCGAGTAATTTACTCAACTATTTAACCGACTGTTTTACTCAACTATTATCCCCATTACCTTTGCGCTTTTCGAACGATGCCATCATGCCGCGCAGGATGTTGAGTTCGTCGCGTTCCGGGCGAGCACGCGTATATAAACGACGCAGCTTGCTCATTACCTGGCTTGGTGTACCTTCGCGGATAAAGCCGCTGTTCAACATCATCTGTTCGATGTGCTGATAGAAGCGCTCCAGATCGTCGACCAATGGATACGGCGACACGTCAGGCTCTGCTGCGGGCGCGGCTTTTTCCTGCGCGTCCAGCCATGCCATGCGCACTTCGTAAGCGATGATCTGCACCGCCATCGCCAGATTCAGCGAGCTGTATTCCGGATTGGCCTGAATCGCGACGTGATAGTGACACTTCTGCAACTCTTCGTTGGTCAGGCCGACGCGCTCACGACCAAATACCAAGGCGACCGGCGCCTGCTGGCCTTCTTCCACGCTTTTGATACCGCACTCGCGCGAGTCGAGCATCGGCCACGGCAGTGAGCGTGAACGTGCGCTGGTGCCAACCACCAAACTACAGCCAGCGATGGCTTCATCCAGGGTATCGACAATGCGCGCATTACCAATGACATCGCTGGCGCCAGCGGCGAGAGAAATGGCCTGTGAATCGGGTTTCACCAACGGATTGACCAGATAAAGGTTGGTTAAGCCCATGGTTTTCATCGCGCGTGCGACGGAACCCATGTTGCCAGTGTGCGACGTTTCTACCAGTACGATTCGGATATTTTGCAGCATAATTAGAGGCGGTCAGGGAAATGATGGCGCGCATTCTAACATAAAAAGAGGACATTTGCTGAACACGCTGATATACTCCGCGCCGTTTTCCCCGTTCTTTAACATCCAGCGAGAGATACCGATGCATCCGATGCTCAACATAGCCGTGCGCGCCGCGCGCAAGGCCGGAAATTTAATTGCCAAGAATTATGAAACCCCGGACGCTGTCGAAGCCAGCCAAAAAGGCAGCAACGACTTCGTTACCAATGTTGACCGTGACGCAGAACGTCTGATTATCGAAGTAATTCGTAAATCGTACCCGAAACACACCATCATCACCGAAGAAAGCGGTGAATTGGCGGGCGAAGATCAAGACATTCAATGGGTAATCGATCCGCTGGATGGCACCACCAACTTCATCAAGCGTTTACCACACTTCTCAGTTTCTATCGCTGTGCGCATTAAAGGCCGCACCGAAGTTGCTGTGGTTTACGATCCAATGCGCAACGAACTGTTTACCGCAGTACGCGGTCAGGGCGCACAGCTAAACGGTTACCGCCTGCGCGGCAGCACGGCTCGCGATCTGGATGGCACCATTCTGGCTACCGGCTTCCCGTTCAAGTTGAAGCAGCACGCAACGCCTTACATCAACATCGTTGGCAAACTGTTCACGCAGTGTGCTGATTTCCGTCGCACCGGTTCGGCTGCGCTGGATCTGGCTTACACCGCAGCGGGTCGCGTTGATGGTTTCTTTGAGATTGGTCTGAAGCCATGGGATTTTGCGGCGGGCGAATTGCTGGTGCGTGAAGCGGGCGGTTTGGTGACTGACTTTACTGGCAACCACGGTTATGTGATGTCAGGAAACATCGTTGCCGGTAACCCACGCGTAGTGAAAGCTATGCTGGCATCGATGCGTGAAGAATTGAGTGAAGCGCTGAAGCGCTAAATAAGAAAAGGCGGCTGATTCAGCCGCCTTTTTTATTACCGACGTTCGTGACTTAATACCTGACGCGGCTGTGTCTTGCGACCTACGCGTCCCAGCAACGCCGCCAGTACCGCTTCAATCACCAGCATAAAGAAGGTAAACCAGCTCGCTTTCGCCGTTGCGGCTGCCGCTTGCTCAGCCACTTCGCGGGCTTTCTGCTCCGCCTGCTGTTTCAACTCCTGATACTGTTGCACGGCTTTTTTATAGCTCTCCTCGGTCTGAGTCACAATCTGCTCGACTTCCTGATCGCTTTTACCGGTGCGTGCTTTGATAATATTTTTCAGCGCATCGCGGTCGGCAGCCTGCAAGGTATCTGAATGACGATTCATAACGCCTTTCAACCAATTAGCCAGATCATTATCAGCATTCTGTGGATTCTGCGCCGTTTGCTCTGCCTGATTTTGCGCATTATTGGCTTCGTTATTTACATCCTTTTGTAGATTCTCAGGCTGTAATTCCGATTTACCGGTTTGGCGCAATGTGGTTTGCAGTTCATTTTTTAAATCATCCAGATTGATATTACTTTCCTGTAACTTTTCTTTTGCCATATTGGTCAGTGAAGGCGCCGCAGCGGAAATTCCATTGCCCACCGCATTCACGCCGGCACCTAAAATATTAAAGGCACCGCCAATAACCCCAGTCGCCAGGGTAATCGCCAACCATAATGTCAGGATAGTGCTGACACCAAACATTAATAATCCGTGCAAAGCCCCTTCACGCTGCGCCAGACGCCCGGCAACGTAGCTGCCGACACCCATGGCGATCAGCATGCTGACGCCAGTCCAGATTAATGCGCCAGTGCCCAAATGCTGCAGTGGATTTTGTTCCTGTTGTGGATCGATGGTTGTCGCACCAATCGCCGTACCTAATATCCCTAATAAAATATGAATTATTAGCGCAGCGATAACGCCGGCAAATACTGCGCTCCAGGAAATACGTTTCAATGGTAGGCCGCCATGCACTTCGTGCACCGTATCCACGCTGCCATTATTAATCCGAGTTTCAGGCATCGTTTTCTCCTCGCAGAATGTTTTGCTGAAATTTTATTATTGCTCAAGCCACCAGAATATTGACTGGTGTGATTGAGCTTAGACAGAGAAATCTATTTTCACCAGCGTACTAAGCGGAGATATTTAATTGCTTATTGAGGGGAGAAATACTTGCAGCAGCGAGTTATTTACACTACCTGTTTATCCTTAATTTCAGAATGGACGAATTCCGCCGCCAATGCCTGGCGAGGCGCTCTGCCATAAGGCAACGCCCGCGACGATTAACAACACACTGCCCAATAACGCAAACACTGGCATGAGCAGCTTAGCCAAGCGATTAGTGTCGCTGGCGCGCCCTAAACGCAGTGCCAACGCACGGGAACGTTGTACTAACAAGCCGAGCGCTGACACCGTCAATGCGGTGCCCACCGCCATCGCCACGGCAGAAGCTACGCCCCATGCATAAACACCGATTACTTTAGCGAACAGCAGCATCATGATGGCACCGGAACAAGGCCGCAGTCCCATTGAGAACACCACTAACGCTTGGGTTTTGCCGCTCACCGCCTGATCCATCTGCGCGGCGCTTGGCAGATGCGCATGACCGCAGCCGCAGTGTTCGTCGTGCTGATGCTGCGGACGAATGGCGTGAATCTGCATGTTTGGTTTAGGGCGTAATTGCTGGTGCAGCGTTCGCAGCGCACGCCAACCAACCCAAATCCCGAGTGCAACAACTAACAGATAACTGCCCTTCTCCAGCCAATAACTGCCGAGATGCATCTGGCGCGATGAGGTTTGCAGAACCACCAACATCAGCGTCACCAAAACTATCGCCACGCTGCCTTGCAGCAATGCCGCCAGCAACGTCAGTTTCAGGCTGGTTTTCAGCTTTGCTGGGTGCGTAGCGAGAAAAGTGCTGATCACCACTTTGCCGTGTCCCGGCCCCAACGCATGCAGCACGCCATAGGCGAGGCTAAACAACATCAGTGTCACACCCGCCTGCTGCGGTTGCTCAGCGACCTGCTGCAACAGCTGCGTCATCTCGCGATTCAGGACTTTTTGCCACAGCACGCTTTGCAGCAAAATTTGCGACCAGTGCTGCCAAAACAGCACGCCCGCCAACAGCATTAACCCCGCCATCAGCCACAGCGGCCATAAGCGTCGTGCATGGGAAGGAAGCGAAATCAATGACATGTCAGCGTCACCGTTTGAGCGAATTGCTGGCCCAGATCCATATCCTCTGGCGGCGCATCAGCTTTATCCAGCGACAGCGCATATTGTTTCAGCGAGTCATCCGGTTTCGGCGTGTTCAGATCGATTTGGCAATGGGATTTAACGACGTCGTCCATGGTTAATGCCTGCGGATTATCATAATACATATCAACGAAATAACTGGGATCGAAGGTCTGAATGCGATACTGCGTCGCGCGCATTACCTGCGGCTCGCCAAACGGCACGATAAACTCCAGCACCGCTTTGTTGCCGTTGCGCGACAGGTTGTACTCTTTCGGCAAATTCAGGAATTTGACCCGATTTTTATCTTGCCACACCTCGGTGAAATAGTGCTGACCGAGCACATTCGCCATCACCTGCGCGGCCAGCTTTTTCCACACCACATCGCCGGGCTTAGCCTTACCTGCGTCGTAGAGCAAGTCGGCGGAGGTAATCTCATCCATGGTCCACACCATTTTCATGCCGCTAAGATGTTGGTTTTCACTGATGAACTCGGTTTTCATGTCAATAAAGCTGTGCGGATGTGACCAGGCTGCGGTGCTGAACAACAGCGTAAACGTAATGAGTGCAATTTTCATGTGTTATAAAGTAACAATTTTAAAGTGAAGTGTAGAGTGGTCCAGAAAAATTGTGACCCGCCCTAAAGCTCTGAACAAAAGTCACGACAAAGGGCAAGGTTACCGCGTGGAGTTAGCTATTCTTAGCTCAAAAGTGACCTGCGGATAAACCATTGATGAGTTCTGCACCTTCCTCTGCACCACTCTTCAGCCGCTCCCAGCGTCGTTGTCATCTGTTATTGCTGCTATTTCTGCCCGCTCCCGCGTTGACGCTTGAAAAGCTCTGCCAGTTAAATGGTGTTGCACCTGTTGTCGCCCGACAGGATATCGCGGATGTGGGAGATGAGATACAGCGTTACCACCAACTGGAGCTACACCAGATGGTTGATGGCAGCTTCCGCATTCATGGGACGGAACTGGACAGGCGGCTGTGCCTGATCCACTGGCTGCGACGCGCGCTGCGTTTGTCGCAGGCGTTTGTCTGCGAGCATTTTGCCCCGGTGCTGCGTCAACGCCTGAAAGTACTGCAAATCGAGAAAGCGCTGTGGGATGAAACGAACTTACAGGCGCTGATCCAGCACTGCAGCCTGCGTCTGGCGCGCGACTTCAGCGCACGTGACCGCCTGTTTCTGCAAATCTTCATGAAGTATTCGCTGTGCCAGCGACAAAACGCCCTTTTCAATGCGGGACAACGCGCATGGCTGGCGGAAAAAATTGAACGCGCTGCCGCGGACGACGTGATTCACCATTGGCAGAAACGCTGCCACTTAGCGCCCGACGTCAGTGAAACCGACTTCTGGACGCTGCTGTTCAGCCTGCTTCATGCACCGAACGGTGCGCAGCTCGACCATCCACAAGCTGTCAAGTTGATGCAATCAGTGGAAGCGTTGATTGCGCGCTTTGAGCAGCTGGCGCAGACCCGTTTCAAAAATCAGTCCGAACTCAGGCAGCAACTTTTTACTCATCTGGCGCAGGCACTTGATCGCAGCCATTTCTCCATCGGCATAGATAACAGCGTGGCGCTGGATGTTGCACGGCTCTATCCGCGTCTGCTGCGCACCACAGAGCGCGCACTTGAGCATTTCAGCCGGAATTTTGCCACACGCTTTAGCGCTGAAGAGGTCAGTTTGGTTGCGGTGTTATTTGGTGCCTGGCTGATGCAAGAGAGTGCATTGCAGGAAAAGCAGGTATTACTGCTGACGGGCGCAGATGCGGCGCTGGAGCAGTTACTGGAGCAGCAGCTGCGGGAAATGATGCTGCTACCCATTAACATCAGCTATCAGGATGTCGTCCACTTTCAGCGTGAGGGCGCGCCGCGCGATATCGCGCTGGTGATCACGCCGTACGCCATTTCGTTGCCGCTGTTTTCACCGCCGCTAATCCAGGCTGAGCTGCCGCTGAGTAGTCATCAGCAGCAGCGCATTCGTCAGTTGCTGGAGAGCTAAGCAGCACGCGGACGCAGGAACAATGCCGGCAACGCCACTAAGGCCATTACCCAGAACAGATGTCCTTGCAGATGGGTAAAGAGTACACCGCAAATCATTGTCATCACTGCGATACCGCCGCCCATCGCCAATGCCGAGTAAAGTGATTGCAAACGAATCACTTCTGCACCCTTACGCGCGGCAATAAAACGCATCGCCGCTAAATGGCAGACGGTGAAGCTGCCGCAGTGCAGGATCTGCGCCACAATCAGCAACGGCAACGCCGTGCTTGAACCCAGCAACGTCCAGCGGATAATGGCGCTCACGCCGGATAACAGCAGCAGATCGCGCGCGGTCCAACGGTGGAACAGTCGGCTGCTGAGCGCAAAAATAACAATCTCAGCAACCACGCCTAACGACCACAAATAGCCAATAATTGACGCAGAATAACCGCTCTCCTGCCACCAGATCGCGCTGAAGCTGTAGTAAGCCGCATGCGCACCCTGCAACAATGTCACGCATAACATAAAGCGCCACACCGCATTTTCGCGCAGCAGGTCACGCCACACTTGCCAGCCACCGTCGGTTGACGTCTGGCGTTCACTGCCCTGCGGTCTGGTCGCTGGCGTTAACATCATTCCGCCCAACATGCTGATGGCGCCTAATGAGAGCAGCACCAAAATCGCCTGAGACGAGAACGCCGTGACTAACATGCCGGTTAAAGCGGAACTGATGACAAATGCCAGCGACCCCCAAAGACGAACCGGCCCGTAAGCCAGGCCGATTTGCTGCGTCCAGGTGGCGGCCAGCGCATCACTCAGCGGCACCAGCGGTGAGAAAAACAGGTTGAAGCCGATCATCACGAACAGCAGCCACAGCCACTGTTGTCCCAGCCAATAACCGATGGCGAACAGGCACGTCATCAGCGCCAGCAGACGCAGCGCGGTGATCAGCTGTGAGGGATTTTTTACCTGCGAGGCAATCAGCAAACTGCCGACAAAGCGCGCCACCATGCCACACCCCAGCAGCAGACCGATTTTTTCCGCATCAAGTCCGGTGCCTTTTAGCCAGACGCTCCAGAAAGGCAGGTAAATGCCGTAACAAAAGAAGTAAGTGAAGTAGCCCAAACCGAGCCATTTGGCGGAGCCGATTGCCATATTCCCTCCAGCAAAAATGCTGCTGAGCAGCACGAGTGCGCGCTACTTTGTCAGAGCACTGCGGCGACGGCAATAAAAAAAGGATGGCTTGCGCCATCCTTTTTTGTCCTGCATCGACCCGCGTAAAGGTTACGCGTACACCGGCAGACGGCTGCAGATTTCCAGCACTTTCTGTTTGGTGCGTTCGATGGTCGCTTCGTCGTTAATGTTGTCCAGCACGTCAGCGATCCAGCCCGCCAGCTCACGGACTTCAGCTTCTTTGAAGCCACGACGCGTCACTGCAGGTGTACCAATACGCACACCAGAGGTCACGAACGGGCTCTTCGGATCGTTTGGTACGCTGTTTTTGTTCACGGTGATGTTGGCGCGGCCCAGAGCGGCATCGGCTTCTTTACCGGTCAGGTTTTTGCTGACCAGATCAATCAGGAACAAGTGGTTGTGAGTGCCACCAGAAACGATGTTGTAACCGCGTTCCAGCAGAACTTCCACCATCGCTTTAGCGTTCTTAGCAACCTGCTGTTGATAAGTCTTGAACTCTGGTTCCATTGCTTCTTTGAACGCCACCGCTTTACCGGCGATCACGTGCATCAAAGGACCGCCCTGACCACCCGGGAACACCGCGGAGTTCAGTTTTTTATACAGATCTTCGTCACCGTTTTTCGCCAGAATCAGGCCGCCGCGCGGACCCGCCAGGGTTTTATGGGTGGTAGAAGTCACGATGTGTGCGTGAGGAACCGGGTTTGGGTACACGTCTGCAGCAATCAGGCCCGCAACGTGTGCCATATCAACGAACAGGTATGCGCCAACGCTGTCAGCGATTTCACGCATTTTGGCCCAATCGCACACGCCTGAGTAAGCAGAGAAGCCGCCAACAATCATTTTTGGCTTGTGGGTTTGCGCCAGCTCAGCCAGTTCTTCGTAGTTGATTTTGCCGGTTTCATCGATGCCGTAAGGGATAACGTTGTACAGCTTACCAGACAAGTTCACCGGAGAACCGTGCGTCAGGTGACCACCGTGCGCCAGGTTCATGCCCAGAATGGTGTCGCCCGGCTGCAGCAGTGCGGTGTAAACCGCGAAGTTAGCCTGAGAACCGGAGTGCGGCTGCACGTTCGCAAAATCGGCGCCGAACAGTTCTTTTGCACGGTCGATCGCCAGTTGCTCAACGATATCAACGTATTCACATCCGCCGTAATAACGTTTGCCCGGATAGCCTTCGGCATATTTGTTGGTGAGCTGTGAACCTTGGGCCTGCATTACGCGTGGGCTGGTGTAGTTTTCAGAAGCAATCAGTTCAATGTGCTCTTCCTGACGCACTTTCTCTTGCTCCATAGCCTGCCACAACGCGGCATCATAATCGGCAATGTTCATATCACGCTTTAACATCCGGACTCTCCTGACTCAGCTAACTTTTTAACGGCAGTTTAGGCCCCGGCAAGGGGGCGAAGGCGAACAGTGTAAACGGTTTTGACAGGTGACGGTAGCGTCAATCCCCTCTTTTTGCGCAAACGATTGGCATGGCGCTGGAACGGGTTTTTTACGCTTTTTTGCAAGCCTGAAAATGACGATATTTACTCACATTCAACCGGAGTAAATTTCAGCTTTGCGGGCCAGCACGCACCTTTTTTGCCTAATCCTTAATCACAACAGGGGATTTACAGGCGCTTCGATTACCCATAAGATGCATTTAAAATACATGTTTAAATTCACTCTGAGGATGTCACCATGCTCGACGCGCAAACCATCGCTACCATCAAATCCACCTTGCCCGCCATTGCCCAGATCGGTCCGCAGCTTACCGGTCATTTCTACCAGCGTTTACTGACGCAACATCCTGAACTGAAAAACGTGTTCAACATGAACAACCAGCGCAGCGGCAATCAGCGGGAAGCGTTGTTCAACGCCATTGTGGCTTATGGTAGCAACCTGGAAAATTTGGCCGTGCTGTTGCCGGCGGTGGAGAAAATTGCGCAGAAGCATACCAGCCTGAACATCCAGCCCGAGCAGTACGCGATTGTGGGCGAAAACCTGCTGGCGACGATTGATGAGCTGCTGCATCCGGGTGATGAAGTGTTAACCGCGTGGGGCAAAGCGTATGGCGTGCTGGCCGATGTGTTTATTCAGCGGGAAGAAGCCATCTATTCTGCCTCCGAAGAGAAGACGGGTGGCTGGCGCGGCGCGCGTGATTTCCGTATTCGCGCTATCAATCAGGAAAGTTCGGTTATCAAGAGTTTTGAGCTGGTGCCCAACGACGGTCAGCCGGTGGCAACCTTCCTGCCAGGTCAGTATCTGGCCATCAGTTTGCAGCCGACAGGCAACGAACATATTCAGCATCGTCAGTATACGCTGACCCACCAGCCAAACGGGACGTTTTATCGCATCGCGGTTAAACGCGAAGAACTGGGCAGCGTGTCGGGCTGGCTGCACAATAATGCGCAGGTGGGTGATATCGTGCAGTGCGCTGCACCAGCGGGTGATTTCTTCCTGCAGACCGAAGCAGCCACGCCAATTACGCTGATTTCTGCTGGCGTGGGGCAAACCCCAATGTTGGCGATGCTAGCCAATCTGGTAGAGCAGCAACATGCGGCGGCGGTCAACTGGTTACATGCCGTTGAAGCAGGATCTCAGCATGCCTTCGCTGAAGAAGTGAAATCCCTGGGCGCACGCCTGCCAAACTTCACCAGTCACGTTTGGTATCGCCAGCCAGAAAGTGCCGATGCCGGACGTTACGACGCGCAGGGCTTGATGGATTTGGCGAGTGTATCCTCCGCATTAAACCAAGCCGATCGACAGTTTTGGATCTGTGGACCGCTGCCGTTTATGCAGTTTGTCGCGCGTCAGCTCGTCGATGCAGGCGTAAGCGCCGACCGCATTCACTACGAAGTGTTTGGTCCTCACAAAGTGCTGTAAAACAAAAAAGCCTGCACAAGGCAGGCTTTTTCAGGCAATGCGCGAAGGGGCTTAAATCGCCTCTTCGTCCTCTTCACCGGTACGGATACGCACAACGCGCGCCACGTCAAAGACAAAGATTTTGCCATCGCCGATTTTGCCGGTCTGCGCAGTTTTCATAATGGTTTCTACGCAGGTATCGACGATATCGTCACCTACCACCATTTCGATTTTCACTTTTGGCAGAAAATCAACCATGTACTCTGCGCCGCGATACAGCTCAGTGTGGCCTTTCTGACGACCAAAACCTTTCACTTCACTGACCGTCATCCCGGTGATGCCCACTTCCGCTAACGCTTCACGTACATCATCGAGTTTGAATGGTTTAATAATTGCATCGATCTTTTTCATGACAGATCCTTTTTTACTCCCTCCATGATGGACGGATACCGTTAGTATAAGTGTTCCTGACACCGCCGCAGCAAGCTACTCTTTAAATTCGCTGGCGTCCAGTTCATGGCGCGACAGCAGCTTATAGAATTCAGTGCGGTTACGTCCAGCCAGACGCGCAGCGTTAGTGACATTTCCTTTAGTCATCTGCAGCAATTTACGCAGATAGTTCAGCTCAAACTGATTACGCGCTTCAACGAAAGTGGGCAACGCGGTATTTTCGCCTGCCAGCGCCTGCTCTACTAAAGCATCTCCGATGACCGGCGCGGTACTTAAGGCGACGCACTGCTCAATCACGTTGACCAGTTGACGCACATTGCCCGGCCATGCGGCGCTGACCAATCGCTTCATCGCATCCACCGAGAAGCTACGCACAAAGGGTTTATGACGATCGGCGGACTGCCGCAGCAGATGATTCGCCAGCAGCGGAATATCTTCGGCACGCTCGTGCAGCGCTGGAATTTTCAGGTTCACCACGTTAAGACGATAGTAGAGATCCTCGCGGAAGCTCTTCTTCTCCATCGCTTTCGGCAAATCGCGGTGAGTGGCTGAAATAATGCGCACGTTAATATCCAGATCGCGGTTGCTGCCTAATGGCCGAACTTTGCGCTCCTGCAGCACGCGCAGCAGTTTCACTTGCAACGCTTGCGGCATATCACCAATTTCATCCAGGAACAGCGTGCCGCCTTCTGCCGCCTGGAACAGCCCCTCACGCGCGCTGACTGCGCCGGTGAAAGCCCCTTTAGCGTGACCAAACAGTTCCGACTCTAAGAGTTGTTCCGGCAGCGCACCGCAGTTGATAGCGATGAATGGCTTAGTACCGCGCGGGCTGGCGGCATGGATCGCCTGCGCCAATACTTCTTTGCCGGTGCCGCTTTGGCCATTGATCAGAACGCTTACGTCAGATTGTGCCACCATGTGCGATTGTTCTAGCAAGCGCAGCATCTGCGGATTCCGTGTCACAATCGCTTCGCGCCAGCGGTCATCGCTGATCGGCGCGCGTTGGGCCAGCGCTTCATCTATCGCTTTGTACAAGGCATCACGATCGACGGGTTTGGTCAGAAAGCTGAACACGCCTTGTTGGGTGGCCGAAACGGCTTCGGGGATCGAACCGTGCGCAGTGAGAATAATTACCGGTAAACCCGCATGGCGTTTCTGCACTTCGCCGAACAGCGCCAGACCATCCATTTCATCCATGCGCAGGTCGCTGATCACCAAATCGACCTTCTCTTTCTGCAGATGACGCAGCGCTTCCGGCCCGCTGGCGGCCGTCGCTACCTGATAGCCTTCGCTACTCAGACGCATCCCGAGCAGTTTTAGTAAGCCCGGATCGTCATCCACCAGCAATAAACGTGCGGCCTGTTTCATGATTACTGATCCTCACTCTGCACATCGCTGCCGCCGTGCGCTGCGTCGCTGCTGTCCGGCACCTTGCGCGATGACAACTGGCGTTCAATATCAGTTAAACGCTCTAACTTGCGTTGGGTATCGGCCAGTGACTGGCGCATTTTGGTTTGCTGCTGGCGCAGGTTATCCATTTCAGCATCATTACTTTGCTGCAGCGCCGCGTAACGTCCTCGCGCTTCACTCAACTCAAGTTGCGCCGCCTGGTTGCTGCGCCACAGCTGCAGCAGCGGACGCACTGCCGCCGGATAAGAGGCGCTATAACCGTCCAATGTGGTGACGTAATCACGGCGTTCGACCGGCGTGACGTTACCGTTCGCGAGTAAGATGCCTTGTTTAAAGGCACGCGCCCAACCTTGCACCGGCCAACGACGTGCTTCAGCACGCGCTTCAGCCGGCGATAAATGCTCGGCGCAATCAATGGCGCGCTGCCAGTACAGCGGATTGCCTGAGGCGGCTGGCGTTTCGATTTGCCACACATTTTGGCAATCGGTCGCGAGGTAATCCGGCAGACGAACGTCCGGTTCAGGCACGCTGACGCCATTATGCTGCGCACGATCTTGTGACGGTGTCTGACAGGCACTGAGGCTTAACGCCAGCACTGCACAGGTCACAAATTTAGATAGGGTGAATTTCATTAATCAGGCATTCCCGGCGCTGGTCGTCAAAATGATACGAAAACAGACATCCGCATCCTTGCGTGTTACCAACTGCAGATCGCCGTGCATCCTGCGCAGACAATCTTTGGCGATGCTTAAGCCCAGCCCACTGCCTTTAACCGGCCCTTTACGCTGTTGGCTGCCCTGATAAAAGGGCTCAAAAATCATCGCCTGCTCTTCAGCCGGAATCGGTGTGCCGGTGTTCGCCACCTCAATCCACACCTGGTTGCCCTTCTGCTGGCTCTGCAGCCAGATGTTACCGGATTCGCTGCCGTAGTTCACGGCGTTCGAGTAGAGGTTATCAATCACACGTTGCAGCAGCGTCGCTTCCGCAAGACAGTGATGCACTTGCAGATCAATATGCGTCGTCATTTCACGTGCACTGGCTGGCAACGAGTGCACTTTTACTACCGCATCGATGATTTCATTTAGCGCAACGGGCTCCAGAGCCATTGGGCTATCGGCCAGCTTGCGGTTGTAATCGAGTAACTGCTCGATGAGACGCTGTAAATGGCGGCTGCTGGTATCGAGAATCGCCACCACTTCCTGCTGCTCGGCATTCAGTGGACCGGCGACTTGATCCGCCAGCAGTTCAGTACCTTCACGCAGGCTGGCGAGCGGCGTTTTCAGCTCATGCGACAGATGCCGCAGAAATTCGTGGCGCTGCTCCTCCAGCCAGCTTAAACGCTCACTCAGCCAGACGATGCGCTGCCCCAGAGATCGGATCTCACGTGGACCGCGAAAGCTGCCGCTATCGCCTAAAGCTTTGCCTTCACCCAGCCGATTGATCATGCGTTCAACCCGCTTCACCGGACCGATGATCATCCCAGTGAACAGTAAGACCAGCACCAGGCTGATCAGGAACAGGATTAGCGCCTGCCAGCCAAAAAACTGGCCGCGATCGGCAATTTCACGCTGCAACTGTAAGCCGCGCGAAAACACCACTTCACGCGTGGCCTGCACCATTTTTGTATTGGTATCGGAGAAACGCTCCAGCGCATTGGCGGCTTGCGTTTCAGGATTGCCGTTATCGCACTGCATCTGCTGCAGCTGCGGTAGGGTCGTTTGCAGTACTTTGAATGAAGGCAGATCGGGCAAACTGGCGGCGTGACTGCTGAGCATTTGGCCGTAACGCGTCCATTGCGTTTGATACAGCTTCGCCAGCGACGCATCGCCAAGTACGCAATATTGACGGTAGCTGCGCTCCAGCTCCAGCGCGGTTCGCGCCATCGCTTCGCTGCGACGCACATCGGTAAAAGTGTTGCGGTTGGTATCCGCCGCCTGGTTGCTTAACGCCGAGAGGCTTTCCCACGCTTGCCACGCCAATACCAGCAGCGGCAACAATACCAGCAGGAAGGCCATTAACACCAACTGCCGCAGGGATCGGGGAAACAGACGCCATTTATTCACAACCGCGCTTCCTTAAATGTGAGCTGCAGGCATGCTAGCGAAGTATCAAAATGGAAGAAAGGCCAGATATGAAAACGGCAGGCCTTTTGGCCTGCCGTGAGAGCGACGCCGCAGCATCGCTTGCAAAAAAGGTGGAGCCTAACTCAACGTTGCGTCCGATGCTTGATAACGTTGCAAAGCAAACGATTATCGGTGAGGTGGACGACAGGCTCCGTTTGGTGCGTCATTCGGTTTTTATGAGCTCAGCCGCTAAAGCGGGGCAATCATAAACAGGTGAATGAGCCACACAGGGAGTATAGCAAGTATCGTGCCAATAAATAAATAGTCTTTAATATCAGAGGAATGCCAGAGGGGAAGCGATCCTCGCCTGAAAAGCGGACCGGACGGTCTGGGAAAAATGTCGCTTATTAGCAACAGGTTTAGAGCATGTATTTCCAGATCATATAAATCAATGGGTTAAATGTCACCTTTTGACGACACCACCACAGGCGCAATGTCGCCAATTTCCGACAGTTCGTAATCAATGCCGATTTCAGACAGGTCGCCATGAATGGCGACCCTACGAAAAAATAAAGGCCGCTTTTGCGCGGCCTTTATAGGGTGCCCATTAATAGGCACCGATAACATGCAGGATGAACGCTTAACCCAACTGCTTACGCGCGTTGCGGAAGATACGCATCCACGGGCTATCTTCGCCCCACTCTGCCGGATGCCAGGAGTTGCTCACGGTACGGAACACACGCTCTGGGTGCGGCATCATAATGGTGACGCGGCCGCTTTCGTTGGTTACCGCGGTGATGCCGTTCGGTGAGCCGTTCGGGTTCGCCGGGTAGCTTTCCGTCACTTTGCCGAAGTTGTCGACGAAGCGCAGCGCCACCAATCCTTTGCTCTCCAGGTGTGCCAAATGCGCACCGTCGCGTACTTCAACAAAACCTTCACCGTGCGATACCGCGATTGGCATATGCGATCCAACCATGCCATCCAGCAGCAGCGACGGACTCGCCGCTACCTCGACCAGGCTGAAACGTGCTTCGAAACGCTCGGACTGGTTACGCACAAAGCGTGGCCACAGTTCGCTGCCTGGAATCAGTTCACGCAGGTTCGACATCATCTGGCAACCGTTACATACGCCGAGTGCCAGCGTCTGTGGACGATGGAAGAAGTTCTCAAACTCATCACGCACGCGGCCATTAAACAGGATGGATTTCGCCCAGCCCTCACCCGCGCCCAGCACATCACCGTAAGAGAAGCCACCGCAGGCGACCAGTGCCTGGAACTCTTCCAGACCGCGACGACCAGCCAACAGATCGCTCATGTGCACGTCAACCGCAGTAAAGCCAGCACGATGGAAGGCGGCGGCCATTTCTACGTGTGAGTTGACGCCCTGCTCACGCAAAACCGCCACACGCGGACGTGCGCCCGTTGCAATCATCGGGGCTGCAACATCTTCTTCTGGCTTAAAGGTCAAATGGACGTTCAGACCTGGGTCGTTATCGTCTTTCTTCGCTTCATGCTCCTGATCGGCGCAGGCTGGGTTATCACGCAGACGCTGCATCTGCCAGGTGGTTTCTGCCCACCAGGTACGCAACGTGGTGCGGCTTTCGCTGTACACCACACTGTCGCCAGAACGGATCACGAAGCGATCGCCCGGCAACGCTTTACCTATCACATGCAGGCTCGCGCTCAGGCCGTGGTCAGCAAATACCTTCTCAACAGCTGCACGATCCGCTGCGTTAATCTGCAGCACCGCGCCCAGCTCTTCGGTGAACAATGCAGCTAACGCATCGCTGCCCAGAGCGGCGATATCCGCTTCGATTCCGCAGTGACCGGTAAAGGCCATCTCCGCCAGCGTGACCAGCAGGCCGCCGTCAGAACGGTCGTGATAGGCCAGCAGTTTCTGCTCAGCTACCAGCGCCTGAATGGCGTTAAAGAAGCCCGCCAGTTGGGTGGCGTCACGCACGTCGGCAGGTTTGTCGCCCAGTTGACGATAAACCTGCGACAGCGCGGTTGCACCCAAGGTGTTAGCACCGTTGCCCAGATCCACCAGCAGCAGCAGGTTATCTTGATCGGCTTGCAGCTGCGGCGTCACCGTGCGACGCACATCTTCAATACGCGCAAATGCAGTGATAACCAGCGACAGCGGCGAGGTCATTTCGCGCTGCTCGGTACCTTGCTGCCAGCGGGTTTTCATCGACATGGAGTCTTTGCCCACTGGAATGGTGATGCCCAACGCGGGACACAACTCTTCGCCGACCGCTTTAACGGCAGCGTACAAACCGGCGTCTTCGCCCGGGTGACCGGCAGCGGCCATCCAGTTCGCGGAGAGCTTCACGCGTTGCAGCGAACCAATTGAGGTTGCTGCGATGTTGGTCAGCGCCTCACCGACGGCCAGACGACCTGAAGCCGCGAAGTCGAGCAAGGCGACTGGCGCACGTTCGCCGAGGGAGAAAGCTTCACCGTGATAGCTATCGAGGCTGGCGGTGGTGACGGCGCAGTTCGCCACCGGAATCTGCCACGGCCCCACCATCTGATCGCGCGCGACCATGCCGGTTACGCTGCGATCGCCAATAGTAATCAGGAAAGTTTTTTCCGCTACGGTCGGCAAGTGCAACACACGATTCACTGCATCCGCAACGGTAATCCCATCGCGCTGAAGCGCATCGCCTTTGGCTTGCTGACTGGCAACATCACGCGTCATCTTCGGCGTTTTGCCCAGCAGCACGTCGAGCGGCATGTCGATGGGCTTATTGTCGAAGTGGCTGTCGGCGAGGTTCAGATGCAGCTCTTCAGTGGCTTCACCAATCACCGCATACGGCGCGCGTTCACGCAGGCACAGCTCATCAAACAGCGCCAGTTTCTCCGGCGCTACTGCCAGCACATAACGTTCCTGCGATTCGTTACACCAGACTTCCAGCGGGCTCATGCCTGGTTCATCGCTGAGGATGTCGCGCAGATTGAAATTACCGCCACGATTACCGTCGCTCACCAGTTCTGGCATGGCGTTCGAAAGACCGCCTGCGCCCACATCGTGGATGAACAGAATCGGGTTGGCTTCGCCCAGCTGCCAGCAGCGGTCGATCACTTCCTGGCAACGACGCTCCATTTCGGGGTTGTCGCGCTGGACAGATGCAAAGTCGAGATCGGCATCTGACTGGCCAGAAGCCATTGACGACGCCGCGCCACCGCCCAAACCGATGTTCATGGCCGGACCGCCCAGCACGATCAGCTTGGCGCCCACGACAATCTCGCCTTTCTGCACGTGATCGGCACGGATGTTACCGATGCCGCCCGCCAGCATGATCGGCTTGTGATAGCCGCGCAGTTCCACGCCATTGTGACTGTTAACGCGCTCTTCATAGGTACGGAAATAGCCGTTCAGGGCCGGACGACCAAATTCATTGTTGAACGCCGCGCCGCCTAGCGGGCCTTCGGTCATGATATCCAGTGCTGTAACAATGCGATCCGGCTTGCCGAAATCCTCTTCCCACGGCTGTTCGAAGCCTGGAATACGCAGGTTCGATACCGAGAAACCGACCAGACCGGCTTTGGGCTTCGCGCCACGTCCGGTGGCACCTTCATCACGGATTTCGCCACCGGAACCGGTCGCCGCACCCGGCCACGGCGAAATGGCGGTTGGGTGGTTATGGGTTTCGACTTTCATCAGGATGTGCGCTTCTTCCTGATGGAATGCGTATTCGCCCTTCTGTGCATCGGCGTAGAAGCGGCCAACCTCAGAACCTTCCATGACCGCAGCGTTGTCTTTATAAGCAGACAGCACATGCTCAGGATTGTGTTCAAAGGTGTTTTTAATCATTTTAAACAGCGACTTCGGCTGCTTTTCGCCGTCGATAATCCAGTCGGCATTGAAGATCTTGTGACGGCAGTGCTCGGAGTTTGCTTGCGCAAACATGTAGAGCTCGATGTCGTTCGGATTGCGGCCCAGCTTGGTAAAGGCGTCGAGCAGATAATCGATCTCATCGTCGGCCAGCGCCAGCCCCAGCGTGGTGTTGGCCTGATCCAGCGCGCTGCGACCTGCGCCCAGCACGTCGATAGTTGAAAGCGGCTGTGGCTGATGGTGAGCAAACAGCTGCTGCGCATCGTTGAGGTCAGTGAATACAGTTTCCATCATGCGATCATGCAGCAGGCTGGCCAGTTGCTGCCACTGTGCTTCCGTCAGCGTGGGCGCTTGCACATAAAAGGCCATGCCGCGCTCAAGGCGCAAAACCTGTGGCAGATCGCAGTTGTGGGCGATGTCGGTGGCTTTCGATGACCAGGGTGAAATGGTGCCGGGACGCGGCGTTACCAGCAACAGACGCCCTTGTGGCGCATGTTCGGCGAGAGAAGGACCGTATTTAAGCAGACGTTGCAGGCGGGCTTGCTCATCCGCACTGAGCGGTGCGCTCACATCGGCAAAATGGACGTACTCGGCGTAAATATCACTCACTGAAAGGTGAGCGTCCTGAAAGCGGGTCAGCAGTTTGTTTACACGAAATGCCGACAGAGCGGGCGAACCACGCAGAATTTCCATCATTAAAGATCTCTCGTCTTTGAAGTGCCGGGCGACGCTTCATTGGGCGCAACAGGGGAAAACGGGCGGTATTATAGAGAAACAGCACCGGTTACGAAACCGTTTGCGCATAAATTCTGGCACCTGGCGTTTGGCTGAATTTTGCACAATTCTTGCTATAAAAGTTGCCCTGCCCCTTTTTGTTGCGCAAAATGCCCATCGCTCTGGGAGTTAAAACAACATAAATACTGCCTTTAAAAGACAGAGGCCTGTGAGCCATTACGAGACAACTATTTGAAACGCCTAAAAATAAACTATCTGTTTATCGGTCTGATCACCGTGCTACTTGCGCTAGCATTGTGGCCTTCAATCCCGTGGTACGGGAGCGGAACAGACGCGCTATCACAGATCAAATCACGTGGAGTGCTGCGCATCAGTACCGTTAACTCTCCGCTGACTTACTACACCATTAACAATGCACCAGCCGGTATGGATTACGAGCTGGCGAAGCGCTTCGCCGATTATCTTGGCGTGAAACTTGAGGTTGAGGTGCGTCCTAACCTCGGCGATCTGTTTGACGACCTGGATGACGGTAAAGCGGATTTGCTGGCTGCCGGTCTGATCTACAACAGCGAGCGCCTCGCGCACTACCAAAGTGGCCCGAGCTACTATTCGGTTTCGCAGCAGCTGGTGTACCGCATTGATAAGCCCCGACCGAAAAATCTCGGCGATCTTAAAGGCCGCCTGATTGTGCAGTCCGGTTCGGCATATCTGTCAACTTTACGTTCCGCCAAAGCTGACAGCTATCCCGATCTCGACTGGGCGATCTCCACCGATCAGGGCCAGAAAGCGCTGCTCGAAGCGGTTGCCGACGGCAAACTCGACTACACCGTAGGTGATTCGGTCACCATTGGCTTGCTGCAGCGTATTCATCCGCAGCTGGCGGTGGCGTTTGATGTGACAGATGAAGAACCGGTTACCTGGTACTTGCCACGTAACGATGATGACAGCCTAAACGCGGCGATGCTCGACTTCTATAGCCAGATGGGCGAAGAAGGCACCATGGCGCGGCTGGAAGAGAAATATCTCGGTCACGTTGGCACCTTTGATTACGTTGATACTCGCACGTTCCTGCGCGCCATTGACAACACGCTGCCGGATATCAAACCGCTGTTTGAGAAATATTCGGCCAGCATGGATTGGCGTTTGCTGGCGGCGATCTCATATCAGGAATCGCACTGGAATCCGCAAGCCACTTCGCCAACCGGCGTGCGCGGCATGATGATGTTGACGCGTAATACCGCCGACAGCCTTGACGTCAACGATCGTCTTGATCCCGAACAGAGCATTCGCGGCGGCAGCGAATATCTCAAACGCATGATGGAAAAAGTGCCCGAGAGCATTCCTGAAGATGAACGTATCTGGTTTGCGCTGGCGGCTTATAACATGGGCTACGCGCACATGCTGGATGTGCGTAAGCTGACGGCGAAACAGGGCGGCAATCCGGACAGCTGGGCCGACGTGAAGCTACGTTTGCCGATGCTGAGCCAGAAGCGCTATTACACGCAAACCACCTACGGCTACGCGCGCGGGCATGAAGCGTATAACTACGTGGAGAATATCCGTAAGTATCAGATAAGCCTGGTGGGATATTTGCAGGAGCAGGAGAAGCGTTTAGCGCAGCAGTCGGCGCTTGAGGCCGAGTTAGGCGCCGGTTACCCGGCGGTCGAACCGAAAATTGCGATGAATTAACCGGTGCGCTGCGCCTGACGCAGCGCCTTCTTCTGCTCACGACGCATGCGGAAGAAGTCACTCAGCATCCCAGCGCATTCATCCGCCAGCACACCGCAATCAATCTGAATGTGATGATTCATACCGGGATGACCAATCACATCCAGCAGTGAACCGGCCGCGCCGGTTTTCTCATCCTTAGCGCCATACACCAGCCGCGTGATGCGACTGTGCACCATCGCACCGGCACACATCACACAGGGTTCCAGCGTGACATAGAGCGTGGTATCCAGCAGACGATAGTTTTCAAGCACCTTGCCACCCTGACGTAGCGCCATGATCTCGGCATGCGCGGTGGGATCGTGCTGACCAATCGGCCGATTCCAGCCTTCGCCAATCACGTTATCGCCCTGCACCAACACCGCACCAACCGGCACTTCGCCCTGCTCCCACGCGCGCTTAGCCAGTTCCAGCGCATAACGCATCCAATATTCATCAGTTTGTGGGTTCACCGGGCAACTCCTGCGGGCAATAAAGGCGGCGCATTATAGCGATGCAGCAGCCGGAATCGAAGCGTTATTCCAGCTGCTGCAACTCGCCGCGCGGCGTAACTCGCCAGCGATGCTGACAGAAGAACAGCAGCGGGTTGTCCTGCTTGCTGTCGCTGTAGCCGCTATACAGCTGTAGAGGTGTGCCGATTTTCTCTTCGAGCTGCGCCACCTTTTCATGGCCGAGGCAGCGCATCGACAGCAAGCGTCCGCCACGGCCTGGTTTCATCTGGCTGGCGATCAGCTGTACCCGCGGTAAGAAGGCCGAGTCAAAATAGACTTGCTCCACCAGCGACTGCGGCGAACCGGTAATTAACCAGACATCGGCATCGTTGCTGCTGAGATAGTCGGTAAGGCGCTGCTGCACTACCGGAAACGCGGTAACGCGCTGGCGGAACCACTCAGCGAATTCCGCTTCACGCTGGCGCAGACGTGATTCGCTATGGCCGAAGGTAATCGCCCACAGCAATAAACTCATCGGCCAGCGTGCGGCGCGGCCTTTGATCAGCATGCCAAGACCAATTACCGGTAACAGCGGCACCACCAATAGCAGATTGATCGGCTGACGTCGCAGCAGATAGCGCATAAAGGTGCCAAACATGTCTTGCTGATGTAGCGTGCCATCGAGATCGAAAAACACCACGCGTCGTTGTGTACCCTTAGTCAAACAGCACTCCTTCTCTATCCTTCGCGGTTTCTGCACTACAGTGTAGCCAGCTTCGGCGTTCGAGGCGAAAGCTGCTATTTTTAATTCCAGTGACTACAATGCCATTTGAATAGTTTATTCTTCGCCTTTACGCGCTGTTTGCGGATAAAAGAATTAAGGATCGAACCATGAGTTCATTGCTGCGCATTCGTCAGCTTTACCCTCGACTGGCGCTAAATGAGCGCCGGCTGGCGGATTTTTTGCTGTCGCAGCCGGATCGTGCACGGCATCTCAGTTCACAAAAACTTGCCGAGGAATCGGGGGTTAGCCAGTCCAGCGTGGTGAAATTTGCCCAGAAACTGGGTTATAAAGGATTTCCGGCGCTGAAGCTGGCGCTGAGCGAATCGATGGCCGATCGCGATGCGATTACTGTGCATAACCATATTCTTAGCGATGACCCACTCAAAGTGGTGGGCGAAAAGCTGCTGACCGAAAAAATCTCGGCGATCCGCGCCACGCTGGATATCAATAGCGAAGAGAAACTGCTGCAAACCTTACAGCTACTGAAAAATGCCAATCGTATTTTACTGGTCGGCATCGGCGCGTCCGGTTTAGTGGCGAAAGATTTTTCATGGAAGCTAATGAAAATCGGCATCAATGCGGTGGCGGAGCAGGATATGCACGCTTTGCTGGCCAGCGTGCAAGCAATGGCGCCGGGCGATGTGTTGCTGGCCATTTCCTATACCGGCGAACGACGTGAAATTAACCTGGCGGCGCAGGAAGCGGTGCAGGTCGGCGCCGATGTGCTGGCCTTTACCGGCTTTACGCCAAATGCGCTGCAGCAGAGTGCCACGGTTTGCCTCTATACCGTGGCTGAGGAACAGAGCACGCGCAGCGCGGCGATATCCTCGACCAGCGCGCAGCTGGCGCTCACCGATTTGCTGTTTATGGCGCTGGTACAAAACGACCCGGAACGCGCATCAAGCCATATCCGTCACAGCGAAGAGTTGGTGAAAAAGCTGGTCTGATGAGATGAGGCGCGTATAATACCCGCGCCTTTTATGCTGTTATTGGATTTCCGCTATGGCTCTGCTCATTACCACCAAATGCATCAATTGCGATATGTGCGAACCTGAATGCCCAAACCAGGCAATCAGCTTAGGCGATGCGATCTATGAGATTGATGTCGACCGCTGCACCGAGTGCGTGGGCCATTATGATGTGCCGACCTGCCAAAGCGTCTGCCCGATTGATAACACCATTATTGCTGATCCACAGCACCCGGAGAGTCGCGAGGCGCTGTGGGAGAAGTTTGTGGTGTTGCACCATTAATCTTCGATAATTACCGTCGCACAGGCGTAATGGCGTTCATCTGCTAAGGTCACATGTACGTGCCTCACACCGAGCTGACTGGCAATCACTTTGGCTTGCTCAAAGAAACGTAACCCCGGTTTGCCCAGCGCATCGTTATATACTTCGAACTGATTGAAGGCCAGGCCACCGCGAATGCCGGTGCCGAACGCTTTCGCTGCCGCCTCTTTCACCGCAAAACGCTTGGCAAGGAAGCGCACCGGTTGCTGGTGCGCCTGATATTGCTGCCACTCGGCTTCGCTTAATACGCGGCGGGCCAAACGATCGCCGGAGCGTTCGATCACTCCCGCGATACGTTCGATCTCGACGATGTCGCTACCGAGTCCGAGAATCGCCATTAGCGACGTGCTTCCCGCATCAACTGCTTCATTTCGCTGACCGCATCAGCCAGACCGCTGAACAGTGCGCGACCAATGATTGCATGGCCGATATTCAGTTCATGCATTTCTGGCAGTTCAGCAATCGGTTGTACGTTGTGATAGGTCAAACCGTGGCCGGCATTCACTTTCAGACCCAGGCTGGCGGCGAAGGTTGCGGCTTTACGGATGCGTGACAGTTCAGCCTGGCGCGCCAGACCTTCTGGCGCTTCGGCATAGGCGCCGGTGTGAATTTCGATATAAGGTGCGCCACTGGCTACGGCGGCTTCAATCTGACGGTGATCGGCATCAATAAACAGTGACACCAGAATACCTGCGTCGCTCAACAAGCGCACCGCGGCATTAATTTTGTCCTGCTGACCCGCCACATCCAATCCGCCTTCGGTCGTCACTTCCTGACGCTTCTCCGGCACCAGACAGACGAAGTGCGGCTGGATTTCGCAGGCAATGTCGATCATCTCGTCAGTCACCGCCATCTCCAGATTCATGCGCGTCTGAATGGTGTCACGCAGGATGCGCACATCGCGATCGGTAATGTGGCGACGATCTTCACGCAGATGCACGGTAATGCCGTCGGCACCGGCCTGCTCAGCAACAAACGCGGCCTGCACCGGATCGGGATAGTTTGTGCCACGTGCGTTACGTACGGTGGCAATGTGGTCAATGTTGACGCCTAACAGCAACTCAGCCATGACAATCCTTAAATGTGTTCAGTGTGTTTGCAGTGTACCGCGCTGACTATATCAGGCGGTACGACCAGCGCTAGTCGTTTGCCACATCGGGTTTCTTTTTTGGCACAAACTGGCGAAACAGTTCCTGGCTCTTTAGCGGTTTGCCGCCAAGATAGGGCTTCAGCGCCATACGCGTAAAGCGTTTGGCGGCGCGCAAGGTATCGGCATCGGGGAATTCACGTTCCCATAATGCACGCAGCTGGCGGCCGGTAAAGCTACGCTGATTGACCACTAAACTGGCGATAAAGCCCTTCTCTTCACGGTAGCTGTAGGTCATGCCATCGGCAACTTCTTCGCCGCTGCCGGCACAATGCAGGAAATCGACGCCGTAGCCGAGATGCCCGAGCAGCGCCAGTTCAAACCGACGCAGCGCCGGTTCAGGCGAGCCGTTGCCTGCCGCCAGAGTTTGGATGCAATTCAGGTAATCGAAGAACATGTCAGAGAAAGGGATTTGCTGCTCCAGCACGCGCGACAGCAGTTCGTTGACGTAGAGTCCACAGTAGAGCGTGATGCCGCTGAGCGGCAATGCCAGCGAAACGGCTTCGGCATTGCGTAGCGTTTTGACGTCACCGCGTCCACCCCAGCGCACCAGCAGTGGCGTGAAGGGTTGCAGTGCACCTTTCAGTTGCGAACGGCGCGAGCGGGCACCTTTGGCAAGGACGCGGACGCGCCCTTCGCTTTCGCTGAATAGATCGAGAAGCAGGCTGGTTTCGCTGTAAGGGCGACTATGCAGCACAAAGGCGCGTTGCCAGCCTTCCATCGATTACCCTTCGTCAGAGTAACCTAAGCTGCGCAGCGCACGTTCATCGTCCGCCCAGCCAGATTTCACTTTAACCCACAGTTCGAGATGCACTTTCGCCTCAAACATCTCTTCCATGTCTTTACGTGACTCAATGCCGATGGTTTTGATCTTGGCGCCTTTATTGCCGATGACCATCTTTTTCTGGCCTTCGCGCTCAACGAGAATCAGACCATTGATGTCGTAGCCGCCGCGATCGTTAGAGACAAACTGCTCAATTTCTACGGTAACGGAATAAGGCAGCTCAGCGCCAAGGAAGCGCATCAGTTTTTCACGGATGATCTCAGATGCCATAAAACGCTGCGAGCGATCGGTGACATAATCTTCTGGGAAATGATGCTCAGATTTTGGCAGGCATTTGCGTGCAATCGCCGCAATAGCGTCAACATTTTTGCCGCTTTCCGCAGAGATCGGTACGATTTCGAGGAAGTTCATCTGCTGGCTGAGGAACTGCAGATGAGGCAACAGAATGCTCTT
The DNA here is from genome assembly GCA_900068845.1 of Enterobacter ludwigii. Taxonomy (GTDB): domain Bacteria; phylum Pseudomonadota; class Gammaproteobacteria; order Enterobacterales; family Enterobacteriaceae; genus Pantoea; species Pantoea ludwigii_A. Next base: position 1,149,201 of record CEFQ01000005.1, read on the forward strand.
ATCCTGAATGTTGTCGACTTTGTTGATCGCCAATACCACAGGAACTTTGTTATCACGCAGCTTATTCAGCACCATCTCATCGTCTGGCGTCCAGCGCGTGCCTTCAACCACAAAGATCACCAGCTCAACATCACCGATGGAGCTGCTGGCCGCACGGTTCATCAAGCGGTTGATCGCTCGCTTCTCTTCCATGTGCAGCCCTGGCGTATCCACATAGATCGCCTGATAAGCGCCTTCCGTGTGGATGCCCATAATACGGTGACGCGTGGTTTGCGGCTTGCGTGACGTGATCGACACTTTCTGCCCCAGCAACTGGTTCAGCAAAGTGGATTTACCGACGTTTGGTCGGCCTACAATCGCGACAAAGCCGCTATATGTTTCGATTTCGCTCATTCGAGTCCTGACTTGGGCAGCGCCGCTTTCGACGCTGCGATGTGACTATTTATTCGAGGCCAAGCTTAATTAACGCCTGTTCGGCAGCTGCTTGCTCGGCTTTACGGCGGCTGGAGCCAATGCCCACCACCGGTTCTGCCATGCCACTCACCTGACAGTGAATGGTGAATTCCTGATCGTGGGCTTCGCCACGCACCTGCACCACCAAATACGAAGGCAGTGGCAGATGACGTCCCTGCAAATACTCTTGCAGGCGCGTTTTCGGATCTTTTTGCTTATCGCCCGGGCTGATGGCTTCCAGTCGCGAGTGATACCAGTCGAGAATTAACTTTTCGACGGTTTGAATGCTGCTATCAAGGAAAATGCCGCCAATCAAGGCTTCAACGGTATCCGCGAGAATTGATTCACGACGGAAACCGCCGCTTTTCAACTCGCCCGGACCAAGGCGTAAACATTCGCCAAGGTCGAATTCTCGCGCCATTTCCGCCAGCGTATTCCCACGAACCAACGTGGCACGCATGCGACTCATATCGCCTTCGTCCACGCGCGGGAAGCGGTGATAAAGCGCATTGGCGATCACGTAGCTAAGAATAGAATCGCCAAGGAATTCAAGACGTTCATTGTGTTTGCTGCTGGCACTACGGTGCGTCAATGCCTGCTGCAATAAATCCGGATGAGTAAAAGTGTAGCCCAGTTTGCGCTGCAGCTTATTAATGACGATGGGGTTCATGCTATTCCAGTTGTTCTGTGCGTCTGTCACTGCATACGAAACAGGGCTGCGGTTCCAACCTGTTCTGTTTCGTGTGCACTGGCCTCCCTTACGGAAGGCCAACCTTTTTTGAAGCTAATTAGTGGATCCCACCAATGCGGCTAAAGCGCACGCCGGTAGGCCACTGTCCTTCTTGTTTCTCGAAGCTCATCCAGATAGCCACCGCTTTGCCGACCAGATTCTTCTCGGGCACGAAGCCCCAGTAGCGACTGTCGGCGCTGTTATCGCGGTTATCGCCCATCATGAAATACTGCCCTTGCGGCACAATCCAGGTGGATTGCGGCTGGCCCGGCTGCTGATAATACATGCTTGCCTGACTTTGCGCCTCGTTTACCAGCAGAATATCGTGCGTTACGCTGCCCAATGTCTCTTTACGGGTACCGAGACGCAGACCGCCCTTCATGGTTTCACCCTGCGGCGCCTGGAAGAAGCCGTTGCCGGTTTCATTGCCATCAAAGCCGCTGAAGGTTTGAATGAAGTTGCTTGGCTCAACATTCGTATAAGTCACCGGCAGCGCGGTATTGCAGTTGCCGCTGCTACAACCCGGATTGATGGTCAGGGTTTTGCTGTAGGGATCAAACACCACCTTGTCGCCTGGCAAGCCAATCACACGCTTAATGTAATCGACGCTTGGATCTTTCGGGTATTTAAATACCGCCACATCGCCGCGCTGTGGATGGCCAGTTGGAATCAGCGTGGTTTGGGTAATCGGATCTTTAATGCCGTAAGCAAACTTCTCCACGAGGATAAAGTCGCCAATCAGCAACGTTGGCATCATTGAGCCTGATGGAATCTGGAACGGCTCAAAAATAAACGAACGCACGATTAATACTACCGCCAGCACCGGAAACACCGATGCCGTGGTTTCTACCCAACCGGGCTGCGCGGCAACTTTCGCCAGCGTTTTGCTATCAAGTGCATTGCCAGCCTGCGCTTGCGCGGCAGCTTGCTTCGCACGACGCGCCGGTGCCCATTTAAAGCGATCGATACACCAGATAACGCCAGTGATCAGCGTGGCGATCACTAAAACCAGGGCGAACATGTTAGCCATTAAAAATCCTTATTTGCTGTCTTTACCGACATGCAGAATGGCAAGGAATGCTTCCTGCGGCAGCTCAACGTTGCCGACCTGCTTCATTCGCTTCTTACCGTCTTTCTGCTTCTGCAACAGTTTCTTTTTACGGCTAACGTCACCGCCATAGCATTTCGCCAGGACGTTTTTACGCAGCTGTTTTACCGTTGAGCGAGCGATAATGTGGTTGCCGATTGCCGCCTGAATCGCAATATCAAACTGCTGACGTGGGATCAGATCTTTCATCTTCTCTACCAAATCGCGGCCACGATATTGTGAGTTATCACGGTGAGTAATCAGCGCCAGCGCATCAACACGTTCTGAGTTAATCATCACGTCGACACGCACCATGTCAGAGGTTTGGAAACGTTTGAAGTTATAATCCAGCGAGGCATAACCGCGCGAGGTTGATTTCAGACGGTCGAAGAAGTCGAGCACCACTTCCGCCATCGGGATCTCATACGTCAGCGCAACCTGCTTGCCGTGGTAAACCATGTTGGTTTGCACGCCACGTTTTTCGATACACAACGTAATGACGTTACCGAGGAACTCCTGCGGCAGCAGCATATGACACTCAGCGATCGGCTCGCGCAGTTCTGCAATATTATTCAGCGGTGGCAGCTTCGACGGGCTATCGACATAGATCGTTTCACCGTCGGTGGTTTCCACTTCGTAAACCACGGTTGGCGCGGTGGTGATCAGATCCAGATCGTATTCACGTTCCAGACGCTCCTGAATGATCTCCATGTGCAACAGACCGAGGAAACCGATACGGAAACCGAAGCCCAGCGCCGTTGAGCTCTCTGGCTCGTAGAACAGTGACGCATCGTTGAGGCTCAATTTGCCCAGCGCATCACGGAATGCTTCATAGTCATCAGAGCTGATCGGGAACAGACCGGCGTAAACCTGTGGCTTCACTTTTTTGAAGCCAGGCAACACTTTATCTGCCGGATTGCGCTGCAGGGTCAGCGTATCGCCCACGGGTGCGCCGAGGATGTCTTTAATCGCACACACTAACCAGCCTACTTCTCCGCAGTTCAGCTCGTTGCGATCAACGCGCTTCGGCGTGAAGATGCCAAGACGATCCGCGTTATAGCTTTGACCAGAACTCATCACTTTAACTTTGTCGCCTTTACGTAGCGTACCGTTCTTAATACGGATCAGCGACACCACGCCAAGGTAGTTATCGAACCAGGAATCGATGATCAACGCCTGCAGCGGACCTTCTGGATCGCCTTCTGGCGGTGGAATGTCACGCACCAGACGCTCCAGCACATCGGGCACGCCGACGCCGGTTTTCGCCGAGCAACGTACCGCATCGGTAGCGTCAATGCCGACGATATCTTCAATCTCTTCCGCTACGCGCTCAGGATCGGCGGCAGGCAGGTCGATTTTGTTCAGTACCGGTACCACTTCCAGATCCATTTCCATTGCGGTGTAGCAGTTTGCCAGCGTCTGTGCTTCAACGCCCTGCCCTGCATCGACCACCAGCAATGCTCCTTCACACGCCGCCAGTGAGCGGGAAACTTCATAGGAGAAGTCAACGTGACCGGGAGTATCGATAAAATTGAGCTGGTAAGTTTCACCGTCCAGCGCTTTGTAATCGAGCGTTACGCTCTGCGCTTTGATGGTAATGCCGCGCTCACGTTCCAGATCCATGGAATCCAAAACCTGCGCCGCCATCTCACGATCGCTCAGGCCACCACAAATTTGAATCAAACGGTCAGAGAGCGTTGATTTGCCGTGGTCAATGTGAGCGATGATGGAGAAATTTCGTATGTGCTTCATTTATATGAATATCTTCACGTAGAAAATCAGTGGGAAACTTGAGCACGGACACATTCAGGAAAGTGAGCTTTACCCGGAACCCTGTCGGCCTCATTAATGACGACGCATATTACACTGTTAACGCCGCGCGTTAAAGAATGGAACTGTGGGGAATCGCAACAGATTTCAGCGGTTAAGCCGAATGAGAAAGGCCGCATCAGATGCGGCCTGCTGGGGATCAAACTTCGCTTTCCACACGCAACGCATCGGGCGGTAACGCAACGCTGAGAATCACCGGCTGAAATGCTTCGCGATCGCCGAATACATTCGAGACACCTTTCGCCACGATAAAGCCGCCAATACCGCCTAATAGCGCGCCACAGGCCGCAGCAAGATCGCTCGCGAACAGCATCTGGAAAATGCCAGCAAGCAAAAACAGGCCAAACAGCGGCGTCATGTAAACCAGCAAGGCGGAACCTAACAAGCTACTTTCACGAATGCCAAGCTCAATGCGCTGGCCGGGTTGCAACGGCTCCACGCTGGCGATAGTCATCACGTGGGCATTTTTGGGTCCCAGCTGATTAAGTGCGTGGCTGCCGCAGCCTTTGCGCGCCGAGCAGCTGTTACACGACGTTTTTGCTTCCGTGTGCAGTGTGGCTATGCCTTCTTTCCACGCCACAACGGTGGCCCATTCTCTCATCATTTTGGTGAACCCGAATCTATGCTGTCCGCAATACGTTTGGCAGTGGCTGGCGGTAACTCGCCCACCACCGTGATTTCATTATTATTGCGCACTTCTGTCTGCACCGTACGACGCCCAGTGCGCAATGCCTGCACACTGCTGCTTTTATCTGCTGGCGTAATGTTGATGGCAAAGCTAAATAAGCCATCGCTGTACAGACGCGACTCAACGGTTTTGTTCATCGACGGTATATCGCGGCGGCTTTGTGAAATCAGTTTCATGCCCGCCGGGAGCCAGTTTGGCTGCCAGCTGAGTTCAACTTTATCACCTGCCGGCAGTGACAGCGTAGGCGGCAAGTTGGCCTTTTCCAGCCCTTGCATCAGATTGCGCACGCCTTCATCAACGGCAAAACTGATCACGCGGAACTGCTCTAGCGTTTCGCCGTCACGATCAAGCAGATCGATACGCAGCGGCAATTTGGTATCCACATCCAGCCACACTACATAGCTGTAGCGCGTGCCATCGCGTGACACGATGCGCACCACTTCGCACATTTGATCGGCCATACGCGAGCGGCCAACCGGAATGAAATCGTAGGCCTCACCCAAGCGAGAGAAGTCAGCGAACATCAAACCTGGTAGCGCATCAATTATGTGATTGCCCGGCAGCGAGAAAGGATCTAATCCCGGCTCAAAATAGCTGATGTCATTTCCACGCTGGATGACTTCACGGCGCGGCCCATCCATCTGCAACAGTTGGGCAAAGATACGATTGTCGATTACCGCGTGACGATAACGCAGAGATTCAATGCCAAGACGCGAGACATTGATGTAGGCAAATTCGTAGTTGAGGTTCTGGCTTGCCTGCTCCATCTGTTGCAACAACGCCCCGGACGCAGAAGTCTGCGCCGAGGCGATAGATGAGCAAAACAGGCTGCCTGCCAGCAGGCTAACGGCACACCAAAGCTGCTTCATTACTGCTGCTGAGTTCCTAACGACTGATTTCCGGGAACATTAGCCTGAGCCTGTTGCGGATCGTTTTTCTCAAACTGAACCTGATCGGCATGCAGACGACGTTGCAGTTCATAATCCTGCAGCATGGCATTTACGCGACGACGCTGTTCTTGCACCTGCTGATTAGAACTGTTGGTGTCGAACGCTTCAGAAGGCACGCCTAAGCTAACGGGTGACGCTTTACCCATCATCGGCAAAGTGTTAAATGCCGGTGAATCGGACGCTTCGGTGGCGCTGCCAGTTGGTGAGCTGTTGTAGTGCTGAACCCCGACAATCACCGCCAGTGATACACAAGCAGCGACACCGACCTGCGTCAGCTGTGCCGCCCAGCTACCACCACGACGCCAGAACGGCATCTTCTCGTAACGTGACGGCTCAGGCTGCGCTTCAGGAATCAGCGGAGTGATTTTGCGTGCCGGCTCGTTTTCGATGGCCGCAGCCACACGTGCGGAGATATCAAAATGCAGCACTTCTCCGATATCACCTCGCAAGGTGTCGCGGATGAGATGGTAGCTTTCCCAGCTTTGCTGAAGATCCGCATCCTTCGACAACGACGCCATCAGCTCGTTATCTAAAGTTTCACCATCCATTAAAGCGGAAAGTTTTTCTTTCTGCATGCTTTGGTACCCTTCCAGTAGCCGTTATCACTGACGTTGGATAAGCGGTTGAACTTTATTATCAATAGCCTCTCGTGCACGGAAGATACGCGAACGTACGGTACCGACCGGACAATCCATGATGACGGCAATCTCTTCGTAACTTAAACCATCCAATTCCCTAAGGGTAATGGCCATACGAAGATCTTCGGGAAGCGCCTCAATGGTGCGAAAGACGATTTGTTTCAGTTCCTCAGACAACATTAAGTTCTCAGGGTTCGATATTTCTTTCAGCGCACCTGCACTTTCAAAATTTTCTGCGTCGATAGCATCCACATCACTGGATGGCGGACGACGCCCCTGAGCAACCAGATAATTTTTCGCTGTGTTCACCGCGATGCGGTACAGCCATGTATAAAAGGCGCTGTCGCCACGGAACGATTCCAGTGCACGATACGCTTTAATAAAAGATTCCTGAACCACATCAGGCACATCGCCTGAAGGAACATAGCGTGAAACCAGGCTCGCCACTTTATGCTGGTATCGAATCACCAGTAAATTAAAGGACTTTTGATCTCCCTTCTGAACCCGCTCAACGAGAACCTGATCCGTTAACTGCTCGCTCATCCGAGGTAATATCTCCCCAAAACTTTTTTATGCGTAAGTGAACTGCCAGCACATCTCATTATTCTGAGCAAGCATGCGCTTAGAGTGACCTGATGGCCTGAAGTTCACTACGACCTGAATTTTTCCGTATCGGAACCACGACATCATTGTTGTTGATTGTCTTTCAGTGTAGCGACTTGCCACGCTGGTGGTGTCTTTTGCGGCACCGATAATCGCTGGCAGAGTACCTTATGACGCCGTCATTTTCACCTTTATTACCTGAATTTTCAGAGTGTTTGATATAAAAAACACATTCAGTTCAATTTCAGAGTTAACTTACTGAATTCACGTTAATATCTACACCAGATAAAGAATTCCCCGCCGCAGATTGTTCAAAATACTTCACAACTTCCCCATCCCGGCTTATGCTCAAGCGACCATTTGTTTAGTAAATTAAACACCATGACTTCTCTCCCAGAATATCAGTGTGATGTACTCATCGTCGGCAGCGGTGCGGCAGGTTTATCGTTAGCGCTGCGCTTAGCGCCGCATTATCAGGTTACCGTACTGAGTAAAGCGCAGGTTAATGAGGGCTCAACGCTGTATGCGCAGGGCGGGATTGCGGCGGTGTTTGATGAAACAGACAGCATCGAATCACACGTTGAAGACACGCTCGTTGCCGGAGCAGGCTTATGCGACCGCGATACGGTGAGCTTTATCGCCAGCAACGCGCGTCACTGCGTGCAATGGCTGATTGATAATGGTGTGGCATTCGATAAAGAGCCGCAGGTTGACGGCGAAGCACGTTACCATCTCACACGCGAAGGTGGGCACAGTCACCGCCGTATCCTGCATAGCGCGGACGCCACTGGGCGCGCGGTGGAAACCACGCTGGTGAGTCAGGCGCTGAGCCATCCCAATATTCGTATTATCGAACGCACCAATGCGGTGGATTTGATTCTCTCCGATAAGCTTGGTTTGCCCGGAAAACGTCGCGTAGTCGGCGCGTGGATCTGGAACCGCAAGCGCGAAAAGGTGGAAACCTGTCGCGCGCGCGCCGTGGTATTAGCCACTGGCGGCGCAGCAAAAGTGTATCAATACACCACGAACCCGGATGTGGCCTCCGGCGATGGGATTGCAATGGCGTGGCGTGCGGGTTGCCGCGTGGCGAACCTCGAATTCAACCAATTCCATCCCACCTGCTTATTCCATCCGCAAGCGCAGAACTTCCTGCTAACCGAAGCGCTACGTGGTGAAGGAGCATGGCTGTTGCGTCCAGATGGTACGCGTTTCATGCCTGACTTTGATGAGCGGGCTGAACTGGCGCCGCGCGATATTGTTGCGCGCGCAATCGACCATGAGATGAAACGCCTGGGCGTCGATTGCATGTATATCGACATTAGCCACCAGCCGGAAAGTTTTGTGCGCGCGCACTTCCCGATGATTTATGAAAAATTGCTGACCTTTGGCCTGGATCTCACTAAACAGCCGATTCCGATAGTGCCTGCAGCGCATTACACCTGCGGCGGCGTGATGGTTGACCAGCAAGGACGCACAGACGTTGACGGCCTTTATGCCATTGGTGAAGTGAGCTATACCGGCTTACATGGCGCCAATCGCATGGCTTCTAACTCCCTGCTGGAGTGCCTGGTTTACGGTTGGTCAGCGGCAGAGGACATGATCGCTCGCCTGCCGGATGTCGCTGCGGTGGAACATCTGCCCGCGTGGGATGAAAGTCGCGTTGATGATGCCGATGAGCGCGTGGTGATTCAACACAACTGGCATGAACTGCGGCTATTTATGTGGGACTACGTGGGCATTGTGCGCACCACCAAACGTCTGGAGCGCGCACTGCGGCGCATTAATTTGCTGCAGCAGGAGATCGATGAGTATTACGCACATTTCCGCCTGTCTAACAATTTGCTGGAACTGCGCAATCTGGTGCAGGTTGCCGAACTGATGGTGCGCTGTGCGCTGGCGCGCAAGGAAAGTCGCGGGCTGCACTTTACCCTCGACAATCCCGAGCTACTGGATGAGGCGTTACCCACCATCCTGCAGCCTGAGCGCTAGCGAAACAGGTAGAAATCTTTAACCAGGCTTAGCCAATCCGCTGAATAACTTTTATCTTCATCACGAATAGCGAGACGTTCCTGTAACGTTTCGCCTGAGGTCGGTGAAAAACCTAACACCACACGATTCGGCGGACGCTGGGCATAGGCGGCGACATCGTAGCGATAACGCAGGTACCAGCCGTCCGCCAGCGCCAGTGAAGTCAGCGCTTCGCCGGCTTCTGCAGGCAGCACCACGCAAAAGAGCCCTTCTTCTTCAATCAACTGCGCAGCACAGCGCAGTAGCGTGTGATGATCAAGTGTTGCGGTGCTGCGCGCGGTATCACGCGCCACGCTACCCGTAGCCATGCCGGGCGCAAAAAAGGGTGGGTTACTGACAATCAGCGAAAAGCGTTTTTCACACTGCTCGCTCCAACTGACAATATCCTGATGGTGCACATGGATGCGATCCGCCCACGGCGAAGCCTGCATATTTTCCTGCGCCTGCTGCGCAGCGCTGGCTTCCAGTTCAACCGCATCAATCTCAACCTGATCTGACGTGCGTTGGGCCAGCATCAGCGCGATCAGTCCGCTACCACAGCCAATGTCGAGGATGCTCCGTGCACCTGCAATCGGTGCCCATGCACCGAGTAAAACGCCATCTGTGCCCACTTTCATTGCACAGCGATCGTGCGCCACGAAAAATTGCTTGAAGGTAAAACCATCTTTTCTTAACGTCGGCCGCGCCGGCGGTTGGTCCTGAGACATACTTCACTACCATTGAATTTTTTACTGCCGAAAGTGTAACGTGGTGGCGATAGGAATTCACCTGCGCCTGTAATACCTACACAAACAGATGAAGATTATATTCGTTCTGTCTATAATCAGCGCCCCAAACTGAGGTAGACCATGACCGTAACCACATTCTCCGAACTCGAACTCGACGAAAGCCTGCTACAAGCTTTGCAGGAAAAAGGCTTTACTCGCCCTACTGTTATTCAGGCCGAGACCATTCCTGCCGCGCTGGAAGGCCGTGACGTTCTGGGTTCGGCTCCAACCGGGACGGGGAAAACTGCAGCATTTTTGCTGCCCGCTTTACAGCATTTGCTCGATTTCCCGCGCAAAAAATCAGGCCCGCCGCGTATTCTGATTGTGACTCCCACCCGCGAACTGGCAATGCAGGTTGCCGATCACGCGCGCGAACTGGCTAAACACACGCATCTGGATATCGCGACCATCACCGGTGGCGTGGCATATATGAACCATGCCGAAGTGTTTAGCGAAAACCAGGATATCGTGGTCGCCACCACCGGCCGTTTACTGCAGTACATCAAAGAAGAGAACTTTGACTGCCGTGCAGTTGAAACGCTGATTCTCGATGAAGCTGACCGCATGCTCGATATGGGCTTCGCGCAAGACATCGAAACCATCGCCGCTGAAACTCGCTGGCGCAAACAGACGCTGTTGTTCTCGGCGACGCTTGAAGGCGAGCATATTAAAGATTTTGCCGAGCGTTTGCTGAACGAGCCGGTGTTTATTGAGGCCGACCCCAGCAAAAGCGAACGCAAAAAGATTCAGCAGTGGTATTACCGCGCCGATGATCTTGAGCACAAAAACAAGCTGCTGATTCACCTGTTGAAACAGCCCGATGCCACGCGCGTTATCGTATTTGTGCGTAAACGCGAGCGTCTGCACGAGCTGGTCACCTGGCTACATGAAGCGGGCATTCGCACCAGCTATCTTGAAGGCGAAATGGTGCAGGTAAACCGTAACGAAGCGATCAAACGTATGAATGATGGCCGCGTTAAGGTGATGATCGCCACCGACGTTGCCGCTCGCGGTATCGATATTGACGATATCTCGCACGTCATTAACTACGATTTGCCGCGCACCGCCGATACCTATTTACACCGCATCGGCCGTACCGCTCGTGCGGGTCGCAAAGGCACGGCAATTTCTCTGGTTGAAGCACACGACCACGTGCTGCTGGGCAAAATCACCCGTTACGTAAATGAGCCCTTAAAGGCGCGAGTGATTGATGAGTTGCGTCCAGAAAGCCGCGCACCCAGTGCCAAAGTGACCGGAAAACCGTCGAAAAAGGCGCTTGCGAAGCGTAAAGAGCAGAAAGAGAAAGAAGAAGAGAAACCGCGCGTTAAAAAACGCCATCGCGATACCAAAAATGTCGGTAAACGCCGCAAGCCAAGCGGCAGCAATACACCAGAGTCCGGTGCGGAATAAAACAGCGCATGTCCTATCTAATCGCCTCCTTTGGGGCGATTTTTTTATTTAAGCGTAGCGAAATAATGCTTTGGCTATGGATTCCACTTCAGCCCCCCTTTCTCCCTAAACCAATGCCATAAAAAAAGCCGCACCAATCTGCACTGGCGCGGCTTGTATTGCTGTGTGTCTTTTCGTCAGCGCTGCAATTACAGGCTTTCGGTGAATGTACGTGTAATCACGTCACGCTGCTGCTCTGGCGTCAGCGCGTTAAAGCGTACGGCATAGCCGGAAACGCGAATGGTCAATTGTGGGTATTTTTCCGGATGCTGGACAGCATCTTCCAGCGTTTCCCGGCGCAGCACGTTAACGTTCAGATGCTGACCACCTTCAATACGCACCTGTGGTTTCTGCTCAAGTGGAATTTCACGGTAAGCGATTTCACCAAGGTCGCTGATAGCAACAACCTGGTCTTCTGCGAAATCCCCTTTCGCGCACAGGCAGCGCGCTTCAGCTTTATCATCGTCCAGCAGCCAGAAAGAGTTCAACAGCTGTGGATTATGTGCCTGAGTAATTTGAATGCCGGTAATCATAGTAGTTCTCCAGGGCTTTACGCTGTCGCAACAGGACAACGAGGTTCATTACGATATGGAATGCTGTGGTATATCACTGCACGAAACCCGCCGTTTTGACCTGTATCAATTTCCCCCCAGCGCAGTTCATTCCTTAAAATCTAACAATCTGATTTATAACAACTTCAAAATTAACTTTTTACGTAAATTTTCAAATTATTTTTATCCTTCTGCTGTCGAGTCCGACGCGTTAAGCTAGGCGCACTATTTTGCAGGGAGTCAATGATGGCTGAGAAGCTGACCTGGCACGACGTGCTGGCTGAAGAGAAAGAGAAACCTTACTTTGTGGAAACCCTAAAAGCGGTCGCCAATGAACGCGCTGCAGGCGTAACGGTTTATCCGCCACAGAAGGATGTGTTTAATGCCTTTCGGCTCACCGAACTGGGCGATATCAAAGTGGTGATTTTGGGTCAGGATCCCTATCACGGCCCAAACCAAGCGCACGGACTGGCATTTTCCGTCCAGCCGGGCGTGGCGATCCCACCGTCACTGCTGAATATGTACAAAGAGTTAGAACAGGATATTCCCGGCTTTGTGCGTCCAAGGCATGGTTTTCTTGAAAGCTGGGCGACGCAAGGCGTGATGCTGTTAAACACCGTGTTAACGGTGGAAGCCAGTAAGGCACATTCCCATGCGCGCTTTGGCTGGGAAACCTTTACCGATAACGTCATCAGCGTAATTAATCAGCATCGCGAAGGCGTGATTTTCTTGCTATGGGGTTCGCACGCGCAGAAGAAAGGCAGCATCATTGATACGCAACGTCATCATGTGCTGAAAGCGCCGCACCCTTCTCCGCTCTCGGCACATCGAGGCTTCTTTGGCAGTAAACACTTCTCGCAGGCTAATGCGCTGCTGAGCCAATCGGGTCAAAGGCCGATCGACTGGATGCCCGTGCTGCCTTAAAAATACAAACGGCCGCATTACGCGGCCGTTGTCATTACAGCAACCAATTAGCTTTTCGCTTTAGTCACTGCAACCATCGCCGGACGCAACAGGCGACCGTTGAGGGTATAACCGCGCTGCATTACCATCAATACGTGATTTGGCGCCATATCCTCTGATTCCATCATTGACATTGCCTGATGAATTTCTGGATTGAACGGCACGTTGGTTTCACCCACAACTTCCACGCCAAACTTACGTACTGCGCCCAGCAGCGATTTAAGCGTCAGCTCGATACCTTCAATCATCGAAGCCAGTTCAGCATTACCTTTATCTGTTACTTCCAGCGCGCGCTCCAGGCTATCGATCACGGGCAGCAACTCGTTGGCAAATTTTTCCAGCGCAAACTTGTGCGCCTTTTCCACATCCATTTCAGCACGGCGACGGATATTTTCGATCTCCGCCTGCGCACGCAACTGTGCATCACGCACGCCGGTCTGCGAAACGGCTAACTCGGCTTCCAGTTGCGCGATACGCTCATCACGTGGATCCACCTCAGCGGTTGTCTCTGCGTCCACTTGCTGCTGATCCTGTTGAATTTCGTCTGAGACTTGCTCGTTTGGGGTGTTCTGTTCTTTACTACTCATGAATTTCTCCGCGTTTTGCACATTCATCTCGCTGGTTGGCTTATTATGGGGATCAGTTTGACGGTTTCAAGTAAACCCATCACATTGCCTGGCCGTTTTGGCTTATAAGGAACTCGCGCTAAATGAACAAACACTTTAACTGCATCGGGATTGTCGGCCATCCGCGCCATCCTACCGCGTTAACCACCCATGAAATGCTCTGGCGCTGGCTAACGGCAAAGGGTTATGAGGTGATTGTTGAGCAGCAGATTGCGCGCGAACTGGATTTGAAAAATGCCCAAACCGGCAGCCTGGCCGACATTGGCCAACGTGCCGACTTGGCCGTTGTCGTTGGCGGCGATGGCAATATGCTTGGCGCCGCGCGCGTGTTGGCGCGCTATGACATCAAAGTGATTGGCATTAACCGTGGCAACCTTGGTTTTCTTACCGATCTCGATCCTGACAATGCTCAGCAACAGCTAGATGATGTGCTGCAGGGTGATTACTTTGTGGAGAGTCGCTTCTTACTGGAGGCGCAGGTGTGCAAACAAGATTGCTCACCGCGCATTGGTAGCGCCATCAACGAAGTGGTGCTGCACCCAGGTAAAGTCGCGCACATGATTGAATTCGAAGTTTATATTGATGAGGTGTTTGCCTTTTCACAGCGATCCGATGGCTTAATTATCTCCACGCCGACCGGCTCTACCGCCTATTCGCTTTCGGCTGGCGGCCCCATTCTAACGCCGTCACTGGACGCCATCACGCTGGTGCCGATGTTCCCACATACGCTTTCTGCGCGTCCGCTGGTGATCAACAGTAGCAGTACCATTCGACTGCGTTTTTCTTCCCTGCGCAGCGATCTGGAGATCAGTTGCGATAGTCAGATTGCCTTGCCGATTCAGGAAGGTGAAGATGTTCTGATTCGCCGCAGCGCCAATCATCTCAATCTTATCCATCCTAAAAATTACAATTATTTTAATACGTTAAGTTCAAAACTGGGTTGGTCAAAAAAATTGTTCTGAAAATCAGCGTCGACCACTTTACTGTATAAAAAACCAGGATATACTGTATGTAAAACCATATCTGTTTTTACATACAGGTGATTCTATGCTGGCACAACTGACCATCAGTAACTTTGCTATCGTTCGTGAACTGGAGATCGACTTTCATCGGGGTATGACGGCGATCACGGGTGAAACCGGCGCAGGTAAATCTATCGCTATTGATGCGCTGGGCCTGTGTCTGGGTGGCCGCGCTGAAGCAGATATGGTGCGTCAGGGGGCGAGTCGCGCTGATATCTGCGCACGCTTCCAACTCAAAACGTCCCCTTCCGCGCAGCGCTGGCTGGTGGAGAATCAGCTGGATGAAGGCAATGAATGTCTGCTGCGTCGTGTGATTAGCGCAGATGGTCGTTCGCGTGGCTTTATCAACGGCACGTCGGTACCTTTATCGCAGTTACGTGAATTAGGTCAGTTGCTGATTCAGATCCACGGCCAGCATGCCCACCAGTTGCTGCTCAAATCCGATCACCAAAAACATCTGCTGGATGCTTATGCAGCCCACGATGATTTACTGTCTGACATGCGTCAGCACTATCAGCGCTGGCATCAGAGCTGCCGCGCGCTGGCACAACATCAGCAGCTATCACAAGAGCGCGAATCACGTCGCGAGCTGCTGCAGTATCAGTTGAAAGAACTCAATGAGTTTGCCCCGCAGCTGGGCGAATTCGAACAGATTGATGAAGAGTACAAACGTTTAGCCAACAGCGGCCAATTGCTGTCTACCAGCCAGCAAGCGCTGCACATTCTCGCTGATGGGGATGACACCAACCTGCAGAGCCTGCTGTATAGCGCCCGCCACATGCTGGGTGAACTCGTGACGCTGGATAATAAAGTCAGCGGCGTGTTCAATCTGCTGGAAGAAGCCGCGATTCAGCTCAGTGAAGCCAGTGATGAACTGCGCCATTACTGCGAACGTCTGGACCTCGATCCCAATCGCCTGCATGAGCTGGAGCAGCGCCTGTCACGGCAGATCGCGCTGGCACGTAAGCATCATGTCTCACCTGAAACATTACCGGTGCTTTATCAGCAACTGCTGGACGAGGCAGAGCTGCTTTCACAGCAAGAGAGCGACCAGGAAACTCTGCAGGCTGACGTTGTCGCTCACCATAAAGCCGCGTTAGCCAGTGCTGTAAATCTGCACCAACTGCGTGAGCATTCGGCACAGGAGCTGAGCCAGCTAATTACCCAAAGCATGCGTACTCTGGCGATGCCGCACGGCCAATTTGCCATTGTACTGGAGTTTAATGCAGACCAACTCACCGCTGATGGCGCAACACGCATTGATTTCCGTGTCACCACCAACCCAGGCCAACCACTTCAGCCATTGGGCAAAGTGGCGTCAGGCGGTGAGCTGTCACGTATCGCACTGGCGATTCAGGTGATTACCGCACAGAAAATGGAAACGCCAGCGATGATCTTCGATGAGGTGGATGTCGGGATCAGCGGCCCAACCGCCGCAGTGGTTGGCCAAATGCTGCGACAACTGGGCGAGTCCACGCAGGTGATGTGCGTTACGCATCTGCCGCAAGTTGCCGGCTGCGGTCATCAGCACTTCTTCGTCAGCAAAGAGACCGATGGCGCGATGACCGAAACGCATATGCAGCCGCTGGATAAACGCGCACGTTTGCAAGAGTTGGCCCGTTTGCTAGGTGGTAGCGAAGTCACTCGTAATACGTTGGCTAACGCTAAAGAACTTTTAGCTGCCTGATTCAGCACTTTTTTCCCGGCTGGTGGTCATATGCTTGCTCTGTAGAGGTTTCAAATAGCGAAAAGGTTTATTATCATCGGCAGTTATGTCGTCTGAGTAATAAAGCCTGCCGCAGGCAGAGTTCAGAATTTGATGGCAAAAAAATAGCCTGCTGAAAGGCGTTTGGCCCCAGAAAAGGAATGTATAGATGCGCTGTAAAACGCTGACTGCCGCGGCAGTAGTAATGTTGATGATGACCGCTGGATGTTCCACCCTTGAGCGCGTTGTGTATCGTCCGGATATCAATCAGGGGAATTACCTGGTCGCCAACGATGTGTCGAAGATTCATAACGGCATGACGCAGCAGCAGGTCGCCTACACACTCGGTACACCGATGATGCGCGATCCGTTTGGCAGCAACGTTTGGTATTACGTGTTTCGTCAGGAACCCGGCCATGAAGGTGTGAAACAGCAGACGCTGACGCTGACTTTCGACAGCAACGGAACGCTGACCAACATCGACAACAAGCCGAAACTCACCGGCAAAGAAGGCTAAGTGAATGGCAATAAAAAAGGCGCTTGAGCGCCTTTTTTAGTTTTTGCTTTCTGACTATTTCTTTTCAGCTGAGCGCTCTGCGCGTTGACGCCGTAACTCTTTCGGATCGGCAATCAGCGGACGATAGATCTCAATGCGATCACCATCCTGCACTGCATCACTCAATTTTACCGGGCGGCTATAAATACCGACTTTGTTCGTGCTTAAATCGATATCCTTACGCAGCAACAACAAGCCAGACGCCTTTATCGCTTGTTCAACCGTTGCGCCTTCATCTAGCGTTACGGCACGCAAATACTGCTTATCCGGCAATGCGTAAACCACTTCCACGCTGATATCAGGCACGGTAAACCTCTTTCGCGCGCTGACTAAACGCCTGCACCATGCTGTTTGCCAGCTCTTTAAAGATGCGGCCAAATGCCATTTCTACCAACATGTTGGTGAACTCAAAATCAAGGTTCAACTCAACTTTGCAGGCATCATCCCCTAATGAGGTGAAATGCCAGCCGCCGGTCAATTTACGGAATGGGCCATCCACTAACTGCATCAAGATACTTTGATTGCTGATCAGTGTATTTCGTGTAGTGAAGGTTTTACTGATGCCTGCTTTCGAGACATCAACGGCCGCGGTCATTTGATCTCCGCTGTTATCCAGCACACGACTGCCGGTGCAACCCGGCAGAAACTGAGGATACGCATCCACGTCATTCACAAGACGGTACATCTGCTCAGCGCTATAAGGGACCAGCGCTGAACGGCTAATCTGGGCCATAATGGTTCCTGTTCATCACAAAACCATTGAATAATACCATTTTCGGTTACCAAACAAAAATTCACGGCTTTGCTTGCTGTGCTAAAATGGAGTGTTTTTTACCGCCCTGCAGGACAGGGGATGCGCCCATAAACTGAGTGATGTAGACTACGCCGCACTATGACAAAGAAAAAAGTTAACAAACCCGGTTCAGCCACTATTGCCCTCAATAAACGCGCACGTCATGAATACTTCATTGAAGAAGAGTTCGAGGCGGGTATGTCGTTACAAGGATGGGAAGTTAAATCACTCCGTGCCGGTAAGGCTAACATCAGCGATAGCTACATTCTGCTGCGCGATGGTGAAGCTTACCTGTTCGGTTCTACTTTCCAGCCGCTGGCGGTGGCTTCAACGCATGTGGTGTGTGATCCCACGCGCAGCCGCAAGTTGCTGCTGAAACAACGCGAACTCGATTCGCTTTACGGACGTGTTAACCGCGAAGGCTTTACCGTGGTAGCACTGTCGATGTATTGGAAAAATGCCTGGGCCAAACTGAAAATCGGTGTGGCGCGCGGCAAGAAAGAACATGACAAGCGTGACGACGTCAAAGAACGTGAATGGAAGATGGATAAAGCACGTATTATGAAGAATTCAAAACGTTAAGTACTGGATTTCAACGTTTCTTTTCTGTAGTATTGAAATTTCTTGGGGCTGATTCTGGACTCGACGGGATTGTGAAGCCTTAGGAGCATGCCGAGGGGCGGTTTGCCTCGTAAAAAGCCGCAAAAAAATAGTCGCAAACGACGAAAACTACGCTTTAGCAGCTTAATAACCTGCTTTGAAGCCCTCTCTCCCTAGCTTCCGCTCTTAAGACGGGGATCAAGAGAGGTCAAACCCAAAAGAGATCGTGTGGATGCCTTGCCTGGGGTTGAAGCACTAAATCTAATCAGGCTAGTTTGTCAGTGGCGTGTCTGTCCGCAGCTGGCCGGCGAATGTAAAGACTGACTAAGCATGTAGTGCCGACGGTGTAGTAATTTCGGACGCGGGTTCAACTCCCGCCAGCTCCACCAAAATCCTTCGAAGATGATTCCAGAGTCATCCGTAGAAGTCCTAAAAGCCCGCACGGCACAAGCCCTGCGGGCTTTTTTGTATCTGTAACCTTTCGAGACGATCCGCCTGAATCCGGTGATAATTGGTATACGAATTGGTATACGCTAGAATGTATGCCAATTCCGTATACCAATTATGGACGGAAACCAGTCATGGCGCGGATGACACGCCCCCTCACCAATAACGAAATCCTCAAAGCTAAACCTCAAGAGAAAGACTTCACACTGCATGATGGCGACGGCCTTTTCCTGCTCATCAAAACATCAGGTAAAAAGCTGTGGCGTTTTCGCTACCAGCGACCAAATAGCAGCAGTCGCACAAATCTCAGCCTTGGCTCTTACCCTGCCCTAACGCTCGCTGTCGCACGCCAAGTGCGTGACCAACATATGTCGCTGCTTGCGCAAGGGGTCGACCCGCAGAAGCAGCAAGAGGAAGTATCAGAGCCACTACAAATCGAACTAGATAGCATTTTTTTCCGTAGTTGCCGGAAGGTGGTTCCAGCTTAAGAGCAAAAGCGTTACTGAGGATTATGCGAAGGATATTTGGCGATCGCTGGAGAAGGACATCTTCCCTACTATCGGTGAGATTCCTGTTCAGGCGCTCAAGGCCAGAACGATCGTTGAAGCACTGGAGCCGATTAAAGCTCGCGGAGCGCTTGAGACAGTTCGCCGGTTAGTGCAGCGCATTAACGAGATAATGATTTACGCGGTTAATACCGGTTTAATCGATGCAAACCCAGCTTCTGGTGTCGGTATGGCTTTTGAAAGGCCCAAAAAACAAAATATGCCAACGTTACGGCCAGAAGAATTACCCAACCTGATGCGTTCTATAGTCATGTCGAATCTGTCTGTTCCGACTCGCTGTCTTATTGAGTGGCAGCTCCTGACTCTTGTGCGTCCTTCTGAGGCTTCAGGTGCTCGGTGGGCAGAGATCGATATTGAGGCAAAATTATGGGCGATTCCGGCTGAGCGGATGAAAGCTAAACGCCAACACATTGTTCCTCTCTCACCTCAGGCTATAGAGATTTTGGAGGTGATGAAGCCCATTAGCGCACATAGAGAACATGTTTCCCAAGTAGGAACGATCCGAAACAACTGATGAACAGCCAAACAGCAAATGCTGCCTTGAAACGCATTGGGTACGATGGAAAACTAGTTGCACATGGGCTGCGTTCCATTGCAAGCACTGCTCTAAATGAACAGGGATTCAGTGCTGATGTTATAGAAGCAGCCCTTGCACATAGTGATAAAAATGAAGTTAGGAGAGCGTATAACCGCTCCACTTATTTAAATAGACGAATCGAGATAATGAACTGGTGGGGAAACTTCGTTCGTTAATTAATTACAAGTGACTATGGATTCATAGTCACTTTCTATAACTAGTGTTTCATTCCATATTTTATCTCTCTCTCTTTGAAAGCTTTAACTCCTCCTTCGAGAATATGGCATACATGATCCCTGATTGTATTTTCAAATAGAACCCCCTTTCTACTCACATCCATTTCATTATCCTCTAAAGATCCGAAGCAATACTCGAATTGATATTTCTCATTTTCATTTCCTACTTGCTGTCCGGACTGATTAGCCACGATAATACATTCTGAGTCGGTAGAAACCACTAGGTTAGCATTATGAGTCACCATTATTATTTGCCTATCGAGTTTCTTACTCCGTATGTAACCTTTGAGTTGATCATATATAGTCCTGTTATCCAAGTTATCTTCTGGCTGATCAATTAAAATAGGATGCTCAGAATTACTTAAATGTAATAAAATACTCATAAGTACCAATCCTCTTTTCCCAGGTGACATCTGAAGTATTTCGTCATTCTTGTAGAAAACTGAATAATCAATTCTAAAACAGTCAGAATATAACTTGTTGAGAAGATCTTTAGCAGTAACACCACTTTTTAGATTAGGCAATTCTTTACCCGATCTAATTTTATCATATACTAATGTAATTTTATGAACGTGTTTTTCATGGTCATATAAAACATTTCCTTTTGCATCCAATAGCCCTGCCATGAATTCCGTTAAGTTAGCCCTACGATCAAATAAATCTAAGAAAGCATTGAACTGCTCGCCATCATAATTGACTTCAGCTTGAACTGTAATTTCATCGTCGAATGAATTGATTGGATCATTTACTAAAGAAACTATAGAATTATATCCCTCCATTACTAATAGATAGCTATTTTGCAGAGACGATTTAATATCAGTTCCTATCTGAGCTTGTTTGTCAATTTCAGCCTGTTTCTCGTTAATACGCTTTAACTTTGCATTTTCAACGATAAGCTTATCACTAATCTCTTTTAACTTTGATTGTTCTTTTATTTTTGCTGTGAATGGAAGCAACGAAGCATCTACTTTTGAAGTGTCACTTTTTATTTTACTTATCCAATAAGGTATTCTCTTGATTTTATCATGTAACTTTGACTCTATACTGGGGTATACAGACTGCAAAGATGAATTTATAAACTCAAAGTAATCATTTATTACTTTTGAATGTACATCGTACACAATGTCCTTCTTAATAGATGAGAGTAAAGTTGAAAACATAATTGCAGAATTTATTTTATAGGAGAGAACAACCTCTTTTGTAGTTTTATCCATGTCTATCAAAAATTCTTTGCGACCAAGTAAAGATTTGTTCCGTAACATCAGGGAATTATATTTTTTTTGTTCTTGGTCTGAAAATCCTGATTTTTTCCTGAGTTCTTCAGCCTGATTATTTAACTCTCTGATTTGTTTTTCAACATCTCCCTTGATGCCAATTTCAATACACTCTTTTTTCAATGAGTTATATTGTTCAATGCAGGAAAAAAGCTCACTTAACTTAGTGGATATATTAATATTATTATCAGCAATCACACTCTTGATAGATTCTGTTTCTGTTTTAAAGTTTTCCCTCTGAGATAATACTTTGCTGATCAACTCATTCAAATCATTCTTACCCTCTCTCTCCGCAAGTTGATTAATATATAACTGAGGTATATAGGTTATAGGTTTAGTGATTTCATCAGACAGTTTACATACCTCACCATTATTCCACTCTACCTCAAAATCATAAGCTTGAGATTGTGTATATGGCGACATCTTTGCAAGAGTCATTTTTTCAATCACTTCATCGTTATTATTAGCTTTTGCTAAGTTATACAATAAAAGAGACTTTCCAGAGGATTTCCCTCCGATTATAGTATTCAAATCCGCATTGAAGTTTATCCATTCATCAGTGAATATTTTCTTCGAAGACTTATTGATAAATCTGGCACGCTTAATAATCTGATAATCATTTTTTTGTTGTGGATTGTTTTCTTGAATTTTAACCCTAGACTCTGGATCATATACAACTTGTTTTAAACCTGAAAAATTGAGGTTAGCTTTAATCCAAGTATGTCTATTCAATTTTGGTTTAAATAGCTCTGTTAAAGAATGTGCATCAGATCCCCATAGACAGGGTTTGATTTCACCAAACTCATTTACATGTTGTTCCTTATTATACTCTCCCAACATAAAACTAACTGTTTTTGGATTGGAACTGAAAATAAAATGAGCCTGTTTTATTAAGTTCTTTCTTATACTATGACTTTGTGAGTTCCAACTAACTTGGCTTAAGTCTTCATCGCTTGGAATTCCCAACATATATTTATTATTATAGCGACTATTACCTTTTAATAACTTTGCCAAATCAGACTCATTAATTGAAGCATTACATGCACCAACAAAAAAATCACTTCCTTTAAACCCTGAATGTTCCTTTTTGAGACGCTTCCCAAATTCTTCAATAGTACGTTTATTTAAAGGCCTTTTTTCTGTAGCCACTCCTATAGACGCATCATATTCAATACTGAGCTGAGAAATTACCTCAGATTCAATATCATCAATATCTAAATCGCCACAAAGCAAAAGGTGGTAGTTAAATTTATTACCCCAATCTTCGTTGTCTTTCTCACTGGTAAGCAATTTACTTATCCTGAATTCAATATTAGGAAATAAATAAATTTTATGTATCAAATTTATTTCTGAATCAGAAAAGAGCTCCTTTAATTTCCTTTCATTCAAAAGATACTCTTTTTTAATTTTTCTATAACCTTCTGGTATATAGTAGTCAGTTATACCAATTGCTTGAACATTTTCTCTGATTGCAGCTTTAAACAATTCCTGAACGTAAGAATCCCAATCTCCAAATTGGTTATTAAGCACTGAAGCTGGCGTGTGGATATGAAGATCCCACTTCCTCCATTCCGATCCTCTTGATAATTCCATAATCAATTCCCAGTAGTAATTAAACTAACGCATTAGATTTGTTCTACATCTATTTAGATGCACGTCCAATACACTGTGTTTATAGACAGCATTAAGCTAACACTGACTAAGAATAAATTTACAACTGCAGAATGAGAAATGCGATTGATTTTTCACCAAACCATTAGTAATTTTTCAGTTTATTTTAGTGCAGGTCATCCCTCCCCTACATTTTACGAGAGATATCTCTGCCTTCTTGGGTGTGCCATACGCCGAAGTATCCTTGAGTTAGATATGAGATATAGACACCGATTGTGAATTGGTTTTAGTGCTCGCGCGCAATGCTATCCCCCCCTCGCCTGCCCGCTCTATGCACCGCTTTTCATGCAGGTGCATAAAGCCACTTACGCCATGCCATGTATGGCTTCAACACATCCCGCTGACGCATTACTTTGCATGCAAATCCATCCACCCTATGAATGCACGGCTCTTTACAAACCGGCTTGCCAGAAAAAAGGCTTTGGAATGGCGAATAGCAGATACAAAAAAGCCGCTGTTTGATTAGCGGCTTTGAAAGTTAGTGAGTAATTCGAAATGCTGAGCCGTATCGGCCTAGCGTCTGCCGTTCTTTAACTGGCATTTCCGCAACTTCCTCAACTGTTTCCTGTTGTGGCGGCGAGGTTATGACTTTCGTGATGCTTTCGTTCGTCTTAAACGTGCAGGAGCAATCCAGATTCGTGCACTGGTGATAACGCTCTTTTACCTGCTCGGACATATAGCGGCTGGATTTAGCGTGCGCCGGGCTTTTGCAGTAAGGGCAGTGCATCATTGCTGGTCGCCCTCCTGAAGTTTTAAACGCTGCTCCCTGATTGATTCCGCCAGCTTCTGACGGCGTAAAGGACGCGAATAAAGATCCATATCAACACCCGTTAGAGCCGGACGACGGACACCGATAGATTCCAGTAATGGAGCTTCATTTAAAACACTTTCAGGTAGCGCGGCCGCAGCTCGCGTCAAGGCTTCTCCTACAAGCCCAGCGATATCGCTGATCGGGTCGCGATCGTCTCCGACAAAGGTTGAGGCAATTTTTTCGCGCTGAATGCGCAACTTGATCGCCCATAGCAACGAAGGGCTAACTTTACGCAGTGCCGATTTCCAATGCGAGTCAGCAAACTCAGTAAAAGCAGTTTGATGTGCTTCAACGTATTTTTTACCGCTGGTACAACAGCACAGCACAGCGTACTGCTTATCCAGCTCCAGTTCTTTCAATAATCCCGCAAACTCATTGGCCAGTTCACGATTGGCTATACGCTGAGTGTGTTCGGCGCGAAGTTCCTCCGTGAGATTCCCCCGCAATTTTCGAAAATTAGTGCGCCAGTTACTCTCTGCTTTCTTACCCGCCTCGATAGCGGCCTGACGCTCTTTTTCGCAACGAGTGATATTAGCGACAACACCATTAAATGCCGTCATCTGTTCAGGATGTTCCGCTCGCGCTTTTTCAAATCGAATTAGTGAGGCTGATTTGTTTTCTGATGTGTTCATCTTTGTCTCGCATCATCTGTAAAGGAAGAAGACATTCTTTCGTGCACCAACGGACAAATCATTTCATTGCTTTCTGCCTGTCGCTCAGCAAACAAACCAAAAATTGAGAATGGAGCATTCCTTAAAGACTTTTAGTTCTTATATAACTATTCACTACTGTTCACTAAAGAAAAAAGTTATTAAATACAGTAGTTAAAAAAGTTAACAGTTGCAGGTTAATTCTTCACTCAGTGTTCACTAGTCTTCACTGTCCTTGAAAAAATCAGACTTTCTCTGGTAAGCCAACTTACAGTTTTTATCTATTAATTTATCGTCATTGATTGGTTTACTTCTTAACCAGAGTGAATCGCCACGGGTTTAACAGACACCTCAGAGTCATTTAAGATGACTTAAAGAGAGGTGCCTATGAGCGGTAAGCGTTATTCTGAAGAGTTTAAAATTGAAGCAGTCAAACAGGTTGTTGATCGTGGCCATTCTGTTTCCAGTGTTGCAACACGTCTCGATATCACCACTCACAGTCTTTACGCCTGGATAAAGAAGTACGGTCCTGATTCTTCCACTAAAAATGAACAGTCAGATACTTAGGCCGAGATCCGTCGTCTTCAGAAAGAGTTGAAGCGGGTCACCGACGAAAGGGACATATTAAAAAAGCCGCGGCGTACTTCGCAAAGCTGTCCGACTGAGGTACGCCTTTATCCGCGACAACAGCCGTTGCTGGCCTGTTCGTTTGCTTTGTCGGGTTCTGGATGTCCATCCAGGTGGATTTTATTTCTGGTTTCAGCAGCCACATTCACAGCGTCACCAGACAGACCAGATGCTGACCGGGCAGATCAAACAGTTCTGGCTTGAGTCTGGCTGCGTCTATGGTTATCGCAAGATCCATCTCGATCTGCGTGATACCGGACAGCAGTGCGGAGTGAACCGCGTCTGGAGGCTGATGAAGCGTGCCGGAATAAAGGCTCAGGTTGGGTACCGTAGCCCACGGGCACGTAAAGGCGAAGCCAGCATCGTGGCACCCAACAGGCTCCAGCGGCAGTTCAATCCGGACTCACCGGATGAGCGTTGGGTGACGGACATGATCTACATCCGAACCCACGAAGGCAGGCTGTATCTGGCCGTGGTGGTTGACCTGTTCTCCCGTAAAGTTATTGGCTGGTCAATGCAACCTCGCATGACTAAAGAGATTGTCCTGAACGCATTACTTATGGCGGTGTGGAGGCGTAATCCTCAAAAACAGGTACTGGTTCACTCTGATCAGGGCAGTCAGTACACGAGCCATGAGTGGCTGGCGTTCCTGAAATCACATGGTCTGGAAGGCTGCATGAACGTCGCGGTAACTGCCATGACAACGCGGTTGCGGAAAGCTTTTTCCAGCTACTGAAACGCGAACGGGTTAAGAAAAAGATCTACGGAACAAGAGACGAAGCCAGAAGCGATATTTATGATTACATCGAAATGTTTTATAACAGTAAGCGTCGGCATGGTTCGAGCGAGCAGATGCCACCGGCTGAATATGAAAACCTATATTATCAACGGCTCAGAAGTGTCTAGATTATCCGTGGCGATTCACAAAACGTCGTCCTGACTTACTCAACATTTGATAAGGACATGATTGTGAGCAGCAATAAAGCCTACTTACCAATTACTATGCTTTTGCTGACCTTCGCAGCTAAATCACAGGAACTACCTAAAGAGGTAAATCTTCAATGCGATGACCATGAAAAGGTGATGATCCATTTTGGTCATGATGGAGATAGAGGTTTGGTTTACATGCGGGTTGGCCCCCCAGGATCTAAGGCAGTGATCCTCCCTATGGTCCACTACGACTTTCCAAAAGATAGGCTTGTTCGTATGCTGTTTGATGATAAAGAGTGTGAATCAAGGAAAATGCTCATTGCTGAAGGCGCTTACTACAAGGCTGACACAAAAAAAATAAGTTAATGAATTGCAATGTAATTAACTCAATCTACTAACTTTTCAGTACCCAGGTTTCAGGATTTCCTGCGGCCTGTTCTTCTCAAAATGACACTTTTAAATACATGTTGAAGTATATAAAACTAAAGTATTGCCCCAGCCTATCGTAAACGCCACCATCTTTAGGAATAGTCCAATTTACCAGCATAAGGTAACATATCGGCTTCAATAGTAAGAAGGAGTGTGGCATGGCAAGTTACGTTTTATGGGCAAATAAAGGTGGGATTGGCAAATCAACTTTGTCTTTCCAGCTGGCTAGCAAGTACGCACGGCTTAATTCAGATACTCCAACTTTCGTAATCGTTTTAGTCCCCAATGTGATGTTTCGAGGATGCTTTTAGGTGGCGGGAAATGGGATGGTGAATCAAAAATTCTCGAACTTATGCAATCGGCTACACGTAAAACAATTTACCAGTACCTACGTGAATGCGTTCGAGATGTTCCTAATGGATTAGGTTGGCCTTCAATAGCAAACTTTATAGTTAAACCCAATAATGTACGAGAGCCAGAAGCAATGGATTTGCCTAACAATCTGTATATGATTTGCGGCGATTTTGATCTGGAACGTGCAACACATGATATCGAGTCGATGACACAACCTCCAAAAAGGGGAGGATTGGTTCCTACAGGAGCGTATTATTCACGGTATCTGCTCCCAAGAACCTTTCTTAGAAAGGCTGTAGAGGATATTGAGGCTCAGTATCCTGGAGCTGTAGTGTTCATTGATACTGACCCCTATTATTCGGTCGTAACTACACATTTAGGTTTACTCGCAGCGGAAAACCTCATCACCGCGTACTCCCCTTCGTCACAGGCAAGCCAATACGCAGTTTACCGGAGTCTTGAGTTCCTCCATGCAAATGGCTACAGCTTAAATGACGAGATCACACGAGAAAACACGTTGTATCCACAGCCATGGTTTGACTCAAGAGACAATCCGCTAAACGTCCCTCAGATACGCATTCCTACGCTTTCACACGTGATAAGCAACATGACAACCTCTAAGGCTAATGTTGGTGAGCCGCGCTATTCTCAACCCCAGCAACTCCATAGAAGCGTGATGAGCGCCGTTAATACAGAAATAACCGCCAAACTCGCTGCATTGAACCAGACTCATATCCCGATAACTGATCACATATGGTCACTCCAACGATTGGGCCTCATCTGTGATTATAATGGTATCGATATGAGCTGCATCGTCACTGGGGGCCGTTACTCCCAGCCTGACAACGAAGAATTGTATCGTGTTGACCGATCACAGGATAACCAACTGCAAGTGAATGCTTATAATGACCGCATTGCAGCGGTTGTTGGCCGGCTTTAACAAAAGTTTGGAGACGTTGTAGGGCTTTTCATAGTGTGCCATACTTCTGTGACATTGATTCTTGCTACACAGCCCAATGAATCAGAAAGTTAGCATTTGGTGGCGCTTGTAGCCAGCTCCACCAAAATTCTCCATCGGTGATTACCAGAGTCATCCGATGTAGTCCTAAGAGCCCGTATGGCGCAAGCCTTGCGGGCTTTTTTGTATCTGGACTCTTTCAAGGCGACTCGCATGAAAATCCCAAATAGACTCCAGCCTCTCGTCGATGATGGCTTGGTAGATGAAGTACTACAAAGACTAAGAAGCGGCAAAGAAGCTGACGTTTATACAGTTTTAACTGGCGGCAAGATCCAATGTGCCAAAGTGTACAAGGACGCCGCGCAGCGAAGTTTTAAACAGGCCGTTCAGTATCAGGAAGGACGTAAGGTCCGTAATAGCCGCAATTCACGTGCTATGCAGAAAGGTTCCAAATTCGGACGCAAGCAGCAAGAAGAGACCTGGCAAAGCGCTGAAGTTGATGCGTTGTTCCGCCTGGCTAATGCTGGCGTGCGCGTTCCGCAGCCCTACATTTGTATCGACGGCGTATTGTTGATGGAACTGGTCACAGATGCTGAAGGCCTGGTCGCTCCACGCCTAAGCGATGTGTTCTTGTCCGAAGAGAACGCCATGAAGGATTTCGATACGATGATCCGCAATATCGTGCGCATGCTATGCGCCGGCATTGTTCATGGCGATCTGTCAGAGTTTAACGTGCTGCAAGACGCCAACGGGCCGGTGATCATCGACTTGCCGCAGGCGGTTGATGCTGCAGCAAACAACCATGCTGAATCGATGTTTGAACGTGATGTGAATAACATCACCGCCTATTACGGGCAATTTGCTCCACAAATTTTGCAGACACGCTATGCGAAAGAGATCTGGCAGTTATATGAAGACGGAAAGCTGACACCAGAAACGCCGCTCACCGGTCTCTTCGTTGAAGAGCTGCATGAAGTGGATATGAATTCACTAATGGATGAGATCATCTCCGCCGAAGATGAGTTCTACGATCGTCAGCGAGCCGCTAAAGAACGCGATGAAGAATAGATGCAGCTCCATGGCTCATAGCAAACTCGTAATGAACGCTTCTGCAGTCGCGTGTTTATTGCCAGCCGGATTCCATAACGTTACCAGCGTAACGTTCAATCCCTGATTGCCGACTTTGGTGCGCAATTGCTGCACATTGCACCACTGTTGAGCCTGAAAAGGCGTCGATAGAAATTCTTAGCTCGCGCCTCTTTCCAACAAACGTTGCAGGATGGCGCTTGTTAACGAACAAGGATTTACCAGAAATTGGCAGGCGTCGGCTAATTTGTTGATCGTTAACCGGATGCATCGACAACTGCGGCATCAGCGACAGATTAAGCAGCGTCACTGACTGAGATTGATCGTGTAAATGCTGCAGAGCCGTCGCTAAGTTGGCTCCCCTCTCTTCCCGCAACAACCTAAAATGCTATCTGCTGGTGTTTTTTCCAACGAAACTAGACCTTTTTCATTCCTGGTTTATTCTTAAATCTTTCCATCCCGGCATATGCCAGGATGAATACCTAAGACGAAATATTTCATGAAAGAGGGAATTATGAAAAAGACAATTATTGCAGTATCGGCTCTTCTGCTGGCTTCTTCGGCTTTTGCCGCCACTACACATGCAACTGATGAAACCGTCGCTAACGCACAGGCTGGCGCTAACACCGCCAAAGAGAAACTGCATCAGGCGCAGAATGAAGGTAAAGAGCAGCAGCTTAAAGCTAAGCATGCTGCGGAAGGCAAAAGCGATAACCTGAGCAGCAAAGCCAGCGAAGGTACGCAAAAGGCCTGGAACAAAACCAAAGAAGGTTCTGAGAAAGGTTGGGATGCCACTAAAGAAGGCACCCAGAAAGGCTGGAATAAAACCAAAGAAGGTGCCAGCGATCTGAAAAAGAAAGTGAGCGAATAACTTTCTCAATTTACTAACAAGGCCGCTACTGCGGCCTTTTTTATTGTCACGATTTTGGACCATTCAGCCCGCAGAAAACACGTTCATTATCACCCCACCTGCAATAATAAGTACCATTGCAACGACCGCAATGATATCCGGCTTTTGTTTATAAATAAGCATTGAGCATAGTGTTACGCCGACAATACCAAACCCACACCAGAGTGAATAAGCGACCCCAACGGGAATGGTACTCATCGCTCGAGTGAGTGCGAAATAACAGAGTCCGTAAGCACAGATAACTAACAATGATGGCCCAAGCTTGCTAAAGCCCTGGGTTTTTTTAATCATCGATGTCCCAGTAATTTCCGAACCAATAGAAAGGGCTAGCCATAAAAATCCGAGATTAAACATATAACTTTCCTTTTATGCTAATCGATTAAAATATTCTTAACGTAGTTAAAAACCGTTAACTCTCCGCTTGCTCACCCATTTTTGAAAAAACATTCATGATCACAATGCCACTAGCAATAATCATCATCCCAACAATCGACGCAGTATCTGGATGCTGATCGTAAAAGAGCATCCCTAACGTTGATACCAATAAAATACCTGTCCCGGACCATGTGGCGTAAGCGAGCCCAACAGGTATATCTTTTACCGCTCGTGATAATGAATAGTAACAAATGGCATAAAACACGATAAGAAACACTAATAACAACGCTTTGATTCCCCCTTCACTTGAATCAAAAAACTTGAGGGTTGAAGTTGCAGATGTTTCTGAAATAATGACCAAAAGTAGCCATAGCCAGCATTTGTTTTTTGCAGACATAATTAACTCCTGATTTTAATCATCTATTACGCGTAATTTTTTGCTTCTTTAAATAGTCGGATGCAGCATCAGTCAACAATAACCCTGAACCATCCATCTTTACTTTTTTATTAATAATGTCATTGAGCGTAATATAACGTCGTGTTATTGCCGCAGCGTCAGACGTTTCACTTCCGTTCAATTTAGCGATTAACGCATCTAAGGAACACAAAGTGACCCCCATGCGTCTCAAGGTCATCAACGTTGCCTGAACGTGTTCGATGTAGCCTGGGTGTGGATTTTTCCCTTTTATACGATTAATTTCACTTTCTGGATCGCAGTAATAATGCAATGCCAGCACAGGTAACCCACTACTGAGTGCCTGATGGATAGCTTTTGCAAATGGTCGACGAATCACGCCATTTACCACATCCGCCGCCAGTGAATAGCTAAGAAATGGAATGACCAACGCGCTATAAGATATTGGTGACAGATTATCCACCCAGACTTCGTTATCAAATCCAGCGCCTAATGAACGCCATGATGCCTCTTCTTCGTCCCCTTCAAATGCGAGTCGATAAGCACAGTCACAACTTGCCAGCCGCGAATATATAATCTCCCGGTATTCTTGTGCTTCTGAGATCAGTAATAGCGTTGGTCGGCATAAACGCTGCAAAGTTAACGCGACAAGCCGCTCAATATCCCTTTCCGTCATGTCACATCCTCTTCATTGCACCAACGTCACCATCTCGCCGTTGCTCAACCCTGCGGCATTGGCTTCTTCAATATCAAGATGACACTCAAGAACAAAGTTTTCATCGACGCGTACAATCACGGCTTCGAAGATCAAGCCGCGCTTGCCCTGAGATCGCACGCTGACCTGCTGCCCATGGATAACATTCATTCTGCTCGCATCCAGCGGTGACATATGGATATGCCGCCAGGCACAAATCACCTGAGACCGTAATTCAACATGGCCTGCCGGACCGATGAGCAATGCATTGCCCGCGTTGTCCAATGCCCCTGATTCCCTTATCGGCGCTTTGATACCCAGCGCAAAGCAATCAGCACGGGAGAGTTCCAACTGTGATGCAGAGCGAGTAGGCCCAAGTACACGTACGTGCTGCAGCGAACCTTTTGGCCCCACGACCGTAATGGTTTCTTGCGCAGCAAATTGCCCCGGTTGCCGCAAAGGTTTACACGGAGTTAACGGGTATCCCTTACCAAATAAAATGTCCACATCTTCACGCGATAAGTGAACATGACGATTAGAAATGCCGACCGGTATTAAGGCGTTAGATCTTGAAAGATGAACATCAATACGCTGTAAAACCTGGGCATCCATCATGATTTCTGTCCTTTCTTAATGGACACTTTTTGCTCTTTATTCTCATCAGAACGCGTGATTTCTGGCATAACCGCTGCTTTAAAAACAGCAGGCTTATGTGTCAAATAAAACCCCCTGCCCTTTAAGGTTTGTAAAGCCGCAACTACGCTTTGCTCCGGACGAGCAATGATTAGCGAAGCAAGCCGCTGTTCGCTTTTAACAACGCTAATGCCATATTCAATGGCAGTACGGATGGCACTGATTTCGCCAACAAAGCAGATATTCACTCGACCAGATCCTACCGTGCGATAACCAATGCAGTTCACATTCGCCGCTTTACAGGCGGCATCAGCTGCCTGTATTGCCGCAGCCAAACCTATCGTTTCAATAATGCCCAAACTGTTCATTGCGCCTCCGATTAATGCCGAACTAAGCGAATATCAAATTCAAATTTCTTCAGAAACACTTCCAGGCGTTGCAGCTCTTGCTGGCTATAAGAGGAATCGTGATGAATGGGATAATCCATCCCCAGCCGTTCATACTTCGCCTTACCTAATTGATGATAAGGTAAAATATCAATTCGTAAGATATTGCCGCGTTTTGCCAGTTCAGAAATATAATTAATTGCTCCTGTTATGGCATCGTAGGAATCGTTGTAACCACGAACCAAAGGCATTCTGACGATAACTTTCGCACCTGAGTCCACTAACCATTCAAGATTACGCAGCACGGATTCATTGCCAATGCCGAATAAAACCTTATGTTGCGCACTGATTATGTGTTTAAGGTCGAACAGAAAGGTATCTGTTACTGGCTTTAACTTTTCATAATTAACCAGTGACGTTGTCCCTTGCGTTTCCACCGCTGTATTAATCATCAACTTTTTACATTCAGTGAAGAGCGCAACGGCAAAATCGGTTTGCAGGCTCATTTCACCACCACCAATAGTGACGCCACCACCGGATGAAAGATAAAAATCATAATCCTGCATAATAATGTCCATCAACTCTGCTACGGTGACATCTTTACCCAGAATATCTAATGCACGTTGCGTACAGATGTTTTCACATTCCCGGCAACCAATGCACTCAGCTGAGCGGTCGATAACATGTTTACCCTCAACATTTAGATGAACACCTGCGGGACAAACACTCACGCAATCACCACAATCAATGCATTTCTCACGTGAAAACATCACTTGAAAAGCTTTCACCAATCCTTCAGGATTTGCGCACCAGGGACAGCGTATATTACAGCCTTTAAAAAAAATCAGAGTACGAATACCCTCGCCATCATAAATAGAGTATTTCTGAATATTAAATATTCTTCCTTTTAATTCTGCCGCTGCTTCCATAATACACTCCTTGTTAGACATCCCTGTCATTCATTCCTTTTAAAACTAGAATTTCTCTATTACCGTGCGGCTGATAATTTCATCCTGAACTTCTTTACACAGTTCAACGAAGTAAGCGCTATATCCCGCTACGCGAACAATTAAATCGCGATACTTCTCCGGTTCACGCTGTGCTTTTTTCAACACTTCATTATCGACATAGCTGAATTGCATCTGCCCGTTACCGAGGATAGAAGCCGTGCGTAGCAGGGTGATCAATCCCTGGCGTCCTTCCGGGGTGTCTAATAATCCTTTGAGGAATTTAAAGTTATGCACCATGCCAATATTCATGGTCTCAACATTCATGGTACTGACAGACTTGATCACCGCAGTAGGACCTTGTTTGTCCGCGCCCTGCGTTGGACTAATGCCATCTGATAGCGGCATCCAGGCCAGTCGACCATTCGGCGTTGCGTTAGTGAGTTCACCGATAGGCGTATTATTGGAAATAGACAGCGTTCCGTGACTCAATGTTGAATACAGCATCTGATATTGCCGGCACTCTTTTTCCGTCCATTCGGTAATATCCAGGGCCAGTAAGTCGACATTTTTGTCATCGTTGCCATATTTTGGCGCATTCAGGCAGTCACGGCGCAACGCATCGTAGCCGACAAAATTAGCCAACATCGCATCGCGCATCTGTTCCAACGTGTATTGACGATCTTCGTAAACCAGTTTGCGAATTGCAGCCATGGAATCAATATACGTCGCCAAACCAGAGAAAATAAGCCCCGGGCCGTGGTTGATCATCGCCCCGCCCGCGGCCACATCCCTACCGCTCGCCATACAACCTTCCACCAGCAATGACATGAGCGGCTTGGGCGCGACTTCACGATGGACGCGCTGGCTAATAACCGTGCCTACTGCAGACAAACGCACAATATGCGCTACCTGTTTTTTTACCGCAGCATCAAATTGTTCGAAGGTTTTCAGCTCGCTGAGCTCTCCGGTGTCAAGTCCCTGATAACTGTCAAACAGCACCATACGACCGCGATTTAGCACAAACTCAATGGCAATCGGCCACTGTGTATAGCCGGTTGAAGTCCACTGATAAATACGTCCTGATTTTTGCGGCTCTACGCAGCCCATCAGGCAGTAATCACGCGCATCTTCAAAATCAAAACCTTTGCGCAGCATCATTTTGATATGAGAATCATCGAAGTGGCAGGCTGGGAAACCCATACCGGCTTTTACGACATCAACGATTTTTTCCATGTACTTTTGCGGCGACTGATTATGAATACGACAGGCCAATGAAGGCTGATAAACCTTCACAAAACGCACGGCGTCCATAATCAGATAGGTCAAATCATTACAGGCATCGCCGCCGGTGCGCTTCTGCCCCCCTACTGTCAGATTAATAAACGGCTGATAACCGGCAAAATACTTGGCGCCGGCTTCGCTGGACATCCACATCAGCTCAGCACATTTGATAATGAACGCCTGCAGCATTTCGACTGCGGATTCTGCCGTTAGTCGACCGGTGCGGATATCTTCCGCAAACATCGGGTAGCAATATTGATCGACGCGCCCCAGAGATAACCCGGTTTGGTTCTCTTCGATTTCAAACAGAGACTCCACCGTCCAGATGCTTTGCAACGCTTCCTGCAAGGTCTTAGGCGGATTGGCGGGGACATTTTCATTAACCTCGGCAATCGTCAACAACTCAGTGCGTCGTAGAGGGTTTGATTCTGTCGATGCCAGTTCGCGTGCATGAGATGCAATACGTTGAGCGTAATTCATTACCCCTTCGCAGGTTTCTATCGCCGCTTTGTAGTAATAGATGCGATCGATATCCTCAGGGTTTTCCATGCTTAGGGTAGCCAAATGCGCTTGCGCATCAGCTTTAATCCCGCTCATCCCCTTGGTAAACAGCAGTACGTCGTAACCTGGGCAAGTATCGCCACCGCCGTTGATCTGGTGATAGGAAAGATCGCTGACAAAAGTTTCACCGCTGAAAGACCAAACGCCCGCTTCACGATATTGTGCCTCGCAGATTTCATCCAGCGAGCGGCCCTCCCAGAAAGGGACAATCTCTTCGCGGATGGTTTTCTTGTCCGCTTCGCTGATGACGAAAGGATCTTGCGGACGTGTACCCATGGTGTCGAGCTCATCGCGCACCCAGCGCCAGGCGATATCGGGTGAAAAGGCGCCTGCTCGAGGTTTACCGCACGGATGGCCGACAATCAGCTCATCATTTTGTATCAGGATTGGTGCAGTCTCACAGGCACGACGGAAGGCTTTTGCACGCTGTAACACCACCGGCAGCCCCGGATTATTTTTGACGACCTCGGTGAAAGCCAACGCCCTATAGATGGAGACACTCGGACGCGCCTGCAAATAGTGGTTACGTAAACGCTGCATGCGTGGCGATAAGCCTTCCATTACGGGCATTTCGTCAGTAGCGGCGATAGGGCTTTCTATTGAAGCCGTGCCGCGGAACAGACGTACGGGCAGATTCAGTGCGCTGAGATTCTGCTGGGCGCTTAGGAATAGTGAGGAGAGTTCATTGATAGCGATAGCGTTATCATCGATCGCGTGGCCACACAGCATTGCATCAAACATCGGATAGCCCTGAATGGCACGCTCAGCGCGCACCTCACTCAGCTCAGCCAGCTTGAACCACAGGCTTTCAACAATCTCATATGCCTGCTGCACACTGATTTTTCCGCTTTCCACATCATGTTGATACCAAGGGAAGAGAGCTTTGTCAGCACCACATGGATTGACGGCATACTCGCCGTTATCCATCAGCACTGCCAATTGAAACAGATAGAAAGCCTGGCAGGCTTCTTTAAAACTTCGCGCAGGCTGCGCAGGCACATGCCGTAATATCTCGGCACTTTCACGCAGCTCAGCCCGGCGATAGCTGTTCTGTTCGGTGATAACTCGCGTATCGGCTTGATCGGCGAGATTCTTTGCCAATGTGATTAATGCATCGCAGGCATATATCGCGGCACGGCAGGCATTGGCTTCATCGATACTGCTGCGGCTAATGCTACTGCTTAGCGCTTCGCACTGTTTTTCCAGCTTATTACGCATGGTCAGCACGCCCTGCTCAATAACCACCTTGTAATCCGGTGAAACAGGGAGCCCATCAAGGTTTAAGAACTGGAACACCGAAGGACGGTTGCGGGTAGCTTCATCATGAAATAGTGAACCGTGCGGCTTTCCCGTCGCATTGCCAATAATCAACTGATCGGCTTCGATCGTCGCGGGCATCTGACGCACCAGCTCATAGAAACGGCGTGCGGGCTTAACAG
Source organism: Enterobacter ludwigii (assembly GCA_900068845.1). Classification (GTDB taxonomy): domain Bacteria; phylum Pseudomonadota; class Gammaproteobacteria; order Enterobacterales; family Enterobacteriaceae; genus Pantoea; species Pantoea ludwigii_A. The sequence continues at coordinate 1,185,500 of CEFQ01000005.1, forward strand.
CCGCAGGCACACCACTTACCTGACTATCAATGGCATGCAGCAAAGCCGCATGCTCAGAACACAGTGTGCTTTTTTGGCTAAGTAAACGTTCCGCCAGTACTTTTATGCGTGGCGTAAGGCTGTAATGTGACATGAGGATCTCCTGATGTTCTTTTTAATGTTCCTGAGCACGCAGAACGTTGGCATCAATGCTCCATGCTTGACGTAGCAGAGCGATAAGCGCGGCCAGATCCGGCTTGCGTGGGTTTGTCGGGGTACAACTGTCGCGCAATGCCTGATGGGCCAGCGCCGACAATTGCTGCTCAAATTGCTCCGCGTCTACCGCTAACGCCTCGATGCCGAGCGGCAATGTCATCTCCTCTTGCATGGCGCGAATAGCCAGTAGCAAGCTGCATACGCCCTGCCGTGCGTTATCTGCCGGTAATCCAAGCAGGCGTGCAAGATGCGCATATTTCTGTGCCGCAACGTTGTCGCAACTGCCTGCATAATCCGCGTTCCACGCCACGATATGCCCCATTAATAGGGCGTTAGCACGTCCATGTGGGATGCCAAATACTCCGCCAAGCGCATGTGCCAGGCTATGGGTGATGCCGAGTGATGCATTGGTAAAAGCCATACCTGCCATGCAAGAGGCGTTATGCATTTTCTCGCGGGCGAATGTATCTTCACCGTTGCGCCAGCAGGACGGTAAATAGCTGAACACCTGCTGAACCGCTTTCTCTGCCAGCGCATCGGAGAAATCACTGGCGTGAATCGAGACGTAAGCTTCAAGCGCATGGCATAACACATCCATGCCGGTATCGGCGGTGATAGCGGGCGGCACTGAGGCAACAAATGCGGGGTCAAGAATGGCGATATCGGGCAGCATTTCGCTATCAACCAATACCAGTTTTTCCCCTTGTGCTTTGACTACGGAAAACGCAGTAACTTCCGATCCCGTGCCACTGGTCGTTGGAATGGCGACAAAACACGGGCGCTCACGCTTCGGTGCCGAGACATCATTGGCCAGCGTGAACAGCACTGCTTTCGCCGCATCAATCACCGACCCGCCACCCAAGGCGACGATGAGTTGTGGATAGTGGTTTTCCATCAGCGCAACACCGCGCGCCACGGTGGCGACATCGGGATCCGCCTTTACGTCGTCCCACACCTGAAAGCGGGTGCCTTGTTGCTGCCATAGCTGAGTGACTTTTTGCGCATAACCGAGCTGTACCATGGCTTGATCGGTCACCAACAACGCATTCAGAGCCGGTAACCCGCTCAGTTGCGCCAGCGCATCCTTGCCGAACTGAATCCGCGGCTTTAGCTGAAATTCCCTCATGGTTGATTCACTCCCTTGCCTCACGAAACACTTTCTCGACAATGGCGACCACCGACATCGCTTTGTACTGCTCTTTGCTCAGGGCAACGTAATTTTCAGCCAATACCACATCACCCATCCCTGCGCCCACAATGTCGACGGCAACCCAGCTTCGGTCCGATATCACCTGTTGATCATCGCCCAATGCGCTAATCAGCAATAAGTTGCTACCGCGCAGCGCATCGCACTTTTGCGTAGCAACAACATGGCCCGTAACCTTTGCGAGAATCATCGTTTTATCGCCTCAATTCAGAAAGTTGCCGTCGATTGTTTTGCCAATACCTGGCGGATGATGCGTTCAACCTGTTGCGCGCTGACCTCTTCCGAGGGCGCAGGCGGTGGTATCGCTGAAACAAAGCGTTGGTCATCCCCACTCTGCGTAAAACGCGCATCATCAAAAATGCTCGCTGGTGAAGCTTTCACGGTTGCCGTTTCAGGTATCGCCACAGAGATGTGAGATTCAGGCGGACGCAAAGCGTTGATCGAACGTACGCCGTAACCCACTTTGCGGATGTTGATCAGATTAAGCGGACTGACATTATCAGAGCTGGAACCACCGCCAACTGCGCCACAACCGAGTGTCAAAGCGGGCATGATATTGGTGGTTGCACCGATGCCACCCAGGGCCGCAGGCGTGTTGATAAGAATGCGGTGCACCGGCTTTTCGAGGCTGAATTGCCGCACGATCTGCGGGTCGCGGGTATGAATGACTAAGGTATGGCCAACGCCTTCGTTAGTGAGTAGCTCAACCACGCGCTGGCAGGCATGTTGTCCATCTTCTTCGACATACATTCCCAGCACCGGACACAATTTCTCGCGCGCATAAGGATTGGTACGTGATACTTCGTTTTGTTCAGCAATTAATACGCGCGTAGTCGCCGGCACACTGAATCCCGCCATGTCGCTCAGCACAAGTGCGGTTTTGCCTACCACTTGAGGATTGATGGTGCCGTTAGCGCGCAGGAGTAATGCCGCCATTTTTGCCGCTTGATCGGCATTCATGAACCAGGCGCCCTGCGTTTCTAATTCGCGTCGCGTTTCGTCATAGATACACCGCTCAACGATGATTGACTGTTCAGAGGCGCAGATAACCCCGTTGTCGAAGGTTTTACTGGTAATGATGTCCGCAACGGCCTGCTGGATATTGGCACTGCGTTCAATAAACGCGGGCCCATTGCCCGGGCCACCGCTGATGGTTGGCGTCCCCGAAGCATAAGCAGCTCGCACCATGCCCTCCCCGCCAGTGGCGAGAATCAGTGAAATCTCCTTGCTGTGCATCAGCTCAGAAGTGGCTTCCTGGGTGAGTTGGCTTAATCCACTGACGATTCCCGCAGGCGCGCCGGCTTCGGTTGCTGCCTGTGTGACAATTTCAATCGCACGTAAACTGCATTGCCGTGCGCCGGGATGCGGTGAAAACACAATGGCATTGCCGGCTTTGAGCGCGATCAGCGTTTTATAAAAAATAGTGGAGGTTGGATTAGTTGAAGGCACCAGCGCGCAAATTACGCCCAACGGCACGCCAATATCCATCACCTGCTTCACGGTATCTTCATGGATGATACCCACGGTTTTCATCGATTTGATGGCCTCGAAAACCTGCAATGAAGCAAACTGATTTTTCAGCGTTTTATCTTGCCAGTTGCCGAAGCCGGTCTCTTCGCAGGCCATGCGCCCCAGGGCTTCTGCATGCTGAGCTGCATGGCGGGCAATATGTTCTACGACATTATCAATCTGCTGCTGAGTAAACGTGGCGAATTGCGCCTGAGCAATTTTCGCCTTGCGCACTAACTCCCGCGCCTGCTGGCGGGAGCTTAAGTCGCGGTCCAGTTCCATCATGAGTCAATCCTTCATCAGCGCACAAAGAGTGGAATGCGTCAGGCTTTGTGCTGCGCCGCGATTTTTTCGATGTCGTTATGTGGGCGCGCAATAACACGAGCGGTGACTACTTCACCAATGCGTTTCGCCGCTTCGACACCGGAATCTACTGCGGCATTAACCGCGCCCACATCGCCTTTCACCATCGCCGTCACCAGGCCAGATCCAACGTTTTCATAGCCGATCAGTTCAACATTGGCGGCTTTGCACATCGCATCAGCGGCCTCAATACAGGCCACTAAACCTTTGGTTTCAATCAACCCGAGAGCTTCTTTCATAATGGTTATTCCCTTTATTCAGCCACTTTGTACTGCATAACGATTTTGTTGATGTCGTTGTGTGGACGCGCAATCACTAATGAGGTGACGACTTCACCGATGCGCTGTGCAGACTCCACGCCAGAATCCACCGCCGCCTTTACCGCGCCGACATCCCCTTTCACCATGGCAGTCACCAGACCTGAACCGACGTTTTCATAACCGATCAGTTCTACATTGGCGGCTTTGCACATGGCATCCGCCGCTTCGATACAGGCCACCAAGCCTTTGGTTTCAATCAGACCTAATGCATCTCCCATTTGCGTTCTCCCGTTTAAGCTTTATGTTTGATAACAATTTTATTGATGTCGTTATGGGGCCGGGCAATCACCAGCGAGGTCACCACCGCACCCAACCGCTCAGCAGATTCGACACCGGATTCCACAGCGGCTTTCACTGCACCGACGTCGCCTTTCACCATGGCGGTAACCAACCCCGAACCGACATTTTCATAACCAATCAGCTGCACATTGGCGGATTTACACATTGCATCTGCTGCTTCAATGCAAGCGACTAATCCCTTGGTTTCAATCAGCCCTAATGCATCACCCATAACACCTTCCTCTTGGTCATTGAGCGCCCCACTGGCCGCAGTCACACCGTCGTTAGCGGTTCGGAACCCAATATAGGCAACGCAGAGATTAACGGAATTTAAATCCACTCCAGGTTGATATTTAGATTAACGTGCTGATATTTTGTTTTCTAAACCGTATTTTTATTTATTAATGCTGTTTTAGAGCGGCCTTTAGATAGGTTTGCTACGTGTAAAAAACGCGGATTGCACGCCTTATCTGCGTTGTTATTTGAATGCTGATTAAGTGATAAACAATGGTTCGCCGCTGCGGGCAAAAGTGTGGACAAAATCATTGTTTCGCCGGGATCGACGAAGAGTAACTATGAGTGAGTAGAAACGTTTTATTTGCGAGGAGTTGAGCCGCAGCAAAAGGAGGTGTTTGCGCTAAATTAGCTACCCGATTTCAGCGCGCAGATAAACAGAGGAGAATTGATTGATCCGATAAGCACCGCTTTTTCGTTGAGCTTTTGTACATTGAGAAAAAGACCGTCGTGGCTGTCGGACATCTCGCGCATAAAGTAGTCAAAAATCACATCGGGAGATTCATCTATTGATGAGGCACTAGCTTGCCACTGAACGATGCGATAATGCCTTTCAGCGGGTGAAATGCGTTGGCTTGAATAACGAAAAGAGACATAGCGTTGTAAATATAGCGATCCTGAATTGGAGTGGGTGTAGCCCTCAACAATCAGTGATCCTTTACCCTGCTCGCGAAAATTAAAATGTACATTTGCATTGACGTTTTGATACTGCATGCCTTCAAAATGCATAACCGCTTTGGTCGAACAATTTAACTCGTTTGCTCGTTGAGCAGATAAATAATCCCAACCTGAAATGAGCAAGGCCGCAACGGCCACGCATGTAGAGGCGATAAAGAGTGGGCGAGGTGCAAATTTCACGTGGGTTTCCATGCGTAATAGAAATAGTTATCGCAATAACTAAAAACATTGCTCTTCTGTTTAGCGCAGTGGGCTAAAAACACGCGGCCAAGTCCCTCCTTTTGCAGCTTATCATCATAGAAAAAAATAAACTTCCGACCGGGCTGACACTCAATATTAAGCGTTTGCCGCACCGCATTAAAATTTTTGACATAGGGAGTTTGATTAAATGTTGCCAACATCTCCTCGACGACAGATAAATCGCATTGCTTAGATGATAAAGGTGTCAACGTTATTGCGGGTGGGCTGAGTTTCCCATAATAGGTGAACATCATGAGTATACAAGCCAGGCTCAACAGTGTTGCACTGGCGATATTCCAACCGGCTTGAGAGGATAATTCGCCGAATTGCTGGAAAGATGACTCTTTTTTCCTCCGCATCATATCGGGTAAAGCAACGGGTGAAGAGGGCAGTATTTCGATGATGACAGACGGGTTCAATTGAAGATTGCCGCGTGAAATGCTCACAATCACGTTATCAATGCCGTAAAGGCGGAATGTTTTACGCAGCATACTCAGATATTGATTTAGATTGCTGTTTGACGAGGTGTGTCCTTGATCGTCCCACACGCGCTTAAGCACTTCTTCTCGATTAACCACCCCAGTATTTTGTAGAAAAAAATGCAATAACGAACTGGCAGTAATAGAAAGATGGCTATCAGATGAGGAGCCGTCACACGGCGTTAACGAGCCGTCTATGGTGTCAAAAATCAGGCAGGAATTAATAGTATAACGCATCATTCTGTACCATCTGTCCAGGCTGAATTTCCCTATCCCGATGCGTGCTGTTGGCTTCACCTTATTACGCGCACCTCATCTGAAACAGCACGCATCATAGCGAGGAGCCAGACGTTATTTGTTTGATGTTTATCAATAACTATCGAAAGCCAGATATCGGCGTCTGATTAGTGCGGCAAGGCTCACAAAAGTATTTAGCTATTCAACTAAAAGTTTTAATTATTTTATTCATATGAATAAACCCTCAACGTTAACCTCTTAAATAATCGTTAAATCCTTGTGAGCTAAGCGCTAATAGGTCGCCATAAATGACGACCCTGCGTTTATTTTGTTGCGTTTTAGTAAGTTGTGCATTTATGCGCACCTATATAGAGAGGCGATTTTTTGCATCTTTAGAGTAATCCCCTTAGACTTCCACGCATCACTCAATCAACACGTTTCTCTTATATCTGTTACCTTTAAACGCCAGCCGCTGCCTATTACCAGCCGGACGAAGCGTAAAGAAAAGGGCAGAAGAACCTGCCCTTAAAACGATTACCGAAATACCAGCGATAACACTACGATGATCACCATCATCAGCAGCAGATGGAACACCACCTTATTGAGATTGCGGTTGCGCATTTCACCTCCCTGTACTTAAAACCACTGACCAAAGCGCTTGATGTAGAGCATTTTCATGCCCTGCGCGACCACGCAATAACCCAGCAGTGTTGCCACCAGCCAAGGGAAGTAGGTCCACGGCAGTGGCACTAAACCAACCATCGCGCCCAGCGGTGAGAACGGCAGCAAAATACCGGCGATCATCACACAAGCGGTGGTGAGCAGTACCGGCAGCGCCGCACGGCTCTGGATAAACGGGATCTTTTGCGTGCGCAGCATGTGAACCACCAGCGTCTGGGACAACAAGCCCTCAATAAACCAGCCGGACTGGAACAGCGACTGCATTTCTGGCGTATTCGCCGCAAACACATACCACATCACTGCAAAGGTAGTGATATCGAAAATCGACGACGTCGGTCCAATCCACAGCATGAAGCGTTTGATATTACGTGCATCCCATTTACGCGGTTTGCGCAGAAACTCGCGGTCCATTTTGTCCCATGGCAACGCCAGCTGAGACAGATCGTACATCAGGTTCTGAATCAGTAGATGAATCGCCAGCATCGGCAGGAACGGAATAAAGGCGCTCGCCACCAACACCGAGAAGACATTACCGAAGTTAGAACTGGCGGTCATGTTCAGGTACTTAATGATGTTGCCGAAGGTTTCGCGTCCCTTCATCACGCCCTCTTCCAGCACCATCAAGTCTTTTTCCAGCAGGATAATATCGGAAGACTCTTTCGCGATATCCGCCGCGCTATCGACCGAAATCCCCACATCAGCATCACGCAGCGCCGGTGCATCATTAATGCCGTCTCCCAGGAAGCCAACGGTGTGACCGAGTTGCTGCAACGTACTCACAAGACGCGATTTTTGCAGCGGGGTGAGTTTAGCGAACACCGAACTTTGTGCAGCAGCTACCGCCAACTGCTCGTCGCTCATCAAAGCAATCTGGTCACCGGTAAGGATCGCGCTGCTATCAATGCCCACCTGCTGGCAAATGCGCGCAGTGACAACCGGATTATCGCCGGTCAGCACTTTGACGCTGACGCCATTATCATGCAGCGCACTAATGGCTTTGGCAGCGCTCTCTTTCGGTGGATCGAGGAAGGTGAGCAGTCCTTCTACCATTAATCCTTGCTCATCCGCCACGCTCAACGGCTGCTGTAAGCCCGGCTCATCCAGCACGCGGCTGGCCACCAGCAATACACGGAAACCTTGCTCATTATATTGATGCGCCAGCGCCAACAACTCTGCACGGCGCGTCTCGTTCAGCGGCTGCACCAACTTGCCTTCGCGCTCGGCGGTCGCGATGCTCAGCATCTCTTCCACCGCGCCTTTGCAGATCAGCATCTGTTGATTCAGACGACGATCGCGTACTACCACCGAAACGCGACGGCGGATGAAATCAAACGGCAGTTCATCCACTTTGATGTAGCTGTCGCCCACCGCCTCGCTAACGCGGTTTTTGCCGTACTGCAAAATGGCGCGATCCATCAGGTTCAGCGTGCCGCTTTGATAATGACTGTTGAGCCAACTGAGCATCAGCACGCGTGAGTTTTCCACGCCAGCACAATCCAGATGATGTTCAAGAATGATATTGTCCTGGGTCAATGTGCCGGTTTTGTCGGTGCACAGGATGTCCATCGCGCCAAGGTTTTGAATCGCATTCAGGCGTTTGACGATCACTTTACGCCGCGACATGGCGATGGCGCCTTTCGCCAGATTCGAGCTGACAATCATCGGTAACATTTCAGGCGTTAAGCCTACCGCCACCGCCAGCGCAAACAGCGAAGCATCCAGCCAGTCGCCTTTGGTGAAGCCATTTATCAACAGCACTACCGGCACCATCACCAACATGAAGCGGATCAGCAGCCAGCTCACGCTGTTTACGCCGCGGTCAAAGGCGGTTTGTGAGCGATTACCCACTATCGATTTTGCCAGGCTACCGAAGTAGGTTTCGCTACCGGTCGCCACCACCACCGCTTTCGCGCTGCCGCTGGAAACGTTGGTGCCCATCAGGCAGACGCTGCCCAGTTCTAGCAGCGATGAGCCCTGCTCGCTGGCACCGCTGCTTTTGCTGGTGACGTGGCCGGTAACGTCATATTTCTCAACCGGTAGCGATTCGCCGGTTAAAATCGCCTGGCTGATAAACAGATCGCGCGAATCGAGCAGGCGCACATCAGCAGGCACCAAATCCCCCGCTGAAAGGTAGATGATATCGCCAGGCACCAGCGTGGCGATATCCACTTCCTGTTTCAGCGGTGCGTGCTGTGCTGATTCACGACGTAGCACGGTGGCGGTGGTGCGCACCATCGATTTCAGTGCCTGCGCCGCTTTATTAGTACGGAACTCCTGCCAGAAGCGCAGCAAACCGCTGAGCGTTACCATCGTCACAATGATGATGACACCGGTCAGATCGGTCTCCTCGCCGCGGCGCAGCGGCAGCCAGAAATCGGTGAAAAAGCTCACTAATGCCAGCGCCATCAACACATAAATAAACGGATTGTTGAATGCTTGCAGCAACTGCACTAAAGCCGGTGGCGCTTTGTCGTGTTCAACCTGATTGCGACCATACACACCTAAGCGCGCCTCGGCTTCACGCTCACTCAGGCCAAGCGCGTCGCTGCGCAAACGCACCAGCGTTTCGTCGGCAGTGAAACCGGCCTCATCTTCAATCAGGTAACGTGGTGTTTTTTGACGTGTCTGGCGCGTGGTATTCCAGGCTTTTTTGTTCTGGTTGAGTTTCATGTCAGTCATGATGACATTCCTCTTATTTACGGCAATAAAAATCCCTGTGTGCATGGCACACAAATTAAATTAACGGCAATACTTAATTAAATTAAAAATAACCTGTCGGGAATTTCCATATCACCTCCCGGAAATCAAAGACGAAAAGAGTCGCTCGTTAAATAACGAGTCATAAATAACGACGATGGTAAATACTACGCAACCGAACAGCGGAACGCTGCCTGGTACGCAGAGAAAATCAGCACGCTGAGGTTCAGCGCGCGTATCGAGGTGGAGGGAAAAGTGTATTAAAAATCATGTGCATGATGATATTCCCACGCGCTAAAGCACGCGACAGTGTCGTTTTCAGGGAACAATCATCAGAAAGGGAGGATTGCTGCCCGCCATGTTGGCAAGCAGCGACAAAAAAGTTCGCGCGTCAGCTTGCCTTGTGATGCCATCTAAAAGGGTGACTGTCCAACTGAACTCTCCTGCTTTGAAATTGCGGCTATTATATTCCGGGAAGTAACGAAGTAAAGTTAATTATCTGTAACTCACAAACCATTTAAATTTCGTTGTAGTTGGGTTGATATTAACTATTCCGGTCGCCGTTAATGGCGCCTCGACAATATCGCTGAGCATTTGTAGGGTGCGCATTTATGCGCACCGGGCAAACAGCTTTAGATCGACACCACCCCTTATAACTGAACCCTTCGGCTTAGATCATTAATGCATATGCATAGCCTGAAAATGACTATTCTTCATTGCTGCGCTCTCGTAAACTCGCGTTACTTTTTTTAGGCAAGGAAACAACACATGAAAAAAATTATTCCCTCACTGCTGGCGTTATCGCTGGTAGCTGCCTTCTCGGTTCAGGCAGCGACGCCAAAAGATACCCTGGTGATTGCCCAGTCAACGGATGATGCTGATAGCTTCGATCCCGCTCAGGGCTTTGAACTGACCACAGTGCAAGCGTTCACTAACATTTATCAGCGTCTGGTTCAGTCCGATCCCACTAATCCCATCGACTTAAAGCCGACGCTGGCCACGTCATGGCAAGCGGGCAGCGATAACCGCAGCCTGACGTTCGAGCTGCGCAAAGGCGCGCAGTTCGCCAGCGGCAATCCGCTGCGTCCGGAAGATGTGATCTTCTCGCTGGGTCGCGTGGTGAAACTGAATCTCGATCCCTCCTTTATTCTTACCCAACTCGGCTGGAATAAAGACAACGTCGATACCTTCCTGAAGAAGGTAGATGACAACCACGTGCAGATCAGCTGGAGCGCTAACGTCAGTCCGGCCTATGTTCTCAGCCTGCTCTCTGCGCCGGTCTCTTCAATTGTTGATGAGAAAACCGCGCAAGCCAACGCGAAGAATGGCGACTTTGGTCACGCATGGCTCGGGACTCACTCTGCCGGTAGCGGCCCGTATCAGATTCGTAAAGTCGTGCTACATGAAGCGATTCTGCTGTCGGCTAACCCGACTTCTCCCGCGGGCGCTCCGAAGCTGAAAAACATCCTGATCAAGAACGTACCGGAACCGGCTGCGCGTCGTCTGCTGCTGGAACAGGGCGATGTGGATATTGCGCGTAACCTCGGTGCTGATCAGATCGCCTCGCTGAAAGGCAAAGCGGGCGTGAAGACCGAAGCGATTCCCATGGCGTCGCTTTATTACATCCAGTTCAACGTGGGTGAAAATCCAGTGCTGAAGAATCCGGCGCTGTGGGAAGCGGCTCGTTACCTGTTCGACTATAAAGGTATCGCCAACGATCTGCTGAAAGGCCAGTTCGACGTGCATCAGACCTTCCTGCCGAAAGGCTTCCTTGGCGCAATCAACGACACGCCATACAGCTACGATCCTGAGAAAGCCAAAGCCATTCTGAAGAAAGCCGGCCTGACCAATGTTAGCTTTACGCTGTCCACCAGCAACCAGCCGCCGTACCTCGACATCGCCCAGGCATTGCAGGGCAGCTTCGCCAAAGGCGGCGTGAAAGTTGAAGTGCAGCCAGGCCTTAGCTCAGAAGTCTCTACCCGCGTGAAAGCGCACAAATACGAAGCCACCCTGAACGCCTGGGGCGCAGACTATTTCGATCCCAATACCAACGCCGCGTCCTTCGCCTACAACCCGGAAGATGGCAGCAAAACCATCGCCTACCGTTCTGACTGGCATACACCCGAGTTGAACAAGCAAACGCTGGCGGCCACCGCCGAGAGCGACACGAACAAGCGTGTCGAGCTGTATCAGGCGATGCAGCGTGAAGTGCTGAAGAACTCACCGTACGTGATTGGCTTACAGGCAAAAAACTTGATTGCGCTGCGCGACAATCTGCAAGGCTATGTGCAAGGCATCAATCCGGACATGGTGTATTACTCGCAGGTTTCTAAGTAATGGCAGTGTCAGCTTCACAGGCCGGGTTCGCCCGGCCACTCTGGCAACGTGTTAGCCACATCGTCACCAGCTTGCTGTCGCTGCTGGTGACGCTGGTCGGTTTGTTAGCGTTCACTTTTATGCTGTCGCACTTGTCGCCTGTCGATCCGGTGCAACAGATCGCTGGCGATCACGCTAGCGAAGCCACCTATACGCAGGTGCGCCACGATCTCGGCCTCGATCAACCGGTGCTGGTGCAGTTCTGGCGCTATATCAGCCATCTGGCACGCGGCGATCTCGGTTTATCGCATCTCACTAATCAGCCGGTCAGCGCCGACCTGATGCGCACCTTTCCGGCCACCATTGAGCTGGCAACCTGTGCGATGATTTTTGCCGCGGTATTCGGCATTGCCTTAGCGCTGCTGGCAGCGTGGAAACCGGGTAGCATCATCGATAACGTGGCGCGCTTTGTTTCACTCCTCGGCTACTCTGTGCCGGTGTTCTGGCTCGGTTTGCTGGGTTTGCTGCTGTTTTACGCCGTGCTGCACTGGTCCGCCGGGCCGGGCCAGCTCGATGACATCTGGATTTACACACTGGAGCCGAAAACCGGCTTTGTGCTGATCGATAGCTGGATGTCCGGCGATCCCGAGATGTTCCGCAATGCAATTGCCCATTTGTGGCTGCCGGTGGTGATACTCGGCCTGCTGGCGATGGCGGGCATTACGCGCCTGCTGCGCGCGGCGCTGCTGGAAGAGAGCAACAAAGAGTATGTGGTTCTGGCGCGCGCCAAGGGCGCAAGCCGTGGTCGCATCCTGCTGCGTCATATTTTCCCCAACGTGCTCGGCACGCTGATTACCGTCATCGCCCTCTCCTACGCCACGCTGCTGGAAGGTTCGGTGCTGACCGAAACGGTGTTTGCCTGGCCTGGCGTGGGTCGCTACATGACTAACGCACTGTTTTCCTCTGATGTACCGGCGATTCTCGGCTCGACCTTGCTAATTGGTAGCTGCTTTATTCTGCTCAATGCGCTGGCCGATGCCCTGACCTGGTTAACCGATCCGAGAACCCGATGACTCAACAACTCTCTGAACTCGAAACGCTGCGCCCGCGCCGCCGCCGTGCGCGGGTGACCTCGCTCACCCTCGGTCTGACGCTGGTGCTGATTGTGGTGGCGATGGCGCTGTTCGCGCCGTTGCTGGCACCGTTTGATCCCAATGCGCAGATCATTTCACAGCGCTTACAAGCGCCGTCGGCGCTGCACTGGTTTGGCACCGATGGCTTTGGTCGCGATTTACTGTCACGCGTAATTTACGGTGCGCGCCCGACGCTGCTGCTGGTGTCACTGATTCTGGTACTGACCATTCCGGTTGGCCTGCTGGTCGGCATCACTGCCGGTTACGTTGGCGGCTGGACCGAGCGCGTGTTGATGCGCATAACCGATATCTTCCTCTCGCTACCCAATCTGGTGATCGCGCTGGCGCTGGTCGCCATGCTCGGCCCCGGTTTGATGAATGGCGCGCTGGCGCTGGCACTCACCAGTTGGCCTCCGTTTGCGCGTCAGGCGCGTGCAGAAACGCTGGCGCTGCGCCGCAGTGATTATCTTGCTGCCGCGCGTATGCAGGGCATCACCGGCTTGCGCCTGATGTTTGGCCATATTCTGCCGCTGTGTATGCCAACGGCGGTAGTGCGCGCCGCGCTGAGTCTTGGTGGCATTATTCTTTCAGCGGCCGGGTTGGGCTTCCTCGGTATGGGCGTGCAACCGCCCACTGCCGAATGGGGTTCGATGGTGGCTGAAGGCAGTAAAGTGATCTTTGACCAATGGTGGGTTGCTGCCGCACCCGGCGGTGCCATTCTGTTCGCCAGCCTGGCGTTTAACCTGACAGGCGATGGCCTGCGTGACCGACTGGATACTCGCCATGCCAAATGATCTGTTAATTGATGTACAAGGCCTGACGATTCGCAGCGATGATACGCTGCTGGTCGATAACATCGGCTTTCAAATTGGCCGCGAACGTGTTGCGCTGGTAGGTGAATCCGGTTCGGGTAAATCCCTCACCGCGCGCACGCTGATGGGCTTGCTGTCGCCTGCGCTGCATTTGCATGCCGATCGCTTGCAGATTGTCGGCACCGATGCGTTGAGCCTGCGCGAGCGTGATTGGATCCAGCTGCGCGGCAGCAAAGTGGCGATGGTGATGCAGGATCCGAAATACGCCCTCAATCCCACGCGCACTATCGGCTGGCAGGTAGAAGAACCGCTGGTGCTGCACCACAAATTGAGCCGCGCCGAGCGCAAAGAGAAAGTGTGCGAGATGCTGGATGCCGTCGGGTTGCCCGATCCGCGTCAGTTAATGAAGCGCTATCCGCATCAACTCTCTGGCGGCATGGGTCAACGCGTGATGCTGGCGATCGCCCTGATTACCGATCCTGAATTGCTGATCGCTGATGAGCCGACGTCAGCGCTCGATCACGCGATGCGCGATCAGGTGCTGGCGCTGATTCGTCGTCTGGTGGATCAGCGCAACATGGGTTTGTTGCTGATCAGTCACGATCTGCAACAGGTTTCCGAACACTGCGAACGCGTGATGGTGATGTATCAGGGCCGGGTGCTGGATACCTTGCCGGCCGCCGAGCTGGCCAACGCCAGCCATCCTTACACCAGCACGTTGTGGGCCTGTCGTCCGAGTAAGGCCACGCACGGCGAGCGTTTGCCGGTACTGGATCGCGCGGCGCTGGAGAAAAATTATGATTGAGTTATCCAACCTCAGCGTATCGCACAAGCAAGGTTACGAGCTGCGCGCCGTGGTACACGATGTGTCGTTGCAGGTCGCGGCCGGAGAGTGTTTTGGTCTGGTTGGGCCATCCGGCTGCGGCAAGTCATCGCTGCTGTGGGTGCTGGCGGGATTGAATCCGCACTGGAGCGGCAGCATGTCGCTGGCGGGCACCGCGGTACAGCCTGGCCACGCGTTTACCGGACAGCTGCGCCGCGATGTGCAAATGGTATTTCAGGATCCGTACGCCTCGCTGCATCCGCGCCATCGCCTGCGCCGCACGCTGGCAGAGCCGCTAAAAATGCTCAAGCGTGATAATATCGACGACCGTATTAATGCCGGGTTCCGCCATGTCGGACTGGATCCGGCGCTGGCGGATCGCTATCCGCATCAGCTTTCAGGCGGTCAGCGTCAGCGCGTGGCGATTGTGCGCGCCCTGCTACTGGAACCGAAGATTCTGCTGCTGGATGAGCCGACCTCAGCGCTAGATATGTCGGTGCAGGCCGAGATCCTCAACCTGCTGAACGATCTGAAACAGAAAGATGGTTTAACCATGGTGTTGGTCAGCCACGATCCCGATGTGATCGATCACATGTGCGATCGCGCGGCACGCATGGCGCAAGGCCGCATCGTGGAGCAACATTCAACAACAAGGAACACCGTATGACGGTTAAGTTACGTCCGCTGGAGCGGGAAGATTTACGCTTTGTGCATCAATTAGATAATAACGCGAGCGTGATGCGTTATTGGTTTGAAGAGCCGTACGAAGCGTTTGTCGAGCTTTCAGACCTGTATGACAAACATATCCATGACCAAACCGAGCGTCGTTTCGTGGTCGAGCATGATGGGCACAAAGCCGGTCTGGTGGAGTTGGTCGAGATTAACCACGTGCATCGCCGCGCTGAGTTTCAGATCATTATCGATCCTTCACATCAGGGCAAAGGCTTAGCCACCAAAGCGGCGAAGTTAGCGATGGATTACGGCTTTTCGGTGCTGAATCTCTACAAACTCTATCTGATTGTTGATCAGGAGAATAAGAAGGCGATTCACATCTACACCAAGCTGGGTTTTGAGGTGGAAGGCGTGCTCAAGCACGAGTTTTTCATCAACGGCGAGTACCGCAACACCATCCGCATGTGCATTTTCCAGCAGCAATATCTGGCGCAGCATAAGCCTGCCAATGCGATGGTGAAACCCACCGCGCAGTGATTGTTTGGTCGCCATGAATGGCGACCCTACGTTAATGCAGCCGGGTTTTTGTAGGGTGCGCATTCATGCGCACCTGAATATCAGCCGCGTGCGCCCACCACATTCAGCTTCGGTTGCGGATGTTCAGGTTTGAGATCGTACATGCCGCCATAGAAAGGATCGACCAGCAGCCAGCCGGGAAAACCCAACAGCGGAATATTGCCCAGCAAATACCACAGATTGGCATTCGCCTCGATCGGCAAGGTTATCGGCACGTAGCCCGGGCTCTCCAGCATTACCTGATAGTGCTTCTTACCAAAATAATTACCGGTAGATTTCGCCAGCTCGACGGTTTGCGGCGTATAGCCCTGCGCCACCGCGCGGCCGGTCTCATCCTGCACGGTGAAGCGCGCGCCTTGCGGCAAGGAGTCGATTTTTACCGGTTGCGTTTCAGTGCCGACAATAGTGGCGCAGCCGCTCAGCAACAGCGCACAAGCAGGAAAAAGGAGTCGCAGGTTCATAGCAGGTCCGCTTCAACATCAGATAGGACAGTGTAAACTGCCCTGGCTGAGCTTAATCGCGCTAGTACTGATGATTTTCTGCGCTTTATTGCGGTTGACAACAAGCCGCAATCGCCGCGATATCTTGCGGGGTGGTACGGCAGCAGCCGCCAATCAGACGTGCACCAGCCTGCTGCCATTCGGCGAACTTGTCATGCAGCGTGCAGCCCGACGGCGCCGAGTGCCAGGTTTTGCTGCTGGCATCGTATTGCTCGCCGGAATTCGGATAGACCAGCAGCGGTTTGTCACTCTGCGTCTGCAAGTTACGCAGCGCGGGCGTCACGCTCTCCAGCGCCACGCAGTTGAGGCCAATTGCCGCCACCTGCGGCGTCGCATTCACCAGCTCGGCCACTTTGCTTAACGGCGTACCGTCGCTGATGTGTTCGGCATCGCGCAGGGTAAAGGAGAACCATGCGCTGCTGTCAGGAAATTCGGCCAGCAAACTGACCAGCGCCTGCGCTTCGGCAAAGGACGGCAATGTTTCGCATGCCAGCAGATCCACACCGGCTTCCAGCAACGCCTGAACGCGCGGACGGTGGAACGCTTTCATTTCCTCTTCCGGCAGCGCGTAATCACCGCGATACTCCGCACCATTGGCCAGAAACGCGCCATACGGCCCGACCGAACCGGCCACCAACAGCGGCGCTGTGCTGGCGGAAGATGCGCGATAGTCGTCACGCGCCCGCTGCGCCAGTTGCACGCTCTGAGCGATCAGTTCTAGCGCCTTCGCTTCATCTAATCCGCGCGCGGCAAATCCCTGCGGTGTAGCCTGATAACTGGCGGTGATCGCCACATGTGCGCCAGCGGCAAAATAGTCGTGATGCACCTGATAAATCAGTTCAGGATTTTCCATCAGCACTTTGGCGGACCACAGCGCATCGGCCAGATTACAGCCGCGCGCCTCCAGTTCGGTCGCCAGCGCACCATCCAGAATCAGCGTGTCAGTTTGGGTTAGTGCCTGCGCGATGGGATTACGCGACATCGTTGGCCTCCTCAGCCTTAAGAGATGACTTACGTCGTTGTGTCACATGGTATGCGGCATAGCAGAACAGCACAAATGGAATGCCGCACCACAGCGCAATGCGCTGCGATGGATCGAAGGCCAAACCGATACACGCCAGCAGACACAGCAGGAAGCCGAGAATTGGCGTCAACGGATAGAGTGGCGCGCGATACGCGAGTTCCTTTAAGGTGCCCCCCGCCTGCAGATGACGACGGCGGAACACATAATGTGAGGCACAAATACTCAGCCACACCGCCACCACGGCAAAACCAGAAATCGCCGACAGCGCCACAAATACCGTATCCGGCGCAATGACGCTGGAGAACAGCGCCAACAGGCCGCCAACCATGCTAACCGTCAGCGCCAGCACCGGAATACCGCGGCGGTTAACCCGGGCAAAACAGCGCGGCAGCGTGTTCTCATTGGCCAGCGACCACAACATGCGGCCGGAAGCATACAGGCCTGAGTTGGCGGCGGAAAGAATCGCAGTAAGGATCACGAAGTTGAAGATATCGGCGGCATACGGAATACCGATCTTTTCGAACACCAGCACAAACGGACTTTTGACGATGCCCGCCTGATCCATTGGGATCAACGCCGCCAGCACGAATACCGTGCCGATAAAGAAGATGATTAAACGGGCGACGGTGGTGCGGATCGCCAGCGGCAGCGCTTTTTGCGGCTGCTCGGTTTCACCGGCGGCAATACCGATCAATTCCGTGCCCGAGAAAGCAAAGTTCACCGCCACCATGGTCATCAGAATCGGCAGCGTGCCGTGCGGCAGCCAGCCGGAGGCGGTGAGATTATGCAATCCTGGCGCAGCGCTGCCGTCTTTCATCGGAATAAAACCAAAGATCGCCCCCGCGCCGAGAATGATAAAGGCGATGATGGTGATCACTTTGATGATAGAGAACCAGAATTCACCTTCAGCAAAGAAGCGCGTTGAGACAATATTCAGCAGATAAATGGCAATGCAAAACACCAGACACCACAGCCACACCGGCACGCTCGGGAACCAGTACTGCATACAGAATCCGGCGGCGGTCAGGCTCGAACCCAGCGCGACTGTCCAGGTCAGCCAATAAAGCCAGGCGACGGTATAACCGGTTGCCGGGCTGAGATAGCGCGCAGCATAAACATGGAACGCGCCAGTTTCCGGCATCGCGACGGCCAATTCTCCCAGGCATACCATCACCAGCCACACCACCAGCGCGCCAATCAAATAGGCCAGTAACGTACCGGCTGCACCGGTGGTTGAGATGATGTAGCCCGTATTGAAGAACAATCCGGTACCGATCACGCCGCCGAGCGACAGCATCACCAGATGCCGTACTTTCATGGTGCGCTTAAAATTTTCTTGAGGAGGCGTATCCTGAGTTTGCATGATATTTATCCGTATGGACGTCTGAACATCTATATGGACACAAGTTTATACGCGTCAGCGTGCGGATTTGCAATGCGGCAAACAGTAATGAATGGGATGGGAAAGGTTTGCGGCCCCGCGAAAACGGGGCGCAGCATTAGGCGCCGAATACGCCCTGAAGATAACGCTCAAGCGCAACGCGCGAGCTGAAGCCGTGCGGAATGCCATAATGTTCCTGCGAATCGCCCATTAGGTAGAGCGGGAATTGCGTGTAATGATCGCAGGTTTTCATTTCTGACGCCGGTTCAGCGAAGTTGTGGCTTTTCTCTTTCAGCGTCGGGTGAATAATCAATGCGGTACGTCCCATACGCGCTTCGCGATTAACGTAAACATAGTTTTCGCCGCGGCGATAACCGTAAATCTTTGGCGTCTGGGTATCCATTTCGAAGCCCGCTTTCTCAAGTACGCGTGCTACCTCATCGGGTCGTAAATACATGCTTGCTCCTCTCTTCTCACAGCCCCGCAACCTTACAGCAGCAGGATGGCATGGGCATTCGGAATTTTCCCTAAAGCCTGGCACATCCCTGCGTTTAATCACGCTTCGTCTACACTGAGTATTACGTTTTAAATCAAAGGGAGCTAAAAAATGTTTAATCGAAGCGCAAAAAACGATGACATTGATATCAATCAGGATGTAAACGAACTGGCCGATTCGCTAGAGGCGTTACTTAAATCTTATGGCAGTGAAGCCAAAGACGAGGTTGATAGCGCGCGCAGTCAGGCGCAGGCGCTGCTGAAGCAGACGCGTGCCAAACTGAGCGGTGGACAGAGTCGCGTATCGCAGGCGGCACGTGATGCGGGTACGCAGGTTGATGCCTATGTACACGACAAACCGTGGCACGGCGTTGGCGTCGGTGCTGCTATCGGTCTGGTACTGGGCGCGCTGTTGGTCTCTTCACGCCGATAGGCCTGTCCTGTAAATAGACCTAAAAAGCCTCGCTGATGCGGGGCTTTTTTGTGGGCGCAGTTCGTGCGCGCTTTCCCTAGCCCTCTCCCGCAAGCGGGAGAGGGAATAGTTTGCGCGATCGGCCCCTTCTCCCGCCTGCGGAAGAAGGTTGGGATGAGGGCCCGATCGTACAAAATTCGACCTGATCTCCCACCTCATTCTCTTTACAAAATATTTTTCCGGCCTGGAAGGTGCATGATCTCTGGGCTTAGCGATTTTCCGATGTTCTAAACCATAAATCCCTATATCTGGTGGGCTTGACCCTAAACAACACTACATCTAGTATTCAACTCATCAATCAGTCACCAAATGTCGTCAAGGACGAAGTTCGATGCAAACCGGATTTTGCTTCGTATCTCGCAATCTGACCGCAATCAAAGGGAAATACGAATCATGCGCATTATTATTTACACCAAAGATAACTGTGTCCAGTGCAACGCGACAAAAAATGCCATGGACCGCAAAGGTATCGACTATCAGCTGATCAATCTTGATAGCCAACCTGAAGCCATCGACAACCTCAAATCACTCGGCTATCGCCAGGTGCCAGTGGTGATGACGCAAGACGATCACTGGAGCGGCTTCCGTCCCGACAAAATCGCCGGCCTGCACCAGCTGGCGGCGGTCGGGGGATAAGCCATGTTTCCACTGGTCTATTTCTCTAGCCAGTCGGAAAACACGCACCGATTTATCACTCGTCTGGGGCTGCCTGCCCGCCGCATTCCGGTTGATGGCAAGCAGCGCCTGCATATCGAACAGCCCTACATTTTAGTGGTGCCGAGCTACGGCGGCGGCAGTTCGCGCGGTGCCGTGCCCAGACAAGTTATTCAATTCCTCAATGATGATGCCAACCGACGCGGAATTCGCGGGGTGATAGCTGCCGGTAACCGCAACTTCGGTGCAGGCTATTGCCTGGCGGGCGACATCATTGCGCAGAAATGTCAGGTTCCTTATCTCTACCGCTTTGAGCTGATGGGAACCCCCGACGATATCGCTAATGTAAAAGCGGGAGTGACCCAATTTTGGCAACGACAGACACCCTGAACAGCTCGCTAACCGATTACCACGCGCTTAACGCGATGCTGAACCTGTATGACGCCGATGGCCGCATCCAGTTCAGCAAAGATCACGACGCCACGCGCCAGTTCTTCCTGCAGCATGTGCAACCCAATACCGTGCAGTTTGCTTCTGCGGGCGAGCGCCTGCGCTATCTGGTGGCTGAAGGCTACTATGAAGCCGAGGTGCTGAATCAGTACGAATTCGATTTCCTGTGCCAGTTGCATGACGAAGCCGATGCGGCGGGTTTTCAGTTTCACACCTTCCTCGGTGCGTGGAAGTTTTACACCAGCTACACGCTGAAAACCTTCGACGGCAAACGCTATCTGGAAACCTTCGAACAGCGCGCCTGCATGGTGGCGCTGACGCTGGCACGCGGCAACGAAACCTTAGCGCGCGAGCTGCTGGCGGAAATGCTCAGCGGTCGCTTCCAGCCCGCTACGCCCACTTTCCTCAACTGCGGTAAGCAGCAGCGCGGCGAGCTGGTCTCCTGCTTCCTGCTGCGCATTGAAGACAATATGGAATCGATTGGTCGCGCGGTGAACTCAGCGTTGCAGCTATCCAAACGCGGCGGCGGTGTGGCGTTTCTGCTCTCCAACCTGCGTGAATCGGGTGCGCCGATTAAGCGCATTGAAAACCAGTCGTCCGGCGTGATTCCGGTGATGAAAATGCTGGAAGATGCGTTTTCCTACGCCAACCAGCTTGGCGCGCGTCAAGGCGCAGGCGCGGTGTGGCTGAACGCGCATCACCCGGATATCTTCCGCTTCCTTGATACCAAACGCGAAAACGCCGACGAGAAAATCCGTATTAAAACGCTGTCGCTCGGCGTGGTGATCCCGGATATCACCTTCCAGCTGGCGAAAGAGAATCGCGATATGGCGCTGTTCTCGCCGTATGATGTCGAACGTATCTACGGCAAAGCCTTCGGTGATATCAGCATCAGCGAGCTTTACGACGAGATGCTGGCGGACGATCGCATCACCAAAACCTACATCAAGCCGCGCGATTTCTTCCAGACGCTGGCGGAGATTCAATTTGAATCGGGTTATCCGTACATCATGTTTGAAGATAGCGTTAACCGCAGCAACCCGATTGCCGGCCGCATCAACATGAGCAACCTCTGTTCCGAGATTTTGCAGGTCAACAGCGCCAGCGAGTTCTATGACGATCTCAGCTATCGTCGCGTCGGCAAAGATATCTCCTGCAACCTTGGTTCGCTCAACATTGCGCATGCCATGGATTCACGCAATCTGGCGCAAACCGTGGAAACCGCCGTGCGTGCGTTGACCGCCGTGTCCGAAATGAGTGAGATCAATTCGGTGCCGTCGGTGGCGGAAGGCAATCGCCGTTCGCACGCTATCGGCCTTGGTCAGATGAACCTGCACGGTTATCTGGCGCGTGAAGGCATGGCGTACGGTTCAGAAGAGGCGCTGGACTTCACCAATCTCTACTTCTATTGCGTCACCTACCACGCCGTGCGCACCTCAAACCTGCTGGCGCAGGAGCATCAGCAGCGTTTCGATGGTTTTGCCGCGTCGCAATACGCCAGCGGCACTTACTTCGATAAGTACATCGAACAAGCCTGGCTGCCGCGCACCGCGCGGGTGGAAAAACTGTTTGCCGATGCCGGGATTGCCCTCCCCACGCAGGCCGACTGGCAAGCGCTGCGTGCAGCGGTCATGCAGCATGGACTGTACAACCAGAACCTGCAGGCGATTCCGCCAACCGGTTCCATCTCGTACATCAACCATGCGACCTCCAGCATTCACCCGATTGTGTCGCGCATTGAGATCCGTAAAGAGGGCAAAACCGGCCGCGTCTATTATCCGGCACCGTTTATGACCAACGACAATCTCGACCTTTATCAGGATGCCTACTCGATTGGGCCGGAAGCAATTATTGATACTTACGCCGAAGCCACGCAGCACGTCGATCAAGGCTTGTCGCTGACGCTGTTCTTCCGCGACGATGTCACCACGCGCGATATCAACAAAGCGCAGATTTACGCGTGGAAGAAAGGCATCAAAACGCTCTATTACATTCGTCTGCGCCAGATGGCGCTGCAAGGCACCGAGGTACAGGGCTGCGTCTCCTGCTCACTGTGATGAAAACTATGCAACTAAAACAAATTCAAGCGATTAACTGGAACCGTATCCAGGACGAGAAAGACCTCGAAGTGTGGAACCGTCTGACCAGCAACTTCTGGCTGCCGGAAAAAGTACCGCTCTCCAACGATCTGCCGGCGTGGCAATCGCTGGACCACCAGCAACAGCAGCTGACCATTCGGGTGTTTACCGGTTTGACGCTGCTCGACACCATCCAGAATGTGATCGGTGCGCCAGGCCTGATGGACGATGCCATCACGCCGCACGAAGAAGCGGTGCTGTCGAACATCTCCTTTATGGAAGCGGTGCATGCGCGTTCGTACAGCTCAATTTTCTCCACACTGTGTAATACCGCGGATGTCGATGCGGCCTATCGCTGGAGTGAAGAGAACGACGCGCTACAGAACAAGGCAAAGATTGTGCTGGAGCAATATCGCGCCGAGGATCCGCTGAAGAAGAAAATTGCCAGCGTGTTCCTTGAATCGTTCCTGTTCTATTCCGGGTTCTGGCTGCCGATGTATTGGTCGAGCCGTGGCAAGCTGACCAACACCGCCGACCTGATTCGTCTGATCATTCGTGACGAAGCGGTTCACGGCTATTACATCGGTTATAAGTACCAAAAAGCGCTGGAAAACGTCGATGAAGGTCGCCGTGAAGAGTTGCAACAGTTTGCGATTGATTTGCTGCTGGCGCTGTATGAAAACGAAGTGGTGTATACCGAAGCGCTTTACGGCGAAGTGGGCTGGGCGGAAGAGGTGAAAACGTTCCTGCACTACAACGCCAATAAAGCGCTGATGAACCTCGGTTACGAAGCGCTGTTCCCGGCGGAGTTGACTACGGTGAACCCCGCGATTTTGTCCGCACTGTCGCCTAACGCCGATGAAAACCATGACTTTTTCTCCGGCTCAGGATCGTCTTATGTTATGGGGAAGGCCGTAGAAACCGAAGACGAAGACTGGAACTTCTAATACGCGTCATACTTCGCGCCACTGCTGCGTTGACTGCGCCCACTCTTCCCAGTCACATAGTTCACTATGCTCCTGGGGCGAGCGGGCTTGTCGCCTTGCTGTGACGCGAATTATTTAGCGTATTAATTCAGTGATAATTATACTTTAACTCCATTTTATTTCCGCTTATCTCATCCATTTATTTCACTTATATTTCTTCAATTTGGATAACTTTTCGGCCACTCTGCACCTGAAACAGACCGAAACACGCATAATTTCACTTATCAACCGCAAAAAATTAATCCATGCGCATCCCTTGTGAGCACTGGCGATTTTAGCTATTCGTGCAGTCGCACGCCGCCGAATATCGCCATTCAGGGTTGTCAGATAATTTCACTATGTTAGGGTATAGGGCGCTTAATTTTAATCAGGACCACAACAAGAAATAGTTAAACATTTAACCGGGAAATTAATTACTGCATGGCAATTAAACTCGAAGTAAAGAATTTATATAAAGTATTTGGGGATAATCCCGAAAAGGCATTTAAGCTGATTGATAAAGGCGAAAGCAAAGAGAGTGTTCTGGCAAAAACCGGTCTCTCCGTCGGCGTCAAAAATGCCAGTCTGGCCATTGAAGAAGGCGAGATCTTCGTCATCATGGGGCTTTCAGGTTCAGGTAAGTCCACCATGGTTCGCCTTCTCAATCGTCTGATAGAGCCCACCCGCGGCCAGGTAATCATAGACGGTGTCGATATTGCCAAAATATCGGATTCGGAACTGCGTGAAGTACGCAGAAATAAGATCAGCATGGTATTCCAATCCTTCGCGCTCATGCCACATATGACGGTGTTAAATAATGCCGCTTTTGGCATGGAATTAGCGGGCGTCCCTTTGGCGGAACGGCAGGAAAAAGCGCTAGACGCATTGCGTCAGGTTGGCCTGGATAATTACGCCCATTCTTATCCCGACGAACTTTCTGGCGGCATGCGTCAACGCGTTGGATTAGCCCGCGCTTTGGCCATTAATCCTGATATTTTATTAATGGATGAAGCCTTCTCAGCACTTGATCCGCTGATTCGTACCGAAATGCAGGATGAACTGGTAAAACTGCAGGCGAAACACCAGCGCACCATCGTATTTATTTCTCACGACCTTGATGAAGCGATGCGTATTGGCGATCGCATTGCCATTATGCAGGGCGGCGAAGTGGTACAGGTCGGCACGCCGGATGAAATCCTTAATAATCCCGCCAACGATTATGTGCGTACCTTCTTCCGCGGTGTCGATATCAGCCACGTATTTAGCGCCAAAGATATTGCGCGTCGCAGCGCGGGATCACTGATCCGTAAAGCGGCGGGTTTTGGTCCGCGATCCGCTATCAAACTGTTGCAGGATGAAGATCGCGAATATGGCTATGTGCTGGAGAAACAGAAGTTTGTCGGCGTGGTTTCTACCGATTCACTGAAAGCCGCACTGGCCGCCGGTGAAGGGCTGGATAGCGCGCTACTCGACACGCCTTTAGCGGTTCCTGCTGATACCTCCCTGAACGATTTGCTGTCCCATGTTGCACAAGCGCCCTGCGCCGTGCCGGTGGTCAGCGAGGAGAATCAGTACGTCGGTATCATTTCGAAAAGCATGCTATTGCGCGCTTTAGACCGTGAAGGAGCCTAAATATGAGTGCACAAACGTCGAATCCGTGGGAAAGCGCCAGCCAAACCACGCAGCAACCCGCCACAACCGATGCCAACGCCGCCGCCAGCAGCAGCGATCCCTGGGCGAGCGACAGTGCCGCGCCGGCGGATAGCAGCTCCGGCAGCGCCGATGCATGGGGCGATCCGTCTGCAGCCAGCAGCGGTGGCCACGATGCCGCCAGCGGTGCAGCCAGCAGCAGCGACTGGCTAAGCAGCGCACCGGCTCCCGCGCCTGAGCATTTCAACATTATGGACCCGTTCCATAAAACCTGGATTCCACTCGATAGCTGGGTCACCGAAGGCATTGATTGGGTGGTCAGCCATTTCCGTCCGGTGTTTCAGGGCATTCGCGTGCCGGTGGATTACATCCTCAGCGCGTTCCAGCAGTTGCTGCTCGGCATGCCTGCGCCGGTGGCGATTGTGGTGTTTGCCCTGATCGCCTGGCAGATTGCCAGCCCGGCGATGGGCATCGCCACGCTGATCTCGCTGATTGCCATTGGCGCAATCGGTGCCTGGTCGCAGGCGATGGTAACGTTAGCGCTGGTGCTTACCGCCCTGTTTTTCTGCATCGTTATCGGCTTGCCACTCGGCATCTGGCTGGCGCGCAGCGAACGTGCCGCACGCATTATCCGTCCGCTGCTGGATGCAATGCAGACCACTCCAGCCTTCGTTTATCTGGTGCCAATCGTGATGCTGTTTGGTATCGGCAACGTACCGGGCGTGGTAGTGACCATCATCTTTGCGCTGCCGCCGATTGTGCGCCTCACCATTCTCGGCATTAAGCAGGTGCCAGCCGATCTGATTGAAGCGAGCGAATCCTTCGGTGCCAGCCCACGTCAGATGCTGTTTAAAGTGCAGCTGCCGCTGGCAATGCCGACCATCATGGCCGGCGTAAACCAGACGCTGATGCTGGCACTGTCGATGGTGGTGATCGCCTCGATGATCGCCGTTGGCGGTCTCGGCCAGATGGTGCTGCGCGGTATTGGTCGACTGGATATGGGCCTCGCTACCGTGGGTGGCGTGGGCATCGTGATTCTTGCCATCATCCTCGATCGTTTGACGCAGTCAATGGGCCGCGACAGCCGCAGCCGTGGCAGCCGCCACTGGTACAGCACCGGCCCGTTGGGTTTGCTGCTACGCCCTTTCAGTAAAAAAGCCTGATTTCAATGGGCGGTCCGCTGCGACCGCCCGTCTTCGACGTAACACGTAAAAAAAGGAATGACTATGCGCAAGACAGCTCTATTCGCTGCCGTCCTGACGACGTTCGCCGCGACGCACGTGTCCGCCGCCGACCTGCCCGGTAAAGGCATCACCGTTAAACCGACTCAGAGCACCATTTCTGAAGAGACTTTCCAGACGCTGCTGGTGAGCCGCGCGTTGGAGAAACTTGGCTATACCGTTGAAAAGCCAAGCGAGATTGATTACAACGTGGCGTACACCACCATCGCTGCCGGTGATGCCACCTTTATTGCCACCAACTGGAAACCGCTGCACGACGATATGTATAAAGCCGCGGGCGGCGATGCGAAGTTTTATCGCCAGGGCACCTACGTCGGTGGTGCAGCACAGGGTTATCTCATCGATAAGAAAACCGCTGAGCAGTACCACATCACTAATATTGAGCAGCTGAAAGATCCAAAGATCGCCAAACTGTTTGATACCAATGGCGATGGTAAGGCGGATTTAACCGGCTGTACGCCAGGCTGGGGTTGTGAAGCGGTAATTAATCACCAGATTGATGCTTACAAGCTGAGCAATACCGTTGAGCATAATCAGGGCAACTACTCGGCGATGATTGCCGATACCATCACGCGCTTTAAGCAGGGCAAACCGGTCTTCTATTATACTTGGACACCGTATTGGGTCAGCGACGTGCTGAAGCCGGGTAAAGATGTGGTGTGGCTGCAGGTGCCGTTCTCATCCCTGCCGGGCGAGCAGAGCAAAGTCGATACGAAGCTGGCAAACGGTGCTAACTACGGTTTCCCGGTGAATACCATGCACATCGTCGCTAACAAAGCCTGGACCGAGAAGAACCCGGCAGCGGCTAAACTGTTTGCTGAAATGAAGCTGCCAATTGGCGACATCAATGCTGAGAATGCGGCGATGCATGCGGGTCATGCTTCTGAAGCCGACATCAACGGCCACGTTGATGGCTGGATCAAAGGTCATCAGGCTGAATTCGATAAGTGGATTCAGGACGCCCTGGCGGCAGCGAAATAACGCATTAACGCGCTGGATTTACATTAGCGTTTGTATTGTGGCGGCGCGATTTATCGCGCCGTTTTTCTTACCATCAATGCAGTAAAACAGCCCTGCGCAATACATTGTGCGGCTACGGCATGTGGCTGCCTCAACCTTTTCCTGCCGCTAGTAAGCGAAGCGTGCGCTATAGCGCACTGGTACGTCCTGTTAATTAACACACCATTGAAATAATTTTTTGGGTTACTATTACCCAACAATGATTATCTCTCTTATCCTCGCGCAATGAATGCTTCCCGTTTGGCAATCGAATTCCATCCTTTTGGATGGTCTGGCATCCGTACGCGTGTTGTTAAGCGAATGTTAATCAACACTTTGATTTTAATGAACAACCTGTGCTGTAAAAGTGTTTAGAAATCGTAAAGACGGGTCCAAAATGGTGAGCAATACTGTTCATTGATGATTGGCTTTGTTATGGTTAGCAGCGCAGTTATTCACCACAGTTATTTTTTCTCACGAAATTATTTATCAGTAAAATGGTTTCCTGAGATGAATTGATGGCATTGACTGCCTGTGTTGTCAGGCGGGATGTCAGGGCGAAATGCCCAGGGTTAAGGAACAACCTGGAATGTCAGATGTTGACAATGTGATCGTGCTAACAATCACCTGCGGAAATTGTGACTACGCTTAATCTGTCACCATCATTACTATACCAGTTGCAACTAAGAGGTTTTTTTAAAATGGAAAGTTCGTTTACTCCCATTGAACAGATGCTAAACATCCGTGCTAACCGCCATAAAGATTTTCCGCTGCAGGAGATCATTCTTACCCGTCTGTGCATGCACATGCAGGGAAAACTGCTGGATAATCGCAACAAAATGTTGAAGGCGCAGGGAATTAACGAGACCTTATTCATGGCGCTGATTACCCTTGATGCGCAGGAAAATCAGAGCATCCAGCCTTCTGAACTGAGTTCTGCGCTCGGCTCTTCACGCACCAACGCTACGCGTATCGCCGATGAGCTGGAGAAGCGTGGTTGGATTGAACGCCGTGAAAGCGAGAACGACCGTCGCTGCCTGCATCTGCATTTGACCGAAAAAGGCAATGAATTCTTACGTCAGTTGCTGCCACCGCAGCATCAGAGCCTGCAATACTTGTGGTCTTCGCTTTCGACCAGCGAGCAGGATCAGCTGGAATCGATTACCCGTAAGTTACTTAACCGTCTCGATAAAATGGACGAAGATCAGGTTATCGCTTCCCTGTCGCGCTAATAGCAAGAAGTGCGACACAATCACCCTCCGAAATCGCTATTTTAATCCCCTTTTGTCCGGCCAGCGCTTAAGTGCTGGCTTTTTTGACTCGGGCAACCGTGTTGAAGGATCGGCACATCCCGACTAAATGGAAAACGTGGAGAACGACATGAGTGCGACAGCGGAAGCCCAAAGCCCGCAACAGCCAGCGAATAAAAAGAAGAAGCGCAAAGGTGTGCTGATCCTGCTGGCTATCGTGTTTGTAATTATTGGTGTTTCGTATCTGGCTTACTGGTATCTGGTGCTGCGTCACTTCCAGGAAACTGATGATGCTTACGTCGCAGGTAACCAAGTGCAGGTGATGGCGCAGGTTTCCGGCAGCGTAAACAAAGTGTGGTTCGATAACACCGACATGGTGAAAAAAGGCGACGTGCTCGTTTCGCTGGATAAAACCGATGCGCAGCAGGCGTTTGAAAAAGCGCAGACCGCGTTGGCCACCAGCGTGCGTCAAACTCATCAGTTGATGATCAATGGCAAGCAGTATCAAGCCACTATTAAGCTGCAGCAAACCGCGCTGGATCAAGCCGAAGCTGACTTGAAACGCCGCGAACCGCTGGGCGCGTCTAATCTGATTGGCCGCGAAGAGCTGCAACACTCACGTGATGCCGTTGCGACGGCCAAAGCGCAGCTGGATGTGGCGGAGCAGCAATACAACGCTAATCAGGCGATGATTCTGAATACCTCGCTGGAAAAACAGCCGGCGGTGCAGCAGAGTGCTGCCGAGCTGCGCGATGCCTGGCTGGCACTGCAGCGTACCGACATCCGTAGCCCAATTGATGGCTTCATTTCACGTCGTAGCGTGCAGGTTGGTTCGCAAATCTCTACCACTACGCCGCTGCTGGCAGTCGTGCCGTCCACCAATCTGTGGATCGACGCGAACTTTAAAGAGACGCAGCTTGCGGGCGTACGTATTGGCCAATCGGCCACGGTGATCAGCGATATCTACGGCGATGACGTGGAGTATCACGGCAAAGTGGTGGGTCTGGATATGGGTACCGGCAGCGCTTTCTCACTGCTACCCGCGCAGAACGCCACCGGTAACTGGATCAAAGTGGTGCAGCGACTGCCAGTGCGTATTGAGCTGGATCCAAAACAAGTGGCGGAGCATCCGCTGCGTATCGGCCTCTCCACGCTGGTGAAAGTGGACACGCAGAACAAAGAGGGCGCCACGCTGGCCAGTGCTATGCGTTCGCAAGCCGCTTATGAAAGTAATGCATTGGCAATCGACCTCGCGCCGGTTAACCAGCTGATTACTGACATCGTTCGTGCCAACGCTGACTAACGCCGCGGGAGGCTGTTATGGCACAAAAACCGCTTGAAGGTGCGCCGTTAGTCCTGATGACCATCGCCTTGTCGCTGGCGACGTTTATGCAGGTACTCGACTCCACCATCGCTAACGTAGCGATTCCAACCATCGCCGGTAACCTCGGTGCTTCGAACTCGCAGGGCACGTGGGTGATTACCTCTTTCGGGGTGGCGAACGCCATCTCGATTCCCATTACCGGTTGGCTGGCGAAGCGCATCGGTGAAGTGAAGCTGTTTACGTGGTCGACCATCCTGTTTGTGATCGCGTCCTGGGCTTGCGGCATGTCCGAAAGCCTTGAGATGCTGATCTTCTTCCGTGTCATTCAGGGTGTGGTCGCCGGTCCGCTGATTCCGTTATCGCAGAGTTTGTTGTTAAACAACTATCCGCCGGCGAAACGCAGCGTGGCACTCTCGCTGTGGGCGATGACGGTAATTGTGGCGCCGATCTGCGGCCCGATTTTGGGCGGCTGGATCAGCGATAACTATCATTGGGGCTGGATCTTCTTCATCAACGTGCCGATTGGATTGGTGGTGGTGTTATTGACGCTGCAAACGCTGCGTGGACGTGAAACCAAAACTGAAATCCGCCCGATCGATATGGTTGGCCTGGTGCTGCTGGTGGTCGGTATTGGCTCACTGCAGGTAATGCTCGATCGCGGTAAAGAGCTCGACTGGTTTAGCTCCACCGAAATCATCGTGCTGATGGTGGTCGCCGTGGTGGCGCTATTGGTGTTGCTGGTGTGGGAGCTCACCGACGATCACCCCATCGTCGATTTGTCGTTGTTCAAAATGCGCAACTTCACCATCGGCTGTTTGTCGATAAGCCTGGCCTATATGCTCTACTTCGGCTCAATTGTGTTACTGCCGCAGCTGTTGCAGGAGGTATATGGCTACACCGCCACCTGGGCCGGATTGGCGTCAGCACCGGTCGGGATTCTGCCGGTGATCCTGTCGCCGATTATTGGTCGCTTCGCGCACAAGCTGGATATGCGTAAGCTGGTGACCTTCAGCTTCATCATGTATGCCGTCTGTTTCTACTGGCGCGCCTACACGTTTGAGCCGGGCATGGATTTTGGTGCGTCAGCGTGGCCGCAGTTTATTCAGGGCTTTGCCGTGGCGTGCTTCTTTATGCCACTTACCACCATTACGCTGTCAGGCTTACCGCCAGAACGTATGGCGGCGGCATCGAGCCTGTCGAACTTCGTTCGTACGCTGGCCGGTTCCATCGGTACCTCGATTACCACCACCATGTGGAGCAATCGTGAGTCGATGCATCACAGCTATCTGTCGGAGTCTGTGAATCCGTACAACGTCAATTCACAACAGATGTACGACCAACTGGAAAGCCTGGGTATGACCCAGCAGCAGGCATCGGCGTATATTGCGCAGCAGATCACGAATCAGGGTCTGATTATCTCGGCGAATGAGATCTTCTGGGCGTCAGCGGGCGTGTTCTTGATTTTGCTGGTGCTGGTGTGGTTTGCGCGTCCGCCCTTTGGTGCGGGCAGCGGCGGTGGCGGAGCTCACTAAGCGATAAAACAAAAACGGGCCTTGCGGCCCGTTTTTTTATGCGTTCTGACGCCACCATTCGGCGAGCAAAATTCCGGTCGCCACTGACACGTTGAGGCTTTCAACGTTGCCGGTCCCGCCAATCGACAGGCTGAGATCGCCTTGCTGGAAAGCGCTGTCTGACAGACCTTCGCTCTCCTGACCTAATACCAGTACCATTTTGGCCGGCAGCTCAGCTTTTGCCAGCGGTGTGCCTTCGTGGCTGGAAGTGGTAACGATGGTGTAACCCGCTTTACGGAAAGCTTCCAGGCCAGCGGCAAAGCTTTCGCCGCTGATCGCCTGAACGTGCTCAGCGCCACCTTCGGCGGTACGCACTGCCGCACCTGACTCCAGCAGTGAAGCGTCATTCACCAGCAAACCTTTCACACCGAAGTGCGCGCAGCTACGCATAATGCCGCCGAGGTTGTGCGGGTTGCTGACATCTTCCAGCGCCAGTACGCAATCTTTAGTCGGTGCCTTTGTCAGCCACTCGGTAACCGGCATGCCCATGCGTTTTTTGATGATGAAGCACACGCCACCGTGATGTTCTGTACCTGAAGCTTTAGTCAGCTCGGCATCTTCCACCACGTGATAGGCTTTACGATTGGCCGCCAGCCAGCGCAGGGTTTCACGGAAACGCGGTGTCACGCTCTGAATAAACCAGGCGCGCACGATACTTTCCGGACGACTCAGGAACAGCGCCTGGCAGGCATTTTCACCGTATACGCGCGTCTCTTCCTGACGCTGACGGCGAATCTGCTCGGGATCGATGACCGGCTTGTTGTCAGCATCATCCAGTTGGCTGTCATCGGCGACGGGCGGACGTGAAACGGTGCGCCACGGTGAATCACCGAAGCTGCGGCTGTCACTACCACGATCGTCGCGCTGACCAAAGCTGCGGCCACGCTCACTGTTGCGCGCATCACGCGGCGCAGAACCACGACCGCCCGCTTCGCTGCGTGCGCCACGCGGTGCACCGCTACGGCCACCCTCTTCATTAGTACGTGCACTGCGAGGACCAGAACGACGATTATCTTCCTGGCGCGCAGCAGGACGGCCGCCTTTGCCGGTACGGGGATTCGGCTTTTGACCGCCATCCTCATCACGTACGTACATCACTTTTACCTTGCCGCTTTTGCCTTTAAATTCGTCGTTCATCTGTTCCTCCAGCATTGAGAGCGCGAAGATTACCTGATGTGTCGGTGCTTAGCTATCAACTATTGAACCTATTGGGTAATCCAGATTGAGCATAGCACTCAACCTTTTCATAATGTCCCGCAATCATCAGATTTACAGGTTCGGGTTGAGGTAAATATGAATACAGTTTGTGCCGCCTGTCAGGCAACCAATCGCGTGCCAGAGTCGCGTATTGCCGATGGAGCGAAATGTGGTCGTTGTGGTAGCGAGCTGTTTAATGGCGAAGTCGCCAACGCCACGGCAGCCACGCTGGATAAGTATCTGCAAGACGATCTGCCCGTGGTGATCGACTTCTGGGCGCCGTGGTGCGGCCCGTGCGTAAACTTCGCGCCGGTGTTTAAAGATGTTGCTGACGAGCGTCGCGGTAAGGTGCGCTTTGTTAAGGTGAATACCGAAGCTGAACCGGCGCTTAGCGCGCGTTTCCGTATTCGCAGCATTCCCACCATTATGCTGTTCAAGAATGGTGAGATGGTCGACATGCTAAATGGCGCGATGCCAAAAGCGCCGTTCAACGAATGGCTCGACGAATCGCTGTAAACCGCTGATGGCCAGCCGCAAGCTGGCCTTCCTTATTACCTTTCCCCGCTAATTCCATTACACTGGCGTTTTTTCTCCTGCCAGCGAATCTATGTTTGAAAATGCCGTCCTGCGCTTACGTGCGCAACGTTTAGCGCGCGCCACGCGCCCGTTTCTTGCGCGCGGGAATCGTGTCGTACGTTGCCAACGCTGCTTGTTGCCGCAAAAAAATTGTCTGTGCGCCACGATCCAGCCACAGCAAGCGCGTAGCCGCTTTTGTCTGGTGATGTTCGATACCGAGCCGATGAAGCCGAGTAACACCGGCAGATTAATCGCCGATGTTCTACCGGACACCGAGGCCTTTGGCTGGTCGCGTACCGAGCAGGATGCCGCGCTGCTGGCGGCGGTTAAAAATGAACATTATCAGCCGCTGGTGGTTTTTCCCGCGTCGTATGCCGATGCCGATCGCCAAGTCCTCACCCGCCCGCCACTTACCGGTAAACCGCCGCTGTTCATCATGCTCGACGGCACCTGGACTGAAGCGCGCAAGATGTTCCGCAAAAGCCCGTGGCTTGATGCGTTGCCGGTGATGTCGCTTAACGTTTCGACGCCATCGCGCTACACGCTGCGCGAAGCCCACGGCGCAGGCCAGCACTGTACTGCCGAGGTCGCTGCCGCGCTGCTGGAACAGGCGGGCGATCTCGCTGCCGCCACGGAATTGCAGCACTATTTCGCACGTTTCCGTCATGCTTATCTGGCGGGGAAACCGCATCATCCGGTGCATAGCCTCGAAAATGTCCTTTAAGGATTTGCCTCTTTTGTAACCGGCACGTTTGATTTATAGTCGCGCATCGCCACGGAGTTGGCCTTATATGCAAAGGATGCACGATGAAAATCCTCTGGCTGCTGATGCTGCTGCTCACCGGCTGCAGCACAGCCCCGCAACCCGAGCGCGCTTTTCCACCGCAGCTGCAATCTGCCAGCACACGCCCTACCGCACTGATTTCAAGCAGCGCTTTGATGCCCGGCGATTTGTTGCTCTCATCGGCCACGTCACCACAATCCTGGGGAATTCGCCTGTTTACTCTGACTGGCGTAAGCCATGCCGCGATTTATCTCGGTGATGAACAGGTTGCGGAAGCGGTTGGCAGTGGCGTTAAAATCATTCCGCTAAATCTTGCTATAGATGAAAGCAATAGTCTGCTGGTGCTGCGCGTGCCTGGCATGACCAGCGAGCAGATGCTGCGCTTACGGGAGTTTGCCGATTTACAGCAAGGCAAAAAATACAACTTCAAAGGCATCGTGATGTTTATGCCGTTTATGGTGTCACGCCGTTTGTGTGAACTGCCGCTCGTCAATGAAGAAGTCCGCAGTGCCTGCCTTACCGCAATGGCCCGCGTGCAATTAGCTGATGTTGACGATCCTCAAGCCAATCGCTTCTTCTGCTCCGAATTTGTATTGGCGGGCTATCGTCACGCGGGTATTGAACTGTTGCAGGGACAGGCCAATTGGGTTAGCCCGGCGGATTTACTGCATTTACGGGACGGCGATGTCTCTGCATGGCAGGCGCATCAGAATATGCAGTATGTCGGCCATTTAAAACGCTGGAACCTAAAAGAGATCCTCAGCCTGCGATCGGCGAATCGGCAAGCGCGGTAAAAAGCGTTTACAATCATGCCAATCTTAATGGCAGGAGCGGATGATGAGCCAACGCGGACTGGAAGCGCTGTTACGACCTAAATCAATCGCGGTAATCGGTGCCTCGATTACACCGGGGCGCGCCGGCTACTTTATGATGCGTAATCTGCTGGCCGGCGGATTTAGCGGTCCAGTGTTGCCGGTGACGCCGAAGTACAAAGCGGTGAGCGGCGTGCTGGCCTGGCCCGATATTGCCAGCCTGCCCTTCGCACCCGATCTCGCCATTATCTGTACTCACGCCAAACGGAATCTCGAACTGCTGCAACAGCTGGGTGAAAAAGGCTGTAAGGCCTGCATTATTCTCTCGGCACCGTCCAGCCAGTTGGAAGAGCTAAAAGCCTGCGCCAGCCAATGGCAAATTCGCCTGCTCGGACCCAACAGTTTAGGGTTGCTGGCGCCGTGGCAAGGGTTGAATGCCAGCTTCTCGCCGGTACCCATTGCCAAAGGACGCATTGCTTTTATTTCCCAATCCGCAGCGGTCTCTAACACTATTCTCGATTGGGCACAGCAGCGCAATCTCGGCTTCTCCTGGTTTATCGCATTGGGAGATAGCCTGGATATCGACGTTGATGATCTGCTGGATTTCCTCGCGCGCGATGGCAAAACTAGCGCGATTCTGCTTTATCTCGAACACCTCAGCGATGCGCGTCGTTTCGTTTCCGCTTCACGCAGTGCGTCACGAAATAAACCGATTCTGGTGATAAAAAGTGGCCGCAGCCATCAGGCGCAGGCGATGATCGGCACCCACAGCGGGCTGGATGCCGCCTGGGATGCGGCAATTCAGCGCGCCGGTTTGCTGCGCGTGCAGGATACGCACGAGCTGTTTACGGCGGTGGAGTCGCTAAGCCATATGCGACCACTGCGCGGCGATCGCCTGATGATCATCAGTAACGGCGCAGCACCGGCTGCGCTGGCATTAGACGAATTGTATGCGCGCAACGGTAAGCTGGCGACGTTGAGCGAAGAGACGTTGCAGGCGCTGGCCGCACTGCTGCCGGAAGGCGTTGGCCGCGGTAATCCGCTCGATTTGAAAGATGATGCGACGCCGGTGCGCTATGTCGCCTGCATCGAGCGGCTGCTGGATAGCCATGAACTTGATGCACTGATGATCATTCATGCGCCAAGCGCCGTATCGCCCTCCAGTGAAACGGCCGAGCAGATTATTGCGGCAGTTGCCAAACATCCGCGTGGCAAGCAGATCACGCTGCTGACTAACTGGTGCGGTGAATACTCCTCGCAGGTCGCACGGCGCGCGTTTACCCAGGCTGGCATTCCCACCTGGCGCACACCCGAAGGAACGATAACCGCCTTTATGCATCAGGTGGAATATCGCCGTAACCAAAAGCAGTTACGTGAGACGCCCGCGCTACCGATCGGGCTGACCCAGAACAGCGCACAGGCGCATCAGCTGATTAAACAAGCGCTGGATAAAGGTATTACCACGTTGGATACCCATGAAGTGCAGCCGGTGTTACAGGCTTACGGATTGGCAACGCTGCCCACCTGGATTGCCAGCGATAGCGCTGCCGCGGGCAAAATCGCCGATCAGATTGGTTATCCGGTGGCACTTAAACTGCGTTCGCCGGATATTCCGCACAAGTCCGAGGTACAAGGCGTAATGCTGTATCTGCGCAGTGCCGCAGAAGTAGAACAAGCGGCTGAAGCCATTTTCGATCGCGTGCGCGTAACCCATCCACAGGCGCATATTGATGGCCTGCTGGTACAAAGTATGGCGAACCGCGCCGGGGCACAGGAGTTACGCGTGGTGGTCGAACAGGATCCGCTGTTTGGTCCCATCATCCTGCTGGGCGAAGGTGGCGTCGAGTGGCAGCCTGATAAGCAAGCCGCCGTCGCTTTGCCGCCACTGAATATGACGCTGGCGCGCTATCTGGTGATTCAGGCGATGAAAAGCGGCAAAGTACGCAGCCGTAGCGCCTTACGACCGCTGGATATTACCGGGCTTAGTCAGCTGTTAGTGCAGGTTTCCAACCTGGTGGTCGATTGTCCGGAGATTCAACGCCTGGACATTCATCCGCTGCTGGCATCGGCCGATGAATTTACGCTGCTGGACGTTACGTTGCATCTGGCGCCCTTTAGCGGTGATAACGAAACACGCCTGGCAATCCGCCCTTATCCGCATCATCTGGAAGAGCAAGTAGAGCTGAAAGATGGGCAACATTGCTTGTTCCGCCCCATTCTGCCGGAAGATGAACCGCAACTGCGCGCGTTTATCGCTCAGGTCACCAAAGAAGATCTCTACTATCGCTATTTCAGTGAAATCAATGAGTTCACCCATGAAGATTTGGCGAATATGACGCAAATCGATTATGACCGTGAAATGGCGATTGTGGCGGTGCGCCAGCATAACGGCACTGACGAAATTATTGGCGTGACGCGCGCGATTTCGGATGCAGACAATATCGATGCTGAATTCTCGGTGCTGGTACGATCCGATCTTAAGGGGTTGGGCATGGGCAGGCGCTTGCTGGAGAAGATGATTCGCTATACGCGCGATCATGGCCTGCAACAATTGAACGGTATCACCATGCCAAACAATAGCGGCATGATTACGCTGGCGCGAAAACTCAACTTTCGTGTGAATATTCAACTGGATGATGGCATTGTCAGCCTGAATTTGCCGCTCGGTAACGTCATCAGCTAACCTGTACAGAAAGGTAAAAATCCTCCTCTACAGGCCGGTTGATGGTATTATTTACCGTTAGGATCATGATTTGATGGCAAAAGGCCATGCAATGAACAGAGAAGAAGTGCACCGTGATGTTGTCTAAATTTAAACGTAATAAACACCAACAACACCTCGCACAGCTGCCTAAACTGTCACAATCCGTGTCGGATCTGACGACGCTTTACTCGCCTGCCGAGTTTCGCGAAACCTTGCTGACGAAAATTGCCGAGGCAGAAAAGCGTATCTGCATCACCGCGCTGTATCTGGAAAATGATGACGGCGGCCGGGGCATTATGCAGGCGCTGTACGCGGCCCGTCAGGCACGTCCGGAACTGGATGTCTGTATTTTGGTTGACTGGCATCGTGCGCAGCGTGGTCGTATTGGCGCTGCCCGCGGCGTGACCAATGCTGACTGGTATTGCGAAATGGCTGCTCAGCATCCGGATATCGCCATCCCAGTTTATGGCATTCCGGTTAACACGCGTGAAGCGCTCGGCGTGCTGCATCTGAAAGGTTTTATCATTGATGATACGCTGCTTTATAGCGGCGCGAGCCTGAATGACGTTTATCTTCATCAGCATGATAAGTATCGTTATGATCGCTATCAGCTGATCCGCAATTCGCAGCTGACCGATACCATGTATGCGTGGATATGCGAAAATCTCAAGGAATCCGATGCGGTTAACCGCCTTGATAAAACTGAGCGTCCTTCCAGCCCGGAAATAAAGAACGAAACGCGTCAATTCCGTCAGGAGCTACGCAGCTTTAACTATCAGTTCACCGGTAATGCAGATAATGAATCACTTGCCGTCACGCCGCTGGTTGGCCTGGGTAAACGCAGTCTGCTTAATAAAACCATCTTCCATTTGATGCCGTGCGCCGAGCGTAAGTTGACGCTTTGTACACCTTATTTCAACCTGCCCGCCATTTTGGTACGTAACCTGATTCATTTACTGCGTCAGGGCAAAGAAGTGGAAATCATCATTGGCGACAAAACGGCCAATGATTTCTATATCCCGCCGGAGCAGCCGTTTAAGATTATCGGGGCGTTGCCCTATCTATATGAGATCAATCTGCGTCGCTTCCTCAGCCGTTTACAGTATTACGTCAATAACGGTCAGTTGACGGTGCGTTTATGGAAAGATGGCGAGAACAGTTATCACTTAAAAGGCATTTGGGTGGATGACGAATGGATGATGATCACAGGTAATAACCTCAACCCGCGCGCGTGGCGACTTGACCTGGAAAATGCGGTGCTGATTCACGATCCGCTGAATCAATTGGCTGAGCAGCGTGAAAAAGAACTGGCTTTGATTCGTGAGCATACGTCCGTGGTGCAGCATTTCCGCGAATTGGAGAGTATTTCCGATTATCCGGCTAAGGTACGCAAACTGATTCGCCGCCTGCGCCGTATTCGTATTGATCGCTTGATTAGCCGTCTGCTTTAGTCGATGCGTGCGTTCATCCTCTGCGTGGTTTTGCTGTGTAGTGGATGTGCGCATGTCGCCGAAGATAACTGGACGGGTAAAGATAAAGCACAACACTACTTCTCTTCCGCTGTGTTGGCCGCTGCAGGTAGCGAGATCTCTCAGCATCAACAACAAAGCCGTGGGCAAAATTTGCGTTTCGGCTTTCTGTTTTCGCTCAGTTTTGGGGTCGGGAAAGAGTTGTATGACAGCCGCTCAGCAGGGAGCGGCTGGAGTTGGAAAGATCTTAGCTGGGATGTCGCCGGTGCCGCCAGCGGCATCGCACTGTGGAATCTCAGCCAGTAACTACAGTGCGATCCCCTTCCCTTTACGATGCAGCATTAGCGATACCAGGAATGCTAAAGCGCCCATGGCTGAGACATACCAGAAGAAGCTGGTTTCAATGCCTTCCCTTTTAAGCAGCAACGCGACGTATTCAGCCGAACCACCAAATATGGCATTCGCCACCGCATAGGAAAGGCCAACGCCCAGCGCACGCACTTCCGGTGGGAACATCTCTGCCTTCAAAATGCCGCTAATCGCGGTATAGAAACTGGTGATGATCAGTGCCAGCATAATCAAGCAAAATGCCAGCCAGCTGCTTTGCACATTTTGTAGCAGCATCAGAATCGGAACCGTGCAGATTGCTGCTCCAGCACCGAAAATCATCATTGAGGCTCGACGACCGATTTTATCTGACAGTGCGCCAACGATCGGCTGAATCAACATAAATACCAGCAAAGCCCCGGTCATCAATCCACTGGCACTGCGCGCATCCATCCCGGCGGTATTCACCAGATATTTCTGCATATAGGTGGTAAACGTATAGAAGCTCAGCGAACCACCTGCGGTAAAACCTAGCACCATCAGAAACGCACGCGTGTGATTGCGTAGTAATCCCGTAATACTGCCGGCATCACGATGTTCGCGGTGTTTTTTCTCGGAGGTTTCGTTGAGAGAACGACGTAACCACAATGCAACAACAGCCAATATCGCGCCGAGGAAGAACGGTATACGCCAGCCCCAACTTCGAAGCTGTTCATCGTTAAGGAGTTGTTGCAGAACGACGACGGTCAGCACGGCCAGTAATTGACCTCCGATTAACGTCACGTACTGAAAAGAAGCATAAAATCCTTTTCTTCCTTCCAGGGCCACTTCGCTCATATAGGTGGCGCTCGTGCCATACTCCCCACCGACCGATAAGCCCTGGAACATACGTGCCAGCAGAAGAATTACTGGGGCAGCTATGCCAATTTCGCTAAAGCCAGGTAAACAGGCGATGACTAACGATCCCAGACACATCATGCACACGGAGATCAGCATCGAGGCTTTACGGCCGTGGCGATCGGCAATATAACCAAACAACCATCCGCCGATCGGACGCATTAAAAAGCCTGCTGCGAAAACGCCAGCAGTTTGCAGCAATTGAGTGGTGGTATCCCCGCTTGGGAAGAAGACGTGGGCAAAATAGAGTGAGAAGAAGGAGTAAACATAAAAATCGAACCATTCAACTAAATTGCCGGATGAAGCGCCAACAATCGCCCAGATGCGCTGTTTACTGTCAGCTGCCGCTTCAGGTAGTGCCACTTTTTGTTGTTGTGAGTCTGTCATGCTTACCTCTTTTCCTTGCGAAGAATTAACGCCAAAGGATTGAGTAAAGCATCTATTAACTGATTGCGGGAATCGTCTCTAATCCTGGATCACGAAATGTGACTGACTGAGAACTTTTATTGCGGTTTTTAGCTGATTTTCATGTAAATTCAGCCATATTGTAGCTTTAATTAGCAATATACAGACGTAAAAAAGCCCCGAACTTCCGTTCGGGGCTTCTTCACCTGTTTAATGCCTGGCAGTTCCCTACTCTCGCATGGGGAGACCCCACACTACCATCGGCGCTACGGCGTTTCACTTCTGAGTTCGGCATGGGGTCAGGT
This sequence comes from Enterobacter ludwigii, assembly GCA_900068845.1. GTDB lineage: Bacteria > Pseudomonadota > Gammaproteobacteria > Enterobacterales > Enterobacteriaceae > Pantoea > Pantoea ludwigii_A. The sequence continues at coordinate 1,226,541 of CEFQ01000005.1, forward strand.
GGGACCACCGCGCTAAAGCCGCCAGGCAAATTCTTTTGCTCACGCCGCCCTCGCGGGCNCGCTCTGTCCTGTGTCTTTTACGCTGCTGCTGCGTTGGCCGCACTCGCGCTACTCCGTCACATACCCTCGTATGCTCCGTCGTATCGTCTCGTTTGCCGCCTTGCTTCAGCGCAAAATCCTTCGGACTTAACTCCGCAGGACAAAACTGGATTCTTTATCCGGTAAACAAGCTGAAAATTTCAGGTCTCTCAGACCAAAACGCCTCTGGCGTTGTAAGGTTAAGCCTCACGGGTCATTAGTACCGGT
>CEFQ01000006.1 GCA_900068845.1 Enterobacter ludwigii
GGAGAAATGAACCAACACGTCGTTTCAATTTTCAGCTTGTTCCGGATTGTTAAAGAGCAATATCTCAGACGCAGCTCGTAAGCTTCGTTTGAGATACTTCGTGGAGACACCTTTCACCTGTCACCAAGCAAGTGGCGTCCCCTAGGGGATTCGAACCCCTGTTACCGCCGTGAAAGGGCGGTGTCCTAGGCCTCTAGACGAAGGGGACACGATTCGTGTCACGACTTCGCAGCCGTCTTGCTCATTACTTTCTATCAGACAATCTGTGTGAGCACTACGCGGGAAGGTATCTTCAGGTAAGGAGGTGATCCAACCGCAGGTTCCCCTACGGTTACCTTGTTACGACTTCACCCCAGTCATGAATCACAAAGTGGTAAGCGCCCTCCCGAAGGTTAAGCTACCTACTTCTTTTGCAACCCACTCCCATGGTGTGACGGGCGGTGTGTACAAGGCCCGGGAACGTATTCACCGTAGCATTCTGATCTACGATTACTAGCGATTCCGACTTCACGGAGTCGAGTTGCAGACTCCGATCCGGACTACGACGCACTTTATGAGGTCCGCTTGCNACCGCCGTGAAAGGGCGGTGTCCTAGGCCTCTAGACGAAGGGGACACGATTCGTGTCACGACTTCGCAGCCGTCTTGCTCATTACTTTCTATCAGACAATCTGTGTGAGCACTACGCGG
>CEFQ01000007.1 GCA_900068845.1 Enterobacter ludwigii
TACCGTGGTCGACGTGACCGATGGTGCCCACGTTTACGTGCAGTTTGTTACGCTGAAATTGCTCTTTCGCCATGGCGATAATTCCTTACGTTGTGCCTTCATGAGTCATGAAGGCATCAGTTCACAATTTTTAAACCGTAGCTTATTTGCTACGAGCTTCAATAACGGCTTGAGCGACGTTGTTCGGCGCATCATCGTACTTCAGGAACTCCATGGAGTAAGAAGCACGGCCTTTGGTCAGAGAACGCAGCTGGGTTGCATATCCGAACATTTCAGACAGCGGAACTTCAGCATGGATCTGAACGCCAGTAGCGTTAGATTCCTGTCCTTTGAGCATACCACGACGACGGCTAAGGTCACCGATAACGTCACCGGTGTTCTCTTCCGGAGTCTCTACTTCAACCTTCATGATTGGCTCAAGCAGCACAGGTTGTGCTTTCTTAAAGCCATCTTTAAAGGCCAAAGAAGCAGCCAGTTTAAACGCCAGCTCTGAGGAGTCGACATCATGGTATGAACCGAAGTGCAGACGAACACCCAGATCGACTACCGGATAACCGGCCAGAGGACCTGACTTCAGCTGCTCCTGGAGACCTTTATCAACCGCAGGGATGTATTCAGTTGGAATCACACCGCCCTTGATATCGTTGACAAATTCGTAACCTTTCGGGTTAACGCCCGGCTCCAGTGGGTACATGTCGATAACAACATGACCATACTGACCACGACCACCAGACTGCTTGGCGTGTTTACCTTCGATATCGGTAACTTTCGCGCGAATTGCTTCACGGTAAGCAACCTGAGGTTTACCGACGTTCGCTTCAACGTTGAATTCACGCTTCATACGGTCAACGATGATGTCGAGGTGCAGCTCACCCATACCAGCGATGATGGTCTGGTTGGTTTCTTCATCAGTCCATACGCGGAATGATGGATCTTCCTTCGCCAGACGACCCAGAGCCAGACCCATTTTTTCCTGGTCAGCTTTGGTTTTCGGCTCAACGGCGATAGAGATTACCGGCTCAGGGAATTCCATACGCTCAAGAATGATGACGTTATCTGGGTCACACAGGGTGTCACCAGTGGTCACGTCTTTCAGACCGATCGCCGCGGCGATATCGCCCGCGCGAACTTCCTTGATCTCTTCACGTTTGTTCGCGTGCATCTGAACAATACGGCCCAGACGCTCACGGTTTGACTTAACCGGGTTGAACACGGTGTCACCGGTGTTAACAACACCAGAGTAAACGCGGAAGAAGGTCAGGTTACCAACAAACGGGTCGGTAGCAATTTTGAACGCCAGTGCAGCAAACGGCTCTTTGTCATCAGAATGACGTTCAGCCGGCGTGTCTTTACCGTCGTCCAGCATACCGTTAATCGCGGTAACGTCAGTCGGTGCTGGCAGGTATTCAACAACCGCATCCAGCATCGCCTGAACACCTTTGTTCTTAAATGCAGAACCACAGGTTACCAGGATGATTTCGTTTTTCAGAACGCGCTTACGCAGAGAAGTTTTGATCTCTTCTTCAGTCAGTTCTTCACCGCCGAAGAATTTCTCCATCAGCTCATCAGAACCTTCAGCTGCGGCTTCAACCAGATTCGCACGCCATTCTTCAGCCAGTTCCTGCATATCAGCTGGGATGTCTTCGTAAACGAAGGTAACGCCCTGATCGGCATCGTTCCAGTTGATTGCTTTCATCTTCACCAGGTCAACAACGCCGGTGAAGCCTTCTTCTGCGCCGATAGCCAGCTGAAGTGGAACTGGGTTTGCACCCAAGCGCGCTTTCATCTGGTCAACAACTTTCAGGAAGTTAGCACCCATGCGGTCCATTTTGTTAACGAACGCGATGCGTGGAACTTTATATTTGTTAGCCTGGCGCCATACGGTTTCAGACTGTGGCTGAACACCACCAACCGCACAGTAAACCATTACTGCGCCATCAAGCACACGCATAGAACGTTCAACTTCGATGGTGAAGTCAACGTGTCCCGGGGTGTCGATGATGTTTACGTGGTGTGGTTCAAACTGCTTAGCCATACCAGACCAGAAACAGGTAGTCGCAGCAGACGTGATGGTGATACCACGTTCCTGCTCCTGCTCCATCCAGTCCATGGTTGCTGCGCCGTCATGCACTTCACCGATTTTGTGGTTTACACCGGTGTAGAACAGAACACGTTCGGTAGTTGTAGTCTTACCGGCGTCGATGTGCGCACTGATACCAATGTTACGGTAGCGCTCAATGGGTGTTTTACGAGCCATTTGATTCCTCTGATTCTTAGACGTTCTAAGTTAAAAAAGCCCAGCAGGTGAGTCACTGGGACGCCCGCTGGGTTAATAACAACTACGTTGCTGTTACCAGCGGTAGTGTGCGAACGCCTTGTTGGCTTCAGCCATGCGGTGAACGTCTTCACGTTTCTTAACTGCAGTACCTTTGTTCTCTGCAGCATCAGAAAGTTCGTTCGCCAGGCGGAGAGCCATAGATTTATCACCGCGTTTACGAGCAGCTTCTACGATCCAACGCATTGCCAGGGCATTACGACGAACCGGACGGACTTCAACTGGAACCTGGTAGGTAGAACCACCAACGCGACGTGACTTAACTTCGACAGTCGGGCGTACGTTTTCGAGAGCAACCTCGAACGCTTCCAGTCCATCTTTACCAGCGCGTTGAGCCAGGGTATCAAGCGCGGTATAGACGATAGATTCAGCAGTAGATTTTTTACCATCTACCATCAGGATATTTACAAATTTAGCCAGCAGCTCTGATCCGAACTTAGGATCCGGCAGAATTTTACGCTGACCAATGACGCGACGACGTGGCATGGAAATACTCCGTTGTTAATTCAGGATTGTCCAAAACTCTACGAGTTTAGTTTGACATTTAAGTTAAAACGTTTGGCCTTACTTAACGGAGAACCATTAAGCCTTTGGCTTCTTCACGCCGTACTTGGAGCGTGACTGCTTACGGTCTTTAACACCTGAGCAGTCCAGCGCGCCACGAACGGTGTGGTAACGCACACCTGGCAAGTCTTTAACACGACCGCCACGGATCAGGATCACGGAGTGCTCCTGCAGGTTATGACCTTCACCGCCGATGTAGGAGGTAACTTCAAAACCGTTAGTCAAACGCACACGGCAAACTTTACGCAGTGCTGAGTTTGGTTTTTTAGGGGTGGTGGTGTACACACGAGTACAAACACCACGTTTCTGCGGGCAAGCTTCCAGCGCAGGCACGTTGCTCTTTGCAACTTTGCGTACGCGTGGTTTGCGAACCAGCTGGTTAACTGTTGCCATTAAATAGCTCCTGGGATTTAGCTTTTTGCTTCGTAAACACGTAATAAATCGCCTCGTATTACTACGAGGAGGCAGAATTTTAGGGCTGTGTCAAAAGGGTGTCAAGAAATAACCAGGTTTTCGCTCTTACCAGGCCACTTGTTGTTGATGCTTCGCTGTCATAGCAACGAAACCAGTATAGTCCAAACGTGCTACTTTGGTCGAAATTTGCTCAACCAGGCCGCGCGCCGCTACATCTTCCAGTAATACCCACAGCGTAGCCGGCGATGTGCTGAGCTTGGTTAACATCTGGCTGCCGGCCAAAGCGGCGGTCACGCCATCCTGCAACAAAAGCAGATCGTCGCCATCTTTCAATAGAAGCAGCAGGCTATCGAGATCGCATTGCCAGGGAGAGTGCAGCAGCGTGTAGAGCATAATCAGTTCTCAGAAACGAATAACACGATGATAGGTAGCCAGCTTCTCGCGCAGCGATGCAGCATCCAGCACCTCAGCAGCCAACACACGTTCAGCCGTCAAACTTTGGCCACGCGCCAGCAACGAATCAGCGCAGATAAAACACTGGTCGATATCGTACAGCGCCAGCACGCCAAAGGTAGCGATATAGTTGCGCGCCAGAATCTGCTCGGGTTGTTGGTCGCGTTGGAGCTGCAGCACGCCATCACCGATAAAGAACAGACCGATATCCTCGCTTAACGCGCCTGTCGCCAGCACAGCATCCAGCCCTTCCCTGCCGGCACTGCTGCCGTGCGGTGCCTGAGTAAACAGGAAGGCCACGCGGTTCATCAGAATTGCACCAGACGATCGCAGCCGAGCGCGGCTTCTGCCAGTGCGCCCAAACCACTGAGTTCAAAACCTGGCTGCAGATTACTGCCCGCCAGTTGCAAGCGCGCCGCTTCCTGCGCATCCGTTACGCCACGTCGTAATGCTGCGGCCACACAGATGTTCAGCGCGGTGCCACTTTCAGCACGCAACTGCTGCCATTCACGCACCATATCCACCTCATCGCTCGCCGGCGCGCTAAGTTGGTTAGCATTTAACACGCCTTCACGATAAAAGAACACGCTCTCTAGCTGATGTCCGGCCTTTACTAGCGCGCGCGCAAACAATAGCGCACTGCTGGCATGTTGCGTGCCGTATGCCGGTCCGGTGACTAGCAACGTGTAGCGCATTAGCGATCCTGCCCCTGGAAATCACCACTTTTAAACTGGCGAATGTAGAGATAAACCGTGTGCTTAGAAATATTGAGGCGATCGGCCACCTGGTTAATCGCGTCTTTAATATCGAAGATGCCCTTCTCATACATATTCAGCACGATCTGGCGATTCTTGGCGTTGTTGGAGACGTTGCGATCAGCGCTCACTTCTTCAATCGCGAACTCAAGCGTCTGCATCACCAGATCTTCCACCGAACTGGCAAAATTGACGTTGGAATCCACCTGCTGCATTTCCGGTGGCATAAAGGTCGACATTATTTGCGAGAACGGGACGTCAAGGTTCATGTTGATGCACAGCAAACCAATAACGCGCTGCTGGCGATTACGAATCGCAATAGTGACCGATTTCATCAGCACGCCGCTTTTCGCACGCGTGAAGTAGGCTCTGGACACATTGCTGTCTGCGCCGTGCATATCGTGCAGCATACGTAGCGCCAAATCGGTAATAGGCGAACCCACTTTGCGCCCGGTGTGTTCACCGTTAGCGATACGCACCGCGGAACACTTCAAATCTTCCAGGGAATGCAGCACGATTTCGCAGTGCGAGCCAATCAGCATCGCCAGGCCATCGACAACGGCTTCGTATGATTTGAGGATATCGTAGTCTGCTTGCTCGAACGGACGTTGCTCCAGTAAATCGAAGTCAGTCAGTTCACCGGGATTGAATGGATTAGACATCGAAGACATTACCCTAAATGGCTGGAGCCTGTCTCGACAGCATTGGGGCAGACTCATATTGTGATAATTGTGCAGGCGCTAGTCTGGCAAATGTCATGGTCTTTAGCCAGACCTTTACTCTCTTCTCAGAAATAAAAACGCCGCCCGCAGGCGGCGTGAGTAGAAAGTTCAGATTACTGTGCTTTCTGATCGCCAGCGACCGGAGCCTGTGCTTTCTCATCGGCCTTTGGTGCCGGTTTGATATCGAGCAGTTCAACATCAAATACCAGCGTGGAGTTGGCCGGAATACCCGGAACGCCATTTTTGCCGTAAGCCAGGTTCGGTGGAATCACCAGCTTGATCTTTCCGCCTTTCTTCACGTGCTTCAGACCTTCGGTCCAGCCCGGAATTACACCGTCCAGACGGAACGACAGCGGCTCACCGCGAGTATAAGAGTTATCGAACTCAGTACCGTCGATCAGCGTACCTTTGTAATTGACAACTACCGTGTCGCTGTCTTTTGGCGCGCTACCGGTACCTTCTTTCTCTACCTGATACAGCAGGCCAGATTCGGTTTTCTTCACGCCTTTTTCTTTCGCGAATTTGTCGGCGTAAGCAGAACCCTTATCGGAGTTCTCTTTCGCGTCTTTTTCCATCTTAGCCTGAGCAGCGCCTTTCACGCGGCCTTCAAAGGACTGCAGGGTTTGCTCGATCTCTTGATCAGAGAGTTTGCTCTTGCCGCCAAATGCGTCCTGAACACCCGCGATCAACTGATCTTTATCCAGTTTGATGCCCAGCTTCTCTTGTTCCTTCAGAGAGTTGTCCATGTAGCGACCGAGGGAGGCACCAAGCGCATAAGCTGATTGCTGGTCTTCGTTTTTGAAAGCAGCATTTTTCGGTGCTTGCGGCGCTGCCTGCGCAGCGTCTGCTGGAGCAGCGGCGGTTTCTGCTGCCATTGCCAGCGGTGCATTCAGCGCGAAGGCCATGGTGGTAGCTAACAATGTGACTTTAAACAGTGAATTCATCCTTTCTCCAAAACCGAAGCCTCTAACCTCGGGAATCATTGCGGACTGAGGCCCACACTATAACTTTACGTGGCAGCGGCGAACACTCCCACAATGTAATTACCCGTTCAACCTCCGACCTTTTTTGCTTCAGGAAGTTTCATCAGAGATATAGGCGTTATGCGTCGTTTCAATGCAGCATGGCGCGTTAAGGTAAAATATCAGGTGATTCTGAAGCGAAAGGCCGTAGAATCACGCCCGAAACAGATTAATGCGCAACACCGGAAGATGAGGAAAGATCATGCCGCAAATAGAATGGGAACAACGCCTTGAGGCGCTGGAAAGCAAACTGGCTTTTCAGGAATACACCATCGATCAGCTCAATCAAACGGTAGTTCAGCACGAGCTGGAGATGATCAGACTGCGTGAGCAGGTCCGTCTGTTAGTGGACAAGGTGAAAGATAGCGCGCCGTCGATGATCGCCTCGCAGTCTGAAGAGACCCCACCACCCCATTACTAAAAAGAAAGGCCACCCGAAGGTGGCCTCGCCAGCGTAGTACTGATTAGTGGCTGCAGCCGCAACCGCCAGTGCCACATCCGCCCTGGCCGTGATCGTGACCATGGTCGTGGTCATGATCGTGATGATGACCATCCGCGCCATGCACGTGGCCGTGCGCCAGCTCTTCTTCAGTCGCTGCGCGAATCGCCACAACTTCCACGTTGAAGTTCAGGTTCTGACCCGCCAGCATGTGGTTACCATCAACCACTACGTGCTCGTCTTCAACTTCGGTGATTTCAACCGGAACTGGGCCCTGATCGGTTTCTGCCAGGAAGCGCATGCCAACCTGCAGTTCGTCAACGCCCATAAACACGTCTTTTGGTACGCGCTGTACGAGGTTGTCATCGTATTGACCGTAAGCGTCATTTGCCGGGATATGCACGTCAAACTTATCGCCTACATCATGATTTTCCAGCGCTTTTTCCAGACCAGAAATCAGGGAACCATGACCGTGCAGATAGTCCAACGGTGCACTCACCGGTGACTCGTCAACCAACACACCGTCTTCGGTACGAACCTGATACGCCAGGCTCACCACCAGGTCTTTTGCTACTTTCATGATATCTCCTAACCGTTGAGAACTAAGATCCCGTCCCATTGGTCAATTTTGCGTGCAATAACCAACCAGAAAGGTTCAAGACTGAGGATGCCAACAAATGTGTTGTTGCATACTGCTCAGCGTTAATGGCGCCGATTGTAACGGAATTCAATCCCGCTGTAAGTTCAAGCGTAAAAAAACCTGAGCCATTGCGCTACTCAGGATGAAAAATGCCGATCACTTGCTCATTGCTGCGAACCTGATCGCGCACTTGCTTATCCGCTTCACGCATCTGATGACCGCACTCTACGCATTCCACCACATCAACATTGTTTTCACGCCACAACGCTAATGTGTCTTTTTCCTGGCAGTGCGGACAAACCGCACCGGCAATAAACTGTTTACGCATACTCTTTCCTGCCGCTATTCATGAACGGATACGTTAAGTGTAGCCTCACTCATCATCCCAGCCGTCAAACTGGCGTTTTTCATGCTGCATTTCGCGCTGGAAGATGTCTTCCAATTCGCGCCGCGCCTCACGCACGCGTGAAACCTGCGCGCTATCATCGTGGCTCGGCACCAGTTCACGCAGCATTCGCATATCCAGGCGACGAAAATGTTGCTGCGCGCGCTGCGCCTGATGCGGATGCATGCCAAGCGTGATCAATGCTTTGCGCCCCAGCTCCAGCGCACTTGAGAAGGTCTCACGCGAGAAGAGCGTAACACCCGCTTGCAACAGTTCGTGTGCTTCAACACGACCGCGCGCGCGCGCCAGGATTTCCAGCTGTGGGAAATGCTGCTGACACAGCTGCACAATGGTCATCGAATCTTCCGGATCGTTACAGGTAATCACGATGGATTGCGCATTCTCGGCGCCCGCCGCACGCAGCAGCTCCAGTTCAGTGGCATCGCCATAGTAAACCTTATAGCCATATTTACGCATCAGGCTCACCGCAGAGATATCACGCTCCAGCACCGTGATACGTTTATTATTGGCCATCAGCAAACGGCCCACAACCTGACCAAAACGCCCAAAGCCAACCACAATTACCTGTGGCTGATCGTCTTCAACAAAGTGTTTTTCGGCATTTTCATCGGGTTCATTAAAGCGACGCGCCAGTAATCGGTCGATGCCGTTCATCAGCAGCGGCGTGGTCATCATCGATAGCGTAACCGTCACCAGCAGCAGTGGCATTTGGTCGCCGCTGAACATTTTGGCCGAAGACGCCGCCGAGAACAGCACAAAGGCAAATTCACCGCCCTGGCTTAACACGCCGGCAAATTGCTGACGCTCTGAGCTGCGCAGGCCATAAATGCGGCCCAGCACATACAGCACCAGCGTTTTCACCGTAACCAAAATTAACACGCCCAACAAAATTTCGGTGATGTGGGTATAAAGCACGCCGAGGTTCAGCGCCATGCCTACCGAGATAAAGAACAAGCCCAACAGCAAGCCTTTAAACGGTTCGATGGCCACTTCCAGCTCATGACGATATTCACTTTCTGCCAACAGAATACCGGCGATAAAAGTACCCAGCGCCATCGACAGGCCCAGCGCGTCCATAAACAACGCCGAACCGAGTACCAGCAGCAGCGACGCAGCAGTAAACACCTCGCGCACGCCGGATGCGGCAATAAAACGCAGGATCGGACGCAGCAGATAACGACCACCAATCAGCATCCCACCGAATGCCAGCACTTTCATGCCGACTTTCAACCAATCAACGTGGCCGCTGTCGCTGCCCGCCAGCAGCGGCACCAGCGCCAACGCCGGAATCACCGCCAAATCCTGGAACAGCAGCACCGAGAAGCCGAGCTGGCCGGATTCACTGCGGTTCATGCCTTTATCGCGCATCAGCTGCAGCGCCATCGCCGTCGATGACATCGCCAGGCCAATACCGCCGATCACCGCCGCCTGCCAGCTAAAGTCCGTCAGCCACAGCAATCCGCCCAGAATAGCCGCAGAGATCAGCACCTGAGCGGCGCCGACACCAAAGATAGAGCGGCGTAACGACCAGAGTTTCGAGGGGTTCAGTTCGAGACCGATGATAAACATCAGGAACACCACACCCAGTTCGGAGAAGTGCAGAATCTCCTCAACGTCGCTGATGAAACCCAAACCCCAGGGGCCAATTGCAATACCGGCCAGCAGATAACCCAGCACAGCGCCAATGCCGAGCCGCGCCGCAATCGGCACAATTAACACCGCCGCGACCAGATAAATGACGCCAGCCGTCAGTAACGTTTCACCTTCCATCACACACCTCCTTGCGGCAGCGGTGAGGCCAGCCAATCGCCGTACGCCCGCGCAAAATTACGCATCACTTCCGGCGTCTGCCGACGCGCCCAGTGAATGACCATCGGCGTCATCCAGTGCATGCGACACATCTGCGCCGTCAGTTCAAACGGACGCATGATGTCACTCATCGGATAGCGATTCAGGCCGCTATGGTGATACGCCGCCTCCGGTTCGCCGGTGGTCACCACGCTGCGCCAATATTTGCCTTCCAGCGCATTGCCATCCGGACCACTGGCAAAGCCGCGCGACAGCACGCGATCCAGCCACTCCTTTAGCAGCGCCGGGCAGCTGTAGGTATAAAGTGGGTGTTGGAATACAACGATTTGATGTTCGCGCAGCAGCTGTTGCTCATAGTGAATATCAATAAAGAAATCCGGATAGTGGGCGTATAAATCGTGCACCGTGACGTGGTCCAGTTCCATAGCCGACTGCAGCAAAACCCGATTAGCAATCGAATCCTGTGATTCCGGATGGGCGTAAAGCAGCAATATTTTGGGTGGCTGCGACATCGTTCCCCTCCAAAGCGTCGTCACGGCACAGGAATTCCGCTACCATGCTCGACGCAACAAATTTTCTCGAATTATGTTGCCGGTAAATTAACATATTCTGACGATACGGCGCTTATGATTGTCTTTTCAGCACTACAAATTCGCCGCGGCACCAATGTGCTGCTGGATAACGCAACAGCCACCATTAACCCAGGCCAGAAAGTGGGTTTAGTGGGCAAAAACGGCTGCGGCAAATCGACGCTGCTGTCACTGCTAAAAGGCGAAATCAGCAGCGATGCAGGCAATGCCACCTTCCCGAGCAACTGGGCGCTGGCGTGGGTTAACCAGGAAACCCCGGCGCTGAGCAAACCCGCGCTGGAGTATGTTATCGACGGCGATCGCGAATATCGTCAGCTTGAATCTGAATTAGCCGATGCCAATGCGCGCAACGATGGCAATGCCATCGCCCTGCTGCACGGCAAGCTGGATGCGATTCAGGCGTGGAGCATACCTGCTCGCGCCTCAAGTTTGTTGCACGGTTTGGGCTTTAGTCAGGAACAATTAATGCGGCCGGTGAGCGACTTCTCCGGCGGCTGGCGCATGCGCCTCAACCTCGCGCAGGCGCTGGTGTGCCGTTCCGATCTGCTATTGCTGGATGAACCCACTAACCACCTTGATCTTGATGCCGTCATCTGGCTTGAACGCTGGCTGAAAAGCTACGAAGGCACGCTGGTGCTGATTTCGCACGACCGCGACTTCCTCGATCCGGTGGTCGACAAGATCATCCACATCGAACAACAGACGATGTTCGAATACACCGGCAACTACAGCTCGTTCGAACGTCAGCGTGTCGCCAAGCTGGCGCAACAGCAGGCGCTGTTCCAGAGCCAGCAGGAAAAAGTGGCGCACCTGCAGAAGTATATCGATCGCTTCCGCGCGCAGGCGACCAAAGCCAAACAGGCGCAGAGCCGCATCAAAATGCTGGAGCGCATGGAGCTGATTGCGCCCGCGCACGTCGATAATCCGTTCAGCTTCAGTTTCCGCGCGCCGGAAAGCTTGCCCAATCCGCTGTTGAAGATGGAGCGGGTTACCGCCGGTTACGGCGAGCGCATTATTCTCGACGCCATCAAACTCAACCTGGTGCCAGGTTCGCGTATTGGTCTGCTGGGCCGAAATGGTGCGGGTAAATCCACCCTGATCAAACTGTTAGCCGGTGAATTAGAGGCGCTGGACGGCAAAGTCGGTCTGGCGAAAGGCATCAAGCTCGGTTACTTCGCTCAGCATCAGCTGGAATATCTGCGCGCCGATGAATCGCCGTTGCAGCATCTTTCACGCATCGCGCCGAAAGTGCTCGAACAGCAGCTGCGCGATTACCTGGGCGGCTTTGGCTTCCAGGGCGATAAAGTCAGCGAAATCACCGAGCGTTTCTCCGGCGGCGAAAAAGCGCGCCTGGTATTGGCCTTAATTGTCTGGCAGCGGCCAAACCTGCTGCTGCTCGATGAACCGACCAACCACCTCGATCTGGATATGCGTCAGGCGTTGACCGAGGCGCTGATCGATTTCGAAGGCGCGCTGGTGGTGGTCTCGCACGATCGTCATCTACTGCGTGCCACCACCGACGATCTTTATCTGGTGCATGATGGCAAGGTCGATGTGTTTGAAGGCGATCTGGAAGATTATCAGCAGTGGCTGAGCGATCTGCAGAAGCAGCAAGCGCAACAAGATGCCGCGCCGAAGCAGGATAACGGCAACAGTGCGCAATCGCGCAAAGATCAAAAACGCCGTGACGCCGAACTGCGCGCACAAACCCAACCGCTGCGTAAAGAGATCGAGAAGCTGGAAAAGCAGATGGCGAAGTGGCAGACCCAGCTCAGCGAAGCCGAGGCGCAACTGGCCGACAGCGCGATCTACGATCAGAGCCGCAAAGCCGATTTGAATGTGGCATTGCAGCGTCAGGCCGAAAGCAAGGCTGCGCTGGAAGAGGTCGAAATGGCATGGCTGGATGCACAGGAACAGCTGGAGCAGATGCTAGCTGGTTAAGTGTGCACGTTGTCCCCCATCCCGGCCTTCCCCCGTAAACGGGGGAAGGAGACGCTGCCACATGCAGCTTCATCACTGACATGTGGCAGCATCTTCCTCCCCCATTTATGGGGGAGGACCGAGGAGGGGGACAGCGTGCACCATTCAAATCAAACCGGCTTATCACCAAGAACAGTCGCACGATGCATCACCCGCCGCGCTGGATAATAATCCGCATTCGCATAGTGTTGCGTCACGCGATTATCCCAGATCGCCACATCATTCTCCTGCCAGCGCCAGCGCACCTGGAACTCCGGTTTAGCACTATGCCAAAACAGGAAGTTTAGAATCGCATCGCTCTCTTTTTCGCTCAGGCCCAGCAAACGCGTGGTGAAACCTTCATTCACAAACAAGGCTTTACGTCCGCTGACGGGATGGGTGCGAATCACCGGATGCTGCACTGGCGGATTTTTTGCCACCGCCTGCTGCCAGCGCTGATGCTCTTCCTCGGTTTTACGGTATTTGTACTCCTGGAACGACTTCCTGAAGTCATGCTCCGCCTGCAATCCACTTAGCAGCTGCTTGAACGGCTCTGAAAGCGCTTCGTATGCCGCAATGCCGGTTGACCATAAGGTGTCGCCGCCGCTCGCCGGCAGCAGCTTCGACGCCAAAATAGCAATCGCTGGCGGCGTTTCTATAAAGGTAACGTCGGTGTGCCAGTTATCGTTGTCCGGCGGATTGTCCTGATGGGTATCCAACACAATGATCTCGTCCACACCTGCTGCATGCGGATAGACCGGATGGATATGCAGATCGCCAAAGCGAATCGCCAGCGCGCGCTGCTGTTCCGGGGTAATCACCTGATTGCGCAGGAACAGCACCTGATGACGCAGCAGGCCATGATAAAGCTGTTCAAACTGTGCATCGCTCAACGGGCGGCTGAGATCCACATCGCTGACCTGCGCCCCGATATTCGGGCCCAGAGCGGTAAAAGAAAGTCGTTCGTTCATTGCTGTTCTCCATTCCAGGGCGTCAGTCGGCGCTGCAAGGCGCGCAGACTCAGTTCTAAGCCAAAGGCAATCAGGGCAATCACGGCGATCCCGGCCAGCACCACGTCGGTGGCGAGAAACTCACCGGCCGACTGCACCATAAAGCCCAGTCCACGCGTGGCGGCAATCAGCTCGGCTGCCACCAGCGTTGACCAACCTACGCCGAGACCGATGCGCAAACCGGTGAGGATTTCAGGCAGCGCGCCAGGCAAAATGACAAAGCGCAGCAACTGCCAGCGCGATGCGCCAAGAGCCTGCGCGGCACGAATCCGCACCTGCTGCGCATTCTTTACGCCGGCCAGCGTCGATAAGGTCACCGGGGCGAAAATCGCCAGATAAATCAGTAAAATTTTCGAGGTTTCGCCGATGCCGAACCAAATCACCATTAGCGGCAAATAGGCCAGCGGCGGCACTGGGCGATAAAGTTCGATCAGCGGATCAAGCAAGCCGCGAATCGCCGGGCTCAGGCCCATGGCGATGCCCACCGGAATGCCAATCAGCGCGGCAAAGAACAGCGCCACCAGCATGCGCGCCAGGCTGGCACCTAAATGCTGCCAAAGCGTAGCGTCCATAAAGCCTTGCGGGCTGGCGATCAATATCAGCTTCTGCAGCACCACTTGCGGCGGCGGTAAAAACAGTGGGGCAACTAAGCCCAGCGCCGTTATGCCCCACCACAGCAGCAGCAACAGGCCTACGCTCAGCAAGCTGAGTGAGAACTGGCGGGAGAACGGCCAGCGCAGTCCACCACGACGCGACTGGGTTTTCTCATCAAGCAACGCACTCATATAAATGCCTCACGCTGGGAAAACACTTGATTCAGTACATATTCACGACGCTCGATAAACGCCGGATCGGATTTGATGCTGCGGCATGGTTCCCCGGCCGCAAAGCGCTGACCGAAATCAAGTTTCAGACGCTCCACGACGCGGCCCGGTCCCGGTGACAGCAGCACCAGTTCGCTGGCGAGGAACACCGCTTCTTCGATGTCATGGGTGATCAGCAGAATCTGTTTGCCCGTCTCTCGCCACAGCGTCAGCAGTAAGGTTTGCATCTGTTCACGGGTAAAGGCGTCCAGCGCACCAAACGGCTCATCTAACAACAGCAACTGCGGATCAGCCGCCAGCGCACGCGCAATCCCCACGCGCTGACGTTGCCCCCCAGAGAGCTGCCAGATAAAACGCTGCTCTGCACCTTCAAGTCCCACTTTGCGGATTAAACGGCGCGCAATGGTATGACGCTCCACCTTCGCCATCCCCGCCAGTTGCAAACCGAACGACACGTTATCAATCACGTTGCGCCATGGCAGCAATCCTTCATTTTGAAACACCACGCCGCGCTCGGCGCCAGGCCCTTTCACCACTTTGCCATCCAGCGTAATGCTGCCAGATTCCAGCGGCAGAAAGCCGGCGATCAGGTTGAGCAGCGTGGTTTTTCCGCAGCCGGAGGGGCCTAACACCACCAGCAGATCTCGGCTGCCCAACTGCAGGCTGATGTCCTGCAGCGCGGGTTGTCCGGCATAACGCGCATTGAGATGGGTGATGTTGAGCATAGGACCTCCGGTTATTTTGCTAAGGGCGCAACGAATCGCGTCGTGACGAAGCTGCTGTAATCGTTGTCCGCCGCAGGCACTTTGCCCTGCTCTTTCAGGAAGTTGGCGGTATCCACAATAGCCTTGTTTACCGGCTTGCCGAGCTGCTCAACCTGCTGTTGCGCGGTCAGATACGTGTTGCCTTTCACCAGCACCGGTACATCCGCTTCCGGTACACCGCTCAGACGCGCCAGCTTGCTCAGGTTGTCTGACTGCTTCAGCCATTGTTCCGGATTGGCAATGTAAGCTTGCTGCGCTTCAACGGCGCTTCGGGCAAAGGCGGTGACGATGTCTGGATGCTGCTGCGCGAAGTCCTTACGCACCACCCACACATCCAGCGTTGGCGCGCCCCACTTGCCGACCTGCGAAGAATCCGTCAGCACGTTGCCATCTTTCTCCAGCTCATTCACTGCCGGAGACCAGACGTAAGCACCGTCAATGTCACCGCGTTTCCAGGCGGCAATAATCGCTGGCGGCTGCAGGTTGACTAACGTGACTTGTGAAGGCTTGATGCCCCAATGCTTGAGCGCGGCGAGGAAGCTGTAATGCGTCGTCGAGATGAACGGTACGGCGATGCGCTTACCAATCAGGTCTTTAGGATCTTTGATGGTTTTCTTCACCACCAGCGCTTCGGAGTTACCGAGCTGTGAGGCCAGCAGGAAAGCTTCAATTGGCAGCTTTTGCGTGGCGGCGACCGCCAGCGGGCTTGAACCGATATTGCCAATCTGTACGTCGCCCGATGCCAGTGCGCGCAACACGCTGGCACCGCTATCAAATTTGCGCCAATCGACGGTGGCATCGCTCTCTTTGGCGAAAGTATTATCCGCCTGCGCCACTTTGGCCGGTTCAGCCGACGTCTGGTATGCCACGGTAACGTTGACCGCTTGCGCCTGGAACGCCATCAGGGCCAGAGCCGCCGCGACCGCCGTTATTGTTTTTTTCATCGCCATCATCATTCACCCCAATGTGTTTTTGTCTGGGCAGTTTCTCCAGCGACAGTAATTTCATAAAGGAATTAAAAATTATCCCTAATGCCGATCTGTTCTTAGATCAACATCGGGCAAGGCTATGCAAAAAACACAAATGGAAAGAAGGCAGAAATCGATAAATATGTCACGCGCTCACATTACGTCTGTGATATTGATAGACTTCTCATTTTTCACCTTTCACTTGCGGTCCTAAATACATGTCGATTGAAAAAGTCGCGCACCTGGCTGGGGTGTCAAAAGCCACTGTTTCACGGGTTTTGAACCAAAATCCCGGCGTGCGCCCGGATACGCGTGCCAAAGTGCTGGCAGCCATCGACATCTGCGACTATCAGCCCAATTTGCTGGCGCGCCAGTTGCGCACCGCGCAAAGCCATATGTTGTTAGTGTTGATCCCCGACATTACCAATCCCTTCTGCTCGCGTGTGGTTCAAGGCATTGAGGCGGAAGCGGAAGCGCAGGGTTACCACATTCTGTTGTGCAACTCAGGATCACAGCTGCGACGCGAAGCGGCCTATATTGCGCTGCTCACCGGCAAGGTGGTGGATGGCGTGATCACCATGGACGCGGCCGGCTGTTTGCAGGAGCTGAAAGCGCTGATTGGCGATGCGCCTTGGGTGCAGTGCGCGGAATACGATCCATCGATCGAAGCGTCCAGCGTGACGATTGATAATAAAGAAGCGGCCTTCGAGACCGTGCGTTATCTGGCGGGGAAAGGCCGCCGCCGTATTGCACTCGTGAACTGCGATATGCGCTATCTCTACTCTCATCAGCGTGAAGAAGGTTATCGCGCGGCGCTGGAGCAGTTGGATCTTACGTGGGGAGGCGTGGCCTACGCCGAGAATATCACCTGCGAAGCGGGCAGCGCGGCATTGCGTGAACTGCTGTCGCAGCCGGAACGTCCTGATGCCGTGTTTGCGGTCTCTGATGTATTGGCTGTCGGCGTCATCCACGCAGCGTTGGAAGCGGGGTTGCGCGTACCAGAGGATTTAGCGGTGGTGGGGTTTGATGGTATCAACTTTACCAGCAGCCTGAATCCGCCGCTGACGACCATTGAGCAGCCAATGAATCACATGGGGGCACGCAGCGTGCAATTGCTGCTGCAGCGCATCCGGCAGCCGAACTCACCGGTGGTGCAGGAAGTGTTGCCGTGGAAGCGCGTAGAACGCGCTTCCAGTTAACTCAACGCCAAATCAGCAACACGCACGCGGCAGTGAGTAAACCCATCGCCAGATTGAAGATTTTCCACGCGCGTGGGCTGCGCAGCAGACGTCCAATCAGCGAGCCAAAGCCCATCCAAATCACGCCAGAGACCACGTTCACCAACGCCATGCCGATGCTGATCGCCACCACCGAATGCAGATATTCGCTGCCTGCCAGGCTAAAGCTCGCCACCGCACCCAGCGCCATCAGCCAGGCTTTCGGGTTGATCAGCTGCAGCAAACCGCCTTGCCAGAACGGCATTTGCTTCACCGTAACCTCATCGGTTTCCAGCTTTTCATACTCGGCGGTGGCGATTTTCCACGCCAGCCACAGCAGATAAAGGCTACCGGCAATTTTCAGGATCAGATGCAGTGAAGGATAAAGCAGGATAAGACCGCCAATGCCAAATGCCACCATCAGCAACATGACTTGCATGCCGATCATGATACCAATGAGCAGCGGAAGGGTGCGCAGGAAGCCAAAATTAGCACCCGAGGCCGTAAGTAACATATTATTGGGCCCGGGCGTGATGGCCGCGACCCAGAGAAAACCTAACATTGATAAAAAAAGACTCAGTTCCATGTATATTCGGGTGCTCCTCACCCAGTAAAGCGAACAACCCATCGAAGCTATCAGCGACTTATGCATCAGACAAGCCTTTACCCAAGCTATTTTGATCGCCCCAGCGGCGAGCGCTTTAAACCACTGCGCGGATTCACTAACGCGCATCTGCAAACGCTGCTGCCGCGCATTCTACGTCGCCGCGTTACCTTACGTCCGCACTGGCAGCGTCTTGACCTGCCGGACGGCGATTTTGTTGATTTAGCGTGGAGTGAAGACCCGGCGCAGGCGCGTCATAAGCCGCGCATGGTGATGTTTCACGGTCTGGAAGGCAGCTTTCGCAGTCCCTACGCGCACGGCCTGATGCAGGCGTGTCAAGCGCGTGGCTGGCTGGCGGTGGTAATGCACTTCCGCGGCTGCAGCGGCGAACCGAACCGCTTAAAGCGCATCTATCACTCCGGTGAAACCGAAGACGCAACCTACTTTCTTAACTGGCTGCAGCGCGAATGGGGCACCGTGCCAACCGCCGCCGTCGGCGTATCCCTGGGCGGCAACATGCTCGCTTGCCTGCTGGGTCAGCAAGGTCACGATGTACCGATTGATGCGGCCATTGCCATCTCGGCGCCGCTGGCGCTCGAGCCATGCAGCACCAAACTGGATGTCGGCTTCTCGCGTTTCTATCAGCACTATTTGCTGACGCGGCTGAAGAAAAACGCCACGCGTAAATTACACGCCTGGCCCGGCACGTTGCCGGTCGATCTCGCCCAACTGCGCGCTTTTCGCCGCTTACGCGAATTCGATGATGCGATAACCGCACGTGCGCACGGTTTTATTGACGCCAACGACTATTATCAACGTGCCAGCGCGATGCCGCTGCTGACCGGCGTGCGTAAACCGCTGCTGATTATTCATGCGCAAGACGATCCCTTTATGACCGATGCGGTTATTCCGCAACCTGACCAGCTTTCAGCATCGATTCAGTATCAACTGACGCAGCAAGGCGGCCACGTTGGCTTTGTCGGCGGCACTTTGCTTAAACCGAAAATGTGGCTGGAACAGCGCGTACCCGATTGGCTCTCAACGTATCTGGATGTGTAATTGTGATTATTCCCTGGCAAGAACTCGAAGCGGACACGCTGGAAAACCTGATTGAAACCTTTGTGTTACGCGAAGGTACTGATTATGGCGAGCAGGAACGTAGTTTAGTGCAAAAAGTTGCCGACGTGCGCCGCCAGCTGGAGCGTGGCGATGTGGTACTGGTGTGGTCGGAACTGCATGAATCCATCAATATCATGCCAAAAGGTGAATTCCGCGGCTGATGCACCCCGCGGCAATTCGTGGTAACAATGCTCATCGCCGGACCTCACAGGGAGCTCTGTTATGTCAGCCAGGCATCCAATTATTGCCGTTACCGGTTCCAGCGGCGCCGGAACCACTACCACCAGCCTTGCCTTCCGTAAGATTTTCCAGCAGCTGAATTTGCATGCAGCGGAAGTCGAAGGCGACAGTTTCCATCGCTACACGCGTCCAGAAATGGACATGGCGATCCGCAAGGCGCGCGATCTGGGTCGCCATATCAGTTACTTCGGCCCGGAAGCCAACGACTTCGGCTTGCTTGAGCAGACGTTCAGGCATTACGGCCAAACCGGTTTGGGCGAATCGCGTAAATATTTGCACACTTACGACGAAGCCGTGCCGTGGAATCAGGTGCCGGGCACTTTCACCCCCTGGCAACCGCTGCCGGAGAACACAGATGTGCTGTTCTATGAAGGCTTGCACGGCGGCGTGGTCACGCAGCAGCAAAATGTCGCAGAGCATGTCGATTTGCTGGTTGGCGTAGTCCCGATTGTTAATCTTGAGTGGATTCAGAAGCTGGTGCGCGACACGGGCGAGCGCGGTCATTCGCGTGAGGCGGTGATGGATTCGGTGGTGCGTTCAATGGAGGATTACATCAACTTCATCACGCCACAGTTCTCACGCACCCACATTAACTTCCAGCGTGTGCCAACCGTTGATACGTCCAACCCATTTGCGGCACGCGAAATTCCGTCGCTCGACGAAAGTTTCGTAGTGATTCATTTCCGCGGTCTGGAAGGCATCGCGTTCCCCTATCTCCTGTCGATGATTCAGGGATCGTTTATCTCCCACATCAATACGCTGGTGGTGCCGGGCGGAAAAATGGGACTGGCGATGGAGCTGATTATGCTACCGCTGGTGCAGCGACTCATTGAAGGGAAGCGGATTGAATAAGCGAAGTCATTCCGTAGCGGCGCAATTTATTGCGCAATGAATTGCGCCGCTACAATCGAGTTATAGCTCGATCACTTCATAGCTGTGGCTGATTTCCACGCCTTTGCCCAGCATGATCGCCACCGAGCAATATTTTTCCGCTGACAAATCAACCGCGCGTGAAACCGCCTTGTCGCTTAACGCTTTGCCGCTGACGATGAAGTGCAGATTGATGTGGGTAAAAATACGTGGCGCTTCTTCACGACGTTCTGAAGTGAGTTTCACTTCGCAATCGGCGACGTCGCTGCGCCCTTTTTGCAGGATCGACACCACATCAATAGCGCTACAACCGCCCGCCGCCATCAGCACCATCTCCATTGGACTTGGCGCTTTATCACCGGAATTACCGTCCATTAATACCTGATGGCCGGATGAGGATTCTCCGAGAAAGGTCAAACCTTCCACCCATTTCACTCGTGCCTGCATTATTCTTTCTCCTGAAGAGGCGGTTTTGCCGCCAGAGTACGCTTTCACCTGACAAACAGCAATCCAGAGTAATCCCCCTTCTGCTGAAGCGAGACAACACAAGACAGCTCGCTAAAGCTGTGCTACAAACAGTGCTGAAAATATTTTCGTCATTACAGACGAAGGCGGGAAGAATCAAAAGCGTAGCTTAAGAGTCCACCCGGAATAATTTTTCCTTTACTGGAAACGCTCGACGATTAAACCGCCTGACAGGGAAAAATGCCCCCTGTATTTTGGGCACGATTACAACAGAGGATAATAGCGAATGGTTCTCGGCAAACCGCAAACAGACCCTACACTCGAATGGTTCCTGTCCCATTGCCATATTCACAAATATCCATCCAAAAGCACGCTCATCCATCAGGGTGAGAAAGCGGAAACGCTGTACTACATCGTGAAAGGTTCCGTAGCGGTACTGATTAAAGATGAAGAAGGCAAAGAGATGATTCTCTCCTATCTCAATCAGGGAGATTTTATCGGCGAACTCGGTCTTTTCGAAGAAGGCCAGGAACGCAGTGCTTGGGTGCGTGCGAAGTCTGCCTGCGAAGTGGCTGAAATTTCATACAAAAAATTCCGTCAGCTGATTCAGGTAAACCCGGATATTTTAATGCGGCTTTCGTCGCAAATGGCGCGTCGTCTGCAAGTGACATCTGAGAAAGTGGGCAACCTTGCCTTCCTCGATGTGACCGGACGTATCGCGCAAACGCTGCTAAATCTGGCCAAACAGCCAGATGCGATGACTCACCCGGACGGGATGCAAATCAAAATCACCCGTCAGGAGATTGGTCAGATCGTGGGCTGCTCACGCGAAACCGTGGGTCGTATCCTGAAAATGCTGGAAGATCAGAATCTGATCTCCGCACACGGTAAAACCATCGTCGTTTACGGCACCCGCTAATTTCTTCTCACCCACGGCGTGATGGCAACATCGCGCCGTTTCTATTTGCGATGAGCTGATGTGGCGCCGAATCATCTATCATCCTGAAGTTAACTATGCGCTGCGGCAAACGCTGGTGCTGTGCCTGCCTGTGGCCCTCGGCTGGCTGTTTGGCGATCTGCAAAAAGGTCTGCTGTTCTCGTTAGTGCCTGCCTGTTGCAATATGGCGGGGCTGGATACGCCGCACAAACGCTTCTTCAAACGCCTGATTGTAGGGGGGTCGCTGTTTGCCACCGGCAGTTTCCTGATGCAAATCCTCACCGCGTACCAAATTCCGTTGCCGCTGATTTTGCTGGCGCTGCCGCTGCTGATTGGCGTGACCGGTGAAATCGGCCCACTGCATGCGCGCCTGCTCCCCGCGACGTTAATCGCCGCCATCTTTACGCTCAGCTTAGTGGGACGCATGCCGATGTGGGTGCCGCCGCTGCTCTACATAGGCGGCACGCTGTGGTACGGCTTGTTCAACTGGTTCTGGTTCTGGCTGTGGAAAGAGCAGCCGATGCGCGAATCGCTTAGCCTGCTGTTCCGTGAGCTGGCCGATTATTGTGATGCCAAATACACCTTACTGACGCAGTTGACCGATCCGGAAAAAGCGCTGCCCCCCCTGCTGGCACGCCAGCAAAAGGCGGTCGATCTCATCACGACCTGCTACCAGCAAATGCACATGTTGTCGGCCAGCCGTGATAACAGCCACAAACGTCTGACACGCGCTTTTCAGGTGGCGCTGGATTTACAGGAACACATCTCGGTGAGTTTGCATCAGCCCGAAGAGGTGCAAAAGCTCGTGGAGGAGAGCCACGCCGAAGCGGTGATTCGCTGGAACGCCAAAATCATCTCAGCCCGGCTGCGCGTGCTGGCCGATGCGATCCTTTACCATCAATTACCCGATCGTTTTCACATGGAGAAACAGCTCGGCGCGCTGGAGAAAATTGCGCGCCAGCATCCGGATAATCCGGTCGGCAACTTCTGCCTGTATCACTTCAGCCGCATCGCCCGCGTGTTGCGCACGCAGAAGCCACTCTACACACGTGACCTGATGGCCGATCGCCAGCGCCGTTTGCCGCTGTTGCCGGCGTTGCGCAGTTATCTGTCTTTCAAATCTTCCGCGTTACGCACCGCCGCTCGTTTCGCCGTGATGCTGATGTTTGGCAGCGCGTTGGCGCTGTTCTTCAACATTCCCAAACCTTACTGGATTCTGATGACCATCATGTTCGTCAGCCAGAACGGCTACAGCGCGACGCGCGTGCGTATTCAGCACCGTGCGCTGGGCACCTTTGCGGGTTTGCTGATCGCCGCCGCCTCGCTACAGTTGGCGGTGCCGGAATCGATCACGCTGCTGTTTATGCTGGGGATCACGCTAGCAAGTTATCTGATCACGCGGAAATATTATGGCTGGTCGATGATTGGCTTCACCGTCACCGCAGTGTATTCGCTGCAGCTGCTGTCACTTAACGGCGCGCAATTTTTACTGCCACGCATGATGGATACCCTGATGGGCTGTTTGATTGCTTTCGCCGGGATGATTTGGTTGTGGCCGCAGTGGCAAAGCGGGCTGCTGCGCAAGAACGCACACGATGCGCTGGAAGCGTATCAGGATGCCTTGCGACTGTTGCTGGGACCGGAACAGTCGCCCGAGAAACTGGCTTATCAGCGCATGAAGGTTAATCAGGCGCACAATGCGCTGTTCAACTCATTGAACCAGGCATCGAGCGAGCCGGGCTTTAACCTGCAATATCTAAAAGATATGCGCATGTGGGTTACGCACAGTCAGTTCATTGTCGAGCATATTAACGCCATGACGATCCTGGCGCGCGAACACACCATGTTGACGGCGAAGCTGGCAGAACGTTATCTGCAATCCTGTGAAATCGCGCTGCAGCGTTGTCAGCAGCGGCTGGCATATGACGGGCCGGGCAACGACAGTAATATTCTGGAGGCGCCGGAGAATCTTAATGAAGGGCCGGTGACGATTGTCGAACAGCATGTGAAGCGGATCTTGCAGCACCTTAACGTTATGCACACCATCTCTTCACTGGCGTGGAGCCAGCGACCGCATCATGGTCGCTGGCTCAAGGTGTTACGTCCAAAAGCGGATTAAGCGGCCAGCACCTTTTCAATCGCGCGGGCGAAACGCGTCATGCCTTCGGCGATATCGGTAGGTTCAATCACTAGCGACGGCACAAAACGAATCACATCGGTGCCCGCAGTGAGAATCATCAGCCCTTCCGCTGCGCAAGCGTTGAGAATGTCACGCGCTTTGCTGGCAAACTGCGGCTTCAGCGCGGCCCCCATCAGCAGACCTTTGCCGCGAATCTCGCTAAAGATAGCGAATTTGCTGTCGATAGCTTGCAGCGCTTCAACAAATTGCTGACGACGTGCTTCTACACCTGCCAGCACTTGCGGCGTGTTGATGATATCCAACGCGGTTTCGGCAATCGCACAGGCCAGCGGATTGCCGCCGTAGGTGGTGCCGTGTACGCCCGGCGCCATCACCGAGGCAATTTCGTTGGTAGTCAGCATCGCACTCACCGGGAATCCGCCGCCCAGCGCTTTCGCGGTGGTGAGGATATCGGGCTTGATGCCGTAATGTTCATAGCTAAACAGTTTGCCACTGCGGCCCATGCCGCTCTGCACTTCATCCAGCACCAGCAACGCATGGTGTTCATCACAGAGCGCGCGCAGACCTTGCATAAATTCTTGCGTAGCCGGCACAACGCCACCTTCGCCCTGAATCGGCTCGACCACGATGGCGCAGGTATGATCGTCAATCACCGCTTTGACCGCCTCAAGATCGTTGAACGGCACATGCACGATATCCGCCGGTTTTGGACCGAAACCATCGGAGTATTTCGGTTGGCCACCAACCGACACGGTAAACAGCGTGCGGCCGTGGAAGGCATTATGAAAGGCGATGATTTTGCTTTTGAACGGGCTGTGTTTTTTACAGGCGTAATAACGCGCCAGCTTGAATGCCGCTTCGTTGGCTTCCGCACCGGAGTTACCGAAAAATACCCGATCGGCAAAGGTAGCAGCGATCAGTTTGCTGGCCAGACGCAGCGCCGGTTCGTTAGTGAACACGTTGCTGGTGTGCCACAGCGTTTCGCCCTGCGTTTTCAGCGTTTCCACCAGCGCCGGATGGCAATGACCCAATGCAGTCACCGCGATACCGCCGGAGAAATCGATATACTCTTTGCCCTGCTGATCCCACACTCGGCTGCCTTTGCCTTTAACCGGCACGAACTGCGCAGGTGCATAAACAGGCAAAATAACGTTATCGAACGTTTCCCGGGTTACCGCTAGTTTTTCCGCTGCCATTGACGACCTTATCGGGTTATTTGTTGAGCTGATGTGAAATTATAATCACAAAATATGCATAAAAAATCACACGAAGGCAAACATAAGTTACGCGTTGAGGAAATTAGCCAGCAGCTGATGCCCTTGCTCACTGAGAATGCTTTCCGGATGAAACTGCACGCCTTCCAGCGACAAGCGACGATGGCGGAAACCCATGATCTCATCCGGCTGGCCATCGCGCAGGCTCCACGCGGTGACTTCAAACTCAGCAGGCAGCGAATCGCGCGCCACAATCAATGAATGGTAGCGCGTCACGGTAAGCGGATTGTTCAGACCGCGAAACACACCTTGACTGGTGTGCTGGATCAGCGAGGTTTTGCCGTGCATCACCTGGCGCGCGCGCACCACCTGCGCACCATAGGCTTGTGCGATCGCCTGATGCCCGAGGCAAACGCCAAGAATCGGCACGCGTCCGGCGAAATGGCGAATAGCCGCGAGCGAAATGCCGGATTGATCCGGCGTACATGGGCCAGGTGAAATCACCAGATGCGTCAGCGGCAGCGCGTCAATCTCATCCAACGTAATGGCGTCGTTGCGCACGACGCGCACGTCAGCGCCCAACTCGCAGAAGTATTGGTAGAGATTCCAGGTAAAAGAGTCGTAGTTATCGATTAGCAGCAGCATAGTCAGTCATAAATGTGAGTCATTGCTGGCGACCGGCGCAAGAAAGGTCGCAAAAAAGCCATGTTAACACCTTCAAATTGAATACCCGCTAGCTGACAAAAAAGAATCTGATTACTCTCACACTCAGTGCTATATTTTGGAGAGTTGCTCTGTCAGCTAATGCACGTGTGTTCAAAACGAAGTGGTTCAGCAAGCAAGCCCGGCGGCATTTAAGGTGATGAAGAACTTTGCCGCGCTATTGCAGCAGTAAGACTTGGTTATGCCGATGATTTAGGTGGTGGAGTATTTAAAAAGCGTCTGCAGCAGAATCGAGATCGCGCCATCATTTTGGCGAAAGGCGGGAAAAACTGGATTTATAATTTCCTATTCGCCAAACAAGACCAGATTAGCTTGAGCGACAGCGAGCTTGAAGGCTTTCGCGAGCTGGCAAAACATGACTCGCTTATTTCAAATGAGGCTCTGAACCGGTTGATCGCCGTGCGGGAATTGGTGGAGATGTGTCATGACCATAACGCGTAAATTTAAAAGTCCGGCTCTGGAAGCCATCCATAGCGCTGCATCGGGTCTGTTTGAAGCCGATGCTATCAGTAAACAAAGCATGCGTAACTTTGATAAACGTTGCCTAAGCGATGTCGTCGAGCTCGATGCGCAGGCGATAAAAAACCTGCGCGAGAATTTAAACGTCAGCCAGCCGGTTTTTGCCCGCTATTTGAATACCAGCGTTTCAACCGTGCAAAAGTGGGAAACCGGTGCTAAACGCCCCGGCGGTATCTCGCTTAAGCTGTTGTCGGTAGTGCAAAAGCACGGTTTGGAAGTGTTGTTATAAGATCTGCGCCGGACTCACCACTTTCGCAAACTGTGCTGTGAGCGGTTCGAGATCCCCTGCAACGCCAGCCGAGATCGCGGCGCGCCACGCCTCGCGTTCAAGGGTTTCCCACGACAGCTGATAACCGGCATGCAGCGCTAACTGTTCGAAGAAGATACGCTGAACGCGGCCATTACCGGCGCGGAAGGGATGCAGCACGAAAATCTCACAGTAATAATGCGCAATGCGCGCCACGAACGCCTGTTGCTCGAGGTCGGCCAATCCGCGCTCTTCCTCAAGCGCCTGCATCAGCGTATTGCCCTCTTTCTCAATATATTCGCAGTGACAATACGGTGTTTCGTCACGCCAGATATCGATGGTACGCAGTTCTCCCGCCCAGCTGTAGAGATCCTGAAACAGGGTGCGATGAATGTGGCACAGGCGCGGCAAACCGAGGCTGCGCTGACCCAGTTCTAAGGTCGCCAGGCGTGCGGTGCTAAAAGCCAGTTCGGCTTTACGCAGCTGCGTTTCATCGTGAATTTCAAGGCGATTCTTCAGCACGCTATCGTTATGCCACAAATAGGGGTCGCGTACTGCCAGACTGTTATCCGCCATATTGTCTCCTTAGCGACGCAAGTCGTTCTTCTGCGTGTTCGGCGTCGATTAGCGGCTCATTGGACGTGTAACCGGCCAGACGACAGCTGGCTTGATAACTCGCAGCACGGCGCTGCTGCCACAGGGTGGCTTTCTGTTTCTCGGTGAGTTTGCTGCTCATAGCGCCTCCGGCAAGCAATAAGCCCTAAGTATAAGCAGCATTTTTTTGCTTTGCCGGAGTGCAAATGACGCGCCTATAGAAAATGGCGCGTTTCGGAATTAAGGCAGGACTTTGGCGGAGAGGATAACAATCGGTTTTGACGGCACATTTTGGTACGGACCCACATCTTTAGTCGGGACCTGCGCAATCTTATCGATCACATCCTGGCCTTTCACAACTTTACCAAATACCGCATAGCCGAAATCACGCTGACCGTGATCGAGGAACGCGTTATCGGCCACGTTGAGGAAGAACTGGCTGGTGGCGCTATCTTTATCTGCGGTACGTGCCATCGAAATGGTGCCACGCAGATTACGCAAGCCGTTATCGGCTTCGTTTTTGATTGGCGCTACCGTTTGTTTCTGCTGCATATCGGTGGTGAAACCCCCGCCCTGAATCATAAAACCAGGAATAACGCGGTGGAAAATGGTGTTGTTGTAGAAACCGTTGTTGACGTAATCAACGAAGTTTTTCACCGAAACCGGGGCTTTCTGGTTGTTCAGTTCGAGTTCAATATTGCCCGCAGAGGTGGTGAGCAGCACATGAGTATCCCCTTTTGCTGCCAGCGCAGCAGAAGATACGGAAGAGAGTGCTAACAGGGCAACCGCCGCTGTCAAAGTACGCTTAAGCATGAAAGATTCCTTACCATGGAGAGCTAGCTCAAAAACGAGATCGATTGTAAAGAGCATGTGATCCAAGAGCCAGCGTTTTACCGATATTTACGTGGATGTTGCTATTGTCATACTTTTGCCGCCACGCAATCATTTGCGTGACTAAAATCACACTATTAATGAAATATCTCAGCCTTGTTTCACTCGTTGTTTATTAAGATCACGCTTGCACTTACAATTCATGACACTTTTTGCCAACCTCGGCGCTTAACAGGTTCAGAACATGACAAACCGTAATCGGCTCGGCCTTACCTGGATTAGCTATTTCTCTTACGCGCTCACTGGCGCACTGGTGATCGTTACCGGTATGGTGCTGGACAATATCGCGCAGTATTTCCAGCGTCCTATCTCTGAAATGAGCAACACCTTCACTTTCCTTAATGCAGGCATTTTGGTGTCGGTGTTCCTGAACGCCTGGCTGATGGTGATTGTGCCGTTGAAGCGCCAGCTGATCTTTGGCTTCGTACTGATGATCCTCGCCGTTGCGGGTCTGATGACCAGCCACGATCTCACCGTCTTCTCGCTATGCATGTTCGTGCTCGGCGTAGTCAGCGGTATCACCATGTCGATCGGTACGTTCCTGATCACCCATCTTTACGATGGTCGTCAACGCGGCGCACGCCTGCTGTTCACCGATTCATTCTTCAGCATGGCGGGCACCATCTTCCCGATCATTGCCGGTGTCCTGCTGGCGCGCGCGCTGCCATGGTATTGGGTTTATGCCTGCATCGGCATCATTTATGTCGCGATCTTTGTGCTGACGCTGTTCATTGAGTTCCCGGTACTGAAAAGCGAAGCCGCTAAGCCGGGCGTTGAGAAAGAGAAGTGGGGCATCGGCGTGCTGTTCCTGTCGATTGCAGCACTGTGCTACATCCTGGGCCAGCTCGGCTTTATTTCGTGGGTGCCAGAATACGCCACTAAATCGATGGGCATGGATATCGCCGCTGCCGGTCAACTGGTAGGTAACTTCTGGACCGCGTATATGGTCGGTATGTGGGTGTTCAGCTTCGTGCTGCGCTTCTTCGATCTGCAACGCATTCTGATGGTGCTGGCCGCGCTGTCAACCGGTTTGATGTACTGGTTCGTCACCGCCAAAGACGCCAGCATGCTGCACTGGATCATCATGACGTTAGGCTTCAGCTCAAGCGCCATTTACACCACCATCATCACGCTGGGTTCGCTGCAAACCAAGGTTTCTTCACCGAAGCTGGTGAACTTCATCCTGACCTGCGGCACCGTTGGCACTATGCTGACGTTCGTCGTCACTGGCCCAATCGTGGCGCAAGGTGGCGCGCATGCTGCGCTCTCTACCGCTAACGGTTTGTACGCCGTGGTGTTTGTGATGTGTGTTCTGCTGGGCTTTGTAACCAAACATCGCCAGCACGGCCACGTAACGCACTAAGTTTGACGGGCGGAGAGAGCTCCGCCCTGCTCTTCAGCGTTTGAACGTTACCGCTTCTTTTTCCGCTAAATAGATCGCACTGCTGGCGGGCTGAGTCGCGGCGACTAGCACCCCTTTGCGCAGCGAATAACGCACCGGCACCTGACGCCGCACCGCATCAAATCCGCTTTCCGCCGGCAGAATAATCAGACTGGCATCATTGCCGGGTTCCATACCGTAATGCTTCAGCTGCATCGTTTTGGCGCTGTTCGCCGTAATCAGCTGCAATCCATTATCGATCTGCTCGTAGCCCATCAGCTGACAAACGTGCAGTCCCATATGCAGCACCTGCAACATGCTGGCGGTGCCAAGCGGATACCAGGGATCGAATACATCATCGTGCCCGAAACAGACGTTAATATTCGCGTCCAGCAGTTCTTTCACCCGCGTGATGCCACGACGTTTCGGATAGCTATCAAAGCGCCCTTGCAGATGGATATTTACCAACGGATTAGCCACAAAGTTGATATTAGAGAGCTTGAGCAGGCGGAACAGCCGCGACGTGTACGCATTGTTGTAAGAGTGCATCGCCGTGGTGTGGCTGGCGGTCACGCGCTCGCCGTTGCCATCGCGATGCGCCAGCGCCGCCACGGTTTCGACAAAGCGCGACTGTTCATCATCGATTTCGTCGCAATGCACATCCACCAGCCGATCGTAGCGATTCGCCAGCGCAAACGTCTTATGCAGCGACTCTATGCCATATTCGCGGGTGAACTCGTAATGTGGAATCGCGCCCACCACATCCGCGCCCATGCGCAGCGCCTCTTCCAGCAAGGCTTCGCCATTGGGATAAGAGAGAATCCCTTCCTGCGGAAACGCCACAATCTGAATATCGATCCACGGTGCCATTTCCGCTTTCACCTCCAGCATCGCTTTTAACGCGGTGAGCGTGGGATCCGAAACATCAACGTGGGTGCGCACATGCTGAATACCGTTGGCGATTTGCCACTTCAATGTTTGCTGCGCGCGCTGTTTCACATCTTCATGACTCAGCAGCGCTTTGCGCTCCGCCCAGCGTTCGATGCCTTCAAATAGCGTGCCGGATTGGTTCCAGGCGGGTTCGCCAGCAGTTTGCGTGGTGTCGAGGTGAATATGCGGTTCGATAAACGGCGCGCTCGCCAGTCCGCCCTCAGCATCCAACGTGTCAGGCTGTGCTGGGGTTTGCGACGGCTGCGGGCGAAGTTGCGCAATTTTGCCGTTGTCGATTTCGATCTGCCACAAGCCTTGCTGGCCCGCTACGCGCAGGTTGTTGATCCACTTCAGTGACGGATTTGCCATGCCGTTCTCCTGTAAAACACAAAATCTAAAGCTAGCATGAAAACCAATGCCACCGCGGGCACATTCCGTAGCGGCACAATTTATTGCGCGATAAATTGCGCCACTACGGAATGTGCGACGAAGAAAATGATTGGGTAATTATCAACCAAATAAGCCACTTAACTAATTCGTTCAAAATCAGTTACATACCTCAAAATAGGTATATGGGGATGCGCTTGATGTACATCAATAAGCGCCAAAAGCGACACGTTAAGGTAAGCGCAGATACCGCAATTTTTTGAGGCAAGCATGAGCAAGCACAGTGTCGTTATTATTGGCAACGGCATGGTCGGCCACCGCTTTATAGAAGAACTTATCGACAAAGATGAATCCAATCAGTTTGCGATAACCGTTTTCTGTGAAGAACCCCGCGTCGCCTATGACCGCGTCCACCTTTCCGCCTATTTCTCCCACCATACTGCTGAAGAACTGTCGCTGGTACGCGTGGGTTTCTATGAAAAGCATCAGGTCAAGCTGCTGCTAGGCGAACGCGCTATCACCATCAACCGTGATGAAAAACTGATCCATTCTAATACCGGTCGCGCGGTGCATTACGACACGCTGATTTTCGCCACCGGCTCATATCCGTGGATTCCGCCGATCAAGGGCGCGGAAGGCAGCGACTGCTTTGTCTATCGCACCATTGAAGACCTCAACGCCATCGAAGCCTGTTCACGCCGCACCACGCGCGGAGCAGTCATTGGTGGCGGATTACTGGGGCTCGAAGCGGCAGGCGCGCTGAAAAACCTCGGCATTGAAACCCACGTGATTGAGTTCGCGCCGGTGCTGATGGCAGAGCAGCTCGATCCGCAAGGCGGCGAGCAGCTACGACGCAAAATCGAGCAGATGGGCGTACGCGTGTATACCGGCAAAAACACGCAGCAAATCGTCCATCATGCCAAAGGCGGTAAAACGCTGGAGTTTGCCGACGGCAGCGCGCTGGATGTGGATTTCATCGTCTTCTCCACCGGCATTCGCCCGCAGGACAAACTCGCCAAACAGTGCGGTTTGCAGCTAGGCCAGCGCGGCGGTATCGCCATTGACGACAATTGCCAAAGCAGCGATGCAGACATCTTCGCCATCGGTGAATGCGCCGCCTGGCAGCACCGCATTTAT
This sequence comes from Enterobacter ludwigii, assembly GCA_900068845.1. GTDB lineage: Bacteria > Pseudomonadota > Gammaproteobacteria > Enterobacterales > Enterobacteriaceae > Pantoea > Pantoea ludwigii_A. The sequence goes on from CEFQ01000007.1 coordinate 31,290, forward strand.
GGCTTAGTCGCACCGGGCTATAAAATGGCGCAGGTCGCCAGCGACAGGTTGGTTGGTCGCGACAATGCCTTTGCTGGGGCAGATATGAGCGCCAAGCTGAAATTGCTGGGCGTTGATGTCGGCGGAATTGGCGATGCGCATGGTCGCACGCCGGGCGCACGCAGCTTCGTGTGGCTTGATGAGCAAAAAAATATCTATAAGCGCCTGATTGTTAGCGAGGATAACCGCACGCTGTTAGGTGCCGTGTTAGTCGGTGATACCAGCGATTACGGCAATCTGCTACAGCTGGCGCTGAATAATATCGCGTTACCGGAAAATCCGGCCTTGCTGATCCTGCCCGCAGGCAGCGGTGAGAAGCCGGTAATGGGCGTAGATTCGCTGCCGGATAGCGCGCAAATTTGCTCCTGCTTCGACGTCAGTAAAGGCGATATCGTCAAAGCCGTGCAAGGCGGTTGCCATACGGTCGCCGCACTGAAAACCGAAACCCGCGCCGGAACCGGCTGCGGCGGCTGTATTCCATTGATTACTCAGGTACTGAATGGCGAACTCAGTCGTCAGGGAATCGAAGTTAACAATCATCTGTGCGCACACTTCCCCTACTCACGCCAGGAGTTGTATCACCTGATTCGCGTGGAAGAGATCAAATCCTTCGATGCACTGCTAGCCAAATATGGTCAAGGTTACGGCTGTGAAGTGTGCAAACCCACGGTGGGTTCGCTGCTGGCTTCCTGCTGGAACGAGTATGTGCTGAAGCCGCAGCTGGCACCGCTGCAGGACAGCAACGATCTGTTCCTCGGTAATATCCAGAAAGACGGCACTTATTCGGTGATCCCCCGCTCAGCCGGTGGCGAGATCACGCCGGAAGGGTTGATGGCGATTGGCGCCGTGGCGCGTCAGTACAATCTTTACACCAAAATCACCGGCTCGCAGCGTATTGGTTTGTTTGGCGCACAGCGCGATGACTTGCCAGCTATCTGGACGCAGCTGATTGACGCAGGCTTTGAAACCGGCCAGGCGTACGCTAAAGCGCTGCGCATGGCGAAAACCTGCGTGGGCAGCGTCTGGTGCCGCTTTGGCGTCGGCGATAGCCTCGGCTTCGGCATCGAACTGGAAAACCGCTACAAAGGCATTCGTACCCCGCACAAGATGAAGTTTGGCGTCTCCGGCTGCACGCGCGAGTGTGCCGAAGCGCAGGGTAAAGACGTGGGCATCATCGCCACCGAGAAAGGCTGGAACCTGTATGTCTGCGGCAACGGCGGCATGAAGCCACGTCACGCCGATTTGCTGGCCGCCGATCTCGATCGCGACACACTGCTGCACTATCTCGATCGCTTCATGATGTTCTATATCCGCACCGGCGATCGCCTGCAGCGTACCTCGCTGTGGCTGGAAAGCATGGACGGCGGCATTGATTATCTGCGCAGCGTGATTGTCGACGACAAGCTCGGTCTGAATACGCAGCTGGAGCATGAACTGACGCGTCTGCGTGCCGAGGTGGAATGTGAATGGGCCGCGACGGTGCAAGATCCGCAGCAGCAGAGCCACTTCAGTACCTTTATCAACAGCGATCGACGCGATCCGCTGGTGCAGCATATCAACCAACGCGATCAGCACCGTCCGGCGCAACCCGCCGAACGTATTGCGGTCACCCTGATTGAGGAGATCGACGCATGAGCCAGTGGCATTCAGTGTGTGAACTCAGCCAAATCCTGCCTGCGACCGGTGTATGCGCACTGATCAAAGGCCAGCAGATTGCCATCTTCCGTCCGCGTGACGATGAGCAACTCTACGCCATAAGCAATATCGATCCTTTTGCCCAGGCTAGCGTGTTATCTCGCGGCCTGATTGCAGAGCACCAGCAGGCGCTGTGGGTGGCGAGTCCACTGAAGAAACAGCGCTTCCGCCTGAGTGACGGCTTGTGTCTGGAAGACGAAGCGCGCTCGGTGGCGAGCTATCCGGTGCGCGTCAGCGCGGGCAAGGTTGAGATATGTGCCTGACAGCATTCCTTCACTTTATGAGACGTCACTATGTTCACTGACACCCTGAATAAATGCGCCGCCAACGCGGCGCGCATTGTGCGTACTGCGCAGCACAGCCCGCTGGCCTTCTGGATCAGCTCGGCGATGGCGGGCGCTTACGTTGGCCTGGCGATTATCCTGATCTTCACGCTCGGCAATCTGGTCGATCCGGCTTATCGTCCACTGTTGATGGGCGCGACCTTTGGTATCGCCTTAACGCTGGTGATCATCGCCGGTTCCGAGCTGTTCACCGGCCACACCATGTTCCTGACCATTGGTGTGAAAGCGGGCAGCATCAATCAAGGCCAGATGTGGTGCGTATTGCCGCAAACCTGGCTGGGTAATCTGCTCGGTTCGGTATTGGTCGCACTGATTTATTACTCTGCAGCGGGTCCGCTGCTGCCGAATGCCGGATCGCTGCTTCACAGTGCGGCGCTGTCAAAAACCGTGCAGCCGGCGATGGCGCTGTTCTTTAAAGGCGCGCTGTGTAACTGGCTGGTATGCCTGGCGATTTGGATGGCGGTACGTACCGAAGGAACGGCGAAGTTTATCGCTATCTGGTGGTGTTTGCTGGCGTTTATCGCTTCCGGCTATGAGCACTCCATCGCCAACATGACGGTCTTTGCGCTGTCGTGGTTTGGTCAGCATAATGCAGACCTCACTTTGAGCGGCATCGGCCACAACTTGCTGTGGGTGACGCTGGGCAATATGTTCTCCGGCATGGTGCTGATGGGTCTCGGTTACTGGTACGCCACCCCGCAGGCGCAACGCCCGCAGGCAGAAGCGCAAACCACGCCGCTCAAAACGGCATAACACTTTTTTCAGCCCGCCTTGAGCGGGCTTTTTTAGGATGAGCGATGGACTACTTTCCGCTGTTTTGCCGCCTGCAAGGTAAACGCTGTTTGCTGGTTGGCGGTGGTGATGTGGCAGAACGCAAAGCGCGTTTACTGTTGGAAGCCGGTGCCGATCTGCACGTTGGCGCACTGGATTTCTCCCCTGCGTTTCAGCAGTGGGCACAACAGGGAAAGTTGACTTTATTATCCGGCGCGTTTGATGAACGCTGGTTAGAAGGCTGTTGGTTGGTGATTGCCGCCACCGACGATGATGCGTTTAACCAGCAGGTCGGTGATGTGGCGGAGCAGCGACGCATCTTCTGCAATCTGGTGGATGCACCGCAGGAAGCCAGCGCGATTATGCCATCGATTATCGATCGCTCACCGCTGATGATTGCCGTCTCTTCTGGCGGCCGCGCACCGGTGCTGGCGCGTTTACTGCGAGAAAAACTTGAAGCGATGCTGCCACAACATCTCGGCGAGCTAGCGTCATTGGCCGGTTCGCTGCGAAGCCGCGTAAAGCGGTCCTTCAACAGCATGGCGCAGCGTCGTGCTTTCTGGGAGCGCTTCTTCGTTAGCGATCGTCTGGCACAAACCCTTGCAAATGGCGATCGGCCGCGCGCGGAGCACATCGTCGAGACCTTGTTCGATGCGCCGCTGTCGCAGCAAGGCGAAGTGGTGCTGGTAGGGGCCGGGCCGGGCGATGCGGGACTGCTGACATTAAAAGGCCTGCAGCATATCCAGCAGGCCGATGTGGTGGTGTATGACCGCTTAGTCTCCGAGCCGATTCTCAACCTGGTGCGCCGCGATGCTGAGCGCATCTTTGTGGGTAAACAAGCGGGTAATCACTGCGTACCGCAAGCGCAGATTAACCAGGTTCTGCTGGAGCAAGCGCAGAGCGGCAAGCGCGTAGTGCGACTGAAAGGCGGCGATCCCTTTATCTTTGGTCGCGGCGGCGAAGAGCTGGAACTGCTGGCGCAGCACAACATCCCGTTTAGCGTAGTGCCGGGTATCACCGCCGCGTCGGGCTGTTCCGCCTACAGCGGCATTCCGCTTACGCATCGTGACCACGCGCAAAGCGTGCGCTTCGTGACCGGCCATTTGCAGCAGCACGGTGAAATCGAATGGCGCAAACTGGCCGCCGAGCAACAAACGCTGGTGTTCTATATGGGGTTGGCGCAGGCGCCTGAAATCCAAAAGCAACTGATGCAGCACGGCATGGATGCAGCGATGCCGGTGGCGATTGTGCAAAACGGTACCACGCCGCAGCAGCGCGTAGAGACCGCAACCCTGGCGGAGCTGGCAACCCTGGCGCAGCAGTTTGCCAGTCCGGCTCTGATTATTGTGGGTCGCGTTGTGGAGCTGCGTTCACAGTTACGCTGGTTCTGAAGCGGCAAAAACTGTACAGCGCTGCGCTTTGTCGCCAGACTAATAGCCATCTTTCTCATTGATAAGGAGTTTCCATGCGCGTTGCTTCACTGGTTTGCGCGTTGTTATTGCCGCTGAGCGCGGTTGTCACCGCTGCACCCGTTACCTGGTCGAACGTCATCGGCGAATGGCAGGTGGTGGCGGTAACGCCCAGGAAGGAAGTCGGGCAGCTGTATATCAAGAATGACCCGCAGTTTATGGGCGCGCGCGTGGCATTTAAGCCGAACGCGATAACCTGGACACGTGGTACCGCCGAACGCAGCATCCATCCTGCGGTCGATAACTGCGCAACTAAACCGCGTCTCACTGCCGCCAATGGCGCGGGACAAGATCGTGATTTCACCTTCCGCTACGGTTTTAACGTGAGCTGTGGCAATAAGGCGTGGGGACCGGCACCCGGCGCGGTAATCAGCGTGCTGGCTGACGGCAACGCCCGCCTGTTTTGGGATGGCGCAGAACTGGCGTTACATCGCATCAAATAAAAAACGGCGGGTCATAGAGACCTAATGCTCGTCAGTTAAGCGCCGTATCAAATCGCCGCACCTTCCGTAGCGGCGCGATTTATCGCGCAATGAATTGCGCCGCTACATTGTGTGCACTCGGTAATTAGGATTTTCATCTCTTAAATGACGAGCATTAGCCATTTATGGCGACAAGGACATTACCATTGTGCGGCCCTCGAAACGGTCGTCATTAATGACGACCCTACAATTCTGGCAGCGATTATGCAGTTTAATATGCACTGCAGTAGCAGCGTGGGTGTTGAGGCGACATCCTAACCCGCTGAGCGAGAGAGGGATTCCAGGGCGAACCGCAGGGATGCGGTGAGAGGCGGCGCTGAGCAGGAGCGAATCGCCGCCGGTCCGTCAGGAATCGTGATCGAGTGAAGGCACCGCGTCGCGGCGGGTTAGGCTGGAGCAGGGCCCGGGAGTGAAGAGGGCGTGGCCAGACGCCCTCTTCTCGTTCGCCGCACGGTTGAACTGCAACTGCCACAGCCAATGGCGAACGAAAGTCGCTCTGCGCATAACTGATCGGCATTAGGTCATAATGACCCGCCGTTACGCGTTATCCCGCCAGCCGCTTACGGCTGCGCGACAAAGCCGACCGCTTCGTACACTTTCTTCAGCGTTTCCTGCGCATGCGCGCGGGCTTTCGCTGCGCCATCGCGCATCACCTGATTCAGCAGCTCTTCGTCGTTACGGAAACGATGGTAGCGCTCCTGCAGATCGGTCAGCATGCCGGAAACCGCATCCGCTACCGCGCCTTTCAGGTGGCCGTACATTTTGCCTTCAAACTCCTGCTCCAGCTCGGCAATGGTTTTGCCGGTCACGCCTGAGAGAATATCCAGCAAGTTGGAAACACCGGCTTTCTCTTTGACGTCGTAGCGCACCACCGGTGGCTCGGCGGAGTCAGTCACCGCGCGTTTGATCTTCTTGACTACCGCTTTAGTGTCTTCCAGCAGACCAATCACGTTATTGCGGTTGTCGTCTGACTTGGACATTTTCTTCGTCGGCTCAAGCAGCGACATCACGCGTGCGCCCGATTTCGGAATGAACGGCTCTGGCACTTTGAATACATCGCCGTATAGCGCATTGAAACGCTGCGCGATATCGCGGCTCAGTTCCAGATGCTGCTTCTGATCCTCGCCAACCGGCACCTGATTGGTTTGATACAGCAGGATATCGGCCGCCATCAACACCGGATAATCAAACAAACCCGCGGTGATGTTTTCCGAGTAGCGCGCTGATTTATCTTTGAACTGCGTCATGCGGCTCAATTCGCCGAAATAGGCGTAGCAGTTCAGCACCCAACTCAGCTGCGCGTGCTCTGGCACGTGCGACTGAACAAAGATGGTGCTTTTAGCCGGGTCGATGCCGCAGGCAAGATAGAGCGCTAAGGTATCCAGCGTGGCTTTACGCAGCGCAACAGGATCCTGACGTACGGTGATGGCGTGCAGATCGACGATGCAGTAAATGCAGTGGAAGTCATCCTGCATCTGCACCCACTGACGCAGCGCACCCATATAGTTGCCAATGGTCAGTTCACCGGAAGGCTGGGCGCCGCTGAAAACGATGGGTTTGCTCATGTTATGTCCTGATAATCACAGCCCGATAGCGGGCAAAAGTTCGTCAAAAGAGTCGAGAGTTAAATCGGGAAGGCTGGTCGCAATCGGCTCACCGTAGTTGTAGCCAAATGTCATACCGATGTTCGGTACGCCTGCCGCTTGGGCCGCGAGAATATCATTGCGGGAATCGCCGACAAACAGCAATTGTCCGGGAAGCACACCAAAATGGCCGAGTACCAGGAAAATGGCCGCCGGATGGGGCTTTTTCACTATCACGTCGTCACCGCCGATAATCTGCGTGAAGTATTCGGCAATACCGAGCGACTTAAGCAGCGGAGCAACAAACGGTGTGGGCTTATTGGTGACGATCGCCAGCGGCAGGCCTTTCGCCTGCAGCGCTGCCAGCGTCTCTTTCACCTGCGGGAACAGCGTGCTGCCCGCTTCCACCGTTTGCGCGTAATACTTATCAAACAGCGCACGCGCATCGCGTTGCTCTTCAGCATGTGGCTCACGTCCCAGCGCCCAGGTCAGTGCGCGGCTCATCATCACGTCTGCGCCGTTACCAATCCAGGTGGAGGCTAATGCCACACCCGGCGGCGGCAGTTGCAGATCGGCCAGCGCATGATCGATGGCTTGTGCTAAACCTGGCGCGCTATCAACCAGCGTACCGTCCAGATCAAACGCCAGCGCGCGGATATCAGTGAAATGAGCCATTAACTTTCTCCAGTTCGCCACGCATTTCATCGATCACTTTTTTGTAATCCGGATGACCAAAGATCGCAGAACCCGCGACAAACATGTCAGCGCCGGCGGCAGCAATTTGACCGATGTTATCGATCTTCACACCGCCATCAACTTCCAGACGAATGTTGTAGCCGCTTTGATCGATCAGGCGACGCGCCTCGCGCAATTTATCGAGCGTTCCGGGAATGAAGGATTGACCGCCAAAACCTGGGTTGACCGACATCAACAGAATGATGTCCAGTTTATCCATTACATAATCGAGGTAGTCGAGCGGCGTGGCAGGATTGAATACCAGTCCGGCTTTGCAGCCGTGCTCTTTGATCAGCTGCAGCGTGCGGTCAACATGCTCACTGGCTTCCGGATGGAAAGTAATAAAGGTGGCGCCTGCTTTTGCGAATTCCGGGATCAATGCATCCACAGGTTTGACCATCAGATGCACATCAATAGGTGCAGTGATGCCGTAATCGCGCAGCGCTTTCAGCACCATCGGCCCCATCGTCAGATTGGGAACGTAGTGGTTATCCATCACATCGAAATGGACCACATCACCACCTGCCGCCAGCGCTTTGGCCGTGTCTTCACCTAAACGAGCGAAGTCTGCAGCCAGAATTGAAGGGGCCAGTAAAAATTGTTTCATCCGATTCTCCCAATTTTGTGCGCCAGCCTGAGCTGGCGTAATGCCTTGGTCGCGGACGAAACAGGCTAGCGGAAAAGCGCCAGCAGTTCGTCGACCTGAGTGCGACCACTTATGCTTCGGCTGATGGAACGCCGGGCTTTGACTACGTGTAAATCCGCATTCTGATACCACTCACGCGTGAGCACTGTATCGTGATTAGAAATCAGTACCGGGATGCGATTTTGCTGCGCCAGCTTATTGGCCAATTCCGCCAGATGCTGCTGCTCGCGCAGACTAAAACTGTTGGTATGGTACGCGGTAAAATTCGCTGTCGCCGAAAGCGGTGCATACGGCGGATCGCAATAAACGACTGAGCCTTCAACGGCGTTGTTCAGAGTAACATCGTACGATTCACAGACAAAGGTCGCTTTTTGCGCCCGTTCGGCAAACCATAACAGCTCCGCTTCAGGGAAATACGGCTTACGATAACGGCCAAAAGGCACGTTAAACTCACCGCGCAGATTGTAGCGGCAAAGCCCGTTATAACCGTGGCGATTGAGATACAAGAACAGCACTGCGCGCTGATATTCATCTTTGCTCGCATTGAAAGCGATGCGCTGCGCGTAGTAGGTTTCCGCGGTATTACCTTCGGCATTGAAGAGCTGACGCGCGTCTTCAATGAAACCCGCAGTGCGCGTTTTAACGATGTTATACAGATTGATGAGATCACCGTTGATGTCCGCCAGGTGATAGCGGTCATAATCGGTGTTGAGGAATACAGAACCAGCGCCGACAAAGGGTTCGATAAGACAATCACCTTGTGGCAAATGACGACGAATGTCATCAAGGAGCGGGTATTTCCCTCCGGCCCATTTCAGAAAAGCGCGATTTTTTTTCATGCTGTCGTGGTTATTACATCTTAATTATTGGCTGTGGTGAAACCGACAGCAGCTCTGCGCTTTAAACGGGGCCGCATTTGCGCGGCCCCACATCAATTACTGACTTTCTTTCTTCACCTGGCTAAGCGGTTTTACCCACGGATTGGCTGCACGCACTTCCGCTGGCAGTGATGCCACGGCGCGTTTCGCATCGGCTGGCGTGGCGTAAGCACCGCTGACCAACACGTACCAAGGCTCACCGTTACGCGTGGTTTTATACACGTGATAACCGCTCAGGTTCTGTTTTCTCGCCCAGGCGTTCAGGCTCTCTTCTTTCGACGCACCACTCAGCTGCAGCGTGTAATTTCCGCCTGACGGCAGCGACTTGCTGGCACCGCTCGAAGTCGCAGGCGCGGCATTGCGCGTCGCGGTGGTGCGTGTGTTGTTATCTTTCACGGGTGCCGGTTTAGAAGCGGCCGGTGCTTTATGCGGGGTCGACGCATGCGTCTCGCGTGTACCGTTATTGCTGGTGCGCGCGGGTGTTTCTGAACGCATCGCGGGCGGCGTAATCGCTTTACCATTGCCGCTAACCGTTGCCGGTGCGGTTGGCAGCGAACTGTTGCCCTGCGCACCTTGTGCCGCAGCATCAACTGAACCTTGCTGATTGTTCAGCGCAGTATTGAGATCGCCCGGCAGCGTGACGCGCTGTTGGTTGGCTGGCGTATCCACAGGCGCAGCCTGGGTCGGCGTAGAAGAGACCGATGGCATCGAGATGGATTGTGAGTCATTGCCCGCTGATGCAGCCGTGCCCGCCGTGTTTTGCGGTGCGCTGCTTTCAGCTGAAGGAGTGGCATTTTGCTGGCCGCTCATAGACGTCGATCCCGAAAGGTCGATGTTCTTTTCGCTGCCACCGGCAGAAGGTGCCGCGCCGTTATTAGCGGTATTGGTTGCGGGTTTTTTCTCGTCTGGGCCGGTTAATGCTGAACCTATACCCAGCACCACCAATAGCAGAACCAAAATACCAATGCCCATCATCATATGCTGACGAGAAACCGGTACTTTCACTTTTGGCGCAGAAGACGATTTGCGTGGCCGCGTCGGACGGCGATCACTGGCGTCAGGTTTTAACTCGTCTTCCGGTTTGAACTCATCCATTTAGCCTCCTCCGTAAAACGACGCGCTTCCCACACGCCGCATCACCACTCGTCACGTCTAATAATCAGGGTTTCTGGCAATCGTTAATTGCAGCCAGCACCATATCATGTGCAACACCTGCACGCACTTCAGAGCGGCCAATAGCGAGAGGCAGCACCAGACGCAACTCGCCCGCCAGCACTTTTTTATCGCGCATCATGTGTGGCAAATAATCTTCCGCTGCCATGCTCGCCGGGCCATGCACTGGCAAACCGGCACGCAACAGCAGCGCGATAATACGATCGGTTTCGCCCGAGGTGAACTGACCCAAACGTTCAGCGGTACGTGCGGCCATCACCATGCCAGCCGACACCGCTTCGCCGTGCAGCCAGTTGCCGTAGCCCATATGCGCTTCAATCGCATGACCAAAAGTATGGCCCAGATTGAGCAGTGCGCGTACGCCGGTTTCGCGCTCATCAGCCGCTACCACTTCTGCTTTTAGCTCGCAGCAGCGACGGATACAGTAAGCAAGGGCTTTTTCATCCAGCGCCAGCAGAGCATCAAGGTTCTGCTCCAGCCACTGGAAGAATTCGCCATCAAGAATAATGCCGTATTTGATCACTTCCGCCAGACCGGACGCTAATTCGCGCGGCGGCAGAGTGGCCAGGCAATGGGTATCCACAACGACAGACGCAGGCTGATAAAACGCCCCAATCATGTTTTTGCCGAGTGGATGGTTTACCGCGGTTTTTCCACCGACGGAGGAGTCAACCTGAGACAACAAGGTGGTCGGCACCTGAATAAAGCGCACGCCACGCTGATAGCTGGCTGCAGCAAATCCGGTCAAGTCACCAATCACTCCACCACCGAGTGCAATCAGCGTGGTATCACGGCCGTGCGGCTTTTTCAGCAGCGCGGTGAACACCTCGTCCATTACAGCCAGCGTTTTGTACTGCTCACCATCAGGCAAAATGACTTGATCCACCTTTACACCGGCATTGCTAAGAAGCGCTGACAGGGGTTCGAGATAGATCGGCGCCAGCGTCTGGTTTGTCACCAGCATGGCATTGTCGCCTGCTTTGAGCGGCCAAAAAGAAGCCGGATCGTTAAACAGTCCGGCAGCGATGGTAATGGGGTAACTGCGATCCCCGAGTGAAACAGTGATCTTCTCCATGATGACCGATACCTATTGCTGAGCCCTCAGGGCGCTGGATTAGTTCTTTTCCAGCATGTTGATGATCTGATTGGCCACCACTTTTGCACTTTGATCGTCAGTGCGAATAGTGACATCAGCGATCTCTTCATAAAGCGGATTACGTTCACCTGCTAGCGCTTCCAGTACTTCGCGCGGCGGTGATTCAACCTGCAACAGCGGACGCTTTTTATCACGCTGGGTACGAGCAAGCTGCTTTTCGATGGTGGTTTCAAGGTATACGACCACACCGCGGGCGGAGAGACGATTACGGGTCTCGCGGGATTTGACTGAGCCGCCACCGGTCGCGAGCACAATGCCTTGCTTCTCGGTCAGCTCATTAATGATCTTTTCTTCACGATCGCGGAAGCCTTCTTCGCCTTCCACATCAAATACCCAGCCTACATCCGCTCCGGTGCGTCGCTCAATTTCCTGATCGGAATCGAAAAATTCCATATTGAGTTGCTGAGCCAACTGACGACCAATAGTGCTTTTGCCGGCACCCATCGGCCCAACCAGAAAGATATTGCGTTTCTCTGCCATTTTATCGGTATTACTAAGAATTCGTTGATGATACCCCGCGTTCAGCGTAGCTGGCGGGACAGGAACTGAGACCTCATGAGCGTTAACAAGAGTCAGACGGAAAATTATCTCAACACTCATGGCCGTTTGGCAACCGAATAAATTGCCCCCGGCGACCTCTTAACAGGACCGGTCTGTGGTTCGCGAGACGGTAACGCACCTTCGCTAATCCACTATATTTCGTGCTACAGGCACGCTGGCCGGGGTCATCCACTGTAATCGCTTACTGATGTAAGCACAGTAAATTCACTCATTTAACGTCTTACTGAAGCTCGAATTATTTTGGAGATATTTCTTTTGACGTCAGTATCGCTTGTGACCGACGTCATTCGGAAGGTTATTCTGCCGCGTTCCGTTACACCGTTTTGAAAATCGCTAAACCTTGTAAGCTAATTCCAGCCCTGCGTCAACGCAGTTGGCCTCACAGAACGAATTTTCCGCTTTATCCGGCAGTAAGCGCTGCTTCCCTGACCAGTCTGGGGGTAATAAAGATCACCAGCTCCTTTTTCTTCTGCTCATCAGATTGCTGGCGGAACAAATTCCCCAGCAGCGGCAGGTCGCCCAGCAAGGGGACGCGTTTTTCGCTCTGCGAGCGCTGCTGTTGGAAAATGCCACCGAGCGCTAAGGTTTCGCCATCGCGCAGCGTCACCTGCGTTTCGATCTCTTGTTTATCAATACTCAGCACCTGATTGTCGCCAATGCTTAAACTGCGTCCCGGCAAGTTCTGGCTGAGCCGCAGCTTGAGCTGGATTCGACCATTTCCCAGCACCACGGGCGTTACCTCCATGCCCAGCACTGCCTCTTTAAATTCGATGGCCGTCGCACCACTGTTGCCCGATTTCACCTCGTAAGGAATTTCGGTTCCTTGCTTGATGCTGGCGGTTTGCTGATGCGAGGTAAACAGCCGCGGACTGGCGATAATTTCGATTTGGTTCTCCTGCTCCAGCGCACTCAGCTCAAGATTGAGCAATTCACCGCTGACCTGGCCCAGCGTCACGCCAGCGCGAAACGCCGGATTGCCCACCGCCAGTGGAATGTCGAGTAGCGGGTTGCGCAGCGCCTGCGTCATCACCTCCGCTGGCGACGTACCCCAATTAACGCCCAGCTCACGTAAATGCTCTTCATTAATGGTGACGATATGCGCGGCAAGCTCAACCTGCTCAAGCGGTAGATCCAGCGCTTTAAGCCAACGCTCGGTGTCTCGCAGCGCCTCGGCCGTATCACGTAGCAGCAAACTGTTGGTGCGACTATCTACCGTGACGCTACCGCGCGGCGTCATCAACGAACGCTCGGCCTGAAGGCTCCGATAGATATCGCTGGCACTGGCGTAATGCAGCATCACCGTTTGTTGATCCAGCGGCGTTTGCTGTTTCTCCTCCTCGCGCTCCACCTTTTCCTGTTGCGCCTGCAGCTGTTGCCAGCTTTCTGGATAGACCAGCAACACGCCCTCTTCCTGCACCACGGTGAGTTTTGCCAGTTGCGTCACCAGCGCAAGCGCGCGATGCCAGTCAACATTATCTAAGCGCAGCGACAGCCGGCCTTCAACGCCCGGCGCAATCAGCAGGTTGGTCTGCTGATAATCTGCCAATGCCTGCAAAATGCGTTCAACTGGCGCGTCATCAAACGTTAGGCTTAACCGGTCATCATTGGCGCTTAGCGGCATGCCCAGACAAAGCAGGAGCAGTGACGTCATCCATTTCATAAAAACCTCCTTTTATTACCCATGTGATTTGCTGCGGGGTGCAACTTTGCACAGCGTTCAACACCAACGTGCGGGATGTAAGCTTTACCACTTGCCAGGGTGGCTGTGGGAAGGGCGTTTGATCAAGTAGTTGATAGCTTTTGCCTTGCGGCGACACCAGCCACGCCACGAAGCGCGGCGCCGTGCCGATGATGCCCTGCAAGCGCCAGCCTTCTGGTGCGGCAACCTGCGCCTGGCACCGCGTTTCTGCCAGCGGCTGGAAAGGATCGCGGGCGAATGCCAGGGAGCTGCAAAGTAGTAATAGCAACGTATTACTCCGCATCTTCGCTCTCCAGCCAAAGCTGCGTTTGCAGTACGCCCTGCTCGGCTTGCAGCTGAAAACGCTGTGGAACAGGTAATGAGGTGGTGGCCAGCTCGCTAAACAGGGGCAGAAATTGCGACCAGATGAGCCGTAACTGCAGCTGTTGCGGCTGGCTGTCCGGCTGCCAGGCCTCAAGCTGACTGCCGCGCGCAGCCACAATCCTCTCCAGCGTTTGCTGAAAGTCAGCATCCAGCAACGATTGCTGCAGCGCGCTAATCTCGCTCTGTAAGGCCCCCATGGCCGGAAGTGCAGCCAGCTGTTGCAGCCGCTGCTGTTGCTGTTGCTGCATCTGTTCCAACTGCCGCTCTTGCGTGTCATTCATCTGTTGTTGTGGACGAAGCAGCACAATCCACGTCAGCGCAAAGAGCTGCAGGGATAACATCAACAGCCACACCATGCGCAGCGGCAGCGTGAGCATCAGCCAGCGCAGCAAGAGTTCATTCATCTGCCACCTCCTGCACACGCGCATGTAAAGCAAAACGATAGTCACCGCCCAGCTCGCGCTTCACACCGCCCTGCTTTACGCTGCTGAACAGCTGCTGGGTCATTAGCTGATGACGAAAGTCACTGACTGCCGCCATGCTCTGCGCCTGCCCTTCCAGTAGCAGTTGTCCTTGTCGCCGCTCAAGGCGATTAAGCCACAAGGTGTCGGGCATTAATTCCGGCAACTGCTGCCAAAAATGCTGCCAGCGCTGATGCTGATCTTGTCGTTGCTGCTGCGCCCGCTGCGCCTGAAGGAGTGATTCTCGCTGCTGTAGCAATAATTGCTGCTGTTCCAGCTGTTGTTGCAGCGAGTTGAGGCTAAAGGTGCTATCCATCAGCGCTTGCGCCTGTTGCTGCCGTGTAATTACGCCGCGCCACCAGAGTAAGCAGAGGATGAACAAGGTGAATACCAACGTCAGGGCCAGCAGCGACATGCTCTGCTGGCGTCGCCGCTGCGATTGCTGAATGCGCCAGGGAAGTAAGTTGACCGCCAGCATCACGCATCCTCCGGACGCAGCGCCAGTCCAAGCGCGATGGCGAAATGACCTTCTTGCGCAGGCAACGGCGGCTGTAGATAGTGCAGCAGCGAAAACGGCTTACAGCGCTTAACCTGCGGCTCAGGTAAAACCTGCGTTGACGTGCAGAACACGCATTCCATCTGCGGGAAGGTTTCGCGCAACTGCGCGAGCGTAAGAGGTTCCGTGGCCGCACCTGACAGGGTGCTTTCACCCGCCAGCGTCCACAGCCAATGATCGCTGAGCGGATGTATCAATAAGTGGTTGTGACGCAAAGGCATGCGCAGGGTGATCTGCGTTAGCGCCAGGCTACTCAATTCAAGCACATCCGGCCGCAAATCCGCCTGCTTGAGCGGCGTCAGCCATTGTGCAATGACCTCGCGCCGCGCCGCAGTAACGCAAAGCGGCGAATCCTTGCCCGGCGAGCGATAATCCAGCGACAGCGACGCAGGCTCGACAGGAAACAGGCGTTGCGCGGAAGCCGCCACATAGCGTCCCAACGCTGGCTCACGCAGCGAGGTTTCTGGCAGTGGCAAGGTACGTTGCAATACCAGTTGCGGCGGTAGCCCAACGCGCAGTGAATAGCGTTTCGGCAGATGGCGCTGCCAACGCCCTAACATATCCAGTAACGCAGGCGTGGTTTGCAGCACGCCGTTTCTTAACGTATCTTGCGGCAGCGTTTGTTGCCACCAGTGTCGTAACTGCCACCCATGACGTCGGCGTTCGATGCCAAGGGCGCACAGTTGCCCGTTTTGGATATCCAGTCCAATTTGCCAGCGCTGAAAAGCCATACGCGCGATCTCCTTATCATTAAAAGGTAAGCGTGCTGATACCCTAAAGAATTGGCATTGCAGGAAGGCGGCAAGTGGGCGCATACCCAGCCACTTACTAAAGTAAGTGACTGAGGTGAACACACGCAGCCAACGCACCGGCAACTTCAATTATGGCGGGTATATGAATGCGTCAGGCTTGTCTTTATACTACCGCGCGGTTGCTTATAAACTGCTCAAACGACAACAGATGGGAATTCTCAGGTGAAGTTCGTAAAGTATTTATTGATCCTTGCAGTGTGTTGCATTTTGCTGGGAGCCGGCACGGTTTATGGTTTGTACAAATACATAGAGCCGCAGCTGCCCGATGTGAACACATTGAAAGATGTGCGCCTGCAAACTCCTATGCAGGTTTACAGCGCGGATGGCGATCTGATCGCCCAGTACGGCGAGAAGCGCCGTGTCCCGCTGACCCTACAACAGATGCCGCCTGAGTTAATCAAAGCGTTTATTGCCACCGAAGACAGCCGTTTCTACGAGCATCATGGTGTCGATCCGGTGGGGATTTTCCGTGCGGCCAGTATTGCGCTGATGTCCGGTCACGCCTCACAGGGCGCCAGTACCATTACTCAGCAGCTGGCGCGTAACTTCTTCCTCAGTCCAGAGCGCACCTTAATGCGCAAGATTAAGGAAGCGTTTCTCGCCATCCGCATCGAACAGCTGCTGAGCAAAGATGAAATTCTTGAGCTGTATCTCAACAAGATTTATCTCGGCTATCGCGCTTATGGCGTGGGCGCAGCGGCGCAGGTCTATTTTGGTAAACCTATTGATCAGCTATCGCTGAGTGAAATGGCGATGATTGCCGGTCTGCCGAAAGCACCGTCAACCTTTAACCCGCTCTATTCTCATACGCGTGCGCTGTCGCGTCGTAATGTGGTGCTGGCGCGTATGCTGGATCAAAACTACATCACGCAGCAGCAATATAACGAAGCACGCAACTCGCCGCTCACGGCCAGCTATCACGGCCCGGAAATCGCTTTCTCGGCACCTTACTTAAGTGAAATGGTGCGTCAGGAGATGGTGAAGCGTTACGGCGATAAGGCTTATGAAGACGGCTACAAGGTTTACACCACCGTTACGCGTCACCTTCAGGAAGCCGCGCAGCAGGCGGTGCGTAACAATGTGATGGCGTATGACATGCGCCACGGCTATCGCGGACCGACCAACGTGCTGTGGAAAGTGGGCGAAGCCAGCTGGGATCAAACCCGCATTCAGAACGCACTGAAAAACTTGCCAACGTATGGCCCGCTCAATGCGGCCGTAATCACCAGCGCCAGCGCCGATCAAGCCACGGCAATGCTGAAAGATGGCAGCAGCGTGACACTCAACATGGCGGGTGTACGCTGGGCGCGCCCTTACAAATCTGACACGCTGCAAGGCCCAACGCCGCGCAGTGTGACGCAGGTGCTGCAAGCCGGCCAGCAGATTTGGGTGCGTAAAGTGAATAACGATTGGTGGCTGGGCCAGGTTCCATTAGTGAACTCCGCGCTGGTGTCGCTCAATCCAGAAGATGGTGCCGTTCGCGCATTGGTCGGCGGTTTCGACTTCAACCAAAGCATGTTCAACCGCGCAACCCAAGCGCTGCGCCAGGTCGGCTCCAACATCAAGCCGTTCCTCTACACCGCAGCGATGGATCGCGGTTTAACGCTGGCATCAATTCTCAATGACGTACCGATTTCGCGCTGGGATGCCGGTGCCGGTGCCGACTGGCGTCCGAAAAACTCACCGCCAACCTATGCCGGTCCTATCCGTTTACGCCAGGGTTTGGGTGAGTCGAAAAACGTGGTGATGGTGCGCGCGATGCGTGCGATGGGCGTGGATTACGCGGCGGAATATCTGCAGCGTTTCGGCTTCCCGGCGCAAAACATCGTGCATACCGAATCGTTAGCGTTAGGTGCGGCTTCATTTACCCCGATGCAGGTGGTGCGCGGCTACGCGGTGATGGCGAACGGCGGCTTCCTGGTCGATCCGTACTTCATCAGTAAGATTGAGAACGAACAAGGTGGCGTGATCTTTGAAGAGAAACCGAAAATTGCCTGTCCGCAGTGCAACTTGCCGGTGATCTATGGCGATACCAAAAAGTCGGTGGCGCTGAATGAAGAGAGCATTGAAAATGTCGCCACTTCCGATCAATCGCAGAACCAAACCGTGCCCCAGCCTGAGCTGGAGCAAGTTCCTGCGCAGCCTGGTGGCGAGCAGCAGTATGCACCGCACGTGATCAACACGCCGCTGTCATTCCTGATCAAGAGTGCGCTGAACACCAACATCTTCGGCGAACCCGGCTGGATGGGAACGGGTTGGCGTGCCGGTCGCGATCTGAAACGTAACGATATCGGCGGTAAAACCGGTACCACCAACAGCTCGAAAGATGCGTGGTTCTCAGGTTACGGTCCGGGCGTGGTGACGTCAGTGTGGATTGGTTTCGATGATTCACGCGCGCTGGGTCGTTCAACCATGTCAGGCGCGATTCCGGATCAAATCTCCGGTTACGAAGGCGGCGCGAAGAGTGCGCAGCCAGCGTGGGATGACTATATGAAATCTGCGCTGGAAGGCGTGCCGGTGCAGCCGCTGACGCCGCCGGATGGCGTGGTCACCGTCAACATCGATCGCGGCACCGGCAAGCTGGCTAACGGCGGCAATTCGCGCCAGGAGTACTTCATCAACGGTACCCAGCCGACGGAGTATTCGGTTCATGATGTAGGTACCACCATCATGGACAACGGCGAAAGCCACGAACTGTTCTGATCAAAAAAGCCGGCAACTCTGCCGGCTTTTTTTTATTCTGTGAAATGATTTTAGTAGCTTAACCGACCCTGCTTCACCAGCCACTCGCGCACCATGAACAGCGCGCTGACATTACGTGCTTCGCGGAAATCGGGTTCATCCAACAGTGCCAGCAAATTATTCAGCGGCCAGCGATGCACAATCAGCGGCTCCGGCTCATCGCCTTCCAACTTCTCTTCGTACAAGCCTTCCGCTACCACGATGTTCATCTTGCTGGAGAAGTAAGAGGGCGCCATCGTGAGCTTGCCAAGCGCTTCCAGTTTGGTGGCACCAAATCCCGCTTCTTCTTTCAGTTCGCGATCGGCCGCTTCAAAGGCGCTTTCGCCAGGATCGATCAGCCCTTTCGGAAAGCCCAGTTCGTAACTTTCAAGACCCACGGCGTACTCCTGAATCAGGATCACATCATCGCCGATGATGGGCACGATCATCACCGCTTCACGGTCGGATGGCTTCATGCGTTCATAGACGCGGCGCGCGCCATTGCTGAAAGCGAGATCGATCGCTTCAATGGTGAACAGGCGGGAACGGGCAACCGCTTCCACATGGAGGATGTCAGGTTTTTTCATGGGGGTTTTCATATCAGCCTCAAACTTAGCACAACCCTGTGAAACGTGATGACGCCAGCATACCGAAGCCAGAACTATTGTGCGACACGCAGCTAAAGTAAACTATGGTGACACACATTCACTTACTGCTGCTAACAACTTCTTGTTATCTATACAGTTAGAAATTCACAATAAGTCAACGGTGTTTAGTTAAATTCAGAAAATGCCGATTTTTAATTGAGTCGTGTCTGGTTAACATCCCGTTGAGGAATAATCTACCAAACTATAATTAAATGATTTTGCGCGTTATTTTATCTGACTTTTCCCTTGTCAGAATGACATCTGCTCGCCAAAATTGACTTTATTGATGGATTCATCGGGAGCACATCGTTAACGTGAAGGCAGTTTTTTGGCTGGATTGAGCAAAGCATGAGCACTTATATTGTCATTCTGGCTGTCATGCTCGCCTGTTCCTTATTAGCAGGTATCGGCTATTGGTACGCTATGCGGCATCGTCCGCCGTTGGCGAAACCGCTGCCGTTTATCAGTCCGCCAAATCGAAAGCTCACTGACGAAGAGCGCGATGCCGTTGAAAAGTACCTTGCGTTGCTGGCCAAACAGCAACAACAGAGCAGTGCACAATCGGTAAAGAAGTCACGCGAACCTGAAGCGCTGACGCTCACCGCACAAAGCAATAATGTCTACCCCGTAACGCGTTCCATCACCCGCTATGGTCTCTCCACCGACGATCCGCAGAAGTGGCGCTACTATCTCGACGAAGTCGAAGTGCATCTGCCGCCGCTGTGGGAACAGTACATCGCCGAAGAGAACTACGTTGAGCTCATCCGCACGCAAACGCTGCCGCTGGTCATTTCGCTCAACGGTCACTCGCTGGTGAATTACGCCGTGGAACAACCCGCGCTGCCGCCGCTGGTGCGCCCTGTGTCCACCAACGCATCGATTCGCAAAGAAGAGAGCGAGAACGTTGAGCTACTGCAGGTTCGTAAAGAGACCGCAGAAGAGTATCAACTGTCACGCGCCGACGGCACGCGTGAAGCGATCGTCATCTGTCTTGCTTTTCTGCTGTTCTTCCTGAGTCTGGTACTGCCCGGCAGTTTAATGGGGTGGATTGCCTTGCTCGGCTGCCTGATGATCGCCGTCAGCCTGTGGTTCCTCTATCGCTTCCCCGGCGCCAAAGGTTTGCGCGATGTGCATTGCCTGCGCGGTGCGCCTAAGCGCTGGGGCCTGTTCGGCGAATCGAATCAAGAACAGAGCAACATCTCGCTCGGCATTATTGATCTCATCTATCCTACGCACTGGCAACCGTATGTCGCGCACGATTTAGGTCAGACCACCGATGTCGACATATACCTCAATCGTCAGGTGGTGCGTCAGGGCCGCTTCCTGTCGTTGCAGGACGAAGTGCGTAATTTCCCGGTGCAGCGCTGGCGTAAAAATCTGGTGCTGGCGTGCGGCTCGCTGTTGGTGCTGGTGATGTTGTTCACCTGGATTCCGCTTAGCATGCCGATCAAACTCAGTCTGGCATGGGTAAAAGGGACTGAAAGTATTGAAGTAAACAGCGTTGATAAGCTAAATGCGCTGCCGCTGCACATTGGTGATAGTTTGAAAGTGGTCGGGACCGGTATGTGTTCGGTGCCAGGCAATTATCAAAGCAACCGCAGCTACGCCTACTTGCCGTTCGACTGTTCAGCGATTTACTGGAACAACGCGGCCCCGCTGCCACAGCCGCAATCGGACATTATCGATAAAGCCTCCGCGCTGCTTGATACCACCACGCATCAGCTGCATCCGGAAACCAACACCGATCCGAAACTCAATCCGCAGCTGGCCTCAGCGATTCAGAAATCGGGCATGATTCTGCTGGATGACTTCTCCGATTTGGTATTGAAAACTCAGGATCTGTGCAGCCAGCAGCAGGATTGTGTACGACTAAAAAATGCGCTGGTGAATCTCGGCAATGCTAAGGATTGGGATTCGCTCATCCACCGTGCCGATTCCGGCAAGCTGAATGGGATGAACGTACTGCTGCGCCCGGTGAGTGCGGAAGCGCTGGAAAACCTGGTTAACACCGCCACGTCCAGCTTCTTCTCGCGTGAAACCCGTCGCGCGGCGGAAAACCTTAATAGCCCGCCACCGGGTGGCTTCCTGATTATCAGTGATGAAGGTCGTCAGATGGTGACGCAGCCGCAGCCGTCGGTACCGCTGTTCGATCTGGATGCCCCTTCGCAATGGCGCGAGTTGCAACGGATGTCCGGCATGCTGCTGCACACGCCGTTCGCCGCCAGCGGCATCATTACTAGCATTACCACCGATGCAAATGGCACGCGCCATATCGCGCTGCATAACGAACCCGATGCCATGGCGCAATGGCGTTATTTGGGTACCGCGCTGTTGATGCTGGTGCTGATTGCCAGCGTCGTGATCAACGGCTTGCTGGCGCTGCGTCGTATTCATCGCAATCGCCTGCGCATGGCGGAAATTCAGCAGTATTACGATAAGTGCTTCAACCACAATCTGAACACTATGCAGAGCGTGCGCTCGCTGTTCTGAGCCCTTCCCTTCTGTGCTACCCTGTCGCCCACTTTTTTGCGGCGAGAAAGAAAATGCAGGTTACGCTTAACTGGTCAGAGATTGATACCGTGCTACTGGATATGGACGGCACCTTGCTCGATCTCGCCTTCGACCGCCACTTCTGGCTGGAACACGTTCCGGAAACCTTAAGTCGTGAACGCGCCATCACGCTCGGCGAAGCGCATCAGCTGATTGAGCAGAAGTACCAGGCCGTGGTGCATACGCTAAACTGGTATTGTCTCGATTACTGGTCGCAGGAACTGGCGCTGGATATTCGCGCCATGACGTGGGAGAAGCGCCACCGCGCGGCAATGCGTGAAGATACGCTGCCGCTGTTGCAGGCGCTGCGTGCTGCAGGTAAGCGCACGATTCTGCTGACCAATGCGCATCCGTACAATCTGGATGTCAAACTGGAGCAGACCGGATTAGCTGCCCACCTTGATTTATTACTTTCCACCCATACCTTTGGATATCCGAAAGAGGATCCGCGTCTCTGGCAGGCCGTTCAGCAACACACTGCGTTTGACAGCGCGCGCACGCTATTCATTGATGACAGCGAAGCGATTCTCGATGCAGCCACACGCTGGGGTATTCGCTGGTGTTTAGGCGTCAGCAATCCGGATTCCGGCCGGCCCGATCTATGTTTCCAGCGCCATCCGGCGGTAAGAGATTATCGTCAATTGTGTGAGACGCTGCGCTAAAGCAGGAGCCGCAATACGATGAAAGAGAAAGTGAGCGAAGGCGTCCGCCTCGACAAATGGCTGTGGGCCGCACGTTTCTACAAAACGCGTGCGCTGGCACGCGAAATGGTGGAAGGCGGCAAAGTGCATTACAACGGCCAGCGCAGCAAGCCCAGCAAATTGGTGGAGCTGAACGCCGAACTGACGCTGCGTCAGGGCAACGATGAACGCACGGTAGTGATTACCGCTGTCACCGATCAGCGCCGTCCGGCCACTGAAGCCCAGGCGCTGTATGCCGAAACGGCCGCCAGCATCGAAAAGCGTGAAAAGACCGCGCTGGCGCGCAAGATGAATTCCTTAACCATGCCGCACCCCGATCGCCGCCCCGACAAGAAAGAGCGCCGCGATCTGATGAAATTTAAATTGTCGGGCGATAAATAACGCGCCCCCAACGAGAGAAACACTATGTCTGCAAACGATCAACTGCACCGCTACCTGTTTGAAAATGTCGCCGTGCGTGGCGAGCTGGTTAACGTGACGGAAACCTGGCGTGAAATCGTCAAAAATCATGACTACGTTGAACCGGTAAAAACCTTGTTAGGCGAGCTGCTGGTAGCTACCAGCTTGCTGACGGCGACGCTGAAGTTTGATGGCGACATCACGGTACAAGTGCAGGGCGACGGTCCGCTGACGCTGGCGGTGATCAACGGTAACAACCGCCAGGAGCTGCGTGGCGTGGCGCGCGTGAAAGAAGACGCCGAGATCGCACCGGGCAGCAGCCTGAAAGAGATGGTGGGCAACGGTTATTTGGTAATCACCATCTCGCCAGAGAAAGGCGAGCGTTATCAAGGCGTAGTTGGCCTGGAAGCGGATACGCTGGCGGGCTGCCTGGAAGATTACTTCATGCGTTCTGAGCAGCTACCCACGCGCCTGTTTATTCGCACCAGCGAGCAAGGTGCGGCGGGCATTCTGTTGCAGGTGCTGCCAGCGCAAGAGCCAAGCCTGGATGATTTCAATCACCTTGCCACGCTGACCGAAACCGTGAAAAGCGAAGAGCTGATTGAGCTGCCCGCTACCGACGTGCTGTGGCGCCTGTATCATCAGGAAGAAGCCACCGTGTTCGATCCGTCGCCGGTCAGCTTCAAGTGCACCTGCTCCCGCGAGCGTTGCGGCGAAGTGCTGAGAACGCTGCCAGAGGAAGAAGTGGACGAAATCCTTGAAGAAGATGGCAAAATCGATATGCATTGCGACTATTGCGGTTCGCACTATGTTTACGATGCTGTGGATATTGCCGCCATTCGTAACGCGCCGACCAACAACAGCGATCAAGTGCATTAATCGCCTGCCGGGCGGTTCATCCGCCCGCATTTCTTCTGAACGTATCCCTATCATTTATCACGGTTATTAGCTTAATAACGCTGACTTTAGTTTCATAAGTGGCAGATTTCTCTACTTGTCACGTTCCAGCTCGCATTTCTGACTATCTTCTCTTTTCCGCTGTGCTCATAAGAGTACACTGCGCGCGATCTGCCCTGCGTGGCTATGCAGGCAGGCAGCAGAATCCCCCATAAAAAATATGCAGTAACAGATACCGATTAAAGGAGCAGTCACATGCGCGTTAACGGCCTGACATCGCAAGACCTCGCCTCTATGGGCATCAGCGGCACCACGGAAGTGGTGTACAACCCTGATTTCGACACCCTGTTTCAGGAAGAAACTCGCCCAGAGCTGGAAGGTTATGCGCGAGGCATTCTGACGCAGAGCGGCGCCATTGCCGTGGATACCGGCATCTTCACCGGGCGCTCGCCCAAAGATAAGTACATCGTTCGGGATGACACCACGCGTGACACGCTGTGGTGGAATGATGTCGGCAACGGCAAAAATGATAACCAGCCGCTGTCACAGGAAACCTGGCAGGCGCTGAAAGATCGCTGCACCCAGCAGCTTTCCGGCAAACGTCTGTTTGTGGTTGATGCGTTCTGCGGTGCCAATCCTGACACGCGCCTCAGCGTACGCTTCGTGATGGAAGTGGCCTGGCAGGCGCACTTCGTGAAAAACATGTTTATCCGCCCGGGCGAGGCCGAACTGGCTAACTTCACACCCGATTTCGTGGTGATGAACGCGGCGCAGTGCACCAACCCGGACTGGCAGGCGCAGGGTCTGCACTCGGAGAATTTTGTCGCCTTCAACCTGACCGAGCGCATGCAGCTGATTGGCGGCACCTGGTACGGTGGCGAAATGAAGAAAGGCCTGTTCGCCATCATGAACTACCTGCTGCCGCTGAAAGGCATCGCGTCGATGCACTGCTCGGCCAACGTTGGCAAAGCGGGCGATGTGGCGGTGTTCTTCGGCCTCTCCGGCACCGGCAAAACCACCTTATCCACCG
>CEFQ01000008.1:0-393305 GCA_900068845.1 Enterobacter ludwigii
CGGAGGATACGCATATTTCGAGCGGCAGGAAGCTGGTGGTGACGGCGCAGGATGAGCTGACGCTGATATGCGGAGGTGGATATATCAAAATCAAAGGCGGAAATGTTGAGATAGGTGGTCCGGGTAAGCTGCTGATAAAAAATACGGGAATAAAGAAAGCGGGCTTTAGCAGCATGCAGGGTGTGATGAAGTCGTTTGAGCCATCAACATTTGATGAAAAGTTTGTTATCAGAAATGCGCTAACAAAAGAACCTATACCTGGTAAGGCGTACAAAATCACTATGCCAAATGGTTCTGTCGTTTCCGGTATTACAGATGCTTCTGGAGCAACATCACTCAATTCATCTGATGTTATCGACAATATGATTATCAGCTTGGTTAAGGCGAATTAATATGAGATGGAATCAGTCAGACAGAAAAGCCCTCACAATTATAGCCATTATTGGTGTGCTCCTTTATGCCCTGTATAAGGGGCTTCAGTTTTTAGCCGGTGTATCAATGGGGGCCAGTTTTGGGGTAGGGCTGGGTGGGATGAGTGGTGCTCAACAGGTTGAAGAGTCGAGAAAAATTGAAACGGATGCTCCGGCTCAAATTATTTATCGCATTGATAATAATCGATACCTGACATTAGAGAATTATATATCCTGTGATAAGGGGGGGCAAGTTTACTACAATGACACGCGACGGGTAATAAAAACGCACCTTGGATGGGATATCGATTTAAATGCCTTCTCATATCGTCTTGGGAATAGCATGGCAGCATATCAGGGTATCATTATTAATGGCGCGGATAATGGGTATCTGGCATTTCCTGGAGCATCCACCGATCAGTATTGTGGTAGCGGAAGGTCAGAGCGAGGTTGTCCTGTGTTTTTCTTCTTTTCAGCAGATTATGGCAAAACCTTTATATATAAAATCATAGCTGAGGAGTACAGCACACCGGAACGTTTTAGTCAGCTTAAAGTTGTAGTGGCTAATGATGGGGTTTACTTAAGGGATGAGTCTGAGAAAGAACCAATTTATAATGATGGATATACTGATGGTCTTTTTAGTGTGAATAAAATTCGATTTGATAGCAATAGTAGTAAGTTAATAAATGTATTTGATGATATGGATAATGAAGTGGAAAAACGGATAAAGAACGAACTATCTCGAATGAAACTACCATACGCTAAAGATTACAATTCGCGCTTTGATATATTTGACTATGCAAGGGAATCTATTCCACCTAAATCGCATGATGAAACTAATAGAATGGCTTATGAGTTATCTGATATAGCTATTAAAATGACAAGAGATGTTTATAAAAATAGAATTGAGTTTCCTCGGTTATCTAATGAAAGTAGCGATAGTACTTATCAATGCAATAATGAAATTAGAGCCAAAACTATAACTTATACATCAAAACGTGGCAAAAGGGAGGTGGTTAACAATGAGCAATAGCAAAGAGCCTATTCGTGAGCTTGAGTGTAAGTTAGATGACAATGGATATCCTTCCTGGAGCTCATTTCCTTCACATAAGAATTGTCAGGTTAGAGGCGGGTGTGATTTGCCTCCTCATTTACCAGGGATTATTATATTAGTCCATGGGGTTAATTCAACGGGGGAATGGTTTGAGAACGCTGAAGAAAACCTATGTTTGGGCTTAAATAAACGACTTGGCCTTGAAAAACCATACCTTTTAATTAAAAATAAATACAAAAGCGATTCTGAAGTTTCAACAATACCATTAGTTGAAAGAGATGAGCCAAACACAAAAGAATCAAATTCTCCAGTGATTAGATTCTATTGGGGATATTCCTCACCTAAAGATAATGAAGATAAATATGTTATACCTTTAGCCAATAAGAAAGGTATTGATTATCATCAGCTAAAAAGGCAAGGTGTGTCTCATGAAAATATTCTGGCTCAGGGACCATTTTTTTGGGGCGGCGGACCGTTCCAGAATGGCACAAATAATCTACACTCACTCTGGAGTGATAAAGGATTTAAAGAGAGTGTTGCTGGCTTTAAAGTTCAATGGGCTAACGAAGATAAAGATCGCCTTTTAACCAATGCACCACCGCGAAAATACTATGCCCATGCAGCTAAACGTCTTGCCGATCTGATTGATAGCATTCGTAATAAGTATCCCAAAGATACGGTTACCATTATCTCGCATAGTCAGGGAACGATGGTGGCAATGGCTGCGGTCGCGATTGCTGGGCAAGCACCTGATGCACTGTTTCTACTTAATTCCCCTTATGCCCTGGATCACAACGATCTTAATGGCGCCTCGCTTCCTGCTGAAGAGTGTATTTCTCCTGAGGGGCGGCAGAGCACATTATCTGCGATCGTTGACAAGGTTGCTTCCAGAAAGAATCACCTGTCATCGCTTGGCTATGAGGGGCTTTGCGTAGGTCAGACTGCAGATAAAAAGAGTTGGCGACCTGATGTCTCTCTTGCTGGTGAAAATAGCGCCAGTCTTGCCGAACGTGATAATCATGGGCGTACATATATCTATTTTTGTCCTCATGACCGTGTTATGGGATCACGCCCTCTACGCTCAATTGGCTGGCAGGGATTACCCAATAATTCTCAGGGGCAGATTCATCCTCTGCTGAAAAAGCATCAGGGAAATTTATTTCAGCGGATGCTGGCTCGCAGTATTCCATGTGGTGAAGCTCCAAATCCAGTTACGCCTTTTGCAAAACTGCCGGATGGAAAACCTTTCTGGGATGATAAAGGCGACAAGTATCAAAGCAGTAGTTTCACCTATCCGGAGCCTCCAGAATGGCAAACGGTTTTCATTAATGCCGAAAAGGTACCTGAACCAATTGATGCTGCAAAATTAGCTGATTTTGATGTATCACGCGTTGGAGCAGAGCATGACCAAGAGCAAAAAGATGGATGGGGTGAAACAAAAAATGGGGCAGTTTATAAAAACGACAATACCTATGACAATTACATCAATCTATATCCCAATCAGGATATTGTGATTGGATTTAAAAATGTGGGAACTGAATCTGAGCCCCGAATGGCACCTGTAACCCGTAAGGAAACATTTGAAGAAAAAGATCTTCGCTTAAGATCTTATGTCTCCCAGCCAACTGATCATAGCACTTTGCCAATGAACGCAGATTTCATGTCTCAAGTAGTGGCGTATGATTTGCCTATTGGGTATTGCGATGCTACCTGGGATAAGGCATTTATGGCCGATTTACGGCGAAAAGCGGATTGGATACAGGGTGAGGATTCTTATCTATTTAGCGGAGTACCTGAAAAAGTACCTGAGCCCGATTTAATTAGCAGAGATACTGTTATAGATGATTTTAATAGAAATAAAATGAAGTTGCCGGCCTATAGATCCGTAAATAAAGCATAGTTAATAATAATAGAATAATACGCTTTTTTTTGGGGGTTCTACTCCTCATGGCAAATAAGTTACATCTGTATTATCTACTACGACTTGGAATAAGAGTTTCATGATAAATATTCGGGGTAGGGCTAACTGGTCAAAGGGCTATGATTCTTATTTCGAAACAGGAAAATTAAACATTCCTTCTATTTCATCCGACATATTTACGGAGGATTTTTAGGATGTAAAAATAAACAAGAGAAAGCTCGAATGCTACAAAATTAACGATAAGCTCAATTCACATGCGTTAATTAAATTCGACTGATGTCCGCCATTGCAGGGATAAGATTTATTTGTCTAAATAATATGGCTCTTACCTGTCAATTAATATTTCTTATGTTGATTTGGTTTGTTATTACTTTGAGGTGATCTTGAACTGCTAATCTTTATTATTTATGACTATTTACTCTCCAACCTGAGTTATTAAATATATTGTGTGATACATAAATTAACGATCCTGCGCGACCATGCACATCATTGTGGAATTGAAGCTATACCAGTAGACCTTGCCGGTTCTGAGCCAGATGGTCTTGCAGCACCGCGCCAGCGGCACCTTAAGCGACAGCCTGACGCTGGATACCAGTGAAGAAGGCGATGTGACCTTTACGTTCTGAGTGAACGACGGTTTTCTGTACGCGGCAACAAAAGGATTTCACCATGACAGATACGGCCATTATCACCTTCAGCCACAGCCATCATCTGCTGAAAGTCACCGACAGCACCTCACCGCTGGACGTGCTCAGCTTCGAAGGAACAGAAGCGCTGAGTGCGCCGTTCAGCTGGCACATCATCTTCACCAGCACCGACAAAAATCTCAGCCGCGAAGCGATGCTGCTGAAACCGGCGTCGCTGACGCTGCTGCCATCGCCGCAGAGCCTTACCGACCTGCTGCACAATGCCGGGCCGCTGCGCGTGGTGCAGGGCGTGGTCACCGGCTTTGATGCGCTCGGGGTCTCGGCGGACGAAGCGCGCTACGCCATCACGCTGCAGCCGCGCCTGGCGCTGCTGGCGCGTACCCGGCAGAACGCCATCTGGCAGGACGTGTCGGTGCCGCAGATTGCCGAAGCCATCCTGCGCGAGCGCCACGGCATGCGCGGCCAGGACTTTGTGTTCAACCTCGGCCGCGACTACCCGAAGCGCGAGCAGGTGATGCAGTTCGACGAAGACGACCTGCGCTTTGTTTCGCGCCTGCTGGCGGAGGTGGGCATCTGGTTCCGCTTCACCACCGACACGCGACTCAACATCGACGTGGTGGAGTTTTACGACGGCCCGCAGGGCTACGTAACCGGGCTGACGCTGCCCGCCGTGCCGCCGTCGGGCCTGCACGACAGCGGCACGGAGTCGGTGTGGGCGATGGAGAGCCGCTACCGCGTGGTGGAGAAAACCGTCAGCACCCGCGACTACAACTACCGCGACGCTACGGCGGACATGAACGCGCGGGCCGACGTCACCGGTGGCGGCGACACCACCACCTACGGCGAAGCCTATCACTGGGCGGATAACTACCTGCAGGCGGGCGACGCGTACAGCGCGCATCCGGCCACCGAGAGCGGCGCGTTCTACGCCCGGCTGCGCCACGAGCGCTACCTCAACGGGCAGACGCAGCTCAGCGCCAAATCCAGCAGCGCGACGCTGATGCCCGGCGTGGTGGTACGCACCAGCGGCGGCGACAACGTTGCTGAGGTGTTCCGCAGCGGCGTGGTCATCACCTCGCTGGTCTGCCGCGCGGCGCGCGACAGCAGCATGGAAACCGCTTTTCACGGCATCCCGGCGGAAGGCTGCTACGGCTACCGCCCGGAACCCGCGCCGCGTCCGGTGATGGCCGGCACCTTACCGGCGCGCATCACCAGCACCACCACCAACGACACCTACGGCCACATCGATCGCGACGGACGCTATCGCGTCAGCATGCTGTTTGACCGTGCGGGCTGGGAAAGCGGGCATGAGAGCCTGTGGGTGCGGCAGGCACGCCCGTTCGCCGGCGACACCTACGGCCTGCACCTGCCGCTGCTGGCGGGCACCGAGGTGGCGATTGGCTTCGAGCACGGCAATCCGGACCGTCCGTACATCGCGGGCGTGCTGCATGATTCCTCCCGCGCGGACCACGTCACCATCCGCAACTTCAGGCGCAACGTGCTGCGCACGCCGGCCAACAACAAGCTGCGCCTCGACGACACGCGCGGCCAGGAGCACATCAAGCTCAGCACCGAGTACGGCGGCAAGAGCCAGCTGAACCTCGGACATCTGGTGGACGGCGAAGGCCAGGCGCGCGGCGAGGGCTTCGAGCTGCGCACCGACAGCTGGGGCGCCATCCGCGCCAGCAAAGGGCTGTTTATCAGCGCCGATGGTCAGTCCGGTGCGCGGGGTAAGCAGAAGGACATGCAGCCGGTGCTGTCACGCCTGTCGGCCGCGATGACTGAAATGCAGTCTCTTGCCGCCAGCGCGCAGCAGGCGCAGGCGCTGGCGGCGGACGTGGCGCGCCAGCAGGCGCTGCTGCAGAAAAAGATAGAGGGCATGCGGCAGGAAGTGCTGCTGGGCAGCGCGCCGCAGGGGGTAGCGCTGGTCAGCGGCGGGGATATGCAGATGTCGGCGCAGAATAACCTGACGCTGACCGCCGGAAGGCAGATGGACCTCGGCGCGCAGAAGGACCTTACCGTGGCGGCAGGCAAACAAATCAGCCTGTACAGCCGCGAGGGCGCGAAGCTGTTCACTTCACGGGGCGATATCGACGTGCAGGCGCAGGGCGGAAACGTGACGACCTGGTCAACGGAGGATACGCATATTTCGAGCGGCAGGAAGCTGGTGGTGACGGCGCAGGATGAGCTGACGCTGATTTGCGGCGGCGGTTATATAAAGCTGAAAGGCGGCCACGTGGAGATTGGCGGACCGGGCATACTAGTGGTTAAAAACGCGGGCATCAGTAAGGCGGGTGCGGCGAATATGCAGAGCGTGATGAAGTCATTTTCACCAGAAACTTTTGATGAAAAGTTTGTCGTCACAAATGCGTTAACCGGTCATCCGATAGCCAACCTGCCTTACCGCATCACCATGCCGGGAGGTAAAGTGATTGAGGGGGTTACTTCTGCTTCTGGCGAAACGGAACTGGCTCAATCTGAAATTGTTGACGACATGATCCTGACATTTAATCCGGCATTAAAATAACATCGGGTTATTACCATGGATAATACTGAAAGTAAAACTATGAGCAGAAGAAAGAAAATAATGTTAGCTATATTAAATTCTCTTGCAGTGGTGATGGTTGTTGTCTGAAATTTCGTATTACCTATGATAGCCGCAACTGTAGGTGGAAGTTTTGGTTATGGCTTTCCAAGTGGTTAAGGTAGTCAGGCTATCAAGAGTGTTGAGATCGATGTTGAACCACAAGTTTTCTATCGCATAGATGATCATCGTTTTTTCACCTTTGAAAATTATGTGAGTTGTAGCAGTGGAGGACTTGTGTATTACAATGATATAAATAAAAAAATAAAGATATTCGCTGGGCTGAAAGATGACGATAAAAAGCCTCAAGATGAATTTTCAATAAGTAGGCGGAAAGATATTTTATTTTTAATGGTAAATTCATCTATGCTGCAGGTGATGGTTTAATTTCATATCCCCATCATTTTGTTAACTATAAGTATGGGAGTTCGGAGAATTATATAGTTAGCGAAAGTTTAATAGAGGGGGCTAAGTCGCACATAAGTGAAAATATACTTCCAAGTGATACTGTAATTGTTACTGATAATGCGGTTTACTTGCAGGGTGGCTTTTGGGATGATTTGATGGAGTATTCCATTGTGCTGATATAATAACACCTCGTAAGGTTAAATATGTTAAAAGTTAGGGTGATTTCATTTTTTATTAATTTATACACTAATGAGTTTTTTAATCTGTGAGTAATTAATTTAATTCTCAATAGAAACTGAGGTTCTTAAAATGGCTGGGTTGTACGCATTAGCTTTTTGGGGTGGTGTTGGGTGTTTAATAGCTAGCGCATTTCTATCTTTTCTAGTTAATAATCGCCCTGGGGCACCCTTGAGAAAAATTAAGTTTATAGCGTTATGGATTATTTTTTTTATAGTGACATCCAGCATTTCATATTACCTCTGGCTCAAATCATTAGGTCTTACTCCATTCGATATATAGGATTTTAAATTTTAGAGGGATTTAGAATTGAGTGATTTTGTTAGAAAAGAACCAGCTAGAGTACTTGGCGGCGATTTTGATGATAATGGTCGGCCATATTGGAGGTCATTTACATCACCAAAAAATGTTAAGGTGAGAGGCGAGTGTAAACTTCCGATTCATCTTCCAGGGATTATCATATTTGTTCATGGTGTTAATTCTACTGGGGAATGGTATGAAGTAGCAGAGGAGTCATTATGTAAAGGGTTAAATAAAAGGCTTGGGTTGGTTGGGACTGACTATTCATTAAGTGCAAATATTTATAGCTGTGATAAAAAATACAAAGAAAAGACTAAAAGAAAAATAATGGATGAAGGCCGTTCTCCCGTAGTAAGGTTTTATTGGGGGTATCGCGCGGCAGATGGTGAAGTAGGAAAGTACCAAGTTCCACTAATTAATATAAATAATGAAGATTATCATGATCTTATTTTACGAGGGGAAGATGCTGCTGTAATTCAAAGCAAAGGACCGTTTTACTGGGGGGGAGGGCCATTTCAGAATGGAACAACACAATTAGTATCACTATGGAGTAACGAAGGTTTTAAAGGCTCGGTGGCTGGAGTTCCTACACAATTATTTGCTCCTGATTTAGACCGGCTACTAACAGATGCACCACCTAGACATTATTATTCTCATGCTGCTCAGCGTCTTGCAAGCCTTCTTGATATTATTCGAGATAAGTATCCCAATGATACTGTTAGTGTCATTTCACATAGTCAAGGAACTATGATTGCTACAGCAGCTACTGCTTTAGCTAAAAAAGCACCAGATGCATTATTTATTCTGAACTCTCCTTACGCATTAGATACTAAGTTGACAGATAAAATAACGCTACCATCCAATGAAGTAATTACAGATAATGCTCGCTCTCTAACATTATCTTCAATTATTGAAAAAATATCTAAGCAATCATCACACTTATCGTCACGTGACCATTCTTCATTATGTGTGGGTAAGACGTTCGACAATAAACCTTGGAGTCCAAGTGCGTTGCTAGAGTATGTTGGTAATTCAACCTCTGACGATGTTAAATATATTAATGAAAGAGATAATCATGGGCGTTTTTATATTTATTGTAATCCTCATGATAGAGTAATGGGATCCTCTCCATTGCTTAGCGTCGGTTGGCAGGGGCTTCCTAATGGGAAGGATGGAAAACCACATCCTTTACTGGTTAAATACAAAGGAATTGTATTTCAGAGGATGATGGCAAGAGCTACGCCATGCGGTTCTGCTCCAAATCCCTATACTGCTTTTAGTCCCTTACCCGATGGAAAGCCTTTTTGGGATGATGCCCAAAATGGGCTCGTTTACTCAATACCAGAAAAGAAAACAATTAATATCAATGCTGAAATGGTCACGCATCCGATATCTGCGGTAGAAATGATAGGGTTTGATGAATCTAGGGTGGGAGTAAAAGAAATCATAGGAATTGGTAATGGACCTGGCTGGGGACAAACACATACAGTTAATAATTCTAAAAATGAAGAGCCTAACGACGACACATTTGATAATTATATAAATATGTATCCTTACGAAATGGTGGCTACAGGTTATAAATATCTAGACGGTATCTCTATACCAAATTACCGAAGAGAAACTAATGATGAAAGGCGAGCTCGCGTAGGTAAATATATATCTCAGCCAACAGATCACAGTACTTTGCCTTCAAGTATTGCGTTTATGGAAAGAGTAGTTGCCTATGATATTCCAATTGGGTTCTGTGAATCTACATGGGATAAAGAGTTTTTCAACAAAATTAGAACCTATGCTGACTGGACATTAGGAGATGATCCTTATATGCAAACGGGGCGTTTAAATATACCTGAAATGCCCTCGATAATTAGCACTGAGCGAATAGAAAAAGAGGAAATGGAATCACTCAAGTCAGAAGCTATCAACAACGGATGGTATCCCGGAAGCAGATCTGTAAATAAATTATAGGTAATAATAATGGGCAAAATTGCAGCCGTCCTGGGAGATTCTACGTCTCACGGCGGCAAAGTCACATCTGCATCATCTACTTTCGATATTCAGGGAAAAAATGTCGCCCTGCTGCATGATACGGTGTCCTGCCCATTACATGGCACTAACCGTATTATCGAATGCGATGTTGCATCTTATGAAGAAAATGGTCGTGGGATCGTTATACATGGCTGCAAAACGGAATGCGGCTCGGTGGTTATCGCCAGCCTGCCGGATATGGAGATCGGCTAATGGGATGGTCAGTACCGGAAGTGCCTGAGCGGACACCCACCAGCGCATGTTCCCCGTGGATATGTTTTTTTATTATTTTCGTTTGCGTGTTAATCAGTATTGCCTGGCTTTTGTTTTCTGGTTCAGTGGAAGAGCGGTTTTCTCTCTCATCCGGAGCCTGGCTCCCGCTGGCCTCGACGATGCTGGTAAGTTCGATGGCAATCCTCACCCTGTATTTGTTAGGGTGGGAAATTCAGGCTCTGAAGGCATTTTACTGGAACAGCTGGCGAATAAATTTACATGCTGCCTGGCAGCAGCATGCCCATCAGCACCTATGTGTAGTTAATCAGAGCAGTTTGATGGTGAACTCAGATTACGTCCCTCAACTGACAGGTCTGGTCGCTAAAAATGACGTTATTGATAAACCCACCACATTGCTTGCAGGTGAAGCACTCACCCCTGGAATTTCACGTTTTGAGCAGCTTAGCCAGATTCTGCTCAAGCAGGCCGCATCGTCGTTAGTAAGCTGGTATCCCAGTGGTGCAGTCACCGTTGTCATTCAGACATCTGCCGCATCACTGGAGCAGGAAAAGCAGCGTGTTGCGTCACTATGGAAACAGCATGCACTGCCGTGGACGCCCACCTTTCATGTGTTACGCGCCGAATTTCCTTTCGAATTCTGGAATAACCAATTGCTGGCATCACACAACCCGCTACTGATTCTGGCAATCCATTATCGTCAGGTAAATGAAACCCTGGCTGAATTTGCCAGCGCACTATTACTCGCGCCTCCCTTACTGCTTTCTGCTACTCAGCAAAGAGAAGCCATAAAGGTATTTCGGGCCATGCCGCTGCAGACCAGTGAACTTTCAGCCGAACTAAAAGAGCTGAAAGAGATGAATCAGCAACCATCAGCGTCTGTTGGGCTGGTGTGGTTCAGCGGACTCAGCTTCCCTCAGCGTCAGCAACTGACATCTGCCGTATTTGAGCTGCCGCTATCTCTGCGCAGTTCAGCGCCGATGGCGGGGCTCATTGATTTTGATGAAGGCTGCGATCAATACGGCCACCTTGCCGGATGGCTGATGTCCGTTACGGCAATCGAAGCCGTCAATTACGACATGGGTAGTCAGTGGCTTGTATGGGCCGATGATAAACAGGCCTGGGCGATGGTGGCTGGCAGGAAAATGCCGCTGATGAACACCTTCCCCGAACGGGCGCAGGCCGCACCTTTCCCTGCGGGTGGAATGATGCTGGCGGTCCTGCTTAATACTCTTCTTATCTGGTCTTTAGTTTTTGCCTTCCCTGCCTGGTTATTTTCATGGTGGGGATCGTTCGCTTTACTGGCCGTACCTGGCGTGACCTTACCGGGTCTGGCATTAGCGTTACGAAAGGTGGTGGCCAGCGCGCTGCTGCCGGGATTTATCCGTGCTGCCGGTGAGCATGAAAGGAACAAAAAATAATGAAAAACTTCTTTCGTCTGTTTGGGTACGGGCTCGTTGCCGTGACCGTTTTACTGCTTTTTTTATTCCTGATCTCCCAGCTAAAAGCATTGCCCGTTGAAGCAACCACCCGTCAGTTCTGGTTTCCGTTGACGGGATTTATTTTTCTGGCGTGCCTGATATGTACGGTGATTTTCTTCTTATTCAGTCCGCTGAATGCAGGCGTCCCGGTCAGACCATCGGATGACAAAAAAGAATATAAGCCAGCCTCTGCCGTTGCTTCCACTGGCCTGGCAAGCGATATGAACAACTATCTTCGCGCACGCTACCACCTCTTCTGGCGCAGCAAAGTTCGTCTGCTTCTGCTGGTCGGTGACGACGCCGCGATCAGCCAGCTTGTACCGGGACTCGGCAAAAATGTATGGATGGAGGGTAATCGTACGGTTCTTATTTACGGTGGCAGCCTTGATGCTCATCTGGACACTGAAAAATACGCCGCGTTGCGCAAGCTGCGCCGCAGTCGCCCACTGGACGGCATAGTTCTGGTGCATGGTTCCGATACCGCTCTCACACCACAAAAAAGCGATGCAGCGATGCGCTCGCTGGAGAAGATTGCCATCGCGCTGCGCTGGCGTGCACCGGTGTGGATCTGGCAGCTCGGTCACAGTGACTGGCCGCAGCCAGAGCGTGAAAACAACGCGGTAGGCGCAGTGTTTCCGGCGAAAGCGCTGCCGGAAGACATAGCTCAACAGCTCGAAAGCCTTGTCGCTCCGTTACGTGAACGCGGTCTGGCGCAGGTAGCTCATAACATCAGCCACGACTGGCTGCTGCGTCTGTCGCAGCAGCTTGCCAGCGGTGAAAGTCAGGCCTGGCAGCAGCGCTTAGCACCGTGGCTGGATCCGGCGCGCCGCAGTTTATTGCGTGGCCTGATGTTCAGCCTGCCGGAAGCAAAGCCTGCGCCGGACAGCGTGCATCCTCATGCATTATCCGACAGCGCGCTCTTGCAGAGTATCGCGTCAGACCGCGCCAGAGGTCGTCGCACCGGGCTGCCTTGGGAACAGACGCTGGCCTGGTCGCTGATGAGCCTGATGCTGCTCGCTGGCGCGGGCATGCTGGCGTCTTCGCTGTTCAACCGTCATCAGATTGTCAGCGCGGCGGATAAAGCCGAGGTATTGGTGAATTCAGCGAAGGTTGATGATGCGCAGCTCATTGCGCTGCACGGCCTGCGTAACGATCTCGGGCAGCAGCAGCACTGGCTGGAGCACGGCGCGCCTTGGTATCAGCGCTTCGGCATCAACCACACGCAGCCGCTGCACGATGCGCTGCTGCCGTGGTACGGCGTCGCGGCGCGTCGCCTCATCCACGAACCGGCGCGCATCGCGCTGGAAGAGAAGCTGACTTATCTAGCCGGTCTGCCTGCTGCCAGTCCGCTGCGCGCCACGCTGGCGCAGCCGGGTTATAAGCAGTTAAAAACCTGGCTGATGATGGCACGCCCGGAGCGCGCCGAACCGGCCTTTTACGCGCAGACCATGGCGACCGTGCAGCCGGCATATCCCGGCATTTCAACGTCGCTGTGGCAGACGCTGGCCCCGAATTTGTGGGCATTCTATGCCGCGTCGTTGCCGTCGCAGCCGGACTGGCGCATCAAACCCGATGCATCGCTGCTGAGCCAGGTGCGTCAGGTACTGCTGCTGCAGACCGGCCAGCGCAACGCCGAGATGACGCTGTATCAGAACGTGCTGCGCGACGTGCGCCGCAACTACACTGACTTGACGCTGGAAGACATGACGCCGGGCACCGATATGCGCCGGCTGTTCAGCAGTGACGACATAGTTCCGGGCGTGTTTACCCGCCAGGCGTGGGAAGGCGGCGTGCGCCAGGAGATTGAGAAAGCGGCCAACACCCGTCGCGATGAAATCGACTGGGTGCTCAGCGACAGCCGCAGCGCCGTGCCGCAGGAGATTTCCCCGGAGGCGCTGAAGGCCCGGTTAACCCAGCGCTATTTCAGTGACTTTGCCGCCAGCTGGCTTAACTTCCTCAACGGCATCCGGCTTAACCCGGCGCAGAACATCGCCGACGTCACGGACCAGCTGACGCTGATGAGCGACGTGCGCCAGTCGCCGCTGATTGCGCTGATGAACACGCTGGCATGGCAGGGGCAGACCGGGCAGCAGCGCGAGGCGCTGTCCGACACGCTGATCAATTCAGCCAAAGACCTGATCGGCCAGAAAGACAAGCCGATTATCAGCCAGAAAGCCACCGGCCCCGAAGGTCCTCTGGATGTGACCTTCGGCCCGCTACTGGCGCTGACCGGCAAAAACAGCGGATCGCAGCTGATGGCCGCTGACAGCAGCCTGACGCTGCAAACCTTTTTAACCCGCATCACCCGCGTGCGCCTGCGTCTGCAGCAGGTTGCCGCCGCACCGGATCCACAGGAGATGCTGCAAACGCTGGCGCAGACGGTTTTCCAGGGCAAAAGCGTCGATCTCACCGACACCCAGCAATATGGCAGCCTGATGGCGGCGAGCCTCGGCGAAGAGTGGAGCGGATTCGGGCAGACGATGTTCGTGCAGCCCCTGACGCAGGCGTGGGAAACCATTCTGCAGCCGTCGGCGGTGAGCCTGAACGCGCAGTGGCAGCGCGCCATCGTGGAAAACTGGCGCACTGCGTTTGACGGGCGCTATCCGTTTGCCGCCGGGCAAAGCGACGCGTCACTGCCGATGCTGGCGGAGTTTATCCGCCGCGACGCCGGACGCATCGACAGCTTCCTCAGCAGCCGTCTCGGTGGCGTATTGCAGAAGGAGGGCAGCAGCTGGGTGCCGGATGCGGCGCACAGCCAGGGATTGACCTTCAATCCTGCCTTCCTCAGGGCGGTTAACCAGTTGCGCGAGCTCTCCGATATTCTGTTTACCGACGGCACGCAGGGCATCAGCTTTGAATTGCAGGGCCGCGCCGCGCCAGACGTGGTGGAAACTCAGCTGATGCTCGACGGCCAGCCGCTGCGTTACTTCAACCAGATGGCGACGTGGCAGGCGATGCGCTGGCCGGGCGACAGCCTGAAGCCGGGCACGCTGCTGACCTGGACCGGCGTGAAAAGCAGCGCGCAGATTTACGGCGATTATCCCGGCACCTGGGGCTTTATCCGCTGGCTGGAGCAGGGTAAACGTGAGCGCCTCGATCGCAGCCGCTGGCGGCTGAGCTTCACCACGCCGGATAAACGCAACCTGACGTGGGTGCTGCGCACGCAGATGCGTGACGGCCCACTGGCGCTGCTGCGCCTGCGCGGCTTTACGTTGCCGACGGAAATATTCAGCGTGGATGCGGCGAGTGCCTCAGACGCGATGGCCCCGCGCGACGCCGTTACGGATGACTTCACTACCAATATGAACGGAGCAGAATAATGACCGCAATGATCGAACTGGTGCACGCCGAGAACCGATGCAAAACATGCTCACCGACGCCTGCCTGCTGCCGGACACCGGGGCGCGCAACGTTGACAGTTTGCTTAATCAGCAGATTCTGCCGGTGCTGAGCCAGATGATTTTGCAGCACCGCGCCAGCGGCACCTTACGCAACAGCCTGACGCTGGGTACCAGTGAAGAAGGCGATGTGACCTTTACGTTCTGACTGAACGACGGTTTTCTGTACGCGGCAACAAAAGGATTTCACCATGACAGGAACGGCCATTCCCTTCTTCAGCCACAGTCACCACCTGCTGAAGGTCATAGACGCCTCATTCCCGCTGGACGTGCTCAGCTTCGAAGGCACAGAAGCGCTCAGCGCGCCGTTCAGCTGGCACATCATCTTCACCAGCACCGACAAAAATATCAGCCGCGAAGCGATGCTGCTGAAACCGGCGTCGCTGACGCTGCTGCCGTCGCCGCAGAGCCTTACCGACCTGCTGCACAATGCCGGGCCGCTGCGCGTGGTACAGGGCGTGGTCACCGGCTTTGATGCGCTCGGGGTCTCGGCGGACGAAGCGCGCTACGCCATTACGCTGCAGCCGCGCCTGGCGCTGCTTTCCCGCACCCGACAGAACGCCATCTGGCAGGACATGTCGGTGCCGCAGATTGCCGAAGCCATCCTGCGCGAGCGCCACGGCATGCGCGGCCAGGACTTTGTGTTCAACCTCGGCCGCGACTACCCGAAGCGCGAGCAGGTGATGCAGTTCGATGAAGACGACCTGCGCTTTGTTTCGCGCCTGCTGGCGGAGGTGGGCATCTGGTTCCGCTTCACCACCGACACGCGACTCAACATCGACGTGGTGGAGTTTTACGACGGCCCGCAGGGCTACGTGAACGGGCTGACGCTGCCCGCGGTGCCGCCGTCCGGCCTGCACGACAGCGGAGTGGAGTCGGTGTGGGCGATGGAGAGCCGCTACCGCGTGGTGGAGAAAACCGTCAGCACCCGCGACTACAACTACCGCGACGCTACTGCAGACATGAACGCGCGGGCCGACGTCACCGGTGGCGGCGACACCACCACCTACGGCGAAGCCTATCACTGGGCGGATAACTACCTGCAGGCGGGCGACGCGTACAGCGCGCATCCGGCCACCGAGAGCGGCGCGTTCTACGCCCGGCTGCGCCACGAGCGCTACCTCAACCGCCAGACGTGCCTCAGTGCCAGGTCCAGCTGTGCCGCGCTGATGCCGGGCGTGATGGTGCGCGCCAGCGGCGGCAACGCGGCGGAGGCGTTCCGCAGCGGCGTGGTTATCACCTCGCTGGTCTGCCGCGCGGCGCGCGACAGCAGCATGGAAACCCTGTTTCAGGGCATCCCGGCGGAAGGCCGCTACGGCTACCGTCCGGAACCCGCGCCGCGCCCGGTGATGGCCGGCACCTTACCGGCGCGCATCACCAGCACCACCACCAACGACACCTACGGGCACATTGACCGCGACGGGCGCTATCGCGTCAGCATGCTGTTTGACCGGGCGGGCTGGGAAAGCGGGCATGAGAGCCTGTGGGTGCGGCAGGCGCGCCCGTTCGCCGGCGACACCTACGGCCTGCACCTGCCGCTGCTGGCGGGCACCGAGGTGGCGATTGGCTTCGAGCACGGCAATCCGGACCGTCCGTACATCGCGGGCGTGCTGCATGATTCCTCCCGCGCGGACCACGTCACCATCCGCAACTTCAGGCGCAACGTGCTGCGCACGCCGGCCAACAACAAGCTGCGCCTCGACGACACGCGCGGCCAGGAGCACATCAAGCTCAGTACGGAATACGGCGGCAAGAGTCAGCTGAACCTCGGACATCTGGTCGACAGCGAAAAACAAAAACGTGGTGAGGGGTTTGAACTCAGGACGGACAGCTGGGGGGCTGTACGTGCGCAGAAAGGGATATTTATTAGCGCTGATGGCCAGACTAAAGCACAAGGTCAGGTGTTGGATATGCAGCCGGCGGTCAGCAATCTGAGTAATGCCCGGGAGCAGATGACTTCAATCTCCGATGATGCGCAGAAGGCGACCGCGAACCCGGCCGATCTGCAGGCGCAGGTAAAACTGCTGGAGCAGCAGCTGACGGAGCTCAAAAAATCGGTGCTGCTGATAAGCGCGCCGGACGGCATCGCACTGACCAGCGGGCAGCATCTGCAGCTCTCAGCCAGCCAGAACCTGATCGCCACTGCCGGTAAAAATGCGGACGTCAGCGTGGTGAAGAATTTGTTTGTGGGTGTGGGGAATGCGCTGAGCGTGTTTGTGCGTAAGCTCGGCATTAAACTCATTGCTAACCAGGGGCCAGTGAAAATACAGGCGCAAAATGACCTGATGGAACTGGTCGCGCGCGGCGAATTGAGCATTACCAGTACTGAGGATGAAATCCACATTACGGCAAATAAGCGTGTGGTGATCAATGGCGGCGGGAGTTACATCAACCTGGATGCCAACGGGATTGAATCCGCCACGCTTGGTGAGTACAGGACTATGGCCGGGCATTACGGCCGCAAAGATAAAGCCAACAACACAGCACAATTCCCGAGTATTGCCCCTGAAACCACTGAACCTACCAACACCTTCAGCTTTTCCTGACAAGGAGTCATAACATGATTATCAGCCCTCCACTACTGAAAGCGAAAGGCGCGACTGAGACCGATGCGACGTGGATTGAAAGAGTGATGACTGAGGCTGAGCGCCGCGGTTTTCCCACCAATGCACATGGTTCATGGCATGGTGGGATCCATATCCGGCATACCGATGCTGGCAACTCTGTTGAAAGCGTGCGGGCAATAGCAGATGGCACTGTCGTATCTTTGCGCCAAAGCTCGGGTATTGGTAAACGAGATCTCGCGCCACTGAACCTCAATGCAGATAAGCCTGGCGTTAAAGGCAGCGATGACGGCTATGTGTTGCTGAAGCACGAAACGCAGATTGGTAGTGGTGAAGATGCGAAAGTGGTCTTTTATTCGCTTTACATGCATCTGAAATCGCTTGAATCGACAGTGAAAGCCGGTGAGAAGGTGTGCCGGAAAGATCCGCTCGGTACCTCAGGTATGGTCGATGCGGTGAATGCCTTCCATTTCCAGATATTCTGCGACGATGACAACATCAGCAAATTAACGGGCAGGAATACCCGCGAACTGGACGTGTCGAAAGATGGCCGAACCGATGCCGTATACGGGAATATTCATTTTTATCTTCCATTCGGAACTAAATTTTACGACAAAGCCCCAGTAAATAACGTCACTTCCACTGATGGGCTGACTGAGCGATGTACCACTACGGTTCCCCTGTATGTCAGCATGACGCTTGAAAAGGGAAGCTGCACCATAGTGACCCGACAAAAAGATGCTCAAATTGAAGGGAAATACCTCCAGGTGGGAGAATCTTTAGTTGATGCGGATGGAAAGAACTATGAGTACAACCTCTATAAAACCGCCATGGCCAAGTATAAGGACAGTCCGAGCGCAGGATTTGAACTGCTTCGGTTTGGGCGGGTTATCAATACCGAACATGAGACTCTGGTGCCGGGAAATGCGCCACTGTGGATGACGGTCAGTTATTCAGGTGGGCAGGGAGTGGTCAACCTGGCTAATCCTAATATTAAAAAGTTCAGTGACGCAGATTTTCCCCACTGGACAGGCTGGCAACTGATTGACAATGACGCGGATTCCAATAGCCAGTGTAATTCGGCAGCGATCGCTGCGCTGAATAAGAATGGCGACTATGACAATCAATGCGGCAAGTTGATATGCCATTTTCCGTTTGAGTGGGAAAAAAGCACTGTAGATGCCCGGTTCTCGTGGCTTAAAACCGGCAGTGATGAACACGATCCAATGTCTGAAGAGAGCTATGCGAAATTTAAGGCCCACGCTGAAGCGCTGTGTTTTGAATCTGGAGCGTTTAGTTCAGGTCGGCTGTGGCATTTCGAACCAAAATCATTTATTCGACATTTCAGGAAGTGTAATTGGTTAAGTCAGCATGACTTTATAAGAACGATTAGAAGGTCAGTGAAGAATGAATCTACCTTAAGAGAGGAAGGACGACTGACTGAAGAGACGGTCAATGAGCACTTGACTTTAGAGAAAGAAAAAACGTCAGGTGTAATAATTCGTCCGTCAGAAATGGGCAAAAATCTTGCGCTGATAATGAGACGTTGTGGTGTTAACAGCACATTAAGACTGGCTCACTTTCTTTCACAAATATATTGTGAAACTGGCCGAGTTAGTGAGTGTGAAGAACGAGGGAAGGACTCATACTTTGACAAATACGAACCTGATTTTGATTTAAAGCATAAAAATAAGAACGAGCTATCAAAAAAACTTGGCAACGATCAGGTCGGTGATGGAATTAAGTTTAAAGGTCGAGGGGTAATACAATTAACTGGAAGGGCGAATTATAAGATGTATGGTGAATTTAAAGGTGATAATACGAAATTCATAAGTTCTGACGGAGCTGAGCTTCTTATTTCGTCCTCTTACTATTGCTGCGATGCGGGCGGATTTTATTGGATCCAGAAACAAAGAATGAAAATGCACAACAAAAAACTAGTTAACTGGGGGGCGTTAAGCATTCATTACTGGGCTGATCAAGGTACTGCTTTCGCAGAGGTAAAAGCAGTAACAAAATGTGTTAATGGAGGGAGTAATGGGTTAGATAGTATTCGATGGCCTTGTTTTGAGCATGCGTATTACGCTTTGAATGATAGCACTTCACCAAATAACAATGTTAAATTTATAAGCTAAGGACGCTGATATGAGAGCAAAGCTTTTATTTTCTTTTTTATTAATTGTTGCCACTGGTAGTGGGTATGCAAAGAATATTGACTTTTGCAAAACGATAGAGTTCGATACAGGCAGTTTTAATTACTCTGTAATCGAAAAAGCATCTTCAAATTCTGAATGTCGTGAAAGACCTATTCCAATTCAATACAACGGTGTTAAAGATACATTTAATCTTACTTCCCAGGCGAACCCAACAGGAGGTGCAAGTTATTTGACATGGGATGAATCAAGTCAAAGTTATGGCTATGACAAAGATGAGTTAAAAAGCACAATACATGATATTGTGGATGGTAAAAAAAGCTATAAATACATTGAGGCATTAACGCCTGTTGTAAAAATAAAATATACACCTAGAGAAAATGGTGGTGTGGTTGTTTCTGATGTTGTTTTTAAAGACGAAAAAAACAATCCAGTCAGCATGGTTAGGGATGTATATTTTTACTCTCGAGATAATTATGCGGCAGTGTATAGTTCAGAACCAATAAAGTGCTCTCAAAAAATTAAAGTTGATTTTATAAATGAAGTTGAATCACTGTTTGAATCAATGAGCATAAATTGGTA
Organism: Enterobacter ludwigii; assembly: GCA_900068845.1. GTDB lineage: Bacteria > Pseudomonadota > Gammaproteobacteria > Enterobacterales > Enterobacteriaceae > Pantoea > Pantoea ludwigii_A. The sequence goes on from CEFQ01000008.1 coordinate 19,996, forward strand.
ATGGTATATACATTTAACTAAATCAGTGTTGCGATATCCATTCGCCCAAAGGTGATTAATAGTTATCAAGGTTTACATTACAAGTAATTAAAAGGTCGAAATTATGGATTTCGTATTCAATTAAATATTTACAAAAATACTCACAGCAGCCTGAGCCCATAAAACGCAGGGGAGTTAATTGCTTTTTTCTTAGTTCAAGATTCTACCTATAGAGCGTTATACGGTTCTGGTAGCCTCACTGCTGATAGTGGTCTGATCCCATACATGCTAAAGACTCTTGAAATAATGGAGATTGGATTAAATAATAAAGTGAATAACAAGATATTAAATGCTAATCATTAGTAGAAGTCTAAATGAAAATTTAATGATATTTTTCCTTAACGCTAGCTCTTTCGCCATTGCTTCAACTCCTGAGGTTAAAGTTGATAATCCTCTGTAAGCAGGGGCTATCATTTGACTCAAATATCAATATTTCTTCATCATCCAGTTTTGATGCATGCAATGTACATTTCACTGATTATAAATCCCCAGAATTAACTGATGATGAATATTATGAGAAAAAAGCGCCAATATCACAATGGAGTTGCTTATATTCTGGGGAAGCATTTGAAGCTGGATGTGATGCGCAGCAAATTAATAATAAAGGCATTAATGTTAGCAGTGCTGATAATAAAATCAGTTATGATTATAAAAATAAACCCTGGAAATCAATTCCAGATAAAACGTATGTGAGAAATGGTAAAATTAACCACCTATCTCTTATACAGGTAAAAAGCAAAAATGCATCTGGTTTTATGGCTGTTAATAACATGGCGAAACTCAAGAGCGGAGCTATGGGTGAGAGCGTTTATTTCTGTTTAATACATAATAATAACGCACTATGCGGTTCTGGGGATCGTTCTTTTAATGATAAGGGGGAGACCTTTCTAAAGATACTTTGAAACTCCTGGAAAGTATTTCATTTGATGATGATTAATCATGGTTAATATTTTAAATCCTTGACGGATGAAAGAATGAATGTCGTATTCCCTTAAGCATCTTCCTGAACGTTATCCACGACCAGCCCCACCAAAAACAATACGTTGGCTCGCAGTTCTGGCGTTAATGCTGGTCATTAGTGTGATCTTCGTGCGTGTATTTGGACGCTACATCGACAACAGGCACTTCTGGTTAATTGCTATTGGCACGCCAGTCGTTGTGTGGATTGTCAGTTTCGGTATTTGCATGTGGGTTTGGTCATTAAAGGACAGTAAAGCGTCGAGCAATTGATATTAAGTGAGACTCGTAGGGCCGTGAGCTTCAGGTGTTGAATATGACATTTATTACGGCCCATCAGGAAGATGAACAATCTTCTGTTGCAGTTGAAATGCTCAATAACTACAGCAATATCATTTTGCAGTCGGACTGCAAAGGCGAAGAGCAAGCGACTGAGCCGTATCACGACAGAACCAGAAGATACTCCTGGATTGGTCATCTCACGTTTTTTCTCTGAACTTATTGCTGATAGTCCAGTTCATCAGTTTCCGGAGAACGCTTCGCTTGTTGTTATCCTCGATGTCTCGTCATCTCTATCATTAGCCACAGTCAGAAATATCTGGCAGGAAGCCTGGTAGGAGAGCGGCATAACCTGCGTTCTTGAGAACACAGATAGCAATGGGCCGGAGATAGTCAGCCACTGGCTGGATAACAGCATTAAAGATGATGTGATGTTATTGATTGTTGGCCTCCAGAATGTTCCGGTTACTCCAAACAATACTGTAGAAGCACCCGTTGCTCTGCATGGTATGGCGCGGAGCAGAGGACAATATCTGCAAATATCTGCAGGCCAGAACCTGATCGCCACTGCCGGTAAAAATGCTGGCGTCAGCGTGGTGAAAAATCTGTTCATCGGGGGGGCAATGTTCTGAGCGTGTTTGTTCGTAAGTTGGGAATTAAGCTCATCGCGAACCAGGGCCGGTGCAGATAGAGGCGCAGAACGATCTAATGGAGCTGCTGGCCAGGAAAGAAATCAGCATCGTCAGCACCGAAGATGAAATCAAAATCATCGCGAAAAAGAAGATCACGCTGAACGGCGGCGGGAGTTATATCACGCTGGATGCTAATGCGATCGAGTCCGCTACCGCAGGAGATTACAGAACGCAAGTCGGCTAATATGTTCGACTGGAGCAGTTGAATAGACCGGAAGATTTTCCAAGCCTGACCGTCATAAAAACAGAGCCTTCGAGTAAATTCACTATTTCCTGACAGGGAGTTACCAAATGATCAACCCAGCGCTAGGCAGTTATCTTGGTTATTTAAATGGTCGACTTGGGACATAGAACTTGGCGACGGACCGAAGTTTAGAGGTCGAGGCATGAAACAATCAACTGCAGGGAAAATTATAGAAATGATTGGAATTTAGAGGGTGGGGGAGATTAGATAAGTATCCAATGAGCTACAAAAGATTTAAGCATCAATGGCGGAATCCAGTTGATTTATCTATAGCACCGATTACTTCATAATCTCAACTTCTTTCAATAGTTTCTTATAATTGTATTGATATAGGATGTTGGTATTGGATTGCAGGATCACGTGTTGCGGGATTTAGAACGATAAATTATAACATGATAGAATTAGACGTTTCCTTCAACCACTCAAAAACTGTAACTTATTCTATGAAGGGAGACTATATTGCAGATGATATTAGCTGGAAACAAACTAAAAAAATTAAGAATATTTTAATGGAATTAAAAATGTATAAGTTAACTATTTCAGTTGTGGTGTTTTTTATTTCACTGCATGTAAATGCAATGGGAATTAAGTTGGTTCGGCAAAATTTTCTAGCTATAGATAAAAATGGGGTGGAGAAATTAATTTAATTTGATACCATAATTAATGGTAATGGTTCTAAATTGATGGTGCAAGGGAAATCAAAGATAATAAATGAGGGAAACCAGCAAGATACTAATGTTGCGCTAGTAAATTTGGCTGGAAATCATAAAATGTTTCAGAAAGTAGTTAGTGAAAGTGTTTTTTATTGTAGAGTATCTGAAATCAAGTAACTACACCTACATTGGTAGTAATCAAGAGATTTTAATGAACCTTTTAAGTGGGAAGTTGAAAGATATTGACGTTAATTGTGATCCTGAAAAATGATAAAAACTTCGAATCTTGCAGTAAAGAAAATCATGGTGCTTTAATAGATTCCCTTAGCTCATCAAAAGTTCCCATTTCAGCATTAAAACCATATGACTGGAATTTAAACATGTTGATTTTTAATCAGTCTATCATTGATGCCATATCAAACAAAATGGCTTATTATAGAAAGAGTTGCGTGATGACACTTGTTAGATTAAGACTCATTATACCATTGCTAATGTTAATGCCTTTGATTTCTTATGGTGTATCACCAGGCGGCATAACACTGTTCGTACAGCCTACAACAAATGGTAAAAATATAAAATATGTGTTTGATGGGTATTTTAGGAATTATTATGGTGTCGATAATCCTAAAACTCCATCATGTACACCTGATGACTATGTACCTTACATTGACACTGTATATTTGAATACGATTCCAAAAGATATTGATAGTGACCTTATAGATAGTGCAATTGATTATGATTTGTCTAGAAAAGAGTTGGCTAAGAAACTCAGTAATTTTCAAGATGATCGGGTGTCAGGTTTCGATGGTGCAATGATTTACGATTTAAAAGATGAGAATGTCTTAATATATACTTTCGAACTTTCATCTCCAAATGAAATTCGTAAAACCATTATAAAAAAAGAAAAAATAATCTCATTCGATGATATGGGGAGTGCTATTTATAAGTCTATCGAAGGTAAAATCCTCCCATCGGAACCCTGAACAATCTTATTTCATATGTCAATCAATAGATAATATGTTGAGTGTAATTAACGAAGTGCTTTTATTATGTGAGTTTATGAGATGTTAATGAAAAAATTGCAGTTGTGAAATTGTAAGTTTCATCTGCTTTTAACTCTGCTGCAGAGGGAAGCACTTTTAAAGTCGCCTGGACAGACAGCAATGGCCACAACGTGGTAAATCTTAATGTCAGAAATGGTTCAAGAGGAGAGGATGTTAGTTCCATTTATATTTTTGGTGAAGGGATCACAAATGATGTGCAAAGCTGGAAAGTACGCGATGCGGTAGAAGCCTGTCCCGTTGACTACGATATCACCATCTATCCAGAGACCTTTGTGTTTATTGGTTTACCAGATCATGGAGGAAATTATTTATTATTTGCATATCGATTACCTTGTGCAGGTGGAGTTGATCCCGCGGAGATTAAGTATTTAGCTTATCAGGATGAAAAGAAGTACGCATTACGAGGTGAGGAAAAAATAATTACACCAGAAGAGAATACGTACGGAGGTGAAGATCCTCCAAAACCTGACTATAACCTCAGAACTATCAAACCACTTCTAAATTACATGCTTAATAAATGGCCATCGTTTTCTGTTCGACGTTACTAACGATTACAGAGAACCAGCTGGCCGAGCGTTCATATGCAAAATAAAAAATACTCATTAAAAAAACTGCCACCCATATCATCTCGGCCTCAACCCATAAAATTCGCGCGCTGGCTGGTCCTGCTGGCTATTCTGCTGATTTTTAGTACAGTGGTCACCCGGTTATTAGGGCAGTCAATTGAAAGCCGTGTTTTGTGGTGGCTGGCTATCGGCGGTGGCATAGCGCTCTGGTTAATAATATTTGGTGGCTATCTGCTTGTCTGGCTGGCAGAGAATATTATTGCCAATGGGAAGGATAACCGGCGTGAGCAGTGGCTACTGCATGAAACTCAAAAAAGTCGCCGGGCGCTGCAGATACTAGCGGCAGAGTATCTCACCTGCCATTCGCCGGATATTTATCATCCCACGCCATTGGAAGCACTTATGGAAAATTGCGGTGCAAGACGGGCGCAGAGTGATCGAAAGGGAAACGGTGGTGTATATCACAGTCAGATTGCTTCACAGGCATTCGATAAGCCGTATGAAGTAATGTGCCTCACCATTAATCACCTGTTGTCTTCCATTATTCCGCAAATTGAAAAGCTGGATGCGAAGAAAACACTAAAAATAGCACTGAATTCTTCTTCTTCTCTCGGCATTCGAGAAATAAAAATAGCCATCACCCATGCCCTTGAAGAAGCAGAAATAAGCCATCCGGTAGAGTTTATTATCGGGGACGGTGTAGCAGTCATTAACCAGTGGCTGAATGAACAATTTACTGATGAAGCGTTACTCCTTGTTATCGCACTTCAGATTGATCCGTCAGTGGTAAAAGACAGCGCTGAAGCAGGCGCTGCACTGCTGCTCGGCAACCGAATGACGCAACAGACGCTGCATCCGGCGGCGCTACTGCACCGTCCCGATCGGGATAGGAAAAATGATCTCGCCGCATGTATAAAACAGGCGGCAGACAACGTGCCACTAGAAGAAGGTCTCGTGCAGCATCTGTGGATCGCTGGCGTGACGGAAGAGCAATACCTGTCCACCTTCAGCGTTTTGAATGCGTTTCCGGTTGAAGCCGTGGAAACGGAAAACGTGATTACCCCAGATATATCAATAGGCCATGCTGGAGCCGCTGCGCCCTGGCTCGCGATAGCGGCTGCATTCCAGGCCGCGACACTGACCCATCGTCCCCAGATGATTATTAGCGGGGACACTTCAACGGATGACATGTGGAGCATGGCGGTTTCGCCCGTTACGCCGCCGCACGAGAGGGATACTTGAAACGCTTCTTATCAAAATTAATGCCTCAATCAGCTGAGTTCTGGTTTGGGCTGATCATGTTGCTACTGTCAGCACTGGCTTTGCTGACGTGGTTTATCTGCTGGAAACACCCGGAAAGCGTCAGCCTCGTTAACGAAAGCACAGTCCAACAGCGCTGGATAGCGGCTTCTCTGACCCTCGCCGTGATTTTTTTCATGATTGCTGCCGTCGGTATTCTGCTGATGCGCCACGCCGGAAAATCAGGCTTTGATGCGCAGTTGAAGAGTGTCAACGGTGATGATGTCCCCGCGCCGAAGAAAGAAATAACCTCAACATCTCCTGCGCAAGCCATGCTGAGGGAGCTGAAACAGCATCTGCGCAGCCGCTATCAGTTTTTCTGGCGCGGCAAGGTTCGTGTGCTACTGGTGACCGGTGAAGAGGCGGCCGTTATTGCGCTGGTTCCCGGCTTATCGAACCAGCAATGGCTGGAAGGTAATCACACCTTACTGATTTACGGCGGCAGCCTGAGCAGTGAGCCAGATGCCGAAATACTTGCAGCAATACGCAAATTGCGCCGCAGCCGCCCAATTGATGGCATTGTGCATCTGCTAGAGCCGGATGAAACGCTATCGCCAAAGCAGAGTGATGTATATCGCCGTTCGCTGGAAAAAATCAGTGCTGCACTGCGCTGGCAGGCGCCCATCTGGCTGTGGCAACTCAGCCACAGCGCGTGGTCTCAAGACGGACGTGAACAAAACGCACCGGGGCTGACTTTCAGCGCGCGCGCAGTCCCCGAAGACGTACGCACACAGATAGAAAACCTCATCCCACTCCTGCGCGAGCAGGGCTTGACGCAGATTTCGCAGCAGCGCAGCCATGACTGGTTGTTGCGGCTGTCTCAACAACTCGCCGATCAAAACCAGCAATGGCAGCAGCGTTTGGCGCCGTGGTTTGCATCTCAGCGCAAAATGCCGTTGCGCGGGCTGGTATTCAGTCTGCCGGAGCGAGCGCATGCTTCAGCGAGCGTTCATCCACATGCACTAAGCGATAGCACATTGTGGCAGGGCATCAGCCAGGACAGAATGCGTGGCAGGCGTACCGGCTTACCCTGGGAGCGGACGCTGGCATGGACGTTGCTGGGGGTAATGCTGTTATGGGGCACTGGCATGCTGGTGTCATTTGGTATCAACCGTTATCAGATTGTCATTGCTGCAGATAAAGCGCAGTCGCTGGTGACGAATCCCGCCGTTAATGATCAGCAACTCATTGCTCTGCACGGCTTGCGTAACGATCTTAGTCTGCAGCAATACTGGCTGGCGCATCGTTCACCGTGGTATCAGCGATTTGGGCTGAGCCACACGCAGCAACTGCATGCTGCCCTGTTGCCGTGGTATGCGGTGGCGGGCAACCGCTTAATTCGGGAACCTGCGCGTGCGGCACTGGAAGCGAAGCTGACGCGTCTTGCGGATTTACCGCCCGCCAGCCCGCTGCGCGCCACGTTGGCGCAGCCGGGTTACGACCAGCTTAAAGCCTGGTTGATGATGTCGCGCCCGAACCGTTCCGCGCCCGATTTCTTTGTGCAGACCATGAAGGCTGTTCAGCCGGAACATAAAGGGATTTCAACGGCGTTATGGCAGAGCTTGTCGCCGGATTTGTGGTTTTTTTATGCCGCCAATCTTACTGATCAGCCTCAGTGGGGCATCAAACCCGACCCGGCTTTACTGGCTCAAGTTCGTCAGGTGCTGCTGCAACAGATTGGTCAGCGCAACGCCGAAAGCACGCTGTATCAGAATGTCCTACAGGCGGTGCGCCGCAACTATGCTGATGTTTCACTGGAAGATATGATGCCCGGCACCGATCCGCGACGTCTGTTTACCAGCGATGAAACGGTGCCGGGCATGTTCACCCGCCAGGCGTGGGAAGGCGGCGTACGTAAAGAAATTGAGAAGGCGGCGAGTGCGCGGCGTGATCAAATTGACTGGGTGCTGAGTGACAGCCGCAGCGCAGTTTCACAGGATGTTTCCCCGGAAGCACTACAGGCGCGTCTGACGCAACGCTACTTTACCGATTTCGCTGCCAGCTGGCTGAATTTCCTCAATAGCTTGCGCCTCAATCCGGCAAACAATATTGCAGACGTTACCGATCAACTGACGCTGCTCAGCGATGTGCGTCAGTCGCCGCTGATTGGTCTGATGAACACGGTGGCGTGGCAGGGACAGACCGGACAGAAGCGAGCCGCGCTGTCCGATACGCTCATTAACTCGGCAAAAGATCTCATCATTCAGACAGAGAAACCGACAATTGATCAGCAGGTCAGCGGACCGGAAGGCCCGCTGGATGCCACTTTTGGCCCACTTCTGGCGCTGATGGGCAAAAGTAGCGGCACACAGTTGATGGCTGCCGACAGCACGCTAAGCCTACAAACCTTCCTGACTCGAATAACTCGCGTTCGCCTGCGTTTACAGCAGGTTGCGGCTGCGCCAGACCCGCAGGAGATGCTGCAGACGCTAGCGCAAACGGTGTTTCAGGGCAAAAGCGTCGATCTTATGGATACGCAGCAGTACGGCAGCCTGATGGCGGCGAGCCTCGGTGAAGAGTGGAGCGGATTTGGTCAGGCGTTTTTCGTTCAGCCGCTGAGCCAGGCTTGGGAAACAATCCTTGAGCCTTCTGCGGTCAGCCTTAATGCGCAGTGGAAACGTTCCATAGTGGAAAACTGGCGCACCGCATTTGACGGACGTTATCCATTTGCGGCCATCAACAGCGATGCCTCATTGCCAATGCTGGCCGAATTCATTCGCAAGGATGCTGGACGCATCGACAGTTTCCTTAGCGGTCGCCTCGGTGGTGTGTTGCAGAAAGAGGGCAGTCGCTGGGTGCCGGACAGTGCGCACAGTCAGGGATTAACCTTTAACCCGGCCTTCCTTAAAGCGGTGAATCAGCTGCGTGAACTGGCAGATATTCTGTTCACCGACGGCACGCAGGGGATTAGCTTTGAATTACAGGGACGTCCGACGCCGAATGTGGTGAAAACTGAGTTAAAGATAGATGGCCAGATATTGAGCTATTTCAACCAGATGGCGGAATGGCAGTCGATGCGCTGGCCGGGCGAGAACTTAAAACCTGGCACGCTTCTCACCTGGACGGGCGTGGGCAACGGCGGCCAGATTTACGGTGATTACAGCGGAACCTGGGGCTTTATTCGCTGGCTCGAGCAGGGCAGACGTCAGCGGCTGGATCGCAGCCAGTGGATGCTGAACTTTGCCACACCCGATAAACGCAACCTGCAATGGGTGCTGCGCACGCAGATGAGCGACGGCCCGTTGGCGTTGCTGCGGTTGCGCGGTTTTACGCTGCCGGATGAGATATTCAGTGTTGATGCGATTTCAGCCTCGCAATCGATGGCACCGCGTGAAACGGCAATGGATGTAATATCCACAGACATGGATGGAACGGAATGATGGCGGGCATTAACGTTTTAATCGGCGCGTGTGGTGCCGAAGTTTCTGCGCTGCGAGCTGATGCTCAACAGCACCTGAATAACTGGTCACACTGGTTACAACCTATCGCAGTAAAAACGCCATGCGGTGCAGATCCCGCCTATGACGACCAGTTTTTGTTGATCCGTGAAGAGGTCAACAAACTCTCCGGCAATGATACTGCGTTAATCACTTCATTGACGGAGCCGCTGATTAATTCCGTCAGCAAGGATATTCGCATCATTACCTTTTATCTCTGGGCGCGGCTGCATCAGGATGGCGAAATCGGACTGGCTGAAGGCGTGGAACTCCTGGCTGCAGCGTTGCAGCACTACGGCCCTGAACTTCATCCGCAGCGTCCGCGCAGCAGACAAGCCGCTCTCGCCTGGCTGGGTAGTGCGCGCATGCTGGACAGTTTGTCGCTGTGGCCGGAAGCCGATTTAAATTGTACTCAACGTATCTGCGGAGGCTTGCTGCTGGTAAGCGAAGCATTGCTGGAGGACGAGCGTGCGGCCATTCAGCCTTTGATTAACGCGCTTGAGGTCAGGCTGGCCCAGAATGGGGGCGCTGACGTGATGGTTCCACAGCACAGTGCTGAGGAATTTAATACCGGACGTGATATTGATGCGTCATCACTCAAGCCGGTTAATTCAGGTGAAAACCTGAAAGCGCAGGCCAAAGTGTTGGCGAATTATCTGCGCGAGCAACCGGGCGGATGGTTAGCCGCGCATCATCTGATGAAAAGTGTGCGTTGGGACACTATGACGCAGCTTCCTGCGTTAGGTGCTGGCGGCAATACGCGACTGCTGACGCCAAAACCCGAGCACCACGCGCATCTTAAACGTCTCTATTTGCAACAAAGCTGGCTTGAATTGATTGAGTTGACGGATTCGCTGTTCAGCCAGGCAACTAATCACCTGTGGCTCGATTTGCAATGGTATGCGTGGGAAGCATTAACCCGTAGTAATAAAGAAAGCAGTCTGGCGACCATTATCGAGCAGGATCTCAATGCGCTGCTGCTGCGTTTACCGGGGCTGGAAACGCTGACTTTCGCCGACGGCACGCCGTTTGCTGATGACGTCACGCTTAACTGGATTGCTCAGCGTGTCACTGGCGGCGGTACTTATCATGAGCCAGAAGCAATGGTTAACGGCAGTCAGCCTGAAAGCGATGTGTTGTCACTGGAGGCCGAAGCACTGGAAAAAGCCGATACGGAAGGTGTGGATGCGGCGCTGTGCTGGCTGCAATTGCGTCCGGGTGTCAGTAGCGTGCGCGATCAATGGTTGTTGCGCCTGTTAATGGCTCGGGTATGCGAACAGTTTGGCCGCAACGATATGGCGCTGCATTTGCTGGGTGAATTAAATGCGCAGGCTGATGGGCTGACGTTACCGCAATGGTCGCCGGATTTGATGTTCGAAGTGCGTGCGCGCAGGCTCAAACTGCTGCGGGTGAAAGCCGCCCGGGGCGAGAGCGAAAGAATACGCCTGCAGCCGGAAATGGAGACATTGCTAACCGGATTGATCGGTATCGATCCAGCCCGTGCCGCCGTGTTGTGTGGTTGAGTTAAAACCAATATTCAGGGAGAGAAACATGGCAACAGGTTTTTATCTGGTGCAGGGAGACAAAACCACCTGCGGCGGACGAATCATTGAGGGCGCAACTGACCATACGATATTTGGTAAAGCGGCAGCGCGTGAGAAAGACCGGGTTCTTTGCGGCAAACATCCCGGCACGTTTCTTATTGCAGGTGGCATCATTAATGACACCATTCATGGCCGCCGTATGGCAGGTACGTTGGACAGCGAAAGTACCTGTCCCTGTAAAGCGAAGTTTATTCCATCGATGCTGCAGGATACTTATGAAAAAGCGAGTGGCGGTTCAGCAGCGGCCAGCGAATCATCTGCTTCAAATACTGTAGCGCGGCCATTACCGGCTTATTTAACGGGTGAAAAAGCACCTTCTGGATTTGTGCCGGATTATCCTGTATTGAGAAACACACATGATCTGCCAGATATGGCGCTAAGATCGATGCTGAAAAATAATAACCTAGACGTAATGCTGCTTACGCTTGAAGAAGCATTTGAGGTGTTGGCTTCCTGGGGATCGTGGAAGTCTGGCTGGGTTAACTTAACGCAAAGTGGGCCAGCTCAAATAGTTATCCACTATGGTACTAATATTAAGGATGTTGTTACAGCCTCAATGTTAGTAAGTGATTTGGGCCGTTTTGGTATTAAGGCAATCTCATATGTCGGTAAAAATGGGAATGATCTAATTAAAATAACTGGATATCCAGGTATAAGGAAAATTCTAAATGCACCTGTGTTTTCTGCGAAAAACCCTAGGTTAATTGATTTAGGGTTAGGTAAATATGCATCTCAAGGTGTAGCTAAAAATATTTTGAAGGGGGCTAGGGCAACTTTTATTGTCGCTGCTGCTTATAGAACTTTAGATTATATTTTTGATGATGAAGTTGAATTGGCGAAATTTATCGGCTCTTTGGCAACTGATGTTGTTAAGATAGGCATCGCATCTGTTATATCTGGTGGTGCGGGGCTTATCGCTGGAGTCATCTTTTCATTCGTGATTGCTCCCACAGTGGCTATTGTTGTGGTTGGTTTTGGTGCTGCTCTCATACTAAACTATCTGGACGATAAGTTCGGCATCACTGATCGAGTTATAAATTATATTGAATCAGCCCAACAAGAAGTAATGCTCACTGCAAGAAATATAGAAACAGGAGTTTGGGATCTTGGCTCTATGTTTGCTGACGAAATGCTGCGAAAAGGAAAACAAGTTATATCAGAAGAGATTATGAAATATTTAAAATCAACTATTAATGAAATAATTCCAAAGGAACTGTAATGCATAAATTTCCATTATCGACAAGAGTAGTGCTCCTAACGTGGAGCGTAATTATGTGGCTTTTATCATTGCTTGCCTCTTATATTGGTTATGTTTCAACAAAAGAATATTTGGCATTTCCTGATGCAATGACATACTCGACTGGGCTTATTTCTCTAACTTTATCCGCATTTATAATGTTGCCATTTTGTTTGTCAGGTATTTATTGCTTTTTAAAAGGGCAGCGGATGATTGATAAATATCAGAGGGCTGCCATGATAATAATTCTCGCTGGATTTTTTCTATCAATTATTTATGGCTTTTCTTTTAAATTTTTCTTTATTAACAAAGTAAATGATAAGGGTTATTATAGTTGTGCCGGCATACCAACAGGGTGGATGCCTGGAATGGCAACAAAATATGTAATAAGTAAAGATTTGTGCAATAAAAGTAAATGATTTTTAATGGTGTTCGATATGATAAGTGCTAAAAGTAGATTTTTTAGCTCAGTGATTTTTTGGTTTATTTTTTCACTCGGCTCTGTCTGGGGGGGTATAAAAGCATTTGAAGAGGCTTTTTCTTTAGGAGCACGGATCGTTTTCTCTCCTTACGAATTACTATATCCATTCTTGCCTGTAATCTTATTGTTCCCTTGCATTTATTGGTATATGGTTTTGCGTTATGGGGAGAGGTTGGCAATAAAGAAATTCAAAAGGATAAATAGAGTGTTTATATATTTATTGGTTGGCTATATTTTCCTTGTCGTCATATTTATCGTGTTTTATAAGAATCACCTTGCTAGCCAAGGCTATTTAATTTGCTCAGGTAATCCCAGAGGCTGGACTATTGGTATGGCTACTGAGTATGTTAAGGCATTGTCAGGCTGTATTAAATGAATGCACAATAGAATCATCTTCTTTTCTAAATATTAAAACTCCGCATCAGAATGGCTTTTGAATTCTGGTTATATATTTAACGCACTTTAAAAATTATACAATTATGGACGACTTAACCCTGCGTTATTACGACGCTGAAATGCGCTACCTGCAGGAAGCGGGCGAAGAGTTCGCCAGCGCGCACCCTGAACAGGCAGCGATGCTCAATCTCGACAAAGCCGGCGCCCGCGATCCCTACGTTGAACGACTGTTCGAAGGCTTCGCCTTTATGGTCGGTCGGCTGCGGGAAAAACTCGACGACGATCTGCCAGAGCTGACCGAAGGGCTGGTGAGCCTGTTGTGGCCACACTACTTGCGTACCATCCCGTCGATGTCGGTGGTGGAGTTCACGCCCGACTGGCGTGAAATGAAGGAGCCGATGCGGCTGGCACGCGGTTTTGAAGTGATTTCGCGTCCGGTGGGTGAAAAAGGTACGCGCTGCCGTTACACCACCACGCGTGACGTGCAGGTGCTGCCGCTGGCGCTGGAGTTGGCAAAGCTGTCGACCGATGCCGCCGGGCGCTCGGTCATTCGCCTGCGCTTTAACGGCAGCGCGCTGGCTGACTGGAGCCGCATTGATGTCAGCCATATTCCACTCTACCTCAATGCTGATGCGCCGCTGGCCTGCGCGTTGCACGAAGCTCTCACGCTCAACGTTGCTAGCATCGCACTACGTCTGCCGGGTGAAAACGACAGTCGCTTCTTTGACGGGCATTTCAGCGCGCAGGGGTTCAGCGCTCAAGATCGGCTGTGGCCGGGCGATGAGGGCAGCTTTAGCGGCTATCAACTGCTGCTGGAATACTTCACCTTCCGCGAAAAATTCATGGCGGTAAATCTGCGCGGGCTGGAGCAGGTTGCGCTGCCTGCCTCGCTGCCGTGGTTTGAACTTGACGTGGTGCTGGCCCAGCGCTGGGAGCATGATTTCCAGTTCAGCGAGAAACATCTGCGCCTGAATGCCGTGCCGGTCATCAACCTGTTCGCGATGGAATCTGACCCATTAATGATTAACGGCCTGCAGACCGAATATATGCTGCGACCAATGCGCGTGCAGGATGGTCACACCGAAATTTACTCAGTGGATTCGGTGATCTCTTCGAAAAATCAGCCTTACGTACCCTTCAGCAGCTTCCGCCATAAAGGCGGCATGCTGCGTCACGAAGCGCCGGAACATTACTTCCATACGCGCGTGCGACGTGGGCCGTCCGGGCTGCACGAGACCTGGATGATCCTCGGCGGCGAAGCGTTTGATAATCACAGCCTGCCAGAGAATGAAAGTCTGTCGGTGAGCGTCACCGGCACCAACGGTCAGCTGCCGCGCCGTGCGTTGCAAAGCACTCTGCTGGATACGGCCGTGAGCAGCACCGACGTGGCGATGCAGGTGCGCAACCTGTGTGCACCAACGCTGCCGTGTTACCCGCCAAACCGCGATCGCTTTCACTGGCGCGTGCTGAGCCACCTCGGCGAAAGCTTTCTGTGGATGATGGATAACGCCGAAGTACTGCGCGGCACGCTGGCGCTGTACGACTGGACGAACAGCGAAATGAATCGCCGTCGGCTGGAAGCGATTCTGCACGTTTGCCATAGAGAGACCGAACGCTTTGAGCAGGGCTATTTGCTGCGCGGCGTGCAGATTGAAATCACCCTCGACAGCAGCGGCTTTGCCGGCAGCGGTGATATCTGCTTGTTTGGCGAAATGCTCAGTCGTTTCTTTGCCCTCTACACCGACATCCATTTGTTTAACCGTCTGATTTTAATCCTGCAGCCAACCGGAGAGCGCCTCGTATGGGAAGAGAAGCACAATCGCCACATCTCCGGCTGACGCCACGGCTGGAGCAGCAGCTGACGCGGCTAAACTTTTACCGCTTTTGTCAGCTGATTGAACATCAGCATAAGGACAAGCCGCCGCTAGGCAGCACCAGCAAGCCGGGAAATGATGCGGTGCGTTTGCTGCCGCATCCCGGCATGGGTTTTCCAGCGGGCGAGCTGAAAGCGGTTGAATACCCTGAAACCGATGCCGCTGCGCCGCCGGTGGTGCGCACCACTTTTCTCGGATTGTACGGTGTCGATTCACCGCTGCCGGGCAACTATATCGATGACATCACCCAGCGCGATGAAGGGCATGAAGCGCTGCAGGGTTTTCTCGATATGTTTAACCACCGCATCCTGACGCAGTTTTATCGCATCTGGCGCAAATACTCGTATCCGGCGACCTTCGAAGCGGGCGGCAGCGATAAAATCTCCCAGTCACTGCTCGGGCTGGTGGGATTGGGCATTCCAGGCACCGGCAGGCATATCGCCACGCCGGTTTCACGCTTTCTGGCGTTACTCGGCGTCATGCGCCAGCCGGGCAGAACGGAAGAGGGCATTCGCGCGCTGGTGCGTTTGCTGGCGCCAGGCACCTCGGTTCGCGTGCAGCCACATTGCCTGCGTCCGGTGCGAGTCAGCCATCCGCTGGAATGCGAGTTCGTACTGGATGGCAATGCGCCACTCGGCGATGAAGCGATGGATGCCAACAGCCAGCTGCTGATTGAACTGCAAACCGCCTGCCCGGATGAGGCCACGCGCTGGCTGCCGGACGGCCAGCTGTATCAGGATTTTCAGGTGATGCTGCGCGTCTATCTCGGCTGGCGCTATCGCGCGCGCATCCGTCTGTGTCTGGATACGCAACTGCTGGCCCCGCCGGAACTGGGCGATGCGCCGTTTTGGCTTGGTATGACCGGCGTACTGGGCGCGGACGAAGAGTGCAGCGACATCCCCCACACCTTTACCACCGAACTGGGCTGCTATGCAGGCATGTGCCCGGTCAAACCCTGCGAGGAGCAGCGACGTGTCAGTTACCACTTTGATTAACATTATGATGTGCAGCGCACTGTTGCTGCTTGGCGGCTGCGGTTTGCAGCAGAAAGTCACTGAGGGATCCGTCGCGGCATTTGACGCGATTTTCTATAAGCAGATTAAAACGCTGCATCTTGATTTCAGCGCGCGTGAAAGCCTCAACAGCGACAGCCGCGAGCACAATCCGCTGTCGCAGCCGGTGATGGTGCGCGTGTTCCAGCTCAGCGAGCGCAAAGCGTTTGACGGCGCGGTGTATCAGCAACTGACTGGCGACGCGGCAGACGTGCTCAAGTCAGAACTTCTCGCCGATCGTGACGTGGTGCTGACGCCGGGCGGTGACGTGTCGCTGAATATGCCGATGGAAAAAGAGGCAAAATTTGTCGCGGTAGTAGCGCTGTTCCAGCAGCCGGACATGACCCATAACAGCTGGCGGCGGGTGCTGGAGCGCAACGATTTGGATGCGGATAAAGCGCGCGTGCTTGAGTTAAGCAGCAACAGTCTGCGCCTGATTAGCGAGGTAAAACCATGAGTGGCGGCAATCATCAACCTTCGCTGTATGAGCTGCTGAAAGGCAGCTTCGCGGGTGGTCTTGAGCTGGATCGCGTTAAGGAGCAGGATCAGGTGATCCTCTCCGTGCTCGATAACATGCAGCGCATCCTCAATACCCGCGCCGGATCGCTGTCGCATATCCCCGATTACGGACTGCCCGATATGACGCGCATCCTGCAGGGCATGCCTGGCACCGCGCATCAACTGCTCTACACGCTCTCTGCCGTGCTGCTGAAATACGAGCCGCGCCTGAAGCGCATTGATGTGGTGTTACTGGAACAAAATCTGCCCGGCGAGCTGCGCTATGCCATTGATGCCGAGCTCAAACAGATTGGGCTGGTGCGTTTCGGCACCGAATTTATGCCGGAAGGGCGCGTGATGATTCGCCATATGAAACAGCAGCAGTATGTGGATGCCCGCGCATCTCTTTGATTACTTATGGAACTAAGCAATGACGTTATCTCAGCCACGCTCTCTCAAAACGGGCGGCGATCCCCGAGCGTTCACAGAATACGCCGCGCTGCGTCAGGAAATGCAGAAGCTATCGCATCCGGCACGTCCGGATGTCGATTGGCAGCAGGTTTGCACGCTCTGCCTGACCCTGTTTGAAAAGAACGGTGTCGAGTTGCAAAGCGCGGTTTGGTATGCGCTGGCACGCACGCAGATTGCGGGTGCGACTGGCATGGCGGAAGGATTGAATACGCTGGTAGCACTCATCACGCGTGAGTGGACGATGTTTTGGCCGCAGTCGGAAAAGGCGCGCATTGAACTGCTGGCAAGTTTGAGTCGGAGGCTGCAGCAATTTTTACGCAGCCAAACGCTTACGCTCGCTGATCATGCGCCCCTCGTTCAGGCGGCAAACTTTCTCAGTGAAGCGGGCGATCATCTGCAGCGGTTTGAGCTGCGTCAGCAAAGCCAGCTGGATTCGCTGCGGGATCGGATCAGCAGCGCGCTGGCGATGCTGCAGCGAAGTGATACGCCGCGACCCGTTGCGTCGGTTGAAAAAGTGGCGGACGTACCTACTCTCTCTCCTCCCGATACGCTTTCCAGCGGCGGGATGTACGCTCCCACCGCAACGCCAGATATACCTAAACCACTGCGCTCGCGCTGGCCAATGTTTATGGCGGGCGCAACAAGTTCACTGCTGCTCTGCGCCCTGATCGCTGCTGGTGGCTATTTCACGCAGCAGCAGGCCAATCCATTACTGCCGGACGCCACGGCCGTGGCTGCGATCTCTGCGCACTGGAGTAAACCGTTGCACGCCGACCCAATGCCTGCTGAGAAAATGGCAGGTTGGCAGCAGGGCATGGAACAACTGCAACGTCTTTCACAGCGTCTGGATGAACTGGATGAAAAACGCGGCAAATATCTGACGGTGAGTGAGCTGAAAACTGCGGTTTATGGCATGCAAAAAGCCTTTAATAAAACGATTCCTCTGGAGGAACAACTGCGTCAACTACAAGCACAACGCGCCGCTGGCAAGGAGATTACCCAGGCACAGATTATGCAAACGGAAATGCATCTTCAGCAGCTTGCCGGGCAATATCTGTTGTCGACGTCCTCCCTTCCCAAATCATCGCTTAGCGAGCCGCATGCCAGGTAGACTTCTGAAAACGCTGACGGACAAGGAAAAGTCGTTGAATCCCTCTACGGCGCGGGTTACAACGTTTGACTTTAGTCAGGCCTGCTTCATGGCGGATTTTTACTGCATAACCACGGAAACCTATGCCTCACACTTACCGACCATGGATGAAAAGGTATTGGCTGGTCTGGCTACTGTTAACGCTGCTCAGTGTGATCGCGTTATTTGCCGATCAAATTTTGCAGCAGCGGCGTGTGGGTGAAGCACATTTTAATCAGCAGTTTAACCGCCTTGCCGCCTATCAGACGCAGAATGAAACGCTGTTGCCGCTGCTCAATGGCGATGAGGATCTCGCTGCTTTGCAGACGAAGTTTCCGCAGCTCGTTTTGCTGGAACACACCGTTAATCGTCCATTAACTGCGCCGCGTATCGAAGAAGCTAGCGGTGGGCGTTATTGGCTCTACAATCCCTATCGCCAGATTCGCATGCTGATCGATTTGCATTTTGCCCTGCAAACGTCGGATGTGGCGCTGGCCTTGGCTTTTCATTTTCAGGCGCCGCCTGCAATTAAAGCTGAGAACTATTCGGATACGGCGCGCTGGCAATGGCAGCGGCCATTCATCAATCATTACCAGCCGTTTTTACTCAAAGGCAGCGCCAATCCTGACTGGCGTTCACTGCATGCACTGCCGTTTGTGCTGGCGCTGCTGCTGTGGCTGGTGATGGGCGGACTCGGCTGGTGGCTGCTGCGTCACTGGCGTCACCATGTAGAGATGCGGCTGCGTGCGGACTATTTTCAGCGTACGCGACGTGAAGCGCTGGGCGAGTTCACCGCCGGCATCATTCATGAAATCAATCAACCGCTGACGGCCATCAATACCTGGCTGCACAGTAGTCAGCTGCTGCTGAAACAGGGTAAGTACGAGAATTTGCCGCAGGCGCTCAACGCCATGAACTTGCAAACTGAACGTCTGGCGGCGTTGCTACAACGCTTTCGCGACATTGTTAGCGAACGTCCGGTAGCGATGACCGCCATCAGCCCGGAAGTCGTGTGGCGGCGCGTGACGGTGCTGCTGCAGCAAGAGCTGGATGACGGTGACGTCAGGCTGCGTCAACAGTTTCATCACGGTCAGGCAAAGGTGTGTAGCGATCCGCAGTGGCTGGAGCAGGTGTTCCATAACCTGCTGCAAAACGCCATTCACATGCAGCAAGGGCGGCCCGATGCATGGGTAAAAATTGCTTCTGAGCTCGCTCCACAGGGCATCAACATCATCATCAGCGATAACGGCCCCGGCTTCTCTGCGGAAGGATTAGCGCAGGCTTGCATGCCGTTTTACAGCTCGCGTGCCAACAGCATGGGATTAGGTATGACGCTGGTTGAGAGCTTGATGTTACGTATGAACGGCCAGCTGCGGCTGGCAAATCGCGCTGAAGGCGGCGCGGAGATTACCTTAATGTTCCAACTGGCGGAGTAACGGAATGGTCGCAAAGGTTTGGTTAGTGGATGATGATTTATCCGTGCGTGAATCGCTCGGTTTTCTGCTTAAGACGCTGGATTATGACGTGGCCGATTTTGCCGATTTGGCCGCATTTGAAGCGGCCACGCATGCGCAGGAACCGCTGCGCGGCTGCTTGCTTTTAGATGTGCGCATGCCGGGCATCAGCGGCTTGAGCTGGCTGGCGGAGCAGGGCGATCGCCATCCGCTGCTGCCAGTCATTATCATGACCGGCCACGGCACTATTGACGCCTGCCGCCGCGCGTTTCGGCAGGGCGCGTTTGAGTTCTATACCAAGCCGCTGGAAATTGAACCGCTGTTGGAAACCCTTCATCTGGCATTCAACGAAAGTGAGCAGCGTGCCGAGCGCTGGCAGTCGCAGCAGGGTTTGCAGGCGCGTTTCGCGCTGCTGTCGGTGCGCGAAAGTGAAGTGATGCAGTTGATGATTGCCGGACAAACCAGCAAAGCGATCGCGCGTGATCTATCGTTATCGCCCCGCACCGTGGAAGCGCATCGCGCGGCGGTGTTTGCCAAGCTTGAACTCAATAATCTCGCGCAGTTGATTCACGCCTGGCAGCAGTTAAACCAGGTATAACTACCAGGCCGAACCCGTAATCGCCCGAATATTTCTTTTTCCAGCCACGCTTTACAGTGTCACTCACGATTAAACAGGAGTGACACATGAACATCCGCCTTTCTCTGATTGCCGCTGCGGCGGCCTTCGTTTCCTTCGGCAGCCAGGCTGCATTAACCGAATCCAACCTGTCTCTGGCTGACGCACAGAAGCTGGCAAATGCCGCGATTCAGTCGTGCGCGGCGAAAAACTATAACGTCACGGTGACGGTGGTCGATCGTGCTGGCCTGGTGAAAGCGGTGCAGCGCATGGATAACGCCGGTCCGCACACCGTTGAAGCCAGCCAGATGAAAGCTTACACCGCGTTGAGCACTAAAAACCCAAGCGGCAACGTGATGGAAGCTGCACAGAAAAATACCGGTGCGCAGAATATGCGTGATATTCCAGGCTTCCTGCTGCTGGCGGGCGGTGTGCCGGTGAAAAGTGGTGATCAGGTGGTGGGTGCCATCGGCATCGGCGGCGCACCGGGCGGCAATCTGGATGAAGCCTGCGCGATGGATGCGTTGAAAGCCATTCAGTAAGTGTTTATTTTGTCGGGTGCGCATTGATGCGCACCTGGTCGTCATGAATGGCAACCCTACAACAAGAGCACCTTTAGCCTTTTACTCTGCGCGACAGCGCAAAACAGATCAGCGGCATCGGTAAGGTGAACAGCAGCAGCAACCACAGCAGCACGTACACCGCATCGATGCCATTGTTTTGCAAATTGTTATACAGCTGAACCGGCATGCCCTGGGGAAAATAGGCAAAAATCATCACGATGCCAAACTCGCCCATGGCACGCGCCCATGCCAGTGCGCTGGCTGTTGCCAGGCCCGGCGCGGCAAGCGGTATCGACAAACGCCAAAATCGCTGCCACGGCGACGCACCCAGTGTGCGGCCTGCTTCCAGAATATCCTTTGGTACACCGGCAAACGCTGAGCGCGCGGTGGTGATGAAGTAGGGCAACGCGCCATACCATTGCGCCAGAATAAACGCGGCCGGATTATTGACCAGCGTCCAGCCAAATTTCCCCAGCAGTTCACCCGGCAAGCTATACGGACCGTAAGCGCTCACCAACAAAATTCCCATCGCCAGCGGTGGCGTCAACAACGGAATCATCACCAGTATTTCGGCAACCAACCGCGCGCGACCGCGTGCCTGTGACAGCCACCACGCCAGCGGCAATCCACTGATAAAAATCAGCAACAGCGCGATCCCACCCAAACCAAGCGACGTAGCGATAGCATTGCCATCGCCCCACGTCAGTTGCAGATGCTGCCAGTTTGTGACGCCAATCAGCGTGAGAAAAGGCACCGCCAGCAACAGCAATGTCGGCAGTGAAAGCCATAGCGCGGTGGCATGACGTGTTTTCATTACGGGTAGATCGCACTGCCTTTCGGCGCGGCATAGCCGTTCTGTTTAAACAGCGCCTGTCCTGGCTGACTCAGCATAAAATCGACAAACGATTTGCCTGCTGCGGCGCCATGCGGTGCATTTTTCAGCACGGCAGCGTAATAAACCAGTGGCTGTGTGTGCAGCACTTTGTCTTTGCCTGCGCTGTCTTTCACCCTGAAACTCACCGTGTCGTACCACTGTTTCGCCATCGCCGGATTGCTGAGATTTATCTCGTCGGGTAGCGCCACATACGGCAGATGCGCGGAGATCACTTCGCTTTCATAACCGGCAGCCGCATCAACCTGGCCGCTTTCGAGACGCGTCAACAGTCCGCCTTCCAAATGGGTTTGCGCCGGGTTTTGATAGCCGCCCATAATTTTATCGGCGATGCCCGGCTGCTGATAATACTTCTCGGCCAGCAACAGGGTGAAGATGATGTTCTGACCTTTAGGATCGTTGATCGGATCGGTGCGACCAAACTTGATGCCCGGCGTGGCCAGCACCTGCAGCCAGCTGGCATTGCTGCTTTTGGCCTGCGCAAACTGCTGCGCGTATTTGCCTTTCGGGCTGTACGCCACCACCATGCTGGTGCTCGCCACTGGAACCGCTTCATCAATCAATCCGGCATCTTTCAGGATCTGCATCGGTCCCGGCGTGATTGAAACAAACACATCAGCAGTGATTTTCTTGCTTGCCAGCAAACGCGCCATGCCATACGCGCCCTGTCCCTGGCCTTCATAAGTACCGTTATTTTGTTTGGCAAACGCTGGACCTAAAGATTGATCCATCACTTTGCCCATAGAACCGGCATAAGTGACGCGGATATCGGTATTGGCTTGTGCATGCAGACTAAAGCCCGCGCCGGCGGTAAGCAGCAGCGCGGTGAGGTATGTGAATCGCATTCCCTTTCTCGCTATATAATAAGGTAGATAGCGATTATCGGAATTGAAACAGTCAGCGCAAGCAAAAATCTATTGCGAAATCATACCAAACGCCACACCGCGCTGAAGGGGCTAAGCAAGGATGCGTGTGGCCCAGGATTCAATGTCGTCGCCGCTGCCGATATCCAGCTGCACCAAACCGTTGGTGATGAAGGTCGGTGAAACGTGAATGCCATTTTGACGTGAGTATTTGCTGTGCCATTTGATCTCATTTTGCAGTTCGGCACGCAGAAAGGGGACGCGCGCGCTGACGCCGCTATACCGCTCCAGACGATCGAGAATCTGATTTGGCGTGGCGTCCATATTCGGGCCGTGGCTATGATCGGTAAACTCGAACTCCTCACGATGATCGGCCACCGCCTGTAACACCTTTTTGGCAGCCGTTTTTCCTTCCGGCAAAGTAGAGGCCGCAAGGATGTAGCGCACAATCACACCGGAATACATGTGCCACGGTTGCGATTGCAAACGGATTTTCAACGTCATCTTCTCTTCGCCGACCAGCTTTAGCAGCGCATCCAATTTGTTGAATGCGCGCACGGAAAACGGGCAGGTAGGTTCCAGAAACACTTCGAATACTTTCGGGCCGTGGCCCCAAATCAGCGGATCGGCGTGTAATGCGGTGGATTGGCTCATGGTCATTCCCTGTAGTATCAATAAAAGTAGCCTTACTTTGGCAAAGCGCTGCGCGTACAGCCAGTGCGGGCTTGTGCTTTTTTGTTACAAGGCCATTCATCGGAGGCAAATGGGGTGAAAGAAAAATCGTTTTATAGATCCGCGAGCTACAAGAAACTCGGGCTGTAGCGACATTGCACAGAAAATAAGCGGCTATAGTTAAATTTGTTTCAATCTTGTTATTTGCAGCATTTTTGATTCATTTGCCTGGAGCCAAAACGTTAAGTATCGAGGTTCACTGTGTTTGCAAATCTCTCCTGGAAGATTATTCATCAGGTTCTCAATGAAACCATTGCTGAATTAATGGATGAGCAACAAACGCTGGACGTGCCCACACTGCGTGAGCGGCTGGTGGAGATGGCTGAAAGCGAATCCGATGAGTTAATGGTGCTCTGTTACTGGCAGGCGAGCAGAATATTATTGCGCTTACCGCCCACAGTAACCGCCAGCCAACTGATTGAAGAAGCGCGCGTGGCATATCGCACGCCGCTAAACCACGACCCGCTTTAACCCTTGATGCTTTTCCCTTCTTTATCCGCCGCAGAGTGCTTAAGTGGCGGATTTGTGGTCATGAGCGGCAAACACGCTCTGCTAGACTTACCGGGTCAAAAACGTAGATACAGAGGACAGTAATGAAAATCAAAAGTTATGCCGCCTTGAACGCGGGTGAAGCGCTGGTGCCTTATGAGTATGAGGCGGGTGAACTGGCTGCTGAAGAGGTGCAGGTTGAGGTCGATTATTGTGGCGTCTGTCACTCCGATCTGTCGATGATCGATAACGAGTGGGGCATTTCTTCGTTTCCGGTGATTGCGGGCCATGAAGTGATTGGCCGCATCAGCGCGTTAGGCGACGCGGCGCAGAATAAAGGGCTGAAAGTGGGCCAGCGTGTTGGCATCGGCTGGACGGCAAAGAGCTGCCAGCACTGTAATGCGTGTATTAATGGGGAACACGTAAACTGTGAAAACGGTTCTGTACCCACCATCATGAACAAAGGTGGCTTCGCCAGCCACCTGCGCGCTGACTGGCAATGGGTGATCCCGCTGCCAGAAACCATGGATCTGACCTCCGCCGGTCCGCTGTTGTGCGGTGGTATTACCGTGTTTAAACCGCTGTTGATGCATCATGTCACCGCAACCAGCCGCGTTGGCGTGATTGGCATTGGTGGTTTGGGCCACATGGCGATTAAATTGCTGCGTGCAATGGGTGCCGACGTGACAGCGTTCAGCTCTAACGCCAGTAAAACCGAATCGATTAAAGCGATGGGCGCTGACCGCGTGGTAAACAGCCGCGATCCGCAGGCGCTGAATGCGCTGGCGGGGCAATTTGATTTGATAATCAGCACGGTGGCGGTGGACCTCGATTGGCAGCCCTATTTCCAGGCGCTGGCGCCGCACGGCAAATTCCATACCGTGGGTGCGGTGATGAAGCCGTTCGAAGTGCCAGCGTTTAGCCTGATTATGGGCGACCGCGCGGTGACGGGTTCATCCACCGGTTCGCCTTATCAGCTGCGTTCGCTGATGAAACTGGCATCGCGTGCCGACATCGCTCCGCATGTTGAAGAGTTCCCAATGTCCAAAATCAATGAAGCGCTGGATCACGTGCGCGCGGGTAAAGCCAATTATCGCGTGGTGCTGAAGGCTGATTTCTAACCTCAGATGACCCATTCGGTATGAATGCCGACCCTAGGTTATATGGTGCGCGATCGTGCGCACCTTTTTAGCGAACTCACGTCCCTTCAAACAGCAGTCAAAATCTTAATCATCTGATTATTCGGCATAATGTGACGACGTGCTTTGCTAAGCTGGCGTTACCCGAATCCCTCCTGAGTACAATTATGAAGATTTCCAGCTATGCCGCTCTGCAAGCGGGTGAGGCGCTGGTGCCTTACGCATACGATGCCGGTCCACTGGCCGCCGAAGATGTGCAGGTTGCAGTGGATTATTGCGGCGTTTGCCATTCTGATTTGTCGATGATCGATAACGAATGGGGCGGTTCGCGCTATCCGCTGATTGCAGGTCACGAAGTGATTGGCCGCGTGGTGGCGTTGGGTGATGCGGCGCAAAATAAAGGGCTGCAGATCGGCCAGCGCGTGGGCATTGGCTGGACGGCGAAAAGCTGCCAGCACTGCGATGCCTGCATTGAAGGCGATCAGGTAAATTGCGAAAACGGTAAAACATCCACCATCAATAATCACGGCGGTTTTGCCAGTCACTTGCGCGCTAATTGGCAATGGGTGATTCCGCTGCCCGATTCTCTGGATATTGCCACCGCTGGCCCGTTGTTGTGCGGCGGCATTACCGTATTCAAACCCTTGCTCATGCACAATATTTCCGCCACCAGCCGCGTCGGTGTGATCGGTATTGGTGGTTTGGGGCATATGGCGATCAAGCTGCTGCGGGCGATGGGCGCGCATGTCACCGCATTCAGTTCTTCCGCGGCTAAAACCGATTCGATTAAAGCGATGGGGGCGGATCGCGTGGTGAACAGCCGCGATCCGCAAGCGCTAAGTGGGATGGCAGGGCAATTTGATCTGATCATCAGTACCGTGGCGGTGGATTTAGATTGGAAGCCCTATTATCAGGCGCTGGCACGCAAAGGTGCGTTCCACACCGTCGGCGCGGTGATGAAGCCGTTTGAAGTACCGGCATTTAGTTTGATTGTCGGCGACCGCGCATTAACGGGTTCATCGACCGGATCGCCGGGCCAACTGCGTGCGCTGCTGAAATTAGCTGCGCGTACTGATATTGCGCCGCAGGTTGAAGAATTCCCCATGTCGCAGATAAATGACGCGCTGGAACATCTGCGCGCCGGTAAGGCGAATTATCGCGTGGTGTTGAAGGCGGATTTTTAATCGCATATCTGCACGTACTGTAGCGGCGCGATTTATCGCGCAATAAATTACGCCGCTACAACACAGAGCACCGTTTTACATTATCCCCGATCATCCTTTTCGCCGAGGAAGAAATACCACAGCGGAATTGAGGTGAGCGCGGTAAATACCGTGGTATACAACGCAATCATGAAGCCTTGCGTGATGTACATGGTCAGCGACCAATGGCTGAACGGAATGCCATATTGATCGATGACGCCGCCGATAATCGCATTGCTCATCACGGTGCCGACAATCAGCGCCAGGATGAACAAACCGCGCAGGAAGTAGCGCATCTCTTTACGTTTCACGGCAAATCGCGCGCGAATGATGCCAAGCGGTGACTGTTGTGATGCCAGCAGCGCGGCTTCGTCAAGCGGCGCGCGTTGCTGTTTACGCCAGCGCAAGATGTCCAGCAGCAGGAACGCCAGCAAACTCGCACCCATCACCGGCAGCGCATAACCCAGTACCAGCGCGACCATCAGCCAGGCACCTTTGGCGTAATGCGGCAACGCCATCCAGGTTTCGGTCAGGGTTTGTGCCGGATTCGCTTCCACATCTTTAGGCCGACGAATCCACCACATGCGATAACCGAACACAATCATGCTGCATAAGCCGAGGCCAAAGAACGCCAGCAGCAACTGATTAGGCAAACCAAACAGCACGCCCATGTGCGCATCCACGCCCCAGCGCGTCAGCTTCGCCACCAGCGGGAATTGGGCAAAGTAGACGTGATCCACCACGCTAAAATCCTGCGGATTCACCGATACCGCATCCACTTTCGTTGGCCAGCTACGATCGATTTCCGTCACTGCCCACGCGTTATCCACGTTTCGCGGTTGACGTATTTCGAGCTTCGCCGCGCTCAGTCCATCCTGACGCGCGACATTCAGCACGCGATCCCAGTCGGCATCGGCGGCATTATTGCGCACCGGTTTGGCTGCTGCTGCCGGTTTGGTCATGGACGACATCGGCATGCTCATGCCCGACATATCCATATCCGACATGTGATCGGCATGCGGATCGGCCGGCGCAGCAGGCGCATCGCTGTTCAGCGCGGTGTTCACCTGTGGCGTCAGCCAGTTCAGTTCGCTACGCATGCGATCAATATTGCCGCCTGCCCACTGCGACCAGGTCAATCCTGTCATCGAGAAGAACACTAAACCGATTACCAGCGTCAGACCGAGCGTAATGTGCCAGTGGCGGCTGAAAGTGAAGCCGCTACGCGGCTGCTTCAGCTTACGTTTCGGACGTGTTCCCAGCCACAGCACCACGCCGCCAAGAGCGGCCACCCATAGCCAGGACGCCGCCAGTTCGCTGTAATTGCGACCAAAATCGCCAAGCAGCAGGCTGCTGTGCAGCAAGTCGAGGGTAGTACGCAGCGGCAACACGCCGCTGGTACCGTACACCGGCATATCACCCTTAACTTTCAGACTGTAGGGATCGATAAACACCGCGCGCGACAGCGAGGCACCAAGCGTGGCGTCGCTAAATTGCACCCGCGTGGTGTCTGTTGCGCCCGGCGCAGGACGCACCGCATAAATATGTTTTTTTTCGCCCACATAGGCGCGAGCGGCGCTGATTTGCGCGGATAGCGGCTGTGCATCGCCGTGCGGTTCGGCGGTTAGCGCATCGGCATAAATCAGGTTTTCCAGTTGGGGCGTTAACACATAAAGCGTGCCGCTGAGTGCCGCAACGAAGATGAACGGGGCGACAAACAGGCCGATGTAAAAATGTAAGCGACGTAGCAAATTAAGCACCGCGCCGCGCGGTGCTGCAGAGTGAGCAGCAGACAAAGCCGTCTTCCTTCCTAAAAGAAATTGTCTTAGCGCATCGCTCAAGCGGAGCGAACGCTGCAATAAATGTGGTCAGTAGGGAAACGGTGCAGGCGGGGCGCGCGGTCGATGAATGCAACTGAAGCGACGCACAATCGGCGCAACCACATGTGGCAGCGGCGGCGCGCGCGAGATCACCATCATCAGCCAGATGAACGGAATAAACACCCACATCAGCAGTGGGACATGCACCAGCAGATCGCAGTAGCCGCAGGCAAACTCGCCGTCGTCCATCATGTGATGGCTCATGCCGGGCATTGGCATATCCGCCATCACCCTTTCATGATGGTGCATTGAGCTATCCATCATGCTGTGCTGCGGCATCGCCAGCATCTGGCTTTGACGCTCCATTAAAGTTTTCGACACAATCGGCGCGACGAACAGCAGCAGCACCGCCACAATGGCGACGCAGGCAGTTAAACGCTGGCGAAAGTGATGTGTAAACGTCATGGTTGCTAGTGGATGATTCCGTAAATGAGGCGGAAGTGTAACGCGATTGACGTTGATGGGTTAAAAAAATAGAGGCTATTTAAGAAAAAATTCGCACCTTTTGAAAATAGTCACTTAAAGCGGTGCGCCTGTTAACCTTAATGCAACCTTATAAAAACAGTAAAGAAACACCATCACCCGGCCGCGGCATGAATGGCGGAATGCCTGTCAGTTAAGCACCGAATCAAATCAGCGCACATTCCGGAGCGGCGCGATTTGTCGCGCAATGAACTGCGCCGCTACGGCTTGTACGGTTAATGAAAGCCCGATCTGCCAGAGAACGTCAAAAAATCGACCTTCCCAGCCGCTCGGTGAGTTTTTCCAGCAGCGCCGTGCCCGCTAAGGAGTTGCCTGAGTGATCCAGCGCGGGCGACCAAACGGCAATACTCATGTCGCCTGGGATCACTGCAACAATGCCGCCGCCGACGCCCGACTTCGCTGGCATGCCCACGCGCCAGGCGAATTCCCCGGCACCATCGTACATGCCGCTGGTCATCATCAGCGCATTGACCTGGCGCGCCTGACGCGGTGAAATCACTGCTGATTCATCATCCTGGGTACGGCCATGATTAGCGAGATAGAGGAAGGTCCGCGCCAACTCTTCGCAGCTCATCGCTAATGAACAGTAATGAAAATAGGTTTCCATCACTTTGCTAACGTCATTATGGAAGTTGCCGAAAGATTTCATCAGCCAGGCAATCGCGGCGTTGCGGGCTGAATGCTCGTATTCGGAACGCGCCACTACGCGGTCATAGTTAATGTCATTTTGCTGCGCCAGACGACGCACAATTTCCAGCATGCGCTGGCGCGGTGCTGTCAGGCGGCTTTCCAGCAGGTCGCACATCACCAGCGCACCGGCATTTATAAACGGATTGCGCGGTTTACCGTGTTCGAGCTCCAGCTGCACCAGCGAGTTAAACGCCTGGCCGGACGGCTCTTTGCCAACGCGCTGCCAGATCTCGCCATCTTCATATAAGGTCAGCGCCACGCTGAGCGACAACACTTTCGAAATCGATTGGATGGAGAAGCGCGTCGCGGCATCGCCAGCCTGAAAACAGCGTCCGTCAGGCGTGCAAATGGCGATGCCGAGTTGATCGGCATCCACGTCGGCCAGCGCCGGAATATAATCCGCCACTTTACCTTGTTGGGTGAGTGGGCGAACTTCGCTAACAATCTCTTCAAGCAATGCATTACTGAGTTCCGACACCTTCACGCTCCATGCAGCCAATGGTGGCCAGGATAATGGAGATTTGCATGCGGTGCGTCAATCCGCGGCGCGAAATTCTGTGAGGCTTTTGGATGAAGCCTGCGTTACATTTCAAGCTGATTTCATTAAATGTCGAGCCCGCGCGATGATAAGCAACCTGTTTCGCGATTTACCCGCCCACCAAGGCAGTGCAGAGAGTTTTGAAGCGCTGCTGACGCAGCCCAATCTACATATCGAACGCATCGTTTCAACCGGACAAACCAGTCCACCCGATTTCTGGTACTGTCAGACCCAAGGTGAATGGGTGATCGTTTTACAAGGATCGGCAGGATTGCAGCTGGAAGGGGAAGTGCAGGAGCGTCTCTTGCAGGTCGGCGATTTTTTGGCGATTCCTGCCGGCTGCCGCCATCGCGTCAACTGGACTGACAGCAGCGGCCCAACGGTTTGGCTTGCAGTGCATTACGGCGCGATACCGGTTAGCGCAATCTGAAGTGAGAACCTCATCACACGCGAAAAATATATTTCATGTTATAAAATATGGAAAATTAATTTCAAATTGAGAGGATTCTATCATGTCATCGCTCCCGTCCCTTGAAACCCTGCTGCAGCAGGAAGCTGAACACCGTTTACCACAGTTTGATTTCGATTTAGCGTGGCAAATTGGTCAAAGCATCCAGCAGCGCGCGCGTGAAGACAATGCGCCTGTGGCTATCGAAGTCTATGCATTTGGGCAGGTGCTGTTTATGGCTTCGTTGCCAGGATCCGCCCCAGAAAACCTGGAATGGATGCGTCGCAAGCGCAATACAGTGTTGCTGACTGGCCACTCTTCCCTGTACATGGGGCTTTTTAATGAGCAAAAGGGCGAGCGTATGGCAAAGCAGGGCTATACTCGCCAGGAAGATTACACCGATCACGGTGGCTCCTTCCCGCTGCTAACTTCTCAGGGCGCGATCATCGGAGCAGTCACTATCAGCGGTTTACCGTCTGAAGACGATCATGCATTAGCGCTGTGGGGGATTACTCAGCTGCTGCGTTGATCCAGGATACCGATAAAAAGGTCGCCATGAATGGCGACTCTACAGTTAACAAACGCTATTTCATCGCCGGGACTTTCAGCTTATCGCCCACGCCGGTGGTTTTACGCAGATCGGCGACTTGGCTGGCTTTCACTTCAGCAGCCTGATTACCCCACGAATTCCTCACGTAGTTCAGCACATCGGCCATCTCCTGATCGTTGAGTTTCCAGGAAAATGCCGGCATGCCTGCGGACGTTGGGCGGCCTTCGGTATGTGGCGCGCGGGCGCCATCCAACAGCGCGTGGATCATGTTAGTTGGATCGTTCTGCATCGCGCCATTGCCCGCAAAGGCGGGCACCATGCCGGTGATACCCTCACCTGACAGACCGTGGCACGCCGAGCAATCTACTTCATAACGCAGTGCAGCCTGATCGTTACGCGCTTT
Source organism: Enterobacter ludwigii (assembly GCA_900068845.1). Lineage (GTDB taxonomy): Bacteria > Pseudomonadota > Gammaproteobacteria > Enterobacterales > Enterobacteriaceae > Pantoea > Pantoea ludwigii_A. The sequence goes on from CEFQ01000008.1 coordinate 50,910, forward strand.
ATCCATCACAAATCCAGCGGCTTGCGGTGTGGAAGAGGCCGGTAAGCTACGCAGATAGGTGGCGATGGATTGCAAATCGCGATCGTTGAAGTACTGCGTGGAGTGTTCAACCGCTTCCGCCATCGGGCCCGCCGCCACGCTTTCACCATTAGAGCCGGTTTTCAGGTAATCAGCGATCTGCGCATCACTCCATTTGCCAATGCCCGCATGCGGGTTTGGCGTGATATCCGGCGCGTACCAGCTACCCAAATTGCCACCTTGTAGATACTGGCTGCCGATCTCGCCGCCCAGCGCGTTGCGCGCGGTGTGACAGACGCTACAGTGTGCCGGACCATCAACGATGTATTTGCCGCGATTCCACTCATCGTTCTGTGCGGTTTGTGGCTTAAACGCAGTGTTATCGAAGAACAACAGGTTCCAACCGGCCATCGCCAGACGAATGTTGTACGGGAAGTTCATGCCCGCATTCTCATCGACGGCGTTGTGCACCGGCTTCTGCGCCGAGAAGTAGGCCCAGAGATCGTGCATATCGCCATCGCTCATCTGGGTGTAGGCGGTATACGGCATCGCTGGATAGAGGAATCCGTGTTCGCCGCGCCCCTGACGCACCGCGTTGAAGAAGTCGCGCTCGGTCATTTTGCCAATCCCGGTTGCACGGTCAGGCGAAATGTTTGAGGTCTCAAGCGCGCCAAACGGCGTATCGATTTTGTAGCCGCCGGAGAAATCGGCATTGTGGCAGGCGGCGCAGTCCGCCAGGCGCATCACATATTCCCCGCGCTTTATGGCATCGGCGTCATTGGAGTGAAAATCAGCCAATTGCACTTTATTGTCGGCCACATTGGAGCGGGCGCTATCCAGTACCACCCATAAACGTCCAGACGCCGCGATGCCCGCAATTACCGCCAGCGTGGCGAGCGTATAAGTGATCTTCTTTGCTTTTGCCATGATTACGCCCCCACCAGCGGTGCCGGATTATGGATGTATTTCTGGTGGATTGCCTGCGCAGCGCGCACGGCCAGCGCACCGATGGTGATGGTGGGGTTATAACCGCCGTTGTTCGGGAAGGCGGATGCACCGACCACAAACAGGTTGTGCGCGTCCCAGCTTTGCAGATACGGATTGAGCGCAGAGGTACTGGGATCGGCGCCCATCACCGCGCCACCAATGGTGTGCGAGCTGTGCTGCTGGTAAGGATTCCAGCTTTTCTCCGCCTGGTTATCCACCACGATATGCTGGCCGCCCATGTCTTTCATAATGTTGATGGCGCGGTCGGTGACATATTTCGCCATGCGCACATCGTTCTGGTTCCAGTCGAAGGTGGTGCGGATCAATGGCTGACCGTGACGGTCTTTATAGTTGGGATCGAGATCGAGATAGGCTTCGCGCATCGGCATTGAGGTGCCCTGACAGAAGATGGTGCCTGCGGTTTGATAATCGCGCTTGTAGCCCGCTTTCCACTCGCTGCCCCAGCGTTTAGTGCCTGGACGCAGGCCGTTCATGTTCTGAATCGGACGACCATTGGTGGAGAAGCCCATAATGCCTGCGCCGCCGATGAAATCGAGATCGCTGTGGTCGAAGTTATCGCCGTTGAAGTCATCAATCTGGACCGCCAATGCGCCGCCACCGATGAACGGATTCATGTATTCGTTATCAAAGAATCCGGTGACGCTGGAGCAGGTTTGATAGTTGTAGTTACGGCCAATGGTGCCGCGACCGGTTAGCGGATTGTATTGCTCACCGACGCCGGAGAGCAGCATCAGGCGCACGTTATCCATCTGATAAGCGGTGATGCAGACGATATCCGCCGGCTGGAAGCCTTCCACGCCATCCTGGGTGATAAATTTAACGCCTTTCACCGTTTTACCGTCGTCATGCTTCACGGCGTGCAGCACTTCGGTTTCGGTCAGCAACGTGAAGTTTGGACGGCGCATCAGCACTGGCAGAATGCACGCTTGCGGCGATGACTTGGAGAAGTTGCCGCAGCCGTGAAAGTCGCAGAAGCCGCAATAAGTACACGGACCCATGCTGACGCCGAGCGGATTCACATACGCCTGCGACAGATTACCGGCAGGCACCGTGAACGGGTGATAACCCATGTTCTCGGTGGTTTTGCGATACTTGCTCATCCAGTGCGTATCTTTTAGCGGCGGGGTAGGATAGTCGCGCGATCGCGGGCCTTCGAAGATATTACCGCCTTTTTGCGGCTTACCATTGAGATTGCCCGCGATACCGGACGTGCCGGCAATGCGCTCGAAGCGATCGTAAAATGGTGCCATTTCGTCGTAGGTCACGCCCCAATCCTGCAGCTGCAAACCCTGCATTTTCTTCGCGCCATAGCGATCACGAGTTTGCTTCGCCACTTCAAAATCCCACGGCGTAAAGCGCCATGACATACCTGCCCAGTGCGTGCCTGCGCCGCCGACATTCCAGCCAAACTGAAACGCTGACCAATTGCGTACCGGTGCCGCCAGCTGATCGCTGCGGTTGCGGAAGGTGGTGGTTTCCACGCTCATCGGTTGCAGGATTTTGCGGCGTGTGTGGAAGCGCAGCTCATCGGCATCAATGGCGACCGGGAAATCGGTCGAGGTATCGCGCCAGGCACCGCGTTCGATGGCGACCACGTTGAGCCCCGCACGGGTCAACTCTTCCGCCATCACCGAACCGGCCCAACCTAAGCCGACGATCACCACGTCAGCCTTATTTCGTACTAATGACATTGACTCAGCTCCGGCTATTTAATCGTTAGGAATCAGACTGACGGGAATAAGCGCCAGATTTTCATTACGGCGTTCGATATAAGGGCGATAGTCATAGCGTGCGCCAGGAAAACCGATCATTTTCCAGCCGACCATATTTTTATTTCCGCCATAAATCGGATCCGCTAAATAGCTTTCACGTGCGTTTTGCAGCATTAATTCAAACAGCGCCTGGCAATTCACGTCTTTTCCTAAATCGATCTTGCCGTCTTCCATCGCTGTCAGGAATGCATCGATCTGTTCAGCTGATAAGGTATGCAATGATGCCTGATGCTGTTGCTGCGCCCACTTTTCCAGCGCGGCTAAGCCGGTTAAATAACGCGCTTTCGGCGGCGTGAGAAATTGCGGGCTGCCCATTAAGGCGGCTTCATTGTCCGGATGGAGAGGCGCCTGCAAATAGAGCGCCGCGCCGGAGCCATAATCACCGGCTAATTGGTTATCAAGGAACTCAATCGCGCCCGCTTCACTGGCTGACGGGCCAAGGTCATCGGCGGGGATCAGACGATCAAAAATGGCTGCCAGATTCTGGCGATCCAGCGGATTAGTGAGCACCTGATAACCGTCTTGCCACGCGGGTTGCGGCAGATGATCGGTGCTGAGTTTGGTTTCCAGCGGGACATTGTGCAGCTCTTTCGCCCTCAGTTGCGGCGCGACGGCGAGCGAGGCCACAATGCCACTGAGCGAAAAAAGTGCTTCTCTTCGGTTCATACTATTTATCCCTTAAACTTCAACAGATGTATATTGACAGAGCACGACGTTCAGATATTTCAGACGCAATGACAGCGCGCTAAATAGCGCGCAGGCGCTAGCGATGAAACTGCGTTCGTTATTATTTGTTCTCAGAGGTAGGTAAATATGAGGTCACCATAAATGGCGACCCGAAAAAATATGCTGTAGGGTCGCCATTTATGGTGACCGTATTCGCGGGAAACCCGGTTATCGGGCTCCCTTTATGTTAATGAATGTATTTATTCATATCTTCATAGCAGTGACGAGAAATACCCCACAGGTCGTCTTCCCAGTTTTTCGGGCTTAATAATTCCGGTGACCAAACGCCGTCGTAACCTGTAGCTTTAACCGCCGCCACCCAGGCGGCAATATCCACTTCGCCTTCGCCTGGTGCATAGTCGCGCTGTACCCACTCATCCCAAGCTTCGCCTGGTTTGGCCGCGCGGCCGTCGCAGAAATGAACGCCGTAAATAAGTTCTTTATTCATGCGCGCCACTTCGGCAGGCGTGGTGCCGCCGCCGGCATGCAGGTGCCAGAAATCCACCACGACACCGAGATTGTCTTTGCCGCTCTGTTTAATCAAATCAAGCGCGTGTTGCAGCGAATTGAACGCGGTGAAGGCGACAACTTCAATCTGGAATTTGATGCCGTGCGGTGCGCCGATATCAGCAATGGCGGAAATATTCTCAATCAGGATGGTATCTCGCTCGGCGGCGGAAAGATGATCGAGTTCGGTCAGCGCCATGATTTGCACCACTGGACAACGCAGCTCAACTGCGGCCTGGCAGATTTTTTCCGCTTCGCGCAGCAATTCGGCTCGCGCTTCCGGCTCATGGCGGCCAATGCGTTTCAGCGCATTGATACAGGTAATATCGACGCTGTATTTCGCCATCAGATCGCGGTAGGCGCTGTAGCTGCCACCGTTATCCAGATAGCGATACAGATGTTCTGGCAGGATTTCTAGCCCGCTAAAGCCTGTCTCATGGGCGATGCGTAACTGAGTGACGGCATTGCTGTACCAAACAGACACGCCATGCAACGACAACTTCATCTCTCCTCCTTGTTACCTCACGGCTTCAGGTGAGAGCGTCGAATACGCAATTCTCCCTGAGACCAAACGCCACCCGTAGTGGCACGTTCATCAATCAGCCGATTTAGGGCTTCAGTGACGATCAAATCAATACGCTGGCTAAAGGTGGTGAGCTGCCAGCTGGGCAAGCTGGCTTCGTCGATGTCATCGAAACCTACTACCGCCATAAATTTGTTGCCTGCACCTTCGCGCAGTGCCGCCAGCGCGCCGAGCGCCAGCACATCGTTTTCGCAAAACAGCGCTTCAACCCGCTGATCGGGCGCTTGTGCGTTAAGATACTCAGTCAACACCGCGTAGCTGCGTTCGCGGGCGTATTCACCGGCGGTGAGCAACACTTCCAACACTAAGCCCGCTTCGCTCAGCGCAAGTTGCAAACCGTCTAAACGCAGCGTGTGATGGCTGCTGGTGGCTGGACCCATCATGTAACCAATGCGCGTATATCCTTGCGCAAGCAGCAGTTCACCCAGCTGTTTGCCCGCTTGTAACCCGTCTATATTTACCACTTCAATACCGGGTTCGTCGTTGTTACGACACACCTGTACCAGCGGAATGTGGTGCATTTCACGCGCGACGGCGATCAACTCCTCACTCAGCAGCGTACCGAGAAATAGCATGCCGTCGACCTGCAATTGATCGGCTAGCGACAGCACTGCGTGATAGTTTTCACCGCTACCAATATTCAGCAGCAGCGCCATGTAGCCGCGCTGCTGCAGCTGGCGAGTGACGGTGTCGAGCATTAGCATCGAGTGCGGATTTTTTAGCTCGTCGATCACTACGCCGATAATCTGTGTCTTCTTCTGCGATAGGCTGCGTGCCAGCAGGTTAGGGCGGTAACCCAATTCAGTGGCAATCGCTATTACGCGTTCGCGCGCTTTTTCGGAAATTGACGCGCCAGGTGTGAAGGCGCGCGATACCGTCCATTTCGAAACGCCAGCCAGTCTTGCCACATCGCTGGCGGTGGCTTTGTGAGATTTTGCTGTTGGTTTACTCATAGCACCTGCATAGGGGGAAAAGCGGAGACCCCCAGCATTGAACGTGAAACCCAACGGAAAATAAACACCTAAGCGCCCGCAATTGGCGTAAAGCGCGACAAATAACCCTGCTTTTATGATGTTGCGATTATGTTTGATCTTTGCACCCGATTGCAACGTTTTTTGCAATCGGGTGCATTTCATTAACTTATTGCGATCGATTTCGCTGATTTTCACGTTGCTACATCGACTATAAAGTCGTCATCGCTCATTTTTCGCTCACCTGAACGCAACCTAAAGCCATTTTAGCTATCGCAAGTAAGCCATTTTGCACTCAGGTGCAAAATAAAGAAAAGTTGCTATGCTTATCGGTGAAAAGAGTATCCCACGCCCACTGCGCTGAGCCATGATCGGTGGCGGTCGTCTCAATCAGGCTGGTTATAAACACCGTTACGGCGCGCTGCGTGATGACTCCGCGTATCTGATGGTGGCCAGCGCCTTTAGCATTAACGCCGAGCGTGGCCGCGATTTCGGTGTCAACTCAAGACTTAACGCGGAGCGCTGCAACGCCACTTATCACCAGCTGCTGGCCGAAGAGGCGAAGCATGAGGATAGCGTTGAAGTCATGTCCATCGTCACGCTAAACGGCACCCATTCTGAGATCACCAAAGCGGCATTTAATGCCGGAATTCACGTGATTTGTGAAAAGCCGCTGTTCTTCACCACTGCCGAAGCGCTGGAAATCGAGACGCTTGCGGCGGCAAAGGAGCCGATCGTTGGCGTGACCTACGGTTTCTCCGGCCATCCGCTGCTGATGCAAATGCGTGCGATGAACGCCAATGGCGAAATTGGTGATGTGCGCATGGTGGATGAACGTTTGGGCGCGCTGCACATCGTAGGTCGGGCGGAATCCTGGGTCACAGCTATCTGAAATTTGTCATTGCCATTCACGCCACCCAACAGGGCGACCCAAAAATGCCCGAAAACCTGATTTATCCCGATATTAACGCCGGGATTGAAGGTGTGCGTTGGATCGAAAACTGCGTGCATTTTGCGGACAACGGCGCGAGCTGGGTTAACTACGAATAATGATTGCCATGAAACTTTCGTTTTGTACCGATAGCCTCAGTCATTTGCCGTTTGAACAGATGCTGGATAAATTGCTGGAACTGAGTGTTTACGGCTTGGAGATGGCGACCGCGGCTGGTCACCGGCACCGCATCTGCGTAGCGAAGAATTGCTCCGCAGCGTCAACAGTTGTTGCAAGCGCTGGGGCGTCAAGGCATGTCGATTGCGGCGCTGAAGCAAACCCTTAGTCAATAATGTCAAATCCACGGCGGGTAACCGCTCGTGGTGTTCTGTACATTGTACCGCGGCTGCCTGATAATTCGGGTTTCCTACCCACAATGAAGAGGCACGCCATGCTGGAGAATCACCCGCAGCGCGATGAAATCAGGCTGGAGAATGTGCTGGCGGCGTTGGGCAACCCGATGCGCATGACGGTGATCAGCATTCTGGCGGACGGCGGCGAACATACCTGCGGATCGCTGCTGAAAGGCGTATCCAAATCCACCTTGACCCATCACTGGCGCGTGCTGCGCGAGGGTGGCATCATCTGGCAAAAACCATCCGGCCGAGAAAACCTACTGTCACTCCGACGCGCCGATCTCGATGCGCGTTTTCCGGGTTTGCTCGATTCGCTGTTAAGCGCCACTCAACAAGATGTCTTGACCCGCATGACGTTGGATAATTTCCAGGTTAAATAACCCGCGCACGACCCGCCAGCGTTGCCACCACCATCTGCAAACCCGCAATCACTAAGAGCAGCATCAGCGGCCACTGCCAGTTTCCGCTGACATCATGCAGCAGGCCAAAACAGAGCGGGCCAAGTGCGGCTAATCCATAGCCAACGCACTGCGCCATGCCCGACAACTTCGCTGCCTGCTGATGATCCTGGCTGCGCAGATTAAACAGCGACAGGCAAATCACCATTGATGCGCCAGCGCCCAATCCCGCCAGAATCAGCCACAGCAGCGCGTAGTTCGGCGCCATTAGCAGACCCGCGACGGCCACAAAGATCGACAGCGAGGCGATAAAACCAATCACGCGCTGATCGCGCATCTTTCTTAGCGCGCTCATGCAGGCCAGATTCGAAACGATGGCGACAATCTGATAGACGAATAGCATGCCGCCCGCCTCTAACTGACTCATTCCGCTGTCTTGCGCGAAAGGCGTGAACCAGCCAATCAAGGTGTAGAACACCAGCGACTGACAGGCCATGAACAGCGAAACCTGCCAGCCTAAGGCGGCGCGCCACGGCGAACGCGTGACTGTGCTGGTGGCAATATGTTTTACCTGAGAGGCGGGTTTTTTCAGATACGGCAGCCAGGCGAAAAGCGCAACAATCGCTGGCACCAGCCACACCGCTAACGAGAGGCGCCAGCCCGCGCTGCTCAACTCCGCCAGCGGCACTACCACACCCGACGCAATACTGGCGGTGATCGCCATGGTCATCGCATACAAGCCAACATAGCGCGCAGTGTGTTCGGTAAAGTCACGCTTAATCAGCGGTGGCAGCAGCACGTTGGCGGCCGCAATACCCGAGCTCAGGATGATCGTGCCGGCCCACAACGCATTCTCACTGCCGCTGATACGCAGCAACGATCCCAGCGTAATCAGCAGCAATGCGCCCCACAAACTCCGCTCCAGACCAAAGCGATTGCCGAACCACGCTGCGGGCGGCGCAAGCGTGGCGAACATCAGTAACGGTAAGAAGTTAATCACGCCCGCGGCGCTGGCGCTCAGGCCAAACGTCTGACGGATGTTTTCCAGCACCGGGCCGACCGCGGTAATAGGCGTGCGTAAGTTGGCCGCCGTCAGCAGCAACAAAAACAGGAAAAAACCAGAACGACGCAGGGCAGGATTCGCAGAAAAAGCAGTATGGGTCATATTTTCGCACCATAGCAATGAGGCAGACCGAGTCTGCTTATGGTGCGTTGGTTGACGTTAACGCTTACGCAGCGGTGATTGACCGCTGAAAGGAGGGCAATACTAACCAGTGAGCAGGAAGATGTAAAGTCAGCGGATTACTGCGTGCGGACTTATTCATTTTGTAGCTTGCGCCATCGGTCATCCGCGTCCACCTTTAGTGTTTCCCTTTTCCACAAATGGACGAACAATGCTCTGGTTATGGAATGCGCTTATCTTGTTGGCAACCGTGGTGGTGATGGAAATCGTCGCGGCGCTCTCGCATAAATACATCATGCACGGTTGGGGGTGGGGCTGGCATTTGTCGCACCATGAACCGCACAGCGGCAAGTTTGAGCTTAACGATCTTTATGCGGTGGTGTTTGCCGTGCTGGCCATAGTGCTGATCTATGTCGGCGTACAGGGCTTGTGGCCGCTGCAGTGGATTGGCGCTGGGATGACCACCTACGGCGCGCTCTATTTCATGGTACACGATGGACTGGTGCATCAGCGCTGGCCATTCCGCTACATTCCGCGCAAAGGCTATCTCAAACGCCTGTACATGGCGCACCGCATGCATCATGCGGTGCGGGGGCGTGAAGGCTGCGTCTCATTTGGTTTTCTCTACGCGCCGTCGCTTAATAAGCTGCAAGCTACGCTGCGCCAGCGTCACGGCCGAAAAATCAACGCGGACGCTGCCAGAGACCAGCCGGACGCGGCTCAGGACGAGCCACCCGTGAAGTGATCGCCAGACCGGCGCCTTTCACCAGCAGCGCCAGTTTCTCGCCTTTACTGGTTCGTTGGCGCGTATCCCATGCGTGTGCGCCAGCGTGCTGCACCTTCACCCCAATTTCGCGGTAAACGCCGCGTGCCGTGGCGATCGCCCATGCTGAACGCAGCGGCAAACCCGGTAAACCGGATCGCGCCGAGTGATAATAGGGTTCCGCTTCCGCCACTAAACGCGCGGCTAACGCGGCCAGCGCTGCACGATGTTCCGGTGCCGTGAGCATATCGGCACGTAATCCCGCCTGATCCAGCCAGGATTGCGGCAGATAGCAGCGCCCATTCTCGGCATCTTCGACAATGTCGCGTGCAATATTGGTGAGCTGAAAGGCCAGTCCCAAATCGCAGGCGTGATCGAGTACCGCTTCATCACGCACGCCCATCACGCGCGCCATCATCAAACCCACCACGCCGGCGACGTGATAGCAGTAACGCAGCGTGTCATCAAAGCTGGCATAGTGTTCGTCGCGTGCATCCATGGCGAAACCTTCCAGATGATCAAAGGCCAGCTGTTGCGGAAGCTGGTGGATGAGCGCCACTTCCTGAAACGCCTTAAACGCCGGTTCATCCATGTGCGCGCCACTGTAGGCGCGCCGGGTTTCAATCTGCAGATGCTGCATGCGTGCCTGAGCATCTTCAACAGCATGCTGCGTGCCGCCTTCGCCCAGCGTTTGCCCATCAATCACATCGTCGCAGTGACGACACCAGGCATACAGCATTAGCGTGCTGCGCCGCGTCGGCGCATCAAATAACTTTGCTGCGGTGGCAAAACTTTTCGAGCCTACCGCCATAGTTTGCGTTACTTGCTCAAGTAAGGGCGGTCGATTCATTCGGCGCGATCCTCCAGCATTAGCTGAGCGGTGGCTTTGGCCGAACCGATCACGCCGGGCACGCCTGCGCCCGGATGAGTGCCCGCACCCACCAGATAGAGATTGCTGATGTCGGCATCTCGGTTATGTGGTCGGAACCAGGCGCTTTGCGTCAAAATGGGCTCCAGCGAAAATGCCGAACCGTGATGGGCATGCAACGTGTCGCGAAAATCAAACGGCGTAAACATTCTGTGTGTGACTAATTGCTGACGTAATCCCGGCATGTAGTGCTGCTCCAGATAAGCAAAAATGCGATCGCGCAAGCGCGGTCCTTCCTGTTGCCAGTCGATGTCAGCGGTGCCGAGATGCGGCACCGGTGCTAACACATAAAAGCTGCCGCAGCCGGGCGGTGCCAGCGACGGATCGCTGCTGCAGGGCGCGTGCAGATACAGCGAGAAATCCTCTGCCAGCTGGCTGCTGTTAAAAATCTCATCAATCAACTCGCGATAGCGCGGACCAAAACACACGGTGTGATGCGCCAGCTGTTCATGCGGCTGGTTCAGGCCAAAGTAGAGGACAAACAGCGAGTTGCTCATGCGCTTACGCTTGAGCGATGTCGCACGTTTAGCCGCCAAAGGATGATCTCGCAGCAGTTTGTCGTAGGTATGCACCACATCGGCGTTCGAGGCCACCGCAGCAGCATCGAAGCGTCGTCCGTCCGTCAGCTGGACGCCGCTGATGCGATTGCCGCTGGTTTCCAACTGGCTCACTTCCGCATTCAGCAGTAACTCGCCACCAAGATCCTCAAACAGCCGTGCCATGCCATTCACCAGCGCACCGGTGCCGCCGCGTGGAAACCACACGCCCCATTCACGCTCCAGCGCATGAATTAAGGTATAGATCGATGAGGTTGCAAAAGGATTACCGCCCACCAGCAATGAGTGGAAGGAAAACGCCTGACGCAGGTGATCGTCCTGAATAAATTTCGCCACCATGCTGTAGACGCTGCGCCAGGCCTGCAATCGACCCAATTGCGGCGCCACGCGCAGCATGTCGCGCACCTGCAAAAACGGCACCGTACCCAGTTTCAGGTAACCCTCTTTGAACACCTCGCGCGAATAGGCAAGAAACCGGCGATAGCCTTCCACATCTTGCGGATTGAATGTGGCGATCTGCTGCTCCAGCAGTGGCTGATTGTTGTCGTAATCGAGCTGTTTGCCATCTTCCCAGCACAGGCGATAGAAAGGCGTCACCGGCATCAGCTCGACGTAATCGCTGAGCGATTTTCCCGCCAGCGTAAACAACTCTTCGATGGCACTGGGATCGGTGATCACCGTTGGCCCGGCATCAAAGGTAAAACCTTCATCCTCAAAGACATAGGCGCGTCCGCCAGGTTTATCGCGCTGCTCGAGTAAGGTGGTTGGCATGCCTGCTGCTTGCAGACGAATCGCCAGCGCCAGGCCGCCAAAGCCTGCGCCAATCACATAAGTGCGTTTCATTTTTTCTTCCCTGGTTCGACAGTATTCATCAGCGCGCGCAGCGCTTCACCTAATGGCACTGGCGGTTTGCCGCACAGAATCCGTGCTTTATCGCTCAGGCGCAGTTGCCCGGCGTAAAAGCGGCTTATTAACCCGGCATTGAGCCGGTAAAAACGTTGCATCACGCGCCAGCGCTGCTGTGGCTTTCCGGCCAAAAACAGCATGCGGTTTAACAGTCGGAAAAAGCGCTGCTCGCGCCACTGCTGACGAGCGAAGTGTTCAATGTGTTGACTGAGTGTGCTGGCATCGGTGGGCAACCGGGTTGCCACGAGTTCTGCCAGCGCGACGGCGGATGGCAAGGAGTAACCGGTGGTGGCATGAAACAGCCCAGCGCGCAGGCCACTGCACGGTTGACCGCGCAGCTGTTGCCAGAACGGGTCAATATTGCCGTCTAAGGTAATCGGTAAGATGCCGTGCTCTTCACGCAATAGCGTGCTCAGCGTCCAGCCTTGTTGTTGGGCATAGTCCGCAATGTGCTGGCGCGCGGTGTTCTCCGCCAACGTGGAGTGATTCACATAATGCGTGTCTTCAATCAGTAATCGATCGGCGCTGAGTGGCAGCGTATAGACAAACCGATAGCCCGCTTGTTGATCGACGGTGGCATCCATCAGGATCGGCTGCTGTAGGCCGTGTGGCTGCGCCAGCTGCCACTCTTGTCCAAGAAACACCTGATAACCCAGCTGCAGATGCGGCGTAGCCTGCAAACCGCGGCCATCGATTACCACCTGCGCATCAAGTTGACGTCCATCTGCCAGCGTCACCTGCGTGGGCTTTACCTGTTCTACGGCGGCGTCGGTCCACAGATCGTCACCCATCGCAGCGTATAGATGTTGGGCAAAATCGCCTGACGCGATTGAACAATAATCCCCACACAAATTGCGACGCAGGGTGGGAAAACGCACCTGATAACCGGGCCAGCGCGCGGTTATCAGCGGTTGCAACCAGCGCAACTGTTCGGTGCTGAGATCGCTGTGATGAAATGACCAGGTATGATTGCCCGCCGGATGCGCGTGGCTCTCGAGCAACAGGCATTTCAGCTGCGGCTGCAGTTGACGCAGGCGCAACGCGATCAAACCATTCGCCAGTCCGGCGCCGACCAAAATTACATCATAAGGCGCTGGCATCAGGTGGCCTCCGCCAGCACAACTTGCTGCTGACACAACGCCTGTTCGACGATGTCGGCGGCACGCTGGCAACCGCCTGCGCGCTGTAACTGCGCCTGAATGGCTGACATCCTTACCTCGTAGCGATCGTCGTTCAACAGCTGGTGTAAATGCTGCGCGAGTTGATGAACACGGCTGAAGCGCGACGCGCGCCGTCCGACGCCATGCCACTCAATGCGTGCCGCCACGCCAGGCTGATCAAACGCAATGGGCAGCGCCAGCATCGGCGTGCCGCATTCCAGTGCTTCCAGCGCGCTGTTCAGTCCCGCATGGGTGATAAACAGCTGAGCGTGGTGCAAAGCGGCGCGTTGATCGACGAAATCCGTCACCCACGCAGCGCCAGCAAGTTCAAGTTGATGTGCTTGTTCAGCGTTCAATCCACCGCAATGCGCGACCACCAGCGACAGCTGCTGCTTGCGGCATGCCTGCGCCAGATGCAGAAACAGGCGGAAACGATGCCCCTGCAGCGTACCCAGCGAGGCATAAACCACTGGCTGGCGCAGCGACGGCCAGGGCGCATTAAGGGGTACGGGCGAAACCGGGGCGCGCAGTGGCCCAACGGCGTGATAGCAGGCGGGTAGCTGCTGACGCGGAAAATCAAAGGCCGGCACCATCTGGCTTATTTGTGCCAGCGGCGACAGGCATTGATGCAATCCGCGGCGCGCCGTCAAATTAAACGCCTGCGCGTGTTTGAGGATGACCTCGCCGTGACGACGCATAATGCGATCATAGATATCGCTGCTGGCCTGAAAACGCTTCAGCGCTTTCTCATCCTGCGCAAAACGGAAAGGCATAACAGCCAGCGGAATACCGGCTTCGCGATTGACCGGCAAGGCGCAGGCCACGGAGACAAACGGCAGACGCAGCGCTTCAGCGACTAAACCGCCAGCCGCTTCCATCTCATCGGCGATCACGCCATCAATATCCAATGATTTGAGTACCGCAGGCAGTTCGCGGCACAGCATATCGGTGCAAGCCGCAAGGTCGTTAATTACCCGAAACAGTGACAGGCCGCCTGGTGAGGCCAGTCGGTGCAGCACCGGCGCCAGCGAGCCGGCGGGATGCGTCTGCTGGCCCACGGCAACAAATTGGATGCGTTCATCGCTGAGCAATGTCCGAGCGTCGGCCTGTTGAATGAAGGTGATGCGATGTCCGCGCGCCAGCAACGTTTGTGCTAACGCCTGCAACGCCTGAAAGTGGCTGTAAAGCGGCGGCGCAATCACCGCGAAGTGGCCCACCGGCTGAACCGCGCTCAGTTGAACATCGCTAGCTGTTGATTAAACAGCGCGTGCATATATTGGCGAGTAGCGATACCGCGATGGCAGGCGCAGGCAAGATGCGCATCGGCGCTGAGTAGGTGGTCGCGCAGACGACGTTCAGCATTATCAGCACCGAGCATCTGTACCAACGTGGATTTGCCCTGATCCTGATCGACATCTTTACCGGTGTGTTTGCAGCCGTCGGTGAGGTCATCGAGCAATTGAAAAGCCTGGCCTAAATCCTGAGCGAAAAAGCTGAGACGTTGCCGCACCTGCGGTGAAGCGTTAGCGGCAATCGCTGCCATTTGCAACGTGGCGCGAAACAGCACACTGGTTTTGAGTTCGTTGGTCAGCGCAATCGCTTCCGGGCTGCGGCTCTGCGCGCCATCGTGCAGATCCTGAAATTGTCCTTGCACCAAACCTTGCAGGCCGACGGCGGCGGAGAGTTCGGCAATTGCTTCAGATTTATGCATGGCAGGCAAATCGGGTGCAATGGCAATCACTTCAAATGCACGACTGAGCAACGCGACGGCGGCAAGGATCGCCACATTTTCACCAAACTCGCGGTGTATGGTAGGGCGACCACGGCGCATCTGTGCGTTATCCATGGAGGGAATGTCATCCAGAATCAGCGATGCCGCGTGCACCATTTCGACCGCACAGGCAAGATCGAGGATACCATTTTGTGTTAGCTCGCAACCCATATCGCGCGCCGCCAACATCAGTAATAAAGGACGGATGCGTTTACCCTGCGCCAGCGTACCGGCCCGCATTGCGGCACGCACGCGATCGCTTTGCTGTCCAGCAGGCAATAAATGTTCAAGGTGTGCCTGTAAAGTTTGCTGTAGCTGAAGGAGTTCGCTGGCCTGATGCGCTGTGTCGACACGGGTGGTCATAATGGCTATCCATGGTTGGTGAAATTTTTATGCTTTTTGATTAACCGTAGACTGCGTAAGGTGAGTTCGCCAGCGAGTGCCTTATGTTTCATGGTAAACCCCGAAGTGTATAAGATTCGCCTAATGCTGTGGTGCTAAGATGGATGTTGAAATGTTGTTTATTAAAAATATTTTTTGTTTCGCTTAGTTCGGCTCTCATTCGGTGACTGCACTTCATAACTACAATGATCTACCTGAAAACGCATTAAAAACTCAATTATGGGTAGCTTGAGCCTTCCGGCTTCGAAGGAAATTGAGGACGCTTTACGCGGCGGCTCGCAACTTAGCTATCTACCAAGTTGGAAACGTAAAGAGTATTCATTCAGGATGTGCGCTACGACAGGGGGAAAGATCCTGTCTAATAACGTACAGGGTGCCACGTTGAATCGCCACGGAAACGGGGTCACTCTCCCTCGTCATGATATATCGAGAAAATTTGGCCATTGAATTACAGAACTTCACCCGCCTGATTGGCTGGTGAAGTAGGAGAATTTTAAGGCTAAGAAATTTTTCAAAACTGATTTATAACTCTGGCACTCAACGGTGATTTTTATTCAGCACCATCGTGCTCATTCAGCATAACAATGTTCAGCAGCAGGAAACGTTTTGGTTTTAACCGCCGCTACATAGCCCTGAATGGCATGCTGAATACTGTCATGGCCCGTCATAAAGTTGCGGACAAATTTAGGCGCGCGCCCTGTGATACTCAGTCCCAGCATGTCGTGTAAAACCAGCACCTGGCCATCAGTATCTACCCCAGCTCCAATACCGATTACCGGTACGGTAACCGCTGCACTAAGTGCTTTGCCTACGGAAGAAGGGACCGCTTCAACCAAAATCATTGCTGCACCGGCTGCTTCAAGCTTAACGGCTGCATCGATAAGTCCTTTGGCCTGTTCTGGTCCACGACCCTGAACTTTAAACCCGCCAAACACATTGACCGATTGCGGCGTTAAACCAATATGTGCGCAGACAGGAATGCCATTGCGGGTTAACTGACGCACCGATTCACACAACCATTCGCCACCTTCCAGTTTCACCATTTGCGCTCCCGCCTGCATCAGACGGCCTGAACTTTGCAAAGCCTGATCTAGGGTGGCGTAGGTCATAAAGGAAAGGTCGGCGATGATAAAGCTGCCGGTGTTACCGCGTTTTACGCTGGCAGTGTGATAAACCATGTCCTCAATGGTGACAGGAAGGGTACTGTCGTGGCCCTGCAGAATCATACCGAGCGTATCGCCGATAAGCAGCATATCGACGCCAGCCTGGCTGGACTCGTGGGCAAAAGTCGCATCGTAGCAGGTCAACATGGCAATTTTTTCGCCGTTTTTCTTCATCTTCTGCAGATGGGTCAGGGTGATCTCTGGCATCTCAATGTCTCATCTAAATGATTCTGTCAGTAATAGCGCTGCGATGATGATCATCAGAGCGCCGGAAATTTGGCTGACGAGGCGTGCAGCCCTTGGCCGGGTTTGTAACACGGCTTTCGATCCGAAGCCCACTATCAGGTAAACCACAGCACAGCTTACGACATGCACCATACCCAATGCGGCCATTTGTAAGGAGAGCGGCCATGTGCCATGCGGATCGGTGAATTGTGGCAACAACGCCAAAAACAGCAGAAATACCTTTGGATTAAGACCACTTATGCAAAGCCCTTTTACAGCCCAACGCAACGCATTACCTTGGACCTGTCTTTCATCTGCAGTGGGAACGGCAGGATGACGCAGCATGCCTATTCCCAGCCAGATCAAATAGCAGGCGCCAGCTACGGTTAATCCTTTCATGAGCGTGGGCAGGTCCGCGACCACGGCTCCTACACCTGCGGCAACAATTAACGTTGCAATCAAGTGACCAGAGAGCAATCCGCAGACTGCGGGAATAACCCGGCCCCCGCGAATGCCTGCGGAGATGGCATAGGCCCAGTCTGCTCCAGGAGTAATGACAAATAGCACTGAAACGGCCCAAAACGCAGCAAAAAAACTCAGCGCCATCGTTACACCCCACTCGATGTATTAGTCATGCTGAGCACAGCGTCTTCGGGATGACTTAAAAAAATGATATTGCACACGATCTTCTACCTGATTAACGAAATAAATAGAATCTATCTTCAGATGCTGCGCGGCGTCGCACAGCATTAGCAGGTAGAAAGAATATCCTCAGCTGGTTAAAATGTGCTTTCAATATTAATGCGTAATGTCGCTGATAAGGGAATAATCTTGCCCATGGACCGAATCGACCGCAATATTCTTGCTGAGCTACAAGCTGATGGCCGTTTATCCGTAACTGAGCTTGCGGAGCGGGTAGGATTAAGCCTGTCACCTTGCCATCGCAGGGTAAAAGCGCTGGAGCAGAGTGGCGTCATTCAGGGATATCGTGCTCAGCTTGATCCTGCCTTCCTGGGATATAACTTCTCGGCGATTGTATTCGTGACGTTGCGTGATGGCGACCGTAAGGCCGTCAATGCGTTTGAAGAGGCGGTGAAAGAACTTCCGCAAATTACGCTGGCACAACGCTTATTTGGCGATCCAGATTATCTTCTGCATATCACAACGCGTGATTTGCCCGCTTTTCAGCAGTTATATGATGAGAAACTTTCCGCTATGTCCGGCGTACAAAGGCTAACGTCGACCCTGGTGATGAAAACCGTCATTCAGGATCGGCCGTTGCCGCTGTAGGCCGGCTGCTAACTCGTTGTTTTGAGCATGACAATGCTATTTATTTGTAACCGGATGCAGCTTTAGCGGATCCATTCGTCTGCTCAAAATCACCTCCGACGAAGGCAGGTCAGTAATGACCATGTCCATGTCGGTCAGTGAGAACATCTTGTACAGCGCGTTGCTGCCGTAAGTGTTGTTATCTGCCAGCATGATACATTTTCGCGCTGCGTTGATGATTGCACCATAGTAAGCCGCTCTGTACTCATCATGATGAAAAATGCCTTTATCACTCCATGATTCCGGTGCGATAAACGCCTTTTCAAAATTGAGGCTCTTTAAGGTTTCAAGCGCAACGCGTTGATGAAAAGTATTGTCATGACGGCTGAGTTTGCCACCAATAAAAAACAGGGCGGCACTAGAGTGAGTCATAACATGCTGCGCAATGGCAAAGTCATTAGTGACAATGGTCATCTCATCGTTGTAAGGAAAAAACGTGGCCAACTCAAACGTCAATTTTCCGCCATCAAGATAAACCACTTTGCTATCACCTAAATAACGTAGCGCAGCACGGATCAGAGAATGAGCCCCGGGGCGCTCAACGGGCATACGTAGCGGGGTTTCACGTGATTTCACACCACCGCGCGTAGACATGATGACGCCACGCGCGCTGAGCTGTTCAATATCCCGCCGTATAGTCATCACCGTGACATCCAGCATATCTGACAACTCCCGTAGGCTGACAAAATGTTTGATGGACACCACCTCGAGTATCCGTTGATGACGCTCATATGGTGTAAGGCTGAAGTCATTGTCACGATGAGCCTGAATGATTTTTCGAAAGGCCTGCTAACTGAATTTGCCAATTAAATCTATCATCCTGACGAATTCATCATGGATCTGTTTGGCTTAAAGCAGTGAAAGCTAAGCGAGATAGTTCCATGCACCCTGTATGGGATTACGGTTTATCTGGATTCGCGATTACGGCAAGGTTTATCAATGACATTAAGCACATTGGACATTTTTCATTTTATGATTTAGCGCCGATTGAGTCACTATATTGATGCATTGCATGTAATTATCTCAACGTGATCTTATTAGCGAAATAAGTAACAGCTGCGCCGTAACATAAATAACTCCGTTAGTCTGGTGACAGACAAATACCGCTAATGGAAAATAAAATGACCACTACACAACCTGCCATTCTGATTATTCAGCCGTTGATGCCGCAACTGGATGAAAAACTCACGCAACATTTTCAATGTCATCGCTTATATGAGCAGCACGATCCGGCACAATTTATTCAGCAGCACGCCGAGCAGCTTAAGGCTATTGTCACGCGGGGCGATGTCGGTGTGGAAACGGCATTATTAGAGCAACTGCCCGCTTGTAAAGCGATCGCCGTATTCGGCGTTGGCACCGATCGTATCGACCTTAAATATACTGCCGCACACGATATTCAGGTCAGTATCACCCGCGACATTCTCACTGATGATGTCGCCGATTTGGCTGTGACGCTGACGCTAGCCTTCTCGCGTAATTTGGTGGCTTACCATCAGTTTGCGAAATCGGGTGCATGGGAAAATAACGGTGTCGAACTCTCCAGCCGCGCCAGCGGAAAAAGAATCGGTATCGCCGGTTTGGGCGCAATCGGTTTAGCTATTGCTCGTCGTGCTGAAGCTTTTGGCATGGAAGAGGCGTATACCGCGCGTTCGGCGAAAGATGTCAGCTATAAACGTTGCGACAATATCGAGCAGCTCGCCGCCTTTAGCGATTTTCTGGTGCTGGCATTGCCGGGCAGCGCAGAGAATGTGCAACTGGTTAATGCCAACGTGCTGACCGCGCTCGGTAAAGACGGCGTTGTGATCAATATCGCGCGGGGCACGGTGATTAACGAAGCCGATCTTATCGCCGCTCTGCAGCAGGGAACCATTAAAGGAGCCGCACTCGATGTTTATCCGGACGAGCCTAAAATTAACCCCGCGCTGCGTGAACTGGATAATGTGCTGTTAACACCGCATATTGCCAGTGCAACCCATGAAACCCGTGCGCAAATGACCAATAATGTGCTGGAGAATTTGCTGGCTTATTTCGCTGATGGGAAGATTCTGACTTCGGTATAATTTTAGCGTCCCGATGCAGACGAAATTCTTATATCCTGAGCAATATTCCCTCTTTAGCAATAGCCATTTTCGCTCAGCCAGGCTGTTATGATATCGGCACTTCATTCAGGAGCCCATTATGACAGCACAGAGAATTGCAATTATCGGTGGCGGCGTTATCGGATTAGCGGTGGCGCGTGCCTTAGCGTTGCAGGGCGTTGACGTTACCGTATTCGAACAGCAGCACATCGGTGCGGGTACCAGCAGCACGACGTTTGCCTGGGTTAACTCTAACGGCAAACAGCCCCACAGCTATCACCTGCTCAATGCGCTCTCGATGGAAGAGCATCTCAAGCTGCAGCATGCGCAGCCGAACGGTTTGCGCTGGCTGGAAACCGGCGGAACCTGGGAATGGGCGGCCGAGGGCGATGCGCAGCAACGTTTGCTGCAGCGTGCCACTTCATTGCAATCGGTGGGGTATGCGGCACGTGAAGCGTCGCCAGCCGATGTGCTGCGCGATATCCCAGAGCTGCGGGCGCAGGCCATCAGCGGCAGCGTATGGCATTTCCCGACCGAATCGCTGCTGCATCCGGCGCTTTATCTGGCGCGCTTATGGTCTGAAGCCAAAGCGCGCGGCGCGGTGCTGTATCAGCAGCAACGTATCAATAGCATCAGCGAAACGGCAGAGCGGGTTACGCTGCAGCTTGAAAACGGCGTGCGGTGGCAGGGGGATCGTGTGGTGTTAGCCACCGGGCGCTGGGCCAATCAGCTGCTGAAGTCGCTCGGACTCAATCTGGCGCTGCTGGATACCAGCAAACCGAACGCGGTGGCCTGCAGTTTTCTGGTGCGTACCGCGCCGCAGCCGCTGTCGCTCAATGCCAATCTCATCTCTCCACAACTCAATGTACGCCCGGACGGCGGCGGACGTTTGCTGCTACAAGCCTTAGAATTGGATCATTTGGCCGATTCTGCCGCACCTCCCTCGATCACTAGCGAGATCGCTGCACAGTTCCGCGAACGTTATCACGCACTGTTTGCGGATGCGGGCGAGCTGCAGATAGAACAGATTGTGGTGGGGCAACGTGCGCGTCCTGCAGACGGTTTACCAGCCTTGGGTTATGTCACCGCCCATCAGCGCGTGTATGTGGCGGTGACACACAGCGGCATCACGCTGTCGCCGTTGATTGGCAAGCTGGTGGCTGAAGAGCTCATCAATGATGTGGCGAGTGAATTGCTGAGCGACTTCCGCCCGCAGCGTCTGCTGGGTAAAAGCGTGGATGCGTTCGCGCCCATCAAGCGCAACTTCCCGGCGGCACAGTAATGAGGGATATTACAACGTCATGATCGCCGCCCGCAGGCGGCATCATTCCTTCTCAGGATTAATAACGCAGCCGCCCACTAAAACCATTGGAAATAATCGCACCTGACTTTAGTGTTAAATCGACATCCTGTTCCCGCGGCTGTAGTGCATTGATGAAGTTTTCGGCCCATTTGTGGCAATCATGCAGGTGCAGATTTTTGATCAGGTTAGCATGACGTTCGCGACGCACCGACAGGGGCATGATGAGCGCGGTATGAATGGCATCCGCTATTGCATCGGGATCGTAAGGATTCACCAATAACGCGCCCTGCATCTGCTCGGCGGCACCGGCAAACTGCGACAGAATCAGCACGCCGGGATTGGCACGATCCTGCACGGCCACATAGGTTTTCGCCATCAAACTCATCCCGGCTATCAGCGGTGTGACCAGCGCCACGCGCGCGGCTCGGTAAAATCCGCACAGTTCTTCACGCGAATAATGATTGCTCAAATATCTCACCGGATACCAGTTCAGCTCGCCATGCACGCCGTTCATTTCGCCGCAGCGGCTCTCCAAATCGCGCGATAACTCCTTAATGCGATGGCTATAACCGGATGCCGCTGAAGCCAGCTGTACCAGTGAAAATTGGTGGTGATACTCCTCGTGTTGCCGCAGTAACACCTCAATCGCACTAATGCGGTAGGGCGTTCCGGTGCTGTCGTCAAAATGCCCGCCGCTGAGGATGAGATTCTCCGGTAAGGTTGCACGACACTGCTGCTCCATATACTGGCAGCTATTGCTTTCGGCTAACGCGCTGGTTTCTGCGGTATCGATGCCTACCGGAAATACGCCTACCCGAATCTGGCGGCCATGAATGCGCAGCGTGTAAGGCGTTTGGCGTTCACAACGGAATCTGGATTCTATCCATGCAGTGAAATTGTTCATGTCGTGGGTGGTCTGGAAGCCAATCAGATCGGCGCACAATAATGAATCGGCCAGATAGCGCCAGTTCGGCACTGATTCAAATGATTGTCCCGCCGGGAACGGTTGATGGAAAAAGAAACCGATACGATTTATCAGGCCGGCATCACGCAGCATTTTAATGGTGGGAATCAGGTGATAATCCTGTAACCAAATATCATCATCGGGCATAGCGTATTCACTGATGGCGCGCGTGTAGGTTTCATTCAGTTTCATATAACCGATTTGGCTGCTGGTGGAAAAACGCGCCATGTCGGGACGCTGATGAAATACCGGCCATAATCCCTGATGGATGTATTGATGATAACCTTCTTCATATTCCGCTTTGGTTAACCGGAACGTAAGGGTATCGAATTCTTTACCACTATTAAAATTCAGTTCACGATGAGGTTCAGTTGTAAAAGATTCAAACTCCCCACTCCATTTGACCCACATGCCGCCGCGACGCGTGAGAATGCTTTCATAAATGGTCGAAAGGGTTGAAGCATTATTTTGATTGTGCGATACCAAAATTAAGCCTGACATAGGTTTCATCCGTTGCTTAACCTGCCGGTTGTGAATATGGGGCAGAGAATTGAAGAGGGGTTGGCGCAATAAAAATTGCATAATGCCGCTCATGATAGACACTCACACGTGTTAATGGACCGGTGAGAACTGACCGCTTACGTTATGCGCATGAACCTGCACAAGGTGCATTTCAGGCATATTTTCAACCGGTTTGAAGCCATTCTTTTTCAGGAAATGCGAGGCGTCGCTTCCCCAGCCAATAACGGTTTGGCTTTTATGCATCGCCGGATGTGTCAGGCAGCAACTCAGCAGCCATGAGCCTAATCCGATGAAGCGGTATTCTGGCGAAATATAGATATCCCGGATGATGGCGGTACCGGCTAAATCCGAAACGATGCGCGCGAAACCGATTTGGCGCTCATTACGGTAAACGCCAAAACACAGACTGCCGCGCAAGGCTAAGGCAATATGTCGCTTATCTGAATCGTGAGGGCTCAAGACTGAAAATAGAAAGTGCGTATCGAGTAACGTTTTATCCGTGCTAATTGAAAAATCGCCTTTAAACCATTTACGCGGTGACAGCATTTTAAGCCGTTGTTGTTCTGCCAGGTCAGCAACCGCAGACCTGCTGTTAATTGATCCGCTGCCTGTTAATTCGATGCTTTTCATCTTTCGCTATTCCTTTAAATCTTTAAGGCTGTCGATGGTTTTAATCTATCCGACCGCCCCGTAAAAAAGTCGTAAAAATAGTGATGAGAGTTATAAAAATTCAATACATTTTTGCTTGGATAATTTATCTGTTGAATTGTAATGGCACTAAATGAGTTTTCAGGGCATTAGATAATGTTGAGTGGAAAAGTCGACGCGCTCAGGCGGTAACCACTATCATCAGAAACGACATTTACTATTTTTCATTTCACATGGAGGCAGCATGAAAATTGGCATTGTGGGTTACGGTACCGGCGGCAAAAATTTCCACGCCCCCTTTATTGCAGCAGCAAAAGGATTGGAGCTGGCGGGTATTGTTGCACGTGCGCCTGCAACCATCGCAAAAGTGAAAGCGGATTTCCCCAATGTGGCAATTTTTGCCAGTCTGACTGACATGCTGGCGGCTGGCGTGGATATTGTCACCATCACCACGCCGGCGCAAACCCGCCGCGAGTTGGTTCTGGAAGCAATTGATGCCGGTGTGGCGGTGATCGCTGATAAACCTTTTGCGCCCAACGCTAAAACCGGTCGCGAGCTGGCCGCTGCGGCTGCCGCGAAAGGTGTGGTGCTGGGGGTGTACCACAATCGTCGTTTTGATGCTGATATGCAGACGCTGAAGAAACTGATCGAGCAACAACGCTTAGGCAAGGTTTGGCGTTTGCATAACCGCATGGATCTCGACGAGCCGCAAACGTTGGAAGGTGGCCCGAATGGTGGATTGTTACGCGATATGGGTAGTCACCTGGTTGATCAGGCATTGTGGCTACTGGGCCCAGTTAACAGCGTCTATGCCCAGTTGGATAGCATTGAGGTAGCTGAAGGGCCAACCGACGCGGGTTTCTTTATTACCCTGACACATGTCAATGGCAGCCACTCTTACGTTTCTTCAAGCAAAGTTAATCGACTTGTGGCGCGTGAGTTGCGCGTGTACGGCGAGAAAGGCAGCTATCTGTCGCAAGGCACGGATGTGCAGGCGCAGGCGATTTTCGCCGGTAAACGCCCAGCCGATGACTTAGCAGGTTGGGGTTATGAGCAGCGTGAACACTGGGGCACTTTGCATATTGCTGAAGGCGAGGAAGCGGTTCCGTCAGAGCAGGGTGCGTATCACGCTTACTACGAAGCATTTGTCGACGCGGTACGTAACGGTACTGAACCGCCGGTCACCGCCGATCAGGCAATTGCAGTGCTGACGGTATTGGATGCCGCTTTTATTAGTGCGCGTGAAAACCGTGTGGTGACGCTGGAATAAATCTGCATCGCGCCGATCCTGGAGCGGCGCGATTTAGCTCGCACCTGAATGGTGGATCTTGCCCTATCTCGAGAGTGCGCAATACATTGCGCCGCTTCGGAACGTGCGTACAATGGCCGCCGTTCAGACGTGAATCAGAGAGGTTTGTTGTGTCGACGTTAGTGTTTAGAGAAGCCAGCCTGGCAGATGTGGATCGGTGTTACGCGATAGAAATTGATGCCTACGAAGGTGATGAAGCCGCCACGCGCGAAAAAATTGCCACTCGCATCGCGCAGTATCCGCAAGGATTTTTATGTCTGGAAACAGACGGTAAGGTGATTGGCTTTATCAACGCCGGTTGCGCTTGGGAAGTTGTGATGTCGGATGAAGCCTTCAAAGAGTTGATTGGCCACGATCCGGCAGCGCCTAACGCCGTCATCATGTCGGTGGTGCTCGATCCCGCTTATCAGGGTAAAGGTTATGCATCGCTGTTGATGCAGCAGTTTATCAAGCTGATGAAGAATATGGACAAGCAAACCATTCATTTAATGTGCAAAACCCAGCACGTCGAGCTGTATAAAAAATGGGGCTATCAGTACGTCAAACCGTCGAATTCTGAGCATGGCGGGATGGCGTGGCATGAGATGTTGATGACATTGTCATTCACGGGGTAAACACCGTTAGTATGGAGCCAGACCGCTAAACTCTGCACGAAATGCTCGGACATTCTGTAGCGGCGCGCTTTATCGCGAAACAAAGTGCGCCGCTACAATGCCTGCGCACATCTAAGCAGCCACACCTTTCGGCTGAGCCGACAGATGCCCCGCCCATAAACTGGCCACCCATTTCACGCCTTTGGCGGTGAAGCGTGCTTGTGAGAAAGCGTGTTGATTCTCGCCACGTCCGGAGCGAAGGGTAAAATAACCCGCCTGCATATGGTGCTGCTGCGGTGCCAGCGACCCTTTTTCGCGATACATGATGTTGCGTTCTAACAGGAATTCGCGAAACTCAGTTTCCTTTACTTTCAACATTTTGCACAGCTGACGAAAGCCGAGTGAGTCTTCGATCTCCACAAAGCGATCAAAAAACTCTGCCTTTGGAGCAGACAACGCAAGTTGCTGCTCGGCCGCGCGGCGCTGCTCAAACTGTTCTGCCCAGGCACGAGCCGCTTCCGCCGGATTAGTGAAATCAGGCAAATGAGTAAACTGTTCACGCTGCTGCCAAAGATCGAGTAATTCGGCAGTGAAGCCAGGCGAAAGCCGGGCTACGGCTAATAATGAATCGCGCTTATTAAGATGAAACGCCTGCCGCACTTCACCCTGATGCTCATAGAGATTCACCGTCAAAGGTTGAGAAAGGCGCTGTGCGGTTTCCAGGCTTTTAATCAAGCGCTTCACTTCGCCATGCGTGATGCCAGTAACGTGGGCAATTTCGCGGCTGCTCATCATCATCGATGCATTCAAAGCAGACAGACTTTCCGTTGAGATCATCATCATTATCACCTCTTGCAGACTTACTCAGCCCTGTGGCTGTTGAATAAGTATACGCAATACTGTTTATATATCCAGTATTAATTTTAACCGTTTTTCTAAGATGTTCAGCTTTGCGTAACGTTTCACAAAGCTGAGGCCATCTCCCGCAATCCCGGCGCTCTACGTATTCTCTTAAAGTGAGGTTTCGGCAGTTTATTAAATTGTCGCGATGAGCGCTGTTTGATAATTTTGAGCCAATTTTCCGGGCTTTTATCGGCTTTCTGCAGCATGACATGCAGGGCTGATGTGTGCCTTTTTGACAGCAATAAGTAGTTAACTGGCGGCTGTGCCGCTGGAGAAACGATGAAAAAGAATAAATTTAAAACCCATCTGGTCTCATTAGGTTTACTGGCGGAAAAAAAGCTGACTAAACGCAAAAGGTTGCCCAATTACAACCCGGCCGCAGAGCAGGATATTATTTTGCTGGCAGGCCAGACCGCGCCAGCCGCTATTCCACGTCAGATATGGATGTATTGGGAAAGTGAAACGCTGCCGGAGGAAGTTCAGATCTTTGTCGATAAGATCGTGCGTGAAAATCCGGGTTATCTGGTAACCGTTATCAATAACCTCAATCTCCAGCACTATCTGCCCGATCTGCAGTTCGTGCATCAGGATATGCGCCCTTCACACAAAAGTGACGTTATCAGGCTGGAACTGCTGCACCGCTATGGCGGTATCTGGATGGATGCCACTATCATTCTCAACCGCACGATGGACACGTTGCTGGCGGTGAATGTTGATAATCGCTATGACCTGATTGCGTTTTATCGCGACAGTTCCACGCTGGATAAAGCCTATCCGGTGATTGAATCCTGGTTTCTGGCCGCACCTAAACATAACGCTTTCATCGCCCGCTGGTTACATTTTTTCCGACCGATTGTCGAGGTGGGTGCCGACGAGTTTTTCCGTCGTCTTCTCGCGCTGCCAGATTACGAAACCATTGTTCAGGGAATTACGCCGCCGGATTATCTGGTGGTGTATATCGCGCAGCAGCAGGCATTACGTGAAAACAATCAGTACAACTTCTATCTGCGCAAATGCGAAGCCAGCGCGCTGCTCTATCAAAGTCTGGTGGAATGGCGTCCAGTGAAATTGAGCCGCATGCTGATGGTGGATCGCCTGCCGGAAGTGTTGCCGCCACTCACTAAACTGACGGGATTTGACCGCAAATATCTGGATACCAACCTGAAATATGGCGTAGTGAACAAAGACAGCTTGTTGGGTCAGATTCTTTTAACCAGCCAGGAGGGCGCCCGCCCGCAGACACCTGTTCCGGCGTTGACGAGCAAGGCTGGATAATCAGGGGTTGATTAACTGCTGCAGTGCCGCGGCGCTGGTTTCATCGTCCGGCACATACACCAGTAGACGATCGCCGTTACGTGACGCCGACCACCAGTTATTTTGCCGCAGCGTCAGTTCGCCTACTTCGGCGCGATAAAAGCGTTTCACGCGGTTCTCCACCTGGCCCAATTCATAGCGCTGCCAGGTGTGAGCAAACTCATCTGAACTGTTCAACAAGCGGGCAAGAAAACTTTCCCAGTGGGGATCGCCAAGGTGCTCGCCCATCTGTCCGCGAAACATCGCCACCATTTGCGGCATCACTTCATCCCAGTCATTCAGTGCTTTACGCCAGATCGGATGATTGAATGCCAGCCAGATGCAGTTACGATCTTCTGGCGCGATTTCTGCCAAATCAACGCCCATCAAGGCACACCACGCGGCGTTGTAACCGAGAATATCGAAGCGCGGCGTTTCAATAATCGCCGGTAATTGGATGGCATCAAGCATTTGCTGATTGTGTGCGGCAATTTTGCAACAGGCTGCCACCACACGCATCGAGGGTAACGCATGCCCGGCGAGTGAAAACAGGTGCTGAGTTTCCACATCATTGCATTGCAACGCGGCAGCAATCGCCGTCAGGGTTTTCGGCGAGGCTTTAATATCGCGCCCTTGTTCCAGCCACGTATACCAGGTCACGCCCACATCCGCCAACTGCGCGACTTCTTCACGCCGCAACCCTGGCGTACGGCGGTGACGCATGCGCGGCAAGCCGAGTCGATTGGGATCGAGGTTTTCGCGGCGCGTTCGCAGAAACGTGCCAAGTAATTTGCGGTTGTTTTGTTCGGTAGTAACAAGCGCGGATGCCAGGCTCATAAGCAGATCCTTCGACAAGACGGGTAGTATTTATACCATGATAATCAAGAACTGGTACCCGTTTAACGGTTAGGCGATGCTATGCCGTACTGACCGCAAAAACAAGGTAAAACCGATGCAGACATCGCAACTTCAACGCACAGGATTGATGGTCCTGCTTGCCGGGCAACTGCTTCCCATGATTGATTTTTCTATCGTTAACGTAGCGTTAGACGCGATGGCCCACACGCTGCAGGCCACGGCAATTGAATTGGCGCTGATCGTTGCCGTGTATGGCATCGCGTTTGCGATCTGTCTGGCGATGGGCGGGCGGCTTGGTGATAATTACGGGCGCCGCCGCGTGTTCCTCGCCGGCGTAGGGATCTTCGGTATTGCCTCTTTATTATGTGGTATTGCCAATAGCGTCGGCCTGTTGATGTTTGCCCGCGCGCTGCAAGGCGTGGGCGCGGCCTTTATCGTGCCGCAAATCCTCGCTACGCTGCACATCACGTTGAAGGGCAGAGCGCATGCGCGTGCCATTGGGCTTTACGGCGGTATTGGCGGACTGGCGTTTATTATTGGTCAGGTGCTGGGCGGTTTTCTGATCAAAGCCGACATCGGCGGATACGGCTGGCGCAGCGTGTTCCTGATTAACCTCCCCATTTGCCTGTTCGTGCTGATCACCGCGCGCCGTTTTATACCTGAAACACAGAACACCCAACGCGTGCCGGTGGATGTCAGCGGTACGTTACTGCTGGCGGGGGCGATTGGTTGCCTGATGCTGGCCCTGGCGCTCGGCCCGCTGCTGCACTGGTCGTGGCCGTGCATCTTGCTGCTGGTGCTGTTCCCACTGTTTCTGCATCGTCTGCGCCAGAGTTCACTGCGACTGGAAGCCGCGCACGGCGCACCCTTGTTACCGCCTTCACTGCTGCGTCTGCCGAGCGTGCGTTTTGGTCTGACGCTGGCGGTGCTGTTTTTCTCCTGCTGGAGCGGCTTTATGTTCTCGGTTGCGCTGACGCTGCAGGCCGGTTTAGGGCTGACGGCGTTTCAGTCGGGCAATGCGTTTATCGCGCTGGGCGTGGCCTATTTTATCGGGGCGATGCAATCTACGCGCATCGTCGAGCGTTTAGGTAAGCGCGCGACCTTGCTGATGGGCTGCGGCATCCAGATGGTGGGTTTGCTGGTGCTGATTGCCACGCTGCAATTTGCCTGGCCACAGGTGGGGATTATCACGCTGATTCCCGCCACGGTGCTGATTGGCTTTGGTCAGTCCTTTATTGTCAGCACCTTTTATCGGATTGGCATGAGTGGCGTACCACATCATCAGGCGGGCGCGGGCAGCGCGGTGCTTTCCACCGTCCAGCAATCGGCGCTGGGATTAGGCCCGATGCTGCTGGGCGGCGTGTTTACTCAAATCTATCAACATGGCAATCATCTCATGGCGATCACTGGCACGCTCGGCGTTGAGTTGATGATGATGACGCTGCTGGTGATATTTACCAGCCTCAATCGCCGTCCATTTCAGTCAGTAACAGCGGAAGGGTAACTCTGATTTAACGTCAACGCGCTTGACGTTAAATCAGCCCGGCGCGGCTTCCTGACATTCATTAACGCGATGAAGGAAAATAAGTAACCAATTGCTAACCAGCGTATGGCGCCTGCTTTTCTTTGCTACTTTCAATTTAATCAAATCATCATTAGATGAAGGGATACTCAGGCTCAGGCGCCATTTGTGAATATCGTCTTATTCGTTCAGCTTTATCCACAGATGCCGCCACGCCATAACATTCATTAACGTTAGCCGGATTGGTTATGAGCAAAAAAAATCATCGCACGGTTCCAGGCGTGCACCCCTATGACGGCCCGGCAGGCGGTTGGGGTGCCCTCAAGGCGACCGCAATCGCAGTTAAAAATCAGATGGATACCTTTAAAGCGCCGTCCACGCTGATGCGCACCAATCAGCCCGAAGGTTTTGACTGCCCCGGCTGCGCCTGGCCAGATAAGGATCATGGCTCGACCTTCCAGTTCTGTGAAAATGGCGCTAAAGCGGTCACATGGGAAGCCACCACCAAACGCGTCACACCGGCATTTCTTGGCGAAAACACCGTGACCTCGCTGCTGCAACGGACCGACTATGAGCTGGAAGGGTACGGCAGGTTGACCACGCCGTTGCGCTATGATGCCGCAAGCGACACTTTTACCGAAGTCAGCTGGGAAGAGGCCTTCACGCGCATCGCCCACAAGCTGTCCACGTTGCAGCCGGACGACGTCGAGTTTTATACCTCCGGTCGGGCGTCAAACGAAGCGGCCTATCTGTTCCAGCTGTTTGCCCGGGAGTACGGAACCAACAATTTCCCTGACTGTTCAAACATGTGTCACGAGGCGACAAGCGTAGGCCTGCCTCAGTCGATTGGGATCGGCAAAGGCACGGTGTCACTGGATGACTTCGACAGCGCAGAGCTGATCCTCTCAATGGGTCACAATCCAGGTACCAACCATCCGCGCATGATGGGTACGCTGCATGAGCTGGCGCGCCGTGACGTCCCCATTATCGTGTTCAACCCGCTGCGCGAACGCGCGCTTGAGCGCTTTGCCGATCCGCAGAATGTCATGGAGATGGCAACAAACAGCTCAACCGACATAGCCTCAACCTATTACTTAGTCCGCGCCGGTGGCGATTCGGCTGCGCTTAAGGGCATCGCCAAAGCGGTGCTGGCGATTGAGGCTGAAACCGGCGCGGCGCTGGATCATGCGTTTATCCGCGAGCACACGGAGGGATTCGAGCATTTTGCGGCCGACATTGAAGCCACGTCCTGGGCATCGATTGAGCAGGACTCGGGCCTGAAGCAGGCAGATCTCACGCGTGTTGCACAGGCTTACGTCAAATCGAACGCCACTATCCTGACCTATGGTATGGGCATCACACAGCACAACCGCGGTACGGACAACGTGCGACTGTTGGTCAATCTGCTGCTGATGCGAGGCAACATGGGTAAGCCCGGCGCTGGCGTGTGTCCGCTGCGTGGTCACTCCAACGTGCAGGGTAATCGCACCGTGGGAATCACTGAGAAACCCTCATCCGATTTTCTCAGCAAGCTCGAAAATGTGTTCGGGTTTACGCCACCGTCGCAGCATGGTCACGATGCGGTGCAGGCGATGAAAGCGATGGTGGAAAAGCGGGCGAAGGCGCTTATTTGCCTGGGGGGAAACTTTGCCGTGGCGCTGCCCGATTCAGAGGTGAGTTTCCCGGCGATGCGTGAACTTGAGCTCAGCGTCCACATCGCCACCAAGCTGAACCGTACGCATCTTCTGACTGGGAAAGAGACGCTTTTGCTACCGTGCCTCGGTCGCACCGAGCTGGATGAGCAGTCTGGCATCCGTCAGTCGGTCACTGTGGAAGACTCCATGTCTATGGTGCACGCCTCTTCCGGTAAGCTGAAGCCTGCGTCGCCGATGCTGCGTTCTGAACCCGCGATTATCGCCGGGATGGCCAAGGCGGCTCTGCCGGATACGCGGGTTCCCTGGTATGAACTGGTAGCCGATTACGATCTCATCCGCGACCTGATCGAAAAAACCATACCCGGATTCGAGGACTACAACGCCCGTATTCGCGTTCCCGGCGGCTTTCAGATGCCGCTGCCGCCACGGGAACGCATCTGGCCGACCCCAACCGGTAAAGCGATGTTTTCAATTTATCAGGGCACGCATGAGGACTTGACTGTGCAAGGCGAGGACGTGCTACGCCTGATTACGCTGCGCAGTCACGATCAGTACAACACGACAATCTA
The DNA here is from genome assembly GCA_900068845.1 of Enterobacter ludwigii. Taxonomy (GTDB): domain Bacteria; phylum Pseudomonadota; class Gammaproteobacteria; order Enterobacterales; family Enterobacteriaceae; genus Pantoea; species Pantoea ludwigii_A. Next base: position 82,847 of record CEFQ01000008.1, read on the forward strand.
TGCCATGGACGATCGCTACCGCGGCGTGTTTGGCCGCCGTGACGTACTGTTTATGTGTGACGCTGATCTTGAGCGTCTCGGTCTTGAGCACGGGGATGTTGTGGATCTGGAATCTGCGGTGCCGGGATACCGTATGCGGCTGGAATCCATGACGGTGATCCGCTATGCCATTTCACCGGGATCGATTGGGGCCTACTATCCTGAAGCTAACGTTTTGATCCCGCTTGATTATTATGACAAGGAGAGCGGCACGCCGTCATACAAATCTGCCCCGGTTCGTATCACACTGCGATCGCATGAAATGATTACGCCGCGCGTCACTGAATCAGTCTGAGAAAAACACAAAGCAGTAATCATCAAAACTCTGCCGTTCGGGATAGCGCGTGAGAAGTTGAAGCGAGTTTATTAACGCTTCAACACCCCCGCCGCCCGGATGGCAGTCTCAACCGCCGGGAAAATGGTGCTGATTGAAAAATCACTGATGTGGTCATTTTCAACCACAATTTGATTTCCCTGAGGATAATTTGGCCCTCAGATTTTATACCCAGGCAAGTTGTAGATTTCAGAAATAACCTGCATTGTTGCGTCTTCGATCTTTCCTTCATTCCGGCATGAAACCCAGCCGTGATCGGCAACTTCTCGCTCGAACGCCTGGGTACAAGCGACATGCTCATCCAGCTTATGAATCACAGTACTACTTAGTCCACGCGTTCTGGCCGCGGCCCTTGCCCATGAAATGTCAGGTGCTGTGACAACCCCGACATGCAGGTCGGGTATTCGCACATTTCGCTCAAGGTTAAGCTGTAAAATCTCTGCAAATGGAACGCTGCGGCGAAAAGCGGCTTCCGACGGATACCAACGATCCATCAAGATGATGCTGCCCGGTGGTTGTTTAGTCAGTACATGTTGGGAAATCCATGCACGGCTTTCAGCAAAGCGCTCACAGACGTCGAATTCCAAATCCAGCGCGGGATGTCTGGCGAGTCTGTTCACAAGGGCCATTGTTTCTCCTCTGAAGGGATCGCTTTTTTTCTCGCACAGTCGGATCACCTTCTTGTTATCTGCCCTGAGTACTTTCGTAATGGCTTCCAACAGTGTGGTTTTACCCACTCCCTTGGGGCCATCCAGAGAAACAAACAGCGGACGACTCATACCTGGAATGACGATGGGAAAAGGGTTTGTGTAAACCGCACATTGGGCACAAGCATCATACTTCCTCCTTATTAACAGACATCGATAAACATTGTGGCAAGGGTTTGCACTCACGAGACTAAAACCCGACAACTATCCGTACAGGATCATTGCTTACAGGTTGTGATCTGCGGGAGGTAGTGTAGGGGATCCGTTTAGAAAACGGAAAACATCCCTCCGGAAGCTGGTTTTTACGGAGAGAGGCGTCGACGGGCCGCGTTGAGCGCGAGCGGATAGTCACCTCACACGGATATAATTACGTTCTCTGAACCTCTCTTGAGGTTAATGATTCGCATCAAAGGAACGCTTTGCTTTCAAGTGCAGCAAGAATTGTGGCTTCCATTTTCTCTGGCGTAGAGATCGGTGCAAAACGTTTGAGCGGTTTGCCGTTGCGTCCAATGAGGAACTTAGTGAAGTTCCATTTGATGCGACGACCCAACAAGCCAGGCAATGCGTCTTTTAGGTAACGAAATACCGGGTGTGTAGCCGCGCCATTGACCTCCACTTTCTCGAACATCGGGAAGCTCACTCCGTAGTGGATGTGGCAGGTTTGTGCGATCTCATCGACGCCGCCAGGTTCCTGTCTACCGAACTGGTTGCAGGGAAAACCAAGCACCACCAGACCCTGGTCGGCGTATTTCCTGTAGAGCGTTTCGAGGCCTGCATACTGTGGCGTGAATCCACAATGGCTGGCGGTATTCACCACCAGAACCACCTTGCCAGCGTAGTCCGCCATAGAGATGCGCTGGCCATGTAAACTGTTGGCCGTAAGTTGGTGAAAGGGGGTCATATCGAATCCTTAAAGAAGCAACATTGTGACGTCGACATTGCCATGCAACACGAAGATGCAAAGGCGCACCGCGCGATTACGGCGTATGCGATAAATAATTTATAAGCCTAACTTTTCTCGCAGTCTTTAAAGCCAACTCCTTACGCTGGCTTAACTCAATTGTAAACCTAAAGGCTCACGCCCAGGATCCACTTGTGGCGGTGAGTTCAATCGCGGGAGGCAACACGCTGATTGAACCACTCCTCGGGTCATGCATCGTCATGCCTTTCTGCTGATCGCTCGTTGCGTTGTCTGGCAGCCGTGTATCGGCGATATCAATCACAGTAATTGTTGAAGCTATGGCCGTGTGAGTCGATAACGCATGCTCAGCTCATCTTTGATGCTGAGTAGGATTCATGAGTACTGATTGCGAACGGACCTGCTTTTAGCCCTCTTTTTTACCACACCAGCACATTCATTCCTTTTAATGACTTTGGAAATAATAATATGTCTGTCATCAAGACAATGGGCAGAAGTTTGATCGGTTCCCGTTTTGCCGGGGCGTCTCAACCCGCTGATGGGATCTTTAACTGTGGCAGCCTGCCGACATCGCTCTCAGCAGCAGGTCTCAGCCAACGTGCTGCGGGCATTTTGCTGACGTTTGTGCCGCCAGAGGCTGATTTCCAGAAAGTCAGTCAGGCATGGCAACGTTTTACATCGGCAGATTTGACCGTCATAACGCTTTCCTCGAACGGTGCGCTCAGTACCAGTGGCAAGAGGACCACTTACTGCAAAGGGGAGGGCCAGGAGGGGAGCTGGCTGTGGTTGCCTCGAAACCTGATTGCGGAACATGAAACGCATATTGTTGACCTGCATCTTCATGACACCCACACGGCGACCGATCGTATTAACGCGATTCATGATGAGCTTGCCGCACTGAAGCTGCGCATGCCGCTCTCTGCTGACCGCACTTTCGCCATGATTTATTGTGACGGATTGTCGGCATCGGAAGGGTTTATGATGCAGGCCTGGTACAAAAGCGGCCGTTTTCCTTGCCTGGCGATTGGCGGCTCTGCTGGCGGACGAGTCACCTTTGACGGTACATGGATTGGCGTGGGGGGGCGCGTGCTGCAAGGAAAAGCCGTGATCGTTTTCTGCCGAATGGCGGCGGGTAAATCCTTTGCTCCCTTTAAGAGCCAAAACTTTGAGTCATTAAATAAAAGCTGGCTGATTGCGGAAGCCGATCCGATTAAGCGTACATTGACCTCGGTATTTAATCAGCAGGGGCAGCAGCAGCCGTTTACGCAGGCACTGGCCGAGTATCTTGACTGTGATGAACAGCAGATTAGCGCGCGGCTGAAAGGTCTGACGTTTGCCGTTAAGGTGGGAGAAGCGTTTTTTATTCGCTCTGTAGCAAAAATGGAGAGCGGAAGCGTACAGTTTTTTTGTGACCTGGAGTTTGGCGATCGGCTCTATTTAATGCGTGAAACCGATTTTAAACAGGCCACGTTCGATGACTGGCAGGCGTTTACCCGACGTCATGGCAAACCGGCAGCGATCCTGATGAACGACTGTATACTGCGCCGCGCAGGCAATGCCGATCAACTTCACGATGCGCATTTCTTTAAAGGAATTCCCGCCGCTGGATTCTCCAGCTTTGGCGAAATTCTTGGGGTGCCGATCAACCAGACGCTCTCTGCGTTGGTATTCTTCAATCACGCCGTGAATGCGATGGCGCAATTTCCGGTGGAGTATGCCAGCTATGCCGCGCATTACGCTCAGCGCGCTTTGCGTCGCTGGGAGGCACTGAACCGAGTGCAGTCGGGCGTGCTGGCGCGCGTGGTATCTTATCAGCAGGAGTTAGCGCCTATTGTACAAGCGTTGCCGGTGCTGGAGGCCGCAACACAGCGACAGAGCGAGGCGCTAACGATGGCGGAGAGCACCATCCGTACCATCAGCGATATCGCCAAACAGAGCCAGCAGGCGCAAAGTCGCTTAGGCGCAAGGCTGGACGAGCTGGAAGACATATCAAACGGCATCAACGTCATTACGCATGGCATCAGCAATATTGCTTTTCAAACCAATATTCTGTCGCTCAATGCGGCGGTTGAAGCCGCGCGCGCTGGCGAGGCGGGCAGAGGGTTCGCCGTGGTGGCGGGCGAAGTGCGCCGTCTGGCTCACTCCTCCAAAGAACAGGCGGAAGCCACGGCGAGCAATATCAACGATGCCGTTAGCACTATTTCACGCATTCGCGAGGTTGCCACCAATACGGTACAAACGGCCACGGACATGGCCGATCGCAGTATTCACGCTGCCGATACGATTGCCGCGATGAGTCATCGCTCCCGTGATGAGCGTGAAGATATGGCTAAACAGTTGGATAGCCTGCGCATGTTGACGGCTGGGATGGATGCGATGCAGGAAGCCGTGGCCGAGCTGAACGTGTTGCAAACGCTCTCCACTCGCCGTTAAGACTTAGCTGGCGCGGCCATCAGAAACGCGCTGCGCCGGCTACTACGATCTGCCTATCTGCCATCGGGAAGGCTTAATCTGACCTTAACACCGACTTAAAGTGACTCACCCAGCCTCAGCCCCGTCTCCGCATCAAACAGATGAATTTTCTCGGCGTTAAAGCCCAACATAATACTTTCGCCGCTTACCGCCGCGTGGCGGCCGGCGATCTGCATATGCAACGGCTGACCGTGCCATTCAAGATGCAATAAGGTGGATTCACCGGTGATCTCCACCACGTTCACCCGCGCCGCGGCGTTACTATTGGCTTCCAGCAGATCGTGCGGGCGCACGCCGAGCGTTACCGCCGCACCTTCACGCTCGCGCGCCGCCGCTTGCCAGCGAGCGGGCAGCGGCTGCCACAGATCCTGACACTGCACGCCAGGCACGCCATCGCGGGTGATCAACTGCGCTGCTAACAAATTCATCGGCGGCGAGCCGATAAAGCGCGCGACAAAGGTATCCGCCGGACGATCGTAAATCGCCAGTGGTGCGCCTTGTTGCACAATGCGGCCCTCCTTCATCACCACGATTTGATCGGCCAGCGTCATCGCCTCGACCTGATCGTGCGTCACATAAACCATGGTGGTTTTGAAACGCTGATGCAGTGACTTGATCTCGGCGCGCAGTTCCATACGTAACTGGGCATCAAGGTTCGACAGCGGTTCATCAAACAGGAACACTTTGGGATTGCGCACCATCGCGCGGCCCATCGCTACACGCTGACGCTGTCCGCCCGACAGCGCGCGCGGATAGCGTTGCAGCAGCTTGTCGATGCCGAGAATCCCGGCGATGCGCTCAATTTTGCTCTGCTGATCTTCGCGCTTCACCTTCTTCACCTGCATATGGAACGCCAGATTTTCCGCCACGGTTAAGTGCGGGTAGAGCGCATAGCTCTGAAACACCATCGCGATATCGCGATCGGCCGGATCGCGGTCGTTGATCTGCACGTTGTCCATCAGAATCGCGCCATCCGACAGGCTTTCCAGCCCGGCCAGCAGACGCAGCAACGTCGATTTCCCGCAGCCGGATGGGCCGACCAACACGGTGAAGCTGCCGTCCGGAATAGTGAGGTCGAGCGGGTGCAGCACCGACTGTTTTGCGTAGCGTTTGGCCACTTTTACGAGTTCAACACTGGCCATAATTTAAAACTCCTGGGAAAGTTGCAGTTGATGCCAGTCGGGATAACGACGCGGCAAGGTGCTGATAGCCAGTGACGCCACCGAAATACCCCATTGCAAAGCTGTGGTGAGATCTTGCTGGTGCAGCAGGGCGGTGAGGAATCCGGCGTTAAAACTGTCGCCCGCGCCGATGGTATCCACCACCGTCACCGCCCGCGCAGGCTGGCTTACCGCCTGTTCAGCCTGCCAGCAGCGTGCACCCTGCGGGCCGCATTTCACCACGCAGCCGCCGCGTCCGCTCAGTTGTTGCGCCAGGGTTTGCGCGCTGGCGGGCAAATCGACATTCGCAGCCAATCCTAACGTTTCCACTTCATTGAGCAGCAGCCAGTCGCACAGCGGCAGCCATTGTGCGATCTGCTGACGTACCTCGTCGCTCCAGCCCTGCGGCGGCCAACCGGTATCAACGGCGATAATAAAACCGCGCTGTTGTAGCTCAGCAAGCAGCGCCGGATAGTCGGCATACAGCTGCAAACACAAAAAGGTGCCGCACAGCAGCACGATATCGCCGTCAGCCGCATTTGCCGGCAGCTGATCCAGCACATCCTGCGCGGTAAGCTTGACGATATGGCCAAGATTACTCAGGAAGGAGCGCTCGTGATCGGAATGCGTTACGCCAACGGTAAGTGAGGTTTCGCAGCTATAGCGCGTCCAGTGTGCGGCGCTGTGCGGAAAATGACTCGCCAGCCAGGCGCTCAGGCCATCATTACCCTGATTAGCAACGGCGCGATGGCGCACCTGCATCGCTTCCAGCGCCAGCGCGCAGTTGCCCGCCGATCCGCCCGGGCGCAGTTCGCTGTGGTTCAGCATCACCTCGGTGCCGCGCTGCGGCCAGCTATCCAGTGTGCCCATGATCAAATCGACATTAATGTTCCCCACCACGTACAGCGTGGCGGTGAGTTTATGATCCATCATCCTTTACTCCCGCCACTGGCAAGGCCGCTAACCAGCGTCTTTTGCAGCCAGATGGCAATAAACAGCGGTGGAACAGAAGCCAGAATGCCGACGGCAGCGATCAAGCCATCATCGGTGGCGCGTCCGGCGGTAAATCCGGCAATGGTGACCGGCAAGGTTTGTGCAGCGATATTGCTGGTAAACAGCAGCGCATAGAAAAACTCGTCCCACGCCAGCAGCCAGCCAAATAACGCGGCGGCACCCAATACCGGCTTCGCCAGCGGCAGCGTAATGCGCAGCAGCACTTGCCAGACGCGCAAGCCATCGAGCCTTGCCGCCTGTTCAATATCCTGCGGCAGCGTATCGAACTGGTTTTTCAGCATCCAGGTCAGGAATGGCAAAATCAGCGAGCAGTAGACGATGATGAGACCTGGCCGCGTGTTGAGTAGATCAAACTGTTGCAACAGGAAGTACAGCGGCAGCACGAACGCCACCGGCGGCACCATATAGATAGCGAGTGAGGCGAACAGCCAGCCGTCGCGCCCGCGATAGCGCGAGAAGCTGAACGCTGCCGGAATCGCCAGTAACAGACAGATGATGGTCGCGCCGGTTGCCACCAACAGACTGTTGCCGAGCGCATGCAGGAACAGCACACCGGGTTGTCCAGGCTCCAGCGACAGCAGCTTGCCGTAGCGGGTGAAATCCCACTGGCGCGGCAGCCACTCCAGCGGCACGCGGGTGAGATCGCTGGCGGCGCTGACGCTCATCAAAAACAGCCAGCCCATCGGCGCTAACACCGAAAATGCCACCAGCAGCGCGGCAGCGTATTTTCCGACATGGCGCAATTTAACCTTCATGAGCGCTCCCTTTGCGGCGCTGCCGCCACAGTAACAGCATGTACAAGGTGATCAGCACCGCGCACAGTAATGTCATCAACATCGCGTAAGCCGCACCGCTGCCGGCGCGTAAATAGCTAAACGACTCCTGATAAACGTAGAAACTCAGGGTTTTGGTGCTATCGACTGGGCCACCACGCGTCATCACATAGATGATGTCGAAGATCTTGAAGGCGTCGATGGTGCGTAAAACTAATGCCACGCTGAGCGGGCCGACAATGGCCGGAAAGGTGATGGCGCGGAAACGGCGCCATGCCGATGCGCCATCCAGCCGTGCGGCCTCAAACAGATCGTCGGGAATCGACTGTAACGCCGCCAGCACCAGCAAGGTCACCAGCGGATAGTTTTTCCAGATATCGGCAAACATCACCGCGTTAAGCGCGGAATCCGGCGAACCGAGCCAGCTGCGATAGCCATCAATGATGCCCAGCTGCGTGAGCAGAGCGTTGATGCTGCCGTAATCTGGATTAAAGTTCAGGCGCCACATCATGGCGTTGACGATGGTCGGCAGCGCCCACGGTAAAATCACCAGCACGCGCAGCACATTGCGACCCGCAAATTTTTGATTGAGCAACAGCGCCACTAACACGCCAATCACACCCTCAATCGCTACAGAGACCACGGTGAAGTAGAGCGTGCGCCATAGCGAACTGCGAAAATCCGCATCGGTGATCGCAAACAGATAGTTTTCAAATCCAATCCAGCCCGGCGCTTCACCGCTGCCAATCAAGGCGGCATCGGTGAAACTCAGCCAGATAGTGCGCAACAGCGGCCATGCGGTGAGCAACAGCATCACCAACAACATGGGTGCTAACAGCACCCATGCCTGCCGTTGTTCGCGTTGACGCAAACTTAGCATTGTTGCCCCTTAGCGCAGACGCGCCGCACTCTTATCAACCGCTTGCAGTGCGGCATCCGGCGTTGCGCTGCCAACCAGCACCTGCTGCAACTGCTGCTGCAGCGTATTGGAGAGACGTGAATAGTCGGCAGTTTCCGGACGCGACAGCATCACATTGAGCGATTTATCCGCTGCAGCGATCAGGCTTTCCTGATTTTTAAGCACGGCCGGATCCTGATAGGAGCTTTTCCAAATCGGCAGGCTCAGCGTGGCGTATTGGTTCTGCACCGGCTGCGAGGTCATGTAGCTGATGTATTGCCATGCCTGATCCGCATGCGTGCTGCCTTTGGTGATGCCAAGGCCCATTGATCCGTTAACCGCACCGAATTTGCCCGGCGCGTCACCTGGTGCAGGAACGATGCCCACCTGACCGGCGACTTTACTTTGCTTAGGATCGTTGGCCATGTTGTACATGTAGGTCCAGTTGAGCGCGAAAGCCGCATCGCCATTGGAGAAGGCTTTACGCACATCCTCTTCCAGATACTCACGCGATGCCGGATTGCTCAGCCCTTCATCCAGCGAGCTTTTCATCAGTTTTACCGCTTGCAGCGAGGCTGGGGAGGAGAAATCAAGTTTGTTGTTGTTATAGAACGTGCCGCCAAAACCCGACACCAGCGTGGTGTAATCGCACACCAGCGCTTCCGCCTGCGACCAGCTCCACACCAGCGGATATTTAACGATGTTTTTCTGCTTGATGATGCGCGCATCGTCCATCACCTGCTGCCAGGTTTGTGGCGGCGTGGTGATACCGGCTTTTTCCAGCATCGCTTTGTTGTAATAGAGATATTTGGTATCGAGGATCCATGGCATGCCAAGGGTTTTGCCTTTGAATTCGACGGTGTTCATTGCGCCGGGGAAAATCTTTTCTTTTTCGTCGGCACTGATGCGGCTGCTGACGTCCTGCAATAAGTCAAACTTAGTGAATTCCGCTGGCCAGATGGCATCGAACAGCACCACATCGTAGCCGTTACCGCCCGCGCCACGCGCCGCGACAATTTTGTCGTGTAGCGCTTCGTACGGTACAAACTCGAGATTGACCTGCACTTCCGGGTGCGTTTTCTGGAACGCCTGCGTCATGGCGCGGATATCATTTTCGCTGTACGCCGCCTGCGTCATAAACAGCGCATTCAACGTGGTGGCCGCTGCCGCGCTGCCTGCGCTGGCTAACAGAACTGCTGCAAAACATCCTTTCATGACTGGATTAAATCGGATTTTCATGGTGTTTCCGCCTTGATGCAAAAAGAGGGTGTTTTATTAAATCAATTTGATGGATTTAATAACGCGCACAGGTTGTCAGGTTGCTGCGGCTGACATCGGTTAGCTAAAGCAATTGACGTGCCAGGGCATAAATCTTGTTTGCCGCTGGTGAATACTTTGCACAGATTTTTGTGCCTGTCAGGTAAACAGGTTGTAAATTGTGTGGCCGATCATAGATATTCAGGCGGGTACAAACGAGGGCAAGCCTATGGAGGTCGCATTAACGCTTTTCAGGATGCATGGTTTAGGTGCAGATGCATTGCGCATTGCGACATTAAGGCGCATGCCGCAATGGCAAACCAACGTTATTGGGCCAGATGGTCCCTTTCGCTCATCACCGCACCAGGACATTTCATATAAAGGTTAACGATAGGTCATGGTAAATGACGCCGTGGCGCTCACCGAGCCTGACTGCGCATTCGCTGAGGTCATGTAATATGCGGCTTTAATGGGAATATTAACGACCTCCCCTGGCGAGGTTGTTATACCGTAATTAATGAGCTTGCCGAACTGAACGGGCACATCGTTGTATTTCAGCTGAATGCCCAGACCTTTTGCTGTCGAGCTGCTGTTTAACCCCAATACGCCGTTGGCAGGGTCGGCAAGCGGGCTGACGTTATCCAGCGTCACATTTACTGCGGTCTGTTCACTACAGATAAGCGGTATGGAAAACGTCACCGGATTTTGGGTGCTGCCCACGCCATTAAACTTCGGCAACAGCGCAATCCCCATATTAATATTCAAATTTTTATCTTCTATCTGACAGGATGCGGTGCTGATATTCATCGGCGAAAATATGTATTTATAAAGCGGCAGGCGCGTAATGTTATTAGTGACCGGCGTGCTGTATTCCATATTTAGTGTCAGCGCGGGTATAGAGCCCGTCGCCGGGGTGGTGCTTGTTTTGATTAGCTCAAAGGTATCCGTGAACGTTGATACGCCATTCTGGAGGATCCCTCGTCTCCAGCTCGCGTTATTAAGGTTCATTCGTGAGACAAACTCGCTGGTTCCCGTGGTGCTGGAAAAATTCTTCCATCGGATGCCAATGCCCTGGACCTCCGTCGCCCGCACGTTGGCCAGCGGCGAGGTGCCATAATCCACATTCGACCCCGAGAGCTGAATAAACCACGAGCCATCGTATCCAATTATCTGACCCTCAGGGTCACATTGCATGGGATTACTGGTGGTTATAGTTGCTAATACCGTCCCAACGGGCGCATCCCGTTGAACGACAATATTGTTATCAAAGTTGATCGATACGTCGTTTGCAGAACACAGCGCAAAGGCATTTAGAGAGATAGCGCTACCCATAACAGCCGTCGAGATTTTAAATACGGTGGACATCTTATATTCCTTCATTTTAGGCGAGGCACAGGCCTTCTCTCGCAAAAGTAATAGTGCTAATCAACGCAATGAGAAATTTAAAGACAAGCTGCGGTGGTGCGCTGAATTTTACCCGGTAACGTGTTCAAGGTTATTTTGGCGCGGCAGGTTTTCGCTCCCCACTGTACCGTCAGGCCGTCACCGTCGTTCAGGCCGCTCATATAGACCTCGCCGTCGCTTCCCACAATGCTCATCGCATCGCTTTCGTTGAGCTTTACCGTCGCGCCAAAGGGCACCGGCGAATTTTGATACATCAGCGTTATCAAGGCCCGAACCCCTGTTCGCGTATCGAACGTAGCGCGCACCACGGCGCCGCGCGTAGGCACGACATTGACCACCGACTCGGCAACATCCACGTCCACCCCCAGCGAACCCGTGTCTAGCGCAATACGGTTTTCCTGATAGGCACTGGCATAGGGCACCACCGCGTAGCCGCGCCAGTCCGTTTTAACGCCGGGGTTATTGCGCACCCTCACGCCGGATGTGCCCTGCGCTTCAAGCAGCACCACGGTATCTCCCAGTGGCTGAGAGAACGTCACGCCATGCTCATGGGCGACGATCCCGCCCTGCAGGCCGAAATTCAGCTGACTGTTCTGTTGGCTGTGGTTGTAGCCCGCGCTCACGGTGCCATAGCCGCCCTTATAGGTTCCACTTAGGGAGCTTCTCGATTCCCCACCCGAAGAGGTATAGCCCTGCTGGACCAGGTAGCTCAGATTATTATCGGCGAGTGCGGTGCCGCTCAGCCCCACCTGGTGCGTTTCAGGACCGTTCTTTTGCATATTCACGCTGTAGTTGCCCCAGCTTTGCGGCAGCCATTTGCTCAGCGGCACCTGTAAGCTGAAGGCTACAATCTGGTCCTTACGATCTTTGCCCGGCGTTTCGCTGTAGGTGTAGCCAAGCGAGTAATTGATATTACTAATACTGGTGTTAAAGCCGGTACTGACGTTACGTTCATAGCCTCGCTTGCTCCAGTAATCCTGCTGGTATGCAGAGATATAGAAATTTCCCCAGCTTTGCAGCGACTGGCTGAGGTTGAGCTGCAGTCGGCTTCGCTTGTTATAACGCTGGCTGCTGAATTCATTCACTTCCTGAAAGGTATAAAACCCTTCCGTTGAGTAGCGATAGCTGGCGAGCGTCACGGTAGTGTCGGTGGTGGCCACCGTTTTCGAATACTGCACGCGATAGGACTGCCCGCGGCTACGGCGGTTTTTCTCATCAACGAGTTGGCTATCGGCAGCGGTAATGTCCGCCGACAGCGAGCCTACATCGCCAAAACTAAGGCCGGTGCCAAGTACCCCGGACGCATAGTTGCTCGCCCCGAGGACGCCGCCGTACAGCGTGAGATTATTGGAGAGGCCATAGGCCAGTGTGCCCAGGCCGAATAAGGGCGTTTGCGCGCCATTCTTCGTGGTTCGGTACTCTCCTGCGCTCAACGCATACTTCACGCGTCCTTCCCGCAGCATGACGGGAACCGCAGAGAAGGGCTGCACGAAATGCTGGACGCTGCCGTCGGCTTCTGCAACGGCAATGTCCAAATCGCCGCTCGCCGACGTAGGATAAAGATCGCGAATTTCAAAGCTGCCGGGCGCCACGTAGGTTTGATAAACCGTGTAGCCGTTTTGCTTCACGGTAACCGTGGCGTTGGTGCGGGCGATCCCCCGAATGATGGGGGCGAAGCCGCGCATGCTCTCCGGCAGCATGGTGTCATCGGAGAAAATCTGCGCGCCGCGAAACATCACGCTGTCAAATACCTCGCCGGGTGTGCTGGTTTCCCCCAGCTGAAACTGACCTCTCAAAAACTGGACGTCGCGGCTCAGGGTGGTATTTAGCGACGAAAATGACTGTTTTCCGTTGTTCTTCGTCGCGATGCTGTAGTTACGCAGACGCCACGGCCCCGCGTTAATACCGCTTTGCAGGTTGGTGTAAAACTGTTCTTGCGTCTCACCGTCTCTGCTCCAGTTGCGCGACCCGTTGATGCTGTAATTTACCAGCAATGCAGAAATGCCCTGGTTCCAGAGCGACGGGTCAACGGTGCCGCGCGCACGCGTGTTAAGCGCCGATTGAGGGATCGAGATATCCAGTCTCTGCTTGTCAAAATCTAGCCGGGTGGTGGCATCCGGGATAAATGCGCCGGGGTCGGTAATAATGACCTCGGCCGGCAGCATGGCTAATTCAGGAAATGCCTTAACCCTGACACCGAGTGATTCCAGCACACCACGGTTAAGCTCCGGTGCCAGCCCGAACCCTTTTACAGAGACAAAAGAGATATTTTCCGTTCGGATATAATTCTCATTAAGCCAGATTTCCACCCTGTAGGTGCCGGGTAACTGCTCTCCTCGCTCGAAGCGGCCCAAATCGATGCTCCCGGAAGTCGAGTGTGTTTTTTCAAGCGCATCGGCCATGAAATAAAGTTCGCCCGCGGCTGCGGGAAAAACGCCCGAAATAAAGAGTGCTAATGTCGAGAGTTGACTTACGCGGTGAGGCCACGAGTCAGATAAAAATGCATATCGAGAAAAAGAAACAGTATTCACCTTGCTTACCTGCGCGAGTGACATAGCGTAATGTTAATATTTTTTATTTCAGCATCTGGCGCTTTTCTGTGGTTACCCCACCAAAGTCATTTATTGCTTTCCATGTCACCTGATTTCCACTTCCTGCTATCGTTTCGGAACTAAAGGGTGAAATCATTGGCGGCTGCGCAATGGTTTTATTGCCAACTTTTAATGAATGAAGAGAAATATAGAACGGCGTCGGATTAATAATTAGCAGGCGTTCCCCACGAGGCTCAAACGTTAATTTCGTCCATGCCTCACCTGCTTTTTCTGAGGTCAGAGCTGCAGGTCGGTAGAAAAGCTTCATGCGCGTCTTAACGGCAATGAGCAGCCGATTTTCATCAGACCGGGTCATCGAAGGAATAGATTTAACGTTTAGCCAAAAAATAGACTCGCGATTTTCAGGCAGTTTCTTTTCGCCAGTATAAATGACCCGCAACGTATTTTCATGACCACCGTCGAGGCGGAAAAGCGGCGGCGTGACGATAAAAGGAACCTGCTCCTTTGAGTTTTCACTTAACTCAACCCATGACTGAATTAAATAGGGAACACCATCCTGACTGTTACTTACAGGGAGTGAGGCTTCGTTTTCAGTTTCGTTATAAATTAAGCGCGTTCCGCCGACGGTTATGCTGGCCTGCCCCGGCAGGGAGAGTAAGCAAGCGCCTAATAATACAATCGTTCGAATAAGTTGACTCATCATACTTCCCCGACATTTCAGCGAGAGACAATAGGGCGTACCTTAGGTACGCCCGGCGCGTTACTGATAAGTAATGGTAAAATCTGACGTTGCGTTTGCCGTTCCCGCTACCACGGCAGCCTGCGTCGCCTTATATTTCGCTACGAAGGTCATCTTATTGCTGTTAGCGGGTTCTTCGCCTGCGCTGGTATCAAGCGTGATACTCTTAGACTGGGTAGCCAGCGGAATCGCGGTGATGCCATCCTCTTCATAAAACGCTACGCCAACGCCTTTCGCCGTTTGACCGCTGTTGAGTGCAAGAATATTGGTGTCGGAGCTGTCCGCATTACCATCAAACTTAATCGAGGCAGAAGTAACGGCCGCAGGGCAGTTGTTCAACACAATACTGAAGCGGGTTGCGGCAGCAACGGCTCCGGCCGCGTTAAATGAGCTTTTCGGGATTTTGCCGAGGTTAACGGTCTGATTCGCCGTATTGGTATCAATCGTACATGCAGAATCCAGAATGGTGCCGGTAAAGTTGATCTTTCCATCTGCTGCACTGGCGGCAAACGTTATTCCAGAAACAGCTGCAGCCACAACCATATTTCGAAAGACACTGCTTAACTTAATTTGCATTGCTATATATCCTCAGGATTGAAGTTGCCTGCACAAAATTTATTTTTGCGCAGGAAGAGCGGAACAGGACCGCTAAATTAAAAATTTTTCGTTGGTGGAAATGAATGGGCGTTATTTATCTATGATCACCTCAGGCTCTGCGATGATAAAAGTAAAATAAGCTGTTTCATCTCCAGCCCGCTGCCTAGCGCCAGACGATTTCTTACATAATAATTCTTGTTATTTTCGCATTTATTTCTAATTCGATAGTGACTTGTCGATTTATCATAAACCCTCAGGAGAAAATTTAAATGGTCGTGCGACAGTCGCGTCGATAATCTCTGGTATAATACGTCTTTTAATGCGCATGGGCTTTCCGCTGCCCGATGCTTAGAGACGCGATCGCACAGCTGCTTAAGATCTTTAAGCGTGGAGACAAGCCGGAAGGATTTTAAATAAACGTTCGCCTTGTTATTCTCTGGCGCAATAAAATAGGTTAAGCGTAATAACTCCCTCGCCGCAAGTCGGTAATAGAGCCAGCGAATATCCTCGCTGTTTTCACTTATTGTGTCGATAAGGATATAAGCATTATTCAGGACGGTCGCGCTGACCAAAAACTCCAACCGATTGTCAAAGTAAAATATTTTCCCATTGGCTGGGGTTAATGAAGTGACGGCCTGCTTCATGGCAAAGTTTCGTGAGAAAACCAATAGCGCTGTCAAAATTCATTCCTTAATAAATTAATTATCGTCATTGTGACGACGGTTTGAAAACATATATACGCTCTAAAGATCCGCAGTCGATTTTGTATGCTTTCCTATATATTCTTGTAAAAGGGTATCGTTCAAAGCCCACGGTATTAAACGCATTTTGGATTTTCTTCATCATTGACAACAAATAGGATTTCGAACACCGGAGTCCATAATTTTCAAAAACGCTTATGATGATGTCATTATCATAGACAATTTCATTTTCCATCCCCGCCAGGAGATACTCGAACAGTCTCGCTTTCGTCTTACCGAATCTTTTAATACGTCCATTTTTAATGTTAATAAGGGTTCTGGTTGAAAGCCGATACTCAAGATGCTGGAAAATTGTGTATCCATACAGACGCTCGTCAGAGACTAAAGGCACAAAGACTCCTTAGAAGTTTACCGTTCCCATTTCCATGTCAGCGCTTTTTCCATTCGATAAGGCTTAGTAATCATCTGGCGCAATAAATGTTATTAAAATGGAGAAAATGTGACAATGGGACTACTTTATTAAATTAAATCACTGTCATGAGCAATTAACGCAACATAAAAAACCATCTGATAGCATTTTTAAAGTTTAATAACACAAGTGTTACTTTTTTGTTTCGATTAATCGCAACGCAAAACAAAAAATTCACCAAAGTATATTTATCTAAAATTCACAGAAATATAGCAAAAACACCTAAATAAAATTAACATAGCCTTACAATCAATGAGTTATAAAGATAATCCAATCCTGTTAAACCGAGTCTTAATAGGGTTGTTTTAGGATTTTTCATGATGTTTTGGCCGATTTTTCAGCCGGAAACGGTTAAACACGGTGTGTTCTTTAACTATGAAGTTAATGTTGTGTTCGTGCCGGCCTGACCAATTTGTGGATGTACCCATTCAACTACCCGAAGGGGTTGTAATCACTGTGGGCGATCAGGGATATTGATGCGGCTATTTGCAGCGCAAGTGACGAAAGGGAAGGGATCAAGGTGAAAACGTCGGGAACCAATCTGGAACATGCACGGGCGCACAATCGTCGCGTGATCATTGAAGCCATTCGCCTGCACGGCGAACTCACCCGCGCCGAACTGGCCCGTCTCACCGCGCTGACGCCACAAACGGTGTCGAATATCGTAGCGGAACTGGAGCAAGCCGAACTGCTTACCAGCCGCGCGCCACGCAAACAAGGACGTGGCCAACCGGCGATTCCAGTAACGCTCAATCCCGCCAGCGCCTTCTCGATCGGCATTCATCTTGATCACCAAACGCTGCTGATTGTGCTGGTGGATCTCACGGGCGAAATTCATTTCCGCCGCCTTACTCTGGTGCAAAAGCCGCAACCGGATGCCACATTAGCGCGCATCGCCGAGGTGCTGAGCGAGATCAAAACGCAGCTGGGCGAGCGCTGGCACAAAGTGCTGGGAATGGGGGTGGTGATGCCCGGTCCGTTTGGTGTTGAGGGCATCTCTTCGAAGGGTCCCACCACGCTGCACGGCTGGGAACAGGTGGATATTGAGGCCAAACTGGCCGCCATGAGCGGCGTGCCGGTCACATTAGAAAATGATGCCACGGTGGCGGCGATTGGCGAACGTTTTCATGGTGTGGCGCGCCAGCTCAATTCGTTTATCTATCTCTACATTGGCACCGGTTTGGGCGCGGGCATCATCATGGATGGTCACGTCTACAGCGGCCACGCGCATAACGCCGGTGAAGTGGGGCATGTGGTGGTGGAACCGGGCGGACGCGAATGTTACTGCGGCAATCACGGCTGTCTGGAGCGTTATGTTTCACTGCAGGCTGCCTATGAATTTTGTGGCCTCGATCCGATGACCGCCTTACCGGAAGATCTGCTCGAGGTCGATCCAGCGCTGTTCGACCGCTGGATTGATACCATGCTCACGCCGCTGCGCCAGGCGATTAATCTGCTGGAGTGCATCTTCGATGCCGAAAGCGTGATTATCGGTGGCATGATGCCCGCCGTACTGCTGGATAAAATCATTCGCCGCCTGCCGCCGCTGTATCAATCGGTGCGTGGCCGCTACCTCACCGGCACCCGCTTAAAAATCGGTATGACCGGCAGCGATACCGCCGCGCTGGGCGCCGCGGCGCTGCCGATTTTCGACGAGTTTAATCCGCAGTTTCAGGTGTTGATGAAGTAGCGACCCGATCAGGCCGTCAACTTCACGGCCTGTTTGCGCTTCTCCTTCATCTTCCAGCACAGCCACAGCGCAATAAACCACGCCGGTGAGGCCGCTAAAGCCGCAAGCGTATCGGGATCAAATATCATGATCACCACTGAGAACAGGAAGAATATCAGTGTCGCCCAGGCCATCATCCTGCCGCCGGGCATCTTAAATTTTGATTTTTGATGCAAATCCGGACGTTGCCTGCGGTACACCAGATAAGACACCAGAATCATTCCCCAGCAATAGATCACCAGAATGGCGGCCAGCGTGGAAACGATGGTGAACAGCGTTGATACATTTGGCACCAGGAACAGCAGTAAGGTACCGCTCAGCATACAGAAGCAGGAGAACAGTAAACTGCGCAGCGGAATGCGTGTGGTGCGTGACAGAATACGGAACTGCCAGTGGGCATGCTGCTCTACTGACAGGCCATACAACATGCGGGTGCTGGAGTAGACGCCGCTATTGGCGGACGACATTGCGGAAGTCAGCGCCACGAAATTAATGATCGCCGCCGCCGCGGGCAGTCCAGCCTTGGCAAACAAGGTGACAAACGGGCTGGTATCCGGCGATACACCTTGCCATGAGGTAACCGCAATAATCACCATCATGGAGAGCATATAGAAAATCACAATCCGCAGCGGCAAAGCGTTAATCGCGCGTGGCAAAATTTTCTCGGGATCACGGGTTTCCGCGGTCATCGTGCCGAGTAGTTCAATCCCGGTATAAGAGAAAATAGCGATTTGGAAACCGGCAAGAAAACCGGTGATGCCGTGCGGCATAAACACCGCCGGATCGGTCAGGTTATGCACCGAAGCTTGTACGCCATCCGGTGAGGTCCAACCGGTAAACACCATCCATCCGCCGGTAATAATCAGCGCAATAATGGTAATCACTTTGATCAGTGCAAACCAGAATTCCGCCTCGCCAAAGGCTTTCACCGACAACATGTTAAACAAACACAAAATCCCCAGGGTGAACAACGCGGGTATCCACGCCGACATTTCCGGGAACCAATACTGCATATAGGCGCCGCACACCACCACATCGGCGATGCAGGTCACCACCCAACTTAGCCAATATGACCAGCCGAGAAAAAAGCTGGCCTTAGGCCCGAGATAATCGCCGACGAAATCGGCAAATGAGCGATAGTCCAGTCGGCTAAGCAGCACTTCGCCCATCGCCCGCATCACCATATAGCTAAAGAAGCCGACCAGAATATAGATGATTAAAATCGAGGTTCCGGCCACCGCAATATTGCGTCCGGCACCCATGAACAGCCCGGTGCCGATGGATCCGCCTAAGGCGATCATCTGAATATGGCGTTCGCTGAGCCCTCGCTGCAGTTTTTGCGGGGCGTCGTTAGCCCGAGCAGGCTGAATCTGCTCTTGTGTAGGTTGGTTAGACACAATGATTCCTTCAGTCTGGCAAAAAGACGCAGGGTGATGCCTGCCCGCAAGCACCAATGGCAAATAAGGTTTTATTTATTTCTGCGCACGAAATCACGCAACGTCTCTCTTTAACCGTTAAAGAGGCTCGTTTAAATAGATGAAATAAAAGTAAAACTAATAAACGCCTACATCATGTTGGAGGTTTCCCGCTGAGTTTTACTCATCGTGGTTGCGTGAGTTAACAAAGTCAATGCGGAAAAATAACAGTTTATTCACTTTTTGATGACCATCAAAGAACTGAAAAATAGGAATAAAATCAAATTTTATGCAATTTAGTGAATATTACTTGCATGAATATGCGCTGTATGTGGGGTAAATTTAATGCTTAGTTATTCATTCATTAACGCATTTTTGTGTCGAAAAAGTTAAATCCTCCTTATTTGGCGTGATCCGGTTTTCTGAAAAGGTGTTAAATTACTTTCCGTCTAGTGCAATGCATTACCTTTCCACGTCTTTTCAATATAAATAACTCTGATCATACAGGCTTCTCATGGAAAAGTTATCTTACGCTTCTGAAAGCAGTACATCTCCCTGGACTACCTACCTGAGCCAAATTGACCGCGTTGCGCCTTACCTTGGTGAATTGTCTCGCTGGATAGAAACCCTGCGCCATCCTAAAAGAGCACTGATTGTCGACATCCCGGTGCAGATGGATGACGGCTCGATTCGCCACTTCGAAGGCTACCGCGTACAGCACAATCTCTCACGCGGATCGGGCAAAGGGGGCGTGCGCTACCATCCGGCAGTCGACCTGAACGAAGTGATGGCGCTCTCGGCCTGGATGACCATTAAGTGTGCGGCGGTCAACCTGCCCTACGGTGGCGCGAAGGGCGGGATTCGTGTCGATCCACATGCGTTGTCTGAAGGTGAACTGGAGCGATTAACGCGCCGCTACACCAGTGAAATCGGTTTGATTATTGGTCCACAGAAAGATATCCCAGCGCCGGATGTGGGTACCAACGGCAAAGTCATGGCGTGGATGATGGATACCTACTCCATGAACCATGGCACCACCATTACCGGTGTTGTCACCGGTAAACCGATTCATCTTGGTGGTTCGTTAGGGCGTGAGAAAGCGACGGGCCGTGGCGTATTTATTACCGGTCGTGAAGTGGCAGAACGTTCTAACATCACCATTGAAGGGGCGCGCGTAGCGCTGCAGGGCTTTGGTAATGTGGGGAGCGAGGCAGCACGTCTCTTCGCCGAAGCCGGGGCGCGCGTGGTGGTGATTCAGGATCACACGGCGACCTTACTCAACGAGGGCGGCATCGATTTAGCCGCGCTGAGTGCATGGCAGATCGAGCATAAACAGATTGCTGGTTTCCCTGGTGCGCGTGAGATCGACAGAGAACAGTTCTGGACCACCGAGATGGATATTCTGATCCCGGCAGCACTTGAGGGACAAATTACCCGCGAGCGCGCAGAGATCATCAGTGCCAAACTGGTGCTGGAAGGGGCTAATGGCCCAACCTACCCGGATGCCGATGATGTGCTGGCCAATCGTGGCGTGCAGGTGGTGCCGGACGTCATTTGTAACGCCGGCGGGGTAACGGTGAGTTACTTCGAATGGGTGCAGGATATGGCGAGTTTCTTCTGGAGCGAAGAGGAGATTAACAAGCGTATGGACCGCATCATGACGGAGGCGATGGTTCACGTTTGGGACAAAGCGGCAGATAAACGCTGCTCATTGCGTACAGCTGCCTATATCGTTGCCTGCGAACGTATTTTGCTGGCGCGTAAAGATCGCGGTATTTATCCTGGCTGATTTATTTTGCCTGATACTCTGTCTCACTAAACCGGAAGTGATGCCATTTCCGGTTTAGCTTTTTCGCTGGGTTCTTTATCAGTAAATAAATATACCAGAAAAAGATCATTATTCCGCTTCGCTTTATTGGCGTGCGTCTTTGAGATTTATGCGTGAATAAAAATTAAGTTATGTTAAGTTGTTACATAAACGCCATCGCGGCCGCGAGAGGGCGTTTATCCTGTCGTTCATGCGAGGTTCACACCGCGCAACCCTGACCAGCAGCGCGCGGTAGATTGGGTAATCATCACCGAAGGATCTTCGCTGAATTCACTCACCAATGTAACCACTCTGTCGGTTAAACTTCTTATATTTTCATTACCTTCATACACATACTCATTCGTCGGTAAAACATAAGCATACCCTTTTTCGCACACTAAGCTGCGCGCAAAGCCATTCTCAAGCATCGCATACAGCAGTTCAATTTGCGTGCCAGCGTTAGGTTCTTTCAATTCAATGCGGATTGTATAACTGAGCATAATATTATCTCCGATACGTTTTAAAATTTAAGTTTACTTAAGTTTAATTGATCGGAAATAGAAAGTGTGTTTTTAAGAGTAGTCTTAGAGATGGGCTTATAGGTTATAATAAGGATTAATAGTAATTATTGGCCCTATTAAGCGTAACGGTGTGAGGGTGTTAAATAATAGAATATTTTATTATCTCCTTATTGCGCTCGGCTTAAATAAGTTTTCTTTTAATTTAATGTGCTCAGCGCCATGCAGGCTATAATTAATTTAAGGCTCATTTTGAGCTGGTTGCTAAAATGTATAAAGAGTATCCGCAACGGGCGACTTTAAAGAGTTTTATTGATTGTTATTTATCTCGGCCCATGAGGAGTAGCGGATGAAATTCACCATAACGGATTTTTACGTTTTTAGTCAGGAGGATACAGAAGGTTGCTGCAGCTTGCATCGCGATAGCTGCCGTCTGGCACCCGCCTATGATAATCGTGTATTCATGGGATCGTTTTATTCTCCCGAACATGCATGGCAATATTTCCACACTCATCATCCCAACAGCCGAGCGGTATTTTGCCTGTTATGCATGAAAGAATAGTGGGAGAAACCTTTTTGCCTAAAAAATAGCTGAAGACGTTCTTTTAACTGAAGCGTGCAGGCCCGATACTGACTTTTTTAGCAGTAAGGACTTCGTTGCCAAGACTCAACCCACCCTCAGTATCAGGGAGGTAGGCCATTTAGGCTGCCTGGTACCTCACCCATTTCATCTCCTGTCGACCTCAAACCTCTTTACCGCCTGCGGGGATTGATGGCACCTCAGGCTGCCGCAGTTCACAATCATTACGCCATTTATGTGCAGATACCATTCTTCTAAGGTAGTTTATTCCTTTATTAATCATCACTGATCAGGAGCGTCTGATGCCGCACTACCTTTTTTTTGCGAAGGATAAGCAGATAGCTGTTTTGGAATCTTCAGATAAAAGCGGCACGTTGCAGCTTATTACGCAGGGATTTGAAAAGCAGTATGAGGAGATTGATGCTGTGGATGCGGAGCGCGCACTCGCGCGATTTGCCGATATTCGCAGCGAAGAGGTGAAAACAGCACAGGCTTTTGTAACCGGCTCGGCGTTCAGCGCTATTTTGACTGCATTTTTCAAATAGTCGACAGGAGGAAGAGAAATGCCGAAGCCTCATATTACAAACGATGCACAAAAGCGCGCATTAATCGCCGGCTCAGTGGGCAATTTCATTGAATGGTACGAGTTTGCGGTTTATGGCTTTCTCGCCACGGTAATCGCGCAGAATTTCTTTCGCCTGCAGGGTGAAGCCGAACTGACCGGCATTATTCTGACTTACGCCTCGTTCGCCATCGCCTTTTTCTTCCGGCCGCTGGGCGCCATATTTTTCGGCCGCATGGGGGATCGTATTGGGCGTAAGCCCACGCTGATTTTTGTCTTGATCATGATGACGCTGGTGACGACAGCCATCGGCGTCATTCCTACTTATGCCAGTATTGGCGTGGCGGCACCGCTGATCATTACCGCGCTGCGTATTCTGCAAGGCTTATTTGCCGGGGGTGAATACGGCGGTGCGGTGTCTTTGATGACGGAGTTCGCGCCTAAAGGCCAGCGCGGACGATATGGTGCCTGGCAATCATTCACCGTCGCATTGGGTCTGCTGGCTGGTGCCGGGATTGTTGCATTGCTATCGGCGGTGTTGAGTGTGGAGGAGATGCACAGTTGGGGTTGGCGCATACCTTTCTTCCTCGCGTTGCCGATGGGGATTGTGGCGCTGTGGCTGCGTTATAGCATGGAAGAAACGCCCAGCTTTGTGCGTCAGCAGCAAGCTAAAAAAGAGCAACAGCCTGCGGCGGTCAGCGCCAGTTTTGCTGCGACGCTCAGGATTATTTTGCTGGCAATCAGCCGCGTGATGGTGTGGTCTGCTGCGGGCTATACCTATCTGGTGATCATGCCAACCTATCTGCAATCTTCCCTGCACACTGGCTTTAATCAGGCGCTGTTGATTGCGGTGATCTCTAACCTCGGTTTTGCAGCAACCATCATTCCGGCGGGCATTCTCAGTGACAAAATTGGCCGTCGCAGCGTAATGGTTTTCGCAGCATGCCTGTTGCTGGTGCTGGCATTACCGTTACTGAAAGTACTTCAGGCAGAATCCTCAACGCTATTAATTAAGGCGCTGGTGGTGTTTGTCGCCGGCGGAATTGTGGGATTGCTGGCAGGGCCGGGCCCGGCAATGTTATCGGAAATGTTCCCCACGCGCGTACGCTATACCGGGTTGGGTCTGGCGTATTCTTTATCCAACGCCATTTTCTCCGGTTGCGCAGGGCTTATCATTACGTCTCTGATTAAGCAGACCGGAAATCTGGATATCCCGGCCTGGTATATCATCGTCACCGCGGCGGTAAGTATTCCAGCGCTGATGACGCTCAACAGGAAAGATCATTTACGATCTCTCGATGAGTAGGCACGTTTAATGGCTTGATGGCAGTCTTCAACGTGCCATCTGTTTTATCGCGTCCTGCACCGGTACGTCTCCGCTCGTCAGTTCAATGATGACGCGGCTGACGCCGGGTTGTTCGATGATTTCAGCCAGCGTCGCCGCCACGTCATCACGAGTGATATCGCCATACGGGATCGCCAAACCCGCACGTACCTGGCCTTGGCCTTTTTCGTCGGTCAAGGTGCCCGGGCGCAGTATCACCCAATCCAGATCGCTTTCCGCCAGTGCGACGTCTGCGGCTTTTTTCACGCGCATGTAGTTTTCGAAGGTGGTGGAGAGGTTTTTCGCTCGGCCAGCTTCCGGGAATGCGGAGACCAACAGGAAACGCGAGATGCCCGCCTGCTGTGCCGCAGCAACCGCGGTTTTTAATCCTTCGCCATCAATGGCGTTCGTCATCTCTTCACCGCCTTTACCACCTGCACCCGCGGAAAAAACCACGACATCGCTGCCCGCCATCAAAGCGGCAAGGGATTTTGCATCCAGCGCGGTTAAATCGCCATTAACGGGCGCAGCGCCCAGTTGACGCAACAGCTGCTCTTGCTCTGATTTACGAAATAGCGGGCGCGCAGTGTGCCCATTTTTTACCAGCAGTGATGCCAGACGACGGCCAATATTGCCTGCGCCGCCAATGATAAATACATTGGACATAAGTACCTCTTAAATTGCGGACAGAGAAGCTAAAAGCTTGTCAGTATAGTCAACGTCATTCCGCTGGAAAAAAGCTACGCAGTTTTTGCTGTTCGCAGCCGCGATCATCCATATTCTCCGCTGCCAGCCAATGCGTGAATGCATGGCGAACAGGCGGCCATTCGCGATCAATGATCGACAACCAATCGGTATCGCGATTGCGCTGTTTGCGCGTCATGGCCTGACGGAAGCGGCCTTCGAAGGTGAAACCGATGCGCTCTGCCGCTCGTCGTGAAGCGAGATTAAGAGAATCGCAACGCCAGGCAACGCGGCGATAACCTAGCGCGAAGGCCTGCTGTAACAACAGATATAACGCCTCGCTACCCAACACGTTGCGCTGCATCAGCGGCGACCAGGTGACATGGCCAATCTCAATTGCACCGTTCTGCACGTCAATGTTGGCGAAGCAGACTGCACCCACTGCTTGTTGGTTAACGTGATCGATCACCGCATAACTGACCAATCCACTGTCGCTTAGTTTGTTAATGATCCAGTCGGTCATCGCGGCTAGCGATCGTGGCTGCGATGCGCCCAGCCAGGTCCAGTCCCGCTCGTCAGGTGCCAGTGAAAAAGCGGCAAATAACGCTTCGCTATGAGCAACTTGCAACGGGGCTAACTGGCAAAAACGCCCTGCGAGGATATCGGCAGGTGGAAAAGTGGCTGGCTGCCAGTCAGCTAAGTCAAAACCAACCGGCTGACCATACTGATTGTATTGTGTCACTTGATCTCCGTTTCGTTGGGTTGAAGACGCGCGCCAGGCTTCATCACTCAGGCTGAGCAGACGACGCGCATGACTCAGCAGGATTTCACCGCCCGCCGGTTGCTTTCAGGTGATTGAATTGAGGGCGGCGCGATTAGCGCGCTTTGCTCAAAGACGGGCAATAAATCGCGTAATGCCGATCAGTCAAGCCCTGTATTAATTACCGTACATACCGTAGCGGCGCGATTTATCGCGCAATAAATTGCGCCGCTACAGATTGTGCGCGTTATGAAGATGAGTCATTCCATCACCCAATGTCCATCACTGACCTCACGATAACGTCGCGTTTCGGGCACAAAGCCCAGCGCGCGCACCGGACTTTTTAGCTCGCTGATGTCCAGCTGGCGTTTCATATGACGGCGCGCCGGATCGGGCACAGGCACCGACGACAGTAATTTACGCGTGTAATCATGCTGCGGATTTTCAAAGATTGCCGCGCGCGGGCCGATTTCGACAATTTCTCCCAACAGCATCACCGCAACGCGATGGCTAATGCGTTCGACCACCGCCATGTCGTGCGAAATAAACAGATACGACAGCCCAAGGCTTTGTTGCAGGTCGAGCAGCAGATTGATGATTTGCGCTTTTACCGTGACGTCCAGCGCTGACACCGACTCATCGGCGATGATCATTTTAGGATCGAGCATCAGCGCACGGGCGATGCAGATGCGCTGGCGCTGGCCGCCCGAAAACTCGTGCGGA
This sequence comes from Enterobacter ludwigii, assembly GCA_900068845.1. GTDB lineage: Bacteria > Pseudomonadota > Gammaproteobacteria > Enterobacterales > Enterobacteriaceae > Pantoea > Pantoea ludwigii_A. Next base: position 108,984 of record CEFQ01000008.1, read on the forward strand.
TAGCGTTGCATCATGCTGGCAGATAAACCGACGCGCTCCATCAGTGATGCAGCTTTCTCGCGCGCCTCGGCTTTACTGCCTAAGCGATGTTGCAGAAAGGGTTCGGTGAGCGCTTCCAGTATCGACATGCGCGGATTAAGGCTGGCGAACGGGTCCTGAAAAATCATCTGCATGGCGCGGCGCAACGTGCGTAACTCATGCGCAGACAAATTCAGCACATCGTAACCATCAAAGGCCACTTCGCCAGCGTCTGGCGTGACGAGGCGCGTCAGCGAACGTCCGGTGGTGGATTTACCGCAGCCGGATTCACCGACCAGCGACAAGGTTTCGCCCGGCATCAAATCAAACGAGATGTTTTCCACCGCATGAACTGCGCCCGTTTTGCGGCTGAACAGGCCTTCATGAATGCTGAAGCGGGTGCTGAGATTTTTCACCGACAGCAGCGGCTGACGCGATGCGGATAGGCGGGGGGAATCAGGCGCCGCGCTATCGTCGTTAAAAGAAAACTTTCGTGGCCCAGCAATGCCGCGCATTGCGCCTGGCTGTGACACAGTAGCAATGAGCGTGCGGGTGTAATCGGCGGCGGGCGCGGAGAAAATCGCTGCGGTGGTGCCGGTTTCCATCACATCACCTTGATACATTACCAGCGTGCGATCCGATACTTCGGCTACCACGCCCATATCGTGAGTGATAAACAGCACCGCGGTGCCTTCCTCTTCCTGCAACGTCTTAATCAGATCAAGAATTTGCCCCTGAATGGTGACGTCCAGCGCGGTGGTGGGTTCATCCGCAATCAGCAGTTTTGGCCGCAGCGCCAGCGCCATGGCTATCATCACGCGCTGCCGCATCCCGCCGGAAAAATGGTGCGGATAATCATTGAAGCGTTTAGCGGCATTGGGGATACGCACTTTTTCCAGCAGCCGAAGGGTCTCTTCACGCGCGACGCGTTTGCTGATTTTGCGGTGATTGATCAGCGCTTCAGCAATTTGATTACCGATGGTGAAGGAGGGATTCAGGCTGGTCATTGGCTCCTGAAAAATCATCGCCACCGCATTGCCGCGAATATCGCGCATGGCGGATTCGCTCAGCGTTAGCAGATCGACGCCGTTCAGCAGCACGTTGCCGCTGACGCGTGCGTGACGCATGTTGAGTAAGCGCATGATCGCCATCGACGTGACACTTTTACCCGAACCGGATTCGCCAACTATCGCTAGCGTTTCACCCGCATTAACGCTTAACGAGACGTTTTTCACCACATCGCGCCATTGATCGTCAACGCGAAAGGCCACCGTCAGATTTTCGATGCGCAGCACCGGTTCGACTGCTGAGGCGACCGTGTTCATTTCACTACCACAAAGCGCGCCGACAGGCTGCAAACCGGCAGGAAAGTGAAGTCCTTATCAAATGGATAAGCAGGCTGTAATTTGCGGTTGCGCGTTAAGCGTTCCACATATTGATCGACCACACCTTCTGACAGCGCCATCAAATTGGGATTGGCCAGCGGCGCCAGTTCTGGCGACAAATACCCCGACTTCACCACCACAATTTTAGCCGCAGCAGGTTGCAGGCCAAGCAGGGTGAAATCGGCCAGGTTGTGATACGGACGACGACGATCGGCGACCACCAGCGTAATGCCGCCGGTTTGCAGCAGCGCTTGTTTTGCGAGGGAACGTGCATCGTCGCTGAGATGCTTCACGACAAATTCGGCCTGTACTTTACCGCCCGCCGGATCGAGCGACGCGCCAACGGTTAGCGTTAAGGTTGCGCCAACGCCGGCGGCAAAGGCCGCATCAGTGGCCGGTTTATCGGTAATGCCAGCAACGATAACCTCTTGGGCGTTCTGGCGAATCAGTTCTGCCAACACATCTGCACGATCGCCGACGCCGCCACCGGTGGGGTTATCTCCTGAATCGGCCAGAATCACCGGTGCGGTTTCGCTGGCGATGGCCATCGCTACGCACTCTTCAATGCTGCCAGTCACGCAGCCAAAGCTAAATTCATCGCGCGCCTGCCAATACGCCAGTGCCAGTTTTGCGGCCTGTTCCGCCAGTACATCAGCATCGGTGCCGGTCATGATCGCGGCGGCGGTGGCGCGCGGTTCGTCAGCCCAGACGTAACCGACCATCAGTGAGGCATCCCAAATATGTTCTAGCGCATTAATGCCGGGCAAACGGGCATACAAACTTTTGGCGGGTTCATCTTCGGTGCTGGTGCGCTCACCGGGCAGCACCACCGGAATCGGCGCCCACACCACGCCAGGTTTAACGCCGGTTTGCAGACTTTTCACCAGCATCGATACCGAGCGGCGCATGGTCTCTTCCACATCAATGTGCGGCGCGGTGCGATAAGTCGAGAACATATCAATGGCATCGATGATGCGCTGTGTGACATTGCCGTGCAGATCGTAGCTTACGCTGATCGGGCAATCCGGGCCGACTAACGCGCGGGTAGCGCTGATCCAGTCGCCTTCGGCATCTTCCATGCCTTCGACATACACCGCGCCGTGCATGGCGAGATAAACGCCATCCACCGGCAACTGTGCCGCGAGGCGCGTCAGGAAATCCTGCTTAAAATCGTCGTAAGTGATGCGCGCCACTGGACCACCGGCAATGGCGCGCGCGTGGAAGGTGGGCAGAAACTCGGCATCATAATCCTGCAGGAAAGCAAAGTAGGGATTGGTGGTCAGTTCATCCCCGCGCACGATGCGGAAGTCGTCGGCATAATTCAGCACCGGATTGTAAGTACTGCACTCAGTATGAATTCCACCAAAAGCAATGCGCATAGCAGCCTCCGCTAGTCGGGTAAATGAATGATAAAACGATACGCCGCCACACTGGCTGCGGCTCTGGCCCAGCTCTCTTCGTTGATGACCATACTGGAGATCGGCGTTTTGCCGATGATCGACGGCAGCACATGGCTATCGATTGCCTGCATCACCACGGTTTTCAGCAATCCATCAAACGCATCGGGCTGATGCGCAATAACAATTAATTCGGGGTCATTCATCTGGATGATATTGGCGATCGATAAACCCAGCGCATGACCGGCCTGATGCAGAATGGCAATCGCTGCGCTGTTACCCTTCACCGCCAGTGCTTCCAGTTCGGCAATCGATTCAGTCTCCAGCGCTTTATCGCGCATGCTTTCGCGGATAGCGGTTAACGATGCCAGCGTATCGAGGCAGCCGCGCTTGCCGCAGCGACAGGGACGTCCGCCAGGCTCGATGGTGCAGTGGGCGATTTCACCGGCAGCGCCGTGTGCACCACGGTGCAGTTGGCCCTGAAAGAAGTGCGCCGAGCCAATGCCGTCACCGTGCGAAATCAGGGTAAAGTTGCGCGCTTTTTTGGCCACGCCGAAAATCTTTTCGCTGACCGCCAGCGCTTTGGCATCGTTTTCTAACGACACTTCCAGCCCGGTTTGCTGTTTCAGCAGTTCTGCCAGCGGCACGTTTTTCCAGCCCAGCAGGGCGGACTGTACGCAAATGGCTTGATTTTCATCGACAACCCCGGAAAGGGTTACGCCAAGGCCAATCAACTGATCTTGCGAAATCGATTTCTGTGCAATCAGGTCCGGGATCGCCGCCGCTATCATTTTTGCCAGCTGTGACGGGTCGAGACTCAACGGCATGTGGGTGGCAGCCAGCGTATGGCCGTGCATATCAATCAGCACTAATACCACGCGTTCGCCGAGCAGCGAGGCACCAAGAAAATAGGCGCTGTCAGCTCGCATTTTTAATAACACCGATGGACGGCCCTGGCCGCTGGATTCAGGAATACTCTCTTCCAGCAATCCGGCCTGCAGCATCTCTTTTATCAGCGTACTAATGGCGGCTTTGCTTAATTTCATTTTTTCCGCAATAGCGGTGCGGCTCATGCCATGCGACGCAATAAGCAAACGCAGAATTTGTTGCTGATGGGCATTGAGCATTAGGTTCTCACGGCGTTAGCACTAATGTGCTGACAATAATAAGGACGGAAAACAAATACAACGATATTTAGTTAAATTTCTGAATGCAGATCTAATTATAAGTAAATTATATGAACCAATCTATTGGCTTTTGTTCAGTGAGTGTGGCTTATATAGCGCAATGTTTATGAGCAAAGCGCTAGATGTCGTCTCGCAGCCCGCACATTTCGTAGCGGCGCAATAAATTGCGCCGCTACAGATTTTGCGTGGTGTTAAGGACGTTCATTCATTCACCGATCGTTTCAATGATTCATTGAGGGCCTTCATGGAAAGCAAACATAAGCATTTCAAGGTACTGACGCTGGCCGGCTGTTTATGGGCGTCGATGGCGAGCGCCTCCGTTTTTGCCAGCCAGCTGGTGATCATGCAGAACGAACCGCCGCGCAGCATGGATCCCGGTAACCAAACCGCCACCTTTACTGGCACGGTGCTGGACCCAATGTACGAAGGCCTGACGCGCCTCGGTGATGACGGCAAAATCATTCCGGCACTGGCATTATCCTGGACAGCCGATGAGAGCGGACTTAACTGGACTTTTACCCTGCGGCCAAATGTGAAATTCCACGACGGCACGCCCTTTAATGCCGATGCGGTAGTGGCAAACTTCCAGCGTCATTTAAATACGCAACGTGGTTTAGCTGGCAGCGGAAAAATTCGCACCTTTATTCAGGATGTGAAGAAAAAAGACGATCTTACTGTCACGTTTCAGCTGAAAAAAATTAATCCGGCCTTTTTAACTGTTTTAGCGTCCGGTCCGGGATTAATGGTCAGCCCGCAAGCGGATAAGGCAGGCAGCATTAACAATAAAGCCGACGGCACCGGACCTTATAAACTGGTGCAATACAAATCCGGCGAATATGTGCTTGAACAAAAGAACCCGGATTATTGGGGGAAATCGTCCGGTCCAGATGAAATTAAATGGACGTGGAGCAGTGAACCGTCGGTAATGAATATGGCGCTGCAATCGGGGCAGGTCGATATTATTAACCCGGTGCCGCCGCAGTTCGCGGGTATGTTAAAAAACAACGCCAACGTTAATCTCAAACAATCGCCAGGTGCCGCCGTCTTCTGGGTAGATCTCAACACCCAAAGCAAAGCCCTGAGCGATGTGCGCGTGCGTCAGGCGCTCAATCTCGCCACCGACCAGCAGGCGTTGGTGAAAGCCATCATGTTTGGTTATGCACAACCGGCCAATTCGGCACTGGCACCGGTCGATCCCAACTACGACAAAAGTTTGCATGACTATCCGTATGATCTGCAAAAGGCCAAAGATCTGCTGAAAGCGGCGGGCTACGCCGACGGTTTCCCGATGTCGATTGCGGTACAGGCACCCGATGCGCGTACGGCGCAAGTGTTGCAGGGCATGTGGAGCAAAATCGACGTGAAGCTCAACGTGCGCCAGATGGAGAGCGGCGTGTGGACTAAAGCGGCGTTTGCCGATGGCAAAGAGAAGGCCGCGCAGGGCACCGATGCGGTGCTGGCCTCATGGTCTTCCGGTTTATATGGCTCGGATCTGCAGCTTCGTCCGCTCTATCACACCAGCAGCTTTGCGCCGGGCGGGGCGAATTTGGGCTTCTTTAGCGACAAGCAAACCGATGATCTGATCGACACCGCCGCATCCACCCTCGACGATGCTAAACGCAAAGATCTTTACTTCCAGGCGCAAAAGCAGATCAGCGGATTAGCGCCGCAAGTGCTGCTGTTCTATCAGGACGATCTCTATGCCGCCCGTAAGAATATCAGCGGCGTAGTTATGCAGCCGGGTGGACAAATCGTCGTGCGCGACGCGGTGAAGCAATAACCTCATGGCTGATGTGATATGAAAGCGTACGTCGCAAAAAAGGTGCTTTCGCTGCCGTTAATCATTTTCGGCGTGTCGATCATCGTGTTTATCGCCATCCGCGCGCTCCCGGGCGATCCCGCGCGCTTGATGGCGGGACCGGAAGCGCCGCAGGAAGCGGTGGACAGTATGCGTGTGCGGCTGGGGCTCGATCAGCCTTTGCCGCTGCAATATGTCAAATTCGCGGCTGAAGCCTTGCACGGCAATCTTGGCTTATCGTTGCAGTCGCAGCGTCCGGTGATGACTGAGATCAGCGAGCGGTTGCCCTACACCTTGTCGCTGGCGGCGCTGGCGTATCTGCTGGCGATTGCGATCGGTGTTCCGGCCGGCATGACCGGGGCGATCTATCGTCAGCGCATTCCGGATCAGATTGTGATGGTGCTGACCATTGCCGGTGCGTCGATCGCCAACTTCTGGCTGGCGCTGCTGGCAATGAATTACTTCGCCGTTGAGCTAGGCTGGTTACCGCTGCTGGGCGCGGATTCGTGGAAAAATTACATTATGCCAACCGTCACGCTAGCGATCTTGCCGATGGCAATGATTGCGCGCATGACGCGTTCCAGCATGTTGGATGTATTGAGCCAGGATTATATTCGCACCGCCAAAGCCAAGGGATTATCGTCCGCCAGCATTAACTGGAAGCACGCGCTGCGTAATGCGCTGATCCCGATTGTCACCATCGTAGCGCTCAACTTCGGCAGTCTGATTGGTGGCGCGGTGGTGACTGAATCAGTGTTCAACTGGCCGGGCATTGGGCGCTTACTGGTGGATTCTGTGCGCTACCGCGACTATCCGGTGATTCAGGGCGTTACGCTGGTAGCCGTTACGGGCGTGGTGTTGATGAATATGCTGGGCGAAGTCCTGATTGGTTTGCTTAATCCAAAAATAAGGTTCGACTGATGAACAGCAATGAAACTTCCGTGCTGCCGCCGCGCTCGCGCAGCCGACACGTCGTGCGCATGCTAATCGCTAATCCGTCGATTGCTATTGGCGGCGCGCTGGTCATGCTGGTGGTGCTCGCCGCCGCGCTGGCCCCGCTGATTACACATTGGGATCCGGTGGAGCAGGATTTACTCAATACCTTGCAAGCACCGTCATCCGCACACTGGTTTGGCACCGATGATTATGGGCGCGACATTTTCTCGCGCGTGATTTACGGGGCGCGCATCTCGCTGTTTGAAGTGAGTCTCAGCGTAGCGATCTCGCTGGTGATTGGCATTCCGCTCGGCATCATTTCGGGGTTAGCCGGCCGTAAAATTGATGCGCTAATCATGTGGGTGATGGATATCATCTTCGCTTTTCCCGGCATTGTACTGGCGATTTTGATTGTCAGCGTACTGGGCGAAGGGCTGATAAATATGCTGATCGCCATCTCGCTGTTCTCCATTCCGGTGTATGCACGCCTGAGCCGCAACTTAACGCTGGGCTTGAAGAATATGGAATACATCGAAGCGGCGCACATGCTGGGCGTACGCTATCCGCGCATCATCACGCACTACATTCTGCGCAACTCGATTGGTCCGCTGATTGTGCAATCAACGCTGACGGCGGGCGCGGTGGTGCTGTCTGCCGCCAGTCTGTCATTCCTCGGTTTAGGTGTGCAACCGCCGATGCCAGAGTGGGGCACCATGATGAGCGATGGGCGCAACTTTCTCGGCCTGAATATCTATGTGTCACTCTTTCCCGGATTGGCGATTTTGATTACCGTGCTGGGCTTCAATGTGCTGGGCGACGGTTTACGTGATGTGATGGACAAACGTTTATGAGTGAACAATCCGCGGTGATTTGCCTCGATCTGGGCGGCTCATTTATCAAGTTAGGCGTGATGAATGCGCAGGACGAATTAACGATACTCGATCAGCAAACCATTCCGGCGAAAAGCTGGGGCGATTTCACCGCGCTGGTGAAGAGTATGATTGCCCAACATCAGTCACATTTTGCCGCCTGCAGCCCGGTGGCTATCTCCACCGCAGGCATTGTTGCCCCGGATTCCGGCGAAATGTTTGCCAGCAATATTCCCGCTTTTCATCAGCGCAGTCTGGCCAAAGAACTGGGTGCGATCCTGCAACGTCAAGTGATTGTGCATAACGATGCAGACTGCTTCACGCTGGCCGAAGCGCTGGCGGGGGCGGGAAAAGGGCATAAAGTGGTGTTTGGCGCGATTCTTGGTTCGGGCGTTGGCGGCGGTTTGGTAGCGGATGGCCGTATCATCACCGGACAGAACGGTCTCACCGGCGAATGGGGGCATGGGCCGATCACGCTAACGGAAGTGGAGATTGAAGGCGTCACGCTGCGGCTGCCGCGCAAGGCGTGTCCGTGCGGCCAAAAAGGCTGTCTTGATAGCTACGGAGGTGCGCGCGGGCTGGAAAACCTGCATCAGACGTTGCATCACCGCCCGGCGAATAGCCTCGAAATAATCGAACGTTGGCAGCAGCAAGATGCACAAGCGCAGCAAACCCTTCAGGCATGGCTGCAAATTGTCGGTCAGCCGTTGGCGTACAGCATCAATATCACTGGCGCTTCACGCGTGGCAGTCGGTGGCGGGCTGGCCTCGGTTGTTCCGCTGATAGATGCGTTAGATGAGGTGGTGCAAGGCTACGTGCTACGCCGCACCTCACATCGTTTAGTTGTGCCTGGCGAGTTCCCGCATCACGGCGGCATGATGGGCGCCGCGCTGCTGGCCCGGCAAAGTCAGGGATAATGTTTCCCGGTGCGCATAAATGCGCACCCTACGACGTAGGGTCGCCCTTCATGGCGACCGATGCCTCAGCGTCACCCCAGCCATTAACACATAATTGCGCTATCATATGCCGCTTACTTAACTCAGTTGCGACGATGGTTGCTGTTTAATGCGTCCACGATCCTGACTGAGTTCTTCACTTGCGGTTCGGAAAACACATGTCATCAGTACAACCCCAACTCACTCAGCTGCCGGATGAGGCATCGCTGCCGCGTCAGAGCGTGCTGAAAGCCCTGTTCGCGCTCGGCACCGGCGGCTTTGCCATCGGTACTGGCGAATTCGTCATCATGGGCCTGCTGCCCGACGCAGCCAAAGGCCTCAACGTATCAATCCCTTCCGCTGGGCATCTCATCAGTATTTACGCGCTCGGTGTGGTACTTGGTGCGCCACTGCTTGCGGTGCTAGGCGCGCGTGCCTCACGTCGTAACTTCCTGATGACGCTGATGGGCCTGTTTGCCGCCGGTAATTTGTTAAGTGCCATTGCGCCAGGGTATTACTCAATGCTGCTGGCGCGATTTCTTGCCGGTTTCCCCCACGGCACCTTCTTTGGTGTGGCGGCGCTGGTCGCGGCAGGTTTGGTTGAGCGCCGCAAACGCGCGCAGGCGGTGTCGATGGTGCTGTTTGGCCTGACCATCGCCAACTTACTCGGCGTGCCTGCCGTTACCGCTATCGGCCAATGGTTTGGCTGGCGCGATGCCTTTGCCATTGTCGGCGGCCTGGCGCTGGTGACCTTGCTGTTAGTTTGGCTGTGGGTGCCGAACGTGGCGGGCGACAAACATGCCAGTCCGCTGCGCGAGCTGTCAGCCCTGACGCGTAAACAGGTGCTATTGACGCTGGCGATTGGCGCGGTGGGCAGCGGCGGATTGTTCTCAGTGTTTAGCTACGTCAAACCGACCATGACCGAACTGGCGCAGATGCCGGTAAGCTGGATCCCGGCGGTGCTGGCGCTGTTTGGCTTGGGCATGATTATCGGTAATATCGCGGGGGGACGTCTGGCCGATCGCGGCATTGAAAAGACCATTCGCATTTTGCTGGTGTGGTCGTTCCTGGTGCTCAGCGCTTTCGTGTTTGCCGCGCACTATGCGCTGGCGGGTGCCATCAACATAATGCTGGTGGGCACCATGGTGGCGCTGGCAGCAGTGTTGCAAATCCGGTTGATGGATGTGGCCGGTGATGCGCAAACCATGGCGGCGGCGATGAACCACTCAGCGTTTAATCTGGCCAATGCGCTCGGCGCGTGGCTGGGCGGCGTCACCATATCCGCCGGTCTTGGATGGCAATCCACCGGATGGGTGGGGGCGATTCTGGCGGTATTTGGCCTGCTGATTCATGCCGTAGCGATGCGCGATGCGCGCCGCAAATCGATTACCTTTGCGCACGAGAGTCATTAAACCGTGGTGGTCGCCATTAATGGCGACCCTATGAATAGTGAAAGCGCATAAACGGCGATTCTGTGGTTTTAGGTTTTTAGGGTGCGCATTCATGCGCACCTGGTCAAATCACGCCAATTTCTGCTGCAAAAACGCCATAAAAACCCGATGAATTTCACTGCGCTGGCGATGCTGTGGGTAGAGCGCATTCAGATTCAGGGTTGCCGGTTGCCACTCTTCAAGTACGGTAATCAGCTCGCCACTGGCTAACGCCGGCGCCACAATAAACTCCGGCAACATAATCAACCCCAGCCCGGCAATCGCCGCATCGCGTAACATTTCCCCGTTATTACTGACCATCGGTCCCTGCACGCTGATCACTTTGCGTTGCTCGCCGTTAAACAATTCCCAGCCAGTCTGGCTTTCCCGTCCATAGCGCAGGCACAAATGTTCACTTAACTCTTCCGGCGTGCGCGGTGCGCCAGCACCCTGCAGATAGGCCGGGCTGGCACAGATGACACGGCGAAACTCGCCCAACCGCTTAGCAATCAAACTGGAATCGGGCAGCGTGCCAATGCGAATCGCCATATCAAAACCTTCGCCCACCATATCAACGTGACGGTCTGCCAGTTCGACCTGAAACTGCAAGCCCGGATGCAGGCTGAGAAACTCGGCAACAAACGGCGACAAATGACTGATGCCAAACGACATCGGTACGCTCAAACGAAAGCTGCCTTGCAGCACCTGACGACGACCGGATACTGCCAGCTCGGCTTCCTGCACATCATCCAGAATACGCTGAGCATGCTGCGCAAACAGCTGGCCATTATCGGTCACCGACAACTTCCGCGTGTTGCGATTCAGCAGCCGCGCGCCGAGTGACTCCTCCAGTGCGGCAATGCGGCGACTGACATATTGTTTCGACAGCAGCAGCTGTTCGGCGGCGGCGGTGAAGTTACCCGCTTTGATTACCGCTACATAGATACGGAGATCTTCAATCTGCATATTGTCCACTTATCGGTGACAGTCATTGTCATGATGACGCATTGTTAGGCAAATCAGTTTACGTATACTTATCTGCAACGGGAAGGGCAATCGCCCCCCAACAGCACATTTGAGGAGCAGACCATGATTGAACAACGCCTGTCAGAACAACGCGGAGTGGGTGACCACGGTTGGTTGAATTCGCATCATACCTTCTCTTTCGCCAGTTACTGGGACCCAAAGCAGACCGGTTTCTCTGATTTGCTGGTGATCAATGATGACCGCGTTGCCGCGGGCCGTGGATTTGGTGCGCACCCGCACAACAATATGGAAATCATCTCCTATGTGCTGGAAGGCGCGCTGGAGCATAAAGATTCAATGGGCACCGGTTCGGTGATTGTGCCGGGCGACGTACAGTTGATGAGCGCCGGTAGCGGCGTCACGCACAGCGAGTTTAACCACTCGAAAACGGATAAGGTCCACTTCCTGCAGATCTGGATTGTGCCCGGCGAACGTAACACGCAACCGGGTTATCAGCAGGTTTCCGTGCCAGAGAGTGACAAGCGTGGCCAGCTGCGTTTAATCATTTCGCCAAATGGTGATAACGGTTCACTGAGCGTGCATCAGGATATTCGTATTTATGCCGGACTGTTCGACGGTGTGGAGCAGCAGACCTTAACGCTGGATGCCGATCGCTACGCCTATATCCATGTGGCACGCGGCAGCATTGAAGTCAACGGTGTGCCGTTCAAAGAAGGTGACGGCGCCCGTGTTCGCAACGAAAGCGCGCTGCAGTTCGCTAACGGTAATGATGCGGAAGTGCTGGTGTTTGATTTGCGTCCACTGGAAGTGAATCATCCACAGCGTTAATGATTAAAAATAGTACAAAGAGCAGTGCGAGCCATCGCGCTGCTTTTTTTTATGCGCGATCACAGCGTAAGTAACACTTTTTCTTAACATTAATTGCAGTGATTAAGATCGCAATAATTATTTCCATACTCTCTTTAATAGTTAGCCAATGAACCTAAGCATCACGGCTTAACATGGAGAGGGCAGCATGCAAGAAAAAATCCCTGGAACGCGCTGGTATCGCGTCATCGCCCCAATTCTTATCACCTGCATTGTCTCATTCATGGATCGCGTCAATATCAGCTTTGCGCTGCCTGGCGGCATGGATCAGGATTTAGCGATCACCAGCCAAATGGCTGGCGTGGTGAGCGGCATCTTCTTTATTGGCTATCTGTTTTTACAGGTGCCGGGCGGACGTATCGCGGTCAATGGCAGCGGTAAACGCTTTATCGCCTGGTCGCTGGCCGCGTGGATGGTCGTCTCCATCGCCACCGGTTTTGTCACTAACCATTATCAGCTGCTGGCGCTGCGTTTCGTGCTGGGGATTTCCGAAGGCGGCATGCTGCCAGTGGTGTTAACCATGGTCAGCAACTGGTTCCCGGAAAAAGAGCTGGGGCGCGCCAACGCCTTTGTCATGATGTTCGCGCCGTTAGGCGGCATGTTCACCGCACCGATTTCCGGTTACATCATCAATGTGCTGGACTGGCGCTGGCTGTTTATTATTGAAGGCCTGCTTTCTGCCGTGGTGCTGCTGGTGTGGTGGCTGGTGATCGCCGATCGTCCAGAAGAGGCGCGCTGGTTACCGGCCCGTGAAAAAGAATATTTGCTGCGCGAACTGGCGCGCGAAAAGGCACTGCACCTGCAAAAGGAACCGGTTAGCAAAGCGCCGTTGAAAGCGGTGTTCCGCAACTCGGGCCTGATGAAGTTAGTGGCGCTCAACTTCTTCTATCAAACCGGTGATTACGGTTACACACTATGGCTGCCAAGTATCCTGAAAAATCTCACCGGCACCAATATGGCGGGCGTCGGCCTGCTGGCGGCGATCCCCTTTGTCGCCACCGTGCTCGGCATCTACACCATTTCATGGTTAAGCGATCGCACCGGCAAGCGCCGATTGTGGGTAATGGTGTCGCTGTTCTGCTTTGCCGCGGCGTTGCTGGCTTCGGTGGTACTGCATGACAATGTGGTGGCGGCCTATATTGCGCTGGTGGTGTGCGGCTTCTTCCTCAAAGCGGCAACCAGCCCGTTCTGGTCAATTCCCGGACGAATTGCTGCGCCTGAAGTCGCGGGTAGCGCGCGTGGTGTCATCAATGGTTTGGGTAATCTGGGCGGATTCTGCGGACCGTATTTAGTCGGGATCATGACGCTGCTTTACAGCCAAAACGTGGCGATTTGCTGGCTGGCGGGGTCGCTGGTGATTGCCGGTATCTTTACGCTGTTACTGCCTAAAGCTTGCGATATCAATCCGTCTGAAACGCGCCGACATGTGAAGCGTAATCATTTGATGAGTGTGAAACATTGAGTGAGGCGAGGCTGGCACTATTCTGAATATTAACCAAAGAAAGTCATCATAAATAAAAAGGGAGCGCCTGATGAGGTGCTCCCTTTTTAATGATTCAGTCAATCGACAAATGGTGAATAGCCAGCACTGCGCGCGCCGCTTCTTTGCCTTTCTTAATGAAATGCTCGGTATAGAAGTTTTCGATAACATCAACCGGCTGGAAATTATGTGGCGTTAATGAAACGGAAAACACCGGCACGTTGGTGGTCAGCTGCACATTCATCAGGCCATCAACCACCGCAGCTGCAACAAAATCATGGCGATAGATACCGCCGTCAACCACCAGCGCGGCGCAGACAATCGCATCATATTTGCCGGTTTCGGCCAGGCGCTTAGCCAGCAATGGCATTTCAAATGCGCCAGGCACTTCCAGCACTTTTAATTCCGCTTCAACGGATTGATCGGCTAATTCTTTTTCAAAACCTACCAGGGCGTTATGCACAATTTCTTTGTGCCAGCCGGCTTTAATAAATGCAATTTTAATATTGTTCATGGTTATTCCGACATCACCTGTATTTGTTCTTGCGCATAAAATAATGTGTTTGTATACCATATGTTACGCTGGTGATCCACCAAGTCCAGGTAGCGATAAATGCCTTCACGCTCGCCTGTGAGGATGTAAAAACCGCTGTCACAGCGGGCACATTCCGTAGCGGCGCGATTTATCGCGCAATAAATTACGCCGCTACGGAATGTGCGGTGACTGAATAGCGCACTTGACGGCGGCCAACGCCTGCAATACAAATAGACGCGTCGGGGGAGTCTCGCCAAAGAGACTGAGAGGCTAATTGCGCATTGCGCGGCTTAGCGACCCTTTGAACCTGACCCAGTTGATACTGGCGTAGGAAGACTGACAGTCTTTTTCATCGGGCTGTCTGGCGCTCAGGCAAGCTTGATGGTTGCGCCATTTCCCTTCTCCTGTATCTGCGGGTCTCAGCTAACACTGAGAGGCCGATGTGAATTCCCCCTTTTTGAACATCCTGGAACCGGCGCTGTGAGCCGCTGGAGCGTGCTCGGCTGCGGCGTGGCGGGCTTGTGCGTGGCAACCTTGCTGGCGGAACGCGGCGAAGACGTCGAGGTCATTGGCGATGAATCACGCCGACCGGCATCGTGGTTTGCTGGCGGCATGCTGGCGCCCTGGTGTGAAGCCGAAAGCGCGCCGCGCGACGTTATCACCCTTGGACAACATGCCGCCGCATGGTGGCAATCGCGCATCAGCAGCATTGAGCATCAGGGCACGTTAGTGGTTGCGCCACCGCGCGATAGCCAGGAACTCAACCGTTTCGCCCGCATGACCGAGCAGCATCAATGGATCGATCCTGCAGACATCGAACCGGCGCTGGAAGGACGCTTTGCGCGCGGACTGTTTTTCGCCCAGGAAGCGCACCTCGATCCGCGGCTGGCGCTGCAGGAGATGCGTGACACGCTGATCGCGCGCGGTGTGCCCTTCAACCGCACTGCACCGAGTGGACAGATTATCGATTGTCGCGGCATCCACGCCGCGCCTGAACTGCCGCGCCTGCGTGCGGTGCGCGGCGAGATGCTGATCCTGCACAGCGATGAAGTGCAGTTTTCCCGCCCGATTCGTCTGCTGCATCCGCGTTTTCCCTGCTATCTGGTGCCGCGTCGCGGCGGCCATTTTATGCTCGGCGCCACCATGATCGAAAGCGACGATGCCAGCGCCATCAGTGCGCGCGCCATGATGGAGCTGCTCAGCGCCGCTTACGCGATCCATCCGGCCTTAGCCGAAGCGCGCGTGATTGAGAGCGGCAGCGGACTGCGTCCGGCCTATCCGGCAAATCTGCCGGAAATTCACTATCACAACCAAACCTTTTATCTCAACGGCCTGTATCGCCACGGTTTTCTGCTGGCACCGATGCTGGCTGAGCAGCTAATGCAGCGCCTTTTCGGGGAGCACTTAAATGAATATTCAGCTTAACGGCCGCGCCATCAGCACCCAGGCCAAGAGCCTGAGCGAATTGCTGATCGAGCAGCAAATTGATGTAGCCTGCGTCGCCACTGCCTTCAACGGGGCTTTTGTGCCAAAAAGCCAGTACGACACACAGCTGCTGGACGAAGGTTGTCAGCTCGAAGTGCTGTCACCGATGCAGGGAGGTTAAACGATGTTCTACGATTTTGATCCGCAATCTCGCTTCCTGCTCGGCACCGCCGGCTATCCTTCGCCCGCCATTTTGCAGCAGGCGGTTGCCGCCTCCGGCACCGACATCATTACCGTCAGTTTGCGGCGCGAAGGCGCGGCGGGGGCGGCTTTCCGCGAGTTATTGACCGGCCTCAACATCCGCGTGTTACCGAATACCGCCGGTTGTCACACGGTGAAAGAAGCCGTTACCACCGCCCATATGGCGCGGGAACTGTTCAACACGGCGTGGATCAAACTGGAAGTCATTGGCCATGCCGACACGCTGCAGCCCGATCCTTTTGCGCTAGTAGAAGCAGCGCGCATCCTCACTGAAGACGGCTTTCAGGTGTTCCCGTATACCACCGAAGATCTGATCGTTGGCGAAAAGCTACTGGCGGCCGGATGTGAATTGTTGATGCCGTGGGGCGCGCCGATTGGTTCCGGCCAGGGTTTGCGTAACATTGACGGCCTGCGCGCGATGCGTGCGTGGTTCAGCGATGTTCCGCTAATTATTGATGCGGGAATTGGTGCGCCGTCGCAGGCCGCGCAGGCGATGGAAATGGGTTTCGATGGCATCCTGCTCAATACCGCCGTCGCCAAAGCGGGCGACCCGATCGGCATGGCCAACGCCTTCCGCCTGGCGATTGAAGCCGGACAGGCCGCACGCCGCGCCGGATTGATGGAGAAGCGTGATATGGCGAGCGCTTCCACGCCGATCTTTGGCCTGGCCAACTTAAGTTGAGGCCGCTAAATATGCAACGTTATCAACGTCAGATGATGCTGCCGGAAATCGGTGAGGCAGGGCAACAGAGGCTGCTAAACGCGCGCGTGCTGGTGGCGGGCGCGGGTGGATTAAGCGCCACGCTGTTGCCGCAGCTGGTGGGCGCGGGTGTCGGTCATATTCGTCTGTATGACGACGATGTCGTGGCGCTGCATAACCTGCATCGGCAAACACTCTTTACTCTGCAGGATATCGACCAGCCCAAAGTGCTGCGGGCGCAGCAGGCTTTGCAGCAGCGCAATCCAGAAGTGCAGGTCGAGGCGCTGCAGCAGCCGCTAAGCGCCAGCAATGTGCAGCAGGCACTGGTGGGATGCGATCTGGTGATCGACGCGGCAGATAATTTTGCCGTGACTTACCAACTTTCCGATGCTTGCCTGCTGGCAGGCATTCCGCTGATCAGCGCCTCGGTGCTGGGTCGGCAAGGTTACGTCGGCGGATTCTGTGGCGGATCGCCGAGCTATCGCGCGGTGTTCCCGCGCTTGCCATCATCGGCTGCGAACTGTAATACCGCGGGGGTGATGGGCCCGGCAGTCGCGACGCTCGGCGCGATGCAGGCGCAGATGGCGCTCAGCGTGCTGCTGCAGTTGCCGCCATCGCCGCTCGGTTGTCTGGTGAATTGCGACTTCGTGAACTGGCACTTCCGCCAGTTCCGCTTTGATGGCGCGGAAGAGCCGGAACATACGGTGCCGTTTATCGATCTGCCACTGCTGGCCGCCGACGACTGCATTGTCGAACTGCGCAGCTGTGAAGAAGCACCGATCAGCGTGGCAGAGCGCGTTGAGCGCATTTTGCCGCAGGAGATCGCGGCGTGGCGGCCGCCCACGCAGCAGCGCATCGTACTGGTGTGCGCCAGCGGCATTCGCGCCGCGCAGGCCGCGACCACGCTGGCGCAGCGCGGATTTCACCAGCTTGCGATTCTGGCGGCCAATCGCCCATGAATCAGGACATTCTTTTCAACGATGTCAGCTTTAGCTGGGGCGATAAGCCGCTGTGCCAGCAGCTGAATCTGCAACTGCGCGGCGGCAAGACCACCG
Source organism: Enterobacter ludwigii (assembly GCA_900068845.1). Lineage (GTDB taxonomy): Bacteria > Pseudomonadota > Gammaproteobacteria > Enterobacterales > Enterobacteriaceae > Pantoea > Pantoea ludwigii_A. The sequence continues at coordinate 126,249 of CEFQ01000008.1, forward strand.
TCATGCTGGGACGCAGCGGCATCGGCAAAAGTACGCTACTGCGGCTGGTCGCCGGTTTACTCAAGCCGCAGCAGGGCGCGGTGCAGGGCTTAACCGGCAATGTGGCCTGGATGGGCCAGCAGGATCTGCTTTATCCGTGGCTAACGGTGCTGGACAACGTGATGCTGTCGGCAAGGCTGAGCGGCGAAAAGCCGGATTGCGCGCGCGCGCTGGCGTTACTGGAGCAGGTGAAACTCAGCGACGTGGCGCATGCGCCGCCGCATCAACTCTCCGGCGGCATGCGGCAACGCGTAGCGCTGGCACGCACGCTCTATGCGCAGCGCGAAGTGGTGTTGATGGATGAACCCTTCGCCACGCTGGATGTGATGACCAAACTCAGTTTGCAAACCCTGACCGCCAATTTACTGCGCGGCAAAACCGTGCTGCTGGTCACCCACGATCCGCTGGAAGCGTGCCGCATGGCCGATGATATTCTGCTGCTGCAAGGCCAGCCGCTGAACATCGAAAGCTGGCCGGTTCCCGCCGGTGATGTACCGCGTCCGTTTGACCATCCCGCGGTGCTGCAGGCGCAGGCTCAACTCTTCACCCGATTGAATACACATGAAAACACTGTTTAGCGCGATCTATCTGATCGTGGTGCTGCTAGGTGGTTGGCTGCTGGCACGTCACAGCGGCGTACCCACTTTCCTGCTGCCCGCGCCACAGGCGGTGCTCGAAGCGCTGTGGCTGCATCGCCAACTGCTGTGGCATCACACGCTCTATACGCTGGCGGAAATTGTGCTGGCGCTGCTGCTGGGGGTCGGCGCAGGCGTCACGCTGGCGGTGCTGATGGCGGCCAGCCCGCTGTTGCGCCGCGTGCTGTTTCCGCTGGTCACCGCCAGCCAGGCGATTCCGGTGTTTGCCCTGGCACCGCTGCTGGTGCTGTGGCTCGGCTTTGGCATCGCATCGAAAGTGGTGGTAGCCGCATTAATACTCTTTTTCCCGCTGTGCTTATCGCTGTTCGATGGGCTGTGCCGCACGCCGGGCGGCTGGCTGGAGCTGGCGCAAACCACCACGCACTCGCGCTTTAGTATCTTCTGGCGCGTGCGCTGGCCCGCCGCATTACCGCAATTTTTCTCCGGCCTGCAGATGGCGGTGGTGCTGGCACCCATTGGGGTGGTGATTGGCGAATGGGTCGGCGCCAGCGAAGGACTCGGCTACCTGATGATGCAATCCAACGCGCGGCTGGAAACCGCCACCAGCTTCGCGGCGCTGCTGCTGTTACTGATTCTGGCGCTGCTGCTTTCGGGCAGCGTGGCGCTGATTCGCAAGAAAATCCTCTGGCAAACCACATAAGGACACACCTTGAATACCCTAAGAATCGCATTGACCGCGTTGCTGCTGCTGGCGACCGCTAACGTCCAGGCTGCGGAGAAAGTTCGCCTGCTGCTCGACTGGTTTATTAACCCGAACCACGCGGCGATTTTTGCCGCTCAATACAGCGGCGCGTTTAAGAAAGAGGGGCTGGATGTGGAGATGATCGCGCCCGCCGATTCAGCTTCCGTTCCGCTGCTACTGGCGGCGGGCAAAGTCGACCTCGCCATAAGCTACCAGCCGCAGCTCTATACGCTGGTGGAAAAAGAGGTGCCGGTGATTCGTGTCGGGACGTTGATCAATCAGCCGCTGAATACGCTGACCACCGTGTCGAGCGATATCCACACCCTCAAGGATTTCGCCGGCAAAACCATCGGCTATGCGGTGCCGGGCACCGAAGATGTGGCGATCCGCAATATGCTGAAATCGCAGGGCGTCGATGCTGACTCGGTGAAGTTCATCAACCTGAATATGGATGGCACCTCTGCGTTGCTGACGCACAAGATTGATGGCGCGATGACGATATTCCGCAACTATGAGCTGCTGGATCTGAAAGACAAAGGTGCTACGCCAACGGTATTCAAGCCGGAAGATTACGGCGTGCCCGCCTATGACGAGTTGATCATTCTGGCGAACCAAAAAACCGCTGCACAGGATAAGCGTATTCCCGCGTTTTTACGTGGACTGGATGCCGGTGTGGTGTGGCTGCGTGCGCATCCGCAGGACGCGTGGCAGGCGTTTATCAAGCACTATCCCGAGCTGAACACGCCGCTCAATCACCAGGCGTGGCAGGCGACGCTGCCGTACTTCGCCGCGCACAGCGCGGAGTTTGATAAGGCGCGCCACCAGGCGTTTGGTGAATATATGAAAGCCAATGGCGTGATTAAAACTGTGGCGCCGCTGGGGCGTTATTCCCTTCAGTAATCTCCTCCCGGTGCGCATTCATGCGCACCCTACACATTCGTAGGGTCGTCATTCATGACGACCTGCTAATATCCCTTGCACCCACACTTATTTTTGATAATGATATTTATTCTCAACTATCAAGTCATGGATAACCTGATGCGTTTCCCCGCGTTTACTCTGCTGCTTACCCTATTTTTCATCTGCACTACGACACAAGCCAACGCTAGCTGGCCGCGCACCCTCGCCACACCGAAAGGCCCTTTCACGCTGCAACAGCCGCCGCAGCGCATTGTCTCCACCAGCGTCACCTTGAGTGGCACCTTGCTGGCGATTAACGCGCCGCTGGTCGCTTCCGGCGCCACCAGTCGCAGCAGCAGCGTGTCGGATGCGCAGGGCTTTTTCACCCAATGGAGCGCGGTGGCCAAAGCGCGTCAGGTGAAATCGCTCTATATATCGCAGCCGAACGCTGAAGCGATTGCCGCTGAAGCGCCAGATTTGATCGTGATGGCCGCCACCGGCGGGGATTCGGCGCTGCGTCTTTACGATCAACTGCAAACCATCGCACCGGTGTTAGTGATCGACTACGGCGATAAGCGCTGGCAGGCATTGGCCTTGCAACTGGGTGAGATTACCGGCCATGAAGCCGATGCCCAAAAGGTGATTGCAGCGTTCGACCAACGGGTGGCAGCGGTGCGTCATACCATCACGCTGCCGCCGCAGCCGACCTCTGCGCTGGTCTATTACGAAGATGGACGCGGAATGAATTTGTGGACGCCAGCATCAGCGCAGGGCGCGTTGTTGCAGGATTTGGGCTTCACGCTGGCCGCGCCGCCCGCCAGTTTTCAAGGCAGCACCAGCATGGGTAAACGCAATGACATTATTCAGCTGAATGGGGAAAACATGGCCGATGGCATCACCGGCAACACACTCTTGTTGTTTGCCGCCGATGAAAAAACCGTGCCGCAAGTGGCGAAGAATCCGTTCCTCGCCCATCTGCCTGCGGTGCAGCAGCACCACATCTTTGCCGTAGGTAATGACACCTTTCGCCTCGATTACTACAGCGCCAGCAACATGCTGAGCAGCATCGAGCGGCAGTTTACTCGTTAAGCCTCTGCGGTGGCGGGCTGCGGCGCGTCAGGTTGTTCACTGAGACGCGCCGTGCGCAGGCCGCGCGCCGCCAGCGACAGCAGCAGCAATAATCCTGCTGCCAATCCACCAAACCACAGCACGCTGCTCAGCGGTGCCAGCGCCCGTGCCAGCGCTCCTAATCCCAATGCACCAACCGAATCGCCGGTCACATCCTGTGCGGTGCCAAGACTGTTGACGCGTCCCAGCAGCGCATCCGGCGTGTGATGCTGCGTCAGCATAAACTGCAGCAGCGAGGCGATGGCGTTGCTGTAGCCGTAACACACCAGCGCCAGCAGCGCGGGCAGCAGATGGTTGTAAAGGCCAAGTGAGGCGATGCAGGTAAACGCCAGCAGCGCACAGCCAATCAGCACCAATCCGGGACGCGCTAACTGCCGCACCCACCCGCTGGTGAAGGCACCGATCATTGCGCCCAGCGGTACCGCCGAGTACATCAACCCCAATGCGGATGCATCGGCGTGAAACGTTAACGCCAGCGCCGGGAACAGAATACGCACCGCGCCGACCATGCTGAGTAGCAAACCGACCAGCACCACCGCGCCGACCACTTTATGCTGGCAGACAAACTGAATGCCGCTCGCCAGCGCGCGCAGCGGATGCTCGGGTTCCTGCTGGTCGGGTTTCATCGCCGGTAAGCGCACCAGCGGAATCAGCGTAGCCAGCGTGCCGATAGCGGCGACCGCAAATGCCCAACCGACACCCGCAGCAACGATGATCATGCCGCCGAGCGCGGGGGATAAAATCGCGCCGAGGCGCACCGTTAACATGCTGAGCGCACCGGCTTCTGCCAGATGCTCACGTCCGACAATCAGCGGGATCACTGCCATCAGCGCGGTCATACCGAGTGCGCCAAAGAAGCCATCCCAGAAGGCGAGGAAGTAGAGCGCCAGCAACGAAGGCGCCGGGCTAAAGGCGTTGAGGCTGAGCAACACAAAGCCGATGCCGCAGGTGCCGCGCGCGAACAGGATCAACGTGCGGCGATCGTAGCGGTCGGCCAGCACACCGCCGAGCAGCAGTCCGATGAACATGCCGATGCCGTCGAGCATTACCGCCACGCCGACTTGCAGCGTGGATCCGGTCATCGCCTGAATCTGCACCGGCACGCCAACCGCCAGCATCCCAAGGGCGAACACCGATAGCATGCGCGCACAGAATATCGCGCGGAACGACGCGTTGTTTTTCAGCAAACTAAAATCTAGAAATATCGAGGGCTTAGCCATAAGTCTCCAACAGTAAATCATCTTTGCATCACCCGTAGCGGCGCGATTTATCGCGCGGTTTTAACGGCGCGCAATGAATTGCGCCGCTACGATGAATGCTTTATTTGATCTCGGTAAACAAACGATTGATCAACGGACCCAGCACCTTCAGCGAATCGGCCGAGAGAATATCGGCGTGTTCACAGTCCAGCGGGAAAATCGTTAATTCATCAACAAACGGTGCCCAACTGGCGCGCACATCCATACCCTGCGGCAGCGTTCTCTCGGCCATGAACAGTGTGGCTTTGCCGGCATAACGCGGGGTACGTGCTTCGGCGAGGCGCGCGACGGCATCTTTGTAGTTGGCGACGATGGTGCTAAACATCACCGCCTTCTCTTCACGCAGCAGCGGATCGCGCTCATCTTCAGTGGCGGCCATAAATTCGGCCTGCTCGCGCGCCACTTCCTGTTCCGCCTCGTCGGCATCTGGCGTGCGCCAATCCTGACCTTCTGCCGGATAGGTATCCAGCAGGCCAAGAAATGCCACCGTTTCACCCTGCGCCTGCAAACGTGCCGCAATCCCGTGTGCCAGCGTGCCGCCGAGTGAATAGCCCAGCAGGAAATAAGGACCGCTCGGCTGCTGCTGGCGAATCGCCTGCAGATGGTGGTCACACATCGCCTCAACGCTATGACACGCGGCAATCACGCCGTTGGGACGCGGCGATTGCAGGCCGACAATCGGGAAATCGCCGTCGAGATAGTGCAGCAGGGCGCTGTACTGCCAGGCGAAACCGGATGCCGGATGGATACAGAACAGTGTTGGGCCGTGACCGGCGCGCAGCGGCAGCAGTTCGCCGTTGCCACCGCTTTCATTGTTCGCACCGCCGTCAAGCAGCGCCGCCAGTTTCTCCACGCTGCGCGCGGCGATGATCTGGCCAACGCTGAGCGGCGGCACTTCACGCCGACGCAGTTCCGCTGCCAGACGCATCGCCAGCAGCGAATGACCACCGAGCGCGAAGAAATCGTCATCGGCAAATACGCTGTCGCAACCGAGCAACTGCTGGAACAGATCCGCCAGCAAACGTTCGTTGGCGCTGTCCGGCAGGCGGCCGCTGCGCGCACTGAGCTGCGGCATCGGCAGCGCTTTGCGATCCAGCTTCCCGTTGGCGCTGAGCGGCAGATCATCAAGCAGCAGATAGCTAACCGGCTGCATATGAGCTGGCAGACGTTCGCTCAGCTGCTGCTTCACCGTTTCGATATCCAGCGTGACACCTGCTTTGGCCACCAGCCAGCCCAGCAGCTGACGGTTATCGACGCCCGGCGTTGACTGTTGCGTCAAGGCGCGAGCCGCCACCACCGCCTGTGCAACGCCCGGTAGCGCCACTAAAGCCTGTTCGATCTCGCCGGGCTCAATACGCTGTCCGCGCATCTTCAGTTGGTCGTCGCTGCGGCCGAGATACTCCACCGCACCGTCAGCGCGCCAGCTGGCGATATCGCCGGTGCGATACATGCGCTCGCCTTCGGCAAACGGCGCGGCGACAAAGCGCTGCGCAGTGAGGTCAGCGCGATGCAAATAGCCATCGGCCAACTGCACGCCGCTGAGATAGAGATCGCCCGGCACGCCAACCGGCACCGGACGCAGCAGACTATCGAGGATGTGCAACTGGGTGTTCCACACCGGACGACCAATCGGCACGCCCAGCCCGTTGAGGCCTTCCAGCGCGCTGCCGCTGGCCGGTTGCCAGGTGACATCGACGGCGGCTTCGGTGGGGCCGTAGAGGTTGTGCAGCGGCGCGGCGATCACATCCTGATAGCTGCGCGCCAGGTCGCACGCCAGCGCTTCACCGCTGCAGAACACGCGGCGCAACGTTGGGCAAGCCTGCTCGGTTTGCGCGGATAGATGACCGACAAAAGCCGCCAGCATGGATGGCACGAAGTGCAGGGTCGTGACGCGGTAGTCGTCAATCAGCTGCCACAGCGCCTGCGGATCGCGATGCGCCTCCGGTGGGGCCATCATCAGCTGCGCACCGGCCATCAGCGGCCAGAAGAACTCCCATACCGAGACATCGAAGCTGCATGGCGTCTTCTGCAACACCACGTCGTCGGCGCGCAGCGGGTAGCTGGCCTGCATCCAGCGCAGGCGGTTGACGATGGCGTGTTGATTCACCACCACGCCTTTTGGTTTGCCGGTCGATCCCGAGGTGTAGAGCACGTAAGCTGGGCGGTTTGCATCCGCTTTCGGCAAGCTGTGGCGCGACTGAATATGTTCACCTGCTAAGGCATCAAACATCATCAGCGTGCCGAAGGGGGCAAAGCGGGTTTCCAGTGAGGATTCGGTGATGAGCACCCACGGTCGCGCGTCTTCCACCATATATGCCAGACGCTCATCCGGATAACCGATATCCAGCGGCAAATACGCCGCGCCCGCCTGCAGGATGGCGCTGAGCGCGATGCTGAGACGCACCGAGCGCGGCAGTGCCACGGCAACGATATCGCCCGGCATCACGCCCGCTTCAATCAAACGATCCGCCAGCAGCGTGGCTTGACGCTGCATTTCCCCGTAACTCAGACGATGCTCGCTATCCATCAGCGCGAGCGCGTCCGGTGTGCGCGCCGCCTGCTGGGCAATCGCCTGCTGCAGGGTTTCGCTTTCCAGCTGCACGCCGGTGTTGTTGACCCAGGCAAGCAGCGATTGCTCGGCCAGCGTTTGTAGCTTCCACTGCGTTAACGGCAGATCCGGCGTGCTGACCAGCTGTTGCAGCAGCAGTAACAGTCGCTCGGCAAGACGTTGCGGCTCGCTAACGCAATCGCGATACTCCATCAGCAGCGTCAGCTGTTCGCCCGGCAGCACCAGTAACGTCAGGGGATAATGCGTATACCCGCGGTTATGAATCGCTTCGCAGCGCACGAGGGCGTTGACCTCCAGCAGCGTTTGATTGTCCGGATAGTTCTCCACCACCAGCAAAGTGTCGAACAGCGTACCGGCGCCAATCCCCTGTTGAATCTCGGCGAGACCGAGGCAATCCTGCTCAATCAGCTGGATGTGCTGCGCCTGATGATCGGCGAGTTGCACCAGTAACGGACGCTGATGATCGAAGCACACGCGAACCGGCAGCGTGTTGCTGAACAGGCCAACGTGCTGATCGATGCCGTCAATCTGACCGAATCGGCCCGAAACCGGCGCACCAAACACCACGTCTTGCTGGCCGCTGGCGACGGACAGCATCAACCCCCACAATCCTTGCATCACGGTGTTAAGGGTTAAGCCGCGCGCCCGGCACAGCGCGAAGAGCTCACGTTCCAGCGTGGCATCCAGCGTAATGCGCTTTTCGTGGACAGGGCTGTCAGCGGCTTGCGGATAGAGCAAGGTCGGACGAACCCCTTTCAGATAGGCTTGCCACTGCTGACGCGCTTCATTGCTGTCGCGCTGGCTGAGCTGACGCACAATGTCGGCGTAGCTGCTGCTGTGCGCTGGCAACGTTTGCTGGCGCAGCGCCCTGAGCAGATCGTTGAGGATCACCGGCGTTGACCAGCCATCCACCACCAGATGATGCGCGTTAAGCAGCAACGTCCAGCGCACCCCATCGCGATGAGCGATTAACGTGGCTTGCAGCATGATCGGCTGGCTAAACAGATCCTGCGTCAGCGCCTGATGCTCCAGTGCCAGTAGCGCCAGATTTTCGTCGTCGTCGCCCAGTTGATGCAGCGCGAGTGGCCAGTGTAATTCACCCTCTGGTAACAGCTGCAGCGGTTGCAAGCTGATTTCGGCGTCGAAGCGTGCCGCCAACTGGGGATGACGCTGTAACACCGCGTTTAGTGCGGTTTGTACCGCCGCGGCGTTGATGTCGCCGCTGAGCGTCAGCCGCGTTAGTGAGTTATAACTGCCACGCTGCGCGGTGGTTTGCGCGTGGAACAGCAGACCTTTCTGCAGCGGCAACAGTGGCAGCGCATGGCTAAAGATGCCGTGACGCGCATGCAGCTGTTGCAGCACCGCATCATCGATGCCTTCCAGCGCCACGTCAGCGGCAACCAGCGTATTGGCAGCTTGCAGCGGCTGTTGCTGTGCCAGCGCTATCAGCGCTTGCGCGGCGCTGGCCATTGCCTGATGTAACGCCGCAATCGCCTCGGCGTCCAGCACGCCCTCCGCCCAGCTCCAGTTCAGCGCCAGATGCGCCGCGTTCAGCTGCTCCTCAACGAAGACGTTGAGTTCCAGCGCGTGCTGCAGCGGCAGCGCCTCATCCTGCACCACTGCGAAGGTGTCGCGGAACTGCTGTGCGGTACGCTGTGGCGACCAGTTCCCGCTGCGTTGTGTGAAGCGTCCCAGATAGTTAAACAGCACCTGCGGCGCCTGTTGTGCCGCCAGTTTGGCTAACGTCACGCCGCGATGCGCATCGAGCCAGCGCAGTTGCCCGTAGCCAATGCCGCGATCCGGCACCGCACGCAGTGCCGCTTTCACTGCGCGTACGCAGTCATTGAGCGGCGCGTGTGGATTGTCTGGCAACGACAGCAGCACCGGGAATTCCGCCGTCAGCCAGCCGACGGTGCGCGCCAGATCCTGCTGCTCATGCAGTTCGGCACGGCCGTGTGACTCGAGTGTGACGCGTTGCCGCGCGCTGCCGTTGAGGTGGCGCAGAGCGAGAGTCAGCAACGTCAGCAGCAGCTCTTCGCTGGTGGAGCGATAGTGCTGCGGCAGCGTGTTGAGCAGCGCGTGCGTGGTCGATGCATCCAACAGCGTGCGTTGATGCTGTTGGCGATCGTTGTGCTGAATCGCACGTTGGCCGATAAGTGGCAACGGTTCGGCCAGCATCTGCTGCCAGAACGGTAATTCGGTGGCGCGCGTCGAGAGGTTCGCCAGTAGCGCCGCTGACCAGTCGTGCAGCGAGGTCTCTTCAGCGGGGATCACCCGAGGCGTATTTTCGATCAACGCATCACCGGCCTGTTGCAGTTCATCCAGCAATACACGCCAGGAGACGCCATCAACAATCAGGTGATGCAACGTCAACACCATCCCGCAGCTCACGCCCTCCTGCTGCAGTAGCGTGGCGCGAAGCAGCGCGCCGTTAGCCGGATCGAGCGCCGCAGCATCTTCGGTAAACGCCTGTTCCGCTGCGCTGTCGCGATCCTGCACGTTAAGCACACGCACGCGGGCAGGGCGCGACGCCAGCGCTTCGCCAACAATCAGCTGATCGCCGCGCGTGAAGGCGTTGAGCGCCGGATGTGCCTGCGCCAGCTGATCAATCAGTTGTTCTAACTGTGCGCGCTGTAACGACGGTGGCACCGACAGCAGCACGCCGTGAGCAAAGCGCGCATTGATGCCCGCCTGCGCGTTGAACCAGTGCAGAATCGGCAATCCGCCAATCGCGCCCTGCTGCACCACGCGTGCGCCGGTGTTGTGCTGCGCCAGCGGTTGCAAACCCCGCGCCATGCGTGCGGCGGTACGTTCGGCGAAGATGTCGCGCGGACGCAACAGATAGCCGGCGCGACGAGCGGCGGTGCTGAGTCCCATCGCTGAGATGCTGTCGCCGCCGAGCGCGAAGAAATCATCTTCAGCGCCAACGCTATCCAGCCCCAGCAGGCTGGCAATCGCCTGGCAAATCAGCTGCTCCTGCGGCGTGCTGGCGGCGCGACTCTGACTCTGCTGCGCCTGTTGTGGTGTTGGCAGCGCCTGGCGATCAATCTTGCCGTTTACGTTGAGTGGCAACTCATCCATCACCATCAGAATCGCAGGCACCATGTAATCCGGCAGTTGCGTAGCAAGCTGTGTCAGTAAACGGGCGTTGAGATCGGCATCAGCGCGTAGCGCGTCATCCTGCACCGAACAGTAACCAATCAGGCGATGCGTGGCGCCTATCACCTCGGCGATCACCACCGCGGTGCTGACTTCTGGTAGCGCCACCAGCGCGTTTTCTACTTCACCCAGTTCGACACGGAAGCCGCGTACTTTAATCTGGTGATCGGTACGCCCAATAAACGCCAGCTGTCCATCCTGACGCCAGCGCATCAGGTCGCCGCTGCGGTACATCACATCGCCGTCGCGGAATGGGTTGGCGACAAAACGTGCGCTGGTGAGATCGGGACGACGCAGATAACCGCGCGCGATGCCGGTTCCGGCGATATACAGCTCGCCCACAGAACCAATCGGCACCTGACGAAGTTGGTTATCCAGCAGATAGACTTCGCTGTTACCCACCGGACGACCAATCACCGGCTGCGGTGAGGCCATGACGCTGGCTCCGAGCGTATCGATGGTGTATTCCGATGGGCCGTAATAGTTGTGGATCGCCATCTGCTGCTGTTGCTGCATCAGCTTCCAGAGTGTTGGCGTGGCCGCTTCACCGCCAATCATCACAAATGATGGACGATGGTTATCGGCGTCCAGCAGACCGCTGTCGATCATCTGCGAGAAGAACGACGGCGTGATATCCAGTAAATCAACCGGCACCGCATTCATCTGTTGAATCAAGCCCCACGCATCGCGGCGCAGCTCTTCGTCGAAGATATTCAGCTCGCAGCCCATCAGCATGCAAAACAGCGGTTCCCACGAGGAATCAAACGAGAAGGAGGCGGTGTGACCGGCACGCATACGCCGCGGGCTGTTGGCGCTGAAGCGCGCAATGGCCGGGCCGAACAGATGCTCGCGGTGCGAAAGGAACAGATTGAGCAAACCTTGATGAGTGCTCATTACGCCTTTCGGACGGCCGGTCGATCCCGAGGTGTAAATCATGTAGGCCAGATCGTCGCCGCACAGAAGGGTGTCAGGTCGTGCGGTAGAAAGCGTTTTCAACGTCATCTGGTCAATCAGCAGATGCGGCAGCTCCGGCATTTGCGCCAGCGTGCTGGAGTGCGTCAGCAGCAGCGTAGGCTGGGCGTCATCGCACATCAGCGCTAAGCGTTCACGCGGGTAGTCGAGATCGAGCGGCATATAGGCCGCGCCGCTCGCCAGCACGCCGAACATCGCCACCAGTGAATCCACCGAACGCGGGATGCCAATCGCTACCACGTCGTCAGCCTGCAGGCCGCGTGACAGCAGCAGATGTGCAAGTTGCATGGCGCGATCGGCTAACTGGCGATAACTCAGGCTACGATCGCCGCACACCACCGCCGTTTGCTCGCCATATTGCTTAGCGGCTTGCAGCAGAATATCGACGATGGTGTGGGTTTCGGCGGGCGGCACGAGGGTCGGTCCGGTTGACCAGCGTTGCAGGTCAATCTGTTCCTGTGGTGCCAGCAACGACAGCGCACCCACTGTGATAGTCGCATCCGTCGCGAACTGGCTAAGCAGATGGCTGATACGCTCAGCGTGACGTTGTAGCGTTTGCGCATCGTAGCGGCGCGGGTTAGCCACCAGCGTTAGCTGCAATGCGCCATCGCGGAATCCGACTTCAAACTCCAGATCGTCCACCGGGCCCATCGCCAGCGTGTGAGTGGGCGCAGGATGGCCGTCGAATTGCAAATCGTCGTGGTAAACCTTGACGTTAATTACCGGACCATACAGCGACTGGCTGCTACCGACCAGACCGAGGTCGCGGCGCAGCTGTTCCGCTTCATAACGCTGATGACGACGCGCCTGGCGAATTTCGTTCTGCACCTGCTGCACCAGCGCAGGCAACGTCATCTCATCGCTGACGCTGAAGATCAGCGGTAACACGTTGACCACCGGACCGAGGGTGGAAATCGCGGCTGAACCCATGCGGCGCATAAATGGGAAGCCGATCGACAAATGTTGGCTGTTACTGAAGCGGGCAAGATAGGCCACTAACAGCGCGCTGACGATATCGCCTTCGCTGCTGCCGGCGAGCTGTTGCTGCTGACGCAGCGAAGCCAGTTGCGGCAGCGTCACCTGACAACTGATCGGGCGCTCGCCGGGATGACTTATGTTTTCGCTGCCAAGCGTCACGGCTTCCGGCAGCGTTGCCGCGTAGCGTTGCCAGTAACGGGCGGAGCGCGTATAGGCAGGCGAATCCTGCCACTGCTGAATCTCTTCAATGACCGTGGTGAACGGCGTAAACGGCGAGGGCGCTGGGGGTTTACCGGCGCAAAGGGCGGCGTAAATCGTCGCGACGCGTTGTGTAAGCGCTTCAAAACTGAAGCCATCCACCAGCAAATGGTGATAGCGCTGATACCACAACCAGCTGCCGTCGCCGATACGCATAAGCGCATGGCGATAGAGCGGTTTGTCGCCGTCGGCAGGCAGTTCTGCGATGAGATCCGCCTGCATCAGTTTGTGTGCCTGGCTTCTGGCATCGGCGCGCTGGCTGAAATCGTGCCATTCCGGCGCGACCGGCGCTTGCGCACCGAACCACTGCGCCGGATTGCCGTGATCGTCGAGGCCAAAGCGCGCCTGCACGGTATCGGCTTCAGCCATGGCCTGTTGAATGGCGCTATCGAGCGCCGCGCGATTGATGCTGCCGTGCAGCACGCTGTAGTGCGCCACGGTAAATTGATTGCGCTGCTGCGCAATGCTGTCAGCGATCCAGATGCCGGGCTGTGCCGCGACTAAAGGATAGGCTGGAGAGTGATTGTTTGACGATGCCAAAGGACCATTCCTGTCTAATTCCCGTCATCATTCACGCTGCAGCCGCGTTGGCTGCAGCGTGAATGATTTTGGGAATAAATTATTGAAAGAAAACGAAAAAGAAAATTAAGCTGCGGTAGACGACGTCTGTTGCGTCGCTGGCCGCATGTCGTGCCAGTTTGCTTCGATAAACGTAATGGCGGCGCTACGCGTCAGCGGTCCCGCCACGTTGTGCCAACCAGCCGGAACCGGTGCAAAAGCGGGCCACAAGCTGTACTGCTGACGCGCATTAAGCAGCACCAGAAAATCGAGATCGTCGTTATCAAACGGATTTTGTTGTTCAGACATGGTGTTTACCTTCAGAGGTTGATGTAGGGGAGAGAAAATCGGCCAGTAGCCAGCGGCAACCGTCGATCAGACCGCCGCGCCAGCACAACGCATCGTGCCCTCCGGCGTAGCGGCGAAAATGGACTTCATGGCCTGCGGCCTGCAGCGCCGGGACGATCTGCTGGTTGACGTACACCATGTCCGCCTCGCGATTGCCCACTTCCTGGAAAATCTTCAGTTTGCCCGGCGGTAAGTCGCCCTGTTGCAGCCGCTCCAGTAGCAAACCGGGCGCGTGCTGCTGACGATTGGCGTAGTCGCGGATGTATTGCAGATTGGGCCACCAGAAGGAGCCCGATTGCGTAAGGATGCGGCCAAAACGCTGCGGCCAGTGCAAACCGGCATAAAGCGCGGCGAGCCCGCCGTAGCTTTGCCCGGCTACCAGCGTGCGGTCGGCATCGCTGCTGAATGCCGCGTGTTGACGTGCCAGCGGTAACAGTTCCTGCTGCACCGCTTGCCAGAAGGTTTCATTGCACGGCAATTCAGCTTCGCGATGCTGGCTGTCGATAACATCGATAAACAGCCAACAGACGGGCGGCAATTCGCCATCGGCGGTGACCTGATCCAGCGCGCTGAAAATCGGTTGGCCGTACACCCAGTTTTGCCCATCGAGCAGAATTGCCAGCGGACGCTGTTCAGGCCGAGCCGTGTTGCCGGTGCTGTAAAGCCAGACGTTGCGCGTCACGTTGAGCAACGCGCTGTGCCATTGCAGGGTTTGCAGCGTATCCGGCCAGGTTTCCGCCATGCCAGCATCCAGGGCGCGCCAGGCAGATTGATCCGGCGCATCCGGCATGTGCGCGTTGCTCAGGGCAAAACGGCGGCTGCTGAGAAACGGCGGCGTGGGATTGAATTTGTCGGGAATTGCCAGCGGCATCAGCGAGATCCACCACTTGCGCTGCAGGGCGCGACAGGCGACATCATCGCCACAAAAGAGCGGCGGTAACTGCTGCGCGGTGGCGGGGATTAGGCTGTAACTGCCGCGCCAGTCAGACTCAATGGCGGTTGACCAATGCCAGACATTACTGTCGCCCACGCGCACCAGACTTTCTGGCGCTTGGCTGTGGTGATCGGTGACGCCGTTAATATCGACATAAACCCGTTGGGTGGAAGAAAGTGCGGAATGCCCTTCGGGATCGCGCCAGAAGAAGTGCATGCGTGTTTGACCGGCTTTATCACGCTCAATCAGCGGCGTACCGAACGCAAACAGCCGCTGCCACCAGCCTTCGCTGCCCACATCGTCCTGTTGCAACCACTGCGCCACAGTGCCAGCAGGCATCCACGTTTGTGTCGTTTTGTCTGCGCTTGTTAGAAACATTCTGCAACCCATCTCCACATTTTGTTCACTGTCTTTACTTAATCAAAGCTAATGCAAATGCTATTGATAACGATTTACATTTGCAATATGATTTTTCGCACCTAATAAACCTTCGGATTTTCAGTGGATTATTTTGTGAAGGATGTCACGCAGGGAGATTAGGACCGTTAATAACGCAAGAAAGTAATATTTCAATCCGTTACAGCCATTGACGTTTGGCAAGGGCGAATGCACGGATTATTTCATCTACAAGGCAGTTTGAAATAGAGATGGCAACTATGTCCGTTAAAGCAAGAAATTCAGCAATACCTGCTGTGGCACGTCACTTCAGATTCAATCCTCTGACTCTTTCTCTGGCCTCAACATTGCTGATGGCGCCGGCCGCTTTCAGCGTGGCCGCTGAAGAGACCCTTACTGTCAACGCCGACACGCGTGAAAGCGTGACCTCGCCGCTGCAGGGTTATGTGGCGAAAGAGAGCGCGGCCGGCACCAAAATCGCTACGCCGCTGCGCAAAACCCCGCAATCCATTTCGGTGATTACGCGCGAACAGATGGACGATCAAGCTGCGGCATCGGTGGCGGATGCATTGAGCTACACCAGCGGCGTGCTCACCAACTATCGCGGTAACTCCAATCGTAACGATGAAATCATTGCGCGCGGTTTCCGCTATGCGCCGAAATTCCTGGATGGTTTGAGCTATGGCTTATCTGGTCAGGCGGGTGCGGCGGGGCAGATCGATCCCTGGTTGCTGGAACGCGTAGAGATGATCCACGGCCCAGCTTCAGTGCTGTACGGCCAGGTCAATCCGGGTGGCATTGTTGCCATGACCAGTAAGCGTCCTACCGCGCAGAGCATTCACAAAGTGCAGCTCAGCACGGGCAACCAGCATTTGGGTGAAGCGGCGTTTGATTTCGGCGGCAAGCTGAACGATGACAACACGCTGTTTTACCGTCTGAATGGGATTGCCAGCACCAAACATGAGTTCGTGAAGGACAACAAACAGCAGCGCATGGCGATTGCGCCAGCGATTACCTGGCTGCCGAACGCCGACACCAGCTTTACGCTGCTGACCCTGTACCAAAACGAGCCGAAAGCGGGATACCGTAACTTCCTGCCGGCCAGCGGTACGCTGAAAGAGAGCAGCCAAGGCTTCATTCCTTACGATTTCAACGTCAGCGATCCGAGCTTTAACCAAGCCAAGCGCGAACAGACGTCGATTGGCTATATCTTCGAGCACAATTTAAGCGACAACGTCAGCTTCACGCAGAATCTGCGCTACAGCAATATGGACGAATCGTACAAATATCTGGTGTATACCTTTGATGCGGATAACGATCACTCGATCAACCGCCGTCCGCAACACGACAAAATCAAGTCGAAAGAGTTGGGCCTCGATAACCAGCTAAAAGCCACGTTTGACACCGGCAACATCGCGCATACCGTGCTCGGCGGCCTGGATTACAAGTGGAGCGATGTGGATAACCAGCTGTGGCGCGACAGCGGCGATCAATACATCCTCGACTGGGCCAATCCGACGCGTATCAGCATCAACGAGAGCGATCTGACGCTGACCACCAGCACGCGTAAAAAGCTCGATCAGGTGGGCGTTTATCTGCAGGATCAGCTGGAGTGGAATCAATGGAACCTGCTGCTGTCGGGTCGTCAGGACTGGAGCGAAATTCGCACCCAGGATCGCACCGACGACAGCGAAACCCAGCAGAATGACAATAAATTCACCGGCCGCGCCGGTCTGCTTTATGCGTTCGATAACGGCATTTCGCCGTACGTCAGTTACAGCACCTCCTTTGAACCTAACCTGAGCAGCGGCGCGCCGGGCACCGATCCGTTCAAACCGACCACCGGTGAACAGACCGAAGTGGGTGTTAAGTATCAGCCGCTGGGTTGGGATGCGGTATTCACCGTATCGGCGTTTGATATAACGCAGAAAAACATTACCGCCTACAACAGCCAGACTGGTTACAACGAGCAGATCGGTAAAGTGCGTTCGAAAGGGGTTGAAACCGAAGCGCATGCGCAGATTACCCCAGAAATCAAACTGTTGGCTGCGTATACCTACACGGATGCCGTCACCAAAGAGAGCAGCATCACCGATCGCATCGGCCATTCACCGTCCAGCATTCCGCGTCATGCGGCGTCAGCGTGGGGCAGTTATACCTTCCTCGATGGCATGCTGAGCGGCTTTACGCTGGGCAGCGGCGTGCGTTACACCGGCACCACACCGGCGGACGAAACCGGCACCGACAAAGTGCCGCATTACACGCTGTATGACGCGATGGCGAAATATGAACTGGGCAACGCGGTGAGTTCACTGCGCGGCACCACGCTGCAATTTAACGTCAACAATATCGCGGATAAGCACTACGTTGCTTCGTGCAGTAACGAGAGCGCCTGTTTCTACGGCAGCGGTCGTACCATCGTCGCGTCAGTGAATTACAGCTGGTAATCTCCCTCGGCGGCCTTTATGGCCGCCGTTTCAATTCGCATTCCGTGCGACACGCTTAGCGCCCAGACAAATCTTCGCCGGTTTTCGGAAAATACTGTATTTGTGTGACTGTCATCACTCTGCAAGGCGCGTTAAAATGAACGCTTCTCATTTAGCAGGGGTTTTCGTCACGATGTTATCGCGTTTTACTTTGGCCACTTTGATGGCAACAATTATGCTTACCGGCTGCGCACGCCTTGCCGCCGTTACGGGTACCTCTCCTGACAGCACTGCAACTGCAGATTCTTCAGCCGCTCAGCCTGCCACTGGCGCGCCTATCGATAACAACGATTCACCTTCTCCGTTTGAGACGGGCCCAACGGTGATCAACGTTTCACATCTGGTCACGCGTACCGATGACGGTTCTTCCGTCTACGTGACGGTGGATGGTCAGGATGCGGGCCTGCTGAAGAAGGGTGAGAAACGAGAAATTCGTGTCGCGCCAGGTAAACACCAGATCGGTGGTTACGTACAGACGCTATTTGGTTTTGGCAAAGTGACTATCGCAGCTGTGGATGTCACCACCGATCCGAACAGCCCGAAAAACGTGGTTTACTCTGTGACTCGCCAGAAGCCAGCGTTTAGCGAAATCGACGCCACGCCACCGAACAATTCCTGATTTTGGTTGGGGCGCGAATGCGGCATTGGGTTTAATACGGTTGCCATAAATGGCGTATTGCTCGTCATTTATGAGATGAAACCCCTCATTACCAAGTGCACACAGTGTAGCGGCGCAATGCATTGCGCGATAAATCGCGCCGCTACGAAATGTGCGGTGATGAGTACGGCGCTTAACTGATCGGCATTACGCCATAAAAAGGCGACCTTCCAGCTTCAACTCCGGCTAAACCTCCATTTCAAGCCCGTGTTAGCGAAGCAGCCTGTCAGCAGCGCATCCGATTGTCTAAGCCATCATTTAGCGTGCAACGCCTTGCGTAACAGCACCAACTCGCCAGCCAGATCGCGGCACAGCATCGCGGTCATCAAATGATCCTGCGCATGCACCAAAATCAGCGTAACCGGCACTTTGCCGCTGCCTTCATCTTCGCCAATCAACGCGGTCTGGATTTTATGTGCCGCTTTTGCAGCCTCATCTGACGCCGCTAACGCGTCATCCGCCCCTTGCCAGTCACCTTTGCGGGCTTGCTGGATCGCCATCATTGCTTGCGATCGCGCCTCACCGGCATTGATCAGCAACTCCATCATCGTTTGTTCAAAATCCATATCCGCCTCACTTATTGGTATGCCAAATTGACGTTATCGATGCTACCGGAATACCAAAAAGAAGTTCCGCGAGCATGATCACAGAAATTAATGGCGATAATCGTCATTTTGGTATGCCACGAACCATCAAGCAGATGCATAACACCTAAAACCGCTGAGGGTTGACCAATGTCTCTACAGGAACGTCTTATCGATTCACTGGGTAGCTTTGCCACGCGATTCAACAGCTACCGCTATATCATGGCGATCAAAGCCTCGTTTATTACCTTGATGCCGGTAATCATTGTTGGCGCGTTTTCGGTGCTGATTTCTAACATGGTGCTGGATCCGAAAAATGGCCTCGCCAGTTTTGCGTCACTGTCGTTTCTCGCCGACTTAAAACCGATTACCAGTAGCATTAACTACGCCACGCTGAGCTTTCTGAATATTGGCGCAGTGTTCCTGATTGGTATCGAACTCGGGCGCATCAATGGCATAAAAACCCTGTTCCCCGGTCTACTGGCGATCATCTGTTTTATCTCTGTGACGCCCACCACGCTGCAAATGCTGGTGGACGGGCAGATGCATGTGGTCACCGATGTTTTGGCAAAACAGTTCTCGGATACCAAAAGTCTCTTTCTCGGCATGTTTATCGCCATTCTGTCGGTGGAGATCTACTGCCGACTGGAGCAGGTTGAACGGCTGAAAATCAAAATGCCGGATACCGTGCCGCCAAACGTTGCCGCGTCATTTTCGGCACTGATTCCCTCAATCATCACCGTCACGCTGGTCGCCACTTTTGGCTTTATCTTCCATCAAATCACCGGCATGTATCTGTACGATGCGGTGTACAAAGTGGTGCAGCAGCCGCTGGAATCGGTGGTGCAAAGCCTGTGGGGCATTCTGCTGCTGATGTTTGTTGCCCAGCTGTTTTGGGTGATTGGTATTCACGGCAATCAGATGGTGAAACCGATTCGCGAGCCGCTGCTGTTGGGGGCGATTCTGGTCAACATGAACGCCTTCGAGCAGGGCAAAGAAGCACCAAACATCATCACCATGCCGTTCTGGGATGTGTACATGAGCATTGGCGGTTCCGGCCTGACGATCGGTTTGTTAACGGCGGTGATGATTGCCACCAAACGTAAAGAGATGCGGGAAATCGCCAAACTGTCGTTCGGACCCGGAATATTCAACATTAATGAGCCGGTGATTTTTGGTATGCCGATCATGCTCAACCCCATTCTCGCCATTCCTTTCATCATCACGCCGCTGGTAACCGGTTCGATTGGCTATTTCGCCACGGTGATGGGTTTTGCCGGTAAAGCGGTCGTGATGGTTCCCTGGACCACGCCGCCGATCATTAATGCGTGGCTGTCAACCGCGGGCTCGATGGGCGCGGTGGTGACGCAAATTATCTGCATCGTGGTTTCTGTATTGATTTATCTGCCTTTTGTCAAAGTGGCTGCGCGTCGTGCCGAAGCGGCGGAAGCGAAAAATCTGCAGGCCGAACTGGCACAACAATAAGGAGGAGAGATGAGTAAGCACACCATTACCTTACCGGAGGGCTTCATTCTCGGTGCGGCGGCGTCGGCCTGGCAAACCGAAGGCTGGAGTGGCAAAAAAGGCGGGCAGGATTCTTATCTGGATGCCTGGTATCAGCAGGATCGTCATGTCTGGCATAACGGTTACGGACCGGCAGTGGCGACGGATTTTATCAACCGTTTCCACGAAGACGTGGCATTAATGAAAGCAGCAGGGCTGACGCATTATCGCACCTCAATCAACTGGTCACGTTTTCTCACCGATTATGAGAATGCGGTGGTTGATGAAGAGTACGCGGCCTATTACGACCAGTTGATTGATGAGATGCAACGGCAAGGCATTGAACTGATGTTGTGCCTCGAACATTACGAACTGCCATTGCAGTTGCTGGAGGAGTATGGCGGCTGGCAGTCAAAGCATGTGGTGGAATTGTTTATCCGCTATGTCGAAAAGGTGTTTGACCGCTACGCCGGAAAAGTGACGCGCTGGTTTGTCTTCAACGAGCCGATTGTGGTGCAGACGCGCGTCTATCTTGATGCGCTACGCTGGCCGTATGAGCAGAACACCCATAAATGGATGCAGTGGAATCACCATAAAAATCTCGCCACGGCGAAGGTGGTCAAACTGTTCCGCCAGCAAGGTTACGCCGGCACGATTGGCACCATTCTTAATCCGGAAGTGACTTATCCGCGCTCGTCGGCTGCGCACGATGTTAAAGCCGCGCAAAGCTACGATCTGTTCTACAACCGGGTATTTCTCGATCCGGCGATCAAAGGTGTTTATCCGGCTGAATTACTACAGCTGCTGGCTAAACACGACGTGCAGTGGGATGTCACTGAGGATGAGCTGGCAATCATTGCGGCAAATACCGTCGATGAAGTGGGGCTGAATCTTTACTATCCGCATCGCGTAAAAGCGCCGTCACGCGCCTGGCATCCGGAGACGCCATTTCATCCCGCCTATTACTACGAACATTTTGAGTTGCCGGGCCGCCGCATGAACAGCTCACGCGGCTGGGAGATTCAGCCGCGCATCGTCTTTGATATGGCGCAGCGCATGAAAGACGAGTACGGCAATTTACCGTGGTTCGTGGCAGAGAGCGGTATGGGCATCGAGAACGAAGCGCAATTCAAAGATGCGCAGGGAGAAATTCAGGACGACTACCGCATCGACTTTATTGCTGAACATCTTTACCAGGCTGTGCGCGCGCGTGAAGCGGGCAGTAACTGTCAGGGCTATATGCTGTGGGCATTCACTGACAACGTATCGCCGATGAACGCTTTCAAAAACCGCTACGGACTGATCGAGATTGACCTCGACAACCAGCGTCAGCGGCGGATGAAAAAATCGGCGCACTGGTTCCGTCAGTTGCGTGACACTCAGCAATTGACCCTCAACATTGACGATGAAGCCAAATAAGGACGACCTATGAAACGCATTATTCTGGCCTGCGCGGCAGGCATGTCGACGTCGCTGTTAGTGACCCGCATCGAAAAAGAAGCGGTAGCACGCGGGCTTGAGTATCAAATCTACGCCATCCCCGAACAAAACTTACGTGAAGAGTTACAAAATTACGGTCAGGACGTGGTGGTGGTCCTGCTGGGGCCGCAGGTACGCTTTAAGCTTGAGGAGAATAAAAAGCTGACCGACAGCTATCAGCTGCCGATTGCGGTCATTGATAGCGTGGCTTACGGCACGTTGAATGGTGCAAAGGTACTCGATCAGGCGCTGGCTTTGGTACACTAGCGCCCAGATAGCAGTAAGATTCCGACTCGCAGAGGACGCGGTCGGACCTGTTGCACCATGATACAAAAGGGTGAGAGCGTGGAAAAAGCCGAAGCGCCACAAGAGAAAAAGCAGTATCAGGAAATTGGTCAGCATCTGCGTCAGCAAATCCTTGATGGCAATTATCCGGTAGGCTCACGACTGCCGCCAGAGCGCCAGTTGGCCGAAACCTGGGGCGTGAGCCGCACCATCGTACGTGAAGCATTGCTGATGCTGGAGCTGGAAGGCACGGTGGATATCCGCCAGAGCTCCGGCGTTTACGTGATGCGGATTCCTTCAGCAAGCGAAGACGCGGAAGAGGCATTTTTCCGCAGCGATGTCGGCCCGTTTGAGATGTTACAGGCGCGTCAGTTGCTGGAGAGCAACATCGCGGCCTTCGCCGCTAAAATGGCCACCAAAGCCGATATTGAAAACCTGCGCCGTACGCTGGAGCAGGAGCAGCGCGCCATCGCCCTCAATGACAGCAGTCAGGACAACGATAAGTTATTTCATTTGCTGCTGGCGGGTGCAACGCAAAATCAGATGCTGCTCGACACGGTCACCAGCGTCTGGCGTCATCACGAAGCCAGCCCGCTGTGGCAGCAGCTACGACCGCAATATGAAACCCGCGCATATCGCCTGAAGTGGTTGGGCGATCATCAAACCATTCTTGCGGCGCTGCGACGTCGTGATGTGATGGGTTCCTGGCAGGCGATGTGGCAGCACCTGGAAAACGTCAAGAACACGCTGCTGGAGTTATCCGATGCCGATGCGCCCGACTTCGACGGCTATCTGTTCGAATCGGTGCCGATTTTTCAGGGTAAGTTGATGTGATGAAGGTGAGATAATCCAGCAAAACCGACATAGTCATTCGTAGGGTCGCCATTCATGGCGACCCGTTATCTCTTTCAGCGCACCGCAACAGTGCAATTTAACAATACCCGCAGATTATTAACCGCTGAAAACTTCAGGAATTATTTATTTGCTTATGACGATTTATTAATCCCTGCACTAATATGTGACGCTCATCTCTCTAATTAATAAATAATGCACTGAATTTGTGCTGCGTTTCATGAAATTGACATAAGAAAACAATATATCTGCGGGTAATTCGCTTGATGTCGAAATGTGGCAGCGGCAGGCAATCAATGTATTACTAAAACTATCGTTATTAATCATGCGTTTATTTGTAATTCCGCCAAGCAAATCCTCCATCCCCTCGTTAATTTAAAACCTCACATCTGTCATATTCGTGTAAAAAATACGTTGCGCATCCAGTTTTTAAAGTGATAAAAGTTTCTCACTTGATAATGATTTTTCATTTTAAAAGGTGACCAACAATGGCTCTTGAAACGGCTGAAGTGCGTATTACGACATCATGGCAACGTCCGGAAAATAAATGGCTGGCGGCTTTTGCCGAATTTCCTGTCGCCAACATTGGTGATGCAATGGAAAGGCTAAATATGTGCGATGGCGGCCTTGTTCCGGTCTCCTCGAACACGGCGTTTGTTGGCTTTGCCTTTCCGGTTCAGGTCACGGCTGGTGATAACGCTGCGGTCATTCGCGCCCTGGATTATATCCAGCCTGGCGATGTAATGATGATTAACGGCCAGGGCCATATTGATCGTGCGCTGGTCGGTGAGCAACTGACGCAGCGTTTTCAGCATGCCGGCGCAGTGGCGCAGGTTATCGACGGCGCAATACGCGATCGCAGCGTGATCGAGTCTACCGGTTTACCCACGTTCAGCCGCGGTATCACGCCTGCAGGCCCGTTCAAAAACGGTCCTGGCGTAATCGGTGAACCGGTGGCGATTGGCGGCGTGGTGTGCTGCGCCGGTGACATTGTGGTCGGCGATGAAGACGGCATCATCATTATTCCATTCTGGCGTGCCGAATCGGTGCTAGCCGCGGTGCAGGAAGTGGCGCGTCTTGAAGCAGAAATGACGGCAGAGGTGGCGCGTCATTACCAATAAGCCGCAGGCTTAGCGAATTCCGGGGATGTTTTAAACACACTTTCAGGGCAAACCAATGACGAAATCACATGCAGTAACAATGGATTACGCTTTGCCGAAGGATGGAACAACCAAAAATAACGTCGTGCGCCGCGCTTCTCTCGCGGGGGGCGTCGGTTCATTTGTTGAGTGGTACGACTACGGCATCTACGGCCTGTTAGTCAGTTCGCTGGTCATCGTTTTTTCCGCCAGTGACATGAGCACCACCGACTCAGGCCTGATGCTGACTTACCTCGGCTTCACGGTGAGCTTCTTCGTACGACCGTTTGGCGGGGTGATCTGCGGCTATCTCGGCGACAAAATGGGTCGCCAGAAGCTGCTGGCGATTTTACTGCTGATGATCTCGCTGGCAACAGCAGCAATTGGCTTGCTACCCAGCTACGCCAGCATCGGCTGGGCGGCACCGGCGCTACTGATTTTACTGCGCATCGTGCAGGGATTCTCAGCCGGTGGTGAAGTCTCGGGCGCTGGGTCGTTTGTAGCAGAATATGCAGAAGATCATCGCCGCGCGGTCGTGATGTCGCCGTTGGTGATGGGTTCATTTATCGCTTTGCTGTTCGGTAGCTTGCTGATCAGTGGATTGATTAACGTGTTCGGCAGCGAGGCGATGACCGCCTGGGTGTGGCGCGTGCCGTTCCTGCTAGCTATTCCGATGGCCATGATTGGCGTCTACATTCGTACCCGCATCGAGGACACGCCTCATTTTCAGATGGTAAAAGCCAATAAGCGCGTGGTGCGCAATCCACTACGTGAAGTGCTTTCCTCTAAGCGCCATCTGAAAGCGATTGGGCTGGCGATCACGCTGCCGGCGGTGAACGGCCCGGGTTATTACATCCTGTTTGTCTACATGCCAACTTACCTGAATAAAGTGATGCACTTTCAGCAGATCCAAAGCTTGATGGTTACCGCGTGTGGATTGGTCACCATTATCGGCGCGATTCCGATGATGGCGTGGCTGTCAGATCGTTTAGGACGCAAGCCGCTGCTGGTCACCTCTGCTATCGCCATGGCGGTGCTGGCGTGGCCTTGTTTCTGGCTGCTGACGCTCGGCATGTTCCCACTGGCCTGTATGGCGGCAATTTTGCTGGCCTTTGCCTTTGCAGGACATGCAGGTGTGATTCAGGCGACGCTGGCCGAAATGTTCCCCACCAACGTGCGTTACAGCGCCTACAGCATCGGGTTCAACCTCTCAACGGTGATCTTTGGCGGGTCGGCACCGTTATTAATGACGTGGCTGATCGGCCTGACCGGCATCGCCAGTATTCCCAGTTATATGGTGATTTTCACCGCCGCGCTGACGCTCATCAGCACGCTGTATCTGAAAGAAACCGCCGGTAAGCCGCTCGCTGACGAGTGACCGCCGTTGCAATCAGCCCACATTCTGGATTTCGAGGTCATTATGAAAAACGCGTCACCCTGGCGGATAGGGTTTGATATTGGTGGCACCTTTACCGATCTGGTGTTGCTGAATGACATTTCTGGCGAGGCGATTCGGCACAAAACACTGACCACGCCGGAGGATCCTTCGGAAGGTGCGTATACCGGGTTAACTCAATTGGTGGAGATGGCCGATCTCAAGGCCAGCGACATTCACACCATTACGCATGGCACCACGCTGGCGATTAACGCGCTGCTGGAGCGTCGGGGCGCGAAAACCGCGTTCGTGGTGACGCGCGGCTTCCGTGACGTGCTGGTGCTGGGCCGCGAATACCGTTATGACATCTACGATCTGAATGGCGCACCGGCCCAGCCGCTACTGCCGCGTTCGCAGTCCTATGAGATCGGCGAACGCGTGACGGCGCGCGGCGAGGTCATTACGCCACTCGACGAAGCCGAAGTGGTTCGGCTGGCGGCTGAACTGCGTGATAAAGGCTATGAAGCTGTTGCCGTGTTGTGCATGCATGCCTATGCCTGGCCAGAACATGAAAATAAGATCGAAGCGATTTTCAGCCGCGAGCTGCCCGGCGTGTCGATCTCGGTTTCGCACAAAGTGTCGCGCGAAATCCGCGAATACGATCGCGGCGTGTTAACCGCCATGAATGCTTTCGTTCAACCCAAAGCGCGCCGTTACGTGGCGCGGCTGGAAAGCAAATTGCGCGAAGGCGGCTTCACCTGCGACTGGTTGGTGATGGGATCGAACGGTGGCCTGATGGCACCGCAGGTGGCGGCTGATTATCCTACGCGCATCATTGAATCCGGCCCGGCAGGCGGCATCGTCGCCACCGCTGCTTTTGCGCGTAAAAACGCCGAGCGTCAGGTGCTGGCATTTGATATGGGCGGTACCACCGCTAAGGCGTGCGTAGTGCGCGATGGTGAACCCTCAATCACCATTGATTACGAAGTGGGCCGCGCCGACCGCCTGCTTAAGGGCAGCGGTTTGCCGGTTAAGTTGCCGGTAGTGGACATGATAGAGATTGGTGCAGGCGGCGGTAGTATCGCGCGCGTTGATTCACTGGGTCTGCTGGAAATCGGCCCGGAAAGTGCCAGCGCCTGGCCAGGTCCGGCCTGTTATGCGCGCGGCGGCGAGCAGCCCACCGTCACCGATGCCAACCTGGTGCTGGGTTTGCTCGATCCCGACGCCTTCCTCGGTGGGCGCATGCCGCTCGACGTGGAAGCCGCGCGTCAGGCCATTCGCCGTATCGCCGAGCCGTTGGGGCTGAGCATCGAAGACGCCGCATGGGGCATTCACGAAGTTGCCAACAGCAAAATGTCTGAGGCGCTGCGCACCCATTCAGTGGAGAAAAACGTCAGCCCATCGCAAATGACCATGCTGGCGTTTGGTGGCGCGGGCCCGAGCCATGCGTGGTCGCTGGCGAAGCAGTTGAGTGTAAAGCGCGTCTACTTCCCGAATGGGGCGGGCGTTTACTCCGCCTTCGGCTTGCTGACCGCGCCACCGAGCGCTGATTTCGTACGCAGCGATCGTTGCCGCTTGCAGAAGGGCATCGATGTCAAACGCATCGCGGCGTTATTTGCCGAAGGCTTTGACGAAGCGATCACCACATTGGCGGCGGCCAATGCCGATCCCAACAGCGCCATCCAGCAGAAACTCGCGGGCGTGCGCTATGTCGGGCAGGGCTCGGAGCTCACCGTCACGCTGCCGGAAGCCTTCCTTGCGCAAGGCGATATTCAGGCCCTGATCGATACCTTTGAAGCCGCTCACCTGGCGCGCTTTGGTCGCACCTTGTCGGGACAGGGCGTGGAAGTGGTTAACTGGCGCGGTCGCGTGCAGACCACGCCGCCTACGCTGAATACCAGCGATCAGATCAGCCATCCTGAACCCGAAGCGCGCGAGAAGCGTTTGCAGGTATATCTGGGCCGTGAACAGGGCTTCAGCGTTTGCCGCGTCATCCCCCGCAGCTTGCTGATCACTGGCGAAGCCATTCACGGTCCCGCACTGCTGCAAGAAAAAGAGTGCGCGATTTATGTCGGTCCCGGCGCATCCGCGCAGCTGGACCCGCAAGGCAATATTTTGATGGAGCTGAACTGATGAGTGCGACAACCCCCGATCATCTGCGTTTTCTCGACGATCCGATCAGCCTGCGCATCACCTGGGATCGCCTGGTGAGCATTTCGGAAGAAGCAGCGGCCACACTGGTTAACATGGCGTTCTCCAGCATTATCCGCGAAGTCGGTGATTACTCATGCCTGCTGATGGATGCCAGCGGTAGCTCGCTGGCACAACCTAAGACCAGCGTTCCGGTGTTTATCGGCACGTTGCCCGCCACGGTGCGGCATCTGCTGGCTAAATTCCCAGCGGACACGCTGAAACCCGGCGATGCGTTGATCACCAACGATCCCTGGCTCGGCACCGGCCACCTCAATGACGTGACGGTGGTGACGCCGGTGTTCCGCGCGGGCATGCTGGTGGCGTTTACCGGCGCGGCGGCACACATGTCCGATATCGGTGGTTCGTTGAATATGGGCTCATCGCGAGACATGTTCGAAGAGGGATTCCTTATCCCGCCAAGTAAATTAATGATTGCGGGCGAGGTGAATCAGCAACTGCTGGATCTATTCCTGGCCAACGTGCGTTCACCGGATCAGGTGGAAGGTGATCTGCACGCCATGCTGGCAGCAAACCAGATTGGCGCCAACGGGCTACTTGGCCTAATGGATGATTTGCAACTGGAATCCGTCACCCCGCTGGCAGAGAAAATTCATTCGCTGACTGAAATCGCCATGCGCAAAGCGATTGAGGCGGTGCCGGATGGTCGCTATGAAGCGGCGGTTGATATTGGCGACTACGAAGGAGATATCCATCTCAACGTAGCGGTGATTGTTGATGGCAGCAACATCACCATTGACTATGCCGGTTCCTCGGCGGAATCGCTGTTTGGCAGCAACTGCCCAATGTCATTCACCTATGCCTACAGCGTCTATCCGCTGAAATGTCTGCTTGAGCCGCATCTGCCAAATAACGAAGGTTGCTTCAAATCTATCACTGTCACCGCGCCGGAAGGCTCGATTGCCAATGCGCGTCCGCCTTGTGCGGTAGAGATGCGAAACCGCGTCGGTCACATGGCGCACGCCGCTATTTTCACCGCGCTGGCCGGCATCATGCCGGACCGCGTGATGGGCCACTCGGGCAGCGCGCCGGTCACTTGCGACGTATTCGCCGGCCAGTTTGATGACGGACGCCGCTTTGTCGAAAGCCTGTGCGTTAACGGCGGCACCGGCGCGCGTCCCGCTGCAGACGGCATTGTTACCGGTTTCCCTGGCAATATGTCCTCCACGCCGGTTGAGCTGATTGAATCCGCCACGCCGCTGCTCTTTCTGCAGAAATCAATTGTGCCCGATTCGGGCGGTGCCGGGCGCTACCGTGGCGGCGTGGCGCAGCGCATGGTGATTCGCAACACCAGCAAATATCCGCTCTCGCACAGCATGTTTTATTCGCGGCAAAAACATGCGGCAGAAGGCGTGTTGGGTGCGGCGGCGGGGGCGCCGAACTTTGTGGCGATTAACGGCGAATCACTGGCGAAACCGGTTGGACGGCATGATGTGTTGCCCGGCGACGAAGTCACCATTCAAATGCCGGGTGGCGGCGGCAAGATGCCGGTGGCCGAGCGCGATCTCAAGGCCGTCCTGTGGGATGTGCAGGAAGGTTACATCACTGAAGCGGGTGCGTTACGTGATTATGGCGTGAATCTGCATGACGTTAAAAGGGGCTAAAACATGGATAGATTGACGGGAAAAGTGGTGCTGATCACCGGTGCGGGCAGCGGGATTGGTAAAGCGGCTGCGGCCGGTTTCGCCGCACGCGGTGCGCATGTTGTTCTGGTGGGACGTCGTCAGGCGGTGCTGGAGGAAGTGGCGGCTAACTTGATCGCGCAGGGCGGCAAGGTCTCGGCTTATGCGGCGGATATCGCGCAAAAAACCGAGGTTGAGGCGCTGGTGGCGTGGGCGATTGCCGAGCGGGGGCACGTCGATATTTTGGTCAACAACGCCGGCAGCGCCAGCAAGACGCTCAATGCGCGCTGGATTGCCGAAGAGGAATGGGATCAGGTGCAGGATGTCAACATGAAAGCGGTGTTTCTGCTAACGCAGGCGCTGTTGCCGGACATGCTGGCACGTAAAAATGGCACCATCATCACCGTCTCCTCATTGGCGGCGCTGCGACCAAACCTGCTGGGCGGCGCGGCCTACGGCGCAGCGAAAGCGGCGGTGCGCAACTTTATGACCTATCTGCACAACACCTTTCGCAATGACGGCATCCGCTCTACCTGCATTTTACCGGGTGAAGTGAACACGCCGATCATGGATAACCGCGCCAGTCCGCCGGATCAGGCGATTCGTGATGGCATGGTGCAACCGGAAGATGTGGCCGAAGCCATTCTGCTGTGCGCCAGCTTACCGGCGCGCACGGTGGTGGAAGAACTGATTGTTGCGCCGACTTTTCTGCGCGATCTCTCCGGCGATCTGGAGATCAGTCGCTGGAAAAATGCCCCGGCAGCGTGCCAGGCCGAACGTGAAAACCTCTCATAGGACACCTTATGTCGAGCCAACTTTTTAAAGCCGCCGAGGCGGTATTACGTGTAGAGCGCACCTCGCTGCGTGTGCAGCAACCCGCATCGAGCGGCGATATGGTTTCTTTAGCGATGGGCGAACCGGATTTCGACACCCCGCCGCGCATCGTGCAGGCGGCCGTGGACGCGCTGCAAGCGGGTTACACCCATTACGCGCCGCTACTTGGTGACAAAGCCTTGTGCAGTGCGCTGGCGGACGATGTGTCAGCGCAGAGCGGCAAAGCGGTGAAGGCCGGTGAAATCCTGGTCACGCACGGCGGCACCGCCGGTCTCGCGGCGGCGATTCTCTCCATCGTGAATCCAGGCGATCGCGTAGTGATCCCCGATCCGACTTATTCGCTGTATGCAGATTTAGTCAATATGGCCGGCGGCATCTGCGTACCGATGCCGTGCCGGGCAGATTTGCACTGGGATCTGGCGCGTCTGGATAATGCGCTTGAGGGCGCCAAACTCTTCGTATTCTGTAATCCCGGCAATCCGACTGGCATTGTGCACAGCCGCGCAGAAATTGAAGCACTCGGCCAAATGGTGAACAAGCACAATACGCGAGTGATTGCCGATGAAGCCTATAGCGATCTGGTCTTTACCGATCGTCCTTTTACCTCGGTGCTGCACATTCCCGCTTTTGCTGGACGCACGCTATTCTGTCAGACTTTCTCTAAAAGTTACGCCATGACCGGCTGGCGCGTAGGTTATCTGGCTGGACCGGCGGAGATGATCGCCGCAGCGGCACGCGTGCACAATACGCTGAACGGTTCGGTGAACAGTGCGGTGCAGCGTGCGGCGCTGGTCGCGCTCACACAGTGCAAAGATGACGTCAAACGTATGTATGATGTCTACCGCCAGCGTCGCGTGCTGATGATGGAAGGATTATCCGCTATTCCAGAGCTGAAACTGAATGAACCCGAAGGCGCGTTTTACTGCTTCCCAGCCTATTCGTTGCCGATTCCGGCGATTGATATGGTGTCTCTACTGCGTGAACAAGGCATCGCGGTGCGGCCCGGCAGTGAATTTGGCGCGGCTGGCGAAGGGCATTTACGCCTCTCTTACGCTGCCAGCAGTGAAGCCATCACTGAAGGTGTGCGCCGTTTGAAACGCGGCCTGGCCAGTTTAAAGTAACATCAGCCTGTTTAAGGAAGCATACCCACAATGACGGGAAAACCGATGCGCAGTGATACCGAAAGAAACCGCAAGAACCTGATTCAGGCTGCCGCCCGCTTGTTCGAGCGCTCCGAAACCCCGATAAGCATGACGGAAATTGCGGCGGAAGCTGGCGTCTCCGTTGCCACCGCCTATCGTCAGTTTACGTCGGTAGAAGAGGTGCTGAATGCTTATCGTCAGGACGTGGGGCAATTACTGTTGGATTACAGTGTGGAGCAGTCCTGCAGCGGCTTGCTGAAGCTGGAAAAAGTGAGCCGTTATTGGATCAAGCTGGTGCGCGAGCGTGGCGCGGCGATGGTGCCGATGCGTAACCGCCGCGGCTATCTGGAACGTTTATGGGAAGGTGCAGAATACCTGTTAGTGCAGGCTGATGCGCTTCGTCCGGCGTTGCGTGAAGCGATGGAGGAGATGGAACTGCCGGATATTGGCGATAAGGCGGTGTTTCTGTGGAATATCCTCTTCGATCCGCGTGAAATTTTTGATTTGCTCGACACGGTAGGGCTGACGGAGAAACAGGTCGGCACGCAGCTGATGTCCGTTCTGGTTGGCGGTTTGCGCGGTTTCGCTACCGCGAACGAATTCACCGTCGAAGCCAGCCGCACGAAATAACACAGGCCGCTTCGGGCGGCCATTTCTCTGCAACATCTAACAATCACAAAACATTGTGAGGCCTTCCTGCGCCCCGCATCCGGCAAAAGGTGAAATGATGAGTGTACTTTCGTATGTTTCAGCAGATAAAAACTCCCCGTGGGCGACTTATCTGGCGCAGGTTGAGCGTGTGTTACCGCATCTCGGCGATCTCTCGCGTTGGGCAGACACCTTGCGCCATCCCAAACGCGCACTAATTGTGGATATTCCGCTGGAGATGGATGACGGCAGCGTGCGTCATTTCGAAGGTTATCGCGTACAGCACAACCTCTCACGCGGACCGGGCAAAGGCGGCGTGCGCTACCATCCGGACGTCACGCTGGAAGAGGTGATGGCGCTGTCGGCGTGGATGACGGTGAAATGTGCCGCGCTTAATCTTCCGTTTGGTGGCGCGAAAGGCGGTATTCGCGTCGATCCGCGTGAATTATCGCAAAAAGAGCTGGAACGGCTGACACGGCGCTATACCAGTGAAATTGGCAGTATCATTGGGCCGCAGCAAGATATCCCTGCGCCTGACGTCGGGACTAACCCACAAGTGATGGCGTGGATGATGGATACCTGGTCAATGAATGTCGGCGCAACCAGCACCGGTGTGGTGACCGGCAAACCGATTCATTTGGGGGGATCGCTCGGGCGTGTGAAAGCCACCGGTCGCGGCGTTTTCGTCACAGGCAGAGCGATGGCGCAGCGCATTGGGCTGGCACTGGATAACAGCCGCGTAGCGGTACAGGGATTTGGTAATGTAGGCAGCGTCGCTGCCGAACTGTTTCATGCCGCCGGATCGAAAGTCGTCAGCGTACAGGATCACAGTGCGACGCTTTATAACGCTAACGGCATCAATATTCCTGTACTGATCGCCTGGCAGCAGCAGAAGGGCAGCATTGCCGGCTTCAGCGGCGCGACTGCAATTAGCCATGAAGCGTTTTGGGAGCAGGGTTACGACATTTTGATACCGGCCGCGCTGGAGGGACAAATCACCGCTGAGCGTGCCAGAAAATTAGTGAGTCGTTTGGTGCTTGAAGGAGCGAATGGACCCACTTTGCCCGCGGCAGATGACATTCTGCGCGAGCGAAACATCACCGTAGTACCTGATGTAATTTGTAATGCGGGCGGCGTCACCGTGAGTTATTTCGAGTGGGTGCAGGATTTCTCCAGCTTCTTCTGGACGGAAGATGAAATCAACGCCCGGTTGGATCGCATCATGGAACAAGCACTGCTGGCAGTATGGCAAAAATCACAGGAGATTGGCGCCACGCTTAGAACCGCCGCTTACGCGGTGGCGTGCGAACGGATTCTGACGGCGCGTAAGGAGCGTGGTTTGTATCCGTGAGATTATGTTGGGGCATTCGTGGGGTGCCCCTAAATTGTGAGGGATGAAATCAAACAATCAAATCAATGTGCTCGCCGTCCGGCATTTTTATACCCAGCGCCAGTTCGCCGCCTAATGCGCCATTATGCATTAAGCTTCGCGGTTAACGCGCGTAGCGGCGTGCGTAAGGTCTCATGCAGCGCGCGGATCGCCGGGGAAAACTGTTTGCGATGCGGGCAGATAAGGTGCAGCGGCGTACTTTCGCCCGGCATCTCCGGCATCACGCGTTCCAGCCTGCCGGCCAGCACATCGTCACACACATCAATCCACGATTTATAGGCGATGCCCATACCGGCAATGGCCCAGCGCCGCGCGACTTCGGCGTCATCGCACAGCATGCGGCTTTTCACCGTGATCTGGCGGCGCATGCCATCTTGTGGAAAAGTCCATTTGTCGTAAACGTGGCCGCCCATCATAAACAGCAGGCCATGATGGTGCTGCGCGATCTCCTCCAGCTTTTGCGGACGGCCATGACGATTGAGATAATCCGGCGACGCCACCATCACGCGGCGATTGTCCTCCGCCAGCGGCAACGCCACGTAGCTGCTGTCTTCCAGCTTGCCGTAACGAATGGCGATATCCACTGGATCGCGAAACACATCGCTGATCTGATCGGAAAAAGAGAGACGCACCGCCAGCGCCGGGTGCGCGCGGCAAAAATCGGTGATCAGCGGTAGCAGGATGTTGCGGCCAATATCCGAGGGCAGCGCGATTTTCAGCTCACCGCTCAGCGCATCTTCATCGCTCTGCAAGCTGTCGGCACCGGCATGCATCAGTGCCAGCATCTCTTGCGCATAGGGCAGATATTTTTCTCCTTCGGCGGTTAAGCGCAGGCTGCGCGTGGAGCGGGCGAACAAGCGCCGATCCAGTTCGCGCTCCAGCCGCTGAATGGCCGCGCTGACCTGACCGGGCAGCAAATTCACTTCGCGTGCCGCGCGTGAAAAACTGCCGAGTGCGGCGGAACGCACAAACAGGGTGACATCTTCCAGTCGAATCATCTTCTTATTCATTGTGGTAGTCAGCAGGGATTTTCACTCTAAGAGTGAAAGTGTTCACCTGCAACTGGCATTTTTCATTGCGCTGCAGCCCGCTATGCTGAATTCACCTCACCAAACCTGCTGATGAATAAGGATCTGCCTGATGAAAGCTATCGTCTATAGCCAAAACGGTTTACCGATTTCCGATGAAAATGCGCTGTATGAACTCGAGGTCGATAAGCCGACGCCGGGCGCGCGCGATCTGCTGGTAAAAATTCACGCCATTGCAGTGAATCCAGTGGACACCAAAGTGCGCGCCGGTGCGCCAACCGATAAGCCGCGCATTCTCGGTTGGGATGCGGTAGGCGTGGTGGAAGCGGTGGGCGCGGATGTCACGCTGTTCCAGCCGGGCGATGAGGTGTTCTACGCCGGAGATATCACCCGCGCCGGCAGCTATGCCGAATATGGGCTGGTGGATGAGCGCATCGCCGGCCATAAACCGCGTTCGCTGAACGACGCCGATGCCGCCGCGTTGCCGCTCACCTCGCTGACGGCGTGGGAACTGCTGTTTGATCGTCTGGAGGTGCAGGCCGATGATAACGCCACGTTGCTGATTATTGGCGCAGGCGGCGGCGTCGGTTCCATGTTGACGCAACTCGCCAGCAAGCTAACCAAATTGACGGTGATCGGCACCGCTTCCCGCCCGGAAACCGCGGAGTGGGTGCGTTCACTCGGCGCGCACCATGTGATTGATCATTCTCAACCGCTGGGCGAACAGCTGGCGGCGATTGGACATAAAGAGGTGCGCTATGTCGCCTCGCTGACGCACACCGACAGCTATTACGATCAGCTGATTGATGCGCTCGCGCCGCAGGGCAAGCTGGCGTTGATTGACGATCCGGAAACGCTGGATGCGGTGCCACTGAAGCGCAAAGCGATTTCGCTGCACTGGGAATTGATGTTTACCCGCTCGCTGTTCCAAACCGCCGATATGCAGCGCCAGCATGAGATTCTACAGCGCGTGAGCCAGTTGATTGATGACCAAACCTTGCAAACCACCGCCGGCGAACATCACGGCACCATTAATGCCGCCAATTTGCGCAAGGCGCATGCGCTGATCGAGAGTGGTCGCGCACGCGGTAAGATCGTGTTGAGCGAGTTTTAAGTAAACAAGTGCAATAAATAACTCAAAACACGCGCAATAAATTGCGCCGCTACGGATATCCGCACGCTTCTGTAGCGGCGCGATTTATCGCGCTTAATGCAATAAGGAATAAGCAATGACTCTTAATGATGCAGTCGCGCGTCGTCACACCGTCAAAGCGTTTGAGGGCGGTAAAAGCTTGCCGCAGGAAGAGATCGAAACGTTATTAAACGTGCTGCGCAACAGCCCGTCCTCGGTCAATTCGCAGCCCTGGCACTTTGTGGTGGCATCAACCGCTGCAGGCCGCGAGCAGATGGCTAAATCCACCGACGGTGCATTTGTCTACAACAGCCCGAAGGTGCTGAATGCATCACACGTCATCGCACTGTGCATGCGCACCGATCTGGATGAAGCGCATCTGCAAAACGTGTTGGCGCAGGAAGAAGCGGACGGACGTTTCGCTAAGCCGGAAGGCAAAACGGGCCAGGATAACAGCCGTCGCAGCTACGTTGATATGCACCGTTACGAGCAACGTGATGTGCCCCAGTGGATGGAAAAACAGGTTTATCTGGCGCTGGGCGGATTGCTGCTGGGCGCGGCAATGTTAGGTATTGATGCCACTCCGATGGAAGGCTTTGATCAACGCGCGTTGGATCAGGCGCTGGGCCTGCGCGAGAAAGGTTTTACCAGCGTGGTGCTGGTGTCGCTCGGCTATCGCAGTGACGCAGATTTCAATGCCGCGCTGCCAAAATCACGTTTGCCGCGCGATGAAATTTTTACTTTTATTTAAGCTCGTTGTGCAATAAATTGCGCCGCTACGAATAGGTACAGGCCTTTGTAACGGCGCGATTTATCGCGCACTGTTTATCCGGAAAATCGTCGCGTAAAACGGTTTCGCCATCCTCAATATGTCCCTCTCTGTGTCAGAAAACGCCTGTCTATCCGCTGTAACAGCTTAAAAATTTCGTGAACATCCTCGCAATTCGAATAGTTCCTGAGCGTCACTACTTGCCAAAATTCCCGCTGTATGTAATTTATTCCATAACTTCACAAATAATCGTGAAGAAGGAAAGTACATTACAACTTGTCTCATAGGATCCTTCCTCATGTCGGAATTAAAGTTTGCTACACGTTTGAACTCTTTCGCCTCTGGGGCGCATCTTTACTGGCCCGATCAGCAGGGAAAACCCTCTGTTTTACAGATGATTGCGCGTGCAGGAAACGTGCAAGGATTAACGCATCTTGACCTCAACTATCCGCAGCACATCACCACCGATATCACAACGATGCGCCAGGCGATTGCCGATGCCGGTTTAGCCGTCAACGGTATGCAGATGCGTTGGGATGCGCCACAGTTCAAAATTGGGGCTTTTACCAATCCGGATGCCAAAATTCGTCGTGAAGCCATTGAACTGACCAAACGCGGTATCGATGCCGGTCGTGAATTTGGTTCAAGCCTGATGACGTTGTGGATGGGGCAGGACGGTTTCGATTACTGCTTCCAGGCTGACTATAAAAAAATGTGGGAAGACGCGGTCAGCGCAGTACGCGAAGTGGCTGAATATGCGCCAGAGATCGACGTTAGCATCGAATACAAACCCAACGAGCCGCGTGCCTACAGCATCTTCCCCAATGCGACAACCTGCCTGCTCGCGGTCGAAGAGGCGGGCTGCAAAAATCTCGGTATCACGCTGGACTTTGCGCATGTGCTGTTTGCCAACGAAATTCCGGCTTTTGCCGCCGCGATGGTCGCGCGTCGCTCACGTCTGCTGGGTCTGGATTTGAATGATGGCTGGGGCAAACGTGATGACGGGTTGATGGCGGGATCGGTCAATCCACGTGCCACGCTGGAATTCCTCTGGCAGATGCAGCGTGATGGCTATAAAGGCGCTTATTACTTCGATACCTTCCCGGACGCCAGCGGCCTCGACCCTATCCGTGAAGCGGAAATCAATATCGCGACGGTGACCCGCCTGCTGAAATTGTGCGAGAAACTCAATAATAATCCAGCGCTGGAAGAAGCCATCAGCCGTCAGGATGCCGTCGCCTCGCAGCAAATTGTGAATGACATCATGCTTGCGCGTTAAGCAAGCGAACCACACCCACGTCCAGCTACAACTATAAAAAGGCTAACACCATGAAAAAGCTTTTACTCTCTGCCCTTACCTCCGCGTTGCTCTGCTCCAGCGTTTACGCTGCAACCTTGCCACCGCTGAAATCCGATTCTGAACCCGATCGTACCGACTGGACGCAATTGGAAAGCAAATACGGCCCAATGCCAAAAGTCGATGCCAAGCTGAAAATTGGTGGCGTGTCAAAAACGCTAACCAATGAATACTGGCGCTCACTGGGTGAGGGCTATCAAAACATCGCGAAGAAATACGGTTTCACCGTGGCGTACCAGGCTGCAGCGAATGAAGACGATCAACTTGGTCAGTTGTCGATTGCTGAAACGTTAATTGCGCAGGGCTTCAATGGCCTGCTGGTATCGCCGCAAACCGACATCAACCTCGAACCTGCGCTGGAAAGTGCCAATAGCAAAGGCATTCCGGTGGTAAACGTGAACGATGCGGTGGTGCCGAGCGCACAGCATTATGTCGGGAATGTGCAAAAAGATAATGGCGTGCGCGTGGCGAAATGGTTTATCCAGCATCATCCACAAGGCGGCAAAGTGGCAGTGATCGAAGGCCAGCCGGGCGTGTACGCAGCGGGCCAGCGTACCGCTGGCTTCAAAGAGACGCTGCAGGCCAACGGCAAATTCAACATCGTCGCGAGTGTGCCAGCGAACTGGAGTCGCGAGCAGGCATTCAACGCTGCCTCCACCATTCTCCAGCAACATCCTGACTTGATCGGTTTCTACGCCAACAATGACACCATGGCATTGGGCGTGGTGGAAGCCGTGAGTTCGCAGAATAAAGCCAAACAGACCGCGGTATTTGGCACTGACGGCATTTCAGATGCGTATGCATCAATCAAGCGCGGTGAATTGACCGGCACGGTGGATAGCTTCCCGGTGCTGACTGGCGAAGTGGCGACAGAAGTGATTCTGCGTTTAATCGGCGGACAGAAACTGTCGCGCGTGGTGACCACGCCGCAGGCGTTGATTACCAAAGATAACGCCGAGGCTTTCTCCACCAAAGACAATAACAAACTGCGTCAGTTGCTGGCACAGCAGTAAAACAGGCGGAGAGCGTATGGAACAGTATCGCTTAATGATGCGCGGCATCACAAAAACCTACGGCAGCGCTGCGGCGCTGCAAGAGGTGGATTTTATGGTGCGGCCAGGTGAAGTACACGCGCTCATCGGTGAGAACGGGGCGGGCAAATCAACGCTGCTCAACATTCTTTCTGGTGTGCGCCCGGCCGACAGTGGCGAGATTCACGTCAACGGACAACGGGTGCAGATGAAGAACCCGTTGAGCGCACGCCATGCCGGCATCGCGATGATTCACCAGGAATTACAGCATGTTCCAGAGCTCTCCGTAGCCCAGAATATGTTTCTCGGCCGTCCACTTACTACCATGAACGGCTTATTCGTGGACAAGCGTGCGCAACTGGCGCGTGCGGTGCACATTCTTAAGCAGCTGGATCCCAGCATTAATCCGGCTGAGCCGATTAAGAATCTTAAGGTATCGCAGCAGCAGATCGTGGAAATAGCGCGTGCGCTGTTGGATGAAGCCAAGATCATCGCCATGGATGAACCCACCTCAAGTCTGACGCCACGTGAGTTTGAGCGCCTGGCTGAGTTGATCGCTGATTTGAAGTCGACCGGGGTGTCACTGATCTACGTGTCGCACAAGATGAATGAGATTTTCCAGGTATGCGATCGCGCCACCATCATGCGCGACGGCCGCCAGGTTGGCGTCGTGAATATTTGTGATGAAACCGAAGAGAGTATCGTCGCCAAAATGGTCGGGCGTAAAATCGAGAAGCTGGAACATCACTCGTGGGCCACCGATCGTCAGGTGCTGCAGGTAGAAAATGTGGCGCGCGGCAACGAGATTAAACCTGCCAGTTTCACCGTCTGCGCGGGGGAAGTGCTTGGCATTGCCGGATTAGTCGGCGCCGGTCGTACCGAACTGCTCAAGTTGATTGCCGGTATCGATAAGCGCAGCGCCGGTGAAGTCCGCGTCAACGGCAAAGCAGTACGCAATCATAATGTCAGTGCCGCTATTCGCGCTGGCATCGGTTTGGTGCCGGAAGATCGCAAGAAAGAGGGCATCATCAAGGCGCGCGCGGTGAAAATGAACATGGCGCTTCCTTCAATGCGTAACTTCACGCTGGGTGGTGTGATCCGTAAAGCGAAGCTGAATCACGTCGCACAAGAGGTGATGTCTGACCTGAAACTGCGTCCGCTGAATATCGAAAAACCGATCGGTACACTGAGCGGCGGTAATCAACAAAAGGTGATTATTGGTCGTTGGGTGGCGGCGGATGCAGAAGTATTTTTATTTGATGAACCAACCCGGGGAATTGATATCGGTGCCAAATCAGAAATTTATAATCTGATTGAGAAACTGGCACAGCAAGGCAAAGCCATTGTGGTGGTCTCTTCGGAAATGACGGAGATATTGCGGGTATCCGATCGCGTTTTAGTCATGCGTGAAGGAAAAATCACCCGCGAACTGCAGGGCGCAGAAATTACCGAAGAGAATATCGCTAGCTTTGCGATAAAAGAAATTAAAGAAGTCGTTTAACGCTTATTCTATCAAGGCTAAATTATGATGACGCAAAGTTCCACTCAGTCTACAGCTGTGCCGTCGGCGCTGCTCAAATTTAATCTGCGCGACGCGGGCACGTTAATCGGTCTGATTATTATCGTCGTGACCTTTTCATTTTTATCGCCGGTGTTTTTTACCGTGCCAAACTTGCTGAATATTCTGCAGCAGTCTTCAATCAACGCCTTAATTGCGTTGGGTATGACGCTAGTGATTATTTCGGGCGGCATTGACCTCTCTGTTGGACCGACGGCAGCGTTGTCCGCGGTATTAGGTGCCACCATGATGGTGGCGGGTGTTCCGGTGCCAGTCGCCATTATGGCAACGTTAGGGATTGGCGCGCTGTGTGGCGTATTTAGCGGATCTCTCATTGCGTATGCGGGGTTACAGCCTTTTATTGTCACGCTCGGCGGATTATCACTCTTCCGTGCTATCGCACTGATTTATACCGGCGGTAATCCAGTATTTGGTATTCCAATGGAATTCCGCAGTATCATCAACAGTGCGGTATTTGGCGTACCTACACCAATCGTCATTGTCGCGGTTATCGCACTGGTATTATGGGTGGTCATGAATAAAACCCCACTGGGTGAATATATCCTTGCGGTGGGCGGTAACGA
The DNA here is from genome assembly GCA_900068845.1 of Enterobacter ludwigii. Classification (GTDB taxonomy): domain Bacteria; phylum Pseudomonadota; class Gammaproteobacteria; order Enterobacterales; family Enterobacteriaceae; genus Pantoea; species Pantoea ludwigii_A. The sequence continues at coordinate 166,752 of CEFQ01000008.1, forward strand.
AGAAGCGGCGCGCGTGGCCGGTGTGCCGGTAAAACGCACCAAAGTGACCGTGTATATTATTTCTGGCACGCTAGCGTCACTGGCTTCGTTAATTCTGATTGGTCGCTTAGGTGCCGCTGAACCCACGATCGGCAATTTATGGGAGCTGGACGCGATTGCCGCGGCGGCGATTGGCGGCGCATCGTTGATGGGCGGGAAAGGCAGCATCATCGGTACCCTGATCGGTGCGATTATTCTTGGCGCACTGCGTAATGGCTTGACTCTGCTAAATATTCAGGCCTTTTACCAATTGCTTGCTACCGGCCTAATCATTATTATAGCGATGTTGATTGACCGGGCGACAAGAGGCAGGTAATGAAGCAAGATCCGCGAGCCATTGGCGCTCAAATTCGCATGCGGTTACCGCAACTGACGCCGTTAGAAAGACGTGTAGCAGAAGCGATTATTTCCAGAACCGACATTAATGAACAAACATCACTGCAAGAGATCGCTGAGGAAAATGGTGTCTCACAGGCGATGATTGTGAAAATTACCAAGAAGCTTAACTTTACTGGCTTTCGTAATTTTCGTACCGGATTGATTTATTATAATCAGTCTGAGGTGGCGGGTTTGCATGCAGAAATTGAGCCAGACGATTCGTCGGAGCAATTGCTAGCAAAAGTATTCAGAACCTCTATTCAGGCGATAGAAGAAACTTTATCTATTCTGGATATTTCGCAGTTTAACCGCGCGGCAGACATTTTATTTAAAGCGCGTCATATCGATCTTTATGCGGTGGGCGGTTCTGCCACGGTAGCACGCGATTTATCGCATAAGTTGCTAAAGATCGGTATTAAATCGACGGCCTACGATGATGCCCATATTATGCTGATGTCGGCAGCGGTTTTGTCTGATGATGATGTGGTTATCGCCATCAGCCATTCCGGTGCGACGCGCGCGGTAAATGATCCTATTAAGCTGGCGGCACGTAACGGCGCAAAAATTATTGCGATTACGAATTATGCCGAGTCGCCCATTGCGCGTATTGCGCATGTGGTTCTTACATCAACTTCTCAGGGATCGCACCTGCTTGGCGAAAATGCCGCATCACGTATCGCGCAGTTAAATATTCTCGATGCGTTATTCGTCGCGATTGCCAAAAAAGATCTTAAGCGGGCAGAAACTAATCTGATGAAAACCCAGCGTGCGGTTCAGGACCTGCGAGACTTTTAGTCATGAACAAAATTATTGTTGCCGGCAGCTTGCATTACGACGTGATGCTGGCGGCTCATCATCGCCCGGAAAAAGGCGAAACGGTTATCGGTAGCGGCTGCAGTTATAAATTTGGCGGTAAAGGGGGGAATCAGGCCGTCGCTGCAGCGCGGGCCGGTGTGCCAGTGAGTTTTGTCGGTGCGGTGGGTGATGATGCGCAGGGGCGGTTTTTAATCGATGCACTGCATGAAGCGGGTGTTGATACACAGGCTGTGGCGGTGTTGCCAGGCGTGCTATCCGGCATGAGCGTAGCGATCAGCGATGCGCAAGGGGATTACGGCGCGGTAGTGGTGTCGAACGCTAATCTGCATATTGAAGCTGCAGCTTTATCCGCAGAATTATGGCGTGATGCAGGCTTGCTGGTGCTGCAAAATGAAGTGCCCGCAAGCGTGAATCTGCAACTGGCACAGCAGGCGAAACAGCGCGGCATTGCGGTATGCATTAATGCAGCACCGGCGCGTGAAATTGAACCGCAACTGGCCACCTGCGTGCAACTGCTGATCGTCAACGCCGTCGAAGCGCGTGACATGTGCCAGCGTGTGGTCACTGACTTAGCCTCGGCTTGTGAAGCGGCGCAAACCCTGGCGCTGCGCTTCCCACAGGTGATTGTGACAGCGGGCGAACATGGGCTGGCGTTATGTGAGCAAGGGCAAAGCGCATTCAGCATAGCCGCCATTCCGGTCAAACTGGTGAGTACACATGGTGCGGGTGATTGCTTCGTGGGTGTGCTGAGCCAGTCGCTGTTGGCGGGCCTCAGTTTGGCGGACGCGGCGGAGAAAGCCAATCAAGCCGCCGCCGAACACGTTTCACGGCCGTTATCTTCTTAAGGTCTTTCTCGGGTATGCAGATTTTTTTCTGCCGGAGATACGATCAATTAATGCATTTGTACTAATAACGATTTTACCGGGATACCTTAGGGGCGCATTGCGATGCACCTTAAGGCATCTGTGGGGCTGGCTGCGTTGTGCAACTGCCTCAGCATTAGGCCAATGCAACACGCTCTGCGTTTATGTGATCGGCATTAGGCTGTGCATGACAACCGCGTAACCTACGGAAATCGCAGCGTAAAACGGTTCACGCCATGCTCGCTGTTTACCTCACAACGTCCCTGATGCAGCCGCATAATGCTGCGCACAATCGACAATCCCAACCCGCTGCTGCCCTGATGACGCGACGCATCGGCGCGCCAGAAGCGATCAAAGATGCGCGCTTGCTGTGCAGCGCTCAGCGCCGGGCCGTGGTTCTCCACCACCAATCTGCGGCCGTGATTGAAAATCCGCACGCTGGAGTGCGGTTCGCCGTAGCGCAGCGCGTTGGCGATCAGATTAGCCAGCGCACGTTGCAGCAGTAGAGGATCGGCACGCAGTTCGCCGTGCAGCGCCATCTCCAGCCGCATTGACTGCTCTTCCGCCATGCCGTCGAAGTAATCCTTGAGTTTCTCACCGAGCTGCGCCAGATCGATGCGCTGGATATCCATTACCTGGCTGGCATCTTCAGCCTTCGCCAGAAACAGCATGTTATCGATCATCTTCGCCAAACGTTCCAGCTCTTCGTAATTGGATCCGAGCAGCGCCTGATATTCGCCCACGCGGCGCGTTTGGCTCAGCGCTACTTCGGTTTGGCCGATCAGCGTGTTAATCGGCGTGCGCAGATCGTGCGCCATATCAGCAGAAACCTGGCTCAATTGCTGATAGCCCATTTCAAGGCGACTCAGCATCTGATTAAAGGCGGCCACCAGCGGCTGCAGTTCGGCTACCGCCTGTTCAGGCATGCGGTCAGATAAATGACGCACATCTATGGCATCTGCCTGCGCGGCCAAATGACGTAACGGTGTTAAACCGCGCCGCACCAGCCAGATGCTGATCGCCGCCACCAGCAATGCGGCCAGCGCGGTGGTGAGAATAATTTGATCGCGATAGCTGTTGAGGGTTTGCGTCCGGTCGCTCATCAGGCGGCCAGTGATGATCTCAATTTGTCCGTTGCCATCGCGTGTCGGCGTCAGCGCTGCCGCCGCAATAAACGGCGTGCCGTCTGCAGTGGCTTGATGATGCACCGACGACAATGCAAGCGGCTGATCGGCGGCAACCGGCGTAATCGCGGGGATCGGGCGCTGGCCGGGATTGACCACAATCAGCGGCGGCTGGCCGGGAAAACGCAGCACCAGCAGCGATTCGGTATTCCCAAGCATGTTGGCGAACAACCGCGGTTTTTGCTGAATCAGCGTAATCACATCTTCATCGCGCAGCAGCGTGCGGATCTGTTCGATGCGTGTAAGCAGCGCCGCGTCATCGCGTACGCCAATCTGCATCGCCAGCGAGTGAAAGAGTGCGAGGCCGCTGAGGGAGAAGATGACGATCACCGTGGCGCTGAGCAGCAGTGACAGGCGCGCGGCGAGAGAACGGGTTTTCATGATTCGGCTTCGCAGCGATAACCCACGCCGTGTACGGTATGAATCAGTGGCTGAGCAAATGGGCCATCAATTTTCTGCCGCAGGCGTTTCACCGCCACATCCACCACGTTAGTGTCGCTATCGAAATTCATGTCCCAGACGCGTGAGGCAATCACGGTGCGCGTCAGCACTTCGCCGGGATGCAGCAGGAAGAGATGCAGCAGGTTGAACTCTTTGTTGGTGAGATCGATACGCTGACCCGCGCGCTCAACGCGCCGTTTCAGGATATCGAGCTGTAAATCGGCAAGCTGTAACAGGTCCGGCAACTTCTGCTGGCCGCCGCGTCGCAGCTGGGTGCGTACGCGCGCCAGCAATTCGGCGAACGAGAAGGGCTTGACCAGATAATCATCGGCACCCAGTTCCAGCCCTTTGATGCGATCCTCCAGCGTGCCTTTAGCGGTGAGGAAAATCACCGGCGTGTGGATCTGTTTATCCAGCGCCGCCATCACTTGCCAGCCGTCCATGCCGGGCATCATCACGTCGAGCAGAATCAAATCGTAATGATGCTCTTGCGCATAGAACAAGCCATCCTGACCGTTTTCCGCTACATCAACGATAAATCCCGCTTCGGTCAGTCCTTTGCGCATGTAATCGCGCGCTTTGGCTTCATCTTCTATCACCAAAATTTTCATGCGCTTCTCCGCGGGAGGGGGCGTCAGGGCTGAGCGTGTAGCGCGGCTTGTTCGATCAACTTCGCGACATCGTCAGGATGCGATTGATACACCGAATGGCTGGCACCGGCAATTTCCACCGTGTGGCTGTGCGCGCGTTTGGCGTACATGCGTTCCAGATCGGGACTGATGATTTTGTCAGCTTTCGCCACCATGTACCAGCTAGGCTTGGTCTTCCACGCCGGGTCGGGAATGTTGGCGGTGAAGACGGCCGAGTTCGTCGGCATCTGTGCATGCGCTTCAAAATCGGCCTGCGCGGCGGGTAAATCGGCTGCGAAATCGCTGTGGTAATTTTCTGGCGCGATGGTCAGGTAACCGTCGCTGGACTTAGCAAACGGATGCGCGCTATTGGGAAATTTTTTGCCGTTGCTGGCTTCGGTTTCGCCGTTATCCAGCGCATGCGCCGCGATGTAAACCAACCCCGCGACTTTATTGTCGTTACCGGCTTCACTGATGATTGCGCCGCCGTAGCTGTGGCCAACCAGAATCACCGGACCCTGTTGCTGATCGATAATGCGGCGCGTCGCCGTCACATCTTCCGGAAAACCGGTTAGCGGCTCTTGTACCAGCGTCACCTTGTAGCCGTCATGGGTTAAACGGTCATACACCGGTCGCCAGCCCGCACCGCCAACAAAAGCGCCATGTACCAGCACAATGTTCTTGACCGGCTGCGCCTGAGCCTGGGCTGCGCCGCCTGCCAGTGTCAGCAGCATACCCGCGGCAAGGGTGAGTTTTTTCATTTTCAATTTCATCGTAATACGCCTGAATGAGTGGGTTGGTCTACAGGATATGAAATGGGCGCTGACATAAGCATGAGTGAGTAATGACAAAAGAGTGACAAGGGTGCTGATTAAGTATCTTTTACTTCCGCCGATAAAATCGCTTAACCCCTTCTGTTTAATAAGAATTTCCTCTGCACAAAATCCACTATTTCAGTGGTGACAATGTGTTCACCATGTTATTAACTTTGCATGCCGTTGTGAATTTACCTGCCTGCTGGAGTTAACAATGAAGAAGAATCTGTCCTTCGCGATACTGCTTTCACTCACCGCGTTCAGCCATGTGGCGCTTGCCGAGCAAACTTTGCGTTTCGGCGTCGATCCGACGTTTCCGCCGTTTGAATCCAAAGCCAGCGACGGTTCGCTGCAGGGCTTTGATATCGATCTCGGCAATGCGATTTGTGCCCAGGCAAAAGTGAAGTGCCAATGGGTGCAGATCGGCTTTGATGGCAGCATTCCGGCGCTGCAGGCGAAGAAATTTGATGCGATCCTCTCGGCGATGTCGATGACGGAGAAACGGCGCGCGCAGGTAGCGTTCAGCGACATGCTCTACAACACGCCCAGTGCGTTGCTGACCCCGACAAACAGCACGTTAACGGCCGATCTCGCGACGCTGCACGGCAAAACCATTGGTGTGGCGCAGGGCACCATTCAGGAAACCTACGCGAAAACCAAATGGGCATCGCACGGCGTGAATGTGGTGTCGTACGCGAACCAGATGGAGGTTTATCCAGATTTGGCGGCAGGGCGTCTTGATGCCAGCGTAGCAAACGCGGTTTCCGCTGAGCAGGGCTTCCTGCAATCACCGGAAGGCAAAGGTTTCACGATTAAAGCCACATTGGTGGATAAACAGATCTTTGGCGACGGCGTGGGGATTGCCCTGCGTAAAGATGATGCAGCCAATCTAAAGCTGATCAACACCGCGCTAGCTGAACTGCACAGCAACGGCACCTACGATCGACTGGCGAAAAAGTATTTTAAATTCAAGGTCTATCCGTAAGTCTGCGGTGATCTATCCCCTGTAGGCACCATCCGTAGCGGCGCGATTCATCGCGCTGTTTTGACGTTGCTCTGACTCACGCGCATGCCCGGAACAATGCGCGATAAATCGCGCCGCTACAAAGGGTGCGATTGAAGGAAATATCATGATTTTGCTACCGCACTACACCAGCCAGCGCGCGCGTTTCATCGCCGCCGTGAAGCGCCAAAACGGCACATTAACCTCCTATGCCCATCCGTTACCCGGCCCGCAGGGTGAAGAACTCTACACCGACGTAGCGGTGATCGGCGATCCGGCAGCGTCACGCGTGATGCTGGTGATCTCCGGCACGCACGGCGTGGAAGGCTATTACGGCTCCGATTGCCAGATTGCCTGGCTGGATACCTTCAACCTGACGGCGCTGCCTGCTGATACCGCCATTGTGCTGCTGCATCTGCTCAATCCGTGGGGCGCAGCGCATTTGCGCCGCGTCAATGAAGACAACATCGATCTCAACCGCAACTTCATTGATTTCTCCCAGCCAGCGCCAGCCAATCCCGCTTACGCCGCGTGGCATGGCATTTATCACGGCGATCGTGCCAGTGCCGATAAGCTGTTAGCCGAAACGCTGAACAGCACCGGTTGGCAGGCGGTAAAGCGCGTGGTGGAAGCGGGGCAATATCACGCGCCGGAGGGCTTCTTTTACGGCGGTCAGCAGCCAAGCTGGTCGTATCGCACGCTGGAAACCATCATCAGCCATCATTTGTCGCAGGCCAAAACCATCATCAGTTTCGATCTGCACACTGGCGCAGGCGCATGGGGACATCCGATGCTGCTGTCAATTGCCGAGCAGCGTTTTGCAGCGCATGACTGGGGCCAGGAGATTTACGCTGAGTGGCTGACGCTGCTGTTTACCGGCGCGGGACGCGACAGCGAAACCGGCGTGACCGCCACTGCCACCGGCTATGTGTCGCAATTCCTGTTGACCTCGCTAGCAGATACGCAGATTTTGCCGCTGGTGGTGGAGTGCGGCACTTATCCCGGCGAGGAGATGCATCGGCGCGTGCGCGACGATCACTGGCTGCATCTGCATGGCGATCCAGCCAGTGAATCAGGACAAGTCATTAAGCAGGAACTGGTGGAGGGATTCTGGCCTGCCGACGCTGACTGGCGCGCGCTGGTGGCCTTTCGCACCCAGCAAATCTTTGTGCGTGGCTGGCGAGCGCTGATCGATTTATAACCGCCCGTAAAATGTCATGCGGGCAGTTTCCGACAGTGCAATGCCCGGCTCCGTGTTATACGCCAGCACCGCCAGCATGCGGGTGATATCACCTTCGGTTGGCGTAACGCGATGCAATGAATTACGGCCACGGAACAGCACCAAATCTCCGGCATCGATCGCCAGCGCCTCAACTGATTGACGCTGATCCAGGACCGCGGCAACGCCGTCGAAATTCATCTCGCCGGCATCGGCATCGCGCAGATCTTTCACATACTGGAACACAGCACCCGCGCGCGGCTTCTGCACCAGCAGCGTGATGGCGAACGACGAGTTATCGAAGTGCCAGCCGAGTTCCTGCCCCGCGGGCGCGTAGTGCAGATTGATTGATGAGAGCGGATCGGCATACGGAAAGAGCGCTGCTTCTCCCAGCACATCGCACAGGAAGCTTTTGAACAGTTCATCGTTGTAGAGCTGACGCAGCGGTGAATCGGCGGCAATCACATCATCGGTGATGCAGCCTTTGGTGCTGATGACATCGCGATTGCGCGGATGATCGGCGTTGAAAGCCTCATCTTTTTTCATTAGATAAACGTTGTGTTTGCTGGCGGTGTGATACGCCAGATGGCGCTGCGCCGTACCTTCCGCAATGATGGCTTGCAGCGCAGCAGGCTGCAGGAACTGACGTAAAACCAACGCGCCGTGCTGATTAAGTTGTTCACGGCAGGTGCGGCGCCAGTCGGCATCGGCCAGCGGATGCAGATCGAAACGAATCAAGGCAGACATAGTTTCACTTCTCATGTGTTGCAGGTGTGTAATAACTGTAACGCGCTGATAAGGTACTACGTAACGATAAAAATTTAATACCTTGCTAAGGAAACCTTAATGCCTGCGCCATCACCGCGTTTGCCAAAAATCAGCGTCATCCATTCGTTTAAAGTGGCGGCGGAACTGGGCAGCCTGGCGAAAGCGGCTGCGCAGCTGGCGTTAACCCCCGCTGCGGTGAGTCAGCAAATTCGTCAGCTGGAAGAGCAGTTAGGCAGCACGCTGTTTGTGCGCACGCAAAGCGGCGTGATGTTGACGGAGATCGGCAAAGAGTATCTGCGCTATGTCACCGAAGCGTTCGACATTCTGCACCTCGGCCAGCAAAACCTGCGCCATGCGGCGTCAGCACCGAAGTTAACGCTCTATTCACTGCCGGCGCTGGCCTCAAAATGGCTGCTGCCCCATATTGCGCAGTGGCGTGAGCAGTGCGCAGATATCGATTTATCGCTGCACGGCACCCATACGCCGGTGGATTTCAACGCCACGCCCGCTGATTTTGTCATCTGTTTTGGTGACGATCGCTATCCGCAGCTGGATAAGCAGTTGCTGTTCCTCGATGAGGTGCTGCCGGTGGCCAGCCCGGCACTGCTACAACACTCTGCCGGGCAGAATGTGCTGCAGCAAGCACCGCTAATCCACCTCGACTGGGGCAACGAAGGGCGCTTCTTGCCTGACTGGCGCAGCTGGTTTCAGGCGAAAGGGATCGACGAGCCACGGCCACAGCCGTCGTTCAGTTTCAATCTTACCTCGCTGGCGATTGATGCCGCCGTGGCAGGCACCGGTGTGCTGCTTGGTCAGCGTCGTTTGATTGCCAACGAACTGGCGCGCGGTGAGTTGGTGATTGTCGATCCGCTCAGCCTGCCGCTCAGTAAACCTTACTTCCTTGCCTGGCCGCAACGCTCGTTGAGCCAACCCGGTAGCGATGCGCTGATTCGCTGGCTTACGCAGTTGGCGAGTTAAAAAATTGTTAACAACTTCATCTTGCGGCGGAGGATTTTGCCGTAAACTGTTGCGCTTGCCGCTGTCTGCCTGGTGCGCATAAATGCGCACTCTACGCAAACCCAGCGCTGTAAACGTAGGGTCGCCATTCATGGTGTAATGCCGCTCACTTAAGCAAGTAATTGCCTGGTTATGCAGGTGCGCATGAATGCGCACCCTACGAAAACCCAGCGCTGTAAACGTAGGGTCACCATTCATGGTGACCGATTCACGCTTAACTGACGAGCATTACGCCATTCGTGGCGACCAACATAGGGAAAGGGAGCTCATCGATGATCACCGATCACAATTTTTGGCTCACCGCGCTGGTGGTGGGGATCACCATTGTGCTTTGGGCCAGCGCGCGCTTGCCGGAATACGTTACCGCGCTGCTGTTCTTCGCGGCCGCCATGCTATTACAACTGGCACCGGCCGGCAGCGTGTTCAGCGGTTTTGCCTCGTCTGCGTTTTGGCTGGTGCTGAGTGGATTTGTGCTGGGCGCGGCGATCCGCAAAGTCGGCCTGGCACAGCGTTGGGCCAACTGTTTGGTGGTGCCGTTAAGCCAAAGCTGGCCGCGCATGGTGGCGGGAACCGTGCTGCTCACCTATTTGCTGGCGTTTGTCATGCCCTCCAATATGGGGCGCATCGCGCTGCTGATGCCGGTGGTGCTGGCGATGGGGGAACGGGCGGGGATCAACGCGGGCAGCCGCGGCAGCATTGGCCTGGCGCTGGCGGTGGGTTTTGGCACCTTTCAGCTCTCCGCCAGCATTTTACCCGCCAACGTGCCAAATCTGGTTTTGAGCGGTGCGGCGGAGAGCGCCTATCAGCTGCATCTGCAATGGTTGCCGTGGTGGTTACTGCATATGCCGGTGGTGGGAATAGGTAAAGGCGTGCTGCTCATCGCTTGCCTGCTATGGTTGTTTCGTGCCCAACCGACGCCGATTCTTCAGCGCGATACCTTGCCAGCCCTCAGCCGCAGCGAATGGCGCTTAATTGGCCTGTTGGCGATCACCTTGCTGCTGTGGATGACCGACAGCGTGCACGGCCTGCCCGCCGCGTGGGTTGGGCTGGCCGCGGCCTGCGTCTGTTTGCTACCGCGCATCGGTTTCATCTCCGGCGAGGATTTTGCCAGCGGGGTAAATTTCCGCACCTGCATCTACATCGCTGGGATATTGGGTGTTGCCACCTTAGTGGTCGATTCTGGCCTGGGACGCGCCATCGCCAACGCGCTGCTCAGCGTGCTGCCGCTACACGATCATCCCTCATTCACTAATTTTGCGGTGTTGAATGGGCTGGTTTCGCTGATGAACTTCGTGCTTACCGCCAACGGCGTGCCGGCGCTGGTCACGCCAATGGCGCAAGAGCTGGCGCAGGCTTCCGGTTTTCCGCTGCTTAGCGTCATTATGTTGCAGGTGTTTGCTTACGCCACGCCGCTGCTGCCGTATCAGGCGTCGCCGGTGGTGGTGGCGATGGGGCTCGGCAATGTCCCGGCGAGAGCCGGTTTGCAGCTCTGTGCAATGATCTACCTGTTCAGCGTGCTGCTGCTGTTGCCGCTGGATTATCTGTGGTTCCGACTGCTAGGCTATGCCTGATACCTTTGTTTGAGAGTGCGTATGCCCGCTAATAACGATTGGGTTGATTTTCGTCGTGATGATGAGACCGGAATAGAAAGCGTCAACGCGCATTTTCGCGGCCACGCTTACGACCCGCACGATCACGACGAACTCTTGGTGGGCGTGACCCAGCAAGGATTACAACGTTTCAACTGCCATCGTTCGCTGCACACCAGCTCGCCGGGCCGGGCGATCCTGATTGAACCTGGCGCGGTTCACGATGGACATGCGCCGGACGCTGACGGTTTCACCTATGTGATGCTCTATCTGCCGCAGCGTTGGGTTGCAGAGATGATGCAGCGTCGCGGTTTGGGTGATGTGTCGAATATTGAAGGCGCTTTCCGCCATACGCTCACCGACGATGCGCTGCTGGCCAGCGCCATTCAGCAAGCCTGGTTTGCCATGCATCAGGGCGAAGGACGACTGGCACGCGATCAGAGCCTCGATCATTTGCTCACCCTGTTGTCGAGACATCTGGAGACTAAACCCAGCCTGCAGCACAGCGAAGCAATGCGTCAGATGCAGCTGCTGCGCGATTATCTGCACGATTTTATGGCGCAGGATATTGGATTAGATGAACTTTCGCGTCTTTCCGGCATCGACCGTTTTCGCCTGACGCGGCAGTTCAAACAGGCATTCGGCCAATCGCCGCATGCTTACCTGGTACGTTTGCGCTTACGCAGCGCGCGCACTTTGCTGGCGCAAGGTATTGAGCCGGTGCAGGTGGCGGCGCAGGTAGGATTTGCCGATCAAAGCCATTTGGGCCGCTGGTTTCAGCGCGCCTATCGCATGACGCCCGCGTCTTATCAACGTCAGTGCACAAACGTTCTATACGCTTCCCCGCCTGCTCTTAGATGATGAGGTTTTCGTTGTCATTGGAGAGTTGTTACAGATGTTTGATACCAAAATCGCCCTGATCGTACGTGATGATTTAGCCACCTGGCAGCGCCTGAATGTGGTGGCCTTCCTCGCCACCGGCGTGGCTTCTGCCGCGCCCGAGATGATGGGCGAACCCTATGTCGATGCCAACGCGCGTCAGTACGGCAACATGGCGGGCCAGCCAATGCTGGTGTTTGCCGGTGACTTAGCCGGCTTGCAGCGAGCGCATCGTCAGGGACTGGAACGCGAGTTAACCATCATCCCATACGTTGAGGCGATGTTTTCTACCGGTCACGACGCGGCGAACCGAGAAGTGTTTATGGCGGAGGATGCCGATAATTTGAATCTGGTCGGCATCGCGCTGCGCGGCCCGAAGAAAGCGGTGGATAAGGCGATCAAGGGATTGGCGTTGCACGGTTAACGTTAGGGTCGCCATGAATGGCGCTCCTACGTTTATCGCGCTGAGTTTTCGTAGGGTGCGCATTTATGCGCACCTGATTTTATCCGCCGCGCTCAGCAATAAATCCTCCCGCCCGCGCAATGCCAGTAGCTCCAGCCCAATCGGCAAACCTTCGGCGCTGAATCCCGCCGGAATGCTGATCGCCGGTGCGCCGGTCACCGCAGAAACCAGCGCATTGCTGCCTTGCTGCATGTCGCCATGCTTAACCGGCGCGTGACGTACCACAGGATAGGCCAGCACAGTGATCTGCTGCTGATTGAAGAAGGTTTCCAGTTGCTGATAAAGATCGCGCTGTCGCTGCTGCACCACACGATACGCATCGCTGTCGGTTCCCGCATGCTGCGCACGCGAGGTGAACACCGTTTCCAGTTGTGGATGATAGCGCTTTGAAGCCACCACCTCCGCCAGCGTGCGGCATTCGGCCTGGGGTTTGTCGGCCAGATACGTTGCCAGCGCTTCGGCAAACTCATAACCGATGATATTGGCGTCAGTTGCCCACGTTTCTAACTGCGGAAAACTCACATCTCGCGGCGCGAAATCCGCCAGCGCTGCGCGCACCGCCTGATTAATCTCGTCTTCATCGGTAGCAAAACCTTCCTGCCAGATGCCGATGCGCAGCGGCTCATCGCTCACAGCAAACTGTTGTCCACTCAAAATTTCAGAGACTAACCGTAAATCCGCCGCCGACCGCACCAGCGGGCCGGGAATATCCTGAGTTGGCGACAGCGGCACAACGCCATCGGTACTGATTGCCCCGCGCGTCATGCGCAAGCCAAACAGACGATTAAACGCCGCCGGAATACGCACTGAACCGGCGGTATCGCTGCCAATCGCCAGCGGTACATAACCCGCCGCCACCGCCACGGCGGAGCCGCTACTTGATCCGCCCGGTGATCGGCCCTCAACCCACGCATTGTGGGTAAAACCGCTCAACGATGACGCGCCGGTGATGCCTGCGGCCAGCTCATGCATCGCGGTTTTACCGATTAAAATCGCACCTTCATTGCGTAGCTGCGTGACCAGTGGTGCATCTTGTTGGGCAATCACTTCCCGCAGCAGCACCGAACCGGCGCTGGTTGGCCAGCCTTTGACTTCGGTATTGTCTTTTATTAGCACCGGAATGCCTTCCAGTCGTCCCGCCACTTCGCCGCGCTGGCGACGCAGGTCACTGGCGTCCGCCGCCGCCAGGGCTTCGTCGGCAAACAGCCAGGTAATGGCGTTATAGCGAGGTTGATCGACCTCGGCAATGCGCTGCAGCGCGAAGGCGGCTAACTGGCGCGCGCTCACCGCCTGCTGGGTTAGCGCCTGCTGTAAATCAGTAATCGAAGCGGTGAGATAATCATGATATTGCATTAGGTTAAACCTCCAGCGGAATCCATTGCCCGTCGCGCGAGACGCGTCCACACGAGCTGCCAGTAAAGTGGGTGCTGAACCAGATTGCCTGATGTTGTACACACCAGTCCATCACACGTTGACGTGACGCGACGGCAAGGACTTTATCTTCGCAAAACAGTGAGTTCCAGTGCGGATAGCGAAATTGAATCGGATTATGCATCACGTCACCGGCAAAGATGGCCGATTCACCGGCACTTTCCAGCACGATCGAAGCATGATCGTGGCTGTGGCCCGGCGAGGAGCGATAGCGCAGTACGCCAGCAAACAGAGGAGAATCCTGCACGTTGATGGCCTCAAGCTGGCCACGCTCAATCAGCGGCAGAATGCTGTCACGATAGAGCTCCTGCGCCGCCGGATTATTCTGGCAGTGCGCCAGTTCCCGCGCCGAGCAGATATAGCGCGCATGGGGAAACATCGGCTGCCATTCACCGTCGCGCTGATGCGTGTTCCAGCCGACGTGATCGGTATGAATGTGCGTCATCAGTACCAGCGTCACTTCGGCCGGATCAACGCCTGCCCGCGCCAGATTTTCGGCATAGGGCGAATTCAGCTGATGAAACAGCGGCTTATTATCGCGGTTGCGGCCGTTACCGGTGGCAGTATCGATAATGATGTTGTGTTCGTCGCTGCGCACCACCCAGCTATGAATCGACATCTCTGCGGGCTGCTGAGCCATTTCATCACTCATTTCCGCGCGATGCGGCGTAAACAGTACGCCCATCGGGAAGGCGGCAGTTTGCTCGCTCACTTTGGTTATCAGGCAATCGCCGACACGAATCGTCATAGGATGCTCCTTATTGCTTAATTGCAGCGAAGAAGCCTTACTATACTGGCGCCATGATCATTGTTTAAATCGATTAAAATCATGCAAAGCATCAATGAAAATGATTTCTCCCGTATCGACCTTAATCTGCTGGTGGTGTTGCTGGTGATGTATGAAGTGCGCAGCGTCACCCAGGCGGCGAATCGTCTCTACCTCGGCCAACCGGCGGTAAGCGCGGCGTTAAAACGGCTGCGTGAGATGTTCGACGATCCGCTGTTTGTCCGCGCTTCAAACGGCATGACGCCTACGCCGCGTGCCGAACAGCTGGTGCAACAGTTCGCGCCGCTGATGCAGGATCTGCACCGCGTGATCTTCACCCAGCAACCCTTTAACGCTGCGCAGGATAGCTACAGTTTTCGCCTCGGCATGAGCGACTGGCTGGAACATTGGTTGATGCCGGATTTATTGGCGGAACTCGCTCGCGTGGCGCCAAAGATTGATGTGAAAGTGGTAGCGGCCGATCCCTGGCAGGCGATTCCGTTGATGGAGCAGCAGCAGGCGGACGTGGTGATCACCGTCGGCAATGAAACCAGTCGCGATCTCACGCGGGAGAAAATCCTGCGTGCCGGTTTCAGCACGGTGTGGCACCGCCAGCAAATCGCGCTCGATGCGCCGCTGACGTTGGCGCAGTTTATCCGTTATGAGCACGCGCTGGTGTCGTATCGCGGCGTGAGCGAAAGCGCGCTGGATCGTCACTTACAGCAGCAGGGTTTGACGCGACACGTGCGCTATGTCACGCCAAATTTTTCCTCGTTACCGCTGCTGTTGCAACGTCTGCCGTTGTTTGCCACGGTGCCGCAAGGTTTGGTGGAATCCTGGCGTGAGCTGTATGACCTGAGCGCTGCGCCGGTGCCGGTCAGCATGCCGGATTATGAGGTTTCGCTGCTGTGGCATAACGCGCGCAGCGAAGATGCCGCCAACCGCTGGCTGCGGGACACGCTGCGCAGGTTGATGCAGCGTAAAACACCGCACCAACCGTAGCGGCGCAATTTATTGCGCGCCTTTTTAAAATAGCGCGATAAATCGCGCCGCTACAAATAGCTGCATTGATGTGATGCGTAATCACCACGGCACCACGCGCCCTAAATAATCCAGATAATGAAGCCCGCGCCGCCCGGTGTAACGTTCCATGGTATTCAGCAGATTGGGAATGCTCTCCTCAATCGTCAGGCGCGCTTCCGGTCCACCCATATCGGTGCGCACCCAGCCTGGCGCCATCAGCAGCAGCGTGCGATCGTCGGCGCTACGCGCGGCGAAGCTGCGCATAAACATATTCAGTGCCGCTTTGCTGCCGCGATACACTTCGTAATGGCCATTAGTATTGTTGGTTAAACTGCCCTGGCCGGATGACATCACCGCAAGGGTGCCGCTGGCGGTGACACGATCTTTAAACGTCTCGAGCACCCGCAGCGGGCTCAGCGCGTTAGTCACCATCACGCGGGTAAACTCTTCGTTAGAAACATCGGCGATGGTTTCGCGATCATCATTTTTCACACCGGCATTGACGAACAGCATATCGAATTGCCGATCCGCCAGCCGCGCATGCAGCGCCTTCAGCTGGTCAGGTTCAGTGATATCCACGCTCTCTACTGTCAGCTGTTGGGGAAAGCGGCGCGCCAACGGTTGCAGGTTAGCGGTCGAGTTTTCGCGTCCGGTGGCGACCACCTGATAACCGCGCTGCAGCATGGTTTCCGCCAGTGCTAATCCCAGGCCGCGCGACGCGCCAATCAGTAATACTCGCGTTGATTTGATCATTGTTCTCTCCTCGGTGTTAATACGATGAAAACAGTGTAGCGCCGGGTGACAGCAGGCGGAACGCGCAGCATCTGCATTGATAACCTGCAGCAAACGCCTTGTCTCATGACGTCGAATC
Source organism: Enterobacter ludwigii (assembly GCA_900068845.1). Classification (GTDB taxonomy): domain Bacteria; phylum Pseudomonadota; class Gammaproteobacteria; order Enterobacterales; family Enterobacteriaceae; genus Pantoea; species Pantoea ludwigii_A. The sequence continues at coordinate 182,946 of CEFQ01000008.1, forward strand.
AGCGAGGATAAACCGCATGAATGATGCCGATCTGAACCTGTTAATTGCCCTGGATGCGCTGCTGATTGAAGGCAGCGTGATTGGCGCTGCGCGTCGTCTGGGCCTGAGTGAATCCGCGATGAGTCGCACGCTCGGACGCTTACGCGCCGCCACCGGTGATGCGCTATTAGTGCGTGCCGGACGCCAGATGGTGCTGACACCTTATGCCGATGCGATTCGTGAGCGCACCCATAATACGGTGCGCGAGGCGCGTGCGGTGTTAAGCCCGACTGCGCAATCGCTGGATCTGCACCAGTTAGAGCGTTGCTTCACCTTGCGCACCAATGAGGGATTCGTCGAAGCCTTTGGCAGCGCGTTGATCGCTGCCGTAGCTGAGCAAGCGCCGCATGCCTGGCTCAATTTTATGCCGAAGCCGGAGAAAAGCGCGCGCGAATTACGCGAAGGCTATATCGATCTGGAGATTGGTGTGCTGGGCAATATGGGACCGGAAATTCGCTTACAGGCGCTGTTTCGCGATGGCTTTGTCGGCGTGGTGCGCGCCGGACATCCGCTAACTCACCAGCTGGATATCGCACAATTCGCGGCCTTTGGTCATATCGTGGCGTCACGTCGCGGTGAACTGGGTGGGCCGATTCATGATGCGCTGGTGCAGGCGGGATTGACCCGCAAGATCGCCGCGGTGGTGCCAGCATTTTCAACCGCCGTAGCGCTGGCACAGGATTCGGATTTCGTCGCGTTAGTGCCGCGTTCGCTGTATCTGCATCATCCGCTGATTAAAAACAGCCAGACGCTAGCGATGTTTGAACTGCCGTTCGCCACGCCAGACATGACAGTGTCACAACTGTGGCATCCCAGATGGGACAATGACGCCGCGCATCGTTGGCTGCGCGGCGTGGTGCGTGATGTGTGTGGTGGGGTTTAAATCGGTAATACAGATCGCGCGCACCGTAGCGGCGCAATTCATTGCGCGATAAATCGCGCCGCTACGGAATGTGCGATACGAGAATTTACGCCGTTAACAAACGCGCATTCGCCACATCCCAGTTCAGCGAAACCGTATCGCCAATCGCCCCCACCGACGCCTGGCTGCTGCGCACAATAAAACGTTCACCCTTATCCAGCGTCACCACCAGGCGCGTTTCCGAACCGGCATAAATGCGTTCGCTGATTTTACCGTGCACCAACGCATCGTCGGCTGCGCATAAACGAACGTGCTCAGGACGGATAACTAACGCACCTAGCCCCGCTAACGCGCTGGCTGCCGGCAGGGCAAAAAGGCCTTGCGGATTGACCAGCGTACCGTTGCGGACTTCCCCGCGCAGAATATTAGAGAGGCCAATAAATTCGGCAACAAAGGTCGATTGTGGCTGCTGGTAAATGTTTTCGGGTGTATCAATCTGCGCGATTTTGCCCTCGTTCATCAGGCAGATACGATCGGAGAGCGCCAGCGCCTCTTCCTGGTCGTGCGTCACGAAGATAATGGTTGCGCCGGATTCGCGGTGAATGCGTTTGATCTCCATCTGCATGCTTTCGCGCAGCTTACGATCCAGCGCACCCAGCGGTTCATCCATCAGAATCACGCTCGGCTGATACACCAGACAGCGCGCCAGCGCCACGCGCTGCTGCTGTCCACCTGACAAGGCGCGCGGAAAGCGTTTTGCCGCGTGCCCTAGTTCCACCATTTCCAGCGCCTCTTTAACTTTCCGTGCAATCTCGGCGGCGGGCAGGCGACGCATGCGCAGCGGGAAACCGACGTTCTCTTCCAGCGTCAGGTGCGGGAACAACGCATAGTTCTGAAACACCACGCCGATATCACGTTGATGTACCGGCGTATGCGTCTCGTCGCGGCCATCGATCAGCAGGCGGCCAGCCGTGGGATCGGTAAGGCCGCTGATGATCTGGAGCAGGGTGGTTTTACCTGAGCCGGAAGGCCCGAGCAGCGTTAACAGTTCCCCGCTATTAACCGCTAAATCCAGGTTTTGCAGCACCGTGGTTTGGCCATAGGTTTTGCCAATCTGCTCAGCCTGCAATTTAATTGTTGATGACATGGTTTTTTCCTTACAAGGCTTCAGCTTTACGGCGCGAACGCTCAGCCACAATAAATAACAGCGTCACGATGGTGAGGATAATCACCGAAGCGGCCGCTAGCGTGGGCGTCACGGACAGCAACACATCGTCCCACATCTGTTTTGGCAGCGTCTGTTTCACCCCGCCGCCGACAAACAGCGCTACCGTCAGCTCTTCAAACGAGTTAAGGAAGCCGAAGATAAAGGCGGCCACCATGCTGCCTTTGATCAGCGGCAGCGTGACGTCCCAAATCACCCGCAACCGGCTGGCACCAAGCGTGCCGGCGGCTTGATCGAGTCGCCAGTCGTAGTTCTTAAAGGTGGTGAGGATAATGATGAACACCACCGGAATCGCCATCACGGTGTGGCCCAGAATGATGCCGAGGTTCGAGCCCACCAATCCCAGCGTGGCAAACAGATAGAACAGCGCCACGGCGGTGACGATGTTGGGCACAATCATTGGCAACAGAAATGTCATCACCACTACGCTGCCGCTCTTGCCCTGATGGCGTGCCAGACCAAAAGCCGCGGTGGTCGCGATAATTACCGCCAGCACGCCGGTGACCAGAGCAATGCCGAAGGAGCGCGCGGTAGCGCCGGTCCAGATCGGTGATTCCAGATAGGTTTCCATCCAGCGCAGCGAGAAGCCCGGCGGCGGGAATTGCAGGAAGCTGGAACTGCTAAACGCCATGGGAAGGAATGACACCACCGGCAGAATCAGCACGGCGATCACCAGTACGCTAAACAGCGTGAGCAGCCAGCCAAGACGCGGTTTACCAAAGAGACTCAGCAGGGATGCCAGTATGTCGCTAATGCGCGCCATAACCGCCACCAGCGCATAGCCAACGGCGCGGATGCGTGGGCTGCTGGCGTGGCCTTCGCCCCCGGCAATCGAAGACATACCAAATAGCTTGTCATAGCCGATGCACACCAGCAGCGTCACCACCAACAGCAGCATGGCGATGGCACCCGCCAGACGCCAGTTCAGCAGCTGCTGCACCTGGGTAATCAATAGCTGGCCGATCACCGAATCCTGCGGGCTGCCGAGCAGCGCAGGTGTGATAAAGAAGCCAAGCGAGCCAATGAAAATCAGCAAACAGGAGGCGACTAAACCGGGCATCGACAGCGGGAAAAAAATGCGCCAGAACGCCTGCGCACGCGAAGCGCCCAACGTGTGACTGGCGGGCATCAGGCGGCTGTCGATGCTGGTCATGGTCGGTAACATGGTGATGATCGCCAGCGGCAGCATGCTGTGCACCATGGCAAACACCACCACGCCACGGGTATACAGCACGTTGAGCGGTTGATCGGCTCCCAGCCCCATTAACATCTCGGACAAAATCCCGCGTCGTGACAGCAACACCATCCACGCGAAGTTTTTCAACAAGGCGCTGGTCCAGAACGGCAGCAAAATCAACCACATCAGGCGGCGGCGGGTGTTTTCGCTGAGCTGCGCCAGCCAGTAGGCGACGGGATAAGCGATCAGTAAGCAAGCCAGCGTGGTTTGCAGCGCGATAACAAAGGTATTGAGCGTCACTTTGACGTAAATACCGGCACCGAACATCTGGCTCCAGACATCCAGCGAGAAGTGGCCGTCGCTGTCCTGAAAACTCAACAGCATCAGTTTAAGGGTTGGCCAGGCTAGGAATACCGCTAAGAACAGCAGCCCCGGAGCCGTCAACCATAACGGATGCAGACGCCAGGTTTTACGCGCACGCTGTTTGTTGGCAGGCGATGTAGCAAATTCAGTCAAGAAGAAATCCTCCAGCGTAAGAGGGCCGCAGCCCTCTTGCGGATCAACTCATTACCCATTTTTCGAAGCGTTCGGTCAGAGCCAGCTGGTTTTCACCCCAGTAATCTGCGCCGAGCAGCGCCAGTTGCCCGATATGGTCTGGCGCGGTGGGCAGCAGCGTGGCTTTCTTCTTATCAATGAAGTCGTAGGCTTTGATGTTGGTAGGGCCGCAGGCCAGATCTTCGGTAAACAGCGACTGGCGTTTGGCATCCATACAGAACTGGATGAACTTGCGTGCGGCGTCGAGTTTTGGGCTGCCGTGCGGAATGGTCCAGCCGTCGATGTTGTACAGGCCCTGATCCCAGGCGATGGCGGCAGGCGTACCGGCATCAATCGCGGTTTGCGCGCGAGTGCTCCAGATACTCAGCATATCCAACTCGCCGCTTTGCAGCAGCTGCGTCGCCTGCGCGCCGCCGGTCCACCACACATCAATGCTCTTGCGGATTTTGTCGAGGCTGCGGAAGGCACGATCGACATCCAGCGGATAGAGATTTTTCGGGTCAACGCCATCGGCCATCAGCGCCACTTCCAGCGTACAAATGGGGCTGCGCCACAGACCGCGACGGCCTTTGAATTTCTCGGTGTTCCAGAAGTCGACCCAGTTTTTCGGTGCCTTATCGCCCGAGAAGGCATCCAGACGGTAACCGAGCGCCAGCGCGAAGATGCTGACGCCGCCAAACTGTTTGGTAATCGATCCCTTCACGTAGTTTTCCGGGTCCGCCACCGTCACATTGATGTCTTCCAGATACGGCTTGTTCAGCTTGTTAAGGCGCACCAGATGCTCGGGGTTGAGCAACGCCACATCAAACAGATAATTTTTGGTATCCACCATCATCTGGAATTGCGGCACCGGATCGGGGCCGAGCACGGTGTTAATAATCTTGATGCCGGTGGCTTGTTCAAACGGTTTGTAAAACGCTTTGCTGAAACCGGTGCCGTAAGGTCCGCCAACATCGGCGACGGTCAGCGTCGTGACCTCAGCGGCACGCGCCGGGCGTGAGATGATCATTGGCGCGACCGAAGCCACCGCAGCGGCACTGAAGCCCAGTTTCAACGCGTCACGGCGGGAGTAGCCTTTCTTTTTGTCCATTATTACCCTCTGCATAGCTTGTTGTTATTAGATGAATGCCTGGTGTTGGTGCCTTACTCTTTTTCTGCCTGAAGAATGGCGGCGTTCACATTAGTGATTAGCGTATCGATCGCCTGCTGATCGAAGCGTTGGCGAAAACGACGATCAAAGGTGGTGACGAAACCGACGAAGGAGTTGGTGCAGTGTTCCAGCAGGCGATCGGCATCCTGTTCAGAGATGACCAGTTGCTGCTGCAGGAAGGCATTAAAGTGGCTGCGTGCAATCGGGTTTTCCAAAATGAAAATCGGCTGCGTGTCGCGCGCGATCAGGCGATACCGCGCCACCTTATTGAGCGCCTTAACCTTTATTTGCAATGGCAGATCGCGGGAATGACCGCCAATGCACAGCGCAATGTCACCTTCCTCCAGAACCCACTGCTGGCGGCCCGTATTGTAATAGCGCAGGTCGTCCACCGGCAGCGTCAGGCTGATACGACGCTGTTCGCCCGGCTGCAATTCGGTTTTGCTGAAAGCCCGCAGATCCTGCAATGGACGCTTCTGGCGCGAATCGCAATAGCGGCTATACAGCTGGCTCACCTCTTTTCCGGCGCGGTGACCGGTGTTGGTGAGCGTGAAGCTGACGGCCAGCGTTTCGCCGGTTTTGAGGGTGTGGCGATCTACCGTGATATCGCTGTAGGCGAACGTGGTGTAGCTAAGGCCATAACCGAACGGGAACAGGGGCGCGAGCTGGCGCACGTCATACCAACGATAACCAACGAAAACGCCTTCGCTATACCGATGCTGGCCATTTTCGCCCGGATAGCTGTGCCAGCCGGGGATGTCCTGAATCTGCTGCGGGAAGGTGACGGTGAGTTTGCCGCTTGGGTTGACCACGCCAAACAACACATCGGCCAGTCCGCCGCCCATCGCTTGCCCGGCGTAGAAGGTTTCCACCACCGCCGCAACGTTTTCCAGCCACGGCATCACTACCGCGTCCGGGTTAGCCAGCACCACAATAACGTTGGGATTGACCGCCGCCAGCGCGGCAATCAGCGCATCCTGACCCGCCTGTAGATTCAGGGTGCGACGATCGGAACCTTCGCCGTCATAACCGTCTTCACTGTTGGCAAACACCACCACGCGATCGGCTTCACGCGCCGCCGCGCAGGCTTCATCTCGCAGCGTTTGCGCACTTTCAGCTTCGTTGGCATCGCCACGGCACCAGTTCAGCGTGATGCCGTTGGCGAGTTTTGCCATTTCATCCCACGGAATATCCACCTGAGTCGGCAGCGTAGTGGCGCAACCGGAACCCTGAATCACCGGCGTTTTTGCGCCTTCACCCACCACTAACACGCGCTGGCAGCGCGCCGCATCAAGCGGCAACATTTGGTTGTCGTTCTTGAGCAGCACAATCGATTCGGCGACCATGCGGCGTGCTAATGCGTGATGCTCAGCGTGATCCACCACCGTGGCGCGCTTCTCACCGTGAATGGCGCGGTGCACCATCTCCATCACACGAACGGCGGAAATCTCGGCGTGTTCACGCGACACCTCACCGTGTTCAATCGCTGCCGCCAGCGCGGCTTTACGCGTTTCGCTTTCAGGCATGTCTAGGTCGTTACCGGCCAGCAGCGACTGCGGACGATCTTTGATGCCATGCCAGTCGGCGATCACCACGCCGTCGAATCCCCAGTCGTGGCGCAGAACATCCGTCAGCAGCCAGCTGTGCTCAGCGGTTTGCGTGCCGTTCAGACGGTTATAGGAGCTCATTACCGTCCACGGATTAGATTGCTTAATCGCACGCTCGAAGCCACGCAGGTAGATTTCACGTAGTGCGCGCTCATCAACAATCGAATTCATGCTGGTGCGTTCGATTTCGGAGTTGTTGCAAGCGAAATGCTTCAGCGAAGCGCCGACGTTCTGCTGCTGTAAGCCATTGATCACGCCGCTGGCGATTTCGCCGGAGATCAGCGGATCTTCAGAGTAGTATTCGTAACTGCGGCCACCGAGCGGGGTACGGCGAATGTTGATGCCCGGGCCGAGCAGCATATGCACACCCATTTGCTGGCACTCTCTGCCCAGCGCATCGCCCAGCGTTAGCGCCAGGTCATTGTCCCAGCTGCAGGCAAAGCTTGATCCATTGGGGAAGCAGGTGGCCGGTTTCATCGTGCCCCATGCGACTTCGACATCTTTAGCTCGCTGATTAACCACATTTAAAAAGCCTGCGAAGTCCTGCCCACCTTTTTCATCGCCGTCAATTTGCTGGATAGAGTAGCGCACGCCATAAGTGCCATCGGTCATCACCATCCGGGGAATGCCTAAACGTTCATTTGACTCTGTTTTCCACATGCCATGACCGCTGAGAATATCGCTCAGTTCGGCGGGCGACATGGCTTTTGCCAGAGAGAGAAATTCTCCGTTTTCGAACGGGTTTGCAGACATGAGTGTTATTCCGAAGTTAGAGGAGGGTGACCGCCTGTTATCAAGATGTCAGACACTATGGCGGCAGGATTAGGCGTGAGGCAATTATTAAATTTGTGGCCTTTAAATTAAAAAAAACTATCCAGCCAACACGACTGATTTATTTATTGCGGGTGGGTAATAAATTGCGCAGCGTTATTGTCTGTTGAATGAAAATATCCCGCACTTTTACTGTGCAGCGCCTGCTGCATATTGGCGCGGGGTGGATTATTTTGGTGCGTTAGCTTGGGCGAATAACGGATTAATTGAGGTGTTTATTGCAGCTTGCTTCACTAAAAGCTGGCATGTCGCTTGCTTTATTAAAATTGCTTAGCGTAAAACTCGCTAATCCATCCTTTAGACAATATTCTGTTAATGGCGCAATCATGACTCATTTTACCCTCAAGCAACTCAAATATTTCGTCACCGTCGTGGAAACGGAAAGTATCGCTGAGGCTTCGCGCCAGCTGCATATCGCGCAGCCTTCGATCTCGGTGGCAATCAAAAATCTTGAGGATGCCTTTGAGCAGCAACTGTTTATTCGCCATCACGCGCAGGGCGTTTCACTGACCTCCAGCGGCCGACGTTTTTATGAGAAAGCCAGCGAGTTATTGCGGCTTTCGCATGAGTTTGAGCAGAGCTCGCGGGCTGACAATGAACTGGTGTGCGGCACGGTGGCGGTCGGTTGCTTTGAATCTGCCGCACCGTTGTATATGCCTAAATTGATTGCCGGATTCAAAAAACTTTACCCGGAAATCAACATCCAGCTTTATGACGGAGAGCAGCATGAACTGACGCATGGTCTGCATCGTGGGCGTTTTGATGTGGCCTTTCTCTACGATTTAGAGCTGGATAACGTCATTAAAAAGGAGCCGCTGAATGCGCCGCATAAACCTTATGCGCTGCTACCCGCCGCGCATCCGCTGGCGAAAAAAAGTGCCGTCACCCTGCAAGAGTTGGCGCGTTTGCCCATGATTTTGCTCGATGTGGTGCCAAGCAAAAATTATTTCATCAGTATTTTTAAAGAGAATGGCTATCACCCGGAAGTGGCTTACAGTTCGCCGTCAATTGAAATGGTGCGCTGCATGGTGGGGCAAGGATTAGGTTTTTCGGTGCTGGTGACGCGCCCGTGTTCCGATATTACTTATGACGGTGAGCGGTTAGTGCAGCTGGATATTATTGATGATATGGCCGCATCGACATTAATCATGGCCTATTTGCAAAATAACGAACCTACCCGGCCTACACGATTATTTATGGATTACTGTCGCAGTATGGAATTAACCCCGCCGCGCATCGCTGGCTAAACTTAGTACGCCTTACGTAGCGGCGCGATTTATCGCGCAATAAATTGCGCCGCTACAATGTGTGTGCTCTGTGATATTGGGATCCAACATTTATTGGCTAATTATTTTCTATTCAGACGCTCGATTTATAATATTTTACCGTCTTCGTTGGCTCAAATAGTCTTGGAAACTTCTTAAGTTGCCATACCTCGCGCAAGGCGGGACGAAGGACGTTGAAATGACATCACCAATCACTGAAACAGATACGCTAATTATTGGCGCGGGTCAGGCGGGGATCGCGATGAGCGAACATCTGACTCGCCTCGGTATTCCGCATCTGGTATTAGAAAAGAATCGCATTGCCGAATCCTGGCGCACTCGGCGCTGGGATTCGCTGGTCGCCAACGGTCCGGCCTGGCACGACCGCTTCCCAGGCATGGCTTTCCCGAACTGCTCGCCGGACAGTTTTGTCGCCAAAGAACAGGTGGCGGACTACTTTGTCAGCTACGCCGAACAGTATCAGGCACCGATTCGCACCGGCGTAGAAGTCCTCAACGCAGAACGTAACCTGGGCCGCGCCGGTTTCACCGTGCAGACAACTCAGGGCACAATCAATGCGCAGCGCATCGTGGCGGCAACGGGGCCGTTCCATCGTCCGCTGATCCCGGCGATTGCTCCGCAGAACAGCGGGCGGTATCAAATCCACTCAGCCGAGTACAAAAATCCGCAGCAGTTGCCGCAGGGCGGCGTGCTGGTGGTGGGCGCGGGCTCATCGGGCGTGCAGATTGCGGATGAGTTGCAGCGTGCGGGGAAAGAGGTGTGGCTATCGGTAGGCGCGCACGATCGTCCACCGCGCGCCTATCGTGGCCGAGATTTTTGCTGGTGGTTAGGGGTGCTGGGATTATGGGATGCCGCCGCCAATCAGCCGGGTAAAGAGCACGTCACCATTGCTGTGAGCGGCGCGCGCGGCGGTCACACCGTGGATTTCCGTCGTTTAGCGGCTCAGGGCATCAATCTTGTCGGGTTAACCCGTAGTTTCGCCGACGATCGTGTGCAGTTCCAGCCTGATTTAGCGCAAAACATTGCCAATGGCGATGCCAACTATCTCTCATTGCTGGATGCCGCCGATGCCTATATCGAACGTAATGGCCTCGACCTTCCGCCCGAACCGCAGGCGCGTGAATTCCTGCCCGACCCATCATGCATCAGCGATCCCACACTGGATCTGAACCTCAAGGAAGTAGGTATCACCAGCATTATCTGGGCCACCGGCTACGTAGCGGATTACAGCTGGTTGAAGGTGGGTGCGTTTAATCAACAGGGCAAACCACAGCATCATCGCGGCGTTTCCAGCGAACCGGGCGTCTATTTCCTCGGCTTGCCGTGGCTGTCGCGTCGCGGTTCCACCTTTATCTGGGGCGTGTGGCACGACGCGAAATTTATCGCCGATCAGATCGCCATTCAGCGCCAATATCAGCACTACAGCGCCGACATTTAACCTACAGGAACGATTATGCCAACGCATCAACGCATTCGGATGTTTAACACCAAAGAAACCTATCCAAATCAAACGCTGGATAACGATCTCTGTCAGGCGGTTCGCGCGGGGAACACCGTATACGTGCGCGGCCAGGTCGGCACGGACTTTGCCGGCAATTTGGTGGGGCTGGGGGATCCGCAAGCGCAGACCGCGCAGGCGATGAAAAACCTGAAGCAGCTGCTGGAAGAGGCGGGCAGCGATCTCAGCCATATTGTGAAAACCACCACTTATATTATTGATCCCCGCTATCGCGAACCGGTGTATCAGGAAGTGGGCAAATGGCTAAAAGGGGTATTCCCGATTTCAACCGGATTGGTGGTGTCCGCGCTGGGCCAGCCGCAATGGCTGATGGAAATTGACGTCATCGCGGTGATCCCCGACGACTGGAAAAAATAAGGCGGCTTCATGACAGTATCCATTGCAGCACGTTGCCCGGAATCCGGGCAGCTAGGCATTGCCATCAGCTCCTCCAGCATCGCTGTCGGCGCACGTTGTCCGTGGCTGGTGGCGGGGATTGGTGCGGTTTCCAGCCAGAACATCACGTTACCGGCGCTGGGGCAGCAGATTCTGGCACAGCTGGAAGCGGGCCTCACGCCGCAACAGGCACTAAAAAGTGCGCTGGCGGAGGATCGTTTCAGCGAGTATCGCCAGGTGACGGTGATTGATGCCAGCGGCAGCAGCGCCGCCTTCAGCGGGGAACACACGTTAGGCATTTATGCCGTGGTACAGGGCAACGAGTGCGTGGCGGCGGGTAACATGCTGAAGGATAAATCGGTGATTGCCGCAATGGTTACTGCCTTCGAGGCTTCCAGTGGTGAATTGACCAGTCGCCTGATTGGTGCGTTGCAGGCGGGGATTGATGCCGGAGGCGAAGCCGGCCCGGTGCATTCGGCGGCGGTGAAAGTGGTGGATGATTACACCTGGCCGCTGGTGGATCTGCGTATTGACTGGGCGGAAGCCGACCCGGTTGCGGCACTCAATACTTTGTGGCTGGCGTACGAACCGCAAATGCAGGCCTACGTGACGCGCGCGCTCGATCCGCGCGAAGCACCCAGCTATGGCGTACCAGGCGATGAATAGTGCCGTGCGTGAGATCCTCTCGACGTTGCTGGCTTTTGATACCACCAGCCGTGAATCCAACCTGGCGCTGATTGGCTGGGTTGAGGATTTTCTTGCGGCGCGCGGCATGACGGCGCAGCGCATCGTCAATGCCGATGGCAGTAAAGCCAATCTTTATGCGCGCATCGGGCCATCCGGTGAGGGCGGCGTGATGCTCTCTGGCCACACCGATGTGGTACCGGTGGATGGACAAAACTGGTCGCTGCCGCCGTTCGCGCTGACGGAACGTGACGGTCGATATTACGGGCGCGGCAGCGCCGACATGAAAGGTTATCTCGCCTGCGTGCTGGCATCGCTGGATGCTTTTCTCGCCGCGCCGCTGCGGATGCCGCTGCATCTGGCCTTTTCGTATGATGAAGAGGTGGGTTGTTTGGGCGTGCGCAGCATGATCGACTGGCTAAAAGCGTCCCACGAAAAACCCGCCATGTGTATTATTGGCGAGCCGACGCAGATGCAGCCGGTTTATGGCCATAAAGGAAAAATTGGCATGCGCTGCTATGTACAGGGGCGCGCTTGCCACTCCGCTTATGCGCCTGATGGCGTCAACGCCATCGAGTATGCAGCGAAGCTGATTAATCATCTCAGCGCCTCCGCCGTGCAGTTGGCCGCACAGCGGGATGCGCGTTTTGATCCACCTTTCAGCACGCTGCAAACCGGCGTGATTCAGGGCGGCAGCGCGCTAAATATCGTGCCGCAGGATTGCCAGTTTGATTTCGAGATCCGCTACTTACCGAATGCGGATGTGCAAGGCGTTGTTGACGATGCCAAGGCCTACGCTAACCGGCAGCTGTTACCGAGCATGCAAAAAGTGGCGGAGGAAAGCGCAATACGTTTCGAAACCCTTAGCGCCTATCCGGGATTGCTCACCGACCCATATTCGCAGTTTGCCCACTGGCTGGCGCAGTGGAGCGGCAGCGAGAGTTTCTCCACGGTGGCGTTTGGCACGGAAGGGGGATTGTTTGATGAAGCGGGCATCGCCACGCTGGTTTGTGGGCCAGGCAGCATGGAACAGGGTCATAAACCGGATGAGTTTATCGCCATCGATCAACTGGAAAAGTGCTTGCAGATGCTCAGCAATTTGTGCCAGTGGATGCGCTTAGCCGCCGCGCACTGAGCCACGCCACACCACGTCGGCCTGATACAGCAGGCTATCATGCTGCTGCTCAACTTGTGGCGTGAAGCCGGTTTCATCCTGCTCGGTTTGCATCAGCCACTTCACCGCGTCCTGGGCGAACTGTTCCACCGGCTGAGAAAAGGTGGTGAGATTGTAGGATGACCAACCGGCTTGCGCGATGTTGTCGTAGCCGATCAAGCAGAGATCGTCCGGCACGCGCAGCGCAAAACGGTGCCGCGCTTCATCCATAAAGCCGCAGGCGACCAAATCGGTGACGCAAAATACGCCGTCCGGTCGCTGATGACGTGTCAATAAGCGATGCGCCAGGATCTGTCCGCTTTCATACGATGTGGTACCAAAGCGTTCAATCGTCACCGTTAATCCCGCGCGTTCTGCTGCCATAACAAAAGTATCTTCACGCTTTTTTAGGCTCGGCGTGCCCGCCAGCGAATTGGCAAACGCCAGATGCTGACAACCGGCACGCTGGAACGCCATTACCGCAGTTTGCGCAGCACTTTCGGCATCGAGATTGATGCTGAGCGATCCCGGCAGCGCTTCGTCGCGGTTGATCAAAATGATGCGCTGGCCGTGCTTGTAACACTGGCGTGTGATGGTGCGATCGGGCATGCCGGAGAGAATGATTGAGGCATCGGCACGGAAATTAATCGCCTGCTGTAAGGCCGCTGAAACGCTGTTGTCCGAGCGATCGGTGTTGATCAGCATCGCCACTTTTCCCGCTTCCTGCAAAAATTGCGTCAGCCAGCGCACCAGACTGGCGCGATAGGGCGTGGCGATTTCCGACACGATGAGGCAAACAATGCTGCTGCGGTTGCGTACCAGCCCGCGCGCCAGATGATTAACGTGATACCCCAACTCTTCTGCCGCTTTCATCACCCGTTCACGCGTTGCCGGTGACACGCTGGCGCCCGGCGTGAACGCGCGTGACACCGCCGAGCGCGAAACGCCCGCGCGTTCAGCGACATCCTGCGCGCTTACCACCGCTTTCTCATGCTGCATGCTCAACACCTCTTCACATTCTGGCTGAACTGAGTCTGCCTCAGATTGCAAAGGTGTGCAAACTGCTTTAGATCTCATTTGTTGCATTTTTGTGACATTGCCTAACAATTGCGCAGCGTGGTGTTTGACAGGACATTTCTTGTTCATTACTACTTTGCACACACGTGCAAGAAAAGGTGCCAATGAAGCACCAACCCTACAATCCAGGAGAACACTATGCGAGTCACCTCAATGGCCATCGCGCTATCCCTCTGTTGCACTGCACTGCCGTTTGCCGCCTCGGCTGCGGGGAATTTAAATATGGTCTGCTCCGCCGACGTGGTGGTGTGCGAGCACATGACCAACATCTTCAGCAAGGCGCACCCGGATATCAAAGTGAGTATGGTGCGACTCTCTGCGGGAGAAGCCTATGCACGTTTGCGCAGTGAGGCACGCAATCCGCGCACCGATATCTGGTGGGCGGGCACCGGTGATCCGCATATGCAGGCGGCGGAAGAGGGACTGACGCAGCCGTATAAATCGCCGCTGCTCGATCAGCAGCAAGATTGGGCGCAGAAGCAGGCGGAAAACTCCCATTTCCGCACGGTCGGCATTTACGCTGGCGCGCTGGGTTGGGGCTACAACACCAAATTGCTGGCATCTAAAAAGCTGAAAGAACCGAAATGCTGGGCCGATCTGCTGGACCCAAGCTTCAAAGGGGAAATTCAGATTGCCAACCCAAACTCGTCCGGCACCGCGTATAACACGCTGGCGACGCTGGTGCAGATCATGGGTGAAGACCAAGCCTTTGATTACCTGAAAAAGCTCAATGCCAATATTTCGCAATACACCAAATCCGGTTCCGCGCCGGTGAAGTCGGCCGCGCGGGGTGAAACGACCGTCGGCATCGTGTTTATGCATGATGCGGTGGCGATGGAGGTGGATGGTTTCCCGATCAAGACCGTTGCACCGTGCGAAGGCACCGGTTATGAGATTGGTTCGATGTCGATTGTTAAAGGTGCGCGCAACCTCGCCAACGCTAAAGTCTGGTACGACTGGGCGCTGAGCGCTGAAGCGCAGTCGCACATGAAAGAGGCCAAATCCTTCCAGCTGCCGTCAAACCGTAACGCCGAGATTTCTGAATACGCGCCGCGCTTCGAGAACATCAAGCTGATCGATTACGACTTCAAAACCTACGGCGATTCTGCCAAGCGTAAAGCGTTGCTGGGACGTTGGGATAAAGAGATTGGTGCTAGCGCGCAGTGATGATCCGTGCGGACGGTGGGAAGGTCGTCATAAATGACGCCCCTACAAAACCGCACCCGTAGGGTCGCCATTTATGGCGACCTGGTTAAGCACCGCACGAAACCCGTAGGGTCGCCATTTATGGCGACCTGGTTAAGCACCGCACGAAACCTGTAGGGTCGCTATTTATGGCGACCTGGTTAAGCACCGCATGAAACCCGAAGTCGAGGTATGTGATGAATGCAAATAATCGCCGTCTAACCGGCGCGCTGGTCATCGGCGCAGTGGCGTTACTGCTGCTGCCGTGGTTCAGCCTGGAAGCCGGTTTCTTTAGCAGCGGCTGGTTAACCAGTCTGTGGAGTGATAGTGCTAATGCGCCGGCGCTGTGGCAAGTGGGCGCACATCCGTGGCTTGCGGTTGCCATCGTGCTGTTTGTGCTGTGCGCCGGTTGCGGCCTGCTGCCCGGCGCAGCGCGCAGCCGTTTGTTGCTGCTGTTCAGCGCGCTTGGCGTGCTATTCCTGGTGATTGAAGGCCACGCGATTGGCTACAGCGGCTGGAGCTGGCTGTGGCTGGAGAACCGCTTCGGTGCGCTGGAATCCGGCCAACCGGCAATGGGCGCGGGTGCGCTGCTAATGCTGACCACCTTCCTGCTGCTGTTTTCCTTCGCGCTAGCCGAACGCGGCGTGATGAAAGGCGACGCCTTTGTGGTGGCCTCGTTGGTGCTGCTCACTGCGCTGGTCAGCATATTCGTACTTTATCCGGTGCTAAGCATGTTTGTGGTGTCGGTACAGGATGTTGACGGCAGCTTCAAGCCGGATGGTTTGATCAGCAACATTCAGGATCCCTCGATCTGGAGCTTGTCATGTTTGTCGGGCGGCACCTGCGGCACCGCATGGCGCACGCTGTGGTTGGCGCTGATGACCGCCGCTGGCTCCACGCTGCTGGGCCTGGCGTTTGCGCTGGCCGCCACACGCACGCCGCTGCCGTTTAAAAAGGCGCTGCGTATGCTGACCATTCTGCCGATCATCACGCCGCCGTTTGTCATTGGCTTGGCGCTGATTCTGCTGTTTGGCCGTTCCGGTGTGGTGACAGAACAACTGGCGGCGCTGTTTGGCATCGAACCGGGGCGCTGGCTATACGGTTTAACCGGTATCTGGATCGCGCAGGTGCTGTCGTTTACGCCGATTGCGTTTCTGGTGCTGATTGGCGTGGTGGAAGGCGTCAGCCCGTCGCTGGAAGAGGCGTCACAAACGCTGCGCGCCAATCGCTGGCGCACCTTTACACGCGTCTCGCTGCCGCTGATGGCGCCGGGTTTAGCCAACGCTTTTCTGATTAGCTTTATCGAAAGCATGGCTGATTTCGGTAACCCGATGGTGCTGGGCGGCAGTCACGGCGTGCTCTCCACTGAGATCTTCTTCTCGGTGGTCGGCGCGCAGAACGACCCGAGCCGCGCGGCGGTGCTGGCGATGATTCTGCTGTGCTTCACGCTGACCGCCTTTGTGCTGCAGCGCTGGTGGCTTGGCGGCAAGAACTTCGCCACCGTCACCGGTAAAGGCGACGGCGGCAAACATGTGCAGTTGCCGCGCGTGCTGCGCTTTGGCGTGTACGGCATGGTGATTCCGTGGGGCCTGTTCACGCTGGTGATCTACGGCATGATTGTGGTCGGTGGCTTTGTGCAGTCGTGGGGATTGAATGATGCGCTGACCATCGAGCATTACGTTCGCGCCTTCGGCGTTAGCTTCAGCGACGGGCATCTGCTGTGGAGTGGCGTGGCCTGGAATTCGTTCTGGACCACACTAGAAATCGCGCTGATTGCCGCACCGCTGACGGCGATTGTCGGCCTGCTCACCGCATGGCTGATTGTGCGACAGAAGTTTGCCGGTCGTCAGACCTTCGAGTTCCTGCTGATGCTGAGCTTCGCTATTCCCGGCACGGTTATCGGTGTGAGCTATGTGATGGCGTATAACCTGCCACCGCTGGAGATCACCGGCACCGCGATGATCCTCGTGGCCTGCTTTGTGTTCCGTAACATGCCGGTCGGCGTGCGCGGCGGTATCGCGGCGATGAGCCAGCTGGATAAAAGTCTTGATGAAGCGTCAATGACGCTGGGCGCTAACAGCTTCCGCACGCTGCGTAAAGTGGTGCTGCCGCTGCTGAAACCGGCCATCAGCGCCGCACTGGTTTACGCCTTCGTGCGCGCCATTACCTCGATCAGTGCAGTGATCTTCCTCGTGAGCGCGCAGTACAACATGGCAACGTCTTACATCGTTGGGCTGGTGGAAAACGGCGAATACGGTGTGGCAATTGCTTACTCAACCGTCTTGATTGTAGTAATGCTGCTGATCATCGGCATGTTCCAGTGGCTGGTGGGTGAACGGCGTCTGCGCCGCGTGGCCCGCCCGGTCGATATGGTTGCACCGCCTGCAACAACCTCATTCACTCAGGAGAGAACCGTATGACACGCGTAACCGCTGGATCTGTGGTGTTCGAACACGTCTCGAAACGCTTTGCCGGTTTTGATGCCATTCCCGATCTCTCGCTGACCGTTGAGCCCGGCACGTTGGTAACGCTGCTCGGCCCGTCCGGCTGCGGAAAAACCACCACGCTGCGCCTGCTGGCCGGTCTGGAGCATCCCACCGCTGGGCGCATTTTGATCGGTGGCAAAGATGTCACCAACTTGCCCGCCAATGAGCGCGACGTGGCAATGGTGTTTCAGTCTTACGCGCTGTTTCCGCACATGAGTGCGCTCGACAACATCATGTATGGCTTGCAATCGTCGGGTATGAATAAGCGTGAAGCGCAAGATCGGGCGCGCGAAGGGCTGAAGCTGGTTGGCCTGGAACATCAGGGCCAGCGCTTGCCGTCGGAGCTATCCGGCGGGCAGCAACAGCGTATCGCGGTGGCGCGTGCGCTGGTGCTGGAGCCGCAGGTTCTCTTGCTCGATGAGCCGCTTTCCAATCTTGATGAACGTTTGCGTCGCCGCGTGCGCACCGATATTCGCGATCTGCAGCAGCGGCTTGGCTTCACTGCGGTGTACGTCACGCACGATCAGGAAGAGGCGCTGGCGGTGTCCGATAAGATTATTGTCATGAAAGAGGGGGATATTGCCCAGCAGGGTGCGCCGGAGAGCCTCTACCACGCGCCAAATTCGGTGTTTATTGCCGACTTTATGGGCGAAGCGAATATTCTGCCGTGCGAAGTGGAACAGCTGGATGGCAGCGAAGCGCTGGTGCGGCTTGGCAGCCAGCGCTATCGCGTGCGCGGTAATGGGCTAAAAACCGGCGCGGCGCAGCTTTCGGTGCGACCGCAGTTCATCACGCTGCGCGGCGAAGGTGCGGGCGCACTGCGCGGTGAAGTGACACACAGCACATGGCTCGGCGACCATATTGAATATGAGGTCGCAACGGAACTGGGTTCGCTGTTCATTGTGGATGCGGAGATGGAGCAGCAGTTGCCGCTGGCATCGAACGTCGCCATCGATTTTAAACCTCAGGGTTTGGCCCTGATTGCCGGTTAATTTAAGGATGGATGATGAGTGAATTAGAGAATGACCCGCTGTTATCACGCCTGATTCTGGCGGAGAAAGTGGCACGAGCAGGCGGCGCGAAGGCGCTGGAGTATTTTCATCAGCGCGACACCTTGGTGGTGGAGACCAAATACGATTTGCAGGATGTGGTGTCACGCGCTGATCGCGAAGTGGAACAGATGATCGACCAGCAGATTCGCGCGCAGTTTGCCGACGACGGTTTCCTGGGCGAAGAGTACGGTTTGCAACAGGGGACATCCGGTTATACGTGGGTGGTTGATCCTATTGACGGTACCAGCCCGTTCCTCAACGGCATGCCGAACTGGTGTGTGTCGGTCGCGGTGCTACACGATGGTGTGCCGGTGATTGGCGTGATTTTCGCACCGTATTATCAGGAGTGCTATGTGGCGGCCATCGGCCAGGGCGCAACGCTCAACGGCAAGCGCTTGCAGGTGGATGCCACACGCACGCTGCAAAACCACGTCACCGGTTTCGGCGCCAACAGCCACGTCAGCCCAGATGAAGTGGGCAAAATCCTCGCTTCGCTGCTGGCGGCGGGCGGGAACTTTATACGCATTGGATCGGGCGCGTTGATGCTGGCGTGGGTCGCAGCTGGACGTGTGGTCGGCTATTACGAACCTTATATGCATGCGTGGGATTGTCTGGCCGGCTATTGCCTGGTGAAAGAAGCCGGCGGCTGGTATCACCCGTTTAACACCGAAGGAGAACGCTTGCTGAAGGGAGCGCAGGTGCTGGCTGTTGCGCCTGGCGCGGAAGCGGATTTGAAACGGATTGCCGGTTTGTAATCATGATTGTGGTCGCCATTAATGGCGTAGTGCCAATCAGATAAGCACTACGTTTAATCCTCGGACATCCCGTAGCGGCGCGATTTATCGCGCAATAAATTGCGCCGCTACGATCTGCGCCTTCTGTAATGGCGACCGCCCATCAAACCAGAATAAATTCCCGATAACCCGACCAAATCACGTAGATGGCGAAATAAACAAAAATCAGCGCCGAAGCAAGATAGGAGTACTTGAGTAAGCGCGCGCCCAGTAATTTTCCGCCCATGCTGCCAACCAAACACAACACACAGGTCCACACCACGCCGGCGATAAAAAAGCCGCCAAGGAAAGAGGAGGTTGCTGTCGCGCTGCCGTGTCCCATCCGTGAAATCAAGGCACCGCCCACGCTGGCAAACCACAAGATGGCCGTGGGCGATGACATCGCCAACATTACGCCACGACTGAACTCGCGCAGCAGCGATCGATACGGCTGCTGTTCCGTTTCCGGCAGTTCTGCCTGTTTTTGCAGCGCCGCATACAGCATTTTCCCGGCAAACCACAGCAACAGCACGCCGCCCCCAATCCACAGCACCCAACGCACGGCAGTAAATTGCAGCACCACCGCCATCCCCGCCAGCGCCAGCAGCGCATAGATTAAGTCACCAATGCAG
The DNA here is from genome assembly GCA_900068845.1 of Enterobacter ludwigii. GTDB lineage: Bacteria > Pseudomonadota > Gammaproteobacteria > Enterobacterales > Enterobacteriaceae > Pantoea > Pantoea ludwigii_A. The sequence continues at coordinate 202,614 of CEFQ01000008.1, forward strand.
GTGCCAATCCCCAACCAAAACCCGTGAAAATAGCCGCGTTGCATCGCCAGCGTAATCATGGCGATATTGGCGAGACCGATATCAAGACATAACGACAAACTCAGCAGAAAACCATTTGAAAACTGCAGCATAGCAACGTCAGCATCCCTGGCATGTAAATGGAGTGTTATTAAATCACACTGTGCTTCGCTGCGGCGGAATTTATCATCTTCATGCGCGGATGGAGTCACCATGAATGGCGACCTTACGTTTATAGCGCTGGGTTTTTGTAGGGTGCGCATTCATGCGGACCAGGAAGATGAGCACAGGTTTGTGCCAGTTTGTGAAGCCGGTCACTCTCCACGCCTCCGCTTAAAAATCTATCCCACTATAGTCGTTAGGCGGCCTGCGTCATCGGCCGTAATCACAATAAAAAATCCAACTTTACTAACGCTTTTTATAAAGAACATTCCGATTATGGTGGGTACGACAATGAAAAATCACAATAAATCCGTGTCCGGCGGTTTGGCATCACGTCTAACCGTGGCATTATCACTCGCTATTTTCACATTAGCGGGAAGTGCAATGGCAACTGCAGCGGAACATCACAACCAAACGGCTTTAGTGGGTACATGGACCAGCATCCCAGACGCGCCGTTAGTGCAAAATCCGGGTCATCCCAGCGAAGGGTTGTACCGTATGAAGGTCAATAGCGACGGCACGCTGACGCCGCTCGATTTCATCAAAATGAAAAGTCCTTCGTGGATTGTGAAATCACACGATGGTCGTTTTGCCTACACCACCAATGAAGAAAATGCCGGTGCCGTTACTGCGCTGGCCATTGATCACAAGGGCAACGTGCGCGTAATTAACGCGGTGGATAGCCACGGCCAGCAGCCGACGCATGCCACCCTCAGCCCGGATGGAAAATTCCTGTTTGTCGCCAACTATTCGGTGGCAAAAGGCGGTGCCAGCGTGGCGGTGTTCCCGATCCATCACGATGGATCACTCGGCGAGCAGGTACAGACTTTCCCGTTTGTCAGCGGAACCGGTGCGGTGAAAGACCGCCAGGATAGCGGGCACGCGCACTCCACCACCTTCACTCCCGATGGCAAATACCTGTACGCGGCGGATCTCGGCGGTGACAAACTGCATGCCTTTGCTTATCACGCCAACAAGTCACAACCGCTGCAGGCAGATCCTGCGCGTGACGTCACTTTCCCTGCGGGATCGGGTCCGCGTCACATGGTGTTTTCACCCGACGGTAAACATGCTTATGTCATCACTGAAATGGCCGGTGAAGTGGTGGTGTTTGCAGTAAAGGACGATCGGCTGGAGCAACAGGCAAAGGTCAAACTCAACAGCGAAAACAGCAGCGCCGACTATAAAAGCGGTGGCGGCATTATCCTCAGCCCAAACGGCAAGTTTGTAATTGCGGCCAATCGTGGTTCAGATAACAGCTTAGTGGTGTTCCGGATTGAACAGGATGGTGCGTTGGGATCGCCGGTGCGCTACAAAGCGGAGGGTATCGAACCACGCGCTTTGGCTTTTGATGCCAGCGGCAAACATTTGTATGTGACGAATGTCTTCACCAACAACATCACCCTGTTCCATTTCGATGCGCAGAGCGGTGCGCTAAAAGCGGCGGGTGAAGTCGCCAGGATAGCGACGCCGACGGATATTAAGTTTTTTAATTGAGTGTTTTATTTTGGTCGCCATAAATGGCGACCTTACCGGTTTTGTAGGGTCGCCATTTTTGGCGACCGCGCACCTTATTGGTGCCAATTGCTATTTAACAGTGCGCACGTTGTCGTAGCGGCGCAATTTATTGCGCGATTAATCGCGCCGCTACTTGAATGTGCGGTGTTTTATTTATTTGGCCCAGTTATTGCTTAATAAAAAATAACGCCCCAACGATGTGGCAACCCTCTTGTAAATGCAGACAGCGCCGTCTGCCGATCGCTTATATTCTCTCCGGCCTCCCGGAACACCCCTATTTTATTCTACTCTTTTCAAGAGGTTGCTATGGCTATTAGTCGTCGTTCATTCATCCAGGGTTCAGCCGTTTCGGCATTAGGCTTGGCCGCGGGCGTTGCACCTAAATTTTCTTTTGCGGCAGACAGCAAAGACGCCATTAAAGTCGCCAGTATTCTCGACTTATCCGGCGGGCTCGATATCTACGGTAAGCCGATGTCGAACGCGATTAATCTGGCGGCGGAAGAGATCAATGCGGCGGGGGGGTTATTAGGTCGCCCGTTGCAGGTGATTAATTACGATGCGCAGTCGAATATGCAGCTTTATGCGCAATACGCGCAGCAGGCGGCGCTGAAAGATAAAGTGGCGGTGGTACACGGCGGTATTACGTCCGCTTCGCGTGAAGTTATTCGTCCGGTATTGGATCGTTTTCGTTCGCTCTATTTTTATCCGGCGCAATATGAAGGTGGCGTGTGCGATCGCAATTACTTCTCTTCCGGTTCTACGCCGGCACAAACCGTGGAAAAGCTGGTGCCTTATGCGGTGAAGAAGTGGGGCAAAAAAGTCTACGTGCTGGCGGCGGATTACAACTACGGGCAAATCGTCTCCGCGTGGGTGAAAAAGTCGGTGCACGATAACGGCGGCGAAGTGATGACGGTTGAGTTCTTCCCGCTGGATGTCACTGATTTCGGTGCGGCGATCTCTAAAATTCAGAGCGCTAAACCCGACATGATATGGTCAGCGCTGGTCGGTGGCGCGCACATCTCCTTCTATCGCCAGTGGCATGCGGCCGGTATGAGCGGCAAGATCCCGATTGCCTCCACGGTCTTTGGCGGTGGCAACGAACATATCATTCTGTCGCCGGAAGAGAGCAACGGCATTTTGGTGGCCGCTAACTATATGCAGGAAATCCCTTCACCGGAAAACACCGCCTTTGTCGAGCGATTCCATGCGCGCTACGGCGCCAATACGCCCTACATCAGCGACCTCGCGATGGGCGCGTATCAGGGTATGTTGATCTGGGCAGAAGGGGTGCGCAAAGCGGGTGATATCGATCGCATGAAGGTGATCGAAGCGCTGGAGTCGGGCGTTACGCTGACCTCGCCGAGCGGCAAGCTGAGCGTTGATCCGGCTACCCATCACTGTTCGCTGGATGTGCACATCGCCGAAGTGGAAAACCATCAGATGAAAATTCTCGAAACTTTCACCGATCAAGCGCCGGTGGATACCGCGATGGTGTGCGATCTGAAGAAAAATCCGCGCGATACCAAACAGTATCAAATTGAGCTGTAACAGGAGCCGCTATGGATCTGTTCATTATCTACGCCATTGAAGTGCTCAATGCCATCGCCGTGCTGGTGATCATGAGTGTCGGGCTTGCGGTCGTGTTCGGCATGATGAAAATCGTCAATATGGCGCACGGCGAATTCATGATGCTGGGCGGCTACAGCGCCATTCTGGCGACCAATCAGTGGGGTGTGCCGATGTGGATCTCGATGTTGGTGATCGCGCCACTTACCGTTGGTGTGTTTGGTGCGGTGATTGAGCGTGTGATTATCCGTCACCTGTACGGGCGGATGATCGACACCATGCTGGCGACATGGGGGCTGAGTCTGGCGCTGATCGGTGCCGCCACCATGCTGTTCGGCAACACCACCTTAGGCATCAGTTCGCCGCTGCCCAGCGTCAATATTGGCCGCTACAGCACAAGCGGCTATTCGCTGTTCATGATTGTGTTTGCGATGGGCCTGCTGGGCGCGCTGTGGCTGCTGCTGCGCTTTACCACCTTAGGGTTGTGCGCGCGCGCCACTATGCAGAATGCGCGCATGGCAGCAGCGCTCGGCAGCAATCCCGGCAAGATCTACAGCCTGACGTTTGGCCTGGGCGCAGCGCTGTCGGGTTTAGGCGGCGCGCTGTTAGCGCCGATCACCGGCGTGATCCCAACGATTGGCGTCAGCTTTATTGCTAAAGCCTTTATCACGGTGATTGGCGGTGGCAGCGCGATCATTGCCGGTACGCTCTCTGCTTCCACACTGTTCGGCACCCTTTCGCAGTTGGTGACTTACTTCTCCACGCCGGTGTTTGGTGCAGTCGCGCTCTTGCTGAGCGCCATTGTGCTGCTGCGCTTGCTGCCGCAGGGCATCACCGGTCGCTTCTTCAGGAGATCGCTGTAATGAAATTACTATCGGAAAAGATGCAGATTGTCGTCACCTCACTGGCGATGGTGCTGGTGGCGCTGTGGCTCTCAGGTGCAATTGAGCTCTACACCTTGCTGTCATTGACGGTATTTCTGGTGATGGGCTTGTTGTCGCTCAGCCTGGCGTTTATCTGGGGCTACGGCGGCATTCTGTGCTTCGGTCAGGCGGCGTTTTTCGGTTTAGGCGCCTATACCTATGCGATTTGCGCCATCAACTGGGGCGATTCGACCTGGGCGGTGGTGATGGCGGTGCTGCTGCCAACGCTGTTCTCGCTGCTGCTCGGCTATGTGATTTTTTATGGCGGCGTCAGCGATGTCTATCTTGGCGCAATCACCCTGGCGGTCAGTCTGGTGCTGTTTAACTGGGTCAATTCCACCTCCGGGAGCGATTATCACATTGGCGAGGCGCTGCTCGGTGGCTTTAACGGCATTCCCTCGGTGCCGACACTCAACCTGCCGTTCCAGCCGGAGGCCATTTTATCGCCCGAGGCGATCTTTATGGTCACCGCCGGTTGTCTGGCGCTCTGTTACGCCTTGCTGAAATTCGTGCTGCTGAGCCGCTTTGGCAAAACCGTGGTGGCGATTCGTGAGAACGAGCAGCGCGCCGGATTGCTCGGCTACAACGTGCCGGCGCATAAGCTGGCGACCTTTGCCATTGGCGCGGCGATTGCCGGACTGGCGGGCTGTTTGTACGTCAACTGGGGCGCGTTTGTCAGTCCCGGCGTGTTCAGCATTAGCCAGTCAGCGCAGATCATTATCTGGGTGATTGTCGGTGGACGCGGCACGCTGCTAGGGCCGGTGATCAGCTGCGTGCTGTTACAGTGGATGGTGACACGGCTGGGCGCGCAGCAAACCGTGGATGTCAATTTAGTGCTCGGCGTAATACTGGCCGTGTTTGTGTTGCTGATCCCCGGCGGCATTCTGCCGACGTTACAGCGTTTATGGCGGCGCAAGCGTCCCGCCGCCGCGCCCGCCAGCCGTGCGCAGGTCAGTGAGGTGAAACAATGACGAGCAACGTGTTACTGGAAACCCGCAAGATGGGCGTCAGTTTCGGCGGCGTGCACGCGGTAAAAGAGGTGGACTTCACGCTATATGAAGGTGAGTTGCGCTGCCTGATTGGCCCCAACGGCGCAGGCAAAAGTACCTTCTTTAAGATGCTAAGTGGCCAGGTGACGCCCACGCGTGGCGAGTGTCGCTATCGTGAACAGGTGATCTCCGGCAAGCGGCCGTGGGAGATTGCGCGTTTGGGGATTGGCATTAAAACGCAGGTGCCGAGCGTATTCGAAGGCTTAAGCGTGCGAGAAAATCTTTGGCAAGCGGCGGCGAATAAGCTGGCGAAAGCGGCGCTGCTGGCGGCAATTGAACAGGTGCTGGAGGATATCGGCCTCGTTAATCTGCAACATGCGGTGCTCTCCGAACTGGCACATGGCCAGCGGCAGTGGGTGGAACTGGGGATGATCCTGATCTCTAAGCCGCAACTGGTGCTGCTGGATGAACCGGCGGCGGGCATGACGCATCAGGAAGTGCGTAAAACGGCGCAGTTGATCAGAGCGATTAATCAGCAGAGCACGGTGGTGGTGGTGGAACATGACATGGAGTTCATCAGCATGATTGCGCAGCAGGTGACGGTGTTTAACCAGGGCGCGGTGTTGGCCGAAGGCAGCTTCCGCGCGGTGACGCAAAATCCGCTGGTGAAAGAGGCGTATCTCGGCAATCTGGAGATTAAACATGCTTGAAATAAAAGAGATGGTCTCGGGCTACAACAAGATTCCGGTGCTGAATTTATCTGAACTGTTTGTCGGCGCCAAGTCGTTCACCGGCGTACTGGGCCGCAACGGCATGGGTAAAACCACGCTGCTGCGCACCATTATGGGCGAACTGCCGGCATGGCAAGGCAGCATCGCACTGAACGGCATCGATATTACCCGTTATCAGGCGCACCAGCGTGCGGTGGCGGGTATCGGTTTTGTACCTCAAGGGCGGCAAATATTCCCGCAGCTGACAGTGGAGGAGAATCTGCGCATGGGCTGCGTGAAGCACTTCTCCCGTGCCGGACAGATTATCGAGCAGATGCTGGAGTATTTTCCGCGCCTGAAACGGCTGCTAGCTCAGCCAGGCGGTGCGCTATCGGGCGGGGAGCAGCAGCTGCTGGCATTGGCGCGTTGCCTGTGCGGTCAACCGCAGCTGGTGCTGCTGGATGAACCCACGGAAGGAATTCAACCGAATATTTGCGAGGAGATCATCGAGACGTTGCGGCGGCTACGGCATGAGATGGATATTTCGATCATTCTGGTGGAGCAGGATATTGAGTTTCTATACGCCCTGTCTGACCAGATTCATGTGATTGAAAAAGGGCAGATAGTGCAGAAGTTCGATCCGAAAACCCAGTCGAGTGCCAGCGTGGCGGAGCAGTTTTTGGGATTTCATGTGTGAGGTGATGAATACGGTCGCCATAAATGACGACCTTACGCATCACCGCACAGGCTCGTTGTCCGCCCTGACACAGCATCCGGCAGCGACAGCAAAGCGTTGATTCACCCGCTCGCTTACTGTGAAGCCTCCTCATTCGGGATGCGCATAGGGTGAACCATGACTGAACAATCATTACTGGCAACGCTTTCTGGTGTCCGGCTGCATATTTTCCATCCTGATTCACAGAGCGTGCGTGCGTTTTGCGCCTCGCTGACACAGTTGGGCTGTCACGCGCAGCACAACTGGCCGCCGGCGGCGTCAATACCCGCCGATACGCAACTGCTGCTGGTGGCGATCGATGTGCATCAGCAGCAATTTTTATCCCCTTTGTTTAACCGCGCGCGCGAAATGGATATTCCTGTCATCGCGCTGGCGGATTGCCACAACGCGCGGCTGTTTCCGCTGCTGCTGCAACTCCAGCCGAGTGCCATTGCCGAACGTGAGCTCAACCCTTTTGCTTTGATTGTGCAGATGATGGGCACGTTACACACCGTGCGTCATCATCAGCGAGTGCGTGCGGTGCAGCAGGCGCGAAAAGCTCGCGGAGAAAGGTTGGCGCAGGCCAAAGGCGTGCTGATGCAAACCTTCGGGCTGGATGAATCGGGTGCCTATCGCTTAATGCGGAGTGAAGCGATGAATACGCGCAGCAGCCTCGAATACACCGCCGAACGCGTGATCACCACATTAGAAAAGTCATGATGTTTGTGCGTCTGGCAGCCGTAACAGGCTGCTGGGCGTATAGCCAAAGGCTTTACGAAACGCCAGGCTGAAGTGCGACATATCGCTAAAGCCATGATCCAGCGCCACTTGCGTAATATTGCGCGCTTTACCTTCCGCCAATAAACGGTGACACACTTGCAAACGCTCCTGCCAGAGGAAGTTCATCGGTGTGGTCCCATGTGCAGCAAACACCCGGCTGATGGTGCGCGGCGAGACATGATGCGCATTGGCAATCTGCGTCACCGATAACTCCGGCTCCTGCAGGTTATGGCGCAGAAAACGTACCACGCGCGAGTAAAGATCCGGCTTCAGCGCCTCTTCGTTATGCTGCAAATTGACGCTCACTGAAATCATATTCAGCAAGGTGTTGGCAAACTGCTCGGCCAAAAACGGGTTCTCGCGATCGGAATTAAAGACGAACGCTTCCTGTAGGAGCAGCTTGAGCGATGCCATACCAGGTCGCGTAACATCCAGCGTTTTGCCCGCCAGTGTGGTCGTGGCGGGCGCTTCCTTCTCCATGATGTGACGTGGCAGATGCACGATATTGATCGCCACATTTTCCATCGCAAAATCAAACGGCGTGGCAGCATCATAAATCACCACATCACCGGCGCTCACGCGCGATTGATGGCCATTCTGCCGCAGCGTACCGCTGCCGGCGCAAACGTAGCCTAGATAGAAGTCGTGATTGGGATGGCGGCGAATGCACTCCGGCGTGCGTTGCCACATCAGCGCGGTGTGCGATACGTGATGGGCAATATCCATGTGTCCTAGCATCGAATACGCGAAACTGCCGGAAAAAGTGCCAGTATGCATCTGGCGCGCTTCGGCTTTAATCAGACGCGAGCACACCGCATCCCGCCAGGCATCGAAGCGATGACGATTATCGAGATCATCGGTAGTGAAAAGCTCTTTCATATCAGCATCCCCTAAACATGGCGAAAAAGGGCGGAAGTCGAGGAGATAAAGCAAATTTCAGGCCATGAACGGGGAATTGCCACCTCAGGCCTGCTGAGGCGGCAAAGGTGACGGCGTTATAATGCGGGATGCTGTTTATGCCAGTCGGTGACCTGCTGGAACGCCCACGCGCCCTGAATCATGGTGGCCTCCGCGAAGTGGGCCGCCACCAACTGGAAGCCAATCGGCGCGCCGTTCGCAGTCATGCCGCATGGCAAGGTGATGGTGGGATGCCCGCTGGCGTCGAATGCACTGGTATAGCGCAGTACGCCGTTAAACAGTGCCTGATCGGTACCAAAACGGGTCATGGTGTCCCAGGTCAATCCGGCATAGGCGGTGGCCGGAGCCAGAATCAGATCAACCTGCGTGAACAGGGCGGAGATATCGCCGCGCAGCGCCGCCCGGCTGAGCAGCAAACGCTGATACTCCAGCGCGCTGACGCGGTGACCGAGATCCAACAGGCCAGCCAGACCGGGGCCATAGTGATCTTTCTGCGCCGGATAAGTTTCTTCGTGCGCTAGCGCGGTTTCCACGGCGCAGAGTGCGCTCCACTCGGCGGCGGCTTTTTCGGTATCGGGTAAGGTAATGTCCACCAGCGTTGCGCCGAGCGAACTCAGGGTGGCGATCGCCGATTGCAGCGCGACACGCGTCTCCTCGTCGACTTTCTCCAGCGCCCAGCTCTTATCTACGCCGATGCGCATCTTGCTGATGCCGCGCGTCATCAGCGCCAGATAATCCGGCACCGGCTCGCTGCTGGAGGTGGGATCTTTGTCATCGCGACCGGCAATTGCCTGCAACATGGCGGCGGCATCGGCGGCGTTACGTGCCATCGGGCCGATATGATCGAGTGATGCCGCCAGTTCACAGGCACCGTGACGTGTGACGCGGCCCCACGTGGGTTTGATGCCGGTCAGGCCGTTGGCGTTGGAGGGAAAACGAATCGATCCGCCGGTATCGGTGCCAATTGAGCCGAAGCATAAACCGGCGGCAGTGGCGACGCCGGAGCCGCTGGAGGAAACGCCAGTCCATAGCGCGCTGCCCCACGGATTATTTGGACGGGTGATATCAGGATGGTGATCGGCGAAGGCGCTTTCGGTTTGCGTCAGTTTGCCTAGAATCACCGCACCCGCCGCGCGGAAACGCTCCACCACGGTGGAGTCTTCGCTTGGGTAACGATCTTTGTGGATGATCATGCCGTGGCTGGTGGGCGCGTCTTTGGTCCAAATCAGGTCTTTAAGCGCAATCGGTACGCCGTGCAGCGGCCCGCGCAATTTACCCGCAGCAATTTCAGAATCGGCTTCGGCCGCCTGTTTCAATGCGCTGTCGTGCATCACGTAGAAGTAACTGTGTAAGTCGCGATCAAGTGCATCGATACGCGTCAGCAGCGTTTGCGTGACTTCCACCGAAGAGATTTCGCCCGACTGAATCAAGCGGCCAATTTCCAGCAAGCTTTTGTAATGCAGGTTATTCATCGTGACCTTACCTCGTGAGGGAGAGATGTGTTGATGAATAACGTAAGTCACTCCGTGAAGTGCGGCTGTGTTTAGGCGGACAGATGTTATGTCTGAAATGACATGTTGGGGGAAGTTGTGAGAAGGTCGCCATGAATGGCGTAATGCCGATCAGTTAAGCCCCGTATTAATTACCGTACATACCGTAGCGGCGCGATTTATCGCGCAATAAATTGCGCCGCTACAATGTGTGCGCCAGGTAGTTGGGGTTTTCATCTCTTAACTGACAAGCATTACGCCATTTATGGCGACCGAATAATGTAAACCTTCCTAAAGCTGCTCATTAATACGCCGATAACGCTAAGGAATAGTACATAACGAGGATTATTTTCATGCTACATGGGATTGGCAGCAGCGTACTGAGAAATTTAATCGCGGCGAATGCGGTGGTAACGCCGTCGGTGAATAACACATCCGCGCAGAATGCCCTGATGGCGGAAGCGTCCACCAAAGTGACCTTCAGCGAGGCGAGTGATGCTATCGCCGCTATCTACAAAATTGAGCCCGCGCAGGTCAAAAGTTCCGTCGAGGTAACCAGCAGCCTGCAAGCGCAGTTGAACGGTGCCGCGCATGCACGCGGTATCGATATGAACGGCCTGGGCAGCACATTGCTGAGTAATCTGGCCAGTCATCGTGGCGACGTGACCTTAAGCGTTCCGGCGACCGAAGCGGTAAACGGCGCGCAGAGCAGCAGCCAAAGTGCGCTGGCACTGACCATCACTACTCAATCCGGCGTGCAGGTGAGTTTGCAAATGACACGTCAACAGGGCGGCATGGTGGTGGAACTGAAAACCAGCGGCGGCCAGCTGAGCAATGTTGAGGCGGCGGCGATGGGCCAGCTGTCAGCGGGCTTGCAGAAAGCGCTGGATGGTCTCGATGGCAGCACCACCAAACTCGATATCAGCGATCTGATGAAGTTTGATAGTTCAGTGTTAAAAAGTATCGATTTGAAGACCGATCTGCGTAATGGCAATAACGTCACGCAGTCGCTTAATCTGCATGCCGACGATCAGGAGCGCTGGCTTGGATTCCACAACGGTGATGTCAGCATTAAACTCGATACGGATGTTTCGAAACTGACGCAGGCGGGCAGCGCGGCGCAGCAGGCGGCGGCGCTGGATCAGTGGAGCAGTAAGTTCGATCAGGCAGCTTCGCGCGGTAACGGCGATCGGGACATGCTGATGCTGTTTAAAGACAGCTTCCGCGCGCTCAATACCACCGAAGGCAAAGCGGCTGAAAGTATTAATACGCAGCGCGTGAAATCGGTTGATGCCAATGCGGCGAAGAACGGGGCAATTAGCGGGCTGGCGGACTTCTCGGCCACGTATCAGCAGACGCCAGTTTCGGGCAATCCGTACAAGCCGGAAGAGAAAGACACGTTCTCACTAAACGTGGCGCAAAAAACCGCGTCGCAGACCCATGGCGATACGCAGGATTTAACCCAGCAAACGCTGTTTAAACTGAAGGCCAGCTTCCATACCGCGCTGGATTCTGCCTCAGCGGCGAAACTGACCGAACAGAAGTCGTCGCAAAACTATAAGTATCATTTGATCGATGATGAAGCGCGCAGCCAGACCTCGGTGACGCAGAATAAGAAAGGGGATTTGACTGCAAATTATGCGCAGCAGCTAACGCAAAATGAGACGGTGAAAAGCTATCAGCTGGCGAAGTTGATTGATAGTGTGCAGATTCCGCATAGCGCGAAAAGCGAATTCACCCGCAGTTTCGCTGCTGCACAGTTTGCTGCACTAGTGAATAATTAATATTCCGCGCCGCTATTAAAATCCGCACCGCTTTGTAGCTGCGCGATTTATCGCGCTTTTTTGGCCGTTGAACGGGAGCGCGCAATAAATTGCGCCGCTACGATTATGTGCATAATAAAGCTTTGCTTAGCGTTATTTGATCTTAAGAATTACTCGCCGCATTTTTATGCTGTTTAATAGTCCGCAGCGCCGCCGCTAGCCTGTTGGTTTGTTTAAATTGATCCATAGCTTAATAGTGGCAACGCATTGCCGGATATAGCATAACCGCGCTATTTACTTGTTTTAACCCCGCTGATTATCATCGCTTTCAATCCGTTATTCATTCCACGGCCTGCTGGCTTTTACAGTGCAGGCTTACTATTCGCTGTGCAGTAAAAGTGAAATCAGCTATGACGCAAAACAGTGACGAGATTATTAACCGCGCGGCGGTATTAAACAGCGACGCACAAGCCATCGCCGCCGCACGCCATTTGGCCGAGCAGGCGAAAGGCGGCGCTGTTGAGCGCGATCAACAACGTATCTACCCCATCGCGCTGCTCAACCAATTCACCGCATTGGGCCTTGGCAGCATCAGCGTGCCGCGCGAATTTGGCGGTGCAGGTTTGTCTTTCCAGACCATGGCCGAGGTGTTTCGACTGATCTCCGCCAGCGATCCGTCGCTGGGGCAAATCCCACAAAACCACTTTGGCCTGATTCAGTTCATCCTCGGCGAAGGATCTGCGGCGCAACAGCAGCAGCTACTTAGTGCGGTGGTGAAGGGCAAGCGACTTGGCAACGGCGGGCCGGAGAAAAACACCAAACATACGCGTGATGTGCAGGCTCAACTGGTGACAACGTCACAGGGCGTGCAGTTCACTGGCGAGAAGTTCTACTCTACGGGCGCGCTGTTTGCCGACATTCTGGTCACCACTGCGATGCACGATCAGCAGCCTAAAATGGCGTTTATTCCGCTGCCAGCGACGGGCGTAGAGATTGTTGATGACTGGTCTGGTATCGGTCAGCGCACCACCGCCAGCGGTACGGTAAAACTGCAGCAGGTTGTCGTTGATCCGGCGTTGCTGATGCCGCTGCCCGATGCCGGGAAACCGACGCTACGCGGTGCGGTTTCACAGTTGATTCAGGCGGCGATTGATGCAGGTATTGCGCAAGGCGCGCTGGATGAGGCGCTGGAGTTTGTGCGCAGCAGCTCGCGGCCTTGGGTTGATGCCAATGTCAGCCGCAATGCCGACGATCCTTACATCCTCGCCGATGTGGGCCGCATCAGCACCGAACTCAGCGCCGCCAACGCGCTGCTGACGCGTGCCGCTCGTGTGCTCGACAGCATCGATCAGCAATCGCTGACCGCCGAAAACTGCGCACGCGCATCGATTGCGGTGGCAGAAGCCAAAGTGCTGACCACTGAAGTGGCGCTGCGTGCCAGCGAGAAACTACTGGAATGGGGCGGCAGTCGCGGCACCTTGCTGCGCCATGGACTCGATCGTCACTGGCGCAATGCACGTACCCACACGTTGCACGATCCGGTGCGCTGGAAAACCCACGCCATCGGCAACTATTACCTCAATGATGCGCTGCCTGCGCGTCATGCCTGGATTTAAGGAGCAACCATGACGCAGGTATCGCCTAAACAGCGCGCGACGCGCATTAAAAATGCCTCGCAGGCGTTGCAGGTTGCGCAGGAACTGGCGCACCGTTTTCGTGCCGGTTCTGCCCAGCGCGACCGCGAAAGAGAACTGCCGCACGCTGAATTGCAGCAGCTGTTTCAATCCGGACTCGGTGCCATCACCGTGCCGCACGCCTTTGGCGGTATTGAGATTTCCACCGCGGAACTGGTCGAGATTTTCGTGATTTTAAGCGCCGCCGACGGGTCGATTGGTCAGGTGCCGCAGAACCATTTTTATGCGCTGGAAGTGCTGCGCATCAACGGCAGCGAGGCGCAGAAACAGCGGCTCTACGCCGAAGTACTGGAAGGTGTGCATCACGGCAATGCGCTGGCGGAATTCAGTTCGCCTGCCGCGCATCAGCGTTCTACTGCGGTTTCCCAGCAGGCGGAAGGCTTGCGCCTCAACGGCAATAAGTTTTATTGCACCGGCGCGCTGTATGCCGACCGTATTCCGACGCTGGCGATTGCCGATGACGGTAAAGAACAGCTGGTGTTTGTGCCGCGCCAGCAACCGGGCGTCAACGTGATCGATGACTGGAGCGGCTTTGGTCAGCGCACCACTGGCAGCGGCAGCGTGCAGTTCCGCGACGTAGCGATTGCAGCGGAAGACGTGGTGCCGTTCCAAACGGCGTTTGAGCGTCCCACTACCGTTGGGCCGTTTGCGCAGATCATGCATGCGGCTATTGATCAGGGCATCGCGCGAGCGGCGTTTAACGACATGCTCGATTTCCTGCGCCAGCGCGCGCGACCGTGGCCGGACAGCGGCGTGGAACGCGCCAGCGACGATCCGCTCACGCTCGATCGTGCCGGTCGCCTGGCCGCGCGTCTGAGCGCGGGCGATGCGCTGCTGGCGATTGCCGGCGACGCGGTTGACGTGGCACAGCGCGATCCCAGCGCTGAAAATGTCGCGCTGGCCTCGGTGGAAGTGGCGAAGGCGCGCGCCTGGACCACCGAAGTGTCGCTGGAAGCCAGCAATCTGCTGTTTGAACTCGGTGGGTCGCGTTCCAGCCTGCGTGAACACAACTTTGATCGCCACTGGCGTAATGCGCGCACCCACACCTTGCACGATCCGGTGCGCTGGAAATATCCGGCAATCGGCAACTACCTGCTGAATGGCGTGTTGCCGCCGCGCCGGGGGACGATATGAGCCAAAAACACATTCTCCTTAACGCCTTCAACATGAACTGTGTTGGGCACATTCATCACGGCATGTGGACGCATCCGCAGGATCGTTCGGTGGATTTCAATTCGCTGGAGTATTGGCTGGATCTGGCGCGTTTACTTGAGCGCGGGCTGTTTGATGGGTTGTTTATCGCCGACATACTCGGCGTGTATGACGTCTATCAGCAAGGGATTGGGCTGACTGCCAAAGAGTCGATTCAGCTGCCGGTTAACGATCCGCTGATGCTGATTTCCGGCATGGCCAGTGTTACGCAGCACCTTGGTTTTGGCGTCACCGCCAACCTGAGTTATGAAGCGCCGTATCCCTTCGCGCGCCGCCTTTCCACGCTCGATCACCTGACCAAAGGGCGCATCGGCTGGAACATCGTCACCGGTTATCTTGATAGCGCCGCGCGTGCGATGGGCCAGCAACAGCTGCTGGCGCACGATCGCCGCTACGATCAGGCCGATGAATTCCTGGATGTGACCTATAAGCTGTGGGAAGGCAGCTGGCAGGATGACGCCCTGGTGCAGGATAAGCCGAATCGTCGCTACGCCGACGCTAACAAAATTCATCAGATCAATCATCAGGGCGAGTTTTATCAGGTGCAGGGTTATCACCTGAGTAGCCCGTCGCCGCAGCGTACGCCGCTGCTGTTCCAGGCCGGTTCCTCGGCGCGCGGCGTGCAATTCGCCGGACGTCATGCCGAGTGCAGCTTTGTGAATGCCGCATCACCGGCGGCGATGCGCGAGCAATCAACGCGTCTGCGCCAGGCGGCGGTGGAGGCCGGACGCCATCCTGACGATCTGCGCATCTTTATGGGCGTCAGCGTGATTGTCGCGCCTACTGAACGCGAGGCGCAGGAAAAGCATCAAAGCTATCTCGACTATGCCAGCCCGGAAGCGGGCATCGCACACTTCTCCAGCTCGATTGGTCTGGATTTGGCGGCATTCGAACTCGATGAGCCGATTCAGACCGGCGACACGCGGGCCATAGAATCAGTGAGCAAAGCGTTCAGCGGCTGGACGCGCCGTCGTTTACTGGAGCAGCACGCGATGGGCAGTCGTTATCCGCTGATTGTCGGTAATCCGAGCCAGGTGGCGGATGCGTTAATTAAGTGGATCGATGAAGGCGATATCGACGGCTTTAACCTGACGCGCATCCTCAATCCGCAGAGCTACCGCGATTTCATCGATCTGGTGGTGCCAGAATTACAGCAGCGCGGTCGTTTCAAGACCGCGTATCAGCCCGGTTCGTTACGGCAGAAAATTTTTCAACAACAGGACCGCTTGCCCGATCGCCATCCGGCGGCGCGCTGGCGCGACGGCGTTAACCTTCGTTAATTTAACCTCAGGGATCTGATATGAAAATTGCACGTCATTTTGCGCTGGCTGCCAGCGTCGCACTGCTGGCGTTTAGCGCCGTCGCCGCCGAAAATTACAGCGGACCGTTGAAAGTCGGCACCACTGCGGCCTTTGCGCCGCCGCTGGAAACTGCGGTTGCCGAGGCGAAAAAACAAGGGTTGAATGTTGAGCTGGTGGAGTTCACTGACTGGACCGCGCCGAACGTCAGCGTGGAGAATGGCGATATCGATGTGAACCTGTTCCAGCATAAACCGTTCCTTGAGAATGCTAACCAGCAGGGCGGATTCCATTTGGTGCCGTTCGCGCCGGCGATCATCAACAACATCGGACTTTATTCGAAGAAACATACCGCGATTGACCAGATCCCCGACGGTGGCACAGTGGCGATCGCCAACGATCCCATCAACGGTGCGCGCGGCCTGCTGCTGTTGCAAAAAGCCAGGCTGATTAGCTTAAAACCGGGCGCGGGCCTCAAATCAACCGTGGACGATATCGTCAGCAATCCGAAGCATCTGAAGATTATCGAAGTGGAAGCGGTGCAGCTGTCGCGTTCACTGGATGAAGTCGATTTAGCCCAGGGTTATCCGCACTATCTGCGCCTGTCGAAGACCATCGACCCGAACAGCGCGCTGCTGTTTGATGGTCTGGAGCATCCGGAGTACGTGATTCAGTTCGTGATCCGCGACGGTCATCAGAACGATCCGCGTCTGGCGAAGTTCGTTGATATCTATCAGCATTCGCCAGTGGTGCGCGCCAAACTCGATGACTTCTACGGCAAGCTGTATCAGCCGGGCTGGAGCCAGTAAGCATGGTTAGCCTGACGCTACCCGGCGAGCGCGATGCGCTGCTCTCGCCGACGGCCGAGACGGCAGGGAAAGTGCATGTGCAGATTCGTGGCTTGAGTAAACGCTATCCCGGACAAACCCAGGAAGCGCTAAAAGAGGTCGATCTGCAGGTTAAGCGCGGCGAGATTTTCGGCATCATTGGACGCAGCGGCGCCGGTAAATCAACGCTGATCCGTTGCCTCAATCGGCTGGAAAATCCCACCCGCGGTCAGGTGGTGATTGACGGTATCGATCTTGGCACGCTGAGCGATCGTCAGCTGGTGGATTGGCGACGCCGTACTGGCATGATTTTCCAGCACTTCAATTTGCTGTCAGCGAAAACGGTGCGTGAAAACATCGAGCTGCCGATGAAAGTGGCGGGCGTGCCTGCGGCTGAACGGCGGCGTAAAGTGGATGAGTTGCTGGCGCTGGTGGGCCTTGAACAGCGTCAGCACGCGTGGCCTGCGCAATTGTCCGGTGGGCAGAAGCAGCGCGTCGGCATTGCACGCGCGCTGGTGCACGATCCTGAACTGCTGCTGTGTGATGAAGCCACCTCGGCACTCGATCCGGAAACCACGCGCTCAATTCTGGCGCTGCTCAAGAAGATCAATCAGCAGCGTCATATCACTATCGTGTTGATTACGCATGAAATGGATGTGGTGCACGATCTCTGCCATCAGGTGGCGGTGATCGATCAGGGCGTAATCATTGAGCGCGGGCCGGTGTGGCAGGTCTACAGCGATCCGCAGCAGGAGACCACGCGACAATTGCTCAATCCGCTGTTCAGCGCGCTACCGGAAGCCATTCAACCGCTGTTGACGCCGACGCGTCAGCATGCTGATTCACGTCTGCTGGTGCGCCTGCGCTACACTGGACAGGGGGCGCAACCGGATTTGGCGGTGCTCAGTGCGCGCGTTGCCGGTGAGCTGACTCTGCTGTTTAGCGCGGTGGAGTGGGTGGATGGCAAACCGACCGGGCAGATGTTGCTGCTTCTTGATGCGCGGCATGAATCTGACCCTGCGCGAGCAGTGTTAATCTCACTCGCTGACCAACTGGAGATACCCGGTTATGTCACTGGCTATTGAACGTTTATGGGTTGGGCTACTGGATACGCTGCTGATGGTGGGGGTGTCGTCGCTGCTGGCGCTGGCGCTGGGATTGCCAATGGCCGTGATTTTGGTGGTGACTGGACGCGGCGATCTTTTCCCGAGCCCGCTGTTGAATCGCGTGCTCGGCTGGGTAGTGAACCTGTTCCGCTCGATTCCGTTTTTGATCCTGATGGTGGCGCTAATCCCCTTCACCCGCTGGATCGTCGGGACCACCTACGGCGTATGGGCGGCAGTGGTGCCGCTCACATTGGCAGCGACGCCATTCTTTGCGCGTATCGCCGAAGTGAGCCTGCGTGAAGTGGATAAAGGGCTGACCGAAGCGGCGCAGGCGATGGGATTCCATCGCTGGCATATTATCTGGCATGTGCTGCTGCCCGAAGCGCGGCCCGGCATCGTCAGCGGGTTTACCATTACGCTGGTGACGATGATTAACGCCTCGGCGATGGCGGGTGCCATTGGCGCGGGTGGGTTGGGGGATTTGGCGTATCGCTACGGTTATCAGCGCTTTGATATGCAGGTGATGCTGACGGTGATTGTGGTGCTGGTGGCGCTGGTGACGGTGCTGCAGTTCTTTGGCGACAGGTTGTCGCGTAGGCTAAATCACCGCTGATAAAGTAAGCGCGATGAATCGCGCCGCTACAACCACGTGCACATGCCGTAGCGGCGCGATTCATCGCGCTCTTTTGACCTTTATTCTTATCTGATCTGTAATCCTTCTAACGCTGCCAGTAGCGCATCCACTTTAGGTAGCAGCTGCTTGCGGCGTGGCCATATCAGCGTTAGGGCCAATCCGTCCGGCTGTTGCTCGGGCAGAATGATCTCCAGCTCGCCGCGTGCCAGCGGTTCACGCACCAGCCACGATGGCATCTGTGCCACACCCAATCCGCCACATACAGCCTGTACCTGCGCATCCACATCCCCCAGCGCCATTCGGTGCGGCAGGTTACGCCAGTGCGGATAGCCATCTTCCGTGGTGAACAGCCACGGCTTGGTGCTGCCATCGACGCGTTCGTACATGATCGCCTGATGTTGCAACAATTCGGCTTCGTTATTGGGCCGCCCCACGCGTGCCAGATAATCGGGTGACGCGCAAAACACCATGCGTTCGCGTCCCATCTGGCGACAGCCAAGCGAGGCGGGCAGATCCGGCGATCCACCAATGCGCACCGCAACATCAATCCCTTCATCAAACAGATCGATAAAGCGATCCGAGAAGGTCAGATTGAGCTCCACGTCCGGATGCTGCTGGCAAAACGGAATCAACAGCGGCATGACACCCAAGCGTCCGTAGGTATTGGGCACCGCCAGTCGCAAACGCCCGGAGGGAATGGAGCGCTGCGCCGCCAGTACCGCTTCGGCTTCTGCCAGCTCCTCCATAATGCGTAAACAGGTTTGGTAATAGGCGTTACCGGCATCGGTGAGTTTCAGGCTGCGCGTGGTGCGCTCCAGCAGGCGCGAGCCGAGGCGGGTTTCCAGCCGTGTCACGCTTTTACTGACTGCTGAACCGGTGAGATGCAGGCGTTCGGCGGCGGCGGCAAAGCTGCCACCCTCGACGCTGGCAACAAAGGGAACAATATCTTTCAGGCGCTGATCGTGCATGTATTCGTGAACTCAGGTTGTGAATGCTGTGAATTAATGCCACAGATAGGAATTAAATTCTCTAGTAAACTTAGCGTTACTGTAACTGAGGAGAATTAAAATGCAAAAGCAGGCATTGATTGTAGGCATCAGCGGCGTGATTGGTCGTGCGCTGGCGGAAAAATTACAGCGCGAAGGCTGGCAGGTAACGGGTTTATCGCGCGGGCGTGGCGCGGTGCCGGAAGGCTGCCGCAGTCTGACGGCCGATCTGACTGATGCAGACGCGGTACATGCCGCACTGGCGCAGGAGAAACCAGATGCACTGTTCTTTAGCGTTTGGTCTCGCCAGGAAAACGAAAAAGAGAATATCCGCGTCAATGGCGCGATGGTGCGCAACGTCATTGAAGGCTTGGGCGAGCGCCTGAACGGCGCGCATGTGGCGCTGGTGACCGGCTTGAAACACTACCTCGGTCCGTTTGAAGCCTACGGTAAAGGCGCGGTGCCGGTAACACCCTTCCGGGAAGAGCAGGGCCGCCAGCCAGTTGATAACTTCTATTACGCTCAGGAAGATGAAGTATTTGCTGGCGCGGAGAAATATGGCTATCGCTGGAGCGTGCATCGTCCGCACTCTATCGTTGGCTTTGCGCTGGGTAACGCAATGAATATGGGCCAGACGCTGGCGGTATACGCCACGCTGTGCCGTGAGCAAGGTTTGCCGTTCATTTTCCCGGGGTCGCCAGAACAGTGGAACGGCGTTTCCGATGTCACCGATGCTGGTTTGCTGGCGGAACAGTTACTGTGGGCCGCGACCGCGGCAGAAGCGGCCAATCAGGACTTCAACGCGGTGAACGGCGATGTCTTCCGCTGGAACTGGTTGTGGCCACGTCTGGCTGCGTACTTCGGTGTGGAAGCGGCAGCGTATCCGGCGCAGATGATGCCGCTGGAAGGACGCATGCAGGATGCACCGGCAGCATGGCGTGAAGTGGCGGAACGTTATCAGCTGCGAGAGGCGGATATCACCAAACTGGCGTCGTGGTGGCATACCGACGCGGATTTGGGCCGCCCAATGGAAGCGTTTACCGACATGAGCAAGAGCCGCAAAGCGGGCTTCACCGGCTATCGTTCCACGCTGGATTCATTTACCCAGCTGTTTGATCGCCTGAAAGCGGAGAAGGTAATTCCGCAGTAAGGCTGCATGAATGAAAAAGGGCGGCTCGTCAGGGCCGCCCTTTCTTCACTCTTTATGGCAACGTAATAAGTCAGATTAAATGTTTATAAATTGAAATAATGATGTTTAAGCAGAATGGCAATTACTTTTTCTTATAGACGATTGCAGTACCATATATCTTGTTGTTGGTGTTCGCTGAGGTCACAATATAAATATCGCCGCCTTTTTCATCGGCCAGTTTTGACAACTCTTCTTTGGCCGAGGCGGCATCCGTTTCGCCAGAAGTCGAAATGTTACCTACCTCAACGTATTGATCTTTTACCTTTTCAAACTCAACTTTTGTCATCAGTTCTGCAGCAACAGAACTGAAGGATATAGCGCTTGCTAATAATACAAAAATTAACTTTTTCATACATATCCTTAGATGAGGTAAATGATGGGGGCTAATTTAACGTTGCTATTATTCTATAGTTTACAAATGTGACCTTTACAATGTGACTGCGCTGATTTTTTACTTTTTGCTTCATGTGCGTCACCGTACAACAATTAATACTTTAGGTTAACGTAACCCAACGTTTTCCAACCAGCACGGTCATCGCCACAATCGTGACTATCGCCGCCAGATGCATAATGAAATCCAGTGGATGCAGGTGCACCGGATGGCAAAATGCCAATAGCGCAACCGCCATGCAGGAAACACCCAAGCCTGCCATGGCTAAGCTGCGCACCGGATATAGCGCTCGCGTGCGGCGCAGGCTAACGATCATCAGCACCATCATCGGTGTGCTGACCACCAGCAGGAAAGTAAAGCAGCGTGTGCTGTCGTTGTCATGCACCAACGGCACTTCGCCGGGAATCTGGCTGATGCTCATGCCGAGCCACAGCAAACCGATCGGCAGCAGCGCTTTCCAGCTGATACTGCGGCGTCCGGCGATGCTCATATTAAATGCGCTGCGGATCGCCAGCGTGCCGAGTACAAAGGCCAGCACCAGCTGCAGAATCGCCTGCAGCGCACCGGGCTGCGTCCAGTCGGTGAAACTGCGCTGCACCAGGAAGCTGGCAGCAATGCCGCAGGGTAAAGCCAGCAACAGCCAGGCGCAGACGCGCCAGCGGGTGGATCGCAGCGGTTTTACCGGCCGCATCTCGCGACCGAGTTTTTCAATTAACAGGTTATGATCGGTCATGATTGGCTCCAAAGCGGCGCAAATTGGTTAATGCGCGGTGCAGCAGTGATTTCACCGCTGCGACACTGAGATGGTTATGCGCGGCCGCTTCCGTCAGGCTCATTTCGCGTAGATGCACATGTTCGACAATTTCGCGCTGACGCGAAGGCAGCTGGCGCAGATAACCGGCCAGCTCTTCCTGCGTGTCCTGCTGCAGTGCGTCCGACGCACTTGCCGCTTCCGGCACCCATTCGTCGTTGACTTCCCACTGCTGATGGCGACCCCGTCTCCGCAGGGCATCGATAGCGCGCGCCGAGATGATCGCCATCAGCCAGGGTAAAAAAGGGTAGGCAGGATCATAGGTGTGACGCACCCGATGTACCGTCATTAGCACATCCTGAATCACATCTTCTACCAGTGCATCGTCAGCGATCTGTTTGCGCGTTTGCGAACGAATCACCGGCACCAGCGCTTTCAGCAGTCGGGTATAGGCGAGCTGATCGCCCGCCTGTGCCTGTTCCATTAGCGCGGGCCAACTTTCGCGCGCGCTATCGCTTGTGTGCATAATCCGCCTTGTTGTTGTTACGCCTTCTTGCCCGCCGCCTGATTAAGTGCATTCACCACAATGCTCGGTGTTAGCACCTGCGGCAGCACTTTCGGCGGTCCACCATCGGCGGGGTACACCAGATACATCGGTAATCCGCCCTGACCGAATTCACTCATCGTGTCATCGACGTCCGGGTTAAATTTAGTGGAATCTGCCACCATGTACAGCGTACCGGTTTTGGTTATGGCATCTTTCACGGCTTGGGTGGAGAGCGAGGTTTTCTCATTCACCTGGCAGGTGATGCACCACGAGGCGGTGAAATCGACAAAAATCGCTTTACCATGCCCGCGCTGCGCTTCAACCGCCTGTGGCGTCCATTTGGCTTTAGTGACCTCCGCCGTCAGCTGATCGCCCGCCAGGCCTGCGCCGGGTTTGATCAGGCTCGGAAGCGGGGCGATTACCGCCACAATCAGTACCGCCGTGACGGCAAACAGTACCTTATGACTTTTACCCGCAAAGTGGCGATGCTGCGCCATACCGTATAGCCAGCCCGCAAAAGCCACAATCACCGATGCCGCCAGCAAGGTGGCCAGCGCCGCGCTTCCCGCTTGCTGTGCAAGCACCCAGACCAGCCAGGCATACGCGCCAAACATCGGGAACGCCAGGCCGCGTTTTAACACATCCATCCATGCGCCGGGACGCGGCAGGAACTTAGCCAGCGCCGGGAACAGCGATACCAGCGTGAATGGCGCGGCGAAGCCGAGCGCCAGCGCGAAGAAGATCACCAACGCAACGGCAGGCGGTTGTACCAATGCATAGCCGATGGCGCTGGCCATAAAGGGTGCCGCACAAGGCGTTGCGACGATGATCGCCAATGCACCGGTTAACGCCGAGCGGGTAAAGGCACCGCGGTCGACATCAACCGAGCCGACGCGTTGTACTGACAAGCCAACTTCAAATACCCCGAGCAAATTGAGCGCGGCGGCGAGGATGACCAGTGACAGCAGCGCGATCACCAGCGGCGATTGCAGTTGGAAGCCCCAGCCCACTGCGGCGCCACCGGCGCGCGCCGCCAGCAAGATGCCCGCCAGCGCCATCATGGTCACCACAACGCCAAGTAAAAAGCCTAACCCTTCACGACGCGCGCTGGCGGCATTATCGGTATGGCGTAACAGTCCGAGCGCTTTCAGCGAGATCACCGGAAATACGCAGGGCATTAAATTCAGAATGATGC
Organism: Enterobacter ludwigii; assembly: GCA_900068845.1. Lineage (GTDB taxonomy): Bacteria > Pseudomonadota > Gammaproteobacteria > Enterobacterales > Enterobacteriaceae > Pantoea > Pantoea ludwigii_A. The sequence continues at coordinate 225,996 of CEFQ01000008.1, forward strand.
CGCCGATGAAGGCGGCCAGCATGGCGGTTAACATCGCTGGCCTCTTTGCTTAGTGAGTTTGTGGGTGAGATGCGTCGTACTGCTTAACGGCGGCCAGCGCTTTATCAATATGCGTTTCTGGGTTTCTGTCAGTGTAACTCAGCAGAATATTGCCATCAGGCGCGATCACGTAGGAGGTACGATCGGACAGGGTTTTGCCTTTCATCTGCATAGTGGTTTGATACTGCGCCGCCACTTTTGCACCTGGATCGGCGGCGACAGTAAATTTATCGCGGCACTCCAGTTTAGAAAAATCGCTGACCTGATCGGTATTGCCTGCGGTCACGCCCACCACCGTGGCACCCATTTTGCTGAAGCTGTCAGTGGCTTCAGCAAAATCATGCGCTTCAATAGTACAACCTGCGCTAAACGCTGCCGGGAAGAAATAGAGCACCACCGGGCCTTTCTGCAGCGCTTTTTGCAGCGAGAAGGTCAAGGGCTTACCGGCTAACGCGCCTTGCAGTTCAAAGTTCGGTGCTTTCGCGCCAACCGGCAGTGCGGCACCGGCGTTGAATGCGGAAAGACCCAGCGCTGCTGTCATGGTCAGGGTACAAACGAGGGATTTGATGCGTTTCATTCTCTGCTCCTGCGATGTATAGAAATGCCGAATTGGATAACTCATTAGTTCAGTTCGCTGGGGCCGGGAGGAAAGTTTCGGTCGGGGGAAAATTATTTTTGCAGACGCGCTAACATCCGCAAGCTGTTGTCAAAAAGGGAGTCAACAATACGCTGCGTAAAATCCGTGGGTAATGTTCGGGTCACTTGCTCCATCGCGACGGCCATTTCTGCAATAAAGAAATCAATGATCTCAATCATCTGATTCTGGTCAAAATTAACCTGCTTAGCGGTGGCTAAAAAATGGCGCGGGAAAATTTTATCGACCTCATTTTTTCTGCCTTTGCTGGCTTTCAAACTCATTGCCAGTTTCAAATCGCGGATATTGAGTCCGTTTCCGCCCATCGATGTGAAGACAGAAATGATGTCGTAGAAAGGCGTCAGACGATAACTTCCGCCGCGCTCGATAAAGACAGAGAAATTTTTGGCATGACCATCCGTTGCGCCGATCAGCCACTGGAATACCTGGAATTTCATAAAGGAATAACGATCTTCTAATGCGTTACTGGATCCCATCAGGAACTGCATGATGTCGGCGATGCCGGGTCCACCGTCAGATTCATATTTCAGCGCTGACGGTAAGCCGAATGCCTGACACATGTCTTCCTGGGGTAAGCGCAGCAATTGTGTCTGCTGGTGGTTCCAGCGCCGATCAAAGCGTTGCACGGCCAACGCCTTCATCTTGCCAGCGTAAATGATGCTGGCGTCAGGCACAGCAAATCCCAATGCTCGCGCCAGTGCCAGGCAAAGGTACTCATTTTCGACGCTTTCACGCATATCCAATGTGGCAAAAGGTTGCTTAATCTCACCGATGGGCAATTTGATGATGTGCGATGTGGGCGTGGCGCCATGTGGAATGGCCCAGCCTTCCCCCATTGCCAACAAGGCTGTTTTTTCCTGAGCACCCGCTACCGAGATGCGGAAATCGTGTTCTTCACTGATCATGCCCAATGGAATATCCGCTTGATAAGCCGATAGGACACGTTCCAGCTTATGTTCATCCAGCCGTTCGGCGTTCAGGCTTAAATCAGCGGGTGTACTTTGCGGTGGCAGTAGCATCACGGCACCGACGCTGTCTTTGCCAATTTCGCTCAGCAAATCGAACGGCTGACGTGATTTTGCGCGATAACGCGCGACGATGCGATCGCGTACCAGCGGGCTGTCAGGCAGTAAATTATCAAAATAATTGAGTACTGCGGCGGATGAAATCACAGGCAACTGTAACGGCAGTGACAGCGATAGCGGCCTGGCGAGTCGATTGCTCAACCAACCTGGATGGTATTGGAAAGTATGCGCCCCATTGGTGTTGCGCGTCAGGATGCCTACGCGTTCGCCGTTCATCCACGCGATCAATTCCTGTTTCACCAGTCATTCTCCTGACCCGTTATGGCGGCGTCTTTTTCCTGGACGTTCATGTGTAGATCAAGCGACTGCAAGATTTTGAACAAAGTCGCGAGCGTGGTGAGGTCGGGATTGTTTTCAAAGTGAGAAATGGTGGATTGTTTCAGGCCAACTTTTTGCGCCAGCTCGCTTTGCGTCCAATGATTTTGTTGGCGAATGAGTTTGAGGTGATTAGCCAGTTGGCGCGGACTGTAAATCATGGCGGATCCTCTTGTCACCAGCGCTTTTATGCTGAAATTAACCCACAGGTAGATAATGGGCAACTTATCCCTTGAAGGGGATAATGTCAACTTTATCCCTTGTGGGGGATAATGACAGGATTATCCCCTGTTAAGGATAAATTTGATTTTTAGCGAGACGCACCAGAGGGATAATGCTGCACACTTAGGCAATAAAATGCGTATCTATCCAGGTGCGCATGAATGCGCACCCTACGAAAACCCAGCGAATTAAACGCAAGAGCGCCATTCGTGGCGTATTGCCGATCAGTTAAGCCCCGTTTTATTTACCGCACATTCCGTAGCGGCGCGATTTATCGCGCAATAAATTGCGCCGCTACAATATGTTCGCTGGGTAGTTGGGGTTTTCATCTCTTAACTGACAAGCATTACACCATTCATGGCGACCTTACGAGGCGGGGCGGATGCCCTGGCTGAAAAGACTCAAGGTGTGTTGAACAATAAGCTCACGATTGAATGTGAGATCGTTAGCAAAGCGGGTGAAGGGCACCAGCACAAGGCTAAGGATCGAGGTCATCAGCAATTGTGGTTCCAGCTCAGCATTGAGTAATCCTTGTTGCTGCCAGCCTTCAATGAGGTTTTTCACCTCATCACGCTCACCGTGACCAAAGCGCTTTTTAATCTGCTGGCCTAACCCGCCTTCACCTTGCATCACTTCCTGCATCCATAGCGGTGCAAACCAGTTGTGAGTGCTGACGATATCCGCCACTTCATGAATAAAGGCGCTGAAAGTAGTGACAGGGTCACGCGGGTCGTGCATAAAGTGCGCCACCAACCGCTGGCGTAACGGCAAAAAACGCTCCTCAACCACGATATCCAGCAAGGATTCACGCGATTGAAAATAGTAATTGAGCATCGCCGGACTCACGCCCGCCTTACGCGCAATGGCGTTGAGCGAGGTTTCACCGATGCCGTTTTCGGCATACAGCGCTAAGGTGATGTCGAGCAGATGTTCGCGCTGCTGCACGTTAATTGCGCCACCCCGTGGGCGGCCCGGGCGGCGAGGTGTTGCCGCGTGAGTCATTTCGTCAGCAGGGAATTTTCGTGCGGTCATCTTTACTCACTCACTTGATTCATGTCAGACTGCGTTTAATATTAATTGGGTATTTAATTAATTACAATTGGTGTCTGTTATGCAACCCCAAACACTCGCGCCGCAGTCGGATCACGGCAAGGACAATCCTCCTTCAGTCCGCTTACTGATGGGCGCTTTATTACTGGTCATGCTGTTAGCAGCATTGGATCAGACCATCGTCTCCACCGCGTTACCGACCATTGTCGGCGAGTTGGGCGGACTCGATCGCCTCTCGTGGATCGTCACCGCCTATATGCTGGCTTCGACAATTGTCGTGCCACTGTACGGCAAGTTTGGTGATTTGTTTGGCCGCAAAACGGTACTGCAAATTTCAGTGGTATTGTTCCTGATTGGCTCGGCGCTGTGTGGCCTGGCGCAGAATATGGAACAGTTGATTTTTACCCGCGCACTGCAAGGTTTAGGCGGTGGTGGCTTGATGGTAGTAAGCATGGCGGCGGTCGCCGATGTGATCCCGCCACAAGAACGCGGCAAATATCAGGGCCTGTTTGGCGGCGTATTTGGTCTGGCAACCGTCATCGGGCCGCTTCTGGGCGGTTTTATTGTGCAGCATGCGTCGTGGCGCTGGATTTTCTATATCAATCTGCCGCTGGGTTTGATTGCGCTGGTGATCATCAACGCGGTATTCAAGACCGACAACAAGCGCAAGCCGCATGAGATTGACTATCCTGGCGCGGTGTTTCTCAGCCTGGCGCTGGTGGGCATCACGCTGTTTACCAGCGAAGGCGGCACGCTGCGCGCATGGTCCGATCCACTGTTGTGGTGCATTCTGGCGTTTGGTGTGATTGGGGTGATCGGTTTTATTTATGAGGAGCGCCGCGCCTGGGAACCGATTATTCCGCTGTCGCTGTTTCGTAACCGCAGTTTTTCCCTCGCCAGTTTAATGGCATTTATCGTCGGCATGTCGCTGTTCGGCAGCGTGACATTTTTACCGCTCTATTTGCAGGTGGTAAAAGGTTCCACGCCGACCGAAGCCGGTTTGCAACTGCTGCCGCTGATGGGTGGGTTGCTGATGACCTCTATCGCCAGCGGACGCATTATTAGCCGTACCGGTAAATATCGTCTGTTCCCGATAGGCGGCACCTTGCTGGCGACCCTCGGCATGGCGCTGTTGACCACGCTAACCATTGATGCGCCGCTGTGGCATATCTATCTGTTTGCCTGCGTGTTGGGCATGGGAATGGGCATGGTGATGCAAGTGCTGGTGCTGGCGGTGCAGAATACCGTTACGCCCGATCGCATCGGCGTTGCCACGTCGTCGGTAACGCTGTTCCGCTCAGTTGGCGGTTCGATTGGTGTGGCGTTGTTTGGTGCGGTGTTTAGTCAGGTGCTGAAATCGGGCCTGACCACGCTGGTGGAACAGGGCAAAGCATTACCGCGCGCGCTCGATCCGCAGGCGGTGCATCATTTGCCTTATGACGTGCAACAAGCCTATTTGCAGGTGTTTGGTGATGCGGTGCACTCAGCCTTTCAAATGGCAACTGGCGTCATGTTATTGGCCTTTATCCTGTCGCTGTTTTTACCGGAATCACCGCTGCGTAAGAAAGACGCAGCGGCTTAACCCGTTTACCCTGCCGCGCGCTGCTGCAAGATTTTCATCGCTTGCGCAGCATCGCGGCCCAGTTCAGCCAAATCCAATCCGGCAATGACATCATTCTGCACCAGCAGTTTTCCTTCACAAATCAGCGCGTGCAAACTGGCGCGACCACCGCTGGCCACCGGGCCAATGGCGGGATCGTGCAGGCCATAATAACGCGGATCGTCCAGGCGGTAGACGGCGATATCCGCAGCCATGCCTGCTGCTATCCGGCCGGTATGCAAGCCCAAAATCTTTGCGCCACCTGAGGTGCCCCAGCGCACCACATCTTCAATGCTGGCAGCGCCGCCGCCGCCTTCAAAGGTTCCACCGGCATAGCGCGGCTGCGCCAGCATGCCTTTGCGTGCACGCTGGAACTGCCAGGCGGCGTGGGTTTCGCTTTGCATGTCTGCCGCCTCATTCGAGGCCGCGCCATCGACGCCAATTGAGATGTTGACGCCCGCTTGCTCCATCGCCACCAAATCGGCAATGCCGCTACCGAGGCGCGCATTACTCTGCGGACAATGCGCGATGCCACTGCCAGCCGCACCCAACATCGCGATCTCTTCCGGCAGCAGTTTCACCAGATGGGCAAACCACACATCATCACCAATCCAATCGTGTTCGGCGCAAAACTGCAGCGGCGTCATACCAAACTTCGTGCGCGCAGCATCGAGGTAATCCACGGTTTCCGAAAGATGGCTATGCAGGCGAATACCGAGTTGACGCGCCAGGCGCGCGCTTTCGCGCAGTTCCTGCGGCGTGGTGGAGTGCAGCGTGGTGGTCGGTGCCATCACAATGCGGCGCATTGCGCGATCCTGCGGTTGATGATAGCGCGCCACCAGGCGGTCGACATCGGCCATCATGCTATGAAAGCTCTCCGGGCGCAGCGCGGTGGGCAAGTCGCTTTCTAAGCCGCGACTTTGCGTGGCACCGCCGCGACAGAGCACGAAGCGCACGCCCAGTTTGTCGGCTTCGTCGAACAGGATCGCTGCGCCATCAAACGGCATACCAGGCCAATAGAGATAGTGATGATCAGCAATAGTGGTACAGCCAGAACGCACCAGCTCGACCAGACCGACGCGCGCGGCAATACGAAACGTCTGCTCGTCAAAAGCGCCACGAAAACGGTACGGCGTCGCGGCCAGCCAGCCGCTGAGGCTAAGATTTAGACCTTTTGGCTCGCCTTTGAGCAGCGATTGAAACAGATGATGATGCGTGTTGACCCAGCCGGGATAGACCACGCAATCACGGGCGTCGATCACCGTTTCATCGGCGACAGCGCTCAGTTCGCCCATCTCCGCAATCAGACCATCACGGATACGAATATCGCGCGCGCTACTACGCGGTTGCTGTTTATCGCCGGTAAGAATCGCGGCACAGTTTTTAATTAACAGTTGGCTCATGGCAACTTTACTCCGCTTTCGCGGCGACAAACTGCGTGCTAAACGCGCGCTGCCAGTCGGTTGAGTCTTTAAGCAAACCGGCGTGGACCATAAAGTCGCGCGTTGCCTGCCAGCGTTTATCCGTCATAACGCCTAAACCTTGCTTCGCCGCATCACCACCGTCAATCAGGTGCAGCGCTTTCATTTGCGACACGCCGAAGGCCAGAATTGCGTCGGTCATTTGCGGGTTCTCTTTTTTGATTAGCGCATTGCCTGCGGCCGGATTGGCGAGGTAGGATTTCCAGCCTTCCATCGATGCCGCGACAAAACGCTTCATGACCTCAGGCTCTTTTTGCAGTAAATCGTCGCGTGTCACCAGAATGCCGCCATAGGCCGGATAGCCATAATCGGCAAAAAGATAGAATTTGCTGTCCGGCTGCACCTCTTTGATTTGCTGCACTTCGGATGTGGCGTAGGCCTGCTGCGCGGTATTTTTATCCGCGAGGAACGGTTGCATGTTGAAGGTGTAAGGGCGCGCCTGACTATCCTGCAGCTGATATTTTCCTTTCAGCCACGGCCACCAGCTGGCTTGTCCACTGGCTGACACCAGCACGGTTTTGCCTTTGAGCTGATCCAGCGACGTCACATCGCCATGGGTAACAATGCCTTGCGGATCAAACTGAAACGGCGCGGCGATGGCTTTTAGCGGGAAGTTGCGCTCAATGCCCTGCAGTACTTGCAGGTCGTAGCTGACGATCACATCCGCACGGTTCGCCAGCAGTAGCGTCATGTTATTCAGCTGCGGTCCGCCGGAACGCACTTCAACCTCCAGCCCGTACTTTTTGTAGATACCGGTGGCGAGCGCCTGGTAATAGCCGCCTTGCTCTGCCTGCGCGACCCAGGTGGTTTGCAATACCAGTTTGTCGGCGGCGTGCGAAAGTGCCGAGGTGCTCAGCAGAGCAGCGAATAAGGAGAAACGGAAACGCGACATTGTCATAAAACCCCCAATAAACGTTGAGTTTGTTGTCGTCATCAGGGGCGTAGCGGCGCATGGCGTGCTCACGATGCCTGGAAAAAGCATCGTCCCCTGACGAGGTACAGCTAATGCTGTAGAGCAATGTCCTGCGTGAAAGTGGTGTCACGCTGACCGCTTATACTCAGTGTCGATTTAGCAAAGCGCATGCCATTCGTGTAACCATATGAAAGTAATCAATTAAATAGTAAAAGTGATCGACTTTTAATTCTGCCTCTGATCATTGATGAGGCAAACCGGCTCTTTTTGCACCGCCATTGTGCAGTCAGGGCGCGACAGATTAATTAACTTATTGATTTTAAGAGGAGCTACGAGCTGGCACAGGCTTTGCTTGGTTAAAAACTGAGTAGAAGCTGTCAACCGTGGTTTCACCCGGTGGGTCATTGCTCGATCGCTTGCAACTTTCAGCAGGCGCGGGGATGACTGCCACGCTGCGGGCGGGTCATCCGTTATCGCTCAATAACGAGGTGCACCAATGGAAAAGACCCCTTATGACATGCATGAACTGACAAAAGAATCGCGCATGGGCGCACGCGGCGTGGAAGCCGCGCGTGATGTGCGTATCATTGATCTCGCTGATTTTGAACAACGTAAACCGGAAATAGCGGAGCAGCTGTGGCAAGCTGCCACTGAGATCGGCTTTTTCCAGATTTCTGGGCATGGCATTCCCCTCGACGACATCAATGCGGCTTTTGCCAATGCAGAACGCTTTTTTGCGCTGCCGCAAAGTGACAAAGGCCGCCATCCATTGCGTCGCAATGCGGGATGGGAATACCGCGCGCAGATCCGTCCGTCAACCGGCAAACCGGATCAAAAAGAGTCGTATCAGGTTACGCGTCCGCGTATGGAAGGGTTATGGCCGGATGAAGCCACTTTGCCTGGTTTCCAGCATGATGTACTGAAATTCGAGCGTCAGTGCTGGGAAGTGGGCATGCGCTTGCTCTCCTGTTTTGCCCTGAAGCTGGGATTTCCCGACGATTTCTTTGCCAAAGCGCATGAACCATCGCGTGAAACCTATCAAAGTACGCTGCGTATGCTGCATTACTTCGCTATTAGCGGCGAGCCCGATGGCCCGTGGCGCGCAGGTGCGCATACCGATTTCGATTGCCTGACCTTGCTATTCCAGCGTGATGGGCAGGGTGGGTTACAGGTGTGTCCGGGCAGAGAAATGGAGGAGCAAATCTGGACGCCGATCCCGCCGCTGGAAGGCTTAATTACCTGTAATATCGGCGATATGTTGATGCGCTGGAGTGATGATCAGTTGCCATCGAATTTCCATCGCGTCAGTAATCCGCTGCCGGGTGAATCGGTGCCGGCACGCTACAGCCTGGCGTTTTTCTGCCAGGCTAACGAAGATGTGATGATTGAAGGGCCGGAGAAAAAATATCCGCCTATTTCCGCAAAGGATTATCTGGCGCAGCGAATTAGTGCCAATTTTTCCGGCAAGTATTAAACGTACAGCTGTAAGTCTAAATTGATGCCATTCTGTGCAGGCGCGCAAATAGTCTCCTGCACAGAAAAAGCACAGCCGGTAAAATAGATTTTTAACTCAAATACAAGATGTTACCGTTGCGTAAACTTAGGTAAAACCAAGCGGCAATTAAAAGATTTCGCGGCGCGGCTATTTATTTCTGCGACTTCTTTACGGTATAAATCTCTCATCCCAGTTTCCCTCAGCGAAAACACCAACACATGATCAATTCTGCCGCCAGCAAAGTTATCGCCTGCCTGTTTGTTTTTACCCTAGCCGGTTGTTCGTCTAAGTCTTCGCATGCGCCTGCTGAAGAAAGCGTTGATACCTCAGTTGATGGTGGCAAGCAGCCGGATTTAATTCCGGTGATTGCGGCGCTGCACGATCAAATGCATTCGTGGGAAGGGACTAAATATCAATGGGGCGGCACGCAATTAACCGGCGTCGATTGCTCTGGATTTGTCTGGCGCACGTTGAAAGATCGCTTCAATATCCCTATGGATCGCGTCACCACTAAAGAGTTAATCGCCATGGGCAAGCCGGTGGATCAGGCACATTTGCAACCCGGTGATTTAGTCTTCTTCCGCATTAAACGCGAGCTGCACGTGGGCTTTTATGATACCGACCATCAATTCCTTCACGCTTCGGTGAGTCAGGGTGTGATGCGTTCCTCGCTCAATAATCCGTACTGGAAATCGGTGTATTTAGAGGCGCGACGTTTGCCGAAAGAACAGAATTCGCAGATCAGTTTCAATTATAAAAACAAGGTTTGATGGGCGGTGCGCATAAATGCGCACCTTCAGGTTTTTTAAAACTGATACGAAACGCTCATGGAGAAACTGCGCGGCGCACCATACACGTAGCTGTTCATGTAGCTGTAATATTCGCGATCAAACAGGTTATCGACGTTCGCCTGTACCGCCACCTGCTTAGTGACCTGATAACGGGCAAACAACGATGCCAGCGGAATGCTTCCCTGGTAGACGCGCACGGTATCGCCGCTGGCGTTGGTGGCATCTTCAAAGACGCGATTCTGCCAGTTGATGCCGCCGCCGACCGTCAGATCCGGCAACATCGGCAACTGATAACGGGTGAACAGTTTAAAGGAGGTTTGCGGCTGATAGCTGTTAAAACGACCCGCTTTATCCCGTGCTACATAGCGTGTGGCACCGAACGTCAGCTGCAGATTATCCGTTAGCGCACCGTTAAGCTCAAACTCCGCACCTTTACTGACCGCACCTTTGGCGGACGCATAAGCCTGTTCACTACCGCTCAGATAGACGCCATCAATCGCCTGACCGACGTTATCCTGTTCAATACGGAATAGCGCCACCGTTGCGGTCAATCGACCATCATACCAGGCGGACTTCAGACCCGTTTCATAGCTTTTTCCGGTAACCGGCGACAGATATTTACCGCTGGTATCGCGATAGGTTTGTGGCAGAAAGATCGCGGTATAGCTGCCGTAGGCGGACCAGGACTCATTGATGTCGTAAACCAAACCGGCGTAAGGCGTGGTGTTGTTTTTGGTCATGTCGCCACTGCTACCATTGGTGCTCCACTGCGTGTAGCGCGCACCAATAATCAGCGACAGCGGATCGGCCAGCGAGAAGCGCGCGGCGGTGTAAGCGGATTTCTGGCGAATGGTATCATCGGCATTCTGATACCAGCCTTGCCACTGTGGCTCGGCAATGTTGCCATTCCAGCTGTTATTGAAGATGCCCATATCGCTTGAGGCGATATTGTAGTTTTCCAGATCGGTAACGCCATCCTGGCTGTAAGTGGCGTTGTGCTGGCGGCTATAGCTCACGCCCGCCATTAACTGATGCTGACGACCTAACAACTCAAATGGGCCGCTGGCGTAGCCGTCGAACGAATCCATCTGGCGTTTGCCGCGATCCATACTGCCGTAGCCGGTGGTGCCTTCGCCGCTATCCTGATCGGCATTGCCCATCACATACAGCAGCTTATCGTTGAACGTGTTCTCTGCATGCGTGCCGTTAACGTGCACGTTCCAGCCGTTATCGAAGTTATGGTCGATATCAGCGAACACTTTGCGTGAATTGGTGTTGTAGCGCGCCCAGTTGGCGGCGGAGTTGAGGCTGCGATCGTAATGCGTGGTGGCGTTGTTGCTATAGAACATTGGCACGCCGCCCCACGTCGGATTGCCGGTGTTGGCATCTTCGTAGTCATAACCCAGCGACAGCGTAGTGTGCTCGGTAATGTCGGCATCAATCACGCCGTAGAGAAATTTTTTGGTTTTGTGGTAGCGATCCAGCCAGCTGTCTTCATCGCTATAGCCGGTTACCACGCGGCCACGCAGGCTGCCATCCTGGTTTAGCGGCGCTGAGAAATCCGCAACATAACGCTGTTTGTTCCAGCTGCCGTAGCTGGCGCTGACCGTACCGGTGAAGGTCTTACTGTCGGCGTGTTTGCGCACCATGTTGATCGAGGCGGACGGGCTGCCCGCGCCGGTCATCAATCCGGTAGCACCGCGGACGATCTCAATACGCTCGTAAATGGCGGTATCAGAGGCAGCGTCGCCATAGTTCCAGTTGTCATTAACCGACGTGGGAATGCCATCGAAAGAGAAGTTAGTGATTTTAAAGCCGCGTGAATAATATTCCGAGCGCTCGCTGTCGATCAGATTGGTCGAGATGCCGGTGGCGTTGGTCAGGACATCGTTCACTGATTGCAGATTTTGATCCTGCATACGCTGCTGCGTAACCACGCTCATTGACTGGGGCACATCGCGTGGCGTCAGCAACAATTTGGTGCCAGCACGCGTGGTTTTTACCGCGTAATCCTGCTGTTCATTATTTTCGCTGTCGTCAGCTGCCGACGCATCGACCACCAAATCCTGCTGCGTAGCATTTGCCGCCTGCGCCATGGTCGGGGTAAGTAGCGCATGAATCGTCATCGCCAGCAGTGAGACGTTAAAGGTTTTCCTGATGCCAGACATAAAATTTCCTGTAGAAACTCACGTTATAGGAAGCTGTTTCGCTTCATTTTTTATCGTTTGCGCCTTTATCCATCAGCCCAGGGGGCAGACGAGAAGGGACGAAAAACGCCACTGCTTGTTTGTTGAGAAAGCCAATGATAATCATTTGCTTTAAAGAATCTCGGAAGGTTTCATTTGTAATTGTAATAATATGTAAACATATTATTTATCAGATATTTATAATTAAAAATAACCTGTTAATTGCTGACGTTTTTATGTTTTTAAGCCGATATAGGGAACTATTTGGCAGATAAACGTGTAGCGCTCGCACGACACCATTCACGGTAAAGCGAAGAAGACCATCGAGAAAGTTGCTAAGTTCATGCTAATGCGTATGATTCTCATTCTTCTTGTATTTTCCGTACGCGCCCGCGCGCAACGGAGCCGTTCATCCATTGATGGAGTTGAGCATGAAATCGTTATTTAGCCCGCGCAAAGCCGCCGTTACTGCAGCGATCGTCGCTGCGTTTAGCCTAACCGCTTGCCAGGCTCCGGCAAAAAAAGCCGAAGCGCCAGCCGCTGCTGCTAAGCCAGTGGATACCTCACTGACCCAGCGTACTTTGGGCGATGGCCTGTATGAAATGGCTTACTCGCCTGCGGCGAAAGCGTTATATGTTGCCAGCGCGCAGAGCTTCAAAGACGTTAACGGTGGTGTGATTTATCGTCTCGACCCCACTACACTGGAAACCAAAGGTGTAACCCATACCGATCTGAAAAACTTTGGTACGGCGATAGATGAACAGGGCAGCGTGTTCTACACCACCAACTCGCTGGATGGCGCCATCTCTAAAGTGGATGCGCAGAGCGGTAAAGTGCTGGAACGTTTAGTCTTCCCCGGCAAAAAAGATAAAGAAGGTTATCCGGCTGGTGCGCGTGAAGTGCTGTGGCATGGCAACGAGTTATATGTGGGGCGCGTCGCCGATCCGGGTTACATCTCGGTGGTTGACGTGAAAACCTTCAAGTTGAAGGCGACGATTAAAAACGCAGGCAAATGGGTCACCGGGATCATCTATTCCCCGCTGACTGAGCGCATTTACGCGACCAACGGCGCGGGCGAGATTCTGGTGATCAATCCACGTACGCACAAAATTGAGAAACGCTGGACCGCCGGCGACGGTAAAGAGTATCTGTTCCTGAACATGGCCGAAGATCCGGCTACCGGTCGCTTGTTTGTCACTGACGATTCTAAAGGCAAAGCGACGCTGGTCTTTGATGAGCGCAGCGGCAAAGTGATCAAACGCATTGAAGGCGATGCGCTGGGTATCAAATTCAACGCTAAACGTAATGAGATTTACATCAGCCAGCGCGAATCGAAGAAAGTGCTGCAGCTGGATGCCACCACTTATGCGGTGAAAAACAGCTGGTCGTTTGACAACAATCCAAACAGCCTGCTGATTGGACCGGACAACAATACGCTGTATGTCACGTTGAAAGCGGAGTTCAACAAAGACTCCTCAACCAAAGGCGAGGATCAGATTGCGCGTATCGCACTGAAATAGTCCCTTAGCTCTCCAATAATTAATGCCCTCGTTAGAGGGCATTTTTTTTGATGGCTTATAACCTGGTGTTATCGATTGATCAGGCGCTGGCGGGGAATTTCGCGGCGGTGGCTGCACAATCTCAGCGGCTGGAACCGCTTTGGGCGCTGTTTAACCAACACGGCGCCAGTATTCGCGTCATCGCTGCAGCGGCCAGCGCCAGCCTGGCAGAGAATGATTGCCTGCCATGCCCACTGCTTACGTTGTCGGCGGATGTGGCAGAAGTGGAAAAGGTCATCACTGAACTCGAGTTGGCGTAGTGATAATGAGTTGATTAACTGTGATCGCACTAATAGTTAATCTGATAATAGTTTCGGTGGTTATTATTGTTTCCATCGAAGGCGCACAGCCTTCACATCAAACAACCAAAGGAATACGACCATGAAAACGATTAAAACACTGACTATCGCCGCTGCTGCCGCTCTTTCACTGATGTCTGCTGCGAGTTTTGCACAGACCGTTTCAGCCACGTCGCTGACTCTGGATGGTGCTGAAGCCAAAATTGCCGCACAAGCGAAACAGAATGGCGAGCAGTACAAAATTTTGGAAGCCAGCAACGGTAATGTCGTGCACATGACGGCTGAACTTTACAAATAACGGATGGTTGCATACGGATGTGCCAGAACAGGTCGCCTACGGGCGGCCTTTTTTGTCTATAAAGCTCACTAAAGCGTATAGTTTCGTAAGTTATCGTGATCGCACTAATCGTTAATAATGTAACGATAACGTGAGTTATTATTGTTTCCATCGAAGGCACACAGCCTTCTTAATAAACCACTAAGGATTATGACCATGAAAACCATCAAAACACTGTCTATCGCCGCTGTTGCTGCTCTTTCAATGATGTCTGCTGCAAGCTTTGCACAGAGCGTCTCAGTTGAGTCTTCAACACTGGATGGCGCAGAAGCTAAAATCGCCGCTCAGGCACAAGAGCAGGGCGCACAGTATAAAATTACTGAAGCTAATACCAACAACCGCGTACACATGACTGCAGAGCTGTATAAATAAGTTCGCTGCACAAGCTGTTGTGTTAAGGCCGCCTTCGGGCGGCTTTGCTGTATCTGAATGTCCGTAAATGGTCTGCGCATGTCCCGTATTACGCAGGCGCTGTGTGTATCATCAACACAGTTCTCCTCCATACGGATCTCGCATGAAAACCTACGTCAGCAAAAACTTCTCTCCTGCTAAAGCCTGGGATGCGTTAGACATCGCCAACTTCGCCGGCACCAGCGTGCGTTTGCACTGGACCAATCAACCTTATAAATGGCACATCAATGATGGCGAGGAAGTGTTTGCGGTGCTGGATGGCGCGGTAGAGATGCACTACCGCGAAGCGGGTGAAGTAAAGAAAGTGCTGCTCAATAGCGGTGACATTTTTTACGCCAGCATCGGCACCGAACATGTGGCCCACCCACAAGGAGAAGCGCGCGTGTTGGTCATTGAAAAAGAAGATTCAGTTTAGCGCGCCTCTAACGCTTCAATCTCCGCTTGGTTGAAATTAGCCAGCCGCAGGAATGAGGCCGCCAGCTGGCGCGTTTATCAATGGCGATTTTTTCCGGCCGGCTTCTTGCGCCCTTTAAGGCGTATCTGCCCGGCGGTTTCGTGATGGCCTTTGCTGCCGCCGCATTGTTAGCGGCAGTCAACGTTTTTGCCATGGGAAAAGTAGGTCGCTCAGCCACCACGTGATTTTTACAATCGTGCGAAAAGTAACCGCATGCTTGCATCGGGCGCTGGGTGGCGCGAGGCGCGTTTTATCCACAGGATAACGGGGAATCTACGCACGGGGATTGTGGATAACCTTAAGCAAGGTGCCCAATAAAGGCACCTTGTATCTAACTTATGGCATTCACAAAGCGGCGTGTTATCTGTTGCGGGCGGGTAATCGCGCCGCCAACCACCACGGCATGCGCACCCAGCGCCAGACAATCCGCCGCCATTGCCGGCGTTTCCACATTCCCTTCAGCGATCACCGGCACGTTTACAGCAGCCAAAACGTCACGCAGAAAGCGGCAGTCATCGGTGGCCAAAGAGCAGCCCTGGGTTTCTGCGGTGTAACCGTGCAGCGTAGTACCGACGCAATCAAAACCTAACGCGGAGGCCTGACGCGCTTCTTCCACCGTAGCAATGTCAGCCATCAGCAGCAGGTTCGGATAGCGCTGACGAATCGCCGCCACCAGTGCAGGAAGCTGCAAATCGCCGGGACGCATATGCCGCGTGGCATCCAGCGCCACCATCGCCGGATTCGCCACCATCAACTCATCTACTTCCCGCAACGTGGCGGTGATGTAGACATCGCTGCCAGGATAGTCGCGCTTGATAATAGCGATAATCGGCAGCGCCACGGTTTGCATAATCTGCTGCACGTCGATCAGGCTGTTGGCGCGAATCGCGGCTGCACCGCCTTCCATGGCCGCCAACGCCATGCGTGACATAATAAACGGACTGTGTAACGGCTCATCTTCCAGAGCCTGACACGAGACCACCAGTTTTCCCTTAATCTGGGCCAGCATCGGTGCTTTCATAGCGCAAGTAACTCCTCAACTTCGTTTTTGATAATGGTGACGTGCGGGCCATAAATCACCTGCACGCCGTTGCCACGTTGGATCACCGCGCGTGCGCCAGTGGCTTTTAATGCGTTTTCATCGAGCTTGCTGCTATCGTTCAGCGTGATGCGCAAGCGGGTGGCGCAGCAATCCAATTCGGCGATGTTCTCTTTGCCACCCAGCGCAGCGATCACTTGCACAGGGCGCTCTCCGGCGATCATCGGCGTGGTTTCAATGCTGGCGTCTTCACGGCCCGGCGTTTTGAAATTGAAGCGGGTGATCAGCAGACGGAACGTGAAGTAATAGAGCAGGAACCACGGCACGCCAACCAGCGGGACATACCACCAATGGGTTTTCGCTTCGCCTTGTAATACGCCGAACAAGATGAAATCGATCAGGCCCCCGGAGAAGGTTTGGCCAATGGTGATGTGCAGAATGTGGGCGATCATAAACGCCAGCCCATCAAACAGCGCATGGATGACATACAGCACCGGCGCGACAAACAGGAACGAGAACTCAATAGGTTCGGTGATACCGGTGAGGAACGAGGTCAGCGCGGCTGAAAGCAGCAAACCGGCGACGCGCTGGCGGTTTTCCGGCTTAGCGGTGTGATACATCGCCAGACACGCGCCGATCAAACCAAACATCATGGTGATGAAGCGACCTGACATAAAGCGTGAGGTGCCAAGGTAGAATTGTTGCGTATTGGGATCGGCAAGTTGGGCGAAGAAGATGCGCTGCGTGCCTTCCACCAACTGTCCGTTAATCACTTCACTGCCACCGAGCGCGGTGGTCCAGAACGGCAGATAGAAAATGTGATGCAGGCCGAATGGGCCAAGCATGCGCAGCACGAAGCCGTAAATAAAGGTGCCAAAGTAACCCGTGGCGTCCACCAAACCACCCAGGCCAAAAATCAACTTCTGGAAGTGCGGCCAGACAATGGTCATCGCCGCGCCTACCAGAATAGCGACGAAGGAGCTGATGATCGGCACGAAGCGCGAGCCACCGAAAAAGCCGAGAAACTGCGGCAGGGCAATCTTGTTGTAGCGGTTATGCAGCATTGCCGTCACCAGTCCAATCACCACGCCACCAAATACGCCGGTTTCCAGCGTCTGAATGCCAAGCGCCATGCCTTGTCCCACCGCGCTAAGATTGCCCTGCGCCAGCACGCCGGTGAGCGTCAGCAGCGCATTGATGGTGGCGTTCATCACCAGATAAGCCAGCAACGAGGCCAACCCAGCGGTGCCTTTGTCACTTTTCGCTAATCCCACCGCTACGCCCACCGCAAACAGCACCGCGAGGTTGGCAAATACCACCGAACCGGCGCTGGCCATGATGGTGAATACACCTTGCAGCCAGGCAACATCCAGGAACGGATAGGCTTTGATGGTATTGGGATTGGACAATGCGCCACCAATGCCCAGCAGCAAACCGGCAGCTGGAAGCACGGCAATCGGTAACATAAACGACTTGCCAAAACGCTGGGCTTTTTCGAACCAACCTCCCGAAGAGGCACCGCTGAAAAAAGATGACATAAATTTTTATCCCTGAAGTAATGTTGTGGTAAAAATTATTACCACAATCTAATTCATTAGTTGAAAATTTCCATCATTAATGTGATAGCTTTCACTTATGCCCTGATCTGCTGCACACTGTGCGCCATCAATGTCGTGAAGAAGGAAGGCCGCCATGACGGACAATGAAAATATCTTGCTGCACCTGCGCCAGGGCTTGCCGGGCTACAGTCCCACGCTGCAAAAGCTGGGCGATTTCATCCTCACCGACCCGCAGAAAGTGCTGTATCTCACCATCACCGAACTGGCGCGCGAAACCGACACCAGTGAAGCGAGCGTGACGCGCCTGTGCCGCCACTTAAGCTGTAAGGGCTACACCGAATTTAAAATGGCGCTGGCGCTCGATGTGCAACACAATCAGCCCGCCGCCATCGCCAGCGGTGACAGCATCGACATGCTGGTCGAAGAAACGGTGCAGGCGCTGCGTGATACCGGAAAATTTATCAATCGCGAGGTGCTTCAGCACGCGGTTGAAGCGCTGCATCAGGCTAAATCCATCCAGATTTACGGCGTGGCGGCCAGCGCGATTACCGGTGAGTATCTGCATTATCGCCTGCTGCGCTTGGGTAAATCGGCGCAGCTATTTGGTGATATGCACCGCGCGGCGATGAATGCCGCGACGTTGAAAGAGGGCGATTTGGTCATCGCCATCTCCGCTTCCGGTTCGACCAAAGATGTTATGCATGTGGTGAAGGTGGCGAAGAAGCAAAATGCGCGCGTACTGATGCTAAGTAACACGCTGCGCAGCCCGATGGGCAGCTTAGCCGATATGTTGCTGGTAGCCGCGCGGCCGGAAGGCCCGTTCAACGCTGGCGCGCTGAGCGGCAAAGTGGGGGCCATGTTGCTAGTTGAGGTGCTGATTAGCGAATTGATGACCCATGATGCCCGCTATCTGGCGGCCAGCCAGCAAACGGCAACCGCGACATTGCCGATGCTGATTTGAGTGGTATGCATGGAGGTCGCCATGAATGGCGACCCTACAGAACGTGCATTTTTAAACTATTCGCTCGCCAATGCCGCCACCGGATCCATACGTGCCGCTTTGCGCGCGGGCAGATAACCAAAAATCATACCGATGAGCGTGGAGCAGGCAAAGGCTGCGCCCGCTGACTGCCACGAGAAAATCGCCGTAATCATGCCGCCCGCCAGCAGGCTGATAATCGGTCCAATCACCAGCGCCAACGCCACGCCAAGCGATCCGCCCACCAGACAGACTAAAACCGCTTCGATCATAAACTGTTGCATGATGTCGCCGCGCCGCGCGCCCACCGCCATACGCACGCCGATTTCATGCGTACGTTCCGTCACCGACACCAGCATGATATTCATCACGCCAATGCTGCCAATCATCAGCGCAATCGAGGCCACCAGCAAAATCAACAAGGTTAACGTTGCCGCAGCATCTTCAATCGCTTTACGGTATTTATCGCGGTTGAACACCAGGAAATCTTTGGTGCCATGACGCGCAGTCAGCAACTGCGTCAGTGATTCTACCGCTGGGCCGCTCACCACATCGTCCTTCAGCTTAATGCTGATGCTGGTTAGCGCGGTTTGTCCACTGATGCGATACATCACGGTGCTCCACGGCAGCCACACGCTGAGGCGATTGGGCGACATGCCATCGTTATTATCCGCCACACCAATCACCCGCACCGGCACGGAACCCAGCACGATCATCTTACCAATTGGGCTTTCACCGTGTTCACCGAACAGTTTATTGCGGGTGTTGGTATCAATGATGATCTCCTGACGTGCGTGACGTTCATCGCTGAAGTTACTTCCTTCCCGCAGCTTGATCCCCTGAATCTGGAAATACGCGTTGCCTACGCCGTATACCGAAGTTTTAGAGGCATTGGAGAGATAGCGAATCGGCTGATTGACAATCATCTCCGGGCTGGCCGCCGCAACAAACTGCTGGCGTGCAATCACTTCCGCATCCGCCATCACCAGCGTTAGCACCGGATTCGCTTCATCTTCAACAAAATCACCACCGGCATAGATCGACACCACATTAGTACCGAGACCGGAAATACTCTCCAGCGTCTTTTGCCGCGCGCCCTGGCCGAGTGCCACCACCGTGACCACCGCCGCGATGCCAAAAATTATCCCGGTCATGGTCAGCGCGGTACGCAACCGATGCGCGTTCATCGCATTCAGCGCCATACGCAGTGATTCACGCAGTCGGTCAAGGAAGCCGCGCAGTTTACTTTGACTTTTACGCGCAGCGGGCACGTATTGCGCGCGGGTGGCATCGTGTTTGCAGCCGCTATCAGCAAAAATTTCGCCGTCCTTAATCTCAATAATGCGATCGGCGTGCTGCGCCACTTTCATGTCGTGCGTCACGATGATCACCGTGTGACCTTCGCGATTGAGATCGTGCAGGATGCGCAGCACCTCTTCGCCGGACTGCGAATCCAGCGCGCCGGTTGGTTCATCGGCAAGAATGATTTCGGCGCCATTAATCAGTGCGCGGGCAATACTGACGCGCTGCTGCTGGCCGCCGGACAGCTCGCCCGGCTTATGATGCTCGCGCCCTTGCAGACCCAAACGCGCCAGCAGATCCGCTGCGCGCGCCAGCCGCGCTTTGCCCTGAAAATTGGCATAGATCGATGGGATTTCGACGTTGCTCAACGCGCTAAGATCCGGCATCAGATGATAGCGCTGGAAGATAAAGCCGATATGCTCGCGCCGCACTTGCGCCAGCGCATCCGGTGACAGCGTGGCGGTGTTCTGGCCGCCAATCAAATAGTCACCGCTGTCAGGTGCATCAAGGCAGCCGAGAATATTCAGCAGCGTCGATTTACCTGATCCGGACGGCCCGATAATCGCCACCCGTTCGCCGCTGGCAATAGTCAGGTTGATGTCTTTCAGCACATGCAGGGAGTGGGAACCGTTAACATAGCTGCGTTGAATGTTTTTCAGTTCGATGATATTCACATCATCACCTTGTCACTGCCCGCCGTCTGCGTGGCAAGGATCACGTTCTCGCCAGCTTTCAAGCCGCTCAGCACCTGAATATCCACGCTGTCAGTGATGCCGGTCGTGATGATGCGTTTTATCGGCTGGTTATTCTGGTCTGGAACTTCTACGTAAGTGTTGCCGGCCGCATCTTTCCTGGTCGCCTGCACCGGCACCAGCAAGGCGTCTTTGACGGAATCCCGCAGCAGGTTGACCTGCGCCGTCATGGAGATACGCAGCGCATTATCCGGATTAGGCACATCAAGCAAGGCGTTGTAATAGACTGCGGCGTTGGTGCTGCTGCTCGGCGTGCTTTCGCTGTTGCCCATCAGCGCATCATCTTTCATCACCGATTCAGGGGCTAATTCGAGGCTGCGCAGCGTGGCGTTATAGCGTTTGTCGGGATTGGAAAAAGTGGTGAACCACGCCTGCTGACCGGGTTGCACATTATTAATGTCCGCTTCGGAAATCTGCACTTTAATCGTCATAGTGCCGAGCTGCGCCAGTTTGGCAATGGTCGGTGCAGTTTGCACCGCATTCACCGTTTGGCCTTGCTTAGTGACGATGGCGATGACCGTACCATCCATCGGTGCCATGATGCGGGTATAACCAAGATCGAGTTGTTTCTTATCTACTTCAATTTGCGCCTGAATCACGCGCGCTTTTTGCGCCGTCAGCTCCGCGCGCGCCATGCTCCAGGCTTCTGCCGTTTCATCAAAATCCTGGCGCGACACCGCATTGGTTTTGATCATCTGCTGCAGACGTTTGAATTGCGCATCCTGCCGCAGCAGCGTCGCTTCACGGGTTTCCAAATCTGCCTGCGCGACGCTGAGCGCGGCTTGCGCATTACGCAAATCGCTGCGCTGGGGCTGATCGTCAATTTCGGCAATCAGCTGACCTTTGCTGACGCTATCGCCCGCTTTGATATAGAGCTTTTTAACCTGACCGGAGACCTGCGCACCGACGTTAACGCGTTCGACCGCATCCATTTTGCCCGTGGCGGCAATCACGTTTTCGATATTGCCCACGCGCACCTCGGCGGTCACCACCGCGTTGGGTTTGCTGCGCGAACCGGCGTAATGCCAGATCAGCAGCAGAAGAATGACAGCGGCGAGTGTGGCGAGCAGCCACCTTTTTGAGATATTCAGCATAAGCGTCCCTTTTATGAAGTGAGAATCATAATCACTAAACCGCACAAACAGGAGAAAATTCGGCAGAAAAGGCTGAGCAACGTGCATTCGTTGAAAAAAGATTGAATTTTTTTCCGAATAAAAACGCGGGTTGAGTTGTTTACCATTTATCTGAGTCACTTTTTGTCTCAGCGCTGACATTCCATGAGGATAAATAATGAATACGATGATGACGTTTCGCTGGTTGGCGATGCCCGCTTTACTGCTGGCGCTACATGCACCCGTGGCATTGGCGATGGGCGATGATGATAGTGATAAAAAAACGCCGGATTGCCCGAAAGGACAAGTCTACGACAGCAAATCCAAATCCTGCGTGCCGGAGAAAACCAGCATGTTGAGCGACAACGATAAAACCAATTACGCCTATCACCTGGCGAAAAAGGGCGAGTATCAAGCCGCGCTGAATCTGCTGGATACGTTGCACAATCAGAACACCAGGGAAGCGTGGAACTATCGTGGTTATGCCACGCGGAAGCTGGGCAAAACCGACGAAGGCATGGCGTACTATCAGAAATCGATCGCACTGGATCCAAACTATGCCAAAGTGCGTGAATATCTCGGTGAGGCCTGGATGATCAAAGGGCGCCCAGATTTGGCTAAAGAACAGCTCACCATCATTAAATCGCTGTGTGGTGTGGATTGCGAAGAGTACCGCGATCTCAATGCCGCTATTCAAGGCCACCCGGAAGCATGATGATCGCAGCGCTTAGAGGACGACAACATTACCAGTACTGAAGTCCGCCAACACTTAGCTGCGCACCTGGCGCGCCTGTGGCGGTACGCCATGGTGCTGTCCCGCAATCGTGATGTCGCCGAGGAACTGGTGCAATCCACCTGTGTACGCGCGCTGGAACGCAGCGCTCAGTACACGCCCGGCACGCGCATTGATCGCTGGTTGTTTAGCGTGCTGCATTCGGTGTGGATCAATGAACTGCGCGCGCAGCGGGTGCGTCTTGGGCAAGGCTTTGTTGACAGTGATGAGCTGATTGCAGCGGATCAGCAACAGCAAGATGAGCAACGTCTGCACTACGAGAAAGTGATGCTGCGCGTGAGCCAGCTGCCTGAAGCGCAACGCAACGCGGTGTTTCTGGTTTACGTGGAAGGCTTCACCTATCAGGAAGCCGCCGATACGCTGGCGGTACCCATTGGCACCATTATGAGCCGCCTCGCAGCGGCGCGCACCACCTTAGCCAGCGCAGCCACGGCGCGGCCGGCAGCACAGGAGAAACGTTTGTGAAGGCAGCACGTTTTAATTCGCCTTATGCGGACGAGGCCATCGTGGCGTGGCTGGATGGCGAGATGCGCGCGGATGACGCGTTGGCATTTGAAAATGAACTCAAGCGTAGTGAGGCGTTATCAGCGCGCACTGCAGAGCTGTTAAAAAGCAATCAACCGTTTGCCGACGCCTTTGCGCCCATGTTGGAACAAGCACCGCTGGATCGCATGGCGCCGCGCTTAGCGCATCTGCTAGCAACGACGCCGTCGGCTGCGCAAAGGCCAGCGCCACAGGTGAGCCGCCGCGCGCTGATTGCTGCTTCCATGAGTTTCCTGCTGGTGGGTAGCGGCATCGGTTTCCTGGCACGACCCGGCATTAAGGTTGAGCAGGGCGAAAGCGAAAAGATTCGGGAACTCGAAGCGCAATACATGTCGCTTTACAGCGCGGAAACGTTAGCCGATGTCGACAGTTCCTTACCGGTTTTACAGCAATCGCTAGCCCGTACCGCCCGCGATCTCGATCTGCACTTTACGCCAGCACAATTAACGCTACCGGAAGCGACGCTAAAGAGCGTGCGCATGCTGCGCTATGACGATGCGCTTATTACGCAGATTGCCTGGAATCACAGCAGTTACGGCCCAATGGCGTTATGTATTTCGCGCGAAGAACATCAGCAAACCACCGATTTGGCACAAGAGAAACGGCAGGGAATGAATGTGGTTTGGTGGCATAAGGCGGGATATCAATTTGTGCTGATTGGCCGAAATCCTGCGCAGCAGCTGAAAAAGACCGCGCAGGCGTTAATACAGGCGATGCTGGCGTAAGGTTTACTGCACATTTTGTCGCGGCGCGATTTATCGCGTAATACATGGCGCCGCAACAATGCGTGCTTTCCGTTGCGCCTTACAGGCCGAGTTGGGTTTGTAGTAACGCAATCTCCTCACGCCACTGCGCCTGCAACGCCGGTTTCTGATGCTTCGGCTTTCGCGCGAGATCTTCATCCAGCTTGCTTTCCACCTCCAGTAACGCCAGTAGCAGAGCGTCCTCATCCAGCGCTATGGCGGTTGCAGGCGGTGCAGTTGAGCCAGACGTTGCTAGCGGTTGCTCAGCACGCATGCGCTCGGTGACTGCATCAAAATCATGCCACTCGCCAAGCTGCTGACCTTCAATCAGCCAAAAGCGGGTGCAGCAGTTGGCGATTAACTGACGATCATGCGACACCAACAACACCGCGCCCTCGAACTGATTCAGCGCGTCCGCCAGCTCCTCTTTACCCACCATATCCAGATGGTTGGTGGGTTCATCGAGCAACAACAACGAATGGCGCGCCAGCGTTAACCCCACAAACAGCAAGCGCGAACGTTCGCCGCCGCTGAGTGAACCAATCCGTTGTTGATGACGCAGATAAGGAAAACCGGCCCCGATCAGCGCCATTTTGCGCTGTTCATCACTGAGCGGCGCAAAATGTGCCAGTGCATCGCTCAGCGTTTCCGCATCGTGTAATTGATGCAGGCTTTGATCGTAATAACCGAGGCGCGCACGAGGATGAAACAGCGCGCTATCTGTTTGTTGATATTCACGCCACAAATGCCGCAGCAACGACGATTTACCGCAACCGTTGCGGCCAACAATCGCCACGCGATCGCCACTTTTCACCTGCAGCATCGGCAATGAAAACAACGCAGGCG
Source organism: Enterobacter ludwigii (assembly GCA_900068845.1). GTDB lineage: Bacteria > Pseudomonadota > Gammaproteobacteria > Enterobacterales > Enterobacteriaceae > Pantoea > Pantoea ludwigii_A. The sequence goes on from CEFQ01000008.1 coordinate 250,556, forward strand.
CGTCATCGGCCGGTCGAATCGACAGTTCGGGCAATGCCAACACGCGATCGGCATCTAATGCTTCACCGTGCAGCTGCAGCCGCCATAGCGATCCTTCGCTTAGCGTGGTTTGAGCCTCTTTCAGCCAGCTGGCGCGCTTCTCCATCTGCTGCGCCTTACGCGATAAACCTTCGTTATCGTAGGTGCGGCCCCACATCGCCAGACGTTTGGCGCTTTGCTCGACGCGATCGATCTCCTTCTGCTCGGCCTGATAACGCTGCGCATCGGCTTGATCCTGCTCGATCAGCGCCTGACGCGCGGCGCTGCACGGTAAGCGGAAGCATTGCAGGCCACGATCGCGCAGAATCCAGCTGCAGTTGGTCACCCGATCGAGCAAGGTGCTGTCATGTGAGACCAAAACGAAGCTGCCGTTCCAACCGTTGAGGAAATTCTCCAGCCATAACAGCGTCGGCAGATCGAGGTGGTTGCTGGGTTCATCGAGCAGCAGCAGATCCGGCTGCAGAATCAACGCACGCGCCAGCAGGAGCCGCATATGTTGACCGCCGCTCAGGGTTGACGCAGTGTGTGCTTGCTGCTCGGCGGTGAAACCCAGGCTGCCCAGCAGCGCTTCTGCCCGCCAGCGATCGGCCTGCACTGGCACATGCGCCATCACCCCCTCCAGCAGCGACGCATTGTGCAGTTCTGCTGGCAGATGCTGCTCAATGCGCGCCAGCAAACAGTGATTAGCCGGCGTAACGCTGCCGTGACTGGCTTCCAGTTCGCCACTGAGAATTTTCAATAAAGTGCTTTTGCCCGTGCCGTTATCACCCAGCAAGCCGATGCGATCGCCTTTTTTTAGGCTGAAATGAATATCGTGAAACAGGGTACCGAAGGCGTTATCAAAGCCGACAGCGTGTGCGGATAGTAAAGTGCTCATGTGCTTACTCATAAGTTGCAGGCGCAAAAAAGCCTGACGTCAGAAATCGCTGACGACAACCCGGTAAGCCGGAGGGAAGAGATTAGATTTTCAGTGAACTTCGCTCAGGACGGATTATCGCAGCACGAGTGCGGAAATGCCTGAACGCGGCCAATTACTATAAAAGTGTGAGTAAATAAACAATTCACACGCGGGCATAGTAATCCTCCTTAGTTATCAGTAGTGGAATGAATTGGATGATGATAATGCGAGCGGAAATGTTATGCCAGTGTTAAATGCGCAGCGTCGGGTGACGCTGCGTGGGGCAACCATCAAGGCTGCTCTTTCTCGTCTTCAGCCGGAATCAGCGGTTCATCAATAGCGATGGAGGAATTCGATTTCAGCAATTGAATATCCAGAATGACGTAAGTCATGGTGGTGATGAATAACGAAATCACGCTGCCAATCACGCCGCTGGTGGTAAAGGTAAAATAGTTGTACATCACCACCCAGGTCACACAAATAAACAGTGCTAGCGCAACATTAATAGCCGACTGCGAATAATGGGTGGTGCGTGATCCCATATCATTAATTTGCCGGCTGAGATTGGTGCCGCTGTATTTCTCCAGTACAAAAATGCCGTGTTCCCAATTACGCAAGCGACGTGCGCCGCTGCGGGTCAAAAATACATACAGCAACGAGATAAATAATCCGGAAAAAGCGATCAGTACCGGCACAGCTTCCAGAGCGTAAGCGAGGCTTTTATGGCTGGAAATCTGCGGTGTGAGATTCAGCGTTAATGACGCGCCGAGCGCGGCATATAAAAACACAAACAACAACAGAAACAGCGCGTTGCGCCTCCAGTCGAGATCGGCTTCGTGATTCTTCTGCTGACGAGCCCAGTGCAGCGCCTGCTGTAACGGCGTGGCCTCGGTGGCGGTGGTGTCAATACTCTCAATCTCTTCACCCAACAAGCGGTGAATAAACGGCTGGTCGGCCGGTTCAATGGTGATGCGCATAGATTTCTCGGTGACATAACGATCAAAGGCGTCAGTGTAACGTAAATCGCCTGGCGCGCGCAGATTCTGCGAGTAAGCGCGCAATTATTCATCTGTACATCAGCGGGTATTGCACATCATTCATACAATTATCTGGCGGTTATTACTGACCGCGTAAATGACGACGAGGTAAATAGCTATGTCGTACGTTGATGGTTTTGTCGTAGCGGTGCCGGAAGCCAATAAGGAGGATTATCGTGCCATGGCGGCCAAAGCGGCGCCGCTGTTTAAAGAGTTTGGCGCGACGCGAATCGTTGAGTGCTGGGCCGACGATGTTCCCGCCGGCACGCAGACTGATTTCTATCGTGCGGTTAACGCTGAAGAGGGCGAGACGGTGGTGTTCAGCTGGATCGAATATCCCTCGCGGGAAGTTCGCGATGCCGCCAATGCCAAAATGATGTCCGATCCGCGCATGAAGGAGATGGGTGAAAATATGCCTTTCGATGGCAAACGCATGATTTATGGGGGATTTGCGATATTGCTGGAGGAATAGCTGGTCGATGACGGCTTGCAGTGAACCGTAGCGGCGCGATTTATCGCGCTGTTTAATTTTTAAAGATCGCATGCACCTGGCTACTGTTGTGCACAATTAAATGCGCCGCTACGATACGTGCAGGCATTATTTATCACCTACAAGGAGCCACAATGCTGGATATCACCCACTTTCCGCTTTTCCTCGCATCCGTATTTCTGTTGTGTATTACACCGGGACCGGATTTGGCTTATGTCGTTGGACAAAGCGTAGCGAATGGGCGACGTAGCGGCGTGATATCAGCGAGTGGCGTGGCGCTGGGAAGTTGCACACATGCGTTGGCTAGCGCCGTTGGTTTGACGGCATTAATTACGGCCTCACCGCTGTTATTTACAGTGATTAAATATATTGGTGCGGCATATTTGATCTATCTGGGCAGTAAAATGGTATGGGGCACCTTTTTCAGTCGTGAAGAAGTGAACACACAGCCAGACGATATTCCACGCTCCAATACACGCAATTTATTAGTCCGCGGTTTTATCACTTCCATTACCAATCCAAAAGTACTGCTATTTTTTATTTCCTTTTTTCCGCAGTTCGTGGTGGTCGATGGTAATCATCATGCCAGTTCATTTCTGTTACTCGGCCTGACGTACGCTGTCGTCGGTTTAATCACTGATGTCAGCTTTGCAGTAGTGGCTGGCAGCGCGGCCAGCGCGGTGTCGCGCAATGTGATGCTGCAAAAATGGCTCGACCGTGTGGTGGGCAGCACCTTTATTGGTTTAGGCGTTCGATTAGCGCTAACGCGTCGCTAATAAAATCAGAAAAGGAACTACGGCCAGCGATTGGCGCTAGCGGAATATTCGGGTAACGTGGCATGCAGACTTTTGTTACCTACCAATAATTACCGCACGCTAAGTTGCAGGAGTGTCAGTCCATGGCCGTAAATTCCAATATCGTCGGCATTGTCAGCAATGAATTTATCAATCCTAATACCGTCAAGCTACTCGATGAGGTTACGCGCCAGCTGAATGAACGTGGCTTTATTACGCTGCTGCTTAATGCTCATTCCCGCGAAAGCTATCACAGTGCGCTTCGTCACGCGGCACAACTTCCAATCGGCGGTTTAGTCTTTCTAACCTCGCAGTTTAGCGATGAACTGCGCGTGGCAGCAGATATTCTGCCGCAGGCCGCGACGGTACATCTCAGCCACAGCGCCAGCGCGGAAGCCAACGTCGTGATGGCGGATGGTTATACCGCGGGCGAAGAGATAGGCTTATTGTTGCTGTCGCAAGGTCATCAACGTTTCGGCTTTATGCACAGCCTGCAACATCGTGCGGCTGTGCGCCAGATGGAGGGCTTTGCCGCCAGTCTGCAAGCCGAACAAAAAGAACTTACCCTCCAACTCTCTGCCGGTGGCAACGATCGTGAACTGGCCTATCAGGCAATGATGGCGTACTTAAAAAAAAACCGTGCTGCCGAGCGCGTTAACGCGCTGTTCTGCGAAAGCGATGTGTTGGCATTCGGCGCCTTACAAGCGGTGCGCGATTTTGCGCAAGGTGCACATGTCGCGGTGGTGGGTTTTGGTGATGTTGATGAAGCGCGTGCGTCGACCTGGCATCTGACCAGCTGGTCGCAGCGCCGTGATCTGCTGGTGAGTGAAGCGCTGAATCGTTTACTGGAAAACCGTACTGACGCCAGCAATGTCTGGCAGCAGGGTGAATTGCAGGTGCGCCATTCCCATCACGGCAAACATGTGCCGGGTGAAATGTCGCAGTGCGGATGCGCAATACGTCATTGATAGTTAACTATTAACGGAAGGATAACCGCATGCTGTGGCTTATTGCCAAATATGCCATTACCGCCGGCATGGTGGTGCTGATCTCGGAAGTGGCTAAACGGAGCGATCGCCTTGGCGGACTGATTGCCGCCTTGCCGTTGGTTACGGTGTTGGTGCTGATCTGGATGAAGCTGGAAGGGCAAAGCCAGGCCAAAATTGCCAGTCACGCATGGTACACCTTCTGGTATGTGGTACCGACCTTGCCGATGTTTATCGCCTTTCCGTTTCTCTATCAACGCCTCGGATTCTGGCCGACGCTGGTGGCGAGTTGTGTACTCACTATCCTGCTATTTCTGCTTTGGGCCACGCTACTTAAACGCTTTGGCGTTGCGCTGATGTAATAGCATGCAAGCAAAAAGAGGGCTTTCGCCCTCATTGATTAACTTCTCAGAATATATATGCCGCGCTTGCTACCCGCTGCACAAAGGGCCCGGCCAGCGTTTGATTATGGTGTGCAATTATTTGCTGGGCGCTTAACACGCTGTTATCCACAGAAGTATGCCCATCCTCAATCAGTGCAACGCGATAGCCCAAGTCAGCAGCGGCACGGCAAGTGGTATCCACGCAATATTCCGTCTTCATCCCAACTATGGCCAGTTCTTTAATATCGGCATTTTTCAGCGCGGCCAGTAATTCAGTGTCACGAAAGCAGTTGGGATATTTCTTCACAAATACCCGATCTCGGGCGGCATCAATTTGCAGTTCCGGAATCAACTGCGTCAGCGGACTACTTTCGGCCAACGGCGAACCCTCCGGCCCAGCGTGGCGCGCGAAGAAAACGGGCGCATGCGCTTGATGGGCTAACCCGATTAGCTGATTGATGTTGGCTAACACCGATTGTGCAGCAAAGGGTGCTGGCGAAGCGTGAAATAACCCGTTCTGCATATCAATGACTAACAAGGCTTTATGTTGCGATGGCTGCATGGTTTGTCTCCTTTCTACATGCTATGAACGGAGACCCTTCCCCGTCCAGTGATTGACGGGGCTGAGGATGCTGGAGCTTATGTCTTCGCTACAGATGCACACACGCCGCCGCCAAATGCGGTGGTGGTGGTCTCTGTGGTCAAGGCGTTGAGGTAAGACATATAAGCTCGCAAAAATTCGTTGTGAAAGATGAATTTAACAGAGTGCCAGGAGAAAACAAGACAGAAGGGTCTACATCTTTGCAAGAAAGAGCGAACGTTGATTAGTCAGCGTTCGCCCGAAGCTCAATGCTTAGTGCCATTACCTGAACCGTCACGATTACGGAAAATATGCGTCACGTTGTCGGTATTCTTGATCGCCACGCCGCTCGACTGTGGCGTTTCAATATGACTCATTACTTCAGACATAGCTCGGCTCAGCGCTTGCTGCCGCGGTGGATCGCGTTCAACTGATGCCATCACGCGCAGCTTTTCAAGCAGCGTGCGGGTAGAAACCGGGCCGGATTTTTTTAGCAACTGTAAAATCGCATCGCCCATGATGATGTCGGTAAGCCGTTCTTCATCACTTCTATACATAGATTCTCTCTGGTTACCGCGGAAGACCTGCGGCAAATAACAAAGTGGATTCAGTCTTACCAGCAGGTGAATGAGGCGGAAGCCACTTGGTTAATTCTCAGGCCAACAGCGCCTGTTTTAGGATTCTCGTTCAACGGAAAACATCAGGCCAATTAATTGCTGATAATGAATTTCCTCTTCAGTCCCGCGTGCTTGTTCCATGCGGCACAGCAGCTTGGTGCACAACGCTTTACGGCTCAACGTCCGCCCTGAACGCAAAATCTCAACCACAATTTGCCCCAGCGTTTCCTGCTGTGAAGGCAAAGAGGCTTCTTTGAAGTAGCGCGCAATAGCATCCGACGCTGCGGAAAAGTTACGATCCTGACGCATGGTTCCATCCTCGAGGTTAACGTATAACTTTAGCGGACAAACTTATACAAATTTATTTAATATGTACAGGAATATGGCGAATCAGTGGCGCAATGCTTTGGCCAAAAGTGCTAATTTATTGTTAACAATAACTTAAGGAAAATGCAGGCATGGACGTTAAGTCGATGCATTTATCAGGGACGCTTTTAGCGTCCGCACGTTACCTCTGCCGTCCATCGATGGCGTTAGCGCTGCCCAGCGATCAATCTCTGCGCTAAACGACTCAACGTTGAGGTGTTGTTAATGATGTGCCCGCGTATAGCGTAACGTTGCCGTGCCGCCTGTGCAGTGGGCATTAATGTTGGCTTCATCGCATTAGCATCAACCTATGCTATAAATGATAACCATTATCATATTGATATGAGGCAGATAATGCAGGCAACACAGGAAAAATCGTTAAGTGCGGATTGTTGTATTGTCGGCGGCGGTCCCGCGGGGTTAATGCTGGGGTATTTACTGGCGCGTGCTGGATTACGCGCTGTGGTTATCGAGAAACATCCCGATTTCCTGCGCGATTTTCGCGGCGATACCATTCACCCTTCAACGCTGGAGATCATGCGCCAGCTCGGTCTGCTCGATGAATTACTGGCGTTGCCGCATCAGCGTGCCGAGAAGCTGCAGGCGGAAGTGGGCGGCGAGGAGATCACCATGGCGGATTTCTCGCGTTTGCCGGTGCAGTGCCGCTTCATCGCCTTTATGCCGCAATGGGATTTCCTCAATTTCCTGGCGAAAAAAGCGGCCCAGTTTCCCGGTTTCACCCTGCTGCAATCCACTACGTTTGACGACTTCATTTATGAGAATGGCGCAATAAGCGGCGTGCAAACGTTACAGGGTAATGACCGTCATGTTATTCGCACTTCTTTAGTGATTGGCGCTGATGGCCGGCAATCGCAGGTCAAAGCCAAAGCGGGGCTCAGCGGAAAAAGCTTCGGCTCTCCGCGCGATGTGTTGTGGTTCCGGCTGGAGAAACATCCTGACGATCCGCAGTTGGGCATGGGCCACAAAGGACCGAAACAGAATTTCATCGTTATCGATCGCGGTGATTACTGGCAGTGCGGCTACACCATACAGAAAAACCAGTTCGACGAGTTAAAGCGGGCGGGATTAGATGCGCTAATAACTTCCATGGCGCAGGTTGCGCCGTTCGATGCAGCACGCATGGCGGAAGTCGATGAGTGGGAAAAGCTCAAGCTATTGTCGATTCGCATCGATCGTCTTGATCAGTGGATGAAGCCGGGCGTGCTCTGTATTGGCGATGCCGCACATGCGATGTCACCAATTGGCGGCGTTGGCGTTAATCTGGCGATTCAGGATGCGGTGGCCGCTGCCAATATCCTGACCAAACCGCTGCAGCAGGGCAGCGTGACAGTGCGCGATCTGCAAAGGGTGCAGCAGCGCCGCCAGTTCCCGACGGTCGCGACCCAATTTCTGCAAATCAAAATGAGCAGTAATAAGCGTAAACGCAGCACGCCGAGCAAAGTGCCACAGTTGATTAGTCGCTTTCCGTTCCTGCGCCATCTGTTTGGTCGCTTAATTGGCCTTGGATTCCGCAGCGAAAAGCCGCGTTATTTATAACCGGCAAAAAAAAGCCCGCTAAACGCGGGCCAGGTAAACGTTACCAATCTTAAATTCTCGTAGCAACGCATTGCTGTGTGTTGCGTTGCTATAGTAGCAACAGATCGTTGGCTGTGCAGGAAATGATCAACGAGTTAATTTTGTTCTAAGGATAAGTATTATGTGTTCTGTCCTCGGGTCGACCACCAGCACAACAACGAGCCAAGACTAACCATTGCAGTACCTTGCCAAAAGGCAACGGTCAGATGCGAGCGCAGAATAAAGGCCGCGAGAATCGAGGAAACGATCGGAATAAAGTAGGATGCGGCGGCCAAAATTGTCACGTTGCCATGCAAAATGCCGACATTCCATGCGGCATAGCCAAAGCCCATCGCCATCGCGGCTAATGCCAGACAGATCCAAACCTCGGCGGATAATATGAATGAGGGCTGCGGAGAGAGCGCAAATTTCAACCATAGCGTCAGCGCGGTTAAGATAAAGAACAGCGTAATGCCATTACTGCCGTTAGCAATTTTCCTGGTGACCACACAATACACCGCCCAAATACCCGCGCCGCTCAATGCCAGACCGTAGCTCAGCGGATTATCCATCACGTTACGGGCCATTTCGCTGAATGAGAAGCCGTGATCGCCGCCCAACACGCGGCAAATACCCGCAACAGCCAGCAAAACGCCTGGAATAATCAGTGGATTGGTTTTCTGCCGATTCACAATCACGGCGAGAACGATGGTCAAACTTGGCCACAGGTAATTGACCATGCCGACTTCAATCGCCTGACGACCGCTGTGAGTAAACCCCAGCGAGAGTGACAAGCAGAGTTCGTAGCAGACGAAAAGCACGCTGCCGATAATCAAATAGCTGCGCGGAAAAGTGCGCAGTTTTGGCAGGCCCACAGTGAAGGTTAGCAGTATCGCGCTGGCGCTGTAGATCAGCGCCGCACCGCCCACCGGACCGAATCCTTCACTGACATTTTTAATCAGTCCGACAATCGCGCTCCACAATAAAATGGCCATCAAACCAATCAGCGTCGCTCTTTTTTGCGGCATGACCCGCCACCTTATATTGCTTATTCGGGCCAAAATCCTAGCAAATCAGACTCTCTTTGTATTGTTCGTCAAAGTTTGTACACGCAAAATATTCATTACCATTTCATTTCGCCGGTATTTACCTTGGCGCTGAGATCCAGCGAGCTCTCATCCGGCAAATTCGGATAGGCGGCTTTCATAGTTTCGATCACCTGCGCAGCGCCTTTGTGCTGCTGCAGCGCTTTCTCAAAGGTGTGCAGATAGTTCAAAGTAAACGTAATCGCCGCATCGCCCGTCGGGCGTTCACCCAAATAATGCCCCGGAATCACCTGTTTAGGCTGCAGTTTTTGCATCTCACTCAACACATTGCGCCACTGCTGTCGAACTGCTGGCGTTTGCGTATCGGCAGTCCAGACGTGGATACCTGAAGCCACGCCGGTGCCGCCGAGAATCGCTTTGTTCGCCGGAATCCACACGTAGGCGGCGTAATCATTGGCATGATGCAGCTCCAGGGTTTCGCCATCGACTTTAAACGTCGTCGCCTGCGTAACCTGCGGTACATAGAGCTGTTTTGGCGCACCGTTCTTCATTTGCGGGCCCCAATAAGCCAGCTTGGCGGCGTTGGTGGCTTGGATGTGTTTCACCACATCGGCCGTCGCCACAATCTTCACCTGTGGGAACGCTTTTACAATTGGTTCAAGCCCAAAGTAAAAATCAGGATCGCCAGAGGTGATGACAATCTGCGTCAGCTTTTTGCCGCTGGCTTTGATCATTTGCACCAGCTTCTCACCGTCTTTCGTGCTGAACTGCGCATCAAACAGTATCGCTTCATGCGGACCGGAAACCAGCGTAGAGGAGACAGGGAAAATGCCCTTTTCCTGTGGGTTATACACCTCCAAATGCAGCGGCGCAGCGAAAGCAGGCAGGGTGGAAAAGGCCAGTGCCAGCGACAGTGTTTTCATTTTCATCAAATTTTCCTTTATCCGGCACCTCGCCGTGATTGAAGTCGCTATTGTAGGGAAATTTCGGACTGTTAGAATTCCTGTAACTGGATATGATCAGTTTCATAAAACGATCAGATGGAGCCCATATGGACAGAGTGACGGCGGCAACGGTATTTAACCGCATTTGCGAGCTGGGCAGCCTAAGCGCCGCGGCGCGCGCGCTGGATATTTCGCGGCCGATGGTCAGCCGCTATCTGGATGAGATGGAGAAGTGGGCGGGTGCGCGCTTACTGCATCGATCGTCGCGCAAGCTCACCATCACGCCTGCCGGGGAAAAGATCCTCGAAAAATCGCGCACGCTGGCAAGATTGGCTGAAGAGATTGCCGATCAGGGCGCTCATAGCGAACCGCATGGCACGTTGCGCGTCGCCTGTGCGCACTCCACCGCCACACATATTCTTAGCCCGATGATCCCAGCATTCCTGGCGCGTTTTCCGGCAGTGCGGATTGAGCTGGAGATCAACAATCAGCCAGTGAGTTTGATTGGTGAGCGTATAGATGTGGCGGTGCGCATTACCGACGATCCTGAACCCGGTGCCATTGCCCGGCGTTTAGGCGAATGTGTTTCAGTGGTGTGCGCGTCGCCGGACTATCTACAGGCGCACGGTGCGCCGCAAACGCCCGCTGATTTGGCGCAGCATAATTGCCTGCATTACAGCCGTTTTGCCGGGCAGAGCTGGCAGTTTTGCGATACGCAGGGTGAAACGATAGCTGCGACGGTGAACGGCAATTTCAGCGCTGGCATCTCCTCGGTGCTGTGTGACGCGGCGATCGCCGGTTGTGGTCTGGCGATGGTGCCGGAGATGGAAGCACGTCACGCCCTCGATAACGGCCAGCTGCAAACCGTGCTGCCGACCTATCAGGCGAAAACGCTGGCGATCTACGGCCTCTATATGTCGCGAGAACGTCAACCGGCGGCGCTACGTGCGTTTTTGGATGCGGTGCAGCATCAGCTAATCGTCTGAACCTTCGACACGCTGTTGTTAAAAAGTAATTGATTAATAATCAGTTGGTTATACAAGTTTATTATGCGATATACCGTCGGTTTTCAGGCTGAAATCGCCAGCTAAGTGGTGAAGGTTTGCTCAATTTTGCATGGCGTAGAATGAGGGAACCTGACCCGTGACGCGGCGAAACATGGTCGAGAAGGCTGAACTGCTGTCGTAGCCGAGCGATAGCGCCACTTCGTTAACGGATTTGCCCGCCACCAGCATCGCCAGCGCCGTTACTACACAGGCACGCTGTCGCCAGGCGGAAAAGGACAAACCGGTTTGCTGTAGAAAATGCCGACGGAAGGTGCTGGAGCTCATAAAGAGCGCTCCGGCCCAGCGATCGGGCGAATCATGAATGGTGGGTGCTTGTAAGAAGTTCTGGCATTGCGCTAACAGCGCCGGATGCTGGGGCAGCGGAATATCAAATTCCCGTGCAGGCATCGCCGCTAACTCCAGCAGCAGCAACTGCACCAGCAATCGATCGCGATCGGATGCGTATAGTAGTGGTAAATCAACAGCTTCAATCAACAACTGGCGCAGTAGCGGCGAGATGCTAATGACGCAACAGCGTGTGTTATCGCGCAATGCTGCCGCGCACAGCGGCTCAATATACATACTGCGCGTCGAGACGCCGACAAACTTAACCCTGTGCGCGGTGTTTGGCGGAATCCACACCGCGTGCTGCGGCGGTACCACCCATTCGCCAGCCTGAGTCGAAACGTGCATTAATCCAGTTGCGCCATACAGCAACTGCGCGCGGCGATGCTGATGTTCCGGCAGCACGCATCCTTGCGCGTAGTCATTTCCTAGCGCCACGACGTCACGATCAATTTTGTCGTATTCATCAATGTGACTATTTCGCATAGCAGACATCCACCGAACATTGACTGATTTGCAAGGGTAATTGAGCGCTGCACAAATGGGAAGCGTGCAGGTTGCTGCGTAAGCTACATCACTCTTTTGATGATGCAGAGAAAAGCGATGAACGAGCTGTTAATGATTGGTCTGGCGGGTTTTGCCACCGGCATCACCACGGTGCTGTTTGGCTTTGGCGGCGGTTTTGTGGTGGTGCCATTTGTTTATCAACTGATGGTGCAGCAGCCGTTGCTGGCGGAACATGCGATGCACATCGCGGTGGCGACCTCGACCGCCGTGATGATTTTCAATGCCGGTTGGGCCAGCTACCAAAACTGGCGGGCTGGCAAACTGCATAAAGCCACACTGCTGCCGCTCATCGGGTTTATCGCGCTCGGTGCGGTGATCGGTTCATGGCTGGCTGGCGCAATGAGTGATATGTGGGTGCGGGGACTTTTTATGGTTTACATGCTGGTGACCATCGCCGATTGCCTGCTGCGCAAAGGCTTTCTTACACGCGCTGCACCGCGAGTTTTGTCGCGGCTGACCGCCAGCGCGGGCGGCACCTTGATCGGCATGATTGCCGCCATGCTGGGCGTCGGCGGCAGCGTGATGACTGTACCGCTGCTGCGTCGTCATGGTTATGCCATGCGTGATTGCGTCAGCGCGGCCAATCCGCTGTCGCTGCCGGTCGCCATGTTGGGCGCGACGACTTACGCCATCAGCGGCGGGCAGCAAATACCCGCTAGCGGTTATCTGGGATTTATCAGCCTGACCATTTTACTGCTGCTGGTGGTTGCCGGTTTTGTGGGGATGCTGTTTGCCCGCCGATGTATTCCGGCGGTGTCCGATCGCTGGCATGCGCGGATTTACGTTCTACTGTTGTGCCTGGTGCTGGTTGCTATCGCGGTGTAGCGGAGAGTTGGAAGCCATGCTGTTGCAAGATAGTCTGCGCCGCGGCTGAAGAGAGAAAAGCCGCGAGGGGAAGCGCGGGATCAGAGCAGCACGCCCAACCATATTCGGCCACCACGTTATAAGGCGCGGGGATATTCAACACGTGCAGCTGAGGGCAGAGCTGCAAACGCGGCGCATAGCTGGCGTAGCCGATAAACATATCCGTGTGCTTTTGCTCAATGAGCCACTGCGCCGCCAGCTCACCGTTAGGCACTATCAAACCGTCTGTGCCGCCCACCATCGGACGCGCTTTGGCTTTGAGCCTGTTCCCCGAGCCGGGATGAAGACGCTCAATGTTATCAAACAGTTCCCATGTATAATCGCCAGAAGGATCGCTGAGCGGCGTTGAGGTCGCTACACGCAAACCATCCCGACATAGTAGCGATAACCAGTCATCAGCGCGTGTGACAATGTCACGCCTGGCGGTCAGGCACAACGTGTTGGCAGTAAATAATCCTAGCTTTACTGCGCGTCCTTGCTGCAACAGCGCTTCAGGGTGCAGCCGATTAGCGGAGGCGAAAAAATCGCATGCTTCACCGGCCTCAATCCGCTGACGTAGCCTGCCCGCCGGGCCAAAATCGGTAGTGATCCTTAGACCGCTAAGCGAGGTGAATGATGCCATTAAATCTGGCCAGACCGCGCGCAGGCTACCGGCTGCCAGAATGTTTAACGTTGTCATGATAGTGCGTCCGATAGAAGCGTTGGTACCAGCTTTCAGCCTGTTGTTGCATGTCGATGTCGCGGAATTTTTCCGGATAGAGCTTTTTCGCCATCCACAGTTCACCCAAGCCAATCGCTTCTGGCATCGGATAGCCCCAGGCTTTGGCATAGTCCGGCATCAGCCACACCTGATGATTTTTTACCGCATCAATGGTTTGCCAGCGTGGATCCTGTTGGATCTCTTGCACCACGTTTGGATAGCGATCCTGCACAAAAATCACCTGTGGATTCCACGCCACCACCTGTTCCATGCTGACTTGTTTAAAACCCTGAACGGTCGCGGCAGCCACATTAAATGCACCCGCATGAGCCATCATCAAACCAGTGTATTTCCCTGAACCGTAAGTGGTGAGATCGGGATTCGCCATATAAGCGCGCACATGCTGCGGCTCGGGCAAATTTTTTAAGCGCTCGCTGACGATTTTGCGTCCTGCAAACGCAGCATCAATCAGTTCCTGCGCCTGTGTTGGCTTGTTGACCACATTGCCGATCAACGTGATGCCTTCCTTGATGCCGAGATCGTAAGCCTGATCTTCATTCTGCATCATGGGATTGATTTTGCCTTGCTGACCGGCATCATCATGACGCAGTGAGATGGCCAGCACCGGGATGCCTAATGCTGAAATCTGATCGATCATCTCTTTTGGCGCATAGTTGGTGACAAAAACCACCTGCGGATGCAGTGCCACCAGCTGTTCCATATCAACATGGGTTAAATCGCCCAGCAGCGCTTTATGCGTTAACTCAGGCACCAGCTGCGCGTAACCTTCACCCAGCTGCTGTTTCCAGTTCGCCAGGATACCCACGATTTTATCGGTAGCGTTGAGCTGCACCAGTAGGTTAAGCGTTTGGTGTTGCAGCACGACTACACGATCGACGTGATCGGGAATCGTCACCTGACGGCCAATCTGATCGGTCACCACGCGGCTGGCATAGCTGTGTAGAGAGGTAAAAGTGAGCAGGCCGGCGAGAATAATCCGGTTAAAAGAGAGGTGCATAGAAACTCCTGAATTCGATATGCACCGGAGTATATAGCGATAATGGGGAGTGCGATATGACCTTTTAATGATGAGCTATGAGGGAAGCCTGAACTTCCCTGACGCGGATTAAGGAATAATTCGTGCGCTGCGTAACTGCGCAAACAGAGCAAAGAACATCGCATCCGTTGCCTGGTAACCATTAAAACCCGCGCGCCGTAATTTGCTGCCGTCACCAAACATGTCGTAATCCCAGCCAAAGACAAAATCGGCAAATCGCCCATCATTCAGCTGCAAGATATCCGGCTCAATCAGCTGATGGTCTTTAGCGATTATCTGCCACTGCGCGCGATAATCCTGGAAAAGTTGATGAAACGATAGATTCACTGCCGGCGCGCTTTCCAGTTCGAACCAGCGAGCAATCGCGGGCCATAGCTCACTCCAGCGCCATAAATCGCCGTTGTTAACGTTAAATGCTTGATTGTCGGCACCGGGGGCATTGGCCGCCCACAGCGTGGCCTGCGCGAGTAAGTCGGCATCGGTATGATCCACTATGCTGTGCCAGGCTTGGGCTGATCCTGGAAATCGCAGCGGCAAGCCTTGAAATTTGCACAGTGATGCGTAGAGCGCGATGCTCAGTGCCAGATTCATGGCGTTACCCGTGGCTGCGCTGCCCACTACGCCGGGACGCAATGCGTGCCAGTGCCAGCTTTTACCGCGCTGATAATCACTTAGCCAATGCTGCTGTTCCGCATTGAATTCGGCTCCCGCCACGCCGGGATCGCTCTCGCGCGCGGGCGTTTTAAACGGCCCCAAATGCGCGCCATACACTTTATATCCCTGCATTAAACTGACGCAGCGCAGCGGTGCAATATTTTCGATGTTAACCACCAGATTGCGCAGCATCGTCACGTTGGGTTCGACCATTTCACGCCAGCTGGCGGCATTCAGCCACGCGCTGTAGAAGATATGCGTGACATGATTGAGCGGGGCCAATGCCTGTGCGCTCTGCTGCGCATCCAACAGATCAACGTGGATGAAAGGGATATCCTGGGGTGATGTTGCAGGCTTGCGCGTCAGGCCAATCACCTGCCAATCCTGCTGACGCAATGCGTTAACCAGCTGTCTGCCAACAATGCCGGTTGCGCCCGCTACCAGGGCGAAGTTATGACTCTGCGACATGATTATTCTCCTGTGAATATGACAGCCACAGTGTTATCTATAATTTTTACTGCTGATATCCCACTATTTAGATGTCACTTATTAGAAAAATCATTAAATGAATAACAAACTCAACGCCATCAACACCTTCATTCGTGTGGCGCAGGCCGGATCGTTTTCGGCAGCGGCACGCTTGGGTGATATGAAACAATCCGCCGTGAGCCAGCAAATCGCTGCGCTGGAGGATGAACTCGGTATCGTGTTGCTACACCGCACCACGCGCGCCATGAGATTGACCGAGCAGGGCGAGCGTTACTTACAGCAAATGCAGCCGCTGCTTGCCGCGATGCAGGACGTGGAGAGCCAGTTACGTCCGACGCAGCGAGCGCTGCAAGGGCGCGTGCATATCCAGTTACCCAGCGGATTAGGCCAGCGCTTTCTGCCACATTTGCTGGAGCTGCAGCGAATGAACCCTGAACTGCATCTGACCATCGCGCTCGACGATCGGGTGGCCGAACTGGTGAGTGAGGGCGTGGATATCGCGCTGCGTCTGAGTGAAACACCGCCGGAGATGTTTCCCGCGCGATTATTGGCGCGTATTGAAACGCCGCTGTTCGCTGCACCTGAGCGGGTACGCGCGACGCCGATTACCACCCTGGCAGAGCTGGCTGCGCAACCGCATGTCCGCTTTAGCGGCATTGGTAAACAGGCACCGCTGCGGCTGATATTCGAGCACGAAACGGTGGCGCTGGCTGTGAACACCGTATTCTGTGCCAACAGCAGCGAAGGATTGTTGCAGGCGCTGCAGGCGAACATCGGCGTTGGCGGTATGCAATTACCGCTGGTGCATGAAGCGTTGAAATCTGGATCGCTGATGAGAATCTTGCCTGCATACCGTCTGCCGGATCGTTTTCTCTACGCGGTGTTTCCTGATGCGCGCTTTATCCCGCTGCGCGTCAGACGTGTGGTAGAAGTGATCGAAAAGGTTCTGGCAGATGTGATTCCCACAGCTGAGTGAGATAGCGCTCGCCATCATGGCGCATCGCTGCGCCATTTTCGTGCTTCTCAGCGCCTAACCTGCAATGTAAAGAAACATAAGTATTCGATCTTGTATCCAAGAGCGTATCCCATCTGGCCTGGCCGCAGGCCACACCGTTTTCGGAAATTTTTGGCACGCAAACTGCAATGTTCCCGTTAAGTTAGCAATCGGGAGTATTCGCATGTTTGATGCACTGTTGGATGAAGATGCCACCACGCTGGCGGCGTTGATGCGTAGCGGGGAGGTTTCAGCGCAGGAAGTGACGCAAGCCGCGCTCGAACGCATGGAACAGCGTGAGCCACAGATCCAGGCATTTTGTACCGCCACGCCGCAACGGGCACTGCAACAGGCGGCCACCATTGATGCGAAACGCGCGCGCGGTGAAACGTTGGGCGCGCTGGCTGGCGTCCCGCTGGCGGTGAAAGATCTGATTTGCACGGCGGGGGTAAAAACGACCTCTGGTTCGCATGCCTATGCCGATTTTGTCCCGGATGAAGATGACATCACCGTTGAACGCCTGTTGGCCGCCGATGCCGTGCTGCTGGGGAAAACCACCGCGCCGGAGTTTGGTTACAGTGGCGTTGGGCATAATCCGCTGTTTCCTTCACCGCGCAATCCGTGGGATCTCACCAAAACGCCAGGCGGTTCGAGTGCCGGTTCCGGTGCGGCATTGGCTGCGCGGTTGTGTCCGATTGCATTGGGCAGCGACGGCGGTGGTTCAGTGCGCATTCCTGCCGCACACTGCGGCGTGTTTGGCCTGAAAGCCTCGATGGGGCGCGTGCCGTTGTGGCCGGGCTGTCGCGACGAGCGTTATCCCGGCGTTTCCAGCTGGGAATCGCTGGAGCATATCGGCCCAATGACACGTTCGGTGCGCGACAGCGCGCTGATGATGTCCGTGATGGCTGGGCCCGATATGCGCGATCGCCACTCGATTCCCTGCAATGATGTTGATTGGCTCGGCTCGCTGAATAAACCCCTAAGCGGCCTGCGTATCGCGTTCAGCGCTGATTTTGGCTACATCGCTGTCGATCCTGAAGTGCGTGACGTTGTCACTCGAGCCGCGCGCCGTTTTGCGCATGAACTCGGTGCTGAACTGGATGAAATCGATCCCGGCATCGTCGATGAGGCGGCCACTTTCGCCGCGCTGGTGGCCTTTGAGAGCGATCTTAGCGGCATGCGCCACATGCAGGCTGAACTCGGTGCGCGCATGTCACCGCATCTCAGCGCCATGCTGCAACGTGACTGGCGCGCAGAAACCTTCACCGATGCCAACACCACGCGCAAAAAGCTGTGCAATCAGATGTGGCGCTTTATGCAGCATTACGATCTGCTGTTGTCGCCAACGCTGGCGGTGCCGCCATTCCCGCTCAACATGCAGGGACCTGAGATAATCGATGGGCGCATGGTGCGCAGCGATCACTGGCTCTCATTCTGCTTCCCGTTCAATTTTACCGGCCAACCGGCGGCGTCTGTTCCTGCGGGCTTTACCGCCAGCGGATTGCCGATTGGCATGCAAATCGTAGGTCGTCATCTGGACGATGGTCTGGTGCTGGCGGCCAGTGCCGCATTCGAGCGCATTCAACCGTGGAATCACATCACACCTGTTTCAATCGGAGTTGCCCATGACTAACAAAAATTCACCGACTTTAGAGCAGGAGTTCGAGCACGAACCGGTGCCGCTCAGCCATCGCCATTCGACCGGTTCGGTTTCGGCGGTATGGTTTGGTTTCCCGATGATCCTGACGAATGCGCTGTTTGGCGGCATCATTACCTGGCACCTTGGATTCTGGCCAGCGTTGATTGCCATCCTGCTGGGGAATCTGGTGCTGTTTGCCTATGTCGGCGCGCTGAGCTGGTTCGCCGGAAAGACCGGTATGAACTTCGCGCTGCAGGCGAAACGGACCTTCGGCACCAAAGGCTACATTTTAGTTTCTGGTTTTCTCTCGACCGTGGTGATTGGCTGGTACGCCTTCCAGACCGGCTTAACCGGCACGGTGATCAACCAAACCTTTGGCTGGAATGCGCTGGCGGTCACGGCGGTTGCTATGGTGCTTTACACCGCAATCACCTTCCTCGGCGTGCGCGCTTTGTCGGTGCTGGGCATGATTGCCGCGCCGCTGTTCGTGATCCTGGGTTTGGTGGCGTTGTGGTTGATCGGTCAGGATCATGATTTCAGCACCGTCACGCAGTTTACCGGCAGCAGCAGCGCGGTAGGCGCGATGAGCATGGGCACCGCCGTGACGATGGTGGTGGCCGGTTTCGCGGATTCCGGCACCATGACGGCTGACTTTACCCGCTGGTCGAAAGACGGCAAATCGGCGGTGATTGCCGCGTTCTCCGCGTTCCCGGTGGCGAACGTCATCTCTTATCTGTTTGGCGTGGTGATTGTTGCGGTCGGCGCGGCCGTCGAGCCGGCAAGCAACGGCGGCAACTTCCTGCCGATGCTGATGGGGCACGGCATGCTGCTCTCCGTGATTGCCTTCCTGTTTGTGTTTATCAATCTCGGTTCGGTGTGTACGCACTGCTTGTATAACGGCGCGGTCGGCTTTAGCCATCTGTTCAGCAGCAAAATGCGTGTGTGGACGGTGATCCTTGGTGTGATTGGCGGGGCGCTGGCGCTGGCTGGCGTGTGGTCCTATTTCCTGGAGTGGCTGAGCTTGCTCGGCATCGTGGTGCCGCCGTTTGGTGCGGTGATGATTGTCGATTTGATCTTTATGGCCAAAATCAGCGAGCAGCGCACCCTGCGCCGCATGCGCGGCAGTGCCTTTGCGGCTTGGGCTATCGGCAGCTTATGTGCGGTGATTGCGCATATCGCCTTCCCACAGTTCGGTGAAGCGGTGATTGGTTTAGTAACTGCCGCCGCCAGCTACACGCTGATTGTGAAACTGAAACGTGAAAATGCGGTAAATGTTATGGAGGAAAAAAATGCCTGATTACGCGATTGATTCAACCCCGTACGTGTGGCCGTATGACGGTCGTTGCAGCCCGCAGGATACCGCGCTGGTGGTTATCGATATGCAAACCGATTTCTGCGGCAAGGGCGGTTATGTCGATAGCATGGGCTACGATATCGCCTTAACGCGCGCGCCAATCAAGCCGCTTCAGCAGGTGCTGGCAAAGATGCGCGAGCTGGGCTTCCCGATCATCCATACGCGCGAAGGGCATCGTTCGGATTTAAGTGATTTGCCCGCCAACAAGCGCTGGCGCTCGAAGCGTATGCAGGCGGAAATCGGCGCGCCGGGACCGTGCGGACGCATTCTGGTGCGCGGTGAACCAGGCTGGGAAATCATTCCTGAACTGGCGCCGCTGGCGGGCGAAATTATTATTGATAAACCGGGAAAGGGGTCGTTTTATGCCACCGATCTGGAACTGATTCTGCGCAGCCGCGGCATCCGCAACCTGATCATCAGCGGCATTACCACCGATGTCTGCGTCCACACCACGCTGCGCGAAGCCAACGATCGCGGCTTTGAGTGTTTAGTGCTGTCAGATTGCTGCGCAGCGACCGAGTTGCAACACCACGAAGCCGCGCTCAGCATGATCCATATGCAGGGCGGGATTTTTGGTGCGGTCGCCAGTTCGCAAACTTTGCTGGCGGGATTAGCCAGCAAGCAAACGGTAGACGTGAGTTAGATCTTCAACCACCTTTCATAGTGCTCTGGCCACGCCACCGTGGGTGTGCCAGGCCTGCCCATACCAAAGCCATGACCGCCACGACTGTAGCGATGCATCTCAACTGGCACCTGATGAGATTTACAGGCGTTCGCCATGATCAGCGTGTTATGGGGATTGGCGATGGTATCGTCCTCTGCCTGCACCAGAAAGAAGGGCGGCGAGTGCGGATTCACAAATTCCTGTACCGACCATGCCGCGTCTTCACTTGCTGACGCATTTTTACCGACCAGAATCTTGTGCGTTGAGGTGTGCGTGTAAGGCTGCTCAAGTGTGATGATGGGGTAAATCAGCGCAGCGCGATCGGCCGTGGCGGGCAGGTTATCCAGGGCATCGCTTGCCCTATAAGATCGGAAATCCGCTCGCGTGACCGCCATACCGAGCAGATGCCCTCCGGCGGAAAATCCCAGCACGCTGACATGCTTTTCACGCTGCCGCACCAGGCGCAGCGCACGCTGGGCATCCTGCAGTGAAACCATTGCGCCATCTCGCCAGCCTTCATGGGGCAAGCGATAACTCAGCACATAAGCAGTATATCCGCGCGCCGTCAGCCAGGCGGCGGCGGGCCACGCTTCTTTACCCATTTCAATGCGCGTGTAGCCGCCACCGGCGGCAATTAATACCGCGCGGCCATTGGGCGAGGGCGGCGTTGATACTGTAAGGGTGGGCTGCACGATATTGCGCTGCGCGCCCTTATCTGAAATGACCATTTCGCCTGCAGGGCCGCCTCCGCCTGGCGGGATACCCGGCCACAATGGGAGGATGTGCGTGGTTGCCTGTGATGGTGCAGCCCAGTTTAGCCCGCTGCGCATGGCAAGCGTGGAAAGGGTGAGATAAGACAAAAAATGGCGGCGGTTCATAACGGCTCCTCAGGGCAGCGGAGGCTTATTGCAGCAGAATTATCGGCAGAGAAGATGAAGAGGGCGTTGCTATGTATTACCAAATGCAACGGGATGAGAGTTAAACGTTATAGTTACAACATACATTTGGCTATAGCTAAAATCCCGAGCCTGGCAGCACTGCGGTTGTCGTTGTTACAGGAAAAATATTTTTCTTTAGAATGCAGTACAAAATTCCAGCAAAAGTGCGTAGGCATATGCCATGCATATTCGTATAATATGCTTATATTTTTCGCGAGGAGAAAGTTCATGCGAACAGTATCAATATTTAAAAATGGCAATAACCGTGCAATCCGCTTGCCGCGTGATCTGGATTTCGATGGGGTAAACGAGCTCGAAATCATCCGTGAAGGGGATACGTTGATTTTGCGACCGGTAAAACCAAGCTGGAGCTCTTTTATGCAAGAAGAGAAGGCAGATACAGATTTCCTGGAGGATAGAGACGATGTAATTGAAGACGGGCGGTTTGAACTTTAATGAAAACCTACATGCTTGATACCAATATCTGCTCGTTTATCATGCGAGAGCAGCCGGAAGCCGTTATTGAAAAGTTAACCCAATGCGTTATGCGACGTGATCGCATTGTGGTCTCGGCTATAACTTATGCCGAAATGCGATTTGGGGCGATTGGCAAAAAAGCCTCGCCTAAACATCTCTCGCTGGTGGAGGCGTTTGTGAGCCGTCTTGATGCTGTTTTGCCTTGGGATCGCGCGGCGGTAGATGCGACCACGAAAGTGAAAATGGCCTTGGCTGTGTCTGGTACGCCTATTGGTGCGAATGATGCGGCAATCGCCGGACATGCGATTTCGGCAGGCACAATTTTAGTCACCAACAATACGCGGGAATTCGCTCGGGTAGTTGATCTGAATCTTCAGGATTGGGCTAGCTAGACACCAGCAAAAGGGCGACTCACGTCGCCCTAAAATCACACTTACCCACGCATTGGTTCAGCGCGTACCGGTTTATCACCGGCAACAAAGTAGTCCGCTTCGCTGCGCGGCAGCGGCTGGCGACCACGAATGTTATCCGCGATTTTTTCACCGATCATGATGGTGGTCGCGTTCAGGTTACCGGTGATGATCAGCGGCATGATCGAGGCATCCACCACGCGGAGCGCTTCGATACCATGCACGCGGCCTTCGCCATCAACTACCGACATCTCGTCGTTACCCATTTTACAGGTGCCGCACGGATGATAGGCCGTTTCACCGTGATTGCGCACAAACTCATCCAGCTGCTCGTCGGTCTGGCAATCCAACCCAGGACTGATCTCTTTGCCGCGATACTTATCCAGCGCCGGCTGATTGATGATCTGGCGCGTGATACGAATCGCATCGCGGAATTCATGCCAATCCTGCTCGTGCGACATGTAGTTGAACAAAATGGCCGGATGACGACGCGGATCGCGTGATTTCAGACGCACATGGCCGCGGCTCGGTGAGCGCATAGAACCAACGTGGCACTGGAAACCGTGCGCTTCCACAGCATTCGAGCCGTTGTAGTTAATCGCGACCGGCAGGAAGTGATACTGAATATTCGGCCAGGTGAACTCTTCACGGCTGCGGATAAAGCCACCGCCTTCGAAATGGTTGCTGGCACCGACGCCCGTGCCATTAAACAGCCACTCCGCACCGATTTTCGGCTGGTTCCACCATTTTAAGGCCGGATAAAGCGAAACAGGCTCTTTGCACTCATACTGCAGATACATTTCGAGGTGATCCTGCAGGTTTTCGCCCACGCCCGGAAGGTCATGCACCAGCGGAATATCGAACTGCTTCAGCAATTCAGCAGAACCCACACCGGAACGCTGCAGAATCTGCGGCGACGCAATTGCACCCGCGCACAGCAGCACTTCACGGCGCGCATGAGCATGATGTGAGGTGTTGCTGGAACCCAGCAGATACTGCACGCCGACCGCGCGTTTGCCTTCAAACAGAATGCGGTCAGTGGTGGCATGTGTGACGATTTTTAGGTTCGGACGTGCTTTCGCGGTATCCAGATAACCGCGCGCGGTGCTGGAGCGGCGGCCTTTCGGCGTCACAAAACGGTCCATCGGACCAAAGCCTTCCTGTTGATAGCCGTTCAGATCGTCAGTACGCGGATATCCTGCCTGCACGCCGGCTTCAATCATCGCCGCAAACAGCGGATTATTATCCGGCTTACAGGTGGTGATGCTTACTGGACCTTCGCCGCCATGATAATCGTTGGCGCCGATATCGCGGGTTTCAGACTTGCGATAATAGGGCAGGCAGTTCAGATAGCTCCAGCTTTCAAGGCCGGGCTCTTTTGCCCAGTTGTCCAGATCCATGGCGTTACCACGGATGTAGCACATACCGTTGATCAGCGAAGAACCGCCCAGGCCTTTACCGCGTCCGCACTCCATGCGGCGGTTATTCATGTACGGCTCAGGTTCGGTTTCATACGCCCAGTTGTAGCGTTTTCCCTGCAGCGGGAAAGCCAACGCCGCAGGCATCTGCGTGCGGAAGTCGAAGCGGTAATCTGGGCCGCCCGCTTCTAAAAGCAGCACATTCACGCTGCTATCTTCGGTCAGTCTTGTTGCCAAAACGTTCCCTGCGGATCCGGCTCCGATAATGATGTAATCAAATTCCATTAGTCGTTCCTCAGGTTAAAAGCCAAAATTAAAATACGGACTGAAAACGGGTCATTTCGAGCTGCACAGATTTCACCTGGGTGTAATTCTGCAGCGTCATCAGGCCGTTTTCGCGGCCTACACCCGAATGCTTGTAACCGCCGACGGGCATTTCAGCGGCGGATTCGCCCCAGGTGTTGATCCAGCAAATACCCGCTTCGATTTGATGAATCACGCGGTGCGCGCGGTTGAGATCTTGTGTTACCACGCCCGCGGCCAGACCAAATTCGGTGGCGTTCGCGCGGCGAATCACTTCTTCTTCGCTCTCGTAGCTCAGAATTGACATCACCGGGCCGAAGATCTCTTCACGCACAATGGTCATCTCATCGCGGCAATCGCTGAATACGGTTGGTTCCACCCACGCGCCGTTATCGAAGGCTGCGCCACTCAGGCGTTTACCGCCGCAGAGCAGACGCGCACCTTCGCTAATGCCGGATTCGATAAAACGCATCACGTTGTCGCGATGTGCGAAGCTTACCAGCGGGCCGAAGTTGGTCTCAGGGTCGTTAAGATCGCCCGCTTTAATACGTGCCACGCGCTCGGCGATTTTCGCTTCAAAGGTGGATTGCAATGCCGCCGGGATAAACACGCGCGTGCCGTTGGTGCAAACCTGTCCCGAGCTGTAGAAGTTCGCCATCATGGCGATGTCAGCGGCGAGATCGAGATCGGCATCATCGAAGATAATCAGCGGGGATTTGCCGCCTAACTCCATGGTGACGTCTTTCAGCGTTGAACCGGCGGCATTAGCCATGACTTTCTTACCGCTTGATACGCCACCGGTGAAGGAGACTTTGTCGATGCCCGGATGATCGGTGAGAAGCTGGCCAGTGACCGCGCCGCGACCGTTCACCACGTTGAACACGCCGTTTGGTACGCCCGCTTCGGTATAGATTTCTGCCAGTTTCAGCGCGGTCAGCGGCGTCACTTCGCTGGGTTTGAAGATCATCGCGTTACCGGCGGCCAGCGCGGGCGCAGATTTCCACAGGGCGATTTGAATCGGATAGTTCCACGCGCCGATGCCCGCCACCACGCCCAGCGGTTCGCGGCGAGTGTAGACAAAGGAGGTATCGCGCAGCGGGATCTGCTGGCCTTCCAGAGAAGGAATCAAGCCCGCGTAATACTCCAGCACGTCGGCACCGGTCACGATATCGACGTATTGGGTTTCACTCAGTGGCTTGCCGGTGTCGAGGGTTTCAAGCGCGGCCAGTTCATCATTGCGCTCACGCAGAATATCGACCGCCCGACGCAGAATGCGCGAACGTTCCATCGCCGTCATCGCCGCCCAGATTTTCTGGCCTTTCTTCGCTGCGGCAACCGCGCGATCGACGTCCGCGCGTTCCGCTTCGTGTACCTCGGCCAGCACTTCGCCGTTTGCCGGGTTGATGGTCTGGAATGTGTTGCCTGCCGCAGCGGGAACCAATGCGCCATCAATGTAAAGGTGCTGCTCGGTGAATCGGGACATGATTTCTCCTTCCTCAGTGATTCTGGTCAGCCAATTGCTGACGAATGAATTGGGTGGTGAGCTGTCTGGCGATAGCCAAATCGAACGGTTTGCCACTTAACGCCGCGCGCAGCCACAGGCCATCAATCAGTGAGGCGAGGCCATGTGCCGCCAGTCGCGCTTTTTCGCGCGGAATCACACGACGAAACTCGGCTGCCAGCGTGGAAAACAGTCGACGGCTGCTTACACGTTCTAAACGACCCAGCTGTGGCTGATGCATGCTGCTGGCCCAAAAATCCAGCCAGGCTTTCATCGCGGCGCTGTGCACCTGCGAGTCATCAAAGTTGCCTTCCACAATCGCCAGCAGGCGCGCTTCAGTACTGGCGTCTGCCAGTGGTTTTAACCTTGCTGCCACCGCATCGCGTAACTGACGTGTCACGTCACGCATCGTGGCTTCCAGCAGACCGTTCTTGTCTTTGAAGTAGTGGCTGATGATGCCTGTCGATACGCCAGCACGTCGCGCAATCTGCGCAATGGTGGCGTCGTTGATCCCGACTTCGTTAATGGTGCTCAGGGTCGCATCAATCAGTTGCCGACGACGTATCGGCTGCATTCCCACCTTTGGCATAACACTCCAGCTCCACCGCAATGTAAGGACACTATTAAAACTTTTTTTGATTGCACGTTCAATATAAAAAAGAAATTTGTTAGGATGCTGTGCTTCGATTGTTACAAAAACGCAGCGGTTAGAGGGATGGAACCTTGCAGGTGCGCATTAACGCGTGCCCTACGAAAACCGCATGTTCTCGCGTAGGCTCGTCATTTATGACCACCAATCACGCTTAAATGGCATGTACTACAGGAAATTAACCAGAGGTAATCGATGATTAATCCACCTGCCAGTGAAAAAGACAGAATCAATCCTGTGGTGTTTTACACCTCAGCCGGACTGATTCTGACATTTTCACTTGTCACGATTTTTTACAGCGAACTCGCTGCCAGCTGGCTTCTGACCGCCGTTAATTGGGTCACTTCCACGTTTGGCTGGTACTACATGCTCGCTGCTACGCTGTACATCGTTTTCGTCATCTATATGGCGTGTTCACGCTATGGCGCCATCAAGCTTGGGCCGGAGCAATCCAAACCCGAGTTCAGTTTACTGAGCTGGTCGGCGATGTTATTTGCCGCCGGTATCGGTATTGACCTGATGTTCTTCTCGGTTGCCGAACCGGTAACGCAATACATGCAGCCGCCAGAAGGTGCAGGGCAGACCATGGAAGCCGCGCGTCAGGCGATGGTGTGGACGCTGTTCCACTACGGCGTCACCGGTTGGTCAATGTACGCGTTGATGGGCATCGCGCTTGGCTACTTCAGCTATCGCTACAACCTGCCGCTCACCATCCGCTCAGCGCTCTATCCGATTTTCGGCAAACGCATTAATGGCCCAATTGGTCATACCGTCGATATCGCCGCGGTGATCGGTACCATCTTTGGTATCGCCACCACGTTAGGGATTGGTGTGGTGCAATTGAACTACGGTCTCAACGTCCTGTTCGATATTCCGGAAGGTTTCACTGCGCAGGCGGCGTTGATTGTGCTGTCGGTGATCATCGCCACCATCTCAGTGACATCCGGCGTGGATAAAGGCATCCGTATTCTCTCTGAGCTGAATGTTGCGCTGGCGCTGGGCTTGATTCTGTTCGTGCTGTTTATGGGCAAAACCGATTTTCTGCTTAACGCGTTAGTGTTGAACGTGGGGGATTACGTCAATCGCTTTATGGGCATGACGCTCAACACCTTCGCGTTTGATCAGCCACGCGAGTGGATGAATAGCTGGACGCTGTTCTTCTGGGCGTGGTGGGTTGCCTGGTCGCCGTTTGTCGGTCTGTTCCTCGCACGTATCTCACGCGGTCGTACCATTCGTGAGTTCGTATTGGGTACGCTGATTATCCCGTTCACCTTTACGCTGCTGTGGCTGTCGGTATTTGGTAACGCGGCGCTGTATGAAATCATTCATGGTGACGCAGGCTTTGCGCAGGAAGTGATGGCGCATGCCGAACGCGGCTTCTACAGCCTGCTGGCGCAGTATCCGGCGTTTAAATTGAGTGCTTCGGTTGCCACCATCACCGGCATGCTGTTTTACGTGACTTCGGCGGATTCCGGTTCTCTGGTGCTGGGTAACTTCACCTCAAAGCTGAAAGACATCAACAGCGATGCACCGAACTGGCTGCGTATCTTCTGGTCGATTGCCATTGGTGTGCTGACCATGGGGATGCTGATGACCAACGGGATTTCTGCCCTGCAGAACGCCACGGTGATCATGGGCTTGCCCTTTAGCTTCGTGATTTTCTTTGTGATGGCCGGCCTGTATAAATCGCTGAAAGTGGAAGATCATCGCCGCGCCAGTGCCAGCCGTGATACTGCGCCGTACATTCCGGCCAGTAACGATCGCCTGAGCTGGAAGAAACGCCTGTCGCGCCTGATGAACTATCCGGGTACGCGCTATACCCAGAAAATGATGGAAGAGGTGCTGTTCCCGGCCATGCAGGAAGTGGCGAAAGAGCTGGAGCTGCGTGGCGGACGCGTATCGCTGGAACGCGCGGAGCCAGAAGAGGGGCAGCCGCTGGGCCACCTTGATCTGCGCGTGCTGCTGGGTGAGGAGCAGGATTTTGTTTATCAAATCTGGCCGCAGCAATATTCGGTACCGGGCTTTACCTATCGCGCACGCAGCGGTAAATCGACCTATTACCGTCTGGAAACCTTCCTGCTGGAAGGGAGCCAGGGCAACGATTTAATGGACTACAACAAGGAGCAGGTGATCATCGATATTCTTGATCAATACGAACGTCACCTGAACTTTATCCATCTACATCGTGAAGCACCGGGTAGCAGCATGACCTTCCCGGACGTGTAATTTCCGCAGAACGCACCTAACGTAGCGGCGCAATTTATTGCGCGATAAATCGCGCCGCTACAGACCGTGCAGTAATTAGAATGCGTAACGAACCGCGCAGATTCGCCAATAACAGCTAAGCTTTCAAGCTGATTAAATGGGGGATGAAATGAAATTAGGCTTTGCTTGTAAGTATATGGATCAACAGGCTAAACAGCCTTATCCCTTCAAAAGCACCACGCGCACGCGCTTTCTCAGCCTTGACGATGATTCACGCATAACGCTGCTGAATCAACTGGCGCAAAACAATCTGCAAAACCTCTATCTCATGCTTGAACAACTCGCGACGCAACCTGATGCATTACGCATGATGCGCATCGGCAGCGACCTATTGCCGTTATATACGGTGCCGGAAGCAACGCAGTTGTACGGTGCATTGCTGTCGGATCTCACACCCTTATTGCACCGCTGCGGCGAGTTAGCACGTGCGAATAATATCCGGCTGTCCTTCCATCCCGGCCAATATACGGTGCTGGCGTCCGATAATGATGGCGTGGTCGATCGCGCCATTGAGGATGTGGAATATCACGCCACCTGCGCGGTATTAATGGGTTATGGTCGTCAGTTCCAGGATTTTAAAATCAATATTCACATGAACGGCAAAAAGGGCATTGATGGATTTCGCGCCGCCTTTCTGCGGCTCAGTGCCGAAGCGCGCAATATGCTGACGGTGGAGAATGATGAAATATCCTGTTCGCTGGATGATGTGTTGCAGGCGCGCAACTTGTGTCCGGTGGTGCTGGATATTCACCATCATTGGGTGAAAGAGAATCACTATATTCAGGCTGATGATGTACGTATTGCACTGATAAAAGAGTCGTGGCGCGGTGTGCGGCCCGTTTTACATTATTCGATTGCGCAGGAAGGTCTCATTCCCGATCACGGTTTCCCGGATCAGCAGGATTTAGCCGTATCGAAAACAAAACTTCGCGCTCATGCCGATTATTATTTCAACCAAAGCCTAAATGATTGGGCGTTGTCGTTTAATGACTTCGACATTATGTGTGAAGTGAAGATGAAGAATTTAGCGCGCGACCGCCTGTATGATTATGCCATCGCGCGCCAGCTGATTACGGTGCCGTGATCACAATGGCTACGCGGCGATTTTGCGCGCGGCCTTGAGGGCTGTTGTTGCTGGCAATGGGCACGCTCATCCCTAATCCGCGCGTAACAATATTTTCGCGCGGGATCGCCGCGCCTGCTGCCCATTGTGCTGCTACGGCGTTGGCTCTTTTTAGCGACAGCTGCTGGTTATAATCCGCTTTGCCATAATTATCGGTGTGTCCATCAATACGTACATGATTAATGCCCGTAGCCGCCAGATTTTTCGCCAACGACTGGATCGTGTCTTTACTGGCTGGCGTCAGCTGCGATTCGTTGACGCCAAACAGGATTTTGTCCGATAAGCCTAACCCCCAGCCTTCGCTATTTTGGCTAAATCCTGCATTCCGCATCGCGGCTATTTGCTCATCACTAAAACGTCCCTTTGTCTGGCAACCGACAACCGCTAATACGCATACCATCAGGAAAATTTTCATCTTCATATCCGCACCTTACTCATTCCCTTATTTTTGTACATATTCATATCGGCGCGCTCCAGAATAGATTCAACCGTGTCGCCATGCTGCGACCAGGCGTAGCCAATGGTGACCGAAGTTGTGATTGGGGTGCCTTCTGCAATAACAATTTTTTGCTTAATGGCTTCATGAATGTCTTGCATGAGCAGCTGTAATTGCGCCTCGCTGGTGCGGCTGGTCACCAACATGGCAAATTCATCACCGCCTAAACGCGCGACCAAATCCTGCTTATACGCTAAGGCGGAAAGACGTGAACCGATCGCTTTTAACACTTCATCTCCGGCGGCGTGGCCCCAGTTATCGTTAATGCTCTTGAAGCGATCGCCATCGAGGAACAGCAAGACGAAGCGTTCTTTCGCCAGTTGCTGATCGAGTAACTGGGTTAATCGCGCGACAAAGGCGGCGCGATTTGCCAGGCCAGTCAAGGGATCTTCCAGGGCTTTGGCCGCTAACGTGCGGTTATCACGGATCAGCGAAGCCTGCAGCGTCTGCATCTCAGTCAGCAACGAATTCAGATCGTCTGAGAACAGCTGAAACTCGCGCGTCGGACTTTCCGGAATACGTAAGGAAAAATCACCGGAAAGAATCACGTAGTGGATCGAACTGGTGATATTGCGGAGTGAGGCGAGAATGCCGCGATGCAGAAATTCGCTTAACAAGAAGGAGATGATTAACACGCACAGCATGCCGCAGGTAAGAATCATCAGCGAATAACGAATGAAATCGGCTGCGCCGGTAACGGTGCCTTCCAGCGTTAACGTACCAACAGTGGCTTCTGAGTGATTAATATTGATGCTAAGCGGTTTGAGATAAATCCACTCGCGCAATAAACGCGAATACCAACCGGTTTGCTCTTGTTGATCATGCCAGTCTACTAAAACGGTTTGATCATCCGTCACAAGTTTCGCGGAATCAAACATGCCTTCATTGCCGAGCCGGGCGATTTTATTGTGCGCGTCATAGCTGTCTTCAAATACTGTGGCGGCGGTCAGTGTGGTGCTGAGCGTCGCGGCAATCAACTCCAGATTTCTTTTCTCGTAGCTTTTAATAAACAGCAAAGACGTAGACGAAAGCAACAGCCAGCACAGCAGTAAAATAACCGCAGAGTTAATGATGCTAATTTTGCGCAGCTTATTACGAATCGATGATTTATCATTTTTTGAATTTTCTATTTTCATCTTATTTGCTTCCATTGCGGGACAGCAACAGCACGTCCGGACTGACTTTGACGCCGCTTCTGGCTAGCGAATCAAGGTTTACTGAGAACAGCGTATGATTCGTATTAAAGATCAGGCAGAAAGCGGCACCGACCGTACATTCGGCATTGTTCTCAGCCAGGGTAAGTACCGCTTTACCTTCGAAGTGACTTAACAGTTCAACCTGCTGATGCGGTGTCTGATCGCCGAAATAGATTGCATCGCACCGCTGCGTCGCCAATTCGCGCTCGTTAGTCAGATAAACCACGCTAAACGGTATGGCGGAGTGCAGACTATTTTGTGGCAAAGAGAGATGTTGCGCGGAGGAAAATACGCAGAGTTGAGGCGCGCGTGTTAATCCTGGCCATTGGGTAAAACTAATAATGCCGCTCACAATCCGATTCGCTTTATCGTCATGTATATCAGCAATCGCTGAGCGAGAAATGAACAGCAGCAGAAAAAGGGCAGTAACGATGATTTTGCAAAGTTGGAGCAGGGAAAGCAGCACGTCGGCTTCCCGAAAAAATAGATGTTTATGTAACATACTGCGTTCCCGAAAGTTCTTCGCGTTAATCTGCGCCTGATTCAGCGCGAAAATATTAACACCGCTGCGGTTAAAAAAGTACTGATGGCGATGTCCTATGGCGGCACAGGCATTTAACGATGCGTTTTTACGCGCAATGCGTGCGTCTGGAAACGATGCCATCTCTGTGCGAAATTATTTTATGGATAACAGAGCAAAAAGGGTGCATTTGCGCAAAGTGTGATCTGTAACACATTTATTGGTCTGATAACTGATCGGTGCTAAAACCGCGTAAAACGCTCATGAAGGGTCATTTCGCGGTAAAACCGCACCATTAGCGAGGATTTACATTAGCATCACTTACGTATAATTATTGCAAACACCGCGCGTGATGAACATGGTTTTCGATTACGAAACAATTAGACATATTTATCGAGGTGAGGCTTTTTCACATTCTGGCAGGATACGCAACATTCAGTACATCCTGGTCACCGTGTCATGCAGTGGTTTTCAAAAAACGCCGTTTTTTTTGCTGTAAAAACCTGTTTGGCCGCCTTTCTGGCACTCTATTTCGCCCTTGAATTAAACCTGGATAAACCCGCCTGGGCAGTTACCACGGTTTTGCTCGCATCGCAGCTCTATTCCGCTTCAACCATCTCCAAATCGGTGTTTCGTCTGCTGGGGACCTTGTTGGGCGGGGTGTTTGTCTTCTTTATCTTTCCGCCGACCGTGCAACATCCGCTGCTGTTCTGTTTCTGCATATCACTGTGGGTCAGCGTTTGCCTCTATCTGTCGCTGCACGACCGCACGCCGAAGAGTTACGTGTTTATGCTGGCTGGCTACAGCGCGGCAATCATGGGTTTTCCGGAAGTGACGACGCCGCTGTCGATTACCAGCATCGTGATCTCTCGTATTGAAGAGATTACCCTCGGCATCGTCTGCAGCAGCCTGGTGCATGCGCTGCTGTTTCCCGTATCGATGCGTAGCTTGCTGGAGCAGAGCGTGAGTCACTGGTATCTCAACGCGCGCAAACTGTGTAGCGATCTGCTCTCCGGTATTCCCAGCGACAGTTCGCCCGAACGCGACGACATTTTGATTCGCATGGCGACGCATCCACAGCAGGTTGAAGTGCTGATTACCCACTGCGTCTATGAAGGTGATGCCGCACGACGGCTGATTCGTTTGGTCAGCGTGCAGTATCAACATCTCTCCTATTTGATCCCGACGCTCACGGCCATCGAGATGCGTTTGCAGCGGCTCTCAACACTGCACATCGCTTTTCCGGCAAACGTAGCTCACACTTTTCAGCTGTTTTTGCAGTGGCTAAACGACGGCGAAGCGGTAGGGGAAACCAGTGGCATTCAACAAACATTGAGTGGTTGTCAGGCTGAACTTAATGCAGCCTGGCAAAATGGGGCATTGCCGACCGAAAACTGGCTGCTGTTTACCGGCTTAATCGAACGCCTGGCAGATTTTGTGCGCATCGCCGGTGCTTATCAAAGCGTCGGCGGATTGGTGAGCGATTTGTCGGGCGACACCACATTGGCACGCGGCAAGCGTACGCACCGCTTTTTCGATAAAGGGCTGATTCGGCTATCGGCATTGACCGCTTTCTGCGCCACCTTCGGTTCCTGCCTGCTGTGGATGGGGACGGGGTGGCGTGATGGCGCATCGGCACCGGTAATGGCGGCAATCCTCTGTTCACTACTCGCCAGTCAGGATACGCCGCTGACATCGATGAAGTTGTTTGTTCGTGGCGTCATCGTGGCAATCATTATCAGCGTGATTTATGTGGCGCTACTCCTGCCGCAAGCCACCTCATTTGAAGCCCTGATGATTTGCCTGGCGCCCGGCCTGATGATCCTGGGGCTGATGATCGCGCGTCCCTCCACCAATATGATTGGCCTGAGCGTAGCGATTCAGATTCCTGGCTTTATTGGGCTTGGTCACCATCTAAAACCCGATTTAGTGCTGCTGATCAACAATGCCATTGCCACCATGGCAGGCGTGATGTTTGCGGTGATTATCACCGCTATCATGCGTAATAAACGGCCATCGTGGACCGCGCGCCGCGCCGTGCGGCAAGGTCTACGCGAACTGCTGCGCTTTATCAAAGAAACCGAGCGTAATGGTTCGTCACTGCTCGGTCGCCAACGCTTTATCAGCCTGATGCTGGATAAAGTGAATGTGGTGTTGCCGCGTTTACGGCTCGATCCGCATCCCGATATGCGCTCAGCGGGCATGTTGCTCAAGGAAGTGTGGCTAGGCGTCAACAGCTTTGACTATTACGCGCGCCACAAAGCGCTGCTGCAACAATATCATCTGGATAGCGGACAGATGTTTCATGAACTGGCGCTGTTTCTCAAACGCCGCCTGAAGTCACTGCAAACGCCGCCGCATGCAGATTTGCAAGAGGAGCTGGATTTACTGCTATTGATGCTGGAACAGCTGGCGAAGCGCGACGAAAGGGTACTGACGCCGCTGTTCCATCTGTTCAGCATTCGGCTCTATCTGTTCCCACAGCAAGCGTGGCCAATCGCCACGCCGCATCAGACGGAAATCCTCCAGCGGCAGCGCTATCGCTTAACCCGTTAACGCTACGGATGCCTGCGCGTTGTGGACTACAACGCTGCCAGATTCCGCCCGTTGCTGGCTATCACCTGCTTGTACCACCAGAATGATTTCTTGCGGATGCGTGCCAGACTGCCGTTGCCTTTATCGTCGCGGTCAACGTAGACAAATCCGTAACGTTTACTCATTTCGCCGGTGGATGCCGCCACCAAATCAATGCAGCCCCATGTGGTATAGCCGATCAGCGGAATGCCATCGGCAATCGCTTCGCCCATCGCCTGAATATGCTGTTTCAGGTAGCTGATGCGATAGTCGTCATGGATTTCGCCATCGGCATTAATCTCGTCGTGAGCGCCCAATCCATTTTCCACCAGAAACAGCGGCTTCTGATAGCGGTCATACATCATGTTCATGGTGATGCGCAGGCCGAGCGGATCGATGCCCCAGCCCCAGTCGCTAAGTTTCACATGCGGGTTGGTCAGCGATTTCACCACGTTGGCGGCGCTGCTGTTTTGCTCGTTCATCTCTGCCGAGGCGCAGCGTGAGGCGTAATAGCTGAAGGAGACAAAATCTACGGTGTGACGCAGCGTGGCGGCATCTTCCGGTTCCGTCGCAATCACTACGCCTTTCTCGCGGAACACCCGCGCGGCATAAGACGGATAAGCGCCGCGCGCCTGCACATCAATAAAGAAGAGGTTTTCGCGATCCTTCTCCAGCGCGGCCCACACATCTTCCGGCTTGCACGACCATGGATAGAAATTCCCGCCCGCTAACATGCAACCAACCTGATTTTCGGGGTTAATCTCATGGGCAATTTTGGTTACCAGCGCGCTTGCGACCAACTCGTGATGGGCTGCCTGATACTTTACCTGCTCCGGGTTTTCGCCAGGTTCGAACACTAACCCCGCGCCGGAGAACGGGCTGTGCAGCAGAATATTGATCTCATTAAAGGTCAGCCAATACTTCACCAAACCGTTGAATTCTTCAAAACAGGTACGCGCGTAGCGGCTGAAAAATTCAATCATTTTACGATTGCGCCACGAACCGTATTCCGTCACCAGATGCATTGGCACATCGAAGTGGCACAGCGTCACCAGCGGCGTAATGCCATATTTCTGGCACTCTTCAAACAGGCTGCGGTAAAACGCAATGCCTTCGGCGTTTGGCGTCAATTCATCGCCTTGCGGATAAATACGGCTCCACGCAATTGAGGTGCGGAACACGGTGAAACCCATTTCTGCCATCAGCGCGATATCGTCTTTGTAGCGACGGTAAAAATCGATAGCGTCATGACTTGGATAATATTCATCGCTGCGCAGTGTAAAACGCTTTTCCTGACCCAATTTTACCGGCATGCGATGCGTGCCGTGAGGAATCATATCCACCGTGGTTAAGCCTTTTCCGCCAGCCAGATAGCTCCCCTCTGACTGATTGGCGGCTAACGCGCCACCCCACAAAAATCCCTCTGGAAATGTCACTTCAGACATAAAAACCTCTGTTACACCTTGGATAAATTAACGTTGACGGCTTTGACCTCGTCCGTCACCGGCTTCGGCTGTGCGGGTTCGGTGACCGGGATATCTTCAAAGCCGAGAATCAACGTAAGCATGAATGAGAGCACCACCGACAACACCATCACAGCGCCAACCCACACGATGCTCATCGGATTGGTGGGATCGAAAAACTGCACGCTGGTGAACAAGCCGGGCGAGGCCATCGAATGGCTGGCTAGCCCACCCATGCCCGCTACTGCGCCGCAAATAAAGCCGCTGATCAGGCTGGCAATCAGCGGACGCTTAAGGCGCACGGCAACGCCATACAGCGCCGGCTCAGAAATGCCCGCTACAATCGCAGACGCCGCTGCTGCAAACGCAGTTTGACGCAGTTCAGGGTTTTTGGTTTTGAATGCCACCGCCAGTGAAGAGCCGCCCAGCGACAGGTTGGCACCAATTTCTGAAGGCATTACCATGCCTTCTTTGCCCGTTTCGGCGATGGTTTGGATGATGGTTGGCGTGAACACGCGATGCATACCGGTCATCACCAGCAGCGGCCACAGCGCGCCCATAATTGCCACCGACAACCAGCCAAGATAGCCGTGAATGGTGTATACCAGCGCTGAAATACCGCTACCGATCCAGATGCCGAGCGGTCCAATCAGCACAATGGCAATGGGCGCCGCCACCAGCACGATCAGCATCGGCTTGAGGAAGTTCTTGGTCACCGCTGGCGTGATGCGATCAATCCAGTATTCGATGTGCGACAGAATCCACGTCATTACCAGCGCCGGGATCACCGTGTAGGTATATTTCACCGCCGTCACCGGAATGTAAGCAAACTCGACCGCCTGACCTTGTGCGGCTTTCGCCATCAAATCGACAAAGTTGGGATGTACCAGCACGCCTGCGATGGCAATCGCCAGTGACATGTTGGTTTTGAATTTCAACGCGGCTGAAGCCGCCACCATAATTGGCAGGAAGAAGAATGCGCCGTCACCTATCACATTGAGGATGATTAGCGTTGAGGAGCCTTTCTCCAGTACGCCGCTCATCTCTAGCACCATCGCCAGCAGCTTCACCATTGATCCACCGATAATCGCTGGAATCAGCGGCGACATGGTGCCTACCAGCGCGTCAAGAATGCCGGCACCGATGCTGCGCAGGGTGATTTTGCGTTTCACCGGAGATGCGCCATCGCTGCTCGGCGTGCCAAGCTTCAAAACTTCCTGATAAGCGAGGTTCACGTTGTTGCCAATGATTACCTGACACTGCGTATCGGTGTGCACTACGCCCATGACGCCGGGAATGGTTTTCAGCGTGGCGTTATCAATCTGTACGCTGTCTTTCACCACGAAACGCAGGCGCGTCATGCAGTGCGTCACCGCTTCGATATTGTTCAAGCCGCCGAGCGCTGCCACGATGGCCCGGGAGATGTCCGCATAATTTTTAGCCATGGATTTTTGGTCTCTGATTTTTTTTCGGTAGAGGTACACGGTTTTCTGTGTGATTTTTCACCATGAGAAACCGGTTTCACAAAATCATGGAGATGTGAGGTCGACCAGGCAAGACATTTAAAATTTTATAATAGAAAGTGTGAAGCTGATCGCTTTGTGTCGGAGGGGTGAGTAGGCGCAGGGGCAGAAAAATTGCCGCCTATTTCGTAGCT
Organism: Enterobacter ludwigii; assembly: GCA_900068845.1. Lineage (GTDB taxonomy): Bacteria > Pseudomonadota > Gammaproteobacteria > Enterobacterales > Enterobacteriaceae > Pantoea > Pantoea ludwigii_A. The sequence goes on from CEFQ01000008.1 coordinate 287,674, forward strand.
TAGGTACACTGATGCGATAAGCATGGAAAAAGGTGAAACATGGCGACGATAATCGAGGTGGCAAAAGTAGCAGGCGTATCCAAAGCGACAGTTTCGCGCGTGCTGTCGGGCAATGGCTATGTCAGCCAGGAAAAGCGCGAGAAGGTTTTTCAGGCGATTGCCGCTACCGATTTTCGCCCTAACTTGCTGGCGCGCAATCTTGCCACCAAATCCAGTCAAACCATCGGCTTAGTGATTACCAACACTTTGTACACCGGCAGCTATTTCACCGAATTGATGCAGCATTCAGCGCGATTGATGGAGCAGCAGGGACGTCAATTGCTGCTGGTGGATGGCAAACACAGTGCGGAAGAGGAACGCGCAGCGATTCAGTTTCTGCTTGATCTGCGTTGTGATGGCGTGATCATCTATCCGCGTTTTCTCACCACCGATGAAATGGACAGCATTATCGCGCAACATAAACACCCGATATTGGTGATCAACCGTCGTCTACGACAGCACGATAGCTACTGCATTTATTCCGATCAGTTGCACAGCAGCAGTGAAGCGGTGCAACAATTGATTGCTTTAGGCCATCGCGACATCGCGTTTATCACCGGTTCGCTCGATTCACCCACCGGGCGCGAGCGTCTGGCGGGCTATAAAGCGGCACTTGAGAAACAGGGCATTGCTGTGCAAGACGCGTTGATCGTGGAAGGAAAATGGCAGGCGCAAAACGGCATGGACGCGGTTGAGCAGTTGCTGGCGCAGGGTAGGCCGTTTAGTGCGCTGGTCGCGAGTAATGATGATATGGCTGTTGGGGCGCTCAAGGCATTAGCGGCACATCAGATTGCGGTTCCCGCGCAGGTTGCAGTGATTGGCTTTGACGATATTCCGCTCGCCCCATTTACCATTCCGGCTTTATCCAGTGTAAAAATGCCGGTGACGGCAATGATTCAGGAAACCATCGAGCGCCTGATCTCGATGCTGGATGGCGGCGAAATGCGCAATGATAAAACTTTTGCCGGCGAATTAATTGTGCGCGAATCGGTCGGGCCCGGGCCTTATAACAAATTGTGATGAATAAATGCCAGTTTCTCATTCAATTAATTTAATCACTGATAATTGATGAGAAACTGTTTGTCTCTCCATTAATGAATGGCGTTGTTTCTATAAAGGGACTCTGAAACTCCGTGTATTAATCAGAATAAGTCTTATTGCTTGTAAAAATTTGTCAGGTTAATTTGAGTTATCTTATCTGTCCTCTTTGCCGAGGCAATTATGCACGCACGTATAACCCACCTTGATGGTATGCGCGGTTTGGCGATCCTGATGGTTATTGCTTATCATGCTTATGCGCGATGGCCGGAATTATTGCCTTATGTTCGGGTAACGCAACATTTTCCGATTCTTAATTATGGCTGGCTCGGGGTGGAATTATTTTTCATGATCTCCGGCTTTGTTATTTTTATGACGCTCGATAAATCAGAGAGCTATATCAGCTTTTTGAAGAAACGCTGGCTGCGTCTGTTTCCCGCTATGTTGATTGCCAGCCTGTTGCTGTTTGCCGTCGGGGGATTTTTCCCTGAGTGGTCAGTAATGACGCCGCTGGTTAAGAATCTGCTGCCCGGTTTGATATTCACTAATCCAGAAACACTGACTCAGCTGACGGGTATTGAATTCAAATCGATGGCGGGATCGTTTTGGTCACTTTATGTCGAAGCCGTTTTCTATTTAATTATCGGTGCAGTCTATTTTACCCTCGGGCGAAAATATTGCTTACCGGCGCTACTGGTGCCCATGCTGTTGTTATCGGCAACGTCCGTTTTAAAATCATTAGGGCATCCGCTGTTCATTGATATTGTTTCTAAGTTCGGCTTTATTCATTATGCCTGGTTTATGGTGGGCAGTTTAGTCTATGAACGCATGCATGGTCGCGACAAACTTTTTCATTACGCCATTGTGCTTTGCGCGCTGCTGATTAACTTCAGTTATTTCATCAAGAATGCCGGGGTGATAACCCTCATTCCGTTGCTGCTGGTCATGCTGTTTTTTGTTGCCAGTTTTTACTCGAAACAGATGGAGCGCATCCTTTCTCTGCGTTTTCTTACCGCCATCGGTTTCGCCAGTTACGCCTATTATCTGATCCATGAAAATCTGATGATCGCCACGTTGATTAAACTCAACGTATATATTAAAAGTGATTTTGTTATGGCGCTGATGCCGCTGGTGGTGGCTTTTGTGCTGTATTACATCGCCTTTGTCATTACTCAATATGCCGAACCGGCGTTAAGAAATAGGCTCAAAGGGAAGCGTGTACCCACGGTACCGCCATCAGGGGCGGGAGCGTAATCTCTGACTCTCCGCGTCACAGGGGCATAACGCGCGTCAGCTAAGCGTTAATCGGTCGCCATGAATGGCGACCCTACGCTTTTCGTAGGGTGCGCATTCATGCGCACCGGCATAAATAGGCAAGTAAGCGACAATACGTCACTTATGGCCATCAAAATAATCAACCCGCAAAGCATTAAACACATTAAAGCCAGACTTGATTTTTAACGCAAAGTAGCCGCTATCTGAATTAGCATAACGACGCGCATCACACTTCTTGTAATCCCCGATGTATATAAATGCTTTAATTTTTAAAAATGATAACCCCGTCAAAATAATGCCATCGGCCTTCATAAAGAGTTTACTTCTGGCATCGTATTAACCCCTTCTCACGTTATCAGCTGAATTTAAGTGTTCAATGATATGTCCATCTTGTGTCCATCATTTAGTATTTTCCTCGTTACTTATCTCTCGTATAACCGTATCCATGGTGGGTAACGGTGAAAACAACCAAGGTCGTCAAGAATGACAGCACTGAACCAACGACAAAGTGGAATTATTGATTTTCTGACCACGGAAAATGATTGGGTTCCGGCAAATCGGGTCGCCGAATCTCTCGCCATTTCTGTCAGTACGCTGCGAAGAGATGTTGAGGTTATCAATGCATTTTGCTCAGACAATCAACGTCGCATTATTAGCAAGCCGGGATTGGGGTTACGCTTTGATGGCGGTTCCGTTTTCTCGCGTAGCGCATTATCTGTCGGTAAACAGCACCATGAAATATTGAGTACTAAACGCTTAGTAGGGATCACTACCGATTTGCTGACGCAATCTCCCGCGCCATTATCTCTCAGCGCGCTGTCGGAGAAATTCTTTGTCAGCCGATCTTCTATTGTGGAAGATTTAAAGAAGGTTGAAGCCTGGCTGGCGACATTCTCTTTGACGTTGATTCGCGACCATTCAGGCACTTATATCCACGGTAAAGATCTGGATATACGCATGGCATTGAAAGAGATCATCACCGTAAGTGTATTAAGTCATTATCAAACGGCGGATAGCCGAATTGATCGTTTCTCCAGAACCACATTAGTCGATCAATTTGGCAAGGTGAATGTGGATAATTGCATTTCGCTGATAGGTTTAATTGAAGATGAGTTAACCTGTGCAATCAGTGAGCCTTATTACACCAATCTGTTTTCGCATCTGTTGGTCACTATTCGTCGCGCGGCGGGTCTTGCGGCGCATTCAGAGGTGCAATCCTATACGCGACATGACGGCAAAGAGTGGTCGATTGCGGAAAAAGCCGTTAGTTGGCTGCAGGATGAGTACCAGATTACCTTACCAACGATTGAAGTGAGTTATATCTATCAATATCTGATTTCATCGGGCCGCCATACGCTGACGCCAGGCGATAATATTTTTTTACCGATGAATAGCGAAGCCGATCGCTACGCTGATGGGCTGATTCGGGAATCCTCTGAAGATTTAGGCCTCGACCTTAGTCTGGATAAGAAACTGCGCCACGATTTAGCACAGCATATTAAGCCGATGCTCAACCGACTTTCTTATGGCATCGCCATCCATAATCCGTTGCTGGATGAAATTAAAAGTGAGCTGAGCAGCGCTTTTCATGCGGTGAAGAAGGCCGCTGACCGGATCAATCAAAAATACGGTTATGCGAATATTTCGGATGATGAAGTGGCGTATCTGACGATTTATTTACAGACTGCGCTGGATAAGTTTCGTGCCGCTAAGAAGATCATTATCGTTTGTTCCAGTGGTGTCGGGACATCGCAACTATTATCCAGTCGCATCAATCGTGCGTTTCCGGAGTGGGAAATTATTGCCATCGTACCCGGTAGTCAGCTCTCAAACACACTCGAACTGAAAGAGTGCGATTTAATTATCTCAACCATCAAGTTAGAAGAGGTTGAGTTACCGGTCGCTTATGTCTCGGCAATTTTTTCGAAGAAAGATATTGCGAGAGTTTCAGAAAGACTTTTTTCTGATGAAAATATGAAGGAGAAACATCATGCTGGATAAAGTGATAGTGTCAGATATTTTAACCCGCTCCTGTGTGGTTACCGATTTAGTCGCGAGTAATAAAATCGAGGTGATTGAGGCGCTCTCTTCACTACTCTTTGTAGAGAATATTATCAACGACAAGGCCTTGTTCATTCAGGATGTGATAGCGCGTGAAGCATTGGGGCCAACCGGTTTTGATAATCAGGTAGCGATACCACATGGTAAATCGGTGGCGGTCAATGAAACTCGCATGGCGGTGGCTAATTTACGCACGCCGGTTGACTGGGAAACCGAAGAGGACGTAGCGGTAAAACTGGTGATTTTATTTGCGGTACGCCATGCCGACAGCGGCATTGGACATATTAAAGTGTTAGCCCGAGTCTCTGTCGCATTGGGTGATGATGAGGTTGTTGAGCGATTAATTAATGCCAAAACTAACGAAGAGTTATATCGGTTAATCGTCAATAATACCGGAGTATAAACTTTTTACCTGGAGTTTATAATGAAACTGATCGCTATTACCGCCTGCCCGACAGGCGTTGCTCATACGTACATTGCAGAAGCGAATCTGAAAAAAAGTGCCGCTAAGATGGGCATCGATATTGTGGTTGAAACCCACGGTGCGGTGGAGAGTGAATATCACTTCACGGCCGATGATATTAGCCAGGCGGATGCCGTATTGATTGCTGCGGATAAAGTAATCGATCTACGCCGATTTAAAGGAAAACGCATATTTAAAGTACCGGTCGCGCGCGCAGCGAAAGACGCGAGCGGATTATTAAGCAATATCATGAGCGGCGCGCTAAAACCGGAGATAAGCAGCAAAAGTGAAGCGATAAACCGAGATGAAACTGATACACAGACCAGTGGAAAATCCTCCTTGTCGCAGCTCTATATTCATCTCATTACCGGCGTAAATTTGATGATCCCCTTCGTCATAGCCGGAGGCATATTAATTGCGCTGAGCTTTTCCTTTGGTATTACCGCAGCTACGCCGGGTGATACAAATTTCAGTCCGATTGCAAAAATGTTGTCTGACATCGGCGGCGGTGCGGCCTTTGCGCTGATGTTGCCCATTCTCTCGCTCGGCATTAGTAAATCGATCAGTGGCAATCTGGGTATTGTGTCTGGCGCGGTCGGTGGCATGCTTGCGGTACATACCGGTGCCGGTTTCCTCGGCGCGCTGTTCGCCGGGTTTCTCGCCGGATATATCACATTATTGGTGGTTAAATATATCCAGCTTCCCAAGGCCATTGCGGGCTTAAAACCCATTTTGATTGTGCCACTGCTGACGGTGTTATTAACCGGCGCGTTAATGATTTTAGTTATCGGCCAGCCAATCAGGATGCTGCTAGAAGCGTTAACCTCGTTCCTGCAAAGCATGGGCAATATGAATGCCGCCATTATGGGACTGATGATTGGCGTAATGGTCGCGTTTGATATGGGTGGACCGTTAAATAAAACCGTGTGCATGTTCGCCATAGGATTAATGTCCACCGGCATTTACGAACCTATTGCGGCCTGTATGGCTGCTGGCATGGTTCCGCCATTAGGTATCGCGCTGGCTACCACGTTGTTTGGCCGCAAGTTCACTACACAAGAGCGTGAAACCGGCAAAGTCACCTATGTTTTAGGGCTGTCATTTATTACCGAAGGCGCGATTCCCTATGCAGTTTCCGATCCGCTACGTGTAATCCCCGCGATTTGTGCGGGTTCAGGCTTGGCGGGTGCGCTTTCTATGGCGCTGGGTTGCGCATCACGCGCACCGCATGGTGGCGTATTTGTCCTGTTTATTCCCAATGTGATTACGCATGTGCTGGCTTATATGTTTGCCATCGCGGCGGGCGCAGTATTAACCGCGGTGATCCTGCGATTGATTAAGAAAGACGTAAATGAAACCCTTACCGAAGGAGTGAATGATGTTAATCAACATGAAGAATCTTTTGAGCGTGGCTAAGAATAATAAGTTTGGCGTCGGTGCTTTTAATATCGCCTCCGCTGAATTCGCTCGCCTGGTAATTGACGTTGCAGAAGAACTGAAATCACCGGTTATTCTGGAAGTGCATCCAGTGGAGCATGATTTCGTTGGCGATGCTTTTATTGTTTATCTGCGAGAGTTAGGGGCTAAAGCCAGTGTGCCGGTGGTAATTCATCAGGATCATGGTCAATCGCTGGAGCACAATATTAAGGCCATTCAAACCGGTTATACCTCAGTGATGATTGATGCGTCGTTACTGCCGTTTGAAGAGAACATCGCGCTGACGCGTAAAATGACGGAAATTGCGCACGCAGCGGATGTGTCGGTTGAGGCAGAATTAGGCACCATTGGCGTAGCGGAAGGGAGCGCCGAAGGCGGCCATAGCGAAATCCTGTTTACCGATCCTGACCAGGCTGAACGTTTTGTGAAAGAGACCGGCGTGGATACTTTAGCCGTCGCCATCGGCACATCGCACGGGCTTTATCCCGTCGGCAAACAACCGAAGCTGGATATTCCACGTTTAAAAGAGATTGCCGCGCGGGTCGATATTCCGCTGGTATTGCATGGCGGCTCCGGTAATAAAGACAGCGAAGTCGCCGAGGCCATTCAATATGGCGTTAGTAAAATCAATATCTCCAGCGATATGAAGAAAGCCTTTTTTGTGATGTTGGAAGATGAGATTAAGCGCGGTGGGCATGAACCCAGTGAATTGTTCGTGAAACCGATTGCCGCGGCCAAAGAGGTGGTTGCGCACAAGATGCGGCTGTTCTCGTCAGTGGGCAAAGCAGCGCTTTATGCGTAATTGAGTTTGAAAAGCGTCTGAAAAGTTAACACATTGTTTGTAAAATAAAAAAGCCGGACATAGTCCGGCTTGATTCACTTCTGGCGTGGATTAGAGCGCCATATCCTGCTTGCCAGATTCCATACGCGGTTTAGCCTGCGTAGGCGCAACAGTCTGGTCGCCCATGTTGATCACCGGTGGTTTGGTCAGCAGCAGCGTGGCTGCGGTGTTGTCCCAAACTTGCTGTGTCAACGCGGTGTTGCCGTTCAGCTTCTGGCCGAAGCTTGGCACAATAGCGCGGATCTTCTGCTGCCACTCTGGTGAAGCGAACTGCTCTGGGAACAGCTTCTTCATCACGTCTAAGGTAATCGGTGCGGCAGTAGATGCGCCCGGTGATGCGCCCAGCAGTGCAGCCAGGGTTTTCTGCTGGTCGGTCACGATTTCAGTACCCAGTTTCAGCAAGCCACCTTTTTCTGCGTCTTTCTTGATGATCTGTACGCGTTGACCGGCCTGAATCAATTTCCAGTCTTCTTTACGCGCGTTCGGATAGTACTCTTTCAACGCAGCAAAGCGGTCGTCGTCATTCAGCATCACCTGACCAATCAGGTATTTCACCAGATCGAAGTTGTCGATACCCACATGCGTCATCGGCATGATGTTGCTGGTGGTGGTGGCGCTCAACAGATCGAACAGCGAACCGTTTTTCAGGTACTTGGTAGAGAAGGTGGCGAAAGGTCCAAACAACACCACTTTCTTACCGTCGAGGGTACGAGAATCGATGTGCGGCACTGACATCGGTGGCGCACCCACAGAAGCCTGACCGTACACTTTTTCCAGGTGACGGTTAGCGATCTCTGGGTTCTCGGTCATCAGGAACGAACCACCGACGGGGAATCCGCCGTAGTTGTCAGCTTCCGGAATGCCGGTTTTCTGCAGCAGCTTAATCGCGCCGCCGCCAGCACCGATAAACACGTACTTGGCATCAACTGAACGCTTATCGCCGCTCTTCACATCTTTAATGGTAACGTGCCACGAGTTGTCACCGTTACGCTTGAAATCAGTGACTTCAGATGAGGTTTCCAGCTTGAAGTTCTGATCTTTTTTCAGGCTACCGATCAGCTGACGGGTAATTTCGCCGTAATTGACATCGGTGCCGACTGGCGTCCAGGTTGCCGCGACTTTCTGATTCGGGTCACGACCTTCCATCACCAGCGGCGCCCATTGCTGGATCTGCTGATGATCGGTAGAGAACTTCATGCCCTGGAACAGGGTGGTTTTCTGCAGCGCATCGTAACGCTTGGTCAGGTACTCGACATTTTTGTCGCCCCAGACGAAGCTCATGTGCGGCGTAGAGTTAATGAAGGAGTGCGGATCGTGTAACACACCGCGCTGCACTTGTGACGTCCAGAACTGACGAGAAATCATGAAAGATTCGTTGATTTCCAGCGCTTTGCTAACGTCGATTGAACCGTCTGCACGCTCAGGCGTGTAGTTCAGCTCCATGTTAGCAGAGTGACCCGTACCGGCATTATTCCAGCCGTTCGACGATTCCAGCGCGACGCCGTCCAGCTTCTCAACCATCAGCTGTTTCCAGCCCGGTTGCAGCTCTTGCAGCCAGGTGCCGAGTGAGGCGCTCATGATGCCGCCGCCAATAAGCAGCACGTCAGTTTTTTCCGGTGCGTCTTCAGCGTGTACCGCTGAGGAGACAAGCAGCGCTGCCAGCGAAAGGGCAGACACGATCTTTTTGGTGTGAGTCATTCCAGTCCTACTTATTATGCAATGCAGGTGAACGTTAAAAATTCGGTTTGCACATTAAGAGATTGTTACGGAATGATTAACTTGTTTTTAGTTAATAAAGTATTGGTGTTAATTAATTAACTTACAAAAAAGAAAATAGCGTGAAATATGAACAGGAGAGGAAATTAATCGAGGATAAACCGCTTAAGCCGCGCGGGTATTCTTTATATCGGGTGACGCGACTTAGGTCAAATGAAACCCTCTGACATGGCTAAAAATCGGGTGCGTATAAATGCGCACCCTACAACGTCCATGTAGGGTCGCCATTGATGGCGACCAGATCTCTGTTGCACATTTCATAAAACATCACTGCACGAAGCGTGTTCATTGCCCGCGCACAAACTGTATTACCCTAACATCTCTAATGACTTGTTTTACTTTTCGCGTGGGCAACGGCATGGCTAACAAAACACTGTATGAAAAACTGATCGATCAACATGTGGTTCGCAAGTTAGACGATGAAGGGCATGTGCTGCTCTATATCGATCGCTCGATTCTGAATGAATACACCAGCCCGCAGGCGTTTAGTGGCCTGCGCGATCGCCAGCGTCCGGTACGCAATCCGGGCACCATTCTGCTGAATGTCGATCACGTCAATCCCACGCGACCTGAGCGTGATGACGCGATGACCGACACCGGCGGGCAGTTACAAGTCGATTACTTCCGCCAAAATGCCGCGCATTTTGGCATCGAGCTGTTCGACGTGCTGGACCCGCGTCAGGGCATCGAACATGTGGTGGCGCACGAGCAAGGTATGGTGATGCCCGGCATGGTGATTGCCGCAGGCGATAGCCATACCACCACTTACGGTGCGTTTGGCGCGCTCGGTTTTGGCATTGGCACCTCAGAAATTGAACATCTGCTGGCAACGCAAACCCTGATTTATCGCACGTTGAAAACCATGTTGGTGACAGTCAGCGGCGAGCTGCCGTTTGGCTGCTCGGCGAAGGACATCATCATGGCGCTGATCGAGCAGATTGGCGCCTCGGGCGCGACCGGTTATGCCATTGAGTTTGCGGGTGCGGCCATTGAGGCACTGAGCATGGAAGGGCGCATGACGCTATGCAACATGGCGGTTGAAGCTGGTGCGCGCGGTGCGATTATCGCACCGGATGAAAAAGTCTTTGCCTATATTGCAGGCAAACCGCAAATGCCAACCGGCGAGCTGTGGCAACAGGCCGTTGCTGAGTGGCGCGATTTGCGTAGCGATGCAGACGCGCACTTCGATAGCCGCATCGCCATCGATTGCAGCGATCTCGAACCGAAAGTGACCTGGGGAATTAGCCCGGATCAAGCCAGCGCCATTACTGGCCGTGTGCCCGATCCGGCGCAGGAAAAAGATGCGGTAAAACAGCAAACGCTGCGCAGCGCGCTGAAATACATGGGGTTGGAACCCGGTACGCCATTAGCGGAGATCGCCATTACGCACGCTTTTATTGGTTCTTGTACTAACGGCCGCATTGAAGATCTGCGTGCCGCCGCCGCGATTATCGACGGCCACAACATTGCGCCGCACGTGCGCGGCATTATCGTACCGGGATCGACGCAAGTGCGTCAGCAGGCAGAACGGGAAGGTTTAGCCGCGATTTTCGTCAACGCCGGTTTCGAATGGCGTCAATCGGGCTGTTCGATGTGCCTGGCGATGAACGAAGATGTGTTAGCACCCGGCGATCGCTGTGCGTCCGGCACCAACCGCAACTTCCCTGGCCGCCAGGGCGCAAGTGCCCGTACGCACTTAATGAGCCCGGCGATGGTGGCCGCCGCCGCGATTGCCGGCCATCTGGTTGATGTCCGCAAATTCATGACTGCAGAGGTTTAATATGCAAGCGTTTAACAACATTACGGGCACGCTGGCGCCATTGCCGGCTGCCAATATTGATACTGATGTGATCATGCCAAAGCAGTTTCTCAAAGGCATCGATCGTCAGGATTTGGATCGCGGCGTGTTCTTTGATCTGCGTTTTCTGCCTGATGGCAGCTTGAATCCCGACTTCATTCTCAATCAAGCCGGCTGGGAAGATGCCGCCTTCTTACTGGTGGGCGCCAATTTTGGCTGTGGTTCCAGCCGCGAACACGCAGTTTGGGGACTTAATCAACTCGGCATTCGCGCCATTATTGGCACCAGTTTTGCGGGCATATTCGATGATAATTGCCAGCGCAATGGGGTTTTGACGCTGACGTTAAGCGAAGAAGATTATCAGCAGCTGAGCGAAGCAGCGAACGATCCCGCCAAAAATCGCATCACCGTGTCGCTGGAACAACAGGCAATCCTCTTCAATAATCAAAGCATTGGGTTTACCGTCAGCGCCTTAACACGAGAGATGTTATTGGGCGGCGGCAGCGCGGTGGACTGGACGCTGCAATACGCAGCCGATATCACCGAGTTTGAAGCGCAGCATTTTGCCCAGCGTCCGTGGCTGAAACGCGGCAACACCGTACAGGATGCCCAGTATGAGTGAGATTACGCCACGCGGTGATTCACCCTTTATCGACGGCTTTACGCTGAGTGATGTGCGACTGGCGAACGGCGTTAAATTGCGCGTCGCCATTGGCGGCGAAGGTCCGCCTTTGCTAATGCTGCACGGACATCCGCAAAATCATTTGGCGTGGCGCAAGGTTGCGCCGCAGCTGGCGCAAAAGTATCGCGTGATTTTGCCAGATTTGCGCGGTTACGGTGACAGCGACAAGCCGCCGAGTGATGAGACGCATCGTCCTTACTCGAAACGCGTGATGGCGCAGGATATCAGCCTGTTGATCGAGGCTTTGGGATTAGAGCGCGTGGCATTTGTCGGTCACGATCGCGGTGCGCGCGTGGGCCATCGGCTGGCGCTTGATCATCCGGGTAAACTTTCATGCTGCGTATTTGTTGATATTGCGCCGACTGCGACCATGTATGCGTTAACCAACAAAGCCTTTGCGACGCGTTATTTCTGGTGGTTCTTCCTGATTCAACCCTATCCCTTACCCGAAACCATGATCGGTCACGATCCGGCTCTATTCCTGCGTAAACACATTGATGGGCAATTAAAAACTCCGGGCGCCACCGACGACATCATATTCAACGACTATCTGCGCTGTTATCAAACTAAAGAGATGATTCATGCCGTATGCGAGGATTATCGCGCCGCGGCGTCGATCGATTTAGACGATGATGCGCAAGACAGCGATGAACGTATTGAATCGCCGCTGCTGCTGTTATGGGGAGAAAAGGGCACGGTTGGTCAACTCTATAACGTGGTGGAAACCTGGCAAGATAAAGCGCGCAATCTACAAGGCTACGCGTTACCTTGCGGTCATTCGCCGCATGAGGAAGTGCCCGAACTGTTTTTAAGCCAGCTTCAGCCCTTCCTGGATTCTGTGTTATAACCGGCTAAATTTCTCTAACGCCGTGATGGTTATGAAGATACTGCTTGCCGGGAAACGTTATCAGAAGCCGCTTCAGGGATGGCCGTCGGTCGAAGATTTGTATGTATTTATCAGCGTGGCGCGCTATGAAGGTTTTGGCCGCGCCGCGATTGAACTCGGTCAGTCGCCATCTTATATCAGCAAACGTATTGCCATCCTCGAAAAGCAGCTGGAAACCCGGCTGTTTTTCCGCACCAACCGCGTGATGCGCTTGACGCCAGAAGGTGAAAAGGCACTGGAAGGCGCGCTGCACGTGGTGCACGAAATGGATTCCTTCCTCAATAACTTCCAGCAATGGCGCGGTGAACTCACCGGCGATCTTACCGTGGCCTGTTCATTTGGCTTTGGTCAGGACTATTTATCCGATGCGATTGCCGAATTTATGACGCGCCATCCTTCGCTGAACATTAAACTGATGCTCAGCGATCGTGATAATGATTTATTGCAATCCGGCATTGAAGTGGACATTCGCGTTGGTGATGAATTCAATCACTCGTACATTGCCAGAAAACTGGCGGATAATCGGCGGATTTTATGTGCCTCCGCCGCCTATTTAGCGCAGTCACCACCGCTTCAGACCTTAGATGATTTGATTGATCACAGTTGTCTTATTATTAATGAAAATAATAATACCTTCGGTCATTGGACGTTAAACGATGGTGAAAACAAGACCGTTTGCCGATTAAACAGTCATTACTCTTCTAACAGTGGCAAGGTTATTCTGAATTGGGCGCTAAAATCTCACGGCATTGCTTTACGTTCTGCCTGGGATGTCGCGCCTTATTTAGCCGACAAGCGTCTAATTCATATTTTGCCGCAATGGTATCAGGAAGCGAACGTGTGGGCGGTTTATACCCAGCGCGCATCTGAATCCGCGCGGATTAAAATTTTTATCGATTTTCTTGCTGACTATTTCGCAGAAAAAAGCCTGCCTATGATGAGTGGCAGGCTGTGAATTCAAGCTGGGAGAAGGTCAACATTAGCCATAGGCCACTTTGCTATTGATGTGATAAAGCGTTGCGGTGGCAGCCATCACGTGCTGACCATCGTGCGCCGGTTCGTGTGATTCCACTTCGGTAATGTGATAACCCACCGCGCCCGCGGCAAGCGCTTTCTGCACGAAGGCATCATTCAGTTCATCCATTGAGGTCGCCAGCTCACGGAAGTCAATCCGACGGGATGAATGGAAGAGAGTTCACGGTGGGTTAAATCGCCACGAATTAAAACGGGTTTAACCGATTGCGGTGTGAAAATAGAAATTACGTCATTAATTAATTGTTTCATGGCGATACTCCTCGAAAATAATAGCTGAGCACTTGGCTGAAGCTACGAATTTAGCAATGGTCTAAAAGTGATTATCAATCCCAAAATGTTCACGACAGGTGATGATTGCCGTTAGGGTTAATAAACACCTTTTGACGTTAAGCGTTTTAGCTTTAATTGCTAATTAGTTGTTAAGAAAGATTCAGCCACAACTGATTCAAACTTTCGCGAGTATTTTTTCAACTGGTTACATTTGACGTTGGTAAAAATCGATCTGCACATTTTGCAGCGGCGCGATTTATCGCGCAATAAATTGCGCCGCTGCGATGTACAACCTAACTTTTCTGTTAAAACTCGCGCTGCCCGCCCAACTCAATGACCCGATTGGGTGGAATATTGAATTGCTCATGCGCGCGCTGCGCGTTGCGCTGGCAGAAATGAAATATTCCACCTTTAATCCGCATCAAACCTTTTCTTTTCTTCATCACCAGCGTGTCATGCGAGGTGAAGAAAGAGGCTTCGTTCACGGTACATCCTAATCCTTCCAGCCCGCACAGATGCAGAATCTCAGCCATCGACGGCGTTTCGCGCCAGCCGTAAGCGGCGGTGACTTGCCAGAACGACGGTGACAACTGCGTGATGCTCAGGCGTTTCTGGTTATAGACGCGCGGTATATCGGTGGTGCGGATATGCAGCAGCACCACACGTTTATGCAGTACGCGGTTGTGTTTGAGGTTATGCAGCAGCGCCTGCGGAATCTCATGCTCTTTCCGTGAAAGGAAGATGGCGGTGCCAGGCACACGGCTGGGCGGATTGGTTTCCAGTGATCGCACCAGCGCCATTAGGCTTTCGGGATCGTTATTCAGTTTGCGGATCAGGCGATTACGCTCGCTACTCCAAATCAACATCAATCCCATCATGCTCAGCGCCAGCAGTACCGGCACCCAACCGCCAGACAGCAGTTTCATCAGATTGGCACTAAACAGCGGCACATCAATGCTTAGCATGCAGAGCAGGAAAATGAGCGCCACTGGCAGCGGCCACTTCCAGTTACGCAGCGCCACCACGCCCGCCAGGCAAGCGGTAATCACCATGGTACCGGTCACCACAATGCCGTACGCGGAAGAGAGCGCCGAAGATTGACGGAACGCCAGGACAATTACCGTCACCGCGACAAACAGCAGCCAGTTCACCACCGGAATGTAAATCTGCCCTGATTCGGTATGCGAGGTGAAGATGACGCGCATCGGCGGCAGAAATCCCTGACGAATCGCCTGATGCGTCAGCGTATAAACGCCGGTGATCACTGATTGCGCCGCAATGACCGTGGCCAGCGTTGACAGCACAATCAGCGGAATCTGTCCCCAACCTGGCGCGAGGTTAAAGAATGGATTGTTGATGGCCTGGGCATCAGCAATCACCAATGCGCCCTGACCAAAGTAGTTGAGCACCAGCGCGGGCATGGCGATCACCAGCCAGGCCATGCGAATCGGCGCTTTGCCCAGATGTCCCATATCGGCGTAAAGCGCTTCCGCACCGGTTACGGCCAGCACCACCATGCCAAGCGCGGCAAACGACAGCGCTTTGTGGCTGAGCAAGAACGTCAGCGCATAAGAAGGATTCAGCGCGTAAAGTACGTCGGGATTGAGCAGGATGCCGCGAATGCCTAACAGGGCAATCGACACAAACCAAACAAACATTACTGGCCCGAACACCTTGCTGACCTTTTCGGTGCCGTGTTTTTGAATGATAAACAGCAGCGTAAGAATCGCCACTGCCAGCGGCACCACATATTTATCCAACTCTGGTGACACCACTTCGATACCTTCAATTGCCGACAGCACCGATATTGCCGGTGTGATCACGCCATCACCGTAGAAGAATGCACCGCCAATTAAACCCGCTAACACAATGATATGCGAAGCTTTGGGTCCGACATGTTGACGTGCCAGCGACATCAGCGGTAACACGCCGCCTTCGCCATCATGATCGGCGCGCATCACGAAGCAGACATATTTCAGCGTCACGATCAGCGTCAGCGCCCAAAAAATCAGCGACAGAAATCCCATCACCGCGGTAGTGGAGATGGCGCCATTAGGCAGAATAGACAGGCACTCCTTGAGGGTGTAAAGCGGACTGGTGCCGATATCCCCAAACACGATCCCGGCCGCCGCCAGCATGCCGGCCGGCAGGGATTGTTTTTCGCTCTGACTCATAAATTTCCTGTTGTTGATCAGGTGTAAGGCTAATGACGGCGAACATACCTGTTTGCGGCTAATGCGAACAGTGGCAGGCGAATTTTTAAACAGCATTTTTACGCGTTTGACTGATATTTTTACGCCATTTTTATATCGCGCTCATTTTTCACTCTAAGCGTAGTGCATCCTTCGGGAACGCACTAAGGCCTGAATAACCCCTTTCAGAGATATATAAACCAATGCTCACTGGGGCGGTTTTGCTCGCTGCAGTGAGCAGTTCATTTATTCATCATTTACTCGCAGTGACATAGATTTTCAACCAGCGCTATACACGGCTTTTCCCTGTAACAAACTTGTAGGTTGAAAAATATGAATACAGTATTAATAACCGGTACAACTGGATTTTTGGGGGGTGCCGTGGTGGTTAACCTGCTTAATAAGAACGATGATTATCGACTTCTTTTGTTAGTGCGAGCTAAAAGTCAGGAGGAGGGATTAGTTAGAGTGAAGGGAAACCTCATTAAATTTGGCGTCCAGGACAGTCATTTAAATAGGTTAACCCATGATAATATCTTAATTGGCGATCTTGCTAAGCCGGAATTATTCGCTGACGATCCGCGTTTGAATGAGGTTACCCATGTTATTAACTGTGCAGCCGTGGCCTCATTTGGTGCGAATCCTTCTATCTGGAAAGTGAATGTTGTAGGTACTTTTTCCTTTGCCAGCAGGATGTCGCGGGTGAAGGGGCTTAAGCGCTTTGTTCATGTCGGCACCGCCATGTCATGTGCGCCTGAAGCAAATTCGCTGGTAGTGGAGAGCGAATTAAATACGCAACGCGAACAGCACCTTGTCGAATACACGTGGAGTAAAGCGACCGTCGAAAGAATGATGAGCGAGATGTTACCCAGCCTGCCGTTAGTTATTGCGCGGCCATCGATTGTGGTGGGGCATTCTGACTGCGGTTGCGCACCGTCACCAAGTATTTTTTGGGTGTTCCGCATGGCGTTAACGTTGGGGAAATTTATGTGTAAGCTGGATGACCGTATTGATGTGGTGCCAGTGGATTATTGTGCCGATGCGCTGGAATTACTGCTGACGGCGCCCAACGTCGAGAAGAAGATTATTCATATTTCTGCGGGCGAAAATAGCAGTGTGACATTTGCTGAGATTGATAAGGCGATGGCGCAAGCGTCGGGACAAATTTCGGTTGCTGAGACCTATAAGAAAGTAAATTACCGCGAACTGGCAGAGAGCAAAGCCTCATTTTCTTCATTGTTTGGACCCTGTAATGAACGTATTGTCCTACGGGCAATGAATTTGTACGGCCATTTCTCAAAACTGAATGTGGTCTTCAGCAATGAAAAATTACTGCAGCTAGGTATGCCACCTTCTTCGAAATTTACCGAATATTTGCATCATTGTGTCGATTCAACACGTAATGCAACCATTGCGGAACTGATGGAAGTGGATTTTAAATAATTTTAATCCTTAGTTTAAACCGCGCAGGAAAACCCTGCGCGGTTGCCGTCAAATTACCAGCCTTTAATAATATCGCCTTTATAAATTTCGTTAGCTTTATCCAGCACTTCCTGCGACTGGAATGCTTGTTTCAGTTTCTGCACGTTTGCGCTGTCTTTGTTGTCTTCACGCGCCACTATCGCATTAACGTAAGGTGAGGCTTTGCCTTCCATAAACATGCCATCGCGCGAGGCGGACAGATTGACCAGTGCGGCAAAGTTGTTGTTGATGATTGAAATATACACCTGCGGATCGTCGAGCGTACGCGCCAGTTGCGGCGTATCAACTTCAACAATTTTCAGCTTCTTCGGATTGTCAGTGATATCCAGCGTGGTAGGCAGCAGGCCCGCTTCCGGTTTCACTTTGAGTAAGCCTTGCGCCTGCAGCAGCAGCAGGCTGCGGCCGAGCGTGGTGGCTTCGTTGCTGAGGGTCACAGTCGCACCTTCCGGCAACGCTTTCAGCGATTTAATCTTGCGGGAGTAGCCAGCAATCGGGAACACGAAGGTGTTGGTGATCACGGCGAAGTGGTAGCCGCGCTCTTTAGATTGCATCTCCAGATAGGGCAGGCTCTGAAACGCGTTGGCATCGACATCTTTATTAAACAGTGCTTCATTCGGCTGTACATAATCATTAAAAGCAACCACATCAACATCCAGTTGATATTTGTCGTGCGCAACTTGCTTCACGGTGTCCCATAGCGCCTGGTCAGGTCCGGTATTAATGGCGACTTTGATTTGATTTTCATTATCTTTGTTACAGCCACTCAGCAACGCCACGGAAGCAGCCAGCAGCGTGGTGAGTAAAATTTTCTTCATTGCGCAGATCCCCTCTTAACGTAGGAAAGGGACTATAGTGGATATCTAGACGTCTGTACATCCATCTGCGGTGCGTTCGCCTATAATTCGTTCAAGCGGGTGACTGCTGCAAGCAGGCAATGTATTTCTCGCCTGATTGCATTACGATTCGCCGTGCATCAGTAAGGATTTCACGGTGTTCAAACGCGCCATACAACCGCTCAAATTCTCGTGCCGCCAGCCGATGTGTGATATCGCTGACTGATGCCGCCGATAACGGCAACATATTCGGATAGCTCCACATAAAGGACACCGCATCAGCGCCTGGCGTGACTTGCACGATATCGCCGCTCAACAGCACGCCGTCTTCGTGCGCCCAATGCAATACGCATCCGCCGGCAAAATGTCCGCCAAGACGAACCAGCTTTACCTGCGGCACAATTTCCAGCTCGTCATTTTGCCAGAGCCTGATATGCGGGCTATCACGCATAATCCATTCGCTATCGTTAGCGTGCAGATAAATGGGGGCATCAAACACCGCCGCCCAATCCTGCATAGTGGTGTAATAGTGCGGATGCGATATAGCGATGGCGTGAATACCGCCCAGCGCGGTCACGATTGCTGCGGTGGCGTCATCAAGATTGGCAATGCAATCCCACAAGATATTGCCGTGCGGTGTTTGCAGCAAAAACACGCGTTGATTTATGGCAAAACCCGGCACGGTTTGCAGGCTAAATAGGTTGGCGGCATGCTGCTGCCATTTATTGCTGTGCGTGGATTGCAGGCTATCAAGTGAAGTCCATTTTTGCCCGCTGGCAGGCACAAATTGCCGTTCATCCTGACATATTTTGCACTGTTCAATTTTCACTGCTTGTTCGTCATAAGAGGTGCCGCATGCTGTACAGAGCTTGATCATTATGTCTTCCTCACGCCTATTTGAGATTCATTCTAGAAGCTGGAATCAGGACGTGCGCACTAACCGGCACTGATACAGGGAAGCGGAAAGGGTTACGTTAAGCGTGTGGCTGCAACTGATAAATCCACGCCGTAACCTGCTTTCCATCGCGGGTGGTGACATCAACTTTAACCCGGTCATAGCCATCTTCAAACGCATCCAGCATCGGCCAGTGTGGTTCAAGTTTGTCTGAGGTAAACAGATAACCCGGAACGCGTGGCCCATTTTCCTGTAACACTATGCCGGGAAAATCTGCTGCCGCGCCCCAGCCACGCTCGTAGAAAGTGCCGGAAACCGATCCCGCCAGCCATTCACCGCCGATGTCTTCCAAAATATGCGCATTCGAATGGCCCGGCTGGAGCGTACCGTAAACAAATAAACGTTTCATTTTCCCTCGTGAAATCATGCAAAAGAGTGACTTTAACCCTGTGTTGCAGCGATGTCATCCCGCAGTTAAACCGCATGACAACACCGCCCAATATGCGATGTGCGGTGCGGTAAAAGTGGCTATCCTGAAGGACCCGCGAAGAGAGGTAAAAGATCAATGTTGAATAGTTCGAGCATTTCTCGCTGCAATATAAAACGCTATCCGCAATCGGCTCAGTTCGATGGCAAAAGGTTTAACAATAAGATTCCACGCCAGCAGTTAGGATTTATTCAGTTCGCCAAACTATTCTGGGATTTTACCTTTAATAAACCGAAAAATGGCGCACCCAATGTGGCGCTGCCGGTAATAAACCTCGACGCGCAGCAGCTTGCGGCGGCCGCGGATAATAGCGTATTTCGTCTCGGGCACTCTTCATTACTGTTTAAAATGCAGGGCAAATATTGGCTGACCGATCCGGTATTTACGCAACGTGCCTCGCCATTTAAACGCTTCGGACCTAAACGCTTCCAGCCTGCGCCGATTGCACTGCAAGATTTGCCGCCGATCGAAGGGATCATCCTGTCACATGATCATTACGATCATCTGGATTACCACACCATTTTGCAGCTCAAAGATCGCGTACGCCATTTTCTGACGCCACTTGGCGTCGGCGATTTGCTGCTATCGTGGGGCGTGGCGCAGGAAAAAATTACCCAGCTGGATTGGTGGGAATCAAGGAATATCGGCGGTATTCATTTTGTCGCGACGCCAGCGCAACATTTTTCCGGACGCGGCATGTTCGATAGCAATAAACGGTTGTGGTGTTCCTGGAGCATTATCAGCGAAGATTTCCGTCTGTTCTTTGGCGGGGATTCCGGTTACTTCGACGGTTTCAAACAGATCGGTAATAAATTCGGCCCGTTTGATATGGCTTTTCTTGAGAACGGCGCATATGACCGGCGCTGGGCCGATATTCATATGCTACCGCAAGACACCATCAACGCATTTTTAGATCTCAACGCCAAATGGCTGTTCCCGATTCACAATGCTGCTTTCGATCTGGCGTTTCATCCATGGAACGATCCGCTTAATCAAATCGTGGCGCTGGCACAAGAACATCACATCAAGTTATCGATGCCGCAAATCGGGCAGGGCGTGCAATTTATGCAGCCGCAGGAAGAGAAACCGTGGTGGTAAAGAGCAACCCGATTGTTCAGGCAATCGGGTTTATTGGGTTTTGTCGTCATACCGGTTACGCAGTTGCGTGCAGAAAAATGGTGTCGCTTCGGGCATTATTTTTTTGATGTGAATTACAGTGTTATGCGCTCACGCCAAAATGCGTAAGCACAAACCATGATAACCAGTGCCGACGTAAGTGTATTAACAGACCCATAAACCTGTATCAGATGATCGATAATTATGTTGTGTAAGCCTTCCGTATACGGCGGTGGGTTACTGATTTTAACGGTAATGATCCACAGTAGGACGATCACAACAAAGCGGCCGATCAACCAGCCAGCGAGGGGAAGCGTCAGTGCGGACATTTTGCTGAATGTGGCTTTATGCGTTAACCATACAAAACAGCCTAATGGAATCAAGGCGGGGAGAATATTGCTGGCGTATGAAACAAAGAGCTGCCAGACAGGGATGTCATACTGTTGCAACACTTGCCACGACAATATGACTTCGGAAAGCAAGGTTCGGTAGAGTAATAAGAAGCAGATAAAACCCCAAACAACGGCAATTCTGAATGTCGCGCTCATCAGTGACGTCTTCCTTAGCGAACGAAGACGCCACTGTACCTGCAGATAGGCTGTCGAGCCAAAATTTTACGGCAAATTTCCGATCGGGCTCTGAGATCGCTACTCAGCGAGATGAATGAGCACCTGATGATGTCCGGCGTCGCGGTTAAGCGTAATGGCATCATCGGGACTGAGAATCCCATTCAGCCACAGCTGATAAGCGCCTTGCGCCCGCACCATCTCAATCTCATAGTGCGCCTCACCTTCGTGATAAATCACTTTCGCACCCGGCCACGTTTTGGGCAGACGCGGGCGCAGCTGCAGCTTATCGCCGTGGCGCGTGATGCCGAGCAGGCTTTCGATAATTAACTGATAGATCCAGCCTGCTGACCCGGTGTACCACGTCCAGCCGCCGCGGCCTTGGTGGTTCTCGGCGCTGTAAACGTCGGCCGCCATCACGTAAGGCTCCACCTTATAGGTGTCGACATCCGCCGCATTGAGGCTATGATTGATCGGGTTAATCAACGCCAGCAGTTCCCATGCGCGATCGATCTGGCCCATTTCGGCAAATGCCATAATCGCCCACAGCGCACCATGCGTGTATTGCCCGCCGTTTTCGCGGATGCCGGGCAGGTAACCGCGAATGTAACCGGGATTAGGGCCAACGCCATTGAACGGCGGTGTCAGCAGCTTGATCAGGCCGTTATCACTATCGACCAACTGCTGATCAAGTGCCCGCATCGCGGATGCGCATTTGTCTCGATCGCCCGCAGCGGAAAGGACCGACCAGCTCTGCGCGATGGCATCAATGCGGCACTCGGCGTTTAGATGCGAACCCAGGGTTTCGCCGCTATCAAAGTAGCCACGCAGGAACCATTCACCGTCCCAGGCGAGCTGATTCAGTGCTGTTTTCAGCTGCTCCGCCTGCTGTTCACACCGGCTGGCGGCTTCAGCCTGACCAATGCGTTGTGAGAGGGCGGCAAAACGCGTCAGCACCGTGTAGAGGAAAAAGCCCAGCCAGACGCTCTCGCCTTTACCGGCAATACCGACTTCACTCATGCCATCATTCCAGTCGCCGGAGCCCATCAGCGGCAAACCATGCTCACCGAAAGTCAGGCCATGCTGGATGGCTCGCAAACCATGCTGCCACAGGTTTTCCTGCACCTGACTGACGTTGGGCAGGCTATAAACCGACTCTTCCTCGGCGGCGAGCAACGGCGCGTCAAGGTAAGCCACCGGCTGTTCCAACAGCGTCAGATCGTCGGTAGCGGTGATGTAGTGGCAAAGTGCAAAGGGCAGCCAGAGATAATCATCCGAGCAGCGGGTGCGTACGCCACGTCCAGCCGGCGGATGCCACCAATGTTGCACATCCCCTTCGAGGAACTGGCGAGATGCGCATAGCACCAGCTGATCGCGCAGCAAGTGCGGCGCGGCATGGGTGAGTGACAGCGTATCCTGCAACTGATCGCGGAAGCCAAAAGCGCCGCCCGACTGATAATATCCGCTGCGCGCCAGCAAGCGACTCGCCAGCGTTTGGTACAACAGCCAGTTATTCGCCAGTAAGTTAACCGCTGCATCGGGCGTCTGGATCTCAACTTTGTTGAGCAGGCCGCGCCAGTGATGTTTCACTTTTTCCAGCTGAGCTTCCGCCTGTTCAGTTGGCAGAAGTTGCTGCATCAGCGTCACCGCCGATGTCGTATCCTCCGCTGCGCCTAGAACAAACACCAGCGTGCGCGTATCGCCGTCAATTAAGGTGGTGAGGGTTTGCAGAGTCGCACAGGGATCGAGTCCCGCGCCGGTATTGCCCGATAAGCCACGCGCTTGCATCATCGCGGGCCTGCGCGTAGAGCCATTGCGGCCCAGACACTCAAGACGATTACCGCTGAAGGTAATTTGGTTGCCCGAGGCAGCAAAGAAGGCGGTGCGCTGAGATCCGGCGCTGATATAGGGATTCACCGCCAGAATCGCGCTGCCATCGTCAACCATTACCGAGGACGTTTGCACATGGCGGGCCGACTGGCTTGCCAGCTCGCCGAGCACCCATTCAACATAACCAGTGATGGACATGTAGCGCGTGCGACCCGACACATTGCTTAACTGAATCAGGGTGATTTTTGCCGCGTCTTCACGTGCCACGAAGGTGGTGACGCTGCTGCGAATGCCTTGCTCCTGATGGACAAAGCGGCTGTAGCCCATACCATGCTGTGTCAGATAATCGCCGTTGCCCCGTATCGGCAGCGGCATGGGCGACCAGACATCGCCGCTCTCTTCATCGCGCAGATAAAAGGCTTCGCCCGATGTGTCACTAACCGGATCGTTGTGCCACGGCGTCAAACGGTATTCATGGGCATTTTCATACCATGTATACGCCTGACCACTCTCGGAGATGACGCTGCCAAACTGTTTGTTCGCCAGTAAGTTGCTCCAGGGCGCGGGTGTCTGATGCTGTTCGGGCAACAGAATGTGATATTCACTGCCATCTACGCTGTAGCCGCCGGTGCCATTGAACAATTGCAAGGTGTCAGGCGCGGCCAGGCGAACAGGGGCAGGAAATGCCAATTTATGGGGCAGGAAACGGGGAGTCGGCGCAACCGGCTGTGGTTTTAACAGCACCGTCAGCTGATCGGCCAAACTGCCATTGCGTCCTTCCAGCACGACGGCAGCCACGCAGAGGAGCAGCGTGACATCTTCGGCCGCAAAGTGATCGCTTTGGCGCAGGAAGATGCCACCGGGTTTGTCGGCCAGCACCTGAACTTCGCTGGATGAGACCATCTTGATAAGCTGATTTTGCAACAGCTGTTGATAGCCGCCTTGCTCGCCGTTAAGGATCACCAGATCCGCCGTTAAGCCTTTCTGGCGCCAGTATTGATGCGCTTTGATCAGATTGGTCACCAGGCTGAGTTGGGTACCGTTTTCGATGCGCACCAGTACGATCGGCAGATCGCCTGATAGTGAGTGTCGCCACAGCGACGTTTGTCCCAGGCGATTCTGCTGCAGGCGCTGGCTGTCGCCGCGCATTTCGGGGCTGGCATAAATCACCGCGCTGGCGAGTTGGTTATACAAACTGGCATCTTCGGCGAGAATATTCAGCTGGCGCAGCGCCACTTGACTGTGCGAAGCCGCCATTTCAAATACCCGATTGGCGTAGACATTGTTGCGATACTTCTCAATTAATCCAAGGCAGGCATCACGCTGCGTGGTTACGCCATACACCAAATCAAGCGTGACGGATTTACCCGGTTTAAGCGCGATTTTCTGGCGAATCGACATCAACGGATCGAGCACCGAACCCGCGCTGCCGCTGAGTATGCCGTCCGCGGCAATGGCCTGCGGATGGGCGGCGGTGTTACCCCGGCCAATAAACTGCGCCCGGTCAGTTTCATAATGCGTGTCGCGCTCGCTGGTGCCATGAATCAGCAGGGCGTGGAACATCCACACCGGCTGGGTTTTCTCATCACGCGGGCGGCGATGGGCCAGAATGGCCTCCAGTTCAGTAACGATCTCGGTTTGCACAAACAGATTACTGAACGCCGGATGCGCCATATCGCTGGCGGCAGAAGCCAGCACCACTTCCGCATAGCTGGTGATATCAATCTCTCGCAGCTGGCGTGAATGATTAGTCAGGACGATGCGGCGAATCTCCACATCATCTTCTGGCGAAACCACAACCAGAGTGCGCGTGCTAAGTGTTTCCATGCGCGATTCAAACTCCGCGCCGGCATCGGTGAAGCGCGCAATATGCTGGGGGCGCGCGTCGCCGCTGGGCTGGAACGTCGGGCTAATCAGCTCGCCGGATTGACGATCGCGGATGTAGCAGAAAATACCGTGTTGATTGCTGGTGCCATCGGCGCGCCAGCGGGTTAACGCCAATCCTTTCCACTGGCTATAACCGGTGCCGGATTGCGTCACCATGACATGATAATTGGCATTCGATAGCAGCTGGACCTGCGGCAGATGCGCCGCCGAACCGCTGAACTCGCGCAGTTCTGGCGTATCTGAACGCGGCTTGATCTCGCTGGTGTCAACAAATTGACGACGCGGCGTATAAAGCTCAATGTCATCCGGCACGCGCTCCTGCAACAGCAAGTAAGAGGACTGAAAGCGTGCGCTAGCCATGAACCGCGCGACCATCGGGGCTTCATGCAGCAGATGCGAAATCGCCAGAAAACCCATTCCCTGGTGATGCGCCATGTAGGTTTTCACCGCCACAAATTGCTGACCGCGCGCTAACCGATGCGCGGTGAAATCCAGCGCTTCGTAAAAACCGTATTTGCCGCAGGCACCCAATTTCTTTAGCCTCATCAGATTGTCAGTGGCCTGATGCGGCAGCACCATCAACGCTAACAGCGTGGCGTAGGGCGCAACCACATGGTCATCATTAAGCCCACGCTTTAGCCCTAACTCCGGCGTTCCGAAGGCTTTGTATTGATAGTTTTGGCTGTCATCGAAAGCTGCGTAGGCGGATTCTGAGACGCCCCACGGAATCTGCGCGGCATCGCCTGAGGCAATCTGCTGCTTCACCGCAGAGAGCGCCATTTTCTCCAGCAGCGTATCCGGGTAAACCGGCATCACCAGATGCGGCATCAGATATTCAAACATCGAGCCGCTCCACGACATCACCGCAGGTTTGTTATCCAACTGGGTGAACAATCGGCCTAGCACGAACCAGCTTTTTACCGGCAACTGATTGGCGGAGATGGCGTAATAGTGTGTGAGGCGCACTTCGGACGGGAAGAGATCGTAATTGCCTTTGTCGAGCACGCCGCTGTCGAGGTTGTAACCGACGCTGAGCAGCGCCGTTTTTTCCACATAGAGAAAGTGGAAGTCCATTTTGGCGTGATCCTCAAGACGTCCATCCAGCTCCAGCAAGGTCGCCATGCGTTCACGCGCGGCCCACATCACAGAAGCCGCGAGCGGGGAAGGCAAGCCGGGGCGATGGATCGCTAACTCACTCAGCCACAGCAAGGAGGGTAAAGCGTCAGGCAGAACATCATCCGGGGTGATCCAGCTGAAATAGCGTGTCCACTCCTGCTGGAAATCGCTGAGCTGGTGGATAAACAGCTCAAACCATCTCACCTGCAGCGGCGGCATCTTCAGCTGAGCCAGCAGAATTTCACTCAGCGCGATCAGTGAAGCGAGATGATCGGCGATCGTGGCGGGTGCGGCCTGCTGCAGCGCAGCAAACTGTTCGGCTAACTCATCCCAGCGATCGTGACGCTCAGCGCCCATTTGCGCTTTCGCCAGCAACAAGGTGTCATTCAGACCGGCCATGATCGCCGGTAAGGCGATCACCGGCAGATGCTTCCACTGCGCAAGTCCCGACTGTAGCGTAGCGAGGTGCGCGGCAAGGTTGCCGCTATCGACGGTGGAAACATAGCGCGGATTTAACGGTTTCAGCGTGTAGGTGTCGTACCAGTTGTAGAGA
Source organism: Enterobacter ludwigii (assembly GCA_900068845.1). Classification (GTDB taxonomy): domain Bacteria; phylum Pseudomonadota; class Gammaproteobacteria; order Enterobacterales; family Enterobacteriaceae; genus Pantoea; species Pantoea ludwigii_A. Next base: position 314,232 of record CEFQ01000008.1, read on the forward strand.
TGTCCACGGAAATGCTCCATGCGATCAAGGCTATCCAGCGTGGCGAGCGTACGGGTGATCACCTGTTTCTGCGTGATGTAGCCAAAATCCCACGCGGTTAAATTAGCCAGCAGTGAAAGGCCGATATTGGTTGGCGAGGTGCGGTGTGCCACCACCGGCTGCAACACTTCCTGAAAGTTATCCGGCGGTAAGTGGTTATGCTCGGCGGTGACGAAATCATCAAACCACGCCCAGGTGTGGCGCGCAGTCTGGCGCAAAAATTGCTGCTGCTCGGCGGAGAGCTTTTTCTGACGCGATTGTGCAGGTTTACTCAATTGCCACAGCAGCCACGGCGTGATCAGCCACAGCAGCGTGACCGGCATAGCCAGGGTAATCAATGCAGGATTAAACAGCGCAGTTAAAAGTGACAGTGCAACGCCCGCCGTCGGATTTATCCACATTGCCCGGTAAAAATGGCGTAACGAGGGAGTGGGCGACGCACTGCCCGCAGAAGCGCTTTTCCATTCGTTAAGAAACTGTCCGCTCACGTTCAGCCGCCATAGCGTGATAACAATCGCTTTCAGCGACCAGTAACTTTCGTGCGGCAGTGCCGCCAGCGTTAGCCCAGCACGGCACAGGCGGGTTAAGGCATCTGCGTACAAGATGTTGAGATGATGTTGCCAGGCGCGTTTCTTACTCTTGCGCAAGCCTTCCATGCTCAGCGCCAACGCGCCGGGTAACAGCAGGAACAGAGTGATGCAGCCGAGCCAAAAGAGCGGATTCGCGACCCAACTGAAGGCGAGAAAGAGCAGCAAAAGGAGGGCTGGCGCCACCAGGCTGCGACGCAGGTTATCGAACAATTTCCAGCGCGAGAGCATGCTAAGCGGATTAGCCTGATAGCCACCATCTTCCAGCCGCACCCTTAACTTTAGCCAGTTCAATAGTTGCCAGTCGCCACGCACCCAGCGGAAACGCCGCGCGACATCGCTGAGATAGTTATCCGGATAATGTTCATACAGCACCACATTGCTGACCACGCCGGACCGTGCATAACAGCCTTCGAGCAGATCGTGGCTAAGCACCAGGTTTTCCGGACAAGTATTGCGCGTTGCACGGGTGAACGCCGCCACATCGTAAATGCCTTTGCCGACAAACGAACCTTCACCAAACAGATCCTGATAGATATCGGAGGATATGGATGAATAGGCGTCGTTGCCTGGCACGCTGCTGGAAAGGCGGGCGTAGCGGCCCTGTCCAAAGGGCGGGATCTCTTCGGCCAGTCGCGGCTGCAGAATGGCGTAGCCTTCCACCACGCGGTTCAGGCTGTCATCAAACACGGGCGCATTGAGCGGATGCGCCATGATGCCAATCAGCTTATGCGCGGTTTCGCGCGGCAGAATGGTGTCGGTATCGAGGGTAATGACGTATTTCACCGTGCGCATTTGCGTCTGGCTGGCGCCGACGATGAGGTTAAACATATCCTCTTCACCCTGCAGCCAGCGATTGAGCGCACGCAGTTTGCCGCGTTTACGTTCATATCCCATCCACACGCCCTGAGAGGGATTATGTATGCGATTGCGATGCAGCAGAGAAAACAGCACATCTTTATGCGACTTGCTGCTGTAGCGTCGATTGAGCGCCTGAATTTTCAGCACCGCATAACCGATGATTTCCTCGTCATCCACCTGATGTTCGGCCACGCTGTCAGTGAAATCGGCCAGTAACGCAAAAGTGATGTTGTCCAACGCGTTACCGAGATAGCTGGTTTCCAGTGAACGCAGCAACGTATCGGTACCTTGTTTGCTGCTGATTAAACAGGGGATCACCACCAGCGTGCGGTCGCCATCCGGTACCGCAAGCTCGTAATCAAGTCGCGGAAGCGGAACCGGATGGCGGGTGCGGGTTGTCACTTCGCTGAGTAACTGCATGGCAAGCTGGCTGCTGATTAAAATCACTGCCGGAATGAGTAACAGCCACAGCACCACCGACATGCCCGATTGTTGGGTAAAAAACAGGGTTTCGGCGCTGAAGGCGGTGGTCAGCAAGGTGAGGCTGCCCAGCCAGGAGAGCAGCGGCGTTTGACTGAGATGATGACGCGCCTGATTCAGCCATGAACGTCGCGGCTGCAGCTGTTGCTCAAGCTGCGCGCGACCTTTATCCAGTAGAAAATAACCAATATGCTGCTGGCGCGGCGGCAGTTCAGCCTGACGACTCAATGCCAGCACCTGATTGGCAACGTTCAGCTCATCGAATTCGCTCTTGCGAGCCAGCTCTTCAACCACATGCCGATATTGATCGCGGCTGTCAAAGTGCATCTGCGGATAGATGCCGGCGGGATCCTGCGCCAGCACCTGGTCTACCAGACTTAGCGATTCCACCAATTCCTGCCAGTTGATTTCGCCAAGCTGACGCAATCCGGCAATGCTGTTGCTGACAGAGAGCTGACTCAGTGCCAGATGCCGGTTAAATTGTTCAATCACGTCAGCAGTGTTACGCCCGGTGTTAAGCAAATGTTGTTCCACCCACGTCAGCGCCAGCGAGTGATTCTGGCCATTCAGTTTGCGCGCCAGTTCAGCGACAAACGCACCCGAAAGCTGATCGTTTTTGTGCGCCATTTCTGCAATGACCTGAATCACACGGGTGGCATCTTTCGCTGAATGATGAACGATCTCATTAATCCACGCTTCCGCCTCGCTGCGTTCCTGATGGATCTCAGCAACGCCTTGGGCAATGCGCGCAAGATTATCGAGTAACGCGAAGCGTAACATGGCAGGAAGCGCCCAAAGCTCGCCCATCAGCAGCGGGGTAACGCGCTGATAGGCGTGAATAAAGGTTGCTAGCACCGCAGATTCTAAGCGGCCATCGCTATGGCTAATCATCTCATCCGCAATCGCCTGAATACGCAGACAGTGGGCGGGTTCGATTAGTACCGGCAACCCCTGACCAAATTTGGTGGGCAACAAATGGCGCACCATGCGGATTTGTTCTTCGATAATATAAAAATTATCCAGCAGCCATTCACCTGCCGGTGTTAAATTACGTTTATCACCGGTACTTAATATTTCGGCACTTTTTATCAGTGCCTGTTCATTTTCAGCCAGTCGCTGCAATAATTTATAGCTTTTTTTAGCACTAGAAAGATGATGGGTTTTGGCTAATCGCTCTCCGTAATTCTCCATTTGTTGCTCGGAAAAGACATCTGGCCGGTTGGCCTGGTAAATGCCACTTTCATGCATAAACTCAACGCTGCTACGCGCCGTTACTGGAAGCACACTGCTGTTTGTGATTGTCCCGGTGGGGATTTTATTTTTCATAATGGCGTCACAAAAAATCCAATGGATTATAAAGATTCAGAACTATCAACAGGAAAGTTGATGGTTATAGAAAGGGCGAGGGAAAATAGCGGTCTTTTCTGAGTATAGCGCCAAATCTATTTAACGGTTGGTTTATAAAATAAAAGTTAAATGTAAAGTATTTAACTGAACATAATGATGGGCTTGAGTATCTTTAGCATGGTTGTCAAGTGTTAGTGAGCGTGAAAAAAATGAGGTGTGTTAGAATGAGTTAACTGAAAAAGGAAATAAATCATGAGCTGGCTAAATCAATTTTTAGAAAACTTATCGAGGCGGGAAGTGAAAACGCAGTGTCCAGTGTGTAAAAAGTTTTGCCCGCAATCATCCCTTAAACAAGCACGTGGCCAGGCGATGTTGTGTCCGCACTGTAAATCATTATTTATTGCTGAGGAGTAAGGCCATGCGCCATATTCTTGAATGGATTGATATTAATGAACAATATCCCGGCTACAAGCAGGAGTGTATAGTGCAGTTTGAAAACGGTGAGGTGCAGGGTGGCTGGCTTTATGGCGGTCAGTCACGCAGCGGTGAACACATTTTTCTCGAATCGCATGCGGAATATCAGGTGAGTATGGATGTGAGTTTCTGGATGTCACTGCCACCTGCGCAGGCGGATGAGATAATGCCTTTTCAAGCACCTGCATAAACATGAATGTTAAATTCATTGCTCAAATTCAATAAAAAAACGCTGCGCTTCAGCTTTATTGACAAACTGAAAAGAGAGTGGATGTATTAATTTTCCATCACAATACCAAACATCATTAATACGCTTAAAAACGTCACCTTCATGAAACGATTGATCTTTATCTAGCCGCATCACCGCATATTTACCGCTGGTGAATGCCACTTCGTACAGTGAAAGTAAACTGAGTGAGGATAAAGTGCGACCATGAATGATTTGGCAGCACAGTTCAGGTTGGGTGGTTTTTTTCATCTTTTCATCTCCACGGGGTGATTGATTAAGTCTGGCAATAAATAAAATAGTGCGCTGGGTTTATTTTTCAGGCTTCGCTTGTGAATAAATAAATCTCCACCATGATTAAGTCAGGCTTATGTGCCGTTGTTTTTAAATTCTTTATCACCCACGTTCTTACCCCTCTCATAACCTACATAAAGGTAATATTATGACGATTAAAACCCTTCAGGATCTCTTTGTGCATGACTTATCTGATATTTACAGTGCAGAAAAGCAGATTACTAAAGCGCTGCCGAAAATGATTCGTGCAGCATCGGATCCAAATTTAGTTGCGGCTTTTAAACAGCATCTGGAAGAAACGCGCGGACAAATTGAACGTATCGATCAATTGGTAGAGCTTACCGAAGGTGTGCAGATCAAACGCATGAAATGCCATGCGCTTGAAGGGCTGGCGGAAGAGGCGCAGGAAATTATCGATGAAGTTGAAGAAGGTCCGGTCAGAGACGCAGGATTGATTGGTGCCGCGCAAAAAGTTGAACACTATGAAATTGCCACTTACGGTACCTTGCGTGCCTTAGCGCTGAAGCTTGATTATCAGGACGCCGCAAAATTATTAGGTGAAACGCTTGAGGAAGAAAAAGCCACTGATGAAAAACTGACGCTGATTGCTGAAGAGCAGGAATAGTTGTCAGCATAAGTGGTTACCCGCTAATCCTGAACCGAGATTGACAAATTTTTTCAGCACCACAGGTCCAACCTGCGGGCTGAAAAAATCAGCGCATGTCCCACTTCAACGATTGAATGTTGCCAACATCTGATAAAAACGCCTTGTCGGTTGTTTATTTCCCCGAATAATCCTAAGAATAAGTCATGCCTTAACTGACAGATTTTTATATCCCTCAAAAAACTCACTCTACAATCTGACACAGATCAACACATGACCTGTTTGAGAAACTTACCCTGCGCTTCGTAAAGAAATGTAAGTTCCAATCAGCGTTGAGGATATTGCTATGACGAAAAAACTGTTGCAGTACACGATTCTTACTGTGGCGATCGTTGCGGTCAACCCGGCACACGCGATCAGTGCTGCGCATCGCGCTGCGCTTGAGCGCTCGGGGTGTGACATGCAAAACGAAGCTACCTGGTGCGACATTCATAAAACCAAAGCGCAAAATGAGGCCCATCGTCCCGCAGCCGATCGCTCTAAGAATGAGTCAGGGAGAAACGACTTAGCTTCCTTTCTTCAATCACGTGTTGTGGCACAGCCTAAAGCGAGCGCTTTTGCGGCACTGGTGGAACAGGGATTCATGCGCGAAAATGACGGTGACTATTTCAAGATTACTGACAATTCAGCGTTGCATGTATTGATGACATTTAACGCCGATGGCACCGTTGCTAGCGCCACGCTTAAATAAAGTGCAGGACCGCTTTTGTTGTTGCTGGCTCGACGATGCGGGTGAAAGCCGAACGAATTGAAAACCAGGTATTAAGCTAGTGGTACTGCTAAAGAAAGAGAGGATTTGGTCATCGCTGCATTACATAAAAAGGTCAGCGTGAAGCTGCCTTACCGATATCGGGTTGCTGCTCGATGGTTTATTGCCGGCGCACTGTGGTTAAGCGCGACACCCGTTCACGCAGCAGCACATTATCAGTTGGAAAAAGTTGTCGAGCTGAGCCGCCACGGTATTCGTCCGCCCACGGCGGGTAATCGTAAAGATATTGAGGCAGCCACACATCGAGCCTGGACAGCATGGACCACCGCAGATGGCGAGCTAACCGGTCACGGTTATGCTGCAGTGGCCAATAAAGGGCGCTGGCAAGGCGAACACTATCGGCGGTTAGGTTTACTCACTTCTGGCTGTCCGCAACCGCAGGATGTCTATGTGCGTGCCAGTCCGCTGCAGCGCACGCGTGCCACAGCACAAGCATTGGTGGATGGCGCATTTCCGGGCTGTGGAGTAGCCATTCATCGTGTTGAAGGTGAGAACGATCCGCTTTTCCAGACCGAAGCGTTCCCCGCAACCCACACCGATCCGCTTAAGCAACTGAACGCGGTGCAGCAAGAGGCCGGTGATCTTGCTGCGCGTCAACAGGCGCTGCAACCTGCCGTGCAGGCACTGAAAACGGCCGTATGCAGCAAAGATGCAGATTGCACGTTCTTTGACAAACCCTGGCAAATCAGGCAAAGCAAAATGGGTAAAGCCTACGTTGAGGGCTTAAGCGTGTTGGCAAATATGGTCGAAACGCTGCGCTTGGGTTGGAACGAAAATCTGCCATTGAGCCAACTTGCCTGGGGCAATATCAGCTCATCGGCGCAAATCACGGCCGTGTTACCGCTACTGACCGCTAATTACGACCTGAGCAATGACGTGCGCTATACCGCACAAAAGCGCGGTTCCATTTTGCTGAACGCGATGTTGCAGGGTGTTGAGCAAGGTGTAAATCCCATCGCCGATACGATGCCAGATCCGCGCTGGCTGCTGCTGGTGGCACATGACACCAACATTGCCATGGTTCGCAGATTAATGGATTTTACCTGGACACTTTCTGGTTATACGCGCGGCAACATCCCGCCGGGCAGCAGTTTGGTATTTGAACGCTGGCGTGATAGCCAAAGTGGCGAACGTTTCCTGCACATCTATTTCCAGGCGCAAAGTCTTGATGATTTGCGCACGCTGCAAGCGGTGAATCAGGCGCATCCGCTGTTGCGCGCAGAGTGGCGTCAAGCTGACTGTCGCATCACGGATGTAGGGACGCTCTGTCCGATGCAATCAGCTGTGAAGACGTTAGGTAAAAATGTGGATAAACAATCGATCACGCCGGTACGTTACGATTCGCCGTAAGGTTTAGAACTGATCGGCCAGCCAATGGGAAAACGCCGTCATCGCGGTGCTTTCCGCTCGTGATTGCAAACGCGTTAACCAGTAGCCGCCCAGATCAATTTCTGCGACGAACGGGCGCACCAGCTTCTCGCTTTGCAGTAGGTGAGTGAAAATTCTTGTCGGTGCTAACGCAATGCCTGCCCCCAGTAATGCCGCTTCAATCATCGTCAGTGATGAGTCGAAGATCATCACTGGATGCGCAGGCGAGGGTGGATGTTCGTTAATGCTTCGCAGCCAATGGCTCCACTCGTCACGGCGAAAAGAGCGCAGCAAGGTGAATTTGTGCACGTCAGCAGGCTGCTGTAACTGCCGGGCGATGGCGGGATGACACAGCGGCGATAGCGGGGCAGGACAAATAATCTGTGCCTCGGTGCCATGCCAGGCGCCGCTGCCAAAGCGAATAGTATAATCGTGGCCCTCAGCGGCGGGATCGACACGATTATTGTGGGTGGAGAGTTGCAGCTCAATGTGCGGATGGCGACGGTTAAAATCATCCAGACACGGCAACAGCAAACCGGTGGCAAAGCTTCCCACCACGCCGACTTTTAATTTCTCGCGCATCTGGCCGGACGAGAAACGATCCAGCGTATCGGCAATACGATCAAAAGAGTCGTTTAACACCGGCAACAGACTTTCGCCTTCCGTGGTCAACATCAATCCGCGCGATACCCGCACAAACAGTGGGCAGCCGAGCTGCTGCTCCAGTGATTTCACCTGCTGGCTGACGGCCGCATGAGTGACATGCAATTCAATGGCAGCATTAGTAAAACTTAGATGACGTGCGGCGGCTTCAAAGGCTCTGAGCGCGTTAAGCGGTATGTAAGGGCGAGTCATGCGAAGACCTGTAAGATTTTCTATTATCTGACGCTAAAATTAACAGTTTGTTGCCGCCTGTCAAATTGGGCAAACTGCCCGCGAAACAACAACCCGGAAGGTTAATAACAGTGAAATTGATTTCTCAAACATGGATAGCGGCGGCACTGACGTCGGTATGCTCTGTAGCGGTTGCCGCGGTACCTGATGTTGAAACGGCGGTGGACCAGGCAATTAAACCCCTGATGCAGCAGCAAGCGATCCCCGGTATGGCCGTCGCGGTGGTCGTTAAAGGTAAGTCTTACTATTTCACCTGGGGCATGGCTGACGTTAAACAACATCGTCCCATAACAGAAGAGACGCTGTTTGAATTGGGTTCGGTGAGTAAAACCTTCACCGGTGTGTTAGGTGGCGTCGCGGTGACCAACGGCGAAATTGCGCTGAGCGATCCTGCCAGGAAATATTGGCCCGCGCTGACTAAGCCGCAGTGGCGCGACATTACGCTGCAGCAACTGGCTACCTATACTGCCGGCGGATTGCCGCTGCAGGTGCCAGATGCCGTGACTGATGAACATGCGCTGGCGAACTTTTATCAACAATGGCAACCGCAGTGGGCGCCGGGTAAAACACGTCAGTATGCTAATAGCAGCATCGGCTTATTTGGTTGGCTGGCGGTGAAACCCAGCGGGCTGACATTTGAGCAAGCGATGCAACAACGCGTATTTACGCCGTTGCAGCTGAAAAACACTTTTATTACCGTGCCTGACGCAGCGAAAGAGGCTTACGCATGGGGGTATCGCGAGGGCAAACCGGTACGTGTCTCGCCGGGCATGCTGGATGCCGAAGCCTATGGCGTGAAGTCGTCGATTAAAGATATGGCGCGCTGGATGCAGGCCAACATGGATCCGCAGCAGGTTAACGATAAGACGTTGCAGCAGGCGCTGAATTTTGCGCAAACACGCTTCTATCGCACCGATGCGTTATATCAGGGGCTGGGTTGGGAAATGCTGGATTGGCCCGCTCAGGCAGACTTGGCCGCTAAGGGCGCTGATAACAAAGTGGCACTTGGCCCACAGCCCGTGCGGGATGCGAAATCCCATCCCCGTATAACCGCTTCCTGGGTACATAAAACGGGTGCAACAGGCGGATTCGGGGCGTATGTCGCTTTTATCCCCGAAGAACAGATCGGCATTGTGATGCTGGCGAATAAAAACTATCCGAATACCGAGCGGGTCAAAACTGCGATGCACATACTTAAGGCGTTGCAGTAAGCATGTGGGGCGGATTCATCGCCCCAATCCCGTTTAACGCGGGAGATCATCTACACTTTATAGGTGATCAACTAAGGAGCTTCAGATGACTAACCATCCGAAAGATAAACGCGACGTGAACGACGAAAAGCATCCTGCCAAAGATAATCCCAGCGAACACGGTGAGATCCCCAGAACGCGCGATGACAGTGAAGACGACACGAAAGATCCGTTTAACGACGAATAACAAACAGCATCAGCAACGGCAGAGCGGCAAACAGCATTAATGCGGTTGGCGCGCCTGCCTGCGCATAGAGTTGACCAAACAGCAGCGACCCCAGCATCTGACCCGCCGCCAACATGAAAAACAGAATGCCTACGCCGATGGCAGGGGCATTTTGCGTGGCTTCTGCGCCCCATACCAGCAACACGCCTGAGAGTGTCACGTAAGCGGCGCCGCCTAACGCTATAGCCGGAAACAGCCATATTGAGTAATGGTGGCTGATTGCCAGCAGCAATAAAGGCAGGGCCAGACAGCACTGAGACAGCCGATAAACCCAGTTCATCCCCATCCATTTCGCCATTGGGCCGGTCAATGCGCCGACGATGCCTGCTGCGCCACCGATCAACCACAGCAGGTTAACAACGCGGTCGCTGACGGCAATGTGATGTAGCAACGCCGGCCCGAAGCTCCACCATGCGGCACTGGCGATGCCGCTGATCAATGCAATGAGGATAAGTCGCTGCAATGCGCGTTGACGGAGGCGTCTTGACCATGAAGTAGACTCGGCGTGTTCACGCTGGTTGGGTAGCTGGCGCCAAATCGGCACAAGGCAGATTATCGCTAGCGCGGCGAAAACGGCACAGGAGACGCGCCAGCCGCCAGGCAGCCAGAACAACATTGGCACTGACAGCATAATTCCCATGCTGGTTCCGGCATTGATAACCGTGTTCATTTGTGGCTGCTGCTTAGCATCAATGCGCTGGCTGACGGCACTCGCTAAAGCAGGTGAGGCTAGACCCGCACTCATCCCGGCGATAAATAATCCCACAGCCAGCATCAAGGGTGAGACAGCGATCGCGATAATCACTAACCCCAATGCTGCACACAGTGCGGCGACCGCAGCGAGAAGACGTGGGCCGGCGCGGGCGCTCATCATCGGCGCAATCAATACTGCTACGCAGTAAGCAGCAAAACTGCAGGCTGACAGCATCCCGGAAACGCGCGGTGTAAAGGGTATCGCGTGCATTACATCCGGCATCATCAGGCCCCAGGCGAAACGCGCCATGCCATAAGTGACGGCGATTAGCGAAAAGCCGGTGATGCCCAGCGCTGTGCCGTTCATGTGTTTTCACTGAGGGCGATAAGCTGCAGCGCGGCGGCCTTACCTGCATCGCATGCATTCACCGCCCCCATGATCAAGGCTGAGGTAAGAACGCCTTCAAACAGCAGCCAAATGGCATCCGCCAGCGCCACATGCTGCCTGCCGAGCGCGTGATAAATTGAGCGGGCAATGTAATCACGCATCTTGTGGCGATATGCCAGCGCCTGTTGTGCCAGCGCGGCATCTTGCCCGACGTATTCTCCCCACGCCTTCAAAAACAGACAGCCATGGTTGCCGTATTGCTGCATCCAATCGGCCATGGCATCGAACATGCGGCTTACGGCTTGCGGCTGCTCTGGGGGCGATAATGCGGCAAAAAAACGCTCCTGACGCGCAGCCAGCACCGCCGCCGTTAGCGCTTCACGTGAGGGGAAATAACGATACATTGTTCGCGTCGAGACGTTCGCCTCGCTGCAAATGCGATCGGTGCTGACGGCATGAAAGCCTTTGAGATAAAACAGCCGTTCAGCGGCAGAGATGATGTCGAGTTTCTTTTTCATTCTTAAAAAGTAAACCGATCGTTTTACTTTTGCAAATGTCAGGCGTAAATGGACTTGCTTAATTAGCAGTGCGTTCTGACTCTCGCCGCTCCAGCGCGAATAAAATGCTGACGCGTCTGGCGTTTTTTGCATCCGGCAGCGGGGGCCAGATTACAGCCTGCTTTGCGCGGTCCATCTACTTGGTACTGTGCACGATTACCGGTTTTTTTTAATATGTGAATGTTGGGCCGGGCTAATAACGTGGTAATTTACCGCTTCGTTAATATTTCCGTCACCTAATGAGATTTTTCTCTTTAAACATCCAGCATCAGGAGCCGGTAATACGTAGCTTAAATAGGATATTAATCATACCTTATGACTAATTTACAATTCTCTTAGATGCCTAACTATCACGCAACTGTCTGTTAAGGTTGACTTTATTTTAACTGCTTAAATTAACAGCGCTTTTATGAAAAGAAAATTCTGTACTCTTATTCGGTGTTTGTATATTTTCATCGTCAAGCGGTGACAAGATAACTTCACACCCTGAAACCCACGCGTTCAATTGTTAACTTCAGCAGGCTCTCTTGATAGAAATTTTCTCTAAAATTAAGATTATTCCCTCATATCAAAATCAATCAGACTCGTTAACTTTTTAGTGGTCATGCTTTTCAGACCATTCCATTAAGATTTTTTATCACTAAATATAATGCTGGCGCTGTAGTCGCCAGGGGAAACGTATGCAAAAAATAAATATCAACACTGACTTCATAACCTACTTCAATTGTGGTTCTGTTCAGCTACGATCGGAAGCTGAGATCTTGGGTTCCATCATTACCACTATCATAGCTGACAAAAAAACCGTTACTAATAAGAGCATTATCGCTTATCTGCTTGCCGAACTGGAGTGCACAAATGATGCTGCTTTCCAGGATTGCCTGCGTAATACGCTTCAAATTGTGGTAGGAAAGACGCCGGATGATGAAAGCTTTTTAAGTTAAGAAAAATAGCAATAAATAGGACTGTTGATATAAAGCTCTTTTTTGATTTTTAGAGTTCAGGATTTATCTGACAGTCTACTACCATGCTTAATGCGATATAATAACTGGACCGACCAGGGCGAACCTGGCAAACAGTTAAATTCCAATAATAAGTGATATTTTATGAATTACAGCAATTTTTCAGCAAAAGTAAGTTTCTGGCCTAATATGCATTTCACCGCTATTGAAATCGAACAGTGTGGAGAACACTTCGAGATATATGCCACTGACATTTCCCGACTGGCTAAAAGTAAACTTTTTGTGGGCCGCACCCATGATAAAAATTTAGCGGATTCTTATGCTAACCAGTTTCAAGAATGGTTACCTAAAGTTAATCGCGAAATGAAAGTGCGTGAGATGAAGCCGTTATCGCGCAATATGACTTCTCAAACACTCAGCAAAAAAAGCGATCTGGAAATTTTACCGGCCCATGCGGATTTTCTGCGTAACAGTAATCATTGGTAGTCGATAAGCGCGAAATTTAAATCTGCGAGCCAGTACAAGCTGATTATTGACCTCCTGCCATAAACTGATTGTTGCTGTCTGCCTGACACAGGTTTCCTCAGTAAAAATTCGCACAATAGAAAGCTTCTCTTTCCAGTGCGAGGAATGGTTGTGGACAACATCAAAGTCGGACTTTTTGGCATCGGTCTTGAAACCTACTGGCCACAGTTTGCTGGGCTCAAAGCACAACTTGAGCAGTATCTTGCTGTGGTCGCCGAGCGATTAAGCACGCACGGTAATGACGTCGTGGATGCGGGGCTGATCGACAATAGTGAGAAAATTGAGCACGCGACGCAGTTGTTTGCTGCAGAGAGTGTTGACGTCCTGGTCTTATACATCACGACCTATGCCCTAAGTTCCACCGTTCTCCCTCTGGTGCAGAATCTGAATAAGCCCGTTTTGATTTTAGCGCTGCAACCTGAAATGTGGGTACCTTGTCGCGAAATCAACGCACTGACCGATCGCGCCGCTCGCACTGGTCAATGGTTGGCGCATTGTCAGGCCTGTACCGCGCCAGAATTGGTTAATGTATTTCAGCGAATCGGCATTCAACATGAACTGGTTGTGGGTTATCTGGATGACGATGTGGCATGGCGGCAAATAGCCAATTGGCTTAACGCGGCGTATGTGGTTCGGGCACTCAAACAGACGCACATTGGCATTGCAGGTCACTACTATAACGGCATGTATGATGTGTATTCAGATATCACCAATCTTTCTGGGCGCTTTGGCGTACGCTTCAAAATAGTGGAATTTTGTGAGTTAGTGGCGCTCGCCAGTCAGCATGAAGAAAGCGAATACCGGGCAAAAAGGGATGAGCTGTTCAGCGTGCTGGAGGTTGATCACACCTGCGAAGAGACTGAAATCCAACGCGCATTACGCACAGCAGTTGCACTCGATAAGTTGGTCGAACGCCATAAGCTGGGTGCGCTGGCTTATTATTATGAAGGCGCGCCCGGTTCCGATCATGAAAATATCGTCACTTCCGTCATCGCCGGTAATACCTTGCTGACGAACCGGGGCATTCCCGTTGCCGGTGAGTGTGAAATTAAAAATGTCATTGCGATGAAGATCTTGAGCCTTCTGCATGCGGGCGGATCTTTTTCAGAACCTTATGGCATCAACTTTAGAGACGAAACCGTGCAGTGGGGACATGATGGACCGGCTCATCCTGCAATGTCCACGGCAAAAGTTCGGCTGGTGCCTTTACCGGTCTATCACGGCAAACCCGGGAAAGGGGTTTCCATTCAGATGAATGTTGCTAACGGTCCGGTGACCTTTTTATCGGTGGTTGAGCATCGCGATAGCAGCATCACGCTGCAATATGCGGAAGGCCAGGCTGTAGCGGGTGAAACACTGGATATCGGTAATACCAACAGTAATTATCGCTTTGCCCTCAGCGCGCGGGACTTCACTAAATCATGGTGTGAAGGTGGACCAGCACATCACTGCGCGATAGGTCGCGGCCATCTTGGCGAGGTGATTGAGAACATTGCGAGATTGCTGAATATCCAGGCAAAGCGCATCGCTTAGTATTTTCACAACGTGCAGGCACCGATTTGAATAAATCATAGCGCTTAGCCTATCGGGGGCTAAAACTGCTGAAGACCAAAGCCATCCCTTTACCGTCCTCATCTGGTGCAAAATTCACCTGTTTGCACCAGTAAAACGCATAACATCCGCTTATCACACCGTATAAAATTCATTCAATTCAGCGTATTAATAACCTGGCATGCGCGTTGCTAATCAATTGGTAGAGATGTTGGACCAATTAAGGCAATGCTATGCAGATACCGGTTGAGCTTCATCCTATTTCTACGCCGCGCAGCGATACGCTGATTCTCGATGCGCTGACACGCTATATGGCGCAGTCGGGTGCGCAGCCTGGCAGCCGCTTGCCACCAGAACGTGTGCTGGCGGAGAAGCTTGGCGTTAGCCGTAATACGGTGCGTGAAGCGCTCAAACGCTGGGAAGCGCTAGGCATTATTCTGCGTAAAAAGGGCAGCGGCACCTTTTTGCAGGCGGAAGTGGACGTCAATGACAGTTTCTTGTCGCTGCGCTTCAAAAACGACTCTGCCAACATGCTGCACGCGCTGGAAGTGCGCCGCATTATTGAATCTGAATCCTGCGTGCTGGCGGCACAGCGCGCCACAGCTGCGGATCTGATCGAAATCGAGCAACGTCTCGAAGAGATGGAAAAAGTGCATCTGGCGATTGGTTCTGCCGGGGCGGAAGACTGGGCATTTCATGCCAGTATCTATCGCGCCGCCGGTAACCCTCTGCTGCTGCAAATGCTCAACGGCATCTACGACTCATTTCATGCATTTTTCGAATCACCGCCGGAACAGGCGCTTTTTTCTGACTCTTTCCCGCTGCACCGTGAATTATTCAACGCTATATGCCAACGCGATTGCATAGCGGCGCGCGCCATCTGCCATCAAATACTCGATATCACCGAACGCGACATGAGGGATGTAATTAATGCCAAACGATAAGCCGATTCCGCAACAAACGCTGCTCACGCATGACGAACGCCATGAAAAAGGCGCGGTCACTACGCCGATTTATCAATCTTCACTGTTTACGTTTAGCGATTACGACAGCATGATCGCGCGCTTTCGCGGTGAGAGCGATCAGCCGCTCTATTCGCGCGTCGATAACCCAACGGTAAAAGCGCTGCAGGACAAAATGGCGGCGCTGGAGGGGGGCGAAGCCTGCCTGGCGTTTGGCAGCGGCATGGCGGCGATCAGCAATGCGATCCTTAGCGTGGTGGCACCGGGCAAAAAAGTGGTGTGTGTCAATCACGTATATCCCGACACCTACCGCTTCCTGCGTGGCTTCTGCCAGCGCTTTGGCATCGTTACAGAGTTCGTGGACGGTGATGACGAAGGCGCGATGCGTGCGGCATTAATGGATGCCAGTCTGCTGTATCTGGAAAGTCCCTCCAGTTGGGTAATGAGTGAACAGAATCTGAATAAACTCGCTGCGATGGCACGCGAAGCGGGCGTCATCAGCATCATTGATAACAGCTGGGCCTCACCGATTTTCCAGCAGCCGCTGCTGTGTGGCATCGATATCGTGGTGCACTCGGCGTCGAAATACATCAGCGGTCACAGCGATGTGGTGGCCGGTTTGGTGATCGCTAGCCAGCAGCACATCAACAACATTACCCGTTACATCAGTCCTTATCTTGGCGGCAAACTCTCGGCGCATGAAGCCTCACTGCTGATGCGCGGCCTGCGCACGCTGCCGCTGCGCATGAAACAGCATCACCAGAGTGCGCTCACTATTGCGGAAAAACTGGTGGAACATCCGCTGGTGACGGACGTGTGTCATCCCGGGCTAAAGCCCCAGTCGTGGTCCACCTTGCGCGGCTACAGCGGTCTGTTTGCTTTTGAAGTGGCGGAGCAGGTGGATATTCCACAGTTGTGTAACGCGCTTGAGTTATTCCACATGGGCGTGAGTTGGGGGGGATTTGAAAGTTTGGTCATGCCGGCGATTTCTGTCATCAACCAGGCCAGTGAATTTAACTCGGCGGTGGATTTCGGCGTCTCACCGCGCCTGATCCGCATCTCGGTGGGCCTCGAAGAGACCAACGATTTGTGGGCCGATTTGCAGCAAGCCCTTGCCAGCGCCAATCGCGCGTAATCACTTACCGGAGAACCGTCATGACTCAACGTTTTGCTCTGAAAACACTCGTATTAGCCGTAGGTTTAAGTGCGGCCATGAGCAGTCTCGCCGCCAAACTTACCGTGGTTGAAGTGATTACCAGCCCGCCGCGTACCGCGCTGCTGCAAAAAATGCTCGATGAATATAAAACGCAGCATCCCGGCACGGAGATTGAACTGATTTCCCTACCGTGGGGACAGGCATTTGAAAAGCTCGGCACCATGTTGCAAAGCGGTCAGGTGCCAGATGTCGTGGAGATGCCGGATACCTGGCAAGGATTGTATGCCAGCAATAACATGCTGGAAGACCTCGAACCGCGCCTTAAAAGTTGGGACGCCACGCCTCAGCTTACGGATAAAACGCTGGCCATGGCGCGTGCTGCCAACGGCAAAGCCACCATGGTGCCGTACGGTTTTTATCTGCGTGCGCTGTTCTGGAATAAAAAGCTGTTCCAGCAGGCCGGTTTAAATGAACCGCCCAAAACCATGGAGGAGTTTGCCAGCGATGCGCAACGCATCAGTAAGTTAGGCAATGGCATCAGCGGTTACTGCATGCGCGGTGGCGTGGGTGGCACCAACGCCTGGATGATGTTTATGGCGGCGATGAACGGTTCACCTGAGTTCTTTGACAAACAAGGTAACAGCACGCTGACCGAGCCGGGCGCAATAAAGGGTGCGCAGCTGTTGGTGGATATGTACCAGCAAGGCGGCGCCTCGAAAGACAGCGTCAACTGGGGCTTCAATGAGATCGTCTCGGGCTTCTATTCGGGTAAATGCGCGATGCTTGATCAGGATCCAGATGCGCTGATTGCCATCAAAAACAGCATGGCGGCCGATGATTTTGCCGTGGCGCCAATGCCGGTCGGTCCTTCTGGCAAAGCTTTCCCGACCATTGGTTACACGGGCTGGTCGATGTTCAAGCAGGGCAAACAGAAGGATCTTGCCTGGCCGCTGATTACCTTCCTCAGTGACAAAACCAACAACCTCGCATGGTCAAAATTCGTTGGCACGCTGCCGATTTACAAAGGTGCAGAGCAGGACCCGTTCTACCAGACGCCGCAGTTCGCGGGCTGGTTCAAAGAGCTGAACGATCCTAACTATGTGCCGCTCACCATGCCCACCCATCTGAAAGGCTGGGGCTACTTTAACTCGGTCATTGTGAAAGAGAGCAGCCAGGAAACCTTGCTGGGCGAGAACGATACCGAAAACATGGTGAAAGATTGGGCGAAATATCTCAGCAAAGAGCAAAAAGCCTGGCTTGCCACGCAGTAACGTTGAACAACCGGGAGTTTACCTATGATGCTAGATGCTTCTCTGCCCAATAGCACCTCGCGTGCCCGCCGTTTGCGCTGGTCTCGGCTGGCTGAACCGTGGTGGTACTTGTCGCCTGGCCTGTTGCTGATCGCCTTGTTCATTTTTGTGCCGATGGCGATCGGCATTTCTTATGCGTTTCAGAGCATCAACCTACTGAATCCGATGGAAACCGGTTGGGTAGGCTGGGACAATTTTACGGCAATGTTTGACGATCGGCGCTTTTTTAAAGCGCTGGGGCACACGCTTAACTGGACGCTCAGCTCGCTGTTGCTGCAGTTCTTCTTCGGTCTGGCACTGGCGCTGCTGCTCAACCGCGAATTTCGCTTTCGCCGCTGGGTGCAGGCGCTGGTGTTCTTGCCGTGGGCAGTTCCCGCGTTTCTCTCTGGGTTGACCTGGTCATGGTTGTTCAATCCGGTGGTGGGGCCGCTGCCACAGTGGCTAAGCGACCTGGGCGTGCTGAGTGAGCCGTACAACATTCTGTCCGATCCGCAGCTGGCGATGTGGGGACCGGTGATCGCCAACGTGTGGTTTGGTATTCCGTTCTTTGCCATCACGCTGCTGGCGGCGCTGCAGTCGATTCCCAAAGATCTGTACGAAGCAGCCTCGATTGACGGTGCCAGCGGTTGGCAGCAATTTCGCCGCGTCACGCTGCCGTTTCTGGCGCCGATGATCGCCATCACCGTGATGCTGCGTACCATCTGGATCGCCAATTTTGCCGATTTGATTGTGGTGATGACCGATGGCGGGCCGGCGGGATCGACCTCCATTCTCTCCAGCTACATCTTCACCACCGCTTATCGCAAGCTCGACTTTGGCTATGCCTCGGCGATGGCGGTGTTTCTGTTACTGCTGATGACTTGCTATGCGCTGGTGTTACTGCGCATTCGCCATCAGCTGCTGAAATAGGAAGCGACTATGCGACTGTTACCGCTGATTGGCCATCGTTTAAGTATTGCGGCGTATCTGGTGTTCGCCCTGTTTCCGCTCTACTGGATCATCAAAATTTCGCTGACGCCGGACCACCTCCTGTTTAGCCAGGGCGTCACGCTGTTGCCGAGCGGAGTGACGTTCGGTCATTTCAAAAAAGTGCTGACCGACAGTGATTTCCCGACGTTTTTTACCAACAGTCTTATCGTTTCGTTTAGTACCGCGTTTCTCACCACGCTGATTGCCGCTGCAGCTGGCTATGCCTTTTCGCGCTTCCAGTTTCGCGGCAAAGTGCTGATCGCCGGGCTGCTGCTGTTCACGCAGATGTTCCCTCTGGTGATGATCATCGCCCCGATTTACAAGGTGATGGCGCCGCTGGGCCTGACCAATAGCTTGCTCGGGCTGATTCTTATCTACACCGCGTTCAACGTGCCGTTTGCGACGTTTCTGATGCAATCCTTCTTTGATGCCATCCCTAAAGATCTGGAGGAATCGGCGATGCTGGAAGGCTGCACGCGTTTTCAGGCGTTGTATCGTGTGCTGATGCCGCTGACCTTGCCGGGTATGGCGGCCACGCTGGGGTTTGTCTTTACCGCTGCGTGGAGCGAGTTGCTGTTCTCACTCATGCTAATCAACAAAAATGAGGTGATGACCTTCCCGGTTGGGCTGCTCAGCTTCGTGTCGAAGTTTGCCGTTTCCTGGGGAGAAATGATGGCGGCGGTAGTGCTGGCGCTGATTCCTGCCTGTCTGTTCTTCGCCTTTATTCAACGCTATCTGGTTCAGGGACTCACCGCCGGTGCGGTTAAGGGGTAAATTATGGCTGAAATCACGCTTAAACAGATCGATAAGCGCTATGGCAACGTTGAGGTGCTGCGCGATATTAATCTCACCATTAAAGATGGTGAGTTCGTGGTGCTGGTTGGCCCATCTGGCTGCGGAAAATCGACGCTGTTACGCACCATCGCCGGGCTGGAATTGGCGAGCGACGGCGATATTCGTATCGGTAATCAGTTGATGAACGATGTGGCACCCAAAGATCGCGATATCTCGATGGTGTTCCAAAGTTATGCGCTTTATCCGCATTTAACGGTGGCGCGCAATATGGGCTTCAGTCTGGAAATTCAGAAACGCCCGCGCGCAGAAATTGAAGAGAAGGTCAGGCGCGCGGCAGAGATTCTTAGTCTGACGCATTTACTCGATCGCCGTCCAAAAGAGTTATCTGGCGGCCAACGCCAGCGCGTAGCGATGGGGCGCGCCATCGTGCGTCAGCCGCAGGTGTTTCTGTTTGATGAACCGCTCTCAAATCTCGATGCGCAGTTGCGTGGTCAGATGCGCGTCGAAATCAAGAAGCTACATCAGCAGATGAACAATACCATTGTTTACGTGACGCACGATCAGGTTGAAGCCATGACGCTCGCTGACCGTATTGTGGTGCTGAACAACGGTGTGATTCAGCAGGTCGGTACACCGCTGGAGTTATATGACACGCCGGCTAACAAGTTTGTTGCCAGCTTTATTGGCTCGCCCTCAATGAATTTCATTAATGGCGTAATGACTGCTGACAGTGTGCGTATTGGCGATAGCGCGCAACTGCCACTGAATGGGCGCTGGGTGGATCACCCGGTCGGGCGAGACGTTATTTATGGTATTCGACCCGAGAACGTGACGATTGCCGAACCGGGCGCACGCAATGTGCTGCCGCTGGAGGTGTCGTTGGTGGAGCCAACCGGATTATCCGAGCTGATTCATGGGTCGTTGTTGGGGCATGACATCATGCTGTTCACCACGCAACGTTCTGGTGCGCAGGCAGGGGATATTTTGTCAGTAACGATTGATGCTGATCGCGCGATGTTGTTTGATGCCGATTCGCAAAAGCGTTTATAACTTGTGAAATAAGCCGCCTGTTATCTCTCAGGCGGCTCGCGTTATTACTTGGTTTGCTGCTGTTTGCTGTCAGCCTCTTTCTGCTTTTTGTTAGCCATATGATGCCCCACCGCACAACCCGCCGCCGCGCCAGCAACACCGTGATGGGCAACGTGACCCGCAACGCCGCCGACAACTGCACCTTTAATGCATCCTTTAGCTTCTACCTGCGACGTTACCGATAGCAGCACGCCCGCAGTTAATACAATGAGAGAAAGTTTACGCACTGGATTTATTCCTTTTTTAAGTTAATAAAGTGCAAGCAACACGCATCCAGTGTAGTCAGCGGAATAAAAGGCACTGTTATAAACTGTAAACAAAGATATTTTGCTAAAATATCAAGCTTATTTTATGAGCGTTAATAGTCAGGCTAAGGAAAAGGAGGCTGCCGATATAGATTCGGTTTTACAAAACTATTGTTTTCTCTTAACCTGACAGACGCCCGTTGATTTTCTCGATATAACAATACCAATGTTAAATAGATCTAATGATTAATTTAAATGACGACACAGAGAATTAAATGACCAGCAGTTACGATGAACAGATGAAAGACAGAATGATAGGTGAGGCGCTTCTGGCACTCTTAGAGGATGCTGTCACTGTATCCTCCGCAGCCCTCATCACTAAGCTCGAATCTATGGCGGAAGCTGAAGAGGAAGTTTATCGGAGAGTCGCCTGCCAACGCGCACTGGAGGATGTCAGAAATCACAGCGTCAGGACGAATAAGTTAAGCGATGCTAAGGATTCCAGTGTGGCGATGCCGGTTTATACCGCGAATCATAAAAAACACTGAGTGAATCTCTACCCTTTGCTACGACGCTAAACACTTTTCCGCAATGATGTTGATTGCGTTGTCATAATCTGGCTTCTGCTGAACGGATGCAACTTCTTGATGCTGTTTGAGAAGCGCAGTGATGATATCAAGTTGCAAAGGGTGATCGGAGTTAAGCAGGCATGACACCGCACGGCCAATGACAGCATGGATATCATCCATATTTTCCGCTTTATCATCTGACATCACCTTCTCCTCAATTCCTTTGCTAATTAACATTTTTCAGCCTGTTACTAAACATTAATGGGAATGTCTTACTTACGTGCCGTCAGGGAAGTGCCCTGATGAGTTTTTGGCGTAACTCTGACACTCTGGCGGTTAAATCAACCAGTTCTTCATACGGCGTATCCATCACTGACACCATGTCGGCGGGGACGCCGGCAGCGGCTATTTTCAGCTGTTGACCCTGCTCAGTAACCGAGATCAGCACTCTACGCTCATCGCCACCCACATCTCTTTTCCGGCAAATGACACCAGACTGCTCCATTCTTTTTAACAGTTGGCTCAGTGTTCCCGAATCCAACTGCACGCGTGCGCCTAACTCTGAAACGGTAACTTTGTCTTTTTCCCACAGCGCCAGCAGGACCAGATACTGCGGGTAGGTCAGCCCCAAAGGCTTCAGTCTTGACTGATAAAGTTTGGTCATCGCAAGGGATGCGGAATAAAGCGCGAAGCAGAGAAACTGATCAACCGTGACCGGCGCTTCACTCTCTGGACTTACACAGCAAACTTCATCATTTAACTCTTTCATATCACCACTAATTTTAGAATAGAGCTGCAGTCGTAAGACTCAAAAACGCGACTATATTGACATAAATTAGATTGAAGTCAATTCAATTTAAACGCAGGCATTTTGGTTAATTATCAGCATAATGCATAAGCCTGGCCCGGATTTGACTGTAAAGCGGTCAGTTACCCGTTTTGCTATGCTGGCGTTCATGAATAGGACGTCAACGATGCAACGACAATCGCTTGAACTGTGAGGTTTGAAACTGATGAAGCAAACAACACCTGGCATTCTCATCCTCGCGGCGGGCAAAGGCTCGCGTTATATCGCCAGCGGTGGCAGCGGTAATAAATTGCTCGCCAGTATGGGCGACGGTGAGCTAACGGTAATTGAAACGGTCATTGAACAGGCAAAGTTAAGCGGCGTGCCGGTGGCGCTGGTGACGCGTCCCGACTATCTGGCTGTGCGCCAGCATGCAGAAACAGCCGGTGTGCAGGTTGTATTATGTGAAAGTGGCGGCAGCGGCGAGTCGATTGCTGCGGGCGTTGCAGCAACCGGAAACTGGCAGGGTTGGATAATTGCTCTTGGTGATATGCCGTGGATCGGCGCGCCAGATTATCAGCAAGTGTTAAGCGCACTGGAGCAGGGCGCCGCGCAGGTGCGGCTAAGCAATAAGGGTAAACCTGGGCATCCGGTCGGGTTTAATCACTCCTTTGCCGAGGCGCTGCGCAATCTCTCCGGAGATGAAGGCGGCCGATCGCTTTTGCATCCTAAACTGCTGTTAACGTTGGAAGCGAACGCTGATGTCGGCCGCGATATCGATGTGGTATGAAGCCGGTTAAACCATATTAAGCCGGGCCGCGGCGACATCCGCAACAATGGAAAGGGCAAGAGTGCGAGCATCACGCGCCTGCGCAAATATGCCAATGGGTGCTTTGATTCGCGCAATGTCCTCATCGCTAAAACCTTGTGCCAGCAGTTTCTCAACCCGCGTGGCATGCGTGCGCCGACTGCCTAACGCACCGATATAGAAGGGCGTTGATCGCATGGCTGCCAGCAGCACTGGCAATTCACGGTCCAGATCGTGAAACAGCAGGATCACCGCCGTGAATTGATCGAGAGCCGGTGCCTCCACATCGTCACCGGATTGCACCGCATAACCGGCGGCCTCTGCAATGGCGCGGGTCGCCAGCGCTTCGACTGATCGTCCATGCACCACCACACGGGTTTTTGGCTGATAGCAGGTGATAAAGGCTTCATCCTCCCAGCCCGTGGTCTGAGCGGTAGCCTCGATGGCCAGCCGCTGAAAGTTCGGCAGATAGCGCAACGCAGCGATTTTACGTTTTGCCAGTAAATCCAGCACGCTGATCAGTTGCTGCGCATCACGAAGCCGATGAAAAGCGAGTGTAATGCCGCCGCCGCAGGGCAGCACAATATCCAGATAGGGCGATCCTTCGCCATAGCTGACAAACCGATCTTTCCCGCAGGCGATGACGTCCAACGCTTCGTAAGCCGCTGCCGCTTCCACGCACCCGCCGGAAACATAGCCGCAATAGCGGCCATCTTCCCGAACCACCATCTGCGCCCCCAATGCGCGGGCGGCACCACCGCGAATTTCTACTAATGTCACCAGCACGCTGGCGAAATCAGCCTGCATCGCTTCCAGTGCGAAGCGCAGAATGACTTCACTATCGTCAGTATGCAAAGCTTGCTGCGGCTTGATCTGCGGTTGCAGATCGTCGTCAATCAATAGCTGCTGCACTGCGCTTCTCCTTCGCTTCATACAAGGGCGGGCAGGCCTTTAAGTAACTTATCCAGCGTGACCGGATAGTCGCGCACACGTACGCCGGTGGCGTTGTAAATGGCATTCACGATTGCCGCGCTGACGCCACACAAGCCCAGTTCGCCCACACCTTTTGCCTTCATCGGTGAGGAAATGGGATCGGTGTCGTCGAGGAAAATTACCTCTTGCTGCGGAATATCAGCGTGAACCGGCACTTCGTAGCCGGCCATATCGTGATTGACGAAATAACCCAGCCGCTCATCGACGAACAGTTCTTCCATTAATGCGCCGCCAAGCCCCATCGTCATGGCACCAATTACCTGACTACGCGCGGTTTTGGGATTGAGAATACGTCCAGCGGCACAAACTGCCAGCATACGACGCACGCGCACTTCGCCGGTGGCGGTATCTACGCCGACCTCAATAAAGTGACCGGCAAAGGTTGATTGCTGATATTGCTTATCAAGATCACCGAATTCGATGGTGTCTTCTACGGTGATGGTGGCTTCTGCGGCGGCGTGGGTGAGTGGCGCGCTTATGCCTGCGTCATGCACCTGACCGTCGCTAAAAGTCGCGCGTTGCGCATCAAAGCCCAGTTTGCTGGCTACCGCTTCGCGCAATTTCACGCAGGCGGCGTAAACGCCGGAGGTTGAGGTATTTGCACCCCATTGACCGCCGGAACCGGCAGAAATAGGGAAGTCTGAATCGCCTAAGCGGACCACTACACGCTCAATCGGCACACCCATCATCTCCGCTGCCGTTTGAGCGAGGATGGTATAGCTGCCGGTACCAATATCAGTCATATCGGTTTCAACGGTGATGATGCCTTTTTCATCCAGATGCACGCGCGCGCCGGAAGGCGCAACCATGTTATTACGAAAGCCTGCCGCGACGCCCATGCCCACCAGCCAGCGTCCATCTTTAACCATCGCCGGTGTAGCGTTGCGACGTGACCAGCCAAACCGCTCTGCGCCGGTATTCAAACACTCGACGAGCTGGCGACGTGAGAAAGGGCGCTCGGGTTTGGCCGGGTCGACCTGCGTATCATTGAGGATGCGGAATGCGATAGGATCGATGCCCACTTTTTCCGCCATTTCATCGATGGCAATTTCCAGCGCCATCAGTCCCGGCGCTTCGCCTGGAGCACGCATCGCGTTCCCTTCGGGAAGGTCAAGCGTTGCCAGTCGCAATCCGGTAAAACGGTTGGCACCCGCGTAAAGCAGTTCTGTCTGCTGCACGGCGGTTTCCGGTGTGCCACCCGGCAGATTCCCCGACCAGCTTTCATGCGCGATGGCCTGAATGTGGCCTGCTTTATCCGTACCAATACGGATGTGCTGGATGGTTGCCGGTCGATGCGTCGTGTTATTGACGATCAGCGGTCGTGGCAGCATCACTTTGACCGGACGTTTAATCGCGCGTGCGCCAAGTGCGGCTAACACCGCATCGCTACGCAGGAAAAGCTTGCCGCCAAAACCACCGCCGATGTAGGGCGAAATGATGCGGATCTTTTCCATCGGCATGTTGAGCGTGGCGGCTAAATCGGTGCGGCACCAGTCAATCATCTGGTTCGACGTCCAAACGGTGAGTTTGTCGCCTTCCCATGTTGCCATCGAGGCGTGCGGTTCCATAGCGGTATGGCTTTGATCGGGCGTAGTGTATTGCGCATCCAGCTTCACTTCTGCAGCAGCAAAAGCAGCGGTGAAATCACCGACGCTCTTATCAGGCTCACTTTCGGGTGCGGACGTCACGGCGGGTTTCTGCTGCGCAAGATCATAAGCACCCTGAGCACGCTGATAATCCACCTTAACTAAACTGGCCGCTGCACGCGCCTGTTCAAAAGTCTCGGCAACCACCAAGGCTACGGCCTGGTGATAGTGTTC
Source organism: Enterobacter ludwigii (assembly GCA_900068845.1). Lineage (GTDB taxonomy): Bacteria > Pseudomonadota > Gammaproteobacteria > Enterobacterales > Enterobacteriaceae > Pantoea > Pantoea ludwigii_A. Next base: position 339,887 of record CEFQ01000008.1, read on the forward strand.
GATGGTGTCGCCAGCCAGTAAGCGAGCGGTATTTTTATCCCCTTTACCCAGAGAACCTGCGTTTTTAGCCGTAACCACCGCCAATACGCCCGGCGCATTGTTTGCTGCCTGCACGTCAATGGCGATGATTTTGCCTTTGGCGATGGGCGCACCCACCACATAACCGTAAGCTGCATCAGGCGCTTCGCTATGCCATTCGTAAGCATAATGCGCCAGGCCGGAGGTTTTGAGCGGTCCGTCGATGCGATTCAGTGGCTGTCCGACCACCTTGAGCTGATCAATCGGGTTATTACCTGCGGGTTTTTCGAATTTCATGATTTATCCTCTCGCTTCTGCCAGCACGGAAGCGAGCGTTCGCTGCGCCAGAATGATCTTGAACGCGTTTTCCGCGGTCGGTTGCGCCGTGGCAAAAAGACAATCGTTCACCGCCTGCGCGCCGTGAATAACCGCATTATCCGCCTCCTCAAGTCGCCACGGCTGATGTGCCACGCCGCCAAGCGCCACGCGCCCGGATTTATCTGGCTGAATGATGGCAGCGACAGAAACCAGTGCAAACGCGTACGATGCGCGGTCGCGCACCTTGCGATAAATATGCGTACCACCCAGCGGTGCAGGCAGTGATACCGCGACAATCAGTTCGCCAGGATTGAGCACGGTCTCCAGATGCGGCGTGGTTCCGGGGGCACGATAAAAATCAGCAATCGGAATGTTGCGTTCACGGCCGTCCGGGCTGACTGTTTCCACCACGGCATCCAGCAAACGCATCGCTACTGCCATATCGCTCGGGTGTGTGGCAATACAGGCCTGGCTTGTGCCGACAACCGCATGCTGACGACTGAAGCCATCCAGCGCTGCGCAGCCGCTGCCGGGTAAACGTTTGTTGCACGGTTGATTGGTGTCATAAAAGTAAGGACAACGCGTACGCTGCAGCAAATTCCCTGCGGTTGTCGCCTGATTACGCAACTGCCCTGAAGCACCCGCCACTAACGCGCGCGATAACACGCCATAATCACGTCGAATGCGCGCATCGGCCGCCAGGTCAGTGTTGCGCACCAACGCGCCGATGCGTAAACCGCCTTCCGCCGTCGCGTCGATTTTATCCAGCTCAAGGCCATTCACATCAATAAGATGCGAAGGCGTTTCGATCTCAAGTTTCATCAGATCGAGCAGATTGGTGCCGCCAGCAATGAATTTGGCATTTGAATGCTGCTGTGCGCTGGCTGCCGCTTCGGCGGGGGATTTAACCCGTTCATAAGTGAAAGTTTTCATGATTCCAGTCCCTCCGCATACTCCTCAATCGCCGCGAGAATGTTGGAATAGGCTCCGCAGCGACAGATATTGCCACTCATGCGTTCGCGAATTTCCTCTGCGGTGACCTGCGGTGATGAGACCAAATCGTGCGTAACGTGGCTGGGAATACCGGCTTTGATCTCTTCCAACACCGCCATTGATGAACATATCTGACCTGGCGTGCAGTAACCGCACTGATAGCCATCATGCTTAATAAAGGCGGCTTGCAAGGGATGCAGCGCGTCAGGATTTCCCAATCCTTCGATGGTGGTGATTTCAGCATCCTGCTGCATCACGGCTAATGTCAGGCACGAATTAATGCGGCGTCCGTTTACCATTACCGTACAGGCGCCACATTGGCCGTGGTCACACCCTTTTTTAGTGCCTGTCAGATGCAGGTTTTCACGCAACGCATCCAGCAGCGTGGTGCGGGTATCTACATCGAGTTGATGATGTATGCCGTTGACCTTGAAGCCGACCGGCACCCTGGATGGTGCGGGCGTAGTTGCCGTGGTGCCTGCACCAAATGCCACCGTTGACGACGCGGTTGCTGCCGTGGCAGCACTGACTTTCAGCAGGCTGCGGCGTGAAAGGTTAAAGTGATTTTGTCCATCAATTGCCGATAATCGGTTGATTACTCGCATTCCGCCGGCATTGTGGAGAGGTTTTGTTACGTGTTGGCTGCTCATGCCAAACCTCCAGTAAAAGGGTTAAATGGTGGGATACAACTTATTTTTGTATGGTTTTAGAAGGTTAAGCATAGTCGGCAATTACAAAAATATTATTCGCCATCACTGAATGGGTTTATGAGCGGGAGTAATAAAGGGTATTCAGATGGGGGAAAAGGCAGCGAGTGGCCCGTCAAAGGGAAGATTTTACGGCCCTGCTGCTGAAGATAAAGCGTGTTATGGGCGTTTTATGAGAAAGAAATTATTGCGGCACATTTTTAAATCGATACTTCCAAAAACTCGATAAACGCTCTTACCCTGGAATTAAGTGCAGATCGCTCATTAACACAGGCATAAATATTCATCGGTAAAGACGCGATATCGCTGGTATCACTGTTGTCTGATTGAAACAACGGTATGAGTTGACCACTCTCGATTAACGGCTGAGCTATAAAGCTCGCCAGACGGGCAATGCCACCGCCTTTTTCTGCTATTTTCGCAATAATATCAATATCATCACTGATAAACTCAGGACTGAGTTTAGCGCTAACTGTTTGACCGTTGACCCTAAAAGTCCAGGGGAGGAAACGTCCATCTGTGGGATAGCGGAAAACCAGACAGGCGTGCTGGCTTAGATCTTCGGGCGTTTTGGGGATACCGGCGCGCGCCAGATAATCGGGCGCTGCGCAGATGATAAACGGTAACGAGGCGATTTTGCGGGCGATTAGCTGATCGTTCAGCTGCGCCTCGATACGAATACTGACATCGACGCCTTCCAGCCGATGGTCGACATTGCGATCGGTACTGATCAGTTCAATATCAATGCCAGGGTAAGCGTGTTTGAAAGCAGGCATTAGAGAGGCGAGAACGTGCCGACCAAAGGCGGCCGTGGTCGCTATGCAAAGTGGACCCTGAGGTTTGGTTTCAATCGCTGCGGCCTGCGAGGCAAGGTCAATATCCTGGGGAATGTGACGCACTTTTTCAAAATAACGTTTACCGCTTTCCGTAAGCGTCATACTGCGGGTGGTGCGTGATAGCAGCCGCACGCCCAAATGTGTCTCCAGACGCGCAACACTCTGGCTGACCGCCGCCGGACTCATTCCTTTCGACCGCGCTGCTGCTGCAATACTGCCGTTCTCCACCACGCGGATAAACGTGTTAATCAATCCCAATAAGTCCATACATCCCTCAATGCGTAATTCGTTACTTTTACTTAATAATGATTAAAGCAGAAGCGTTCTACCCGCCGCCCGAATCGCCTGATAGGTTAGCGGCTGTTTTGCATAAACTTACTGAACAGGATAATGCGATGAATGCTGAAATTACTAAAAATGTTGTACGTTTTCGCCTGCCTAAGCACGTATCACCCTACATCTTCGCGCTCTATATGGCGACCATCATGGCGTTTCTAATGAGTTTGGTGATTACCTTCGCCGAATTTGGCATCGGGCCGCATTATATGACAAATGTGATGAATGCCTATCAGGTCGCCATGCCAGCGGCTTTTATTTGCATACTCGTAGTGCGTCCGATTGTGGTCCGGTTGGTAGGATTGACGGTTCACGGCCACTGAGGCGTTTGACACTGGCCATATCAACTTTCACTAAGCGTTTTCTACTCTGGCGTGCAAAAAGTCGATAAACGTGCGGACTTTCTCCGGTATATGGCAGGTGTTGAAACTTGCGGAGCAGTTCTTTTCGCGCCTGCCATCTGTTCATTCAGAACCCGATATTCACCCGAATCATTACCATTTGATCGCGCGTACGCTGCGCGTCCAGCCCCAGCGTCCCCTGATAGGCAAACCCGGGGGTAACGTTGTAAGGCAGCAGAAAATCCATGCCAGTACCAACGGTCATGATCTGCCGGCTGGCCTCCGTCAGCGCCAGGCTCCATGTATCGTCGGCAGTGTCAGCATAACCGACGCGCGCGGTACCGCTGTCGCTGAGCGTCTGTGCATACTCAACACGTCCCTGCAGGCGTATTACGCCCCAGCGGGCTGGCACCGCTCGTTCGCCACGCAGGCCGGCGGCTGTCACCACTTGTGTAACTGTCTGTGAGGCGTAGGCAAGGCTATATGCGCCCGCGCCCGACTCACTGAAGCCGTCTAACCCTGTGCGGGTGTATTGCAGACGGGCGTAAGGTGATACGAGGCTGTCCGGCGTAAGGAATTCATAACCCGAGGTGAGTGACGTAAAGGCCTGACGGCCCGATCGGGAGCCACGCGCCACGGTATCGGTGCCCGTCACCGCCCGTCGGCTGTCAAAGTCCAGCACGCCGTGTCCCAGCAGACCATCCACAAAGAACGGTCCCGGGTGATAGCTGCCGTAAAGGGCTGCGCTGATCGCGCGGCCGTTGGTCCGTGTACCGCTGTCACCAACATCGCTGACGTCCCGGCCAAAGCCTACTCCCATGCCTGCGGTAAAGGACCCGTTGAAACGGTAGTCCGCGCCGGTGGTCACGCCCACGGTGGTGTGGCTAAAGCGCACGCCATCCGCGTTGTCACCCCCGAAGTCAACATAGCCACCGGTCCACCATGAAAGCCGCCTTGACTGCTGCGATGCAGAGAAAGGCAGGGCGGGAACGGCCGGCCGGGCCTGAACGTTGTCCTGCCCGGATTTCTGCTGCTGTTGCCAGGCCTGTCCCCACATGTTTCGGTCCGCATTGTGCTCCGGCCCGGACGAGGGCATGGAGAAGCCCACGCCGGTCATGTCCGAGGGAAGATCGACCCCGCGGTGTAGCTGTTCCAGACGATCACTGAAGTTGCGCAGCTGCACGCGGGCAAAATTCTGCGCAGCCTGGTACTGCGCGCTCACCATGCCGATGACGTCAGCATCTTTAGACGGGTCGGGGCGCGCGGTAATGTTCAGGGTTACCCGGGCAGGCGACGTGTCCCCAGCCACGCTGGTGAGTACATAGCGGAGCGTGACGGTGCCGCTGGCCTGCGCGGCGGCGGTAAATAGCAGCTCATAGTCGGTGCCGGAAGCCCGAACTGACGCCTTACCCAGGCTGCTCTCGGGCTGGTCCAGCAGCCGGGCGCCGGTAAACGGTCCGCCGATCGCCCCGCTGGTCAGGCTTACTGTGACCGACTGGCCAGCGGAAACCGTGGCGGCATGGTCAGCCGCGGTCGGTGCCGCAGCGGCAATCACCAGCGTGTACACCTTCTGAAGTGTCAGGCCCGTCGCGTCGGTCACCTGCACGCTGAACGCGCTGGTTTCGCTGACCAGCGGCACGCCCGAAAGCTGGCCGTCAGCAAAGCTCAGGCCGCGCGGCAGGGAACCGCTCTGCTGCCAGCGATAAGGCGCTGTGCCGCCCGTGACGCTGAGTGCCTGAGAGTATGCCTGCCCGGCCTTACCCTCTGGCAACGATCCGCCCGCAGGCTGAAGCTGTAGAACCAACGCCGTCGCGGCGGCGCTCACGGTCAGTGAGTAGCTGGCCGTCCCGCTGGCGCCCTGGCTGTCAGACACGGTGACCTGGAAGCTGTAGCTGCCCGCAGCGGATGGCGTGCCCGTCAGGACACCCGTTGCCGCGTTCAGCGTGATCCCGGCTGGCAGGGGGGTTGCGCTAAAAGTATAAGGCGCGCTGCCACCAGCGGCCGTCAGCGTCTGGCTCCAGCTGCTGCCAGCCGTTGCCGGGGAAAATGCGCCACTGGCGGGTGACAGTGTCAGTAGAATCGGCGTCACGTTAAGCGACACGCGGGCAGTGGCGGAGGTTCCGCTGCCGTTAGTGGCGGTATAGGTAAAGCTGTCGCTGCCGGAATAGCCTGTGGCCGGTGTGTAGGAAACTGCGGACCCTGAAGTTGCCAGGCTGCCGTGAGCAGGTGGGCTCACGATACTGACCGAGGTCGCCGCGCCGCCGGAAAGGCTGAGCGGGATCGGATTGTTGCTGCTGTTGGCGGCCACGCTGGCCACGCTATCGCTGGCCAGCGGCGAGGCGGCGGTGACGTTAAGCGTGTAGCTGAAGCTCCCGGTAGCGCCGTTTGCGTCCGTTACGGTGACCTGAAAGCTGTAGCTACCGATGGAAGAAGGCGTGCCCGACAGCGTACCCGCTGATGCATTAAGCGCGATCCCGGTGGGCAGCGAGGTGGCGGACCAGGCATAAGGTGCTGTCCCTCCGCTGACCGTCAGACTCTGCGACCAGGCGCTTCCCGCGATGGCTGCCGGCAGCGTGCCCGCCGCCGGGCTAAGCGCCAGCACAGGAGGGCTGACGGTAAGTGACACGACGGCATCAGCTGAGGTGCCTCCACCGTTGGATGCATGCCAGGTAAAGCTGTCGCTGCCGGAGTAACCAGCCGTAGGCGTATAGGTCACCGTGCTGCCGCTAACAGTGGCGCTGCCGTGGGTTGGCGGGGATACGATGGCCACGGACGTTGCCGCGCCACCGCTCATTGAGAGCGGAATCACATTATTCGTACTGTTTGCGGGGACGGTGTCAGCGCTGTCAGACGATACCGGCGGGGCTTCTGCGCGGGTAACGCTGATCGTGTAAGCGCGGGTTGACCCATCCTGGGCGGTAACAACCACTGGAATACTGGTCGTGCTGGCGGATGCCAGGCTGACGGACGGAGAGGCCGAGCCGGACGCGACCGCGGTGCCGTTGACGGTAACGGTGGCATGGCTCTCGGTCACTACGGGCGTGACGGTTACCGATGAAATGCTGATGGCGACAGAGGCACTGTAACTGCTGGTTGATGTACTGAAAGACGGTGAAAGGGTGCCTGAAGAAAGCGAAAGCCCCGAAAGCGTGGCGTCACCCGAGGTAGTCGATACGCTGGTACAGCTGAACACCAGGTTACTTATTTGGCCGTGCGACGTCGTGGCGCGCACGGCCATGCCGTTGGTCTCCAGGCTGCCAGCCGGTACGGTAATTGTTACCGTCTGAGCGGTGCTACTGGTGGCGTTGGCGGCGTTATACGTCTGGAAACTGCTGAGGTTGTATTGGGCAACGCTAACGCTGTCGGCGTTAGTGGCATCTCCGGCATATGCCGCACCGCTATCGGTAAAACTCAGGGTCAGAGCATCACCAGCGGCAAACTGGGAAGCCGGATACCGGTTCGAGCCGAAGGACAGGGAGGTTGAACCCGACAGGGCGTTTACCGCGGCGCAGCCGCTTGAGAGCGCAAATGCCTCCGGTACTACGCCAAATAACGCATAGACGGTCGTCAGACCGACACATGCCCGCCGTAAAAAATCAGCACACCCCATAGTTCACCCGGAAAAGTTTTGAAAGTTTTTTTAGGATTATTCCTATTAATGTAAATTAACATGACATTTTGAGACCACAAATAGCGGCTGACGAATTTAAGCGTCCCGGGCTCAGTACAGCGGATAAATAGTGAAAACAGCCTGATGCGGGGGCATTAGAATTAATAAGTTTTGGTAATGGGAGCCGTGATGGTTTTAAAAACTGTGGAAGCGGCTGCAGGCAATCTCATCAACGGCCGGCTCACTCTGGCAGAAGCGCAGGTGCATCATGCCACCGGTCGCATCATCAACAGTCCGGCTATAGTTATCCAGCAGCGAAGTGTCTCAACAGAAATCGCAATCCCGTGACGCTCCTGCAGCTTTTCTGCAGCAAGTGTGGGCCGAAGCCGATGTAATTTTCGCGTAGTCTGTTTTATTTTTATTCTCACAATCAGTTATGCTGACTTACATTGGAAATGAAAAAGGAATTATTCAGTGCGAACCCGTGATTCGGCCCGTTTGCTTATTATCAACTCTCTCAATCAGGTTTTATTATTTAGGTTCAGGCATAACAATGATGCGCTGGCAGGTAGAGTATACTGGGCAACTCCCGGTGGAGGCGTGGAATCAGGAGAGACGTTTGAGCAGGCCGCCATCAGAGAACTTAGAGAAGAAACAGGTGTTTATGTTGATGATGTGGGCGAATCGTTAACTGAGAGAACTTTTGAAATGACTTTACCCAGCGGAGAAGTAGTTCTGGCACATGAGCGATTTTATTTAATTAAAATTGATAATGAAGATATCAGCAGCAGCGGATGGACTGAAGATGAAAAATCAGTCATTGATAATTATTACTGGTGGGATCTAAATGAACTGCGAAATACTGACGACATTGTTTACCCCTCAAATATTCCCGATATCTGCTCGATGCCGTATTAATCACCAAATATCTCATGACTTGGTGACTGTATTTAGCCACTGCAATCTTAGTGCGCATAATCATGATTATGTTAAATGAAGTATCTAAACGCGCATTTTCAGCTCATCAATCCTTCCATCTTACGTCACCCTTTCGAGTGACGTGCTGCTCACTCACTGATTGTAAGACCTCGAGTAATAATCCCCAGGCCAATTTGGGTGCTTTAACGCTCTGACTCCGCAATATGCAACTCATACACCACGCATGGCACGTCGTAATGCTGTTCAATCGCTTTGTACGTCATTCCCAGTCGCTGCATCACCCTCTGCGATGCGGCATTTTCAGGATCGGCAACCGCAACCAGATAGTTTGCGCCGATATGTTCGACCGCAAACTGAATAATGGCCTGTGCCGCTTCAGTCGCGTAGCCTTTGCCGTGATGATTAGCATTCAAACGCCAGCCAATTTCCAAAGGTGCGCCATCCTGGTTGGCCAGGTGCTGAAGACAACCCGCCCCCACGATGTCGCCAGACGCTTTTTCCCGCATCGCCCACCAGGAAAATCCATACTGCTGCCAGCGCAACGTCACGCGTTCAATAGTCTCCAGGGTTTCTTCCGGGGTTTTAACCACGCCATTACTGATATAACGCATAATCTCTGGATCGTTTTCCATCGCCCGCAGGCCATCGAAATGGGCGAGTTCGAAGGGTTCAAGCTGCAAGCGAGATGTTTCTAATTTCATCGTTCCTCCAGAGTATTACTATGTTTTGTGCAGCGCCTGTACCAGCGTCATGGCATACGGTGATGCTTCAGAAATGTCCAGTTGCTGCTCTAGCTCAATAAGATGATCACGCATCAGTTGCTGCGCTTTCGCGGGGTTTCCGGCGCTCAATGCATCAATAATGTGCTGATGCTCGTCGCACTGGCAAACCGGCATCTCATTGCGCTGATACAACATCACAATCAACGAACTCAGCACCATCAAATTATTGAGAATGTCTTCCAGCACTTTGTTACCGGCGATTTTGCCCAGCAGCAGATGAAACGCGCCAAGCTGATACACTACGCGTTGCCGTTCCTGACTGTGAATGGCGTCATGTTCCTCTTTTTGCTGCTGCTGTAATGGCAGGGCGAACGCCGCTATTTTTTCCGGCGTGATACAGGCAATGATCGCTGACTCAATCGCATGGCGAGCCGTGAAGATTTCACGCGCCGTAGTGGCTGAAGGCTGAGCAACAATAGCGCCGACATTCGGTTCAATAGTGACGATATGCTGCAGCGCCATGCGCTGAAGCGCCGCCTGCACATGGTTGCGATTTGCCTTCAGCGCATCCACGATCTGTGCCTCAATCAAGCGCGTGCCGGGCCGCAGTTTATGCTGGGCAATTGCCATGGTGAGCGAATCATAAATGCGAGCGATCTCTTTTTGTCTGGGGGTTTGCTTCGCGCCCATACTCAATCCTGTATCGGTCATAATAGTCCCCCGAAATATACATCATTTAAGCGCGGTAAACTTGCTGGCCATGGAAGTAACTGGCTGAAATTGCTGGCTGGCGCGCCACCGCCTCGGCGGAACAGCTGGCGTTAAGCAGGACAAAATTGGCTGTGTCGCCAGCCAGTGGCCAGATGCGTGTGCCCTTTTCATCCAGCGGTAAAATGTCACCGGTTGCGATCGCCAGCGCCCGATTCAGCGCAAACTCTGTGCCTCGGCCATACAACTGCGCCCATAAGTTGGCCTTTTCCAGCATGCTGCCGGTGCCAAAGGGTGACCAGTGATCAATGACGCTGTCAGTGCCGGTCATCAATTTGACACCGCATTGTTGCAGCAGCGGAAGCGGCATGACATCTTTGCCCAGCGGCAGACCGGACGCCAGGCTAATGCCCAACGCGGCCATACGTTCACCCAGCGCTTGTACCGCAGCATCACTGATTTGCGCCAGACAGTATGCATGGCTGAGCGTCACTCGCCCTTGCAGTTCCGGTGCCTGTTCAAGCGCATCAAGCAGAAAGTGAATACAGGGAATGCCGGTGCTGGCGGCTTCATGCAGATGGATATCCACGCCGGTGTTACTGTCATGCGCTAAGGCCAGCATCGCATCCAGTGAACGGTGCATATCACCATCAACCCTGGAAGGATCGAGTCCGCCGGTCCACTGACAGCCAACAGCCAACGCCTCACGCATGAGTGACGCGACGCCAGACCGCAGCAAGCCGTGCTGGGGAAACGCCACAATTTCACAGTCCATCTTTCCTGCAAACGTTTCTAAAGCCTGCATCAAATGTTCCAGGCTGCGCAGGCCACTCACAGGATCGATATTGCAATGGCTGCGAATCCGCGTCGTGCCGTTACTGAGCAAAAGACCGATCAACTTTTGCGCCTGCTCAACCGAGCCAGGGAGCAGCATGGGTAAAAGCTGCTGCTCCAGTGCGATCATTTGGAAGATGTCTTGCTCGTTATTCGGTTTAGCCGCCCGCCATGGTCGACCGTAGAAGGTTTTATCAAGATGGATATGCATATCGCGCAGGGTTGGCAGCATCAGCATGGCGGAGGCATCGGTTTGCGGCAGTGAGCTTTGTACCTCGCTCTGCCCGATTACCGCCTTAATCCTGCCGTCTTTGATTTCTATATTAAACAGAGCAGATTGGGTGCCCTGAATATGACCGTTATGTTCGATAAACCCGGTTTCGAGCCTGACGTTGGTGAGAATGAAGTGATCAATCATGGTTTGCCCCTCTGTTGACCCGGGGAAAGGAGGAAGTGACGATCTGCTCAACCGGCGGATGCCCAACGGTCCGTTGCGGATAGGTTGAGATAATATGCGAAAACACCTGTTGTGACGCGGCGTGTAGCGCTGCTGCACTCTGTCCGCTGTTGACCAGTTCGCGCTCCCACACCACTTTGCGCCCTGCTACAATCACGCTAGTGACATCGCGGCCATTACCATTCAGAACCAACGTAGTAATGGGATCAAATACCTGTCCCAGCGCAGGTTGATCAAGATTGACCATCATCATATCGGCCTGGCAACCCGCCGCTAAACGGCCAAGATCATCTCGTCCCAATGCTTGCGCACCGCCCAACGTCGCCATGCGATAATAATCGGCAGCGCTGGCCGCAGAGATATCGCCGGTGACAACGCGCGTTAGCACCACACCCATTTGCATATTGGTAAACATGTCGGCGGGAAAGGTATCCGTTCCAAGCGCTACGTTGATGCCAGCGGCTTTAATTAACGGGTAATGTTCGAGATATTTGCCATGACGGCCAGAGACCAGCGGACAGGCCACCAGCGAAGCGCCAGATTGTGCCAACCGCGTAATATCCTCGGCCACACGTGTTGCGTCGGCGTGCAATCCACCCAGAAACTGCCCGTGTGGCAACAGCATGTGGCGGTTGAGCAAGCCATTGTCGGCCAGCAGTTGCAGTGAAGTGCGTCCCTGATAGCGCATGGCTATCTCACGTACTTCCAGCTCGCTTTGGCAACAATGCAAACGTGTGGGGCACGCCAGTGACGTGACAATGTCACCTAGTTCTTTAAGCCATACGGCATCACCGCCTTCAATACGATCGGGCGCCAGCATACCGCTCAGCGTTGAAACGCCACGTTGCTGCATGCGCTGATAGAAACTGACCGCATCTTCCAGCCCCTTTTTCGCGCGAGCGCGGTTGCCAATCCACGCAAACTGTCCCTGCACATCGCTGGCGTAGTAGCCAGCCATGAAAGCCGGTCCCAGCCACACGCGCGCGCCTAAAGATTCAGCCACATCCGCTGCGTACAGATATTCATCGAAATCCTCGGCCCATTCGCGGTACAGAATCGAGGTGATGGGTGCAAAACTTGTGATGCCGTTAAGCAGCAGATGGCTGTAAGCATAATGCTTGGCAAAGTTAAGCTGTTCGCGGCTGTAGAGATCGCGGCGTTGCCAGTCAGCGGCAACAATGCGCCCTTTTTTCCAGCCTGGCTGGTTATCGAAGGCCAGCACGGTGGTATCGAGATCGCCCAGGGCATCGAGGTCAATGAATCCCGGCCCCACCAGACAATTTCCGACATTCATTTCCTCATCCACCGGGCCGGAATAATCAAAACCAACAAACAGGATACGCTCGCCCTGCCACACCACTTCGCCTTCTGGCAGCAGGCAGTGATCGCCATCGCGATAGCCCACAACCCAAGCGGCACGCAGTCGGGTTACTTTTTCACTCATCAGAACAGGCACTCCCCGTCTGCAGCAATCAGTTTACCACCCTTGATCACCTTACGTTCACGCGGTAACTCCACCAGCGCTTCCACCATGCTGCGGCCTGGAATCAACACCAGATCGGCGCGATTGCCCGGTTGTAACCCATAGTTTTCAAGCGCCATGACGCGGGCACCACCAAAGGTAATCGTCTGAGCCGCACGCATAATTTCCTGATCCTGACGCCAGCGATAACGCAGTCCCATGGTGACCGCGCGTTGCAGCATATCGCCGCTGCCGTAAGGGCTCCAGGTATCGCGCACGCCGTCGTTACCGGCGCAAAACGCTACACCCGCCTCGGTGAGCAATTCATAAGGGGGAACCGCGATATCTGCCGGCGCGGTCGTCGCGACCGACATGCCCAGCTCTGCCATCTCTTCGGCAAATTGCTGTTGTCGAGCGGGTTCGATCATGCCGAGACAGAAGCCGTGGCTGAGCGTGACGCGGTTATGCATCTGATAGCGCCGGGTAAAACTCAGCAACAGTTCAAGACTAAATGCGCCCAGTTCGCCGCGTTCATGCAGATGAATATCCACCTTTTTGCCATGACGAACCGCCAGGTCAAAGATGATCTGTAGATGGCGTACCGGATCTTTATCGTACGAACAGGGATCTAAGCCGCCCACCAGCTCTGCGCCCATCTCCAGCGCACGATCCAACAGCGCTTCGGTGCCGGGATTTTGTAAAATGCCGCTTTGCGGAAACGCGACAATCTCAATATCAACCTGATGAGCTAGACGACGCCGGGTTTCCAGCACCCCTTCCAGATTTGCCAGACCGATCTCGTTATCAATATCGACATGAGTGCGAATAAATGAGGTTCCTGCTGCGATGGCACGACGCGTAATGCGCTCTGACTGGCGTTGCGGATCGGGCTGCTGCTCACGACGGTAATCGCGCTCATTGGCAATAATTGCCGCCAGATTACGTGGGACGTCATTGCGATACCAGTCACGCCCCAGCAAGGTTTTATCAAGATGGGCGTGGCCATCGACCAAACCCGGAAAGGCCTGCAAGCCGCTGGCATCGATAATTTTTGCGCCTGCCGCTTGAGGCAAATTCTGACCACGCGCGGCGATTACGCCATCGTTAAGCAACAGGTCGACGGGCTGACTTTCATCAAACGGCATGACATTCTGAATTAATAGGCTTTCCATCTAGGTTCTCCTTAAGAGTTTCAGGCCGCAGCAACGGCCGCCGGGAAATGGCATTCAAGCTGATGTTCTTCTGACAAGGCATGAACCGGCGGCATGGTTTGCTGGCACAGCGGCTGTGCGAAGCGGCAGCGGGCGGCAAAGGCACAGCCTGGCGGTGGAGACATGGGATTGGGCGCTTCACCCACGATCGGCTCACGTTCAGTTGATGGATTATCAAACTGTGGAATCGCCGCGATCAGCAAACGCGTATAAGGATGCGCAGGACGAGAAAAAACCTCTTCCACCGTACCTTGCTCAACAATACGACCGAGGTACATCACGCCAACCCGATCAGAAATGTGGGAAATCACCGCCATGTTATGGCTGATGAAAAAGTAGGTCAGACCATGCTCTTGCTGTAAACGACGCATCAGATTTAACACCTGCGCCTGTACCGAGACGTCCAGTGCCGAGGTCGGCTCATCACAAATCAGAAAGCCTGGCTGCGTTGCCAGCGCACGCGCAATCGAGATGCGCTGGCGCTGACCACCCGAAAATTCATGCGGAAACTTATCCAGATCGTGAGCAGCAAGCCCAACCTGCTCCAGCAGCTGCCCGCAGTAGTTTCTTGCCTGGCGCGTGCTGCCGACTTTTTTACTCAGGACCAGCGGTTCGGCCAATGAACGGCCAATACGCCAACGCGGATTGAGGCTGGCATAGGGATCCTGAAAGATCATCTGGGTGCCATTTTGCACTCGCCCTACGTTGCCATCCTCAGCTTGCCAGGCAAACTTGATACTGCCTGCTGAGGGTACATACAGCCCCGCCAGCGCCCGCGCAATGGTGGATTTGCCACAGCCGGACTCGCCGACGATGCTAAAGGTTTCGCCCTGACGTATGGAGATATTGATGCCGCGTACCGCGTGCAGCTCACGTTTTGCCCCCCGACGAAACAACGCGCTACGCTTCTCTCGTCCGAGCTGAAAACGGATGTGCAGATCGCGCACGCTTAACACTTCAGGTGGCAGCACTTTTTCACTCTTCATGGCGTCTCTCCATAGGGATGAAAGCAGGCGATCTGTGACAGATGTTTGAACTGCATGTCCGGTTGCTGACGTTGGCAATGCTCGGTGACGTTCGGACAGCGAGGATGAAACGCGCAGCCGTCCGGCAGCGTATTAAGCCGCGGCATAGTCCCGTCGATCTGCGCCAGGAAGGCATGACGTTCACGCATTGAAGGAATCGAGTTAATCAGGCCGCGCGTGTAGGGATGTTTTGGTGAGCGGATAACCTCAGCAACCGGTCCCATCTCAACAATACGGCCAGCGTAGAGCACCGCCACCCGCGAACACACTTCCGCAACCACGCCCATGTCATGGGTGATCAGCATTACCGCTGTGCCATGCTGCTGACAGAGACGCTTGAGCACGCGAAGAACCTGCGCCTGAACCGACACGTCCAGTGCGGTGGTTGGCTCATCGGCGATCACCAACTGAGGATCAACGCAGAGCGCCAGCGCAATCACCACACGTTGGCGCATTCCACCTGAAAGCTGATGCGGGTATTGATGCATACGCTGCGCCGGGCTGCTCATACCCACTTCTGTCAGCAAGTTGATGGCGCGTTCACTGGCCTCAGCCGCAGTGAGCGGCAAATGGGTGCGAATGGTTTCTGTCAGTTGCTGCCCAATGGTGAGAACCGGGTTAAGGCTGGTGAGCGGATCCTGAAAAATGCAGCTGATGGCTTTGCCGCGTAGCTGGCGGCGCGCATTGTCATTCAGGTTATCAATACGCTGCCCCTGAAACCAAATCTCGCCCTGCTTGATGCGGCCCGGTTCCTGCAACAGTCCGCTGATCGCCGCGCCAGTCAACGATTTCCCGGCGCCTGATTCGCCGACCATGCCCAGCACTTCTCCCGGCTGCATGGTGAGCGACAAATGGTGAATCGCCTGTAAATTGCCTTTGCGATGGAGAAACTCAATGCTCAAATCTCTGACGTCCAGTAACGTCTCGCTGGCTGTCTGCATCGTTTAGCTCCTAACGTAGTTTCGGGTTGAGGGCGTCCAGCAACCAATCGCCCAGCATGTTGAAAGAGAGAGAAAGGATCACCAACAGCGCGGCGGGGAACGCCACAATCCACCACTGTCCGGAGAAGAGATACTGATTGCCTTCATTAATTAAGGTGCCCAGCGAGGGCTGGTCTGGCGGCATGCCCACGCCAAGAAACGAGAGCGTCGCTTCGGTCAGGATGGCCACGCTAAGATGCAGCGTCGCCATCACCAGTACCGGGCGCAGCACATTCGGCACGATGTGGCGCAGCATGATATGAAGATGTGTCGCACCACTGATACGGGAAGCCATGACGTATTCGCGGCCCTTCTCCAGCATGGTCAGACCGCGTACCGTGCGGGCGTATTGCATCCAGCCGGTTAGCGCAATCGCGCCGGTGAGAATGGCGGGCGCAAAATGCCCCATTAGCTCTTTCGGGATCACCACCCGCGCGACGCCGCTGACCAGCAGCGTGAACATGATGGTCGGAATACTCAGCATGGCATCGGCAAAGCGCATGATTAGCGTGTCGACTAATCCGCCGAAATAGCCGCTCAATACGCCCAGCGCTACGCCCAGCATCACCGATAACAACACGCTGATACCGCCGATAATCAATGAGATATTGAGTCCGTAAAGCATCAGTGAAAAAATATCGCGCCCTTGTACATCGGTTCCCAGCCAGAATCGTGCGTCGCCACCGCTCATCCATGAAGGGGGTAATTCGGAATCCATCAGATCAAACGTGGTGGTATCGAACACGTTATGGGGCGCAATCCAGTGGCTGGTCACCGAGCAGAGCAAGATTACCAGGCAGCAGGTGAAGGCAACGACCGTGCTTTTACTGCGCCAGAACAACCAAAGCAGATCGCTGTCAGTGAAGGCACGCCATTGCTGAGCCATGCGGGTACGGCGGCGTACGGGCAAGTTATCGTTAATCATGACCACTCCTTACTGAGCCCGCATACGCGGATCGATCAGGTAATACAAAAGATCAACCAGCGTGTTGATCACGATAAAAATCAGGGCGGTAAACAGGAGATAGCCGGAGAGAACTGGCACATCGACGAAGTTAATCGACTGAATCAGCAGTAAACCCATGCCAGGCCACTGGAATACGGTTTCGATGACAATGGCGAAGGCGATCAAACCGCCAATCTGCAAACCGATCACCGTGACCACCGGCAATAGTGCATTCTTCAGCGCATGGCGAAACCAGATGCGATAGTTTTCGATGCCGCGCGCGCGGGCGAATTTAACGTAATCGGACTTCATCACTTCCAGCATCTCGGTGCGAATCAAACGCATGATGATGGTGACCATTGACAGACCCAAAGAGAGCGCCGGCAGCACAATCGAGTGCCAGCCAGACGCGGTGAGCAGGCCGGTACTCCAGAAGCCAATTTTCACCGTTTCACCGCGACCGCTGGAGGGAAACCAGCCAAGCCAGACGGAAAACACGATAATCAGGATGATGCCGGTGAGAAACCACGGCAGAGAAACGCCGATCAATGAGAGGATTTGCACGCCCTCTTTCAGCAGTTTGTTACGGCTGATGGCTGACCAGACGCCTAATGGGAAACCGATTGCCATCGCCAGTACCACCGAAACAAATACCAGCTCTAGCGTGGCCGGCAGGCGCTCCATGATCAGCTGAAAAACCGATACCTGGTTGTAATAGGAAATGCCAAAGTTGCCGTGCAGCAAGCGCGTGATGTAGTGCCCAAATTGCACTATCACCGGGTCGTTGAGGCCAAGGCTGGTGCGTAATGCAGCGCGTTCAACTTCAGTGGCGCTCTCGGGCAGCATGCTGGCAACCGGATCGCCAAGATACTGGAACAGAATAAAGGACAGCAACGCGACACCCGCCAGCAACATACATGCCTGCAGTAACTTGCGCACAAAAAAAACCATAACGGCCTCCAGAAGCAAAGCGGCTAATGCTGATCTGGTGCGCATGAATGCGCACCCTACAAAGATTGTGTAGGGTCGCCATTAATGGCGACCAGGCAGACTTAATGAATCACTTTGCCGTACCACAGGCGTTGAACATTATCCGGCGTCTGTTTCAGCGTCAGTTTTTTGCTCATTGCCCAAACGGTGGGTTCGAAGTGCATCGGCAGATAAGGCAGGTCTTTGTTCGCCAGCGCGACGGCCTGGCTTAGCATGGCAAGGCGTTTAGCGTTATCCAACTCGCCCACGGAATCGTCGATCAACTTATCCGCCGCCGGATTGCTGTAGCGTGGGATGTTAAAGGTGCCGAGGCTTTTTCCGTTGCTGGTATGCAACAGCTGCACCGCTACGCTGTAGGGATCCATGATGGGCAGATTGGCCCAGCCCAGCACGCCAACATCGGTACGTCCGTTGACCAATATCGGGTCATAAACGCTGGCCGGATGCACATTCAGCGCGGCTTTCACCCCAATTTTCGACCAGTAACTCTGCACCGCCTGGCACCATTGTGCGGCGTTAATATAAGTGCCTTCCGGACAATCAAAGTTGAGATTAAAGCCTTGCGCATAACCGGCCTCTGCCAGCAACGCTTTGGCTTTTGCCGGATCGTAGGGATAATCCACACCGGCTTTGGCGTCATAGCCTGGAATATCCGGTGCCAGATAGTTGCTGGTGGGTTTGGTCAGACCGCGCATCACCTTTTGCGTGATCGCCTCGCGATTGATCGCCATATACAACGCCTGACGCACGCGGATATCTTTCAGCGGGTTCTCCGCTTTACTGTTTTTGGCATTCAGCGTGTCACGCATATTGAGTGCCAGATAATCAACGCGTAACGACGGACTCACCTGCAACTGCACGGCAGGATTGTTTTGCAGGCGCTGAATATCCTGCAGCGGAACCGAGGTGACTAAATCGTACTCGCCGGCTAATAAACCTGAGAGGCGCGTGGCATCGGACGAGATCGGTTTGAAAATGATTTTATCGATATTGGTGGTACCGGCAGCGGCATTCCACCAGTTGGGATTCCGCACGAGCACCATCTGTGTATCACGCTGGCGGCTTTGCAAAATAAACGGCCCGGTGCCGTTAGTATTATTGGTGGCGTACCCTTCGGTGCCCTGGCTGATATCGGTGGGCTTCAGTGCGTTATGCTCACTGAGCCACTTCTTATCCATGATCATCACGCCGGTCAGTTCGTTGATGGCGATCCCGGTCTTTTTCACCAAATTAATATCCACGGTATAGTTGTCTACCGCCACCGCATCTTTAATGGTTGAGGCATTAGCGCGAATACCTGACGCAGGATCCGTTACCCTCGCGACCGACGCCACCACATCTTCTGATGTCAGCTCGTCGCCATTATGAAACTTGACGCCTTCCCGCAGTTTGAACCGCAGCGTTGTGTCATCAAGCTGCTGCCAGCTCAACGCCAGCCACGGCTGGATTTTCAGATCGTTATCGCGCTGCACCAGCGATTCATAAATGTGATTCTGAAAAGTTAGCGCTTTGGTCGAGGCGTAAGCATCCGGATCCAGCGTTGGAATATCAGCATCGGTTGCCCAACGCACTACGTTTTCCGCCAGCGCCGATTGACTGGCAAGGCCCAGCGAACCTGCTACTAATAACGACAGTAAAAGTTGCTTCATCATTTATCTCTCATTAGCGTGCTAGGGTTATTGCTAGCAATGCATGCAAAGCCAATGCCAGTTCATGTGTTTGCTATTAATGTGACAGTTGATTCAGTTCTGGCGTCAGAATCCACTCTGCGCTGTCGTTCCACACGTCCATTTTGGTGATGCGCCCTTCTATTACTTCATAGCGGTCGAGGTAGCGATTGCCGGCGAACGCACGTCCATCCGGCCATACGCCGTAGAGGAAACCGGTGCAGTACACCACCACGTGACCAGGGCGTTTCTCCATCCAGTCAAACTCACCCAGCTGTTTTTTTACCCACTGATAGCGGGCGGCGTTGAAGGCAGTTACGCCGTGAACGCTTGGCATCACGCGCTTACCGGTAAAGGTGATCACCACATCCTGCGACATTAGCGCCGCGGCGCTGTCAGGATCCGGCGCCATTGAGGCGGCCAGAAACGCTTTCACAATCTCTACTTCTTCTGGTACTACGGACATATTTGCTCTCCCGTCGATACAATATTTGTGGGTGCAGATAGGCTCAGTGAATGGGCGGCAATCTCACCCGGCGTGGTAATCCATACGTCCTCACACTGCGCAATGATCGTCTTCAGCGTCTGCCGCAAGTGATGCAACCGGAAAGGCTGCCCCACAATGTAGGGATGCAACGCAATGCCCATGACTTGTGGGCGCTGCTCGGCGCGCTGTTTCATTTCCATGAATTGGCTTTCCATCATGCTGCAGAACGTCTCAATCGAGGTGCCATTGGGGATGATGGTAGGAATATCGTTGATCTCCTGCGGATAAGGCACCGACAGCAGATCGCCATGAGAGGTTTGCAGCGCAACCGGACGGTCGTCATGTGCCCAGTTTAGGGTGTAGCTGAAGCCGTTTTGACGCAGTAAATCCGGCGTGTCGAGGCTTTCGGAAATCCACGGCGACAGCCAACCCGCGACCGGGCGCTGCTGATAGGCAGTGAGTCGCTGCTGGCAGCGAGCAATCAATGCGCATTCATCTTCACGGCTTAGCTCACCCTGACGTTGCGAGTTGGTATGACCGTGGCCAATCAGTTCGCTACCGGGCAGGCTCAACCAGCGGTCCAGCAATTGCGGACAATAATCGATGATTGCGGTGTTGGCGATTACCGCCGGCGGAATGCCAAGTTCGGCAAACAAATCGGCCAAATACCAACCGCCCACCCGATTACCGTAGTCGCGCCACGCGTAGTTCAATACGTCGAGACGATTCGCGCCCTGAGACAATTTCGCCCCTTCCGGTAAACCAAAAGCAAAATGCTCCAGATTCATCGCGATATAGAGCGCCAGGCCTTTGCCCTTTGGCCACGCTGGCGATATTTGATGCTCAATTGAGCTGTAGGTATAGCGCTGATGGCTAGCGATATCCCAGATAACCTGCGGCGATGACATAACGGCCTCCTGATGAACACACGTCTTGCGATATAAGGAGCAAAGCAAACGGCATGCCACACTAGCTTTATTGCTAGCAATATTTCTTGTTACCAGAGCATTACGGCTTTTTTTCCCGCTATCGCCCCTGCGTTGCCAGTATGGCGGTGAGATGAAAGAGAGTAAAAACGGCTCAAAAAGTCAGCTGATGGTGCACGCTCTGCCCTAAAAGTGCGCAATTGCTCCGTCTTAGTGGGGCTAAGTAATTGTGTGATTACGGTTGCATTTTCACCATTCATTGCTGGTTAACAGCGCAGGGGGAGGCGCAGAATGGAATATATAACCATCAATGAATATATATTCAAACATCAAACTCCTGAGGAGAAAGTCGAATGAGTTCCTACACGTATCCGAAATTCGGTGCCGGCTTGTGGCACTTTGCCAACTATATCGATCGCTACGCCGTAGATGGGTATGGCCCGGCACTCAGCACCCTGGATCAAATCAAACTTGCGGGCAGCGTTGAAGACCTCTCTTACGTTGATGTGCCCTATCCGTTTACCGAAGGGGTAACTGTCGCGCAGGTAAAACAAGCGCTGGCCGATAACGGATTGAAAGCCATCGGCGTGACACCCGAAATTTATCTGCGCCGTTTTTCACGCGGTGCCTTTACCAATCCCGACGCCGCTATCCGTAAACAGGCGTTTGAATTGATGCACGAAGCCGCCACCGTGGTGCGGGAGTTGGGCGCTAATTACGTTAAAGTCTGGCCAGGTCAGGACGGCTGGGATTATCCGTTCCAGGTCGATCACAAAAACCTGTGGAAGATGGCGGTTGACGGCATGCGCGAATTGGCGAGTGCTAATCCTGACGTCAAATTTGCTATCGAATATAAACCGCGTGAACCGCGCGTAAAAATGACCTGGGATTCAGCTGCGCGCACCTTGCTCGGCATTGAGGACATTGGTTTGGATAACGTTGGTGTGCTACTCGATTTCGGCCATGCGCTGTTTGCGGGCGAATCCCCGGCGGATTCCGCTCAGCTGATCATCGATCGCGGACGTCTGTTTGGCATGGACGTCAACGACAACCTGCGCGGCTGGGATGACGATCTGGTCGTCGGCACCGTACACATGACCGAGATTTTTGAGTTCTTCTATGTGTTGAAGATTAACAACTGGGACGGCGTGTGGCAGCTCGATCAATTCCCGTTCCGTGAAGATCATGTCGAAGCGGCCAATTTATCGATTCGCTTCCTCAAACATATCTATCGCGCGCTGGATAAGCTGGATATCGCCGCGTTGCAGGACGCTCAGCGTGAGCAAAACCCGCTTAAAGCCCAGCGAATTATTCAGAATGCGCTGCTGACCAGCATAGAGCAGGAGAACCTTTAGTCTGGACAACTTTAACGTATCTTAGCGGCGCAATTTATTGCGCAATGAATCGTGTCGCTAAGAACGTTGCGCTGCCTAAAAAGCAACGCTCAGTACGAATTTTGTTGCTTCCATTGCACGTCCAACCCGTTAAGGTGGAAAAAAAATGGAGGTAAACATGCTCATGCCGTCTTCGCCCTGGTGGTGGGATCTTTCAACGCGAGAATTCAGTGAACTGGATATGGCGAATATCGTCGCCATACTGCCGATTGGTGCGGTGGAACAACATGGCCCGCATCTGCCCGTGCGTGTGGATGCGGCTATCAACGCGGGCATTATCCAACGTGCTGTTGAACTCAAGCCCGACGATTTTCCGTTGCTGGTGATGCCCGCGCTGCCAATTGGCAAATCGGACGAACATCTTGCCTATCCAGGCACCCTTTCGCTGCCTTATGAGGTACTGGGCAAAGTGTGGTTTGAGGTCGCCAAAAGCGCCTGGCGCGCGGGAATTCGTAAACTGATTTTCTGGAACTCGCACGGCGGCCAACCGCAGCTAATGGAGATGGTGTGTCGCCAGCTGCGCATTGAATTGGGGATGTTTGCCGTTAGTGCCAGCTGGTTCCGTACCATTGATGCTTCTGACCTGTATAGCGCACATGAGCTTAATCATGGCATTCACGGTGGGGAATCGGAGACCAGCATGATGTTGCACTTGCATCCTGAATTGGTGCAGATGCAACATGCGGACGATTTCGTATCAGCTTCGGTCGCACTGGAAGCAACCGGCGGCATTTTAACCCCTGAAGGTGGCATTGGTTTTGGCTGGATGGCGCAAGATCTGCATCTTTCCGGCACCACCGGCAATGCCGCCGCCGCCGATGCGGAGCGTGGAGCCATTGCGACCGATCGTGCCGCACATGCGCTTCTGAAACTGGCGCGCGAAGTGCAGAACTTCGATATTCATTTCCTGACCGATCGTACAGCTTACCAAGACGCGCGATAAATCGCGCCGCGACGGATGCGTCATACATTGCGCTGTTACGGACGCGCGATAAATCGCGCCGCTACGGATGTATCATACATTGTGCTGGTACGGACGCGCGATAAATCGCGCCGATACGGATGTGTCATACATTGTGCTGGTACGGATGCGCGATAAATCGCGCCGCGACGGATGCGTCATACATTGTGCTGGTACGGACGCGCGATAAATCGCGCCGCTACGGATGCGTCATACATTGCGCTGTTACGGACGCGCGATAAATCGCGCCGCGACGGATGCGTCATACATTGCGCTGTTACGGACGCGCGATAAATCGCGCCGCTACGGATGTGTCATACATTGTGCTGGTACGGACGCGCGATAAATCGCGCCGTTACGGATGCGTTATACATTGCGCCGCGACGAAACCCGTGGGTATATTCATTGCCGCACAAACCGTAGCGGCGCAATTTATTGCGCGAACTATCAGCTAATTGCGCAAACTGTCAGCGCAATTCCGACATCATCCCTTTGATGGTTTCTGCGAACACACTCCCAATCGCGCTGGTACCACGATCGTGGCCGATCAGCATCAGCGTTTGCGTGTGCTGCGCCAGCTCGCGCACTGGAATATAGATCAACCTGCCGCTGCGCTGGTCGGATTCAATATCGATCGGCGTAAGAAATGTCAGCGTTTGATCCATCATCGCCGACTGGCGCATCACCTCGATCGAATTGGTTTCAATCACCGGCTGCAAATTGATCGAGGCGCGCGCAAACACTTCATTCAGGTACGGTCGAATCACCATTGATTTGTCAGCGATCACCACTGGGTACGGCAAACAATCACTCAAACGCAAGCTCGATTTCTCGGCCAGCGGATGCCCCGCGCCCACCACCGCGCCCAACCGCACCGGCACGCTGGCGATGTTGCGATGCACCGGCTGCAAATCAAAATCAAAACCAATGCCCAAATCTGCCTCACCGCTGGCAACGGCATTAGTGATATTTTCGCCGGTAGTGAGCTGTTGCAGCAGCAATTTCACCCGCGGATTGGCGCGGCGAAACTCCAATGCCACGCGAGGAATCAGGTTCGCCGCTAATCCGCTCATCATCGCCACCGTGACTTCACCACGTCGCAGCCCTTTCAACTCTTCGATTTTCATCTGCGCGATTTCAATCTCTTTAAAACTCTGTCGCACATGATGAATCAACGCTTCGCCGGCGGCGGTAAGGATCATTTTGCGCGGCAAACGTTGAAAAAGCGGCGTGCCCAGCTCCTCTTCCAACGCAATCAACTGGCGGTTAATTGCTGAAGCGGAGATGTGCAGACGCTCGGCCGCTTTGCGAATCGAACCGCTGCGCGCTACCTGATCGATATACACAAACAAACGATGTTGCAACATATTTCCCCTGCGTTGCCTTTTAGGCATCGGTAAGTGCTAAAAATGATGCTTTTAAGATAATGCTCTTCGGGTGATTAATACATCAAAACCACACCAGGAGAACACATGATGGCAGACGTATCCCGCAGAAAGTTTGCGAAGTTAGTGGCTGGCGCGCTGTTGTTACCCGCGCTGGCACCAATGCTGTCGCGCAACGCATTGGCGGCGAATAACAGCATAAAAATCGCCCTGCTGCTGCCCGGCTCGGTTGCCGATGGCGGCTGGAGTTCACTGGCGTATGCCGGATTGCAAAGCCTGCAAAAAGCCGGGTTTACCGTGGCGCACAGCGAAAGCGTCTCGCAGGCGCAGATGGATCAAACCATCCGCGGCTATGCCGATGATGGTTACCAGCTGATCATCGGCCATAGCTTTGAATACGGCTCGGCATTTGCCGAAATCGCGCCGGAATATCCTGATACCTACTTCTTCGCCTCAACCTTCAAGCCCGGCGAAAAATCACCGGGCAACGTGGAATACGTCAACCTCGCCTATCTGCAAGGGGCTTACGCGGCCGGTGCGCTGGCTGCGCTGATCTCTGATAAAGGTCAAGCGGTAGGATTTGTTGGCGGCGGCGATAACCCTACACAGCAGGCCATGATGCGCGCCTTTATTCAGGCTGCCGAGAAAACCCGTCCGGGCATTAAAGGCATGGGCGTGGTGACCGGCGATTACGACAACGCCGCCAAAGGTCGTGAAGCCGCCACTACCATGATTGGTAACGGCGCGGATGTGATTTGGCATGCGGCGGACGTTACTGGCCTCGGCGCAATGCAAGGCGCGGCAGCGGCGAAAGTCAAAGCTATCGGCTGCTATGTCGATCAGCGCGATGTCGCGCCAGCTTACGTCGCCTGCAGCTTCCGTCAGAATCTTGACTGGATGGTGGAACAGGTGGGCGAATCGGTGGCCAACAAAACGTTCAAAGGCGGCGAGGAATGGCACCCAACCGTTGGCAAAGCCTGGTCGGTGGTCAATGGAAGCGAGCATTACAACGCTAAACTGGTGAGCGCCAGCGCCTGGGCATCCTTCCAGCAGATTTGGCAGCAGCTCGACAGCGGCGCGCTGAAGCCAACGGTTTAACCATCATGACAGCAACGGCAAACATCCGCGTCGCGCTTAACAACATCACCAAACGCTTTGCGCGCGTGGTGGCAAATGATGACGTCTCGCTCAGTATCAAAGCGGGTGAAATCCACGCGCTGCTGGGGGAAAACGGCGCGGGCAAAAGTACGTTGATGCAAATCCTCTATGGTATGTATCAGGCCGATGAAGGCAGCATTGTGGTGGATGGCAAAGCGCAGCGTTTTCGCGATCCCAGCGATGCCATTGTCTGCGGTATTGGCATGGTGCATCAGGAATTTATGCTGGTGCAGCCGATGAGCGTGGTGGAAAACGTGGTGTTGGGCCTGAAAGAGCGCGCCAGCGGCGTACTCAATCTGCAAGCAGCGGCGGCGCGTTTGCAGGCGCTGTCTGACAAACACGGGCTGGCGATCGATCCCTGGGCGAAAGTACAGCATCTGCCGATTGGGGTGCAGCAGCGCGTGGAGATCCTCAAGCTTTTATACCGAGATGCGCAGGTACTGATTCTCGATGAACCGACGGCGGTGCTGACGCCGCAAGAGAAAGCCGGGCTGTTCGCTACGCTCAAATCGCTGTGTGCTGAAGGCCGCTCGGTGGTGATCGTCACTCACAAACTGTATGAAATCATGGCTATTGCCCATCATGTTTCGGTGATGCGCGGCGGAAAAATGGTTGATTCGGTGGATATTAAAGACACGTCGGAGCGCGATCTGGCGCGCCGTATGGTGGGGCGCGATGTGATACTGCGCGTGGAGAAAACGCCGTGTCAACCCGGTAAAACCGTGTTGCAGGTGGAGAGTATCGCGGTGCGTGATGCCAGCGGACAGCAGAAGATATGGCGCGTTTCGCTCAACGTCGCCGCGGGCGAAATCCTCGGTATCGCCGGTGTTGAAGGCAACGGTCAGTCGGAGCTGGCGGAAGCACTACTCAACCTGCGCGAACTGGAAGCGGGTCGCATTCTGCTCAATGGAGAAGACATCAGCGACGATTCCCCCGCTACGCGTCGCAGTAAAGGCATCAGCTTTATCCCGGCGGATCGTCGCGGCGTCGGTTCGGTAACCGATTTATCCATCACCGATAACGCCATGCTCGGTCGCCAACACACCTTTACCCGCGCAGGCGGCTGGTTACTGGATCGTCAGCGCATCAACCAACATGCGCGCGACATCATCGCCCGCTTTGCGGTCCGCACGCCGGATGCCGATTTTGAAGCTGGCAAACTCTCAGGCGGCAACCTGCAAAAGCTGATTCTCGGACGCGAAGTGGCCAGCAATCCCAGCGTGCTGATCGTTGAACAGCCGACGCGCGGGCTGGATGTTGGCGCGATTGAGAGCGTGTGGCAAGGCTTGATGGCGGCGCGCGATCGCGGCTGCGCGATTCTCATGATCTCCGCCGAGCTGGAGGAAATCATCAATCTCTCCGATCGCATCGCGGTGATGTACAGCGGCCAAATCGCCGGTGAAATGGCCGCCGTCGATGCCACACCGGAACGCCTCGGCGAGCTGATGGCCGGCGCGCACCTGAAAAAATCGGGAGGCAACCATGAAGAAGCTGCTTGAGCGTCGTCTGGCGCCGGCGGAATCAACAGGCGCGCTGGTGCTAACCAGTTTTTGCGGCATCCTTGCGGCGTTCATCATTGCCGGTTTGCTGTTTATCCCCTTTGGCGGCAATCCGCTCTCGGCTTATGGTTTCCTGTTTGACGCCGCTTTTGGCTCGCTGCGCAGCTTCGGTCTCAGCCTGGTGCAGTCCACGCCGCTGATGCTGATTGCGCTGGCGACCATCGTGGTGTGGCGCGCCGGGCTCGGTTATATCGGCTTTGAAGGCTGTTTTCTGCTGGGTGCCGCGGCGGCCAGCTGGATCGCCCTTTCCGGTACGCCGCAGGGATTTCCGTGGGCGATTCCTGCGCTGCTCTACTGGCCGTTGGTGCTGATCGCCGCCTTCCTCGCGGGTGCAATTTGGGTCGGTTGGGTTGGCGCCTTACGGGTGAAGTTTGGTGGCAACGATGTGCTAATTTCGCTGATGGCCAACTATGTTGCGCTGTTCATCGTGCAATATTTGGTTTCCGGCCCGATGCGCGCGCCGGGCGATTTGCCGCAGACGCCACGTTTGCCGGTGGAGAGTTGGCTGCCGTTTGTGATGAGCGGTATGCGCGCACATTGGGGCATCGCCATCGCGCTGGTTGCCACCGTGTTCGTCTTCTGGCTGATGCGTGCTACGCCTGCCGGTTTCGAAATCAAAATTGCAGGGCTTAATCCGCGCGCGGCGCGCTACAGCGGCGTTGATGTCAATCGCCGTCAAATGGGCGCGGTGCTGCTCGGCGGCGGATTAGCCGCGCTGGCAGGATTGTGCGCCGTATTAGGCGTGCAACATCGCCTAATGGAAGGCATCTCCGGTGGCGTCGGCTTTATCGGCGTGGTGGTGGCCTTGCTGGCGCGCCTCAATCCGCTGTTGGTGATCCCTACGGCCATTCTCTACGGTGGACTGGAAGTGGGCGGCAGCGCCATGCAACGTCAAACCGGTTTGCCCACGTCGGTGGTGCTGATTCTACAAAGTCTGGTGGTGTTACTGATTCTGGCAGGCGATCTGCTGCGCTATTACCGCATTAATCTGCCCGGCGGTCGTCAATCGCGCAGCCCGTTGGCGGATGAACAATCATGAATCTGTGGATGAATCTCGATACCGCCTTTTTCGTCAGCTGGCTGGCCGCGGCGGTACGACTTGCCGGTCCGGTATTGCTGGCGGCGCTGGGCGAAATCTATGCCGAACGCTCTGGCGTACTGAATATCGGCATTGAAGGCACCATTCTGCTCGGCGCGCTTTCCAGCTACATGATGGCGGTCGAGAGCGGATCAACTGCGCTGGGCTTTATCGCCGGTGGCGTCGGCGGATTGCTGGTTGGCTGCGTGCTGGCCGCGCTCTATCTGCGCGCCCATGCCAGCCAGATTGTGGTGGGCATCGTTTTCAATATTCTGGCGGCAGGATTAGCCACCTGGATTTACGCGCTGGTGATGGGTAATGCATCTTCGCCCACCATTCCGATGCTGGAACCCTGGCATGTGCCGCTGCTCTCTTCGCTACCGTTTATTGGCCCGATCCTGTTCCAGCAGCCGCTGCCGCTTTATCTCACCTTGCTACTGGCCGTGCTGGCACATTTCGGCCTGTTTCACACTCGCTTTGGCTTGTCGTTGCGTGCGGTGGGCGAAAATCCCCGCGCCGCACATGCCGCCGGACTCAACGTGTTAAAGATCCGTACGTGGGGCGTACTGTTCTCCTGCGTGGGCGCCGGCTTGGCCGGTAGCTATCTGGTCACTGCGCAGATCGGCCTGTTCCGCGACAACATCGTCAGCGGACAGGGTTTTATCGCGCTGGCGATTGTCATCTTTGGTCGCTGGAGCCCGCTAAAAGCGCTGGTCGCCGCGTTTATCTTTGGCGCCGCAGATGCCCTGCAACTCTCGCTGCAGCTGTTTGAAAACACGCTGCCGCCGCAGGTGCTGCTGGCGCTGCCTTATCTGCTCACCATTCTGGCGATGTCCGGCGTGGTGGGTCGCACCTTGCAACCCGGCGCGTTAACGCAGCCTTATCGAAAGGAATAACTTGTGAAATCGTTTCGTTTCAACAATCTGGCGGATGTTAAGGCGTTCCGTATCAGCCCGGATAGCAGCAACTACTTCGCCATTCTGTTCGACAAGCCGTTAGACGGCATTGAAAACATCTTTGTGGTGGAGATCTTTAACGTCGGCGGCGCTACGCCACCCAATGAACACGCTACCGCACACGAATTCTTCTATGTGCTGCACGGCGAAGGCGTGGCGCGCTGCAACGATGATGAGCTCGACATCAGGAAAGGCGACTCCCTGCTACTGCATCCGGGCAACGACCACGCCATTCGTAATACCGGCAGCAGCAAGCTGTATACGTTGACGGTGATGACGCCAAATGAGGGGTTTTCTGAACTGATTCGCAGCGGTGACCCTGTCACGTTGGATGCGGAAGATTTGCGCGTATTAACGGGAGCCTGATATGCCGGAAAACGTCTTAGGCAGCAGCCGACACAATCAGTGGCGCGTCTCACCGCATGTTGTTGATACGCGGCGCCCGACGCAGGCGGCACGCACCGTGCAGCTCACAACACGCGACCGCGCCGTGATTTTTGATCTGCAGCGTAGCGCAATTATCGTGGTGGATATGCAGAACGACTTCTGCCATCCCGAAGGCTGGCTGGGGCATATCGGCGTCGATGTCACGCCAGCGCGCGCGCCGATTGCGCCGCTGCAAGCACTGTTGCCGACGTTGCGCGCCGCTGAGGTGCCGGTGATTTGGCTCAACTGGGGCAATCGCGCCGACAAACTCAATCTCAGCCCTGCGTTGCTTCATGTCTATAACCCGAACGGCGATGGCGTGGGATTAGGCGATCCGCTGCCGGGTTCCGGTGCGCCTGTTTTACAGGCGGGCAGCTGGGCGGCGGAGGTGGTGGACGAACTGACGCCTGCAGCCGAGGATATTCGCGTCAACAAATACCGCATGTCGGGATTTCAGGACAGCGAGCTCGACAGCATTCTGCGTAATCTCAATGTCACCACCCTGCTGTTTGCTGGCGTCAATGTCGATCAATGCGTGCTTTGCACCTTACAAGACGCCAACTTCCGCGGTTACGACTGTTTGCTGCTAGAGGATTGCAGCGCAACCACCTCGCCTGATTATTGCCGCGATGCCACGCTGTATAACGTGCAGCAATGTTTTGGTTTTGTGGTGAATGCCGCCGAGTTACAACAGCAACTGGAGCGCGAATCATGAGTTATCTGCTGGCCGACGGCTGGATTATCACCATGAATCCACAGCGCGAGATTCTGGAACAGGCCAGTTTGCTGATTGACGGCAATCACATTGGTGCCATCGGCACGCGCGATGCCTTGCAGCAACGTTATCCGGAAGCGGAAATCATCGACTGTCGCGAACGCATTATTATGCCGGGCATGGTGAATACGCACACGCATCTGTTCCAGACGCTGCTGAAAGGTCTTGGCGATGACATGGTGCTGAAAAAATGGTTTACCTGCATGACCGGACCCAGCGCGGTGGCACTAACCGAAGAGGATGTTTATGCCGCCGCATTGCACGGTTGCATGGAGTCGCTGCGTTCTGGCGTCACCTCACTCGTCGATTTCATGTACGCGCATCCGCGTCCGGGATTGACTGCCAAAGTGATCGAGGCCTTTGAAATCAGCGGCATTCGCGGTCATGTGTGTCGTGGTTTCCTTACCAGCGGCGCAGAGCATGGCATTCCCACTGAACTCATTGAAACGCCTGAACAGGCGCTGGCCGATGCGCGCGAGGTGATCAATCGTTATCACAAGTTAGAGGGTCGAGTGAGAGTCGGCCTGGCACCCAGCATGATTTGGGCGCTGGATGAGAAAGTCCTGCGTGGCACGCGCCAGTTGGCGAATGAAACCGGCGTGCTGATCACCACGCACGTGGCAGAAACCGATTTTGAGATCGAGCAGGCCAGGCTGCGTTTCCAGGCAAGTGATACCGAATTCCTCAGCGATATCGGCTTCCTCGGCCCAGATGTGCTGGCGGTACATTGCGTACAGTGCAACTCGCGCGATATCCGTGCGCTGAAGCATCACGATACGCGCGTGTCGCACAACCCCTGCAGTAATCTTTATCTCGCTTCCGGCGTACCGCCGATTCCCGAGATGCTGGCAGCCGGTTTAACCGTCGGTTTAGGTTCAGATGGCCCCGCCAGCAGTAACAATCACAATCTTTTTCAGGCCATGAAAGTTGCGGCGCTGCTGCAAAAAGGCGTGCATCGCGATCCCACCATTATGACGGCGGAAAAGGTGCTGGAGATGGCGACTATTGATGGCGCCCGCGCAATTGGTCTCGATCATCTGGTGGGTTCATTGGAGGTAGGTAAACGCGCCGATGTGGTAATCGTTGATACTTCGCATCCGGCAATGACGCCGATCCATCATCCGGTTTCATCGCTGGTCTACTCTGCGCTCGGCCATGAAGTGAGTGATGTGTTTGTCGATGGTGCCTATCTGTTGCGTGACGGCGAGTTTACCCAGCTCAATCAAAAAGAGGTGATGGCACGTTCGCAGCGTGCAGCATACTCGCTGGCGGTGCGCACCGGTAATGATAACGCGCGCGGCTGGCGATCGGCGGCACATTCCGCTTAACTTACTTTTTGCTACAACATTCAAACTCATAGACCACTGCAAAATGCGCTTTTAGCCCTAAGCTTTAAGGCATCCAGCCACTGTTGATGAGGTTTCAATGAGTTTACTGTTTAATGCTACGCAACTGGGTAAGTTAACCCTCGACAATCGCATCGTGATTGCGCCGATGTGCCAATATTCCGCGCAGGAGGGTAAAGCCAGCGCCTGGCACCGCATTCATCTCGGCCAACTCGCGCTCTCCGGTGCGGGTTTACTGATCATTGAGGCAACGGCAGTCGAAGCCGCCGGGCGTATTTCTCCCGGCGATTTAGGCTTATGGGACGATGCAACAGAAGCGGCGCTGGCCAGCGTGCTGGAAGATATCCGCCTTTACTCTGACATGCCGTTTGGCATTCAACTCGGCCACGCCGGGCGTAAAGCGTCCTGCGCGGCACCCTGGTTAGGCGGCAAGCAACTGTCATTGGAGCAAGGCGGCTGGCAAACCGTCGCCCCTTCCGCGCAAGCCTTTAATCCTGAAGATCGTGCGCCCGTGGCACTCACTAAACAGGACCTTGAGCGCCTGAAAAATGCCTTCGTTGATAGCGCACAGCGTGCCGCAAAACTCGGTATTCAATTGATCGAACTGCATGCTGCTCACGGCTATTTGCTGCATCAGTTCCTGTCTCCATTGAGTAACCAGCGTGAGGATGAATATGGCGGTTCACTGGAAAATCGCCTGCGTTTTCCTTTGGAAGTGTTCCAGGCAGTGCGTAGTGCCTTGCCGGATTCGGTGGCCGTTGGCGTGCGTCTCTCGGCAACAGATTGGGTAGAGGGTGGCTGGGATGTTGAGCAGTCAATTATCTTTAGCCAGCAACTCGAAGCGGCGGGCAGCGATTACGTTCACGTTTCCAGCGGGGGGCTCTCACCGCAGCAGACAATTTCTGTCGGCCCCGGCTATCAACTGCCGTTTGCGCGTGACATTCGCGCGCAGGTAAAGATTCCGGTGATTGGCGTTGGATTGATCACTGAGCCGCAGCAAGCTGAGCAAGCGCTACAGGTTGGCGATGCGGATTTGATTGCACTGGCGCGCGCTGTGCTTTACAACCCACGCTGGCCGTGGCATGCGGCCGCCGAATTGGGCGCGCAAGCCAAAGCGCCATCGCAGTATTTGCGCTCGGAACCCCATGGGTTGAAAGGCACATTAATTGCCAATAAAGCCTAAAAAAAACGACGCGATAATCGCGTTCGGCGCTGCGGATGGCGCCCAACACCGCCGCCTGTGAATGCAATATCTGGTCTGGAATTTCGCTGGCTGAAGGTTTATGCGAACCTGGTCGCCATGAATGGCGACCCTACAGCCGTTACAGCGATGATGATTCATTAATAAGCATAATGCTGCAGCATGGGGGTTGAGGCGACATCCCAGCCCGCTGAGCGAGTGAGGGATTCCAGGGCGAGCCGCAGGGATGCGGCGAGAGGCGGCGCTGAGCAGGAGCGAATCGCCGTCGGTCCGTCAGGAATCGTGAGTGAGTGAAGGAACCGCGTAGCGGCGGGCTGGGCTGGCGCAGAGCCGGGGAGTGCAGAGGGCGCGGCCTGGCACCCTCTGCTCGGTCGCCGCACGGCAGTAATGAAACTGCTCCAGTCTGTGGCAAACGAAAGTGGCTCATTNACTGCCCCAGCCTGTGGCGAACGAAAGTGGCTCATTGCTTAACTGATCGGCATTACGCGATAATCGCGCCGTTTTCAATATGACTTTTTCAACGCGCCTTCATGGTCTGCAACATATGATCGGCCAGACGCAAGCTCAACGCGGCACCGGTTAACGTCGGGTTCATACAGGACGCCGACGGCATCACGCTGGTACCCGCAATCCACATATTGGGATGATCGTGCGTGCGGCAGTGACGATCCACCACCGAGGTGTGCGGATCATCGCCCATGATGGTCGTCCCCATGATGTGTTGGCGATCCTGGAACTTAGTATCGATTGACAATATCTCCGCATTCAGCAGCTCAGCAAACCTGTGAAAATCTTTGATGCCTGCCTCTTTACCGGCGTGCCAATAATCCGTCACGCTGTAGTAGATTTCCGGCAACGGAATGCCAATCGCATCCTTTTTGGTCTTACTTGGCGTAACGCGGTTTTCCGCCAGCGGTAAGGTTTCAAAATCAATCGCAAAGTTCAGCGAGCGAGCTGATTGGCGGCGAATCTCAGCATCCAGTTTGGAGCCCAGCACCCCTTTTTCAATCAGTGACGCGGCGTAATCGGCGGTTGGCACCGTGTTACGCACTTTGATCTTGTAGCTGGGGAAATCCTTGCGGAATGCGCCATCACGATTGTTGAGATACACCAGCAATTCGGTCGGTCCCTGACCAGGCCACACATCTTCCGACATCATCACGTTCATACTGATGCCGGTGTGGCCCATCAAATTACGTCCAACCTGATCGGAAGAGTTAGCAATACCGTTGGGATATTTCTCCGATGTCGACATCAGCAGCAGCTTGGGCGATTCAATGCCGTAGGCCGCCAGCACAAAATAGTTAGCGGTTAAATGGTGCTTGGAACCATCGGGTTTTTTATACCAAATACCGGTGATTTGACCGTCGTCAGCCGCCTCAATACGATAAACCACCGCGTTATCCAGCAGCTTCGCACCCAGCCGTTCTGCCTCATCAATATGCATCGAGCCATCATATTTGGCGGCGATAGGGCAAACGGGGTTGCAGTTATTATTGCCACCACACATCGGGCGTTTGCCCCATGGCTTAGTAGCCCGGCCGTTCGGTTCCAGCACCGGGTTATAACCGCCTTTACCCAGCATTTCGGTTAGACGATCAAACAAATAGCTGGTTGGCAGCCCCGGCATTGGGAATGGCGTAGAACGTGGCGGCCAGGCTTTGCCGCCCTGACCACTTTCATCTTGCCCATCGACGCCTGAAACGCCCAACTCATGTTCAGCTTTGCCATACCACGACTCCAGCTCGTCGTAGCCAAATGGCCAATCGCGGCCCCGTCCATATAGCGTGTTGAGTTTGAAATCGTTGGGGATCATCCGCCACAACGCGGATCCAAAGTGCCAGGTTGTACCACCGACCACGCGCAGGTATTTAGTGGGATATTTGACCGGCCCCACCTGCTGCAAATAGTCACCGTAGGTGGAGGGAATATGGGGCGGATTGGGATAAGGTGAGCCAACGCCCTGCAATTTGATGTTAGTTAACGACATCTTGAACGGGGAATTACGGAAACGTTCAACGATGTCCTGACGTGATACGCGCGGACCTGCTTCAAGGATAATCACCGATTTACCGGCTTTTGCCATTTGGCAGGCAATTAAACCGCCCATCACGCCTGAGCCAATGATAATCACATCGGCATCGACTTTTTGTGCACTCATGCGCCTTCTCCTGTGGTTGCCACTTTGCCATCTTGCGTCACTGCCCAGTAGAACGGCCCGCCGCCATAGGTCGGCACCACCAGAATATCGCGGGTCGGCAGGTACATCATTGCATCGGCATAAGCGATCAACTCCAGATCGCTGCCGTCACCCACAACGCCGGTGTACCACGCCGAAATGATGCGTTTTGCCGTCTGCCAGTCAGCGTTATCCGCACCGAAGGCGGCAAGAAAATCGTCGACATGGGCAAACTTATGCTGCTGCAATAGGGTTTGCAGGCTAGTGAGCTTTTGCGCGAATTGCGCATCATGGCGAATCAACGCCTCGAAATAGCGCTGGCCCAGAATTGGGCCAACCGGACGACTGACGAGGAACTGTGAAACGCTCAGAAAACCCTTGTCAGCCATCTGTTCTGCGGCATAAGCCCGCGCAGGGAAAATCGAATTACACAGTGCGCCGAGTGACAGAACACCCATACCTTGCAGCAAACGGCGTCGGGAAAAGTTATGCGCCATGGTTTTTCCCCCTGCGCGAAATTGAAATCAGCAGTACCAGTAAAATAATGACGATGACTGCGCCACCGCCCCAGACAGCAGGCTGCGCCAGACGCGCGATCAACGGACGTTCGCCGCCCTCACGCACGGTTTTCACCTGTTCAGCCGTCACATCCAGCTGAGCATTACCAAAATTTTTCAGGACATAGTTACTGACGTCGGCAATTTGCTGATCGGTCAGTCGATCGGTAAATAACCCATCCGGTCCGAAACCGGGCATGACGACGTCTTTGCCATCAACCTGGCGATGTACGCCATAGACAATGGTCGCGATGAGGTTATCAGCCTGCGGCGCACCGGTGGCGGTGTTGTGGAACAACGACGGATAGAATTGATTGCCGGCACCATCCGCCTGATGGCAGTTAGCGCAAGAGCTGGCGTAAACCTGCCAGCCCGCATCAGGATTTTTCATCGCTCGCAGTGCCGCTTCATCTGTTGCGGGCTTGCCGAGACGATCGCGTGGTGCATGCGTGGCCTGACCCACGGCGGGAATTTGCCGCAGATACGCGACTATCGCCTGAATATCCTCATCGGACAGATGCTGTAAGCTGTGCTCGACGGCTTCTGCCATCGGGCCGGCTGCCTGCGCTTTGTCTGCCACATGGCCGGTTTTGAGGTATTGCGCGATCTGTGCATCGCTCCAGTTACCGATGCCGGCCTGCTGATGCGGTGTGATATTCGGCGCGTACCAACTGCCCAGGCTACCACCGCTAAGCGCCAGATCGTTGTTTTGTCCCATCAGCGCATTGCGCGGCGTATGGCAGGTATCACAGTGCGCCAGCGCATTGACCAGGTAATCGCCGCGATTCACAACATCCGATTTATCTTTGGCTGGAATAAACGGTTTATTATCAGCAAAGAGCATATTCCAGAAGAACATGCTTGAACGAATATTAAATGGAAACGGTAAATCCGTTTGTTGCGGGACATTATCGTCTGCTTTTACACCGTTCATAAAATAGGCATACAACGCGTGAATATCTTGATCAGATATTTTTGCATATGAGGTGTAAGGCATAGCGGGATAAAGATGTTGCCCCTGCTTATTTATTCCCTGTCGAACCGCCTTGGCAAAATCTTGTTCGGTATAATCACCGATTCCAGCCGTTTTTGATGGCGTAATGTTACTGGCAACAATATTTCCTAACGGCGAGGAAATAATATAGCCACCTGACATTTCTTTCCCCTGGTTCGGTGCGGTATGGCAGGCTCCGCAGTCCGCAGCAATAGCCAGATACTTGCCTTTCGCAATAAGAGCCGCAGACTCAGCCGCATCTTCAGCATGAACTGAAAATGTTGCAGACATCAGAATGCTCAACGCGAAAGGCAGACAACACTGTCTCACCTTTCTTGCTTTCATTGTAATTGCTTCCGGTAAATAATTATTAGTATGGTAAAAACAATAATGCACTTCTGTGGCAACCCACAGAAGTGCACATTATCAGACAACCTCAGTTCACAAAATACAAACAGTGCTATAACAATTCATAGTCATTAAAGACAATATTGTCGCCACTCGCTGCTGTAATATCCACTTTACCAGGCTCCGTTAAAAAGGCATCGCCGGGGTGTACCCAAACTTCTTTCACGCGGTTAGCGTGAGCCTGATCGGCAATCAGTACGCGCCCTTCGGTGAAGAACACCCGCACGCCAGGACCGTGTTGCGTGTATTCGCCTGTACTGGCGCCAGGCTTGAGCGTGACCTTCCAGCCGCGAACGGTTTTCTTATCCAATACAGACTGAAAAGCATCGTTAGCAGGCCGAGTAGCGTTACCAAAATGTTGCGGGCCGGGAATGTTAATTTCGAACGCGACCTGATGATTAACATTGTTTCCGGTATTAGTGACTTTGTCAGTATCAGACTTCCCTTGATGCTCGCCAAATTTAACATTGCCGCTTTTCATTTCGGTGTTGTTAACCGGCTTATCGGGATATTCTATTTTTACCGGACTGCCTTCAATGTGCGTATTCACATAATCCAGATGCTGCTCATGAAACAGCGTGGATTGGCCGGGTTGAATTAATACGCGCATCACGGTGACGTATTTATTTTCCAGAATGACGTGGTGCAGTGGCTCCAGATCGGTGGCAACGCCTTTTTCAGCCGCTTGTATCGGTAATCCTGCGCTTAACAGCGTTGAGCACAATAATGTGCTTAATAATGTCTTGCGAATAGTCGACATGAAGACTCCTTTTCTTACTAATGAATTAAGTAGAGCAGAAATTTACTCAACGATGGTGATCCAATTTGCCCCTTTGCCAGTGGGTACGCGCTCAATTAATGTGAGCTTGCCAGTTTTTTGATCAATGGAATACAGCGAAAGCTGTGTCGATTTTTGTCCTGATTCGATCAAATAGCGCCCGGAATTATCAATTGCAAATCCACGCGGCTGAGCTTCTGTTTGCGTGCTATTAATTAGCGTCAGTCGCCCATCAAGCGGTGAAACGTGAAATGCAGTGATAGTGCTGCTGGTGCGTTCAGTGGAATAAAGGAAACGGCCATTGGGCGTGATATGAATATCGGCTTGCCATAAACGCGGTTTGGCTGATTTTGGCAAATCATCGTCGCCGGTCAGTGGGCGCGCTTCTCCACGCTGCATGTTTGCCGCGATGGACGGATCGAGTGAAGGTGTCGCTTCATGCTCCGTCAGGGTGCCCTCTTTATTGAGGGTCAGCCGGGAAATGTTGCCCGCCATTTCGGTGAGCAAATAGAGATTCTGCTCGCCCTTCTCATCTCGCTGCGGCGCGAAAGTGAAATGACGTGGTCCGGTTGCCGCTTCACGCTGAATATTCACAAACGCTGGTGTATTAGCCGTGACGGTTCCGATATGACTGTCGAAACGGTATTGCAGCAGTTGATCGGCGCCCAGCAGCGGCACAAAGAGAAACTGGTTGCTGGGATCGGTCTGGATCGCATGAGCACGCTTACCGGTATGCACCACCTGAACCGGCGCACTCTCGACGTGGCCATCATTGGCAATGCGATTGATGCTAAACAGATCGCCACCGTAAGAAGATGAAAGCAGGAAGTTTCCGCTCTTATCCAGCGCGATATACGCCATCGCTTCGGGTAGCGGTGTATCCGCAAAATGACGCAGCGAACCGTCAGCTTGAATATGCCAGGCTGAAACATGATAGGGCTGACTGCGAACGGAGACATAAAGGGTCTTCTTATCCTGCGATACCGCCATCGGCATGCTTTTCAGACCACTGGGATATTCACCAATCGGTTTGAGCTGGCGCTGCGCTTTCTGCAACGCATACGCCGTCACCGTGCCGCTATCGCCATTTGATACGTAGACAAACGCTGTCTCCTGCGCCAATACCGTGGATGCAAGCAGCATCATGCCGGCGGCCATTACGGTCTTTTTCATCTGTAGGTCTCGTTTTTTTATCGGGAACAGAGAGTGTGTTACCAGCGCGTATTGAAGTGTTCGCACAGCTCCAATACGGCCTCTTCTGGCAGCGCAGCGGGCTTATCCACGCAGTTCAGCCAAAGGCGGGCCGTTTCCTCCAGCTCTTCAAGGGCGAAGCTCACCGCTGAAACGGATGTGCCCCACATCACCGGCCCTAACCTTTCCAGCATTACGCCACGTACGTCATTCGCCAACTCCGCCACCTGTGCGGCAACATCGGCATGACCTGGGCGGCGATAGTCGATTAACGGAATCCGCCCCACTTTCATGACCTGATACGGCGTCAACGGTGGCAAAATGCTGTCGCGCTGCCACACGCCTGCTAACGTCAGTTGCACCAGATGCGTGGAATGGGTGTGGACCACACCGTGCGCATCCGGATTGCGATCGTAGATCTGACGATGAAGCAGCAACGTCTTTGATGGCTTGTCGCCTGAAACCCATTCGCCATCACGATTGACCTTGGCAATTCGGCCTGGCTCCAGATGCCCCAGACAGGCATCGGTTGGCGTAATCAGCCAGCCATCTTCCAGGCGAGCACTGATGTTTCCCGCCGTACCGGTGGTATAGCCGCGATTAAACAAATCGGCTCCTACCTGACAAATCTCTTCGCGTAAGGACTGTTCATTTTGCATGCGATTTCTCTCCTCATTGATTGGCGGTAGCAATGACGTTGGCATCACGCTTAGGGCTGATCGGCAATGGCTCCAGCTTGCCGAGCACAAACATAAAGGTCAGCGCACCCAGCACACAGATACCGCCCGCCACCAGCAGCGGCACCATAAATGAACCGTGGCTCAGGCTCAGCATTAACCCTGTGAAGGAGGCCGTCACAATCCCGGCCAGATTGCCGGCAAAGTTCTGAATGCCGCCCAGCGTGGCCACATAATTACTGGCGGGTGCAACGTCGGCGGGCAGCGTCCAGATGTTGGCGGCGGTGAAGGCTAAACCGGCGTAAGTTATCGAGAACAGCGTCAGGATCACCGTTATGCTGTCGGTGAATGCCGCGAAAGCAATCACGCTTGAGAGCAGCATGCCACTGATAAGACAGGTTTTACGCGCCGCAGTCAGGCTAAATCCTTTACGGTAAAGGGTATCCGACACAATTCCCCCAAGCAGACTTCCCGGAATGCCCATCAGTGCAGGGATGGCGCCAAGCGTGCCCAACTCTTTTAATGAGAAGCCGTGCGCTACCGTCAGATAGGTGGGGAACCAGGTGACAAAGAAGTAGGTGGCGAAGTTCATGCAGAAGAAACCAATCATCATTCCCCATACATTGCGATGGCGGAACAGTGACCACAATTCGACTTTTGCGTCGGCTTGTGTGGTCGGCAAAGCACGATCTTCCAGTAGATTTTGGCGCTCGGTTTCATCCAGGCCTTTCATCTCTTCAGGTTCGCGATAGAAGACTAACCAGATCACCACCCAAATCAGTCCCAATGCGCCGGTGACGACAAAGGAGGTTTCCCAATTCCACACGCTAATCAGCCAGGCAACCAACGGCAGCGCCAGCGCACTACCGGCACGCGGACCCGCATCAAAAATGCCGCTCGCCGTCGCGCGCTGTTTTTTCGGGAACCAGCTGTATACAACTTTCACACACCCCGGATTGCCCCCTGCCTCACCCAGCCCTAATGCTAAGCGCGCCGCAAAAAGCGAAGTGAATCCTTTACCAAACGAGGTAAACACCGTAAATAACGACCACCAGCCAACGGCGATGGCCAGACCGGCACGTGCACCGAGGCGGTCAAGTAACCTTCCGGCGGGAATCTGCATCAGCGCATAGGTCCAGAAGAAGGCACCCAGAATCAGCCCCATGCTGGTGTCATCAAGGCCTAAATCTGCTTTGATGTGCGGGGCGGCAATCGCGAGGTTGATACGATCGATGTAGTTGATGGCGATGGCGAAAAAGCAGAACACGATCATCAGCCAGCGAATTCGTGGATATCTGCGCATGGTGAATTCCTTTATCATTTATAGAGAGTTAACACAGGTTGTGCGGCCTTACGGCGGCCAGCAGCCAGCGTTGTGGTTAAATTTGGGTACGCCGATTGATGAACATGTTAAAAAAACGTGAGCAGGCACACCCAGCCTGATAACATGATGTCAAAAGTAAGCGATTACAAAATACAGTCAAGCCAAAAGTAAGCGCTTTCAAAATTGATGGTGAGTTGTCTGCTATTTTTGTGGGCAAGCTCACTCTTTCTGCAGGAGTGACTTGATGAGTGAGAAGCAAAATGGAACTGGCCGCGTATCACTGGATGATGTAGCGCGTCTCGCGGGAGTATCAACGGCGACGGTTTCACGCGTCTTGAACGGCAGTTCCACCGTGAAAGCATCACGCCGTGAAGCGGTGGAAAAAGCCTGTGAGGAGTTAGGATATGTGATTAACCGCGCTGCCCGCACCCTCGCCTCACGCCGCAGTATGACGATTGGGGCCGTAGTGCCAACGCTGGCGACGGAAACCTTCTCGCGTCCGCTGGCCGCTTTTCAGCAATTGATTCACGAAGCCGGTTATACACTGCTGTTGGCCAACTCAAACTTCGATCCTGAAACGGAGTTGAAAGAAGTTAACAAGCTGATTGAGTACGGTATTGACGGGTTGATGCTGGTGGGCAATACCCACCACCCAAAGCTTTGGGAGCGCATCGTGCAGCAGGAGATCGCCTGCGTGCAGACCTTTTCGCAAGATAGCGAAAGACCTTGTGTCGGCTATGACAGCGAGGGAGCCGCAGAAACCCTGGCGCACCATTTGCTGGCGTTGGGGCATCAGCGTTTTGCCGTGATTGTGGGTACGCCGCCGTCGAACGATCGTATTTCAGAACGTCTAAACGGTACGCGCCGTGCCCTCCAGCAGTATGGATTGACGCTGCCGGATACGCATTTAATTGATAACGCCTTTACCATGAATGACGCCCGCCGCGCGGTGTTTCGCTTACTTGATGCACCAAAGCCGCCCACCGCGATAATCTGCGGTAACGATTTACTGGCGTTTGGTGCCATGCGCGCGGCAAGCGAGCGTTACATGCGTATTCCCAATGATATTTCCATCGTTGGCTTCAATGACTATGAATATGCCGAACATTTGGAGCATCCACTGACCACCATGCGCATCGATTTAGCCTCGATTGGTGAACATGCAGCGCACTATTTACTGAATACGCTGAATAACCTACCAGCCCAGACGCATACGCAGATAAGCACGGAGTTGATTGTCCGGGGCAGCAGCGGCTCGGTGCCCCGTCAGGAGCGCTAATCGCGTCTTTCCATACCGAAACGGCTGAAAACGTCCATCACATCAGGGGTTTTCAGCCACGTCAGGAAAGCCTGCGCCCGTTCCGGCTGCTGGGCGCTGTTCAACACTGCGGCAGAGAGCGAAATCGCCTGCTGCGTACCTGCTGGCAGCGGCCCTACGACATCAATGCCTTCAACCATCAGCAGCTCGCTGATCTGTTGTATGGCCAGGTCAGCGTTGCCATTCACCAATTGCTCGGCGGTAAAACCTGCAGGAATCACCGTGCCGCGCGCGCGCAATTCGGCATCAATATTGAGTTGCTTCAACAAGTGCGAGAACCAGACACCGCTGGCTCCGGCCTCTGACCATGCAACAGAACGCGCACTAAGCAGAGCCTGAATCAATTTATCGCGATTGCTGATATCCGGCTGAGCCGCACCCGCCAGCACCGCAATACCGATGGGAGAATCGACCAGTTCGATGCGGGTATGCTGATCCGCCAATCCTGATTTCGTCAGTCGGTCCAGGGTGTCAACGGTGGCGATCACCACATCGGCAACTTCACCGGCATTGAGTTCCTTTTCAATGAGCGTGCTGGGATGCCAGCGCATCGCCAGCGGCGCATCCGGATGCTGAGCCTGCCACTGTGCAGCCAAGGTGTGAAAAGGCGCGCTCAGTGCGAGCGCACTGTAAATCGATAACGGCATGATTATTCCTCGCGGCCAAATAAGGGGGCGCGACGCAGCAGCGCAGCATTAAGTTGATTGGGACGCGTTACGCCAATCAGCGCTAAATCGCGGTCAATTTCATCACGCAGAATATGCATGGCATGTTCAACGCCCGCCTGAGCGCCAATCACCGCACCATACAGGAAGGGGCGACCAAGAAATACGAAGTCGGCGCCGAGCGCCATCGCTTTCATCACATCAGTGCCACGACGGATGCCGCTATCAATGATGACTTTCATAGTGCCCTTCGCCGCCGCTATTTCAGCGAGCGTGTGCAGCGGCGGCACGGTGTAATCCAGCTGACGGCCGCCATGGTTGGAGAGAATCACCGCATCTGCACCGAGGTCACGCGCGATGAACGCGTCATCGGGTGACATCAGACCTTTTATCACCAGATTACCTTTCCACTTTTTGCGAATGGCTTCCACGTGCTTCCAGCTCAGTTTGTCGCGCGCATTGGTGTTACGCACTTTACTCGACATCATTGGCGGACCACGTTCAGCATCGGTATTTTCAAAGTGCGGCGCACCGTGACGCAAGAAGGTTTGTGCCACCGTGCCCAGCAGCCAGCGCGGACTCATGGCGCTCTGCCACATCACTTTCGGCGTGAGTTTTATCGGCATACTGAAGCCGCTGCGGGTGTTGTGCTCCCTGTTGCCCAGCATTGGCGTATCGCCGGTGACCACCAATGTCTTATAGCCGGCATGTTCTACTCGATCGATTAAACGGTCGATACGCGGCTGATCGCCGGCCAAATAGGCCTGAAACCAGGCATCCGGGTTGGCAGCAATCACCTCTTCCAGTGGAATCAGCGACGAGGCGCTGAGGATCATGGGGACATTCATCGCTCTGGCGGCTTTCGCCAACATAAGATCTGCGCGGTAGCTGACAAAGGATGCGCCCCCCAGCGGGGCAACGCCGAACGGATGGGCCCAATCATGGCCTAATAAATTTACTCGCTGATCGCGGCCTGAAACATCGCGGAACATACGCGGTACAAACACATATTGCTGATACGCCTCATGCGCCGCGGCAAGTCCTCTACCGGTTTCCACGCCCCCTTTCACATACTGATAAATCATATTTGGCAAGCGCTTACGCGCATGGCGTTCAAAATCATCCAATGCCAGCAGGTCACGGAAATGGCGTGGCACCGTATTGACAGGACGCACCTGCGTTTCGGGTGTCACGTTAACGTTAATAGCGGTGGTTTCTCCACGAATGGTCATAAGCGTTCTCAGAGTTAGCAAAAGTAAGCGATTTCAAAATGGGCATTCTGGCGGAATGCATTCCATTACATCCTGACAGATACACATTTTTTTTGTGTGACGAGCATCACCTTATGAAGACAAATGTAAGCCCTTACATTTTCATTTTGCCTCAGGTATGGTGTGCTGTAATTCACTTGTGTATCGCTGGTGTCGGAGAAAATGATGAGCCAACGCATAGTTTTACTGCATGCCACGCCAGTGGCGATGTCTCCTATTCAGGAAGCCTTTAATGAACTTTGGCCAGAGGCTGAAGTGGTGAATTTGCTGGATGATGGTTTGACTCT
This sequence comes from Enterobacter ludwigii, assembly GCA_900068845.1. Lineage (GTDB taxonomy): Bacteria > Pseudomonadota > Gammaproteobacteria > Enterobacterales > Enterobacteriaceae > Pantoea > Pantoea ludwigii_A. Next base: position 384,288 of record CEFQ01000008.1, read on the forward strand.
GGATCGCGCAAAAGAACAACAGCTTTCGCGCCCGTTGATTGATCGTTTTGTTGCTTTAGGCCGCTACGGTTACGCGATGGATGCGCAAGGTATTCTGGTGACCTGCTCAGCCTTTGGCCCAGCGATTGATGAGCTCTCTGCGGCTTTACCGGTACCGGTGCTGAAACCGAACGAAGCGATGTTCGAGGCGGCACTGCAACAAGGCGAACGTATCGGGATGCTGGCTACCTTCGGTCCATCATTGGTGACGATGTGCGATGAGTTTTCTCACTATGCCAAACACATTGGCTCACACGCGACGCTGGAAACCGTGCTGGTGCCAGATGCTATCGATCTTCTGCGCAAAGGCGATATCGCCAATCACAATCGTCTGGTGGCAGAGTTTGCACCTCAGTTGAGCCACTGTGATGTCATTATGCTGGCGCACTTCTCCACCTCGCGCGCTGCTGACGCCGTTCGTGAGCAGGTGTCGATTCCGGTGTTAACGGCACCGCATGCGGCAGTGAAAAAAATGCAGTTAGCGATGGGAGGTTCATCATGCTGATTGGCGTCATCGCAGATGATTTTACCGGTGCCAGCGATATCGCCGTCACGCTGTCGAAAGGCTTGATGGGCGAAGGCGGTTTGCGCACTACGCAGTATCTTGGTGTACCGCACCAGCCTGCCGACGAAGCAGTCGAAGCGGGTGTTATTGCCTTGAAATCACGCTCTCTCCCCGCGGAGGATGCCGTTCAACAATCGCTGGCGGCCTGTGAATGGCTATTGCAGCAAGGCTGTACGCAAATTGTGTTTAAATATTGCTCAACATTCGACTCGACCGATGCTGGCAACATTGGTCCGGTACTTGATGCGCTGGCTCAGCGATTAGCCGCGCGCAATGTGATTGTCTGCCCAGCTTTTCCCGCGATGGGCCGTACGGTTTATCAGGGCAATTTATTTGTTCACGACCGACCACTGAATGAATCCGGAATGGAACATCATCCTTTGACGCCAATGAAGGATGCGGATATCCGTCGTTTGCTGGCGCGTCAGGCGAAAACACGCGTCAGCCACATTCGCTGGCAGCAAGTGGTGCAAGGCAGTGAATCACTGCGCGAGATTCTACAAACCCGCGCAGAAGAGGAACCGCAATTGGTGGTAGTGGATGCGCTCAGTGAACACGATTTAACGCTCATCGGCATCGCCGCTGCGGGTGAGAAGCTGATCAGTGGTGGTTCGGGCATCGCGCTGGCTTTGCCGCACAACTTTATCAGCGCCGGAAAAGCGCAAGGCAATAACAGTAAGTTTCCTGCCATCAAAGGCTCCAGCGCCATTCTGGTTGGTAGCTGTTCAGGTGCGACGCGTGGGCAAATTGAGGAGCATCAAAAACAGCATGCGGTGCTGGCAATTGAGATTGAGGATGTGATGGCGGAACGTATTAATGCTGATGATCTCGTGGACTTCATCCTCACGCATCAGGACCGTTGCCCGCTCATCTATTCTTCTGGCGATCCGGCTACGGTGAAGCAAGCACAGCAGCAATTCGGCCAACACCACATCTCGCAGCGCCTTGATAAGCTATTTGGTGATACGGCACGTAAGTTGGTGGTGGAGGTCGGCATCCAGCGGTTGGTGGTTGGTGGCGGAGAGACCTCGGGTGCGGTGGTCAGCGCGCTGAATTTGGGTTCATTGCAGGTTGGACCCGAAATCGATCCTGGCGTGCCTGCCCTGTTTGCGCAACGCGATCGGCCGCTGGCGCTGGCCCTCAAATCGGGTAATTTTGGTCGGCGCGACTTCTTCTCGCATGCACTTAACGTGTTAGCCGGTTCAACGCATTAAATTGAAGACAACGTCGTGCAGACGTTGTCTTCTCTTCTCTTTACTGTCCGCCGAATGCCGGCAACACTCCAAACTCGCTCAGCAGCCAGGCAAGCATATTCATCGCGCCAAACACAAACAGCAAAACCACTGCAAGCGAACAGCGTTGCTGAGATTTCCACGCCAGCATTGCGGGGATAATCACCGCCCATAAGGTGGCAAACAGTCCGGCAAAACCAATCGCGGCGACAAAGCCATTCGGCCACCCAATCGAGGCGAGTAGCGGGGGTACGAAGGTCAGGCACGCTGTTTTCAAACGTGCGCCGGGCGAATTGCCTAATCCCAGACGATCGGCGATGAAATCAAACAGGCCGGCGGTAACGCCCAGGAATGAAGCGATCACCGCGAAATGCGAGAAGATCGACATCATCAGTGCGAGCGCATTGACGTGCAGATGCGCTCGCAGCGCAGCCATCAGGGCCGCGATATCACCGCCCTGCTTCACAATGTCGGGAAACGCGTCTCGCGGTAAATTGCCCATCGTGCTGGTCAGCCAAAACAGGTACAGCGCCAGTGACAATAAAGTTCCTAACACCAAAGCCCGCGTGATGTTCTTTTGGTTACCGCCGTAATAACTCACCAGGCCGGTAATATTGCCGTGATACCCAAACGAAGCGAGACAAAATGGCAGCACGCCGAGGGCATAAGGCCAGTAATGTTCTCCTGCTGCCGGTCCGCTCAGTAACGAACCCATGTTCACCTGTGTCAGTAAGCCGCCAAACAGCGCAATCAACAGCAGAATTTTTGCGAGCACGCAGAAGGTCATCAACCGACTGACGCCGGTGGTACCAAGCCATACCACCGCCGCCACACACAGTGTCAGCAACACTTTCGCTTCAGCGGTGGAGATCGGCAAACCCACCTGATTGAGTGAATGCTGATAAACCGGCCCGCTGGCCGAGATATAGGCGTAGGTAAGAATCCCTAGTACAAATAAAATACTGAGACCGTTGAGCGCCGCCCAGCCGCGGCCCAGCAAATCTTTGGTTAAGGTGTCGTAGCCTGCGCCAGGCGGATATTGCAGGCTGACGTGCATGAACAACAATCCAGACAGCAGCATCCCGCCCCAGCTGATCAGCAGTAACACCATCGCCCAACCGAACCATGCGCCAGCCATCACCACCGGCAGCGTAAACATCCCTGCACCTACCACGGTGCCGCAAATAATCATCGCGCCCCACCAAACGGAAGGCTGGCGGCGGGACAATGTCATCTCCGTCATCACTTATTCCCAACAAAACAACCTAAAGGCGGCGATGATACACGGGATAACGCTGAGAAGTGAGTGTGATGCGAGATAAAACGCGCCCCGATAACCTCCGGCGCGCGTTACATGTGGGACGTGACCTAATTATAGAATGCAGGTCTCGCCGGCATTATGACGGGCACAATGTCACCGGAATGTTGTGCCGCGATGCAGGCATCGGCAGCGACCGCCGCAGCGTAACCATCCCATGCGGATGGGCCGGTCATTTCACCTGACAATACGTTATTGATGAAGTCTTGCAGCTCCACATCGTAGGCATCGACGAAACGCTTTTTCCAGTCGGTGAGAATGTCAGTTGAGAGTTTGGCCGCGCTACGCGTCTGCACCGACATCGGCTCAGGTAGACGTGCGACACCACTTTCCCCAACCACTTCACACTGAATATCGTAGCCGTAGGCACAGTTGACGAAGATTTCGACGTCAATGCGCACGCCTTTGGCGGTTTCAAGCAGCACGATTTGCGGGTCTTTCAGGTGCGAAGCCGCTTTACGGGTTGAGCGCGGGTAAACCACCTGCGCGCTCACATAATCGTCTTTCAGCAACCAACGCAGGACATCGAGCTCATGAATAAGCGTGTCGGTGATGGCCATATCCGTGGTGTAGGCATCGCCGACTTCGGGATTACGGTGCGCGCAGTGCAGCATCAATGGTTCGCCGATGTCACCCTTATCAATCACCGCTTTAAGCGCACGATAGCCGCTGTCATAAGGGCGCATAAAGCCAACCTGCACCCGCTTCTTACCGGCGGCGATTTCCGCTTCAACGATGTTCATACATCCTTGCGCGGTGACCGCCAGCGGTTTCTCACAAAACACCGCTTTTCCGGCTTTAATGGCGGCCAGCACGAACTCTTCATGCGTGGGGCCCCACGAGGTGACCAGAATCGCCTGCACCTCTGGCGCATTAATCAGGTCATACGCGTTATCGTAGATCTCAGCCTGAAGGCCCAGATCTTTGATGATCTGTTCGCAGTTACTGCGGTTGATGTCATTCAGTGCCACCACGCGTGAATGTTGCAGCTCTTGGCTACAACGACGAATGTGTTCGCGACCAATCGCGCCCGTGCCAATTACACCGATATTGAGCGTCATGGAGTGTTCCTTAGTTATTCAGATAAGCAATGCTGGATTGGATTTCATGAGCAATCTGTTCTTCGCTCCAGTTTTCCATCACCGAAGAAAACGGTTCGAAAGCGTAGATGCCGCGATAGCCCATCTCTTCCAGACGCTGCACTTGCTGTTTCGATTTCAGCAGATCGTCGGCGCTTAGCATGATGCGCTCTTCGTCAGTCAACTGGAGCGTTGGACGCGCGTCGGTTACGCCGGACAAATGCACCAGCCCGATGTTGTTGACGTCGAGGCCGTCGGCAAAGTCTTGCTCAGCGCCTTCGTAAAGGTGGTGGTGAAAGGTATCCAGTACGATTTTAAATGGTGCATCAGCTTGTTTGATCAGCTGTTGCGCCAGTCCGGCAGAACGCAGTGAACTTTGCGGGAAACCGAGCGGCTCAACCAGACCGGCAATGCCATACTCGGCGAACAGCGGCGCGAGGGTTTTTAACGCATCAACGGTTTGTTGCTGAGAAACAACGGTGCCGTCATTCAGAGGACAAAGCACTAACGCTTTTGCGCCGGTTGCACGCGCGTCTTTCAATAAAACGCGTGTCTTCTCCAGCACTTCTTCTGTTAATTGGTTAAACGGATACACTGCATTAATCGTTTCAATAGTGAGAGCATGTTGAGTGGCAAGTGCACGCACTTTTTCGCCACCTAAATTATCGGTCACGCTACCACTCTTCATATCATTGCGGATTTCAACTTTATTTAATCCTATTTCTCTTACCAGCGAGAAAAAACGGTCAATAGTAAGGTTGGGCGCAATTTTACGATTCACGCAGAGCCGGTTATGGCTTATTTTATAGGTCATGGTGTGTTCTATCCTGAGATTATAATATTTATCAGCTTCTGTTTTGTTTGACGCGTTGCTATTTGGCGATAGTAAGCGATCTGTTTTTATTGCTCTGCCAAATCTTTGAGTGATTTACATCAATGCAACATCATTTATACAACGCATGAAAATAGTGCTCGACCTGCTCCAGACTGCGTCCCTTGGTTTCCGGGATGGTGCGCAGCACGAACATCGAACCCCCAATGCCAATCACGGCAAAGGTTAAGAATGCGCCGGCCAGGCCAAACGCCGCCAACAACAGTGGGAACGCCATTGAAATAGCGAAGTTCGCCATCCACAGCGCAAACACCGCGCCGCCCATACAGATGCCGCGCATCCGCGCCGGGAAAATCTCCGACAATAACAGCCAGGTAACAGGCGACAGTGCGCCTTGCTGGAAACACAGAAACATCAACATGCCTGCCAGCACCAGATACGCGCGTAGCAAATTAACGTCGCCCGCCTGATGATATTCCGGCATAACGAAGCACACCGCCGCGATAAAGAACAGGCAGGCGGTGCAGCCCATCTGCCCAACCAACACCAGTGGACGGCGGCCGATTTTGCCGATCATCCAGATGCCAACCAGCGTCATCAACACCGAAATCACCCCGTTGGCGATAGTGGCAAACAGCGCGGCATCGTTGCTCAAGCCCGTTGCCGTCAGCATGGTCGGCGCGTAATACATGATGGTGTTGACGCCAGTCAATTGCTGAATCGCCGCAATGCCGATACCGAGCAGGAACACTTTGCGCAGCCACGGCGTGCGCAGATCGCGCAGTCGGCCTTTACCCTGTTGGCGGTGCTCTTCGATGGTTTCTTCAATCTCTTCCAGTTCCCAATCGACGTCATCCGCCGCACGGGTTTTCTCCAGCACCTTGCGAGCTTCCTGAGTATTACCGCGCATCACCTGCCAGCGCGGACTTTCCGGCATGAAGATCATGCCAAACCACAGCAATACCGCAGGCACGGTAGAAAGGGCGATCATCCAGCGCCAGGTGTGTTCCCCACCCCAGATTTCATTAAAAGTGGCGTTGGAAACGTATGCCAGTAGCTGACCCGAAACAATCATCAGCTCTTGCAAGGTCACCAACTGGCCACGTTTATTCGCCGGTGCGATTTCCGCGATGTACACCGGCACCGTGGCCGCCGCGCCACCCACGGCGATACCGAGGAACAGACGTGAAGCGATCATTGAGATGACATCCGGTGCGAATGCCGAACCTATGGCGCCAAGGGCAAAAATAAAAGCGAGACAAAGGATGATTTTGCGACGTCCCAGCGCATCGGCAAAATGACCGGCGAGCAGCGCGCCAAAAGCCGCGCCAAACAGCAGTGAACTGGTGACTAATCCGGTGGTAAACGGTGTGAGATGGAGATCGTCACGCATAAACAGTAAAGCGCCCGATACCACGCCCGTATCGTAGCCAAAAAGTAATCCACCCAACGTGGCAACCAACGCGATAATTTTAACAAAGGGCTCGGTGCGCGTGGTGCTATTGGGGCCGGACGCTGTGTTGGTGGACAGATAAAGTTCTCTTTCCATAATACCTCCTGGTCAAAAACAATTAAGGAAATACGGCAGGACAAAACAGAGCACTCACGCTAGCGGTGTTTTTATTTCGTGTTAATTTTTATTTGGAATCTATTTTCCAAAATGTGAGTTCAAGCATTTTGATGTTTTTATTTTGATGGATTTACATCAGTCGGGGGGGTTATTAAAAGAAGGCGTTCAGGGGGATGGGGAAATAAAAGATGGCTGACAATGACGTTCCTAATCATTTAATCATCCAACGCACGCCGGCATTATACCGTTAGCCTTAGTATCATTATGCTAGCTGGGATTCTGACGCACACCGATGAGATCAAGAGCGGGTTCAGCGCGGCGTCACTGGCAAAGGCATTTACGCCATCACTTGCGGCGCGGCAGCGAAACCAGCAACAAGCCCAATACAATCAGCACCACGCCGGCAAAACTGCTCCAGCGGAAGGTTTCACCCAGCATCGGCAAGGAAATCGCTGCCAGCCATACCAGTACATAACTTAAACTGAGCAGCGGATAGAGCCGGTTAAGCGGGACATGGCGCAGCGCCAGCATCCAGCACAGCATAGAAAGCGCGTAAGCGCCGAGGCCGAGCGCTAACAGCTGCAGCGGTTTCCAATGCTGCATACTCAGCAATGCGCGCCACGGCGGAAAATCCAGCATCGCCGAGCGCAGCACTACCTGCGCCAGCGATACCAGCAACACACTGCATAGCGCCAGCAACACGCCCTTCATAGATGACTTCCCATCAGCGCCACGCCAGCAACAATTGTCAATGTGCCAATCCACTGCTGCACACTGTAGGTTTCGCGCCAGATCATCCGCGCCGCGATTGCCACCAATACAAAGTTAAGACTCAGCATCGGATACGCTACGCTCACCGGCACCACACGCAATATCGCCAGCCACAACAACATGCCGATACCCAGTAGCAGGATGCTGAGCGCTAGCCAATAAATACCTTTTTTGATGCCGAGATGCGCCGCCTGCTTTTGGCACAGCTGTGCAGCGCAACTCAGCATGCTCACCAGTAAAATCAGTAGCAGATTCATGGTTTGGCATCGTAGCCGTAGTAAACCAGGCGGCCCTGACGATAGACATCATCCGGTTCCGGTAAATTTTTATCCGGCGAGCTGTCGCTGGCGTTCATCATCAACACTAACGAAACCTTCCCCTGACGACGATGGATCCGCAGCCAGTCGGCAAAGTTATCTGCATCAATGTAATGCGACTGCACATCCGGATAGCTCAGGCCATATTGCAACTCGCCTTTGGCATCATAAAAGTTGATATCGCTGCGCTGCAGCTCCCAAGCCACCGCGGATGCCACGCCCGGGTTGTTGGCCAGCAGATAACGACTATCCGCCAGCTGATCGTGTACGGCGCTGACAAAACTCTGCGGCTGTTTGGCATCACGCACCTTCTGCGGAATAGCAAAACCAACCAGCAGCGCCAACATCATTGGACAGAGCGCAGCTAACTGCCAGCGATCGTTTTCCGGCTTACGGCTTAGCCAACCCATCACGCCCCAGCCGATAAAGGCGAGCGCCGCACACAGCACGCCAATGAATTCATCACTGCCGTAAAGTGGCCGATGCGACACGCCCCACGGTGCCAGCGCCACCAATAACACTAGTGTGGTGATGGCGCCGAACAACAGGTTGATCCAGCCATTTACCCTCAGCGCGTTCATCACCTGCACCGAGCCGCGGTGCGCGTAATACGCCATCAACAGCGCCAGCGGCGCAAAGCACGGCAGAATGTAAGTCGGCAATTTCCCTTTTGCGATGCTGAAAAAGAGCAGCGGCAGCACAACCCAGCTGAGCAAGTAGATCGGCCCAGCCTGCTGACTGCGCTGACGCCACGCCGTTATCAAAGAACCCGGCAGCAGCGCGAGCCACGGCAGACAGCCCGCCAACAGCACCGGAATGTAGTACCAGAATGGCGCTTTGTGTTGCGCATCGGCGTCAGCGAAGCGCTGAATATGTTCCACCCAGAAGAAATAGTGCCAGAAATCCCCTTCCTGCTGATTAATCGCCAGCGCCCACGGCATGCTAAGCAGCGCAGCAACTGCAATCGTCAGCGGTCCCCAACGCAGTAATTCAGCGAAACGGCGCTGCCAGATGGCCCACGGCAGAATTGCCAGCACCGGCACCGCCAGCGCGAGAAATCCTTTGGTCATAAAACCCATCGCGCAGGCTGCACCGAGCAGCAGATAACCGCATAAGCGTTGCTGGGTGTGCTTCGCCTGCGCGGCCAGCCAGTAACTGCACATCGCGGCGACCAGCCACAACATCAGGATTGGATCAAGCACGGCATAAGTGCCCACGCCATACACCAGCAGTGAGGTCAGAAAAATAATGCTGGCAGTAAGAGCGATTTTACGGCTGGCGAACATTTGCTTGCC
>CEFQ01000008.1:393357-694648 GCA_900068845.1 Enterobacter ludwigii
AAGCCAATAGATCATCATCGCACTCAGCGTGGTACTGAAAATCGACCCGGCGCGCACGCCAAAATTACTGTGACCAAACAGCCATTGCCCAATGTTATTTACCCAGTAGCCCGCAATGGGTTTTTCGAAATAACGTAAATCAAAGAAATGCGGGACCACCCAATTGCCGCTGAACAGCATTTCGCGACTAATTTCTGCATAGCGGGTTTCATCCGGTTGCCATAAGGCGCGGAATTCAATCGGGATCAGGTAATACAGGGCAAAGAGTGTCATCAACAGTGCAATTTTAGTGCCTGTACGCATCCGTGTTTCCTATAAGAAAATTATCGCTGGCAGCCTAGCCAGCCTTCACGTCCGGCAATGTGCCCACGCACAATATTGCCCTGTGGCAACGTACTGAGATCGTCGGGCAACAAGGCACTGAGCGGGCAAAACTGGATACCCTGCTGCTGCGCACGTCTTAATAGATCGGCGAACGCCTCCAGCCCGACGATCCCTTCCACTTCGGCATGAATGGTATAGACCGGTGAGCCCGTTGCGGCCTGCATCTGATCGAGGATGAAGTCGTTATAGTCTTCAGCTTTAACCGATTGTCCAACCACTTCATCCCACGTCGGCAATGTCACCGGAATTTGTACCGTGCCGGTCGTGCCATCGCTGAGGATGGGTAAAAATGGCCCGCTACCGCGGCAGTCGCTGTTGTAGCGGAAACCAAACGGCTGCTTCGCCGCCACTACGCGACCATCTGCGCGCCAGCCAGCCACTGCCGAACACGTGACATTGTCACCAATAAGGGCTTCTAAAGCCTGTTTACCGCGCGCAATGTGCTCCACTAACTTCTCTTTCGGCCAAACTCCCGCCCAGGTTTGCCAGGCAAAGTGATCCCATGCATGCAAACCGACTTCATGATGATCGGCGGTGGCGCTAATGATCTCCTCCAGACCACGACCAATTTCGCGTCCTGGCCACGCGGTGCCTGCCAGCAAAATATCCCAGCCGTAGAGCGATGCTGCGCGTGAACGCAGCATCTTCCACAGAAAGCGCGGCTTCATCAGACGCCATAAATGGCGCCCCATGTTGTCTGGCCCGACGCTGAAGAAAAAACTGGCCTGCAGTTGATGCAGACTGAATTGCTCCAGTAACGCCGGCACCCCGAGTTGGGTGCCGCGCCAGGTATCCACATCGACGCGCAAACCGACTTTCTTCATGGCTTATCCTGGAGCTCAACGGTGCGCAGGAAGAAGTCCAGCGTGTTATCGATGGTGATATCCATCTCCACTGTCGGTGTCCAGTCCAGCAGGCGACGGGCATTTTTGATCGATGGCTTACGGTGTTCCACGTCCTGATACCCTTTGCCGTAGTAGCTGCTGCTCTCCACTTCGCGGAAACCGGCAAACGGCGGGAAGTTGCTGCGCAGCGGATGACGTTCAAAACTTGCCAGCAAACACTCGGCCAACTCTTTAATACTGGCTTCGTTATCCGGATTACCGATGTTAACAATCTGCCCGTCGCAGTTGTTCTGCTTGTTCTCGATGATGCGAAACAGCGCTTCGATTCCGTCACGGATGTCGGTGAAGCAACGCTTCTGTGCGCCACCATCAATCAGCTTGATCGGCGAACCTTCCACCAAATTCAGGATCAACTGCGTAATGGCGCGAGAGCTGCCGATACGCGCGGCATTGAGGTTATCGAGGCGCGGGCCCATCCAGTTAAATGGACGGAACAGCGTAAAGCGCAGCCCTTCTTTCTCACCGTAAGCCCAAATTACGCGGTCCAGCAGCTGCTTAGACACCGAGTAGATCCAGCGCTGTTTATTGATCGGTCCCACCACCAGATTGGAGTGATCCTCATCGAAATGCTGATCGGTACACATGCCATACACTTCGGAGGTTGAGGGGAAAATGATGCGTTTTTTATACTTCACGCAGTCACGAATGATTTTGAGGTTCTCTTCAAAATCGAGTTCGAACACGCGCAGTGGATTGCGGGTGTACTCAATTGGCGTGGCGATGGCCACCAACGGCAGTACCACATCGCACTTCTTAATATGATATTCAATCCATTCTGAGTGAATGCTGATGTCGCCTTCGACAAAATGGAAGCGCGGTTGTTCGAGGAAGCGACTGATGGCATCGGAACCAATGTCCAGACCATACACTTCAAAGTTATCGTCCTGCAGCAGACGTTCGGTTAAGTGGTTACCGATAAATCCGTTAACGCCGAGGATCAGTACGCGCGTACGACGTTTCACTGCCGCCACCGGCTGAGAATATAGCAAGGCGCCCTTCACCATGCCGAGGTTTTGCGCCAGCTGACTGCCGTTCATAAATACGCCGTTATCGCTTTGGCCCGTCACCACTTCCAATGCGCCTTCACCGCAGGCGATAAGGAATGGCTCCACGGAGAGCACGGTACCCGGTTTGGCTTGATGTTCTGTGTGGTGCACGCGACCTTTCCACACCACGAATTTTACTGTTCCGGCAAAAGCAAATGCGCCTGGCCACGGATAGGTGACGGCACGAACCAGATTGTTGACCGTCTGCGCCGGGTCTTCCCATTTGATGCGACCATCTTCTGGCGTACGACGCCCCACAATCGTGGCTTCGCTTTCATTCTGAGGCGTGGTGACGATATCGCCACGCTTAATGGCAGGTAATGCCCCTTCCAGCACCTGCGTTGCACAGGCGACCAGCTTGCGATGCAGCGTGAGCGCGTTATCCTGCTCCTCAATCGCCACGCGCTGCTGCGCCACAATGTCACCCGCGTCAGCACGTTTCACCATGCGATGCAGCGTTACGCCTGTCTCAGTTTCACCCTTGACCAGCACCCAGTTCAACGGTGCACGGCCACGGTATTTTGGCAGCAGCGAACCGTGCAGGTTAAAGGCACCGAGACGCGCACTGCTGAGAATGCTGTCGTTTAATAAAGCGCGGTAATAGAAGGAGAAAATATAATCGGGCGCCATCGTTTTAATGCGATCGACCCACAACGGATGATTGACATCTTCAGGCGCATACACCGGAATGCCCTGTTCCGCCGCCAGACGCGCCACCGACTCAAAAAAATGACTTTCTGTTCCTGTGTCGGAGTGGGTAAAAATAGCGCTGATTTCATAGCCCGCGTTCAGAAGGGCAGAAATACCCGCGCAGCCCATTTCGGCATAGGCGAAGACGACAGTTTTCATTGCTCAATTTCCTGTACAGATGAAGCGTTTTGCTTTGGATGAATCACACGTTGAATGAAGTAGCGCGGACGGGCGCGTACGTCGTTGTAAATTCGGCCGATATATTCGCCAAGTAAGCCCATGCCGATAAATTGCGCACCGACAAAGATAAACAGGACCGCGAACAGCATAAATACGCCGTCTCCTGCCCAACCGGCACCAAGGAACAGGCGCAGCACAATCAGAATTAATGAGAAGGCAAAGCCCGCCAGCGCAATCAGGCTGCCGACGATACTCAGCAAACGCAGCGGCGTGGTGGTCAGGCAGGTCACCAGGTCATACATCAAATTGATCAGCCGCATAAAACTGTATTTGGAATCGCCAAACTCGCGCTCGGCATGTGCCACCGGCAGCTCAATGGTGCGGCGCGCAAAGGTATTGGCGAGGATAGGAATAAAGGTGCTGCGCTCGTGGCAGTTCAGCATCGCATCGACGATATGGCGACGATAGGCGCGCAACATGCAGCCGTAATCGCCCATCGCTTTGCCGGTGACGCGCTGAATCAGTTGGTTGATGGTGCGCGAGGCGCGGCGGCGGAACCAGCTGTCCTGGCGATTCTGACGCACGGTGCCCACCACGTCATAGCCCTGATGCGCGGCTTTGACCAGATTGGGTATCTCTTCTGGTGGGTTTTGCAGATCGGCATCCAGCGTAATGATCAGGTCGCCACTCACGTGGCTAAAGCCCGCCATGATCGCCGAATGCTGACCGTAATTGCGGTTTAGCAACACGCCAACCACATGGCTGCCAGGCCTATCCGCAGCATCCGCAATCATCTCGCCCGAGCGATCGCTGCTGCCGTCATCGACCAGCAGAATCTCGTACTCCAGTTCCAATCCCGCGCAGGCTGCGTGGGTGCGACGCACCAACTCCGGCAGGCTCTCCTGTTCGTTGTATACCGGGATCACCACGGAAATTTTACGAATGGTTTTTTCTTCCAGCATGTCAAACTCCCGCGATCTGACGTAATGCGCTGATCACGCGGTTTACGTCTTCGTCGCGCATATCGGGGAACAAAGGGATGGAGCAGATGCGATCGCTATTCCATTCGGTATGCGGCAGAGAAAGCTGCGGATAGCGTTCACGATAATATTTGTGAGTGTGCGCGGCGCGGAAATGCAAGCCAGTGCCGATATCCTGTGCTTTGAGGGTTTCCATCAGTGCATCACGACTGATGCCGCATTGCGCTTCATCGACGCGAATAATGAACAGATGCCATGCGTGTTGGTGTGACCAGATTGGCTGCGCCAGCGGTAAAAACGGCGTATCCGCCAGTGCGGTGAGATAGCGCTGCGCAATCGCAGTACGGCGTTCATTGATTGCGGGCAGTTTTTTCAACTGCACCAAGGCTATGGCGGCGCTGATATCCGGCAAATTGTATTTGAAGCCCGGCATGATCACTTCGGCCTGCGGCTTGCGGCCATGCGTATGACGATCGTAAGCATCCACGCCCAGACCGTGGAATTTCAGGCTGCGCAGGCGATCGGCAAGTGCCGCATCATCAGTGACAATCAAACCACCTTCGGCACAGGTCATGTTTTTGATGGCGTGGAAGGAGAAGATGGCGGTGCCCTGATGTCCGACGTGCTGGCCTTTGTAATAGCAACCTGCCGCATGCGCGGCATCTTCAATCACCGGAATGCCGTGACGCGCGCCAATTGCGCGAATCGCATCCAGATCGGCCGGCGCACCGGCGTAATGCACCGGAATGATGGCGCGTGTACGCGGTGTTATAGCCGCTTCAATTTGAGCGGGCGTTACCATTAAGCTGTCACGATCGATATCAATCATCACCGGCGTGGCACCGAGCAGCGTGATGATGTTGATGGTGGAAACCCAGGTCAATGAAGGCGTAATCACTTCGTCACCGGGCTGAATCCCCAGCGCCAGCAGTGTGACGTGCATTCCTGCCGTGGCGGAACTCACGGCAATAGCCTGCTGATTACCGGTAAGCTGGCAAAAAGCCTGTTCCAATTCGGCGTTCTTAGGCCCAGTGGTTATCCAACCCGATTCAAATATCGATTTAACTGCTGCTAACTCTTCCTCGCCTAACGAGGGGCGTGAGAATGGTAGAAAATTCATAACATTACCTTGGAATTAAGCACTATTTAACTGCCATTTATTCCAAAATACGCGGGTAAACTTAACGCAACATTAAATGAGATGGGTACTCAGTGGCCTTTTTCTGACACGTTGAGGATTGGTAGAGGAAGTGACAACTTTATTGGTTTTACTCCAATAAACGGCACTCTTCTTAAGGTTAAATTAAGGTTTTGACCCTATACTAAGTCAGGTTATGTCTTATAACGTCTGGAGGATAATGCGATGAGTACGGCTACTGACAGACTGTCTCAGGCTGCACTGCGCCGCCATCATATTGGCGTGAAAACAAAGGGATTGCGTTATCGCGGTGATCTCTACGTATTTCGCTATAACGCGGGTCACTACGATGTGTTTCTCAATAACGATCGTGTGATGTCCCTCGCGACCAGTAATGTGCAGGAAGCCATTCAACTGTTTAAACAGCAGGCTTAATGGCCTGACGCTCGCCACTTCTGGAGCCCGCTCGGCATTCCCGATGTAAACCCTTGTAACGCCCTTTTTCCCCTCGCACCGATCCTCGCTTTGGCGTAACGTCCCGGCTATGACAAGCCTGGATGGCGCGAGGTAGCGGCAATGGAATATGTGTGTGGGTTAATCGGCGGTTTAGTGGGATTGGCCGTTGGCAGTTTTCTCAACGTGGTGATCTCTCGCTTACCGCAGCAAATTCTGCATCCGGATACTGCGCTTAATCTCTGTTATCCGCCCTCTTACTGCCCACAATGTTCAACCCCGCTCCGCTGGCGTGACAACGTGCCGGTCATAAGTTGGTTACTGTTAGGCGGTAAATGCCGTTATTGTCGCGGCAAAATAAGTGTGCGTTATCCACAGGTGGAGATAATAACGGCACTTTTAACGCTGCTGCTGCTATGGCTCATGCCCGTTAATATGCACTTGCTGAGCGCACTTCTAATGTTCTGGGCGCTAACAGCGTTAGCCTTTATTGATTTCAACCATTTGCTATTACCCGACGTGATCACGCTGCCATTGCTATGGGCTGGATTACTGTTCAAAACGCTGGGTTGGCTCCCGGGTTCGTTACATGAATCGGTGCTCGGTGCTATTGCGGGATATAGCCTATTGTGGGCACTGGCGGTTTTATATCAATGGATTAGAGGGATTAATGCCCTTGGCATGGGCGATGCAAAACTGCTGGCGGCAATCGGGGCCTGGCTGGGATGGCCACTTTTACCCTGGGTGCTTTTATTGGCTTCCGGCGGCGCTATTTTAGGGGTTTTGATTGCCCGAATTGGCTGGCAGCGGGACGTTAATCACACCATTGCGTTTGGTCCCTGGATCGCCTTAGCGGCGATAAGTCTCTTTATTCATTCGATTATTTTTTAACCACCCCTGAGGTGGTGCGAAATAAAGCGGCCAATTTCTGGCCAACGCCCTGATTCATATATGGAAAGAGTAAACAATTCTAAACAAAATTAATCATTGTGATGTAGGTCAAAAGGCTCTATATTGGCCGCGTTTTTTCACAGCTGTTACTTTTTTGTTCAATTAGTCAATTGGCGAGCCATACGAGCCCCGGTTGAAGGAGAGATATGATGACGGATAAAGTCCGTATTGATAGTTTTGGTGCCAATGCATTCAACGGAAATAACGACGCATTCTTAGCCCGTCAGGCTGAGTTTGAATCTAACGTTAGGAGTTACCCGCGCAAATTGCCTTTAGCCATTGCTAAAGCCCATGGCGTGTGGATCACAGATGTTGAGAATAAACAATATCTTGACTGTCTGGCTGGCGCAGGGACGCTGGCACTGGGTCACAACCATCCTGATGTTCTCCAGAGCATTCAAAATGTCATTACCAGCGGCTTGCCGTTACATACTCTTGATCTGACTACACCACTTAAAGATCAGTTCTCTGAATCTCTGCTCTCGCTGCTGCCAGGCCAGGGTAAAGATTATTGCCTGCAGTTCACCGGCCCTTCCGGTGCCGATGCTGTTGAAGCCGCGCTGAAACTGGCGAAGAAAGCCACTGGTCGTAGCGGCGTGATCAGCTTCTCTGGCGGTTACCATGGTATGACGCACGGCGCGCTGTCCGTCACCGGTAACCTGGCACCTAAAGAAGCGGTTGATGGCCTGATGCCAGAAGTGCAGTTCATGCCTTACCCGCATCAGTATCGTTGCCCGCTGGGTATCGGTGGTGAAGCTGGCGTAAAAGCGCTGACCTACTACTTCGACAACCTGATCAACGACGTGGAAAGCGGTGTGCGCAAGCCTGCGGCCGTGATTCTCGAAGCCGTTCAGGGCGAAGGCGGCGTGAATCCAGCACCGGCGGAGTGGTTGCAGCGCATCCGTAAAGTGACGCAGGAACACGGCATTCTGCTGATCCTCGACGAAGTTCAGGCTGGCTTTGCCCGTACCGGTAAATTCTTCGCCTTCGAACACGCAGGTATCGAGCCTGATATTATCGTGATGTCAAAAGCCGTTGGCGGCGGTCTGCCACTGGCTGTACTGGGCATCAAAAAGCAGTTCGACGTTTGGTCGCCAGGTCATCACACCGGCACCTTCCGTGGCAACCAGCTGGCGATGGCTACCGGCCTGACTACTCTGAAAATCCTGAAAGAGCAGGATATCGCGGGCAAAGTTGCCGCGCAGGGTGAATGGCTGAAACAGCAGCTGACTGCCATGCAGAAACGCTTCCCAGTCATTGGTCATGTTCGTGGCCTCGGTATGATGATCGGTATTGAGATTGTTAAACCAAACGAAGCGGCCGATCACATGGGCAGTTTCCCGGCTGACGGCGAGCTCTCTGCGCTGCTGCAGAAGAAGTGCTTCGAAGCAGGTCTGATTCTGGAGCGCGGTGGCCGTCATGGCGCAGTATTGCGTCTGCTGCCTTCACTGCTGATCACCAACGATGAGTTGGCGATTTTCCTGGATAAATTTGAGCAGGCGCTGATTGGCGCTGGCGTCAAACCTGTTTGATTGGAAGAGTAAATGTCTGAAGTAAACCCGATTCTGGCCACCTCTGCACAGAGCATTGAGGCGTACCAGCAGGCGATTGCCCAAAGCAGCGCCGCGGTTGTGCAGTGGCTGCAACAGCCTGAAATGTATCAAGGCAAAACCGTTGCCGAACTGCGCGAGCGTATCACGCTCGACTTCAATCCAAACGGCCTGGGTAACCAGGCCGCGATTGAACGCGCGATTGAATATTTCCTGAAAGACAGTCTTTCAGTGCATCACCCACAATGTGTGGCGCATCTGCACTGCCCTAGCCTGGTGGTAAGCCAGGCGGCAGAAGTGCTGATTAATGCTACCAACCAGAGTATGGATTCGTGGGATCAGAGCCCTTCTGCCACCATCATTGAGATCAAATTGATCGAATGGCTGCGTGCGCAAGTGGGTTATCCGGCTGGCGACGCCGGTGTCTTCACCAGCGGCGGCACTCAGAGCAACTTAATGGGCTTGATGCTGGCACGCGATGCGTTCTATCAGCGCCAGGGTCACTCGGTGCAGCAGCACGGTATCACCGGCGATCTGCGTAAGATCAAAGTGCTGTGCTCTGAAAATGCGCACTTCTCGGTACAGAAGAATATGGCGCTGCTCGGTCACGGCTATCAGTCTGTGGTGCAAGTCAAGTCTGATCAATACGCCCGTATGGATGTGTTAGACCTGAAAGCCAAGCTGGCGCAGGCCGAAGCTAACGGCGAACAGATCCTGGCGATCGTGGCGACTGCCGGTACCACCGATGCCGGTGCGATCGATCCGCTGCGTGAAATTGCCGGAATTGCTGCTGAGCACAACATCTGGGTACACGTCGATGCAGCATGGGGCGGCGCACTGCTGCTGTCCGAGAAGTATCGCAACTACCTCGATGGCCTTGAGCTCGTGGATTCTGTCACGCTGGACTTCCACAAACAGTATTTCCAGACCATCAGCTGCGGTGCGTTCCTGCTGAAAGATGAGCGTCATTACGAGCTGATGCGCTATCAGGCGGCTTACCTGAACTCTGAGTTTGATGAAGAGGCAGGCGTGCCAAATCTGGTATCCAAATCTCTGCAGACCACGCGTCGTTTCGATGCGCTGAAACTGTGGATGGGCCTGGAAGCGCTGGGTCAGAAACAGTATGCCGCCATCATCGATCATGGTGTCACACTGGCGCAGGACGTGGCGAAGTTTGTCACCTCTGAACCACGTCTCGAGCTGGTGATGCAGCCTCAGTTGGCCAGCGTGCTGTTCCGCTATCGTCCAGAGCAACTGACCGATACCGCTCAGATTGCCCTGTTCAATCAGCGTATCGGCGATGCACTGCTCGATTCAGGCCGCGCCAACGTCGGTGTAACCGAGAACCAGGGCGTGACCTGCCTGAAGCTGACATTGCTCAACCCAACCGTGACGCTGGAGGATGTTAAAGTCCTGCTGGCATTGGTTGAGAAAACGGCGAATCAGTTGCTGAACGCGTAATCGCATTTGCTACAAAAAGCCGATAACTGGCAACGGTTATCGGCTTTTTTATTGGCTTTCATGGACGTCGTCATAAATGATGACGCTATTAAGCCACAAGCGGAATTACTGTGGAATGCGCGCAATGACCTTAATTTCAAAATCAAAACCCGCCAACCAGTTAACGCCAACCGCGGTCCAGTTTGGATAAGGTGGTTCACCAAAAAAGCGCAGTCGTACCTCATTTACCGTTGCGAACTGCTTTTCCGGATCGGTATGAAACGAAGTGACATCAACCACATCATCCAGGCTACAACCCGCCGCTTTCAGCACGGCTTGCAGATTCTCGAACGCCAGATTGACCTGGCGCGCAAAATCGGGCTCCGCTGAACCGTCTTCACGGCTGCCCACTTGACCAGAAACAAACAGTAAATCGCCAGAACGTATCGCTGCCGAATAACTGTTTATCTCATACAACGCTTGTCTTCCTGCTGGAAATATCGCTTCGCGTTTGCTCATAATCTCTCTCCTGATGGGAAATAATCGGTTAACCGGTGAGCGACACCGGAAGCGCTTTTACATACGACGCGTATGTATTACTATGGATAACATACACGGCGTATGTCAACACTATTTCGAGAGGGCAATATGGCAGTCAGACGGCGAGCGCAACAGGTAGAAGAGACGCGTGGCAAACTTATCGAAGCGGCACGACGGGCTTTTGCGGAAAAAGGCTATAGCGCTGCATCAATGGATGACTTAACCGCAGAAGTCGGTCTAACCCGTGGTGCGCTTTATCATAATTTTGGCGACAAAAAAGGCTTATTGCAGGCAGTTATCGACCAAATCGATGCAGAAATACTCAGCCAGATGCGTGCTGCCGGGCAACAATTTACCTCGAGATGGCATGCATTCCTCGCCGAAGCTATTACCTATATTGAGATGTCGCTTGAGCCAGAAGTACAACGCATCATGCTGCTGGATGGCCCGGCGGTGTTAGGCGATCCCTCGCAATGGCCGAATCAAAGTGCATGCTTGCGCACTACCGCAGATATGCTGGCGCTGCTGATTGAAGAAGGGACAGTAAAAGCGGTCGATACGGAAGCAGCGGCGCAACTGGTCAACGGCGCCGCACTGAATGCGGCGCTATGGATAGCGGCCTCAAATGAGCCGGTCGCGGCTTTGCCGCGTGCCGTGGACGCTTTCCGTCTGCTGATGTCCGGGTTGCTGGTTAACCCGGAAGCGGCTGGGCATTAAGCTCGCGCACATAATCCAGAAACGCCTGCAGCGGCGCCGGGGTTAATCGACGATGGTTGTAATAGAGCCACAGGCCGGAAAAGCTGTGCCACCATTCCGGCAAAATCGGTTGTAGTCTGCCATCACTCAGCGCCGGTTTGAGCCAATCCTCGAACAGATACACCACGCCGCACCCAGCAATCGCTGCTTCCACCGTGAGATCCATCGCCCCACCGATACTACAAATCAGCGGCCCTTTCGGTTGCAAGCGCACAGTGTCCTCGCCGCAGGTGAATTCCCACTCGGCGATCACGCCCGTCGCATAGCGTCCGTGCAAGCAGCGATGCTGAATCAGGTCGCGCGGATGTTGCGGCGAGCCGAATGTCGCCAGATAAGCGGGTGCAGCCGCCAAAGCAAAGCGCTGGGTGCGCGGGCCAATTGGCAGCGCGACCATGTCCTGCTCCAGATGATCGTCGTAACGAATGCCAGCATCACAGCTGTCGCGGAACACATCCTGCACATTGCTTTCCGCCACCACTTCCAGCTGGATATCCGGATAGCGTTGCAGAAATCCCGGCACTATCGCCGGTAACACGATGCGCGCCGCACTGACCGGCACATTCAAACGTAAGGTGCCACCCGGCGTATCCCGGAAATTATTCAATGCATCAAGTGCCGCATCCACTTCGTTCATCGCCGGCAGCAGACGCGACATCAGCGCCCTGCCGGCTTCCGTTAACGCCACTGTTCGCGTGGTGCGGTTAAAAAGTCGCACGCCAAGCTGCTCTTCAGCCCGCCGTACCGCATCACTCAAGCGTGACGGATTGCTACCGGTCATGCGCGCTGCCTCACGAAAGCCTCCGGCTTTTGCCACCGCGACTACCGCGTGTAGCAGAGCTATATCTACTGCCATTGTTCGTCATCTCGCACAATGTGTCCCGATTTGCACGGATAGTTGCACAGCTGTTTGGCGATTACAATCTAACCACACACTGATGAAGGAGTTTCCCATGTCTTATCCAGCATTGACTTACACGCTTGGCGATCGCCAGGTGGCTCGTCTTGGTTACGGTGCCATGCAGCTTGCAGGTCCCGGTGTATTTGGTCCGCCAAAAGATGAAGCTCGCGCTTTGCAGGTGCTGCGTGATGCTGTCGCAGCAGGCGTAAACCATATTGATACCAGCGATTTTTATGGCCCGCACATCACCAATCAGCTGATTAAACACGCGCTGTATCCTTACGCAGAGGATCTGGTGATCGTCAGCAAAGTGGGCGCACGTCGTGACGAAAAAGGGGGCTGGAAGCCCGCGTTTACCCCGGAGGCGCTGACGCAGGCGGTGGAAGATAACCTGCGTAATCTGGGACTTGAAGTGATGGAAGTCGTGAATCTGCGTTCAATGTTAGACGTATATGGACCGAAAGAAGGATCGCTGGAGCCGCAGGTTGAAGCGATGATCAAGTTGAAAGAGCGCGGTCTGATTCGTCACATTGGTCTGAGCAACGTTACCGCCAAACAGGTAGCCGAAGCACAAGCCATGACAACTATCGCCTGCGTGCAAAACCTGTACAATCTGGCCAATCGGCAGGATGAGGCGCTGCTCGACCAACTGGCAGCACAAGGCATTCCCTACGTGCCGTTCTTTCCGCTCGGTGGGTTTTCACCGCTGCAATCAGATCAGTTGAGCGACGTGGCGAAGGAACTCAGCGCGACGCCGTTACAGGTAGCGCTGGCCTGGCTGCTGCAGCGTTCGCCCAACATTCTGCTGATTCCGGGGACTTCATCGCCAGAGCACCTGAAGCAGAACCTTGCAAGCGCTGAAGTGAAACTTACGCCTGAAATCGTGCAACGGTTAAATAGCATCGCTCAACCCTAAGCGCAGGCGGTCGCCAGGCATGGCGACCACCTCTTAAATGATCCTCATCTCCGCCAAACACCCTTTCAGCGTACCAAACGCATCCTGACACTGCTTTTCATCGACACAGGCAAAACCCAGCAGCAATCCGCGCCGTTCTTGCGGATGCATATAATATTGCGATAGCGGCCGCACCTTCACGCCGCGCCTCAGCGCCAACGCGGCCACCGCCACATCATCACAGCCAGCAGGCAAATTCATCACTAAATGCAATCCTGCCTCGTGATTGGCTAATGGCAAAAAAGCGTTTCCGAGGTAGCGTTCAATCAGGCTGATCATAAAGCGCCGCCGCTGGCTGTAGAGCTTACGCATCCGGCGAATGTGCGACATGTAATGCCCTTTCTGAATGAACTCTGCCAGCGCACGCTGCACCAGCAGATGACCGCCGCGATACAGTTCCGCAGCCGCCACGCGCAGCGGTTGCGCCAGGGCTTTTGGCACCACCAAATAACCGAGGCGTAAAGCGGGATAAAGTGTCTTGCTGAAGGTGCCCATATAAATCACCGGCGCATCCGGTTCAAATCCTTGCAGTGAAGGGAACGGCTGACCAGAAAAACGAAATTCGCTGTCGTAATCGTCTTCCACTAGCCAGGTTTTATGCTTGCGCGCCAGATCAAGAAGTTGTTTGCGGCGTTCTAGACTAAGATGTACGCCGAGAGGATATTGGTGTGACGGTGTCACGAAAATCATTTTCGGCGCACGACTGCGCGGCGGTAAATCAGGGATCAATCCCTGCTCATCCACTGAAATCGCGTTGATTTTCAGACCATTAATGCGCAATAAATTTCGCGTCCCCCAATAACCAGGCTCTTCGATCCACACCTGATCGCCCGGATCGCACAACACGCGTGAAACCAAATCGACCGCCTGATGAACGCCTTCGGTGATGATGATTTGATCGGCATCGGCGCGCACCGAGCGCGCCACGCTGAGGTACTCCGCTAACGCTGCACGAAGCTGCGCACAGCCGCCGTTGCTGCTGTAAATCAGCCGTTCAATATCCGGCTCGCGATTCAAACGCGCCTGAATTTGGCTGAACAACTTATGTGGAAACTGCGTGACATCGGGCGCGCCTGGCACGAATGCGCCCCACTGATACGGCGACGCGTTCGCATGACCGAGCAAAGACGCACCGCGTTTAGATAAGGCAGCCGGTTTTGCCACCAGCGGTGCCATTTCCGGGCCATTACGTGGCGTGGTGAGCGAGCCTTCGGGAAGATTTTCGGCGATCCATGTGCCGCTTCCAGTACGCGCTGTAACGTAACCCTGCGCGATCAAATGTTCATACACGTTCAATACCGTATTGCGTGACACCGACAACTCGCGTGCTAAATCGCGCGTGGCGGGCAATCGGGTGGCGCGCGGAAAAATCCCGTCCGCGATAGCCCTTTGCATACAGCTCAGCAAACGCTGCTGCAAAGTCCCTTCCTGCATAAATTGCAGACGTTCTAATACATGATCGGCGTACAAACTTCGCAATTGGCTCCCTCCTTTTTACTGAAAGTGGCTCTGGCATCATAACTCAGCTCGGGCATAAATAAGCGTGTTTGTCGTGATTTGTAAAGACGCTTATTGCTAAGGAATGATTATGGAAGGTAAAAACAGCCAGTTGCAGCAACGTAAAGATGACGCCCTGCCACGCGGCACCGGCAATCTGTGTCAGTGGTATGTGGATCACGCTGAGAACGCAACGCTGCGCGATGTTGAAGGTAACAGTTGGATCGATTTCGCTGGCGGTATCGCGGTGCTGAACACCGGTCATCGCCATCCGCGTATCGTGCAGGCAATGACTGAACAGTTAGCGAAATTTACCCATACCGCATTTCAGGTTACGCCTTATGAAAGCTATGTGGCGCTGGCCGAACGCCTTAATCGCATCGTGCCCATTGCCGGCAAAGTGAAAACCGCGTTCTTCTCCACCGGCGCTGAAGCAGTAGAAAATGCCGTGAAAGTGGCACGAGCCGCTACGCGTCGTCACGGCATCATCACCTTCGGCAATGCTTTTCATGGTCGTACCTTCATGACCATGGCAATGACCGGCAAAGTGGCACCCTATAAACGCGATTTCGGGCCCATGCCCGCGTCGGTATGGCATGCGCGCTATCCTAATAGCGTCACGGGCATCAGCATCGATGATGCGCTGGCAAGCTTGCAGGACATCTTCACGCAGGACATCGCACCGCAGGATGTTGCCGCTATCGTGCTGGAGCCGATTCAGGGTGAAGGCGGATTCCACGTTGCGCCCCCAGAGTTCATGAACCGTCTGCGTGCGCTGGCCGATGAACACGGCATTCTGCTGATTGCCGACGAAGTACAAACCGGCTTTGCCCGCACCGGCAAGTTGTTTGCGATGGATCACTATGCGGTGAAACCGGATCTTATCACCATGGCGAAAAGCCTCGCGGGCGGCATGCCCTTATCGGCAGTCAGCGGCCGCGCCGACATTATGGATGCGCCAGGTCCTGGCGGCTTGGGCGGTACTTACGCCGGTAACCCGTTGGCGATTGCCTCGGCGCACGCGGTACTTGACGTGATCGCCGACGAGAAGCTGTGTGAACGGTCTGAGCAGCTGGGCGCACAGTTGACGGCGTTCCTGCACAGCGCGCGCGCTCAGTGTTCATCCATCACCGATATTCGTGGTCTTGGCTCAATGATTGCGGTGGAGTTTGCCAGCCCGCAAATGGCGCAAACCATCCAGCAGCAGGCGATGGCGCTTGGGCTGCTGCTGCTCACCTGCGGGCCACAAGGCAACGTCATCCGCTTCCTCTATCCGCTCACCATTCCTGATGCGCAGTTCGGCCAGGCGCTGGATATCCTCAGTAGCGTGCTGCGTCAACACGTCGATTCGTAGGCTTTTGCCAATCTACCCAGCTCGTACCACGGGCTGGGCTTCTCACCTGTTGTAACCCGGCTGCGCCTCGCGCTGCCTGAGAGACGCTTTGGAGAAATATTGATGAGTTCACAGAAAGCCGATGTCCTGGCGCAAGGCCTGAAGCCGCGCCATGTGCGGATGTTATCGATTGGTGGCGTTATCGGTGCCGGATTGTTTGTCGGCTCAGGTCATGCGATCGCCGAAGCCGGTCCTGCGGTGCTACTGGCCTACATTGCTGCCGGCGCGCTGGTCGTATTGATTATGCGCATGTTAGCGGAAATGGCGGTGGCATCGCCCGATTCTGGATCCTTCTCGACGTATGCCGATAAATCGCTTGGTCGTTGGGCTGGATTCACCATCGGCTGGCTTTACTGGTGGTTTTGGGTGCTGGTGATCCCGCTGGAAGCGAACGCCGCGGGCACCATTTTGCACTCGTGGTTTCCGCAAGTCGCCGTCTGGGAATACACGCTGGCAATCACCACGTTCCTCACCATTAGCAACCTGTTTAGTGTGAAGAACTACGGCGAGTTTGAATTCTGGTTCGCGCTATTAAAGGTGGTCGCGATTGTGGCGTTTCTCTGCGCGGGCAGTCTGGCAATATTTGGTTTGATGCCGGGCAGCAGCACCCAAGGCATTTCACATCTGTATGATAAAGGCTTTATGCCAAATGGCATCAGCGCGGTGCTGGCTGCGATCCTCACCACCATGTTCTCGTTTATGGGTACAGAGATCGTCACCATTGCCGCTGCGGAATCACGCGAGCCGAAGAAACAAATCACGCAGGCCACTAACTCGGTGATCTGGCGCATCGCGCTGTTCTATCTGCTGTCGATTTTCATCGTGGTAGCACTGGTGCCGTGGAATACCCCGTCGCTGATGAAAGCGGGTTCTTACCAAACGGCGATGCAGATGATGAACGTGCCGTACGCGAAGCAGATTGTTGATGTGGTGGTATTAATTGCGGTGTGTAGCTGTCTCAACTCGGCACTTTATACCGCATCACGCATGATGTATTCGCTGTCACGTCGTGAGGATGCACCGGCCATCGCGTCGCGCACCACGCGCAGCGGCACGCCGTGGGTGGCGGTATTGCTTTCAACGGCGGCGGCCTTCCTCGCGGTAATCGCCAACTATCTGGCGCCAAGCGCGGTGTTTGAGTTTCTGCTGGCGAGTTCCGGTGCGATTGCGTTGCTGGTGTATCTGGTGATCGCCGCATCCCATTTGGTGCTGCGCAAGAAGCGCGAAGCGCGCGGCGAAACCCTCAGCTATCGCATGTGGCTGTTCCCGGGTCTGACATGGGTGACGATGGTGTTCATTGTTGGCGTGTTAATTGCCATGCTGTTTAACCAACAACACCGCCCAGAGATTATCGCCACCGGCCTGTTAACGCTGGCTGTGGTTGCCGCCAGCCGCATTGTGCAACGCAAACGCGTCGCGCGTAAAAACGAGCAGATGGTGGCGTTACGTTCGTAGCAGATGCATTCCGGGCAAGGATGCCGCGGAACTTAATCGTACTGTACGTCGATGCTGATCGCCTCTTCCAGCACGTTAAGGTTAATGGCACATTTGCGCCACACCGGCAGACCGTTGGTCATATTGTTATCCACGAAGTATTGCTGAAACGCTTTCAGCGCCTCCGAGAGATCGCCAATGGCGCGCGCATCGGGTTCAAACCAATCCGGTTCACCGTTTTCATCGATGTAATCGAACTGAAACTGCCCGCCATCATCGTCCGCAAACAATTCGGCCTGGACGATCAATTCCCGCGCACCTTCTGGCCCACAGCTAAAGATAATCTGGCCGATACGGCGATAAAGGTCTTCGTATTGCATAGGTGTTGGGTTCCTCAATTAAATAAATGACGCGCAATAATTTGCGCAGCCACAAGATGAATGCACATTCCCTTAACGGCGCGATTCATCGCGCAATAATTTGCGCCGCTACAAGATGCATGCACGTTCCCGTGGCGGCACGATTCATCGCGCAATAAATTGCGCCGCTACAAGATGAATGCACGTTCCCGTAGCGGCGCGATTCATCGCGCAATGAATGACACGAATATTGACTTTAGTTCGCATGATAAGAGAATGAGGCTCTTCGAACAGAAAGTTGCAAGAAAGGGAGTTTATCATAGCCTGTTCACATCGTTTTACCCGGGTCAAAAACGTCAGGAAATCCGCTGCGTTGATGGCTATGGCCGTCGCCCTCTCACTCGTCAGTTGCTCCTCGCCGCCGCCAAAATCGCTGGTGACGCCGATGCCGCCGGTAACGAAACCACCGATGCCCACTAAACCGACGCTGAGCAAAGAACCGGTGCGCGGCGTGTGGCTGACGACGGTTTCGCGCCTCGATTGGCCGCCAATCAATTCAGTGAATGCCAGCCCGGCAATCCGCATCCATCAACAGCAACAAGCGTTGACTGATAAGCTGGATAATTTGCAACGTCTCGGTATCAACACCGTTTTTTTCCAGGTGAAGCCCGATGGCACCGCGCTGTGGCGTTCAAGCATCTTACCGTGGTCAGATATGATGACCGGTAAAATCGGTCAGGATCCCGGCTACGATCCGCTGAAATTTATGCTGGATGAGGCACACAAGCGCGGCATGAAAGTGCATGCGTGGTTCAATCCCTATCGCGTATCGACCAACGTCAAACCTTCCACGATTAACGCGTTGAACAACACGTTAGCGCTGCAACCGGCCAGCGTGTTTGTACTGCATCGCGACTGGATTCGCACTGCCAGCGATCGCTTTGTGCTCGATCCCGGCATTCCTGCTGCGCGTGACTGGATCACTAGCATCGTAGCCGAAGTGGTGTCGCATTATCCGATCGACGGTGTGCAGTTTGATGACTATTTTTATACCGAAACGCCGGGTTCAACCCTCAACGACAACGCCACCTTCCGCCAATATGGCCAGGGCTTTGCCTCGAAAGCCGACTGGCGGCGCAACAATACGCTGCTGTTAATCGAGCAGGTGTCGCGCACTATCAAGCAGCTGAATCCCAACGTTGAATTCGGCGTCAGCCCCGCGGGCGTGTGGCGCAATCGTTCGCATGATGCGGCGGGTTCTGACACGCGCGGTGCAGCTGCCTACGATGAAGCGTATGCCGATACGCGTCGCTGGGTGCAAATGGGCCTGCTTGATTACATCGCGCCGCAGCTTTACTGGCCGTTTGCGCGCCAGGCCGCACGCTACGACGTGTTAGCCAACTGGTGGGCGGAGGTGGTGAAACCAACGCACACGCGGCTCTACATTGGCGTCGCGCTGTACAAAATCGGTGAAGCGTCGAAAAGCGAGCCAGACTGGACGGTCAATGGCGGCGTGCCGGAGCTTAAAAAGCAGCTCGATCTTAATGAGTCGCTACCGCAAATTAACGGCACCATTTTGTTCCGCGAGAATTACCTTAATCAGCCGCAAACCCAGGATGCGGTGAATTATTTGCGCAGCCGTTGGGGCGATTAACGCTGCATACCCTCTTGCGGCGCGATTTACCACGCAATACATTGCGCCGCTACAAAACATGCAGATTAAGCCAGTAACGCTTCACTCTGCATTAACGCAAAAAACGACTCCAGCTCACGCAGCATCATAGAAGCGGCAATTGAAAGTTGCCGCTGCGGCGCAACGCACAGCGACAGCGTAAACGGCTTTAGCACGGTATCGATCAGCGGGATAAATTTCAGTTCGCCACGTCGATACTCATCCACAATATCCAGCCAGCACATCAAGCTAATTCCTACATCATCGCGCACCAGCGAGCGCAGCATATGAATATTATTGGTACGCGCCACCTCATTGATCTTAATCCCCGAACTGTTTATCAGTGCTTCAAGCGGGTCGGCAAGCATCAAGGGTGCAGCGGGCACGATAAACGGCCACGATTCGCAATGGCTAAAACGAATGGACTCCAGATTGGCCAGCGGATGCTGGCTGCTCACCACGATGCCGAGACGCAGATCGGCAAACGACTTCACCAGCAGTTCGCGGGAGCTTTGCGGGTTGAGCATGATGCCGAAGTCCGCATCGCCCGACGACAATGCGTTGGCGATATGGATGTTACTCATGGTGGTCAACGTGAAGGAGATGCCCGGATATTCAGCGCGAATACGTTGCAATATCGACGAGAAGAATCCGCGGTTAATGGCATCAATGGTCGCGATATGCACTTGGCCATGGCGGAGGCCGCGCAGATCGTCCAGTTGCGTACAGACGCGGCCAAAGTCGCGCTGCCAGTTTTTTGCGGCATTCAGCAAGATCTCGCCGGCGGCAGTCATACGTAATCCTGATGGATGGCGCTCAAACAGCGGCATATCCAATTGCTCCTCGACCCGCAAAATCTGCCGGTCGATCGATGATGCGGAGACATGTAGCACCTCAGAAGCCTTGCGCAGCGAACCCTGGCGGGCCACTTCAGTGAAATAGAGTAGAAATCGGGAGAAGGCGAACATAAGGGGTGCTCTCTTTTTTGCAACGCATCATGCGAATTAAACAGATGGACGCTTACACATGAGCAAAATAATAATCGCTGCCATGATAAAAACAAGGGTTTACGCGGCCTTGTCGCTGCTGATATCCCTGTTCAGGCAGACAGATGATGAAATCTACCGAACTCGCCGTCACCGTCATCGCAAAGCAGTTCAACGGTGCAGGCAATGTGTTACTCACGCTGGCGAGTCGCCGCGACCAACCGCTCCCCGACTTTACGCCCGGCGCGCATATCGATGTGCTTATTCCCGACTGCGGTAAACGCCAGTATTCGCTTTGTTCAGCGCCGGATAATGCCGATGGTTACCAAATCTGCGTGCGTCTTGATGCGCGATCAACCGGCGGATCCCGCTGGCTACATCAGCAGTTGGCTTTGGGCGATGCCTTACACATCTCTGCACCGCGCAACCACTTCCCGCTGCCGCAGGCACCGCGAACGCTGCTGTTTGCCGCAGGGATTGGCTTAACGCCGCTGTTGATAATGGCCGAAGCGCTGGCGGCACGTCAGGCGGATTTCACCCTGCACATCTACCTGAAGCGCGCCGACGAACTGGCTTTCAGCGAACGCCTAAGCAGACTTGGCGATCACGCCATCATTCATTTCAGCAGCGAAGGCGACAGCCTGCGCCAGCATGTTCCCGACGATCTCACTCAGCCACAAAACAGCGTGTTAATGTCCTGCGGCCCGGCGGGCTTTATGGATCATCTGCAGCAATTGGCATTGCAGCACGGCTGGCAGGCCGATCAGTTGCACAGTGAACGTTTCAAACCCACCACAGCGCTGCTTGCTGGCGGTGCATTTGCAGTAGAAATCGCCTCTAGCGGCGCACGCTTTACCGTGGGCGCGGAACAAAGTATTGCCGAGGTGCTGGAAGATGCAGGAATTGACATCGAACTCTCGTGCGAACAAGGCATGTGCGGTGCCTGCATCACCGGCGTACTGGCGGGCGAGCCGGATCATCGTGACGATGTATTAAGCCAGCAAGAGCGCGCGGCCAATGATTGCATTGTGCTGTGCTGCTCGCGCGCCCGCTCCCCGCTGCTGGTTCTGGATCTATGAGCGGCTATCCGGGTGCGACTGGCGCACGTTTACCCCGTTGGCTGCTGCCAGAGAACTGGCCTGTTACCCACAATCAACCACAGCTGGCGACCTTACATTTTCACGCTGCTGGCCTGCAATTCGAACCCGACAACGCAGAATTACCGGCTAATTATCTGCCGCTAAAGGGTGCGCTGGTGCTGCCCGCGTTTATCGAGCCGCATGCACATCTGGATAAAACCTTCACCTTTGAGCGCAGCCCGGCGCAGCAGCCTGGATTGCTGGCGGCAATTACCGCGATGCATCAGGACCGCGCGCACTGGAACGCAGAGGATCTGCAACTGCGCGCCACGCGCGCGCTGCAGTGGGCGGTTGAAGCCGGTGTCGGCTTGCTGCGCACCCATATCGACTGGTTCTCCGTCGATGCACCATTAGCGTGGCAAGTGATTGGCGGTCTGCACCATCCGTTGTGCAGCATTGAGCGCGTGGCACTCGCGCCGCTCAGTTTCTTCGCCGATGCCAGGGATGCGCAGCATATTGCCGCGCAGGTGGCGACCAGCGGTCCCGGCGCACTGCTGGGCGGCTTTATTCACAGCAGCAACTGGGACGCGCAGGCGTTTCAGCATCTGCTGGACGCCGCAGAACAGTGGCAGCTGGATATCGATCTGCATATTGATGAAGAACTTAGCGTCGAAGCGCAGGGATTACGCTGGCTGGCGCGCTATTTGCAGCAGCATCCATTCAGCGGCGCGATTACCTGCAGCCACAGCTGTGCGTTATCGCAGCAGGACGATGCGGAACAGATTCTGGCCGTGCTGGCGCAGTACAACGTCACGCTGATTGCACTGCCGCTCACCAACCTGTTGCTACAGGATGCAGTGCCAGGCCGCACGCCGCGCCTGCGCGGTTTAACGCTGGTGAAAGAGGCGCAGGCGCATGGCATTCCGCTGCTGCTCGGCGCTGACAATGTGCAGGATGCGTTCTGCCCGTTTGGCAGCTATGACCCGCTGGATACGCTGTTTAGCGGTTTGTTGAGCCTGCAACTGGGCGCGGCATTTGATGAGGCCTCCGCGCTGATATGCCAACGCCGCGCGCTGCTGGCTAATGATGTCGTGATTTTTCCGGATGCCGATGTGGCGAGTTGGCCGTTGCGTCAACGTCAGCGCTATCGGTTGAAAAAGGGTGTGCGTTATGGAGAAACAACAAATGACGCTTGATGAAGGCGCGGGAAAACCGCTGGCGAAATATGCTGCGTGGCGACGCGCGGGCGATTTCATTTTTCTCTCCGGCATTATTCCGGTGAATCCGCAAACCGCCACCATTGTGCGTGGCTACGACGACATTCCTGCCGCGGCACAGCGACTGCTCGGGCGGAGCGGCGAGTTCTCCACCGACATTAAAGAAGGCCCGATTCTGGCGCAGAGTTGGTACGTGCTGGAGAGCATCCGCACCACCATTGAAAGCGCGGGCGGCCAGATGAGCGACGTGTTCAAGCTGGTGCAGTACTTCCGCAATCTCGATCACTTCCCCCATTACAGCCGGGTGCGTAAGCAATTTTTCCCCGCTGAGCCGCCGGTTTCAACCGTGGTGCAGGTGAGCGAAATGTTGCCGAGTCCGGACGTCTTAATTGAAGTTGAAGCCACGGCGTGGTTGCCGCAATAACACGAGGAGTTGAAATGTTGCATGGTTATATTCCGGCAAACCGCTTTTTGCCGTACCTAAGCTGGACTGACATCGCCACGCTGGAAAATAAAGCCAACACCGTGATCGTGTTGCCGACCGGCGCGATTGAGCAGCATGGCCCGCATCTGCCGTGTGCGGTCGACAGCGTAATCTCTTCCGGCGTGGTCGGTCACGCGCTGGCGCGCTTACCCGCTGAAATCCCGGCTTACGCGATTCCGCCGATCACCTACGGCAAATCTGATGAGCATCTGCATTTTCCCGGCACGCTAACGCTGACCGGCGAAACCCTGCTGCACACCATTCTGGAGATTGGGGAATCACTCTATCGCGCCGGTTTCCGCAAATTTCTGATGGTTAACGGCCATGGCGGTCAGCCGCAGCCATTGCAGATGGCGGCGCGCGAACTGCGTCTGCGCCACGGCGACATGATTATCATCATGCAAGACACCTTCAAAGTCCCCAACTGCGCCGAAAGCTTTATGGACGACAAAGAGCGTCAGATGGCGATGCATGCCGGTCACGCAGAAACCGCGCTGATGCTGGCGCTGGCGCCCGATACGGTGCAAATGGACAAAGCGGTGGCCAACTATCCGCCGGCATTCCCCTGCCCGACGCTTTCTGCCAACAAGCCGATGGCCGCGTGGGCGTCGTACGATTTCGGCCCGAGCGGCGTCATTGGCGATCCGCTGCCTTCTACCCCCGAGCAAGGTGCGGCAATCCTCGATTCGCTGGCTGAAAGCTGGGCAACCGTGATCACCGAAGTGCATCAAATGACATGGGTGACACGCGCCGAACCGGCGTGGGGCACCGGCCAGTGGCAAGGCAAAGTATTAGACCACAATGACGCAGCCGCCTTTTTACAACCGCGCTAGGGAATATTGATGAAAAAAACATTGAGCATTGCTGCCGCGCTTGCGCTGGCCCTGTCAGCCCCGAGCATGGCGGCTGAGAAATTCACCTTTATGACCAACTGGTATGCGCAGGCGGAACACGGCGGATTCTACCAGGCGCAGGCGCAAAATCTGTATCGTGATGCCGGCCTCGACGTCACCATTAAAATGGGCGGCCCGCAGGTGCATACCATGCAGTTGATGGCCGCGGGTCAGGCCGACTGCATTATCAGCGATAACATGCAGGCGCTGGAAATCTGGCAGCAAGGCGTGCAGGCGATGCCGGTCGCCACCACTTTCCAGCACTCGGCGATTGCCTTTCTCACCCATCCGGATGTAAAAAATCAGGCTGATCTGCAAGGCAAAACCTTCCTGCTGGCCGCCGAAGCCTACACCTCATATTGGCCATGGGCGCAGAGCGCGTTGAACCTGAAAAATGCGCGGGTGCGGCCGTATACCTTCAGCATTCAGCCGTTCCTCGCCGACAAAACGCTGGTGCAGCAAGGCTATATCACCTCCGAACCGTTTGCGGTGCAGAAAGCCAATGCGCAGGCCAATGTGTATCCGATCAGCGATTGGGGCTATCCGCCGTACGGCAACAGCATCGTCTGCATGAAATCGACCATCGAGCAGCGTCCGGACGTGGTGGCCGCGTTTGTGAAAGCCTCAATGCAAGGCTGGAAGAATTATCTCCAGGATCCCAGCGCCGGCAACGTACTGATTAAGAAAGAGAACCCGCAGATGAGCGATGAGCAGATCGCCTTCGGTATTGCACAGATGAAGAAATACCAGATGCTGACCGGCGGTGATGCGCAAACCGGTGGCATTGGCATCATGACCGAAGCACGCCTTAAGCAAACCTGGCAACTGCTGGTCGATACCAAGCTGATCGATCCGGCCAAAGTGCCGTTTGACGGCAGCTATACGCTGAAATTCATCCAAGACGTCAAGGTATTACCATGAATACCGCCAGCCATCTGACGCTGCTCAATCCCGATGCGCAAACGGTGCCGCGTTCAGCGGCGCCACCGGCGATTGAGGTGCTGTCAGCCGAGAAAATCTATCCTAACGGCACGCGCGCGCTGCTGCCGGTCGATCTGACGATTCGTCAGGGGGAATTTGTCTCGCTGCTCGGCCCGTCCGGCTGCGGCAAAAGTACCCTGTTGAAAATGATCGCCGGGCTGATTGAGCCCACCGACGGCAAACTCATGCTGTTCCGCCGCGATCGTCGTGAAAATCAGCGCGATCTGCCGCTGTCGTTCGTGTTTCAGGAAGCGACGCTCATGCCGTGGAGCAACGTGCACAAAAATGTACGTCTACCGCTCGATTTAGCAGGCGTGCCGCGTGCCGAAGCTGATACCCGCGTGCGCGAGATCCTCGACCTGGTCGGCCTCGGCCAGTTTGGTCACGTGCTACCACGCGAGCTTTCTGGCGGTATGCAGATGCGCGTCTCCATAGCGCGCGGTCTGGTCACGCGCCCCAAAGTGCTGCTGATGGATGAGCCGTTTGGCGCGCTGGACGAAATCACCCGCAACAAGCTGGACAGCGATCTGCTGGATTTGTGGCAGGAGCAGAAGCTGACGGTGGTGTTTGTCACCCACTCAATTCAGGAAGCGGTGTTCCTGTCGCAGCGCGTGATCATGATGGCGGCGCGTCCTGGACGCGTGGTGGATGACATCCGCATTGAAACCAGCGTGCCGCGCGACGATGAGTTCCGCGTCAGCCAGCACTTCACCCACTATGCGCAACAGCTGCAACGCGGCCTGTTGGCGGCGAGCAAGGAGAGTCAATGATGAAACCGTTAGCCGCCCATCGTCAATTTCAGCAATGGCTATTCCCGGCCATCGTCGCGGTCGCCATGCTGCTGCTGTGGCAGTTTCTGGTCACCACCTTCAAGGTGCCGGTGTTTCTGGTGCCATCTCCGTTAGTGGTAGCACAAAGTCTGGTGCAGAATTTCCCGACGCTGTTTATGTCACTGCTCTATACCTTAAAGATCACCGTGATTTCCTTCGCAGTGGCGATTGTGATCGGCTCGATCGTGGCGTTTCTGCTGGTGCAAAACCGCTTTATTGAAACCGCCCTGTTCCCTTACATCGTGTTTTTGCAGGTCACGCCGATTGTCGCTATCGCGCCGTTAATCATCATCTGGGTGAAAGACACCACGCTATCGTTGGTGGTGTGCGCAACCTTAATGGCCGTGTTTCCAATCATTTCCAATACCACGCAAGGTCTGCGTAGCGTATCGCCGGGATTGTTGAGCTATTTTCGCCTCAATCATGCTTCACGCATGCAGATTCTCTTGCGCCTGCGTATTCCTTCGGCGCTGCCGTACTTCTTCGGCGCGCTGCGCATCTCCAGCGGCTTATCGCTGATTGGCGCAGTGGTGGCAGAGTTTGTCGCCGGCACTGGCGGCACCGATACCGGGCTGGCCTACCAAATTTTGCAGGCCGGTTATCAACTCAACATTCCACTGATGTTTGCCGCGCTGCTGCTGATTTCACTGGCTGGTTTCCTGCTGTTTGCACTGATGTCATGGATTACGCGCCACGTACTGGCGGCATGGCATGAGAGTGAAATGAGCCCCAGTTAACATCGTAACGTCGCCATTTATGGCGACCTTCTTACCAGGTCGCCATAAATGGCGACCCTACGGAAAACCTTTTTACACAGGAAATAAACATGTCTGATTCCGATCGCCAGTCTGCACTGGCGGCGCTGGTCGCGGCGTTGCCTGAACTCGACTGGATTAAACAAGCGCCGAAGGTTAAACGCCTGTCGCGTGATTTCCACTGGTTCAGCCCGGTGCTAAAACCGCAGCTGGAAGAGAAATTTGCCGAACTGGCGGTGCGACCCCGTGACGAACAGGAGCTGGCACTGATCGTCGCGGCTTGCACAACACAGCGCGTACCGCTCAACCTGCGTGGAGGCGGCACCGGCAATTATGGTCAGCTGATTCCGCTGAATGGTGGTTTGATGGTTGATATGACGCGTCTCAATGCGGTTACTGCCGTCGGCCACGGCACAGTGCGTGCGCAGGCAGGCATTCGTCTCGGCGAGTTGGAAGCGCATACGCGTCCACTTGGCTGGGAGCTGCGCTGCATGCCGTCCACCTGGAAACTGGCAACGCTCGGCGGACTGTTTGGCGGCGGTTTTGGCGGCGTGGGTTCCATTAACTACGGTCCGCTGGCCGCGCCGGGCAACGTGTTGTCAGTGCGTTTGATGACCATGGAAGAGACGCCGCGCATTATCACTCTGCAAGCACCCGACGCGCTGCTGCTGCATCACGCATACGGCAGCAACGGCATCGTCCTGGAGATCGAACTGGCGCTGGCGCCGTGTCACGATTGGATCGAGCGTCTCGACCTGTTCGCTGACTTTCCGGCGGCAATGGCATTCGCCGATGCGCTGGCGCGTTCGCCTGGCATGGTAAAACGTCAAATCGCCGTGTTTGCTGCGCCAGTGCTCGATTACTTCACCGATCTGGCGGATGCCGATGTCGCGGGCAAACACGGCGTGATTTCGCTGGTCGGCAGCGAAAGCGATGGGTTGTTACCTGCGCTGTTGGCGCAACATGCAGGTCGCAACGCGCTGCATTTTGCCGAAGGTGAAAATAGCGGCCATTCACTGATCGAATATTGCTGGAACCACACCACGCTGCAGGCGCTTAAAATCGATAAAACGCTGACTTACCTGCAAACGGCGTATGCAGCAGATAACTATCAGCAACAGGCCATAACGCTGGCAGCTCAATTATCCGATGAAGTGATGTCGCATATTGAGTTTTTACGCGATATGAACGGCACAATTACCTGTAGCGGCTTGCCGCTGGTGCGTTATAGCGACGAAGATCGTTTAAACGCCATTATGGATATTTACCGCGCTAACGGGGTAAAAATAAATAATCCGCACGTTATTCATATTGAAGATGGCAAGCAAGGCATGGTGCGTGCGGATGTGGTGGCAATGAAACGTGCCTGCGATCCGTATAATTTATTAAATCCCGGCAAATTACGCGGCTGGGAAGTGCGTGACTCTTTACCGGATGTGTATATTCCGGGCGTGAATTAATCTTTTATTTCTAATTAGGGATGTGCAAATGAAAACACGTAAATGTGTCGGACTGGCTGCGCTGTTTTTCCCTCTGGCGCCGGCTGTCATGGCAGCCACACAGAGCAACATCAGTGATTGTCAGTACGATGCCAGCGGCGTAAATAGCTTCAGTGATATTTTCACCTGCGGCACAGTAAGCGGCAGTTTACGCACGCTTTATTACTCCACCCATAACGCTTATTTTGCCAAAGGGTTTAATCAGGATACCGCCAGTTATGGCGGCAGCCTGAAATACGAAACCGCACCGCTATGGGGTTTTCGCGCTGGCGTCAGTGGCATATTTCTGCGCGGCATCGATCATCCTGATGAAGCGCATACCATCAGCGACATCGGTGACAATCAAACCAACGTCGGTGAAGCGTATTTAAGCTGGCAGCAGGATGATTTTAAAATTACCGCTGGCGATCAACGCATTAATATTCCCTTCGTTGGCGATTACGACTGGCGTATTACGCCCATTTTGTTCCGTGGCGTAGATATGAATTACGGTGACAGCACCAATTATCTGCACGCCACGAAAGTGTGGCGCTATAAACCCTGGGGCGACGATCAGTTCCTGAATACCACTGCCTATAGCGATATTGATGAACGCACCAATGGCATGTGGGCGATTGGTGGCGGGCGCGGCACGCAGTGGGACGGCAAAAACCTTACTGGTCAGTTGTGGTATCAGGAGTATGCCGATTATTCGCGCGTGGTGTATGGCGAAAGTCATCTGCAGTGGCAGGACACACTGTTCCAGCCGAATGTGGGATTGCAATTTATTCGCGGCACCAGCGACGGCAAAGCGCTGGCGGGTGAAGTGAACAGCACGTCTTACGGTGCGCAGTTGGCGCTAACCTTCACGCCAGCGCTGAGTTGGAAGCTTGGTTATGATCACATCGCCGCCAGCGCCAACAGCTGGGGTAACGGGTCGCTGGTGGTGCCCTATGCGCATAACAGCTCGTCGGGTCCCTATTTCGCGCAACCCTTCTTCACCAGCACCCAGGATTTGGGCAGCGGTAATGCGTATTCCACAAATCTGAATTACGTGCTCAATGAGAACTTGTCGCTCGGAACGCAGTATTCCTTTATGGATCTCAAACCCTCCGCGGCTTCAGACAGCATCAATCAGTCGGAATATTTGGTCTATTTCACCTGGGCATTCAGCGGCGTATTAAAAGGGTTAAGTTTGACCGATTTCGCCGGAGTACAAACCTCACCGTTGTATGATTCGAGCTTCTGGCAAAACCGATTAAGTCTGCAGTACGATTTTTAATTGAAGAGCCAGCAACCTCGGTTGCTGGCTTTTAATTAGAGATAAGGCTTAACCGGATCGTTAAGTGGAATGCTCCACTCCTCGCTATTGACCCGCACTTTTAAATAACGGCGGGTACGAAACTTGCCTGGTTCATATTCTTCGGTTTCTCCCTTAATGACGGTTCCACGCAATAACAACTCTTTATTGTTGTTGTAACCGAAACCAACCTCTTTATTGCCAATCCAGTGCTGTTCAAAGGCGACAATTTTCGCGGCATCCAGCGTGGCACTCTCTTCAGCAGAGCAGGCGGTAAAGCTTTTACGGAAGATAAAACACAGCCCCGCGCGATAACGGTCTTTGCCATTGGTTTCCACCAGTGCAATGGAGAAACCGGTATACGCGGCGATTTTCACATACAGCTTGGTTCTGGCACCGTTACCAGAAATATGCACTTTCACCACGGGACTGGAACCTTCACTGTGCCAGCTCCCGATAGAATCTGCGCCATCGCGCGCCTGTAAATAGATATTCGCCACGCCTTCAGGCGTGCGATTACTGAAGTCAGTTTGCGTTTCGGACTGGGAAAGATATTGTGCAGTACCGAGCACGCGGACATGAATTTGCGACGTCGCATCAGAAAAGTTAAATTCACCGACATAAAACCACTTATTCGCCGCCGTGCGGTTATCCATATGGTGCTGTGAGGTGATGACGTCATAATTCAGCGAGCCCTGAATGATCGCCCCCCAATCTGATAATTCCAGCACGCCGCGATCGCCTTCCGCCAGTAATGTCCACGGCTCAATCCCTTCGGTGCTGTAATCAAAACCAGCGCTTTCGTTGTGAATGCTCTTCTGAATAATGGTCGCGCGACAATAGCCCAGCTTAAGAGGATGGGTGGTGGATTCGATGGCTAAACCTTCAATGACCCACTGGCCATTAGTCAGATCGCCGGCAAATTCAGAATGCTCGATCCAACCGTTGCGGATAAAAGATTGTGTGCAGCGCG
Organism: Enterobacter ludwigii; assembly: GCA_900068845.1. Classification (GTDB taxonomy): domain Bacteria; phylum Pseudomonadota; class Gammaproteobacteria; order Enterobacterales; family Enterobacteriaceae; genus Pantoea; species Pantoea ludwigii_A. The sequence goes on from CEFQ01000008.1 coordinate 423,555, forward strand.
GCAAATCAAGTACCGGCTTTTTCGTGCCGCCTTGTAAGTTGAAATTCGATAGCTCAATGGCCGTGGAGTGATCCCATGCGCCTCGCGCTTGATCGGACCAGCGCGCGTAAACAATGCTGTCCTGACAGCCACGGGAATAAAACTGGTCAATTTTGCAATCCAGCGTATCGACCAGATCGAGTGCGCGTCCACCAAGGTAGCGGAACTCCATACTGCTGACGCGTAAGAACTGGCCGCCGGAAATGATATTGGCGAAGAAGCCCACCTGATTGAATGCGGTACCGCCATCCTCGCCGCTGTTGGAGCTCATCCCCTTCACCACAAAGCCAGAGAGTTCCGCATAACGCGCATTCACTTTGAAGAAGTGCAAGCCGCGTGGTTTTGTCTCCCAGTTGAAGAGCAACGTCGTGGTCGGGAAATAGCCAAAGTTAACCGATGCCCCTGCGACCTTAAAGCGGTTAATTTCTTTATCCGAGATGTCAAACGTGGACATGCTGAATACGCCAGCGGTAAAGCGGATACCCGCGGACGGCAGTACACGTTGGGACCAGGCAAACATGCGCTTTACCGCTTCAATGCAGTCTGTTTTACCGTCTGGTACTGCGCCAAAATCCAATACCGTGACCGAGTTATAATCCAGTATCACGCGCTTCCAGCGCTTCTTACCCGCCGTAACAATAATTAAACCACCGTCATCGACGCTGGTTGAGTCGGTTGCATCGTATACGAAGACGCCACCGCCACTCTTTGTTCCGCGCTTATATTCCAGCACGGTGGCAAGTTCGCCAACCGCCGTGGGCTCTGTCGCTTTTAGCTCGGCAACATCGTGAACCTGTATTACAGCCGCTGCCGCCGTGACGGCATTCTGTGATGTGGTATTCGAACTGCCTGACGCATTCGCCATGGGGTACCCCTAAATGATAAGAGAAAGTAACTGCCCCATGAATTATAAGTAACTGAAAATTAATGTGTTGTTAAGTGCCAGGCGTAACAACAGCGTTATGAACACGCCAGACGACAGCCTCACCGCAACGTCATGATTAGTGATAAAAAGCGCAGCGGCTGAGCAAAAATTTACGGAATTATCTCAGGTGATTTATTCATTCAAGCGGGCCGAAAAAGAAAAAAGGCCAGTAACTAACGGTTACCGGCCTTAATGGTTAGAACGTGGCGTTTACCCCTACATTCCAGCTCACCTGATGATAATCGCTGTTCCCCCCAACGGTTGAAACCCCGGCAAAGGCATTCACCGTTTCGCCCAACGGCACGTTGGCACCCACCGAGACGTCGAGCCAGTTTTTATCGCGCGCTTCGACGCTACGCTCAAAGGAAGTGCGGGTCGATTTTAATCCGGCACGCACGGAGGAATCGGTATCGCCGAACTGGTGGTTGTAGCTCACCTGCGCCCAAGGGTTAACGATCCACTGTTTGCTGTCGATGCGCCAACCGAGCGATCCAATCTGCGAATGGGTGGTTTGATCGGAGTAGCGCATCGCGGTGCTGCTGTTGCTGTTTTCGCTGTAACCGCCGACGCGTCCGTAATCCAGCGCATAACTGGCCACTGGACCGGTGCTCAGATTTTCGCTAAGCGGCAGCGTCCAGCCGGTTTGCACGCGCATGCCGAGCAGTTTACCGCTGGTGCTGCCCTGCTCGGTACGCTGAGCGGGGCCGATATGGATATCACGCTCAATGCTGTCGAAATCGACATCGGCATAATGCAGATCGGCGTTGATCCAGCCCTGATCCAACACCGTGAGCTGGCTATACAGCGCCACCAGGTTACCGCGCAGCTTGTAGTCGTAGTCCGAAGACGGTTTCTGTCGTTGGTTGCTGTTGGAAAACAGCACGCCGGTTTGCCAGTTATCAGTGATTTGATAACCGATACCCAGCGTTAGGTTGGCGCTGTTGGCATCGCCATTGCTCCAGCTATCGCCCTGATAATCAACATGCTGACCGGCATATCCCCCAAATACGGTAAATTTCCCGCTGCTGGCAGGCTGCTGACGCTGCTGCTGCAAATGGCCATCCAGGGTATTTTGCATATCACGGGCCATCATCAGCGGTGATTGCGAGAGCGCAGCGACCTGTGCTGGCGCATCAAGAATGGACTGAATGTAATCGGCGATCATTGCCTGTACGGCGGGGCTGGGATGCAGACGATCGGCAAACAGATAATCCTGCGCGGTGGAGAAGCCCGGCGTGCTGGACTGGCACTCATCCGCCGCGGTGCCGATGGGACAAGCAATACCGATGGTGTTGGTTAACCCATATTGGCCGGGATTGGCGATCACTTCATCAAACAGCCCGGCGATATCCGCGCGCACAATATTGCCGTTTAGGGTGGCCAGTCCCGCTTCTTCCTGCTGGTTGTAACCATCGGACAGCGCAGTAACTTGCTCGCTAAGCGCCTGCCATGCGCTGTAAAGCTGTTGCGCCAGCGCATCACGCACCGCCGGAACCGAAGAAATTTCCCCTGCGGCTTGCGTGAACGCATCCTGCACTGCTTGCTGCCGCGCCGCTTTATCCGGCGTTGTCACACTATCCAGTGACTGAAACGCCGCCACCATCGCCGGCGTAGCTTCGGTTCCCAGCACGCGCAGCACCGTCTGGATCATATAAGGTGTTGAACCAAGCTGCGGTACGGTTGGGACGATTACCGCTCCCGCGCCGGCATCTAACAAGGTTTTTATCTGTGCCACCGCAGCGTTGGCGCTGTTACTGATGGTTTCACTGGCGGTCAGCGGATTGGTGACCGCCACTGCGATATCGTTAGCGCCGATCCAGTGAATGTACAAACCGTTGCTGTCAGCACGCCCGCCGGTCGATTGCAGATACTCAGCTAATTGGTCCTGCGTATTTAAATCGGGATCGATTGTCGGCACTGCACCTGCGCCGCCTTCCGCATAATTGCTGCCACCAAGCGTGGAACGTTGCAAATCCTGACCCAGGTGCGCGGCAAGGATCTCATCGTATAGCGGATGCTGAGCACCATCAAACGTGAAACGGCCTACGTTACCCCCGTCACTCAGACTATCGCCAAATACCGTCAGGCTATCCCAGGCCAACGCGGGAGCGGGCATTAGCAAGGCACTGAGCGTGGCGAGGGCGACAGCAGAAAGGGCAGATTTGTGGTTGTTCATTATCAACTCCGTGATGGGCCAAAGCTAAAGCGTTAGGCCAAAAAGGTAAGGCTCGCCCGCGCGAACCCGCAACATCGCCTCAGGAATGCGTAAGAAAATTATCAAGGACGTTTAACTGTTTAGTCAGGAAGGACGCTTATTGCCAGTTTATGTAACAAAATTTCTGTAGGAAATTTACATGATGAAAGACATGCATTTAAATTAAACCTTTAAATTAACCCGCCGATAACTAAAGATGGCTCGACTTATCCCTGTCTAGCCGGTTCGTTTCAGACATCAGGTCATTTAATTAATTACCCCCATGCGGCGCAAAAGCGCAGAGAGACACAATCAAGTGTCCGGTGAAGGGGAATCTTGCGAACAGCAAAGGTCCGCGCTTTCGTGTGACCAAAATAATGCTGTGCGCATTACGTTCAATAGCACAACAATCGCCTGAGGCTTCCCATGTTTGGTGTGAAAAAGTCGAGTCTTTCCTTGCCGTTTTATAAAAGTGGCGATGTGGTTAAAGATATCAATGCGATCAAACAGCATGTGGCATGGATTGAGTTTTCGCCCAGCGGCGAAATCCTCACTGCCAATCACCTCTTCCTTGCCACTACCGGCTACCAGCTCAATGAGATTCAGGGCAAGCATCACCGCATCTTCTGCAGCCCACAACAGAGCCAATCTTCCCGCTATCTCGCCTTTTGGCAAACGCTGGCGTCTGGCGAATCGGTTACCGGCATCTTTGAGCGCTTCAATAAGCAAGGCCAACGTTTTTATCTCAGCGCCACCTATTTCCCGGTGAGCGATGATAAAGGCCAGGTTTACAAAGTGATTAAGGTGGCTTCGGATATCACCGAACGTCATCAGGAGCTGGAGCATAAAGAAGCGGTCATCACCGCGCTGGATCTTTCCATGGCCGTGATTGAATTTACGCCGGACGGCCAAATTCTCAGCGCCAATAAAAATTTCCTGACGCACATGGGATATGAGCTGGCCTCCGTCGTGGGGCAGCACCACCGTATTTTCTGCTTCGAAAACTTCTACCGCGAAAACCCTGACTTCTGGCGCAAAATCGCCAAAGGTCAGCACTTTGTCGGTCGCTTCGAACGTAAAACCGCCAGCGGTGAACGTATCTGGCTGGAGGCCAGCTACAACCCGGTTTACGACGCTGATGGCAAAGTCTACAAAGTGATCAAAATCGCCTCGGATATCACCGCGCGCGTTGAGGCCGCTAAGCGCGTGGCCGACATCGCGCTGACCACATCTGAAGAGACTTCGCAAATTACCGACAACGCTAATGAGGTGCTGGACGAAACCATTCGCAACTCGGGCCTTGTGGCGGTGCAGGTCAATGCGGCAACGGCGATTGGTGCGGAGCTTAACGCTTCGGCAAGGAGCATTAGCGAAGTGGTTGAGACCATTAACCTGATTGCCTCACAAACCAACATTCTGGCGCTGAATGCGGCAATTGAATCTGCGCGTGCCGGTGAAGCAGGACGCGGGTTCAGCGTGGTGGCAGGCGAAGTACGACGTTTGGCGGCTTCCACCTCCAGCGCCACTAAGCAGATCACCCAAGTAGTGGAACATAATGCGAGCCTGATTGCGCAAATGCAGCAGCAACTCAATGAAGTGAAGCAGTTTGTGGTGACCGAGCAGGATAAAATCAGCGTCTTGTCACGCAGCCTGCGGGAAATCAACAGCGGCGTACATGAGTTTGTGAACGTGATTCATCGGTTAGATGTGTAGATTTCGTAGGGTCGCCATTGATGGCGACCAGAACAGCGCCATCATGCAGACATCGAAACGGTCGTCATGAATGACGACCCTACGTTCGTGCTGTTTCCGTTACATCATCTGCGGCTCACGAATCGCCTGACCTTTAGCAAAACGCGCCAGACTGTATGGCGTCATATCGGTGAACAGCGGTTTGTTATTCACCCTCTGCGCGCACAACAAGCCTGCGCCGGGTCCAATGCCAAAACCGTGGCCGCTAAAGCCGGAGGCAATAAACAAGCCCGGCAGGCTATTCATCTCGTCAATCACCGGCACCAAATCCGGTGTGGTATCAATCCAGCCGCCCCACGCATGATCCACTTTTATACCGTTCAACTCCGGATAGAGCTTGACCAGCGCCTGCATGGCTTCCTGTACGATACCGTTATCTGGTGCCGGATCGAGGGTGCGGATCTTCTCAAACGGCGACACGCCTTGATTGGACCACGAACCCGCGGCTTCTGGGCCGTTGAAGAAGGAACCGTTGATGCGCATTTTGAGCTTTTTGGCGATCTTGCTGCGGTACATCGGATAGAACTTGGTGGCGTAGCGGATGTTTTGCGGCGCGAGATCGATCTGCCCGCGCCCAGAAAGTGCCACTGTGTAGCTGCCATCCTGACGACGGCGAATACATAATCCACCGGTGCTCAAACACCCCTTGATCACTTCCGGTGCCACCGTGGTTTTGAACGCGGTACCCAGAATATTGGCGCTCGGAAGTTCGATGCCGTATTGCTTGCAGAAGCGTGAGCTCCACGCGCCGCCACAGCAGATCACACGGTTGGCTTTCACCAGCCCACGCTCGGTCCAGACGCCGGTAACGCGTCCGCCCGACACATCCAGGCCGCGCACCGCGCAATTTTGATGGATTGACGCGCCAAGATTTTTCGCGCCGGTGGCAATCGCCGGTGCAGCCAGTGAAGGTTCAGCACGACCATCGCTGGGCGACCACACGCCGCCCACCCACGGCGAGCTGTTGCCGATGCGTTCGCGTGCTTCTTTAGCCGAAAGTAAATGGCTGACGAAACCAATTTGCTGCGCCTGTTTGCCCCACGCTTCCCAGCGCGCCAGGTCGCTTTCGCTCTGCGTGCCGTAGGTAATGCCCTGGCGCGAGAAGCCCAGATCGAGACCGATTTCGCTACTCAACTCCTCCCAGCGCTGTAAGCTACGCATCGCCATCGGCAGTTCGTACAGGTCGCGATTTTGCTGACGAACCCAACCCCAGTTGCGACCTGATTGTTCGCCGCCGATCACGCCCTTCTCAAACAACGCCACCGAAACGCCCTGTTTTGCCAGCTCGTAACTCACCGACGTGCCAATAATGCCGCCGCCAATGACAATCACATCAACGGCTTCGGGAAAGCGTTCACTGTCTATTACTGCATTGATTTTTATGCGCATCTTCTCAAGTCCTGCACGCCACTTCGGTGACGAAATCACAAATGATGTTCAGAGGGAATGTGCATGATCCACAACACTCTGGCTTCACTCGCGCTATGGTTAAAAATGTTGTGCGGTAAATGGCTCTGGAACTGGAAGCTGTCGCCCGCGGTGACGATGGCACTGTCGCCATCGATCTCCAGCGTCAACTCGCCTTCCATCACCAATCCGGCCTTTTCGCCCTTGCCCATTAACATCTCATCGGAACGCACGCCCGGCGGCACATTGATGAACATAAATTGCAAATCGTGATCGCCTGACGGCGACAGCATCGCCTTCGAGATTCCGCGCTTGCCGACATTAAAATGCGGTCGCTCATTCGCGCGACGCACGAAGTGTTCCGCGCCGCGCAGCGTTGATTCCTTCTCTTCCAGGAAAGCTGAAAGCGGCACTTTCAGCACCAGCCGCAGCTGCTCTAATACGCGCACGGTTGGATTGGTCAGGTTGCGCTCGATCTGGCTGATGGCGCCAGCGGACACATTTGCCAGCTGCGCCAAATCAGTGATGGTCATATTGCGCGCCTTGCGAATACGTTTCAGGCGCGATCCAATATCCGCTTCCTGCGCGCCCGTTGCTTCGTCACTGATACTCACTTTCTTCATCGGTTTTTACCCTTCCAGCGGATAACTTTATCGAATTTCACACAGCGCAGTCGCCGCGTTTATGTCCCTGATACTGTGTTTATCGCTGAAATTAAGGGTTCGAGACAGCAAAATATGCCGCAGCGGCGTTATGGCATACCCCATTTAGTTTTAATGGTTTGCAACGTGCCGTCCTCTTTCATCGCGGTTAGCGCGCTGTTAATTTGCGCCATTAATTGATCGTTGCCTTTTTTCACGCCAAACGCCATTGGCGAAACATGTTCCGGTTTATAACCGTCGATAACATGCATACCTTTTAGGCCACCCGCTTTCTCCTGCGCTTTAAGAATCGGATAATCATTCATGCCGGCCGCAATACGTCCGAGAGACAAATCTCGCGTCATATCCGCTGGACTGTCATAAACCTTCACCTCTTTGGCGATACCGCTGGCCATTAAGCTTTGCGTGTAATCCGTCCCCGCCATCGTTCCGACAATGTCACCTTTCACATCTTGCCATGAGTTATAGGTCTTTTTGTTGTCGTCGCGCACCACCAATCCCGCGCCAAAAGCGGTAACCGGCTGTGAGAAAGTAATGCGCCTGGCGCGTTCTTCGGTGGGTGTCATGCCCGCGACAATCATGTCAATTTTGCCGGCAATCACCGATTGAATCAGCGTGGAGAATGGGATGGCAGTGTAATTAATCTCGAGGTGCTGGCGTTTCGCCACTTCGGCTGCCACATCCGGCATAAAACCTTCAATTTTACCGCTTTTAGTATCGAGAAACGTCGTAGGCGCGCTGGAAGGCGGTGAACCGGCGGTCAGCGCCGCGGCCTGCGCATTGAGGCTAAAAGCCGCCGCCAGACACGCGAATAATAACCGTGAACGATTAACAGACATAACTCACTCCTGAATTAAAGGGAAAGGGCGAACGTCATTTTCACTATAATGAAATTAGTCAGGTGCGTGTCAATGTTTTATTTAATCAGAATGCGTGAATTCACACTTCAGGATTAAACCCTTTGATAACAAGCATTATTTAACCTATAGCGTGTTCATATGGCGAGAATAAGTAAAAGCTATCTCTGTTCGACGGGTAAAGATTGACAGTGATTCATCAACAGAGATATTCATTATAATGAAATTTATCTACAGGGGATTATCATGGATTGGAGTAGTATTCACGTTTATCTGCCCTTCCTGTTGAAAGGGGCCGAAATGACGATTTACATCACCATTTTGTCCCTGATAATTAGCACACCGCTGGGACTGATTTTTGCCGCGGCGAAGATGTGCCCGTGGAAAATAGTGTCCTGGCCCATCGCAACCGTCATTAATATTACACGCGGCCTGCCGATGATTGTGGTGTTGTTTTATATCTATTTTGTCTTCCCTGATATCGGCATCACGCTGTCGTCATTTCAAGCCAGCGTGATTGGTATCGCCTTCTGTTTTTCGACTTATATTGCTGAGATATTCCGCGCCGGCATTGAATCGGTGGATCGCGGCCAGCTGGAAGCCGCCCGTTCAATGGGCATGAGTTTCCCAAAAGCAATGCGCCGCGTGGTGCTTCCGCAGGCATTTCATGTCGCCTTGCCGCCGTATAGCAACACGCTGGTGATGATGCTGAAAGACTCTGCGCTGGCCTCCACCATTGCCGTAACAGAAATGACACGTCAGGGGCAGCTGATTGCTGCGTCTACCTTCGATAACACCACGGTGTATACGCTGGTTGCACTGCTCTATCTCGTGCTGTGCCTGCCTTTGCTGGCACTGACCAAGCAGCTGGAAAAACGCCAGATCAAAGGAGCATGAGATGATTGAAATTCGTGATGTACACAAAAGATTTGGTCATGTCGAAGTGCTGAAAGGCGTGAGCTTCAGCGTGAGTGAAGGTGAAGTGGTCTGTTTAATTGGTCCCTCCGGTTCGGGCAAATCGACCATTTTGCGCTGTATTAACGGTCTCGAAACCTATGAAGGCGGTGACATCGAGGTGCTGGGCCAGCGCGTCAATAATAAACATAACAGCATCAACGATTTGCGCCGCCAGATCGGCATGGTGTTTCAGCGCTTCAACCTCTTCCCGCATCGCAGCGTGTTAGAAAACGTGATGGAAGGCCCGATTCATGTCAACGGCGAACCGCGTCATGTGGCAGAAAAGCGAGCTAAAGATCTGCTGGCGATGGTCGGCCTTGCGGAGAAGATTAACGCATGGCCGACGCAGCTTTCCGGTGGTCAGCAGCAGCGTGTGGCAATAGCGCGCACGCTGGCACTGCAACCGAAAGCGATATTATTTGATGAACCCACGTCGGCGCTCGATCCGGAATTGGTGGGCGAAGTGCTGCAGGTAATGCGTAATCTGGCGCGTGAAGGCATGACGATGATAGTGGTCACACATGAAATGCAGTTCGCGCGCGAAGTCGCCGATCGCGTCTGTTTCCTGCACAGCGGACAGATTGTTGAACAAGGCCCCGCCGATCAAATTCTGCTCAAACCGCAAGAACCGCGCACCCAGGATTTCCTGCGCCGCGTACTTGGCAATGTGGTTTCCACCCCCTGCACCTGCTGTAAAGTGGCGATTTAAAATATTCTTTGCACGCATCGTAGCGTGCGCTAGCTCAAGATCATTCCTCATTAGGGGTAATTATGAAAGTCCAAAAAATCACGCAACCCGCCGCTATCGACGTCATGGAAAACTGGGGCAGCGTAGAAGGCTTACCCGGCACCGGCAGCATTGCATTATCCGGCATACAAAAAGTGATTCACGGTAAGGAAGACATCGACACCGGCATCTTCGAATGCGGCGTCGGTTCCTATCGCCGCTCGGTGAAACAAGCTGAGATCATGCATTTCCTCAATGGCAACGGCTCTTTTACGCCAGATGGCGAGGAAACCCTGAACTTCAAACCCGGCGATTCGTTCTTCTTTGAAGCCAATACTGAAGGCACCTGGGTGATTGAAAACACCATGCGCAAGCTGTATGTGATTTTTGACGCCAGCTGAAGGGTGTGCTGCCTTTAAAAATAGCGAATGTTGCCCGGTGCGCATCAATGCGCACCCCACAAAATCCCGCCTGACTTTGACCCACCTGTTTCGTAAATTTTTGTCTTTGCACTGGCGTTGTGAACAAAAATGACTCATATAAATAGCATCAGCTATATATTATAGCACTGGCTATATTCCTCTGGAGATGATCATGTTCACTCAACGCCTTTTGCCTGCCGTTGTCATGTTGATGTCGCTGACCTCGCTGCTGCCCTTTTCGGCGTCAGCGGCAGAAAAACTGAAAGTGGTGACCACCTTTACGGTGATTACTGATATGGCAAAAAACGTCGCGGGCGATGCGGCAGATGTGACGTCAATTACCAAAACGGGCGCCGAGATTCACGAATACCAACCCACTCCTGGCGATATCCGTCGGGCGCAGGGCGCCAATCTGATTTTGGTAAACGGCTTTAATCTGGAGCTGTGGTTCAGCCGTTTCTACCAGCGTTTGCACGATGTGCCGCAGATTACCGTGACAGAAGGCATTGACCCGATGGGCATTACCGAAGGTCCCTACAACGGCAAACCGAATCCGCATGCGTGGATGTCACCGGATAACGCGCTGATTTATGTCGATAACATCCGTAATGCGCTGCAGAAGTATGATCCCGCCAATGCCGCGGTTTATCAGGCCAACGCCGAGCGTTATAAAGCGCAGATTCAGCAAACCATCGCGCCGATGCGTGCTGCTATCGATAAGCTTCCCGCCGATAAACGCTGGTTGGTCACCAGTGAAGGTGCCTTCTCCTATCTGGCGCGCGATTTTGCTTTGAAAGAACTCTATTTATGGCCAATTAACGCCGATCAGCAAGGCACGCCGCAGCAGGTGCGTAAAGTGATTGATGCGGTGCGAGCCCATCATATTCCCGCGATTTTCAGTGAGAGCACCATTTCTGCTAAACCCGCTCAGCAAGTGGCGCGTGAAGCCGGTATTCATTACGGCGGCGTGTTATACGTTGATTCGCTGAGCAACGGCAATGGTCCGGTGCCGACCTATCTGGATCTGCTGCGCGTCACCACCGAAACCGTGGTGAAAGGCATCACAGAAGGAGGCCAGAAATGAACGCAGCCGCAGGATTACTCGTCGAGAATGTGGGTGTGACCTACCGCAACGGCCACACTGCGCTGCGCAAAGCCTCTTTTAGCGTGCCCGCAGGCAGCATCACCGCGCTGATTGGCGTCAACGGCTCCGGCAAATCCACGCTGTTCAAAGCGATCATGGGATTTGTCCCGCTCGCCTCAGGCGCGGTAACGCTGGCGGGTTTGCCGGCAAATAAGGCGTTGAAACACAATATCGTTTCCTATGTCCCGCAATCGGAGGAAGTGGACTGGAGCTTTCCGGTACTGGTGGAAGATGTGGTGATGATGGGCCGTTATGGTTACATGGGCATGCTGCGTATTCCGCGTGCCGCCGATAAACACAGTGTTGATCAGGCGCTGGAACGCGTCGGCATGAGCGCCTATCGCCATCGCCAGATTGGCGAACTGTCGGGCGGGCAGAAAAAGCGCGTCTTTCTGGCGCGCGCGCTGGCGCAAAGTGGTCAGATTATCCTGCTGGATGAGCCGTTTACCGGCGTGGACGTCAAAACTGAGGCTGCGATTATCGCCCTGCTGAAAGAACTGCGCGACGAAGGCCGCACCATGCTGGTTTCCACCCACGATCTCAATGCCATCCCCGATTTCTGCGATCGCTGCGTGCTGGTGAAAAATACCGTGCTGGCCAGCGGCCTGCTGCATGACACGTTCACCGCCGATAATCTGGCGCAGACGTTTGATGGCGCGCTGCATGAGCGTAACGCGCTGTTGATGCAGTTGATGAAAGACAAAAATCCTCACCGGGGAGCGAACCATGTCGTGGATTATTGAACCTTTTGGCTATCAATACATGCTGAATGCGATGTGGATCGCGGCGCTGGTCGGCGCGATCTGCGCCTTTCTCTCCTGCTTCCTTATGCTAAAAGGTTGGTCACTGATCGGTGATGCGCTGTCGCACTCGATTGTGCCCGGCGTAGCGGGCGCGTACATGCTTGGCCTGCCCTTTTCGCTCGGCGCTTTCCTCTCCGGCGGCCTGGCGGCAGGCAGCATGCTGTTTCTCAATCAACGAACGCGCTTAAAGGAAGATGCCATTATCGGTCTGATCTTCTCGTCGTTTTTTGGCATCGGCCTGTTTCTGGTTTCGCTCAATCCCACCTCGGTGAATATTCAGACCATCGTGCTGGGCAATATTTTATCGGTTGCACCCGCCGACATCTGGCAGCTCGGCGCGATTGGCTTTATCACCCTGACCATTCTGCTGCTGAAGTGGAAAGATTTGATGGTGACGTTCTTCGATGAGAGCCACGCGCGTTCGCTGGGATTAAATACGCTGTGGCTGAAAATCCTGTTCTTCACCCTGCTCTCCGCTTCTACCGTTGCCGCGCTGCAAACCGTAGGGGCGTTTATGGTGATTTGTCTGGTAGTGACGCCTGGCGCAACCGCCTATTTGCTGACGGATCGTTTTCCGCGCTTGCTGCTGATTGCCGTGACCATTGGCAGCGTTACCAGTTTCCTCGGCGCCTGGAGCAGCTACTTTCTTGATGGTGCGACCGGCGGCGTGATTGTGGTGGCGCAAACGCTGGTATTTTTAGTGGCTTTTGTATTTGCACCTAAACATGGCGTGCTCGCCGCTCGCCGTCGCGCACGTCAGACCCTAGAGGACGGCGTAAATGGCTGAATTATTATTGAGTCCCTTCCAGTTCGAATTCATGAACATGGCGCTGATCACTACCCTCGTGCTGTCGCTGCCTTGCGCGATGCTGTCGGCGTTTCTGGTACTGAAAGGTTGGTCATTGCTCGGTGATGCGATGAGCCACGCAGTATTTCCTGGCGTAGTGATCGCCTGGCTGATTGGCTTGCCGTACGCCATTGGCGCGTTTATCGCCGGCATGGTGTGCGCCGTCGCTACCGGCTACATCAGTGAGAACAGTCGCATCAAACCCGACACCGTGATGGGCATCGTCTTCTCCGGCATGTTCGGCGCAGGTTTGGTGCTCTACCTGAAACTGCAGCCTGAAGTGCATCTCGACCACATCTTATTCGGCGATATGTTAGGCATCAGCCTTGCGGATATTCTTCAGACCGCAGCCATCGCTTTAATTGTTAGCGTGCTGATTGGCATCAAATGGCGTGATTTACTGCTGCATGCGTTTGATCCTCACCAGGCGCGCGCGTGCGGCATCAACGGCAAAGTGATGCATTACGGCTTGCTGTGTTTGATCTCGTTAACCATTGTCGCCGCGCTAAAATCGGTGGGCGTGATTCTGTCGATTTCCATGTTGATCGCGCCTGGCGCTATCGCTTTACTGCTGGCGCGTCGTTTCCTGCAGGTGATGTTGCTGGCGATAGGCATTGCGGTGGTGACGGGATTCAGCGGCGTGTATGCCTCGTTCTTCCTTGATAGCGCGCCGGGACCTACCATTGTGGTGATTTACGCCGCACTGTTTGTTCTGGCATTTTTGTATGTCTCGGTGCGAGATCGCCGTACGCAGCACGTGCATGGTTGATGATCCCAAGCGCAATACCGACTTGCACACTCTGTCGCGGCGCGGTTTATCGCGCATGTCTGTGCGGGTTCTGTGCCCACCCAGACAATGCGCCATAAATTGCGCCGCTACGGAGGAAAAACGCAGCTGAGTTCGCGTAGCGTCTTCTCGGCCCCATCGCGCGTGTTGCGCCCTTCGGTTATGGCCTGCATATCGCCCATGCTGGGGAGTTCAACACCGGCGATATGAAGTAGACACGCTAAATGTTAAAACGACCATCGCACGCCCGCGTTATAACGCCAGCCTTTAGCACCGTTGCCATCGATCTCTTTGCGGTAATCCGCTTCGGCATACAGCGCGACGTCCTTATTCAGCGTAGCGCTGCCGCCTAAGCCAACATCCCACATCTGACCGAACTTACCGCTTTCAAAGGTTTGGCTGCCATCAGCATCTGCTGAACCTATCTTGGTTTTCGCGGTACCGCCCCAGCCTTTGTAGTAATTAGCGCGAAGATAAGGCGTGTAGGCATTCTGGCTGGCGTCCTGCCAGGTGCGATCAAGGCGCGCGCCGAGTCGGCCAATGGTTTGATCATAATCGTTGTACGCTACGCGCGTGCGATCGCCATCGGTGAAGCTGTCCATTTTTATCTGCAACCAGGTAATTTGTGCCTGCGGTTCGAGGCGTACGCCGTTGGCGAAGGTGAACGGATAGCCCGATTCTACCGAGGCCGTCCAGCCGTTACCTTTCGGTGATGCCACTTCTTTCTGGCGCGCAATGTCGGTTTCTCCGCGATACCAACCCCAGCTCAATGAGCCATCGAGGTAAAATCCGCTGTCACGCAGCCAGGTGCCGTACAGCGAAATGCTGTCGCTATCAAAACTGGTGGAGCTGTAACCGTCCGCCGCGTGTGGGCGAATACGGGTGTTACCTCGCGTATACGCCACGCCGCCACGCAGGCTATCTTTCGCGCCATCAGCACGCAGCAGGTTGCCGCCCAATTGCACGGCGCTGTAATCCAGATCGAAGTCGTAGCCGTAATCCGCTAAACCGCGATTGCTTTGATATTTGAGATTGGAGCCGAGATAACGGATAAACATCTCGCCGCCCACCCCAGCAGAATCGGTTTGCTGCTGACGCAATTCGCCGAGGCGTTTATGCAGATCGTCGGTTACCGCCAGCGAGTAATAAGCCAAACCGACCGGTGCCGAGATATACGATGGCACCTGCGGCGTCACGGCCAGACGCGCGGCGCGCTGATTGCTGCCTGCGCGTGGCTGACACAGCGAACCCTCTTCACAGACAAAGTTGTTAGCCAATCGATAATCCCATCCGCCCGCAGCGGAACTGCCGGGCGCAAAGCTGGCTAAGCCGTATTGCCACGGCCCGGACGCCACATAGCCGCTCTGTAGCGCAAAGCTGGTTGCGCTGGCGCTGCCGGTCACCTGCGCCAGCGAAACACCTTCGTTATTGGCAATCGCGCCATCGCGGTTGCTATCCAGCAGCGGGCCGCCGATTAGCCGATCCTCGATCAACGTCGTTCCTGTGACATTGCCGTTTACGCGCAAAGTGTCACTTTGTGTCGCAGTCGAGTTGAGTTTCAGGCTGCCGCCCGCCGATGCCAGTTCGCCAACAATGGTTAGGGTATTCGCCGCTGTGTTGCCGCCGTTGGTGAGATCCAGCGTACCGGCGTTATTCACCACCAGTGAATCATCGGTCGCGCCTTGCAACAACGGGTTGACGTTATCGCCGGCGAACAGCGTACTGCCGGCATCAATATTGATGGTGCTGTGCGCCAGTTTGATGTTGTCGGTTAGCGTCCATTTCGTCGCGAAGAAGTTGAGCGTGCTCCAGCCCGCGCCGAGGTTGGTGCCTTTGCGGGTATCATCGCTGGCAAATGAGCCGCCGCGCGCCGTCAGTTCGCTCAGGCTGAGCGTGCTGCCTGCGCCGTTTTCGGTGGTGATGTGGCGAGTATTCGCCAGGCTGACTTTTTGCACCGTCGCCTGATTCGCTGCGCCGCTACCCATCGTCAGACTGCCATTCAGCGTGCCGCCGGTGACCATCACTTCATCGCTGCCGTTGCCGGTATTCACATCGCCAATCACCGAACCATCGAGCAGTGCAATCACATCATTACCCGCGCCGCCGGCTACTACCACCTGATCCGGGAACGGCGCGTTAATCGTGCCTTCATTGATAAATACCGTCTCTCCGCCGCGCAGATCGATCAGCGGAGAGACGCGGCTCAGCGAGGTAATCGAGCCCTGGTTGATCACCTGGCTGGCGGTGCTGGTGACAATCGCCGAACCGCCGTTGAAATCGCGAATGCCGATGGAACCCTGCGAAATCACTCTGCCGCGGGTGTTGGCGCGAATGCCGGTGCCTTGTCCGGAAACCAAAATGGCATAATCCTTCCCGATCACCAGATCGTTGCTGGTGGTTGAACCATCGGCATTTTCGAAGCGGTAGCCGGTACCGCCGCCGCTGACATTAATCAGCGCGCTGCCATTGGGATCGAACGAGGTGGCCGAGCGCACACCGTTGCCGCCGCTCACGTCCAGCATCACGTTCTCCAGCGAGATATTGGTGGTTTCAGCGCGATTGTTGATCACGCTGCCGCTACCGTAGCTACCCAGGATGATGTCGTTGGCTTCAAAGCCCTGCGCGCCGGTATCAAGCAGCAAACCATCCGCATTGCCCATCGCCTGGATGGCGCTCGCGCCCTGCCCGTCGCCGTAGATTTTCAGCCAGCCGCCGTCACCCACGCGCAACGCTGCGATGCCGTCATCGACGCGCAGGGAACTGTCCACTGGAACGTATTGACCGTAGCCGCTGCTGACATCCACCCCGATGCCCGATGCGATATGCATGCTGCCACGGTTAATAAAGTTACCGCCGTCATGCACGCGCGCGCCGGTGCTGTTGGGCCCGGTGAGATCGACCACGCCCTGATACTGATTAAACAAGCGCGCAACCCCGCTCACATCAAACGCGGTGCTATTGCGGCCGTTGCCGGTGATTTGCGAGGCGGCGTAGATTTCCGACTCATCGCCGCCGACCGCCGCCGCCGTACCGTTTTCGCCATTCAGTGCGATACCGCTGGTAATGACGCCCTCGGCGCTGCCGCTGACGCGCATCACCGTGGCATTTTTACCGGTTACGGTGTAATTGTCGGTGCTGGAAACGGAAGCGTCGTACCCGCTCACGTCCATACCGGTGGTGCTTTCTCCGCTGAGCGTCACGTTGCCTGGCGTTTCGGCATACAGCCACGCGCCGTTAACAATTTCGTACAACCTGGAGTTTTCCGTGCTGACATCGGTACTGCCGCCATGGCTGATCAAACGCGTACCGGGATCCGCCGCGCGAAAACCGTATTGATTTCTGTCGTGGTACACCACGCTATTGCCGTCGCCTAACTCAAGCAGTCCACCGGCGAACACCGCGCCCGCCAGCGCGTTTGAGCCGAACAAATTGATGGTGCCGTTTTGCGAGAAGCGCGCCAACTGGTGATAGGAGATCACCCCTTTGCTGGGAGAAAAACTCTCGGAATCCACGTTATACACATTGAGTAAGCCGATATTGATGACTTCCGTCGGCGTTACGCCATCGGTGTATTCGGGGTTGCCATACGCATACAGCCCCGTGCTGCCGCGCGTCACCGTAATATCGCCACGGTTGAAGGCAAAGGCGCCATTTTGCGCATAAATGCCGTTGTTCCTCTGGCCGCCTAACGTGATGTCGCCGGTATTAAGCAACTGGGCGTGATTGGTGACAACCAACGCCTGCTGATTATCAGCGACGCCGCTAAGCGCCGCGTGGTTGATCAGCAGCGTATCAGGATTAAACTGCGTTTCCGGATTGATCGGTTGGCCCACCAGGGTGAATTTGTTGCCATCAGCAACGGCGCCAGTCGCGCCATTGCTGAGCAGTCTGATACGGGTAGCCGCATCAATGGTGGCGTGCGCACCGTCACTGATCTCAACTGCACGGGCGTAATTGCCTGCAACGTTGAAGGTCGCGCCATTAGTATTGACGTCGGTGAACTCACCACTGCCGTACACGCCCGTCGCAAAGGCGTTGGTCATGGAAAGCGTGCGGCCGGTGCCATCAAAATCTGCACCATCTGCAACGCGGAATATGTTGCCGTACGGCACGGTGGCGCTGTAGCTGCCGTTGGCGGGTAAGTTGATTCTGGCGTTGGGTCCAATGGTATAAAAACTAATATGGCGAGCGGTATACACGTTGGGATCAGGCACAGATATCGGCACCGCATTGGCGCTGACATCCACGCCCGCGCTGCCCTCCGCGCGAATACCAATGTTTGCGTTTCCGCCAAGTCGAATCGGCCCGCTAAGGTTTGCGTAGGCGGTACCGCCCGGGTCGCCCTTTACCCACACTGCAGTGCTAAAGGCGTCGGTATAGCGATCGCCATCGCCAGGCACATTGATTGCCCCGCTGGAAAACGCTACGGAGTCATTGCCATCGCGCGCGATGACTTTGAGTCCGGTGCTGTTGTAGCCGTTAATATTGATGGTGCCCGTATTGCCAACCTTGCCGAGACTGCCGGAATCGAGCACTAACATGCCAACGTTCTCTGCAGGCTCGGGTTGTATCAGGCCATTTACGTCGATTACGCCGTTGTTAAGCGTGACCGCGTGAGGCGCAAGTTCCACCTTCATCCCCGCCGCGTTTTGCACTTTTGAGCCGATGACGATGTGGCCGTTATTCACCGCTTTTGAGTCAAGAAATTGATAGATACCGCTGGCACCGCCACTCAGATTGACGGCAACATCTTCGGTTGGATCATTTTTGCGATTTTGCGGTGAGCGCCCGATGTAGAGGATGCCATCTCTGGCATTAACGAAACCGCCTTTGCCATCGCTGCTCAACAATACGCCAGCCGCTGCGCCACCGTTACTGACATCGCTGACGCCGACGTTGATGTTGCCGTGGTTAATTACCTTGCTGTTATAGGCATTGATGCCGGCGCTGAAGCCTGCGCCGGGTTGCACATTGATCACACCACGATTAATGAATCGACTTTCATAGCTGGCAGTGACTGCGCTGCCGCCCGCACCAACCGTACTGCTATCCACACCTGTACCATTGGCGTTATTGAGAAAACCGGCGTTGATGACGCCGTTATTGTAGCCGCGCGCGCCATAAAGTAACTCCAGCCCCGAACCGGTGCTGGAGAGTTTGCCGTCGACAATCGCCTTCGCCCCGTTGCTGGCGCGCATCACCGCGCTATTGCTGTTCACCACTTCCAGCGTTTTGCCGCGATTGATTTTCACTGTCGCTTTCGGGCCATCGGCGCTGAGCACCACCTGATCGAATATCGGCAGCGCCACTTCATCGTCGAAGTTGTTGGTGCTCATGCGATAGACCACGCGGCCCTCACGCAGGCGAAAGGCCTGATTAAAATCGCTATTGTAGTTTTGGGTAATCAATTTGCCGTATGAGAGTTGCTCGATGAGCCAGTCGTTGTAAGCACGCAATTCGCTAAGATTAGTCACGTTAAACCAGGTGACGCTGCCGTCGTACATGCCAACACTAAACACACCGGCATATTCAACGACGTTACCCACGTCATACGCCAGCCGATCGCCCCCGTACGGCGTGGTTGCTGCCGTGAAGGCAATGCGGTTATTACTGTTCCAGTTCAAATTCCCTTTATTGCTGGCGGTAAATAACTGACTTTGTTTCGCCGCCATTGACCAGCTATTACTGGAGGAAGACGTTGCCGCGTTATGCTTACCCATATCGATATTAAGCGTGCCTTTACTGACGGACGCGACGCGCGCATTGATATATTGCTTGTCGTTGACATCAAAATAATCTGGCACTACGGTTTCCAGACCAACAGCCGGTAAATCTACCAGTTCCGCGCTATTAAACGCCTGATAATTAACATAGGTGTTGTAATTGGGATCAAAAACGCCGATGGAATAATTTTGCAACCCAATTTGTAAGCGTGGCGCACCAATAACATCGTCATTAATAATACGACCAATCGATCGCAACGCACCAATTGTCACGCTCCCCACGCCACTCTCACCGGGTGTAAACTTAGGTAACCCGCTGAGCGTTTGCGTGCTGCCATTGCATAAACAGTAGGCTCCGACCTTATTATCATTAATTTCTGGCGTATAAGGCTTTAATATCGCTGCCGTTGTCGGCAACACAGGGAACATCATGCCTTGCGCAGCCACAAGGCTTAGTAATACCGGATTTAATTTAAACACAATGTTTTCCTCAAGAGAGAAAAGACAAAAGGCCCACAGCAGTGTGCTTCAGATTGTTTAACTGACTGAATTAATTTGTTTCAGGATTTTAATATTTGAAATCAGATGAAATGAGTATCGTCGCTTAAGCAGGAAAGCGTCCAGTTTGAGTTAAGTATTTGTGAGGCGGGAGAGAGGATTTAGGAATTGAGCCAATAAAATTGTATTTTTAAGCGGATCTACCCTGAACGAGTAAATTAAAATCTTTGAGAGACATTCATTTCATTCAGCTTTATGAACATGCGTTCAGAAATTTGCCAGAAGCTATTCATTAAGCATCTTTTTTTCCAAAGGCCAGGCCGCCAATCCTTTTATCTCTTTCAACACAAACATACTTTGCATCTCCTTTATCCCCGGCAGGCGGCGAATGACCGACATAGCAAATTCCGCATACGCATCCAAATCTGCTGCCACCACCTGTAATAAGAAATCCGCATCGCCGCCGATGCTGTAGCAGGACACCACATTATCCAGCGCCATCACTTTCTGTTCGAATTTTCGCGCTTCGGCTTCGCTGTGGCTATCAATGGTGACGCGTACAAACACCATCACATTAAGGCCAATCTTTTTTCGATTCAGTACTGCGCGATAGCCCTGAATCACTTCATCCTCTTCCAGCTTGCGCACTTTGCGCCAGGTTGGCGAAGCGGAGAGGCCAATTTCGTCAGCGAGATGTTGGTTGGTGATGCGCGCGTCCTGCTGCAACTGCTGAAGGATTTTGATATCTGTCTTGCTCAGAGTCATAAGCGGATAATTCTTTCCTTTAAGTAGTGATTAAGGGGGGTTTTATCCCTATTCCGCCGTTTTTGCAACCTATTGCGCAAGCACTTTTCTCTCGCGTTGCCGCATACTTTTGTGAACCGAACAAATGTACGCATGTAACGTAGCGGCGCAATTTATTGCGCAATGCCTCGATGTGCAGATAGCCCCCTTGATAAGCGCGATAAATCGCGCCGCTACAGATAGTGCGGCCAGCCATTGGCTTATTTATCTAATCTCACTCAGGATGAAACCTTCAATATGAATTTCGACGTAAACACCCATCGCTGTACCATCGTGATCGATCAGCAATTGCCTGCAGGATTGGCAATGAACGCTGCTAGCGTTATCGGCATCAGTTTTGGAAAATTGATCGGGAATTTAGTGGGGCCGGATCAACAAAGCCAGGATGGCGTTAATTATCCCGGCGTCATCTACGCGCCGCTGCCGGTGTTATTGGCGGACGGCAATTACCTGCGCGAATTACAGCAAATAAGCGTCGCGGATAGCGAAATCTTTGCGATGCCGTTTAGCGCGCTGGCGCAATCCTGCAAAACGTATGAAGAGTACGGCGAACGTATTGCTGACACGCACAGCGAACAAATTGAGTTGGTGGCAATCGGTTTGATCGGTCCAAAGAAAAAAATTACCCGTTTAACCGGTAATTTGAAACTGTATCGCTAACTATCCTCTTCAGCCGCAACCGACCACCAAAGCGCGTGATGTAGCCGAAGCGGTGTGGCAAGCGGCGACGGAACCCAATGCACCGATGCGCATTCCAGCCGGCGAAGATGCGGTGGCGCTGGCAAACGAAGTGGGCTAACGGTGAATTTCGGCGACTGCCATGGTGAAAAGCAACGGCAGTTTGCCTGGCAACATCAACGGCTAGCCGCTATGTTGTCACTCTCGTCTGCCACGTTTTAGGATTAGAAATGCACATTAGCCTGCTGGCGCAGCAGCCACAGTTTCTGGACGCGGTGACACGGATGCTGCATTGCGAATGGTCAGATTTACCCAACTGGCGCGATGCGGCGGTTATTCAGCAGCGTTTACAGGCGCGCAATGCTGATGAAGTTCAAACCCTGACGTTGATTGCGACCTCGGCAGAAGGCGCATTGATGGCGACCGCCAGCATAATCCACTACGAACTTAACGATATCGCCGAGCGCGAGTTTTGGCTCGGCGAAGTCATTACTGCCGCAGAACATCGTGGCAAAGGGCTGGCGAGTGCTTTAGTGACGCGCGTAATTACCGAAGCGCGTCTGCGTGGGATTACCGCGCTGTGGCTGTATACGCCGGATCAACAAGCGCTCTATCGCCGCTTCGGCTGGCAGGATGTGGAGCAGCGTGAGATTGCTGATGAAGAGGTTACGGTGATGGTTCTTGAAATTGTTTAAGGAGAAACAGATGCTGACTCGTAAAAACTATCCGCAATTGGGTGAAGTCAAAGCGCCTTATGTGCATGCGGTAAAGCACAATGATACCTTGTATGTTTCTGGCTTGACCGCCTTCGGTACGCCAGCGCAGCAGGCCGATATCGCTACGCAAGCAGAAACCCTATTCCAGCAATTACATACCATCGCGGCTGAGGAAAACAGTTCGCTGGAAAAGCTGATTAGGGTGACGATTTTCATCACCTCATTTGATGAAATCAACGCTTTACGCACCGTGCTTTTTAAACACTATGGCGACCATCTTCCTGCCAGTTCGCTGGTACAAATCAGCCAACTTTTCTCGCCGGATTTAAAGATTGAGATTGAGGCGATTATCGCACTTTAGCCAGTGCCTGCAGCGCCGCCAATCCATCGCGCGCCATCCAGGTGCGCAGCGGCGCAAACAGCGGTTGCGGCAGATCCTCCGGCGCGAACCATTGCCAGCCGTGGCACTTTTCTGGCTCCATCAATTGCGGTTCGCCGATAACATCCTGCGCCACCATCAGCAGCGTAATGTAGTGCTTGTTGACCTCGGGAAACACATCGCTAACGAACGCACCGTTTTGCAGTTCGCCAAGCTGTAGGCCGGCCTCTTCCAGCACTTCTCGACGCGCACAGGCTTCCGGCGATTCGCCAAACTCCAGATGCCCGCCCGGCGCAGACCAGTCGCCCGCGCCGTGACTGCCTTTGCGTTGCCCCAGTAACAGTTTTCCGTTGCGGAAAATTAATACGCCGATCCCCACTTGTGGCGACATCGTTGCTCCTTTTTTGCCAGGCCGTCACACATGACGACCTTAGGTGTAAAAACTGCCCCACGTTTTATCACATTCTCTGTCGGCGGTTTATCTTTGCGGTTTAAAACGCAGCGCCATCACCATCAGTAGCACAATGCCCACGCTCATTATGATCCACGCACTATCCAGCGAGGCGGCGCTGTCACGTACAATGCCCGCGATCAGTGGCATCAACGACGCCAGTAAATAACCGCCTCCCTGCACAAATGAGAGCAATGCGCCCGCTTCTTCCGGCGTGTGCGCGTGATCAAGCGTAACGATCAGCGAGAGGGGAAACAGCGCGCCAATGCCCACTCCCAGCAGCAATGTGGGCAGCCACACCAGCGCGCCACCCAGCAGCAGCAAACTCATCAAGCCCAGCAAAATAAAGGTTAAAACCACCAGCAACGGACGGCGACGATCGCGGAAACGATGGATCAGCGCCGACAGGACAAATCCTGCGGCTACTTCCGTCAGCGTCAGCGCGCCCAGCACGTATCCGCTCTGCTCCGGTTGCCAACCGTGCTGCATATAAAACGGCGGCAGCCACGCCAGCACTAAAGTGTATGCACCGGTGCCGATACCAAAGAAGATCATCAACAGCCACGCACGCGTGGAGCGCGTGGCGCGTGGCGGGTTTCTGCTTTGAATCGGCGCTACGCCGTGTGAAACCTTCAGCCATAACAACAGCGCGAGGACTGCAGGCACGACTGGAATCGCCAGCGTTAACGCTAAACCTTGCGTATTCGCCAATGGCGCCGCGCTGGCGGCGGCAATCGCTGCGCCCGCCATAATGCCGGTAGTAAACAGCGCCATCAGCGTGCCCGCTTTTGCACCGAAGTGACGTTTGATTTGCGCTGGCATCAATGCCTGAATTAACCCGATGCCGCCACCCGCCACCAGCGCACTGATAATCAACGCACCCGCGGATTGGTCGAATCCGCGCGCTACGCTCGCCAGCGCCAGCAACACTAATCCGGCAGCGATACCGCGCACTTCACCGAGCTGACGCAGCAGCAGCGGACCGGCCAGCGCCGCCAATCCCATCATGATTACCGGCAACGTGGTGAGCAGACTTAGCTGCGTCGCGTTGAGCTGCGCGTCGCGCTGCAGTAGCGGAAACAGCGGCCCCATCGCCGCCATAATTGGCCGTAAATTCAGGGCGATAATAAAAACCAGTAAGGCAAACATCCCAACCGCAGGTAAAGTACGATTCACTGAGCATCTCCAGACACATTGAAAGTATCTTAACGTTAAGATACTTTTTGCAGCAGTAATAGCCCATGCGCACAAAGCAACAAATGGGAGATTCAATGCGCAAGAGATGATGGTGAAAATCAATGACCGCGCACACCGTAGCAGCGCGATATACGGTGTGGGCAGAAATGCATCAACCAGGTTGTAAGGAGAAGGATATTGACGGATCACGTCGATTTTGTGGTGGAACAGTGGGCCAGCGCGATGCCGGAGTTGGATGCATCGTCGATGGCCGTTTTTGGTCGCATGCTGCGCATCATGAAGCATCTGGCGAAAGCCCGTGCTGAAGCACTCGCACCGTTTGGATTTCGCGATGGCGAATTTGATGTGCTTGCCACGCTGCGACGTGCGGGTGCGCCCTATCGCTTATCGCCCACGCAGCTGTATAAATCGTTGCTGGTGACATCGGGCGCGATGACCAATCGCCTCAATCGGCTGGAAGCCGTCGGTTCAATTGTGCGTGTCGCCGATTCCGAGGATAAGCGCAGCATGCTGGTGGCGCTTACCGATGCGGGATTAGCGAAGATCGAGCAAGCGCTGAGAGTGCATACGGAATCGCAAAACAGCCTGCTGGCTGCGCTTGATGCCTCTCAGCAATTGCAGCTCAAAAGCTTATTGAGTCAGTTGTTAGTGGCAAGTGAAGCGGAAGGGTAAAAACGAGATGACTAATGTGTCAAATAATGAATTAATTCAGCGCATTTTCCCTTAAAGTACGCATCTCGCCAGACATTTTACGGATTAGAAATGAGCAATAAATACGCGCCATCGCAGATTTTTCTTCATTGGTTGACCTTTCTGTTAGTCGTTATTGCATATTGCACCATGGAATTCCGTGGATTGGCGACGCGCGGTTCGTGGCAAGGCTTTGTGATGATCATTAGTCACTTCAGCGCAGGAAGTTGTGTGCTAGTGATTATGCTGACACGCATCCTGCTGCGTTTTCGCCATCGCAGCCCGGCAATTTTGCCCAAACCACCGCACTGGCAAACCGGACTGGCGCATCTGATGCATCTGGCGATCTACGTGTTTTTCATCGTATTGCCGACGCTGGGGATTTTGTCACGCTTTTATATGGGTCGCACATGGTGGATCTTCGGCATTCCGATGCCGGTAAGTGGCGATCCCGATCCCGATTTCGCCGACATGATTGCGGACTGGCATGAAACACTCGCGCCTTATGGTTACTGGCTGATCGGCATTCATGCTGTTGCCGCGATGGCGCACCATTATCTTTTCAAAGACAACACGTTACTGCGCATGATGCCATCGCGTCGCGCGCGTTGAGGCTAATAGTGACATTGTCACATAGGCTGACTAAAACGTCAGGTTAAAGCTGTCGTCAAGCAGCGCCAGAATCTCGCTATCCGGCAAGCCGTTATCCAGCGTGATGCTCAGCCAGTGTTCTTTGTTCATGTGATAAGCCGGATAAACGCCGTGCTGTTGACGCAGCGATCCATTCAGTTCAGGCCGGATTTTGATGTTCATCACCTCAATCACCGGACCATCCGCCAGGCCGAGTTTGTGACTCTCCAGCGGAAACACCAGCGCAAACCATTTGCGGTGCCGTGGATGACGCAGCACCGCATATTCACTGAGCTTTTTCCACGGATAATCGGGCTCTATCTGATAATGCTGATTGATGTGATCGAACAACTGCTGGCGTTGCATGCATCCTCCTTGTTCGGCGGCGCGTAAAAAAAGCACAGGCGAAGCCATAATTTTAATCCGTTAAGACTACACTGCGTAGGGTATTTTTGCGCTGGTGTAGCGCCTTTAACCAGGGAAGTGAGTGATGTTTCATCTGATTTTTAGCATACCGAGCTGGTATGTGATCGTACGATTTTTATTCCCGTTAGCCATGCCATTGCTGTTAAAAATCATTCTGTCTTTACTGGTGTTACTGGCTTCGCAGTATCTGCTGGTGAGTCGATTTACATCAGGCAGCATGTTCTCCCCGGAAATGCCGCGCGCGATTGTCATCTTATTCAACTGGGGCTTCAGCGCCGTGTTGTTTCTTGCGCTGACGCAGTTAGTAATTGATGTGGTGGCGCTCGTTTCGTTGTTGTTCCGTCATCCGTTTGAAATCGTGCCTGCGGTTCGCTATGTAGCGGCGGCGTTTGCCATGATTCTGGCCACCGTCGGCGTTTATCAGGCCATCCGCGTTCCGCCGATTAAAGATGTGACGATTGAGATCGATAACCTTCCCCGCGCGTTCGAAGGCTATCAACTGTTACAGCTAACCGATATGCATATCACCAAACTCTTCAATGAGAAATGGACGCGCGCGCTGGTGCAAAAAGCCATGACGCTGGATGTCGATCTCATTCTGGTCACCGGCGATGTGATTGACGGCACGCTGAAGAATCGCCGTGCGGATGTTGAACCGCTGCGTGGGCTACATGCGCCGGATGGCGTTTTTGCTATCACCGGGAATCATGAGTATTTCTTCGAGCAGGAGCGCTGGACTGCGCATCTGGCGTCACTCGGCCTCGAGCCGCTACTTAATCGCCATACGGTCATTAAGCGCGATCAGGCTGAATTAGTGATTGCAGGCATGCCAGATACATCCGCGTCACGACGTGGTGCTGTCGGTCCGGATCTGGAGCAAACGCTGGCGGGCGCACCGGAAAATGCACCGATCATCTTGCTCGATCACCAGCCGCGTAACGCCCGGCAAAATGCGGTTAAGAAAATCGATTTACAACTTTCCGGTCACACGCACGGCGGCCTGATTGTAGGTTTTGATCGACTGTTTGCGAAACCCAACGCGGGCTTTGTCTCGGGGCTTTATCAGGTGGGCGGCATGCAACTTTACGTCAACAATGGCACCGCGCTGTGGCCTGGCATGGCGGTACGTTTGGGCCGACCCTCCGAGTTGACCCGCATTACGCTGCAGCGCAAACCCTAACGCTAATTTGCCCCCAAGAGAAAGAAGATCAACGCGCATTGGGGCATTCGCTCAATGCGCGCCTGCCTGAAAGGTTGCGTCAACAAATCGAGTTTGATGAAACCTATCCTCTTATTAACAACCTTATTGACGAATCTATGTCTCCACTGAAACGTTTATAAGCATATTTCCCCGCTGTGAAAACTTCGCGATGATGCGCTTCCGGAAAAATATACCGGTCATAACGCATAAAGGTCGTATTCCGCTCTTTGGCTTTCCTTTATTTCATTGCGGTTTTTTCACAAGGGTATGCTATGCAAAATAAAAGCTCACTGCTTTTACTGGCGCTGTCTGTTGCTGTTTTCGGGGTCATCACCACCGAAATTGCCATCATTGGTCTGTTGCCAAAACTCGTCTCCCAACTTCATGTCACGCCAACACAGGTGGGATTCCTCGTCAGTATTTACGCCATTATTGTGGCGGTGACTGGGCCGTTTATCACTTTAATGCTTTCAGGATTCAATAAGAAAACGGTGTTGCTCAGTATTCTGGTGGTATTTATTATTTCAAACCTGATATATGCCACTACTAATGTCTTCAACCTGATGCTGCTGTTCCGTATTCTTCCTGCGCTGGCGCATGCGGTATTCTTTGCCGTTGCGCTGGTGGTGGCGGCTAATTTTGTTCCAAAAGAAAAAGCCGCTGGCGCTGCCGCCAAGGTCTTTGCTGGCGTGGCGATCGGTTTAGTATTGGGCGTACCGCTGAGTTCACTGATTGCCGATCACCTTTCACTGTCTGCGGCATTTTACTTTGGTGCGATCGCCTGCGTGCTGGCATTCATCGGCGTCATGGTCTTTATGCCATCCATGCCCGCCACCCATAAAGTCTCTTTTGCCAGCCAGGTTTCCGTATTACGTAATGGCAAACTGTGGCTGACGATCTCCACCGTCACGCTGGTGTTCGCGGCCATGTTCTCTGGGTTTAGCTATGTCGCTGATTATTTGGCGAGCGTGACCCATCTCAGCAACAACGCCATTAGCGCGATGCTTATCCTGTTCGGCATTTGTGGTTTCACCGGCAACTTAGTGTTCAGCAGTTTTCTGCAGAAGAGCGTGGTGAAAACCACATACGCCTATCCGCTGTTGTTTACCGTGGTCTTTCTGCTGGTGTGGTTCCTCGGCTTTTCTCCATTGGCAATGTGTTTGCTGACCGTATTCTGGGGCGCATTCCACTCCTCCGGCTTGGTTGTCAGCCAAACCTGGCTAATGCGCGAGGCCAGCGAAGCGCCAGAATTTGCCAACAGTCTTTATATGTCGTTCTCGAACCTTGGCATTACTATTGGTTCGCTAACTGGCGGTTGGTTTATCGCTCAACTCGGCACGCACTCGGTGGTACTTAGCAGCGTACTTTTTGCCCTCCTGGCGTTTATCAGCATCGCGGTGAAGCACCGTTCTGACACCAAATCGACGCAGCTTTGCGCAGAACGAGCTTGATGCACAACAGTAAATCGGCAGTTTAAAGTAGAATTTATGGAACATCTGTTCGGAATAGACAGGTGTTCTCTTACCCTCTCCTGACCCTCATCATGAGGGTGCATTTACTTAAAGGAGCAAAATATGGACAAGTTGTTTACCTCATACACGTTAGGAGACATCACACTGAAAAACCGCGTTGTGATGGCACCGATGACGCGATCCCGCGCCCGCGCGGGAGATACCGCCGATGCATTAACGGCGAAGTACTATCAACAGCGCGCCTCTGCGGGCCTGATCATCACCGAAGGGGCACAGATTTCCGTTCAGGGTCAGGGATATCTGTTTACGCCGGGAATTTATAATGATGAGCAAGTACAGGGTTGGCAAAAAACGACCCGGGAAGTCCATGCGGCTGGCGGCAAAATTTACATTCAGCTCTGGCACGTTGGTCGCATCTCTCATACCAGCCTGCAACAGGACGGTCAGGCTCCCGTCAGTTCGGTAGCCGTCAGGGCGGAAAATTCAACCTGCTACGCCCGGGATGAACAGGGCAATCCAGGCCCGGTACCGGTTTCAACTCCGCGCGCGCTTACCCGTGATGAAATTCAGTTAGTGATTCAGGACTATGTCAACGCAGCGAAAAACGCTATTCGTGCGGGATTTGACGGTGTTGAAATTCATGCGGCTAATGGCTATTTGCTGGAGCAGTTCATCAATGGTGGCTTAAATACCCGCAATGACGAATACGGCGGAGCAGATTATCAGCATCGCCTGCGGTTTGTTTTGGAAGTGACCGACGCTATCGCACAAGCGATTGGCGCAGGCAAAACCGGTATTCGACTGGCGCCATTTGGACGTCTTTTTGATATGCACGAATTTGCCGGTGAGGAAGAAACATGGCTGCAACTGGCCAGAGAGCTGGGGCAGCGTTCGCTTTCATATGTGCATCTGAGCGATCAGCAAACGTTGGGAGAGCAGGCTATTCCCGCTGGGTTTATAGATAAATTCCGCGCCGCCTACGAAGGTACCCTCATCATCGCCGGTGGCTTTGATAAAACGCTGGCCGAAACCTATCTGCGCCAGGGCAAAGCCGATCTGATTGCATTTGGTCGCCCGTACATTGCTAATCCAGACCTGGTAGAACGCATGGCGCATAACTGGCCACTGAATGACGTTAACAGAGCCACCATGTACGGTGGCTCTGAGGAAGGTTATACCGATTATCCTGCCTATTCTGAACAAGCGTGATCAGTCAAGCGCGCCCTCTTCTGCTGCCTGAATCAACGTATCCACTACGTAACGGATCTTAGGCAGCAGTTGACGGCTCTTGGGCCAGAGGGCACTTATTGGCATCTCTCCCCCCGAATTAAGAGGCAGAACCTCTCGCAACGCTCCACTTTCCAGATGTTGACCCACCAACCACAATGGCAGCTGTGACAAGCCGCAACCTGCCAACGTAGCGGCAAGCATCGCATCGCCGTCGGCAAATTCATGCGTCGGCGGGGGTGTAAAACGGGTTATCACGCCTTCGTCATCCCGCAGCAGCCAGGAAATGGGCTGATTGCGACGAAATCCCACAACGCACTGATGCTCACTCAACTCATCGGCGGTAACGGGTTCACCATGATAAAGCAGATAATCAGGCGAGGCGCATATCACCAGCTTTTGCGTGGTCAGTCTTCTGGCAACCAGCCCACTGCTGTCTGCCAGCTCACCGATGCGAATGACCAGATCAATACCTTCTTCGATGAGATCGACAAATCGCTCACTAAAAGTGACCGTCAGCGCAAGCTCGGGGTATTTTCGCGTGATTTGTAGCAGGACAGGCAATATGCGCTGGCGGCCAAAGGCCGCAGGCAAATCGACCCGCAGCCTTCCTGCCGGCTGACAAATATGTGAAGTCAGTTCTGCTTCTGCTTGCTCAAGAATATCGATGGCACTTTGGCAGCTAGTGAGAAAACTCTCACCGTCGGGGGTCAGACTCAGTCTGCGCGTCGAACGCTGAAACAGTTTGAGGCCAAGGCGATCCTCAAGCCGGCTGACGCTTTTGCCAACGGCGGATTTAGTCAGTCCCAATCGCTCAGCTGCAGCAGTAAAACTGCCTTGCTGCGCGGTTGTCACAAATGCGGTGATTCCACCTAAATGATCGGTTTTTCTCATAATTTGCTGAGTGAACGTTCAGATATTGTAGCGCGCAGTATAGTCATATAACGCCCCGCCGACTCAATTAACGTCAGCGCGAGCGTATTCTGTATTCCGTTGGATGAAATAAGGAATTCACATATTGACTGCTCCGGATCAAAGCTCAGCAATTTTAAGATGCCGATTTCTTCATCCCATTTAAGGGTTTTTATCATAGCTGTGGTCTGCTGATCGGCTTCTGCTGCCACTAATTCGGCAATGCCCTTTGGGTCAGAAATGATTAACTGGCTGAAACGTGCAATAAACGAACGAAGTCTATTCACAGCAAATGAATCATGAAACACCGGATCTGGATTGGGGAAACGGGGTGTTTTTTGAATGAATGTAAATGTCGCATTGTGCCGTTCATCAAATTTCACCCTTGTTCTGTATTCCGATAAGGCGCCACCCACCTCCTGATTAGCGTCAATTCTCTGATAACTAATATTCATATTAACGTCGGCTTGGTTATCAGCCCTGTTAATCACATCAATATTACGGATGAAGTGCGAACCCTTTTCATAAGGCAAATTACGCAGCCACTGTTTTATTTCCTCTTTTCCCTGGGCAAGTAGGTGCGTGCCTGCATGCGTCAGGATGACATCTTCGGAAAAGAGAGCGCTGTGCTGATCAAGTGCCTCAGTCTCTCCTTCAAAGAAGGCAAACCAGCGGTATGCAATATCACAGGCTGCATGATATTGGGCTTTGATTATCTGTTCATCTGTCATCGATATTCCCATCGCGTAGAGTAAGTGACATGCGGATTATCCGCTTGTCAGGATGACGTTAAGATACCGCTAACCTTCCCGTTTAATTGTGGAATTTATGTCTACACAGATGCGCACTTAACCGGATTTATCATCTCCTAAAAAACAATCATAGTGATTTCCAGGTTTACTGTTTCGCCTCAAAACTGATTACCGAGGCCGAGGAAATGACTATGAAAGACACTTACATCCCCCTGTCATTGCTGGATTTGGCTCCCATTACAGAGGGCAACAATCTTAGCGATGCAATCAGCAACAGTGTTCGTCTTGCTAAAGCGGCCGAAGAGGCGGGCTATCATCGCTTCTGGATGGCTGAACACCACAATATGGTCGATATTGCCAGTGCCGCTACTACGGTAATTCTGAGTCACATCGGTGCCAAAACTGACAAAATTCGTATTGGCTCGGGCGGCATTATGTTGCCTAACCACGCCCCGCTGGTGGTTGCTGAACAGTTCGGCACGCTTGAAACGCTTTACCCAGGCCGAGTCGATCTGGGACTGGGCCGGGCGCCGGGCACCGATCAGGAAACCCTTCAGGCCTTACGCCGCGAAAGCCGCGCGAAGGGACTCGACTTCCCAGAAATGCTGGACGAGTTGCAGCATTACCTGGCGCCTTCTCGCCCTGGTCAGCGCGTAACCGCGGTTCCGGGTGCTGGACTCAATATCCCACTCTGGTTGCTGGGCTCCAGCACCTTCAGCGCACAACTGGCTGCAACGAAAGGCCTGCCACTGGTGTTCGCCTCGCACTTTGCACCCGACGCGATGCTGGCGGCGATTGATACTTACCGCTCCGGCTTCAGGCCGTCTGCAACCCTCGCCGAACCTTATGTCATGGTGTGCGTTAACGTGGTTGCGGCTGACACTCAGCAGGAAGCCGATCGACTGGCAACCACTGAATTGCAGAAATTCGTCAATCTGGGGCGTGGCGTTGAAGTGAAGCTTCCCAAGCCGGTTGATGACATGAATGCGTTGTGGCCCCCCATTGAGGCACAACGCGTGCTGAGTCAGTTGCGCGAGTCGATCTGGGGTAACCCCGAGACAGTACGCGAAAGCATTAGGGATCTGGTGCGCCGTACCGGGGCAGATGAAATTATGGTGAACTCCTGGATCCATGACGCTGACGCGCGAATTCGTTCCCATCAGCTGATTGCTGAATGCTGGAAACGGTGAGGAGGCGATATGAAACAGCTTTTTGCCCGTCATCAGCTCGGGAATATTCAGCTCAACAATCGCTTTGTGATGGCGCCCATGACCCGTTCGCGCGCCAGCGACGAACATGCCGATGAGCTGACCACTCTTTATTATGCGCAGCGCGCCAGCGCCGGGCTGATCGTCTCCGAAGGTCTGCCCGTTTCACGTGAAGGGATGGGATATCTTTTTACACCCGGCATTTATCTCGACAGCCAGGTGACAGCATGGCAGCCGGTTACGGATGCCGTGCATGCGCGGGGAGGTAAAATCTTTGCTCAGCTCTGGCATGTTGGCCGCGTGTCACATACTAGCCTGCAATCAGCGGGGCAAGATCCCGTTAGCGCAGTCGCTATTCAGGGCGGCAATGCGTTTGCCTGGGATCAAAATGGTCAGGCAGCAACGGTAACCGCCAGCAAACCGCGAGCACTTAAGACGGATGAAATTGCCCGTGTAATTAACGATTTTCGTCGTGCGGCAGCAAACGCCATGGCGGCGGGATTCGACGGTGTCGAAATTCATGCGGCAAATGGCTACCTCATCGAGCAGTTTATCAACCCCGTATTTAATACCCGCACCGACCTCTACGGTGGTGCCACGCTTGAGAACCGAACTCGCCTGCTGCTGGACATTACCGATGCGGTTATTGCTGAGATCGGTGCCGGACGCACCGGCGTACGTCTCTCACCCTGCAATCAGTTGCAGGACATGCCGTCATATAACCAGACATCAGAAACGTATCTGCACATAGGCCGACAGCTTAATCGTCGTGATATTGCCTATGTTCATCTGATGGCTCAGGGGCCAGTGATGTTCAACGGCCTGCTACGAGAGTTCAGACACACCTGGCGTGGCACCTTGATTCTCGCAGGCGGTCTGACAGCCACCCAAGCCGAAAGCCTGATTAAAGATGGTCTGACCGATCTCGCGGCCTTTGGCAGTCCCTTTATTGCCAATCCTGATTTAGTAGATCGGATCAGAAACGGTTGGCCGCTAACGATGGCGAAAAAGAGCTCGTATTACGGTGGTGGTGCCGACGGTTACACCGACTACCCGTTTTATGGCGAAGACCATGCCTGAATGCAGGCTTACTGAAAAAACAAGCGGAGATCGATATGACAACGGTAAAAGGCTTTAAGCATGTGGGTTTTATTACCCGGAAGAAGGGACAGCGTTTCGAAGATTTCGTCAAACACTGGGATGAAGTCCATACCGAAATTGCCCTGCGTTTACCAGGATTGCGTGGTTATGTGCTCAATCCTATTGATCGCGAACGTTATCCTGACTCGCCCGTCGATGGGTTTTCAGAACTGTGGTTCGACTCCCTTGAAGATGCTATGGCTGCGTTTAGTTCACCGACCGGCGTTGAGGCCTATGATGATGTGCCCAATTTTGCCGATCACGTAGCCGTCACTTACATCACTGAGATCAAAAAACGTTGAGTCTTCCGGACACCAATCAGAGTGAATATATGAGCCAGATAATAAGCCGCGCTAAAGCGCTTGGCTTCCTTGACGCGTTTCGTCGCAGTTGGGAAACCGGCGATTGGCAGGACGCCTCACGCTTCCTGTCCGCTTCTGTCACGCTCAGAAGTAGCCATAAAGGCACATTGAAAGGTGATGAAACCGTTATCGCGGCATTTCGTGAAGATACGGATTCTGGTCAGCATCGCAATCTGATCACCTCGAATTATTATGCTGCCGATAACGGTCAGGGTATGGCGATGGTCAGCGCCTACCTCTACGGAGAGGTCGCGTCAGATATAAAGTCTACCCCAGCCGCGCTTTTTGGTGCCGTTGTCCGTCTAACGCTAAATTTAATCGATAGTGAGTGGAAAGTGACGGAAGTGCTGGTCAATATCAGCTGGGTAGAAGGAGACCGTCACGCCCTATCCGGCTGGACGCTGCCGCCAGGTCAGCAGGGTTGGCGGCCGGGTGATGCACCGCCGGTGTTGGTCAGTGAACTTGATTCACCCTGGGCCTGTATACCGCATAACCAGATTGTTTCCACAGTAGAAGAGCAGATTGAAGAGGCTTACTCTCGCTACTCATGGGGTATCGATCAGAATGATTTTGGCCAATTTCGCACATGTTACACCTGGGATGCTAATGGGGAATTTCCGCCTTTAGGGCCGCTGAGCGGACACCACAATATTGTCGGCTCGCTAAAGGAATTTCGACGTCACTGGCCGTGGATGCAGCATTACGGTGTAGCGCTTAAAATCACAGTAGGTTCAGACGGTGAAAGCGCCGAGATGTGGACTGGCCGCTTGATACCCGGACAGTTCAAAAATCAACAGGGCGAATGGATGTACGGAGCGCATTATCGTATTGAGCTTCGTAAAGAGGAGGGATACTGGAAGTTCTCCTGGAGCGAATATGTTCCGGGTTGGTTTTCTGAAAATACCCTGCCGTTCAACGCATAACATACTGATTAGAAAAACTCTCTTTCAGCACAATGCAGATGAATGAGAAATTCTCTTTGGCCCAAAATGGCATTGTTCACTTTACCGATAGGTGCACAATGCCAGATTACTCCCCTGTCAGCGCACGCGACGCATCCCACAATCGCATCATCTGCGCGATTCCCCGCTCAATCTCCGCGAGGGGAACGTCATCCCGCGCCAGCGTTGAGATGCCCAGCATAAAACTGTTAAAGCTCACCGCCAGGGAACGCGTCTCCTCATCATTCCTCAACTCTCCGCTGGTGATACCTCTCTGCACGCATTGCTTGATGCCTTCACGGGTGCGCGTTCGTGATGCCTCAAGCGGTTTAAGTACGTGGCGGTTTTCATCGGAGCAGGACGACATCACGCTGAGCGCTACCATGCAGCCGCGCGGATGCGAAGGATCGTACTGCATTCTGGCGGAATTGAGCAGCGCAGTCTCCAACGCCTGACGTGCTGGCAAGCGGGTATCCCACAAAGCTTCCGTAACCTGAGCATGCGTTTGCAAATAACAGCTCACCGCTTCAGCAAAAAGCGCCTCTTTCGATCCAAATGCGGCGTAAAAGCTTGGCGCGGTGATCCCCTTGCCTATCGAGGCTTTGAGTTGCGCCAGCGAGGTTGATTCGTAGCCATTTTCCCAGAAAAGGTGCATGGCGTTGATAACCGCTTCATCCCGGTCAAATTGTCTTGGTCTGCCTGTTCTCATCTTCACCTCCTCCGCTATTTATACTAATCGATACAGAATTCATTGACAACGCATGGTTCGCCTCCGCAATATAAATACCGATCAGTATATATATCAGCGCCACGCTATGGCGATGCTACCCATCTCAGTAAGGTTTAATGATGAAATCACAGTTTAAAAATGGCGAGGCGCAACAACTGCCCGTGTTGGCGCTGCTTGCCCTGGCAATGGCAGGTTTTATCTGCATCCTGACAGAAACCATCCCGGCTGGCTTGCTGCCGCAAATCAGCCAAGGCCTGGCTATTTCACCCTCGCTGGCTGGCCAGTTAGTGACAGCTTATGCCGCTGGTTCACTGCTGGCGGCAATTCCTCTGACATTGATGACCCGAACCTGGTCGCGTCGGAGTGTGCTGTTAAGTACGGTATGCGGATTTCTGGTTTTTAACACGCTCACCGCCGTGTCCTCCCATATTGGCATTATTTTGACCGCGAGATTTTTGGCGGGTGCTTCCGCAGGTTTGGCATGGAGTCTGATTGCGGGTTATGCGCGAAGAATGGTGATTCCGTCACTGCAGGGACGCGCATTAGCGCTCGCCATGGTAGGAACGCCCATCGCCCTTTCCCTCGGCGTACCCGCAGGTACCTGGATGGGATCGTTACTGGGATGGCGCCTGACGTTTGCCGTCATGTCCGGACTTTCCATCATCCTTATTGGCTGGATTCTGTTGGCCGTACCGAATTACCCCGGTCAATCCGCCACGCAAAAAATGCCGCTCGGCGCGGTATTGCGGATCCCGGGCGTCAGTGCCGTGCTCGGCGTGGTGCTGACATGGATGATGGCGCATAACATTCTCTATACCTACATCGCGCCATTCATTGCTTCTGCCGGTCTGGCGGATCGCGTGGATAGCGTGCTGCTGATTTTTGGTATTGCGGCATTGGGCGGCATATTCATTACCGGCAAGATCATCGATACGCATCTGCGCAAAGCGGTGCTGCTTTCTCTGGCAATTTTTGCTGCGGTGTCGGTCGTTTTTGGTTTGCGTACGCCAACACCCGCCGTCATCTACGTGGGAATTGCCGTTTGGGGCGTGACGTTTGGAGGGGCTGCAACGCTGCTGCAAACGGCTTTAGCCGATGCAGCCGGTGACTATGCCGATGTGGCGCTCTCGATGAATGTTGTCACCTGGAACAGTGCCATTGCCCTCGGCGGTGTGACGGGCGGATTGCTGCTGCAGCATGCCGGTTCCCAATCCTTCCCGTGGGCGATTCTGATATTGCTGTTGGTGGCGCTGGCTACGGCGGCGTGTGCAAAGCGGGGTTTCCCGGCAGTCAACAGCCGAGCCAAAACCGCGCTCAGCCCGGCCAGCGAGATTGACAGATAATCGACTTCACGCCAGCGGCCGAAACCAGCCACAACGTTAAAAAGCCGGACAGCATGTCCGGCTCATCAAGCTGCTATTCAGGATTTCGCAAACGCCAGCAGATCAGGGTTAATTTGCTCAGGATGGGTGGCGAACATACCGTGTGACAAGCCTGGATAGGTTTTCAGGGTGCCATGTTTCAGCAGTTTGATCGCCTTATGTGCCGAGTCATCAATCGGAACCACCTGATCGTCTTCCCCGTGCAGCACCAACACCGGTACCGTAATCGCGGTTAAATCGTCGGTAAAGTCGGTTTCAGAGAAGGCAGTAATACAGTCGTATTGCGCTTTAGCCCCGCCCGCCATGCCCTGACGCCACCAGTTATCGATCAAACCCTGGCTGACTTTTGCACCGGGACGGTTAAATCCATAAAACGGGCCCGCTGGCACATCGATAAAGAACTGCGCGCGGTTGGCTGCCAGTGCAGAACGGAAGCCGTCAAATACCGATTTTGGTAAACCTTCCGGATTCGCGGCGGTTTGCAGCATGATGGGTGGTACAGCGCCCATTAATACTGCTTTCGCCACCCGGCCTTGCTCAGCCTGCGCCACATAACGCGCCACTTCACCGCCGCCGGTTGAGTGGCCGATATGGATAGCGTTGCGCAGATCCAACGCTTTAGCGAGTTCTGCCACATCGGCGGCGTAAGTGGTCATATCGTTGCCGCTATCGGTTTGATCTGAACGACCATGTCCACGACGGTCATGAGCGATAACGCGGTAACCTTCCGCCAGGAAGAACAACATTTGGTTGTCCCAGTCATCGGCGCTTAACGGCCAGCCGTGGTGAAACACGATCGGTTGGGCGTTTTTTGGACCCCAGTCTTTGTAGAAAATCCGGGTACCGTCTTGGGTAGTGATGATGCCGTTGCTCATATGCGTGTCCTCTGAATGGGATGGTTTATGTTCGATGGGCTTATTGTCAGGGAAAGCAATAGCCGCTAACATTGTCATATATGACACATTAAGGGCCGTAAGTGACAATTCATGGAAACTGCAAAAAATAACGTTGTGGCGGAGATTGGCTTAGTGATCTATCCCGATTGCCAGCTCGCGGCAATCTATGGCTTAACCGATATGTTCCGTATTGCCGCTGAATGGGCGGAGAATATTTCCGGAGAGGAGCGCAAGCGAGCCATTCGGGTATCGCATTGGCAGATCGATCCCCATAGCGAAAAAATGACCTGCGTTTGGGACAGCCATCCCACAATGCCACATCGATTAAGCTACGTGATTGCGCCGCCAAGTCTAGTGGTGCCGGCGAAAATGGTGCCGATGAAGGTGCCCGCCAATTGGATGAGCGAACTTTATGATCAAGGCGTCACGCTCTGTTCGATCTGCGCCGGTGCCTTTGTACTGGCAGAAACTGGCCTGATCGATCACCGTCGCGCCACTACGCACTGGGCGTTTGCGCAGACGCTGTCGGAACGTTTTCCTGCGGTCGAGGTAGCGGTGGACAATATGGTGATCGACGATGGCGATATAATTACCGCCGGAGGCATTCTGGCGTGGACCGATTTGGGGTTAACGCTGATTGAAAAGGTTCTGGGTACCGGCACCATGCTGGCGACCTCGCGCTTTTTGCTGATCGATCCGCCGCGACGCGAGCAAAGCACCTACTCCGCGTTTATCCCCAATTTCGATCATGGCGACGCCCAGATACTGCGCGCGCAGCATCATCTTCATGCCCATGTTGCCGAACAGCACAGCATTGACACCATGTCGGCGCTGGCGAACATGACACCACGTACTTTTCTGCGCCATTTCCAGAAAGCCACCGGCTTGCGGCCAACAGATTACCTGCAGCAGGTACGCATCATGAAAGCCCGCGATGCGCTGGAGTTGAGCAGTCGTTCTGTCGATCACATCGCGTGGGAAATCGGCTACAGCGATCCTTCCGCCTTTCGCAAAATTTTCCGCAAACTCACCGGCGTCACGCCCGGACAGTACCGCCAGCGTTTTGGCACCCGTCACAATGATTAACAAGGTTTACTGCGCGTCACAACAGGCAAATCGCCGTTTTCCTGCCATGATTATCGTCGTCCCGTTCCGCGCGCTTCACTTAATCATTGAGGATTGCTATGCCACTGCGTTCGCTTCAGGCTTTGTGTCTGGTTAACTTTTTTATGGCTGACGTACGAGATGGTCTCGGGCCTTTTCTGGGCATATTTCTGACGGAACGGCACTGGAATGCCGGAGATATTGGCTGGGTCATGACCGCGGGAGGCCTGGCGGGGCTTGTTGCCACCTTACCGGCGGGTTTAGCCACGGACGCCACGCGTCATAAACGATCGCTACTGATCATCGGTTCAATCCTGATCACGCTTTCCACCTTGCTGCTTTGGTATTTCCAACAGAGTTGGATCGTCGTTTTATCGCAGATTGTGACCGGCCTTTCAGCCGCCCTCATCGCGCCAGTATTGACCGGGATCACCCTCGGCTTAGCAGGACCTCAAGGGTTTGGTCATCAAATGGGGAGAAATGAAGCCTTCAATCACGGTGGAAATATGACGGCCGCGATCATTGCTGGCGCTTCAGTGTGGTATTGGGGAACGGGTGCGGTGTTTGTATTGATGACCACGATGGCGCTTTGCGCGGGTGCAGCGGTATTGGCTATTCGCCATAACGATATCGACAATCTCGCGGCGCGCGGGCTTTCTGGGCCGGAATCGGCCGGTAACGTTCCGCGTCTTTACCAGATTGCCCGCGAACCTGCGATCATTGTCGCGGGCGTAACGTTATTGCTCTTTCATCTGGGCAATGCTGCGCTGTTACCCATGCTGAGCCTGCGTGTTGCGGCGGCACATAACGGTGCCATCAGTCCGGGGCTTTACGCTGCCGCCACCGTGGTTATTTCACAATGCGTAATGATCCCCGTGGCGCTGTATGCCGCACGCCGCGCAGCGCGCTTCGGCTATCCGGCACTGATTACCGCCGCGCTGCTGGTGCTGCCGGTTCGCGCGGTGATCGCCTCAGCCTTTGACGGCGCTTATTTCATGATTCCGGTACAAGTGCTTGATGGCCTGGCGGCGGGTCTGCTGGGCGTGGCGGTGCCCGGTTATATCGTGAAAGTTCTTCAGGGCAGCGGCCATACGAATGCCGGTCAGGGTTTTATTATGCTGATGCAGGGCATCGGCGCGGCAATGAGTCCTGCGTTAGCGGGAAACATTGCCGCAGCCTACTCCTATCAAAGTGCGTTTGCGGTGCTGGGCGCGATCGCGCTAGCGGCGCTGATCATTTGGTGGATCGGCAGCCGTTATTCAGCAAAGAGAGGTGTGCCACGTTCAGCGCGTTCATAGCTAATCCGTGGCCATTGACCGATTAGCTCAGTTGGAAACGCCCAACGGTGTTCGTCAGCTGTGAGGCCTGATCTTCCAGCGAACTGGCGGCGGCAGACATCTCCTGCACCAGCGCGGCGTTCTGCTGCGTAGTGCTGTCCATCTCGTTCACCGCGATAGTCACCTGACTAATGCCGCGCGCCTGCTCATCAGATGCAATGACGATTTCACCAATAATGGTGCGCACCGAATTCACCGCCTGCGTCATCTCCTGCATGGTTCGGCCCGCATCCTGCACCAACTGCACGCCGCTGCCGACGCGCTGCGTTGATTCCTCAATCAGCGCGCCGATATCTTTCACCGCATTGGCGCTGCGCTGGGCCAGATTACGCACTTCCGAAGCCACCACGGCGAAGCCGCGCCCTTGCTCACCGGCGCGTGCCGCTTCCACTGCGGCATTAAGCGCCAGAATATTGGTTTGGAAGGCAATGCTGTTGATGATGGCGGTGATGTCGCCAATTTTCTTCGCACTGTCGTCGATCTGTGCCATGGTCTGCACCACCTCGCCCACCAGCGTTTCACCGCGGCTGGCAATGTGCGTGGCGTTGTCGGTGAGTGTCGTCGCCTGATGGGCGTTGGTGGCATTATGTTTCACCGTGGCGGTGATCTGCTCCATGCTGGCAGCCGTTTGCTCCAGTGCGGCAGCTTGTTGTTCAGTGCGTGAAGCCAGATTCAGGTTGCCGCTGGCGATTTCACCCGCGCCCTGACGTACCGACGAGCTGGCATCCTGAATCTGTCCCACGATATCACGCAGCTGGTTTTGCATGGTATGCAGTGCAAAGAACAAGCTGCTGTTATCGCGCCCCTTCAGCGTAATGACGTTATCCAGTTTGCCGTCGGCCACCGCCAGCGCGATGGTTGCGGCTTCCAGCGGTTCGCCACCAATCGGTTTCAATACTTTGCGGCTGAACAGCATGCCAAGCAGCGTACACACCACCAGAATGCTGATGACCATCAGGATCACCGCATTGATCAGCTGGCGATGTGCGGCGGCCATTACCTGGCTCACTGGCGCAACCACGCCGAGATACCATTTTTGATCGCTGTTACCAATCACCACCGGCTGCCATGTCACCAGTGCATCTTCACCGAGCAGCGCATCGTGTTGTTCCGTTACGCTATGGCTGAAGTTGTGCGTATCCCCCTTCCACGCTTTGCTGGTCTGGCTTTTATCCGGATATGACACCACATTGCCGGCGCTGGAGAGCAACATCGCATAGCCGCTGCCTTCCCAGGGTTTGATTTTATTCACCTTCTCCTGCAGTGAAGCCAGCGAAATATCGGATGTGACCACGCCCCACAGTTTGCCCTGGCTGACAATCGGTGCCGCCACTGAGGTCAGCAGTGTTGGCACGCCGTTATAGGCGTAGCTGTACGGCTCAATCAGCGTGTCTTTCTGGCTTTTTTGCGGCAGCAGATAGTAATCGCCCTGACCCGGCGTAAAGATTGAGGTCAGCGGATGCATGTTGAAACTGCCGGCCTGATCGCGATCGACGAAGAAAGCGTAGCGACCTTTCGGCGCTGCATTGGGCTGGGTGGCGAACTCCGCGTCGCGTCCATCGAAGGCGTTCTCTTCGAAGATGACGGATATCGACAGATAATCCGGATTATCACGCAGCGCCGATTCCATCAGCTTGTCCGCGACTTTGCGGTCCTGAATGCCCGCCGCGGGCAGCGCAATCAGGCTGTGACCGAGGTTGTGCGCCACATCACGCGCGTAGCTAAGTTGATGCTGAATTTGCAGCGCCTGGCTTTGCGCAATCTGCTGCAAATAGTTTTCGGCCAATGACTTTTGTTCGTTACTGGATTGCCAGCTAAGGACGCCGATGGTCACGGCAAAGCCGAGCGTAATGGTTAAGGCGCCCGTCAGCAGCATCTGCGTGCGGGTGCTCATGGTTTTCTTAGGTGATGCGTGTTTGGCCATTATGGCGCTCCTGGAGTTGACACTTATCGGTATTCACAACCACTCCCTGTGCGCGTACATCCCTTTGAACACTCTATCGGCGCGCAGAGTGGGAACTTGATGGCTATAAATCGATCGGAAACCAGACGATTGGGCGGTTTTTTCGTCTGAGGCTGGTCGTTGAGCCGAATACGGGCTATTATTCAGCTCTTATATCGAGCCGAATAATCTCGCTATTTAGCTCATTGGCTAGCGGAGAAAACCTATGTGGATTTGGCAACGGCCAGAATGGCCGCAGTTCCACTGGCAGGACGACAAAATATTGCCGCGCCTGCGTCAGTTGCAGCAACAACGTGGCGTTTTGCTGGGGCGTGCCAGCGTGCAGGAGAATAGCGAACAACAAACGCTGGATACGCTGCTGAGCAACATCCTTTCATCCTCAGCGATTGAGGATGAACGCATCAATGC
Organism: Enterobacter ludwigii; assembly: GCA_900068845.1. Classification (GTDB taxonomy): domain Bacteria; phylum Pseudomonadota; class Gammaproteobacteria; order Enterobacterales; family Enterobacteriaceae; genus Pantoea; species Pantoea ludwigii_A. Next base: position 466,305 of record CEFQ01000008.1, read on the forward strand.
GCAATCGGTAAGATCTTCTCTCGCACGGCGTTTGGGCGTTTCGCTCGATCAACCTTATCCGGTTTCAGAACGTTCAGAAGGGCTGGCTACCATGATGATGGATGCCATCACACAACGCGATGAAACCCTTACCCTGGCGCGATTGTATCAGTGGCATCGCTGGTTATTCCCGGAAGGTGAGTGGACGATCAAGCGATTGAATGTAGGAACGTTGCGTGGTGATGAGCCGATGCAGGTGGTTTCGGGGCGTATCGATCGACCAACGGTGCATTTTGAAGCGCCGCCGCGTGCCGGTCTGAAAGCTCAACTCGATGAATTTGTTGCCTGGTTTAATCACAGTCGCGAGGATCCGCTGCTCGATCCGCTATTGCGCGCCGCGCTTTGCCATCTGTGGTTCGTCACGCTGCACCCGTTTGAGGATGGAAATGGGCGCATCACCCGCGCACTAACCGATTTGGCGTTAGCACAGGCTGATAGCAAAAGCATCCGTTTGTATGCCATGTCCGCATCGATCCTGGCGCGACGTGCGGATTATTACCGCATCCTGCAGGAGACGCAGCGCGGTGCAATGGACGTCACAGATTGGCTGCTGTGGTTTTGCGATGTGATGAATGACAGCCTGGAACACGCGTTGAAAACCGTTACGCGCACGCAAGATAAAGCGCGTTTCTGGCTGATGCATAACGCTGCTGAGCTTAGCGCGGAGCAAACCCGCGTGCTGAATCGCTTGCTGGATGGCGGTGAACACGGTTTTAGCGAAGGCATCAGCGCAGGTCAGTACCAGAAGGTGGCGAAAGTGAGTAAAGCCACGGCCACACGGCATCTGACCGAACTGCTGGCGAAAGGTTGTCTGCAGAAATTACCCGGCGGCGGACGCAGTACCCGCTACCAGATTAAATGCTGAAGGGGGCAGATTACAAAACGGCGCACTTTGGCATTAAATTTAATCACCGCATATACCGGAGCGGCGCGATTTATCGCGCAATAAATTGCGCCGCTACGGTATGTGCAAAGTGATAAGGCCAATCATGGCGACCTAGCCCAATTAGGCCGCTTTAACCGCGCGCACTTTCTTTTCCGGCGCCGCAGCTTCTGTTTCAGCATCCGATGCTGTAGAGGCTTCAGCAGGTTCCTCAGCGTCCGCTACGTCACGCTTGACCACGTCAGGGCGTTTACTGGTGCGCAAAATATGCTGCACCGCATCTTTCTGTTCAGCCAACAACAGACCCAATGCTTCAGCCTGCGCTTCACCCAATTCTGGCTGATGTTGCTGCAACCAATCGGTGAAGGCGTCTGCCATATCGAGCATTTTGTCCCAGGCATCCGCGTCTTTTTTATTGGCAAACGTCATCTTTTCTTCACCCTTTCTGACTACAACATATTTGGTTTCGACTGCCATGATGCACCTCGGTTAACTGTATTTATATACAGTATATTCTGATCAAACTTTTCCAGGCAATGACTTTCTGCTGTTAAGCGAGTAATTCTTCCAGGAACAGCGCCAGGGCTTTACGCGGATCGTCCTCTTCCGAGACGATCATCTCAATGCCCCACTGTCCCAGCACCTCTTTCGCCACCGGATTATTGCGGTTAGTGAACAGATAAGATTTGGGACGTGCGGTAGCCAGCCCAGTGCGGCCCCACATTTTTGTCAGGCGGTAGAATAACAGACGAATATTGAAATCGCTGATGCTATAGCCGACGAACAACACCGAATTGCCCATCACGTCGTGCGTGAGTTTGATATCAAGCGGCGAATCAAAATAGAGGCGCTCAAAGTAGCTGCTCTCATCGAGCACGATTGAGGTATCGTCGTCGAAATCACCATGAAGTTTGATGATATGCCGCTTATCTTCGGTCAGAGACACCAAATCTGCTGCATTTGCCACTTTGCTGTAAGGTACATTGTGCGCCTCGTGCGCCATCTCCAGCCAGCGATCGTAATTGGTGGTGTAGATGCGAGAGAAGTTACCTTGCGTAATCATGGTGTGGATTTCAGAACTGCGCACATCAATATCCGGACGATGCCATTCGCGATCCATCCAACTGCGCAGCGGCCCCAGCGAGCCTTTACGCTGTTTGTAATATTCCGCCAGCGACAAATGCGTACCGTAGGTATTGAAGATTTTCGGGTCGTAGCCGAGTTCTTTGGCCAGATGAGCAATCAGCTCATGCCACTCAGGCAGGCCAAGATTGCGTGAAATGCCCGCCCCCGCAAACAAGATCAGTTTACCGGCGTCGTAGGCGCGTTTAAGCTCCGGTTTCATGCCAGTCCTCGCGACGTTTTCAAAAAGGTAGCAAAGCGATCCAACGCCAAACGGCGCATAGAAATCTCATTTTTTAGTTCGCCCATTTCGGCGAAAGTTTGCGTGTGCCCTTCCGGGATAAATACGCAGTCCCACTGAAATTCGCGTGGGCCAGCAGGCTCAGTGGCGATGGTGCCGCGCAGTTCGCCTTCAAACTGATACATTTTTTGCCCGTCACAATAACCTAATACCGTTTTCGCCGTAACGCAGGGGCTATCCAGACCGTTAACCAGCTTGGTAAATCGCTCGGCGTTCAGACGGCTCCAGAAGATGCGTGTGAGCCCGGCGGGTAAGCCGTTCAAGCCATCCAGATAGAGCCCGGTATGTTCAACAAACAGTGGACGACCGATAATCGAGAACGCTTTGGTGAGCTTGTCGCGCACCAGCTCAACCTCATTTTCAGTCTGAATCTCTTCGATACGGCGCGCGATAGGGAGTACTTCGACACCTACTGGCCCAAGGATTGTACGGACCTCGGCCAGCTTTAGCTCATTTGCAGATAGGAAACGTATTTTCATTGCAATCACTAAGTTAAGAGTGAATTTACGTGCTGTTTGAGACTTTCCATTTCGATTTCATTCTAACGCGTGGAGAGATAACTGGATAGGAACAATCTCTGATGGTAATAAAAGTATAATACGAAAAAAATTTATGACACTCGCCTCGCTTAACTCTAGAATAGCGATGAAAAGAAATGTGATTAATATGAAAGTAAAGAAATGAGAACTACAGATGAACTCTTATTTTAATTCACGATATTCTATGGTAAAGGATCTACCCTTCGCAATGAAGGGGGATAATCCAGAGAAGAAATTACGTTTAACCTTGTTAATTGCTGGATTCTCCAGCATTTTAGCAGGCCTCTATATGGTGATAAGCAATGTATCCAGTGGCCGGAATGGCGTCGCGGGATTATATTGCATCAGCCTATCATTAGGGTTTTATATTGCTGCTGTGGCTTTTAGTGACAAACTGTCTAAGCACCTCTATATCATCGTCCACGCTTTGTTACTGATCATTATATTGTTGTTCCTGCTGGATAACGGTCATGCCATTGAAAAGCATTCAGAGTACAATTATCTGGTGGCATTAACCGTTGGTTCAGTATTGGTATTGCGGCAGCAATCACCCTACTTAAGTAAAATATTTCCGATAATCTGTCTGGTCGTTTATCTGTTTTTTATATCAACCGGTTTGACATGGCAACTTAAGCACTTTCAATTCAATATTCCGCAAGAGTCTGGATTCTATATCGTTAACTGTGCGGTACCGATGATCGCGTTACTGTTAACCGCCTTCACGCTGCGCGGCAACTATTCTGAAACCGATTTGATTAAGCGTGAACTCTCACAGGCCATTGAAAAAAACGCGCTGGAACTCTATTACCAACCACAGGTCGATAGCGATAAAAATCTCATCGGGTTTGAAGCTCTGCTGCGTTGGAAGCATCCGGCGAAAGGTTATATCTCACCCGAAGTGTTTATTCCCGTGGCAGAAAAAAGCGGCTTGATTATTGAAATTGGGAAATGGGTGATGGAGCGCACCTTACAACAAATCGCTGAATGGGATCGTGCGCAGTACCTCGGTGACTTGGTGTTTTCCGTTAACATCAGTCCGCTACAATTGATGCACCATGATTTTACTCAGGAAACCTTACTGACGCTCTCGCACTATAAAATCCGCCCGGAACGACTGAAATTCGAGATCACTGAAACCACCTTTATCTACGATCAAAAGCGTATTGGTGAGGTGATCAATCACTTTAGCCAATTAGGTGTTAAGTGGGCGATTGATGATTTTGGCGTTGGCTATTCGTCGCTTAAATCGATCAGTGATTTTGCCATTGATGATATTAAAATCGATAAATCACTCACCCTGCAAATTTTCAAAAATGAGTCATCGGCCATTGTGGTACAAAAAACCATCGAGTTATCGCGCGAAATGGGCATAACCGTCCTCGCCGAAGGCATCGAAAGTGAAGAGTATTTCACTTACCTGCGTGATAAAGGTTGTCATCTTTTTCAGGGCTACCATTTCGCCCGCCCGCTGCCAGCCGCTGATGCATTGGTATGGATTAAAAAAGCGAAAATATAATCTACGCATATACCGTAGCGGCGCGATTTATCGCGCACTACATTGCGCCGCTACAATGTGTGCGCTCGGTAATGGGAATTGTTGTCTCTTAACTATCAAACCAATCCCCTTTAAACAATTACTGATAAACAATTCCCGGTGGATTCACCTGCGAGGTTTCAACCGCCTCTTCCTGTTCACCCCAACGCGCCAACACCTGTTTGTACTCGCCGCTGGCGATCGCCCCATTGATCGCCTGCTGCAGCGCCACATCCAATCCGTTGCCTTTTTTGGTGGTCACCGCCACCCACGCGCGGAATGGGCCGTGGCCGACAATTTTGGTTTGCCCGCGCGAGGCGACTTTCCATGCCGCCATCGCCTGCGGGCCAAACGATGCGTCGGCACGCCCAGAAAGCAGCGCCAACGTGGCCGCAGCATCATCGTTAAGATAAATCGGCTGCACCGGCGCTAAACCTTGCGCGCGATTTTTCTCATCCCAGCTGAGCAAAATCCTTTCCTGATTGGTGCCGGAACCGACAATAATGCGTTTGCCCGCCACGTCTTCCCGCCCTTTAATCGCGGTAATCGCACTGGTAGTTTTCACTGCAAACGCATGGTTATCGGCGCGATAGGTGGCGAAATCGAACTTTTTCTTCCGCTCTTCGGTGACGGCAATATTAAACATCGCCACGTCATAGCGCCCGGCGGTGATACCCAGCGGCCAATCTTCCCAAGCCGCCGGCACCAGTTTTAATTTCAGGCCAAGGCTATCTGCCAGCAAACGCGCAATATCCGGATCGCTGCCAATCAACGTTTTATTATCTGATGCCCACAAACCAATCGGCGGCGAATTCATCGACGTGGTGGCAACGGTTAAATAGCCTGGATTAACGAAATGAAAATCCGGCGGAATTTTAGCGATAGCCTGTGGATTCGCCGCAATATTGATCGGCGTTTCGTTATTTTTAGCATCCAGCGTTTCTGCTGCAATGGCTGGCGCGGCTAACATCACTGTCAGTAACGCGGTGATCATCACTCGTTCCATTAAAGTACCCGCGCCAGAAAGCGTTTAGTGCGCTCGTGGCGCGGTTGATTAAGCACCTGAGTGCTGCTGCCCTGCTCCACAATGCGGCCATCGACCATAAACACCACGTTGTCCGCGACTTCACGCGCAAAACCGACTTCGTGCGTCACAATCACCAGCGTAGTGCCTGAACGCGCCAGTTTTTTGATCACATCCAGGACTTCGCCCACCAACTCAGGATCGAGCGCTGACGTCGGTTCATCAAACAGCATCACGCGTGGATTGAGCATCAGGGCACGCGCAATCGCGATACGCTGCTGCTGGCCGCCCGACAAATGGCGCGGCCAGGCATCGGCTTTATGGCGCAGGCCCACCACATCCAACAGTTTACCGGCGCGATCAATCGCTGCTCGGCGTGACAGCTGGCGATGCGCAATCGGTGCTTCAATCAGGTTCTCCAGCACCGTTAGATGCGGGAACAGATTGAAGTTCTGAAACACGTAGCCGACATTGATGCGCTGACGCAGAATCGCCTTCTCTTTCAGCTCATACAGCTTGTCGCCACGGCGCTGATAACCGATGTAATCGCCATCGATCTGGATATAGCCTTCATCGACACGTTCGAGATGATTAATGGTGCGCAGCAGCGTCGATTTGCCCGACCCGGAAGGGCCGAGGATCACCGTCACCGATCCCGGTTCAAGCTCCAGCGACACCTCATCCAGCGCTTTCAGTTTGCCGAACGACTTGCTCACGCCGGTGATGCTAATGGCGCCAGCAGTATGCAGATTCTTGCGGTAATCAATGGCTTCGGACATGGGAAAGCTCCTCGGTGACAGGTTTGGCGCTACGGTTGCGCCATTGACGCCAGCGCGATGGCTGCGGTTCACGGGTGACGCTGCGCGCCAGCCAGCGCTCAACGCTGTGCTGCAGCAGGGACAGCACGGTGGTGATAATCAGATACCAGGCCGCGCCCACCATCAGCAGTGGAATCACCTGCTGCGTGCGGTTGTAGATCATCTGGATGGTGTAAAACAGTTCCGGCATCGCCAGCACGTACACCATTGAGGTACCTTTGGCGAGGCTGATAATTTCATTAAAAGTGGTTGGCATAATCGCGCGCAGCGCCTGCGGCAGAATGATGCGGAAGGTGCGACGCGTGGAGGATAATCCCAGCGCCGAAGCCGCTTCAAACTGGCCGTGATCGACGCCCAAAAAGCCGCCGCGAATGATTTCGGCGCTGTAGGCGCTCTGCACCAGCGTCAAACCAATCACCGCCGCCGGGAACTGGCCGAGTACGTTAATGGTCTGGAAATGGCCCCATGACAGCGCGGTAAACGGAATGCCGAGCGACAGCATGTCGTAAAGATAAGAAAAGTTGTAGAGGATGATCAGCACCACAATCAGCGGCAGCGAGCGGAACAGCCAGATATAGCCGAATGCCAGCGTACTCAGCAGCCACGATGACGAAAGCCGCGCCAGCGCCAGCAGGCCGCCGAAGATCAGGCTGAGGATAGTGCCGAACAGCGTCAGCAGCAGCGTTTGCCCTAAACCGCTGAGGATCACCGGATCAAAAAACCATTTGGCGAACACGCCCCATTCCCAGCGCGGATTGAAGGCAACAGAATCAATCACGCTGGCCAGAATAAACAGCGCGACAATCGCGCCGACGGTACGTGCCGGATATCGCGCCGGCACTACGGTTAAACGTTGTTGTTCATTACGCATTGCAACTCCTTAACTGGCCTGCGCCACGCTATGCACATCAATCACTTTCAGGAAGCGCAAGCGTCCATCGTGTGGCGGCTGGCTGTAGACTTCCATATCCTCCAGCAGCTCAAACTGCGGCTGATAACCGTGGCCGATATATAACTTCACCGCTTCCGGCTGGCGGAAACCGGTGGTGAGAAACACGCGCTGGTAACCAGCACGCAGCGCACGGCGCTCCAGTTCCTGCAGGATCAACAACGCCAGCCCCTGACGGCGAAGATCGCTGCGCGTCCAGATGCGTTTAAATTCGGCGGTCACCGCGTCATAGGGTTTGTACGCGCCCATCGCGATGATTTCGCCGTCACGCTCCAGCACGATAAATAGCCCGCGCGGCGGCAAATACCATTCGGTCAACTCAACCTCTTTTTGGCTGGTGAAGAACGCGCCGTAGCGCGCGGTGTATTCACCAAACAGCCCGGTCAAAATCGGCTGCAGCTCAGGCGCTTCCGGTGACACTTCGCGGAACAGTTGCTCGCTCATGCGGCCTCCTTAATCACCCAATCCGGCCGGATTGATTTCTGAACTGTCGATACGCTCAACGCCTTCACCCCAGCGCTTCAGCACCTTGTCGTAATCGCCGTTCTTGATCACGCCATTCAGCGCGGTGTTGATCGGCTGCACCAGACCGCCATCCTTCTTCACCGTCACCGCGATGTGCGCCGCTTTCGGCCAGCCGCCATCGACGCTGCCGACTAAACGCGTTTGCCTGGTTAGCGCCGCTTTCCAGGCACCAATTACGTTCGGACCGAAGAAGGCATCCGCGCGACCCGACTGCAACGCCAGCGTTTGCGCCGCATCGTCTTTGGTATAGACCGGCGTAAACGGCTTCAACCCTTTGGCCTGATTCTCTTTATCCCAGGCCAACAGGATCGACTCCTGATTGGTGCCGGAGCCAACGATAATGCGCAGTCCGGCGATATCTTCGGCTTTGGTCAGCGACTTAATCGGGCTGCTGGCTTTGACGTAAAAACCGAGTGAATCTTTGCGATAGGTAGCGAAATCGAAGCGCTCTTTGCGCTCTTTGGTGACGGTTACGTTACTGATCGCCGCATCATATTTGCCCGATGCCACGCCAAGCGGCCAGTCTTCCCACGAGGTTGGCACCACGTTGAGTTTCAAACCCAGGCTGTCGGCGACCAGGCGGGCGATATCCACTTCGCTGCCAAGCAGGGTTTTGTTGTCATCACTGAACACCGTCAGCGGCGGTGAATTCAGCGCGGCGACCGCCACGGTGAACGAGCCCGGCACGGCGAAGCGATGTCCGGCCGGAATCTGCGCCACAGCGGCATTATTTTTCGCTGTATTGATAGGCGTTTTATTGGCTTCAACACTGATGTTCTGCCCGTTAACCGCCACCTCTTCGGCGAATACCGCGCTGCTCATGCCCAGTAGTAACAGCGCGATAAGGGATTTTTTCTGCATAGCGTATTCTCGACTCTTATTGTTGTGTGAACTGGTTAACGGGATCTTTCAAACCAAAGCTGGCGCGCAGCGTGGTGCCGGGATACTCAGTGCGGCTTAAGCCGCGCGCTTGCAGAATCGGTACCACGCGATCGACAAAGCGTTCGAAGGTATCGGGCGTGCCGCCCTGAATGATGAAGCCATCGGTGGCTTCGCTCTCGAACCACAGCTGCAAACCATCGGCTACCTGCTCTGGCGTGCCGTGGAACAGCGGACGCGGCGTCGCCGCTTCCAGCGCCGCCTGACGCAGCGTGTGGCCGTGCTCGCGCGCTTTGCGTTTGATTTCGTCGGTGGTGCTGCGGAAGCTGTTTTGCCCGATATCGCCCAGCTCCGGGAACGGCGCATCCAGCGGATATTGCGAGAAGTCATGATGATCAAAGAAGCGACCGAGATAATTGAGCGCATCTTTGATGGAAACCAGCGCGGCGGTGTTTTGATACTGCTGCTCCACATCTTCTGCGCTGTCGCCAACCATCACGCCGACGCCCTGGAAAATGTGCAGGTCGCCTGGTTCACGGCCGTTTTCCACCAGCTGTTTTTTCACATCGCGGTAGAATGCCTGTGCTTCTTCACGCGTCGGCTGATGGGTAAAAATGGCATCGGCATGACGCGCCGCCAGCTTTCTGCCATCTTCCGAAGCGCCCGCCTGAAACACCACCGGACGCCCTTGCGGCGTGCGTTCGATGTTCAGCGGCCCCTGCACCTGGAAGAAATCACCGTGGTGATTTAGCGTGTGCAGCTTCTCGGGATCAAAGAACTGGCCGCTCTCTTTATTGCGCACGAAAGCATCGCTCTCCCACGAATCCCACAGCCCTTTCACGACTTGCAGATATTCATCGGCGATGCGGTAGCGCAGCGCGTGTTCAGGATGCTGCTGGCGCGAGAAGTTTTTCGCCGACCCTTCCAGTGGCGAGGTCACCACATTCCAGCCCGCGCGACCGCCGCTCAAATGATCGAGGCTGGCAAACTGACGCGCCACGGTGAAGGGTTCGCTGTACGAAGTGGAAACGGTGCCGACCAAACCGAGATGCTCGGTAACGCCCGCCAGCGCCGACAGCAAGGTCAGCGGCTCGAAACGGTTAAGAAAGTGAGGAATCGATTTTTCGTTGATAAACAGGCCATCGGCGACAAACAGGAAATCCAGCTTGCCCGCTTCCGCTTTGCGCGCAATGTGTTTGGCGTAATCGAAATTGATACTGGCATCAGCCAGCGCCGCCGGATGTCGCCATGCGGACATGTTGCCGGATGCGCCATGCAGGATGGTGCCCAATCGCAGTTGTCTTGCAGTCATAATGTTCTCTCTTTTGCCAAGGCGCAGCCTGACGGCGACATCGTGTCGCCGTACAGAATCGGTATTTAATGCGTGAATCGAGTTAGTTCAGAATGGCGTCACGACATCGCACGTTGAGGTGCTGCAACGCGTGTTGAGCCAATTGCGCAAAGTATTGTGCAGCGGGGGCAATCAGCGCTTCATCAGGATTGAAGCCGCCATGATGCAGACCAAATTCGCTTGCGCTGCCAATGCTGACAAACGCGCCAGGGATCTGCTGTAAGTAGTAGGCGAAATCTTCGCCGCCAAGATGCAACTCCGCGGTTTGCACGCGGTAGCCCGCTTGCAGCGCCACGTGGCTGGCAAACTGCGCCCAACGCGCATCGTTCTCCAGCACTGGCGGACCCGGATGCCAGCTAAAAGTGGCGCTGGCACCGTTGGCCGCCGCGATGTTCTCCACCAGCGTGCGGGCGCGCTGCTCCAGCTCGGCGCGCACCTGTTTGTCGTGGGTGCGCACCGTGCCACCAAATTCTGCCTCGCCGGGCAGCACGTTCCAGGTTTTGCCGGCGTCGATGCGCGTAACGCTGAGCACTAAGCTGTCCAGCGTATTGAAGCTACGGCTGGTGAGCGATTGCAGCGCCTGAATGATCTGGCTGGCGACCACAATACTGTCCACGCCCTCTTCCGGATGCGCTGCGTGCGCACCTTTGCCAGCAACGTGCACGATAAATTTATCTGCATTGGCATAAAACGCACCGCCGCGTGTCGCGAAGGTGCCGGTCGGCAAACCGGGTTCATTGTGCATCCCGAAAATCGCCTGCACACCGTCCAGAACCCCAGCGTTGATCAACTGGCGTGCGCCGGTGGCGTTCTCTTCTGCCGGTTGGAACAGAATGCGGATGCGGCCAGGCAATTGATCTTCAATCGCTTTCAGCTGTAATGCCGCGCCAAGCATCACGGCGCTGTGTACGTCATGCCCGCAAGCGTGCATCACGCCGCTGTTGCGCGAACGGTAAGCAAGTCCGGTGGCTTCGTGAATCGGTAACGCATCGATATCGGCGCGCAGCGCAATCAGCGTGTCGCCGCTTCCCACTTCCACTATCACGCCGGTTTCCAGCGGATAATCCAGCAGACGCAAACCGGCGTCCTGTAACCAGCGACGTAGGCGTGCGGTGGTTTCGACTTCGCGACCGGACAACTCCGGCCAGCTGTGCAGCTCGCGTCGCCAGTCAATCAGCTGATGTTCGCTAAATTGCGTCATACCTGCCTCCGGAAGCGGCGAATCATGCCGTCACTAAACGATGCGTGGCTAACAGTTCGAGTGATTTCACCCGCGCCTGCTCTTCTGCCACTGGCGTATCAATCACGAACTCTTCAATACCGAAATGCTGATGCAGCGCATCCAGTTTGGCATGCACCTGCGCGGCGGTGCCTTTCAGCAGCGATGGCGTGCGCGGTTCAATCACGTAATCGGTGTAACCGCCCTGACGCACATAACGTTCGGCTTGCTCGACGCTGCCGACGTTAACGCTGGGGCCCTCTTTCACGCTGACGTGATACACGCGCAGGTTATCCACCAGCAAATCGGCTTCCGCTGGAGAATCTGCCACCACCACTTGCACCGCCACCAGCGCGCGCTGGCCGTTGCTATGCTGGCGATAGCCGTTGAGCACTTTTTCCATTAATTGCGGATCGCCGTTGTGGTGTGCGGCGAACACCAACTGCCAGCCCAGTTCCGCTGCCAGTTTGGCGCTCTCTTCACTGGCCCCCAGCAGGAAGCGATTCGCCGGACGCGGCGGCTGCGGCGTGGCGCGCAAAATCTCTTCATCACCCACCGGCGGCACGTGCAGCCAGCTATCCAGCAGCGTCAGTTGCTCGGCGAAGCTGCCTTTCTCCTGCAGATGCACGCCGAGCTGCAGCGCACGCGTCGAGAGCGGCAAGCCGCCCGGCGCTTTGCCAACACCGATATCGATTCGTCCCGGCGCTAATGACGCCAGCAAGTTGAAATTTTCTGCGACTTTGTACGGGCTGTAGTGCTGCAGCATCACGCCGCCGGAGCCGACGCGAATATGCTGTGTCTGGCCAATGATCCAGGCGATCAGCAGTTCCGGCGAGGGACTCGCCAGACGATCGGTATTGTGGTGTTCCGCTAACCAAAAACGGTGATAGCCCCAGGCTTCCGCCTGCTGCGCCAGCTGTAAAGTGCGATGAAGCGCGTGGCTGGCCGTCTCTCCATCGGCAATCGGCGATTTATCCAGCAAACTCAGTCGGTATGACATGCGCCTTATCCTTATCAAAGTGAATATGGCGAGTAGTGTGGTGCGGTAATCACTGATTCGTAAAACATCATATTGTCGTATCTATATTTACTTTATGCATATCAGATAGATAGGCTATATGCACCGGGTTTAATTCCTTTTAAAACACACAATTAAGTAAAACCCGCAGGAATTGTTAAGGCGATGCTTTGAAAATGTGACACTCAATATAAAATTATTAAAACATCGTTTCAAAATGTGACGCAATTCATCCAATCGCAATTGCCTTATTTTTCCGCGAAGTAATTTCTCTATGCTGGCACCACGCGGCCCCCCTCTGGAAAGTCATTGTGCCGCACCTCTGCTTCATCCTTTGCTGGAGAAAAAAGAATGACGTTTAAAAAATTACTCTTGGTAGTTTCGTTATCCTCCGCTGCAGCATTTTTCCCTGCCGCGGTGTCCGCTAAAGTCATCAAAGTGGCGGAAGTGCAACCCGCAGGCTATCCGACCGTCGTGGCACTTGAGCACATGGGCGAGAAGCTGAAAAAAGCCACTAACGGGCGCTTAGAAATGAAAGTTTATGCCGGTGGTGTGCTGGGGGATGAAGACCAAACGCTGCAGCAGGTACAACTCGGGGCCATCGATATGATTCGCGTGTCGCTGGCACCGGTCACCACCATCGCGCCAGAGACCAGCGTCTTAACCTTGCCGTATGTTTTTCGCGATGAGAATCATATGCATCAGGTGTTGGACGGCGATATCGGCAAACAGATTGTCGACAAATTCGATAACGATCCCAACGCCCGCATGATTTTCCTCGGTTGGACCGACGCCGGTGTGCGGAACATGATCACCAAAAAACCGATTACTAAACCCGACGATCTGAAAGGCATGAAGATTCGCGTGCAAAACAGTGCTATCTCACTGGCCACCTTGAAAGCGATGGGGGCCAATCCCGTGGCGATGGGGGTGAGCGAAGTGTTTAGCGCCATGCAAACAGGGGTTGTAGATGGCACCGAAAACAATCCACCGACGTTTGTCGCCCATAACTATATGCCCGTCACCAAGTACTACACCCTGACTGGGCACTTCATTCAGCCCGAAATGATCCTCTACTCCAAACCGTTGTGGAATCGGCTATCGGCTGACGATCAGGCGCTGCTAAAGAAACTCGGCAAAGAAGCGCAGGATGAGGAACGTCAGTTATGGGCAACCTACACCCAGCAATCGATTGAAAAAATGAAAGCCGGCGGCGTGACCTTCCAGGAAACCGATCGTGAAACATTCATCAAGGCGACTCAGCCGGTGCGCGATCAGTTTGGTGGAAAATATCAGGACCTGATGAAACAGATTGCTGATGTGAAGTAACCCTTTCCACGCCACGTCTCAACGTGGCGTTTTATTCAGGTAAACACTATGACTGCATATTCTCGTCTGATGGATGGGCTTTATTTACTGTGCATGGCGATTGCCGCTGTGGCGCTATTAATTATGGTGACGGTCATCCCCATCGGGATATTTTCACGCTACGTGTTAAACGATGCGCTTTCCTGGCCAGAACCGGTCGCCATCATTTGCATGATCATCTTTACCTTTATTGGTGCGCCGGTGGGATTTCGTGCCGGTACGCATATCTGTGTATCAATGATGACCGACAGGCTCTCGCCCACCAACCAGCGTTGGCTGCTGAAACTGTCTGACATCTTAATGATCATCACCTGTCTGGTGATTTTCCGCGCCAGCTACAACCTGTGTGAAGCGATGTGGGTTCAAACGCTGGCCTCACTGCCGGTGGTGACGTATGGCGAAATGTATTTACCCATCCCGGTCGGCGCGGTGTTTACGCTGTTATTTGTAGCTGAGCGATTAATTAATGGCGATCAAAGCCAGCGAGCAATCGTCACTCTTGGTGGCACCCATTAAGCGGAGCAAAAAATGGACGCACTCATTTTAATTGGCAGTCTAGTGGTATTGCTGTTGCTGGGTTTTCCCGTGGCGTTTGCCGTTGGGTTAAGCGCATTTATTGGCGCATGGTGGATCGAATTACCGTTGGAAGCAGTAGTGATACAAATTACCAACGGGATCAACAAATTTTCTCTGCTGACTATTCCCTTCTTTATCCTGGCGGGCGCCATTATGGCGGAAGGCGGCATTGCCCGACGGCTAGTCAACTTTGCTTATATTTTTGTCGGATTCATTCGGGGCGGATTGTCGCTGGTTAATATTGTCGCCTCAACCTTTTTTGGCGCTATTTCCGGATCTTCGGTCGCGGATACCGCGTCAATTGGTTCAGTCATGATTCCGCAGATGGAGGAGAAAGGTTATCCCCGTGATTTTGCTGCGGCAGTAACGGCCAGCGGGTCGGTGCAAGCGGTTTTAACTCCGCCCAGTCACAACTCGGTAATTTATTCACTCGCCACCGGCGGTATCGTCACCATCTCTTCGCTGTTTGTCGCCGGCATTATTCCCGGTCTGTTACTGGGATTATGCTTAATGGTGATGTGTCTGATCTTTGCGCGTAAACGTGGTTACCCTAAAGGTGAGCGCATCCCTTATAAGCAGGCGGTGAAAATCTTCTTCGATGCGTTTTGGGGCCTGTTCACTATTTTTATTATTCTCGGCGGGATTCTCTCAGGTATTTTTACCGCCTCTGAGTCAGCAGCAATCGCCTGTATTTGGGCGTTCTTCGTCACGATGTTTATCTACCGCGATTTCAAATGGAATCAATTGCACATTCTGGTTTTTCGCACCATCAAGACGGTGACGATTGTGATGGTGCTGATTGCCTTCGCAGCCGGTTTCGGTGCGGTGATGACCTTTATGCAACTGCCCACCATCATTACCGAGGCCTTTACCCAGTTCTCCAGTAACAAATATGTGATTTTGATGTGTATTAACCTGCTGTTGCTGGTGGTGGGAACATTAATGGATATGGCGCCGCTGATCCTGATTCTGACGCCAGTATTACTACCTGTGGCCACCGCACTGGGCGTTGACCCGGTGCATTTCGGCATGATTATGCTAACCAACCTTGGCATTGGTTTAATTACCCCGCCGGTCGGCACGGTGTTATTTGTGGCCAGCGCAGTGAGTAAGCAGAAAATTGAGCAAGTGGTTAAGGCCATGCTGCCGTTCTATGGCGTGTTGTTTATTGTGCTGATGCTGATTACCTATATTCCGGCATTGTCGCTCTGGCTACCGCAATTAATGGGGGTGATGTAGCAACGCGCATTTATAAGGCGTGAGCAGGTTATTTAATATTCGCACATTGTGTAGCGGCGCGATTTATCGCGCAATAAATTGCGCCGCTACAATACATGCGATAAGCACTATCGTTGTTCATATCAACAAAGAGGTAAAGAAGCGCCACGACATCTCTTCACCTTTTTCAATCCTATTTATCTTTTTCAGAAAAGCTTAGTGCAATTCCTTGGTTCAACTCACGGGTGCGGCATTCAATGATGAAAACCGCCCGTCGGGCTATTGATAAAAAAAGGAATCACCATGACTAAGCACTTTCACTTGCAGGCTCTGAGTTTGGCCCTGCTATCAGGGATATTTAGTGCCCACGCGGCGGATACGCCGGTCAAAGGCGGCACGCTGATTTATCTCGAACAACAGGCGCATACCAACCTTTATCCACCCGCCGGTGGCTTTTATCCCAATGGCGGTATTCTGAATCAAATCACCGATAAACTGACGTGGCAGAATCCGGAAACCTTAAAAGTGGAACCGTGGATTGCCGAAAGCTGGAGCAGTAACGCCGATAAAACCGAATATACCTTTAAAATTCGTCCCGGCGTCACGTTCTCCGACGGCACGCCATTAGATGCCAATGCGGTAGCAAAAAACTTTGATACTTACGGTCTGGGAAATAAAGCCCAGCGCCTGCCGGTTTCCGAAGTGATTAATAATTACGATCACAGTGAGGTTATTGATCCGCAGACGGTGAAATTCTATTTCAGGAAACCGTCACCCGGTTTTTTACAGGGCACGGCAACCATTGGTTCAGGTCTGGTTTCCCTCAGCACCCTGCAGCGTAGCTTCGACCAACTCGGCGATGCGCGCCATATTATTGGCTCCGGCCCGTTTGTCGTCAGCGATGAAAAACTCGGGCGCGAAGTCGATTTAACCGCGCGCAAAGATTACCAGTGGGGCCCGAAAAACAGCGCCCAGCAAGGTCCTGCCAATCTCGACGGCATCAAGTTTATTGTGACGCCAGAAGACAGCGTGCGCATCGGCGCGCTGCTGGCCGGCCAGGCCGATTTTATTCGTCAGGTGCAAGCCTATGACGAGAAGCAGGCGCAGCAGCAAAACTTCCCGATTTATGCCGCCCCCACGCGCGGTGTCAACGACAGCATCAGCTTCCGCCCGGATAACCCGCTGGTCAGCGATGTGAACGTGCGTCAGGCGCTGCTACACGCCACCAACGCGCAGCAAGTGGTGCAAACCCTGTTCTCACCCAACTATCCGCAAGCCACCTCGGTGATCGCCACATCGGCCGCCGGTTACGTCAACCTGGCCGACAAGCTGAAATTCGATCCCGCGTTGTCGAAAAAACTGCTGGATGACGCGGGTTGGAAACCGGGTAGCGACGGCATCCGCGAGAAAGATGGCAAAAAACTGGCGTTAACCATTTACGAATCACTACCGCAGCCGCAGAACAAAGAAGTGCTGCAGCTGGTGGCGCAGCAATGGCGTCAGGTTGGCGTCGCGCTGGCGGTCAAAGCCGGTGACGCTGGCAGCCGCGTACTGGATAACCTCGATCCGCTGAAAACCCCGCTGGTGGTATCCGAAGTGGGCCGCGCCGATCCTGACGTGGTGAAAAGCCAGTTCTATCCGACAAACCGCGATGCGCTGCTGCAAAAAGGCGGCTCCAGCGACAAAGTGCAGAACTTCCGCGACGACAAGCTCAACACGCTGTTGTTGAGTATCTCCTCCGAAGTCGATGCGGCAAAACGCCTGGCGGTGACCGGTGATGCGCAGCGTTATCTGCTCGACCAGGCGTATGTGATTCCGATCTTTGAAGAGCCGCAGGTGTTTGCTGGTGCGCCGTGGTTGAAAGGGGTGAATTTTGAAGCCGTGGGTCGTCCATCGTTCTACGGCGCGTGGCTGGAAAAACACTAAGGCGGTTCAATGATGCAACGTTCACTGCTGCGAAGAGTGGGTCAAAGCGTATTGGTGCTGTGGGCCGCGTTTACCCTGTCGTTCTTTCTGCTGCAGGTGCTGCCCGGCGATGCGGTGCTGATCAAGTTTCAGAACCCGGATCTGGGCCTCAGCCCGGATCAAATCGCCGAAATGCGCCTTGCTTACGGCGCGGATAATCCACTCTGGCAGCAGTACGTGCACACGCTGCTGGCGATGCTGCGCGGCGATTTTGGTTACTCGGTGCAGGCGGGCGTGCCGGTGAGTGAACAGCTGATCAGCAATCTGCCCGCTACGCTGCAACTGGCACTGCTCGGCTTTGCGCTGGCGACGCTTATCGCCTTTACGCTGGCGGCGTTATCACGTTTGCCTGCGCTGCGTTTCCTGCGTTCGCTGCTGCAATCGGTGCCGGCGCTGTTTATCTCGCTGCCCACCTTCTGGCTTGGCATCGCGTTGATTCAGCTGTTCTCTTTCCAGCTGCGCTGGATTCCAGTGATCAATCCTTCAGCCCTGCAAGGCCTGATCCTGCCAGTGATTACCGTGGCGATTCCGATTTCCGCCCCGCTGGCGCAAATTCTGTTGCGCAGCATCGATCAGGTCTCAACCCAGCCGTTCGTGGCGGTGGCGCGTGCCAAAGGCGCCAGCGAAAGCCACGTGCTGTGGCATCACGTGATGCGCAATGCGCTGCTACCGGTGCTGAATGTCGCGGGCTTGCTACTCGGTGAGCTGATTGCCGGTGCGCTGATAACCGAAACCGTGTTTGGCCTGAGCGGCGTCGGACAGTTGACGCAGCAGGCGGTGAATAATCAGGACGTCGCGGTGTTACAGGCGGTGGTGATGATCTCTGCGCTGGCGTTTGTGCTGATTAACCTGCTGGTCGATGCGTTGATGCCGCTGTTCGATCCGCGTCTGCAATCTATTGCCGGAGGCAACCGATGAGTCTGGTCGATTACTCAACTGCGCGTCAAAGCAATGGCAACGCGCGTGCGTTACGCGTGCTCCCCCTCCAGCCGGGGTTGTGGCTGGCGTGGGGCGTGATGCTGCTGGCGCTGCTGGCGGCGTTTGCGCCTGGCTTGTTTACCCATTTCAGTCCAACTGAAGGCGTCCCCGGCGCGCAGCGTCTGCCGCCACAGGCCGCTTACTGGCTCGGCACCGATCAGCTAGGCCGCGATCTTTACGCGCGCATTATTTACGGTGCGTCTCAGTCGCTGTCGGCGGCGGTCGCAGCCGTGGCGATGGGGTTGATTGGCGGCACCACGCTCGGCGTTCTGGCGGGCGCGATTGGCGGGCGCACCGAGAACTGGCTGATGCGCTTAGTCGATGTGCTGCTGTCGATTCCCTCGCTGCTGCTGTCGCTCAGCATTCTGATTCTGCTGGGCTTCGGCACCGTGCACGCCGCGCTGGCGGTAGGCATCGCCTCTATTGCCAGCTTCGCTCGCCTTGCGCGCGGTGAAGTGGTGCGCGTGCGCCGCAGTGAATTCGTCGAAGCGGCCTACGGCAGCGGCGGCAGTTTCTGGCGCGTATTGTGGCGTCACATTTTGCCTAACTCGCTGACGGCGGTGATCGCCTTTGCCGCCTTGCAGTTTGGTCAGGCAATCCTGGCGTTATCTACCCTCAGCTTCCTGGGCTACGGCACGCCGCCGCCGACGCCTGAGTGGGGATTATTGATCGCCGAAGGACGCAATTATCTGGCCACTGCGTGGTGGCTCACCACCTTCCCTGGCATCGTGGTGGTCGCCGTGGTACTGGCCGCCAATCGCATCAGCCGTCAACTGGCCGGAGGTGACGCATGAGCGCGTTATTAGCCATCGAAAATTTAACCCTGAGTTATCGCCAGCGCGGCGAGTGGCGCGCGGTGGTTCACAACGTTAGCTTTGAGTTACAGCCTGGTGAAATGGTGGCGCTGGTCGGTGAATCCGGATCCGGCAAAACCACCACCGCACAGGCTATTATTGGTCTGATGGCGGAAAACGGCCGCCGTGATAGCGGCAAGATAGTGCTGAACGGCACCGATATCGCCGGTTGGTCGTCCAAACGCCTTGATAGCCTGCGTGGCGTCAGCATCAGCTTAGTACCGCAGGATCCCGGCAACTCGCTCAATCCGGTAAAAACGATCGGCGATCAGGTCGGTGAAATGCTGCAGCTACACCTGAGAATCAGCAAAGCCGAACGCCAGCAGCGCGTGCTCGAGCTGTTGCAGAAGGTCGGTCTCAGTCATCCGGAACAGCGCTTAAAACAGTATCCGCATCAGCTCTCCGGCGGCATGAAACAGCGCGTGCTGATTGCCATCGCCCTCGCCCTACGTCCGCAGATCATTATTGCCGATGAACCCACCAGCGCGTTGGATGTGACGGTGCAAAAACGCATTCTCGATCTGCTGGATGTGCTGCGCCGCGATTCCGGCACGGCGGTGCTGTTTGTCACGCACGATTTGGCATTGGCAGCAGAACGTGCCGATCGTCTGCTGGTATTTCGTCATGGCGAAGTGCAGGAACAAGGCCCGGCAGCGCAGGTGATCACCGCGCCGCAACATCCCTACACGCGACAACTGTTACAAGACGCCGATCCGGGCCACAGCGCGCTGACGGTGCCCGCCAAAGCCAACTTTTCGTCGCCCGCGATCCAGCTCTCGAACATCAATAAACAGTTTGCCCTCGGTCGCCAGCAGCAGCTGCAGGTCGCCAAAGCGGTGTGCGTTAGCGTGGCGCGTGGTACCACCCACGCGTTGGTTGGCGAATCCGGTTCGGGTAAAACCACGCTGGCGCGCATTCTGCTGGGATTTGAGCAGGCCGACAGCGGTCGCGTGGTGATTGATGGGATTGACGCCACCGCGCTGCGCGGTGAAGCGCAACGTCAACTGCGCCGCAAGATTCAGTTTGTTTATCAGAACCCCTTTGCCTCCCTCGATCCGCGCCAGACGCTGTTCGCCATCATTGAGGAACCGCTGCGTAACTTTGAGCAGCTAAGCCGTAACGAGCGGCGCGAACGCGTCGAAGCCGTGGCGCAACGCGTGGCGCTGCCGCTGGAATTATTGCAACGCCAACCGCGCGAGTTGTCCGGCGGCCAGCGTCAGCGTGTAGCCATCGCCCGCGCCCTGATTATCCAACCGGCGATTCTGGTGCTGGATGAAGCCACCTCGGCGCTGGACGTCACGGTGCAGGCGCAGATTCTGCACCTGCTGCAACAACTGCAACGTGAGCTGGGCCTCACCTATCTGTTCATCACCCACGATCTCGCAACCGTGCGCCGCATTGCACACAGCGTCACCGTGCTACGCGCGGGTGAAGTGGTGGAGCAAGGTGACACCGTCACGCTTTTTAACGCGCCTCAGCATCCGTATACCCGATCGCTGATTGACGCGATTCCTGCTTTCCGTCCGCTGATTAAGGAGTCTGCATGACGCGCAAACGCATTGGTTTTTTCACCCGCCTGCTGGATGACACCACCGCACAGCAGCGCTATCGCCTGGCAACCGAGCAGATTCAGCACGCCGAGCGCACCGGTTTTGACAGCGCGTGGATTGCTCAGCATCACTTTCATGAGAAAGAAGGCGGCTTGCCGTCGCCGTTGCTGTTTCTGGCACACGTTGCCGCACACACCCGCACGATTCGCCTTGGCACCGGTATCATCACGCTGGCGATGGAGAATGCGCTGCGCGTTGCTGAAGATGCGGCGGTGCTGGACCTGCTCAGTAATGGTCGCCTGGAAGTAGGTTTAGGATCGGGCGGCACCGCGACCTCGTTTCTGCCGTTTGGCATCACCATCGACCAACGCACCAGCGTGTTTGCCGATCATCTTCATCAGCTGCTCAGCGCATGGCGCGGCGATACGCTGGGACATCCGGATAATCATCTCTATCCAGCTGCACCGACGCTGGCACAACGCGTGTGGATTGCCACTTTCTCGGTGGAAGGTGCCGCGCGCGCCGGGCAAGCCGGGCACGGTTTGATGTTGTCGCGCACCCAGCCGCGTCCGGCGGGTCAGCCGGATTTAGCGCTCGATCACATCCAGAACCCGATGATCGATGCTTATCTTGCCGCATTACCGGCGGGCATTGCGCCGCGTATTCTGGCCTCGCGCACCGCCTTTGTCGCCGATTCCAACGACTACGCGCGTCGCCTTGCCGAGCCGGGCTTGCAGCGTCAGGCGCAGCATTTCCGCGAATCAGGATATGTGGTTGGCCACACGCTGGATGAGCAGGCGCGCCAGTTAGATGCGCACTTCGGCGATGCAGAACGGGTGCGGCAATCCCTGCTGGCAGACACCGTGTTGCAACGCGTCACCGATATCAGTTTCCAGGTGCACTCCATCGATCCGCCACACGCCGACATTCTGCGTTCCATTGAATTAATTGCCGACCATATTGCGCCCGCGCTGCGTGGCTAAGCCGGTGTGCATGAAGGTACACAGATGAATACACACATTACTGAGCGCACACCTTGTAGCGGCGCAATTCATTGCGCGATAAATCGCGCCGCTACGAAATGTGCGGTGGTTCGATGTTGCGCTTAGCTGAACGGCATTACGCCATTTATGGCGACCTACTCATGCTTTAACTGGAGAATTTTATGTCTCAACCGACAGATTTACTCGCCGCGCTGGCGGATATCGATCCCGCATCTGAACTGGCGCAAGCCCGCGCCGAGCGCCATGCTGCCACGCAACATACGCAAGGCAGCTATGACGTTTTGTTTACACAAGATGATGAAGATTTGCCATTGGCTGAACGCTTCGTCCTCGCCGCGCAGGTGGCGGCCTGGCATGGCGCATCACGCCTCGAAGCACATTACCGGCAGCCGAATCAGCCGCACAGCGCACGCTTCGATGCCGGTTTAACGTTTGCTGAACTGCTGAGCCTGCACCCGGTGGATGCCGCGCCGCAGCACATCGCAACGCTGCAACGTGCCGGTTGGTCGCCGCGCGGTATCGTCACGCTGGCGCAGCTGGTTGCGTTTGTCAGCTTCCAGAGCCGCTTACTCGCGGGTTTGCGTTTGCTCAACGGCGAAGAGACCGCCACGCAGCCGCATGCGGTAGCGGGTAAATGGCATGATGCGCCGCTCACGGTGACGGGTAAAACCGCCCTCACCGCATTTACCCAACAGGAACTCGGCTGGGAGCCGTGGCTGGCGGCGAAACCGTTGCATGAATTTAGCCCTGAAGAGCAGAGCACACTGGCCAAATTCGGCCATAGTGATTCCGATTACTTCCGCCTGCTAGGCCGTAATCAGCCGCTGCTTGAGCAACGCACCCTGACCGATAAAGGCATCTTCTATACCGCCGGTGGCCTTTCGCGTGCCGAACGCGAACTCGCCGCCACGGTAGTGAGCAAGGTCAACGGCTGCATCTACTGCGCCTCGGTGCATGCGCGTAAAGCCAGCCAGCTCTCCAAAGATGAACCCGCGGTGCAGAAGCTGCTGAATGTCGCGCCCGGCGCTGAGCTGGCGCACGGACAATCGGCCCGCTGGGCAGCGCAGATTGAACTGGTTGCCACCTTATCGATCACACCCGCCGCCACTAGCCTGAAACAGCTGCACGCGCTGCGCGATCAGGGATTCAGCACGCTAGAGCTGCTGGACCTGATTCAGTCCGCCGCCTTCTTCGCCTGGGCGAACCGTCTGATGCTGACGCTGGGCGAACCTTTTTTACCTGCACAAACACAAGGATGACCATGACGGATCTTTCCCATCAACAGTTGGTGCGCTGGCGACGCGAGCTGCATCAGCATCCCGAGCTGTCGGATCAGGAATTTGCCACCACCGAGCGACTTACCCGCTGGCTGCAGGAATTGAACGTCAAGCTGCTGCCGCTGGCGTTGAAAACCGGTGTGGTGGCAGAAATCGGTCACGGCCAACCGCTGATTGCGCTGCGTGCCGACATCGATGCCCTGCCGATCGACGAGCAAACCGACCAGCCGTGGCGCTCCCAGCAGCCGGGCGTGATGCACGCCTGCGGCCACGATCTGCACAGCAGCGTGATGCTGGGCGTCGCACAGCAGCTAAAACGCATCGAATCTGAATTACCCGGTCGCGTGCGTATTCTGTTTCAGCCTGCCGAGGAGATTTTTACCGGCGCGAAACAGCTGCTGGCGGCAGGCGCGCTGCAAGATGTGCAGGCGATTTTCGGGCTGCATAACGCGCCAGATCTGCCCACGGGCACACTGCGCACGCGCGGCGGCGCCTATTATGCCAATGTCGATCGCTTCCAGATCACTATTACCGGCAAAGGCGCACACGCCGCGCGTCCGCATGAAGGCATCGATAGCATCGTGATTGGCAGCCACATCGTCACCGCGCTGCAAACGCTGCCGAGCCGCGTATTCAGTTCGCTGGAATCGGTTGTCGTCAGCGTGACGCGCTTCACCGCAGGCAACAGCTGGAACGTGCTGCCACAAACGGTGGAACTGGAAGGCACGGTGCGCACCCATAACGCAGCGATTCGCGCGCAAATCCCGCAGAGAATAGCAGCGCTGATTAATGGGATCGCCGCCGGATTTGGCGCGCAGGCGCAGCTGGTGTGGCAGGAAGGCCCGCCCTCGCTGGTGAACACACCGGAATGGGCCGATTTCGCGCTAGATGTGGCAGCGGATCACGGCTATCAAACGTTAGTTGGCACACCGCAGATGGGGGGTGAAGACTTCGCCTTCTACCTGCAACAGCTACCCGGAGCGTTCGTGAGCATTGGCAGTGCCAGTGAATTTGGCCTGCATCACGCCGGTTTCGATCCGGATGAAGCAATGCTGGAACCGGCGGTGCATTACTTCACCGAGCTGGCCCAGCGCGCGCTACACATGCTGCGTCAACAACAGGCGCTGGCATCGTGACCATGAGAGCAAGGAGAAAAGCGATGGCGATTTCAGTACCTGTTCCACGTCTCGACCATGTGGTGATTAACGTTGCCAACCAGCTGGATGATGCCAGCGCACTGTTTCGTCGACTCGGATTTCAGTTGACCGAGCGCGGCCATCATTCGCTCGGCTCCAGCAATCATCTGGCGATATTTGGTGATAACTATCTGGAGTTATTAGGTTTTGAAGTCGGGCGTGGCAATTTGCGCCAGGATTTGTGGCAGTCACCGATGGGTCTCAGCGGTTTAGTGTGGAAAACCGAAGATGCTGATGCGGTGTGGCGCTATCTGGAGAGTCAGGACATTGACGGCGATCTGCCGGCGAGCTTTTTCCGTCCGGTGACCTTGCCGGATGGCACCGAGCAGGAAGCGCGCTTCCGCACCGTGCGGCTGCGCCCGTCGCTGGTTGCAAATGGTCGCAGCTTCTTTTGCCAACACGACACGCCGGATTCGGTATGGCAGGACGCGTGGCGCGCTCATCCCAATGGCGTGAGCGATATCGTTGAATTTGTGGTGGTTGCTCAGGATCCCGCTGCTGCCGCGCAACCTTACAGCCGTTTGTTTGGCGCCGATAAGCTCACCGCCTGTCAGGAAGGTGCGTTTGTACTCAAAGCGGGCGTAGCGACGGTACGCTTTGCCGCCGCAGAATACGTGACGCAGCGCTTCGCTGGTTTACCGATCGATTACGATGGCAGCGCGCGCATGGCGGGATTGAGCTTGCGTACCACGGATCTGCGCAAGGTGAAAGCCAGCCTGCTGCTCGGCGACGTACCGTTCCGCGAAGAAGAGTCCGCGATCATCGTCGGTGCCGGGCAGGCGTTTGGCGTGGCGTTACGGTTTGAGCAATAAAAAATCCGCGTATACCGAGCCTGGTACAAATCCGTAGCGGCGCGATTTATCGCGCATAGCAAAGGCGACTCCGCGCACCTCCAGATGATGCGCAATAAATTGCGCCGCTACGTTAAGTGCGTTCTAAAATAGGTTCATCCTCCTTGTCCTGTTACCGAAGGTGAACATTGCCTACGAAACTGCATCTTGAAACCTCCAGACTCACCTGCTCGCAGATTGAGGAGGCCGACTGGGCTTTCTTCCGTCAACTCCAGCTCTCGCCAGACGTTATGCACTACGTCGCTGACCAAAAAACAGAAGAAAAAATTCTCGCAGACTTTTCAGCCAGATTGCCGATCTGGTCGCCGCAGAGCGAGCATTGGCTTTGTCTGGTGGTGCGTGAAAAACAGACGGGAAAGCGCATCGGTGTCAGCGGCTATATCCATCGTGAAAATGACTGCGCCGAAGTCGGCTTTCTGTTCGCGCCAGAAGCGCAAGGCAAAGGCTATGCGCGCGAGTCGCTTCAGGCGATTTGTGACTATGCATTCAGCGACGGCGGCATGCGACGACTGATCGCCACCGTCACTGCAGGCAATATGCCGTCACGTCGACTGCTGGAAAAAGTCGGTTTCGTGTTGGAAGGTGAACTGCGCGAAAGTTACTGGCTGAGAAATGCATGGCATAACGATTGGCTGTTTGGGTTGCTGCAGTGTGAATATCGCTCCATGAGAGAGGTGTTAATCACTTAGCCTGCAATCATGAATACCTCGAAGTAACTTTGTAGCCTTTAACTACGCACGCTCGTTTGTGTAGCCATGAAGATGTTATGGTCCTCCTGATATCGTTTCTCTAATTTCTGGTACGCATCAATGCGCACCAGAAAATGGTGCTTTTCAAAACCCTTTATTGCAAATCAACATTCAACGCCGGCGCCCCAAAGCTGACTAATTCCGCATTCGACGCCGTAAAATAACCTCGCCAGAATATCTCAAGCTGCTGAATAATTTTCCCTGAGCGATAATTGTTTTTCGCATCGGTATCAATCAATCCTGCACCTGCGACAAACACCTTAGCGCCGGCAAAATTCGCTAATAAATTCTGCTGTTTAACCTGCTGCAACTCTTTCTCTGGCGAAAGCAAACGCAGCGCGTTATTGCGGTAGAAGCTATCGAAAGCGCTGTTCTCCAACATATCGGAGATCAGAAACAGAGTACGTGACGCTTTTTCATCCTGCTCAAGATCATGACTAATGCGTTTAAGGCTATCAAGGATCTCACTTTTAGCGATGTTATCGCCCTTCTCCGCGAAACTTTTTGCCATTAGTCCACCGAAGGCGCTGGCGAAATATTGCTTCTGCTCGCTCAGGCATTTGTCGAGGTTCTTCAAACTCTCCATGCCTTGATTGTCGCGGATTTTCTTGTCCGTGAGTAACGGCTCCAGACGACCATCAAATAAGCGCTGCATGAAATTGTTCTGCAACAACGCCGAGAACTGATACAGCACCACATGATCGCCGGGGTGACTAAAACGCATGATCTGCTGCCAACTGGCATTTTTGATCTGCAGCGGCACTTTAACCGTTTGATCAATAATCACCACCAGCTCACGACCGCTGTTGGCCGGGCGATATTGACTGAGTTTGGCATAGTCATAACAGCTCGGAATATCGTTGCGATCCGCAGCCTGCGCCAGGGCACTCACCCCGGCTAACAGCAGCAAACACCATTTGCTGATCTTCACCTGATTACCCTCTGGCCTTATTGAGCACGCGCTGCACTTTACGACGACTGAGCAGCGCTTCATTTGACAGACCCAAATCCTCAGCTACCAAAAGCAGTTCTTCATCATCTAAGGCTGTCAAATCACCTAACTCCGCAATGCGCGCCTTTTCATCGGCGTAAGCAGCAGGTGCCGTTTCCAGTGCCACCGGTGCAGGCGTTGGCGTTTTAGGTTCAAATACCAAAGCCGGTTCTGGCTGATGTACCGGGCGCTCTGGAGCAACGGTTGCACGTGTGGCGTTAAATTGCTGATGCTGATCGTCGGCCAGTGCTTTATCGCGCTGCTTACCGCGCACGTAATCGTCGAAGGTCCGAACATCAGTTTGTGCAATGCTGGCGCTACTGGCGCGTTGCATCGCCATACGATTCTGCAAGCTTGCCAGTTTATCCTGCGCATCACGCTCTACGCGCTCACGGCGCATGGCGTACCACGCGGCAAACTCTTCAGAGCTACTGAAATTACCAATATATTTCGCCGCCAAGCGAGATTCGATGCCGACCAGAGAACGGTAATAACCAATCAAAATACCGATAATTTGCACGCCAATGAAAATCACCGACAGAATAATGAAGGTCAATTTGGAGGCGAACACGCGGTTGTCACTGACCTCTTTCGCCGCTTGCTTATCAGCCTGCTGATTATCTTCCACCGCTTGCTGTGGCAACTCAAAAGGTGAAGCGTTGCTCGCCGCGCTGGTTTGGCTAAACGGCGTACCATTGACGGCCTGGGTTTCGGCGGCATTGATGGTTGCCGCACGAATGAAATAGGCACCTACCGCAAAGGTGACGATCAGCAACAGCGTCACAACCGTTTGTACATATTGCGGTTTTGCACCAATACCGTGGTTCACACGGTTGAGCATTTGCAAATAGCTGGGTGCGTCATCATCAATGCGGCTGTTTTCCAGCGAGACGCGGTTGTCTTTAACCAACGCCTGCGCGTGGCCTTCCAGACGTGCTTCTTTATGCCAGTAGCGGATTTTGCTCAGCAGCGTATTTTTGTGTAACTGCGTGCCCATTAAATGCGTTGCGGGCACCAAAATCACACCAATCAGCACCGAAACCACAATCGCCGATAGCTCCGCCTGGTTCGCAGAGATGTTGTTGGCAATGAATGGCGAAAGTACCAGCGCAAAGATAAAGGCTTCCAGAATGACGAGGGCGATACTGCATAACCACAACACCACGCTGGTCGGTTTGCGGCCCCGCTCATCCACTTTGTTCAGATAGTTAACGCAGCGCAGATAAAAATCGGCATCGCGGTTGGAGATGCTATGAAACTGATAGAACTTGCCACACAAAGCTTCTTCTGCCGGGTGCCAGATGCGTCCGCCGGTGCCTGTACGGCGAGATTCATGGCTGCGTGACAAGCGGGTGATATGGCCAAAAAGTGGCAGGGAACAAAACAGGTTGAGGAAGAAGTAACGAACCTGATCCCACCATTTGATCACGCCAAGTGTTAGCGCCAACAGCCCGAAAAGCGGCCAAAAGATGTAGCGATAGGTGGCGATCGCCTGCATTAAGGTATCTAAAATTTCCATAAGAGAGTTATCCGTTTATCCACGCTGAGGTGCGTAACTGGCCAGCCACGGCTGACGATGATTGCTGTAGAAGAGTTGTCCTTGTTGCGCAGGCTTGCCGGATTTTGGCAGCAGGAGATCAACGCAAGAGATAGGGTGTTGCTGGGCATCGGCGATATAGACGCGATAAAGAATGCTGTCTTCACCTTCCCAACTGTTAGCAACCGTCGCCATGCCTTGTAGCGTTTTGCGATTGCCTTGTGCGTAGTTCGGCGTGATCAGTACTTGTGGGTTTTGCGTCACCACCGCACCGTCTTTGAGAACAAACACCGGCGTCAACGTCACCAAATTGCCATTGACCAATCCCGCCCACGCGCGCCCGTTCATATTAGGTAGATATTCCAGCGTATCATGCTGTTCGATCGCCTTACCGCTGGCTAAATTCTTTGCCAGTCCGCTGACGCGCGGAAGATCGGTGAGACAGCTGCTGCTAACGCTGCTGGCTTGCGCCTGGCTAATCAGGCTGAAACCCTGCGACAGCGGCTTTAAGTTACTGGCCAGGCCAGATACCTGTGTACTGGTGGGCTTGCCACCAAAATCGACAAAGTTAGCGGGGTTGCTCGCGGCAATGGCTTGGGTAGGTTGGGTCACAACTGCCGTGGCTTTTGCTTCAGCCGGTGTTGTCACTGCCGCATTAGCAGGCTTTGTGCTTGTCTTACGCGCTGCGGGTTTCGTCACTGAACTGTGTGCCAGGCCGCTTTCCGCCGCCGAACTGTGGCGCAAATAAAGGGGATTATTGCTTTCCAGCGCCAGGAGCTGTCGCAATAAGGCTGCGTTCGCCAATGCCACAATCTCAACCCGACGGTTCTGCGCCCGACCGGTCGCCGAATCGTTATCCGCTAAGGGCCGCGAAGAGCCTACGCCCTGGAAATAGAGCTGGCTGGCGTTGATCCCACTTTGCTCCAGCACCCGTCCCACGTTGCGCGCACGGGCTTCTGAAAGCTGCTGATTATACCCGGCATTCCCGCTGGCATCGGTATGTCCCACGACCAGCAACACATCCGAGGTTGCCTGCTGGCCACCTTTCATGGCTGCCGCGATTTTCTGCACCTGACGCAATCCGCTGGTGGTCAATTCTGCGCTATCGACGCCAAACATGCTGCCGTCTTCAACCTGTGCAACAATCCCCACCGGCTCCTGCTTGCTGTTCTCCTGCGCCTTAAGTGCCTGAGTGCTGATGCGAATTTTTTCTTCCTGCGCGACTTTAGCCAGCGCCTGTTCACGATTCTGCCAAACATTCCCGACAACGCATCCTGCCACGCCGCCCGCCAGTCCACCTACCAGGGCTTTTTTTGCGTCATGGGTGACCAGATAAGTAATGCCGCCGCCTAATGCGGCCCCGCCAATACACCCGGCGGCGGTTCCGTAATCCCGGGCGAAGTCATTCATTGATGCGCAGCTGGAAGTCAGTGACGCAGCGATCACTATCGATGCTGCCTTTCTTGAAAAGGGTAAATTCACATCAAATCCTTGATTGAAAATTCCTCAGTAAAGCGGAGGAAAACATGATTTTTACGTTTTGATGATTGATAAAAAAAATTCACAGGTTTGTATCGGCAGGAATGCCGATGGCTTTAGGTATCCGCGACGAATTTTTTCTATTCAAGGAGATAGGGAATGATGGCGTGTTGTTATGAGAGGATGTGTCATAACTTACCTTACCAATGTTGTTCAATCGCTGGTGCATTTTTGATAGGTCTGATTCAAAGGTGAGAAGAACGCCTGTAAAAAGCGTAGGGCCGCTAGAAAATGCATTGTTGTGCCGCCCACCTAAGGTTCACTTAATCTTCAGAAATGAAAATGTCCTCAACCTAAGAGGAAATTTTTATGAAATCGATGATATCCCGACCCTTCAGTGAATTTTTGGCCGTCGCTGTAACTGTGTTCACCGTAGTGAGCTTTCTGGCCATCTGGTTCTAAATTAAGGTTTACTTAACCTTCACTGCTTAAGCTAGGCCCATCTGAGCTTTTATGGATGGACCAATGATATTTTCGCTGCGCAAAAGACCGACGCTAAGTCGGCTGACCTTTATTACGCTATTTTCACTTTATATTGCGGTGTTCCTGAATATTGCCTTTTATCGTCAGGTGATTGAAGCGATGCCGCTTGATACGCTGCGCACAATAGCCGTCTTCGCCTCCATGCCGCTAGTGGCCTTTAGCGTAATCAATATTATTGCCACGCTGGCCTCCTTTGTGTGGCTCGATCGGCTGATTCTCGCGCTGTTTATATTGGTTGCGGCTGCGGCGCAATATTTCATCTGGACCTTCGGTATCGTTATCGATCGCTCGATGATCGTGAATATTCTGGATACCACACCGTCAGAATCCTTGGCCTTATTGTCATCCAAGTTAATTATTACCCTGGGTGGCAGCGGCTTGCTCGCGGCCCTGTTGGTTTTCTGGATTGGGATCAATAATAGCCAAACTCTCTGGAAAAACATTGCCAAACGCGCTGCGTCCATCGTCGTGTCGATAATCTGCATCGCCCTGGTGGCGACGTTTTTCTATAAAGATTACGCCTCGCTGTTCCGTAATCAAAAAGAGCTGATTAAGTCGCTCAGTCCTTCCAATTCGATCGTGGCGACGCTTTCCTGGTACCACCACAGCCGCACCGCTAATTTGCCGCTGGTAAAAATTGGTTTAGACGCCAAACAACAACCAGCAATGTTGGCCGGTGCAAAGAAAAACCTGACGATTTTAGTGGTGGGTGAAACCACGCGCGCGGTGAATTTTCAGCTGAATGGTTATGGCCGTGAAACCACGCCGTTGCTGGCGAAAGACGATGTCTCTTATTTTCCGAATACCCAGTCTTGCGGCACGGCTACTGCGGTCTCTTTGCCTTGTATGTTCTCTAATATGCCGCGCGCACATTATGATGATCAGCTCGCTGATCATCAGGAAGGCATGCTCGATATTATCCAGCGTGCCGGTGTGCAGGTTTTATGGCATGACAATGACGGCGGCTGTAAAGGTGCCTGCGACCGCGTGCCGCATCAGGATATGACCAGTCTGAATCTGGCGAATATGTGTCACGATGGGGAATGTTATGACGAGGTGTTATTCCACGGCATTGAGGATTATATTAAAAACCTCAAAGGCAACGGCGTAATTGTTTTGCATACCATTGGCAGTCACGGCCCAACCTATTACAACCGCTATCCGCCACAGTTTAAAAAATTCACGCCGACGTGCGATACCAATCAAATTCAGGATTGTTCGCAACAGCAACTGGTGAATACTTATGACAACACTATTCTGTATATCGATTACATTGTCGATAAAGCGATTAATGTGCTGAAAGCGCATCAGGATCACTATACCACCAGCCTGGTTTATCTTTCCGATCACGGTGAATCTTTAGGTGAAAACGGTGCCTATTTGCACGGTATGCCGTATGCAATTGCGCCTGATGTGCAGAAACATGTGCCGATGCTGATTTGGTTATCACCGGATTATCAACAGCGCTATGGCGTGAGTAAAAGCTGTGTCGATAAGCTCGCGACGCATCAGGGTTATTCGCAGGATAATCTGTTCTCCACCCTGCTGGGATTAACGGGGATTCAGACCCGTGAATATCAGCCTGCGGATGATATTCTGGCCAGTTGTCGGGCCACGCAGGGTTAGTGGTATAAGGTCGCCATAAATTGCGCCCCTATGGAGCCGTTGTAAGGTCGCCATTGCTGGCGACCAACGTCACGCCGCCGCCCGATCCGCCCCCAATAAATCCAGAATACGGCTACGCAGCGCCACCAGTTGTGGATCGTCGCGACGGCGTGGCCACGGCAGATTAACCGCGATCACATCCACCACTTTTGCCGGTCTTGGGCTGAACACCACCACGCGATTAGCCATCACCAACGCCTCTTCCACGTCGTGCGTTACCATCAGCGTGGTGAACTGCTGCTCCTGCCACAGATCGACAATCTCCTGCTGCATACGCAACCGCGTCAGTGAATCAAGCTTGCCGAGCGGTTCATCGAGGATCAGCAAACGCGGCACATTGACCAGCGCACGAGCCAGCGCTGCACGCTGCGCCATCCCGCCGGAGAGCTGATGCGGCCAGGCGCGGGCAAACTGCCTGAGCCCAACGCGATCCAGCATGGCATTAATGCGTTGTTCACGCAGGGGGCGACTTTCACCCCGAATCTGCAGGCCGAGGCCAACGTTGTCATAGACATTGCGCCACGGATAGAGTGTTGGGTCTTGAAACACCACCACGCGCGACGGATCGGGCGCGGTGATCGCCTTGCCCTCTTCCGCCAGTAAACCGCTGGTCGGGGGTTCCAGTCCGGCCAGCAGACGCAAAAGCGTCGATTTGCCGCAACCGGACGGCCCCAGCAGTGCGACAAATTCTCCGGCCTTGACCTGCAAATTAATATTCTCCAGTACCGGCAACGCTTCGCCTTCTAAGATGAAGTGATGATTAACCTGCTCAATCGCTATATTCACACCCGCCGAGGTGGTGGCCATATTTATGCTCCTGCAAGATATGCTAAGAAATAAAGCATAAGCCGCACCTTTGCCTGCTCGAAATAGCCATTTCGGCAAACTTATCCGTAAATATTCATAATGAAAAATTGCATGATGTCATGCGGGAATGTTATTTGGTCGCGCTTATTGCCTTTGCCATAGTGCCTGTAAAATTTATCTACAAGGAAGACAGGATGGCATTTCAACAATTCTCTCTGAGCCGTCGTGCATTATTACGTGGCCTGGGTCTCTTTAGTGCCGGCGTGGCGGTGAATCCGTTGCTGAGCAGCAAGGTGTTTGCCGACGATAAATCCCTCAAAACCATCAAGCTGGCGTGGGGACAAACCGCAGTGTGTCAGTCACCGATTTCGGTGGCGCTGAAACAAGGTTTCTTTAAAAAGTACGGCCTGAATGTGGAACCGGTGAACTTCAGTGGCCCAACCGATGCGCTATTACAGGCGATTGCCACTGGACAGGCCGATGGCGGGATTGGCATGGCGTTGCGTTGGCTGAAGCCGCTGGAGCAAGGCTTTGATGTTGACCTCACGGTCGGCACGCACGGCGGCTGCATGCGTTTACTCGCCCCGCAGAACAGTGGTATCCGCGATGTGAAAGATTTAGTGGGTAAATCGGTGGCGGTCAGCGATCAGGCCAGTCCGATTCGCAACTTCTTCGCCATTCAGCTGGCGAAACAGGGCATCGACCCCGATAAACAGGTTAACTGGTTACAATATCCACCTGACCTGTTTGGCGAAGCGCTGCGCAAAGGCGAAGTGCAGGCGCTGGCCACTGATGATCCGCAGGGCTGGCTGCTGAAGAAGCAGCACGACCTGGTGGAAGTGGATAACAACCTAAAAGGCGAATACGCCAACCTAACCTGCTGCGTGCTGGGCCTGCGCGGCTCGCTGGTGCGTGACGATCCCGCCACTGCGCGCGCCATCACGCAGGCAATTGTCGATGCGCAGCAGTGGACCGCCGAGCATCCGGAGGAGACAGCGAAAATCTTCCAGCCGTTTGTGCCGGGCTCAGTGGCTGTTGAGGATATAGCCGCGATGCTAAAAGAGCACACACATAGTCATCACTCCACTGGCGTGCAGCTGCGCAAAGAAGTGGCGGTGTATATCAATGAGCTAAAACAAATCAACGTGATCCGTCCGGATACCGATGCGCAGCGCTTCGCTGAGCACTATGTGCCAGAGCTGCTGCCCGCCGAAGCGGCCCATCAACACGCCAGCAACATGGCGCACATGAGCAACATGTCCAGCTAAGGAGACGAGAATGGCCAGTGAAACCCTGACGATTGCCCGCAACCACGATGTGCCGCGCCGCATTCAACCCGCGGTTTGGGGGGCACTCCTGCTGTGGTGGGCGCTGGTAGCGCTGATGGTGGCGGTGCCGGATAAACCGCAGGGCTTTGCCGCCCCGCGCTTTGTTAATGAAACGCACGAGCTGTTCGCCGCCATCGCGCTCATTCTCACCGGGCTGACGATTGCCTCAGGCCTGTTCCCGCGACTGACGCTGCGCGCACCACTCAAGCGCAGCGGTCCCTGGCTGATGGTGCTGGCACTGCTGATTGGCCTGTGGGAAACCGTCACCGGCAAACTGGGGTTGCTGCCCGCGCCCTTCTTCGCCCCGCCGCGTGCGCTGGTAGAAGCCTACGCCACCGACTGGCCGCGCCTGCTGGATAGCGTGCTCAATTCGCTGCGTCTGCTGGCCTTCGGCTTTATCTACGGCAGCGTGGTCGGCTTCATTACCGGCGTGGCGATTGGCTGGTCGCGCGGATTGGGTTATTGGGTGCATCCGATTCTGCGCTTTCTTGGTCCGGTGCCTTCAACTGCGCTGCTGCCGTTGTCGCTCTACTTCTTCCCGTCGAGCTTCTCGGCGGCGGTATTCCTGATTGCGCTGGCGACCTGGTTCCCGGTAACGGTGCTGACGTGGTCAGGTGTCTCCAGCGTTGATACCCGTTATTACGATGTGGCGCGCACGCTGGGTGCCAATTCGCTGTTTCTCGTCTTGCGCGTGGCGGTGCCTGCCGCACTGCCGCATCTGTTTGTAGGCCTGTTTATGGGTTTGGGCGCATCGTTTTCGGTGCTGGTGGCGGCGGAGATGATGGGCGTGAAGTCCGGGCTCGGCTGGTATCTGCAGTGGGCACAAGGTTGGGCGGCTTACGCCAATATGTACGCCGCGTTGATCGTCATGGCACTGCTGTTCTCATCACTGATCTCCCTGCTGTTTCTGGTGCGTGACCGCCTGCTGTCGTGGCAGCGCAGCGCGGTGAAATGGTAAGCACACAGATTGCGCAATAAATTGCGCCGCTACAGTATGCGCACGCATCCGTAGCGGCGCGATTTATCGTGCAATTAATCAGGTTCAACTCATCTATTTCCGAGGTCGATTATGGCTGCAAAAATCTCTGCTTCTATCACCGAACTGATTGGTAACACACCGCTGCTTCGTCTGTCGCGCTATGCGCAGCAGCAGGAGATTCAGGCTGATTTAATCGCCAAACTGGAACTGTTCAACCCTAATCACAGTGTGAAAGATCGCATTGCCCTCAGCATGATTGAAGCCGCAGAACGCAACGGCCTTATCCAGCCCGGCGATACACTGGTTGAAACCACCAGCGGCAATACCGGTATTGGTTTAGCGGCGATAGCGGCGGCAAAAGGCTACAAGTTCCGCGTCTACATTAATGATTTCGTCAGCATCGAACGCAGCCAGATCATTCAGGCCTACGGCGCCGAAGTGGTGCCGTTTAGCACCATTGAAGGCTCTAAAGAATTTTACGATGCCAGCAACGGCGATTTCGTCGCCGCCACCAAATGGCTGGCCGAGCAGGTCACCGCCGCAGAGCCGGAAGTGCATTTTCTGCTGCAACTGGATAATCCGGCCAATCCGGCGGTACACGAGCGCACTACCGGGCCGGAAATCTGGCGCGACAGCGGAGGCGAGCTGGATATCTTTATCGCCGCCGTCGGCACCGGCGGCACGCTCTCTGGCACCGGACGTTATCTCAAACAGCAGCATCCGGGCTTACAGGTGATTGCCGTGGAACCGGGTGTGGGTTCACAGCCGAGCGAGCTGCGTCCGGATCCGCTGGAGATCACCGGCGTCCATGCGTTTAGCAACCAGACGCCGGAGCGCATTCCTGCCAATCTCGATCACCGGGTTTACGATGAGGTGATTGCGGTGGAAACCTGGCAAGCCTATGCGGCGGCGCGTCAGCTGGCGCTGAGCGAAGGCGTGCTGGTTGGGGATTCGTCGGGTGCCGTGTTGTGGGCGGCGCAACAGGTCGCGGCGCGACCGGAGAATCGCGGCAAGCGCATCGTGGTGTTACTGGCCGACGGCGGCAGCAGTTATTTGACCACCCAGCTGTTCGCTCATCAGGTGCCCGCGGAATCGCTGAAGCTGGCGAGCGCCGTGCAAACCTCCAGGAAAATCGCCTAAAAATAATGCGCAATACATTGCGTAATGCGCGTCAGTTAAGAGATGAAAACCCCAACTACCTGGCGCACATTCCGTAGCGGCGCAATTTATTGCGCGATAAATCGCGCCGCTACGGAATGTGCGGTATTTAATACGGGGCTTAACTGATCGGCATTACGCCACGAATGGCGACCTTACGGAAGTTATCGCGCGCTTTCAATTTAAACCAACACGTTGCTGGTAATCCCTTTGGCGAACAACATCGGATCGGTTTCCGGTCGTAACACGTTGATCGCTTTCAAATCGCGTGCATACACGTCGATCTCATTCACAAACGCGTGACCCACCGAATAGTGCCCATGTGTATGGGTTTTCAACACGCTGGCGATCTCCTGCGGCGTGGTGTTGAGCGCATGGCCGTTAAACTCGCTGCCAATCGCTTCCGGATGCTGCGCCGCATAGGCATGCGCCTGCAGAATGGCGTGAGTAATGGCGGCGGCCACTTCCGGCTGCTCGCGAATCAGGCTGCCGCGCGTGCCCACCACGCAGCAGCTCAGTTTGGCGTACTCGTCCATTAAGTTGGTGCCAATCTCGCGATAGCCCGGCTTCTGGGTTAAGCGCCACATCACCGGATCGGAACCGCTGGCGGCCTGAATCTCGCCCTTCTCCAGTACCATCGGCAGCAAATCCTGCGGGAACACGCGCCAGTCGACGTCAGTGTTGGGATCGACGCCGTGCTTTTTCAGCATTAGCGAGAAAAAGTTCTTATCCGCGCCGGCCATGTCGGTGACGCCTATGGTTTTGCCTTTCAACTGTTCCAGCGTGGTTGGGCCACCCTCGCGCGCCAGCAGGCGCATACAGCCGCCGTGCGTACCGGCGGTGAGTTTAACGTCAAAGCCCTGTTCCAGCGCTTTGAGCCAACGCAGCGCCATACCGATGGCAGCTTCGGCTTTGCCAGTGGCGATGGATTCCAACAGCAGTTCGGTTGAGTTGCCGAAGTTAACAAACTCTACGTCCAGGTTGTGCGCTTTAAAGAAGTGATGTTGATCGGCCACGACCACCGGCGCGAGGCAAATCGCGTTGAGATTCACCGCCAGACGCACGTGCGTCGGCTTCGCCAGCGCCCATTTTCCTGGGCCATCTTGCAGTAAATCGCCGGGCATCGACATGCCTGCCCGATGATCGTCAGCAAATACGCGGCCCGGTAACGTTGCCGCCATCGCCGCCGCGGCGGAATATCCCAGAAAATGCCGACGGGAAACTAAATAATTATTTGGCATTAAATGACTCCCAAAAATAAATGCAGGTGAAGTTGTTAACCCTAATTAAAAAGTTGCGCAGAAGTAGCCATGGCAAATTAACACTTCAACTGGCCGCAGAATTATGCCGATTACGCATGTATATAGCCGATTTATTGCTTTTACAGCGGTAGCAGAAAAGCAAACAATTAAGTCTGATTGGATTGAGGAATTAATAGCGCATGGCAAATAACCCGCCCTTTCTGGCTGAAATATTGCCGGTGATTATTCAAGCCTTAGAAAAAGACGCAGAAGAGGTTGATCGCAGCGGCGAATTTCCCAGGCAGGCTTTTAATGTGTTGCAGCAGCATGGCTTGCTGCATTTCGTATTACCGACGGCGTCAGGCGGCAGCGGCGGCGATCTGCTGGCTAGCCAGACGATTATCCAGGCCGTGGCGCGCGGCGAACCTTCCGCCGCGCTGATCCTCATCATGCAATATCTTAATACGCGTCGGCTCGACGACACCTCAAACTGGCCAGATGCCGTGCGCCGCAAGGTGGCGGAGAGCGTAATTCGTGACGGTGCGCTAATCAACGCACTGCGCGTCGAACCCGAATTAGGCACGCCTGCGCGCGGTGGATTGCCCGCCACCCGCGCCCGCCGCAGCACTGAAGGCTGGCGCATCAGCGGCGAGAAGATTTACTCCACCGGCAGCCATGGATTGAGTTGGTTTTTGGTCTGGGCCAGCAGCGATGATGCCGATCCGCTGGTGGGCGGCTATCTGGTGCCGGCCAACGCGCCCGGCGTTCAGATTATTGATGAGTGGGATCACCTCGGCATGCGCGGCACCTGCAGTCACCGCGTGGTGCTGGATGACGTGCTAATCCCGCTCGATCACGCGGTGAACGTAGCGCGGTGGAGCACGCCACGCCCGGGTCTGAATGAAGAGGAATCGGTGTGGATGGCGGTGCTGCTCGGTTCGCTGTATGACGCGATTGCGCACAGCGCGCGCGACTGGTTTATCTCCTTCTTGCAGCAGCGGGTACCCGCCAATCTTGGCGCACCGCTGGCATCGCTGCCGCGTTTTCATGAGCTGGTGGGTCGCATTGATACGCTGCTGTTCACCAATCAAACGCTATTAAGCAGCGCTGCGCATGGCCACATCGCCAGCGGACATGCCGCACAAATCAAACAGGTGGTGACCGAAAACGCCATTCGCAGCGTGCAGCTGATG
The DNA here is from genome assembly GCA_900068845.1 of Enterobacter ludwigii. Lineage (GTDB taxonomy): Bacteria > Pseudomonadota > Gammaproteobacteria > Enterobacterales > Enterobacteriaceae > Pantoea > Pantoea ludwigii_A. The sequence continues at coordinate 505,013 of CEFQ01000008.1, forward strand.
GTGGAGAGCATCGGCAATCACGCCTTGACGCGCCACCATCCGTTACAACGTCACCTACGCAATGTGCTGTGCGGTCGCATTCACACGCCGCAGGACGACGCCATCTTCACTTCCGTGGGAAAAGCGGCGCTTGCAGCAGAGAGATAAAAAGTGCGCGATAAATCGCGCCGCTACGGATAGGTGCAAAGTTCTGTAGCGGCGCAATTTATTGCGCGACATCGTGTCAAACGGCGGTTCCACACCAACGCACTAACGTCAACGCAATTGCTTTGGTGCAGGCCACCAGATCGGCGATTGCGACATGCTCGTTCGGTTGATGTGACATCGCCGGATCGCCGGGGCCGAAGTTCACCGTCGGCGTCTGCCCCAGCGTGCTCGGCAAACCAATGTCGCTGTGTGCGCCGAATCCAGCCAGTTGCGGATTGAGTGCGGCATCGGTCACGCCCTGCTGGAAAGTGGTGACGAACGGATGTTCCGCGGCGATTTCTGCGCAATCAGCATCCAGAATCCATTCGACTTTAGCCGGGTGTGTTGCCAGATAAGGATCGAGCGCGCAGACTTTGGCAACGTGCGCCTCAATCTCTTTTTTGACGTTACCGCCCAGCCCCATCTCATCCTTCTCGGCTGGCAAATACTGCACATCAATCACAATCTCGGCGCGGCCAGCAATGGAGGCCGGGTGTTCACCGACTTTCAGCTGCGTAACGATGATCTGGTTCGGCAATGCCATTAGCGGATGGTTTTTGCTCGGCTGCGTCTGCCAGCGGCGGTTGAGCACATCGAGGCCATCAAGCATCTGGCGACACAGCATCACTGCATCCACCGGCCCGCTGCTGTCCCAACTGTTTGGCGTCAGCTCCGCGTGACCACCAATGCCGTCGAGAATAATGCGGCCCCATAAAATGCCGTGGCAGATCGGTGAAATGCGATTAGCCGTGGGTTCCGTCATGATACCCGCATCGGCTTTAAATCCGCGATCGACCATCGCCAGCGATCCCATGCCGCCGATCTCTTCATCCACCACGGTGGTAAACACCACATCGCCCGCCAGACGGATGTTAAGATCCTGCAACAGCTCCACCGCCATCAACATGCAGGCGACGCCGCCTTTCATATCGACGGCGCCGCGACCGTACACCGCCGCGTTTTTAATCTCCGGTACAAAGGGATCGGTATGCCAATGTTCCGGCGGACCCGGCGGCACCACGTCAATATGGCCGGTGAGCATCAGCGATTTTCCACCGCCCGCGCCCGCTAACGTGCCGCCGAGATTGGGTCGGCCTTCAAAGGTGCGGCCTTTATTGGCGCCGGGTCGGCCTTGATACTTGGCGAAAAGCGCCGGACCATCGGGATCCCACAGATCGGTCTCCATGCCCAACGATTCAAGACGCTGTTGCAGGTAAAGCTGGCAATCACGCTCGCCTGGCCCAGCTTCACGCGGATCGACTTTGACGATGGAGGGAAACGCCAGCAGATCGCACAGCGTGTTGGCGATGCGTTCGGCGCTCGCTTCAACGTGCGCGCTGATTTGTTCAGTCAGATTCATTGGTTATCTCCGATAGATAAAAAGTCGTTGTGCCATCAACACGATAATTAACAAAATGCCCACCACGCCGAGCTGCCAGACGCTGTTCAATCCCAGTTGCAACATGCAGGTTTTGATGGTGACCAGCATCAGTGCGGCGGCTAATACACCGATCACGCTGCCGCGTCCGCCAAAGATGGCGATGCCGCCGAGTAATGCGGCGGTGAGGGATTCGAGCTCCAGATTGACGCCAATTTCCGGTCGCGCGCTGCCCAACCAGCTGAGCGAGATGAATCCTGCGCAGCCCGCCAGCATGCCGCTCAGGCAGTAAGTAAGAAAGCGCAGGCGATCGACCGGAATCCCCACCAGCCGCGTGGCGTGTTCATTGAAACCACAGGCGTAAATCCATTTTCCCCACGCACTTTTGCTGAGAATCAGCCAGGCAATCAGGAAGGCTGGAATCACGCAGGTGAGGAACGGTAAGGGAACAAAGAATTGCGTACCGCGCCCCCACTGCGTGAGTTCAGCGGGCACACCGGCAACCGCTGCGCCACCGGTTAGCGCCAGCGCCAGCCCGGAAAACAGATAGAAGCTGCCGAGCGTGACGATCAGCGGCCAAAGGCGCAGCCGCGCGATCAACCAGCCGTTTATCGCACCCGCCAGCGTGCCGGTGATCAGGCAGATCAGCGGTAGCCAAAGCGGATTGATGCCCTGATGAAGCGCCAGCATGCCCATCACCGCCGAAAGCGAAACGTTGCCGCCTACCGAGAGATCGATGCCGCCACCGCCGCTCATCACCACGAATGATTGACCGAGCGCCACCAGCGACAGTAAGGTCGCGAACTGCAGAATCGAGGTGATCGACCAGGATGCCAGCATCTGCGGCAACACCAGCACAATGCCAATGGCCAGCAGCAGCCACAGCGCGCTCAACAGCGTTAAGTCAGGAGATTTGCGCCACCAACTCATGCGGTCCTCCTGAAAGCAATAACGCGACCGCTTGCCGCTTCACTGCTCAGCACGATGAGCAGCACCGCGCCGGTGACCACGGTTTGCCACAGCGAGGGAATGCCCACCAGCAATAAGCCGTTTTGCAGGATGCGCAGCAGCAGCACGCCGAGCAGCGTGCCCAACAAACTGCAGGCACCGCCGGTAATGCGCGTTCCGCCCAGCACCACCGCGGCGATGGCTTCCAGCGCCAGACTGCCGCCGACCGTCATCTCAACGTTGCGATAGGTGGCGATGTAGCAGGTCGCGGCGATGCCGCACAGCAGGCCGCTGATCATGAAGGTCGCGATACGCACCTGTGTGACAGGAATGCCCGCCAGCCGCGCTTTCTCCTCCGAGTTACCCGCTGCCAGCAGCCACAAACCGTAAGGCGTGTGACGTAACACCAGCCAGACGCAGGCCCAGACCAGCACGATGATCCACGCCATCACCGGCAGTCCCAGCAGGGGATGCATGAGGCCGCTGGTTAAGCTACCGGGCAATCCGGATAACCACTGTCCACCGAGCAGCGCAAACAGCCCGGTACGCCACACGCCGAACAGACCGAGCGTGCCAACGATAGCCGGAATGCGGCCCATTACCACCACCAGTGCGGTAATCAGCCCGAGCAGCAAGCCGAGCAGCGGACCGGCCAACGCCGCCAGCCACGGCGAGTTGACCAGCAGCAATTGGCCGACGCCCCATGCGGCAACGCCCATCACCACGCCGACCGACACATCCACGCCGCCCATGGCGATCACCAACGTCATACCTAGCGCGATGAGCAGCAGTTCGCTGCTGTTGCGCAGAATGGTGAGCAGGTTATCGACCGTCGCGAACCAGGGTGAAAACCAGGAAAAACCGGCGATGGCTAACAGGGCAATCGCCAGCAAGGCGATCTCCCGTGAAGTCATGTGCATGTGAAGCCCCGTTAGAATTTGAACTGATCGACATTCTCTTTGGTGAACACCGCAGGCGAACCGAGCAGCAACACGCCGGTTTTGCTATCAAACTTCACCGGTTCGGTGAAGCCTGGTACGCGGTTTTCGGCACTGAAGGCTTTGCCGTCAATCAGCTGTTTGCCCGCCCACACGGTGAGATAGCCGAGCTTCTCGGGGTCCCACAACACGGTGTAACCAAAAGCACCGCTTTTCAGATAGACGCGCGCGGTGTTTGGGCTACAGAAACCGCTGCCGATCACCTTGCCATTTTTACCTGCGGTCTCAATCGCCTGCGCCACGCCTGGGCACGTGGTCGATGCCATGGCGATCAGGCCTTTAATATCCGGATTGGCGGACATCAAATCGGTAGCAATCTGTGCCGCGCGACTGGCGGATCCGCCGGCATACTGCGGTTTGAGCAACGTGATGTTGGGATATTTGCTTTTGACCCGCTGCTGCATAAAGCCAATCCAACTGTTGAGGTTGGAGGCGGTGGCCTCGCCGGAGACGATGCCGATTTTGCCGTGATCGCCCACGCGCTTAACCATTTCATCAATAATGGCGTCACCTAGACCCTGATCGGTGGCCTGCGCCACGTAAACCGGGCGTCCGCTGTCGGGTGCGTCGCTGTCACTGGTGAACAGATGCACATTGTTGGCTTTCGCCTGCGCCAGCACCGGCGCGATGCTTGATGCATCGAGCACGCTGATGCCAATCGCATTCACCTTCTGCGCGATCAGGTTCTGCACAATCTGCAACTGATCCATTGGATTGGTATCCACCGGGCCGCTGTACACGAACTCGACGCCCAAATCGCTGGCTGCACGTTTACCGCCCGCCTCCATCGCCTGAAAATAGGGAATACCGATGATCTGCGGCACAAAGGCCACTTTCTCGGCGGCAAGGGCATAACCTGAAAACAGTAATGAGAGAGAACAGACTGCAGTGGTAATTCGACGCATCTTTATTTCCCCTGGGTTAATGGCATAACAATTACTGATTCTCAAACGCGCGCGCATCGGGATGCGCGCCGGTAATGAGTGAAACGATTTCATCGGGTGAGGTTTCGGCATGACGGCGCTCGGCAATTTTTCGCCCACGGCGGAATACCACCATGCGATCGGCCACCGCGAACACATCGCTGATGTTGTGGCTGATCAGCACCACCGCGCAGCCGCGTTCAGCGAGTCGGCGTGTAAGCTGCAAAACCTTCTGCGTCTCGGCCACCGCCAGCGCGGCGGTGGGTTCATCCATGATCACCAGTTGCGCGTTAAGGTTGAGCGCGCGACAGATCGCCACCGCCTGACGCTGTCCGCCGGAGAGACTGCCGACCGAGGCTTCGGCATCGGAGATGTGTGCATCCAGATCCTTTAACAGTTGATCAACCTGCTCGCGCATCTCCCGGCGTCGCAGGAAAGGAATGCCCAGCACGCGCCGCTTGAGCTCACGACCAAGAAACACGTTTTCCGCAATGCTGAGGTTCTCCGCCAGCGCCAGCTCCTGATAAATGGTGGCGATACCGTGTTCGGATGCCTGGCGCGGCGAACTGAATTTCACCGCTTTACCCTCGATCCATAACTCGCCGTCGCTGGCGCTGTATGCGCCCGACAGCACTTTGGTGAAGGTGGATTTGCCCGCGCCGTTGTCACCCAGCAGCGCGAGAACTTCACCGCGATGAATACTGAGATTCACCTGATTGAGGGCGGTTAAGGCGCCAAAGCGTTTGCAGATGTTGCGCGCTTCAATAAAACACGTCGTCATCTTGCCTCCCCGGCACTCAGATAGGCGGCGCTGTGGAAATCGATCTCCCACTGCAGTACCTGCGCGTAGAGATCGGATAAACGCTGCTTTTCCTCTTCCGCCAATGCCAGCGCGCTGCGGTCCAATTCGGCTTTCAACCATAACGCCTGTTGGTGAAACGCTTCTTCGGCATGCATATCGACCCAATGACGAATGTCATCATCCAGCAGCGGCTGAGCGCTGACGCGGGCGCACCAGTGGTAATACATCCACTCGGCACCAAACATTAGGGTCAGAATTTCGGCAAAACTGCCCTGCTTTGCCACGTGAAACATGCCATCGCGAAACGCGGTGACGCCGGGCAGATCATCGGGATAATCCAATGGGTTGATGTGGCGGCGCGCCAGCACCTCCTCAAACCAGGCGATTTGCGTATCCACCAGCGCATTCAGCACGCCGATTAGCCAGCGTTGCTGACGAATATCGGGCGCTTTGCTCACCGCCAGCGCGAAGATATTGATAGCGGTGGCGACGAAGTTACCTTCAAACACCAGATAGCGGTTAAACACCGCGTCGGGCAGCTGATTGCGCTCAATATCTCTCACAAACGGATGTTGTTGCATCGCCTGCCACAGTGCGTGGTGCTGCTGCAGAAGCTGGTCAGTAAAGCTGTTCATTACGCTTCCTCCAGCGCCGCTTGCGCCACGGACATAAAGTGCTTCACGCGCGCGCGTTCTACCTCGTTCCACCACACGCCATCGACTTTCAGGGTGCTGGCAACAATCACGCCTTGCGTGCGGCCAAGAATCTGGCACACGTTGGCGGGCGTGACACCGGAACCGACCAGCAGCGGCAGCTCGGTGGCGGCGCGGATTTCGTCGATCTCATCCAGCGTGGCGCTGTCGCCGGTGCGTTGCCCGGTGGCGATCACTGCATCGGCTTCGAAGAAATCAACGTCGCGTGTGAGCTCCTGAATCGAGCGGTCGGCCACGATGGCGTGGCTACCGTGTTTGACGTGGCTATCGGCAAACACACGGATATGTTCGGCGCGAAGCTGGCTGCGGTAGCGCAGCGCTTTCGCTGCCGCACCCTCAATAAAGCCTTCGTTGGCGATATAGGCGTTCGCCCATTGATTGACACGCACAAAATCTGCGCCGCCCGCTAAGGCGGTAGCAAAGGCAGGAATGGCGGCGTTCGCCAATACGTTAATCCCCAATGGCACGCCAAAACGTTCGCGAATCTTCTCCGTTATCACCGCCATAAAGGCTGCGGTTTCCGGGCCAATATCGTCTGGTTTAGCAAAAGGAATATCGCCGTGGTTTTCGATAATCAAACCATGCACGCCACCAGAAATATAATTTTCAGCATCGCGTAGCGCACGCTCAATAATATCTGACAGTGGTTTCCCACGATATTTAGGCGCCCCTGGAAAAGCATCGCAATGCACGACGCCAATCACTGCTTTCTTTCTGGAAAAAATATCTTGTATTGCGCTAACTTTTCCTGCTGATATAGAAACCATCTTCTCCACCTTATTAACGAGAACCATTATGCAAATTTATGTTGCAGGGAATATTGTTGTTGATGAAACCTGGTCGATTATCGATCTTCCGCAAAAAGGCGCCTCTATTCACGGCGTTAAAGTCTCGCAGGATATTGGCGGCAAAGGCGCTAATCAGGCGATTGTTATTGCACGCTGTGGTATCGATACGCGATTAATTGCTGCCATCGGTGACGACAGTAATGGCCAGTGGCTGCGTGAAAAAATAGCGCAAGAGCCGGTTACGCTACTCCCCACTGAATATTCATCATCGCCTAGCGACGCCTCAATTATTTTAAACAGCCGCGATGGCGATAATGCCATTATTACCACGACGGCGGCGGCAGACACATTAACCGTTGAGCAGATGCTGCCTTATTTAGCCGATGCTCAAGCAGGCGATATTTTGTTGCAGCAAGGCAACTTCTCTATTGAGAAAACGCGCCTCCTTTTCATGTGGGCAAAAGCCAACGGCTTGAAAACAGTTTTTAATCCCTCGCCGGTCAATGCTGACTTCGCGCAACTTTGGCCACTGGTCGATATCGCGGTTGTCAATCAGCTGGAAGCGGAGTTGCTGCAACCCGCTGGCGTGAGCAGCTTAATCATCACCCAGGGCGCGGCGGGCGCCTGGCTAATCAATGAAACGGAACGCCACTTCTGCCCGGCAGCGCCGGTGCGCGCGGTGGACAGCACTGGCGCGGGTGATACCTTCCTCGCCGTGCTGCTCGCGTCCTCGCTGTTACGCGGCGTGGAACCCGATGCACTTGCCTTACACCACGCCAGCCTGGCCGCCGCGATGACGGTAGGTCGCACCGGCACCGTTAACGCTTTTCCCAGCCAGCAAGAACTCGCTGCGCTGCTTGCCACGCGCAGCGAGTAATCTGTTACTTAAACAGCGGACGGTAGCTATCGACGTTCGCTTTGGTTACCACGGTGGCCGGGACCAGAATGGTTTTGCTCACCGTTTTGCCTTCAGAAAGCGCGTTCAATGCTTTCAACGCCTCTTCACCCATCTTTTTTGGATCCTGCTGCAACACGGCGGTGACGTAGCCGCCATCAATACCGCTGATGGCTTTTGCCGTCAGATCCCAGCCAAATACTTTGATATCTTTCTGGCGGCCCTGATTTTCCACTGCCGCAATCGCTCCGAGCAATGCCGGTTCACCGGTGGCGTAAATTGCGGTTAAGTCAGGATTGCCGGTGATCAGGTTTTCCGCTGCCGTCATGGCGTTGTCCTGAATATTCTGCCCATCCACCACATCGGCGACGGTGATATTGCTGTTACTTTTAATCGTCTCTTCGAAGCCTTTCTGCCGCTGGTTCTGAATTGCCGAATTTAATGCGCCAACAATACCGACACGCGCTTTGCCGCCCATCTCTTTCGCCACGTAATCGACAAAATATTTACCGAGGATTTTGCCGCCTTCGAGATTATCCACGCCGACCTGTGCCGCTTGCGGACCGGCGGGTAATACCGCATCAATGGCAATGACGGGAATTTTTGCGGCGGCGGCTTCTTTAATCGCTGGCATAATGCCATTGACGTCAATGGCATCAACTAAAATACCTTTCACACCTTGCTGAATATAGTTTTCAATCGCATCGTTCTGCGCCACAGGATTATCGGTGGCATTGAAAATAACCAACTCTTTACCGCTGGCTTTTGCCGCTTCTTGCGCACCCTGATTCATGAGATTAAAGAACAGCGCCTGCTGATTAATTTGTACCAACGCATAAGTCGGCGCGGCCTGCGCCAGGGAGAAAAATGAACCCGCAGAAATTAAGGTGGAAGCCAAAACCAATGAACGCAGTTTTCCGGTGAAAGATAACATCATGGTGTTCCTCGTCGGGAATAAAGAATAATCAGCGTTTCCCAGCCTTAAGACACTGAGATTATTTTTTGGCGGGCAAATATCGATAGCGTGATGTACACACGGCAACGTTGCCGTGTTTTTACAGCGACCTGCTTAAGTTTTTTTCGGTAACCCATCCGCTAGGAATACCTGGTGAAATAACTTAAGTCGGTTTGGGAATGGATTCCCGGTAATGCGGTAAACTGTGCATACAATTCGCTGAGTGACTTTTTTTGTCAAGTGTTTATTTACGCGCCAGTGAATACAGGAAAGCGCTGTATCAGCTGTGCTTATGTGTGTTACAGATATTGCGGCGCTTAGTGAGGTCGCCATTTTTGGCGCAATGCTTGTCAGTTACTTCAATAACCGAGCGCACACATTGTAGCGGCGCAATTCATTGCGCGATAAATCGCGCCGCTACGGAATGTGCGGTGTTTTGATGCGGCGCTTAAGTGAACGGTATTACCCCATTTATGGCGACCAATAACTCAATATGGCGAGGACTATGAATACCAAACGCGTGCTGTTATCCGACGTGGCACAGTTAGCCGGGCTTTCCAAAGCCACGGTCTCTCGCTATATGAATCACAGCATTGTATTGCCGCAGGAGACGATTGATCGCATCGAAGCAGCGATACGTCAGCTCGATTATCGCGGCAACAGCCTGGCGCGGCGCCTGAGCAAAGGCGGCAGCGAAACCCTCGGCCTGGTGCTACCCGATATCACTAACTCCTTTTTTGCTGAACTGGCCGATGCCGCAGAAGAAGCGGCGTCAGCGCGGGGTTACAGTTTGGTGCTGTGCATCACCCGCAACAATCCCGACAAAGAAGCACAGTTCATTCGCTGGCTGGATACACGTCAGGTTGATGGTCTGCTGTTCACCACCAACCGCCCGGATAACGGCCTGTTGCGTAAAGAGATCCAGCGCCATCAGCATATTGTGTTACTTGATGAAGATATTCCCGGCAGCAGCGTACCAAAAGTGTTTGCCGACAACGTGCAAGGTGGGCGTATCGCCACGGAACACCTCATCGCCGCTGGACATCGTCATATTGCGTTTATCGGTGGCCCGGAACAGTTAATGAGTGTGCGCGAACGTTATCTCGGCTTCTGCACCGCAATGAAGCAAGCCGGTTTGGCGATACCGGACGAATGGGTGATGTACGGCAACTACGCACGCGAGTTCGGCCAGCAGGCCTTGCAGCAACTGTTTAGCCAGTCGTCACGCCCTTCAGCGGTATTTGCGGCCAGTGATTATTTGGTGCTGGGATTGCTGGATGGTTTACGCGCCAGTGGATTACAGGCACCAGATGCCCTTTCACTGGTTGGCTTTGATGACGCCAACTATACCGACCTGACGCAGCCGCGTATCTCGACCATCCGCCAGCCCGCACGGCAACTGGGTTATACCGCAGTGGACATCATGCTACGCCTGCTCAATAACGACACCACTATCCCGCTGGAAACGCGCCTGCCCGTCGAATGGGTGGGACGCGATTCAATCCAGATTTGCCTTAGCTGAACCACGATGGCGCAAAATTGCACAACATTGGCGCAAATGTTGATCAATGCAGTGACATTGAGCGGCGTGAGGTAAACCGGTTTACTAAACATTAAATTATTAACCTGCTGAATTTGAATCAGTTTTACGCTTGCCAAACTGTCTATATTCTAACCTGGCACAGAAGCTGCAACGTTCCCAGCGGCAAACAAATATCGTTGTAACCTATTGCTCTGTAAGTTCGGATAATAATTTATCTGGCAGGTAAACCGGTTTACTAGACTGTAAATGGTGTCAGATAAGGCATTTTTCGCGCTAACAGAGCCTGTTCCCGGCAACCGATTGGGAGTGTTCAGATGCTGCAGCCACACGCTACCTCAGCGCGGGTAGAGATGATTAACATCACCAAAACTTACGGTTCAATACGGTCCCTGCGCGGCGTCAATCTGCAATTGGCGCCGGGCGAAGTACTGGGCTTAGTCGGCGATAACGGCGCGGGTAAATCGACGTTAACCAAAGTGCTCTCTGGCGCGGTAGTGCCCACCAGCGGCACCATTCGCATTGATGGTGAACAACAGCACTTCACTAATCCGGCCGATTCGCGCCGCTGTCACATTGAAATGGTCTATCAGGATTTGTCGCTGTGCGACACCGTAGACGTCGCAGGAAATCTGTTTATGGGTCGCGAGCCCATGAAAAGCGTGCTCGGTATTCCCTTTCTCGATCAAGCCAAAATGCACGCTGAGGCGCGCGAGATGCTGAAAGGCTTAGGCATTTCAATTCCGGATACGCGTTTACTGGTGCGCAATTTGTCTGGCGGACAACGTCAGGCGATTGCGATTGCGCGTGCCGCCGCGTTCGAGCCCAAGGTGCTGATCATGGATGAACCGACTGCCGCATTAGCGGTAGCGGAAGTCGAAGCGGTGCTGGAACTGATCCGCCGGGTCTCGGCACGCGGAGTCAGCGTCATCCTCATCACCCATCGCCTGCAGGATCTGTTCCTGGTGTGCGATCGCATCATGGTGATGTACGAAGGCACCAATGTGGCGGATCGGCGCGTAGCGGATACCAGCCTGAGCGATATCGTTAATTTGATCGTAGGTGAGAAGTTTACCGCTCACTCAGCGGCGGCACACTGAGGTAACGGGATGAGCATCATGAATTTAAGCAGTTCGCGCATGATCCAGCATTCGCTACCGCGTCGCCTGCTGCACAACCATTCGGGCGTGGTGAGCATTGCGCTGTTTTTCATCTTTTGCTGCGTGGTGTTTTCACTGATCACCAGCAACTTTCTCTCCAGCACTAACTGGCTGAATATCATTCGCCAGAGCGCCCCACTGCTGATCGTCGCCACCGCGATGACGCTGGTGATCACCACCGGCGGCATTGATCTATCGGTGGGTTCGACGCTGGCGCTGGTGGGTGCGCTTTCGGCTATCGCGCTGAATAACTGGGGATTGCCGTGGCCGGTGGTGTTGATTGGCGGGCTGTTGCTGGGCGGATTGGTTGGCGCGATTAATGGCTTCTTTATCGCCTTTGAGGGGATTCCGGCGTTTATCGTCACCTTAGCCACCTTAGCCGTGGTGCGCGGTATCGCGCTGCTGGTCACTCAGGGTTACTCAATTCCGGTCCCGGCTGACAGCCTGTTTACCTTTATGGGCCGCGCGTGGGTGCTGGGCATCCCGATGCCCGCACTGATCGGCATCGTGGTGCTGTTCGCCGGGCATATAGTGCTCAATCATATGCGTTTTGGCCGCTACGTTACGGCGATTGGTTCGAATGCCGAAGGCGCGCGCCGCAGCGGCATCAATACCAAAGCGGTCACCATGAAGGTCTACATTATCAGCGGCATGGCGGCGGCGCTGGCCGGGATGATCATTACCGCGCGTCTCGGTAGCGGTTCATCTAATCAGGGCGAAGGCTTTGAGTTGCAGGTGATCGCAGCTGTCGTTCTAGGTAGCACCAGCCTGTTTGGTGGCTTCGGCACCATTATCGGTACGCTACTGGGCGCGCTGTCGATAGCGATTATTCAGAACGGGCTGATCCTGTCGCACATCTCACCGTTCTATACGCAAATCGCTACCGGCACCATCATCCTGCTCGCCATCTGGCTTAACACCCGCATTCTCAATCCCACCCGCGCGCCGGCAAAAGGATAGCTCATGAAAGGATCGATTTTTCGTCATGCGGATCCGTTACCGCTCGGCGTACGCAGTGGACAGGTGATGACAGTTTTGGGGCCGCTGCCCTTGAGCGAGATGGGCGTCACTTTAATGCACGAACACATTCTGCTGGATGCGTCCGGCAAATGGGTGCCGCCCTGCTGCTGCAGCGATCGTCATCTCGCTGAGATGCCGGTCAAAATGGAGAACCTCGGCGAACTCAATATGAATCCGTTGATGAGCCGCGACAACTGCCAGCTGTTTGACGTCGAGATGGCGATTGACGAGTTGATGAAGTACCGCGCATTGGGCGGCGAAACCATCGTCGATCCTACCAATATCGGCATTGGCCGCGATCCACAAGGCTTGCAGCGCATCGCGCGTTTAACCGGACTCAACATCGTGATGGGCACCGGCCTGTATCTGGAACCGTCACATCCGGAATGGGTGAAGCGCATCAGCGTCGAGCAACTCGCTGAGAAGTTGATTTTTGACCTCGGCGGTGCAGCGGAAAAACCCGAGGTGATCGCCGGATTGATCGGCGAGATCGGCATCTCCAGCCGCTTTACCGCCGATGAAGAGAAGTCGCTGCGGGCTGCCGGGCGCGCCAGTGCGGCGACCGGCGTACCGATTCAGGTGCATCTACCGGGTTGGGAGCGTTTAGGTCACAACGTGCTGGATATTCTGCAGCAGGAAGGCGCCGATTTGCGTCATACCGTGCTGTGCCATATGAATCCCAGCTTTGCCGATAAAACCTATCAGCGTGAACTGGCCGACCGCGGCGTGTTCCTTGAATACGACATGATCGGTATGAGTTATTACTACGCCGATGAATCCGCGCAATCGCCTTCCGATGAAGAGAACGCGCGCGCCATCTGCGAACTGATCGATGACGGCTACATCCAGCAGATTTTGCTGTCGCAGGATGTGTTCCTGAAAACCATGCTGACGCGCTTTGGCGGTCACGGTTATGGCTACATCCTCAAACATTTTGTCCCGCGCCTGAAACGTCACGGTGTTAGCGGCGAACAACTCGAAACCTTAATGATTGCTAACCCGCAGCGCGTATTTGGCGGGTAAAAGGGAAATATTATGCAGAAACAAGTCTTGCTGGTGGGCGAATCCTGGACCAGCACCTCGAACCATATTAAAGGCTTTGACCAATTTTCCACCGCGACCTGGCACAGCGGTGCCAACGATTTTATCGCGGCGCTGAAGGATAGCGATTACGCCATTACCCACATGCCGGCGCATGCCGCCGCCACGGATTTCCCGCTGACGCTGGAAGGGCTGCAAAAATGGGATGTGATTATCCTGTCGGATATTGGCGCCAATACGCTGCTGCTGCATCCTGATACCTGGCTGAAAAGCCGTCGCACCGCCAACCGCTTGTCCTTGATCCACGATTACGTTGCCGCCGGCGGCAGCCTGATGATGATCGGCGGCTACTTCAGTTTTCAGGGCATCAATGGCGGCGCGCGTTTCCGCAATACGCTGGTCGAGAAAGTGTTGCCGGTGCGCTGCCTCGCCTGGGATGACCGCATCGAAACGCCGGAAGGTTCCACGCTGGAGATAACACAATCACACGCGCTGTTCGATGATATCTCTGGCGAATGGCCGTGGATGCTGGGCTACAACGAAGTGGAGATGCAGCCCGAAGGCACGCTGCTGGCGACCGTCGCCGGCACTTCGCATCCTTTATTAGCGGTGCGCGAATATCAGCAAGGCCGCTCGCTAGTGTGGACCAGCGATATGTCGGCGCACTGGTTGCCGGAAGAGTTTACCCAATGGCCTGGCTATCGCCAGCTGTGGATTAACTGCTTTGACTGGCTGACGGAGCGCGCCTGATGCAGCCGGCTTCACTCGCACTCGCCCAGCAACTGCTCGGCTTCGACACCATCAATCCGCCGGGCAACGAAGCCGCCTGTATGGCGTTTTTTGCCGCATGGCTGAGCGAGCAGGGTTTTGACGTGCAGCTATCATCGTTTGGCGAAGGTCGCAGCAATCTCGTGGCGCAGATGCGCGGTACTGCTCCGGGCAAATCGCTGGCGTTTACCGGACATATCGATACCGTGCCGCTCGGCAATCAGCCGTGGCAGCACGATCCTTTTGGTTCGGAGGTGGCCGACGATCGGCTGTATGGGCGTGGTTCGAGCGACATGAAAGCAGCCATCGCCGCGTTTGCCCTCGCCTGCATCCAGCAACAGCAGGCAATTCGTGCCGGACGCGGCGTGGTGTTGCTCATCACTGGCGGTGAAGAGACCGGCTGCGATGGCGCGCAGGCGCTGATTGAGGCGGGAACGTTGCCGGCGATTGGTGCGCTGATCGTTGGCGAACCCACGGCAAATTACCCGGTAATTGGTCACAAAGGCGCGCTGTGGTTACGTTGTGAGACGCGCGGCAAAACCGCGCATGGCGCAATGCCGGAATTGGGTATTAACGCCATTTATCTTGCCGCCGATGCGTTAGGTAAAATCCGCCACTTTTCTCCCGGCGCGCCGCATCCCTTAATGAAGCAGCCCACGCTCAACGTTGGCCGTATTCAGGGTGGCTTGAATATTAATTCGGTGCCGGATCGCACGGCGTTTGATGTTGATATCCGCAGCGCGCCCAACCTACAACACGCCACTATTCGTCAACAGTTAGGCGACTTGATGGGTGAAGCCGTACACATCACCACCTTAGTCGATCTGCCTGCGGTGTTGAGTTCAGAAGAGAACCTGTGGATTCAGTCGATCTACCGTCATTGTCAGGCGATGTTCGAGCAGCCATTACACGCGCGCGTGGTGCCCTATTTTACCGATGCATCCTTACTGCTGCCCGCGCTGGATCATCCGCCGTGTATTATTTTAGGTCCTGGCGAGCCTACGATGGCACATCAAACCGATGAGTATTGTCTGGTGAGCAAGCTGGGGGAAGCCGAGCAATTGTATGGTGAGATCATTGCCGAGTGGATGAGGATTTCGTAGGGTGCGCAATCCTGCGCACCCAGACCTTTCATCAGAAGCGATAAGTTGCCGAGACTGAGAAGTTACGCGGATCGCCGTACACGATGCCGCCGTTACTGACGTTGGTATCGTACTCTTTGTCGAACAGGTTGTTGATGTTCGCTTGCAGCGAGACGTTTTTGGTGACGTCGTAGCGCGCGAACAGATCCACCACCGAGTAGCTGCCCTGACGAGCACGCCAGGTGCCTTCACCCTCTGGACCACCAATGTCGCCGTACGTTTTCGACTGCCAGGTCACGCCGCCACCCAAGGTCAACTGATCCAGCATCGGCAAGCGATAGCTGGTGAAGAGATTGAATGAGGTGCGCGGCAATTGAGAGTTGTAGTTTTCGCCATCACGATCTTCAGCCACATAGCTGGTGCCGCCGAAGGTCATCTGCCAGTTATCAGTTACCGCACCGTTGATTTCAAACTCGACACCACTGCTGACTACGCCACTTTTACCCACATAAATAGCATTGCCGGTTTCCGGGTTAGTTTGCCCGGTAGCCTCGCCAACGTTATCCAGTTCGGTACGGAATAACGAGATAGAGGTGGTCAGACGGCTGTTAAACCAGTCTGATTTCACGCCCGCTTCGTAGTTTTTGCCAATCACCGGCGCCAGGAATCCGCCCGAGGCATCCTGATAATCCTGCGGCTGGAACACTGACGTGTAACTGGCATACGCAGACCAGTTGTCGTAGAAGTCCCAAATCACGCCACCATACGGCGTGATGTTGTTCTTCTCCATCTCTTCGCTCAGCGTCTGACGATTCCAGTTGGTGTAGCGTGCGCCCAGAATCACATGCAGCGGATCGGCCAGCGAAAGGCGGGTTGCCAGATAAGCAGATTTCTGATGTACCCGTTGTGTATCTGACGCAGGTTCACGCGGATCCCAGTTGGATTCCGGGAAATCGCCGTTGTAGTTATTGAAGTTACCCAGCTCGGCGGATGAGATGTTTTCCCACGAACTGTAGTACTTGTTGTCCTGACGGCTATAGTTAACGCCGATCATCAGCTCATGCTGACGGCCTAGCAATTCGTATGGGCCGCTGGCGAAGGCATCCACCGCATCCACTTTACGTTTACCGGTGTTATAGCCCGTACCGCCGATAACCGGATAGCCGGCGTAAGAAGAAGAACCCGCACCGGTGGTTTTATCAAAGAAGCCATCGATATACAGCTGTTTGCTGTCGAGGAACATTTCGTTGTGCGTGCCGTTAAGCGTAATGTTCCAGCCGTTATCGAAATTCTGCTGCAGGTTAACAAAGACCTTTTTGTTTTCTTTGTTGTTGTAAGCCCAATCCGGTGCGGTGTTGTAACCCCGACGCGCTTTAATCTGCGAACCGTCGGTATACCAGCGCGGTGAACCGCTCCACATTGGCGAATCGGTATTGACCTGCGAGAACTCGTAGCCCACCGACAATTTGGTGGAGTCGGTCAGATCAGCGTCAACCACGCCATAGACGAACTTTTTGTCTAAGCCGTAACGTTCGATAAAGCTGTTTTTATCTTCATAACCCGCGACCAAACGACCACGCACGTTGCCTTCTGGCGACAGCGGTGCGGAGAGATCCGCAACATAACGCTGCTTATTCCAGCTGCCATAGCTGGCGGAGACATCACCGGTGAACGTTTTGCTGTCGGCGTGCTTACGCACCATGTTGATCGAGGCGGATGGATTGCCTGGGCCAGTTAACAAACCGGTGGCACCGCGCACCACTTCTACGCGCTCATACAGCGCCATATCACTCTGCGCATCGCCAAGGTTCCAGCGTGATGCGAAGGCAGTGGGAATACCATCGACCATATAGTTGTCGATAATAAAACCGCGCGAATAGTAATTAGTACGGTCCATATCGGACGAGACGCCGTGAATGCCGGTGGTGTTCTTCAGCACGTCATTGAGCGATTGCAGCTGCTGATCTTGCATACGCTGCTTGCTAACGATCGAAACCGATTGCGGAATATCGCGCGCGGTGAGCGCCATTTTGGTACCGGCACGCGTCACCGGAACGCTGTAATCCTGTGCCGCCTGCTGTTCCTGTTCCGCAGTAGCGCTGGCATCAACGTTCAGTGTCTGTTCGGTTTGGCTGGTCTCTGCTGCCTGCGCGATACCCGACGCAACCATCATAGCCAGTAAAGAGAGACGCAATGCACGCTGATGCACACTGCCGGGTTTCCTGACGCGCAAATCTTCGAAAGACATACGATTCCTCGATCAACTTATCGTTATTTTTTTGCGGCACCGCTGCTGACGTCTGAAAGAGGAACGACAGTAAGGAAGCCGTTAAGAAAGCAAATGAGAAATATACGCATTAAGATTTCCAATGCAAGAAATTGTTACCGGTTTACTGACACTTTTACACTTCAAGAAAAACCTTAATCTTCAAGGAGTAATAGTTGAGAGGCGTTATTTTTAGGTGTATCCGCTTGGCATTTCCGGCAACTATGTGAAATTAAACGGATTCACCCTGTAGCGGCGCAATTGATTGCGCGTGAATTGCACATTGAATCGCGCCGCCACAGAATGTGCGGCGAAATAATGACGAACTTAACTAAACGGCATAAAACGCGGAGTAAGTGCACCTTTATTACTCACATTGCTTTGCGTCATAAAAAAACGTCAAATAGTGTGAATAATCATCAAGTCAAATAAAGAAATACCTGATTTCATCCCTATTTTCCGGACAATTCTGTTGATAGTAGATTATTTTAATTTGGTGAAAAATCTCGTAGAATGCGCGGCTTCAAACCATTTATAAAAGTAATAAGGATTTATTCATGAGCGATGCACTTAAAGCATTGAACAATCTTCGTACGCTGCGTGCTCATGCGCGTGATATTGAGGTCGCAGTATTAGAAGAGATGCTGGAAAAATTCGCCGTGGTAGTCGCCGAACGCCGTGAAGAAGTGGATGCAGAAACTGCAGCACAGCGAGAAAAAGAAGAAAAACTGGCGCTGTATAAAGAGATGCTGCTGAATGACGGTATCGATATTAATGACCTGGCGCAATTAAACCTGCAGGAAAGTAAACCAAAAGCGAAACGTGCGCCGCGTCCAGCTAAGTATAAGTTCATCGATGAACAGGGTAACGAAAAATTGTGGACCGGCCAGGGCCGCACGCCGTCACCGATTAAGGCTGCACTTGATGCCGGCGGTTCAATGGATGATTTCCTGATTTAATCGACACCATGCAGTACAGCGTATGAACGTAAAAAACGCAGCACATGTGCTGCGTTTTTTACTTATTACTTCTGAACGTTAATCTGTTTGATATACGCCTTTAAAACGTCGTAAACATAATCCTGGCAAGCGATACCGGTTTGCGCATCGTACTTACCGTTATTAGTGATGTTGTTGGATAACACACGGATACCGATAAACGGGATAGTAAACAGCGATGATATCTGTGCTGCAGACGCGGTCTCCATCTCCTCGACAGAGGTGCTGAAATTCTCATGGAAGAAGCGAATACGGTCTAACTCGCTATTCCACACATCCGCCGATCCAATCACGCCTTCCACTACTTTGCCTTTGGTGTAGGCCGGCATCGCCTGCTCGGCCGCTTTCATCAGCTGCGGATCGGCGGCAAACTGGCGGATGCTGTGGGCATTTTTATCTTCACCTGCGCTGCCTTTCGAGGCCAGTAGATCCATCGGTTTCCACTCAACGGAATTACTGCCTGCGCCTTGTAACTTGTGCGGCGTTTTAAACGCACCGAGGTTCACCGAATATTTGCCTACCACGATGTCATAAACATGTAATGCCGGATCGTGACCGCCCGCCGTGCCCTGATTAATGATGGCTTTGGGTTTAAATTCGACCGCAGCAATCGAGGTTGCTGCCGCCACATTCGACATGCCTTTTAATGTTTCAGAAACAATCACCGGATAACCGTCAACCGTGCCCTGCCAAAAACGCCATTCGCCAATCTGGCGCTGTTTAACGTTATCCAGTTTGGCAGCAAAATGTTCTGCTTCTACCGGCATCGCTCCCTGAATAATAATCGGTGCTGGAGACGTTTCTGTATTTGCCAGGGCGTGCAGCGGTGAGAATATAGCCACGCCGCTGATCAATGCGGTATTCAGATTCAACAATAATTTAGGCATGAAATAATAACCGAAAATAATGAAAAAAATCATTATGCGCGATGACACGCGCGTTGGAAAGTTGTTAATTCATTGATGAAGTTATGGTGATAAGACGTCAGATAAATCTCAGGAAATATCTGACATCATTTAATAGCAGGATTATTTCAGCGCTGCACAGGCCTGCGCAATTCTGCGGCCCGCCTCACGCACCGTTTCAATATCGGTGGCAATCGACAAGCGGAAATAAGGCGATAAACCGTACGCGCTACCCGCCACACCAGATACACCGCTCTCCAGCAGATAATTCATCACATCTTGCTCGTTTTCGATCTTCTGACCATCGGGACGCGTTTTGCCCAGTAAACCTGCGCAGCGGCAGAAAATAA
Source organism: Enterobacter ludwigii (assembly GCA_900068845.1). Classification (GTDB taxonomy): domain Bacteria; phylum Pseudomonadota; class Gammaproteobacteria; order Enterobacterales; family Enterobacteriaceae; genus Pantoea; species Pantoea ludwigii_A. The sequence goes on from CEFQ01000008.1 coordinate 524,729, forward strand.
AGAACGCGCCGTCAGGATTCAACACTTCAATATTCTGCACCGGCATTAACAGCGCCATAATCGCATCACGGCGATCCTGATAAGCCGTGCGTTGCGGCGGCAGGAAGTCGAGTCCACCGTTATACGCCGCCACCGCCGCGGCCTGGCTGATAGCGCTGGCACCGGAACTGTTTTGCGACTGCACCACCACCATCGCATCAATCAAAGCTTTGGGCCCGGCACCGAAGCCGATGCGCCAGCCGGTCATGGCGTAGGTTTTCGACACGCCGCCCACCAGCAGAATTCGATCGGCTAAATCCGGCGCGACGTGCAACAGGCTGACGTGTTCACGGCCATCAAACAGAATATGCTCGTAGAGCTCATCCAGCATGATCAGCACATCGGGATGATCGCGCAGCACCGCCGCCAGCGCGGTCAGTTCATCGGCGCGGTACACCATGCCAGAAGGGTTGCCGGGATTGTTCAACACCAGCCAGCGAGTTTTCGCCGTGATCGCCTGCGCCAGCTGCTGCGGCTGCAACTTATATTCCTGCTCCAGCGAGCATTCAAGCAATACCGCTTTACCGCCATTAAAACGCACGCTATCGGGAAAAGTCGGCCAATACGGTACCGGCACTATCACCTCATCGCCTTCATTCAGCGTGGCGGCAAAGGCATTGAAGATGATCTGCTTGGCACCGTTAGCGATGCAGATCTGCGCCAGTTCATAATCGAGCTGATTTTCATTTTTCAGTTTGGCCAGCACCGCCTTGCGCAGCGGCGTGGTGCCATTGGTCGGCGTGTAACGCGTTTCACCGGCTTCCATTGCTGCCACCGCCGCCTGACGAACATGCGCGGGCGTATCAAAATCTGGCTCACCGGTGGTGAGATCGAGAATATCGACGCCCTGCTCTTTTAGCTGGCGCGTCAGTTGACGCGCCGCAGCATTGGCAGAGAGCGACACGGACTGCACACGCTTTGATAAGGTGACCATGTTGAACTCCTGAATAAGTTAAGCCACCGGTAAGCCAAGGTTTTCACGCAGCGTGGCGAACTCGTAGTCGTCACGGAACAGGCCGCGACGGCGCAGTTCAGGGATCACCAGCTCAACAAACAGATCCAGCTGCTCGGACATGATTGCTGGCATGATATTGAAACCATCCGCGCCGCCCTCTTTCATCCACAGCTCGAAATCGTCGGCAATATCTTCGGCGGTGCCGACAATCACGCGGTGTCCACGTGAACCAGCAGCCACTGCCGCCAGCTCACGCAGCGTCAGATTTTCACGCTTCGCCATGTCGGTCATCAGTTTGACGCGACTCTGGTTACCTTCACCCAGCGGTACTTCTGGCACCGGACCATCCAGCGGGAACTGGCTGAGATCCATGCTGAAACGCAGCGACAGCTGGCGCAGACCGTTTTCGATGTCCACCAGCGTGTTGAGCTCTTTCCACAGTGCTTTGGCTTCTTCACGCGTGCGGCCAACAATCGGCATCACACCCGGCATAATGACCACGTGATCCGGATTACGACCAGCGGCAACCACCTGATCTTTCTGCGAACGATAGAAGGTTTGCGCTTCTTCGAGGCTGGCGGCGGCGGTAAAGATCACTTCCGCAGTTTCCGCCGCCAGTTTCTGGCCATCGGCGGATGAACCCGCTTCGATAATCACCGGACGACCTTGCGGCGAACGGGTGATGTTAAGCGGGCCTTGCACCTGGAAATGTTCGCCTTCGTGGTTAATCGGCTGAATTTTGTCATCAACAAAGTACGCGCCGGTTTCTTTGTTTGGCTGCACTGCGCCCTCTTCCCAGCCGGCCCACAGTTTTTCCGCCACTTCGAGGAACTCGCGCGCACGCGCATAACGCTCGGCGTGATTCGGCATATCATTGCGGCTAAAGTTGCGTGCCACATCGGCAGAAAACGATGTCACCACGTTCCATGCGGCGCGGCCACGGCTGATATGATCCAGCGAGGAGAAGCTGCGCGCCATCGTGAACGGATCGCTAAAGGTAGTGGATGCGGTGGCTGCCAGGCCAATGCGTGTGGTGTTCACCGCCAGCGCCGACAGCATGGTTAGCGGCTCGAGACGCGCCATGGTCGATGGCAGACGATACATGCTGGTGGCCAGCGCATCGCCGACGAAGAACAGATCGAATTTACCGGCTTCGGCTTTTTTGGCGATGGTGATCAGCCAGTCAATGTCGGTAGGATCGCCGAGTTTTTCCGTCAGACGCCAGCCGCTAACGTGTTGTCCTACCGGTTGTACGAAAAGGCCTAAGCGGATGCGGCGTTGTTGTTGTGAGTTAGCCATTAATTTGTCCTGGTCAATAAAAAGTGGTGCGTTTTAAAACGTGTTCTCGGTCGCCAGCAGCGCTTGTTCCAGCGCATCGGCTGAGATGCGGAAGGGCAGACGTTCAGCGCTGGCCGCCGGGAATTTGATGTGTTCCGCGATGGTGCGGATCGCCGCGGCGCGGTTGCCGGTTAAGGGTGCTAGCGTTAAAGGCATATCGTACTCACGCAGGAGCGCCAGCAGATCGGCATCCGGCACGCCGTTATGTTCAATCAACGACTGCACCAGCAGGCTGTAACCCACCTTCTCGCCGTGCAGCCATTCGTGCAGTTCCGGCAGATGGGTGAGACGATTGTGGATGGCATGGGCAAAGCCCGGCGTCGGCAACACATCGCGTACGCTGTTGGCCAAACCGGCTAACACGATGTTGGCATCGATGATTTTCACCAGCTCCGGCGTTACCTGCTGCTGTTGGTTAGCGGCAACAGCCGCTGCACCCAGCTCGCGATAGAGATCCAACGCGCGTTTGGCGGTCATCACTTTGAGATCCAGCGCCAGATCGTTAGGATTATTACGTTGATAAGGGTAGAACTCGTAGTATTTTGCCAGCGCATCGACGATGCCGGCTTTTAAATAACGCACATCGCTGCGTGCAATAATTTCGCTATCAACCAGCACCAAATCCGGCATTTTGCCCAGCGGCTGGCTGCGAACATGGCCGCCCTGTTCATTGTAAATGATGGCGATGGGCGACCAGGCCGCGCAGGTGGCGGCCACCGTCGCGAAGTTAATCACTTTGAGATCGGGCAGCTGGCTGCCGACCGCTTTCGCCGCATCCAATACGCGTCCGCCGCCCACCGCAAACAGCAGTTCAGCACCTTGTTGCACCACATTGTGCTTCAGGGTTTCGATGGCGCCATCGGTACATTCGCCCGATAAATATTCAAGTTCCCAGCGAATACCGTTGGCCTCCAGGCTCTGCGTTAATTCCGGATTAACGGCCTGCCAGGCACGAGGAGAAGTAAAGATGCGAATATGCGAAGCGTAAGGTTTGATAAATTCACCGGCGCGCGCACGCAAACCGGATTCATGTGCGTATGCACGCGGAGATTTGATCGCTAACACGGCGTCACCCTGATTAAGAATAAGGCTATAACGGATTAAAATTAAGATAATTCAGAGGGTTAATACAGAATAGTTATAGCGCTATGTATTTTCTGCATACTACGGTAAATAACGATTTAAGCAATGCAAAACCGGCGATTTCATTTTCACAAATTCGCATTAGCTTAGTTATTTTTCACATATAGCGCGGTAAGGCTTTGCTGGTAATCTGATCTTTATGACTGCAAGCTCAATCCGTAGCGGCGCAATTTATTGCGCGATAAATCGCGCCGCTACGGATTGTGCATATTTTTTTTATTCGCCGCCTATTGGCGGTTTTCCGGGGATGTCTATGTCACTTGAATTTCGTCAGGTTAGAGAAGACGAGGTGGAAACCTATCAGGCGCTCATGCATGCCGCGTATGCGCCCACGCTGGCACTGGGCATTAAGTTTGATGCCGCCACCGCCGATCGCGCGAAAACCCTGCGCCACCTGCAAAGCCACGGTGTTTATGCCCTTTATGCAGATGAGGTGATGGTCTCGTCCGTTACCGTGCGCTATCCGTGGGGACCGCTGCCCGGCCCCTTTGGCTTGCCACATATCGGCTGGTTCGGTGCGCATCCCGACTATCCCGGCAAGCAGTATGGCCGCCAGGTGCAGGATCGCCTCGAAGAAGACATTCTCTGGGGCAAATTACGCGCCCCCGCCGTTTCGCTTGGCACCGCCACCAGCCATCCGTGGCTGATTGACATGTACCAGAAGCGGGGTTTCCAATTGATGCACACCACCGATCTCGGCAAAGGCCACATTACCCAATATATGAAGAAAGTACTGGATGCAGCCGCCCATGATGCGTGGTTATCACGCCAGGCGGCGCAACAAGGAGTAAACGCATGAGTCAATCACTCGACACCTTAGGCGAACAGCTGATCGCTTTCCGCCACGAACTGCACCGTTTTCCCGAGCTCTCCAATGAAGAGTTTGAAACCACCGCACGTATTCGCCAGCAGTTAGAGCAACACCACATTCGCGTGCTGGATCTGCCGCTCAAAACGGGCTTAGTCGCTGAAATCGGACCGGAAACAGGTCCGCTGATGGTGTTACGCTCTGATATCGACGCGCTGCCGATTGAAGAGCAGTCAGACGTTACGTTCCGCTCTGAACGTCCTGGCGTGATGCACGCCTGCGGCCACGATTTCCACAGTTCAGCGGCGCTGGGCGCGGCCATTCTGTTGAAACAGCAAGAAGAGACACTGCCAGGTCGCGTGCGCATTCTGTTTCAGGCCGCTGAAGAGACCGGCCAGGGCGCGCCCGACGTGATCGCCACTGGCGCGCTGAATGACGCGGTGGCGATCTTCGGTATCCACAACGATCCGTCGCTGCCGCCGGGCGTGATTGGCAGTAAAGCCGGTCCGCTAACTGCAGCGGTTGATCGCTTTGATATCAGCATCACCGGTATGGGTAGCCACGCCGCTAAGCCACATCAGGGCAACGATCCGATTGTGATCGCCGCGCAAATTGTCTCGGCAGCGCAAACGTTAATCAGCCGCAATGCGCCCTCCGGCGACAACGCAGTGGTATCGATTACGCAGATTCACAGCGGCAGCACCTGGAACGTCATTCCAGACAGCGCCTGGCTGGAAGGCACGGTGCGCTCGTTTTCACAGGAGACGCGCGAACGTCTTGAGCAGCGCTTCCGTGAAATCGTGCAAGGCATCGGCGCAGCCTTTGCCGCCGAGGTGAAATTCAACTGGCATGCAGGTCCGCCGTCCGTGGTGAATGATGCGCATTGGGCGGATTTTGCCTTGCAGCAGGCCAGCGCAAGCGGCTTTGAGGCGCGCGTGGTCGAAGCCAGCCCGATTGGCGAGGACTTCGCGTTCTATCAGCAACAGCTGCCGGGTGCGTTCATGATGATCGGCACGGGCGAGCCCTATGCGCTGCACCATCCGGCCTTCCGCATCAATGATGATGTGCTGCTGCCCACGTCGCGCTACCTCGCTAATTTGGCGGTCGCGGCCTTGAAGAGCGTGAGCTGATGAACCTGACTGCCGCGCTGGCTGAGCGCATTGTTCACAGCAAACCGGATGCCGCCGCACGCGACGCGGCGCGCACAGGCGTGCGTGATTTTCTCGCCGTCAGCTGGCCGGTGCTGCAAGGCCAAGTGCCGGACAGCGGTTTACCGGCGCTGCGCAGCGTGTACGGCGACGGCAGTGCGCGATCCAATGCGTTGCTGCTGGGTTATGCCAGTCACGCGCTGGATTACGATGATTTTCATGCGGATTTTCGTGGACACCCCAGCGTGGTGATCTTGCCCGCGCTGTTTGCCTGGCAGCAACAGCGGCCTTCTGAGCGGGACCATTTCCTTGATGCTTATGCGATTGGCGTGGAAGTCGCCGGACGTTTAGGCCTCGCCGTTAGCCAGCAGCATTACGCATTAGGCAATCACAACACCGCGACACTTGGCACAGTTGCCGCCGCCGCCGCGCTGGCGCGTTTGCTGGCTTTGGATGTGACCGCCACCGCAACGCTGCTCGGCATCGCCACTACCCAGGCCAGCGGTTTGCGTGCGCAGTTTGGTTCGGCAGTGAAGCCGTTGCACGCTGGCTTTGCCGCAGAACGTGCGGTAACCGCGGCACAGCTAACGTTGGCAGGTTTTGAGGGTAAACAGGATGGCGTGATTGATGCGTTCATCTCTGCCACCAGCAACGGCCAGGCGCAGCCAGAAAAGCTGGTTGAGAACTGGGGGCAACCGTGGCGCATTGTCTCGCCAGGTCTTGAGTTCAAACCGTTCCCCACCTGCGCCGGTACGCACAGCGCCGCGGAAGCCACGCGCATTTTGCGCAATGAATGGCTGGCGAGCGGTAAATCCCTGGCGTCGTTGCTGGAAAGTATTCGCGATATTAGCGTGGCGTTTCCGCCCGGCGGCGATATCGCCGCCTCGGTGCGCGTGCCGACTAATGGCATTGAAGCACGTTTCAGTCTGGAATACGTGATTGCCGCGATGCTGATTTACGGCGATTTACGCTTGCAGGATTTTGCGGAGGGCGAGTTAAATCAAGAAGTGATGCCGCTGGCGGCCAAAGTATGTCGCGCCCCGGATAGTACTGCGCCGCCGGATGCGATTAATCCAGCGCTGCGTTTTCATCTGGTAACGATCACGCTGCGAGATGGCTCACAGTTGCAGCATCGCCGCACACGTCAGCAATCGCTGGCCGATGCGGTCGATGTCGCAGGCAAACTGCGTGCGGCATTGCAGCAGGAATCTCCGCAACGCCGGCAACAGGTGCTCACCAGCAGCGAACTGGTTAATACCACACATTTGATGGCATTAACTCAGCTGCTACATTAAAGCGTTTCGACGGGCTCCAGCGCATCCTGAATGGCATCGGCCAGATTTGCGATCTCATTGGCAACCGCCTGCAAATCCCACGATGCCTTTGATCCGCTGGCAGAGGTTGAGGCGCTCACTGACTCTTTTGCCACTGCTAAGGCTGCAGCGACCGCAACGGTACGCTTATGCTGCTCAACTGTGACGCCAATCGCTGGCTGTGTGAAATAGTCGTTGACCATCGTATCTCTCCCTCAAGTGCTAAAAAAATAAATGAATTCAGGAGAGGTATTATGGGGCAATTACAGCAGAGTGCTATCTAAATAGTGAGCCGCCACTGGCGGCTCACGCCATTTTCAGATTTTAGGTTGCTGATCTTCTGGGAATTCAGTATCGCGGGGTAAATCATCATCTTCGTCGGGTAATGGTTCATCATCACCTGGCAGGGGAATTACATCATCATCTGGACGCTCTGACATAGGTACCTCCGTAAACCCGAAATGGGTTAATTAAATTGTAGTAATAAAATAAATTTAAAAGCACCCTTCTCTCCATTATGTGAGTTAAGCGTAAGAATTAATTTAACTATATCATTTAAAGACTCACCTGCCGCTTCACTTATATAACCAGAACTCACGCTGTGCTTATTTTCTTTTCAGCTCAGTCATTTGCGTTAAGCCAAAGCGTGGTTATAATTTTAATTGGTTTTTCCAAAAAATGTGTCGTTTAGATACGCAGTCTAACGATCGGTAAATGACCGCACATATCGTAGCAGCGAGATGTATCGCGCAATAAATTGCGCCGCTACGAGATGTGCGCAGATAAATATTTATGCGTACCACTTAATTAATAAATTAAATTCTCTCACTTTTTATTTCCTGAATTCTATTCCGGGGGAACACCATGCCGCCATTTTCCAGCTTTTGGCAAGCCGGTTATGAGGGAGCAGATCATATCAATCCCTGCGGGGAACGGCTTTCAATGAATGCGTTGACCGACCATTTATCACAATACCATACCGATTATGCCGCGCTGCAGCAGTTCGGAATGACATCGGCCCGCGAAAGTATTGGCTGGCGACTGGCGGAAATGGAACCGCAAGCCACGCTCGAAAGTTTAAAAAAGCGCATGAATGCCGCGCGCTCATTTGGTGTGCAAATTAACTGGACCTTTTGCCATTACGGCTGGCCGGACGATTTAACCTTATTTTCCAGCGAATTTGTGCCGCGCTTCGCCGCATTTTGTCAGCGCATGGCGCTATTTCTCGCTGAATATTATGAAGACGCACCTATATATTCGCCGATGAATGAAATCTCGTTTATGGCATGGGGAATATCTGTCGGCCTGTTTGGCAATAATGCGCATAACGATCCCGATGAAATTAAACGCCAGCTCATTCGCGCCACGCTGGCGGGCTGCGCCGCGATTCGCTATGTCGATCCGCGCGCACGCTTTCTGCATTGTGACCCGATTATTCATGTGGTGCCGGATGAAGACAGCGAGGCGTGTCGGCAGCGCGCCCGCGAGATTAACGCGTCACAATATCAGGCGTGGGACATGATTGCCGGTCTGCGCGAGCCGGAACTCGGCGGTAAACCGCACTATCTCGACGTGGTGGGTGCCAATTATTACCACAGTAACCAGTGGTTTGCCTGGTCTGGTGGTCTGTTGGATTGGCATCTCGGCGATCAGCGCCGCGTGCCGCTGTATCCGCTGCTGGCGCAGTTAACCCAGCGCTATCAGCGGCCGATTTTGCTGGCTGAAACCAGCCATGTCGGCAGCGGACGCGCCGCCTGGATTGCTCAGGTCACTGCCGATGTCGCGCAGGCACAGCTTAGCGGCTGTGATATTCGCGGCATCTGCCTTTATCCGATTATCGATCGCCCACTTTGGGAGGATCTCCAGCACTGGCCACGCAGCGGCTTGTGGGATGTTGATCCCCACAAAAAGCGCCAGCTGAACCCGGTTTATGCCGCGTCATTACTGCAATCACAACGCGTATTAGCCCGTTTCCAGGGTCTTATCACCGTGGCCAACCGGCCAGAGGAAAGCGTCATGAAACAATCCGTATTAGTGGTATTCAGTCATCTACGTTGGGGATTTGTTTTTCAACGTCCGCAGCATTTGTTGTCGCGCCTCGCACAGTTCCACCGCATCGTGTTTATTGAAGAGCCGATTTATCAGCCCGGTGAAGCGGAGTTACGCCAATATCAACCAGCACCCAATGTGACGGTGATCGAGCCGCATACCGATGTGGCTGCACCCGGTTTCCATGACAGCCAAATCGCCGTGCTGCAACCGCTGCTGGCCGAACTGCTTGATGACGATGAAACGCCGCTGGTGTGGTTTTACACACCGATGGCGCTGCCGCTACTGGCCTGTTTCACCCCAAGTGCCATTATTTATGACTGTATGGATGAGCTCTCTGCCTTCAACCAGGCTCCACGTCAGTTACAACAACGTGAATCCGCGCTGTTAAGCCGCGCAGACATCGTGTTCACCGGCGGCACCAGCCTGTATGAAGCGAAAAAACATCGCCATCCGCAGGTTTACTGCTGCCCAAGCAGCGTAGATGCCGCGCATTTTGAGCAGGCGCTGGACCGGACTAACAGCCATCCGCTGCAGGAAAACATGCCGAAACCGCGCCTGGGCTATTACGGCGTGATTGATGAGCGCCTCGATTTAACGCTGATTGCCGCGCTGGCAGATGCACATCCTGACTGGCAGATTGTGATGGTCGGTCCGGTAGTGAAAATTGACGTCGCCAGCTTGCCGCAGCGCAGCAATCTGCACTGGTTTGGTCAGCAGCCTTACGCCGCCTTGCCGCATTTTCTCGCCGGTTGGGACGTGTGCCTGATGCCCTTCGCGTTGAATCCCTCTACGCGCTTTATTAGCCCAACCAAAGTGCTGGAATACATGGCGGCGCAGCTGCCGATCGTTAGCACGGCAATTGCCGATGTAACACGTCATTATGCCGAGGTGGTGAGCATCGCCGATTCACAGCAGGATTTTATTCAGGCCTGCGAAGCGGCGCTCAACATGCCGGTAGAAACCCGTTATCAATTGGCGAAAAACATGGCAGCACGCGTCGCCGAGACTTCATGGGATCGCACCGCTGAAGAGATGCAAGCGCACATCGTGGCGCTGATGAAACACCCGATTTCCCCTGCCGAAGTGGCCGCCGCCGCCCCGCCAGCGCTGGCGCATAACACCATTGAGTGCCTGATCCTGGGTGCCGGCCCCACCGGATTGAGTGCCGGATATCATTACGGTGCAGGTGCAGTGGTGCTGGAGAAGAATGCCTGCGTGGGCGGCTGGTGCCGTTCTGTCGAGGATCAGGGATTCACTTTCGATCACGCCGGCCACATCATGTTTTCTAACGATCCTTACGTGTTGCGCCTGTACGACATTCTGCTGGGCGACAATCAGCACTGGCAAACGCGTGAAGCCTGGGTTTACAGCCATGATGTTTACACCCGCTATCCGTTCCAGTCGGCGCTGCATGGTTTGCCTGCCGAGGTGATTGGCGAATGCGTGTTGGGTGCGATTGAAGCGCGCTATGAGTCGGCTCCGGCTCCTGCGCTGCAAGCCGTCGCCACGGAAGCGCGGCATGACTGCTGCGCTGATGGTGCCATCCCGGATGGTGAAAGCCTGGCCTGTCAGCCGGAGAGTGAAGATTTCGAAAGCTTTATTTTCCGCACCTGGGGTAAAGGCATCGCCCGACATTTTGCCCTGCCCTATAACCAAAAACTGTGGAAAACGCCGCTGGCAAATATGGAAACCTCATGGCTCGGCGGACGCGTACCCTTGCCAGATTTAGAGCAAATCATTTCTGGCGCACTGGCACCGCTGGATAAACCTGTCGGCCCCAATGCACGCTTTGGTTATCCGCTGCGCGGCGGTTTTCAGGCGTTGATGGAAGGATTCCTGCCACATCTGGCTTGCTCGCTGGAGATGGAGGCGAGCGTCAATGAGATTCAGCCGCTGCAACGACGCGTACTGTTGAGTGATGGCCGACAATTCCACTATGACCAAATGATCAGCACCTTGCCGCTGCCGGAACTGGTGCGATTGATGGGCAACTTTGCGCCGGAAGCGGTACAAAAAGCGGCAAAACAGTTGCGGCATATCTCGGTACGCTGCGTCAATCTGGGCATTGGCCGCGCGGCCATCAGCGATAAGCACTGGATTTACTATCCTGGTAACACGCTGTTCCACCGCATCTTTTTACAAGGTAACGCCAGTCCACACTGTAATCCTGCAGGCGGTTTTGGCCTGACCTGCGAAATGACCTATCGCGATGATCAACCGCTGCCCTGTGAAGGCGACGCGTTGATTGAACGCTGTATCGCGGATTGTATTCGCGTGGGCATTATTAATGCCGATGATGCGATCGTTACCGCCAGCGAAGTGGATATGCCGTATGCCTACGTGGTGTACGACCATCAGCGCAGCGCCAATGTTGCGCTGATTCGTAGCTGGCTGGCGACGCAAGGTATACATCTTTCAGGACGTTACAGTGAGTGGGAATATTACAACTCAGATCACGCGTTTCTTGCCGGGAAACGTGCCGTGGAAACGGTCAAGGATTTGACGCATAACCAGAAAACCACCGCGTAATTAACGGTGCGCATCCCTGCGCACCCGACAAAAATTTCGCCAACTGACTGTACGGTCGCCATTGATGGCGACCGATTTACGTTGTCCCGCCGGACATCATGATCACTGTGGCGGCGTAAATGCCTGCACCGGCGTCAGTTCGCCACGGTATTTGCGCACCTGCACCACCGTGATTTGCCCGCTGCAGCCTTGTGCGAGTGATGAGGTGCCGATATCCAGCGTCAACACATTAGGATTGCCGTGACGGCACAGCGGACGTAGCGCAGTGGGATCAACCGGATCATACCAGGCGCCGGTCGGCAACTGCACCACGCCACGCATAATGGTTTCGGTCAGACGCGCACTGGCCAGCACATGACCGCGCGCGTTGTAGAGTTCGATAATGTCGCCATCGTGAATGCCTAATGACGCCGCATCAGCCGGATGCAAACTGCACACTTCGCGCCCATCCCGTTTGCCGCTCTGGCTGTAATCCCCGAAATCGAGCTGGCTGTGCAAACGCGTCGCTGGCTGATTGGCGATCAGCCAAAATGGATGATCGGGATTCGGTTTCTGCTGCGGTTCACGCCATACCGGATGACCCGGGCAGTTTTCGTAGTTAAAGCTGGCGATAGTGGCGGAGAAGATTTCGATTTTGCCGCTTGGCGTTGGCAACGGCGAGGTATCTGGATCGGCGCGGAAGGCGTTAATCATACGGCCGCCATCCTTCAGCTGCGGCAACGCCAGCACGCCTTCTTGCCAGAATTTATCAAACTCAGGAATCTCAACCTTATGCGCCGCCAGCTTTTGCTGCAGCTGGGCATAATGATGTTGCAACCAACCGCGCGTATCACGTCCTTCAGTGAACGCCTCTTCGTGACCTAAACGCCGCGCCAGCTCGGTGAAAATCGCGTAATCATCTTTGGCTTCGCCGAACGGTTCTGCCACCGGCTGCATGGCAAACAGGTGACGATCGGTTGGCGCGCCGCCGATGTCTTCACGTTCCAGCGTCATGGTGGCGGGCAAGACGATATCCGCATGACGCGCGCTGGCGGTCCAGGCAATTTCATGCACGATCAGCGTATCCAGCTGGCAGAATGCCTGCCGCAGGCGCGCCAAATCCTGATGATGATGGAACGGATTGCCGCCCGCCCAATATGCCAGACGGATATGCGGATAGGTTAACCGGCGACCATTGTAATCAAATGGCTTGCCGGGATTGAGCAGCATATCGGCGATACGCGCCACCGGAATCAGGCGATCGATGCCGTTTTTGCCCTGTGGCAGCGCCGGGAAACTCACCAGATTGTGATGTTTGCCGTAATGGCCGAGCGCGCCAAGTGCATAGGTATAACCGCCGCCCGGCAAGCCCGGTTGCCCAAGCGCCGCCGCCAGCACCAACCCTAGCCACACCGGCTGTTCACCGTGTTCGGCGCGCTGCAGGGCATGTGCTACCGTCACCAGCACGCGCTTGCCGTGCAGCTGGCGGGCAAAATCGTAAATAAACTCGGCGCTTACGCCGCAAATTGCTGCTGCCCACACTGCATCGCGCGGTGTGCCATCCTCTTCGCCACGAATGTAGGCCGCCATTTCTGGCCATCCCACGGTATAGCGCGCCAGAAACGGTTCATCAGTGAGTTGCTCGGCAATCAATACGGATAACACGCCGAGCATAAAGGCCGCGTCGGTGCCCGGTCGCAGCGCCAGCCATTCGCCCTGCGCTTCTTCAGGCAGATCGCTTTTCAACGGACTGACCGAAATGAAGCGCGTGCCGCGCTGCGCTGCCTGCTGCATAAAGCCGCGCTCGGTGTGTTCGCTTAAACCGCCGCTGGCGACCTGCGAGTTTTTCAGCGCCAAACCGCCAAATGCCAGCACGATTTCGCTGTGTTGGGCGATCTCTTCCCAGCTAACGCCGCGACGGGCAATTTCATTCATGTCGCCGACAATATGCGGCAACAGCACTGAAGCGGAGCCGGAACTGTAGCTATTGACCGAACGCACGTAGCCGCCGAGCGTGGTGTTGAGAAAACGATGCACCTGACTTTGCGCGTGGTGGAAACGTCCCGCGCTCGACCATCCGTAAGAGCCGCCGAAGATGCCTTCCGGACCATAATTTTCGCTGACGCGTTGCAGCTCACGCGTCACTAATGCGTAAGCTTCATCCCAGCTCACCGCCACGTACTCATCGTTACCGCGACGATCGTCTGGGCCGGGCCCATTCTCCAGCCAGCCACGACGCACCATCGGACGGGAAACGCGCGCCGGATGGTTTAATGCGGTGCGGAAGTTTTGCAGGAGCGGACTCGGATCGGGATCGCCCTTGAACGGTTCAATGGTGAGCCGATCGCCCTGTTGCTGAGCATGAAAAGCGCCCCAATGGGCGCTGTGCATTACCGGTTTTTGCGTCATCACTGTTCCTGGCATTCATTGAAATCCAATCACTGCAGATAGGGTAGCGGCGCAATTTATTGCGCAATGCCGCAGCGACGAATGAAATTAAAAACAGCGCGATAAATCGCGCCGCTACGGTATGTGCATGCTGCAAGGGCTGAGGAAATTAAAGCACCGTTGCAATAAAGTTTCTTACGCGCCCGTTTTCCGGGTCGTCGAGGACTTGCTGGGTGGGCCCCGCCGCCACGATTTTGCCGCTTTCCATAAACACGATGTTGTCGGCAACCTCGCGGGCAAAACCAATCTCATGCGTGACCACCACCATGGTGATGCCGGAGTGCGCCAGCTGTTTAATCACCTGCAGCACTTCGCCAACCAGTTCAGGATCGAGCGCAGAAGTGGGTTCATCAAACAGCATCACGCCAGGATCCATCGCCAGCGCCCGCGCGATCGCTACGCGCTGTTGCTGCCCGCCGGAAAGATTCTGCGGCCACTCTTCTTCGCGGCCTGACAAACCCACTTGCTTCAACAGCGACAGCGCTTTACTGGTCGCTTGCTGACGACTCTGCTTCTTCACCCGCATCGGTGCATCCACGATATTTTGCAATACGGTACGGTGCGGGAACAGGTTGAACTGCTGAAACACCATGCCGATTTCGGCACGCTGACGCGCAACCTCACCGCTGCTTAACTCGTGCAGCGCCTGGCCTTTTTGCTTGTAGCCAATGATCTCGCCACCAATGCGAATGGTGCCGCCATCCAGTTTTTCCAGATGATTGATGCAGCGCAACAGCGTCGATTTTCCCGACCCGGACGGCCCAAGGATTACCGTGACTGACCCGGCAGGTATGTCGAGATTCACTTCGTCAAGAATAGTGACGCCAGAGAAGCGCTTGGTGACTTTACGTAATGCGATGGCTTCACCCATTGCTGACGCTCCTTTCTGCTTTCGCCGTTGAGAAGCCCGGCAGCGATTTAAACAGGCTGCGTTTTTCCCGGCGTGTGACGCCACGACCAAAATAGCGTTCCACATAGAACTGACCCACTGACAGCACCGAGGTCATCAGCAGATACCACAAGGTTGCCACCAGCAGCAGCGGAATCACTTCATAGGTACGCTGGTAAATAATCTGCGCCGAGAACAGCACGTCCTGCAGCGAGATCACTGAGACCACCGCCGTGGTTTTCAACTGACCAATGATTTCGTTTCCGGCGGGCGGCATGATGGCGCGCATCGCCTGCGGCAGCACGGTGTGACGGAAAATCTGCGATGGACGATAGCCAAGCGCACGCGCGGCTTCCAGCTGGCCGTTGCCGACGCTTTGGATTCCGGCACGCACAATTTCAGCAGCATAAGCGGATTGGTGCATCACCAGCGCGATCACCGCCGCACTGAATGGGCTCACCAGCGCGTTAGATTGCGTGCTCCAGAGTTCGCCGAGACCCGGGATAGACAGGGCGATGGTTGGATAGAGCGCCGCGATGTTGTACCACAGGAACAGCTGTACCAGCATCGGCACACCGCGGAAGAACCAGGTGTAAAACCAGCTTACGCCCACCAGCACCGGATTGGAGGAGAGGCGCATCAGCGCCAGCACCGTACCGAAGGCAAAACCCAGCACCACAGAGATCGCGGTGAGCTGCAGCGTCATTACTACGCCTTGCAGGATCGATTCGCCGGTAAAGTTCTCCGCAATCACGCTCCATTCGAAGCGTGGATTGTTGATCATCGAGTTCGCCATCGCCACCACGCACAACAGCACCACCAGCGCACTCAGCCAGCGTCCGTAATAACGTTTGCCGATGATTTTCAAATCGCCGGTGTGGTCGTGAATATCACTCATTGAAAGATTTCCTGATTGCGTTTGGCTTGTTTAACAGCGCCAAAGCCGATGCCCCAGGTATCGAGGATCTTGTTGTAGCTGCCATCTTTGATCAATGAGTTGAGCGCGGCCTGTACGGCTGGCTCCAGCGCAGAGTCTTTCGGGAAAGCGACAGAAACTGGCGCGTCGTGAACGGTGATTTCGCCGCTCATGGTTAACGGTTTGATCACTTTAACCTGCCACAGCAGGCCTTCGTACGGGCCGAGGAACATGGGCACGCGACCGCTTACCACCGCCTGCACGCCAGCAGGACGATCAGGGAACACCGACACTTTGATCGGTTTTTTACCTGCCGCTTCACAGGCTTTGCTGGCGTCTTCAAGGCGCGTGACCTGCGTGGTGCCAGAACCGGCCCCCACTTCTTTACCGCAGACATCTGCAAGATCTTTGAATGGCGCAATATTGGCATCTTTACGCGAAATAATACCAAGGCGGCTGGCATCGTAGTAACCAACGAAGTCGATGATTTTGGCACGCGCCGGCGTGGCGTTGATGTTGGAAAGCGCCACATCATAACGACCGGTTTTCAGGCCTGGAATAATGTTGTCGAAACCGCCGGTATCGCGCCATTGAACCTGGATTCCCAGACGCTCACCTACGGCATTCATGATATCGATTTCACGGCCCGCCAGCGTTTTGTTGTCTTCTTTATAGAAGGTGGTTGGCGGCGTGTTGGGGTTGGTTCCGGCGACAATGTAGCCACGTTTAACCACATCCGCAGGCAGCAGGCTTTTCAGCGCAGGATCGGCCTGCACATGGATTGAGCTGTCAGTTGGCACGGATTCATCGGCGGCAAACGCGGTGTGGGCACTCAGAGCGAGCGCAATAAAAGTGATGCCTTTGGCGAGTTTCACTGGAACCTTTCTCCTGATTTATAAAATGTTTCCCCATCGGGAAAAGGCGTTGAGGTAGCGATGTTTTTTTCTCCAGACTCACCCCGCATCACGGCGCACAGTGGTTGGCATTTTCATCCTCATTACGTCCCTGCGTCATTCTCTGTGAAGATATACAGCGATCACAAATGCAAAAAATACATATCTATTGCCGAAAAATGGGAATAGAGAGACCAACGCCTTAAATCAGGCATTTCCGCGCAGATGTGCGTAAAGAAAAGCGCGCGGATTTCAGATTTTACTAGCGAATCAATAACCTGCTTTTGCTGCTCGCAATGAATAAACGCTTCTTAGTCATAACAGATTCATCTAACCGATTAGGACTACCCCGCTTCAATTGACGTCGCCTCTGTGTGTAAAGGTTTGTCATGCCAGATATACAATGAGAAACGTTATCATTATCATGCGCATTTACTTACAATTGTTAACCTAACAGGGAGAAAAATTAAGTGAATGTAACCATGCGTGGCAAAAAGCGTCCGATTGCGCTTGTTTTAGCGGGAATGCTAACGTCGCCTGCCTTTGCCGTTGAAACAACCGAAAAGCTGGCTGACGATGAGTCGATGATTGTTACCGCCGAGCAGGAGCTCAAACAGCAACCGGGCGTATCCACGATTACGGCTGAAGACATCAAGAAAAATCCCCCTGTTAACGATCTCTCCGACATCATCCGCAAAATGCCCGGTGTTAATCTCACCGGTAACGGTGCCAGCGGCAGCCGCGGTAACAACCGTCAAATCGATATCCGCGGCATGGGCCCGGAAAATACTTTAGTGATGATCGATGGCGTGCCGGTTTCCTCGCGTAACTCGGTGCGCTACAGCTGGCGCGGCGAACGTGATTCTCGTGGCGATACCAATTGGGTGCCGGCTGAAATGGTTGAGCGTATTGAAGTGATTCGTGGCCCGGCTGCGGCACGCTACGGTTCTGGCGCGGCGGGCGGCGTGGTGAATATCATTACCAAGCGCCCTACTAACGATTGGCATGGCTCGCTATCGCTGTATACCAGCCAGCCCGAAAATGACAAAGAAGGCGATACCCGACGCGCTAACTTCAATCTCAGCGGCCCGCTGGCCGGTGATGCGTTGACGATGCGTCTCTACGGCAATATCAACCGCACCGATGCCGATGCGTTTGATATCAACACCGCTGAAAATGGTTCATATGCCGCGGGCCGTGAAGGCGTGCGCAATAAAGACATCAACACCGTGCTTTCGTGGAAAATCACGCCGTTGCAAATCATCGACTTCTCTTACGGCTACAGCCGCCAGGGCAACATTTACGCCGGTGATACGCAAAACAGTAACAGCAACGCCAGCACCGACGGTTTAGTGGAATCGCTGTACGGCGATGAGACAAACCGCATGTATCGCCAAAGCTACGGCATCGTGCACAACGGTATCTGGGATTGGGGAACCTCAAAGTTCAATGTTAACTACGAGAAAACCAACAATACGCGTCTGCAAGAAGGCACTGCCGGTCGTACCGAAGGCATGATCAATAGCGATACTTATGCCACCAGCCGCCTGGAAAGCTACCGCGCGGGCGGAGAGATCAACTTCCCGCTACAGCTGCTGGTTGATCAAACCGTGACGCTGGGCGCGGAGTGGAATCGCGATGAGCTGAACGACCCAGCATCGATGCTTTCGGCCAGCGCTATCGGGGTGAATTTGCCGGACAGTTCAGGCGATCCGTCGCAGCGCAGCAGTAAAAACAGCGCCACCCTCAGTTCGCTGTTCTTCGAAGACAACATTGCCGCCACCGATAGCACCGAAGTGATTCCGGGCCTGCGATTTGATTATCACGATCAATTTGGCGCGAACTGGAGCCCAAGCCTCAACGTTTCGCAAGGTCTGGGCGAGCACTTCACGTTGAAAGCCGGTATTGCACGCGTGTTTAAAGCCCCTAACCTTTATCAATCTACACCGGGTTATCTGCTCTCCACGCGTGGCAACGGTTGCCCGATTGGCCTCAGCCAATGTTATCTGCTGGGTAATCAGGATCTTGATGCGGAAACCAGCGTCAACAAAGAGATTGGGCTGGAATTCAGTGACCAAGGCTACGTCGCGGGCATAACCTGGTTCCGCAATGACTATAAGAACAAAATTGTCTCGGGCACCGAGCCGGTTTATTCCAGTAGCCGCCCGGTTTACAACGTGCTGCGCTGGGAAAACGGTGGCAAAGCGGTTGTTGAAGGACTGGAAGGTAATCTGACCATTCCTTTAATTGCCGACACGCTGGAATGGCGCTCTAACGCCACCTATATGTTCCGCTCCGAGAGCAAGAAAACCGGCAATCCGCTGTCAGTGATCCCGGAATTCACTATCAACTCGCAGCTAGAGTGGCAGGCGACGCAGGATCTCAGCGCTAACATCAACTGGACGCAGTATGGGCGCCAGAAACCGCGTCAGAATGTCGAGACCAATATCGATACGTCCAGCATGACGACGCAGGAGATTAGCCCCTATTCGGTGTTTGGTTTGAACGCCAATTACGACATCACTAAAAACCTGCGCGCCATTGCCGGTATCAACAACCTGTTTGATAAACGCATTTACCGCGAAAACTCGGGTGCTTCAACCTATAACGAACCAGGCCGCGCCTATTATGCTGGCGTGACGATGTCGTTTTAATTGAGCCGCATCCTGGCTTAACTAAAAAACTCGCGTAACGCATCTGCTAGCGCCTGCGGTTGCTCATCTGGGATGAAGTGACCGCAGTGCGCGATTTTAATTCCCGTGACATCCGCCGCGTATGCACGCAACGGCATCGCCATATCGGGAATCGAACCTTGATCGGCGCTGATCGCTAATAAAGGCAAGGCGAGTTTGCCGCGTTGATGAAGTAACTCACGGTTTTGCCCTGCGGATACCGCCACGTCACGATATGCAGCCATACCTGCGCGTATCGCGCCCTTCTGCTGTAACAAACGGGTGTATTCCGCCATATCTTCATCGCCGAACACCATCGGGCTGGCCGCTTTCCGTTTCAGGAACCATTCGAGATAGATCGCTTCGCGCCCTTCAATCAACGCTTCCGGTAAATCGGGCAGTAGATGGAACGCGAAGTGCCAGGTTTTCCACGCTTTATCCGGCGTAGCCGGCAGCGACTCCGGCAAGGTGACGCCGGGAATGCCAGCATCCAGTAACGCCAGCTTTTTTACCTGGTGGCTAAACAGCGTGGCATACGGCCAGGCAACCCACGCACCGACGTCGTGCGCCGCGAGATAATAGCTATCGAGGCCCAGTTGCTGCATCAACCCCTGCACTTTTTGCGCCAGCGAGGTGGTGTCGTAGCCGCTGAGCGGTTTATCTGAGTCGCCCTGGCCGGGTAAGTCTGGCGCGATAATAAAATAGCGATCGCCCAAGCGCGCCATCACCTGTCGCCAGGCAAACCAGCTTTGTGGAAATCCCGCCAGCAGCAGCAAGGTTTCCCCGTTTACGTTACCGCCACTGACATAATGCAAACGCACGCCATCCACCGTGGCGTAATGATGGGAAAATCCGTCTAATTCGCTAAAGGGCTGCGTCCAGCCCGGCGCATGCTTCAAAACTGATGCTGACATTTTTGCTCTCCAGATATTTAGGAAACGATCGATACCTAAATACTACATGACGATCGCCACATTGGGGAATTTAAAACCTGATTGCGTGAAGCGTGCGACGGTCGCAATGAATGGCGTAATGCCGATCAGTTAAGCCCCGTATTAATTACCGCACATTCCGTAGCGGCGCGATTTATCGCGCAATAAATTGCGCCGCTACAAGGAGTGCGCCAGGTAGTTGGGGTTTTCATCTATTAACTGACAAGCATTACGCAATGAATGGCGCCCCTACGTCGCAGGTTATTTGCTAACATAAGCGCGAATTTTTCTTAACCATTGTGAAACTTATGCGAACATCGGATCTGTTGCGACTGCTGCTTTTAGCCGCGATTTGGGGTGCCAGTTTTCTGTTTATGCGCATTGCCGTGCCAGCGCTGGGCGCGGTGAACACGGCATTTTTACGCGTGTTGTGCGGCATGCTGGGTTTACTGATCATCATGGCTGTCATGCGTATACCGCGCCGCTTTGATGGCAAATTAGGTTGGGCGATGTTGTTAGGCGTGATCAACTCCGCCATTCCGTTCCTGATGTATTGCCTCGCGGCGCGTGTGTTGCCTGCGGGCTATTCCGCTATTCTCAACGCCACTGCACCCTTAATGGGCGTGATAATCGGCGCGGCTTTTTTTGACGATAAGCTGACCGTTAACAAAGTGCTCGGCATGATCGCCGGATTTAGCGGCATCATCGTTATTAGCACCACCGGCGAAGCGCATTTAGGCACAACCTTGGTGATGGGGATCCTGGCCTGTCTGGTGGCAACAACCTGTTACGGCTTTGCCGGTTTTCTAGCGAAACGCTGGATTGGTAATCGCGGTGGCCTGGACGCCACTAAAGTCGCATTTGGCAGCCAGCTCGGCGCAACTCTCTTTTTGCTGCCCTTTTTTGCCTTCAGCGCGCCGCAAACGCCGGTTGCCAGTTGGCAGATCCCGGCGGTATGGGCCTCGATTCTGGCAATTGGGTTTATCTGTACCGCGCTCGCCTACATTCTGTACTTCCGTCTGCTGGCCGATATCGGCCCGCTGCGCACGCTGACTGTCACCTTTATGATTCCGCCATTCGGAATTTTATGGGGCTGGTTAGTGCTGGACGAGCAGATTAATCAGGGCTTTATCAGCGGTTCCTTGCTGATTGTCTGTGCGGTTTGGCTGGTGACCAGCAAGGGTTTCGGCAAACGCGCCGCGGTCAACAGCCGCGCCAAATAGCGTTACTTCTTACCCGATGGCTTCAGCGATCGATTGAGATCCTGAATACGCTTCATGGTTTTCACCGTGCGCGATGAGGTCGCCGAAGCCACCGACAAAATCAGCATCTCCAGACACACCAACACTGTACCGTGCAGCGGCATACGCCCCTTCTCGCCGCCGCGCGGCACGTTGATAATCACATCCGCCTCTTTAGCGAAAGCTGAATCCATGGCGTTGGTGAGCAATATCACCGGCATGCCGAGACGTTTCGCCTCTTTCAGTGCGGTGATGCCTTCACGATGCGCCGATTTCTGCGCCATCATAATCAGCACATCCCCACGTTGCAGCGTGATCAGCTGTTCCGCCAGCGCAATGCCTGAGCGGTTGAGCGTCACCGCCGTAATGCCAATGCGCGTGAATAACCGCGCGCTGTATTCTGCCAGAATCCCCGATGCATTAATGCCAAACAGCGCCACCTGGCGGGCGTCAATCAGGTGCGACACCGCTTTAGCGACAGCTTCGCGATTGTGCGCTTCGGATAACGCATCGCAGGCACGTTTATGCCCACTCAGCACAAAATCGATGCCCGAATTGATATCGCACGACAGTTCGTTGACGGTGGCGCTCATCTTCTCTTCGGAGTTCATCGCCGGACCAAACCAGGCGTTCAGCGTGGTTTTTAAATCACGTAAACCGGCAAAACCGAGAGCCTGCACCGCGCGAACCACGGTGGCATCCGATGTGTTAGTGGCATCGGCTATTTCCAGCGCCGTGGCATCCAAAATCACCTCGCGGTTGTCGTGTATGTAACGCGCCACCGCTTGCAGACGGGATGATAATGTCGGCGCACGTGACCGATAGCGTTCCCCCAATACATCCACACGACTTTTAATGCTATTTCGACTCATCTGCTGATTGCTCAATTAATAGTGAGGATGACGGGATGGGTTTAGGGGTTATTTGTAGTAAATTCTTCACATTATTCACCTGATATGCAAATAAATGCATGATTTATAATAAATATCATTGTAGTGATTGTGTAATTATTTCCATTTACTACTACATTACAACATGATTGAATGATTCTCAATTGCATTGCACCAGGTTAATGTCCCATGAATAACAACAAACCGTTCGCTTTTAAATCTCAGCGCCATCCAGCCATCCTTGCTGCGATTTACGGCGTGAGCATCTGGGGTTCCACCAGCAGTTTTGCAGCTGAGGAAAGCAACACCCTCACTGTCTCGGCGCAGGAAGATAGCGCGCAAGGTTACAACGTCACGAATAGTTCGGTTGGCAGTAAAACCTCTACGCCGCGCATCAATCAGGCGCAATCAGTTAGCGTGGTAACGCAGCAGCAGCTTGAAGATTATCAGGCATCAAGCCTCGCCGATGCGATGCGCTACGTCAGCGGTGTAACGGAAGGCAACACGTTGGCAGGCACCGAAGATGGCTTTGTGCGCCGCGGGTTTGGTAGTAACTCGGATGGTTCTATCTATCGTGACGGCGTCCGCAGCAGCCAGGGTTTGAATTTCGATGCCACCACCGAGCGCGTGGAAGTGTTAAAAGGTTCTGCATCCCTGCTGTATGGCATCCAGAATCCGGGTGGCGTGATCAATGTAGTAAGCAAAAAGCCGCAGTATGAATGGCACACTAAAGTCAGCGGCAGAACCTCAAGTGAAGGCGGCGGCGCGGGCACCGTCGATGTCACGGGACCGCTCGGCAACGGCTTTGCCTTCCGCCTGATTGCGGAAAAACAGAATCAGGATTACTGGCGCAATTTTGGCAGTGAGAAACATACATTGATTGCGCCCTCGCTGCAGTGGTTTGGGGAGCAAGCCAGTTTCCTGATTAGCTACGCAGATTATCAGTACGACATTCCTTACGACCGCGGTACTGCATTTATCAACGGTAAGCCGATTGATATCGGTTACAAAGATCGTTTGGATGACAAAGCCAATCATGCGTGGGGCCATAATAAAACCCTCAACGCGCATTATGAGTGGCAATTTAATGACGACTGGAGCACGCGTGTCACCCTCGGCTGGAACCAGCGCCAATACGATAACAATGAAGTGCGCGTGACCGCAGTGAATCCCACCACCGGCGTGGTGACGCGCCGTGCCGATGCCAATCGCGGCTTCAACCATAAAACCAAATACGTATCGTGGGACTTAATCGGCTCACAGCAAATGTTGGGTATGACGCATGATCTGGTGCTGGGCAGCGATTATGAGATGATCCAAACGTATCGCGCGCATCAATATCAAGGCAAAGCCAATACCGGATTTAACTTCACCGATCCGCAGTACGATATTCTGTCGCCGATCGCCAACAGCAGCACCGAAAACAGCGCCAATGCCAATAATCTCAACCGCACGCACAGCCGTTCAATCTATGCCAAAGACAGCATCAGCCTGACGGAAAACTGGATTGCAGTGTTAGGCGGGCGTTATCAGCATTACGAACAGCGCGCCTCGAAAGGCTTCGATCCGGTGGTGCAAACGCTGGACAGCGAAGGCAACAAATTCCTGCCGCAGGCCGGTTTGATCTACAAAGTGACGCCGGACGTGGCGCTCTATACCAGCGTGAGTAAATCCTTCACGCCATCGACCGATGTTGATGATGATGGCAACGTCGGTAAACCGGAACAGGGCACCACATGGGAAGTGGGTAGCAAATGGCAGATTTCACCGAATCTGTTTGCCAGCGTGGCGCTATATCGCATCGACGAGCGCGATATGTCGCTGAGCATCAACGGCACCACGCGCGCCATCAATAAAGCCCGTTCCAGCGGCGCAGAATTTGAGTTAAATGGCGAAGTGCTGCCGGGTTGGGATCTCAGTGCCAACTACAGTTACGATAAAGCAGAGATCGTTGATGATGGCGTAAACACTGATAACAATGGTCATCGTCTGCAGAATGCGCCCCGCCACTCAGGCGCGCTCTATCTGAGCCATAATCTGGCCATCTCCGGCATGCCGGGCGACTTCCGCGTAGGCGCTGGCGCACGCTATGTGGGCACGCGTGCGGGCGATCCAGAAAACAGTTTTACCCTGCCTGATTACGTGGTCGCAGATAGCTTTATCGCCTGGAACAATCAGCTGTTGGGTGAGAAAACACAACTGAAACTCAATCTGAATAACCTGTTCAACAAACACTATTACACCTCCAGCGGCGGCAATTTGCGCGTGCGTGAAGGAGAAACCCGCAACCTGATGCTCGAGGCCAGCGTTGAATTCTGATGCGAAATTGACGGCAGGCGCACCACGTGCGCCTGTCCTGCTCAGCCCGTTACGGGCGCTATTAACCTGTTTTTTGCTGATGTTGAGCAGCGCGGCGTGGGCAAAAACGGTCACCGATATCGACGGCAATCGCGTTGAAATCCCCGATCATCCGCAACGTATCGTGCTGGGCGAAAGCCGCATGTTGTATACGCTGGCGCTGCTGGAGCCGGGCGATCCGTTTCAGCATATTGTGGCGTGGCCGCAGGACCTGAAAAAATACGACAGCCAAACCTGGAACAGCTTTGCACGCCAGTTTCCTCAGATGCTGAAAATCCCGTCGCTCGGTTCTGGCGGTCCGAACGCCATCAACCCTGAACAGATTCTGGCGTTGCAACCCGACGTGGTAATTTTGCCCAGTCTGGCACGCTATGATGATGCCGACTTGCGATTAGTTACCATGCTGAAAGCAGCGCATATTCCGGTGGTAAAGATCGATCTGCGCGTGCATCTGCTCAAAAATACGCGCCGTAGCGTAGAGATTTTTGGTGAGGTTTTGAACCAGCAAGCGCGAGCGCAGGCGTTTAATCGGTTCTACGACCAGCATATGCAGGTGATTCGTGAACGCTTAGCCCGCTATCAGGGCGCCAAACCTTCGGTGCTGCTACAACTGCATCTTGGGCGACGTAACGAGTGCTGCGTGACGGCGATCAACGGCAGCCTTGGCGAGTTGCTTAACGCGGCGGGCGGTGACAATATTGCCAGTAAAACTCAGCACGGCGTGTTTGGTCGCCTCAGTGAAGAAAGCGTAATTGCTGCCCAGCCGGAGTATTACTTCGCTACCGGCTTTGGCGATAACGCCTCGCAGGGCTTACTTAAATTGGGGCCAGAAGTGGCACACAAAACCGTGCTCAGCAGTTTCAAACAACTGACTGCGCAGCAAAACGGTTTGCGGGAATTAACGGCCGTGAAAAATGGCCACTCGGCGGTGATCTGGATGAACTTCTATCTTAGCCCGTGGCATATTGCCGCCACCGAATTTATGGCGAAAACGCTTTACCCGCAACTGTTTACCGACATTGATCCAGAAAATACGCTGCAGCAGATTTTTCACGATTTCTTACCGATTCCTTACAGCGGGACTTATTTCACACCCATTCCGCCAGCGAACAATAAATAATCATTAGCGCTCCGCTTGTGATTAACTGGAACCTCGCTAATCTTAAATTTGCAGCACGGGCACGGCGTCGAAGAAGTTATTTCCGTCGTGCAACAACAACTCACGAGAGGATGTTTTATGGCTGAGCATAGAGGCGGTTCCGGTAATTTTGCTGACGATAAAAAGAAAGCGTCAGATGCCGGTAAAAAAGGTGGAGAAAAAAGCGGCGGTAGCTTCAAAGACGACCCCGCTAAAGCGTCAGAAGCAGGAAAGAAAGGCGGTAAGAAGTAGTCACCCACGCTGTAAATAGCACCACGTATCTTGGAAATCCGCCAGGGCATGGATGCCCTAAGAATTATCTCACCCCCGCATTTACATTTTGAAAAAGATTCGTTAATTACCTCACGTAACAGCTGCCATTTTTAAGCATCTCCTTTTCCGTTTCGTCTTAATAAATCTAATCGCTCACTTTCTAACGTGACAAATATCACATTTATGCCAGGCTTATTTTATTCACCTCATGCCACAAGGAGATATATATGACTACGCAAGCCACCAACAAAACCCTAATTACTGAAACGTATCCGGTTCCGCCATTTAAAAAGCAGACGCAACCGATGCCGGGTTTGGCGAGCAAAATGGATCCACGTCCCGATCATGGTGAAACCAGTTATCGTGGTACCGGCAGATTGACCGGTCGTAAAGCCCTGATCACCGGCGGTGATTCCGGGATTGGCCGCGCCGTAGCGATTGCCTATGCTCGTGAAGGGGCTGATGTGGCGATTAACTTCCTGCCGGAAGAAGAAGCCGATGCGGCAGAAGTGGTGAAACTGATTGAAGCGGAAGGCCGCAAAGCGGTGGCGATTCCGGGTGACATTCGTTCAGAAGAGTTTTGCCAGCAGCTGGTCGATCAGGCTGCTGATCAGCTAGGGGGATTGGATATTCTGGTTAACAACGCCGGACGTCAGCAGTTCAATGAATCAATCCTCACTTTATCCACTGAAGACTTTGACGCCACCTTTAAGACTAACGTCTATGCGATGTTCTGGATTACCAAAGCGGCGTTGAAATATTTGCCAGCCGGATCGTCCATCATTAACACCTCGTCTGTGCAGGCTTACCAGCCAAGCGCCATTCTGCTGGATTATGCGCAAACCAAAGCGTCGATTGTGGCATTCACTAAAGCGCTGGCGAAACAGTTGGGTGAAAAGCAGATTCGCGTCAATGCGGTTGCGCCCGGCCCATACTGGACTGCGCTTCAGGTGAGCGGTGGGCAGCCGCAAGAGAAAGTGGAGAAGTTTGGTGAATCTGCTCCGCTGGGCCGTCCGGGACAACCGGCGGAAATTGCCCCGCTCTACGTTACGTTCGCGGATGTGAAAAACAGCTTCACTTCCGGTCAGGTTTGGTGCTCTGACGGCGGTACCGGTACGCTGTAACCCGCTGCTATGATAGAAGGTTGCCTTGAATGGCGACCTACGTTGATAGCGCTGATTTTTGTAGGGTGCGCATTCATGCGCACCCTTATTTATGTGTCATTTATTGCTTATGTGAGCGCCAGCAATCGCTCAGGAAACACCTCACGCAACCACGCGATAAACACCTGTAACCGCTGCGTCAGATGACGATTTTGTGGATACACCACATGAAACGGATAGTTTGCCGGACGCCATTCCGCCAAAATCTCCACTAACCTCCCCGCCTGCAAATCCCCCGCCGCCGCGTAGCGGAAGGTTTGAATGATGCCCAATCCCGCCACCGCCGCCGCCAGATGCGCATTACTTTCATTGACGCCAATCCGATGCTCGGTTTTGATTTCCAGCGTCTGTTCACCGTTGGCAAAGCGAAACGGAAATGCCCGGCCACTTTGAGGCGAGAGATAACTCACCAGCCGATGGCCGTTTTTCAACTCTTGCGGATAGGCCGGCACGCCATAGGTTTTCAGATAGCCCGGCGCGGCGCAGGTGATCATCTCTGCATCACCTAAATGCCGCGCGACCAGTGAGGAATCACTGAGCGGACCGCCGCGAATTACGCAATCGACGTTACCGCTAATCAGATCCACCGCCCGATCGGACACGCCTAGGTCAATCTGAATGTCAGGATAGCGACGGATGAAGTCGGGCAGCGCGGGAATCAGCACGTCACGCGCCGTTGAGCCACCAATATCAATGCGCAGATAGCCGCCTGGTCGGGTGCTTTCCGCATTGAACGAGTGATCGATATCTTCCAAATCACGTACGATGCGCAGCGCTTTTTCGTAATAATCGCGCCCTGCTGGCGTTACCGTGACGCGCCGCGTGGTGCGTTGCAGCAAGCGAATACCGAGATGCGCTTCCAGTTCCTGCACCAGTTTGCTCAGCGTCGCGTTGGGCATGTCGAGCGAATCCGCCGCCCGCGTAAAGTTGCCTGCTTCGACCACGCGCGCAAATGCCTTTATCGCCATTAACTGATCCATGCTGTTTTCTGCTGCATTTGATTATCCACACACAGAAATAGTCATTTCGATTTTACACCATTTATCAGCAAACACCGTGAAGTTAGATTGCTTATCAGCCACTGCAGCGCAGTGAACGAAACCTCATCACACACTGGAGAAGCAAACATGAACGCACTCAACGGTAAAATCGCCCTGGTAACGGGCGGCACATCGGGCATTGGTCTGGCATCCGCGCAAGAGTTGGCGGCACAAGGCGCTCGCGTTTTTATTACCGGTCGTCGTCAGGCGGAACTTGATGCGGCAGTAACCCGCATCGGTGCCAGCGCAACGGGCATTCGCGCTGACGCTTCGGTACTGACCGACCTCGACAACGTTTACGCAGAGATTGCGCAACAAGCGGGGCGCCTCGACATCCTGTTCGTCAACGCCGGTGGCGGCGACATGTTGCCGCTCGGCGCCATCACCGAAGAACATTTTGACCGCATATTTGGTACCAACGTGCGCGGCGTGCTGTTCACCGTGCAGAAGGCCTTGCCGCTGCTCAGCGACCACGCCTCAGTGATCCTCACCTCTTCCACCACCTCGGTGCAGGGCACCGCCGGATTCAGCGTGTATAGCGCCAGCAAAGCCGCCGTACGCAATTTCGCCCGCTCATGGGCGCTGGACGTGAAAGATCGTGGTATTCGCGTCAATGTGGTCAGTCCCGGCCCGGTGCGTACGCCAGGGTTAGGCGGATTAGTACCTGAAGAACAGCGTCAGGGATTGTTTGATGCGCTGGCAGCGCAGGTACCGTTAGGTCGTCTTGGCGAACCCGACGAAATTGGCAAAGTTGTGGCGTTTCTGGCGTCTGATGCATCCAGCTTTATCAATGCCGCCGAACTGTTTGTTGATGGCGGCATGGCGCAGGTGTGATGACATCCAGAGCCTGTAAGGTCACCATGAATGGCGCCCCTACGTTTACAGCGCTGGGTTTTCGTAAGGTGCGCATTCATGCGCACCTGCATCATCAGGCAATTCTTTGCTTCAGTGAGCAGCATTACACCATGAATGGCGACCACTTTCTTAAGCCGCGCTGGGATCCGCTTCCACATACAAATACCCGATCCCCAATACCTGACGGGCACGATCCAACTGGCCAAAATGCACATGGGTACCTTTGCTTTTCAGCGCATCACGCGGATCGAAAGGATTCACATCAATCTGGCGCACGATGGTGTTTAGCCACGCTTCACCAAACGTGCAGCTACGACCGTATAACCAAATTTGATTAATATTCAGCGTGTTGAGAAAATTGTACAAACTCATACCAATCGCCTCGGCCGCTTGCTGTGCCCACGCCACAATCCAGGTTTCACCCGCTTGCCACGCCGCCAGTAACTGCTTACTGCTGGGCTGCGGTGCATCCGGCACGCGCAGATGCGCGGCCTGCTTTAACGCACTCAGCGACGCCAGCGTTTCCAGACATCCCTGGCGTCCGCAGCTACAGCGCTGCCCGTGTGGTTCAATGAGGGTATGGCCAATTTGGCCGCTGCCATACAGATTACCGCGAAAGATTTCACCGTTGATCACAAAGGATGAACCGATGCCGTAATCCACGTTAATCACGCAGAATTCGCTGAGAACATTGCGATTAAGCCACTTCTCCGCCAGCGCCAGCATCACGCAGTCGTTATCAACGCGCACCTCAACCGCAAGCTTCTCCTCAAGTAAAAATTTCAGCTGCAGCGGGGTTTTCCACGCCGCTTGCGGCATATGCTGCGACACCCCGGTCACCGGATCCACCTGGCCATGCACCGCCAGCGCCAGATTGATGCGCCGTTTCGGCCACTGTTTGCAGGTTTGCCGCCACACCGCTTCAATCTCGTTCAGCAGATCCTGCGGCGCTGCCGCGTTGATGGTGATCTGCTGATAGTCGCCCTGCGCCACCAGCTGCGCATCAGCCAGTTGAAGCTCAATGCTGGTCGGTTTAATGCATAAACATAAGGTCCAGGCACCTTCAGCAGGCAGTTGAAAGCTGCCGTTGCTGTGGCCGCGCGCGCTCATCAATACAGCGCTTTTTTGCAGTTTTTTTTCGTCCAGCAGCGCCTGCAAAATTTTACTGGTGGCAGGAATGGTCAAGCCGCTAAGGAGTGCCAATTGCGCTTTACTGAGCTGTTTATGGCGCCACATTAGCGCCATAAACAACGCCTTATTGTGTTTTCGCACCTGGTAATTATTCAAACCAACCTGCTTCATATTCACCCCTGCGCAACACGCCATACACGTTTACTAAACAGAGTTTACTGTCTTTTGTGATGATCACGCCATCCCGGTAACTTGCCTTGCTCTAAAGTTCATCCCCATCCCTATAACAACAAACCATCGCGACCTCTTAGAGAACCTTAAAATGACAACATCATCGACTCAACATCCGTGGCTGATTCGCCTCGGCATTCCCCCGGCGCTGGCGTGGGGCTACGTAGCCGTTCTGCTGTTTATGATTGGCGACGGCGTGGAATCCAACTATCTGGCGCCTTATCTGCATGAAAATGGCTTCTCCCTCAATATCGCGGCGGCGGTGATTGCCTTTTACGGCGTTACGGTCACGCTCGGCTCGTGGCTGGCGGGTTCGCTCTCCACATTGATTGGCCCGCGCAAAGTGATGCTGGCGGGCGGCGTTATCTGGATTGTGTTCGAAGTGCTGTTCCTTGCCATTGCGCTGCCATCCCACAGCGTATTGCTGTTGGCGTTGACCTACGGCCTGCGCGGCGTGGCATATCCAATGTTTGCGTATGCATTTTTAGTGTGGATTCAGGCGGCGGCACCTGCGGATATGCGCGGCTCGGCTACCGGTTGGTTCTGGCTGGCGTTTACCGGCGGCCTGCCTACGCTGGGATCGCTCGTGGCGATCTTCTCGATAAAATTGATTGGCGAGTACGCCACCTTCTGGCTTTCGCTGGGGCTGGTGGCGCTGGGAATGCTGGTGATGGTGAGCGCGCTCAAGGAGCGCAGCGGATATCAGTCGCTGCTGGATGAACAGCAACGTCAGCAAAGCGTGGCACGAACGCTGATGGGCGGCATTGATATTCTGTGGCGTGAACCGCGCATTGCGGCCGCTGCGGTAGTACGCATCATCAACACCACACCCTACTTTGGTTTCTTTATTTTCCTGCCGGGCTTTTTCACCGAGCAGATCGGCTTTACGCAAACCGAATATCTCAGCCTGATCACCATTATGGGTTTAGTCGGCATGAGTTTTAACCCGATTGTTGGCAAGCTCAGCGATCGCCTCGGCTGGCGCAAAGTGTTAACGGTATTTGGCGGAATCGGCTCCGGCATCTCCATGTTGCTGATGTACTTCGTGCCGCAGTGGAGCCACGGCAGCTTTGTGCTCAGCGTGATCTGTGCCTGTTTATATGGCATCACCTTATGCGGCTATGTTCCGGCTGCCGCCCTGTTCTCTTCCCTGTGCCAGCCGAAAGATAAAGGCAATGCGATGGCGATTTACTGTTTCGCCGCCGGACTTTCCACCTTTTTCGGCCCGGCGCTGTACGGCGCTTTCAACGCGCTGTTTGGCACGTCGGGCGTGATTTGGGGCTATGCCGCCTTGTATTTGATCAGCGCCATCGTTTCCTGGTGTTTCCTGCTCAGCCCGCTCGATCCCGGCGAGCAGCATAATCCCGAGGCGCAGCGTCTGCGCCGTTTAGATTCCGTTGCTTCAGAGTAAAGAGAGAACCATGAAAGAGTTTGATTACATTGTGGTAGGCGGCGGCAGCGCCGGTTGTATTGTCGCCGCCAGGTTAGTCACGCAGGGTAACGCGCGCGTCTTGCTGCTGGAAGCCGGACGCGATGAGTATCATCCGCTATTAAAAATGCCGGCGGGATACATGAAATTCCTCGCCAGCGATAAGTTTCTCACTCTGCACCAAACCGAGCCGCAGCCTCAGCTGAATGGGCGCGGCGTGATTGTGCCGCAGGCGAAAGTGCTGGGCGGCGGCTCAACGGTGAATGCCATGGTGTATATGCGTGGGCATCGCCAGGATTATGCCGACTGGAACCGCGCGCTCGGCAATCGGGGCATCGACTGGTCGTGGGATGCGCTGCTGCCGCACTTCACCGCCATCGAAGATAACGATCACCTTGGCGCGCCCCATCACGGCGTGGGCGGGCCGATGAAGGTGTCGCATCTCGGTCACTTTAGCCCGCTGAGCCGCGCCTACGTCAAAACCCTGCAAGGCATGGGCATTCCCTACGCGCCGGACTTCAATACCGGCAATCCCTATGGCGTCGGCTTTATGCAGCACACCATTAACGGACAAACGCGCCAGCGCTGCAGCCTGGTGGATGCCTTTATCACGCCGCTGCGCGAGGATCAACGCTTGACCATTGCCACCGGCGCACAGGTTGAGGAAATTTTGTTCGAGGGCGCGAGCGCCGTCGGCGTGCGCTATACCCAGGACGGACATCCGCAACATGCCCGTGCGCGCCAGGAGGTGATCCTCGCCGCCGGAGCCTATCAAACGCCGAAATTGTTGATGCTCTCCGGCATCGGCCCGCAGCAGCAGCTGAAACAACATGGCATCACGCTGCGCCAGCATTTGCCCGGCGTTGGTAAGAACTTGCAGGATCACTACGAAGTGCCGGTGGTGGCCAGCACCAACGGCGAATTTGGCTATTACGGTCAGGATCGCGGCTGGCCAATGGTGAAAGCCGGATTGCAATATATGTTGTTCAAAACCGGCCCGGTCACCACCACCGGTGTGGAAACCTGTGCCTTTTTCGATCCGCTCGATTTCAGCGCCACGCCAACCATTCAGATGTTCTGCGTGCCCACGGTTTATCTCGATCGCGACGTGATGGGTGCCGATCCCGGTCACGGCGTAACCGTTAACTCGCTGCTGCTGCGGCCAAAAGCCACCGGCGAAGTGACGCTGCGCGACGCCAGTGCCAGCAGCTTGCCGCGGGTGGATACGCAAATCTTTGGTCATCCTGACGACCTCGCTCGCACCATCGCCGGTTTCCGTTTTGCGCGCAAGGTGATTGCCGCCGCGCCGATTAGCGCCATGGTGCAACATGAGATCTTCCCCGGCGCGGAAATCACCTCGGATGCGACTATCGCTGAGCACTGCAAACGCATGGTGAAAACCGGCTACCACCCGGTCGGCACCTGCCGTATGGGTCACGATGACGATCCTTTGGCGGTGCTGCATGATGATTTGCGCGTGCGCGGTGTCAACCGGCTGCGCGTGGTAGATGCTTCCATGATGCCCAACATTATTAGCGGCAACACCAACGCCATCGTAATGGCGGTGGCGCATCGCGCTGCTGAGCTGCTTTTGCAGACCCAGGTTGCCGAACAGAAGGAGCCGGTTTATGAGTGAAAAATTAACGCGACTGCAAGCTGCCCTCGCCGACTGGCAGCTTGACGGTGTGCTACTCACGCGGCGCGATAACGTTGCCTGGCTGACCGAAGGTGCCAGTTATTATGTGGTCGAGCGCGCCGAAACCGGCGTGGCCAGCTTGCTTATTACCGCGGACAAGGTGTTGCTGCTCGCGCCAGAAAATGAGCTGCCGCGCATTCTTGCTGAAGAGCCGCTGCCGTTTGCCTGCGAAACGCAACGCTATCCGTGGTTTCGATCGCTGAGTAGCGTGTTGCCACAGGGCCAGTTCGGCAGCGATATGCCGCTTGGCGAAACGGCAGATATTCAGCAACGGCTGGTGGCGCTACGACAGGGCTTAAATGCTCATGAACAGCTGCGCTATAAAGCCCTGGGCCGTGAAGCCGCACAGATTGTCGAAGGTGTGGCGCGCCAGTTAAAAGCGGGCATAACCGAATGGCAAGTGGAGGCGGAGATCGTCGCCGCCTGCCTGGCGCGCGGCATTCGTCCAATGTGCACCTTAGTGGCCGCCGACGAGCGCATCGCCGCTTTTAAGCATCCGGTGCCTACGCCGAAAAAACTGCACCAGCAGATGCTGATTACGCTGGGCGCGGAACGGCATGGATTGCACGTCAGCCTGACGCGCCTGGTGCATCTCGGTGAAATGCATCCCACACTGCGCCAACGACATCACAGGTTGTGCCAAATCCATGCCGATATGCTGATTGCTACACAGCCGGGCCAGCGCTGGTCTGCGGTTTTCCAGCACATTACCCATACGTATCAGCAACACGGCGAGGCGGAGGCGTGGCGCGATCACCATCAGGGTGGTCCAGCCGGTTACGGCTGCCGGGACTGGATCGTCACGCCGGAAACCCCGGGCGAGGTATGCAGCGACATTGCTGTGGCGTGGAATCCCACGTTGCGCGGCGTAAAAAGTGAAGACACCTATTTGCTCAGCCCTGCGGGATGCGAAGCGCTGACGCGCAGTGACGAATGGCCGCTGATTAGCGTGCAGCGCGGCGAGCGTACGCTGCATTTCCCCGACTGGCTGGTGTTGCCGGCATCTTCATAAGGAAGCGATCATGTCATTACGACTGCACAATAAAACCGCGATTATCACCGGCGCAGGCAGCGGCATTGGCCGCGCGATTGCCCAACTCTTTACGCAGCAAGGTGCGCAAGTCGCGCTGTTCGACCTGGCGAGTGAAACCACTGGCGCTCTGGCAGAGGCATTACAGCAGCAAAGCGGGCAGCGCTGCCTCGCTTGCGCCGCCGACGTCACGCAGCCTGATCAGGTACAACGTGCGGTCATCGCGGCACAAGACGCACTTGGCCCAATTGATATTCTGATTAACTGCGCGGGTGTTAATGTGTTCCGCGATCCGCTGGCACTGGAAGATGACGAGTGGCAGCGCTGCATGGAGGTGAATCTCAAGGGGCCATACAACCTGATCCGTAGCGTGCTGCCGGGGATGCTGGCGCGCCAGTATGGCAACATTGTGAACGTGGCCTCGGTGCATGGCCATAAAATCATTCCCGGCGCGTTCCCCTATCCGGTGGCTAAGCATGGTTTGATCGGTATGACGCGCTCGCTGGGCGTGGAGTACGCCAGTCAGGGGATTCGCATCAATAGCATTTCACCGGGATTGATCATGACGCCCGCCGCAGAAGCCTGGCTGGCAAGCTGCGCGGACCCACAAGTCGAGCGCGAACGCCAGGCGGCGTTGCTGCCCTGCAAACGCATCGGTGAACCGGCTGAAGTGGCCTACACTGCGCTGTTTCTCGCCTCCGATGAAGCGCGATTTATCAATGCTACCGATATTCTGGTCGATGGGGGGCGCAGCCAGGTTTATCACGATTAATAAAGTGGACAGCATTGCGCTGGAATGCCATACAGTTGAGCGCGAGATTTCTTTTACGCAGTTTGTGTAGCGGCGCGATTCATCGCGCAATAAATTGCTTATTTGTACAGGTGCGCATGAATGCGCACCCTACGAAAACCCAGCTCTGTGAACGCAGGGTCGCCATTTATGGTGACCGATTCGCGCTTAATTGACGAGCATAACGTAATAAATTGCGCCGTCACAACAGATGCGCCACTTGATAATCAGGAGCTTACTAAAGATGTCTGAGAATCCCACCATCGCTCTAATTGGCCCGGGCGCGATTGGCACCACCATCGCCGCAGCCCTGCATGAAGTTGGACGCACGCTGATCATTTGTGGTCGGACCGCGCATCCGCAGCTGGCGTTGCGCCATGACAGCGGCACTATCATTGTTCCCGGCCCGGTGCTGACCAATCCTGCCGAGATCGCAAAGCCGTTTGATTTGGTGTTTGTGGCGGTGAAAACCACCCAGGTTGAGGACACCGCGCCCTGGCTGGCCGCGTTGTGTGATGAGAATACTGTGGTGTGCGCATTGCAGAATGGCGTGGAGCAGAAAACCCAACTTGCGCCCTATGTGAACGGAGCCAGCGTGCTGCCTTCGGTGGTGTGGTTCCCGGCCCAGCGTGAACCGGATGCTTCGGTGTGGCTCCGTGAAAAACCGCGCCTGACATTGCCCGATACGCCGCAGGCCGCGCGGGTAGTCAACGCCCTGCGCGACACGCGCTGCGCGGTCGATCTCTCCGCCGATTTTCTCACTATCGCCTGGCGCAAGCTGCTGCAAAACGCCGTAGCCGGTTTGATGGTGCTGGCAAATCGTCGTGCGGGTATGTTTCAGCGCGACGATATTACCGTACTGGCACTGGCCTATTTGCAGGAATGCCTGACGGTAGCGCGCGCCGAGGGTGCCGCGCTGAGCGATGACGTGCCGCAGGAGATTGTCGATCGTTTCCACCGCGCACCCGCCGATTTAGGCACTTCAATTCTTGCCGATCGCCAGGCCGATCGCCCGCTGGAGTGGGACATTCGCAACGGCGTGGTGCAGCGTTATGGTCGGGCGCGCGGCATTCCTACGCCGATTAGCGATGTGATCGTGCCGCTGCTGGCGGCGGGCAGCGAAGGTCCGGGTTGAATTAAAAACGCCACGCCGCGTACAGCGCGCCGCTCATCTGGCTTTTTTCTTCGGTGATGAGCTGTCGGCGGCGTGGTTTTCCAGATGCTGCGCATTGGGATATTTTCCAGAAAGAAAGGTTTCGCAGATAGGTTAGAGACAGTGTTAGAGGGTAATTAGTTTCGCCTCAATTTCTTCCAGGTGCGCATCAATGCGCACCCTTCAAAACCCCGTAGTGTCGCCATTAATGGCGACTACGCGTAACCAACGTTAAAGGCAGTGTTTTATGTCGCAAACTTGCGCTGCGCTAAAATCTTTACTAGGGTTTGCGCTTCTTCTGCCTCTTATAGCTTTCTTTTCCATTTATGAAAATACGGCTGCGAAAGCTATAAGATCGCGCCATTTTTTCACTTGGGGAATTTATGAGCACAGGAACGGATACAACCAAACCCGCCACATCCAGTGGTTTAACCGTTGATGACATCACCGTTATCGACAATAAGTTACTTAAGCGCGCGGTTGGTGCCGCTGCATTGGGTAATGCCATGGAGTGGTTTGATTTCGGCGTATACAGCTATCTCGCTGTCATCATCGGACAGGTATTTTTTGCCGATGCCAGCGCGGCCGCACAGTTGATTGCCTCGTTCGGTACCTTCGCCGCTGCGTTTTTAGTCCGCCCCATTGGCGGGTTGGTCTTCGGCCCGCTCGGCGACCGCATTGGTCGCCAGAAAGTGTTGGCGATCACCATGATCATGATGTCGATTGGCACCTTCTGCATCGGCCTGATTCCAAGCTATGCCAGCATTGGTATCGCCGCACCGATTCTGCTGTTTGCCGCGCGCTTGCTGCAGGGTTTCTCCACCGGCGGGGAATATGGCGGCGCAGCCACCTTTATCGCGGAATACTCCACCGATAAGCGCCGCGGCTTTATGGGCAGTTTCCTTGAGTTCGGTACGCTGGGCGGCTATCTGCTGGGTGCCAGCCTGGTCACGGCAATGATTGCCTTCTTACCGCATCAAACCATGATGGATTGGGGCTGGCGCGTGCCGTTCTTCCTCGCGGCCCCGTTGGGTCTGTTCGGCTTGTATATCCGTTTGAAGCTGGAAGAGACACCGGCGTTTAAAGATCACATGGATAAGCGCGAGGAGATGGAGCACAACAAGCCGCGTTTAAGCGTGTGGCAGATGCTGCGCGATCAGCGTAAACCGCTGCTGAAATGTATTGGTTTGGTGCTGTTGTTTAACGTCTCCAATTATATGCTCACCGCCTATATGCCGAGCTATTTAACCGGCGTGCTGGGGATGAGCGAATTATCCGGCCTGATGTTGGTGATGGTGATTATGTTTATCATGATGCCTCTGACCTTAATGTGGGGTCATTTGACTGACCGCATTGGTCGTCGCCCGGTGATTGGTTTAGGTGCGTTAGGCTTAATTTTGCTCGCGATCCCGAGTTATATGCTGATTGGCTCCGGCAATATGCTGCTGGTCTTTGCCGGTCTGGCAATCCTCGGCTTATTACATACCTGCTTCAGTGGCACCATGCCGGCAACGTTACCGGCGCTGTTTGTCACCGATATTCGTTACAGCGCATTGGCAATTGGTTTTAATTTATCGGTTTCGCTGTTTGGTGGCACCACGCCACTGATTACCGCATGGCTGGTGGATAGCACGCACAATAATCTGATGCCTGCGTATTACATGATCGGCGCCGGAATCATTGGCTTGTTGACGGTATTAACCCTGAGCGAAACGGCGCGTAAACCGTTGAAAGGCTCATCGCCTGCGGTTGCGAGCGAGGCAGAAGCGCATCGTTTGATCGATAAACTGCGCAAGCGTAAGTCAAAGCATAAACCGGCTTAATTTGCCACTTGTGTAATCTGTGGTCGCCATCAATGGCGACCCTACGCCATTTCTGTAAGGTCGCCATTCATGGCGACCATCTCAAGCGTTAACCGAAGCGTGAAAATCCCCCTCTTATTCGATAATTTCCTAAACCCGCTTGAAATCCATCGCTACGCGCCAGAAAAGCCCAAAATATCGACTATGATTTGTTGTCCGTTCCAACATTAGTCCCAATTTATTTATCGTTTTCAGCCAGTAGCGAATCGCTTGATGTCGTCCATTGCCCCTGCGTGGGCTAAACGAGGCAATTGAATGGAATTCAGATCATTTGAAAAATCCTGGGGCGCAGAAATTCTTGCTGATGACAGCGTCCGTTTTCGTGTTTGGGCACCTGGGCAACAGCAGGTTAGCTTGCGACTCGCCGACAATGATTCGGCGATGCTGCAAGGGGGTGACGGTTGGTTTGAACTGCACGTCAGCGGCGTTGCGCCGGGTGCGGAGTATAACTTTGTATTGGCCGATGGCACGGTCGTGCCCGATCCCGCCGCGCGCGCGCAAAAAGCCGATGTTAACGGCCCTTCTCTGGTGATCGATCCGCAACACTATCGCTGGCAGCAGACCGCGTGGCAAGGTCGTCCGTGGCACGAGACCGTGGTGTACGAACTGCATATCGGTACTTTCACGCCGGAAGGCACTTTCCTGGCGGCCATCGACAAATTGCCGTGGCTGGCCGAGTTGGGCATCACGCAGCTGGAGGTGCTGCCGGTGTCGCAGTTTGGCGGCAATCGCGGTTGGGGCTACGACGGCGTGCTGCTCTATGCACCGCATGCGGCTTACGGTTCACCGGATGATTTCAAAGCCTTTATCGATGCCGCACATGCCCACGGTATATCCGTGGTGCTGGATATCGTGCTCAACCACTTTGGCCCGGAAGGCAACTATCTGCCGCTGCTGGCGCCGGAATTTTTCCATCAGGAACGTATGACGCCGTGGGGCGCCGGTATTGCTTATGATGTCGATGCGGTGCGTCGCTACATCGTGGAAGCGCCACTTTACTGGTTGCAGGAGTTCAACCTGGATGGTTTGCGCTTCGATGCCATCGACCAGATTGAAGACAGCTCCAGCAAACACGCGTTAATCGAGATCGCCGAGCGCATACGTCAGGAAATTCCCGATCGCCCTGTTCATCTCACCACCGAAGATTGCCGTAACGTCATCTTCCTGCATCCCCGCGATAAACAGGGCAACGCGCCACTGTTTACCGGCGAATGGAACGATGATTTTCACAACGCGGTGCATGTTTTCGCCACGGGCGAAACCCACGCTTACTACGAAGATTTTGCCGACGTGCCGGAGAAGTTGGTCGCGCGTGTGTTGACGGAAGGCTTTGCTTATCAGGGCGAACTGTCGCCGCAGAGCGGTCAACGCCGCGGCGTGCCGAGCGCCAGCCAGCCGCCGGTGGCGTTCGTTGATTTCATCCAGAACCACGATCAGGTGGGAAACCGCGCGCAGGGTGACCGCTTGATCAGCCTTGCCGGCAGCGATCGTACCAAAGTGCTGCTGGCCACGCTGCTGCTGTCGCCGCACATTCCGCTGCTGTTTATGGGCGAAGAGTACGGTGAAACCAATCCATTCCTGTTCTTTACTGATTTCCACGGCGATTTGGCCAAAGCGGTGCGTGAGGGGCGCGCAAAAGAGTTTACCGGCCACGCCGGGCATGACGAAGAGGTGCCCGATCCGAATGCTGAGCAAACCTTTACTCGTTCGAAACTCGACTGGAATAAGCTGCAAACGCCTGCAGGCCAACGCTGGCTGGCGTTAACGCACGAACTGCTGGCGCTGCGTCAGCAATACATCGTGCCGCTGCTGGCCGATGCCGGCGGCAACTGCGGCAAAGTGCTCACCACCGCTGAAGGCTTCGTGGCCGTCAGCTGGCGTTTCCCGCAGGGCGAGCTGTCACTAGCACTCAACATCGGCAAGCAAACGCAACCATTGCCGACGATGCCGGGCCGAACGATTTTCGCCTGGCCGCAAGAAACTGAAGCATTGCCACAACACGCCATCGTGGTGCGTTTGGACCAGGGAGCAACAACATGAGTATTCCAACTGCGACGTACCGCATTCAGTTCCGTAATGGCATGACCTTTGATCGCGCCGCTGCGCTGGTGCCCTATCTGCAACGCCTCGGCATTAGCCATTTGTACGCGTCGCCGATTTTCAGCGCCACCGCCGAATCCACCCACGGTTACGATGTGACGGACGCCAATGAGATCGAACCGGCGATTGGCGGTCGTGACGGTTTTAATCGCCTGGTTGAAGCGTTGCAGGACGCAGAAATGGGTCTGATTCTCGACATCGTACCGAATCACATGGCGGCCTCGCTGGAGAACGCCTGGTGGCGCGATGTGATCGAATATGGCGAGAGCAGCCGCTATGCCAATCATTTCGATATTGACTGGACGCGCCGCCTGACGCTGCCGTTTCTTGGTGACAGCTTTGAGAACGTGCTGGAAAACGGTGAATTGAGCATTAAAGCGCATCCGGAATCCGGCCATCCCGCGCTGGCTTATTACGACAGCTTTTATCCGCTGACGCCCGCCAGCTGGCAGGATCGTGTCGACGAGGTATTGGCAATCACCGATGTGAAGGCGATTGCTGAACTGCATGAGCAGCAGCCGTGGCGCTTAATCAGCTGGCGTGCTGCGCGCAGCGAGCTCTCCTATCGCCGCTTTTTTGAAATCACCGGTCTGGTCGGCGTGCGCGTTGAGGATGAAGCGGTGTTCGCTGAGTCCCACCAGCTGATTCTCGAGCTGGTGCGATCTGGCGCGGTCAGCGGTCTGCGCGTCGATCACGTCGATGGGCTTGCCGATCCGCAAGGCTATTTGC
Organism: Enterobacter ludwigii; assembly: GCA_900068845.1. Lineage (GTDB taxonomy): Bacteria > Pseudomonadota > Gammaproteobacteria > Enterobacterales > Enterobacteriaceae > Pantoea > Pantoea ludwigii_A. The sequence continues at coordinate 565,892 of CEFQ01000008.1, forward strand.
GTCAGTTGCGCCAGGCAACTGGCCCGGATTGCTACATCACGGTGGAGAAAATTCTTGCCGAGGGTGAACAGATTCCTGCTGACTGGCCGATTTCCGGCACCACAGGCTACGAATTTATTGCCGCGCTGTCGCATGCGCTGGTCGATGATTCGCAGATCGATACCCTGCATCTGGCGTATGAAGCCACCACCGGACAACGCAACGACGTTGAAGGCGGACTGCGCGTGGCGCGCGAACTGATGGTCGATCGCAATTTCGCCGGTGAGTTTGCGCGTTTACTCAAGCTGGCAACACAAATCGCCGGTACAGAACATCGCAACCTCGGCGAAGCGGAGCTGCATGTCGCATTGCGTGAAATACTGATCGCCTTCCCGGTGTATCGCACTTACGGCCAGCACGATGGCATGCCGCTAGAAGGCGAAGAGCTGCTGCAACAGGTGCTGGAACGCGTAAAAAACAGCGCATCGCCAACGGTGTTGAGTTTGCTGCAGGCGATTCTGCTGGGCGCGGTCTCCGAAGAGAGCGTAAGGGATGCGCACGAATTCCGCGTACGCTTCCAGCAGTTGAGCGGACCGCTGATGGCGAAATCGGTGGAAGATACGTTGTTCTTCCGCAACCACGTGGCATTAGCCATCAATGAAGTGGGCGCAGAACCGCTGCCGCACCCCTTCTCGCTCGCACACTTTCACAGCGAGATGCAAACGCGCCTGCAGCAGCAACCTGATGGCATCTCCTCAACCTCAACACACGACACCAAGCGTGGCGAGGATGCGCGTGCGCGACTCTACACGCTGAGTGAAGCGCCCGCGCTGTGGGCCGAACAGGTTACACGCTGGCGGCAGATCAATCAGTCGCAGGTGGTGGCGCTGGAAGATGGACCCGCCCCTGAACCGGCAGTGGAATGGATGCTGTATCAGGCGTTAGCCGGCATGTGGCCCACCACGCTGCAGCCGCAGGATGCCAGCGCACTTGAAGAACGCTTTATTCCCTTTGTTGAAAAGGCATTATGCGAAGCCAAGCTGCGCACCGACTGGGCAGAGAGCAACGAAGCGTACGAAAAAGCGGTGCTGGATTATGCACGTCATCTGCTTTCACCGGCAAATCAGCTCTTCCTCAGTGATTTTAGCCACGCCTTGCAACCGTTTATTCAGGCCGGGCTGATCAACAGCCTAACACAAACGGTGATTAAACTGACCGCGCCGGGCGTGCCGGATATCTATCAGGGCAGCGAAGCGCTGGATTTCAGCCTGGTCGATCCCGATAACCGCCGTACGCCGGACTTTGCGCTGCTGGAACAGCAGCTGGAAGAATCGACCCCGCCCGATTTTAACGATGCGCAGCACTGGCTGAGCGGCAAGCTTAAACAGCAAGTGATCGCGCGTTTACTGCATCTGCGCCGGGATTATCCGCAGTTGTTCCGCATGGGGGATTATCAGCCGCTGAATGCCAGCGGAGAACATCAGGAGAAAATCATCGCCTTTGCGCGTCAGGACAGCGATCACGCGCTGCTGGTGATCTTGCCACGCCTGAGCTTCAACAACGCGCAGTGGACGCAAACCGAAGTGGTGCTGACCGAATCACTCGCCCATCGACACTATCGCAACCTATGGACCGGCGAAACGGTGGCGATTGGCGATTACATTGCGCTGGATGAGGCGGCCTCAAGTGCGCCGTTAGTGCTGCTGAGCAGCTGATGCATTACCCGATTAATCTGTATGGAGAATAATTGATGACAAGTAAGCCTTCAGAAATTACAGCAGGTTCGGGACAAGTACTTGGCGCTAACTTTGATGGCGAAGGCGTGAATTTTGCGCTGTTTTCCGCCTGCGCTGAGCGTGTGGAGTTGTGTTTGTATGATGAGAGCGGCGAAAATGAAATAGCCCGCTTCGATCTGCCAGAGTATACCCACGAAGTGTGGCACGGATATATTCCCGGTTTGCAGCCCGGCGCACTCTATGGTTATCGCGTGCATGGCCCTTACGAGCCGGAAAATGGACATCGCTTTAACCCTAATAAACTGTTGCTGGATCCGTACGCGCGCGAGCTCGCGGGCGAACTCCATTGGGATGAGTCGCACTTCGCGTACGATCTCCTGCATGAAGATAAAGATTTAAGTTTCGATACCCGCGATAGCGCACCGTTTACCCCGAAATGTCGGGTGATCGATCCCAACGAGTTTGACTGGCAAGATGCCAATCGTCCGAATATTCCGTGGTCGAAAACCGTGATTTATGAAGCCCACGTCAAAGGTTTCAGCCAGCTTAATCCGGCGGTGCCGGCTGAAATGCGCGGCACTTACGACGGTTTAAGCAATCAGGCTTCAATCGATTACATTAAAAGTTTGGGTGTGACGACGGTTGAACTGCTGCCAGTGCATGGCTTCCCGGACGATCAACATCTGCTCGATCGTGGTTTGAAAAACTTCTGGGGCTATAACACGCTGGCCTTCTTCGCACCGGCAACGCGCTACTTTGGCCCGCGCGGCATTCAGGGCTTCCGCGATATGGTGCGCGCCTTCCACGATGCCGGCCTCGAAGTGATTCTGGATGTGGTCTACAACCACACCGCCGAAGGCAATGAACTCGGTCCAACCTTGTCGTTTAAGGGCATTGATAACTACTCCTACTACCGCACGCTGCCGGATCAGCATCGTTACTACATCAACGATACCGGCACCGGCAACACCGTTAACACCTCACATCCGCGCGTACTGCAGATGATTCTGGACTCGCTGCGCTATTGGGCCGAATCAATGCACGTTGATGGCTTCCGTTTCGATCTCGGCACCGTGCTGGGCCGCGAGCCAGAAGGCTTTGACGAACGTAGTGGCTTCTTCGATGCCATCATGCAGGATCCAGTGCTGTCCAAACTGAAGCTGATTGGTGAACCCTGGGATATCGGACCGGGCGGCTATCAGGTCGGTGGCTTCCCGCCGGGCTGGGCGGAGTGGAACGACAAGTATCGTGATACGGTGCGCGAATACTGGAAAGGTGACATGGTCACCAATGATTTTGCCGCCCGCTTGCTGGGTTCCGGCGATCTCTACGATCAGCGCGGTCGTCGTCCGTGGTCCAGCATCAACTTCCTTACCGCACATGATGGCTTCACGTTGAACGATTTGGTTTCGTATAACGAGAAACACAACGAAGCCAACGGTGAAGACAATAACGACGGCCACAACGATAACCGTTCGTACAATTACGGCGCCGAAGGCCCGACGGACGATGAAGGCATCAACGCCGTGCGTGAGCGGCAGAAACGCAACTTCCTCGCCACGCTGCTGTTCTCGCACGGTACGCCGATGTTACTGGCAGGCGATGAGTTTGGGCGTAGCCAACTCGGTAACAATAACGGCTACTGTCAGGACAGCGAGATTTCCTGGCTGCATTGGGAAAACCTGCCGCCCTCCGCCGATGCGCTGCGTGATTTCACGCGCCAGGTATTGGCGTTGAGAGCCGCGCAACCGTTATTGCGCCGCGAAAGCTGGCGCGATGGGATGGATATCAAATGGTTCAACGCGGGTGGCGGCTTCCAGCAGGACGATCAATGGGATGATGGCACCACGCTTGGGGTTTATCTCGGCCGCCCGGATCTGCAACCGGAAGAAGGCATCTGGCATGACGTGCTGATGCTGTTTAACCCGTACGAAGGCAACGTGCCGTTCCGCATCCCGCAGTTTGGCGAAGGCGGTTGGGTGCTGGAGCTCTCCACGTCTGACGGCGTTGAAAAGGGATTAGTGATTACCAAAGAGAAGGATTTCGAACTGGAAGGCCGCAGCATGGCACTGTTCCGTAGACCGTAACTATTCCTTTTTGTGATACGCCCTAAATTGCGCCGCTACAGAGTGAGTATAGGTATCTGTAGCGGCGCGATTTATCGCGCTCTGTTGAAATTCCCTCCGCATACGCAATGTCTCCGCAACGTGATGTGTAACCGCTGATAAAAATAAATTAACTAAAAACCCTCATCTGCCGATGTTTATTCATCTGCCCTGCTGCATGTGTTTTTCTGTGGAGCGTTTTTTAGATCAAGGATAATAAGATGACTATCTCGCAACGTCTGTTCGCTACTTTTTCTATTCTGTTTGGTGCCATCATCCTGCAAGCCGTGCTGGCTATTTATTTGCTTTCGGGCTTTCAGGATCGCTTTGAATATGTGCAGGCCAATGCGATTCCCTCGATCAAAGATCTCGGCAAAATGATCGATGAAAGTAATGAACTGGCTTTGACACTGTATAAGCACAAAAGCCAAACTGACGACAGTAAAATGCCCGCCGTTGAGAGTGCAATCCAAAAAAAATTAGCGGAGTTGAAGTCGCAGACGGATTACTACATGGCGCACGATATCTCAAGCGATGAGGATAAGCGCTTAACAGACGTTGCTTATGCCAATATTGAGCACGTTAACGCGACGCTTCCGGCCTTTTTAGCCGCTTCGCAAGCGCATCAAAACGATCTCAGCATGGATTTGATTGACGGTCCCAACGGCATCGGTGCTGCAATACGTCAGCTGATTGCTGATTATCAGAAGCAACTGGCGCTCAATATTGCTATTGGCGAAGAGCTGCGCGTCACAAACCGCAGCACCTTCCACAGCGTTCTGTGGACAACCATCGTGGGCGTGATTGCGACGGTAGTGATCTTTGGTGTGCTGTCGCTGTTCACCGTACTCCGTATTCGTCGTAGTTTGTCTGCGGCAGGCAAAGTGATGATGGATGCCAGCGAAAACCTTGATCTGACATTGAAGGCGGATGAAAGTCGCCGCGATGAAGTCGGCAACATGGCGCATTCGTTCAATATCTTGATGGTGCGCGTTGCCGAAGCGTTATCTTCGGTGCGCCAGGCTTCGCAATCAGTGAGCAGCGCATCAGTGCAGATTTCAGCGGGTAACGAAGATCTCTCTTCTCGCACCGAGCAGCAGGCGGCATCGCTGGAAGAAACGGCCGCCAGTATGACCGAATTAAGTGAAACCGTGCGTCAAACCGCCGAGAACACGCATCAAGCCAGCCAACTCGCCGCTAATGCCAGTACATTGTCAGAGAAGAGTGGCTCTTCACTTACCACCATGCTTTCAACCATGGACAGCATTCGTGGCAGCTCACGCAAAGTAACGGAGATTGTCTCTATTATTGAAGGCATCGCTTTTCAGACCAATATTCTGGCCCTGAACGCCGCGGTAGAAGCCGCGCGCGCGGGTGAACACGGTAAAGGTTTTGCGGTGGTGGCGGGTGAAGTGCGTAATTTATCGCAGCGTTCAACCACCGCCGCGCGCGAAATTAAGATGCTGATTGAAGAGTCACATCGTCTAACGGAAGCGGGTGCGGCTCAGGCCAGCGATGTTGGCCGTAACATGAACGTCATGAACGATGCCATTCATCAAGTTAGTCAGCTAGTGAGCGAAATCGCCGCTGCCGCCGTTGAACAGAGCCAGGGCATTCTGCAGGTTCAGCAAGCGGTAAATCAAATGGACGATGTCACGCAGCAGAACGCCGCGCTGGTGGAAGAAGCGTCAGCCGCTTCCCAGTCACTGCAGGAACAAGCCGGGAATCTTGATCATTTGGTGGGCAAATTTCGTGTTGCTGCAGCGGTAGAAATTCGTCAATCGCAGGCGGTGGTGCGTTCGCCATCGCTGGTCAAGCCATCGCGCGTTGCGGTAGTGAATGACGCGGATTGGCAAAGTTTTTAAGCTGTGATTCGCAGGTGCGTCAAACGCGCACCTGCATTATCCAGGCTTTGAAAATTTCACATCTTGAGCATTTTCACCGTGGCTTCCACGTCTATCTCATCTGCCGAAAAGATTAAGGTTGTACCCTGAAAAGTGGTGATCGCCAGTTTTTTTAACGAGCGCATTTCATCAGGTTTAACATCTTTTTTCGGCTTAATACTGTTCATCAATAAACCCACAGACAACACCGGATTTTCCTTATCGATGCGGGTCTCGACAGGCACTTCTTCGCTGTAGACCACGAAGTTTTTGATCGCCGTAAGTTTGAGGCGCTCGCCTGCGATATAGATGTATTTGCTTTCGGGTGACACTTTTACAGCATAAGCTGATAAACCCTTGTTATTGGTGGTGGGTTCAAAAGTGACCGCTGCATCTTTTTTAATTAACTCTGGGTTAGCGACCTTAATCACATGAAAATAGCGGTTATCGCCATTTTCATCTTTGATAAATCCAAAACCTTTGTCCTGAAACCAGGTCGTGATCGTTCCGTTCATCGCCATTGCCGCCTACCTAATCGTTATCTACTCAGTTTTTTCAGCGCGCAGTGTAAAGCACATTGCCTGCGCAGACCACGTCTTTGGTTTAAGTCTGGACGATAAATTTCGGCTCGGCGAATGGATAATTGGTCAGATTCGCCAGTGAGTGAAAATTTCGCTATTATCCGCGCCCACACTCTAGCCGGGCAGCCTGATGACGACGATTATCGATACCTTTATTGCCCCGCCATGCGCTAAAGAGATAGAGATTCTCTCTCACGATGATCATCTGGCGGTGATCAATAAACCCGCTGGGCTGCTCAGCCTGTCGGGGAAAAATCCGTTAAATTTCGATTCTGTGCATCATCGGCTGGTTAAGCAGTTCCCCGGCTGCACGCTGGTGCATCGCCTGGATTTCGGGACATCAGGATTGATGGTGATTGCCCGTAATAAGGCTATTAATGCTGCACTTTGCCAACAGTTCAGCCAGCGTAGCGTGACCAAGATTTACAGCGCGCTACTGTGTGGGCATTTGGAAGACGATGAAGGTGTGATTGATGCAGCGATTGCCAAAGATCCGGCACGCTTCCCACGCATGTCAATCTGCCCCATCAATGGCAAGCCAGCGCGCTCACGCTATCGGGTAATTGAACGTATAGATCAATTGCTGGCAGACGGAACAATATTGCCATTAACGCGAGTGCAACTTACGCCAGAAACCGGACGCACTCACCAGCTGCGCATACATTGTCAGCTGTTAGGTCATCCTATTTTAGGTTGCGATCTGTATGGTGGACTTGTGTTAGCAGGCACCGAACAGACGCCTCGTCTGATGTTACATGCCAGTGAGTTGCATTTTGTGCATCCCATTAGCGGGGAATGCATTGCTGCCCGGCATGCCAGCCCGTTCTGAAGACATGCTATTGCCGCCGAACGGGCGTCCGGCGTTTAAATCATGTATTACCACATCAAATCATCAGGCACTTTAAAATCAGCGTACGGATCTTCTTCGTCCTGCTCTTCCTGACTCAGTGCGCTATTCAGCACAATACTGTTCGCATCGCGCTGCGCAATTTTATCCGCCACGCTAGCGGGAATAATCGCGTACTGGCTCTCCCCATTGCTATCCACGGCTAATCGCGCAATGGCGAGACGACCGCTAATCAGCTGGGCCTGAGTGATCTTATCCACCATCATTTTTTTGATTAAATTATTGTCGGTGAAATTAAAACCAATATTGCCTTTCGAAATATCAAATTTGTTCATTTCGATAAGCTGCTTAACCTGGGCTTTATGCTCTTTAGATAAGGTCGCTTGCTTTTGCTGTTCACTCAGTTGTTTATCGCGCTCAAGCTGGGCTTTTTTGTTCTCTTCTACCGCCTCTCTTGCTTCACGAGCCTGAACGCGTGATTTTTTAGCCGTTCTCTGGACTTTGTCCATTTTTTTGCTGCTGACCAATCCCGCTTTCAGCATCTGTTCTTGTAAGGTGAGCTTTGTCATTTTGTTTTTAAGTCAGTTGAAAAATTTGGAGGAATTATAGCTGGATTTTTGCCGACTTTACCAGGTTGAGAAGCCTTATTTCATTGTGGAAAATCAGGCCCGCGCAACATGATCAATTCCGTTATTCATGGTATGTCCTCTTAGATAATTAACGCTGCGCGTGGTGCACCGGATAATCCGTAAACCCTTCTTCGCCTCCACCATACAGGGTGGCGGCGTTAAGTTGGTTAAATGCCCAGCCATTGGCGATGCGTTCGGGCAGATCAGGATTGGCGATAAATGGACGACCAAACGCGATAAGATCCGCCAGCTTTTCCTCAATCATTCGGGCACCGCGCTCTGCTGTGTAGCGACCGGCGTAGATGATGCGACCACTAAATACCGCGCGGATCTCACGACGGAAGGTTTCCGGTAAATCGGGGGCATTTTCCCAGTCGGCCTCCGCTATAGAGACATAGGCGACACCCGCCTTTTCCAGGATTTTTACCGCTTCGATATAGGTTTTATGCGGATCTTTCTCCACCAGACCGATATAGACGCGATCCTCATCGGTGCTGGTAAACAAAGGCGTAAAGCGAACACCCAGACGATCTGCCCCGACCGCCTTACTGATAGCCTGAACAATTTCATTCAGAAAGCGCAGTCGATTTTCAATAGAACCGCCGTATTCATCTTTACGCTGGTTTGCATGCTCCGAAATAAACTGATTGACCAGATAACCATTCGCCGCATGGATCTCGACGCCATCAAACCCTGCACGAATGGCATTTTTTGCCGCCTGAGCATACATATTCACGAGTTCTTTAATCTCATCACGCGTCAGTTCACGCGGGATTGAAGGTGTCACCAGCGTGCCTTTACCTGGCGCAGTCTCAATAAACGCCTTTGCTTGTTCAGCCTGGAGCGCTGAAGGCGCAACCGGGGCATGTTCACCGGGTTGAAGTGCAGAATGAGAGACGCGCCCCACATGCCAGAGTTGAGCAAAAATAATCCCTCCATCGGCATGGACCGCGCGGGTGACTTTTTTCCAACCCTCAACGTGTTGCTCGGTATAAATTCCCGGTGTCCAGGCATAACCTTGCCCACGGGGTTCAATCTGCGTGCCTTCAGTGACCATGAAACCTGCACCCGCGCGTTGACGGTAGTATTCGGCCATCAGATCGGTGGCTACATTACCCGGCTGTGCACTTCGTTGGCGTGTAAGTGGGGGAAATACGATGCGATTTTTCAGGGTGTACGGTCCGAGCGTGGCTGAATCGAACAAGGCTTTATTATTCATAAGGATTTTCCATAGGTGATCACGATGAGCGGTGGCAGACGAGCGTCCTGCCACCTTCACTCCATCAACGGCATGCTTTAGCGGATAAATCAGCTGCGCCGTCCTGGCTGTCGAGAACATTTAAATTAGACCAGTCGTCTAACGGCTGGGTAAGTTAAAATGTGCCTGACGCAGAAACGCTTACTGAGATAAGCTTTTTGCTGCCTTTTCAATGACAGCCGCAATTTTTTCCGGTTGTGATGCGTAAATGGCATGGTTGCCTTTCAGTTCAGTCACGTTGCTGCGCGCGCGTTTGGCCATAAAGCGCTCCAGTTCAGGATTGATAGCACGATCCTGAGTGGCCACAACCGCCCAGCTTGGCTTCGTTTTCCATGCAGGCGCGCCAGCTGGCGCAGCGAACGCTGCGACTGCAGGCATCACTTGTGAACGCGCCAGCAAGTCTGTCTCTTTCACCGGCAGATCAGCCGCAAAGTCAGCGTGGAAATTTTCCGGCTTGATATAAAGGAAGTGATCAGGTGTTTCCGTAATCGACTTGGCGGCAGACGGATATTTCTTCGCTAGGCTCAGTAAAGAGTCACCTTCCTCTGGTTGAAACGCTGCGATGTAAACCAGGCCCGCAACTGAAGGATCATTTCCTGCATCACTGATAATCATGCCACCGTAACTATGGCCGACCAGCAGGGATTTGCCCTGTTGTAACGCCAGCACACGTCGCGTGGCTGCGGCATCATCCGCCAGCGATGTTTGCGGCTCCTGAACAATCGACACTTTATAGCCCGCTTTATCCAGAATACGCGCCACTGGGTTCCATCCTGAGCCATCAACAAACGCCCCGTGTACCAGAACAATGTTTTTTACTGGCTCAGCCAGTGATGATTGTGCATAGACTGACATCACCAGGCTTAATGCCGCAGCAGTAATTGATTTTTTAAACATGATTAATTGCCTTAAATTTTTGATTAACGTGCTAATTATGCATTGAGCTGGGTAATCAGCTCTGCCGCCGTCGCTGCTGAGGACGTTGGGTTTTGTCCGGTAATCAGCAGACCATCGCTGACCACATACGAACTCCAGTCCGCACCCTTGGAATAAATTCCGCCTTTGGCAATCAGTTCATCTTCCACCAGGAAAGGCACTATCTGCGTCAGACCTACCGCTTCCTCTTCGCTATTGGTAAAACCGGTGACCTTACGGCCTTCAACCAGAGGTTTTCCTGCGGGTGTTTTCACATGCCGCAGCACGCCAGGCGCATGACAAACGAGAGCGACATGCTTGGTGGCCGCGAGGAATGCTTCGATAAGTGCAATGGAGTTTTTGTCTTCGGCAAGATCCCACAGCGGGCCGTGGCCACCCGGATAAAACAAGGCGTCATAGTCAGCTTGTGAAACGGTATCGAGACGAACCGTCGCTGCGAGTTGCGCAGTTGCTTCAGCGTCGGCCTCAAAGCGGTGAGTCTGCTCTGTCTGAAAGTCCGGTTCATTACTTTTTGGGTCTAAAGGCGGGTTACCGCCCTTCGGTGAGGCTAACGTAATCTCAGCGCCGGCCTCTTTAAATGCGTAGTAAGGGGCGGCTAGCTCTTCCAGCCAAAAGCCGGTTTTACGGCCAGTGTCACCCAGTGTGTCGTGTGAGGTTAAAACCATAAGAATCTTCATTATTCATCTCCTGCGTCATAGAGTAGAAAATATTTATTAGACCGGTCGTCTATAAACTTCGTAAACATTAAGGCGCTTATCGGCTTGGTCTGTCGAGCCTTCGTTGCCATGGATGTAAACTAACAACTATTAGACCAGTCGTCTATAGATAACTGTAAAAAATTTCAATGTGCCTTTATGAGTCACCTCCTGATAACAGCGCTAAGCATGAGCAGTAAGAGTCAAGGTGATCACGCTCTTTATCCGCGGCTTATCTTCACCGGTGAACAAGGCTTTCAATCCACCTTTTTCGCCCAAACAGCCTGCGCATTGGTGAATTCACGCAGCCCGAAGTGTGAAAGTTGGCGGCCAATAGGTCAGCGATTAGCGAAAAAAACCAATGCTTCTCCTGGCTGATCATCTCTGTGAATGCCACAGATTGGGAACAAATGCGGACGACCAACCTCATCATGAAATTCCTTCATGTTCGATGAAATTAAATCACTTTTTTTCAACCGGTGACTCAGGCATAAAAGATGTATTGTTAATAACTTAAGATAATATGAAGCCTGCTGATCAAGTGTTCCAGAACAACAGTGGAAAGTTTTGAAATCGAGCATTTAACAAGGCTTTATATTCGTAACCAGGAAGCAAAACTAAAATGAATAACGCGTTTACTTTTACTGTTAAGAGCCTTCGCTTCGACGAAAATTATAATCCTTCTGGAAATACTCGCATCACCACCAACTTTGCGAATTTGGCCAGAGGCGAGAAACGTCAGGAGAATCTGCGCAACGCGCTTGTGATGATTGATAACCGCTTCAATTCACTGGCGAATTGGGACAACCCTAAAAGCGATCGTTACGCTGTTGAGCTGGAAATTATTTCTGCCGAGCTGAATCTTAGTGCCGAAGGCAACGCCACCACCTTCCCGGTGATTGAAATATTGAAAACCAATATTGTTGATAAACAAACCAACGAGCGCATTGAAGGGATTGTGGGTAATAACTTCTCCTCTTATGTCCGTGATTATGACTTCAGCGTACTGCTGTCTGAACACAACAAGAATCACCCCGAATTCCGCACGCCAGATAACTTTGGTGATCTGCATGGAAATATATTCAAGCACTTTGTTAACTCTGATGCTTACAAAAAGAACTTCACTAAAGCACCGGTTATTTGTTTGAGTGTGTCAAGTAAGAACACCTATTACCGCACCGGTAATGAGCACCCGGTGTTAGGTATTGAATACCAACAGGATGAACTCTCCCTGACTGATGAATACTTCAGCAAAATGGGTTTGCGGGCGCGCTATTTCATGCCGGCAAACAGTGTTGCGCCATTGGCATTTTATTTCCATGGCGATTTGCTGAGTGATTACACCAACCTTGAGCTGATCAGCACCATCAGCACCATGGAAACTTTCCAGAAGATTTACCGCCCTGAGATTTACAATGCGAATTCTGCTGCCGGTAAACTGTATCAGCCAAGCCTGAACCATCTGGACTACTCATTAACTCAAATTGTTTATGATCGCGAAGAACGTAGCCATCTGGCTGTTGAACAAGGGAAGTTCACGGAAGAGCGCTTCATCAAGCCTTACCAAACTGTTCTTGAGCAATGGTTTGCTAATTCCGTTCTTTGATAACCCATAAAAATATAAGGTCACCTGCTATGAAAAAATTATTACCGACTTCCACTGCTGGTAGTTTACCGAAACCGTCCTGGCTTGCTCAGCCTGAGGTACTTTGGTCACCGTGGAAATTGCAAGATCAGGAATTAAACGACGGCAAACACGATGCGCTGCGTTTGTGCCTGGACGATCAACAGCAGGCAGGAATTGATATCGTTAGTGATGGCGAGCAAACGCGCCAGCACTTTGTTACCACCTTTATTGAACACCTCAATGGCGTGGATTTTGAGAAGCGCGAGATCGTTAAAATTCGCAATCGTTATGATGCAAGTGTACCGACCGTCGTTGGTCCTGTGAGTCGTCAAAAATCTGTGTTTGTAGAAGATGCGAAGTTCTTGCGTCAACAAACTGACCGTCCAATTAAGTGGGCGCTGCCAGGTCCAATGACCATGATCGATACGCTTTATGACAACCACTATAAAAGCCGCGAAAAACTTGCCTGGGAGTTCGCTAAAATTCTCAATGAAGAAGCGAAAGAATTAGAGGCGGTGGGCGTCGATATTATCCAGTTTGATGAGCCTGCATTTAATGTCTTCTTCGACGAAGTGAATGATTGGGGTATCGCGACCTTAGAAAGAGCCATTGAAGGGCTGAAATGCGAAACTGCTGTGCATATTTGCTATGGCTATGGCATCAAAGCCAATACCGACTGGAAAAAGACGCTGGGCACCGAGTGGCGTCAATATGAAGAGATTTTCCCTAAACTGCAGAAGTCGAATATCGATATCATCTCACTGGAGTGTCAAAACTCGCATGTGCCGATGGAATTAATGGAACTGATTCGTGGCAAAAAAGTGATGGTTGGCGCCATTGACGTGGCAAGCAATACCATTGAAACCCCAGAAGAAGTTGCCGCAACGCTGCGTAAAGCACTGCAGTTTGTCGATGCCGACAAGCTCTATCCGTGCACCAACTGCGGCATGATTCCGCTGCCTCGTGGCGTGGCAAGGGGCAAGTTAGATGCGTTGAGCGCAGGCGCAGAAATTGTTCGCAAAGAGCTGTTGAATAAATAACGCCAGCAAACAGTAGCGCTAATTAAAACTCAGTCCGGAATGGTTGCCAAACACTAACCGGACTGAGCAGCTGATTTAGGGTTGGGTAATCTGCCCACCCGATTTTCTGAAATCAATCACCATCGTATTCCCATCCTGAAAGGCGTCAAAATCCGTTCCCTGCGAGAAATACTGACGCGGTTTCATTACTCTCATTTCGTCCGTCGCTTTCACCGCTTTTAACCTCAAGCCTGCATGTTTGATAAGAGCCAGCCAAATCCACGGCTCAGACTCACCCAGCATTTTCATCCGGATATGATCAATGATGGGGAAATTACGAATATTGATTTGTACTTCCGGGGCATCATTTAACTGCCCAATAAAAGCGAGGGAATCGATCGATTGTGCAGTGGGAGCTGACAGCGTGATTTTAATCTGATTCATCACCTGCATTTGATAACGTTGATCGTTCACCACCGTATTGAAACTTATCAACATCACCACCAGATGGTAAAACAGCAAAATTACGCTGGCGCCCGCTAGCCAGTTTCTCATTGCAGGTAGAGATTGCACCGATACATAGAAACAGAACAGGAAAGCAATGCTGCATGCGCCGAGCATGCGTGGAGCAATTAACGGTGTAGCTAATGCCAAAGAAAGTCCGGGAATTGCCGCGATGACAACGACTCCCGCAGTGAACATCAATATCCCCGTACTCAGCGTCAATTTGCGCTGCTGTTTAAGGTGTCGAGCCATCAAAATTAGGCCGAAAAACAACATAAGCAGAGGCAGCAAGACAAATATCATCATGCCACGCGGATAGGCGCTGAGAATAAGGTGACTGAACGCTTTAATCGTATCGATGAACACTAACAGTGAACCTGCGTTCGGTGATAACAGCTGACTGTGTTTCATGCTGTACCAATCGATCTTCACCGGCAATAAATAATTCATCGCAAATTTATAAACCAGAATAGCAATACCCAACGCAATGAGTTTCCCGAATAGCCACTTCCAGCTGGATTGATCGTGATTGAGCCGGGAGACGAGAAGCAAGGCTACGCAGGCAATATAGACATTAAGTCCGGGTTGATAGAGCGTCTGAATGAGCAATAACACCAGGGCAGTGTAAATGACCGCCTGAAACAGGTTAACTCGGTTGACCAGGCTTGCCAGCATGGCGCCAGCGAATGACAAAAGTATGGTTAGACTGTCATAGGTATAGAGCATGCCCTGCGTCAGAAAGGGATTAAGGACGACAAAAAGTGGCGGTACACATGACCAGAAACCCGTAAGCGGAATTCTCAATTTTTCTGTGTAAAACACACTAGCAATACTTAACGCCAGCAATCCAAGAAGTAAATTAAGCGGAGAAACATCGCTGACCGTATTACCAAATGAGATGAGGGACTGTAATAACCAGGTGCCCGGCCTGCCGTTACTTAGCCACGTCGAACTCGCCCCATCCAGTACTCTGTAAAGATCATCCCGATAATAAATTTTGTTGGTCCACACAGGAAGCGTGGCCAGCATTGCCACCATCATGGTCAAAGCAATACGCGGCATCCGGCTTACTAACGGAGGATCATTTACGGGCATCATGTTCTCACCAAATTCCCAGCGAATTAGCGCAGGCGGCTTTTCATCTCCGCGAAGTTACAGCCTAGTGTAGGCGGTTTTTTTCGGAGGGAGGGTCAGGGATGATAAACATTATTGGCAGGCTCGGGGTTCGCAGATAACATGTCGTTTTACCTCTTTTAACAGGCAACTTCGGCAATGGCTCTGATCCCTAAAAACTACACGCGGCTGGAAAGCGGCTATCGTGAGAAAGCATTAAAAATCTATCCGTGGGTATGCGGCCGCTGCTCGCGCGAATTTGTTTATTCCAACCTGCGCGAATTAACCGTACATCATATTGATCACGACCACACCAATAATCCGGAAGATGGCAGTAACTGGGAGTTGTTGTGCCTGTATTGTCACGACCACGAACACTCGAAATACACCGAAGCGGATCAGTACGGCACAACGGTTGTGGCGGGAGAAGATGCGCAAAAAGATGTCGGTGAAGCGACATACAATCCTTTTGCCGATTTGAAGTCTATGTTGAATAAAAAGAAATAAGGTTACGGTCAGAAATAGCGGTCACCATGCATGGCGACCGCTATGCCCTTACTTATTCGTCTTAGTGCTATTACTGAACTGCTCGGTGAGATAGTTGCTGGTGTTGTTCAACACACTGACCATCTTATCCAGATTGGTAAACTGCTTTTTATAACGCGCGATGGTGTCATCGATACGTTTGCTGGCGGTATTGTACTGATCGGTCAACGTATTCAGTTTTTTACTGATGCCATCCGTTGCGCCCTGCAATATGCCTTTGCTGCTGAGGAAAGCGGTGAACGTCGTGTTCAGCACCGTCGACACGCCGGTTTTCTTGCCATCACCGGTGAACATGTCACGAATCGCTTCCGGTTTTACCTGCAGGCTGGTGGTCAATTTGGCGGCATCCAGATTAAGCTTACCGCTGGTTGGATCGGTGGTAATGCCCGCCTGCGATAAGGTTTTGTAGACGTTCGAACCCGAACTGTTCGCCAGAATACTCTTCAATTGCACCTGGATGTTACGCAGCGTGCCGTCGCCAAGCAGCGCCCCATTCTTCCCATCCGGATCTTTACCCGCGTCCACCGGCGTGTATTTGGTCAAACTCGCCATCGTATCCTGCAGCGAGTTATAGGCATTCACCCAATCGGTAATGGCGGTTTTGGCTTTATTTGTATCGCTGCTGACCGTCAGCGTTTGGTTGCCGCTGGTTTCATCGTTGAGCTTCAGCGTGATGCCTTCCACCGCGTCGGCGATCACGTTGCTGCTGCTCTCAATCGCCACATTATTCACGGTCAATTTGGCATTCTGCGCCTCGACGCTTTGCGCCATACCGCTGCTGGCAGCATCTGACGCATCAAAGCCAATAAAGTCCTGCAAGGTATCATCGCCGGTCACGCTCAGCGATTTCAGCGCATTGGCGGTGCCGGACGCAGATGAAGTCAGTGATAAACGGTATTCAGTGGCTGACACCTTGATCAGGCTGGCGGTAACGCCAACGTCGGATTTGTTAATGGTGTCACGCATGGCCGAAAGCGAAGTCTGATCTTTGGTCAGCGTGATGCTCTTCTCTTTACCTTCGGCGTTGACAAATTTTAAGGTTCTGGACGCCGCATCGCTACCCATCGCCGCTTTGATATCGGTTTTGGTCTCGCTGGTTAGCGTCTGCGATTGCGCCAGTTTCTGCACGCTGATGGTGTATTTTCCCGCCAGCGCATTGCCATTGGAATCGGCGCTAAACGCGCTCGAGCTGGATGCTGTGGTAGTCGATGTATAAAGCGCGGCATCGTTTAATTTATTGTTTGCCGTCTGGAAGGTCTGAATCGCGGTTTTAAGCGTGCCGTAAGCGGACAACTTCGCGGTTGCGGCGGATTGTTGTTTGGAAATCGGTGCCAGCGATTGTTTCTCTGCCGCGGTCAGTTTGTCGAGAATGGTGCTTAAACCCAGCCCTGAACCCACGCCTAATGTTGAAATCCCAGTCATGTACGCAACTCCTGTTAAATTAACCTTACGGTACTATCGGCAGCCTTAACGCAAACTTTATGGAATCCTGATCGTTTCTTTACGCTATCTTTACACTCATTAAAACGGCGTCATCGTCTCCTCTCGCAGCATCGGATTAATCGCGCTGGAAATATGATGCGTTTCACAATTACCTGTCGCTCTGCTTGTCGGAAAAGTTCAGCCGATTATGATCTTGCGAGATTGTTACTGCGTTCAGCGCAGGCAAAACCTGACACGCCGTCCTCCCGGTGGGTCAGGTTTTTTATTTTTCAGGGCAGACAAAAAATGAAAATCGCCAAAATCCTCAACAATAATGTCGCGGTGGTGCTGGGCGACAACGGCAAAGAACGAGTTGTGATGGGACGCGGTTTAGCGTTTCAGAAGCGCGTTGGCGACGAACTGGATGCGCAGCAGATCGAAAAAGTATTTGCGCTGCAAAGTGATGCCTTAACCGGCCGACTGAGCGAATTGTTGTCAGATATTCCGCTCGAGGTGATCACCACCAGCGAACTGATTATTGCCAATGCGCGCCAGCAGCTTGGCCAACCGCTGCATGAAAGTCTCTCTATCGCGCTGTGCGATCACTGCCATTTTGCGATCGAACGCCATCAGCAAGGCATCCCGATTCGTAACGTATTGAAGTGGGAGATCAAAACGCTTTATCCGAAAGAGTTTTCACTCGGTGTTGAAGCGCTGGAACTGATTAACAAGCGGCTGGGCGTCGAGCTACCGGAGGATGAGGCTGGATTTATCGCCCTGCATCTGGTGAACGCGCAGCTCGGCAGTGACTTCGCGGATGTTTCGCACATTACGCAATTTATGCAGGAAATCTTGCATATCGTGAAGTATCGCCTGCAACTGGATTACCGCACCGACAGCCTGAGCTACAACCGTTTTGTTAACCATCTGAAGTTCTTTGCGCAGCGCATGTTGGGCAAACGGGGCGTGTGGAGCGAGGATGAATCCCTGCATGATGTGGTGCGCGACAAGTATCCGCTGGCCTATCAATGTGCGGTGAAAATCGACCAGCATATTCAACAAAAATATCTGTATGAACTCTCCAGTGAGGAGCGCATGTTTCTCACTATTCATATCGAGCGGGTACGTAAAGAGACGCTGGCATTGCAGGATGACGCGGATGAGGCATAACGCTACGGTTTATGCGGCGTTGCGCAATATATTGCGCCGCTACGGTTTTAGCGGCGCAGGATTGATTGGATGGTTACTTCAATGCTTCACCGTGACTGCGAATCACATCCTGATACCAGAAGAAACTCTTTTTGCGTGAGCGCGTTAGCGTGCCGTTGCCCGCATCATCGCGATCAACATAGATAAAGCCGTAACGCTTGGAGAACTCGGCCTTTGACGCGCTAACCAAATCGATCGGTCCCCAACAGGTATAACCCATCACGTCCACGCCATCTTCAATCGCTTCACGCACTTGTACCAGATGATCATTAAGATACTGGATGCGGTAATCATCGTTAATGCGCCCGTCAGCTTCCACCACATCTTTGGCACCAAGCCCATTTTCCACGATAAACAGCGGCTTTTGATAGCGGTCATACAGGATGTTAAGCAGAATGCGCAGCCCTTCGGGGTCAATCTGCCAGCCCCAATCGGAACTCGGTAGATGCGGGTTTGGCACCATTGAGAGGATATTGCCACGCGCTTTTTGATTCTCCTCTTCATTGGTGGTGACGCAGCCGGTCATGTAGTAGCTGAAGGAGATATAATCGACGGTATTTTGCAGGTCGCGCTTATCGGCTTCGGTGATCGCAATGCTGATACCACGATCGGCGAAGAAGCGTTTCATATAGGCGGGATATGCGCCGCGCACCTGTACATCGCCAAAAAACAGCCATTCACGGTTTTGCTGCAAGGTTTCCAGCACATCTGCCGGGCGGCAGCTCAGCGGATAGAGCAGCGCGCCCAGCAGCATGTTGCCGATTTTGCCGTCCTTAACGATGTCATGGCAGGTATTCACCGCGCGTCCGCTCGCCACAAGCTGATGATGAATGGCTTGATAGATCGCCTGCTGATCGCTCTCTTCCGCCAGTCCCACGCCAGTGAACGGCGCATGCAGCGACATGTTGATCTCATTGAAGGTCAGCCACAGTTTCACCTTATGCTGGAAGCGGGTGAACACTGCGCGCGCATAGCGCTCGAAGCAATCAATGGTAATGCGATTGCCCCAGCCGCCATACTTTTTGATCAAGCCGTAAGGCATTTCGTAATGTGACAGTGTCACCAGCGGCGTGATGTTGTATTTGCCCATCTCATCGAACAGGCGATCGTAATAGGCTAATCCTGCTTCATTGGGTTCCGCTTCATCGCCCTGTGGGAAGATGCGCGTCCAGGCAATCGAGGTGCGCAGCACGGTAAAGCCCATTTCGGCGAACAGTTTGATGTCCTCCGGAAAACGGTTATAGAAATCGATAGCGGTATCTTTAATACCAAAGTCATCACCGCCGCGCTCCACGCGCGCACCAAAAATACCTTTCGGCTGCAAATCCGATGTTGATAAGCCTTTACCCCCTTCCTGATAAGCCCCTTCAACCTGGTTAGCGGCCACCGCGCCGCCCCATAAAAATCCGTCCGGGAAACGTTTAGTCATTTGCTTGCTCCTCTATTATTTCAGCACCGCCAACAGCGGAGCGCCTTCGCTCACGGCCGTGCGGCTCAGGGTTAACACATCCACAAAGTCATCACTGTTACTCACCAAAACCGGCGTGGTGAGGTCATAACCTGCGGCTTTAATGGCATCGAGATCGAACTCCAGCAGCAGATCGCCCACTTTTACCGGCTGATCGTTCGCTACTTTGGCAGAGAAATATTTTCCATCTAGCTTCACGGTATCGAGGCCGACGTGGATCAGCACCTCCGCGCCCTGCGCCGATGTCAGCCCTATCGCATGACCAGTACGGAACATTGACGACACTACGCCATCAATCGGGGAAACCACGCGGCCCTGCTGCGGAATAATCGCCGCGCCTTTGCCAAGCAATCCGCTGGCAAAGGTTTCATCGTTAACCTGATCAAGCGGGATCACGTTGCCCGCTATCGGGCTGACCACGCTTTCGCGGCGCGTCAGGCTGGTGGGCGGAGAAACCGGTGCGGGTGGCGCCACCACGTCGGCTGCGGGTTCACTCAGGCCGAACAGATAGGTGGTTACGCAGGCAAATAACAGCGCTAACGCCGCGCCAGCGAATGCCGCCAGCACGCTGGCATCAATGCCGCTGTTGGGCACCACCTGAATAAAGGTGAATACGCTTGGGAAACCAAAGGAATAAATGGTGGTGTGCCAAAAGCCGAGAATCGCCGCACCCAATGCGCCACCGACGCAGCCGAAGATAAACGGACGACGACGTGGTAGCGTCACGCCATACACTGCCGGTTCAGTGATACCGAAGATGCTGGCGGTAAAGGCCGATCCCGCTATCGCTTTGAGTTTGGCTTCGCGGGTACGCAGAAAAACACCCAGCGTTGCACCCGCCTGGCCCAATACCGCAGGCATCAGCAAGGGCAGCAGCGTGTCATGACCAAAGTTGGCGAGGTTGTTCAGCATGATCGGCACCAATCCCCAGTGCAGACCAAAAATCACGCACACTTGCCAAATTGCGCCCATCACTGCACCCGCGATCATCGGGCTGAGACTGTAGATCCACAGATAGCCTTCGGCCAGCATGCGGCTCAGCCAGGTTGCGGCCGGACCAATCGCCAGGAACGTCAGCGGCACGGTGATCAGCAAACAGCATAACGGCGTAGTGAAATTACGTACCGCGCTGGGTGAACGCGGATGTACCCAGCGCTCAATCAGGCTGGAAACCCAGGCCGCAAAGATAATCGGAATAACTGAAGAGCTGTAGTTCAGCACTTCGAGCGGAATGCCGATGAAGGTCAGCGGATGGCCCTGCTGTTGCTGTTGCAGCACCTCGAGAATCATCGGATGCACCAGCGCAGCGGCGATGGCCATGCTAACAAACGGATTGCCGCCAAATTTTTTACCGGCGCTGTAGCCAAGCAAAATCGGCAGGAAGTAGAACAAACCGTCGCTGGCGACGAACAGCACTTTATAACTGCCGCTATCAGCACGCATTACACCCACCACCAAAGCCAGCGCCAGCAACCCTTTGATGATGCCGGTGGCGATCATCACACCGATAAACGGGGTAAAGATACCGGAAACCAGATCGATAAAGCGGGCAAACAGGCCTTGTGGCGCATCGGTGTCTGCGGCCTCGCTCTGATTATCCAGCGCGTGACGTGCCGTCAGTTCGCGATACACTTCCGCCACTTGATTACCAATCACCACCTGATATTGGCCGCCGCTCTCCACCACCATGATCACGCCAGGGTTATCCTTTAACGCGGCGGTTTGCGCTTTTTGACTGTTTTTCAGCTTGAAGCGCAAGCGCGTGGCGCAGTGCATCACGCTAATGATGTTCTCTTTGCCGCCAACACCACTAACGATGTCATCCGCCAGTTCCTGATATTGCATCACTTTTTCTCCTGAACCTGCCTTAAACTCATGCCCCAAATTTCGCGCAAAAAAAAACCTGAGACGCGCCCTCTTCAACTGAAAAAGGGCGCGTCTCAGGTTTTGCCTGCCGAACAGTAACAATCCTCAACGGACGCTATCTTGCTTACAGGGCGATAAAAGTGGCAAGCAGTTTTAGCGAATGCCGTGGAGAAGTGTGAAGCCGGTCACCGATTAAATTCGTTTCAGTGCCGCCAGTGCCAGCACGCTGAGCAGTGCGCCAATCACCATCAGCAACAGATAGCTCATCCACTGCAGCAACCAAATCCCCAGCACGCCGCCGCCCAAAAACGCTACAACGGTGTAAAAATGTAATTTAAGCCGTTCAATGTAGAGCGGCGCATCTTTCGGCGATTCTTTGCGCCGCAGCACATCAAAAAGCATCGCCAGCTCAATGCCAATATCGGTCGCGGTGCCGGAAACGTGCGTAGTACGAACGCGAGCGTTGGAGATGCGCGTCACCACCGCATTCTGCAATCCCATCAAAAAACTCAGGCTCAGCACCAGCAGCACGCCGGAACCGCTAAAGCGGAACCAGCTTTCAACCATGCCCAGCATCAGCAAAGCGATGCCTTCAATCAGGATATTGATGGCGTAAATGCCGCGTATCTGACGTCGTCTGCCGGAATTAATGATCAGCGTTGAGACCGATGATCCGGCGATAAACAGCAATACGATGAGTAGAAAAAACAGGCCAACGTGCAGATTGGCTTTTGCCAGATGGTCGGAGAGAGAGGAGACATTGCCGGTCATGTTCGCCGAGAAGAAGCCGACGGTTTCAAATGCCGCGGTGTTGAGTGCGCCTGCAACGGCGGCCAACGTGCAGGCCAGTCGGATATCGGTATTGAAGGTGCGCGTGTTCTCGGCGGTGATTAGCATGGGAAATCCTGGCCCGGTGAAAGATGCGTATCTTCCTCCCGCGACCAGGAATTCTCAAGCATCGCTATGCGGTTTGCTGATCCTGCTCTTGCTCGCTAAACCGCTCGCGCATTTCGTTTTCGATCTGCTCGAGTGATTTGCCCTTAGTCTCAGGCAACATAGTAATGACGAAAATCAGCGAACCGACATTAATGGCCGCGAAGATAAAGAATGCCCCATTGCCGGTAGCGGCCAACAACGGCGGGAAGGCAAACGCCACCGCCGCATTACAGATCCACTGGAATGAAACTGCAGCGCCGGTCAGCACGCCGCGCACTTTCATCGGGAACAGTTCCGACATTAACAACCAGTAAACCGGCGAAATACACATCTGCATGAAGAACAGGAACACCAGAATCGCCGCCAGCGCGAAGATACTTTGCGTCATGTCTTGTGGCATCAACAGCAGCACGCAGCCGAGGACCAGCTGCATGGCGATCACCACCGTCAAACCGGTCATCAGCATGGTACGGCGTCCGAAACGTCCTACCGCTTTGATGCCCACCATGGTAGCCAGCACCGACACAATGCCGTTACCAATGGTCGCCGCAATCGACGCGTTGGTGCCCATGCCGGTGGTTTTCAGAATCACTGGCGTGTAATACATAAAGGCGTTCACGCCGGTAAATTGAATGACAATGCCCAGCCCCGCGCCCACCAACAGCAACCGCAGGATCCACTTCTCTTTCAACAGTTCTTTCGCTGAAGGCCCCTGACGCGCCGCCTTGGCGTGCTGACGCATCTCTGCCATCTCCTTTTTCACTTCACGCGGTGTTTCACGCAGTTTGTGCAGGATACGGCTCGCTTCTTTAATGCGCCCTTCTGCCACCATCCAGTGTGGTGACGCCGGGACAAAAAAGGTGCCGATGAACAGCAAGGCGCCCGGAATCATAGCCATCGCCAGCATGTAGCGCCACAGGTGCGGATCGTTAAGCGTAAAACTCATCACTGCGCTGACAACATAAGCCAGCAGCTGTCCGGAAACGATCATCAGCTCGTTGCGGCTGACCAACGGCGCACGACGCTTTGGTCCCGCAATTTCTGCAATAAACACCGGTACGGTTGAGGAACCCCCGCCGACGGCAATCCCAAGCAGAAAACGCATCGCCACCATGACATGTAGGTTTGGTGCTAATGCGGTACCAATTGCGCCGGCGACAAAGATCAGCGCCAACGTACGCAGCGTAATACGACGACCAAAGCGGTCGGAGACGTAGCCACTGATAAAAGCGCCCATTGCGGCACCGAAAATCAGTGATGACGTCACTAAACCCTCGGTGAACGGGGTGAGATCGAGGCCGCCCTGATCGAGCGGTAGAGTCATAAACGGCAAGGCACCGGAGATAATGCCGGTGTCATAACCAAATGCCAGTGCGCCCATGGTGGCCACTAACACCACAAAGAAGATTCGCTGTTTGACGGTAAGGTTACTTAGCGGCGAATCGTCTTCACTATTTTGCTGCGATGTATCCATTCCTGTTCCCTGCATGTTGAACGCGCCATCAGGCGCAAAGGTTGAAACCCAAAAGGCAGAAGTATAGACAGGAATTTCAAAATGTGACGGAGGTCACTGTTAAATGGCCAGATACATGAACTTTTTTTGATCTGTTTAAAACGATTGCGCTTTTATCTCTGGCTTAACTGTTGCGACGGACTAAAATAGCAGCGTGACTAGCTAGTCCTTAAATCTAATGGAACATTGATAAGAGGTCTTCCTATGAAACAACAGAGCTACAGAGGCGGCGCAGGGAATTTTGCCAACAATCCGGAACGTGCAAAAGAAGCTGGTAGTGCGGGAGGCAAAGCCAGTGGTGGCAACTTCAGAAACGACCCTGAAAGAGCCGTTGAAGCGGGCCGGAAGGGAGGCAAAATAAGCCGTCGTCCTCCAACGAAGTCTGAGTAAGGCGCCTTAGGATTTTTTATGCCATGGATTGGCTTCACCCTTCAGCTTTTACTGAACGTATAATTGAACACCCGGCCATTTTTCGTTTGAACAGTCAGTGTCTTTCCAGCCGTAGTATCCATCGTTCGGGCTTCGCTATAGTTCCACATCATCAGTCTTTGGCCATCCGGATAAGCGGATTCCTTATCAGGCGGGCCAAACATGGCGATCAATTCAGCGCGGGTTGTCTGGCCTGTGTGTATGTTCTGAATACTGGCGGTATCAAAATTACGCCCCACCGAACTGGAACAGGCTGTCAGTACCAGCAGCAAACTGGTGATAATTATTCCTCTCATTATTTCTCCTTTGCATATCTCACCTTAAAATTGTAGCCTATATACATAACGCATACGTTTCATATACGGGTTATCGCATGGGCATCGTGAAAATCTCTGAGTTAATGCATGAGAATCTGCGCATCGCTAGCACGGCGATGAGCCGTTCAATCAATGCGCAGGCAGAACACTGGATGAAAATCGGCATGCTAGCCGAGATCTATCCGTCACTCAATCATCAGGAATTGACGCGTTTATTGATGCGCGTCGAACGCGACAGCGGCGCTGATTTAGCGCAACTGCTCGACCATCCTTCTTTCACCTCGCAGGGAATCGCGTAATGAGCATCAAACTGCACACCGCTGAAGAGATCGAACTGGCGCGTGCCGCCGGACACGCCGCCGCTAAAGTGCTGGAGATGATCACGCCGTACGTCAAACCGGGCGTGACCACCGATGAGCTGGACGCAATTTGCCACCAATACATCGTCAACGAATTGAAAGTTGTGCCGGCCAATATCGGCTATCACGGCTATACACGCACCACCTGCACCTCGGTGAATCACGTGGTGTGTCACGGCATCCCGGGTGAGAAAAAACTCAAGGATGGCGACATCGTCAATATTGACGTCGCCATCATTAAGGACGGTTGGTACGGCGATACTAGTCGCATGTATTACGTCGGTCAGCCATCGGTACGCGCGAAACGTCTGGTGGAAATCACCTATGAATCAATGGTGGCAGGCATCAACGTGGTAAAACCGGGCGCGACCTTGGGCGATATTGGTGCAGCGATACAACAGGTGGCGGAAAAAGCGGGTTTTTCCGTGGTGCGCGAGTATTGCGGTCACGGTGTTGGCGAGGTGTATCACGGCGATCCTCAGATTCTGCATTACGGCACCCCAGGCGAAGGATTAGCGCTGCAAGCCGGCATGATCTTCACGATTGAACCGATGATTAATGCGGGCAAAGCGGGCACCAGCGTATTGTCTGATGGCTGGACGGTGGTGACTAAAGATCGCTCGCTGTCGGCGCAGTGGGAACATACCATCGCGGTGACCGAAACTGGGTTTGATTTGTTAACACCGTGGCCAGAAGGCACCGGCGAATATCAGGCCATCTAAAAAATGATCCAGAACGCACATGCCGTTCTGGATCATCATCGTCTTATGCTGTTCTACGCAGCGTAAACACGCTCACGCTATTCACCATATTTGCCGCCTGTTCGCTGAGCATCGCCGAAGCCGCCAGCGATTGCTCCACCAGCGACGCGTTCTGCTGGGTAGTGATATCAATCTGGCTGATAGCGGTATTGATCTGGCTGATGCCGTCGGCCTGCTCGCTACTGGCCTGATTGATCTGCACCAGCAGCTCTTTCATCTCAGCCACGTTGGACATCATGCCGTTCATCAGCTTATTGGCGTCCGTCACCATATCGCGCCCATCCGCAATACGCGTGGAAGACTCCTCAATCAAATTACGGATTTCATGCGACGAAGTCGCGGTTTTCTGCGCCAGGGCGCGCACTTCCTGCGCGACAACGGCGAAACCGCGACCATGTTCACCGGCACGCGCGGCTTCAACTGCCGCATTCAACGCCAGAATATTGGTTTGGAAGGCGATGGAATCGATCAGGTTAATGATGTCCGCCATACGGCTGGCAGAATCATTGATCTCGGCCATTTTGGTAGCAACGTTATCCATCATGCTGGCGTTACGCCCCACCGTGGTTTCAGCCTTGGCGGAAAGATCAGCGGCAACATGCGTGTTATTACGCGTATTGTTGATGGTGGCACTGAACTCTTCCACTGAGGCTGCCGTTTGTTCTACTGAACTCGCCTGCTCTTCCGTGCGTGCAGCGAGATCGTTGGTGCCCGACATTATTTCGCTGGCACCACCCGATATTTGTTCAGCGCTCATACGAATATGGCTAACGATATGCGACATTTTCTCCTGCATTTGCTGAATGGCATTAATTAACTGCCCCATTTCATCTTTACGCTGCTCATAAAAGTCAGAGCTGAGATCGCCATCCGCCACTCTGCCAAGAAACGCAACAACCTTTCGTAATGGCACAGTAATCGAGCGGATAATTATCCAGCCAATTAACGCTGATACCATAATAGCCGCAACAAAAATAATCAGCATTGAAATTTTCGTTTTGCTGTAAGAGGCCATGAAGTTATTATAAGAGTCATTTATTTGCTGCTCTTGCAGAGTAATAAACCCTTCTACTTCATTGATATAATTCCGTTGTGCTGAAGCAAGTGTAGAAAAATAGAAATCCACTGCTTTAGACACATCATTGTTCACTAAATCAAAGAAGGCGTTTCTCTCTTTAAGGAAGTCCGCTCGCTTCACTTCAACGCGCTTAAGAAAGGCAAGTGACTGTTCATCCGTTGCCAACTCACCTAATCGCTTATAGGTTGCAGTGATCTTCTTCGATGCCTCCTGAAGATTGCTCTGAATGGTTGCCCGACGCGACGTATCGATTGGGCTCATCAGCAGTGCCTGCTGCTGCACTGTCACGTTGATTTCATCAATCAATTGGTTACCTAACGCTATGGTGGGGTAATCCTCTTTCATCATGCCATTGACGCCGGTCTCGGCTAAAAATAGCGAGTTTAATCCGAGCAATGCCACTAACAGTAGCATCGCGATATTGAGCACAGAGGATATTGTTAGTTTGGTCCGCAACTTTACATTACGCGAAAATCTTTGAACTACGTCCATTTAGAAACCTCAATGATTTTGATTGAAAAGTAGTGAAGAAAACGGTGTTATTTTAAAAATAAGAAATGCTCCGAGAGTGAATCGGCATCATCTTTACTGTTATCGTCATCTATTTCATTAACATTAGCGTTGAACGTTAATTGAGGTGATTGGTAGATAATAGGCATAAATGAATGTTTTTATGAAATCGATTTCATTGATCAGTTTCATTTAATAAAAGCAAAACGAACGATATTATCAGCCTGGTTATTTTGCTTATTTTATAATAAAGAATTCCGTTAACCACCAGAATATGGAAGGATTGATATTATTTATATCATTTGCAGCAATTTGACTCAGAGAATACTGATTACTTATCTGCACAGTTTGGGATTAAGCACACGAAGCAGCGGTCAGCAAAGCTATCCTGCTGACCGACCGCCGTCATCCGTCAAAATGCGACTTCAGCACGCTGCAAAATCGCTTCATTCGCGACATCAGGAAGCTGATGAAGCAACCAATCCGCCATCTGCATTTCATGCTGCACGATACGCTGAAAAACCATTACGCCTTTATCATCTGCCGCCTGCTGTGCGGCTGCTAACAATGCAGTGTAGGTCGCCACTTTGTAGTTGCAGAAAACATAGCTGCTCACCGCGATGCGCACGCCCTCTTCATCACGCAGCATATCGCTTGCTGCCTGCCCAACCACTGACATACGTCCTAACGCATCTTTCATTGCCGACCAATTGCTGTCGTAACGTTTAAGCACATCTTTAACCTGCTGCTGCTGTTCACGTGTTTGCTGCATGTATTGCTTAATGCGCGCCTGCAGCAGCGGGAAGTCATCCAGACGCAACGCGGCGGCTTGCAGCAGTGACTCAGCATGTTTCTCCATGGCATGCGCATCGCGCAGCCAGTCCAGGTACACAAATTCCTTGGTCATCAATTCGCTCCGAAAGTGGGAATTTCTGCTACCGAACGGCTTGGTGATCGCGCACCGCCTGATAGCTGCCTGAAGGGATAAATATCGGCTCATTTAGACTAATAAAATGAAAATAAGCGAAGCGTTAATTAAGACTTAACGAGCAGATTAATTAAACGTAGCAACGGTTCGCTGCGGCGCAAGTATTGAAACCCAGAATTGCGACTGAGATAAAATGTAACAACACCTACCGCTTCGCTTATTATTTCTGGCAGGAAAGCTTCCCTCTTCGCGTTAAAAAAATAATAATAAAGATTCATGGTAATTTCATGAAGACATCAATGAAAATCGACTGATAGTTAGGCAATCAAGATTGTTGAATTAAGTCTTAAGATTAACCCTGGCTTGAATCTGGTAAAAACATCACTACATTTATTTTGCATCACATTGGCACTAACAAAGAGGAGAACCAATGACGGACGCTAAGAAGCTACCCGATGAGGAAGAAAAAAAACCGCAACGTCGTGGGGGCGCAGGTAACTTCGCAGAGAATAAGGAACGCGCGGCTGAAGCTGGGCGCAAAGGTGGTCAGGCGAGTAGCGGCAACTTCAAAAACGATCCTGAACGCGCCATTGAAGCCGGTCGTAAAGGAGGAAAGATCAGCCGGCGCAAATAACATTAGCATCACAAGAATACACAATTAACGTCGTTTAACTTCTGCCCCACACTCTCCTGACCCTGCATTTACGCTTCGCTTAAATACAGACACAATGCTGTCAGGGGAGTTATTTTTGTTAATAATACGATGCAATCGATTATTTCTTGATCAATCTCCGCTTAATTCCCGCTTCGCTTAACCTGGCTTTACCCTTCGCTTATTCCCAGAAAAATTACATTTGCAGGCTAATAATAAATTGCGTGTTTATTAAGATATTTCCGGCTCCGCTTACAGGATGTTACACACTTAGCCAGTGTATTCTGAATGATCGTAGGTACTAATTAGCCAGACATTAACGAAAAGTGAAAATGAGCCAAAACAAGCACAGCTGATTTTGCTGAGCGCCTTACATGCTGTATACAGACCCACAATCTGATTTAGATAAGCGGGGGTTACGCCCGCTTACTTGAAGATGGTGAAGCCAGAGTAGAGGAGTTCATGGCTGGGTGAGTCTCTGTTACCAGATTGAAACTGCTGTATGAAATTGCGGCAAAAGATGATTTTGTCGATTACGTGCGCAATCTTCCAGGAAATTTCACATTTAATTCGATCGATTATCCTTCCGATATTTTTCGCCCTATTCTTCACCCACATTCACCTGTAAAAAATGGACATTTAATGAAAACTCAACTTGCTTTGATTGGCGCTTTACTTTCAACCGCAGCCATTTCAGCCGTGGCGGCACAACCTGCGGCAACTAAAAATCCGCTTAGCGTTCATGTATTGAATTTGCAGACCGGCTCGCCAACCGCAGGCATTGAAGTCGAACTCGATCAAAAACAAAATAATAACTGGGTGAAATTAGCAAGTGGTAAAACCGACAGCAATGGCAGGATCAGTGCGCTGTTTCCAGCTGATACAACGGTGACCGCAGGCAGCTATCGCGTGGTATTCAAAACCGGCGATTATTATAAAACCAATAATCAAAAAACCTTCTTCCCGGAAATTCCAGTGGAGTTCAACATGGAAAGCAACGGCGAGCACTACCATATTCCTCTGCTGCTGAGCCCGTTTGGTTATTCGACCTACCGCGGTAACTAACTTATTATTGGCCGCTATTGATGGCGTAATGCTTGTCAGTTAGAGATGAAAATCCCAACTAGCTAGCGCACACATTGTAGCGGCGCAATTTATTGCGCGATAAATCGCGCCGCTACGGTATGTACGGTAATTAATACGGGGCTTAACTGATCGGCATTACGCTATTGATGGCGGCTAGTTATAACCCCAACGCGGTTTATTCTGCGGGCCCTCTGGTGTGGCCCGCTTAATGCGCTATTTCATTGCCTGATCTTTTCTGCTATCGAGCGTTTGCTGATATTCATTAAGAAAAGGCTGTTCCGCAGGATCAATACGATCCATGCCGCTGGTAAAACGGTGCCAATAAGGATAATTAGGTGCCGGACGCGTTACCTGCTCAATACGCTGGCGCTGCTCATCACTTAATTGCAGCTCGAAAGCGTTAAGATTCTCACGTAAGTGCGCTTCAGTTCTGTTGCCCACAATCAGTGACGTAATGCCCGGTCGGTCGGCTAACCATGCCAGACAAATTTGGGGGATGGAAGCATTCAGTTCAGCACCCACTTCTTCAAGCACTTCAATGACTTTATAAGCATGCTCCATATCGTGCACATATGGCTCAGGCCATCCGCTACCTTGACGCGTCGCGGCCGGCGCCTTCTTATTGCGTCCCACCGCGCCGGTTAACAAGCCCTCACCCAGCGGCCCCCAAACCAGTGTGCCAATATCCTGATCTAATGCCATCGGCAATAACTCGTATTCAGCTTCGCGTGATTCCGGCGTGTAATAAATCTGCTGACTCACAGGTTTAAATAACTGCTGTGCTTCAGCTCGCCCCAGCGTTTTCATCATTTGCCAGGCGGTATAATTCGAGGTACCAAAGTAACGAATCTTGCCGCTTTTAACCAAACCCTCCAATGCACGCAATGTCTCATCCACTGACGTTACGCCGTCCCAATTGTGGATTTGGTACAAATCGATGTGATCGGTATTTAACCGCTTTAAGCTTGCTTCACAGGCGTTAATTAAGTGGAACCGACTTGCTCCACTTGCATTAGGGTCGTCGCCCAGCGGGCTTCTTGCTTTACTTGCCAGGATGATTTGGTCGCGTTTTTCTCGCAGCGCCTCACCTAAAACCTCTTCGGCCCCGCCCATTGAATACAGGTCGGCTGTGTCGATCATATTTACACCGTGATCCAGCGCGATATCAATAAATCGGCGGGCTTCTGCTGCATTAACATTGCCGGTTTTTTCAAAGCCAGCTTTACCCGCAAAGGGAACCGTACCCAACACGCATTTGGAAACAAGCAGGCCGGAATGTCCGAGTTTTCTATATTGCATTTACTTTCCTCCTCTACAACTTAAAAAGGCGATCGTAATCGCAATTATTTCACACTATTAAATGATTTCGTTGAAAGCATAGAAGTCATCTACCTGATATGCAAACGGCGAAAGGACATTATTAGGAAACACGAAAATTAGCGGTAATTAATATACGCTTACATTCTTTTATTTTATTAAGCTGATTAAACCGAGCCATTGACCAAAATCGCGGTTATTTCAGCCAATATTTACTATTTGGTCTATCTTCTTCATACTCCTTATAAGATGGAAACTTTATGAAATCTTTACCTCTGATTATCTTTCCCGTTCTGCTATTGGCCGGTTGCGGTGCCTCAAATACGCCACCGCATACGCCTCTGCCTGGAAAGGAAACGTCTGCCAAAATGCGTACGCTAGAATCGGGAGCACAGGTGATGCAGTCGCGCCCACCCGTGGAGGCCATCAGTGCATATCTTGACGGTTTTCATTTTTACAATGGCGACAAAAACGGACAGATGGAAGCGCATCACTATGTCACGGTGCTTAATGATGATGTTATGCAAGCCGTTATTTATGATGGAAATACTAAAGATGCGCGGCTAATGGGCGTTGAATACATCATCAGTGAGCGTCTGTTCAAAACGCTGCCACCCGATGAAAAAAAACTCTGGCACAGTCATCAGTATGAGGTGAAATCCGGCAGTTTAATTGCACCCGGTCTGCCAGCAGTTGCAGAGAAGGCGTTGATGAGTAACATCGTTAACACCTACGGTAAAACCTGGCACACCTGGCACACTGATAGAGATAAAACGTTGCCGCTGGGCAGTCCGGCGCTGATGATGGGCTTTACCGGTGAAGGGCAACTTGATCCGGCACTGCTTGCAGACCGGGATCGTCGTTTTGGTGTCAACACCCGAGACATCAAAGCACAACGGCAAGACATTGTGGCTCGCCCTGTAGCCGCGGGTGCAGATGCCTGGCAGCAAGGTAATGTCGTACAACTTAAACTGATAACAGGGTCAGGCGATCATGGCCACAATGACACTGACCATTTTGGCACCTCTGAGCAAACCGAACGAAAAATCAAACCGGACAAACCTGCTAGATAATGCGTGTTTCGTCTAATGACGCTCGTTCATTGAATGTCTTGCGCCAATTGGTCGGCGTGGTATTGAGTCGCTGGCGGAAGTGATGACGCAGCGCTTCCGGCGATCCAAATCCAGCCTGTTCGGCAACCTGATCCACACTCAGTTTGCCGCTCTCCAGCAGAGCACAGGCTTTTTCCAGCCGCACGTTTAGCATCCACTCTCCCGGCGTGGTTCCCGTGGCGTCATGAAAGCGTCGCAAAAAGGTACGGCGGCTCATGCCGGCTTGCCTGGCGAGCTGATCAATCACCGACGGCGTGTTGAGGTGATTGCGTAAATCATCGAGCAGCGGCGAAAGATTTTTTGCCGCGCGTAGCGGCACCGGTTGCTGGATCAGCTGCGCCTGATTTCCTTCACGCAGCGGCGGCGTGACCATGCGGCGCGCGGTGCGGTTTGCCACTTCAATGCCATAATCGCGGCGAATCAGATGCAGGCACAAATCCACACCCGCCGCGCCACCCGCGGAGGTAATGATGCTGCCTTCATCAACATAAATCATGCCGTGCTCAACCTGCACTTGCGGGAAGCGTTGCGCCAGAATCTCGGTGCTGTTCCAGTGCGCGGTAGCACGCTTCCCATCCAGTAATCCGGCGGCGCCGAGTACGAAACTGCCTGCGCAGATCGAAACAATACGCGTGCCGTTGCGGTGGGCTTTTTGTAACGCCGCAATCAGCTGATCCGATGCCGGTTCATGCACGCTGCGCCAGCCGGGAATCACGATGGTGCCCGCCTCTTCCAGCAGCTCAAGTCCGCCGTCAACCACCAGCCGCACGCCGCCTTGCGCGCCGAAAACGCCCTCTTCTACCGACGCCACGCTCAAATCATACAAAGGCTGACCGAACACCTCGTCGGCGCGTCCGAAGGCCTCAACGGCGATGCCGAATTCAAAGGTACACAGACATTCATAGGCCAACAGAACCAGTCGGCGGTTGAACGGTGCAGGCGAACGGGCATGAAGCGGAGCAATCATTTGCATTACAGGTCACCGGAGAAATTGGCACGATCTTGACGATATATGGCATGCGGGCAGATTTCCACTGCCACGCCAATCTTTCATGCTGGCACGCTCTTAACGTATCGCAGGGATTGAGTATGAAGAACATGTTGGCGCTGATGGCGGTTTGTCTGGCCGCGTTGATGTCGGGATTGGAGATATCGAGCGTGCCGGTGATTTTGCCGGTGCTGGAAAAAGAGATGCACGCAAGTTTCCGCGAGCTGCAGTGGATCATGAACGCCTACACGCTCGCCTGCACCGCCGTGTTAATGGCAACCGGCACGCTGGCAGACACCTATGGACGCAAGCGCGTTTTTATCATCAGCATTATCGCCTTCGGGCTGACATCGGTGATGTGCGGATTGGCGGGAAATGCGCTGTGGCTGATCGTCGGGCGTTTGCTGCAAGGACTCAGCGGTGGCGCGATGCTAACTTGCCTGATTGCCATTTTGTCGTTCCAGTTTCCCCAGGGAAAAGCGCGCAGTCGTGCGTTCGCTGCGTGGGGCATTACTTTTGGCTTTGGGCTGGGATTCGGCCCGATCATCGGCGGCGTGCTGGTCGCCTGGTTTAGCTGGCAATGGGTGTTTTTAGTGCATGGATTTATCGCGTTGCTGACGCTGATCCTCGCTTTAAAAAATGTGGTGGAATCGCGCGATGCTGAAACCAAAAAGCTCGATCTCAGCGGCCTGATCACCTTATCGTTCAGCGTGGTCGGCACAACCTACCTCATCACGCAGGGCAGCAGTCTGGGTTGGCGCAGCCTTACGGCACAGCTGATTTTACTGGTTACGTTGCTGAGCGCGCTGCTGTTTGTATGGATTGAGAAACGCCATCCACACCCGATGTTTGATTTCTCAGTGTTCCGCATCCGTGCCTTTTCCGGTGCGCTGATGGGATCGATTGGCATGAACTTCAGTTTCTGGCCGCTGATGATTTATCTGCCGGTCTATTATCAGAGCGGACTTGGCTACAGCAGCATGGCAACCGGTTTGGCGCTGCTGGCTTACACCTTGCCGACCTTACTGATGCCGCCGCTTGGCGAAAAGTGGGTGGCGCGCTTTGGCGCGGCGCGCACGATTCCGCTGGGATTATTCACCATCGGCGCCGGCTTTATGCTGATGAAGTTCGCCGCCGCGCAGCAGATGAGTTTACTGCCGGGCGCGCTGCTCGCTGGCATCGCGCTCGGGCTGACCAACACCCCTGTCACCAACACCACAACCGGATCGGTGCCAGGGAATCGCGTGGGTATGGCTTCTGGGATCGATATCAGCGCGCGCCTGATTACGCTTGCTATTAATATCGCGCTGATGGGCAGCTTACTGGTGGCAGGCATCGCAACGAGTCTGCAACGCCTTATGCCGGGACAAAGTGATGTGTATGCGCTGGCCGAGCGCATCGCCGGTGGCGGCGAGGTTTCGCTGACCCACGATATTGCCGCGCAGGCGCTGACAGACGGTTTTTCCGGTGTGCTGTTGTATGGCGCGGCAGGCGTGTGGGGATTGGCGCTGGCCAGTTATCTGCTGTTTAACGTCCGTCGCAAGGCGCAGGAACAATGTTCGCCTTAGTTACGGATGCACCCAATTGCTGTTGGTGAGCGCTCCGTCTGAGCGGTAATTGAGCAACGCTCTTTGATTATTTTCCCGCGCCAGTAGGCACCAATCCAGTTGGGTAATGCGGATCTGCAAGACGCCGAAATTATCCTCCGCATTGCCGACATCGTTGGCTGAGGAATTAAGGTCACTTCCCGGCGCAGCACCAGCATAGGTTTGCTGCGTCCGGGACGTTAATCGTTGCCACGCCGCTTTAGCCACTGCGCTGTGTGCGGCGTGCAGCTTGACGGTTCCCTGCAGCCGCAGCTGGGTTTTAGTGCAGTAACCTAAAACCGTCACGTCAGGATTAACCGCCAGCGCCTGCCACTTAGGGCTGCGCATATCGGTATGAAACTCCAGCGTGCGTTGTACGTGGTCAACCGCGCGCAGCACCAATGTCCTTGCCTGCGGCTTGCCCTGTAGATCAACGGAAGCGAGCGTTAAGAAGTGAAATCCGGCATCAGGCTCGCGTGCGCTGGTTTCCAGTTGTTGCCAGCAAGCGTTATCAATCTCGCGCAATGACATCTGTTGCTCCTGTTGGCTGAATTAACGGTTACTGGTGACGTTCCACCAGCGACAGAATCAGCGCCTGGAGTTCCGCTAATCCTTGCTGCTGGCTGATATCGCCGCACACCACCGCATTGGAAATCGCATCGGCGGCGCCTAACATTCCCCACATGCTGGCTTGCGGCAGCGATGCTTCAGCAAACCAGCCTCGGAATTTTTCAATGAAATCGAGCTGATATTTTCGCTTCACTTCCGCCAGCTCCGGCGAGCTATCAAGCGCCGACAGCACATCCGGAATTTCACGTCCCTGCGTCAACACGCAATCGACGTAACTCGACGCCACCACCTTAGCCCGCTCGGCAAGACTGGCACCGGCGGCATTCATTGCCGCCTCGATAATTGCGTTCTGGCGCAGATCGAAATCTTCATACAGCGCCGCGAGCAGACCGTGGCGCGTGCCAAAATGATCGTAGACCACCGGTTTACTGACGCCCGCTTCTTCCGCCACGCGTCCTAACGTCAGCGCATCGCTGCCATGCGCGCGCACCAGATTCCACGCCACGCCAATCAGCTGCTGACGACGTGCCTGATGTGTCATGCGCTGGCGAGTGGGTTGATTCATGCCGGTTCCTTAATGTGAAAAAGTCGCTGTCCAAGCTGATGTGCCAGCGCAAAGTGTGCGTCGGGATAGTTTTCATCGGTTGGCAGCAGCAATTCGCTGGTCACTACCGGCGCGCCGCAATAGCCAAAAATCCCCTCATCGATCTGCGTGCGCATGCTGCTGAAATAGCCGCGACGCACATACGTACGCTGGCTGGCGGCGCCCAACGCTAGCAGATGGACGTTTAAGTGGCCTAACTTTTTTACCACGGTTTGGCCGTCATCCTCATAGGCCCAGCCTTGGGTGAAAACGCGATCGATCCAGCCTTTCAGTTGCGCCGGGAACGACCACCAGTAAATCGGGTAGACCAGCACCAGCGCATCCGCGCGATCCAGCCGCTGCTGCTCGGCTACGACATCGGCGGGCGAAGGTGCAGCACTTTTGAACTGGTCAAAATCGGCCTGGTTGAAGCGCGGATCAAACTGCTCCGCCGCCAGATCGGCGATTTCATAACTGTGGCCGCCAGCAGCAATACCTTGTGCCACCTGCGTGACAATGTGGTGCGTTTGTGAATTTTGGTCCGGATGAGCAGTAACGATCAGAGCATGCATGGCAACAACCTCCGCAATGAGTAAGCTACTAGTAGTAACTTACCATTAGTAGGTTGTCAAACTTACAGTGTTTTAGCAAAGCAGATCGATTCGTTTCGGTCGATGTATGGTCCGTAGTTCTCGATCTGCGTGTAGCCGGAACGGTGATAAAAGGCCACGGCACGGCGATTAATTACGCGGGTTGAAAGCCGGATTTCGCGGTATTTCATGTTTTTGGCCCGCGTTTCCAGATAATCCAACAGCGCGGTGCCAACGCCCGACACGCTACGATCAGAGTACATGCGCTTTACTTCAGCGGTATGGTTTGCAAGCGGTCTCAACGCCCCACAACCCACGGCGTTGCCTGCTTCATCTCTGGCCAGCACCCACAACGAACGATCGGTGTTTAGCTCCTGGGCGTTGAAATGACTTTTACCGTTATCGCCGGTGATCACCGCGAGTTCGGCCGATAGTTTCTCTATCAGTAACTGGGATTCAGATGAGAGGGGATCGGCTTGCTGGATTTTGATGTTCATGAAGAATAGGAGTTCCTGATTTAAGGGCTGGGACATTGGACGACACGACAGCTATTGAATATTATAATTATGTTAAATATTGTGTCAGGAGTCACACCCGTCACCGCGCGATGCTTTCATCTACTCAGACGGCACCCAATTTTTTGGGTACCGTTCAACTGTGGGTAGGATTATTGTTACTTAATGGGGTAATTGTAATGCGAAGGTATTTTATAATCTTCAGGTATACCAGGCCAATCAGAAGATTTTAATAAAGCATCAGCATCATCTTTAAATGCATCAAAAAAACCTGATAAATTCATTGAATATACCCCGATATAAACCAGCGCCGCTTGTATTGTAACCTTATCATCATTCAACCAGGCCTTTTCTAGAAGCTCCTTTGCATGCCCAAGAAATTCAAGTCCACGATGAAATGAGGCGCATTGTTGAGCTTTATAATCAATCAAAAGTTCATCATTATCTATTGGTTTTTTTGGCATAACCTTCGACAACTGAAGATAAATTTCTTTTAATTCATCAAAATCAATTTATTTAATCATTTAGGCAATTTCTGTCCTTCAGCATCAGCTGTACGTCATCCGCTCATCACCTGCCTTTTTTCACTATCCTTTTGCAGGTAACGGCTCCGTGGAGTGGCGCACACTACTCAAGGAGCTCTTTGCTGGTGAGGGCTAAGGATTACATGTCATTACGTCCAGATTTCTTCACCTTCAGAAGTAATCCAAACGATGCCGGCTGGCGCTTTGACAAAAAACCACATACCAAACTCATCTAAATCATCATCTTCATCTTCTGGTGGATATGGAGGCCAGGAAGATTCCAATTCTCTTAATTGCTGCTCAATTTCCCCTTCTAAAAATAAACCATCTTTAGCTAATTTTATTTTTCCTTCATTCAATAATTTTTCTAAAAGAATAAAAAATATTTTTTTCCTCAAATTATAGTTTTCAGGTTTATTTGCGCACTCAACGCTTATGTGTTGCCACATTGTCCCCATCGACAGCCCATACGAAGTAACACTAACATCATCACATACTTTATCAATGGAATCTGTCATTTAAACTTAACCTCAACTCTTCTGCCATTGTTAATAGATGGAGTTAAAATATCTATAGTCCATTTGGCACCTGTTTGTTGCGACGAATTTGAAAAGTCTCTTAATGTCATAGTGCTGCCAGCATTAGGACCTTCAGTTATTTTAATGGAGTAGACAGTTCCTTTGCCAGCGATGATTTTTCCATCAGGCATATTTCCTAACCCAGTAATCTGCTTAAAGTATGTCATTACATCTGCATCAGACGCACCTTTGAATATTGGAGCACCGATACTTGTTTCAGGATCTGCAGACATTGTTTTTCCATTAACTGTTATTTTAAAGTCTTTGGGCTGCACAGACAGGTTATTGAACTGAAGTGCTAAGTCATTTATCTTATTTTTGGCTTGCTGTTGCAAGATACTGCCTTGCGGCTTACCGCTCAGGTCGACAGCGTTCTTACCATTCTGCCCGATCTTGTCCAAAGCAGTTTTTTCAGCTTCAACCAGCGATGCCGTATCTTTAGCTGCAACTGAAGATTCCTTCGCACCTTTCAATCCATAGGCTGCGCCGCCTATCGCCGCAACAGTATGAACGCCTGCCATTGCAGTATAGAGGCCGTCCGCTATTTCTTTACTGATGCCCCAGTTTTTAGCGATTCGATTAACATCTGCCTCGCGCTCTGCTTTCGCATCAGCGCTGGCGTATTGCCAGATCAGAGTATCTACCTGAACTTTACCATCTTTGTAGACGGTACCCATGTTACCAATATACTGGCCGTCGAGTTTCTCGTCATAGCTGCGACCCATCACGGCCAGTTCCTGCCGCATCCCATGACAGGCTGACGAAGTCAGATTCTTACACGCCGAATCCAGTGCAGCATCAAATGCCTTATCCTTCGCGTTGAGGTCAATAATTAACTTCTCTGCTTGCTGCTTTTTCTCTCCCTCCAGATAAGGTAGCGACCATTTTGCATCTTGTCGTACTTTCTCGTCCGCCGCATACAGTGCGTTATTTTCTGCAGAATTTTTTCCTAACTGAGCAGCATTAACCGCTTGTGAAGTATTACCGCCGATTGTGGCACCAACAAGTCCTGATGCGAGTGTGCTCAGCGCACTGATGGTCTGCTTCTCTGTTTCGGTTAGGCTGTCGACCGTTTTTCCCGGGTATAACTGACCCATCACAATTTGTGCCATCAGTTCACCGCTGACGGCACCTGCAGCTCCGGCCATTGCGTCATGCCCGGAGGCATAAGAGGCAATGGCTCCGACTACGGCATGCGCCATTGCCTGCGCTTCAGGATTGCCGCTGGTATATTTGTGAATCTGTTCTGCCAGATAGGGAGCGGATGCGCCACTGATAGCCTGACCAATGTTATTGCCTGCCAGCCCTTGCATTGCAGCCGTTACGGCCTGAATGCCCTGCTGCACAGCACTGCCCGTTCCCAGTTTTGTTGCATTAAACGCGGCATCATAATTGTTCTGCCAGGCCTGCTTAGCGATTTCATCGTCACCTGCAGTTTTACCCGGATTGGCTTTTTCCCAGTCAGACTTTGCTTTAACCAGATCTGATGCGCTCAGAGAGGACATCTTCTCATTGGCTTCCCGCGTGGCGATAATAGCGCCCTGAGTCCGTGCAATATCCCCAACCTGCACGCCAATCTCGCCAATCATCTGCGCTGTCTGGAGACGCTTTTGCTCTTTCTCTTTGTTAAAGATCGGACTGATGCTGTCGTTGGCATGCTCAGTATCACGACTCAGGTCACTCATACTCTGCTGCTGGTTAGCCTGATCGCGAACTACAATCGTACCTTCAGCCACAGCAGATTGCGTAGTGCCTTCGGCATGCCCCTTACCGCCAGCGCCGGCAAGCAATGTATTTGCCATATTACCGGCAAACTGCCCTCCCATACTCCCGCCTGAACTGATGCCTGCACCCTGGTGCTCAGTCTTATAATCCGCTTTATTCTGTATGTCGGAAAAGCCCAGCGTTCCCGTATCGAGAAGGTTTTTAGTAGCATCTGCCTGACTGGCAATTACCGCGCCATTCAGTTGCGTGTGGTTCCCCACAGTAATATTAAAACCGCCTGTACCAGCATAGATACCGCTCTGCTCCAGCACGCTGTCATAATTGCTGTGCATATTATCCTGGCTGGCGTTGATGTAACCTGACCCCGTCATAGATCCGAAGGTAAAGCTTCCTCCTGCGCCAAAGCTGGCTTGTTTCGAATCGTACTTATCGCTGTCCTGTAGGCTTGTTATCGTCAGATCGCGACCAATATTTGCGTTGACACTATTACCATTCACCTGCGCACCACTGAGCAGGGTATCCCGGCCGCTGATAATTGATACGTCTCCTCCGCTGTCCAGCGTAGTTTCACTCCAGAAAGTACCGCTACCCTTTTCACTGCCTTTTGCACCATTCACACTGGCAAAAATACTGATCCCGGCACTTCCTGAACCTACACCAATACTTACACCGGCCCCTCCGCCGCTACTGCTGTTTTTACCGGTGGTCTGTTGCGTATTTTCGGCAGCAATAAGGTGGATATCGTTAGCGGCCTGTAACGTCGTATCACCTGCGGCCTTCAACTGCCCTCCTGCAATCAGCAAATCACCACTGCCAGAATGGTTCCTTTCGCCTGTTGCATTTATGACCAGATTATTGCCGGCATTAATGGTCGTTCCGGTTATTGTATCGGTTTTTTGTTGTTGCTCAGATTTTGAATGCTGAGTTGAATACGACAGGCTTATGCCTATCCCGTTAGCAGAATTACCCTGTTCCTGTGAAAGCTGATTTGCCTGGCTGGCTTGCACTCCTGAAAGAACCGCTTTCGTGGCTTGTAGGGCGGCCAGACGGCCATCGCTTTCCTGCCTGGCTGACTGTGTTGCTGCAATAGCACTGTTCGCAGCTTGGGCTACCGCGCCTGACAGTGCCAGCGTCAGCCCGCTAGAGCGCTGTTCAGAACGTTCATCAATCTGGCGAATATCATGACCTGGCAGAATTGAAACACTGTCTCCCTGCAGGGTAATATTGTTTCCGGCAACTACATCCGCGCCAGCTATTTGTAATTTATCACCGGCTCTGATTAAGACGTCGCCACCGATACTGCCTATCGTGCTGATACTCTGGCTCTGAGTAGCCCCTTTCTCCCGCATCTCATTCATTGAGTGGCTGCTGCCCAAAGTAATACCCAGCCCACCAGAACCTGAGATACCAATCTTCTTCGACTCAGAGTAACGCCATGCGGTATCGGTATTGGTCGCCGCCAGGATACTGACGCTGTCACCTGCATCAAGAGTTAATTTGTCGTCCGCTACTATTTGAGAGCCTTTAACCAGCAAATCTTTATCTGCAGAAACCGAGACATTTTGACCACTGAGTAAAGTCCCTTTTTCATTGGTGGCGCTGTCCTCCTGAATCGTTTTCGTTTTAATCCGGCTCAGATGATCGTAACGTGTTTTTGTTTGCTCCTTGTAGAAATAATCAGATTCCCCTGCAGTTGTCAGGTTGACGTCAGCTCCAGCATTAAGGGCAATATCGCGTTTAGCGCTTACATCACCAGCAACAATGTTGATATCTCGTTTTGCGTTTAAGCTGATGTTCTCTCCTGCTGAAAGCGTCGTACCGCTTTGGCGTACCGTATCACTGATAACAGTCTGTCTTCTGTAATGGCTTTCAGTGCCTTCACTTTGCGAATTTGCATTAAGATCTATATCGCGGCCTGCGCTGAGAGTTACATTTTTTCCGGCAGCCAGAATAGCTGCCTGGCTTGTGATGTCATTACCTGCAAAAACATTCAGATTGTTACTGCTACTTAGCGTGTCCTGATGGGTACCCGTTGAATATGAATTTCGTGATGTGCGGCTTGTATGAGTTTCCTCCTGGCCGGAAAGCAGGTTGACATTACCACCTGCGATGAGCGTAGCATCTTGTTCTGCACTGAGAGTGCTGGCTTCTATCGTGAGATCTTTCCCAGCCTGTAAATGGATTTCTCCTGAAACATCCACATTGCTACCTGAGCCAGATTTCAGGCTGAAATTTTGCCAGCTGTCTTTCAAGACAGCCATATTGTGGTTTGCCATAATATTCAAGTTTTTCGCGGCATTGAGTGACGCGTTCTCATCAGCGCGAACTGAAGCTCCCTTGATATTGATGTTGTTTCCGGCGTTTATAAGTAGATCGCCACTCGAGTAAATATTTGCTCGTTCTTCCTGCTCAGTGAAGCGGGATAACACGAATTGAGAACTGTAATCAATATCTTTCATCAAAGTGATGTTATTAACATTTCCCTCAATGCTTTC
The DNA here is from genome assembly GCA_900068845.1 of Enterobacter ludwigii. GTDB lineage: Bacteria > Pseudomonadota > Gammaproteobacteria > Enterobacterales > Enterobacteriaceae > Pantoea > Pantoea ludwigii_A. The sequence continues at coordinate 608,467 of CEFQ01000008.1, forward strand.
GAGAGTAACTTTTTTCCCTGAAATGGATGAGCCGATATTATTTATATCGCTCAAAGCACTCAGATTCAATTCTCCGCCTGACTTAATTAATGAACTGTTTTGGTTACCGATTTTAGTTTTGCTACTAACATACAATTTATTGGTGGCTGATAATGTACTTGAATTATTTTCAATGTTTTGGCCCACGATGCTTACGGTATTACCGGCAATCACGCTTCCATTGTTTACTTCAGTGTCTGATGCCACAAGATAGAGTTTAGGTACCAGAACCGTTTCGCCATTAACAGTAGCGGCTTCCCACCAGAGAATGCTTTTATGAAGTGAGCCTATCTGCTCCGCGCTGAGTGAAACGCCCGCTTTCAGACCGAGGGACTGCCCTGCCTCTGCGGCATTATCCATCAGATATGTCATTTGTTCGAGATCTGAACCCAGCCCGTCAATATATTGCTTACCGGTCTGACTCAGTACGGCATTACTGACATAGCGGGTATCGAAAGCAGCATCTCCCAGCAATCGGTAGTCAGACTCAGGTTTCATACCCAGTCTGTCCAGAAGATATGTTGACCCCAGAAAAGTTTGTTTGTCAGTATATAACGGAGACGTCTCTAAAGGACTTTGTTGGGGCTGTTTACCGAGTAGTTGATTCAACTCACTGAAAATTCCCTTATCGAGTTCCCCTAGTCCGGCTAATTTAGGGTTTACAACAATGAGATAAGGGCTTTTAGGATCAGCAGAGACGTTGAAATATCCATTAGTGCTCTGAGGTATCGGATAGGCCTGAATATCAACTGACGTTCTGTTAGTTAAATTCTCTTTCTGAGCAATGGTGCTATAGGGGCTATCCTCCAACTTTTTAGTAACTTGTATTTCTGTGAATTTTTCACCGATTCCAGCCAGACTTTGTAACCCTGTTGCTTTTTGGCTCTGAGTATAAAGAGAGTTACCGCCATTTACCGCTTGTAATGCGTCTGTTAGCTGATCAGTCCATGATGGACTACCGGGTACGACACTACCTGCGTCAATTAATGCAAGGCTTTCTAAACCTTTGCTAACGGATTGCGTCGATAATAAGTCAATGCGTGGGTTCTTGAGCAATGGCGTAATCGTGCCACGTACATCAGATGAATCACTGTTGTTAAGAATGTTTGTAAAATTTGTTTGAAGATTTCCATTGGACTGAATCACACCGCGTATAGTGCTTCCTTGTTCTGTACGATAGGAATCAGTCGCGAAGGAATATATTTTATCGTCAAACTTTACAGGCAGGCCGTTATAACTTGACGAGCTGCTATCATATTCAGGGCTTAAGAAAGTATAATCACTTGGTTTAATTTCTTCATATACAAGATAGTAATTTTTAATAGGTGTGTAACTTCGCCATACGTTTTGCGTTCCTGAGAGATAGGACTGGTTGTTAAGTTCGACACCATCCATGTGCATGTCTTTTCCAGCAAGGATGTAGCTACCTAAGTTGTCCACTCTTCCCAGTTGTCCATAAAAATTACGGCCTGCACTGATCCTTCCTGCCTGACCTGTTACCTGCGTGCTGAATATGATTCGAGAAATTAATACTTCTTTATTCTGGTCTAAATTTACAGGGAGGGGTGCGACCGAATAGTAGTCCATACCGGGCGCTTTCTGGTAAAAATATTTAAGCTCATCAGCTCCAAAAATATTCAAAGGAAGGGCATAAACTCCCTGCGCACCATGAATGCCAAAAATGTTGGTGCCGCTGAAAAATGCATAGTTTTCCTCAAAATCCTCCCTTTGTGTGGGGCCGACAGTCAGAGAGGCCCATTGATTCAGCAGATGCCCAGTCTTAATCGTGATATCACCATTCTGCGACTCAATGGTTCCCGAAGTATTAATCACCTCGCCATTGGCATTCCCCGCCGCGTCGCGCTGCATCCACACACTGTTGCCCGCCAGCATATCGCCGCGCTGGTTTTTAATGCTGTTAGCGTAAAGATAGAGATTCTGCCCGGCATACAGCAGCGCCGTGTTCACAATGCTGCCCGGCGAGGAAACGGTGAGGTTGCCGCGCGTGCCGGTAAAGCCGTTAAGCGCCACATCGCTGCGGCTGGTGAGCGCCACATTGCCACCGCCCTGCAGCGTCCCCGCGCTGTTCATGTTGATGCGCTGCCCGCTCAGGCTGCTGTCACCGGTTCCGGTGGTGAGCTGGCCGTTGTTCGTCAGATCGCCGCCTGCACTCAGCGTCAGCGCCTGGCCCTGCAATGTTCCCTGGTTCTCAATCGCGCCGTTACTGCTGATAGTCAGGCGATTCCCTGCGGCCAGCGTGTTGCGTGCGGTAAAACTATTGATGAGTTTGACCGTCGCGTCGCCCAGCGCCACCACCTGTCCAAGCTGATCAAATCCCGTGCTTTCCAGCAGCAGGTTACCGCCGCTGAAAAGTTTACCCGCCGCCTGTTGCGTCACCTGTGAAGCTTTAACATTCAGCTGATTGGCGCCCAGCACCGTGCCGTTGTTAGAGAGTTGCGCGTAGTTCACCGTCAGGTTTCCGCCCTGCGCGGTGCCCTGGTTCTGCAGGCTGTTGCCGGTGAGTGTCGCTTGCTGATCTGCCATCAGCGTGCCGCTGTTGCTGGCGCTGGCCGCATTGAGGACCAGCTGTGAAGCCTGCAGCCAGCCGCTGTTGACCAGCTGTGGCGCGTTAAGCGTGAGATCCGCCGAAGAGAGTAGTTTGCCGCTGTTGCTGGCCAGGCCGCTGGTGGTTATGCGGCTGGTGGCTCCCTGGATCAGGCCGTAGTTATAAAGTTCGGGCGTGGTCAGCGTCAGGCCGTTTTGACTGAGTAACGTTCCGCTGGCGTTATTGGTGAGGCGTCCGCCGGCGTTCAGCTGCAGGCTGTTGTCGCCCTGCAAGCGCCCGCTGTTGGTAATACCGCCGCTGGTAAGTAACAGATCCTTACCCTGCATCCGGCCCGCGTTGTCCACGGTTGCTGCATGCACATCCAGCGTGCCACCGCTCAGCAGCGCCGCGTTTTGCTGCTGCGTCAGTGCGCCTGACAACGTTGTGGTCAGCCCTTCTACGCCCGACATCTCGCCGCCGTTGTTAAGCGTCGCGCCCTGTAACGTCAGGTTGCGGGCAATCCACTGTCCCTGATTGGTGAAACTAAGCGCATTGAGCGCGGCATTGCCGTTCGCCGTGATTTTGCTGCCAGAGGCGGACGTCAGCGCATCGCTGAGGTTGAGCGTCAGGTCACCCGCGCTCTGGATTGCACCGTTGTTGGCAAGGCGGGTGGCGTTCAGCAGGATCTGCTGTCCCTGCCAGCTGCCGTTGTTGGTGATGACATCACCGGCAATGTTCAGCGTGCCCTGCGTCAGCAGCTGACCGCCAGCATTGTTGATTAATTCCCGTGTGGGCTGCGACTGTAGCGCCAGCATGCGGAAAACGCGGGCCTGCGCCGGACCGATAGTCAGTGATTGCAGGCCAATCAGACTGCCCTGATTGGTCACGCTGGCCGGGGTAATTGCGAGCGTTTCGCCCTGCACGCTGCCACTGTTATTCAGCGCACCGCCACTCAGCGTCATCGCCTTATCCGCCAGCAGCGAGCCGCTGTTGTTCAGATTCTGCGCGCTGACCTGTGCCGCGCCCTGCGACAATATTTCACCGCTGTTGCGCAGCTCACCCGCAACGTCCGCAGACACGCCTGCGGTGCCCAGCAGCGAGCCCTGATTCTGCCAGCGGCTTGCGCTGATTTGCGCGTTGTCACCCTGGATTGCGCCCGCCGTGTTGAGGTCGGCAGCGTTCAGCAGCAGGTCACCGCCGGTCAGCGTTTTGCCGCCAGCTGTCTGAGTTAAAGCACCGCTCGACTGCGCATCCAGCGAGGTTGTTCCCTGCCATAGGCCACTGTTGCTGAGGCTGCTGCCGCGTAACACCAGACGATCGGCCAGCACTTTACCGCTGTTTTGCAGGTTACCCGCAGTCAGGCTGGCGTTGCCGCCCGCAGTCAGGCTGCCACGGTTATCCAGCAGCCCGTCAGATTGACCTTTGAGTGAGTCAATACCGTAAACGGTGCCACTGTTGCTCAGCGAGCCAAACTGATAGTCAATACTTTGGCCCTGCCACACACCGGCGTTGTCAGCGGTTGCACCTTTGAGCGCAACAATACCGTTGCTCAGTAGCTGTCCCGCGCCCAGGTTACTGAACTGCCTGAAATCCGCGCTGAGTCCATTGTCACCCTGGAGCAGGCTTTGATTCTTCAGCACATCACCTGACGCATTCAACTGCTGTGCCGCAATCGAACCGCCATTGTTCAGCTCGCTGGCATGAATATGCGCCTGGCGCTGCGCAAGCAAAACACCCTGCCCGCCGTTGTTCAGTGTGCCGCTCAGTTCTGCATTCAGATTGGTTGAGGTGATGCGGCCGCTGTTGTTCAGGTCACGTCCGTTAATGCTGAAGTCATCAGCCACCTGAAGCAGGCCCGCATTGGTCAACTTTACCGGGGAAAGCGTCAGCGAACCGCCGCTGATAAGCTGACCGCGGGTGGCGTTAGTGATATCCGCGCTGTTCAGTAAGAGCGCGCTGTTGCCCTGCAACAGCCCGGCGTTGGTCAGCAGCGGTGCTGTGATGCTGAGGCGGTTGGCCGCCAGCGTACCGCTGTTAGTGATGTCGTGGCTGATGAGGGCAAAATCGTTCTGGCTCAGCAGCGTGCCGCGGTTATCCAGTGCCCCGCTCAGGGTGCCAAGGAACTGCGTGGTCGCCTGGGCGCTGCCGGCGTTCTGCCAGCTTTGCAGCCGCATATCAAGCGTGTCGGCCTGAACGCTGCCCTGATTATCCAGGCTGTCAGCATGAGCAATTAGCGTGCCGGCACTCAGTAACTGGCCGCTGGTTTTATTACTGAGCTTATCGCCCATCACGGTAAGTGCGTCACTGCCCTGAATCAGCCCGCTGTTAACTAAGTCTCCCTGAAGGGTGAGCGCCTGCGCCAGCAGCCAGCCGCTGTTATCAACGGAATCTGTTTTAAGCTGTAAGCTGTGCTGACCAAGAATTTTGCCACTGTTATCAAGCGTTGCAGCGTTAATTACGCCATCACTCGCACTCAACGCGTTGCCGCTGTTATGCCAGTTGTCTGCCGTTACCGCCAGTTGCTGTCCCTGCAACTGGCCACGGTTAGTGAGCGTGTCTGCTGAGACTGTCAGTTTGCCGTCACTCAGTAACGTACCACTGCTGGTTATCGCCTTGCCGCTAGCCTGCAGGGATTGTTTACCCTGCAACGTGCCGCTATTGTTCAGCGTGCTGGCATCAACATGGGTTGTTGCTGCGGCGATTTGACCGTCATTGGTCAGCGTATCGTTTTGAAGATTGAGGGTGTTATCAGCGAGCAGCAGGCCACCCTGCTGATTATTCAGCTGCGCATTTGAGGCAAACAGGCTGGCAGCGTTGATTTCGCCGCTGTTGGTGAGCGCGTCGCCACTCAGCGTCAGCCCTGCCTTGCTGGTGATGAGCCCGCTGTTACTCAACTGCGGCAGATTGAGTGCAAAGCTGTTGTCCGAACTCAGGGTGCCGCCCGCCAGATTATTCAGGCGGTTGCCGCTGTAGGTCAGCGCTTTGCTGCCCTGAATCAGCCCGCTGTTATCAGTTTGCAAACTGCTGAGTGAGAGCACGGGCGCTGACAATACGCCCTGATTCAGCATGCTGTCGCTGCTGAGGTTTAGATTCTCTGCGCCAGATATGGCCGCGCCCTTACCATTCTGCAGACTGCTTGTGGTGATGCCGGTGGTGTTAGCGGCCAACATGCCGCGATTATCAAGTTGTTTTGCCGTGATGGTTAAGTTGTTTCCAGCAGTCAACTGGCCGCTGTTGCTGAGCCGATCCTGCGCCTGCAGTCTGATATCGTTGCCGGCTTTCGCGACGGCATTGCTGTCCGTAACAACGGTTGCGCCACTGAGTTGAACATCACGTCCTACCGTGATGCTGGTGCCATTAGTGGTGAGATTTCCTTTCGCCGTGATGCTGACTCCGGCGTCGCTGACCAGCGTGCCTTTGTTGAGCGTTACATCCTGCTTTGCACTGAGCGTGACCTGTCCGGAAGCTTTGTTTTCGCCACCGAGCGTTACTGCTTCAGCATTCGCCGTCAGCGCACCGCTGCTCAGGCTGTTATTCAGCGTCAGTTTGCCGCTGGCATCGAGCTGAATATCACCCTGTTTCGCCACCAGGTTACCGAGGTTAACGCCCACGCCCTTTTCGCTCGACACCAGATGAATACGATTGGCATACATGCCGCCAAGCGCGCCGGTATCGACCGCTACCGACGGTGCCGCGCCCTCACCGGTAATCGGCGTTACCGAACCATCCGCACCGACCCGATTAGCTCCCACCGTCACCGACAGATCTTTCGCGTGGATCCCGGCGTTGATCTCCGTTGCGCGCGCGACAATCGACACGGCATCGGCATTGCTGCCGTCCAGTCCCTGACCTTCGACTATCACCGATCCTTTCGTTACCTCCAGCGCCGCCAGATTGCCATTTGCATCCAGCTGCGGTTTACCGGTGGTCAGCGTGACGTTTGGCGTATTGATAAAGCCGCAGCCGTTACAGGTGATGCCATACGGGTTGGCGACCATCACATTAGCGGCTTTGCCCGCCACTTCGGTGTAGCCCTGCAATTGTGAGCGGTTGGCACCAACGACTTCGTTGATGATTGCCTGTGCTTCGTGACCGGCTTTCAGATTGGGGTTGTTCTGGACCAGGCCGCCAAGCTGCGTCTGGGTAAGCTGGCCGGTGGCGTTATTGAGGATTAAACCTTCTTTGCCGACGTTGTACTGCTGGTACTGGTTGTGCGAAATCCCGGCGCCGTTGGGCGTCGCGATATTCACTACCGGCACGCCGTTGCCGGCGGCATCCATTTTCGTACCTGGCGTGACGGGCGTGATTTGTGCCGCCATCGCCGGCAGCATCGGCTGCACCGCCAGCAGATAGCAGATGATGTAGCTCAGCGCGCGACGGGCGAGGGAAATGGGTTGACGATCGGCCATAATCTTTGTCTCTTAGAAAACCAGCCCGACGCGGGCGTAAATGCTGACGTGATCCGGCTGCATATGACCGGGATAGCTAAGCGGAATGCCGACGGTGTACTGGGTATAAAAATTGCGGCAGCGCGTACTAAGGCCTACCGCGCTGCCCCACAAGGTGCCGGTGGACTCGCGGTTCTGCGCGTCACTCTTAAGCCAGCCGCCGTCGATGGCAGCCAGCGCGCTGACGTCGCCCAAAACCGGTAGCGTGAACAAGCTGTAACTCAGCTCGTTGCGCAGATAGCCACCGGCATCACCGGAGAGATACTGCTCCTTAAAACCGCGCACCGAGCTTTCGCCACCCAGCGTCAGACGTTCGCTGCCATACAGTCGATCGGGCGACCACTGGCCGTAAACGCTGCTCAACAGCCACAGATTGTCAGCCAGCGGGCGCTGGAAGCTGCCGCTGAGGCTCCACTTGCGGAACTGCGCTTTCGGCAAATCGCCGGTTTTGCCCGCGTCATCTTCGGCATCGAACCACGGCATGCCGCGCGTGAACGTCGGGTTGAGCGTAGCGACGCCGCCAAGGATTTTCTGCGTGTGGTTGAGTCCCAGTTGCGCGCTGGTGATTTTGCGACTGCTGCTCTGCAACAAGGTATTGTTGAGATAGTTGTGGCTGGAATAGTGATTCAGGCCGAGCTGGACGCCGGTTTTGATATCGCCGTTGCGAAACAGCACCCATGAACCGTTAATCCGGTGCGACACGTTGTCGCCGTTGCTCAGCCAGGTGAAGCCGTTGTTGACGAAGCTGCTGTGATAGTTGCTCCAGCTGTAGCTATAGTCGAGCAGTCCGTAGCCGTAAGGTACGCTGACGCCCGCCTGCAGGTTTTGCGCATCGCGCCAGTCGCTGAAGGCGCTGCTGCGTCCGCCGCTGATAAACCAGCGGTCGGCCAGTCCCAGCAGATTATTGCCCGTCAGCGAGGCGTTAAGCTGACCAACCCCGGTGCTTTTCTGTCCGCTGTTATCAAAACCCAGCGATGCGCTGAGCGGGAATTCCGGCGTCGCCGTAAGGTTGACCACGGAATAACCGGTTTTAGGCGACGGGTGTATTTCAATCTGTACCGGCGTTGTGCGCACGCGGTTAATCTGCTCCATGCCCTGCTCAATATCACGCAGATTGAGTATCTTTCCTTCAAGGCCCGGAAACGCCATCTGTAGTGAACGCGGATGCTGACCGTTGAGACGAATGGCGTCCAGCTTCCCTTCCAGCACCGGTATAATTAATTCGCCCTGCGATAAATCCTGTTCAATTAAAAAAGCCCGGCTGGTTATATAGCCTCTTTGCATATACCAGTCAGAAATGGTGTGCACGAGCGAATTAATTTCGGTTAAGTTCAGGCAGCGTTGAATATAAGGTTCGGCCAGTGATTGCTGCTGACTGGCAGACATTAGCGTGGCGTTGCGAATAGCGATATGCTGCACCGGAAAGCAGGGGCCAGCCTGACCAGAATCCGCTGCTGGCGTGCTCTGCGGTGCTGTAGCACTCCACAGCGCATCACGTTGCTGCTGGTCATTTTGCAAACGTTGTTGTTGCTGATTCTGAATATAATCACGGTCGCCGGGATTTAACCGTGCCGCAAATGCAGAAGTTGTGATCATACCGACGCCCAGCGCCAGTGACATCCATGTTTTTGCCATCATAATAAGACTTAAGCGAAATTAATTGTAAGTTTTGTGTAAGCACTTTTGTGCAGAATATCACCTTAACAATCAGAAAGTTCCTGGCTATTCATAAAAAAATTAATTTCCTGTTTATTCAATTTTATGGATTATGAAGTTTCTTCCTAACACAAATAGTCAGTTACTCCATCATTTTGCCTGATACTGTTTCCCCTCCAGGTCATGCATATTGAATGAAATGATGAGGGAAATGCATATACAGAATGAGGATCTCCACTGCATTGATTAGCAGTCTGCAGGTAAAGTGGTTGCGGCGAACCCTAATCAAAGCATAAGCGCCTGCATTTGATTGTTACATTATAACATACTTTAGGCCCACCAATGGTTGAACTGATCCCCAAATCCATCCTCTTACTTAGGGCTGTCAATTTACAGGCAAGTGATTAGTTTTCATTATAATAACGAGGAATACATGTTTACAAAGGGTTGGGTTAAGCAGTTTTATATACCGGTGTTTATTTCGCTCTATATCGGCGTACTTCTTAATATTCCGATTTTCATCCGTCGCTATACGCAACTGCAGTTTGATAATACCCTGTCATTAATGACTGAGGTCATGGCTGCATTTTTTTTGGTCATGCTGTTAACGTTGTTAACTTCATTAACCGGAAAATATCTATCGCGCGTATTAATGACCATGCTGGTGATATTCTCCAGCGCCGCCAGTTATTACATGATTTTCTTTAATATTGATATTGGCTATGGCATTATCGCCGCTGTTTTGGCCACCGATTCATTAGACCTTTCTAAGGAATCGGTTGGTTGGCACTTTATGCTATGGATGGTGATCATTAACATCGTCCCACTATGGCTTATCTGGCGCGGAATGCGCGGCAATCCAGTGACAAATATCAGTAAAAAGCGTTACTGGTCTTATAAAACTATCGCCATTGTTATTGCCGCATTAGGTTGCTGGTTGCCGTTGAATTTAATGGGCGAGGTGCAGGATGAACAGGATAAGAAAAATAATCGCATGATGGCCAGCTATGGTGGCATTGTTGCGGGTACTTATTCGCCGTCTAACTGGCTATCGGGCGTTGGCTTGCTGGCTTATAGTTCGTTCAGCCAGGCTGAAGATAACCGTAATCTTTACGATCCCGCTGAGCACTTTAAATACGTTCCACCGAAAAATGCGGATAACTTGTATATCGTGTTTGTGATTGGTGAAAGTGCCCGCCGCGATCACATGGGTTTATACGGTTACGATCGCGATAACACGCCTTATCTCGATCACGAAAAAAACCTGGTTCACTTGCAGGGCTATTCCTGTGATACCTCAACCAAGCTCTCGCTGCGCTGTATGTTTGTCAGAGAAGGCGGCGCCTCAGAAGCCCCGCAGCGTACGTTGAAAGAGATGAATGTCTTCACGGTGATGAAGAAGCAGGGATTCTCGGAAGATCTCTATTCGATGCAGAGCGAAGCCTGGTTCTATAACAAAGTCATGGCTGACAGTTATTCAATGCGCGAATCTATTCAGGCAGAGAAGCGGAATGTCGGTAAGCCGGTGGATGATATGGCGCTGATTAATGAATTGCAGGACTCTATTCAGCGCCATCCGCAGGGTAAACACATTGTGATTCTTCATACTAAAGGCTCACATTATATGTATACCGAGCGCTATCCACGGGCGTTTGCGCGTTATAAGCCGGAGTGTCAGGGCATTGATGATGCCTGCAGCACCGAGGAGATGATTAATTCCTATGATAATAGTCTTTTATATACCGATTATTTTCTTAAGCAGACTTTCGATAGCCTGAAAGATAAAAATGCCATCGTATTTTATGCATCGGATCATGGGGAATCGATTTCCGATAATCTGCATTTCCACGGCACACCACGCGATCATGCACCGATGGCGCAGCGCACGGTGCCGATTATGGTTTGGGCATCAGATACGTTTTTAAGTGACAGTAATAACAAAGCGTCATTTGCCAAACTTCAGCAACTGCAGAATGACAAAACGCCGGTATTCCACGAGAAGTTATTCGACTCGATATTAGGTTGTTCTGGCTTTACCTCACCTGATGGCGGGATTAATTCGCTCAGGAACTGGTGCGCGCATTAAGGCACAATCCAGGCGGCAGTTTTACGTCCATTAATAATGGATGTTTAACTGCTGCTACTTTTATTTGAGTACGATGACCGCATAGCGACAACGTTGTTCTGAGTCATTCCTGAAAATACAGTCAGCAGGATCGCCGAGTTCCAGACAATCACCCGTTTGCATTTCGAAGATTTTTCCACCTTCTTGAAAACGTAATTCGCCCTCTAAAATCCAGATAAGCTGACGGCGCGACAGATAGGAAATGACCGGCATCGGCACGCTAACACCGGGCGGCAATTCGATGCTGACAAGATCGAGCGGTATCTGCCCCGGCGACACGTGGCGTCGTATGTATCCCGTTTCAGGGTCCTGCCAAACCGGCTGCTCATGCTGTTTCAGTAATGTTCCCGTTTGAACTTCGCTCAACGCGATCAGTTGCGACATGCTCATATCAAACGAACCCGCCAAACGTGCCAGCAACGTTGCTGTAGGACTGCTTTCACCCCGTTCAATTTTATGGATCATCGCCCGAGATACGCCTGATTGCTCAGCCAATTCAGTCAGCGACCAGCTGCGTTTTTCTCTTTCAGCCTTCACTTTTTTACCAATGCGCGCGTTTAAATCATCTTCTTTAGTGGATTTTTCGTCTGACATAGTGGATATATAAGATAGTGTACGAAGTGTCTACTTTAGTGGCATAACAGCGAGGTGTCTATGGTGAGCATACGTTCGGCAGTTGAAAAAGATGCAGCGGTAATCACTGATATTTATAACGATGCGGTGATAAACAGCACGGCTATCTGGAATGATAAAACGGTCGATATTGCTAACCGAATCACATGGTTGTCAGATCGGCAAACGGCGGGATTTCCGGTTCTGGTTGCCGTTGATGAGCAGGATAATGCGCTCGGCTACGCTTCCTATGGTGACTGGCGCCCCTGGGATGGATACCGCTACACGGTTGAACATTCGGTCTATGTCCATAAAGCGTCACAGGGAAAAGGCATTGGTGTGGCATTAATGCAGTCACTTATCACGCATGCAACCGAGCAAGGTAAGCACGTGATGGTGGCGGGCATTGAGTCTGAAAACACACCTTCAATCGCGTTACATCGCAAGTTAGGATTTACCGATGCCGGACAGATTAGCCAGGTAGGAACGAAATTTGGCCGCTGGCTGGATCTAACATTTATGCAACTGCGGCTGGATAGCAGGGACAAACCTTAATTGACGATGACCAGGCTGGAGCAAAGGCCCAAAATGGAGGATATATGACGCCAGAAATCAAAACGGAACGATTAATCCTGAAGCCACTTGAAAGCGGCGATGGGCAGGCGATGCAAATTGCTTTCCCTCGCTGGGAGATCGTGCGTTATCTCAATGCTGCCGTGCCGTGGCCTTATCCTGAAGGTGCCTCGCAAGATTACGTGGATAACGTGGTGTTGCCCGCTGTCAACGAAGGTCGATGCTGGTGCTGGAGCATCAGACGCCAGGATAAACCTGAGGAATTAATTGGGCTGATCGAATTGCGCGATGAAGAAAATGATAACCGCGGATTCTGGCTGGTACCTGAGTGGCAGCAACGCGGATTCATGAGTGAAGCCTGCAACGCCGTGAACGACTACTGGTTTAGAACGCTGGGCCGCGAAGTATTACGCGTGCCAAAAGCGGCGGTGAATACCGGCTCGGTGATGATCTCACGTAAATCTGGCATGCGTCTGATAAAAACCGGTAAAAAAGAGTATGTCGCGGGTGTTCTCGATTACGAATTATGGGAGTTAACCCGCGAAGAGTGGCTCGCAAGAGAAATAAACTGATGAAACCATGATTTCATATATTTCCAGGTGCGCATTGATGCGCACCCTACCTTGATTTGACGCGGTTTTTCGCAGGGTCGCCATTTATGGCGTAATGCTCGTTAGTTAAGCAGCGCATTGGCTCGGTAACTTGGTCGCCATGAATGGTGACCCTACAGCCGTTACAGCGACATTGATTAATAAATAGGCATTGATGCTCCAGCGTGGGTGTTGAGGCGACATCCCAGTCCGCTGAGCGAGTGAAGGATTCCAGGGCGCGCCGCAGGGATGCGGCGAGAGGCGGCGCTGAGCAGGAGCGAATCGCCGCCGGTCCGTCAGGAAGCGTGAATGAGTGAAGGCACCGCGCAGCGGCGGGCTGGGCTGGCGCAGGGCCCGGGAGTGCAGAGGGCGCGGCCAGGCGTCCTCTGCTCGGTCGCCGCACGGCATAGCTGAAAGTGCCCCAGCCGATGGCGAACGAAAGTGGCTTGGTGCTTAACTGATCGGCATTACGCCATTTATGGCGACCGATTTATTACACATACCCCATCATCCGCAGCATCGACTGCGCCTGATTCATCGCCTCTGCGCGGTGCGTCACGCCCAATTTTTGGTAAAGATTGCGAATATGCGTTTTGATCGTGGTGGCAGCGACATCCAGCTCGCCAGCAATCTGATCGTTGCTGTATCCCGAATAGATCAGCCCCAAAACCTGCCATTCGCGTTGGGTTAGCGGGCTGGTGCGGATCAGCTCCGGCACATCGGGATGATTAATCAGGCGGCTAACAAAGCCTTCGTCAAAATGGGCAAACTTATGGCGATGATATTTATTAATCTCGCTGAGGATCCGTCTGGCGCGATGATTATCGAGTTCATCCAGGGTGTTGAGCTGAATAAGTTGCCGCAGCTGCTGCGCCATCGCTTCACCTTCAATCACAAAATGGCTGACGAAACCCGTGCTGCGCGCCAGTTTCAGCGCTTCGGTCAGTGCCTGTTGGGCTTCCGCTTTGCGTTGGGTTTGCCAGTAAATCTGATTTAACAGCAGTAGATTGCGGTTCATATCGCTCATCAGGTTGAGCGCACGGGCATTGTCATTCAGTTCATCCAGCACCACTTCAGCCTGGCTCATATTCCCCAGCAAGATCTGCGCGCGTGCCACGTTGCGCCACTGCCCTTGCAAGAAGTGGTTATTGGCAAACTCAGGCTTCGCGGTCTGACGCATCCAGCTGCTGGCGCTTTGGCTGTCGCCGGTCATCTGCCAAAAAATTACCCGTACCTTATCAGCATTGGCGATCCAGTCGCTGTGCAGCGATCCGTTGTTGAGCAAATTCTCCAGCCGACTTAGGTGGCTGCGGGCATTATCGAGATTGCCGCGCGCCAGCGAGCACTGCACCAGCAAACCGAGGCACTGAATCTGCTGCTGTGGCTGATAGCCTTTTAGCACTTTCATCCCTTCGCGCGCCGCCTGTTCCGCTTCGTCGAGTCGGCCCCACGCCCACAATAGTTGAGCGCGAATACGCAGCAGGAATTCATGCATGGGAAACTGCGTCAGATGCTGCTCTTTGACCAATACAAATGCCCGCTCCTGCATCTCATAAGCGGACTGGAGAAATCCCTGCGCGAAGAGAATTTCACTCTGCTGAATCAGGCTCCACAGCGCGTAATTCCACGCTTCTTCACGACGCGCCATCTGCTCGGTCTGGCGCATCAGCTTCAACGAACTGCTGAGCTCGCCTTTGCAGTGCATCACTTCGCCCAATACCGAAGTGGCCACGATGCAACTGTATTGTCGGCTTTCGGGTAGCGCTTCGAGCGCCAGCAACGCCAGCCGCTCAGCTTCTTCAGCATTACCGTCGTTAATGGAGACCTGCGCCAGCAGCGCATTGAATTCGCCGCGCAGCACATCATCAATCTCTTCGCTACAGGAGTGTTCAAAACGCGTGAGCAAACTGCTCACTTCGGAGAAACGGTGCTGACTTTGCATCAGCCACGCCTGCAACAGCAGCAGCTTCGGATTCTCCAGCAGAATCTCCCACGGTAGCGCCTTGAGAGAGTTTTCCAGCAGCGTGAGTTCGCTCTGATTAAACAGCGTCCAGGCGTATTGCAGCAGTACGTCGCGCAGCATCAACGCATCACCGGCGGCCAGCGCGTGATGGATCGCTTCGCCGGGGAAACCCAGTCGCATCCAGCTTTCAGCCGCCGCACGATGCAGCGCAGGTAATTCCGCCGCCAGTTCCCACTGACAGCGCTGACGCAAAAAACTGCCAAACAGCGGATGATAGCTAAACCACTCGCCCGAGTTATCCATGCGCTGTAAAAACAGCCCCTGACGCTCAATCTCTTCCAGCCGCATTTGCCCTTGTTCTTCACCCGTTACGCAGGCAATCAGCGTGTCATTCATAGAACGCAGCAGCGCACTTTTCAGCAGAAAATTGCGCGTGGCGCTGTCCACGTTGTTCAGCACTTCCTCCACCAGATAATCGGCAAGATGGCTGGCGTTAATACCGGAAAGTCGGCGTGCCGAATCCTGGGCGGAGCTGGCGCCCTGACGCGTCGAGAGCGCAATCAGCTGCAACGCAGTCGCCCAGCCCGCCACATCGTCACACAGGCGACCGCTCTCTTCGGATGCCAGTGGCGTGGTCAGGCGGCAATCAAAAAACTGCTTGGCTTCATGATGGGTAAACGCCAGCTGCTGGCTGCCTAATTCAATCAGTTGTTCACGCACGCGCAGATTAGCAATGCCGAGTTGCGGCAGATTACGCGACAGTAAAATCAGCGTCACATTTTCGGGTTGGTTGCGTAAGAAGAAACGCATGGCGTCATGAATAACGGGATTGGTGATGTGATGGTAATCATCAATGATGAGCCAGGTCGGTTGCTGCCACGCCGTCAGCTCACTGAACAACTGGGCGAACAACGCATTCAGATTGATATATTGCCGTTTCTGCGCCAACGCTTCGCTGGAGGTGCAACCGCCCTGCGTCGCCTGTTGTAGCGCCGCAATTAAGTAATCAACGAAGCGTTCAGGCTGATTGTCGCCCTCATCCAGTGAATACCAGCCCAGATTGGCTTTTCCCGCCGCCCACTGTGATATCAGCGTGGTTTTGCCATATCCGGCCGGGCTGGTCACCAATACCAAACGGTAATTGCCTGCCGCGCCGAGTTTTTGCATCAGGCGCTCGCGCGCAACCGTGTTCTCAAGGCGTACAGGTCGGCTGAGTTTGGAGGGTATTAACATCAGTGAACGCTTCTCCCTAAACGTGGCGCATCATTATTTTACGCTTCGTAATTAATCGTCACATACGTTCAGATATTCGTTTACCTATTGCAAGCGAACCCATTAAGCAAACTTAACAAAAGCGAGGGTTATCACATTCTTGTCACGCTTTCAGATTTACCTCAGCCTCTCCTCCCCGCTCATCCTCCCCGCTGAATTTGGTGCGGGAGGAGGAGCGTGTAATGGCTGACGCGCAGAATGAAGCACATTCACTTCCGCCGTTACAGGACTGATTATGAAATTTGATCGCACCCGTTTTAAACACGCACTAACTCGACAATGGCAACGGTTTGGTCTGCACGATGCAAAAGAGATGACGCCAGACCAATGGTGGCAGGCGTTAAGCGGCGCACTGGCCGATATGCTGGCGGAGATGCCTGCGCCACCGTCAGTCACTTCGCAGCGTCACGTTAACTACATCTCGATGGAGTTTCTGATTGGCCGACTGACCGGCAACAATCTGCTCAATCTTGGCTGGTATGACGACGTGAACGCGGCGCTGGCCGAGTGGAATATTACGCTAAGCGACGTGGAAGCGTGTGAAACCGATCCGGCGTTGGGCAATGGCGGCTTGGGTCGACTTGCTGCCTGTTTTCTCGATTCGATGGCGACGGTTGGACAACCCGCCACCGGCTACGGACTCAATTATCAGTACGGTCTGTTTCGCCAGCACTTCGTAGATGGCGCGCAGCAAGAGATGCCGGACAACTGGCAGCGCGACAGCTATCCGTGGTTCAATCACAATGCCGCGTTAACCGTGCAGGTGCATCTCGGCGGCAAAGTCATCACGCAAAATGGCGTGCCGCGCTGGGAGCCTGCGGTGCAAATTCTGGGTGAAGCCTGGGATCTGCCGGTGGTGGGTTATCAGAATGGCGTAACCCAACCGCTGCGTCTGTGGCAGGCGAAACATGCGCAGCCGTTTGATCTGCAGCGCTTCAATCGCGGTGATTTCCTGCGTGCCGAGCAGCCGGGCATTGAGGCAGAAAAACTTACCAAAGTGCTCTACCCCAATGACAATCACGACAACGGTAAAAAGCTGCGTCTGATGCAGCAATATTTCCAGTGCGCCTGCTCGCTGGCGGACATTCTTCGCCGTCACCAACGCGTCGGGCGCAGCATAGCATCCTTGCCGGATCACGAGGTCATTCAGCTTAACGATACCCATCCAACGCTGGCGATCCCTGAGCTGATGCGCCTGCTGCTGGATGAACACGCGATGAGCTGGGACGAGGCGTGGCGTATTACCCAGCGCACCTTTGCGTATACCAATCACACCTTAATGCCTGAAGCGCTGGAGTGCTGGGATATACGCATGGTGCGTGCCCTGTTGCCGCGCCATATGCTGATCATCAACCAACTTAATGCCCAGTTGAAGAAGCAGGTTGAGGCACGCTGGCCTGGGGATGAAGCCACTTGGGCGAAACTGGCGTTGATACATAACAACCAGCTGCGCATGGCCAATCTCTGTGTCACCAGCGGGTTTGCAGTGAACGGTGTCGCGGCGCTGCATTCACAGCTGGTGGTGAAAGATCTCTTCCCGGAATATCACGCGCTGTGGCCAGATAAATTCCATAATGTCACCAACGGCATCACGCCGCGCCGCTGGATAAACCAGTGCAATCCGGCGCTGGCGACATTGATCACCAAAACCCTTACTCAGCCGTGGCTCACCGATCTCGATCAGCTAAAGGCATTAGAAACCTACGCCGATCACGCCGCATTCCAGGCCCAATACCGCGCCATTAAGCAGCAGAACAAGATCGCGCTGACGCAATGGATCGCAGAACGCACCGGCGTCAAAGTGAATCCTGAAGCGATGTTTGATGTGCAGATTAAGCGTTTGCACGAGTACAAGCGTCAGCATCTCGCGCTGCTGCACATTATCGCCCTGTGGCAAACGCTGGTGAGCGATCCGCAAGCCAACCTGACGCCGCGCGTGGTGCTGTTTGGTGCCAAAGCCGCGCCGGGTTATGTGCTGGCCAAAAACATCATCTACGCGATTAACAAAGTGGCGGCTATCGTCAACAACGATCCCCGCGTTGGCGATCGCCTCAAAGTGGTGTTTGTGCCTGATTACAACGTTTCGGTTGCGGAGCGGCTGATCCCGGCAGCGGATCTGTCCGAGCAGATTTCTACCGCCGGTAAAGAGGCATCCGGCACCGGCAACATGAAGCTGGCACTCAACGGGGCGTTGACCATCGGCACGCTGGATGGCGCTAATGTGGAGATCGCCGAGCAAGTTGGGCCCGATAATATCTTTATCTTTGGTCATACCGTCGATCAGGTCAGCGCGTTGAAAGCGGAAGGCTACTCGCCTGACGCATGGCGCAAAAAAGATGCGCAGCTGGATCGGGTATTGAAAGCGTTAGAAGACGGCACCTTCAGCGACGGCGACGTCACTGCGTTCGAACCGCTGCTGCACAGCCTGAGCGCCAAAGGCGGCGATCCTTATCTGGTGCTGGCCGATTTTCGCCACTACCTCAATGCGCAGGTGCAGGCAGAAACCTTGTGGGCCGATCAGCCTGGCTGGACGCGCGCCGCCATTCTGAACACCGCACGCTGTGGCATGTTCAGCGCTGACCGCGCCATCCGTGACTACCAGCAACGCATCTGGCAGGCCACGCGATGAACAGCACTCTCACGCCAACCGCCGACATCGCCAGCGAATACATCGACGCCCACGGCCAGCTGCAATCGGTCTCTGCCATTACCCGCCAGCGTTTGCTGGCGGCCATGCATCCGCCAAAAATGAACGCCTCACCGCTGCCGCCGGTGCACATCGTGCAAGGAGAAGACGCTGAGATTGTGCTGCCTGCGCCCGGTATTGAAGGCGAATGGCAGCTGATTGCGGAAAAGGGAGAAACCTGGAAAGGCCATTGTCTTGCCGATCAGCCGATCCGTTTGTTTGCGCTGCCTTTCGGTTATCACCAGCTGACCTTTATCGCGCATCAGCAGGCGTTTCACAGCCGGATTATTGTCGCGCCGGTTCGCTGTTACGAGCCGCCAGCCATCCAGCAAGGGCAATCGCTGTGGGGCGCCTGTATTCAGTTGTATACGCTGCGATCGACTACTAACTGGGGAATCGGCGATTTCAGTGATTTAAAGCAGATGCTGGTCGCGGTCGCACAGCGTGGCGGTGCCTGCATTGGGTTGAATCCGCTGCATGCACTGTTCCCGGCGACCCCGGAAAGCGCCAGCCCGTACAGCCCGTCATCGCGGCGCTGGCTCAATATGCTGTATATCGATGTCGCCGCCGTTGAGGATTTTACGCTGAGTGAAGATGCGCAGCGCTGGTGGCAGGCGGACAGTACGCTGCAGGCAATACAGGCGGCGCGGAACGCTGAGTGGGTTGATTACTCAGCGGTCACCCGACTTAAACTGGAGGCGCTGCGTCTCGCCTGGCAACACTTCAGGCAGCGCAGTGCGGAGGATCATCAGGTTACGGCCTTTGAAGCCTTTATGCAGCAAGGCGGTGAAAGTTTGCTGCATCAGGGCGTTTTCGATGCGCTGCACGCCGCGCAGATCGCCGAAGACGATCGGCGCTACGACTGGACAACCTGGTCTGCGGAGTTGCAATCTCCTGACAGCGCGGCGGTGCGGGCATTCCGCATCGAGCACACTTATGAAGTGCGCTTTTATCTGTGGCTGCAATGGCTGGCCGCTCGCCAGTTCGCTGACTGCTGGGCAGTGTGCCGGCAGCATGAAATGCCGATTGGCTTATACCGCGATTTAGCGGTGGGCGTGGCGCAGGGCGGCGCAGAAACCTGGAGCGATCGCGAGCTTTACTGCTTGCAGGCCAGCGTCGGCGCGCCGCCGGATATTCTCGGCCCGCTGGGGCAGAACTGGGGATTGCCGCCGATGGATCCGCAGATTATGCAGGCCCGCGCCTACGAGCCATGGATTGCGCTGCTGCGCGCCAACATGCACGACTGCGGCGCATTGCGTATCGATCACGTGATGGCGCTGCTGCGGCTGTGGTGGATCCCGCAGGGTGAAAGCGCGGCGGAAGGGGCTTATGTCCATTATCCCATTGACGATCTGCTGGCGATTCTGGCGCTGGAGAGTCAGCGTCATCACTGCATGGTGATTGGGGAAGATTTGGGTACGGTGCCAGAGAAGATTATCGGCAAGCTCCAACAAGCCGGCGTTTACTCCTACAAAGTGCTTTATTTTGAGCAGACGTCAAACGTGGCCTTTCGCGCCCCTTCCCGCTGGCCACGTCAGGCGATGGCGGTCGCCACCACCCACGATATGCCAACCCTGCGCGGCTGGTGGCAAAGCGACGATTTACGTCTGGGCAGCGCGCTAGGACTCTATCCTGACAAGCAGATTCTCGCCGGGCTCAATAAGTCACGCCTGGCAGCACGGCGCGCGCTGTTTAAGAGCTTGCAACGCAGCGGCTGTCTAGCCGAACAGGCCGAACCACAGGTGATGGATCGGGCGCTAAGTGCCGCGATGCAGCGCTATCTGGCCGACAGCAACAGTGCGCTGCTCGGCCTGCAACCTGAGGAGTGGCTGGATATGGCTTCCCCGGTGAATATTCCCGGTACCACCAGCCAATATCCCAACTGGCGGCGCAAACTCAGCGCCTCGCTGGAGGAGATGTTTGCAGACCCGCAGATCAACGCGTTGCTGGCGGATATCGATCAACGGCGGCGGACGATGAAATGAATGTTCGCCATGGAAGGCGAACTTCACCCGTAACGGCGCAATTCATTGCGCAATAAATTGCGCCGCTACGAACTGTGCGGTGTTTAGCTTGCAAAAAAAAAAGGTGCGCCGAAGCGCACCAGATGGGACAAATCAGCAGTGTCGGGGCGCTTTACCCCTTGCCTTTAACACTGCTGATAAACACTTGTCTGGCTGATGTGGAGCCTAAACGCTCTGCCTCATCCAGCAGCTTCAATGCCTTATCGATATTGCCCTTCTCAACCGCTTCGCGGATGTTCTGATTAAAGTAACCTTCGGTATCCGTCATTATCGGCTCACGTTTGGCCTCCGGCGCGGGGGCTGCGCGATAGGTGGTCGCCGCAACCGGCTGCGTATTGCCCACCGTTACCGGCGCAGGACTTGATGATCCAAACAGCGGCCCAACCAGAATTGATGAACCTGAACTGGTTTTCACTTTGAGTTTCAGCGTGCCGTCGCGGCTGTGCTGCGCAATCGGATCGGGAATATCCGGCACCGCATTGCCGGTGCCTCGAGCGTAGGCTTTTGCCGGATCCAGTAACGTGGTGATTTCGGTCAAATCCTTCTCGGTGGTAAACACCAGCAGATAGATCTTTTGCTGACCCAGCGCAGGCGTCAGTTTCATCACGCCTTCCAGCCGATCCGCCGCCATCACGCCCGGCTGCTGATAGGTGAAAAAGCGTGCCGGAAACCAGGCCGCCGGGCGCATGTTCTCATCCAGCACCAGCACATTAGGCGCGAACACCTGATTTTGTTTCACTTCACTGCTCAGCGTAATGGTGAGTTCACCGATATTGGCTGGCAAGCTGTAGGCCGCCACCGAACCCGTTACGCCCGCAGCGTTCAACCTGGTGTGGCTCTCACTCAGCGTGGTGACCTGGGTGCGCGAGGTATCCACCGGCAGCCAGCTCAGCGTTTGCAGGCTGGCGGCAGGAAATGTGGGCGCGGCAGAGAGATCCTGCGGTACCAGATTGACATCCGCGATCGCCGGTAGACTTTGGCCGGCGAACAACGCGGCGCTCAGGCAGAGCGCAAAAACTGTTTTTTTCATTATCATGGTAAAACCTCAAAAGGCTGTCAGGCTGCGGCGCGAACCAGGCAATGGCGCGCCGCGCCGAAAAGAGTTTGTCTCGGTCAGGACATCCGCGGGAGCATTACCACCAAATCTCCATCTGCGCCCCGAATGTCACCTCATCGTTGTTGCCACGGCTGTTCGTTAAGATGCCGTTGCCGCTGCTGTCGTTAGAGGCAAAGGAGGTCAAATCACCTGCGCTGTCTTTGCTGTAGCCCCACTTCTCATCCCACTTGGCGTAGGTGGCGAACAGACGCAGTGCCGGACGCGACCAAATGCTGTCGCCCGCCTGCCACTGTTGCGCAAGGGTCACTTTGTATTGGCCGTTGCGTTCGTTCACCTGCTGCGATTTCACGTTGTCGTAGCCCACTTCAAGCAGCGTGCTCATGATCGGCGTCCATTTGTACATGGGACGCACGCCCACGGTGTACCACTCGGTACCTCGGTTGTTATCGAGATCGGTATTTTGGTACATAGCGACATACATCAGATCCCAGCGATCGGCGAGGGTAATTGCGCCGTGATCGAGGACGCGATACATGCTGCCGCTGTTGTTAATGTTGGTGCCCTGCGGCAGCCCTTTGCCCTGAGAAGTCAGTGCGTCGGTGGCGTACTGCAGCACAAATTTGTTGTAGCCTTTCATCATGCTCTGCGTATGTTCGGCGGTGAACATCCAGCCATCTTTAGACGCATCATCTTCCAGGCGATAGCCATCACGCGCATTGGCACGGCCATAATCGACGCCCAGCTCCAGCACACCGTTCGGGTTCGTTTCCAAACCACCCAGACGCACGTCAAACACGTCATTTGCGGTGCTGGTAGCGTAATCACGAATCTGATCGCTGGAGAAGGTGTAAGAGCCGCCCGCTTCAGAGGAGCGTGTGGCCGCAAAAGAGAGTTTACCGAAACCGAGATCAACATCTTCCAGACCCGCACCGGGACCGGAAATATCCCAGTAGTAGAAGTCGATCATATGGACGTCATGGCGCTGATAGAAACGCTTACCGGCCCAGATAGTGGATCCCGGCAACGCATCAATCAGGTTTTTACCTTTCACGTTGGCTTCGCGGAACGCGGGAGAAGTGGCTTCCCAGTCATTCTGCTGGGAAACCGAATAGGCGACGTTGGTATCAAAATAGAAGCTTTTATCACCCTCTTTCCATACTTCCTGGCCCAGCTTTAGTTCAGCGTAGGTTTCACATTCGTTGCCCAGACGGTATTTACTTTGAGCACCGGTGGCCTGAAAACATTGCTGTTCCCCACCACTGCCGGTCCAGCCAATGCCGGAACGGGCATAGCCAGTAAAATCGACTGCCATTGACGGGGCAGCGAGTGTACCTGCCGCGATTGCAACCGCGATAGGGAGTTTGCGCAGAGTTAACATTTTCTATCTCCTGAGGTCATTGCTTTTATTGTTTTGCAGGGCTAAACACCGGGCTCCTGATGTAACCTGCGACAGGCGCTACCATCTTCACGGAAAAGATGGCAACGCTCCGGCGGCAGGCCGATGCCCATCAGGGCGCCCTCTTCTACCAGCACGACGTCCTCCTGGCGGTACACCAGGCTTTGACGAATAGCGGGAATCTGGAGGTGAATTTGCGTTTCGTGTCCCAGCTGCTCGACTACCGTCACCTCGCCTTCAAGGGTGACATCAGCGATATCGCTGGAGAGCAGGTGTTCAGGACGAATACCGAGCGACATGTTGCTGCCCACCTGCACACCCGCGCTGTCGACCGGCAGCCAAACCAGCTGAGTGTTGGGTAAGCGCACCTGAACCTGATCGATGGCGGTGGCGGTGACTTTCACCGGTAAGAAGTTCATGCGCGGTGAGCCGATAAAACCGGCGACGAAACGATTGGCGGGATAGTGATAAAGCTCGAGCGGCTTGCCGACCTGGGCAACGTGTCCGCCATCCAGCACCACAATCTTATCGGCCAGCGTCATTGCTTCGGTCTGATCGTGGGTGACGTAAATCATGGTGCGCTTCAGGCGCTTATGTAGACGTGAGATCTCAATACGCATCTGCACGCGCAGTGCCGCGTCGAGGTTAGAAAGCGGTTCATCGAGTAAAAACACCCGCGGTTCTGCCACCAGCGTGCGACCAATCGCCACGCGCTGACGCTGACCACCCGACAGCGCTTTGGGACGGCGATCCAGCAGATGCGCCAGTTGCAGCACTTCCGCCACCTGATTGACCCGCTGTTGGATCTCCGCTTTACGCGTGCCCGCCAGCTTCAGGCCGAACGACATGTTCTCAGCCACCGAAAGATGGGGATACAGCGCGTAGGACTGAAATACCATGCCGATACCGCGCTCGGCGGGCGGTACCTCATTCATGCGTTTGTCACCAATAAACAGATCGCCGCTGGTGATGGTTTCCAGACCGGCAATCATGCGCAGCAGCGTCGACTTCCCGCAGCCCGAAGGTCCGACAAACACCACGAACTCTCCTTCTGCGATCTCAAGGCTGATGTTTTTCGACACCTCGGTTTCACCCCAAACCTTAGAGACACTGCGCAACGTAACGCTCGACATGATGCTTTCCTCTCAGCTTGCTAATCCTTGTCCGCAAATCCACGGACAGACCCCGGCGACCACTATGGGCAAGGACGTAAGCGTCAACATCCTCCACCGCAGGGCGTCAGCGTGGGGGAGGAGGCGGGAGGAGGAGAACGTGCAGACGCAGGTGACCCAACGCGGCAGGCAACCATTTTTGTGACGTATCACGCAGAGCAGCACGGCGATTCTGTGCGCCAGTCCGTAATAAACGGATGGTTTTGCAACACAGATCACAACTGATAGCGCGCAGGCGTAGAGCCGGGGAGGATGAGAAGCGGCGGCAGATACTCACAATGTGGCAGGTAAAACGATTTCCGTTTCCGCTAACAGGATGGAGTTATGACAATGAAAACCGGTGCACGCATTCTTGCCCTTTCCGCCCTGACGGCCGTGCTGTTTTCAGCTTCTGCCGTTGCCAAAATTGAAGAGGGAAAGCTGGTCATCTGGATCAACGGCGATAAGGGCTACAACGGCCTGGCTGAAGTGGGTAAAAAGTTTGAGCAGGAAACCGGCATCAAGGTGACGGTTGAGCATCCGGACAAGATGGAAGAGAAGTATCCGCAGGTCGCCGCCACTGGCGACGGCCCGGATATCATCTTCTGGGCCCACGACCGCTTCGGTGGTTATGCGCAGTCAGGCTTGTTAGCGGAGATTTCGCCGGACGCGCGCTTCCAGGAGAAAATCTTCCCCTTCACCTGGGACGCGGTACGCTTTAATGGCAAGCTGATCGGTTATCCAATCTCTGTTGAATCCTTATCGCTTATCTACAACAAAGATCTGCTGCCTGAACCGCCAAAAACCTGGGAAGAGATCGCCGCGCTGGATAAGAAAATGCGCGCGCAGGGCAAGAGCGCCATGATGTTTAACCTGCAGGAGCCGTACTTCACCTGGCCGCTGCTGGCGGCGGGCGGCGCTTATGCCTTTAAGCTCACCGATGGCCGCTACGACGTGAAAGATACCGGCGTGGATAACGCTGGCGCCAAAGCGGGTATGACCTTTCTGGTTGACCAGGTAAAGGCCAAAACGCTGAATGCTGATACCGATTACTCCATCGCCGAAGCCGCCTTTAACAAGGGGCAAACCGCCATGACCATCAACGGGCCGTGGGCGTGGAGCAACATCGACAAGAGCAAAATCAATTACGGCGTCACGCTGCTGCCAACGCTGCATGGCAAAAATGCCAAAACCTTCGTCGGCGTGCTGAGTGCCGGCATCAATGCCGCCAGCCCAAACAAAGAGCTGGCCAAAGAGTTCCTGGAGAATTACCTGCTGACCGATGCCGGTCTTGACGCGGTCAACAAAGACAAACCGCTTGGCGCGGTGGCGCTGAAATCATTCCAGCAGACGCTGGAGAAGGATGAGCGTATCGCCGCCACCATGACCAACGCGCGCAACGGCGACATCATGCCGAACATTCCGCAGATGGCCGCCTTCTGGTACGCGATGCGCACGGCCACGCTGAATGCGTTGAGTGGACGTCAAAGCGTCGATGCGGCGCTGAAAGATGCGCAGGCACGACTCAACAAGTAATCCTCTCTACCAGAGCCGGCGCAATCCGGCTCGTTACTGGCTGTTAAGGAAAACCGCATCATGTCAGGAAAACCGAAAACAGCACGGTTCAGCGCCGTGCTGAAGGCTCTTTTTCTCGGTATCTGCTGTCTGCTGGTCGGCTATCTGCTCGTGCTGATGTATGCAAAAGGTGAATATCTGTTTGCGCTGGTGACGCTGATTATCAGCGCCGTCGGCATCTGGATTTATGCCAATCGTCGCGCTTATGCCTGGCGCTATGTCTATCCCGGCCTTGCGGGCATGGCGCTGTTCGTCCTGTTTCCCCTCGCCTGTACCGTGGCGATTGCCTTTACCAACTACAGCAGCACCAACCAGCTGACGCTGGAACGCGCGCAACAGGTGTTGCTGAGCCGTCAGTATCAGGATGGATCGGCGCTTAATTTCTCGCTGATCCCGGCAGGCGATCGCTGGCAGCTGGTACTGACCGAAGCCGCCAACGGGCAAACCTTCGTCTCACCGGCGTTCGCCTTTGGCGGCGCGCAACAGCTGAAACTGGCCAGCGCCCCGCCGCCGCCGGGCGAACGCGCCACGCTGCGCATCGTCACCACCCATCGTCAGGCGCTGAACCAGATTCAGGCCGAGCTGCCAGATGGTCGTCAGGTGGTGATGAGTTCACTGCGGCAGTTCTCTGGCACGCGCCCGCTGTATGTGCTGCAACCTAATGGCGATCTAAAAAATCAGCAAAACGGCGTGCTGTATCAGGCCAATCGCGAAAGCGGTTTCTATCAGAACGCCAGCGGCGAAGCGCTAAGTCCGGGCTTTACGGTGAATAGCGGCTGGAAGAATTTCATTCGCGTGTTTACTGATGAAGGGATTCAAAAACCGTTTCTGGCGATCTTTGGCTGGACGCTGCTGTTTTCCTTCGTGACGGTGGTGCTCACCGTGGCGGTTGGCATGGTGTTGGCTTGCTTAGTGCAGTGGGAAGCGCTGAAAGGCAAAGCGGTGTATCGCGTGATGCTGATTTTGCCGTATGCCGTGCCTGCGTTTATCTCGATTTTGATCTTTAAAGGCTTATTCAATCAGAGCTTCGGTGAAATCAACGTGATGTTGAAAGCGTTGTTCGGCTTCCAACCCGCGTGGTTTAGCGATCCGACGCTGGCGCGCACCATGCTGGTGATTGTCAATACCTGGCTCGGTTATCCCTACATGATGATCCTCTGCATGGGACTGTTGAAAGCCATTCCGGACGATCTTTATGAAGCCTCGGCGATGGACGGCGCCGGGCCCATGCAAAATTTCTTCCTGATTACCCTGCCGCTGCTGTTAAAGCCGTTGATGCCGCTGATGATCGCCAGTTTCGCCTTTAATTTTAATAACTTTGTGCTGGTGCAGCTGCTAACCAACGGCGGACCGGATCGTATCGGCACCACCACGCCAGCGGGCTACACCGATTTACTGGTGAATTACACCTGGCGTATTGCGTTTGAAGGCGGCGGCGGGCAGGACTTTGGCCTGGCGGCAGCAATCGCCACGCTGATCTTCCTGCTGGTGGGCGCGCTGGCGGTGATCAATCTGAAAGCCGTGCGGATGAAATTCGATTAAGGAGGCGTTATGGCTATGGTGCAACCCAAGTCGCAAAAGCTGCGTCTGTTGATGACGCATCTGCTGCTGCTGATGTTCATTGCGGGAATTCTGTTTCCGCTGCTGATGGTCTTTGCCATCTCACTGCGTGCCGGTAACTTCGCCACCGGCTCGCTGATCCCAGAGCAGATTTCCTGGGAACACTGGCAACTGGCGTTAGGTTTCAGCGTGGAGCACGCCGACGGGCGCGTCACACCGCCGCCGTTCCCGGTGCTGCTGTGGCTGTGGAACTCGGTGAAGATCGCCGCCATCAGCGCCATCGGTATTGTGGCGCTCTCCACCACCTGCGCGTATGCCTTTGCCCGCATGCGGTTTGCCGGACGCGCCACGCTGTTAAAAGGCATGCTGATTTTCCAGATGTTCCCTGCCGTACTGTCGCTGGTGGCGCTGTATGCACTGTTTGATCGCCTGGGACAATACCTGCCGTTTATCGGCCTCAACACCCACGGCGGCGTGATCTTTGCCTACCTTGGCGGCATTGCCCTGCACGTCTGGACCATTAAAGGCTATTTCGAAACCATCGATGGATCGCTGGAAGAAGCCGCCGCGCTGGATGGCGCCACGCCGTGGCAGGCATTCCGCCTCGTGTTGTTACCGCTGTCGGTACCTATTCTGGCGGTGGTGTTTATTCTGGCATTTATCGCTGCGGTCACCGAAGTGCCGGTTGCGTCGCTGCTGTTACGCGATGTGAACAGCTACACGCTGGCGGTTGGCATGCAGCAATATCTCAATCCGCAGAACTATTTGTGGGGCGATTTTGCCGCGGCGGCGGTGTTGTCTGCGATTCCAATTACGCTGGTGTTCCTGCTGGCACAACGCTGGCTGGTCAGCGGCCTGACGGCCGGCGGCGTAAAAGGCTAACCCGGTTATTATCCTCCTTCCTCAATGTTCACTGCAGTTGAGGTTTTTGGCGGCCTGAGGGCCGCTTTTTTTATTTGGCGGGGATTATCAAAAGACCTTCTGTCACCATAGACAAAATGAATGCAATCGCGTCAAAAGGTTATGGTTCCTGAGTTACATTCTTAAGCAATAGGTGTAACTGGCTGAAAAATGAAAATAGCGCTCATGCGACGCTGTGTTTGGATTTGATCGAATGCTTCAATTGGGCTGACATTTTCCAGATTACTAAAGTTGATCCTGGCAAATAATGTGTTAAGTTCATCCTTAGACCTTGAATAAGGCCAGCCGATTTTGAAAACCAAATTCCATGTTATTAATCCTTCCTTTTTGAATATTGCGTAAGGTTAATTGTTGCAATTTTTATCGACTTAAGGCGGTAATAATATAGTCATCAGGTTTTAGCCAACAGTAAATATATCGCGGTGCGAGAGCGGATGAATGAAATTATTTAGAACTTTACTGCCCAAGCATAGTTGAATACAGATCGTAATTTTCCTCATCAAAGCACACCAAATTGACGCGCTCGATGTTGGGGTTGTCACGTAAACACTGGTTAATCACACCCAATGCGATCTTAGCCGCCAATGCCTTAGGAAATCTGTATATACCTGTGCTGATATTGGGAAACGAAACGGTTTGAATGCCATATTCATCGATCAGCTTAAAGCAGCTCAGATAGGCATTTTTTAACAGCGTTTCTTCGTCATGTTGCCCGTCATGCCAGTGTGGTCCAACGGTGTGAATGACATATTTTGCCGGCAAATCACCCGCCGTGGTGATCACTGCATCTCCGACTTTACAGCCACCTTGTCGATTCCTGATTTTCTGGCATTCAGCCAAAATCGCTGGCCCGCCTGCCCGATGGATGGCGCCATCAACTCCGCCTCCACCCAGCAACGAGGTATTAGCGGCGTTCACAATAGCGTCTGCCGAAACTTTGGTTATGTCATCTTTTAGCAATACTATTTTGTTCATGTTAGTTCTCCTCCTCAGCGTTAGCAGTGTTAGCCAAAAGCTATGCGATCATCCTCTCATTCCATCCATCCTTACACACAACGTTGCCGTCCACGTACAGCATTTATCAAACCAATTAACAATTAATCTTTCTCCTTCATTGCCCCCGCCCAGAAATCATCAATAATTTGCTCAATATTTTCCGCTGTTTCGCTATTTGACTGACGCACTATTGCATCGATTATTTTTTCTTTATCTAACCTTTGCAGTTCTGACTGTGATTCAACACCACTCATCGCTGCGATATCTGCGCCAAGTAAATACGCTCCCATGCGGATAACATCCCACTCCATTTCCTCACCTCTGACAGGAAGTTCGTAAATACGATCTTCTTCTATCAGGCCATATTCATTAAGGATTTTGTACAGATCCGCTGCGTCTTTACCATTTTCAGCACCGCGATCGCGCCACGCAAACAGCTTGAGCAAAGCAAGGCCGGGTAACGAGCAAAATGGAATAAGCTCTCCATCAGATAGCTCAACCAATACCGATTCGCTGAAGGCTTCTTCAAAACCATCGACAGACATAATTATCGTACGATCGGGTGGCCAGGCAATTTGGTTGCCCTCTGAAATACCACCAAATGGAATAATATCTAGCTCGATACCATTCATAACCATACGGTGGGGATTTCTGTTAATCGATTGTGCTCCGGCGTCGTTGAAAGCCTGTTTCAATGCGTCAAATCTATCCCAGCCCGCCACAAATACGGCAAAATCGACATCGCGTGTTCGACGTCCAATGCTTCTTCCATATACGTTATGAATGAGGATTTCTCGTGCAGTAGCCCCCGCGATGAAATAGGCAATACTTTGCTCAGCACAGATTTTATTAATACTACGCAGCAGTGCTTCAGTAACTGAAAAGAGTGGCTTCGTTAAGGTTAAGATATTTTTCATTTATGATCCTTGCGACTTCCCTCTTCCTGTCATCACCGCTTTCCAGCAGATCAGCCAAGCATAGCATAGCTCGCGCGCGTGAAGTCAGATGAAAACGTCCCCAGAAACCGGCAATAAGCTGGAAATCCCCTTCACGAGAAGGTTTTAGCGCGAGTTCTTTACGACGCTGCAGCAACGAATGTGGGGTGTAAACAATTGCTGAGGTGGGCACCAGATAGCCGTTGCTGAGGTTTGCAGCTGCCAACTCTCCTCCTGCAATTTCATCGTCAATCAAAGCAAGGTATTCTGGTTTCTCCGGCATAGCCAGCTTCAGCTGATCAAGTTTGGTCTTTAACGAGCGAGGATAGTCATCTATCCACATTGCACAGAGTTCATCTACGCCGATGAGCCGCCTGCCATTTTTAGTCTTGCGAAAATAACGTTGATGCTCAAGATATTCGAAGGCTTTGCTTACCATACCTAAAGAGATGCCCGCCATTTCAGCCAGTGCACGGTAGGGTTGGTCGATAACGCTGGGGTCTGACAGCAAGATAAACAGCAGCTTCATGACTCCTACCGGGAATCTTCCGCCTGAGGTCACGGATTTTTTTTCTTGTTTGCCCTCAATCAGCATAAAAAATCCTGGTAACTGAATGCTTGCATTGCCGGCGGTATCGATGAAATTTATGTTATTTTGCATACAGTAAGCAGCAAGTGACTGACTGAGCTGATTGCAGATAAGCAGTACTGGGCGTTCCCGCTGCAAGCTTTCGATATGCGCTTTCACCCGCTCTAGCGTCTGCATACGATGGATATGCTTAACCTCAAGGGTGAAGTTTATACTTTCATCATGCGGCGCAAAGAGTATGGCCGAGCCAGCTGAAGGCAAGACGTGTGGAGCGAGGTCGTACTCCAGACGAATTCCGGTCGGCAGGCAGCGGATTGCATCAGAAATCAGTTGTTCCATCTTCATTTGTTCACACTTTCGTTTCGTTCATGATTCATGAACAGAATAATTATATGAACAAAGATAACAAACTACAACATTCCCTTAGCCACAAACGCCGTGCCATCTGCGTGCGAATCGTCATCATCAATCTCACTCAACGTCATCAACCCAATCGTTTTCTCAATCACCAGTAATACCAGTATCGCGAAGATGATAAAGATCACCGAAATCGCATTCACCGTCGTATCAAAAGTCTGATCGATGTAATGAGCTCCCAACTATTCGATTGTCACCGCTGGCATGTTCCCGGTGAACAATGCGCAAAAAGGCAACTCAGTTTTACCCTGAATGGCGACCCCACGAATTAATTCATCACTAATCCGCCATCGACGTATAACGTTTGCCCGGTAACAAATTCGCTCCAGTCGGAGGCCAGAAACAGTACCGGGCCGGTGACATCTTCCGGGCGCGCAATGCGGTGCAGCGGCGTTTGCGTTGTGAGGAGATCGCGCACCGCTTCACGCGTTGCCTGGCTGGCATCGGTGGGATAAACCAGGCCGGGCGCGACGCAGTTAACACGAATGCCCAGCGGCCCCAGTTCCGTCGCCAGCGTACGGCTAAAACCGGTCAACGCGGCTTTAGCCGTGATGTAATCGTGATACGGCACTGAGGGACGCGCCACCAGATCGCTGGTCAGATTAACGATGCTGCCGCGCACTCTCGTACGCATTAAAGGCAGCGCCGCCTGGCAGACGTTATACGCGGCTTTAACCGAGCCATCGAACTGCGACTGATATCCTGACCACGCGGTTTCCCAGAAACGCGGACGATTCTCGGTGTCGAAAACGTAAGGCGCAAAGGCATTGTTGATCACCGCATCGAGTCGGCCGGTCGTGTTGACGATTTGCTCCATCATCGCGTAGACCTGCGGCTCAGACGTGACATCTGCGGCAATCGCCAGCGCGTCCCCGCCCAGTGCGCGACACGCCTCAACCACGCTTTCAGCCGCCGCAGCATTACGCAGATAGTTCACCATCACAAACGCGCCTTCTACGGCGAACGCTTTAGCCATTGCCGCACCAATACCTCGGCTGGCGCCTGTTACTAAAACTGTCTGGTTGGAGAATTTCATGTTTTGCTCCAGTAGAAATAAGATCTTATATCGTCACGCGCAATAAATTGCGCCGCTACGGTGCGGGGCCACGTTAGTCCGCATAGGGGGCGTAATGTTCGGCGGCCGTTTCTGCGCCCTGCTCAATTTCCGTGATGGTCACCAGATCGAGCAAACTAAAACGCCCGTCGTGATGCCAGCCCGCTTCCGGCGCGGTCATATTGCCAAACGCGGCGATGCGGGTAACGCCCACTTGCCCGAGCAGAGCGGAGATGCGGAACAACGCCTGCGGCGCGGTCGCTACGCCAGCGGTTTGCAGAAAATGCCGCTGCGGCGCCAGCAAATCGATCACCTCATCCAGCGCATTAACTGACACCACTTTTAACGTGCGCCCAAGGGCGCCAGGCAATAACGCTTCCGCGTGATCAACGCTCACCACCGCCCAACTCTCTGTCGCATCGCCATACAGCGTGCGATCGCCACGCAGTGCGCGAATCTCCTCGCCATTACGCCACGCGGCAATACTGTTCGTCTCTTCGCTAGCCAGCGGACGGCGGGGATGTTTATGCGCCAGTGCGGCGAGTTCATGGGCGATATAGCTGGCGAACTCATCTGGCGACACCTTACCGCCGCGTTCGACAAACAGCATCTGCGGCGAGTAGCAACCCGCCTGGTCGTAACGCATCACGTCGTGAGCCACGCGACGCGCCAGTTCAGCGCCCTGCCGTGAATTCAGCGCTGAATTCGCCACTAGCCCAAAGCTGATTTTGTGGCCGTGTGGCAGAAAGCGGGTGGTGACAGGCAAACGCTGTTGGATCGCTGCCAGCGTTGAGTTTCCGCCATAAGCCACCACCGCATCGGGCTGGCGCAGCCACGTTGGCTCGGTTTGCGCATCGCCACCTTTCCACCACACCACTGCGATGCACTCGCCCAGTTTTGGGTCGATTTCCGCCAGCAATTGCGCGAACCAGCTCGCCATCAGTGGCTCATTGCCCGGCAGTTTGCCAATGGTGCCCGCCTTGACCAGCAGACCGCAGATCAAACTCCACAGCGGCAAACCGGGCACATTACCCGCCCAGATGTGCATCAATAGCTGTGGGCCAAATGCCCGCGCGAAACCGCCTTTCGGGCGCGGTTGGAAATCATCGAGCATTTGAGGATCGGCGAAATCTTCCGCCAGAAAGCGTTTCAGCTGCGGCTGGCGGAAAGTTTTCAGGTAGCCGGTGAGGCCAAGGCGCACCATTTCGGCATCGTAACCGGTGATAATCGGCAGCAGCTTTTCAGCCTTGATGCGTAATGGATGCTGGCGATCAAGCAGTCGCGCTACCGCTTGATCAACGACGGCAATGATCTGCGCGACGCTTAGCTGGCAGAGGTAGGCGCGGGCGTTGGCGCGGATGCGCGCAGAAAGAGCGTTTATCTGCTCATCATTGAGTTGCGGAACGCAAACCTCAAGATTTTCGCCGTGATTGCTGAAATTCAGCGTGTGCCACTGCACGTCATCAATGGAAAGGCCCGGCAGATGACCGGCAATTTCTTTCACAGCGGAGCCCGCGCGCCGGCGAGAAACGCATCCATGGTCAATGAACAGCCTTTGGCATCAGCACCGGTCGCGCGTCCCAGCAGATGAAATCCGCCAGGCACGATCGCACCGGCATCTTCCGTTAACAGGGCGGAAACCGAGTTGAAATGCGCCAGATCGTGATGCACCAGCACGCCAATCTCGCCCTCCGGCACATCATCACCGGTAAGCGGATTGACCACACGCGTGCGGATCCAGTGCGGTCCTGATTTCACCGGCGGGCAGTGTTCATTCCCCGAGTCGTAGAATTGCGTGCTGATTTCGGTCATGCCGTACATGTTGATGCAGTGTTGGCGCGGAATGCCGAATGCGGCGGCGAGCGATGTGTAAAATTCTTCCGCGCCCATTTCGCGTGACTGGCCCTTAAACCCGCCGGTATCCAGAATGCGACTGCCTGCAGGCAGCGAGAAGCGCCGCTGCTGGCGCTGCATTTCATCCAGCAGATGCACGAAGCTGTAGCTGGCACCCAGCAGCGCATACGGCTCGCCGCGAGCTTCGGTCTGCTCCAGCGCGTTGAACAGAAGTTCGGTTTCGAGACCCTGCTCGCCCACCATCACTGCACTGTCTGGCGTACCGCATTCCTGTAGTGCCACATCGAGATAGGTAGCCAGCGAGGAGTTCGGCATCACCACCGGGTCCGGGAACAAAATGCCCATGCGGATACGTGCTCTGCCTGCCATAAAGCGGCGGCGGAAGTTGAGCAGCATTGAATGTTTCCACACTTCCAGCGTTGGGTGGTAGCTGCGCCCTTTTACCGTGCCGGTAGTGCCGCTGGTCATAAAAATGGCTGCCATTTCGTCGACGGGTCGGCAGCTGAGGGTCAAATCTTTAAAGGCGGTAATCGGAATGGCGGGAATATTGCGCCAGCTTTTCACCGTCAGGGGCGTGCGGCCGCGCTGGATGGCGAAGCGGCGATAAGGTGGGTTATGGGTGAACTGGTAGGCGAAGATTTTAAGGGCCAGCTGGTTGAAATCGTCGTCTGAGGCATCTTCGCGCTGCAGGAATGCCAGCAGAGCCTGGATGATTTGGGTTTCGTTCATGTGCATAGCCACCTTTGCGATTGCGCAGAGACTCCCAGGCATCGCCTGATGAGCGCGAACTGTCCGCTACAAAGCACAAAGAGGGAATCAGGGCGTACTATCGCCCTGCGGTTCCGCATCCCTACGCCGGTATTAGCCGGATCAGGTTCGGAGGGTCACTACGTTGCCAGCGCAGACACGCCAGCCGGTAGAATCTCAGCCCCTTAACAGAGCACCCCTTGGAACAAGCCGCAGTCTAGGATGACGCCCGAGGATGTGTCAACCCTGTTAAAAGTGGTGGCGATTTACGCAGTCATTCCCACTTGCCCGGCATTAATCGCGCCGTGTCTTATACTTTTCCTATACGTTTTTATGGAGGTGAAGTATGGCTGGCGGTTGGTCGGAAGACGGTGCGGTTCACAAACAAATTGATGCCACGGTTGATGATGCGGTAGCCCGCGCCCGCGAAAATCTCGGTCACGGCGAAAGCGCCGAGTTTTGCGATGAGTGCGGTGAACCGATCCCGGAAGCGCGTCGCGCGGCGTTAGCGGGCGTGCGTTATTGCGTGAACTGTCAAAGCAAGATGGATAAAAAACAGGCGGCGAACAGCGGTTACAATCGTCGCGGAAGTAAGGATAGCCAGTTGCGTTAATACCCCGCTTTCTGGCTGTTTCGGAAAAATGTTCTAAGCTATTTAGGTAGTTAAAACTTATTCCACTGAAAGGAACTCATCACGATGAAAAAAACAGTATTAGCAACCGCATTTCTTGGCACCTTTATGGCAATGACATTGTCAGCGTGTTCTTCTAATCAGGCCATTAAGACTACCGACGGACGCACTATCGTGACGTCTGGCAAGCCGCAAATCGACAGCGACACGGGCCTTGTTTCCTACAAGGATGCGCAAACGGGTAAAACTGAGCAGATCAATCGCGACAAGATTACCAACATGAGCGAACTGGATAATTAATATCCTTATAACTGTCTGGAGAGACTAATGAAAAAATCAATTTTGCTTTCTATTACTGCAGTGATTGCCCTGTCCGCACTGACCGGATGTACGCGTACTTCTTACGCTATCCACACCAATGATGGTCGCACCATCGTAACTGATGGCAAACCACAGGATGCGGAAACCGGCCTGCTGGGTTATGTCGATGCCAATGGCGTGAAGCAGCAAATGAATAAGAGTGACGTGAAAGAGATTTCAGAAATTCCTAAGAAATAATCTGACTGAATCCGCACCGCTGAAAGAGATTGTCTCTCCAGCGGTGCGGATTTAACACCCTGATATGCCTGCTTTAGCCAGCGTTGCGCTGCAGTCCATCGATATACCTTTTACTCTCCCTCAGCACCTCAACAATGCGTTCAAGTTCCACTGGCGCGCCACTGCGTACCGGCATGCTGTTAGCCAGCCGATGCATGCGCAGCGGAATTTCTAACGTACAAGGAATATCTCTCAGCCAGCACTTAACCTGCTACACGCCATCCTCGCGTCAAACGCTTTTCTATCTCCACCAGCACAAAGATTCCGGCGCTTACCGCCAGCGAAATCAGCCAGTATTTAAACGGCAGCGGCGTGGTGCCAAACAGCGTGTTCATCAGCGGAATATAAATAATCATCGCCTGTAACGCGATAAGCACCACGGTGACCAGCCAGATACCCCGGTTTTTCAGCAAGCCTGCATCCAGCGAGAACCCGTTACTGTTGCGGCAGTTCAGCATGTAAACCCACTGCGCGGTCACCAGCATCTGTAGCAACACGGTGCGGATAAACTCCGGCGTGTAGCCGCGCGGCTGCAGCCAGGCTTCCAGCACAAAGGCGCTAATTGAAATCAGCAGACCCACGAAGATCACGCGCCAGATGGCGTAACCATCCATCACCGGGCTGCGCGCGTTACGCGGCGGTCGGCGCATGATGTTGCGTTCCGCCGGTTCGAATGCCAGACCAAACGACAGCGTTGCTGAGGTCGCCATGTTCATCCACAAAATCTGCACCGGCGTCAGCGGCAGCAAGTTGCCCATCAGAATCGCAATGATGATCAGCAATCCCTGCGCGAGGTTGGTGGGCATGATAAACAGAATGGTTTTCTTCAGATTATCGTAGACGCGTCGGCCCTCTTTCACCGCCGCAGCGATAGTGGCGAAGTTGTCATCGGCGAGGATCATATCTGCCGCCTCTTTGGTCACTTCAGTGCCTTTAATGCCCATCGCGATACCGACATTGGCCTGCTTCAGTGCGGGCGCATCATTGACGCCATCACCGGTCATGCCAACGATCTCACCGCTGCTCTCCAGCGCTTTCACCAGACGCAACTTATGCTCGGGACTGGTACGAGCAAAGATGTCGTACTCGCGCGCGGCCACACCCAATTCGGCATCATCCATGTGCTCCAGCTGATAGCCGGTGATGGCGGAGTCGCTGTTACCAATGCCCAACATCTGACCAATCGCCATCGCGGTTTCCGGGTGATCGCCGGTGATCATCTTCACGCGAATTCCGGCCTGCTGGCAGTCGCGAATGGCGCTAATGGCTTCCGGACGCGGCGGATCCATCATGCAGGCCAGTCCCAGCATCTGCATGCCGTGACGTAAATCATCGTGATCAATAGAGTGCTGCGCTTCCGGCAGCCAGCGCCACGCGGCGGCGACGGTGCGCAAGCCTTCGCTGGCGTAAGTGGTGATCGCCGCTTCCCAATAGCGGCGATCAATGACTTCCGCCTCTGTCGCGCCCTGCTGCTGCTGACACAGCGCAAGCAACACATCAGGCGCGCCGGTCATCAGCAAGCA
Organism: Enterobacter ludwigii; assembly: GCA_900068845.1. Lineage (GTDB taxonomy): Bacteria > Pseudomonadota > Gammaproteobacteria > Enterobacterales > Enterobacteriaceae > Pantoea > Pantoea ludwigii_A. The sequence goes on from CEFQ01000008.1 coordinate 646,003, forward strand.
AGGCTTGCCATCAATCAGGCAGCTTACCGCCATATATTTATAGGCCGAATCAAACGGCAGCTTGCTCAGGATCTGCACGTTGTCACTCTGAATGCCCGCCTTGGCGGCCAGCACTTTTAGCGCACCTTCGGTTGGGCCACCGACAATGCCCCAGTTGCCGTTGGCATCCTGACGCAGCTGGCTCTCGTTACAGATATCCACCACCTGCAAAAAACCCTGCATCAGCGCATCGCACTGCTGGCCGGCTTCAAGGGTAAACTCACCTTTAGGTTCATAGCTGTTGCCGCTGATGCGCCACTGGCTATTCGCCAGCACCACTGCTTTTACCGTCATTTCGTTCATGGTTAGCGTGCCGGTTTTATCCGAGCAGATCACCGTCATGGCGCCGAGCGTTTCGACAGTCGGCAGCTTACGAATGATGGCGTGATTGCGCGCCATCGACTGCACGCCGAGCGACAGAATGATCGAGATAATCGCCGGTAAGCCTTCCGGCACGGCTGCCACCGCGAGGCTGATCACCGACAGCAGCAGCTCCGTCACCGCGATGTCACGCAGCAGATAACCAAACACGAACAGCGCCGCCATCATCAACATAATGATGCCGAAGATGGCTTTACCGAGTTTGTCGATCTGCACCAGCAACGGGGTTTTCGCCTCTTCAATCGCGGAGATCATCGCATTGATGTGGCCCAACTCCGTGTCGCCGCCGGTGGCGATCACCACGCCCAGCGCGGTACCCGAGCTGACGGTCGTGCCGGAATAGGCCAGGTTCAGGCGATCGCCGAGCGCTTTCTCGCCCTCCAGTGCCACGGTATTCTTAGATACCACCGTCGATTCACCGGTCAAAATCGCTTCTTCGACGCGCAGGTTATGCACTTCAAACAGACGCAAATCCGCCGGGATCTTATCGCCTGGGCGCAGCATGATCACATCGCCCACCACCAGATCCTGAGTGGCGACGGTAATCTGCTGGCCATCGCGTAGCACCATGGCATCGCTCGACATCATGTTCTGAATACTTTTCAGCGACTTTTCTGCGTTACTTTCCTGAATGAAGCCGATTAGCGCGTTGATAACGGCCACGCCGAGAATGACAAAGGTATCGACCCAATGGCCCATCACCGCAGTGATCACCGCGGCCGCCAGCAGGATATAGATCAGCACATCTTTGAAATGCGCCAGAAAACGCATCAACAGTGATTTTTCCGCTTTCTGCGGCAGCACGTTTGGCCCGTTGGCGGTTAATCGTTGCTGAGCGTCGGTTGTGCTCAATCCCGCGGGTGAGCTGTTTATTGCTTTAAATACGGCGGCGTTATCCTGCTGATAATAGGGCCGCGCGGTTGCCTCCGAACGTTTTGGCTGAATAGGAATAACGGTCATAATTAACCCCGTGAGATTGAAATGAAAATATAAAAGCGTGCGAAAATAAAAAACACATTTTAATTATATTTTCCCGAAGCATACTGACCGTGGTCATGTTTTTACCGATTTGAAAGTGTGATGCTAATAAAGAAAGCACTAATTACTCAGTGTTATTATTTTCACCCGATTAGAAAGCTCACGTAACGAATATATCTTCACCGTTTGTGCCAGACTCTATTAACCTGATGGGGAATTATTTTGAATAAAATACACAAACTGACATTTCCGATGATTATCTTCTTTATTTTCATTGCGGTATCATTAACTACCGCAATTGGTTTCCTGACCTACAATATCGTTTCACGCATGGCGGGATAATTAGTTTCGCTATACACAGCGATATTAAACGAAAGTTAAACACCTTTAATCCACCCCTGTTAATGACCCTTATATTGCGAAGGGTCATTATTCACTGTTTCATCTGATGGCATATTCCCGCCCTTTCTTTCTTATTGAGGCAGGGGCATGAATAATTGGCCAGTGCTGGGCGCACTTCTAATTTGTTTGGTTTTGATTGGCTGTGACAATAGAAGCGGTGGTGAAATCACCACACCTCGCGTAATTAAAGCGTTAACACTGAGTGAAAACACCACAGAGAAAGTCAGGCTATTTCCGGCGCGTATTTCAGCCGGTGATTACACCGAGTTAGCCTTTAAGCGTACCGGTCGGCTAGCGCAGTTGCAGGTGCGTGAAGGCAGCCATGTTAAGGCTGGCGAGGTGATTGGCCGGCTGATCGATACTGATGCGCAACTGCGGGTCAACGATCAGCAGAACAGATTCAGGCTGGCAGATCGCCAGTATCAACGCTTTAGTGCGCTGGCCACGCGCAGTGCCGTTTCGCAAGCTGATATGGATGTGCAAAAGGCGAACCGCGACGCCGCCGCCGTGGCGCTCAACATCGCCAAACAGGAGCTGGATTACCATACCTTGCGCGCACCTTTTGACGGCATCGTCACCAGCGTCGCGTCACAAAATCATCAGGTGGTCGCCGCCGGACAAACGGTGGCGGTGATCAGCCGTAACGATGTGCTGGATGTGATTTTTAGCGTGCCGGAAAACCTGTTTACCAGCCTTGACGTGCAGAACGCGACCTATCAGCCGGAGATCAGCCTGAATGCGCTGCCGGGCCGTACGTTTCGCGCGGCATATAAAGAACATCGCGCAGAAGCTGATGCCGCCACGCTAACCTGGCAAGTGGTGCTGACGATGCCGCGTCCCACAGATTTACCGCAGGTCAGCGGCTTGAGTGGCACGGTAAAAGTGCAGATGCACAACCTGCCCACGTCCGATGGCACCCCGCTGCTGCGCGTACCCGCCAATGCGGTGTTTAACCCGGATCACAGCCTGCCAAATCAGCCTTACGTGTGGCTGATCAGCGGTGAAGGCGATGTGCTTAACGTTCAGCAGCAGCCAGTGGTGGTGGGAAAACTCAATGCGCAAGGCATCGAAATCCTTTCCGGGCTGAACGTGGGCGATCGTATTGTGGTCGCGGGCGTCAGCGATCTACGTGATGGTCAGGCGGTACGCTTATGGACACGCGAGCGAGGTCTGTGATGTGCCTGCTGGAACAGTTCCTTAAATACCCGATTCGCAGCTGGCTGGTGATCCTGCTGCTCGGCGTGGGCGGCATTTTTGCGCTGCTCAATATCGGTCGCCTGGAAGATCCGCTTTTTACCATCAAATCGGCGGTGATTGTGACGCACTATCCCGGCGCTTCGGCGCAGCAGGTGGAAGAGGAAGTGACGCTGCCGCTGGAGAACGCCTTGCAGCGTTTGCCGTCCCTCGACAACGTCAGTTCGATTTCCAGCAACGGCTTATCGCAGATCACCGTCACGATTCACAGCCATTATCGCGCCGACGACTTGCCGCAGGTGTGGGATGAACTGCGTCGCCGCGTGGACGATGCCACGCGCCAGTTTCCGCCCGGCGTCAGCGCGCCCATCGTCAATGACGACTTTGGCGATGTGTACGGCTACTTCTTTACCCTTTCGGGAGAGAACTTCAGCAACGGCGAGCTGCGAACTTATGCCGATCAGCTGCGGCGTGAGCTGAATCTGGTGCCCGGCGTGGCGAAAGTGGCGATCGCCGGCATCGAACAGGAGCAAGTGAACATCACGCTCTCTAGCCAGCAGATGGCGGCGCTGGGCATTACGCCACAGCGTGTGGCCGCCGTGCTCAACAGCGTTAATGCCGTTTCCGATGCGGGCCAGATTCGCATCGGCAATGAAGCGATCCGTTTCCATCCCACCGGCGAATTTCAATCGCTGGACGAGATCAGCGCGCTGCCGATCTCCGCGCCTGGCAGCAGCCAGCAAGTGCTGCTGCGTGATATCGCTACGGTCAGCTATGGCGTCACCGAGCAGCCGGGTAATCTCTATCATGCTAACGGCGATGCCGCATTGGCGATGGGCGTCTCCTTTGCGCCTGGCGTCAACGTCATTGATGTCGGTGATGCGTTAAGCGCCAAAATTCAGCAGCATCAGCAGGCCAAACCCCTCGGCATCGCGCTGGACGTGTTTTATAACCAGGCGCAGGAAGTGAAGCAGTCGGTCGATGGCTTCATCAATAACTTCCTGATGGCATTGGCGATTGTGGTAGGTACGCTGCTGCTGTTTATGGGCGTTCGCAGCGGCATGGTGATTGCTGCCTCGCTGGCGCTCAATGTGCTTGGCACGCTGTTGATCATGTATTTGTTTAAGCTTGAGCTGCAGCGCGTGTCGCTGGGCGCACTGATTATCTCGCTCAGCATGCTGGTGGATAACGCCATCGTGGTGGTGGAAGGCATCAAGGTCGATCGTCAGCGCGGCAAGCCGTTGCAACAGGCGATGATGCAGATGGTAAAACGCAGCGCGCTGCCGCTGCTTGGCGCCACGGTGATCGCCATCATTGCTTTCGCACCGATTGGTTTATCACAGGATTCCACCGGCGAATACTGCAAATCGCTGTTCCAGGTCCTGCTGATTTCCCTGCTACTGAGTTGGATCACCGCGCTAACGCTAACGCCGGTGTTCGTGCAGTGGATGGATGGCCGTCAGGTGGTCAGTAAAACAGCCGCGCAGCCGTATCAGGGCGTGCTGTTCCGCCTGTATCGCCGCGTGCTCACCACGCTGCTGCACTTCCGCATCACGACCTTGGTGCTGATGGCGGCGTGTCTGGCGGCATCGATCTATGGCTTTGGCTACGTGAAGCAGAACTTCTTCCCTGCCTCCAATACGCCGATTTTCTTCACCGCACTGTGGCTGCCGTATGGCACTGATATCCATTACACCGCGCAAACCGCGCGCGAGATTGAAGGCTGGATCAGCCAGCAGACCGGGGTGACCAGCACCGTGACCACCATTGGTCAGGGCGCGATGCGTTTTACGCTGACCTACGATGCCACGCGGCAGTACAGTAATTACGGGCAGATAATGGTGCGTGTGCAGGACGCGAAGCAGCTGGAAACGCTCGCCCAGCAGACCGAGCAGCACATCCGGGATAACTTCCCGCAGGTGACGGAACGCATCAAACGCATTAATTTCGGTAGCGCCAGCGACAGCACGATTGCGTTGCGCGTCACCGGCCCCGATCCCATCACGTTGCGCCAGATTGCCAGCCAGATTGACGACATTTTCCTCGCCGAAGGCAGCGCGTTTCCGCCACGTCATGACTGGCAGGCGCGCAGTAAAGTGATCCGTCCGCAGTATTCGCCGCTACGCGGTCAGCAACTTGGCGTGGATAAGCGTGATATCGATCGCGCGCTGCGTATTAACTTCAGCGGCGACGCGGTCGGCCTGCTGCGAGAAGGCTCGCGGCTGATGCCGATCATGCTAGAAACTTCGGCGTTCGAGCGACAAAATATCGATCATCTTGGCAATATTCAGGTGTGGAGTCAGGCGCAGCAGCGCTATGTGCCGCTGGCCAATCTGGTGAGCGATTTCCAACTGGAGTGGGAAGATCCGCTGATTATGCGCCGCGACCGCATGCGCGTGTTAACGGTGCAGACCGATCCCGATCCGGCCAGCGGCCGCACCGCGGCGGAAATTGTGGCGCGCGTGCAGCCGGCTATCGATCAGCTGAGCTTACCCGCGGGATATCATCTGGAATGGGGCGGCGAGTTGGAGAGTTCACGCGATGCCCAGAGCGGCCTGCTCGGTTCGCTGCCGCTGGGTTTCCTCGCGATGTTTGTGATTACCGTGCTGATGTTCAACTCGCTGCGTGATGCGCTGGCAATCTGGATTACCGTGCCGCTGGCGCTGATTGGCGTCACCTGCGGCTTCCTGCTCACTGGCATTCCGTTTGGTTTCATGGCGTTGATTGGTTTGCTGAGTTTGTCAGGAATGTTGATTCGTAACGGTATCGTGTTGGTTGAGGAAACGCGCCAGCTCGCGCTACATCAGCCGTTGCAGCACGCGATCCTGGATGCCGCGACTTCGCGTCTGCGCCCGATTCTGCTCACCGCCTTCACCACCGTGCTCGGACTGCTGCCGCTGCTGCGCGATGTCTTTTTCCAGAGCATGGCGGTGGTGATCATTTTCGGTCTGGGATTCGCCACCGTGCTGACGTTGCTGGTGTTGCCGGTGCTGTATCAAAGTTTTCATACTGTTAAAAAGGCTTGAGCGCTAACAACGCACACGCCGTAGCGGCGCGAACCAGCGCGCCGCTACGAAACGTCATTAATATGTTGTCCTGCGCTCGCCAGTAATATCTTTTTCAACATAAAGGTCAGCGGAATCGCCAGAATCGCGCCGATGATGCCCAGCAGCGATTGCCAGATGAGAAACGCCAGCAGCTGGGTGGTCAACGCCATATTTAACCGCTTGCCCAATAATAGTGGCTCAATGACTGAGCTAAGGATGAGATTTAGCGCGACAAAAAACAGCGCGACCACCAATGCGGTTTGGATATCAAACAACATATAACTTTGTAGCACCGGCGGGATGGCCGCCATAAATGAACCCAGCACCGGAATATAGTTGAACACAAACATCAACACACCCCAGAAAAAGGCAAACTTCAGGCCGAGAAGATGCGCGCCAGCCCATACAATAATGCCACCGACAATACTGGTTAACGTTTTCACCTGAGCGTAAACAATAACGCTTTGCACTCCCTCTTCAAGAGCCACGTAATAGCGTTGATATTTCCCTTCGGCCTGTTTGCGTAGCAGGATTTTTAAATTTCTCATTTCATACAACATGAAAAACAGCATCAGAAATACCATCAGCCACCAGGAAAGAATGCTGGGTATTTGCGTGAGAAAACTGGTGACAAAGCGCACTACCGCACCCGCATCAACAAACGCCAGCATGTCGTTGGGCGTCAAAACAATGCCCAGATGACTAAACGTCTGCGTCACCGGCTCGAAGCGTTCGGCCAGCAGCAGCGGTGCCTGGCGGCTCAGCTGAATTAAATCGGGTGTTAATACGGTCAGCTTGATGATGGTGAAGACGATCACCAGTAACAGCAATACGATCACCAGCAGGGATGACAGCAAACGCGGCACGCGTTTTCTTTCAAGCCGACTGATTAACGGATCGAGCATAATCGCCAGAAACAGCGACAGCATCACCTGATTAATTAACGCTGATGCCAGATAGATACCGGTAAGAATTATGGTTAGCGTGGCGAGAATTAATAGTACGCGTAAAAGCCTCGACCAGAGAGGAAATTCGTTCAGTCCCATCATAAAGATCCTTCATCCTATACAAAATGTATTATAGAGAAAAACCTGTGCGCGGGGCCTTGTTTGAGGTCAAGTGAGGAAAAACATTCAGGCCATGATAACACCGGCCTGAATGTCACACGTTATTAGTTGATTCTGAATCTCCGCGTTAAAGGTTTCTCAATTTCGACAATTAAAAACATCACGAAGCCAATAATCAGGGTAATAATCCAGTAGCGTAACGGTAGCGCGGTGGTACCAAAAAGCAGTTGCATAAACGGTGCGTAGATAATCAGTAATTGCAGGACTAACAGCACTCCGCTGACAATCCAGATACCTTTATTCATCAGCAACCCTTTACTTAATGAGAAGCCGTTGGAAACACGGCAGTTCAACATATAGAACCACTGCGCCGTCACCAGCGTTTGTAATAACACGGTACGAATAAATTCTGGTGAATAGCCGCGCGGTTGCAGCCACGCCTCCAGCACGAAGGCGCTGATAGCGATCATCGAACCGACAAAGATTACGCGCCAGATGGCGAAACCATCCATTACATGCAGTTTGGGATCGCGCGGCGGACGGCGCATGATATTTTGCTCGCCCGCTTCAAACGCCAGCCCAAAAGAGAGCGTGGCGGACGTCGCCATGTTCATCCACAAAATCAACACCGGCGTGAGCGGAATTAAGTTTCCCGCCAGCAACGCAATGATGATCAACAAGCCCTGCGCAAGGTTGGTTGGCATGATGAACAAAATGGTCTTTTTCAGATTGTCATAAACCCGGCGTCCTTCTCGTACCGCGCTGGCGATGGTGGCGAAGTTATCGTCGGTTAGCACCATGTCGGCGGCTTCTTTGGTCACTTCGGTGCCTTTGATGCCCATGGCGATACCGACATCCGCCTGCTTGAGCGCGGGCGCATCGTTTACGCCATCCCCGGTCATCCCAACCACCTCTTTTTTGCTTTGCAAAGCCTGTACCAAGCGGAACTTGTCTTCCGGACTGGTGCGGGCAAAGATGTCGTAAGCCTGCGCCGCCTCGCTCAGTTGATGATCATCCATGACTTCCAGCTCACGTCCGGTGATCGCGGTGCTGGCGTTGCCGATACCCAACATCTGACCAATACTCATCGCGGTTTGCGGATGGTCACCGGTGATCATTTTGACGCGAATCCCGGCTTGCAGGCAGTCACCAATGGCGGTGATGGCTTCTGGTCGCGGTGGATCCATCATCCCGGCGATGCCGAGCAGTATCATGCCCTGATGTAGATCCTGATGCGTCAGTTCGCTTTGACCTGGCGTGGCCGGTTTCCAGGCCGCCGCCACCATGCGTAATCCCTCGCGCGCATACTCTTCTATCCTGGCTTCCCACCACGGCAGATCGATTGGCTGCAGCCCGGCTTCCGTTTGCTGCTGCTGACAATGTCTGAACAGCACATCCGGCGCACCGGTCAGCAGCACGCACTCTTCATCGCCGATTAGATAGTGCGTCGACATGTATTTGTATTGCGAATCAAAGGGAATTTTATTGCGCAGTTCGGTGGTGACGGAAGGTAAATGTCCTTTGGCGGCCAGCACCTTGAGCGCACCTTCCGTCGGCCCGCCGGTGATTTTCCACAAGCCGGTTTCATCTTTAATCAGCTGACTGTCGTTACACAGATCGATGGTGCGCAGATAGCGCTCCAGTATTGAGCCTTGCGTCACCTTTACCGGCGAAGCGTCGTCGGCTTTATGGATGGCGCCCACCGGTTCATAGCTGACGCCATCGACGCGATAAATCTGATCGGCGGTAATAATCGCTTTCACCGTCATTTCATTCATGGTCAGCGTGCCGGTTTTATCCGAGCAGATAACTGTCATCGCACCCAGCGTTTCCACGGTGGGCAGTTTGCGGATGATCGCCTGCTGCTTCGCCATGGTTTGCACGCCGAGAGAGAGAATAATTGAGATAATCGCCGGTAAACCTTCAGGTACCGATGCCACGGCGAGGCTAATCAGCGATAGCATCAGCTCAGAAACCGGCATATCGCGGAACAGCAGACTGAAGACAAACAGCGCGGCCATCATCGCCAGGATGATCAGGAAAATGGCTTTGCCGAGTTTATCCATCTGCACCAGCAGCGGCGTGCGGTGCTTTTCGATATCGGACATCATCTGATTAATGTGCCCAAGCTCCGTGGCACCGCCGGTTGCGACCACCAGCCCTTTGCCTCCGCCGGAGCTGACGGTCGTGCCTGAGAACAGCAAATTAGTGCGGTCGCCCAGCGGCAACTCGCCGGTAAGTGCGTCCGTGCCTTTTTCAACAACCGTCGATTCGCCCGTCAGAATCGCTTCCTCAACGCGCAGATTATGCGCTTCGATGACGCGCAGGTCCGCCGGTATGCGATCGCCCGCGCGGATTACCACCACATCACCCGGCACTAGCGCGGTGGTGGGCAGCGTCTCATGATTACCCGCGCGGATCACCACCGTTTCGCTGGAGAGCATGTTGCGAATACTTTGCAGGGATTTTTCCGCGTTGCTCTCCTGAATATGGCCAATCAGGGCATTCACCACCGCGACGCCGAGGATCACCAGCGTATCAACCCAGTGTCCCATTACGGCCGTCAGTAGCGCAGCGGCCAGCAGAACATAGATTAAGACATCGTTGAAGTGAGCGAGAAAACGTAACCAAGCCGGCTTACCGGGTTTCTGTGGCAGGGCATTTTCCCCGTATTGCGTTAAGCGCGCCGCCGCTTCAGCACCGCTGATTCCCTCGGTTGAACTTTGCGTACTGGCCAGCGTTTCATCGACAGAAAGTTGATAGTAGGTACTTTCCGGTTTAGCAGTATTCATCGCTTTCTCCTCAAATCCTGTTTCGGAAATCAAGGCGGTGATATCCCGTGATTAACAAGACGTCATTGAACGAAAAGAACAGACCTGACGTGCTCGTTGTGAGCAGTGGTCCGTTTCAGTTTGAAATATATGTCATTAATGCCCGTAAGTTGCAGAGGGGCTCCCTACTTTCGCTATATAAAATATATTATTTTGAAAAATTAACGTTATAAAAGTAGCACAGGGATATTCATCGCATTCATCTCGCAATAAAACGTTTGAAGCTGAACATGACTCTCTCATCAGACTAATCCGACCCTGCTAATAATTTATAAAAAGAGTGGCGAGTCATAAAGATGGATAATTTAATGCGGATATTAAGGTTAATCCTGATCAGCATCTCATGCTGACAAGGTGGTTTATATATCCAATAAAATAGATTTTTACAGCACTAAATAATGATTATTTCATTAAAAATATTACAAGCTACACACCTTTACTTTTTTTGACATCTGGGTCTATGCTCATCGATGACAAAACATCTCGTTAATACTTCTCACCTTTTAGGGCTATGGCGTGGTTATTCTGCGCTCATGGTTAATGGAGGCAACGATGTATGGTTATAGCCTGCTCCGACTAAGTCTTTATGTCATCTTTGCGATCATCACTTGCTCTGCCGTGGGACTGTTCACTTTTGCGGTGGTTTCTATGCTTGGCAGATAAATTCGCCACTAATAATAACGTCAACGATTAAACCGTTGTTGCTGAGGATAAAACAGTGACTCGTTATTTCACTCTGGTTGCCATTGTTATTTTTATAACAACCGGTTGCGATCAAAAAAAACAGGAAGTTCCCCCGCCGCCGCGCATGGTTAAAGTCGTTGAGGTGGTGGCTTCCGGTGAATCTCAACAACGCATCTTCCCGGCACGGATTGAATCCGGTGACTCCACCGATTTGTCATTCAAACGGGGAGGACAGATCGAAACGCTGGATATTCGCCAGGGCAACCGCATTGAGCAGGGTCAGCTTATCGCCAGGCTCACCGCACGCGAAGCGCAGCAGCGCGTCAATGAACGCCAAACTGCGGCCACGCTTGCCCAACGGCAATTTGCCCGATTCCAGACGCTGTCTGGGCGACAGGCGATCTCACAGGCAGAAATGGATGTACAGCGCGCCAACCGCGATGCAGCCAATGCCGCTTTGCAAATCGCCCGGGAAGAGTTAAGCCAAATGACGCTGACGGCGCCATTCAGCGGTGTCGCCGCGGTCGTCAACGTGCGCAATCATCAGGTGGTCGCCGCCGGGCAAACTATCGCCACCCTGACCCGCAACGACTTACTCGATGTGGTGTTCAGCGTGCCGGAAAATCTGTTTACCGCACTGGATATGCGCAATCTGGCTTATCGCCCGGTGGTGCGCATTAACAGCATGCCGGCGCGCGAATTCCAGGCCGAATACAAAGAGCACACCGGGAGCAGCAACACGCATTCGCTGACCTGGCAGATCATTCTCACCATGCCACGTCCGGCGGACTTCCCGGCGGTGGGCGGCGTCAGTGGCACGGTGACGATCAACCTCGCCAATCTTCCCGCCAACGTAAATCGTGAATCGTTGGTGGTGCCGGTGGAAGCGGTATTCAATCCCGATAACCGCCAGCGCAATGAACCGCATGTTTGGGTGGTGCAAGGCAGCGGCGACCAGCTGACATTAGAGGATCGCAAAGTCAGCGTGGGTGAAGTCACCGATCGTGGCGTGGTGATTACCGCCGGGTTGCAGGCAGGTGACCGCGTGGTCGCCGCAGGCGTCAATGAGTTGCATGCCCAACAGCCGGTGCGTATCTGGACCCGTGAGCGGGGGCTGTAATGGATATCTCTCGGCAGTTTATCGATAATCCGGTCCGCGTCTGGCTGGCGATGCTGTTACTGGGCGTCGGCGGCATTTTCGCCTTGCTCAATATTGGTCGTCTCGAAGATCCGGCTTTTACCATTAAGACCGCGGTAGTTGTCACGCACTATCCCGGTGCCTCCGCGCAACAGGTTGAAGAGGAAGTCACCCTGCCACTGGAAAATGCGCTGCAGCAATTGCCCTATCTGGATAATGTCAGCTCTATCTCTTCCAACGGTCTGTCACAGATTACAGTGAACATTGATTCGCGTTACCACTCCAATCAACTACCGCAAATCTGGGATGAACTGCGGCGCAGAGTGGGCGACGCGGCGCGTTTCTTTCCTCCCGGCGTGGCGGCACCTTTCGTCAATGATGATTTTGGCGATGTGTTTGGTTTCTTCTTCGCCATTTCTGGCGACAACTTCAGCAACCCGGAACTGGTGCAATACGCTGAACAACTGCGTCGTGAACTGGTGCTGGTGCCGGGCGTGGGAAAAGTCGCGCTGGGCGGCGTGATCCCGCAGCAGATCAATATCGATGTTTCCCTGACGATGATGGCTGCGCGCGGCATTACGCTGCCGCAACTCGCCAGCGTACTGAGCCGCCTCAATGTGGTCTCTAATGCGGGCGACATCAAAGCCGGGACGGAAGCGATCCGTTTGCATCCTACCGGCGAGTTTCAAAACATTGAGGAGTTGAGTGATCTGCTGGTCAGTCCGCCGGGCGATCACGCCACGACTCGCTTGCGCGATATCGCTACGCTATCGCGCGGGCTGAGCGAATCGCCCTCCAGCATTTACCATGCCAGCGGACGTCAGGCCGTCACCATGGGGATTTCGTTTATTCCCGGCGTGAATGTGATTGATGTCGGGCACGCGCTGGAGGCCAAACTGCAGCAAATGTCGGCTGAAAAACCGGCTGGCATTCAGATCAACGTGTTTTACGATCAGGCGGCGGAAGTCGCGCACTCCGTGAATGGATTTATTGCTAACTTCCTGATGGCGCTGGCCATTGTCGTTGGCGTGCTGTTGATTTTTATGGGTGTGCGCAGCGGCATTATTATTGCGCTGTCGCTGGCGCTTAATGTGCTGGGCACGCTGCTGATCATGTATCTGTGTGGCATTGAATTGCAGCGCATTTCGCTGGGCGCGCTGATTATCGCGCTTAGCATGCTGGTGGATAATGCGATTGTGATTGTCGAAGGGGTGCTCATCGCGCGCCAGCAAAATTCGCCGCTGATGACGACCATCAATTTTGTGATTCGCCGTACCGCCTTTCCGCTATTGGGCGCGACGATCATCGCCATTCTGGCGTTTGCGCCGATTGGTTTATCGCAGGATTCCACCGGCGAGTACTGCAAATCGCTGTTCCAGGTGCTGCTGATTTCCCTACTGCTGAGTTGGTTCTCGGCACTGACGATTACGCCGGTGTTGATTAAATGGTGGCTATTTAAAACACAGGCACCCGCCAAGGCTGCGGCCGACGTTTCACCTTACGACGGCGGTTTTTATCGCCTTTATCAGCGCACACTGAACGTGTTGCTCAGGCAAAAAACCCTCACGCTTTCGCTGATGGCGGTGCTGCTGGCGCTGGCAATTTGGGGCTTTGGTTCGGTGCGGCAAAACTTTTTCCCGTCCGCGAATACGCCCATCTTCTTTGTCGATCTCTGGCTGCCGTATGGCACCGACATCAATGCCACCGAGCAGATGGCCAGCGATATTGAAAAATCGATCACCGGGCAAAAAGGGGTCGTTTCAACGGTCACCACCATCGGTCAGGGCAGCATGCGTTTTATTCTCACCTATAACGGGCAACGCCAGTACAGCAACTATGCGCAGATCATGGTGCGTATGGACGACCAACGCAATATCGCCGCGCTTTCACACCGCATTGATGCCTATATTGCGCGCCAGTATCCGCAGGTTAACGCCAGTACTAAACGGGTGATGTTTGGCCCTTCAGGGGGCAGCGCAATAGAAGTGCGTATCAAAGGCCCCGATCCCGACAGAATGCGCCTGATTGCCAGCCAGGTGGGCGACATCCTGACCGCCGATGCCGCCACCGACAGCGTGCGTAATGACTGGCAAAACCGCAGCAAAGTGATCCGCCCACAATACAATCTGGCACTGGGACGTGAATTGGGCGTGGATAAGCAGGATGTGGATAACGCGCTGGAGATGAATTTCACAGGTAGCCGCGTTGGACTGTACCGTGAAGGCGCTGATCTGCTGCCGGTTATCGTGCGTCCCCCCGCCAGCGAGCGGCAGGATGCCAATCATCTTAATAACGTACTGGTGTGGAGCCAGAGCCAACAGCAGTACATTCCGCTCAGCAACGTGGTGAGCGGCTTTACGCTGCAATGGGAAGATCCGCTGATTCTGCGCCGCGATCGCAGCCGTGTTCTCACCGTGCAGACCGATCCCAATCCCCTCAGTAATGACACGTCCGGTGATATCTTGGCGCGCGTTAAACCGCAGATTGACCAGATTCCGTTGCCGCACGGCTACAGCATTGAGTGGGGTGGCGATGCCGAAAGCTCCAGTGAAGCGCAGCAAGGCGTATTTACCTCGCTGCCGCTGGGTTATCTGGTGATGTTCGTCATCACCGTACTGATGTTCAGTTCGCTTAAGAACGCTGTCGCTATCTGGCTGACGGTACCGCTGGCATTGATTGGCGTGACGCCGGGCTTTTTGATCACCGGCATTCCGTTTGGCTTTATGGCGCTGATCGGCCTGCTGAGCCTAAGTGGCATGCTGATCCGCAACGGTATTGTGCTGGTCGAGGAGATTGAGCAACAGAAACGGTTGAAGCCGCAGGCTGAAGCGATCATCTACGCCGCCACCTCGCGTCTGCGCCCTATTCTGCTGACCGCCTTTACCACCGTGCTCGGGCTGGCGCCGCTGCTGCGTGATGTGTTCTTCCAGAGCATGGCGGTGGTGATCATGTTTGGTTTGGGCTTTGCTACAGTGCTGACACTGCTGGTGCTGCCGGTGATTTACGCCTGCTTCCACCGCCAGCAGGTGGCGATCGCCTCATGAATGTGACCGGCCTCAATGTGATTAAAACGCTGGGATGTATGACGGCGGTGACATTTTTCACCGTGTATAACACCTGGGATCGCTACGATTATGATTACCACTGGATTCTGGCGTTTCTGACCTTTATCTCCACCATCGCCACGCCGCTGTTTTTTGTCGTCGCCGGGATTATGGATGCCCGTTCCGAGCAGGATGTAAACTGGCAGATGGGCAAGATTCGCAATCTGGTGATCGTGTTTCTGTTCTGGATGACGGTCTATTACCTGTGGGAACCCTATCAGCGCGGCTACCTGATTCAGCCGTGGTTTGTCTTCTCGTTCATTATCATCTACAGCTTTCACCCGCTGATGCTCTGGCTCAGCCAGCATCGGCGCGCGTTCTGCGCACTGGTGTTTGCGCTGCTGGCCTTCTCGTATGGCTACGATTTGCTGGCGGTGCTGCATCCGGACGATCCGCTGTTCCGCCTTGAGCCGCAGTATCGGCTCTGGACCTGGCTGCTGTTTTACTTAACCGGCCAGCTACTGTGCGACCCCGCGATCGCCGACTGGATGGAGCGTAAAAAAGTGGCGCGCGGCGCGGTGATCGCCCTGCCCTTTATCTACCTGTTTACCTGGTTTTATGAGCAGCATTTCTTCTTTGCCCTGTTCAAAGCCGATCGTAACGCCTTTATTCTCACCGGCTCGCAGATCTATCTGCTGGTGGTGGTGCTGGTGATCGCGGCCAGCCAGGTACGCTTCCGCCGCAATGCCGCCGTCAAAGAGACCATACTGGCAACCATCAGCAAAACCATGACCGGGGTGTATATTCTTCACTACTCGGTTTTCCATCTGCTCACCGCGCTGATTCCAATCACATCACTGGCCACTAAGTTGACGCTGATTGCCGTGACTTTTGCCGCCTCGGTGCTGCTGTCAAAGCTGATCCTCGCCAGCGGTTGGCTGAAAAAGGTCATAACGCTTTGAGGCATGTCGCGATTTCAGCCTGACTGCTGCAGTCAATGCGCCCTTTTATTTGCAGCATCATGTAATCAAAAAACGGATTGGAGGTGTTGCGCATTAGCGTATCCAACCCAACGATCAGGCTGGCGGTTTCACCACGCAGCGAGATAGTGCCAAAGCTGATGCCATAACGATTCTTTTCCGTTGGCACGCGGCCATACAGCGAGTCGCTGAGCGGGAACGGCACGGCAATATGCGATAACGAATAGGTATCCAGCGGCCAGGCTTCATGCATCGAACGCACGATCTCTTGTGTCTGGTCGGCCGGTGTTGTACGCGCTACGGTTTGATAGGTCGTGGGGGATGCGTTGGTGATCACTGTTGAGGCGTAGCGACGCGGCGCAGGCGGCAATAAACTGTTCACCGCTGAATAGAGTGTGGGCCTGAAGAGTGCGCGTAAATTCGCGGCCTGGTTAACATCAAACATGACCAGTTCACTGCCGTTATCCGGTAAATAGCGATAGAACGCATTCACCACCGCGCGGGTGCTAACGGTCGAATCCAGTACCGATTGGAAAGTCAACACGGGGGGAAACGCCTGCAGGGTGCCGCTGCGTATCACATGCAGCAGCTGATCCTGCATCGCCTGCGTTAACAGCCACGATTGACGCGCCGCGCGCACCGGAAACGAGTTGTACTTAAAGGGATTGTATTCCGGGATGATGCTCAGCCACGCCGCTTTGGCGAAGCCTGGAATGATAGCGGGCCAGCCAGCTAAACCGGCAAAGCGCGCATAGGCAGTAACGCCAATCATCGGCGACAGCAATACCAGCTGTTGCGGCTTGCGCAGCGCGTTATTCTGCAACGTATCGAGGCTGTATTTCACCGCCAGTGCGCCGCCATTCGAATAACCAACCAGATGCAAAGGCACGTTGGTTCCCGCGAGGCGCGTGGCTTCGCGCACCGCTAAACGCGTTGCCGCCATCCACATTTGCCAGTCAACGTTGGTGAGCGAACCGGGCGCAGTGCCGTGCCCCGGCAATCGCGGCACCACCGCCACAAAACCCTTTTGCTGATATGCCTGCGCCAGATAGCGCATGCTATAGGGCGAATCGGTTAATCCATGCAGCAATACCACCGCGCCTATCACTTTTCCTTCTGGCTGGAGGATATAAGAGCGGTTCCAGTTGGTATCAAATCGCGCCGGATAAACCGGGCTCTGTGCGTTGAAGCGGTTCAGTGCCGTTTTCTCATCGTCACTGAGTTGATCGGTCACGCTGACTTTCATGTCGCGGAAAATCGCCGCTTCGCGCGTCAGATAATCTGCGAAGCTGGCGCGCTCGATCTCATCCACGGACATTTCATCTGCTGACCAGGTATGCCAGCGATGGAGTGGCGGCCCCTGTTCAGATTGGTAACCACGGATCACCAGGAACATCACCAGTAAAACCAGCAAACCCAGCGCGATGCGCTTAAGGACTTTGCTGATGCGATCTTTGTGTAACGCGTTAGCGGAATCAGAAGGCATAGCGCAACCAGGCGAACAGCACGTTACCGTTGTTGTAAGTGCCAGGAATATAGGTGAACTGCACGTTGAGGCGTTTATAACCGGCGGAGAACAGCGGCAGCACAATGGGCAGCGGTACGTAATTGGCGAAGTCATCGCGTGCGGTAATCCCGGCAGTGAGTCCGAGCCCGAGACGAAAATCGCGCTGTTGATCCAGATACCAGCCTTTCTCCCAGCCATAACCCATGATCGGCTGCCATTCGTTATGCGAATCTTTGAACGCCATCGCATAGAGCGCGCTCCAGTTACCGTCTTCATTAATGCGCGATACGCCCAATCCGCCGCCCCACGGCGTTTCATTGTAGTTATCGGTTTTATCTTTATCGTAGGCGAAACGGGCATGCCAGCTGATGAAAGGCAGATAGAGATCGTAATATTGCGGTTCTTGCCAGGTTTGAGAAACGTCCTGCTTGAGCCATTCCCAGCCGTCGCTGAGCGAGTTAGCCGCTGTGGCGGGGAAAATAAACAGGACAAGAATAAGAGACCAGGCCACCTGAAGTGTTCGCATAATGTATGCCTCTGAAATTCACCGCCACGAAAAGGGAGTGGAAAAGCTGATGTGCTCAACGGGCAGATCAAGCCACTTAACCGGTTAGATTATATACCCTAAATAATTAGAGGTTGAACGCGGGGTGGCAAAGCGTCAGACGGCATCTGCTTATCTTAAGCAACTCATTGAGATCGGTATGCTTGAGGAATTGAGTTTCGGGCGCGAGAAGTTGTATCTAAACACGCGGTGATGACAAGCGTTGAACCCGTAGATCAGAAGTTTAGATCATTGCTATGCGACGTTGCGAGGAAGCCCCTTTCAGGCTTCCTCATGTGTTATCAGAACGGTCCCCAGTTAATCGCCACGCCAATCAGTAGCATCACCACGCAGATAACAAACCACACGGCGATGACTGGCGCGACGAAACGCAGCCATTTGCCAAAGGATACGTTCGCGGTAGCCAGCACTGCCATCAACACGCCGGAGGTTGGGCTCATGCAGTTGACGATGCCTTCGCCGAGCAGCACCGTCTGCACCATCACCTGACGGGTCAAACCGAGGTTATCGCCGAGCGGAGAGAAGATTGGGATCAGCAGTGCCGATTCACCGGAGCCGGATGAGATGCCGAAATGCATCAAGGCGGCGCTGACGAACATACCAATCGCTGCCGCCGTTGGCGGAATCGGTGCGAGCAGATCTGACAGGAATCCAACAATCGGATCCAGCACATTGCCCTGTTGCAGCACCAGCGAAATGGAAGCCGCCATGCCGACGATAAACGCGCCTTTCACCAGTTTGGAACAGCCGCCGAGGAAGGTATTAGCGATATCCGAACCTGTCATGCGCCCCATCAATCCCACCGCGATGGAGAGCAGAATAAACATCGCTGACATCTCACTGGTGCCCCAGTGGAACTTCACCGCGCCGCTGATAAACAGCAGCAGCGACAGCGCGACCGTGCTCAAAATCAGCTTATGACGACCGGTGACAATTGCCGCCTGTTCGCTGCCTTGCGCCTGCTTTGGGCGCAAATAGCCATCCTGACGCGCGCGACGAATTGACCACATCAAGTAAGCCACGGCGCTGACCACAAATAACAGGCAGGTAATGCCGCGCAGCAGCATGCCGGAGAACAGCGGCAGTTGCGCCAGATGCTGCGTCAAACCGGTGGTTGCTGGGTTGAGAATCGCCACGTTAAAGCCAGCCGCGCAGGTGAGGTAAACCAGTGACGCACCGAGAATCGGCGGCAATCCCATCGAGCGCGCCACCAGCAGGCCAATCGGCACAAACGCCACCACCGCATTCACCACCACGCCGGTTGTACCGAGTAAAGCAAAGATAGTGCCGAAAATCAGTACCATGTGTGTATCGCTAAGCCGCGTGCTGCGTGAAAGCGAATTCAATGCAGTGGCAATCGCCCCCGTCTCTTCAACCACTGCCAGCACACCGCCGGTAAACAGGATTAGAAAGATGATCGGCGCAGATTTCACCATCCCTTTAGCGATGGCGGTGAAAATCTCCAGCGGATAAACCCCGCTTTGCGGCACCGCATGCAGGCTGTCCTTCACCGCGAATTTGATGCCGTCGCGCGTGACAAAATCGAACACGCCCGCCGGAATCAGCCAGGTTGCTACCGCTGCCAGCACTAAAATGATGAACAGCAGCATATACGGGCTTTGTCCGCTCTCCTGCACTGGCGCGGCGCGGCTGACGTGTTGAACGTTTAACTGCGACATGGCGTTGCCTCCTCAGCATCAGTGAGGATCATGCCTGCGACTAACGCGGCGCGCGGGACGATGTCCGCAATAATGATGTGTTCGTGACGGGCGTGAATGCCCGCGCCGGTGGCGCCGAGCCCATCCAGCGTCGGTAATCCCAGCGCAGCGGTAAAGTTACCGTCGCTGCCGCCGCCGACTGATTTTCCTTCCAGCGCGAAACCTAACGCCAGCCCGACCTGCTGTGCATGTTTAAGCAGCAGCAGTGAAGCAGGCGTTTGGCGCATCGGCGGACGTTTCTGCCCACCGCTGACGCTGATTCCAATCCCCGCGCTAAATGGCGTGAGCTGATTGATGGCAGCATCGATGCGCTGCGCCTCTTCTTCACTGGTGACACGCGTATCAATGCCCAATTCCGCCTTGTCCGCGACCACATTGATGCGCCCGCCGCCGTTGGCAATGCCGACATTCACCGTGGTGCCGCGCTCTGGAGCATTCAAGGCATGCAGCACCAGAATTTGCTGCGCCATCTCCTGAATCGCGCTGACGCCCTCTTCCGGATTATTACCCGCGTGTGCCGCCTGACCTCTGATGGTGATGTCGTAACGTCCGGTGCCTTTGCGTGCCACTTTTAATGCGCCGCTGCCCGCCACGGCCGGCTCGACCACCAGCACTTGATCGGCGCCCGGCGCATGTTGTGCCAGCCAGTCGCTGGAGCTTGGGCTACCTAACTCTTCGTCGCTGTTGCACAGGAAGACGATGCGTTTGCCCGCCAGCTGATCCAGCGCCTGTAAGGCACGCACCGCCCACATCGCCTGCACCAGCCCGGCTTTCATATCCAGCACGCCAGGCCCAAACAATTTACCGTCCTCTTCGCGCAGCGTTAGCTCGCCATGATCCCAAACGGTATCGAAATGACCAATGATGGTGGTTTGCGGACCAGAATCACCCAGCGTGAATTTGAGATGGTTGCCGTATTCCTGCTGCGGCGAGACGCTGGCGCTGATGCCCAAACGCTGTTGAAACAGGCTTTGCAGCACCTCACCGCAACGATCTACCGCCACTTTGTCGTGTGAAGGCGACTCCGCCGCCACCAGACGTTTAATGTCCCCCAGAATCTCAGCGGCATGTTGTTGCAAATAATCTTTTATATTTTTCATATTATTACCCATCTGTCTAAGTAGCTTAGCCAGTATGCGCAGAAAGATTGCCGTTAAAAAATAAGCAGTAAATGTTAATATTGTTGCTCTGAAAGCAACAGATTGGCAAAAATTATGACGTTGTCCACTTATCCTGAGAAAGCCATAAGTTATTTGTATGAAGTCGGCGTGCATGGCGGTATTCGACGCGCGGCGGATGCGCTCGGCATCAATCCCTCAGTGATCAGTCGACAGCTATCATCACTGGAACGCAGCCTGCAACTGCCACTGCTTGAACGGCGTGGGCGCAACGTGGTGTTGACCGAAGCGGGAAAAATGCTGGCGGAGGATTTTGCGCAAACCAGCCAGCGCCGCAAGCAACTGGAACGCCAGTTGCAGGATTTACGCCATATGCGCGGCGGATCGATCAACATTCGTGTCGGCCAGGGCATGGTGGACGATGTCGTGCGGCATGTGGTGAAGGCGTTTTCCGTCGCCTATCCCGGCGTGTTTGTGAACATCATGTCTGGCGATATGCAAACCACGGTGATGCTGATTGCCAAAGGTGAGGTGGATATGGCGGTGAGTTTTGGCCCTGCCGGACCGCCGGGCGTGAAGTGCCTGAGCTTTCAACGTGGACCGATCTGCGCCATTGTGCCACCGGATCATCCCTTGGCTGGACTTGCCGCCGTGAGCGCTAGCCAGCTAACCGAACATCGTTTAATTGCCATGAACGAGAACTTCGGCCTGCAGCGCTACATCAACGCTATTTTCAAAAGTGAAGCGCTGATTTTCACCCCTTCGTACTGCTGCAACCTGTTCTCCAGCGCCATTGCATTGACGCAGGCTGGATTGGGTATCTCATTTATGACTGCGCAATCGATAAAAGCGCCGCTGCAGCGCGGCGAGCTGGTGGCGATCCCGATTGATCATCGCATCGCGCGCGAAAGTCAGTGCCATCTGCTGCGCAGTGCCGATCATCGGCTAACGCCCGCCGCACATTACCTTTGGCAACTGCTGAGCCAGTTTTTTACCGCGTCGTTAGAGGACGAGGTGTGAGCGGCCGTTCAGCCATCCAAGTGTTTAAACGGTTAAAATAAATAAACATATTCGTTGCTAAATTATTATCGCTATGTCTTAATGCGTCATCGGTTTGGAACACAGACCTTATGAAGCAGTTTTAGTAAAGCAGTCCTCAGTTCAAGTGTTATCCCTAGATATCCTTCTTCGAGAGCCTCCTCCTAAGTGCCCAATAAGTTAATCTTTCACTTCAGGCCATCATCGCTACTATTAGTGGCTCATCAATTAAGGAAGTATCTATGTCTAACAAAATGACTGGTTTAGTAAAATGGTTTAACTCTGATAAAGGTTTTGGCTTTATCACTCCTAACGATGGCAGCAAGGACGTATTCGTCCATTTCTCTGCTATCCAGAGCGACAACTACAAAACTCTTGATGAAGGCCAGCAAGTTTCCTTCACCATTGAAAATGGCGCTAAAGGCCCAGCAGCGGGTAACGTTACCCCTCTGTAAGCCGCGCGCATTATCAGCGACGCTTACAACAGCGATGAAGACAATAGTCTGAGCAGATAAGACCCGCTGATAATAAAAAAACCCGCCTCGTGCGGGTTTTTTGTTGCCTGAATTTTGTGTTGCCTGGGCCTGTTGTAATTACCTCCCTGTTTTGACTCACCGGATGCCTGCCGCCCGTAATGTATGCCTGCGGCTACCCGAAACCACTCGGATCGAATCTGGCATTAGCCAGTATTGGACGCACAGCTCAAGCCCAACGCTGCATGATTGATCATGGCTTTGAACCGAAGAAGAAAACAATGCTGGTTTGCTTGCCTTACCCGCAAGTGACGGGCTGTAAGCGCAGCGATGGTGGGTGAAGTCTGCCTGGTCCAGCACCTGATGATGCTGCAAAGTCGGGAAAGGCGAATCCGGATAACCTGCAAGTGGCATAATAAAGCCGAAGATTAGCGGCCCGGGCGGAGTATGCGCTTATAGGCGCTGTGTGAGTTAAGATCCGGCTGATAAGTAAGTTGGGTCTGTAAATGGGGCATTTTCACTCCTGACGGGCGCGATCAGCCGCGCCCGTTATTCAGTTCATCATTGGTGATTACTTCGCGGCATCCCGCAGAGCCTGCTTCATAAAGATGATAGAGCTCTCCAGAGCCTGTACCGCTTCTGGCTGCAGCGTGGAGAAGAAATGCCATGCGTGAAACATACCTGGCCAGACTTCCAGATTTACGCGAACGCGGTGATCACCCAGGTGAGTGGCCAGACGCATCGCATCACTCAGCATCAGTTCGTTTTCACCAATCTGAACCAGCACCGGCGGCAAACCCGTCACGTCGTTAAACACGGGAGATGCCATTGGGTGATTAGGTAACGCATCGCCCAGGAAAGTGCGTGCCAGGAAATCCAGACCGGCCTTGGTGTTCAGCGGATCGAGGCCTTCCCGGTTGGTCATGGAGACGCCCGTGTGCTCAAGGTTGGCCCATGGGGAAATGGAAACACCGCCGGCCGGAAGTGGCAGTCCTTTGTTGCGTGCAGCAACCATAACGGTAACCACCATCGCTCCGCCCGCAGACTCGCCCGCCAGTAAGATTTTGCTGGCATCCAATCCCTGTTCAATCAACCACTCATACGCACGAACGGTATCGGTAACGGGCGTGGGGAAAGGATACTCCGGTGCCAGACGGTAATCCGGCATGTAAACCCGTGCGCCCAGCATGCTGGCGTAGTTACCACCAATACCGTGATAGCCTGCCGGTTCGCCGACAATATAAGCCCCGCCGTGGATGTACATAACGATGGCATCAGTTTCAAGGTTGTCAGGCGTCACCAGCGTGCCCGGTACGCCACCCATGTCGACCGCTGAGAAACTCACACCGGCAGGTGCAGGATTTTTAGCCAGCATACGAGTATAGGCGTCACGCACCTCGCTCATAGGCGTTACGGTATCCTCACCCGTAAGGATTGGTCCCAGGCCAGCCAGGCTTTCTGACCATTCTTTTACAGCTTGTTGGGTTTGTTGATTCAGCATTTTTATTCCTGTTTGTATTTGCGCTTAAAAGTAACAGGTGCCTATGATAGGTAAATATTTGGGGAATGTGCTTCCCTTATCAGGGTACATTAACGCCCGTATTGAATGAGATGAATAAATCATGGAAATCAACAGCATTGGTGATATCGCCGCGTTCGTTGCGGCTGTAAAAGCCGGGAGTTACACCCACGCTGCGGGCTCTCTCGGACTCACACGTTCAGCCATTGGCAAGAGTATTGTCAGGCTCGAAACGCGTATGGGAGTACGCCTCCTTAACCGCACCACCCGGAGTCTGAGTCTGACCGATGAAGGGAGGATCATGTTCGAACGTTGCCGGCAGATACTGGATGACCTGGAAGAGGTCGATGCTGCTATGGCCATGCGCAGAGGTAAGCCAACGGGAACTCTCCGGCTGAGTGCGCCCCTTTCTTTTGGGCAGCACCATATCCTCCCCATTCTGGATGTTTATCTCAAAAAGTGGCCGGAGCTGCGTGCGGAGGTGTCCTTTAGCGACAGATTTGTCGACCTGATTGAAGAAGGCTTTGATATAGCTGTTCGCATCGGTGAACCTCGCGATGATTCCCGGATTCTTACCCGAACGATTGCTTCTCAACACATTGTCACTTGTGCATCTCCTGAATATTTAAGCCTACGGGGCGTTCCAAAAACCCCTGCAGATTTAACCAGGCATGACACTATTTTTCTTCTGAGTGCAGAAAAGAGACGCAGCTGGCGGTTCATGACTCTTGAAGGGACTTTTGTTTATGAAGGACCCGGGCGGCTTAATCTCGACAGTTCGGAAGCCATGCGGGCATCGGCAATTTCCGGATTCGGTATCGTTCACTTACCGACCTATTTGCTTGCAGAAGACCTGCGTCGCGGTAAGTTGATACCCGTGCTTGAGGAGTATCCTTTCCCACCTGAACCCATTCGGATCATCTATCCCAGCAAAAGACATTTATCCCCGCGGATTCGCGCCTTTATTGACCTGCTGGTTGAAAGCTGGGAGCAGGGCGTACCCTGGGAATAAAGAAAGTGTACGTACAGGAATGACAATCGCAGTGATGTGGAAATCCTTTTTTCAGGTTCAACATCCGCTGTTCGCTCATTGCGGACCTTTACTAATGAGAGGTCCGCTGTGTGCCAAGAGCGGACATCACCTAGACTAATGCTATATTATCTACCAGTAGGGTATTGAATAAAGTTCCTAGCGTATCAAAATAACCTGTAGCAATTCATATGATAAATAGTTTCATTAACTTATTTATGATATTAATTTTAATAAAATCAAGGATTTTAAATATATGGCTAAGCAGTTTATGTTGATGGAACCAAAAAATGAAAATTTCAATGAGTTAATTGGGGGGTCAAACAAGTACATTGTCCCAAGATTTCAGCGAGACTACGCTTGGGATATTGACCAATGGGAAGACTTGTGGAGTGATGTCACAGCTCTTGATGATGAAGGGTTTCACTACATGGGTTACATAGTCCTTCAACAAAAAGAGCAGTATCAACATGAGGTCATTGATGGACAACAACGATTAGTGACTTTATCTATTATAGTCTTGGCTGCTATGAAAGCCATTAAGAACTTGATAGACAAAGGAGAGGAAGTTGACGAGAACACTGAGCGACTTAATGAAATAACGAAGACCTTTGTTGGTAACAAAAACTTTGTTTCATTAAAAGTCATCAGCAAGCTTGATTTGAACAGGAACAACAAAAAATACTTTCAAAAAATCTGCTCGAATTTAGATGCTCCTACTAGTCGCGGAACAACCTCTACAAATAAATTACTTCGAAAATGCTTTGAATTTTTCAATAAAAAAAACTTCGGTGGTTCAGGGGCGGAAATTGCACAGTTCATCGCAGATTTCTCTTCAAGCATGGTTTTTACAAAAATAATTGTCCAAGATGATCTTAATGCATACAAGGTATTTGAAACTTTAAATGCCAGAGGTGTTCAATTATCAACTCCAGATCTATTAAAAAACTATCTATTCTCAATAGTAACTAAAGATGAAAAAATCGAAGATGAGGAACTTGATGATTTAGATGAACAATGGTCGGAGATTATTGATCAGCTTGAAGAAAGTAATGTATCTGATTACATCCGCTATCATCACAATTCTCATAGAAAAATGGTTACAAAAAACAACCTCTACTCATCCATGAGAAAAGTAATAACTACACCAAAAGAAGCATATAAGTATTTAAAGTCATTGATAGATTCCGCACCTATTTACGCATCACTGATTAGTCCAAATGACGCATGGTGGGCTGAACAAGATGTAAAATATAAAGGTGCAATGCATTACCTGAATGGAATTAGACTGTTCAATATAAAGCAGCCATTGACTATACTACTTGCGGCCTTTAATAAATTCACTCCTGAAGAATTCGTCAACCTTGCTCGATTTTTATATGTGCTATCCATTCGATATAATGTCATTTGTCATTTATCACCAAGTGAACAAGAGTCTATGTATAATCAAATTGCAATTAAGGTTTCTAGTCGAGAATATAAAAGAGCTAGTCACGTTAAAAACGGCGATGAATTCAAGAGATTATATCCTGATGACAATGCCTTCTTTAACGCATTTGAATTTCATAGAATGCCCAGTAGACAAACAGCAAAAAAAATTAGATTCCTTCTGGCTGAGATTGAGCAATATCTAGGTAATTATTGCGATTACGAAAAAATCACATTAGAACATATTTGTCCTTTCAATCCAGAAAAAGATTGGTGCACTTCTTTCGGGGAGGGAGTCAATGATGTAAAAGATAGACTTGGGAATATGATTTTAATGGATAAGGACAACCTAAAAAGAGCTTCTTTCGACGTAAAGAAAATTGAATATGATAAGTCAAAATATAAATTGGCATCAAAAGTTAAGATGTATAAGAATTGGAATTTAGAGACAGTTAATGACTTTCAAAAATGGATGTCTGAACAAGCAATAAACGTTTGGAAGGTTAATTAATACTTAGAAAAATAGGTGAAAATGGGACGTTTTGCAGGCGGTTCGACGAACTATGGTATTACTTCTCTCACCAAGTTCGCGGTCTTGTCTGCGCTCATACCAGATATAAGAAATATAATCCTTATTCCTCTGCTTATCGCTCATAGCGGACATGGGCCTGTCGTCAGTCCGTTTTGTGCCAATTGCGGGGGTTGCTAATATTGGCTATTGACCGGGTCAATGTAGAACCCCCACCCATGACAGCCGTGCCAATGCCAGCCATTTAGTGTGGTTCACACAGCCAGATGATATGGGTGATTGAGGGCAAGCTTTTTGAGGATGGTAATCCTCCCATTGATGTGCTCAGTGGTCATTCTAATGGGATAATACAATAGAATAACCATCCCTAAACTCATGCTTTCCGTGGTCCTGTTAAACACTAGAATCTAATGGCGTATGCGAAGATAACGCTTTATTTAAAGAGTAAATGCGTAGATTAGTTCTTATCAGCGGCGTTTTTCCACTGCAGTTAAATACCAGGCTCACTCTCAGGTTTATCATTTTAGTGCTGTTCAATGGCCTCACTGCGTCAAAGAGCACTGGCACCTTCCCTGGTGCAGTAATTGACTATTTTCCCTCAAAAAAATCATCTGGCAGTTGGCCCGGTGGCATATTGATCACCGCATCATTATCAGGCCCTTCGTTTTTCATATAGGTTACCCGGGCGAATTCAGGGATAACAACATAGGGATAGGCCGGGCCCTCATCACGAAAACGATGCATATCTTCAATAAATTCATTTTGATAACAGATGGTTTTTTCTGGATGTTGGCCTTCGCCTGCAATCCACTGAGGGAAGAAAATGGTGCCATGAATAACCTTTCTTTCCAGGTCAAATAACAGACTCACACAGGTTCCGGTCGGTTCGTGCCAGTCAACTTTATAAATGCCTGGCGCAAACTGCACGGCATTCATTCTCTGATTAGTCACCCACCTTCCGCCCACTAATCCCTGGTGAATACGATAATCGCAGGTATTGTTATTACGTGCATACCATTCGTATTTCCATCCATTGTCATAGGTATAAACAAAATGTGTTCCGACAAATGCAGATAAATCTGTTGATATATCGTTTATTGATTCGCTTAACATAACGACCCCATATTATCTCTATGTAGCGGCTAAATTGATGAATAATTGTAGCGGCTAAATTGATGAATAATTCACGATAGACATGCAACATAATTCTTGCATGAAGAATTTATAATATGGACCAGTTCAGATTTTTTTCAATGATGTTAGCTGAAAATGTATGAATGATATGTGACACCATTTATGCGAACTCAAGCACACCAGTGAACGAAGTGTGTTTCCGGTTGCATGTGCAGCGTGAGCATTTTCCCTGCCTCACCTGCCCCTCCAGCTTGCCACCACGCCAGGCAGCCATTTTCGTCAGGTCAGTGAGTGAGGTATAACTGTCATGGTGGCTAGCTGATATTTTTTTAGCGTGATGTAAAGTAACTATCATATTCCGCTCTTTTGCAGGGATTTATCCTGGGGTTTCCGAATAAACAGTATAGGTTCGGTTTCAGCTTGAATTTTCTCTGACTTAAAATAATAACGTACTTATCATTAAAGATTAAACATACAAATACAGCTTAAAAACAAAGCGTTATTTAAAATGTATAATATTCCTCCTGCTATATGCGCCATGTTACAATATGACAACCCTGGCATTATTTCACACAATTACAATTCACTTATTCATCTAATTTATTTAGAGTTTTGCCAGGATCGAAAATTTGAACTAGAACATAACATGGATAATTAAATTTTACTCACGGAGAAAACTCATGCCCCAGGTAGTAACACCTGAGAAAGCCACTGAAAATAATTCAATAGGTCATATTGACGAAATGCGTGTAAAGCCACTCTCAGTAGGAAACCTCACTATCAAGCACGGCAAACCAGCTATCATCGTGTCATTAATCGGTGAGGATGATGAAACGTTCTTAAATCAGGCCAGCCAACTCGCTAGCAATCAACATGTTCAAATAGCAGAACTGCGCGTTGATACTCATCAGAATGCATTAGATGCAGACCAGATCGCTCAACTTGGACTAGCTATACGCGACCGCCTCCATGGAAAGCCTTTGTTACTGACGTTCCGCACCAGCCAGGAAGGGGGTAATTGTGAGGTGGATGATCAAGCTTACCTGACGCTTTATAAGCGATGGTTAGCGGTGGGATTTGCTGATCTCATTGACATTGAAATGCGCACAGGTGAACGCATAACCCGGGAAATTATCGACGAAGCCCACCGCCGGGATGTTGCCGTTATCCTCTCATTTCACGATTTTAAGTCGACGCCTGCTTCGCCAGCGCTTCTGGAGAGGCTTCAATGGCAGGAGGCTCAAGGCGCAGATATTTTGAAAATCGCAGCTATGCCACATTCGCCCGAAGATGTCATCCGACTGCTTGAGGTTACCAGGCTAATGAGAGAGCAATCAGATAAACCGCTGCTTACCATGTCCATGGGCGATCTCGGCAAGCTATCACGCGCGGCAGGCGAACTCTTTGGCAGCAATTTAACTTTTGCCAGTCAGGGTGCTGCTTCAGCGCCGGGCCAGCTTAGCGTTGAGACATTGTCTGACATGCTCGACGCACTACATCTACCGCCTCAAGGGCGCGATTAAACTTTTAAAGCGTCATCCATGAATTAATTTTGGGGGAGTGCCAGCACAGTTGTTGTCTCCCCTCTAAATTACGCCCTATGTTTTCATCGTTGACGACGGCTCTGTACCAGAAGCGGACGTTTCAATGATCTGTATTTACCGATCTGCAGACAGCCGTTTTGCGTACATAACCCTGCAGGCACGCCAAAATCATCAGGCCATTTTCTCCTGAAATCGACAGAAATTGATGCCGGAAAAAACCATCCCACCGCAGTATCGCGCTCGCCCGCCTTGTGCCAAGTCAAATTTTTATATTTTCCCCACTGTTTTAAATATGAATCGCTGAGTAACTTCGGGTAATTTCTGGAAGTATAGCCTCTATTAAATATCTTTTGCTTTTCGGATTAAATGAAGTGCAAGTCAGTGCTCAGAGTCTATAGTCATACATGAGGTTATTTTAATTCGTACTAATGGAGGAAATTCTGTGTTATTTCAAAACGACGAGAAAGGCCATGCCATTATTGGCGAAGCGGCATTTAGCCTTGCGTTGGGTGAAAAAGAGATCAGCATTGGCTCATTGTTCACTCAACTTGGCTACATGGCAAAATCGGAGACCGATAGCGTCAGGTTGAAGCATATCTTTAATGCCAGAGAATGGCTGAAGAGTTTCCAATCAGACGAGGTTGCCGAAAAGCAGGTACCGTACCTGCAGACCCTTATAGGCCTGAACAGAGATCTGAATTAACTGTTAAAGAAATGATGCCTTAGGACGTAATCCGGCTCCGGCCGGGAAACGACGAAGCGAATGACCTCAGCGGTAACGTGAAAACGGGTACCGGCCGGAGAAATTGTCAGGGACGACACTCTCCATATAAACGCATTTCTGTGTTAAGAAGGTTTAGGTGAATTCTGGATAAATAACGCTTATAAATAATAAATTTTAGCTCACATTGGTTAACCGTTAAGATTTCACACCTGTTTGTTCGTTAGCACACCAGCAAACAACTGGCGAAGTTATCAGGTTTCAATTTACACCCGTTTTAAGAGTGGTTTAACTCTCATCGTCAGCCGTTTGTCCTACCACAATTTCAAGGCAGTTACGGAGCACATCAAGTTGCTCTATGTCGGTAGTGCTTTCCAGTTCTTCAATAAGGCGCACGATAATCGCCTTATTCGTTACGCGCCCTTTTGCTGCTACGAGTGATTTCACTATGATGCCAATCACTTCTTTTTCTGAGGTGAACTGGTCCCCTGTACTTTCCAGGTACGACTGAAGATCTGATTCAGTAATATTTTGCTGCATACATTTCCCTTATGCGGTTCGTTTACGTATCGATTCCCGGTTTTATAACGATTAACCGTGATCAGTGTCGAGTTGTATTATCATGATCATAACTTTCGATGGTTAACGTTGTTGCACTTTTACCACCATCCATTTGGCTTGATTCACTCTGCGTCTTTTCAGACTTCACGTTTTGAATAGCCCGTAATATTGTACTGACTCGCTCGGAATACTGTTCTGACTCGAGCATATTCTGAAGCTTTAACAGAATCGTTTTTCGGGAAATCCCGACTTTTTCGCGAAGCAACGAAAATACCGCCTCGCCGATGAGAATGTCACTAAGTTGTTCTTCATCGCTATTGTTCATAAGACTCTCTGCCCTGATTGGGCCATAAGGCATTTTAGCCCCGAGCAAAAAGCAGCGCTATCAGTTGATGATAGTGATGTTCTTCTTCAGGCGAGGATGCAAGCTCAAGCCGTGATACAAGTTTCGTGCAGATCGCTTTTCGGTTCAGATTGCGTCCTGAACGAAGAATTTCTACCACTATGCTACCCAGCGTTTCCTGCTGAGACGGAAGGGATGCACGGCTAAAGTAGGCAGCAATGTCACTTACTGAGTTAGGTGTGCCAACGGATTGCTGCATTAATTAACCTCGTATATTGATATTTGAATCGGGAAATGTGACACAAACTTATACAGAGTTAGCCACTTTGTACAGCTTTGCGTGTTCCAATTAGGAAATATTTAATACCCAATAAATAAATTTCATATAAATCCTATGCTTACACAGTTATGCTTCAGTTAGTGTTTTGCATCCTTCTCATGTTTTTACGGGATAATCAAGGATTACAGCGTCGGTCAGAAGCCTACTACCAGGTAAAAAAATACCCTGAAAGTGGAAAATCCTTACGCTTCCAGAGGCGATGCAAAGCATCATCCGTTACGTGAGGAGCGTTCCGCCGGGTCAATTTATACGAGAACGGTTATAAAGCACGTATTTAATTCTTAAGATAACGGTAAAGCGAACAGTTATAATGCAAACGGCATAAATGAAACCGCTTCGTTTATTCTAAAACAGTTTGATAAAGAGAATAAATTCCAAAGTTTTCACTTTCCATTCTTTCAGTGCCAGTCTAATCTTGATAAAGGATGTGCTGCCAGTTTAACCTCACCATCACTCTGTCAATTAGTTTGATGAGAAAAGCCGTCCAAATTAGCATTCACACTGAGAGTTACTAACCATGAATGATATCAACATAAATAGTCACATTAGAGAAATAAGAAGATTGGCCGCAGAGCATCAGGCAGGAGCATCCTTATTAGAAATTAAATTAAAAGTAGATAATGTTATACAATCGGTGCGGGACTCACTTAGGAACGATAAAGATTATCAGATCATAATATGGTCGGCTATGTTAAAGGCTTTACAACAATACATCACTAATATGGCTGATCCGAAATGGCTGGATGTAATATCCCATGCTCGCAGCAGAGTGAAGAGCAGACGAAACTCGCTTTTAGCTTACAATAAGCCTAAAACTGTTGAATCGTTACAGACTTTGCCAGCAATATTATAGCTCAACTTTAACAGGATTTAGCATTGTATCTACAACAAATTCGTCATTATGAGATCAATTCATTGAAAATATTCCGTAGTAAATAGCTCAACATCTTTTCATAATTTTTCCTTTACCCCCCTTTTAAACAAGCATAACGATGTGAGATAAAACCAATCTTTTGATGCTCACTCTCTACCATTTTCTTTGAATATTTTATTTATATCCTACACGCTCTAAATTATTGTTTGTAACACTTACAAGATATGACGTAGATCTCATTGCTTTATAAAAAACACACCCGTTCCTAAATTAGGTTGTTCCATCTATATCCTGGAAAAAAACACATAAACTTTAATGTGTGCTTCGTACCAATAGCGGGTGTTTAAAATTTCGCGTGTTAAATTTGAACGCTGCTAACGTTTGTTTAAAACAGGAGTTAACAAGTGAAAATCGGCTGGCAAAATTTTCCATTAACACGTTCTACAATCATGGATGAAGATTACCAAAACCCACAAAACGTTCGCCGTTTCACGGTGGATGAGTGCGGTCCAGATTTCCGGTTGATCGCAAGTTTATAGCCCGGATACGAAATAACGTAAAAAAATCTGGGTGATGTGGTTGATGAATGAAAGAGCAGACATCCGCTTTAAGACGGAAACGTCCGGTCTTCGCTCAAATGTGACAACCACAATCACATCTCATAACCCTATGGAGATTGAACATGAACTGACGAAGGGAACCAGAGAGGCTGTTGCTGCAGGGATCAAAATGGCTCATTTACGTAGTAGCGACTATCTTTTTCAGTCCCGCATTGGTTCTTCAAAACACATTTCTACCAGACAATATCATCGTATTATTCAAGGTTGGATTGAGAAGTTGGGTTTTTTAAACGCTCTACAGTACGCATTCCTTGCGCAAAACCAAGCCATATATGATCTATAAAAAACTAAAAAACTTCGTGTAATCCAGTTACTTTTTGGTCACAAAAACGCGAAAGCACAGTACGTTACCCAGGCATCGAAGTAAGTGATGCCCTGGAGATATCAGAGTCAATTAAAGTCTAACTTGTCAGGGCTGCAACAGCAGCCCTGTGCCAAAAGCGGACATTACTGATTTAGGGAAAAGGGATAAATTGTAGAGACAACATTTCATAAGGATGAGTGGTAAGCAGCGTTTATTCGAGTGAACTGTTGCTCAGTAATGGTACTGCCCCACTGAACGCCTTCCCATTCTTTCGACAATTCAAATCCGAATGATTCATACAATCGTCTTGCCGTGGTAAGTTTATTAAATGTCCATAATTGTACTGCAGAGAAGTTTTGCTCATCACAAAATCTCATTGCCTCTGAAATAAGTTTTCTACCCAGCCCGCTTCCACGACACCCATCGTCAAGAATGAACCAACGCAGATGTGCTTCATTATTTCCCAGATCCTCACCGTCAATGGCAACTGAGCCGACTACGCGCTCGTCCATTATTGCCAGCCAGATTTGATTATAGGGCTTGTCCAGACGGGCCGAAAAATCAGCAAGGCCTGCGGCAACCTTCGCTTCAAAAAAATTGCCAAAATTATGCTCTCTGGCGTAATAGCTGCCATGCATTTCTGTAATGCGGCCAATCATACCTGCATGATAACCCGGGACTATTTTGAAGCTGTGATGCACTCTCCCTGGAGTGTTTTCGCGACAGGCTTTCAACGCACTGGCATAGGAAGAAAGGCCCTTTGATACAGCCTCCTGGGTGAACGGGTCGAGCTTGATAAGTGCTGCTGCTACACGTTGGTCAGCGTAAGCATTTATATTCTGCACGGTCTTTTTGCCCTTACCGGTGAGGCTGATTAGCTTCGTCCTCGCATCGTCAGCGGAAGGGTTTTCTTCAAGTTCTCCGGACTGAACGAGTTTAGCGAGCATGCGGCTAACGCTGGACTTCTCCAGCCCCAAAATCTGTACCAGTTGAGCGGCTGTCATTGATCCATGCGTTTCAACTTCAAGCATGGAGTGAACGGCTGAGGGAGGATAATCCGTTGCGGCCAGATTTTGGTTCATAAACCCTAGCTCTCGCACCATTAAACGTGATGCTGCACGAATGTTTTTTATTTTCTGTTGTTCTGAAGTCATTAACGTCACCTTCATATTATGGTTGTATTATACAACCATTTATCTGGAAAGTTTGTCAATCCTTTAAATTGTGTCCGCTTTTCGCTCTTAGCAGCCCTTGTCCTGCTGTCAGTAGGCTTCGTGCCAGGTCCGGACTCCAGCCATTTATTCTCTTACTTTTGTCAAGATTGCTCTGTACAGTTCAATGGCTCTCCAGATGTCATCCTGGGTATCTCCGTCCCAATCAGGAACTGTAGCCAACTCGGATTTGCACTGCATAATGAGGATATGCGCATCCGCGACTTCATCCTTTCGACAATTTAATGCGATACGAGATATCGACTTCGAAGATAGGCTTGAGTAGGGTGAAAAAGCGGTTCGCTCAGCGGCAATTAGTTTTTGTAATTTTCTCATGTAATTTATGCATCCCGGACAGTGGGAGGGTAATGCATGGTAATTTTACTGACCATAGAAACCAATCAAGTAGTTAGCCCGCTAATTAGCGGGCTTAAAGTCATTATTTCTTAACATGTATATGCTGGAACTGACGATTCCCCCATCATTCATAGTAACGGTGACGGGCACGCGCTCATATTGACAACCTTCAAATTCGTCAAGAACATCCCAGTGACGCTGCAAATTCTCTGACGTAAAGAGAAATCCTTGCACGCGATTTCCTGAGTTATCCAAAATAATAGCGGGATAACCCATTTCGGCTCCCCATCCCTCATTGATAAGAGAGCCTGCGACATGCCCTTCGCACCATGCACCACCTATCTTTTCGAGAATATGAGCGTTAGGACGGCCTGGTCCCAGCGTTCCGTAAACAAACAGACTTTCCATGTATCCTCCTGTTAAAAGCCATAATCAGAATATCTCACTATCAACTTTTTTTTCCACAGTCGATGCGAGGCAAATTCATCAACGTCTGCTAATGGCACAGACCAGACGTTTGAACGGAAAATTATCCTAAGGATGCGGTTGTTACTAATATTGATGAGCCGGGGTTGATAACAAGGTTATCCCTCTTAATGCATTCTTCTTACGTGCATCACAATATGTTTCTGAATTCATATCACGCTGAAACATGAGGATTTATCATTACAAACCACAGCCATCAATAAGGCCATCCATGAATAGCACAGTATACAATGCTTTCCGCTGCCTGAATTTACTGGCGACAGCGACTCGTCCGCATGGAATTCGTGAAATGGGACGGGAGCTTGGACTGGATTCAGCCAAAGTTACGCGATTGATTCAAACCTTACTGACGCTGGATATGGTACAGCGCGATGCCAACCGCAAATACAGTTTGGGTATCGGCATCCACCGTTTATCGGCTCACGCGATTCATAATTCGGCATTTTACAATGCGGTAATGGACTTACTGGAAGAGAGCGGGGATCACGCCATCTCCATCGTGATCGGTGTACTAAGTGGAAATAAGGTGGTCTATTTGATTCATACCCGTGGCGGAAAAAGTATTGCGCGGGCTATAGGCAATTACGAGTCTTATCCGGTCCATGATTCGGTAATCGGCATTAAGCTTCTTTCAGCGATGAGCGACGAAGAGATTATCAGTCAGATCGGTATCCACGATTATCAACTGCTGAGAAATGATATTGACGAGTCGCGCCGGCATCAGGTGTTTGCCAAAGATTTTGGGGCGGGCGATTACCGCCTGGCATGTAATATTCCTGGCATGCCGGCAGCGATCGCACTCTCGAATATCAGTAGTGAAAAAATGGATATTGAAAGCTTACGTTTGTATCTGACGTCGGCCGCGAAAAAAATTAGCGGAGAATCACTGCCGATGCTGCAGCAGTAACTCGCAACGAGCAGCGGTCTCGGTCACGCGCTGGCCCGTTTTATACAGCGCGGAACCGAGCCCCACACTATCGTAATAACGCAGGAACTCGGCTACATTCTCCACCCCTACCCCACCCACGGCTGAAAAGCTGACGGGCTGAGAGAGCGGACCTTTCACCAGTTGAGGGTAATTTGTTGGCAGTGCACAGGCCGGAAAAACCTTCATCACATCCACACCCAGATCGATTGCAGTGAATATTTCACTCGGCGAATACACCCCCGCGTACACCACAAGTCCATGCAGCTTTGCCTGCGCAATCACAGCCGGATTCAGATTGGGAGTCAGAATAAAATCCGCAGCGGCGGCAAAGCTGCGCTGCACCTGATCTACTGTGGTAACCGTTCCGACACCGAGTTGGATATCATTCCCAAAGCGATGGCGGACTTGTCGCAGACTGATTTCCCAGTTGGGTGAGTTGGTGGTGATTTCTATACGATGAATGCCCTGTTCAACTAAACAGGTAATATGCGGCACTGCATCTTCTGGCGTTATCCCGCGGAGGATAGCGATGATTGGCTGATTATCTGCCATAACTAAACACCCCATTTAATCCGGCAATGATTGCGTCTTCGGCGGCTATAAGTTCATAACGACGATGCAAAACCTCACATGCCTGCTGGTAACGTGGCAAAAGGCTTTCACTACCAATAAAACACACCGTTATATCGCCGCCGGGATGTCCGCATGCCACTTCGTATCCAATGAGCAATCCAGAAAGCCAGGAAGCGGCCTCTTCCTGTGCCAGAGCACCAAGAATGTAACGGCCTCGGCAGCGAAACAGTTCCGTCACCAGTTCACGTTTTTCATGCACTACTGACAGCGCGGTTTCGACGCCCGCCTGAAAAGCGGCCGGTGAGTAAATCTGCTCCGGCAAGCCTTTACCCACCACGGAGTGATTGAGCAACAAATGATAAAGTTCGCCGGTCATCAAGGTCTGCATCTCAGTGACCTGCTGCTGCGGGCGCTCAACCTTCAGCCATTTGCTGTGGGTGCCGACGGCGGCAAATGTTGAGGCATCAGAAAGCGTAAGCGCACCCGCCAGTTGCATCTCTTCACCCCGGCAAATCTCATTCACTCGTTTATCGCAAATACCGGGCCGTAAGGTCAGTGGATTTGGCAAGATACCCGGCAGCTCCATGCCTTTACCCAGCAGTTGCGAAAAACTAAGAGGCATATCGAGGTAACCGGCGTCAGCAATACCGATATTGCTGCCAATCATGCCGCACAGCAGCACAGGTATTTGTTCATCGTAAGCATCTTCCAGCCGATGCAGCTGCTGCTTTAAAATCGCAGGCAACGCTGAGCGCTGGCACTTGCTGACGCCGCAACTGTCTTGCACAGATTTAATCACGACGCCATTACGCACGCTGAGGGCGCGAAAGTTGCTGGTGCCCCAATCCACCGCGACATAGTTCATGGACGTCCTCCCAACACGGCAAGAGGCAGGAAATCCGTGATCTCTTTTAATTCCCGGCGCGTGGCATCATCCAGACTTTTCGCCGGCTCACGTACATAGTCACTGGCAAAAATCCCTGCCTGATGCAGCACTGTTTTGTGTATGGCTACCCCGATCCCCGGCTGCACTCCATAGCGCAGGAAAGGTAGATAGCGATAAAACAGCGCTTGCGCTTCCTGACGATCTTGCTGCCATGCCGCCAGGATGGCATTAATCACGTCCGGGAATTCGCAAGCAGGCATGGTGCCCGTGACACCACGGCATAACTCCTCAAACAGGAAACCTGCGTTCAAGCCGCCAAACAGGCCTACGCTGTCTCCAAGCGCCTGTTTTAGCGCAGTAATTTTCAACGTCGTTGGCGGTTGTTCCACCTTGATGTACCTGATGGCAGGAAAGTCCTGACACAAACGCACCAGCGTCGAAACGGGAATATTCACGCCCGTCATCAGCGGCGCGTCCTGGACCATAATATCGATTTCGCAGGCCTGGCATATGTCTCGCCAGAAGTGATAGATCTCCTCCGGACCGGGCTTAACCACCGAAGGCGGATTGACCATTGCCACCTGAGCCCCCCAGCGATGCACCCGGTTGATCTCTTCAATGGCAACAGCGGATGAAGCACCACCAGCTGCAGCCACCAGCGGTAAATCCCCCACCAGCCTTTTGACGCAAAAGAACAGAGCCTGCTTTTCATCCTGCGTTAAGGCGTAGCCTTCGGAAGCATTGCCAAACAATGCCAGGCCATCAATGCCTTGTTGCAGCAGAAACTTCACTAAACGTTCAATGGAGGCCAAATCCAGCTGACCCTGCTCATCAAATGCCGTGGCGAGAATCGGTACGTTACCCTTTAACATGCAGCCTCCATCACCGCGTCGCGCACGCGATCTTCATCGATTTCAATGCCTAACCCTGCGCCCTGCGGCAGGTGATACTCACCGCGTTCACAAATCAGTGGCTGCTTAAGCAGTTGATTCGCAATGGCAAAAACGGGCGGCTGATATTCGAGCATAAACAGGTTGGGTATGGCGGCGGCAACATGGATCGACGCGGCAATGCAGGGACCTAAACCTACGCTTAAATGCGGTGCCACGCGTAAATTCCATGTCTCGGCCAGCGATGCGATATGCATCAGCTCGCTGATGCCGGTTCTGCCGACATCGGGTTGAAGGATGTCTGCAGCGCGCTGTTCAATCACCGCTTTGAATTGATAACGCGTACGCTCGGTTTCACCTAACGCAATGCTGACCGCGCTCTTGGCACGTAATTCGCGATGGCCGGCGATATCTTCGGGCAGCAGGGGTGCTTCGAGAAAGCCGACGCCCAGCGCGTGTAGCTGCGCTGCTAAATCGGTAGCCTCTGCCACGCTGTAATTCCAGTGCGCATCAATAAAGACTTGCGCCTCATCGCCGAGCGTTTCACGAATGGCGCGAATATTTTTAATATCTTCACGCACGCCGTAACCCAGGGCTAACTTAACGCCATTAAAGCCTTTCTCCTGCCATTGCCTGGCGAGGCGGCAGCGGCTTTCAATGTCGGGCTCTGGTAAACCCGAGACATAGCAAGGAATCACATCGCGGAAGGCACCGCCAAGCAGTTGATGGACCGGAAGCCCCAGAATTTTGCCCTTAAGATCCCATAACGCGATATCCACACCAGCAATGGCGTCGATATGATAACCACCGGTATGTCCACGATCGCGCATCGAGTCATACATCCTTGAGTTGAGCACGCCGCTAGAGAATGGCGATTCCCCGATTAACAATGGCGCGAACAGCTGCTTGATCAGTTCCGCGATCACCTGAGGCACCACCGGCGCCAGCGCTTCTCCCCAGCCAACATGCCCTTCGCTACTGGTGATTTTCACCAGGCAGGTTTCCATCTTGCGTGAGTAGACGCAGCGGTATTCTGGACGATAGTAATAATCCGGGCCGGTTCCGTCCGACTTACCGCCCAGATAGGCCTGTTCCGGGGTGATTTTGAGTGGGAAACACTCCACTTTCGTTATGTGCATAAAGGCTCCAGTTTCCGTTAATCCAACACTTTTCCGGCAGTTTCTTTGGCAAACCACACTGCAATGAATGAAATTAGCGCGGTGATCATCACGTACCAGGCGGGTGACAGCGGATCTCCCGTTAAGGAGATCAGGCTGGCGGATGCCAGGGGTGTTACCCCGCCAAACACCGCCACAGTCAGGTTGTAGGACATCGCGATGCCGCCATAGCGAATCGCCGTCGGGAACAGTTCGACCATGGCTGCGCCACAGCCGCCATTAAACAGCGCCACACACACACCCAATACACTCATTGCCGCGATAGAGCTGCCCACCGATCCCTGTGTCATTAGCAGCATGGCGGGATAGGTCAACAGGATGAAACCCGCGCATGCCACCAGCATCAGCGGCCGTCGTCCCCATCTATCCGACAAGTAGCCCGTGATTGGCATGCAAATGGCGACGCTCAGTAAACCCAGCGTGGTAATAAGATAAGAGTCGGTTCGACTGTAGTGCAGATGCGTAGACAAATAGCCGGGCATAAAGGATTGCAGCACCCAGCTGCTGACCGCTTTGATCACGACGAAACCGGTACAAAACAGCAACGCCGACAATGAGGTTTTCAAGGCAGTACGTAGCGGCGATTTTTCGATTTTGCCGGTGGCTTTTAACTTGTGAAATTCCGCCGAATCTTCCATGTTGCGGCGCATATATAACCCACCCAATCCGAGTGGTGCCGCGAGCAGGAACGGAATGCGCCATCCCCAGTCATTCATTGCCGTCTCACCCAACCCATAGGTCAACAGCAGCACCAGGCCAGAGCCGCAAACAAACGCCATGAAACTGAAGTTCTCACTCCAGCAGGTAAGTGTGGCGCGACGATGCGGCTCAGCGCTTTCTGCCAGATAAGTGATTACGCCGGAACTCTCACCACCTGCGGCGAAGCCTTGTACTAATCGAGTCATCACCAGCAGCACAGGTGCGATAATGCCAACCTGATGCCAGGTTGGCAGAATGCCCATCACGAATGTAGATATTGAGGTGATGACGATTACCGTCACCAACACTTTGCGTCGTCCCAGACGATCGCCCATGGAACCAAAAAAGAAACCGCCCAGCGGACGCATTAAAAAGCCGGATCCAAATACAGCAAAAGACTTCAGCAGTGCAGTAGCTGGGTCGGAACTGACAAAAAAGTTGCTGGCAATAATCGCCGCCAGTGTGCCGTATAAGCCAAAATCGAACCACTCGATAAAATGACCAATCCCGGCTGCCATCATGATTTTGGCAGTACGTTTTGGCGGGTTTTGGGTGTTTGTCGCCACGTACTCACCGCCATACTGACGGGTTGAATT
Source organism: Enterobacter ludwigii (assembly GCA_900068845.1). Taxonomy (GTDB): domain Bacteria; phylum Pseudomonadota; class Gammaproteobacteria; order Enterobacterales; family Enterobacteriaceae; genus Pantoea; species Pantoea ludwigii_A. Next base: position 686,958 of record CEFQ01000008.1, read on the forward strand.
CTCCATACGACCTCCAGAGGGTAAATGTCGCGCCACAGGGAGACGCGTCATGTCTTGGAAGTTAGCGTATGAATTTTGATGGGATATTGCGCCGGCGATAAGAGATAGCGTGAAGCTAATCAAAGAACAAATCCGGCAATTGCTTCACATAGTGAAGCAGAGAAGCGATCTCTTACTAAGCGCACAGTGGAAGCCGGGATAGGCATTCCGCCTGGTGCTGCTGACACTCTAGTTACCGATTCTGGCGCTGGTGTTTATTCTGGCATTAATCGCCGCCGTCGCTGAGATACCGGTTGCATCGCTGCTATGGCGCGATGTGAACAGCTGCACGCTGGCGGTCGGCATGCAGCAATATCTGAACCCACAGGACTATCTGTGGGGGCGACTTCGGGACGGCAGGGATGTTGTCTGAGATTCTCATTACACTGGTGTTCTTACTGACCCAACGCTGGCTGGTCAGCGACCTGACGGCAGGCGGCGTACAAGGCTAACCCCATTATTGCATTCCTTCCTCAATACTCACTGCAATTGAGGTTTTTGGCGGCCTGAGGGCCGCCATTTTTCTTGCGGTGACTATTTAGCGGGTTATTCACACCCTGCGCATTGATGCGATCATTGAAAAGCTTCCTTTCGTCTAATAATTATTTGTCTTGGTTGATTATCTCATTGATCTCTTTTATCCCGATTGGAGCGTCATTATTGCCCCACTCTCCTCTGATGTAATTAACGACATCTCGCATTTGCCCAGGATTGAGTTCCCCGTGGTAGGCGGGCATTTTGTAAGGTACATGACCTTGCGTTACAGGGGTTTCAGCGCCAAAAGCAATGACCTTAATAAGATTGGAGGGATCTTCCGCTGTCACCGATGAATTATCCACCAGCGCCGGAACATTATAATCTGTTCCCTTTCCTTCAACGCCGTGGCAGGTCGAGCAATATCTGAAATAGAGCGTTTTTCCGGCACCTTGCACCCGATTATTAGCCTCTGTTTTCTCTTTTGCCGCGACCTTTCCCGATACGGCTTTGCGATCGCTAAGGCTTGATAAATAGGCGCTGATAGAATTCAGGTCGTTGTCGGTGAGATATTGTGTGCTCTGTGTTACTACTTCACTCATTGGTCCGGTGATAGCTGAATGTTTGCTCCGACCCTTTTTGAGCAAATCCTTTAATTCTTCTGCGGGAATAGCGCCATTTCTCAACGAAGGTGCAAACCAACCATCGATCATTGCGCCGCTCAGGTAAATAGAATCCGAGTTATCATAGGCTTTTTCCTGCATACCTATGCCACGAGGTGTATGGCATGCACCACAGTGGCCAGGACCTTCTACCAAATATTTGCCGCGTTGAATCATTCTGGCATCGTTTCCTGCTGCTGTTTGCACCTTGTCGGACTTATCAACGAACATCCAATTCCAGATACGAAGTGGCCAGCGCGGTGATAAAACCCAGGGAATGTCCTCCTGCATGTTTTTTTGGCTGGAGGCTTTCACATCGTTCATAAAGTAGCGGTAGAGATCGTGAACGTCCTCGTCCTTCATTCTTGCATAAGAAGGATAGGGCATCGCCGGATAGAGATAATGTCCATCGCGCGCAATACCTTTCCTAACCGCCATTTCAAAATCCTCGTACGAATATGCCCCGATCCCCTCTTTAACATCGGGCGTAATATTGGTTGAAAAAATATCGCCCAGCGGCGTGTTAAATCTTTTACCACCCGCCATAACGTCGCCATTTTCTTTGGTATGACAGGCGACACAATCAGAAATTCTCGCGATATATTCTCCGTTAGAGGAAGCAGCTATACAATTAGCCGAGATAATAAAAGTCGCCGTTAGGATGATTCTACGCATCTTGTTTTCCTTTGCTCATATCCGCCAATTCATTAACCGCTCGCCATGCCTGATCGATGGCGGCGTGGGCATAAGCACTCCAGTCGGAATCAGAATTTGCAATAGCGATACGCCCTATTGGCTTGCGTGCCTCTTTAATTATCTCCGGCATTTTTTCCATATCATCAAACAGAGAACTGGCGTAATAAGCATATCCGTGAGCCCAGCGATTCACCGTAATGCCGGCAATATCCCGCGTATGGTCAAATCCAGTAGAACCGAGCATTTCCTGCAGTTGTTCACGTATCATCTCTTCATGAGTATCAAATGAAGTGCCTAATAAATAGGCGCGTCCACGCTGGAATTGCTCGCGTGCGGTGAGGTTACTGCCTGGATAGGTCGGCACATACACCATGTGAACCACCATCGGTTCATCTGCATTACGCGAATGGTGGTATTCACCCATGCTGACGGGATAATCAAGTTTGACGCGGCTGTAAGGGGCTGCAGGAGAATAGAATTCATGAATACCCAGATCTTTAAATGACCGCCAGTTGCGTATTGCCACGTTGGTATACACCAATGGTGCCTTAACATTCATACGTAAATATTCTTTTTGCTTCTCCGGCGTTTCGGGGACGAGGAACGGGATCATCATGTTATAACCCGCCATGATCGCGTTACGCCCGCGCACTCGGTAAGCTTTTCCACCATTGATATACGTCACCACGACACCGTTGTCGGTATTTGCCGCATTGATGACAATACTGTTCAGGCGCAGACGGGTAATATTTTCTTTATTGTCCAGCGTGGCGTAATTAAGCCTGGAGGTAACAGAATCTTCCATGGATTCGCCCGGCAATGCCTGTGGAATGAGATGCCGCACCAGCAAACGGGTTAATCCCGCGTTTCCATCAGGAAAATGATAAGTATAGGGCTCTTCAAGATCGGCAAGTGACTCTTCATCCAACGGCGGCAGATCCATGGCTTCCATACCCGGCAATGCGCATACTCGCGCATCGCTGCAGGAGATGCCTTCAATGCCTATGGCAAAGAAGTCATTGGTTCGCTGTTGAAAATAGAGTAAGGCCATTTTACTCAGTCCGACTTTTTCAGACAGGAATTCGCTATAGCTGTGTTTATCCATCCAGTCGACTTTTTCTTCCACCTTCATGTCAGGCAGATAGTTTTTAGGGCTGACGTGGAGTTCGATTAACGCGGCTTTATCGCTGTCACTTAAGGGGAAATCATTAATAAAATCTTCTATTTTACGTCCGTTCAATCGGTCAGCAGGAATATCATCCGACACGGCGCGTCCAGGATCGCCGCTGACAATTTTTGTCTCGCCAAAATTTCTCTTATCAAAGAAAACGCCACGGCTGAGCATCTGGTCAGGATAGAAATTTTGGTCAAACCCGGCCTTCATTTTAATGACGCTGATACCGACATCGGTCAAAAGTTTATTCACTTCAGGGCTGAAGTTATGTTTTGGCGACTGAAAAGATTCACTGCCGCCATAACCAATGAGTGTGGTTTTACCGGCGGTAAATTCGTTACGCTTCGCATGCCCGCCAAAATCGTCATGGTTGTCGAGGATTAAAATCTTTTTGTTTTTGCCTGCAACTTGTTGCCAGAAACAGGCCGATGCCAGGCCACTGATTCCGCCGCCAACAATAACCAGATCGTACTCTTCTTCAACGGGCAAGGAATTGAAGTCAAATTTTTGATGCTCACGGCCCAGTGCATGTGCAAACTCAAACGAACCGGGATGATTTCCCCTTAAGCCCATTAAAGATGGTGGATAATACTCACCCGCTGATGCCGCTGGATTTTTATCTGCCGCCTTAAGCAGTTCCACAGGCGTTAAACCTGCAACGATCGTCAGCGCAACACCGTTAAGAAAATCACGTCGGGTAATGGACATATTTTGCCTTTAGAAATCTGATAGTGATCTGAACATAAATGACAGGAATTCGATAACCTCTTCTCCGCTGGATCCAGTGGAGAAGAGGTTGAATATTGCGTTTTCACTTAGCGGGGGCGAGCTCAGCGTCTAATTTTTTCGAGTCATAGTAATCGCCCTGGTAGGTAATTTTACCGTCGCTGACCCGGATAAAGCTGACGCCTTCAAACTTTATTTTGTTATGGGTTGCCGGCGCGCCAGCCCATTCTCCGGAGTTGGTTCCGGAAAACTCCCACTGGAAAGCAACCGTATCTTTGTTGTAAACCGGCGCGCTGGTCATTTTCCATTGTAGGTCGGGAACGGCGCGGATAAACGCACCAATCACGTCCTTTTCTGCTTTATCTTTCCCTTTCACCGGCGAACCTGTTGCTGCATCGTAATAAACCACATCGTTGGCCAGATAACGCGAGGCCTGCGCGGCGCTATGTCCATTCCACGCAGCTATATAATGAGTAACAACCGATTGGGGTGACTCTTCTGCCAGCACGCTAAATGAACTCAGTGTCAAAGAAATTGCAGCGATGGTGATTAATTTCATTTTTTTCCTCTAATCGTTGATGTCGCACATGATGTGTTTTACACGCGTGTACTCATCGAGTGAGTAAGACGACAAGTCTTTGCCATAACCCGATTTTTTAAATCCGCCATGTGGCATTTCTGCACATAGAGGAATGTGGTTGTTGATCCACACCGTGCCGAAATCGAGGTCAATGCTGAATCGCTGGGCGCGGCTGTGGCTGCTGGTCCAGACGCTGGCTGCCAGACCATATTCAACGTCATTCGCTTTATGCAGTGCATCGGCTTCATCAGAGAAGCGCTGAATGGTCATCACCGGGCCAAAAACTTCGTGCTGTATGGCTTCATCGTGCTGCTCAAGTCCGGAAATAATGGTGGGTTCAAAGTAAAATCCTGGCCCGTCGCCCGCATGGCCGCCGGTTTCAATTCTGGCGTGCGCCGGTAGACGCTCAATAAAGCCTTTTACCTGCTCAAGCTGACCGCGACTGTTCAGCGCGCCATACAAGGCTTCACGGTCATCTGGTGTACCAAATTTGATTTCACGAGTGCGCTGAATCAGTTTTTCCAGGAACTGTGGATACGCGGCATCCTCAACCAAAATGCGGGTTGCAGCGGTACAATCCTGGCCTGCATTGAAGAATCCGGCGGTGGTAATGGTCTCAACGGCTTTATTCATATCGGCATCGGCAAACACAATAACCGGCGCTTTGCCACCCAGCTCGAGGTGGGATTTGGTCAGGTTGGCAGCGGCAGAAGCCGCAACCTGCAGACCCGCCCGTACGGAACCGGTAATAGAAACTAATGACGCGACAGGATTGGAAACCACAAACGAACCGGTTTCTGCTTTACCCAATACCACGTTGAAGGCGCCTGCAGGGAAGAACGGCGCGGCGAGTTCGGCCAGCAATAGCGTGCTGATAGGTGTGGTATCGCTGGGTTTCAAAACGACCGTGTTGCCTGCCGCTAAGGCTGGCGCAATCTTCCAAATCGCCATCATGAAGGGATAATTCCATGGCGTGACCTGCCCGACGATACCAAGCGGTTCGCGACGGATTACCGAGGTAAAACCAGCAGCGTATTCACCCGCAGCTTTGCCTTCAAGGCAGCGCGCGGCACCGGCAAAAAAGCGGATAGCATCGCAGGACGCTGCGATCTCCTCTTTTTCAATGAAATGCCTGAGTTGACCTGTTTCTTTACTTTGCACTTCCGCCAAACGCGTAACGTTTCTTTCAATCTCATCCGCCAGGCCGAGCAGCGCTTTTTGCCGTGCGGCAGGCGTAGACTTTTTCCACACTGAAAACGCCTGTTCTGCAGCAGCATAAGCAAGATCCACCTCGGCCTTAGCGCCGTTGGGCGACATCGCATAGGTTTCACCATCAACCGGACTGATGAGTGGAAAGAAATCATCCCCCTGATTCGACACGTACTGTCCGTTGATAAAGTGCTGTAGGGTTTGCATAAATTTCTCCACTTCAGTTAATACATATAAGATATTATGTAATATATATTGTTGTGGACTATTTCAATCACAGACACCCGACAATATGAAGCGCCTCTCATTTCTAACAAAATTTTTACAATCTCGTAGTCCACTGTGGCATGTGATAGAGAAAGCGGTTTAGTTTGTTAGCGCCAGTCGAGGGAGATGAGTCGCCAAAGCAGATGAGATAGAAGGTTTTTTTGCCGCATCACTCAGAGCAGATGCCGGTATTTACTCCTTCCTTGATATGTACGTTTATGTTAAGTATGGCGCCCTGCATAAGGGACTTTCAGAGAAGAATATGATTACTCACGCGGTAATTTTCGCACCTATAGGACAGGCAAGTCGTTCCGATCAGATCGTTCAACGGCTCTCAAATGCCATTGTTACCGGCTTGCTTGAACCGCATGAACAATTGCCGAATGAATCCGATTTGGCAAAGATGATGGGGGTTTCACACATCACTATTCGCGAGGCGCTGAACACGCTGCGGGCTAATGAGCTGATACATACGGTGCGGGGGCGAAATGGCGGAAGTTTTGTCTGCGAAAATGTCTTGCACTCAGGAACAAACCTGCATCCTTTCAGAGGGATAAGTACTGATTATCTCTCTGACCTTGGCGAAATGCACTGTGCCATTATCTGTCATAGCGCCAGACTGGCTTCTCGCAGGATGACCGACTCCGATCTGAAACGACTGCTGGAGTTTACCGCCCTGCTGGCCTCGGCTGAAACTCCAGAGCAGAGAACGCAAGCTGACATGCGCTGCCTACTGGCAATTGCAGCGAGTTCACAGTCAGCCCGGCTTGCAAACCAGGAATTGCAACTCCAGGCTGAATGGGCGTCGCTGGTGGCCGTGCTTTATCGATCCGCTGACATTCATCGCGACGTGATCGGGCTTTATACCGTTCTGACCGATGCGCTGGCATCACATTCAGAACAGAGTGCGGTTAAAGCCGCCTCGCAGCTTATTAATACTTTCACCGAATATTTATTAGAAAAGAAAATGAATTACCACTCTGAATAATAACCCGTATAGGCAATGTGGAAAATGAATCACTCAGAGCAGCTTCGTGCGCTTACTCTCAAAATTGACGACATCATTAACTCTACTGTCGAAAGTACCGGTCTATTAGCTGAGAAGATCGGCCATTGCCTTTCCAGTCACCAGCAACGTGGGCCAGAAGCATTACTGGAGCCCGGCGTGAAATCTGCCATTCAACCGCTCATAAAACAGACGCTTAATGAAAATCCCTATTGCTCTGGCACTGGCGTGGCAAGCCACATCGAAAGCGCTGGATCGGTGCGCGAATATTGGGTGCTTGAATGGTGGTACAAGAAAGATAATGGATTAAAACAAGTCAGTTTGGATCTTGACCAGTCCACTCAACAACGGCTGGATTTCCGGACATTTGAATGGTTCAAAACCCCTATTACCGAAGGCAAAGCCTATATTCATGGCCCCTACGTTGACTATATCTGTAATACCTCGCTGACGTTGACCGTGGCCGTTCCTGTTCGAGTTGAAGGAAACGTATTAGGCGTTGCTGCGCTGGATATTCTGGTGAGTTGTATCGAGGAAGAACTTTTGCCACTGTGTGACAGCGAAAAAGTGATACTGACTAATCTTGAAGGCCGGATAATTTTTTCGACCAATCCGAGATTGCGGATTGGTGAACTGTTCAAAGCGGAAGAGCAACAACCGGTTTATCAAAACAGCTATTCTGTGCTTTACATGCTTCAAACGCGATAATTATACCTGTGGGGTGGGCATTTATGCCCACCTGGGTTTCACATCACAGCTGCGGACCGGCCTGCACCAGCGCCTTCCCGGCATCGTTATCGGTATACTTCTCAAAGTTGGTGATAAAGCGCTGCGCCAGATCCTGCGCGGCTTGCTGCC
>CEFQ01000009.1 GCA_900068845.1 Enterobacter ludwigii
TACCGTGGTCGACGTGACCGATGGTGCCCACGTTTACGTGCAGTTTGTTACGCTGAAATTGCTCTTTAGCCATCGCTAGTCCCTCTAAGACACGGATATATCGAAGATATCGTCATATCAACCAGGCAATGCCTGACTGTTTGGTTTACAGAGAGAGAATCAGGAGAGAGATAAAGGAAGTGGTGCTGATACCCAGAGTCGAACTGGGGACCTCACCCTTACCAAGGGTGCGCTCTACCAACTGAGCCATATCAGCACATCTGGAGCGGGCAGCGGGAATCGAACCCGCATCATCAGCTTGGAAGGCTGAGGTAATAGCCATTATACGATGCCCGCATCCTGGAACTCGGCTACCTGTTCTTTCTGTAGCTTATGAATAATAAAAGAAGACCTTCTATTATTCGAGCCGGTCAGAGTTTCTGACCAACTTTGATTACGCTAATGCGCAATCTGAAATTCGAAGGTGAGAGATGAAGAACTCACCCATCAGATAAAGACTTTATCTGACGCCCAACCAGGAGGTTGAGATGGTGGTGGGAGAAGGATTCGAACCTTCGAAGTCTGTGACGGCAGATTTACAGTCTGCTCCCTTTGGCCGCTCGGGAATCCCACCTACTTGATGGTGCCGGCTACCGGAATCGAACTGGTGACCTACTGATTACAAGTCAGTTGCTCTACCAACTGAGCTAAGCCNTACTTGATGGTGCCGGCTACCGGAATCGAACTGGTGACCTACTGATTACAAGTCAGTTGCTCTACCAACTGAGCTAAGCCGGCATCAAGTGGAGCGCATTCTAGGAAGACCCGAAGAAGGATGCAACAAAAAAATCATCAAATTTGTTCTATCGCTTACTATTTGTGCAAATCCTCGCAAATTAGTCATCACCTGCAGAAAAATCACCCAAAATACGTGCACTTTTACTTCACCTGAAGGGGTAAGCTTCTGTGTGCCACCCTCATTTCCACTGCACATTTTGGAAGCATACTGCCTTTCTGCTGTGCAAATCGTGGAATTTTTTTTGCGAAAATATCCTAACACCCTGTTTTTTTTCTGGCCTGCTTCTTGCTTATCTACTTAATGTGACCAAACATTGAGGATGCCGCATGAATATTGTTCAGCTTACATCAGAAACATTACCTCTTTACCGCCAGGCTTTGGCTGTACTGATGATAGACGCGGTAAAAAACAATATGACAACGGCATTTCAACCTTCACAAGGGATGCAACAGTATCAGGATGCTGAACGCTATTTTCATAGCTTGCGCAACCAAATGGCACGCCATGAGTTGCTATTATGGATCGCCACCATCGACTCTGTTGTGGTGGGAAGTGTGCAGCTCAATATTTGTCAGCGCCCCGATGGACAGAATCGCGCGGAGGTTTTACAGCTGCTCGTACACTCTAGCGCCCAGCGTGAAGGGATTGGGCGAAGATTAATACAAACGCTTGAGCATAAGGCTGATAGCTATCAGCGAGGACTGCTTTATTTGGACGTCATTGCTGGTTCGGCCGCAGAAAATTTTTACCGATCGCATGGCTACCACTACTTAGGAGAATTGCCTGACTACGCGTTATGCGCTAATGGGCATCCTCATCCCGGCGCGATTTATTATAAACGTCTGCGCACCAGCCCAGCAGAAAATGTAGCGACAAGCTACTGACCGACAAGAAAAATGCGGGCACGCTTGCGAAAGCGTGCTGCTGTTTATCATTTTACTTCTTTTTAAAGTCACACTGGTGTTACCCTCCAGCCCATTGTTCTCGTTAATTACCCCTGTGAAGTGCAATTGAGTTTGATACATCGTTGTATGCCTAATGCAGCAAGGTGTTGATGAGTCCTGATTTGCACTCAGATGCATGCTTATGAGTAAAAAAACGATACCTCTTACTACGCCCTATTTGCAGTTTAATCGTCAACAATGGGCAGCACTGCGCGATTCAGTACCAATGACGCTGGCTGAAAGTGAAATTGAACGTCTGCGTGGTATCAATGAAGACCTTTCATTAGAAGAAGTGGCCGAGATTTATCTGCCGCTATCGCGACTGCTTAATTTTTACATCAGTTCTAATCTGCGTCGTCAGGCAGTGCTCGAGCAATTTCTTGGCACCAACGGGCAGAAAATCCCCTACATCATAAGTATTGCCGGCAGCGTTGCGGTAGGTAAAAGCACCACCGCTCGTGTGCTTCAGGCGCTCCTTAGCCGCTGGCCTGAACATCGTAAAGTAGAACTGATCACTACTGATGGTTTTTTACATCCGAATGCAGTGCTCAAAGAACGCGGCTTGATGAAGAAAAAAGGGTTCCCGCAATCTTACGATATGCATCGCTTGGTTAACTTCGTTTCCGATCTTAAATCGGGTGCCAGTCAGGTTACAGCGCCGGTTTATTCTCATCTGATTTACGATGTTATTCCGGATGGCGATAAGGTAGTACAACAACCCGATATTCTTATTTTGGAAGGATTGAATGTGCTGCAAAGCGGCATGGACTATCCTCACGATCCTCATCATGTATTTGTGTCAGATTTCGTGGATTTTTCAATTTACGTTGATGCGCCCGAGTCATTACTCGAAAGCTGGTATGTAAGTCGATTCTTAAAATTCCGCGAGGGCGCATTTAGCGATCCAGACTCTTATTTCCATCACTACTCGCAGTTGCCAGAAGAGGATGCACTCAATATTGCGCGCGGGCTATGGAAAGAGATTAACTGGCTTAATTTAAAGGAAAATATTCTTCCTACACGTGAACGAGCCAGTCTTATAATGACCAAGTCGGCAGATCATGCAGTGCAAAGCTTACGATTGAGAAAATAGTTTTTTAATAAAAATGCCCATCCGATATTTTGGGCATTTTATTTTTTTGAGACTATATGTATCAGGTGTCTGGACGCAGTGAAATCTCGCCGCCGACCCATGATTTAATGGCTCCATCCTGCTCCAGTAATAAACCTCCCTGCTTATCAATACCACGAGCAATACCATATACCTCACGATCCCCAATAAGCAGTTTTACTGGACGATTAATGAAGTTATCAAGGGCTTCCCATCGAGAAATAAATGGGGTTAAACCATCTTGCTCAAAAACAGGTAGAGCCTGACGCAGGCTATTAATCAATTTCGCAGCCAACTCGTTGCGATCAATATCAACGCCCGCTTCCTGGAGATTAATCCAACCTTGATTAATCTCTGTCGCACCTTCAGAGCGCATCAGCAAATTGACGCCAGCACCAATGACAATCTGAGCGGCATCGCCCGTTTTACCTGTCAACTCAACCAATATACCCGCGAGTTTACGGTCTTTGAGATAGAGATCATTTGGCCATTTAACACGTACATCAGCTGCACCTAACGACTGGATCACTTCTGCCATAATGATACCAATGACCAGACTCAGGCCCATCGCCGCTGCTGGTCCCTGCTCCAGGCGCCAATACATTGACATATATAGGTTGGAGCCAAATGGAGAAAACCACTTGCGTCCACGACGTCCACGGCCAGCTTGTTGATATTCAGCAATGCATGCGTAGCCAGAAGGCAATTGATCCATCCGGTCCAACAAATACTGGTTGGTGGAATCAATAACTGGTATAACCGCCAGATTAGGCTGATGCAGGTGAGACAGAATGACTTCTTCATCCAGTAACTGAATTGGCCCCGGCAAGCTATAGCCTTTACCCGTCACCGTATATACATCCAGACCCCAACTTTTTAAAGTCTGTATATGTTTATTGATGGCCGCACGACTCATGCCAAGTGCTTCACCTAGTTGCTCACCAGAGTGAAATTCACCATCTGACATCAATGCCACTAATTTTAATGGCACGCCATTATCTTTCATGAGATCACCTCAATGGCATTACGCTCGCCTTGAGCGCCAATAAAGCGCACTTCTGGCTCGAGCCAAACATCAAATTTTTGACCGACTCTATTTCTAACCTGATGCGCCAAATCAACAATATCCTGTGGAGTGGCATGATCTTCATTAATCAGCACTAAAGCCTGTTGACGATGAACTGCGGCACCGCCCACACGAAAGCCTTTAAGACCACATTGGTCGATCAACCAACCAGCTGCTAATTTCACTTCACCACTGGCCTGTGAATAATGAGGAATTGATGGCCACTGCTTAATTAGCGCGAATGCATGCTCAGCCGTGATGAGCGGATTTTTGAAGAAGCTCCCCACATTGCCTGTAATTTTGGGATCGGGCAGTTTGCTTTGGCGCATATGGCAAATAGCATTGAATACATCCCAGGCACAGACTGTAGCCGGGTTTAATTTAGTCAGATCGCCATACGTCAGAACAGGTTTCCACTGTTTTTCCAGACGTAATCCCACTGCAACGATGACATAGTCATTCTTCATTGCATGCTTGAAAATACTATCGCGGTAGCCAAACTGGCACTCTTCACGGTGCAAACGAATAATGTTTTGCGTCGGAAGATGTATAGCTTCAACGTAGTGACAGATATCTTTAAATTCCACACCATATGCACCGATATTTTGAATCGGTGCCGAGCCAGCCATACCTGGAATCAGCGCCAGGTTTTCCAACCCTGTAATACCCTTCTTTAAGGTCTGCTCAACTAAAGCATGCCAATTCTCGCCGGCACCAACATGCAAGTGCCATGCTTCATCATGCTCTTCAATAGCGATACCTTTGATCGCATTTACGACTACCGTGCCGCTAAAATCCTCCAGAAAGAGCACGTTGCTCCCTTCACCCAATACAATAAAGGGAAGATTTGTTTGCTGAGTATCTTTCCAGGCAACACTAATAGCGTCAGGACTTTCTGCGATGATCAATTTATGTGCATCGATCCTAAGACCGAGGGTGTTGAAAGTTTTTAAGGATGTATGGGGGCTGGACATGTCACGGCCTTAACTAATTAATCTGGCCGTAGTTTACCTGATCGGCAGGTTGCTAGTTTGATGTTTTCATATTTCTTGTTGGGATATTGCCGATCTGCAGACGTAAAAAAGCCCCGAACTTCCGTTCGGGGCTTCTTCACCTGTTTAATGCCTGGCAGTTCCCT
>CEFQ01000010.1:0-88050 GCA_900068845.1 Enterobacter ludwigii
TCAGTTGGTTAGAATACCTGCCTGTCACGCAGGGGGTCGCGGGTTCGAGCCCCGTCCGTTCCGCCACTTAATTGATAAGCCCTGACTGAAAAGTCAGGGCTTTTTCATGTCTATGATTTCACCATTATTGTTGATAAATAATCAAAATTCTTCTGCTTATAAGCGGATTTTTCAGCAACAATAAACCTGCCAGAATAGTTCCCATCGAAACATAACGCTATACGATGAGGAAATCATGACTATCCCCGCCTTTGGTTTAGGTACTTTTCGTCTGCAAGACGATGTTGTAATTCATTCAGTTAAAAATGCTTTGGAACTTGGGTACCGCACTATTGATACCGCGCAAATCTACGAAAACGAAGCGGCTGTGGGGCAGGCAATCGCCGAGAGTGGTATAGCGCGTAATGAGTTGTTCGTGACCACCAAAATATGGATTGAGAATCTTTCAGCTGAGAAGTTAATCCCCAGTTTAAAAGAGAGTCTGACAAAACTGCGCACCGATTATGTCGATCTTACATTGATCCACTGGCCTTCACCGGGATCTGCGGTGTCAGTCAAAGAGAGCATGTTGGCGTTGATGGCAGCAAAAGAAACCGGTATGACGCGTCAGATTGGTATCTCAAACTTCCCTATTGCCCTGATGAAACAGGCGATAGACGCGGTAGGTGTGGAAAATATTGCGACTAACCAGATTGAGCTGCACCCTTTCCTGCAGAACCGCCAGGTGGTTGATTTCGCAAAACAGCAGGGTCTTCACATTACTTCTTACATGACGCTGGCTTATGGAGAGGCGCTAAAGGATGTGGTGATTAATACGATTGCACAGAAGCACAACGCTACTCCGGCTCAGGTTGTTCTGGCATGGGCAATGAAGTCAGGGTATGCGGTAATTCCGTCATCCACTAAACGTGAAAACCTGGCCAGCAATATGGCTGCGGTTGACCTGCAACTGGATGATGCAGATATGGCAAGCATTGCAACACTGGATCGCCAACAGCGTTTAGTGAGTCCAGAAGGGCTGGCACCAAACTGGGATTAATCATGCTCATTAATCAGCCCTGCACTCGCCAGGGCTGGTCTTTCACCCACTCACTCAGAAAGTCGATAAACGCCCTGACACGTTGGCTAACACCCAAGTCACTGTAATAGACCGCATTAAACGGCATCTCTACCGGAACACGCTGATCAGCCAATAGCTCAATAAAGGTGCCATCCGCAATCTCTTTATCCACCATAAAGTCGGATAAACAAGCAATGCCTTGATCATTCAGAACCAACTGTTTAAGCGTTTCGCCGCTGTTTGAATACATTGTCGGAATGATGTCATAAAGATCGCCGCCTACTTCGGCGACAGGCCAGCGATTTAACCGTGGCGTCTCCACAAAGCCGAGGCATTCATGCTGTTTTAAATCAGCCACTGACGCAGGAAATCCATGCTTCGCTACATAAGCGGGTGTCGCTACTAACTTGCGATAGCTAATAAATAGCAGGCGAGCGCGCAGCGATGAATCCGCCAAATTGCCAGCGCGAATCGCAACGTCAACTTTGCGTTCAATGAGATTAATAAAGCTCTCGGAAGAAATCAGCGACAAGGTTACGTCTGGATAGCGTTCGCGAAAAGGTTTAATTATCGGCAGTAACAGATGCAAAATTACGGGTGTAGCTGCATCAATACGCAGTATGCCCTTTGGTGCCATTTGACGCTCAACCAGCTCACTCTCGGCTGTAGACATCTCCTGCATCAACTTCTGCACGCGGCGAAAGTAATGCTCGCCTTCAAGAGTAAGCGCTAACTGGCGTGTAGTGCGCGTTAATAATGCGACACCCAGTTTATTCTCCAGCTTCTTAACAGTGCGGCTTACCGCTGAATTAGCCATCTGCAATTGTTCTGCTGCGCGGCTAAAGCTGCCACTTTCCACTACCGCGATAAACACCTTTAGCTCATCTGACGATGCTTTCATTATCCCTCCAAAAGCAAAAGTCTATTCTCACTTTGCATCTTTTTGTCATTAAAGCATGCGGCAATACTAACGCCCATCGAAACCTTATTGGGAGTTAATTATGCCACTTGCACTTTGGGCGCTGACTATCAGTGCCTATGCGATCGGAACGACAGAATTTGTCATTGTTGGACTGATCCCAACTATCGCTGAACAACTCAGTATTACGCTGCCTTCTGCGGGAATGCTGGTCTCAATTTATGCTTTGGGTGTAGCCGTTGGCGCTCCGGTGTTGACTGCATTAACCGGCAAATTAGCGCGCAAACAATTACTGATGGGATTGATGGCACTCTTCACCGTCGGCAATCTGGTGGCCTGGCTGGCACCAAACTATGAAACGCTGGTAATAGCCCGATTGCTTACCGGCCTTGCTCACGGTGTGTTCTTCTCTGTCGGCTCGACGATTGCGACCAGCCTCGTAAGCAAAGAGAAAGCGGCGAGTGCTATTGCCATCATGTTTGGCGGTTTGACCGTAGCATTAGTGACAGGGGTGCCGTTGGGTACGCTCATTGGGCAACACTTTGGCTGGCGTGAGAGTTTCCTGGCTGTGTCGCTACTCGGGGTCATTGCTTTAGTGGCAAGCCAACTGCTTATTCCGCGCAACATTACACAACCCTCCGCGACAACGCTGGCACAGCAGGCGCGTGTGATGATTAATCCTCGTCTACTGCTGATTTATGCCATTACTGCGCTGGGCTATGGGGGCGTATTTACTGCTTTCACTTTCCTTGCGCCAATGATGCAGTCACTGGCTGGTTTCTCACCCACCGCGGTAAGCGTTATTCTGTTGGGTTATGGTGTCTCGGTCGCCGTCGGTAATATTTGGGGGGGAAAGCTAGCCGATCGTCGTGGTGCAGTTCCCGCTTTGACACTGATCTTTATGGCGCTGGCCCTTTTGCTAATGGTGTTCCAGTTCACTGCCAGCATGCACTTCATGTCAGTGGTAACAGTATTAATTATGGGCATCTTCGCCTTTGCTAACGTACCGGGTTTGCAGGTTTATGTGGTGCAGAAAGCTGAACACTATGCGCCAGGCGCGGTAGATGTTGCATCAGGCCTGAATATCGCGGCATTCAATATTGGTATTGCACTGGGTTCAACGGTAGGTGGTTATATTGTTGAGCATTATGGACTGGCACAAACCCCTTGGGTTGGCGCGGTGATTGTATTGGGTGCGCTGCTGCTGGTGCGATTGAGTGGTCAACTTGATAAACCAAAGGCGGCGATGGCGATAGAATAATACGCATAAAAGCCTGCCAACTGGCAGGCTTTTGCGTTGGTATGCTGTGAGGTGAATTCCGACAATCCAGAACACCAATTGAAACCCCGCGCTAAAATCCCTATAACAGTCAGGTGAAGTACGAGTCGTAAACCAGTCAGGCGGGAAAGTGCGGAAAAAAACTTATTCAATGCGTTATGTAGCCGGTCAGCCAGCAGAGCGGATCTTTCAGCCGGGGGCAATGCTGCATTCTGGACAGGCATTGCCGCCTGGTGCACCCTTGCCAGCCGATCCCACTCTGCGGGTTTTAGTCTGGAATATCTTCAAGCAGCAGCGTGCAGAATGGATGTCGGTCCTGCAAGGTTTTGGCAAAGATGCCCATCTTGTACTGCTGCAAGAGGCACAGGCAACGCCTGAACTGGTCAAATTCGCCACCAGTCACTATCTCGCGGCCGATCAGGTGCCAGCCTTTGTCTTACCGCAACATCCTTCTGGTGTCATGACGTTGGCGTCTGCGCATCCTGTTTACTGCTGCCCACTACGCGAGCGTGAGCCGTTGCTACGTTTGGCCAAATCTGCGCTGGTTACGGCTTATCCGTTGCCCACTGGCGAAATGCTAATGGTAGTAAATATTCACGCGGTGAATTTCAGCCTCGGTGTTGATGTCTACAGCAAACAGCTCGGACCGATTGGCGAACAGATTCAGCATCATCGTGGGCCAGTGATCATGGCGGGAGATTTCAACGCCTGGAGCCGACAGCGGATGAACGCGCTGTATCGCTTTGCACGTGAGATGTCACTGCGTGAGGTGAACTTCACCGATGATCATCGTCGCAAAGCCTTTGGTCGCCCACTGGATTTCGTCTTCTACCGCGACATGAAGGTCAGTGAAGCTTCTGTGCTGGTGACTCGCGCCTCCGACCACAATCCTCTGCTGGTTGAGTTCAACTCTCTGTACGGCATTGAGCGTTAAGCAAATACGCTCGAGCTCCCACCTCGCAACAATCAATGTTCATCTGAAGAGGGTGCTGCGAAGGGCAATAAGTACCTGAAGAAGGGATATGCAGAATTTAACGGAAGGAGAAAATGAAAAAGGCTGACAAAAGTCAGCCTTTTCGGGGCATTAGGTATCAGGTGTTGCGCTATTATTCACAAACAGCGTGAGCTTGTCGCCCGGCTGAATGTCTTTAGCCTCACTGTTCCAGCGCATAACGTCTTTGGTATTCACACCGTGACGTTTTGCAATACTGGCAAAAGAATCACCCTTACGTACACGGTAGGTGATGCTGTTGCCGTTATCAGCCAACTGCGTGCTCGCTTTGCCGCTGACGGTCAGAGTTTGACCGGTACGAACTGAAGCGCTGCGCAGATTGTTCTGCTGTTTCAGTGCACTGACGCTTACGCCAAGCTTGCTGGCAATACCAGACAAGGTGTCGCCTTTGCGTACCGTGTAGCTGTTTCCCGCCGCGCTGACTTTCGCCATTTCGGTGGGCTGCACGGAGGCGATATCACCGGAAGCCAGTGAATCACGCAACTTAGCAACGTTGGACTTTGGCACCATAATGTAGTGCGGTCCATTTGGCGCAGTAGTACCGTTTTTATAACCGGCATTAAATGTCTTCAATTTACTCAGAGACATACCGGCCATATCGGCGGCCTGCGTCAGTTCAATCTGCTGTCCCACTTCAACGCGAGCCAATGCACGGCTTTCGTTCGGGGTCGGCAGTTTGATACCGTAACGCTTGTTGTTCTTGAGGATGTCACTCAAGGCCAACATTTTAGGTACATAAACCGTGGTCTCGCGTGGAAGCGATAAATTCCAGAAATCAGTGGGCTTACCGCGCGCCTTATTCTGTTTCATCGCCTTCAGCACACGCCCTTCACCGCTGTTATAGGCTGCAATGGTCAGTAACCAGTCACCGTCAAACATGCCGTTCAGACGCTGCATCATATCCAGCGCTACTTTGGTTGAGGCCACCACATCGCGGCGTCCGTCGTACCATTGGTTCTGTTTCAAACCATAGTTTTTGCCCGTTTGTGCAACGATCTGCCAGATGCCAGCGGCATTTGCAGAAGAGGTTGCGTGTGGGTCAAAAGCGCTCTCCACTATGGGTAGCAGTACCAGTTCCATCGGCATTTTACGTTTCTGTATCTGCTCGACTATCCAGTACATGTACGGCTCTGCCCGTAATGTTACATCGTGGAGATAGCTCTTATTTCTTAAAAATTTTGTTTTTTGTTCGCGGATCCGGCTGTTTTCCGGAATCCCCATCTTCAACTCGTCACTAATGTGATTCCAGAGATCGGTATCTTCTGCGAGGCTTGTTCCATCATCCTGCCATCGCGGCGACAACAATCGATCTCCGTACTTTCCATTTTCACTTTGACCAGCTGAAGACAGACTCTGTGCATGCTGAACGGGGATATTGGCGTCATTCCTTGATGCCTGACATCCTACCAGCAAGACCGAGGCGAGTAAGATCGCTTTAGCCTTCATGTGTGTGTCAATAGTTCGCTTAAAAGACGAGCAACTATACGTGACGGTCTGGCACAACACAACCTCAAATATTAAAAGCGGTCTTTCTTCTCGCGTAGATCGGCGAAAGTTTGCCATAACGCTGACGATGAGACATTAGCTCCTAAAGCCTGTTTTAAATCAGCATCTTGCGTGCGCAAAAATAAATTTATTTCCCGCTCTAAGGCCAGTTTTGTAGGTAAAGTAATGCGGTTTTCCGCGCGTAAGTCCTTAATTTGCTGATACCTTGCCAAAATTTTAGGGTCGTGAGGCAGAATAGCCGCAGCAAACTTCATATTGGATAAAGTGTACTCATGCGCACAGCAAATGAGGGTATCTTCAGGCAGCTGATTAAGCTTTTGAAATGATTCAAACATTTGTTCTGCAGTGCCTTCAAATAAGCGTCCGCAGCCGCCAGAAAACATCGTGTCACCACAGAAAAGATAAGGGGAGCTGAAATATGAGATATGTCCTAAAGTATGACCAGGCGTTGCGATGACGCGGAAGCTAAGCCCAAGCAGGGTAAATTCATCCCCCTCAGCCACAATGCGCTTTGCCCCTTTATCTGCCGTTTCCTGTGGACCGAAAACCTCCAAAGCGGGATAGTGCTGCAACAGTTCGTTCACGCCGCCGACATGATCGTGATGATGATGCGTCAGCAAAATCGCGACGGGTTGCCAGCGATTCGCCCTCAGTTTATCTAGCACTGGCTGCGCTTCGCCGGGATCGACAATCAGACATGTATTGTCATCGTCCGTCAGTGTCCAGATGTAGTTATCCTGCAATGCGGGAATACTGGTAAGATTCATAAACACCTCTCAGGTCGTAGAAAAAGGAAAATGGTAGAGCATGAAGCCAGCTAAAACGCGCCAAATCCTGACTGCACCGCGCTCCTGGCGCGATATGCCAATGGGGGACTATTTTCGCGACGCACTCACTCAGCAACTGCAGCCTTATCTCGGCAAGCTGTACGGCTTTCATATGCTTAAAATTGGTAGCCTAAGCGCAGAAATCAATACCAGCCAGTGTGCCATATCGCATCAGGTGAATGTGGGCATTGAGGGCGATGAGCTACAAGTGATCGCCAATAACACGCAATTACCCTTTGAATCTAAATCCGTTGATGCCTGTTTACTCGCACATACCTTGTCCTGGAGCCAGGATCCGCATCGCGTGTTGCGCGAAGTAGATCGGGTGTTGATCGATGATGGCTGGATGATCATTAGCGGCTTCAATCCCTTCAGTCTATTAGGGATGAGCAAAGGCATTCCGGGTTTGCATTCACGCGCGCCATGGAGTGGGCGCATGTTCAGCCAGGTGCGTTTGCTCGACTGGCTAAGTCTGCTGAATTATGAAGTGGTTTACCGCACGCGTTTTCAGGTGGTGCCGTGGCATCGGCAGGGAGGCAAGGTGATCAGCGCGCATCTGCCGGCGCTAGGCTGTCTGAACATTGTGGTGGCACGTAAACGTACGTTCCCGTTAACGCCCACCAAAATGAAGAAGAATCTGAGTCAAAGCCAGCTACGTCAAACGGTTAACGTGACGCGCCAGTTTCGCGAAGTGAAGGATCAGGATTCAACCTGATAGCCGACATCATCCTGGGTAGGATTTCCCGCCGCGCTGCGCGCCAGTTCGTCGCAGCGTTCGTTCTCCGGATGCCCCGCGTGGCCTTTAACCCATTCCCACTTGATTTCATGGTTGCTGAGTGCCAGATCGAGCCGTTTCCACAGATCGACATTTTTCACCGGTTTCTTATCGGCGGTTTTCCAGCCGCGCTTCTTCCAGTTATGGATCCAGCTGGTGATACCCTGACGAACATATTGGCTGTCGGTGCTGATCACCACGTCACACGGCTGCGTTAAGGCTTCAAGTGCCACGATGGCGGCCATCAATTCCATGCGATTATTCGTGGTGAGGCGGTAACCGGTACTGAACAATTTTTCGTGTTCGCGATAGCGTAGAATGGCGCCGTAGCCGCCGGGACCGGGATTGCCCAGGCAGGATCCATCGGTGAATATTTCTACCTGTTTGCGCATCTCTGGTAGACTTCCTTCTGACAAAACGCCAAGTCTGACATAAAACGAGTCCTATGAGCACTGCAAATAACCGCCAGATCGTCCTCGATACCGAAACCACCGGCATGAACATGATCGGTGTGCATTATGAAGGACATCGCATCATTGAAATTGGTGCGGTTGAGGTGATCAACCGTCGCCTGACCGGCAACAACTTCCACATGTATCTGAAACCCGATCGGCTGGTGGATCCGGAAGCGTTCGGCGTTCACGGTATCGCCGATGAATTCCTCGCCGATAAGCCGATTTTTGCCGATATCGCCGATGAGTTTCTTGAGTACATCCGTGGCGCGGAGCTGGTGATCCATAACGCATCGTTCGATATCGGCTTTATGGATTACGAATTCGGTATGCTGAAGCGGGATATCGGCAAAACCGAAACCTTCTGCCAGATTACCGATAGTCTGGCGATGGCGCGTAAGATGTATCCTGGCAAGCGCAACAGCCTTGATGCGTTGTGCAACCGTTATGAAATCGATAACAGCAAGCGTACGTTGCACGGCGCACTGCTCGATGCCGAGATTCTGGCGGAAGTTTTCCTGATGATGACCGGCGGTCAAACCTCGCTGTCGTTTTCACTGGAGGGAGAACAAAACAGCCAGGGCACGGGGGAAAGTATTCAGCGCATTGTACGTCCGAGTTCGGGTCTCCGCGTGGTCAGTGCCAGTGATGAAGAGATTATGGCGCATGAAGGGCGTCTGGATTTAGTGCAGAAGAAGGGCGGCAGTTGCCTGTGGCGCCTGTAAAACGGCTGTTTTTGCCTGTAAAACCGACGTTAAGCTGAAAAAAACGCCAAACGAAACATTCCCACAGAAAAAGCGTTGACGGGTACCAAAGCTGCTATTAATATGCGCCTCGTTCTCGACGGGGAACAAAGCGCGGAGCGGTAGTTCAGTTGGTTAGAATACCTGCCTGTCACGCAGGGGGTCGCGGGTTCGAGCCCCGTCCGTTCCGCCAATCTATTTAAAGAAGCCGATGCAGAAATGCATCGGCTTTTTGCTTTTCCTGGCTGACATCAATGCCAGCCCTACACATCCTACGTAGGGCCGCCATTCATGGCGACCACATCACACCATTAATCCTTCTGCACCGCCACCGTCGCGCGGTACCCCGCCACAGACGCTTCACGGTCAGCACGCGCCAGCCAGCGATAGCAACCCGCACCCAAAGCCACACCGATGAACCAGCTAAAGTTCGCCACGGCGTGGAGTGAGGGAATAAAGCTGATCACCAGGCCAATGCCCACTGACGGCAGCAGCGCCGCAATCGCTTTAGGATTGAAGCCGCCGCGATACCAATAACGCCCTTTCGGCGTGTCATCAAACAGATCGTCCACGTACACCTTGCTGCGTTTAATCAGGTAGAAATCAGCAATCAGAATACCGAACAGCGGGCCGATAAAGGCACCCAGCACATCCAGCGTATAGTGGATCAACTCCGGTGACTGGAACAAATTCCACGGCGTCAGCAATACCGAGCCAACGGCGGCAATCATGCCACCGGTACGGAAGCTGATTTTCTGTGGCGAGCAGTTAGAGAAGTCGAACGCTGGCGAGACAAAGTTCGCCACGATATTAATGCCGATGGTGGCAATAATCATAGTCAGCAGACCAATCGCCACCGCCACATCGTTACCGACCATGCTCACCGTCTCAATCGGATCGGTGATCATTCTGCCGAACAGCGACTGGGTGCCAGAAACAATCACCACGGTCACAATCGAGAACAGCAGGAAGTTGAACGGTAATCCCCAGCGGTTACCGCGACGAATTTCGCCCATGCTCTTACCGTAGCGCGAGAAGTCACCAAAGTTGAGCAGCGGACCGGAGAAGTAAGAGACCACCAGCGCGGTGGCGGTGATCATCTGCCAGGTTTGCTCGCCGGTGCTTAACTGTTTGCTGGCCAGCGTGAAGGAGATGCCGTCAAAACCGGTTTTGTATACAATCCAGCCGGCCAGCGCCACCATCACCACGTATACCGCCGGACCGGCGACATCGATAAAGCGTTTTATCGCACTCATCCCATGCCAGAACACCATCGCCTGCAGTAACCACATCACGCCGAAACAGCACCAGCCCAACTGCGATAAGCCGAGCCAGCTACTTTGCGTCATGCTACTGAGCGTTGGGAAGAACTTCAGCAGCACCAGCATCAGTGCGTTGGCTGCCAGATAAGTCTGGATGCCGTACCACGCGAAAGCGATCAATCCGCGAATGATGGCCGGGATATTGGCACCGAACACACCAAACGCCTGACGCGAAATCACCGCATAGGGCACGCCCGCCATCTGGCTGGGTTTGGCCACCAGATTGGCGCAAAGCTGCACGATGCAGATGCCCACTAACAGGCACAGCAGCACCTGCCAGCTCGCCAGTCCTAAAGTAAAGAAGCTGGCGGCTACCACATAACCGCCCATGCTGTGCACATCGGACATCCAGAACGAAAAGATGTTGTACCACGACCAATTCTGGTCGCGCGTCGGCGCCAGATCGTCGTTACACAGGCGCGGACTGTATTGCGCGTTGGCTTCAGAGGCCACCCGCGAGGTCACTTCAGAATGATTTGGCATGAAACCTGCTCCTCTCTACATCATGGAAGAATAATCACAGCGTGAAACGGTATTGCAGGATCCAGGCCAGAATTGATTTCTTGTATACAAAAAATTAATTTCACGTATACGATGTGCAACACACAGTCACTTACCGGAGCAGGTAATGAAGAGTGAAACAGGCCAGAAAACGGCTGCCGATCTGAACGATCGCGATGAACCTATCTATCAGGCGCTTCTTACCGCCATCGTTGAGCATCAACTGCCGCCGGGCAGTAAATTGCCTGAAGAAGCGTTGTCAGATGTCTTCGGCGTGAGCCGCACCGGCATTCGCAAGGTGCTGCAACGCCTCGCCGCGGTGCAAATGATCACCTTGTCGCCCAGGCGTGGTGCACACGTGGCGACGCCGGGGGTGGATGAAGCACGCGACATCTTTGCCACCCGCAGTTTAGTGGAGTGCGCAAACTTACCTACGGTCATAGGTCACGTGCAGCCTCCGCACATCGCGGCATTGACGGCACTTATCGAGGAAGAACAGCAAGCACACGATCAGCACGATGGTGCCGCAGCGATTCGTCTCTCCGCCGCTTTTCATATTCAGCTGCAGGCGATTTCTGGCAACGAAGTGCTTACCGATTTGGTGACGCGCCTGACGCAGCGCTCGTCGCTGGTGATCGCGGCTTACGGTGCGCCCTGGCAGCGCGGCTGCCGTTGCGATCATCACGATCGGCTGGTGGATTTGCTGCGGAAAAAAGATCTGTCGGCGTTAACCGCCTCGCTGCAGCATCACTTCGAACACATTGTTGCCAGCCTGCACTTTGAGCGCAGCGGCGAAACCTTGCCTGATTTTTCCCGGTTATTTGCCGGTAACAAAGGAGCGGCATCATGAGCCTGATTCAGGTGATCAATCCCAACACCAGCCTGGCGATGACCGAAACCATCGGTGCTGCCGCGCGTGCTGTTGCCGCACCGGGCACCGAGATTCTGGCGGTGTGCCCGAGCCACGGCGTGCCGTCGATTGAAGGCCATTTTGATGAAGCCATTGCGGCGATTGGCGTACTGGAGCAAGTCAAACGCGGCAAAGCGCAAGGCGTCAGCGGCCATATCATTGCCTGCTTCGGCGATCCGGGTTTGCTGGCGGCGCGCGAACTGGCGAGCGGACCGGTGATCGGTATTGCAGAAGCGGCGATGCACACCGCCACGCTGGTGGCGACCCGCTTCTCGATCGTCACTACCCTGCCACGAACGCTGGTGATTGCGCGGCATCTGCTGCAGCAATACGGCTTTACCCACCATTGTGCTGCGCTGCATGCCATCGATCTGCCGGTGCTGGCGCTGGAAGACGGCAGCGGCGTGGCGCAGGAGAAAGTGCGTCAGCGCTGCATTCAGGCCAAACGCGAAGATGGCAGCGGCGCAATTGTATTGGGCTGCGGCGGCATGGCCGCGCTGGCGCAGGATCTCACCAAAGAACTGGGATTACCGGTGATCGACGGCGTCAGCGCCGCCGTAAAAATGGTGGAGTCGCTGGTGGCGTTAGGCTTTGGCACCAGCAAGCATGGCGATCTCGATTATCCCCTCGAAAAACCGCTCAGCGGCGCATTTCAGCACCTAAACTAAGTGCTGGTTGAGGACTGACGACAGGAACTTGCAGAATGAATGATGTATCTGAAAAGAAAGAGTACAGCTTCAACAAAAACTATCCACGCGATCTAATCGGCTATGCCGGCAATCCGCCGCATGCGCAGTGGCCAGGCAAGGCGCGTGTTGCGGTGCAGTTTGTCCTCAATTACGAAGAGGGTGCCGAGAATAACGTGCTGCACGGCGACGCCGGTTCCGAGCAGTTTCTTTCCGATATCATTGGCGCCGCCAGCTACGCCGATCGCCATATGTCGATGGATTCGCTGTATGAATACGGCTCGCGCGCCGGTTTCTGGCGCATCCATAATGAGTTTCAAAAGCGCGGTTTGCCGCTCACGGTGTTTGGCGTGGCGATGGCACTGGCGCGTCATCCGGACATCGTCGAGGCGATTAAAACGGCCGATTACGACGTGGTAAGCCACGGCTGGCGCTGGATCCACTATCAAGCGATGGATGCCAAAACCGAGCGCCAGCATATGCAGCAGGCGGTGGACGTGTTGACCGATTTGTTCGGCAAAGCGCCAACCGGCTGGTACACCGGCCGCGACAGCCCAAACACCCGACGTTTGGTGGTAGAGCAGGGCGGCTTCAGCTATGACAGCGACTACTATGGCGACGACCTGCCGTTCTGGACGCAGGTCACCTGTCAGGATGGCACGGTTAAACCGCACCTGATCGTTCCCTACACCCTGGAGTGCAACGACATGCGTTTCGCCTCGCCGCAGGGCTTTAATACGGCAGAGCAGTTCTTCACCTATCTGCGCGACACCTTTGATGTGCTGTACGAAGAGGGGGAAAGCGCGCCGAAGATGATGTCGATTGGTATGCACTGCCGCTTACTGGGACGGCCGGGGAAATTCCGTGGATTGCAGCGTTTTCTCGATCATATTCAGCAGCATGAGGATGTGTGGGTGTGTACCCGGCAGCAAATTGCCGATCACTGGATTAAGACGCATCCCGCGCCGGATGCTTGAGGGGCGCTGGCGGGCTGCCAGACTGCTTTTAAAGGCTTAAAGGCTTAAAGGCAACTTCAAGGTCAAGGGCGGTTTCGATTGTCCTGCGGACAACCGACCCAGGGGAGGCAGTCGCCCCTCCCCTGGGGACCCGGTCTCTTTGTCGGCAGAATTGCCGCTACGCGGTCCCCTCACTTCAGGTGAATTCCTGACGGACCGGCTGCGATTCGCTCCTGCTCAGCGCAGCCTCTCGCCGCCGTCCTGGCGGCTCATCCTGGAATCCCCCCTCCGTTCGGCAATTCTGACGACACCCACCCAGCTGACAAACCTCTGCCCTAAAAAAAGATCGCATCGCGATAAGCTTGTTTGATTTTATTAAATTTATTACAGCGGGGGGGTTGAGTCGGCATCACTCTCGCCGAGGAGAAGCCTGCTTCCAGGATGAGCCGCCAGGACGGCGGCGAAAGGGCCTGTTGAGCCAGGATGGCGAATCAGGGCCGGTCCGTCAGGAAGTGGGATTTGACGAGGGAACCCGCGTAGCGGGCGAGTGTGCTGCCGAAAAGCCCGGGTTCCCAGGGGAGGGGCGACTGCCTCCCCTGGTCGGTCGGCTGAAAGCCGAACGAAACCGCCCTTGACCTTGCACTTGAAGTTGAAGTTGAAAGCAGCAGTCTGTTTGCCAATCAAGGCGAAACGCTGCGCCCTCAGCTCATCAAGCTAACCTGCGCTGCCACGATTCTCCAGCCGCCAGGCATCTTCACCCACGTCTGTTGTTGACGCCCAATCTTCTCCACACCCTCACGCGTAAACTCAGTACTGCACACCGCATAATCATCACCAAAAGTGGTGATCACCGTATTGCGCAGCGTACGATCCAGGCCCTTTGACGGGCGCGCGGCGCGAAACGCGCGGATTTCGTCGATGCCATACAGATTCTCGCCTGCGCCGAGGCGCACGGTGCGTTGATCGTGCCAGAACAGTTCATCCAGCACCTCAACATCATTGCCGATCAGCGCTTGTTCGTAACGGTAAAAGGCGGCGGTGACTTCGGCGAGTACCGCCGGACGATCGATATCTTCAGATGTCATTCTCAGGCGTCCATTAAGGTAGTTTGTGGCAGCGTCAGCCCTTGCTGTTGCAGCGCCCAGGCGGCGCGCAGTGCCAGATGTTCTTTAAACGGTGCCGCGATCAATTGCAAACCGATGGGCAAGCCGCTGGCGGTGTGCAGCGGCACGGTACAGACCGGCAGCCCGAGGAAAGAAATCGGCTGGGTCAGCATGCCCATGTTGGCGCGCGTCGGCAAATCCTGGCCGTTAATATGAATGGTTTCCTGGCCGATGGTGGTGGCAGTGCACGGCGTGGCAGGCGCAATCAGCACGTCGAACTGATCAAACAGCGGCAGCACCTGCTGCTGGAAGTGACGACGGAAACGCTGTGCCTGCACGTACCATGCTGATGGCAGCATCGCACCGGCCAGCAGACGCTCGTGCGAATTAGGCTCGAACTGTTCCGGCTGGCTACGCAGCAGTGGCAAGTAGTGATTACCACCTTCTGCGGCGGTCATGATAAAGGCTGCCGATCGCGCGATTTCAGCATTGGGTAAGCTGACTTCCTCCACGGCATTTAACGCTTTGGCGACAACCGCCACGGCGGCGCGCGCTTCATCGCTGCACCAGGTTGAGAAGAACCCGCCAAGTACCGCGCTGCGCACACCTTCTGCACCCATGCTTAGCCCTGCGCTGACCGGCGCAACCGGCTGCGCGGCCTGGAAGGCATCGCTGGCATCGGCACCTTGTAAAGTGTCATACACCAGACTCAAATCTTCTACCGAACGGGCAAACGGGCCGATGTGATCAAGGCTAGCGACAAACGGGTGGCTGCCGCTGCGCGACAGGCGACCAAAGGTCGGCTTTAGACCGAAGATACCACACAGTGAAGCGGGCACGCGGATCGAGCCGTTGGTGTCAGTGCCGAGTGAAAAATGCACCAAACCGGCTGCAACCGCCGCCGCCGAACCGCCTGACGATCCGCCCGCCACGCGGGTGACATCACGCGGATTGTGCGTCGCGCCGTAATGGGTATTTTCGGTGGTAAAGCCGTAGGCGTAGGCATCCATATTCAGCATGCCGGAGAGCAGCGCGCCGGATTGACGCAGTTTGTTCACCGCCCACGCATCATCGCGTGCCGCCGCGCGTTCGCTGAACAGGCTGGCACCGGCCAGGGTGCTGTGTCCGGCGACATCAAACAGGTTTTTCACCGCATAGGGAATGCCGGCCAATGGCGGCAAGCTCTCGCCACGCTGGCGCTGCTGATCGATCTGATCGGCTTCGCGCAGCATGCGCTGGCCGGTGACTTCGGTCCAGGCGTTGATGGCCGGGTTGTGTTGCTCAATCGCCGCCAGCGTAGTTTGCGCGATATCGCGGGCGCTGATCTCGCCCTGACTCAGCGCCTGCTGCAGGGCGTTAATCGATAATGATGACAGCTTCATGGATGAAAGACTCCCGCCACTTCCAGGCGATCGTCGAGTGGCAGCGCCATCAGCGGCTCGGCCATCGCGGCGATGCGGTTGAACTGCGTCAGCAGCTCGGCGCGGCGCGCATCATCCAGCTCCAGCGCCAGAATCTGCTCCATTTGGGCGATGTAGGTGGCCCAGTCCGGTTGTGAACTCATGATTACTCTCCGTTAGAAACCGGCGGCGCTGCCGTTGCTGCGCGGATCGAATGCGCCTTCCAGCATGCCGTTGTTGTGTCGAACGATCGCACCCGCATGGCCGACCACTTCGCTGAAATCGGGCAGCAGTTCAACCTCATGGCCGAGCGCGCGCAGCTGCTGTACCGTTTCCGGTGCGATGCGCGCTTCAAGCTTGAGGGAATCGGATGATTGTCCCCACGTCCGGCCCAGCAGCCAGCGCGGCGCGCTCACCGCCTGTTGCAGCGGATGCCCCTGAATCACGTGACGGGTGAAAATTGCTGCCTGGGTTTGTGGTTGGCCGTCGCCGCCCATCGATCCATAAACCATGGTGCGGCCATCTTTCAGGCGTGCGGCAGCAGGATTAAGGGTGTGGAACGGTTGTTTGCCCGGCTGCAGCGTCAGTAAGTGGTCGGGTTGCAGGCTGAAGGCGGCGCCACGGTTTTGCCAGGTGATGCCGGTGCCCGGCAATACCACGCCGCTGCCGAATTCGTGATAAATGCTCTGGATAAAGGAAACCGCCAGCCCGCTGCTGTCCATCACGCCCATCCACACGGTGTCGCCAGGTCCGCGCCCGGTACCCCATGACGCGGCGTGTTGGTCATCCACCTGCGCCGCCAGCGTGCTGAGATGCTCAGCATCCAGCAGACTTTGAACATCGATGTCGATGTGGCGCGGATCGGTAATGTGCTTGTCGCGCAGCGCGAAGGCTTTTTTGGTGGCTTCGACGATGCGGTGCACGGTTTGCGCTTCATCGGCGTCTGCCATTGCGAGCCGATCGGTAATGCCGAGGATCGCCAGCGACACCAAACCCTGCGTCGGTGGCGTCATGTTCCAGATATCGCCTTCACTGTGCGCCAGATGCAGCGGCGTGCAGCGCCGAGCGTGGTGCGTCTGCAAATCTTCCAGCGTGATCGGCATCCCCAGCGCGGTCATTTCGCGTGCCAGATGATGCGCCAGTTCACCGCGATAAAAACTTTCCAGCCCCTGTTCGCACAGCATGCTCAGCGTATTTGCCAACGCGGGTTGGGTAAAACGGCTACCGGCGATCGGCACGCTGCCGTCCGGCAGGAAGGTGGCGGCAAAACCGGGTTGATGCTGTAACTCGTGCTGCTTGGCGGCGGTGGCAGC
Organism: Enterobacter ludwigii; assembly: GCA_900068845.1. GTDB lineage: Bacteria > Pseudomonadota > Gammaproteobacteria > Enterobacterales > Enterobacteriaceae > Pantoea > Pantoea ludwigii_A. The sequence goes on from CEFQ01000010.1 coordinate 16,765, forward strand.
GGCTTGCGAGGCGGTGACCGGGATACCATCGGCGGCATAGCGAATCGCATCGCGTAGCAGGCGGGTTAACGGCAGCGGCGTCGCGCCGAGTTCCTGCGCCAGCGTCAACGCTTCCTGCCAGCCGCTCACGGTGCCCGCGACGGTTAATGCGGCTTTCGGTCCGCGATGCGGAATATGGGTTTCACCGTGATAGAAATCGACATGAGCGAGCGTTCCGGCAGCGCCGCTGGCGTCAATGGCGATGGGATCGCCGTTGGGCGGCACCACCAGCCAGAAGCCATCGCCACCCAAACCGTTCATGTGCGGATAAACCACGGCGATAGTCGCGGCGGCGGCCACCATTGCTTCCAGCGCATTGCCGCCTTCGCGCAGCACGGCTAGCGCACTTTCGCTGGCGAGATGATGTGGCGTAACGGCCATGCCTAACGGCGCCATGTTGCTCTGTATCATAGTAATTTCTTCTCTTGTTCTTATGTGAGTACGCTGTTTAATCCCCCGCACATTCCGTAGCGGCGCGATTTATCGCGCCGCTACGGAATGTGCGGATTTATACGCACCTGGTAGATACTGCACAAATCTAAGCAAGAGCTGTTCCAGTTTTGGTCGGACATCAATCTGGATCGATTTATGCTAGCTTGTGGTGAAACGAAAGTTACAGGACCGATGATGAAACAACTTGATGAACGCCTTCGTAGTCACTACCCGCAACTGTCGCCGCAGGAGCAGCGCATTGCCGACTTCGTGTTTGACCATTTTGATGACCTGATCAGCTACAACAGCGCCGAGCTGGCGCGGCTGAGCGGCGTCTCAAAGGCCACGGTCAGCCGTTTGTTCAAGCGTCTCGGTTACGAGAAATACAAGGATATGCGCGATGAGCTGCGCATCCTGCGCCAGAGCGGTATGCCGCTCACCGACAACCGCGATGCGGTGCAGGGCAACACGCTGCTGTCACGCCACTATAAGCAAGAGATGGCGAACCTGACACAATGGGTGAACAGCATCGATCCACAGCAGTTTGGCGACGTGATCACCGCGCTGGGCACGGCTAAACGGGTGTTTATCATTGGTATGCGTAACGCCTATCCGGTGGCGCTGCACCTGCGTCAGCAGCTGATGCAGGCGCGTCCGCAGGTGCATGTGCTGCCACAGCCGGGCCAGACGCTGGGCGAAGAGCTGGTGGATATCACGCCCGACGATATTGTCGTGGTGATGGCGTTTCGCCGCCGTCCACGCATCATTCGCCCTTTAATGCAGCAACTGCAGCAGAGCAACATTCCGGTGCTGGCGCTGTGTGAGCCGCAGGCGCAGGGCATCATTACGCTGGCGCGCTGGCAACTGTGCGCGCCACTCGACAGCGTTTCCGCCTTTGATAGCTATGCTTCCGCCATGAGCCTGATTAACCTGCTGGCCAACGCCTTACTGCACGAAATGTTGTCGCAAGGGCGTCAACGTATCCACCAAATCGCCGATCTCTATCAGCATCTTGATGAGCTCGAACACCGTTAGCGGGCGCCATAATGGTGCAATGCACTATTTTAGATCGTTAATTCTAACGGGCTTGATGCCCGTTTTTGCTGCCTCCTGCTAAGAAAAACCCCGCTTTTTCCCCTTTCATTTATCGGCACTGCGGTTGGCACATTAGTTGCAGAATGATTCATCAAGAATCTTTTGTTTCACGTAAACTCACCGGGGTGCATAATGAAAAAAGTATTATTGGCGGTAGCGGGCGCGGCATTGCTGATGGCGCAGGTCGGGAGTGCGATGGCCGATCAGTTGCAGGATATTCAGAAGCGCGGCGTGATCCGTGTCGCCGTCCCGCAAGACTTCCCGCCGTTCGGTTCCGTTGGTACTGACCTGCAACCGCAGGGCTACGATATTGACATGGCGAAGTATCTGGCCAAACAGATGAAACTGAAGTTACAGCTGGTGCCGGTTTCCAGTGCCAACCGTGTGCCGTATCTGCAAACCGATAAAGTCGATCTGGTGATCTCCAGCATGGGTAAAAATGCTGAGCGCGAAAAAGTGATCGATTTCACCCGCGCTTATGCGCCGTTCTTCCTCGGCGTGTTTGGCCCGAAAGGTGAAACGCTGAAAGATGCGGCGGCGCTGAGCGGCAAATCCATTGGCGTAACGCGCGGTGCGGTAGAAGACATGGTGTTAAGCGATATCGCCCCGAAAGAGGCGCAGGTGAAGCGTTATGAAGATAACAACACCACGCTGTCGGCCTACCTCTCTGGCCAGGTGCAGTACGTTGCCACTGGCAACCTGGTGGTGGCAGCGATTGCGCGTCAGAACGCCGAAAAAGCGCCGGTGGCCCAGTTCATGCTGAAAGATTCGCCGTGCTATATCGGCCTGAAAAAAGGTGAGCCGGCACTGAAAGACAAAGTGAATGCGCTGATTGAGCAAGGCATCAAAGACGGCACGCTGAACACGCTGTCGGAAGAGTGGCTGAAAGCGCCGCTGCCAGCCAATCTCGGCGCATAAAACATGGGGCAACTTAATTTTGCAGATCTCTGGCCGCACTGGCCAGAGTTGCTGGCCGGGCTGTGGGTCACGATTCAGATCACCGTGCTCGCCACTGTCGGCGGTGTCAGCCTCGGCATTCTCGGCGCGGCGCTGCGCAGCGGCAAACCGAGCTGGGCGAGCCGCATCTGGGGCGTGTATGTCGAGCTGATCCGTAATACGCCATTTGTGGTGCAGCTGTTTTTTATCGTCTTTGGTTTGCCCAATCTGGGTCTGAAACTGACGGCGGGCGAAGCCGCGCTGTTGGCGATGTTGATTAATCTGGGAGCGTACAGCACCGAAATCATTCGAGCCGGGATTCAGGTGACGCCGCGCGGTCAGTGGGAAGCAGGGCGCGTGCTGGGATTAACCCGCACGCAAACCTTTATCCGCGTGGTGCTGCCGCCGTCGCTGCAGCGCATTTATCCGGCGCTGGTCAGCCAATGCATCATTGTGATGCTCGGCTCATCGGTGGTGTCGCAAGTGTCGTACGAAGAGTTGACCTTCGCCGCCAACCTGATTCAGTCGCGTACCTTTTTGAGTTTTGAGGTCTATTTCGTGACCACGCTGATCTATCTGGCGTTGTCGATTGCCATGCGCCAACTGCTGCTGGCGCTGGGACGTAAATGGTTGGGAGCGCAGCCGGCATGACGACTTTTACCGACTGGGACATCCTGCGTAACCTGCTGCTGGCAGCGCGCTGGACAATTTTACTCTCGCTGGTGGCGTTTTTTGGCGGCACGTTGGTGACTTTGCCGCTGCTGTTTATGCGCTTGCTGAAGCGTAAATGGCCGATGCGCCTGGTGCGCGCTTACACCGAGCTGTTTCAGGGTACGCCGCTGCTGATGCAGCTGTTTCTCGCCTTCTTCGGTGTTGGCTTATTTGGCATCGATGTGGCGCCCTGGACTGCCGCCTCGCTGGCCTTGACGCTCTACACCAGCGCGTTTCTGGTGGATATCTGGTACGGCAGCATTCGCGCCCTGCCAAAAGGGCAGTGGGAAGCATCGCGCTGTCTTGGCCTGACCTTTGGTCAAACGCTGTTCCGCGTGGTGGCACCGCAGGCGATTCGTATTGCCATTGCACCCACCGTGGGTTTTGCCGTGCAGGTGATCAAAGGCACTGCGCTGGCCTCGATTATCGGTTTCGTCGAGCTGACTAAAGCCGGCACCATTTTGAATAACGTGACCTATGAGCCGTTCAAGGTTTTTGGCCTGGTGGCGCTCGGTTATTTCCTGATGTGTTATCCGCTGTCGCGTTACAGCCAGTACCTGGAGAAAAAATTCAATGCCGCTCATCACCATTAATCAGGTACAGAAGTACTACGGCGACAACCATGTGCTGAAAGGGGTCGATCTCGATGTCGATCACGGCGAAGTGATCTCGATTATCGGCCGCAGCGGATCGGGCAAAAGTACCTTGCTACGCTGCATGAACGGGCTGGAAGGCTATCAGGATGGCAGCATCAAACTCGGTGGCATGACCATCACCGATCGTGAATCGCAAGCGCGTGAAATTAGCCGCTCGGTCGGCATGGTGTTCCAGAACTTCAACCTTTTCCCGCACATGACGGCGTTGGAAAACGTGATGCTGGCACCACGTCGCGTGCTGAAGAAAAGCGAAGCCGAATGCCGCGCACTGGCGACACAGATGCTGGAGAAAGTCGGCCTCGGTGAGCGCATCAATTATTACCCGGCCAATCTGTCTGGCGGCCAGCAGCAGCGCGTAGCGATTGCCCGTGCGCTGGCGATGCAGCCTAAAGTTTTACTCTGTGATGAGATCACCTCAGCGCTCGATCCCGAGTTGGTGGGCGAAGTGCTGAAAGTGCTGGAGCAATTAGCCGCCGAAGGCATGACGCTGATTCTCGTCACCCATGAAATGAACTTCGCCCGCGACGTGGGCGATCGTGTGGTCTTTATGCATCAGGGGCGCGTCTGGGAGCAGGGCGACAGCAAAACGCTGTTCGCCAATCCGCAAACCGCGGAGCTGAAACAGTTTATCTCGACGGTGCGTCTGTAAACGAATAACAAGGAAACCCTCATGGATATCAGCCAGTTTTCGCAAATCAATCCGCCACAGCGTCTGCTGATGGGACCGGGCCCGATCAACGCCGATCCGCGCGTGCTGCGCGCCATGTCGAGCCAGTTGGTTGGTCAGTACGATCCGGCGATGACGCACTACATGAACGAAGTGATGGCGCTATACCGTGGCGTATTCCGCACTGAAAACCGCTGGACGATGCTGATCGACGGCACTTCACGCGCCGGTATCGAGGCGATTCTGCTGTCGGCGATTCGTCCAGGCGACAAAGTGCTGGTGCCCGTGTTTGGCCGCTTCGGTCATCTGCTGTGTGAAATTGCCCGCCGCTGCCGCGCGGAAGTGCATACCATCGACGTGCCGTGGGGCGAAGTGTTCACGCCGGATCAGATTGAAGATGCGATCAAGAAAGTGCAGCCGCGCCTGCTGCTGACGGTGCAGGGCGATACGTCCACCACCATGTTGCAGCCGCTGGAAGAGCTGGGCGCCATTTGCCAGAAATATGGCGTGCTGTTCTATACCGATGCCACCGCCTCGCTCGGTGGTAATGCGTTGGAAACCGATGCGTGGGGCCTCGATGCGGTCTCTGCCGGGATGCAGAAGTGCCTTGGCGGACCGTCCGGCACCTCGCCGATCACGCTGAGCCCGCAGATGGAAGCGGTGATCCGCAAGCGCAAATGCGTGGAAGAGGGCATCCGCACCGCCGAACATCAGGATGGCGACGACGAGATGATCTACTCCAACTATTTTGATCTTGGCATGATCATGGATTACTGGGGTCCGGAACGCCTTAATCACCATACCGAAGCCACTACCGCGCTGTTTGGCGCGCGTGAATGTGCGCGCCTGATGATGCAGGAAGGACTGGATAACGGCATCGCGCGCCATAAACTGCACGGCGAGGCGCTGCTGAAAGGGATTCAGGGCATGGGCCTGGAAACCTTCGGCGATCTTAAACACAAAATGAATAACGTGCTCGGCGTGGTGATCCCGCAGGGCGTAAATGGCGATCAGGTGCGTAAGTTGGTGCTGGAGGATTTCGGCATTGAAATCGGCACCTCGTTTGGTCCGCTGCATGGCAAAGTGTGGCGCATCGGCACCATGGGCTACAACGCGCGCAAAGATTGCGTGATGCAAACCTTAAGCGCGCTGGAAGCGGTGCTGAATCATGTTGGCTTCCGCACCACGCAAGGTGCGGCGATGCAGGCGGCATGGGATCTCTACGGGAGCCGCGCATGAATCAAAGCCTGATGACTGCCAGCGAGGCGCAAATTGCCGCCGCTCGCGTCATGGCGCGCTGTGACGCCCTCGCGGAGATCAGCGAAAGCGAAGACGGCCTGACGCGCGTTTATCTGTCACCGGAACAGCTGCGTGCCAACGCGCGCGTCGGCGAATGGATGCAGGCCGCAGGCATGACGACGTGGCAGGATGCGGTGGGCAATATTTGTGGCCGCTATGAAGCGGCACAGTCGGGCGCGCAGGCGCTGCTGCTCGGTTCGCATCTGGATACGGTGCGTAATGCCGGTCGCTATGACGGCATGCTCGGCGTGTTAAGCGCCATCGAAACCGTTCAGTGGCTGCACGATCGTCAACAGCGCTTGCCACTGGCGATTGAGATTGTGGGCTTTGGCGACGAAGAGGGCACGCGCTTCGGCATCACGCTGCTCGGCAGTCGTGGCATTACCGGCAGCTGGCCCGACAGCTGGGTAACGCATCCCGATGGCAACGGCATCACCGTGGCGGAAGCGATGCAGGATGTCGGTTTCGATGCGGCAAAAATTCGTGATGCAGCGCGCGATGTGAATGACATCGCTGCCTATCTGGAGCTGCATATTGAGCAAGGTCCGTGTCTTGAACAGGAAGATTTAGCGCTCGGCGTGGTCACGGCGATCAATGGCGCGCGTCGTCTTAACTGCAGTTTTATCGGAGAAGCCGGTCACGCCGGTACCGTGCCGATGATGCATCGCAAAGATGCGCTGGCCGCCGCCGCCGAATGGATGGTGTTTATCGAACACACCACCGCCGAGCACGACCCGCAGCTGGTGGCGACGGTCGGTACGCTGAGCTGTTTACCGGGCGCGGTCAACGTGATTCCCGGCGAAGTGCAGCTGTCGCTTGACGTACGCGGCCCGCAGGATGAGCCGCTGGAGCGCTTGCTCTCCACGCTGCTCACCCAGGCACAGGCGATTGCACTGCGTCGCGGACTCACTTTTAATGCCAATGAGTATTACCACATTGCCGCCACTGCCTGTGATGCGCGCTTACAGCAGGCGCTGAGTCACGCGGTGGAAATGGTGCAGGGGCGCAGTCTGTCGCTACCGAGCGGCGCGGGCCACGATGCGATTGCCATCGCCGAGCGCTGGCCGGTCGGCATGCTGTTTGTGCGCAACCATCGCGGTATCAGCCATCATCCGGCGGAGTCGGTGCAGGCGGACGATGTGGCGCTGGGCGTGCAGGCCTATCTGCAAGCGGTTTGCGACATCGCCCGTGCTTAAAGGAAGCGAAATATGGATCTGGTAAGTTTTAATCAGCTCTCACCGCAAGCCGCGCAGGCGACCATTGCGCACTGTGTGGCGATTCCAGCGTGGCAACAGGCGCTGGTGGCGGCACGGCCTTTTGCCGACATCGCGGCGTTACAGGCCGAAGCCGATCGCCTGGGTCAGTTGTGGCAAGCCGATGATCTGGCGCAGGCGCTGAGCGCCCATCCACGCATTGGCGACAAGGTGGCGGGTGCGGACAAGGAAGCGGCGTTGTCGCGCAGTGAGCAGTCGGCGATGCAGCGGGCGGACGGCGCGCTCCAGCTGGCGATGCTGGCCGGCAATCAAACCTACGAGCAGCGTTTTGGTCAGGTATTTTTGATTCGCGCGAAAGGGCGTAGCGGCGAGGAGATGCTGGCGGAATTGCAGCGTCGTCTCAATAACGATGCACAGACTGAACAGCGTGAAGCGCTGACGCAGCTGCGTGAAATCACCCTGTTACGGCTGAAGGAGAGCATCACATGAGCACTATTACGACGCATATTCTCGATACCGCGCTGGGTAAACCGGCGATTGGCGTGGCGGTTTCGCTGGAGCAGAACAGCCCGGAAGGGTGGCTGCCGCTGGTGGAAGGCAAAACTGACAGCGACGGGCGTATCAAAGATCTGACGCCCGAGCCGCTCGCGCCGGGTCATTATCGTTTGACGGCGGAGATCGGCGACTACTTTGCCGCTGAAGGGCGCGATGCGCTGTATGTCAGTGCGCAGATTGATTTCGTGATTGCTGCCACGGGCAGCCATTATCATCTGCCGTTTCTCATCTCGCCGTGGTCGTGGTCAACCTATCGCGGTAGCTGATTCATCTCCCTCGCACCGGTCGTAGCGGCGCGATTTATCGCGCATTCCATCGCGAATAGGATGCGCAATAAATTGCGCCGCTACGACAGATGCGTTTAATAAACCTAAAATGTGGCTTACATCACACGGCTGCGCTTGAAAGCCAGCAACTATCAAAACCTTCGGTTCATCCAAATATATTCTTGTCTAAAGTGCGGCTAATCTTAGTCGCATATTAGAAAGTAATGTGAAGCCAATGGAGCCGAAAAATGAGCACGCACGACAATAACGATAATGCAGCAGCCTCAGGTAAATGCCCCTTTCATCACGGGGCCTCTGAAGAGAAAAGTGTTCTGGCGCGTGGCGCTGGTGGCGGGACGTCCAACCGCGACTGGTGGCCGAATATGCTACGTGTCGATCTGTTAAATCAGCACTCCAACCGTTCCAATCCGCTCAGTGACACCTTCAATTACCGCGACGAATTCAGCAAGCTTGATTACTCCGCATTAAAAGCCGATATCCGCGCACTTCTCACCGATTCGCAATCCTGGTGGCCAGCCGACTGGGGCAGCTATATTGGGCTGTTCATTCGCATGGCGTGGCACAGCGCGGGTACCTATCGCACCATCGATGGTCGCGGCGGTTCAGGTCGTGGTCAGCAGCGTTTTGCCCCGCTTAACTCATGGCCGGATAACGTCAGCCTCGATAAAGCGCGTCGCCTGCTGTGGCCGGTGAAACAAAAATATGGTCAGAAAATTTCCTGGGCCGATCTCTATATTCTGGCGGGCAATGTGTCGCTGGAAAATGCCGGCTTCCGCACTTTCGGCTTTGGTGCCGGTCGTGAAGACGTGTGGGAACCGGATATGGATGTGGATTGGGGCCACGAAACCGAATGGCTGGCGCATCGCCATCCAGAAGCGCTTGCCAACGCCCCGTTGGGTGCCACCGAAATGGGCCTGATCTACGTGAACCCAGAAGGTCCGGAAGCCAGCGGCGATCCAAAATCTGCCGCGCCGGCGATTCGTGCCACCTTCGGCAATATGGGCATGAACGACGAAGAGATCGTGGCGCTGATTGCTGGCGGTCATACGTTGGGTAAAACGCACGGTGCGGCAGAAGCCAGCCATGTGGGCGTCGATCCTGAAGAGTCACCGATTGAAGCACAGGGCCTGGGCTGGACCAGCAGCTACGCCAGCGGCGTGGGTAAAGACGCCATCACTTCAGGCTTAGAAGTGGTGTGGACGCAAACCCCAACGCAATGGAGCAACTACTTCTTCGAGAACCTGTTCAAATACGAATGGGTACAGACGCACAGCCCGGCGGGCGCGATCCAGTTCGAAGCGGTTGATGCCGAAGCGATTATCCCGGATCCGTTTGATCCCGAGAAAAAACGTAAGCCGACCATGCTGGTGACCGATCTGACGCTGCGTTTCGATGAAGAGTTCGGCAAGATCTCGCGCCGCTTCCTTAACGATCCGCAGGCGTTCAACGAAGCCTTTGCACGCGCGTGGTTCAAACTGACACACCGCGATATGGGACCAAAAGCGCGGTATATCGGTCCGGAAGTGCCGAAGGAAGATCTGATCTGGCAGGATCCGTTACCGCAGGCCACCCATCAGCCAACGCCTGCAGATATCAGTGATATCAAAGCGCGCATTGCCGCTTCAGGCTTGAGCGTCAGCCAGTTGGTTTCTGCCGCGTGGGCCTCGGCCTCGACTTTCCGCGGTGGCGACAAACGCGGCGGTGCCAACGGTGCGCGTCTGGCATTAGCGCCGCAAAAAGATTGGGCGGTGAATGCCAGCGTTATTGCGGATGTGCTGCCAACCTTGCAGAAGATTCAGCAGGAATCGGGCAAGGCATCACTCGCCGATGTCATTGTGCTGGCGGGTAGCGTGGGTATCGAGCTGGCCGCCGCCGCCGCAGGTGTGGCAACGCAAGTGCCGTTCACGCCGGGCCGTGTCGATGCGCGTCAGGATCAAACCGACGTGGAGTCGTTCAACTTCCTGCAGCCGCTGGCCGACGGCTTCCGTAACTATCGTCGCAGCGCGAAAGGTTCTTCAACCGAAACGTTGCTATTAGACAAAGCACAGCAGCTGACGCTGAGCGCGCCAGAACTGACGGTGTTGTTAGGTGGTCTGCGCGTGCTGGGCACCAACTTCGACGGCGGCCAACACGGCGTGTTCACCGATCGTGTTGGCGTACTGAGCAACGACTTCTTCGTTAACCTGCTGGATATGCGCACCGCGTGGAAAGCGACCGATGAGAGCGAAGAGCTGTTTGAAGGTCGCGACCGTCTGAGTGGCGAAGTTAAGTTCAGCGCCACGCGTGCCGATTTAGTGTTTGGATCGAACGCGATTTTGCGTGCGCTGGCTGAAGTTTACGCCAGTAGCGATGCGAAGCAGAAGTTCGTTACCGACTTCGTGGCTGCATGGACCAAAGTGATGAACCTGGATCGCTTCGAGCTGTAATTCATCAAGGAAAAATAAACCCCGGCTTGCCGGGGTTTTTTTATTACTTCAAAGACAATGTTTAAAGCTGAGTCAGACGCTCCGCAGCAGCGTCAAGCGTGGCTTCCTGTTTGGCAAAGCACAGACGAATCAGCTTATGCGGGAAGGGATCGGCGCAGAATACCGAGAGCGGAATGGCTGCCACACCCACTTCTTTGGTCAACAGCTGACAGAAACTCACGTCATCCAAATCGGAAATCGCGCTGTAATCCACCAGCAGGAAATAGGTGCCTTCACAGGGCAGCACCTTAAAACGGCTGGTGGAGAGCGCCTGAACAAAGCGGTCGCGGCGTGCGCGGTAAAATTCCGGCAGTTCGCGGTAGTGCTCTGGCTCCTGACGCAGCATATCGGCAATCGCCAACTGCGCCGGCGTATTGACCGAAAAGGTCAGATACTGATGCACTTTGCGGATTTCAGCGCTGATTGCAGCAGGCGCGATGCAGTAACCTACTTTCCAGCCAGTCATATGGAAAGTTTTACCAAATGACGCCACCGCAACCGAACGCTGTCGCAGTTCGGCATGGGCTAACACGCTGGCATGGCCTTCTGCGGAGAAGCAGATGTGCTCGTACACTTCATCACTCAGCACATAGATTTCCTGCTCCGCAATTGCCTGCCACAGCTCGGCATAATCGCTTTTGCGCCACACGGTGGCGGAAGGATTGTGCGGCGTATTCAGAATCACTAAGCGGGTTTTGCTGCTCAGCAGGCTGCGGAATTCGCTCCAGTCCACGCGGAAACCCGGCGGCTGCAAGGCGATGCGTTTCAATACGCCACCCGCCAGCTGCACGGCAGGCGCGTAGCTGTCATAGCTTGGGTCGAAGCAGATCACTTCGTCACCCTCACGTACCAGCGCGGTAATCGCGGCGTACAGCGCTTCAGTCGCGCCGGTTGTCACGGTGACGTCACTGTTGACGTCGGGCGTGTGACCATACAGCTCAGCGGTTTTCTCTACAATAGCTTCACGCAGCGGCAGTACGCCGATCATCGGCGCATATTGGTTGGCGCCCTGGCTAACGTGATAGGCCAGACGTTCTTGCAAATAGCGCGGACCGTCGAAATCGGGGAAGCCTTGCGAAAGGTTAATGGCGTTGTGTTGCTGCGCCAGTGCGCTCATTTGCGTGAAAATAGTGGTGCCGAGCGCCGGTAATTTGCTCTCGGGGATCAGGTTGGGCTGCGTCATTGTTTATGGCCTTAAGCACGAATGTCGTTGCGAAGTCACCTCATGTCGTTGTCACTATAAACAGGATGAGAATATAGGGCAATCCAGACGCTTAGAGGTCTAAACAGATCGACACGTTGAAAACTAAACGAAAAAAAAGCCTCCAGAAGGAGGCTTTAGTGTTTTACGCGGCTTCGTTTGTTCGCGCGGTGGGCTTACCTTGCGGCTTTGGCACTGCCAGTGCTTCCGGTGCAAAATCATCCACGTTAATCGCTTTCAGGCGGCTGGCTTCAGCGCGGATCAGCACCTGCGCTTCATTCTGATCAATCCAGCCTTCTTTCAATGCACGCTGTGCCAGTGCATCCAGCCGGGTGAACGACAGGTGCTTTTTCTGCTGCTGGCACAGACGATCGTGAATCACTTCGGCTGCCATCACGTCCTGTAATGCTTGCTCCAATTGACCTGCAGGATTATGCGCGCTGGGTGCCAGATACTGGCCGCGGCCCAAACGGGTGCGTGTTGCAGAGGGCAGCTGCAGCAGTTTCGCCAGTTTGTGATCCAGTTTATCGGACGGCGCCGGGCTGTGATGACCACCAGCGAAAATCACACATCGCAGCGCACCGGCAACCATGCGATTCGGGAAGTTACGCAGCAGGTCATCCATCGCCACTTCGGCCTGATGCAGCGCATCCTGCACGCCCCAATGTACCAGCGGCAAATCGGCTTCGTTACGACCTTCATCGTCATAGCGCTTCAGGGTGGCGGAGGCCAGATACATCTGACTTAACACATCGCCGAGACGTGCCGAGATGCGCTCACGACGCTTCAGGCTGCCACCCAATACCGCCATCGACACATCTGACAGCAGCGCGAGGTTCGCGCTCAAACGGTTAAGGTGCTGATAGTAGCGGCGCGTCGCGTCGCGGGTTGGCGCGGCGCTGGTGCGACCGCCGGTCAAGCCCAGCCACAGGCTGCGTACTTTATTACTGCCCACGTGGCCGATATGGCTGAAGAGTGCGCGGTCAAAGGCCAATACATCGTTTTTCGCGGCGGCATTCATCTCTTCCAGCACCCACGGATGGCAGCGGATCGCGCCCTGGCCGAAGATGATCATGCTGCGCGTCAGGATATTGGCGCCTTCCACGGTGATGGCAATGGGCGCCCCCTGATAAGCCCGCGCCAGGAAGTTGTTTTCGCCCAGCATAATGCCTTTCCCACCGGCGATATCCATGGCGTCAATAATGGTGCGCTGACCGCGATGGGTACAGTGATACTTCACAATCGCCGACAGCACCGCCGGTTTTTCACCAAGCATGATACCGCTAGTGATCAGCGTAGCGGCGGCATCCATCACGTAAGCATTACCGGCAATGCGTGCCAGCGGTTCTTCGATACCTTCCATCTTGCCGATGGAGACTTTGAACTGACGACGGATATGCGCATACGCACCGGTCGCCAGCGCAATGCTTTTCACGCTGCCGGTTGAGTTCGATGGCAGCGTAATACCGCGACCGACCGACAAACACTCCACCAGCATGCGCCAGCCCTGGCCGGCCATCGAAGGGCCGCCAATAATGAAATCAATCGGTACGAAAATATCCTGGCCGCGCGTCGGGCCGTTCTGGAAGGGCACGTTGAGCGGGAAGTGGCGCTGGCCGATCTCCACACCCGGTGTCTGGGTTGGGATCAATGCGCAGGTGATGCCGAGTTCTTCAGTATCGCCCAGCAGATGATCCGGATCGGAGAGTTTAAACGCCAGCCCAAGCACGGTGGCAATCGGTGCCAGCGTGATATAGCGTTTGTTCCAGGTAAGACGCATGCCCAACACTTGCTGACCTTGCCACTCGCCCATGCACACCACGCCGATATCGGGAATTGCGCCAGCATCAGAACCCGCTTCCGGGCTGGTCAACGCAAAGCAAGGAATCTCATCACCGCGCGCCAGGCGGGGCAGATAATGATCTTTCTGCTCATCGGTACCGTAATGTTGCAGCAGTTCGCCTGGGCCAAGTGAGTTAGGTACGCCGACGGTGATGGCCAGAATACCGGACACGCCCGCCAGCTTCTGCAGCACACGCGCCTGCGCATAGGCTGAGAATTCCAGGCCGCCATACTCTTTCTTAATGATCATGGCGAAGAAGCGATGCTGTTTCAGATATGCCCACAGCTCCGGCGGCAGATCGGCCATTTCATGAGTGATTTCGAAGTCATTCGCCATGCGGCAGGCTTCTTCAACCGGGCCATCAATAAAGGCTTGCTCCTCTTCAGTCAGGCGCGGCTGCGGGTAATTGTGCAGCTTCTGCCAATCCGGTTTGCCGCGGAACAGATCGCCTTCCCACCACGTGGTACCGGCGTCGATCGCCTCTTTTTCGGTGCGCGACATCGGCGGCATCACTTTCTGGAAACTGTGCAGCGCCGGTTTAGAGAACAGGCTGCGGCGCATCACGGGCAGGTTAAACGGCAGCAGAATGATCGCCAGCGGCAGTAACATCCATGGCGTCCACACGCCCGCCGCGGCCAGCGCGCCGGTCCACAGCAGTAAGATGACACTGCTGAGTTGCAGTGAAATCTGGTGGTAGAACAAAACGCTAAGCAGAATCAGCGTCGCAACGATTGAGGCAACCAACATAATGAACCACTCCATAAGTAGTAAGAGGTCTGACCTGTTATGGGTGTAGGTTTAGAATATGGGATAAAATTTATCAATCTGTTTACATCGCAATTACAACGCATCTCACAAATTCGTTGCAGGATGCGCAACAACTGCCAAACTTCCTCGAGACGCCGCGCTTTTCCTTATTGCGGGCGCTTTGCGGCTTACTCCCATTCCGTTAAACTTGCCGGGTCAATCTTTCCTCTAAAGGACATCTCTATGTATCAGGACATTATTCGCTCAGAACTCAATGAAGCAGCCGATACGCTCAATACGTTCCTGAGTGACGAAGCCAATATTCACGCGATTCAGCGCGCCGCCGTTCTGCTGGCCGATAGCTTTAAAGCGGGCGGTAAAGTGCTCTCCTGCGGTAACGGCGGCTCGCACTGCGATGCGATGCATTTTGCTGAAGAGTTAACTGGCCGCTATCGTGAAAACCGTCCTGGCTACCCGGCGATTGCCATTTCTGATGTCAGCCATCTCTCTTGCGTCAGCAACGATTTTGGTTACGACTACGTGTTCTCACGCTATATCGAAGCGGTAGGGCGCGAAGGTGATGTGCTGTTGGGGCTGTCCACCTCCGGTAACTCAGCCAACATCATTAAAGCCGTTGAAGCGGCACGCGCGAAGGGGATGAAAGTGATCACCCTGACCGGTAAAGATGGGGGCAAAATGGCAGGTTCAGCGGATATTGAAATTCGTGTACCGCACTTTGGCTATGCCGATCGCATTCAGGAGATCCACATTAAAGTGATCCATATCCTGATGCTGTTGATTGAAAAAGAGATGGTTAAGTCATGATGCGTTCCTCTCGCCGCGCGTGAGAGGTGCTAACTTAAGGCGGTTGCTATGTGCGAATTGCTCGGGATGAGCGCCAATGTCCCAACGGACATCTGTTTCAGTTTTACCGGTCTGGTGCAGCGTGGCGGTGGAACCGGGCCGCACAAAGATGGGTGGGGCATTACTTTTTACGAAGGTAAAGGCTGCCGCACCTTTAAAGATCCGCAGCCGAGCTATAACTCACCGATTGCCCGTTTGGTGCAGGAATATCCGATCAAATCGCATTCGGTAGTCGCGCATATCCGCCAGGCGAATCGTGGTGAAGTGTCGCTGGAAAATACCCATCCGTTCACGCGTGAGCTGTGGGGCCGTAACTGGACCTATGCGCACAATGGCCAGCTCAAAGGATATCGACAACTGGATACCGGACCTTTCCGCCCCATCGGTGAAACTGACAGCGAGAAGGCCTTCTGCTGGATGCTGCATAAACTCACCGAGCGCTATCCACGCACGCCGGGCAACTGGCCAGCGGTGTTCCGCTATATTGCCGAGCTGGCAGCGGAAATGCGTGGGAAGGGCGTGTTCAACATGCTGTTATCAGACGGGCGCTACTTAATGGCGTTTTGCTCGACCAATCTCTATTGGATTACGCGTCGCGCGCCGTTTGGCAAAGCCACGCTGCTCGATCAAGATGTGGAGATTGATTTTCAGCAGCAGACCACGCCAAAAGATGTGGTGACGGTGATTGCCACGCAACCGCTGACGGGAAATGAAACCTGGCACCGGATAGTGCCAGGCGAGTGGGCATTATTTTGTCTGGGTGAGCGCCAGGAATGATTTCGAGGCAGCATCCAGCGTCGAGATCGCTGGCGTGTTGTTCACCGCATATTGACCGGTTGCCGTCACGTTCACGGTGGGCGGCACCCGGTACTTCGCAAAGTAGGCATAGCCCGGCTGCAGTTCACGCCAGAAGGTAATGTAAGTCGAATAACGGTGGCGCTGCATGTTGCTGTCTGTCATGCGGAATGGATAGATGTTGACCTGAATCTCCTGCTGACCATTACGCAGTGCGGCGTTGGTGTAGTTGAAGATCTCATCCATTGACGCATTGGTCATCGCGTAGCAACCAATCGATACGCAATCACCGTGAATCATTAAATAGTTACCGTCATAGCCTTTGGCGCGATCGTATTGGTTGGGAAAACCGGTATTAATGGCGCGATAAAAACGGCTATCAGGTTTTAACTGGTTTAGCTTGACGTTATAAAAGCCTTCCGGACTTTTGAAATCGCCCTGACGACGTTTAGGCCCTAAACCGCCAGAGAAATTACAGATGCGATAGCTGTCCAGCAAACGGTATTCATTGCCGATTTTGCCGTACAGTTCCAGCGTACGCTCTTCCTTGAAAATCTGAATAAATACAGGTGTACCAATTAATTGTTTCTTTAACTCTTTGCTCACCGGAGCCAGCGGTTGCGTAGGCTCGGGGTTAATTGCCCAGCTAAGGGCTGGCATAAGAATCATCGCAAGCAATAATGCGATTCTGCCCATTCTGTAGATACCTTGAAGTGAAGAGAGACGATGACGCTAAGCGTCCGGGTATTGCATTATCGGAAATATCCGCTATCGCAGCGCAACATTAACATTGTCTGGCTTTTAATCAAGCCGATGTCTTAGAAAATGGCGCGTTCCTAAAAGGAATACGACCCAATATTTGTAAACTTTAATCTCTCACTCAACAATTATTGCCGATATTTTTATCTACTGTATACTTACCCAGTATTCGGAGGGCGTATGCGCAAAATTATTCATGTCGATATGGACTGCTTTTATGCAGCGGTTGAGATGCGCGACGATCCCTCTTTACGTGATATTCCTATCGCTATCGGTGGTAGCCGTGTGCAACGTGGGGTAATCAGTACCGCCAATTATCCGGCACGCAAATATGGCGTGCGCAGCGCGATGCCAACGGGCATGGCGCTCAAACTCTGTCCGCATCTGCGGCTGCTGCCTGGCCGTTTTGATGCGTATAAAGAAGCTTCCCATCAGATCCGTGACATCTTCTCGCGTTACACTTCGCTGATTGAACCGCTGTCGCTGGATGAAGCCTATCTGGATGTTACCGATAGCCTGCACTGTCATGGTTCGGCCACGCTGATGGCGCAGGCGATTCGCGCCGATATCCTGCGTGAAACCGGCTTAACCGCTTCCGCGGGTATTGCGCCGATTAAGTTCCTCGCCAAAATCGCTTCCGATCTCAACAAACCCGATGGGCAATATGTGATTACACCGGACGCGATGGCCGATTTTTTACTGACGTTGCCACTGAGCAAAATTCCTGGCGTAGGTAAAGTCGCAACCAAAAAGCTGGAAGAGATGGGGTTGCGCACCTGCGCCGATGTGCAGCGTACCGATCTGGTACTGCTACTTAAACGCTTTGGCAAATTTGGCCGCATCTTGTGGGAACGCAGCAACGGCATTGACGAGCGAAATGTGGTGGTCGAGCGTGAGCGCAAATCGCTCGGCGTTGAGCGCACGCTGATGGAAGACATCCATAGCTGGGAACAGTGTCTGGAAATTATTGATTTTCTTTATGCTGAGTTGGAGCGCCGTTTAACGGCCATCAAGCCGGATAAACAGATCGCAAGGCAAGGCGTAAAGCTGAAGTTCAACGACTTCCAGCAAACCACACAGGAACATGTTTGGCCGGTACTGAATAAAGACGACATTATTGCGGTAGCGCGTCAGGCGTGGGATGAGCGTCGGGCAGGGCGCGGCGTACGGCTGGTGGGATTGCATGTCACGATGGTTGATCCGCAGCTGGAGCGGCAGTTGGTGTTGGGATTATGAAAATGCGGCATCAATAAAAAAACCGACCGAAGCCGTAATGCCGCTCACATAAGCAATAAATCGACGATATATGCTGGTGCGCATGAATGCGCACCCTACGAAAACTCAGCGAATTAAACGTAGGGTCGCCATTCATGGCGACCAATCAACAAAGCATAAATTTACGCTTTTTCGGGCACCACGCTCAGCAGCCCGGTCAGCAGTTTCCAGTACAGACCGACGCTCTCGATGTGTACCTGCTCATCCGGTGAGTGCGGGCCGGTGATGGTTGGACCGATCGAAACCATATCCATATTCGGATACGGCTTTTTGAACAGACCACACTCCAGACCGGCGTGAATCACCTGAATGTTTGGCGTTTTGCCAAACAGCGCTTCATAGGTTTTACGCGTCAGCGCCATCACCGGTGAATCGGCATCGGGCTGCCAGCCAGGATAGCCGCCTTTTGGTGCGCTTTTTGCGCCCGCCAGCTCGGCCAGCGAAGTCAGAACTTCCACTACCCAATCTTTGCCGGTATCAATCAGTGAACGAATCAGGCAGATGATTTCGGCATTGTCGCGATCCATGGTCACTACGCCAACGTTCAGCGAGGTTTCCACCACGCCTTTGGCGACGTCGGAGTTACGGATCACACCGTTTGGCGTGGCGTTCAGCAGATTGAGGAAACGATCGCGGCTATCTGCATTAAGTGCCTGGCCTTGATGCGCCAGCGACTCGGTGACCACAGCGATATTCTTCTCTTTAATGCCCAGCTCGTTCAGCAGCGTCGCCTGGAAATGTGCCGCAGCAGATTTCAGCGCGTCTACTTTATGGCTGTCGATCGCCAGCGTAGCGAAAGCTTCACGCGGGATGGCGTTACGCAGCGTACCGCCGGTGAATTCGATCAGACGTACATCGAGTTCACGCGCATGCAGCGCCAGGAAACGTGCCAGCAGTTTGTTGGCGTTGCCCAGACCATGATGAATGTCGGCACCAGAGTGGCCGCCTTTCAGGCCTTTCAGCGTCAGCTTCAGCGTTTCATAACCAGCCGGAATCGCTTCACGGGTCAGCGGCAGGGTGGTGATGAAGTCGATACCACCGGCGCAACCCATATAGATCTCACCTTCCTCTTCAGAGTCGGTGTTGATCAGAATGTCAGCCTGCAACCAGTTCGGCTGTAAACCAAATGCACCGTCCATGCCCGACTCTTCGGTCATGGTCAGCAGCACTTCCAGCGGGCCGTGAATCAGGCTGTTGTCAGCCAGTACTGCCAGCGCTGAAGCCATACCAATGCCGTTATCCGCGCCCAGCGTGGTGCCGCGCGCTTTCACCCATTCGCCATCAACGTACGGCTGAATCGGATCGGTGGTGAAGTCGTGCACCGTGTCATTGTTCTTCTGCGGCACCATATCAAGGTGCGCCTGCAGCGCCACCGGCGTGCGTTTTTCCATGCCAGCGGTCGCGGGTTTACGAATCAGGATGTTGCCAACCTGATCGCGCTCAACCCAAAAACCCTGCTCTTTTGCCCAGCCTACAACGTGTTCGGCCAGCGCTTCTTCGTGGTAAGAAGGGTGTGGAATGGAACAGATTTTGGCAAAAATATCCCACAGCGGTTGGGGTGAAAGTTGCGACAATTCAGACACCATGCATCTCCTGTGTCAGCGTGGCGGACAGACCGCACGCACGCGGGTTTCCAGTGAAAATCGTCGTCAGAAAATCTGACGTGATGGGCCTGAGAATATCACTGTTTCTCGCCGGGTGCGCAATCAGGCGCGCTAAAAACCTGCAACCAGTAAGACAGGTGCTGGTTTTTAAGGCGTCAGATCCTTATAATCTCGCGCAACCTTTTCCCCCTTGCATATTTTTTAAGCCAAGTTTCTTGGCCGGGATTCCTTTATATGAGCGAAAAATACGTCGTAACCTGGGACATGTTGCAAATCCATGCCCGTAAACTGGCCCAGCGCCTGCTTCCTGTGGAACAGTGGAAAGGTATCATCGCGGTAAGCCGTGGTGGTCTGGTTCCGGCATCGCTGCTGGCACGTGAACTGGGTATTCGCTATGTCGATACCGTGTGCATCTCCAGCTACGATCACGATCATCAGCGCGAAATGAAAGTGCTGAAGCGTGCCGAAGGCGACGGTGAAGGCTTCATCGTAATTGACGACCTGGTTGATACCGGCGGCACCGCGCAGGCGATCCGCGACATGTATCCCAAAGCGCGCTTCTGCACCATCTTCGCCAAGCCCGCCGGCCGTGCGTTAGTGGACGACTACATTGTCGATATCCCGCAGAATACCTGGATCGAGCAGCCTTGGGACATGGGCGTGGTGTACATCCCGCCTATCGTTAAAAGCTAATTGATGCATCGCAAACAACGCCCGGTTATGCCGGGCGTTGTGCTTTCTGCGCCTCGCGCACGTATGACGGGTGCAGTACACTCTTAGCCATCGCCACGTTGTTGGCAGGAGAATAGCTGAGATGTCGGATAAAAACCTGAGCGAAGAACTTTTCAAACCGCGTTTTAAACACCCGGAAACCTCCTCATTAGTACACCGCCAGCATCACGCGCCGGTGCAGGTGCATAACGCCCTCGAAGGCGATACGCAGCGCGGCTGGTATCGCATGCTGAACAAACTGCTGTGGACATGGCGCGGTTTGTTGCCGCAGGAGATCAGCGAAGTGCTGGCGCGTATTGCGGTGAGCGACTTCGAACGCACCAATGAGGCTTTGCTTGATACCGTGATTGGCTATCGCGGCGGCAACTGGAATTATGAGTGGTCAAAGCAGGCGGCCATCTGGCAGCAGCGCGCATTGGAAAGCGCGAACCATGACGAGGCGGGACAACACTGGCTGCATGCCGCCAACCTGTTCAGCCTCGCGGCGTATCCGTATATCAAGGGCGACGAGCTGGCCGATCAGGCCCAGGTGCTGGCCAATCGCGCCTACGAAGAGGCCACGCAGCGTCTGCCGGGTGAACTGAAATCCCTGACCTTCCCGATGAGCGGTGGCAGTCCGGTTACCGGCTTCCTGCACATGCCAGCGCAGGCGGAAGCGCCGTATCCCACGGTGTTGCTGTGCGGCGGTCTTGATTCGCTGCAGAGCGATCACTATCGCCTGTTCCATGACTATCTCGCCCCGCGCGGCATTGCCATGCTGACGCTGGATATGCCGTCAGTCGGATTCAGCAGTAAATGGACACTCAATCAGGACACCAGCCAGGTACATCAACAGGTGCTGCGCGAGTTGAGCAATGTGCCGTGGATCGATCACACGCGTGTGGCGCTGCTGGGTTATCGTTTTGGCGCCAACGTTGCAACACGTTTGGCTTATCTGGAAGTGCCGCGGGTGCGTGCGGTTGCGACGCTGGGGGCGATGGTGCATAGCGTGTTTGTGGATGCGCAACAGCAGCAGCAGTTGCCGGACATGTACATGGATATGCTGGCGAGCCGTCTTGGCATGTCGTCCACTTCCGACAGTAATCTGCGCACGGAGCTCAATCGCTATTCCCTTAAAGTGCAAGGTTTGCTGGGACGCCGCACGCCAACGCCCATGCTGGCGGCATACTGGCCGGACGATATTTTCGGTCCGGAAGCGGATGCCCAGTTGATTGCTAATTCATCCTCGCAGGGCAAGACGCTGGCGATTCCTGCTAAGCCGGTGTTTGCCAGTTTTGACAAAGCCTTGAATCAAATTTGTGACTGGATTGAAAAACAGTTGAAAAACTAACTGGCTAAACGACACAGCTCTGCTACAACTAATACCCGGGATTTTCCATTTTTTGTTAATGGAAAGCTGGAAGTGCCATTTAAAGGGTTAAGGGAAACGAGATGACATTACCGAGTGGTCACCCCCGTAGTCGCCTGCTTAAGCGCTTCACCGAATTGGGGCCGTATATCCGTGAAGGCAAATGTGAAGAGACACGCTTCTTCTTCGATTGCCTGGCAGCGTGTGTCAATGTTAAGCCTGCGCCAGAACTGCGTGAGTTTTGGGGCTGGTGGATGACGCTGGAAGCCTATGAAGATCACTTCACTTACGAATATCATTTTGGCCTGTTTGATAAAGCGGGTGATTGGGGCGCTGCAACGATCAAAGGCAAAGAGAACAATGCCAAAGTGGAAAGCACGCTGCGTAATTTCCATGAGCGTCTGAAAGCGATGCTGTTGGAACAGAAACTCGATCTGCGACCGGCGGAAGGCTTTAAAGAAGAGCCGGTGAAACTGAGCGCCTGATAGGTATTTAAGGGTTTAAAAAGAGAAGAGCCGGTGATGAGCCGGCTCTTTTTTTATCGACACATTAAGGGTAAAGCCAACGTCTTAGAACTGGTAAGTCAGACCAACGGCTACAACATCATCGTTGTTGAGTGACAGACGGTTGTCGTCACTCAACTGGTTGATTTTGTAATCAACAAAGGTCGACATGTTTTTGTTGAAGTAGTAAGTCGCGCCCACATCGATGTATTTGACCAGGTCCGCATCGCCGATACCTTCGATGTCTTTGCCCTTGGTCTGAACGTAACCGATAGAAGGACGCAGGCCGAAGTCGAACTGATACTGAGCAACCAATTCGATGTTCTGCGCTTTGTTCGCCGCACCTGATACTGATGCGCCGGTCGCTGTGTCCGTGCCACTGATTGGCGTCATGTTACGGGTTTCGGTGTAGATGGCCGCCAGGTAAACGCTGTTAGCATCATATTTGATGCCCGCGCCCCATGAATCCGCTTTATCACCTGAACCGTATGCGCGCGCTTGCTGCTGATTAGTACGATCGGAAGAGGTGAGGGCGGACATCACGCTGATGCCGGTATCACCAATGGTGTAGCCCAGAGATGCGCCGTAACCGTCGCCGTTCTGGCGAGACGTATCGGTAGCGCTACCGCGTGCGTTGGCGCTGGTGGAATCGTTTTTGCCCTGGTATTGCAGCGCGAAGCGCAGGCCATCAACCAGACCAAAGAAGTTGCTATTGCGGTAAGTTGCCACGCCGGTGGCACGTGCAGTCATGAAGTTATCGGTACGCGCCGTACCGTCGCCGCCGAATTCTGGGAAGACGTCCGTCCAGGCTTCTACGTCGTACAGTACGCCGTAGTTACGCCCATAGTCGAATGAACCGTATTGACCGAATTTCAGACCGGCAAAGCCCAGACGGGTTTTGTTGCCGTTGTTGGCATCAGAACCTTCAGAGTTATTCACGTTGTACTGATATTCCCACTGACCGTAACCGGTCATCAGGTCATTAATCTGCGTCTGGCCTTTGAAACCGATACGCACATAAGATTTGTCGCCGTCGCTTGACGCGTTATCGCTGAAGTAATGTTCAGCTTTAACACGGCCGTAGAAGTCCAGTTTATTACCATCTTTGTTATAAACTTCTGCAGCGTTTGCGGTGGAAGCCAGTGCCAGCGCTGATACAACGAATGCCAGTGTGCTCTTCTTCATTTTGCTATCAATCCCAATGAGTAAAATTTGTTGTACCCGTGAAAGGTTTGGTAAAACACGGACTTTTTACCGGTTGGCGATGAATGTTTTATGACAGTTTTACGGATTTCTTGTTAATTGCGAACTTTTGGTCTAGCGCATTGTCCGGGGATTTTTGTGCTTTTCCCCTTGCTGTTGTTGGCTTCCTTGCTCACTCCTGATAAAACGTCCCTTCGCAGATTTTTTTCTTATATGGCAGGAAAAACATGAGTGGCAGTCAGACCCTTGTGGTCAAGTTGGGTACTAGCGTCCTCACCGGCGGTTCACGTCGGCTGAATCGGGCGCACATGGTGGAGTTGGTGCGTCAGTGTGCGCAGTTGCACGCCGCGGGCCATCGCATTGTTATCGTCACCTCTGGCGCGATTGCGGCCGGACGCGAACACCTTGGTTACCCCGAACTGCCGCCCACCATCGCCTCAAAGCAGCTGTTGGCTGCGGTGGGGCAGAGCCGTTTGATTCAGCTGTGGGAACAACTGTTTTCTATTTACGGTATTCATATCGGTCAGATGCTACTGACGCGCGCCGATATGGAAGATCGTGAACGCTTCCTTTACGCGCGTGACATGCTGCGCGCGCTGCTCGACAACCACATCGTGCCGGTGATTAACGAAAACGATGCGGTGGCAACTGCAGAAATCAAAGTGGGCGACAACGACAACCTGTCGGCGCTGGCGGCAATGCTCGGCGGCGCCGATAAACTGCTGCTGCTGACCGATCAGCAAGGGCTGTTCACTGCCGATCCGCGCACCAATCCTGAAGCGGAGTTGATCAGCGACGTGCACCAGATCGACGACGCATTGCGCACCCTTGCAGGGGGCAGCGTGTCTGGCCTGGGAACGGGCGGCATGGCGACCAAGCTGCAAGCGGCGGACGTGGCGTGCCGCGCGGGGATCGATGTGATCATCGCCGCTGGCAGTCGTCCGGACGTGATTAGCGACGTGTTGTATGGCAAACCGGTTGGCACGCGCTTCCACGCGCAGCAGTCACCGCTGGAAAACCGTAAACGCTGGATCTTTGGCGCACCGCCCGCGGGTGAAATCACCATTGATGATGGCGCACTGGCCGCCATGTTAGAGCGCGGCAGCTCGCTGCTGCCAAAAGGCATCCGTGAGGTGCAGGGCAACTTCTCACGCGGTGAAGTGATCCGCATTCGTAGCCTGCAGGGGCGCGATATTGCCCACGGTGTGACGCGCTATAACAGCGATGCCATGCGCATGATTGCCGGACATCACAGCCAGGAAATCGGCGAGATTCTCGGTTACGAATATGGTCCGGTCGCCGTGCACCGCGACGACATGATCGTCAGTTAAGGAGCGGATGATGTTAGAAGAGATGGGTAAAGCGGCGCGTGCTGCGTCGTACAAACTGGCTGCACTCTCCACCGAACAAAAAAATCAGGTGCTACTCAGCATCGCCGATCGTCTGGAAGCGGAAAGCGCCGACATTCTGGCGGCAAACGCGCAGGATCTGGCGGATGCGCGCCAACATGGCATGAGCGAAGCGCTGCTCGATCGCCTGACGCTCAATCCGCAGCGCCTGAAGGGCATTGCGGATGACGTACGTCAGGTGTGTCGCCTTGCGGATCCGGTCGGTCAGTTGATGGATGGCGGCCAGCTTGATAGCGGCTTACGCATCGAACGTCGTCGTGTGCCGCTGGGTGTTGTCGGTGTGATTTATGAAGCGCGCCCGAATGTCACCGTTGATGTCGCGTCGCTGTGCCTGAAAACCGGTAACGCGGCGATTCTGCGTGGCGGCAAAGAAACCTACCGCACCAACGCGGCCACGGTGCGCGTGATCCAAAATGCGCTGACCCAGCACGGTTTACCGGCGGGTGCCGTGCAGGCGATTGAAAACCCGGATCGTGAACTGGTCAATCAGCTGCTGAAGCTCGATCGCTACGTCGATATGCTGATCCCGCGCGGCGGCGCAGGTTTGCACAAACTGTGTCGCGAGAATTCGACGATTCCGGTGATCACCGGCGGCATCGGCGTATGTCATCTTTATCTCGATGAAACCATGGAGACAGAGGCGGCGCTGGCGGTGATCGTCAACGCGAAGAAGCAGCGCCCAAGCGCCTGCAACTCGCTTGAAACGCTGCTGATCCATAACGATCAAGCCGATCGCTTTATTCCTGCATTCCTGCAACGTATGGCGCAAGAGAACATTGCGCTGCACGCCGACGAAAATGTGCTGGCGCTGCTGCAAAACGGTGCCGCCGAAGTGGTCGCGGTGCAGGCGGAAAATTATGATGACGAATGGTTGTCCAACGATCTTAACGTCAAGCTGGTGGCAGATATCGATGAAGCCATCGCGCATATCCGTGAGCACGGCACGCAGCATTCTGATGGCATTCTGACGCGCAGCATTGGTAACGCCAATCGCTTCGTCAACCAGGTTGACTCATCCGCGGTATACGTTAATGCCAGCACGCGCTTCACCGACGGCGGCCAGTTTGGCCTCGGCGCCGAAGTGGCGGTCAGTACGCAGAAGCTGCACGCGCGAGGTCCGATGGGACTTGAGGCGCTCACCACCTATAAATGGATAGGGTGGGGCGACGATACGCTACGTCGCTAATATTCGCTCCTGCATGACAATGGGCACCGAAAACGGTGCCCATTTTTTTCGCTTTCGATCCAGTTATTCTAAGAGCTTTTTGATTTATTTCTGTCATCTATGGCGGGCTCGCTGCTTTTCCCCCATTTTTTCCTTTAGATGCTGGTCTTACTGCTACAGAACAATCCTGAAAACCCCTGTGAGAACAAGCGATATGGCAATGATCACTGGTTTCGGCCTACCCGAAAGGGATAATGATTGTCCAGCTTCATTGATAAAAGCGGTTGGGTAGTAAACTGCCGGTAATATAAAATGAACTGGTAGCAAAAATGAAAATAACATTCAGTCTTTTACTGAAGGCAGATTATTAACTGATGGTTAAAAAAGAAAGTACGAGACAAGCATTCACTGCCAGGCTGATTGCCGCGTGCGAAAGCGCGGGAATTATCGGACATGGACGGAACAAACAGGTTGCGCTTGCGCTGCAAGAGAGGGGATGCAAGATCTCAACGCCGGGGGTGTGGAAATGGTTTAACGGACAATCGATACCCGATGATAACAATTTACTGGCGCTCAGCCAGTTACTCGACGTGCGTGTTGAGTGGCTGCAATTTGGTATGGAAAAACCGGCCGCCCTGCTGACGCAGCGAAGTTTGGTTAATCCACAGCATCTGTTTCGCGTAGAGAGTCTGGATATCGGTCAACACGGTGTGCGCAGCAGCACGCGCGATGAACTGGTAGAAACCATTCAAGCCATTGAATATGGGCTGGAAGAGGCGCGCGTGTTGTTTAATGGCCGCCCGGCCGAAAATATTCGCCTCATCGCGCTGAACAGCGATTCGATGGCGGGCACCTTTGCGCCGCGCGATCAGCTGTTCGTCGATATCAGCGTGCATCGCTTTGATGGCGATGGCATCTATCTCTTCACGCTTGACGATCAGCTCTATCTCAAACGCCTGCAGCTGCAGCACAAAAAGGTCGCGGTGATCTCAGATAACAAGCGCTATGAAACCTGGTATTTAACCCTGGAAGAAGCCAGGACGCTGCAGGTGGTGGCGCGGGTGATCATGAGCCAGGCGCGGGATTATCAAATCCTGGGTTGATCACAAAACGCCAGAATGCGGTAAAAAAATATTTTGGCTGAAATCATAAATTTAACTGACGGTAAATAAAAAATTAACCATTGGTGTTTGCCAATGCATTAGAACCTGTTAATAATTTGAGCATGGATGGACAACATACCTGCTCACGGACGAGCCCGCTCTTAAACAATTGAGGCGCTGCACAAGCGCGATACATACCATCCAAAGTTAGTGAACTTTGGGATGGGGTGGATACGCACTTTGCAGCGTTGTCAGTTGCCCTCTGTTTTCACTCTCCTCTACTTCACCCTGGCCGCGAATGCAGCCGGGCGAGTTGACGTCGAGTATTTTCCAGAGGAACAGCGAACGCTTCGGCTTCAGCCGAATCGCCGTGCCTGCCACCCCATCGCCAAAGACTCATTAACAGGAGGAGTTATGGCGATTATCCAGTACGGGAAGTCAGTATTTTCAGGCAATGCACGCACGCGCCGCCATCGGCGACGCCAGTCCCTCAGTCGCCTCAAGCGCAGCATCGACAACGCGCTCGGCATCGAATACGAAAACGTTACATTGCGCACCGCTGAACGCATCTGTCAGCGCCAAACGCACTCACGCATTGACTGCGCGGTGTTAGCGCCTGTTCGCGTTCAGCCGGCACAAGCGAGTTTCGATAACTGCTGTTTACCCCATGTCTATTTGTACGCCGTGCGCTAAATCTTTCTCCCCTTTCCCCAGTTTTAAGCGGAACGTTTTATAGATGCTCAGTGTTTAACCATCCTTGAGCGTTTCGCTTATCAAACAATGCGCTGAGATCAGGAAACGATCAGCGAGATTTATGTGTTTTTACCGCTTTGCGCAGCCATTTTCAGGCTGTCGCGCCCGTCTAAGAGGAATTTCTATGAGTCAGATTATTGCCATCCTGAATTTTGAAGAGGGTTACCGCGAAGCGCCTTACCTCGACACCCTGGGTTTCCCTACGGTGGCGGGGGGGATTCGCATCGGCCCGAAAGGGGCCTCACTCAGCAACTACATCTTCCAGGTGCCGCGTCCGGTGGGCGATGTGTGGAAGCAGTGCATTGTCGAGGGCAAGGTGCAGCAGATGCATCAGCGTGCGCTGGTGCAGCAGGCGCTGGCCAAATGCAATGAGGCGCGCTGCGATGTGCTGATCAGTATGGGTTATCAACTGGGTGTGGATGGGCTGGCGATGTTTCGCGGCATGCTCACCGCCATCACTCAGGGCGATTTCAACAGCGCAGCCAACGCCATGCTCGACAGTTTGTGGGCTCGCCAAACCTCGGGCCGCGCCCGGCGGCATGCCGAAGTGATGCGCAGCGGCACGTATGACATCTATCGGGGGCTGCTATGAATCTGAAACTGCTGATTTTTGTCACCGCAGTGCTGGCGGTAATCGTGGTGGTGATGGTGATGCAGCGCTTCACCACGCTGGAATTTGTTAAACATGCGCGGCTGTTATTCAAAACCTGGTCAGTGTGGCTGGCGTCACTCGGTTCGATGCTCAGCGCGTGGGTGCAATCGTTTCCCACCGCTGCGCTTGATGCATGGAACAGCATGCCGCCGGATGTGAAAGCGATTCTGCCGCACAACTATCTCGGGTTGATTGGCGCTTTCATGGTGGCGATGGGCGTCATTGCCCAATTCGTTCGCCAGAAAGGCCTCAACCAGCAAAAAACGGCGATGGAGGAAAAAGCATGACACTTATCACCACATTGCTTGGCGGCAGCTGGCACTGGCTCGCCGCCCTGGCAGGCGTCATCGCCGCGTTAGCGGCCAGCTACTTCGGTGGCAAGAAAATCGGCAAGGTGCAGCAACAATCCAAATCCGCCGTCGAGCGCGCCGATCAAGCCGCGGCGCAAGCGGTAGCCGTTAACCAGCAGCAGCAACAGCTGCGTGAGGAGGCCAAACGTGTGGAAGCCAGCAACCTTAATCTTGATGACGCTGCTGCTCGTGACAAGCTGCAGCAGTCGAAATACCACCAGCCCTGAAGCCCCCGTCGTCATCGACTCAGCCTGTACCCTGTTTTCCCCGATTTATACCCACGGCAATGACGCCGCGCGCATGGACGTTCGCACCGTGCGCGCCATCAACAATCACAACGATCTTTGGGATCAGCACTGCGGTCAACCGGCCCAGTAACGCTGCTCTCACGCATTTGCATTACCTACCCGAAAAGCCGAGGAGGCTATAATGATCGAAGTTAACTCTTATGCAGAACTGCGTACCACCGTACCGGCCAAAAACGGCGATCTGGCATTCTTACGTCGCTACAACGCTGACTCCACCTTCCACGGCGGCGGTGATTTTACCGGCTTTATCGGTACCACGACCGCGGTAGAAGATGGCGGTACGCTGGTGATCGGTAACGGTTTTTACTGGAAACGTGTGATTAACGATCCAAAGGACATCAACCTTTATCACTTCGGTGCTAAAGGCGATGGTTACGCCAACGATACGGAGGCGTTCAACCGTATGCTGGCATGGACGCAAAGCTACTCCGGTAACATTACCGCGTTACCGGTGCGTTTCCCTGGCGGTAAATTCCTGATCAGCCCGATCGACATCAGCGGTACCGAGCGCGCCTTTTTTGGCTTGCAAGGTGATGATGTCGAACTGGGTTCGCTGCCGCGTACCACCATCATTTCCGACAAAAGTGCCAACACGGTATTCAAGGTGAAGGCGCGTCGTACCTCAATCAGAGGGATCGCGTGGAATGGCCAGGCATCAGCGGATATCACCACCAACAAAAGCACTATCACCTCCGATATGTGCAGCAACGTGCAGCCCTTCTTCGAAAACACCTGTATCGAAGGCACCACCGTCAATATCTACTGTTTCCGCGCGCAGAATAACGGCGGTACGGTGATCAAAGTGTTGGATACCCTCGACAGTAAATTCGACCAGATTTACACCCTGTATACCTACGGACGCGTGTTTGATGTTGGCTGGTCGAACTCGCCGAAAGGCGCCTGGGATCACTCCACCGCCATTGAGCTGTGTAACTGTAACTTCCAGACCGGTTACGGTGACGCCACACTCTACATGCCGCGTGTGACGCAGGGGATTATCCGCAACGTGTGGATTGAGCACACGCGCAATCCGGGCGACCTGTCGGATGGCGGCTGGACGGTGGATACGCTGAATATTGAAGATTGCGGTACGCCGTTGAATCTCAACAATGCACGCGTGGTGATCCGTCAGCTCAACCTGCAGTCTGGCGCCAAACTGAGTCTTGATGCAGCTGCTGGGCGCTGGTTATCCACCTTTGAATACGGTTATCGCCGCGACGAGAACTACGGCACCTTTATGACCGGGTCGCTACGCGCGGGCTATTTTAGCGGCTACAAAATTACCAATAATACTGAAACCGATAACTGGTATCGCGTCGGGCAGTTGTTCTTCCCGAACGCCAACCAGCAGTGGGTGATGGAGTTTATTGGTAAGGCGGATGCCACACAGCCAACCGGCACCGCTGGCTCACCGGTCAATGTGGCGGCGACCGGTAAAACCTGGGTCAACCTGCAGCGTCTGGAAACGGTATGGGCGGATGCTTATCACATGGGGCAGCCAGCGGTGCTGGATATCCGCTACAGCCGCGTGGGGACCACTTATGCGGCGGTGTGGGTAAAACTGCGCGCCAACAGTGGTGACACCATGATGAACCTGAAATGCACCGGTCCAACGCGTTTCGATACCGGTTCTTGCTCGCTGTTCCAGCAGGACTTCTCTGTGGTGACCGATACCACCAAACTGGGCGGTTTCAAACCGGCGGCGCGCTTCGGGCTGCATAACGGTTTGGCCGGTATTGGTGCCAACGAGAAAGGGGTGCTCACCGTCGCGACGGCGGCCGGCACACCGACCAACAAAACCGCGCCTACGGGCTTTGTGCTGGTCAACATTAACGGTGTCGATCGTAAACTTCCTTATTACGATTGAGGTCCAGCACCTTTTTGGCGAGGCCTTTGGCCTCGCCTTTTTTTGTTTGTGGGATAGGTGTTTATTGGTTTTATGCCGATCTCTTATACGCTGTAATTAATGCTCGCACATTCCGTAGCGGCGCGATTTATCGCGCAATAAATTGCGCCGCTACGATGCCTGCACCCTGTGATATTAGCGACCTCCCGGCAAATCACCCTTTCGGGAAAATCCACACATGGTTTTCCGGCAACGCCAGATGGCAATGTTGCGGATCACGCACGTCGCTGCCGTAGGCGCGAATCACAAAATCATCACCCACGGTGCGGAACAAGTATTCCCAGCGGTCGCCAAGGTACATGCTGGTGAGTAGCGGCAGTTCCAGCTGGTTTTCGCCCGGCGCATCGACCACGTTTACACGTTCGACGCGAATCACCGCCGTGGCTTCCTGGCCGTTTTGCACGCCTTCGCCTGCCCGTCCCCATAACGCCCAGCCTTTGCCCTCAATACGCGCTTTGCCGTCGCGCAGCTCGGTGATTTTACCGTGCAATCGGTTGTTGCTGCCCATGAACTCGGCGGTAAACAGGGTTTTCGGCGAGCCGTACATCTCTTGCGGCGTGCCTTGCTGTTCGATTTTGCCGTTATTGAGCAGCAAAATGCGGTCGGAAATCGCCATCGCCTCATTTTGGTCGTGCGTTACCATCAGCGCGGATAAGCCTAACTTGATAATCAGCTCACGCAGGAACACGCGCGCCTCTTCGCGCAGTTTGGCATCCAGATTCGATAACGGTTCATCAAGCAAGATCACCGGCGGGTTATAAACCAGCGCACGACCAATTGCCACGCGCTGCTGCTGTCCGCCGGAAAGCTGGTGCGGATGACGCTTGCCGAGATGACCCAAACCTAACTGCACCAACACATCTTGTACGCGTTGGGTGATCTCCGCAGAGGGCACTTTGCGCAGCTTTAATGGATAAGCCACATTCTCAAACACGGTTTTGTGCGGCCACAGCGCATAGGACTGGAACACCAATCCCAGATTACGTTCTTCCGCTGGAATCTCACTGCGCGGCGTACCCGCGTACACCGTGTTGCTGCCAATCACGATGGTGCCCTGAGTCGGTTTCTCCAGCCCGGCGACCGCACGCAGCAGCGTGGTTTTACCGCTGCCGGACGGGCCAAGCAGAGAAACCACTTCGCCTCGCTGCAAATTCATCGACACGCCTTTCAGCACCGGGTTGTCGCCATAAGTTAAGTGCAGATTTTCCACCGATAATTCAATCATGTAATTTGACTCCAAATCGCAGGGCAATACCCAAACCGACGACGACCAGCAGGATGTTAATAAAGGAGAGTGCGGCAACAATATCAATCGCGCCCGCCGCCCACAGGGAAACCAGCATGGAGCCGATGGTTTCCGTACCGGGCGACAGCAGATACACGCCGGTGGAATATTCGCGCTCGAAAATCAGGAACATCAGCAGCCATGAGCCAATCAGGCCGTAACGGGATAATGGAATGGTAACGTGACGCGTAATTTGTCCACGCGTGGCGCCGGTGCTACGCGCCGCTTCTTCCAGTTCCGGCCCTACTTGCAAGAGCGTTGAGGAGATCAAGCGCAGGCCATAGGCCATCCACACCACCGTATACGCCAGCCAGACGCTGAAGATGGTGCTGCGCAGCGAACGCAGCCAGACGACCAGGTTATCGCGCAGCCACTGCGACCAGGCGAAATCGGAGAGCCAGCCCGATTTGAGTGCGTTATCCAGCCACATCGGCAGGAACAGGAATACCCAAAGAAACGCCAGACCGGCCAGCAAGCCCGGTACCGCACGCGGCACTAATACGCTGTAGTCGAGGAAGCGCGTAGTGTTATCCGGTTTACGGTGCATGGCGATGCCGATAAACAGATAACACACCACCGCCAACGCGCCGCCGATCACGCCAATCGCCATCGAGTTGACGATAGCGCGCAGCAGGTTGGGCTGCGCCCAGATGGTCTGGAAGGTTTTGATCGACAACTCATCCCACAGTGAGACACCAACGCCCCAGTTAGAGATGAACGCGCGCAGCACCACGCCCAGCAGCGGCACGCCAATGGTCACCGTCAGCCAGAACGCCACCACGGCACCGGCCACCCAGCGCCATTTGCCCAGCGGCAACGCACGCGCCTGCGAGGCTTTGCCTTTTACCGTGACAAAGCGGTTGGCTGTACGCATCAGACGGCGTTGCAGCATGACTAACGGAATGGTGATACAAATCAGTACCACGGCCACCGCAGCCATCAGGTGATAGGACGGCGTGCCGAGCTTATTCGTTAACTGATAGAGATAGGTGGCCAGCACCATGTTGCCTTCGGGATCGCCCAGCACCAGCATCAGGCCGAACACTTCCAGCCCGAGGAAGAACAGCAGCACGGTGGCATACAGCATCGAAGGACGTACCATCGGCAAGCTCACCGACGTCATCACCTGCAACGGTGAGGCACCGGCAATACGCGCCGCTTCTTCCACATCCGATCCTACGCTGCGCAGGGCCGATGAAATATACAGATAGGCGTGCGGTACGTGCGTCAGACCAGCAATCACCACGATGCTCGACATGTCGTAGATATTCCACGGCACAAACCCGAGCAGTGATTGCGCCCACAGCGAGAAGAATCCCACTGGACCGGCGGCCACCACATAACCAAATCCCAGCACCATCGGCGAGACAAAAATGGGCACGAGGATCAGCGGCTCAATAAGGCGTCTGCCCGGTAGATCGGTACGCACCATTAAGAACGCCAGAATGCCGCCCAGCGGAATGGCGATGATCACCAACCCGAAGGCGAGAATAAATCCGCTGCGCAACGCTTTATAGAAATCGGGATCGGTGAAAATAAATTCAAACGATTCCAGGCTCCACGCTTTCGACGGCGCAAAGAATGGCGCGGATAAGAAACTTTGAATAACAATAAACGACAGCGGAATGTAGATAACCAGCGTGGTTATCAGCACCACAATGCCGCGCGGCAGGCTTTGCCACTTTCTCTGCAATGCACGCATATTGAGACCCTGAATGGCGAATCAGATAACAGAAAGAGAAGCGCGCCGCAGTAGACGCGCTGCAGTAATGCCGTTATTTACCGGCGGCTGTGCGCCACTGTTTGATGTAATCCAGACGTTTTTTCGGTTGCAGATATTCCAGCAGGCTTTCATCAACCGGGATCGGTTTCAGCGCGGTGCCTAACATTTTGGTCATGCCATCAATGTCGTTTTTGCCTTCAATATCATTGCGCAGGGAAGGGATGTCGGCCTGATTGGCCAGAATGCTTTGCCCTTTTTCAGAC
The DNA here is from genome assembly GCA_900068845.1 of Enterobacter ludwigii. GTDB lineage: Bacteria > Pseudomonadota > Gammaproteobacteria > Enterobacterales > Enterobacteriaceae > Pantoea > Pantoea ludwigii_A. The sequence goes on from CEFQ01000010.1 coordinate 50,912, forward strand.
AGCACATAATCCAGCCACAGTTTTGCTGCATTGCTGTTACTGGCTTGCTGGCTGATGAACGAGACGCGAGACAGCACCAGCGTGTAATCCTTCGGATAAGAGATGCCCAGCGATGGATCGGTTTTTGCGCGGGCTTCGGCATAGGAACCGAGGATGTTGAAGCCGATCAGGTTTTCGCCGGACGACACCCTTTCCATCATGGTGCCAGTGGATGACTGCACGGCTAAACCGCCTTTCGCCACGTCAGCCAGCGTTTTGAAGTAGTTGGGATCGGCTTTGGCATCCTGCACCGAGAGCATGAAGCCGAGGCCTGATTTCTCAATATCGTAGGTGGTGACTTTGCTCTTGAATTTGTCGGTCTGGCTGGCGATCAGCTTGGCCAGTGCGGTGTGCGAATCGGGTACGTCAGCGGCGGGTATCAGGCGTTTGTTATAGATGAACACCACCGGTTCGTAGGTGGTGCCATAGGCTTTGTTGTTCCACACCGCCCACTTCGGCAGTTGCGCCAGTTCGGGAGATTTATATTCCTGCGCGTAGTCGGTCGCCAGCTTCAGGCCGGTATCCATGGAGGAGCTCCAGACTACATCACCGCTGGTGCCGCCCGAGGCTTGTTCACTGATAAAACGGTTGTACAGCTCGGTGCTGTTCATATCGTTATATTCAACTTTGATGCCGGGATACGTGGTTTCGAAGCCCTTAATCAGCGGCCCGGCGGCTTTGGTGTCGGTGGTGGAATAGATCACCACTTTGCCTTCCTTGGTCGCGGCATCAATAACACTTTGGTAATCCGCCGGATAACCCTGCGGCGGAGCGGAAAGGGCAGAACAAGAGATCAGTACAGTCGCGGCAACCAGAGAGAGTGGGAATTTGTTCGACATTATAATTAACCTTTTAGTTACATTTGAGGAACTAATGGTCAACATAGCCGATCGCCTTTCCCACACAAGAGGTGACGGATTGTTATCTTCACGAAGTGTGATTGTTGGCGCTGTTTAGGCAATTAACACCATAAAAACCACAACAGGCGACGCGCAGCATTTGCGCGGGATCACAGGATTTTGCGGTACAGCCGACGCGGATGGCCGATGTTACCGTACTGCATCTCAACGCCAATAAAGCCGATCTCCACACAATATTCCAGGTAACGGCGGCCGGTGGTTTTGCTGATGCCGACGTTTTCCACGACCTGTTCGACCGACCAACAGCGGTCTGGCGCAGCACTAAAAAACGCTTTCACCCGATCCAGCGTAATGGATTCAATCCCTTTACTGGACGGTGCCGAAGGCGCATCACTGGTCGGCAGATTGAACAGCATATCCAGCGCCTGCTGATCGACGTTCTTCATTTGGCGCATCGTCTGTACCAGCCGCATAAAGCGTTCCAGCGACGCGCGCAGGCGATGGAAAAACACCGGCTTCAGCAGATAGTCGAATGCGCCGCTGCGTATCGCGTGGCTACAGGTTTGCATGTCGCTGGCAGCGGTGATGAAAATCACCGAACACTCAAAACGCTTTAACAGCGGATCGTCAATCAATGTCACGCCCTGACCATCCGGCAAAAAGTTGTCGAGCAGCAGCAGCCGTGGCTGATGCAATGCAATCAATTCACGCGCCTGCGCCAACGTGGCGGCAATGCCCACCACGCGCAGATGGAAGTTCTGCTCAATATATTCACGGTGCAAATCGGCCAGATGCGGCTCATCTTCCACAATCACCACATCAAGTGGCTTAGCATTATTCATGGGAAAGTCCTGTTAACGCGGCGGGCTGGAACGGAATAAACACCGAGAAGATAGTGCCCTGCGGCGAGTTGTCGCTGATCTCAATGCTGCCGCCCGCCTGCTGCACGTAACCCGCAGCCAGATAGAGACCGATGCCGTGTTCTGAACCGAGCATGTCGTCGTCGCTGGACGGCTTGCTGGTCACGCCTTGTTCAAACAGATTCGGTTTGATGCTGTCATCCACGCCGCAGCCCTGATCGGCCACTTCGATGAGCAGTTCCTGATTACGACCAGAAATATACACTTCAATAGGTGCCGCGGGCGTTCTGGCATTCAGCGTGGCGTCCACTGCATTATCCAGCAGATTGCCGATCACCGACATCAACGCCGTTTCGCTCAACGCAGCAGGAATGCGGCTCAGCTGGCAGGCCGGATCGAATTGCAGCTCAACGCCTTTTTCCCGTGCGCTAACATATTTCCCCAGCAGCAGCCCGCACAGCGCGGGCGAGGTGAAGCGCGCCGAGACAAAATCCAGCACCTGCTGCGCCCCGGCAGATTGGGCATGGATATAGCGCATCGCGTCATCGTAACGCTGCATCTGTAACAAACCGACCAGGGTGGCGGTCCAGTTCAACTGTTCATGGCGCATGATGCGCAAATTATCCGCATAGCGTTTAACCTGGCTCAGCTGGCTACTCAGCGTATTAATGTCGTTTTTATCGCGGAAGCTGCAGACCCAGCCGCCGGGTTCGCCGGGTTCCAGCTCGATCGCCACCCGATTCGCGATCACTTGACGCTGATTGAGCACGGTGATGTGGTCGTGGGTTTTCACCTCATGCTGATTTAAAAACGCCGGATGGATCTGCAGGACAGCATCAAGCGGTTTCCCCAGCAGCTCACTTTCACTCTGCTGAATTTCCAGCAACTCTCTCGCCGCGCGGTTGATAAGAATCAGCTGCCGCTCCGCGTTTACCGCAAACACGCCTTCATACATCGCTTCCAGCAGCGCTTTTTGCTGCAGAACCAGCAGCGCGATATCTTTCGGCTCCAGCCAGAACATCTGTTTTTTCAGGTTGCGGCTAAATACCCAGGAGAAAATAAACAGCAGCAGCAACAGCGCCACGCCATACAAGCTGGCCTGCCACAGCAGGCTGACGTTGATATTGGCAATATAGGAGGTGAGATACCCCACCGAGACAATGCCAATCACCTGATGCTGCGCATCAACGATCGGCGCTTTGCTGCGAAGCGACACGCCGATGCCGCCTTTGCGCACGGAAATAATGGTTTTCCCCTGTAGCACTTCCGCATTGTCGCCGCCAATCATGGGTAAATTGAGGCGCTCCGGTGATTCCGAGTGATAGAGATGTTGTTCTTGCGTGTCACCAATCACGATGTAACTGGCATCGCTTTGATTGCGTAAGGGCTGAATCAGCGCGGCGATGCCGGCGATATCACGGCTCGCTACTTTCTCCGCCAGACCGGGCATCAGCGCAATCTCACTGGCCTGCACCCGCGCGCGCTGTCCCAGATCGTGATGCAACTGGCGGTCAATGAAATGAAACAAAATGGTGCCCAGCAAGGCGAGTAGCAGGCAGGAAAACAGCACCAGCGACAGGAAGAGTTTTACCTGGAAAGATAATCTGCGTTTCATACAACCTGCAGTAAAGGAAAACTGGAGAGAGGCATGGCTGGAGACTAGCACGCGAAAATGCGGGCCGTGACAGCCTAACGCCAGAGTTGTGAGCTGGCTTCACTCTCAGCAAGGCTTAGACGCGGGTTTCTGTTGGCACGATGTCATCGATATTCCGATCTTATTCCTGGTATTCGCCTGCTGCGACGCTAATCAATGCACTAAAAACCTCTTCATCACGGCTAATCAATGCGCAGTTATTTAATCCATCCTTTCTCTGAGTAAATTCCGGTTTGGCCTGGCAACCATTGACCTTATAACCCCGAGTGGTGAGAATGCTGGGAAAAGTTTTGAATTAGATCGCAAATTTTGGGCATAAAGCCTGTTGCAGTGCGACTGCGAGAGCCGCACTGAATTAACGCCACTTGCACTTATCGGACAGCCAAAGACGCGCCGGATTAATAAAAGTGCAGGGCATACAGCAAATATCGTTAATGTCGTGACGTTCGTTGAGAAGGCCCGTCTTTTGATGCACCTTCTCAGCCCCGGTCGGCATGTCTTGTTTTCGGTAATGGGCGTGATAAAGACGCCAGGTTTTTTTAACTCTCATTACTGAAAGATAAAAAATTTAATTTAAGTACGTCGTGAAAGCCGTGGTGACGGCATTGGCTCAATCACCCAAAGAAAAAAACGTAACTGGCTGAAAATTAACTGAACTCTTATGGGTGCAGCGCAGCCTCTTTACGCCTAAAAAGTGGATTTCTGCGTAGTCAGTAAACAGGTAGCTGCAAGCCTGGGGCGGTAGCCTGCCTGATTTACCTGAAGAAAACAGAATAAATCTGCACGGTTTATTTGGCGATTATCTTATTCAGTCATCTTTTTAGAGAGAATTAAAGGCCAATTTTAGTTGACCTGAGGAAACTCTGAAATAAACAGGCAATAAATGTTAAGCCGGGCGCAAGCAACGCGCAGCGTTAATCGCAGCAATGTTCAGCGATTACTTTTTCCGCCCGCAACTTTTACTTCGACAGAGTCCAGAGGTTATATGCAAAATCCCGTTAACGACGTTTTAATCAGCGTCATCGTGCCGGTGTATAATGCCGCGGCGTATCTGGAGCGATGCATTGATAGCCTGCTAAAGCAGGAAGAAAGCCGTTTTGAAGTGATTTTTATTAACGACGGTTCCAGCGATAATTCGCTCGCGATATTACAGAACTACGCCCATTACCCGCATTTCCACATCATCGACAAAACCAATGGTGGCGTCTCGTCGGCGCGCAATCAGGGCATTCGCGCTTCACGCGGCAAACTGCTGTGTTTTTTAGACGCCGATGATTTTTTGCCTGCTAGCGCGTTTGCCACCTATGTGCGGTTGATGCAAAACCCGGTGGCGATGGTGGTGGGGGCATCTCAGCACTTCACGCCGCAAGGCGAGCCGCTCGATTTCCCGGCGAACACCACTGACACTCGCCAGTTGGCGGCGTCGGCGGCAATCAATGATCTGCTCTATTTCAATCCGCGTCACGGCATCTGCGATAAGGTGTTTCGCGGCGACGTCATTCGCCAGCATCAACTCAGTTTTAACGAAGAGATTTACAACTTCGAAGATCTGCTGTTTGTGATCAATTACCTGCATCTGCAACAGGATCGTCAGGTGATCTTCACCCAGCAGGTGGTTTATCACTACGTGGTATCCACCAACTCGGCCACACGGTCGGCGTTACGTGAAAAGCATTTCTCATTTGCGCGTTCGTTTAATGGCATGCAGGCGTTTTTATCCGCGCAGCATAGTCGCTGTTATTACCACCTCTATTTAAAAGTCACCTCGTCCTATATCTATAAAGCCCTGCACAGCGACGGATTCAGTCGCGCCTTTATTGATGAATATATTTCGCTCTACCGTCGCAGCTTTAAGTCCTATTTCACCTCTGGATTGATGCTCAATCCGTGGAGCCTGTACTTTGCGCTGTTTTTTGTCAGTCCACGACTGGTATCGCGTCTGCGCCGACTGGCACAGAAATAAACGCTGAGGTTGAGTTGTGAAAGATAAATTAAAAAATTCCATGTGGATGATCGCTGAAAAGCTGATTGCGGTATTTGGCCTGATATTCGTCACCTCCTATGTGGCGAAATATATTGGGCCAACCACCTTCGGCATTATTTCGATCTCGATGCTGGTATTTCAGTTCATCCAGAGCATCGCGCTGATGGGCAGCGATGTGATTCTGTTGAAACGCCTGTCGCAAAATCATCACTCCGGCATGCGCTTAATGATGGCAACGTTTCTGTTGGTGTTGCTGATTTATGGCGTGCTGGCGGCAAGCGGCATGCTGATTATGGGAGAAGAGTGGCGTGCTGAAGCGCGGGTATTTATCTGCGCAGCGGCAATTGCCTGCCTGTTTTCCTCACTCGATTTGGTGAATATCTACAACGAGGCGAGGCTCAATGCGCGCCTGAATGTGATTGCCAATCTGGCGGGGCTGGCCATCAGTTTAACCGTGCGCTTCTTTATCTCTTATTACGGCCTGGACCCGCAGCTATTGTCGATTCCGATCGTATTGGCAACCTTTATTCCGTTTGCTATCAAGCTGGTGATTTTCCTTAAATACCATCGCCAGGTGCCGATTCCGGCACTGCGCCAGATGAAAAAATATTCACGCTATATGGTGGCATCGGGTATTTCCCTGGTGTTTTCAGTGATTGCTGTGGCGATCTATACCCGCGTGAACCAACTCAGCGTCTCTTATTTCCTTGGTGTAAAAGAGGCGGGCATTTTCACCGTTGCGCTGACACTCGCCACTGCATGGGTCTTTTTACCCAATGCGTTACTGGCTTCCTTTTTTCCAGCATTTTTTGCCGAGCGTGATGATAAGCAGTCAATTATCAAAGCGCAGAAATTACATCTGCTGGTGATTGGCGTCTCCTCGCTGGTGATTCTGACGATTTGGTTATTGTCCGGATGGTTTATTCGCAACTTCTACGGGGCGGATTATCTCGATGCCGTAGCGCCAACGCTGTTACTCAGCGTGGGTGCGATGTGTGCAGTGCTCAGCAGTGTTATGGACCGTTTTATTATTAAGTACAACGGATATCGTTACTTAGTTAAGAAAACCTTCGTAGTGTTATTAATTTGCGTGGCGTCCTCTTTATTATTGGTTCCTTATTTTGGTTTAAACGGCGCGGCCATGAGCGTGGTATTAACCGAGTTCTTATCGTTCTCCCTGCTTAATTATTTTTTCCCTGCTCAACCTGTCATGCGTATTCACCAGGTATTTATCAACCCCAGGAAACTATGGCTGTTATTTAACAATATCAAAACCTCAGACAGTAAAGAGAGTTTATCATGAATGAAAAAACACTATTTAGTCTTATCATTCCCGTCTATAACGCACAAAAAACCGTTAAACGTACCTTGCAGAGCGTGCTTCAACAGACGTTCAGCAGTTATGAGGTTATTGTGGTCAATGATGGCAGCAGCGATTCAACCGCGAAAATACTGGAGGAGTTTAGCGCTTATTCACAGGTCACGGTCATTAACCAGATTAATGCCGGTGTCAGCGCCGCCCGTAATAATGGAATGCAGCACGCCAGCGGCGAATATGTGTTATTCCTCGATGCGGATGATTGGGTGGACGATAATTTCCTCATGATCTTCAAACAACATCTTGATGCCTGGCCAGCGGAATCTGTCGATTTGATGGTAGGAAACCTCAACGACAACCGCGTAGGGAAAGTGTCTCAGGCGGGCTTCTTCAGCCAGGAGGACATTCCTTACGTGCTGGGTGAACTGGAGATGAGTGATAACATCGGCTATCTCCATAACAAATGTTATCGCCGTCAGATTATTGAGGAACTGAATCTGCGCTTCCTGGAAGGTATTTCAATGAGCGAGGATTTGCTGTTTAACCTTAAATTCTTCAGCTGCATTAGCAATTTCCTGGTGACGCCGGGTGCGGCTTATCATTATGAAGACGTGGAGGGTTCATTATCGAAGCGTAAAGTGCAATACAGTGAACTGAAAGTGCGTAAACAGTTTCTCACCGCGCTTTATGATTCGATCATTAGTAAATATCAATCCAGCGATCTCGACTATTTCCTCAAAGGCATCTCCAAACGTGTGCTCGCGCTGGATATGCAGATCGTGACCGCTATGTATCACGCTTCGTTTTCACCTGCGGATATTGCCCAGGAAATTAATGAAATAAAGCGGGGTAAATACTCAAAAGGTATTTTCATCCTGCTGAATAAAAATGAAAAATTGAAGTACATGATTATGAATTTGAATACACTTACAGCGTACTATTTTCTTTATGCATTATACAGAATGCGTGCATTCTAATTAAATTCTCCCGGTGTTAGCCTCTGGACGCATTTGCTGTTTCAGAGGCTAATTATCGGGGGAGTTTCCCCCGATGTTATCAACCTACCCGTTGCCGCACCTTTCCACTTTCCTCACGCCTTTCTGCTGACTGCCCATTACTCCTTCTTGCACTCATCCCGCGTCTCATGTCAAATAGCGCCCCATGCAATCGATTGCGCGCATGTTTCGTGCATTTTATGCGGCACAGAACATCAGGATGCGTGAATTTCATCTCATGAAGCGTCATCCTTTGCGTTCCGGCCGGGCGGAGCCGCCCACGCCATGATTGGCAGCCATCATTGTGGCTGCATGTTGATAAAGCTTGAAATTCTGGAGAGACAGATGGACAACTCACAAACCGGTACGCTTGGCACCGTAGAAACGGCGGCGAAGGGCTGGCGCAAGAGTGATACCGTGTGGATGCTGGGTCTTTACGGTACGGCGATTGGTGCGGGCGTACTTTTCCTGCCGATTAACGCCGGGGCAGGCGGGCTGATTCCGCTGATTATCATGGCGATCCTTGCCTTCCCGATGACCTATTACGCCCATCGCGCGCTGACGCGCTTTGTGCTCTCCGGTAAAAATCCCGGCGAAGATATTACCGAAGTGGTTGAAGAGCATTTTGGTGTGGGTGCCGGCAAAATCATCACCTTGCTCTACTTCTTTGCCATCTATCCGATCCTGCTGATGTACAGCGTGGCGATTACCAATACCGTTGATAGCTTTATCGTGCATCAGCTAGGTCTGGTTTCGCCGCCGCGTGCGCTGCTGTCGCTGATGCTGATTATCGGCATGATGACGGTGGTGCGCTTCGGTGAGCAGATGATTGTGAAAGCGATGAGCGTGCTGGTGTTCCCATTTGTGGCGGTGCTGATGCTATTGGCGGCTTATCTGGTACCGCATTGGCATGGCGCGGCGTTGGAAACCTTGTCGCTGAGCCAGAGCGTCAGCGGTCACGGCATCCTGATGACGCTGTGGCTGGCAATTCCGGTAATGGTGTTCTCCTTCAACCACTCGCCGATCATTTCGTCGTTTGCTGTCGCCAAGCGCGATGAATACGGTGCTGGCGCCGAGAAAAAGTGTTCACGCATTCTGGCGAACGCCCATTTGTTGATGGTGGTGACGGTGATGTTCTTTGTGTTCAGCTGCGTGCTGAGCCTGTCGCCAGCCGATCTGCAGGCGGCGAAAGATCAGAACATCACCATTCTGTCTTACTTAGCTAACCACTTTAATGTGCCGATGATTGCGTGGATGGGCCCGATTGTCGCGATGGTGGCGATCACCAAATCGTTCCTTGGGCATTATCTGGGGGCGCGTGAAGGTTTTAACGGCATTGTGGTGAAGTCGTTGCGCAGCCGTGGTAAAACCGTCACGCCGCAGCGCCTGAATCGTCTAACCACCGGCTTTATGTTGCTGACCACCTGGCTGGTGGCGACGCTGAATCCAAGCATTCTGGGGATGATTGAAACCCTGGGTGGGCCGATTATTGCGATGATTCTGTTCCTGATGCCGATGTACGCCATCCAGAAAGTGCCGGCGATGCGGCAGTACAGCGGGAAGATCAGTAATCTGTTTGTGGTGATTGTTGGCGTGCTGGCGATTTCGTCGATTGCGTATTCGCTGATGAATTAACACCCGCACTAAACCGTAGCGGCGCGATTTATCGCGCGATGAATCGCGCCGCTACAATGTGATCGCCGTTGGGGAATTACACCGCCGCGGTTTTAAACACGCTCATCGACTGCGCTAAACGATCCGCCTGCTCCTGCAACGCCTGCGACGCTGCTGAGGCTTCCTGCACCAGTGCTGCGTTCTGTTGCGTCACCGCTTCCATCTGGGTTATCGCCGAGTTAATCTCGCTAATCCCGCTGCTCTGTTCGCTGCTGGCGATGGTGATTTCACTCATGATATCCGCCACGCTTTTCACGCTGCTAACCACTTCACCAATGGTGGAACCGGCGTGCGTCACCAGGCGGCTGCCTTCATCGACCTGTGCCACAGAATCCTCGATTAACACCTTGATCTCTTTTGCGGCAGAAGCAGAACGTGCCGCCAGATTACGCACTTCGGTCGCCACCACGGCAAAACCACGGCCTTGCTCACCGGCGCGTGCGGCTTCGACCGCGGCGTTAAGTGAAAGAATATTGGTCTGGAAGGCAATCGAATCGATTACGCTGATAATATCGACGATCTTCTTCGAAGAGAGCGTAATGGCTTCCATCTTCTCGATCACCTGTTCCATTACCACGCCGCCCTGTTTCGCCACGTTGGAGGTATTCGCCACCAGTTGATTGGCTTCACGCGCGTTCTCGGCATTGTGTTTCACGGTGGCGGTCATCTGCTCCATCGCTGAAGCGGTCTCTTCCAGCGAGCTGGCTTGCTGTTCGGTACGCGAAGAGAGATCGATGTTGCCGCTGGAGATCTGATTCGATGCGACGGCGATAGTATCGGATCCCGCGCGCACATCGGAAACGATGGTCAGCAGGTTGTCGTTCATCGCCTGCAGCGCCTGCATCAGTACGGCGGTTTCATCTTTGCCGCTGATTTCAATGTGTGAACTGAGGTCACCTGCCGCCACTTTCCCGGCGATTTCTACCGCTTCGTTGAGTGGGCGCACAATCGAATGTGTCAGCATAAAGCCCAATACAATTGCGGCCGCAATCGCAATGGCAGAGAAAATCAGTGTCATCTCAATCGCAGATGAGCCGTTTTCAATGATTCTTGCGCCTTCTTGCTGCAGTTGCTGCGATTGTGAATCGGCAAAGGCGACCGCGCTCGCCAGGAAGGCGTTTTGCGTATCGGTGATGGATTTCAGCACATAGGTGCTGGCGGCTTCGGCATCGCCGGCACGCACCAGGCCAATCAGCTGATTTTTCTCGGCTTCAAACTTTTCGCTGGCCGCCAGCAGGCCAGCAATTTTCTTTTTACCCACTTCGGTTACCTGCAGCGCTTTGATTTTATTCATTGCGTTATTGGTATGTTCGGTGGCTTCAGCCAGCTGCTGATAGCGTTTTTCGTTGTACTGCGGGCGCGTGGTATCAATCACGATGCCGCGCAGATATTTGATTTGATCGTTAACCCCGTCGCGTACGTCAAAACCGAGACGGACTTTTACGTAGCGATCTTCAACAATCGAAGTGATGCCGGTTTTGATATTGTTGATTTTGCTAATCGACGTCACGCCGACGATAACTAACAGTGCGACCACTAAACCAAAAGCGATGCCCAGACGGACGCCGACCTTCATATTCTTTAAGCTCAACATTGGTTCTCCCCGTAATACCAGAAATTGATGTTTCAAGACGGAAAAGCAGGCAAGGCGCCCGCATCAGGTTGATGTTTTCTAAGATGAAAATTCGTTACGCAGCGTGACAAATCTGGTATGGCAGTTGCGGCGCAAGCGCTTTCTGTTATCGGTTATTAATGTTTTAACTTTAATTTTTAGAGCTAGGTCACAGAATGGTTAACGGTATTGACGTGCGAGGTTTGAGAAAGTAATGCCCGCAGAAACCGTAGCGGCGCAATTTATTGCGCATACAGTAAGCGGGCATTTAGTTTGGAGGAATTATAAGTCAATACAGCGCGATAAATCGCGCCGCTACGAAAGCTGCAAACAATGAACGTTAACGTGGTTTTTTCAGTACGCCGTGGATCACGCTGGAGAGTTCGTTAATTTCGAATTTCGCCACGTAACCGTCGGCACCGACTTTACGCACGTGATCTTCGTTGGCGCTACCGGAGAGCGAGGAGTGGATCACCACCGGAATCTGGCGCAGATTGTTATCGCGCTTGATGTTACGCGTTAAGGTAAAGCCATCCATTTCTGGCATTTCGAGATCGGTCAGCACCAGGGCGATCTTGTCATGGATCGATTCACCGTTGGCTGCGGCTTCTTTCTGCATCTCGTTAATCTTGATCCAGGCTTCCAGACCGGTGTTATGCATAATCGCCGGGATGCCCATGCTTTTCAGCCCTTGCTCCAGCAGCTGACGCGCCACTTTGGAATCTTCCGCAACAATCGCCACCTGACCCGGCTTAAGATTGAAATCTTTGGCGGTTTCGGCGCTCGGCTCAACGCCACGTACTGAAGGGATGATGTCATACAGAATCTGCTCAACATCCAGCACCATCGCCAGATTGTTGCTCTGACCGTCGGTATCCAGACAGGCGATGCTGGTGATGTTACGGCTGCCGATGCCCGCTTCCGCGGTATGCACTTGGCTCCAGTCGAGACGCACAATGTTCTCCACCGATTCCACCGCAAACGCCTGAGTACTGCGCGCATACTCCGTCACCAGCAGCAGGTTAAGGCCGGTTTCCGGTTTGCAGCCGGTGACAGCCGGCAGATCGATAACCGGAATAAACTGACCGCGAATACTCGCCATGCCCAACAGCGGCGATTGCATACCCGCGGCGCGGGTGATGGTTGGCATCGGCACGATTTCGCGCAGTTTAAACACGTTGATGCCGTACAGCTCAGATTTGCCTTTCAGCTGATCGGAACCCAGTCGGAACAACAGCAGTTCGAATTTATTGGAAAGCGCAAGGTTGGCGCGTTCATCGATCTCTTTCTGAAAATTATCCATCATGGCCTCGGAGCAGATCTGGGCAGGGAAAAGGGCAGGGCAAAATCGCCATGATTAACTTATCGGCAGAAGAGAAAAAAAATGAAGGGGAGATAACGGAAATTTTAGCGTGAGAGCGATCGCCCTCACGCTTACACATCTTACTTCAGCAGAATGGCGCGCACGCTTTTGCCTTTGATCTTGCCCTCTTTCAGCTTGATCAGGGCTTTCTTCGCCAGAGCGGCGTCGATGGCAACATAAGCGTGCGTGGCGGTCATATCGATCTTGCCGATCTGATCGCCATTGAATCCGGCTTCACCGGTCAGCGCGCCAAGGATATCGCCCGGACGGATTTTGGCTTTGCGGCCGCCATCAATGCACAGCGTCATTTTGGTCGCCGGCAGCGATTTGGCGCTAATGCCTTTCAGCGTACTGGAAGCGATCCAGTTGAGCTTCTGCTGCAGATACTCTTCCAGCGCATTGGCGCGCACCATTTCGTCTGGGGCAACAAAGCTCACCGCCAGTCCTTTTTCACCGGCGCGACCGGTACGCCCGATGCGGTGGATGTGTACTTCCGGATCCCACGCCAGCTGGAAATTCACCACTAACGCCAGCGATTTGATATCCAGGCCGCGTGCAGCCACATCGGTGGCGATCAGTACGCGGATGCTGCCGTTGGCGAAGCGAATTAACACGCGCTCGCGATCGCGCTGTTCCAGATCGCCATGCAGCGCTAACGCACTGATATCACGTTCATTTAATGCAGCGGCGACGTCATCACACTCGCGCTTAGTGTTACAGAACACCACGCAGGAGGCCGGTTGCTGCTGGCTGAGCAGGGCGCCGAGCAGGCTGTGACGCTCTTTGGCGCTGGCTTCAATAAACTGCTGCTCGATGGTGGGTAACTCGGTTTTATCTTCAGTGGCCACCGCCAGCGCATCACGTTGAAAACGCTGGCTGAGGCTGGCGATGGTATCCGGCCAGGTGGCAGAGAACAGCAGCGTCTGGCGCGTTTCCGGCGTGAAACCAATGATTGCTTCCATGTCGTCGCGGAAGCCCATCTCCAGCATGCGATCCGCTTCATCCAGCACCAGCGTTTGCAGCTTGCTGAGATCGAGGTTGTCGCGCTTCAGATGATCGAGCAAACGGCCCGGCGTCCCCACCACGATATGCGGCGCATGCACCAGTGAATCGCGTTGCGCGCTCATCGGCTGGCCGCCGCACAGCGTCAGGATTTTGATATTGCGGGTAAAACGCGCCAGCTGACGCAGCACGTTGCTGACCTGATCGGCCAGTTCGCGCGTCGGGCACAGAATCAACGCCTGAGTGTGGAACTGGCTGTTGTCGATGCGATTCAGTAAACCCACGCCAAAGGCGGCGGTTTTGCCACTGCCGGTTTTCGCCTGCGCACGCACGTCGCGCCCTTCCAGAATAGCGGGCAGGGAAGCGGCCTGAATCGGCGTCATGGCGTCGAAGCCCATCTCGCGCAGGTTATCGAGTTGGCTGGCGGGCAGTTGCGTCAGGGTAGAAAAAGCAGTCACGGGAATGTCTCTAATTGCGGGTAGGATTGCGGCGGTCAGTCTGGCAGAAAGGACCCGCATCGGCAATGGCAAAAGCGCGCTTGCTTTACCCCTGAAATCAGTAAGTGTCACGTTCACTTTGTTTAATTAATCAACGATAACTATCGCGAAATTCTAATGCTTTTGCGGTTGATATTCTCAAAGATGAGTGCGCTAAAAACATACATAGTGAACGAAAAGGTGCAATTAGCCTTGATAAGCGGGTTATTCAGGGGCTTTTGTTCGACTTTTTGCAGATGTAACGCTTATGTGTTGCTACGGATGGGAGAAATTCTGATTAAAAAAACCTGTCGCTTTGCTTTATATTTAGCGCGCCATTAGGTGAACGATTAGATACTCAAAATAATTCAGAGGTCATTTCATTGAGTCATTACGTCCAGGGACAAAACGAAGACATTCTGAAAATCGTCGGCCGCGCCGTGTTAACGCTGCATCTGCACGGAGAAACTTTGTCATCTGATAAAGTCAGCTCCATGATTGCCTGTTACGCGGAAGAAGAGCCTGTTAGTGACGATGAAAACCAGCGGTTGTATGCGCTGGCGATTCAGATGCTTTCGTAAATCCAGCACTCATCGGGTGTGCGTGTGCCACCCTTTTTATGTCGTACGTAAAGCCTCCTTGCGGAGGCTTTTTTGTTTTGAGCTGTGCGGTTTTTGGAACGGTCGCTATGAATGGCGACCCTACGGAATATTACGCGCTAAACACCGGCAATCCGCGGTGGAAAGTGGCGCGTACCGGGGAGATGCGTGCCACGGCTTCGGCGGAGCAGCTGGCATCGACCAGCATCATGCTGGCTTCATCATCGACCTTCGGCCATTGTCGCTCGCCCTGATTCGACAGCGGCAAAATCCCGCCGGTGGCGATATGCAGCGCGCGGCTCAAACCGAACTCATCGGAACCGCGATACAGCTGCGCATACACATTGGCTTTTTCCAGCATGCTGCCGGTGCCGAACGGCGACCAGTGATCGATCACGCTATCGGTGCCGGTCATCACGGTAATGCCCGCCGCCTGCAGCTGCGGCAGCGGCATGGTCAGTTTGCCAATGGGAATCGTCGAGGCCACGCTCATCTGCTGCTCGGCCATGCCTGCAATCATCTGATCCAGCGCTTTGCCTTCCAGCGTCCCGAGCGCAAAACCGTGGCTCAGCGTCACTTTGCCTTTCAACTGCGGATTTTTAGCAATGGTATCGATCATGTACTGAATCGCCGCCACGCCAGATGGTGAGGTCTCATGCAGATGAATATCTACGCCGCGCTGGAAGTCGATGGCGATTTGGAACATGGCATCCAGCGACGCCTGCATCGCGCCATCCACATTGGTGGGGTCGAGTCCGCCCACGAACTGTACGCCCATCTGCATCGCTTCGCGCATCAAGCCATCCACCTTCGAGTGCAGCAAACCGTGCTGTGGGAAGGCAACGATTTCACACGGGAATTCCGGGTGATCGGCCAGCGCCAGCTTGAGATGCTCAAGACTTTTCAACCCGCTCACCGGATCGATATTGCAGTGGCTGCGCGCTTCGGTGGTGCCTTTGCTGTGCAGCAGACCCATGATCGCTTCGGCACGCGCCTGCGAAGTCGGCAGCAGTTGCGGGATCAGCACCTGTTCACGTGCAATCATATCCATGATGGTTTTGCCCTGACGCGGACGCGGCGCTTGCCACGGCCCACCGTAGAAGGTTTTGTCGAGATGGATATGCATGTCGCGCGTGCGCGGCAGCAGCAGGGCGCCGTTGGCATCCCATTGCGGCAGCGCGGCGTTGCGCGCGTTGCCTGCCGCCTCGATTGCGGCAAACGTGCCGTCTTTAATCGTGATGTCATACAGGGCCGTGCGCGTGGCGATCACCTCATTACCGTCGCGCTCAAAACCCTCTTCGAGGCGTACGTTGAGCAGCTGATAATGCGCCACGCGCGGCGGTGGCGTGTGCGGCTGTATGCCGTTGGCGTGCAGTGGAGAAGCGGGGCCGGCGTAGCTGATACCGGCGGCCAGCAGGCTACCGGCGGCGGTCAGGCTAAGAAATTCGCGACGGCTGGGAGAGGTAAGTTGCATCAGAGGTTCCATCAAATGAGAAACGCTTAATCTGGCAAAACTCAACGCATCGCGCTGCGATATTTGCCACTGATGAGCAGTGGAAAAATCACTGCCACTGTAAGTGGCAAAACGTGACCAGCGCAGCGGCCAGAGCCTGTTGCAGAGTGTCCTGTGGCGCGCGGCAAAACAGCGCCAGTTCAAAATGGTTGATATCGGGTAATCCGTCAGCCTCACCTAATACGCGATGCTCAGGCAGGCGGCAGCTGGCAGGAAGCAGTGTTAAGCCTAATCCGGCGGCGCTGGCGCTGGCGAGCGCCACCAAACTGGCACTGCTGTAGCTGATGCGCCAGCTGCGGCCGAGGGTATCCAGCGTCTGCGCCATCTCTTCGCGATAGAGACCGAGCTGCGGGAACACCACCAGCGGCACCGGCGTTTGCTCAAAACAGGGATATTCGGCGCTGTCCAGCCACAGCAGCGGCTCGGGGCGCGAAGCCAGCGGGCGGTCGCCGCCCGGCTGTTTGATCAGCATGATATCCAGCTCCTCGCGCTGCCAGGCGCGGTGCAGATCGACATACATGCCGCTCATCACGTCGAGGCGCAGTTGCGGATGTTCACGGCTGAACTCCGCCAGTAAACCGGCGGTCGGCGCGGCAAAATCTTCCGGCACGCCGAGACGCAACACGCCGTCGCGCCATTTATCGCTCAGCACGTCATGCGCTTCTCCGTTTAGCGCAATAATGCGGCGCGCATAGCCCAGCAGTTTCTCGCCCTCTTCGGTGAGCGCCACCTGATGCGAGGTGCGCTCCAGCAGCGGTTTGCCAATCATCTCTTCCAGCCGACGCACCTGCTGACTGACGGTGGATTGCGACAGATGCACACGATCGGCGGCGCGGGTGAAGCTGGCGGTTTCGCACACCGCCACAAAGCTCAGCAGCTGCTGCGGGGTAAACATCGGCTGTCGATTCATTTTTCCACTGGTCGTTATGGTGTTATTTCATTTCCAAATAGTAACGACTGCTGCGATGCTGACAACCTCTTTACAGCAGGATTGTGTATGAATCGACATTATAACGGATTAACGCTCGGCGCTTTGGTGCTGGCTGGGCTGAATATGCGACCGTTACTCACTTCTATTAGTCCATTACTCGGTCAGCTTCGTCAGACGATGGGACTCTCTTCACTGGCGGCCTCGCTGCTGCCTGCGGTACCCATGATAATGATGGGCGCAGTCGCGCTGCTGAGCGCTTCGCTGAAGCAGCGCGTGCCGCAGCAACGCTTGCTGCTGGCCGGATTGACGCTACTGCTGCTGGCGCTGGCGGCGCGCGGCCTGATCCATGACGGCGGCTGGCTGGTGGTCAGCGCGCTGTTTGGCGGGCTTGGCGTTGGCGTGGTGCAGATGGCGATGCCGGGCCTGATTCGTCAGCGGTTTGCACAGCGCAGCGCGCCGGTCACCGGATTGTGGGCGGGCGCACTGATGGGCGGCGGCGGGTTGGGCGCGGCGTTATCGCCGTGGCTCAGCGAGCGTTTCGGCTGGTCGCTGGCGCTGACCGGCTGGGCGCTGCCGGTGCTGCTGGCGATTGGATTGTGGTTATATGTGCGCGTACCCACCACCGCCAGCACGGAAAACATTGCGCTGCCGTCACTGTGGCGCACGCCGCGCGCCTGGACGCTGGCGATCAGTTTTGGCCTGGTGAACGGCGGTTACGCCACCTGCGTTGCCTGGCTGCCGGATGCTTATCATCATCTTGGCTGGTCGGCGCAGGCCGGCGGATCGCTGCTCGGCGCGATGATTTTGTGTCAGGTTGCGGGGGCATTACTGATGCCGCTGCTGGCGCGTAAGGCGGATCGGCGTCCGCAGCTGATTATCAGCCTGCTGTGTCAGCTGGTCGGCATGAGTGGCTTCCTGTTTGCACCGCTGTTCGCGCCGTGGTTGTGGGCGGCAATTGCTGGATTTGGGCTGGGCGCAGCATTCCCGCTGGCGATGGTGCTGGCGCTCGATCACCTGCCACATCCGCAGGCCGGTGCGCGACTGGTTGCCTTTATGCAGGGCGCGGGCTTTATTATCGCCGGTAGCATGCCGTTTATTGCCGGCCAGCTACAGGCGTTAACCCACAGTTTTTCCAGCGTGTGGTTGATGCAGGCGGCGGTGACGGTTGGGCTGATCTTGCTCAACTTGCGCTTTCATCCCCGCAGTTATCGGCGTGCCTTTGGTCGGACTGCAGCTTAATTGGTCCTACCGCACGGTGCAAATATGGCCAAGCCGTCACATAACCTGAAAAATCCTGCCCGTTTCATTGCATCAAAATAACAAAGCATTAACCATTCTCTTCCACAAAACCCGTTGCGCTGAATTTTGGTCCTACCAATTCAGCGTTGCGGGCGAGAATTATTCAGGATAATGCGATGACGCAAAATACACTGCGGGCGCGGCTCAGCGCCTGGATCACAGAACATCAGCTTGAGTCGGGCATGCGTTTACCTTCGGAGCGCGCACTGGCGGCGGAGTTCGGTGTCTCGCGTTCGTCACTGCGCGAGGCGATTCAGCAGCTGATCAGCAGCGGCGTGCTGGTCAGCAAACGCGGTGGCGGTACCTGGCTGCGTCAGCCGCAGCAGCCGTGGTCGGAACAGCGCATCGTTGAGCCGATTCGTCAGCTGTTGGCGGAGGATCCCGATTATCGTTATGACATCCTTGAAGCACGGCACGCCATTGAAGCCAGCACCGCGTGGCATGCGGCGTTACGTGCCACCGAATCGGATAAAGAGCGGCTGCGCTATGCGTTCGATGCGCTGCTGAAGATGAATGAGAGCGACGATCCCGATCTCGCCGCGCAGGCCGATTTGCGCTTCCATCTGGCCATCGCCGAAGCCTCGCATAATGTGGTGTTGCTGCAAACCATGCGCGGCTTTTTTGATCTGCTGCAATCCTCGGTGCTGCACAGCCGCCAGCGCATGTATACCCATCCGGTGATATTCAATCGTCTTAATGAGCAGCATCAAGCGCTGTTCGATGCGGTGATGGCCGGTGACGCTGAAGCGGCGCGCCAGGCAGCAATGGATCACCTCGGTTTTGTGCATACCACCATGAAAGCCCTGCACGAAGATGAAGCGCGCCAGGCGCGCATTACGCGTCTGCCGGGCCACGATTTACCTCAGCATAAGAAAAAAATGGATGATTATTTCTGCTGCCAGTGACTATCGCGCCGCGGCGCAACGCATCTTGCCGCCGTTCCTGTTTCACTATCTGGATGGCGGCGCATATGCCGAGCACACGCTGAAGCGTAATGTCGCCGATCTTTCCGATGTGGCGCTGCGCCAGCGTGTGCTGAAGAACATGTCGGAATTGAGCCTTGAGACCACTCTGTTCAACGAAACGTTGTCGATGCCGGTGGCGCTGGCACCGGTGGGTTTGTGCGGCATGTATGCGCGGCGCGGTGAAGTGCAGGCGGCACGCGCGGCAGCGCTGAAAGGCATTCCGTTTACGCTCTCTACTGTGTCGGTGTGCCCAATCGAAGAAGTGGCACCGGCCATCAATCGACCCATGTGGTTCCAGCTCTATGTGCTGCGCGATCGTGGCTTTATGCGCAATGCGCTGGAGCGCGCCAAAGCCGCCGGCTGCACCACGCTGGTGTTCACCGTCGATATGCCGACGCCGGGCGCACGGTATCGCGATGCGCATTCCGGCATGAGCGGTCCGCATGCGGCCATGCGGCGTTACTGGCAGTCGGCTACGCATCCGCAATGGGCGTGGGATGTCGGTTTACATGGCCGCCCGCACGATCTTGGCAATATCTCCACTTATCTCGGCAAACCGACCGGGCTGGAAGATTACATCGGCTGGCTGGCAAACAACTTCGATCCTTCCATTTCCTGGAAAGATTTGGAATGGATTCGGGAGTTCTGGGATGGCCCGATGGTCATTAAAGGCATTCTCGACGCGGAAGATGCACGGGACGCGGTGCGTTTTGGTGCCGATGGCATTGTGGTGTCGAATCACGGCGGACGTCAGCTGGATGGCGTGCTGTCGTCGGCGCGCGCGTTACCGGCGATTGCCGATGCGGTGAAAGGCGATATCACTATTTTGGCCGATAGCGGCATCCGCAGCGGTTTAGACGTGGTGCGGATGATCGCACTCGGTGCCGACAGCGTGTTGCTGGGGCGCGCGTTTGTCTATGCGCTGGCAACGCACGGTCAACGCGGCGTTGAGAATCTGCTCAATTTGATTGAGAAAGAGATGAAAGTGGCGATGACGCTGACCGGCGCGAAATCGATCAAAGAGATCACGCAAGCCTCGCTGGTGCAGGCCAATGCGCTGTTGAGCGAGGCGGGATTGAGCCCGGCACGTCCGCGGGCGGTGAGCTGAGTGCCAGCAAAATCAGTGATGTTGTCTATACTGAAACCCTGTCGAACACAACAGGAGGAATGACATGACTATCCATAAGAAAGGATCGGCCCATTGGGAAGGCGACATTAAAGGCAAAGGTACGGTAAGCACTGAAAGCGGCGTGTTGAGCAATCAACCGTACGGTTTCAACACCCGTTTCGAAGGGCAAAAGGGCACCAACCCGGAAGAATTGATTGGTGCTGCGCATGCCGCTTGCTTCTCAATGGCACTGTCGCTGATGTTGGGCAACGAAGGGCACAAGCCAACCAGTATCGATACCACGGCTGATGTGTCACTGGATAAAAAGGGCGAGGGTTTCGCCATCACCAAAATCGCGCTGACCAGCGCCATTGCGCTGCCAGGCATTGATGACGCGAAGTTCGATGAGATTATCCAGAAAGCCAAAGCGGGCTGCCCGGTATCTCAGGTACTGAATGCCGAGATTACGCTCGACTATACGCTGAATAAATAATCGCCCAATTGGGTGACCAGCGTTAGAATCAACGGTGCGCCTTAGGGCGCATCGTTGCTTTCTGCCGTCTGGAGGATGCGTGGCAAAAAAACTGGCTGCAACCAAACACTGGAAAATGATCGTGGTGCTGTTGTGCATCTGCGGAGCGCTGATGCTGATTCGCTGGGCGGCGATGATATGGGGCTGAAGGATTGGATTTGCAGCCACAAGCTCGGCGTATTGGTGATGGTGATTTTGGTACTGGAGTTACTGCACTATCTGCTCACGGCGTCGTGGTTCCCGTGGCAAATCCGCTAATCAATCAGGCGTATTCGCCATCGGTCTGCCGGACGTTACGCACGCTGCTGCGCGCAATGCGATAGGCTTTGCGCGGATCGCCCGCCACAAACTCGAAGGTGGGCGAGAAGTAGAAGGGCAGCCAGCCGCCGAAGCCGCTTTCCCATTCCCAACGTACGGGGCAGGGCCACAGGATGCCATCATACAAAATGTAATAAACCCAGCGTCCGTTTGGACGACGGGGACGAGAAGTTTTCATTGGATTCACAACGGTGATAGTGAAAAGCAGCTTATATTTTGAACGCTACAACCGATTCTTGCAATGCTGCCTGGCTGTTTTTTGCGCGACCCTAATAAAACTGGCACCGAATTAACGGTGCACTTCGCCACAAAGTAAGACCACATTAGGCCGGACTTTATGGATGCGATCGGCCATCTGCTCACAGGCCACTTTGGTCGGATAAATGCGCTCCGAAACCGGTAAGGCGTCGCAGGCATCATGTCCACACGCGCTCACTAATAAAACAAAACCAATCAGCATAATCAGACTCCTTTAACACCTTCTCGTTGGTACGGAATGTGTGGCTGGTCGTTCCCTTTTTTGATCCAGTATAGCTAAACGCGGCGGGAGTCAATTATCACCCTGAGCGGCTTTCTTGTCTGACTGAGCAGATTATACGCATCGCGGCGCGCATCAGTAGGGTAATCTGGGCTAAACTATGCGGCCCTGATAAAAACGATGAGTGCGTTAACATGTCAAACGAAATTGCCCATCCGGCTAGCAACCCAAAACAAGCCGCCCTGCAACTGGTGATTGAATTGGTGCGAGCGGGGAAACTGAGCCCGCTGCACGGTGATGCGTCTAATATGATTTCCATCTACGAGCAGTTCAAAAATCATTTCGAAGCAGAAAAAGAGTAATTCCTGCGCCTGAGGTCGCCATGAATGGCGTCATGCCGATCGGCTAAACGCCGTACCAAATCACCGCACCTTCCGTAGCGGCGCGATTTATCGCGCAATGAATTGCGCCGCTACAGTGTGTGCGCTCGGTAATTAGGTTTTTTCATCTCTTAACTGACAACCATTACGCCATGAATGGCGATCTTACACCCGTTCTTCGGTGTGGGTGCGGTCGTACTCTTCCTGCGCACGTTCCAGGCTTGGACCATGCTCCAGCGCCCAGTCATACAGCGCGATAAACGGTTGTTGCAGCGTCTGCGCGAGCGGCGTCAGGCTATATTCCACACCGATTGGGGCCGTGTTCAGCACTTCACGATTCACCAGCCCATTCCGCTCCAGCCGCTTTAACGCATCCGCTAACGCTTTATGGGTGATGCCATCCAGTCGACGACGAATCTCATTAAACCGCGCGGGCTTCGTGCACAGCACGGTAAGAATTAATATCGACCATTTATTGGTGATGTGCTCCAACACCGGCCGGGTTTTTCCTATATCTCTCAAGCTGTTACCGTCGATCTCTGCCATGGCGATATACTCCGCGATATCTGGTATAAACAAAGTGCGTAATTGTTATTAAGTATAAAATATATACCATCTGTTTTCTACCCAAACAGGAGAAAGCAGATGAGCAGACTGGAAAACAAAGTGGCGGTGGTACTGGGCGGCGCAAAGGGAATAGGTCTGGCAATTAGCCAGCGTTTTGCCCGCGAAGGAGCGACAACCTGGTTTACCTCGCGCCGTGACGAAGAGTTACAGGCCGCCAGCCGCAGCATCACGGGCAACGCGCACCCGCTGCGTGCCGATGTGAGCCAGCAGAGTGAACTGACGCGCATTATTGAGACGATTACGCGCGAATCCGGGCAGCTGGATGTGTTGGTGATCAATGCTGGGATGGCGCAGTACGCCACCATTGATGAGATCAGCGCAGAGCATTTTGATAGCATCTTCGGCCTCAATGTACGCTCGCCGGTATTTGCCCTGCAGGCGGCGTTGCCGCTGCTGAAGCCTGGCGCCAGCGTGGTGCTGATAGGGTCAATTGCGGATGTGATTGGCACCCAAGGTTACGGCGTTTACAGCGCCAGTAAAGCCGCGCTGCGATCTTTTGCGCGTACCTGGACGCGTGAGCTCTCCGCGCGTGGCATCCGTGTTAACGTGGTGGCTCCCGGCCCGATTGATACCGATATGATGCAGGCGGCGTCTGAAGAGGTGCGCACCGGAATAACCAGCACCATCCCACTCAGCAGAATGGGCAAACCCGAAGAAGTGGCCAACGTCGCGCTGTTCCTCGCCAGCGATGAAAGCAGTTACATTGCGGGCGCAGAAATCTGTGTGGATGGCGGTTTGACGCAAGTGTGAGGCGTGTTTACGGCCATCTCAGGATGGCTGTTTTTGCTTTATCAGGCGAAATACCAGGCGGGGAGGATGGCGATCAAATTGTTCAGCGTATGCAGGAAAATCGGCAGCGCCAGGCTGTTACTGCGCAGACGCGCATAGCACAGCAGCAGTGAAAACAGCGTCAACGCCACCAGCGTTTCCCAATGCACATATTGAGTATGCATGGCGGCGAACAGCAGGGAAGTGAGGAGCATGCAGGCAAAACGGCTTCCTGGAGCCCACAGTAGAAAACCTTGCAGTAGAAATCCGCGAAACAGCACTTCTTCAAAAACGGGCGCCAACAAGACCGCCGTGAGCAACAGAATCAGCATCGAGCTGCGTCCCTGCTGAGATTGCGCAATCAGCCAGCCTTCCGGTTGCAGAAACTGCGTCTGCGCCACCATCAAAGCAAACAGCAAACCGATAAACAGCAACGTCTGCATCGGATGAACAAACCCCAATGGAATATCGTTACGACGTTGGCAATAAAAACGGTATAGCGGATAGATCACCGCAAATTCAACCAGACAAAGCACAGGCATCAGCAAGCCGTTGGTACGCAGCATCCCGTAATTGGGAAACAGCGTAACCAGCATGGTCACAAGGTAATAGACCACAAAGCTACCCACGTAAAACAGCGTTAACGTAACTTTGTCGGATTGGGTGTCCATAGGCGACTCAGCGAGCAGAGGAGAGCGCATAGTAGCAACGGCGATCATTGCTGTCGAGGTGGCGTGATGCACATTTGCACTGCTCAAATATTCCACCATAAAAACTAAATCTGCGGCAGTCTGCGCCGATAACCAATCAAACCCTTAAAGGGTGGCGATGGGCGACCAGCGCGACATCATTTACCTCTTTTGCTGTCTGTATTTTGCGAGCATTGCGCATGAATTCTCAGTATCAACGACACGCGGCGTCACCCGCTCAGCCCAACATGGAAGCGCTCACGGTGCAGGTAACGCGGCGTAGCTTGCGCACTTTAACGTCGCTACTGTTCGGTGTTCTCCTCCTGTCCGTGGTAATGGTGCTGGTTATCGCTCATCAACAAAACAGCGATTCAATAGAGCAGGACGCTAACCTAATGCGTCAGGCGTGGCAGCAGCAGCAGCAAGAGATGATTGTTGATGCGCGTGACTACGCCAACTGGGGCGAAGGCTGGAAAAACCTGCATCTTACGGTAAACAAAGTCTGGGCCTGGGATGAAGAGAACTTCGGGCCGGGGCTCTACAAGGAGTATCACTACGACGGCGTCTTTGTTGTCGATGGTGCAGGAAAAACACGCTATGCGGTAATCAATGGCCAATTATCCAACGCGTCGCTAGAGAGTTGGTTAGGTGCTCAAAGCACCTTGCTGCTGCAGGAGGCGCGAACGCTGCATGATGCGATGGCGCGCAATGTGAGGGTTGAGAACAGCCCCGCCATTGTGGTGGCCGCGCCCATTACGCCAGGCAAAGTACCTGATTTACCGACTATTCCCGGTCCTGAGTCGGTGATGGTGTTCGTCAATATCTTCAGCACCGATAAACTACAGGCGCTGGGAAATTCACTCAATGTGCTGGACCCGCACCTCGCCAGCAATGCGGATGAGGCTCAGTATGAGCCGCGTCTGGTGGAACCGGTGGTGCAAGGTGAGCCGCTAGTGATTCGCTGGCGGCCAAAAGATCCCGGCTTTGGCGTAATCTGGATGATGATGCCGCTACTGCTTTTCACCGCGCTGGCAGTTGCGCTGGTCACGCGCCGTGTCGTGCGGCACGCGCTGCATAATGCGGTGATCTCCGATCGTCGCTTTGAAATGTTAATCGTTAGCCAAAGCGAACTGACCCATAGCGAAGAGCGTTTTCGCGACCTGGCTGAGGCCGCCTCAGACTGGATTTGGGAAATTGACGAAAAAGGGCGTCTCTGCTATCTCTCGTCGCGCTTTGCGGCGGTTACCGGTCATCAGGTGAAAAACTGGTTAGGTCGTTCACTCGATCAACTGCTGAGTCATCCTAGTCATTCGCTGGTTTCATGGCTAATGCATCAGGATGAAAAGGTGCAACACGTGCCGCTGCGTTGCCAGTTTATGTCAGCGAATGGCGAGCGGCGTATCGGACAATTAATGGCAAAAGCCATTCTCCGCAATGGCCTGTGCGCAGGTTTTCGCGGCACGGTATCGGATATCACTCATGAAGTGGACGCTGAGGCACGCATTCAGTTCTTATCACGCCACGATATGTTGACTGGGCTGGCGAATCGGGTGCAGCTACAGGAATATTTGACCGCCTATCTGGAAAGCGTCAGTGAAGAGGATCCGCTGTTTGTGATCAGTTTCGATCTCGATCAGTTTAAACCGATCAACGATACCTGGGGCCACTCAGTGGGGGATGAGGTGTTGAATGCGATCTCCCAGCGCCTGAAAAGTCTGCTGGCACCGAATGAGCTGGCGGCGCGACTTGGCGGCGATGCCTTTATTCTCCTGTTGCGCGAAAGCACCCGCGCGGGGGTGGAGTATCGCTGCCGTGCGCTGCAACGTATGGTGCAACAACCCATCATCAGCGGTTCGCATCAGATCAACTTGACCGCCAGCATGGGAATCGTCTCGGCACCACAAGATGCGACCCAACCCGAAGCGCTACTACGCCTGGCAGATATTGCGCTGAGTCAGGCACGCAGTGCCGGGCGCAATCAATGGATGTGGTATTCCACGGACATGGCGAATCACTTGCAGTCGAAACGCGACATGGTACAGGCAATAGAAGAAGCGCTGAAAAATAAAGCTTTTACACTGCACTATCAGCCGCGCTATCAGCTGCAGAGCGGTAAACTAGCGGGGGCAGAAGCGCTGATTCGCTGGCAAGTGGCGCCGGATCAATGGATCACGCCCGATCGTTTCATTCCGTTGGCGGAGGAGAAGGGCTTGATCACGGCGATCAGCGATTGGGTACTGATGCGCGCCTGTCTTGATGCCTTCAATTGGGGTGATCAACGCTATGTTTCGGTCAATATCTCACCGGTTGAGTTCCGCACCCATGATCTGGTGCAGCGCGTGGCGCATGCGCTGCACGTCAGCGGGCTGCCAGCCACGCGTCTCGAGCTGGAAATTACCGAAAACGTCACCTTTGAACATCCCGACCGCGCGTTAGAGATCATGCAAGGCCTGCGTGCGCTCGGCGTGCGGCTGACGGTGGATGATTTTGGTACCGGCTATGCGGCGCTCGGCTATCTGAAAACCTTCCCGTTTAACGGCTTGAAAATTGATCGTTCATGGATGAAGGAGTTTCCGGAATCGCAGCAGGCACAATCGGTGGTGGCAGGGATTGTCGGTTTGGCGCGCGCGTTTGCGCTAACGATTACCGCGGAAGGGATTGAAACCGATGCGCAGTTAGAAGCGCTCAAGGGGCTCTCTTGCGAAGAAGGGCAGGGATATTTTCTGGGCCGACCAATGCCATTAGCCGCATTTAATGCCCGGCTCAAGGAAGAAGTTTTAATACAATAATGTCTCACATCGTAGCGGCGCAATGTATTGCGCATTGCATGTGCGCTTACGTCAAAAACGCGCGATAAATCGCGCCGCTACAAAATGTGCCTTGCGACTAACGCACCCTAATGGCAACAAATGTCATAAGAGCGGCGAAGGCAACAAAAATCACCAGTTCCATCATTGTCTCCTCACTAAGAAAATTCTTAGTTAATTGTAGTGCCCCGCAGATTGTTTTTTAGACAGTGCGTGCGATTAATCCTAACTTTTGAGAGGAAGATCGCGCTTTTGAACTGATTTCTGCGACCAATCTGCTGTAAAAATTTTCGCTTCACAGTCACGCTTTGCTACTCTCAAAAACCGGTTGTCTATTTATCCAGGAGGAGAAACTTGTGACCCATTATGGAAAAGCGCTACTGGTAACGGCCTTTTTTGCCCTGACTGCCTGCCAGTCCGCCAGCAAACCTGACACCAGCGCCGCAGCCAGCCACGATCCAGAAACCGATCAGTGCGGCGCATCGCAATATCAAAACTACGTTGGTCAGCCGTTATCGGCGCTCGACAACAAACGCTTCGCAGTCCCTGTACGCGCAATCCCATGGAATTCAGCGGTAACGATGGATTTCAATTTGCGTCGGGTGAATTTCGCAGCGGATCAAAGCGGTAAGATTTCCCGGGTGTACTGCGGATAACACCAAAACGACATTGCATTGTCATCTGGCTGTCACAGCATCGGGCGAGGATAGCTGCGCACTACGGAGATTTCCTCGTCACTCTCGAATATGCAATGCTCGTCTTATTTCTTCCCGCCCTGGCGGGAATTTTTTTATCTCTTGGTCCGCAGGGCTGATTGAGGAGTGATGATGAGAACGCGCAAAAAGTTACTGCTGTTAACCCTGTTGTTGAGCCCGCTGGCGCACGCCTCGAGCGAAGCCGCATGGCAACAAAACGACAAAAATATGCAGCAAAGCTGTCTAAAGGCCAGCGGCCTTAAGACAGTGAAAGTGGTGGGTAAGCCGATTCAGTATGACGACAGCGTGGGCTTTGATGCGCTGCTGCTGGAAGGTCGCTACCCGCAAAAGCATATGAAGAATCAGGTCGGACGCGAACTGTGTTTGTACCAGCGTCAGAGCGGCAAGGCCTTCGTTAGCGAAGCCGACCATCTGCGTGCGGTGAAATAATCCCGAGGGTCGCTATTTCTGCGGCCCCGATTCCAGCAATTTTGCCAGCAGCGTGCGATAGCTTTGCAACTGCTGTTCGTCCCCTTCAAATTCCAGTTTGTCGATCACACGAGCAATAATCGCTTTGCTGGTGGTAGGCTGTCCGTCATCCATTAGTTCGCGCATGATCGCCGCCAGTACATCGCTCTCATGCGGTGCATGCCAGGCTGGGCTATTAAAGTAGTCGGTAATGGCCCGACTGGCGCTGTTTGGCTGGGTTCTCATAGCTGACCTCCGCAGAGACAACGATGCCCACCGACGGATAAGGTCAGCGTGGGGAAATAGGAATTAATCATGCGAACTGTCCAGAACGGGCAGCGCGTCGCCAGTGATAACTGGTGGTTTTTTAAACATAGTTGCGGTGTGGAATATTGTCAGTAACGAGTAGACATATTTTTTCACGTTTGCAGGTCATTGCGATGCGCTTATCTTGCGGCAGGCATTGTTTCCGCACATAAAGACACTAAAAAACGGCCTTCTGACATGATTTGCTGTGAGCAGAATCACGCTCGACAGCGTAAAACTGCGTTTTTTAGCTGATGCCATGTTTTGCCGTCCGGTAATGTTACGAGGTTGTTAGACTAAACCTTCGTTTCATTCTTCTGATGCCCACGCCCATGTTACGCTCCATCGAGTCCTGGAAAGTTAATCTGATATCTGTTTGGTTTGGCTGCTTTTTTACTGGCCTTGCCATCAGTCAGATCATTCCCTTCCTGCCGCTGTATGTTGAGGAACTCGGTATTCGTGGCGGTAACGCGCTCAGCGTGTGGTCAGGGCTCACCTTCAGCGTCACCTTCATTGTTTCTGCCGCCGTCGCGCCATTATGGGGCAGCCTGGCTGACCGTAAAGGGCGCAAGCTGATGCTGCTGCGTGCCTCGTTCGGTATGGGCGCGGTGATTTTGCTGCAGGCGTTTGTCACGCAGGCGTGGCAACTGCTGCTGCTGCGGGCGCTAATGGGACTCACCTCCGGCTACATTCCCAATGCGATGGCACTGGTGGCGGCGCAGGTGCCGCGCGAACGCAGCGGCTGGGCGCTGAGCTGTGTCTCAACCGGGCAGATCAGCGGCGTGATCCTCGGGCCGATGATTGGCGGTTTACTGGCTGACTGGCTCGGTTTGCGCCTGGTGTTTATCGTTACCGCAGTGCTGCTGATGGTGAGCTTCTTCGTAACCTTGTTCCTGATAAAAGAGACCGGTTATACGCCAGTCAGCAAACAGGACAAATTGAGCGGACGCGATGTGTTTCGCAGCCTCGATAATCCGCGCTTAATGATCTGCCTGTTCTTCACCACCATGGTGATTCAGATGTGCAACGGCTCGGTGAATCCGATCCTGACGCTGTTTGTACGCGAGCTGGCACCCAATGCACAGAACATCGCGTTTCTCAGCGGGGTGATTGCCGCGCTGCCGGGCGTATCGGCGCTGATCTCTGCGCCACGGCTGGGGAAACTCGGCGATCGTATTGGTACGCAACGCATTCTGATCGCCACCATGATTGTGTCGTTGCTGCTGCTGGTGGCGATGTCATTTGTCACCAGCGCGACGCAGTTGGGTGTGCTGCGCTTCCTGCTGGGATTTGCGGATGGCGCGATGATGCCGGCGGTGCAAACGCTGCTGGTGCGGCATTCACGCGATAACGTCACCGGACGCATTTTCGGTTACAACCAATCGTTTATGTATCTGGGTAACGTGGCGGGCCCGCTGCTGGGCGCAGCGGTATCGGCGGCCACCGGCTATCGCTGGGTGTTCTTCGCCACCGCGATAGTGGTGTTGGTCAACGTGATCTTCTTGCGCCGCTTCTATCGCCGGCCGAAAACCACGCTGACTCCACCGTTAAGTCAGCGTGATGCGGCGGAAAAACCTACTGACGCAACGTCAGCGCGTAGTGCCAGCGCTGCTGAGAAAGCAAAAACTCCGGGCTAACGCTTGGACTCCAGGAATCGTCGCCGCCGACGCCCATGTGGAAGCCGTCGAGGTGCAGCCAGCAACCATCCTCGTCCTGCAGTAAATGGCGATGTGAGGTCTCACGCAGCTGTTCAAGGCTGTAACGGCTGAGCGAGAAGGCGAAGCCGCCGCTGACCTGCAAGCCGCCGCTCTGCAACTGACGCGTGCCGCAGCGCAAGCCATTTTCGCCGGGAAAAACATACGCGGTGCTGAGCTCCGTCAGCGGTAACTGCCAGCGAGAGAACTGCGCCGCCAGTTGGCGATCCGGGTAGTTTTCGTGTGGCCCCAAACCGAGCCAGCTCACCTGATGAGGTGTGTTAATCAGCTGGCATCGCAGACCGAGGCGCGCGGGGGGCGGCAAGCCTGGCGCCTGCTCCACGCTAACACTTACCGACAACTCGCCATTGCCGCTGATTTGATAACGTTTATGGCTGGTGAACGCTAACTGACCGTTTGCCTGCCATTGATGCCAGGTTTCGATCAGCACGCTGTGCTTCAGGCTATCGACCTGCATATCCACCAACACGGCTTCTAACGCATCGTAGCCTGCACGTTTCCAGCGCTCTACCCACGCATGAGGATCAACATTGGCGGCTTCGCTGGTGCCGATATCGTTATCAATCGGTGCACGAATAAAGCACTCTTGTAGCGGCGTGAGCAGCGTTTCTTGATCATCGACAAACCATTGCACCAGCTCGCCGCTGCGGCGGGAGAAATGCCAGCGCTGCTGCGGCAGTACCACCGCCACCAAATCGTGATTGGCGATCAGTTCCAGCGCGCTGACGACCCTCTCCGCTGGCCGCGCCGGTAGCGCGGCGGGCAGCGGCCACTGATCCCAGGCAACGCGTGCATCGGCTTCGGACCAGGGTGTAGCGTTGACCTGATGCACGGCGAGATTGAGCCAGGCGTTGCCCTGCAAATCGTCACGCGCTGGCAGCGTTAACGTCCGGCTGCCTTGTGCGGCGAGGTCGAGCGGCAGTTCACCTTTGACGATGGCGACGCCATCCTGCTCAATCGACCAGCGCAGCACTTCGTTATCGCTGCGTCGGAACAGATATTCGCTGGTGACGGTAAAGCGATATGCATCGTTAGCATCACGCTCAAACTGGAAGAACTGCTGCGCACGCTGGGCTTCAAAGAGCGCCGGATGCGGTGAGCGGTCGGCAAAAACCAGACCGTTCATGCAGAACTGGCGATCGTTCGGCGTATCGCCAAAATCACCGCCGTAGGCTTGCCAGGCCGCGCCATTATCGTCATAACGCGTCAGGCTTTGATCAACCCAATCCCAAACGAAGCCGCCCTGCAAGCGCGGGAACTGGCGGAAGGCTTGCCAGTATTTAGCAAATCCGCCAAAGCTGTTGCCCATCGCATGCGCGTATTCACACAGGATCAGCGGACGTGTTTCGCCCGGCAGACCAATCCACTTTTTCAGCGACCACTTTGGCACCGCCGGGAAGGGCTGATCCTGATCGACACGCGCATACATCGGGCAGACGATATCGGTGGCGGCCGTATTGGCGCCGCCGCCTTCGTACTGCACCGGACGCGTTGGATCGCTGCTTTTCACCCATTGATAGAGCGCATCATGCGTGCTGCCGTGACCGGATTCGTTGCCCAGCGACCAGATAATGATGCAGGCATGATTGCGGTCGCGCTGCACCATACGCGTGACGCGCTCACTGTAAGCGGCGAACCAGCGTGGATCGCTGGAAAGGCGATTCATCGGCTGCATACCGTGCGTTTCGATATTGGCCTCATCCACCACATACAATCCGTATTGGTCACACAGGCGATACCACAGCGGATGATTAGGGTAGTGCGCGCAGCGAACGGCGTTGAAGTTGTGGCGCTTCATCAGTTCGATGTCGCGGCGCATGCTGGCTTCATCCACCACCTGACCGTTTTCCGGATGATGTTCGTGACGGTTTACGCCGCGAATCAGCAGCGGCTTACCGTTCAGGCAAAGCTGACCTTTTTCAATGCTGACGCGGCGGAAACCGACGTCATAAGCTTCGGCTTCCAGCAGCGCGCCATTGTCATCCAGCAGCGAAATTACTGCGCGATAGAGATGCGGCGTTTCCGCGCTCCACAGCAGCGGCTGGTTTACCGGTAACACCAGCAGTGCGCGTTCGGGATAATGTCCGCGTTCATCGATAATGGCGCTACCGGGCGCTTGTTCCTGCTCGCCAATACAGTGGTCACCGCGCCACACACTGACGCGTAAACGGCACTGCGTGGGCTGACGATCACCGGCGTGGATTTTTACGCTGACGCGCAGATCGCCGCGCAGGTATTCCGGGCTAAGTGCCGTTTCAATCTGCACATCGGCCAGTTGCGTCTCCGGTTTATGCAGCAAGCTGACATCGCGAAAGATGCCACTCATGCGCCACATATCCTGATCTTCCAGATAGCTACCATCGCTCCAGCGCAGCACCATCACGGTTAAGCGGTTCTGGCCTGACTGCAACGCCTTGCTGAGATCAAACTCGGCGGGCAGGCGACTGTCTTGCGAGTAGCCGATCCAGTGTCCGTTACACCAGAGGAAGAAGGCAGAATTCACGCCATCAAAGATAATGCGCGTCTGGCCCTGATGCAGCCAGCGATCATCCACCTTGAATGTGAGCGAGTAACATCCGGTTGGGTTTTCTTTAGGCACACAAGGCGGCGTGACCGGAATCGGATATTGCACGTTGGTATAAATCGGCGCATCAAAACCGTGTAACTGCCAGTTGGCTGGCACCGGTAGCGTTTCAGCGCCAGGAAGATCCTGCAGTAGCCAGCTTTGGGGGACGTCTTCAGGCTGCCTGAAATAGCTGAAGCGCCATTGGCCATTCAATGACAGCCGTGAAGGAGAGGGGCGATCGTCACGCGCCTGGGTTTCATCGCGCCAGCTGGCAAAGGGCGGATGCGCATCCAGCCGATTAAGGCTAGTGATCACCGGATTTTCCCAGTCGCGGCGCGCCAGAATTTCACTGAGGGACACAGCAGATAAGCTCATGATGAGATCTCATTCATTGTAATGCGCTCACATTGCGTGAAAATGCAGCGCCTGTAAAGCGGTCAACGGCGATATTGTGCGGCGGCTGGCAGCCTTTTATGGAACCTGTGTGATGCTTTTGCCGCTTTAGTGCCAGAAAATTGTTAAGCGTGGTGAGCAAAGATGAATAGCGCCGGGTTGCGGAGAATTCTGTATTGTCGCGCCCGATGCGGCCTCATACACTCAGCCCGATTTCACCATTCCGAGGTAATTATGGTCCGTATTATTAAATTCGCTGCTGTTGCGGCATTAATCACCGCGCTGAGCGGTTGTATCTTCCCACCTCCGGGCGGCGGCTGGGGCGGGGGGCATGGACATGGTGGCGGTGGTCCGGGACGTGGATTTATGGGGCCTGGTTAATTCGCGCCAGCGTTAATTAATTTAATCAGCGAAACGTTTCAATAATAGATTGGGTATCAGTGAAACGTTTCGCTATTAGAGATTGAATTTTCACTTCTTTTTTCGCGCTGCAGCGCGTCTTTATTTTTTCTAAAAACGCTGAAAATGTGTTGTTGTTTTATTATGCACAATGCTAACGTCTGTTTTTCTTCTCTCATTGAGCTTGTCGCATGAAAAACCTGATTGCGGAACTCCTTCTAAAGCTGGCTGAAAAAGAAGAAGAGTCTAAAGAATTAGTGGTTCAGGTTGAGGCGCTGGAGATCGTGTTAACCGCGATGCTGCGCAAACTGAATACTGAACAATTCCACGATGTTGAGGCCGCTATTAAAGTCGCCATGCCGCCCGTTGCGCCCGCTGCTGAAACGCCTGATACCACTATGCTGCGTAATTACGTAGAGAAGTTGCTGCATCATCCCCGCGTATAAGGGCTATCGCCTGTTTTGCAGGAAAAGGTCATTATCGATTTCTCGTATTTGCTTATTCCGTGCCATGCTTAATGGGCAATAATGCTATGGAGAATCCGGTAATGAAATCGTGTCTTTTGGCAATAATGGCAGCAGGCTTGCTGATTGCAGGCGGAGCGAGTGCGGCAGAAAAAACCGCGCAGCAGGAAAAAATGACGATGTGTAACCAGAGCGCAGGGACACAAAATCTGAAAGGTGATGCGCGTAAAAGCTTTATGAGTGACTGTCTGAAAAAAGACAGCAAAATGGGCAGTATGACGCCGCAACAAATGAAGATGAAAACCTGTAACGCTGATGCAGGCGATAAAAAGCTCACTGGCGATGCCCGTAAAACGTTTATGAGTTCGTGCCTGAAGAAAAGCTGATTTAATTAACGGCTAATATTGTCGTCGTTTTAAATCAATCATGCGGGAAAAGTAATCGGGGTTCATGTTTATCGTGAACCCTTTTTTTATTGGTGTAAGCTGCAGCGCTGTAATATTCACATTTACTTATCACGTCAGATGAAAAACTCATATCAGGATCCTCATCACAAAACTGCGCCCATAATGCTGCCAGGATGCTTTAGTCCTAAATTATGACTAATTATTTTAATCGCTCAATCCCCGCGAAGCCAGACCGTTCGTTGGGCAGCCTTTACCCGTGGAGACTGCTATGAATGTGCTTGATTATGCTGTGATGGCGCTTTATGCGCTGATGATTGTGGCTATTACCCTGTGGGCGATGCGCAAGGTGGGCAGCACGCGGGATTTCTTTGCTGCTGGTGGCAAAATGCCGTGGTGGCTGTCCGGCGTGTCGCATCACATGTCGGGCTACAGCGCGGCGGTGTTCGTGGCTTATGCGGCCGTGGCGTACAACATGGGCATCACCGTCTATTTTTGGTGGGCATTTCCCATCGCCATCGCCGTGCTATTGGGTTCCCGACTGTTCGCGCCGCGCTGGGCGCGTCTGCGCATCTATATGAACATCGAGTCGCCGATGGAATATCTCTCCACGCGCTATAACCTGCCAACGCAAATGGTGCTGGCATGGAGCGGGGTGCTGCTGAAAACCTTCGACGTAGGCGCAAAGTGGGCGGCGATAGCGGTGATTATCAATGTCTTCACCGGGCTGGATCCGCTGATCGGCATCTGTGTATCCGGCGCGCTCAGTTTGTTTTATACCGTGATGGGCGGGTTATGGGCCGATGCCTGCAACGATTTCGGCCAGTTTATCGTGCAGTTTATTGCCGCCATTGTGATGGTGGTGGCAGTGGCGGTGCATCTTGGCGGTTTTGCCGAGCTGTTCACTATCTGGCAGCGGTTACCGCCAACCCATACGCAAATCATTCAGGAGCCGTACAGCATCGGCTTTATTCTCGCCTATTTTGTCATTTACACGCTGAGCTATAACGGCGGCACCTGGAACCTGGCGCAGCGTTTCATTGCCGCACCAGCAGGCCGCGATGCCCGCAAAGCGGCGCGCCTTTCCGCCGCGCTCTATCTCATCTGGCCGTTGATTTTGTTCTGGCCGATGTGGGCGGCGCCGCTGCTATTTCCTAACCTCAGCGATCCGTCACGCTCTTATTCAATGATGGCGATGGAACTGCTGCCGAACGGCTTAGTGGGATTAGTGCTGGTGGCGATGTTTACCCATACGCTTTCAATGACCTCTTCTGATGCCAACGCGATTACCGCAGTGGTGACGCGCGATATTCTGCCCGGCATGCTGCCGCACCGCTTCCAGCGCGGCAAAAGCTCGTTGCTGGTGGCGCGGCTCACCGCCTTTCTCTTCATTATCACCACGCTGGTGATTGCCATGAACGCCAGCCATTTCGGCGGCGTGCTGTCGCTGCTGATCGTCTGGTTTGGCGGCTTAGTCGGGCCGATCTCCATCCCCATGCTACTGGGTTTGTTGCCGGCCTTTCGTCGCAGCGGCAGCGCCGCCGCGTTAGTGAGTTGGGCGATTGGCGTTGGCACCTTCTTCTGCGTGAAATTTATCTTTAACGATGTCAGCACGGCAACCGTGGTGGCTGCACCGGTGATGTCTTCACTGCTGCTGTTCGTGGTGATGGGCTGGTTACGTCGCGCGCCGGTGCGTCCGGAAGTGGATCACCTGCTAAATGCGCTGAATCAGGATCAGGATGCACCCGCTGCTCAGCGCTGGTCGCACAAACCCAACGTCTCTCAGGAGGGATAGCATGATGCTATTACAACAGGGAACCAGAGAACGCTTACGGGTTAAACGCTTTGCCAGTCGCGCTACATTAGGTGCTGACGCGGCGCAGGATGTGGCAGCGTTTCTGCGTCAACGGTTAAGTGAACAGGATGTGGTGCGCATGGTATTTGCCGCCGCACCCTCGCAAAACGAGTTTCTCGCGGCGCTGGCTGCGGCAACGAATATCGACTGGTCGCGCATTCACGCCTTCCATATGGATGAGTACATTGGGCTTGAGCCGGATGCGCCGCAGCGTTTCAGCCACTTTTTACGCCAGCAGCTGTTTGATCGGGTGCAGCC
Organism: Enterobacter ludwigii; assembly: GCA_900068845.1. Classification (GTDB taxonomy): domain Bacteria; phylum Pseudomonadota; class Gammaproteobacteria; order Enterobacterales; family Enterobacteriaceae; genus Pantoea; species Pantoea ludwigii_A. Next base: position 87,286 of record CEFQ01000010.1, read on the forward strand.
TGGCGAAGTCAGTTTGATTCCATCTTGCGGCGATCCCGATGACATCTGTGCTGATTACGCGCAAAAACTCACGATGGCACCGATTGATGTAGTGTGTCTCGGTATTGGTGAGAACGGCCATTTAGCGTTCAACGATCCGCCGGTGGCTGACTTCAGCGATCCTTGCTGTGTGAAAGTGGTGCAGCTTGATGATGCCTGCCGCCAGCAGCAGGTCAACGAGGGTTGTTTCGCCACTTTCGCTGCGGTACCGACGCATGCGGTGACTTTGACGATTCCCGCGTTGATGAGTGGATCGCGGCTGTTCTGCATGGTGCCGGGCGCCAGTAAACGCGCGGCGGTGCGGGCAACGCTTCACGATGCCATCTCCACCGCGTGCCCGGCGACGCGTTTGCGTCAGCATGCCAACTGCACGCTCTACACCGATAGCGATGCTTGCCCGGAGGTGACGTTTGACTAGCCTCATGTTACGCGGCCGCGATTACCGCACGCTGCAACCGATTGAATTAGCGATTGAGCACGGCAGCATCGTGAATGTGCGTGCGCTGAGTGAGCTGCAAGAGGACATAATCCTCGCGCCGGGCTTTATCGATCTGCAGGTTAACGGTTTTCAGGGTGTCGATTTCAACCATTTTCCGTTCAGCGAAGCGGATGTATTGCACGCCACGCGCGCACTATGGCAGCAAGGCGTCACCAGCTTTTTGCCGACGGTAATCACCGCCATGCCGCAGGCGATTGCGCAGGCGATGCAGCGGCTCGCCTGCGCCT
>CEFQ01000010.1:88059-415287 GCA_900068845.1 Enterobacter ludwigii
GGCGATGCAGCGGCTCGCCTGCGCCTGCCAACACCATCCTGAGGTTGCGCGCGCCGTGCCGGGTTTCCACCTTGAAGGGCCTTTTCTGTCGCCTGAAGATGGGCCGCGTGGTGCGCATCCGCATGAGGCAATTCGAGCGCCGGATATCGCGCTGTTCGACAGTTGGCAGCATGCCGCACAGCAGCATATTCGGCTGTTAACGCTGTCGCCGGAATGGCCGCACAGCGAGGCACTGATCAGGCATTGTGTGGCGCAGCAAGTGCGTGTTGCCATTGGGCACACCTCTGCAACGCCAGAGCAAATCCATGCGGCGGTAAAAGCGGGTGCGACGCTGTCCACGCATCTCGGCAACGGCGCGCATCTGCAACTGCCGCGTCATCCCAATTACATCTGGCAGCAGCTGGCCGAAGATGCGTTGACGGCAACCTTGATTGCGGATGGGGATCATCTGCCCGCGGACGTGCTGAAGGTATTTCTGCGTGCCAAAGGCGAGCAGGCGCTGCTGGTCAGTGATGTCACTTCCTTTGCCGGGCAACCGCCGGGCATCTATGACACCGCCATTGGTGGCCGCGTGCAGCTTAGCGCCAGCGGTCGGCTTTGCATGGCGGATGCGCCGAAACTGCTGGCGGGCTCGGCGCGTGGCTTGCTGGAGGGGGTAAACTTCCTGCTGCGCCACCAGTTGGCGACGCTGGCGCAAGCAATTGAAATGGCGTCGCTGCGTCCGGCACGCCAGCTCAACCTGCCGCAGCAGAGAGGCCTGACCTGCGGCGCGCCCGCTGATGTGCTGCTGCTTGCTGCGCAGGCGGATGGCAGCGTGGCGTTACGCGGATGTGTGAAGCAAGGCGCTGTGGTGTGGAGAGCGGGCGCAGATTATCTTTAGAGAAAAAACAATGAGTTAACTCCCGCTGCGCTTTGTTGTTACGGACAAATCACCATGCTTTGCCAGGCTTACTCTTTGTAGGGATTTGCTGTTTACATCAAAAACCAAAAGAAAGGAGGCCTAACGTGAGCTATCAAACTGTCGTGGAACTCAAGTCGCTGGCGCAGCGCAAACCCACCAAATTTACCGTCGGCGATACCGATGTGGTGTTGATTCGTGACGACGATCGTGTGCAGGCGTTTCAGGCCAAATGTCCGCACGCCGGCGCGCCGTTAGAGCAGGGCGCGGTGTGTGGTGACAAGCTGATCTGTCCGTGGCACAAAGCGGTGTTTCAGCTGCAGGATGGGCAGATGTGCGAGCCGTTAGCGCTGGCAAATCTGAAGCGTTATCCGGTGCGTATTGAACAGGGTAAAGTGCTGGTCAGTCCGCAGGCGATGTCGCCCGCCAGTGCGCCCTCCACACAAGGCGAGCCGCCGGTATGCGTGATTCTGGGATCGGGCGCGGCAGGGAGCGCGGCGATCTGGACACTGCGAGACGAAGGTTTTCGCGGACACATTGTCCTGGTGGAGCGAGAATCGGCCGCGCCTTACGATCGTACCGCGCTGAGCAAATTTGTGCCGTCAGGCAAAATGGCGATTGAAGATGTACCAAAGCTCTTAAAGCAGGATGTGCTCGGCGCCGTGGAGCGAATTCAGGGCGAGGTCGAACAGCTTAAAGCGCATGAGCAAAAACTGATCCTGAAAGGTGGCCAGCAGGTGAAGTTTGACCAACTGCTGATTGCCAGCGGCGGCGTGCCGCAACCGCTCGATATACCGGGCAAAGATTTGGACGGCGTGCATCTGCTGCGTTCGCTCAATCAGGCTGATGAGTTGTTAAAACAGGTCGATAAAACTGAGCAATTAGTGATTATCGGCAACAGCTTTATTGGCATGGAGATGGCGGGATCGCTGCGTAACCGCGATATCGATGTCACGGTGATTGCGCGTCATCCGCTGCCGTTTGCTAAACAGTTTGGTGAAGAGATTGGTCGCCACTTTTACGATCTGCATCGCAGCAACGGCGTGAAATTTGTTGAAGGCGATCCCGTGGCGCTGGAAGGCGAGGGCAAAGTCAGCGCCGTGCGCCTGAAGAGTGGCAAAAAAGTGGATGCCAGCTTAGTGCTGTTCGGAACCGGTGTGGTGCCGGCGACAAAATTCATCCACGACCTTCCGCTGGAAGAAGATGGCAGTTTGCTGACTGACAGCCAGCTACGTGTTGCTGATAACATTTGGGTGGCTGGTGATATCGCCAGTTATCCTTCGGTGCAGGGTCCGCAACGTATTGAGCACTATCGCGTGGCGCACCAGCAAGGGCGCATCGCGGCACTCAATATGTTGGGCAAACATATCCTCTATGACCGTGTGCCGTTTTTCTGGACTGCGCATTACGGCACGCGTTATGAGTATTTGGGGCATGCGGAGGAGTGGGATGATTACCGATTGCTGGGTTCGCTGCAGAATAAGCAGTTTATTGCTTTCTATTGCCGTGAAGGGATGATTGCGGCGGTGTGTTCAGCGGGCCTGTATACGCTGACAGCAGCGCTGGTGCAGGAGATGCAACAGCCTATGACGCTGGCGCAGGGAATTGCGCTGTATGAGGCGTATCAAGGGTAACATGGGTGCCCGAGGTCGCCATCATGGGCGACCTCCATACTCGCTTACTGCTTACTCAACGCCTCTGATTTCGCCATACACTGCTGCATCGCATTAATCACCGCAGCGCGGAAGCCTTTCTCTTCCAGTACTTTTACCGCTTCGATGGTGGTGCCGCCCGGCGAGCACACCATATCTTTCAGCTCGCCCGGATGTTTACCGGTTTCCAGCACCATCTGCGCCGAGCCTTTTACCGCCTGCGCCGCGAACTGATACGCCTGCGCACGCGGCATGCCGCCAAGCACCGCTGCATCCGCCATCGCTTCAATAAACATAAACACATAGGCCGGCGCTGAACCGCTCACGCCAACCACCGCGTGAATCAGGTATTCATTCACCACCGCCGCTTTGCCGAAGCTCTCGAAAATCCCCACCACTTCATCCACTTCATGCGCTTCCACCAGCACGTTCGGCGTGACGGAGGTCATGCCTTCGTTCACCAGCGATGGCGTATTAGGCATCACGCGGATGATTTTGCGATCGTGGCCGAGGACCGACGCCAGAGAATCAAGCGTCACGCCAGCCGCAATCGAGACCACCAGCACATCCTTCTTCAGTTGGCCAGCAAGATCTTTCAGCACTTTGAGAATCACATTGGGTTTCACCGCGCCAAATAGGATGTCGACTTCACGCGCCAGGCTTTCTACGCTATCCGCAGCGGTCACACCATATTGCTGTGCCATCGCCTGATTGGTGGCGGGTTTACGGTCAAACACCCAGATGTTGGCAGGGGCAATCTGCCCGCTGTTGACCAGTCCGCTGATGATAGCTTTAGCCATATTGCCGCAGCCGACAAACCCGATTTTCTTCTCCAGCATCGCTTTATCCTCTCAGTGGTTCATTTTTTGTGGGGGTAAGCTTACGTCAGCGAGGATTAATAACAAGGCGGGCAACCAGCAAAAAAAGTTGCCATTCTGCTGCAGCACGGCAAGATCAGCCTCATTGTCTGCGAAAAAGGATTCATCATGTCGATTTGGGTTGATGCGGATGCCTGTCCGAATGTTATTAAAGAAGTGTTGTACCGCGCTGCCGAGCGCGCCAACGTTACCGTGACGTTTGTCGCCAACCAGCCGCTGCGAGTGCCGCCGTCACCGTGGTTGAAAACGCTGCAGGTGGCCGCTGGGTTTGACGTGGCCGATAACGAAATTGTGAAACGCGTGCAGCCCGGTGAGCTGGTGATTACCGGTGATATTCCGCTGGCGGCGGAAGTGCTGGAGAAGGGCGCAGCGGCGTTAAATCCGCGCGGTGAACGTTATTCACCGGATACCATTCGCCAGCGTTTAACTATGCGTGATTTTATGGAGACGATGCGCGCCAGCGGGATTCAGAGTGGCGGACCGTCGACGTTAAGCCAACGCGACCGCCAACTGTTTGCCAATGAATTGGATAAGTGGTTACGGCAGCGCTAATCAGACGAAGCTGTCATCGTCATCAAAGTCGCCGCCACTGCCAAAGTCACCGAAATCATTGTTATCCGCAAGGTTGTTATCCCAACCCGAATTATCGTTCAGGAACGCATTGTTACTGTCGTTGCCATTAAAGGTATCGAGGCTGTTATCCACCTGCGGCAGCGCCGGTTCGTTGATGATGTTAACAATCTCTTCCGGCTGTGAATGGTGGAACATGCTGGTCAGCATATCCGCCATTACCACGCCGCCCGCGACACCCACAGCCGTTTGCAACGCGCCGCCAAGGAAGCCAGTGCCGCGCGCCGGCGCCGCGCCATATTGCTGCTGCGGAGGCGGTGCATACTGCTGTTGCGGCTGAGGTGGGGGATTATTCCACGCCGGTTGCTGCTGTTGCGACGCTGCCGGACGCGAACCGCCGCCAAACAGGCTTGAGAGAAAACCGCCGCTGCTCTGCTGCGGTGCTTGTTGCTGCTGCTGCGCCTGCGCCAGACGACTTTCCAGCTCTGTAACCTGCGCATTAAGTTTTTTCAGCGCCGCTTCCTGAATCAGGATCGCCTGCGACATGTAATACGGTGCGCCGGGCTGATTTTGTAAATGCTGTTTAATTAACTGTTCAGCACCGGCATCGCGCGGGCCGCTTTGGGTCTCTGCCTGTTTCAGTCGGCTGAACAGGTTATCAATAAGTTGTTGTTCTTCGTTTTGCATGGCAAACCTCCATTTACGGTATGACTCCATATATGAGGGCGCGGCTGAGGAAAGTAAATCAACGGCCTGGTAAGGAAATGTTGCCCGCTCTTACATTTTGGTCAATGCACGATTCATGCACTGTTTTTCGCTGGCTAATCAAACGAATAGCTTAGGATGTGACTGAAATATGCGTAAAACGTGCCTCACGTGTGGCTGATAAAATAAAATCCAGGTATTATGCGACGCATTATTGACCTGATGACGATGCCCGTGCGGCACATTACGGCGGAGGATGAGCCCGGATGTCATTACCCATCTATCTGATCGGCGCACGCGGTTGCGGTAAAACCACGGTTGGCCAGGCGTTGTCGCAAGCGCTGGGCTATACCTTTAACGATACCGATCACTATCTACAACTCACTACGCAGCGAAGCGTGGCGGAGATTGTGGCATCTGAAGGGTGGGATAGCTTCCGTGCCCGCGAAACCGAATCGCTGCGTGCGGTTACCGCACCGAATACCGTTATCGCCACCGGCGGCGGCATGGTATTGGCGGAGGTAAACTGCCGCTTTATGCGCGAACACGGTCAGGTGATTTGGCTGAATGCACCCTCTGAAGTGCTGGCCGGTCGTCTTGAACATCAACCGGAAGCGGCGCAGCGTCCAACCTTGACTGGCCGCCCGATCGCCGAAGAGATGGGCGATATCCTGCGCGAGCGTGCGCATCTGTATCGTCAAACGGCCCATCACGAAGTGGATGCCATGCAATCGCCGGATCGCGTTGTAGAGCAAATCCTGCGCGCGCTGTCACTCGCACGCGCGAGCTAACCCCTCAGATTCTTCTCTCTTTTTTTGCAGCGATCCTCAGTTGTCTATACTTAGCGGTAGGCAGAGGATCACCACTGTCTGTGGACAACTGAAAAAGAGGGAACATTATGCCAAGCAGACCACCGTACCCGCGTGAAGCTCGCATCGTTAGCGTCGAAAAAGGCTCGGCGGACCAAACCGTGACCTGGTATGAATTACGCGCCGACCATCCCAAACCCGATACGTTAATTAGTGAACACAAAACCGAAGCCGAAGCGCAAGATGCTAAAGAGCGCTACGAAGATGTCGAAAAAGAGTAAAGGTTTCGAAAACGGTTAATGTCGGCTGGCAAGGACGCCGGCACAAATTTGGTTACTTTCCGTTGCTAAAGTTTTTTATTAATCCTGCTAAATATCTGTCATCCACAAATAAATCTGCACACCTTCCTGCTGAATATATTGCTCGCCTGATAACGTCATTTAATTCTCTTTTTCCACCGTATTTTATGCTGCCTTAAATCTGATGAGAAAAGTCCGGCTTAAAATTTGCGCTTGACGGAGTAAGCGTAGCGTTTTACTTTCGAGAACTTGATAGAGGAACTCAGTTCCGCATAGTGGAACAAGCGCCATGACGACACTCGAAAATGCCTCCGCGGTACTTAAGCTTTTCCAGCGCTTTAGCGTGACGCAGGGCCATCCCGGCTTAACTTTTACCGAGGTGGTTGATGCGTTGGGCTTGCCGAAAAGTACGGTGTCGCGCCTGCTGGCGACCATGGAAAGTGAAGGGTTGCTTGAGCGCGATACCGAGAGTCGCTGTTTTCAGATTGGTCGCGTGCTGCTGTCGGTTGCCGGTCATTATCTGTCTACGCCGCTGGTGGATAGCGCTTCGGCGCCGATGGCGCGTCTGGCGGCCAGCAGTGGGTGCATGGGCTATATCTCGGTGCTGGATGGTGATGATGTGTTGGTCATGCGCATGTATCACGGTCGTTTTTTTACCCAACTGGTGACACCGCCAGGCACGCGGGTTTCATTAACCGGTACCTCGACCGGACGCGTACTGTTGGCGCAGTTGAGTGAGGAAGAGGTGCGCGATCGTTTCGCCAGCAACTGGCAGGCGGCGTCGATGAACTCTCCGCTGACGCTGGATGATTTGTGTAAAGAATTAGCGGTGATTCGCCAACAAGGCTGGGCACTGGCGCGCAATGAGACGCTGCCAGGCATCAGTTCTCTGGCGGTGTCTGTAACCAACAAACATCGCGGCGAAAGTGCCGCGCTGTGCCTCTCGTTTTTATCGCAAGAAGCGGCGCCCGGATATCCGGAAGCACTGCTCAGTGAACTACGCGCAACGGCTGCACTGATGGCCGAAAAATACGGCGCATAACCTTATTTTCGATTTAAAGGCGTTTATTCGCGCCACACCAGGGAAATAGCAGGTCTTCGGACCTGCTTATTTCAATAATCAGGGAACGATTAAATAAAGATGTGGATGTCCCGCGTGCCGGGCATTGCATTTTAATGCGTTTTCTTCAGGGTGAAAATACGGGGATCTCATGCGTCAAAATAATCCAATAAAAAGTGTTGGCGTTGCCTTAATGCTGGTTCTGCTGTCGGTTGCAGGCGCCATCATTGGGGTTCAGCTTATTACCACCATTGGGGTGACACCCAATACCTCTATTATTGGCGCGCTGTTTGCCATGCTGTTGGCGCGTATTCCACTGCAATGGTTTCGGCGCTATCGCTCTATTGAAGTGCAAAACCTCGCGCAAACCGCCATCTCTTCTGCCACCTTCGGTGCGGCCAATAGCCTGTTAATGCCCATTGCGGTGCCGTGGGCGCTGGGCGAACCGCAGCTGGTGCTGCCGCTGTTTGTCGGCGTCAGTGCGGCGATGTTGCTGGATGCCTATTTACTCTATCGCCTGTTCGATACGCGCGTGTTCCCGGCCAGCAATGCATGGCCGCCGGGCGTGGCGGCAGCGGAAGCGATCAAAGCCGGTGATAAAGGCGGTCGTCAGGCATGGCTGCTGGTGGTGGGAATTGTCGGCGGCATAGTCGGTTCGATGCTGAAGATCCCCATGTCGGCATTTGGTACCGCGTTTATCGGCAATATCTGGGCGCTGAGCATGCTCGGCATTGGTTTCCTACTGCGTGCTTATGCGCAACCGGTTGCGGGTATCGATATCAACGCACTGTATATTCCGCATGGCGTGATGGTTGGGGCGGGTTTAGTGGCGCTGATTCAGGTGGTGCAGGTGATTCGCAGCCGCCGCAATGATCAGCTCAACGTCAGCCGCAGCGACAGCGAAGTAAAACGTTCGCTCGGTTTTGGCACCGTGGGCTACATCGTCATCTCCACACTGCTGGCGCTGGCAGGCGGTTTATGGAGCCAGATGGGCCTGCCGATGCTGGTGCTGTTTATTCTCTATGCCGCCTTTGCCGCCTTCGTGCATGAATTGATCGTTGGTATCGCCGCCATGCACTCCGGCTGGTTCCCGGCTTTTGCCGTGGCGCTGATTACGTTGATTCTCGGTATTTTGCTCGGCTTCCCGCCGCTGGCGCTGTGTCTGCTGTGCGGCTTTACCGCCGCCACCGGTCCGGCGTTTGCCGATATGGGTTATGACCTGAAAGCCGGTTTTATCCTGCGCGGTAACGGTGCCGATGTGCAGCAAGAGCTGTGGGGCCGCCGCATCCAGCTGATCGCCGCGATGATCGCCTTTGTCATCTGTATTCCGGTGGTGTGGTATGCGCACACGATTTTCTTTGCGGAGAATCTGCTGCCGCCGGTGGCGCGCGTTTACGCTAAAACCATTCAGGCCGGTGCGGAGCCGGGTATCGCCGGTAATCTGCTGATGTGGGCGATACCGGGCGCGATTATTCAGTTGATCGGCGGACCGAAGCGTCAGCTTGGCGTACTGCTGGCGACCGGCTTATTAATCAACAACGCTGCTGCCGGTTGGGCTGTGATGGTGGGTATCGCGTTGCGTATCCTGATCCTGCGCGTGTGGGGTGAGCGTGGACGTTCACCGATGGAGGTGATGGCCGCTGGATTTATCGCGGGTGACGCGCTTTACAGCTTCTTCCATTCACTTTTTGCCAGTGGCACCAAAAAATAATCCAGGGAATTCATTATGAGTTTACAGCAGACACTGCAGGTCTTTGAGTTACTCGATAGCGCCTACATTGATGGCCAACAGGTGGTGGATTTGTTCGCTGCCTATCCGGGCGTGACCGCCAGCACAAAACGCGTTAGCGGGCCAAAAGGGCGTACCGACTTCGTCCGCATCGATATCCCCGGCGCGCAGGGCAAAAGTAACGGCGGCAACGCACCGACGCTCGGCATTATTGGTCGCCTCGGCGGTATCGGCGCGCGGCCAACGCGAATTGGTATGGTGTCAGACGCCGATGGCGCAGTCGCGGCGGTGAGCAGTGCGCTGAAGCTGGCGCAGATGCAGACGAAAGGTGACGTGTTGGCCGGTGATGTGATCATCACCACCCACATCTGTCCAGATGCACCAACGCGTCCGCACGAACCGGTCGATTTCATGGATTCGCCGTGCGACGACATCACCATGAATGACAATGAAGTGATTGCTGGGGTTGATGCGATTTTGTCGATCGATACCACTAAAGGTAACCGCATCCTCAATCACAAAGGCTACGCGCTGTCGCCGACAGTGAAAGAGGGCTACATCCTGCGTGTCTCAGAAGATCTGTTACGCATCATGGAGATGACCAGCGGCCAACCGGCAGTCACCTTCCCGATCACCACGCAGGACATCACGCCATACGGCAACGGGGTTTATCACCTCAACAGCATTCTGCAGCCTTCAACCGCCACCGATGTGCCGGTGGTCGGCGTGGCGATCTGCGCGCAGTCGGTGGTGCCTGGCTGTGGTACCGGCGCGAGTCACGAAGTGGATATCGCCTCTGCGGTGAAGTTTGCGGTGGAAGTGGCGAAAGAGTTCGGACGCGAAACCTGCCAGTTCTATGACGCGCAAGAGTACGCGCTGCTGCTATCTTTGTATGGTAGTCTCAGCCACTTGCGTAACCGGAAAGCCTGATGATGAATATGTCCCTGATCACTCTTACCATTGGTCAATCACCGCGCAGCGACATTCTGCCGCTGCTGCAGGAATATCTGCCCGCCGATCAGGTAGCGCATGCCGGTTTACTCGACGGTCTGACGCTGGCTGATGTCGAGTCGCAGTATGGGCCTGCACCGGGCGACAAGGTGCTGGTGTCACGCATGACCAGTGGCGAGCAAGTGCGCCTGTCCGGGCCAAAAGTAGAGCAGGGACTGCAACGTAAGATCAACGCGCTTGAACAGCAGGGCTACGACACCATTTTGCTGTTGTGTACCGGTGAGTTCGGCGCGCTGAAAACCCAATCCGCTTTATTGCTGGAGCCGGATCGCATCATTCCCCCGCTGGTGCGCGCGATTGTGCAAGCGCATAAAGTCGGCATTGTGGTGCCGGTGGAGGAGCAGATTGCCGAGCAGGCCAACAAGTGGCGCAATCTGAACAGCCCGCCGTGCTTTGCCGTCGCCAGTCCGTATCTGGCGGAGCAGGCCGATTTGATGGAAGCGGGATTGTCGCTGCAGGAGCAGGGTGCGGATGTGGTGGTGCTGGATTGCATCGGCTATCACCAAAAGCACCGCGATTTCCTGCAGAAAATGCTGGGCATTCCGGTTCTGCTGTCGAACGTGCTGGTGGCCAAGCTGGCGGCAGAATTGATCGTCTAATGCGAGCAGATCACAAGTTGCAATCTGTGGCGCTAATTCACGTGACAGATCAGCGAGTTCCTTAGTAATCTGCCAGTCACGATAATGTGCTGTGAGGAAGTAATATGCTCAATACGAGTGAGTATTTCGACGGAAAAGTGAAATCCATTGGTTTCGACAGCGTGACCATTGGCCGTGCCAGCGTTGGCGTGATGGCGGAAGGTGAATACACCTTCGGCACCAATCAACCAGAAGAGATGACGGTGGTGAGCGGCGCGCTAAAAGTGCTGCTGCCGGGCGAAACTGAGTGGAAATGGTATGAAGCCGGTTCCGTCTTCAGCGTACCGGGCCAGAGCGAATTTCATCTGCAGGTGGCAGAGCCTTCCTCTTATCTGTGCCGCTATTTATAAGTTGTAGTGGAACCCGAATTTTATCAACCTGCCATTCCTTTGGGATGGCAGGTTTTTTTGTCGCCGCAAAAGCCACGCTTTAGCGCACTGGTGTATAAATCTAGCATAAATTTGTACACCTCTATTCGCAGTGCTACTCTCCTCAAATAAATGGCAATTGTGTGAAGGTGTCAGCCTCCACGATACTTCATTATCTGCCGCGATAAGGGTCACATACCTATGGCACAAACTATGTCACAGAAGGTTGCTCGCGAAGGGCTAGGCAATCCTGAACTCTTCAAAGGTGGGGTATTTATTACGAAAAATGGCGTGGCGGAGTTGTTTGTCCAAACCGCAGCGGAAAGGGAAGCGGAGTTACTAAAAATGGAAGAGGAACGTCAAATTAACGCCCTGTTTAAATTAGCGATGATCGCCAAACAGGAAGTGGCGGAGGATGACGGTATGACGCCAGAAGAGGTTCTGGAGAAATTACGTAACGCCAGAACGTAAGAGAACAACCTTATGTCACCTCAGTTTAAAGTAAGCATTGCACCGCTGGCGGAGTGGACCCTGAAGGATATCGAATCTTTCAAGAGCACAACAATTGGCGCCAAACTGGCGGCGGAATTTGTCGATGCTCTTTTGATGGATTCTGTTGCGGCGATTATGCAGGATCCTGAGCGCTACCGATTTAGCCATCTATTGTCACAACGTGGATTGAATCTACGAGAAAGATTGGACCCAAACAGCGACTATCGCGTGCTGTATGACTTTGATGGCAAGAACGTGCAGATATTGATGTTTTTAGGCATGAAACAGGATTTTGTTACCACGCTGTATCGCTACCAGATAGTGAAATGACGTGCGGTAAGCATGAAGGTACAAACCGCGCGGATTTTGTCGGGTCGCCATTGATGGCGTAATGCCGCTTACTTAAGTGCGCATGAATGCGCACCCTACGAAAACCCAGCTCTGTAAACGTAGGGTCGCCATTCATGAAGACCGATTCACGCTTAAACGTAGGGTCGCCATTCATGGTGACCGATTCACGCTTAACTGACGAGCATTACACCATCAATGGCGACCCGAACTAAGCAATTAACGCTTCGCTTCTCCGCCTAACGCTTCCACCAGATTAGCAATCAGCGCGGCCAATTCGCTGGTCATCAGAATGAAATCGGCATCGAAACGCTGAGCGAAATCATCGCGGTCAATGTCATCATTCTGCTCACGCAGCGTGTCGCTGAACTTCAGGCGTTTTACCGAAGCATCATCGGCGATAACCAACTGAATGCGTTCCTGCCAGTCGAGCGCCAGTTTGGTGACCACTTTACCGGCTTCAATGTGCGTGGCGATCTCGTCAGAGATCAAATCCTGCTTCTTGCAGCGGATCACGCCGCCATCTTCCAGCATCGCTTTCAACTCGGCTTCATCCATCAAAGCAAAACCAGCGGGCAACTCACCGGAACGTACCCATTCGGTCAGCGTCAGTTCGATCGGATTTTCCAGCGTCAGCGGCACCACCGGCAGCGAACCGAGGCTCTTACGCAGCAATGCCAGCGTATCTTCAGCTTTTTTGGCGCTGGCGCAATCGACGATGATCAGGTTATTAACGGTATCGATCCACATATAAGTCTGGCTGAAACGGCTAAACGCACGCGGAAGCAGGCTGTGCAGCACTTCATCTTTCAGCGAGTCTTTCTCCGTCTTCTTCAGCTTGCGGCTCTGTTCCGCTTCCAGCTTGTCGATTTTGGCTTCCAGCGCCTGCTTCACCACCGGCGACGGCAGGATTTTTTGCTCGGTGCGTGCGCAAATCACCATCTGTCCGTTGATTTCATGCGTCAGCGATTCGCCGCGATTGCCCATGGGTGAAACCCAACCGGTTTTCGCCATATCCTGGCTGCCGCACGGTGAAAAGGTGAAGGCGTCGAGCTGTTTTTCCAGATCGTCTGCGGACAGCGGAATGTCACGATTCAGACGATAAACCATCATATTTTTAAACCACAACATCGGGATTCCTTACCGTGGGTGCGATCGGGCGCACAAGTCTCAAAGTCAGCGCGCATGATAGCGAAACATCGGATTCGTTTCATTGCCTTTCCCGATTCAGCCTTCTACTGTATTGGTCACCAGAACGAATAATGAGGAATAAATCGTGCGTATCGGGATTGATTTAGGCGGTACCAAAATTGAAGTGATTGCCTTGTCCGATCAGGGTAAAGAACTGTTCCGTCATCGCGTCAATACGCCGCGTGACGACTACGCTGCCACGGTACAGGCGATTGTCGATTTGGTGTTGCTGGCGGAAGAAAAAACCGGTCAGCAGGGCACGGTCGGCATCGGCATTCCCGGCACGATTTCCCCTTATACGCAGCGGGTGAAGAATGCCAACTCAACCTGGTTAAACGGTCAGCCGCTGGATAAGGATTTAGCCCAGGCGCTGAATCGTGACGTGCGCATCGCTAACGACGCGAATTGTCTGGCGGTTTCCGAAGCCGTTGATGGTGCGGGGGCGGGTCAGCCGCTGGTGTTTGCCGTGATTATCGGCACCGGTTCTGGTGCAGGCGTGGCGATTGGCGGTGAGTCGCGCATTGGCGGTAACGGCAATGCGGGTGAGTGGGGCCACAATCCGCTGCCGTGGATGGACGAGGATGAACTGCGCCATCGCGCTGAAGTGCCGTGTTATTGCGGCTTGCAGGGCTGCATTGAGACCTTCGTGTCGGGCACGGGTTTTGCCATCGATTATCAGCGTCTGAGCGGCAAAACGTTAAAAGGTGCGGAAATCATCAAGCTGATTGAGCAGCAGGATCCCGTGGCGGAACTGGCGATGAATCGCTACGAAATGCGTCTGGCGAAATCACTGGCGCAAGTGGTGAACTTGCTCGATCCCGATGTGATTGTGCTGGGTGGCGGTATGAGCAATAACGATCGCCTGTATCAAACCGTGCCAGCGCTGATGAAGCAGTGGGTGTTTGGCCGCGAGTGTGAAACACCGGTGCTGAAGGCGGTTCACGGTGATTCGAGTGGTGTGCGTGGGGCGGCGTGGCTGTGGCCGGTAAAGGGTTAGATTCGGTGTGTGCTGGCTGTCCCCCTGTACCGTGCTGGTTGCCCCCCACCTCGGTCCTCCCCCATAAATGGGGGAGGAAGATGCTGCTATATGTGAGTTAAGAAGCTGCATATGGCAGCGTCTCCTTCCCCCGCTTGCGGGGGAAGGCCGGGATGGGGGACAGCCAGCACGAACTCACTCACCCACTAACATCGAATCCTGCGGTGCATTATCGCGCTGGGCTTTGGTTGCCAGGAAGTAGACGTATCCCACCGCCATAATCGCCACAAACAAGGCACCAATCACCGGGTTAAACCACAACATTGCCACCAGACACACCAGCGATAGCACCAGCGCAATACCCGGCACAATCGGATAGCCCGGCGCACGGAAGCTGCGTTCCATCTCCGGCGCCGTCCGGCGCAGTTTAAACAGGCTCAGCATGCTCATCAGATACATCACAATCGCGCCGAACACCGCCATGGTGATCATCGCGGCCGTCAGCGTCATACCTTGCAAATTGATGAAGCCATCGCTGTAGATCGCGGCGATACCAATCAAACCACCGGCGATAATTGCGCGATGCGGCGTCTGGAAGCGTGACAGTTTCGCTAAACTGGGCGGCAGATAACCGGCGCGGGCGAGGGCGAAGAACTGGCGCGAATAGCCGAGAATAATACCGTGGAAGCTGGCAATCAGACCAAACAGGCCAATCCACACCAGCATATGCATCCAGTTAGAGTTTTCACCCACGATCATCTTCATCGCCTGTGGCAAAGGATCGTTGATGTCTGACAGCTTGCGCCAGTCACCTGCACCGCCCGCCAGCAACATCACGCCAATCGCCAGCACCACCAGCGTCAAAATGCCGGTGATATAGGCTTTGGGAATGGTGCGTTTCGGGTCTTTGGCCTCTTCCGCCGCCATCGCAGCGCCTTCAATCGCGAGGAAGAACCAGATGGCGAAGGGAATGGCGGCGAAGATGCCCGACATTGCCGGCATGCCAAAGTGATCGCTGCCCGCCCAGCCGTTGGCGGCAAAGTTGGCGAGGCTGAAGCCCGGCGACACCACGCCCATAAACACCAATAGCTCCAGAACCGCCAGCACCGTGACCACCAATTCGAACATCGCCGCCAGCTTTACGCCGAGAATGTTCAGCGTCATAAACACGATGTAGGCACCCACCGCAGCGGTTTTCGGATTGAGATCGGGATATTGCACGTTGAGGTAGGCACCAATCGCCATCGCAATAGCGGGTGGGGCGAACACGAACTCAATCAGCGTGGCCAGGCCGGCAATCAAACCACCGGTTTCACCGAACGCGCGGCGGCTATAAGCAAATGGGCCACCGGCATGGGGAATCGCGGTGGTTAGTTCGGTAAAGCTAAAAATGAAGCAGGTATACAGGGTGGCGATCATTGCGGTGGTGATCAAAAATCCCAGCGTGCCCGCCACGCCCCAGCCATAACTCCAGCCAAAATATTCACCGGAAATCACCAGTCCAACCGCGATGCCCCACAAATGCAGGGCGCCCAGCGTGGGTTTGAGCTTATTCGTCATCATCTTCTCCCCGTCGTCATTGTTGGTGCGGCAGCTTCACCGCGCTTTTTTATCTTTACGCTACAGTGAAGTGATAATGCCGTGGCATGGCGCGGGAAAACTTGACGCGGGCGCAGTGAGTTTTGTCCTCCACGGTCAACTCTGTGGCAAAAAAAGTGCCAGATGCACGCTGCGGTCAACTTTGGGTTGTCTGCGGTCAAGCAGTCAGGACGACGTCATCCCATGCTGATAACACGTGCTTGATGCTGGAGACTGATGAATGAGTGCCGAACAATCCGATAGCTTAACCGATGCTGAAATCACCCTGCTGGCGCACCAGGCGCTGGCCTGTTATCCCGCCGCGCTGCGTGGCGAGCTGAAGCTGCTGTGCCGCTCGGAAAATGCCACCTTTCTGTTGCAGGCGGCGGGCAAACGCTATGCGCTGCGCCTGCATCGCCCTAACTACCACAGCAAAGCGGACATCCAAAGCGAGCTGCTGTGGCTGGATGCGCTGCGTGACATCGGCATCATGGTGCCGCAGGCGATCCCGGCCAGCGATGGCGAAAGCGTATTGACGCTGCCGATGGCGAACAGCGCAGAGCGTTATGCGGTGCTGTTCCACTGGATCGAAGGTGAAATGCCCACCACCGACGTTGATCCCAAAGCTTTTCAACAGCTCGGCCACATCACTGCGCGCCTGCATCAGCACAGCCGCAGCTGGCAGAAACCGGCGGGTTTCCAGCGCATCATTTGGGATCATCACACCATGGTGAGCGATCATAGTCACTGGGGACGCTGGCAGGATGCGCCGAACCTCAATCCGGCCGATCACAGCATCGTTACCGAAGCGGTGACGCGTGTGGGGCAGGAGCTGCAAGGCTTTGGTAAAGGTGCGGATCGTTATGGTTTGATCCATGCCGATCTGCGCCTGACCAACCTGCTGCTGCACAAAGGCGAAACGCGGGTGATCGATTTTGATGACTGCGGCTTGGGCTGGTACCTGCACGATCTGGCGGCAGCGATCAGTTTCGTCGAGCATCATCCGCGTGCCGCCGAATGGGTGGATAACTGGATCCTCGGTTACGAAAAAGTGGCGCATATCAGCGATGAAGAGATGGCGCTAGTGCCGACGTTATTGATCCAGCGGCGTATTCAGATGACGGCGTGGATGGGATCGCATGCGGATACGGAAATGGCGCTGAGTCTTGGGCCGCGCTGGGCCGACCATTCGGTGCGGCTGTGCCGACGTTACCTGGAAACCAATCAGCTGCCGGTTGGCGTTTGATGCACCAGCAGTGAGCAGCCTTGCGCTGTCACAGCGCAATCGAGGTCGCCATAAATGGCGTAATGCTTGTCAGTTAAGAGATGAAAACCCCAACTACCTGGCGCACACCTTGTAGCGGCGCAATTTATTGCGCGATAAATCGCGCCGCTACGGAATGTGCGGTAATTAATACGGGGCTTAACTGATCCGCATTACGCCATTCATGGCGACCTGGCAATAAAACCCGCAAATCATCCGCCTGGTACGAAAATTGCTGCAGTCCTCAATAAGTTTCACTTGCACCACCTGATGAGGTTCCGATGCAATCATTCATGACACCCACCGAAGCCTTTAGCGCCTTAACCGTCGACGCCAGTAACCGCGGCGTTTTGGCAGCGGCGGCCACCGGGCTCAGCGGCTTTATCACTGACAAAGGCGGCGATGTTGACCGTATCTTTGGCATTAGTGGCATCAACGCCGAACTGCTGGCAAGCCCCACGCTGAGTCTGGGTTTGGTGAACTACTGTCGCGTGATGGAAGAAGCGGCGCGCCATTCCGGTTTTGATAACTTCGGTTTGCATTACGGCAAGCAGTTCAAACCGCAGTCATTAGGCTTGATTGGGTATATCGGGCTCTGTTCGCCCACGCTGGAGCAGGCGCTGCACAACGTGGTGAATGCGTTTCCATGGCATCAGCACGATACGCTGACGCGGCTGGTGGATAAAGGCGAGTGCTGGCGGCTCGATTATCAGGTGCGCCACGGTGCGATTCTCTCACGACGTCAGGATGCTGAGCTGACGCTCGGCATGTTCCTCAACCTGATCCGCCATGTTGCTGGCAAGCACTGGGCGCCGCGCGAAGTGCATTTTGAACACCCGCGCCCGGAGCAGTGGCACGAGCACTGCAAAGTCTTTGATGCGCCAGTGTGGTTCGATCAACCCTTCAATTCATTACTGATCCCAAAACGCGATCTGCTGCGCACGATGCCAGAACAGGATCCGATGTTGCTGATGGTGATGCAGGATGCCATTCGCCGTCTCAACAGTTGTGCCAGCCTGCAAAGCGTGGTGGAACAGGCGCGTTCGCAGGTCAATCTGTCGCTAATGCAAGGCGAGCCGGTGCTGGAGGAGATTGCCGATAAAATGGGGCTGTCGAGCTGGTCGCTGCAACGGCGGCTGCGTGAAGAGGGCATCAGTTTCACGGCGCTGGTCGACAAGGTGCGCTGCGAGATGGCGACTCACTATTTGCAACAAAAGCAGCTGCCGATCTCAGAATTGGCGCTGCTGCTCGGCTATTCCGAAGTCAGCGCCTTTTCTCGCGCGTTCCGTCGCTGGTTTGGTATTAGCCCGCGCCAGTGGCGTCAGGATGGATCGGCGTCGCCGGGGCAAAACCGAACCACGCTGGCTGGCTAGTATCCGGCGGCGGCGGCAAATCTTTGTTTTGACCAATCAATTGCCAGGCGCGCAGGCACAGCGTTTCATCGCCTTGCGTCTGCGTCACCGCGTAGCGCCCGCTGCTTTGCCATTCGAGTCGCACCAGACATTGCTGACCCGCATAACGCCGGGCATCACGGAAATGCTGGTTGAGCTGATGCTGCATTTCATCAGCCCATTTACACGATGCGCTACCCGGCGCGCGCTGCGGCTGACAGAGATTGGCGATGCTATCCTGTTGCTTTGGCTGAGGATGCTGGCAAGCGCTGAGCGCGAAAGCAATCATTAACCCGCCCAATAATCCCGTCATTCGATTAATTAAATTCATTAATATGCCTGTCTTTTCACTAAAGTTCCTCTCCCTCAATGCCGACAGTCTACAGACCGATTTAATCAATGCTATGGCATTACTCTGACTGTCGGCAGAACCAGAATTTGCCGCCACTTCGCGGCTTTATCTCCTTTTGATTCATGGATTAGAAATGCAGAAAAAATATGCCCTTGCGGCACTCTCCTTGTTAAGCGTTTCGGTGCTCAGCGGTTGCGCCACCGAATCGTCACGTGCCATTGAAGCGCCACAAGTACGCGCGGCCAGCCAGCCCGCGTACCAAGGCGTACGCAGCCCGATTGCGGTCGGCCAGTTTGATAACCGCTCGTCGTACATGAACGGCATCTTCTCCGACGGCGTTGATCGTCTTGGCAATCAGTCGAAAACCATTTTGGTCACCCATCTGCAGCAGACCAACCGCTTCAACGTGCTGGATCGCAGCAACCTGAAAGAGTTGCAGCAGGAAGCGGGCTTCAAGAAGAGCCAGCAGAACATTAAAGGCGCCACCTACATCATCACCGGCGATATCACCGAATTTGGCCGTAAAGAAGTGGGCGATCAGCAGCTGTGGGGCATTTTGGGACGCGGTAAGAACCAAATCGCCTACGCCAAAGTGAACCTGAATGTGGTTGATGTTACCACCTCAGAAGTGGTGTACAGCGCGCAGGGCGCGGGCGAATTCAAGCTGTCGGCGCGTGAGGTTATCGGTTTTGGCGGTACGGCCAGCTATGACTCGACGCTGAATGGCAAAGTGATGGATCTGGCGATCCGTGAAGCGGTGGATCACTTAGTCGATGGTATTAACAGCGGCGCATGGCGTCCGGCGAAATAAGGATATTGAGCATGAAATTGTTGCAACTGAGTGCGGCGCTGATCGCCGCCGGCGTGCTAGCGGGCTGCGCACCGAAAGGGCCGGAGCCCATCTACTACTGGGGCGATTATCAGCAGCAGATCTACAGCTACTACAAAAATGACAGCGATCCGCAAAAGCAGATTGAGGCACTGAATCTGGATATCGAAAAAGCCAAAGCGGTTAACAAGCCAGTGGCGCCAGGCCTGCACGCGCAATTGGGGCTGTTATATGCGAAAAACGGTGATACCGATAAAGCCTTCGGCCAGTTTGCCACCGAGAAACAGCTGTTCCCGGAATCGGCCCCGTACATGGACTTTCTGATGAAGAAAAAACAAGGAGTTGCCCAGTGAAAAAAATCATTGCTGCTTGTGGTGTGCTTGCCGCACTGCTGCTGACCGGTTGTGCGCACAAAAAGCCGTATGACTACAGCGCCTTCCGCGCCAGCAAACCGGCATCTATTCTGGTGCTACCGGCGGATAACCGTGCGCCCGATGTGAATGCGGCCAACAGCTTCACCTCTTTGGTGACGCGTCCACTGGCCGAAGCAGGCTATTACGTGTTCCCGGTGGCGGTGGTGGATGAAACCTTCCAGCAGAACGGATTGACCAATGGCCATGAAATCCAGGCCGTTAGCCCGCAGCGCCTGCACGATATTTTCCACGCCGACAGCGCGCTGTACATTTCTGTTACCGATTACGGCAGCAGTTATCAGGTCATTCAGAGCGTGACCAAGGTGTCGGCAACGGCACGCCTGGTGGATTTGCGCAGCGGTAAAGAGCTGTGGCAGGGGATTGCCACCGCCAGCGACGCGGAAGACGGCAACAACAATAACGGCGGCATTATCGGCATGTTGGTCTCCGCTGCGATTAAGCAGATTTCCAGCAATGTGTCGGATAAGGCGCACACCATCGCCGGTGTCACCAGCGCCCGTTTGTTAGCGCAAAACGAGCAGGGCGGTTTGCTGGTCGGCCCGCGTTATAAGTTGGCGAGCGCCCGGTAAAAAAACGCAGTTAATCGTAGCGGCGCGATTTATCGCGCTTTTTCAGACGTGATCCGCTGCATGTAGCGCGATAAATCGCGCCGCTACGTATATTGTGCATTCTTAGGTTTACTCGCCCGGCAACTCCAGCTTGCTGTAGCCTAATCCATTCATCTTACGCACCCGGATCTGTACCGGAATACGCTCTTTCATCGCTTCCACATGACTGATCACGCCAATGGTTTTGCCGCTGGCGTTCAGGGCGTCGAGCGCATCCAAGGCGGTATCCAGCGTCTCGGCATCCAGCGTGCCGAAGCCTTCGTCGAGGAATAATGATTCGATGCGCGTTTTATGGCTGACTAAATCCGACAGCGCTAACGCCAGCGCCAGGCTGACAAGGAAGCTCTCACCGCCCGACAGCGTACGGGTGTCGCGCGTGGCATCCGCCTGCCAGGTATCAACCACTTCCAGTTCCAGCTCTTCACTGACGCGGCGTTGCAGCAGGTAGCGACCGTGCAGACGATCGAGCTGACGGTTCGCCAGCCACACCAGATGATCGAGCGTCAGGCCTTGCGCGAAGCGGCGGAATTTATCGCCTTTGGCCGAGCCAACCAGATCGTTCAGGCGGCTCAACTGCGCCAGCTCCACTTCATCAGTAGCGATTTGCGTCAGCAACGACTGCTGCTGTTGACGCCGTTGCGCATCGCTGTGCAACTGCTGCTGTGCCTCGCCCTGTTGACGCGCATTGTCACGCAGGGTCACGCGTAGCTGTTCCAGCTGGTGCTGGATGTGGGCGGCGACTTCATCACTGAGATCCGCCGGGCGCTGCTGCTGATGCATTATGCCGCGCTGCGTAAGCTGTTCACTCAGGGTAAGTTGCTGCTGGCGCTGTTGATCGAGCGTCTGCAACTGCTGGCGGAGTTGCTGCACCTCGCGCTCATCGAGCAGGGCGGCGCGCAGTGCTGTTTCATCAGCAAAATCACTTTGCTGCAGCGCGACAAGGAAGGCATTTTCTGCGGCAGCGACGCGTTCACTCAACGTGTGTTGCTGCGCAGCAATTTGCTCACATTGCCCATTCAGGCTGTGCAGCAAGCTTTGTGCCTGTTGCCACTGCTCTAATTGTTGCGCCAGCGCCTGTTCACACTGCTGTAGCGCGGCGTGTTGCTGTTGACGTGCTTCCGCCACCCGACGATCGCCAAACAACTGCCGACGCTGTTGCTGCTGCTGTTGATGCTGCTGTTGCAGAGCGTTGAGCGAGTGCTGCAGCTCATCAAGCCGCTGCTGTTCACGCGCTAAATTCTGCTGCAAGCTGCTGCGTTCACTCTCTGCTTTTGCCAGCTGTGGCTGCAACTCGCTGTATAAACGCTCATTTTCCTGCCATGAAGTCCAACGCTGCTGCAGCGCGTTGATCCAGCCTTCCCGCGCTGCCGCTTGTGGCAGGCTGAGCTGATGCTGCGACAATTGTTGTTCCAGCTGCTGCGCCAGTTGCTGCATGGCGCTGCGTTCAGTGGCTTCGCGTTGGATGATTTCATCCAGCGTCTGCTGCGTACTGATGATCTGCTGCTGCGCCAGCTGCTGCTGATTTTGATGCTGTTGCCACCGTTGCTGCTGTTGCAGATGGGCGTCTTTTGCCTGCTGCACCGCACGTGCGGCGTTTTCCCGCACCTGTAGCTGCTGCTGCTGTGTCTGTTCCTGCGCATCCTGCTGTTGCTGCCACTGCGCAAAGTCATCCTGTTGCTCCAGTGTGCAGGTAAGTGCCAGCTCACCGCACAGCGCTTGCCACTGGGTGTTCACCGTTGTGAGCTGCTGGTCGTATTCGCTGATTTCCTGCTGCAGCGCCTGCTGCTGTTGCAGCGACAATTTCTGCTGCTCGCCTTTGGCGGTGCCGGACTCTTTCAGCTGCGCCACGCGCGTTTCCAGCTCGACCAGACGCTGCTGATTGGCGCCTGGCTCAAGCTGCTGATATTGCGCGATAGCCGGATGCTGGCACGAGCCGCACAGCGGGCAGGGCTGATCCGGCTGCAGTTTCGCGCGCTCATCAGCCAGCTGGGCGATGGTGCGCTCCAGCTCACAGATTTTGCGCACATCAAGCAGCGCCTGATGTTCCCGCTTGTAGGCTTCGCGCAGTACCTGCAACGCTTGTTCAGCTTCCTGATGTTGCTGCTGCAACTGCGCCAGTTTCTGCTGACGCTGCACCCGCTGCGGTTGTAGCGAGCGCCACTGCGCGGCGAGCAGGCTGAGCTGCTGCCGCGCAGCACGCTGCGCTTGATGTTGCGTCAAGGCGGCACGCAGCTGTGGACTGGCGACTTCAGACTCAAGCGAAGTCAGTGCTTGCTCCGCTTGCAGCCGCTGCTGCGCGGCCTGCGCTTCGGCTTGCTGCAAGGGTTGCGCCGCCTGTTCACGCTGGGTCTGCGCCTGTTGATGCTGCTCCAGTTGGTTGCGCTGCTGCTGTTGCTGCGCAATCAACTGTTTTAGCGTCTGTTCGCGTTCATCCAGTCGGGCGATCTCCGCCTGCCAGCGGGTCAGTTCAGCGCCCCAATGGGCCACTGCAGCTTCTCGGGAGCGGAATTCCTGCTGCTGCGCCAGCTGCTGTTGTAAATGTTCACTTACCTGCTGTTGCTTGCTGAGCGCGATTTGGCTGGTTTGCAGCGCCTGTTGCTGCTGCACATGCAGCCGCTGTTGCTCATCCAACTGCTGTGACAGGGTGGTGATGCGTTGATCGAGCGGGATAACCTGCTCGGTCAGCAGCGTTTCTAGCTGCTGCTGTTGCTGTAACGCCTGCTCGCGTGCCTGCTGCGCTGCCTGATAGTGGCTTTCGTGCTGTTGCAGCGCGCTTTTGGCCTGCTGCTGTTGCGCCTGTCGCTGCTGTGATTGCTGTTCCAGCGTGCGACGATCGCTTTGCAACTGTTCGCGCTGTTGTAGCTTCTCACGCAGTTTTTCTGCCGGTTCGGCCCGCGCCAGCCGCTGACGATCGCCATCGGCCTGCTGCCAGGCCTGTTGCGCGGCAAGCAGCGTCTGTTCCGCCTGCTGCTGTTCCTGCGTCAGCTGCTGTTGCTGCATCAGCCATTGTTGCTGATGTTGCGCCAGCGTTAGCTGTTCGCTGAGGGCTTTCTCCTGCACACTCAGATCCGCCAACTGCTGCGTCAGTTCTGCGCGGCGCGCTTCATCGAGCAGCGACATGCCGCCGGCGCGGGCGCGCAGCGTCTCCAGCTCGCCACGCGCGGTGCGCCAGCGCTCGTAAATCTGCACCGAGATTTGTCCGTAAATTTCGGTGCCGGTTAGCTCTTCCAGCAGCTCGGCGCGTTCGCCGGGTTTGGCATTCAGAAAGGCGGCAAACTGGCCCTGCGACAGCATCATCGAGCGGGTAAAGCGGGCGAAGTCGAGTCCCGACAGGGTTTCAATTGCTTTCAGTTTGTCGCCGACTTTATCGGCGATGATTTGATTATCGGCGACGCGTGCCAGCTCGACGCGCGGCGCCTGCAGTTTGCCGTCGGCCAGGCCGCGCGCGCGGTTCTGGCTCCAAAAGGCGCGCCAGGCTTCGCCTTTGATCTCAAACTCCACTTCGGCCAGACACTCGGCGGTGTCGCGCGTGATTAGCTCATTCTGCGTTTGCGACAGCGTGCCGAGGCGCGGCGTCTGGTGATAGAGCGCCAGACAAATGGCATCAAGCAAAGTGGTTTTGCCCGCGCCGGTGGCGCCGGTAATGGCAAATAATCCATTGCTGGCAAAAGGCTCACGGCGGAAATCGATAAACCATTCGCCGCGCAGTGCATTGAGGTTTTTAAAGCGTAGCGTCAAAATTTTCATGCAGATGGATTCTCCAGCGCCGCGAGGGTGGTGCGGAACAGCTGCGTGAGTTGCTCGGCCTGCTCTGCATCCAGCTGATCTTCCTGCGCCAGGCGGCGGGCAAAGACCTCTTCCACTTTTAATTCGCTCAGGGTTTCGTTCTCCAGCCGTTCCAGGCTGCGCTGCCGCTGCTCCCGGCTGCGGCGCACCAGCAGTACTTCAACCGGCAGTTTTTCGGTCAGTGCTTCAATACGGCGTTGCAGATCGCTGAGATATTCCTGCGTGGTGATCTCAATATCCAGCCACGTGGGCAGTTCGCTGGCGCTTTCGCGGAACTGCGCCAGCTGATGTTCGATCTCCGCCATTGAGCCTTTCAGCATCTGCATCGGCTGGAAGTGCGGAATGGTCAGCGGCGTGACCGTCTCCAGCGTGGTGCTGAACGTCAGCAAGAAGACGCTTTTCTCACGGCCGAGTTCATCAAAACTGAGCGGAATCGGCGAGCCGCTATAGCGAATATGCTCGCTGTTGGCGATGCGCTGCGCGCGATGGATGTGACCGAGCGCGATGTAATCCGCGGGTGGAAACGCCTGCGCCGGAAACGCATCCAGCGTGCCGATATAGATGTCGCGCACCGAATCGCTTTTTGTCACGCCGACAGTGGTGAGATGGCCGGTGGCGATGATCGGCAGCGTGCTGTCCAGCGCCTCGCGCTGCGCCAGCGCGGCAGCAAAGCAGTGCTGATAATGCTGCGCGATCGCTTCCAGCAGCGAAATCTGCTTCTCGCGCCCCGATTGTCCGGCCTGACTGCGCAGAATATCGCGTGGACGCAGATAAGGAATGGCGCACAGCAGCGCACCCGGCGCGCCATCGCGCTGCGTGAGCGTTAACACCTGCTGTTCGCCTTGTGGTGTGGCGCTGGTGATCACCTGGGTATTCAGGCAGGCCAGCAGCTCGCGCGATTCATTCAGCGTCGCCACCGAATCGTGATTGCCCGCCAGCACCACCAGTTGACAGCCGCTCGGCTGCAGCGCCACCACAAAACGGTTAAACATTTCGCGCGCGTAGCTCGGTGGCGAGCCGGTATCAAACAGATCGCCCGCGACGATGAGCGCATCCACCTGATGCTGCACAATCTGATCCAGCAACCAGTCAAGAAACGCCTGGTGTTCCCGGGCGCGACTTTTGCTGTAAAAGAACTGGCCGAGATGCCAGTCAGCGGTGTGAATGATGCGCATGTTTGCTCCGTGCTGAGTTTAGCGAAGGCGAATTATAACCACTTAAGATCACAAAGAAAAAAAGCAGATTTTTATTGTGACATTTCCGTTTTTTATCTATCTATCTTAAGGCAGTGTTTTTCATAAAAGTGTCACAAAACTGACGCATAATGACGCCGCAAATCCCAGTGACACGGTGTCACACTAGCAGGAGTTACAATGGCTAAGCGCATTTTGGTTGTGGAAGACGAAGCTCCCATCCGTGAAATGTTATGTTTCGTGCTGGAACAGAATGATTACCAGCCTATTGAGGCGGAAGATTATGACAGCGCGATTGGTAAGCTGATCGAACCCTGGCCTGATTTAATTCTGCTGGACTGGATGTTGCCCGGCGGCAGCGGTATCCAGTTTATTAAGCATTTGAAGCGTGAAGCCATGACGCGCGACATTCCGGTGATGATGCTGACGGCGCGCGGTGAAGAAGAAGATCGCGTGCGCGGTCTGGAAGTGGGGGCGGATGACTATATTACCAAGCCGTTTTCGCCAAAAGAGCTGATGGCGCGTATCAAAGCGGTGATGCGCCGTATTTCGCCGATGGCGGTGGAAGAGGTGATTGAGATGCAGGGGCTGAGCCTCGATCCGTCATCGCACCGCGTGATGTCGGAAACCACGCCGCTGGAGATGGGACCGACCGAATACAAACTGCTGCACTTCTTTATGACGCATCCGGAACGCGTTTACAGCCGCGAACAGCTGCTGAACCACGTGTGGGGCACCAATGTGTATGTCGAAGATCGCACCGTCGATGTGCATATTCGCCGTTTACGTAAAGCGCTGGAACTGACCGGCCACGATCGCATGGTTCAAACCGTTCGCGGAACAGGGTATCGTTTCTCAGCCCGCTACTAAACGTAAACGGAGTTTTTACCGTGCTGGAACGACTCTCCTGGAAGAGACTTTTGACCGAGCTGGCGCTGGTCTGTTTACCTGCGCTGGTGTTGGGTCTGTTGTTCGGCTATCTGCCGTGGCTACTGCTGATTGCGGTGAGCTGCGTGATGTTGTGGCATTTCAGAAATCTGATGCGTTTGTCGCACTGGCTGTGGGTCGATCGTTCAATGACGCCGCCCACCGGACGCGGCAGTTGGGAACCGCTGTTCTATGGTCTGTATCAGATGCAGCTGCGCAACCGGCGGCGGCGGCGTGAGCTGGGTAATCTGATCAAACGTTTCCGCAGCGGTGCAGAATCGCTGCCGGATGCCGTGGTACTGACCACTGAAGAGGGCACCATTTTCTGGTGCAATGGTTTGGCGCAACAGCATCTTGGCTTGCGTTGGCCGGAGGATAACGGCCAGAACATCCTCAATTTGCTGCGTTATCCTGAATTTTCCCGTTATATCCGCCAGCGCAAGTTCGACATGCCGCTGACGCAGATCCTCAATAATCAGCATCATATGGAATTCCGCGTGATGCCATACAGCGAAGGGCAGTGGCTGATGGTGGCGCGTGATGTCACCCAAATGCACCAGCTGGAAGGCGCGCGACGTAACTTCTTTGCTAACGTCAGCCATGAACTGCGTACGCCACTAACGGTGCTGCAGGGTTATCTGGAAATGATGGACGACTCGGTAATGAACGAGCGCACGCGCAGCAAGGCATTGCATACCATGCAAGAGCAGACGCGACGCATGGACAGCCTGGTAAAACAGCTGCTGACCTTATCGCGGATTGAAGCGGCTCCGGCCATCGATCTGAAAGAGACAGTGGATGTGCCTGGCATGCTGCTGCTGTTGCAGCGTGAAGCGGAAACGCTGAGTCAGGGACGTCATACCATCCATTTCCACACCGATCCGCACCTTAAAGTGTTCGGCAATGACGAGCAGCTGCGTAGCGCCATTTCCAATCTGGTCTACAACGCGGTGAATCATACGCCGGAAGGCACGCGCATCGACATCAGCTGGTTGCGTACCAAACAAGGTGCGCAGTTTAAGGTGTGCGATGACGGGCCGGGCATCAGCGAGCAGCATCTGCCACGCCTCACCGAGCGTTTCTACCGTGTGGATAAAGCGCGTTCGCGCGCTACTGGCGGCAGCGGTTTGGGGCTGGCGATTGTGAAACATGCGCTGGGCCATCATAACGCGCGGCTGGAAATCACCAGCGTGCCGCATCAGGAAACCTGTTTCAGCTTTCTTCTGCCGCAGCGGTTGATTGTGGCTAACGTGACTCAAGAGCGCGTTAACACCGAGTGAGTCAATTTATTGCCTATGCATTCAGGTGCGCATAAATGCGCACCCTACGAAAACCCAGCTCCGTAAACGTAGAGTCGCCCTTCATGGCGTAATGCCAATCAGTTAAGCGCCGTATTAATTACCGCACATTCCGTAGCGGCGCGATTTATCGCGCAATAAATTGCGCCGCTACAATGTTTGCGCCAGGTAGTTGGGGTTTTCATCTCTTAACTGACCAGCATTACGCCATTCATGGCGACCTATTCGCGCCTCGCTGGCTGCCATGACGCAATTTATTGCGCGTTAAATCGCGCCGCGACAGAATAGAGCCCTTATTGAATTGCGGAACCGCTCATGAAATCGCTGTTGCTCTCCTGCATGCTGCTTTGCTCTGCTTTAGCACATGGCCAACAAACCATGCTGACCGGCAATCTGAGCAGCGTTGGATCGGACACGCTTGGCTACCTGATGACCTTGTGGGGCGAGGATTTTAGCCGTCAGTCGCCGGGCGTGAACGTTCAGGTGCAGGCGGCGGGATCTTCTACCGCACCGACCGCGCTGGCGGCGGGTGCTGCTCAACTGGGCGCGATGAGCCGCCCGATGCAAATCGATGAACGTCAACTCTTTACCGCGCGCTACGGCTACCCGCCGCTGGCCGTGCCGGTGGCGATGGATGCGCTGGTGGTAGTGGTCAATCAGGATAACCCGTTGCCGCGCATTGCGCCGCAACAGCTCGACGCGCTGTTCTCCATTACCCGCCTGTGCGGCGGGCGGCAAGTGCCGCAACGTTGGGGCGATCTCGGCCTGAGCGACAGCCGCTGGGCCACGCGCAGCATTCAACGTTATGGCCGCAACTCGGCTTCGGGAACGTGGGGCTTTTTCAAGCAGCAGGCGCTGTGCAAAGGGGATTTTCGCGCTGACGTTGCCGAATTCCCCGGTTCTGCGGCGGTGGTACAAGCCGTTGCCGCCACGCCTAACAGCATTGGTTATGCCAGTTTTGGCTTTCATCTCAGTGGGGTGAAAATGCTGCCGGTCGTCACGGCAAACGGCGACAGCGTGATGCCGGATGCCGAATCCATTCGCAGCGGCCGCTATCCGTGGTCGCGTCCGCTCTATATCTATGTCAATAAAGCGCCGGGTAAACCGCTGCCGCCGCTGGTCAATGCGTTTCTGCATCAGGTCTTGTCGCCGCAGGGTCAACGTCGGGTGAGTGAAGCCGGTTATCTGCCATTGTCGGATAGCCAGATGTCACAAGCACGCGCGGCAATTGAGGGAAATTGAAGAACGTGCATCTGAACATGAAATAGTTTCATGTGACCTGAATTTTCTTCCGTTGCCGAATGTGTAACAGCGTGGCATTCTTCTTGGACATATAGCCGTCCAGATGGCTGATATAACCCAGCGAAATTATACCCTGACGCAACTATGCGCTCAGCCAGGAGAGAAGATGCCACGTCATAATCCGTTCCGTGCCGATACCGTCGGCAGTTTTCTGCGTCCCGCAGCCATCAAGCAGGCGCGTGTGCAGTTTGCCAATGGCGAAATCAGTGCCGATCAATTGCGCCAGGTTGAAGATCGCGAAATCCGTCACGTTGTGGAGCAGCAGCGTGCCAACGGCCTGCAGATCGTTACCGATGGTGAATTCCGTCGCGCCTGGTGGCACTTCGATTTCTTCGGCGATCTGCACGGCGTAGAGCTGTTCGAAGCGGAGCAGGGCATTCAGTTCAACGGCGTGCAGACCAAAGCGCACGGCGTGAAAGTCACCGGTAAAGTGGCCTTTAATCCTCAACACCCGATGCTGGATCACTTCCGCTTCCTGCAAAGCGTGGCGGGCGATGCGGTTGCCAAAATGACCATTCCAAGCCCAAGCGTGTTGCACTTCCGCGGTGGCCGTAAGGTGATCGATGCGACGGTTTATCCCGACCTCAAAGAGTACTTCGCCGATCTGGCGCAGACCTACAAAGATGCCATCAAAGCGTTTTACGACGCGGGCTGCCGTTATCTGCAGCTGGATGACACCGTGTGGGCATACCTGTGCTCAACTGACCAGCAACAGCAGATCCGCGAACGTGGCGAAGATCCACAGGAACTGGCGCGCATCTATGCTGAAGTGCTAAACAGCGCGCTGGAAGGCAAGCCGGAAGATCTGACCGTTGGTCTGCATGTGTGTCGCGGCAACTTCCGCTCGACGTGGATCTCCGAAGGTGGCTATGAGCCGGTAGCCGAAGTGCTGTTTGGTGGCGTGAATATCGATGCCTTCTACCTTGAGTACGACAATGAACGTTCGGGGGGCTTCGAGCCGCTGCGCTTCCTTAAGCCAGGCCATCAGCAGGTCGTACTGGGCCTGATCACCACCAAAACCGGTGAGCTGGAAGATGCGGCACAGGTGAAAGCGCGTCTGCAGGAAGCGTCGCAGTTCGTTAGCCTCAACCAAATCTGCCTCAGCCCGCAGTGTGGCTTTGCATCTACCGAAGAGGGCAACAGCCTGAGCGAAGAGCAACAGTGGCAGAAGATTCGTCTGGTGGTCGAGATAGCAAGAACGGTCTGGTAATGCTGTAAACCTGAACAAACAGGCGCGTAAATCGCGCCTTTTGTGCATCTCAAGGCCGGTTTATGCAAAGAAATCTCCCGTACTGAGGAAAGTTTTAGCAAATCATCTGGGGTGTTTTCCCGCTATTCCGCCGTGATTCACTGCTTTATCCCGCTATCTTGTTATATCCTTCTGGTTTTCCGATCCCGTATTGCCTTTCTTCGCTATAAACGTTCTAATTTGCGCCGTTGTCGATTTATCCCTCTGCGAACAGAAGAAAAGTAGTTTAAATCACCTGCGCTTTAGCGTTTTAGACCGCATATCACGCTGGTCTTGCCTGATAAGGCTTTGTTTTAGTGCATCCAGAGGACAACACGAACCCAACTTCCACCGCAACATCAGCTACAGGCAGTACAGAAGTTTATGACACACCGTTTAACCTCCAAGGATATCCTGGCGCTGGGCTTTATGACGTTTGCCCTGTTCGTTGGCGCAGGAAATATCATCTTCCCACCGATGGTGGGAATTCAGTCTGGCGAACACGTTTGGGTGGCGGCATTCGGCTTCCTGATTACCGCTGTTGGCTTACCGGTGATCACCGTTATCGCGCTGGCGCGTGTGGGCGGCGGCATTGATGCGCTGAGCTCACCGATTGGTAAAGCCGCCGGTTTGCTGCTGGCGACGGTTTGCTACCTGGCGGTTGGGCCGCTGTTTGCCACGCCGCGTACCGCTACCGTCTCCTTTGCCGTCGGCATTGCACCGCTGACCGGCGATGGCGCGCTGCCGCTGTTGATCTACAGCCTGATTTACTTCGCGCTGGTGATCGGCATCTCGCTCTATCCAGGCAAACTGCTGGATACCGTGGGCCACTTCCTTGCTCCGCTGAAAATTCTGGCGCTGATTGTGCTTGGCGTCGCCGTGCTGATCTGGCCTGCCGGTGGCGTTTCACCGGGTACGGAAGAGTATCAGCGAGCGGCCTTCTCCAGCGGCTTCGTCAATGGTTATCTGACCATGGATACGCTGGGTGCGCTGGTGTTCGGTATTGTTATCGTCAATGCGGCGCGCTCACGCGGCGTTGAAGATGCCAAATTACTCACGCGCTATACCATGCTGGCCGGCATCATTGCGGGTATCGGTTTGACGCTGATTTACCTGACGCTGTTCAAACTCGGCAACGATAGCGGTGCGTTGGTTGCGCAGAGCGCCAATGGTGCTGAGATTCTGCATGCTTACGTGCAGCAGACCTTCGGCGGTATGGGCAGCTTCTTCCTTGCAGCGCTGATCTTCGTGGCCTGCATGGTGACGGCGGTGGGCCTGACCTGCGCCTGCGCAGAATTCTTTGCGCAATATGTTCCGCTGTCGTATAAAACGCTGGTATTTATTCTGGGTCTGTTCTCCATGGTGGTGTCGAATCTCGGCCTGAGCCATCTGATTCAGATCTCGATTCCGGTGCTGACGGCGATTTATCCGCCATGTATCGTGCTGGTGGTACTGAGCTTCACGCTGAAGTTGTGGAACAAAAGTTCACGTATCATCGCGCCGACCATGTTGGTCAGCCTGCTGTTCGGTATCGTTGATGCCATCAAAACCACCAGCTTTAAAGATGTGCTGCCGCTGTTCAGTCAGCATCTGCCGCTGGCCGATCAGGGACTCTCCTGGTTGCCGCCATCGCTGGCGATGATGGTGATTGCTGCGGTGGTTGATCGGGCAAAAGGACGTGAGCAGGTCGCCGTTCATCAGTAAGCGACATTGCTGTTAATTCCAACCACGGGCTTGCCCGTGGTTTTTCATTTTCAAGGTACTGAGTGTTATGCAAGAAACCAATAAGCTCAAACGCGGACTGAGCACGCGCCACATTCGCTTTATGGCACTGGGTTCGGCGATTGGCACCGGGCTGTTTTACGGCTCGGCCGATGCCATCAGAATGGCAGGCCCAAGCGTGTTGCTGGCGTACATCATCGGCGGTGCGGTGGCGTACATCATCATGCGTGCGCTGGGTGAGATGTCGGTCAACAACCCGCAGGCCAGCTCATTCTCGCGCTATGCGCAGGATTATCTCGGCCCGCTGGCAGGTTACATTACCGGCTGGACCTACTGTTTTGAAATCCTGATCGTGGCGATTGCCGACGTAACGGCGTTTGGTATCTACATGGGCGTGTGGTTCCCCGAGGTACCGCATTGGATTTGGGTGCTGAGCGTGGTACTGATTATCGGTGCCATCAACCTGATGAGCGTGAAAGTGTTTGGTGAAGTTGAGTTCTGGTTCTCCTTCTTCAAAGTCGCCACCATTATCATCATGATTCTTGCCGGCTTCGGCATGATTTTCTGGGGCATCGGTAACGGTGGGCAACCGACCGGCATTCACAATCTGTGGACCAACGGCGGCTTCTTCGCGCACGGCATTGTCGGCATGCTGCTGTCGCTGCAGATGGTGATGTTTGCTTACGGCGGCATTGAGATCATCGGGATTACGGCCGGTGAAGCAGACGATCCTAAGACCTCGATTCCTCGCGCTATCAACTCGGTGCCGATGCGTATTCTGGTGTTCTATGTGGGTACGCTGTTTGTCATCATGTCGATTTATCCGTGGAATCAGGTGGGCACTTCCGGCAGCCCGTTCGTGCTGACCTTCCAGCATTTGGGTATCGCGGCGGCGGCTTCAATCCTCAACTTCGTGGTGCTGACGGCTTCATTGTCGGCGATCAACAGCGATGTATTTGGCGTGGGACGAATGCTGCACGGTATGGCGCAGCAAGGTCACGCACCCAAGGTATTCCAGAAAGTGTCTAATCGCGGGATTCCGTGGGTGACCGTGTTAGTGATGATGATGGCGATGTTAATCGCGGTCTATCTCAACTACCTGATGCCAGAAAAAGTGTTCCTGGTGATCGCCTCGCTCGCCACCTTTGCGACCGTTTGGGTATGGATCATGATTCTGCTGTCGCAAATTGCCTTCCGCCGCAAAATTGGCCAAGAGCAAGCTGGGAAGTTGGATTTCGCTATGCCAGGTGGCAGTGCAACCGCGTGGTTTGGCGTGGTGTTCCTGGCCTTCATTATTGGGTTGATTGGTTATTTCCCGGATACGCGCGTGTCGCTGTACGTTGGTTTCGCGTGGATTGCCGTGCTGTTGCTGACGTGGCCGCTGGTGAAAAAGCGTAAGGGCTGATGTTATTTCAGGTGCGCATCAGTGAGCACCTATTGGATATATCGCAATTTGTAGCGGCGCAATTTATTGCGCGATAAATCGCGCCGCTACGGAATGTGCATTAATCGCAAGCGTAAAATAAAACGTAGAAAACAACGCGAAATATTAAATAGTCAAACGCAGTGATGTGATCAAAAAATAATTCGGCGCATCCTGTCGCCGAAAATACATCAAAAAAGGAGAAAATAAGTAATGCTAAGGGATGTTTGACTTACTCAGCATATCGCATTTTGATTGTTGTCGGCATGTTCAGAAAAAAAAGAGAAAACTCCCACATGGGAATAGAGAATTACTTACAGTTAATTTAAGTGATTTTCCTGAAAAGTTAAGCTCGCATAATTTAACGCGCTTAACCTCAAAAAAATTATAACGTCACATGTGCAGGCAGCAGCGCTTTCAACTGTGGATAAATCACGGCATTGGCCAGTAGCACCGGATTGCCGTGCTGCAAACCTTCATGACCGAGATAATCGTTGGTGATGCCGCCCGCTTCACGCATCAGCACAATGCCCGGTAAGCCATCCCACGGATTCATGTGTGCTTCGTAGTAACCCATTAATCGACCCGCCGCCGCCCACGCACTCATCAACGCGCCAGAACCGTTGCGGATAAACATGCCACCCTGTGCCAGTAACGCGCCGATAAAGGTAGTGAGCGGTTCAATAGGCTGGCTGTTGGAACTGCCGAGACCCAGCAATCCCTGATTGAGCTGCTGCGCACTGTGCGATTGAATGCGTTTATCATTGACCCATGCCCCTTTTCCCCGACAGGCATGAAAAGTTTCTTGATGATTGGGATCGCAAACCACGCCAATTACCGCTTCATTTTCACAGACAATGGCCAGCGAAACGCACCAGTTGTGCAGGCCATTAACAAAGCTGCTGGTGCCATCAATCGGATCGATCACCCAGATAAAGCGCGCGCCGGAGGTCATGCCGCCGCTCTCTTCGCCCAGTACCGCATCGTCAGGAAAACGTTCGTGGATCAGATGCTTGACCAGTTGTTCAACGTTGCGATCGGCTTCGCTGGCCACATCCTGGAGATCCTTCTTATGCTCAACGACGAGCTGATGACGTTGCTGATACCACGATAAAGCACGGCTGGCGGCGGTTTTCGCAACATCACAGGCGAAGTGATAGCGTGCATCGAGTTCGGTAAGCGAAGCTGAAGACATCTTTCCCTCTTATGATTGTCAGGCTGGAGGAGCAACAACTGACGCCGAAAATGGCGTCCTGGCTGTGTGACGGACTTAACAAAAGTTAAGAAAGGCTTCATTAAGCCGTAGATGACCGCGCCTGACAAGAGGAGTAGAAGCACAGCCAGCGAAATTTTTATTTTCGCTGGCTGGTAAAGCGGGATGAAGCGTTAGTGGCGGGTTCGCACGCCAATTTGACGCATGTCATTACCGGTAGGTGATTGGTGTACGCGCAGTCCAAAGGCAGGCAGAACCGCGTAAATATGGTCGAAGATATCTGACTGAATATCCTCATACTCTTTCCACACCGTGGTGCTGGTGAAAACATAGACTTCCAGCGGCAAGCCGTTCTCACCCGGTGCTAACTGACGTACCATTAACGTCATCTCTTTATGAATGCGCGGATGCTGCTCCAGCCAGCTTTGCAACCAGACACGGAAAGTACCGACATTCGTTAAGCGACGTCCATTCAGCGGTGAATTCAAATCACAGCCCAGCTGCGCATTCCATGCAGCGACCTCTTCACTTTTACTGTTTAGATACGGCGTCAGCAGATGAGCGCTTTTCAGTTGCTGCATCATGGCGTCATCGAGAAAGGCAATGCTGGTGGTATCTAAATGAATACTGCGTTTAATACGACGTCCGCCCGATTCCGACATGCCACGCCAGTTTTTAAATGAATCAGAAATAAGCGCATAGGCAGGAATAGTGACAATGGTGTTATCCCAGTTGCGTACTTTTACCGTGGTCAGTGAAATATCGATCACCGCACCGTCCGCGCCATATTTCGGCATTTCCAGCCAGTCATTCATTTTCAGCATGTTATTTGCTGCCAGCTGAATACCGGCAACCAGGCCCAGAATGGGATCCTTAAATACCAGCATCAACACCGCCGTCATGGCGCCGAGTCCAGTGATCAATACGCCCGGAGATTTTCCCAGCAGCAGCGAGATAATCATGATCACCATTAAAATAGCGGCGATCAGTTTCACGCTTTGGATGATTCCGCGCAGCGGCAATTGCTGTGCCAGCATGCTATTAACGCTGAGTTGTTGCAGCAGATCCAGCAAGGAGAACAGCATGAGAAGCGCGAAGATCATCATCCAAAGCTGGGCGACAATCAGCAGCGCACTGTATAACTGGCTGCTGTCATGCAGGAATAATTCGGTTTGTAATTTAAATAACACGCCTTGCATCAGCCATACGCTGCGGCTAAACAGGCGGCTGTTAATCAACGCCTTCGGCCACTGGCGACTGCTTTTTTCGGTGTAACGACGCAGCAGCGGCAAGATAGCGCGGTGCAGAATGGCGTGAGTGATAAGCGAGATGGCAAAGATAATGGCAATCACTATTCCCAATGCCATGATGTGCGTATAGCTAAGGCCGGCTTCTGCGAGCCGATTTGCAATAAGATGCTGCATAAGATTTCCCTGAGTGTGACGAAAATTAAGGTCACGCAGGGTAGGGGATGGGAAATTTCCCGTCCAACAGACGGGTCTTGAATTCTACAGTCGTTGCGCGCGCGCGTCGGCCATCAGGCGCGGATAGAACTGGAAGAACAGGGGTTCGAGCCGATCATAGTGATCGATGAAATCCTGATAGGAATCACGCAGCGCAACCAGACGCGGACGACGATGTGCCATGCCGCTTAGCACGCGCGCCAGCCGTGTCGGTTCCGCGTAGTGTTCAAACCAGCGCTCGCGCCACATCACGGCATTCAATTCTATGAAGCCTTCCGGCGTACCGGCCAGCTGCGGCACGATGTTGCGTTCAGCCGCCTGCGTAAACTCTGCCAGCGATTGCGTGGGATGAAATTTCTCCCAGTGTAACGCAAGGAAGTGATCCCAAATCACATCCAGCGTGATCGGTGCCACGCGGCGCGTTTCGGGGCGAAACAGGTCACGCGCAATACGCACTTCGGGCAGGTTATCGGTTAACACGTCAAGACGGCGATGCATGGCGATGCCATCCACGACGGGCGCGGGCCATTGCGATTGCACGTTACCGCGCACGAAATCGGCCATGAGATTGCCCAGCAGAGAGCTGTTTGCCAGCTGCGCCAGGTGAAGGTGAGCGAGAAAGTTCATGGCGCATTATATACACGTCATACTGCAAGTTACAGGTGCGTTGGCTGCTTTCATGTACCCGAATCACTGACTCGAATGAGGGTGTGTTGAGGCAGAATCACGGAAGCGCAGCCAGTTGTTCAGAATTTGCCGCTTTTCAGCTAGACTATGCCGCCTGATTTTAAGTCCTGAAGAAGTGAAGCATGCGCGTAGCCGATTTTACCTTTGAGTTGCCAGAATCATTAATCGCCCACTATCCGCAGGCGCAGCGAAGCGGTTGTCGCTTGCTGTCGCTGGATGGCCCAAGCGGCGCGTTAAGCCATGGCGTATTTACTGACGTGATGGATAAGCTCAATCCGGGCGATCTGCTGGTGTTTAACAACACTCGCGTGATTCCCGCACGCGTCTTTGGCCGTAAAGCCAGCGGCGGGAAAATCGAGATGCTGGTTGAGCGCATGCTGGACGACAAACGCGTGCTGGCGCATGTGCGCGCCTCTAAAGCACCGAAGCCAGGCGCAGAGTTGCTGCTGGGCGATGACGAAAGCGTTAAAGCCACCATGGTGGCGCGTCATGACACGCTGTTTGAAATTGCTTTTGAAGACGATCGCGCAGTGCTGGATATTCTCAACAGCGTCGGCCATATGCCGCTGCCGCCGTATATTGATCGTCCCGATGAAGATGCCGACCGTGAGCTGTACCAAACCGTGTATGGCGTGCGTCCCGGTGCTGTTGCCGCACCCACCGCCGGTTTGCACTTTGATGAACCGCTGCTGGAGGCGCTGAAAGCCAAAGGCGTTGAAATGGCGTTTGTCACGCTGCACGTCGGTGCCGGCACCTTCCAGCCGGTGCGCGTAGAAACCATCGAAGATCACATCATGCACGCCGAATACGCGGAAGTGCCACAGGAGGTGGTGGATGCGGTGTTGGCGTGTAAAGCGCGCGGCAATAAAGTGGTCGCCGTCGGCACCACCTCGGTAAGATCGCTGGAGAGCGCCGCGAAGGCCAGCCAGGACGCGCTGATTGCCCCGTTCTTCGATGACACCCAGATCTTTATCTATCCCGGCTACCACTATCAGGTGATTGATGCGTTGATCACCAACTTCCATCTGCCGGAATCGACCCTGATTATGCTGGTATCGGCCTTTGCCGGTTACCAGCACACCATGGCGGCTTATCACAGCGCGGTGGCAGAGCAGTACCGTTTCTTTAGCTACGGCGATGCGATGTACATCACCCGTAATCCCCAGGCACCTGACGAAAGCGTTGGTGCGTAATTGAATCAGACTGTTTCTCTGATTAGAGGTTAATGTGAAATTTGAATTAGATACTACCGACGGGCGCGCGCGCCGTGGCCGTCTGGTCTTTGATCGTGGCGTTGTCGAAACCCCGGCCTTTATGCCCGTGGGCACCTACGGCACGGTGAAAGGCATGACGCCGGAAGAAGTGAAAGAGACCGGCGCACAAATCCTGCTCGGCAACACTTTCCACCTGTGGCTGCGCCCAGGCCAGGAGATCATGAAACTGCACGGCGATCTGCATGATTTCATGAACTGGCAGGGCCCAATCCTCACCGATTCAGGCGGTTTCCAGGTGTTCAGCCTCGGTGATATCCGCAAGATCACCGAAGCCGGCGTGCACTTCCGCAACCCGATCAACGGCGACCCGATTTTCCTTGATCCGGAAAAGTCGATGGAGATTCAGTTCGATCTCGGCTCTGACGTAGTGATGATCTTCGACGAATGTACGCCTTATCCGGCGGATTGGGATTACGCCAAACGTTCGATGGAGATGTCTTTACGTTGGGCACAGCGCAGCCGTGACCGCTTCGATTCGCTGGGAAATAAAAATGCATTGTTCGGCATTATTCAGGGCGGTGTTTACGAAGATTTACGAGATGTCTCCGTTAAAGGTCTGGTAGAGATTGGCTTTGATGGGTACGCTGTGGGCGGCCTGGCGGTGGGTGAGCCTAAAGAGGACATGCACCGAATCCTGGAGCACGTCTGTCCGCAAATTCCGCAAGACAAACCGCGTTATTTGATGGGCGTCGGCAAGCCAGAAGATCTGGTGGAAGGCGTTCGCCGCGGTATCGATATGTTTGACTGCGTTATGCCAACGCGCAATGCGCGCAACGGTCATCTGTTTGTTACCGATGGCGTGGTGAAAATCCGTAATGCCAAGTATAAAGATGACACCGCAACGCTGGATGCTGAGTGTGATTGTTACACCTGTCGCAATTATAGCCGTGCCTACTTGCATCATCTTGATCGCTGTAACGAAATACTGGGCGCACGCCTGAATACGATTCACAATCTGCGCTATTACCAGCGTTTGATGGCCGGTTTACGTAAGGCTATCGAAGAGGGTAAATTAGAGCACTTTGTTAGCGAGTTCTACCAACGGACGGGGAAAGCGGTTCCTCCGCTGAACGTCTGATAATTCATCAATGAGGGAAATTTAATGAGCTTTTTCATTTCTGACGCCGTAGCCGCAGCAGGCGCACCGTCTCAGGGAAGTCCGTATTCTCTGGTGATCATGCTGGTGGTATTTGGTCTGATCTTCTACTTCATGATTCTGCGTCCACAGCAGAAGCGTACCAAAGATCACAAGAAGCTGATGGATTCCATCTCTAAAGGTGATGAAGTGCTGACCAGCGGTGGTTTAGTTGGCCGTGTGACCAAAGTGGCAGAAACTGGCTATGTTTCAATTGCCCTGAACGACACCACTGAAGTAGTTGTTAAACGTGATTTCGTGGCCGCCGTTCTGCCGAAAGGTACTATGAAGGCGCTGTAATTTTTTCTTCCCGAAGGGAACTGCCGTGTTAAACCGTTATCCTTTGTGGAAGTACATCATGCTGGTCGTCGTGATTCTCGTCGGCCTGCTCTATGCGCTTCCTAACCTCTATGGTGAGGATCCGGCCGTTCAGATCACTGGTGCGCGCGGTGGCGCCGCCAGTGAGCAAACGTTGGATCAGATCCAGAACGTATTAAAACAAGACAATATCGAGAGCAAATCCCTCGCTCTGGAAAATGGTGCCATTCTGGCCCGCTTTGCGACTCAGGATGCGCAACTGCGCGCGCGTGATGCACTCACCACCACGCTGGGCGAAGACTACATTGTGGCACTCAACCTCGCGCCAGCAACCCCTCGCTGGCTGAGCATGCTGGCCGCGGAGCCGATGAAACTCGGTCTTGATCTGCGCGGCGGCGTTCACTTCCTGATGGAAGTGGATATGGATACGGCTCTGGGCAAACTGCAAGAGCAGAACGCCGACAGCCTGCGCAGCGACCTGCGCGACAAAAGCATTCCGTATACCACCGTTAATAAAATCGCGAACTATGGTGTAGAAGTGCGTTTCCGTGACGGCGCCAGCCGTGACGCGGCAATCAGCTACTTGTCTACGCGCCACCGCGATCTGGTGATCTCAAGCCAGGGCAGCGATGCGCTGCGTGCGGTCATGAGCGATGCGCGTCTGAGCGAAGCGCGTGAATATGCGGTGCAGCAAAACATCACGATTCTGCGTAACCGTGTGAACCAGCTTGGCGTCGCCGAACCGCTGGTGCAGCGTCAAGGTTCTGACCGCATCGTGGTGGAACTGCCGGGTATTCAGGACACCGCGCGCGCGAAAGAGATTTTGGGCGCCACCGCCACGCTGGAATTCCGTCTGGTTAATACCAGCGTTGATCCTACCGCCGCAGCCAGCGGCCGTGTGCCGGGCGATTCGGAAGTGAAGAAAACGCGCGAAGGGCAGCCAGTGGTGCTGTACAAGCGTGTCATTCTGACCGGTGACCACATCACCGACTCTACGTCGAGCATGGATGAGTACAACCAGCCACAGGTGAACATTTCACTGGATGGCGCGGGCGGCAACATGATGTCGAACTTCACCAAGGACAACATCGGTAAGCCGATGGCGACCCTGTTTGTGGAGTACAAAGACAGCGGTAAGAAAGATGCCAACGGCCGTTCGATTCTGGTGAAACAGGAAGAAGTGATTAACGTGGCGAACATCCAGTCGCGCCTCGGCAACAGCTTCCGTATCACCGGCATTAATAACCCGAACGAAGCACGCCAGCTGTCGCTGCTGCTGCGCGCGGGTGCGTTGATTGCGCCAATCCAGATTGTAGAAGAACGCACCATCGGTCCAACCATGGGCCAGCAGAACATCACACAAGGTCTCGAAGCCTGTCTGTGGGGTTTGATCGCGTCCATCATCTTTATGGTGGTGTTCTACAAGAAGTTTGGCCTTATCGCCACCAGCGCACTGCTGTGTAACCTGGTGCTGATTGTCGGCATCATGTCACTGCTGCCTGGCGCCACGCTCACCATGCCGGGTATCGCCGGTATCGTGCTGACGCTGGCGGTGGCGGTTGATGCTAACGTATTGATTAACGAACGTATTAAAGAAGAGTTGCGTAACGGACGCTCGGTGCAGCAGGCGATTCATGAAGGCTATAAAGGCGCCTTCTCCAGTATCGTCGATGCCAACGTTACGACGCTGATTAAAGTCATCATTCTTTATGCGGTCGGTACCGGTTCAATCAAAGGCTTTGCGATTACTACGGCTATCGGTATCGCAACTTCAATGTTTACCGCTATCGTCGGCACCCGTGCCATCGTTAACCTGGTGTACGGCGGCAAACGCATCAACAAGCTGTCTATCTGAGGAGTGCGTTGTGGCACAGGAATATAGTATTGAGCAGCTAAACCACGGGCGTAAAGTCGTCGACTTTATGCGCTGGGATCGGCTGGCTTTCATCATCTCCGGTCTGCTGATTGTGGCGTCTATTGCCATTATCGGTGTGCGAGGCTTCAACTGGGGCCTCGACTTTACCGGCGGAACGGTGATTGAGATTAACCTGGAAAAACCGGCGGATCTCGATGCGCTGCGCGAAGGTTTGGTGAAGGCGGGCTTTGAAGAGCCGCTGGTGCAGAACTTTGGTAGCAGCCGCGATGTGATGGTGCGTATGCCACCGGCGACCGGCAATGCCGGTACCGAACTGGGCAACAAGGTGTTGGCGTCAATCAGCCAGACCACGCAGCAGAACGCCACCGTGAAACGTATCGAGTTCGTTGGCCCAAGCGTGGGAAGCGATCTGGCGCAGGCCGGTGCGCTGGCGCTGTTGTCGGCGCTGATTGCGATTTTGATCTACATCGGCATCCGCTTTGAGTGGCGTTTGGCGCTCGGCACCGTACTGGCGCTGGCGCACGATGTGATCATCACCTGCGGCATTTTGTCGCTGTCACGCGTGGAGATCGATCTGACGATTGTCGCCTCGCTGATGTCGGTAATTGGTTACTCGCTTAACGATAAGATCGTGGTATCCGACCGTATTCGTGAGAACTTCCGTAAGATTCGCCGCGGGTCTTCTTACGACATCACCAACGTGTCGCTGACCCAAACGCTGAGCCGTACCTTGATCACCTCCCTCACCACGCTGGCGATGATCATGATCCTGTTCGTGTTTGGTGGTGCGTTGCTGAAAGGCTTCTCACTGACCATGCTGATCGGTGTCACCATCGGTACCATTTCATCGATTTATGTCTCTTCAGCGCTGGCGCTGAAACTTGGCATGAAGCGTGAACACATGCTGGTGCAGAAAGTGGAAAAAGAGGGCGCAGATCAGCCTTCGATTCTGCCGTAACGCTGTGTAAGAAAGTAAACGGGCTGCCAGTGGCAGCCCGTTTTTTTATGCCTGGCGATCAGGGCGTGGTTTTTGCTGCGGTATGCTCAACATCATGCACGCGCACGTAGCCGAGCTGATCCGGGGTTAATCCGCTAAGCCGCAGCGGCACAGTCACG
Organism: Enterobacter ludwigii; assembly: GCA_900068845.1. Lineage (GTDB taxonomy): Bacteria > Pseudomonadota > Gammaproteobacteria > Enterobacterales > Enterobacteriaceae > Pantoea > Pantoea ludwigii_A. The sequence goes on from CEFQ01000010.1 coordinate 130,101, forward strand.
GAACTGCGCGGCATTAACTCGGCGGGAACATCGATGGTCTGACTCAGGCTGCCCGCATTAAGCGGTTTACCGCTGGCCGGATCCATTTCGCCCCATACCACAGTCGCGCGCAGTGCTGGAATTGGCTGGTCATCCGTGGCGCGGATATTCAGGTTAGCGCGACTGCCGCTGGCTTCACCCGCCACCTGCGTAAGCGACAAACGCAATTTACCGAGCTGCGTCTGCAGCTCTACCGGCGTATTGGCCTGCGGCAACAGCCACGCGCCCTGAGTGGATTGGCTGTTCAGCTGACCCTGAATCTCCAACGCCGTTGCCTGATTAGTCAGCTTGCGCATCTGCTGATTAAGCTGACTTACTTCCTGATGCAACTCTTTGACCTGCGGTGAAACCGGCGTTGAACTACAACCACTGAGAACCAGCAAAGAGAGTGCTGCCGGTGCCCAAAACGTCCTGATCGTCATGCAATGTCCTTTCTTTATTCGGGAATTCGTAAAACCTGGCCAGGGTAGATCTTATCAGGATGCGTCAGCATTGGCTTGTTCGCTTCGAAAATCTTGTTGTATTGATTAGGATTTCCGTAGACCTCTTTCGATACCGCACTCAAGGTATCGCCTTTTTTCACGGTATAGAACTTCGCGGGCGTAGCGGAATCGCTGGTGGTGACCTTGTCATCCACCTTGGTGATCCCTGCAACGTTACCCGCCGCCACCAAAATCTTCTCTTTCAACTCCTGTGAAATGCCATCACCGGTGACCGTCACCGTATCGCCTTTCACATCCACCTTCACCTTATCGCTGTCAGGCAAACCGAGTTTGTTGATGTGATCCTGCAATTTCTTGCTGGCATCGTCACCGCCGCCACTCACGGCGTCCCACAGTTTTTCTCCAGCCTCTTTCACGAAATCAAACAGACCCATACATCCTCCAGATTTTTATGGTGTTGGCCGCCTGGCTGGCGGCTTTATAAGCGTAGTGGGTTTTTGCCTGAGGTCATGTAGGTGATGTCTGGCATTTGGCTTAATGTCACAAACCGCCATTCACACATTCTGTGCCACACACATACATTTTGTGTCGCGATCGCGCTACACTGTGTGGCCTATTTATCTCGCATCAGGAAGCCTCATGCATTGCCCATTCTGCTCCGCTGTGGACACCAAAGTGATTGATTCTCGTCTGGTTAGTGAAGGATCGTCGGTGCGTCGCCGTCGTCAGTGTCTGGTCTGTCATGAGCGTTTTACCACCTTTGAAGTGGCGGAACTGGTGATGCCGCGCGTGGTGAAAAGCAACGATGTGCGCGAACCCTTCAACGAAGATAAACTCAGCAGCGGCATGATCAAGGCATTGGAAAAACGCCCGGTGAGCGCCGATGCGGTTGAAAGCGCGGTCAATCATATTAAAACCCAGCTGCGTGCCACCGGCGAACGCGAAGTGCCAAGCGCGCTGATCGGCAATCTGGTGATGGATGAGCTGAAAAAGCTCGATAAAGTGGCCTACATTCGCTTTGCCTCGGTCTATCGCAGCTTTGAAGATATTCGCGATTTTGGTGAAGAGATCGCCCGCTTACAGGACTAATCCATGACTGACGAACGCTACATGGCGCGCGCGCTGGAACTGGCGCGCCGCGGACGCTTTACCACGACACCGAATCCCAACGTTGGCTGTGTGATTGTGCGCGAGGGCGAGATCGTCGGCGAAGGCTGGCATCAGCGCGCCGGTGAACCGCATGCCGAAGTGCACGCGCTGCGTATGGCCGGGGAACGCGCCAATGGCGCAACCGCCTATGTCACGCTGGAACCTTGCAGCCATCATGGGCGCACGCCGCCGTGCTGCGATGCGCTGATTGCCGCAGGCGTGACGCGCGTAGTCGCCGCGATGCAGGACCCCAATCCGCAAGTGGCGGGACGTGGACTCTATCGTTTACAGCAGGCGGGCATTGATGTCAGTCACGGCTTGATGATGAATGAAGCGGAAGCGTTGAATCGTGGTTTTCTGAAACGCATGCGCACCGGCTTCCCGTGGATTCAACTGAAACTCGGCGCATCCCTTGATGGGCGCACCGCGATGACGAATGGCGAAAGTCAGTGGATCACTTCGGCAGCGGCAAGGCGCGATGTGCAACGTTTACGCGCCCAGAGTTCAGCTATCCTTAGCACCAGCGCCACGGTGTTGGCGGATAATCCGTCCTTGACGGTGCGCTGGAATGAATTGAATGAAGAGGTGCGTGCGCAGCTCGACGAAAGCCAGCTGCGCCAACCGGTGCGCGTGGTCATCGACAGCCAACAGCGCGTCTCGCCGCAACACCGTTTGATTGACCAGCCGGGCGAAACCTGGCTGATGCGCAGCGAGCCTGATGAACAGGAGTGGCCTGCCAGCGTGAGCCAGATTGCGGTGCCGCTGCACGGTGAGCAGCTCGATTTGGTCGCCATGATGATGTTACTCGGTCAGCGACAGATCAACAGCGTGTGGGTTGAAGCAGGCGCGAACTTAGCAGGCGCGCTGCTGCAAGCGGGGCTGGTAGATGAACTGATCGTTTACATGGCACCGAAGCTGCTGGGTAACACGGCACGCGGCTTATGCGCGCTGCCAGGATTGGAACAATTGGCCGATGCGCCCGCGCTGAATTTTAGCGATATCCGCCTGGTCGGCGAGGACCTGCGCCTGACGTTGACGCCGCGTTGAAAGCGCGCGGAAAAGCCTGAGCGCGTCGCCAAAGAGTATGATAGAATCCGCCCCCTTCTGCGGGGCCATAAAACAACCCAAAGGATATGTATGAAAGTTATCGAAGCTCCTGTTGCCACGCCTGATGCAAACATTGCCATCGTAATTGCGCGTTTTAACAACTTCATTAATGACAGTCTGCTGGACGGCGCGGTTGATGCGCTTAAGCGTATCGGCCAGGTGAAAGCAGATAACATCACTGTGGTCTGGGTTCCAGGTGCATACGAACTGCCGCTCGCAGCACGCGCACTGGCGAATGCCGGTAAGCACGACGCTATCGTTGCGTTGGGCACGGTGATCCGTGGCGGCACCGCACACTTCGAATATGTGGCCGGTGAAGCCAGCTCGGGCATTGCGCACGTCGCTATGACCAGCGAAATCCCGGTGACCTTCGGCGTGTTGACCACTGAAAATATCGAGCAGGCGATTGAACGCGCCGGCACGAAAGCAGGGAATAAAGGTGCCGAAGCGGCCCTGACTGCACTCGAAATGATCAACGTATTGAAAGCCATCAAAGCCTGATTTTTGTAAGGGGAATTTTGTGAAACCTGCTGCTCGTCGTCGCGCCCGTGAGTGCGCTGTTCAGGCGCTTTACTCCTGGCAGTTGTCAAAGAACGACATTGCCGATGTGGAATACCAGTTTCTGGCGGAACAAGACGTCAAAGACGTCGATATTAGTTATTTCCGCGAATTGCTGGCCGGTGTGGCGACCAACAGCGCGTACCTGGACGGTCTGATGAAGCCTTACCTGTCGCGTCAGCTGGAAGAGCTGGGCCAGGTAGAAAAAGCCATCCTGCGTATTTCGCTGTATGAGCTGAGCAAGCGTTCTGATGTGCCCTATAAAGTGGCCATCAACGAAGGCATTGAGTTGGCAAAAGTGTTTGGTGCTGAAGATAGCCACAAATTCGTCAACGGTGTCCTCGACAAAGCTGCCCCGCAAATTCGACCCAATAAAAAATAGTTTTAAAGGCCGGTTTACCGGCCTTTTTCTCATTGAGACCTGATTTATGTCTTGTGGTGAATTTGAACTGATTGCACGTTACTTTAACCGCGTCACCAGCTCCCGCCGCGATGTGGAGAAAGGAATTGGTGATGACTGCGCGTTACTCAACGTGCCAGAAAAACAGACTCTTGCCATCAGCACCGACACGCTGGTGGCGGGCGTCCACTTCTTACGTGATATCCATCCCGCCGATCTCGGCTATAAAGCCGTCGCGGTTAATCTCAGCGATTTAGCGGCCATGGGCGCCGATCCTGCCTGGCTGACGCTGGCGCTCACGCTGCCTGACATCGATGAAGACTGGGTTGCGGCCTTTAGCGATAGCCTGTTTGAGCTGCTGGATTACTACGATATGCAGCTGATTGGCGGAGATACCACGCGCGGACCGCTCAGCATGACGCTCGGCATTCACGGTTTGGTGCCGGTGGGAAGGGCGCTGAAGCGCTCGGGTGCGAAGCCGGGCGACTGGATTTTTGTCACCGGTACGCTGGGTGACAGCGCGGCCGGTTTGTCGTTGCTGCAACATCGTCATCGTCTGAACGATCCGGCGGTGCACGAAGCGTTGATCAAACGTCATCTGCGCCCGATGCCACGTGTATTGCAAGGCCAGGCGTTGCGTGGTCTGGCGACCTCGGCGATCGATATCTCTGATGGCCTGATTTCTGATCTCGGCCATGTGCTGACTGCCAGCCGTGTCGGTGCGCGTCTCAATCTCGACGCGTTACCGCTTTCAGCCGCGCTGCGCGATCACTTTGAGCCTGAGCTGGTGCTGCAATGGGCGCTGAGCGGCGGCGAAGACTACGAGCTGTGCTTCACCGTGCCGGAAGTCAATCGCGGTGCGCTGGACGTGGCGCTTGGCCACTTTGGCGTGCCTTATACCTGCATTGGTCAGATTGCACCGGAATCGGAAGGGCTGAGTTTGCTGGAGAACGGCAAGCCGCGCCGCGTGGATGTGAAAGGGTTTGATCACTTCGGTACCAGGTGAAAGTGGTGGCCATGAATGGCCACCCTACAAAACCCGTAGGGTCGCCATTTATGGCGACCTGGTTTCTGAATCACTCAAATCCCACCGCTGGATGTGAATGATATACGCTTTCCAGCTCTGCAATCTCATTCGCACTCAACTCTACATCTACCGCTTTAACCAGCTCGGCAAACTGCTGCTCGCGCGAGGCACCAATAATTGGTGCGGTGACCGCCGGTTTATGCAACAGCCACGCTAGCGCCACTTGCGCGCGCGTCACGCCTTTATCGGCGGCAACATTCGCCAGACGCTCGGCAATCGCCGCATCGTTCTCTTCGGTGCCGGTATACAGCTTTTCCATCACATTATCAGAGACCGAACGTGCGGTGGTTTCGCCCCAGGGACGCGTTAACTTACCACGCGCCAGCGGACTCCACGGCAGCACCGCAATCCCTTCGCGCTGACACAGCGGATGCATGTCGTTCTCTTCTTCGCGCTGAATCAGGTTGTACTGATCCTGCATGCTGACAAAGCGTGCCCAGTTATGTTGCTTCTGCAGATCCAGCGCCTGAGCAAACTGCGATGCATGCATTGATGATGCGCCGATGTAGCGCGCCTTGCCGGATTTCACCACTTCATGCAGTGCTTCCAGCGTCTCTTCAATTGGCGTGTCGTAATCCCAGCGGTGAATCTGCAGCAGATCGACATATTCCATGCCCAGGCGCGTCAGGCTGTCATCAATCGATTGCAGGATATTCTTGCGCGATAAGCCTTGTGACAAATTACTGAGCGGAAAATAGACCTTGGTGGCGACCACAACCTGATCGCGGCGGGCAAAATCTTTCAGCGCACGGCCAACGATCTCTTCGCTGCTGCCGTCGGAATAACTGTTAGCGGTATCGAAGAAGTTAATGCCAGCCTCCAGCGCCTGCTTGATCAGCGGTCGGCTGCTCTCTTCCGGCAATGTCCAGGCGTGATTACCGCGCGTTGGATCGCCGTAGGTCATGCAGCCTAAACAGAGACGCGATACCTGTAAGTCGGTGTGGCCTAAGGGAATGGTTTTCATGTATTTGGGCTCCTGCTCTTATGCTTGAGGGAAATCGTTCCCTAAGCATAGCAGCAGGCTCGCTCACCGGGCGGTGAGCGAGTCGGGCAGTTTACTGGGCGAGCCAGTCAACGATTTGCTGCTGAATACCGGCGGCATCCAGCTGATAATCCTGACGGACTTCTTCCTGGGTACCTTGCGGGATGAACTCATCCGGCAGGCCAAGGTTGAGCACCGGCACGCGCAGGCGTTTTGCCATCACGTACTCGTTGACGCCGCTACCGGCACCACCTTTGATTGCGCCTTCTTCCAGCGTGATCAGCGAATCGTGACTGGCCGCCAGCTCGGCAATCAAGGCTTCGTCGAGCGGCTTCACAAAACGCATATCCACCAGCGTGGCGTTTAGCGCTTCAGCCGCCGCTGCCGCTTCTGGCAGCAAAGTACCGAAGTTAAGGATCGCCAGCTTTTCGCCGCGACGCTTCACGATACCTTTGCCCAGCGGCAAACTCGCCAGTGGTTCCAGCACCGCACCCGTGCCGGTACCGCGTGGATAACGCACCGCGCTTGGGCCATCCTGATAGTGATAACCGGTATACAGCATCAGACGACACTCGTTTTCGTCGCTTGGCGTCATGATCACCATTTCTGGCACGCAGCGTAAAAACGCGATATCAAATGCGCCCTGATGGGTTTGACCATCCGCGCCGACAATGCCGCCGCGATCGATAGCAAACAGGACCGGCAATTTCTGGATGGCGACATCGTGGATCAGCTGATCATAGGCGCGCTGCAGGAAGGTGGAGTAGATCGCCACAATCGGTTTATAGCCACCAATCGCCATACCCGCCGCGAACGTCACCGCATGCTGTTCCGCAATCGCCACGTCAAAATATTGCTGCGGATAATCGCGTGAATAGCTCACCATTCCTGAACCTTCGCGCATCGCTGGCGTCACCGCCATCAAGCGCGGATCGTCGGCGGCCATTTCGCTCAACCAGTTGCCAAAGATTTTCGAGTAGCTTGGCAGGCCCGGCACGCTTTTCGGCAGTGCTAAGCTCGCCGGATCAAATTTCGGTACCGAATGCCAGGCGATCGGATCTTCTTCCGCCGGGGCATAACCTTTGCCTTTTTTAGTCATGATGTGCAGGAACTGCGGGCCTTTCAGATCGCGCATGTTCTTCAACGTGCTCACCAGCGTTAGCACGTCATGGCCATCCACCGGACCGATATAGTTGAAGCCCAGCTCTTCAAACAGCGTGCCCGGCACCACCATGCCTTTCAGGTGCTCTTCGGTGCGCTTCACCAGCTCTTTAATCGGCGGTAAACCGCCTAGCACACGCTTGCCGCCTTCGCGCAGGCGTGAATAGGTTTTCCCGGAGAGGATCTGTGCCAAACGATTGTTGAGCGCGCCGACGTTTTCGGAGATCGACATCTCATTGTCGTTAAGGATCACCAGCATATCCGGTTTGATGTCACCCGCATGGTTCATGGCTTCAAACGCCATGCCCGCCGTGATCGCGCCATCGCCAATAATGCAGGCGGTGCGGCGGCCTTTGCCTTCACGCTCGGCGGCAACCGCCATACCGAGGCCGGCGCTGATTGAGGTGGAGGAGTGACCCACGCTTAGCACGTCGTATTCACTCTCACCGCGCCACGGGAACGGATGCAGGCCATTTTTCTGACGGATAGTGCCGATACGATCGCGGCGTCCGGTCAGAATCTTGTGCGGATAGGCTTGATGGCCCACGTCCCACACCAGATGGTCAAACGGGGTGTTATAAACATAATGGAGCGCCACTGTTAGCTCGACGACGCCCAGACCCGAAGCAAAGTGGCCAGAGGAGCGGCTCACGCTGTCCAACAGATATTGACGCAGCTCGTCACACAGCTCCGGAAGTTTTTCTTTCGGTAATAAACGTAATTCCTGAACCGTGTTTGCTAACGCCAGTGTCGGGTATTTTGCAATATCAAAACTCATCAGAGACTCATTATGAAAGTTATTTATCGCGTTCAATTATGAAGCTTGCCAGCGCTTGTAAGGCGATTGTGTTGTAAGACTGTGCCGCCAGAATATCGAGCGCGCCGAGCGCCTCTTGATAGAGATCCCAGGCTTTACTGCGGGCATTTTCCAGCCCCATCAATGCAGGATAGGTGCTTTTACCCAATGCCTGATCCGAGCCCTGTGTTTTCCCTAACACGCTGGTATCGCCGACGACATCAAGGATGTCGTCCTGTACCTGAAACGCCAGTCCGATGGCGTTTGCATAGGTATCTAATACCGGTAACGCGGCGCGGCCACGATCGCCCGCAGCTAAAGCACCTAATCGCACCGCAGCACGAATTAACGCACCGGTTTTATGACGGTGAATTTGTTCCAGCTGCGCCAGATCGATACGTTTGCCTTCTGCCGCCAAATCTAAGGCCTGGCCGCCGCACATACCTGCCACGCCGCTGGCCTGTGCCAGTTCGGAAATCATCGCAATACGCGCTTCGGCGCTGACGCCGGGCATCGGCTGATCGGCCAGAATCGAAAAGGCCAGAGTTTGCAGAGCATCGCCGGCAAGAATCGCCGTATCTTCACCATATTTAATATGGCAGGTTGGCTGACCGCGACGTAACGCATCGTCATCCATCGCCGGCAGATCGTCATGAATCAGGGAATAAGCATGGATGCACTCTACGGCCGCGGCCGGCACATCCAGGCTGGCCGTATCGGCCTTTAGCATTTCGCCTGTGGCGTACACCAGAAAGGGACGCAGACGCTTACCGCCTAATAATGCCCCATATTCCATGGCATTCACCAGAGGAGAACTCTGAAAAGGAAGTGGATCTATTAAGCGTGTCAACGCCTGATTGACGCGTTGATGGTACGCGCTCAGCAGTTTAGCAAAATCCATTACTCATTTTCCGGGGTAAAAGGGGCGAGAGCGGCGTCTTTCTCGTCGTTGAGCAGGATTTGCACGCGCTGCTCTGCCTGCTGCAGGGTTTGCTGACCGGTACGTGCCAATTGTACGCCGCGTTCGAATTCGTTCAGCGCCTGCTCGAGCGGCAGCTCGCCACTTTCCAGGCGGCTGACAATCTGTTCCAGCTGCTGTAATGCGCTTTCAAAACTGGCTGGCGCTTCGGCTTTTTTCGGCATAATCAGTGTCGACTCACAGGTTAGAACATCATCTTGCAATCGGTCATGGTAGCCGACGAGGATTAATTAGCAAAATAATGAATGTGATGAAGGTTGCTTAAAGCAGTCACCCCTCAAAGGTGATATACTTTTGCGCCTCGGATGCGGGGGCTCCTGAATCAACCCGCAATTATATGATTTTAACAGCTAAGTGCCGATGCTTTTAGCACTTATTTGCCCAAACGAACCCCTGTCGCCATGAAGTTTATCATCAAGCTGTTCCCAGAAATCACCATCAAAAGTCAGTCGGTGCGTCTGCGCTTTATCAAGATTCTTTCCAGCAGCATTCGCAATATCCTGCGCACCGTCGATGACGACATCAAGGTGGTGCGTCACTGGGACCACATTGAAGTGCGTTCTAAGAATGAGTCGCTGCGCGAGACTATTGTCACCGAGCTGACGCGCATTCCCGGCATTCACCACGTTCTGGCGGTAGAAGATCGCTCGTACACCGATATGCACGATATCTTCGAGCAGACGTTGGCGCTGAATCGTGAACGGCTGGAAGGCAAAAGCTTCAGCGTTCGCGTGAAGCGTCGCGGTAAGCATAGCTTCAGCTCGCAGGACGTCGAGCGTTACGTGGGCGGCGGCCTCAACCAGCACATCGCCAGCGCGCGCGTGCAGCTCAATCGTCCGGATGAAACGGTCAATCTGGAAATCGACGACGATCGCCTGTTGCTGATCACCGCACGCTATGAAGGCTTGGGCGGATTCCCGATTGGTACGCAGGAAGATGTATTGTCACTGATTTCGGGCGGTTTCGACTCCGGCGTGTCCAGCTATATGCTGATGCGTCGCGGCTGCCGCGTGCATTACTGCTTCTTCAACCTTGGCGGTGCGGCACATGAGATTGGCGTACGCCAGGTCGCACATTACCTGTGGCAGCGTTTTGGTCGATCGCATCGCGTGCGTTTCGTGGCGATCAACTTCGAGCCGGTGGTGGGTGAGATTCTGGAGAAAGTGGACGACGGCCAGATGGGCGTCGTGCTGAAACGCATGATGGTGCGTGCGGCGTCGATGGTGGCGGAACGTTATGGCGTGCAAGCGCTGGTCACTGGCGAAGCGCTGGGACAGGTTTCCAGCCAGACGTTGACTAACCTGCGTCTGATCGATAACGCCTCGGATACGTTGATTCTGCGTCCGCTGATTTCCCATGACAAAGAGCACATCATCGATGTGGCGCGTAAGATCGGCACCGAAGATTTTGCCCGTACTATGCCGGAATATTGTGGCGTGATTTCGAAGAGCCCAACCGTTAAAGCGGTGAAGGCAAAAATCGAAGAAGAAGAGCTGAATTTCGATTTTGAGATACTGAATCGTGTGGTGCAGGAAGCCAGCAACGTCGATATTCGTGAAATCGCCGAGCAGACGGAAGAAGAAGTGGTGGAAGTTGAAACCGTCGACTCCTTCACCAGCAACGATGTGGTGTTAGATATTCGTTCGGCTGATGAGCAGGACGCGAAGCCGCTGGAGCTGGAAGGCGTTGAGGTCAAACCTCTGGCGTTTTATAAGCTCAGCACCCAATTCGGCGATTTGGACCAGAGTAAAACCTGGCTGTTGTATTGCGATCGCGGTGTGATGAGTCGTCTGCAGGCGCTTTACCTGCACGAGCAAGGCTTCAAAAACGTGAAGGTTTATCGCCCGTAATAGCCAGGGTCATCCTAAATGGCGACCCTGGGTTTACAGCGCTGGGTTTTCGTAGGGTGCGCATTCATGCGCACCTGCATAACCAGGCAATTCTATGCTCAATGGGGCGTCATTACGCCCTTCACGGCGACCTCTGCCATTCAGCGCTCTTCGAACTCCTGATAGTTATAAATGCCCGCCGCCAGCACCAGTTGCGAAGCCACTTCGCGCGCCGTCACTTTATCCACCAGCAAATCAATAAGCTTTAACGCAAAATCAATGGCAGTGCCCGGTCCCTGACTGGTCAGCAGATTGACGCGCGGATCCCACACCACGCGACGCTCCATCCATTTGCTGTCCGGAATGGTGTCACGCAGGCCGGGAAAGCCGGTCATATTGCCAACGGGGAAGAGATCGTGCGGCACCAGCACGGTGCCCGGTGCGGCACAGATTGCCGCCACAATCTTGCTGGAGAGATGGAACTGGCGCACGGTTTCTACCAGCAATGGACTATCGCGGAAGGTTTCCGCGCCTTTCAAACCACCGGGCAGCACAATCGCGTCGTATTCGTTGTCCGCGACCTCAACTAAAGGCGCATCCGCCAGCAGGCGCACGCCGCGCGAACAGACGATCTCACGTGTGCCATCGCTCTCCACGCTGGCGGTGGTGACGCTTATCCCGCCGCGTACCAGCAAATCGATCGTGGTGACCGCTTCGGTCTCTTCACTTCCATGTGCCAGGCAAACCAGAACCGATGCGTTCGCGCTCATAGTGGGACTCCTTACGTTTAATCAGATCGTAGAGACGGGTATTTTCCGGCAGTGAAATGCCCTGCGCGCGGGCGCGACGTAACAGGTAGCCAGTGATGTAATCAATTTCAGTCAGACGCTGCGCCCGCACATCCTGCAACATCGATGAGGTATTGGCGGCGGTGCTATCGATCACGTCGTAAATAATGTCGCGCAGATTATCCACCGCTATATGCTGGCCTTCGCGCTCCATCACCCAGGCGATCTCTTCGCACAAGGTGGCGATTTGTGCCGGCCAGGCGCGCAGTGCGCCGTTCTGGCAATCATGCTCAACGGTCATCGGATTGATGACGCAGTTGATCGCCAGCTTGCGCCAGCTGGCGGCGGCAATATTGTCATGCCAGGCCACATCCGGCAGCGCCTGATGCAGAATATCGGCGACATCGCTTAGCGCGGCGCTCTCCCGATTGGCAGGACCGATGTGCGTGATGCCGTGCGCAATATGTTTGATCACAGTGCCATCGCGCATCGCAGCGTGCGTGGTGATGCCGCGCAGCAGAGGCTGGCGCAGATCTTTCAGCTCCTCCAGCGTTCCCATGCCGTTATGCAGCAGCAGAATGGGGGCATGCGTCGGCAGCACGCTTTGCAGGTTCTTCACCGCAGGTGAAACCTGCGGCGCTTTAAGTGTCACCAGTAACAGCTGGCTTTCGGCGAGGAACAGCGGATCGTTGGCGATAAAGGTGTGATTACTCACCTGGCCTTGCGGATCGACCACGTTGGCTGAGCAATACGGCTGCGGCACACGTAACCAACCCTGCACATCATGTCCCTGACGGGCGAGAGCGGCGAGCCAAATTTGACCTAAGGCGCCACACCCTAACACGGTAATTTTCATTTTGCCTCCCGTGGGCGGGTTCCTGTTTTCACGATACGAGTAAGTATAGCTTTCCGCGTATCGTGTTTTATTAGCGCCACAAGACGCGTATTATGCATGTCACTTTAGTATCAGGAGAAGAAAAGATGCCATCTTTCGATATCGTTTCCGAAGTCGAATTGTCGGAAGTGCGAAATGCCGTGGAGAATGCGAGCCGCGAGATCTCAACCCGTTTCGATTTCCGTAACGTGAGTGCAACCATTGAGCTCAACGAAAAGAATGAGACCATCAAACTCAGCAGTGAATCTGATTTCCAGGTCAAACAGCTGGTGGATATTTTGCGTGAAAAGCTGCTGAAGCGTGGTATTGAAGGCGCGGCGATTGACGTGCCAGAAGAGATCGTGCACAGCGGTAAAAGCTGGTCGGTGGAAGCCAAGCTGAAGAAAGGTATTGAAAGCGATATCGCGAAAAAGCTGGTGAAGCTGATCAAAGACAGCAAGCTGAAAGTGCAGACGCAGATTCAGGGTGAAGAACTGCGCGTCACCGGTAAGTCACGCGACGATCTGCAAGGTGCGATGGCGCTGGTGCGCGGTGGCAACCTCGGTCAGCCTTTCCAGTTCAAAAACTTCCGCGACTAATCGCGTTTGTCGCGCGCCGCACGACGATAGAGCGTGCTGCGCGCGACGCCCAATGCGGCCGCCGCTTTACTGATATTGCCATTGAAGCGCTGCAGCGTTTCGCTAATCAAGCGCTCATCATGACTCTGCCGATCGAAGGGTGGCTGCGACGCTGCGCGACGATATTCTGCCGGTAAATGGACCTCAGTCACTTCCTCGCCGTCATCCGCCAGCGCCAGCAGCACGCGTAGCAAGCTGCGCAACTGCCGCACGTTGCCCGGCCATGGCAGCTGCGCCAGAGCCGTCAGCAGTGCCGGCGAAATCTGGATATCGCGATCCGCGCCGCCCAGTTCCAGCCATAAACGGCGGATAAAACCTTCCACATCGGGCCAATCGCGCAGCGGTGGAATGGTCATGGAAAATTCCTGCAGCCGATAGAGTAAATCTTCACGGAATTCACCTTCAGCTACACGCTGTGCCAAATCACGATGGGTAGCGCAAATCACCGCAAAATTCACCGGCCAGCTGCGGCTGGATCCGAGCGGCGCGACTTCTTTCTCCTGCAGCACACGCAGTAAGCGAGTTTGCAGCGTCAGCGGCATATCGCCGATTTCATCAAGAAACAGCACGCCGCCATCCGCTTCACGGATTTTGCCGATGTAGCCATTTTTGCTCGCGCCGGTAAATGCGCCAGGTTGATAGCCAAACAGCTCGGATTCAATCAGCGCTTCGGGGATCGCTGCGCAGTTAATGGCAATAAACTTGCCTGTACGCCAGCGGCTTTGCTGATGCAGTGCGCGGCTGACATACTCTTTTCCGCTGCCGGTTTCTCCATGAATGCATAACGAAACGCCCGCATTGAGCAGGCGCACCATTTTTTCGCCATCGCGACTTAGCGGGAAGGGCAGATTGCAGGCGGGCTCGCCCGGCGTGGCGAAATGGCTACGCTGTGGTGCCCGCAGGCGGAAATAGTAGCGCTGCGTGGCGTAATCAAGCGGAACGGGAAGGGTGTTGGCTTGTTGCGGCTGCTGCGGGAACAGCTGTTGAAAAGTCACGCTGCCAAGTTGCTCGACCTTGAGCGCCAGTTCGCGGATCGCCAGACGATTGGCGGCGGTCAGGACGTTATCTGAGAACACCAGCAGCAGTTCATCGCTGGTATCGATGCCCTGCGGTTGAACATGCAGGCTCATCAACCACTGCTGCGGATGCAGGCTCTGCTTCACCCACAGATATTCGATCTGTTTTGCTGCCGCTTTGACCCAGTTAAAGGTTTGCGGGTGGGGGAAGTGGGCTGGGCCAGAAATATCCAGTACGCCCGCAATTTGACCCGTCGGCATTTGCAGCGGCATCGCTGCACAATACAAGCCTTGATTGAGCGTCAGGAAATGCTGATGACCGTCAATCTCACAGCCGTCATCAATCGCCAGCGCGGTGCCAATCGCATTGGTGCCACGGCCACATTCACTCCACAAATTACCCGGCGCCAATGCATAACGCTGGGCTTTTTTCATTGAGGGCATATCGCCAAACGTATTGAGCACCAAACCGGTGGCATCCGACAAAATCAGCACTGATTGTTTCTCGGCTAACTTTTGCGCCAGCTGCTTAATGACGGGCTGCGCGAACTGTTGCAGGCCGGCATTGCTGGCGAGTAAGTCGGCAAGCTCACCTTGTCGAACTCGCGGGAAGTCATCGGCGGTGCGGTCGAGACCATACTGCTGGCTACGGAACCAGGAGTCGCTTAACAGCGGATTGGTGTTAACGGCAGACGCGGATAGATTTCCCTGCATTGATGACCTCATGCCCAAGCGAAAGTGTTGCGGCATTGTAGCGAGTCAGTTTCTTTACTGTTGCGATACGCAACACAGATGGTGAAGTTTTCTGCACAACATCTGCAAGCCATGCTGCGATAAGATGAATAACGTGATGATGTAGATAACAATTTTTCCAATAATCGTCTGATGAAAAAAGCTGGCACGCACGCTGCAATAGCTCCTTTGACAGCGAGTTATCTGGAGGGAGATTTTCCGTTCAGATTATCTGACCCTACATAAAGGAGTTTGCGATGCGTTATGCACATCCCGGCACGCCCGGCGCGTTGGTTTCATTTCAGGCGACTTACGGCAACTACATTGCGGGCAAATTCGTCGAGCCGCTCAGCGGCCAATACTTTACTAACACTTCGCCAGTGAATGGCAGCGATATCGCGCAGTTCCCTCGTTCGGATGCGCGCGATATCGATTTAGCGCTGGATGCGGCGCATCAGGCTGCCGACGCCTGGGGGAAAACCAGCGTGCAGCATCGCGCTAACATTCTGTTGCAGGTGGCGGACCGCATCGAAGCCAATCTCGAACAACTGGCGGTGGCGGAGAGCTGGGATAACGGCAAACCGATCCGCGAAACCCTGAATGCCGATTTGCCGCTGGCGGTGGATCACTTCCGCTATTTCGCCGGTTGTCTGCGTGCGCAAGAGGGCAGCACCGCCGAGATCGATGAAACGACTGTGGCGTACCACTTCCACGAACCGCTAGGTGTAGTGGGGCAAATTATTCCCTGGAACTTCCCACTGTTAATGGCGGCGTGGAAACTGGCGCCAGCGTTAGCGGCGGGGAACTGTGTGGTGCTGAAACCGGCGGAACAAACGCCGCTGGGCATTACGCTGCTGATGGACGTGATTGGCGATCTGTTCCCGGCTGGCGTGTTGAATGTGGTTCAGGGCTTTGGTCGTGAAGCGGGTGAAGCGCTGGCGACCAGCAAACGCATCGCCAAAATCGCCTTTACCGGTTCAACGCCCGTGGGCCGACACATTATGGCCTGCGCCGCCGAAAACATCATTCCCTGCACCGTTGAGTTGGGCGGCAAGTCGCCGAACATCTACTTCGCCGATGTGATGGATGGTGAGGATGAGTTTATTGAGAAAGCGGTGGAAGGGTTGGTGCTCGGCTTCTTCAATCAGGGCGAAGTCTGTACCTGTCCATCACGCGCATTGATTCATGAATCGATTTATCAACCTTTTATGGATCGCGTCATGGCGAAGGTGGCGAACATCCGCCGCGGCGATCCGCTGGATACTGACACCATGATCGGCGCGCAGGCTTCGCGCCAGCAATTCGACAAAATATTGTCGTATATCAACATCGCACGCGACGAAGGCGGGCAGATTCTGACCGGAGGCGATCGCGCAAGCGTTGCCGCTGAGCTGAATGACGGATTCTATATTCAGCCGACGTTAATCAAAGGAACTAACCAGATGCGCTGTTTCCAGGAGGAGATTTTTGGGCCGGTGATTGGTGTCACCACGTTTAAGGATGAGGCCGAAGCACTCGCCATCGCCAATGAAACCCAGTTCGGTCTCGGGGCTGGCGTGTGGACGCGCGATACCAATCTGGCGTATCGCATGGGACGCGGCATCAAAGCCGGTCGCGTCTGGACCAACTGCTATCACATCTATCCCGCTCACGCAGCATTCGGCG
Organism: Enterobacter ludwigii; assembly: GCA_900068845.1. Taxonomy (GTDB): domain Bacteria; phylum Pseudomonadota; class Gammaproteobacteria; order Enterobacterales; family Enterobacteriaceae; genus Pantoea; species Pantoea ludwigii_A. The sequence continues at coordinate 146,344 of CEFQ01000010.1, forward strand.
GCTACAAGCAATCGGGTGTGGGTCGTGAGACGCACAAAATGGCATTGAGCGCCTATCAACAAACCAAAAATCTGCTGGTTAGCTACGGTACCGCGCCTTTGGGCCTGTTCTGAGACCGCATCCGATCAAATGGAGAGTGAAAGATGAATATGCAAATCAAAACCACCATGAAAGCCGCTGTCGTGAAAGCTTTTGGCGAGCCGCTGGTGATTGAGCAGGTGCCGGTACCGCAGGTCGGGCCGGGGCAGGTTTTGGTGAAGATTGCAGCAACCGGTGTGTGCCACACCGATTTGCACGCGGCTGAAGGTGACTGGCCAGTCAAACCCAATCCTCCGTTTATTCCCGGTCACGAAGGTGTAGGTCAGGTTGTGGCGTTGGGTGAAGGCGTCAAGCATCTGAAAATGGGCGATCGCGTCGGCGTGCCATGGCTTTATTCCGCCTGCGGCCACTGCGAACACTGTCTGGATAGTTGGGAAACACTGTGTCTGGCGCAGCAAAATGCCGGTTACTCGGTGAATGGCAGCTTCGCGGAATATTGCCTCGCCGATGCCAACTATGTCGGCATCATTCCGGATAACGTCGATTACAACGAAATCGCGCCAATCCTTTGTGCGGGCGTCACCGTGTACAAAGGATTAAAAATGACCGATACCAAACCCGGCGATTGGGTGGTGATTTCTGGTATCGGCGGTTTAGGGCATATGGCGGTGCAGTATGCGGTCGCCATGGGACTGAACGTCGCGGCAGTGGATATCGATGATGAGAAGCTGGCGTTCGCGAAACGTTTGGGTGCCAGCGTGGTGGCGAATGCGAAAAATGTCGATCCGGCGAAAGTGTTTCAGGAGAGCTTCGGCGGAGCGCATGGCGTGCTGGTCACGGCTGTTTCACCGAAAGCGTTTGAACAGGCGATTGGTACGCTGCGTCGTGGCGGCACCATGGTGCTGAACGGTTTGCCGCCGGGCAAATTCGATCTGTCGATCTTCAATATGGTGCTGGATGGCATTACGGTGCGTGGTTCTATTGTCGGTACGCGCAAAGACCTGCAGGAAGCGCTGGATTTCGCCGGTCGTCACAAGGTGAAAGCCACCGTGGCGGTGGAGCCGCTCGCTAACATCAACGATATTTTTGCGCGTATGCACGCCGGTAAAATTGAAGGGCGCATCGTGGTGGATATGTCGCTGTAACAACAAGCCCGACGCAACGGTCGGGCTGATGCTTTAGCAGCTGGCGAGCAGCGCTTCGAGTTCGACGCGGCTCGTCACTTTACTGTCTATTTTGATGTAAGCGCTTTTCTCTTCCGGCACGATGAACACTGACGCCACGCCCGGCTGCGCTTTCAAACGCTTTTCAAGGTTCGGTACCGCCAAAACGGCATCGCTGAGCATGATGCGCAGGCTACTCACGTAAGGCGGTTCCTGCATCGACATCGCCACAAACAGCCATGCTGCCGCGACAATCGCACCAACCAGAAATACAGTTTGTGCATCGACGTGACCAAAGATCCAACCCCCCATACTGCCGCCAATCGCTACGCCAATGAACTGGCTGGTGGAGTAGATGCCCATCGCGGTGCCTTTGTAGCCCGGCGGCGACTCTTTGCTGATCAGCGACGGCAGAATGGCTTCCATCAGGTTGAAGGCGAGGAAGAACAGCTGCACACCAATCACCAGCGTCCAGAAGTGGCCCGCTGCGCCCCATAAAACGATTTCTGCGATGATGATGATGGCCACACAGGCGACGAACACGCGCTTCATGCGGCGCTTCACTTCGGCGTAGATGATGAAAGGCACCACGGCAACAAAGGCCACCAGCATCGTCACCAGATAGACTTTCCAGTGTTCGGCTGCCGGTAAACCCGCTTGTTCAAACTGTCCCGGCAGCGCGACGAAGCTCGACATCAGCAGAATGTGTAGGCAAAGAATACCGATATTCAGTTTTAACAGTTTTGGATTGGCCAGCACCGCGCGGATGCTGCCTTTTACCATGCCCGATTCACGATTCAATACATGGTTCGGCGCGTTCGGCACCACTAATAACGTAATCACAATACCGAGCGTGGCGAGGATAGCGATCATCCAGAATAGCGCGTGCAAGCCCAAGGCATGAGTCACTATCGGGCCAACTACCATCGCAATGGCAAAGGTGACGCCAAAACTGATGCCGATAAATGCCATCGCTTTGGTGCGGTTCTGTTCACGGGTTAAATCTGACAGCAGCGCCATTACGGCAGCGGCAATCGCGCCCGAGCCTTGTAAGGCACGACCTAAAATAATGCCCCAAATGGAATCTGAAGTGGCCGCGATGATACTGCCGAAAACAAACAGCAGCAGTCCGCCGACGATCAGCGGCTTACGGCCAACGCGATCGGAAAGAAGACCGAAGGGGATCTGGAAGAGGGCTTGTGCCAAACCATAGATACCGATGGCGAGACCAATCAGTGTTTCACTGGCGCCCTGTAACGCCATGCCGTACGTGGTCAGTACCGGCAAGACCATAAACATCCCCAGCATGCGCAGGGAAAAAACCGTGCCTAAACCCCATGTAGCGCGAAGCTCTACTGGCGTCATTTTATTGTCGTTCATGTTTACCTCAAAATTATGCTGCGCCCATTTTAGGCAGCAGGGCAGGGCGGGTAAAACATTTGTTCTTAAGCAGTGGTAACAAAAAGAAAGGGCGCGAAAATCGCGCCCTTTCTGGTTTTGCGGAGCTGAATTACCAGACGTAAGTCAGCAGGTCTTTCGATGCTGGCGTCATGAAATCAACCGACATCATCACGCTCAGGGCGGTTATCGCAACAATCGAGAACACAAACAGTTTACGCGCCCAAACTTTATCGTTTGAAGTGTTGTAACCTGAGAGTGCCATGCCGAGCCACCACACGCTAACGGCCGCAGCCACCACCAGATATTTGTAGCCCGCGTAACCGCCAAGGGTCAGCATCAGCGTGGCAATCATGAACGCCAGGATATACAGCGTAATATGATTTTTTGCCACCGAGATGCCTTTCACCACCGGCAGAACCGGGATGTTGGCCGCCTGGTAATCTTTAAAGCGGAAGATGGCAATCGCGTAGGAGTGCGGCATCTGCCACAGGCTAAAGATAGCCAGTAAAATCAACGCGCCAGCATCAAACTGGTTGGTCACTGCACAGTAGCCAATTACCGGCGGCGCAGCGCCAGAGAGGCTACCAATCAGTGTGCCGTAGACAGAGTTACGCTTCATATAGAGGCTGTAAACGCCTACATAAACCACGAAGCCCATCACCGCCAGCCACATGGCCAGCGGATTAGCGCCGAAATACAGCAACGCAAAGCCAGCAATACCCAATGCGGTTGCATAAACCAGGCTTACTTTCGCCGAGATCAGGCCTTTGACCAGAACACGGTTCCGCGTTCTCTCCATTTTGATGTCGATATCGCGGTCAATCACGTTGTTGAAAACACAACCTGATGCGACAACCAGCGATACGCCAACCAGCGAGGCGAGAAACAGGGTGTAATCAATGCTGCCTTTCGAAGCCAGCAGGAATCCACCGATCACAGAAATTAAATTGCCGAAAATAATTCCTGGTTTTGTTACTTGCAGGTATTGCTTAATCATTACGCGACTCTTTAGTGGGCCATCATGTTGTAGTTGAGGTTCCACATAATCCACAGTGAGCCCACTACAACAATCAAGATGATGAGTGCTGAGAAGACAATGGCCACCATGTTCCAGCCACCTTCTGATTTGCTGTCTAAGTGCAGGAAGTAGACCAGGTGAACCAGCACCTGAACTACCGCACACACCAGAACCACACCCAGAATAGTGCCGTGTGAAGCGCCGCCATCCATTACCATCCAGAACGGAATACCGGTCAGGATGATAGAGAGGACGAAGCCGATCATGTAAGACTTCACGCTACCGTGCGAAGCGCCATGTTCGTTAACAGAATGACTCATTACATGGCTCCCATCAGGTAGACAACGGTGAATACGCAGATCCATACCACATCCAGGAAGTGCCAGAACAAGCTGAGGCACATGATACGGGTGCGGTTGGTTGCAGTCAGACCACGTTTAGAAATCTGGAACATCATGACTGCCATCCAGATCAGACCAGAGGTCACGTGCAGACCGTGCGTGCCGACCAGCGTAAAGAACGCTGACAGGAAGCCGCTGCGGTCAGGACCGAAGCCTTCCTTGATCAGGTGATGGAATTCATAGATTTCCATCCCGATGAAGCCCGCACCGAACAGGAAGGTCAAGGCTAACCAGCTGATGACCGAGCCCTTGTTCTGGTTGTTCATCGCGATCACTGCCATACCATAGGTAATGGAGCTGAGCAGCAGCAGCGCGGTTTCGACCAGGACGAACGGCAGTTCGAAGATGTCTTTACCTGCCGGGCCACCGGCAGTGTTATTGACCATAACTGCATAGGTCGCAAACAGGGTTGCGAAGATAATGCAGTCACTCATCAGGTAGATCCAGAAGCCAAAGACTTTATTGGCTCCTGCATCGTGATGCCCATGCTCCGCATGGGCGTCGTGGTGGTGTTTTGCAGTTTCAGTTGACATTATTTCAGACCTGCTTTGCTGATTTCGTCAAAGTGCTTCTTCTCGATCTGCTCGACTTCGGCAACCGGTACGTAGTAATCCACGTCTTCGTCGAAGCTCTTCACAATCCAGGTCACGATAGTACCCACGAATGTGAGGCCAGCCAGCCACCAGATATGCCAGATCATAGCGAAACCGAACACAGTCATCAGGGCCGCGATAACAACAGCTGCGCCGCTGTTTTTCGGCATATGAATTTCTTCATATTTTTCTGGCTGCTTGTACGCTTCGCCTTTCTCTTTCATTTCCCAGAACGCATCGCGCTCGTGGATCTGAGGGATAACAGCAAAGTTGTAGAACGGCGGCGGTGAAGAGGTTGCCCACTCCAGCGTACGTCCACCCCACGGGTCACCGGTCAGATCGCGGTTCTGGTCGCGGTCACGCACAGAAACGTAGAACTGGGTCAGCTGGCACAGAATACCGCACGCGATCAGCGCCGCACCGCCTGCTGCAACCACCAGCAGAGAGTGGAACTGTGGATCGATATCCTGACTGATACGACGCGTCATACCCATGAAGCCCAGCGCATACAGCGGCATGAATGCCACGAAGAAGCCGATGATCCAGAACCAGAATGCGCGAATACCCCATTTTTCATTCAGCGTGAAGCCAAATGCTTTCGGGAACCAGTAGGTCACGCCAGCCATACAACCGAACACCACACCACCGATAATTACGTTATGGAAGTGCGCGATCAGGAACAGGCTGTTGTGCAGAATGAAGTCTGCACCCGGAACCGCCAGCAGAACACCTGTCATACCACCAATAGAGAAGGTAACCAGGAAGCCGATGGTCCACAGCATCGCTGAGTGGAACTCAACGCGACCTTGATACATGGTGAATAGCCAGTTGAAGATTTTCACGCCGGTCGGGATAGCGATGATCATCGTCATAATACCGAAGAAGGCGTTTACGTTAGCGCCTGCACCCATGGTGAAGAAGTGGTGCAGCCAAACGATGAACGACAGTACGGTAATCGCGATGGTCGCCCACACCAGAGAGGTGTAACCGAACAGACGCTTTTTAGAGAAGGTCGCAGTGACTTCAGCGAAGACACCAAATACCGGCAGAACAAGGATGTACACTTCTGGGTGACCCCAGACCCAAATCAGGTTGACGTACATCATCATGTTACCGCCCATTTCATTGGTGAAGAAATGGAAGCCAAGGTAACGGTCAAGTGTCAACAGTGCCAGCGTAACGGTCAGTACCGGGAACGCAGCGATGATCAGGACGTTAGTACACAGTGATGCCCAGGTAAACACCGGCATTTTGAACAGGTCCATGCCCGGCGCACGCATCTTCAGAATGGTAACGAAGAAGTTGATACCGGTCAGCGTGGTACCGATACCGGACAGCTGGAGACTCCAGATCCAGTAATCGACCCCGACGCCAGGACTGTACTCCGCACCCGAAAGCGGCGGATAAGCCAACCAGCCGGTCTGTGCAAACTCGCCCACACCCAGAGAGATGTTCACCAGGATCACACCGATCGCGGTAAACCAGAAGCTCAGGTTGTTCAGGAACGGGAAGGCAACGTCACGTGCACCGATTTGCAGCGGTACCGCGATGTTCATCAGACCTACCACAAATGGCATCGCCACGAAGAAGATCATGATCACGCCGTGAGCCGTGAAGATCTGGTCGTAGTGGTGTGGCGGGAGTATGCCGGCTTCCCCGGCGGAAGCCATCACTTGTTGGGTACGCATCATTACCGCATCGGCAAAGCCGCGCAGCAGCATGACGAAAGCCATGATGATGTACATGATACCCAGTTTTTTGTGGTCAATGGAGGTGAACCATTCTGACCACAGGTACTGCCACTTACCAAAATAGGTAATCGCAGCAACCAGTGCCAGACCACCTAAGATGATAGCGGCGACCGTAACCACGATAATGGGTTCGTGGTATGGCACTGCATCCAGTGTTAATTTTCCGAACATCGTATTATTCCTCGGCTCCCGCGGAAGCGGCGTGACTCATGTCCATGCCTTCATGTCCTGGCATGTCCATCTTCCCGTGGCTCATCTTGAACTTATCAATAACTTGCTTGAACAGTTCAGGATTCGTCGTAGAGAAATATTCCACCGGGTGATTTTCGCTTGGCGTAGCCAGTTTCTCGAAATCATCCATGGTGTTCAGCGCGTTAGGTGCCGCTTTAACTTTGGCAACCCACTGCTGGAATTCCGCATCGTCTTTCGTTGCAATGGCTTTGAACTTCATACCAGAGAAACCACGACCACTGAAGTTGGCAGAGATACCGTCAAATGTTCCTGGCTCGTTGGCGATCAGGTGCAGTTTGGTCTGCATACCAGCCATCGCATAGATCTGGCTGCCGAGAGTAGGAATAAAGAAGGAGTTCATCACGGAGTTGGAAGTGATCTTGAAGTTCACCGGAGTATTTGCCGGGAAGGCAATCTGGTTAACGGTGGCAATACCCTGTTCCGGGTAAATGAACAGCCATTTCCAGTCCAGCGCGACTACATCGATCTCAACCGGTTTAACGTCAGAAACCAGCGGTTTGCTCGGCTCCAGCGCGTGGGTTGATTTCCAGGTCAAAACGCCGAGGAAGATAATGATCAGGATCGGAATGGTCCAGACCACGGCTTCCACTTTGTTCGAGTGTGACCAGTTAGGGCTATAAGTTGCGTTAGTATTGGTTGCCCGATATTTCCAGGCAAAGAATACTGCCATGAAGACTGCCGGGATAACTACGATCATCATCAAGCCGAAAGCTGTCAGAATCAACGAACGTTGCTCCAGTGCAATCTGTCCTTTGGGATTTAACAACGCACTATCACAGCCGCTGAGTAATACAGCGCCTGCAATTAATGACAAAATCCCCAAACTTTTATTGTATTTACTGAGTCTCATTTAACGACCTCAATGACAAAGGGCTCTATTGTCGTTTAAGTGTGCGCGCATTTTACGGGAAGGTTTATGCAGTGTAAACCAGCTTAAGGATGTGTCAGAAGGCTGTTGACACCTTTTGCTAAGGGTGTCACAGATGTTACGCAGGGTGACAAATTATTAACTGCGACAAGCAGTTGGCGTTAATATAACAAAAAACAATGGTAGAAACCGCAGAAAAATCAGGGAAAGTATAAACCGTACTCTTAATACTCATTTATTTAACATTTCTGCATCATTTCAGCGATGACTTTTATACAAAGTAATTGCGCACCGGATTTAAATATTCGCCATTAGTTGTTAATTTAATGTTTCTAATTCGCTTTAAAAAAAATGCTATTGGTAAAATCAGTTACCGACGTTGTTTAGCCAATTATTTCGTCACCAAAATTGGATGACTTAACCCAGATTTTCTTGCGCCGCTTTTTTCAATGCCAAACTATCTAATATCACACCCAATGCGACGGCGATCAGCGCGAATGCCATACCGGCTTCAAAGATTGGCGTGAGCAGCGCATCGATCTGCAAAATTCCGCTGACATTGAGCGCCAACGCCAGCAGCCACAGTGCCAGTAAGCCGCAGCCCATGCTAAACAGACGTACCGTCCAGCGATAGCCTTGTGACCATAAGCTGCGTATCACAAACTCCCCGCTTTGCTGAATGCTGTGCAAGGTGCCACGACACAGCCACAACAACAGCAATCCCGGCACGCCGGCAAATACCGTGAAGGCATAGAAGGTCGGCCAGCCCCACATTTCAACCAGCCAACCGGCGGCGGGACCGACGTAAACGCGTCCCACGGCAGAAAGGGCCGACAGCAGCGCAAATTGGGTTGCCGAGAAGGATTTGTTGCACAGCGTCATCAACAGCGCGACAAATGCCGCGGTGCCCATGCCCCCACACAGGTTTTCTATAAATACCGCGCTCGCCATGCTCCACAAATGCGGCGGCGTCACCGCCAACAACCAGTAAGCAAAGTTCGACACCGCTTGCAGTACGCCGAAAATCATCAAGGCGCGGAACAAACTCAGCCGCTGCATGAGCACGCCGCCATACAGTGCACCAATAATGGTGGCAAGCAGGCCAAGCGTTTTGTTCACCAGTCCGACGTCACCGGCGCTAAAACCGACGCCGCGAATCAGGAAAGTTGTCGTGAGCGAGGCAGCAAAGGCGTCGCCGAGCTTATAAAGGATAATCAACGTGATTAGCAGCCAGGCATTGTTGCGCTGGAAGAAATCTTTGAGTGGGAACGTCACGGCTTGTCGGAGCGAGTGTGGTTCGCGCGCTGGCGTAACCGGTTCTTTTGCGAGCAGCGTCGCAATCAGGCCCGGCACCATCAGCATCGCCATCAGCCAGTAAGTGGCTTGCCAGCCGAGATAGCGATCGGCTAACCACAGAGCCAATCCGCCTGAAATCAACATCGCCAGACGATAACCCAGCACGGTAATGGCCGCACCGCTGCCGCGTTCTTCCGGGGGCAGCACGTCCGTTTTCCAGGCATCAAACACGATATCCTGCGAAGCCGAACAGAAGGCAACCAGCACGGCTAGCGCGGCCAGCAGGGTTAAGTCGTGCGAAGGTTGCATAAAGCCCATGGCGATAATGCCACCAATCAGCGTTAACTGTGTGACCAGTAGCCAGCCGCGACGCCGACCGAGAAACGGCGGCGTGTAGCGATCCATCATCGGCGACCACAAGAATTTAAACACGTATGCCTGGCCGACAAGGGAAAAGAATCCGATGGTTTTCAGATCAACATTCTCTACCGTCATCCACGCCTGTAACGTCCCGGCGGTTAACGCCAGCGGCAAGCCAGAGGCAAAGCCCAGCAGCAGCAATATCGCTGCATTACGTTGGGTAAAAATACGCAGATAGTGAGATGTCATAGCCAACCTGAAATGAAGCCCGGCGAAGTTTAGCCGGGCAAATTACTGCGGAAATTAGCGGGCGTTCTGCTTGATGAAGTTGTGAACGCTGGTGTCTTGCGCCATATCAGCAATCACGTCACTCAGGGTTGAGTTAACCGCGTTAGTGATCTTCGCGTTAGTGGCAGTAAACGCGCCTTCTACGCTGTAAGTCTGACGATAATTTTTCACCTGCTTGTTGCCGTTTTTCGCGGTCGCAATGATGGAAATATCGGCCTTAGTGGTAATGCTGTAGCGCACGTTGCCTTGTGTAACATCAGCATACAGACCATTAACGACAATCTGCAGATCAACGGCACCGCTTGGGCCAATCATATAGCCGCGTGACGTCATCTGCTTCTCTAACACTTCCTGCAGCAGGAAGCGCAGATCGCGTGATGGTGTCAGCGTGATTAACTGCCCATCGCGGTTCACTTTCGCCAGCGCCTGATCGGAACGTTGATCGGCACCATTAACGCTGATGGTGACGCCCATCAGGCTTGGATCTTGCTGCGGTAACTGGATCTTCGGTTGAATATCCAATGTGGTGTTGTTGCTGGCACAGCCGGCCAAAATAAAAGCAGCCAGCAGAGGGAATAACAGTTTTTTCAACATACTCATTCTCGTTAGCATATAGGTTGGTTTGCAAAACTGCGGCCATCATAGCATTGCGACGCGGCGAAAAAAGCCCCGGGCCTATGGAAATTGATTGTAAAGGCTTTTTTCGCACGGGGTGAAGTGCTGAATCATTGACCTATGAGATAAGCAGGTTAGTATGCGCAGCGCCGGTGGATTTATTTGCGGCTAATCTGCGGAAGCGGTGGAAAACCTACTAATATTTAAACAGATGGGCACAGCGCTCGCCGGAAAGGAGTGTTAATCATGATTCGCGAACAAATAGAAGAAAAGTTGCGTAACGCTTTCGAGCCTGCACTTCTTGAAGTGCATGATGAGAGCTATCGTCATAACGTGCCCGCCGGTTCTGAAAGTCACTTTAAAGTAGTGATTGTAAGCGATCGATTTACCGGTCAGCGCTTTCTGCAACGTCATCGCGCTATTTATGGCGAACTGGCAACTGAATTAGCGGGCAGCGTACATGCGCTGGCACTGCATACCTACACGCAAAAAGAGTGGGATGGATTGCAGGATACGGTTCTGGCTTCACCGAATTGTCGCGGAGCCGGCACCCTCGCTTGATTTTCTTTCTTCACCCTTCTCAAAAAACGGCCTGCGGGCCGTTTTCTTTTCATTTATTACACTCAAACGCGATCTACGGCGCAAAAAAGCAGCAAAACCGTTAAAAAGTGGTGAGTTTGCAGCCTCGACTCATTCCAGCGATGCCGCTATAATGCGGCGTCTATTTTTCCGGAATGTCTTCGGGACGCTTCTGGTGACAGGGATTAGGTTCTGCCTGCAGAGGCCGTCCCGGTTGTTGGATACGGCGCATTTATGTGTGGTGTCTGAAGTTGACCGAGCACGTGATTTTTTGAGGTAACAAGATGACAGTTTCAGTAGAAACCACTCAGGGTCTGGGCCGTCGCATTTCGATTACTGTTGCAGCTGACAGCATCGAAAGCGCAGTGAAGAAAGAACTGGTGGAAGTGGCTAAGAAAGTCCGTATCGACGGTTTCCGTAAAGGCAAAGTGCCGGCACACATCATTTCTCAGCGCTACGGTGCTTCTGTTCGCCAGGACGTGCTGGGCGAGCTGATGACGCGCAACTTCGTTGACGCCATCATCAAAGAGAAAATCAATCCGGCTGGCGCACCTAACTATGTGCCGGGCGAATATAAAGAAGGTGAAGACTTCACCTACGCGGTTGAGTTCGAAGTGTATCCAGAAGTTGAGCTGAAAGGCCTGGACGCCATCGAAGTCGAGAAGCCAGTCGTAGAAGTGACTGACGCTGACGTTGATACCATGCTGGAAACCCTGCAGAAGCAGCAGGCGACCTGGAAAGAGAGCGATGCCGCAGCGACAGCTGAAGATCGCGCGACCATCGATTTCAGCGGTTCTGTTGACGGCGAAGAGTTCGAAGGCGGCAAAGCCTCTGACTTCGTGCTGGCGATGGGCCAGGGTCGTATGATTCCAGGCTTCGAAGAAGGCGTTGTTGGCCATAAAGCCGGCGAAACCTTCACTATCGACGTGAAATTCCCAGACGATTACCACGCAGAAAACCTGAAAGGAAAAGACGCGAAGTTTGAAATCGTGCTGAAAAAAGTTGAAACCCGTGAGCTGCCAGAACTGACTGAAGAGTTCATCAAGCGCTTTGGCGTGGAAGATGGTTCAATCGCCGGTCTGCGTGCTGAAGTACGTAAGAACATGGATCGCGAGCTGAAAGGCGCGATCCGTAATCGCGTGAAGACTCAGGCAATCGACGGTCTGGTTAACGCCAACGACATCGACGTTCCGGTTGCGCTGATCGACAGCGAAATCGACGTTCTGCGTCGTCAGGCTGCACAGCGTTTTGGTGGCAACGAGAAGCAAGCGCTGGAACTGCCACGTGAACTGTTCGAAGAGCAGGCTAAACGTCGCGTTGTTGTGGGTCTGCTGTTGGGCGAAGTGATTCGTATCAACGAACTGCAGGCTGACGAAGATCGCGTTAAAACGCTGATCGAAGAGATGGCTTCTGCGTACGAAGATCCGCAGGAAGTGATCGAGTTCTACAGCAAGAACAGCGAGCTGATGAACAACATGCGTAACGTGGCTCTGGAAGAGCAAGCGGTTGAAGCGGTACTGGCGAAAGCCAAAGTGACCGATAAAGCCACTAACTTCCAGGAACTGATGAACCAGACCTCAGCGGCCTGATTTATTCGTTAACCGTTAGTGCTAAGCCCGTGACTGAAAAGTCGCGGGCTTTTTCGTTTCTGGCGCTAAGTACACAGATTTGTCCTCTATTTGCTTAATTAATCGGCAAATTATCGGCTAAGCTCTTTTTCCGTGTTAGCGAATGGGCAAAAGGTTGTTATGCTTGAAACAACTGGGCAGCATCCCCAGATACAGGGAGAATGCATGAAAACAGTGAGACTGACTGATTAACCGAGTGGTTATCTCGGTTTGAGACCGCGGCTCGTAGTGTTCCTGCCGCGGCTTACGTAAAATCGGTACAGAATGTTGCCAATGAAATTTATCAGGAGACGGTAATGTCATACAGTGGCGATCGTGAATTTACTGCACCGCACATGGCGCTGGTGCCAATGGTGGTCGAACAAACCTCGCGCGGCGAGCGTTCTTACGACATCTACTCTCGCCTGCTCAAAGAGCGTGTGATCTTCCTGACGGGTCAGGTTGAAGATCATATGGCTAACCTGATCGTGGCGCAGATGCTGTTTCTGGAAGCTGAGAATCCTGAAAAAGACATTTACCTTTACATTAACTCGCCAGGCGGCGTGATTACTGCTGGGATGTCGATTTACGACACAATGAAATTTATCAAGCCCGACGTGAGTACCATCTGTATGGGTCAGGCTTGTTCTATGGGTGCGTTCCTGCTGACTGCGGGCACCAAAGGCAAACGTTTCTGCCTGCCTAATTCACGTGTGATGATTCATCAGCCGTTGGGCGGATATCAGGGCCAGGCGACAGATATTGAAATCCATGCGCGCGAAATTCTGAAAGTGAAGCAGCGCATGAATGAGTTGATGGCTGAGCACACCGGCAAATCGCTGGAAGAGATCGAACGTGACACCGAGCGCGATCGTTTCCTCTCTGCGGGTGAAGCGGTAGAGTATGGTTTAGTCGACTCAATCCTGACGCATCGCCAATAAGACACATCTGCTTGCCCCTTACGCTATAGTTAACGGGGAGCAGGCAGATGGGTTGAATGCATATCGGCCGTTGATGTACGGCCAGCGCCGTACAACAAATTTGGTCTGAGAAAGAAAAGAGGTTAGCTGATGACAGATAAGCGCAAAGACGGTTCAGGTAAGTTGCTGTACTGCTCTTTCTGCGGCAAAAGCCAGCATGAAGTCCGTAAGCTAATTGCCGGGCCGTCAGTATACATTTGCGATGAGTGCGTTGATCTTTGCAACGACATCATTCGTGAAGAGATAAAGGAAGTTGCGCCGCATCGCGAGCGCAGTTCACTGCCGACGCCGCACGAAATCCGCCATCATCTTGACGATTATGTAATTGGTCAGGAAAGGGCGAAGAAAGTGTTGGCCGTAGCGGTATATAACCACTACAAACGCCTGCGCAATGGTGATACCAGCAACGGTATTGAACTGGGCAAAAGTAACATTTTGCTGATCGGTCCAACGGGTAGCGGTAAAACCTTGCTGGCAGAAACGCTGGCGCGTTTGCTGGATGTGCCATTTACCATGGCCGATGCCACCACGCTGACCGAAGCGGGTTACGTGGGTGAAGATGTTGAAAACATCATCCAGAAACTGCTGCAGAAATGTGATTACGATGTGCAGAAAGCACAGCGCGGCATTGTCTACATCGATGAAATCGACAAAATTTCGCGTAAGTCTGATAATCCGTCAATCACTCGTGATGTTTCGGGTGAAGGTGTACAGCAAGCGCTGTTGAAACTGATTGAAGGCACCGTGGCAGCTGTACCGCCGCAGGGCGGACGTAAACATCCACAGCAGGAATTCTTGCAGGTTGATACCTCTAAGATTCTGTTTATCTGTGGTGGTGCATTTGCCGGTCTCGATAAAGTGATTTCCCAGCGTGTTGAAACCGGATCCGGCATCGGCTTTGGCGCAACGGTGAAGGGCAAATCCCAGAAGGCGAGCGAAGGCGAATTGCTGTCGCAGGTTGAGCCAGAAGATCTGATTAAGTTCGGCTTGATTCCTGAGTTCATCGGTCGTCTGCCCGTCGTGGCAACGCTGAGCGAACTGAGTGAAGAAGCGCTGATTCAGATCCTGCGTGAGCCGAAGAACGCGCTGACCAAACAGTATCAGGCGTTATTCAATCTTGAAGGCGTAGAACTGGAATTCCGTGACGAAGCTTTAACGGCGATCGCTAAAAAAGCGATGTCGCGTAAAACCGGTGCGCGTGGTCTGCGTTCTATCGTTGAAGGCGCGTTACTTGAAACCATGTACGACTTGCCTTCAATGGATGACGTTGAAAAAGTGGTGATTGATGAGTCAGTGATTGAAGGTCAATCTGAGCCAATGTTGATTTATGGAAAGCATGAAGCCCAGGCTTCTGGTGAATAAATAAACAATCGCACCATGTTGTTATCTTAAAAAAGGGGAAAAATCTTTCCCCTTTTGTTTTTCTCTCGCCAGTGACATTGAATGTCGTATAAGCATCCCCATATACTCAATATCCTGTGGGTTTAACTGCAAAACCTCTATTGCGCGGTACCCATCACCTGGCGGACATTAAACTAAGAGAGAGCTCTATGAATCCTGAGCGTTCTGAACGCATTGAAATCCCCGTGTTGCCGTTGCGCGACGTGGTGGTTTATCCGCACATGGTAATTCCGTTGTTTGTTGGTCGGGAAAAATCGATTCGGTGCCTCGAAGCCGCGATGGATCATGATAAAAAGATCATGCTGGTTGCACAGAAAGAGGCTTCAACGGATGAACCTGGCATTAACGATCTCTTCTCAGTAGGGACCGTCGCTTCTGTATTGCAGATGCTGAAACTTCCAGACGGCACGGTAAAAGTGCTGGTTGAAGGTTTACAACGCGCGCACATCACCACGTTGGCTGATAACGGTGACCATTTTGTTGCCCAGGCTGAATACCTTGTCTCGCCAGAAATTGAAGAGCGCGAGCAAGAAGTGCTGGTGCGCACTGCCATCAACCAGTTTGAAGGCTACATCAAGCTCAATAAAAAGATCCCACCTGAGGTATTAACTTCCCTCAACAGCATCGACGATGCGGCCCGTCTGGCCGACACCGTAGCAGCGCATATGCCGCTGAAACTGGCTGATAAACAGTCCGTGCTGGAGATGTCCGACGTCAATGAACGTCTGGAATATCTGATGGCGATGATGGAATCAGAAATCGATCTGCTGCAGGTTGAGAAGCGTATTCGCAACCGTGTTAAAAAGCAGATGGAGAAAAGCCAGCGTGAGTACTATCTGAATGAGCAAATGAAAGCCATTCAGAAAGAGCTGGGCGAAATGGATGACGCGCCGGATGAATATGAGGCGCTGAAACGTAAGATTGAAGCGGCCAAAATGCCGACCGAAGCGCGTGAAAAAGCTGAAGCTGAATTGCAGAAGCTGAAGATGATGTCACCGATGTCGGCAGAAGCGACCGTGGTACGTGGCTACATCGACTGGATGGTTCAGGTTCCATGGGTTGCACGCAGCAAGGTGAAAAAAGACCTGCGTAAAGCGCAGGAAACTCTGGATATCGACCATTACGGTTTGGAACGAGTCAAAGACCGTATCCTTGAGTATCTTGCGGTACAGAGTCGGGTCAGCAAAATCAAAGGGCCAATTCTGTGCCTCGTTGGACCACCAGGCGTGGGTAAAACCTCGTTGGGACAGTCGATTGCTAAGGCAACCGGACGTAAATACGTGCGTATGGCGCTGGGTGGCGTGCGCGATGAAGCGGAAATTCGCGGACATCGTCGTACCTACATTGGTTCTATGCCAGGTAAACTGATCCAGAAAATGGCAAAAGTTGGGGTTAAAAACCCGCTGTTCCTGCTGGATGAGATCGACAAAATGTCTTCTGACATGCGTGGCGATCCAGCTTCGGCGCTGCTTGAGGTGCTGGATCCTGAGCAGAACATCGCGTTCAACGATCACTATCTGGAAGTGGATTACGATCTCTCTGACGTCATGTTTGTGGCGACCTCGAACTCCATGAACATCCCGGCACCGTTGCTTGACCGTATGGAAGTTATTCGTCTTTCGGGTTATACCGAAGATGAAAAACTGAACATTGCGAAGCAGCATTTACTGCCGAAACAGATCGAACGTAATGCGCTGAAAGAAAAAGAGATCACCGTCGACGACAGTGCGATTGTTGGCATCATCCGCTATTACACCCGCGAAGCGGGCGTGCGTAGTCTGGAGCGCGAACTCTCTAAGCTGTGCCGTAAAGCGGTTAAAACGCTGCTGATGGATAAGTCGAAAAAACACATCGTGATCAACGGCGATAACCTCAAGGATTTCCTTGGCGTGCAGCGCTTTGATTACGGTCGCGCAGAAAGTGAAAGCCGTGTGGGTCAGGTGACCGGTCTGGCGTGGACGGAAGTGGGTGGCGATCTGCTGACCATTGAAACCGCCTGCGTGCCAGGTAAAGGTAAGCTGACATACACCGGTTCGCTGGGCGAAGTGATGCAGGAATCGATTCAGGCCGCGCTGACTGTAGTGCGTGCGCGTGCTGAGAAACTGGGCATCAACGGTGATTTCTACGAGAAACGTGATATCCACGTGCACGTGCCAGAAGGTGCGACGCCGAAAGATGGTCCGAGCGCCGGTATCGCCATGTGCACCGCGCTGGTGTCATGCTTAACCGGTAACCCGGTGCGTTCTGATGTGGCGATGACCGGTGAAATCACACTGCGTGGTTTGGTTCTGCCGATTGGCGGCCTGAAAGAGAAGTTGCTGGCGGCACACCGTGGCGGCATCAAAACCGTGTTGATCCCGGACGAAAACAAGCGCGATCTGGAAGATATTCCGCAGAACGTGATTGCCGATCTGGATATTCATCCGGTGAAGCGTATTGAAGAAGTGTTGAACCTGGCACTGGAAAATGCGCCTTACGGCATGCAGGTTGTGACCGCAAAATAGTGATTAGCGGCATAAACCGCTAAAAAGCGAAGCTGGCAGGCAAAATGGTGCTTGCCAGCTTTTTTTTGTGCCGCTAACTTAGTGGGCTGCTGGATCAACGAATAAGATGAATACCGTTGTTTCAGCTCCACAGGCTTGATATAACTTGCTGCGCGTTCGCACCGGGCGGGAAGCGCGGGTGCGATGTGAATAATAAAAGAGGGGATGAAGAGAGTGAATAAGTCACAGTTGATCGACAAAATTGCTGCAGATGCTGACATTTCTAAAGCAGCAGCGGGACGTGTTTTAGATGCATTCATGGACTCCGTTACCGAAGCTCTGAAAGGCGGTGATGAAGTGGCACTGGTTGGTTTCGGTACTTTCTCTGTACGTGAGCGTGCAGCTCGTACAGGCCGTAACCCACAAACGGGCAAAGAGCTCACCATTCCGGCTGGTAAAGTTCCGGGCTTCCGTGCAGGTAAAGCACTGAAAGATTCCGTCAATTAATGACCGCTGATACATCCATTGAAGCATTTTCTTCCGTGGATTGAGGACGCAAAAGCCGTTCTCATGTAACATACGGGCACATCATTTTTGATGTGCCTTTTTTATTCTTGATGCGCGGCGATAGCCTTTGGTTGTTGTCTCCGCATGGTTGCCAACTGCCAGCCTGAACAGCAGTTGCACGATGATGACATCGTGTTAGAGCTTTACATTCACACTACAGCGGAGTGTTGTCATACCATGATGGACAATTTACGCGCGGCGTCGAATCATGTCGTGCTCAAGATTATTCTGGGATTGATCATCCTGTCTTTCGTACTTACCGGGGTGGGCAACTACCTGATCGGTGGCGGCGGTGATTATGCTGCCAAAGTTAACGGTCACGAGATCAGCCGTGCGGAGCTGGAGCAGGGTTTTAACAACGAGCGTAATCGTCAGCAGCAGATGCTGGGCGATCAATTCTCGCAGTTAGCCAGCAACGAAGGCTACATGCAGCAGATGCGCCAGCAGGCGCTATCACAGCTGATTGATCAGGCGTTACTTGATCAGTACATCAAAGATCTGCACATCGGTATCAACGATGATCAGGTGAAACAGGCGATTTTCAATCAGAAAGCCTTCCAGACCAACGGTAAGTTCGACAACGCCAAATACAGTGGCCTGATCACCAGCATGGGCTTCACCGCTGACCAATATGCCGAAGCACTGCGCAAGCAGCTGGCGACGCAGCAGCTGATTAACGCCATTGCCAACACCGATTTCATGCTTAAAGGCGAAACCAGCAAGCTGGTGGATTTGGTGTCACAGCAGCGTGAAGTACGTCAGGCGGTGATTGATGTTAACCCGCTGGCAGCTAAACAGACGGTCAGCGACGACGAAGTCAGCCAGTATTATCAGCAGCATCAAAACAGCTTTATGGCACCCGAGCAGTTCCGCGTTAGCTACATCAAAATGGATGCCGCTAGCATGCAGGAAACGGCCAGTGAAGCAGACATTCAGAGCTGGTACGATCAACATAAAGCGGATTATTCACAGCCACAGCGTAATCGCTACAGCGTGATCCAGACCAAGACGGAAGCTGATGCTAACGCCGTAGTGGATGCGCTGAAAAAAGGTGAAGATTTCGCCGCGCTGGCGAAGAGCAAATCTATTGATCCCATCTCAGCCCGTAAAGGCGGTGACATGGGTTGGCTGGAGCCGAGCACCACGCCAGACGAGCTGAAAAACGCCAACCTGACGCAGAAAGGCCAACTTTCTGGTGCGATCAAATCGTCTGTTGGTTTCCTCGTGGTACGTCTGGATGATATCCAGCCGGAGCAGGTTAAGCCTTTAGCCGATGTTCACAACATTGTTGCGGACAAAGTGAAGCAAGAGAAAGCGGTTGATGCTTTCTACAAAGTTCAGCAGAAAGTGAGCGAAGCCGCTAGCAACGATAATGAATCGTTAGCGGGCGCAGCACAGGCTTCCGGTCTGAAAGTGGTAGAAACCCCATGGATTACGCGCGATAACCTGCCCGATGAGTTGAATTTCGATCAGGTTAAGCAGGCCATCTTTAATGGTGGTTTAGTCGGCCAAAACGGTGCGCCGGGTAATAACTCTGACATCATTTCAGTGGATGGCGATCGTGCCTTTGTACTGCGTATCAGCGAGCACAAACCGGAAGTGGTGAAGCCGTTGGATCAGGTAAAAGCACAGATTGTGGATACGCTGAAACACGATAAAGCGACACAGCAGGCAAAAGCGCAGGCAGACAAGCTGCTGGCCGATCTGAAAGCCGGTAAAGCGGATGCGCTGCAGGCTGCAGGATTGACGCTTAGCGCCAGCAAATCCTTTGATCGCAATGCGCAGGATCCGGTTGCCCAGTCAGCCTTCAATCTGCCACAGCCTGCCGACAATAAGCCGTCGTGGGGTGTAAGCGAAGATATGCAAGGCAATGTGGTGCTGGTCGCGCTGGACAAAGTCAGCGCGGGCAACATGCCGCAGGCGCAGACCGATGAGATGGTGAAAGGCGTGACGCAGAATAACGCGCAGATTGCCTTTGAAGCGCTGCTGGAAAACCTGCGTAAAGAGGCGAAGATTAAGTACGGCGCCGCTGCACAAAACCAGTAAGCCTCACAAAAAAAGTTAAATCACTGCAATATCGAAAGGCCGCTTATGCGGCCTTTTCCATTTCTACAATTGCCCTTTTGAGCCTAAATTCTAGCTGTGACACCCTGCTGTTGCTGTCAAACACAAGGAGAAACACAGCATGGTGAAATCAACTTTTCAAGCCCTATGTATTACGCTGGCGCTGGGTGGCGCAGTTTATACCACCGGACTGGCGGCTGCCGAAAGTCCCAGTGAAACGCAGGCGACGCAAGTCTCAACGCCACAGGAAGGACAAGTCAGCATCAATGCCGCCACCGCCGAACAGCTTGCGGCTGGCATGAACGGTATCGGCCTGAAGAAAGCGCAGGCCATTGTCAGTTATCGCGAACAATACGGTCCGTTTACCGCTATTGAACAACTCAAGGAGGTGCCGGGCATCGGCAGCGCCCTGATTGAACGCAATAGCGCCCGGCTTAAACTGTGAAGCATCTCGCGACTTTGAAGGATTGAAAAAGCCCGGATTCAGGCTGTGCTATGCTCAACAGGTCTTACCAGTTGTCATTCTCAGCCTGAACAGGAGCAACAATGCAAACCACTATCAAAGTGCGCGGTTATCATCTGGATGTTTATCAGCATGTGAATAACGCGCGCTATCTGGAGTTTCTTGAAGAGGCGCGCTGGCAGTGGCTGGAGGAGGTCAATGCCTTTCATTGGCTGATGGAGCAGCATCTGGCATTTGTAGTAGTGAATATCAACATCAACTATCGTCGTCCGGCGGTATTGGGCGACGTACTGAACATTGACAGTGAAGTGTCACAGCTCAGCGGTAAGAGCGGTGTCATCGCACAGCGGGTAGTGCTGGCAAAGGATGATTCGGTGGTAGCTGATGCGGCGCTGACCTTTGTCTGCATTGATCTACGCACGCAAAAAGCGGTGCCGATGGAAGGGGAGCTGCGTGAGCGTCTGGCGTCATTAATGGTCGAGAATGAATAACTGGCGCCGTTGACGCCAGTTTTAACTCGCCGCCTGAATCAGTTGAGGCTGCTTTTTTGCTTCATTGTTGCCATCACGGTCGATGCGTTAGCCTGATATTCCGCCAGTCCACGCGCACGCAAATGACAGGCTGCGCATTCGCCGCAGCCATCGCCTTTCACCCCGTTGTAGCAAGTAAGGGTTTCAGCGCGTACCAGCGGCAACTGTTGCCAGTAATCGGCCAGCGCCCAGGTTTCTGCTTTATTCAGCCACATCAGCGGCGTTTCAAAGCGAATGTTACGCGCCATGCCAAGGCTGACGGCGTTATTTAGTGCCTTAACAAACTCGTCGCGGCAGTCCGGGTAACCAGAGAAATCGGTTTCACACACGCCGGTGATCACCGCTTCGGCTTCAACCTGATAGGCATAAATTGCGGCCAGCGTTAAAAACAGAATATTGCGGCCCGGTACAAACGTACTCGGCAAACCGCTGGCATTCGGATCGTAGGTTGGCACGGGAATGTTGTCGCGCGTCAGGCTGCTGACGGCTAACTCGTTGAGTAGCGTAACGTCCAGCACTTTGTGCGCACGCGCGCCCAGCTTTTGCGACAGTTCAGCCGCAACCTCGATCTCTTCCCGATGGCGCTGGCCATAATCAAAGGTGACGCAGTGCACTTCATCGTAATGTTGCAGCGCCTGAATTAAACAGGTGGTGGAGTCTTGTCCGCCACTGAATACCACAACGGCTCGTTTCATTTTATCTTCCCCAAAAATCAGTGCGCCTATGGTACTGGCTCGGACGCAGGCTGAACAGCACTGGCTGTGGTTGGCGGTGGAATCCAGGCGCGAGTGAAATCAAACCATCCCAGGCTATTAAGCTGAATGCCCTCCACGCCGGGCGGGGCAAAAACCTGATAGCGATAGTTAAACAGCGGCAGCAAGTAGCCATCGCGCATCAGTTGCTGAAACAGTTGCTGAGTCAATTCACCACGCTGCAACGCATCAGGTTGTTGGGCAATAGCGCTAAGCGGCGATTGCAGTACCTTTTCGCGCAACGGCTGCCAAACCGGATCGTTCTCTAGCCAATTCACCAGCGTAAACAACGGGGCATCGCCAATTAGCCGGTCGCCCATCACCACATCGGCCTCACTGAGATCGATGTCGTCGCGCCAGCTTTTGACATCATGGAAGATGCAGGTGAGGACGCAGCCATGTTGTGCCAGCAGAGGGATCAGCGCCTGCGCCATCACATGCAGTTCGACCGGCAAATGGTAATGCAGCGTCAGGGTTGGCGGCAGTGAAATCCTTTCTCTTTCTGCACGCGGCACCGGCCAGCCAGGGAGCAGTTCATGGCTGGGTGTAATTAACCCCTCATCCAGCGGCAATTGCTGAATCACACCGCTGCGCTGAATCAAGGCAATCAGCGATTGGGCCTGTTCGGCACTAAAGTGGGCCGTGATGCGGGGCGCCAGATAGCAAAATCCCAGGCTAATACTGCGATCAACCGGACGCAGTGAGCCGAGTTCGTCAGGATCGCCAATCGCGATTTGCACCGGATGACTGCAGCTGGTGCCGAGATCGCGATCGAATAGTTGTGGTGTGATCCAGTATTCCATCCGCTGGATCAGCGGGCGCTGCAAATGCCAGCGCGCATGGCTCTCCAGCCGCACCATTTCTGCGGTGAAATGGGTGAGCTTCCAGGGGCCGCTACCAATGTCGGCGAATTCAGGATGAGGTAACAGACAGAACTGGTGCGCCAGCCGTTGCGGCAGCCAGTAATCGCTTTCGCGCAACTGAATATGTATCGCCAGTGGATGCGGGGCTTCAATCTGATCTATTGCCGCCAGCAGGCGCGAACCGCGCGGCGATTGCATGATCTGCTGCAACTGCTCAACTAACTGTGCCGCCTGCACCGGTTCATCGTTATGCCAGCTGAGCTGCGGGCGCAGCCAGAAGTACCAGTCACGACCGCTGGCATCATGCTGCCAATGGTGAGCGATATCGCCTTCAACATCATTATCGCGAAAACGTGTCAGGCCGGAGAAAACCTGCCGTGCCAAATGCTGCTCAGCGCGTCCGGTCAGCTGGAGCGGGCGTAACGGTTCCATCGCCCGATAATAAGGAATGCGTAGCACGGGCGATTGATTCTGCCATTGCCCGCCCATCAGCGGCCGCAACATTCTCACCAGCCGCTCGGGATGCAGATCGAGTACTTGCAATGCCTGAACCGCCTCGCCGTCATCAAGTTGCTGCGTTAATAGCTGTTGACGTAATTGCTCCGGTGAGAGCAAAAAAGTCAGCTCGCCCTGTTTGCCGCGTCCGGATTCGCCACGCCACTGCAGCCAGCCGGCATTCTGCCACTGGCGCAGCAGGGTGCGCACATGGCGCTCGCTGCAAAAGCAGTGTTGAGCGATTGCTGCAACGCTGAGACGTTGCGTCTCGCCGTGGCTGAGTTGCCACAAACGCTGAAACTGATTAATACGATGAAGTTCACGCACAGTTAAACCCGGAACATTTTTTTAAAAGTATTCACTATTAGTTCCGTAATTACCAGGCGATAGTCAGTCCCTCACACCGACAGGAGAATTCGCATGGCTCGCCTCGCAGCATTTGATATGGACGGCACATTGTTACTGCCTACGCACCGCTTAGGTAATGAAACGCTGGCAAGTCTGCATGCGTTGCATCAACGCGGCGTGACGTTAGCGTTTGCCACCGGTCGTCATCTTATGGATATGCAGCGAGTACGCGAACAAATCACCTTGCCTGCGTGGCTGATCACCGGCAACGGCACGCGTATTCACGATCTGGAAGGGAATCAACTTTACGGCTGCGATGTATCGCCATCGGTGGCGGAAGAGGTGATGCATACGCATTGGCAGACGCCAGCGTCGATTCATATTTTTAACGATGAAGGCTGGTTTACTGATAAACCGCTGCTCGGCGCGCTGGAAGCGCATGCTATGAGCGGCTTCCATTATCAGCTTCGTGATTTGCGTCGCATGTCAGCGCATGAAGTCACTAAGATCTGTTTTATTGCGCCGCATGAAATGTTACAGGCGTTAAGAAGTGAATTGCAGGCCGCGCTGGGCGAGCGAGCGAACATTTGCTTCTCGGCGTGGGATTGTCTGGAAGTGTTACCGGTCGATTGCCACAAAGGCGCAGCGCTGGAGCGTTTGTGCCAGCATCTTTCGCTGTCGCTGGCGGATTGTATGGCGTTTGGTGATGCCATGAACGATCGCGAAATGCTGGAGCGTGTTGGCAACGGTTTTATTATGGCTAACGCGATGAATCAACTGAAAGCTTCGTTGCCGCATTTACCGATTATCGGACATTGCGAGACACAGGCGGTGTCTCACTACTTAAATCACTGGATGACCACACCACACCTCGATTATTCCCCCGAATGCTGAGGCTTACAGTGAACCGGACAGGACGTCCGGTTTTTTATTGTAGTTCGCGCACCCAAGGCGCAATATCGCCGATGTTCTGCTTCACCCACTCCACATTGTAATAAGTGTCGGGATAGCGCTCACCGCTGTCACACAGTAATGTCACCAGAGAACCTTGCTCGCCGTTTTGCCGCATGCGTTTTGCCACCTGCAACATGCCCCAGAAGTTAGTGCCGGTTGAGGCGCCAGGACGACGTCCCAGCACCCTTTCCAGCTGCAGCATAGCGGCGACGGTCGCGCCATCCGGTACTTTCATCATCTCGTCAATCACGTCTGGTAAAAATGACGGTTCAACGCGCGGACGACCAATCCCTTCAATCAGGCTACCGCGCTCGCTGCGCAGCGTGTTGTCGCGGCTATGCCAATAATCGAAGAACACCGAATGCTGCGGATCGACCACCAGCAGGCGCGTATCGTGGCCCTGATAGCGGATGTAGCGACCCAATGTGGCGGAAGTTCCACCCGTGCCAGCGCTCATAATCAAGGTATGCGGTATCGGGAACGGTTCGTGGGACATCTGACGGAATATGCTTTCGGCAATATTGTTATTACCGCGCCAGTCGGTCGCACGCTCGGCATAAGTGAACTGGTCCATAAAGTGGCCGTTTAGCTCGCGCGCCAAACGATCTGATTCGCTGTACAGCTGGCAGGGATCGGCGACGAAATGACACTCGCCGCCGTAAAATCTAATCATCTCGATTTTACGTTTGGCGGTGCTGGCGGGCATCACCGCGATAAACGGCAGGCCAAGCAGTTGCGCGAAGTAGGCTTCCGAAACCGCCGTGCTGCCGGATGAGGCTTCAATGATTGGCGTATTTTCGTGGATCCAACCGTTCGCCAGGCCATAGAGAAACAGTGAGCGCGCCAGGCGATGTTTCAAGCTGCCGCTGGGATGCGTGCTTTCATCCTTCAGATAGAAGTGAATGCCGGGAAAATCATCCAGCTTGAAGCGGATCAGATGGGTATCCGCAGAGCGCTGAAAATCGGCGTTAATTTCATTGATAGCATGGCGAACCCAAGGCGTTTGCATAGTGCATTTCCATAATCATCATTGCGCCCAGTGTAAGGCACTGGCAGGAAAAAGAGGTTGCTTTAATCGGGCTATAATGGTGCGCTTAGAGAAAATTTTTCTCCGGGAGTGGCAAATGTTAGATAAAACTGACCGCATGTTGCTGGCAATGCTGCAGCAGGATTGCACGCTTTCGCTGCAGACGTTGGCCGATGCGGTGAATCTCACCACCACGCCGTGCTGGAAACGCCTGAAAAAACTGGAAGATGATGGCATTATTCGTGCGCGCGTGGCGCTGGTGGACGGCGAAAAGATTGGTCTGTCACTCACCGCCTTTATGTTTGTTAAAACCCAGCAGCACAGCAGCGAGTGGTTCAGGCAATTTGTCAGCGTGGTGCAACAGATGCCGGAAGTGATGGCGTTTTACCGCATGGCGGGCGAGTACGACTATTTGCTGCGCATTCAGGTGGCAGACATGAAGAGTTATGACAACTTTTATAAGCGCCTGGTGAATGGCGTGCCAGGCCTGATGGATGTGACCTCCAGTTTTGCCATGGAAGAGATTAAATACACCACCGCATTGCCGGTAGCGCCCTAACGGGCACAGAAAGAGACACGCTTGTGCAATTATTCAGCCAGTTAAGTTGGTATTTTCTGCGCGAGTGGCGGCGATATCTGGGCGCCGTCAGCTTGCTGATCGTTATTGCATTATTGCAATTGCTGCCACCGCATGTGGTCGGTGTGATTGTTGACGGCGTTACCCAGCATACTTTAAGCGCTGGGGACATTTTCATGTGGATCGGCGTGATGCTGGTGACTGCAGTCATCGTCTATCTGCTGCGCTACGTCTGGCGCGTGCTGCTGTTCGGCGCATCCTATCAATTAGCGGTTGAACTGCGTGAAGATTTCTACCGTCAGCTCAGTCGCCAGCATCCAGCATTTTATCTGCGCCATCGCACCGGCGATCTGATCGCTCGCGCCACCAATGATGTCGATCGCGTGGTGTTTGCTGCCGGTGAAGGCGTGCTGACGCTGGTGGACTCACTGGTGATGGGATTGGTGGTGCTGATCGTGATGAGCACACAAATCAGCTGGGAACTGACGTTACTGGCGCTGATACCGATGCCGATAATGGCATTCGCCATCCAGAAAGATGGCGCACGCTTGCATCAGCGTTTCAAAGTGGCGCAGGCGGCATTCTCCAGCCTGAACGATCAAACTCAGGAAAGCCTGACCAGCATTCGCATGATCAAAGCGTTTGGCCTCGAAGATCATCAATCGCAACAATTTGCGGGCATCGCCGCGGATACCGGCAAAAAAAACCTGCATGTAGCGCGCGTGGATGCCCGTTTCGACCCGATCATTTATATCGCCGTCGGCTTCTCCAACTTGCTGGCAATTGCCGGTGGCGGTTGGATGGTGTGGAACGGCAGTTTGACGCTTGGTCAGCTCACCAGCTTTGTGATGTATCTCGGCCTGATGATTTGGCCAATGCTGGCACTGGCATGGATGATTAATATCGTCGAACGCGGTAGCGCGGCGTGGAGCCGTATTCGCTCATTGCTGGCGGAAGCGCCTGCCGTTGAAGATGGACAGCAAGTGTTGCCGCCCGAACCCGGCGTGATGCAGGTTGCTATTCGTGAGTTCCGCTATCCGGCCAGTTCTGGCCCGGTGCTGAGCCATCTTAACGTCCAGTTAAAACCGGGCCAGATGCTCGGCTTATGCGGGCCAACCGGCTGCGGAAAAAGTACGCTGCTGAGCCTGATTCAGCGCCATTTCGATATCGATCAGGGTGATATTCGCTACCACAATACGCCGCTGACGCAGTTGCGCCTCGATAGCTGGCGCAGCCGGCTGGCGGTGGTCAGCCAGACGCCATTTCTGTTCTCCGATACCATTGCCGCCAATCTGGCGCTCGGTCGTCCTAATGCAACGCAGCAAGAGCTGGAGCACGTGGCGCAGATGGCCTGCGTGCATGACGATATTCTGCGCCTGCCACAAGGCTATGAAACCGAAGTAGGCGAGCGTGGAGTGATGTTGTCCGGCGGACAGAAGCAGCGCATCGCGATTGCACGCGCGCTGCTGCTGAATGCGGAAATCCTGATTCTGGATGATGCGCTGTCGGCGGTAGATGGTCGCACTGAACATGACATCCTGCATAACCTGCGCCAGTGGGGCAAAGGGCGCACCTTGATTATCAGCGCGCATCGTTTGTCGGCGCTCACCGAGGCCAGCGAAATTCTGGTGTTGCAGCATGGCACCGTGGCGCAGCGTGGCGATCATGACACCCTGGCAGCAAAAGAGGGTTGGTATCGCGATATGTACCGTTATCAGCAACTGGAAGCCGCACTGGATGACGATGAAGTGGCAGAAGGAGTCAGCCGTGGCTAAATCTCAACGTTTATGGCCGACGCTGAAACGTCTGCTGGCGTATGGCAAACCGTGGCGTAAATCGCTGTGGCTGGCGGTCGGCATGTTGTGGATTGCCGCAGCGGCCGAAGTGACCGGACCGGTGCTGGTGAGCTATTTCATTGATAATCTGGTGGCGAAACATCAGATGCCGTGGGGCATTGTCGCGGGCCTGCTGGTGGGCTTTATCCTGCTGCAATTGCTGGCCGCTGGTTTGCACTATTTTCAGGCGCTGCTGTTTAACCGCGCGGCGATTGGCGTGGTGCAGCAATTGCGCGTCGATGTGATGAACGCGGCGCTACGCCAGCCGCTGAGCGCCTTCGATACGCAGCCAGTCGGGCAAATTATTTCGCGCGTCACCAACGACACCGAAGTGATCAAAGATCTCTACGTCACCGTGGTAGCGACGGTGTTGCGCGCTGCCGCGTTGATTGGCGCGATGCTGGTGGCGATGTTCTCCCTCGACTGGCGCATGGCGCTGGTGGCGCTCGTGATTTTCCCGCTGGTGCTAACGGTGATGCTGATCTATCAGCGCTTCAGCACGCCAATTGCGCGTCGGGTGCGCAGCTATCTGGCGGACATCAACAACGGCTTCAATGAAGTGATCAACGGGATGAGTGTCATCCAGCAGTTCCGCCAGCAGGCGCGTTTTGGTGAACGCATGGGCGAAGCCAGCCGTTCGCACTATCTGGCGCGTATGGAAACGCTGCGACTGGATGGCTTTTTATTGCGCCCATTGCTGAGTCTGTTTTCGGCCATGATTTTGTGCGGTTTGCTGATGCTGTTCAGCTTCGCCACGCCGGGCGTGTTTGAAGTTGGTGTGCTCTACGCCTTCATTACCTACCTTGGCCGCCTCAATGAGCCGCTGATTGAGCTGACCACGCAGCAGTCGATGCTGCAACAAGCTGTTGTCTCTGGCGAGCGTATCTTCGAACTGATGGATGCGGATCAGCAGGGTTATGGCAATGATATTCAGCCGCTGGCCTCCGGCAGCATTTCGCTGCGTGATGTGAGCTTTGCTTATCGCGATAATCGCGATGTGCTCAGTAACATCAATCTTGAAGTGCCCGCGCGTAATTTTGTGGCGCTGGTGGGGCATACCGGCAGCGGTAAAAGTACGTTAGCCAATCTGCTGATGGGCTATTATCCGGTGACGCGCGGCAGCATCGAGCTGGATGGCCGCCCGCTGCCGCAGCTGTCGCACGCCGCCTTACGTCAAAGCGTGGCGATGGTGCAACAGGATCCGGTCGTACTGGCGGATTCGCTGCTGGCCAACGTGCGTTTGGGGCGCGATATTCCGGAAGACCACGTGTGGCAGGCGCTGGAGACGGTGCAGTTGGCCCCGCTGGCACGCAGCATGGCGGATGGCATTCATACGCGTTTAGGCGAGCAGGGCAATAATCTGTCGGTTGGGCAGAAACAGCTGCTGGCGCTGGCGCGCGTGTTGGTGTCATTGCCGCAGATTCTGATCCTCGACGAAGCGACGGCCAATATCGATTCCGGAACTGAACAGGCGATTCAGCACGCACTTCGCGCACTTCGCCAGCACAGCACGCTGGTGGTGATCGCGCATCGACTTTCCACCATCACGGAAGCCGATCAGATTTTAGTGTTGCATCGCGGTCAGGTGGTTGAGCGTGGAACGCATGCTGAACTGCTGGCTGAGCAAGGCCGCTACTGGCAAATGTATCAGCTGCAGCAGGCGGGCGATGAACTCGCGGCGGGCATCCCCGTACAATCTGAAGGGTGAATTGCACCTTTTTTGCACAGTTTTATCGGAATGTTCTGTATTGATGCACTTCTTTGAGGCTCAAAGCACCAAAGGAGTGCAAAATTGCAACACTGCTCCTCACTATCCTCCCTAATTTGCGCCGTGCTTCACATAACGAAGCGTGATGCAGCGCGCCTATGCTGCTGACATTCCCCTTTTTTTATTTATGGCACAGCCTTTGCTTATATCCCTACGTGTCCGCGAGACTCACTCAATTTCTTATCCGGAGGGGAACGTATGAAGCTGGTTACCGTGGTAATCAAACCATTTAAGCTGGAGGACGTGCGTGAAGCCTTATCCTCTATTGGCATTCAGGGGCTGACAGTTACCGAGGTCAAAGGTTTCGGTCGCCAGAAAGGTCACGCAGAGCTTTATCGCGGTGCCGAGTACAGCGTTAACTTCCTGCCAAAAGTAAAAATTGATATCGCTATTGCGGACGACCAACTTGATGAAGTGGTCGATGTCATCAGCAAAGCCGCGTATACCGGCAAAATTGGCGACGGCAAGATTTTCGTCGCAGAACTGCAGCGCGTCATTCGTATTCGTACCGGCGAGACCGACGAAGCAGCACTGTAACTGGGGCTCTGAATTGTGATGGGATGGAAAGAAATGAATAAACTGATAACGAAGTTGGGCCTCACCAGCCTCGCGCTGTTACCGTCTCTGGCGATGGCGGCAGCGCCTGCCGTCGCGGATAAAGCCGATAACGCCTTTATGATGATCTGTACCGCGTTGGTACTATTTATGTCTATTCCCGGCATTGCGCTGTTCTACGGTGGTTTAATCCGCGGTAAGAACGTGCTGTCCATGCTGACCCAGGTTGCGGTGACTTTCTCGCTGGTGTGCGTGCTGTGGGTGATTTACGGTTACTCGCTGGCGTTCAGTGAAGGTAATTCGTTCTTCGGTAGCTTCCAGTGGGCGATGCTGAAAAATATTGAGCTGAAAGCCTTGATGGGCAGCTTCTATCAGTACATTCACGTTGCGTTCCAGGCTTCCTTTGCCTGTATTACCGTCGGCCTGATTGTCGGTGCGCTGGCGGAACGTATTCGCTTCTCTGCGGTACTGATTTTTGTGGTGGTATGGCTGACACTGGCTTATCTGCCAATCGCACACATGGTGTGGGCAGGTGGCTTGCTGGCGCAAGATGGCGCGCTCGACTTCGCGGGCGGCACTGTAGTTCACATCAACGCCGCGGTTGCTGGTCTGGTGGGTGCTTACCTGGTGGGCAAACGTGCGGGTTTTGGCAAAGAAGCCTTCAAACCACACAATCTGCCGATGGTGTTCCTCGGTACCGCGATTCTGTATGTGGGCTGGTTCGGCTTCAACGCCGGTTCTGCTTCCTCGGCTAACGAAATCGCTGCGCTGGCATTCCTGAATACCGTGGTTGCCACAGCGGGCGCGGTGCTGTCGTGGGTGTTTGGCGAGTGGGCGGTACGTGGCAAACCTTCTCTGCTCGGTGCATGCTCAGGCTTCATTGCCGGTCTGGTGGCGATTACCCCAGCGTGTGGTTATGTTGGTGTCGGTGGCGCGCTGATTATCGGTCTGGCAGGTGGTTTAGCCGGTCTGTGGGGCGTAACAACCCTGAAGAAATGGCTGCGCGTTGATGACCCATGTGACGTGTTTGGTGTCCATGGCGTGTGTGGCATCCTCGGTTGTATCCTGACTGGTGTGTTCGCTTCGTCTTCACTGGGCGGTGTAGGCTACGCAGAAGGCGTGACCATGGGCCATCAGGTGTGGATTCAGTTGTTCAGCGTGGGCGTAACTATCGTCTGGACGGCCGTTGTAGCCTTCATCGGCTTTAAACTGGCGGATATGATTGTCGGCCTGCGTGTTCCGGAAGATCAGGAACGTGAAGGTCTGGATGTAAACAGCCACGGCGAGAACGCTTACAACCAGTAAGAGCCGGGCTAAAGAAGAGCAGTGCGCTAAAATTATAAAAAAACAGAAGGGGCGATGATATCGCCCCTTTTTTTATGCCTCGCGTTGACGCATCACGCCTTCCTGCACTGTGGTGGCCACCAGCCGACCCTCCTGCGTATAAAATTCACCACGCACAAAACCGCGCGCGCCGGATGCGGAGGTGCTCACTACGCTGTAAAGCAGCCATTCAGACAAGTCGAACGGGCGATGGAACCACATTGAGTGATCGATGGTGGCAACCTGCATATCAGCTTCAAGGAAGCCTTTACCATGCGGTTGCAGCGCAACGGGCAGGAAGTTGAGATCGGAGGCGTAACCGAGCAGGTATTGATGGATGCGACGATCGGCCGGCAGTTCGCCGTTGGCGCGAATCCATACCTGACGCACAGGTTCATCGACGTGGCCTTTCAGCGGGTTATGAATCTGCACCGGGCGAATATCCAATGGACGCTCAGCGAGGAACTTTTCTTTCAGCTTAAGTGGCAAGTGTGCGGCCAGCTTTTTCGCCAGATCCTGTTCTGAGGGGAGATTTTCCGGGCCCGGCACCTGCGGCATGTTGTTCTGATGTTCAAAACCGCTTTCAGGTGCCTGGAATGAGGCCGTCATATAAAAGATCGGCTGGCCATTCTGCACCGCGCTGACGCGGCGTGCGCTGAAGCTTTTGCCGTCACGCAGCGTTTCGACATCATAGATGATGGCTTTTTGGCTGTCGCCAGGACGCAGAAAGTAGCTGTGGAAGGAGTGGATGATGCGCTCTTCCGGCACCGTTTGTTTTGCAGCATACAGCGCCTGACCGACGACCTGACCACCAAACACCTGGCGCAGACCGAGATCTTCGCTCTGACCACGAAACAGGCCTTCTTCCAGTTTTTCGAGATTTAATAAATTAAGCAGGTTATGCAGTGCCTGGCTCATAGCGGATTCCTCAGCGTGACTTATCGCGTCAGTGTGAAAGATCCGACCAGTTGCCGTCAATGATTTTGCCGCGATTTCAGCGGACTGGCGGCCGCTTCAGGCGTAATGCCGATATTTGTGCCAGAATTAAGGCCTGTTCATAAGGAGACGACATCGATGAAACTATGGCAAGTAATTAGCGGTATGACCTTGGCTGCGGCGATTACCGGTTGTGCGGACCACAGCAAGCCGGTAGCCACACCTACACTTGGTTCGGCAGTGGCAGGGCAGCAGGCCGCGATCGCGCAGCCGAATGTCAGCGGTTCAGTCTATATCCGCCAGCGCATTGCGCTACCACCGGATTCAGTGCTGACCGTGACACTGTCGGATGCGTCGCTGGCTGATGCACCATCGAAAGTGCTGTCGCAGCGTGTCGTGCGTACGGAAGGTAAACAGGCGCCGTTCCAGTTTGTCTTGCCGTTCAATCCAGCGGATATCCAGCCGAACGCACGCATCCTGTTGAGTGCAGCGATTTCGATTGATGGCAAGCTGGCATTTATTACCGATACGGTGAAACCGGTGATCAACCAGGGCGGAACCAAAGCTGAACTGCTGCTGGTACCGGTGACGAATGTTGCGATGCAAACCCAGCCGGGTGCGGCGACCACGGTGCCGTCGACTTCACCGACGCAGGTGACGCCATCAGCGTCTGTGCCGGCACCGACGGGTTTGTAATCTTCCAGACGGCATAAGCCAAGCGCTCAGGCCCGCTGCCGTGGAGTAAAGCGTCACACGCCATGGATGGCGTGTGCCGAGCGATCAGGGATGAGACAGCGGCTTTACGGAACGGCAGCGGGCTTGAGTGCAACATATTGCACCGCTAATCTTTCTTGCACCGCTAAATCTGCCAGCGATATTTTTCTAATGCGATCTCACCAGCATCACTCACCTCAATCCCTTCCGCTTCCAGCGCATCACGCTGACGAAACAGATCGTCACCTTGCAGTGAAATGCGGCCATGGCGATTGATGACGCGGAACCAGGGAAGTTTGCTGCCTTCCGGCAAACGACGTAGTACGCCACCGACCTGACGCGCTGCGCGCGGCGATCCTGCCAGCAGCGCAACATCCCCGTAGGTGGTGACCTTTCCTGGCGGAATGGCCGCAACAATCTGCCAGACGCGCTCAGAGAAATTGTTATGCTCGCTCATGCGCAGCCTTTTTTTATCGAGGAAAGGGCAAACTTTAGCATGCAGAAGGGTAGACAGCAGCGCTTTGCTGTGTGCTTGAGCAAGAAACCAACGGTTGTCGGGACTACGCTTGCAATTGCCAGGGGGTTACTTGATAATGCCTGCGCTCTCGAAATGAGGGCTTGTCAATGGGGGCCCTGTTGGTTCTCCCGCAATGCTAACTTGTGAACTCGGTCAGATCCGGAAGGAAGCAGCCGCAGCAGGCGACGCGTGTGCCGGGATGTAGCTGGCAGGGCCCCCACCCAATTCTGCCTACCTAAAACCCCACTGAATTTAACGCACAAAGAAATCTGGCAATCCTTTGCCTGTGATTCATTCCTTGATTAATACGATGATGTTGCCGATCGGCTGTTAGGGGAAAAACTTAGCGGACGAACTTCCAGACAGAAACCGGTACTTTATCGTAAAGCTTATTCATGGTCAGTTCAGCCAGACGATGATCGGCTGCCGAATAGAATACCGCGAGTTCATTATCAGGTAATTCATACTTGTTTTTTTCGATAACCCGCTCAAGGGTATCGATTGAGCGACAGCGGCGCAGTCGCATCAAATAATCTGTTTTGGTTAAGGCTTGGTTGCTCATAAATAAACCGGTCTCAGTCTGGTGCTAAAAGGAATGGCTAGGTTGTTGGAGATAAGCGCACTCTTCGGCAAACAGATTAAATAAGCGTTTTGCTGAACGCTGCCATCGTTGTAGATCCTGAGTATTGATTCCATAGCTGCTGAACAGCATAAAGGTATCATCAAGATATTCATCGATTTGCGTTATCAGGGCTTCATCTTCAACGTGCTTAATTTTGTAATTCATCGTGAAAGAAGCGATATGCTCAATCAAATCGTTGAGCTGTAAATTGCTTTCAGAAGTAGGATCATTAACCCAGCCGTGATGGCTATCAGTCATTGTCGCCATACTTTCGTCAAACAAGTTCTCACACAGGTATTTAAGCTGGGCAATATCATGCCGTTTCGGTGAGTATTCGTCCATCTTTTTCCCCTCCATAGCTAGCACAGTTACCGCAGCGCGGCGAGATTAGGAAAAGCTACCAGGAAGCGATCTCGAATAAAATGAATTCAGCGACTCCTTAAATGTAATCCACAATCATTAGCTTTGCTCACCTCAATTACCAAATATTACAATTCATCGGCAGGAGAGGGGCGCGCATTGTCAATCACGTCAAACACCAGTGCGCCGGGCTTTACCTGAAAAAACACTTCTTCACGACGATGAGATGTTTCATTTATATCCAGGCAAGGATTAAATAAATTCCAGCGGAAATCGTAAAGCATTTTAAATCGATTGTTGTCGGTTGGATGAATAGAAATAATCTTAAAGCTATCGGGAACTAATTGCGCGTTTTGAGAATACCACTGTAAATCGCCGGCTAATGCCTCGGCTATTTTGAGAATATTCCCCTGGATAATTCTTAGCAACTTTTCGCAATCGTCCTCATCCACAGCAATATCACAATGAATAATAGACGGCATTTTGTATCCAGTAAAAGAATGATGTTTCTATCATTGAGCTTATCGCACGACATTGCAAGTCGCTAATAAACAGAAAGAGTAATCGTTGTGATGGGTTTCATAACTCAATCATGCACAAAGGGTAAATTACAGCGGATATCTTCGTGAACGATCAACTTTTGAAACACTTTTGCCCGGGCTCAAAGGAGCCATAATCGGCTATCATAATTGTTATGTTATAACATTATTGGTTGTTGAATATGAATCACAGCGGTTTACTTCTGTCCCTTGGCGGCCGTTTGCTAGTGATGCTGGCGCTGATCGCCTTTCTGGCGTTAGCCTTATGGTGGGGAATGCAGAAATGATGCGTTTCAACCGCTTACAAGCAGGTTACCAAGGCCGCGCGGTGACGCCAGTTGTCGACGGTGAGCTGGCCTCGGGCAGCATGACAGCGCTGATTGGCGCAAACGGCACGGGCAAATCGACCTTATTGAAAACCATCGCCGGCTTACTGCCGCCGATTTCCGGCAACTGCGAATTACAGATCCCACGCAAAGCGCTGGGTTGGTTACCGCAACGCACCGAACTTGAAACTCGCTTCCCTCTAACTGCCTATGAGCTGGTGGCGATGGGCTGTTGGCCACGCTGCGGCTGGTTTGGTGGCATTAATAGAGGCTTGCGCCTGGAAATCGATGCCGCGCTGGATGCGGTGCAGATGCGTGAGTTTGCCGATGCTCAGCCATCAACCTTATCCGGTGGGCAGCTACAGCGCGTGCTGTTCGCGCGCTTAATGCTGCAGCGCAGTCAGCTCTGGCTACTGGATGAACCCTTCAACGGCATCGACACGCAAACCGTCACTCTATTGATGTCGATCCTCGAGCAGCAGCAGCAGGCGGGCACCACATTATTGGTGGTGTTGCACGATCGTCCGCTGGTGGCGCGTTATTTCCAGGATGTGTTGTCACTTGATAACGCCGCCTCCGCACTCACACCCCAGCTGCGCAGGGTAGCATCGTGACCTTAATCCAACCTTTTATCGAATTTGGTTTTATGCGCCGCGCACTAGTGGCCTGCGTTGCATTAGCGATTAGCGCCACACCGCTGGGCGTTTTCCTTTCGCTACGCCGCATGAGTTTGGTTGGCGATGCGTTATCACATGCCGTATTACCTGGCGCGGCTATTGGTTATCTGGTGTCGGGATTATCGCTGGTGGCAATGGGCATCGGTGGCCTGATTGCCGGTTTGGCAGTGGCGCTGCTCTCGGGTGCCGTTAGCCGCTATACGCCTCTCAAAGAGGATGCCAGTTTTTCTGGCTTCTACCTCGGATCTCTGGCGCTTGGCGTCACGCTGGTATCGCTGCGCGGTTCCAGCGTCGATCTGCTGCACGTGTTATTCGGATCGCTGCTGGCGGTAGATAACGCGGCCATTCTGCTGGTTGGTGGCATTGCGGCTTTCACCTTGCTGCTGCTGGCGGTGATTTTTCGCCCGCTGGTGATTGATGCTTTCGATCCCGATTTCCTGCGGGCGCAGGGTAAATGGAGCGCCCCGCTGGTGCACGGCCTGTTCCTGATGCTGGTGGTGCTTAATTTGGTGGCTGGATTTCAGGTGCTGGGCACGCTGATGTCGGTGGGTTTGATGATGCTGCCGGCCACCAGTGCTCGCTTCTGGAGTCGCCATCTGGCTTGCATGCTCGGTATTGCCATGCTGCTGGCGATCGTCTCTGCATTTATCGGCCTGATTCTTTCGTGGCATTTCTCGCTGCCGGCAGGACCGGCGGTGGTGCTGAGTGCTGCGGTGCTGTTTCTGCTTTCTGTTTTGACAGGACCATGTGGCGGCCTGTTGCGCCGTTGATAACGAAACCAATAAGGGGATATGAATGAAAAAGTTACCGCTGAGTCTGGCAATGGGTGCCATGCTGGTCAGCCCGCTGTCGCTAGCGAAAAGTGTTGATGTTGTCGCGAGTTTTACCGTGTTGGCGGATATCGTTAAACAGGTGGGGGGCGATCACGTCACTGTAAAATCGTTAGTCGGCCCGAATGGCGATCCGCACACCTTCGAGCCTACACCGCAGGATAGTCAGGCGCTGTCGAAGGCCGATGTGGTATTTGTTAGCGGTTTAGGGATGGAAGGATGGATGGACCGCTTGATCAGCGCATCAGGCTACAAAGGCACAATTGTGGTGGCATCCAACGGGGTGAACACGCGCAAAATGGAAGAGGACGGTAAAACGGTTACCGATCCTCACGCTTGGAACAGCATGCAAAACGGTGTGATTTACGCCACGAATGTGATGAATGCGCTGATCAAGGCGGATCCACAAGATGCGGCTGAGATTCGCAAAAGCGGTGAAAGTTACATTCAGCAGTTGCAGAAGCTGGATAGCTGGGCGAAAAAGGCGTTTGCTGAAGTGCCGAAGAATAAACGAAAAGTGCTGACCAGCCATGATGCTTTTGGCTACTTTGGCCAACGCTACGGCGTTAGTTTTCTTGCGCCGGTTGGCTTCTCTACCGAAGCGGAAGCCAGCGCCAGCGATGTGGCGTCGATCATTACGCAGTTGAAGGCCGAACACATTAAAACCTACTTCATGGAGAACCAGACCGATCCGCGCCTGGTGAAACAGATTGCCAGCGAAACCGGCGCCCAGCCGGGGGGAGAGCTCTTCCCTGAAGCGTTATCTGAAGCGAATGGCCCAGCGGCGACCTATGTTGCAGCGTTCAGACACAATGTTGACGCCATATTGCAGAGCATGAAGTAAAAAAAAGGCCGGGGAGCATCCCGGCCAATTATCACGACACTTTCCTACCTTTTTTTCTTTCTTCCCTGAACCGCCTTAAAGCGCGGATTAGTTTTGCAAATGACATAGATGCGACCTTTACGACGCACCACTTTGCAATCTTTATGGCGTGTCTTCGCAGACCGCAATGAACTTAATACCTGCATGCGTGTTCTCCCGCGTTACTTGTTGCGCGTCAGGAAGCTGCCGAAACGCTGGTTGAAGCGCGCGGTGCTGCCTTCTTTGGCAAAATCTTTCTGCTTACCGGTGTAGAACACATGGGATTTCGAGGAGACATCCAGCGTGATGTACGGCAGCACTTCACCTTGATACTCAATGGTGCGCTCGGTTTTGATGGTCGAACCGACTTTGAAGTACTCGTTGGCCGAGGTGTCGTGGAACACCACAGGGCGATAAAGGGGATGAATATTCGGTTTCATGATAACCTCGTTATGTAATGTTATACTATAACAATAGTATGAGCCCGAAAACGTGTGATTGCAACCGTGTTAAACGCAGGGATTTGTTAGGGCAGGGAAGCGCCAATAAAAAAGGCCGCATCAGCGGCCTTTTAGGGAAGGGTAAAACTTAGTGTTTGTGCTCGACAGGATGACTCTGCTCGATATCGCCCTTATTCTTACTGAAGCGGCGACGTACCACCACGAAGAACACCGGAACGAAGAAGATAGCCAGCGCTGTGGCTGTTACCATTCCGCCCATTACGCCAGTACCTACCGCGTTTTGCGCGCCAGAACCCGCACCGGTGCTGATCGCCAGCGGCATTACACCGAGGATGAAGGCGAGAGAGGTCATCAGAATCGGACGTAGACGCATACGGGATGCTTCGAGTGTCGATTCCACCAGTCCTTTGCCTTCCTTCTCCATCAAATCCTTAGCGAATTCGACGATCAGGATGGCGTTCTTCGCCGACAATCCTATGGTGGTCAACAAGCCCACCACGAAGTAAACGTCGTTACTCAAGCCGCGTAAAGTCGTGAAGAGCAGTGCACCGACAACACCCAGCGGTACCACTAACATGACCGAGAACGGAATTGACCAGCTCTCATACAGCGCAGCCAGACACAGGAACACGACAATCAGCGAGATGGCATATAGCGCCGGTGCCTGGTTACCTGACAAGCGTTCCTGATAAGACATGCCGGTCCAGTCGTAACCGATACCCGCAGGCAGTTTTCCGGCCAACTCTTCCATCAGGTTCATGGCATCACCGGAGCTCTTGCCTGGTGCAGCCTGGCCAAGAATCTCCATTGATGGCAGACCGTTATAACGCTCCAGACGTGGCGAACCGTACTGCCATTTCGCCGAAGAGAAGGCGGAGAACGGAACCATGGTGCCGCCACTGTTGCGCACGAACCACTTACTGATATCGTCCGGCAACATACGTGAATCAGCCTTGCCCATTACGTACACTTTCTTCACGCGACCACGGTCAATGAAGTCGTTGACGTAAGAACCGCCCCATGCTGAAGCCAGAGTGGTGTTGATGTCTGACAGCGACACACCCAATGCCTGCGCTTTTTCCTGATCGATGATCAGTTTGTACTGCGGCGTATCTTCCATACCGTTTGGACGCACGCCTACCAGCGTATCCGGATGTTGGGCAATCATGCCAAACAGCTGGTTACGCGCGGCGGTGAGCTTCTCGTGACCCAGGTTGCCTTGATCGGTCAGCATGAAGTCGAAGCCGGTAGCATTACCCAGTTCGATAATTGCGGGTAAGTTGAACGGGAACACCATCGCATCTTTGATTTGACCGAGCGCCTGCATGGCACGTCCGGCAATCGCAGGGACCTTCAGGTTGGCATCGCCACGCTCATCCCACGGCTTGAGGCTGACGAACGCGATACCGGTGTTCTGTCCACGTCCGGCGAAGCCGAAGCCGTTAACGGTAAACACGGAATTCACGCTGTCTTTCTCTTTGGTCAGGAAGTAATCCGTCACCTGATCCAATACCTTCTGGGTGCGTTCCTGGGTTGCGCCGGCTGGCAGCTGCGCCTGCGCCAGTAACAGCCCCTGATCCTCTTCAGGCAGGAACGAGGTAGGCAGCTTGATGAACAGATAAGCCATGCCGACAACGATAACCAGATAAATCAGCAGGTAGCGACCAGTGCTACGCACGATATGACCCACACTATCAACATAGTGGTTGGTGCTCTTATCGAACATGCGGTTAAACCAGCCGAAGAAACCGGTGGTTTTACCGTGGTTGCCTTTTGCCACTGGCTTCAACAAGGTGGCACACAGCGCTGGTGTCAAAATCAACGCCACCAGCACCGACAGCGCCATCGCGGAAACGATGGTGATCGAGAACTGGCGATAGATTACGCCGGTTGAACCGCCGAAGAATGCCATTGGAATAAATACCGCTGACAACACCAGCGCGATACCCACCAATGCACCCTGAATCTGCTCCATTGAACGTTTAGTGGCTTCCTTGGGCGGTAAGCCCTCTTCGGCCATAACACGCTCAACGTTCTCTACCACCACGATGGCGTCATCCACCAGCAGGCCGATGGCGAGTACCATCCCGAACATCGTTAGGGTGTTTATCGAGTAACCAAAAGCACTGATAACCGCAAAGGTACCGAGCAAAACAACGGGAACGGCGATGGTGGGAATCAACGTCGCACGGAAGTTTTGCAGGAACAGGTACATCACCAGGAACACCAGCACGATCGCTTCGAACAGCGTTTTCACCACTTCGAAAATCGAGATTTTAACGAACGGCGTGGTGTCGTACGGATAAACGGTTTTCATGCCTTCCGGGAAGAACGGCTGCAGTTTTGCCAACTCCGCTTTTACGGCATCCGCAGTATCCAGTGCGTTAGCGCCGGTTGCGAGTTTGATACCGATACCGGAAGCCGGTTTGCCATTATAACGCGCGATGATTTCGTAGTTTTCACCACCCAATTCGATCTTCGCCACGTCACGCAAGCGCACCTGCGAACCATCCTGATTCACTTTCAGCAAGATATTGCCGAACTCGTCTGTTGATGTCAGACGGGTTTGCGCAATGATCGAGGCGTTCAGCTGCTGGCCCGGTACAGGTGGCGTACCTCCCAACTGGCCTGCGGCGATCTGGGTGTTCTGGACTTTCAGCGCGCTGATCACATCCACTGGCGTCAGTGAGAAGTTATTCAGCTTGTGTGGGTCTAGCCAGATACGCATCGCATATTGCGCACCAAACACCTGCGTATCACCGACACCCGGCATACGGCTGACCGGATCTTTGATGTTGGAAGCAACATAGTCAGAAATATCATTCTGCGTCATGGTGCCGTCATCACTGACGAAACCGGCCACCATCAGGAAGCTACTGGAAGATTTCTTAACCTGAATCCCCTGTTGCTGCACTTCTTGTGGCAATAACGGCGTGGCCAGCTGCAGTTTGTTCTGTACCTGAACCTGCGCAATATCGGCATCAGTACCGGATTGGAAGGTCAGTGTCAGCGTCAACGTACCCGATGAGTCACTGCTCGAGGACATATACATCAGTCCATCGATACCGTTCATGTTTTGCTCGATGACCTGCGTCACCGAATCTTGCAGCGTTTTCGCATCAGCACCCGGGTAGGAGGCTTGGATCTCAACCGCCGGCGGCGCAACATTGGGATATTGCTCAATCGGCAGGCTGATAATCGATAGCACACCGGCCAACATGATGATGATGGCGAGCACCCACGCAAAAATGGGGCGATCAATAAAGAACTTAGCCATGTATCAGTGGCTCCTGTTTATGACGATGATTTAGCAGACGGTGATTCTGGCGCAGCTTTGGCATCGTCGGAGACTTCTTGTGGCGTCACCTGCGCACCGGGTTTGGCACGCTGGATACCGGTGGTGATCACCCGATCGCCTTCTTTCAGACCTTCCGTCACCAGCCATTTGTCACCAAATGCCTGATTAGCGGTGATATTACGGGATTCCACTTTGTTATCCGCGCCCACCACCATCGCTGTTGCCTGACCGGTTGGGGTACGTGTGACGCCCTGTTGCGGTACCAGCAGTGCGGTTGGGTTGGTGCCTTCATCCAGACGTGCGCGAACAAACATACCTGGCAGCAGGCGATTGTCCGGGTTCGGGAAGATGGCGCGCAGCGTGATCGAACCTGTGGTTTCATCCACGCTCACATCAGAGAATTCCAATGTGCCTGTCTGCGGGTATGCGTTACCGTTTTGCATCAGCAGGGTGACGTTGGCCTTACCGTCGTTCTGTTTCAGCTGACCGGACTCCAGCTCTGCGCGCAAACGCAGGAAATCATCACTGGATTGGGTCACATCGACATACATAGGATCGAGCTGTTGCACGGTGGCGAGCGCGGTGGTTTGCCCATTGGACACCAGTGCTCCTTCGGTCACCGACGATTTACCAATACGACCGCTGATCGGCGACGTCACTTTGGTATACGCCAGATTGATGCGCGCGGTTTCGACGTTGGCACGCGCAGCTTGTGCAGCGGCAGCGGTTTGGGCTGCAGTGCCTGCTGCGGTGTCATAGTCCTGCTGACTGATGTACTTCGTACCCAGCAGCGGCTTGTAGCGAGTAATGGTTAACTGCGCGACGCGGGCATTGGCTTCAGCCTGAGCTAAATCGGCTTTGGCACTGTCGTATGCCGCCTGATAAGTGGCGGGATCGATCTGATACAGCGACTGACCGGCTTTTACATCACTACCTTCAACAAAATTACGCTTGAGAATAATCCCCGACACCTGAGGACGCACTTCCGCAACGCGGAAAGCCGAGGTACGACCCGGCAGCTCAGTGGTAATTTTCAAGGGTTCGTTTTTTAACGTCACAACACCCACTTCTGGGGGCTGCTGCTGGGCGGCTTGCTGGGATTTATTATCATCACATCCTGTTAACACAAAGCTGCCTGAAAGCATCAGGACGGCCGCCAGAGGCGCTAATCCTCTGTTTTTATTCATAAATAAACCTCTAGTGTCCGATATCAAATGATCAATGGATCACAAACCGATAAACCCATTGCTGCGTTAAAACACGGGTCGTGCTATGGTACATACATTCACAAATGTATGTAAACTTACAAGTTTGTAAAAAAAGCCCAGCATGGCACGAAAAACCAAAGCGCAAGCTCTTGAAACACGGCATCAAATTCTTGACGCCGCACTAGCACACTTTTCCGAACACGGTGTGGCCGCCACGTCTCTGGCGGATATCGCATCAGCGGCCGGCGTCACGCGCGGGGCTATTTACTGGCATTTCAAAAATAAAGCCGATCTCTTACAGGAGATC
Source organism: Enterobacter ludwigii (assembly GCA_900068845.1). Lineage (GTDB taxonomy): Bacteria > Pseudomonadota > Gammaproteobacteria > Enterobacterales > Enterobacteriaceae > Pantoea > Pantoea ludwigii_A. The sequence continues at coordinate 189,217 of CEFQ01000010.1, forward strand.
TGGCTACGTTGTGATGCTGGGCTGGACGATGTGGAACTTGAGTATCAGACAAAATACCCGGGCGATCCACTTTCTGTTGTACGTTCAATGTTGATCTATATCCTTGACGCCACAGCAAAGGATCCGCAAAGACGCGCATTAATGGAGATTATCTTTCATAAATGTGAGTTTGTTGGTGAAATGTCGACCTTACAGGATATGCGTCAAAGCTTACTGCTGGAGTGTTACGACCGCATTGAAGTGGTGCTTAAAGAGTGTATTGAGGTGGGACAATTGCCCAGCAACATCAACACTCGCCAGTCTGCGCGCCTGATGTGTGGCTACATCAACGGCATGATGGAAAATTGGTTATTCAATCCGCAGGCCTATGATTTGGCTGCTGATGCACCGCAGCTGGTGGATGCGTTTCTTGATATGCTGCGCCTCAGTCCAACGCTCACCACCGGGCCACGTTAAGCTGCATCTTCCGCGGCTTTCTTTTGTTGATAATCACGCTGAACGATCGCCAGCGCCGCCAGCACCGTGGCGGTGGGGACATTATTCTCTTCAAGCAGTTGAATCAAATCGACGGCAAGTTTGATTTCGTCTGACGCGCTGTCCAGTGACATTATTTCTCCTAAATACGTAATTTCGCCGCAACCAACAGCATGAATAATGCGCCGAGCAGGGCAGTGGCGAAACCGGCAGGATGCCAGGCGGCAAGATCGCCCGTGGTGAAGTAGGTGGCGATATAACCGCCTATTAACGCGCCAATCACAGCCAGCATCAGCGTCGGCACAAATCCTCCGGGACGGCCAGGAAAAAACACCCGCTTAAGCCAACCTGCAACTAAGCCAATCGCAATCCAAAAAAGCAGCGTCATGTTTTTTCTCCTTTTTCTCACTGCAACGAGTATAGAGGAAAAAGCGTCGCATTTAGCGTGGCATAGACGGCAACTCGAGTTTGTAAATAGCGGCGCGGCAGCGTGCCAGACGCTCCTGCAACTGATCAACTTCGCGAATCAACTGCTGCTGAACGCTCAGGGTTTCGGCGCGGGCCAGATGCTGCTCGCGTTGCTGAATCATTGCCAGTAAGCGCTGTTCGAAGCCTTGATACTCTTCACGTTTGGTCTGGCGTGCATCGATGCGTGGACGCTCGCGCTTCACGCGCAGTTGCTGACTGTGGCATTCACGCTGCAACGCGGCAATCTGATCCATCACTTTCTCTGCCAGCCATTGGCGGCGCACCACATCGGTGTCGGCCGCAGTTAATTGCGTAACGTTGCCCTCCAACTCGTGCAGATAATCCGCCAGACGCGTGCCGCGGGTGCGAAACAGTTGGGAATCAAAACGGGGCTGGCGACAGACACCGTCCGGCTGCTGCGCAATTTGCTGGCGCAGTAAATCTAACAAGGCGTGAAGACGCTGCTGTGCGGACGGTTGGGGCATCACTCTGTTTCCGACTGTGTTAACGTAACGCTGTTTTGACTCATTCAGGCATCGGGCATGCAGCGCATTTTATTACTGAGCCTTGGCTGGCTGGCGATTGTGCTAGGTACGCTGGGCATTGTATTACCTTTATTACCTACGACGCCATTTGTGTTGCTGGCGGCCTGGTGTTTTGCCCGATCGTCACCGCGTTTTCATCACTGGCTGCTGTGGCGATCGCCGTTTGGCCGCTATATTCGCCACTGGCAGCAGCATCGTGCTATGCCGCCCGGCGCAAAAGGCCGCGCCATGTTGCTGATTGTGATTACCTTTTCAATCTCCCTTTATCTGGTGAATCTGCTGTGGGTGCGCATTCTGTTAGGCGTTATGCTGTGTCTGCTGCTGCTTTTTATGTGGCGTATTCCGGTAGTGGCAGAAAGCACCAACCCACCGCAACAATAGCGCGAGGGTTGCATTTAGCCGGGTATTTGCATAGATTTGGGCATCTTCGTGCGTGGCTTCCCTTATAAACGACTTCGCTTAACCCGGTTTCCGGGGTTTGGCGCTAGAGAAGCTGCGCGTATTAGATATTTTCTCCAGGCGTAACATTTATGACCGCAACTGCGCAGCAGCTTGAACTCATCAAAAACAGCATTAAAAGCATTCCTGACTATCCGAAGCCGGGCATTCTGTTCCGTGACGTCACCAGTCTGATGGAAGATCCGCAGGCTTACGCCGCGTCGATCGCCATTCTGGTTGAGCGTTATCGTAACAAAGGCATCACCAAGGTGGTGGGAACGGAAGCGCGTGGCTTCCTGTTTGGTGCGCCCGTCGCGTTGGGTTTAGGCGTGGGTTTTGTGCCGGTACGTAAGCCAGGCAAATTGCCGCGTGAAACCTTCAGCGAAAGCTATGAGCTGGAATACGGCACCGATGCCCTGGAATTGCACAAAGATGCCATCAAGCCGGGCGATGTCGTGTTGGTGGTGGACGATCTGCTGGCAACCGGCGGCACGCTGGAAGCGACCGTGAAACTGATCCGCCGTGCCGGGGGTGAGGTCAAAGACGCCGCATTCGTGATTAATCTGTTTGACCTGACCGGTGAAGCCCGCCTGACTGCCATGGGCGTTGAGTGCTTCAGCCTGGTGAATTTCCCCGGCCACTAAGGCCTGTGCGCTCCGCTGTACGGCGGGGCGCCACCTCTGCAAAGTTAGTGGTTGCTGATCCGCTTGTGGCTGTTAAACTACTGCCAAAATAAACAGGGTTTGCGAAGCTGCATTTTCTCCCTTCTCCCTAAATTCCAGTGATTGAATCCACATGAGCTATCAGGTACTTGCGCGAAAATGGCGTCCCCAGGCCTTCGCTGACGTAGTCGGTCAGGAACATGTGCTGACTGCGCTGGCCAACGGATTGTCACTGGGACGAATCCATCATGCTTATCTCTTTTCCGGCACCCGCGGCGTTGGGAAAACCTCGATCGCCCGTCTGCTGGCGAAGGGCCTTAACTGTGAAACCGGTATCACTTCGACGCCATGCGGGCAATGTGATAACTGCCGCGAAATCGAGCAAGGTCGCTTTGTCGATCTGATTGAGATCGATGCTGCGTCACGCACCAAAGTTGAAGATACGCGCGATCTGCTTGATAACGTGCAATACGCGCCGGCGCGCGGTCGCTTCAAGGTCTATCTGATCGATGAAGTGCACATGCTGTCGCGCCATAGCTTCAATGCGCTGCTCAAAACGCTGGAAGAGCCGCCATCACACGTTAAATTCCTGCTGGCGACCACCGATCCGCAGAAGTTGCCGGTGACGATCCTGTCACGTTGTCTGCAATTCCATCTCAAAGCGCTCGACGTTGAGCAAATTCAGCAGCAGCTGGCGCATGTATTGCAGCAGGAGCAAATTGCCGCTGAACCGCGTGCGCTACATCTGCTGGCGCGCGCCGCGGATGGCAGTATGCGTGATGCGCTCAGTCTGACCGACCAGGCCATTGCCATGGGGCAGGGCAGCGTCACGCGTGACACCGTGGCGCAAATGCTCGGCACGCTTGACGATGAACAGCCGCTGGCATTGATTGAGGCGCTGGTGGAGGGGCAGGGTGAACAGGTGATGGAGCTGCTGAATCAGGCCGCATCGCGTGGTGTTGAGTGGGAAGCGCTGCTGGTAGAGATGCTGCGTTTACTGCACCGCATTGCGATGGTACAGCTGTTGCCGAGCTCGCTCAGCGAGGACGATCTCAGCCAGGCCGATCGTCTGCGCGAATTAGCGCGCGTGCTGCCACCGGCCGACGTGCAACTCTATTACCAAACGTTGTTGATGGGACGTAAAGATCTGCCGCTGGCACCGGATCGTCGCCTTGGCGTGGAAATGACTTTGCTGCGCGCGCTGGCGTTCCATCCGCAGGCGGCGATTGCAGAGTCGGTGGCGCGTCCAACGTTGACGCCACAAGCCGCTCCGCCAGTCGCGGCGCCACAAACAACGCCGAAAGCCGCACCTGCGCCTGCTGCGCAGCCGCAAATGGCGCCGCCAGTCAACGACGCGCCGCCCATGTCAGATGATTATCCTGACATGCAACCCGCGCCCGATGCGTTACCCGATTCCACCAGCCAGTTATTACAGGCGCGAACGCAGTTGCTGCGTCAGGGAGCCGGCAAAGCAAAAAAGAGTGAGCCGGCAGCGCGTTCCGCGCGGCCGGCGAATCCGGCGCTGGAACGTCTCGCTAGCGTCACAGAACGTGTGCAGCAGCGTGCGTCTGAACCCGCGGTAAAAGCACCGGCAAAACCGGAAGCCTATCGCTGGAAAACTCAGCTGCCGGTTGAGGTTAAAGCGGAACCGGTGGCGACGCCAAAAGCCTTGCGTTCCGCGCTGGAGCATGAGAAAACGCCTGAGCTGGCGCTGCGTCTGGCGGAAGAGGCGCAGCAGCGCGATGCATGGGCCGCAGAAATTGCGGCGCTGACGCTGCCGAAACTGGTGCAGCAGGTGGCGCTTAATGCGTGGAAAGAGGTGGGCGAAACCGGCATTACGCTGCATTTGCGCAGTAGTCAGCGCCACCTCAATTCTGCCTCTGCGAAGCAGGCGCTGACGGAAGCGCTGAGCCAGTCTGCCGGTCAGCCGGTTGAATTGACCATTATTGAAGACGATAATCCTACGGTATTGACGCCACTGGAGTGGCGTCAGGCCATTTATGAAGAGAAGCTGTCGCAGGCGCGGCAGTCGATCGAAAGCGATACCCATATTCAGACATTGCGTCGATTCTTCGATGCCGATTTGGATGAAGAGAGTATTCGACCGGTGTGAACATGCTGCCGCGCGTCAACTGCGCGCAGCCCCAGCAGAGAGAGAAAACTATGTTTGGTAAAGGCGGATTGGGCAACCTGATGAAACAGGCCCAGCAGATGCAAGACAAAATGGCCAAAGTTCAGGAAGAGATCGCCGCGATCGAAGTGACCGGTGAATCAGGCGCTGGCTTGGTTAAAGTAACCATCAACGGTGCGCACAACTGCCGTCGTGTCGAAGTCGATCCTAGCTTGCTGGAAGATGACAAAGATATGCTGGAAGATCTGATCGCTGCGGCCTTCAACGATGCGGCACGTCGTATTGACGAAACCCAGAAAGAGAAGATGGCTTCCGTATCGAACGGTATGCAGCTGCCACCTGGCTTCAAGATGCCGTTCTGATGCAAACCAGTCCACTGCTTGAATCTTTGATGGAGTCGTTGCGCTGTCTGCCGGGCGTTGGCCCAAAGTCGGCGCAGCGCATGGCTTTTCAGCTGTTGCAGCGCGATCGTAGCGGTGGCATGCGTCTGGCACAGGCTTTGACCCGCGCCATGTCGGAAATCGGCCACTGCGCCGATTGCCGTACCTTCACCGAGCAGGAAATCTGCACCATCTGCGCCAATCCGCGCCGTCAACAAAACGGCCAGATTTGCGTGGTGGAGAGCCCGGCTGATATCCACGCCATTGAGCAGACCGGCCAGTTTGGCGGCCGCTACTTTGTGCTAATGGGCCATTTGTCTCCGCTGGATGGCATTGGTCCGCAGGATATCGGGTTGGATCGGCTGGAGCAGCGTCTGGAGCGCGAAACGTTAACCGAAGTGATCCTCGCCACCAATCCCACGGTGGAAGGGGAAGCCACGGCCAACTACATCGGCGAACTGTGCGGTCAATATGGCGTTGATGCTAGCCGCATTGCGCACGGTGTACCGGTCGGCGGTGAGCTGGAGATGGTCGATGGCACCACGCTGTCGCACTCGCTCGCCGGACGCCACAAGATTAAATTCTAATCACTTGCCGATGTCTTCGCGGACATCGGCTTGAAATCCTCTGCTTCATCCCCATTTCTCTCTCAACGTATCATCAACAACCCCGATTCAGTTGAGGTAGCAATGACCATGAAAGGACAAGAGACGCGTGGCTTCCAGTCAGAGGTAAAACAACTTCTGCACCTGATGATCCATTCACTCTATTCAAATAAAGAGATTTTCCTGCGCGAGCTGATTTCCAACGCTTCAGATGCCGCCGACAAACTGCGCTTCCGCGCGCTGTCGACGCCCGATCTGTACGAAGGCGACGGCGACCTGCGTGTACGCATCTCGGTCAACCCGGAAAACCGCACGCTGACCCTCAGCGACAACGGCATCGGTATGCGTCGTGATGAGGTGATTGAGAACCTCGGCACCATCGCCAAGTCCGGCACCAAATCTTTCCTCGAATCCATGGGTTCCGACCAGGCAAAAGACAGCCAGCTGATCGGCCAGTTCGGCGTTGGCTTCTACTCCGCTTTCATCGTGGCGGATAAAGTCACCGTGCGCACCCGCGCTGCCGGCGCCAAAGCCGATGAAGCGGTGTTCTGGGAATCTGCCGGTGAAGGCGAGTACACGCTGGCGGAGATTGAGAAGGCCGATCGCGGTACCGAAATCACGCTGCACTTCCGTGAAGGCGAAGACGATTTCCTCGATGCATGGCGCGTGCGTAACGTGATCAGTAAGTACTCCGATCACATCGCGCTGCCGGTTGAGATTGAAACTAAAGACGAAGAGAGCGGTGAAAGCAAATGGGAAAAGATCAACAAAGCCCAGGCGCTGTGGACCCGCAACAAGTCTGAGATCAGCGACGACGAATATAATGAGTTCTACAAACATATCGCCCATGATTTCAGCGATCCGGCGATCTGGAGCCACAACCGCGTGGAAGGCAAGCAGGAGTACACCAGCCTGCTGTACATTCCGGCGCGTGCGCCGTTCGACATGTGGAACCGCGACAGCAAGCACGGTCTGAAACTCTACGTGCAACGCGTGTTCATCATGGACGACGCCGAGCAGTTTATGCCGAACTATCTGCGCTTCGTGCGTGGCCTGATTGATTCCAACGACCTGCCGCTGAATGTGTCGCGTGAAATCCTGCAGGACAGCCGTGTTACTCAAAGCCTGCGTGCCGCACTGACCAAGCGTAGCCTGCAGATGCTGGAAAAACTGGCGAAAGACGATGCAGAGAAATATCAGCAGTTCTGGAAAGAGTTCGGTCTGGTGCTGAAAGAAGGCCCAGCCGAAGACAACGCTAACCAGCAGGCGATTGCCAAACTGCTGCGCTTTGCCACCAGTCAGAGCGAAGGCGCCGAGCAGACCATTTCGCTCGATGATTACCTGAGCCGTATGGTGGAAGGTCAGGACAAGATTTACTACATCACCGCCGACAGCTATGCCGCCGCGAAGAGCAGCCCGCATCTGGAACTGTTCCGCAAGAAAGGCATCGAGGTGCTGCTGCTCTCCGATCGCATCGACGAATGGATGATGAGCTACCTTACCGAGTTCGACGGCAAAACCTTCCAGTCAGTGAGCAAAGCGGATGATTCGCTGAGCAAACTGGCCGACGAAGAGACCGACGAGCAGAAAGAAGCGGAGAAAGCGCTGGAGCCGTTCGTTGAGCGCGTGAAATCCCTGCTGGGCGAGCGCGTCAAAGAGGTGCGTCTGACGCATCGTCTCACCGACACGCCAGCGATCGTTACCACCGATGCCAACGAAATGACTACGCAGATGGCGAAGTTGTTTGCTGCGGCCGGTCAGGACGTGCCGGAGGTGAAGTACATCTTCGAAATTAACCCGGATCATACGCTGGTGAAACGCGTGGCCGATACGCAGGATGAAACGCACTTTGCCGAATGGGTGGAGCTGCTGCTTGATCAGGCGTTGCTGGCCGAGCGCGGTACGCTCGACGATCCGAACCAGTTTATCCGTCGCATGAACCAGCTGCTGACGGCATAAACCGCACCAAACTCGAAGGGTCGCCATTCATGGCGACCTTTTTTTTATCTGCTTTTATATCTGCGCCTGATCCCGCAACCAGTCGCGAAACAACGTAATCTCTGCATCGTGTTGACGCGAAATCTTGGTCATCATCAGGGTGGCGCGATCGACACGCACAAAGCCCAGCGGCGCTATTAACGTCCCGTCATTCAACTCCTGACGCACCAACAAGCGCGGCGCCATAATGACCCCCAAACCATTTCTCGCCGCCTGAATCCCTAACGTCAAATTGTCGAAATGCTTGCCGATCCAGAAATTGCCACGCGCATCGCTGGTTTTCGCCCATTCAGCCCACGCATGCAGCCGCGTATCGGCGTGCAGTAAAGGCAATGAGGCGAGATCCTGCTCGCTTTGAAAACGTGCCGCAAACTGCGGCGCGCACAGCGGGCCGATATAATCATCGCTAATTAACGTGACATCGATGTCATCATCCGGTGATTGCTCAGCGCTGAGGATCAGCACGTCGGTGTGCTCGCTGCGCAGTTGGTCGATCTCCACCAGCGGCTGAAACTGCACTTCAATATCGGGGTAGCGCTGATAAAAGCTGGCGATGCGCGGAATCAGCCATTGAGCAAGAAAGCTGGGCGCGCAGGAGACGCTGAGATGATGGCGCATGCCGGTACGAATGCTTTCGCAGGTGGTGGAGAGTTCGCTAAAGGCTTTCTGACAACTCACCAGCAGACGTTCACCGTGTGAGGTTAATTTGACGCGTCCATTGGTGCGCACAAACAGTGGCTTTCCCATCCAGCTTTCCAGCTGCCGAACCTGATGGCTGATGGCGCTGTGAGTCACATGCAGACGCTCGGCCGCAACGCTAAAACTGCTATACAGTGCCGCCTGATGGAAATAGTGCAGTGCCCGTAACGATGGAAGCGCGGTCATACTCGTCCCCTGTGTAAAAACCTAACAGGGATTGTCAGTTTATATCATTTTAATGTCCAGCCGCATTGGCCTAACCTCTCCCCCTGATTATGGCGGGTTGACGGCTCAGCCTCTCTGTGTCGTGTGCCGAACCTCATTGCCACGCTTCACCTCCCACACAGCACAATAACAAGAGAAATATCACGCGATGGCTCCACAACTGGCTACTGCGGCGCGCGATAAGCTTCGCGGCTTGCTTTCCCGTCATTACCGGCTTGAAAATTACGATCTCTTCTTTGCGCCTTCATTGCACATCGCTCGGGTACTGCTCTCCCAGTTATTTCTGCGTCAGGAGCAGGCGCGCAATCACACGCGTTACGCCTCACATCATCCGGTGAGCGAACTCAACGTGCTACCTGCTTTGCCGATGACGGCAGGTAACATTGCCCTGGTGGATCATGTCGATATGCAGCAAGGCCGCGTTAAGACGCTGAGCGAATGCCAGAGCCAGGGCGTGACTGATGCATCGGAGTCGTTTGCCACCCAATTGCATAAACGCCTGGTGAGCGATGCGCGGCTTTTTGTGGCACGGCTTGATCGTCATGCCGCGTTATGTAGTGATCTGGTGTTGATCGCCCTGCGCACCGCGGATTTCAGTACGCTGGTGCGCAGTGAATTGCGACTGTTTGAGCAAGGATTAGCGCTGGGCGCGGGACCAGAACAGGCGCTGGCGATGATGGAGGATAGCGCATGGCGCCCCTTCAACATCGCCACAGTAGAAAGTATCGCGCTCGATTCGCCGATAATACTGCACTCCATTCAGCAACCCGGTTTGCCGTTTGCCCTTTTTCCTCTGCCGAATGGACTGAATGCGCATCAACTGCCCCAGGATATGCAGGTTCTGCCCGATCAGGCGCGTTTACGCCTGCGCGCCAACGTGCGTGGCGGGGTCAACAAATACCAGAACGTGACGCCCGCACTAAAAAAACGTCTGAAAGACGTGCTGATGCTTAGCCGTGATTCCTAAAAACGGGCACTCTGCTGGTATTTACTGTCAAAGCAGGTCAAAGTAGACCTTTCATGGCGAGCGCGCCCGTTTCCTTGTGGTGTGCGGGTCATAATGGTATGTTCTTCGCCTTCTCAGATTGAACAATGCGATTCGCAAGGGGAATTACGCAATGCGTATTATTCTGCTCGGAGCTCCGGGCGCAGGTAAAGGCACTCAGGCTCAATTCATCATGGAGAAATACGGTATTCCGCAGATCTCCACGGGTGACATGTTACGTGCGGCAGTAAAAGCGGGCACGGAACTGGGCCAACAGGCAAAAGCGATCATGGATGCCGGTAAACTGGTGACTGACGAGCTGGTGATTGCGCTGGTTAAAGAGCGTATCGCGCAGGAAGACTGCAAAAACGGTTTCCTGCTCGATGGCTTCCCACGCACTATCCCGCAGGCTGACGCTATGAAAGAAGCGGGCATCAAGGTTGACTATGTGCTCGAGTTTGCCGTACCGGACGAGCTGATTGTGGATCGTATTGTCGGTCGTCGTGTCCATACGCCATCTGGCCGCGTTTATCACGTCACCTACAATCCACCGAAAGTGGCAGGTAAAGATGACCTGACCGGCGAAGAGCTGACCACGCGTAAAGATGACCAGGAAGAGACCGTGCGTAAGCGTCTGGTGGAATACCATCAGTTGACCGCGCCGCTGATTGCTTACTACGGCAAAGAAGCGCAAGACGGTAACACCGAATATCACAAAATCGACGGCACACGCCCTGTCGCTGAAGTGAGCACGCAATTGGCCACTATCCTCGGTTAATGCGTTCTGGGGCCGGTTGTCCGGCCCTTTTGCAGCAATTGCTTTCCCCTCCCACATTTTCCGCTACAATTTCCCCCTGATTTTGCATTCGACCCATTCGTTTCGACATCAAGGAAATACAATGAGGCAAGAAAAGCCCGGGGTTCTGCTGGTTAATTTAGGCACACCAGACGCACCGACAACACCGGCGGTTAAACGCTATCTGAAACAATTCCTCGGCGATCCGCGCGTGGTTGATACACCGCGCTGGTTGTGGTGGCCGATTCTCAATTTCATCATCGTGCCATTCCGCTCACCGCGCGTTTCGAAACTGTATGCTTCCGTTTGGATGGATGAAGGCTCGCCGCTGATGGTGTTTAGCAAGCGTCAGCGTGAAGCATTGGCGCAGCGGCTGGATATGCCGGTTGAACTGGGAATGAGCTACGGAACGCCAAGCCTCGACAGCGCGCTGCAGCGCTTACTGGCGCAGGGCGTCACCAAACTTATTGTGCTGCCGCTCTATCCACAGTTCTCCTGCTCAACGGTGGCTGCCGTGTGGGATGGACTCGCTACCAGCTTCAAGCCGCTGCGTTCGCTGCCGGAAGTGGCTTTTATTCGCGATTACGCTGAGCATCCGGCCTACATCGCCGCCCTGAAAGCGTCGGTTGAACGCTCGTTTGCGCAGCATGGTGAACCGGATCTGCTGGTGCTGTCTTTCCACGGCATTCCGCAGCGTTTCGCCAATGAAGGCGATGATTATCCGCTGCGCTGCAAAGACACCACCGATGCGCTGAGCGCCGCGTTAGGCATTGCGCCGCATAAGATCATGATGACCTTCCAGTCGCGCTTTGGTCGCGAGCCGTGGCTCACGCCGTACACCGACGAAACCATGAAGAGTTTGCCGGCTAAAGGGATTAAGCACGTGCAGGTGATGAGCCCCGGCTTTGCCGCGGATTGCCTCGAAACGCTGGAGGAGATTAGCGGAGAGAACTGCGAGATCTTCCTGCATGCTGGCGGCGAAAAGTTCGAGTACATCCCGGCGCTCAACGACGATGCTGAGCACATTGAAATGATGGTGCAGCTGGTCAACGCGCGCCGTTAAGGGTGTGGCAGAGAGTGTGATATCATTCTCTGCCTGATTTTCCCTGACGGCACTCTCGATGAAATTTCCCGGCAAACGCAAATCCAAACACTATTTCCCCGTCAACGCACGCGATCCGCTGCTGCAGGCTACGCAGCAAGAGCAGGAAGAGGGCAGTTGGGTGGTGGGTATCGATCAGACGCTGGTCGATATCGAAGCCAAAGTCGATGATGACTTTCTGCAGCGTTACGGCTTAAGCGCCGGTCACTCGCTGGTGATCGACGATGCTACAGCCGAGGCGCTCTACAATGAACTGATGCGCGAAGAGCTCATCAGTCATCAATTTGCCGGTGGCACCATCGGAAATACCTTGCATAACTACTCGGTGCTGGCGGATGACCGCTCAGTACTGCTGGGCGTGATGTGCAACAATATCCAGATTGGCGGCTACGCCTATCGCTATCTGTGCAACACCTCCAGCCGCATGGATCTTAACTTCCTGCAGGGCGTTGATGGTGCGATTGGCCGCTGCTTTACGCTGATTGGCGAGCAGGGCGAACGTACTTTCGCCATCAGTCCCGGCTTGATGAATCAGCTGCAGGCTAACAATATTCCGGAAGAGGTGATTGCGGGCGCGTCGGCGTTAGTACTGACCTCCTATCTGGTACGCTGCCAGCCGGGTGAGCCGATGCCGGAAGCCACCTTGCGTGCCATCGAATATGCGAAGAAGCACAACGTGCCGGTGGTGCTGACGCTTGGCACTAAATATGTGATTCAGGATAACCCACAGTTCTGGCGTGATTTCCTGCGCGACCACGTCTCGATTGTGGCGATGAACGAAGAAGAAGCGTTGGCGTTGACCGGTGAACAGGATCCGCTGCTGGCGTCCAATATGGCGCTGGATTGGGTGGATTTGGTGCTGTGTACCGCCGGGCCAACCGGATTGTACATGGCCGGTTTCACCGAAGACGAGTACAAGCGCAAAACCAACCATCCACTGCTACCGGGCGCGTTGGCTGAATTCAACCAATATGAATTTAGCCGCGCGATGCGTCACAAAGATTGCCAGCAGCCGCTGCGCATTTTCTCGCATATCGCGCCTTATATGGGCGGACCGGAAAAGATCATGAACACCAACGGCGCAGGCGATGGCGCGCTGGCGGCGCTGCTGCACGATATCACCGCCAACAACTTCCACCGTCAAAAGGTCCCTAACTCCAGCAAACACGGCCGTGAATACCTGACGTACTCGTCATTGGCACAAGTGTGTAAATACGCCAACCGGGTGAGTTATCAGGTGTTGAACCAGCATTCACCGCGTCTGACACGCGGCCTGCCAGAGCGGGAAGACAGTTTAGAAGAGTCGTACTGGGATCGTTGATGATGGCATCGGTGCGCATTAATGCGCACCTTACATCTTAGGGTCGCCATTTATGGCGACCTGGCCAGGAACTAAACAAATTTAAATCGGGCACTCACGCACAATCGGGTTCTGTGCAATCTCTTCTTCCAGCACGTGCAACATGCTGTTGGCGATTTCACGTTCGCCCATTACCACACGATCGGCACCGCGCTCCATAATGTAAGTCACTTCATCGTCATAATGCGCACGCGCGATAATCTCAATATCTGGACGCTTCTCGCGCGCCGCAGTCACCACTTCGCCGGCTTCGTAGCCATTTGGAATGGTCAGCAGCAGCCAGCGGGCGCAGTCGAGGCGTGCTAAATCCATGGTATCCACGCGCGCTGCATTACCCAGTACTGCTTTGATGCCTTGTTCACGGAGCGCTTCAACGCGCGGGCGGGAGTTCTCAACCACCACCAGCGGCACATCCGCTTCCATCAGTTTTTGCCCCAGCAGGCTGCCTACGCGGCCATAACCGACCAGCACCGCATGATTGCAAATATCCACCGGAATCTGCTTCTCTTCTTCGATAGCTTCTTCCAGCGTCTGCTCTTCGATGGTCTCGGTTTTGTCGAGATAACGCTCCAGCACGCTAAACAGAATCGGGTTCAGCATGATGGAGAGAATCGCCGCCGCCAGTACCAGATTGCGGCCTTCATCACTCAGCATGCCGAGTGAGATGCCGAGACCGGCCAGAATAAAGGCGAACTCACCAATCTGCGCGAGGCTCACCGAAATGGTCATCGCGGTACGACGCGAATGGCCAAGCAGCGTCACCAGCAGCCAGGCCGCGATCGATTTACCCAGCACGATGATCGCCAGCGCGCCTAGCACTGCCAGCGGCTGTTCAATCAGGATCATGGGGTCAAACAGCATACCGACGGAAACAAAGAACAGCACGGCAAAGGCATCACGCAGCGGCAAGGTATCGTGCGCTGCGCGGTGGCTGAGTTCAGATTCATTGAGCACCATGCCGGCGAAGAAGGCACCAAGCGCGAAGGAGACATCAAAGAACTCTACCGCGCCAAAGGCGATGCCGAGCGCCAGTGCTAATACCGCAAGGGTAAACAGTTCACGCGAACCGGTGGCGGCGCTTTTGGCCAAAATCCACGGTACCACGCGACGGCCTACTACCATCATCAGCACCATAAAGGCGACAACTTTGCCGATGGTCAACAGCAGATCCCACAACAGCAGCGTTGGGCTGGCGTTGCCCTGTTCCAGCATGCCAGCAATGGCCGGCAGCAGTACCAGTGTCAGCACCATCACCAAATCTTCTACGATCAACCAGCCAATGGCGATTTGCCCGCGCTGGCTATCAATCAGCTGACGCTCTTCCAGTGCGCGCAGCAGCACCACGGTACTGGCGGTAGAAAGACACAAACCAAATACCAGACCGGTCATCCACGACCAGCCCATTGTCCAGGAAAGCCCCATTCCCAGCAGCGTTGCCACGGCGATTTGCGCGATGGCGCCAGGAATGGCAATCGACTTTACTGACATCAAATCCTTTAGCGAGAAGTGCAAACCCACGCCAAACATCAGCAGAATCACGCCGAGTTCAGCCAGTTCTGGCGCAAGGTTGGTATCCGCGACAAAGCCTGGTGTAAAAGGGCCGGCCAATACGCCAGCCAATAGATAACCGACCAGCGGTGAGATGCGCAGGCGATTTGCCAGCATACCAAGGAGAAATGCGAGGACCAGTCCCCCGACAATGGTAGTGATCAACGGTGTGGTGTGATGCATGCCTGTCTCCTTGTGTGCAAATGTATCCGCTTGTAACAACCTAGTGTAATGCACAATGACTTACCGCGTTTAAACATTTGAGTGGTAAAAGACCAGTAAATTGAAAAAATGAGACCAAAATGCAGCTGAAGCTGTATTTTCCTCAGTTATCTCACTATATCGGCTGGAAATACGCAGAATGAAGGGCCGGAGGGAAAAATAGTTTCCCAGCGAAACAGGCTCAGGAGAAGGGGTAATCGCGGGTAAAGCAGCCGAAAAGCGGATAACAGGCAACCAGGCTGAGATTTGGCCGGTGCAGGCCAGATCAAATTCCCGCCATTGTCAGCGGAAGATGGCACACTTAACCTTACAATGTGTCATTCATCTTGAGTTAATGGGCCATCTGTGCGACACAGAGGGGCGATTAAGCACATCAAGTCCACCGCTCAGTGGAAAAATGCAGAATAAGGAGATCGGCTTTGTTTTTATCACCGCGAAAAGGGCGCTGGTTGGCGCTGATAATGTTACTGCTGCCGATGCTGGCGCAGGCGTGGCAAACAGATCGCAGTTATCGTTTCAGTATTCTGCATACCAACGATCATCATGGTCGCTACTGGCCTAACGCACAGGGCGAATATGGCCTGGCGGCGCAGAAAACGCTGATGGATCAGCAGCGCTATGATGTTCAGGCCAAAGGTGGCGGTGCATTAATCCTCTCCGCCGGCGATGTGAACACCGGTGTGCCAGAGTCAGATATGCTGGATGCCGAACCCGATATTCGCGGCATGAATCTGGTGGGCTATGACGCCATGGCGCTGGGCAACCATGAATTCGATAAACCGCTTAGCGTGCTGCTCAGGCAGCAGAAGTGGGCCAAGTTTCCTTTCCTGTCAGCCAACATCTATCAAAAGGGAACCGACACGCGCTTATTTAAGCCGTGGGCGACCTTTAATCGCATGGGACTGAAGATCGCGGTAATCGGTTTGACTACCACCGACACGCTGCGCATCTCCAATCCAGAAAATATTGCGACGATAGATATTCGCGATCCGGTGAAAGAAACCGAGAAAGCGGTGGCGGAATTACGCGCCAGCGAAAAGCCTGACGTTATCATTGCGTTAACTCACATGGGTCATTACGACGACGGCCAGCACGGCAGCAATGCGCCGGGCGACGTTGAACTGGCGCGCAGCCTGCCGCCGGGTACCCTCAATGTGATCATTGGCGGTCATTCGCAGGATGCGGTGTGCATGGAGAAAGAGAACGTCAGCGTTAAAGATTATCAGCCGGGCCAGCCTTGCCAGCCGGATCGTCAAAATGGCGTGTGGATCATGCAGGCGAAAGAGTGGGGCAAATTTGTTGGACGCGGCGACTTCACGTTCCGTAATGGCGAGCTGACGCTGGAGAATTACCAGCTGATCCCGGTCAACCTGAAACACAAAGTGAAGAATCTTGATGGCAGCGAATCCTGGCTGACCTGGCAGGAAGAGATCCCGAAAAACAGCGCGATGATGAAGCTGTTAACGCCTTACCAATTGCGTGCAGGCAAGAAGCTAGATGTAAAAGTCGGCAGCAGCGACGGCGTGTTTGTTGGTGAGCGCGACAAGGTACGTTTTGAGCAAACCAATCTTGGGCAACTGATTTTACGCGCGCAGATGGCGGCGACCAAAGCGGACTTTGCGGTGATGAGCGGCGGCGGCATTCGCACTTCGCTGGCGCAGGGCAATCTCAGCTGGCGCGATTTGCTGCAGGTGCAGCCGTTCGGTAATCAGGTGGTATCGGTCACGCTGACTGGCAATGAATTGCTGAGTTATCTGGCGACGGTCGCCAATATCAAAGCGGATTCAGGCGGCTTCGCGCAGTTCACCCATATTAGTTTGGTGGCGGATGGTAAAGGCGTTAGCGAGGTAAAGATTAACGGTGAGCCGCTGCAAAAAGATAAAACTTACCGCATGGCAACCAACAGCTTTAACGCCAGCGGTGGCGACGGCTATCCGAACATCGAAACTCATGCCGGTTTCAGCAATAGCGGGCTGCGCGATGCGGATGTGCTGCGAGATTATGTCAGCCAGCATTCGCCATTGAAGGTGAGTGATTATGAACCAACGGGCATTGTACATCTGACGGAAGCGCAGATTGAGCAGCGCAATAAAGCGCTGGAGAAACAACATAAGCCAAGCTATCCGCAGATGATTCTGGCGTGGATTTGGCCGCGCGCTGCGCAGCATTGAACTCAGCGTACGTAGGGTCGCCGTTGATGGCGTAATGCTGCTCATTTAAGTGCCCAGCGACTTTCGTTCGCCCTCGGCTGGGGCAGTTTCAGCTATGCCGTGCGGCGACCGAGCAGAGGACGCCTGGCCGCGCCCTCTGCACTCCCGGGCCCTGCGCCAGCCCAGCCCGCCGCTGCGCGGTGCCTTCACTCATTCACGCTTCCTGACGGACCGGCGGCGATTCGCTCNATGCGGCTCGCCCTGGAATCCTTCACTCATTCAGCGGGCTGGGATGTCGCCTCAACACCCACGCTGCAGCATCAATGCCTGGTTCTTAATCACTATCGCTGTAACGCCTGTAGGGTCGCCATTCATGGCGACCTCTTTCCATTTGCTCATCACACCTGACACGATTTCTGCGTCACCCAGCGGTGGCGCAACTTATCCCACAGCCAGTTGTAAACCATGGTGTAGGGCAGGAAGAACAGGAAGAATGCCACTTCCAGCACAAACGCTTCCAGTAGCGAAATATTCAGCATCCAGGCGGCAATCGGTAAGCCAATCAGGATAAAGCCCCCTTCAAAGCCCAGCGCATGCATGGCGCGCAGACCGAATCCGCGTTTTACCTGCGGCGGCCAGATGCGATCAAAACCCGTGTTATAGATCATGTTCCACAGCATGGCGACGGTCGACAGCATGATCGCTAGCGCGCCCATCTGAAACAGCGGTTTCTCCATGATCCAGGCTGCCAGCGGCGCAACCGTGATAAGGGCCAATCCTTCAAAGCCTGCGGCATGACAAAAACGTTCTTTCAGCGAACGGGTACGCATATAAATCTCCTTAATGGGTATGACACGTATTTTCGCACTGTGTAATGCTAAGATAAAATGATTACCTATCGATAAAAGCGATGGTTCACTATGAAATACTCCCCAGAATCCCTTGAGGCGTTTGTGCAAACCGTGGCCAGCGGATCCTTTTCGGCCGCGGCGCGCGCGCTGGCAAAAAGCCAATCCACCATCAGCCAGGCCGTCGCGAATCTGGAAGATGATTTGGGTTTTTCGCTGTTTGATCGCAACGGGCGCAATCCGGTGCTGACCGAGCATGGCCAGCGCGCGTTTGCGCAGGTGCAGCAGATTCTGGCCGCCAGCCAGCGGCTCGATGAGCTGGCAGTGCGCTTGTCGCAGGGCGTCGAACCGCGCCTTAGCCTGGCGATCTCTGATTTCTGGCAGGCCGATCACCATGAAAATCTGCTTAACCGGTTTGAGGCACGTTATCCGGATATCGAATTCGAGTGCATGATCGCCGAGGATGCTGATGCATTAGATTTGTTACAAGCTGGACGCGTGCATCTTGGTGTGGTGCGGGCGCAGCCGCAACTGCCGCCGGATTTGGCGGTGGCGCGTTTGCAAGTGGGGGCGCAGATGGCGATCTATCTTCATCAGGATCATGCGCTGTCACAGCTTCAGCAGGTGAGTGAAGGGCAGTTAGGTGAGCTGCGACATTTACGGCTTAATACCTGGGTGCAAAACCGGGAACCCTTGCCCGCAGGGCGCGTGTGGTCAGCACCGTCCTATTTATTGTTATTGGAGATGGCGGAGCAAGGTTTTGGCTGGAGCGTGTTGCCGCGCTGGCTGGTGGAGCAGTTTGGCCATCAGGTGCTAAAGGAGTTGCCGGTGCCGGGCTGGCCGCAGCGCATTGCGGTAGATGTGGTGTGGTCGCGGCGGAATCCACCAGGACCGGCCGGGCGCTGGATGATCGATCAACTCTGCGCTCAGCAGCCTGATTAATCGCGCCGCGCGATGTCGACCAGTGGCGCATCCAGCAGGCGAGACAAATCTTGTGCAGAGAGTTCGATATCCAGCCCACGTTTGCCGCCGGAGATAAAGAGAGTCGCGAACTCCGCCGCTTGTTGATCGATCACTGTTGGCAGACGTTTTTTCTGTCCCAGCGGACTAATTCCCCCGATTAGATAACCGGTCACGCGCTGTGCCAGTTGGGGATCGGCCATATCCGCCTTCTTCGCGCCCAGCGCCTTAGCGACCTTTTTAAGATCCAGCTGGGTTGAGACTGGCGTGACCGCTACAGCCAGCGCTTTGGCATCACCGTTGAGCGACACCAGCAAGGTTTTGAACACCTGACGCGCATCCAGATTCAGTTTACGCACGGCTTCGTCACCAAAATGGGTTTCATGGCTATCGTGATCGTACGGATGCAGGGCAAAGGTGACGTTATGTTTTTCCAGAAGTTTTACCGCGGGCGTCATGATCGGTCCTTGTTAGGAAAATTCTTATTTCAGTTTTGATGGAAAAACAGTGGCGAAATTCTGAACTTTGCGCGAGAATTGGCCCGCGCCAGCAAGAGATTGTTGGTGATAACCAAAATCATAAACAAATTCCTCTTTGACGGGCCAATATTATTATTGGCCTTCTTTTTTTCTGCTATTTACGCCATTTATTAACCGCATATATCCGTAGCGGCGCGATTTATCGCGCGTTTTTGCCGCACGCTCGCGCTGGCAATGCGCAATAAATTGCGCCGCTACGGGATAGTGCAAATATTATGCTTTCAGCAACCCCGGCAAATTATCATCCCCATATAGATGCAGCGCGCCCACCGCGACCACATAACGCCCTTTGGGTAATGCCAGCAGCAACTCTCGCCAGTGCTGGTTGCGATTGCGCATCAGCGTATCGTTCAGCTCGCTGCTGAAGGTGGTCGGCAGCGCGACCGGTTGCTGAGTTGGCGGTGCATCCAGCCACCAACTGATCATGGTTTGCAGCAGTCGTGCATTGGTATGCCAGTGTTCCAGCGTATCCAGTAACAGCGGCAAACCATCCTGCGGCAGCGATTTCAGCAGGGCGATCTGCGTCTCCGGACCTTCTAGCTCGATAATGCGTTTGTTCGCTGCTTTGGCGGCCTGCAACAGTTGATAATCGATACCAAACTGCGGACGCAATCCCAGCCGCTGCGCCTGCTGCGCCTGCAGCATCAGCGCGACTTGCCAGAATGGCAGCGTATCGAACAGGCTCAATGACAGCGACAGCTCATCGCACAGCGCTTGCAGGCGTTGCAGAACCTTGTCGTCGAGCCGCGTTGCCAGCGGTGGATGCTCATCGTCATTGCTGAACGGCGATGCGCCTTGGGTGATATCGGCTTCCACAATCAGCGCGTCGGCTTTATTCAGCTGGCGCAGGAGTCCAGCGGGCAGTGGCTGCATGTCGCGCGTGCCCATATGAATGCTACCCGCCAGATGCAGGCGACGATCGCCCAGCGTGATATCCATGGCCGGCCAGCTGTAACTGGCCGGAAAAAGGGTCGCGATCCGTTGTTGGATGCTGTGCCACAGACCGTGTCTCATTCCCTGTCCTTTTTAAGGCAAAAAACCATGCTAGCGATTTCATCCAATGAAAAACAGGGCTGTAATGGCTATTGCCGTTGCGCGGGCTTAAAGCGCAATAAACGATTAGCGTTGCTCACCACGGTGATGGATGACAACGCCATCGCCGCGCCCGCGACAATCGGGCTCAGCAGCATGCCGGTAAACGGATAGAGCACGCCCGCAGCAATCGGAATGCCCAAGCTGTTATAAATAAAAGCGCCCAACAGGTTTTGCCGCATATTACGCAGCGTGGCGCTGGATATTGACAGCGCATCGGCGACACAGTGCAAATCGTTACGCATCAGCGTCATCGCGGCGGTTTCAACTGCCACATCGCTGCCGCCACCCATCGCAATACCAACATCCGCCTGCGCCAGCGCGGGCGCATCATTGATGCCGTCACCCACCATCATCACTTTGCGGCCTTGCTGCTGCAACTGGGTAATCGCCTGCGCTTTGCCATCCGGCAGCACACCGGCAATCACTTCATCCATTCCGGCTTCAGCGGCAATTGTCTGCGCGGTTTTCTGGTGATCGCCGGTCAGCATAATCAGGCGATACCCCTGCTGATGCAGACGCTGCAGCGCCGCTTTGCTCTCAGGGCGCAAGCTGTCTCGCAGCGCAATCAATCCCAGCAGCTGATGATCATTGGCCAGCAGCACCGGGGTTGCGCCTTGTGCGGCGAAGCGCTCGATATCGGCCTGCGCGGCGCGGTAATCAATCTGCTGTTCGTCCAGTAGCGCCTGATTACCTAACAGTAACGGCCTGTCGGCAACTGTAGCGCTGATGCCTTTGCCGCGTATTGTACGAAATTGCTTAACCGCTTCGGCATTGACCGCGGGTGCGGCGTCAAGAATGGCTGTGGCGAGCGGATGGCTGGATCCTTGCTCCATCTGCGCCGCCGCGCTAAGAACCTGCTCGCGATTCCAGTCGCTGTAAAGCATCACATCGCTCACCTGCGGCGTGCCGCGTGTCAGGGTGCCGGTTTTATCGAACACAATGGTATCGATTTCGCTGGCGCGTTGAAGTGCATCGGCGTCACGCACCAGCACGCCCAGCTCGGCTGCGCGCCCAACGCCCGCAATCACCGACATCGGTGTGGCTAAGCCCAGCGCGCAAGGGCAGGCGATAATCAGTACTGTGGTAACAATCACCAGCGTATACGCCAGTTGCGGCTGTGGACCCAATAGATACCAAATCAGGCCGCTCAGCAGCGCAATCGCCACCACCACCGGCACAAACACGGCGGAGATGCGATCCGCCAGCCGGCCAATATCTGGCTTGCTGCTTTGTGCCTGACGCACCAGATTGATAATGCGTGCCAGTGTGGTGTGGCTGCCGGTGGCGCGCGCCACAAAGTGCAGCGTGCCATCTTGCACCAGCGTACCGGCAAAGAGGTTATCGCCCGGCTGTTTGGCTTGTGGTACTGCTTCTCCGGTTAGCATCGCTTCATCCAGCCAGGCTTCGCCGCTGGCGACTTCACCGTCTACTGGCACGCGATCGCCGGTCACCAGTTTAAGCGTCATGCCTGGCTCAACCTGGCTGAGCGGCAGCAGCGTTTCACCCCGAGCGCTGATAACTCGCGCCTGCGCCGGGGTTAAATCCAGTAATCGTTCCAGCGCCTTAGAGGCGCGCTGGCGTGCGCGCTGTTCCAGCGCGTGGCCGAGATTGATCAGGCCAATGATCATTACGCTGGCTTCGAAATAGAGATGACGCGCCTGATGCGGAAAGAATTCGGGCCAAAGCGTGACGCTCATCGAGTAGAGCCACGCCGCGCCGGTTCCCAGCGCCACCAGCGTATCCATAGTGGCGGTGCCATGACGCAAACTGCGCCACGCGCTGCGATAGAAGTGACCACCGGTTATCGCCATCACCAGCAAGGTGATCACGCCCAACGTGCGCCACAGCGTTTGGTTATCTGCGCTCAGCATCATGTTGTCGCCGAGCATGCCCCAAATCATCATCGGCACGCCGAGCAGTAATGCCAGCGCCGATTGCCAGCTAAAGCGGCGCATAGCCTGCCGGGCGCTGACCTGCTGGCGTTCGCGCCGGGTTTGTTCATCATCGATCACTTCAGCGGAATAGCCGGCCTGATCGACGGCACTAACCAGCGCCTCGTCTGTGGCATCACCCAATATCAGCGCGCTGCGCTCACCAAGATTGACGCGTGCCTGGCTAACGCCCGGCACTTTTTGCAGCGCCTGTTCCACACGACTTACGCAACTGGCGCAGCTCATGCCGCCAATCAGTAAATGATGCACGGGCAGACTGTATTCAATAGATGTTGCCGGTTGCGACTCCGTTGTCAGCGCCTCCGGCGGCGGCTCTGTAGCTGTCAACGGATCAGGCTTTGGGCTGGCTGCGCCGTCTTTCAACACCGCGTGATATCCGGCTTGTTCAACCGTGGTAATCAGATCGCTAGCGCTCGCCGCGCCGGTGACACGCGCTTCCTGCTGCGTGACTTCGGCTTGTTCGACATCGCTACGCTGCTCCAGCGCTTCTTTTACGCGTTTAACACAGTGGCCGCAGGTCAACCCGTCCAGCGCCAGCAGTTGGGTGTGTGACATGGTGTACTCCTCATGTTTTGACTGTATGCAAAATTTGCATTAGATATAGAGCCTAAACCTTCCCCTGAATGGAAGGTCAAGGGGGAAAGATGAACATCAGCGATGTGGCAAAAAAAACCGGACTCACTAGCAAAGCGATTCGCTTTTATGAAGAGAAGGGCGTGGTGACGCCGCCGTCGCGCAGTGACAATGGCTATCGCCATTACGCGGCGCATCATATTGATGAACTGAATCTGTTACGTCAGGCGCGTCAGGTGGGATTTACGCTGGAAGAGTGTCGTGAACTGGTCACGCTATTCAATGATCCCGCGCGCCACAGCGCCGATGTTAAAGCGCGCACCTTGCAGAAAGCCGATGAGATTGCCGCGCACATTGAAGAGTTGCATGCGATGCGCGCGCGTTTGCTGGCGCTGGCGGAAGCGTGTCCTGGCGATGACAGTGCGGAGTGCCCGATCATCAATCACCTGGCAGGCTGCTGCCATCACGCTGAGGGAAAGCGCGGCTGAATCATCAGCGTAATACCGACCACGCCAGTCACAATCACTGGCGTGCCGGCCGGTAAATCGCTATCTGCCTGCACGCGCCAACTGCTGTCGCCGATGCGCACGTGACCGAGCCCATTTTTCAACCCGTTATCCAGCGTCAGTTGCATACCCATTAACTGGCTACCGCGTTGATTAAGCGTATTGGCTTCCTGCGACGCTTCGCGATAGCGCATCCAGCGATACCAGAAGAACGCGCTAAGCAGCGTCATCACCGCAAACACCATTCCCTGGCTGGTCCATGAGATAGGATAGAGCCACTCAATCAGCGCGACGGCCACCGCCGCCAGGCCACTCCACAGCAGATAACCGCTGGTACCGAGCATTTCGGCGGCCAGCAGCAGGCCGCCCAACGTCAGCCAGAACCAGTGTGGATGCGCAATCAGCTCCATCAGGATCATGGTCTGCGCTCCGTACGGCTCTCCTTCAGCAATTCACTGATACCGGCGATCGAACCGAGCAGGCTGCTGGCATCCAGCGGCATCATCACCACTTTGCTGTTGTTGGCCTCGCCGATTTTTTGCAGCGCATCGGTATATTTCTGTGCCACAAAGTAGTTCACCGCCTGAATATCACCGGCGGCTATCGCTTCGGATACCATGCGCGTCGCCGTGGCTTCCGCTTCAGCCTGACGTTCGCGCGCTTCGGCCTGCAGGAAGGCGGAGGTTCTCTCACCTTCTGCTTTTAAAATCTGGGACTGCTTGTCACCTTCGGCACGCAATATTGCAGCCTGACGTACGCCTTCGGCGGCGAGAATATCGGCGCGTTTGGTACGTTCTGCTTTCATCTGCGCGTTCATTGCCGCAATCAGTTCCTGCGGCGGACGCACGTCACGGATTTCAATACGGGTGATTTTCACGCCCCACGGATTAGTGGCTTCATCGACGATGTGCAGCAGACGGGTGTTGATGTTATCGCGCTGCGACAGCATCTCATCCAGCTCCATGCTACCGAGCACGGTACGGATATTGGTCATTGTCAGATTCAGGATCGAGAGCTCAAGGTTGCTGACTTCATAGGCGGCACGCGCCGGATCGACAACCTGAATAAAGCACACCGCATCAATGGTGACGTTGGCGTTGTCTTTGGAAATGATTTCCTGCGAGGGAATATCAAGCACCTGTTCCATCATATTGATTTTGCGACCAACACGATCCATGAAAGGCACAAGAAGGTTGAGGCCGGGCGCCAGGGTTTTGGTGTAGCGGCCAAAGCGCTCTACGGTCCACTGATAGCCCTGTGGAACAATTTTTACGCCAGCCCACACGGTAACGAGTGCGAGCACAATCAGGACGGGAATTACCGTTAACATATAACCTCCAGGCTGTCAGATTGTCGGGCCGAGTCGTTCGGCCCGTTTAACGCGCGGTACCGATCAGTACAGCAGCGAGTAAAGCTGGCGGCGATAGCGGGTAGCGAGGGCGTCGCCGGTGCCGAGTGCGGCCAAAATTTCCTGGAACATTTTACGCACCTGGCCGTCACCGACGCTGAGATCGCTTTTCAGGAAGCTGAACAACAACTCCAGTGCTTCTTCGTTGCGGCCAACCTGATGCAGCTGTAACGACAGTTTAGCAGCCAACTCAGCATTGGTCGGATCGCTGGCCAACTGCTCCTGCAACAGCTGGATTTCGGGTGTATCAGCGGCCTGCTTTAACAGGTCGATTTGTGAAATCAGGCTCTGATAGCGCGTGTCCTGATCCTGCAACGGCACCGCATCCAGCACGGTTTCCGCTTCGTCGCTGCGGTTCAGGGTGATCAGCACTTCTGCCAGCAGGAAACCAATTTCGCTGTTTTTGTTGCTAAGCTGCCAGGCGTCTTTCAAGAGCGGCAGCGCATCGAGCGGTTTGCCTTCGTGCATCAATTGCATAGCTTGCTGCGCTTTTACTTCTTCTTCACGCGGCAAGACCTTTTGCAGCAGGGCGCGGATTGCCTCTTCCGGCTGCGGTCCCTGGAAGCCATCAACCGGCTGACCGTTCTGGAACAGATAGACCGTCGGAATTGAGCGCAGGCCAAACTGCGATGCCACCATCTGCTCTTTATCGCAATCCAGCTTCGCCAAAATAAATTGACCGGCATACTCCTGCGTCAGGCGCTCCAGCACGGGCGTCAATTCCTGACAATGCTGACTGCGTTCGGACCAGAAATAAAACAGCACCGGCAACTGCATCGACTGTTCTAAGGTCTGCTGCAGGTTGGATTCGTTGATGTCGATAATCAAAGCGTGTGACATGAATACGTCTCTTGTCAGAAAGTGTGTTGAGGATATGGGGGCAAGCTGCCCCGGTTCAAGTTTGATTCTGTGTTGCAGCTTAGTTGCTGCGCAAAATGCGATCCAGTATCCAACCTGGCAGCAAGCGTTTAAGCAGGCTCATCGCCCAGGCTACCAATGTTACCGGATAACGCAGGCGCGGATGTTTGCTCTCTAACGCGTGGCGCAGTTTCGGCAGAATGGCTTCCGGCGGCAGAGTAAAGCGCGCGGCGATGCCGGGATTGCGCACCGGTTTATCCTGCTCGCCCTGATGCACATTATCGGTGAAACGGGAGCTGATGGGGCCCGGTTCAATCAGGCTGACGCGCACACCGGAATCGCGCACTTCGAGACGCAGCGCATCGCTCCAGGCTTCCAGTGCCCATTTGCTGGCGGCATACGCGCCGCGACCCGGCGTGGAGATCAGGCCCAGCACTGAGCTGGTATTCACAATGCGTCCGTTGCCGCTGGCTTGCAGTGCGGGCAGCAGGCGCATGGTCAGTTGATGGGTACCAAACAGGTTGGTGGAAAACTGCTTCTCTAACTGCTGACGTGAGACGCTGCTGAGCGGTCCATATTGACCAAAACCGCCGTTGTTAAATAATGCGTGCAGGCGATGATTGGTCAGCTCCAGCACGCGATCGGCGGCGGCATCGACGCTGGCAGCATCATCCAGATCCAGCTGCACGCCAATAAAGCCCAGCGCTTCCATACGCGCCACATCATCCGCACGACGGCAGGCGGCCAGCACGCGATAGCCGCGTGACAAAAGATCGTTAGCGGCGACTAAACCAATGCCGCTGGAGCAGCCGGTGATGAGAATCGTTTTTTGCATTTCTTTACCCGTTAAAAATCACACGCCTGCATTAATCATGCTTTACTAGCGGAGCCAGTTCGGTCGCCATCAGGTTAGCGATAAACGGCTGCGCATCCGGATTGGGGTGAATTCCATCCTGCTGCATCCACTCCGGCTTCAGATAGACCTGCTCCATAAAGAAGGGCACCAGAGGAATGTCGTACTGCTGTGCCAGGCGCGGATAGATGGCGCTAAATGCCTCCGTATAACGACGTCCATAATTGGCCGGTAGACGAATCTGCATCAGCAGCGGCTGCGCCTTAGCGGCTTTCACTTCGTCGATCACTTTGGTCAAATCCTCGGCGATATTCTGCGGTGGGAAACCGCGCAGGCCATCGTTACCGCCCAATTCGATTAACACCCAGCGGGGCTGATGCTGTTTTAATAGGCTCGGTAAACGCGCCAGCCCTTGCCCTGCGGTATCCCCGCTGATGCTGGCGTTGACGACTTTAGGCTGCTGTTGCCACTCTTTATTCAGCAAACTTGGCCACGCCGCCGTAGCCGACATGCGATACCCGGCGCTCAGGCTGTCGCCCAACACCAGCAAGGTATCGGCGGCGGCGAGTCGCGACACCAGCAGAAGCAATAACAACAGGAAGGGATAATGCCAGCGGAAAACATTGTTGCAGTTCATCATCTTACTAAGTCCGTCGGTCAGGGGGAGCATCAGCTGACCATCCTTACCGGAGTTGAGCTGGTTGTCAAACCAGCGGAGACCATCGCCTTGATTGGCGAGTCCGGCTCGGGCAAGTCTACGCTGCTCGGCATTCTGGCCGGACTGGACGATGGCAGCAGCGGCGAAGTGCATCTGCTCGGCCAGCCGCTGCACAGCATGAACGAGGAGCAGCGTGCGGCGCTGCGCGCGCGCGAAGTCGGCTTTGTATTTCAATCCTTTATGCTGGTGCCGACGTTGAATGCGCTGGAAAACGTGCAGCTGCCGGCGCTGTTACGTGGCGACAGCGATCGCGAAAGTCGCGGCCAGGCGGTGGAGCTGCTGACGGTGCTAGGCCTGAAAGATCGTCTGCACCATCTGCCTGCGCAACTCTCCGGCGGCGAGCAGCAGCGTGTGGCGCTGGCGCGTGCCTTCAGCGGCCGTCCCGGCCTGCTGTTTGCCGACGAACCCACCGGCAATCTCGATCGCAAAACCGGCGATCGCATAGCCGATCTGCTGTTCTCCCTCAATCGCGATTTTGCCACCACGCTGATTCTGGTGACGCACGATGAACAACTGGCGGCGCGCTGCGATCGTCGCTTACGGCTGCGCAATGGCAAGTTGTGGGAGGAGTCATGATTTGGCGCTGGTTCTGGCGCGAGTGGCGTTCGCCCTCGCTGCTGATTGTCTGGCTGGCACTGACGCTGGCGGTGGCCTGCGTGCTGGCGCTGGGATCGATCAGCGATCGCATGGAAAAAGGCTTAAGCCAGCAGAGCCGCGATTTTATGGCCGGCGATCGCACGCTGCGTACCACGTCGCCTGCGCCAGACGCGTGGCTGAACAAAGCGCGTGATGAAGGTCTGTCGGTCAGCAGCCAACTGCACTTTATGACCATGACCTTCGCACAAGAGACGCCGCAGCTGGCGGACGTAAAAGCCGTGGATGATGCCTATCCGATGTTCGGTACGCTGCAAACCAATCCGCCAGGCTTACGCCCACAAGCGGGCACGGTGTTGGCCGCGCCACGTTTGCTGGCGCTGCTGAATTTGAAAGTGGGCGATAGCGTGGATGTCGGCGATACCACGCTGCGCATTGCCGGTGAAGTGATTCAGGAGCCGGATGGCGGCTTCAATCCGTTCCAGACCGCGCCGCGTCTGCTGATGAATCTGGCTGACGTGGAGAAAACCGGCGCGGTGCAGCCCGGCAGTCGCCTGAGCTGGCGCTATAAATTCTCCGGCGAACCGGCACCGCTGGCCCGCTATGACAGCTGGATCGAGCCGCAGCTGAAAGCCGATCAGCGTTGGATCAGCGTCGATAACTCGGAAGATGCGCTGGGCCGCTCAATGCAGCGTGCGCAGCAATTTTTGCTGCTTTCGGCTTTGCTGACGCTGATGCTGGCGATTGCCGCGGTGGCGGTGGCGATGAGCCATTACTGCCGCAGCCGCTACGACTTGGTGGCGGTGCTGAAAACGCTGGGCGCAACGCGTAAGGCGCTGCAGCGGCTGATCATCGGCCAGTGGCTGGCGGTGCTGCTGCTGGCGGCAATAGTCGGCAGCGCATTAGGGCAGGGGATTGAAGTGATTCTGCTGCTGATGCTGAAACCGGTGCTGCCGGGCGCGCTGCCTGCGGCGAGTTTCTGGCCGTGGCTGTGGGCGATTGGCGCGATGTTTGTGATTTCGCTGCTGGTGGGTTTACGTCCGTATCGCCTGCTGATGGCGACGCAACCGCTGCGCGTATTGCGCCGGGATGCGGTAGCGAACGTCTGGCCGCTGCGATTCTATCTGCCCGCCATGGCGCTGGTGGTAATGGGGTTGCTGGCGCTGCTGATGGGCGGCAGCAAAATGCTCTGGGCGCTGCTGGCGGGTGTGGTGATGTTGGCGCTGCTGCTGGCCTTGTTGGGCTGGGGTACGCTGCTGCTGTTACGTAAGCTGGTGGTGCGCAATCTGGCACTGCGCCTGGCGATCAACCGTCTATTGCGGCAACCGGCGATGACGCTCAGCCAGCTGGCGGCATTTTCGCTGTCATTCATGCTGCTGGCGTTGCTGCTGGTGATGCGCGGCGATCTGCTCGATCGCTGGCAACAGCAATTACCGCCGGATAGCCCGAACTATTTCCTGTTGAACATCACCCAAGAGCAGGTGCCGCAAGTCAGTGATTTCCTGACCGGGCATCAGCTCAAGCCGGAAACGTTCTACCCGATAGTGCGCGCGCGTCTGACCGAGCTCAACGGCAAAGAGGCCGATCCGACGCTGGATAACGCGCTGAACCGCGAACTCAATCTGACGTGGCAGGCAGAGCGTCCGGATCACAATCCGTTGATTTCCGGCAGCTGGCCGCCAAAACCCGGCGAAGTCTCTATGGAAGTGGAGCTGGCGGATCGTCTCGGTGTGAAACTCGGTGATAGCTTAACGTTCAGCGGTGATACCCAGCAATTCAGCGCCAAAATCACCAGCTTACGCAAGGTGGATTGGGAAAGTCTGCGGCCGAACTTCTTCTTTATCTTTCCGCCGGGCGCGCTCGATCAACAGCCACAAACCTGGCTGACTAGCTTCCGCATGGAGAGCAATCCGGCGCTGCTGGCGCAACTCAATCGCGCCTTCCCAACGCTGAGCCTGTTGGATATCGGCAGCATGATGCGGCAGATCGGTCAGGTACTGACGCAGGTGAGTCAGGCGCTGGAAGTCATGGTGGTGCTGGTGACGATCTGTGGTGTGCTGCTGTTGCTGGCGCAGATTCAGGTTGGTATGCGTCAGCGTCGCCAGGAGTTGGTGGTCTATCGCACATTGGGTGCCAGTAAGCGCCTGCTGCGCGGCACGCTGTGGTGCGAATTTGCGCTGCTAGGCGTGGTGTCCGGCATTGCCGCGGCTCTGGGGGCAGAAGCGGCGCTGTGGGGCTTACAGCGTAAGATCTTCGACTTCCCGTGGCAGCCAGACTGGACATTGTGGATTGCGCTGCCGATCGGGAGTGCGCTGCTGCTGTCGCTGTGCGGCGGCTGGCTGGGCATTCGCTTATTGAAACAGAAGGCGCTGTTCAGAAGCTTCAGTGCCGGATAGGAAGAACGATTTTGTCTTAAATTTAAGTTCTGGTCTGGCTGTGTCGACTCACAAAAGCAGACCAGACTTATTTAAGGCTAGAAATGTCATCTCCACTTGTCGTCAAATCCGTGGTTGAAATCGGCTGTTGTAAAGTTTGCCAGGGCGAAGCCACGCTGTATGGCGTCACCGATTTTAATACCGCCTGTTATGCGCAAAATGCCAGTCGCTACGTGTTCCCTTTAACCGGCGTGCCGATTTATTACCATCAGTGCCAACGTTGCGGTTTGGTGTATACCCACGCGTTTGATGACTGGACGCCAGAAGATTATGCGCAGCATGTGTATAACGAAGGCTATGCTCAGTTTGATCCCAATTATGAGTTCGAGCGACCATGCAAAAACCGTGATTTGATTTTGGCTTTATTTAAAAAATTTCATGACAAAAAGATGCTGGATTACGGCGGTGGCACTGGCACGCTGGCGCGCTTAATGCAGGAAGTGGGGATTGATATGGTGGCGTGGGATCCTTTTGTGCCCGGCGACTATCCTGCAGCTAACTCATATGAATTTATCACCAGCTTTGAAGTGCTTGAGCACACACCCGATCCGCATAAAACGCTGCGGGAAGTGTCAGGCTTTTTGAAAAAGGGCGGGGTGTTTTTCTTCAGCACAGGCACCACGGATGAAGTGAGCCATTTGGGAATGAATGATTGGTATATCGCGCCACGCAATGGGCACATCACGATTTATTCGGAAGCGTCGCTCAATGCGCTGTTTGAGGCGCATGGTTTCCAGATTACGCATCTCAATCGCTGGAGCCATGTGGCGATGAAGATGGTGGCGTAACGCTCGTCAGTTAAGAGATGAAAACCCCAACTACCTGGCGCACACATTGTAGCGGCGCAATTTATTGCGCGATAAATTGCGCCGCTACGGTATGTACGGTAATTAATACGGGGCTTAACTGATCGGCATTACGCCTTTTATGGCGACCTGATGAATCAGAACTTATCAACCGCCCACGCAATCCCACTCGCATACTCTGACGGCAGCAGCGGCACCAGTGCATTTAGGGCTTCTGCCAAACGCGCATGATCGCTATCGGTCAGATTAAGATGCCCAACTTTGCGGCCCGCGCGCACCTCTTTGTCATACCAATGCAGATGCACCAGCGGCTGTTGCAGCCACGCCAGATTCACGTCGGTGCCAATCAGGTTCACCATCACCGATGGCGCAAACACCACCGGTTGCGGCAGCGCCAGACCCAAAATCGCACGCAGATGCAGCTCAAACTGGCTGATGGACGCGCCATTTTGCGTCCAGTGGCCGCTGTTGTG
The DNA here is from genome assembly GCA_900068845.1 of Enterobacter ludwigii. Classification (GTDB taxonomy): domain Bacteria; phylum Pseudomonadota; class Gammaproteobacteria; order Enterobacterales; family Enterobacteriaceae; genus Pantoea; species Pantoea ludwigii_A. The sequence continues at coordinate 220,623 of CEFQ01000010.1, forward strand.
CACGCGCGGGGCCAGTTCGTTGATCAGCAAACCTTCTGGCGTAATGAAACACTCCATCGCCATCACGCCGACGTAATTCAGCTCATGCATGATGGCGCTGAGCATCGCTTCCGCCTGCTGTTGCTGCGCGGCATCGGCCTGCGGGAAGGCCACGCTGGTGCGCAGAATGCCGTCCTGATGCAGGTTGTGCGTCAGCGGATAAAACACCGTGCTGCCATCGTGTCCGCGCGCACCCACCAGCGACACTTCGCCGCTGAAGTTAATACCTTGCTCAACGATGCATTCGCCGTAGCACTCGTCCGGCAGCGCGTCGGTTTCATTGGCACGCAAACGCCACTGACCGCGGCCGTCATAGCCGCCGGTACGACGCTTCACAATCGCCAGCTCGCCCAGCGTGCTGAATACCTGCGGCCACTCGGCTTTATCGGCCAGCAACTGCCACGGCGCGGTGGCGAGGTTTAACTGATCCAGCAGCTGTTTTTGCGTCAGGCGATCGGCCAGACGCGGGAAAATATCGCGATTCACAAACGCCGGATGGCTCGCCAGTTCGCGCGTTAACGCGGTTTCCGGCCAGCGCTCAATTTCTGCGGTGATCACGCTTGCGGCGATTGGCAGCGCAGAAGGTTCCGCATCCAAACCCACCGGATAGACCGCGATGCCGAGCGGTTCACCCGCCTGGCGCAGCATGCGGCCTAACTGGCCGTTTCCTAATACGCAAACCGGCTTCATGCATCCTCCCGCGGATCCGGGTTGTTCAGCACTTCGTCAGTCTGGGTTTGACGCCAGTTAGCGATACGCGCCGAAAGCGCACTGTCGTGAATCGCCAGAATCTGCGCCGCCAGCAGGGCGGCGTTGGCGGCACCGGCTTTACCAATCGCCAGCGTACCAACGGGAATCCCACGTGGCATTTGCACGATGGAGTAGAGGCTATCGACGCCGCTCAGTGCCGCGCTTTGCACCGGCACGCCCAGCACCGGCACCAGCGTTTTGGCAGCCAGCATGCCCGGCAAATGGGCAGCACCGCCGGCACCGGCGATGATCACCTGAAAACCGTTGTCGGCGGCGGTTTCCGCGAAGCTGAACAGTTTGTCGGGCGTACGGTGAGCTGAGACCACTTCAACGTGGAAGGGCACATCCAGGCTGGTAAGAATTTCCTCGGCGAACTGCATGGTAGCCCAGTCACTTTTGGAACCCATGACAATGGCGATACGGGCCGGGGTGGCGTTGGATGACATGCGGTCAACTCCTGTGAATATGCAAACGAACCTGGCCGGGCGGGCAGGCGAAGAAGGGCACAGAGAATAGCATGAGATGGCAGCAAGGAAAACGGTTGCGTAGGCGGAAAACGGGCATTTACGCCCTGATGTCAGAAGGGGAATTCGATCAGGCTTACGCCGCTGGCATCGAGCTGAATCATCGAACCGTTCTCATGCCAGGCACCCAGCACCGCGCGCTGCGCATTTTTGCCGTGCAACGCAAAGTGATGAATGGCGGGACGATGCGTATGGCCGTGAACCAGAATCGGCGTCTGTTGACGCGTCATCGCGGCTTCCACCGCAGGCTGATTGACGTCCATGATGCTGACAGACTTGTGCTGATTGGCCTGCTTGCTGCCGTTACGCATGCGCGCGGCAATGCGCATGCGTAACGGCAGCGGCAACGCGAGGAACAGCCGCTGCAACCAGCGCTGATGCACTTTGGCGCGAAAACGCTGATAGCCTTCATCGTCGGTGCACAAGGTATCGCCGTGCATGATTAATACGCGATGGCCGTACAGCTCCAGCACCTGCTCTTCCGGCAGCAGCGTCATGCCTGAAGCCCGCGCAAAGCGCTGGCCGACCAGGAAATCACGGTTACCGTGAATGAAGAATGTCGGCACCGGCAGCGCCTTGAGCGCCGCAGCAATGTGCTGATGCAGCGGATTCGGATCGTCATCGCCAATCCAGGCTTCAAACAGATCGCCGAGGATGTAAAGCGCATCACACGCGCGCGCTTCACCCTGCAAAAAATGCAGAAAACCGGCAGTAATTGCCGGTTCTTCATTGCACAGATGCAGATCTGCGATAAACAGCGTGCGCGACATTACTCGCTAACAGTCACTTTCTGGATGACAACATCTTCAACCGGAACGTCCTGATGCATGCCGCTGCGGCCGGTTTTCACCGCTTTGATTTTCTCCACCACGTCCATGCCTTCAACCACTTCTGCGAACACGCAGTAACCCCAGCCTTGCAGGCTTTCGTCACGGAAGTTCAGGAAGTCGTTATCGGCTACGTTGATGAAGAACTGCGCAGTCGCCGAGTGAGGCGCCTGAGTACGTGCCATCGCCAGCGTGCCTTTGGTGTTTTTCAGGCCGTTGTTGGCTTCGTTACGGATATCGGCTTTGGTGTCTTTCTGCTTCATGCCCGGCTCAAAACCACCGCCCTGAACCATGAAACCGTTGATTACGCGATGGAAGATAGTGTTATCGTAAAAACCTTCCGCACAGTATTCCAGGAAGTTCTTCACGGTAGCCGGCGCTTTGTCATCGAAGGTTTTAATTACGATATCGCCATGGTTCGTCTGGAAAGTGACCATTATTTTCTTCCTATCAGGTTTGTCGTCAGTATCAATTGCCGCGCCTGCAAGGCGGCGAGGCATTTTTGTAGACGCTTCTTATATCACAATTTCCAATAACGCGTCAGTAACCGCACGGCAGTTGGCAACCGAGCGATGCACAACTGAGAAAAATACGGCACAATAACCGGCTTGATGCCGTGCAGTTGGGCAATGTAGTTTTGGTCGCCATGAATGGCGACCCTACAAAATCGCACCGGTACGCTGTAGGGGCGCCATTCATGGCGACCGCGATGCACTTAACTGACTTTTTTAACGTTCGAATCCCGCACACGTAAAACAAACGGAACCGTTCAATGCTAAAGATTTATAACACCCTGAGTCGACAGAAAGAGGAATTCAAACCCATCCATGCCGGTGAAATCGGGATGTACGTGTGTGGTATCACGGTTTACGACCTCTGTCATATCGGCCATGGGCGTACTTTTGTGGCATTCGACGTGGTGGCGCGTTACTTGCGTTACGTGGGCTATCAGCTGAAGTATGTGCGTAACATCACCGATATCGATGACAAAATCATCAAACGTGCCAATCAAAACGGTGAAAGCATCGAAACGCTGACCAACCGTATGATCGCCGAGATGCACACCGATTTCGCTGCACTCGGCATTCTGCCGCCGGATCTGGAGCCGCGCGCCACGCGTCATATCGATGAGATCATCGAGCTGGTTGGCACGCTGATTGAGCGTAATCACGCTTACGTCGCTGACAACGGCGACGTAATGTTCGACGTGCTGAGCGACAAAGCTTACGGCGTGCTGTCGCGCCAGGATCTGGAACAGCTGCAAGCCGGTGCGCGCGTCGAAGTGGCGGACGTGAAGCGCAATCCAATGGACTTTGTACTGTGGAAGATGTCCAAAGCCGACGAACCGGCGTGGAATTCGCCGTGGGGCAACGGCCGTCCAGGCTGGCACATCGAGTGTTCGGCGATGAACTGCAAGCAGCTCGGCACCCATTTCGACATTCACGGCGGCGGCTCGGATCTAATGTTCCCACACCATGAAAACGAAGTGGCGCAATCCACCTGTGCGCACGATGGTCCGTATGTGAATTACTGGATGCACTCCGGCATGGTGATGGTTGATCGCGAGAAGATGTCGAAATCGCTGGATAACTTCTTCACCGTGCGCGATGTGTTGCAGCATTACGATGCTGAAACCGTGCGTTACTTCCTGATGTCGGGTCACTATCGCAGCCAGCTCAATTATGGCGAAGATAACCTTAATCAGGCGCGTGCAGCGCTCGAGCGCTTGTACACCGCGCTGCGTCACACCGATGCCAATGCGACGGCGGCGGGTGGCGAAGCGTTTGAAGCGCGTTTCCGCACCGCGATGGATGACGACTTCAACACGCCGGAAGCCTATTCGGTGTTGTTCGATATGGCGCGTGAAGTGAATCGCCTGAAAAGCGAAGACAAAGCGGCGGCTGATACGCTGGCGGCGAAACTGCGCCAGATTGCCAACGTACTCGGCATTCTACAGCAGGATCCTGAGCTGTTCCTGCAGAGCGGTGCGCAGGTGAATGACGACGAAGTGGCGGAAATCGAGCATTGGGTGAAAGCCCGTTCCGACGCGCGTGCAGCCAAAGATTGGGCGCAGGCGGATGTGGCACGCGATAAGCTCAACGAATTGGGCGTGATCGTTGAGGATGGGCCACAAGGTTCCAGCTGGCGACGCAAATAACCGGAGAGGGCGAGAAATCGCCCTTTTTTATTATGGCGATTGAACAGATTCAGATTCACGGCTTCCGCTCGGTACGTAACCTGACGCTGCCGCTGCAACAGCTCAACGTGGTGAGCGGCCCCAACGGCTGCGGCAAATCCAACCTGTATAAAGCGGTGCGACTGCTGCACGAAGCCGCCAGCGGACGCTTAGCGCTGGCGCTGGCCGAAGAGGGCGGCATTCAGAAAGCGATGTGGGCGGGCGGCTTGCGGCGCGGCGATCGTCGCCACGATCCCAAACGCCTTTCATTGGCAGTGGTGATGGACGACATGGATTATCAGCTCGATGTTGGTTTTCCTGAGCCGTTAGCCACCAGCATGTTCAACCTCGATCCGCTGGTGAAAGAGGAACGCTTGTGGATGAGCGGCCAGCAGCGACGGCCTTCTTTCTGCATCCTGCAACGCACCAATCAAACCGCTTTCCTGCATAACGTCGATGGCGAGCGCGTGAGCTATCCGGCGGTGCTGCATCCTGAAGAGTCGCTGTTTGGGCAACTGGGCGAACCGCACCTTTATCCTGAGCTTTCGCAGGTGCGCGAACGGCTGCGCCAGTGGCGTTTTTATCATGAGTTTGCCGTGTGGCCCGGTTCGCCGATTCGCGCGCCGCAGATTGGCGTGCGCGCGCCGGTGCTGAGCCACGATGGCAGCAATCTGGCGGCGGCGTGGGCCACCATCGTCGAGCGCGGTCATCACGAGTTGCTGTTTCAGGTGATGGACGAGGCTTTTCCAAATACGGAATTTCACGTGGATGTACAGAACGGGCGTTTTCAGATGCTGATGTCGCGACGCGGAATTTTGCGGCCGCTGGAGAGCGCTGAGTTCTCTGATGGCACGCTGCGTTTTCTTTGCCTGGTAGTGGCGCTACTGAGTCCGCGTCCGCCAGCGTTTATGGCGCTGAATGAACCGGAAAATAGCCTGCATGAAGATCTGCTGCCGGCGCTGGCGCGCCTGATCGCCGAAGCCAGCCAGTTCAGCCAGCTGTGGATCACCAGCCATTCCCCGAAACTGGCGAAGCTGATTGCACAACACACGGCGGTAAATCATATCGAGCTGGAGCAAATCGAAGGGGAAACGCGGGTTATGTAGGGTCGCCATTCCTGGCGACCCTATCAATGACTGCACTTAACGTGATGACGCCATTCATGGCGACCACCACCTAATCACGCAACAACCGTAATCTTGAAACCCGCAAACTCAACTTTCTGGCCTTCAACAATCTTGCAGCGCTTACGCGTTTCCACTGCGCCATCGACGCGCACTTCGCCTTCTGCAATCACCGCTTTCGCCTGCGCACCGCTCTGCACCCAACCTTCGAGCTTCAGCAGGTCGCACAAATCAACGTGGGCATGTTTACCGAGAGAAAAACTGGCCATTATGCCTCCTCAATGTCGTGAAATTCTTCGCACGCTGTCAGCGTGTTTTGGATCAATGTGGCGACCGTCATTGGACCGACGCCGCCTGGAACGGGCGTGATGTACGAGGCGCGCTCAGATGCCGCTTCGAACTCCACATCACCCACCACTTTACCGCTTTCGAGACGGTTGATACCGACATCAATCACCACCGCACCCGGCTTGATCCAGTCGCCCGGAATAAAGCCCGGCTTACCGACTGCCACCACCAGCAGATCGGCGTGCTCAACGTGATGGCGCAGATCTTTGGTGAAACGGTGCGTGACGGTGGTGGTGCAACCGGCGAGCAGCAGTTCCATGCTCATCGGACGGCCAACGATATTTGATGCGCCAACTACCACGGCGTTCAGGCCGTACGTATCAATATTGTAGCGCTCCAGTAAAGTGACGATGCCGCGCGGCGTACATGGACGCAGCTTTGGCGCGCGCTGGCACAGACGACCGACGTTGTATGGATGGAAGCCATCCACGTCTTTGTCCGGCACGATGCGCTCCAGCACCTTGACGTTATCGATGCCGGCTGGCAGCGGCAGCTGCACCAGAATGCCGTCGATCTCGTTGTCGTTATTCAGCTTATCAATCAGCTCCAGCAGCTCTGCTTCGCTGGTGGTGGCCGGCAGATCGTAGGAGCGGGAGATGAAGCCCACTTCATCACAAGCACGACGTTTGCTGGCGACATAGATCTGCGAAGCCGGATTTTCACCTACCAGCACCACTGCCAAACCGGGCGCACGTTTACCGGCCGCCAGACGCTGCTGTACTTTTTCGGCAACCTCAAGGCGCACCTGCTGCGCAATCGTTTTACCGTCAATAATTTTTGCTGCCATCAGAGAGGAAATCCATCTGTAGAGGGTTAAATCGGGGATGGCGCCTATTCTGTCAGAAGCGCGTGCGGCTGTCAGGTAGAGATTCGCCCTCTACGCTGCTTTCCCGATTTTTCGCCGTGGCGCCAGCCCACGTTAGCGCTTATGATGCCCGGCAGTGAATGAGATGGATGACGTGATGATTTGGTTAATTCTCGCCACGCTGGCGGTGGTGTTCGTGGTCGGTTTTCAGCTGCTGACGGCCAGCTCGCGCCATGCGGTGCAGGCGCTCAATAAACGGTTGCAACTTCCGCCGGTGCATATCGAATCGATGCTGTCGCTGATGGGCAAAGAGGCGGCAAAAGAGTTCACCGACTACATCGCGGGCGATAACGACACGCATCTGCACAATGGTGCGGCGGTGCTGCTGATTTGGCAGGTGCTGATTGTCGATGGCAGCGATGAGAGCATGCAGCGCTGGCATGGCATTTTGAGTCGCGCGGGTTTTCCAGCGTTGATTTCAAGGCAGCAATTGTTGCTGGCGTTGGGATTTCTGCGCCAGCTGGAGCCAGACAGCCAGGAACTGCATGCGCTGCGCGACCAGTACAATGCCCACTTCACCCAGCAAGGGATTGAGCTGGAAGGCGAAACGGAGCGGGGCGGCAATCTGGTGTCGATGAGCGAGTGGCGCAAGCGGCATTAAGGGGTTTTGGTTAATCTGGCAGCACTCCGCTGCTGTGGAAGGGCAAAAACGTTGACGCGCGAGCCGCTGGACGTATAATCCGACCCAATCACTATGCGCCCTTAGCTCAGTTGGATAGAGCACCGGCCTTCTAAGCCGTAGGTCACAGGTTCGAATCCTGTAGGGCGTACCATTTTCAAGTCAATACACTTCTACAGAATTCTCTTTCTTTGGCTTTTGCTGTCAATTTTAATGATTTTTTGTCGCGAGACGCTAAGAACTATTCCGATATCCCATCTAAGTTGCCAACAACATCATCAATAAAATCATTCACCTGAGCATAAATAAATTGCTTTAAAAACTGATCAATACAGATATTCAGCTTAAATAACGATATGGTTACGCCGTCTTTTTTCTCAAAATAGACCTTGGCTTTCGCTCTATCTACCGTTTCTTTTAATGCGTCGAAGCGACCAAACTCGTTGAGATTCTTATCATTAAAACTATCAGCCATTAATGCGATGAGTAGCCCTTTATCTAAACCAAGAGCGTTAACAACTGCGTTTAATTGCGCATTTTCAGCGTTATCTTTGTAGGTGTTGATGTAGTCTCTAAAAGTATGGCCTTCAATTAACTGCGCATCGCCGCGCTGCAAGTCGTGCAAGAAGAGCTTGGCGTACTTTTGCTCGCTTTGGGTGAGCGATGCAAACGACTTGTGCAGCTCATTTAATGTGGTTTCAATGCACCCAGAATCTTGGTGTATGTTCAGCTCTTTTAAATATTTATCAAAGCGGCTGTTCATATAGTCGGCATCTATTTTTCCGGTATCAGCTGCTGTTTATTCACTATAATTCCTGTTAATGCAATTTCTTTCATAAAGGGTTTTTTTAGGGTTTTGATTGTACGTTTGATGGGAGCTTCTTGCTAGCGGCAAGGCTTTATCAGTTCACGTAACAGTGCGCAGATATGTTTAAACGGCCAGCGACGGGAGCGCCCGACGAGTAAGGATTTCAGGCCTTCAACGCCCGATAGCGTAAACCAGTTAATTCAGCGCTGATGGATGAACGGGCGCAGCAAAGCGTTCTGGCGGCATTGCTAACTCGATCGTCCCGCTGAACCTCAGCATGGCCGTCAGCCTGCGTGCATGATTTATATCGCGTGTTTTATGGATAGCTTTCTGCATCAGGTGTCGTTCGTCCTGCATCAGGCGTCGTTCGTCACGTGTAATTGGTGCTATGACCGGCATCGCTCAGCCCGGTTGATGATGTAGGATATTCAGAGATTGCTCAGAATATGGTTTCTAATCAGACATTTAAAATAGATGTGGATATCGCTTTAGATTGGACGATAAAGTCTGGGTGTCGCTTTTATTTTTTTAATGCTGGGAAAGTCGAAGAAGGCATGAAAATAGCTGTAATTGAGTAACCTGACTGCTCTTAGTGTTTAACTAATCAATCTTCCATGAGGAGTATTAAATCTTGTCAATATATAGTTGTTGTGTAAATAAATGGTAATACCATTTTATTTATTTAAGGAATAATGGTGCAGGGATGTCAAATAATCCGCTGCACCATTTGAAATTAATTAAATTTTAGATAAATACTCATACCATAGTTGTCCATTAGAAATCTTACGTTCATTGTTTATTTCAATTATTTTTATGTTTTCACTATTAACTAATCGTAGTTGTTGTTGGTAATGTTCTTTATATTGTGATTCAGTCTTATTCCCGAAGTTTTCAACGTGATGAAAAATTATTAAAAATTTCCCTTCATCTTCTATATAAGAGCGAAACAATCCATTGATGTGTCCATCATCAATGTTAAACCCAAAACCAATGACTACGACAAAATCTGAATTTTTAAAATCATGATAAAGAGAAACATATCTCTCAGACATTTTAATTGATGTTAATGGTTTTATTCCGCTTTGGGTAAAGAGGAATGGAACAATGAAATGGTTATTCGGATTGGAAATGTTAGTTATTGAGTTTAAGTAGGGGTCATAAAAATCATTAACAGATCCATTTAAAAAACTAATGTCTTTATTAGTCACTTCAGTTATAAAATTATTATAGTTTGTGGTTCCTATAGATTTTATTTTTAATGTTTTTTCAAGCTCTAAAACATCATGATAGTAGCCATTTCCTTCACCTATACGGTCTTTATGCACCTCCGCAATTTGTGAAATATATCTTCTTGTAGTATTAAGGAATATGCTTATTTTACAAAACTTAGCCCAGTCAGTCTTGGGGCTATATAAATAACGCCAGTTAGAATCAATTAAAGATTGATAATCAAGAGATATTGAGAATAAATCTTCGAGTACATCCATTGAAAAAGCCATAATTATCTCATGATCAGATGAGTTCGCTGAGATTTTATTAGGTGGAGAGTCAAGAAGTAAAGATAATGCGTTCAAGCCAGCTGCACTATAATCTAGAGAGAAAATACTGCCCAGATCATCAAAAATATCAATTGAATCTGGTTTTTTCTCAAAAATTCCATCATTTAGATTATGTACAAGATCTTCCCCATACGCGCCTATTAATAACTCAAGTATTGAACGGCAGAATTTTTTTATATCATTTTTAATTATAATGTTGTATGCCGTGCTCTCAATTTCCAATATTTTTAGAAATGAAGAAAAGTAATTACTGGAAAATAAATTATTAGACTCGCTCAAAACACTTGTTATTTTTATCTCATGAGAGAACTTTTCACTTCCGAACTGACATGCGCTTAACCGTGTGAAAGTATCTTTGATTTTTATATTATGTTTTTGATCAATTTTAAGAGCTATGTATTCAAGCTTAGTATCAAAGTTATCTAAGTAATCGATTATTTTTTTGCGCTTGTACTCAAGGCTACTTTTTACTAACCCCTCGTATTGACTTCTTCCGAAAGAGGATATTGGCTTTTTATCATAATCTTGAGGTAACCAGTCTTTAGCGTAGGACGATCTTTTATTAATGTTATCTCTTTGCTCTCTAAAATTTCTTTTATCTTCTAACGTGTCCATTCTGAAAATATCTAAAGCGAATTTACCTCCAGAAGGGAGCCCATAGCACATTTCTGCACCAGCACCAAAAAACAAAGATATATCTTTCACCTGCTGTCTCCTTTGAAGGTATTAATATGTTAATAATAGTATTTTTTGAACCGAATTTTATTGCTGACTGAAAGGGATTATATTCCTAGCCGGCAGCGAAAATATTAGAAAGTAACATGTTAATGGGTAACTAATACTCTCATTCAGATAATGTTTAAGTTACATATTTTTTTATTTATGAAAATCCTTGTCGAGATTGAAAACTAATCCTTTAAGAAAATAAACTTCATCATATTTTATTAGTGATGATTTTTAATAAGGATGTGCTAAATATCGTTAAGTTGATGAAGTCTTATGGATGGAAAATCCTATGTTCTCATAGATTAATCATGTTTTATTTTTTTATAACATGTGATTTATTTCCGTTGTTGCAGATTAGGTATGCAATGATTTTTTTCGCCATTTAGCTGATGTAATAACTTTCCCGAATTAAATTGTGATATTTCACAATGGTGTGTTTTAAAGATATAATAACTTTCTTTCTAATGACGTGTTTATATCATCGGTATTGCTTCATTTAAAAATGATATTCTATGATTTTAGCGTTACAGTTATTAATAATTCAAGTAACTTTTAAAGGCAATTTCGGAAAGGTGATACCATTAACAGTTTTAAGCAACTTTGTACATTATTAGGAACGTATTTCACCGATGTTGATATACAATCTATGTATATAACCATACCCTTATCGCTGACTTTTTAAGCGCGCAATCAACTCATCCAGCCCGCTCTCCACCAGCATTTCCACCGCATCACTCCGTGTCGTTTCACTCAACCGCACCACCTGATCGATTTTCCTTAAAACAGACATGCGTAATGACAGTGACACCGCTTTCTTTTTCTCTTTATCCAGAAATACCCGGCTGACGGTCTCGCTCTGTTGCCGTTCGGCGTTGAGCTTGAGTGCTTCATTAATATGGCGCAGGCTTTTCTTATCCAGCTTGCCGGGTGCGGTGAGTTGATAGCAGTGGGTGAGGCGGCTGTATTTGATTTCCGCGGACCAGGATTCACGCAGTTCTTTTAGTGCGCGCGTCAGCGTGGGTTCGGAGCAGTCGAGCGAGGCTAAAATGCGGCTGGATGCGACCGGTTTGCCGCTGCTGAGCAGTGAGGCAAGCATAAATACGCGTGTCTGTCGGGTACTGAGTTGCATGGTCGATTAAAGCCTGCGTTAGTGATCAATGGTCTGTATCGCCCTCCTGGCAAACGGTTTTCGATAGTATCAGAGGGTAGTTAAATGTCAGGTAAATAGGGTACGAGAATTCTTATGTCCAGTTTGTGGTTCGGTGGTGACGCGGTGGGCATGAATGCCCACCCTACGAAAACCGTGCATCGCTTTTGCACCGGTTAAAGGTTAAAGGCGCGCGATTAATTGCGCCGCTACGGAGTGTGCGGTTTGGTGAAATCGCATCTCTTCTCATAACTGGCACCGTTTTAACATGGTGCGCCGCGATAAAGCGGTGAGCATGAATGCCCACCCTACGAAAACCGTGCATCGCTTTTGCACCGGTTAAAAGTTAAAGGCGCGCGATTAATCGCGCCGCTACAGAATGTGCGGTTTGGTGAAATCACATCTCTCCTCATAACTGGCACCGTTTTAACATGGTGCGCCGCGATAAAGCGGTGGGCATGAATGCCCACCCTACGAGGTTTGTCATTCAGGTCACCAGCATCAATGCGCCGTCGGAGCGGGTATCCGGCGCAATGCCATATTCCTGCGCGCGCGCCAGTATCGCGGCGGCCCAGCGGCGATGTGTCGCTGGTTCGCACATTGCACCCTGCGATTTAAACACCGCCTGGCTGGAGTTGAGGATGCGGAAGGCATCCGCCTGATCGCTGGCCGAAACCATCAACATGTCCTGAATCTTGCCAATCTGGCTTGGGTGAATAGCGGTTTTGCCCACCAAACCGTGCGCGATATCCAGTGCCAGTTCCTGATCCATAATTTGCTGATCGTCGATGTGTTCACATACCGGCGCGGTCAGCGCAAAATCCCGCGAAGCGAACACCGCCACCAGCATTTTAATGGTGTAACCCATTGGGCTGTCATACAGCGTGAATTGACGCGAACGGCGCAGCGACAGCACGTTCATCAAATCATTACCGCCGATGCGCAGGGCGATCACGCGCTGGCGGCAAGGGTGGTTTTGCAGCGTGAGGGCCAGCTCGCGCATCGCCACTACGTCAAACACCTCTTCAGTTTCCAGCGTTGGCATCATACACAGATGGCTCGGTTCAAGCATGTGCCACCACACCGGCAGAGAATCAGCGGTGAATTTCGGCAGCACAAAGCCATCGATAGCGCTGAGGTTGAGGTTTTTCACCAGCCACGCGCCCATCTCGCTGTTGCGCGGACGGATAAACACCAGCGGCCACTGCGCATTGCCATTGGCACGCTGTTCGGCATTCAGCTCCTGCAGGATTTGCTGGAGATTGTGCAGCGCCTGCGGCAAATCCGCATCACTGACCGCATCTTCCAGGCAGATCACCAGCGAGCGCAGGCCGCTGATTTTATGGTGCAAAATGGCATCAACGATATCGCTGCGCACCGCCGGCATATACAGCGTTGCGCCCAAACGCCACGGAGAGAGACGGTCGTTCATCACAGCACCTTTTTGATTATCGTCACGGCGCGGTATTGCCCAAGATCGGCTCCCGCTTCTGTGATGGTTAGCCCTTTTTGTTGGGCCAGATAGACCAGCAGCGCCACGTCGGGATCGTCCACCGAACGCACCAGCACCTGATCCGGCACGCGACGCAGTACGGCGCGCGTGGCTTCAGCGATACCTGGCTTGATGCGGTTAATGCTGTTCACCTGATAACGCGCCGCCAGCATGGCGATTACCGCTTCACTTTTTGCGACTAGTGCTTGCTGACGTTGTGGATCCTGCTGACAAGCGGGCAGGGCGCTGATATCCAGCGAGCGCGCGTATTCCGCGACGGTGTCCACCAATTGCTGGCTGCAATCGTATTGCGCCAGATGGTCGCACTGTACGCAGCCGTGCAAACCCTCTTCAGACCACAACGAGCGCGAGATCAAGCCCGATACCGGCGCGCCCATAATGCCAAACGGGATCAGCCAGTCATCATCACTGGCCGAAAGCCACGCCCGACCGCAAGGATCGGCCAGCACCACCAGGCGCGGTTGCGCCGGATAACCGGGTCGATGTTCCAGGCTGCGGATCAGTTCGCCAGTGATGGCGCCTTTGCCGGTCCAGCCATCGACGAACACGATGCCGTCGGTGCCGTGGCGGGCTTCGATGATTTCCAGCGCGGCCCGATCAATGCCGCGATCGCGGATGATGCTAATGCCGTAATGATAAGATTCGCGGCCCATCGCGCGCAGCGCCTGTTGCAGCATCACGCCGAGCGGCACACCCGCGCGCACCAGGCTAACCAGCACAATCGGCGTGTCGCCAAACTGCTGCGCCAGCGTCCGCGCCAGCATGGCGACTTCTTTCGCCAGGCGGCCCGCTCCCTGATCCAGCGCGCGCGAAAACAGCTCAAGGTGCCAGCGCGTCGGTTCCGGTTCCTGGCTCAGCATCTCGGAATAGTGACGTGCGCCGGATTGGATCAGCTGCTCTTTTTGCTCGACCGGCGTCATGTCGATCTCGACCGGTTGCAGCAAAAATTCGACGTCGCCGGGTTGGTACGATCCAGAGAAAGGCAGGTTATTCACCATCTTATTGTTCTCCGAATAGGGATTGGTTGATGCGCTCGGCAAACTGACTCTGACGCGGAATGCCGTACCAGCTGCACAGCTTCATAAAACGGTGATCGCTGAGGCTGTCACCGAGGCCAATCACCGGGAACACGCCGCGCTCATTACGCAGTTTTTCCAGCAGGAAGCTGACGGCTAAGCCTTTTTCCACCACATTCGGCAGCCAGGCGACGTTGTTGCTGTTGCGATGGATGTAATAGCCCGCGGTGGGGAAACGTTGCTCAATTTCATCGGCGATGGCGTAAAGCTCCTCGAGGCGCGTGCTGTTGCGATGCTTCATCACCAGATAGATCGGCGTCACGCCATATTCATAGTTGATGCGCGCCCAGCCGTTGATGTCGCGCTCTTCCATCAGGTCGGTAATCGCCTGCTGCATGGAGAGCAGCGCCGGGCCGTAGGGCGTCAATTTTTCCAGAATGTGCGCGCGCCATTCGGCATCTTCCTCACCTTGCGGGTTGAGGATTACCGCGCCATGCGTCGTCACCGCCCAGGATCGAAAAGGAATCTGCACGCGGGCGATCTCTTCGGTGCCGCGCGCGGTGACCGGGATCAAATCGGCCTGTTCAATCATCCAGTCGACGAGCATCGACTGCTCTTCGGTCATAAAGCTGCGCGGCTGCAGGCTGAGATCGAGCGCGCCGGTGCGGAACGGCTGCAGATCCAGCTCGTCCACCATTTTGCGGCGCGTCTGAAATAGCGTGTCATCGAGGTCGGAAAAAATTACCGGTTTATTCATAGCTGATCACTTCCACCTGTGGCGCAACCTTAGCCAATGCCGTGGTTAACAGCGGATCAACGCTGTCGACGGGCGTTTCAATGCACAACACAATGCGGTCAAACTGCTGATGCGCCACGTTGTAAACGAAGTTCGCGATGCCAAGGCCGTAGTTATCGCCGAAGGCGATGGCGGATTCGATGGCAAAGCCGCTGGCGATCGGTGAGCGCGTGGTGGAACTGTATTTCACCTGCGCACCTTGTGCCGCCAGGCGTTCGGCCAGCAAGAAGGGTTCCCAGACAAATTCACTGCTGCCGAGCACGAGGATTTTCTCACCCGGCTGTGCCTGAAGGGTGCGGCCAAGATCGCCAGCTGGCGCTGCCATGCCGAGTCGGCCCCAGCTCTGTTTACCGGTTATTGGCACGGTGGCGGCATCGTTAAGTGCGACGGCGGGCATCGGCGGCAGCGCGGCGTCGGGATCCTGTTGCCAGTGCCAATCGCCTTGTACCAGCGAAATGCTGCGCAGTGGCACCGGGCAGCGTGCGGCTAAGGCATCGCCGCTCCAGTCAGTCAGCGTGACGGCGACAACCTGTTCGATGTGGCTGAGTCCGCCATCATTGCGGAGTGCCTCGAGCAGATTAATAAAGGTGTTGCCGGTGGTGGCTTCGTCATCAATCATCACCAGCGTGCGCGCATTCAGCACGCGCTGGCGCAGCTGCGCATCCTCGGGCAGATAGATCAGATGATCGGTGGCGTGGCTGTGATTCTCTTTAAACTCGCACAGCAAATCCGCTTGCTGTGGATGGCGCGTCGAAGTGAGATACACCGCTTCGCTCACGCGCTGGCGCACTTCATCAAATACGCCCGCGCCCAGGCCAACAGCGGTTTCGGCCATGCCGATAAACAGCACCGGGCCGTCAGCGATAGGCGGAAACTGTTCGGCGAGCTGGCGATAAACGGCGCGCATTTTTTCCGGCGCGACCGGAATATGGCGGCCCAGTACTTTACTGACGAAGAGAAAAGCGCGCTTGGGATTGCGCCGCTCGGCGATCTCAAACAGATCGTCGATAGCGTTGATGCCGCCAGTTGGCGTGACGTTCAGCGTGCCGCATGAAAGCGTCCTGCTCCAAAGTGTGGTCATGAATAATTCCTCATTGAAGCTGGTTGGACAGGACGGGGTTGTAAGCAACCACGTCGCTCAGCGCGCGGACGGTGGCGGGCGTGAAGGCGCTGCGGGATTCGTCGATCGCCTGCTGGTAACTGATCAAGCCTAGCTGGCGTAGCGCAAACAAGCCGGGAAGATTTACGCCGCTGAAGCGGGTGTAACCAATGCCGCCGGAAGGGCGCATATTGATCTCCAGTAATAACGGTTTACCGCTGGCATCATTGCGCGTCTGCACGTTGATCAATCCATCCGCGCCCATGGCTTCAGCACAGGCTTGCGCCAGCTCAAAGGCTTCACCGCTGTTCTCCAGATACTGCAATGCGCCTTCTTTGCGGCGCGCTACGGCGGCCAGCACCTTGCCTTTTTCCGCCAGCATATCAACGGAATATTCCGGTCCCGGCAGCCACGGCATCAGGACCAGCGGCTCCATGCTGTCGGCGGCTTCCAGCGCCTGTAAGTAATATTCCGCTTTCACCCGGCGCGCGTCTGGATGGGTAAATACCGCCATCGGCGAGACGCTTTCATCAAACTGCCAGAATCCCATGCCATAAATACCGGTAACCGGTTTTACGCACAGCGGCAGATCGCCAAACGGCTGGCTAGCAATCAGCTCGCGTAACTGTACGGGCGAATCCACGCGCAGTGAAGGCACCACCGGCAAATTCAGGCTTTTCATATGGTGGGCGAAAGCGACTTTGTCATCGGCCAGATCCAGCATGGCGACATCGCGTGCGCCAGTGGTTAAGCGCGCACCGCTGGCTTCAATTGCCGCGCGATGGGTTTCAAACCAATGGGCATGGCGGCCAGTATGAATCGCCTGAATGGCATGTTTTTCTACGGTTGAAAGAATAAATTCGAGGCGCTGATTGATCTCGTTAGGTTCTATTAATGCATGATCGGCCAGAGAAAGTATTTCATTACGTTGATGGCGATGGGAGGCATAAATAGACACGTTGTAGTTGTGTTTTTTAGCTGTGAATTTAATGCCATTAATTATATCGCGCTGGGAGGATAAACCTTCCATTAGCCAAATTTTGTGAGACATTTCTAATTATTTCCGCTGGAGGCTTGCCGGTGGGTTATGGCTTGCGAGTTTATTTATACGCTCGAAAGGAGTCAATCATAATATGATTTTTTACCCTAACGTAACTTTATGAATTTTAATGTAAAGAATTGTCATGTTTAGTGCGTGGATTGAACTGTGGTGATCTGTTTAAGTTGTTCTTGTAAAACGATTTATTTTGTTTCATGAAATTGCTGTGAAAATTAATGCCGCTCATCAATATCATCATGATATGATTTTGGCCTCATGGAATTTGAAGCAAATATAAAACCCTTTTCAAACCTGTTTGAAGGAATTATGACATGGTTTCATTAAGCAAGAATCAGACGGTCTCACTCAGCAAACAAACCGCTTCGCTGAATAAATTACATTTCGGCTTAGGCTGGGATCCAATTAAAAAGAAAGGCTTCATGGGCAAGCTTTTTGGTGGCGGCGGCGATTCCATCGATCTCGATGCCAGCTGCGTATTACTGGACCAATCCGGTAATGCCATTGATACCATCTGGTTCCGCGCATTAACCTCCAAATGTGGTTCGGTGAAACACAGCGGCGATAACCGCACTGGCGAAGGCGATGGCGATGATGAAGTGATCAACGTCGAGCTGTCTCGTCTGCCGGCCAATGTTGAGTATCTCGCATTCACCGTGAACAGCTTCCAGGGCCAAACCTTCAACGAAGTGGAAAATGCCTTCTGCCGCGTTGTTGATCAAAATGGCAAAGAACTGGCGCGCTATCAGCTGACTGAGCAAGGCAGCCATACCGGCATCGTGATTGCTTCACTGCACCGCAACGGCGGTCTGTGGGACTTCACGGCGCACGGCCGCGCGAGTGCTGGCCGTACCATCGACGCGATGCAAAATGACATCGTTGCCGCAGTGGTGCGCTAATGAATATGACGCCGGGGAGCAATGCTCCCGTTCCCGCTAATCTGCTGACGGTGCGCGTGCTTTCTGGCGCAGCCGTGGATGCTTCTGCTTTTCGTTTGTTCGCCAGCGGCAAAGTGAACGGCGATGCCGATATGGTGTTCTACGGTCAGCCGGATAATGACGACCGCACCATCAGCCTGAAAAGCGAAGGGCACAATGCCGCCTTTTCTGTCGATCTCAACCGCTTGCGCCCTGACGTTCAGAAAGTGGCCTTCACCGTCACCTGTGACGGCGGCCGCAACGTGTCGGGTTTGCAACGCCTGGCAATTCAGGTGGAGCAGGGCGGTGAAGTGCTGCTGAATGGCAGCGTGGAGCTGGTGGGACGTCAGGAAGCGGCGTTGATCCTCGGCGAACTTTATCGTCGCAATAATGACTGGAAATTCCGCTTTATTGCACAGGGTTTCAACGGCGGCTTGCAGCCGCTGGCGGAACATTTTGGTGTCGATGTGGCTGAACCCGCGCCCGCACCAATACCTGCGCCAGCGCCGCAGGGGGCGCCAACTCCGACGCCCGCGCCGGCAAAAATCAATCTGAGCAAAGTTTCTCTCACCAAAGAGAAACCGGCGATCAGCCTGACCAAGCGCGATAACTTCGGTGAAATCCGCATCAACCTCAACTGGCATCGTGAGACGAACAGCGGTGGTGGCGGGTTGCGTTCATTCTTCGGCGGCAACAAAGGCGTGGATCTCGATCTCGGCGCCTTCGTGGAGCTGCAGGACGGTTCGCGCGGCGTGATCCAGGCGCTGGGCGGCAACTTTGGCGCCATGCATGCCAAACCTTTCGTACACTTGCAGGGCGACGATCGTACCGGCGAAGTGAGCGATGGTGAATGGCTGCATATCAACGGTCGCGAGTGGAGTCAGATTCGTGAAGTGCTGATTTTCGCCTTCATCTATCAAGGCGCGGCCAGCTGGGACAAAACGGATGGCGTAGTGACGCTGCACATCCCAGACCAGCCACCGATTGAAACGCGTATGACGGAAGGCGAGAACCGCCGCAACATGTGTGCGATTGCTCGTCTGGTCAATGAGAACGGCAGTATCCGCGTCGAGCGTATCAATCAATTCTTTAACGGGCATTCCGATATGGATAAAGCTTTCGGTTGGGGATTCAACTGGCGAGCCGGTTCCAAATAATTACAGACAGAGGATTTACTATGAGCTTTTTCAACAAGGTTAAAGGGGCGTTTAACTCGGGCCGCGACGAGCTGACCAAACAAGTTAGCCGCTTTAAAAATAAGAAATTCATGCAAGGTACAGTGGCTGTTTGCGCACGCATTGCGGTTGCAGACGGCGGTGTGAGCGCGGAAGAGAAGCAGAAGATGATCGGTTTTCTGCGCGCTTCCGAGGAATTGAAAGTTTTTGATACCACGGAAGTGATTGATTTCTTCAACAAGCTGGTGAGCAGCTTCGATTTCGATCTGGAAATCGGCAAGGGCGAAACCATGAAGTACATCCTGGCGTTAAAAGATCAGCCGGAAGCCGCACAGTTGGCGGTCCGCGTAGGTATTGCTGTCGGTAAAAGTGACGGTGATTTTGATGCTGACGAGCAGAAAGCAGTGCGCGAAATCGCCGTGGCTTTGGGCTTCGATCCAGCAATATTTGGGCTTTAAGTTTTCGTCCTTTAAGGGTTAAACATGGAATCTACACACATTGGCTTTCCCGCTGAAACCGTCGCGGTTTTCATCGCGCTTTCAGTGGGAGCTATTTTTATCGACCTGTTCATGCACCGCGGCGACAAGCCGATTTCGCTGAAAAGCGCGGCGTTATGGTCGGTGTTTTGGGTGGCTGTGGCGATGGGTTTCGCCGGCTTCCTCTATATCCATCACGGCGCTGAAGTTGCCAGCCTATTCGTGACCGGTTACGCACTGGAGAAAGTGCTTTCCGTCGATAACCTGTTCGTGATGATGGCGATCTTCTCGTGGTTCGCCGTTCCAGACCGCTACCGTCACCGCGTGCTTTATTGGGGCATCATCGGTGCCATTGTCTTCAGGGGCATCTTCGTGGCGATCGGTACCGGCTTGCTGAGTCTCGGTCCATACGTCGAAATCGTGTTTGCGCTGATTGTTGCGTGGACAGCGGTAATGATGCTGAAAAGCGGCGATGACAGCGACGAGATCGAAGATTACTCGCAGCACCTTGCCTATCGCGGCGTGAAGCGCTTCTTCCCGATCTGGCCCAAAATGCGCGGCAACGCCTTCCTGCTGAATCAGAAGGAAGTCGATGAAGAGCTGCAGAAGCCCGAAAACAAAGATGTGACAGTCGGTCGCGCTAAGAAAGCTGCGCTGTATGCCACGCCGTTGATGCTGTGTGTGGCGGTGGTTGAACTCTCTGACGTGATGTTCGCCTTCGACTCCGTGCCGGCGATTATCGCGGTGAGTCGTGAACCGCTGATTGTTTACAGCGCCATGATGTTCGCCATTCTTGGCTTGCGTACCCTGTACTTTGTACTCGAAGCATTGAAGCAGTATCTGGTTCACCTGGAGAAAGCCGTTATCGTGCTGCTGTTCTTCATCGCGGTGAAACTGGGTCTGAATGCTACCGATCATATCTGGCATCACGGCTACAGCATCTCGGCTAGCGCCAGCCTGTTTGTGGTACTCGGCGTGTTAGCGGTCGGTATTGTGCTCAGCGTGATGTTCCCCGGTAAACCCGAGGAAAAAGAAGAGAGTTGATCTTCTGCCAGTAATGAGTCTGAAAAATTATTAACCAAGAGGTAATTACAATGAGCGTTTCTCTTTCTAAAGGCGGTAACGTTTCGCTTAGCAAAGCGGCACCAACCATGAAAAACGTCCTCGTTGGCCTTGGCTGGGATGCACGTTCCACCGATGGTCAGGACTTTGACCTTGATGCGTCAGCGTTCTTGCTGTCCGCCAGCGGCAAAGTCCGCGGCGATGCTGACTTTATTTTCTATAACAACCTGGTCTCTTCCGACGGTTCTGTTTCCCACACCGGTGACAACCGTACCGGTGCAGGCGATGGCGATGATGAATCGCTGAAAATCAAACTGGATTTGATCCCGGCTGATGTCGACAAAATCGTGTTTGTAGTCACCATCCACGATGCGCAGACCCGTCGTCAGAGTTTTGGCCAGGTTTCCGGCGCGTTTATCCGCCTGGTAAACGATGACGACCGCAGTGAAGTGGCGCGTTACGATTTGACCGAAGATGCCTCTACCGAAACCGCCATGCTGTTTGGCGAGCTGTACCGCAACGGTGCCGAGTGGAAATTCCGCGCAGTCGGCCAGGGTTATGCCGGTGGTTTGGCCTCGGTATGCGCCCAGTACGGCATTAACGCGTCTTAATCGCTGACATAACTCTCACGGGCAACTTCACGTTGCCCGCATCATCCAATTAAAAGCAGGAGCTTTAAAATGGCAGTTTCTCTGGTAAAAGGCGGTAACGTTTCCCTGACTAAAGAAGCACCAACCATGAATGTTGCCATGGCGGGTCTGGGTTGGGATGCACGTGTAACAGATGGTCAGGACTTTGACCTCGATGCCTCAGTGTTTATGGTCGGTGACGACGGTAAAGTGCTGAGCGACACTGGATTTATCTTCTTCAACAATAAGTTGAGCGCGTGTGGTTCCGTTGAGCATCAGGGCGATAACCGCACCGGTGCCGGCGATGGCGATGATGAGCAGGTGAAAATCACCCTGTCTAAAGTGCCAGCAGATGTGAAGAAGCTGGTCTTCGCGGTGACCATTTACGATGCAGAAGCGCGTAAGCAGAACTTCGGCATGGTGAGCAACAGCTTTATGCGTATCTTTAACAATGATAACGGCGCAGAAATCGCCCGTTTTGACCTGTCTGAAGATGCGTCTACCGAAACCGCGATGGTGTTCGGTGAGTTGTATCGCAACGGTGCCGAGTGGAAGTTCAAAGCTGTTGGTCAGGGCTTCGCGGGCGGCTTGGCCGCGCTGGCATCGCAGCATGGCGTGAGCGTCTGATTTAAAACAAGGTTATCAAAGCCCCGGCTGGTCCGGGGCTTTTTACTATCTAAAGGACGGATGTGAATCGGTCGCCATGAATGGCGCGCCTACGGTTATGCTGCGGGATTTTGTAGGATGCGCATTCAGGTGCACCAACCTATATACGCAATTTATTGCGCGATAAATCGCGCCGCTACGGCATGTGCGGAGAGTGGATGCAGTGCTTAACTGAGCGACATTATTTCTTAACAGGAGGTTAAAAGTATGATGTTACAACCCGGTCAAAATCTGCCGCTGAATACAAATGAACTCACATTGCGCCTGCAGTATGCCGCTTTATCCACTTTAAACGGGGATGTGGATACCAGCGTTTTCCTGCTCAACGCCGCTGGCAAAGTGAGTGGCGATGCAGATTTCATCTTCTTTAATCAGCCCACAACCGCCAATCGCAGCGTGGTGATGCAAAACACCCCGCAGGGTTGCACCATTAATCTGGATCTGACAAAGATTGCCGCCAGCGTGAGTAAAATTGCCGTCATCCTGGTGATTGATGGCGATGAGGCGATTGCAGCGCTCAACAGCCTGACCTTAATCGCCGAGAATATTGCACAGTTTAGACCGGAAACACTCGGGCGCAGTGAGAAAGCGCTGATCCTCGCCGAAGTTTATCGCCATAACGGCGGCTGGAAACTGCGAGCATTAGGACAGGGATTCAACGGCGGCCTCGAACCACTGGCGCTCAATTATGGCGTTGATGTCGCCCAAGCGCCTGCTCAGTCA
The DNA here is from genome assembly GCA_900068845.1 of Enterobacter ludwigii. Classification (GTDB taxonomy): domain Bacteria; phylum Pseudomonadota; class Gammaproteobacteria; order Enterobacterales; family Enterobacteriaceae; genus Pantoea; species Pantoea ludwigii_A. Next base: position 243,264 of record CEFQ01000010.1, read on the forward strand.
ACCGCGCCGACGATGGTGAGCCTGGAGAAAAAACTGCAGGAGAAGGCGCCAGGATTGGTGAGTCTGGCTAAAAATGCCACCGTCAGCCTGAGCAAACACCAGCTGCAGACGGTAAAAGCGAAGGTGGCATTTGTGCTGGATGCTTCAGGCTCGATGAAAGGGCAGTTCAGCAAGGGCAACGTGCAGGCGGTATTAGATCGCATTGCGGTGTTAGCGGTACAGTTCGATGATGATGGATCGATGGATGTCTGGGGCTTTGGGCAGCAGCACGCGAAATATCCCGATGTCACGCTGGATAATCTTGATGGCTACATCGCCACCATTCAGCGTGGCGGCAAGAAATCAGCGTGGGAGATATTACCTGGGCTTGGCGGCACCAATAATGAACCGCCAGTGATGGAAGAGCTGATTGATACCTTCCGTCACAGCGATCTGCCGGTATACGTGGTATTCATTACCGACGGCGGCATCAGCAAAAACCGCGCTATTAAAGAGGCGATTCGCCGCTCGGCTAACTATCCCATCTTTTGGAAGTTCGTCGGACTCGGCGGCAGTAACTACGGAATTCTGCAGGATCTGGATGATTTCAACGATCGTCGTATCGATAACACCCATTTCTTCGCCATCGACAACTTTGCCAGTCTGGGAGAGGACCGTTTATACGATCTATTGCTGGAGGAGTTTAAGCCATGGTTGGATGCGGCAAAGGCTGACCGGATTTACTGATCAGCCCGAACAGTGCGGCTAAGGATCGAGGCGCAGCATGCGCAGTTTTTCCATCGGCACGCGGCGTTTTTTCCACGTTGGATGGAAATGACGCCAGTGCGGATCTTGCGCGGCGGCCAGTAATTCAAAATCACCGCGCGTATCGCCCCAGGCACGCAGGTGATAGTTATGCAGCGGGCCGTAAACGCTTTCCAGTCGCTTGACTTTTTGCCCGCAGCGGCAGTTATGACCGGTTATCTTTCCGGTCAGAATGCCGTCAATCACTTCTAATTGGGTGCCGATGAGATTGATACCCAGACGCTCAGCGAAAGGTTCTAACACCATCGCGGGCGAAGCGGAACAGATGGTCACTTCCGCGCTGGAGTTCACTTCCGCGGCAACTGCCAACAGCCCGGCAGGGCGCATCAGCTTATTCCAGTTCGCCGCGCAGAACAGTTTTGCCTGCTCACGGACCCATTTCTCCTCAACGCCGGTTAAAAAGGTCTTAATTAGCACCTCTTTCAGCTCATCGCGCGTCAGCTTTTTTCGCATGCAGTGCAGCGTGGGTACCGCCAGCCTGGCGAGTCTGCGCGCAAAAGCACGTTTGCTAAAACTGAAGCGCAGAAAGGGGATAAAGCTATCGTGAATGGTCAACGTGCCGTCAAAATCAAACACGGACAGAACCTGATTTTCACGCGCTAAGGAGGATTCCATGGACATGTTGTTCTCTTTTGTCGCAAGCCGTAATCAATGCCACGATGATAGCAAATGGTTGGCCGATATTCTCCTGCGTGAATGCGGCTACCGATAAACGGTAGCCGTTTGAAGCGCTTACTCGCGGATTTTACCCTCTTCTTCGCGAATTTTACCTTCTTCTTCGCGGGTTTTACCCTCTTCGATAAACTCTTCGTCGATCTCTTCTGAATTCTCACGGTTATCACGGCCGGAGAGCAAGTTCCAGCAGGCAATAAACAGCGCAGCGATCAGCGGACCAATGACGAAGCCGTTAATGCCATACACTTCCATGCCACCCAGCGTGGAGATCAGGATCAGGTAGTCAGGCATTTTAGTGTCTTTACCGACCAGCAGCGGACGCAAAATGTTGTCCACCAAACCCACCACCACCACGAAGAAGCCAATCAGGAACAGTGCTTTCCAGATGGCGCTGGTGGCGAAGAAGAAGATGGTCGCGGGTACCCAAACAATCGCGGAGCCCACCGCCGGAATCAGCGACAGGAATGCCATCAAGGTGCCCCACAGCAGGCTGCCATCAATGCCGGTGATCCAGAAGGCGAAGCCGCCAAGCACACCTTGCACCACCGCAACTACCACAGTGCCTTTCACTGTGGCGCGCGATACCGCAGCGAACTTCATCATCAGGTGATGTTTCACGTAGGTTGAGAGTGGCAGCGCTTCCAGCATCAAATTCACCAGCCAGGCACCATCTTTCAACAGGAAGAACAGCAGATAGAGCATAACGCCAAAGCCAACGGTAAAGGTGAACGTACCTTTGCCGATCAGGAACACGCTGCCCGCCATGTATTGGCCGCCTTTAAGTGCAAAACCGGAAAGCTTTTGCTGTATCTCTTGCGCGTTGTTCAGATTATTTTCAGCGAGATAGTTGCGTGCCCAGGAAGGCAGATGCTGCAGCAGTTCGGCGAACACCACCGGGAATTGCGCCGAGTTGTTCTGCAGTTTGGTGTATACCGTGTTGACTTCCACCACCATCGAAGATGTGATCAGCGCCAACGGCGTGAAGACAATCAAGCAGATAATCAGCAGCGTGGCGAATGAAGCCAGGCCGTTACGATCGCCCATTTTGCGGCGCAATAGAGATTTTAAAGGATGGAAGATAACCGCCAAAATTGCGGCCCAGAAGATGGCAGAAAAATACGGTGTCAGCACATCAAAAAAGGCGAACGTGACGATCGCCAAAATAACGATAAAGAAGCCTAAATTAAGTCCTTTAATACGCATTACATAGTCTCGTCAGTAGATAGGGCGAGTGAACTATAGAACGCCTGACGGGGAATGTAATGTTTTTAGCAAAGATGGTTCGCTTTAGGTGAAAAAGGAGGTCACCACGGATGGCGATCTTACACCGGATTTTGCAGGGTGCGCATGAGTTATGCGCACCAAGTTGAGAGTGGATTATTTCAGCCGACGATATGCAGGCCGAGCACCGCAAAAATGTTGGCTAGTATGCCAACAATAATCGCGGCAATGGGACCCGCCGCTAATTTCATCACCGGACGGCCACTGATTTCATTCAGAATATAGAGGCTGACCACCACAAACATGCCGGTTCCGGCCCAAATCTGATTACCGGCGTTTACACCACCCACCAGCAGGGCGATCTCCAGAATCTGCGTCATTGAGGTGCGGATGTTATCCCCGGACATTTTCAGTGCCGGGAAACGGTTCATCGCGCGGCCAATGCGGCTCAGACTCTTTACCTCTACACCCATTGCGCTGGCACCCAAAATTCCGGCGATCAGCGGGTTGGGAGCCAGATAACCTAAGCCGAGGAACCAATCACACCAGCCGTTAGTGCCATATACGCCGCTGATCATGGCGGTGGTAATGATTAATGGCATAAAGGCCAGCGCCTGCACGATGGCGACAATCGCTGCCGACGTCATGCCACCTTTGCCCACCAGCGCAGCGGCGATAGGTTCACCTGCCAGCCAGTGAAAATGGGCAGTAATGGCAATCAGCGCTGCCATTGGCATCAGATAAAAGATGTTTTTACGAATGCGTTTGATGTTGTCATCAAACATACTGTGCTCAATCTCCTCGCTGCGTGATTTATCACGGGAAGCGAAGAACAGCAGGCAAATCATGCCCACCAACATGGCGATGCCTTCCGGGCTGAGTGAAATCTCGTTGCCTGCCACGGTTAGCGGATTAATCCGTTCAATCACTACGCGACCAAGAAAAGAACAAATGATGGTGATCAGACCGGCTTTTTTACCGAACTGATAACCGACGGCAATCGCCGGGAACGCCACGAAGGCATAGATAATGGGATCGCCCACTGCCGCCAGTGCGTCCAGGAAATTAACCGGCAAATAGGCAAAGCCTTTGATAATGCCATCCAATGCAACGGTGACTAAGGCACCGTAAACCGTGCCTGTAAGTACTGCCAGCTTAGTGTTGTTGAATGAGACGCCGATGATATCGGCAGTCAACAATACTATATGGATGACGATAACGCCGGTCGCCAGTGTTATGGGCATGGCGAAACCCGTAATAAAACCAATGCTGATGGCAAAGGAGATACCCGCCAGCTCTTTACGGCTCATATTGCCACTAATGAACTCCGGCATTATGGGGCGCAGACCGTCGTGATAAACCGCGATCGAGCGGTTGGCGAGAAAGGTGGCATAACCGCCCATCAACGCGAAAAGTATTATTTTAATAAGATTAATCGATTCCATGATGTCACCCTGAAAATCTGTGAAGTGCTTTATCTGGCGCTGGCGTCAATGGCGACTTCAGCGCCTTTTATTTAGGCATTCTGTAAAGCCGCAACGAACGCTTTCACGGCGTTTTCAGCGCGATCGTTAGTAAAACCAAATGCTTTGGTACCACCCGCCAGCAGCTGCGCCACTTTCTCTTCGCTAGGTTGTGTAATGGCGTTGGCGATGGTGGCGCATTTATCACGGCCAATCAGCGCGTAAGCCATCGCTAATGCGCCGCCAGCGCCACTTTGGCAAGCGCCGAGGTAGTAGTCATAGCTGCCGGTTTTCACCTTCATTGCTGCATCCATATCGGTGAAAATATCGGCGCTAAACTGGCCGTTCCCGAACGTCTCCAGACACGCTTTGATTTCGTTTTTATTTAACTGTCCGCCAATGGCAATTTTGAACATAGTTGTCACCTGATGTGATTAAGCTGATTAAGGCCTGGCGGCATTAAGCGTCGCCAGAAATGCGCGGCCATTTTGTGGTGCGCGGGCATGGAAAAATGCGCATACGGTGGCACCGACGTCGGACAGGGTGCTGCGTATACCGAGCGCGCAAGCAGGTTGGCTTGGGCGATAAACTAAAATGGGTACCTGTTCGCGCGTGTGTTTGCTGTGGCCGACCGTAGGATCGTTGCCGTGATCGGCCATCACTACCAGACAGTCGCTACTGTCCATGTTCATGATGATGTGGGTGAGGGCTCTATCCACCAGCGTCAGCCGATCGGCGTAACGCGCGGTATCTTCAGCATGTCCAGCGAGATCGGTTTCCTGAATATTGGTGCAGATAAAAGCGGCCTGTGGGCGCTGCATCTCTTCCGCTGTGATTTCCAGGATGGTTTGTGAATCCACCAGACGCTGATAGTTGCGGCCGTGTGGATTCGCCACGATATCGGCCACCTTGCCCACCAGCACGGTGGGAATGCCCTGTTCATGCAGTTGCTGCGGCACTTGCGTACTGGCATCCACGCCGTAACCGAGATGCACCACCTGAAAACCGTGCTGATAAACGCCAGCTTTGGGGCTGTTAATGCCGATGTACGTGTCATGTTTACTTTCGACAGCATCGGTAATCTGAGTACTGCTCTCAAGCAATCCGCCATAGGCAATCACGCGACCGACTTCTACCTGCGCACGCACTATGCGGCCGATCTTTTCCACTTCGCTAAACGGGATAGCGGACAAGTTGGCGCAGATATTAAACACCTGGCCCAAATCCGCTTCGAGATTGTCGCCAATCGCTACCGCATCATTGACCCACAGCAGCGATAACGAACCTGAGTGATGTCGCTGAGCTTGGTAACCGGCGCTCAATAGCGCATCCTCTACTTTGGCAATCACGGTGGAGAAGGGCATGCGCACGGGTGGCAGTGGCAACGTGCCCATAATCTCCTGATGCCCCATAAACGTGTCACCACCTTCATGCTGAAGCTGCGCCACGCCAAAGGCTGCGGCCGGATTGGCGCGCATTACGCTGTCATTGAAATCTGGCGCGGCCATGTGCAGCGCATTGATCAGCCCCAATTTTTCCAGCGCGGGCAGACGCAGCCTGGGGAAAGTCTGCAGAATATGGCCACAGGTATTGGCGCCGATATCCTGAGGGCGAACTTTATGGACATCCTGCATGGCACCCACGCCAAAGCTGTCGATAACCAGCACTAAAAACTTATCCATAAGTAACCTCTTGCAATGCATTGCCCTGACTGTCGAATAAGCCAAGCAGCATCGGCTTACCGCTGCTCACCCCGCTGATTAACGCCACATCGCTGCGCGTCACGAAGACCTGACTGCGGAAACACATCACTACCGCGCTGCCGATCGGCCAATGCCCGGCCAGCGGTAAGGTGTAATCAATGCTGTCGCTGTCGATGGGGTGCACCGCGCAGTGCTGCCAACCTTGATGCCACACTGCAGCATGCTGCATATGGCTACGACGATAGTGACCGCCGCCGTAGCAGTAACTGGTTGCCTGGTAGTTATGCGAGATTTCGGAAAGATAAAGCATGGCGATCTTCTCAGCGCCGTCGCCATGCTGGTTGGCGGGTAAAGTACCGGTCAGTGCATGACCCGGTTCAGCGTGCGTTACTCCTTGCGCCGCAAGCAGCGGCAATGTCGCCACGCTGCTTGCTGAAGGAGCATTGACGTGCTGTACGTCAATGCCGTGTTGTTCCAGCAGATTTTTGCCGGCCAGCAAGGTTTGCAGATTATGCGTGGGGCGAGTTTGTTGCGCTGTTTCGCAAAAGGCCATACAGGGAAAGTGAGTGATCCCTGCAATAGAGATACCTGCTATCGGCTGCAGATGAGCCAGCACCGCCGGTAAATCCGCCAGCGTAAAACCGGCTTCTTGATTGGGATAAACCACGTCACCGTCATCCACCACTTTCAGCAGCAGCGGCTGGACATAATTTTGGCGACGTGCGGCAGCGGCAATACTTTCTGCCTTCTCCAGACTGTAAACGGTAATAATATCAGGGCGCTGTGCCACCGCGTAATTGATCAGATGTTCAGGTAACTGCACCAGATGACCAACGTGGGCGACAGGTAAACCGTGCTGCCACAGCCGTTGAGCCTCCTTGAAATCCACCGCGACCATGCCATGAAAACCCTGCTGCAAAATCAAGCGACACAGCAGCGGATTGCGGCCAAACTGCTTACTCATCAGATAGAGTTTTAGGCCATGTTGCTCGGCGGTAGTGTGGAGCAAACGGGCGTTATCCAGCACCTGATCGACATCGATAACATAAGTGTCGGGGCGGATTTCTCCGCGCTGCCAGCAACGCAGTGCGGCTTCCATCAGGGCTGGATTTTGTTTCTCCAGCGCATTAAGGAACATAAATAACTCCCTTTATTTTCATTTTTTTGAATATTTAGCGTATTAAAAACATCATGCTGCGCTATCTTGTTGCGCCAGAATCAATCCATAAAGATTGGCCAGCAGATAGCCTTGCTCATACTCCGGCACAGCAAAGGTGAAGATGCTGAGCAAGTCGTGGTGCATTTCCTGGATGTTGGCGTAAAGGTTAGAACCGGCGATCTCCGACAAAACGTCTTCGTCGATCGCTGGAATGACATCGCCCTGGCGTGCTCGCATCATGGCGTTGGCCATGTGCGTAATCATCATTTCTCCCTGCGCATGGCGAATGCGCAGATTCCAGTGCTGCTCCAGTCGCATAATCACCGTCAGCATGCCAAGATAGACATCTTTATCAATAACTTGTGCGTCATGTAGAATCTGTAAACGTGTTTCCATGTTGATACCTGTCAATAACTCGGTTCCCTGATGCCAAGCGCGACATCTTGTTGATGGCGCAGTAGCTGTGGAATATCAATCAGCGACTGCACTAAATGTTGAATCACTTTCGCATCGTTATGAATCAGTAGCACTGCTTCAGAGGCTTTCATCGCCTCAACGCACTCAATGGGTTCCTGCACTAATCCCTCAACCCCCTCGTCTGCCATATTCCAGATAGCGGCATCGATCTCACCGCGTTGTAGCGCAGCCAGCGTCAAGTTGTAAGGCAGGGAAACGCGTTCAACTTCCTGACCAGCAAACACGCGCTCGGTCAACAAGCGCTGATCTGGCGATCGTGGATCAATGCCAACGCGGCGAATCGTGGCTTTTCCACCCTTGCGATAGAGCAGTTGGTGGCCGGAAACGTAGCTACCGGAACCAAAATTAAGCACCGCAGTAACATCGCCTTGTTGCAGATAACTTTCTGCCGCCAGATGCGAAACGACCGCCATGTCGTAGACGCCATCAATTAAACAATCGATACGCACCTCTGCACCGCGCATGTGAGCAAAGTAGAGCGGATAACCGTTAAATTGCGTCTTGATGGCGCTGGCCAGCCCTTCATACAGTCGGGTGTAAGGCAGTGGCATTGCACAAAGAATATTGCCGATATCGGCCTGCTCAAGCAGCAACGGGAAGTCCATCTGGCTCAGCACCGTGCCGTTGCGTCCGCGACGCTTTAGCGTAACGCATTGAGCTGCTTCAAGGTTTTTAAGTGCGTTCTGCACCACGCCAACTGACAGCGTGAGTTCACTGGACAACTCGTCAATGGTTTTCAAGCGGTCGCCAGGTTTGAGCCTGAATAAGTAGCGCGCCAAACTCACCAAGGCGAGACCTTCTTTCTTAATAAACCCTTTACTCATTTTTAATCTTCATTTTTATGAATATTTAGATGATGTTTTATTCTACCTTGAGCGGCAAGTAGGGAAGAAGAGGAGTGCGAGGAAGGTCACAAAAGATTTGCTAGTATGCCGGACGCAAGATGTCCCATTTTGTCCGCCTGATGTCTGTTAACTGGCTGGAAGACAGGCGTGATTACGGTAATGATGGTGGCTGAAATGAACCGGAGGAAATCATGCTGGAATTACGTCCTAACTGCGAATGTTGTGATAAAGATTTACCGCCGGCGTCACTGGATGCGCGTATCTGTTCGTTTGAATGCACTTTTTGTGTGGCGTGTGCGGACGGCCTGTTGGCGCAACGTTGCCCAAATTGCAGCGGTGAACTGGTGCGTCGACCAGTTCGTCCTGCCGCAGCATTAGCACGTCATCCGGCATCCACGACACGACATTTATCTGCGACAGTGACACGCTGAATCAGCACGGTAAGCTGCGATTCGGCAAATACTTCAATGCCGTGCTGGCGCAGCAGTGCTGCTGCGACGCCCTGACCGGGCTGTTGCAGGCCGCTAAAACTGCCGTCATAGATGCGTTGGCTGCCGCAGGTCGGGCTGCCATCAGTGAGCAGGGCAAAGCGACAACCCGCTTCTTGCGCCGCACGCAGTGCCAACCACGCTGCCAGCACGTAATGCTGGGTAACATCTCTGCCATCTGATTCCACGATGCGCGCTGCGCCCGTTAACACCTGTTCTGCACTGCCGCCGTGAATTTCAGCGGATAAGCGTGGAGTGTTTAAGCCAGCTGCCAGTTCAGGGCAGTGGATGACCAGACGCTGCTCGCTGCCCCAGCGCGCTAAGGTGTCTGAGATCAGCGCTTTATCGCTGGCGTTATATCGCACTGCATATCCCATCAGGCAGGCACTGACTAATATTTTTTCCATGTAAACGTTTTCCTTAAATAACCTCGACGGTAAGGTCGCAGTATTAAAGTGTTACGCAACAGATGTAATATTGAGCGCGGTATTAATCACTGTCATGTATTAATGTGATGATGGGGCGATATTATCGTATTAATGACCGGGAGATTGATGAATAACACTGAACTCTGGTTGGGGGAAAAGGTATTTGAAATGAGTTCATATGCTATCATTATGATTTAATGCATTTTTATTTGATTTTCTGACTTGCATTGAGTCTTGTTTCTGGCATCTTTTTTTATCGAAAGGTTGTTCTGGTCAGAGCACAGACCTTATTTAGAATGAAACATTGTTTCGCAAAATGTTATTTTTAGTCTCCGTGATTTTTGCGTATTTTTCTGAAAAATAGTGCTTTTCAAAAGAGTTTCTCACATTTAAATGGTATTGTTTACCGGCAATGCTAGTGATGTGGCGTTGTGTGCTTCAGTTTTACCCTCACTTTTGCAGGGTTTACCCGTTTATGCAATTTACGGAAATTCAATTATCCTCCCGATCCTTGCGATCGGGTTTTTTCTTTATATTTCCCCGGTCTATCCGTAATAAACACTGATGCGTCTCTTCGATCCAGTTAATGTCAGAAAATACACAATCGTTAAGAAAGTGATAATTTGACGTAATTTCTTGTAAGTCTTCGTTTTTTAAGAGTTTTGGAAATGCTTTTTTGTCTCCATCTCATCAATAGTAGTGTTCAACGGCACAGCAACTGCCGTTATCATTGGAGGCAACACCATGAAAAAAACAACGTTAAGTCTTATTGCGTCACTTATTGCATGCAGCACACTGTTTTCAAGCGTTTCCCGGGCAGATGGCCCAGGTGACCAGCGCTGGCAGTCGCACGGCGGCGACCAGCACCATGACCACGGACGTGGCCCGGATCGTGGCGGCGACCGCGGACCGAATCGCGGCAACGATCACGACCGCGGCAACGATCACGATCGTGGACCCGGCCCGGATCGTCATGACCGTTATGCTGATCATCGTATGCCGGAAGGACATCGTGGCGGCGATCGCTTCGCCTGGGGCGGACATGACTTCCGTCGCGGCTATCCGGCACCGCCGGAGTTTCGTGGCCCGCACTATCGTGTAGATGACTGGCGCGATCGTGGTCTGTATGCGCCACCGCGCGGTGAGCACTGGGCTTATATCGACGGTAATTACGTGCTGGTGGCCGCCGCAACCGGTATCATCACCGCAATTCTGCTCAACGGCGCGTTCAACTAATTCCCTCTGCGGATGGCCACGGCCATCCGTGTTTTTCTCCGTTTTATCCGCTCACCAGGTTATTCTCTATACGACCCGTTTTTCCTTTCAATACGTTAAGGAGTGATGATGACCGTGGTAAAAATGGTGGCGGTGGATAAAGACGGCACCTTTCTCGACGACAAAAAACAGTACAATCGCGCGCGTTTTAACGCGTGCTATCAGGAAATGAAGCAGCGCGACATCAAGTTTGTGGTAGCCAGCGGCAATCAATATTACCAACTCAAATCTTTCTTCCCTGATATCGCCAGTGAAATTGCCTTCGTGGCTGAAAACGGCGCGTGGATCATTGATCGTGATGAAGAGTTATTCTGCGGCGAGTTCTCACGTCAGGATATTGATGCGGTGCTGGATACGCTGCACAACGGTAATTATCCTGAACTGCGCTACATCCTCTGTGGACGCGACAGCGCGTATTACTTCGAAGGTCTTGATGAGAAGTGGCTGGTGAAAATGCGTCACTATTGCCATCGCCTGAAGGCCATTCGCAGCCTGGATGAAGTGGCGGGCGATAAGCTGTTCAAGTTCGCGCTGAATTTGTCCGATGATTACGTGGAGCCGCTGATGGCGGATATTGAGCGTCTGCATCATGGCGCGGCGGCCGCCACATCCAGCGGCCACGGTTCAGTCGATTTGATTGTGCCGGGCAACCATAAAGGTCACGGCCTCGATCTGCTGGGTAAACGCTGGGGCATCGATCGCAGTGAAATTTTGGTGTTTGGCGATGGCGGCAACGATCTCGAAATGCTGCAGCAGTCTGGCTTTAGCTTTGCTATGGCAAATGCACCGCAGAAAGTCAAAGACGCGGCACGCTTTGAAGCGCCGAGTAATAACGAAGAGGGCGTGCTACAGGTGATTGAGCAGATGCTGGCCGGTAAACCACCGTTTGTCATCTGATCGTCATTTTTAGCTGAATTTATTCTTTGCTCTGCCGATATTCGATTGTGACGGAACGCACAATTCGCCGCTGAGCGGCACTTCTTATCTCAATCGTTAATGCAGTCGGTTAGAAAGGATAAATTATGTTGCCAACCCGTTTGGCTACCCGCATGACGTTGGGTGGCCTGCTATTACTGTGCGTCACAACCGCAGTGGTGTTCTCCGTTCTCTTGTTGCGCGGTCAACCGCGCGTCATTGAAGCCAGCCATACGCTGATTGAGCAGGCCGGTAGCAATCTGGTCAGCCAATTAAATCAGCAGCTGATGCGTATTGAAGGCGAAGCCGTCAGCATGGCGCGCCTCGCCGAAGTCTTGCCGCACGATGCCACGCTGTGGCAGCAAAGTTTCCCGCAAATCATCAACAGCAGCGGCAATAAAACCATTGCGGGCGGCGGCGTGTGGCCGGAACCCGATGCCTTTAGCGCCGGTGTGCAGCGTCGCAGCTTCTTCTGGGCACGGCAGAGTGATGGCTCGCTGGCCTATTCCGATGACTACAACCTGCCTGCGGGCAACGGCTATCAACAGGAAAGTTGGTACAGCGCGGTGCGCAATGGACCACGCGATCGCTGTGGCTGGTCTGAGGTTTATCAGGATCCGGTGTCTGGCGTAAAAATGGTGACCTGCAGCGTGCCGTACACGGTGGGCGAGCGTTTTGCCGGTGTCGCGACGCTGGATGTGCAACTGGATAATCTTGCGGGCTTAATGCAGCAGAAAGGGCAGGTGACCGGCGGTTATGCCTTTGCGCTTGATAGCGCAGGCAATCTGCTTTATTACCCGGGTCAGGACCTTAAATCGCTTACCACCTTAAGCAGCCTGGCGGAAAAATCCAGCTGGCTGGCTCCACTCGCCGCGCGTATCGGCCAGTTGAAAGGCGATGGCGATGTATTGCAACTGTCGGATTTCGCAGACGATTACTTGCATGACAGTGCGCAGGTCACGCTGTTCCGCATGCCTGGCACCGGCTGGGTGATTGGCCTTGTGACGCCAGAGCGCGCGGTCAGCGGCCTGGCTCATACCCTGATGCGTGACATCTTCACCTACTTAATTCCGGCGATGATCGTGCTGCTGCTGTTAACCTGGACATTTACCCAACGCATTGGGCAACGCCTGAAAGCCACGCATGCTGCGTTGGATGAGATTGCCAATGGCGATGGTGATTTAACGCGCCGCCTGACCAAAAGTGGACGCGATGAGCTGGCAGATATCGCCGGTGCGTTTAATAGTTTTGTCGATAAGATCGCCGGCGTCATTACCCGCGTGCAGAGCAGTGGTGTAACGGTAGCGGCTAACGCATCAGGCCTGGCACACAGTAATACCGCGCTGTCGGAAAAAATTGCCGAGCAGGCCGCAGCACTGGAACAAAGTGCCGCGGCGATGGAGCAGCTCAATGCTACCGTGCAACAGAACGCCGAAAATACCCGGTTGGCCGATGCGGCGGCCGAACAGACCGCACAAATTGCTCGCAGCAGCAGCGAAATGATGGGCGAAGTGGTGAGCACCATGGGCGCCATCCAATCCTCTTCGCGGCGTGTGGCAGAGATTTTGACCGTAATCGACAGCATCGCGTTTCAAACTAACATTCTCGCATTGAATGCGGCGGTAGAAGCGGCACGCGCCGGTGAGCAAGGGCGTGGTTTTGCGGTGGTGGCGTCTGAAGTGCGTGCGTTAGCCCAGCGCAGTGCCACCGCGGCGCAGGAGATCAAGACGCTGATTACCGATTCCGACAGCAACGTACTGGCCGGCAGTAAATTGGTGGAAGGTGCGGGACAGCAGCTTTCCCAGCTGGTCACTGACGTACATAAAGTGAAGCAGGTGGTGAGTGAAATGCGCGTGGCCGGTGACGAGCAGAGCAAAGGTATTGCCGAAGTGACGCTAGCGGTATCGCAGATGGAGCGAGGCATTCAGCAAAACCTGATGCTGGTGACGCAAACCGCCGAGAACACCCAAGCGCTGCGTGATGAAGCGGCGCAGCTGGCGCAAGAGATAGCCATGTTTAAAGTGGCCGAGCAGTAAATTGTCGGGCAGCGTTAGCTGCCCGTTATCACTTAAACGATGCGCCAGGCGGCGGTGATCATCTCCGTCAACATGGGTGCATCGTAGCTGACCCAACCGTTTTTGCTGTTGGCGCGCGATACAATCCAGTCAACATCGGTGGCTGACAATGTTGGGCCATCCAACCAAAAGGGCACGATCGCCTGCTGCTGGATCCAGGCTTTTAACGCCAATGCCGGCGGCGCGGGATCGTCCGGCAGCAGCTGTTGACCAAGCTGCGCCATCAAGCGTTGCTGTTCAGCATGCTCGGTTTCGGCCAAGAGCTCGAGGAACGGGAACAGTAAGCGTCCGCAGACTTCACCGTGATGGAATGGCTTGATCGCGCCAAGTTCACCGGCAATGCCGTGAATCACCCCTAATCCGGCACTGCTCAGACACACGCCACCTAACCAGGATGCCATCATCATCGCTTCACGCGCGGCGTCACCACGCTCATCGTTTTGGTTCAAGTCCGGCCAGGCTTTGAAGAACAGTTGCAACCCATTGAGCGCAGTTTGCTGGGTGAACAGATTGCCTTTACGTGACAGATAGGCTTCGAAGAGGTGAGTGAAGGCATCGATGGCGCAGGTGGCCAACACGCTGTCTGGCGCACCTTTCAACAGGTCGGGATCGAGAATTGCGACCTGTGGCACAAAGACCGGATGGCGCAGCGACGCTTTGACCTGAATGTGTTGTTGTTCGGTCACCACCGCGTTCTGTGTGGCTTCGCTGCCAGTGCCTGCCGTGGTGGGAATAGCGATCAGCGGCAAGGTTACCGCTTGCACGGGCGTATCACCGACTTTCTCCAGATAGCGTGCAGTGTTGAGCGGATGCTGCATCATGGCACTGAAGGCTTTAGCGGCATCCAGCACGCTGCCGCCGCCAATCGCCACCACACGATCAATGTGGCCGCGCCAGCGCCGCACCCAGCCATCAATCTCATCCGGGGACGCTTCATGGCTGACGATCTCATAACCAATAATCTGATCGTTGAGTGCAGCGCCAAGCCGTGCCCAGGCTGGACCGTTAAGAAAAGAGCGCCCGCAAAATAACAGCGTCGGCTGGGTATTGCCCGCCAGCAGCGGTATCAACTGGTCAATGCTGCCGCGACCAAACAGGGTTTGTTGATTACTGTACAACTCGATCAGATTCTCACTCACCTGCATGTCCTTCTTGTTTGGCGTAAAGACCTAAGTGTAACCAAAAGCCGTGACACTCCCGCTGCAAACATTCTGATAACCCCCCGGCAAAAAGTTGATCACCTTCGCAAAACAGAAATTCCGCCGCGGCGGCAGGTGCTTTATGCGCAATGTTACCCTTAACATGATACCCGTAACATTGCTGAGCAGGATGCTTTCCTGCGGCGAACGCTGTTGATTCTCATGTCCTCTGGGATAACCAAAATAAACCGCTGCCGGTACCTTACCGAGCGCAAAAGTGGAGAAAAATTATGCCATTACTCTATGTGGCGATTGGCGTAGCATTACTGCTGTTACTGATGATCCGTTTCAAACTGAACGGATTTATTGCGCTGATTCTGGTGGCACTGGCCGTGGGCGTGATGCAGGGCATGCCGGTCAATAAAGTTATCATCTCGATTAAAACCGGTGTGGGCGGCACATTAGGCAGTCTCGCGCTGATCATGGGCTTCGGCGCGATGCTGGGTAAACTGCTGGCGGATTGCGGCGGGGCGCAACGTATTGCTACCACACTGATCGCCAAATTTGGCGAGAAGCATATTCAGTGGGCGCTGGTGCTGACCGGCTTCACCGTGGGCTTTGCACTGTTTTATGAAGTAGGCTTTGTACTGATGTTGCCGCTGGTGTTCAGTATCGCCGCCTCTGCGCGCGTGCCGCTACTGTACGTGGGCGTGCCGATGGCGGCCGCGCTCTCCGTCACGCACGGTTTCCTGCCTCCGCATCCAGGTCCTACGGCGATTGCCACCTTGTTCAACGCCGACATGGGTAAAACGTTGCTGTACGGTACGCTGCTGGGGATTCCTACCGTTATCCTCGCCGGTCCGGTTTATGCGCGCTTCCTGAAAGGTATCGATAAGCCCATCCCAGAAGGATTATGGAACCCAAAAACCTTTACCGAAGCTGAGATGCCAGGCTTTGGCGTCAGCGTTTGGACGGCATTGGTGCCGGTGGTATTGATGGCGTTGCGCGCGGTAGCGGAAATGCTGCTGCCGAAAGGTCACGTGCTGCTGCCGTATGCGGAATTCTTTGGCGATCCGATTATGGCAACCTTGATTGCTGTGCTGATTGCTATTTTCACTTTCGGACTGAACCGTGGACGCAGCATGGATGACGTGATGGGCACCATCACCGATTCGATCAAGATCATCGCTATGATGCTGTTAATCATTGGCGGCGGCGGGGCGTTCAAACAGGTGCTGGTGGACAGCGGCGTTGATAAATACATCGCCAACATGATGCATGAAACCAATCTCTCGCCGATTTTCATGGCGTGGTCAATTGCTGCTGTACTGCGTATTGCGCTGGGATCCGCTACCGTGGCGGCGATTACGGCCGGGGGGATTGTTGCACCGTTGATCGTCACCAGCGGTGCCAGTCCGGAACTGATGGTGATTGCGGTAGGTTCCGGCAGCGTGATTTTCTCTCACGTTAACGATCCGGGTTTCTGGTTGTTTAAAGAGTATTTCAACCTGACTATCGGCGAAACCTTCCGTTCGTGGTCCGCGCTGGAAACGATTATTTCAGTATGCGGTTTGGTGGGATGCTTGCTACTCGCCAACGTTATCTAAGCATCAAGGCTGAGGCATTGCGCCTCAGCCGCTTGCGGTTTACTGCGTTAAGGCGCGGAACGCTGCGAGTTCCTCCTGCGGCATACCGACCTGCAACGCCGCGTCACAGATTTGCTCCCAGCTGTTGCTATCCAGTGGAATGCCGTCGCGTGTGCGTGCCACTCGGTTGTGCTCTTCCCACTCACCGGGCACCTGAATCGGTGAATCGCCACTTTGCGGCGACTGTTTCACCCATTGAAGGAACGACTCAGCTTCTTCCTGCATCGCTGGCGCATCAAACGCATCCGGATTAACGATGATGGTGGTCATGCAGTTGAAAATGGCATCCGGGCTGGTAACCAGCGTTTCATCATGTGTGGTGCGTCCGCCCGACAGCGCGCCGCCAAGAATTTCGCACAGGGTCGCTAGCGCATAGCCTTTATGCAAACCGAATGGCATCAGTGAACCATACGGGGCCTGATGCATCACGCCCGGCTCGGTGGTGGGCTGGCCCTGATGATCAATCAGATATCCCGGCGCGACCTGTTGCTCTTTGTTCCACGCCACCCGCGTTTTACCAAAGGCGATGCCGCTGGTGGCGAAATCGAGCAGTAGCGGTTTCGCATTGCGGCGCGGGAAAATGGCGCAGAAGGGATTGGTGCCGAAACGACGATCGCTTCCGTTAAAGGGCGCCACCATCGGATCGCCCATTACGTTAACGAAGTGGAACGAAATAAAACCGGCGGCTGCGCACTGTTCCGCCCAATGGCCGATGCGACCAATGTGGTGCGAGTGGTGTAAACCTACCGCTGCAATGCCTAACTTCGCTGCGCGCTCAATACCCAGCTGCATCGCCTCAAAGGCAGCCACCTGACCAAAGCCATTGTGACCATGCAGCGTCAGCACCGCACCGGCGTCTTTCTCAAGGGTTGTGTGTTGGTTGAGTTGCAGAAAACCCTGTGCCAGCGAATTCACATAGCCTGGAATCATGCCAACACCGTGCGAATCATGGCCAGCCAGATTAGCGGCTACCAAATGATCGGCGACCAGGCGCGCTTCTTCAGCGCTACTGCCTGCATGGAGCCAGATGGATTGAACAAACTGATGAAGAGGGGAAGGGGGAATCAGATGCAGAGTACTCACGCGGTCAATCTCCTTATCGTTATCAATCATCCATCCTGCGACGAAAACAGTCATGACCGCAAGTCAGCAATAAGAAGTAAAGGGCCACACGCTGTGGCCCAAAAACTCAGTGCGGCTGCTCAAAGCCCGCCTTTAGCATCTGATCGCGCAGTGCGCGAGTAATTTCACGGTTCCCGCCCGTGATCGGGTAAATGACATTGTTGACGACATCGTCAAGATAATGCTCTTCAAACTCCTGCATGGTGAGTTGCGTACCCCCCTCATCGTTGATAGCGATACTGCCGCTGATGTGGTTGCCGTAATCCTTTGCCTTAAGGCTGTAACGCCCCATGCTGGTATTAATCGTGCTCATAAGAATCTCCTTGTTACGTCGGCATTGATAACAATTGAGGCCTCTTCAGGCGGTATAAGTTTAGACTGTGAACCGGCTCAGAGTACGGCCGCAGGGAGAAGGAGAATCGATCGCTGCGACCTGTCTCGCAGAAATAAATTTGCGGCAAGCGAAACGACAGCCAATGGGCGTGACCCTCCTCGCAGCATCCAGCGAAAGCAGAATGATCATCTATACTGGATAGCAGACACGTTATTTTTCATACTTGAAGGAGCGAACAATGAAAATAATTCTGTGGGTCATCGCCATCATCTTCATCGTTGGATTACTGACATTAACAGGCGTCTTTAAACTGATTTTCTGACAAGCACAGGCACCTACGGGTGCCTGAATTTTTTCATTCAGCATAGGATTTTTCGCTGTCTGCAAATGACTCGATGGGCTGAATGAGATCGCGCAGATTTAGCGGCTTGTAACATTTCGCGCAGCAGGCGCCATGATGGTTTGGAAAATCCACCTTTTCGCAGTCCAAAAAGGTATAAATAAATTTAGTGCAACCGCAGCGGCTACAACGAATAGTCATGTTACTTCCTTCCGTTCTCCGTCCTGGAGCGTCGAGATTTATCTTATTCGCCTGGCGAGTTCAATTGATAAATTTCGTTAATTTATTCCCCATGTGAATAATTGATGCTAAGTCACTGAATGATATATTATTGCCTTGAGTAATCATCACGGCACGTTTGCATTTTTTGTACATCAACAGACCCAATCGATTCGTTTACCTGCCATTTCGATTTTTACCTTATGACTGAGGTAAAATTCATCACTTGATCGTATCTGAACCAAGAATAGGCCTGGAGAGATTAGCCTGTTTTTTCAATACACTTTTTAAGCAATAGCGTGGGATATGCCTTTGTGCGGGAGCGTGAAAACCGCTTTTTTACGCATTGTTGCTCTTGAATGACTTAACGGGAAATATTGTTGTGAATCGCCACTTTTCTGCAGCTTTAATGGGCTGCATCTTGACCTCATCGGTCTCTTTTTCAGCATCAGCGGAAACAGCATCACAAGCCATCAAATCTGGCTGGAACACCTTTAGTGACAACGTGTCGCAAACCTGGTCGCAGCCGCAGAATTATGATTTTTATCTGCCGGCAATCACCTGGCACAACCGCTGGACTTATGACGATGAACACATCGATAAGTACAACGAACTCCCGTGGGGCGCAGGTGCAGGTGTTTCGCGCTGGGATGAAAAAGGGAATTGGCATGGCCTGTATGTCATGGCGTTCAAAGACTCGTTCAACAAATGGGAGCCGATTGGCGGGTACGGTTGGGAAGCAACCTGGCGACCGCTGAGCGATCAGAATTTTCATTTGGGGGCGGGTTACACGGCGGGTGTGACGGCCAGAGATAACTGGCGATATTTTCCCGTTCCCCTTATTTTGCCTTTAGCATCAATTGGATATGGTCCAGCCACTTTCCAAATGACTTACATTCCCGGGACCTACAATAACGGCAATGTCTATTTTGCCTGGCTAAGGTTTGAGTTTTAAGCTTTTGCGGAGCGCAGAAAGTGTGATCGGCATGCAAAAAAATCAATATTTATCACTTTTTCATCAAATCGCACTGGACAAATGTCACCGCAATTGCTGTACTAGACGTCGACACAGTTTAGTGTCCTTTTTTCATGTAAAGGTAATATAGATGTCTAAGATCAAAGGTAACGTAAAGTGGTTTAATGAGTCGAAAGGCTTCGGTTTCATTACTCCAGAAGATGGCAGCAAAGATGTATTCGTACACTTCTCTGCAATCAACAGCAACGGTTTCAAAACTCTGGCTGAAGGTCAACGCGTTGAGTTCGAAATCACTGACGGTGCTAAAGGCCCATCAGCTGCTAACGTTATCGCACTGTAATTTAACAGTTCGAATTCTGAAAACCCGCCTTCTGGCGGGTTTTTTTTATCCATTTTTTAAGCATGCCACCAGATAATCATCCAGGCGACAACGGCGCACGTTGTTAGGCTCAATGCCATCAGCTCATCGAACGAACGCGGTATCATATTTTTCATTACACATGCCTCATAGGTTCATTTCCTTCAGCATGACCACGCCAGATTAAGCCAGCCTTAAGGCGCCATGACATTTGCATGACAAGGCAGATTCTGCGGCACATCTCACAGATAAGTCCCGTAACATAGCCACAACAATGCTTACTTGCAGATTTTTGTCCGGCAACGCTATATAACTGCTCAGGGAAAAAAGAGGAGGCAGGATGAACATACGTCAGGCACAGGCAAAAGACAGTTTTGCGTTGAGTGCGTTGTTAACCGAGTTAGGTTATAGCGCCACGGAAGGGTTTATCGATAGGCGTTTGGCGCAGCTTTGCGATCATCCAGACGAGATAGTGTTGGTGGCGGAACACGGCAGCCAGGTGCTGGGTTTTCTGTCATTACACTTTATTCCGCAACTGGCATTAGCCGGCGATTTTGCCCGCATCAGCTATTTCTGCATTGCCGAAGGTGAGCGTAGTAAAGGCAGTGGACAGCAATTATTGACCCACGCCGAGCAGTTGGCGCGTTCACGCGGTTGCGATCGTATGGAAGTGCACTGCCCCTCATCACGCCTTAAAGCCAACCAGTTCTATGCGCGTGAAGGCTATGTGGAGTCACCACGCTATCACATTAAAGCTCTGGGTTAACATTAAGCTCGCGTCCGCTGGCAATCACAATGGCATCAGCAATGCTGTCGAGCTGTGCGAAGGGCAGCAGCGCCGCACTGACGCGAATGAATTGCCGGCTGTTAATACTGCAGCGTTCACCGGGTAACACGGCGATACCTCGCGCGGCCAGGGTGATCATCGCGTACTGCTCGGATGCCACCGGAATCCATACGCTTAATCCATCGCGTTCCTCCAGTACTAAGCCGCGTTTCGCCAGCGCTGCCAGCAGTTGTTGACGACGCTGCGCATAGGTTGCCTTGGCCTGCTGGATGCGCTGCTGAGTGTTTTCGTCGTTGAGCATCCACGCCACGGCATCCTGCAAAATACGGCTGGTCCAGCTCACGCCAAAGTTGCGCCACGCTTGCAGGCGTTTCACCATTTCTGCGGTGCCGGATAACACCGCCAGGCGCAAATCCGGACCATAGGCTTTGGAAAACGAGTGCACATGCAGCACACGTTCCGGATAGTGGAAGCCAAGACTCCACACCGGCCAGCGCGACAGATCACCAATGCCATCGTCCTCAACAATAATGATGCTGCTGTTCGCCAGTACTAACGCTAACTCTGCACTGCGCCGCTGGCTTACGCTGTGTCCCGTCGCCGAATGGGTGCGCGGTTGATAGATAAACATCGCTGGAGACTTTTGCATTAGCGTAGCCAGCGCCGAAGGAATCGGCCCTTGCTCATCACAGGGCAGCGGCAGAATTTCTGCGCCAATGTTGTCTAAAATATCCAATAATCGTGTAGCAGTAGGATCTTCGATTACCACGCGATCGCCCGGTGACAGCAACGTTTGTACGATGAGGTTCATGGCATCAAATCCACCATCGGTTGCCAGCCAGGCTTCGGCAGGATAGGGCCAGCGCGGTGTCACGGCATCCTGCAATTGCGGTGAAATCGCCTCCCGTTGATAGCTATTCAGCTGGGGGGATGCAATGCCTGCCACCATCGCCTGACGCAAATCTGGCAACAGTGCTGGATCGGGCGAGGCCATCGCCAGTGATGCCTGAACATTCTCACCGTAATTACCGATCTTATCGAAACGAATGGGACGCGGCATAACGCTGTTGCCGCTCACCCAGACGCCGCTGCGGCCTTTTCCAGCCAGCACTTTTTGCTTCTTTAACTGGGCCCAGGCAGCTGAAACGGTTGCGGGACTGACACCCAGCCGCTCTGCCAACTCGCGCACCGCAGGCATTTGCATGCCCACTGCGATCTGTCCTTCGCGAATCAGTGTTGATGCCGCATGCGTGATGCCTTTCACCGAAGCGTCGGTGATTTTCTGACTCAGCCAATCCAAATCCACACTTTGCGTCATAAGAAAATCCTTTGTTCAGTAACAAATAATAGATTGTTCAGATTAGTATTCGCGTTTTAGACTCAAATTCAAGCACTATTTGCTGCATAAATAATCACAGCCGCAGGGCTGGCAGAACAGACGGGGAAGGCAAAACTATGATAACCATCAGACTAGCGGTACGTGACTGGGATTACTTCACACCGCTGGCGCTTGGCGATATCAAGCCGGAAGGTTTTATGCTGGAGATCGATCGCGTTGGCACATTGGTGGATAACCTCGCCACCAGCGAGAGATACGATGCGGGTGAAGTGTCGTTCAGCCGCTTTGCTCAGGCTCGGGCAAAAGGTGACAGTTCGCTCCTGGGCCTGCCACACTTTCTGATGCGTGGTTTCCGCCAGCGCTGCATCATTACTCGCGCTGACAGCCCAATAACCACGCCTGCGCAACTGAAAGGCAAAAAGATCGGTGTTACCGGCTGGCAGGATTCGGGCAATACCTGGACGCGTACCGTGCTGCGTGAAGCGGGCGTTGAGATTGATGATGCTTACTGGTTTGCCGGCCGCTTAACCGAAGATCACCCGATTGTCGATCGTCTGGCCGGTTTTGGTCGTCCGGGCCGTATTGAACCCGTGCCAGGCGAACGTCCGCTGATCGAACTGCTGAAAGCTGGCGAGCTGGATGCTGTCTTTACCCCCTTTATGCCGGAAGGTTTCTTCCTGGCCGATTCGGGTCTGCGCCAACTGCAGGTGGATTTTGCCGGAGCCGAGCGCGACTACTTTAATCGCGTCGGATATGTGCCGGGCATTCACTTACTGGCGATTAAGCCCGCGTTAGCCGAGGCACATCCGTGGCTGCCTCAGGCGCTGAGCGACATTATCGATCGTTCGTACCAGATGTGGATGAAGAAACGTGAAAAATACGCCGACACCACGCCGTGGCTGCTGGACGATTTGCGGCGCACTGCGCAGGAATTGCCCGCTAACTGGAATCAGAACGGATTTTCCGTTAACAAAAAGATGATTGCTGACTTTGCGAATGAGCTGTTCCAGCAAGGCCTAACCAAAACATTGCTGACGCCGGAAGCGATTTTCCCGGCTGCGGCGCAAGGAGAATAACGATGAAAGTTGCAATGGGCCAATTTGCCGTCAGCCGCGAATGGCAGGAAAACACCGATATCTGCATCGGACTGATGAATCAGGCGCTTGCGGGTGGCGCGGATCTGCTGGTGCTGCCTGAAGGCGTGCTGGCGCGCGATATCGCCGATCCGGATCTGGTATTGAAAGCGGCGCAGCCGCTTGATGGTCCTTTCGTCACGCAGCTGCTGGCTGTCAGCAAAGGCAATAACTTAACCACCATGATGAGCGTGCATGTCCCGACAGAAGGGCAGAAGGCGCTCAACGTGCTGATTGCTATCCGTAACGGCGCAATCATCGCAGAGTACGTGAAACTGCACCTGTATGACGCTTTTGCTATGCAAGAGTCGCAGCGTGTTAATCCAGGCCGCGAGATTCCACCGCTGGTGGACGTTGCGGGCATGAAAGTGGGGTTGATGACGTGCTACGACGTACGCTTCCCGGAACTGGCGCGCCGCTTAGTCTTGGATGGCGCCGATGTGCTGGTGCTGCCGGCTGCATGGGTGAAAGGTCCGCTAAAAGAGATGCACTGGGAATTGCTGACCACCGCGCGCGCGCTGGAAAACACCTGTTACATGGTGGCGGTGGGTGAGTGTGGTCCGCGCAATATTGGCAACAGTCTGGTGATCGATCCGTTGGGCGTAGCGATTGCCAAAGCGCCGGAGTCGGCCGCGCTGGTGTTTGCCGATCTCGATCCGCAGCGCATCGCCTACGCACGCAGCGTATTGCCGGTGCTGGAAAATCGCTGTTTTGCTCGTCCTGAACTCAAACCACGTTGATCGCTGGGGAATCTGACTGATGAAAACTATTGCTACCGCTATCGCGCTTTCATTGGGCCTGACGGCCTGTTTCGCTCAGGCAGCTGACGCTATTCCAACGCAAAAAGTGGATCAGGCACTGCACGATCGTCTGCCTGCAGAAATCAAAAGCAGCGGAAAAATGATCTCGGTAAATAACGGATCCTTTCCTCCGTATGAGATCGTCAATGGTCCGCACTCCATGGACGGCGCTTCTGCCGATCTGACTGAAGCGCTGGCGCAGCTGCTGGGCGTGAAGATTGAGCATGCCACCGTCAGCGGTTTGTCGGGCGTGCTCACTGGCATTAACTCTGGTCGCTATCAGATGGCGATTGGGCCGATAGGCGATTATCCGGACCGTCAGCAGAAGGTTGATTTTATCGACTTCGTGCAGGAGTTCGTGGTGTTTGGCGTGCAGAAAGGCAATCCATCGAAGATTAATGGACTGGAAGATACCTGCGGTAAGCGCATTGCGGTGATGGCGGCCGGTTCGGCAGAACAGGTGATTCGCAAGCAGTCTGATGCTTGTGTCGCTGCGGGCAAACCGGCGGTGGTGGTGCAATCGTTTACCGATCAGCCGTCATCGATTCTTGCCGTGCGTTCCAAACGGTCCGATGCCTTCTTCTCCTCACAGGCACCGCTGACTTACTTTATCGAACAGGCCAATGGTCAGCTGGAACTGTCAGGCAAAGGCAAGAAAAACGGCTTTGGCGACATTTTCCAGGGCACCGTAGTACCGAAAGGATCCGAACTGGGCAATGTGGTACTGGATGCTTACAAAGAGTTGTTTAGCAACGGCACCTATGCGGCAATTATGAAGAAGTGGAAATTAGACGGTAACGTATTGCCGCAGCCGGGACGTAACCTGGCGCAAGGGGCAGCAAAATGAGTCCGGTCACCAACAATTCGCGAGCCAGGGATAAGGCCGACGTGCAGCAGCGCGATGTGGCTTTTGCCCGCAGTGCGCCCACTTATGGGCGCTGGATCTCATGGATTGTGGTGCTGGTTATCGCCGCGAACTTTCTCTGGTTGGTGGCGACCAACCCCAATTTCGAATGGAACGTGGTGCTGCAGTGGTTTACCGAAGCTTCGGTGATGAAAGGCCTTCAGGTCACGCTCGGCTTGACGGTGGTGTCGATGATTCTCGGCACGTTGCTCGGGCTGCTGCTGGGCGTCTGGCGTCTTTCGGAAAACAAATTGCTGAGTGGCTTGTCATCGCTCTACATCTGGTTTTTCCGTGGTACGCCGCTGCTGGTGCAGCTGATCTTTTGGTACAACATGTCGACGCTGTTCCCAACCATTTCGATCGCTCTGCCATGGACAGAAATCACGTTTGCCAGCTGGAACACCAACGATCTGATCACGCCGCTTACCGCTGCGATTGCCGGATTGGCGCTAAATGAAGCAGCCTACATGGCTGAGATCATCCGCGCCGGGCTGCTGTCTGTGGATAACGGCCAAGTCGAAACCACCCAGGCATTTGGCATGAGCCGCAGTCGTGCGCTGCGCCGCGTGATCATTCCGCAGGCGATGCGTTCGATTATCCCGCCAACGGGCAACCAGCTGATCAGCATGATCAAAGCGACGTCGCTGGTGAGTGTGATCGCTATGGGCGATCTGTTGTACTCGGTGCAGGCGGTTTATAACCGCACCTTCGAAATTATCCCGATGCTGATGGTCGCAGTGATTTGGTATCTGTTTATCACCTCGATTCTCAACGTCGGCCAGTCGGCAATCGAGCGTTACTACGCGCGTGGTACCACCCGCACGGTGGTGAACAAACGTCGTGTTGCCGCGACCGAATCCGCGCCAGTCGCCGCGCACCGTCTGAAGGAGGATATATGAGTGACGTTCAGCCGTTGGTGCGTGCACGTAATGTGCAGAAGAGTTATGGCGATAATGAAGTGCTGAAAGGCATCGATCTCGATGTATTTCCCGGTGAAGTGGTGGTGATCCTGGGACCATCGGGCTCGGGTAAATCCACCTTTTTACGTTGCATTAACCATCTGGAAGATATGAATGCCGGTTCGATTATGGTGGGCGACGATCAGATCGGATACGAACTGAAGCGCGGTATTTTACATCGCTTATCGGCGCGTAAAATTGCTCATCAGCGCCAGAAAATTGGCATGGTGTTTCAGCAGTTCAACCTTTATCCGCATATGACGGTATTGCAAAACATCATCGAAGCACCGATTGGCGTGCACAAGTTTTCGCGGCAGGACGCGCTAAAGCATGCAAATGAACTACTGGCGACCGTTGGATTGAGTGACAAAGCCGATGCCTGGCCGCGTCATCTTTCGGGTGGTCAGCAGCAGCGTGTGGCAATTGCGCGTGCGCTGGCGATCAAACCGGCGTTGATGCTCTTCGATGAGCCGACTTCAGCGCTCGATCCTGAGTTAGTCGGTGAAGTGCTGTCTACCATGCGTACGCTAGCCGATCAAGGTCTGACCATGATTGTGGTGACCCATGAAATTGGTTTTGCGCGTGAGGCTGCCGATCGCGTGGTGTTTATGGATGGTGGCGTAGTGGTGGAGCAGGGCAGTCCGGAGCAGGTGATTGGTAACCCGCAGCATCCGCGTACGCAGGCGTTTCTCAGCCGCTTTATTTAAGCGGGCGGTCTCACTCTGTTACAGATTGCAGTTGAGACCGTCTATAAACTGCGCGTTAATAGTCAGGTCCGTTTTTCACATTGGTTGAAAGGTAAATTATGGAAGGTATCAGTATTGCCAAACTGCTGATCATCGGTGCGCTCATCGTACTGCTTTTTGGCACCAATAAGTTACGTTCACTGGGTGGCGATCTGGGTTCCGCAATCAAAGGCTTCAAAAAAGCCATGAAAGATGATGAATCCGGCGCATCTAAAAGCAGCGCTGAAGAAGTGCCTGCTGAACGTGTCAGCCACAAAGAGTAAGCTCTGCGCCGAACGTCAATAAGTGTAAATATTTATTACGTTAATAAAAAACCAGACTGTTGCCAGTCTGGTTTTTGTTTTGTAGCTTAATGCCACATCGCGCTGGCCATTTCCAACTCATCCATATCAAAAATCGCAACCTTATGCATAGGCTCCATCACGCCCAATCCATGCAGAGATGCTCTGATATCGGGCATCTGGTCAATCAACACTTGTGGCAATAACGTGACAGGCGGTTCTTCCTGCTGAGTTACTCGTTCGATTAAAGCCAAATCCATCTTGTCACTTTCGCTGTCATCAGCGGGCAAAATAATCTCGCCAATTTTAGCTTCGATGATAAAAGGGAAATCGGTTTTACTGCCCATTACACCTTGTGGGCTAATCGGTACTGCACTGAAGGTATGCTGAAGTTCCGGTAGCTGTGCGGGCAGAGCAAATTGCCAATAGCCTGCGTCATCGATCTCAGTGCTGCCAATCAGCACATCATTAAGATAGAAATGCAAAAGGGTGCCAGCAGGTGCCTCACCGCTGAATGTCACGGCATCATTTTCTTGCTGATACTGACCGCGAATGATGACTTCATTTGCCGCGACACTCTCTGGATTGGACTGCGTTTGTAAATGAGGTTCGTTGCTGCTTTGCTGAGGCAAAGTGATTACCTCCACGTCTGCCGATTGCTGGCTGATATAGGGCAGCGAAAACTGTGGTGATGGCGAACTGGAAGTGGCCTGCAGCAGATCGAAGTTCCATTCAGGTTCGGGTAATTGCTGTATTACAGGTTGCACTGCACCCAGAATGTCCTGCGTAGACGTTTCTACCTCAATTTTTTCGCTCTGAACCGTAACCATGGGAAGAGTCGCAATGGACGGCTCTAGGGCAACCGGCAGTTGCAGATGTATTTCATCGAAGCGATGCTCAATACTGATAGCGGTGGCAATAAATGCATTCGCACAAGAGGCATGAGATGACGTATAGGGATTGGTGATGTCCATGGGCGTGGTGCGTGCTTTAAGCGCATCCAGGCTCTCTCCTGATGCGCTATAACGTCGCACATCTGAGGATGAAATTGAGACATCTGGCGCTCGGGGAAATTCGAGCCCCTGTTTATGAAAGGATGTTTGCATTATCTGACCTTCAATAAAATGACACTGAGAAAAGAGAAATAGGCTCTTATGGCCTCAGCGGTTAAAGCGACAGATTTGAGACAGGGATTAAGACTTTTAAGGGTTTTTTTTACGATTGCGCCCTATCAGGAGCGCAATCGTGGGAGGTCATTACTTAACTTCCAGGCCTTTAGCCTGCATATCAGCATGATAAGACGAGCGCACAAACGGGCCGCAGGCAGCATGAGTGAAGCCCATCGCCATGGCTTCTTCTTTCATCTCGTCAAACTCTGCTGGGCTCACATAGCGCTGCACCGGCAAGTGGTGGCGGCTCGGCTGCAAATATTGCCCCAGCGTCAACATGGTGACGCCGTGACGACGCAGATCGCGCATTACTTCGATGATTTCAGCATTGGTTTCGCCCAAGCCTACCATCAAGCCTGATTTGGTCGGAATATCCGGATGCGCTTCTTTGAACCGCTCTAGCAGCTTCAGTGACCAATCATAGTTGGCGCCCGGACGAACCTGACGATACACACGCGGCACGTTTTCCAGATTGTGGTTAAACACATCCGGCGGCGTTGCAGTAAGAATTTCCAGCGCGCGATCCATACGACCACGGAAATCAGGCACCAGAGTTTCAATTTTGATAGTGGGGCTTTTCTCGCGAATCGCGCTGATGCAGTCAGCAAAGTGCTGAGCACCACCATCACGCAAATCATCACGATCCACAGAGGTGATGACCACATAACGCAGCGCCATATCGGCGATGGTTTGTGCCAGTTTCAGCGGTTCGTTTGCGTCAGGCATATTCGGACGACCATGCGCCACGTCGCAGAATGGGCAGCGACGCGTACAAATTGCGCCGAGGATCATAAAGGTCGCGGTGCCGTGGTTAAAACATTCTGCGAGGTTAGGACAGGAGGCCTCTTCGCACACCGAGTGCAGACCGTTTTTACGCATCGCGGCTTTGATGCCCTGAATGCGACTGGAGTCCGCAGGCAGTTTGATCTTCATCCATTCCGGCTTACGCAGAATTTGTTCACGCTCTACCACTACGGTTTTCACCGGGATTAGCGCCATCTTGTCGGCATCGCGATACTTGACGCCACGTTCCATCTGAATTGGTTTACTCATAAATCTGCAGGTTCCGGTCGGGATTGCGATTTGAAAGCTTCCTCACTCAAACTGAGAACCAGGCTTTCAACTTTTTTTGAAAATATGGCAAAAATTATATCATCTCGTCTGCCCATAAGCAGCCGATTAGCCGGTGCAAAAGTTACAATTTTGTAAATACGCACGTACAGTCAAGGTCGGACCGCGTCATCCCGTTGCCATTCCAGTTGGGTAAATCCGCTTAAACGGGCGAAATGCTGCACCAGGCGCGGCTGCACGTCGGCAGGCGTGACGCCCGGCTGGAACTGGCTCAGCTGTGTCATCTGCATGCCGGCATAACCGCAGGGATTGATACGCAGGAAAGGCGCTAAATCCATCGCTACATTCAGCGCCAGGCCGTGAAACGAACAGCCTTTACGGATGCGCAGCCCCAGCGAACAAATCTTGTCATCGCCCACATACACGCCTGGCGCATCCGGTCGCGCGCGCGCGTTGATATCATAGTCTGCCAGCGTCGCGATGACCGTTTCTTCCAGTGCGGTGACCAACTCGCGCACGCCCATCTTGCGGCGTTTGACGTCAATCAGCACATACATCACCTGCTGGCCCGGGCCGTGATAGGTTACCTGGCCGCCGCGATCGCTTTGTACTACCGGGATATCGCCCGGCATCAGCAAATGTTCGGCTTTGCCCGCCTGACCTTGGGTAAAAACAGGATGATGTTCAACCAGCCAGATTTCATCGGGCGTGTTGCTGTCGCGCTGATCGGTAAATTGATGCATAGCATCGGAGATGGGTTGCCAATCGCGCTGGCCGAGTTGACGAACAAGAAGCGTATTAGCTGACAAAGCGACGTTCCGGTAGAGAGTGGAAGGCAGAGTATAACGCTGGCAAAGCGGACTTTGCCAGCGCCAGCATTACAGCACCATACGCACGATTTCGATGTTGCCCAACTCTTCATACAGGGTTTCAACCTGCTCAATGTGGGTGGCGATGATGGTAATAGAAACAGAGTGATAATTGCCTTTGCTGCTTGGCTTCACATCCGGTTTGTAATCGCCTGGCGCGTGGCGCTGCACCACTTCAACCACTTGATCAACCAGCTCCGGTTGCGCCAAACCCATCACTTTGTAGGTGAAGGGGGTCGGGAATTCGAGCAGTTCATTCAACTTGGTTTTCATATTTTGGCTCCGGTGCTTAAAAAAACAGGCTCCCGCCGTGGCGGGAGCAAAGATAGTAGCTTATTTGGGGGCAAATTGGCGTTTTTTCAAGCGCGCCTTAGCCGAACCAGTGGTGGAACATCAGTTTGATGTAATCGATAATGCGGCCAAAGAAACCACCTTCTTTCACTTCGTTCAGCACCACCAGCGGACGCTGTTCAACAGTTTTGCCATCAAGCTGGAAGTTGATGCTGCCAACCACCTGATTTTTCTGCAGCGGTGCGTGCAGTTCCGTGTTGTTTAACACATAGCTGGCTTTCAGGTCTTTCATACGGCCACGAGGAATGGTCAGATAGGCATCTTTTTCTACACCCAACTGCACGCGATCGCTATCGCCGAACCACACGGGCTCTGAAGCAAACTCTTTGCCGGCTTTCAGCGGTGCCACGGTTTCAAAGAAACGGAAGCCCCACGTCAGCAGTTTCTTGCTCTCAGTTTCACGGCCCTTATAGGTACGACCGCCCATTACGGCTGAGATCAAACGCATCTGGCCTTCAGTTGCGGAGGCGACCAGGTTGTAGCCCGCTGCATCCGTGTGACCCGTTTTGATGCCATCAACGTTTAGGCTGGTATCCCACAGCAAACCGTTACGGTTGGTCTGACGGATATTGTTAAAGGTGAAATCTTTTTCGCGGTACACCGCGTACTCATCCGGTACATCACGGATCAACGCTTGACCGATCAAGGCCATATCGCGCGGCGAGCTATATTGGCCTTCCGCATCCAGGCCGTGTACGGTCTGGAAGTGGGTATTTTTCAGACCCAGTGCGCCAACATAGTTATTCATCAGGTTAACGAACGCGTCCTGACTGCCCGCCACATAATCCGCCATCGCCACGCAGGCATCGTTACCTGATTGCAGCACGATTCCGCGCGTCAGCTGAGAAACCGGTACACGATCGCCTGGCTTCAGGAACATCAGTGATGAACCTTTGAATACCGGATTACCGGTTGCCCAGGCGTCTTTACCCACGGTCACGATATCATCGTTATGGATTTTGCCTGCTTTGACCGCTTGACCAATTACGTAGCTGGTCATCATTTTGGTCAGACTTGCCGGATCGCGACGTGCGTCAGCATTCTTTTCGGCCAGCACTTTGCCGGAGTTATAGTCGATCAGCACATAAGCTTCAGCGTCAATGTCCGGTACGCCCGGAATCATAGTCTTAAGATTAATATCATCCGCAAAAGCGACATGGCTGAGAGAAAGGGCGACCAGTGATCCCACTGTCAGGCGTTTCAGAAAACGAGAAGGTTTCAGCGTATTCATGTTCAGGACTACAACATCCGTGGGTTTAGAGTGAAAAAAGTGCCTAACTATAGCAAACGCCCGATCGGGCGACATCTTGCTTTGCAAATCAGTTTCAGCAGGAAATGTCACTGTCCGTTACATCGATGGACGGGCAGTGGTAATAAATGAGCTCATTTGCGCTTCCGTGTTTAGGCGCTGCTGTAAGGCGGCGGCCTCGGCGCGGCTTTTGTAGCCACCTAACTGGATGCGATAGACGTTGCCATTGGCTTCAACGCCACCCGGTACGCCAAAGCGTTTACCGAGATTTTCCGCCAGCTGACGTGCGCGCACTGGATCGTTAATGGCACCCACCTGCACCACATAACCGCTGCCGGGATGGGCATTCTGGCTGGTGGTTGGCGCAGCAGTTGCTGCTGGCGCTGAAGAGGTTGTTGGTGCTGACGCAGCAACCGGTTCGTTGCCTTCCAGCACGCCATTGGCTAATGGCTGCGGCGCGCCAAGAAAACCACTGCTCTGTACTGGCGCACCCATGCTGCCATTGCTTTGCAAGGTGCTGTTATCGACGGCGCGGACATCCTGCGGAGCCGGTGCGGGTGTGGCATTGGCACTGCCGCCCATCATAACCATACCGCCGCCAAGGTCTGGACGGGCGGGCAGGGCATAGCTCTGCTTGGCGACAGTTGTACCAATGGTGCCGGGACCGGAAAGTGAGCCATCTGGCGCCACTTTGATGTAGTCAACGCGCACGCGGGTATTGTTGGAGATATTCAGGCGATCGCCTGCCGCACGCGACAGGTCAATAATGCGGCCCGGCGTGTAAGGACCACGATCGTTGACGCGCACCACAATTTGGCGACCGTTAGCGAGGTTAGTAACGCGCACGTAACTTGGCAGCGGCAGCGTAGGATGCGCGGCAGTCATACCTTCCGGATCGTAAGATTCACCGATAGCAGTGCGATTACCCTGCGCTTCGTCACCGTACCAAGTGGCCAGTCCCACTTCGCTGTAGTTCGAAGGATCTTTTATCACGCGGTAGCTTTTACCGTTGACGCTGTAATCCTGGCTGGTGGCAGGGTTGATCGGTTCATAGCGGGGTTCCACGCCAGGAATTTCCACTACCGGGCCGTTATAGGCCGGTTGCGGCGGCGCAGTATTATTCTGCGGTTCCGGTGTGGAACAGGCAGCCAGTACCAATGATGCCAGTGCAACCCCAAGCCAGTCCTTACGCATGTGCAGCCTCTTAAACGCTTTTAGATAACATTTTTCGATGAGTATGGATCGACATCACGATGCCAAATCCAGCCATTAACACAATCAGTGCCGATCCGCCGTAGCTCACCAGCGGCAGCGGTACGCCAACCACCGGTAAGATACCACTTACCATGCCAATGTTAACGAAAACATAAACGAATAAAATCAGCATCAAACCGCCCGCCATCACGCGACCAAAGGTGGTTTGCGCTCGCGCGGCGATAATCAGGCCGCGCATAATCAGCAGCAAATAGAGTACCAGCAATAACAACACGCCAACCAGACCGAGTTCTTCCGCTAACACGGCAAAAATAAAGTCGGTGTGGCGCTCCGGCAGAAACTCCAACTGTGATTGCGTACCGTGTAACCACCCTTTGCCGCGCAGGCCGCCGGAGCCGATGGCAATCTTCGACTGAATGATATGATAGCCGGCACCCAGCGGATCGCTTTCTGGGTCCAGCAACATCATGACGCGGTCGCGCTGATAATCGTGCATCAGGAAGAACCACAAAATCGGAATAAATGCCGCGACCAGCAATACTGCAATACCAATTAGCTTCCAGCTCATACCGGATAAAAACAGCACAAACAGACCGGATGCTGCGATCAGAATCGAGGTGCCGAGATCAGGCTGTGCCGCCACCAGCAGCGTCGGCATGAAAATCAGAATCAACGCGATACCGGTGTTTTTCAGTGTTGGCGGACAAACATCGCGGTTAATAAAGCGAGCCACCATCAGCGGTACGGCTATTTTGGCAATTTCTGAAGGCTGGAAACGCACAAAACCAAGATCGAGCCAGCGCTGTGCGCCTTTACTGATATGGCCAAACGCGTCCACCGCAATCAGCAATATCACGCAGACAATATAGAGATAAGGTGCCCAGCTTTCATAGACGCGCGGCGGGACCTGCGCCAGCACCAGCATGATGACGATGCCCATGGCGATTTGACCAAACTTACGCTCGGTCATGCCGGGATCCTGTCCGCTGGCGCTCCAAATCACGATGGCGCTATATGCCAGCAGGCTGAGAATGAGCAGCATAAACAGTGGGTCGATATGGATGCGTGTCCAGATGGTTCTTTTCTGCGGACTATCGTTCATGGACATCTTTATTCACCTTCGTAGCCGGGCGGCGTCGGTGTCGCTTCTGGCAACACGGTATTATTGTCGCCTAACATTATGTGGTCGAGAATCTGGCGCATCACGGTACCCACAGCGGGCCCCGCGCCGCCGTTTTCCAGAATCATGGTGACGGCCACGCGCGGCTTATCATACGGTGCGTAGGCGGTCATTAATTTATGGTCACGCAGACGTTCAGCAATTTTGTGCGCGTTATAGGTCTCATTCTCTTTAAGGCCAAAGACCTGCGCCGTACCCGATTTGGCCGCGATTTTATACGGCGCATCGGCAAAGCTTTTATGCGCGGTACCATTGGCGCGGTTGGCGACGCCATACATACCATCTTTGGCAATTTCCCAATAGCCTGAGTGAATATCGCCAATCGGCGCATCCGGCACCTGGCGATACGGCACCATTGTTTGGCCTTCACGCGTGGCGCGCAGCAGGTGTGGCACTTTGATCACGCCGTCGTTTATCAGAATCATCATCGCTTTGTTCATCTGTATTGGCGTCGCGGTCCAGTAGCCCTGACCGATGCCCACGGGAATGGTGTCACCCTGATACCACGGCTTCTTAAAGCGCTTCTGCTTCCATTCACGCGTTGGCATGTTACCGGCGCTCTCCTGCGGCAGGTCGATGCCGGTGCGATGACCGTAACCAAACTTGGTCATCCACTCAGAGAGGCGATCAATGCCCATGTCATAGGCGACCTGATAGAAAAAGGTATCCGCCGACTCTTCCAGTGATTTCGTCACGTTCAGACGACCGTGGCCCCATTTTTTCCAGTCACGATAGCGCTTTTCTGAGCCGGGTAGCTGCCACCAGCCGGGATCGAACAGGCTGGTATTGCGGTTGATCACACCTGCGCTCAGTGCCGACACGGCCACGTAAGGTTTAACGGTGGAAGCCGGTGGATAGGAGGCTTGCAGCGCACGGTTATATAGCGGGCGGTTTTCGTCGCTTAACAGCGCTTTGTAATCTTTGCTGGTAATACCGTCGACAAACAGGTTTGGATCGTAGCTGGGTGTTGATACCAGCGCGAGAATTTCGCCCGTTCGCGGGTCACTGACCACCACTGCCGCGCGGCTGCCGGTCAGCAGGGTTTCGATATATTGCTGTAGCTTGAGGTCAACCGTCAGATAGATGTCACGTCCGGCCTGTGGCGATTGTTCATGCAGTTGACGGATCACACGGCCACGGTTGTTGACTTCAACTTCTTCATAGCCGGTTTTGCCGTGCAGCACATCTTCATAGAAATTTTCGATGCCCAGCTTGCCGATGTCGTGCGTGGCGGCATAGTTCGGCCATTTCCCTTCCTGATCGAGGCGCGTGACGTCGCGATCGTTAATTTTGGAAACATAACCCACAACATGCGTTAGCGTCTGACCGTATGGATAGTAACGGCGCTGATAACCTTTCACTTCTACGCCCGGAAAACGGTATTGATTCACGGCGAAACGCGCTACCTGTACTTCGTTCAAACCGATTTTTACTGGAATAGAGGTAAAGCGGCGCGAGCGTTTACGTTCTTTTTCAAACGCATCGATATCGTCGTCAGTCAGATCCAGAACCGGGCGCAGCGCCTGTA
The DNA here is from genome assembly GCA_900068845.1 of Enterobacter ludwigii. GTDB lineage: Bacteria > Pseudomonadota > Gammaproteobacteria > Enterobacterales > Enterobacteriaceae > Pantoea > Pantoea ludwigii_A. Next base: position 278,507 of record CEFQ01000010.1, read on the forward strand.
ATGTCTGCTTCAGGTTCTCGACCTTCTCCGGCATCAGTTCAGCTTGATAGATGGTGCGGTTGAGCGCCAGCGGCACGCCATTGCGATCAAAAATAATGCCGCGGCTGGGCGCGACGGGGACCAGCTTAATGCGGTTTTCATTGGAACGGGTGCTGTAGTCGTCAAAGCGCAGGATTTGCAGGTGGTACATATTGACCACCAGTACGCTGGAGAGCAGCAGAATGACGACAAAGGCCACCAACGCTCGGCGGACAAAGAGTTTCTGTTCGGCTGTGTAATCGCGAAAGGCGTTGCTCTGTAATTTCATCCGCTACATCTATTGTCTGGGGGTTGTCAGGCGTTTATTCACGATGATAAGGATGATTCGTGGTGATGCTCCACGCACGATACAGACTTTCCGCTACCAGCACTCGCACCAGCGGATGTGGCAACGTAAGTGCTGAAAGTGACCAGCTTTGTTCAGCAGCCGCTTTGCACGCAGGTGCCAGTCCTTCCGGACCACCAATTAACAGGCTGACATCGCGGCCATCCAGTTTCCAGCGTTCAAGTTGCTGCGCCAGCTGTGGGGTTTCCCACGGCTGTCCGGGAATATCCAGCGTAACGATACGATTGCCTTTGCCCACGGCGGCCAGCATCGCTTCACCTTCTTTTTCCAGAATGCGTTTGATGTCGGCGTTTTTGCCACGTTTACCGGCAGTCACTTCGATCAGTTCAAAAGGCATATCCTTCGGGAAGCGGCGCAGATACTCCATGAAACCGGTCTGAACCCAGTCGGGCATTTTGGTGCCGACGGCTACAAGCTGCAGTTTCACGGTTTAACTCCAGAGTTTTTCCAGCTCGTACAGCTGGCGGCTCTCTGCTTCCATTACGTGCACAATCACGTCACCCAGGTCAACAACCACCCAATCGGAGGCCGTTTTACTGTCAACGCCCAGCGGCTTCAGGCCCGCAGCGCGCGATTCCTGTACCACGTGATCGGCGATAGAGGCGACGTGACGTGTAGACGTGCCGGTGCAAATAATCATGCAATCGGTGATGCTGGATTTGCCCTGAACATCAATCGCAATGATGTCCTGGCCTTTGAGATCATCAATCTTATCAACAACGAACTCTTGGAGTGCTTTACCTTGCAAAAGGTTCCCCTTAAAAACAGGTGATTATGGACGGGCTAGCGATTCGAGAAAGGTAGCCGAAAATGAAGCGGCGCAGTATAGCATGCTGCCTTTAGCTGCGATATAAGCCAACGCTATCGATATAGCCGATAACCGTCTCAGGCAGTAAATCCGCGCAAGAGGCGCCGTTATGGCGACGCTGACGAATTTCCGTGGCGGAGATGTCGAGTAGCGGCGTATCCGCCAGCCAGATGTGTCCCGCAGGCGAGTGATGTAACTGCTGGACATGATCGGCAAGATGAGCCTCAAGCCACTGCTGCATCTCTGGCGTTTCCATCTGCGTTGCATAACCTGGACGCTTACATACCAGCAAATGGCATAGCGACAGCAGATCCTGCCAGCGATGCCATTTGGCTAACGTTAGCAGAGAATCCTGACCAATGATAAACGCGAGGGGCTGTTCTGCTCCCCGTTCCGCACGCAACGCTTCCAGCGTGGCGACGGTCCAGGAAGGCGTTTCACGCTCCAGTTCGCGCGTATCAATATCAAATAGCGGGCGATCGGCGATGGCACAGCGCAGCATCTCAACGCGCTGCTGCGCGCTCGCTTCCGGCTGCGGACGGTGCGGCGGCACATTGTTTGGCAGCAGCGTAACCTTTTTCAAACCCACCTGCTGTGCCAGCGCTTCTACCGGGCGCAAGTGGCCGTAGTGAATCGGATCGAAGGTGCCGCCAAACAGGGCGTAAAGTTTAGACATCGGTAAAGCTCAGTGGGAAATCGCGGTGACACAGGAGTAGCGACAGCGTTTCCAACTGCGGCCACAGATTTTGTCCGTAATCCTGCTTCATGCTGAGCTCCAGCTCTGCCAACAAATGCACCGCACGCTGTAAGCGCTGTGCATCAAGGCGCTGCAGCGCTTCGGTAAACAGGGCACGACGATTTTGCCAGATACGTTGTTGATCCATCAGCGTGCGCAGCGCTTGTTTCGCCTGATTACGTTGCAAATGCAGCAGCGTGAGCAAATCGCGTTGCAGCGTGCGCAGCAGAATCACCGCTTCGCTGTCCTCTTTCTCCAGCTGATGCAGGATGTGCAGGGCGCGTTTACTTTTTCCCGCCAGCAGCGCATCGACCCAGTGGAACGGGGTAAAGTGCGCGGCATCATTGACGGCGGCTTCGACGCGCGGCAGCGTCAATTTTCCATCTGGCCACAACAGCGATAAGCGTTCCAGCGCCTGCGACAGTGCCAGCAGATTACCTTCGTAGCAGTAGCAAAGCAGCTGTATCGCCGCATCATCCACACTCAGCTTCATTGCTTTGGCGCGGCTGACCACCCAGCGCGGCAGTTGCGCCTGCTCGGGCGTCTGACACGGTACCAGCACCGCCTGCGCGCTCAATGCTTTAAACCAGGCGCTGTTCTCCTGCGCTTTGGTCAGTTTCGCCATGCGCAGCACCAGCAGAATGTCGCTGTGCAACAGCGTAGCCAGTTTTACTAACTGCTCGGCGATAGCGGCGTTTGGGCCGCTTTCAGGGAGTTGTAGCGTCAGGGTTTGGCGTTGAGTAAACAGGCTGAGCGATTGGCAGCTGACGAAAATCGCATCCCAATCCGTTTGCGCATCGATGGTGATGCTGAAATGCTCTTCAAATCCCTGTGCTGTGGCAGTTGCACGGATAGCATCCGCGCTTTCCTGAATCAGCAGAGGTTCGTTACCGGTGAGAAAATAACAGGCGCGCAGCCCCTCTCGAAGCTGCGCGCTCAGTTGTTCAGGATAAATCCTGATCATTGCAGACTGGTGGCTGACGAAGAAGACACTTCCGGTGAATTCTCTCCCGGTGCAATCGTTTCAGGCTGCGGCAAGGTATCTTTGTTGCTTTCTTGCGCGGCGTGCACGGTCAGCAGTTTACGGACTAACTGCTCAGCCGCGCGCTGACGCATCTCTTGCACGATCATATCCTGCTCGGCATCCTTTGCCAGTGCGGCATTCGGGTTGTCGAAGAAGGAGCGATACACGGTGGTGCTGATCGGGTAGATACCTTTCCCCGGCAGCAGCACCTGTGCGGTTACCGTCATCACCAGCGAGTACTCTGCGGTGGTTCCGCTAATAAACACCGAAGCGGTATCACGTCCCTGGGCTTCAGCACCCAAGCGCAGCGTTGGGTATTTGGCGCTGGCCGCTTTGCTGTCTTCAATGACGTTCACATTGTTGATGCGCAGCTGCTGGCGCACTACGCGCGACAGCGGGCCATAAGGATCGCCGCTCTGGACGATAAGTGTTTTCATTTCGCTCGGCACCGATGTGGTGCCGCGCGGGTGAAAACCACAGCCGGCGGTAATCATTACCGCAAGCAGGACAAACAGCCTGATAATCAGTTGTCGCACAGTTCCTCCTGAACTTAACCTACGACCAGGTTAAGCAGTTTGCCAGGGACATAAATCACTTTACGAATGGTGACGCCATCCAGATATTTCGCCACCAAATGCTCCTGCGCAGCACGCGCCTGCACCTGCTCCTGTGTCGCATCCGGCGCAACGGTAATCTTGCCGCGCACTTTGCCATTCACCTGCACCACGACCAGCAGCGAATCTTCCACCATCGCCGCTTCATCGGCTACCGGCCAGCTGGCTTCGTCAATGCTGCCTTCGCCGCCCAGCGCTTGCCACAGCACATAGCTGGCGTGCGGGGTGAACGGATAGAGTAGACGCGTCACTGCGACCAGCGCTTCCTGCAGTAGCGCGCGATCTTGATCGCTCTCCTGCGGGGCACGGATCAGTTTGTTCATCAGTTCCATGATGGCGGCGATGGCGGTGTTGAATGTCTGACGACGGCCAACATCATCGGCCACTTTGGCGATGGTCTTGTGCAGATCGCGACGCAGCGCTTTCTGGTCGTCATTCAGGCTATTGACGTCCAGCGCCACGGTGGCGCCTTTCGCAATATGTTCGTAAGCCAGTTTCCATACGCGCTTCAGGAAGCGGTTGGCACCTTCAACGCCAGATTCCTGCCACTCCAGCGTCATCTCTGCTGGAGAGGCAAACATCATGAACAAACGCACGGTATCTGCGCCGTAACGCTCAACCATCAGCTGTGGATCGATGCCGTTATTTTTCGACTTCGACATTTTGCTCATGCCAGCGTAAACCACCTCACGACCTTCAGTGTCGGTGGCTTTAACAATGCGGCCTTTCTCATCGCGCTCAACGGTCACGTCAACCGGAGAAACCCAGTTACGCTCGCCGTTCACGCCAAGGTAGTAGAACGCATCAGCCAGCACCATACCCTGACACAGCAGGCGTTTGGCAGGTTCATCTGAATTTACCAGACCGGCATCACGCAGCAGCTTGTGATAGAAGCGGAAGTACATCAGGTGCATGATGGCGTGTTCGATGCCGCCAACATACTGATCGACTGGCAGCCAGTAGTTCGCTGCCGCCGGATCCAACATACCTTCGTGGTAATTCGCACAGGTGTAACGCGCGTAATACCACGATGATTCCATAAAGGTGTCAAATGTATCGGTTTCACGCAGCGCAGGCTGGCCGTTAACGGTGGTTTTGGCCCACTCAGGATCGGCTTTAATTGGGCTGGTGATACCGTCCATCACCACGTCTTCTGGCAGAATCACCGGCAATTGATCTTCTGGCGTTGGCATTACGGTGCCATCTTCCAGCGTTACCATCGGGATCGGTGCTCCCCAGTAGCGCTGACGGGAAACGCCCCAATCGCGCAGACGATAATTCACTTTACGCACGCCCACGCCTTTCGCAGCGAGCGCGTCGGCGATGGCGTTGAAGCCTGCTTGATGATCCAGACCGTTGTATTCGCCCGAGTTGAACAGCGCGCCCTTTTCGGTCATCGCAGCGGCACTCAGATCCGGTTCTGAACCGTCGAGATTCAGGATCACTGGCTTGATGTTCAGGTTGTACTTGGTAGCAAACTCCCAGTCACGCTGATCGTGGCCTGGAACGGCCATCACCGCGCCGGTGCCGTATTCCATCAGGACGAAGTTAGCCACCCACACCGGAATCTCTTCACCCGTCAGCGGATGGATAGCGAACAGGCCGGTAGCCACGCCTTTCTTCTCCATCGTCGCCATGTCAGCTTCGGCAACTTTGGTGGTGCGACATTCGTCAATAAACGCAGCCAGCGCGGGATTGGTGGCAGCAGCTTGCTGTGCCAGCGGATGACCTGCGGCTACCGCCACATAGGTCGCACCCATAAAGGTGTCCGGACGGGTAGTGTAAACGGTCAGCTTCTCGGCGCTGTTGGCCACGTCAAAAGTGATTTCCACGCCTTCAGAACGGCCAATCCAGTTGCGCTGCATGGTTTTGACCTGCTCAGGCCAATCTTCCAGCTTATCAAGATCGTTGAGCAGCTCTTCCGCATAGGCGGTGATTTTGACAAACCACTGTGGAATCTCTTTGCGCTCAACTTTGGTGTCGCAGCGCCAGCAGCAGCCATCGATAACCTGTTCGTTGGCCAGCACGGTCTGATCGTTCGGGCACCAGTTCACCGCAGAGGTCTTTTTATAGACCATGTCTTTTTCATACAGCTTGGTAAAGAACCACTGTTCCCAGCGATAGTATTCTGGCTGGCAGGTCGCCAGTTCGCGGCTCCAGTCGTAGCCAAAGCCCAGCAATTTCAGCTGGTTCTTCATGTAGGCAATGTTGTCGTACGTCCACGGCGCAGGTGCCGTGTTGTTTTTCACCGCTGCGCCTTCTGCTGGCAGACCAAACGCATCCCAGCCGATCGGCTGCAGTACGTTTTTGCCAAGCATACGCTGATAGCGTGCAATCACATCGCCGATGGTGTAGTTACGCACGTGACCCATGTGCAGGCGGCCAGAAGGATAGGGCAGCATCGAAAGGCAGTAATATTTCTCTTTGCCTTCCTGCTCGGTCACTTTAAAGGTTTCGTTTTCGTCCCAGTGCTGTTGGACGCGGGATTCTATCTCTTCCGGGCGGTATTGCTCTTGCATGGCTGCCTGTGGTCCTTTGTGAAAATCGCTAAGCATACTTTTAGATCCGCATAGCATACCCATAAGGCTGCGCCTCAACAACTTTTCACGCCCTCGCTGACCGGATTTCTGCCGAATGCGCCACCGCTTTCACCCTTTTGTGATTTCTGCGGTGGCTGCCCATGCAATTGTGACAAAACCGCTAAACTTAACAGCAGTATCCGCAGCGGAAAGGAGAATAAAATGAATAACGTGGCGCAGGAATACCGTGCAACGATTGAAGCATTATCCCAGCGATTGGATCACGGTGAGCGCGATGTTGATGCGCTGGTCGCCGAGGCCCGGCAAAGTTTGCTGGCGAAAAAAACGCTTTCGCCCGCCGAGGTGAATGAGGTGATGCGCGCCGTGCGACGTGATTTGCACGAATTTGCGCTGAGCTATCAGGAGTCGTCCGATGTGGTCGGCGATTCCGTGTTTTTACGCGTGATTCGCGAAAGCCTGTGGAAGGAACTGGCGGATATTACTGATAAAAGTCAGTTGGAGTGGCGCGAAGTGTTTCAGGATTTACGCCATCACGGCGTTTACCAGAGCGGTGAAGTGGTGGGATTGGGCAATTTGGTGTGTGAGAAGTGCGGCTTCACGCGGGCAATTTATACGCCGGAGAGCTTAACGCGCTGCCCGGAGTGTGGGCACGATCAGTTTCAGCGCCAGCCGTTTGAACCCTGATTGATGAATGAATAAACCCGCGCGATAAATCGCGCCGCTACGGACACACGCATATGCCGCAGCGGCGCAATTTATTGCGCTTATCAGTGCAAAATTTTCGCCAGGAAGTCTTTCGCACGATCGGATTGCGGATTGTTAAAGAAGTCATCCTTATTGGTGTCTTCGATAATTTTCCCTTCATCCATAAAGATCACGCGGTTGGCGACTTTGCGCGCAAAGCCCATTTCATGCGTCACCACCATCATGGTCATGCCTTCATTCGCCAGCTCCACCATCACGTCCAACACTTCGTTGATCATTTCAGGATCGAGCGCCGATGTCGGCTCATCAAACAGCATCGCAACCGGATCCATGCACAACGCACGCGCGATCGCCACGCGCTGCTGCTGACCACCGGAAAGCTGACCCGGGAATTTATCCGCGTGCGCACTAAGCCCAACGCGTTTCAGCAGGCTCTGCGCTTTCTCACGCGAGGCCGCTTTATCACGTTTCAGTACTTTGACCTGCGCCAGCGTCAGGTTCTCGATGATGCTGAGATGCGGGAATAACTCGAAGTGCTGGAACACCATGCCTACTTTGCTACGCAGTTGGGCGAGGTTGGTTTTTTTGTTGTTCACTTCGGTGCCGGTCACCTGAATGCTGCCCTTTTGAATCGGCTCCAGACCGTTCACGGTTTTAATCAGCGTTGATTTCCCTGAGCCAGACGGACCGCAGACCACTACTACTTCACCTTTTTTCACTTCGGTGGAGCAGTCGGTCAGCACCTGAAAGTGCCCATACCACTTTGAAACATTTTTCAGGCTAATCATTTAAACCGTCCTCTTTCTTTTCAGATAGGTAACCAACAGCGAAGCGCTCAGGCTGATCACGAAGTAGACCAGACCAGCAAACAAAATCATTTCAACCTGGGTTCCGTCGCGCTCACCAATGGTTGAAGCGGTACGGAAGAAATCGGCCAGGCTCAGTACATACACCAGCGAGGTATCCTGGAACAGCACGATGCCCTGCGTCAGCAGCAGCGGCACCATGGCGCGGAACGCCTGCGGCAGCACGATCAGTTTCATCGATTGCCAGTGCGTCATGCCGAGCGCCAGCGCGGCATTGGATTGCCCGCGTGAGATGCTCTGAATACCGGCACGGATGATTTCCGAATAGTACGCAGCCTCAAATAGCGCAAATGCCACCATGGCGGAAATCAGGCGGATATCCGATTTAGGCGATAAGCCCAGCACCTGTTGCAGGAATGCGGGCACCACCAAATAGAACCACAGCAGCACCATCACCAGCGGTACGGAGCGGAACAGGTTGACGTACAGCTTGGCAAACCAGCGCACCGGTGCAATTGGCGACAAGCGCATCACCGCCAAAATCGTGCCCCAGATAATGCCAAACACCACGGCAATCGCGGTGATCTTGAAGGTAATGATCAAACCATTCCACAAGTAAGGCAGGCTAGGGACGATCGAACTCCAGTCAAACTCGTACATTATTTGCCTCCCATATTGCCAGGCAGGCGAATTTTGCGTTCTACCAGACTCATAATCAGCATGATCACCAGGTTAATGCCGACGTACGCCAGAGTGATGGCGGTAAAGGATTCATAGGCGTGCGCGGAGTAATCCAGCAGCTTGCCGGCCTGCGCTGCCATATCCACCAGGCCGATGGTTGAGGCGATCGCCGAGTTCTTTACCAGGTTAAGCATTTCCGAGGTCATCGGCGGCACAATCACGCGATAGGCATTCGGCAGCAGCACATAGCGATACGTTTGCGGCAGCGTCAGGCCCATCGCTAAGCCGGCATTTTTTTGACCGCTTGGCAGCGACTGAATCGCCGCGCGCACTTGCTCACACACGCGTGCTGCGGTGAACAAGCCAAGGCAAATCGTAGATGAAACGAAGAATTGGATATTGGGATCCAGTTCCGCTTTAAACCACATGCCGAGGTTTTCTCCGACCAGTTCAGGCGCTACCAGATACCAGAAGAAGAACTGCACAATCAGCGGGATGTTACGAAACAGCTCCACGTAACAGGTGCCAATCGTCGACAACAGTCGGTTGGGCACGGTACGCAGAATGCCAAAGAAGGAACCTACCAGGAAGGCGATAATCCAGGCGCAGCAGGACACCGCAATGGTGACCTGAAAACCGGACCACAGCCAGCCGAGGTAAGTCGTATTGCCGAACGGGGCCTGTTCAAGAAAAATGCCCCAGTTCCAATCGATACCCATAACGAGCTCCGGTAAAAAAAGGGTAGCGAGGCTACCCATAAGATTGTTGAGCGGTGTCTTACGTCCTGCTTCAGGGGAACGGCCTGTTACAGTCTGTCTGTCCGCACCGCATGTTCAGCAATCGAGAGGGCAGCAGGACTGCCCTTGTTGTCGTTGTTAATTCAGAGTGCTTTATCGTTCGGTGCTTTGAACAGGGCCTGCATATCACTAGAGAGTTCGAAGTTCAGGTTCAGATTCTTTGGTGGAATCGGTTGTTTGAACCAGGTTTCAAACCATTTTGACGCTTCGCCAGAGGTCTGCGCCTTGGCAATGGTTTCATCCATCAGCTGTTTGAACTGTGGATCCTGATTGCGCAACATGCAGCCGTAAGCTTCTTTTGATTGTGGCGTACCCACGATGTCCCAGTTGTCAGGTTTCTTGGCTTTCGCACGTTCACCCGCCAGCAGTGCGTCATCCATCATGAAGGCCACAGCACGACCGGTTTCCAGCGTGCGGAAAGAATCGCCATGGTCTTTCGCGCTGATGATGCGCATATCCATTTTCTTGTCATCATTCAGCTTGTGCAGCAGAACTTCAGAGGTGGTACCGGAAGTGACAACAACGGTTTTACCCTTGAGATCAGCGAAATCTTTGATGTCACCGCCTTTTTTCACCAGCAGACGCGTACCAATGATAAACACGGTGTCAGAGAATGCCGCTTGTTTCTGACGCTCCAGGTTGTTGGTGGTCGAACCGCACTCAAAATCGTACGTCCCGTTCTGCAACAGTGGAATACGGTTCTGCGAGGTGATTGGCAGCATTTTGATCTGCAAATCGGGCTTATTCAGTTTGGCCTTAATGGCGGCAATGATGGCGTTTGAATAATCCTGTGAATAGCCAACCACTTTTTGTTGGTTGTCATAGTAAGAAAAGGGAACTGATGATTCACGATGCCCAACGACGATGACGCCGCTATCATTGATTTTTTTCAGGGTACCGGTGAAATCTTCCGCCTGGGCCGCTCCCGCTGCTGCTCCCAGCAGCAAAAGAGATAATGCCACTTTGCGTATCTGCATGTTCCAACTCCTTCGTATGGATGTCGCGCAGAACATAAACTGCGCAGATTGTGATGTTGTGTGTATTTCGTGCTGCTTTTTTAGTTATCCCATAGCGCAACTGCGCGCAGGATAGTGATTAACATAGCGAATTGTTAACGCAATGAAACAAAAAAGTTTCTTTTTTGCGAGCCGCTCCGCACCAATAAAAGGCAAAAATCGACCTATGCGCTAATGCAGTGCGCAGCATTGCCTTAAATTAGTGCGTAAAGGTTGCATTACGCTGACAAAAGCCGATGTTTACGAAAATCACTGAAATAAATAGCAATGATCGTGCCAGCACGATGAATAAGTGTAAAAAGCCAGCAGAGAATCGGGGAACGCAGAGTAGAAGGGGGAGAAAACAGCGCATTAAAAAGGCGAAGTGTGCACTTCGCCTGTCAGAGTTGCATCCTGAATCAGTGGCGGCGACGCAGAATGGCCACAACAATGCCCATCAGTGTCAGAAGCCAAACCGGCCAGATGCCCGCTTTGGCGTACGGTGTTTCACCTTGAGTCGGCGTCACTTTGGCTTCCAGCACATCACGGGTGAACTGTGGCAACGCTTTCTCCACCTCGCCGTTGGCATTCACTACCGCGGTAACACCGTTATTGGTGGAGCGCAGCAACGGACGTCCCAGCTCCAGCGCGCGCATGCGTGCCATCTGGAAATGCTGCCATGGCCCAATAGAGTGACCGAACCAGGCATCGTTGGAGACGGTCAGCAGGAAGTTGGTATCGGGCCTGAAGTTGGCGCGTACTTGTTCACCCAGCACGATCTCATAGCAGATAGCGCTGGTCAGGTTATATCCCGACACTTTCAGCTGCGGCTGTATATAGGCGCCACGGCTGAAGGAGGACATCGGCAAATCAAAGAACGGCGCCAGCGGACGCAGCAGCTCTTCCAGCGGTACAAATTCACCAAATGGCACCAGATGATTTTTCTGATAGCGGTTCTGGCTTTGATAGCTGTAAGGCTGTTCGCCGCCCAGCACAATCACGGAGTTGTAGTCGTGATAGCGATTATCACCTTCCACGCGAGAATCCACGATACCGGTAATCAGTGAACTGCCGCGCGCGCGCAGTTCAGCATCCAGCGCTCGCAGGAACGGCTGCTGGTTACTCTCTAAATCGGTAATGGCCGATTCGGGCCAGATAATAATCGGTGCCTTGCCGATAAAAGGCTGGCTGTAAGAGGTGTAAACGCGCAGCGTATTCAGCAACTGCTGCGGATCCCACTTCATCGACTGTGGGATGTTGCCTTGCACCATCGCAATATCGACGCTGCGTTGCGGCAGCGGCTTATACCACTGCAACATGCGCAGCGGCCACGGCAGCAATAGCAGTAACGCGGCGGCGATTAAACTTTTCACGCTACGATAATGCAACGCATGCGCCAGCAATCCGGCGATCACCATCAGCAGGAAGGTGATGGTTTCCACACCGGCTAACGGCGCTAAACCTTTTAGCGGACCGTCAATCTGGCTGTAGCCAAACTGCAGCCACGGAAATCCGGTCAGAACCCAACCGCGCAGGAATTCGCTTATTTGCCACAAGGCAGGTGCCGCCAGCGCTAATCGCCACAGCGAAGCGCGTGGCCAGAAGCGGTTAAGCAGGCTGGCGAACAGCAGCGGATAGAGTGACAGATAAGCCGCCAGCAGAATCACCAGGAAGATATTAACCGGGCCGGGCATACCGCCAAAGGTGGCGATGCTGACGTAAACCCAGTTAATGCCGCTACCAAATAGGCCAAAGCCCCAGACGAAGCCGATGGCTGCTGCCTGGGCAGGACGGCGTTCCAGCAGCAACAGTTGCAGACCAAACAGCGAAACTAACGCCGCGGGCCAGAAATCGTAGGGAGAAAAGGAAAGGGTGCCAACGGCACCCGAAATTAACGCCAGCAGCAGGCGAACCCGCTGCTGCGAGTAAAGAGAGGCTAAAGCCATAAAGTTATTCGTCTTCCAGTTGCGGTTGTGGTGAGTCTTCCGGAATTTTTACATGCACCTGGATGATACGGCGGCTGTCAGCCATGGCGACTTTGAATTGATAGCCATCAATGACAATACTTTCGCCGCGAGCGGGAAGGTGGCCGAAGCCCTGCATGACCAATCCGCCAATGGTATCGACTTCGTCATCACTGAAATCGGTGCCAAAGACCTCATTGAAATCTTCAATTTGCGTCAGGGCGCGCATGGTATAGGTGTAACGATTGAGCTGGCGGATATCACGATCTTCTTCATCGTCATACTCATCTTCAATTTCGCCGACAATCAGCTCAAGGATATCTTCAATGGTCACCAGTCCAGAGACGCCGCCAAATTCATCAATGACAATCGCCATGTGATAACGCTGCGAGCGGAACTCCTTCAGCATACGGTCTACGCGCTTGCTTTCAGGCACCACCACGGCGGTACGCAACACTTTTTCCATGCTGAACGGCTCAGACGCGCTGGTCATAAACGGCAGCAGGTCCTTGGCCATCAAAATACCTTCAACATGGTCTTTGTCTTCGCTGATCACCGGGAAGCGTGAATGCGCAGATTCAATAATCACCGCAAGGCACTCTTCCAGAGTTTGGTTGCGTTTCAGGGTGATCATTTGCGAGCGTGGGATCATAATGTCGCGCACGCGCTGGTCGGCAATATCCAGCACCCCTTCGAGCATGTCGCGGGTATCCTGGTCGATCAGCTCTTTCTGCTCAGAATCGCGGATTAACCCCAGCAGTTCATCACGGTTTTTTGGTTCACCGTGAAACAGTTGGTTGATTAACAGGGAGAAAAATCCCTTTTTACTACTGGGTGCGTCGCTGTTTTGAGAATGGTCGTCGCTCATGGCGTTTTTATTTAGTTCTCTCTAATGAGGGATTGGGGCTGCCGGCATCCACGCCAGCAGCGCAATAACCTGAACCAGCGGCTCAGGCGTCTTCTTTCTCCGAAATGTACGGATCAGGATAACCAAGAGCAAGCATTATCTCGGTCTCCAGCGCCTCCATCTCTTCGGCTTCTTCATCTTCGATATGGTCGTAACCCAGCAGATGCAGCGTTCCGTGCACCACCATATGCGCCCAGTGGGCTTCGACAGTTTTGCCTTGTTCAGCAGCCTCTTGCTCGACAACCTGACGGCAAATAATCAGATCGCCAAGCAACGGCAGTTCAATTCCCGGCGGTGCTTCAAACGGGAATGACAGCACGTTAGTCGGCTTATCTTTACCGCGATAAGTCAGATTAAGCTCATTACTCTCCGCTTCATCCACCAGGCGGATCGTCACTTCGCTTTCTGGTTGAAATGGCGTGACTGCCGCTTCAAGCCAGCGTTGAAACTCATGTTCCGCGGGCAGATGGTTTTCATCGGCGCATGCCAGCTGTAGATCAAGAATCACCGCGCTCATGAACGCTCCTGCGTACTGGTTTGGCTGGCAAGCTGAGCCGCGATAGCTTCGCGTTTGCGCTCTTCTGCCTGTTGATCGCGGCGTTTCTGGTCAGCGGTCTCCCAGGCCTCATAGGCATTCACGATGCGTGCGACAACCGGATGACGTACCACGTCTTCGCTGTGGAAAAAGTTAAAGCTAATTTCATCGACTTCTGCCAGCACTTCAATGGCGTGGCGCAGGCCGGATTTGGTGCTGCGCGGCAAGTCAATCTGCGTCACATCACCGGTAATGACCGCTTTCGAATTGAAGCCGATACGCGTCAGGAACATCTTCATCTGTTCGATGGTGGTGTTCTGGCTCTCATCCAGGATCACGAAAGCATCGTTCAGCGTACGTCCGCGCATGTAGGCCAGCGGAGCCACTTCTATCACGTTACGCTCAATCAGCTTCTCTACACGCTCAAAACCGAGCATTTCGAACAGCGCGTCGTACAGTGGGCGCAGATACGGATCGACTTTCTGGCTGAGATCGCCGGGCAGGAAGCCGAGTTTTTCACCGGCTTCAACCGCAGGACGTGTCAGCAGGATACGACGAATCTCCTGACGCTCCAGCGCATCAACCGCGGCCGCCACTGCCAGATAGGTTTTACCGGTACCGGCAGGGCCGATACCAAAGGTGATGTCGTGGGCGAAGATATTGGCGATGTATTGTGCCTGATTAGGCGTACGCGGTTTGATCACGCCGCGCTTGGTCTTGATGTTCACCGCTTTACCGAATTCCGGCACGCTCTCAGCGCTCTGTTCCAGCACGCGGCTCTCTTTGATCGCCAGGTGGATCTGGTCCGGTTCGATATCTTTAATCTGACCACGCATGGGGGCGGTATCAACGTACAGCGTGCGTAGGATATTGACGGCAGCGTCTACGCACAGCGCGCGCCCAGTCAGGGTGAATTGGTTATCGCGGCGTTTGATTTCAATGCCCAAACGGCGCTCCAACTGTTTCACATTGTCATCCATCGGACCGCACAAGCTCATCAGTCGTTGGTTATCTGCCGGTTCAAGGGCGATTTCACGCGTTTCGATATTCAAATGAATCCTTAAGGTCACTCAGGGCCAGTTGAAAAGGTGTGCCGAAGGCTGAAGAAAAAATTTCAGCATCTTTAGGGAATTATTTATGGCGCTGCGCAGAGGCGCAAGCTTCAGAAACGATATTTGGGCAGCACTTGTGTAAAGCAAGGGCTTTAAGATGCAACAGGCGACAGCGCTTTGTGCGCTGCCGCTCAACGTTCGAGGTTTCACGGCTGGAACATAGCGACGCCAATGTCGTTCTCTTTGCGGGTACGGGCAATCACTGACGCCGGGCTTTCGGCCACACGCAGCGCCATTTGCGCTTCGGTGCGAACCAGCACGCCACGCAGGGAACTGGCATACACATCAACAATTTCGACATCAACAAACTTACCGATCATTTCTACTGGCGCTTCAAAATTGACCACACGGTTATTATCCGTGCGGCCAGTCAGCTCCATCACATTCTTACGCGAAATGCCTTCTACCAGCACACGCTGCGTGGTGCCCAGCATGCGGCGACTCCATGCCATCACCTGCTGATTGATGCGGTCCTGCAGGATGAAAAGACGCTGTTTTTTCTCGTCTTCTGACACATCGTCTGGCAGATCGGCCGCGGGCGTTCCTGGTCGCATGGAGTAGATAAAACTGAAGCTGACATCGAAATTCACGTCGCCAACCAGCTTCATGGTCTGCTCAAAATCCTGCTGCGTTTCGCCGGGGAAACCGATGATGAAATCGGAGCTCAGCTGAATATCCGGACGCGCGGCTTTCAATTTGCGGATAATCGCTTTGTACTCCAGCGCGGTGTGAGCGCGTTTCATCAGCGTCAGAATGCGATCCGAGCCGCTCTGTACCGGCAGGTGCAGGAAACTCGCCAGCTCTGGCGTATCGCGATAAACCTCGATGATGTCATCGGTAAATTCGATCGGATGGCTGGTGGTGAAGCGAATACGATCAATGCCGTCAATTGCCGCAACTAAGCGCAGCAATTCAGCAAAGGTGCAGACGTCGCCATCAAAAGTGGCACCGCGATAGGCGTTGACATTCTGGCCCAGCAGATTGACTTCCCGCACACCCTGAGCGGCAAGCTGGGCGATTTCCAGCAGAATATCATCGCTTGGGCGGCTGACTTCCTCGCCGCGGGTGTAAGGCACCACGCAGAAAGTACAATATTTGTTGCAGCCTTCCATGATGGAAACAAAGGCCGTTGGACCCTCGGCGCGCGGTTCTGGCAGGCGGTCAAACTTCTCAATTTCCGGGAAGCTGATATCAACAACCGGGCTTTTACTCCCGCGCACGGTGTTAATCATCTCCGGCAGGCGATGTAAGGTCTGCGGGCCAAAGACGATATCTACGTAACTGGCGCGTTGACGCAGGCGCTCGCCTTCCTGCGAGGCGACACAGCCGCCGACGCCGATGATGAGTTCGGGGTTGTTTGCTTTCAGCTTTTTCCAACGGCCTAACAGAGCAAAAACCTTCTCCTGCGCCTTTTCACGAATAGAGCAAGTGTTGAGCAGCAGAACGTCCGCCTCTTCAGCTTCCTCGGTGAGGGTGTAGCCGTGCGTACTGTTCAGCAGGTCGGCCATTTTTGATGAATCGTATTCGTTCATCTGACAGCCCCAGGTTTTGATATGCAGTTTTTTGGTCATCGAACTAGCCATTGATTAAAGCGAAGTGCAGGGCGCGTATTGTAATGCCTCGCTGCTGCTGTGACCAGCTAACCCTGCATACTTCACGCTGCAGGTGCGTTGCATCCGCTTATCGGCTTCCTGCCACGCGACGTATGCAGGGTGAAGTGCACATCTGATCAGACGACGAATTTCCGGTACACTTTAGCTATCAACGTGATGCTGTCAGGTCTCACGACAAAAAGAAGGATTAGAGTCGATGCAGGATTCACATTTTGATGTGGTGATCGTGGGCGGTGGCATGGTCGGCGCGGCGCTGGCGTGTGGACTGGCACAGCAACAGTTTCGCGTAGCGGTGATTGAACGAGCGGAACCCGCGGCCTTTGATGCCAGTAGCGATCCGGATGTGCGAATTTCCGCGATTGGCGCTTCGTCGGTGGCATTACTACAGCAACTGGAGGTCTGGCCGCGCGTGCAGGCGATGCGTTGTGCGCCTTATCGTCAGCTGGAAACCTGGGAGTGGCAAAACGCGCATGTGACGTTTGATGCGGCGTCGCTGGGATTGCCTGAGTTGGGCTTTATGGTGGAAAACAGCGTACTGCAACGTGCGCTGTGGGAAAAGATGCAGGAAGAGGGCATCGAGCTGATTTGCCCGGCGAGTTTACAGGGGCTGCAGCCGCATAACGCCGGCTGGCATGTGCAACTCGATAACGGTCAAACGCTGGATGCGCGTTTAGTGGTGGGCGCAGATGGCGCCAACTCGCGTGTGCGTCAATTAGCGGGCATCGGCGTGCATGGCTGGAACTATGCGCAATCCTGCATGCTCATCAGCGTGGAGTGTGAGCAGGATGCCGGCGATTCAACCTGGCAGCAGTTTACACCACAAGGGCCGCGCGCGTTTCTGCCGCTATTTGATCGTCGTGCTTCGCTGGTGTGGTATGACGCGCCAGCGCGCATCCGTCAATTGCAAAGTTTGCCGCTCCAGCAGCAGGAGAAAGAGATTTATGCGCATTTCCCGTCACGCGTTGGGCGTGTTCAGGTGAAAACCGCCGCCTCTTTCCCGCTGGTGCGACGTCATGCCACGCGTTACGTGATGCCGGGATTAGCGCTGGTAGGTGATGCGGCACACACCATCAATCCGCTGGCCGGGCAGGGCGTTAATCTGGGATATCGGGATGTAGACGCCTTGATCACGACGCTGGTGGAGGCGCGAAGCCAGGCTGAGCTTTGGTCGTCGGATGCCGTGCTGCAGCGTTATCATCGCCAGCGTTATAAAGACAACTTACTCATGCAAGGTGGGATGGATCTGTTCTACTTCGCGTTTAGCAATAAACTACCGCCATTACGCGTGGTACGTAACCTGGCGCTGATTGCGGCGCAGAATACCGGATCGTTGAAGCGCAAGGTGCTGCGTTATGCATTAGGTTTGTGATACGCCGGGGGCGCATTCATGCGCTCCTGACTTGCCGATAAGCAGAAAACAATAAAGCCCGCATAAGCGGGCTTTATTGTGCAATTTGGCTGGGGTGCAGGGATTCGAACCCCGGAATGCTGGTATCAGAAACCAGTGCCTTACCGCTTGGCGACACCCCAATAGGTGTTTATCAAATTGTCTTTTTATGGCTGGGGTGCAGGGATTCGAACCCCGGAATGCTGGTATCAGAAACCAGAGCCTTACCGCTTGGCGACACCCCAATAATTTGGTGGCTACGACGGGATTTGAACCTGTGACCCCATCATTATGAGTGATGTGCTCTAACCAGCTGAGCTACGTAGCCTTTGTACTGCTTACTGCCTTTAACGATGGCTGGGATACCTGGATTCGAACCAGGGAATGCCGGTATCAAAAACCGGTGCCTTACCGCTTGGCGATATCCCATTCGTCGATTTTGTATCCACAACATGTTCCGGATTGGCTGGGGTACCAGGATTCGAACCTGGGAATGCTGGTATCAAAAACCAGTGCCTTACCGCTTGGCGATACCCCATCCGGCTGCCGAAGACTGAAATGGTGCGGGAGGCGAGACTTGAACTCGCACACCTTGCGGCGCTAGAACCTAAATCTAGTGCGTCTACCAATTTCGCCACTCCCGCAAAAGATGGTGGCTACGACGGGATTTGAACCTGTGACCCCATCATTATGAGTGATGTGCTCTAACCAGCTGAGCTACGTAGCCATCTTTTTCGCGTAACCTTCATCGGCGTTGCGGGGCGCATTATGCGTATTGAGTCTTGTAGCGTCAACAATTTTTTTGTCGAATTTCGCCTTAAAAACGCCTGTTTGTCTGGCTTGTAACCAGGCTGGTGATTTATTCGGCAAATTTTAAACGTTACACGACTTATTGCATCAAAAAGAGGCTCGATTGAGCCCCTTATCTTGTTGAGTAAAAACCTTATTTATACGCCGACTGATGCACGCCAACGGCGCGGCCTGAAGGGTCATCCATTGATTTGAATGCTTCATCCCACTCAATCGCTTTTGCAGAAGAACAGGCTACCGACGGACCGCCAGGAACACACTCTGCGGCGCTGGCAATCGGGAACAATTCTTCAAAAATTTCACGATACAGATACGCTTCTTTCGAGTTTGGCGTGTTGTACGGGAAGCGGAAGTGCGCAGTAGACAACTGTTGATCGCTAATTTGTTTCGCCGCCACTTCTTTCAACGTATCAATCCAGCTATAGCCTACACCGTCAGAGAACTGCTCTTTCTGGCGCCACGCTACGCTCTCTGGCAGATAAGAAGAGAAACATTCGCGCAGGATGTGTTTTTCCATCTTGCCGTTGCTGCCGCACAGCTTGTCTTCAGGGTTGATGCGCATTGCCACGTCGAGGAATTTCTTATCGAGGAACGGCACACGCGCTTCCACGCCCCAGGCGGACATCGCTTTGTTGGCGCGAGCACAGTCAAACATGTGCAGGGCCAACAATTTACGCACGTTTTCTTCGTGGAATTCTTTAGCATTTGGCGCTTTGTGGAAATAGAGGTAGCCGCCAAAGACTTCATCCGCACCTTCACCGGATAACACCATTTTGATGCCCATCGCTTTAATCTTACGTGACATCAAATACATCGGCGTAGAAGCGCGAATGGTGGTCACGTCGTAGGTCTCAATGTGATAAATCACGTCACGAATCGCATCCAAACCTTCCTGCACGGTAAAATGGATTTCGTGGTGCACGGTGCCAAGGTGTTCTGCTACCGATTTCGCTGCTTTCAGGTCTGGAGAACCTTCCAGGCCAACGGCGAAAGAGTGCAGCTGCGGCCACCATGCATCGCTCTTATCGGCATCTTCAACGCGTTTCGCAGCGAAGCGTTTGGTCACGGCAGAGATGATTGAAGAATCGAGACCGCCTGACAGCAGCACACCGTAAGGTACGTCGGACATCAGATGGCTTTTCACTGACTCTTCCAGCGCATGTTTCAGCTCTGCGGCATCGGTGGTGTTGTGCTCAACGGCAGAAAACTCCATCCAGTCACGCTGCCAGTAACGACGGATTTCACCATCGGCGCTCGACATGTAACTTCCCGGTGGGAACTCTTTGATGCTGCGGCACACCGGCACCAGCGCTTTCATCTCGGAAGCGACATACAGGTTGCCGTGCTCGTCGTTACCCATATACAGCGGGATAATCCCGATATGGTCGCGGCCAATCAGATATTGTTGCTTCACGCTGTCCCACAGGATGAAGGCGAACATGCCTTGCAGTTCATCGAGGAAATCGACGCCTTTTTCCTGATAAAGTGCGAGGATCACTTCACAGTCAGAGCCGGTCTGGAATGCATAACGATCGCTCAGCTCAGCACGCAGCGCCTGATGGTTGTAAATCTCACCGTTAACAGCCAGTACGTGGGTGTGGTCAGCGTTATACAGTGGCTGTGCGCCGTTGTTAACGTCAACAATCGATAGACGCTCATGGACCAGAATGGCTTTATCATCCGCATAAACACCTGACCAATCTGGGCCGCGGTGACGCATCAGACGAGAAGATTCCAGCGCTTTCTTGCGCAGCTCAATAGGATCGCTTTTCAGATCCAGCACACCAAAAATTGAACACATAACTGACTCCTGATCTCACCTTGTGGCGAAGTAATTTTTACGTTTGTCAGGCAGCCTCGACTGCGTGATGTATAAGAAAATGCGCTAAATGGTGGTGTTGGTGCAAGCAAAATTGCGATTCTTTGATAAAAAGAATGTTGATGAGCGAGTAATATTGAATATTATCTAATTAATTGATGAGTATTTTAGATGGCATCTAATGAATCGGTATTGTCGTTCGTTTTATGCGCATACTTAGTGCGGCGTAGAAATGGGTAACGACAGTAAAAACAAAAGCCCTGCAATTGCAGGGCTATAAGAAGAGGTGATGGCTGGCGTCAGAACAGGTCGATATCGGCGACCGATGGATAAATCCAATCCGGGCGGAAAGGCATCGCATCAATATCACTGAGCGTTGAAACGCCCGACAGCACCAGAATCGTTTCCAGCCCCGCCTGGAAGCCCGCCAGAATGTCAGTACGCAGGTTATCACCGACGATCACCGTCTCTTCCGAATGCGCATGCATTTTGTTTAGCGCAGCACGCATGATGTACGGACTTGGCTTGCCGACGTAAAACGGTTTACGGCCGGAGATGGTTTCAATGCCAGCGCATAGCGCACCGCAGGCAGGGACAAAACCGCGCGCGTGCGTATCGGGGTTGGTAGCGATGAAACGTGCGCCATTGGCCACAAAGAAGGCGGCTTTGTGCATCATGTCCCAATTGAAAGAGCGTGTTTCACCGACGATGACAAAGTCTGGGTTAACGTCGGTGATGGTAAAGCCGGCTTTATACAGCTCATGGATCAGTGCACCTTCGCCAATCACATAGGCTTTTTTCCCTTCCTGACGACGCAGGAAATCGGCGGTGGCCATCGCCGAGGTGTAAAACACCGAATCCGGAACCTCAATGCCTGCGTTGGCAAAGCGGTTCGCCAGATCAAGAGCGGTTTGTGAAGGATAGTTGGTCAGCACCACCAACGGCATATCCTTCGCCAGAATGCGCTGCAGAAATTCGTTCGCGCCGGGAACGGCGGTATTGTCATGCATCAACACGCCGTCGATGTCACAGATTACGCTTTTAATCGTCATAGATTGCATCCGGTCGGGCCTGCTAAACAGCAGGCTGGTGATTACTCTTCCAGCAGATGTTGCAGCAAAATACCGTTCAGCATAGCGCGTTTTGCCAATGCAAAAGCGCCAATTGCCGAGCGATGATCGAGCTCGGAACGCACAACCGGCAAGTTTTTACGGAAGGCAGCGAGCGCCTGCGTATTGATGCAACCTTCAATGGCAGGGAACAGCACTTTATCGGCTTCGGTGATCTCACCGGCCAACACCACTTTTTGTGGATTGAATAAGTTGATGGCGATGGCGATAGCCTTACCTAAATAGCGGCCGACATATTCAATCACTTCGCACGCCAGCGCGTCGCCGTGATTAGCTGCGCGGCAAATCTGCGGCATCAGACAATCATTCAGCGTTAAGGTGCTTGGATAGCCTTGATTAAGCAGATGACGTACGCGACTTTCAATCGCACTGTTAGCCGCAATGGTTTCCAGACAGCCAAAGTTACCGCAGTGGCAGCGTTCACCTAACGGATCGACCTGGATGTGACCGATCTCGCCAACGTTGCCGTTGCTGCCGAGAAAGATATGGCCATTGGCGATGATGCCGGCGCCGGTACCACGATGCAAACGCACCAGAATGGAGTCTGCGCAGTCGCGACTTGCACCGAAGTAGTGCTCGGCTAGTGCCAGGCTGCGAATATCATGTCCAACAAAGCTGGTCACGTTAAAGCGTTTTTTAAGGCTGGAAACCAACGGCCAGTGACTCACCGCGATATGGGGCATATAGCGGATGATGCCATTAATCGGATCGACTAAACCAGGCAGAATCACCGCAATGGCAATCAGTTCATGGATCTTACGCTGATGCGCCGCCATAAAGGCGCTGATGGCATTGAACAGCGCGTTCTCCAGCGTTTCCTGGGTGCGCTCCGGCAGCGGATAATCTTCCTGCGCCAGCGATTTTCCGCTTAGATCAAATAAGGTTAATGTGGCGTCATTACGCCCCAGGCGTACGCCGATAGTATGAAAATGACGCGTTTCAGTAATAATCGAGATAGCGCGGCGCCCACCGGTGGAGGCTTGTTGCTCCACCTCTTTGATGAGGCCACGCTCAATAAGCTGGCGGGTGATTTTGGTGACACTGGCGGGCGCAAGCTGGCTATGTTCAGCAATCTGAATGCGCGAAATCGGTCCTTGTTGATCTATTAACCGATAGACGGCTGCACTGTTGAGTTGTTTAACAAGATCGACATTTCCTATTTGAGACTGGCCGCCAGTGGTCATTCAATACTTACTCGCTGAGGACGTTGTCTCCGTTGACAAACGTCTTAGTGATTTGATAATCGCGGGTAAAGACAGTCAGGTTGGCGACTTTTCCGGCTTCGACCGTTCCTAACTGTTTCTCCACACCCATCGCCTGCGCCGGATAGAGCGTCGCCATACGCAGCGCTTCATCGAGAGCTATACCGCAGTGTTCAACGCTATTCTGCACCGCTTCAATCATGGTTAAGGCAGAACCGCTGAGCGTACCGTTCTCGTCAACGCACAGGCCATCGCGATAGTATATTGTTTTGCCTGCAAAAATGAATTGATCAATCGACGCGCCCGCCGGTGCTGTGGCATCCGTCACTAACACCAGTTTGTCGCCTTTAATGCGTTTTGCATTGCGCACATTAGCGTAATGGACATGTAAACCATCCGCAATAATGCCGCAGTATACATCAGGCGAATCAAACAGCGCACCGATCAGACCCGGCTCACGTCCGGCGAAGGTCGGCATGGCATTATAGAGGTGGGTGGCAAAGCTCACGCCCGCGCTGAAACCCATTTTTGCTTCTTCATAGGTCGCGTTGGAGTGGCCTGCTGACACGATAATTCCGGCATCACGCAGCTTACGAATGACTTCGCTACCCGCATTCTCAGGCGCCAGCGTAACTTTGGTGATCACGTCGGCATTGGCGCAGAGGAAATCCACCAGCTCGGCATCCGGCAGGCGAATCAGTTCAGGGTTGTGCGTGCCTTTCTTGGCTTTGTTCAGCCAGGGGCCTTCAAGATGCAGGCCAAGCGCCTGATGTTGATGCTTCGCCAGAAAGGCGCGCATCGTTTCAACGGCGCGTTTCATCAGCGCATCTGTGCTAGTGATGAGTGTCGGCAAATAGCTGGTGCAGCCTGACTTTTCGTTGGCGCGCTGCATGATCTCAAGCGTCTCGACGCTTAACGCGTTAATGTCATCGTTAAATTGCACGCCACCGCAGCCATTAAGCTGCAAATCAATAAAACCAGGAGCGATATACGCACCAGCCACGTCCTGCTGTGGAATTGCCGCGTCCAGGGCATCACGCGGGCACACGCGTTCAATCAGGCCATCCGCAATCACGATCGCATGATTATCCAGAATTTCATGACCGGTAAAAATCCGGCCGTTCACTAATGCGTACATCGTTTCTCTCTCCCGGCTAAGCCTGCCGCATAACAGCAGCAGGTTTTATTACATCGTGTTTTCACACACCTTTCATATTTTCCGCTTCCATTTCGCGGAAATATTTTACGGTTTTCACTTTCAATTCCATGGTGGCTGGCTCGTCACAGACCACGACAGATTTGGCATGCAACTGCAGGCAGCTAATCGTCCACATGTGGTTGACGTTACCTTCAACGGCAGCTTGCAGCGCTTGCGCTTTCAGATGGCCGGTAACCAGAATCATCACTTCTTCTGCATCCAGTAGTGTACCGACACCGACAGTCAGCGCATATTTTGGCACCTGGTCCACATCACCGTTAAAGAAACGGGAATTGGCCATGCGCGTATCATGCGTCAGGGTTTTGATGCGGGTACGTGAGGAGAGCGAGGAGGCCGGTTCGTTGAAGGCGAT
This sequence comes from Enterobacter ludwigii, assembly GCA_900068845.1. Taxonomy (GTDB): domain Bacteria; phylum Pseudomonadota; class Gammaproteobacteria; order Enterobacterales; family Enterobacteriaceae; genus Pantoea; species Pantoea ludwigii_A. Next base: position 302,648 of record CEFQ01000010.1, read on the forward strand.
GTGACCATCGTTACCCACGCCGCCCATAAACAGGTTAATTTTGCCGTATGCACGGATCTTCTCTTCATATTGGCGACATTCTGCGTCAATGTCTTCGGCATTGCCATTCAGCAGATTGATATTTTGCTGTTGAATATCAACGTGATCGAAAAAGTTACGGTACATGAAGCTGTGATAGCTTTCAGGATGCTCTTTAGGCAGGCCAACATATTCATCCATGTTGAAGGTAACAACGTGCTTGAAACTAACCTGGCCCGCTTTGTGCATATCGATTAGGTGCTTGTAGGCTTCCAGCGGTGTTCCACCGGTTGGCAGGCCGAGCACGAAGGGACGTTCTGCGCTAGGCTTAAACGCATTAATGCGGTTAACAATGTGGCGTGCAGCCCATTTACCCACTTGGGTCGGTGTGGCCAAAGGGATCAGTCTCATGTCTTCACCTCAATTAAGATTGGAAATGTGGAGTTGCCGTTTCTCTGACAGTTTTCTGCCTTTAAGCGTAATGCGTTTAAGCGTAGCCATCCGGGAAAAGTGCGCCTCGATATTTTTCATCATAAAATAAGTTTGTGGTGCTGGCTAGCATTTCGCGTTATCAAACCACCATTTTGGTGATTAAAGTCACAGTTGTAGTGGTTTTAATTTGCGAGGCGAATTAATTTATCTTTACACTGCGCCTCTTGGTGAAAAGTGTCATCAAGGTACCGGGCGACGGGATAATAAAATCAACCTGCGCCACGGCAAAACGCCAGTCTCATAGGGGGAGAATAAGGTGAGTATTCTAGGATATCTGCAAAAGGTCGGCCGCGCGCTTATGGTGCCGGTAGCGACTCTGCCGGCAGCGGCAATCTTGATGGGTGTCGGATATTGGATTGATCCAGATAGCTGGGGCGCAGGCAATGCGCTGGCAGCACTGCTGATCAAATCCGGTTCGGCGATCATCGACAACATGTCTGTGCTGTTTGCCATTGGTGTGGCATACGGTATGTCTAAAGATAAAGACGGTGCAGCAGCGTTAACCGGTTTTGTCGGCTTCCTGGTGGTGACCACGCTCTGTTCACCAGCAGCGGTAGCGATGATTCAGAAAATACCGGTGGAGCAAGTCCCTGCCGCCTTCGGTAAAATCAATAACCAGTTCGTCGGTATCCTTGTTGGTATTCTCTCCGCTGAGGTTTATAACCGCTTCAGCCATGTTGAGCTACCAAAAGCGCTGTCGTTCTTCAGCGGTCGCCGTCTGGTGCCTATCCTTGTCTCCTTCCTGATGATCGTCGTGGCCTTCGTGCTGATGTATGTCTGGCCGCTCATTTTTGGCGGACTGGTGAGCTTTGGTGAGCACATCCAGAAAATGGGGTCAATCGGTGCTGGCGTCTACGCCTTCTTTAACCGTCTGCTAATCCCGGTTGGCCTGCATCACGCGTTGAACTCAGTATTCTGGTTCGACGTTGCGGGTATCAACGATATTCCTAAATTCCTGGGTGGCGCGCAGTCTATCGCAGAAGGTACAGGAATCCCGGGCATTACGGGTCGTTATCAGGCGGGCTTCTTCCCAATCATGATGTTTGGTCTTCCGGGGGCAGCGCTGGCAATTTACCACTGCGCGCGTCCTGAAAACCGCGCCAAAGTTGGCGGTATCATGCTGGCCGCGGCATTTGCAGCCTTCTTTACGGGTATCACCGAGCCGCTGGAATTCTCCTTTATGTTCGTGGCACCGGTGCTGTATGTCATTCATGCGGCATTGACGGGTCTTTCCGTGTTCATCGCGGCGAGCATGCAGTGGATTGCCGGTTTCGGCTTCAGTGCGGGTCTGGTAGATATGGTGCTGTCAACGCGTAACCCGTTGGCGGTGCACTGGTGGATGCTGATCCCACAAGGCTTGGTATTCTTCGTTATTTACTATGCAGTGTTCCGCTTCACCATTCAGAAATTTAACCTGATGACGCCGGGCCGTGAACTCTCTGCCGGTGACGAAACCGATGGTTATGACGTAAATGTTGATCATAGCGGCAACGGCGAAAGCCAAACTGAATCTCTGGCGCGTCGTTATATTGCGGCAGTAGGGGGGTCGGAAAACCTGACCAACATTGATGCCTGTATTACTCGTCTGCGTCTGAACGTCAAAGATTCCGCGCAGGTCAATGAAGGTGTGGCGAAACGTCTGGGTGCTTCAGGTGTGATTCGTCTGAACAAGCAGAGCGTGCAGGTTATCGTGGGTACCCAAGCGGAAAGCATTGCAACGGCAATGAAAACCGTCCTGAGCAAAGGTCCGGTTGCGGCATCTGCCGCTGCGTCAACGGCTGCACCCGCTCCAGTAGTAAAACCGCAGGCCGTAATGAACAGCGAAAAAGCGGTAATTGCTACGCTGCTCGCGCCAGTAACCGGTGAAATTGTTGCACTGGAAAATGTGCCTGACGAAGCGTTCGCCAGCAAGGCCGTCGGCGATGGTCTGGCTATCAAGCCAACCGGCAAAACCGTGGTCGCGCCAACGGCCGGAACCGTGGTGAAGATCTTCAATACTAACCATGCGTTCTGCCTTGAAGCGGAAAACGGTGTCGAGATTGTCGTGCACATGGGACTGGATACGGTTGCGCTGGAAGGGAAAGGCTTCACGCGTTTGGTCGAAGAGGGCGCAACGGTAACGGCAGGTCAGCCAATCCTGGAAATGGATCTGGATTTCCTCAACGCCAACGCACGCTCGATGATCAGTCCGGTTGTCGTCAGCAATAGCGATGATTTTGCTGGTCTGAATTTACTGGCAACCGGTTCAGTGGTTGCAGGCCAAACCCCGCTGTACGAGGTTAAAGGCTAAGTCCTTGTGATTGAGCCAGAAGGCAGGAAGCAATTCCTGCCTTTTTTGTTTTAAAACGACCAACAAACGGTTGTTTCCCTCCTGCGCTTTGTGGATCATACTCCGTTACTTCGTGGTACAAATCACCCGTTATAGTTTTTGAGGATTTTGAGATGAGTGAGGCTGAAGCCCGCCCAACGAACTTTATTCGTCAGATCATCGACGAAGATTTGGCGAGCGGTAAGCACAGCAGTGTGCATACCCGTTTCCCGCCTGAGCCCAATGGTTATCTGCATATTGGCCATGCGAAATCTATCTGCCTGAACTTTGGTATCGCACAAGACTACCAAGGTGAGTGCAATCTGCGTTTCGATGACACTAATCCGGTAAAAGAAGATCTGGAGTTTGTCGAATCCATTAAGCGTGACGTGCAATGGCTGGGCTTTGAGTGGAGCGGCAACATTCGTTACTCCTCAGACTACTTCGACCAATTGTTCAACTATGCGGTTGAGCTGATTAACAAAGGTCTGGCATACGTTGATGAACTGTCGGCGGATGAAATTCGTGAGTATCGCGGTTCCCTGACGGCGCCGGGCAAAAACAGCCCGTATCGCGATCGCAGCGTGGAAGAAAACTTAGCGCTGTTCCAGAAGATGCGCGATGGCGGTTTCGAAGAGGGCAAAGCTTGTCTGCGTGCCAAAATCGATATGGCGTCCAGCTTTATCGTGATGCGCGATCCGGTGCTGTACCGCATTAAGTTTGCCGATCACCATCAGACCGGCAGCAAGTGGTGCATCTATCCGATGTACGACTTCACGCATTGCATTTCGGATGCGATTGAAGGCATTACGCATTCTCTCTGCACGCTGGAGTTCCAGGATAACCGTCGCTTGTACGATTGGGTGCTGGATAACATCACTATCCCAGTGCATCCGCGTCAGTATGAGTTCTCGCGCCTGAATCTGGAATACGCCGTGATGTCGAAGCGTAAACTGACTCAGTTGGTAAGCGAGAAGGTTGTAGAAGGCTGGGACGATCCGCGCATGCTGACCGTTTCCGGTCTGCGTCGTCGTGGTTACAGCGCCGCTTCTATCCGTGAGTTCTGCCGCCGCATCGGCGTAACCAAGCAGGACAATATCGTGGAGATGGCGTCATTAGAATCGTGCATTCGTGACGATCTCAATGAAAACGCGCCACGTGCCATGGCTGTAATGGATCCGCTGAAGGTCGTAATCGAGAACCTGCCTGCAGGTCATGAAGAGATCATCAGCATGCCGAATCATCCGAACAAACCGGAGATGGGCACGCGTGAAGTGCCATTCAGCCGTGAAGTGTGGATCGATCGCGCTGACTTCCGTGAAGAAGCCAACAAGCAATATAAACGTCTGGTGCTGGGTAAAGAAGTGCGTCTGCGTAATGCCTACGTGATCCGTGCCGAACGTGTGGCGAAGGACGATGAAGGTAACATCACTTGCATCTACTGTACTTGCGACGTTGATACTCTGAGCAAAGATCCAGCTGATGGCCGTAAAGTGAAAGGCGTCATCCATTGGGTTTCTGCTATTCACGCGCTGCCAGCGGAATTCCGCCTGTACGATCGTCTGTTCAGTGTGCCAAATCCGGGCGCGGCTGAGGATTTCCTCACCACCATTAACCCGAACTCTCTGGAAACTAAACAAGGCTTCGTTGAGCCAGGTCTACGTGTAGCCGAGCCAATGGCAGCGTACCAGTTTGAACGCGAAGGCTATTTCTGTGCTGATAGTGTGTATTCACAGCCATCCAAACTGGTGTTTAACCGCACTGTTGGCTTGCGTGATACCTGGACAAAGATCGGCGATTAAGCGTTTTTGACCTCACGCGATATGATCATGTAAGGGCGAGCAATCGCCCTTTTTTATTATCTCTATTTGGCAAGCTACAACCTTTTATGCTGCCCGCCTCATCAAGCCTATAATTCCTCATTTGCGACTATTCTGACTTTAGAATAATTAACCCATTTGCCAGTGTGAAAAACTTTTTTTCAGGTAGGCTATGCGCTCTCAGACGTTGCTCCGCGGGTTATCTAAGGAAGAAAAATGACAAGTCTCGCTCAGGAAGCTAAGCATAGCGTGGTGGTTTTACATCAGCTTATCGAACGTATTTTCAATCAGGCAGAAGGTAGCGACGACAGCATTGACCTGTTTTTGTCGTACTTTCATCCCGAATTTAAAATGGTGACGCCGCAAGGCAAAAGATTGGATCTCAACGAAATGGAAGTGCTTTTTCGCCAGCTCCAGGGACAGCGTGAAGGTATGCGCATTGCGACCAGTGAGCATGCCATCATTTCGCAGCAAAGCGATGAAGTGACGATTCAGTATCGTGAATTACAGATGATGAACGGTACCAATCAGAGTCGCATTTCACTGGCGGTACTGGATTGCAGCACCACCATTCCTCGCTGGCGTTACCTGCAAGAAACTTTCGTTGCCTGATTTCAGGTATAAAAAAAACCGGCTCGAGCGCCGGTTTTTTTATACTGCATAGCACACTCAATTACTTATCGTGGAGCGAGTCGTCTTCGCGGCAGTCTCCCAGCGCACAGTGACCGTAAAGGTACAGGCTGTGGTTGCTGAGTTTGATGCCATGGCGAGTGGCAATTTCACGCTGACGCGTTTCAATTGATTCATCGCTGAACTCGATAACTTTGCCACAATCCAGGCAAATCAAGTGATCATGGTGATGCTGCTGAGTCAGTTCGAAGACAGATTTACCGCCTTCAAAGTTATGACGGGTTACGATGCCCGCGTCGTCAAACTGGTTAAGAACGCGATACACCGTTGCCAGGCCAATCTCTTCGCCCATATCAATCAGGCGCTTGTACAAATCTTCCGCACTGACGTGATGGGACTCGGGGCCAGGTCCCTGAAGCACTTCCAGAATTTTCAGTCTGGGTAGCGTGACTTTCAGGCCAGCCTTCTTCAATGCGGAGTTGTTGTCAGTCATGCGGATATTGTCCTGTTACTTTGCTAGTCACTTGCGGCGCAGGGGCCTTGAATGTTTAGGTCAACGCGCATTCTCATTTGCGTCTCATTATAGAACTCAAGCAGTGAAATGAAAACCAAAGCAACGTCCTTAATCACCAAAGGCTGTAAGGATAATGTCACTAACGTCTTCATGACGCTTGGGTTTTGGATTCCATTTCACTCAGCCTCATTCTACTGCCAGAGGAATAAGCGGATGACCATTGCGGGTATTCTACAGATTTGCGGGGAAAAGTTAAAAAACCGTAGCTATTATTTTTATAGGAAATTCCGTTACCCGATGTGAGATTACGCCCACATCGGGCAGAGCAGGGAATCAGGCTTCAATAATCTCTTTCAGCTGCAGCTCGTCAAAGATCTGCTTAACCCACTTCTCAACACGTTCGTTGGTCAATTCCGGCTGACGATCTTCGTCAATAGCCAGACCAAGGAAGTTTTTATCATCGGCCAGGCCTTTTGACGCTTCAAAATGATAGCCTTCAGTTGGCCAGTGACCGACGATCACCGCACCGTTCGGCTCGATGATGTCACGGATGGTGCCCATCGCATCACAGAAGTACTCGGCGTAATCTTCCTGATCGCCACAACCAAACAACGCTACCAGCTTGCCATCGAAGTCAATCTCTTCCAGCGTCGGGAAGAAATCATCCCAGTCACACTGCGCTTCGCCATAATACCAGGTCGGAATGCCCAGCAGCAGGATGTCGAACGCCTCGAGATCTTCTTTGGTGCTCTTAGCAATGTCATGCACTTCGGCGACATCTTTACCCAGTTGTTTCTGGATCATCTTTGCAATATTTTCAGTGTTGCCGGTATCGCTGCCGAAGAAAATGCCTACGATTGCCATGGGTTAGGTAACCTCTTAAATCCTGATTGTGAATGTAAGTCAGTTGACTGCACAGTTATGCGAATAATAGCAGACCGGTAAAAAGTGCGGAACGTGTAAAGCCGTGACTTTGTGTTCCAGCGTGCGGTCTTCGTGCGTTACGACAGTTTGAGCTGTGCCAGCAGCATTTGTTCAATCAATTCGCTGCGACTGATATTTTGCTGATCGGCCAGCGTGCTGAGCGCGTCAACCGCTTCGCTCGACATCTTCAGCTCAACACGACGCAGCCCACGCACTTTATCGCGCTTGAGCTGATTACGTTTGTTGATGCGTAACTGTTCATCACGCGTCAGCGGGCTAGTTTTCGGGCGACCAGGACGCCGCTCGTCTGCGAAGAGATCAAGCGTAGTGCGGTCTGTCTGTTCTTTTGCCATGGTTTGTAAAACTGAGTGGGCGCGAACGGCGGAAAGGCGCTGCGCGATTAAAACATTATCGGCCCGACCACGGCGAAAAACACGCTGTGGCAAATTTTTAGCGCGACATCATACTCCAGCGCCTTCCCTGACGCCAATCCTAAAGCGCAAGCGGCAAGCTTTTGCTTTTACAGGTTAAAGAAACGCCGAACGGCGCGTAACACCGCATCGGGTTTCTCCGCATGCACCCAATGTCCGGCGCCGTTGATCACGTGCGCATGCGCCTGCGGGAACTGACGCAGCAGGGCATCGCGATGCTGATTATCCAGATAAGGCGAATCGCCGCCGCGGATAAACAGTGCCGGATGCGACCACGCAGGAATTTCCTCCCAGCCGGATAGGGTGCTGTAGTTATCCCACAGCACGGGCACGTTAAAGCGCCATTCGCCTTCAGCGAAAGACTTGAGGATAAACTGGATCACGCCATCCTCATCAATATGCTGACGCATCACTTCAGCGGCTTCACTGCGACGCGTGACGCCCGCAGCGGTGACGGCACGAATAGCGGCAAAAATTTCGTCATGGCGGCGTGTCTGATAATCAACGGGCGCGATATCGATCATCACCATTTTTTCAATGCGTTCTGGCGCAATCGCGCTGAGCGCCATGGCGATTTTGCCACCCATTGAGTGGCCGATCACGCCAGCGCGATCGATGTTGTGCGCATCCAGCGTTGCGACAATGTCCTGTGCCATGGCGTGATAGTTCATCACATCGCTTCGCGGGGACAAGCCGTGGTTACGCACATCAACCTGCAGTGTGGGACGAGCATCGCGCACACCTCGCGCCAGCACGCCAAGATTATCAAGGCTACCAAAAAGACCATGGATTAACAGAATCGGCGTGGCATCAGGGGTAGATTGTTCAGTTTGCAGACGGGCGTTCAAAATCATGGCTAAAGTTCTTACGGTTGTGACCTTGGCTTAGGTTATCATGGATTCACCTGTCCAGCAGTCAGGCCGGTGGGCATTAGGGCATATTCCGACTTTTGCCCGGAAACGTTGCCAACGCTATCGGCTGCCACGGATTTAACTTTATAATCCTTATGTTAGAACCCGCTCACATTTTGCACGACTGGATTTTGCTAAAGCCGTTGCAATAATGCGTGGTTCTGTCATTTGCCAGAATCGTACGGAAAAAGATGAAAACGATTGAAGTTGACGAAGAACTCTACCGTTATATTGCCAGCCACACGCAGCACATTGGTGAAAGCGCCTCAGATATTTTGCGCCGCATGTTGAAGTTTACCGCCGGACAGAGCGCACCTGCTGCGCCTGCCGCTGGTGCATCAATGAAAGAAGCTCAATCTGCCAGCCGCGAAGCGCGTCCTCAGGATCGCGTTCGTGCGGTGCGTGAACTGCTGCTTTCCGATGAATATGCCGAGCAGAATAAGGCGGTTAACCGCTTTATGTTGGTACTGTCAACGCTCTATCGTCTTGATCCGGCTGCGTTTGCTGAAGCTACTGCCTCGCTGCAGGGCCGTACCCGCGTCTACTTTGCGGGCGACGAGCACACGCTGCTGCAAAATGGCACCCATACCAAGCCTAAGCACGTTCCCGGCACACCGTACTGGGTGATCACGAATACCAATACAGGTCGCAAATGCAGCATGGTGGAACACATCATGCTGGCTATGCAGTTCCCACACGAACTGACAGAGAAAGTTCGCGGCACCATTTAACTGAAGCGTCAGGGAGAAGCGCCAATGGCCAATCACCCCCGTGCTGGGCAGCCTGCCCAGCAGAGCGATTTGATTAACGTTGCACAATTAACCTCGCAGTATTACGTCCTGAAGCCCGATGTGGCGAATCCGGATCATGCGGTGAAATTTGGCACTTCAGGCCACCGCGGCAGCGCGGGACGCCAAAGCTTCAATGAACAACACATTTTAGCGATCGCCCAGGCAATTGCTGAAGAGCGCAAAAAGAACGGCATCACCGGTCCATGCTACGTCGGTAAAGACACGCATGCGCTGTCTGAGCCAGCGATTCTGTCAGTGCTGGAAGTGCTGGCTGCTAACGGCGTGGACGTGATTGTGCAGCAGGACAACGGTTATACACCGACGCCTGCCATCTCTAACGCCATTCTTGAGCACAACAAACGCGGCGGCGCGCAGGCGGACGGCATCGTTATCACGCCTTCACACAACCCACCGGAAGATGGTGGTATCAAATACAATCCGCCAAACGGTGGCCCAGCTGATACCAACGTCACCAAAGTGGTAGAAGATCGCGCTAACCAGCTGATCAAAGGCGAGCTGAAAGACGTGAAACGTCTGCCGCTGGATCAGGCATGGGCGAGCGGTCACATCGTTGAGCAGGATCTGATCCAGCCGTACGTAGAAGGTCTGGCGCAGGTGATTGACTTTGCCGCCATTCAGAAAGCGGGTCTGAAAATTGGCGTGGATCCGTTAGGCGGTTCTGGCATTGCTTACTGGCAGCGCATCGCTGAGCATTACCAGCTTGATCTGACCATCGTTAACGATGCGATCGATCAAACTTTCCGTTTCATGCATCTGGATAAAGATGGCGTGGTGCGTATGGACTGCTCATCAGAGTGCGCGATGGCCGGTTTGCTGGCGTATAAAGACAAATTCGACCTGGCCTTTGGTAACGATCCCGATTACGACCGTCATGGTATCGTCACGCCTGCGGGTCTGATGAATCCGAACCACTATCTGGCGGTGGCGATCAACTACCTCTTCCAGCATCGCCCACAGTGGGGCAAAGACGTTGCTGTGGGTAAAACCCTGGTTTCCAGCGCAATGATTGACCGCGTTGTCAACGACATTGGCCGTAAGCTGGTGGAAGTACCGGTTGGTTTCAAATGGTTCGTTGATGGTCTGTTCGATGGCAGCTTTGGCTTCGGCGGTGAAGAGAGCGCGGGCGCATCCTTCCTGCGTTTCGATGGCTCAGCCTGGTCAACCGATAAAGACGGCATCATTCTGTGCCTGCTGGCCGCAGAAATTACGGCGGTAACCGGCAAGAACCCGCAGCAGCATTATGACGAGCTGGCTGAGCGCTTTGGTGCGCCAAGCTATAACCGTCTGCAGGCACCGGCGACTTCGGCTCAGAAAGCGGCGCTGTCTAAGCTGTCACCAGAAATGGTGAGTGCTGATACGCTGGCAGGTGATCCGATCACCGCACGCCTGACTGCCGCGCCGGGTAACGGTGCGTCAATCGGTGGTCTGAAAGTGATGACGGAGAACGGCTGGTTTGCCGCACGTCCGTCGGGTACTGAAGACGCTTACAAAATTTACTGCGAGAGCTTCCTTGGTGCTGAACATCGTCAGCAAATTGAGAAAGAAGCGGTTGAGATTGTTAGTGAAGTGCTGAAAAACGCCTGATTAGATCAGTGAAGAGAAAAGGCCGCTTAGCGGCCTTTTTTTATGGCATAAAACGGTAGCCAATACCGGTTTCTGTCAGCAAATGGCTTGGCTGTGTCGGATTGGCTTCCAGCTTCTGCCGCAAATGGCCCATATAGATGCGCAAGTAGTGGCTGTGCTCCACCGCATTTGGCCCCCAAACCTGATTAAGCAACTGACGCTGCGTCAGCACTTTGCCGGCATTATTCAGGAGTAAGCTCAGCAGACGGAATTCAGTCGGCGTCAGATGCACTTCCTGTTCGTTGCGCAGCACGCGGCGCGCCGCCAAATCGACGCTCACTTCACCAAATTTCACAATTGGTTCAGGCTGGCTGCTTTGATGACGACGCAGCGCCACGCGCACGCGCGCCAGCAGTTCACCAATGCCAAATGGCTTGGTCAGATAATCATCCGCACCGGCGTCCAGCGCATCAATCTTATCCTGCTCATCGCTGCGAGCCGACAACACAATCACCGGCATGCTGCTCCACTGGCGTACTTCACGGATAAAGTCATTGCCATCGCCATCGGGCAAGCCAAGATCCAGGATGACCAGATCGGGCTTACGCGTGGCCGCTTCAATCAGGCCGCGCTGCAGCTGTTCAGCTTCCACAATCTTCAGGCCCTCGCTCTCCAGCGCCAGGCGCACGAAACGGCGAATCTCTTTTTCATCTTCCACTATCAAGATGGTCGTCACGCTGCCTCCAGCGGCAAAAAAGTTAACGTATCACTTTAGCAATAAAGCGGCCCGCCGTCCGTCACGAAGTTATTAACTTGAAAGGAACCTTTAATTCACAATTATGTAACTAAATTTCATCCCGGCGCAAACTGATTGAAAAAAGCACAAATAAGGTGGTCGGATGAGTAGTAAAATTACACAATAACGGTTAATATCTGAACCAGATCACATTTCAACGCAACGTTTACCACAAGGGGGCCAAAAAATGGATAGAGCATATCCACTGTATAAAATCGTATTGCGCCGCGTGCTGGTGGTAGCAATCGGTTTGCTGGCGCTGCCAGTCATGTTATTCCGCTCAGATCGTGCACGTTTGTACAGTTACCTGCATCGCATGTGGTGCAAAACCAGTACTAAACCGGTATGGCTGGCGCAGTCGGAAGCGGCTGCCGGCATTCACTGGTAAGCGATTTCTACGCATCATTAACCCGGCGACTTCCCGTGAAGTGCCGGGTTTTTTTATTGATAATTTTCACTCCTTGCTTACCTTGCCACTGTTATCCCGCGCTAATTCAGCTACACTTAAAACCTCTACAAGATTTCAGGGGTTGTACAAGTATGAGCGAGAAAATTCCTGTCGGTATCAGCGCTTGTTTGCTCGGGGATAAAGTCCGATTCGATGGCGGTCATAAACGTTTTACGTTCGCTACTGATGAACTCGTACCATTTGTGCGCTTCGAACCTATTTGTCCTGAAATGGCAATTGGCTTACCGACACCGCGTCCGGCTTTGCGTCTGGTCAAAGAGAGTGATGACAATATTCATCTCTGTTTCAGCAAGGATGGCGGCGAAGAAGTTACCGATAAGATGCAGCGCTGGTCCGCAGAGCGTGTGAAGTCGCTGCATCATCTGTGCGGTTACATTCTGTGTGCCAAATCGCCAAGCTGTGGGTTGGAGCGCGTGCGCGTTTATGAACCCGAAACCAACAACAATCGCAAAGCGGGCACCGGCATGTTCACCGCATTTCTGCAGAAAGAGATGCCGTGGTTACCGCTGGAAGAGGATGGACGCCTGCACGATGATGCCATTCGCGAAAACTTTATCGGCCGCGTTTACGCGCTGCACGAATTCAACGAGATGTGGCGCAGCGGCCTGTCGCGTCACAAGCTGATGGCCTTTCATAGCCGCTATAAACTGCTATTGCTCTCTCATGCGCAGGATGAATACCGTGAAATGGGACGCTTTGTCGCGGCGATGGATCAGTGGGATTCGCTGGAAGATTATGCCTGCGAGTACCGCAATCGCCTGATGCATCTCATGTCGCATCAGGCATCACGTCGTAATCACACCAATGTGCTGATGCATGTACAAGGCTATTTCCGTCCGCAACTGAGTTCGCCACAGCGGCAGGAGCTGGCACAACTTATCGATCGCTATCGTCTTGGCGTGCAACCATTATTAGCGCCGATAACCATGCTGAAACACTACATGGCGGAGTATCCACACCCGTGGCTGGCTCAGCAACGCTACTTTGATCCTTACCCGGAAGCGCTACGTTTGCGCTACGGGCAATAATTCGGGGCTTTATGACCACCCATTTAGTTTGGTTGCGTAATGATCTGCGCATCAATGACAACATGGCGCTGGCCGCTGCCTGCCGCGATAGCCAAACCAAAGTGATTGCGCTGTTCATCGCCACACCGCAGCAATGGCAGCAGCATCAGATGGCGCCGAAGCAGGCCGCATTCATCCAGCAAAATCTCTGTTTATTGCAGCAATCGCTGGCCGAACGCGGCATTCCATTGCATTACCATCAGTGCGATGACTTTGCCGCTTCAATTGATTACCTGGCCGAATTTTGCCAGCAACAGCAGGTTGATGCGCTGTTCTATAACTATCAGTACGAAATCAACGAACGAGAACGCGATGCTCAGGCAGAAAAGCGCCTGGACGCGCAGGGCGTAATTTGTCAGGGATTCGACGACAGTCTGCTACTGCCGCCGGGCAGTGTGCAAACCGGCAGTAATACCATGTTCAAAGTATTCACGCCGTTTAGCAGAGCCTATGTTCGTCGCTTGCATCAGGGACTTCCGGAGTGCTATCACGCACCGAAAGCGCGTGACGGTGCGCCTATCAACATCGAAAAAAAAATTCCCGCCTTTGATTATCCTTGTGAAGCCTTTGATGAAAGCTGGTTTCCGGCTGGTGAAGAGGCGGCGTTAAAACAGCTGCGCCACTTTGCCCAACAGGCGGTGCAACATTATCCGGACCAGCGCGATCGTCCGGCGGTGGATGGCACCAGCCGTTTATCGGCCTATCTGGCGATTGGCGTGCTGTCGCCGCGCCAGTGCTTGCACCGGGTGTTAAAAGAGCATCCTGATGCGCTTAACGAAGGCAAAGCCTTTACCTGGCTGAACGAACTGATCTGGCGCGAGTTTTACCGTCATCTGATGGTGGCGTTTCCGGCCTTGTGTAAGCATCAGCCATTTGTCGACTGGACGCGCAACGTGGATTGGCAGCAAAACGAAGCGCATCTTAACGCCTGGCAACAGGGCAAAACCGGCTATCCCATTGTTGATGCGGCGATGCGTCAGCTCAACACGCTGGGCTGGATGCATAACCGTCTGCGCATGATTACCGCCAGTTTTCTGGTGAAGGATCTGTTAATCGACTGGCGTGAAGGCGAGCGTTATTTCATGCAACAGTTGATCGATGGCGATCTTGCCGCCAATAACGGCGGCTGGCAGTGGGCCGCGTCAACTGGCACCGATGCCGCACCCTATTTTCGTATTTTCAATCCGACCACCCAGGGCGAGCGCTTCGATAAACAGGGCGACTTTATCCGGCAGTGGCTGCCTGAACTCAGCGAAGTGCCCGACAGTGATATCCATCAGCCGCAAGTATGGGCGCAGAAAAATAACAAGAAACTCGATTATCCAGCGCCAATCGTGGAACATAAGGAAGCACGTAAAAAGACACTAGACGCCTTTGAGCGCGCTCGCAGCGCGGCTTAAGGCGGTCAGGGAGCCGTAATGAATAATGTCGAGTTAGAACAGATCGTCAACCAGCAATTGAATAACAGCGCCTTCAGCGACTATGCGCCGAACGGTTTGCAGGTTGAAGGGCGCGCCGAGGTGAAAACCATCATCACCGGCGTTACCGCCTGTCAGGCGTTGCTGGATGAAGCGGTAAAGCGCAACGCCGATGCAGTGCTGGTGCATCACGGTTACTTCTGGAAGAGCGAAGCGCCGGTAATTAAAGGCATGAAGCGCCAGCGTCTGCGTACGTTATTGGCAAATGATATCAACCTGTACGGCTGGCATCTGCCGCTGGATGCGCATCCCGAGTTGGGTAACAACGCACAGCTGGCGCGCTTGTTTGATATCGAAGTTAAAGGCGAGATTCAGCCGCTGGTGCCGTGGGGCGAGCTAGCAGCACCCTTGAGTGGCGCGGCGCTGGCAGAGAAAATTGCCCAGCGTTTAGGTCGCACGCCGCTGCACTGCAGTGACAACGCCCCTGCGCTGATAAAGCGCATTGCGTGGTGCAGCGGCGGCGGTCAGGGCTTTATCGATAGCGCAGCCGCCTTTGGCGTCGATGCCTTTATTACCGGTGAAGTGTCTGAGCAAACCATCCACAGCGCACGCGAACAAGGTTTGCATTTCTTTGCCGCCGGACACCACGCAACCGAACGCGGTGGAATCAAGGCGCTGGGCGAGTGGTTAGCTGCCCACCACGGCCTTGATGTGACCTTTATCGACATCGACAATCCTGCCTGATTTCTCCCCTCTCACGCCCTTAACCTGCGTTAGGGGCGCAAATCTGTTGACACATCTCTGTCACTTTCGCATAACTTATGGCCTTTACGCATAAACGATACATGCGGTTGCCATTAATGGCGCCCCTATAACATTCGTTCCGCGACATGTTTTGACTTTTACCAGGAGGTTGTTTTTGCAACGAGCACGTTGTTATCTGCTAGGTGAGCGCGCGGTGGTGCTGGAGCTGGAACCGCCGGTTTCGTTGGCCAGCCAGCAGCGCATCTGGGGATTATGTCAGCGTTTGCAGCAGAACGAGCAGGTAGAGGAAGTCATTCCTGGAATGAACAACCTGACGCTGCTGCTGCGCGATCCGCAACTCAATGCATTGGATGCCATTGAACGTTTGCAGCGTTGGTGGGAGGAGAGTGAAGCGCAACTGCCTGAGTCGCGCCGGGTCGAAATCCCTGTGGTGTACGGCGGCGCAGGCGGACCGGATCTGCAAGTGGTCGCCGATCGCGCCAATATGACGCCAAAGCAAGCGGTAGAACTGCACAGCAGCATCGATTACGTGGTCTATTTCATCGGCTTCCAGCCCGGTTTCCCGTACCTCGGCGGTTTGGATGAGCGTTTACACACGCCGCGCCGCGCCGAACCGCGTGTGATGGTACCGAGTGGCTCCGTGGGCATTGGCGGCAGCCAAACCGGCATCTATCCATTAGCCGCGCCCGGCGGTTGGCAACTGATTGGACACACGCCGCTTAGCCTCTTCGATCCGCTTCAGCATCCGCCAACACTGCTACGTCCCGGCGATAGTGTGCGTTTTGTGCCGCAGCAGGAGGGCGTATGTTAAAAATTCTTCGCGCAGGCATGATGGCCTCGCTACAGGACTACGGCCGCACCGGCTTCCGCCAATATGGCATCAGCGTTGGCGGCGCGCTCGATCAACCGGCAATGCGTACCGCCAATATGCTGGTGGGCAACCCCGAGCAGAGCGCGGTGCTGGAAATCGTGCTGGGACAACTTAAAGTGCAGTTTACCCGCGATGGCTGGTTTGCGCTGACGGGCGCCGGCTGCAATGCCGATCTGGATGGCAACCCCGTCTGGACCGGCTGGCGACTACCGATGAAAAAAGGTCAGGTGCTGACGCTGGCGACGCCAACGCGCGGTATGCGCAGTTATCTGGCGGTGAACGGAGGCTTTGCCGTGCCGGAAATGCTCGGTTCGGTTAGTACCGATCTCAAGGCGGCATTTGGCGGCTGGCAGGGACGTAAATTGCAGGACGGCGACGAACTGCCGTTGGGCAAACCGACGCGTGACTTCCATGATAAAGCCGGCGTGCGCCAATTGCTGTGGGGCAACCGCATCCGTGCCTTAGCGGGCCCGGAATATAACGAGTTCTCCCGTGAGGCGCAGCAAGGTTTCTGGCGCAGTCCGTGGAAACTCAGCCCACAAAGCAACCGGATGGGCTATCGCTTGCAGGGACGTGAACTGAAGCGCGATGCCACGCGCGATTTGCTATCACACGGTTTAGTGCCCGGCGTGGTGCAGGTGCCGCCTAACGGCCAACCGATTGTGTTGATGGCCGATGCCCAGACCACCGGCGGTTATCCGCGCATTGCCTGCGTTATCGAAGCCGATCTCTACCATCTGGCGCAAATTCGTCTTGGCGAGCCCATTCACTTTATTCACTGCACGCTGGAGGATGCGATCAGCGCCAAACAGCATCAACAACGTTCGTTCGACCAAATGGCTTGGGGACTGGCACATGAAGATTGATCTTAACGCCGATCTCGGCGAAGGCAGCGCCAGCGATCAGGCGCTGCTGACGCTGGTCAGTTCAGCCAATATCGCCTGTGGCTTCCACGCCGGTGATGCACAAACCATGCTGCAATCGGTGCGCTGGGCGAAAGCGTCTGGCGTGGCGATCGGTGCCCATCCGAGCTTCCCCGATCGGGAAAACTTTGGCCGCACCGCCATGCAGCTGCCGCCGGAAACGGTGTATGCGCAGATGATCTATCAGATTGGTGCGCTAAAAAGTATTGCGGAAAGCGAAGGTGAACGACTGGTGCACGTCAAGCCGCACGGCATGCTGTATAACCAGGCTGCGGGCGATCCGCAGTTAGCAGATGCTATCGCGCGCGCGGTAAAAGCCGTGGATAGCGGATTGATTCTGGTGGGATTGGCGGGCAGCGCCTCGATTACGGCGGCGGCGCATCATGGTTTGCGCACGCGCGAAGAGGTGTTTGCCGATCGTGGCTATCTGGCAAGCGGGGCTTTAGTACCCCGCAGTCAGCCTAAGGCGATGATTGAAGATGCCGATCAGGCGCTGGCGCAAACGCTGGCGATGGTGCAGCAGCGTCAGGTGCTAAGCATCAGCGGTGAATGGGTGAAGGTCAACGCGGAAACCGTTTGTTTACACGGTGACGGTGCGCATGCGCTGCAGTTCGCCCGTACGCTGCGCGCCGCCTTTGCGACAAATCAGATTGCCGTCACCAGCACATAACATTTTACTCATTGCCCGGCCTCACGCCGGGCTTTGTCTTTTCACATAAGGGAACAACATGGATAACGTGGTTAACCTCTGGCCGCTGCTGGGCATTGCCGCCATCATTGTGGGTTTTGTGCTGCGCTTTAACCCGGTGCTGGTGGTCATTGTAGCGGGCTTCGTCACCGGGCTGGCGGCGCATCTGCCGCTGGCGGATATTCTGGAAAAACTCGGTTCTGGCTTCCTCAATACGCGTAACCTGCCGTTGATTCTGCTGCTGCCGCTGGCGGTTATCGGCCTGCTGGAGCGTCATGGCTTGAAAGAGCGCGCGCAAAGCTGGATCGCGCAGATCAAAACCGCTACGGCGGGTCGCTTGCTGATCGTCTACCTGTTCGTGCGTGAAGCTACCGCCGCGCTGGGCTTAACCAGCCTTGGCGGCCATCCGCAGATGGTGCGTCCGCTGCTGGCACCGATGGCGGAAGGTGCCACGGAAAACCGCTACGGTGAAGTCCCGCCAGAAGTGCGTCATCGTCTGCGCGCCATGTCTGCGGCGACCGATAACATTGGTCTGTTCTTTGGCGAGGATATCTTCGTTGCCTTTGGCGCGATTATCTTCATGCATAATTTTATGCAGGAATCTGCCGGTATCAGCACTGAACCGCTGCATATCGCGCTGTGGGGCATTCCTACCGCAATTTGTGCTTTCCTCATTCATTCAGCCCGTCTGGTGCGTCTTGATCGTCAACTCTCGCGTGAATTGGGCGCGTTGAACCAGCAGGCGCTGAACGCCAAAGGAGGAAAGTAATGTTCCAGCAACAATATTTGATGTGGCTGGCAGGGGTGATCCTGCTGGTTGTCGCGGTACTTTCCTGGCGTGACAGCGCCAACCCGCGCCGCTTTACCACTGGCCTGTTCTGGGCACTGTATGGTCTGATTTTCCTGATTGGTGATGGTGCCTATCAGCTGATGGGGCAATGGGCGGGTGATGCCGCACTGGGCCGCCGCTGGTTGCATATCGGCGTGGGCGTTGCCGTGGTATTGATGGCGTTAATCGCCGGTTTCGGCGGCGTGCGTTTGGGCCGCTATCATCAGCGCAGTGATGAGCAGAAGCAGGAAAGCGCAACGCGTCTGCGCAACAAACTGTTCCTGCCGGCGCTGGCGATTCCGCTGGTGACAGTGATTGGCGTACTGGCGTTTAACCATATTCCTGGTTTGCAGGACACCGTGTTTGGCCCGGGCAATCACTCCACGCTGGTGACACTGTTCTCAATGATGATTGGCTGCCTGCTGGGCTGGCTGATTGCGTTGAAAATTACCCATGAAAAGCCGCTGCAGTCGATGCAGGAAACCCGTCGCCTGCTGGACGCGGTGGGTTGGGCGTTTATTCTGCCGCAAATCCTCGCCACGCTCGGCCTGCTGTTTACCAGTGCCGGGGTCGGCACGGCGATTTCGCATCTCACCGAGCAGTATCTGGCGGTTGATAATCGTCTGATTGCCGTCGCGGTCTATGCGGGTGGCATGGCGTTGCTGACCATGGTGATGGGCAATGCGTTTGCCGCCTTCCCGATCGTCACGGCGGGCATTGGTATTCCGATTCTGGTGCTGCAACACGGCGGTAATCCGGCGGTGATGGCGGCGATTGGTATGTTCTCCGGCTATTGCGGCACGCTGATGACGCCGATGGCGGCCAACTTCAACATCGTGCCGGCGCGCCTGCTGGAGCTGCCAGACCGCAACGCGGTGATCAAGGCTCAGGTGCCAACCGGTGTGCTACTGTTGGTAGTGAATATTTTCCTGCTCTACTTCCTGATGTTCCTGTGAGGTTGCCATGAAAACGGTGTTAATGACGGCATTTGAGCCCTTTGGTGGCGAAAGTATCAATCCTTCGTGGGAAGCGGTGCGCAGCTTCGACGGTAAAGAGATCGCCGGTGCGCGCATTGTGGTGCGCCAGCTGCCGGTGGTATTTGCCACCTGTGGTGAGGTGCTGACGCGCGCACTGGAGGAGATTCAACCCGATCGCGTGTTGTGCGTTGGGCAAGCCGGAGGCCGCGCCGATATTACCGTTGAACGCGTCGCTATTAACGTGGATGACGCACGCATTCCGGATAACGATCAGCAGCAGCCGATCGATCAGCCGATTGAGGCCGATGGCCCGGCAGCCTATTTCTCTACGCTGCCGATCAAAGCGATGGTTGCCGCACTGCGCGAAGTGGGCGTGCCAGCTTCGGTATCGCAAACTGCCGGTACCTTCACCTGTAATCACGTGATGTACAGCCTGCTGCACTGGATTCATACCACTAACAGCAAGGCGCGCGGCGGCTTTATTCACATCCCGTACATGCCGGAACAAGCGGTAAATCACCCTGGTGTGGCAAGTATGGCCACCGCCAGCGTCATTCAGGCGCTGGAGACTTCGCTGCAGGTTATCCTGAGCACGGAAAGTGATATCCGCGTCGTTGGTGGCGCCACCCATTAACCGGAGTTTTTATGCCTGAGGGACCGGAGATCCGCCGCGCAGCGGATCAACTGGCAGAGGCAATGGTTGGCAAACCGCTCACCGATGTGTGGTTTGCCTTTCCGGCGCTCAAGACCTATGAACCGGCATTGATGGACGCCACCATCAATGCCTTCGAAACGCGCGGTAAAGCGCTGCTCACCCACTTCTCCAACGGGTTAACGCTCTACAGCCACAATCAGCTGTACGGCGTGTGGCGTGTGGTGCCCACCGGTACGCAGCCGAATACCACGCGCCAGTTACGCGTGCGGCTCGCAACTGCGGATAAAACCATTTTGCTGTATAGCGCGTCGGATATTGAGCTGCTCAATGCCGATACCTTAGCCGCGCATCCGTTTTTGCAGCGCGTGGGCCCGGATGTGCTGGATGCCAGCTTAACGGTTGAGGAGGTGCGCGATCGTCTGCTGTCGCCACGTTTTCGTCGTCGCCAGTTCAGCGGCTTGCTGCTCGATCAGGCTTTTCTCGCCGGCTTGGGCAATTATCTGCGGGTGGAGATTTTGTGGCACGCCGGACTGCTGGCGTCACATCGGGCCCAGGATCTGAGCGAACAGCAGTTAACGGCGCTGAGTGAGGCGATGCTGGCGGTGCCGCGCTTGTCGTATCAGATGCGTGGCAGCATGAAGAAGTATCACGAGGATGCGGCTTTTCGCTTCGAGGTGTTTCATCGGCAGGGTAAGAAATGTCGGCGGTGCGGCGCGGTGATTGAGAAGGGCGTGTTGTCATCGCGGCCGTTTTACTGGTGTCCGGGATGCCAGTCATAGCGGCGCGATTTATCACGCAATAAAAAAGGCGGCCATTTGGCCACCTTTCTCTTATTTATCCAGCGCCGAGGTAAAGGGACGCTCGGTGTAACCGGTATACAGCTGACGCGGACGCGCAATCTTCATGCCTTCGTCGTGCATCTCTTTCCAGTGTGCAATCCAGCCCACGGTACGCGCCATCGCGAAGATAACGGTAAACATGGAAGACGGAATACCCATTGCTTTCAGAATAATGCCTGAGTAGAAATCGACGTTTGGATAGAGTTTACGTTCAATGAAGTACGGGTCGTTCAGCGCAATGTGTTCCAGCTCCATCGCCACTTCCAGCAGATCATCTTTCATGCCCAGTTCATTCAGCACTTCGTGACAGGTATCGCGCATCACGGTGGCACGCGGATCGTAGTTTTTGTACACGCGGTGGCCAAAGCCCATCAGACGGAACGAGTCGTTCTTGTCTTTCGCGCGTTTAACGAACTCTGGGATGTGATCAACGGTGCTGATCTCTTCCAGCATGCGCAGTGTCGCTTCGTTGGCACCGCCGTGCGCCGGTCCCCACAGTGAAGCGATACCGGCGGCGATACAGGCAAACGGGTTGGCGCCTGAAGAGCCTGCGGTACGTACGGTAGAAGTAGACGCGTTTTGCTCGTGGTCGGCGTGCAGAATCAGAATACGATCCATCGCACGTTCCAGTACCGGGTTCACTTTGTACTCTTCGCACGGCGTGGCGAACATCATGTGCAGGAAGTTACCGGCATAAGAGAGGTCGTTGCGTGGATACACAAACGGCTGACCAATCGAGTATTTGTAGCACATCGCCGCCATGGTCGGCATTTTCGACAGCAGGCGGAACGCAGCGATTTCACGGTGACGCTCAATGTTGACGTCTAAAGAGTCGTGATAAAACGCTGCCAGCGCCCCGGTCACACCGCACATCACTGCCATTGGATGTGAATCGCGACGGAAGCCGTGGAACAGTCGAGTGATTTGCTCATGAATCATGGTGTGGCGGGTAACGGTGGTGCGGAATTCTTCAAACTGGGCTTGGGTCGGGGCTTCGCCATTCAGCAAGATGTAACACACTTCGAGATAGTTAGAGTGGGTTGCCAGCTGGTCAATCGGGAAACCGCGGTGTAACAGAATGCCTTCGTCACCGTCGATAAAGGTGATCTTAGATTCGCAGGACGCCGTAGAGGTGAAGCCGGGATCGAAGGTGAACAGGCCTTGTGAGCCAAGGGCGCGCACATCAACAACATCTTGACCCAGCGTGCCTTGCATCACGTCCAGTTCAACAGACGTATTATCTTGTAGGGTTAGCGTCACTTTTTTATCTGTCATTATTTCGTCTCCATAGCGCCTTTAAGGTAAGGATCTTAGACACCAGAATAGCCTTCATGTTGCATAAAACCACAATCTTCACAGCATCACTCTGCGGTAACGTGGTTCGTGCAGGGTTACAGAGTGAACGCTGAATTTGGGCCATTCGGTGGCATCGGGGCATGACATGCTGCACATCGAGGATGTTAAAGTTCCTGTCACGACATAACTTCTTGGTAACCAATAACCTGATGCTTTGTAATGCTTGTATTGGCAATGTTACATAACTTGAGCTTAGGGGAAAGTGTATCCCCATAACTTTTGTGCATCATAGGGCTTTAATGCGATTGTTTGTAACTGAAATGTTGATCTTTTGTCAAATCAGATAATTAAAAATGTATTAATTGTGAAATTCGTGAGCATGATCACTGTTCAACCTAAATGTGACCAAAGAGATTGTAGGGGAATTGTAATCAGAATGTGATCCTCCTATACTGCGGCCAGGTCTCCGGAACACCCTGACACCAGGAGCCACCCAGCGTTTTACCCGCTTTATTAACACTGGATGTTGCTATTTTGGTGGCGGTTGCAGTCTGAACACATGCTGTGTCTCTGTTGCAACTCAGGACCGGAGGAAGCAAAATAAAAAAGAGCTGTGTGGGCAAAACCGTGAAAAAACAAAGACCTGTTAACTTGGATCTCTCGACGATCCGGTTTCCCGTTACTGCAATATCGTCCATTCTCCACCGCGTCTCCGGCGTGATCACCTTTGTCGCCCTCGGAATTCTGCTCTGGTTACTGGGTCTCTCTCTCTCCTCTCCAGAAGGTTTCCAGCAAGCGGCATCCATCATGGATAGCTTCTTCGCCAAATTCATCATGTGGGGCATTTTAACTGCGCTGGCGTATCACGCTGTGGGCGGTATTCGTCATATGTTGGCTGATTTTGGCTTTATGGAAGAAACCCTGCAGGTGGGAACCCGTTCCGCGCATGCGGCTTTTGTTATCACTGTCGTGCTCTCAATTTTGGCTGGAGTCCTCGTATGGTAAGCAATGCTTCTGCATTAGGACGCAACGGTATCCATGACTGGCTGTTACTGCGTGCTGCTGCAATCTTAATTACGCTCTACATTATCTACATCCTCGGTTTCGTCGTGATGACAGGCACGCTGACGTATGACGTCTGGCACGGCTTCTTCTCATCCGCCTTCACTAAAGTGTTCACCATGTTGACGCTGTTCTCAATTCTGATCCACGGCTGGATTGGGATGTGGCAGGTGTTGACTGACTATGTGAAACCGGTAGCAACCCGTTTGCTGCTGCAGTTTGTGATTGTGGTTGCGCTGTTGTCGTATGCAATTTATGGAATCGTTGTGGTGTGGGGTGTGTAAATGAGTTTGCCAGTCAGAGAATTTGATGCCGTGGTGATCGGCGCGGGTGGTGCAGGTATGCGCGCCGCTCTGCAAATCTCCCAATCGGGCCAAACCTGTGCCCTGTTATCCAAAGTTTTCCCAACCCGTTCCCATACCGTATCGGCGCAGGGCGGTATCACCGTTGCGCTTGGTAACACCCATGAAGACAACTGGGAATGGCACATGTACGACACCGTCAAAGGTTCCGACTTTATCGGCGACCAGGACGCGATCGAATATATGTGTCATGTCGGTCCGGAAGCAATTCTGGAACTGGAACATATGGGCTTGCCGTTCTCCCGTCTGGATGACGGCCGCGTGTATCAGCGTCCGTTTGGTGGTCAGTCGAAGAACTTTGGCGGCGAGCAGGCGGCGCGTACCGCTGCGGCTGCCGACCGTACCGGCCACGCCTTGCTGCATACGCTGTATCAGCAGAATCTGAAGAACAAAACCACCATCTTCTCCGAATGGTATGCGCTGGATCTGGTGAAGAACGAAGACGGTGCGATTGTCGGCTGTACGGCCATCTGCATGGAAACCGGCGAAACCGTCTACTTCAAAGCCAAGGCGACCATTCTCGCCACCGGCGGCGCGGGCCGTATTTACCAATCCACCACTAACGCCCACATCAACACCGGTGACGGCGTCGGTATGGCGCTGCGCGCAGGCGTGC
The DNA here is from genome assembly GCA_900068845.1 of Enterobacter ludwigii. GTDB lineage: Bacteria > Pseudomonadota > Gammaproteobacteria > Enterobacterales > Enterobacteriaceae > Pantoea > Pantoea ludwigii_A. Next base: position 326,704 of record CEFQ01000010.1, read on the forward strand.
CGGTGCAGGATATGGAAATGTGGCAGTTCCACCCCACCGGCATTGCCGGTGCGGGCGTATTGGTCACCGAAGGTTGCCGCGGTGAAGGTGGTTACCTGCTGAATAAGCACGGTGAACGCTTCATGGAACGTTATGCGCCGAACGCCAAAGATCTGGCGGGTCGTGACGTGGTAGCACGTTCGATGATGGTGGAAATCCGTGAAGGTCGCGGCTGCGATGGTCCGTGGGGCCCGCATATTAAACTGAAGCTCGACCATCTCGGTGCTGAAGTCCTGGAATCGCGTCTGCCTGGCATCCTTGAGCTGTCGCGTACCTTTGCTCACGTCGATCCGATTAAAGAACCGATTCCGGTGATCCCAACTTGCCACTACATGATGGGCGGCGTGCCGACCAAAGTGACTGGCCAGGCGCTGCGCGTAAACGAGCAGGGCGAAGATGTGGTGATTCCGGGGCTGTTTGCCGTCGGCGAAATCGCCTGCGTATCGGTACACGGTGCTAACCGCCTCGGCGGTAACTCGCTGCTCGATCTGGTGGTGTTCGGCCGCGCTGCCGGCGTGCATCTGCTGGAGTGTATTGAAGAGCAGGGTGAACTGCGTGAAGCCACGCAGGAAAATATCGATGAAGCGATGGCGCGCTTCAACCGCTGGGAAAATAACACCACCGGTGAAGATCCTGTCGAAATCCGTAAAGCGCTGCAGCGTTGCATGCAGAATAACTTCTCGGTTTTCCGCGACGGTGAGGCGATGCGTGAAGGTCTGGAAGAGCTTAAAGTGATTCGTGAGCGCCTGAAATCTGCGCGCCTTGACGACCGTTCGCCAGACTTCAACACCCAGCGTATTGAGTGCCTTGAGCTGGATAATCTGATGGAAACCGCCTACGCGACAGCTGTAGCCGCCAACTTCCGTACCGAAAGCCGTGGCGCACACAGCCGCTTCGACTATCCGGAGCGCGATGATGCTAATTGGCTGTGCCACAGTCTCTATGTTCCGCAGACGGAAAGCATGACGCGCCGTGAGGTGAACATGCAACCGAAACTGCGTGCGGCCTTCCCGCCGAAAGCACGTACTTACTAATTGCGGAGATCATCATGAGACTCGAATTTTCAATCTATCGTTACAACCCAGAAGTCGATGCCAAGCCCCGCATGCAGGAATACACCCTGGAGTCGGAAGATGGTCGCGACATGATGCTGTTGGATGCGCTGATCCGTCTGAAAGAGAAAGACCCGACGCTGGCTTTCCGTCGCTCTTGCCGTGAAGGCGTGTGCGGTTCAGATGGTCTGAACATGAACGGTAAAAATGGTCTGGCGTGTATCACGCCGATCTCTGCGCTGGGCAACGGCTCGAAGAAAATTGTCATCCGTCCACTGCCAGGTTTGCCGGTGATCCGCGACCTCGTGGTAGACATGGGACAATTCTATGCACAGTATGAGAAGATTAAGCCTTTCCTGTTGAATAATGGGGAAAATCCTCCGGCGCGCGAGCATCTACAAAGCCCGGCTGAGCGTGAGCACCTTGATGGTTTGTACGAGTGTATTCTCTGCGCCTGCTGCTCAACCTCGTGCCCGTCGTTCTGGTGGAACCCGGACAAATTTGTGGGTCCGGCAGGCCTGCTGGCGGCTTATCGTTTCCTGATCGACAGCCGCGACACGGAAACCAATGCGCGTCTCGACAATCTAAACGATGCTTTCAGTGTTTTCCGCTGTCACAGCATCATGAACTGTGTGAGCGTGTGCCCGAAAGGCCTAAACCCAACGCGCGCCATCGGCCATATTAAGTCGATGCTGCTGCAACGCGGGGCGTAACAAAGAAGTCACTGTCCGGGAACTGCGGTTCCCGGATGTTTACGGAAGCCTCTATAAGCGCGGTACTGACCACGCTTATAAAGGTTCCCTTACGAGCCAGGCGCCGGTCGCGCACAGGTTCGTATCGCTGAACTCACTACGGCAAGCCGCGTAAGCGGTAACAAATGAAACCTCATAAAAAGCAGATTAATGCTTAAGGGATCACAATGCAGAACAGCGCGATGAAACCCTGGCTGGACTCCTCCTGGCTGGCCGGCGCGAACCAATCTTACATAGAGCAACTCTATGAGGATTTCCTGACCGATCCTGACTCAGTTGATGACATGTGGCGCGAGCTGTTCCAACAGCTGCCGGGCACTGGCGTGAAACCTGAGCAATTTCACTCCACCACGCGTGATTACTTCCGCCGCCTGGCAAAAGACGCTACGCGTTACACCTCAACCGTGACCGATCCGGCGACCAATTCCAAGCAGGTTAAAGTGCTGCAGCTGATCAATGCATTCCGCTTCCGCGGGCATCAGCAAGCCAATCTTGACCCGCTCGGCCTGTGGAAACAGGACGCTGTATCGGATCTCGATCCGGCTTATCACGATCTGACCGACGCCGATTTTCAGGAAAGCTTTAACGTAGGCTCCTTTGCTATCGGCAAAGAGACCATGAAGCTGGCCGATCTGTTCGCGGCATTGCAGCAGACGTACTGTGGCTCGATTGGTGCAGAGTATATGCACATCAACAACACCGATGAGAAACGCTGGATTCAACAGCGTCTGGAATCGGTGGTGGGCCACGCGTCTTTCAGCAACGACGAGAAAAAAGGTTTCCTGAAAGAGCTGACCGCGGCAGAAGGCCTGGAGAAATATCTGGGTGCGAAATTCCCAGGTGCGAAGCGCTTCTCGCTGGAAGGCGGTGATGCGCTGGTGCCAATGCTGCGCGAGATGATTCGTCACGCCGGCAAGAGCGGTACGCGCGAAGTGGTGCTGGGTATGGCGCACCGTGGTCGCTTGAACGTACTGATCAACGTATTGGGTAAAAAGCCGCAGGATCTGTTTGACGAATTCTCCGGTAAGCACAAAGAACATCTCGGTACTGGCGATGTGAAGTACCACATGGGCTTCTCGTCTGACGTGGAAACCGAAGGCGGCCTGGTGCATCTGGCGCTGGCATTCAACCCGTCGCATCTGGAAATCGTTAGCCCGGTAGTCATGGGTTCGGTGCGTGCGCGTCTGGATCGTCTGGCTGAGCCAAGTAGCAATAAGGTTCTGCCGATCACCATTCACGGTGATGCCGCGGTTATCGGCCAGGGCGTGGTGCAGGAAACCCTGAACATGTCGCAGGCGCGCGGCTACGAAGTGGGCGGTACCGTTCGCATCGTGATTAACAACCAGGTTGGCTTTACCACTTCCAACCCGAAAGATGCGCGCTCTACACCGTACTGTACTGACATCGGCAAAATGGTGCTGGCACCGATTTTCCACGTTAATGCGGACGATCCAGAAGCCGTGGCGTTTGTCACTCGCCTGGCGCTGGACTATCGCAACACCTTCAAACGTGATGTCTTCATCGACCTGGTGTGCTATCGCCGTCACGGCCACAACGAAGCCGACGAGCCAAGTGCCACTCAGCCGTTGATGTACCAGAAAATCAAAAAGCATCCAACGCCGCGTAAACTCTATGCCGATCAGCTGGAAAGCGAAGGTGTAGCGACCAGCGAAGATGCCACCGAGATGGTGAATCTGTACCGCGATGCGCTGGATGAGGGCGAGTGTGTGGTGCCGGAATGGCGTCCAATGAGTCTGCACTCGTTCACATGGTCACCGTACCTGAACCACGAATGGGACGAAAGCTATCCAGCCACCGTTGAACTGAAACGTCTGCAGGAACTGGCGCGCCGCATCAGCAGCGTACCGGAATCGGTAGAAGTGCAGTCACGCGTCGCGAAGATTTACAACGATCGTAAAGAGATGGCCGAAGGCAACAAAGCGTTCGACTGGGGTGGAGCAGAAAACCTCGCTTACGCCACGCTGGTTGACGAGGGGATTCCGGTGCGTCTTTCCGGTGAAGATACCGGTCGCGGTACCTTCTTCCACCGTCATGCCGTGATCCATAACCAGACAAACGGTTCAACTTACACGCCGCTGCACCATGTCCATAACGGTCAGGGTCAGTTTAAAGTGTGGGATTCCGTGTTATCTGAAGAAGCGGTACTGGCCTTCGAATACGGTTACGCCACCGCAGAGCCGCGCGTGCTGACCATTTGGGAAGCGCAGTTCGGCGACTTCGCTAACGGTGCGCAGGTCGTCATCGACCAGTTCATCAGCTCCGGCGAACAGAAATGGGGCCGGATGTGTGGCCTGGTGATGTTGCTCCCGCACGGCTATGAAGGCCAGGGCCCTGAGCACTCCTCGGCGCGTCTGGAGCGTTATCTGCAACTCTGTGCTGAGCAGAACATGCAGGTGTGCGTACCTTCCACACCAGCGCAGGTTTACCACATGCTGCGTCGTCAGGCGCTGCGCGGTATGCGCCGTCCGCTGATCGTGATGTCGCCGAAATCGCTGCTGCGTCATCCGCTGGCAATTTCTTCCCTGGAAGAGTTGGCCACCGGTAGCTTCCAGCCGGCCATTGGTGAGATCGACGATCTGGATCCGCAGCAGGTAAAACGTGTGGTGCTGTGTTCGGGCAAAGTTTATTACGATCTGCTGGATCAGCGTCGTAAAAACGAGCAGACCGACGTGGCCATCGTGCGTATCGAACAACTCTATCCGTTCCCGCACAAAGTCGTGCAGGACGTATTGAAAAACTATGCTCATGTGCAGGATTTCGTGTGGTGTCAGGAAGAGCCGCTGAATCAGGGCGCATGGTATTGCAGTCAGCATCATTTCCGCGAAGTGGTTCCATTTGGTGCGTCACTGCGTTATGCAGGCCGTCCGGCTTCTGCTTCACCGGCCGTGGGCTACATGTCCGTACATCAAAAACAGCAGCAAGACCTGGTTAATGACGCGCTGAACCTTGGTTAATAAAAAGGAAAGAAAATGAGTAGCGTAGAAATTCTCGTTCCCGATTTGCCTGAATCCGTAGCGGACGCAACGGTTGCAACCTGGCACAAAAAACCTGGCGACTCTGTGAGCCGCGATGAAGTACTGGTAGAGATTGAAACTGATAAAGTGGTTCTGGAAGTGCCTGCATCTGCTGACGGCATCCTGGAAGCCGTGCTGGAAGATGAAGGCGCTACCGTTACTTCTCGCCAGATTCTGGGCCGCCTGAAAGAAGGCAACAGCGGCGGGAAAGAGACTGCAGCGAAAGCGGAAAGCAACGAGTCTACTCCTGCACAGCGCCAGACTGCTTCTCTGGAAGAAGAGAGCAACGATGCGCTTAGCCCAGCGGTACGCCGTCTGATTGCTGAAAACAACCTCGATGCCAGCCAGATTAAAGGCACCGGCGTTGGCGGCCGTCTGACGCGTGAAGATGTGGAAAAACATCTGGCGAAGAAAGCCGACAGCGGCAAAGCCGCACCCGCCTCAGCGCCAGCCGCTGCTGCACCGCAGGCCGCTGTGGCTAACCGCAGCGAAAAACGCGTACCGATGACGCGTCTGCGTAAGCGTGTGGCCGAGCGTCTGCTGGAAGCGAAAAACAGCACCGCGATGTTGACCACCTTCAACGAAATCAACATGAAGCCAATCATGGACCTGCGTAAGCAGTACGGCGATGCGTTCGAGAAACGTCACGGCGTGCGTCTGGGCTTCATGTCCTTCTACATCAAAGCGGTGGTTGAAGCGCTGAAACGCTTCCCGGAAGTTAACGCGTCTATTGATGGCGAAGATGTGGTTTACCACAACTATTTCGATGTGAGCATTGCGGTTTCTACCCCGCGTGGTCTGGTTACGCCAGTGCTGAAAGATGTCGATGCGCTGAGCATGGCCGACATTGAGAAGAAAATTAAAGAGCTGGCGGTGAAAGGCCGTGACGGCAAATTGACGGTTGAAGAGTTGACCGGCGGTAACTTCACCATCACCAACGGTGGTGTGTTTGGTTCGCTGATGTCTACGCCAATCATCAACCCACCGCAGAGTGCGATTCTGGGCATGCACGCCATCAAAGAGCGCCCAATGGCGGTCAATGGTCAGGTGGTGATTCTGCCAATGATGTATCTGGCACTCTCGTACGATCACCGTCTGATTGATGGTCGTGAATCCGTTGGCTATCTGGTCGCGGTGAAAGAGATGCTGGAAGATCCAGCTCGCCTGCTGCTGGACGTCTAATTTCGCCGGGCGCGCGGTGTGAAGGCGCGCCCAAAATCTTACCTGAATGGATAGAACATCATGAACTTACATGAATACCAGGCGAAGCAGCTGTTTGCACGCTATGGCATGCCAGCGCCGACAGGCTACGCCTGCACTACGCCACGTGAGGCCGAAGAAGCCGCGTCTAAAATTGGCGCAGGCCCGTGGGTAGTGAAATGCCAGGTTCATGCCGGTGGCCGCGGTAAAGCGGGCGGCGTGAAAGTCGTTAACAGCAAAGAAGATATTCGTGCTTTTGCTGAGCATTGGCTGGGCAAACGTCTGGTGACCTATCAAACTGATGCGCATGGACAGCCGGTAAACCAGATTCTGGTTGAAGCCGCGACTGACATCGATCAAGAGCTGTATCTGGGTGCGGTTGTTGACCGCGCGACCCGTCGCGTGATCTTCATGGCTTCGACAGAAGGCGGTGTTGAGATCGAGAAAGTGGCAGAAGAAACGCCACACTTGATCCACAAGATGGCACTGGATCCGTTGGCAGGCCCACAACCGTATCAGGGCCGCGAGTTGGCGTTCAAACTCGGCCTGACCGGTAAGCAAGTGAGCCAGTTCACCAAAATCTTTATGGGTCTGGCGACCATGTTCCTCGAGCGCGATCTGGCGATGGTTGAGATCAACCCGCTGGTGATCACCAAGCAGGGCGATCTGATCTGCCTCGACGGTAAGTTGGGCGCGGATGGTAACGCACTGTTCCGTCAGCCGGAGTTGCGTGAAATGCGCGATCCGAGCCAGGAAGATCCACGCGAAGCACACGCTACGCAGTGGGAACTGAACTACGTTGCGCTGGATGGCAACATCGGTTGTATGGTGAACGGCGCCGGTCTGGCGATGGGCACCATGGACATCGTGAAACACCACGGCGGTGAGCCAGCGAACTTCCTCGACGTTGGCGGCGGCGCAACCAAAGAGCGCGTGACCGAAGCCTTCAAAATCATCCTGTCTGATGATGCCGTTAAAGCGGTATTCGTTAACATCTTCGGCGGCATCGTGCGTTGCGACCTGATTGCAGACGGCATCATCGGTGCAGTGGCAGAAGTGGGTGTCAACGTGCCGGTAGTGGTACGTCTCGAAGGTAACAACGCCGAGCTGGGCGCTAAGAAACTGGCGGACAGCGGTCTGAACATCATTGCAGCAACTAGCCTGACAGACGCTGCACAGCGTGTTGTCGCTGCAGCGGAGGGTAAATAATGTCCATTTTGATCGACAAAAACACCAAAGTCATTTGCCAGGGTTTCACCGGTGGTCAAGGGACGTTTCACTCTGAGCAGGCGCTGGCCTACGGCACGCAGCTGGTTGGCGGTGTCACGCCAGGCAAAGGCGGCACCACGCATCTCGGTCTGCCGGTGTTCAACACCGTGCGTGAAGCGGTAGAAGCGACGGGCGCAACCGCCACCGTGATCTACGTTCCGGCTCCGTTCTGCAAAGACGGTATCCTGGAAGCCATCGATGCGGGCATCAAACTGATCATCACCATCACCGAAGGTATCCCAACGCTGGATATGCTGACCGTGAAAGTGAAGCTGGATGAAGCCGGCGTGCGTATGATCGGCCCGAACTGCCCAGGCGTTATCACCCCAGGCGAATGCAAGATCGGTATCATGCCGGGCCACATTCACCAGCCGGGCCGCGTGGGTATCGTCTCGCGTTCAGGTACGCTGACCTATGAAGCGGTTAAGCAGACCACTGACATCGGCTACGGCCAGTCCACCTGCGTCGGTATCGGTGGTGACCCGATCCCGGGCTCTAACTTCATCGACATCCTGAAACTGTTCCAGGAAGATCCACAGACCGAAGCGATCGTGATGATCGGTGAGATCGGTGGTAGCGCGGAAGAAGAAGCGGCTGCCTACATCAAAGCACACGTGACCAAGCCCGTTGTCGGCTACATCGCCGGTGTAACTGCACCAAAAGGCAAACGTATGGGCCACGCTGGTGCCATCATTGCCGGTGGTAAAGGTACCGCTGATGAGAAATTCGCTGCGCTGGAAGCGGCCGGTGTGAAAACCGTACGCAGCCTGGCAGACATTGGTGACGCAGTTAAAGCGGTTCTGCCCATCCAATAATTCATCACGGTTGTGATGCAGAAAGGCCACCTTCGGGTGGTCTTTTTTTTGGCAATATCCTGCTAAAAATTAGGGGAAAAAGCGCAACGGGTGAAGAAAGTGCGGCTATGCTTACGTAGTCATCGAGGTAAAGAAGGGAAAAGGCGCTAGATCTCTGTCAAAGAATTGATGCGAGACTTTCCAGATAGAGGTTAAATAATTGCGGAAAAGGTAATTATATTCTTAATTTAACCCACGGGTTGTGACAACTAATTAACAACCATTCTTACGATACATATCTGGAAATTTATAGTTTTAATCCAGATCAATAAATGGCGAGTTATAACAAACTTTACCACTGGCTAAGCACGGGCCAACCGGTATAAATTGCGCTGCATCAATTCAGTCTTCTTCATAATTTTTCAGGAGTTTGTGCCAGGCGTTGTTAAATCAATTCTGTCGCCTCCTCGACGCACTCCTGCTCGAACCAGACTGAAAAGATCGGTTTTTCGGGAAATTTATATCACTGTTACTCACGCATATCGGGCAACAGATTTTCTCTGTTATCTCAGTAATAAAACTGGAATCAATAATCAGTCGTTCCTGAATCTTATTCTGCGCGTCAATGTCTGTTGTTTGCCGTTGTCATCCGCAGGGGAAGTTCATGCGAGGAGCAAGGAGTCATCATGTTAGATATTGTCGAGCTGTCGCGTTTACAGTTTGCCCTGACGGCGATGTACCATTTCCTGTTCGTGCCATTAACGCTGGGTATGGCGTTTTTGTTGGCGATCATGGAAACCGTGTATGTCCTCACGGGGAAACAAATTTATAAAGATATGACCAAGTTCTGGGGCAAGTTGTTTGGTATCAACTTTGCGCTCGGCGTAGCTACCGGCCTGACCATGGAATTCCAGTTCGGTACCAACTGGTCATATTACTCACATTACGTCGGCGATATCTTTGGTGCGCCGCTCGCCATTGAAGGTTTGATGGCGTTCTTCCTCGAATCCACCTTTGTTGGTCTGTTCTTCTTCGGCTGGGATCGCCTGGGCAAGGTGCAACACCTCGCGGTGACCTGGTTGGTGGCGCTCGGCTCGAACATGTCCGCACTGTGGATTCTGGTGGCGAATGGCTGGATGCAAAATCCCATCGCATCGGAATTCAATTTCGAAACCATGCGTATGGAGATGTTGAGCTTCTCCGAACTGGTGCTTAATCCGGTTGCGCAGGTGAAGTTTGTGCATACCGTGGCCGCCGGTTACACCACCGGCGCGATGTTCATTCTCGGTATCAGCGCATGGTATCTGCTAAAAGGGCGCGATATGGCTTTTGCTAAGCGCTCTTTTGCTATTGCAGCCAGCTTCGGTATGGCCGCGATTTTGTCGGTGATCGTACTGGGTGACGAATCCGGTTATGAAATCGGCGACGTGCAGAAAACCAAACTCGCAGCGATTGAAGCGGAATGGGAAACCCAACCGGCACCGGCTGCGTTTACGCTATTCGGTATTCCGGATCAGGAGACGCAGGAAAACAAATATGCGATTCAGATTCCGTATCTGCTCGGCTTGATCGCTACACGTTCAGTCGATACGCCGGTGACCGGTTTGAAAGATTTGCTGGCGCAGCATGAAGTGCGTATTCGTAACGGTATGAAAGCTTACGCACTGTTAAACGAACTACGTGGTGGCAGTAAAGATCCTGCTGTTCGTAGCCAGTTCGAAGCCACCAAACAGGATCTCGGTTATGGCTTATTGCTGAAGCGTTATACCGCTGATGTGGCGAATGCCACTGAAGAGCAAATTCAGCAAGCCAAGCAGGACTCTATTCCGCGCGTTGCGCCGTTGTATTTTGCCTTCCGCATCATGGTGCTGGGTGGCGTGCTGATGTTGGGCATTATTGCGCTCTCCTTCTGGAGCGTGATCCGCAACCGTATCGGTAAGTCCCGCTGGCTGTTGAAAGCGGCATTGTACGGCATTCCATTGCCGTGGATTGCAATTGAAGCCGGTTGGTTCGTTGCTGAATACGGGCGTCAACCATGGGCGATTGGTGAGGTGCTGCCCACCGCAGTCGCTAACTCCTCACTGACCGTGGGCGATCTGCTGTTCTCGATGACGCTGATTTGCGGTCTCTATACCTTGTTCCTCGTGGCGGAAATGTACCTGATGTTCAAATTCGCGCGCCTTGGTCCAAGCAGCCTGAAGACGGGGCGCTATCATCATGAAACGCTGAAATCATCATCTCAGCCGGTGCGTGGATAAGGAGAGCTACCATGTTTGACTATGAAGTATTGCGTTTTGTCTGGTGGCTGCTGATTGGCGTGTTGCTGATCGGTTTCGCCGTCACCGACGGCTTTGATATGGGTGTGGGTATGCTGACCCGTATTCTGGGTCGTACCGATACCGAACGCCGCATCATGATTAACAGTATTGCGCCGCACTGGGACGGTAACCAGGTTTGGCTGATCACCGCCGGTGGCGCGCTGTTTGCTGCCTGGCCGATGGTCTATGCTGCGGCGTTCTCGGGTTTCTACGTGGCGATGATTCTGGTGCTAGCGTCACTGTTCTTCCGTCCGGTCGGTTTTGACTACCGCTCGAAGATTGAAGATATGCGCTGGCGCGGCATGTGGGATTGGGGCATTTTCATCGGCAGCTTCGTGCCGCCGCTGGTGATTGGTGTGGCATTCGGTAACCTGCTGCAAGGTGTGCCGTTCCATGCTGACGAATATCTGCGCCTTTTCTATACCGGCAACTTCTTCCAACTGCTGAATCCGTTTGGCTTGCTGGCGGGCGTGATCAGTGTGGCGATGATCCTGACGCAGGGCGCAACCTATCTGCAGATGCGTACCGCAGGCGATCTGCACCTGCGTAGCCGCAGCACTGCGCAAATCTCTGCGCTGGTGATGATGGTGTGCTTTGTACTGGCAGGCGTTTGGGTTAAATACGGCATCGACGGCTACGTGGTGAAAAGCGTTATCGATCATCACGCGGCCTCTAACCCGCTGGGCAAAGACGTAGTGCGTGCAGCCGGTGCATGGATGGTGAACTTTGAGCAGACGCGGGTGTTGTGGTTATTCCCGCTGTTGGGCGTGGTGTTGCCGCTGCTGACCATTCTCTGCTCGCGCATTGAGAAGGGCGCCTGGGCGTTCATCTTCTCTTCACTGACGTTAGCCTGCGTGATCATGACGGCCGGTATTGCGATGTTCCCGTTCATCATGCCATCCAGCACCGTACCGGGCATCAGCCTGACAATGTGGGATGCCACGTCTAGCCTGCTGACCCTGAAAGTAATGACCATTGCTGCCATCATCTTTGTACCGATTATCCTGGCGTACACCGCCTGGTGTTATTACAAGATGTTTGGCCGTATCACCAAAGAACACATTGAGAGCAATACGCACTCCCTGTACTGATTAAGGAGATTAAGCATGTGGTATTTTGCCTGGATTCTTGGCACCTTGCTGGCCTGTGCGTTCGGTGTGATTACGGCGCTGGCGCTGGAGCATGTTGAAGAGAGCAGCGCGAAGGACGAGCAAGTCTAATGCGCGCACTGATTCAGACACTGTATCGTCTGATGGATAAGGGCCCGCTGCGGGCCCTTTCGCTCATCCTCGCGTTGTGGTTGGCGGGCTGTGTCATTTGGCAGCCCGCACGCTTTGCCGCGCGCACCAGTGATTTAGCGATAGGGCACGGAATGCTGCTGATTTGGGCCGTCTGCACTGGCGTTATTCACGGTACCGGGTTTCGTCCTCAGCGCCTGCGCTGGCAAGCCTGGTTCTCACCCTTGCCGGCGATGATGGTTTTAGTCGCAGGAATTTTCTGGTTCTACCATTAAGTCCATGCTCAGGACTTAAAAAGGCTGCATTTTCAGGCGCTGACGTGAGGTTTTGTCAGCGTCCGGTCAAGAAACATCCTAAAAATCCTTCCAGTTGTTAACCTGTGATAATTATTTTCTCCTGGCTCTGGCGGACCATTCCCAAGCTGATCTCACTTGCGTATAGTAGCAACGTTTAAAATGAGACCGGGATGTAGAGTGAGTACAACGCTGTTTCGCTGGCCGGTTCGTGTCTATTACGAAGACACCGATGCCGGTGGTGTGGTTTACCACGCCAGTTATCTTGCTTTCTATGAACGAGCACGTACCGAAATGTTGCGCCAGCGCCATTTCAATCAGCAGGTCCTGTTGGAAGAGCAGGTGGCTTTTGTGGTACGACGCATGACGATCGATTTTGTTGCGGCTGCACGTCTGGATGATCTTCTGGAAATTCAAACAGAAGTAACTTCAATGACGCGAGCAACAATGACATTTTCGCAGCGTATCGTGAATGCCGAAGGCAAAGTGCTAAATGAAGCAGAAGTCCTGATTGCCTGCATCAACCCACATCTAATGAAGCCAATTGCGCTTCCCAAGTCTATTGTCGCGGAGTTCAAGCAGTGACTGACATGAATGTTCTTGATTTGTTCCTGAAGGCGAGCCTTCTGGTCAAACTTATCATGTTGATTTTGATCGGCTTTTCTATTGCCTCATGGGCGATCATTATTCAGCGTACGCGCATTTTAAATGCGGCGGGGCGCGAAGCCGAAGCGTTTGAAGATAAGTTCTGGTCGGGGATTGAGCTGTCTCGCCTGTATCAGGAAAGCCAGGGACGCCGTGATGAATTGAGCGGATCTGAGCAAATTTTTTATTCCGGTTTCAAAGAGTTTGCGCGTTTGCACCGTGCTAACAATCACGCGCCAGAAGCGGTAGTGGAGGGCGCAAGCCGTGCCATGCGTATCTCCTTCAATCGTGAACTGGAAACGCTGGAAAACCACATTCCTTTCCTTGGCACCGTGGGTTCTATCAGTCCGTATATCGGTCTGTTTGGTACGGTGTGGGGGATCATGCACGCCTTTATCGCCCTCGGTGCGGTAAAACAGGCGACGCTGCAGATGGTTGCGCCGGGTATCGCCGAAGCGCTGATCGCCACTGCAATCGGTCTGTTCGCGGCCATTCCTGCCGTTATGGCGTACAACCGTCTGAACCAGCGTGTTAACAAGCTGGAACAGGGCTACGACAACTTTATGGAAGAGTTCACGGCTATCCTGCATCGTCAGGCTTTCTCCACCGACAACACGAAGTAAGTCGAGGTTTACGATGGCCAGAACCCGTGGTCGCGGTAAGCGCGACCTTAAGTCGGAAATCAACATTGTTCCGCTGTTGGACGTATTGTTGGTGTTGCTGCTCATCTTTATGGCAACCGCGCCGATTATTACCCAGAGCGTGGAAGTGGATCTGCCAGATGCGACAGATTCGAAAACCGTCTCAACTGATGATAATCCACCGGTGATTGTGGAAGTGTCTGGCGTCGGCCAGTACAGCCTGGTCGTGGATCACGATCGTATGACGCAGTTGCCGCCGGAGCAGGTGGTGAGCGAAGCGCAGCGCCGGATTGAAGCCAATCCGAAAACGGTCTTCCTGATCGGCGGTGCGAAAGACGTCCCTTACGACGAAATCATCAAGGCGCTGAACCTGTTACATCAGGCAGGCGTGAAATCTGTCGGTTTGATGACGCAGCCGATTTAAAGCGAACCGTTTTTGGGAACCGAGTGTGTCGAAGGCAACCGAGCAGAACGACAAGTTAAAGCGCGCGATAATCGTTTCGGTGATTCTGCACATCGTGCTGATCGCCTTACTGATTTGGAGCTCGTTTAACGAGAAAATCGAATCCAGCGGCGGGGGTGGCGGCAGTGATATTGACGCAGTGATGGTCGATTCAGGCGCCGTGGTTGAGCAATACAACCGCCAGCAGAATCAGCAAAGAGACAGTCAGCGTGCCGAGCAGCAGCGGCAGAAACAGTCGCAGCAGCAGGCCGAAGAGTTACAACAGAAACAAGCTGCTGAGCAGCAGCGCTTGAAAGAGATGGAAAAAGAGCGCTTGCAGGCACAGCAGGAAGCCAAAGAGCAGGCGAAACAGCAGGCCGAGCAGCAGAAAGCCGCTGAAGCCGCTGCGAAGCAGGCGCAGGAACAGCAGAAAACGGCTGAAGCCGCCGCAGCGAAAGCTAAGGCTGATGCTAAAGCGGAAGCCGATGCGCAGGCAAAAGCGGCCGCCGACGCCAAAGCCAAAGCGGTAGAAGAAGCCAAGCAAGCCGCGGCCGACGCGAAGAAGAAAGCGGAAGAGCAAGCGAAAGCAGCTGCCGCTGAAGCAGCGAAAGAGAAAGCGGCGCAGCAGGCAAAAGCGGCGGCAGAATCAAAAGCTAAAGCGGATGCTGAAGCCAAAGCGCAGGCTGCTGCCGAGGCAAAGGCGAAAGCGGCTCAGGAAGCGAAAGAGGCTAAAGAGCAAGCGGCTGCTGAGGCGAAAGAGAAAGCCGCTGCAGCAGCTAAAGAGAAGGCTGCTGCCGAGGCGAAAGCCAAGGCCGATGCCGCAGCGAAGGCAAAAGCGGATGCAAAAGCGAAAGCGGCGGCTGATGCGAAAAAAGCTGCCGCTGAAGCAGCGAAGAACGAAAACGCGGTTGACGATCTGTTAGGTGGACTGTCTTCTGGCAAGAATGCACCGAAAAGTGGCACCGCATCGGGTGGCGCTGCCGGGCAGGGCAATCAGAAGAAAGCGGGTGCGTCAGGTGCGGAGATTAATTCTTATCTGGGCCAGGTTGTCGGAGCCATTCAGAGCCGTTTTTACGATGCGGATTTGTATAAAGGTAAAGAGTGCAACCTGCGCATCAAGCTGGCACCGGATGGTTTGCTGATTGATGTTAAATCGGAAGGTGGCGACCCCGCCTTGTGTCAGGCGGCTATCGCCGCTGCGAAGCAGGCACGTATTCCAAAGCCGCCTTCGCAGGCTGTATATGAAGTGTTTAAAAACGCGCCCATGCGTTTCAAACCAGAATAATGCAGTAACGTACGGCAGGTTGAACTAAGGTTAGCTTGCCGTACTCTATGAGTACTCGTGTTTTTCAGGAACTGTGCGAATTATCATGAACCTCTGGTTCAGGTAAGGGAGAAAAAATGAAGCAGGCACTTCGTGTAACCTTAGGTTTTTTTGTACTGCTGTGGGCAGCCATGCTCCATGCAGAAGTCCGTATTGAAATTACGCAGGGCGTTAACACCGCACGTCCTATTGGTGTGGTTCCGTTCCAATGGGCTGGCCCAGGCGCGGCACCAGAAGACATCGGCGGTATTGTTTCCGCCGACTTACGCAACAGCGGCAAATTCAACCCGCTGGATCGTTCGCGTCTGCCACAACAACCCGCTAGCGCGCAGGAAGTTCAACCTGCCGCATGGAGCGCATTAGGTATTGATGCCGTCGTGGTGGGTCAGGTCACACCAAACGCTGACGGCAGCTATCAAATTGCCTATCAGCTGGTGGATACCGGCGGCGCACCAGGCACCGTATTGGCGCAGAACTCTTACAAAGTGACGAAGCAGTGGTTGCGTTATGCAGCGCACACCGCCAGTGACGAAGTGTTCGAGAAGCTGACCGGCATCAAAGGTGCATTCCGCACCCGTATTGCCTATGTGGTTCAGACCAATGGCGGTCAGTTCCCGTATGAATTGCGCGTGTCGGATTACGATGGCTACAACCAGTTTGTGGTTCACCGTTCACCGCAGCCATTGATGTCTCCGGCCTGGTCGCCAGATGGCAGCAAAGTGGCTTACGTGACATTCGAAAGCGGCAAATCTGCGCTGGTGGTTCAGACGCTATCTAACGGTGCAATCCGTCAGGTTGCTTCTTATCCGCGTCACAACGGTGCGCCAGCTTTCTCACCAGACGGTTCTAAACTGGCCTTCGCGCTGTCGAAAACCGGTAGCCTGAACTTGTACGTGATGGATCTGGCTTCAGGTCAGACGCGTCAGGTGACTGATGGTCGCTACAACAGCACTGAACCGACGTGGTTCCCGGATAGCCAGACCCTGGCCTATACCTCGGATCAGGCCGGTGCGCCTCAGATTTATAAAATTGGAGTTAACGGCGGTGCGCCACAACGTATTACCTGGGAAGGTGCGCAAAACCAGGATTCGGACGTGTCAACCGACGGTAAAACCATGGTGATGATCAGCAGCGCCGGTGGCGCTCAGCATGTCGCCAAACAGGATCTGGTAACGGGAGCCGTTCAAACAATAACGGACACGTTCCTGGATGAGACGCCAAGTCTGGCGCCAAACGGCACGATGGTAATCTATAGCTCTACTCAGGGGATGGGTTCCGTGTTGCAGTTGGTTTCAACCGACGGGCGTTTCAAAGCGCGTCTTCCGGCAACTGATGGACAGGTCAAATTCCCTGCCTGGTCGCCGTATCTGTGATGCATAGGTCCCCTGCACGGCGGGGGATTAAAATGTATGGCAAACAAAATAATAGGATAAAGAAATGCAACTGAACAAAGTGCTGAAAGGTTTGATGCTGGCTCTGCCAGTTATCGCAGTAGCTGCATGTAGCTCACACAAAAACAACAACAACGATCAGACTGGTATGGGCGCTAACGACGGCGCTTACGGTGCTGGTGCGGGCCAGAACGGTAACATGTCTTCTGACGAGCAAGCGCGCCTGCAAATGCAGCAGCTGCAGCAGAACAACATCGTTTACTTCGGTCTGGACAAGTATGACGTGCAGTCTGATTACGCTCAGATGCTGGATCAGCATGCTGCATTCCTGCGTGGCAACCCGTCTTACAAAGTGACCATCGAAGGTCACGCGGATGAGCGCGGTACACCGGAATACAACATCGCCCTGGGCGAACGTCGCGCAAGCGCTGTTAAGATGTATCTGCAAGGCAAAGGCGTTTCTGCTGACCAGATGTCTATCGTTTCTTACGGTAAAGAAAAACCAGCTGTACTGGGTCATGACGAAGCGGCATATGCCAAAAACCGTCGTGCCGTACTGGTTTACTAAGATAATCCTATGATGAGTAACTTCAGACTTCATCTGTTGAGTCTGTCGTTACTGGTTGGTTTAGCGGCCCCCTGGGCCGCTAATGCCCAGGCGTCAATCAGTAGCGTTGGCTCAGGCTCGGTCGAAGACCGCGTCACCACTCTTGAACGTATCTCTAATGCCCAGGCTCAGCTTCTGCAGCAGTTGCAGCAGCAGATGAGCGACAATCAAAGCGATATCGATTCGCTGCGCGGGCAAATCCAGCAAAACAGCTATCAGCTTAATCAGGTGATTGAGCGCCAGAAACAGCTCTATCAGCAAATCGACAGCCTCAGCTCCAGCAGTAACGGTGCGCAGGCCAGCGGTGGTGCAGATGCCGCTGCAGCGGGTGCTGCGGCTTCTGATAGCGGTAACAGCAATACTGCCAGTGCAGCCGCGCCAGCTCAAACCGGCGATGCGAACACGGATTACAATGCTGCTGTTGCGCTGATTCTGGAGAAGAAGCAGTACGATCAGGCGATTACTGCCCTGCAGGCTTGGGTGAAGAAATATCCTGATTCTACCTATCAGCCGAACGCCAATTATTGGTTAGGTCAGCTGTTTTACAACAAGGGTAAAAAAGACGATTCGGCCTACTATTTTGCCACTGTGGTAAAAAATTACGCGAAATCGCCAAAAGCCCCGGAAGCGCTGTTTAAGGTTGGCGTGATCATGCAAGAGAAAAACGACACGGCGAAAGCCAAGGCCGTTTTCCAACAAGTGATCAAACAATTCCCAAATAGTGATTCTGCTAAGCAGGCGCAAAAACGTCTCGCCGGGTTGTAATTTGTGCTTAAAAGACCGGATTTCGTGTGATTTCTGGTCTTACAGCATGAAAGGTAAGCAATTGAGACATTTAGTGGAAAATAAGGGTTGCGCCCTCCCGCTAAATCAGTAATATATGCCGCCGTTGCCGGGACATATCTTAACAAGTATCGGCAGCACTGAAGATGGGTCGTTAGCTCAGTTGGTAGAGCAGTTGACTTTTAATCAATTGGTCGCAGGTTCGAATCCTGCACGACCCACCATCTCAACCCGTTGTAAGTGAGATGATTTCTTCAGTAAGCTTCACAACCTTGATGGGTCGTTAGCTCAGTTGGTAGAGCAGTTGACTTTTAATCAATTGGTCGCAGGTTCGAATCCTGCACGACCCACCATCAAATAAAGGTTGTAAGCCCCACAGCGGGTCGTTAGCTCAGTTGGTAGAGCAGTTGACTTTTAATCAATTGGTCGCAGGTTCGAATCCTGCACGACCCACCAGTTATGTAGAAAGGCGCCCTAAAGGCGCCTTTTTGCTTTTCTACGCTTTTTAAATGTTAGGCGGATTCGCTGTGAGATTGTGCACCGACCAGATAAGGCGGGGCGGATCGCGAAGAAACCTCACATCCCTGTGGATCGGCCTCGCAAGTACTCGCCTCATCCATGAGGCTCCCCCGTAAGCGGGCAACGCTTCGCGTTGTGCAAAAACGCTCCCGGCGTTTTTGTCCATGGCTCGGACGCTTCGCTCCTCCGCTCCCGCCTTTTAGAGCAAACAAGCTCAAGAGTCGCTTCAAAAATAAGTGCACGTATTTATATGAAGGCGGGAATAAGGGGCGGTGGAGTAAAGCTTCCGGCGCATGGATGCGCCGGCAGAGCCTACAGGGATGTATCCACGGTGACTTTACGTAACCGCCCCTTATTTCCGCCGGAAAGGCACTGTTTTACTTCTTAACCGGCGTCAGACTTTTCCAGATATGCAGCACCGCATAGCTGCGCCACGGTCGCCAAACCTGTGATAACTGCTCCGCCACTTTGGCACTCACGCCGCCGAGATTATTACGAATCGCAATATCCTCTTTGGGAAACGCATCAGGCCAACGCAGCGCGCGCATCGCGATATAACTCGCCGTCCACGGCCCAATCCCTTTCAGCGCCAGCAACTGCTGCTGAACCACATCAGGATTCACCGCACCGTTGAATCGCAAGGCGCCAGAAGCACACGCCTGTGCCAAGGCCTGAATAGCATGAGAACGTGCACTCACAATCCCAAGGCTAGCGATATCATCAATACTTGCCGTCGCCAGCGCCTCGGCATTGGGCGGCAGACGAGACAACTCTGGCCATGGCGTTGCCAGCGGTTCGCCAAAGCGTTGTGCCATGCGGCTACTCAGCGTAGTGGCGGCTTTCACCGTGACTTGTTGGCCGAGTATCGCCCGTACACCTAGCTCGAAGCCGTCAAACGCACCAGGAACGCGTAAACCGGGAAAGCGCGATAAACTCTCCGCCAGCAGTGCATCGTGGCTGAGATGCTTTGCTATGCGCTGTGGCTGCGCATCCAAATCAAACAGATCGCGTAGACGACGCAATAGGGCGGGTAGCACTGGCGTCAACGACGTGGTGAATTGCACTTTCAACGACTGTTTCTCAGCAATATGGCTCACGCGCACCCAGCCGCGACAATTGCCCAACGCCACGGTGCGGTGATACATGCCGTCGTTGACCCATTCCACCTCCTTCATGACGCGCTGTTGCAGAAAATCGAGCATCGCGTCCCAATCGTAAGGCGGACGATAACTCAGGCGCAGTTCGGCGCTTTCCTGAACCGTAGTAGTAGAATCGGGCTGACTCTGCTTGCGCAGGCGGGAAGGCGTCATGCGGTAGCGCGCCTGAAACACATCATTAAAACGCCTCAGGCTACGGAAGCCGCTGGCGTAGGCAATTTCCGTTACCGGTAGCGAGGTTTCCGTCAGAAGTTGCTTAGCGAGCAGCATACGGCGCGTCTGACGCAATTCTAATGGCGAAACACCCAGCTCCTGCTGCACCACACGACGTAATTGACGTTCGCTGAGGTTGAACTCGCTGGCGATGTCTGCGAGCGTCTCCTGCTCTTCCAGCAAGCCCTCTTCGATGCGTCGAATCAAACGATCGGCAATGCGATGATGGCTATCTACCGGCGCAAAGCCGGGTGCCAGTTCCGGACGACAGCGTAAACAGGGGCGAAAGTGCGCTTTCTCTGCGGCCTCTGCGCTGCTGAAAAACAGGCAATTCTTCTGCATCGGCGCTTTCACCGGACAAATTGGCCGGCAATAAATGCCGGTTGATGTCACGCCCACAAAAAACAGCCCATCGAAGCGACTGTCGCGCGAGGTAAGCGCCTGGTAAGCAATTTCAGCATCAAACATCATCGTCTCCGGCAAATAAACGGCATGGTTGCGCAAATAGAACAGGAAAACTCGCTGCTTTCGGACAGCTAACCAGTTTATGCTGATGACCGAAAACAGCCAGTTTCCTGCGGCGGAAATGCGATAATCGCCAGCAGAGATTACGCCGGAGGTGCACCATGTATCATGCCAAAATCATCGCGACGCCGGTTGGCGAGCTAACACTTGTAGCCACCGATAACGGATTGTCGGCTATCCTGTGGGAAAACGAAGGGGCGCAGCGCGTGCCGCTGAAGCCAATCAGCCGTAACGATCAGCATCCGATTCTGTGTGAGGCCGAACGCCAGCTGCGCGAATATTTTGCCGGCGAGCGGCAGCAGTTTGATATGCCGTACGACACCGTCGGCACCGACTTCCAGAAAAAAGTCTGGCAGGCCCTGCTCACTATCCCGTTTGGTGAAACTCGCAGCTACCAGCAAATCGCCGAGCAGATTGGCCATCCCAAAGCGGTGCGCGCCGTGGGCGCGGCGAACGGTAAAAACCCGCTATCGATTATGGCGCCGTGCCATCGCGTGATCGGTAGCAACGGTAAGCTCACTGGCTTCGCCGGTGGACTCACCGTCAAAGCGTTCCTGCTGCAGCTGGAAAGTCCGCAGAAGTCGTTAAGCAGCTCATTGTTGCTATAGCGCGCGCAAAAAAGGGACGACACTCTCGCGCAATTCCGCTATCGTGTTTAGCATATAAAACGCGATAGCGGTTTTGATGCCGCATCATTGCCGTAACAGGCAATTTTGTTAAATTGATAAAACGAGAGCCGTGTCATGAGTCTGATGTTCGATCCTGAAAGCGCGATCTATCCTTTCCCGCCGAAACCGGCACGTCTCAGCGACGATGAAAAATCCTACTATAAAAATAAAATCAAACGCTTGCTGAAAGAACGTGATGCGGTAATGGTGGCGCATTACTACACCGATCCCGAAATTCAGGCGCTGGCGGAAGAGACCGGCGGCTGCGTATCTGACTCACTGGAAATGGCGCGTTTTGGCAGCACGCACCCCGCCAAAACCTTGCTGGTGGCGGGCGTGCGTTTCATGGGCGAAACCGCAAAAATCCTCAGTCCAGAAAAAACCGTGCTGATGCCCACCTTGCAGGCGGAATGCTCACTCGATCTCGGTTGCCCCATTGAAGAGTTTAATCGCTTCTGCGATCAGCATCCCGATCGTACCGTGGTAGTGTATGCCAACACCTCGGCCGCTGTTAAAGCGCGTGCAGATTGGGTGGTAACGTCCAGCATCGCAATAGAGCTGATTGAACATCTCGACAGCCTCGGCGAGAAAATTATCTGGGCACCGGATCGCCATCTTGGCCGTTACGTCACACAAAAGTCCGGCGCGGATGTGCTGTGCTGGCAAGGCGCCTGCATCGTGCATGATGAATTCAAAACCCAGGCATTGCACCGCATGAAGGCGCTTTATCCTGAGGCGGCGGTGTTAGTCCATCCTGAATCGCCACAGGCAATTGTTGATCTGGCCGATGCGGTGGGTTCCACCAGTCAGCTGATTCAGGCGGCGCAAAGCTTGCCGCATCCGCAAATGATCGTCGCCACCGATCGCGGCATCTTCTACAAAATGCAGCAAGCGGTACCGAACAAAGAGCTGCTGGAAGCGCCAACGGCGGGTGAGGGCGCAACCTGCCGCAGCTGTGCGCACTGTCCATGGATGGCGATGAACGGTCTGAAAGCGATTGCCGAAGGGTTGGAGCGTGGTGGCAGCGAGCATGAAATTCATGTGGATAGCGCATTGCGTGAGGCCGCGTTGCGACCGCTCAACCGCATGCTATCCTTTGCAGCAGATCTCAAACTCAAGGTAAAAGGGAACGCATGACGCGCACCCTTCACACAGGTGCCCGTTATGGACTTCTTTAGCACGCAAAACATTCTGGTTCACATTCCGCTCGGCGTTGGCGGTTACGATCTGTCGTGGATTGAAGCCGTCGGCACCGTGGCGGGCTTGCTGTGCATCTGGCTCGCCAGCCTCGAAAAGATCATTAACTACTTTTTCGGGCTGATTAACGTCACGCTGTTCGCGGTGATCTTCTTCCAAATCCAGCTTTACGCCAGCTTATTGCTGCAGCTGTTCTTCTTCGTCGCTAACGTTTACGGCTGGTACGCATGGAGTCGGCAAACCGCCAACAATGAAACTGAGCTGCAAATTCGCTGGCTGCCGCGGTCAAAAGCCTTGGGCTGGGGCGCGGCGTGTGTGGTGGCGATTGCGCTGATGACGCTTTATATCGATCCGGTCTTTGCCTTCCTGACCAAAACTGCCGTAAGCATCATGCAAAGTGTCGGTCTCAACGTAGCGATGCCGCAACTGCAGCCGGATGCCTTCCCGTTCTGGGATTCGTGCATGATGGTGCTGTCGATTGTGGCGATGATCCTGATGACACGTAAATACGTTGAGAACTGGCTATTGTGGGTGGTGATCAACGTGATTAGCGTCATGATCTTTGCGCGTCAGGGGGTGTATGCCATGTCACTCGAGTACGCGATTCTGACGTTGATTGCGCTTAACGGTTCGCGCTTGTGGATGCAAAGCGCGCGCGAACATGGCTCACGCGCGCTGTCACATCAGTGATGGTGATGCGCATGTCCTTCCAGCGCAGCATGATCATGGTGATCGTGCTGCGCGGCGCTGTTATCTAAACAGAGCTCGCAGTCGGGGCCGCTGCACGGCTGATACTCCATTTGCACCGTAGCATGGACAATTTGATAGTGCTCATGCAGATAGTGGTGAATACGCTGAAGCAGGCCGTCATGATCGTACGGCGGAATCACCTGCACGTGCAGTGTCAGTACCGGTTTTTCACCCACTTGCCACAGATGTACATGATGCACGTTACGCACTTCATCAATATTGCGCGTTAACTCGCGCGACAGCTTATCCGCATCAATATGGCCCGGCGCACCTTCAAGTAATTCATGCAGACTTTCACGCAGCAGCGACCACGCGCTGCGGACTACCAGCAATGACACCAGCAGCGACAGAATCGGGTCAATCGGCGTCCAGCCGGTCAGCATAATGATCACCGCCGCTGCAATCGCACCGATCGAGCCCAGCAAATCCCCCATCACATGCAGTGCTGCGGCGCGCACGTTGAGATTCTTTTCTTCACTACCGCGATGCAATATCCAGAAGGAGAGCAGGTTCGCCAGCAATCCGGCGATGGCGATGCTTAGCATCAAACCGCCTTGAATCGGCTGCGGCTGATAAAAGCGACGCAGCGCTTCCCAGACGATAAAGACGGTAATGACCAGCAGCGCGATAGCGTTGACAAACGCGGCTAAGGTGGTCAGGCGCAGTAAGCCGAAGGTATGACGCGCGTTAGGCTTGCGCTGCGCGAACTGCACCGCCAACAACGCCATAAGCAGCGCCGCAGCATCGGTCAACATATGTCCGGCGTCGGCTAACAGCGCCAGCGAGCCAGAAATCAGCCCGCCGAACACTTCCGCCACCATAAACAGCGCCGTTACGCCAAACGCTGCAGCCAGTCGCGTGCGATTGCTGTTACCCGCACCGTGGGAATGAGTGTGTGCCATAGTTTTCCAGTTGTTTGAGTAACCTGTTTGTTAATGATATCAGTAAATTGAGATTATCAAGCTGCAACTGCTGCTGTTTAGCCTGCATCATCAACTGTTCACTGCGCTCGACAACCTCATCCATACCCAGCATCAACCCGCTGCCTTTCATACGGTGTGCCGCGTGTTCCAGCGCCGACCAATCCTGGGTGTCACACGCGTTCAGCAGCGAATCCCGATCTTGTTGCAGCGTGCGCTGCAGCGTTTGGCAGATGCGCGGAATAAACGCCTGATTATGCTGTGCCAGCATCAATAAGCTGTTTGGCAGCGCGGCAAGGGGATCCTGCACCGCTCGCGCCAGCAATGGCGCCAGGTGATCGAGTTCGATGGGTTTGAGCAGTAACGCTTCATCGTCTTGCAAATTGATTTTCAGCAGTTGTACGTCAGCAGAGCAGAGCACGCGCAGCATGGCTGTGCCGCGCTGGCGTTGGCGACGGCGCAGAATACGCAACAGCGCCAAACCATCTGGGCGCGGCATCATTTGATCGATAAACAGAATATCGAAGGGGCGTTGGGCATCAGCGCGCAGCAGCGCTCGGCCCTCTTCAAACACCTGCGCCTCCACGCCAAAGTTCGCCAACTGCTGTTGCATCACCAAAAGATTGGTTGGGTGATCGTCTACGATCGCCACGCGCAGTTGCGGGTACAGTGGCCAGCTTGCTGTGCGTTCGGTTAACG
The DNA here is from genome assembly GCA_900068845.1 of Enterobacter ludwigii. Taxonomy (GTDB): domain Bacteria; phylum Pseudomonadota; class Gammaproteobacteria; order Enterobacterales; family Enterobacteriaceae; genus Pantoea; species Pantoea ludwigii_A. Next base: position 351,175 of record CEFQ01000010.1, read on the forward strand.
GTTCTTCGCTCAGTATCAGTGGCAACGCCATGCTGACGGTAGTGCCGTGTCCCGGTTCTGAAGTGAGCGTTAGCGAACCGCCCATACGTTGCACAATTTCACGACAGATAAACAAGCCCAGCCCACTGCCTTGCACCGCATGACGTTTACCCGATGGCGCCTGGTACCATGCTTCGAACAGCTGAGCCTGTTCGTTGAGCGGAATGCCGCTACCGCTGTCGGCGACCGTAAGCTGGATTTGTTCATCAACTGCCAGCGTCAGACGTACTTCGCCTTCACGGGTAAACTTCAACGCGTTTGCCACCAGATTATTCACCACTTGCTGCAGGCGATCGCCATCGAGTAACACGCGGGCAGGCAGCGGCGTCAGCGCTTCGGCAATCAAGTTCGGTCCGTCATCGCGCATCAAGGGATGATAGAACTGCTGCTGTTGCTGTAGCCAAAGCGTCAGATTGAGCGGGCGCGGCGCAAGGCGAAAGCTCTGGCTCTCAATACGCGCGTGATCCTGCAGGTCGTTTAGCAGCGCCATCAGCGATCGCGCGCTGCTGTGCATCAGCGCCAGACGTTCGCTCGGATGCTGCTGCTGTTCCAGCTCCAGTAAACCGAGAATAGCCTGCATCGGCGTGCGTAGCTCGTGGCTGGCGGTGGCGAGAAACTGGCTCTTGGCCGCATTGGCACGTTCTGCTTGTTCACGCTGCAACCGATCGCGACGCTGTTGCCAGTAGCGGCGTAACAGTAATCCCAACAACAACACAATAATCACGCCAGCCGCAATCAAAATCATTAACGGAATGTTGCGCATCGCCATCGTTGTGCCGGGCTGCGGCGGCTGCGACCAACTCACACGCATCTGATTAAGCGTATCGGGCGGGATCTGCTGCAATGCATGATCGAGCAGGGCGCTAAGCTCAGGCTGATGTGCGCTCACCTGCGGCGCCAGCGGCCAGGCAATATCACTGGCAGCAAATGCCAGATGTACACGATTCTCTTCATGATTCGCCATGCGCCAGCGGGCGGATAGCACGTTATCAACCAGTGCATCAATCTGGCCGTTATTCAGCGCCTGCCAAAGCTGCGCCCGATCGTCGAACGGCTGCGGCGTGATGCCCGATGGCAATAAACGCATGGCTAAATCATCGCGCAATATCCCGACGCGCTGGCCTTGTAACGATTGCCAGTTCATCGGCTGATAGGTGGAAAGCGTATAAATCCCCCAAATGGCGCGCCATACCGGCAGCGTATTGCTGCCGGGATCGTCGCCATACAAAGGCTGCAAGAGGTTGAGCATCACCTGCTGTTGTTGCAATAGCGTAGCCGCCTGCTGCGGATTGTTGACCCAGCGCGGCGTAAAACGCAGGCCGGTAGTTTGGCTCAATGCGTTTAGCAGATCGATGCCGAAGCCGCGCGCGTTGCCGTTGCTGTCGCGATAGCTCCACGGCGCGTTATCCGCCTCAACCGCATAGGGAACTTCACTATGCTGCGCCAGCCACCGCTTTTCGCTGGCCGAGAACATCAAGGTTTGCGTGTCCTGATAGCGCAGCAGCGGCGGACTCCAGCGTTGTTGAACGCGACTGCTGAACTCGGCGGGCAGCAGGCGCAGCTGGCTGTTAAGCCAGTGGATCAATGCTGCATCGCGCGCTAACGCACGAAGCGTCAGCTCGCCTGCGCCGGGATCGGCGGTAATTTGGTAAATCTGGCCTTGCTGCAACTGGCCCAGCAAAAAGCCCGCGCTGGCCTCATCAGCGACCAGATAATCGCTCTGCTGATTGAGCAGCGCATACAGCGCCTGCAAATCGCCTGGCATGGTGTGCCAGCGATGCTGTTGTACAAACCTGGCAGGCAGTTGCGTTAATGTCGCTTCGGCGATGGTGAGCTGCGCGGTATCGCTGTTGAACATCACCGCGCGCTGATTATCGCGATTGCGATAGATACGAATTGGGCTGCTGTACCAGCTGTCGCTCAGCAGAATATCGGGCGGAAGCGGAGTGTGTTGATTACTTAATACCAAATCCACCTCGCCGCGCTGCAGCGCCTGCAATTGCTGAGCGCGGTCGCTATAACTTTGTAGCGTGAAACGAGTGCCCGTCAATTGGCTAAGGGCGCTGAGATAATCAGCATCGATGCCCCAAATATGATCGCCAATGCGCATCGCCCAGGGCGCGCTATTTTGTGCCGGCACTGCGACACGTAACGTTGCGCCCGGCCATGGCTCGGCGTGCGGCGCAGGCATCATCGCGGGTAACATCACGCTGCTGGCGGGTTGCAGATCGGCTTTAGCCATGACACTCAGCAACAGCATGCTGAGTAGCAGATACATCCTCACTGCTGCGCTTTCCACAGTTCAGCCAGTTCAACGACCGATTGCACGCCGGTTTTCTCCAGAATGTTCTTCTTATGCGTGCTCACGGTTTTATTGCTGATGTGCAGCTGCTCGCCAATCTGTAAATTCGATAAACCGCGCACCAGTAATGCCACAATCTGCTGTTCCTTCTCGGTTAACGGCAATTCGATACGTTCTGGTAGTGGCGGAAACGCCTGTTGGCCACCGAGTACCGCCAGAATCGCACTCAGCAATTGCATCATGCTTTGACTCTTCACCACGTAACCCGCCGCGCCAAGGGATACCGCGCTGAGCAAGGTGTGGCGGCTCTGCTGCGCGGAATAGATCAGTACCGGACATTGTTGATGGCGCACGCGTAAACGGCGTAACAGCTCCAGTCCGTCGCAATCGGGTAAGCCGATATCCAGCACAATCAAATCGATAGCGTGTTGTTGAAGCAGTTGGCGCGCCTGTGCTTCATCGCCAGCGGCGAGAATTTTCAAAGGGATGGGAGCGTTAACGCAAGCCGCTTCCAGTGCGACTTCAACTAACGGATGATCATCAATAAGCAGCAATGAAGCCATGAAACGGTTCCTGTGAATTTCATTGCTTCAGCATAGCGGAAAAGGGCGGGGGGCAAAATAAAAGGGAGAGCCGAAGCTCTCCCTTATTTAAAACTGACGGCACGATTATTGTGAGGTGCCGTCTGTTTTATGTTTCACGTGGCCGCCACCCTCTTTGGTGTCGACTTTTTTATTCATATCCGGGCATTTGCCGTCTTTGCACATGCTGTTTTTGTGCACCTGGTTGGCGGACATATCACTTGAATCTGTGCCAGACGTGGCTGCGCTGTTGGTATTGGTGCCGGTGTTATTAATTTGGCTGTTATCAACTTTATTGGGTGGCAGGTTCTGTTTTGCACCACCCGCTGCAGCACCTGCTTCCGCAGAAGCATTCGCCGCGCCGTTGTTATCAGCAGCCATCGCTGCACCGCTACCTAAAGTCATCGCTGCCGTCAGAAAGATAATTGCAAACTTATTCATCATTATGCTCCAGTAATTAATGGATAGTTGCCGTCAAACACGCACTGGTGTTAAGTGACGAAAATAGCGTGCCGCGATGGAATAAAATCCACCTTATACGCTTCGCTCAAATATTAAATTTTGCAAACACATCATTCCTTAGTGCTTACATTTAAAAAGCTTAGTGCATGGATATATAAATGCAAATTTGAGATGTACATTTTAACCGCGTTGTGGAATTTACACCTGTGGCGCGAAGGGCTAAAGTGGGCAGGTTGCGCCTGGCGGACGCTGGGCCAGAAATTTGAATGGAATGGTGTATGGATTACCAGAACGATGACTTACGCATCAGAGAGATCAAAGAGTTACTTCCTCCTGTTGCCCTGCTTGAAAAATTTCCCGCTACCGATAACGCTGCCGAAACCGTCGCGCAGTCACGTCAGGCAATTCACCGCATTCTGCATGGCGAAGACGATCGTCTGCTGGTGGTGATCGGCCCTTGCTCGATTCACGACACCGAAGCGGCGAAAGAGTATGCGAATCGCCTGCTGAAACTGCGTGATGAGCTGAAAGACGATCTGGAAGTGGTAATGCGTGTTTATTTTGAAAAACCGCGCACCACCGTAGGGTGGAAAGGGCTGATTAACGATCCCTTTATGGATGGCAGTTTCCAGATTAACGACGGCCTGCGTCTGGCGCGTAAACTGCTGGTGGATATCAACGATATCGGTTTGCCTGCGGCGGGTGAGTTCCTCGATATGATCACGCCACAATATATGGCCGATCTGATGAGTTGGGGCGCGATTGGCGCGCGTACGACTGAATCGCAAGTGCATCGCGAACTCTCTTCTGGCCTCTCTTGTCCGGTAGGTTTCAAAAACGGCACCGACGGCACCATTAAAGTGGCGATTGACGCGATCGGTGCGGCCAGCGCGCCACACTGCTTCCTCTCTGTCACCAAATATGGTCATTCGGCGATTGTTGAAACCAGCGGTAACGAAGATTGCCACATCATTCTGCGCGGCGGCAAAGAGCCGAACTACAGCGCCGAACACGTGGCGGCGGTGAAAACCGGTCTGGAGAAAGCAGGTCTGCGTCCACAGGTGATGATCGACTTTAGCCACGCTAACAGCAGCAAGCAGTTCCAGCGTCAGATGGTGGTTGCTGCTGACGTGGCACAGCAAATTGCCGGTGGCGAGCAGGCGATTACCGGCGTGATGATCGAAAGCCATCTGGTGGAAGGGAATCAGAGCCTCGAAAGCGGCAAATCGCTGGTGTACGGCCAGAGCGTTACCGATGCGTGTATTGGCTGGGAAGACACCGAGAAAGCGTTGCGTCAGCTGGCTCAGGCGGTCAAACAGCGTCGCGGCTAAGCCGTTACCGCAATAAAAAAAGGCCAGACTTGCGTCTGGCCTTTTTGCGTTTCAGCGGTCGCTTACTTCGCTTTACCCTGGTTTGCTACAGCTGCTGCTTTCGCAGCAATCTCGTCAGCATCGCCCAGATAGTAACGTTTAATCGGCTTGAAGTTCTCATCAAACTCATACACCAACGGAACGCCAGTTGGGATGTTCAGCTCAAGGATCTCGTCTTCGCTCAGGTTATCGAGGTATTTAACCAGCGCGCGCAGGGAGTTACCGTGCGCAGCAACGATCACTTTTTCACCGCTCTTAATGCGCGGCAGAATGCTTTCGTTCCAGTATGGGATCACGCGTTCGATGGTCAGCGCCAGGCTTTCAGTGGTTGGCAGCTGCGCATCAGTCAGTGACGCATAACGCGGATCGTGGCCTGGGAAACGCTCATCAGCGCGATCCAGTTCTGGTGGGGTGATGGCAAAGCCACGACGCCATTGTTTAACTTGCTCGTCACCGTATTTGGCGGCGGTTTCAGCTTTATCCAGACCTTGCAGCGCACCGTAATGACGCTCGTTCAGACGCCAGGTTTTCTCAACCGGCAGCCATGCCTGATCCAGCTCATCCAGCACGTTCCACAGGGTGTGGATAGCGCGCTTCAGCACTGAGGTGTAAGCGAAATCAAACACGAAACCTTCTTTCTTCAGCAGCTGACCGGCTGCTTTGGCTTCAGTGCGACCTTTGTCAGACAGGTCAACGTCGTACCATCCGGTGAAGCGGTTTTCCTGGTTCCACTGGCTTTCGCCGTGTCGCACCAGTACCAGCTTAGTTACGGCCATAGCTTTACTCCTTAATGCTCGATTTACGATTAGTATTGAAACCGGCTGCGGCCACTGAGAAGCGGCTCACTAATAGCGCCATACCATAGCGGAAAACATCGCACTGCGTAAGCCTGTCGGCAGCGCAGTGCGCGTTTTTCATCCGGTGGCTCAGTGCGGCGTGAAGCGATAACGCGTCACGGACTGCCAGCTGTCGCCGGGTTGCAGCCAGCAATCGGGCTGTGGCCACTCTGCATGGTTGGGCGAATCCGGTAAAAATTCGCTCTCCAGAGCGATGCCCTGGAAAGCAGTATAGCTGTCCTGCTCACGGGCGCGTGTTCCCGCCAGATAGTTGCCGGTGTAGAACTGCAGCGCCGGGGCGGCAGTAAACACGCTCAGCTCAAGCTTGCCATCGGCTGACCACAAATGGGCAGCAGGTTGGCTGCTGTCACCGGCGGTGTTAAGTAAAAAGGCATGATCGTAGCCTTTCACCGCTTTTTGATCGTCATCGGTGAGGAATTCGTCGGCCACGCGCTTCGGCTGGCGGAAATCAAAACTGTTTCCTGCCACTGCTTTCAGCGGCGCATTCGGAATACCTTCGCTATCCACCGGCAAGTAATGATCGGCGTGCAGTTGTAAGCGATGCTGGCGCGCATCACCATGATGCGCATCAAGATTAAAGTAAGCATGGTTGGTCAGATTGACCGGGCAAGGCTTATCGGTTTTCGCTTCATAGCGAATCGACAGGCAATTATCATCATCAAGTTGATAGATGACATCGGCAATCAAATTGCCGGGATAACCCTGATCGCTATCCGGTGAATCGAGGCGATAATGCACCTCGGTTTCGCTCTGACTGAGAATCTGCCAGCGACGTTTATCAAACCCTTCCGGTCCGCCGTGCAGCTGATGCGCGCCCTGGTTAGCGGCCAGCAGCAGATTGAGTGGCTTGAGTTCTGCCGAGGCAATACGGTTAGCGTAGCGGCCAATGGTGGCGCCAAGATAGGCATCCTGATGCAGATAATCTGATGGCGTCGCGCAGCCGAGTAGTACTTCACGCACGCTGAGATCCTGCATCGGTACGCGCGCGGAAAGCCAGGTTGCGCCCCAATCCATAAAGGTGGCGACCATGCCGTTGCGATTGCGCAACACGGTGATGCGCCACGGTTGCCCGTCTGGCGCGTGGGAATTGAGATCACTTACCATTGGCCGGCTCCTGCGGAGGCTTTGCACACGTAGAACGTCTCTTTGATGCCGGTTTGCGCTTCATACTTCTCAGCCACCACCGCTTTCACTGCATCGACCAGATCGGTCGGCATCAGCGCCACGATGCAGCCACCGAAGCCGCCGCCGGTCATGCGCACGCCGCCGCGCGGGCCGATTTCCGCTTTCACAATCTCAACCAGCTGGTCAATTTGCGGCACGGTGATTTCAAAATCATCTCGCATTGAGGCGTGCGATTCGGCCATCAATTCGCCCATACGTTTCAGATCGCCTGCGCTTAACGCCTCTGCTGCTTCCAGCGTGCGCGCATTCTCGGTAATCACATGACGGACGCGTTTTGCCACTAATGCATCCAGCTCACCGGCAGAGGCTTCAAATTCTTCCAGCGTAACATCGCGCAGCGCCGGTTTATTGAAGAAGCGCGCGCCGGTTTCACACTGTTCGCGACGCGTATTGTATTCGCTGCCCACCAGGCTGCGCTTGAAGTTGGAGTTGATGATCACCACCGCAACATCTTCTGGCATTGATACTGCGCGCGTGCCGAGCGTGCGACAATCCAGCAGCATGGCGTGATCCGGCTGACCTAGCGCGGAAATCAGCTGATCCATGATGCCGCAGTTGCAGCCGACAAACTGGTTTTCCGCTTCCTGGCCGTTCACCGCAATTGCTGCGCCGTCCAGTTTCAATGCATACAGCTGCTGGAATACGGTCCCAACCGCCACTTCCAGTGACGCTGATGAACTCAGCCCCGCACCTTGTGGCACGTTGCCGCTGATCACCATATCGACGCCGCCAAAGCTGGCATCGCGTTTCTGCAGGTGTTTCACCACGCCGCGCACGTAGTTGGCCCACATTGGCTCTTTTAACGGCTCAATCGGCGCATCGAGCGAGAAACTGTCCTGCTGATTGTCGTAATCGACGGCAATCACGCGCACCTGGCGATCGTCGCGTTTGGCGCAGGCAATCACCGTTTGATAATCGATGGCGCACGGCAGCACGAAGCCATCGTTGTAGTCGGTGTGTTCGCCGATCAGATTGACGCGGCCCGGCGCCTGAATGCTATGCGTAGGCTGATAGCCAAAGGTGTCAGCGAAAACCTGTTGAGTAATGGATTTTAATGACATTTATTGCGCCTCGCGGAAATGGATATCGCTGACAGAACGCAGACGTTCAGCCGCCTGTTCTGCCGTTAAATCACGTTGGGTTTCGGCCAGCATTTCATAGCCAACCATAAATTTGCGTACCGTGGCTGAACGCAGCAGCGGCGGGTAGAAATGGGCATGCAGCTGCCAGTGATCGTTGGCTTCGCCGTTGAACGGCGCGCCGTGCCAGCCCATGGAATAGGGGAATGAGCACTGGAACAGGTTGTCGTAGCGGCTGGTCAACTGCTTCAGCGCCAGCGCCAGATCGGTGCGCTGCGGCTCCGTGAGATCGGTGATGCGTTTCACATGGGCTTTTGGCAACAGCAGCGTTTCAAACGGCCACGCCGCCCACCACGGCACCACGGCCAGCCAGTGTTCAGTTTCCACCACCGTGCGGCTGCCATCATTCAGCTCACGTGCAGCGTAATCGACCAGCATCGGCGACCCTTTCTCAGCAAAATAACGACGCTGATGGTCATCTTCTTTCTGCGCTTCGTTCGGCAGGAAGCTGTTGGCCCAAATCTGGCCGTGCGGATGCGGATTGGAGCAGCCCATCGCTGCACCTTTATTTTCAAACACTTGCACCCACGGATAATGCTGACCGAGATCGGCGGTCTGTTCCTGCCAGGTGCGCACAATATCTTCCAGCCCGCTTAGCGGCAGTTCTGGCAGCGTTTTGCTGTGATCCGGCGAGAAACAGATCACCCGGCTGGTGCCACGCGCGCTTTCGCAGCGCATCAACACATCGTCGCTCTGCGGTGCATCTGGCGTGTTGGTCATCAGCGCGGCAAAATCGTTGGTGAACACGTAAGTGCTTTTATAGTTTGGATTTTTGTCACCGGTAATGCGGGTGTTTCCCGCACAGAGGAAACAGTCCGGATCGTGCGCGGGCAGTTGTTCCAGCGCCGGCGTTTCCTGCGCACCTTGCCACGGACGCTTGGCGCGGTGGGGTGAAACCAGTACCCATTGATCGATCAATGGGTTATAGCGGCGATGCGGATGATCGACCGGATTAAATTTTTCCATGATGAGTCCTGGTAAACAGCAAACAGATAAAAATGATTTTGATCAAAGTAGCACAAAGACCAGCGGGAAAGCGTGATCCAGTCTGGATAAATGGTATCGTTTACACAAGGTGACGATTCTCATTTTGTGGGGTTATCGCGTGCATTTGTTGAAATACCAGGCAATGAAATGGTAGCGGTTACATCGAAGCGTCATTTCAGGGTTGGTGCGCATGAATACGCAGAGATTTGTAAGGTCGCCATTTATGGCGACCACTCATTAACGCAGTGTTTCTTGCAGGAAACCGTAACCGTGTTCCTGCGCAACAAAACTCAGGCGGTGGGAGATGCACTGCGGGGCGTCTTCAGCGTGATGCGACACAAACAGCAGTTGCGTGCGGCCTTCGCCGATCAGCACATCTACAAAACGGCGCACCAGCTGGCGGTTAATGGGATCCAGTCCTTGCAGCGGTTCATCGAGAATCAGCAGCGTCGGATGTTTCACCAGCGCACGCGCAATCAGCACCAGCCGCTGCTGGCCCCACGACAAACTGTGGAACGGCGCATCCGCCAATTGATTGTCCATACCAAGCAGCGCCAGCCACTGAAGCGCCAATGCTTTCTGCCGGTCCGACACCGCCTGATATAAGCCAATCGAATCGAAGAAGCCGGAGAGCACCACGGTGCGCACATTGCAGCTGACGCGATAATCAAGGTGCAGGCTGCTGCTGACATAGCCGATATGCTGTTTGATGTCCCAGATGGTTTCACCGCTGCCACGGCGGATGCCAAACAGCGTCAAATCGTTGCTGTAACCTTGCGGATGATCGCCGGTCACTAAACTAAGCAAGGTGGATTTACCCGCGCCATTCGGCCCAACAATTTGCCAGTGTTCACCGGGATTGACCTGCCAGTTCAGGCCATTAATCACCGCGATATCGTTGTATGACACCACGCCGTTACGCAGAATCACCCGCGGCGCATCTTCAGCCAGCTGCGGCAATTGATCGGGTTGATCCGCTTCGGGCAGTGCCATGCCTGCGAGTTTTTCACTGTGTGCCAGCTGCGCCACCAGCGCTTCGGCTAAAATCGCGCGGCGCTCGCCAACGTGCGTTAGCGTGCATTCGGCTAATACGCCGACTTTTTCAACAAAATCAGGAATATCGTCAAAGCGATTGAGCACCAGCACCACGCTGTAACCGTTGCGGTGCAAATCGTTGAGGGTATTTGCCAGGCTGGCGCGCGACCCCACATCCAGTCCATCAAAAGGCTCATCGAGAATCAGCAGATCCGGCTGCGCCATCAGCGCCTGACACAGCAGCGTTTTGCGCGTCTCACCGGTAGAAAGATATTTGAAGCGGCGATCGAGTAGATAAGTGATACCAAACTGCTGCGCCAGTGCCTGACAGCGCGCCTCATCTTTCACTTCGTCCTGAATGATTTGCGCTGCAGTGCGACCGGTATCGTCTTCGCCTTCACTGAGCAGGTCGGTGTTATTGCGTTCCCATTCATCGCTGACCAGCTTCTGGAGCTGCTCCAACGACAGGCGCGTACGGCGCTGAAAATTCTGCTGCACGCTGCCTTTACCGGGCAGCAGCTCGCCGGATAGCGCGCGCGCCAGCGACGATTTGCCGCTGCCATTGGCGCCGACAAAAGCCCAGCTTTCGCCGCTGTTGAGGGTCAAATCGTTGAGTGACAGAGCTCGGGTGTCGCTAAGGTGAAACGTGCCTTGCGAAATTTGCAATGAAGACATCATCTATTCCGTTTTATGCATCGTGTCGCTCAGTTTTAGCCAGTGATGCAGACGAAGTCAAATCATGGCGCGGATTTCAGAGCAGCGTGGCAATAATGGCATGTTCGGCATTAAAACTGGCGGTGACATGGGCGCCAACCTGCAGATTCTGCTGCTTCACTGCGTCATTGGTGACGGTAGCACACAGCGTTTCGCCGCTCGGCAACGCCATCAATACTTCGCTGACCTGCTCGCCGGGTTCGATGGCACTAATCTGCGCGGCCAGCTGGTTATCGCTGCTGTCTGCGGAGTGACTGATGTGAATCCACGGCGCTTTAATCAGCACCAGCACCTCTTTACCGCTGTCGAGCTGCAAACGTTCGGCGCTGCGCTCGGTGATCGCTACCTGCAAACGCGTGGTGCCGTCGGCGAGCAGTACCTCAATATGTTGCTGAACCTGTTGATGGTCGCTGGCCAGCACCGTGCCAAACAACTGATTGCGCGCACTGGTTTGTAGCGAGAAACGCGCAATCGCTGCCAGCAGGCTGTCGAGCGGCAAGCTGTCGTTTTGCAACGCATCAAAGGCTTTCTGCTGAATCTGTTCCATCAGTTGGAAAAGCTGAATCAGGCGTTCGCCATAGCGTGTAAGTTGTGCACCGCCGCCGCCTTTGCCGCCGGTCGCGCGATCCACCAGTGTTTGATCGGCCAGTTGATTCATCTCATTGATCGCGTCCCAGGCACTTTTGTAGCTGATGCCCGCCAATTTCGCGCCCTGGCTGATAGAGCCGGTTTGCTGCACGCGTTTCAATAATTCGATGCGGCGCGGATCGGCAAACAGTTTTTGCTGAAGACGAATATGGAGAGAAAGTTCTGCCTGCATGTCAGCTCCTTAGGTTAATCCGCTCAGTTTACTGCTTAAAAGTAAAAGCACGAAAAGGGCAGTGCGTTTTTTTCGCTAACCGTTACAATCACTTTTTTATTTTCTGCGTGAGGTTTCCATGCTGGAACTGTTAAAAAGCCTGGCTGTGGCTATCATCATGGTGCCGATTGTGATGGCGATTATGCTCGGTCTGATTTACGGCCTGGGTGAAGTTTTCAACGTCATCTCTAAATTTGGCCGCCGCGACGATCGTCCCGCCAACAGCTCGCAACACTGATTTCCCCACGCCCGCACCCTGCGGGCGTTTTGTTATTAACTTCCGTAAAATCCTGCCGATAACTATCTCATGACGCATTTGTGCCGACGTTGTATTATTAAATATATAACGTAACAAGGAGCAACAAATGCAAAAAAATCATTACCGCTGGGCTGCTGTCACGGCACTGACACTTTCTCTGGCCGGTCAAGCGGTTGCGGCGGAAAAAATTACCGTGTTCGCTGCTGCGTCACTGACTAATGCGTTGCAGGAGATCGCTACGCAGTACCAGAAGAAAACGGGCGTTGAAGTGGTCTCTTCATTTGCCTCTTCATCAGTGTTAGCGCGCCAGATTGATCAGGGCGCGCCTGCCGATCTATTCATCTCTGCCGACCAGCAGTGGATGGACGATGTAGTGGCAAAAAACAGCGTGGTGACCAACACGCGCTATACGCTGCTTGGCAATGACTTAGTGCTGATCGCCCCGAAAAGCGATGCCGCCAAAGCGGTGACCATTGATAGTAAAACCGACTGGAGAAGCCTGCTGAAAGGTGAGCGACTGGCGGTGGGCGATCCCGATCACGTACCGGCCGGGATTTATGCCAAAGAAGCATTACAAAAACTCGGCGCGTGGGACGCTTTATCTTCGCAGCTGGCACCCGCTAACAATGTACGTGCTGCGCTGGCGCTGGTTGAACGCAATGAAACGCCGTACGGCATCGTGTATGGTTCAGACGCGGTTGCCAGCCAAAAAGTGCAGGTAGTCGGACGTTTCCCGGAAGAGAGCCACAAGCCGGTGGAATATCCGATGGCGATCGTCAAAGAACATCAGAACGCAACGGTAACCGCCTTCTATAACTATTTGCAGGGGCCGGATGCCGCTGCCGTGTTTAAACAGTATGGATTTACGCCGAAGAAATGATATTGAGCGATCCCGAATGGCAGGCCGTGTTTCTCAGCCTGAAAGTGTCCTGTGTAGCGGTGCTGTGCAGCTTGCCGTTTGGCATCATGATGGCCTGGATTCTGGCGCGCTGCCGGTTTCCAGGCAAAACCTTGCTCGATAGTATCGTCCACCTGCCGCTGGTGCTGCCGCCGGTGGTGGTCGGTTATCTGTTGCTGATCGCTTTAGGCCGCCGCGGTTTCATCGGCGAAAGGCTGTATGACTGGTTCGGCTTCACGTTTGCCTTTAGCTGGCGCGGCGCGGTGATCGCTTCGGCGGTAATGGCGTTTCCGCTAATGGTGCGAGCGATTCGGCTCGCGCTGGAGGCGGTTGATACCAAACTTGAGCAGGCCGCACGCACGCTTGGTGCGGGTCGCTGGCGCGTGTTTTTCACCATTACCCTGCCGCTCACCTTGCCTGGCATTATTGTCGGTACGGTTTTGGCCTTTGCCCGTTCGCTGGGCGAATTTGGCGCCACCATCACTTTTGTTTCCAACATTCCCGGTGAGACACGCACCATTCCGTCGGCGATGTTTACCTTGATCGAAACGCCAGGCGCCGAAGGCACCGCTGCGCGACTGTGTGCGGTGGCAATTGCGCTGGCGCTGATGTCGCTGGTGGCTTCTGAGCTGCTGGCGCGCTGGGGCCGCAAGCGGCTGGGAGCGGCGTAATGTTAAATCTGCAACTTTCTCAGCAATTGGGTGATCATCGGCTCGACGTCAACGTCAATATTCCCGCTAGCGGCATCACCGCCATTTTTGGCGTGTCGGGTGCGGGAAAGACCTCGTTGATTAACGCGATTGGTGGCTTAACGCAGCCGCAAAGCGGGCGTATTGAACTGAACGATCGTTTGCTGTTTGATTCAGCATCGCACGTGAATTTACCGCCGGAAAAGCGTCGCATCGGCTACGTGTTTCAGGATGCGCGGCTGTTCCCGCACTATCGTGTACGCGGCAATCTGCAATACGGCATGGCACCGTCGATGAAGCCACAGTTCAACGCGCTGGTGGCGCTGCTCGGCCTTGAATCGCTGTTAACGCGCTATCCGGCATCGCTGTCGGGCGGTGAAAAACAGCGGGTGGCGATTGGCCGCGCTTTGCTGACTGCGCCCGATATTCTGCTGATGGACGAACCGCTGGCGTCGCTTGATCTGCCGCGTAAACGTGAACTGATGCCCTATCTGCAAAAGCTGGCGAAGCAGGTTGATATTCCGATTCTTTACGTGTCGCACAGCCTCGACGAAATCCTGCAGCTGGCGGATAACGTGCTGGTTCTGGATGCGGGCCAGGTGAAAGCCTTTGGTGCACTGGAGAAGGTGTGGAGCAGTTCGGCGATGCGTCCGTGGTTGCCGCTTGCCGAGCGTACCAGCGTGCTGCGCGTGCAGGTGTTAGAGCAGCATCCGGATTACCCGATGACCGCGCTGTCGCTCGGCGATCAGCATATTTGGGTCAGTCGGGTGAATCAGCCGCTGAAAACCCCGCTGCGCATTCGTATCGCCTCGGCGGATGTGTCGCTGGCATTGCAGCCGCCGCACAACACCTCGATCCGCAATATTTTACCGGCGCAGGTGGTTGAGCTGCTGGAGATTGACGATCAGGTGGAAGTGAAGCTGCGTATTGGGATAAGCGAATTGTGGGCGCGCATCTCGCCGTGGGCACGGGATGAGCTGGGCATCCGGCCCGATCAGTGGCTGTATGCGCAGATTAAGAGTGTGTCGATAGCGGCGTGATTTATTGCGCGGTTTGATAAAATCCGCGCAATAAATTGCGCCGCTACCTCCTACGGTTACAGGATTTCCTGGTTTATCACGTCGGCGATGCCCGGCTCCAGATTGGTGCCAATCACCTTTTTGGCGCGCGCTTTGATGGCGTCGTCGGCATTGCCCATCGCCACGCCCAATCCCACCTGTTCCAGCATGCTGAGATCGTTGTAGTTATCGCCAAACGCCAGCACGTCTTGCATGCTGAAGCCCTGACTTTCCACCCATTGTGCCAGGCGCTTGCCTTTGCTGTTGCCACCTTTGGCAATATCGACCTGATCGTGCCACGACCATTCACAGGCCAAACCCAATTCGGCTTCGGTGCGTTCGGCAAACTGCTGCAGCGCGCGCGTATCCGGGTGCGACAAGGCGAACTTCCAGATTGATGTGGCTTCACGCGCGGCCTGCGCCAGACTTGGCACCTGCAGGAACAGCGGACGCTGCGCTTCTGGCAGCGACTGCGCCCAGTTGAGCGTTCGCGTTACATGGCCGGTTGGCGTCTGATACAGCATCGCATCATCGACATACAGCAGACCGTGGATGTTCTCTTCATCCAGCATCTCAATCACACGCGCGGCTTGGTTTTTATCAAGTGGATCGGCGGCCAGCACCTTTTTCGCTGGATAATCATACAAATAGGTGCCGTTACAGCAGATGGCGGGGGTATCGAGATTCAGTGCCTGATAAAAAGGGTGGATGGCGCAGTGATGGCGACCGGTGACGATCAACACTTTCACGCCCGCCTGTTGTGCGCGGGCCAGCGCTTCGATGGATTCAGGCAGAATGGTTTTATTCGGGGTCAGCAGGGTGCCGTCGAGGTCAAGGGCGATTACGCGGTAGCTCATTACACTTTCCGTCCGGGAGTTGGCAAAGCATTGAGTCTACACCCGGCAGCGGCCCTGAGACAAAAAACAGGGCACAAATGAATCCAGCGCGACAAAATGAAACGCGCTACAGTTATCCCTTTCATCAGGCAGCGAATAAGGAAAACGCATGAAACAAGTCGTGTATACCGCCAGTCCCGAGAGCCAGCAGATTCATGCCTGGCAGTTGCAGGAAGATGGCGCACTGACGTTATTGCAGGTAACGGATGTTGCCGGCCAGGTGCAGCCGATGGTGGTGAGCCCGAAGAAAGATTTCCTCTATGTAGGTGTTCGTCCGAATTTTCGCGTGCTGGCGTTCCGCATTGCGGCCGACGGTACGCTGAGCCTCGCCGGTGAAGCGCCGTTACCGGGCAGCCCAACGCACATTTCCACCGATCGTCAGGGTAACTATCTGTTCTGCGGCTCGTACAACGATGCCTGCGTCAGTATTAGCCCAATTGGCAGCGATGGCTTGCCGCAGGCGCCGAGTCAGGTAATTAGCGGATTGGAGGGTTGTCACTCAGCGAATATCGATCTGAACAACCAAACGCTGTTTGTACCGGCACTGAAACAGGATCGCATCTGCCTGTATCAGCTGAATGCAGAGGGAACGCTGGCGCCGCGTGAACAAGCACAGGTCACCACCGTTGAAGGTGCGGGTCCGCGTCACATGGCCTTCCACCCGAACGGCGCCTATGGCTACGTAGTGAACGAGCTGGATAGCACCGTGGATGTCTGGGCGCTGAACAACGTGCACGGTCAGGTTGAGCGCGTGCAGAGCCTCGACATGATGCCAAAAGATTTTAGTGACACGCGTTGGGCGGCTGACATCCATATCACGCCGGATGGCCGTTTCCTTTACGCCTGTGACCGTACCAGCAGCACCATTACGGTGTTCAGCATCAGTGAAGATGGATCCGTACTGGCGATTGAAGGTTTCCAGCCGACCGAAACGCAGCCGCGCGGTTTTAACATCGATCACAGCGGTCAATATCTGGTGGCGGCGGGACAGAAATCGCACCATATCGAAGTCTATAAGATTGAGGCGCGCGGCCTGCTCAATCCACTGGCGCGTTATGCGGTAGGACAAGGCCCAATGTGGGTGGTGATTCACCAATTGGGATAAATAAAATGCCTGCCCGGTTCACCGGCAGGCATTTACCGTAGCGGCGCGAT
Organism: Enterobacter ludwigii; assembly: GCA_900068845.1. Classification (GTDB taxonomy): domain Bacteria; phylum Pseudomonadota; class Gammaproteobacteria; order Enterobacterales; family Enterobacteriaceae; genus Pantoea; species Pantoea ludwigii_A. The sequence goes on from CEFQ01000010.1 coordinate 367,660, forward strand.
TCATCGCGCTATTTGTCCGTTACGACAATGCGCAATAAATTGCGCCGCTACGGTTCTGCACTGTTATGCATACTTCACCGTCATCGACGCACTCGCCAGCGCATGGAAATGCACGTTAAAACCAACCATCGCGCCGCTCGCGCCTTCATCCACCTCAATTTTGTCCGTATCCAGCGCATGCACGGTAAAGATGTAGCGATGCGATTCACCCTGCGGTGGGGCCGCGCCGCCATAGCCGGTTTGGCCAAAATCGGTGCGCGTCTGGATGGCGCTCTCCGGCAGTTCCGCCACGCCGGAACCGGCACCTTGCGGCAACACGGTCACCTCGGCCGGAATGTTCGCGACTACCCAATGCCACCAGCCGGAACCGGTGGGTGCGTCGGGATCGTAGCAGGTGACCACAAAGCTTTTGGTGCCTGCTGGCACATCATCCCACGCCAGATGCGGTGACAAATTGTCGCCCTGGTAACCCATGCCGTTGAAAACGTGTCGTTCTGGCATCTTATCGCCATCGTTAAAATCCTGGCTAAATACGCGCATGATCTCTCCTTTTTGGTTGTGCAGTGCCGTCAATCATGGTGGAAATGCGCGGCAACATCCAGTGCCGCACTGACCGCTTGCGTCAGTTTCGTCAGTTCAGCGGCAGAAATCAGATAAGGTGGCATCAGGTAGATCAATCGGCCAAACGGACGAATCCACACGCCGCGCTCGACGAAGAACTGCTGCAGCGCGGCCATGTTCACCGCCTGATGCGTTTCGATCACGCCAATCGCGCCCAGCACGCGTGCATCGGCTACCGCATGATGGCTACGCAACGGCAGCAGTTCGGCGCGTAATTGCCGTTCAATGGTCGGCACCTGGGTTGTCCAGCCGCCTTCAGCGATCAGCGCCAGACTTTCCACCGCCACCGCGCAGGCCAGCGGATTGCCCATAAAGGTGGGCCCATGCATAAAGCAGCCTGCCGCGCTGCGGCTAATGGTATCGGCGACTTCTCGTGTGGTTAGCGTGGCGGAGAGCGTCATGGTTCCGCCGGTTAGCGCTTTCCCCAGGCAGAGAATGTCCGGCGTGATGCCAGCATGTTCGCAGGCAAACAGCTTGCCGCTGCGGCCAAAGCCGGTGGCGATCTCATCGGCAATCAGCAGCAAACCGTAGCGGTCGCACAGCGCGCGCACCTGTTGCAGATAGCGCGGATGGTAGAAACGCATCCCGCCTGCGCCTTGCACGATCGGCTCCAGAATCACTGCCGCAATCTCACGATGGTGAGTTTCTGCCAACTGCGCGAAATCAGCAAAATCCGCCTCGTTCCACTCATCATCAAAGGCGCATTGCGGCGCGTTGGCGAACAGATGTTCTGGCAGATAGCCGCGCCACAGGCTGTGCATCGAGTTTTCCGGATCGCACACCGACATAGCGGCAAAGGTATCGCCATGATAGCCGCGCTTCAGCGTGAGAAATTTATGTCGCGTTTGGTTGCGTCCCAGCCAGTATTGCAGCGCCATCTTCATCGACACTTCTACGGCGATGGAACCTGAATCGGCAAGGAACACGCACTCCAACGCGTCAGGCGTTATGGCTACCAGCTGGCGGCTCAGTTCCACCGCCGCCGGATGGGTAATGCCGCCAAACATCACATGCGACATCTGCGTCATTTGCTGCTGCAGCGCCTGATTGAGGCGCGGATGGTTATAGCCGTGAATCGCCGCCCACCACGACGACATGCCATCCACCAGTTCACGTCCATCGGCCAACTGCAGCTGGCAGCCGTGCGCCGCCACAACCGGATAACAGGGCAGGGGATCGCGCATCGACGTGTAGGGATGCCAGATATGCTGGCGGTCAAAATTGAGGTCATCCTGAGTGAACATGTGAGTTGTAAACCATTTTAAAAAGATTTAGTTTACAAGTATAACCATGTTAATCGTCGGGATGAACCCCCTTTTTCTGGAGTAAGCAATGGCAAACCGCTGGACACTGACACAAGCTCAGGCACTTTTCGATAAACCTTTCCTTGAGTTGATGTTTGAAGCGCAGCAAGTGCATCGTCAACATTTCGATCCGCGCCAGGTGCAGGTCAGCACGCTGCTATCGATCAAAACTGGCGCCTGCCCGGAAGACTGCAAATACTGTCCGCAGAGCGCGCGTTATAAGACCGGTCTGGAATCCGAGCGTCTGATGGAAGTGGATGCGGTACTGGAATCGGCGCGCAAAGCCAAAGCGGCGGGATCGAGCCGTTTCTGCATGGGCGCTGCATGGAAAAACCCGCACGAACGCGACATGCCCTACCTTCAGCAGATGGTGCAGGGCGTAAAAGCGATGGGCATGGAGACCTGCATGACGCTTGGCACGCTGGACGGCAGCCAGGCGCAGCGCCTTGCCGAAGCCGGGCTCGATTTCTACAACCACAACCTTGATACCTCACCAGAATTCTACGGCAACATCATCACCACGCGCAGCTATCAGGAACGTCTGGATACGCTGGATAAAGTGCGCGGCGCGGGCATTAAAGTCTGTTCGGGCGGCATCGTTGGCCTGGGTGAAACCGTGAAAGATCGCGCGGGCTTACTGGTGCAGTTGGCCAATTTGCCGACGCCGCCTGAAAGCGTACCGATCAACATGCTGGTGAAGGTCAAAGGCACACCGCTGGCCGATAACGATGACGTTGAACCGTTCGACTTTATTCGCACCATCGCGGTGGCGCGCATCATGATGCCATCATCACACGTGCGCCTTTCAGCCGGTCGCGAGCAAATGAGCGAGCAAACCCAGGCGATGTGCTTTATGGCCGGGGCTAACTCGATTTTCTACGGCTGCAAACTGCTCACCACGCCAAATCCGGAAGAGGATAAAGATCTGATTCTATTCCGCAAGCTGGGGCTCAATCCGGAACATACCGCGACCACCGCGGGTGACAACGAGCAGCAATATCAGCTCAGCGAGCAGCTGCTGCATGCCGATACCGAGCAGTTCTACAACGCGGCTGTGTAAATGGGCTGGACACAACGTATCGATCAGGCGCTGACGGCGCGGCGTGCTGCTGATGGCTGGCGTCTGCGGCGTCCCATCGAGCACAACAACGTGCGGGAAATTACGCTCGACGGTCAGCGTTATCGCCATTTCTCCAGCAATGACTATCTCGGACTCAGTCAGCATCCGGCGGTGATCGCCGCGTGGCAGCGGGGCGCGGCCGAGACGGGCGCAGGGGCGGGTGCATCCGGTCATGTCACCGGTTACAGCCGTCATCATGCGCAGCTTGAAGCGGAATTAGCAGACTGGCTTGGCTATTCGCGCGCGCTGCTGTTCATTTCGGGATTTGCCGCCAATCAGGCGGTGATTCATCTGCTGGCGGAAAAGCAGGATCGCATCTTTGCCGATAAGCTGGCGCACGCTTCACTGCTGGATGCCGCCAGCCACAGCCCGGCGAGCTTGCGTCGCTTTGCTCATAATCAGCCGGAAAGTCTGGCGAAACTGCTGGCCACGCCGTCAGAAGGCGGCACGCTGGTGGTGACTGAAGGCGTATTCAGCATGGACGGCGACAGCGCGCCACTGACGTCGATTGCTGAGGAGACGCGGCGCGGCAACGGCTGGCTGCTGGTGGATGATGCGCACGGCATCGGTGTGACCGGTGCGCAAGGACGCGGCAGCTGCTGGCAGCAGCAGGTAAAACCGGAGCTGCTGATCGTCACCTTTGGTAAAGGGTTTGGCGTCAGCGGCGCGGCGCTGCTGTGTGATGACGCCACCGCCGATTATGTTGAACAGTTTTCTCGCCATCTGATCTATTCCACCGCGATGCCTCCGGCGCAGTGCTACGCGCTGCTGGCAGCACTGCGGCAGATTCAACAAGGCGATGCGCTACGCGAGCGGCTGCACAGTCACATTGCGCGTTTCCGCGCCGGTGCCGCCGATTTGCCGTGGCAGCTGGTCGCGTCCGCGAGCGCTATCCAACCGCTCATCGTCGGCGAAAACAGTGCGGCGCTGGCGTTGTCGCAGCGGCTGGCTAAAGCCGGCTGTTGGGTGAGCGCCATTCGTCCGCCGACCGTGCCGCCAGGCACGGCGCGGCTGCGCATCACGCTTACTGCTGCGCATCACCCCGATGATATTGATCGTTTGCTGGAGGCGCTGTATGACGCTGCAGGTTAACAAGCAGGCCGTAGCGCACGCCTTTGGTCGCGCGGCGGCGCATTACGAGCAGCACGCGCAATTACAGCGGCTGAGCGGCGATGCGTTACTGGCGCGGGCACCCGCAAGCTTTGGCCCGCATCTGCTGGATGCCGGTTGCGGCACGGGTTGGTATAGCCGCTATTGGCGCGATCGCGGACGTACTCTGACGGCGCTCGATTTGTCACCCAACATGCTGCAAACCGCGCGCGATCAGCAATCGGCGCAGCACTATCTGCTGGGCGATATCGATGAAGTGCCGCTGCCCGACGCCAGCGTTGACGGCGTGTGGAGCAATCTGGCGGTGCAGTGGAGCAGCGATCTACACACGGCGTTACAGCAGTTTTTGCGCGTTACGCGGCCGGGCGGCACGGTGCTGTTTTCCACGCTGCTCGACGGATCGCTGCATGAAGTGCATCACGCGTGGGCGCAGCTGGATGGTCGCCAGCATGCCAACCGTTTTCTCAGTACCGCGCAGTTTCACGCGACCACTGCAACGCTACCGATGACGGCGCAGCAGCAGGTTATCACGCTGCACTTTCCCAGTGCGCTCAGCGCCATGCGCTCCCTGAAAGGGATTGGTGCCACACATCTGCACGATGGACGCGGCGCCAGCGTGCTGACCCGATCCCAGCTAGCACAGCTTGAGCAGCACTGGCCGCAGGATGAGGCCGGATATCGCCTGAGTTATCACCTGATGTATGGAGTTTTAAGCAAATGACACGCTGGTTTATTACCGGAACGGATACTGAAGTGGGCAAAACCGTGGCCAGTGGCGCGCTGCTGCAGGCGGCGCGCGCCGCCGGTTTACGCACCGCTGGCTACAAGCCGGTGGCATCCGGCTGCGAGATGACGCCGGAAGGCATCCGCAACAGCGACGCGCTGGCGTTGCAGCGCTACAGCAGCCTGACGTTAAGCTACGAGCAGGTCAATCCACTGGCGTTTCTCGAACCGACCTCGCCGCATATCATCAGCGCAGAAGAGGGCCGGCCGATTACCTTTGCGGCACTGTCAGCAGGGTTGCGCGCACTGGAGCAGCAGGCGGAATGGGTGTTAGTTGAAGGCGCAGGCGGTTGGTTCACACCGCTCTCCGAGACGCAAACGTACGCCGATTGGGTGGCAGCTGAGCAGTTGCCGGTGATTCTGGTGGTGGGCGTGAAGTTAGGCTGCATCAACCATGCGATGCTCACTGCCGAGGCGGTGAAAGCGCGCGGATTGCGCCTTGCGGGTTGGGTAGCCAATGATATCCAGCCACCCGGCAAACGCCATCATGAGTATATCGCCACGCTGCGACAGCGTATTGAAGCGCCGTTTCTGGGGGAGATCCCACATCTTACTGATGAGGCGCAGCAGGCCGAGTGCGGGCGCTATTTGACACTACCGCAATAACCCAGGTCGCCATAAATGGCGACCCTACATTGCTTGAAGCCATTTTGTAGGGGGCTATTCATGGCGTAATGCCGATCAGTTAAGCACCGTATCTAACCGCCGCACATTCCGTAGCGGCGCGATTTATCGCGCAATGAATTGCGGCGCTACACTATGTGCGCTCGGTAATAGGATTTCATCTCTTAACTGACAAGCATTACGCCATTCATGGCGACCTAAGATAATCACGTCGCCGTTAGCCACTTGTTGACGGTGATGTCATCCAGCTGCGCCACTTTACCGTGTGCCACATTACGTCCTTGATGTAATAGCAGGAAATAGTCGGCGACGCGGCGGATAAATGAAACGTGCTGCTCAAGCAACAAAATGGTTAAACCATATTCACGGTTTAACCGACGAATCAGGTTGCCCATCTCCTCTTCCAGCCACGGCGACATCCCTTCCGTTGGCTCATCCAGAATCACCAGTTTCGGCTGCAGCACCAGTGCGCGTGCCAGTGCCAAATGTTGCTGTTGTTCCATCGGCAACTCCCCGCTGCGTTGATGGCGCAACGAATAGAGCGCTGGAAACAGGTCAAAAACCATTTCAGGAATGGCGCGGCTCCGATCGTCCTGCGCCGCCATCAGGGCAATCAGCAGGTTATCTTCCACGCTCATCTGCGAGAATATATGCCGTCCTTGCGGCACATAACCTATGCCGGTACGCGCGCGCAGCTCGGCAGGTTGCAGCAGCAAATCTTCCGGCGGCGCGCCATCTTCCTGCCAGGTCATCGAGCCGCTGTTGATCGGCAAACGCCCCATAATGCAGTTCACCAAGGTGGTTTTGCCCATGCCGGGGCTGCCCAGCACGCCGGTGCAGGTGCCCGGCGGCAGATCGAGATCCACATCCCACAGAATGTGATTTTGACCGTAAAACTGATTCACCGAACGTAAACTCAGCATCTGACATACTCCTTCCAGATTATTAGCCTGAATGCTCCCGCTCTGTGTCGTCTGGCATACAGTCGTGCACGATTGATGGACACCGCTGTTATCGGCACACGCCGATATGGACTCGTCACTCCATACGATGAACACTGCAATTCCCAGGCCAGGTTGAGCATTTAGGCATCTCTCAATCTAAAATGAAGCAAATAGGCCGCTAAAAGTTGAGTAATGCTTAACAATTGCCAGCGGTGATAAATTGGCTGCACTTTGACGGTGCTGATGGCTTAACGTTTCTGGTGCATTTGATCGTTCGTAAGGCATTAACTGCGGAAATAAGTGGCCTTAATGCCTGGGTTCTCTGCGGGCAAGGGAGTGTAAAGAGGCAAAAAGAAGGGTTAATGCGGCACGCAGGGTGATAAAAATAAATACGAAAAAATTTTTTTTCGCGCTTAAGGATGGGCGCGAGAAAATTATACACAGCCGATGGGCTCGGGGCTCGATCCACTTATCCACCATTACTGTGGATAACCTTGTGCATTAGCGACTGAAAACCGTGTGGAAGCGAGTAAATTCGCGGCCTTAACACATTATGATGAGAAACTGGGCTTTTGGGTCAATGTTAATTAAAACAGCAGGTTAGTTAAAATCAAGCATGCGAATTATCTGCCTTGTCATCGAACTGCAATTTAATGACACTCTATTGACAAATGTTAAAAGCGTCCTCCGCTTGGGGATAACATTACGCAACAACAGCTTGCTGCTCGCCGCTTCAATTACGCTGAAGAAAATCAACCTAAGGTACCATTATCGTGCAATTTTACTGTGATTATGTCCAGTATTTTTTTCTGGCAAATTCCCCATAGCAGAGTAGAATTAGCAGCCTGCCCGCCGACTTCACCAGCTGGAACCGCTAAAACATGAGCAAAGCCTTCAAACTCAACTCCGCTTTTAAGCCTTCAGGCGATCAACCTGAGGCGATTCGCCGCCTGGAAGAGGGGCTGGAAGATGGACTCGCGCATCAAACGCTGTTGGGCGTTACGGGCTCAGGTAAAACCTTTACCGTGGCGAACGTGATTGCCGATCTCAATCGACCCACCATGGTGCTGGCGCCTAATAAAACATTGGCGGCGCAGCTGTACGGTGAAATGAAGGAGTTTTTCCCGGATAACGCGGTGGAGTTTTTCGTCTCTTATTACGATTACTATCAGCCTGAAGCCTATGTGCCGAGCTCTGACACCTTTATTGAAAAAGATGCGTCGGTGAATGAGCACATTGAACAGATGCGTCTGTCGGCGACCAAAGCACTGCTGGAGCGTCGTGATGTGATTGTGGTGGCCTCGGTGTCGGCGATCTACGGTTTGGGCGATCCCGATCTCTACTTGAAAATGATGCTGCATCTGACGCGCGGCATGATTATCGATCAGCGCAGTATTCTGCGTCGTCTGGCGGAGTTGCAATACAGTCGCAACGATCAGGCCTTCCAACGCGGTACCTTCCGCGTGCGCGGCGAGGTGATCGATGTGTTCCCGGCGGAATCGGATGACATTGCGCTGCGTATCGAACTGTTTGATGAAGAAGTTGAACGGCTATCGCTGTTCGATCCGCTAACGGGTCAGATCGATTCGGTGATCCCGCGCTTTACCGTCTATCCCAAAACGCACTACGTGACGCCGCGCGAGCGTATTCTGCAGGCGATGGAAGACATCAAAGTCGAACTGGTGGACCGCCGCAAGGTGCTTATGGAGAACAATAAGCTGCTTGAAGAGCAGCGTATTTCCCAGCGTACTCAGTTCGATCTCGAGATGATGAACGAGTTGGGGTACTGCTCCGGTATCGAAAACTACTCCCGCTATCTCTCGGGACGCGGGCCGGGTGAGCCGCCGCCGACCTTGTTCGACTACTTACCGGCTGATGGCCTGCTGGTGGTCGACGAATCGCACGTGACCATTCCGCAGATTGGCGGCATGTATCGCGGTGACCGCGCGCGTAAAGAGACGCTAGTGGAATACGGCTTCCGTTTGCCGTCGGCGCTGGATAACCGCCCGATGAAGTTTGAAGAGTTCGAAGCGGCAGCCCCACAAACCATTTATGTTTCGGCGACGCCGGGCAACTACGAGCTGGAAAAATCTGGCAGCGAAGTGATTGATCAGCTGGTGCGTCCAACGGGCCTGCTGGATCCGATTCTGGAAGTGCGTCCGGTGGCGACGCAGGTCGACGATTTGCTGTCGGAAATCCGCAAGCGTGTCGAGATCAATGAGCGCGTGCTGGTCACCGTATTGACCAAGCGCATGGCGGAAGATCTCACTGAATATCTGGTTGAGCACGGCGAGAAGGTGCGCTATCTGCACTCGGATATCGATACTGTGGAACGTATGGAGATTATCCGCGATTTACGCCTTGGCGAATTTGATGTGCTGGTCGGCATTAACCTACTGCGAGAAGGCCTGGATATGCCGGAAGTGTCGCTGGTGGCGATTCTGGATGCCGATAAAGAGGGCTTCCTGCGCTCGGAGCGTTCGTTGATTCAGACCATAGGCCGCGCCGCGCGTAACATTAACGGCCGGGCGATTCTCTACGCCGACAAAATCACGCCGTCGATGGAACGCGCGATGGGCGAAACCGAGCGCCGTCGCGAGAAGCAGCAAAAATACAACGAAGAGAACGGCATCGTGCCGCAAGGGCTCAACAAGAAAATCACCGATATTCTTGAGCTCGGCAAAAACGTGGTTAAAACGCGCGGAAAAGGCAAAACCGCGTCACGTACTGCAGCAGAAGCGGAAGCCAATTACATGGCGCTTACGCCGCAGGCGATGCAGAAGAAAATTCACGAGCTGGAAGGGCAGATGCAGCAACACGCGCAGAATCTGGAGTTTGAAGAAGCCGCCAGCGTGCGCGATCAGCTACATCAACTACGCGAGCTGTTTATTGCGGCTTCTTAGGAGATTCGTGGTCGCGCAATAAATTGCGCCGCTACAAAATGTGTGCATGTATCTGTAGCGGCGCGATTTATCGCGCATATCAATGGCCGCAATCTGCCCATCCAGATAATGCGTGATAGATTCGCTATGGCCTCAAAACGCCTGAATCGCGTGCTCCAGTGCAATGCGCAGCAGCTGGCGGTCGTGGCGATATTTGATATCGGCGGCTTCCAGCGGTTCACGAATGATTAAACGCTGTTCCACACCGCTAATATCGGCTGCCGGGCTCACCACCACGGCATCGATAACGCGCTTACCAATGGCTTTTTCCATGATCGCCAGTTTATCGGCCACATTCAGGCTGGCCGCTGCGGCGCTCAGCTCGCGACCCAGGTTGCCAATAAATACCATGGTGGCTGGCGTACGACGCAGCGCGCGGGCCATATCTTCCATCAGCAAGATCGGCATCAGGCTGGTGTAAAAGCTGCCAGGCCCAATGAGAATCAAATCCGCTTCGCCCACTGCGTCTATGGCTTCGCGCGTTGGCAATACGTTTGGATGCAACATCAACTCTTCCGGCGGCTGCTTCATCTCATCAATCGCGGTTTCGCCGTACACCATATTGCCTTCACCATCCTGCGCCACCAGATCGACCGGCTGTTCTGACATTGGAATCAGAAAGGCATCCACCTTGAGGAGATTGCGGATGATATTGATGGCCTCCAGCGGGCGCACGCTAAGGTGATCCAGCGCCTTCAGCATCAGGTTGCCAAGATTGTGTCCGGCCAGCTCGCCATTGCCGCTAAAACGATACTCAAACATCGCGGTGGCGACGCTCGGTTCGGTGATCAGCTGATTGATGCAGTTACGCATATCGCCCCACGCAATGCCGCCTTCCGAGCGGCGAATGCGGCCGGTGGAGCCGCCGTTATCGGTGGTGGTGACGATGCCGGTTAAGCGCGAGCCTAACGGCGCCAGCGCCGACATCACGCGGCCCAGACCGTGCCCGCCACCTAATGCCACTACGCGATCCAAATCTGCCAGGGTTCGATTCATGTTTCTCCTTTGTCACCGACATCCTCGCGTTGAGGCGCAGTTGAACTGATGTGCATCAATATCTGGGGTGCATTTTACCGTATCCTGTCGCGAAAATGCGGTGAAAAATACGTTATACATCAAGATATATAGCGAAATTCACTGATGGATGCGAATCGCTAATCGCGCTACCATTCGTTTTAACCGTGTTGTCCACAATGACAACAAACTCCCAAGCCTGGGTTCCTAAGTCGTTAACGATAGGGAATGCAGGCCGCAGCCTTGAGCTGCCAGGGTGCAGAAAGAAATGACTGCATCTCCCGACTTTGGAAAGGTGTTCAGGTGCCACAATTTACAGATGCCTACGCGCGCAGCTTTTACTATCTGCGCCTGTCAGTCACGGATGTGTGTAACTTCCGTTGTACCTACTGCTTACCGAACGGCTATAAGCCGAACGGTACGCACAATAAGAGCTTTCTCTCGCTGGATGAGATTCGTCGCGTGACGCGTGCCTTTGCGGCTGCGGGCACGGAAAAAGTGCGCCTGACCGGTGGCGAACCCTCCATGCGTCGTGATTTCACCGACATAATCGCCGCCGTGCGTGAAAACGCCGCCATTCGCCAGATAGCGATGACCACGAACGGTTACCGCATGGCGCGCGACGTGGGTGCGTGGCGCGCTGCCGGCCTCACCCATATCAACGTCAGCGTCGATAGCCTCGATGCGCGCCAGTTTCACGCTATTACCGGCCAGGACAAATTTGCCGAAGTGATGGCGGGAATTGATGCTGCTTTTGAGGCCGGTTTCGAGAAAGTGAAAGTTAACAGCGTGCTGATGCGCGACGTGAACAGCCACAGCCTCAGTACCTTCCTTGAATGGCTGCGCCTGCGACCGATTCAATTACGCTTTATCGAGCTGATGGAAACCGGCGAAGGCAGCGATCTGTTCCGCCGCCATCATATCTCCGGTGAAGTGATCCGCGATCAACTGATTCTGCAAGGTTGGCAGCGCCAGCCGCGCGGCCGCAGCGACGGTCCGGCGCAGGTGTTCCGACATCCCGATTATCAGGGCGAAGTGGGCCTGATCATGCCTTATGAGAAAGATTTCTGCGCCAGCTGCAACCGCCTGCGCGTGTCGGCACTGGGCAATCTGCATCTGTGCCTGTTTGGTGACGGCGGCGTCTCGTTGCGCGATCTGTTGGCCTCTGACGATCAGCAGGATGAGTTGCAGGCGCGCATTGCGCACAGCCTTGGACAGAAAAAGCAGACGCATTTCCTGCATCAGGGCAATACCGGCATCACGCAAAATCTCTCCTTTATTGGTGGCTAAACACAGGAGTTACGGCCATGGGTAAACCTACCGGCGACTTTGTCGCCTTAAATGTGGCGGTGATGACCGTCTCTGATAGCCGCGATGCCGGCAATGACACATCGGGCGATTATCTGCGCGAAGCGCTGGCGGAAGCCGGGCATCAGGTGGTGGATCGCGCGCTTGTGCCGGATAACCGCTACCGCATCCGTGCCACGGTGTCGCGCTGGATTGCCAGCGACGATGTGCAAGTCGTGATCGTCAATGGCGGCACCGGTTTTAACAGTAAAAACAGTACGCCAGAAGCATTGCTGCCGCTGCTCGATCGCGAAATTGAAGGCTTTGGCGAGCTGTTCCGCATGATCTCTTATGAAGAAATTGGCAGCTCGACGCTACAGTCGCGTGCGGTGGCCGGATTAGCCAATCAGACGCTGATTTTTGCCGTGCCGGGATCGACCAATGCCTGCCGCAGCGCCTGGGAACGCATTATTGAAGATCAACTGGATGCGCGTACGCGTCCGTGTAATTTCGTCTCACATTTGAAGAAGTTGTAAGTATGTCATCCTTAACCCATATCAATGCCGCTGGCGAAGCCCACATGGTGGATGTCTCTGGCAAAACCGAAACGGTGCGCGAAGCTCAGGCTGAAGCGCTGGTGCTGATGAGCGCTGAAACGCTGCAGATGATTATCGACGGCAGCCATCATAAAGGTGACGTGTTCGCCACCGCACGCATCGCCGGTATTCAGGCGGCAAAACGCACCTGGGAACTGATTCCGCTCTGTCATCCGCTGATGCTGAGCAAAGTGGAAGTCACCTTGCTGGCGGAACCGCAACATAGCCGCGTGCGCGTCACCTCGCTCTGTCGTCTGACCGGTAAAACCGGCGTCGAGATGGAAGCGTTGACGGCGGCATCCGTCGCGGCACTGACCATCTATGACATGTGCAAAGCAGTGCAAAAGGACATCGTCATTGACCAACTGCGTTTGCTGAGCAAAAGCGGCGGCAAGTCCGGCGACTTCAAGGCGGTGAGCCATGATTAAGGTGCTGTTTTTTGCCCAGGTACGTGAACTGACCGGCACCAGCGCGCTTGAGTTGGCAGCCGAATACGGCGACGTCGCGACCTTGCGAGCGGCGTTAGCGGAGAAGGGCGATCGCTGGGCGCTGGCGCTGGAGTCCGGCAAGTTGCTGGCCGCGGTAAACCAAACGCTGGTGCCGATGAATCATCCGCTGCGTGCGGGTGATGAAGTGGCCTTTTTCCCGCCGGTCACCGGAGGCTGATGATGGAAACGCGGATTCGTGTGGGTGCAGAGCCTTTCAACGTCGGCGAAGAGTATGAAAAACTCGCCGCGCATGACAGCGACGGCGCGGTCGTGACCTTCACCGGTAAAGTACGCAATCACAATCTCGGCGCCAGCGTGGCGGCATTGACGCTGGAACACTACCCCGGCATGACGGAAAAGGCGCTAGCGGATATCGTCGCGGACGCACGTCAGCGCTGGGCACTGCAGCTGGTGACGGTGATTCATCGCGTTGGCGAGCTGTTCCCCGGCGACGAAATTGTGTTTGTTGGCGTCAGCAGCGCGCATCGCGGCAGCGCCTTCGCCGCCACCGAGTTCATCATGGACTACCTGAAAACCCGCGCGCCGTTCTGGAAGCGCGAAGCCACTGCAGCAGGCGATCGTTGGGTTGATGCCCGCGACAGCGATCATCAGGCCGCTGAGCGCTGGAGCTAGCGCGCAAAATCTTCCCGCTCCGATAGCGGCAGGCCACTGAAAACGTTAAGGTACGGTTTTTGTTGGCGTCAGGGATTATGATGAACACGAGCAAGATAATGAAAGGCGCAGCATTGCTGGCTGCGCTGGTGCTGGCCGGTTGTAGCACGAAAAAAGAGCCGCAGGCACCGGCGCGACAGCCCGCCGATGTGAAGAGCCAAATTCAACAGCTGTTGCCCAGCGACGTGACGCAAAGATCGGCCTGGGCCGACGACATCTATACCGCGTTCCGCGTGCAGCAAATCGATGCCAGCGTCAGCAATATCTGTGCGGTGATTGCCGTTACCGATCAGGAATCTAACTTCAGCGCCGATGCGGTGGTGCCGGGCTTACCGAAAATTGCCTGGGGTGAAATTGATCGCCGCGCCGCCAAAGTCCACGTTCCGGCGTTTCTGGTGCGCACCGCGCTGCTGATCAAATCACCGAACGGTGAGAGCTATGCGTCGCGTCTGGATAAAGTGCGCAGCGAAAAAGAGCTGAGCGCCATCTTTGATGATTTCATTGATATGGTGCCGATGGGGCAGAAGCTGTTTGGTAACCTCAACCCAATTCACACCGGCGGGCCGATGCAGGTCAGCATTGAGTTTGCTGAAGCGCACGCCAAAGGTTATCCGTATGCGGTTGACGGCTCGATTCGCCGTGAAGTCTTTACCCGACGCGGTGGCATCTACTTCGGCACGCTGCATTTGCTCGGCTATCCCGCCGATTACAGCCAGCCGCTGTACCGTTTCGCCGACTTCAACGCCGGTTGGTATGCCAGCCGTAACGCCGCATTCCAGGCGGCCATTGCCCGAGCCAGCGGCATCAAGCTGGCACTTGATGGCGACCTGATCGTCTATGGAAGCGAGCAGGCCGGTTCCACTGAACTGGCGGTACGCAGCCTGAGCAAGCAGTTGGACATGAGCAATCGTGAAATCCGCCGCGATCTGGAGAAGGGTGACACAGCCGACTTCGCCAGCAGCACACTGTGGAAACAGACCTTTATTCTCGCCGATAAGATGGCCGGTAAACGTCTGCCACGAGAAATGCTGCCGGGTATCAAATTGGAAAGCCCGAAAATTACCCGCAATCTCACCACCGCGTGGTTTGCTCAGCGCGTAAATGGCCGCTATCAACAGTGCTTGACACGCCGTTGACGCAAACGGGTGTACACTCCACACTTACAGAGTTTGTCTAACATTTAATGAGGCGCTTCATGGATCGATATCCACGTAATGATTCAATCGTGCAACAGGCATCCACCTCGCTGCAGACTTACATGGCACAGGTGTATGGCTGGATGACCTGCGGCTTGCTGCTCACCGCGTTTGTATCGTGGTTTGCTGCCCGCACACCTGCAGTAATGGAACTGGTATTTGCGAATCGCATCACTTTCTTCGGTTTGATCATCGCACAGCTGGCGCTGGTGTTTGTACTGTCTGGCATGGTGCAACGTATGAGCGGCGCGGTGGCGACCGCACTGTTTATGCTCTATTCGGCGCTAACCGGCTTAACCATGGCGAGTATTTTCCTCGTCTACACCTATTCATCCATTGCCAGCACTTTCTTTGTAACGGCCGGGATGTTCGGGGCGATGAGCTTCTACGGTTACACCACTAAGCGCGATCTGAGCCGCTTTGGCAGCCTGCTGTTTATGGCGCTGATTGGTATTCTGCTGGCGTCACTGGTGAACTTCTGGCTGAAAAGCCCGGCGTTAATGTGGGCGATTACCTACATTGGCGTGGTGGTGTTTGTCGGCTTAACCGCCTATGACACGCAAAAGCTGAAAGCGATTGGTGAAAACATCAATGTGAACGACAAAGAGAACCTGCGCCGCACCTCAATCATGGGCGCGCTGACGCTGTATCTCGACTTCATCAACCTGTTCCTGATGCTGCTGCGTATTTTCGGCAACCGCCGTTAAATCTCGCATATTTTCGTAGGGTCGCCATTCATTGCGACCGTCATCCAGGTGCGCATAAATGCGCACCCTACGAATGCGGTGTTGTAGGGTCGCCATTCATGGCGACCAGGTCGGCATCAATGCCGACCCTACGAAGATCTCTAGCGCGAAACTGATTTCTCCATCTTCTGTTCATTCTTCTGCCGCAAATGTTTTGCGCGACTTTCCAGCCACAAATACAGCACCAGCGCCACCAACAGCGGCAGAATAAAGTAGAGCACACGATAAGCCAGTAGCGCCGCGATGATGGTGCCGTGTGACGCATGCTGCCCGCTTAACAGCGCCAAAAATACCGCTTCAAGAACGCCAATCCCAGCCGGAATATGAATAATCACCCCAGCAATACTGCTGATTAACAGCACGCCCAGCACGATGGGATAATCCACTTGCCGCGCCAGTAGCAGCCAGATAATCATCCCCATCACCATCCAGTTGGCGCAGGACACCGCAAACTGGAACAATGCCATGCGCAGCGAAGGCAACTGCAGATGTTGGCCTTTCACCGTCCAGCGACGTTTCTTTGAGAACGCACAGGCCCACAAGTAAATTGCGACGACCACTAATAGCGCGGCACCGATGATGCGCAACGTGGTTTCACCAATAAACCAACCGGACGGGATCGGCACCATGCCCGCTGCAAACACGACGCCCGCCAGCAAAATGTAGCCAAGCCAGTTGGTGGCGATACTCAGCGAGAAAATGCGCGTAATGGTGTTACCCGGCAAACCGAGTCGTGAGTAGAGCCGATAGCGCATCGCCACACCGCCAACCCAGGTACTGAGCGTCAGGTTAAAGGCATAACAGATAAACGACACCAGCATCACCTGACGCTTCGCCAACTTATGACCGCAGTAAGCGCGCCCGATCAGATCGTACAGGCCATAGGTGAGATAACTCACCACCACCAGGGCGGCGGCGCTCAACACCACATAGCGGTTATAGCCGACGATGACGGTATAGACATCTTCCCAGTTCACCTTGCGCGCATACACCACCAGCAGCACAATCACCGCAATAAAAAACAGCCAGGTAAGGATTTTCTTCGTCAGTTGCCAGCGCGGATTCTTTTTCGTCATGAGGGTTTTGCTCCTGAGTTATCGGCTTCAACCCGATCCTGGGTTTCCATTTCGGGTTGTACCGGTGGAGCGACCTGTGACAAACGCGGCGTATGCGCAGGCAACCAGCCAGCGATGGCCGGGAAATGGCGTAAAAAGTGGAACACAATCACGCCTTTGGTCAGCTGCCACCAGTTGCGCGGCGGCAGTTTGTCATCGTCCACGCGTACGCAGTCCTGCTGAATCAGCAATTCCAGATTGTCACGCAGCGTCTGGTTGAAGGCGCGATCGTGCACCATCAAATTGGCTTCCAGATTGAGCGACAAACTCAGCGGATCGAGGTTACTGGAGCCGACGGTAGACCACTGCTGATCCTGTACCGCAATTTTGCCGTGCAGCGGGCGGCGACAGTATTCATACACTTCTACGCCGCCATCGACCAGATAGTTGTACAACAACTCGGCCCCGACTTTCACAATCGGCATATCGGGTTCGCCTTGCACAATTAGCCTCACACGTACGCCGCGCTGTGCCGCGCTGCGCATCTCACGCAGCAGGCGATAGCCAGGGAAGAAGTAGGCATTCGCGATGATCACGTCCTTCTGTGCCTTGCGCAGCATGGCGAGATAATGCTGCTCAATGTCATCGCGGTGTTCGTCGTTATCGCGGTAGACAAACAGCACCTGCGCTTCGCCGGGCATCGCATTCACCGCCGGACGATGGGAACGCGCGCCCCACCAGCGCCGGGTGTGCTGTTCGCTGCCCATTTGTTGCTGCACATATTGGGTAATATCCAGCACCACCGGACCTTTCACCTCCACCGCATAATCCTGTTTGGCTTGCGCACCGAAATCGATGTTGTGTTCGGCAGAGAAATTAATGCCGCCGACAAAGGCGATCGCGTCATCGATCACCACAATTTTGCGGTGCAGACGACGAAACACGTTGGTACGCATGCCGAGTACCAGCGGACGCGGATCGTAATAGATAAAACGCACGCCAGCGGCCGTCAGGCTATCAACAAACCGATCGGACAGATCTGGCGAGCCGTAGCCATCCACCATCACTTCGACTTTCACGCCGCGCTGCGCCGCCTGCAACAGTGCTTCGTGCAGGTCTGTGCCCACTTCATCTTCAAACAGAATGAAGGTTTCCAGCAGCAGCGTGCGCTCGGCGCGTTGGATCGCGCCCAATACGCGCGGGAAAAATTGGTCCCCATTTTCTAACAGACGGAGCTGGTTACCGTCGCGCCAATTGAAACTCATAGGAAAATCTCCACCGCTAACGGCGCATGATCGGACAGGTGGGACCAGGGTTTAACCGGTAACGCCCAGGGTTTACTCACCGTGGCGTTGCGGATGTAGATACGATCGAGCCTCAGCAACGGGAAACGCGCCGGGAAGGTGCGGGCAGGGCGACCGGTTTTGATACTGAATACTTCCTCTAAGCCGACCGCGCGTTTAAGAAAGCGATTGGCGCTAACCTGCCAGTCATTGAAATCACCTGCCACGACCAATGGCGCATCGGGTGGCAGCGTATCAATGAAGTCGCACATCATCTTCATTTGCGCCTGGCGATGCTTCTCCTTCAGGCCGAGATGCACGCAAAACACATGCAGCGGCTCGGCCCGATCCGGCAGGCGGATCTTGCAGTGCAACATGCCGCGCTTTTCACTCCCGGCGACGGAAATATCGCGGTTTTCATATTCAATGATGGGAAATCGTGACAATATCGCGTTCCCGTGATGTCCCTCAGGATAAACGGCGTTGCGGCCGTAGGCGAAATCGTCCCACATGGTATCGGCCAGAAACTCGTAATGCGAGGTTTCCGGCCAGTTATCAACGTTTAGCGAATGGATAGCGTGGGTGCCCATCACCTCTTGCAGGAAGACAATATCCGCTGAGGTTGCGCGGACAGCGTCACGCAATTCCGGCAGGATAAAGCGACGATTGAAGCTGGTGAACCCCTTGTGGGTATTGATCGTCAGGACTTTAAATGAAAATCCTTGCTTATTTTGTGGCATACTGCGACGCGCTCCTTTTCATCATCAACAGCACAAAGTGTAGTCTTTGTCACAAATGAGTGGTGTTAAGGGCAGAAAATTAGGGCGTAATCCGAAATTTGCTTTACATTGAGGACGTTCGTCTGGCCTCCAGCCAGATACACTTGGGCGACCTATTGGGTCTGCCAGGAGAAGAGAATGAAATGGTCTAATCGTGTTCAGATTGTTACCGGACAAACCTGTTTGCACATTGCAATGCACCTGCTGGTGGTTGCTGCGCTGGTTTGGGGCTGGAAACATAGGGCGCTGGTTGAAGTGAGCAGTACCCTGGTGGCAGCTTATGCGGTGGTATTTATTACCATGCTGGTCATGCAGCGTAGTGCCCGTTTACGTAGAATGGGTGATTCCCTCGAAGAGGTGACCACCACTTACTACTTTGGTGCAGCAATGTTAACGCTGTTCCTGATCTCCCGCTTTATCCACAATAATTTGCTGATTGGTATGCTCGGCGTGGTGATGTTGGTGGGGCCGGCGCTGGTTTCTCTGCTGGCGAAAGAACCGGTTCGCCGCATCGAGAAGAAGCGCAGTTGATCGATTGAGGACCGCAGCAATGCGGACTCAATAAAAAGGAGCCACATGCGGCTCCTTTTTTTATGGATGCTGTAACGGCGGAAAGCTGCTAAACTCGCGCCCTTACGCATGGTAGTTTGTGCCCTTTTCACACGTGAGCCCCGCGCTTGCGTCATATCCCTCCTGAAAACTACACCGCTAACGGCGGTCAGGACGGTTCGGAGTAATACACCTGCATGTCATTTGACTCTCTCGGCTTAAGTGCCGATATTTTGCGTGCGGTAGCAGAACAAGGCTACCAAGAGCCGACGCCAATTCAGCGTCAGGCCATTCCTGTAGTGCTGGCAGGTCGTGACCTGTTGGCGAGCGCCCAAACCGGCACGGGTAAAACCGCCGGCTTTACGCTGCCGTTGCTGCAGCGTCTCACGGCAAAACCGTCAGCGGCGCGTGGCCGCCGTCCGGTGCGTGCGTTGATCCTCACCCCGACCCGCGAACTGGCGGCTCAGGTTGGCGAGAACGTGCGTGAGTACAGCCAATATCTTGATATCCGTTCGCTGGTGGTATTCGGCGGCGTCAGCATTAACCCGCAGATGATGAAACTGCGCGGCGGCGTTGACGTGCTGGTGGCCACACCGGGCCGTCTGCTCGATCTGGCGCACCAGAACGCGGTTGATCTGTCACAGGTTGAAATCCTCGTGCTGGATGAAGCGGATCGTATGCTCGATATGGGCTTCATCCACGACATCCGTCGCGTGCTGGCGCGTCTGCCCGCTAAGCGTCAAAACCTGCTGTTCTCCGCGACCTTCTCCGACGAGATCAAAACACTGGCGGAAAAACTGCTCACCAACCCAGAACAGGTTGAAGTCGCGCGTCGTAATACCGCGTCTGAGCAAGTTTCACAGCAAGTACATTTCGTTGATAAGAAGCGCAAGCGGGAACTGCTGTCGCTGATGATTGGTCGTGATAACTGGCAGCAAGTGCTGGTGTTCACCCGTACCAAACACGGTGCAAATCACCTGGCTGAACAGCTGAACAAAGACGGCATTACCGCCGCAGCGATTCACGGCAACAAGAGCCAGGGCGCACGTACCCGTGCATTGGCTGACTTCAAATCCGGCGGCATTCGCGTGTTGGTTGCCACCGACATCGCGGCGCGCGGTCTGGATATCGAAGAGCTGCCGCACGTGGTGAACTACGAGCTGCCAAACGTGGCGGAAGATTACGTTCACCGCATCGGTCGTACCGGCCGTGCAGCGGCAACCGGCGTGGCACTGTCGCTGGTGTGCGTCGATGAACACAAACTGCTGCGTGATATCGAGCGTCTGCTGAAGCGTGAAATTCCGCGTATTGAGCTGCCTGGTTTCGAAGTCGATCCAAGCATCAAAGCGGAGCCAATCCAGAACGGTCGTCAGCAGCAGGGCGGTGGTCGCGGTCAGGGCCAGGGGCGTGGTCAAGGTCAGGGTCGTGGTCAGGGCGGCAATGTTTCGCGTCCGCACAGCGGCAATGCACCACGTCCGCAGGGAGAAGCGCGTTCAGCGCGTCGTCCAGCGCAGGGCGCCAGCCAGGCCGCGCCAGCAGCCAACAGCGGTCGTCGTCGTCCGGCACCGAAGAAAACCGGGAACGCCTAACGTCATGAGGGTTTTGCTGGCGCCAATGGAGGGCGTGCTCGATTCGCTGGTGCGTGAGCTGCTCTCCGGGGTAAATGATTATGACTTATGCGTGACCGAGTTTTTACGCGTGGTCGATCAGCTGCTGCCGGTAAAATCCTTCTATCGTTTGTGTCCTGAGCTGCATAACCACAGCCGCACGCCGTCAGGCACGCGCGTTCGTATGCAGCTGCTCGGGCAATATCCCGAGTGGCTGGCAGAGAATGCCGCGCGCGCGGTGGAACTCGGTTCCTGGGGCGTTGATCTCAACTGCGGCTGTCCGTCGAAGTTAGTCAACGGCAGCGGCGGCGGTGCTACTTTGTTGAAAGATCCCGAACTGATCTACCGCGGCGCAAAAGCGATGCGTGAGGCGGTGCCGGATCATCTGCCGGTGACGGTAAAAGTGCGCCTTGGCTGGGATTCCGGCGATCGTCGCTTTGAAATCGCCGATGCAGTGCAGCAAGCCGGTGCCAGCGAGTTGGTCGTGCACGGTCGTACCAAAGAAGATGGCTATCGCGCCGAAAGTATTAACTGGCAGGCGATTGGCGAAATCCGCCAGCGTCTGCGTATTCCGGTGATCGCTAACGGTGAAATCTGGAACTGGCAGGACGCGCAGGATTGCATGCGTATTACCGGTTGCGATGCCGTGATGATTGGACGCGGTGCGCTTAACGTGCCAAATCTGGCGCGCGTGGTGAAGTACAATGAAGCGCCGATGGCATGGCCTGACGTGGTCGCTTTGCTTTTGAAATACACCCAGCTGGAGAAGCAGGGCGATACCGGCATGTATCACGTGGCACGCATCAAGCAGTGGCTTGGCTATCTGCGCAAGGCGTATCACGAAGCCGATGGCTTATTCAGTGAAGTCCGCACCCTCAAAGTCTCCGCCGAGATCGCCACAGCGATTGAGCGGCATGCATCGGTGATTGTTGTTTAACTCACATCACGCACATGTCGTAGCGGCGCAATTTATTGCGCGATAAATCGCGCCGCTACGACATGTGCGTTCATTATTTCCTCAAGCTGGTTAAAACTTTATAACTAAAAAATCCGCGATCTATTAGCAGGCTAAGGTTATAGTGACGCCTCAATTCATCACCGTTCCCGACGCCATCTTCCATGTCTGACGCCGCTGTACTGAGTAATGCTCAGTTAAATAAACGTATTCTCTCCGTGATTGTGTTTACCTTCTTTTGCTATCTTTCGGTGGGTTTGCCGCTCGCGGTGCTGCCGGGATTTGTGCATAACCAGCTTGGATTCAGCTCGTTTATCGCCGGATTGATCATCAGCCTGCAATACTTTGCCACGCTGTTAAGCCGCCCGCACTCCGGTCGTCTGGCAGATCGTTTGGGTCCAAAACGCGTGGTGATGATGGGATTGGTGTTCTGCGGCATGAGCGGCGTGTTATCGATAATCGCCGCGCTGTGCAGCAACGTGCCGCTGCTGAGCCTGGCGCTGCTGGCGACGGGGCGCTTGTTCCTCGGCGTGGGTGAAAGTTTCAGCAGCACCGGATCGACCTTGTGGGGCATGAACATTGTCGGTCCGCTACAAACCGCGCGCGTCATTTCGTGGAACGGCGTGGCGACTTACTTCGCTATGGCGATTGGTGCGCCGCTTGGCGTGCTGCTTAATCAGTGGTTTGGCATCAGCGGCTTTGCTGGTTTGGTGGCGATCATGGGCGTTGCCGGATTCTGGATGGCGAGCCGCAAAGCGGGCGTCAGCGTCACTGCGGGCGTGCGTATCCCGTTTCATCGCGTGGTCAGCCGCGTATGGATGTTTGGCCTGGCGCTCGGTTTTGGCACCATCGGCTTTGGCGTGATCTCCACCTTTATTACCCTCTATTTTGCCAGCCGCGACTGGAGCGGGGCGGCGTTCGCGCTCACCTTATTCAGCCTCGGTTTCGTGATCGTGCGTCTCGGTTTTGGTCGCTACATCACCCGCTTTGGTGGCCTGAAAGTGGCGCTGGTGTCGTTCGTGCTGGAGTGTGCCGGATTACTGCTGATTTGGCAGGCCGATAGCGTGTGGTTGGTAGATTTAGGGGCATTCCTCACCGGCGGCGGTTTCTCGCTGGTGTTCCCGGCGTTGGGCGTGGAAGCGGTGAAACGCGTACAGCAGCAGGATCAGGGCTCGGCGCTGGGTACCTATTCAGCCTTTCTCGATTTAGGGCTGGGATTAACCGGTCCGGTGGCGGGGTTGCTGATTGGGCATTGGGGCATGCAGTCGGTCTATCTGGCGGCGGCGCTGATGGTGCTGGGCGCGTTTGCGCTCACGCTGCGTCTGCAACAGTTGCATGGTTATCAAACGGCCGCGCGAGCGCCTTAATATGTCGCCGATGCCCTACAGGTGGATAAACAGGGCGTACAGCAGCCCCGAAAGTAAAACGGAGACCGGCAGCGTCAGCACCCACGCCATCGCCAGATTGCGAAGGGTGGCGAGTTGCAGACCTGAGCGGTTGGCGGCCATGGAACCGGCGACGCCGGAAGAGAGCACGTGCGTGGTGGAAACCGGCAGGCCGAACACGTCGGCCGCGC
The DNA here is from genome assembly GCA_900068845.1 of Enterobacter ludwigii. Lineage (GTDB taxonomy): Bacteria > Pseudomonadota > Gammaproteobacteria > Enterobacterales > Enterobacteriaceae > Pantoea > Pantoea ludwigii_A. Next base: position 390,911 of record CEFQ01000010.1, read on the forward strand.
CGATGGTCGCCATTGCCACCAATTCGGCGCTGGCCCCTTGCGCGTAAGTGAGATGCGTTTTACCGATACGTTCACCTACGGTGACCACAATGCGGCGCCAGCCGACCATGGTGCCGAGGCCCAGCGCAATCGCTACGACCACTTTCACCCACATCGGGATAAAGCGCGTCGCGGCATCCAGCTCTTTTTTCACCGCCGTCAGGTTGCGCGCGGTCTCTTCCGGCAGCGCTACTTTGGCATTTTGCAGATGCTTAATGGTTTCCGATGCCAGATACATGTCATTACGCGTATTGGTCACCGCCTGCGCCGGAATATTCTCCACCGCGCCGTAGCGGCGAATCTGGTCGCCGATATCACCCAGCATCTTGCCGAGCGCGGGCAACACGTGAGGACGATTCTGGTTGGTACGCACGAATTCGGTCAGCACCTCACGCGGGGCTGGCATCGCCGCTGGCGTGGGTTGCAGCGTCAACAATTGCTGTTCGGTGACTTGGGTTAACGCGGCCACGCGCGGGATTTGATCCGGCGGCAGCGAACGGTTTAGGGCGTAGGCAATCGGCATGGTGCCGACCAGAATCAGCATAATTAAGCCCATGCCTTTCTGACCGTCATTCGAGCCGTGTGCGAAGGAAACGCCGGTGCAGGTGAGAATCAGCAAGCCGCGAATCCATATTGGCGGCGGCTGGTTGCCTGTTGGCGCTTCATACAGTTGGCGGTTACGGATAAAGGCTTTCATTGCCAGCAGCAGCAATCCAGCGCAGATAAAACCGACAATCGGCGACAGCAGCAGCGCGTAGCCGACTTTGATCGCCTGATCCCAGTCCACGCCGCTGGTGCCGCTTCGGCCATGTAGCAACGCGTTCGCCACGCCGACGCCGATAATCGAACCGATCAGCGTATGCGAAGAGGAGGCTGGCAAACCAAAATACCAGGTGCCGAGGTTCCAGATAATCGCTGAGAACAGCAGTGCATACACCATGGCAAAGCCGTTGCCGCTGCCCGCCTGCAAAATCAGCTCGACCGGCAGCAGCGAGATAATGCCGAATGCCACCACCCCGCTGGAAAGCAGCACACCGAGGAAGTTACAGAAACCGGACCACATCACCGCCACGCCCGGCGACAGCGAATGGGTGTAGATCACCGTCGCAACCGCGTTGGCGGTATCGTGGAAACCGTTCACAAATTCAAAACCGAGCGCAATGATCAGCGCGACGCCGAGCAGCACGAACGGCGTGTAACTGGTGACCACCGCGCCAGTCTCTTCAACGTCATTGAACAGGTTAATGCCGGCATACATCAGGCCAGCAATCAGTAACAGCACAAAGATCAGGCGTGAGGCAGGGCCGTTGCCGCGGTTAAGGTTCGGGCGTCCGCTGTGGGACGAGGATATCGATGCAGGTAAACTGTTTTCAGCCATAAAACACCTCAGTGTTAAATCACGATGCTCGAACGGCACCCTGTGACTTCCAGTGTGATACGGGGTTTGTATGACAGAATGATGATGGCGCACGCCCAATGTCATCTTGCTGCAACATCCCTGTCGCACGCTGTGGATCTGACCGCTACGGAATGATCTGTTGCCATGCTCCAGCCCGTATTACCGCTTACTTCTCTGCCGGACTTTAATAACGAAGTCGCCGGATTAATTCACGGTTATCTGTTTACCCCCACGTTGCCGCCACAGCGGCTGAATGCCCGTGAAGCGGCCCAACTGGCGCAGCAGCAGCTGCCCGCGTCCTACTTTATCTGGCTGCATATCAACCTTAATCACGCGCGTGCGGAGCGCTGGGTTCAGGACCACTTTGGCGTAGACCACGACTTTTTCGACGAGATACATTCGGCTTCGCCGCGCACCCGTTTAGCTCATCAAAATGATGCGCTGCTGGCGGTGCTCAACGACGTCACTTTCAGTAAAGAGGAACGCAGCACGCAGAACGCCACGCTGTGGATGTGGTGCTGCCCGCGTGTGGTGGTTACTGCGCGTTTTCGCCCGGTGGGCATGATCGAACGTATGCATCAGCAGATGGATCGTCTGACGTTCGCTGAGCCAGATGCGATGCTGCTGTGGCTGCTCGGCGAGCAGGAAGCGCAGCTTGAGCAGGTGGTGCGGCGATCCAGCCAGGCGGTGGATGCCATAGAAGAGCGCTTGCTGAGTGCGGCGATCAAAACCAATCGCCGTGAGTTGGGGCAACTGCGGCGCATGCTGCTGCGCGTGCAGCGTCTGTTGGCACCGGAACCGGCGGCGCTATTTCGCCTGTTGAATCGTCCGCCTAAATGGCTGAAGCGCGAACCGTTAGGCGAACTGCGGATTTTCACCGAAGAGTTCAGCGTAGCATTGAATGATTTGGCGAGTTTGATGGAGCGGATTCGCCTGCTGCAGGAGGAGATCGCCGCGCGTCTGATGGAGCAAAGCAACCGCACGCTGTTTTTGCTGACGGTGATTACCGTGCTGGCGCTGCCGATCAATATCGTGGCGGGATTTTTTGGCATGAACGTGGGTGGCATTCCGCTGGCGAATAATCCGCACGGTTTTCTGCTGCTGGTGTTAGTGGTGCTGGCGTTTACGCTGGTGGCGGGTTGGCTGGCGTTTCGACGCCCGCGGGATTGAATCATAATGCGCGATGAATCGCGCCGCTACGGTATGTGCACGTATTTGTAGCGGCGCAATTTATTGCGCTTGAACCGCGATTACAGGCTGGTCGCCGGCTGCGCAGCAGGCGCAGCGTCGTTTGCACCTTGCGGGGTCATGGGCTCTTCTTTCGGCATTGCATCAGAAGATTCCTGCACCGGAACCGGTGTTGGTTGTACTTCGCCTGCTGGACCGTTAATTTTGATCGGCATACCGTTACGCGCCTGGATAGCGTTGTTGACGGCATCCTGGTTGGTGCTGGCATCGGCAATCACTTTGGTCACGGCAGACGTCAGGTTGATTGGCACCAGTTCACGCGAGTTGAACTGCTCTTCCGTGGTCGACAGCGGGTTGTGGACTTCCACATAGCGCGAACCGTCTGGCTCAACGGACGCTTTCACCGGCTGATCGATGAACTGAACGCGTGTGCCGACCGGCACGTTATCGAACAGCCATTTGATGTCATCAGAACGCAGACGCACACAGCCGTGGCTCACGCGCAGACCAATACCGAAGTTGGCGTTCGTGCCGTGAATCGCATACAGGCGGCCGATATACAGCGCGTGCAGACCCATCGGGTTATCCGGGCCCGCAGGGAACACCGCTGGGATGCTCTCGCCGCGTGCCGCATATTCCGCATGCATCGCTTTGGTTGGCGTCCAGGTTGGGCCATCTTTCTTACGCTCAACCTTCGTTGTCCAGTTCATTGGCGTGTCTTTACCCAACTCGCCGATGCCGATTGGCAGCACAACCACGGTCTTGGTGCCTTTCGGATAGTAATAAAGACGCATTTCAGCACTGTTGATGATGATGCCTTCACGCGGTGCGTCAGGCAGAATCAACTGCTGAGGAATGATCATTTTAGTGCCAGCTTTTGGCAGATAAACGTCAACACCCGGATTGGCTTCCAGCATATTGCTGAGGCCCATCTGATACTGCGCAGCAAAGGCTTCCAGCGGAAGTTTGCTGTCATCAGGGACAGTGATTTCAATATTTTCGCCGATCAGACGGCTGTTAGCCGGCGGCAGCGGATAGACTACTGCAAGTGCCGACTGGCTGAACGCCGCCAGTGCGAGGGCGAGTGAAGCGAACGCGCGAATGCTCATTTTCATGTTTTTCAAGTCGTTATGGCCATGTTTCAGGCTTGTCAGTGTGTCGAATCCATCGTGGTCAGTATGACCCGCTGCGCATTATATGTGCATTGGTGCATTGATGGAAATCAGGATTTTTGCTGGCTGCGGATACTTTACTCAAATCCTTGTCTTTACCCGAATATTCTCTTGGTTCCGCCGCCCAAAATGTGAATTTCACGGCTGCCACAGCGTCACCTCATTACTCAGTTTACGATTGAGGAAAAAAGCGGCACTGATTAATGCCAGATGCGTTAACGCCTGCGGCATATTACCCAATGCTTCGCCATGCGACGTAAATTCTTCGGCATACAAACCCAGTGGATTGGCGTAACTCAGCAGCTTTTCAAACTCAAAATGTGCCTCATGCACGCGACCCGCTCGCGCCAGACACTCCACATACCAGAATGAACAGGCAGCAAACGAGCCTTCTCCGCCTTCTAAAGCATCGGCAGGCGTCTCGTGAATGTTATAGCGTCTGACTAAACCATCGCTCACCAGATGGGTTTTAATCGCGTCCAGCGTTGAAATCCAGTCGGGATCGGTCGAACTCACAAAGCGCACCAGCGGCATCAGCAGCATCGACGCATCCAGGAAATTGCCGCCGCGCGTGGCGGTGAAATGGCCCAGTTCCGGGTTCCAGAAGTTCTGCCAGATATCGTCGCGGATCTCGCTGCGCACCTTATCCCAGCGTTCGTAGGGCATTGGCAGCGAGCGTTTCAGGCCGAGACGCAGTGCGCGGTCGAGCGCCACCCAGCACATCAGGCGTGAATGCAGGAAATGCTCTGGCTCACCGCGCATCTCCCAAATCCCGGCATCGGGCTGGTTCCAGTTCACGCAGACGTAATCGATCATATCGGAGACGTACTTCCAGCCGCGATGCGAAATCGCTTCGCCGTATTTATTAGCGAGGTAGATGGCGTCCATCAATTCGCCGTAAATATCGAGCTGGGTTTGCCGCCATGCGTCATTACCGATGCGCACCGGACGCGAATTGGCGTAGCCGGAAAGATTGAGCAACTCGGTTTCGTGTAATTCGGTGCCGCTGTCGAGGCGATACATCACCTGCAGATGCGGCGTGTCGTGGTGGCTGTGCTCGACGCAACGGCCGACCCATTTGGTGAAGTCGCGCGCCTCCTCGGTGTAGCCGAGGCGCATCAGCGCGTACATGCTGAATGAGGCATCGCGGATCCACGAGGCGCGGTAATCCCAGTTACGTTCGCCGCCCAACTCTTCCGGTAAACCAAAAGTGGCGGCAGCGGCGATTGAGCCGTGCTGATGCGACGTCAATAGTTTCAGTGCCAGCGCCGATCTCGTGACCATTTCCTGCCAGCGCCCGCGATATGAACTGTGGCTACTCCAGCGGCGCCAGTACTCCAGCGTGTCGTGGAAACACTGCTCGGTGGCGATCACCGCCACGTGAGGATCGTCATCGTTGCCGAAAACAAATTCGGCGGATTCGCCGGCTTTAAGGGTAAATTTGGCCACCGCGCTGTGATTTTCGCGCGTCATCACCACCGTGGCGCTGAGGCGCAGCGTGGGTTGACCGCTGGCCAGGAAGGCGATGCCGCCGGGGCGCAGTTCGGTGGTGGTTTCCGCGCGCGCATAGTTGTGACGCGGCGCGCACAGCAGATGAAATTTCGCCGTGCCGCGCACCATTTTCACACGGCGTACCAGACGCGGCGTTTTGCGGTGCTCATCGCAGATCGGCATGTAATCGGTGATTTCTGCCACGCCCGCATCATCCAGCCAGCGGGTCTGCAAAATATTGGTATCAGGCAAGTAGAGTTGCTGCTGGCGGGCATGTTTCCAGTCGGGTGCGAGGGAAAAAAGGCCGGCTTCATCGCTGTCGAGCAGGGCGGCAAATATGGAAGGACTATCGAGTGCTGGCCAGCAGAGGTAATCGATGGTGCCATCGTTGGCAATCAGTGCGCAGGTACGTAAATCACCAATCACGCCGTGGTCGTCTATTCTGCGTTTAATCTCGCTCATCGTGCCCCCTTCGCCGTATGTAATTGTTAACTATAGACGAAACGGCAGATTCGGCGGCCACGAGGCACAGAAGGATAACTTCTATACTGTTAAGACACCCTCAATCAGGAGAACGTTATGAGCGCAGGAAAACAGAAAGTCGCTGTGGTTACCGGATCCAGTTCTGGCATTGGTCGCAGCTGTGCGGTGATGCTGGCCGAAGCGGGCTATACGCTTGGCATCACCTGGAGTGCGGATGAAGAGGGCGCCCAGGAAACCGCACGGTTGGTGGAGAGCCGCGGACAGATCGCGCAGGTACGGCAGGTCGACCTNGACCTCGCCGATCCGCAAGCCGGCGGACAGCAACTGGCGCAGTTGATCAACTCGCTGGGGCGCATTGACGTGCTGGTGAGTAACGCGGGCGTGATGACCAAAGCCGACTTTCTTGATGTCACCTTTGAAGATTGGCGCAAAGTGTTCGATGTGGATGTCGATGGCGCATTTATTTGCGGGCAGATTGCCGCACGCCATATGGTCGATCAGGGCGACGGCGGACGCATTATCAACATTACTTCGGTACATGAACACACGCCATTGCCGGATGCCACCGCCTATACCGCCGCAAAACATGCGCTCGGCGGCCTGACTAAGTCGATGGCGCTGAGTTTGTTGCCGCACAACATTCTGGTCAACGCGGTGGCACCGGGCGCGATTGCCACGGCGATGAACGATATGAAAGATGACCAGCAAGGGCGACGTATGCCGGAAATCCCAATTGGGCGTCCCGGCGATACGCGTGAAGTGGCGAGTTTAGTGGCGTGGCTCTGTTCGGAGTGGGCAACTTATACCACCGGACAATCGTTTATTGTCGACGGTGGTTTTATGCTGGCCAATCCGCAGTTCAAGGGTTATCACCCGTAATCAACCCGCGCGGCGGTGGTTCCAGTGGCGAATAATGTAGCGCAGTACGATGCCGAAAATCACCGCCGCCGCCAACCACAATACCGGCTTGAGATGCTGATCGATCTTATGCAGCCACGGCGCGACAATCTGTCCGGCAAAGTAGCCGAGCGAGACAAAGATCAGCGCCCACAGCGCTGCCCCAATCACGTTCAGAATAAAGAAGCGCAGCGGCTTGAGGCGGCTGGTGCCGATAATAATCGGTCCGACAATGCGGAAGCCATACATAAAGCGCACGCCAATCACGAATAAACTTGGGTGTTTTTGGATCAGGCGCCTGGCCTTGCCGATAGTTTCCTGATGTTTACTAAAACGACGCAAAATACGCGTGCCATAACGCCGTCCCAGCCAGAACAGCAACTGATCGCCAATAATGCCGCCGATCATCGCCGCCAGCACCACGCCGCTGAAGTGCAATAAGCCTTCATGCGCCGCCACACCGCCCAATAGCGTGAACGTTTCCCCTTCAGCGATACAACCAATCAGTAGCGCCAGATAACCGTATTGCGTGATTAATCCATTGATATCGAGATGCAAATTTTTCTCCCTGCAAATAGTGAAAACGCTATTAGTGTATACCAGCGGCTTAATTTGTGTGGCGGCCCGCAAAAACGACGGCGACGATTATACTTGAGGGACGCTGCCTGCGTTGACGAGGTCTTTTGCTTTAGGGGCAGCCCATAGCATGAGAGGAGCAACTGTATGAATCATGTCTGGGGTTTACTGGCGCATCCAGGTCAGGAAATGCGCGATATTAAACAGGAAAATGAGAGCGTTTCGCACCATTACACCCATCATGTTCTGCTAATGGCGGCGATCCCGGTGATCTGCGCTTTTATCGGCACCACGCAACTGGGCTGGAATCTGGGCGAAGGGCAATTCGTACAACTCAATCTACTGACCGGTATCGGTCTGGGCATTCTGTTCTATCTGATTATTCTCGGCGGTGTGGCGGTGATGGGCCGCGTGATCCACTGGATGGCGCGTAATTATCCGCAACGTCCCAGTCTGCAGCGCTGTACGGTGTTTGCCGGCTATGTGGCGACGCCGTTGTTCCTCAGCGGGCTGGTGGCGCTCTATCCGCTGGTGTGGTTGTGCGTACTGGTGGGCGCCATTGCGCTGGTTTACACCGGTTATCTGCTTTACGTCGGCATTCCGGTGTTCCTGAGTATCGATCGTGAAGAGAGCCTGCGCTTCTCCGGTTCAACGCTGGCGATTGGTGTGCTGGTGTTTGAGGTGCTGCTGGCGCTGACGGTAATTCTGTGGGGTTATGGGCCACGGTTGTTCTAACGCTCGCCGGGTCGCCATGAATGGCGACCTTACAACACCGCACCCGTAGGATCGCCATTTATGGCGACCTACACGTAAAATCGCACCCAAACCAAAAGGTCACCGTTCATGGCGACCTTTTTAACGCTCAGAAACAATCTCGTTAAGAAATTTCTCAGGTAAGTGCGTATGATACTGCTGCCAGCCCGCATCCAGTCTGGATTGTTGCGGGCGGCCTGTGTCCTAACACAGCGCAAAACTCCTTACCGGACTTTTTTGACACGATGTCTGCAAAAATGCGTATTTCCTTGCTGTCGCTGGCACTGTTTGTCGCCGCGCCAGCCGCTGTGACGCCCGCGCTCGCTGCGCCGGCGGCACTCTCTAACCTCGCGCCGATTGCTCAACCGCAAATCGCCTCGGGGAGTGCCATGATTGTCGATCTGGAAAACAACAAAGTGCTGTTTTCCAGCCATCCTAATCGCGTGCGTCCGATTGCTTCATTGACCAAAGTAATGACGGCGATGGTGGTGCTGGATGCCAAATTGCCGATGGATGAGATGCTGTCGGTGGATATCAGCCATACCGCTGAAATGCGCGGCGTGTTTTCCCGCGTCAAATTGAACAGTGAAATCAGTCGCCGCAACATGCTGCTGCTGGCGCTGATGTCCTCGGAAAACCGTGCTGCTGCCAGCCTGGCGCATCACTATCCAGGCGGTTACGATGCCTTTATTCGCGCGATGAACGCCAAAGCACGTGCGCTGGGCATGACGCACACGCGTTATGTCGAGCCGACGGGCCTGTCGACTCAGAACGTTTCCAGCGCGGAAGACCTGGTGAAGCTGGTGAAAGCCACGCGCCAGTATCCGCTGATTGGCGAACTGAGCACCACCAAAGAAGACACCGCCGTCTTCAAGCATCCGAACTATGCGCTGCCGTTCCGTAACACTAATCATCTGGTGTACAAAAACGACTGGCGTATTCAGCTGACCAAAACCGGTTACACCGATGAAGCCGGGCACTGCCTGGTGATGCGCACGGTGATTAATAACCGTCCAGTGGCACTGGTGGTGCTGGATGCCTTTGGTAAATACACCCATTTCGCAGATGCCAACCGCCTGCGCGACTGGCTGGAAACGGGCAAAGCCGCACCGGTTCCGGCCGCTGCGCTGGCGTATAAAAAGCAGAAGTCGGGTCTGACCGCCAGCAATGAATAACAGCATTTAGCATGCACATACCGTAGCGGCGCAATTTATTGCGCATTGCCGATTTTGCAGGGTGCGCAATAAATTGCCCGCTACAGATTGTGCGTTGAGTTACAACGCTCACCTGCAAAAACGCTTATCGTTAGCGCCAAAGTTTTACACCTTCATTCCTATAGTTTCAATGTCGGCAACGTCTTAAACTAGCCGCCATTCACCATCGCACTTGCGTTTATCGGCTGTTATTACGCTGGAATCTTATTAAATATGTTCACGTTCCGTTGCTTACTTACCCCGTTTTTACTGCTGCTGGTGTGGTTCACCCTGGCGCTGAGCTTTGCGGCCGATAGCGCCGTCACCGACCAGCAAGAGGACGCTGCACCGAAAGTTAATGCGTCGGTCGAGCTGCCTAAAATGCAGAAAATTCTCGACAAAATTAAAGGTCAGGTGTCGGGCGATACCAATGAAAGCCAGCTTAACCAACTCAATGAGATGGCGCTTGAGCTGTCCGGAAACGCCGAAACCCTCGGCCAGGCGCTGGTCCCACAGCGTCAGCAGCTGGATGCGCAACTGGCGGTGCTGGGCCCGGTGCCAAAAGCCGACAGCGGCGTGAAAGAGACGCCTGAAGTCACGCGCAAACGTGCGGCGCTGGAGAGCCAGAAAGCCAAACTGGACGATCAAATCAAGCAGGCCGATGGCATCAAAAATGGCGCGCTGGTGCTGTCGTCGCAGATCGTCAACCTGCGGCGTGACCAGCTGAAAAGCCAACTGGCGCTCAATTCCGGCAGTATTCTCGGCCCGCGTTTCTGGGCGCCGTTGGTCAGCAGTCAGGATCTTGACGGCGAAAAAATCAGTGACTTCCGCGACGAACTTAAAGACACGGCAGCGCTGTCATGGGAATCAGGCTGGCGCGTTGGCACTGTCGCCTGGCTGATGGCGGCGATGTTGGTGATGACGCTGGGTCGTCGTTACAGCGAAGAGTTCTTTGCCTGGGTCAGCATTCATAAAATGCCGGAAGGACGTTTACGGCGTAGCTTCCTGGCATCAACAACGGCACTGACCACGCTGGCCGCGGTGGTGCTGACTTTCAACTTTATCGCGCTGGCCTTTACGCGCCGTGATGAAGTTTCTGGCGATGTGCAGGATTTTGTTGATCGTCTGGTGCAGCTTAGCGTTTATTGCGGCTTGATTGCCGGTTTAGGGCGCGCCTTCCTCTCTACGCGTCGTCCAAGCTGGCGTTTACCTGCCATTTCCAACGAAGTGGCGCAGGCGTTGAAGCCGTTCCCGCCGTTTACCGCGGCGCTGGTGTTTGTTTTCCAGACGGTTGAAGCCTTTAACTACAGCGTGGGCACCAGCCTTAACACCACCATTTTTGCTAACGGCCTGACCGCACTGCTGATTGGCTGCACCGGCCTTGCTATTAGCATGCGCGTAAACCGCGTGCGTCGCCGTATGGCGCTGGAAGGCAATCAGCCCGAAGCGCGCTCGACGTTGGTGGGATTGGTGCAGTTGGCGTTAATGCTAACGGCACTGGCGGTCCTGATTTCACTGATCATCGGTTATGTTACGCTGGCGCGCTTCCTCAGCTATGAGTTGATTTGGTGCGGCATTCTGTTTGGCTCGTTCTATTTCCTCAGTCATCTGGTGCAGGACGGCTGCGAGAGTCTGTTCTCCACCAGTAATGTGACCGGCAAGCGTCTGCAAACGTCGCTTAACATCGACGAGCGTCATTTACAGCAGGCGGCAACGCTGCTGAGCGCGCTGGGTAAAACCTTGTTGATTGCCATCCTCGCGCTGGCATTGTTGAACGGCACGTTTGCCTCCTCAACGCCAATTGAGCTGATCCAGAAGGTGATTGAGTTCTGGGGCGGCAAAGGGCTGGAGTCCCTGAACATTGTGCCGGCGCATATGGTCAATGCGATTCTGTGTCTGGTGGTGGGAATTTACGTGCTGCGCTCGGTGCGTCGCTGGCTGGACAAAGACTTCCTGCCAAAAACCACCATGGATGTCGGCATGCGTGTGTCGCTGGTGACGCTGTTCAGTAACATCGGTTACGTGCTGATTATCCTGCTGACGCTGTCGATTATGGGCCTGCAATGGAACAAACTGGCATGGATCGTCAGCGCCTTGTCGGTCGGTATCGGTTTCGGCTTACAGGAGATTGTGAAGAACTTTATCTCCGGTCTGATTCTGTTGACGGAACGTCCGGTGAAGGTGGGCGATTTAGTCAGCATCAGCGGCATTGAAGGGGATATTCGCCGTATCAACGTGCGCGCCACCGAAATTCAGCTGGGCGATAAATCGACGGTGATCGTACCGAACTCGCAATTCATCTCGCAAAACGTGCGTAACGCTACCATGGGCAACGCGCAGGGTGTGGTGACCATCCAGCTAACCTTCCCGCTGGATATCGATCCGGTGAAAGTACGTGAAATCCTGCTGGAAGTGTATCAGGAGAACGAGCGGATTCTCGACACGCCAGAGCCGTCGGTATCGTTCAAAGATTTGACACCTGCGGGCATCGTGTTGAGCGTCACCGGTAACGTTTCGGGTCAGCGCCAGATTTCCGGTGCCAAGAGTGATTTGCTGTTTGATATCCTGACGCGTCTGCGTAAAGAGGGCATTATGCTGTCAACGCCGCAGACCATGATTATTGAACGCCGCGCTTTGGCAGCGGCTGCGCAAGAGCAGCAGGGCGAGCAACTGCCGTAATCACGTTGACGCTCATTTTGTAGCGGCGCGATTTATCGCGCAATAAATTGCGCCGTTCCAGAGTGTAGAAAGGTGGCCATTCATGGCCACCTTTTCAACAACCGCACGTATTCAAACCTTTACCGCCCAACCCTTCTGCTTACTGGTTTTACCAATCCCCGGATTAAAACTGTTGGTGGGATCCAGCTGCTGATAAAACGCCTGCAGCTGCGGTTTTGCCTGATACAGGTGGCCAACGTTATGCTCAGCCGGATATTCGGCGCCGCGCGCGGCTAAAATCGCCAACATCTTCTCTTTCAGCGCATGCGCATCCACGCCTTTCTTCACAATGTAATCCTGATGGAACACGTGGCAGAAGAAGTGGCCGTAATAGAGGCGATGGCTTAAGTCCTTGTCGATTTCGGCAGGCAGGTGCTCGAACCACGCTTCATCGTTACGACGCAGCGCGATATCCAGCGCTAAAATGTCTTCCACTTCATCAGCATGTACCGCGAGATAACGCACGGCGGCGCCAGCGGCGGCAAAGCGATGCAGGAACGCGTGCGCGCCCTCTTTGGCGTCGCAGGCGAAGAACGCGCCGCCGCCTTCGCGGAAATATTCGCTCAGATAGGCCTGCGCTTCGGCCACGCCGTCGCCAGACATCTTCAGCATCAGGTGATGCTCGTATTTATCGCGATACTGTTTCAGGCGTTTAGGCAGATGAGCCGGCAGCCAGCTGCTGACGCGCTGCAACAGGCGATCGCTGAGATGCGGTTTCACCCAGCTCAGCTTGCCCAGCCAGGCATCAACACGGCCTTTGAGGGTGAAAAACAGCGGCATTTTGTCCGTGCCGAGCTTGTCGATCATCACGAAGGTATCTTTGCCATACACCTCGGCGATATCGAAAATGTCGCGGTGCATATATTCGCCCGCCACCGGCAGATGCGTAAATTCCGCCAGAATATAACGACGAATATCGCCCAGTTCAGCCGGATTGTTGGTGCCGATATAGAACACCTGCTGCTGCGGTTCAGTGGGGAAGGTATCCAAACGTACCGCAAAAACCGCCAGCTTACCGGCGCAGCCAGACGCTTCAAACAGGCGGCGCTCATCGGCGTTGAAGCGCGCGGGCGTATCCGCATTGATATCGCGCACGCGGTCGGCATACTCGTGATCCGAGGCGTGACGTTCATCCCAGCGCACATCATTCTGCTGCCAGCGATCGTCATCCAGGCGACCGAGCATCTCTTCCGGCGAATGGCCGAGATCGATGCCGAGATGGTTCACCAGCTTGAGTTTGCCGCTGGCATCAATCTGCGCAAACAGCGCCATTTCGCTGTAGGCCGGACCGCGCTTGATCAGCGAACCGCCGGAGTTATTGCAAATCCCGCCCATCACCGACGCGCCAATACAGGACGAGCCGATCACCGAATGCGGCTCACGCCCGAGCGGTTTTAGCGCTTTTTCCAGCTGATACAGCGTGCTGCCAGGGAAGGCGAGGATCTGTTTGCCGTTGTCGATCAGCTGCAACTTATCCAGACGCAAGGTGCTGATGATTACCACTGGACGATCATAATCGTTACCATTCGGCGTGGAACCTTCCGTCAGGCCGGTATTGGCGGCCTGCATCAAAATGATCGCATCGGCGCTAACCAGCGCCTGCAACGCACGCCATAGCTCCAGCAGTGAACCGGGGAAAATCACCGCCAGCGCTTCACCTTCGCCAGAGCGAAAGCCTTTACGGTAGCGTGCGGTCTGTTCCGCGTCGGTTAACAGGTTCGTCGATCCAACGAGGCGACGCAGGTCGGCGAGCAGAGTAGGGTGCGAAGTGTTGTTATTCATTGGCCTGTCCTTGTCTTTAACGTGGCGTTTCTACTGTAGCATGCGTAAGCCGCAAGGGGCGCGGTGTGACATTGGCGGCTACCTGCTATCCTCATCTTGTGGCAAACTGCCCCGGTTATTTCGATATTGCGCAGTCACTTAAGAGAACCCGACCTGATGAAATGGATTTACTCTGTTAGCCTCGCTGTCTCCTTAGCCATTCAGCCCGCTTTCGCGGACGACCTATTTGGCCCACACCCGATGACTGAACAGGCGCGCGACGCCTTTGTGAATCAGCTGCTCAGCAAAATGACCCTTGATGAAAAAATCGGGCAGATGCGTTTGATCAGCGTAGGACCGGATACGCCAAAATCGGCGATTCGCGACATGATTCAGCACGGTCAGGTCGGCGCAATCTTCAACACCGTGACGCGCCAGGATATCCGCGCCATGCAGGATCAGGTGATGCAGCTCAGCCGCCTGAAAATCCCGCTGTTCTTCGCCTATGACGTGGTGCACGGTCAGCGCACCATCTTCCCGATTCCACTCGGCCTGGCGGCGAGTTGGGATCTGGATGCCGTGGCCGAGGTGGGGCGCGTTTCAGCCTACGAAGCGGCAGATGACGGTTTGAACATGACGTGGGCGCCGATGGTCGATGTATCACGCGAACCGCGCTGGGGCCGTTTTTCTGAAGGTTTTGGTGAAGATACCTTCCTGACCTCACAAATGGGCAGCACCATGGTGAAAGCCATGCAGGGCAAAAGCGCGGCGGATCGCTTTAACATCATGACCAGCGTGAAACATTTTGCCGCCTACGGCGCGGTGGAAGGTGGGCGTGATTACAACACCGTCGACATGAGTCCGCAGCGGCTGTTTCAGGATTATCTGCCCCCGTATAAAGCCTCGCTTGATGCCGGCAGCGGCGGCGTCATGGTGGCGCTCAACTCGCTCAATGGCACGCCGGCAACCGCGGATGGCTGGCTGCTGAAAGAGGTGCTGCGCGGCGACTGGAAGTTTAAAGGCATCACCATCAGCGATCACGGCGCGATAAAAGAGCTGCTGAAACACGGCGTGGCCAGCGATCCGCAGGACGCGGTGCGCATTGCGGTGAAATCCGGCGTCGACATGAGCATGAGCGACGAGTACTACAGCAAATATCTGCCGGGTCTGGTGAAAAGCGGCGCGGTGAGCATGGCGGAAGTGGATGATGCCGCGCGGCATGTGCTGAACGTCAAATATGACATGGGCCTGTTTAACGATCCTTATAGCCATTTGGGCGCGAAAGAAAGCGATCCGCAGGACACCAACGCCGAAAGCCGTCTGCATCGCGCTGAAGCGCGTGACGTGGCGCGTAAAAGCATTGTGCTGCTGAAAAACTGGCGTGAAACGCTGCCGCTGAAGAAAGACGCCACCATTGCGGTGGTGGGACCGTTAGCCGATAGCCAGCGCGACATTATGGGCAGTTGGTCGGCCGCAGGTGTAGCGAAACAGTCGATTCCGCTGCTGCAAGGCGTGCGTAATGCGATGGCGGGCAAAGGCACGGTGCTGTATGCCAAAGGCGCTAACATTAGCGATAACAAAGGCGTTCAGGACTTCCTCAATTTGTATGAGCAAGCCGTGAGTGTGGACAAACGTTCACCGCAGGAGCTGATTGATGACGCGGTAGCGCAGGCAAAAAAAGCCGATGTGGTGGTGGCTGCCGTCGGCGAAGCGCAGGGCATGGCGCACGAAGCATCCAGCCGCAGTGAACTGTCGATTCCGGAAAGTCAGCAGAAGCTGCTGGCCGCGCTGAAAGCCACCGGTAAACCGCTGGTGATCGTTTTGATGAACGGCCGACCACTGACGGTGGTGAAGGAAGATCAGCAAGCCGATGCGATGCTGGAAACCTGGTTTAGCGGCACCGAAGGCGGCAACGCGATTGCCGATGTACTGTTTGGCGATTACAACCCGTCGGGCAAGTTGCCGGTCTCCTTCCCGCGTTCGGTGGGTCAGATTCCGATTTACTACAACCATTTGCCAACCGGTCGTCCGTATAACTTCGCCAAGCCGAATAAATATACTTCGCATTATTACGACGCGGTGAATGGTCCGCTCTATCCGTTTGGTTACGGTCTGAGCTACACCACGTTTACCGTGTCGCCAGTGAAAATGTCCTCGCGTACCATGCCGCGTAACGGCTCGGTGGAAGCGTCAGTGACCGTCACCAACAGCGGCAAACGCGACGGTGCCACTGTGGTGCAGCTCTATCTTAACGATCCGGTGGCCAGCATTAGCCGTCCGGTGCAGGAGCTGCGCGGCTTCCAGCGCATCATGCTGAAAGCCGGTGAATCGCAGACCGTGAAGTTTAGGATCGATGTTGATGCGCTGAAATTCTGGAACCAGAAGATGCAGCACGTTGCCGAGCCAGGCAAAATTAACGTGATGATTGGACTGGATTCGGTGCGCACCCAGGATGCGCAGTTTGATTATCTCTAAGTAAGGCAACGCCGTTTGGCCAGGTCAGCATGAATGCTGACCCTACATGTTATGCTTCACTGATCTGTAG
Source organism: Enterobacter ludwigii (assembly GCA_900068845.1). Taxonomy (GTDB): domain Bacteria; phylum Pseudomonadota; class Gammaproteobacteria; order Enterobacterales; family Enterobacteriaceae; genus Pantoea; species Pantoea ludwigii_A. Next base: position 407,126 of record CEFQ01000010.1, read on the forward strand.
GGTCGGCATTGATGCCGACCAGGCCAATGAGCGCATCAACCCATGAACATTCGCGAACGCATCCAACAGCAAGTTTTCCGCCTTAACGGCCTGTCGCTCAACGAATTCGATATCTCGCAGCCGCCTGGCGATCCCGGCTTATTTGGCCCGGATCATGTTATCTGGCGCGTACACGGCGACTTCACTTCGATGCTGTGTGGCGGCATCAGCGCCCTGATGTTGCAGATGCTGCATCCGGCAGCGCTGGCGGGCGTGTGGGATCACTCCAATTTCCGTCAGGACATGATGGGCCGCCTGCGTCGCACCAGCCAGTTTATTGCCGTTACCACGTTCGGCAATACCGCAGATGCCAACATCCTGATCGAGCGCGTCAAACGGATTCATCTGCGCGTCAGCGGCGTCGATAATGCTGGCAAGCCCTATGCCGCCAGCGATCCCCATCTGCTTACCTGGGTGCACGTCGCCGAAACCAGCCGCTTTCTGGCGGCACATCTGCGCTACAAAAATCCGCAGCTCAGCCTGGCCGATCAGAATCGTTATTATCAGGAAGCCGCGCGGGTGGCCGAAGCGCTTGGCGCGCAGCAGGTGCCAAAAAGCGTGCAGGCGGTTGAGGAGTATCTACAGAGGATGCGGCCCGCGTTGATCTACGATGCGCGCACCCGGGAAGTGATGCAGCTGTTAATCAACGCGCCTGCACCGAGCTGGCAGGCAAAACCGGCAATGCGGGTGATGCTGAAAGCGGGGATGGGATTACTGCCTGACTGGGCGCAACAGCAAATCCAGCAGCCGGTTGGTCCGCTCAGCCAGTGGCGAGTCGATCGGGAAATTGCGGTGCTCGGCGGGCTGCTGCGTTGGTCGATTCAGCGCGGCGCTTATTCACGCGCCATGCAGCGCATGGGCCGTTAGCGTTACAGGTTTAGCTCATCCTGCTTCTGCGTGTAGGTGCGCGGCGTGCGCGCTTCACGTTTCAGCGCCAGCTGACGTTGTTGGTAATGATGCAGCAACATCCCCAAGCCGAGCCCGATAAGTGCCAGCGGCAGCAAGCTGTAATAGATATCAATGGGTAACAACACCAGCAACGCCACGCCGCTCAGCACAATGCTCAGCGCCGACATCACCCACGTATAGCGGATAAACAGCCACACCAAAAGCGCGAAAATCACCACATCGCGCACGTTCAAATCAAGGTTTTGCAGCACCATGTTGACAGATCCACTGAGGCGAGTGCGCAGACAATATCATGTGGCATGACAAAAGAATCGCGAATTAATGTGAAGCGTGTCAGCGCGTTATGCGGCTATTCATCAGCTACGCTCATCTATTCATCCCTGCACTTTGAGAGTTTTACCCTTGTGTCACATGGCACGAGTGCCGATCCTGCTCTATTCTCGGGGAAAATGGATTCCTCCAGGTAATATCGAGGCGTTATGACCCACCAACCTCTGATTGCTGAGGTGCCGAATCAGCAACACACACTAACCGCTATCGTTGAGCAGGATGCGCGTACGGCCTATTTTTACATCTGGCCGAACGACCTGTTTCGCAGTCAATACGCGGTGCGCGGCTGCTGGCTGCGTAATCTGCTGCCTGCGCCGGCGCAGGAAGATCGTGAAGCGATGGAGCAGGGTATTGCGCCGCTGCTGAGTGCCGAGTATTGCCGTACGCTGGAAGCTGAGCCGATGCTCGATCCCGCCGGCTTACAGGTGCTGTGGGAGCCCAGCGATGACGGCGCCGCGCTGTGGTATTACGGCCAGCTGCTGGCGGTGATCCCCGGCTGGAGTCTGTATCAGGATAAGCAGGTGAGTTTTTCTGCTGCCTGCATCAAAGAGAATCGCCTGACGGCGCCGCTCGGTTCGGCTTCCACCAACGATTACTATGCGCGCGCTGAACAGCAGCGTCACTTCTGGCGTGACTGGCACGACGGTCATCTGTGGGATGTGGTGCAGCGTGAACTCATGCAGTGCTATCAGGCGCAGTTTGGCGAGTCGATAAAATATTACGCCATCGATCAAGGTAACTGGCCGCCGATGGCGATTTCACAGCATTGGCATAATGGTGTTTGGTACTTCCTCACGCTTGGCATGGGGATCCGCCCGATGCCACAGGTCGATCACCTGTTTGACGAGCTGGCCCCGCAGTATCGCCGCGTTGAGCTGGCGATGGCGGTGGACGGAGAAGTGATGACCGAAGCGAATGCGGTGCAGATGGCGAGTGCGCTGGCGGAGTTTGCTCATCTGCCGTGGGCGCGTCTGACCTGGATTGGCGAAGGGCATACTTTGGCATCAGAAGTGGCGCCGGTTGGCTTTGAAAGTTTCCTGCTGGCGAATGATCTCGCTCCGGAAGCGGCGCAGTTCCGCCTGCCGAAACGCGAGGGCGATCGGGTAAATCTGCTGTGGTCTACGCCGATAACCGAAGCCGAACGCCAGTTCGCGCAGGCTGACGATCGCGGTGGCCAGCAGCTGCTGCAGCGTTTGCTGGCGGACGGGAATAACCATGTGTTTCGGCCACGGCAGGAAGTGGTGGAAACCCCCGCACCGTAAATCAGGTCGGCATCGTGCCGACCTTACGATTTTTAAATTATCACCCAAATCAACTATTTCACTTCTTTGTGATCTCGCTCACCTCAAGATCCCCATTAACACGCCGTTAACCTCGATCAGGCAACTCGCCAACCAGGGTAAGGGCACACAACATGTTCAAAACAACACAATCCCGTTTCACCGCGACGCTGGTCGCATTTTTTGCGGGTCTGATGCTGATTACCGTGCTGGTAATCAATCAGTTCATCGCTCCGCAGCTCTCACATAATGAAAGTCGTTTGGTGCGTTACGAAGTGGACGGCCTGGCCGGACGCATTGTCGAGCAGATGAACCGTGTGCAGGCGCAGCAGCGCGCTATTACTGAAGCCGCTGGCGTGATGGACAGCGCCGCCATCGACATCTTGCTGCCCGCCTTAGTCAACCAATATCAGGACAGCAACGTGTTCGGCGGCGGCATCTGGCCGTTACCTAATCGTCGCGATCCGGCGAAAGAGAAAAACAGTTCGTTCTTTGCGCGAAATGCCAGCAACCAGCTGCAGGTTAATACCTACTGGAACTCTGACGCCGCCGACAAATACTGGGAGCAGTCCTGGTACAAAGACGGTTTAGCCGCGCCGAAAGGCCAATGTGCCTGGGCGAAAGCCTATCAGGATGCCGCCAGCCCGCAGCCGCGAACCAACTGCGCCATGGCGATCTATCGCGATGGCACGGCGTGGGGCGTGGCAACAATTGACGTGACACTCGGCTTCTTTAACCAGCTGGCAAAACAGATGGGCGAGGCGATTAAGGGCCGCGTACTAATCGTTGAAGCCGACGGCAAAGTGGTGGGTAACGCCGCGCTGGTGGATGGCGCACCGAAGCTGGAAAACCTTGCTGATACGCAATTGCCGATGGCATCTGCACTGAAAGGTTTGTTAGCGCAGGCGGGTAGCCAACCGATGCAAAGCACCTTTGAGGGTGAAGATGGCGAACACACGCTGTTCGTGCAGGCGATTGCTGGCAGCCCGTGGTATCTCGCCAGCGATGTGCCGTCCAGCTTGCTGGATGCGCAAACGCATAGCATGTTGACGCGTCTGGGTCTGGTGCAAATCCCGCTGGCGGTGATCCTGCTGCTGGTGCTGCTTGGCTTCGTGCGCGCCATGATGAAACGCCTTGCCTTGCTGCATCGTAACATCGAAGCTTTATCAACCGGCGGCGCCGATTTGACGCAGCGTCTGCCCGCCAGCAACAGCCCGGAATTCAACGCCGTGGCGCAGAGCTTCAACCAGTTTATCGCCTATCTGCAAGGCCTGATGCGCCAGGTGGGCGACAGCGCATTGGCCATCACGGCGGCTTCGCGTGAAATCGCCAGCGGCAACGCCGATCTCTCGGCGCGTACTGAATCGCAGGCCAGTTCGATTGTCGAGACGGCCGCGTCGATGGAAGAGTTAACGGGCACGGTGCGCCAGAACGCCGACAACGCCACGCACGCTAACCAGCTGGCAGATGGCGCCTCGCAGGTTGCTGCACGCGGCACGGAAGTGGTGCGTCAGGTGGTCAGTACCATGGGCGCGATTAACCACTCCTCGCGTAAAGTGGTGGATATTATTAGCGTCATCGACAGCATCGCCTTCCAGACCAATATCCTGGCGTTGAACGCGGCGGTAGAAGCGGCGCGTGCCGGGGAACAAGGACGCGGTTTTGCCGTGGTGGCATCGGAAGTGCGTAACCTGGCGCAGCGTTCGGCTAACTCGGCGCGTGAAATCAAAAAGCTGATTGAAGAGTCGGTGGCCAACATTGATACCGGCAGCGATTTGGTTGAGCAGGCTGGTCAAACCATGGATGAGCTGATGCAGGGCGTTAGCAGCGTCACCACGTTGATGAGCGAGATCATGTCGGCGAGCCGCGAGCAGAGTTTGGGTATCGATCAGGTTAACGTGGCCATTACCCAACTCGATGGCAGCACCCAGCAAAACGCCGCGCTGGTCGAGCAGGTTTCTGCCGCCGCGCAAGCGATGGAGCAGCAGAGCGTGCAGCTGGAGCTGGTGGTGCAGAGCTTTAAGTTGTAATTGATTAACACCCATCGTAGCGGCGCCGTTCAGTGCGCCGCTACAGATTAATGCCCTGTGCTACACCGTAATCTCCTCTCTAATCACCTTTCTCCGCCTTTTTATGCTGAATTCTCCGCAGGCTGCTACGCTTTAATGTGCCCACGTTAACGCACGGAATGTGCGCTATTTCCTCAATCAACCCTTTGGCGGTTGTGTACAATAGTTGCGAATTTTCCGAAGGAGATGTCATGTCCGCCATTGAAGTTATTCTCGTTGACCACCTCGATCGCCCTATCGGCAAAATGGAAAAGCTGGAAGTGCATGAAAAAGGATTGCTGCATCGCGCGGTCACGGTTTACGTATTCAATTCGCGACATGAAGTGCTGCTGCAACGCCGTGCCAGCAGTAAATATCATTGTGGTGGATTGTGGAGTAACACCTGCTGCAGTCATCCGTATCCGCAGGAATCCACGCGCGATGCCGCTGAACGCCGCTTGCGTGAAGAGATGGGCATGAATGTGGCGCTAACGCCGGTGTTTGAATTGAGCTACAACTTGCCGCTGAGCAACGGCTTAACCGAGCATGAATACGGTCACGTGTTCTTCGCCATCAGCGACGAGCAGCCGGTTCTCAATCCGGAAGAGGCTGATGCATGGTGCTATCGCTCGATTGCGCAGATTCAGCAGGAGATGGCGGAAAACCCACAGCAATTCACGCCGTGGTTCCTGCACACGTTTCCGCGCATTCCCAATACGCTGGGTGATTTCCGTCTGACTGCATGATTGCACATTCCGTAGCGGCGCAATAAATTGCGCCGCTACAACACGTGCTCGGTGACGTCAGTGTTCAGGTATCACTGAAAATCTTCCGCATCCACGTCGTATCCTGACGGTTCCCAGCGAATCGCCAGTAGCGCCAGTAAACCAATCAGCGGTGCGAGGAAAATCACCCAGAACACGCCAGTTCCAAACGCCGCCACCAGCAGCGGGAAGGCGAACAGCGACACGGTAGAGCTGCCGCGCATCAGCGTCTGGTTGAAGCCGACGCCCACACCGCGCAGCGAAGCCGGATAGCTCAACGACGCAAACGTCATGGTATGCGAGCCGGGACCAAAGCCCTGACCGAACAGGAATAGCGCCAGCATGGCAATCGCCACCGCCGCTTGTTCGCCACCTTCCGGACGACCAATCAACGCCAGCCCAAGCAGCGCCACGCATTGACAGCCGTAACCCGCAACCGACATCTTCCACGCGCCGAGACGCGGCACCAGTCGCACCGCCAGTAAGCCGCCGACAAACGCAAACAGCAAATTCAGCGCCAGCGACACCAGAATGGTGGTCAGCATCGATTGCGCAAAGAAGCTGGAGATAATCACCGGCAGGCCAAACGCCACCGCGTTATAGGCAAATGACGAGGCGATGGAGGTGACGGTAGCCAGAATGGTACGACGGCGATAGACGCCCTGCAGCAGCGCGCCGTAGTTGCGCCAGCTGGCTTTACGTACCGCTTTCTGCGGCGTCAGATCGGCATCATCCGCCACCTGCGCGTTAATGTTATAGGCTTTACGCAGAATCTCGGCCGCCCCTGCAAGGTTGCCCTGGTTTGCCGCCCAGATCGGCGATTCACTCATGTAGCGGCTGCGAATGGCGATGATCAGCAGCGCAGGCACCGCACCAAAACCCAGAATCAAACGCCACAGCCAATCGGTGTGGGTTTCTGGCAATACCGCATACAGCAGAAGTACCAGCAGATAAGAAATACTGATCGCCGCGTACCACGTCGGACACCACATCGCCACGCTGGCGGCCTTATTACCTTGTCCGCGCAGCTTCGAGAATTCGGCGAGAAACGCCATTGCCACCGGCAAATCGATGCCAACGCCAAGGCCCATCACAAAACGCGCGCCCGCTAGCACATACTCGTTCGGCGCAAAGGCACAGGCTAACGCCGCCACCACGAAGAAAAACATATCGGCCATGAACACGCGATAACGACCAATTTTGTCGGTGAGGTAGCCACCAATCAGCGCGCCGACGATCGCACCAAAGGTAATCGCCGACGCCACCATGCCGGTGCCCGCGGGCGTCAGCTGGAACTCGCGCGTGACGTCTTTAATACCAAAGGCCAGGGCGCCGAGATCGTAGGCATCGAGGAACACGCCGCCCAGCGCAATGGCGATGACAATGCGCGCGTTGCTGCGCGATTCGTTGCTGTTATTTACCAACCCGGAGACATCGGCCGCGCTGCGGATCCACTGGGTCTCACCGGTTGGCGTATTCCCTGCCTGCGCGACGTGCGCCGGAGATGCTAAATCGGTCATGATGTTTTGTAATTTATTGTAATGAGTGGGCCTGTGAGCATAATCCGCCGGCCCGGCATCGAAAATTCAATTTGGGTATAAGTGCTGCGATTTGGTTATAACCGAAGCGATATTGATAGCAAAAAAAGCACGAAGTAAGCCGCTTGACCGCGCCCATCCCCATTCGCCAGGCTACGCTTGATCGTTACACAACGAAAACAAATGAGGGAAGCGAGATGATAAAGCAGGGTTTATGGGGAATGATGGCATTGGCAATGAGCGTGTCTGCGGCGCATGCAGCGGATGCGGTGAAAGTCGGTTCTAAGATTGATACCGAAGGCTCGTTACTCGGCAACATCATCCTGCAGGTGCTGGACAAACATGGGGTGAAAACCGTTAACAAAATTCAGCTGGGGACCACGCAAGTGGTGCGCGGCGCGATCACCGCCGGCGAGCTGGATATCTACCCGGAATACACCGGCAACGGCGCGTTCTTCTTTAACGATGAGAAAGACTCCGCGTGGAAAAACGCGCAGCAGGGCTACGAGAAAGTGAAAAAACTCGATGCCGAGAAAAATCATCTGGTATGGCTGACGCCCGCGCCCGCCAACAATACCTGGACCATTGCGGTACGCGGCGATGTGGCGCAAAAAAACAACCTCACTTCACTGGACGATCTCAGCGCCTACCTGAAAAAAGGCGGCACTTTCAAACTGGCGGCGTCAGCCGAATTTATTGAACGTAGCGACGCGCTTCCGGCCTTTGAGAAAGCCTATAACTTCAAGCTGGAGCAGTCGCAGTTACTGTCGCTGGCCGGCGGCGACACCGCAGTGACCATCAAAGCGGCGGCGCAACAAACCTCCGGCGTGAATGCGGCGATGGCGTATGGCACCGATGGTCCGGTGGCGGCGCTCGGTCTGCAAACGTTGAGCGATCCAAAAGGCGTGCAGCCGATTTATGCCCCTGCGCCGGTGATACGCGAAAGCGTGCTCAAGCAATATCCTGACATCGGCAACTGGCTGCAACCGGTCTTCAGCAAGCTGGATGAGAAAACCCTGCAGCAGCTGAATGCGCAGATCGCGGTGGATGGTCAGGATGCCAGCCAGGTGGCGAAACAGTGGTTACAGACCAATAAGTTGCTGTAAGCAGTGTCGTCGCTGTTATTGAGACCGCGCCAGCAGCCGGTGCTGCTGGTGTTGATCGTGCTTATCACGCTGGCGCTGTTTGCTATGCCGCTGCTGAGCTTTGCCGCCAATCGGCTGGTCTCCGGCCAGCCGCTGCCGTTGTGGCAGG
>CEFQ01000010.1:415325-1102295 GCA_900068845.1 Enterobacter ludwigii
GGCCAGCCGCTGCCGTTGTGGCAGGTGACCAACAGCGCACTGTTGTTGCTACCGCTGGTGTGGCTGTGGCAGGGCTTATGGTGGCCACCGCGCCGCATCAGCGCCGTTACTTTGCTGCTGGCGGCCGAAGTGCTGCTGGCCTTACTCATCTGGCTGGCGGGTGCGCAGGCCAGCGAACTGGCGAACAACGGCAGCCCGCTGGCACGCACTGCGTTTGGCAGCGGTTTGTGGTGCGTGGCGGCATTAACGCTACTGCTGGCGGCGGAAGCGGTACGGCAAATCACGCGCAGTACGCCGTGGCGCATTGTGCTCAACCTGCAAATCTGGCTATTGCCGCTGGCGCTGTTACTCAGCGGCCATCTCGATCGTCTCTCGCTCATGAAAGAGTACGCCAACCGCACGACGGTGTTTGATGCGGCCTTCACGCAGCATTTGTGGCTGCTCGGCGGCACGCTGCTGCCAACGGTGCTGATCGGTTTGCCGCTCGGCCTGGCGATTGCGCGTCGTCCGCGCTGGCAAAATGCAGCGTTCAGCGTGCTCAACCTGATTCAAACCGTGCCGTCGGTGGCGCTATTCGGCTTGCTGATTGCGCCACTGGCGGGATTGGTGGCGCATTTCCCACTGCTGGCGCGTTGGGGCATTAGCGGTATCGGTATCGCACCGGCCTTGATTGCTTTGGTACTTTACGCGCTGCTGCCGCTGGTGCGCAGTGTGGTGGCCGGTTTGCAACAGGTGCCGCAGGAAGTGCGTGAAACCGCGCGCGCTATGGGCATGAGCGCGTGGCAACAGTTCTGGCACGCCGAGCTGCCGCTGGCGCTGCCGGTGTGGCTCTCCGGTTTGCGCGTGGTGGTGGTGCAAACCGTTGGCCTGGCGGTGGTCGCCGCGTTAATTGGCGCAGGTGGATTCGGCGCCATTGTTTTTCAGGGATTGCTGAGCAGCGCGCTGGATCTGGTGCTGCTGGGCGTGATTCCGGTGGTGGCGCTGGCGGTAATTTTTGATGCACTGCTGCGTTTACTGTCGGCACTGCTGGAGAGACGTCATGATTGAATTTCACCAGGTGAGCAAAGTGTTCGCCGGGAAAGAGGCGATACGCAATTTATCGCTGAAGATTGAGAAGGGCAGTTTTACCGTGCTGATCGGCACCTCAGGTTCCGGCAAATCGACCACGTTGAAGATGATCAACCGGCTGGTGGAACACGATAGCGGAGAAATTCGCTTTGCCGGCGAACCCATCGAACGTATGGACGCTCGTGCGTTGCGCCGCCGCATTGGTTATGCCATTCAGTCAATTGGTCTGTTTCCGCACTGGAACGTGGCGAAGAACATCGGCACCGTGCCATCGCTGCTCGGCTGGCCGCAGGCGAAGATCAACCAGCGCGTCGACGAACTGTTAGCGCTGCTCAATCTCGATCGCCATTTGGCGACGCGCATGCCGCATCAGCTGTCGGGCGGACAGCAGCAGCGCGTCGGCGTGGCGCGCGCGCTGGCGGCCGATCCCGAACTGTTGCTCATGGATGAGCCGTTTGGCGCGCTCGATCCGGTCAACCGTCTGGCGCTGCAACACGAGATGCTACGTATTCAGAAAATGTCCGGTCGTACCGTGGTGCTGGTGACGCACGACATCGACGAAGCGCTCACGCTGGCCGATCAGCTGGTGCTGATGGATGGCGGCGAAATTGTGCAACAGGGCAGGCCGATCGATCTGCTGACTCAACCGGTGAATGACTTTGCCCGTGAGTTTTTTGGTCGCAGCGAGCTGGGCGTGCGGTTGCTGGCGCTGGGGCGTGCGGGCAACGCGGCGCGGCGTGGGGAATGGCTCAATGTCGAACCGATTGCCGAATCGCTGACGCTGCGTGAAGCGCTGTCGCAGTTTATTGCACGCCGCACTGACAAATTACCGGTAATCGATCAGCATCAACAGCCGCTCGGCGTGCTGCATTTCAGCGATCTGCTGCGCCAGCGGGAGGCGAGCTGATGCGGCTGTTACGCGATCCGCTTTACTGGCTGGTGGCGGCATTTCTGCTGTTGCTGTGGGGCTTGCCGCACAGCGGTCCATTGTTTGCACATTGGTTTCCGCAGCTGGAGCGCCCGTTGTATCAGCAGGAGCGTTTCTGGCGTCTGGCACTGGCGCATCTGGCGTTAGTGGTGAGCGGCAGTGTGTTGGCATTGGTGGTTGGTGTGGGCTGCGCGGTGTTTGCCACGCGTCATGCTGGACGCGCCTTTCGTCCGCTGCTGGAAACCGTTGCGGCGGCCGGGCAAACCTTCCCACCCGTTGCGGTATTAGCGATTGCGGTGCCGGTGATGGGGTTTGGTGCTGCCCCGGCGGTGATGGCGCTGTTTCTCTACGGTTTGCTACCGATTTTGCAGGGTACGCTGGCGGGCTTAGATAGCGTACCGGCCAGCAATCGTGAAATCGCTGTGGGGCTTGGCATGGGGCCGTGGCGACGCTTGTGGCAGATTGAGCTGGCGCTGGCGGCACCGGTGATCATGGCGGGCGTGCGGACCTCGGTGATGATCAACATCGGCACAGCAACCATCGCCTCTACGGTGGGGGCGGAAAGTCTGGGATCGCCGGTGATCATCGGTTTAAGCGGCTTTAACACCGCCTATGTGATTCAGGGCGCGCTGCTGGTGGCGCTGCTGGCGTTAATTTGCGATCGCCTGTTAGAGCGCGTGCAGCGCAAACTTAGTTGGTATGCACAATAAGGCTGTAGCCAACCAGCATCATGCCGCCCATGCCGCCAAGCGCCATGATGGCAAACAGGGAACCGATAAGGAGTTTATTCCAGTTCATGAGGAGACCTGAGAAAAGAAATTTAGGGCGGCATGATAACGCGCACACCACGCCAGGCAAAGGCCGTGTGTGCGATTTTTACTTATGCGGGATCGTGCAGGTGAATAGCAAAACCTTGTGCCTGCCAGTGTTCAAACTGCTCAACCTGGCGACGTGTCGGTTTTTTGCCGGTCCAGATAAACAGGTTTTGACCGGGGAATAGCTCAGGGCGCGGCATGTCCAGCGGCTCCGCCAACACATCCATGCGCCAGCCTTGCTGCGACAAGCGCCAGGCTTCCAGCCAGATGCGGGTACGATCTTCCACCGCCCAGCCCACCATCAGCGCATCTTTACCGGCTTTTTTACGCGCACCGGCCAGACAAAACGCCACATAGTCAATCAGCGCGCCGTCAAGCAGGCTGCACATGGTGCGCGCGGTATTCTGATCCAACCCCAGACGCTGACGAACCGGCACGAACACGTGATCGATCAGCGCATCCACCGGATGTTCCCGGCCGATGGTGGCAATTTTGGTGCGTAATTTCGCTGGGCGAACGTGCCGCAGCACGCTCATCAACTCTTCCTGTAACGCCGACCAGCCGTCATGCACATTGATGGTGGCACCTTCCAGCAACGCTTTCACTTTGCCGACGGGCACACCGCTCTCTATCCAGCGTTTTATCTCTTCGATACGCTGAACATCTTCATCATCAAACTGCCGATGACCACCTTCGGTGCGCTGGGGTTTTAACAGACCGTAACGTCGCTGCCAGGCGCGAAGCGTTACCGGGTTGATTCCACAGCGTTCGGCAACATCCCCGATACTGTATAAGGCCATAAAGTCCTCAAAAATTCTGACCTGCATAACAACACCTTAACCCCCATGCCTGGGTTGTACAATGATTTTTTAGTTGTACAACTTGACCGGCTGGCTTAAATACGGTCATATCTCATATGTGAGATTTATTTCCCATAAATGAGAGGTGAAGATGTCTGCTTCGGATACCGACGATAGATTGGCGGCGCGACTGGCCGAATTACGCGTACAACGCGGTTGGTCATTAGATGAATTGGCGATGGCGACCGGCATCAGTCGGGCATCATTGTCGCGCATTGAACGCGCCGAAACTAGCCCCACAGCCGCTTTGCTTAACCGACTTTGCGTGGCCTATGGTTTGACCATGTCACGCTTGCTCAGCGAGGTGGAAGAGGAGGCGGCGCTGCTGCTGAAAGCGGAGCAGCAGCCGGTGTGGCATGACGACGCCAGCGGTTTCCAGCGCCGTAACGTATCGCCGCCCGCCAGCCACTTTAAAGCGGAAGTGGTGGAAGGCGTGCTGCGTCCGGGCGCGCGTATTGATTACGATGCGCCGCCCATTCAGGGACTGGAGCAGCATATCTGGCTGCAATCAGGCGAGTTGACCATCAGCATGGACGATCAGCACTGGACGCTGCAGGCGGGCGATTGTCTGCGCTTCCATCTCACCGGCAAATCTGCGTTTGCCGCCCATGCGGAAGGCGGCGCGCGCTACATTTTGGTGGTATGCAAACCATGATTGAGATTGAACCTCTCAGCGCCACTCAGGCGCAGCCGCTGCTGGCGGCATTGAGTGATGTGCTGCAAGCCTGTGTAGCCGATGGCGCCAGTGTGGGCTTTATTGATGCAGACGATCGCGACGCCATTGAGCGCTTCTGGCAGGACAAAATTTACAGCCTGGCGAGCGGTGATAATCAACTGCTGGTGGCCTATCAACAGGGCAGGATAGTGGCGACGGTGATGGTGGGTTTCAGCGCAATGCCCAATGGTCGCCATCGTGCGGAGATCAGCAAGCTGCTGGTGCATCCACAGGCCCGGCGTCAGGGCATTGCGCGCCGCTTGATGCAGCAGGCCGAGCAGCGGGCGGCGCAGCAGGGCAAAACCTTGTTGGTGCTGGACACGCGCAGCGGCGACGTGGCGACGGATCTGTATTTGTCGATGGATTGGCAGATTGCCGGGGCGATCCCGTGGTACGCGGAGTCAACCGAAGGGGTGCTGGATGCGACCACGGTGATGTTTAAGGTGCTGCGCTGAGATCGTGCTCGCTGTCCCCCATCCCGGCCTTCCCCCGCATGCGGGGGAAGGAGACGCTGCCGCATGCAGCTTCCCAACGAACATGTAGCACCATCATCCTCCCCCACTCGTGGGGGAGGACCGAGGAGGGGGACAGCGAGCACCAACCCAAAATGCACCAACTCAGTGCGCCGTTTCCGCCTCAGCAATCCCCAGCGACTGCATAAACAGCCGAATAATCGGGTTTATTTTGCGGCCCTTTTTCATCAGCAGACAAAACGGGTTTTCCCGGCGAATCGAATCATCACCCAATTCGCATAGCTGACCGCGCGCAATAAAGGCAGCGGCATAATGTTCCGGTAAATAGCCAATGAAATGGCCGGTTAAAATCAACATGGCGACAGATTCAACCTGAACCGCTTGCGCACCGCTGTCCTGCAACGGAACGATGCGATGATCGTCGCGTGGCGTCACATATAAATGATTAATAATCTTTTGCTCACGTAATATGTCGGAAGAGATAGTTTTATCACGCGAGCCTGAATATAAAGGATGTGACATGGAGCAATATAATTTTGAATATTCCGTATAAAGCGGAAAGTAATCAAAATCACTTTTCATTTCATAAACCGGTGCAATACCACAATGAAAACGGCCTTCACCGATGCCGCGCTCAATATCATCTAACTGGGCGGTTTGCAGTCGAATTTGTACTTTTGGCGCTTTCTGGTGCAGCTGTTGCACCGCCGCGGTGACCGGCGATTGCGGATCCGAAATGGTATTATCTACAACGCAAATCGCAATGTCGCCCAGCAGTTCGTTGCGGCTATTGTGCAGCCGCTCACGAAACAGATTCAACGACACGAACAGTTCCAGCGTGGCTTGGTAGACGTTGATGCCGTATTGTGTGAGCTCAAAACCCTCGCGTCCGCGGCTGCAAAGCGTCATGCCGAGACGAATCTCCAGATCGGACACCTGCTTGCTGATTGCTGCCAGACCAATATTCAATTCGTGACTGGCGGCGGTTAATCCGCCCGCTTCCACCACGCATTTAAATACCCGCAGTAATTTTAAATCGATATTACTCAGTGCCAGAACTGCATTATCGCTGCGATTATTTGCATTGTTTCCGGACTGGGAAACTTTACTTTCCATTTTTGCTATTCAACTCCGGAATAAATACGGTGATTGTACAGTGAACCTGAAATGTGACTTTAATACCAGCATAGCCAGGAAATAAGTTTTTGTTATCGCTGATTGATTATTCATATCTTTTTCATATCGCTGAATTATCTGTAAGGGGAAATAGCATGTCTGATAATGCCGAACTGTTATGGGGCGCGCGTTTTAAAGCGGCACCGGCGGCGAGTTTAACCGCGCTGTCTCGTAGCCCGGATTATTACTTTGCATTGGCACCTTACGATCTGGCGGGCTGCCGGGCGCATGCCCGTGAACTGGCGCGTGGTGATCTGCTGAGCGCAGAAGAACTCCGCACCATGCTGGCGGCGATTGACGCGCTGGACGCCGATTATCGCGCTGGTCAGCTGCATCCGATTGCCGCTGACGAAGACGTCCACACCTTTATCGAACGTGCGCTAACCGAACGTTTAGGCGCGCTGGGCGGCAAGCTGCGCGCCGGGCGTTCGCGTAACGATCAAACCGTCAACGACCTGCGTCTCTATCTGCGCGACAACGGTCGCAAGGTGGTTAGCGCGCTGCTGAGTTTGCAGCAGGCGCTGGTCGAGCAGGCGGCGCAGCATACCGAAAGCGTCGCGCCCGGTTTTACCCACCTGCAACAGGCGCAGCCGATTGTGTTTGGCCATCAACTGTTGGCGCATGCGCAATCCTTTGCCCGCGATATTGAACGTATGCAGGATTGGGATCGCCGCAGCGCGCGCTGTCCGCTCGGGGCTGCTGCAATGGCCGGTTCCGCCATTGCCCGCCAGCCAGAGCAAGCCGCCGCTGATCTTGCCTACCTTGCGCCGTGCGAAAACTCCATCGATGCCGTTGCCAGTCGCGATTACGCCGCCGAATTCCTGTTTGTCACCAGCATGATTGGCATCAACCTGTCGCGCTTGTGTGAAGAGGTGTGCATGTGGGCGTCACGCCAGTTCCGCTGGGTGGAGCTGCACGACAGCTACGCCACCGGCAGTTCGATCATGCCGCAAAAGAAAAATCCGGACATCGCCGAACTGACGCGCGGTCGATCTGGACGTCTAGTCGGCAACCTGATGGCGCTGCTCACCACCATGAAAGCGATGCCGCTCTCCTACAACCGCGATCTCAGCGACGACAAACGCAACGTGATAGATGCCGTGGATACGCTGCTGCTGGTGCTGCCGGCGATGGCGGGCATGATGGCGACGCTGAAATTCAACACCGAGGTGATGCGAGAGCAGGCACCGGACGGCTTCACGCTGGCGACCGAAGTGGCCGACTGGCTGGCGATGCGCGGCGTGCCCTTCCGCGAGGCGCATGAGATCACCGGCCAGCTGGTGCAGCTGTGCGAGCGCGAAAGCTGCGGCCTGGCGGATCTCAGTGATGCGCAGCTTCACGCAGTGGATGCGCGTTTAACGCCAGAAGTGCGCAGCGCGCTGACGCTGGAAGCCGCGCTGGCCGCCCGCAGCGGCTACGGCGGCACTGCGCCGGTGCGGGTGCGTGAACAGTTGGCTCGTTTGCAAACTTTGATGCAGGACCAGCAGCGCTGGACTGAAGATTACGCTGGCCCACGCGCCTGAGGAGATCGCTATGTCGACAACGCCCATTGAGCCGAGTTTGAACAACAGCCGCGAGCAGACGCATTACGATCTTGATCGCTATCAGGTGGTGCCACGTCGCTATTACGGCCGCATCACAGCGTCAGCGGTGATTTTGCTGCTGCTGGCGCTGCTGGTGAACGCCTTTGCTCACGGCAATATTGAATGGTCGTTTGTCGGCCAGTTCTTTACGGCCCAGGCGATCCTCAACGGCGTGGTGAATACGCTGATCATGTCAGTGCTGGCGATGGGGCTCGGCGTGCTGTTTGGCGTCATCACCGCCATCATGTACATGTCGCCAAATCCGGTGCTGCACTACATCGCCGTGGGCTACGCGTGGATTTTTCGCGGCACGCCGCTGATTTTGCAGCTACTGCTGTGGTTTAACCTTGCGTTGGTGTTCCCCACCATCAGCATTCCCGGCGTATTCAGCGTGCAAACTGTCACCATCATGACGCCGTTCCTCGCCGCGCTGCTCGGTTTGAGCATCAATCAGGGCGCGTACACCTCGGAAGTGGTGCGCGCCGGCCTGCTGTCGGTGGATACCGGGCAATACGAAGCGGCGAAAGCCATCGGTATGCCGCGTCTGCAGGCGCTGCAGCGCATTATTCTGCCGCAGGCGATGCGCGTAATTCTGCCGCCGGTGGGCAACGAATTTATCAGCATGATCAAAACCACCAGCCTTGCCAGCATGATTCAGTACTCCGAGCTGCTCTACAACACGCAAACCATCTACTTCGCCAACGCGCGCGTAATGGAACTGCTGTTCGTGGCGGGCATCTGGTACCTGATTGTGGTCACGCTGCTGTCGTTTGGACAGAGTCGGCTGGAACGTTATTTCTCACGCGGCCATCGTCAGCGTCAGTAATCAGGAGCCAAACATGAGAAACATCGTGCGCGCCGTTAAGGTGAATAAATATTTCGACCAGTTCCACGCCCTGAAAGATGTCAGCCTGGAAGTGAATTACGGCGAGGTGATGTGCATCCTCGGTCCGTCCGGATCCGGTAAAAGCACCTTTTTACGCTGCATTAATCAGCTGGAGAAGGTCGATAAAGGCGGGATTTGGGTCGACAACGAGCTGGCGGGCTATCGCATCGCCGGTAACAAATTGCACGCGTTAAGTGACAAGCAGATAGCGCGTCAGCGTCTGCAAACCGGCATGGTTTTCCAGCGCTTCAACCTGTTTCCACACAAAACTGCGCTGGAGAACATTATCGAAGGGCCGTGCCGCGTGATGCTGCGCCCGAAACGCGAAGCCTGTGAAGAGGCGATGGCGCTGCTGGATCGCGTTGGTATGGCGCACAAAGCGCACGACTATCCGCAGTCGCTCTCCGGCGGCCAGCAGCAGCGCGTGGCAATTGCCCGCGCGCTGGCGATGAAACCCAAACTGATGCTGTTTGATGAACCCACCTCGGCGCTGGATCCGGAGATGGTGGGCGAAGTGCTGGCGGTGATGCGCCAGCTGGCAAAAGAGGGCACCACCATGCTGGTGGTCACCCACGAAATGGGCTTTGCCCGCGAGGTGGCCAATCAGGTGGTGTTTATGGACGAGGGACGCATCATCGAGCAGGGCGCACCGGAAGACATTCTGCTGAACCCGCAAAATCCACGGATGAAAAACTTTATTAACGCGATTCTTCTTTAACGTGACCGGGGTGAATATGAAAAAGCTGTTATTGAGTGCCATCAGTGCCGCCGTGCTGCTGCAATCCTCTGCCTGGGCAGATATCGCCGTGCCTGCCGCCATTAAAGAGAAAGGGCTGACGGTTGCCATCATGCCGAACTATCCGCCGATGGATTTCAAAGATCCGGCGACCAACCAGCTGACCGGCGTGGATTACGATCTCGGCCAGGCGATTGGTGAAAAGTTGGGCGTGAAGATCAACTGGCAGGAGATCGCCTTCGAGCAGATGGTAAATGCGGTGGTGACCAAACGCGTTGATCTGGTGATGTCTGGCATGACTGACACCAAAGAGCGTCAGCAGGTGGTGAATTTTATCGATTACTTTAAAACCGGCCCGCAGTTCTACACCCAATCCGCGCGCAGCGATATCAATAGCGCGATGGATCTGTGCGGCAAGAAAGTCGGCACCAGCCGCCGCACCACCTTCCCGTTAGAGATTGCCAACTGGTCCAAAGCGCATTGTGAAGCCGCCGGTAAGCCCGCGATCATTGTCGTAGGTGCCGAAGGTACCGCTGATGCGCGTACTCAGCTGCGTCAAAACCGTCTCGATGGCGTGGTGCAGGGCAGTGAAACGCTGCCGTACATCATGGATCTGGAAAAAGGCAAATATAAGCCGCTCGATAAAGCCTTCTCCTTCCAATACACCGGCATGGCGATTGGCAAAGATGCGGGCGAGCTGACCACGGCGGTGCAGGCCGCTATCGACGCGATGATTGCCGACGGTTCCTACCAGAAAATCCTCAGCAAATGGGGCCTGGCCGACAACGGCGTGACGCAAGCAACGGTCAACCAAGGCTAAAGGAGCACACAGATGCAGCAACCGGGCGCAGTGCGCTGGCCGCAGGGTAAACGCGGCTGTATGGCGCTGGCATTTGACCTCGACGGTCCCACCGGCGATGCCATGCTGAATGGCAGCCTGTGGTCAACGCCAGAGTATTTTACCTTTGGCGCTTACGGGCCGTACCGCGCGCTCGGGCGTCTGCTTGATCTGCTGCGCGCCTTCCAGATCCCCGCCACCTTCTTTGTGCCGGCGTGGGTGGTGGAGCAGTGGCCGCAGCAGTGTCAGGCGATCATCGAACAGGGCCACGAAGTGGCCTATCACGGCTATCGCCACGAATCCTTCTGGGCGATTTCACCGGAAGAACAGCGCGCGGTAATGGCGAAATCCGCTGAGATCTTTAAGCAATATCTCGGCATCACCGCCTGCGGGTTTCGGACGCCGTCGGGCGACTGGCATGCCGAAACGCCGCAGATCCTTCGCGACGCGGGTGTGATTTACTCCAGCAGCATGCGCGGTGACGATCGTCCTTACAGCATTGCGGTGGCGGGCCATACGCCGCTGGTGGAGATCCCCGGCAAGTGGGAGATGGACGATTACGCCTCGCTGGCCTATACGCGCCAGCCCGATTTCCCCAAAGGCGGCGACCGCATCGCCAGCTATGCGCATACGCGGGATAACTGGCAGCGCGAGTTCGATGGCGCGATGGATGAAGGTTTGTGCCTCACTACGCTGTTCCACCCGAAAATCTCCGGTCAGCCGGGACGCCTGCTGCTGCTCGAACAGCTGTTTGAACATATGACGGCGCGCGATGACGTGTGGTTTGCGCGCTGCGACGCGGTGGCGCAATGGTATTTGCAGGAGCAACAGCATGACTGACCCTTCACGCTGGCCGCTGGGCTTCCAGTCGGCGGCGATCCTCACCATCGACTTCAACGACATTCACGGCATTCTCACTCAGGCGCCGGCGGTGGCGGGGCGCGATAAAACGCTGTCGGTGTGGCGCTACGGCACGCTGCGCGGCGTCGATCGCGTGCTGGCGCTGCTGGCGGAAAAGCAGCTCAAAGCAACCTGGTGTATGCCAGCCATTGTTGCTGAGGAGCAGCCGGAGTTGGTGCGGCGCATGGTGACCGACGGCCATGAAATCGCCTGCAGCGGCGATGTGCATGAAGATTTTTCGCTGCTCACGCTCGAGCAGCAGATCGGAAGCGTAGTACGCGGTTGCGACAAACTGGCGCACATCACTGGCCGCCCTATTATCGGCTTCCGTACACCCGCCGGGCAGTGGAAACCAGGACTGGCTGAGGCGCTGGTCGCACGCGGCATTTGCTGGTCATCGAGCTGGCGCGGCGATGATTTGCCGTACTTCCATCCCGGCACGCGCTTAGTCGAACTGCCGATGCACTATACGCTGGAAGATGAGCCGTACTTTGCTTTTAACCTCAGCCCGGCGATTCCGCCTGGACAATCGCGCATTGCGCCTTATGGCGAAACGCTGGCTAACCTGACACAGGATTTCCACGGCTTCCACCGCTTTGGCCTGTGCTATTTGCTGCGCCTGCACCCGGAAATTATCGGCACCGCCGGGCGCATTGGGCTGCTGCGCTCGCTGCTCGATACGCTGCAACAGCACAACGTGTGGATCGCCACCGCTGAGCAGGCGGCGACGCACTGGCAGACGCAGCCGGATAATGATGTCTCGCATCCGGCCGAAGTCTTTACCCGCATCATTGGAGGTGCGCATGGCGAACACGCTTGATCAACTGGCGGCGTTTATCGCCGATACGCGCTTTGAGCAGCTTCCCGAACCGCTCGTCGAGCAGGCGAAGCGCCATCTGCTCGATACGCTCGGCGCGTCGCTGGCCGGCTGCGACAGCCCGATTTGGCGTGCATGTCTGGCGCTGGTGCAGGCAGAAGGCGGACGTGAACAGGCGCAGGTTTGGGGTAGCGCGCAGCAGGTTAATGCGCGTCAGGCGGCATGGCTGAACGGCGTGGCCGCGCACATGTATGAACTTGACGATACCGGCGGCTGCGATCACTCCGGCGCAGTAGTGATCCCGGCGCTGCTGGCGGCACTGCCGCTGGCGACGCAGCCGGTGGATGGTCAGGCGCTGATCGTCGCGATGGTGATTGGCTATGATGTTGGCCGCCGCGTGTTAGAAGCCTGCGGCGGCTATTCAGTGCACAACGGCGCAGGATGGCACTCCACCGCCAGCTGCGGCGTGTTTGGTGCGGCAGCGGCGGTCTGTTCGCTGCTGCAACTGGAGCGCGCGCAGTGTGCGTCCGCGCTGGGGATTGCTGCCAGCTTCAGCGGCGGTTTATGGGGCTTTATCCACGACGGCTCGCACACCAAAAAGCTGCATGCCGCGCGGGCTGCGGAAGGTGGCGTGCAGGCCGCACTGCTGGCACAACGCGGTATCAGCGGGCCTTCCGCCGTGTTTGAGCCACGCTGGGGCGGCTTCCTGCAAACCGTCGCGCCAGAGACGCAGCAGCCGCAGGCGCTGACGGCGGATCTTGGCGAGGTGTGGAAGCTGGCGCGCTGTTCCATCAAGCCCTACGCCTCGTGCCGGGGTACCCATGCGGCGATTGATGCACTGGGGATGTTGCTGCAGCAGCATGCTGTGCGGGTAGAGCAGATTGCGCGCATTGTGGTGGGCGTTAATCCCTTCCTGCTGGAGATGTGCGGCGGGCGCGAGCTGCACAGTCTGGCGGCCGCGCAGATGAGCCTACCTTATGCGCTGGCAGCACGTGCGCTATACGGTTCGGCAGAGCTGGCGAGTTATGACGATGCCAAACGCCTGCATCCTGACGTGGAAGCGCTTTTGGAGCGGATTGAGCTGGTGATTGATGATCAGCAGAGCCGCGATGATGAGCCGTGGGTGCGGCTGGAAACCGTGCAGGGCGCACAGTGGCAGCTGCATGTGCCGGTGCCGTCGGGCGCGCCAACCAACCCGCTCAGTCTCGATGCCTTGCTGGCGAAGTACCGCAGTTTGGCGCGGCGCGTGCTGCCGCTGCAGCAGGTCGAACAGCTGGAAGCGGTGTGTCTGGAGCTGGATGAAGTGGCGGATGTGCAGGAAATGGTGGCGTTGTTGGCGGTGAGGTGATTTTATTGTGCTCGCTGTCCCCCATCCCGGCCTTCCCCCATAAATGGGGGAAGGAGACGCTGCCACATGCAGCTTCAGAACGAACATATGGCAGCATCTTCCTCCCCCATTTATGGGGGAGGACCGAGGAGGGGGACAGCGAGCACATTCAAACCACAGCGAGCACATTCAAACCATAAACTAAACTCTGCCCGCCAACCCTTCAACCCGCTCAATCGCCGCCAGCAACCGTGCTTCGGTCACCGTTTCGCCCATATTCGCCATATCCGGCGCGTGTACCGATTCGCGCACAATCAGCGCCAGCTCACGCTCATCCAGCGGCGCAATCGCACTCAGCGTCAGCGGTACGCCACAATCGCGCGCCAGGCGCATCTCATCCAGTATTTCCTCATCTGCGCGGTTCTCCAGCGCCAGCAAACAGAGATTGCCGAAGCCGACCAGCAAGCCGTGACCAAACTCGCGAGTTTTCTCGCAGAAGGTAAAGCCTTCATAAATCGCGTGGGACGCCGCTGCGTGTGCGCCGTTGCTCATCAGCGAAGTCAATCCGGCCCAGGTGAAGATTGCATCCAGCACCTGATCCAGCGCCGCGCTGCTTTCTCCGCGTAATACTGCCGCATACGCTGCCGGACCGTGTTCGGCAATCACCTCATAACAGATTTGGCTGTGCGCCAGTGACGAGAGCGCATTGCCTGCGCGCGCGGGATGACGTGCGCTGACCGCGCGAAACTCGTACCACTTCGCCAACGTATCGCCCAGCCCGGCCGCCAGCCAGCGTGCGGGCGCGTTAGCCAGCAATTCGCTGTCGATAATCACCGCCGCCGGAGCCTGCGGCAGCGGGAAGATATCGAAGAAATTGCCGTTGTCGTCGTAGCGAATGCTGAGCGGCGTCACCGCTGAACAGGTGGCGGCGATGGTCGGCAGCGTCACCACCGGCAAGCCGAGCTGCGCGCCGACCGCTTTCACCGTATCCAGCGCTTTACCGCCCCCGACGCCAATCAGCAGCTCGGTGTGCAGTTCGCTGGCCATCGCCGCCAGACGATTGATGTGCGTGATCGAGGTTTCGCCGCCAAACCACGCCTGCGCCAGCAGCGTGACGTTGGCGGTCAGCAGTTGCGCACGCACCTGCGCTTCTACTGCCTGCAACGCCTGATGGCCGCCAATCAGCAGCGCACGCTGGCCCAGTCCGGCACAGATTGCGCCTAATTGATCGATCACGCCGGCACCGCGCAGCACGCGCGCCGGAAACACCAGATTCTGTTGGGTCATCACTTTTTCTCTGTGTAACGGACGCCGGGCAACACGCACAGCATCTCATAAAGGATATTGGCCGCCAGCTGCGAGGTCATGCCGCTGATATCATACGGCGGCGAGACTTCCACCAGATCGCCGCCCACCAGATTGAGTCCACGGCAGCCACGCACGATCTCCAGCCCCTGCATTGAAGTTAAACCGCCCACTTCCGGCGTGCCGGTGCCGGGCGCCCAGGCGGGATCGAAGCTGTCGATGTCGTAAGAGAGATACACCGGGCCGTCGCCGATACGCGCACGCACCTCGGCCATCAGCGGCGTCATCGAGCGATACCAGCACTGCTCGGCGGGTATCAGATGGAAGCCCTGATCGACGCCCCACTGAAAATCATCGGCGGCGTAACCCTGCGCACGTTGCCCAATCTGCACCACGCGCTGACAATCAAGCAGGCCTTCTTCCACCGCGCGGCGGAAGGTGGTGCCATGGGCGATTTTCTCGCCAAACATCTCATCGTTGGTATCAGTGTGCGCATCGATGTGAATGAGACCTACAGGTCCGTGCTTCTTCGCCAGCGCGCGCAAAATCGGTAGCGTCAGGGTGTGATCGCCGCCGAGCGTTAAAGGAATAATCGGCCAGTTATTCAGCTCGGTATAATAGTTTTCAATGATATCAACCGATTTCAGCAGGCTGTAAGTGTTGATCGGCACATCACCGAGATCGCCGACGCGCAGCGAATCAAACGGCGCTGCACCGGTGGCCATGTTATACGGGCGAATCATGACCGAATCGGCGCGAATGGCGCGCGGGCCATAGCGCGTGCCGCTGCGCTGCGAGGTGCCGATATCCAGCGGAATGCCGACGAACGCTACATCCAAATCGGCCGGGGATTCCGCGGCGGGCAGACGCATCATGGTGCCGCGTCCGGCGAAGCGGGGCATCTCATTGCCGCCTTGCGGCTGGGGGAAATCGGTCATCTCGGGCTCCTTCGGTTAAGTGAAGCCCATCATTACTCGGTTGTCTGCCGGGAAAAATCCTTGACAGCCGATAATCACTTCAGAGATTACTTAACTTTAGTTAGCAATCACTGAAGGAAAATCGGTGCAGACGCTTCCCAACCTTAAACTGCTGCAGGTATTCGCCAGCGTGGTGGAAAATCAGGGCTATTCGCGCGCGCAGCAGGCGTTGAACATGACCACGCCGGCCATCAGCGCCTACATGAGCGAGCTGGAAAGCCAGCTCGGTTTTATTCTGTGTCAGCGCGGGCGCGGCGGGTTTACGCTTACCAGCAAAGGCGAGCAGTTCTATCGCTACAGCCAGGAGATGCTGGCGACGCTGGCGGGCTGGCAAGAGCAGGTGGAAACGCTAAAAAGCGCGCAGGGCGGTACCTTCTCGCTCGGCGTGGTGGACGCCACCGTCACCGACAGCACGCTGGATCTGCCCGCCGCGATTGCTCGCTTCAACCAGCGTTTTCCGGCGGTGTTCTTTAATCTGAGTGTGCGCGATCCCAATGAGTTACAGCAGCAGCTGCTGGAGGATCGGCTCGATTTGGCGATTGGTCATTTTCCACTGCGCGCCAGCAATTTGGTGACCATTCCGCTGTATGAAGAGCAGCATTGGCTCTATTGCAGCCCTGAACATCCGCTGGCGACCGGCCAACCTGATGTGCGCACCGTGCAGCAAACCGGCATGGTGACGCGCCGCTACTGGAATCAGCAGGAGCTGAACAAGCGCGGCTTCCGTCAGAGCAATGCGTCGGTAGAGAGCATTGAAGCGCAGCTGACGCTGATTCTCTCCGGCCGCTTCATCGGCTATTTGCCCGAACACTACGCGCGCAGCGGGGAACAGCAGGGCACGCTGCGGCGCCTGCTACCGCATCATTTTCACTTCCGTGCGCCGTTCTCTTTTGCTTTCCGCCGGGGCCGCGCGCGGGAAACCTTGATCCGCGCGATGCGTGAAATTCTGAATCCAGCGCGAAAAAATAGCAGCGAAAGCTGACGCTGCGCCCATACTGTGTAAAAATACAGGCCAATTCAGCAAACAGTAACGACAATGGCCCTGACAGCAGCGATAAAAAGCCAGATTGCGCAATGGTACAAGGCGCTGCAGCAGCAGGTTCCTGACTTTATCCCGCGTGCGCCGCAGCGCCAGATGATTGCCGAAGTGGCGAAAAGTCTGGCCGGTGACGAAGGGCGCCATCTGGCAATTGAAGCGCCAACCGGCGTAGGTAAAACCCTCTCTTATTTGATTCCCGGCATTGCGGTGAGCCGCGCCGAGGAAAAACGCCTGGTGATCAGTACCGCCAATGTGGCGTTGCAGGATCAGATCTTTACTAAGGATCTGCCGCTGCTGAAGAAAATTATTCCCGATCTCACTTTTACCGCCGCCTTTGGCCGCGGACGCTATGTCTGTCCACGCAACCTTGCGGCACTGGCCGCGACTGAAGATCAGCAGGGCGATTTGCTGCTCTATCTTGATGAAGAAGCGGTCACCGGTTCGAAAGAGGAGCAGAAATTCTGCGCCAAACTGGAGAAGCAGCTCAGCAGCTACCGCTGGGATGGTTTGCGCGATCACACGGATGTCAACATTGAGGACAGCTTGTGGCAACGCCTCTCCACCGACAAAGCCAACTGCCTGGGTCATCACTGCCGCTGGTATCGCGAATGCCCGTTTTTTGTCGCTCGTCGCGAGATTGAGCAAGCGGATGTGGTGGTCGCCAACCATGCGTTAGTGATGGCGGCGATGGAGAATGAATCGGTGCTGCCGCCGGCGAAAAACCTGATGCTGGTGCTGGATGAAGGCCATCATCTGCCGGAAGTGGCGCGCGACGCGCTGGAGATGAGCGCGGAAATTACGCCGGGCTGGAGCAGTTTGCAGCTCGATCTGTTTGTGCGGCTGGTGGAAACCATCATGGCGCAGTTCCGTCCGAAATCACCGCCGCCGCTGACCAATCCGGAACGCCTGAAAGGTCACTGCGACGAAATGCGCGAGCTGCTGCAGATTCTCTGCGATGCCCTCAATCCGCTACTGCCGGGCCATAATCAGCCGGGCGAGTTCCGCTTTGTACTGGGCGAATTACCGGAAGAGCTGCTGAGCCTGTGCGCGCGATTGTTCAAGTTGAGTGACGCGCTGCGCGGCTTAAGCGAAGGCCTGCTCAACGAGTTGGGCGATCAAACCGGGAAAGCCGACATCATGCGGCTGCATAAAGCCATCATCCAGCTCAATCGCCACTTCGGCTGGTTTGAATCAATCAGTAAACTGTGGCGGCTGGCGGCGATGGAGAAAGCCTCGAATGCGCCGGTGTCGAAGTGGATTACGCGTGAGATTCGTGAAGGGCAGGCGCATTTGCTGTTCCACTGCGCCGGAATTCGCGTTAGCGATCAGCTGGAAAAAATCCTGTGGCGCAAAATTCCGCATGTGGTGGTGACTTCGGCCACCTTGCGATCGCTGAACAGCTTTAACCGCTTGCAAGAGATGTCCGGCCTGAGCGAAAAAGCCGGCGACCGCTTTGTGGCGCTGGATTCGCCGTTTAATCATATCGATCAGGGCAAGCTGGTCATTCCGCAGATGCAGTATGAGCCGCAGATGGCGCAGGAAGCGGAGCACATCGCAGAGATGGCGCGTTTCTTCCGCCAGCAGATTGCCGAAGAGAAGCACAAAGGTGTGCTGGTGCTGTTTGCCAGTGGCCGGGCTATGCAGCAATTTGTCAGCCACATCCCTGACCTGCGCCTGTCGATGCTGGTACAGGGCGATCAGCCGCGTTCGCGCTTGGTGGCGCTGCATCGTGAACGTGTTGAGGCCGGTAAAATCAGTATTTTGGTCGGGCTGCAATCGTTCGCCGAAGGGCTGGATTTGAAAGGCGATCTGCTGTCGCAGGTGCATATTCACAAAATCGCTTTTCCGCCGGTGGACAGTCCGGTAATTTTGACCGAGGGCGAATGGCTTAAAAGCCTGAAACGTTATCCCTTCGAGGTGCAGAGTTTGCCGAGCGCCTCCTTTACCTTGATTCAGCAGGTAGGGCGTTTGATTCGCAGCCACAGCTGCTTTGGCGAAATCGTGATTTACGATCGTCGCTTACTCAATAAAGCTTATGGCAGCCGACTGCTGGCCGCATTACCGGTGTTCCCGATTGAGCAACCGCCTATGCCGGAAGCCAGCAGTGACAAGACGAAAAAACGCCGCAGTAAAAAAACATAACGATCAATTTTGGCAGCCGCATGGCGGCGCGCCCTGGAAGCGGAAATGCCTGATGGAACTGAATAAAATCATTAAAGAGATTGGGCGCGGTAAAAATCACGCGCGCGATATCGATTTCGACACCGCGCAGGCGCTCTATACCGCGATGCTGGCCGGAGACGTGCCGGAACTGGAGTTGGGTGGCGTACTGATTGCGCTGCGTATCAAAGGCGAAGGCGAAGAGGAGATGCGCGGTTTTTATCACGCGATGCAGCAACAGATGATGCAGCTGCAGGCACCCACTCATCGCCCGATGCCGATTGTCATCCCCAGCTACAACGGCGCGCGTCGTCAGGGTAATCTGACGCCGTTACTGGCGCTGCTGTTGGTGAAACTCGGTTTCCCGGTGCTGCTGCACGGCGTCAGCGACGATCCGACGCGCATCACCACGGAAGCGGTGCTGGCGGCACTGGAGATCGCGCCGGTAACCTCCGCCGAACAGGCGCAGACCAAGCTGGATAACGGCGAGCTGGCGTTTATCACCATCAATCATCTGTGTGCGCCGATGGCGCAACAGCTGTCGCTGCGCTGGCGCATGGGCGTGCGTAACAGCGCGCATACGCTGGCGAAACTGGCGACGCCCTTTGCCGAACGCGCCGCGCTGCGTCTGGCCAGCGTGTCGCATCCGGAATATGTGCCGCGCGTCGGGAAATTCTTCCAGGATATCGATGCGCCGGCGATTCTGCTGAACGGCACGGAAGGTGAGGTGTACGCCAACCCGCAACGCTGCCCGGCCATCAACTACATTCGCGGCGCGGGTGCAGAAGCGGAAGTGTGGGTTGAACGCCAGCCTGAAGTGAGTGTGGAACTGCCGGAAAGCAAAAACGCGCAGGATACCGCCGCGTGGATCAATCAGGTATTAGCCGGGGAACGCGCGGTGCCGCAGGCGCTGCGTTTGCAGCTGGCGTGTTGTTTGGTCGCCACCGGAGAATCTGCCAGTCTGGCGGATGCGGAAGTGCGGTTACAGCAGGTTGGAATTTGAAAGTTTCGTAGGGTCGCCATTTATGGCGACCAATCGCGCAATCATTTTGTAGGGGCGCCATTTATGGCGACCACCATCACGCTTTCGCCAGCACGCTCTCCACTAATCGCTGCCAGAAGGTAATGCCGATGGGCAGCAGTTCATCATTGAAATCGTATTTGGCGTTGTGCAGCGGCGCGGACGGTATGGCACCATCAGCACCCAACCAGAAATAGGCGCCGGGACAAGCTTCCAGCATGCAGGCAAAATCTTCCGATGCCATGGATGGGTTCACCTGCCAGTTAACTTGCGCCTCACCGAGCATATCCACGGCCACTGCGCGCACTTGTTCGGCTTGCTCCGCATGGTTGGCGGTGACCGGATAACCGGGATACCAGTGAATCTCGCCGCTGACGCCAAACGGGCGCGGCAAGGTAGTGACAAAATCCTCAATCAGACCGCGCACGCGATTGCGCACGTCGGTCTGCAAACATCGCACTGTGCCGCGCAATACAATCTGTTCAGGGATGACGTTAATCGCTTCACCGCCGTGAATTTGCGTCACGCTCACCACCGCCGAGGCCAGCGGCGACAGGCGACGCGAAGGAATGGTTTGCAGCGCCAGAATCAGTTCTGCGGCGACCACCATTGGATCGGCCCCGCTTTCCGGCATCGCCGCATGGCAGCTTTTACCGTGCAGCGTAATTTCAAACGAATCGAGTGACGCCATCATCGCATCCGGATTCACCGCCAGCGTGCCCACCGGCATGCCCGGCCAGTTGTGCATGGCGTAAACCGCATCCATTGGGAAGCGCTGGAACAGACCTTCTTCCACCATCTTGCGTGCGCCACCGAGGTTCTCCTCGGCAGGCTGGAAGATGAAGTGAAGGGTGCCGCTGAAGTTGCGCGTCGCCGCCAACTGACAGGCCGCAGCCAGCAGAATAGCGGTGTGGCCATCGTGACCACAGGCGTGCATCACACCGGTTTTCTGTGACTTCCACTGCGGATCGCCTTTTTCGGTGATCGGCAGGGCATCCATATCGGCACGCAAACCAATAATCGGACCAGGGCCGTTTTCAAGCGTTCCTATCACGCCGGTGCCGGCTAAGCCGCGAAACACCTGTAGTCCGGCATCCGCCAATACCTGAGCGACCAGCGCGCTGGTCTGCTGCTCCTGGTAACCCAGTTCAGGGTTTTGGTGTAACTGACGACGCCAGTTCAAGGCGTTTTGCAGCAGGACAGCAGGCAGGCTCATAAGGTAAGGCTCTCCATCAGCAGCGTGAGCTGCAAAATAATGTATTTACTGTAGTGGCAAGCGCATGGCGGCGTCTATCGCGGAACGGAATAATTTGGCTATAGGGTATAGCGGAATGGAATAAGCGGGTTGGATAAAATAGGTCGCCATGAATGGCGACCCTACGACGATAGTGCGCGGTTTTCGGTGCAGCGGGATTATTTCTGCATTGGCAGATTTAGATTGTGTTGCTGCGCACAGCTTTGCGCTAATTCGTAACCCGCATCCGCATGACGCATCACGCCGGTGGCCGGATCGTTCCACAACACGCGGCTTAAGCGCGCATCAGCCTCTTGAGTGCCGTCACACACAATCACCACGCCGGAGTGCTGTGAGAAGCCCATGCCGACGCCGCCGCCATGATGCAGGCTGACCCAGGTCGCGCCACCTGCGGTGTTCAGCAAGGCGTTCAGCAGCGGCCAATCGGATACCGCGTCCGAACCGTCTTTCATCGCTTCGGTTTCACGGTTCGGTGACGCCACGGAACCGCAATCCAGATGGTCGCGACCAATGACGATAGGCGCTTTCAGCTCGCCGTTGCGTACCATCTCGTTGAACGCCAGCGCCGCTTTGTGACGCTCGCCAAGGCCCAGCCAGCAGATACGTGCGGGTAAGCCCTGGAAGGCAATACGCTCTTGCGCCATGTCGAGCCAGCGATGCAGATTCTGATGATCCGGGAACAGCTCTTTCAGCTTGGCATCGGTTTTATAGATATCCTCGGCATCGCCTGATAGCGCCACCCAGCGGAACGGGCCTTTACCTTCACAGAACAGCGGACGAATATAGGCCGGGACAAAGCCAGGGAAATCGAAAGCATTTTTCACGCCTTCATCCAGCGCCACCTGGCGGATGTTATTACCGTAATCCACGGTCGGCACGCCCATATGATGGAAATCCAGTATCGCCTGTACATGCACCGCCATGGAGGCGCGCGCGGCTTTCTCTACCGCTTTCGGGTTGCTGACGCGCTCGGCTTCCCAGCGCGCGACATCCCAACCGACCGGCAGATAACCGTTAATCGGATCGTGTGCCGAGGTTTGGTCAGTAACGATGTCCGGCTTCATGCCACCCGCTTTGGCGCGTTTAACCAGCTCTGGCACGATTTCAGCGGCGTTGCCCAACAGGCCAACAGAAATTGCGCGCTTCTCTTGATTCGCCTGATCAATCAGTTCCAGCGCTTCGTCCAGCGTATACGCTTTGTGATCAACGTAGCGAGTGCGGATACGGAAATCGATACGTGATTCCTGGCACTCAATCGCCAGCACGCTAGCACCGGCCAATACGCCAGCCAGCGGTTGTGCGCCGCCCATGCCGCCCAAACCGGCGGTGAGGATCCAGCGGCCGCGGAGATCGCTGTCGTAATGCTGGCGACCCGCTTCGGCAAAGGTTTCAAACGTGCCTTGCACGATGCCTTGCGCACCGATGTAGATCCACGAACCCGCGGTCATCTGGCCGTACATCATCAGGCCTTTTTTATCCAGCTCGTGGAAGTGATCCCAGTTGGCCCAATGCGGTACCAGATTCGAGTTAGCCAGCAGCACGCGCGGCGCATCGGCATGGGTGCGGAACACGCCCACCGGTTTGCCAGACTGGATCAGCAATGTTTCATCGGGCTGCAGGGCGCGCAGCGAACGCAGGATCTGCTCGAAGCACGCCCAGTTACGCGCGGCTTTACCGATGCCGCCGTACACCACCAGATCTTCCGGGCGCTCTGCTACGTCAGGATCGAGGTTGTTCTGGATCATGCGGTAAGCCGCTTCAATCAACCAGTTGGCGCAGTGCAATTCATTACCGCGCGGCGCACGGATTTCACGGGCTACAGCCTGAGTCAAAGTTTCGCTCATTATCGATTCCTTAATTAACAGTCTTACGCTGGCTTGGCAGCAGCGCGGTAAGGGATTCAGGCCATGCGGTTGCGCTGGCCCAAAGGCGCATGGATTCGATATCCGGCGCCAGTAAACGGTCATGATCGAGGAAAGCCACGTTGTCACGGATGCGGCTTATCTCTTGCTCCAGCAGCGGTGAGCTCTGCAGCGGACGATGGAAATCAATGCCTTGCGCGGCAGCCATCGCTTCAATGCCGACTACCGCGGCGGTGTTGAAGCACATGCTGCCGAGACGGCGCGCGGCGTAAGTCGCCATCGAGACGTGATCTTCCTGGTTAGCGGAGGTCGGCAGGCTATCAACGCTGCCCGGATGTGCCAGTGATTTGTTTTCAGACGCCAGCGCTGCTGCCGTAACCTGCGCGATCATAAAGCCGGAGTTAACGCCACCATCATTGACGAGGAACGGCGGTAAACCTGAAAGACCGGTATCCAGCAGCAGCGCCATACGACGCTCGGAAATCGCACCGATTTCGGCAATTGCCAGCGCCAGAATATCGGCGGCGAAGGCTACCGGCTCGGCGTGGAAATTACCGCCGGAAATCACGTCGCCGCTGTCACTGAACACCAGTGGGTTATCTGATGCGGCGTTGGCTTCAATCTGCAACACGCGCGCGGCGTGCGTCAGGTTATCAAGGCAGGCGCCCATCACCTGCGGCACGCAGCGAATCGAGTAGGGATCTTGCACCCGGCCACAGTCGGTGTGCGAGCCGAGAATTTCACTACCGGCTAATAAAGAGGAGACGGCGGCGGCTACGTTGATCTGGCCAACCTGACCGCGCGCCTCGTGAATGCGCGCATCGTAAGGTTTCACCGAGCCCTTAATGGCTTCCAGCGACAGCGCACCGGCCATCAGGCCCGCCGCGAATACGTTTTCCGCTTCAAACAGACCGCGCAGCGCCAGCGCATTCGAGACCTGCGTGCCGTTCAGCAGCGCCAGACCCTCTTTGGGTCCCAGCACAATCGGCTGCAGGCCAACGCGCGCTAAGCCTTCGGTTGCGGGGATGAATTCGCCGTCGACGCGGACCTGACCTTCGCCCAGCAGCATCAAGGAAAGATGTGCCAGCGGCGCCAGATCGCCAGACGCGCCGACCGATCCTTTCTCCGGAATGCACGGCATGATGCCAGCGTTGAACAGCGCCAGCAGCGCTTCAATCAGTTCGATGCGCACGCCAGAATGGCCGCGTGCGAGGCTGATAATTTTGGTGGCAACCACCAGACGCGCTACATTGTCCGGCAGCAAATCGCCCAGGCCAACGCTGTGCGACAGCACCAGATTACGCTGCAGTTCTGCCAGCCGCGCGGCAGGGATCTGCGTCTGCGCCAGCTTGCCGAAACCGGTATTGATGCCGTACACCACCTTGCCGGAGGCAACAATGGCATCAACAGTTTCATGGGCGCGAGCGATAGCTGCTCGCGCTTCATCGGCCAAGGTGAGCGTTACCTTGCTTTGATAAATGGCGCGCAAGGTAGCGAGGTCCACTTTACCGGGAACGAGGCAAATTTGCTGAACCGAACCTGACATAGTCTACTCCTGTCTATACAAGTGAGCTGGCAGTTATTGGACGCCGATATTTTGCGATGTGGCTGTCCGATTTGCCGTGAATTTTGTTGAGTGAAACATAAGTGTCTAATCTTGTCTATACAAGTAGCAAGCGCTATGCCAGATTGTTGTTGTTCTGTGAATTACGACGCAATGCGCGTTATGCGGTATAACCGCAGCGTCATTGCACCGGAGTAGGGCGCGAGCTGCACCAATGCTGAGCTGTCTGCACCATTAGATGTATATACATTTACGCACTGAGACAGTAAACTTTGGGCATTATTCTTCAAAAGGAACAGGAAATGGCGGAGCAAACAGCAGTAGCACAGCTGGCTGCGGCGATGGGTGATGAGCCTGCGCCGATTTACCAGCGGGTGAAGCAGGCGATCGTCAGCCAAATCCGCGAAGGTCACTGGAAAGCCAACCAGCGTGTGCCGTCTGAAAGTGAACTGGTGAACGAGCTGGGCGTCAGTCGTATGACCATTAACCGCGCGCTGCGTGAACTCACCAGCGAAGGATTTCTGGTGCGCATGCAGGGCGTGGGCACCTTTGTGGCAGAGATGAAGGGCTATACCGCGATGCTGGAAGTCCACAACATCGCCGACGAGATTGCGCAGCGCGGTCATCGACACAGCTGCAAAATTTTATCGATTGGCCAGATGAAAGCCGATCCGGAACAGGCGGCGGTGCTGGGACTCTCCACCGGGCAAACGCTGTTCCACTCGCTGATTGTGCATTACGAAAACGACCTGCCGGTGCAGCTGGAAGATCGCTTAGTGAACCCGCTGATGGCGCCGGATTATCTTAGTCAGGATTACCATCAACTGACGCCGTACACTTATTTGATGCGCGTAGCGCCGCTGACGGCAGGTGAGCATATTGTTGAAGCGGTGTTGCCGGATCTGCGCCAGCGTAAGCATCTGGCGCTGGATGAACATGAGCCGTGCCTGCTGATTCGTCGTCAGACGTGGAGCGACAACAAGATTGTGACCTATGCGCGGCTGCTGTATCCGGGTTCACGCTATAAGTTGCTGGGGCGCTTTAGAGGACACGGCTAAGCACCACAAACAGCAATTTGGCATCCGGCGTTTGCGGCTCCAGCTGGATGTTTTCCTCCAGCCACCAAATCCCCTGATCAACCGCCAGCGCTTCCCCGGCTGGCGTGTGCCATTCTCCTGCGATCACCCACGCCACGCCGTTTTCACTGCTGACCACTTCTTGCGCGATGCTTACCGCAGAGCGCCAGCTGTCGCGCCGCGTCATGATATTAAAATCCTGACAGCTGCCGCTGACATGAGCGTTAATCGCCCATTCACCGGGAAACGCCCACGGCTGCAGCGGCGCTAAGCGTTGCTGGGCTTGTTCACTCTGCAGTAAAACGCTGTCGCCGTGCAGTAAGGTAATTACCCGGTCAATGCCGGGAAAGGGCGAAAACGGTCCGTCGGCGGAGATGGTGGCGATGCTGGCGCGCCAGGTAAATTGCGCTTCACCCGGCGGATAGCTGATTATTTCGCGCGTTTCGCCGCCGCCGTTGCGCCAGCGGCTGACGGGAAGCTGCTCATAGACAAAGCGCGTTCTCATTGCAACGCCCTCATCGCCACGGCAAAGCGCGTCGCAGCGTGCTCTTCTGCCGCATGATGGCCTGCACTGATCACCTGTTTGCCCGCTACGAATACGTCACGAATCTGTTCGCGCTGCCCGCCAAACAGCCAGCGGTTTAACAATGAAGCGCTGTTGACGCTGCTGAGGAACGCGTCTTCAGCCAGCACCAGCCAGTCGCCACGTTTGCCAATCGCCAGTTCGCCCGCAGGCAAACCACATGCCTGCGCGCCGCCCTGTGCGGCTTGCTGCCACAGCAGATCGCCCACGGAAGGTTGATGGGGCAAGGTGATGCGATTGCGACGACGATCGCGCAGTCGCTGGCCGTACTCCAGCCAGCGCAGCTCTTCCAGTGCGCTGAGCGACACGTGGCTGTCGGAACCAATCCCCCAGCGGCCGCCGTGAGCGATATATTCTACCGCCGGGAAAATACCGTCGCCGAGGTTGGCCTCGGTGGTTGGACACAAGCCCGCCACCGCGCCGCTCGCCGCCACGCGCTGAATTTCGTCATCATCAAGATGAGTGGCGTGAATCAGGCACCAACGCTGATCGACTTTAAAGCGATTGAGCAGCCAGGCCACCGGACGTTCGCCGCTCCACGCCAGGCTGTCGTTCACCTCTTTTTCCTGCTCGGCGACGTGAATGTGCACCGGCACCTCCTGCGGGCAGGCGGCTAATACCGCGTGCATCTGCGCTTCATTCACCGCGCGCAGCGAATGGAAGCAGATGCCATGATTAAGCAGCGGCTTCTCCGCGCTCCAGCGCGCCACGCGCTGCTGCTGTTGCAGGTAGGCATCGGTTTGCTGAATGAAGCGGCGCTGGCCGTCGCTGGCCGGCTGGGAACCAAAACCGCTGAAGCTGTAGAGCACCGGCAACAAGGTTTGGCCAATGCCTGCGCGCTCCGCCGCTGCTATCAGTGCGAGCTGCATAGCGTCATCGGCGTAGGGTTTGCCGTGCGGATCGTGATGCAAATAGTGGAATTCCGCCACCTGGCTGTAGCCGCCTTTCAGCATGTCGATGTAGAGATACGTCGCAATATCACCGACCTGCTCGGGCGACAGGCGCTGCACCATGCGATACATCAGATCGCGCCATGTCCAGAAGCTGTCTTGCGGATCGCCTGCCACTTCGGCCAGTCCCGCCATCGCGCGCTGGAAGGCGTGCGAATGCAGATTAGCCATCGCCGGAATCACCGGCCCGGCAAGACGCGTGGCCGTGCCGGGCTCACTGTTGGGGGTGATCTCGGTGATGTGTCCGGTGGGGTTGGTGACGATCAGCACGCGCTCATGCCAGCCGTCGGCCAACAGTGCGCGTGGGGCAAAATAGGTTGTCATGGTTGATCCTGCATGGCGGAAAGTTGTATATACATATACATACTTTGATGCGTAGTGTAAATCGCCGAACGTGAAGGGGAGTGGGATGGCAGAAACGAAGCAGATCGACAGCCTGTGGCTGGGGGCCGACATCGTTACGATGCGTGACGGACACTACAATCTGATTGCCGACGGCGCGCTGGCGGTCGATCAGGGGAAACTGATTTGGGTGGGGCCGCGCAGCGAATGCCCGGCGTTTACCGCGCGGGAACAGCACCAATTTTCCGGCGGCATCATCACCCCCGGTTTGGTGGATTGCCATACGCATCTGGTGTTTGGCGGCGATCGCAGCCAGGAGTTTGAGCAGCGTCTCAATGGCGTGAGCTATGCGGAGATTGCGGCGCAGGGCGGCGGCATTCTCTCCACGGTGCGCGCCACGCGTGCGGCAACCCAGCAAGAACTGGTGGCAAGCGCGCGCTGGCGGCTGGATCGTCTGCTGGCGGAAGGCGTCACTTTGGTTGAGATCAAATCCGGTTACGGCCTTGATGAAGCTAGCGAGCTGACCATGCTGCGCGCCATTCGTGAGCTGGCGGAAACGGTGCCCGCCGATGTAAAGGCCACTTGCTTAGCCGCGCACGGTTTCCCACCGGAGTTTAAAGACAACCCGCAAGGCTGGATCGATATCATCTGCCAACGCCTGTTACCGCAGGTGAAAGCCGAAGGATTGGCAGATGCGGTGGATGCGTTCTGCGAGCATTTAGCCTTTTCACCGCAGCAGGTCAGCGCGGTCTTCGATGCCGCTCAAGCCTTAGATTTGCCGGTGAAACTGCACGCCGAGCAGCTTTCGGCGCTGGGCGGCGCGGCGCTGGCGGCGGGTTACGGTGCGCTCTCCGCCGATCATCTGGAATACGCGACGGAAGCGGACGCAAAAGCCATGGCGCAGCACGGCACCGTTGCGGTGTTGCTGCCGGGCGCGTTTTATCTGCTGCGCGAAACGCAACGTCCACCGGTGTCGCTGTTCCGTGAACACGGCGTGCCGATGGCGCTGGCCAGCGATGCCAATCCGGGCACCTCACCGGCGCTTTCGCTGCGTCTGATGCTCAATATGGGCTGTACGCTGTTTGGTTTAACCCCGGAAGAGGCATTAGCGGGCGTGACTTTGTGGGGCGCCAAAGCGCTGGGATTACAGCACTCGCACGGTTCGCTGGAAGCAGGCAAGGTAGCGAATTTTGTTCACTGGCCGCTGGCGCGTCCGGCAGAGCTGGTTTATTGGCTGGGCGGCGAATTGCCGTGCCAGGTTATTTATCGTGGAGAAGCGCAATGACACCTTTTCATTTCACCGCCGGTAAGATTCCGCTGCTGGTCAGCATTCCCCACGCCGGCACGCAATTAACGCCGGAAGTGGACGCCGGCTTGAGCGACGCGGCGCGCGGCTTGCCGGATACCG
Source organism: Enterobacter ludwigii (assembly GCA_900068845.1). GTDB lineage: Bacteria > Pseudomonadota > Gammaproteobacteria > Enterobacterales > Enterobacteriaceae > Pantoea > Pantoea ludwigii_A. The sequence goes on from CEFQ01000010.1 coordinate 443,990, forward strand.
ACTGGCATTTACCGCTGCTGTACGATTTTGTACGCGATCTCGGTGCCAGCGTGTTGATTGGTCACTATTCACGTTTTGTCATCGACCTTAACCGTCCAGCGGATAATCAGCCGCTCTATACCACGGCGACCACCGGCTTATATCCCGAAACCTTGTTCGACGGCAGCCCAACCTTTGCAGCGGGTAAAACGCCGAGCGCCGAGGTGCGTCAGGGTTATCTGGACACGATCTGGCAACCGTATCACCAGCAGTTGCAGCAGGAACTGGCGCGGTTGAAAACGCAGCACGGCTACGCGCTGCTGTTTGATGCGCACTCGATCGCCTCGGTGATTCCTCGTCTGTTTGACGGACGTCTACCGGATCTCAACATTGGTACCAATGATGGCGCCAGTTGCTCAACGGCGGTGATCGACGCGATCAAACAGGTGTGTAACGCGCAAAATGATTACAGCTGGATCGCCAACGGACGTTTTAAAGGCGGTTACATCACTCGCGCGTACGGCCAGCCGGAGCAGGGCGTGCAGGCGGTGCAGCTAGAGCTGGCGCAGCTTAATTATATGGACGAAACGCCGCCGTTTGCCTGGCAGCAGGATCGCGCTGCGCAGCTGCAGAAGGTGCTGAAACCGCTGATGCAGGCGTTTATTGAAGCGGGTAAACCCGTCTAACCACTCACACACCGTAGCGGCGCGATTTATCGCGCATATTAATGGCGGCATTATGCCCATCGAGAGATTGCGCAATAAATTGCGCCGCTACGCTTCTTCACTGCGCACCATAGTGATGCACACCTCGCCTCCTTGTGGTGCGCTGTTAACGTTCATCGCGTGATTATCCCCTGATTTTACGGCTTTGCTGATTTGGCATAGCGCTTGCTAGGTTGTATGTACAAGTAAAGACCACACAGCGGTTATTCATTTTTATACTGGCTGGCTCACAAAAAGCTTATGCCGACAATGATCTGCCGCAGGCTAGCTTGTATATACATGAAAGGTCATCTGTGAGTATTGCATGAGCAGAGACTGCCAAACTTGATTAATAGCCAGGAGAAGCCGCATGACGCACCGCGCCCCGATTCGCCGTTTTTGCCTCACGACCCTGTTTGCCAGCCTGATGATCAGCGGCGTTGCCGTACAGGCGAAAGAGTGGAAATCGATCACCATCGCTACCGAAGGCAGCTATGAACCCTGGAACCTGACGCTGCCAGGCGGCAAGTTAGGCGGCTTTGAACCCGAGCTGATGGACGATCTGTGCAAGCGCATGGGCATCCAGTGCAAGCTGGTGGTGCAGAACTGGGACGGCATGATCGCGGGCCTGAATGCCGGTAAGTACGACGTGATCATGGATGCGATTGTCATCACGCCGGACCGCAAAAAAGTGGTCAACTTCACCACGCCTTATGCCTCAACCCCGGCGACTTTCATCACCACCAAAGAGAGCCCGCTGCTGCCGGCCGATCACAACATCATCAAGCTGCATGACGATGAGAAAGAGATCAACGCGGCGATTGCCCCGCTGAAAGCGGCGCTGAAGGGCAAAACCATCGGTATCGCCTCCGGCACCGTGTACACCCCGTTTATCGATAAGTACTTCAAAGGCGATACCGAGGTACGCGAATACACCTCATCGGCGGATGCGATGCTCGACCTGCAGTCTGGCCGAATCGATGCGGTGTTCGATGACGTGACCTTTGCGCAATCGATGCTGGCGCGCAAAGAGAACAATAATCTGGTCTTCAGCGGCCCACAGCTCGGCGGCCCAATTTGGGGCGAGGGCGAAGCGATGGGCGTGCGCATGGCGGATAACGACCTAAAAGCCAAGCTGGATGAGGCGATCCACGCCGCGCTGGCTGACGGCACGGTGAAAAAACTCAGTGAGAAATGGTTTAAAACTGACGTAACCCCGTAAGTGAGGTGAAAGATGATGAGCCTGCTGAGTTTTGGTGCTGATGGTTGGGGCCGCCTGATCCTGAGCGCGGCCTGCACCACGCTGCTGCTGTCGCTGGTGGCGCTGATGATTGGAGCGGTGGTTGGTTCTGGTGTGGCGGCCGCCAAGTTATCGCCTCAACGCTGGCTGCGCTGGTTAGGTGAAAGCTATTCGGTGGTGTTTCGCGGCATCCCGGAACTGCTGGTGATCTACCTGTTCTATTTTGGTGGATCCGGCCTGATTACGCTGGTTGGGCAGATGTTCGGCGCGGATGGCTTTATCGAAGCGCCGCCGTTCCTGATTGGTGCGCTGGCAATCGGGCTCATCTCGGGTTCGTATCAGGGCGAAGTGTATCGCGCGGCGCGTCTGGCGCTGGCTAAAGGCGAAGTGGAAGCCGCAGTGGCGATTGGTATGCCGCGCTGGCGCATTGCCCAACGTATTCTGCTGCCGCAGGTGGTGCGTTACGCGCTGCCAGGTATGTCGAACGTGTGGCAGATGAGCCTGAAGGATTCGGCGCTGGTATCGGTCACCGGCATTGTCGAGTTGATGCGCGCCAGACAGGTTGCGGCCGGATCCACGCGCGATTACTTCACTTTCTATCTGGTTGGCGGCGCCTGCTATCTGGTGCTGACGCTGGTGTCTAATCATGCGTTTCGTCGGGCGGAGTCGCGCCTCGGTCGTGCGTGGCAAAGTCGCACTGCGGCACAGCATTAAGGAGCAGCAGCATGATCGACTACGCTTTTCTCTCTGATACCTTTCTCAAGCTGAGCGCCGCGCTGCCGGTGACGCTCGGGCTGTTTATCAGCGCCTTTCTTTGCGGCGGCGTGCTGGCGATGGGTATTTTGTCATTGCGCATGAGCCGCTGGCGGGTGCTGAGCGGTTTCGCGCGCGGTTATATTCTGGTGTTTCGCGGTTCGCCGCTGATGATCCAACTGTTCCTCATCTATTACGGCCTGGGGCAGTTTGGCGTGATCCGCCACAGCTTCGTCTGGCCGTTCCTGCGTGAGCCGTTTATCTGCGCGGTGCTGGCGCTGTCACTGTGTACCGCGGCCTATACCGCCGAGATTCTGCGCGGCGCGCTGCTCGCCGTGCCAGCCGGACAAGTGGAAGCCGGTCTCGCCTGCGGCATGTCGCGCTGGCTGCTGCTGCGTCGCATTATCGCGCCGATCATGCTGCGCTATGCGCTGCCGGCGTACTCCACCGAAGCGATTTTGCTGGTGAAATCCACCGCGCTTGCCAGTCTGGTGACCGTTTGGGACGTCACCGGCGTGGCGCAGCAGATCATTCAGCGTACTTATCGCACCATGGAAGTCTTTGTCTGCGCGGCGGCGATCTACCTGATCCTCAACTTTATTATCGTCCAGCTGTACGCGCTGTTAGAGCGCCGTCTGAGTGTGCAACATCGTGTCGCAAAAAAGCCGTTGCCCGCCGTTAAACCGCTTGCCGGAGAGTAATATGCATTCCACATCACCCGTAACCTTATCCGCCACCGATATCCATAAATCCTTTGGCGCGATGGAAGTGCTCAAAGGCATTTCGCTGCAGGCACACCAAGGCGATGTCATCTCGATTCTTGGTGCCAGCGGCTCGGGCAAAAGTACCTTGCTACGCTGCATCAACCTGCTGGAAACGCCGGATGCCGGTGTCGTTAGCGTCGGCGGCGAAACCATTGAGATGAAGCGCCATGCGCGTGGCCATCAACTGGCGGCCAATCCAAAACAGATTGAGCGCTTGCGTTCGCGCCTTGGCATGGTGTTCCAGAGCTTCAATCTGTGGTCGCACATGACGGTGCTGCAAAACGTCATTGAAGGCCCGCACTATGTGCTGAAGCGCGACAAAAAAAGCTGCATCGCTCAGGCGGAGCAACTGCTGGATCGCGTGGGCTTACTGAATCGCAAAGATTTCTACCCAGCGCAACTGTCGGGCGGTCAGCAACAGCGCGTAGCGATTGCCCGCGCGCTGGCGATGGATCCAGAAGTGATGCTGTTCGATGAACCCACCTCGGCACTCGATCCGGAACTGGTGGGCGAAGTGTTGAAAGTGATGCGCAGCCTGGCAGAAGAGGGGCGCACCATGCTGGTGGTGACGCACGAAATGGGCTTTGCACGTAACGTCTCTAACCGCGTGGTATTTATGCATCAGGGCACCATTGATTGCCAGGGCGCGCCGGAAGAGATGTTTGGCGTACAGGGATCGCAGCGCTTTAAGCAGTTTATTTCCAGCCATCACGGTGCGGAGCAGCCAGCATGACCGTGGTGTGGGGCGATAGCCCATTAACCTGGCAAGAGCTGGTACAGGTGGCGCGGCACGACGCGGAACTCAGTTTGAGCGTCAGCGCCTGGCAGCGCATTGCGCAAGGGCGCACCATTGTCGATGAGATTGTGGCCAGCGGCCAGATCGCATACGGCATCAATACTGGCCTGGGCGCGCTGTGCAACATCACGCTGCCGGGAGAGCAGCTCAGCCAGCTGTCGCGCAATACGCTGCTGAGTCACGCCTGTGGCGTGGGCCCGCTGCTGACGCGTGAACAGGCGCGCGCCATTCTGTGTGCGGCCATTGCCAATTACAGCCACGGTAAATCGGGTGTGTCGGTGGCGCTGGTGCAGCATCTGCTGGCGCTGCTCAATCAGCAGATTACGCCGCAGGTGCCGTCGCAAGGTTCGGTGGGCTACCTCAGCCATATGGCACATATCGGGTTGGCGCTGATAGGTGTCGGCGACGTTGAGTATCAAAACCAGATTATGCCCGCTGCGCAGGCGTTAACGCTGGCGGGTTTGCAACCCTATCGTCCGGGCGCCAAAGAGGGGTTGAGCCTGGTCAACGGTACGCCGTGCATGACCGGTTTATCCTGCCTGGCGCTGGATGATGCGGCGCGTTTGCTGGATTGGGCGGATGTCACCGGCGCGATGAGTTTTGAGGCGCTGCGCGGACAGCTGGTGGCCTTTGATGCCGAAGTGATGGCGCTGAAAGCCAGTCCGGGCATGCAGATGAGCGGTCAACGCTTACGTGAACTGCTCAGCGACAGTCCGCTGCTGGCGGCAAGCATTGGCATTCGTACTCAGGATGCGCTCAGCCTGCGCTCAATGCCGCAGGTGCACGGGGCCAGCCGCGATCAGTTCGATCACGCGGCGCGCCAAATTGAGACCGAACTGAATGCCTGCACGGACAATCCGCTGGTGCTCGGCACGCCGGATAACTGGCGCGTGGTGTCGCAGGCTAACCCGCACGGCGAATCGGTGGCGATGGCGGCGGATCTGCTAGCGATTGCCATGGCGGAAGTCGGCAGCATCGCCGAGCGGCGGCTTGATCGTTTAGTTAATCCCTTGGTGAGCGGTTTACCGGCGTTTCTGGTGGCGCAACCGGGCGTCAACTCCGGCATGATGATCGCGCAGTATGTGGCGGCGTCACTGTGTGCGGAGAATCGCCAACTGGCACAACCGGCGGTGCTGGATAATTATGTCACGTCCGGTTTGCAAGAGGATCATCTCAGCCTTGGCACCGGCGCGGCGCTCAAGCTGCTCAAGCTGGTGGGTAACGTGTGGCAGATTCTGGCGATTGAGTATTTGCTGGCGGCGCAGGCGCTGGATTTCCACGGCGAACAGCAACTGGCGCAAGGCACGGCGCAGGCACTACGTCGCCTGCGCGTGGTGGTGGCCAACTGGCAGGAAGATCGCTGGCTGGCACCGGAGATCGCCCGCGCGGTTGAGGTGTTGAAAAGTGGGTTGTAGCGTGAATTTACGCGGTCGCCATTTAGGGCGACCAGGCTTACGAAGATCGTCTCGCGTCCGGGCGCACCAAATCAAAACGCAGTTCTTCGCTGATGCCGTAATAAGCCGAGGGGCCACCGGCGCGCAGGATCGGCTGTGCTTTGGCGGTTTGGTAAATGCCATTCTCCAGCAAGGCTTCATCAATATGGATGGCGACGGCTTCGCCCAGCACTAGCCAGCTATCAATCGGGTTGCCTTGAGCATCCTGCAGTTGAATCAGCTGCGTCAACTTACACTCAAAGTTCACCGGGCTTTCCGCCACCATGCTGACATTGACGTGTGAGGCAGCAAGCGGCGTTAATCCCGCCAGCGCAAATTCATCTTGTTCAGATGCCACCGAAGCGGAGCTCTCATTCATCGCCTCGGCCAGCGGGCGCGTCGCCAGATTCCAGACAAACTCTTTGGTCTCCGAGATATTCTGCACGCTGTCTTTCCAGCCGCTGCTGGCGAAGCCGATAATTGGCGGGTGGTAGTTAAAGCAGTTAAAGAAACTGTAAGGCGCTAAATTGCGTACGCCGCTGGCGCTTTGCGAGCTGACCCAACCAATGGGGCGTGGACCGACGATGGCATTCAGCGGATCGTGCGGCAAACCGTGTCCAGCGCGTGGCTGATAAGAGTAACGTTGACGTGTCATAACAATCCTTAAAGGGGAAACTGAGTTTACTGCACTAATCTCATCTAATACGGTGAATTCGATTAAGCGCATTGTGCGATGCCGCGAGCCAGAGTATCTTACGCCCGCGCTATTTTCCGGAGAAACTATGAACAAGCCAGCCGCCACGTCACCTTTCCATCCGCGTAACCGCCATCAAGGCCGTTATGATTTTGCTGCTCTGACCGCAGCCCATCCGCCGCTGGCGGTGAAAGTGCGTCCCAACGGCTACGGCGAGTTGTCGGTGGATTTCGCCGATCCCGAAGCAGTGATGCTGCTGAATCAGGCGCTGCTGAAGCTGTTCTATAATCTCAACTGGCAACTGCCGAAAGGCTATCTTACGCCGCCGGTGCCAGGGCGCGCTGATTATGTGCATGCGCTGGCCGATCTGCTGGCGAGTGACAACGGCGGTGTGATTCCGCGCGATTTGGATGTGATGGATATCGGCTGCGGCGCGAACTGCATTTATCCGCTGATTGGCAACGCCGAATATGGCTGGCGCTTCACCGGTACCGATATCACCGCCGAAGCGATTACCGCTGCGGGTCAGATCGTGGCGAGTAATCCGGGCTTGCAGCGCGGTGTTCGTCTGCGCCGTCAAAAGGATGCGTCGGCCATTTTTGCGGGCGTGGTGCACAAAAATGAGCGCTATCACGCCGTGCTGTGTAATCCGCCGTTCCACTCTTCCGCGCAAGAGGCCGCCACTGTGGGTCAGCGCAAAACGCGTAACCTCGGCTTAGGTAAAAACGCACCGCTCAATTTTGGTGGCCATCACAGCGAGCTATGGTGTGATGGCGGTGAGCGCAAGTTTGTCGGGCAGATGATCGCTGAAAGCGTGGCGCAAGCAGACCATATTGCCTGGTTCACTTCGCTGGTGTCGCGTAAAGAGAATCTACCCGCGCTGCGTGACCAGCTGCGCGATCTCGATGCCTATGAAGTCCGTATCATCGAAATGGCGCAGGGGCAGAAGCAGAGCCGCTTTATCGCCTGGACGTTCCAGCCGCCAGCGACACGCGCTAAACGACTGAAACGCTAGTCTCATTGTGCCGGTGGCAACGCCGGCAAGGTTGCCGCAGAGGTGATATCGCTGCCGGTCTGCATGACTTCCACCGTTTGATGCGGCGCTTTAATGCCGGCCGCATCAAAATGCTTCTTCACCTTATCATCCAGCGCAAAACGCACCGTCCACTGCTTGAGCGGCTGCGTGGTAAATGACACGCGCACGGTAAAGGATTGGTTGGTTAATCCGACTAATCCGGCAAAGCTCGGCTCGCCAATGACCATGCCACGAATATCCGGGTTCTCCAGCAGATCTTTTACCGCAGCTTGCAGCGTTTGGTTCACGCGTTCGCTATCTTCACTGCGATCCACATCATAGTTCGCCACGAACGAGCCAATGCCGCGCACAAAGTTGGCGAATGTGGTGATCGATGACCACGGAATAATGTGATACGCGCCGGTATCCTGACGCACGCCCACCGAGCGGATCGACATACGTTCCACCGTGCCGGTGATGGGGCCAATCGTCACCAGATCGCCAGTGTTCATGCCGTTTTCAAACTGAATAAAGATGCCGGTGATGATGTCCTTCACCAGCGTTTGCGAACCGAACGACACCGCCAGACCGAGCGCACCGGCACCGGCCAGCAGCGGCGCAATATTCACACCCACTTCCGACAGTAAAATCATGATGGTGATGGTGCTGATCACCACCGCCAGCGCGTTACGGAACAGCGTCAACAGCGTGCGGGTGCGCGCACTCGGCATTGGACGGCCATGTGAATCCGAGGCAAGACGGCTTTCGATCAGGCTCGCCAGCAGCGTCCAGCCCACCGCCGACAGCAGCACAATCATTACGATACGAATCAGCACATCCACCATTTTTTGGCCGGTACCGAGCGTGAGCCAGTGCCAGAGATCAAACAGATTCCACGCGTTGAGCAGCAGCAACAGCGTGGCAAATACGGTAACCACGCGCGCCAGTTTCAGCAGCGCTTTCACCCAATCATTGACGCGTTTTTGCAGCTCGGGATAGTTGCGGCGCATATCCGGCGACAGCGTGACGGTTTTGCTAATCCAGCGCGTCAGCATGCCGGAAATCAGTGCCGCGATAACCACGATGGCCAGGCTGCGCACCGTGGCAGACATCATAAACTTCAGGCTGTCACCGGGATTGAAGATGGAGAACAGGAACAGCGCGATAAAATAGGCGCTGGCCAGCCAGTGCCAGACCATGCCGAAGGCGCGGATAAACAGGGCAAAGAAGCTCATGCTGCGATCGGCGAGACGCGACAGTTCTTGATGGATATTGCTTTTGTTGCGGAAAATCAGCCACAGCGCCCAGCCGGTCATGATCCCCATAATCAGCATGTTGACCAGCGCGGCCACCTGAATATTGACCTGATTGGAGACAATCGGTACCACCACCAGTAAACCGTAACCGATGGTGCCGCTTAGCCAGCTCAGACGCGTGTTCCAGTAACTGGCGCGCGCATCTGATAAGTGGAAGAAGCGCAGTGCCGGGAAATGCGGGCAGAAAATCAGGCGCAGAACCGCTTTGAAGAATTCAATCAGTGCGAAGGCGTTGAGGAAAAGCCCTTGCTGATAGGCAATGGTGCGGTTGCCGTCGTGATAGTTGTCGCTGATGATCTGACCGACAAACAGCGTTAATGCCAGCAGCACAATATCGAGAACGAAGGCCATCATGATGGCGGCGGGCAAGTGCAACCACTTGGTGCGTTCAAGGTTTTGATGGCGCCCCCAGCGGCCCATACGTCGCCAGACCGGCCACATCAGGCGCCGTGTTAGCCAGTACAAAGCAAATACCGCGGCGGCGAGGGCGGCAAAGTATTTCAGCGCGTTGAGGAAGGTTTGCTGGTTAAAAGACTTGTGTGGCGCATTGGTGATGTTGTCATGCAGTTGGACAAACTGCGCGGCCACCGCGCCGCCATATTGGCGCGTTACGCTGGTGACGCTCTCCAGCACGGTGGGATCGTCCTGAGTGGCCTGCGGCGGCGCGAGCACCGGGTGTTCATCGGTGGATTTGCTGTTAGCGGCCTGGCGCAGTTGATCGATCAGCTCCTGGCGTGAGGTGTTGTTATCCAGAATATTGGCCAGCGCGGCATACGCGGCTTTTTTCTCTTCTACGCTGGGTTCACCTTCGGCTGGTGTCTCGGCGGCGGGCTTTTGCGACTGCTGTGCCGCAACGGCCGCCTGCGGCAGATTAACGGCCTGCGCCGGAGCGATGACAAACAGAGTGAACAAACTGAAAAGTAACCACAGGGTGGAACGACCGGGTGGGCTGGCAGACAACATCGCTTTCTCCTTGAACGGCACAAGAGAGAAGTATAGTCAGTGATGGAAGGTACAGATTCTGAAAGGAAAATTGATTTTTGTGTGGGGCGGTGGGGAAGAAGGTCGTCATCAATGACGACCTTACATAATCGGTCGCCAACCATGGCGACCAAGCTATCAGGATACGTGCTGCAGGAACTCGCGCAGACGATCGCTTGGCGGGTGAGTGATCAAATCGTCCGGATTGCCATCTTCCGCGATGGTGCCTTTGTCGATAAAAATCAGACGTGAAGCGACTTTCTGGGCGAAACCGACTTCGTGCGTCACGATGACCATCGTCATGCCTTCTTCCGCCAGATCTTGCATCACTTTCAACACTTCGTGACGCAGCTCGGGATCGAGGGCTGAGGTGGGCTCATCAAACAGCATCATCTTTGGTTTCACCGCCAGCGCACGCGCAATGGCTACGCGCTGTTGCTGACCACCAGAAAGCTCCGACGGGAAGTGATGCGCACGTTCGGCAAGGCCGACCTTGCCCAGCAGTTCGCGTGCCAGTTTATGCGCTTCTTCTTTCTTCGCACCACGCACGCGAATCGGGCCAAAGGCGACGTTATCCAGCGCGCTCATCTGTGGGAACAGATGGAACTGCTGGAACACCATGCCCGCTTCCTGACGAATCAGGCGCTCATCCACTTTCGGATCATTGACCTTCATACCATCGACAATCAGATCGCCGGTGGTGATCTCTTCCAGCTTGTTAATGCAGCGCAGCAGCGTAGATTTACCGGAACCGGATGGCCCGATAATCACCACCACTTCGCCCTGGTTAATCTTCAGGTTGATGTTGTGCAGAACCTGAGTCTGGCCGAAATTCTTCGAGACGTTTTTAAATTCAATCACAGAATTTTCATCCTTTTCTCAATACGGCGCAGCACAAAGCTCAACACCAACGTAATAACCAAATAGATGATGGCAACGGCGCTCCAGATTTCCAGCGCACGGAAGTTGCCGGCGATGATCTCCTGACCCTGACGCGTCAGTTCGGCCACGCCAATCACGATAAACAGCGAGGTATCTTTGATGCTGACAATCCATTGGTTACCCAGCGGTGGCAGCATACGGCGCAGTGCCAGCGGCATGATCACGTAACGCAGGGTTTCGCGGCGCGACAGACCTAGCGCCAAGCCCGCTTCACGGAAGCCTTTGTTGATCGACAGTACCGCACCGCGCGTGATTTCTGCGATGTAGGCACCGGAGTTGATCATGATGGTGACCACCGCGGCGCTAAATGGATCGATACGCAGATCCGGGAAAGCCATTGGCAGGGCGAAGTAAATAAACATCACCTGCACCACGATTGGCGTACCGCGAATCAGTTCGATGAAAACTAAGGCGATGTTGTTGGTGATCCAGCCGCCGTAGGCGCGGGCAAAACCGGCAACCAGGCCGATAATTAAACCGCCGACCAGGCCGAGGACCGAGATCAGCAGGGTCATTTTGGCACCTTCGATTAAAATCGGCAGGGCAGGCCAAATGACGCTCCAGTCAAACTCCATGGTGTGACTCCAAATCTGTTGCGTGGAAATGTAAAAAGCAGGGAGTGTTATGCTCCCTGCTGCAAAATCGGCTGAGGCCGGAATTATTTTGGTTCAGTACCGAACCATTTTTTATAGATGGTGTTGTATGTGCCGTTGTCGCGCAGGGTTTTCAGTGCGCCGTTCACTTTTTCACGCAGATCGTCGCTGCCTTTCGGGAACGCGATGCCATACTGCTGCGCTTCAATCGACTCGCCAACCGCTTTAAAGCGGCCTTTACCGGCAGTGTTAATGAAGTACAGGATGTTCGGGGTATCATGCAGCACGGCATCAGCACGTTGGGTGCCTAACTCCATGTACGCGTTGTCGATGTTAGGGAACTGACGCAGGTCTTTCGATTTGATGTGGGCTTTCGCGTAATCAACCGAACCGGTGCCGCTTTTCACTGCGACCACTTTACCGTTCAGATCGTCGATACTCTTCACATCTTTTTCATTCTCGCGCACCATCACCAGCAAACCGCTTTTGTAGTAGCCGTCAGAAAACTCGATGGCTTTTTTACGTTCTTCGGTAATGGTGATACCCGCCAGCGCCAGGTCAATGTTTTTGGTTTGCAGGGCGGGAATGATGCCGCTGAAATCCATTGGCTTAAAGGCGTAATCGAGTTTCAGTTCTTTCGCGATGGCATCCCACAGATCGATATCAAAACCGACGTATTTATCGCCTTGTTTGAACTCGAAGGGAACGAATGCAGTGTCGGTTGCGACGATCAGTTTTTTGTCTGCTGCAGTGGAGGAAAGCGAGAAGGCCAGCGCCAGCGCGGCCACGGAGACTTTAATCAATGACTTCATCATTTTTTTCCTTATTACCCTTCAGGCCTGATGGCCCGATGTACGGCCTATCATATGAAAAAATTATGCCAACTTTTCATTTTGATCGAAATCAGTAGTTTTAAGCACTTGCTGACACGATTTTGCGCAGACGAAAAGTTTTGCACCTTATTGGTGCTTCATTTTGGTGCGTAGTGCTGTTGTGGTGCAGGCACAGTGTGCACCAAGGGCGGGGAGAGAGAAAGAAGGGATTAAGGAATTGTTAACAACGTCAAAAAAAGCACCATAATGTTACAGGCGTAAAAAAAGGCGGGATACCCCGCCTTCGTTATTACACTGTAATTTATTCGATATTTGATTCGATAAACCACAGGAATTTATCCAGATCGCGCGATGCGGCTGTGAAGATATCCGCGGTGTCTTCATCGCTTACTTCTGTGATGGCTTTACGGGTATCATTCGCCACAATCGCATAACGATCGGCCAGCGCTTTCAGATGATCCTGCACGCTATGAATGTTTAGCGGATAGCTTTTCAAGGGTGTTTTGTCGTTGACGATCTGAGTGGTACCCAGCGCCACACCGCCCAGCTGAACCACACGTTCAGCGATAGTGTCCTGGTGATCGGTAATGGCGGTACGGAAACCATCCAGCATCTCATGTACGCCAATAAAGTTGGCGCCACGCATGTTCCAGTGCGCCTGCTTGGTGATCAGCGACAGGTCAATAAACTCCACTACCAGACGGTTGAGCACCTCGATGGTCGCTTTTTTATCGCTGTCAGCGACGTCATTACGGGTGTAAATCAGATCAGACGATTTAGTTTTAACCAGTTTTGCGGTACTCATCATTAATGTCCTCTTATTGATGGTTGTCCTAATCAAGCACGGAAATAAGTATAGCAGCAGTTTTTTAATTTGCAGGCTTGATTAAGTCAATGGCAGGGATAGATAAATCTTAATATTGCTCATGGATTGTGCTTTTTTATTTTTAGTTGTTTAAAAACATAGGGTTGATGCTTGTGTTAATTATTTATTAATCGTGTTGCAAAATAATAACAGAGAATGCTTCAAAATCTCGGTGGAAGTGATAATGAGAATGCTTAAATATTTAGCCTGCCGTCAAGCAGGCTGAAATAAGCCTATTTATTGCGGGTTGGCAATATCCACTTCGCTTATTTTGGCGCTTTTTTGTTTCATGGTTAGCGTCGAGCCTGCCGAGGCGATGATGATCGCCAGTAACGCCAGCCACTGCTTCAGCGTTAACAACTCACCGAGGAACAGCATGCCTGAAAGCGCGGCCATCGCCGGTTCCAGACTCATTAAAGTGCCAAAAATGCGCGCCGGCAGACGCGTCAGCGCCATCATCTCAAGAGAATAAGGAATGGCGCTCGAAAGCAGGGCGATCAGCAGCGCCAGCGGCAGCACATCCCAATGCCAGATTCCCGGTGCGGCAAATATCAGGCCGAGCGGCACAAAAATGACCGAGGCAATCAGCGAGCCCATCGCGACGGTTGCCGGACCATGTTCCGCGCCAGCACGTTGCCCCGCAAGAATATAGACCGCCCAGCAAGCGCCGGCTCCCACCGCTAGCAGCGCACCAAGTGGATCGATATGACTCATCCCTTCACCGATCGGCAACAGGAACCACAAACCGATCACCGCCAGCAGCACCCAAATAAAATCGAGCGGGCGGCGCGCGCCAATCAAGGCCAGCGTTAGTGGTCCCAGAAATTCTAAGCCCACCGCCACACCAAGTGGTACAGTACGAATGGCTAAATAGAAGAGATAATTCATGCAGCCAAGCGCTAAGCCATACATCAGCAACGGTTTGCGCTGCTCACGCGTGAAGCGCAAACGCCAGGGTTTAAAAATGATGCAGAGGATCAGGGTGCCAAGACCAAGACGAAGCGCGGTAATGCCCGGTGCGCCAACGGTAGAAAACAGCGATTTCGCCAGTGACGCGCCGCCCTGCAGTGAAAGCATCGCAATCAGTAATACGGCAATAGGGAACAACACCGGGGCCATATTTTTGGTCGTTAGAGGCGCAGACATCCTGTAATCCATTCCTTTTATTTATTAACAGCAGAGTAACAAGCGCTCAGTGTAAAGGAATCTGCAGCAAATAAGGAGGCGCGATGCGGGGAAATAAAACGCGCTGACCGGTCAGAATTTAGCCATTTTTAGTGCCATTTCCGTAAAGAAACGTCAGGTTAGTTTAGGAATTTACTTAAAGGCATTTTTTGTGATCGGAAATTTTGTTGCAGGAATATGATGGTTTTTATAAGTAAAATGAATGACATAGGAAACTTCATTAACTTTCTGTTACACCAAACAATCTGTTAGACAACAAAATGCGGGCAGAGTTTCTTGCTGTTTTTTGTTATATTTATAGCGTTGTCAGGAGAGAAGTATATTCACATTTGAGGTGGTTATGAAAAAAATTGCATGTCTTTCAGCATTGGCTTGTGTACTTGCAGTTTCTGCAGGTTCTGCCATGGCACAAAGCACCGTTACCGGTGGTTACGCTCAGAGCGATTATCAAGGCGTTGCTAACAAAGCAAACGGCTTCAACCTGAAATATCGTTACGAAGATGGTTCTAACCCACTGGGTTGGATCGGTTCTTTCACCTACACCGAGAAAGATCGTACTGATGCTGGTGCTTATAACAAAGCTCAGTACTACGGCATCACCGGTGGTCCAGCTTACCGTCTGAACGACTGGGCAAGCATCTACGGTGTGGTAGGTGTGGGCTACGGTAAATTCCAGCAGAACGACACCTCTGTGCGTTCTAAGTCTGATTCCAGCGACTACGGTTTCTCTTATGGTGCGGGCATGCAGTTCAACCCAATCGAGAACGTCGCACTGGACGTAGGTTACGAGCAGAGCCGTATCCGCAACGTCGACGTTGGCACCTGGATTGCTGGCGTAGGTTACAGCTTCTAAGTTCTTGCTTAGACCAGTTGCACAATGAACGGCCCTTCGGGGCCGTTTTTTTATGGGTGCAATAAGCGATTTACCACCGTTTATAAACACAAAGCCCGCTACATGAGCGGGCTTTGCTGAAAAGAATGAGTGGGAACGTTAGCCGCGCCAGATCAGTTTTGGGCACGGACGTTCAACCAGCTGTTTGCCGGTGAGCTTTTCAATCAGCATCAAACGCAGCGCAAATGGCGAGCGGGTAAACAGGCACAGCAGCGATTTCAGCTCAAAAGCCGGTTTGCTCTGTTCAGCCTGGAAACATTTGCCACAGTCGAGGCAGTTTTTCATGGTAGTCATGTTCACCTCCCGAGTGAATGACGACATTTTCTTTGCAGCCTTTGTAAGCTATTCGCTTACATTATCAACAAAGATAGCATTGGCTATACTCTTTAGCCAACACTATTTAGGAAAAATTTGTGCTTATTTGAGCCTGGTTTACAATGGGCGCAGCCAGCCCGCACCGTAGGTAAAGTGCGGCAGATAATAAAGAGGAAGTTGAATGAGTCGTCGTGCAAAAATTGCCACCAACATGCCCCAGGGCCCGCTAAAAGAGATCGAGGAGCATGTCGAAGGATTTCGTCAGGTGCGCGAGGCGCATCGTCGTGAGCTGATCGATGACTATGTAGAATTAATCTCTGATTTGATTCGCGAATTTGGCGAAGCGCGTCAGGTGGATATGGCCGCACGTCTGGGCGTTTCCCAGCCCACCGTGGCGAAAATGCTGAAGCGTCTTGGCACCGCCGGCTTAGTTGAGCAAGTGCCATATCGCGGCGTGTTCCTGACCGCTGAGGGTGAGAAGCTGGCTGAAGCGAGCCGCGTTCGTCATCATATTGTTGAAACCTTCCTGTTGGCGCTGGGCGTAAGCCCGGAAACCGCACGTCGAGATTCAGAAGGCCTTGAACATCACGTCAGTGATGAAACGTTGGCCGTCTTCCAGAAATTTTACGAGAGTCGTTAACCACAAGGCCTTTCGCCATCATGCCCAATCTGCTTCGTTCCTTAATGCGCGATCGTATTTTGCATTTGTTGTTGTTATTGGGTGTGATCATGTTGCCGCTGGCGAATTTCCGCTGGTCGCAACTGCCGACTGCCGTTGACTGGCATACCATCATGACGCTCACCGGCCTATTGATGTTAACCAAAGGGCTGGAAAACAGCGGCTATTTTGATGTGCTCGGCGCGCGCCTGATACAACGCTTCCAGCACGAACGCGCGCTGGCGTTGTTCATGGTCTGCGCCGCCGCGTTACTCTCTACTTTTCTCACTAACGATGTCGCACTGTTTATTCTGGTGCCACTGACGTTGACGCTGCGCAAATTCTCGCGCCTGCCTATTTCACGCCTGATCATTTTCGAAGCGCTGGCGGTAAACGCCGGCTCGTTATTAACGCCGGTTGGCAACCCGCAAAACATTCTGCTGTGGAGTCACGGTACGCTCAGCGTGCCCGGCTTTATTGCGCAGATGGCGCCATTGGCGGCATTTTTGATGCTGACGCTGATGGCGCTCACCTGGTGGAGTTTCCCGGCACGCACAATTCAAAAGCATGAGCAAGGTGAAGCCCAGGCGTGGCGCAAGTCTTTGTTCGTCGTCAGCGTGGTGTTGTATATAGTGTTTATCGTCGCGCTGGAGCTAAAAATGACCGGCTGGGCGCTGCTGCTGGTGGCGGCCTGTTTCCTGATCATGGCGCGCAGCGTGTTGATCAGCATTGACTGGAGTTTGCTGCTGGTGTTCGTGGCGATGTTTATCGATGTCTTCCTGTTAATGCATTTATCCTGGCTGCAGCCGCATTTTGCCGCCATTGGTCAGCTCGGTGAAGGCGGCCTCTACCTGCTGGCGATCGGCTTCTCGCAAATTATCAGTAACGTTCCCGCCACCATTCTGCTTTTGCAGAAAGTGCCACCCTCCGACGTGTTAGCGTGGGCGGTGAATATCGGTGGATTTGGCTTACTACCAGGATCGCTCGCCAATCTCATTGCCTTACGTATGGCGCAGGATGAGCGGGTTTGGTGGCGCTTCCATCTGTTTTCTATCCCGATGCTTGCCTGGTCGATGGCGGGCGGATGGCTGCTGTTGCACCTATTGCGCTAGCCGAGTGCCAATGTCGGCTTGTGTAAAGTTGCATTGGCATTTGTCAATTTCCCATCTAAGGTTATGTTGACCGTTTTTGCCCGGGAATCGGGACAACTGCCTACGATGAAAAATTATGAGTGAAAACCAGAACCAACCGTCTGAACGCGATCAGCAAGATGCGCAAAACACCTCTAACACCCATCAAGATAACAACGAACCAGAACGTAAACGTCCCGGAAAGAAGCCGCTGATTTTTCTCGCCATTGTGGTGGTGATTATGATCGTGGTGGGATTATGGTTCTGGCTGACGACCCGCAACATTGAAAGCACTGACGATGCCTTTACCGAAGGCAATGCGGTCACCATCGCGCCGAAAGCGGCCGGTTATGTGGTGAAGTTGCTGGTGAGAGATAACCAGCGCGTGAAGCAGGGCGATTTGCTGGTGGAGATCGACGCGCGTGATAGCGAAGCGCAGCGCGATCAGGCAAAAGCCCAGCTTGGTCTGGCACAAGCGCAGTTGCATCAGGCGCAGGCGCAGTTAGCCTTGTCCCGTGTGCAATATCCGGCGCAGCGCGATCAAGCCCTCGCCGATCAAGCCAAAGCGCAAGCGAATTTGCTCAATGCGCAGGCCGATTATCGTCGTCAACGTGGCGTCGATCCGCGTGCAACTTCACAACGCAATATTGATACGGCCGCCGCGCAGCTGCGTTCAGCAGAAGCGCAACTGCAAAGTGCTAAGGCGCAGGTCGAAGTGGCTTCACAGGTGAAGCTACAAATTCGTCAGCAGGAAACCAATGTGGAAGCGCGCGAGCAGCAGGTTGAGCAGGCACAAGCGCAGCTCAATACCGCTGAATTGAATCTCTCTTATACCCAGGTTCGCGCACCTTACGATGGCTTTGTCACCAAGCGTAATGTGCAGTTGGGCACGCTGGTGCAGGCCGGCAGCGCACTGTTCTCACTGGTTTCGCCTGAAATCTGGATTAACGCCAACTTCAAAGAGTCGCAGCTGGCGCGAATGAAGCCGGGCGATAAAGTCGACATCAGCGTAGATGCCTGGCCGGATATGAAACTGGAAGGGCATGTGGATAGCGTGCAAATGGGTTCAGGCTCGCGCTTCTCCACTTTCCCGGCGGAAAATGCCACCGGCAACTACGTGAAAATCGTGCAGCGCGTGCCGGTGAAAATCGTCATCGATAAGGGATTAGATGCCAATCATCCGTTGCCGCTGGGCTTGTCGGTTGAACCGAAGGTGACAGTGGAATGAGTGCGAGCGAAAGCTGGCGTCCGGCCAGCAATCCGTGGCTGGTCGCCATAACGGTTACGTTGGCGGTGTTTATGGAGATTCTCGACACCACCATCGTCAACGTTGCGCTGCCGCATATTGCCGGTTCGCTCTCCTCCAGCTATGACGAATCGACTTGGGTGTTAACCTCTTATCTGGTGGCAAACGGCATTGTGTTGCCGATCTCGGCGTTCTTTAGCCGACTGTTTGGCCGCAAGCAGTTCTTCCTGATCTGCATCGTGATGTTCACCATCTGCTCCTTCCTGTGCGGCATTGCCACCGAGCTGTGGCAAATTATCTTATTCCGCATCCTGCAGGGCTTTTTTGGCGGTGGTTTGCAGCCGGTACAACAATCGGTGCTGCTTGATTACTTCAAAGCAGAAGATCGCGGCAAAGCTTTTGGCCTGTCGTCGATTGCCATCATCGTAGCACCCGTCATCGGTCCCACGCTCGGCGGCTGGATCACCGATAACTACAGCTGGCGCTGGGTGTTCTTCATTAACATTCCGGTCGGCATATTAACCGTGATGGCCATTTATCAGCTGCTGGAAGATCCGCCGTGGGAGCGTAAGTGGGATAAAGGTCGCCTGAAGATCGATTACATCGGGATCAGCCTGATCACCTTAGGGCTCGGCTGCTTGCAGGTGTTTCTCGATCGCGGTGAAGATGAAGATTGGTTCGCCTCACACTTTATTCGGCTGTTCGCCATGCTGGCGGTAATCGGCATTATTGGGGCCATTTATTGGCTGCTGTATGCGCGTAAGCCGGTAGTCGATCTCACCGTAATGAAAGATCGCAACTTCTGGGTGGCAGGCTTGCTGATGGCGGGCATGGCGATGATTCTGTACGGCAGTTCGGTGGTGCTTCCCCAACTGGCGCAACAGGATCTCGGCTACACCGCAACCTGGTCGGGGCTGGTGCTGTCGCCCGGCGCGATACTGATCGTGTTGACGATACCCATCGTGCTGAAGCTGATGCCGTTAGTGCAGACGCGCTACATCATCGCCTTCGGCTTCACCTGTCTTGCCAGCGCGTTCTTCTATTCCACCACGCTGACGCCCAATGTCGATTTCACCACACTGGTGATGATGCGTAGTGCGCAGTCGATCGGCCTCGGCTTCTTGTTTGTGCCGCTGACGACGATTGCGTTTATCACCGTGCCGCAGCGATTAAATGCCGATGCGTCGGCGCTGTTCACCATGTTCCGTAACGTCGCCGGCTCGATCGGTATTTCGCTGTCGACGGCGGGGATTACTGAACGCATGCAGACGCGATCGGCCACCATGGTGCACAACATGTCGCCGCTCAATGAGCCTTACAATCTCACGCTGCAACACTGGGCTGACTCGATCCGCAATTTCACCACCGCTGTGGGCGATCCGCTGGTGCTGGCGAGTGGGCAGCTCTATCAGGAGATGATCGCGCAGGCGCGTATTCTGGCGTACATCGACGTATTTATGGGCCTGAGTATCGTGGCTCTGCTATTGATTCCATTTTGTTGGTTGCTTTCGCCGATTAAGAGCGAAGGCGGTGCAGGAGCACATTAAAATGAACAAGTTTTCGCGCTCTACGCCGTCACTGACGTTGCTGGCGCTGTCCCTGTTGCTGGCCGGATGCGCCGTAGGACCTGATTATCAGCCGCCGCAGGCGCATACGCCGGGCGGTTATCACGATCTGCCTTCACAACAGGCTTCGAAGCCACTGGCGGCGGCGACCCATCCGCTATGGTGGAAAAGCTTTAACGATCCGCAGCTCGATAGCCTGATTGAGCGCGCCATTGCCGGTAATTTAACGCTGCAACAATCGGTGCTGCGCATCGCCGGTGCGCGTGAGCAACTGGCGCAGGCGCGCGGCGGCTTGTTCCCGTCGCTTAACGGCTCGGCGAAAGTCACCCGTCAGCAGTTGGGTTTAAAAGGCTTGCTGAAATCCAACGGTGTTTATGATCAAGTCGATAGCGATGTTGCTAATCAGCTAAACGGTTTAGACCATTCTGTGACTTTATATCAGGGCAGCTTTGACGCCAGCTGGGAGTTGGATCTGTGGGGCAAAGTGCGTCGCCAGATGGAAGCCGCTGATGCGCAGCAGCAGGCGGCGATTGAGCAGCGCAACGATGCGTTGGTGTCGTTGGAAGCCGAAGTGGCACGCGCCTATCTGCAATTGCGTGGTTCACAGGCGGTGCTGGCCACCTTGCAGCAGCAAATCGACGTCGCGCAGCAAACCTGGGAATTGACGCAAAGCCAGCAGAAAAACGGCTTAGCGCCCACGACGGATGTGGAAAATGCACGCGCACAATTGGCATCGTTGAATGCGCAGCTACCGCAATATCAGGCGCAGCAACTTCAGGCAATGAACGGTTTGGCGGTGCTGCTGGGTAAAACGCCCGGCGCGCTGGATAACGAACTGATGAATAAAAAACCGCTGCCCGATTTGCCAAAATTGGTGCCGGTCGGCATTCCGTCCACGCTGGCGCGCCGACGCCCGGATATTCGTCAGGCCGAAGCCACGCTGCATGCACAAACCGCCAATATTGGCGTGTCAGTGGCCGATCTCTTTCCCAGCCTGTCGCTCACTGGCCAGCTTGGCGTGCGAAATACCGATGCCAGCTATCTGGATGACTGGAGCAGCCACTTCTTTAGCGTGGGTCCGTCGCTGTCGATTCCTATTTTTCAGGGCGGACGTTTAGTCTCAAGCGTAAAACTGGCGCGCGCTCAGCAAGCCAGCGCGGCACTCGATTATCGTCAAACAGTATTAACTGCATTACAGGATGTGGAGAACGCGCTGGTAAGTTATCGTGCCGATCAGCAGCAGGTTATCGCTTTGGATGAGACCACCGGCGCATTACAACGCGCATTTGATTTGGCCAGCGACAGTTATCGTCAGGGTATTTCCACCTTCCTGGATGTATTAGATGCGCAGCGACAATTGGCGCAAGCCAAAGCACAATCGACGCAGGCGCGCATGCAAAGTGCGCTTGATTTAGTGGCGTTATATAAAGCGCTTGGCGGTGGCTGGGAACCCTATCAAAATGTCAACCTACCAGACTATTCTGTGTTTGGTCCCGCAACGGAAGTGCATTAATTTTACTTAGCAGCCGGTTAATCACCGGCTTTTTTATCGGCACGATAAGAAAAAATGAGATTCTTCTCTCATCCTCAGCAATATAATAATCCCCTATGAAAAGAGGTTTTCCGTTACACCATTAATCCTTTCTTACCTTTATGCTCACTAATGCTGCGCCGCTCAATAGCCGCTAAATGATTGTTTAATCCTTGGTAATATTGGTTTGAAATCGATTCCAGTTCCAGCATTAGGAACAGGCGAGGGTTGTTAATTCAGGGTTAATTAAAGCGGTTATCCCAGTTTTAAACCACAACGTAAGAAATATGTAAGCAACTTCAGATTAATCCAGGCAATAAAATTAATTTATTTTTTTATTTGAATTAGGTAATCTTGCCACTACAGTTTATTTAACCCCCTTAAGCAAGGACATTGTGATGAGTGACGCATTTAAAGTTCTGAACAACATTCGCACATTACGTGCGCAGGCTCGTGAACTGCCATTGACCGATCTGGAAGAAATTCTGGAAAAATTAACTGTTGTTGTGACTGAACGTCGTGACGAAGTAAACGCTGAAGAAGCGCAGAACCGCGAAAAAGAAGAGAAGCTGTCTAAATATCGCGAAATGCTGCTGGCTGACGGTATTGACCCGAACGAATTACTGGGTGCGCTGGAAGTTGGTAAAAAACGCGCTAAGCGTGCACCACGTCCAGCAAAATATTCTTATACCGACGAAAACGGTGAAGTAAAATCATGGACCGGTCAGGGCCGTACGCCAGCTGCGATTAAAAAAGCACTGGATTCAGGTAAAAGCCTCGACACTTTCCTGATCAAATAATCCGCACAATCCTTGTAAGTGGGAGCCGGGGGCAAATGCCCCCGGCTTTTTTGTTGTTTTTATTTCTGTATGAGCAACAACACCTTTAGCCTATTGCAACGTCTGCCTCTGGCGCAGAGGTGGCGTCCGGGTGCCCGCTTCTGGCATAATGCCCGCTGTTTTTTCCTCCACTGCGTAACAAAGGTCAATGCCGTGTTAGTTTCCAGCAATATCACCATGCAGTTCGGCAGTAAGCCGCTGTTCGAAAATATCTCCGTTAAATTTGGCGGCGGTAATCGTTACGGTTTAATCGGTGCGAACGGCAGCGGTAAATCTACCTTTATGAAAATACTGGGCGGCGATTTGGCGCCAACGGGTGGAAATGTTTCCCTCGACCCAAATGAGCGTATCGGTAAGTTACGTCAGGACCAATTTGCCTTTGAGCAATATAGTGTGCTGGACACCGTGATCATGGGCCACAATGAATTGTGGGCAGTGAAGCAAGAGCGTGACCGTATATATGCATTGCCAGAAATGAGCGAAGAGGAAGGCTATAAAGTGGCCGACCTTGAAGTCGAATACGGCGAGATGGACGGTTACAGTTCGGAATCACGTGCCGGTGAATTATTACTGGGCGTTGGCATTCCGGTGGAGCAGCATTACGGTCCGATGAGCGAAATTGCGCCGGGCTGGAAATTGCGTGTCCTTTTAGCGCAGGCATTATTTGCCAATCCAGATATTTTGTTGCTCGATGAACCGACCAACAACCTGGATATCGATACCATTCGTTGGTTGGAGCAAGTGCTCAACGAACGTAACAGCACCATGATCATCATTTCGCATGACCGTCACTTCCTGAATATGGTGTGTACACATATGGCGGATCTGGATTATGGCGAACTGCGCGTTTATCCAGGTAATTATGACGAATATATGACCGCGGCTACGCAGTCACGCGAACGTTTATTATCGGATAACGCCAAGAAGAAAGCGCAAATTGCCGATCTGCAATCGTTCGTGAGCCGTTTTAGCGCCAACGCCTCTAAATCACGCCAGGCAACTTCACGTGCTAAGCAGATTGATAAAATTAAGCTGGAAGAAGTCAAAGCGTCCAGCCGTCAAAACCCGTTTATCCGTTTTGATCAGGATAAGAAGCTGTTCCGTAATGCGCTGGAAGTGGAAGCGCTGACCAAAGGTTTTGATAACGGTCCGCTGTTTAATAAACTCAACCTGATGTTAGAAGTCGGCGAGAAATTGGCGATTCTCGGTGCTAACGGTATCGGTAAAACCACGCTGCTGAAAACGCTGGTCGGTGAACATACGCCGGATAGCGGTACGGTGAAATGGTCTGAAAATGCGCGCATTGGTTATTACGGCCAGGATCACGCGGAAGACTTCGCTGACGATTTGACGGTATTCGACTGGATGAGCCAGTGGAAACAGGAAGGCGATGACGAGCAGGCGGTGCGCAGTATTCTCGGTCGTCTGCTATTTGGTCACGACGAGATCAACAAGCCCGCTAAGGTGCTGTCAGGTGGTGAGAAGGGCCGCATGCTGTTTGGCAAGCTGATGATGCAGAAGCCGAACATCCTGATCATGGATGAACCAACAAACCACCTTGATATGGAATCGATCGAGTCGCTCAACATGGCGCTGGAGATGTATGAAGGGACGTTGATTTTCGTCTCGCATGACCGTGAGTTTGTTAGCTCGCTGGCCACGCGCGTGATGGAGATGAAAGCCGATCGTATTATCGACTTCACCGGTAACTATGAAGATTACCTGCGCAGCCAGGGCATCGTTTAACGGTGAAAAATCCGGTGCGCATGCATGCGCACCCTACGGGATTGTAAGGTCGCCATTCATGGCGTAATGCCGATCAGTTAAGCAATGAGCCACTTTCGTTTGCCACAGACTGGAGCAGTTTCATTACTGCCGTGCGGCGACCGAGCAGAGGGTGCCAGGCCGCGCCCTCTGCACTCCCCGGCTCTGCGCCAGCCCAGCCCGCCGCTACGCGGTTCCTTCACTCACTCACGATTCCTGACGGACCGACGGCGATTCGCTCCTGCTCAGCGCCGCCTCTCGCCGCATCCCTGCGGCTCGCCCTGGAATCCCTCACTCGCTCAGCGGGTTGGGATGTCGCCTCAACACCCACGCTGCAGTAATAATGCCCATGACTGACTCATCATCGCTGTAACGCCTGTAGGGGCGCCATTTATGGCGACCTTATTTCCCGCATACCTCACAATGCGCATCCTGCGCCACCTTCATGCTGCGGAACTCCGCACTCATCGCGTCGTACATTAGTAGGCGCGCGCGCGCGGGTTGACCGAAATCCGTCAGCACTTTTAGGGTTTCCATCGCCTGCATTGCGCCGATCACGCCAACCAGTGGCGCCATCACGCCGGCTTCCACGCAGCTTAACACCTGATCGCCAAACAAACGGCTGATGCAGCGATAGCATGGTTCGCCGGGCTGCCAGGTAAATACGCTGAGCTGGCCTTCCATGCGAATCGCCGCGCCGGAAATCAGCGGCACCTTATGCTGGAAACAGAGGCGATTGATCTGCTCGCGGGTGTCGACGTTATCGGTGCAATCCACCACCGCAGCGTGCCGCGCAATTAACGCGCCGAGCTGCGCATCATCCAACTGCGCATCAATCGGTTCCAGTTGGCAATGCGGATTGATCGCCGCCAGCTGTTGCTGCGCCGAGGTGACTTTCGCTACGCCAATTTTCGCATCGCTGTGCAGGATCTGGCGCTGCAGATTGCTGAGGCTAACGGTATCGAAATCGAGCAACGTGAGATGTCCCACACCCGCCGATGCCAGATAGGGTGTTGCCGCACAACCGAGACCGCCGAGGCCGATCACCAACACGCGTGCTGCCTTCAGCGTCTCCTGGCCATCAAAATCAAAACCGCGCAGTACGATTTGGCGGTTATAGCGCAGCATCTCTTCATCGCTCAACTCAACGCTCATTAGCCCTCCAGTAGACTGTTAAAGGCTTCGATCTCCACCCATTCACCCGGTTCCACATCACCGCGATCGCGCTCGAGCACCACAAAACAGTTGGCCAGCGCAAACGAGCTGAACACATGCGAACCTTGCGCGCCGGTGCTGCGCACTTCCAGCATCCCATCATCACCGCGGCTGAGAATGGCACGCTGGAAGTCGAGACGTCCCGGCGATTTCTTCAAACGCTGTGTGGCGCGCGCGCGTTGGCGCAGCGGCATAATGCGCGTGGTCTGGCCGGTCAGCGTCGCCAGCAGCGGCTGCACCAGTTGGTAGAAGGTCACCGCTGCAGACACCGGATTGCCTGGCAACCCGCAGAACCAGCTGTTGGCCAGCCGACCAAAGGCAAACGGTTTGCCCGGCTTAATGGCCAGTTTCCAGAAGGTGATAGCACCCAACTCTTCCAGCATTGCCCGGGTAAAATCAGCCTCGCCAACCGACACGCCGCCGGTGCTGATCACCACATCGGCCTGGCGATCGGCTTCAGTAAAGGCGGTACGCAGCGCCGCCTGGTCGTCGGCAACCACGCCGAGATCGATCACTTCACAACCCAGTTTGTTAAGCATTAACGCCACGGTAAAACGGTTGGTATCGTAAATCTGGCCTGCCGCCAGCGGTTGACCGACCGCCTGCAGTTCATCACCGGTGGAGAAGATGGCCACGCGCAGTTTGCGCAGCACGCTCACTTCAGCAATTCCCAGCGATGCCAGCAGCGGCAGTTCGGCGGCACCGAGGCGCACACCGGCGTCCAGCACCTGCTTGCCCGCCTGAATATCTTCGCCGATGCGACGGATGTTCTGCGCGGCCTGCACCGGTGCGGTTATCACAATGCCATCGTCGCGCTGCTCGGTTTGCTCCTGCATGACCACGGCATCACAACCCGCGGGAATCGGCGCGCCGGTCATGATGCGAATCACGCTGCCTGCTGGCCATGCACCGTTAAACGGCGCACCGGCAAATGCTTTACCGGCCACTGGCAACACGCGATCGGGGGCGATATCGGCGAGGCGCACGGCGTAACCATCCATCGCGGAGTTATCAAATGACGGCACATCAAGCGGCGAGTTAATGGCTTTTGCGGTGATGCGTCCGGCGGCTTCAAACAGCGAAACGTTCAGCGAATCGCTAATTGGCGTGAGCTGTTGCAGCATCTTTTGCTGCGCGTCTTCGAGGGAGATTAATCCTGCGGTAAAAGGTTCCATGTCTATCTCAGCCTGGTTAATTTCAGATGCGGTCTATTATGGGTAATGCGTGGACGTTAAGCGAGAGCGCGTTTTACGCAATCATTACACATTCCATAGCGGCGCAATTTATTACGCGATAAATCGCGTCGCTACGGAATGTGCGCCCTGAGGTGTTGAGCGAAAAAAGCATAATCCACAATAAAAGGTTATGACCGCGCAGGCAGTTTATGCTTTACAAGATGGGAGTGCCTTCCTATAGTCGAAAATCGCCAAAAAAAGATGAAAACCATTCTAAATCAGTGTTTTTGGTTCTGATTTCTTAACAGGGTACGGTTATGGCTAAAGCAGTTATCGCTATTCACGGCGGTGCGGGCGCGATTACGCGTGCGGCAATGAGCGCCGAAAAAGAGCAGCACTATCGTCAGCAACTCACCGCAATCGTTACCGCAGGCCAGCAGATTCTTGCTGCGGGTGGCAGCGCTTTAGATGCCGTTACCGAAGCCGTGCGCCTGCTGGAAGAGTGTCCGCTGTTTAACGCGGGCAAGGGCGCGGTGTTCACCCATCAGGGCACGCATGAACTTGATGCCAGCATTATGGATGGGCGCACGCTGGACGTGGGCGCGGTGGCGGGCGTCAGCCACATCCGCAATCCGATTCTGGCGGCGCGCAAAGTGCTGGAAAATAGCCCGCACGTGCTGTTTATCGGCGCGGGCGCAGAAGCCTTTGCCACGGCGCAAGGCTTAGCGCCGGTCAGCGCCGATTATTTTTCCACGCCGGAGCGTTGGGAACAGTTACAGCGCGCGCTGCACAGTCAGCAGATGGTGCTTGATCACGACGGGGAAGCAAACAGCCACAGCGACGATCCGCTGGACCCCGATCGCAAATTCGGCACCGTCGGTGCAGTCGCGCTCGATCTTCAGGGTAATCTGGCCGCCGCCACCTCAACCGGCGGCATGACCAACAAACAGGCCGGTCGCGTGGGCGATTCGCCGCTGGTCGGCGCGGGCTGCTACGCCAGCAATGACAGTGTTGCGGTCTCCTGCACCGGCACCGGCGAAGTGTTTATCCGCACTTTAGCGGCCTATGACGTCGCCGCGCAGATGCATTACGCTGGACGTTCGCTGCAACAGGCCACTGCCAACGTCATCCACGACAAAGTGCAGGAGCTGGAAGGCAGCGGCGGGCTGATTGCGATTGATGCCGCGGGCAATGTGGCGCTGCCGTTTAACAGCGAAGGTATGTATCGCGGATTCGCTTACGTGGATGGCGATGTTGAGGTAGCGATTTACCGCGACAGCTAAGGAGCAGGCATGATGGACAAACAGCTGCAGTTTGCGCCGGAGCAGGTTCTGGCGGTGCGCGATCTTAACGTGCGCTTTGAGCATGAAGGGCGTATTACCGAAGCGGTGCGTAACCTGTCGCTCGACCTGCATCGTGGTGAAACCCTGGCGCTGGTGGGCGAATCGGGCTCGGGTAAATCCGTCACCTCGCTGGCGCTGATGCGCTTGATTCAGCAGGCCGGCGGCGAGGTGAGCGGAGAAATCCAGCTGCGTCGCCGCAATGGCGAGGTGCTGGATGTGATGCGTGCCTCCAACGGACAGATGCGCAAAGTGCGCGGCGCCGATATGGCGATGATCTTTCAGGAGCCGATGACCTCGCTCAATCCGGTGTTCACCGTCGGCGAGCAGATTGCGGAATCCATCCGTTTGCATCAGGGGAAAAGTCACCAGCAGGCGCTGGCGGAAGCGCGGCGCATGCTCGATCTGGTGCGCATTCCCGAAGCGCAAAATGTGTTGTCGCGCTATCCCCATCAGCTTTCTGGCGGCATGCGCCAGCGCGTAATGATTGCGATGGCGCTGTCGTGCAAACCGGCGCTGCTGATTGCTGATGAACCCACCACCGCACTCGACGTCACCATTCAGGCGCAAATACTGCAACTGATCCGCGTGCTGCAAAAAGAGATGCAGATGGGGGTGATTTTTATCACCCACGATATGGGCGTGGTGGCAGAGATGGCCGATCGCGTGCAGGTGATGTATCGCGGCGATGTGGTGGAGCGCGCGCCGGTGCAGCAGCTGTTTGCCGAACCGCAACAGCCCTATACCCAAGCGTTACTGGCGGCGGTGCCCAAGCTCGGCGCGATGCACGGCCAGCCGCTACCGGCTAAATTTCCCTTATTACATGCCAACGGACGTGAAGAACAGGCGCAACCGCAGGACACGGTTCGCCACGATCGCCCGCCGATTTTGCAGGTGCGCGATTTAGTCACGCGTTTCGATATTCGCGGTGGTTTGCTCAATCGCGTCAAGCGACGCGTACACGCGGTGGAGAAGGTCAGTTTCGATCTGTATGCCGGTGAAACGCTGGCGCTGGTGGGGGAATCCGGCTGCGGAAAATCCACCACCGGACGTTCACTGTTACGGCTGGTGGCCAGCCAGGGCGGCACCATCACCTTTGACGGCCAGCGTATCGATGCGCTGCAGGGCAATGCGCTGGCATCGCTGCGCCGCGATATCCAGTTTATCTTTCAGGATCCTTACGCCTCGCTCGATCCGCGTTTAACGGTGGGTTTCTCGATTATGGAACCGCTGCTGGTGCATAAAACTCTGGACCGGCGTCAGGCAGAAAAACGCGTCGCCTGGCTGCTGGAACGCGTCGGCCTGCTGCCGGAACATGCGCAGCGTTATCCGCACGAATTTTCTGGCGGTCAGCGTCAGCGCATCTGCATTGCGCGTGCGCTGGCGCTTAACCCGAAGGTGGTGATCGCTGATGAGTCGGTGTCGGCGCTGGACGTGTCGATTCAGGCGCAGATCATTAATCTTATGCTCGATTTGCAGCGTGAGTTTGGTATCGCTTTCTTATTTATCTCGCACGATATGGCGGTGGTGGAACGCATCAGCCATCGCGTGGCGGTGATGTATCTCGGACAGATTGTGGAGATGGGGCCGCGTCAGGCGGTGTTTGAACAGCCGCGCCATCCTTACACCAAAAAACTGATGGCCGCGGTGCCGGTGGCCGATCCGGCTCATCGGCATCGTGAGCGGGCGCTGATGGTGGATGAGATCCCCAGCCCGATTCGCCCGCTGGGCGATGAGCCGGAAGTGGCGCCTTTACTGGAAGTGGCTCCGGGCCATTTTGTCGCCCGGCACGCGATTAGCGGCGCCTGAGCAGCAAACAACCGCACATCTTAGGATGTCGCGCATGACAGGGATTACAGGAGAACGATAACGATGCACCATATTATGCGAAAAGGGGTTATCACTGCCGGTTTGTTGAGTTCGGCGCTGGCGCTGCCCGCGTGGGCGGCGAAAGATGCGGTGATTGCGGTGGCCTCGACCTTTACCACACTCGATCCTTACGATGCTAACGATACGCTGTCGCAAGCGGTGGCGAAGTCTTTCTATCAGGGCTTGTTCGGCTTCGATAAAGACATGAAGCTGACCAATGTGCTGGCGGAAAGCTATCAGGCGAGCAGCGATGGTCTGACGTACACCATCAAGCTGCGTTCCGGCGTGAAATTCCAGGATGGCACCGATTTCAATGCCGAAGCGGTGAAAGTTAACCTCGATCGCGCCAGCAATCCGGATAACCATCTCAAGCGCTATAACCTGTTTAAATATATCGCGACCACCGAAGTGGTCGATCCGAGCACGGTGAAAATCACCCTCAAGCAACCGTTCTCGGCCTTCATCAACAACCTCGCGCACCCTGCGGCGGTGATGATTTCACCGACCGCGCTGAAGAAATATGGCAAGGATATTGGCTTCCATCCGGTGGGAACCGGCCCGTTTGCCTTTGATACCTGGAACCAGACCGACTTCGTGAAAGTGAAGAAGTGGGATGGCTACTGGAAAAAAGGCTATCCGAAGCTGGATAGCATTACCTGGCGTCCGGTGGTGGATAACAACACCCGCGCGGCAATGCTGCAAACCGGTGAAGCGAGCTTTGCTTTCCCGGTGCCGTTCGAGCAGGCCAAACTGCTGGAAGGCAACAGTAAGCTTGATGTGGTCACTACGCCGTCGATCATGCAGCGCTACATCAGCCTTAACGTCACGCAAAAGCCGTTTGATAACCCAAAAGTGCGTGAAGCGCTGGAGTACGCGATCAACCGTCAGGCGCTGGCGAAAGTCGCCTTTGCCGGTTACGCCACGCCAGCTACCGGCATCGTGCCGCCGAGCATCGACTTTGCGCAGAGCTATCCGGCGATCAAATACGATCCGGCTAAAGCGCGCGAACTGCTGAAAGAGGCGGGCTTCCCGAACGGTTTTGAAACCACGCTGTGGTCATCACATAACCACAGTACCGCGCAGAAAGTGCTGCAGTTCACCCAGCAGCAGCTGGCGCAGGTGGGCGTGAAGGTCAAAGTGACGGCGATGGATGCCGGTCAGCGTGCCGCTGAAGTGGAGAGCAAAGGGCAGAAAGAGAGCGGTGTACGCATGTTCTACACCGGCTGGTCCGCTTCAACCGGTGAAGCCGATTGGGCGCTGACGCCGCTGTTCGCCACCACATCATGGCCGCCAGCGATCTTCAATACCGCGTTTTATAGCAATCCGCAGGTGGATAAAGATCTCGCCGATGCGTTGAAAACCACCGATCGCGATCAGAAAGCCAAGCTGTATAAAGACGCACAGGATCGCATCTGGAACGACCATCCGTGGATCCCGCTGGTGGTGGAACAACTGCTGTCTGCCAACAATAAAAACCTCAGCGGTTTTTATGTCATGCCCGATACCTCATTCAATTTTGATGAGGCCGATCTGAAGTAACAGGCGCGGCCGGCCTTGCGGGGCTGGCCGATGCTGCCCAGGATTTTGCATGCTCAACTATTTTCTCAAACGATTATTGGGACTGATTCCCACGCTGCTGATTGTGGCGGTGCTGGTGTTCCTGTTTGTCCACCTGCTACCGGGCGATCCGGCGCGCCTGATTGCTGGCCCGGAAGCGGATGCTTCGGTGGTGGCGCTGGTGCGTCAGGATCTCGGCCTCGATCAGCCGCTCATCAAGCAATTCTGGCACTTTATGCTCAATGCGGTGCAGGGCGATTTCGGCCATTCGCTGGTCTCGAAGCGTCCGGTCATTGACGAAATTGCCGCGCGTTTTTTCCCCACGCTGTGGCTGACGCTCAGCAGCATGGTGTGGGCGGTGATTTTCGGCATGACAATTGGCATCACCTCAGCGGTGTGGCGCAATCGCTGGCCGGATCGCATTGGCATGACGCTGGCGGTGTCAGGTATTTCGTTCCCGGCCTTTGCGCTTGGCATGTTGCTGATGCAGGTGTTTTCGGTCGAACTGGGTTGGTTGCCGACCGTCGGCGCGGATAGCTGGAAACACTACATTTTGCCATCGATCACCTTGGGTGCAGCGGTGGCGGCGGTGATGGCGCGTTTCACCCGCGCATCATTCGTGGAAGTGATGCAGGAAGATTACATGCGCACCGCACGCGCCAAAGGGGTACGCGAATCGCTGGTGGTGGTGAAACACGGCCTGCGCAACGCGATGATCCCCGTGGTGACCATGATGGGCCTGCAGTTTGGTTTCCTGCTCGGCGGCTCGATTGTGGTGGAAGTGGTGTTCAACTGGCCAGGCTTAGGCCGCTTGCTGGTGGATTCGGTTGAGATGCGCGATTACCCGGTGATTCAGGCCGAAGTGTTGCTGTTTTCGCTGGAGTTCATCCTGATTAACCTGATTGTCGATGTGCTGTACGCGGCAATCAACCCGGCAATTCGCTACAAGTAAGGAGTCGCAATTGAAGAACTGGCGACGCGCCGCGGCATTAACCACTCTGCCGACTATCACGGAAAACCGGGTACGCACGCCGTGGCGTGAATTCTGGCGACGCTTTCGTCGTCAACATGTGGCGCTGCTGGCTGGACTGTTTGTGCTGCTGCTGATTGTGGTGGCCTTTATCGCACCGCTGATTGCGCCCTTTGATGCAGAGAACTATTTCGATTACGACCGGCTGAATGAAGGCCCGTCGCTGCTGCATTGGTTTGGCGTCGATTCGCTGGGGCGCGATATCTTCAGCCGCGTGCTGGTGGGAACGCGCATCTCGCTGATTGCCGGTTTCTTCTCGGTGGCGATTGGCGCGCTGATCGGCACCGTTTTAGGCCTGCTGGCGGGCTATTACGAAGGATGGTGGGATCGCATCACCATGCGTATTTGCGATGTACTGTTCGCCTTTCCCGGCATTCTGCTGGCGATTGCGGTGGTGGCGATCATGGGCAGCGGCATGAGCAACGTGATTGTCGCGGTGGCGATCTTCAGCATTCCGGCATTTGCCCGTTTGGTGCGCGGCAACACGCTGGTGCTGAAACATCAAACCTATATTGAGTCGGCACGCAGTATTGGCGCCTCGGACTGGACCATTATTATGCGTCACATCCTGCCCGGTACGGTGTCGTCGATTGTGGTCTATTTCACCATGCGAATCGGGACTTCGATTATTACCGCTGCGAGCTTGTCATTTCTGGGGTTAGGCGCGCAACCGCCCACGCCGGAATGGGGCGCGATGCTCAATGAAGCGCGCGCCGATATGGTGATTGCGCCGCACGTGGCGATCTTCCCAAGCCTGGCGATTTTCCTTACCGTGCTGGCGTTCAACCTGCTCGGTGATGGCCTGCGCGATGCGCTTGATCCGAAATTGAAGACCTGATGGAAACCCGGTGCGCATAAATGCGCACCCTACAAAACCGTAGGGTCGCCATTCATGGCGACCGTTTCAATCACCGCACACCTCCGGCCGCTCATTCATGGCGACCGTTTCAATCACCGCACACCTCCGGCCGCTCATTGATGTCGACCGGTGCGAACGGCACACCGATTTATAGCCTCAAAACGTTTCCCAGTTGTCATTACTGTGCGCGGTGGCAGGCTGCACGCGGGTTGGCGCGGCCGCCGGTTTACTCACTTTCGCTACCGGCACGATCGCCTGGCGCGTGCCGGTTTTGAAGCGTGCGACAGCCGATGAGAGGCTGCTGGCCTGCTGCTCCAGCGAGGCCGACGCGTTCGCCGATTCCTGCACCAGCGTGGCGTTTTGCTGCGTCACCCGATCCATCTCATTCACCGCCTGACCGATCTGGTCGATGCCGCGACTCTGCTCATCAGATGCCGACGCAATCTCGCCCATGATGTCGGTGACGCGGGTGACAGCGCTAACGATCTCCTGCATGGTTTCACCGGCACTGCTCACCTGTTGCGAACCGGTGTTCACACGTTGGACTGAATTCTCAATCAGCAGTTTGATCTCTTTGGCGGCCTGCGCGCTACGCTGCGCCAGATTACGCACTTCACCTGCCACCACGGCAAAGCCGCGGCCCTGTTCACCGGCACGCGCCGCTTCTACCGCCGCGTTGAGCGCGAGGATATTGGTCTGGAAGGCGATGCCATCAATCACGCTGGTGATGTCAGCGATTTTCTTCGAACTGTCAGCGATATCGCGCATGGTTTTCACCACGCCATCCACCACGTTGCCCCCTTTATCGGCGGTTTCCGAGGCGGTTTTCGCCAGCTGCGTGGCCTGACGCGCATTATCGGCGTTCTGTTTCACCGTGGCGGTTAACTGTTCCATGCTCGCGGCGGTCTCTTCCAGTGACGCCGCTTGTTGCTCGGTGCGTGAGGAGAGATCGTTATTGCCGGTGGCAATCTCGCTGGCGCTGCCAAAAATCGCATCCGCGCTATCACGCACATTGTTGATGGTGCTTAGCAGCGACTGCTGCATATGGTTGAGGCTGGCAGCAATCGATGCCATTTCACTGCGGCCTTCCACCTGCAAACGGGCAGAGAGATCGCCGTCGGCGAAGCGCTCCATCTGCTGCTGTACCTGCTTCATTGGCGCCAGCAGAATGCGACGCACCAGCATCCACACGGCAATCAGCAACAGTACCACCACCACCGCCATTACGATGACTAACACCAACATGTGCTGATAGGTATTGTCATATTCCGCATTGCGCTCGGCCAGCAGTTGCACGTTCTGTTCGCGCCACTGCTTGTAAGCGGCTTCCAGATCGTCCTGCGCCTGCTGAGCATCAAGATTGCCATAGGCGGCATAATCATTGGCTTGCAGGAACGCCGCTGACTGTTTTAGCAATTCAGCGAAGGCAGCAAACTTAGCGTCGACTACACTGGCTGAATCCGCGCTTTGTCCGGCCATGCGCGGCATGTTTTTGTAGCGTTCATAATGTTGCTTTGCCTCATCCAGTGACGCACCGGCGCTGATTAGCAGCTTGTTGATGGCGGCGACTGACGCTTCATCCGTCTGTTTTTTCAGGATACGAATGGCAACGCGGTTAATGATCACGCGGGTTTTTACCAACGTTTGCCAGCCGTCGGCCAGCTCGCGCTGCTGATGTGACAGCTGATTGCTGGTGGTGAAATTATGCTGACCGTTAATCAGTGAGGATAAAAACAGCGAGCCGGAAATCGCCTGCATTGCGGTGAAAACCACCAATATCATTATGATGGCCGTCACAATTTTCATTCGTTTAAACATAGGTGCGTCTCTGAGGAAGTAGGCTAATAGTTAGGTTATCGGTGTAAAAGCACACCGCTTAAGTGCCAGCAGGAAATAATTACGTCACAGGATGATGAGAGGCAGGAAAAAACAGATGAAAGCGTTTAATTATGAGCAAGATTTCAAGCACATCGACTTTCGCCAGCAGCCCGATCTTTATCAGGTGGGACGCGGCGAGCAGGGCGTGCTGATGGTCGAACCTTACAAAAGTGAGATTCTTCCGCACTGGCGTTTTCGCACCGTGGAACTGGCAAAACAATCTTCCCAGCAGATCATGCAGCTATTTGAGGAGTATCGCGCGCAGGACGATTTTGTCGGCATGGACATGGCGCGCAAATATATTCAGATGGGTTATACGCGGGCGCGCCGTTACAGCAATCATCAGGGCGGGCGCAAATATGACGAGGCGGGCAACGAACTGCCGCGCACCACAGAAAAAGAAAAGGCCGCTGCGGCGGCCGTTTTCAAAGCGTGCTGGGATAAACTGCGCGCGGATACTGACTATCTGGCGCGCAAGCGTGCGCACCAGCAGAAGTATGGTTAAACGCGCGTGCCCCAGAGATCGTATTCGTCGGCGTGTTCGACTTTAACGCGTACCACGTCGCCGACTTTTACCTGACGATCGCCGTTCAGATAGACCGCGCCATCGATTTCCGGGGCATCAGCCATGCTGCGGCCCACCGCGCCTTCCTCGTCCACTTCATCAATCAGCACCAGCACTTCGCGGCCGATTTTCTCCTGCAGACGTTCGCTGGAGATCTTCTGCTGCAGCTGCATGAAGCGATCGAAACGATCCTGCTTTATCTCGTCCGGTACCTGATCCGGTAGCTGGTTCGCGGTCGCACCTTCCACCGGGCTGTACTGGAAGCAGCCAACGCGATCGAGGCGCGCTTCCTGCAGGAAGTCGAGCAGCATCTGGAAATCTTCTTCGGTTTCTCCAGGGAAACCAACGATGAAGGTTGAACGCAGCGTCAGCTCCGGGCAGATTTCACGCCAGCGCTTAATGCGCTCCAGCGTACGCTCTACCGCGCCAGGACGCTTCATCAGCTTCAGGATGCGCGGGCTGGCGTGCTGCAGCGGAATATCGAGGTACGGCAGAATCTTGCCTTCGGCCATCAGCGGGATAACGTCATCCACATGTGGATAAGGATAAACGTAGTGCAGACGCACCCACACACCGAGTTTGGCTAACTGCTCGCACAGGCTCACCATGCTGGTTTTCACCGGCGATCCGTTCCAGAAACCGGTGCGGTGTTTAACATCCACGCCGTAAGCGGAGGTGTCTTGTGAGATCACCAGCAGCTCTTTCACGCCCGCCTCGACCAGACGTTTGGCTTCGTCGAGCACCGAACCGATGGGACGGCTATCAAGATCGCCACGCATGGAGGGAATGATGCAGAAGGTGCAGCGATGGTTACAGCCTTCGGAAATTTTCAGATACGCGTAATGGCGCGGTGTCAGTTTGACACCTTGCTCCGGCACCAGGCTGAGGAACGGGTTGTGCTCCGGCTTTGGCACATAGGTGTGCACATGCGACAGAACCTGTTCGTAGCTGTGCGGGCCGGTGATCTCCAGCACCTTAGGATGCACTTCGCGGATTTGATCCACTTTGGCGCCCAGACAGCCGGTGACGATCACTTTGCCGTTTTCGTTAAGTGCTTCACCAATCGCTTCCAGAGATTCCTGTACGGCGCTATCAATAAATCCACAAGTGTTAACGATAACGATCTCTGCATCATCGTAGCGTGGCACCACGTCATAGCCTTCAGTCCGCAGTTCCGTCAGGATGCGTTCAGAGTCGACGAGGTTTTTCGGACAGCCGAGGGAGACGAACCCCACGCGTGGTGGATTTTTGACATGGCTCATAAGGATAAAAATTCATCATATTTAGTGTGGATAGGGGGGCGATTGTACAGAGGTTGCAGAGGAAAATGTATAGGCTGTGTAAGAATCTCCTTAAGGGGTAACCAATATGTTGTGATTATGCTTAACTCATTTGGCGGTGCGTTTAATTCGTTGTGGCGCACCCTCTACGCGCCCGGCTGCAGAGGGTCATCCGAGTTGTGTAAGCGGGCGCCTTTTGCTTAAATGTTGGGTCGGTGAAGGTAAGTTGTTATCTCCACTGAAAATTTCAAATCGCACTGATGGTGAATCCTCACTGCCAGGGCAGAAGTGGATAATGTGAGAGCAGACATATGCAAGAGATCGTCAAAGGTTTTCTGAATTTTCAACAGAATGTGTTCCCTGAAAGGAAGGATCTTTTCAAAAGTTTGGCATCCAACCAAAATCCCAAAGCCCTGTTTATCTCCTGCTCAGACAGCCGTCTGGTGCCAGAGCTGGTGACGCAGTCAGAGCCTGGCCAGCTGTTCGTGATCCGTAACGCCGGTAACATTGTGCCGCCGTTTGGACCCGAGCCAGGTGGTGTGTCAGCAACCATTGAGTACGCGGTCGTAGCGCTGGGTGTGACCGAAATTATTATTTGTGGTCACTCCAACTGCGGAGCCATGAACGCGATTGCTTCTAATGCCGATCTGGAAACCATGCCAGCGGTCGATCACTGGTTGCACTACGCTAACGCGGCTAAAGCGGTGGTAGAAGAGCGCAACTACGATAGCGTGGAGAAACGTCTCAATGAGATGGTGAAAGAGAACGTGATTGCGCAGCTGCACAATATCAAAACACACCCTTCCGTGGCGGTGGCGCTGCGTAAAGGCAAAGTTCGCCTGCACGGGTGGGTTTATGATATTGAGAGCGGCGGGATTATCGCGCTGACCAAAGGCGGTGAATCCTTCATTTCATTGTCGGAAAATCCAGAAACCTGCTTCGAGTAATTCCCGCTAACCACCTGCAAAGCAGGTGGTTTCTCTTCGCATTTCATGAATATTTCCCACCGCGCTGAAAACCAACCTCTACACTTGAGAAGCAATTACCTCTGATAAGGGCTTTCTCATGCGATTTCCCCTTTTTGTTCCTGTGTTAACGCTGGCATTGCTGGCGGCGGGCTGTACTTCTCATGTTGCTGACAAACAACAATATTCGGGCTTTCTCGGCGATTACAGTCAGTTGCAACCGGAAAAATCACCGAGCGGCAAACCAACGCTACGCTGGGTATCTCCCGATTATCGCGATGCGGATTATCGCGGCGTGGTCTATACGCCAGTGGTCTATTATCCGGTGCCACATCCCAATGCACGTGTCAGCCAGCAAACGCTGGACGAGGTGCGGAGCTATACCGATAGCCAGCTGAAACGTGCAATCTCTGAGCGCAAACCGCTGGTAACACAAAAAGGTCCACAAACGCTGGTGGTGAAAACGGCTATCACTGCGGTGTCGGCTGAAAACAAGGGCATGCAATTCTATGAGGTGGTGCCGGTCGCGGCGGTAGTGGCGAGTACCATGGCGGCCACCGGACATCGCACACAAGAGAGTGCACTGTTCCTGGAAGTGGAAGCGGTGGATGGACAAACCGGTAAGCCGCTGATCAAAGTGGTGCGTAAAGCCTTCGGTAAGCCGTTGCCGAACAGCAGCACGCCAATCACACTCAACGATCTCCGTCCGGCGATTGATGAGATGGTGCGTGATGTCGTAGCCTTCTCCACGCCGTGAATCTGTGCCCGGCCGCGTGCCGGGCTTAATGTTTTGTAAATCCGTCCCATCCTTTGTTACGTGCTGACTACCCTTAACGGCAGACCGTGATAAAGGAGAATGCCATGCGATTACTGCCCGCCGCGCTTCTGTTTGGCGCCTTAAGCTGTTCCTCCCCGCTGCTCGCTGCCGATGTGCAGGTGCAGGTTTTGCAAGACAAGCTCGATCATCCGTGGTCGGTGGCCTTTCTGCCCGACAATCAAACGCTATTAATTACTGAACGATCCGGCCAACTTCGCAGCTGGCAGCCAGACCGAGGCTTGTCGCAGCCGATCGGCGGTGTGCCAAAGGTATGGGCGAATCGTCAAGGTGGCTTGCTGGATGTGGTGCTGGCGCCGGACTTCACCCAAAGTCGCCGCGTGTGGCTCAGCTACACCACCGCAGATGAGAGCGGTCGCGCCGGTGGCGTGGTGGGCTTTGGTCGTCTCAGCGATGACAACCGCCAGCTCAATGATTTCAAGGTCGTGCTGGAGCAAACGCCAAAGCTATCGGGTGGCGCCAATATCGGCACGCGCCTGGCTTTTGATCGTCAGGGCTTTCTCTATGTCACCTTTGGTGACAACTTTGCCAGCAGCAGCGCGCAACAGTTGGATAAGCTCTCCGGCAAAATCGTGCGTCTGACCAAAGACGGTGAAATCCCGCCGGACAATCCGTTTGTCGATCGTCAGGGCGCGCGCGCTGAAATTTGGTCCTACGGCATGCGCAATCCGCAAGGGCTGGCGCTCAATCCGTGGACGCAGCAAATGTGGGAAAGTGAACACGGTCCACGCGGCGGCGATGAGGTAAATATCCCAGAGAAGGGCAAAAATTACGGTTGGCCGCTGGCGACGCACGGCATTGACTACAGCGGCCAGAAAGTACCGGAAGCAAAGGGCAGTGAGGTCGAGGGAACAGAGCAACCGCTGCATTACTGGAAAGTCTCACCGGCCATCAGCGGCATGGCTTTTTATAACAGCGCACGTTTTCCTCAGTGGAAAAACTCACTGTTTATCGGCGCGCTGAAGGAAAAGAGCCTGATTCGTTTACAGATCAACGGCGAAAAAGTGGTTGAAGAGCAGAGATTACTCGGTGACCGTGGCGAGCGTATTCGTGATGTGCGGCAGGGGCCGGATGGTTATCTTTATGTGCTGACCGATGCTGCTAACGGCAAGTTACTGAAAGTGGGGCTGACGGACGCCAGCACCCCGCAAGGATAGTTATCGCACCCAGTTACACACTTCCCATCCGCGCTGTTGCGCTTCCTGCAGCAGCAGCGGATTAGGATTTACGACCCACGCATGATCGGCATGCGTCAGCAGCGGTAAATCATTCATTGAATCACTGTAAGCCCAGGTGCGTTCAAAGTGTTGATCCTGCTGTAACGCTTTCCAGTCACTCAGGCGCGTCACTTTGCCTTCACGATAGGTCATGGTGCCGTAAGTGTGTCCGCTGTAGCGTTCATCCACCACTTCTACACCAATCGCCAGCGCACCGTGTACACCAAGACGATCGGCGATGGGAACGGCCAGGTGATCGCCGCTGGCGGTGATGATCATTACCGTGTCGCCGCGCTGCTGATGCCACTCAATGCGCTCGCGGGCGGCGGGGTAAACGCGGGGCATGATGTCGCGATGGATAAAGCGGCGCACCCAGCCTTCAACGGTCATGGTGGCCATGCCCGCTAAGGGTGCCAGCGTGGTGTTCATATACTCTTCAATTGATAACGTGCCGGTGTGATATTTCTCCATCAGGATTTTTTCCTGATGAATGATCTCTTCGGGGGCAAATCCCTGTGAAACCAACCAGCGCAGCCACAGGCTGGTGCTGTCTTCACAAATCAGGGTTTCGTCCAGATCGAAAATGGCTAAGTCCATCGCTGTTCTCCTCAGGCTGACTGGATTCAGGTTAGCGGAAATTTGTGACTGGCTTAACCGTTCTGCGAAAAATCGGAATTACACGCAATTTTTATCGGCATGTTTAGGGGTAAAGGTGGCGGGGCTGCACGGTTGCTGCCAGGGTTACTCTAATAAACTCTATAAAACTTTACGATTGGACGGTTTTTTTCGCTGTCCTTAACCGTTAGCGTGGGGCGAGACATGTCTTGCCTGCAAGAAAATCGAGATTTAACAAGGACAATCTGGTCACGCTCATGAGAAAAAACACCTTCGCTTCTGTCTGGCGGCCGCTGGCTGCATCTTCACTCCTGTTACTTTTTATTCCCACTGCCACCCTGGCTGAACAGGCCCCTGCGGCACCGCAAATTGATGCCAAAGCCTGGATTTTGATGGATTACAACAGCGGCAAAGTGCTGGCGGAATCTAATGCCGATCAGCGTCTCGACCCCGCCAGCTTGACCAAAATGATGACCAGCTATGTGGTCGGCCAGGCGCTGAAATCAGGCAAAATTACCAACGATGACATGGTCACCATCGGCCAGGATGCCTGGGCAACCGGCAATCCAAAACTACGCGGTTCGTCGCTGATGTTCCTCAAACCTGGCGACCGTATTCCGGTGTCAGAACTGAATAAAGGTGTGGTGATTCAATCCGGTAACGATGCCTGTATTGCGCTGGCGGATTATGTCGCGGGCAGCCAGGATTCGTTTATCGGTTTGATGAACAACTACGTCAAAGCGTTTGGCCTGCAAAACACCCACTTTATGACGGTGCACGGTCTGGATGCCGAAGGGCAGTACAGCACCGCGCGTGATATGGCGATTATTGGCCAGCGTTTGATTAGCGATGTACCGGAAGAGTATGCGCTGAATAGCGAAAAAGAGTTCACCTTCAACAAAATTAAACAGATGAACCGAAATCGTCTGCTTTGGAGCAGCAATTTGAAGGTGGATGGCATCAAAACCGGCCACACCTCCGGCGCAGGCAATAATTTGGTGGCGTCGGCAACAGAAGGGGATATGCGCCTGATTTCCGTGGTGCTGGGTGCCGCGACGGATGCGACGCGTTTCCGCGAAAGTGAGAAATTACTGACGTGGGGCTTCCGCTTTTATGAAACCGTCACGCCAATTAAGGCCGACAAACCCTTTGCTCAGCAACGTGTATGGTTTGGCGATCGCAGTCAGGTGAATCTTGGTGTGGCAAAAGACGCAGCGATTACCGTGCCGAAAGGGCAGATGAAAAACCTTAAGGCCAGTTTTACCCTTAACGCGCCCCAGCTGGAAGCGCCGCTGGAGAAAAATCAGGTCGTCGGCACGATTGATTTCCAGCTGGATGGCAAAACCATTGAACAACGTCCGTTAGTCGCATTGGAAGCAGTACCGGAAGGCGGCTTTATAGGTCGGATTTGGGATTTCATCATGATGAAATTCCACGGCTGGTTCGGGAAGTGGTTTAGTTAAGTGTCAGGAAATAAACGGTGCGCATCAATGCGCACCTGGTCGCCATGAATGGCGACCCTACGAACTCAATAGTGAGTTAAGAACTCTTAAAGGCGTACGTCTGGCAGCTGTAGGGGCGCCATTGCTGGCGACCTTA
This sequence comes from Enterobacter ludwigii, assembly GCA_900068845.1. Classification (GTDB taxonomy): domain Bacteria; phylum Pseudomonadota; class Gammaproteobacteria; order Enterobacterales; family Enterobacteriaceae; genus Pantoea; species Pantoea ludwigii_A. The sequence continues at coordinate 486,022 of CEFQ01000010.1, forward strand.
TCGCTCACTCGCGAATCCACCCCTTCTTAATAGGCATGGCAAACAGCGCACGATATACCTGATGTGTAAATGCCAGCATCCGCTCACCATAAAGCTGCCACGCCATGTGCGACGCCAGACAACCCAGCAAGCCAACCAAAAATCCGCCCAGCATATCCATCGGCCAGTGCACGCCAAGGTAGACGCGGGACCAGGCGATGGCGCTGCCGACCAACAGTAAAAGCACACCTGACCAAAGGCGATGCCAGAAGATAAACGCCAGTGCAAAGGTGAAAATGGTCGTGCCGTGATCGCTCGGATAGGAATCGTCAGGCCGGTGCGACAGGAACTGATGGCCAAAACCAATTGCGAACGGACGCGGATGCGGCAGCAGCTGTCCAACGCACCACGAAATGCTCAGCGCGTAAAGCAGCGCCATGCCGGTTTTTAGCACCAGCTCGCGTTGAGACTGCACTTGAGCGCGCGGTCCCCACAGCCACAGCGCCACAATCAGCAGCGGCACGATGGCAATCACATCTTTGGCGATAAAAGTCGCCAGACTAATCAACCACTGCGGTGAATCCTCTGTGGCGTTGATCCATAAAAAGAGCGTGTGGTTCAGTGCTTCCATCACGATTCCTTGTCCTCGTCTTGTTTACCCAAAAAACACCAGCATAAAAATTGCCAGCAAAATAAAGCTGATAGCCTAGAAGCGTCCGAACCAGGATTAAATAGTCGTGCTCTTAATCTTATCGCGGGTTGTTGGAGTGTTTAACTTTGATGAAAGTTGCATGAAGATTTAAAAATACGACATCAGGATGGCAGAGTGGCAATTTAACCTGAGGAAAACCTTAAGCGGCAGAATTGCAGCCATAAAAAAACCCGCAAGTCAGTGACCGGCGGGCTCCACAATTTGGGGATTTCAAAGAAAAGCAGTGGCACTTATTCAGACTGCGACCCCAAAAGAAAGTTCGAAATAGCGTCAAATATATTTTTAGAACGGCAATAGTGGCCAGACGATGACGATCAAGGTGCCTGCCAGAGTCAGTAATACGTTGGCAATCGCGTAGGTACCTGCATAGCCCAAGGCTGGAATGCTGCTGCGCGCGGTATCGCTGATGATCTCCATCGCTGGCGCACAGGTGCGGGCGCCCATAATGGCACCAAACAGCAGGGCGCGGTTCATGCGCAGCACGTAAGCACCGAACAGATAGCAAATCACCACCGGCAGCAAACTCACCAATAAGCCGCTGAGCAGCATCAACGCGCCAGCGCTGCCAAAGCCGTGCTGCAAACCGCTGCCCGCGCTCAAACCAACGCCCGCCATAAATACCATCAGACCAAACTCTTTTACCATCGTCAGCGCACCCTGCGGGATATAGCCAAAGGTGGGATGGTTAGCGCGCATAAAGCCGAGCATGATGCCGGCGAACAATAACCCCGCGGCGTTACCGATGCCGAAGCTGAAATTGCTGAACTGAAAGGTGATCATCCCGACCATCAAACCGACAATAAAGAACGCGCAGAAGGCGAGGAGATCGGTGATTTGACTGTGAATAGCGATAAAGCCAATGCGATCGGCCAGGCTTTTCACACGGCGCGCCTCGCCGCTCACCTGCAACACATCGCCTTTGTTCAGCATAATGCTGTCATCAATCGGCATTTCAATCTGGCTACGGATCACACGATTGAGGAAGCAGCCGTGATCGGTCAGCTTGAGGTGGCTCAGACGCTTGTTAACCGCGTTATGATTTTTCACCACGATCTCTTCCGTGACGATGCGCATATCCAGCAGGTCGCGATCGAATACTTCTTTGCCGTTACGGAAGCTAGGATCCAGACGCGCGTGCGCATCGGGATAGCCCACCAGCGAGATATCATCGCCCAGTTGTAACATCGCATCGCCGTCGGGGCTGGCGAGAATACCGTTGCGGCGCAGACGCTCAATGTAGCAACCGGTCTGGCGATGGATGCCCAACTCACGCAGGTTTTTACCGCCACTCCATTCCACCAATTCAGGACCCACGCGATATGCGCGGATCACCGGCAGAAACACTTTGCGCTGGCTGTCGGCGTCGAGGCCGCGCTCGCGCGCAATTTGCTGCGCGCAGGTCGGTAGATCCTGATGTTGCAGGCGCGGCAGATAGCGCGCGCCAAAAATCAGGCTGACTAAACCCACCAGATAGGTCAGGGCGTATCCGAGGCTGAGATTATCCTGCATTAATGTGAGTTGATGGCTGTCGCTGATGCTTTGCCGCAAGGTATCTCCGGCACCAACCAGCACCGGTGTCGACGTCATCGAACCGGCTAACATGCCCGCGGTTAAACCAATATCCCAGCCGAACAGTTTGCCAAGCGTCAGGGCGATTAACAGCGCACTAACGACCATGACAATCGCCAAAAAGAAATAGTTTTTACCGTCGCGGAAGAATATTGAGAAAAAGTTAGGCCCGGCTTCAACGCCCACACAAAAAATAAACAGCATAAAGCCAAGACTTAATGCATCAGTATTAATGGCGAAATGCTGTTGACCTAGAATCAACGAAACAACCAGTACTCCAATGGAATTACCGAGTTGGACTGAGCCAAGGCGTAATTTGCCTAAGCAGAGTCCGAGTGCTAAAACGACAAATAATAACAGAACGTCATTTCCGCTTAACAATTCTGCGACGTTAATGTTCACGGTTTAACTTCTTCTTAAATTGTAACCAGTTGATGAGAGGGTCTTTTTTCGCTATCTTGTGCCGACGCCAAGGTTTTGCCGCAGGGATAGCGCAGACCAAATCTAAAGCGGCGTCATTCTAATCATAATTAACACCCTCAGCTATCGGCAGTTTTCATTCCTTCCGCCTGAAGCTGTTTCTTTTTATTTCCAGTCGTGCGCATCAGGGCAAAAAAGTTTCATAATTGTTAACGTAAAAGTTGAGGCTAATTATGTTGCAGCGCAATAATCGCTGGCCAGCATCGGTTCTGGGCGTGATGCTTTATACGCTGGTGTTTATTTATGCACATCATTTCTGGGCCGCCGCCAGTGAACAAGCCGTGCGCGGACAACCAGAATTACTGCTGTTTTTATTACCGGGGATGTTAATGGCGCTATTGCAGCCAGAGAGTCCGCTGGTCAGCACCTTGTGGGTGGCGCTAGGCGGCACGCTGCTGGGAATGATGTGGCTGATGCTGTTCATACCGATGACGCATAGCGCCTTGCTGATTGTGGCCTGGAGTTTAAGTGCGCTGTTCTGGGCGGGCTGTGGTGCGCTGCTGGTACGCTTGCTGCGTATAATGCTGGCGATGCGTGCCCAATAGCACGATCAAAAACGGGCCCGCAGGCCCGTTCTCTTACGCTTCGATACCCAGATTTTCTTTCGTCCAGGCAGCGAATTCGGTGTAACCGCCTACGTGCTGATCGTCGAGGAAAATCTGCGGCACAGTGGTGACCGGCTTGCCAGCACGCGCTTCCAGATCGGCTTTAGTAATGCCGGTGGCCTGAATATCAACATACTGATAGTTAAAGTCGTCGCGCTCACTAGTCAGCCTGGCAGCCAACTCTTTCGCACGTACGCAGTAAGGGCAGCTTGAACGGCCAAAAATCACTGCAATCATTGCTTCTCTCCTTCCGCTGCTGTTTTGTGACTAGAATCACATCACAGCGTGAATAATGCGTCACATCATGCCCGCCCATCCTGCTTAAAGGAAGAAGAAGTTACCTGTTATTCTGATATCTGCTGCCTATGCAGACGCTAAAACTGATTGTACGTTAAAGGATCCATCGCATGCGTAATCTCGCCACATTACCCAAACCCGTGTTGCTGCTTGAAGTGCTCGGCGTGCTTGCTGTGGTTGGCGCACTGCTGCTGACCAACGACTGGGTGAGCGCTCCCAGCTTCATCGCGAAAAAGCCGCTGGCGACGCTACTGTTTTTTCTTGGCATCGCGCTGATGCTGCCTGCCGCATGGATGATGATGTGGCGCACGGCGAAGGCGATGGCCCCGCAATTGTTCAATCAATCCAACAAAAAGAAGTAACCACCGGAGAGGTTTATGACGCCGACTATCGATTTACTGTGCAGCCACCGTTCCATTCGCGCCTTTACCGAACAGGGCATAAATGAGGCGCAACGCAGCGCCATTATTGCAGCGGCACAAGCGGCTTCCACCTCCAGCTTTTTGCAGTGCTCCTCGATTATTCGTATCACCGATGCGGCAAAACGCGAGCAGCTGGTGCAGCTGACTGGCGGCCAGCCGTGGGTGAGCGCGGCGGCGGAGTTTTGGGTGTTCTGCGCGGATTTCAATCGCCATCAGCAGATCTGCCCGGATGCGCAACTGGGACGTGCTGAACAGCTGCTGCTCGGCTGCGTTGATACCGCGCTAATGGCGCAAAATGCCATGGTGGCGGCGGAATCGCTCGGCCTTGGCGGCGTATTTATTGGCGGCATTCGCAATAGCATCGCTGAAGTGACCGAACTGCTTGAGCTGCCGAAGTTTGTACTGCCGCTGTTCGGCTTCTGCATGGGCCATCCGGCTGATGTACCGGACGTTAAACCGCGCATGCCACAAGCGATGCTGGTGCATGAAAATAGCTATCAACCCGTCGATAAAAGCGTGCTGGCACAGTACGATGAGCAAATTACCGCCTATTATCAGCAGCGCGACAGCAACCAGCGTTCCGAAACCTGGAGTCAGCTGATTCAGCGTCTGATCATCAAAGAAACGCGTCCCTTTATTCTGGATTACCTGCATCAGCAGGGGTGGGCGACACGCTAATCACAAGGAACTCTGCAATGAAGATGGCCATTCTCACCCGCGATGGATCGATATATTCGTGTAAACGTCTGCACGACGCCGCGGAGGCGCGTGGCCATCAGGTGCAGATCATTGATCCGCTCTCCTGCTACATGAATATCAACTCCGATTCGCCGGCGGTGCATTACCGCGGCGAGGCGCTGGGGCATTTTGATGCGGTGATTCCGCGCATCGGCACCGCCACCACTTTTTACGGTACTGCAGTGCTGCGCCAGTTTGAGGTGCGCGGCAGCTATCCGCTCAATGAGTCGGTGGCAATTACCCGCGCGCGCGACAAATTGCGTTCGCTGCAGTTGCTGGCGCGTGAAGGTATCGATATGCCGATCACCGGTTTTGCCTCCTCGCCGGATGATACCGAGGATTTGATCGCCATGGTTGGCGGGGCACCGCTAGTGGTGAAGCTGGTGGAAGGCACGCAGGGCATTGGCGTGGTACTGGCGGAAACGCGTCAAGCGGCGGAGAGTGTGATCGATGCCTTTCGTGGCCTCAATGCCCATATTCTGGTGCAGGAATTTATCAAGGAAGCGCAAGGCCGCGACATTCGCTGTCTGGTGATTGGCGACGAGGTGGTAGCGGCGATTGAGCGCGAGGCGAAAGAGGGTGATTTTCGTTCCAATCTGCATCGCGGCGGCACAGCGCGCGCCGTGCAGATCACCGATCAGGAGCGGGACATCGCGGTAAAAGCCGCCAGCACGCTTGGGCTTGCCGTGGCCGGTGTGGATATTCTGCGCGCCCATCGTGGGCCGCTGGTGATGGAGGTGAATGCCTCACCGGGACTGGAAGGGATTGAAGGCATTACCGGTTTAGATATCGCCACCATGATGATCAAGTGGATTGAGCAGCATGCTTGCCCCGGCTATCGTCCTAAAACCGGCGGCTAAGCCGCGCTTTTCAGCGGTTTTCGTGGCATCCAGATCGGTTTTTCCGTAAGCTAAGGCGCTCATTTCTTCACCCCACAGGATATTACGATGGATTCACTGGTCGTTCCGGACATTGACGTACTGCGTCGCTGGCTGGATCAACAAAATATCACCTGGTTCGAATGCGATGCCTGTCAGGCACTGCACCTGCCGCACATGCAGAATTTTGACGGGGTGTTTGATGCAAAAATTGACCTGGTGGATAACGTCATCCTCTTCTCCGCGCTGGCAGAAGTAAAACCCACGGCGCTGATTCCGCTGGTAGGCGATTTATCGCAGATCAACGCCAGCTCGCTGACCATTAAAGCCTTTGTTGATATTCAGGACGACAATCTGCCGAAGCTGATTGTTTGCCAGTCGATCAGTACCAGCGCCGGATTAACCTTCGGTCAATTCTCCCACTTTATGAAGCAAAGTGAAGAGGGCGTTTCCATGGTAATTATGGAAGCCTTTGCCAACCACTTGCTGATAGTGGAAGAAGATGAGGAGCGACAACCCAGCGCCAGCAGCCACGCGATGCTGCACTGAGTTCCCCGCCTCGCTAACTGCCGCTTTTTGCGGCAGTTTTCATTTTAGCCCTACCACTTTTTATTCTGCATTTTGCCCTTTATTGCCAGATATTAGTTGTGCTTTATGCCACTAGTGCCAAACCCCATAGCAGAAACATGCATAACTTATCGCAAAAAGGCGTTTTTTAAGCTGGGATCTGGTGAAGGTGGTGCGGGGGGGCTATTCTTGCGGGGCTGCTTGAGACGTGCAACCTCAGCGCAGGTATAGGTTTTTGCTATTAAACTCCCGCTGAATATTGATTCATTGTGTGCCTGTAATTTTTACAGTAATCGCAACGTTCGGATCGCGTGTATACAGCGTTGTAATGACCCGCTCAGGAGGAAGGAAAACATGTTCAACCAACGTCAAAAATGGTTGCCAGGTGTGGTTGCTGGTGTGCTGATGGCTGCGGCCGCCGGTGCTCAGGCAGAAGATAAAACGCTGCATGTCTATAACTGGTCCGATTATATCGCGGCGGATACGGTACCGAATTTTGAAAAGCTGACCGGCGACAAGGTGGTCTACGACGTTTTCGATTCTAACGAAGTACTGGAAGGCAAACTGATGGCCGGCAGCACCGGCTATGACGTGGTGGTGCCATCGTCCAGTTTCCTTGCACGTCAGCTGCAATCGGGCGTATTCCAGGAGCTGGATAAGAGCAAGCTGCCGAACTACAAAAACCTCGATCCCGATCTGATGGCGAAAGTGGCCCAGCACGATCCGGGTAACAAATACGCGATTCCTTACCTGTGGGGCACCACCGGCATCGGCTATAACATCGATAAAGTGAAAGCCGCACTGGGCAAAGATGCGCCGCTGGATAGCTGGGATCTGGTGCTGAAACCAGAGAATCTGGAAAAGCTGAAAGGTTGCGGGGTGTCCTTCCTCGATGCGCCGGAAGAGATATTTGCCACCGTGCTCAACTATCTCGGCAAAGATCCGAACAGCTCTGACGCGAAAGATTACTCTGGCGCGGCTACCGATTTGCTGCTGAAGCTGCGTCCGAACATCCGTTACTTCCACTCGTCGCAGTACATCAATGATCTGGCGAACGGCAATATCTGTGTCGCAATTGGTTGGTCGGGCGATATCCTGCAGGCCAAAGATCGTGCGGACAAAGCCAACAATGGTGTGCATCTCGGCTATATCGTGCCGAAGCAGGGCGCACTGGCGTTCTTCGACATGTTCGCGATTCCAAAAGACGCGAAAAATGTGGAAGGCGCATACAAATTCCTGAATTACATGATGGATCCAAAAGTCATTGCTGATGTTTCCAACAACATCAACTACGCCAACGGTAACAAAGCGTCGCTGCCGCTGATTAATGCGGACGTGCGTAACAATCCGGGCATTTTCCCAACGCCGGATGCCATGGCCAAACTGTTTGTGCTCAAGGTCCAGGATCCGAAACTGGATCGTGTGCGTACCCGTGCATGGACTAAAGTAAAAAGTGGTAAGTAACTCGTTCTGAACGATTATTGCCTGAAGACGACAACAGAGGTGCGGTATTGGCCTCTGTTGTGCCATTTTTAGCGGCTGGCTGTGCCGCGCGATTTTAGCGCCGGAGAAATGTTAGTGAACGATGCGATTCCCCGCCCCCCAAATAAAACCGCTAAGGCGTTAACGCCGCTGCTGGAAATTCGCAACCTGACCAAATCTTTTGACGGTCAGCATGCCGTCGATGATGTCAGTCTGACCATTTACAAAGGTGAGATTTTTGCGCTGCTGGGTGCTTCCGGCTGCGGCAAATCGACCTTATTGCGTATGCTGGCGGGATTCGAGCCGCCCACCAGCGGCCAGATTGTGCTGGATGGTCAGGATCTCTCGCATGTTCCGCCGTATAAGCGCCCGATCAACATGATGTTTCAGTCTTACGCGCTGTTCCCGCACATGACGGTGGAGCAGAACATCGCTTTTGGATTGAAGCAGGACAAACTGCCGAAAGGCGAAATCAGCAGCCGCGTCGAAGAGATGCTGTCACTGGTGCATATGCAGGAGTTCGCCAGGCGTAAGCCGCATCAGCTTTCTGGCGGTCAACGTCAGCGTGTGGCGCTGGCGCGTAGCCTGGCGAAGCGTCCAAAATTACTGCTGCTTGATGAACCGATGGGTGCGCTGGATAAAAAACTGCGTGATCGTATGCAGCACGAAGTGGTCGATATTCTCGAACGTGTGGGTGCCACCTGCGTAATGGTGACGCACGATCAGGAAGAAGCGATGACCATGGCGGGCCGCATCGCCATCATGAACCGCGGTAAATTCGTGCAGATCGGCGAGCCGGAAGAGATCTACGAGCATCCCACCAGCCGTTACAGCGCCGAGTTTATCGGTTCAGTCAATGTGTTCGAAGGATTGCTGCGCGAACGTGGTGAAGACGCGCTGATCATTGATGCGCCCGGCCTGGTGCATCCGCTAAAAGTGCAGACCGATGTCTCAATCGTCGATAACGTGCCGGTGCACGTTGCGCTGCGTCCGGAAAAAGTGATGCTGTGCGAAGAGGTGCCAGCCGATGGCTGCAACTTTGCTGTCGGTGAAGTGGTACACATTGCTTATCTCGGCGACCTGTCGATTTATCACGTGCGTCTGCGCAGCGGCCAGATGATCAGCGCACAGTTGCAAAACGCCCATCGCTACCGCAAAGGCGCGCCAACATGGGGCGATGAAGTGCGTCTCTGCTGGGACGCCGACAGCTGTGTGGTTCTGACGGTTTAAGGGGGCGATATGAGCCAGATTTCTCAACGCAGCGCGCCCAAAGTGGTGGGCACGCCGCTGCAGCGCTGGGCAACGCGTATTAAGATGCAGCACGGCCGCAAGCTGGTCATTGCTTTGCCTTACCTGTGGCTGATCCTGCTGTTCCTGCTGCCGTTCCTGATCGTGCTGAAGATCAGCTTCGCCGATATTGCGCGCGCGATTCCGCCGTATACCGATTTGGTTACCTGGGCGGATGGCCAGCTCAATCTGGTGCTCAATCTCGGCAACTACTTCACGCTGACCGACGATCCGCTTTATGCCGATGCGTATTTGACGTCGCTGAAAGTGGCGGGCATCTCCACCATTATCTGCCTGATGATCGGTTATCCGCTGGCGTGGGCGGTGGCGCACAGCAAGCCGTCGATGCGCACCATTCTGCTGTTGCTGGTGATCCTACCGTCGTGGACCTCCTTCCTGGTGCGCGTTTACGCGTGGATGGGGCTGCTTAATAACAACGGTATTCTCAACCGCTTCCTGATGTGGCTCGGCGTTATCGATCATCCGCTGGTGATTCTCTATACCAATACCGCGGTGTATATCGGCATCGTTTACTGTTATTTGCCGTTTATGGTACTGCCAATTTATACCGCGCTGACGCGTATCGATTATTCACTGGTGGAAGCGTCGCTGGATCTTGGCGCACGCCCGCTGAAGACCTTCTTCAGTGTGATTGTACCGCTGACCAAAGGCGGGATTATTGCCGGTTCAATGCTGGTATTTATTCCGGCGGTGGGCGAGTACGTGATCCCTGAACTGCTGGGCGGTCCGGACAGCATCATGATTGGGCGTATTTTGTGGCAGGAGTTCTTCAACAACCGCGACTGGCCGGTCGCATCCGCGCTGGCGGTGATCATTTTGTTGATCCTGATTCTGCCGATTATCTGGTTCCATAAGCATCAAAACCGTGAAGTGGGAGAGAAGGAATGAGCCAGTTACCAACCATTCGATCTCCGTGGCGCACCGTGATTCTGGTGCTGTGCTTTATGTTCCTGTACGCGCCAATGCTGCTGCTGCTGGTGTACTCCTTCAACAGTTCGCCGCTGGTCACGGTATGGGAGAATTTTTCATTCCACTGGTACAACGTGTTGTTTCAGGATCAGGCAATGCTCGATGCGGTGGGCCTCAGCCTGACTATCGCCGCGCTTTCCGCCACCATGGCGGTGGTGCTCGGTACCATGGCGGCGGTGGTGATTGTGCGCTTTGGCCGTTTCCGTGGGCATAACGGCTTCGCCTTTATGCTGACCGCGCCGCTGGTGATGCCCGATGTGATCACCGGTTTATCGCTGCTGCTGCTGTTTGTGGCGATGGGCAATACCTTTGGCTGGCCAAGCGATCGCGGCATGCTGACCATCTGGCTGGCGCACGTCACCTTCTGTACCGCTTACGTGGCGGTGGTGATTAACTCGCGTTTGCGCGAGCTGGATCGCTCGATTGAAGAGGCGGCGATGGATCTCGGCGCAACGCCGGTGAAAGTGTTTTTCGTCATCACGGTGCCGATGATTGCGCCTGCTATCGTGACTGGCTGGCTGCTGGCGTTTACGTTATCGCTCGACGATTTAGTGATAGCCAGCTTTGTGACCGGCCCTGGCGCGACCACCTTGCCGATGGCGATTTTCGCCACCGTGCGTCGTGGCGTGAATCCAGAGATCAATGCGTTAGCCTCGCTGATTCTGTTTGTCGTCGGTTTAGTCGGTTTTATCGCCTGGCGTTTTATGGCGCACGAAGAAAAGCAGCGTTTACGCGATATTCAGAAAGCAAAACGTGGCTGAACGTCGTAACATTTGCCACCATAAGAACGGGCTGATTATATCGGCCCGTTTTATTATGGTGACGGAGCCAAACCATGTCGGAAACCCTGAAAAACGGTGCAATGATTAACGTTACGCCGGTGCCTGTGCTGGTGGCGGGCAACGCCATCATTATTACGCGCTGCCTCAGCGTGTTGATGCTGGCTAACGAACTGGGTTATGACGAACTCGCCAACTTTGTGCATCGCAGCGCACAAGCCTGGGATTCCACCCTGATCTTTATCGCCAGCCAGCTGATTTTCCTGTTTGAACTGCGTTGTGCCTTTACCCTGATGCGCGGCAATAATCGTGGGCGCTGGGGCTATGTTGCGACACAAATCATTGTACTGATCTATATGTTGATGGCCTCGGTGGGCTGGATTTACCCGGAGATTTTCAGCATTCCCGGCGAAAGTAACGCGCAGATTATTCACCACACGCTGCTGCAAAAGCTGCCGGATTTAGTGGTGCTAGGACTGCTGTTTGTGCCCGCCAGCAGCCGCGCTTTTTTCCGGTACCGGTGATACAATCGCCCCCCATTTTTTCTCCCGATTCTGAATACAGGCATTTGCATGCATTGCGCGCTTTATGATGCCGGTCGCTGTCGCTCGTGCCAGTGGCTGGAAAAACCCTATCCGCAACAGCTCAACGACAAGCAGTCGCTGCTGGAACAACTGCTGGCTGAGAGGCCGGTAGGCGAATGGCTGCCGCCGGTGGCATCCGGGCAGCAAGGGTTTCGTAATAAGGCCAAAATGGTGGTTAGCGGCAGCGTTGAGCGGCCGATTCTCGGTATGGTGGCACGCGACGGTGAGCCGGTGGATTTATGCGCCTGTCCGCTGTATCCGGATAGCTTTGGCGCGGTATTTGAGGTGCTTAAACCCTTTATCGCCCGCGCCGGTTTAACCCCCTACAACGTGGCGCGCAAACGCGGTGAGCTGAAATTTCTGCTGTTAACTGAAAGCACGCAGGGTGGCATGATGCTGCGCTTTGTGCTGCGTTCCACCAGTAAGTTACAACAGCTGCGCGATGCCCTGCCGTGGCTGCAACAACAGCTGCCGCAGTTGAAGGTGATTTCCGCCAATATTCAGCCAGTGCATATGGCGATTCTTGAAGGTGATGAAGAGATTGCTCTGACGTCCGATCAGGCGCTGGCGGAAAGCTTCAATCAGGTACCGCTCTATATCCGTCCGCAGAGCTTCTTCCAGACCAACCCAAAAGTGGCGGCCGATCTTTACGCCACCGCACGCGATTGGGTCGCGCAGTTATCGGTGAGCAGCATGTGGGATCTGTTTTGTGGTGTGGGGGGATTTGGCTTGCACTGCGCAACGCCTGAGATGCAGCTGACCGGCATCGAGATCAATGCCGAGGCCATCGCCTGTGCGCAGCAGTCGGCCCAACAGCTTGGATTAGAGAAAGTGAGCTTTGCCGCGCTGGATTCCACGCAATTCGCCACTTCACGTGAGCAGGTGCCGCAGCTGGTGCTGGTCAATCCGCCACGTCGCGGTATCGGCGCGGAGTTGTGTGCCTATCTCAGTGAGATGGCGCCCGACTATATTCTTTATTCCAGCTGCAATCCCACCAGCATGGCGCAGGACATTGTGCGTCTGGCGGAATATAGCGTGAGCCGCGTGCAGCTGTTCGACATGTTCCCGCATACCGCGCATTTTGAAGTGCTGTGTTTGCTGATCAAGAAGGGCGGAACAGCATAGCGTTTACCTGAACGGAGGACGTGCAGAACCTGCCAGGCGCACGCCACGCTATTCCATAATATTTATTCCGGGAACCACTTCTGATTGATCTGCTGCCAGGTGCCGTTGGCTTTCAACGCCACTAAGGCGCTGTTCAGCTGATTTAGCAGCGGCTCATTGCCTTTACGCACCGCAATCCCTAAACCGGTGCCGAAGAAATCGGTGTCAGTGATGTGCTCGCCTACCGCGCTGAGATCCTCATTGGCCTTCAGCCACTGATTTACCACTGCCGTATCGCCAAACACGCCGTTCAGACGGCCGTTCTTCAGATCGAGAATCGCGTTTTGGTAGCTGTCATACGCCACCGCAATCACCTCCGGATGTTTCTCCAGCAGGTATTTCTGATGCGTGGTGCCGTTCTCCACGCCAACACGTTTGCCTTTCAGCTGGCTGAAGTCAGTGAACTGGCCTTTGTGCGCAATCACTATCGCCGAGTTAGCGTAGTAAGGCTGGGTGAAATCCACCTGCTTGCTGCGATCGGCGGTGATATCCATACCTGAAATCACGGCATCATAGCGACGGAATTTCAGTGAAGGAATCAGGCTATCGAAAGCATTATTGGTGAAGGTACAATCCGCTTTCATTTGCTGACACAGTGCTTTTGCCAGATCGATATCGAAGCCAACGATTTGGTTGTCGTGATCGAGGGATTCGAACGGGGGATAAGTTGCGGAAGAGGCGAAGCGGATTTTGTCAGCCGCATAAGCATTCATTGCCAGAGTTGCCAGCGCAGCAGCAACGATCCATTTTTTCATTATGTAACTCCTGTAAACCATGCCAGAGACGGAACGGGTTACACGATGCCAGTTAATGAATTTATATGCAATATTTTTGCTTAATAATTTAAATGAAAACGGGCGCCTTTTCGGGCGCCCGCTGTGGTTACATCAGTTACGGCGCTCAAATGTCAGCGCACGCTTCTCAACCAGACGCATCATTAACGTCAGCAAGCCGTTAACCACCAGATAGATCAGGCCAGCGGCAGCGTACACCGAGATATCGTAAGTGCGGCCATACAGCAACTGTCCGTGGCCCATGACTTCCATCAGCGTGATGGTGTAAGCCAGCGAGGTACTTTTGAATACCAGCACCACTTCGTTGGAATAGGAGGACAGGGCGCGCTTAAAGGCGTACGGCAGCAAAATGCGTAGCGTATCTTTACGATTCATGCCGAGCGCAGCACAAGACTGCCACTGGCCGGCGGGAATCGCGCGCACCGCACCGTAAAACAGCTGCGTGGTATAGGCGGCGCTGTTGAGCGACAGCGCCAGCAGTGCGCACAGCCAGGGTTGCGACAGCAGATGCCACAGCCACGGAATGTTCTGGATGCTGGGGAACTGGCCGGGTCCGTAGTAGATCAGGAAGATCTGCACCAGCAGCGGCGTACCGGTAAATAGGGTGATATAGCCTTTCACCAGCCAGTTTAGCACCGGCAGTTTAAGCGCCAGCAAGATGGTACACAGCACCGACAGCACCAGCGCGGCAATCAACGATGCCACGGTCAGCGTGAGGCTGGTATGAAGCCCTTTTAGCAGCTCGGGTAAGTAATCCAGCATGCGTTAGGCCCCTCGCTCGAAACGCGTGGTGCGCAATTCAATACGGCGCAATACAGCCTGACTGAACAGCGTGATAATCAGATAGATCGCCGCCGCCACCAGATACCAGGTAAACGGCTCTTGAGTGCGGGTGGCAATACTTTTGGTTTGTAGCATCAGGTCGTTCACGCTGATAAGTGATACCAGCGCGGTATCCTTCAGCAGCACCAGCCATTGGTTACCCAAACCTGGCAGCGCGTGTCGCCACATCTGCGGCATAATCAGGCGCAAGAAAATCGCCGACTTCTTCATGCCAAGCGCCTGACCCGATTCCCATTGACCGACCGGCACCGCTTTCAGCGCGCCGCGCAGGGTTTGCGACGCATAGGCGGAATAGAGCATCGCCAGCGCAATCACACCACACAGGAAGGGACTGACGTCGAAGTTTTCAATCTGTACCTGCACCGGAATGTTGAACAGGCCAAGATTGATATGGAAGCCATCAGAGAGCGTCAGCAGCAGTTGAGAGGCGCCAAAATAGATAAACAGCACCACCAGAATTTCCGGCAGGCCGCGAATCAAGGTCACCAGCACAGTACCGAGCCACGCCAGCGGTTTCCAGCGCACTGATTCCCAACCAGCAAAAATCATCGCCAGCACCAGGCCGGCGATCAGTGCACAAACGGCAAGGCCGACGGTCATGCCGGCGGCGCTTGCGAGTGGAATCATTTCATTCATCAGAAATTACTGCTGGAACCATTTGCTGTAGATGGTTTTGTAAGTACCGTCGGCCTTGATCTTCTCCAGCGCGGCATTGAATTTGCCCTGCAACTCGCTGTTGCCCTGACGCACCGCAATACCTAAACCGGTACCGAAGTAATCTTTATCCGTCACTTTCTCACCCAGCGGCGCCAGGTTGGCGTTCTGCTTCAACCATTCGTTTACCACCGCGGTGTCACCGAATACGGCGTCGATGCGGCCATTTTTCAGATCCAGCACCGCGTTCTGATAGCTGTCGTAAGGCACCACGGTGATGTCGCTGTGTTTGTCAGACAGGTATTTCTGGTGCGTGGTACCGTTTTGCACGCCAACACGTTTGCCTTTCAGCGCGGCTACGTCAGCCATTTTGCCTTTCTGCGCGATGAAGATGGCCGAGTTGTCGTAGTACGGTTTAGAGAACAGCACTTGCTTCTCACGATCGGGCGTGATGTCCATGCCCGCCATTACCGCATCAAAACGACGGAATTTCAGGCTTGGGATCAAGCTATCAAACGCCTGATTAGTAAAGGTGCAGGTCGCATCCATCTCTTTACACAGCGCGTTAGCCAGATCGACATCAAAGCCCTGAATTTTGTTGTCAGAGTCAACAAATTCAAAGGGAGGGTATGAAGCCTCGGTAGCGAAACGCAATGTCTGTGCAGCAGACGCGCTCAGGCTCAGGCCGGCAAGGAGGGCAGCAATTACAACTTTTTTCATTAGAAGCTTCCTGACTTAATGCGAAAGATAATTAGCAAACGCGTCGGTTTGCGGCTGTGTAAAGTGGCTGGCATCGCCTTGCTCAACGATGTGACCGTTTTCCATGTACACCACGCGGCTGGCGGTTTTACGCGCCACTTCCACTTCGTGCGTCACGATCACTTGCGTGATATTGGTCTGGGCCAGCTCACGAATAATGCTGACAATCTGGGCGGTGATTTCGGGATCGAGTGCAGCGGTCGGTTCATCAAACAGCAGCACCTGCGGCTCCATCATCAGCGCACGGGCAATTGCCACGCGCTGCTGCTGACCACCGGAAAGATGCAGCGGGAAACGATCGGCATACGGCGTCAGCCGCAGACGTTCCAGCAGCTTTTCGGCACGCGCTCGCGCAGCGTCTTTGCTGAGACCGAGCACGCGGCACGGCGCTTCAATCAGGTTCTGCACCACGCTCAGGTGTGGCCACAGATTGTATTGCTGGAATACCATGCCCACGTTCTGACGCAGCTCGCGAATCGCGCTGTCAGAAGGCGCTTTGGTGAAATCAAACTGGTTGCCGGCAATCTGCAGGCTGCCGGAACGCGGTTGCTCCAGCAAATTGAGGACGCGCAGGAGCGAACTTTTACCCGCGCCACTCGGGCCGAGCAACACCAGCGTTTCACCCTGCGGACAAGCCAGGTTGATATCGAACAGCGCCTGATGGGCACCGTAAAAACAGTTTATGGCGTTTAGTTGAATACTCATGCGCAAAAAATGAATAGTAATTAGTGTCGCGGATTTTAACGTCACCAGAATAGTTATGCAATTGTGGTGGGTTAATATTTATTAAAGAGCAGTGAAACAACCAAAGCGTAGCACAATATCGCGCAACTCAAGGTGGCAGAGGGCTGGCGAGCCCTATTTAATTCACAAAATATCAACAAAAAGCGCCGCAAGGATGCGGCGCGCTAATCAATGGTGCTAACTGCAGGAAAAGTGAACGGTTACTTTTTCGCTTCCAGCAGTTGCGTCAGTGAACCGCCGCCAACGTGTGGCACCTGGCCGACATAACGCACATCATCAACCACCCAGCAGGTGCCTTCGTGGATCATCAGCACTTCATCTTGCCAGGTTTTGTTGTCGCGGCTTAGCTCAACGCGCAGCGGGATATTGCGCGCGTCGCGATTGGGAATGGTGGATGCGCTGGCGACGTCAGCCGAAGTTGGGCCTTGTGCCAGGCTGGAGAACAGGTCGCCGCGGGTCCACGCCGCGGGTTTCGGGTTCTGGCTGCTGGCACTCAGCAGCTTCTGATACAGGTGATCGCTCAGGTAAGGGCGATATTTCGCCAGCATGTTGCTGTCTGGCAAACCTTGCGTTGGCTGGCTAACGCGTAAATCATAAAACTGTTGCGCCACGCTGTCTGGACCACCCTCAACGCAGGCCGCGGTGCGCGGGCCATTATCCTTAATGACCGGCTCAACGGTGGTACAGGCACTTAGCAGCAACGCCGCGGGAATAAGCAGCGCAAAGGCATTGTTTCTCATCTCGATTTCCTTATTGTTCACTGGCAAAGCGCCATTTTTAGCATAGAGTATAGCCTTGCTTTTACGCCGTACGAGCTATAACCAGCTGATTCAGAAAAGGAGAACACCATGAAATTTTCTACAACGCCCACGTTGGAAGGACACAGCATCAGTGAATATTGCGGCGTGGTCGCTGGTGAAGCGATTCTTGGCGCCAATATTTTCCGCGATTTTTTTGCCGGCATCCGCGATATCGTCGGTGGTCGCTCTGGCGCTTACGAAAAAGAGTTGCGTAAAGCGCGCCAGATCGCTTTCAAAGAGCTGGAGGAGCAGGCGAAAGCGCTCGGCGCCAACGCGGTAGTGGGCATTGATATCGACTACGAAACCGTGGGTAAAGAGGGCAGCATGTTGATGGTCAGCGTCACCGGCACCGCCGTGATTATTCGCTAATGCGCGTGGTTGTCCTGTTGGCGATGGCCTTTTTGCTGAGCGCCTGTCAGTCATCGATTGAAGCGCGCCACGGTTATTGGGTGGATACCGCTCATCCGGCGCAGGGCGCACGACCGCGCATCAAAGTGGTGGTGATTCATTACACCGCCGAAGATTTTTCCAGTTCGCTGGCAACACTCACCGATCGGGAAGTTAGCGCGCACTATCTGATTCCACAGCATCCGCCGCAGAAAAACGGCAAGGGCGTGGTGTGGCAACTGGTACCAGAAAGCCAACTCGCGTGGCATGCAGGCCCCAGTTTCTGGCGCGGTGCGACGCGCATCAATGACACGTCGATTGGTATTGAAATCGTTAACAGTGGCTATCGCCGTACTTTGACAGGTTTACAGTGGCAGCCCTTTACGCCGCAGCAGATCGGCGCGCTGGCGGCGTTGGTTGAAGACATTACGCAGCGCTACGGCATCTCGCCAGAAAATGTGGTGGGGCACAGCGATATCGCGCCGCAGCGTAAGCAGGATCCCGGTCCGCTGTTTCCGTGGCAGCGATTGGCAGAACAAGGTTTAGGTGCGTGGCCCGAGCAGGCGACGGTACAGCGCTATCTCAACGGATGCCCCGCTGCTGAAGCGGTGGATCCGGCTGAGCTGCTGGATACGCTACAGCGTTATGGTTACGACGTATCAGCGGCCACTACGCCACAGATGCAGCGCAAGCTGATTGCGGCGTTTCAGATGCATTTCCGCCCGCATGATTATCGCGGCATCGCCGATGCGGAAACTCTGGCGATTGCCCGCGCGTTATTAGCGAAGTACGGTGCGGCGCAGTGATGCGCCATATTGGTCGCCATGAATGGCGTCCCTACGGAACATCGCGCATCGGCGTTTATTGCTGCAGAAATGCCTGCCAGTGCGCCACCAAACGTTGCAGATCCTGACGGCTGACATCCAGATGCGTCACAATGCGCGTCACTGGACCCACGCTAATGAGCACCTCGCCCGCCTGCATCCAGCCTTTTAGTGCTTCAACCTGCTCCGGTGACACCTTCACAAACAGCATATTGGTGTGTTGATTAAGCACCTCAACGCCGATGGCGCTCAACTGCTCGCCCAACCACGCCGCGTTGTCATGATCGTCCTTAAGACGTGCCACGTTATGCTTTAACGCATAGAGCCCGGCCGCGGCCAGAATGCCTGACTGACGCATGCCGCCGCCGGTCATTTTGCGCCAGCGGCGCGCCTCTTCGATATAGGCTTCATCGCCACACAGCAGCGAACCAATCGGCGTGCCGAGTCCTTTTGACAGGCAGATAGTTAACGTGTCGCAGTAGCGCGCAATGGCTTCCAGTTCAACATTTTGCGCCACCACGGCATTAAAAATACGTGCGCCGTCGATGTGCAGCGCCAGCTTGTGCTCACGAGTGAATGTCCATGCTTGTTCGAGATAGCTCAGCGGCAGCACTTTACCGTGATGCGTGTTTTCCAGGCTTAACAAGCGCGTGCGGGCGAAGTGAAAATCATCGGGTTTAATGGCAGCAGCAACATCGGCGAGCGGCAGGGAACCATCTTCGGCGTGCAGAATCGGTTGTGGCTGAATGCTGCCAAGCACCGCGGCACCACCGGCTTCATATTTGTAGTTATGCGCTTGCTGGCCAACGATATATTCATCGCCGCGCTGGCAGTGACACAGCAGCGCCACCAGATTAGCTTGCGTGCCGGTGGGGAAGAACAGGGCAGCGGCTTTACCGCTCAAGCGTGCGGCTTCAACTTCCAGTGCGTGGACGGTGGGGTCATCGCGGTAGACATCATCGCCGGTTTCGGCTGCCATCATGGCATCGAGCATGGCAGCACTGGGGCGGGTTACGGTATCACTGCGTAAATCGATCACGTCGCTCTCCTGAAATAAAAAAGCGGGCGAAGCGCCCGCATTGTCATCATGTTTGGCCTAATTTGTTTTACCTCAGCCAGTTGGTTTTCGCCAGCTCCACGATTTCATCACCGCGTCCATTCAGAATGGCGCGCATCATGTACAGGCTGAAACCTTTGGCCTGTTCGGCTTTGATCTGCGGTGGCATCGACAACTCTTCCTTGGCGGTAATCGCGTCAATCAGTACCGGACCATCATGCGCAAAGGCTTCCTGCAACACGCCGTTCAGCTCCGAGGCTTTCTCCACGCGCATACCTTTGATGCCGCAGGCGGCGGCAATCGCAGCAAAATCTGGATTCTCAAGATCGGTGCCATCGGTGAGATAACCGCCGGCCTTCATCTCCATCGCCACAAAGCCCAGCACGCTGTTATTGAAGATCACCAGTTTCACCGGCAATTTCAGTTGTGCCACCGAGATGAAATCGCCCATCAGCATGCTAAAACCGCCGTCGCCACACAGCGCGACCACCTGACGCTGTTTGTCCAGCGACTGTGCGCCCAAGGCTTGTGGCATGGCATTGGCCATCGAACCGTGATTAAACGAACCGATCAGGCGACGTTTGCCGTTCATCTTCAGATAGCGCGCCGCCCACACGGTTGGCGTACCCACGTCGCAGGTGAAGATGGCGTCGTCATCGGCGTATTCGCTGATTTGCTGGGCCAGATATTGTGGGTGAATCGGCAACTTGTCATTGGCGGTGGCCAGCTCGTCCAATCCTTTACGCGCATCGACGTAATGTTCCAGTGCCTTGTCCAGATGCTGGCGATCGGTTTTGCTGCTGAGCTGCGGCTGCAGCGCATGCAAGGTGGTTTTGATATCACCGACCAGCGCCATATCGACATGGCTGTGCGAGCCGAGGCTGCCGGGATTAATATCGATCTGAATGATTTTGGCATCGGCAGGATAGAAGGCGCGATAGGGGAATTGTGTACCGAGCAACACCAGGGTGTCGGCGTTCATCATGGCGTGGAAACCGGAGGAGAAGCCAATCAGTCCGGTCATGCCGACGTCGTAAGGGTTGTCGTATTCGATGTGCTCTTTACCGCGCATCGCATGTACGATTGGCGCTTTCAGCGTCTCAGCCAGCTTAACCACTTCGGCATGCGCCCCAGCGCAGCCGCTGCCGCACAACAGGGTAATATTTTTCGCGTCGTTCAGTGTTGCAGCCAACGCGGCCACTTCACTGGCATTAGGCAC
Organism: Enterobacter ludwigii; assembly: GCA_900068845.1. GTDB lineage: Bacteria > Pseudomonadota > Gammaproteobacteria > Enterobacterales > Enterobacteriaceae > Pantoea > Pantoea ludwigii_A. Next base: position 506,636 of record CEFQ01000010.1, read on the forward strand.
CACATGCGGCAGCTGCGGTGGATACCATTCGCTGCGCGCGCTTTCCGGTGCAGGCTGTAGCGCCACATCGCCGGGGATGACCACGACCGATACGCCACGATTGAGAATGGCTTTACGCATCGCAATGCCCAGCACCTGCGGCAACTGCTCTGGATTTGAAACCAGTTCGCAATAATGGCTGCACTCACGAAACAATTCTTGCGGATGGGTTTCCTGAAAATAGCCGCTGCCGATTTCGCTGGAAGGAATGTGGGCGGCGATCGCCAATACTGGAACGTGGTTACGGTGGCAATCAAACAAGCCGTTGATTAAGTGTAGGTTGCCAGGCCCACATGAACCGGCACATACCGCCAGTTCACCGCTGATTTGTGCTTCGGCGCCGGCCGCGAATGCCGCAACTTCTTCATGGCGCGTCGGCATCCATTCAATGGTGCCCATACGATTCAAGCTGTCGCTCAGGCCGTTCAGCGAGTCGCCGGTGACGCCCCAAATGCGTTTCACCCCGGCGTTTTCAAGGGTTTTTGCCAGCAGTGCCGCCACAGTTTGCTTCATCGTTTGCTCCTTTCTGGTGTTGAGCCATCCATGCCGATGGCGAAAACGTGTCAGTCAGAAAGCGTAGACGATGAAGCTGGCGCGCAGCCGTGAAAAAATGCGCTGTGCCAATTATGCCGAGAACAGGGCGATGAGGATCGGGGCCAGTAAACTCATGATAAAACCGTGCACAATCGCGGCGGGGACAATTTCCATGCCGCCGGTGCGTTGCAGGATCGGCAGCGTGAAATCCATCGATGTTGCGCCGCTTAATCCCAGCGTCATGCTGCGCTGACGGGTAATTAACAGCGGGATTAGCATGATGGTGATCAGTTCGCGCAGCAGATCGTTGAAGAAGGCTGCGCTACCTATCACCGGGCCAAACGATTCGCTCATCAAAATACCGGAAAGTGAATACCAGCCGAAACCGCTCGCCAGCGCCAGACCGGTTTTGATCGGCAGATTCAGTAGCAGCGCAGCGATGATGCCTCCGAGCAGCGCACTGCACATAGAGACCAGCGCCACCACCATGCCACGGCGATTAATGGTGATCTGACGCAATGTCATGCCGCTGCTGCGCAGTTGAATACCCACCAGCAATAGCATCAGCATCAAGGCGTATTCGCTAATGGTTGATGCATGGCGCAGCGGTGCCCATTGGCTTAAACCGAGCAGAAAGCCGGCCAGCACCGAGCCGCATAGCTTGAGCGACTCCAGCGCCATATGCAGACGCGACGGCAGTGTTTGCGGCTTGTGCTGGTGGCGCCACGGCCAGCGTCGCTCCAGCAGCCACAGCGCCAGCAGCGAGCAGGCAAGAATGCTCAGCATGCTGACCAAGGCGATGTGGAAAATGGCGAGTAAATTACTGCTCAGGTTATCGAGAAACGCCAGGCTGGTACCCATAAAGAACAGAATGATATATACCAGCGCACTCAGCGTGCGGCTTACAACCTGTAAAAGTGATGTTTGCCGCAGTGGCAGCAGATAGCCGAAAATCAGCGGCAACAGGATAATAATCAATCCGTACATAGTGGGTTTCTATCCATGATTTGAGGGCTGTCACGCTAGCGAAAAACAGTTGAAGTGTAAACCTTTTCCCCTTGCGCTGACTTGACCAGCGCAGCGTGGCGGATCATGCTCAGACAAGGTAACGGATGGATTGTATGATGATTCTGGAACATATCGATATTCACGGTTTTCGCGGCATTAATCGGCTGTCATTGCCGTTGACTGACACCAATCTGCTGATTGGAGAAAATGCCTGGGGTAAATCGAGCCTGCTGGACGCATTAACGCTATTACTGGCACCTGCCGCAGAACCTTATCAATTCACTGAACACGACTTTCACTTTCCACCCGGTGATATCGATGCGCGCATGCGCCACCTGCAGCTGGTATTTCGCTTTCGCGCGCAGGGCGCTGATGATGGCGCACTGTTTCAGCCCTTCTGGCTGCACGATGAAAACGGTCGCTATATCCGTTTCAGCACCCGCGCTAAACGTCAGGAGCAGGGTGTAAAAACCACCTGGCGTTTTATCGATGAGAACAACGATGTGTTGCCAATGGCGGGCACTGACGCCGCGCTGGCGCATCTGCGCGCGTATTATCCGGTATTGCGCTTACGCGATGCGCGTTTTGGCCGCAGAACCCGGCTTACGGACAACGATGAGCAGCGGCGCGCAACCACCTTAACGGCGTTGGCGCAGGAAGTGGAAAAGCTGACGCGCGATTTGGTGGTGCGGCCACAAACGTTAAGCGACGATCTGCTGCGTCAGGGATTGCATACTATGCAGCAACTGCTGGAACACTATTTTCTGGTGCAGCAGTCAGGCAGTAGCGCGATGCGCGTTGCCCCGGAAGTCCGTGATGGCAGCGAAGGCTGGCGCTCGCTGGATAAACTTAATCATCTGATTGCCGGCACTGAATCACGCAGTCGTCAGGTGATTCTGCTGCGCATGTTCTCGCTGTTGATTCAGGCGCACGGCAACGAACCATTGCCCGCGGGTGCGCATCCGCTGCTGCTGGTGGAAGATCCGGAGACGCGCTTGCATCCCATCATGCTATCGGTGGCGTGGAATTTACTGGAACTAATGCCGCTGCAAAAGATTGCCACGACCAACTCGGGCGAATTACTGTCGCAGGTGCCGCTGGAGAATATTTGCCGTCTGGTGCGTGAACCCGCGCGTGTTGCAGCCTGGCGCATTGGGCCGGAAGGGTTGAGTGCTGAAGAGAGCCGCCGCATTGGTTTTCACATCCGAGTGAATCGCCCATCGGCGCTGTTTGCCCGCTGCTGGCTATTGGTGGAAGGCGAAACCGAAGTGTGGATTATTAATGAACTGGCACGACAGCGCGGCTATCACTTCGCGGCGGAAGGGGTGAAAGTAATTGAGTTTGCGCAATCTGGCCTGAAGCCGTTGCTAAAATTCGCCCAACGCATGGGCATCGCCTGGCATGTACTGACCGACGGCGACCAGGCGGGTAGCAAATATGCCGCCACCGCGCGCAGCCAGCTACCGTCGCATGCACGGGAAAGCGATCATCTCACCCAATTCCCGGCACCTGACATCGAGCATTTTCTCTACAAGCAAGGCTTTAGCGATGTTTATCATCAGATGGCGCACCTGCCGTTAAACGCGCCTATGAATATGCGGCGTATTATTAGTCAAGCCATTCATCACAGTTCGAAACCTGAGCTGGCAATTGCTGTTGCGATGGCGGCGGCGGAACGTGGGCCAGAGGCCATTCCGTCGCTGCTGGACCAGCTGTTCGCTCACGTGATGTGGTTGGCGCGCGGTCGGGCGGATTGAAGTTAGGGTCGATTCGCCAAATAAAAATGCCAGCGTCTGTGGCTGGCATTTTTTTTCGGGAGTGGTCAGAATACGTGAAACAGCCTGCGCGTTAAGCGACCGCAGCTTGCGTGGCTTCACAGGGCACAATTAGGCTGGCGTGATTGCCCTTTGGTCCTTCATGGACATCAAACTGAACCTGTTGGCCAGCTTTCAGCGTTCTGTATCCCTCCATCTGGATCGTGGAGTAGTGTGCGAAGATATCGTCGCCGCCGCTAATCGGACAGATAAACCCGAAGCCTTTGGCGTTGTTGAACCATTTTACAGTACCCGTCTCCATGCTTTTACTTCCCTCGCAAGACATTTTGATAAGTAGGTGAGGTCATTGAAGCTGTGAGTCGAGCTTGTTTAAAACTCAATCAGCTTGTGTTAGTAGAATGTAGAGAAACGGACCTTATCGTCAAGCAAACGGTCCTGGCGGATGGGGATAAATTCATCAAAATTTGAGGCAGTTAACGCTATTGCAAATTTTGTGATACAGGTCGCGCATGTGCTTTTAGGGCCACTTTTTAGCAAGTCAAAGCCGGCTTGACAGGCATGTTAAACTTTAGGAATGGGCGCAGAAATGCGCACAATCGTAACGCAGAATTTCGACGGAACATTATGGCAAACACAAACGACTGGCTTAATTTTGAACATCTAGCCGAAGATAAAGTACGCGAAGGGTTAAAGCCGCCTTCAATGTATAAAGTCATTCTGAACAATGACGATTATACACCTATGGAATTTGTTATTGACGTTCTGCAAAAGTTCTTTTCTTATGATATTGAACGTGCAACGCAGCTGATGTTGAAAGTTCACTACCATGGAAAAGCAATCTGTGGTGTATTCACTGCAGAAGTGGCGGAGACCAAAGTAGCCCAGGTGAACAATTACGCACGAGATAATGAACATCCGTTGCTGTGTACGCTAGAAAAAGCCTGAAGCCATCTCCATATAGGAGATAGGTTGTCAGAGCGATAATTGGGGGAGGTGCCAAATGCTCAATCAAGAACTGGAACTCAGTTTAAACATGGCTTTCGCCAGAGCGCGTGAGCACCGTCACGAGTTTATGACCGTCGAGCATCTGTTGCTGGCATTGCTCAGTAACCCGTCGGCCAGAGAGGCACTGGAAGCCTGTTCGGTGGATATCGTGGCTCTGCGTCAGGAACTCGAAGCCTTCATCGAACAAACCACGCCGGTGTTGCCTGCCAGCGAAGAGGAGCGCGATACCCAACCTACGCTCAGCTTCCAGCGCGTGCTGCAACGCGCGGTATTCCATGTCCAGTCCTCCGGTCGCAGCGAAGTCGCTGGTGCCAACGTGCTGGTCGCTATTTTCAGCGAGCAGGAGTCGCAAGCGGCCTATCTGCTGCGCAAACATGAAGTGAGCCGTCTCGATGTGGTGAACTTCATCTCCCATGGTACGCGTAAAGACGAACCCGGCCAGCCGCAGAACAATGCGGAAAATCCGGTTAACGAAGAGCAAGCAGGCGGGGAGGATCGTATGGAAAACTTCACCACCAATCTTAATCAGCTTGCTCGCGTCGGCGGAATCGATCCGCTGATCGGCCGCGATAAAGAGCTGGAGCGTACTGTTCAGGTATTGTGCCGTCGTCGCAAGAATAACCCGCTGCTGGTGGGTGAATCGGGCGTGGGTAAAACAGCGATTGCTGAGGGGCTTGCCTGGCGCATTGTGCAGGGCGACGTGCCGGAAGTGATGAAAGAGTGCACCATCTATTCACTCGACATCGGTTCGCTGCTGGCAGGAACCAAATACCGCGGTGATTTTGAAAAACGCTTTAAAGCCTTGTTGAAACAGCTGGAGCAGGACAGTAATAGCATCCTGTTTATTGACGAAATCCATACTATTATTGGTGCGGGTGCGGCGTCAGGTGGTCAGGTGGATGCCGCAAACCTGATTAAGCCGCTGCTTTCTAGCGGCAAAATTCGCGTGATGGGTTCAACCACCTATCAGGAATTCAGCAATATCTTTGAGAAGGATCGTGCGCTGGCGCGCCGTTTCCAGAAGATTGATATTACTGAGCCTTCTGTGGAAGAAACCGTGCAGATTCTCAACGGCCTGAAGCCGAAGTACGAAGCGCACCATGACGTGCGGTATACCGCGAAAGCGGTACGTGCGGCGGTAGAGCTGGCGGTCAAGTATATCAACGATCGTCATTTGCCGGATAAGGCAATTGACGTAATTGACGAAGCCGGGGCGCGTGCGCGTCTGGTGCCGGTCAGCAAGCGTAAGAAAACGGTTAATGTTTCGGATATCGAAACCGTGGTGGCGCGTATTGCACGTATTCCAGAGCAGAGCGTGTCACAAACCGATCGCGATACGCTGAAAAACCTCGGTGACCGTTTGAAAATGCTGGTGTTTGGTCAGGATAATGCGATTGAAGCACTGACTGAAGCAATCAAGATGAGCCGCGCTGGTTTGGGCCAGGATCGTAAACCGGTTGGATCCTTCCTGTTTGCGGGCCCAACTGGCGTTGGTAAAACAGAAGTTACCGTCCAGTTGGCTAAAGCGCTGGGTATCGAACTGCTGCGTTTCGACATGTCCGAGTATATGGAGCGCCACACCGTTAGCCGTTTGATCGGTGCGCCTCCCGGTTATGTCGGCTTCGATCAGGGCGGTTTGTTGACGGATGCGGTCATCAAGCATCCGCACGCTGTTGTACTGCTGGATGAAATCGAGAAAGCACACCCGGATGTCTTCAATCTGCTGCTGCAGGTGATGGATAACGGTATGCTGACTGATAACAACGGACGTAAAGCAGACTTCCGTAACGTGGTGCTGGTAATGACCACCAACGCAGGCGTACGCGAAACTGAACGTAAGTCGATTGGCCTGATTCATCAGGACAACAGTACTGACGCGATGGAAGAGATCAAAAAAATCTTTACGCCAGAGTTCCGCAACCGTCTCGATAACATCATCTGGTTCCGTCACCTGTCTCAGGAAGTGATTCACCAGGTAGTGGATAAATTTATCGTTGAGTTGCAAGCGCAGCTGGATGCGAAGGGCGTATCGCTGGAAGTGAGCGATGATGCGCGCGATTGGCTGGCTGATAAAGGTTACGACAAAGCGATGGGTGCGCGTCCGATGGCACGTGCCGTGCAGGAAAACCTGAAGAAACCGTTGGCGAATGAACTGCTGTTTGGTTCGCTGGTTGATGGTGGATCGGTATCAGTAGCGCTGGATAAAGATAAAAACCAGCTTACTTACCACTTCCTGAGTGCGGAAAAACGTAAAACCGAAGGTACAGTTCACTAAGCGTGATGCAGATATGAAAAAGGCCGGATGCAAATCCGGCCTTTTTTTTGCGCTAAGTTCGTGCGATCAGCGCGAGATATGAATCTCTACTTAGCGACTACGGAAGACAATGCGGCCTTTGCTCAGGTCGTACGGGGTCAACTCGACAGTCACTTTGTCGCCCGTCAGGATGCGGATATAGTTTTTGCGCATTTTACCGGAGATATGAGCGGTAACCACGTGCCCGTTTTCAAGCTCTACGCGGAACATGGTGTTCGGTAACGTATCCAGTACGGTACCTTGCATTTCAATATTGTCTTCTTTGGCCATCGAATCCTCTGGGTGTACTACCAAACTGTTGAACCGGCAAGATAATGCCGAATTCCATGATTTATGTAAAGAACCGTTGATGATTTTGCCAACGCTTCGCCGTGCGTCGCGCCGTTGCGCGTGCAGTACGGATAAATTAGGGTGTTTTTTGACGTCTGCGGGGGATTAGCGGGCTAAGAATCTGTAGCAATCGGCATCAGTTGCACAATCAAAACAGCTTCGGGAAATGTGTGAGATCCCCAACCTGGCAATTCCGGCTCGCCACAGCGAAGCGCGGACGACATACCAAACTCGCTTATTGTATCACTTTTGTCGGGAATTGTGTGCAAAACATCGGTGAGCCATGTCAAAAAAGGGTTTGTGTTTGCCAGCAGCTGTCAGAAACCGGTTGCCACGCCAGGGTTTGCACGTACTGTAAATAATCGACGCGCGGGATTTCAACTGCACCCAATGAGGCGGTATGCGGGTTCAGCACCTGGCAATCAATCAGTCGACCCTGATGCGCCACAAAGTGTTGTGAGAACACCCACAGCGCAGTTTTCGAGGCATTTTCCTGACGGCTAAACATCGATTCACCGCAAAAAATTTGCCCCAGGGCCAATCCATACATGCCGCCCACCAGTTGCTGACCGCACCAGACTTCAATCGAATGCGCATGGCCTAATTCGTATAAACGTAACCACGCACGTTTCACTTCAAAGGTGATCCACGTTCCCTCTTGTCGGCCGCTGGCACAGCCTTCCAGCACCTGTGGAAACGCGTGATTCATGGTAACGCGATAGGGCGAACGCTTATGGAAGCGCGCCATACTGCGACTCAGATGGAAAGATTCTGGCAGCATGACCGCGCGGGGATCCGGCGACCACCAAAGAATCGGATCGCCTGGAGAAAACCACGGGAAAATTCCCCGCTGATAAGCATTCATCAGGCGGGCAGGGGAGAGATCGCCGCCCATCGCCAATAATCCGTTGGGCTCGCGCAGCGCCATTTCAGGGGGTGGGAAATTTAATGAATCCCGTGAAAGCTGTATCAGTCTCATTGCGTCAATCACACTCAGGGCTGTTGGCTAAGACTATAGCGTAAAGCGCTGATGGAAACGCCAGTAGCGGCCTGCTTTTGAGATTAATTCGGCGTGCGTGCCGGATTCAATAATCTTTCCCTGATCCATAACACAAATGCGGTCCATGGACTCCAAACCACTTAAGCGATGCGTCACCATGATCAGTGTTTTACCGTGGGTGACGTGTTGCAATAGGGTCAGGATCTGTTGCTCGGTGCTGGCATCCAAGCCCTCAGTGGGTTCATCAAGCAACCATAAATCGCCATCGTGCAACAGGGCACGTGCAATTGCCAGACGACGCAATTCACCGCCTGATAACGGTCGACCGCCATCGCCCATCCACGCATTTAATCCTTCATTGTGCTCGGCGAGATGCGTTAGACCAACCTGATGTAAGGCATTAATCAACTGTTCATCGCTAGCATCCGGTTTTGCCAGTAGCAGATTGTCGCGCAGCGTTTGGCTAAATAGATGTACACGCTGTGTCACCACACTGATGCGGCTGCGTAGCGAAGCTTCGTCCCAGGCGGCGAGGTCGATATCGTTCAGGCTAATCGAACCTTGTTGCGCTTCCCAGCCGCGGGTAATGAGTGTCAGCAGGCTGGACTTCCCGCAGCCGGTGGGGCCGAGCAGCGCCAGATGTTCACAAGACCCTAACGATAGTGAGAAATGCTGCAGCACCGGTTCAGGGCGCTGTGGATAGCTAAAACAGATATTTTCCAGCTTCAGGCTGATACCTGATGCGCTAGCAATTTTAGCGTTGGGAAAACGTATTGCTGCAGGTTGATCAATGATTTCCTGTACCCGCTTCGCTGCGCTGGTCACTTGCGACAGCGGCAAAAATGCACCGGCAACCGGCGCCAATGCTTCAAACGCCGCCAGTCCGCAGAACACAAACAGCGCGATTAACGCGCCCGGCGCACTATTTCCACCTACGCTAGTAGCGGAAATCCACAACAGCAGCGTAACCGTCACACCGCTGATGACCAGCAGCAGACTTTGTGCCAACGCCTGTAGGCGATGTTGTCTGCGTTGCGCCTGTTGCCACTTAAGTTCTTCCGTATCAAGCTGGTCACGCCACAGTTGCGCAGCGCCATAGATTTTCAGCTCAGACAGGCCGGTAATCCAATGCGTTAACTGCAGGCGCCAACTGGCCTGATGCTGGGCTAACTGTTGTCCTACTGAGGTGCCAAGCCGCCAAAACAGCGGCGGCATGAGCAACAGCGTCAATAACATAATGCCGCCGAGCAGCAAAGCTAACGGCACATCCAATAGCGCTAAACCGCAGGTGACCACCACAATCACAATTACAGCGCCGATTAACGGCGAAATCACACGCAAGTAAAGATGGTCGAGCGTATCCACGTCGCTGACGAAACGGTTGAGCAACTCACCTTGACGAAAACGTCCCAACTGTTCAGGTGCGAGGGCGATGAGTTTACTGAAGGTGAAAACGCGCAAATGTTGCAGCACACGGAAGGTAGCATCGTGGCTCACCAGACGTTCGAAATAACGCGCTGCTGTGCGCATGATCGCCGCGCCACGCACTCCAGCAGCGGGCAACATGTAGTTGAACGTGTAAAGTCCCGTAATACCCGCTAGCGAAGAGGCGGCGAGGAACCACCCGGATAACGTTAACAGCCCAATGCTGGCAAGCAGGGTGACGATCGCAAGAATTATGCCTAGCCCTAAACGCCATGGATGACGGTTAAACAGACGTAGGAAAGGCAGTAAATGATTCATCATGCGATCTCCTTTTGACGATGTTGCACCATTTCGCGCAGCGGTCCATCTTGTTCAATCAGCTGCTGCCAGTGACCTTGTTGAACCAGTTGCCCCGCCTGCATTACCCAAACTTCATCCCAGCTTACGAGCTCGTTCAGTTGGTGCGTTATCATCAGCGTGGTTTGCTGGGTGGCAGCCTGTTGCAAAGCGCTGATAACATGTTGCTCGCTCTGACTATCCAGCCCAGAACCAGGCTCATCAAGCAGCAGTAATTGCGCAGGTTTGAGCAGTGCACGCGCCACGGCAATACGCTGTGCCTGACCGACGGAAAGACCAACGCCGCCATCGCCTAAAAAGGTATCTAATCCTTGCGGCAAACGGGCCAAAAATTCGCTAACTCCCGCACGCTGCAGTACCGCAGTGAGCGTGGCATCATCAATGTCATTATTGAACAGCAGATTTTCACGCAGCGTTTGAGCGGGTAGATGAGGATTTTGGCCTACCCAGGCGAGATGTTTTTGCCAGCTATCACGACTGATATCCCGCAGTTCCTGTCCATTCACCTGCAGCGAACCTTGATAAGGCAGGAAGCCAAGCATCACATTCATTAGCACGGTTTTCCCCGCGCCGCTTTGCCCTACTAATGCTACACGCTTGCCAGCGTCGAGAGTGAAACTGAGTGGCTGCGACAGCGCTTCACCGCTCGCGGTCATCACCACTAAATTCTGTGCCTGGATGTTAAGCGCTCCAGTGAGAGAAAACGCATGTGCAGCTTGCTCTACGGCAGGATCGGGACTTTCACATAGAAACTGGTCCAGCGCATCAGCTCCACCAATCGCCTGTGCTTTGGCGTGATAGAAGGTGCCCAAATCGCGTAATGGCTGGAAAAATTCCGGGGCCAGAATTAGTGCCAGAAAACCGGCAAACAGTGTTACGCCGGTGCTGTAATGACCGAAATTCAGTTCGCCGAGGTATGAGAAACCGAAATAGACTGCGACGACAGCGATTGCCAGTGAAGCAAAAAACTCCAGCACGGCGGAAGAGAGAAACGCCAGGCGCAAAACGTCCATGGTGCGTTGGCGGAAATCAGTGGTACTAGCGGCAATTGCCTGTTGCTCTGCCGCGCCGCGATTGAACAGGCGCAGCGTTTCACGGCCGCGCAGACGATCATAAAAATCACCGCTAAGGCGGGCGAGAGCAACAAAGTTGCGGCGGTTGGCATCTGCAGCGCCCATGCCTACCATGGCCATAAACAGCGGAATCAATGGTGCGGTTACCAGCAGAATCAATCCCGCAGCCCAGTTAATCGGGAAAATGGCGATCAAAATAGCTAACGGAATAAATACCGCTAGCGACATCTGAGGCAGATAACGCGCGTAGTATTCCTGCATCTCTTCGATTTGTTCGAGCAGCAACGTAGCCCAACTGCCTGCGGGTTTGCCCTGAATCCATGCCGGACCTAATTCATTGAGTCGGTTCAGCACCTGTTGGCGTAACGCTCGTCGAATGGCGACGCCAGCGCGATGCCCGGCCATTTCGCGAGCATAATGCAAGCCGGCGCGCAGAACAAAGCACAGGAGCAGTAGCAGAAAATCGGTGAGAAGTGTTGCGCGCGGTTGCTGCGCCACAATCAAATTTTGCAGCAGCGAAGCCATTAACCAGGCTTGAGCAATAATGACCAGAGCGCCAGCAAAACCGAACAGTGAGGCAGCACGTAAGTTACGTGCACCGTGATGACGTTGCTGACGGAGCCAGCGGAGAAGTTCTTGTTGCCGTGATTTGTTCATGCGATGCCGTTTGGTAACTCAAAAGAGATGTCAATCCCGGATGAAAACCCAGCAATGTCGGGCGCCTGAACTGTAGCATGCAGGTAACAAAAAAGGCGACCAAAACTGGCCGCCTTTAGACGATTATGATCAGGTTATTAACAACTTACTTATCGTTTTTAACCAGTCCATCAAGGAAACGCTCAGCATCCAATGCAGCCATACAACCGGTTCCTGCCGAGGTAATCGCCTGACGATAGATGTGGTCCATTACATCACCGGCAGCGAACACGCCTGGGATGCTGGTTTGCGTAGCGTTACCATGCAAACCGGACTGCACTTTGATGTAGCCATTTTCTAAATCCAGCTGGCCATCAAAAATGGCGGTATTTGGGCTATGACCGATGGCGACAAACAGGCCAGCGACGTCAAGTGATTCAGGTGCTTCACCTTTGGTAGACAGCAGTTTTAAACCCGTTACGCCCATCTGATCGCCCACCACTTCGTCCAGCGTGCGATCGGTGTGGAGCACGATGTTGCCATTGCGCACTTTTTCCATCAAACGATCGATGAGAATTTTTTCAGCGCGGAAGCTGTCGCGACGGTGAATCAAATGCACTTCAGCGGCAATGTTCGCCAGATAAAGCGCTTCCTCAACAGCGGTGTTACCGCCACCAATGACGGCAACTTTCTGGTTGCGGTAGAAGAAACCGTCGCAGGTAGCGCAAGCGGACACACCTTTGCCTTTGAAAGCGTCTTCTGATGGCAGACCGAGGTAACGCGCTGAAGCGCCTGTTGCAATGATCAAAGCATCGGCAGTGTATTCACTGCTGTCGCCGATCAAACGGAACGGACGGTTCTGCAAATCGACAGTGTGAATGTGGTCAAAAATGATCTCGGTGTTGAATTTCTCAGCATGCTCCTGCATGCGTTCCATTAACGCGGGACCGGTTAAATCATTGGCATCGCCTGGCCAGTTCTCCACTTCTGTGGTGGTGGTAAGTTGACCGCCTTTCTCCAGTCCGGTAATCAGCACCGGATTCAGATTGGCGCGCGCTGCATAAACTGCAGCAGTGTAACCGGCAGGGCCGGAGCCCAGAATGAGCAGCTTACTGTGTTTGGCCGTACTCATGCGTTCCTCAATTTTTTTCTGACAACATAGTTTTTGATTGTAGGGAAATTAACGCCGCAAAAAAAGGCTTCAGCAATTTTGTTAACAATCGCTGCAAGCGGCGTAGACGATGAGTGCAGATTTTGCACGCGGTGTGCGCCAAAAGGGGGCAAAGCTCGGCAAATAGTGGTGCAGCAGCACTAAAATTCTCATTTAAAAACAGCAACCCAGAACTCTATCTGGCATCTTGTACTGAATTTGGATGTTTTACTTTGACAATCGCCTGCGCTTTTGCGAAAACATTGGGAGAAGCAGAGAATATTTAGCGATTCAAAACAGAATTTCATTTCTGTTTTGGGCTTTTTAGCCGAATAAACTCAGCCTGACATTGGTAATGACGCATGATGTGGACAGACAACATGCGTCATACGGATGGTAGCGTTACTGCACAGGCTTATGGTCTTCACTTCAGTAAGGCCCTGAACAATGAGCGTTTTCAGGGTGTGGCAGGTAAAGGGAAGGAATTAAGAGAGACAATAATAATGGTAGACAATAAGAAACGCCCCGGAAAAGATTTAGATCGTATCGACAGAAACATTCTGAATGAATTGCAGAAAGACGGTCGTATTTCCAATGTCGAGCTTTCAAAGCGTGTTGGATTATCGCCAACACCTTGTCTTGAGCGCGTGCGTCGCCTTGAGCGTCAAGGCTTCATTCTGGGTTACACCGCGCAACTCAATCCCCACTATCTGGATGCTTCACTGCTGGTATTTGTTGAGATTACTCTGAATCGTGGTGCGCCGGATGTGTTTGAGCAATTTAACGCCGCAGTGCAAAAACTTGAGGAAACTCAAGAATGTCACCTCGTTTCCGGTGACTTTGACTACCTGCTGAAAACCCGTGTACCGGATATGTCCGCCTATCGTAAACTGCTGGGGGAAACCTTGCTACGTCTGCCGGGCGTTAACGACACCCGCACTTATGTGGTGATGGAAGAGGTCAAACAGAGCAATCGTCTGGTGATCAAAACCCGTTAGTGCAGGGCAGGTGCAAAGCTTGCAGGATTTAGGTACACTCCTGTGAATTCATACAGGACCAACGTCGGGCATGCCCGACGTTGTTGCCTTCTTATTTTACAGGCACCTGGAGAGTTCTCTTGAGCCAGGAATATACAGAAGATAAAGACGTTTCGTTACAACCGCTGAGCAGTGGACGTAGGCTGCTGGAAGCATTGCTCATTCTTGTGGCCTTGTTCGCCATCTACTTGATGGTGTCATTGGTGAGTTTCAACCCTTCAGATCCAAGCTGGTCACAAACCGCATGGCATGAGCCTATCCATAATTTGGGTGGTAGCGTTGGCGCATGGCTGGCAGATACCCTGTTGTTCATTTTTGGCGTGATGGCCTATGCCATTCCTCCCGTCATTCTTGGCCTCTGTTGGATCACCTTCCGTCAACGCGATCGTCAGGATTACATCGACTACTTTGCCGTAGGTTTGCGCCTGATTGGCGTGCTGGCCTTGGTGGTGACCACTTGTGGCCTTGCAGCACTCAACGTTGATGACATCTGGTATTTTACCTCAGGCGGCGTGATTGGCAGCCTGGTGAGCAATGCCATGGCGCCGTGGTTCAGTTCGGCTGGTGGCACCTTGACGCTGCTTTGCGTATGGGCTGCAGGCATCACGCTCTATACCGGTTGGTCATGGCTGACGATTGCTGAGAAGATCGGCGGCGTGGTGATGGGGGTTCTGACCTTCGCCAGCAACCGTTCACGGCATGACGAACCCTGGCAGGAAGAAGAGTACGACGACGAAGATCATGCTGAAAAGGTCGCGCCTCCAATGCATGCTGCACAGTCGGCTAATGAAGACGATGATGTGCTGTTAGCAAAACCGCGTAAGGTTAGTGACCCCGTTGCACAAGCGTTAGGTGACGATCCACTGCTGGCGAAAGCCAGTGCTGCTACTGCCGCTGCGATTGCTGTTACCACGCAAGCCGCCCAGCAGACTCCTGCCGTAGCGCAGCCTGCGGCAAGCGCAGTAGTGGAACCTACCGTTACGCCAGGTTTTGCCGAGACAACTGTTCAGTCGATCCCGAATTCTCAGCCTATTGCTGTCGCGCCTGAGCCGATCGCGCAATCTTCTACGCCACTTTATCGCTTTGAAGTGCCAAATGAACCAGCATCTTCTCCGTTCTCGCCTGCTGATGACGATGAGGGGCCGAGCATGGGCAACTGGCAGGATGCTGCGTCGTCTTCCGCAACAATTAATACCGTCGCTGCCGCATCACTTGCCGCTGGCGCGGTAAAAGCGGCGAGTGCATCAACAGCGTATTCGCCTGCCTTTGATATCGTGCCTGAGCGTGATTACAACCCGCAGGTGAAGCAGGGCATTGGCCCAGAGCTGCCGCGTCCCAACAAAATTAAGTTGCCAACAAGACGTGAATTGGCATCTTACGGCATCAAACTGCCTTCTCAGCGAATGGCGGAAGAGCAGGCCAAAGATGCTGAACAGCAACAACCCGAAGTAACCGCTTCCTACAGCGCTCCTTCACAAGAGGATGATGTTGAATTGCAGGAAGCACAACTGCGCGAAGCCTTCGCGTCACAGCAGCAGAATCGCTACGGTGAAAGCTGGCAGGATGCGCGTGAGCCCGAAGATGAAGAGGCGCTACAGCAAGCTCAACTCGCACGTCAGTTCGCCGATCAGCAGCAGCAACGCTATAACGAGCCTGAAGTGAAAGAAGCGCCAGTCTTTAATCTGGATACCTCTTCTGCTTTTGATTTCTCACCCATGAAAGATTTGGTTGACGATACGCCAAGTGAGCCGCTCTTTACCCTATCGGCAACGCCAGAGCCAGAGCCGGAAACTGAAGCGCCGCCGCAATGGCAGCAGCCAGCTGCGCCGCAGCCAGCATCACTGCCTTCGTTAAGTGCTGAATCCAGCCCATGGTCATCACCGGAGCAGGAAGCTTATTCGGCGCCGCCTGCACCAGTGAAACCCGCTGCGCCCGTGCAGGACAGCTTGTTCCATCCGTTCCTGGTTCGCCATGAACAGCCGCTGGAAAAACCAACTACACCGCTGCCAACGCTGGATTTACTCACGTCACCACCGGCAGAAGAAGAGCCGGTGGATATGTTTGCGCTTGAGCAAACAGCGCGACTGGTTGAGGCTCGACTGGCTGATTACCGTGTGAAGGCGGAAGTTGTTGGTATTTCGCCTGGCCCGGTTATCACCCGCTTCGAACTTGATCTGGCTCCTGGCGTGAAAGCTTCACGTATCTCCAACCTGTCGCGTGACCTGGCGCGTTCTTTGTCAGCTGTTGCGGTGCGTGTGGTGGAAGTCATTCCTGGCAAACCGTACGTAGGCCTTGAGCTGCCCAATAAACACCGTCAAACCGTTTATTTACGCGAAGTTCTGGATTGCCCTAAATTCCGTGAAAATCCTTCTCCGCTTGCCGTGGTGTTGGGTAAAGACATCGCAGGACAGCCGGTTGTCGCTGATTTGGCGAAGATGCCTCATTTGCTGGTTGCCGGTACCACCGGTTCCGGTAAGTCGGTTGGCGTTAACACCATGATTATTAGCATGCTGTATAAGGCTACGCCGGAAGAAGTCCGCTTTATCATGATCGACCCAAAAATGCTTGAGCTGTCAGTCTACGAAGGTATTCCGCACTTGCTGACCGAAGTGGTTACCGACATGAAAGATGCTGCGAATGCGCTGCGCTGGAGTGTGGGTGAAATGGAGCGGCGTTATAAGCTAATGTCCGCGCTGGGCGTGCGTAACCTTGCCGGTTACAACGAAAAGATTGAGCAGGCAGCTGCGATGGGCCGACCCATTCCCGATCCGTTCTGGAAGCCGGGCGACAGTATGGACACCACTCCGCCTGTGCTGGAAAAACTGCCTTATATCGTGGTGCTGGTCGACGAATTTGCCGATCTGATGATGGCGGTAGGTAAGAAAGTCGAAGAGTTGATTGCACGTCTGGCACAGAAAGCGCGTGCGGCGGGTATTCACTTAGTGCTGGCGACTCAGCGTCCGTCGGTTGATGTCATCACGGGTCTGATTAAAGCCAACATCCCAACGCGTATCGCCTTTACTGTTTCCAGTAAGATTGACTCACGCACCATCCTCGATCAGGGCGGCGCGGAATCACTGTTGGGGATGGGTGACATGTTGTATATGCCGCCAAACTCCTCAATGCCGGTGCGTGTGCACGGTGCATTTGTCCGCGATCAGGAAGTCCACGCGGTAGTTCAGGATTGGAAAGCACGCGGTCGCCCACAATACATCGAAAGCATCACAGCTGGAGAAGAGAGTGATAGCGCGGCTGGCGGTATGATGGGTGATGAAGAGTTGGATCCGCTGTTTGATCAAGCGGTCTCTTTCGTGGTGGAAAAACGCCGTGCCTCAATCTCTGGGGTTCAGCGCCAGTTCCGTATCGGTTATAACCGTGCCGCACGTATCATCGAACAGATGGAAGCGCAGGGCATCGTTTCTGAACCGGGCCATAATGGCAACCGCGAAGTCCTGTCACCGCCGCCACACGAAATGTAATTTTTCGCGTGCAATTGTTCACTTATGGGCCAGTTAACACTGGCCCATTGTTTATCTGTTGGTCGATCCCCATCTTTTAGGGAGCTTTCGGCTTTTTCTCCTGTCGAAGTGACAGGGCGGCAACTACGTTTAATGTTGTAAGTGTCGGGAAACAATGAATAAGGAATCGAATCAGATGAAATTACGCGTTATTGCCTGCGGCCTGTTGGCCAGTTTTGTTTCCGCATCAGTATTGGCGGATGCTTCCAGCGATTTGCAACAGCGTCTTAATAAGGTGAACAGCTTCCACGCCAGCTTCAGTCAGAAAGTTACTGATGGCAGTGGTGCCAACGTGCAGGATGGTGAAGGCGAGTTGTGGGTCAAGCGTCCAAGTTTGTTTAACTGGCATATGACTGCGCCGGACGAAAGCGTAATTATTTCTGATGGCAAAAATCTGTGGTTCTACAATCCCTTTGTTGAGCAAGCAAGCGTTAGCCTGCTGCAAAATGCCGCCAGTAACACGCCGTTTATGCTGATTGCGCGTAACCAGCCGAGCGACTGGAAACAGTACAACATCAAACAGCAGGGTGATAACTTCGAGCTCACGCCGAAGAGCAGTGATGGCAATCTCAAGCAATTCACCATCAACGTGACATCTTCTGGCACTATCAATAAGTTCAGCGCGATTGAGCAAGATGGTCAGCACAGCGATTATCAGCTGAAAAGTCAGAACAACGGCGCAATTAGCCCAGACAAATTCACCTTTACGCCGCCAAAAGGGGTAACGGTGGACGATCAACGTCAGTGAGGTCACGGTGAGTAACCTGTCTCTGGATTTTGCTCCATCGAATGAGTTTCAGCCGCTGGCCGCGCGTATGCGGCCAGCGACACTGCAACACTACATTGGGCAGCAGCATTTGCTGGCGCCGGGTAAACCGCTGCCGCGCGCTATTGAAGCGGGGCATCTGCATTCGATGATTTTGTGGGGGCCGCCGGGGACAGGAAAAACGACCTTAGCCGAGATCATTGCTCACTATGGTAAAGCGGACGTTGAACGCATCTCTGCGGTGACTTCCGGCGTCAAAGAGATTCGTGAAGCGATCGAGCGAGCGCGTCAAAATCGCCAGGTTGGTCGTCGCACTATTCTGTTTGTCGATGAAGTGCATCGCTTCAATAAAAGCCAGCAGGATGCTTTTCTGCCGCATATCGAAGATGGCACCATAACTTTTATCGGTGCCACCACTGAAAACCCCTCGTTTGAACTCAACTCGGCGTTGCTATCGCGCGCCCGCGTATATTTACTCAAATCCCTTACTACGGCCGATATTGAACAGGTGCTACTGCAGGCAATGCAGGATGAAGAACGCGGCTATGGCAAAAGCGATATTGTGCTGCCGGAGAATACGCGTCGCATGATTGCAGAGCTGGTAAACGGCGATGCACGTCGGGCATTGAATACGCTGGAAATGATGGCGGATATGGCGGAAAGCAACGCGGAAGGCCAGCGTGAATTAACACCAAAATTGCTCAACGAAGTCTCCGGTGAAAGGGCTGCGCGCTTTGATAACAAAGGCGATCGTTTCTACGATTTAATTTCTGCTTTGCACAAATCGGTGCGCGGTTCAGCGCCCGATGCGGCGCTTTACTGGTATGCAAGAATCATCACAGCCGGCGGCGATCCGCTGTATGTCGCACGCCGTTTACTGGCTATCGCTTCGGAAGATGTCGGTAACGCCGATCCGCGCGGTATGCAGGTTGCACTTGCCGCCTGGGATTGTTTTACCCGCGTTGGTCCGGCCGAAGGCGAGCGTGCGATTGCGCAGGCAATTGTTTACCTTGCCAGCGCTCCCAAAAGTAATGCGGTTTATACTGCTTTCAAAGCCGCGATGCGCGATGCGCGCGAATTCCCTGATTACGATGTGCCGGAACATTTACGCAATGCGCCGACTAAATTGATGAAGGAGATGGGGCTGGGCAAAGAGTATCGTTATGCACACGACGAGAACAACGCCTATGCGGCTGGTGAAGTCTATTTCCCGCCTGAAATGGCGCAGACACGCTACTACCAACCGACTCATCGCGGGCTTGAAGGAAAAATCGGCGAAAAACTCGCCTGGCTGGCTGAGCAGGATCAAAATAGCCCGATAAAACGCTACCGCTGATAAACACCTTACGGTAAGGTGAGCAAGGATTTCATTGCATTCCATAGGGATGCAAGTCCCGCCATTCGTTCAATCAACCTTTTATTACACAGGATTAGCATGCTCGATCCCAACCTGCTGCGTAACGAGCCAGACGCAGTCGCAGAAAAACTGGCACGCCGAGGATTCAAACTGGATGTGGAAACCTTACGTTCGCTCGAAGAGCGTCGTAAAGTCTTGCAGGTGGAAACTGAAAATCTGCAAGCTGAGCGTAACTCCCGATCCAAATCCATCGGTCAGGCCAAAGCACGTGGGGAAGATATCGAGCCGCTGCGTCAGGAAGTGAACGCGCTGGGCGAACGCCTGGATGCGGCTAAAGCAGAACTGGATGCCCTGCAGAACGAAATTCGTGATTTTGCCCTCGCTTTGCCAAACCTCCCGGTCGACGAAGTCCCGTTGGGCAAAGATGACAGCGAGAATCAGGAAATCAGTCGTTGGGGCCAGCCGCGCCAGTTTGATTTCCCGGTCAAAGATCATGTTGAGTTAGGCGAAGCCGCTAAAGGTCTGGATTTTGCAGCAGCGGTGAAATTGACCGGTTCACGTTTCATTGTGATGCAGGGCCAGATCGCACGTCTGCATCGCGCTCTGAGCCAGTTTATGCTTGACCTTCATACGCAGCAGCACGGTTATCTTGAAACCTATGTTCCGTATCTGGTGAATCAGGAAACGCTATATGGGACCGGACAACTGCCGAAGTTTGGTGAAGACCTGTTCCATACCAAACCCCTGGGCGAAGAGGCGGGTAGCAGCAACTATGCGCTGATCCCGACCGCTGAAGTACCGCTGACCAATCTGGTGCGTGATGAGATCGTCGAAGAGGAATCTTTGCCGCTCAAATTGACTGCACACACGCCGTGCTTCCGTTCCGAAGCCGGTTCATACGGGCGCGATACGCGCGGCTTAATCCGTATGCACCAGTTCGACAAAGTGGAGATGGTGCAAATTGTCGCGCCCGAACAGTCCATGGATGCGCTGGAAGAGTTAGTCGGTCACGCAGAAAAAGTGCTGCAGTTGCTCAATCTGCCATACCGTAAAATGCTGCTTTGCACCGGGGACATGGGCTTTGGCTCTGCCAAAACATATGACCTGGAAGTTTGGTTGCCTGCACAGGACACCTACCGAGAAATCTCCTCTTGTTCCAACATGGGCGATTTTCAGGCGCGTCGTATGCAGGCGCGCTGCCGCAGCAAAACCGACAAGAAACCGCGTTTGGTGCACACTCTGAACGGTTCAGGTCTGGCGGTGGGTCGTACTTTAGTTGCGGTACTTGAAAACTATCAGCAGGCCGATGGTCGTATTGAAGTACCTGAAGTGTTGCGTCCTTACATGGGCGGCCTGGAATTCGTTGGCTAATTAACGCTCAATTAAATAAACCCGGCAATGCCGGGTTTTTTATTTCTTAAGCTAAAAAACAATTATTTTTTAGTTGGAATTAATCAGAAATAAACGTTATCGATGGCAAAAGGCCGTAAAGCATTAAAAATCGTTAATTCAATTAGATAGCTATTCATCGTGGTTTGTTCCTTACGCTTCTAACCTGCTGAAGATAAAAAAAATAAATTGTTCCACAGCAAATCGTGCGGCGACGATTTTTTGCACATTGACTTTAAAATAGTGAATGGCAAACTGCGCGCAATTATTGTCATCTCTTTTGGTTTTATTCCCTATGTCAACCTGGTCGCGCCCCGTCGTTTTGCTGCTTTGCGGCTTAATGCTCATGACGGTGTCTATCGCTGTGCTTAATACGCTGGTACCGCTGTGGCTCACTCATGATCAATTGCCAACCTGGCAAGTGGGTATGGCCAGTTCATCGTATTATACTGGCAACTTGCTGGGCACCTTGCTGGCTGGCTGGTTGATCAATCGTTATGGTTTTAATCGCTGTTTCTACCTGGCCAGCGTGCTTTTTGCAGTGGCAACCATGGGCATGGTGATGCTAGAGGGTTTTTACAGTTGGACGATGCTGCGCTTCACCGCAGGCATAGGCTGCGCACTGATTTGGGTAGTGGTTGAGAGCGCCTTGTTGTGCAGCGGTACCGTACGTAATCGTGGGCAATTACTTGCTGCCTACATGATTATCTACTATCTCGGCACGGTTGCGGGCCAGTTGCTGGTTAGTCGAGTGTCCACAGAACTGCTGCACGTGATTCCGTGGGTCACAGCACTCATTATTTGCGCTGTCTTGCCTGTCGTGTTTGTACACGTTAATGCTAGCGCAGCGACGGAAGAAACATCCACTGGGCATATCTGGGTCATGTTACGTCGTCGCAGTTCCCGTCTGGGTATCAATGGCTGCATTATTTCCGGTATCGTCCTTGGCTCGCTGTATGGCTTGATGCCGCTGTATCTCTCTCATCAGGGAATGAGCGATGCAACAGTAGGTTACTGGATGGCATTGTTAGTCAGTTCAGGCATTGTGGGTCAATGGCCAGTAGGGCGTTTAGCCGATCGCTTTGGTCGCCTGATGGTGCTGCGTGTGCAAGTATTCGTGGTTATTCTGGGTGCGATCGCCATGCTAGGTGATGCTGCGATGGCGCCGGCGCTGTTCGTGTTGGGTCTGGCTGGTTTTACACTCTATCCGGTAGCGATGTCGTGGGCGTGTGAAACCGTGGCGCATCATGAGTTAGTGGCGATGAACCAGGCCTTGCTGTTTAGCTATACCGTTGGCAGTTTGGTGGGGCCGGGAATGACGGCGATGCTGATGCAAAATTACTCTGATCGTCTGTTATTCGTGATGATTACTGCCGTTGCACTGGTTTATCTGGTGATGTTACTGCGTAAAGCCGATCATCAGGCAACGCCGGTTGCGCATGCTTAACGCATTCATTTAAATGTATAAAAAGGGAGCCAGTGGCTCCTTTTTTTGCGTTAATACATTACTTCATGGCCGTAGCTGGCGAGGATATTCTTCACTCGCTCCATAATTTCCTTGCTCGGCGGCTTAACACCATCCAGCTTGTACTCTTCGCCCATCGCAATCCATTTGTGTTTACCCAGCTCGTGATACGGCAACAACTCAATCTTCTCGATGTTATCCATATCTTTAGTGAATTCACCTAAGCGATGAACAGAATCATCATCATCTGAGTAGCCCGGCACCACGACGAAGCGGATCCAGGTTCGTTTGCCTTTCTTTTGTAAGTAGCGTGCGAAATCCAATGTGCGGTGATTTGAGACGCCCACCAAAATCTGATGCACATCATCATTGATCTGTTTTAAGTCGAGCATCACTAAATCAGTAGCATCCAGCAACTCATCGATTACCGGATCATAGCGGCGCACAAAGCCATTGGTATCGAGGCAGGTATGAATACCCTCTGCCTGGCAAGCGCGGAACCAGTCCCGCACGAACTCCGCTTGCAAGATCGCTTCACCACCCGATGCCGTAACGCCACCGCCAGATGCATTCATGAAGTGGCGATAAGAGAGCGCATCTTTCATCAGTTCCTCGACAGTAACTTCTTTTCCACCATGCGTATCCCATGTATCGCGGTTGTGGCAATACAGGCAGCGCATAAGACAGCCCTGAAAAAAGGTAATGAAGCGGATGCCTGGGCCATCAACGGTGCCGCAGGATTCAAAAGAGTGGATACGACCGATGGTTGACATTGCGATGGGTTCTCCAGGTGAGCCTGAACATCAGGCAGCACAATCTCTGTTGTGCTCTAAAAGTGAAAGTCGATTTTGCCAGGCCGCCAGAATTAGCAAACTGGCAAAATAGACTTGTGGAGAAAAGGCTCCCGCAGGAGCCTTTTAATCTCATTAAAGTGTGATTACAACGACTGAGTGAATGTACGTGTAATTACATCCTTCTGCTGCTCTTTAGTGAGCGAGTTGAAGCGTACAGCATAACCAGAGACGCGAATGGTCAACTGCGGATACTTCTCAGGATGTTCCATGGCATCCAACAGCATCTCACGGTTCATCACATTAACATTCAGATGCTGACCACCTTCAATGTTGGCTTCATGGTGGAAATACCCATCCATTAGGCCAGCAAGGTTAGTTTTACGCACGTTGTCATCTTTACCCAGCGCATTTGGCACGATGGAGAAGGTATAAGAGATGCCGTCTTTCGCGTAAGCAAATGGCAGTTTCGCTACTGAAGTCAGTGAAGCTACCGCACCTTTCTGATCACGGCCGTGCATTGGGTTAGCACCCGGCCCGAATGGCGCACCAGCACGACGACCATCTGGGGTATTACCGGTTTTCTTACCATAAACCACGTTTGAAGTGATGGTCAGTACCGATTGTGTTGGTACTGCATTACGGTAAGTCTGGAGTTTCTGAATTTTCTTCATGAAACGTTCAACCAGATCGCAGGCCATATCATCAACACGCGAGTCGTTGTTACCAAACTGCGGATATTCACCTTCAATCTCAAAATCTACCGCTAAGCCATCTTCATCACGGATGGTTTTCACTTTGGCGTATTTGATGGCAGAGAGTGAGTCAGCCGCAACAGACAGGCCCGCGATACCACATGCCATGGTGCGATAAACGTCACGATCGTGCAGCGCCATCAGTGAAGCCTCGTAGCTGTACTTGTCGTGCATGTAGTGAATGATATTCAGGGAGGTGACGTACTGTTTAGCCAGCCAGTCCATGAAGTGATCCAGGCGCTCCATCACGATGTCGAAATCAAGAATCTCGTCAGTGATGGGTGCTTCTTTCGGACCCACCTGCATTTTCAGCTTCTCATCAACGCCGCCGTTGATTGCATACAGCAGGGTTTTTGCCAGGTTGGCACGCGCGCCGAAGAACTGCATCTGCTTACCGACAATCATTGGGCTAACGCAGCAGGCGATAGCATAGTCATCGTTGTCGAAGTCAGGACGCATCAGGTCATCATTCTCATACTGTAATGATGACGTATCGATAGAAACTTTTGCCGCGTATTTCTTGAAGTTAACTGGCAATTTTTCTGACCACAGAATGGTCATGTTTGGTTCCGGAGATGGACCCATGGTGTAAAGCGTATTCAGGAAACGGAAGGTGCTTTTGGTCACCAGCGTACGGCCATCGACGCCCATACCGGCCAGTGATTCTGTTGCCCAGATTGGGTCACCAGAGAACAGCTCATCGTATTCAGGCGTACGCAGGAAGCGTACCATGCGCAGTTTCATCACCAGATGGTCAATCAGTTCCTGAGCCTCTTCTTCAGTCAGTTTACCTGCCTGAATATCACGATCGATGTACACATCCAGGAAGGTCGATACGCGACCAAAGGACATCGCTGCACCGTTCTGTGATTTAACCGCAGCGAGATAGCCGTAGTAAGTCCACTGAACTGCTTCTTGTGCATTGGTGGCTGGCAGCGAAATATCTGAGCCATATTTAGCGGCCATCTCTTTAATCTGACCCAGCGCGCGATGCTGCTCAGAAATCTCTTCACGCAGACGAATGGTGGCTTCCAGATCCACACCGTTCTCCATATCGCTCTGAAGAGAGTTGAACTGCGCGACTTTGTCTTTCATCAGATAGTCGATGCCGTACAGCGCAACGCGACGGTAATCCCCAATGATACGGCCACGGCCATAAGCGTCGGGCAGGCCAGTTAGCACGCCTGATTTACGGCAGCGCATGATGTCTGGGGTATAAACATCGAATACGCCTTGGTTGTGGGTTTTACGATATTCGGTAAAGACTTTTTTCAGCGCTGGGTCGAGTTCACGGCCATAAACTTTGCATGAGCCCTCAACCATCTTGATGCCACCAAACGGGATAATGGCACGTTTTAAAGGCGCTTCAGTTTGCAGGCCAACGATTTTTTCCAGAGACTTGCTGATGTACCCCGCATCGTGAGAGGTAATGGTTGATGCCAGATCGGTGTCAAAATCAACCGGCGCGTGAGTGCGGTTTTCGATTTTGATGCCTTCAAGCACGCTGTCCCACAATTTAGTGGTTGCTGGAGTCGCGCCTGCAAGGAAGGATTCGTCGCCTTCATACGGTGTATAGTTTTTCTGGATAAAGTCACGGACGTTGACGCTATTCTGCCATTCGCCGGCGCTAAATCCTTCCCAGGCTGACGCCATTTTTTCATTCAGTTCGGACATGATATACCTGCCTTATTTAGGGAGACTTTGACGTATGGCGCACTGACTCAGCACGCCCGTACTAATTCATTAATGCACCGGCTCATCACCACGCAGATAGATTACCCAGTAGGTCAAACCGACTAATAATCCGCCGCCAATAATGTTGCCGATGGTCACGGGAATAAGGTTATTAAGAATAAAATCGCTAACGCTAAGTGATGGAAACTGTGCGGCACTGGCACCGGCCATTTGCCAAAATTCAGGGCTGGCGAAATCGCGAATAACGATGGCCATTGGAATCAGGAACATGTTGGCGATGCTGTGTTCAAAACCGCAGGCGACAAACATCGCTACCGGTAAGATCATCGCAAACATCTTATCCATCAAACTGCGACCGGAGTAACTCATCCATACTGCCAGGCAAACCATCAGATTGGCGAGGGTGCCGAGACTGACAGCTTCAATAAAGGTGTGATGCATTTTATGGTCAGCGGTTTGCAGGACGTTCAAACCCCAGGCACCATTCGCCACCATGTGTTCTCCGGCTAACCAGATCAGCGCTACAAAGAACAGCGCGCCAAACAGGTTTCCAATATAAACGGTCAACCAATGTCGACCCAACTGCAGCCAGGTAATTCGACCGCTGGCTTTAGCCACTACGATGAGCACGGTTGAGGTGAACAAATCAGCACCGCAAACAACCACCAGCATTAAACCTAGCGAGAAACAAATGCCGCCGATCAGTTTTGCTATGCCATAGGGCATTGCTCCACTTCCGGTGGTAGCAGTGATATAGAAGACAAACGCGATTGAGATAAATACGCCAGCAGTGATGGCAAGGAAGAATGTAGTTAAAGGACGTTTAGTAGCTTTATATATGCCGGCTTCTTCTGCAACTTTCGCCATTGCCGCCGGTAATAATGAATTAAAAGGGTTGTCAGCTTTCACACTAACGCTCTCCAAAAATTGCCTGTAAAGATACTAACAAAGGAGTATAGGTCAGAAATTGATGTGGATCATATTTGCCCGGAAGGTTAACGATAAGCGAAGCGATAATTAGTCTTTTTTTATATTAAACCACTGAATTTAATGAAATAAATAATTTTTAATTAATGCAAAATAAGTTGAAGGGGATGGTGGTGAAGGCTTGGTTCTGTTAAATTTCATTAACGATTGAAGCTGAACTGTTATTTAATAATGTATTTTACTCTCTTTGCATAACCCTTATAAAAAAATGGCACTGATTTTATCAGTGCCATTTACGCTTCCGCTAATTTTTATCAATAATCATTAATGAGTGAAGTTTATTTTTGTGCCCAATAACGACGTTTAGCGGTCTGCAATTTTTCATAGGCAGCTAACAGGGACTGATGCGCAGGGAAAGCTTTCAGGTCCAGATCGACAGCTTGCAATCCATAGAATGGCGCTTCACCACTGATTGCGGCGGAAGCTGCATCAACAGCGGCTTGTCCATACATACGAACAAAGGCGCGATGGTATTGAAGAGGATCGCGCTCCTCTTCCATCGCCAGCAACAGCAAAGTTTGCAGGCAGCGATAATAATTAGCGCGCTCTTCACTAAAGATTGACTGATTGAATTCCATCGTCCATTCAGTCCAGATAAGCGCCTGATCCAGGTCGCCTCCGGCCAAAGCCAGCATCGCTTTCAGCTCACCAATACGCAGCGTATACCAGCCATTGTCTTTACCAGATGCAAGACCCAACAGTTCGCGCACGCGGGTAAAGTCATCATGACCTTCCTCATCCAGCTGCACGATCAGATCGAGATAAGCTTCGGGTTCCCATTGGCTTTCTGGTAACGCCAGCAGCGTTTCGCGCAGCGGTGCGCCCATGCTGTTATTCGCCAGCAGCAGGTCTTCTGCCGGATAAATGTCCGACATGCCCGGCACGATTATACGGCAGGCGTACACGCTAAGATGTTCGTAATCGGCGATGTATACTTCTTTGTCTTCCGCGCGGAAGATCGCCATTAGGGTGTCGAACTCTTCGTGAGTCGTACCTGCAAAGCTCCAGTCAACGAAGGGATAATCCGCATCGTCTTTAAACAGGTCCCAGGAAATCAGACCGCTTGAATCAATGAAGTGCGTTTCCAGATTAGCGTGCTCTGCCACCTCTTCATCGTCAAATGTCGGTGGAGTGAACACGTCGAGATCTTTCAAACCACGGCCTTGCAGCAGTTCGGTTACGGTACGCTCTAGCGCCACGCCAAAGTCCGGATGTGCGCCGAAGGAAGCAAAACAGGTGCCGTTTGCCG
This sequence comes from Enterobacter ludwigii, assembly GCA_900068845.1. Lineage (GTDB taxonomy): Bacteria > Pseudomonadota > Gammaproteobacteria > Enterobacterales > Enterobacteriaceae > Pantoea > Pantoea ludwigii_A. The sequence continues at coordinate 534,291 of CEFQ01000010.1, forward strand.
GATTAAACAGTACTACACAAATCACCGGATATTTGCCGCCCAGAGAAGCGTCATAAGAGAAAATTGGGAAACCTTCCGCTTCCAAACGTTCAATCGCCTCAATCACGTCAGGGTAACGCTGCATCACTGCTTCAGGGATTTCTGGCAGGCTAATTGATTCCGCGATGATGCGATTCTTGATATGACGCTCAAAAACTTCAGACAGGCCCTGCACACGCGCTTCGTTCGCGGTGTTACCGGCAGACATGCCGTTCGAAACGTACAAGTTACCGATGATATTCATCGGGATATAAACCGTTTGCTGGTCAGATTGACGAGTAAAGGGCAAAGCACAAATACCGCGCTCGTCATTGCCGGATTGCAGATCAATCAGCTCAGAAGCCCCCAGGCTTTCTTCGGGATCGTAAAATTCGCGCAGACGCGCATCCAGAATGCCATCCGGCAGGCTGTCATCCTCTGTGAGCGGGAACCACTTTTCATTCGGATAGTGAACAAAATCACCATTGGCGATTGATTTACCTAACCAGAAATCGGCGAAGAAGTAGTTGGTCGAGAGACGCTCAAAATATTCACCCAGCGCGGAAGCCAGAGCGGCCTTTTTGCTGGCACCTTTGCCATTTGTAAAGCACAGCGGGCAGTCGCGATCGCGAATGTGCACTGACCAGACGTGTGGCACCGGATTCAGCCAGGAAGCTTCTTCAATATTGAAACCAAGGTCTTGCAGTTTCTGCTGGAAGCGTGCAATGGAATCTTCCAGTGCGGCGTCTTTTCCGGGGATAAACGTTTGCGTCATGGTGGCGCTCTCTTAAGTCAATGGGGTGGGCGTAAAGCGCGCAATAATACGGGTTTTATGCGTGCTTCGCTATTCAGTCCGCCAAATTTATCTCAGTCTGGCTAAGGTTTTTACACCCTTCGGCTTCCAGATTTTTCTTTCTGAAACCGGCTCACAAAATTCCGCGGCTTAATGCATTTATGACATAAGCTGCGGTGGGGCTGGCTCTGGAAATGTGATCGCCGCCGGATTAATGATTGCAGCCATCTGGAGGCAATGATAAAACCGGTGAGGTATTCATAACCGTTCGATATGACAGTGGTGAGGGGAAATGACTCAGGTTTATAATTTTAGCTCTGGCCCGGCTATGCTGCCGGTAGAAGTGCTCCGTCGCGCAGAACAAGAACTGACAAACTGGCACGGGTTAGGCACCTCGGTGATGGAGATCAGTCACCGTAGTAAAGAGTTTATTGCTGTTGCGGAGGCAGCAGAACAAGATTTTCGCGATCTGCTGAAGATCCCATCCAACTACAAAGTTTTATTCTGCCACGGTGGTGCCCGTGCACAGTTCGCAGCAATCCCTGGCAACTTGCTGGGTGACGCTAAAACCGCGGATTATATTGACGGCGGTTACTGGGCTCATAGCGCAATTAAAGAAGCCGAAAAATTCTGTTCACCTAATACGATTGATATTAAAACCACGCGTGAGGGTAAGTGTGCTTTATTACCGATGCGTGAATGGCAGTTAAATGATGATGCGGCTTATGTCCATTTCTGCCCGAACGAAACTATTGATGGCATTGCCATTGATGAAGAGCCGCAATTTGGCGATAAAATCGTAGTTGCTGACCTCTCTTCTACTATTCTGTCTCGTCCAATCGATGTGAGTCGCTATGGCGTTATTTATGCTGGTGCACAAAAAAATATCGGGCCAGCAGGCTTAACATTGGTGATTGTGCGTGAGGATCTGCTGGGTAAAGCACAGCGTTATGTGCCTTCTATCCTTGATTACAAAGTGCTGGCCGAAAATGAATCAATGTTTAATACCCCGCCAACTTTTGCATGGTATCTCTCTGGCCTGGTATTCAAATGGCTGAAAGAGAAGGGCGGCGTGGCCGAGATGGACAAGCTGAATCAAGCAAAAGCAGACCTACTGTATGGCGTGATTGATAACAGCGCGTTTTATCGCAACGATGTGGCAAGTGAAAACCGTTCACGTATGAACGTGCCATTCCAGTTAGCCGATTCTGCGTTGGACAAAGTGTTCCTGGAAGAATCTCTCAAGGCAGGTCTGCACGCGTTGAAAGGTCATCGCGTGGTTGGCGGTATGCGTGCATCGATCTACAATGCGATGCCGCTGGAAGGCGTTAAAACCTTGACTGAATTCATGGTCGATTTCGAACGTCGTCACGGCTAAAAGTTTTTTCATGCCAGCCTGTCTGGTATCAGACCCCGTCATAAGATGGGGTCTCGTATTTTCTGGAGATTTGGTTTCACATGCAGGACTCCCTGACTCTACAACCGATTGCTCGCGTTGACGGCACGGTAAACTTACCGGGTTCAAAAAGCGTCTCGAACCGCGCACTCTTGCTGGCCGCGCTGGCAAATGGCACCACCCGCCTGACTAATTTGCTTGATAGCGATGACGTTAAACATATGCTAAATGCGCTTAAAGCGCTGGGTGTCAGCTTTACGCTCTCAGACGATCGCACCGTATGTGAAGTCGTGGGCAACGCGGGCCCATTACGCGCTGAAAAACCGCTTGAATTGTTTCTCGGTAACGCAGGCACAGCAATGCGCCCATTGGCTGCCGCGCTGTGTTTGGGCCAGCAGTCTATCGTCCTGACTGGCGAGCCGCGTATGAAAGAGCGTCCGATTGGTCATCTGGTTGATGCACTGCGTCAGGGCGGAGCAAGCATTGATTACCTTGAGCAGACTGATTATCCGCCGGTGCGCCTCAATGGTGGGTTTGTCGGTGGTGAAGTCAGTGTAGATGGCAGTGTTTCAAGTCAGTTCCTGACGGCTTTGTTGATGACCGCGCCAATGGCGCAGCAAGATACCACCATCACGATTAAAGGCGATCTGGTTTCCAAGCCTTACATTGACATCACCTTACACCTGATGCGTTGTTTCGGTGTGGAAGTTGATAATCAAAATTATCAGCGATTTGTAGTTAAAGGGCAGCAACAGTACCAGTCTCCAGGTGATTACCTGGTGGAAGGTGATGCGTCCTCCGCCTCTTATTTCCTCGCAGCGGCAGCCATTAAAGGCGGCACCGTACGCGTAACAGGTATTGGCCGCAACAGCGTGCAGGGCGACATCCGTTTTGCTGATGTGCTGGAAAAAATGGGCGCAGTGATTGAGTGGGGCGATGACTATATCTCTTGTACGCGCGGTTCGCTGACGGCGATCGATATGGATATGAATCATATTCCCGATGCGGCAATGACGATTGCAACGACTGCATTGTTTGCACAAGGCACCACGCTGATGCGTAACATTTATAACTGGCGCGTAAAAGAGACCGATCGCCTGGCTGCCATGGCGATCGAACTGCGCAAAGTCGGTGCTGAAGTGGAAGAAGGGCACGACTTTATCCGCATTACACCTCCGGCTCAGTTGCAACATGCGGACATCGGCACCTACAACGATCACCGCATGGCGATGTGTTTTGCGCTGGTGGCACTGTCTGATACGCCAGTAACAATTCTTGATCCGGGCTGTACCGCTAAAACCTTCCCAAGCTATTTCCAGCAGTTGGCGAAAATTAGCCACGCTTGATAGTCACCAAACCCGGTGCGATGCACTGGGTTTCTTTGCTCTCTTCTGGCCTTATCAGGCGGAAATTCTTCTGAATCTGTCTATATTTCTAGCGCTGTCTACGCTAAAGGGTAACTAACCTGTCGCAGGCAGCGTATAATGCCGCGCATTCCAGGCGGCCTGGAAGGGCTGACAATAAGCACGCAGCAACAGGAGAGAACAATGACGGCAATCGCCCCGGTTATTACCATCGATGGGCCAAGTGGCGCGGGTAAAGGGACCTTATGTAAAGCGATGGCGGAGTCGTTGCAGTGGCACTTACTTGATTCTGGCGCTATTTATCGCGTTTTAGCTTTGGCTGCACTTCACCATCAGGTGGATATTGAATCTGAAGAAGCATTAGTACCGATGGCTGCGCATCTTGATGTGCGTTTTTTATCGGTTGACGGTGAAATGCAGGTGATCCTGGAAGGTGAAGACGTTACCGGTGAAATCCGCACGCAAGAGGTGAGCAATACCGCTTCGCGCGTTGCCGCTTTTCCACGGGTGCGTGAGGCCCTGCTTCGTCGCCAACGCGCCTTCCGTGAAGAACCGGGTTTAATCGCCGATGGACGTGATATGGGTACGGTTGTTTTCCCAGACGCGCCAGTGAAAATTTTCCTCGATGCCAGCTCGGAAGAGCGCGCGCATCGCCGTATGCTACAGTTGCAGGATAAGGGCTTTAATGTTAACTTTGATCGCCTTTTATCCGAGATAAAGGAACGCGACGACCGCGATCGTAATCGCGCCATCGCACCTTTAGTGCCTGCCACAGATGCTCTGGTACTGGATTCAACCAGTATGTCGATTGAGCAAGTGATTGAAAAGGCGCTCGATTATGCCAGGCAAAAGCTAGGCATTTAATCTTTCGGCAACCGAATTGTTGTAACCCTGTACCAAGGACCCGGTGCTGGGCATGTGAAACAACCCCATCCGACAATGATGTCAGGTGGACGTTAAATTGAAGAATCCTAAGATTATCAATATGACTGAATCTTTTGCTCAACTCTTTGAAGAGTCCCTGAAAGAAATCGAAACCCGTCCGGGTTCCATCGTTCGTGGCGTTGTTGTCTCTATCGACAAAGACGTAGTTCTGGTTGATGCGGGTCTGAAATCTGAATCTGCAATTCCTGCAGAGCAGTTCAAGAACGCAGCCGGCGAACTGGAAATCCAGGTAGGCGACGAAGTTGACGTTGCGCTGGACGCAGTAGAAGACGGCTTCGGTGAAACCCTGCTGTCCCGTGAGAAAGCTAAACGTCACGAAGCTTGGATCACGTTGGAAAAAGCTTACGAAGACGCTGAAACTGTTACCGGTGTTATCAACGGCAAAGTTAAAGGTGGCTTCACAGTTGAGCTGAACGGTATTCGTGCGTTCCTGCCAGGTTCATTGGTAGACGTTCGTCCGGTTCGCGACACTCTGCACCTGGAAGGCAAAGAGCTTGAATTCAAAGTAATCAAGCTTGATCAGAAACGTAACAACGTCGTGGTTTCACGTCGTGCGGTTATCGAATCTGAGAACAGCGCTGAGCGCGATCAGCTGCTGGAAAACCTGCAGGAAGGCATGGAAGTTAAAGGTATCGTTAAGAACCTCACTGACTACGGTGCATTCGTGGATCTGGGCGGCGTTGACGGCCTGCTGCACATTACCGATATGGCTTGGAAACGCGTTAAGCATCCGAGCGAAATCGTCAACGTGGGCGACGAAATCACTGTTAAGGTGCTGAAGTTCGACCGCGAGCGTACCCGTGTATCTCTGGGCCTGAAACAGCTGGGCGAAGATCCTTGGGTAGCTATCGCTAAGCGCTATCCAGAAGGCACCCGCCTGACTGGTCGTGTAACCAACCTGACTGATTACGGCTGCTTCGTAGAAATCGAAGAAGGCGTTGAAGGTCTGGTACACGTTTCTGAAATGGACTGGACCAACAAAAACATCCATCCGTCTAAAGTTGTAAACGTAGGCGACGTGGTTGAAGTAATGGTTCTGGACATCGATGAAGAGCGTCGTCGTATCTCTCTGGGTCTGAAGCAGTGCAAATCTAACCCATGGCAGCTGTTCGCTGAGACCCACAACAAAGGCGATCGCGTTGAAGGTAAAATCAAGTCAATCACTGACTTCGGTATCTTCATCGGCCTGGACGGTGGCATCGACGGTCTGGTTCACCTGTCTGACATCTCCTGGAATGCGACTGGCGAAGAAGCCGTTCGTGAGTACAAAAAAGGCGACGAAATCGCTGCCGTTGTACTGCAGGTTGATGCAGAGCGCGAGCGCATCTCTCTGGGCGTGAAGCAGTTGGCTGAAGATCCATTCAACAACTACATCACCCTGAATAAGAAAGGCGCTATCGTGACTGGTAAAGTCACTGCAGTTGACGCGAAAGGTGCTACAGTAGAATTAGCTGACGGCGTAGAGGGTTACCTGCGCGCTTCTGAAGCTTCTCTGGACCGCATCGAAGACGCAACTCTGGTTCTGAGTGTTGGCGACGACGTTGAAGCTAAATTCACCGGCGTTGACCGTAAGAACCGCGTTGTGAGCCTGTCTGTTCGTGCTAAAGACCAGGCTGATGAGAAAGAAGCTATCAACACTGTTAACACCAAACAGGATGAAGGCAGCAACTTCTCTAGCGCGATGGCTGAAGCGTTCAAAGCGGCTAAAGGCGAGTAATCGACCTAAGGCACCGGACGATGCAAATCGTCCGGTTTCGGTAAAAGCTGTCATACCTTTCCAAATAAGGATTAACCGGAGGTTACATGACCAAGTCAGAACTGATTGAAAGACTTGCTGGCCAGCACACTCATATTCCGGCGAAAGTCGTTGAGGATGCGGTCAAAGAGATGCTTGAGCACATGGCCACGACGTTGGCCCAGGGCGAGCGCATTGAAATCCGGGGATTCGGCAGCTTTTCTTTGCATTACCGTGCACCACGTACGGGTCGTAACCCGAAAACGGGTGATAAAGTGGATCTGGAAGGTAAATATGTTCCCCACTTTAAGCCGGGCAAAGAATTGCGTGACCGTGCGAACATTTACGGCTAAGCCGTTACCGAACGATAAAAACGACACTTTAGGGTGTCGTTTTTTTTTGCTTGAAGCCGGCAATATTGCGATCCGGTTTCCAAAATGAAGTCTCAACTATGTAATCTCTGCAAACGTCTCTGAACCCATCGCGACACTCTTACTTTTCACTAAAGCAAATCCCTCCTCTTCACTGCACACTCTTCCACCAATCAGGGAGAGTACTAATGCATATTTACTGGATTGTTCTGGCCAGATTGATGATTGCCTCCGCGTTGCCGTTAGGCATATTGCCGCACATACCCGCAGCCAGCGTAATACTCATCATTTTTGGATTCGCGGTGGTGCTTGGACTGATGCCAATAACGTTGCTGCGGATAACAGGGATTGCTCTTTTGATGCTGGTTTGGGCATTGGCTGAAGCCCGGCAGATGATCAATACCATTGAGCAATTGGTTGTAACGCCTGTTGAGGCGACATTACAAATCGCCGAAGTGCGGGAAGACAAGCAGCAGCTAACGGCGCAAATCCTGCGTGTCGGTCAGCGTTATCAATTTCCACCTTTATTCGTCACGCTTAATAACGCTTCCGCGAACCAACCGTTTTGCGCCGGTCAACGCTGGCAGATGAAACTGCGACTGCGTGCTGTGCATGGAAGATTAAACGAAGGCGAGTTCGATCTGCAGCGCTTTGCCTTGTCTAATCATACGCCGCTACAAGGGCGCATCATCAGCCAGCAGGCCGAATCGCTAACCTGCAACTGGCGGACACGCTTAATCAATCACCACTTACCGGCATTCGATTCGCTCCAGCAACCTGCGATTATGCAGGCTCTGGCGTTTGGTATACGTGTAAACATGAGCGAAGCGCAGCGACAACTCCTGCGAGAAACAGGCACCGCCCACCTGATGGCCATCTCAGGTATGCATATCGCATTAGCTGCAAGCGTTGGATGGCTATTAGCGCGTGCTATCCAGGTGATTTTACCTGCTCATCTGATTGGCCATTTATTCCCGTTGCTGATTAGCGTTATAACCGCAGCCACGTACACATGGGTTTCTGGCAGTCACGCACCGGCCCAGCGCGCGATTATCGCGCTCATGCTATGGCTGGGAATTCGTACTGCCGGTTGGCAACTCAGTGGCTGGCAAGTCTGGACGTTATGTCTTGGTGCATTGCTGGCACTTGATCCACTGACCGTTTTATCAGAAAGCTTTTGGTTATCAGCACTTGCGGTCGCGATGCTGATTGCCTGGTATCAATGGTTCCCGATGCCAAACCGCTTTCGTACGCAGCGCCGGTGGATACCACTGCAATTGCTGCATCTGCAGCTAGGCATGATGATTCTCATGGCTCCGCTACAAATCTTCCTGTTTCAGGGAATAAGCCTAAGTGCTTTATTGGCAAACCTGATAGCAGTACCCGTTGTGTCATTTGTCACGGTGCCGCTGATATTGTTGGCAATGCTGTTGCCGGTACCGCCCATTGCAGAGGGATTATGGTATCTAGCGGATATTTCTATTAGCAAAGTGATGCTCGTGCTGCAGTGGTTACCCGCAGGCTGGTGGGCATGGAGTGAAACGTTGCCTGCCATCCTATTACTTTGGTTAGGATTGTTGTTATGGCGAAGCGGACTCATTTATCACAGCTTAATGCCTTGTTGTAGCTTAATGCTCGCCATCGCGGCTTGGCGCACTACTTCACAGCGTGATGATTGGCAAATTGACATGATTGATGTGGGGCACGGCCTGGCAATTGCCATCACTCAGGGCAATGAAGTAGTGCTGTATGACGTTGGACCCGCCTGGAAGCAGGATGATGCCGGCTCGCGCGTTATCCTTCCATGGCTGCAGTATCACGGAAAAAGCCTTCATTCTCTGATATTAAGCCATAAGCACCTTGATCACCGTGGTGGGCTACACTCACTGCTCATTGCGAATCCAGCGGTAGAAATCCGAAGTGCCTTAGCAGAAAATGGGCACCTGCCATGCTTCCGCGGCCAGCAATGGCAGTGGGGAAAATTGCAGTTCACCGCGTTATGGCCACCGCAGAATCACACTCAGGGGCAAAATAACGATTCGTGTGTGGTGCGAGTCGATGATGGGCAATTCAGTCTGTTACTCACGGGTGATATTGAGTTGGCAGCCGAGAGGCAAATTGTCGCGCTGGAAAAAGATGCGCTAAAGGCGACACTTTTACAGGTTCCGCACCATGGTAGCCGGACTTCGTCAGGACCATTACTGTTACGTAATGTTGCTGGCAAGGCTGCATTTACTTCGGTGGCGCGTTATAACGCCTGGCGTATGCCAGCATCTGCCGTGGTACAGCGCTATCAGCAGCTGGGTTATAGGTGGTACGACACGGCCCAATCTGGGCAGATCCATGTGGGTATCAGACAAGGTCATTGGCAAATTAAGGGCTTGAGAGAGCAAATAATGCCTCGATGGTACCATCAGTGGTTTGGCGTCAAACGCGATTCCAGGTAGAATGAGCGGCTATTTCAAACAGCGTGAATAAATAATGCATCAAGATAAAGATCTCTCAACGTGGCAGACATTTCGTCGACTCTGGCCGATGATTGCGCCCCACAAGGCTGGCCTGTATGTGTCAGCGGTGGCGCTGATACTCAATGCGGCAGGCGATACCCTGATGCTCTCTCTGTTGAAACCTTTACTGGATGATGGCTTCGGTAAAGCTGACAGATCCGTAATGCTGTGGATGCCGCTGGTGGTTATCGGCCTGATGTTGGTGCGAGGCGTAACCAGCTATGTCTCCAGTTACTGTATCTCGTGGGTATCCGGTAACGTGGTGATGAACATGCGTCGCCGTCTGTTCGGCCATATGATGGGCATGCCGGTAACGTTCTTTGATCAGCAATCAACGGGTACGCTGCTATCACGCATCACCTATGATTCTGAACAGGTTGCTTCTTCTTCTTCAAGTGCTTTGGTGACTGTGGTGCGTGAAGGGGCCTCGATCATTGGCTTGTTCATTATGATGTTTTATTACAGCTGGCAGCTGTCACTGATTCTCATTGTATTGGCGCCGATTGTCTCCTTTGCTATTCGTACCGTTTCCAAACGCTTCCGCAGCATCAGTAAAAACATGCAGAACACCATGGGACAGGTCACGACCAGCGCTGAGCAGATGCTAAAAGGGCATAAAGAAGTGCTGATCTTTGGTGGCCAGGAAGTTGAGGCAAACCGTTTTTCTCAGGTCAGCAACAGGATGCGTCAGCAGGGTATGAAACTGGTGTCGGCATCTTCCATTTCTGATCCGGTTATTCAGCTGATCGCCTCGCTGGCACTGGCATTTGTATTGTATGCCGCTAGTTTCCCAAGCGTGATGGAGACGCTAACAGCCGGTACCATTACCGTGGTGTTCTCTTCCATGATTGCACTGATGCGTCCGCTGAAGTCACTGACCAACGTGAATGCGCAGTTCCAGCGTGGCATGGCGGCTTGTCAGACTCTGTTCTCGATTCTCGACAGTGAACAGGAAGTCGATAACGGCAAATTAGAGATGGATCGTGCTAAAGGTGACGTTGAATTCCGTAATGTGACCTTTACCTATCCTGGTCGTGATATCCCTGCGCTGCGTGATATCAACCTGTCGTTGCCAGCCGGTAAAACGGTCGCATTGGTAGGGCGTTCTGGCTCGGGTAAATCCACCATGGCCAGTTTGTTGACGCGCTTCTACGACATTGATAGTGGTGAAATCTTGTTGGACGGCCACGACCTGCGTGAATATACCCTGCGTTCGCTGCGTAATCAGGTCGCGCTCGTTTCCCAGAATGTGCATCTTTTCAACGATACTGTCGCCAATAACATTGCGTATGCCCGCAATGGTCAATACACGCGCGAACAAATTGAACAGGCTGCGACCATGGCTCATGCGATGGATTTCATCCAGAAAATGGATAAAGGTCTCGATACCGTTATTGGTGAGAATGGTGTGCTGCTTTCTGGTGGCCAGCGTCAACGTATCGCCATTGCGCGAGCTTTACTGCGTGACTGCCCAATCTTGATTCTTGATGAAGCCACATCGGCATTGGATACCGAATCCGAACGTGCGATTCAGGCTGCACTTGATGAGTTACAGAAAAACCGCACCTCATTGGTCATTGCTCACCGTCTGTCGACCATTGAAAAAGCTGATGAGATCGTCGTGGTAGAAGATGGTCGAATTGTCGAACGCGGCACTCACAGCATGCTGCTGGAACAGAAGGGCGCCTATGCGCAACTTCACAAGCTGCAGTTCGGTCAATGATTGAACGCATCTGGAGCGGGCGTTCGCCGTTATGGCTGTTGCTATGGCCGCTGAGCCTGCTTTATGGGGCGATCAGCTGGCTGATACGCCTTAGTTTCCAGCGTGGCTGGCGAAAAAGCTGGCGTGCGCCTTGCCCTGTCATTGTGGTGGGTAACCTCACCGCAGGGGGGAATGGTAAAACGCCAGTAGTGATCTGGTTGGTAGAGGCGCTGCAACAACGCGGACTGCGTGTGGGCGTAGTATCGCGCGGGTACGGCGGGAAAGCTGAACGTTATCCGCTGCTGGTTACGGCTGAAACGCCGACGGCGCAGGCTGGCGATGAACCCGTATTGATCGCTCAGCGCACTCAGGTGCCGGTAGCCGTAGCGCCTCAACGCCGTCTGGCAGTGGAAGGATTGCTCGCTGCGCACGATCTGGATGTCATCATCACCGATGATGGCCTGCAACATTATGCGCTGCAGCGCGATCGTGAAATTGTGGTGGTGGATGGTATGCGTCGTTTTGGCAATGGCTGGTGGTTACCGGCTGGGCCGATGCGTGAACGTGCCACGCGACTTCAGACTGTGAATGCGGTGATCGTTAACGGCGGCAGTGCGCAGGCTGGCGAAATTGCGATGACATTACAACCTGGTCTGGCTGTAAATCTGATCAGCGGTGCCACGGCATCGTTAGAGCAACTGCCTGAGATCGTAGCGATGGCGGGTATCGGCCATCCGCCACGTTTCTTTAACACGCTCAAACAGCAAGGGGCTAAGCCGGTGGCAGAAATTGCCTTCGCCGATCATCACGCTTATAGCGAAGACGAATTGCGTCGTCTGACTCAGGCAGAACAGTGCTTGCTGATGACGGAAAAAGATGCGGTGAAATGTCGCAGCTTTGCTCGCCCGAATTGGTGGTATTTGCCGGTCGATGCGCATTTGCAAGGCACGGCTGTCGCTACTTTGCTAGACGACATAATCCAACTCTGTACTACCGCACGCGACGCCCGTTCGCGTTAACATTCGTAAAGGGAAATGAGTCATGAACCTCGTTACTTCCCTGTCGTTACAAACCGCTCGTCATCTCCATTTGGCCGCACAAGGACTGTTACGTCCTTTGGGACGCCGTGCGCGCTATGCCGACATTCACGATACTGTTCGCCAGATGTCCCTACTGCAAATCGATACCATTAATGTGGTGGCTCGCAGTCCATATCTGGTGCTATTTAGCCGTCTTGGTGCTTACCCGGCTAATTGGCTGGAAGAGACGCTGTCATCGGGCGCACTATTTGAATATTGGGCGCATGAAGCCTGTTTTATCCCCTTTGAAGATTATCCATTGCTGCGCCATCGCATGCTCGAGCCACAGCGACTGGGTTGGAAGTACAATCAACAGTGGGTAGAGGAACATCAACAGGAAATCACTGACCTTCTGCAACACATCTCCATCCATGGTCCAGTGCGAGCCGCTGATTTCAGCCATGATAAACAGACCAAACCGGGTTGGTGGGCGTGGAAACCGCATAAACGTCATCTGGAAAACTTGTTCAGTGCCGGTCAGTTAATGGTGGTGGAGCGGCGTAACTTCCAGCGGGTTTACGATTTGCACAGTCGTGTGATGCCGGACTGGATTGATGAACAGCATGCGCTGAGTGAACACGATGCGGTCATCAAGATGTTAAGTCACAGTGCGCGCAGCCTCGGCATTTTCCGGGGCAGTTGGTTAGCGGATTACTATCGCCTTAAACGCGCACCGATCAAACCGTGGCTTGCTGATGCGGCAACGCGCGGAGAGATTGTTCGCGTTGAGGTTGAGCAACTGGGCGAAATGTGGTTACACCATGCCTTATTGCCGCTGCTGGAAAAACCGCTTTCGGCCACGCATACCGCGCTGTTATCGCCTTTTGATCCGGTGGTATGGGATCGTCGTCGTGCGCTGGAACTGTTTAATTTTGATTACCGCATTGAGTGCTATACCCCAGCAGAGAAACGCAAATATGGTTACTTTGTCCTGCCGGTCTTGCACCGCGGCTTATTGAAAGCGCGCATCGACGCTAAAATGGAGCGTCAGGCGCAGCAATTAGTGATTCGAGCATTCTGGCTGGAAGAGGGCACACGCGTCAGTAACGCTTTCCTCAATGATGTACAAAAAGCCCTTAATCGCTTTGCCGAGTGGCAGGGTGCCAAAGAAGTGATTATCGAAAATGCGCCTGCTGAATTGCGGGCTGTCTGGTCAAATCGCTGGTCGATTGGCGGGTAAAGCCGCACGATGTCCGGCTTGAGTGCCTCATAAACGCACATGCTATTATGATATGCTAACCGCCTGAATCGGTCCTGAAAGGAGAAGATTATGGATCACCGTTTACTCGAAATCGTTGCCTGCCCGGTATGCAACGGAAAACTGTATTTCAACAAAGAGCAGCAAGAACTGATCTGTAAACCGGATGGCCTGGCTTACCCGGTACGTGACGGTATTCCCGTGCTGCTGGAAGTTGAAGCGCGTACGCTGTCTGTTGAAGAGATTCATCCATGAGTTTTATTGCCATTATTCCTGCGCGTTACGCATCAACGCGTCTGCCCGGCAAACCGCTGGTGGATATCCAGGGGAAACCAATGGTGTTGCACGTGATGGAACGCGCTCGTGAATCGGGCGCCGATCGTGTGATTGTCGCGACCGATCATCCGGATGTGGCGGCGGCGGTAACGGCGGCGGGTGGCGAAGTGTGCATGACGCGCGTGGATCATCAATCCGGTACCGAGCGTCTGGCAGAAGTGATCGAGAAGTATCAGTTTGCTGATGACACTATCATCGTCAACGTGCAGGGCGACGAGCCAATGATCCCGGCGGAAATCGTACGTCAGGTGGCAGGTAATCTGGCGCAGTCCGAAGCGGGTATGGCGACGCTGGCGGTGCCGATCACTGATGCAGAAGAAGCCTTTAACCCGAACGCGGTGAAAGTGGTGATGGACGCCAAAGGTTATGCGCTGTACTTCTCACGTGCCACCATTCCGTGGGATCGTGAGCGTTATGCCCGCTCACGCGAGCAGATCGGTGACACGCTGCTACGCCACATTGGCATTTACGCCTATCGCGCCGGTTTTATTCGCCGCTATATTGCGTGGGAACCCTGCCCGCTGGAGCACATTGAGTTGCTCGAACAACTGCGCGTGCTGTGGTACGGTGAAAAAATCCACGTCGCGGTGGCAAAAACAATCCCTAGTGTTGGGGTGGATACGCCGGAAGACCTTGAGCGAGTTCGCCTCGCTATGCAGGGATAATCTCCGACCGGCCAGCGGCTCTCGCTGGCCTTAACGTTTGATCTGGCGCTAAGTTTTGCGTCGCCATCACCTCCAGCATACCCCTTTGACATCGGAGGATATCGCATGGAACAGCTCCGTTCAGAACTTGCGTTGGTGCTTGGTGAAAGTATCAGCCGTCTTGAAACCATCAGCGAACAGAGGCACACGCGGCTGTATGCGCTTTATGATAACGCCGGTAAACCCATGCCGCTGGTGGCAAAGTATTTTCGTCACCAGGGACGCGCTGCGCTGGAAGCCAAAAAGCTCACCATGCTGGGTCATGATGGCTTAGTCGCCGTGCCTGCGGTGTTTGGTCTGGTGCTTAGCCAGCAAAAGCCGGTGCATGAGATGTTGCTGATGGCGCGGTTTAACGGCGTGTCAGCGGAAGCGCCTGCTCGCAGCGCAGCTCGCTGGGAACAGCTTTGTGAACAGATTGTGGAAGGCGTGCTGGCCTGGCATCGCATCGACAGCCATGGCTTAGTCGGCAGTGTAGACAGTGTGCAGGAAAATAGCTGGCCCGCGTGGTATCGCCAAAGAGTGGAAGTATTGTGGTCAACGCTGGGTTATTTGTCCCCGCCGTTTTTCACGCTAGAAGATCGTCAGATTCTGTTTCGTAGCCGCCAGCTTTTACCTCGTCTGTTTAATGGCTTTGACGATCCTTGCGTGTTGATGCATGGCAATTTGCGCTTAGCCAGTATGCTGAAAGAAGCCCACAGCGATCAGCTGATTGCGATGATGCAGCCAGGCAACATTCTCTGGGCTCCGCGGGAATACGATCTCATGCGATTGGCAGATAGCGGGGCAGAAGCATCACTGCTACAGCACTATTTGCAGCGTGCGCCAGTGGCAGAAGGTTTCCTCTGGCGACGCTGGTTGTATCAGCTGTGGGATTGCATCGACACGCTGGTCAGCAGCGGGCAATTTGACCGTCCGCGCTTTGATCACGCCCGTGAACAATTACTCCCCTGGCTGGGTTGAGGTGAGATCATCACCGCGCAGCTTCTGCCAGGCCTGTCCTAGCATTTCATAGATAGCGCGTTCACTGTGTGCGAGCCACAGCGATGACGGAATGGCGCGTTCCCATCCATTTAACGGCGATGTCACCGCCAGTTGATTAGCCGGCGCGGCCAGCGGATTCATACCGGCACTTTGGAAGAAATGCATGGCACGCGGCAAATGGTTGGCGGACGTCACCAGCAAGAACGGATGTTGCCCAATGGTTTGCTTCACCGCGCGTGCTTCACCAACCGTATCCCGCGGCTGATCCAACTGAATAATCGCTTCTGGCGGCACGCCAAGACTCTCCGCGACTTCTGCCGCCACGCTGGCGCTGCTACGTGGATTTTCGCCTGCCGCTGCGCCAGTAAAGATCATTTTCGCCTGCGGGTAGCGCCGCCACTGACGTACGCCTTCTGCCACGCGCGGCAAACTATTGTTTATCAAATTTGAACTTGGCGCCCAATTCGGATTGAAGGTATAGCCGCCGCCGAGCACCACGATATAATCGACCGGCTCGTTACCGTTCCAGGTGGGATAATGATTTTCCAGCGGTGACAGCATGCGATCGGCAACCGGCTGCAGGCTCAAAACCAGCAGCAGCAGCCAGCTGAAAGAGATAAGGATTTTGCCACTTTTTTGCCAACGGCTGAACCAGAGCAGCAAAAGTCCTGCTGCCATCAGCAATAACAGCAGCGGCAAAGGCAGCAACATCCCGCCAATGACTTTTTTAAATGCGAAAAACATCGAATAAGGTCTCTTTTGTCCGAAAAAACAGCAGCCAGACGGTTACTGCGGCATGAAAGGTTCATTCTTGTTGAGCCTGTGACAAAATAGCACAAGTTGAATGCAGCAAAGCGGAGCCATCATCATGCAGGATCGTAACTTTGACGATCTGGCGGACAAATTCTCACAGAACATTTATGGCACGCGCAAAGGGCAAGTGCGCCAGGCGATTGTCTGGGACGAGCTGGAAGCCCTGTTACCGTCATTGCCTGTCGGGCCCTTACAGGTGCTGGATGCCGGTGGCGGCGTGGGACAAGTCTCAAGCGGTCTGGCGGCGCGCGGTCATCAGGTTGTACTGTGCGATCTCTCTGCTGAGATGCTGAAGTTGGCGGAAGCCCATGCGCTCGCAGCGGGTGTGAGCCACAACATGCAATTCAAACAAATTAGCGCTCAGCAGGTGGGCGAACATTTGGATACGCAGGTTGATCTGGTATTGTTTCACGCGGTGTTGGAATGGGTGGCGCAGCCAGAAGAAGTGCTGCAAGCGCTGTGGCACACGCTCAAGCCCGGCGGTGTGCTGTCGTTGATGTTTTACAACGCGCACGGCTTAACCTTCCGCACTCTGACGCTCGGCAATTTCGGCTATATGCGCGCCAATATGAGCAAACGCAAAAAGCGCACGCTGTCGCCGGATTTCCCACGCGATCCTGATGACGTGACGCGCTGGCTGACAAACTGCGGATTTGACATTGAACGGCGTGCGGGCATTCGCGTCTTCTGTGATTACATGAAACCGCAACCCGGCGCAGGGAAGAGCGTTGAGGAAATCATTGAGATGGAACGGCGTTTCTGTCGCCAGGAGCCCTTTTTAAGTTTAGGGCGCTATATCCACGTGACCGCGCGCAAACCCAGTCAGAAGGATCAACTATGAGCGAATTTTCCCAGACGGTCCCCGAATTGGTGGCATGGGCGCGCAAGAACGATTTTTCGCTTGCGCTGCCGGTAGAACGTCTGGCCTTTTTGCTGGCCATCGCTACCTTAAACGGTGAGCGCATGGACGGCGAGATGAGTGAAGGCGAGCTAATTGACGCGTTCCGTCACGTTAGCAAAGCTTTTGAACAAACCCACGAAACCGTGCAGGTACGTGCCAACAACGCCATCAACGACATGGTGCGTCAGCGCTTGCTTAACCGCTTTACCAGCGAACTGACGGAAGGGCATGCCATTTATCGTCTGACGCCGCTCGCTATCGGTATTACCGACTATTACATCCGCCAGCGCGAATTCTCCACGTTGCGCTTGTCAATGCAGTTATCGATCGTGGCGCAGGAGTTGAAGCGTGCCGCAGATGCTGCCGAAGAAGACGGTGACGAATTCCACTGGCATCGCAACGTATTTGCGCCGCTGAAATATTCGGTGGCAGAAATTTTCGATAGCATCGACATGACGCAGCGTCTGATGGATGAGCAGCAGCAAGCGGTGAAAACCGACATTGCCGACCTGCTTAACAAAGATTGGCGCGCGGCGATCTCCAGCTGTGAAATGTTGCTGTCGGAAACCTCCGGTACACTGCGCGAGCTGCAGGATACGCTGGAAGCGGCGGGCGATAAATTGCAGGCCAACCTGCTGCGTATTCAGGACGCGACGCTGAGCAGCCCGGATTTAGGTTTTGTCGATAAGCTGGTGTACGACCTGCAAAACAAATTGGATCGCATCATCAGTTGGGGCCAGCAGGCAATCGACCTGTGGATTGGCTACGACCGTCACGTGCACAAGTTTATTCGTACCGCTATCGACATGGATAAGAACCGCGTCTTTGCACAGCGTTTACGCCTGTCGGTGCAAAATTATTTCGACCAGCCGTGGGCGCTTACCTACGCCAATGCCGATCGTCTTTACGATATGCGCGATGAAGAGATGACGCTGCGTAATGACGAAGTGATGGGCGAGCTGCCGCCGGAAATGGAATACGAAGAGTTTAATGAGATTCGCGAACAGCTGGCCGCAATGATCGAAGAGGCGCTACTGATTTATAAGCAGGAACAAAAGCCACTCCATCTTGCCACGGTGATGCGCGACTATCTGTCGCAGTATCCGCGCGCGCGCCACTTTGATTTGGCGCGTATTGTCATCGATCAAGCCGTGCGACTCGGCGTGGCCGAAGCTGATTTAGCCGGTCTGCCTGCGCAATGGCAGGCCATTAATGATTACGGAGCCAAGGTGCAGGCACATGTCATCGACAAATATTGAACAAGTGATGCCAGTCAAACTGGCATTGGCTCTGGCAAACCCGATTTTCCCGGCGCTCGATAGCCAGTTACGCGCGGGTCGCCACATTGGCATTGAAGAGCTGGATAATCACGCCTTCCTGATGGATTACCAGGAATATCTCGAAGAGTTTTACACGCGCTATAACGTTGAGCTGATCCGCGCGCCGGAAGGCTTCTTCTATCTGCGTCCGCGTTCAACCACCTTGATCCCGCGCTCGGTATTGTCCGAGTTGGACATGATGGTCGGCAAGATTCTTTGCTATCTCTATCTCAGCCCGGAACGTCTGGCGAATGAAGGGATTTTTACCCAGCAAGAGCTGTACGACGAACTGCTGTCGCTAGCTGATGAGAGCAAACTGCTCAAGCTGGTAAATCAGCGCTCCACCGGTTCCGATCTCGATCGTGCCAAGCTGCAGGAAAAAATGCGCGCGTCGCTGAGCCGCCTGCGTCGTCTTGGCATGGTGTGGTTTATGGGTAACGACAGCAGTAAATTCCGCATCACCGAATCGGTATTCCGCTTTGGTGCGGACGTGCGCAGCGGTGATGATGCGCGTGAAGCGCAGCTGCGCCTGATCCGTGACGGTGAAGCGATGACGCTGGAAAGCGCGCCAGCTGCGACAGAAACCGATGAAGCAGATAACGATATTGACGCTGAAAGCGACGCGAGTGACAACGCGGAGGATGAACAAGCATGATTGAACGCGGTAAATTTCGTTCGCTAACGCTGATCAACTGGAACGGCTTCTTTGCCCGTACTTTTGATCTAGATGAGTTGGTGACCACGCTGTCAGGCGGTAACGGTGCAGGTAAATCCACCACCATGGCCGCTTTCGTTACGGCAATGATTCCTGACTTAACGCTGCTGCATTTCCGTAATACCACCGAAGCGGGTGCCACTTCCGGTTCGCGCGATAAAGGCCTGCACGGCAAACTGCGTGCAGGCGTCTGTTATTCGGTGCTGGATGTGGTCAACTCTCGCCATCAACGCGTGATAGTGGGTGTACGTCTTCAGCAGGTGGCAGGGCGCGATAAAAAAGTCGATATCAAACCATTCAGTATTCACGGCTTGCCGGGCGATTCACAGCCTACCGATATGCTGACCGAAGTCCTCAATAACCGTCAGGCGCGCGTGTTGCCGCTGACGGAAGTGAAGGAACGTGTCGAAGCGCAGGAAGGCGTACAGTTCAAACAGTACAACTCTGTAACCGATTATCACTCGGTGCTGTTTGAACTCGGCGTGGTGCCACGTCGTCTGCGTAATGCCAGCGATCGCAGCAAATTCTATCGTCTGATCGAAGCCTCGCTGTATGGCGGTATTTCCAGCGCCATCACCCGATCGCTGCGCGATTACCTGCTGCCCGAAAACGGCGGCGTGCGCAAAGCTTTCCAGGATATGGAAGCTGCGCTGCGTGAAAACCGCATGACGCTGGAAGCCATTCGTGTTACGCAGTCGGATCGCGACCTGTTTAAACATCTGATTTCTGAAGCCACCAGCTATGTTTCCGCCGACTACATGCGCCACGCTAACGAGCGTCGCCTTCACCTCGATGGCGCGTTGCAGCTGCGCAATGAGCTTTTTACCAGCCGTAATCAGCTCATTTCCGAACAGTATCGACATATCGAAATGGCGCGCGAGTTGTCCGAGCACAACGGTGCCGAGAGCGATCTGGAAAGCGATTATCAGGGTGCCAGCGATCATCTCAATCTGGTGCAAACTGCGATGCGCCAGGCGGAAAAGATCGAGCGCTACGATGCCGATCTGGAAGAACTGACCTATCGTCTTGAAGAGCAGAACGAAGTTGTTGCCGAAGCGCGTGAAGTGCAGGAAGAGAACGAAGCGCGCGCCGAAGCGGCTGAAGTTGAAGTGGATGAGCTGAAAAGCCAACTCGCTGACTTCCAGCAGGCGCTTGATGTGCAGCAGACGCGTGCCATCCAGTATCAGCAAGCCTTACAGGCATTGGAGAAAGCGCGTACGCAGTGCCAGCTGCCCGATTTAACTATCGATAATGCCGCTGAATGGCAGGAAACCTTCCAGGCGCGTGAAGAAGAAGCGACCGAACGTCTGCTGCGTCTCGAGCAGAAACTGAGCGTCGCCGAAGCGGCACACAGCCAGTTCGAGCAGGCGCTGACATTAGTCACGAGCATTGCGGGTGACGTCGGTCGTCAGGATGCGTGGCAAGTGGGCCGTGAATTACTGCGTGATGCCAGCAATCAGCGTCATCATGCCGAACAACTCTCCTCGCTGCGTCTGCGCCTGAATGAATTGGAAACGCGTCTGCGCGAGCAACATGATGCTGAACGTTTGCTGGCGGATTTCTGCAAACGTCAGGGCCAGCAATACGATGCGGATGCGCTTGACGGTTTGCAGCGTGAACTCGAAGCGCAGATTGAACAACTGAATGAGAGCGTAGCGGATGCCGGCGAACGCCGCATGTTGATGCGTCAAGAGCTGGAGCAACTGCGTGAGCGCATTACGGCGCTGACCGCCCGCGCGCCACACTGGCTGGCAGCGCAGGAGATCCTCACGCAACTGAGTGAGCAAACCGGCCAGGAGCTGACCAGCAGCCAGCAGATTACCGAATTTATGCAGCAACTGCTGGAGCGTGAGCGTGAAACCACAGTTGAGCGTGACGAACTGGCCGCGCGGAAGCGCGAAGTTGAACAGCAGATTGAACGTCTGAGTCAACCGGGCGGCGCGGAAGATGCTCGCCTGACGCAACTGGCGGAACGTTTTGGCGGCGTGCTGCTGTCAGAAATTTATGATGACGTTACGCTGGATGATGCGCCGTACTTCTCGGCGTTGTACGGTCCCTCGCGTCACGCCATCGTGGTGCCGGATCTGTCGCTGGTGCGCGAACTGCTCGACGGTTTAGACGAGTGCCCGGAAGATCTCTATCTGATTGAAGGCGATCCGCAGGCATTTGACGACAGCGTATTTAGCGTTGAAGAGTTGCAAAAAGCGGTAGTGGTAAAAGTGGCTGAGCGTCAGTGGCGCTACTCCCGCTTCCCCAAAGTACCGCTGTTTGGCCGCGCGGCGCGTGAAAATCAGTTGGAACTGTTGAACAACGAACGTGAACAGCTGGCCGAGCGTTATGCCACGCTGTCGTTTGATGTGCAGAAAACCCAGCGTTTGCACCAATCCTTCAGCCGCTTTATTGGTAGCCATTTAGCGGTAGCGTTTGATGAAGATCCGGAAGCGCAGATTCGTCAGCTCAACAGCCGCCGTGGCGAGCTGGAGCGGGCTTTAGCGCAGCATGAAAACGATAATCAGCAGCAGCGCGCACAGTTTGAGCAGGCAAAAGAGGGTGTCAGCCAGCTGAACCGCCTGTTGCCGCGCGTTAATCTGCTGCTCGACGACACGCTCGGCGATCGTTGTGAAGAGATCCGCGAGCGGGTAGAAGAAGCGCAGGAAGCCGCGCGTTTCCTGCATCAACACGGCAGCAAACTCAGCAAGCTGGAGCCGTTGATTTCGGTACTGCAAAGCGATCCGCAGCAGCACGATCAGCTGCAGCGCGATTATCAGCAGGCGCAGCAACAGCAGCGTGATGCGCGTCAGCAGGCGTTTGCGCTGACCGAGGTGGTGCAGCGCCGTGCGCATTTCAGCTATGAAAGTTCAGCTGGCATGTTAGGTGGTAACAGCGATCTCAATGAAAAATTGCGTCAGCGTCTGGAGCAGGCGGAAGGCGAGCGCAGCCGCGCACGTGAACGTCTGCGTGGACATCAGGCACAGCTGACGCAGTATTCGCAAGTGCTGGCGTCGCTGAAAAGCTCTTACGACGCCAAACGCGACATGCTGAAAGAGTTGCAGCAAGAGATGCAGGATATCGGCGTGCATGCTGATGCCAGCGCAGAAGAGCGCGCGCGCATCCGTCGTGATGAGCTGTATAGCGCACTGAGCCACAACCGCGCGCGTCGCAACCAGTTGGAAAAACAGATCACCTTCTGTGAAGCAGAAATGGATAGCCTGCAGAAGAAACTGCGCAAGCTGGCACGCGATTATCACCAGATTCGTCAGCAGGTAGTGAATGCTAAAGCGGGCTGGTGCGCGGTGCTGCGTCTGGTCAAAGAGAACGGTGTTGAGCGTCGTCTGCATCGCCGCGAACTGGCCTATCTCAGCGGTGATGAGCTACGTTCTATGTCGGATAAAGCGCTCGGTGCGCTGCGTCTGGCGGTGGCGGATAATGAACATCTGCGCGATGTGCTGCGCATGTCTGAAGATCCGAAACGTCCGGAGCGTAAGATTCAGTTCTTTATCGCGGTGTACCAGCATCTGCGCGAACGTATCCGTCAGGACATCATTCGTACCGACGATCCGGTTGAAGCCATCGAGCAGATGGAGATCGAACTGAATCGCCTGACCGAAGAGCTAACGGCGCGCGAACAGACGCTGGCGATCAGTTCACGCAGCGCCGCGAACATTATTCGCAAAACCATTCAGCGCGAGCAAAACCGTATTCGCCAGCTGAACCAAGGTTTGCAGGCCGTGAGCTTTGGTCAGGTGCGCAGCGTGCGCCTCAACGTGAACGTGCGTGAAGCGCACTCCACGCTGCTGGATACGCTGTCGGAAGAGCATGAGCAGCACCAGGATCTGTTTACCAGCAATCGCTTAACCTTCTCGGAAGCCCTGGCGAAACTTTATCAGCGCCTCAATCCGCAGATCGATATGGGCCAACGCACGCCGCAAACCATCGGTGAAGAGCTGCTCGACTACCGCAACTATCTTGAGATGGAAGTGGAGGTCAATCGTGGTACTGATGGCTGGCTGCGCGCGGAAAGTGGCGCACTTTCAACCGGTGAAGCGATCGGTACCGGGATGTCGATTCTGGTGATGGTGGTACAGAGTTGGGAAGAGGAATCGCGTCGTCTGCGCGGCAAAGATATTTCGCCGTGTCGTCTGCTGTTCCTCGATGAAGCGGCCCGTCTGGATGCACGTTCTATCGCCACGTTGTTTGAGCTGTGCGAACGTCTGGAGATGCAGCTGATCATCGCAGCACCAGAGAACATCAGCCCGGAAAAAGGCACTACCTACAAGCTGGTGCGTAAAATGTTTAACAACACCGAACATGTGCATGTAGTGGGTCTGCGCGGCTTCTCGGCGGATTCCGCACCCGTGAAACAGGAAACGCCCGGGCTTGGTCTTGAAACGGAAAATAGCTAGCGCTAAATCTGGTTAAAAAACAGCGCTACGTTTAATCTGTAAGCGGCATCTGCACTTAAAGGCAGATGCCGTTTTTTATTCGTATACTCAACATTAAGAGTATGGTTGTACATAGCGATAACAGGGCGCTATGTCATTGGTGAGAAGGGGGCAGGGATGTTGCTAAACAATAAAAGCAAAATGAGTCGTGCTGCAGGAGTACTCGGTTTGTCACTGGTATTGTCACCGCT
Organism: Enterobacter ludwigii; assembly: GCA_900068845.1. GTDB lineage: Bacteria > Pseudomonadota > Gammaproteobacteria > Enterobacterales > Enterobacteriaceae > Pantoea > Pantoea ludwigii_A. The sequence goes on from CEFQ01000010.1 coordinate 557,801, forward strand.
GGCGGTCAGCTATGCGGCTATCACCTCCACGCTGCCTCACTCCACGCACCGTTCGATGTCGGTTGCTGCCAGCCAGCAACAGATCCAGCAGGCGTTTAGCGCCACGGAACAACCCTTCTATCTGCCGGGCTTAGCCGGCATTTATGCTTCGCGCGATATGGCTCCGCTGTGGCAAGACCACGAAGCGGTGCAGGCTTTTCAGCAGCAGCTGGCGGAAGTGGCGCTCTCTGGCGTACAGCCGCAGTTCAGCCGCTGGGTGGAGCGTCTAACCAATCCCAATATTAAAGGTCTGGCGCGCGATATCGTGCTGAGCGATGCGATGCTCGGCTATCTGCAATTTGTCGCCAATGTGCCTTCGCAGGGTGAAACCTGGCTCTACAGCAACGTGCCGTACAAGCTGACGATGCCGACGCTGTCGGCGATTAATCAATGGCAGAACGCGGTCAACGCGGGCGGCAGCCGCTCTTTCGTGGTTTCTCTACAGCCGCAACACCCTCAATACGCACCGATGCACAGCGCGTTGAAAACGTTGCTGACCGATAATCGCCCGTGGCCGCAACTGCGCGACAGTACCACACTGCGTCCGGGACAAATCAGCAATGATGTGCCTGCGTTACGCGAAATTCTGCAACGTACCGGCATGTTAACCGCCAGCCACAGCAGCACGCCTACGCCGGCGGAAGATTCGGTGCCAACCGCCCCGGTTCCGGTGAGTCAAAGCAATCAACCGGTAGCAGTGAGTCCGTCTGCCGCCAATTTTGATGATATTGATGCTGCTCCCGCTCTGGCCGCTTCACCTGAAGTGGCCAATAATGTTGCCGCTAATCCGACAGCCGTCGGCCCCAATGTGTATGACACCGCGCTAGTGGAGGGCGTTAAGCGTTTCCAGCATTGGCAGGGATTGGCCGATGACGGTGCGATTGGTCCGCGCACGCGCGAGTGGTTGAATGTACCTCCGCAGATGCGTGCATCGCTGCTGGCACTGAATATTCAACGTCTGCGCCTGCTGCCGGATGATATGCATAACGGCATCATGGTAAACATTCCCAACTACTCGCTGACCTACTACAACAATGGTGCCACCATTTTATCATCACGCGTGATCGTCGGTCGTCCCGATCGCAAAACGCCGCTGATGCGCAGCGCGTTGAATAATGTGGTGCTTAATCCACCGTGGAACGTGCCAACTACATTGGTGCGTCAGGATATTGTGCCAAAGGTGAAGCAGGATCCGACTTATCTGTACAAGCACGGTTATACGCTGCTGTCCGGCTGGAGCGCGGATGCGGAAGTGATCGATCCCTCCATGATTGACTGGCGTATGGTGTCGGCGGCGAGCTTCCCGTATCGCATTCGTCAGGCGCCAGGCGCGACGAACTCACTTGGCCGTTACAAATTCAACATGCCAAGCTCAGATGCCATTTATCTGCATGATACGCCCAACCATATGCTGTTCCAGCGCGATATCCGTGCGCTCAGTTCAGGCTGTGTCCGCGTGAACAAAGCTTCCGAGTTGGCCGATCTGCTATTACAGGATGTGGGTTGGAATGACGGACGTATTTCGGACACGTTGAAAGAGGGGAATACGCGCTATGTACCGATTCGTCATCGTATTCCGGTCAACCTTTACTACTTAACCGCCTGGGTTGCTGACGACGGGCAACCGCAATATCGTACAGATATTTACAATTATGATAACCCCGCGCGATCTGGCAGTCAGGTGCTGAATAAAGCAGGTCAATTGCTACTCTAGTGATTGATTTGACTGTTCTCCTTTTACATTAAATTAACCAAGACCAGTCTCGAAAATTTGATTTTGAGCTGGTTTTGGTCTTCTGAATCATATTCCGGGTTGACTGAGTCTTAGGTGGACGTTACTGTTCGGCCTTGTGTACTTTTCGCACATATTTTATCCGCTTTAGATTAGGTAACCTCGCTTCATGGCTAATATTGATTCTCAACGTCGTCGATTACTCTTGATTGGAGGCGCAGCAGCAGGTTTATCACTGCTTCCTGGCTCCGCGCTGGCTTCGCTTTCCACCGCCCGCCCTCGAGTATTGACACTCAGTAACCTTCACACCGGTGAAACCCTTAAAACAGAGTTTTTTAACGGTAAGCGTTATGACAAGGATGAGTTAGCCCGCTTAAATCACTTCTTCCGTGATTATCGCGCCAATCAGGTGAAGAACATCGATCCGCATCTTTTTGACCAGCTTTATCGCCTGCAAACGCTACTTGATACGCGTAAACCAGTGCAGCTGATTTCCGGTTACCGCACGTTAGCCACTAACACCATGCTGCGTGAATCGGGTCCGGGCGTGGCGAAAAAAAGCTACCACACCAAAGGACAAGCCATGGATTTCCATATTGAGGGAATTTCGTTGAGCAATGTTCGCAAAGCGGCGTTATCAATGCGCGCTGGTGGTGTAGGATATTACCCGCGCAGCAACTTCGTACACATTGATACCGGGCCTGCAAGGCACTGGTCCTGATACCGGCAGCGCTGCGTGTGTCGGTCATGGAGCGCTATGAATTACCAAATTATCCCGGTTACCGCTTTTTCCCAGAACTGTTCAGTTATTTGGGATGACGAAACCCAACAAGCGGCATTAGTCGATCCTGGCGGCGATGCGGAAACCATCAAAGCCGTGTTGGCAGAACGTGGTTTAACGCCGTCGCAAATCCTGCTCACGCACGGACATCTCGATCATGTCGGTGCCGCCGCTGAACTCGCGGCACATTATCAGGTGCCGATTGTCGGCCCGCATCCGCTTGATGCTTTCTGGTTAGATAATCTGCCAACTCAAAGCCGCATGTTTGGATTACCCGAATGCGCACCGCTCGTGCCCGATCGCTGGCTGGAAGAGGGGGAGACCGTGCAGGTGGGGAATGTTCATTTGGACGTGTTGCTTTGTCCGGGCCACACGCCGGGACACATTGTGTTCTTCGATCGCGCAGGGCGTCTTCTTATTTCAGGCGATGTGATTTTCAACGGCGGCGTTGGACGCACCGATTTTCCGCAGGGCAGTCACAGCGATTTGATCAATGCGATTAAAACCAAGCTGCTGCCGCTCGGCGATGATGTTACTTTCGTGCCGGGTCACGGACCTGTCTCAACGTTGGGTCGGGAGCGCATCAGCAATCCGTTCCTTCAAGAATAAAAAATGGGCCATTTAGGCCCATTTTTCATTATTCGTCGTCTGGCTTATAGAACCGCGACAATCGCCTCACACAGCGCCGACATATTGTCTGGCGTCATGCCTGCCACGTTGACGCGACCGGAATTCACCGCATACACGCCAAACTCTTCACGCAAACGTACCACTTGATCTTTGGTCAGCCCGCTGAACGAAAACATGCCGTTCTGCTTGATGATAAAGCTGAAGTCTTGATTCGCGCCTTTATCCGCCAGCGTGTTCACAAACAGCTGACGCATGCGCTGGATGCGCTGACGCATATCAGTCAGTTCCTGTATCCAGATGGTGCGTAGCGCGTCATTGCTCAGAATGGTGGCAACTACAGCCGCGCCATGGGACGGTGGATTAGAGTAGTTAGCGCGAATGGTGTATTTCACCTGGCTGAACGCGGTTTTCGCCACGTCGCTGCTTGCTGCAACCAGCGTCAATGCACCTACACGCTCATTATACAAACCGAAGTTCTTCGAGTAAGAGCTGGCAACGATCAGTTCCTGGTGAGAGGCGGCAAAAATACGCAAACCTTCCGCATCTTCATCCAGACCGCGAGCAAAGCCCTGATAAGCGAAATCGAACAGCGGTAGCCAGCCTTTCTCTTGTGACAGCTTTGCCAGCTGTTGCCACTGATCGGCCGTTGGATCAACGCCGGTTGGGTTGTGGCAGCAACCGTGGAACAGCACCACATCGCCCGCTTTGGCTTCCTGCAGTGATGCCACCATGCCAGCGAAATCAAGGCTATGGCTGGCTTCGTCATAGTAATGGTAATCGCAGACTTCCAGACCCGCGGCGTTAAATACATTTTTGTGGTTAGGCCAGCTTGGGTTGCTCACCCAAACACGCTTAACGCTGGTCTGATTTGCCAGGAAATCCGCCGCAACGCGCAGGGCGCCGGTGCCGCCTGGCGTTTGTGCCGTGCAGGCACGACCCGCAGAAATCAGCGCGCTCTCTTTGCCGAACAGCAGCTCCTGAGTACAACGTGCGAAATCCGCCAGACCATCAATGCTCAGGTAGTTCTTGGTGGTTTCATTTTCCAGCAAATACTGCTCAGCTTTTTTAACACTGGTGAGTACCGGCGTTTTACCGGTTTCATCTTTATAAACACCAATGCCAAGATTGATTTTATTCGGGCGGTCATCGGCACGAAAAAGGTCAGCCAGTCCAAGAATTGGATCGGCGGGTGCGGCAGAGATCGATTCAAACATGAGTCAGTTCCGTTTGGGTGAACTTTAGCGAAATGGGCTATCAGGTTAACGTCAGTCAGCACGCTTGCCAACCGCTGATATAAAAAAGAAATAGGGCGGGTGCCCAAAGTAGAAATACTTATTGAGATGAGGATCACTGAAATGCAAAACGGAGCCCGAAGGCTCCGTTTTTAGGTATTACGCAAATCTAATCGGGTGATTAGAACTGGTATACCAGACCAACACCTACAGTGTCATCAGTAGAGATGCCAGCTGCGCGGGTGAAGTCGTTTTCGTCCATCAGGTTGATTTGGTAATCAACATAGGTAGACATGTTTTTGTTGAAATAGTAGTAAGCGCCAACAGAAACGTATTTGTAGATATCCTGATCACCCCAGGTCTCAATGTCCTTACCTTTAGACTGGACGTAAGCCAGGGATGGGCGCAGACCGAAGTCGAACTGGTATTGAGCTACTGCTTCAAATTTCTGCTCTTTGTTGATAGCGCCACCAAGTGCAGGGGCAGTATCAGTTGCATCAGTTGAGATCCAGGTTGAATTACGGGTTTCACCGTACATAGCAGCCAGGTAAAGGTTGTTTGCATCATATTTCAGAGCGGTTGACCATGCGTCAGCTTTCTTGCTGCCGTTGCCATAGAAAGAGGATTCCTGGCCATTAGTGCGGTCTGAAGAGGTATAGGCTCCAGAAATACCCACACCGATATCAGAGGTATAGGTCAAAGAAGTACCCCAACCGTCACCGTTTGCACGGCTCAGGCTACGGCTATTGGCGTTGGTACCTTCTTCATTTTTACCCTGGTACTGAACAGCGAAGGCAAGGCCATCAACCAGACCGAAGAAATCGTTATTACGGTAGGTAGCCAGACCATTTGAACGGCCAACCATGAAGTTATCTGAGTAACCAGAGTCACCACCAAATACTGGCAGCACGTCAGTCCATGCCAGTGGATCATAACCAACACCGTAGTTACGGCCGTAATCGAATGAACCAAAATCAGCAATTTTCAGACCTGCAAAGCCCAAACGGGTTTTATTGCCGTTCTGCGCATCGCTTGAACCTTCAGAGTTGTTAGCCTGAATGTTGTATTCCCACTGGCCGTAACCGGTCAGTTGGTCGTTAATCTGAGTTTCACCTTTGAAACCGAAACGCACATAGGTCTGATCGCCATCAGAACCAGAGTTGTCGGAGAACTGATGACGCGCATCAACTTTACCGTACAGATCCAGCTTGTTGCCGTCTTTGTTATAAATTTCTGCTGCGTTTGCTGCACCAGCAGCTAACAGAGCTGGGATAACCACTGCAAGAATGTTGCGCTTCATCATTTTTTATTACCCTCATTGGAGTTATTTGGACATCTGCCACTGCTGCCAAGAAATCTTTACAGAACCTTGAAAGAAGTTTGATGTCTCCTGTGTCTGCACGCATCTTTCCATCACAGGGTTGCTAATTCTAGCCCGAAGATGATTCAAATCTCTCAATTGAGTATCAAAAGGAAAAAATGTATTACAATTTGTAAAAAATAGGGAACTTTGTGAGAGAACTCAAAATTTACAAAAATAAAAAAAGGCCGGCTAGGCCGACCTCTTTATATATATGAATTACTTATAATTAATCGCTAAATTTAGAAATTCGCATTGCGTGGAGTACGTGGGAAGGGGATAACATCCCTTACATTTTGTACGCCGGTGACATAGGCGATTAATCGTTCGAAACCTAATCCGAAGCCAGCATGTGGCACGGTGCCGTAACGACGCAGGTCACGATACCACCAATAATCTTCTTTATTGAGGCCCATTTCTGCCAGGCGTGCATCCAGCACATCCAGACGCTCTTCACGCTGTGAACCACCGATGATTTCACCAATACCTGGCGCGAGCACATCCATCGCCGCCACGGTTTTGCCGTCGTCGTTCATACGCATATAGAAGGCTTTGATGTCTTTCGGATAGTTTTTCACCACAACCGGTGCTTTAAAGTGCTGCTCCGCAAGATAGCGCTCGTGTTCGGATGACAGATCCACGCCCCATGAAACCGGGTTCTCGAAGGTCTGGCCGCTCTTCAGCAGGATGTCGACCGCATCGGTGTAATCCACTTGCGCAAAATCGGTCTGCACAAAACGCTCCAGGCGCGCAACGGCGTCCTTGTCCACACGCTCAGCAAAAAACGCCATGTCATCGGCGCGTTCGTTCAGCACCGCCTGGAACACATATTTCAGCATGGACTCTGCCAACGCAGCCGCATCATCCAGCGTCGCAAAAGCGACTTCCGGTTCCAGCATCCAGAATTCCGCCAGGTGACGGCTGGTGTTGGAGTTTTCGGCGCGGAAAGTCGGACCAAAGGTATATACCTTAGACAGTGCGCAGGCATAGGTTTCGGCGTTGAGCTGGCCAGATACGGTCAGGAACGCTTCTTTACCGAAGAAGTCTTTATCAAAATCGATCTTGCCCTGCGGATCGCGCGGCAGATTTTCCAGGTCCAGCGTCGAAACACGGAACATCTCGCCAGCACCTTCGGTATCAGACGCCGTAATCAGCGGGGTAGAAACCCAGAAATAGCCGTTTTCGTGGAAGAAGCGATGCAGCGCCTGGGCCAGCGTATGACGCACGCGCGCCACCGCACCCACCAGGTTAGTACGCGGACGCAGGTGCGCCACTTCGCGTAGGTATTCGATGCTGTGACGTTTTGCCGCCATTGGATAAGTATCCGGATCGTCAACCCAACCGGTGACTTCAACCTTGGTCGCCTGCAACTCGAAGGCCTGGCCTTCGCCCGGCGATTCGACCACTTTCCCTGTAATGATCACGGAACAGCCGGTGGTCAGACGCAGCACTTCATCCTGATAATTATTCAGAGAATTATTGACGACGGCCTGAACGGGATTAAAGCAGGAACCGTCGTAAACGGCGATAAAGGAAAGACCAGCTTTGGAATCTCTTCGGGTACGCACCCAACCACGTACGGTGACTTCGCTGTCAACCGCAACACGGCCGTGCAGTACATCCGCTACAGGCACAACGCTCATAAAGTTCTCTCTATATATATAGTGGATAAAAGCCCCTTTTCGGGGTTTTGCTATGTTACTTGCGAGCCGACAGGAAACAAGCAAAATTGCCGCGCGACAGGGAGATTTGTTGACGGGGAGCAGGGTGCAAGCACCCTGCAATAAGAATCAGCTGGCTCTTTTAACCAGCGGCAGATCGAAGGCTTTGCGCAAAGCGCGCACGAAGGCTTTATCCTGGCAAATGGTTTTGCCGGGACTGTCGGAGAGTTTTGCCACCGGTTTGCCGTTGCAGCTCACCAGTTTAATCACGATATTCAGCGGTGTAACGCCAGGAATATCGCAGGATAAACGTGTTCCGATACCAAACACCACGTTGGCGCGCTGGCCAAAGTGACGATAGAGCGTCAGTGCTTTATCCATGTTGAGGTTATCCGAGAACACCAACGTTTTGCTTTTTGGATCGATATCCAGGCGCTGATAGTGCGCAATGGCTTTTTCACCCCATTCCACCGGATCGCCAGAATCATGGCGCAAGCCTTGGTAACGATGGGCAAAGCCGGGACCAAAGTCACGTAGGAACGCGTCCATGGTGATGCAGTCGGTCAAGGCGATGCCTAATTGATCGTCATACTCATCCAGCCAGGATTGCAGCGCGGCACGTTGGCTATTCGCCAATACCGGACTGATCTGCTGGTGCGCCTGGAACCATTCATGCGCCTGAGTCCCTACCGGATTAAGCTGCAGGCGGCGCGCCAAATCGTAGTTGCTGGTGCCAACTAGCCACGGAAACTCCGCTTTTAGCGTGCTGACGATCGCTTCCTGTACCGCTTTGGAGTAACGGCGACGGGTGCCGAAATCCATCAGTTGGAAGCGCGACATATCCAAATCGCCTACCTGCTGACGAAAATCCACCAGCTTGTGCTGCAAGTGCGCTACCGCCTGGTCCACTCCCATTTGCGGCGTACGATGGCGATGGACTACTTCGCTTATCAGCGCCAGCAATGGCACTTCCCACAGAATCACTTCACGCCACGGACCGCTGATCTGAATGGTCAGATGGCCGTTGTTGTTACGCACGTTGACTTGTGAAGGATCGAGGCGGAATTGGCGCAGCCAGTTAAGGTAATCGGTTTGAAAGAACGGCAGTCCGCTGAGGTAATGATACTCCTCGTCGCTCAGGGTGAGCGTTTGCAGGGTTTCAATCTGCGCGCGGATCTCGTCCGCATAAATACCGAGCAGCTCGTCGCCACGGCAGCGAAATTCCGCCGTAACCGGGACATCATAATAGCGATGATAGACGGCCTGCTGCATATGGAGCTTGTACGCATCGGTATCAAGCAGCGTGGTCAAAATCGGGGAAGCATGTCCAGTCATGGTGCGTTTCAGCATCCTCTTCCGCGGAGCAGAGCCCGGTGTTCAACAAAGTCATAAAGACGCAGGAGTATAAAACAGTAATGACCGCGATCACACCATAATTGCGGGTGGCAGGTCGAGGGTCATTTGTGCCATTGTTAATGAATTGTAGCCTTTTCAACGAACGCACGCATTGTACGTGGCAACAGAGGCACAACCCGCTTAGACTTTGACGGGTCAACATATTAACGATTAAACGATGCGAGAAGGACTCATGACGCAACAGCCGCAAATTAAATATCGCCACGATTACCGTGCGCCGGATTATACCATTACCGATATCGACCTGACGTTTGATCTGGATGCTGCTTCAACGCGCGTCACTGCGGTCAGCCAGGTGAAGCGTCTTGGCGCTGCGGATGCTGAACTGCGTCTGGATGGCGAAGACCTCACGCTGGTATCACTGGCGGTGGATGGTAATCCGTGGCCGCATTACCGCGAAGAAGAGGGCGCGTTGTTCATCAGCCAGCTGCCGGACACCTTCACGCTGACCATCATCAATGACATTCATCCGGATAAAAACACCGCGCTGGAAGGGTTATACCAATCTGGCGAAGCGCTGTGTACCCAATGTGAAGCCGAAGGTTTCCGCCACATTACCTGGTATCTTGATCGCCCAGACGTGCTGGCGCGCTTTACCACCACCATTATCGCCGATGGCGCACGCTATCCTTATTTACTCTCGAACGGCAACAAGCTGGAGAGCGGCCGCCATGAAGATGGGCGCCACTGGGTGAAGTGGCAAGATCCATTCCCAAAACCGTGCTACCTGTTTGCGCTGGTGGCCGGTGATTTCGACGTACTGCGCGATAGCTTTACCACGCGTTCTGGCCGCGATGTAGCGCTGGAGATCTTTGTCGATCGCGGCAATCTCGATCGCGCCGATTGGGCGATGACCTCGCTAAAAGCCAGCATGAAGTGGGATGAAGAGCGTTTTAACCTGGAGTACGACCTCGACATCTTTATGATCGTCGCGGTGGATTTCTTCAATATGGGCGCGATGGAGAACAAAGGCCTCAACGTCTTCAACTCCAAATACGTGCTGGCGAAAGCTGAAACCGCCACCGACAAAGATTACCTCGGCATTGAAGCGGTTATCGGTCACGAATACTTCCACAACTGGACCGGCAACCGCGTGACCTGCCGCGACTGGTTCCAGCTCAGCCTGAAAGAGGGTCTGACGGTGTTCCGCGATCAGGAGTTCAGTTCCGATCTCGGCTCGCGCGCGGTGAATCGTATCGATAATGTGCGCGTGATGCGCGGTGCGCAGTTTGCGGAAGACGCCAGCCCAATGGCGCACCCGATCCGTCCGGATCAGGTGATCGAAATGAACAACTTCTACACCTTAACGGTGTACGAGAAAGGGTCAGAAGTGATCCGCATGATGCACACCTTGCTGGGCGAAGAGAATTTCCAGAAAGGCATGCAGCTGTACTTCGAACGTCACGATGGCAGCGCGGCCACCTGTGATGATTTTGTACAGGCGATGGAAGATGCCTCAAATGTTGATCTCTCGCAGTTCCGCCGCTGGTACAGCCAGGCGGGCACGCCTATTTTGACGGTGCGCGATGATTACAATCCTGAGCTGGAGCAGTATACGCTGCATGTGGCCCAGCGCACGCCAGCCACCGCCGAGCAGAAAGAGAAGTTGCCGTTACACATTCCGCTGGATATCGAACTGTACGATAACGAAGGCAAGGTGATCCCGCTGCAGCATAATGGTCATCCGGTGCATCACGTATTGAACGTTACCGAAGAGTTCCAGACCTTCATTTTCGATAAAGTCTACTTCCAGCCGGTGCCGTCGCTGCTGCGTGAGTTCTCTGCACCCGTGAAGCTCGACTATAAATGGAGCGATGCTCAGCTCACCTTCCTGATGCGTCACGCGCGCAATGATTTCGCCCGTTGGGATGCGGCGCAAAGCCTGTTGGCAACTTACATTCGGCTGAATGTGGCGCGTCATCAGCAGGGCCAGCCGCTGTCGCTGCCGCTGCATGTTGCCGATGCGTTCCGCGCGGTGCTGCTGGATGAGCAGGGCGATCCGGCACTGAAAGCGCTGATTCTGTCGCTGCCGTCTGAGAATGAAATCGCCGAACTGTTTGATGTCATCGATCCCCTGGCGATCTCGGCGGTGCGTGATGCGCTGGTACGTACGCTGGCAAAAGAGTTGGGTGACGAATTCTTCGCGCTCTATCTGGCCAATCAAAGCAGCGAATACAAAATTGAACACGCTGAGATCGGTAAGCGCACGCTGAAAAACGTCTGCCTTGGTTATCTGGCCTTCGCCGATGCGGCACAGGCGGACAAGCTGGTGCAGGCACAATATCAGCAGGCGAATAACATGACTGACGCGTTAGCGGCGTTGGCTGCGGCTGTGGCAGCCAACTTGCCTTGCCGCGATGCGTTGCTGGCGGCATATGACGAGCGCTGGCATCAGGATGGTCTGGTGATGGATAAATGGTTTGTGCTGCAAGCCACCAGCCCGGCGGCGGATGTGTTGAGCAAGGTGCGCGAGCTGCTAAATCACCGTTCGTTCACCATGGGCAACCCGAACCGTATCCGTTCATTGATTGGTGCGTTTGCGTCAGGTAATCCAGCGGCATTCCATGCCAAAGATGGCAGTGGTTATCAGTTCCTGGTGGAGATGTTGACCGATCTCAACACGCGTAACCCGCAAGTGGCTGCGCGTATGATTGAGCCGCTGATTCGTCTGAAACGTTATGATGCCGATCGCCAGGCGCTGATGCGTAAAGCGCTGGAAACGTTGAAAGGGCTGAATAAGCTGTCTGGCGATCTGTACGAGAAGATCACCAAGGCGCTGAACGCGTAATCATGTGGGTCGCCATGAATGGCGACCCTACGCGGATTTCGTAGAGCGCGCATTTATGCGCGCTTTTTTTTAACTCTGCTGCGCAAACTTCAGCGGCTGCTCCGACGAACCGCGCTTCATCACCCGATCCAGCACTTCCGCTTCCAGTTCGGCCAGGCGTGGCGACCCACGACGACGTGGGCGCGGCAGATCGACGATCAAATCCAGCCCAATCTGACCTTCCTCAATCAGCAGCACGCGATCGGCGATTGCCACCGCTTCGCTGACATCGTGCGTTACCAGCAACACGGTAAAGTTATGCTGCTGCCACAGCGACTCAATCAATCCCTGCATTTCGATACGCGTCAACGCATCCAGCGCCCCAAGCGGCTCATCAAGCAGCAGTAAACCTGGGCGATGAATCAGCGCTCGCGCCAGCGCTACACGCTGTTTCTGCCCGCCGGACAACGCTGCAGGCCACTCGTTGGCGCGATCCGCCAACCCGACCGCGTCCAACGCTTCCAGCGCGGCGGCACGCCATTCACGGCCTTTCAGTCCCAGCCCAACGTTATCAATCACCTTCTTCCACGGCAGTAAGCGTGAATCCTGGAACATCAAACGTGTATCTTCGCGCGCCTCGGATAAGGGCGCATTGCCAGCCAGCAACGCACCGCGCGTGGTCGATTCCAGGCCTGCCAGCAGACGCAGTAAGGTACTTTTCCCGCAGCCGCTGCGGCCGACGACCGCGACGAACTGCCCCGATGGAATATGCAGATCAATATTATTCAGGATGGTGCGATCGCCATATTGCTTGCTGACGCCATTGACGCCAACCGGCGTACCGCGATTTAAACGCGCCGGATTTAGGGTTGCGTTGCTCATGCGTTCTCCTTCGATTGGTAGGCCGGATGCCAGCGCAGCCAGACGCGCTCCAGCAGCTGCGCCGCAACGTCGGCCAGTTTGCCGAGCAGGGCATAAAGAATGATGGCCACTACCACCACGTCGGTTTGCAGGAATTCACGGGCGTTCATCGCCAGATAACCAATGCCCGAGTTAGCGGAAATGGTCTCGGCCACAATCAGCGTCAGCCACATCAGGCCAAGGGCAAATCGTACGCCAACCATAATGGATGGCAGCGCACCCGGCAGAATCACCTGAATGAACAGGCTCCAACCGGACAAACCGTAGCTACGCGCCATCTCGACTAAACCACGGTCAATGTTACGAATGCCGTGATAGGTGTTGAGATAAATCGGGAATAAGGTGCCCAGCGCCACGAGAAAAATCTTGGCAGATTCGTCAATACCAAACCACAAAATCACCAGCGGAATCAGCGCCAGATGCGGCACGTTACGCAGCATCTGCACCGAGGTATCCAGCAAACGTTCACCCACGCGCGAAGTCCCGGTGATCAAGCCCAGAATCAAACCAATCGAACCGCCGATGGAGAAACCAATGGCGGCACGCCAGCTGCTGATCGCCAGGTTTTGCCACAGTTCGCCGCTCACCGTCAGTTTCCAAAAGGTGATGAGAATGTTTTCCGGTGACGGCAAAATGCGCGTCGACAGCCAACCCACTTGCGATGCCAGTTGCCATACCGTAATCAGCACCACCGGCAACACCCAAGGCAGTACGGCATTACTCAGCTGTTTTTTAACGTTCGCCATCATCGGCTCCTTTAGCTCTGCGACACTTTTTGCGGCGTGAAATCATTGGCAACCGCTTCACCGTGCGCTTGCACCACGCGTGGTTTTGGCACCTCCGGAATGGCCAGATCGAGGTGCGGGAACAGCAACTCACCGACGCGATACGCCTCTTCCAGATGTGGATAACCGGAGAGAATAAAGGTCTCGATGCCAAGATCCTGATACTCCTGCATACGTGCCGCCACGGTTGGACCATCGCCCACCAGCGCCGTACCTGCGCCACCACGGACTAAACCTACGCCGGCCCACAGATTCGGACTGATCTCCAGCTTATCGCGGCGTCCACCGTGCAGCGCCGCCATGCGCTGCTGGCCCACCGAATCGGTACGCGCAAATGCCGCCTGCGCTTTGGCAATGGTGGCATCGTCGAGATGGGCAATCAGGCGATCGGCTGCCTGCCATGCTTCTTCATTGGTTTCGCGCACAATGACGTGCAGACGAATACCAAAACGCACGGTGCGACCCTGCGCTGCGGCTTTGGCGCGCACCTGCTCAATTTTCTCTTTTACCAGTGCAGGCGGTTCGCCCCAGGTGAGATAAACATCCACCTGCTCGGCGGCCAGATCCTGCGCAGCATCCGAGGAACCGCCAAACCACAGTGGTGGACGCGGTTCCTGCACCGCTTTAAACATCAGACGCGCACCGCGTACCTTTACATGCTTGCCTTCGTAATCGACGGTTTCGCCTTCGCTAACGCGCCGCCAGACGCGGGTAAACTCGGCGGATTCTTCATAGCGTTCCCGGTGATCGAGGAACACGCCATCGCCGGCTAACTCTTCCGGATCGCCGCCGGTAACCAGGTTAAACAGCGCACGTCCATTGGACAGGCGATCCAGCGTGGCGGCCTGACGTGCCGCCTGAGTCGGTGAAATCACGCCCGGACGCAGAGCGACGAGGAAACGCAGACGCTGCGTAACCGGAATCAATGATGCCGCCACCAGCCAGGCATCTTCACAGGATCGGCCGGTGGGGATCAGCACGCCGCCGAAGCCGAGGCGATCCGCTGCCTGCGCAATCTGTTGCAGATAACCATGATCAACCGGGCGCGAACCTTCCGCCGTGCCGAGATAGTGACCATCGCCGTGAGTGGGGAGAAACCAAAATACGGATACGCTCATGATTAATTTCCTTTAGGCTGGGCGGATTGTGGCTGCCAGATGCGGTCAGCAATATTCACTTTTACCGGCATCAGATGATTGGCATAAAACAGATCGGCCGTTTGCTGTTGGGCCTGTGCGGTATGGGCACTGACCGGCGTAATGGTGGTCGGCGGACGGTGGTCGAGATAGCTGGCAATCACCGGCTTCGGTAAGCCCATCGCATTTGCCAGTAGATCAATACTCTGGTCGCGCTGGCTGCGCGTTAATGCATCGGCATCGCTAAACGTATTCAGCACTTGCTGCACGAAGTCGCCGTTAGCCTCGGTATAGTTGCGCGTGGCTAAATAGAAGGAGCCGGTTTGATTGAGTTTGCTGCCATCGGCCAGCACCCGCACGTTGCCTTGCAGCAGGGCGGCAGAGTAATAAGGATCCCAAATCGCCCAGGCATCAACGTCACCTTGCTGGAACGCGGCGCGCGCATCGGCGGGCGTCAGGTAGGCTGGCTGAATATCGTTAAAACTCAGTCCAGCCTGTTCCAGCGCGCGCAGCAGCAAATTGTGCGAGCTAGAGCCTTTCTGGAATGCCACTTTATGGCCTTTCAGATCGGCCACGCTGTGAATCGGGCTATCTTTCGGCACCAGAATCACTTCAGCCTGCGGCTTGGGAGGTTCCGAGCCGACATACAGCAGATCGGCGCCGGCGGCCTGCGCAAACAGCGGCGGAATGTCGCCGGTGCTGCCCAAATCGATGCTATCGACGTTCAGCGCTTCGAGCATTTGCGGGCCCGCTGGGAATTCCACCCACTTTATCTGGGTGTGCGGGAAACGCTGCTCCAGCAGCTGATGGCTTTTCGCCAATACCATGCTCACCGAGCCTTTCTGATAACCGATGCGCAGCTGTTCGGGAGCGCCGGCGGCCTGTGCGCTCACGCTTATCGAGAGCATCGCCGCCACGGCTGGCAGGAGTAAACCCATCAATATCCTTTTCATCTCTCTTCCTTTATACCGCTTGGGCGTAGGGTAGGTGGCGGCGATGCAGCGCGTGCCAGAAGGTATCCAGCGCCTCATCAATGCGTTGCGACAGCAGCGGATCGAGCCGCGGCTGGCGATCGTAATCAGTAATCTGGCCGTCGGTGGCGAACACGCCGTGCAGCACTTCCTGCGCTTTCAGCGCGTTGAGTACCGGCTTCAGCGCGTAATCCACCGCTAACAGGTGTGAAGCGCTGCCGCCGCTTGCCAGTGGCAACACCACTTTGTGTTCCAGCGCGCGTTCTGGTAGCAAATCAAGCAAGGTTTTCAGTGCGCCGGAAAACGAAGCTTTATAAATAGGCGTGGCGACAATCACGCCATCGGCCAGTGCCAAATCGGCTTTCAAAGCGGCTAATGCGGGAGAATCAAAGCGCGCATATAGCAAATCCTCCGGTTGGAAATTGTGAATATTCCACGGAATCACCTCCACACCGCGCGCTTCCAGTGCGTGTTGGCACAGGCTCAGCAGCGCTGTTGAGCGTGAAGGGAAGCGAGGGCTACCCGCCAGCGTAATAACCCGCATGGTCACTCCTTATAACTGAAAGTTATTGATTATCTAATATTCAGAACTTATGTCTTCAATACTGTCAGAGCAGGCAGCGAGGCTTAAATGATTTATCTGGTAATCCTAAGTTGGAAAATGGGATAGCTGAGGACATATAAAGGAAGGTTAAAAAGGCGCTATATTGCTGTTTAGGTTTAATCTGAAAAACGTTCGATTCTAGCGAGCATTATATTAATCGGAACAGCCCGATGGCGATGACTAATGATTAAAGCGCGTTATACATGGCTAAAATGGAGTCGCTAACGAAGAAATATATCGATACATACGAGCTGGCTGAAGATTATTGGGCCGCTGCTTTATTGAAATAAATGAAAAAAAGCTCGAGATTCGCCATTATTCTAGCCAGCAGGAATCGGAATAAGCGCAGATTGATCTCCTTCTTCTCCAGCATTACCTGGTTTTTATTTGACGAAACTCATGTCTAAACACGAGTAAAGGTTAAAAAGCGCATCAGTCTTGTATGACACCGTAACAACTGCTGTTACTTTTTTATCGTGAATCTCAACGTTAGTACAGAAATACTGAACAGTTAAATGCTTAGGAATTACGCATCTTATTATCGAGGTTGGAATTAATACTCGTCGCCTGTTTATAATTGGTTGAGATAATTTCCGCTAGAACTCGATAACGATATTTCGCTTATTAATTTACGCCCGTGCTTTGTGGCGTTAACTGCCGTTGCGGCAAGCCAATTTATTCTTAGGGAGATAAATATGGGTAGTTCTTCATTTGCTCACGAACTAACTGAGCAGCAGGCTGTATCTGTACCCTTCAAGCGCCTCACTGCACCCCCTAAAGCGGACGAAGAGTTGTTGTGTTATTGGCTACAAACGGATGCTGCAGGAACGCAGCTCGCCTCGTCATTGCTACCGACCTTTCCGCACAGCACTCCTGCTGAGGATGACTTCCTGCTGTTCAGTGCGGAGTGCAGCGCGTTGCCTGCCAGTCTGTTGCAGGATGTGGCGAAACTCAGCGATCAACGTCCAGAGCTGAACTGCTTTATTGTTTCTCTGGCGAAGCGCGAGCTGGCAAGCGGATTACACTCGTCAACCCAGTTGTTTAAACAGCTGCATGAACAGCGCTGGTGGCAGCAGGGCGCCTTTGCCGTGATTTTGCGTGCCGGCCTGGCCCGCGCGGGTGCGCCGTTGACGCGCATTCAGGATGTGATGCTCGCTGGATTACTCCATACGCAAACTGCATGGGTGCTTGATTATGCCAGTGAATCATCGCTGATGACCAAAGCACATTCACCTCAGTCCTTCACCTATCAGCAATTTATTACTGAGTATGAAAAACTCACCCGCTTGTCACACTTTATTCCAGAGCGAAACCGTTATCGCGAAAGTTATTTACGCAGCGGCTTATTACAATTAGTCCAGCAGGAGTTAAGGGGCGCAACAACATTCTCAGATAATACCCGGCATGCATTAACCTACTTTGCAGAAAATTTCCCCGCGCAGGGTGCAATGGAAAAACTCATGTTGAAACAACCTGACATCTATTTCGCCATTATGAAAATGAGAAAAAGGCTGGGCGCTTAGCACCAGGATTAATTTTAAGAATAACTCCGGTGTGCGTGTGAATAGATTTATGTCACGCTTAAGGCCACTGAGATAAATCCCCAGATGCCAAAACACCTATGTCTATAAAACGTAACGCGATTGCCAATTATGTTGGTCAAATCTATCTGACGCTGTCAGGTATTTTGGTTGTACCTCTTTATATTCAACACTTAGGAATGGAAGCCTACGGTTTAGTGGGCTTCTTCTCGATTTTATTAACCTGGCTGCAATTACTTGATGCCGGTGTCTCCACCACCTTGATGCGTGAAGCGGCTCGCTATCGCGCGAATCAGGCAGAATTCGTCTGGTTCCCGGCGCTGTTTGCCACGCTGACCAAATTCTTCCTGTTCTCCACTATCGTGCTGGTGGTATTGGGCTGGCTGGCGACACCGTGGATTGCCACGCACTGGCTGGATGCAAAACATCTTCCGTCAGGCGATGTGGTGATTGCTGTGGCAATTATGGTGATCACCGCCGCGATTCGCTGGCGCACCAGCCCCTATCGCAGTGTGATTGTCGGCTTCGAACATCAGGTATGGCTGAACGGCGTTAACCTGATCATCACCACCTTACGCACCTTCGGTGCGGTGCTGGTGATACAGTTCTTCTCTAATCCGGTATTGGCATTCTTTGTCTGGCAGTTGCTGGTGTCGATTGCCGAAGCGGCTTGCTGTATCTACAAATCCTGCCAGCTCATTCCCAAGGCGGCGCGCAAAGAGAAGCGCGGCGATCTGAAAGAAGTGCTGAAACCATTTATTCGCTTTGCCCTCAGCGCAGCGTTTTCCAGTGCGGTGTGGACCTTCATTTCGCAAATCGACCGATTGGTGCTTTCCAAGACGCTGCCGCTGAGCGAATACGGTTCGTTTACCGCGGTGGCGACCGCCGCGACGGGTATTCTGCTGCTCAGCAGCCCGATTATGCAGGCCATCGTGCCACGCATGACCGGCATGAAAACCCGTAAAGAAGGTGATGAGGAGTCACTGAAACTTTACCGCTACACCACGCAGGCCGTGGCGATTTTCATGGCACCGCTCAGTATCACCATTGCCTGTTATGCCGGCCCGCTGCTGTGGGCGTGGACGCAGAAGAGCCAGATTGTGGATGAGATGTCATTTGTCCTTAGCCTGTACGCGTTGGGCAGCGGTATTCAGGCAATCTGTGGCTTGCTCTATCACCTGCAGTACATCAACGGCAACCTCAAGCTGCACATGAAAGGCTTCACCTGCTTTGCCGTGCTGCTGGTGCCGCTCAACATCTGGTGCGCCATTCACTATGGCGCGTTGGGCACCGGTTGGCTGTGGCTGGGACAGAATATCTTCTATCTGGTGGGATGGGCGTGGCTGGTGCATCGCCGCTTTGCGCCGGGCATCCATTTCACCTGGTTAACGCGTGACGTAATGCTGATTTGGGCGGTTTCAGCCGCTATCGCCTGGTTGAGCACATTACTGCCTATCGAGTGGAATCAGAATCGCTGGATAAACCTGCTGTGGTTGGGCTTGATTGGTGCGTTCAATCTCGGCTTCTGCTGCCTGCTGCATAGCGTGGTGTTGAAGCGTCTCAGAATTCCATTATTTAACGTTGAGGAAAGAGGATGAGCATGATGTCATCTCACCGTATCCCTTCGGTTTCGGTCATCATTCCGAACTGGAATTGCGCGCCCTGGTTGCCAGAAGCGCTGGGGTCATTGCTGCGGCAGTCATCGCCGCCGGAACAGATCATTGTTATTGACGATGGATCCAGTGATAACAGCGTCGCCTGGTTAACCGCATTTGCTGAGCAGCACCCGCAGGTGGTGTTGCTGAGTGGCGAGCGCGGCGGCGTCAGTGCCGCGCGTATGAAAGGTCTCTCGGTGGCTAGCGGGGATTTTGTTTATTTCATGGATGCAGACGATTTTGTCTCCACTGACTTGTTTGCCGACTTCCGTCGCGTGCAGGCGCGCCATGAAGATATCGATCTGTTCTGCTTTGGCGCGAAAATGTTCTTCGATCTGCCCGCCGCGCAGCGTCACTATCAAACTATTCATCAGCGTCATGTCAGCGGATTACTGCCTGGCGGCAGCACCAGCTTGCGTACGCTAATGCAGCACCAATCCGCGCATCGCGTAGTGTGGAGCAGCATTATTTCCCGTCGCTTGATTGACCAACTGGCGCTGCAGTTTCTGCCAATCCAAAACCATGAAGATGCGCCCTATATGTTTGCGCTCTATCTGCAGGCGCGTAACATTTACTGCACCAGCCAAAGCTATTATTACAAACGCTTTATGCTGACCTCGCTGTCACAGAGCACGCGCGATTTCTCCTATGTGAAAAACTACTTCATAGCGCGTGAAAGCAGCGAACAGTTCTTACGCGACCAACAACTGCCGGTGGATGCGGCCTTGCTGGACAGCTATTACCAAACGGTGATGCAAAGCTGCCTGTCGCAGATGCGCAAAAATCATATGGTGATCCCAGCGGATTGGCAGCCGCAGGTGAATCAACTGGTGCGCAATGTTTTGCAGCAGAGCGCGCGTCTGAAGCTGATGTGGTACTGCCCGACGATTTACAGTGGCCTGCAGGCGTGTCGTGAACAGCTTGGCCGCTATTCTGCGCGACGCTGATGCCGATCAAATTGTGATGCAGTAGAACAATTTACTTTTGCGCCAGAGCACCTTACCATTCTGGCGCACAATTTCCCGTGCACCCCGACTTCCCTGGTTTTCGTCATTGAGGAGAGTGCATGTTATATCCTATCGTCCGGCCGGCGCTGTTTAAGCTTGATCCTGAGCGTGCGCACGAACTCACCTTTCAACAACTGCGTTTTATCAGCGGTACGCCGCTGGAAGGGCTGATTCGCCAGTCGCTGCCATCCCGTCCGGTAACCTGTATGGGATTGACCTTTCCGAATGCGCTCGGCTTAGCGGCCGGCCTCGACAAAAATGCTGAGTGCATTGATGCCTTCGGTGCCATGGGCTTTGGTTTTGTCGAAGTGGGAACGGTAACGCCGCTGGCACAACCGGGAAATGATAAACCGCGCATGTTCCGCCTGGTGCCTGCAGAAGGGATTATTAACCGCATGGGGTTTAATAATCATGGCGTCGATCACCTGATTGAGAACGTCAAAAAGTCACGCTTTAAAGGCATTCTCGGTATCAATATTGGCAAAAATAAAGATACGCCGGTCGAGAAGGGCAAAGACGATTATCTGATCTGCATGGAAAAGGTGTATGCCCACGCCGGTTATATTGCCATCAATATTTCGTCGCCAAACACGCCGGGATTACGCACGCTGCAATATGGCGACGCGCTGGACGAGCTTCTGTCTGCAATCAAATTAAAACAGCAAGAGCTGCAAGCACGGCACCTTAAATATGTGCCCGTCGCCGTGAAGATCGCACCGGATCTTACTGAAGAAGAATTGATTCAGGTTGCTGATAGTTTGGTGCGCCACAATATTGACGGTGTGATTGCCACCAATACCACGCTCGATCGTTCACTGGTGACTGGCCTTAAATATGCCGAAGAGGCGGGCGGATTAAGTGGTCGTCCGGTTCAGTCACGCAGTACTGAAGTGATTCGCCGCCTGGCGCAAGAGCTACAGGGGCGCGTACCAATTATTGGCGTAGGTGGCATTGATTCGCTGGTTTCAGCGCGTGAAAAAATCGCCGCGGGAGCAACATTGGTGCAGATATACTCCGGATTTATTTATAAAGGCCCGGGTTTAATTAAAGATATCGTGACTCACCTCTAAGACATTTCCCACTTTACTGCGCCGAGGGGTTTATTTATCCCTTCGGCTCGTTTATATTTTGTCCTGCTGGTGCATTTTCAGCCTTTTCCCAAATATATTTTTTAATTTAAGCGCCATTTAGCGCAGCGAATAACCACAGGGCAGATCATGAAAATCAAACCTGATGACAATTGGCGTTGGTATTTTGACGCAGAGCATGACCGCATGATGCTGGATTTAGCGGATGGCATGTTATTTCGCTCGCGCTTCTCGCGCAAAATGCTGACACCCGACGCCTTTAATGTCAGCGGTTTTTGTGTTGATGATGCCGCGCTCTATTTTACCTTTGAAGAACGTTGCCGTCAGAGTGGATTAAAAGGCAATCAGCGCGCCGAATTAGTCTTAAACGCGTTGGTAGCCAGTCGTTTTCTCAAACCCTTAATGCCAAAAAGCTGGCACTTCACCAATCACGCACACAGCTGGCAGCCTGCTGCGGGCGATATGGTCGCGGTGACGTTGGCCGACAGCGGTGAACAGGCACAGCTCTTTGTCGTGGAAAGCAGTGAAAATGCGGCGCTGTGCTTATTAGCGCAAAACGCGTTGAGCGTGGCAGGTAAAGGTATGCAGTTAGGTGATGCCATTAAGATCATGAATGATCGTTTGCGTCCGCAGCAGGAAGAGCAAACCGCCCACTTTGCGCGGGCGGTGTAATCGGCTTACGCCAGTTCGATATCACCTGCCGGAATACAGCTGCAGCTTAAGATCGTGCCATCCGCACGCACCGCGCTTTTCTTCAGTGCTTTCACTTCCCCCGCAACCAATGTCACTTTGCAGCTGCCGCAAATGCCGGCGCGACACGAGTAGGGAATGCGGAAACCTTGCATCTCCAGCTGTTCCAGCAACACTTGCTGATTGTCGCCGCTAAAGGCTGCGCCCTGATAATCAATGGTCACTGCGCTGTGGCTGCTGGCAGTGGGCGCCAAAGTTTCGACCACTGCGCCAGCGCCGTAAGCGCGCGGCGTCTGTTTCTCCAGGATCGTCACCGCATCGCCAACGCGAATAATGCCGCTATTCAGCGCGATCAAATTCAGGCCAAAATCGATATCGCCGCTGCCGTCCTGCGCGCTACGAAAACCCTGCAACGTGGTGAGCGGCTCGCCGTCAGGATGTTTACGGCCCGTTTCGGTGCCGACGGTAGTAAACACGCAGCGGCTACACGGCTTCGGCATCTCAAAGGTAATCTCGCCAATTTGTAGCCGTTTCCAGCTGTCCTCTTCCCACGCGGCCGCGCCGCTCACCACCAGATTGGGGCGGAACTGTTCCACGCGCACGCTGGCCGGACAGCGCTGCTGGAGATCCTGCAACGACGCCATATTCACCAGTAAGTAGGGGAAACCGTCGGCAAAACTGAGGGGAACATGATCAAAACGCTTCACGCGGCGCGTGGGCTCCACGCCGGTCCAGCGCAGTTGCACCGGACGTGGGAAAAACGTACTTAACCAGCTATTGATCGTTTCAGGTGCAATACGCGCGGTGAAATGGTTGCCCCACACTTCGGTGGGTGCCTGCTCGGCAGTGAAATCAGCAAAGCGGATCAGCGCCTGCGAACCGTCCGGCGCTTGCAGAAACAGCCCATCAGGCAGCAGTGCCGGGGTAAAACGCACCATTTCCGGAAACTGGCGGGCGGTGACGAACGTACCGTCCTGTTCGGTCACCATAAAGATGCGATCAAAGCCCAGACCGCTTTCCAGCACCTGCGCATGCGACAGTTGCAGGCCGCGCATCGATTTAACGGGATGGATGTAAAGGCGCGAAAGCGTAATCATCACCACTCCAAAAATAGGGTCATAAGTTTAAAAGAAGCTAACTTTATGACATAGCACGCTGATTCGCTATAATGCGCAGCAATTTAAGCAAGAGTAAAAAGTGACGATATGAATTCTCTGTTTGCCAGTACGGCGCGTGGGCTCGAAGAGCTGTTGAAAAGTGAGCTAGACGCGCTGGGTGCGCAGGATTTGCAGGTGGTGCAGGGCGGCGTCCACTTTCAGGCCGACGACCATGTAATGTACCAAAGCCTGCTGTGGAGCCGTTTGGCTTCGCGCATTTTGCTGCCGCTGGGAGAATTTGGCGTCTGGAGCGATCTTGATCTTTACGTAGGTGCGCAAAGTATTCCGTGGACCGAGATGTTCGACAGCAACACCAGTTTTGCCATCCATTTTAGCGGCACCAATGAGGTGATCCGCAACAGCCAGTTCGGCGCGCTGCGTATTAAAGATGCCATCGTTGATAGCTTCACCCGGCAGAATCTGGAACGCCCAAATGTCGATCGCGAGCAACCGGGCATCCGCATTAATGCGTGGCTGAACAAAGATCGCGTCAGTATCGCTCTGGATCTCAGCGGTGATTCTCTGCATCAGCGCGGCTATCGCCAGCAAACCGGTGCAGCACCGTTAAAAGAAACCTTAGCGGCGGCGATCGTGATGCGTTCCGGTTGGCAGAGCAGTACGCCGCTGGTCGATCCAATGTGTGGTTCCGGTACGCTGCTGCTGGAAGCGGCGTTGATCGCCTGCGATCGCGCGCCCGGCCTGCTGCGCACCCATTGGGGCTTCAATCGCTGGAAGAAACATAATCAGGCCGTGTGGCAGGATGTTCACGCTGCAGCAAAAGAGCGCGCGCGCGTTGGAACCGCCGCTGCGACCGCCCGTTTCTTTGGCTACGATAATGACAGCCGCGTGCTGGAATCCGCGCGCGCCAACGCGCGTCGTGCGGGCGTATTCGAGCTGTTCACCTTTGCGCAGCAGGATGTTATCAAGCTGAAAAATCCACTGGCGGGCAAGGACATTACCGGCACGGTATTGAGTAACCCGCCGTACGGTGAGCGTCTGGAAAGCGAACCGGCGCTAATTGCGCTGCACAGCCAGCTCGGTCGCATCATGAAGCAGAATTTCGGCGGCTGGAATCTGTCGCTGTTCAGCGCCTCGCCAGAGCTGCTGAGCTGCCTGCAACTGCGTGCCGATCGCCAGTTTAAAGCTAAAAATGGCCCGCTGGAGTGCGTACAGAAAAACTATCAGCTAGCTGCGACCAGCGCAGAAGGCGGCGCGCAGATTGCCGAAGATTTTGCTAACCGTCTGCGTAAGA
The DNA here is from genome assembly GCA_900068845.1 of Enterobacter ludwigii. GTDB lineage: Bacteria > Pseudomonadota > Gammaproteobacteria > Enterobacterales > Enterobacteriaceae > Pantoea > Pantoea ludwigii_A. Next base: position 582,226 of record CEFQ01000010.1, read on the forward strand.
ATCTGAAGAAGCTGGATAAGTGGGCGCGGCAGTCAAATATCGACTGCTATCGCCTGTATGACGCCGACCTGCCCGAGTATAACGTGGCGGTCGATCGCTACGCCGATTGGGTGGTGATTCAGGAATATGCGCCGCCGAAAACCGTAGATGCCAATAAAGCGCGTCAGCGTCTGTTCGATGTGATCAGCGCGACACTGAGCGTGCTCGAGATCCCGGCGAATCGACTGGTGATGAAAACCCGCGAGCGCCAGAAAGGCAAAAGCCAGTATCAAAAGCTGGGCGAGAAGGGTGATTTCTTCGAAGTGCAGGAATTTGATGCGCGCCTGCTGGTGAATCTCACCGATTATCTGGATACTGGCTTGTTCCTCGATCACCGTATCGCGCGGCAGATGCTGGGCAAAATGAGTGCAGGCAAAGATTTCCTTAACCTGTTCGCTTATACCGGCACAGCCAGCGTACATGCCGGTTTGGGTGGCGCGAAAACCACCACCATCGTGGATATGTCACGCACCTATCTCGAGTGGGCCGAGCGCAACCTGCGTCTGAACGGTTTGACCGGACGTCAGCATCGTCTGATGCATGCGGATTGCCTGAGCTGGCTGCGCGAGAGTGACGAACAGTTCGATTTGATCTTTATTGATCCGCCGACGTTCTCTAACTCTAAGCGCATGGAAGACGATTTCGACGTGCAGCGCGATCACATGATGCTGATGCAGAATCTGAAACGTCTGCTGCGTCGCGGTGGCACCATTATGTTCTCCAACAATAAGCGCGGCTTTAAAATGGACCTCGACGGTTTAGCACGTCTTGGTCTGCAGGCGCAGGAAATTACCCAAAAAACGCTGTCGCAGGATTTCGCGCGCAACCGTCAAATTCACAACTGCTGGCTGGTTAGCCACGCCGGTAAGGAATAAGTTTTATGTCACTGATCAGTATCCATGGCGCTTACCTCTCATTCAGCGATGCGCCGCTGTTGGATAACACCGAACTGCATATCGAAGAGGGCGAACGCGTCTGTCTGGTTGGCCGTAACGGCGCCGGTAAATCGACGCTGATGAAAATCATCAACGGCGAACAGCCGCTGGATGACGGCCGCATTATTTATGAGCAGGATTTAGTGGTCGCGCGTCTGCAGCAGGATCCGCCGCGCAACATTACTGGTTCCGTTTACGACTTCGTCGCCGAAGGCGTGGCCGAGCAAGCTGAGCATCTAAAGGCTTATCACGCCATTTCCCATCTGGTGATGGAAGATCCGAGCGAGAAGAACCTGAACGAGATGGGCCGCCTGCAGACCATTCTGGATCACCAGAATCTATGGCAGCTGGATAGCCGCATCAATGATGTGCTGCTGCAGATTGGCCTCGATGCCGATACCGAGTTGTCTTCACTCTCCGGCGGCTGGCTGCGTAAAGCGGCATTGGGTCGCGCGTTGGTGAGCAACCCGCGTGTGCTGATGCTTGATGAACCGACTAACCACCTCGATATTGAAACCATCGACTGGCTGGAAACCTTCCTCAAAACCTTTAGCGGCAGCATTGTATTCATCTCGCATGACCGTTCGTTTATCCGCAACATGGCAACACGCATTGTCGATCTCGATCGCGGTAAGCTGGTTTCCTGGCCGGGCAATTATGATCTGTTCCTGACCGGTAAAGAAGAAGCGTTACGCGTCGAAGAGATGCAGAACGCCGAATTCGACCGCAAGCTGGCGCAGGAGGAAGTGTGGATTCGTCAGGGTATCAAAGCGCGTCGTACGCGTAACGAAGGCCGTGTTCGTGCGTTGAAAGCGCTGCGTAACGAGCGCTCTGCACGTCGTGAAGTGATGGGCAAAGCCAATATGCAGGTCGGCGAAGCGGCACGTTCAGGCAAAATTGTGTTTGAGATGGAAGATGTCAATTACAGCGTGGGTGGCAAAACCCTGGTGAAAGACTTCTCTACTCAGGTACAGCGCGGCGATAAAATTGCCCTGATTGGCCCGAACGGTTGCGGTAAAACCACCTTGCTGCGTTTGATGCTGGATCAGCTGAAAGCGGACAGCGGCCGTGTGCATTGCGGCACCAAGCTGGAGATCGCTTACTTCGATCAGCACCGCGCTGAGCTGGATCCCGATCGTACCGTGATGGATAACCTTGCTGAAGGTAAACAGGAAGTGATGGTTAACGGTAAACCGCGCCATGTACTCGGTTATCTGCAGGACTTCCTGTTCCATCCCAAGCGCGCCATGACGCCGGTCCGCGCGTTGTCCGGCGGTGAGCGTAACCGCCTGCTGCTGGCGCGTCTGTTCCTCAAACCTAGCAACCTGCTGATTCTTGATGAACCGACCAACGACCTCGATGTTGAAACGCTGGAGTTGCTGGAAGAGCTGGTGGATGGATATCAGGGCACCGTGATGCTGGTGAGCCACGATCGTCAATTCGTCGACAACACCGTGACTGAATGCTGGATTTTCGAAGGCAACGGCGAAATCGGCACCTTTGTGGGTGGCTATCACGATGCGCAGCAGCAGCGCGCGGCGTATAAGCAAGGAAAAGCATCCCAGGCGAAATCTGCTGCACCGGCGAAAACCGCTGAGAAAAGTGAAGCCGCCAAACGTCCGGCTAGCAAGCTAAGCTATAACCTGGCACGTGAACTGGAACAGCTGCCGCAGAAGCTGGAACAGTTGGAAACACGCATCGGTGAATTGCAGGCCAAAATGAGTCATCCAGACTTCTTTAGCCAGCCACACGATAAAACCCAGCCGATTCTGGATGCGTTAGCGCAGACCGAACAGGAACTGGAAGTGGCGTTTGAACGTTGGGAAGAGCTGGAAGCGCTGAAAAACGGCGCATAATCGGGAAGGAGTCAGCATGTGTGCAGCGGATCAGGCGCAGCAGTGGAGTCTTTGTCCACAGTGTGATTTAACAGTAAAGCTGCCCGCTGTACCGGTTGGCAGCCGTGCGCGTTGCCCGCGTTGTCACACCACGCTGCAAGCCAACTGGCAGGAGCCGCGTCGACGTCCGACCGGCTACGCCATTTCAGCACTGTTTATGTTGGTGCTGGCTAATCTGTTTCCTTTCATCAATATGCACGTCGCCGGGTTGAGCAGCCAGATATCGCTGCTCGAAATCCCGCAGGTGATGGATCGTGAAGACTACCGCAGCCTGGCCACGCTGTTCCTGCTGTTTGTGCAGGGCATTCCTGCCTTTTGCATGGTCACGATTATCCTGCTGGTCAATCAGGTACGGATGCCGCATAACGTGCGACTAGGATTGGCGCGCATTCTGTTTCAGCTGCGCAACTGGGGCATGGCCGAAATCTTTATGGCCGGCGTGCTGGTCAGTTTCGTAAAGCTGATGGCGTATGGCGAAATTGGTCTCGGCAGCAGTTTCTGGCCGTGGTGCCTGTTCTGTGTGCTGCATCTGCGCGCGTTTCAATGTGTCGACCGCCGCTGGGTGTGGCAACGTATCGATCCGTTACCGCCGCTGCCAAAAGTGCCGCAAGCCGGTATTAGCGGCTTAAAGCAAGGCTTGCGCAGTTGTCCCTGCTGTACCGCTATTCTGCCTGCCGACCAACTGGCGTGCCCGCGTTGCGGTGTGAAGGCGCATGTCCGCCGTAAGCACAGTTTGCAATGGACGCTGGCGCTGCTGATTACCTCGGTGATGCTCTACATTCCCTCGAATATCATGCCGATCATGGTGACCGAAACGCTCGGCTCGCAATATCCCTCGAACATTATGGCCGGGGTGATTTTGCTATGGAGCGACGGTTCGTGGCCGGTGGCGTTGGTGATTTTCATCGCCAGCATTATGGTGCCCTCGCTGAAAATGCTGGCGATCGCCTGGCTTTGCTGGCACGGCAGCGGACGCGGTGGGCGCGATGATGAAAAGATGCACGTGGTTTATGAGGTGGTTGAATTCGTTGGCCGCTGGTCAATGATTGATGTGTTTGTTATCGCCGTTCTCTCTGCGCTGGTGCGGATGGGGCGATTGATGAGTGTGTATCCTGCGCCGGGCGCGCTGCTGTTTGCCATGGTGGTGATTCTTACCATGTTTGCCGCAATGACCTTTGATCCGCGCCTGCTGTGGGATCGACAACGAGAAACTGAACGTAAGGAGCCGCGTCTTGACGGACAACCATCACGGGACTGCTAAGGTCGACCAGATTAAACGCTGGTCGCCGGTCTGGATTGTACCCATCGTCACGCTGTTAATCGGCGGATGGATTCTTTTTTATCACTTCAGCCATCAAGGCCCGGAAGTGACGCTGATTACCGAAAGTGCCGAAGGTATTGAGGCAGGTAAAACCACAATTAAAAGTCGCAGCGTGAACGTCGGTGTGGTGGAAAGTGCGGTGCTTACTGATGACCTTCACCATGTAGAAATCAAAGCGCGGCTTAACTCCGGTATGGAGAAACTGCTGCAAGGTGACAGCGTGTTTTGGGTGGTAAAACCGCAGATTGGCCGTGAAGGGATTACCGGCCTCGGCACCTTACTTTCTGGCGCCTATATTGAACTGCAGCCGGGTTCCAAAGGTGACAAACCAGAGCGTTACCCATTGCTGGATGCGCCACCCCTTGCACCACCGGATGCCAAAGGTATTCGCGTGACGCTCGACAGTAAAAAAGCCGGTCAGCTTAATGCCGGCGATCCGGTGCTATTCCGTGGCTATCGCGTGGGTTCGGTCGAAACCAGCAGCTTTGATACTGATAAACGTATGATGACGTATCAATTATTTATCGCAGCACCGTACGATCGCTTGATCACCACCAATGTGCGTTTCTGGAAAGACAGCGGTATTGCGGTAGATATGTCGGCTTCAGGCATGCGTGTTGAAATGGGCTCGCTTACGACGCTGTTTAGCGGTGGTGTGAGCTTTGATGTGCCTGATGGGGCCGAACTTGGTCGTGCTGCTGAGAACAAAGCGGAATACCATTTGTTCGACGATCAGCGCAGCATTCAGGACTCGCTGTATACCAGCCATACTGATTTCCTGCTGTTCTTTACTGATTCAATTCGTGGGTTGCAAGTCGGCGCACCGGTTGAGTTTCGTGGCATCCGTCTGGGCACGGTTTCGCAGGTGCCTTATATGATTCCGGGTGTGAATCAGGCGCTGAATAACGACTACCGTGTGCCGGTGTTGATTCGAATTGAGCCAGATCGCTTTGTTAACCGGTTAGGCGGCGATTTCAATCTTGAACAGCATCTGCAGGAAGGCAAAAAACGCGGACTGCGTGCGACGCTCAAGACTGGCAACCTGTTGTCGGGCGCACTGTTTATCGACCTCGATTTCTACGACAACGCGCCCGCTTACAAAGGCCCGAACGAAGTGGCTGGTCTGGAAGTGATTCCAACCGTCAGCGGTGGACTGGCGCAGATTCAACAGAAATTGATGGCGGCGCTAGATAAGATCAACGGGTTGCCACTCAATCCTGTGCTCAACGAAGCTACCGGTACGTTGAAAGAGAGCCAGCGCACGCTGCAGCAGTTGCAGAAAACACTGGATAACCTGAATCAGGTCACGGCTAATCCGGCGATGAAAACCTTGCCTTCAGACATGCAGCAAACCCTGCGCGAACTGAATCGCAGCATGAAAGGGCTGCAGCCAGGTTCGCCAGCGTACAGCAAGCTGGTGGGCGATATGCAGCGGCTTGATCAGGTGCTGCGTGAACTGCAGCCGGTGCTGAAAACGCTGAATAGCAAAAGTAACGCGCTGGTGTTTGAAGCCAAGCCGGGCCAGGATCCACAGCCAAAGAGGGCGAAACAGTGAAAAAAGGGCTAATTATTGGTGCACTGTTGCTGCTGACAGGGTGCAGCAGCAGCATTGAAAACACCTATTATCAGCTGCCTGCGGGCAGCAATGTGGCACGTGTTGAAAGTGCAGCTGGCGCTGATCAACCGATGATTTGGGTCGAGCAGGTGACGGTGCCGGATTTTATGGCGGGCAACGGTTTGGTTTATCAGACCAGCGATGTGAAATACGTGATCGCGTCGAATAACCTGTGGGCCAGCCCTCTCGATCAGCAGCTGCAGCAAACGCTGATTAGCAATCTCAGTAAAGCGCTGCCTGGCCGCCTGATAGCCGGTTCGCCGCTGGGTGAAACTCACGATACGCTTACAGTGAACGTCACCGGTTTCCAGGGGCGCTACGATGGGCAGGTGGTAGTAAGTGGTGAATGGCTACTGCAGCATCAAGGACGTCTAATCAAACATGGCTTTAATCTGACGCTGCCGCAAACCGAAGATGGCTATGATGCGCTGGTGCGTACTCTGGCTCTCGGCTGGCAGCAAACGGCGCAACAAATCGCAAATAGTGTCGTTTCGCTAAATTAAGATTTGTTCGAAGCTTATGATAAGTCCTTGATTTACTGTAGTGTGATCGCAGTCAAATCAAGGGCTTTTTTTATTGCTGAATCAGCCAGATAGACAGTTAACTGACAATTCTACATATCAATTTGACGTCAAATTGATGACATTGGCGTGAATTTTGCGCATTGACCTTTCTTTTGCATCGGGTTAGAACATTACTGTGGTTGAACATTATATCGCCACTCTTTCTTTCCACCCAGATTCCACCAGACCTGAAATGAGGGAAACGAGGCATGAAGAGACAGAAGAGAGACCGCCTGGAACGAGCACATTCACGAGGCTATCAAGCCGGGATTACGGGCCGCTCGAAAGAGATATGCCCTTATCAAATGATCGATGCGCGGTCTTACTGGTTGGGAGGTTGGCGTCAAGCCATGGAGGACAGGTCGGCGGTGGCCTAGCACTGCTGAATGTCTATCATTAAGGAAGAAACCTCCGCTGCGTGCGGAGGTTTTCGTTTGGAAGGATTAGAAAGCAGAAGTGTCTTTGAATAGACCCACTTTCAAATCCGTTGCGGAGTAAATCAGGTTCCCGTCTACGAAGACTTCGCCATCTGCCACGCCCATCACCAGTTTACGGTTGATCACACGCTTGAAGTGAATTTTATAGGTCACTTTCTTCGCAGTAGGCAGGACTTGTCCAGTGAACTTCACTTCGCCCACGCCCAATGCGCGGCCTTTACCTTCTGCGCCCAGCCAGCCGAGGTAAAAACCGACCAACTGCCACATGGCATCAAGGCCGAGACAGCCTGGCATAACTGGATCGCCGATGAAGTGGCAGTCAAAGAACCACAGGTCAGGGCGGATATCCAGTTCGGCTTCTACGAAACCTTTGTCGAATTTACCGCCGTCTTCGGTCATTTTGACCACGCGGTCCATCATCAACATGTTGTTGGATGGAAGCGGCGGTCCATTTTCGCCAAACAGTTCGCCGCGACCCGAGGCAACCAGGTCTTCTTTACTATAGGATTCGCGTTTATCTACCATGTTCTCAATATGCCTTCTTTTAGTGAAGCCCGAATATTAGCGAACAGTTGTACGCTGAGCAATGTTATCAGCTGTGGTTGAACCAGTTGAGCCAACGCAATGGCCATGGACGCAGGCGAGCTTCCTGCTGATTCAACTGCGTAATACGTTCCTGAATGGTGCTAAGCAGTGATTCGCCGCTTTCACTTTGCCAGGCAATCCCGGTCAATAGCGGCAGCGCTTCATCTACGCTCTCAATGGCCCAGAGATGGAATTGTCCGGCCTTCACCGCTTCTACCACATCCTGATTCAGACTGAGATGGCGCGCATTACTAGCCGGGAAAATCACACCTTGCTTGCCGGTCAACTCGCGGGAATTACAGATGTGGAAGAAACCTTCAATTTTTTCGTTCAGACCACCCACCGGCTGCACATTACCAAACTGATCGACTGAACCGGTTACCGCAATCTGCTGGTTGACTGGCTGATTAGCGAGCGCACTGATTAATGCACACAACTCAGCCAGCGAGGCGCTGTCGCCATCTACTTCCGAATAGGATTGTTCAAAAACCAGTGAAGCGGAGAAGGGCAGCTGCTGCTCCAGTTCCAGCTCGGCAATCAGGTAGGCTTGCATAATCATCATGCCTTTTGCATGAATGTTGCCCCCTAACTCGGCTTTGCGCTCGACATCGGTGAACTCGCCATCGCCCGGATGTACCACGCAGGTAATGCGTGAGGGTTCGCCCCAGGGACGCGGATGACCGGGGAATTCAACCACCGACAGGCCGTTGATTTGCCCAACCACTTCGCCTTCCGTTTCAATCATGATCTGATTGAGCAGGATTTCATCGCGCATGCGATCTGCGAGGAAGCTTTCACGCCACTGGCGGGCTTCAAGCGCTTCTTTCAACGCTTCACCATTGATACTGTCACCGTGCAGCGCCGTTTCCTGCAGTTGGCGACGAAGCCAGCGAGGACACAATGGCAAGGTATCTTGATCGCCCGTCATGCGAGCTGCTTCGGTAATCAATAATGGCCAGAAATCCGCTTCAGGCTGTGCCAGACCCGCTAGTTCAGCCTGGGTTAATGTCCACTGGCACCACGATGTCATGTCATCTTCGTCGAGAATCTGTAAACTTTCTTCGAATTCGCTGTAGAGCGCCATCTCATGAACTTCGACGTCCATTTCCTGGAAAGCAGCCAGCGCATCACGATCGCCGCACAACACCAGTCGCAGCTGCAGCGGTAGTGGCGGAATGGCGACGGGCAGGGGTTGACGTTCATCCTGCGAATACCAATCGAAGCGACCTTGCTCGATGCATTTACGCAAACGCAACCACAGCAGCGGCTGCGCCAGTAAGGTATTGACGGCCAGGATTAACGTGCCACCATTGGCGCGATGCAGAAGGCCGGGTTCAGGTTGAACGCGGTCTTTGTATTGACGTACGCATCCGAACAGCTGTTCAGCTTCAATCCAGTCCGCGAAATGCACGCCACCCTGGCTCGTAAACGGACGATTGATATCGGTAGGCGCCAGCAGGCTAACGGTATCGCCCATCACATGATAGTCGCCGCCATAGAGGGAAATTTCATCCGGCTGGAAGCGTTGTGCCGCATCGGCGATGCAAGCCAGGTAATCACTGTTTTCCTGACTGCGTAATAACAGCAGCGGGAATCCCAACGTTTGATGATGCAAATGCGCCAGCGCATTCAGCAGACGCGGCTGAACCGCGGCAAGACTATCGCAATCTTCCAGTGAGACATTCGAGAAAATGGATTGGTAGCGGTCGCTATCCGGCTGCAGGGCTTGCCACGTAATTTGAGTGCTGGTCAAAATATTCGCATTAGTCTGATTTAGGAAAAGCGCGATTATACAGGAATCAACCCGGTTAATCACGGCGGAGTTCCGGCCCGGATTGTGACGGCTGCAACATGTTTTTCCTTGCTGCATCCAGGAAAAAAGCTGTTATTCTTAGTTTGTTACGTGATCACGATGAGATTCCGATGAAATACCAGCAACTCGAAAATCTTGAAAGTGGATGGAAGTGGAAATACCTGGTGAAAAAGCATCGGGAGGGTGAACTGATCACTCGTCATCTAGAGCTTAGTGCGGCCCAAGCTGCAGTCGATACGCTGCTTTCGATGGAGAATAGCCCGGTCGAGGTTAATGAGTGGATCGCGCAGCATATTCATCCGGATTTGGACAATCGTCTTAAGCAGACGATACGTGCACGCCGTAAGCGTCACTTCAATGCTGAGCATCAACACACGCGCAAGAAATCTATCGATCTGGAATATCTGGTGTGGCAGCGTTTGGCGGGATTGGCGCAGCGGCGCAGTAACACGCTGTCAGAAACCATTGTGCAGCTGATTGAAGATGCCGAGCGCAAAGAGAAGTACGCCAGTCAGATGACGACCCTGAAGCAAGACTTGCAAGCGATCCTGGGTAACGGCGGTTCGGAAAAAGAATAAAATTCTTTTCACTCTCATTACATTCAGCCATAAAAAAACCCCGCCGAAGCGGGGTTTTTTACTGCGTGATAACTTAAGCCTGTGGCTGAGTTACAACGTCTTTGATACCTTTCACGTCGATTTCAACGCGACGGTCTGGCGCCAGGCAGTCGATCAGGGCATTACGGCCTTTCACGCTGTCACAGGTGTTGCCAGTAACTGGGTTAGATTCGCCCATACCGCGTGCAGAGATCTTGTTAGCTGGGATACCTTTAGAGACCAGGTAATCAACTACAGACTGAGCACGTTTCTCAGACAGCTTCTGGTTGTACTGCTCTGAACCGATGCGATCGGTGAAGCCCAGTACGACAACAGAACCGTCTTTTGGATCCATTGAGCTCAGCTGGCTATACAGCTGATCCAGAGCCTGCTGACCTTCTGGCTTCAGAGAAGCTTTGTTGAAGGTGAACAGAACGTCAGACTTCAGGGTGAAACGCTTGGTTTCAACAACTGGCGCTGGAGCTGGAGCCGGAGCTACAACTGGCGCTGCGTCTTCATCCTGACCGAAACGGTAAGAAAGGCCTACGCTCAGCATGCTGTTGTCTGGACGTGCACCAACGGTACCTGCGTCACCGATGTTGTTAACCCACTGATAGTCCAGGCGAGTCGCCCAGTTTTTGGTCAGTGCGTATTCAACACCCACAGCAGCCAGCGGAGAAACGCCGGTGTCGTGGTCGCTGATGCGAACGCCGTTGTTGTTTTGAGTTGAATCAGCACGCCATACCATACCACCCAGACGGGTGTAGACATCGAAGTCTTCGGTAATTGGGTAGCTCAGTTTAGCAGCCAGCTGAACGCCTTGTGCTTTGAACGCGCCATTCACTTGGTTGCCTTTGTTAGGCATACGGCCCAACCAGTCGTAACCCAGCTCGAAGCCCAGGTACGGGTTAGCCTGGTAACCTGCGAATGCACCAGCACCCAGCTGAGATTCGTGAGTTGGACCATCGTTGTTCGCGTAACCGTTACCGTAGTAACCAGTATCGTGATACTGAGACCAGCCCAGTTTAGCACCGGTATACCAGGTGTTATCTTTAGGTGCGGCCTGCGCTACGGTAGCGAAGCCAGCCAGTGCCACTGCAATTGCGATAGCTGTCTTTTTCATTTTTGCGCCTCGTTATCATCCAAATAGGCAATGAGCAAAAAGGTTGCTCTTTGTGTTAATCCTTCGCCGGGTCTAAACGCTCGCTTTTGACTCTACCGAAAAAACGGAGGTTATTGAGCACCCTGGCGAGCTAAAGTCTACAACGAGATTGGAAACTTACAAGTATGATGTGACGCTGCGCAGCAAAAAAACAGGGATTTATACACACATTTTAACAAATCACATGGCAAAATCTTCGGTATTAGAAAACAAAAAAGCGTCTAAGCCATTGTCATAGCTGGCGGGAAAAGAATCAGTAGCTTAGATGCAACTTTTGCAAAAAAAATGCTGAGAAAATTCCTGGATTTACTTAATGAAACAAATCTGAGGGAATTTTTGTTGGGTTAGGTTGTCTGGAATGAGCAAATTGACGTCCTTGCGGACGCAAAATCAAACCGAGCGCTTCACCTTCTGCTGCAGCTTGTTCCAATTCTAAACGCTCTTCATCGCTCAATTCGTACGGAATCCAGGCAAGCACGACGCTGTAATTGCCTGTACGTAACGCCTTAACCATACTTTCAACGGTGTTAAAACGCTCAGATTCGGTGATATGCATACTCTTGTCTAACGGCAATCCCGACTGCTGCATCCAACTGCGATTCAGCTTATGAGCCGGCGTGAGCCACAACTGCCAGCGTGATTGCTCGCTCAGCTGTTTTAGTACCGGTAGCAGCATAAGTTGCATCATTTCTGGTTGTTCGCTGGAGCGCAGTTCAGTGATTCCACCCAGCGAAGGTTGCGTTAAGCTTGGTGAAGCGAAACGATGAGAACGATCAGCAGGGCCAGAGAAATGAGTACGCATAATTTAATCACTCAGTAATGAACTGTATGAATATACAGTAATGGCTTCCTGGATAAAGATCAACCTCAATTTCTGAAAACGCCTCGCAATTTCTGCACAAGTTCTGTCCCACATGCTTTTATTCATTGAACAGCTAAATCGTTTTTTTTATCTTCTAACCAGATGAATCTGCGAGCTTTTATAGGAAATTTCCCGTGCATGGAATCCAATGAAGGGGGCATTATGAAGAGATATAACCCAGTAGTTGAGCAATCAAAAACGCAGTTGGCTGCACTAGGCAAAATCGAATCGCGTACGCAATTTGGGGGTTACGCGCTGACTGTTGAGAGGGTGATTTTTGCTTACATCAATGAGGATGCACTCTATCTGCGCGCCAGCGAGGCGCTTCACGTCTACAACGCGCAGCGCTCTTTGGAACCGCTGGTATACCGTAAGCGTGGCGTGCCGGTGACCTTAAGCTATTTCAAAGTCGACAAACAGCTGTGGCAAGATCCAGAGCAATTACTGCATTTATCAGCCAGCTCTCTTCGTGCTGCGCAGGATGAAATCGCGACCAGACTTGTCTCGCTACGTTTGAAAGACCTGCCAAATCTGAGCCTGCGTTTGGAGCTGATGCTACATAAGGTGGGGATCAGTTCGGTGCAGCTGCTGTGTGAAACAGGATCGCGGCAATGCTGGTTGAAACTGCGCGCGGTGAATAAGCACATAGGGCTAAAAACGTTGCTGGCGTTGGAAGGTGCAATTTCTGGACATCATGAAGCGGCATTACCCGGCGCAATCAGGCAGGAGTTATACGCCTGGTATCTCAAAATGCTCCGCCAACATGCTGCGGCGGAGCATTTACAACCTTAGTTATTAACGAGGCTACGACGCAGACGTGCAATTTCGGGCATCAGCGCAACCAACAATCCCAATTGCTGAATGACTAACGGTGCGCGTGCATCCGGGCTAATCTTCATTTCGCTCATGCGTTGCATAAGCACCTGCTGCATGTCTGCAGCTTGTGCATCCGTGACACGTTCGATTTGGAGCACATCTTCAATGAAGCACACCGCATCATCCAGTAAGGTAAGTAAGGTGCTATCCGCGAGACGCTCGCGGTGCGCTCCCAATGCGGAGATATAGCTGAGAAAGGAGTGGTTAAGACATAGCAGCCGAAACGCATTCTCACGCAGCGGTTGTTGCAGCTTGAGTTCACCACTGATATTGGACACCACGGATGCCAGCTCAGCATCGGCGTTATGTGCATCGCGACGAGCTACGCGATAAGCGAGGCGATTGTCTTTCCCCTGATGATACTGCTCCATAATGGCATCAAGATAGCGGCAGTTAGCATCCAGCGTACGATCGGCGACGGCAGTAATTTTGCGGAAACGCCAATCTGGCCAAACAAAGGCGACAGCGAGCCATGCCAGACCGCAGCCCAGCAAGGTATCCACCACGCGCGGCAACGCTACTTCAAACCCTTCTCCCAGCAAATTGAAGCACAGCAGAACGAGCAAGGTGATAAACAACGTGGCTTGCGCATATTGAATCTGACGGAAAGCAAAGAACAGCACACCGCTCAGAACAATCAGCACCAGCTGACCTTCAATCGATGGCACCAGCCACAATACCGGCAGGCCGATGGCGATGCCGGCTAACGTGCCACCAATTCGCAACGCGAGGCGTCGTCGGGTGGCGTTGTAATTGGGCTGGCAGACAAACAGGCTGGTCAGCAAGATCCAGTAACCGCGATCGACACCAGTGATTTGAATGAAGGCATAGCCAACGCACAGCACCAGTGACATTCGCACTGCATGGCGAAAAAGGGCAGAGTGGGGGCTGAGATGGCGACTCAGGCGCAAGCGGATATCCGCCCAGCCGCTAAGCCCTTCACGCGATAGATGGTGATCGCTGTGCGGTGACGGTTCTGCCAGCATCTGCTCCGACTCAATTGATGCTAGTTGCGCATCAATGGCGCGCAGATTGCGCAGCAACCAAAAGAGCGCATGAATATGGGGATCCTGCGGCTCATTTTGCTGAAGCCGTTGCAGCGCGGTTTCCAGTCGTTCAAAGGTGCGTTCAAAATGGCTATCGTGATGCCACGGCTGGCGTAGCAAAAGAGTCTCAGCCAGTTGCCGGCAGGCCCGCGCCTGCATATTCATCAAACGCTGGAAGCGGAACAGCACCTCGTTATAGCGCCAATTGTCGCGCAGTAGGTGGTATTGCAGATGCGAGGAGCTGGCACGTTCATGAATATCTTGCGCAACAAAATAGTAATGCAGGCTGCGACGCGTGCTGCGTGAACCGCGATCGCCACGCAGGCGACTTTGAATGGTGCTTTTAGTCAGATTTAACTGTGCCACCAACTGACTGTTAACCATCGCCGTGGCCACCAGCGTGGCGTCATCCTGCTCGTCGCCATCGGGATCAAACAGGTTAGCTTTGGCTTCGAGATAGCGCGCGAGCTGAGAAAAGCTTCCCGCCAATTGTTCCTGTACCGGACGTACCGGGAACATCAAATGGCCGATGAAGGTCAGCAAGTTGTACCAAAGGGCGCCGATCAACAGCAGCGATGGCTGCATCCACCATTGTGGGAACAGGCCGATGCCCAGCATGGTGTAAACCGCAATCAGCAGCGCACCGAAAGCGATAGTGGCATAACGCTGTCCCAGTGCACCGAGCAAAATAAAGCCCCAGCTGGAAAGCGCCAGGCCCAGTCCGAATGCCCACGGATGTGGGAACAACAGCTCAACTGACACCGAAGCGATACAGAAACACACCAGTGTGATCGCGAGATTGCGCACGCGCCCAATCCAGCGGTCGTCGAGATCGGCCAGCGCCGCGGCGACCACGCCAAGCGTCAACGGAATGGTCCACTCAATCTGATGCAGCCACCACGGCACCGCCGCACATCCGGTTAAAGCAAAGAAGATGCGGAGCAGATAGCGCAAACTGCTGTTAAACAAGTAGCGTCGCCAGCCTGGCAAAGCGTTATGAATCATTGAACGGCCTCAGTAACGGCGACGCGCATTGGCTTCACGCGCAGCCTGAGCTTCTTCCACCGAGACCACGCGGCGGCCTACTGGCCACAGCGCAATCGCGGCAATTTTAAAGTTAGCGATGCCTACAGGAATGCCAATGATCGTCAGGCACTGCACAATACCGGCCGAGATATGCGCCAGACATAGCCACCAGCCGAACAGCACCAGCCAGAAGATGTTGAGGAAGGTTCCGCCAGTGTTCATCACATGGCTTTTGCTATCGGGACGCAGAACATCCACATGCACGGCTTCGTTGCCAAATGGCAGCAGAGAAAGTTTGGTAATTTCCCAGCAGGAGCGCGTCAAGGGCAGCGTAAAAATCAACACGATGCTGACCAGTGTGGCAAACAGCCAGCTGAGGGTGGTGAAAAAGCCGCCAAGAATGAAATTCAAAATATTAAGTACGGTACGCATAAACGCGATTTTCCTTTTGCAATCCGCAATATGTGGCGCCAAGTTTAGCCTGTTTTAAGGCTGGAGCGCCAAGAGTCTGACAGGTAAACTGCGCGATAAAGAATTCCACATGACGGTGCGGACATGGAACTGAAAGCAACATCGATGGGCAAACGTCTGGCACAGCATCCCTATAATCGGGTGCGTTTGCTGGCCGCCGGCGTGGAAGTCAGTGGTGATCGCCATGAATATCTGATTCCGTTTAACCAGTTACTCAACATTGCCTGCAAACGCGGCATGGTGTGGGGCGAACTGGAGTTTTTGCTGCCTGACGAGAAAGTGGTGCGTTTGCATGGCACCGAATGGCAGGAAACGCAGCGTTTTTTCCACTACTTACAACACGCCTGGCAGCAGTGGAGCCTGGAGATGAGCGAGGTGAGCGCTGAAGTGCTCGTCGCGCTGGAGCAGGAAATCCTCGCCTTCACGCAGCAGGACCGCTGGCTAAAACGCAGCGAACTGAGCACGGTAAAAGAGAGCATTACGCGTCAGTTTTCCGCATTACCGTTGCCCCCGGCTCGCGTTGCCGAGTTCGACAACTGCCGTGAACGCTGGGAATTCTGCCAGCAATGGCTAGAGCAGGGTGAAACGGCCATTCGCCAACGCAATCGCGAATGGACCCGTAACATCCTCAACGATTATCACGAATTCTTCTCCACGGTTGAAACGACACCGCTTAACCCATCGCAATGTGAAGCCGTGGTGAATGGCGAAGATGCCTTGCTGGTGCTGGCGGGTGCCGGCAGTGGCAAAACCTCGGTGCTGGTGGCGCGCGCGGGTTGGTTGCTGCAACGCAAGCTGGCGCAACCGGATCAAATTTTGCTGCTGGCGTTTGGTCGTCAGGCGGCAGAAGAGATGAATGACCGTATTCAAACGCGTCTTGGCGAGAGCGCGATTCAGGCGCGTACGTTCCATGCGCTGGCGCTGCATATCATCCGTGAAGGCAGTAACAAACAGCCGGTGATCAGCAAACTGGAAAGCGACAGTAAGGCGCGCCGACAACTGCTGATTGCGACCTGGCGTGAGCAGTGCAACAGCAAGAAAGCGCAGGCAAGCGGCTGGCGTCAGTGGTTGCAGGAGGAGCTGGAGTGGGAGATCCCCGAAGGTCCGTTTTGGCAGGATGACAAACTGGCGCAGCGTATTGCCTCACGCATGGAGCGCTGGCTGGGTTTGATGCGTATGCACGGTGGCGCGCAGGCGGCGATGATTGCGGATGTTGCAGAAGCGCAGCGCGATAACTTTAGCAAGCGTGTCAAACTGATGGCACCACTGCTCAAAGCGTGGAAAAGCGCGCTAAAAGAGGAGGGCGCGGTCGATTTTTCCGGTCTGATTCATCAGGCGATTGCTGTTCTGGAAAAAGGGCGTTTTATCAGCCCCTGGAAGCATATTCTGGTCGATGAGTTTCAGGATATCTCACCGCAGCGAGCCGCACTGCTGACGGCGCTGCGCCAGCAAAACAAACGCACGAGTCTTTACGCGGTGGGCGATGACTGGCAGGCAATCTATCGCTTTAGCGGTGCTGAAATGAGCCTGACCACCGCGTTCCATCACTATTTCGGCGATGGCGATCGCTGCGTGCTCGATACCACATATCGCTTTAACGATCGCATTGGTGAGATTGCCAATCGCTTTGTGCAGCAAAACCCGCATCAGCTGCGCAAGCCGCTGAAAAGTTTGAGCAAGGGCAACAAAAAATCGGTGACGTTGCTGCCACAGGAGCAGCTGGAGCCGTTGTTGGATAAGTTAAGTGGGTATGCCAAACCCGAAGAGCGCGTGCTGCTGCTGGCGCGGTACCACCATTTACGTCCATCAATCCTCGATAAAGCCAAAACGCGCTGGCCGAAACTGCAGCTGGATTTTATGACGATACATGCCAGCAAAGGTCAACAGGCAGATTTTGTCATTGTGCTTGGCCTGTATCAGGGACGCGATGGTTTCCCGGCTGAAGCGCGTGAATCCATTATGGAAGAGGGTTTGCTGCCGCAGCCGGAAGATTTCCCGGATGCGGAGGAGCGACGTCTGGCGTATGTGGCGATGACGCGCGCGCGCCAGCAGGTGTGGCTAATGTTCGATAAAGACCGGCCTTCGGTATTTGTCGAACACCTGCGCGAGTTGGGTGTGCCGCAAAGCCGTAAGGCCTGATGATTAGGGTTTCAGACGATCGGCGAGATAACGCTGATAGTCTGGAATCTGAATCTCAATCTGCTGTGCAAATTTCGGTGACTGGATAATAAAATCTGCGGTGGTGCGGTTATTGGCCACCGGGATATTCCACACCGTGGCCAAACGCAGCAACGCTTTCACATCCGGATCGTGCGGTACTGCATTTAGCGGATCCCAGAAGAAAATCAGCACATCAATTTTCCCTTCCGAAATCAATGCGCCCACTTGCTGATCGCCACCCATTGGGCCGCTCAGCATGGCATTAACATCCAATCCGGTATGACGATTAATAAGATTACCGGTGGTGCCGGTGGCGTAAAGCACATGCTGCTGGAGCGTGCTTTGGTTGATGTGTACCCACTCTAACAGCGAGGCTTTACAGTGATCGTGCGCAACGAGGGCGATATGTTTTTGAACTTGAAGGGTACGAACGGTCTGCTCCATAGGGCTTCCTGTTTCTTCTCATGCATTATTTATTAATGCAGGAGTTTACCCCTGGCATTTCATCACTATCAACTTGTGCGTAAAGTTTTCATCCAGCTAATAAAACGCAAACGTGTGGCGGCATCAAAACGCTTGAACCAGCCTTGTAAAGAGGGGAGATCGTTGACGTCCTGCCAGGCGTAGTCCAGATTCAGCTGTGCCTCGCTGGCACTAAGCGAATGCAAGGCGAAACGCGGTACAGACGCGGCATGCGCATCGCGGTTGTAATTCACCATCGCCTTTTCAAAATCATGATCACTCTCCTTCGGCAACTGGTCGCGCAGGCTGGTGATCTCCATGCCACGTTCATCAATCAGCTGAAAGTTGAGGGTTTTATTAAAGGTCGTACGTTCGCGACGATTATTTAGCGCTGGCAAACGGATAGCTACTGAATGGGCGTTGGCGTTAAAAGTGACAATCATCGGCACGGATTGAAAGTGCGAGGTGTCAGCGCCAGGTTTTTCCACACGAAATAGAAATTGATGCTGCCCCCGTTCCAACTCAAGACTGCCAGCACCTTTCAGCAGCGAACCAGAGATTTTACGCCCGTCCAGCACCAGCAGTTCGATCTCGGGATCAAGTTTGAGAGTGATGGCTTGGCAGGAGGCTGATACGAGCAACACCAGTAAACCCGTAGCAGTTAAGGACAGCTTCATTTCAACTCCCGGCAAAAGGGGGTAAATCGATTATGTGTAGCAAAGTATTACATTATGGCAGTAAATTTACATTTTTACATATTTATTCGTGCTGACGCGCAAAGTTCTCATGCTTAACAGTTGCAGTGTGAAACGCAATGCTATCTACACTTAAGCGAATGAACCCGGAGAAAAAAGATGAATGATCAAACAATTCGCGATGTACTGACCAAAACCAAACGTATCGCATTAGTGGGTGCCAGCGATCGTCCCGACCGCGCGAGCTATGGCGTCATGAAATATTTGCTCGATCAAGGATACGAGGTGATTCCGGTCAGTCCTAAATTGGCAGGACAACAGCTTCTCGGCCAAACGGCTTATGCCACGTTGGCGGATGTGCCGGGAAAAGTGGATATGGTGGATGTATTTCGCAATGCCGAAGCGGCGTGGGGCGTGGCGCAGGAGGCGATCGCCATTGGTGCGGAGACGCTGTGGTTACAACTTGGCGTGATTAATGAGCAGGCGGCGGTATTGGCGCAAGACGCCGGTATGACCGTAATAATGGACCGTTGTCCAAAGATTGAAATCCCACGATTGGGCATCACACAGTAAAACAGAAGCGGCGACCTGCGTCGCCGTTGTCATTAGTGTCGCAGGCTTGGCGCCTGCAGCTGTTGCCGGATTGTAGCAGCAAGCTCATCCATCGAAGGTTGTTCAGGATGTTCGAATGAGGTTTCACCTGCCAACTGAATTTCAGCCACGTAGGTGTGGACCTGATCGCCTTCTTCATCTTCCATCACCACATGATACCAGGGCGCGGCGCGTAGCGTTTCACTAGCAGCGACATCATCAACTTCTGGCTCATCAAGCGAAAACTCCGGATCGACATCCACGATAACGCCGAGCACCCCGGAGAGACGATGTCGGACCTGCTGTCCAATTCCAAATTTAGTCGTAATCATTGTGACCTCCCAAAAGACTGCCCTGCTACCGATATGGGGGCAGGAACAGTGTTTTCAAGTCACAGCACGCGGCAGGCAAAACCTTTCAGATAAAGCCCTTCAGGATAGCTGGCGATCACCGGATGGTCGGCTGCCTGACGGAACTGCTCTATAAATTGTACATCACGACCCGCATCAACGGCGGCGTCAGCGATGATTTTCTGGAACAAATCGGTCGGCATCAGGCCGGAACAAGAGTAGGTCAGCAACACGCCGCCGGGATTCAACAGCTGAATCGCCAGCATATTGATATCTTTATAGCCGCGGCAGGCACCCATCAGCTGGTTCTTGTTCTCGACGAATTTCGGCGGATCCATCACGATCACATCGAACTTCTCGCCGCTGTCGCGATAACGGCGCAACAGTTTGAACACGTCGTCACGTACGAACTGCGCGCGTGACACATCTAAACCATTAAGCTCAACGTTCTGTTTCGCCACGTCGAGCGCATCCTGCGAGGTATCAACGCTAATGACTTCGCGGCAACCCCCCATCAATGCAGATACCGCAAAACCACCGGTGTAGGAGAAGCAGTTCAGCACGCGCGCATTTTTTGAGTAGCCACGCGTGGCAAATCGGCTGTCACGCTGGTCAAGGTAATAACCGGTTTTATGGCCGCCCTGAATGTCTACCAGCAGCTTCATGCCATGTTCAGTGATCGGCAGCAGCGAAGGCGGCAGTTCACCTGAAACTGGACCCTGAGCCAGCTCCAGTCCCTCTTTTTTACGCACCGCGACGTCTGAGCGATCGTAAATAGCGCACTCCGGGAAGCATTGTTGCAGTGCTGAGACGATGGCCGGACGCTGATACTCCGCACCCGCAGACAACAGTTGCAGTACGAGGAAGTTGCCAAAACGATCGATGGTAACGCCCGGCATGCCATCTGACTCACCGGCAATCAGGCGATAGCTATCCAGCCCATCACGTTTTGCCAGCCAGTCACGCCATAATTGTGCTTGCTCTAAGCGGCGCACGAAGAAGGTGATGTCGATTGACTCATCCTGTTGCCAGCTCCAGACGCGTGCGCGAATTTGGGATTGCGGAGAATACGCGGCGCGAGCCAGCCATTTGCCATTGCTGTCGCAGACATCAATGGTTTCACCAGACTGGGCTTTACCTTCCATACGTGCAACGGCACCAGAGAACACCCACGGATGGCGGCGGAGCAGGGATTTTTCACGTCCCTTTGCGAGAATCAATCGAACGGTCATAGTTTGCTATGCTTACCTGAAAAAATGAGGCGCCATTTTCCGGCGGATGGCGACAAATTGCAACGCAAGGTGAGGGGAGAACGCAATGGCAACCACATGCTGCAAAATCTGGGTGCATGGCATGGTGCAGGGCGTGGGATTTCGCTACCACACGCAAGCGCAGGCCAGAGAGCTGAATCTTAACGGTTATGCGCACAATCTGGCCGACGGCAGCGTTGAAGTGCTGGCGTCCGGCGAAGCACAACAGGTCGATGAATTAATCAGCTGGTTGAAAGCAGGCGGGCCGCGCAGTGCGCGGGTGGATAGGGTGCTGGTGGAGCCGCATCAGCCAGCGGAAATGCCCACCCGATTCACCACGGGCTGATCACAAACACTTGGCCGGCTTTGGCAATCCGGCAATTTTGGTGGCTTGTTTCGCCGGGCCTTCCGGGAATAGGCGGAAAAGATAACGGCTGTTACCTTTCTCCTCGCCATATTTTTGCGCCATCGCTTTCACCAGCATACGCACTGCTGGCGAGGTATGAAACTCCTGGTAAAACGCACGCACAAAGAGCACCACTTCCCAGTGTGCTTCGCTCATAACTATTGCTTCTTGTTCTGCGATAGCCGCAGCCAGTGGCTCGCTCCAGTCCGCGCTATTTTTCAAATAGCCTTCCGCATCGGTGGCTATTTCATTACCGGCAAAAATCACAGTTATTCCTCATGATGTTAATTCATACATTGTAAATTCGCTCGGCCCCAAAAAGCAAAAACCCCGCCGAAGCGGGGTTTAATTTCTGTTGCGGTAACTCAATCGCGATTAGCGAAGCCCAGCAGGCTCAACAGGCTAACAAAGATGTTATACAGCGATACGTACAGGCTCACGGTTGCACGAATGTAATTGGTTTCGCCGCCGTGAATGATGTTGCTGGTTTCCCACAGGATGGCACCGGCAGAGAACAGGATGAACAGGGCGCTAATCGCCAGATGCAGCGCGGGCAGCTGCAGGAAGATATTCGCAATCACCGCCACCAGCAATACGACAAAGCCGGCCATCATCATGCCGCTCAGGAATGACATATCACGGCGCGTGGTCAGCACATAGGCCGAGCAACCGAAGAACACCAATGCGGTTCCGCCCAGCGCCATGGCGATCACATCACCCATGCCTGCAGTAAGGAATGAGCTGAGAATTGGGCCAAGGCAGTAGCCGAGGAAACCGGTAAAGGCGAAGGCAGCCAGAATACCTGCCGGGCTGTTAGCCAGTTTATGTGTCAGGAACATCAAACCATAAAAGCCAACCAGCATCAGAATCAGGCCCGGTGAAGGCAAGGCAAACACCGTGCTGAGTGTGGCTGTGACCGCTGAGAAGGCCAGCGTAAAGCCAAGTAACAAATAGGTATTGCGCAGCACTTTGTGGGTGCTGACTAACGATTGCTGCGACGAGCTAAAAATTCTTTCCATCATGCGCTCCTTAAAGAGAGAAACACCAAATATGTCACGAGGATACGCAGCGACTCAGAGACAGAAAAGGCGTTTTACCCATCTTTACGCGATAAATTGCTGTTTCACTGAGCAGAATGGTGAATTTGACGCCAAAAAAATAAAATTTGGCTGTTTTTCAGCCGAACGATTCATTGCAGGCTTTACATCGTTATGGGGGATGTTTATAGTGCGCCTCATTGCGGAGGGGTGGCCGAGTGGCTTAAGGCAACGGTCTTGAAAACCGTCGATGGGAAACCATCCGAGAGTTCGAATCTCTCCTCCTCCGCCATTCACTCTTGCTGAGTGACGCAACAAGAAATCCCCGGAGGGATGGCCGAGTGGCTTAAGGCAACGGTCTTGAAAACCGTCGATGGGAAACCATCCCAGAGTTCGAATCTCTGTTCCTCCGCCATATTAAAGAAGCCCGCAGAAATGCGGGCTTTTTGCTTTTCTGCATTCACAGATTCCGAAAAACATCGCGTTGCTTTTCAATCTGCTGCCGTTCAGCAACGCCGCGCGCGTTTACTGCTATATTCCAATCACGGTTTTTGCAAACATCTGGCGATTTTCCGATGCAAGCTGAGTTACACTGTGCGGTAATTCGCTCTTTGGCGGGCTAATCGTTTGAAAGCCAGAGTGTTTCACTGATGAATTATGGAATAGGCACAATGATCAAGAAACTGAGTCTTTGCGCGTTGTCAGTCATCGCTGCGCTCCCGATGGGCATGTCCGCATACGCTGCGGACGGAGATATGCAACTCCAGCAGGTGCTGATGTTAAGCCGTCATAATCTGCGTGCGCCGCTTGCCAATAATGGCAGCGTGCTGGAGCAATCCACCAAAAAGAGCTGGCCGCAGTGGGATGTCGCGGGTGGCGAGTTGACCACCAAAGGTGGCGTGCTGGAAGTCTATATGGGTAATTACACCCGTCAGTGGCTGGCACAGCAGGGCTTAGTCCAGAACGGGACATGTCCGGACAGCAGCAACATCTTTGTTTACGCCAACAGCCTGCAGCGCACCGTGGCAACCGCGCAGTACTTTATCACTGGCGCATTCCCAGGCTGTGACATTGCGGTAACCCATCAGGATGCGATGGGCACCATGGACCCGATCTTCAATCCCGTCGTCACCGACGGCAGCGATGAATTCAACAAGAAAGCGTTGGCTGCTATGACCGCCGCCAACGAAAAACTGGCGCTGAAGCCGGCCTTCCAGCATCTGGAAAAAATTGTTGATTACAAATCTGCACCGGCCTGTAACGGCAAAAAGCAGTGTGATTTGAGCAGCGGTGATAACACCTTCAGCGCGGATAACGGTAAAGAACCGAACGTAAGCGGTCCGCTGAAAATCGGCAACTCACTGGTCGATGCATTTACGCTGCAATATTACGAAGGTTTCCCGGCCGATCAGGTCGCGTGGGGCCAGATCAAAACGCCTGAGCAGTGGAAAGCGTTGGCGTCGATCAAAAACGGTTATCAGGATGCGCTGTTTGCTTCTCCTGAAGTGGCGCGCGAAGTGGCCGCACCGCTGGTGGATTATATCCGCAGCCAGTTAGTCGATCAGGACAAAGCTAACGCGCCGAAAGTGACATTGATGGTCGGTCACGATTCCAACATCGCTTCATTACTTAGCGCGCTGCAGGTTAAGCCTTATGAACTGCCGGGCAATGATGAGAAAACGCCAATTGGCGGCCAGGTGGTATTCGAACGCTGGCACGATGTGAAGAACAACAAAGATCTGCTGAAGGTGGAATATGTATATCAAACTGCCGATCAACTGCGTGATGCCGATGTGTTAAGCCTGAAGAATCCTCCAAAGCGCGTCACGCTGCAACTGGCAGGTTGTGATACCGATGCTAACGGTTACTGCAGCTGGGATCAGTTCACTGGTGCGTTAAACGGTGCATTGCAGGGTACGCCATTGCAGCCTGCCGCCGCACCGGCTCCAGTGCCAGCTCAGGAACAGCAGCCAGCACCAGCGGCCGCTGCACCCGCCAATGACGATGCTAAGCAAAAAGCCGATCAGGCTGCTGCAGATAAAGCGGCAGCAGACAAAGCAGTAGCAGATAAAGCTGCGGCACAGAAAGCAGCCGAGGCGAAGTCCGCAGAAGAGAAAGTGAAAGCGGATAAAGCAGCAGCGCAGAAAGCTACTGATGAAAAGGCGAAAGCAGAGAAAGCCTCAGCCCAAAAAGCAGCGGATGACAAAGCGAAAGCGGATGCTGCTACCACGCAAAAAGCGCAGGCGGATGCCAAGCCGGAAGAGACAACCAAACCAGCTAGCAGTAACTAAAATCTCCACCTTGAATTGCGCTTGTGAAAAAGGCCGCAGCGATTAACGTTGCGGCCTTTTTTTCATTTTTACAGCAAGCCAGAAAAAACGGAGGGCGAACCCTCCGTTCAGTGTGACTTCACGACGATGTCGTATTAGATAACGTGATACTCATCATCATTAATGGCTGGCAGTGTCGCGTTGAAGGATGCCGCAATGCCATTTGCAGTGGTAACTGACAAATCTTCAGAAGTGATGTGCAACGCTATGGCTTCAGACTCCGGCGTTTCACCATCAGTCAGCAACGTCTTCTCTGCATCATCCAATAGGTCGATGGCTGTAATGCCCAGCGTATTCAGGGTATTACTGCTATCCTGTTCGGCCTCAAATGCGGAGTCAGTGATGTGCAGCGTAAAGGCTTCACTTTCA
The DNA here is from genome assembly GCA_900068845.1 of Enterobacter ludwigii. Lineage (GTDB taxonomy): Bacteria > Pseudomonadota > Gammaproteobacteria > Enterobacterales > Enterobacteriaceae > Pantoea > Pantoea ludwigii_A. The sequence goes on from CEFQ01000010.1 coordinate 607,118, forward strand.
ATTCCTTTGGTTTTTGCAATCAGCTGGTGATCTCCTTCGGCTAAATTTTTATCAGCGTTGATGTACCACTTACCGCCAGGACCTGCTTTGGCATAACCCAATGACAGGCCGGTGCTGGTCAACAGTTGTACCACGGCGCCTGGCTCAGCGGACCCCAGTACCACCAATTTACTGCCGTAAATAGGGCTACCGTCCGTAGCCTGGAAGTTATCCTGATCAAACAATCCCGCAACGGCATTGATGGAAACAGGTTTAGCATCCACCGTGAAATCAAACGGTTCTGAGGTTAAGCCGCCCACTTTGGCAGTAAGATTATAGTCACCATTAGCAAAGAATTTACCGCCGAACGACCAGTCGCCGTTTTCATTGGCCTTCACTGTGCCAAGTGAAGTTGTACCGTTGAACAGCTCAACTTCTGCACCTGCGGCCGCAACGCCAGCAATCGCAGGACGCGCATCATTCAGAACGCCGCCTTTGGCAAGGTAAATACCGCTTTGTTCGCCCCAGTTGAATGCGACGCTGGTGAGTTCCGGTATCTGCGTTTCTTCCGGTGCGGATTCAGTTGCAACGGTAAACGTCCAGGCAAAGCTCTCCAGATATTCACCTTTAACCACGATCGAATGATCGCCGTTCTGCGCATCCAGCGTGAAGGACCAGCGGCCATCTTCGGCGGTCAGCACGCTGCCCACCAACTTATCGTTGTCGAAGATTTGCAGCACGATATTTTGTCCCGCTACCCCGCGCAGCAGTGGAGTGGCGTCGTCGGTGGTGGCACCGTAGGTCACCACGTTTTCACCGTCTTCATCACTGTACACACGGAAATCGATGCGAATATCGCTTGGGTGATTAACTGAAAATTCAAACGGTATGCTTGGCAAGCTGCCGCTGTCGTTTGCCATTACGACATGACGACCTGAATCTAAGGCTTCAGTGGTTTGGAAGCTCCAGCGACCGTAGGCATCGGAATGGGTGGTACCGACATCACGGCCATCAATATTGATGGTGATGATCGAATTGGCGATAGCAACGCCCGAGAAACCTGGGGTGTTGTCACTGGTGCTGTCGTAACGGTTGAAGTAACCGGTAGCGCCACCCACAACATCATGGTTATCAAAACCGTCCAACACGATGCCGCGTACGGCATCGGCTGGCGTCACTCTAAAGTGAAACGCTTCGCTCGAGGACGTTGCACTTTCACCGGCAGTGAACGCGTGTTCGCCCAGAGCCAACGCGGCGGTCGGTTTGAACGCCCAGTTGCCGTTGCTGTTGGCGGTGACTGAAGCAATCTCAATGCCATTGTCGTAAATACGCACCAGGGTATTCGCAGGTGCAAAACCGCTGAACAGTGGCTGATTGTCGTCAGTCACACCATTGGCATCTAACATACCCGTGTTGAAGAAATTATCTGTAACCTGGGTGATACGGAACACTGGCGCTGGATCAACCGGCACTTCAGGTTCAACAGGCGTGACGGGAACTTCAGGTTCAGGCTCAACCGGCACTTCGGGTTCTACTGGCGTGACGGGCACTTCAGGCTCAGGCTCAACCGGCACTTCGGGTTCCACTGGCGTGACAGGCACTTCAGGCTCAACGCTATCCTGGCCGGTAATAGTGAAAGCGTACTCATTGCTGACATTATCATCACCAAATTTAGCGATAACCGCGTGGGCACCCGCACTCAGCGGTTGCGTTAGCACGATCACCCAGTTGCCATTATCGGTATTGGTTACCGCAGAACCAATCTCTACATCGCCTTCATACAGACGGACAATTACGCCTTTTGGTCCGGTACCAAACAGGCTTGGTGTGGTATCTGCCGTTTCGCCCTGGCCTTCGCCTTTGTGACCATCGTTGCTGCTGACGAAATCCACGGTGACGGGAACGTGAATAATGATGTCAAACGGTGCCGTTTCAGTGCCATTGCTGGACTTGATGACAAAGCTATGTTTGCCGTTTTCCAGCCAGGCTGGCCTTACAGGCGTGAACTCCCATGAACCGCTTGCACCCACGCGGCGTTCACCAATTTTGATGTCGTTATCCCAAATTTCCACCAAAGAGCCGGGCTCTGCAGTACCAAACAGGGTTGGGGTATCGTCATCAATCGTTTCGTTTTCACCCACCAGACGACCCACGCCTTTGTCATCACGAATATAATCGATAACCGGCGTTTGAGGCACTTCAGGCTCAGGATCAACAGGCACTTCGGGTTCTGGATCAACAGGCACTTCAGGCTCAGGATCAACAGGCACTTCCGGTTCCGGATCAACCGGCACTTCAGGCTCTGGCGCGGTGATGGTGAAACTAAACGGCGCACTCGCTGTACCGTCACTGGTTTTGAAGATCAGATTGTAGCTTCCCACGTCGAGCGTAGGCTCGTATAACCAAAAACCCGAGCTGCTGGTAGTGAAGGAACCGATCAACACATCACCATTAAACGCATACAGCACAACATTTTTACCTGCCTGACCGGCAAATGTTGGTGTCGTGTCTTCGGTCATGCCGCCTGGCGTTACTGAGCGCCAGGCGCCATTGCTGTCATCTCTGACATCATAGATTTCAATTGGCTGGCTTTCGTTGGTCACAACATTGAGCGTGAACGGCTGGCTTTCGGAACCGGCACCGGCCTTAAAGATCAGGCTGTGATTGCCACTAGTCAGTTTAGCGTTGTACACCCAGCGACCATCGCTGGTTGACATCACTGAACCGATCTCTTTGCCGTTGTCATACACGCGCACTAATACGTTCGGACCGGCTTTACCGTTGAATTGTGGCGTGGTGTCATTGGTGGTTGAGCCAGAGTCGATGCCGCGTGGATATTGGCCTGCGTCATCAATAACGTAGGAAATTTCGACCGGTTTGGCATCAGGCGTCTGGACGGTCAGAACGAAGGGCTGGCTGTCAGAACCGGCGCCGGCTTTAAATACCAGGCTGTGGTTGCCGCCGTCGAGCTTCGCATCGTAAACCCAGCGACCGTCGCTGGTAGACATCACTGAACCGATCTCTTTGCCGTTGTCATAAACGCGCACTAATACGTTCGGACCGGCTTTACCGTTGAATTGTGGCGTGGTGTCATTGGTGGTTGAGCCAGAGCCGATGCCGCGTGGATATTGGCCTGCGTCATCAATAACGTAGGAAATTTCGACCGGTTTGGCATCAGGCGTCTGGATGGTCAGCACGAAGGGCTGGCTGTCAGAACCGGCGCCGGCTTTAAACACCAGGCTGTGGTTGCCGCCGTCGAGCTTCGCATCGTAAACCCAGCGACCGTCGCTGGTAGACATCACTGAACCGATCTCTTTGCCGTTGTCATAAACGCGCACTAATACGTTCGGACCGGCTTTACCGTTGAATTGTGGCGTGGTGTCATTGGTGGTTGAGCCAGAGCCGATGCCGCGTGGATATTGGCCTGCGTCATCAATAACGTAGGAAATTTCGACCGGTTTGGCATCAGGCGTCTGGATGGTCAGCACGAAGGGCTGGCTGTCAGAACCGGCGCCGGCTTTAAACACCAGGCTGTGGTTGCCGCCGTCGAGCTTCGCATCGTAAACCCAGCGGCCGTCGCTGCCGCTCATGACGGAGCCGATTTCTCTACCGTTGTCATAAACGCGCACCAGCGTTTTCGGACCGGCTTCGCCGCGGAACTGTGGCGTGGTGTCGTTGGTGGTGGCACCAGACTGAATGTAATGCGCGTACTGCCCGGCGTCATCGATGGCGCCAAACACGGAAATAGGTTTGGCATCGGGCGTCTGGATAGTCAGCGCAAAGGCTTTGCTCTCAGAACCATCGCTGCCTTTGAACACGACATTATGGTTGCCGCTGCTCAGGCTGGCATTGTAAACCCAGCGACCATCACGATCGGTGATCACCGATCCAATCTCCTGGTCGTTGTCAAACACACGCACCAGCACATTGGCCGCCGCCTGGCCACGGAATTGCGGTGTAGTATCGTTAGAGGTTGCGCCTGAATGGATGTAGTGCGCGTACTCGTTGGCATCGTCAATCGCACCATACACTTCAATCGGCTTCGCGGCGGCCTGTGGTACGGAAACTTCGAAGCTGTCTGAGAGCGGATTTACTTTACTGTAGCTTACAATCTGCACTTTAAAATCATGCGCGCCCGGCACGAATTTATTGTCTGAATAGACCCAATTGCCGCTGGCGGAGGTGCGGATTTGCGCAATAATTCTGCCGTTGTCGTACAGGAAGATACTGCTGTTCGGTTGCGCACGGCCTTCAAAGACCAGCACATTACTGCTTGCCAATTCGCCCGGCTGTACGGTATTGCCATAGCTTTCGGAATGAATGGCATCAATGATGGCTTCGTTAGCTTTAATGGGCGCTGGCACGGGCGGCAGAATGTTGTTCAATGAGGATGCGGCGGCAGTGGTGCTGTTAATGGCAGAAGTGTAAGCATTCTCGCTTCTGCTACGCGAGGTGTCGGGACTATTCGATTTTGTCATCGATTTGATCTCTTATAAAGGCTACGCACCATACGTAGCGATGCGCGCATAATTAGAGAACCATTAAAAAAAGGTCATACGACTTGTCTCATTACCCGGAGTTGGCACGACTGAACCATCATGCCGGCCGATAATGCCAATAAATACAGAGTGTTATTTTTAAGGGTTAAACTAAAACGATTTGTGATAAATGGGATGATGACCCCATTTCCTTTTTATCTCAGCATAAAAAAGAGGCTGCAATGTCATCCATTGCAGCCTCATATGGGCGCTTAACAAAGGGGCTGGACGAGCGTTAGCCAGCCACGACCACCAACTTCTGGTTAGCGAACTCTTTAATACCCAGGTCCGACAATTCGCGACCGTAACCCGAACGCTTCACGCCACCAAAGGGCAGCTCGGCCGAAGTGTCGCTTTGGGAATTAATGAAAACCATGCCGGTTTCAATCTGTGAGGCCATTTTTCGGCCGCGCGCAATGTCTTTGGTCCAGACCGATCCACCGAGTCCGTAGTGGGAATCATTAGCCAGCGCCACAGCGGCGTTGTCGTCCGCCACCACATACACTTGTGCCACCGGGCCAAAGAACTCTTGATAGTAAGCGGGATTCTCTGGGGTCAAACCAGTCAGCACCGTTGGCTGGTAATAGCAGCCGACGCCCTCAATGGCGCGTCCGCCAAACTCTACACGCGCGCCATTTTTCACGGCTTCATCAACCTGCTTCACTAAACGATCGCGAGCATCTTTTGACGAGAGCGGCCCCAAAGTCGTTTTCTCATCAAGCGGATCGCCCGGCGTGGCAGATTGCAGGGCGGCGCTGAATTTTGCCATAAACTTATCGGCGATCTTCTCATGCAAAACGAAGCGCTTAGCGGCGGTACACACCTGGCCGCAGTTGCTGAGTCGACCTTGCGCGCCCTGGCGTACCGCTTCATCAATATCGGCATCGTCGAGCACCACAAACACATCATTGCCGCCCAGTTCCAGCGTCGATTTTTTCAGATGCTTACCGGCCTGTTCCGCTACCGCGCTGCCGGCACGTTCTGAACCGGTCAGCGCCACACCTTGCACGCGCGAATCGGCAATCAAATCCGCCACCTGATCGGTGGAGATAAACAGATTGGTCCACGCACCTTTAGGTGCACCGGCTTCTGCCACCAGCTTTTCAAACACATCCGCGCAGTGCGGCACGATGTTAGCGTGTTTAGCCAGTACCGGATTGCCCAGCGCCAGGTTTGGCGCCAGCACGCGCATCAGTTGATAGTAAGGGAAATTCCACGGTTCAACCGCGACGATCACACCAATCGGGTGATATTCAAGCCAGGCGTCGCCTACGTCGCTGGCATAAGGTTGCGGCTGCAAAAAGGTGGCAGCATGTTCAGCGTAATAGCGGGCAATCTGTGAACAAATTTTCACTTCACCGCGGCTTTGCCCAATTAACTTGCCCATCTCTTTACTGGCGATGGTTGCCAACTCTTCGGCGCGTTGGTCAATCAAGTCGGCTAAACGGTGCAACACCTGCAGACGCGGCTGAATATCGCCTTTACTCCACGCGGAATGATAAAGCTCATCCGCGGTTTTCAGTGCTTGTTGTGCATAGGCATCATCGTGCTCATCCCACGCTTTTAGCAGTTGGTTATTGGCTGGATTGATACTTTGATAGGCTGACATACAAGGCTCCTTGGCGATGTAAAATAACAAAGGCGGGACATTGCCCGCCTGCAACTTAAACGTTTTTGCGCTCGACGGTTTTATCGTCCCAGGTCAGAACATCCTGGTCGGTCTTTTTAAATGCGCGAATCAGCACTTCATCACTGCCTTGCTGACTCCAGATCTGCTCTGCTAAACGTTCGTCGTAGTTAGCGACCTCAAAAATGGCTTCAGCGATTTCGCGTGAGGTGTGGCGTAACGAAGCCCATTCACCGACGTGATGCTCTTTCGACTGTTCTGTTGTCATGAAGATCTCCTGTTGTGGATTTTATCCTTTCAGCTTTACTGCCAAACCCGCGACGTGTTGGCCCTGAAAACGGGCAATATCCAGCTCTTCCGCCGAGGGTTGACGCGATCCGTCTCCGCCCGCAAGGGTCGTTGCACCATAAGGCGTGCCACCGCGCACGTGGGAGATGTCGAAAAGTTCTTTCGTGCCGTATCCGATGGGAACAATCACCATGCCGTGGTGGGCGAGGGTGGTCCAGACGGAGGTGATGGTTTGCTCCTGGCCGCCGCCGGTGCCAGTGGAAGCAAACACGCTGGCAATTTTGCCGTATAGCGCACCTGAGGCCCAAAGTCCGCCGGTGCGATCCCAGAAGTTGCGCATCTGACCGGCCATGTTACCGAAGCGCGTCGGCGTGCCGACGATAATGGCATCGTACTGCGGCAAATCTTCCGGTTTCGCTTCCGCCGCAGCCTGATTAACTTTGCCGCCAACCTGCGCAAAACGTTCCGCATCCATGCTTTCCGGTACGCGCAGAATCGTGACCTCTGCACCGCTAACACTCTTTGCACCTTCGGCCACAGCTTGCGCCATGGTTTCAATATGTCCGTACATCGAATAATAGAGCACCAAAATCTTTGCCATAGTTTTCATCCTGCTGGGGTGATGAGTATTCAGAAGTATAGAAGAGCCTGAGCAGGCTGCTGTACAGAGGTTAAGCAGGTGCTATAAACCTGCGGCTAACTGCTTGTAACGCGGCGGTTAATTTGCTTTTTCGCTGATAAATGAGTGAATTATCTGTTTCAAAGTATGAATGCGAACCGGAGTTTTTAGCGCGGGTTGTCTATTATTTATCCAGGTGGGCGGAACATCCGTCACCACGCTTCTCACGGCAGTAACGTGATTAGCCCTCAACCTGGATGCTCAATCCCTGGAGGAAATGATGGCACAACATCGTGGAGGATCAGGCAATTTCGCAGAGGATCGTGAAAGGGCCGCAGAAGCAGGTCGTAAAGGTGGCAAAAACAGCGGCGGGAATTTCAGAAATGACCCGCAACGCGCTTCTGAAGCCGGTGAAAAAGGGGGGCGTAGCCGCAGCAAGAAATAGCGTCGCTGCGGCTTAATCTCCCGGCCGCCGGGTTCACCCGGCGGTAACAAGCATTGCAATTTCTCCGCTCTCTAAGCAAACTGACCACCAATTGATTATTTTGGTGCGTTATGTCCGGTCCATCCTCGCGTCTTAGCCTGCGTATTTCACGTCAGGAAATGGTTCTCATCTTTATCACCATGGTTTGGGGCGGCACCTTTTTGGTGGTGCATCGGGCGATGGCGCACTCCGGTCCGTTTTTCTTCGTGGGACTGCGGTTTGCCACGGCCTCGCTTCTGCTGGCGTTTTTCTTCCGTCGCTATCTCAAGCAGGTCACCTGGCTGGAAATTAAAGCCGGGGCCTTAATTGGCTTGTCGATTGCTGGAGGTTATGGCCTGCAAACCTGGGGCATGCAAACCATTTCCAGCAGTCAGTCGGCGTTTCTTACCGCGCTTTATGTGCCGGTAGTACCACTGCTGCAATGGCTATTTCTGCGGCGTCCACCAGGATTGATGGCGTGGTTAGGCATTCTGCTGGCCTTTACCGGTTTGGTGCTGGTGGCCGGTCCGCAGGATGGCAGCCTGACGCTCAACGCCGGTGAGATTGCCACTTTGCTCAGCACGCTGGCGATTGCGGCCGAGATCATTCTGATTAGCCGCTATGCCGGGCAGGTGGATGTGCGCCGCGTGACGCTGATTCAGCTAATGGTAGCCTCGGCGTGTGCCTTCGTTTTAATGATCCCGAATGGCGAATCGGTTCCGGTTATGTCGACGCCGCTGCTGCTCAGCGCCTTAGGGTTAGGCGCGGCCAGTGCCTTAATTCAGGTCACCATGAACTGGGCGCAGCGCAGCGTCTCACCAACGCGGGCTACGGTTATTTATGCCGGTGAACCGGTGTGGGCGGGCGTTGTGGGGCGCATAGCAGGTGAGCGTTTACCGGCCGCTGCGCTATTGGGTGCGGCGCTGATCGTGTGCGGTGTGATTGTCAGCGAACTGCGGATTCGTCGTAAGAAAGCGGTGCCCGAACAGACACCGCTTGAACCTTAAGGATGCTGCCGGGCCGCCTGGTTTGCCAGCGCGGCACCGCGACGTTGCAGAATCGCGTTAAGAATGATGGCACCAAAGGTCGCTGTTCCGATCCCGCCGAGGGTGAAGCTGCCGATTTTCAGGGCAAAATCTCCCGCACCCAGCACCAGCGTGGTCGCCACCATGATGAGATTCCCGTTCTGATTGAAATCCACATGGTTCTGCACCCAGATACGCGCACCTGCCACCGCAATCAAGCCAAATACCACAATTGAAGCACCACCAATCACCGGACCAGGAATGGTGTGGATCAGCGCGCCAAACTTCGGTGAGAAGCCGAGCACCAGGGCAATGACCGCGGCGGCAACGAAGGCCAGCGTTGAATAGACTTTGGTGACCGCCATCACGCCAATGTTTTCCGCATAAGTGGTGACGCCACTGCCGCCAATCGAACCGGACAACATTGTCGCCAACCCGTCGCCGACAAAGGCGCGCCCCATCCATGGGTCGAGATTACGCCCGGTCATACCTGCCACGGCTTTAATGTGACCGAGGTTTTCCGCCACCAGAATGATCGCCACCGGTGCGATCATCACGATGGCCTGCATATCGAAGATCGGTGCGGTGGTATGCGGCAGACCAAACCACGGCGCATTGGCGAGACCGCTGAAGTCCACCGGTTTGCCAAAGCCCAGCACGTTGGTCAGCAGCGCGTAAATTGCCCACGACACAATCAGCCCTACCAGAATCAACAAGCGCTGGATCATACCGCGCGTGAACACCGCGACAAGGCCGATGCACAGCACCGTCATCACTGCCATCCAGCTGTCGAACATCGAGCCAGACACGCCGTGCACCGCTATCGGTGCCAGATTAAGACCAATCGCCATCACCACCGCACCCGTCACTACCGGCGGCATCAGGCGCTCAATCCAGCCGGTGCCCACTTTCATCACGATCAGACCAATCACCGTGTAAAGCGCGCCGCAGGCGATGACGCCGCCGAGCGCCAGCGCCAGATTGGGATTGAGTCCCTGACCGTTAAAGCCGGTTACCGCAATGATCACCCCGACAAATGCCGCGCTGGATCCGAGATAGCTGGGTACGCGTCCGCCGGTGACCAGGAAGAACAGTAGCGTACCGATGCCAGAAACCAGAATCGCCAGATTGGGGTCCAGTCCCATCAGCAACGGCATCAATACCGTTGCGCCAAACATTGCCACAGCATGCTGCAGGCCAAGGACCACCGTCTGCGCAAACGGCAGCGTTTCGTCCGGCGCAATCAGCCCATTATCGGTCAAGGCTGACTTTTTCTGCCAGCGGGGGAACCAGGAACTCGCCATTGTCATCTCCAGGGTGTCAGTGAAAGCGAGCCGCGCAGGGCGGCGTTAGCGGGCGTCCTGCCGTAAAAGGTGATGATATCCACGGTCAAACCATGCCAGGCCGTGCGTTTCATCATTGCGCACCAGCGCCAGCACTTCGCAAAACAGGATGTCGTGTGTCCCGACGCTGACCACCTGGGCCACTTTGCAATCAAACGACACCAGCGCGCCGTCTAACAGCGGAGAACCGCTGGCAAGCGTGTGCCACTCCGCGGCAGCGAAGCGTTCGGCCATCGGCGTTTTGCCGCCAAACAGCGTCGAAAGATTTTCATGTCCGGCGGCCAGCGTGTTGACACACAGATAACCGTTGTCGCGAAATATCGGCCACACCGATGCCGAACGATTGAGACACACCAGCAGCGTTGGCGGCGTATCGGTCACGCTGCACACCGCCGAGGCGGTAAAACCGGCGCGACCGGCTGGGCCGTCGGTGGTGATGATATTCACCGCCGCCCCTAAGCACGCCATCGCATTACGAAACGCATCGCGCTCCACAAGGGGTATAGCAGGCAGTTCATGCACGCTCATCGGTTGCTCCTGTGATTAGCTGGCCGCACGTTGCGCAGGCGCAGCCGTATCGGCCAGCCAGCGCAGCAGCAGCGCGTTAAAGTTGTCGGCATCGGTGACGCTCATGGCGTGCCCGCCCCAGGCCATCTCAATCAGGCTACCGTTGGGCAGGGCCTGTGCCAGCTGCGGTGAGCAACTCCACGGCACCAGCAGATCGTCCTGACTGCAAATCGCTAACACCGGCTGGGTGATGCGCGCGACATGTGGCCGGAAATCCGCGCTTTTCAGCGCATGCAAGCGGAGCAGCAGATTTTCCATGCCCTGAAAATGGGCAACATGATGCGCATCTTCCGCGTTAATGCGCTCCTGATTGCGTGCCAGCCATTCAGCGGGATAGAGGAACAGCGGCTGCGCGCGCACAAAGGCTTCAACGCCAACGTTCATCAGCAGATCCTGACGCACCTGGAAGCAGCGCTGGGTGTGCGCATCCAGCGAAAGCCAGCCGTTGATCACCACCACGCGATCCACGCGCTGCGGGAAGTCCAGCGCCAGCTGCAGGCCGATTAAGCCGCCCAGCGCATGGCCGATGATGGCGTAATGCTGAATGCTGTGCTGTTCCAGCGCGTGCGCCAGTTCCGCCGCCATCATCGCCATGCTGTAGCCATCCGGCAGCGTATCGGCGCTGCGGCCGGTGCCGCGCTGGTCGTACGTCACCACGCGATAATGTGGCGTCAGCGCCGCCAGCTGCGGCTGCCAGAAACCGGCTACGCCACCCAAACCAGACGCCAGCACCAGCGTCGGCGCATCCTCTGCGGTTAAACCTTGAATCTCGAGCTGCATCACGCCTCCTGCTTACCGATATGGGCAACGGTGGCGATTTCGATCAGCGCATCCGGTTTCACCAGCCCGCACTGAATGCAGAAGCGGGCCGGTTTATCGCCGGGGAAGTATTCGGCGTAAATTTGGTTTATTGCCGCGTAGTTGCTCCAGTCGGTGAGAAAAATCGAGTTAAACGTCACATCGTCCATTGTGCCGCCGGCGGTTTCGATGACCTTTTTGATGGTCTCCAGCACGTGACGCGTTTGCGCAGCGGCATCACCGACGTGTACCACATTGTTGTTGGCATCAAACGGCAAGGTGCCGGAGACGTAGACGACGCCGTCAGCTAAAGTGCCGGGCACGAATGGCGCGATCGGCGTACCGCTGCCGGGCGGAATAATCACACGTTTAGGCATGGCGAAATCCTCTTCTTATGGGTTGCAGATGAAACGAGGTGTTAGCTTTTCAGCGTTTCGCAGAAGGTGTCGGTATCGCTGACCCAGCCAAAAAACGTTTCGATATTAAAAATGGCTGCCTGCTGCGCAAACGCTGGACCCGCCTGATAGGTTGCGTCTTCCAGTACCACGCCGAAATATTCCAGAAAGAAGCCGTCGCGCAGCGTCGATTCCACGCAGACGTTGGTGGCAATGCCGGTAAACACCAGATGGCGGATGCCTCGGCTGCGCAGCATGCTGTCGAGTGAAGTGTTGAAGAAGCCGCTGTAGCGCGGTTTCGGCAGTACGATATCGCCTTCCTGCGGCACCAGTTCATCGACCAGCGCATAATCCCAGCCGCCTTTCGACAATAATGTGCCTTGCAATTCAGGACGTTTGCGCATGGTTTTCAGCGCGTTGGATTTATGGAAATTCGGCGAACCTGCGTCACCGGCTTCAACGTATTGGTCATCCCAGCCATTCTGGAACCAGATAATCTGCATTCCGGCGGCACGCGCCGCGGTCACCGCCTGATGAATTTTGGCAATCACCGGTTTGGTGGCGGAGACATCAAAGCCAGCCAAATCGAGGTAGCCGCCTTGGGTGGCATAGGCGTTCTGCATATCCACCACAATCAGCGCACTTTGCTTGGGCGGCAGCGCGATAGCTTCCGGGCGCGCCGGTAAGGTGACGTTCGGTAAACTTGAGGTATGGGCGCAAACAACGGTACTCATCAGGCAACCTCCTGCTGGGATGCAATTAAATCGTGGCGACACTGCATTAAGGGCTGAATACGTTCACCGAAATCTTCGATGCCTTGCAGGAAGTCGTCGAAGGTCAGCAACACGCCTTGCGTGCCATCGACTAAAGCAACTTCATCCAACATTCGTGCCACATTGGCGTAAGAACCCACTAGCGTACCCATATTGATGTTGACCGCTGAAGTCGGATCGGCCATCTGGCGCACGTTAGTGTCGCTGCCGGATTTGGTGTCCTGCTGACTTTGTGTGGTGAGCCAGGCGAGCGCTTCTTCATCGGCTCCGGCTTTGTAGTGCTCCCATTTGGCGCGAGCGGCTTCGTCGCTCTCAGCGGCGATAATCATAAACAGCACATAGGAACCGACGTCGCGGCCCGCTTTATCGGCAGCTTGCTTCATGCGCGCGGCGGTTGGCGCGAAGGCGGTTGGTGTGTTAACGCCTTTACCGAAACAGAAGTTGTAATCGGCGTGCTGCGCCGAGAACGCCATGCCGGCATCGCTCTGTCCGGCGCAAATCACCTTCATCGGTTTTTGCGGCTGCGGGCTGACGCGACAATCGTTCATGGTAAAGAATTCGCCTTTGAAATCGCTTTGGCCGGTGCCCCACAAATCGCGCAACACGGTGACGTATTCGGTCAGATATTGGTAGCGGCTGGAGAAGTAAGCATCGCCGGGCCACAAGCCCATCTGCTCGTACTCCGGTTTCTGCCAGCCGGTCACGAGATTGACGCCAAAGCGGCCATTAGAGATGGAATCAATGGTTGATGCCATGCGCGCCACAATCGCGGGCGGTAAGGTCAGCGTGGCGGCGGTGGCGTAGATCTCAATACGTGAGGTCACCGCCGCGAGTCCTGCCATCAGCGTGAAGGATTCGAGGTTGTGATCCCAGAATTCGGTTTTACCGCCAAAGCCACGCAGCTTGATCATCGAAAGGGCAAAGTCGAAATGATAATGCTCCGCTTTCAGTACGATCGCTTTGTTGAGTTCAAAGGTCGGCTTGTACTGCGGGGCATGGGTGGAGATCAGCCAGCCGTTATTACCAATCGGGATAAAGACGCCAATTTTCATGTGAAACCTCTCTGCATTAGACGGGGACTGCTTCACGCGCTGCGCTGCTTCCTGCACGCGTCCTGCGGGCGGCGCTCCATCACAAAATTGCAAAGCCTGTGCCACATTTTTAAAAGGCTTAGATAACAAGATGTTAAAATCTTCGTCTGCTCTAATCTGGAGTAATTGGTCCAATTCAGACCGTTTGGTCAAAACGTTCTGCACGTTTTTCATGCGCGCCATGGTCAAAAAAGGTGCAGGCGAGCCATTAGGCAGGAAAGAGGGCCTTTGTTATGATGCGTTCAGGCAGGACGGAAGAGGTAACAGTGTGAAAAGCGATGAAAAAAAACCGGGGCGCCGTTCGCGTGCGGTCGCCGCAAAGCGGGCAGCCATTCTGGAAGCGGCGTTAACCTTCTTCTCGCAATACGGCATTCACGGCACCAGCCTGGATAAAGTGGCGGAGCGGGCGGATGTCTCTAAAACCAATCTGCTGTATTACTATCCGTCGAAAGAAGTGCTGTATATAGCGGTTTTAAAAGAGATTCTCGATGTGTGGCTGGCGCCGCTGCGCGCGCTGCAGCACGATCACGATCCATTGACGGCGATTGGTAAATACATTCGCCTGAAACTGGAAGTCTCGCGCGACCATCCACAAGCGTCGCGTTTGTTTTGCCTTGAGATGCTGCAGGGCGCGCCGCTGTTGAAAGGTGAACTCGCGGGTGATTTAAAAGCGCTGGTGGATGAGAAGGCGGCGATTATCGAGCAGTGGATCGCCGAAGGGCGGCTGGCGGGCGTGCAGCCGCAGCATCTGTTTTTCCTGCTGTGGGCCACCACGCAACACTATGCCGATTTCGCTTCTCAGGTGGAGGCGATTACTGGCCAGACGTTGAACGATCCTGCGTTCTTTGAACAGACGCTGGAAAATGTACAGCGCATGATTATTGAAGGGATCCGCGTGCGCTGATCCCGCTTTTTTCAAGGAGAGTGGATGGATTCGTTATCGCAACTGACATTAGGCGCGGCGGTTACCGTTGCGGTAATGGGCAAACGCGTTCCGCTGTGGCAAGCGGCGCTGGTAGGCGCGGTGGCAGGGACTTTGCCGGATCTCGACGTGTTTATCGATCATGGCGATGCCATCCGCAACATGACGCTGCATCGCACCGAAAGTCATGCGCTGATAGTTCTCACTTTAATTGCACCGCTGCTTGGCTGGCTGGTGGCCGGTGCAACGCGCAGTCGATCGCACTGGCGCGGCTGGACGCTGGCGATGTGGCTGGCGCTGGTCACGCATCCGCTGCTGGATCTCACCACCGTTTACGGTACGCAGTTGGGCCTGCCGCTCACTGATTTCCCCTATGCCATTGGCAGCATGTACATCATCGATCCGCTCTATACTTTGCCGTTGTTGATTGCGCTGCTGGTCGCCCTGTGGCGACGAGATGCTGTGGGCTTGCGCTGGAATCAGGTGGGATTATTAGTGAGTACACTGTATCTCGGCTGGAGCATGGTGGCACAAAGCATCGCCACGCAGCACATTGAGCAAGATTTGACGCAGCAAGCGGTGCAACCTGAGCAACTGCTGGTGACGCCGACCGCATTTAACACGCTGGTGTGGCGTACGGTGATTATGACGCCGGATCGTTATGGCGAAGCTTATTGGTCGCTGTTGTCACCGGGGCGTCCGCTGCAGATCAGCTGGCACGATCGTCAGCCCGCGCTGTTAGCGCCGTTTAAAGGTCAATGGCATGCCGAGCGTGTGGCGTGGTTTAGTCACGGTTTTTACGCGATGAAGCAGCAGGGCGAGCGGACTTTGATCAGTGATTTGCGGATGGGTGAAGAGCCGAATTACACCTTCACCTTTAATCTGGGAGCGCCGGAGTCACCGGAGATAGCGCCACAGCGTGAACCTTCGGTGCGTCCTTCGCTGGCGCAAGCATGGCACAAATTACGCGAGCGACTCTGATTGCGTAGGGTCGCCATTTCTGGCGACCCATAACGTTTTACGCTTTGCGACGACGCAATAACCAACCCATGGTCAGCATCACGAACCACAGCGGCGTCACCATCAACGCCTGGCGGGTATCTTCCTGCAGCGTCAGCAGTACCAGTACAAAGGCGAAGAATGCCATACATACCCAGCACATAATCTTGCCCAGCGGCATCTTAAATGTTGATTCAGCATGACGCTGTGGATGCTGCTTGCGGTACGCCAGATAGCTGCACAGGATGATGGTCCAGACGAACATAAACAGAATCGCCGACACCGTGGTCACCATGGTGAACACCGTCATCACATCCGGGATCAGGTAAATCAGCGCCACGCCAGCCAGCAGACACAGGCAGGAGAAGAACAGGCCAGTTGTTGGCACCGCACGCGACGAGAGGCGACCAAAGGATTTATGCGCCACGCCTTGTTCCGCCAGGCCATACAGCATACGGCTGGTAGAGAAGATGCCGCTGTTAGCGGAAGAAGCAGCGGACGTCAGCACCACGAAGTTGACGATGCTGGCGGCGGCAGGCAAGCCAATCAACACAAACATTTCAACGAACGGACTGCGGTTTGGCAGCACCTGATTCCACGGCGTTACCGCCATGATCACCATCAGCGCCAGAACGTAAAACATAATGATGCGCAGCGGAATGGCGTTAATTGCCCGCGGCAGAACTTTGTGCGGATCTTTGGTTTCTGCTGCTGCGGTGCCCACCAACTCAATGCCGACAAAGGCGAAAACCGCAATCTGGAAGCCGGCAAAGAAGCCGCTCAACCCTTTCGGGAACATGCCGCCGTGATCCCAGATATTGCTTAACGCCGCGGTGCCACCGTTGGGGGACGGATAATGCAGGCTCACCAGCACAATACCGGTGATAATCAGCGCCACAATAGCGACGATTTTGATAATCGCGAACCAGAATTCCATCTCACCAAACAGCTTCACCGTGGCGATGTTCAATGCCAGGAAAACAAACACGCACAGCAGGGCGCTCATCCAGATGGAGAAGTCGGGGAACCACAGCTGGAAATAGGCGCTGATGGCGACCACATCGGCAATGCCGGTTACCACCCAACAGAACCAGTAAGTCCAGCCGGTAAAATAGCCCGCCCACGGACCGAGTAAATCGGCGGCAAAATCGCTAAAAGATTTGTATTCGAGGTTAGATAACAGCAGTTCGCCCATGGCGCGCATGACGAAGAACAGCATAAAGCCAATGATCATGTAGACGAAAATGATCGATGGGCCCGCGAGGCTGATGGTTTTACCCGAACCCATAAACAGCCCGGTGCCGATGGCGCCGCCGATAGCAATCAGCTGAATATGACGATTGTGCAGGTTACGCTGGAGTTTATCCGGCTGTTCGGCCTCTATGAGCGCCTCTTTTGATTGATCAACCATAAATTTTTCTTTCCTGTCGGGGGATGTTGTGTCAGCTCTATTGGCTGATGAGGTATGTGCCTTTATCCAGGCAAGGGGCATAAGATAGAGGAAAGGCAGGCAGTTTCGGTAATGGTTTTTCCCCCTGAGTGACCTTTTACGCACTTAGCTGTGTCAGTAATTATTTACAGAGTTTAAAGTGCAGTCATTTTGCGTAAATCTTCAACAATTAAGCGATTTACGTCACTTTTCGCGCGCATGACTTCTACACTTGTTAGTTCATTTCATCAGTAAAAGTGAGGCATTGTGCGCGCTCTGTTCGCCATCGCGTTGCTGGCTGTTTGCGGCTGGCTCAGTTTGCCGTGGTTAAAAACGCATCTACCGCCTCAGTGGAATCCCTTTACGCCGCTTAACGTCACCGATCCGCCGGGTTGGATGACGCGCTACAAGCTAAAAAAATTGAGTGGCGATCCGGCTGCCTGCATGGCGGTGATGCGGCAAGCCAGCGAACAGCGGCTGGTGCAATTTCGCGTGGTGCCCCCGATGCAAGGTGATTGCCCGATTGACCAGCCGCTGCGGATCAGCGGCTACGGTGACGTCACCCTGAGCAGCAGTTTTCTTGCCAGCTGTCCGATGGCAGTGACCAGCACCATGTTCGTGATTAACAGCGACAGCGCATTACGTCAGGTTGGTTTCAATAGCCCGTTGAAGCGCATTGCTCATGTCGGCAGCTATGCTTGTCGCAATATTTATCATCGTCAGGAAGGGCGTTTGAGTGAGCACGCTAGCGCCGATGCCTGGGATATTACCGGATTTCAACTGGCGAATGGGCGCTGGTTACAGGTAGGGAAGAACTGGCAACAGCCAGAAGATGCGGCGGCAGGACTGCACGCGCTATGGCGCAATGGTTGCGCCACTTTCGGAAATGCGTTGGGGCCGGATTACAACGCCGCGCATGCCAGCCATTTTCATCTCGGCATACGTGGATCGGGTTACTGTCGCTAGCTAAGCCGCAGGATTAAGTCCTCGTTTTATCAGGAAATGATTAGCTGGCCAGGAGAAAAGAAAGCCAATCATTATTGCCAGTTGCAGCATAAACCAGAATGCCACCAGCAGCGGATTGACCTGCCCGTTCAGCACAAACTTTAGAGCCAATGCCATAAAGATAAAAATACCTAACTGACAAATCAGTAAAGGGAAAACCTCGGTTTTCATTGCTAATAATAAGGCGCTGCCAAATGAATGTTTTTCACGTTGGCGAATAGCCAGAAATTGAAAAAGTAATCCCATAAACAATGAAGCGCTAACGCAAATAAGCGCTTGCATCCATAAAGTCGGATTAATGGCAAAGTGTTTTAGTAAGGTGACTATCGGGATTGTCATGATGTCGCCGAATATACAAGCTGCTGCAGATAATGATGTGGAAATAAAGATAGTTTGCCAGCTGGCATTACTGCGTAGTTTTTGTGGAACCAATAAAGCCAGCTTTTGCTGTTGTGATGGTTTACGACCCAAGTACCACCACGCGATCCAACCAATAAAGGGCAGATACAACCCTGTTATTGGCCAGATGATATTCATCACCGCAACAGGATGCGGATGGCGAAAAAGATCTTTTAAAATCATCAGGGCTGTGCAGCCGCCTAAAACAAGGAAAGGTAATGCAAATTGGTTCAACATAGTCAATTCCGCTGTATTCCCACCTACCTGTGACACTGCGCCTGAGCCGTGCTGGAGCACTGTCTCCCATTACCCATTTGCCCTGAATTTTTCTCTCCACGACAAGTAAGCGTAGCCGTAAATCAACACGAGAGTAATTACCTCATCACCTGAGGCATTATCCCAACCGCAGAAAGGGGGGCAATTAAGCTGTTGTCAAAACCCATTCACCGTACATACCCCTCTCAATGCAAAAGAATCTGCTCTGCTATAGGTTAATTTTAGTTAATGACGATGCTAAAAATTTATCAATCTAACGATCATTTTCAATCAATCGGATGATTGAAACTACTTCAGAAAAATCCTATTCTAATCAGCTGAGGAATTAAAGTTGTGAATCTGTTAACAAATAACGTCAACCTACACATTCCCTTTACGTTAACGCATTGACATTATTAGAGTTGTGAACGTCTTTACGAATTTGCTCTTTTTTCAATCAATAATTTTTATCAGGCTAGTTTATTTTTTTTGCGTTAACACTAACTAATTTCAGAATGTAAAGCGTGAAATAGCGCTAGGGCAATAATGACGACCGATAATTATTTCGTCTGGCGAGGCGAAATGGAAAATGAATTTATGGCGCTGACAGAAGCAGTGCAATTGAAATCACTATTGCAACAACAGATTGAAAAGCTGGGTTTTGATTACTTTGCTTTTTTGGTTCAACACCCGGTGCCTTTTACCCGGCCGCGCCTGTTTTTGTTCAGTACTTACCCAGAAAGCTGGGTAAAGCGTTACGAAAGTGAGAACTATTATGCGGTTGATCCCGTGCTATTACTCTGTCAGCGGCCTGGACGCGGTGTGGAATGGACGCGCGATTTGTTTACCGGCGCGGGTAATTTATGGGCGGAAGCTAATGCAGCAGGATTATTGAGCGGCTTTTCCTGCTCGGCAATGGCACCAAATCGTACCATTGGTATATTATCTATTGCATCGACGCTTAACAGTCAGACGCAGCACTTACGCATAGAGTTAGAGGTGAAACTGCATCTTCTGGCGGAACTGAGTCTGCGCGTGTTAGAACGTCTGAATGACGATTCAATGGTCGTTTTATCTAACGATTTTAGTCAGCGTGAATTAGAAATTCTGAAATGGACGGCTGAAGGAAAAACTTCTGCGGAAATTTCACTTATTTTAGCCATATCTGAACATACGGTGAACTTTCACCAAAAGAATATGCAAAAGCGTTTTAATGTTTCCAATAAAACGCAGATTGCCTGTTATGCCGCAGCGACTGGCTTGATTTAGCGAAAACGCAACTACTAATTTTAGTAGTTCCTTCTCCAGTGTCAGTTGTCTACCCTGCGCGCAACGTTGCCAGGCTGGCTCAAAGAAATCATTGCATACATGGGGATGTCAGGGGCGCATGATGAAAGTAATTCAAACACAGCTTAAGGATATGCCGTCCTCACTGTTGGCAGAATTGGGAACGTATCGCTATAGCGTATTTGCGCGGGGTGAAGGATGGTCAATTCCCCCGCGATTAAGTACGCCTGGGCAAGAGTACGATCGTTTTGATCGCTCGGATGTTACCTGGCTGATAGCCTGGAATGCACGTCAGGGGATTTGCGGCTGCGCACGTCTGCTGCCATGGCACGAACCGGAAGTGCCGGAGGGCTTTGTACTGCCTTTCGATCAGGAGAAAGTGTGGGAAATGTCGCGCTTCTCGGCACGCCTTGAAGTGGATGCGGAGTTGCCGCTCACTATTTTGTGGCACTCAGTGCAATTAGCCGAACTGAATGGCATGGAGTATTTGATCAGTTCAGCTACGCCGATGCTGGAAAAAATGTTTGAACAACATCAGGTGGTCTACGAACCTCTTTCACCGGGCTTGATCCAATCTGAAGACAATCTGTTTGCCATTCGCATTCCGGTAAATCAACCAGCGCTGGCGGAGAAGTATCGTGGAACGCGACGCTTTAGTCCGGAAGAAGTGCTGCCATCGTTAGGTGTATCGGTGAACTGGCAGTCACACAGTTAACTACCCCGCGCATCACGCGCGGGGCACATTATTTATTGACGATACGCGGTTTTGATCTGGCGAATGGTATTGTTAAACACTTCCGCCTGCGGCTTATCGCCCAGCGATGCCTGCACATAACGCTCCATGTTGATGATCACCTTACCGGCGTCGGCTTGACCCATTCCTTTCAGAATCAGCGTCACCATCATTTTTAGGCAGGCCACTTCGTCTGCCAGCGCCTGCGTGTCTCGTGAAGTTGCGAAATCTTCATCACTCATATTTGACTCCTTGGTGGTGTTACTCAATGTAGACACATTCATCTTGTGCGTAAAAAAGAGAGTATATCATATGGTTGTCAGTCGAATTTAATGCAGCCGAAGCGGTAAAAGCCACACGAGTCTTTAATTGCTCTTTGCCCTATTTATCAGCAAATGAATTAGGCGTTTAGACCTTATTTATTGAGCAAACATAATGTAGCAATAAAATTGAGCTATAAATTATAACTTAATGATATTATTGATTGTTTTACTTGTCTAATTTTGCATGTTAACGCAGCTTCGCTGCAAAAGCATGATCAAATGAATGTTATTGATTTACATCATTTCGTTTGAGATTTATCTGTGGCGATAGATGTTTTTTCCACCTGAAAACCGGTAAGATGGTCACTTGAAATATATTTCCCTTTCTTAACTTGCGGAGTACTTCCCGTTGATCAGCTTGCTTCTTGTTGATGACCATGAACTGGTCCGCGCCGGTATTCGTCGCATTCTGGAAGATATGAAAGGACTTGTCATAGCCGGTGAAGCTGCCTGCGGCGAAGACGCGGTAAAATGGTGTCGTAGTCATCCGGTCGACGTGGTGCTGATGGATATGAATATGCCCGGCATCGGCGGCCTGGAAGCGACACGCAAAATTGTGCGCTTTAACCCGGATATCCGCATCATTATGCTGACCATTCATACCGAAAATCCACTGCCGGCGAAAGTGATGCAGGCGGGCGCAGCGGGTTATCTCAGCAAAGGTGCCGCGCCGCAGGAAGTGGTGAGTGCAATTCGTTCGGTGCATTCTGGGCAACGCTACATCGCCTCGGATATTGCCCAGCAAATGGCACTCAGCCAGATTGAACCGCAAAAAGCAGAATCTCCGTTCAGCTGTTTGTCGGAAAGGGAATTGCAGATTATGCTGATGATTACGCGCGGGCAGAAGGTGACGGAAATCTCCGAACAGCTTAGTCTCAGCCCGAAAACCGTTAACAGTTACCGCTATCGCATGTTCAGTAAGTTGAATATCAGTGGCGACGTCGAGTTAACGCATTTGGCCATTCGACATGGCCTGTTCAATGCGGAGCCATTAATCAGTAGTGAGTGACGTTTTCAATTCCAAAGCCTTTCTCAGCACCGTGACCAGCCAACCCGGCGTCTATCGTATGTACGATGCGGCCGGCACGGTGATCTATGTTGGTAAAGCCAAAGACCTCAAAAAGCGCCTGACCAGCTACTTCCGTACGCAGGTGGGCAGTCGCAAAACGGAAGTGCTGGTCAGCAACATCCAGAATATCGACGTTACCGTGACGCACACCGAAACGGAAGCGCTGCTGCTGGAGCATAACTACATCAAGCTCTACCAGCCGCGCTATAACGTGCTGCTGCGTGATGACAAATCCTATCCTTATATTTTCCTCAGCAGCGATAGTCATCCGCGCCTGGCGATGCATCGCGGTGCGAAGCATGCCAAAGGCGAATACTTTGGGCCGTTTCCAAACGGTTATGCGGTGCGTGAAACCCTGGCGCTGCTGCAAAAGGTGTTTCCGATTCGCCAATGTGAAAATAGCGTGTATCGCAACCGTTCGCGCCCCTGTTTGCAATATCAGATTGGCCGCTGCCTTGGCCCGTGCGTTGCGGGTTTGGTAAGCGAAGAGGAGTATGCGCAGCAAACCGATTACGTGCGTCTTTTCCTCGCAGGGAAAGATGATCAGGTTATCAATCAGCTGGTTAAGCGCATGGAAAAGGCCAGTGAGGAGCTCCGTTTCGAAGAAGCGGGGATGTTACGCGATCAGATTCAAGCGGTAAGGCGCGTAACTGAGCGGCAGTTTGTCTCTAATCAGGGTGAAGATCTGGATGTAATGGGTGTCGCCTTTGATGCCGGGATGGCCTGTTTACACGTGCTGTTTATCCGTCAGGGTAAAGTGCTCGGCAGCCGCAGCTATTTCCCTAAAGTGCCTGCGGATACTGAACTGACCGAAGTGGTGCAAACCTTTGTCGGGCAGTTCTATTTGCAAGGCAGCGAAGCGCGCACCTTGCCGGCAGAAATCCTGCTGGATTTCAATCTGCCCGAACGTGAGCTGCTGGCCGAATCACTCAGCGCATTAGCTGGACGCAAGGTGAATATTCAAAGCAAGCCGCGTGGCGACCGCGCGCGCTACCTGAAGCTGGCGCGTACCAACGCGGCAACCGCGCTGACCACCAAGCTTTCACAGCACTCAACCATCCAGCAGCGTCTGGTGGCATTAGCGACGTTCCTCGAACTCGATACCATCAATCGCATGGAGTGCTTTGATATCAGCCACACCATGGGCGAGCAGACCATTGCGTCCTGTGTGGTGTTTAATCGCGATGGCCCACTGCGTTCCGATTATCGTCGCTACAACATTGAAGGCATTACACCGGGCGATGATTATGCGGCGATGAATCAGGTGCTGCGCCGCCGTTATGGCAAAGCGTTGGAAGAGGACAAAATCCCTGACGTGATCATTATTGATGGCGGTAAAGGTCAGTTAGCGCAGGCAAAGCAGGTGTTCGCCGAGCTGAATGTGCCGTGGGATAAAGATCGTCCGATTCTACTCGGCGTGGCGAAAGGCAGCGATCGTAAAGCTGGCCTGGAAACGTTGTTCTTTGAAGCGGAAGGTGAGGGCGTTTCCTTACCGCCGGACTCGCCTGCGCTGCATGTGATCCAACATATTCGTGACGACTCTCACAATCATGCAATTTCAGGTCACCGGAAAAAACGTGCCAAGGTGAAGAACACCAGCGCGCTTGAAAGCATTGAAGGCGTAGGGCCAAAACGGCGTCAACAGCTGCTCAAGTATATGGGCGGCCTGCAACCGCTGATGAATGCCAGCGTTGATGAGATTGCGAAAGTGCCGGGGATTTCCACTGCGCTGGCGGAAAAAATCTACTACTCACTTAAACACTAACGTTGAAAGAGGGGGGGCAATGTAGGAACATACATGAAACCCTACTCACACCAGACAGTTACTGGCATATGCAATTTAACATTCCGACGTGTCTTACCCTGTTTCGAGTCGTACTTATTCCCTTTTTTGTCCTGGCGTTTTATCTGCCATTTCAATGGGCTCCCTTTGCGACTGCATTGATCTTTGTGATTGCTGCGGTCACTGACTGGTTTGATGGTTTTTTAGCACGTCGCTGGAAGCAGACCACGCGTTTTGGCGCGTTTCTCGATCCAGTAGCTGACAAAGTGCTGGTGGCGATTGCGCTGGTACTAGTGGCGGAACATTTCCATGCCTGGTGGATTACGCTGCCAGCTGCCACCATGATCGCTCGTGAAATCATTATCTCTGCGCTGCGTGAGTGGATGGCGGAGATTGGTAAACGTAGCAGCGTAGCGGTGTCATGGATCGGCAAGGTGAAAACCACCGCGCAGATGTTCTCGCTGTTTGCCTTGCTGTGGCGTCCCGAAGCGACAGTTGTCGGTGTGGGTGTTGTTGCGCTGTACATTGCGGCAGTGTTGACGTTTTGGTCAATGTTCCAGTATTTGAGCGCGGCACGCGGCGATTTGCTCGATAGCTGATCGATGCGATTTAAAAAGCAGCAAACGGACGCAGTGTGTGGATAATTCTATTGACTCATTGCGTCAGATAAGTAGAATGCATCGCATCGAACGGCAGCGAGTCTGCAAGAAGCTGAGTTAAATCAGTAGGTTCGATGAAGAAATACCAGAGCCGAGTAGTTGAGTTGGCAACAAGGCGGCAACTGAACGAATCCCTGGGAGCTTACATTGGTAAGTGACATGGGTGAGTGAAGGAAGCCAACGCAGTGGCAAACTCAAATACGATGGTTATGCGGGAATAGCTCAGTTGGTAGAGCACGACCTTGCCAAGGTCGGGGTCGCGAGTTCGAGTCTCGTTTCCCGCTCCAAATTTAGTGGTTCGTATTCAACGAATTACATCTCAGATTAAAGGCGCGTTGGCAGAGTGGCCATGCAACGGATTGCAAATCCGTCTACCTCGGTTCGACTCCGGGACGCGCCTCCAATTTACACCCTGCCCGGGTGGTGAAATCGGTAGACACAAGGGATTTAAAATCCCTCGGCTTATGGCTGTGCGGGTTCAAGTCCCGCCCCGGGCACCATATTCGAAGTAGTAAAAAAACCTAATAAAAGCAATACAATAAGCAGTAATGTCGTAACCGCCCAAGGGCGGTTTTTTTGTTTTTGTCCCTTCGTGCTGCGCAATAAAAAACCCGGCAATGCCGGGCGAATCATTACGATTGCGGTTGTCCCACCGGTCCAGCACCTTCGCTTGCGCCCGGCACCGGTTGGTTGCTTGGTGCATGTGGGCGTCCATCACCGCCGACCGCATCGCTTTTGTGCATACAGCCGGAAAGCGATACCAAGGTTAACGTCACCAATACTGCTTTTGTTAAAATCTGCATCTGCTTCTCCAGTTTAAAAATCGATTGCGTTACCAATCTCAAAGAGATCAAAGGATTGACCGTGAGGTAAGCAAAGGCAGTAGCAGCGATTTACGCAAGCGAAACGCGGCGAGAATAATAAAAAACGCCAGATTTCCGGCGTTTTTCATCTCAATCCTAAAACAACCTATCCCAGGTTCCCACTCAGTCGATCGCGAAAATCGCTACTGCGGTTATCCAGCCCGATGAAGGTGACGTTCGCGCCGTGGCGGTGATAGCGATACTCGATGGCATCGAGAGCCGCCACGCTGGAAGCATCCCAAATCTGCGCGTGCGTCAAATCGATGGTAACAGTTTTAGGATCGTGGCCGTAATTGAAGTGTTCAAACAAATCATTGCTACTGCCGAAGAACAGTGGACCGCGTATGATGTAGTTAACCTGTTCACCGTCGTCACTCAACTGACGTTCAGCGTGAATCACGTGGGCGATGCGGCGCGCAAACAGCATCATCGCCAGAATCACACCTATCAGCACGCCAATGGCCAGATTGCCAGTCCACACAGTAACGGCAACGGTCAGCACCATTACAAATGTTTCGGACCACGGCATGCGTTTCAACGTTGCCGGTTGCAGGCTATGCCAGTTCACCGTTTTCACTGCCACCACCATCATAATCCCCGCCAGCACCACCATCGGGATCTGCGCCATGACGTGGCTCAATCCCGTAACCAGTAACAGCAGCACGATACCCGCCGCGACTGTTGAAACACGCGTACGTGCTTTGCCTAACTCGACGTTTACGATGGTTTGGCCAATCATGGCGCAACCGGCGATGCCGCCATAAAAGCCCGCCAGAATGTTGCCGACGCCAAGCGCCCAGGATTCACGGCGTTTACCAGACGGCGTATCGGTAATGTCATCCACCAGCTTGGCGGTCAGCAGCGACTCCATCAGGCCAACGAAGGCGATGCTCAGGGCGGTTGGCCAGATAATGTTCAGCGTGTGCAGATTGATCGGCACCAGCAGCGTAGTGAAGCCTGGCAGACCCGCGGTCATTGGGCCTTCATCCGCAACATTCGGCACGCGATAGCCCAGCAGCAACGCCACAGCCGTCACCACCACAATGGCTACCAGCGGTGAGGGTACGCTTTTCAGCACTTTCGGCAGCAGCAGCACAATCGCCAGCGTGACAGCGAACAGCACCCACACCAAACCGGATTGTCCCCATACATGCGGGACCTGCGCAAAGAAGATCAAGATACCAAGGGCGTTAACGAAGCCGATCATCACTGAGCGCGGGATATAGCGCATCATGCGCGATAACCCGGCAAGCCCAAAGATAATCTGGATAACGCCGGCCATAATTACCGCCGGCAGGATGTATTCAACGCCGTGTGCATGCACCATCGGGCCAATCACCAGCGCTACCGAACCGGCTGCGGCGGTGACCATCGCCGGACGCCCACCGAGAATCGACAGCGTCAGACATAATACCACCGAGGCAATGAGGCTGACTTTGGGGTCGACACCCGCAATGACGGAGAAGGAGATAACTTCAGGGATCAGCGCCAGCGCGGTAATCATTCCCGCCAGACACTCACGGGTTAACAGGGCGGGCGAACGTAACACGCGGCCCACGGTGATATCGCTCTCCACCGCAGTGGTGCGCTCAGTTGGTTGGCTCATAGATTATGCAGGCTCTTATAGTAATGTGCGCCTACCGTCGCGGTAAGGCAGTAACCAGTTAGAATTTTCCGAGGAAGGATGTTACCGGGCAAAAGGATGAGACGCTAGCATGATGGGGTGGGTGAGAGTGATTCCATCCCTGGAATCCGGCTTTAGACCGCGAGATCGTCAGGTGTCTTGTTCACGACCAATTCAAGCAGATGGCGATAAATATCTAGCTGAATCACATCGCTTTCCATCTCCAGACGGTTAATCAGAGAGGAAATAATTGCTTTATTGGAAACCGGCATACCGGCTTGCAGGATTTCGGCAATGATCTGCCCGAAAACTTCCATCTCGGTGCTATCGCTGTTACCGGCAAGTTTGTAAAAGTCTGCGAGGGCGTTATTACTGGTGGCGACGTTTTGCATGTGTGAAGCCCTTAAGATCGGCCTGATGGCAATGTGCCTTCAGCTCCATGATGAAAAAAACTCGCACGCGGACAGGCGCGCAAGACCCAAACCATCAACCAACGCAAAAAGACACCTCTGAAGGTGGAAATCCACAACACCTTCAGAGGCGACGCAAAGTGCATCATTCGTTACGGAGCCATCAGCTGGCTCACGGGACGTAAACTTATACAATCTAGTGTAACTTGTACAATCAGGATTTTGAGCAATTCGTGCTAATCATTATTAAACAATGAGTTATAATTTGTAATGTTTTCTAAAATCTATACAGATATCGGCATTTCAGCCAAAATTCAGCGCCAGTTGTACAACTCATAAAGAAAGCTGGAGATTCTTTGCCGCGCCAGCTACGTTTGCTGAGGTAAGCAACATTTTCATTGGCGGGCGGCTTCGCATATAATAACGCTCCCATTTAGTTAGATACCTAACCATTAGGCCACTACGTTTTGAGCGACTGTCCCCAACCCTTTTCTCGTTTGCTGCATCTGACCGCGCACGCGTGGCGTTTGGCCGTAGATCGTCGTCTTAAAGAGAGCGGACTGAGTATGAGCAGCTGGATGGCTATCACTAGCGTAGCGACCGCGGCTGAGCCGCCAACGCAAAAAGCGCTGGCCCAGATGCTCGGTTTAGAAGAGGCCAGCGTGGTGCCTTTGGTGGATCGATTAGTTAAGCAGCAACTGCTGGCACGCGTACAGCCGCCGGAAGACCGCCGCAAACGTCTGCTCATTTTGACGGATCAAGGTCGCGTGGCATTTGCTGAAGTCAAAACTCAAGCGGATGCGCTGCGTGCACAGTTGCTGGCGGATATCGATCCCGCATCGCTGGCCGTGACAGAAAAAGTGCTGCAACAACTGCTTACGCGTCTGGGAAGCGTCTAATCGTGGCAAAACGTAATCCTTATGCTCAACGCGAATGGCTGCCTCACGAAAAACCGATGCTGCCGGGTTCGCCTTCAACGCCGCTGCACTCGCCGTCGAAGCGCATCGCCTTTGGCATCATCGGTCTGCTGATTTCCATCACCGGCGCACTGAGTAATGCGCTGGTCTCTGCCAACCTCACCAATCTGCAAGGCACTTTCGGCGCATACAGCAATGAGATCGCCTGGCTGCCCGCGGTGTATGTGATGGGCAATATTTCGATCAACCTGCTGCTGGTGAAGTTTCGACAGCAGTTTGGCCTACGGCTCTTTACCGAAGCGTTTCTGGTGCTGTACGTGATCGTGGCGTTTTTCCATCTCCTCGCCAACGATCTCAGCTCGGCGATTATCGTGCGTACCGCACATGGCATGGTGGGGGCGGCGCTCAGTTCGCTCGGCATCTATTACCAGATTCAGGCATGGCCTGCGAAGCACCGCCTCAAGGCACTGGTTATCGGTATTACCGCCTCGCAATTGGCGATCCCGCTGGCGCGTTTATTTTCCACCGAACTGTTGCAACTTGAAGCGTGGCGCGGCCTCTATCTGTTTGAACTCGGCCTGGCGCTGATTGCGTTAGGCTGCGTACTGGTCGTGAAGTTGCCGCCCGGCGATCGCATCAAAGCGTTTGAAAAAATGGATTTCCTCACCTTTATGCTCATGGCCCCGGGTATGGCGTTGCTGTGCGCGGTCTTGTCGCTGGGACGCATCGAATGGTGGTTTAGCACGCCCTGGCTCGGGGTGGCTCTGGCGCTGGCGTTGGTATTGATCGTGGCGGCGATAGTGGTGGAGCACAATCGCAAGAATCCGTTGCTCAACACGCGCTGGCTCAGCAATGGCATGATTGTGCGGCTGGGCATTGTGATGATTATGATGCGCATCCTGCTGGCGGAACAAAACACCGGCGCGGTGGGATTCCTGCAGCAGCTGGGCTTACTTAACGATCAAATGCGCGGCCTGGCGTTAGCCATCATTGCTGGGGTGATTTGCGGCATGATTGCCAGTGCCTTAACGATTAAACCGACGCATCTGAGCTGGCCGATTGTTGCCTCGCTGGTGATAATGATCGTCGCCTCGCTGATGGATGCGCAATCCAACCCGCTGACGCGTGCCCACAATCTCTATTTCAGCCAGTTTTTACTCGGGTTCGGCAGCGCCTTCTTCCTTGGGCCGGCCATGCTACTGGGGATTGGTGGGGTGGTAACGCAGCCGAAGAACCTCGTCAGCTTCTCCGTGCTGTTCGGCATGAGCCAGAACTTAGGCGGACTGATCGGCGCAGCGATTCTCGGTACCTTCCAGACGTGGCGCGAAAAGTATCACTCCAGCCTGCTGGGGGACCAGCTGTCGCAGCTCGATCCCAACGTCACTGAACGACTTAGCCAATACAGTTCATTATTTAGCAGTCAGCTGCCCGATAACCTGTTGCTCAGCGCGCAAAGCAGCGCACAGCTGCAAACGGTGGCCACGCTGCAGGCCAACGTGCTGGCCTATAACGACACCTATCTTCTTACCGCCGCGCTGGCGTTCGTCACCTTAATTTGGGTGCTGTATCGCCTAACGCGTTTACGCTATCTCACCTGGCGACAGACTAAAATGAATGCGGCACAACCCCCAGTAACCCCGACGGAGAATTCATGAGCCAACAGGACGACATTCAGGCTGCAGAGCGCGAGCGCACTAACCGCCGACGCATTCTTTCGATCGCCGCCGGCAGCGGCATTGTTATCGTCGGTGTACTGGTTATTTTGTATGCCTGGCAGTTGTGGCCGTTCACCAGCACCATACAATCGACGGAAAATGCCTACGTGCGCGGTCAGGTCACCTTTATCAGCCCGCAGGTCAATGGCTATCTCACCGAGGTTAACGTCGTTGATCTGCAGCCAGTGACCAAAGGCCAGTTGCTGATGACCATCGACGATCGTATCTATCGTCAGCGAGTGCATCAGGCGCAGGCGCAGCTGGATATGAAAATCGCCGCGCAGAACAATAACCAGCAGCAGCGCAAAAGTGCCGAAGCCAATATTCTCAGCAACAAAGCGGCGCTGGAGAATGCCAAAGCCCAGGCGCTGAAAAGCAGCCTCGACCTGAAGCGTGTGGAGAATCTGGCGGCCGACGGTTCGCTGTCGGTGCGTGAACGTGACGCGTCGCGTGCGGCTAATGCACAGGCACAAGCGCAATTGCGTCAGGCGGATGCGCAGGTTGCCGTTTCACAACAAAACCTGCAAACCGTGGTGGTAAATCGCGCGTCACTGCAAGGCGATGTCGCCAGCGCGCAGGCAGCGCTAGAACTGGCAAACATTGATCTGGCGAATACGCGCATCATCGCGCCGGACAGCGGTCAGCTCGGCCAGCTGTCGGTGCGTAAAGGCACTTATGTCACCGCTGGCACGCGGTTAACCTCGGTGGTGCCGGAGAATAAATGGATCATCGCCAACCTGAAAGAAACTCAGCTGGCTCGCGTGCGTCCCGGCTTGCCGGTAAGCATTCGCGTCGATGCGCTCGACGGTAAGCATTACGACGGCCGGGTGGAGTTTATATCGCCTGCCGCCGGTTCCGAATTCAGCGCTATTTCACCGGATAACGCCACCGGCAACTTTGTGAAAATTGCCCAGCGCATTCCTGTGCGTATCAAAATTCTCAACGATGATCTGCAGGCCCTGCGCCCAGGCATGTCGGTGGAGGTGCACATTGATACTGCTGCTGAACCACACAAGGATGCGCCATGAAGCGCTTACTGCTAGCCACCTGCGTGGCATTAATGGTGAGTGGCTGTGTAACAGAAGTGGAAAAAGCGCCATCCTCGTTGCCGATTCCAGACAGCTGGCGTCAGCAGGTGGGGCCGAGCGCGGCACCTGAAGCGCAGTGGTGGCAGAACTTTGGCGATACGCAGCTCAATCGCCTCGTCAATCAGGCATTGCAGCACAACAGCGATGTCCTCACGGCGCGTTCGCGTGTGGATCAATATCGCGCCGAGTTGCGTGCTGCGCAGGGTGATAATTTCCCCACGCTGTCAGCGGGCGTGGCGGCCACGCATCAGCGTGCGCTGTCGGCGGCGACCGGTCAGCCGTATGAAAGCGCGGTATTTCAGGGATTGCTGCAGGCCAACTATGAAGTGGATTTATGGGGCAGCCGCAGTAACAGCATCCGCGCCGCAGAAGCTTCGCTGGATGCGCAGCGTGCCGCCTCCTCTGCCGCCGAGTTAACCGTTGCCAGTTCGGTGGCCTCGGGCTATCTCAGCCTGTGCGCGCTGGACGAACAACTGCGCGTCACCGAAGCCACACTGGCGACGCGTGAGAACGCCCTCAACCTCGCACAACGTCAGTTTGAAACCGGCTACACCTCGCGCCTCGAGTGGATGCAGGCAGCATCGGAATACCAAACCGCTAAAGCGCAGATCCCGCAGTTGCAGCATCAAATCGAGCAGCAGGAGAACGCGCTCAGCGTGCTGGTGGGCATGAATCCGCGTGAAATTGCGCGCAGTAGCCAGTTTGATCATATCAAGCCGCAGACATTGCCCTCGCTGCTACCGTCGCAGTTGCTGAATCGCCGGCCGGATATCGTGCAGGCACAGCGCCAGCTGCTGGCTGCCGATGCTTCGCTGGCGTCAACGCAGGCCAAACTGTTGCCATCGCTGAATCTCACCGCCAGCGGCACCTTGCAAAGCAGCGAACTGCATCAGCTGTTAGATAATCCGTTCCGCTTGTGGAGCATTGGCGGCAGCATTTTGGCTCCACTGCTGAATCGTGAAGCGCTCACGGCTCAGGTGGATGTGGCAATGGCGACGCGGAATCAGGCGCTGTACGGTTATGAGAAAGTGGTGCGTAATGCCTTTTCCGATGTGGATAACGCGCTGGATGCGATTCGCCGCAGTCAGGAGCAGCTGACGGAGTTGCAGAAGCAGGAGCGTTATGTGGCGGAAGCCTATCGCATTGCGCATAACCGCTATCAAAACGGCTACGCATCCTATCTGGATGAGCTGGACGCGCAGCGCACGCTATTCAGCACCCAGCTAAATATTGTGTCAGTCAAAAATACGCTGCTGTTAGCCCAGATTGATCTCTACCGCTCACTCGGCGGCGGCTGGCAGGGTTAAACATCATGCTACAAGGCCATTTTTCGGTAGGAGTTCCGCCGTATATCGGTCTGCAGCTGGTTTTAAATCGGACGTAAATCGTGATTAAGTGATTCATGCTTCTTTTTACTTGTCTTTACAAATAATGTTATTATCCGCCCGCTTTACACAGTCTGAACGGAACAGTGTTGGTAAGTTTACCGGCGCGGTCGTAAGCCTAAGCGGCTTGCAGAGACAGGGGAAGAAAAGGAAATGATGAACAAAAAAATCGGTTTAGCGTTGTGGGTAACAGCGGTCCTGTTAACCGGCTGCGCACCGCGTACGGCACCCATCCAGAATGTTAGCCAGACCGTAGGTCAAGGCTACTCAGATGATCAAATGAAGCAAGCGATCGTGCAGGCGGGTGCCGCTAACCATTGGGTGATGACGCCAGCAGGTCCCGGCGTGATGAATGGTCACCTGGCCGAGCGCGGTCACACGGCGGATATCCGTGTGAATTACACTGCGAACAGCTATCAAATTCAGTATGTCAGCAGCCAGAATCTGAAAGCAGGTAGCGGTCAGATTCACCGCAACTACAACCGCTGGATTCAGAACCTGAGCCAGGGCATCCAAACGCGCCTCGCGGTTGAAGTCGTTAAATAAGCGCGAAGCGAGATGGCTGACATAATGTTGTAAAGTTAGCCGCAACGCTGCCGAAATAGAAACAGGCGGGCCTTGTGCCCGCCTTGTTAATCGGCGACATCCGCATGGGATGACGGGTAAAGAGAGCAAGGAAGGGATGCCGTGCAGCGAAAATCTGACCATCCCTGAGGCTGAAGAAAGAATACAGGTATGAAACTCGCTTACTCCCTTGTTGACTGGCACGCCATCGCGCCGGGCAACAGCACCGCAGAACAGTGGCAACGCTGGGCGCAACAGGCGCCGGCGTTGGATGCCACGCAACCTATCGCGAAACCCCAATTTTTGCCGATGATGACCGCGCGTCGTCTCAGCGCCGGTAGCCGTGCTGCCGTTGAATGCGGGCTGGCGCTGCTGGCGCGGCAACGCGTGGATGCCATCGTCTTCACCAGTCGCCACGGCGAGCTGGAACGTAACCTGCGCATTCTCACCGCGCTGGCGGAACAGCAAGCGCTGTCGCCAACCGATTTCGCCATGTCGGTTCACAACTCTGCAGTGGGTAGCTTAACCATCGCTGCGCGTCAGCCGCTGGTGTCATCCTCGATTTCGGCCGGCATCGATAGTTTCCAGCAAGGACTGATTGAAGTGGCGGCGCTGCAACAGGCGGGATACGCGCAGGTGTTGCTGGTGGATTTTGACGGCGTGGTACCAGATTACTACCGTCCCTGGCTGCCGGAAATCGATCGCTTCAATGCGCCGTATGCGGTGGCGCTGCTGCTGCGTGCTGGCGATGAGTGGTGCTGCGAGGCGCGGGCCGGCAAACCCGCAGAGTCGCACAACGATCTGCCGCAAAGTCTGCAACTTCTCGCGGCCGTACTGCGTGACACGCCAGGCTTCAGCGTTGCCGGCGAGCGCCATCAGTGGATCTGGGAGCGTAACGATGGTGGATAATTCGCTAACCGAGGCGCGTCCCGGTTTCAATTATTACTGGCGACTGGTGATGACTGGCGTCAGCTTTACGCTGTTCAGCGTGGGCGGTCTGTTGCTGTCGCTAATCTGGTTCAATTTGCTGCTTTTAGTGCAGCGCGATGGCCTGCGCCGTCGCCACATCGCCCGCAGTAGCATCGCCTGGAGTTTCCGCTGCTTCCTGCGTTTCTGCCGTTTTGTCGGTGTGTACGATTACCAGATTATTGGCGCTGAACAGCTGCGTCAGGATCGCGGCTGTCTCATCGTCGCCAATCATCCGTCGTTAATCGATTACGTGATGATTGCTTCAGTGCTGCCGGAGATGGATTGTCTGGTCAAAGCCGAGCTGCAGCACAATATTTTCTTTCGTGGCGTGATTCGCGCCGCCGATTACCTGATTAACAGCGAAGCCGATACGCTGCTGCCGGATAGCCAACAGCGGCTGGCGCGCGGCGATACCCTCCTGATTTTCCCGGAAGGCACGCGCACGCGCTATGGTGAACCGCTCAAGCTGCAGCGCGGTGCCGCGAATATTGCGGTGCGTGCTGGATGCGATTTGCGTGTGGTGCATATCAGCTGCACCGAGCGCATGCTCGATAAGCAAAGCCGTTGGTATCAGATTCCGCTGGTTAAACCGATTTTTACTGTACGCGTCCAATCGCGAATTGCTAGCCACGCCTTTAGTGAAGCGGAAGAGGATGCGCAGCCGCTGGCCGCACGTCGCCTGACGCGACATCTGCAACAGGCGCTGGTGCCTGACGAGACCAACTAAGTTATGCAAGTACTGATTAACGACATCAAACAGATGATTATCGACACGCTGAATCTGGAAGATATCAGCCCTGACGACATTGAAACCGACGCGCCGCTGTTTGGCGAGGGGCTAGGCCTCGATTCAATCGATGCGCTGGAACTGGGACTGGCGGTGAAAAATCGCTTCGGCGTACAACTCTCTGCCGAGAGCGAAACGCTGCGCGCGCACTTTTTTTCCGTGGCAACACTGGCCGCGTTTGTTGAACAACAGCAAGCCTGAGAGCAGTCAACATGATGAACAAAACTGAAATTTACCAGGAAGTGGCTTCGCTGCTCACCTCGCTGTTTGAAATTGAGCCGCAGGATATTCATCCCGAGGCTCGCCTCTATGAAGACCTTGAGCTGGACAGCATCGATGCGGTCGATATGGTGGTGCACCTGCAAAAGCGTACCGGTCGTAAGATCAAGCCGGAAACCTTTCGCGCGGTGCGAACCGTGCAGGACGTGGTTGACGCCGTCGACCAGCTGATGCGCGACGAAGCCTGATCGCATGCTGTTGCGGCTGTTAAACGGACTGGCGCTGCTGGCGTGGCCGTTTCTGGTGTGGCTGACCATCACCCAGCCACAGTGGCGCGCTGTGACGGGCTTGCTGGCGCTGCTGTTTGTGCTGCGCGTCTGGCGTTTACGTCGTGCAACCGGCCCGATGGGGCGCGTGATGCTGCTGCTGGCGGTGGTGGGCACCGCGTTATGTCTCGCCAGCCTGCTGCTGCGATCGCAACATCTGCTGTTGTGGTATCCGCTGGTAGTCAACGCACTGATGCTGCTGCTGTTTGCTGCGTCGTTGTGGAGCCCTATGCCACTGGTGGAAAGGCTGGCGCGGCTGCGCGAACCGCATCTGCCGCCGCGCGCGGTGCGTTATACCCGTCGCGTGACGCAAGTGTGGTGCGGCTTTTTCATCTTCAATGGCAGCGTGGCGCTTGTCACCTGTCTGCTCAATGATGTCACGCTTTGGACCCTCTGGAATGGGGGCATCAGCTATCTGCTGATGGGGACGCTGATGGCTGGCGAATGGCTGCTGCGTCAGCGCATAAGGAAACAGGCATGAACCCACATAGCCTCCGCGAGTGGCTCACCGCGCCAGACCGCATTGTTGCCTGGCATGGCCAGCAGCAACATACGCTACACACCTTGCGTCAGCAGGTGCAGGCGCTGGTCGATCGGC
This sequence comes from Enterobacter ludwigii, assembly GCA_900068845.1. Classification (GTDB taxonomy): domain Bacteria; phylum Pseudomonadota; class Gammaproteobacteria; order Enterobacterales; family Enterobacteriaceae; genus Pantoea; species Pantoea ludwigii_A. Next base: position 642,952 of record CEFQ01000010.1, read on the forward strand.
TGCAACACCAGCCGGGCCAACATTGGGCGCTGTGTTTTGACAATAGCTATGCGTTTACTGCTGCGCTGCTGGCGCTGTGGCACGCCGGAAAAACGCCGGTAATGCCTGGACATTGCCGCGCGGCCCAGCTGGAAGAGATGGCCGACAGTCTCGATGGGGTAATCAGCGATATGCCGCTGGCGCTATCTCTGCCGCAGCTGCGCTGGGATGGCGCCATGGCGAGCGGAACGTTGCCCGCGATCGCCGCCGACGCCACGCTGGTGCTGTTCACCTCTGGTTCGACCGGCACGCCGCGTCGCGTGGTGAAGTCGCTGCGCGCGCTGGAACTTGAAGCCTGCTGGCTCAATACCTTATGGGGCGCACGATTACGCGATTGCCATGTGATTGCCTCCGTCAGCCATCAACATCTGTATGGCCTGAGTTTCCGCATCATCTTGCCGATGGCGCTCGGTTTACCCTTTGCCGCGCAGCAAATTTTCTACAGCGAACAGCTGGCCGACCAATCGGCCGATCGTCGCTACGTCTTTATCAGCAGCCCGGCGTTTCTGCGCCGGCTGGATCCTGCGCTGGCCGGACCGCGCTGTGAACTGATTGTGTCCGCCGGTGGCGCGTTGCCGTGGACAGCCGCGCAGCATGCACAACAGGCGCTGAGCTGCACCGTCGATGAAATTTATGGCAGCACCGAAACCGGCGTGATTGGCTGGCGCTGCGCCACAGAAGAGAACGCGCTGTGGCACGGTTTTCCGCATATCACCTTGTGCGAGGAAGACGCTGGGCGCTGGCGGGTATTTTCCGCCCTGCTGGAAACCGATGACGGTTGCGCGCTCGACGATCGCATTGTGCTGCAGTCGTCGGGCCAATTTCAGCTGGCGGGTCGCCATGATCGCGTGGTGAAGATTGAAGATAAGCGCGTCTCGCTGAGTGAAATTGAACGCCGCTTGCTGGCGTTGCCCGGCGTGGAAGATGCCGCCGCGCTGGTGATTCAGCGTCACGGTCGTCACGCCATTGGCGTGGTGCTGGCGCTGCCCGACAGGGTGGATGCGGTTACGCTACGCCAGCTAAAAATTGCGTGGAAACGCGCGCTGCAACCCTGGCTGGAGCCGTTGGCGATGCCGCGCTACTGGCGCGTGGTGACGTCGATTCCGGTCACGGCACAAAGCAAGCGCGCCTGGCCACAAATTGAGGAGTTGTTTGATGTTGCCGGTTGAATTGCATGCCCAGCAGCAGGGCGATGCACTAACATTGCGCCTGCGCGCCGCCGCCGATCTGCTTTGGTTCCGCGGCCATTTCCCGACGTTGCCGATTCTGCCCGGTGTAGCACAACTCGATTGGGCACTGCATTACGGCCTGACGCGTTTAGCCATCGGTAAATCCTTCGCCGCGATTGACAATATTAAGTTCCAGCAGCCGGTGCCGCCGGATGCCGAACTGGAGTTGCAACTGCACTGGCAGGCAGAAAAATCGCTGCTCAGTTTCAGCTACAGCGTGATCAATGGCGCACTGGCGACGGTAGCCAGCAGCGGGAAGATCCGCTTGTGTTGAATGCTCACTTCACGCCCTGCGTATTGATTCCCTGCTATAACCACGGCGCGATGCTGGCGTCGGTACTGGCGCGACTGGCACCGTTCAATTTGCCGGTAATCCTGGTGGATGACGGCAGCGATGCAACGACAAAACAGCAGATTGCGGCGCTGAATGCGCCGCAGTTGCAGGTACTCACGCTGGCCTACAATCAGGGCAAAGGCGCGGCGGTAATTGCCGGCATGCGCGCGGCGGCGGCGGCGGGTTATACCCACGCGCTACAACTGGATGCCGATGGTCAGCATCAGGTGGAAGACACGCCGCGCATGCTGGCCGAAGCGCAGCGTTATCCGCATTGCCTGATCTCCGGTCGGCCGCTTTACGACGCATCCATTCCCAAATCGCGCCTGTATGGTCGTTACATCACCCATTTTTGGGTATGGGTCGAAACCCTTTCGTTCTCGCTGAAAGACAGCATGTGCGGCTTCCGCGTCTATCCACTCGCGCCTTCACTGACGTTGTGCGATCGGCATCCGATTGGTCAGCGCATGGATTTCGACACCGAAATCATGGTGCGCCTCTATTGGCAGGGCACGCCAAGCCGCTTTCTCGCCACGCGTGTGACCTATCCGGAAAGCGGTGTATCGCATTTTGACGCGCTGCGTGACAACCTGCGCATCTCATGGATGCACACGCGCCTGTTCTTCGGCATGCTGCCGCGCATACCGCAATTGCTGCGCCAGCGTGGCGATGCGCAACACTGGTCGGCCACGCCGGAACGTCGCGGGCAGAGCGGTTTGCGCTTTATGCTGTGGCTCTATCGCCGCGCCGGACGCTTGCCGTTTGTGCTGTTACTGTGGCCGGTAGTGGCTGTCTATTGGCTCACGGGCCGCACCGCGCGCGCTGCCTCGCAGCAGTGGCTGACGCGGGTGCAAACGGTGGCGCAACAGCAAAATATCGCGCTGCCTGCGCCGGTGAACAGCTATCTTCACTTCCTGCGTTTCGGCTACAGCATGCTGGATAAAGTCGCCAGCTGGCGTGGCGACCTGCAATGGGGACGCGATATCGATTTTGCGCCCGGTGCCGAAGCCACCGTTCGCGCCGCCGAAGGGCAAGGCCATCTGATTCTGGCGTCGCATCTGGGTGATATCGAAGCCTGCCGTGCGATGGCGAAACAGGTCAGCGGTCTGGTGATTAACGCGCTGGTGTTTACCGATAATGCACAACGCTTTCGCGAGGTGCTGGAGAGCATTGCGCCGCAGGCGGGCGTCAATCTGATGCCGGTCACCGATATCGGGCCCGATACGGCCATTCTGCTGCAGCAAAAACTCGATGCCGGCGAATGGGTGGCGATTGTCGGCGATCGCACCGCCGTTCATCGCCAACGTGGCGGCGAACGGCGAGTGGTGTGGAGCGAGTTTATGGGCCATCCTGCGCCGTTTCCGCAGGGGCCATTTGTGCTGGCGGCGGCGTTACGCTGTCCGGTACTGCTGATGTTCGCGCTGCGCGAGCAGGGCAAGCTGAGCGTGCATTGCGAAGCCTTTGCCGATCCGCTGTTGCTGCCCCGTGCGCAGCGCCAGCAGGCGTTGCAGGACACCGTGGATCGCTACGCCGAACGACTACAACAGCATGCGTTACTGGCGCCGCTCGACTGGTTTAACTTTTACGATTTCTGGACGTTGTCCGAGGAGAAAAGCCGCGATGAGTGAAAGCATCTACCGCGCTGAGGTGGAGATTACGGTGTCGTTTCACGACTGCGATCCAATGGGTGTGGTGTGGCACGGCAACTATTTCCGCTTTTTTGAAGTGGCGCGCGAAGCCTTGCTGCGCAGCGTCAATTACAGCTACGGCGAAATGGCTGCCAGCGGCTACGTTTGGCCGGTAGTGGATACCCGCGTGAAATATCGCCAGCCGCTGCGCTGTGAAGAGGTGGTGCGTATTGCCGCCAGCATTAGCGAATATGAAAACCGTTTGCGTATCGATTACGTGATTCGCAACGCGGCGGGGCAGGTAACCACCAAAGCGCACACGCTGCAGGTCGCGGTGAATGCCGCCACGCAGGAGATGTGTTTTGTCTCGCCTGACATTCTGTTTGAACGCCTGGGAGTGAAACCGTGATCAGAACCCTTTGTCTGTTACTGCTGGTGATGTGTGCCAACGCCAGCGCGGTCACGCTCGAACAGTTGCAGCAGCGCTTTGCCAGCCAACCGGTGATCCGCGCCAATTTTGTCCAGGTGCGCACTATTGAAGGTATGGCGCAACCGCTGGTATCGCGCGGTCAGTTGCTCATTGCCCAGCAGCAGGGCTTGTGGTGGCAGCAAGTCACGCCGTTTCCGCTGATGCTCATCCTCGACGATAAGCGCATGGTGCAGAGCATGAGCGGCCAGCCGCCGCAGGTGATCACCGCCGAGAGCAATCCGCAGATGTTCCAGTTCAACCATCTGCTGCGCGCGCTGTTCCAGGCGGATGAAAAAGTGCTGCGTGAGAATTTTGAGCTCGATTTCCACGATCGCGGCAACAACCGCTGGCAGCTTGGCCTGACGCCGAAAGCCGCGCCGCTGAATAAAATTTTTAACCGTATCGATCTGCAGGGCGATGCGTTTCTCAATCGCATCACGCTAGACGACAAGCAGGGCGATAAAACCGAGATCACGCTAAGCGATACCCGAACCGAACCTACACAGTTAACCGATGAAGAGCGAGCCCGTTTTGCCCCAGCGCAGTGAGAAAACCGTTGCGCTGCTGTGGCTGGCGGTGTGCCTGGCATTAGCGGTGGCGCTGGCGGTGTTGCTGCCGCGCAGCCAGCTGAACAGCAGCGTACTGGCGTTGTTACCCCAGCAGAACCTCGGCCAGGCACCAGCGGAAATTCAGCACGGGTTTATGCAGCGCCTCGATCGCCAGTTGGTGTGGCTGGTAAGCGCCAACGATCAAGAGGGCGAGGCGGCCGCAGCCTGGTGGCAAGCGCAACTGCACGCTTTGCCGATGTTGAAACAGGTGAGCGGCGAGCTGAATGACGATCAGATGCAGCGCTGGGGCGTGTACGCATTTCAGCATCGTAACGGCTTGATCGATGCGGCGACGCGCGCACGCTTGCAAAACGGCGGCGGCGCACAGGCCGACTGGATTCTGGCGCAGCTGTTCTCAGCATTTGCCGGCGTGGGCAGCAAAGAGATCGGCAACGATCCGCTGCTGTTGGTGCGTGGCGCGCAGCTGGCATTACAGCAAAACGCCAACAAGATGCTGCTGCATAACGGCTGGCTGACGGTAAACGATGCGCAGCAGCGCCGCTGGTATTTCCTGCACGGTGAACTGGCGAGCAATGCTTTCAGTATTAAAGAGAGCCATCAGCTGGTGACCGCGCTCAACCAGCTGGAATTACAGTTCAAAACCCGCTGGCCAGATGCGCAACTGCTGACGCGTGGCACGGTGTTGTTTAGCGACGATGCCAGCCAGCGTGCGCAGCATGATGTCGAAACCCTCGGCAGCGTCACCTTAGCGGGATTGCTGCTGCTGGTGTGGCTGGTCTTCCGTTCGCTGCGACCGTTGGCGCTGTGTGCGCTGTCGGTCGCCATCGGCGCGATGGCGGGCACGGTACTGACATTGCTCTGTTTTGGTGAGCTGCATCTCACTACTTTAGTCATGAGCCTCAGCATTGTCGGGATCTCGGCCGATTATACCCTGTACTACCTAACGGAACGCATGGTGCACGGCGAAGACGCGACGCCGTGGCAAAGCCTGCACAAGGTGCGCGGCACGCTGCTACTGGCGTTGGGTACCACGGCGATAGCCTGGCTGCTGATGTTGCTGGCGCCGTTCCCCGGTTTACGCCAGTTAGCGGTGTTTGCCGCCAGTGGATTGAGCGCGTCCTGCCTGACGGTGATCTGCTTTTATCCGTGGCTGGTGCGCGGCTTACCGGTACGTCCGATTCCGGCCATGGTGTGGCTGGCGCGCTGGCTAGCCGCGTGGCGTCGCAATAATTGGTTGAAGCGCGGATTACCGGCGCTGGTAGCGATCTATGCGGTTAGCGGCATGCTGCAGTTGCATGTCGATGACGATATTGCCCATCTGCAAAGTGCCCCAGCGAAATTATTAGCGCAGGACCGCCAGTTAGCGCAGCTTACCGGTCAGCAGGCCGATCAAACCTGGTTTGTGGTGTGGGGCGATGATGAACAGCAGGCGCTGCAGCGGCTCAGCGCGCTCGCGCCGACGCTGCAACAGGCGCAGCAGCAAGGATGGTTTGCTCATTATCGCGTGCTGCCGCTCAGTTCACTGGCGCAGCAGCAGCAGGATGTGGCGCTACTGCAACAGGCTGCGCCGACTATTCTGGAACGATTGAAGCAGGCGGGCATCACGGTGGCGAAGGCGGATCTCAGCGCCATGCCGGTCACCGTCGGCGACTGGCTGGCGAGCCCGCTCAGTGAAGGCTGGCGGCTGCTTTGGCTGTCGCTGCCGGACGGGCGTAGCAGCGTACTGGTGCCAATCGGTGGCGTAAAAAACAGCGCCGCGCTGCAACAGCTGGCATCCCAGCAGGCGGGCGTCAGTTGGGTTGATCGTAAGGCCAGCTATGATGAACTGTTCCGCTTCTGGCGCACGTTGCTGAGCGGATTGCTGGCGCTGGCGCTACTGCTGATTACCGCCAGCTACATGCTGCGGCTCGGCGTGAAAGCCGGGATGCGCAGCGCGCTGCCGTCGTGGCTGTCGCTGGCGGCGGCGCTGGCGACGCTGGGCTGGATCGGCGCCAGCCTCAATCTGTTTGCCCTGCTGGCGCTGATTCTGGTGCTGGGCATCGGCATCAACTACACGCTGTTCTTCAGCAATCCGCGCGGCACGCCGTTAACCTCGATGCTGGCGGTAACGCTGGCGATGATGACCACGCTGTTAACGCTCGGCATGCTGGTTTTCAGCAGTACTGCCGCCATCAGCGGTTTTGGTACCGTGCTGTGCAGCGGAATTTTTTGTGCATTCTTGCTGGCGCCGTTGGCGCTGGCCCCGGGGAAAAGGAAGCAACGATGAAAAGGGGTATTTTGCTGCTGTTGAGCCTGCTCGTGGGCGGCTGCGCGCAGCATGACAGTGACCTCAACCGGCCGAGCGCGTGGTTGAAACCCGGCGTGCGCGTCACGCTGCCGGCACCGGGCATCTCGCCCGCCTTTCAGCAACAGCAGTTGCTGACCGGTCACGCTAAAGGCAGAACCCAGTCGCTGCTGGTGCTGTTGAGCGCCGATTCGCAACAGCTGAGTCTCGCCGGTTTGTCATCGCTTGGCATTCGCCTGTTCCGCGTCACCTATGATAACACCGGCATTCACACACAGCAGATGATGGCGCTGCCGGAAATGCCGCCTGCCAGTCAGGTGCTGGCTGATGTGATGCTGAGCCACTGGCCGATCAGCGCGTGGCAGCCGCAGCTGCCGCGTGGCTGGACGCTGACCGACATCGAGGATCGCCGAGAGCTGCGCGATCCGTCTGGCAAGGTAGTAACGCTGATTCGCTATCTGCAGCGCGGCGAAGGGCGTGAACCGATCAGCATCGATCAACGCGCCTTTGGCTATCAGATTCAAATCCAACATCTGGATGCGTCATCATGATTTACATTTCCGCCTTTGGCATGGTGAATGCGCTGGGCAACAATCTGGCGCACATTGCCACGCAGCTGCAAGCGGGTCACGCGCCCGGTATGCAGCCGCGCGAGGGCTGGCTGCAAGACGGTAAACGCTGCTGGCTGGGCGAGGTACTGGGTGAATTACCGGTGATTCCTGCCGCGCTGGCGGCGCATAACACGCGCAATAATCAGCTACTGCTGGCCGCGCTGGCGCAGATGCGCCCGGCCGTGGATGCGGCCATCGCCCAATATGGGCGTGAGCGCGTGGCAATTGTGCTCGGCACCAGCACGTCCGGCGTCGATGAAGGCGATCGTCAGGTGGATAGCGATCTACTGGGTTACGATTACCGCATGCAGGAGTTGGGCGATCCGTCGCGCTTCCTGGCGCATTTTTTAGCGCTGGATGGTCCGGCTTACACGATTTCTACTGCCTGTTCCTCTAGCGCGCGCGCGATGATCAGCGGTCAACGTTTGATTGATGCCGGGTTGGTGGATGTGGCATTGGTGGGAGGAGCTGATTCGCTAAGCCGCATGCCGATCAACGGCTTCGCCAGCCTCGATTCCCTTTCTGAACGCCTTTGCGCGCCGTTTAGCGCCGATCGCGACGGCATTTCGATTGGCGAGGCCGCCGCACTGTTGTTGCTGACACGTGAAAAGCAGTCGCTGGCGCTGATCGGTTGCGGTGAATCGTCGGATGCGTGGCACATGTCGGCACCCCATCCAGAGGGGGTCGGTGCGGAGCGTGCCATGTTGATGGCGCTGCAGCAGGCCGGATTACAGCCGCAGGATATCGGTTACATCAATCTGCACGGCACCGCCACGCCGCTGAACGATCAGGTGGAATCTGCGGTTATTCATCGCCTGTTTGGCGATGGCGTGCCGTGCAGCTCAACCAAACACCTTACCGGCCATACGCTGGGCGCAGCAGGCGCGACCGAAGCGGCGCTGGCCGCACTGATCCTGCAGCAGAATTTGCCGCTGCCGCCCCAGGACTTCTCCATTGCGCCACGCGATACCTCGCTGCCGGAATGCGGTCTAATCACCGCACCGCAGCCGCTGGCGCGTCCGGTGATTGCCTCAAATTCGTTTGCTTTTGGCGGGAACAATACCTGCCTGATTGTAGGAAAACCTCATGAGTGATTTTCTGCCTGTCGCTGCCTATCTGCCGCATCGCGCGCCGATGCTGCTGCTCGACCGCGTCATCCAGGTCACTGACGACAGCGTAATTTGCGAAGTCCACGTTAACGCGGCGGGCGTGCTGGCGCCGTTTCTCACTGTGCAGGGGGATTTGCCGGCGTGGTATGGCGTGGAGATGATGGCGCAGACCGTTGGCGTCTGGTCGGGCTTCCATGCACGACAGCGCGGCGACGATGAGATTCGTCCCGGTATGCTGCTTGGTGGGCGCGGCTATCGCGCCAGCAGCGCTGCCTTTGCCGTGAATAGCACTTTGCGCATTGAAATGCGTCTACTGATGCGCGACGACAGATTGGGCAGTTTCGAAGGGGAAATCCGCAGCGACGATGCAATCATCGCCAGCGGTCGGTTGAATACTTATCAGCCCAATGAACAAGAGTTAATCCAATTGCAACACGTTCCGTTAAAACAAGGAGTTCAGCCATGACACGCAGCGTATTAGTGACCGGCGCAAGTAAAGGTATTGGCCGCGCCATCGCACTGCGTCTGGCGCAGGACGGCTTTGAGATGGTCGTGCATTATCATCGTGACAGCGACGGTGCAGCGCAGACGCTGGCGGAAATTGTGGCGGCGGGGGGATGTGGACGCACCTTGCAGTTTGACGTCGGGCAGCGCGCTGCTACGCGCAGCGCACTGGAGCAGGATATCGCCGCACATGGCGCCTATTACGGCGTGGTGAGCAATGCGGGCATCACGCGCGATGCGGCGTTTCCGGCGCTGACTGAGGATGAGTGGGACAGCGTGATCCATACCAATCTCGACAGCTTCTACAACGTGATTCATCCGTGCGTAATGCCGATGATTGGCCTGCGCAAGGGCGGACGCATTATTACGTTGTCGTCCGTGTCAGGAATGATGGGCAATCGTGGCCAGGTCAATTACAGCGCCGCCAAAGCTGGGATTATCGGCGCCACTAAAGCGCTGGCGATTGAGCTGGCGAAACGCAAAATTACTGTCAACTGCATCGCACCAGGCTTGATTGATACCGGTATGACCGATCTTGAGCCGCTGGTGATTGATGAAGCGATGAAGTTGATCCCGATGAAGCGCATGGGCGCGGCAGATGAAGTTGCCGGATTGGCCAGCTACTTAATGTCGGATATCGCGGGTTACGTCACTCGTCAGGTGATTTCAATCAATGGAGGTATGCTGTGATCCAGCGTGTAGTGGTAACCGGCATGGGCGGTGTGACCGCGTTTGGTGAGAGCTGGAGCGCGGTGTCAGAGCGTATTAAGCAAGGTAAAAACGCGGTGCGTCATATGCCGGAATGGCAGGTTTACGACGGCTTGCACACGCTGCTTGGCGCGCCAGTGGATGACTTCACGCCGCCAGCGCATTACACGCGCAAACGCATTCGCTCGATGGGCCGCGTTTCGCTGATGGCGACGCGCGCTACCGAGCTGGCGCTAGAGCAGGCCGGTTTGATCGACCATCCGGTACTCACCAACGGTGAAACCGGCATTGCTTACGGATCCTCAACCGGCAGCACCGGACCGGTGAGTGAATTTGCCACCATGCTGACGGAAAAACACACCAACAATATCACCGGCACCACGTATGTGCAGATGATGCCGCACACCACTGCGGTGAATGCGGGCCTGTTCTTCGGTCTGCGCGGCCGGGTGATCCCGACGTCCAGCGCCTGTACATCTGGCAGCCAGGCCATCGGCTACGCATGGGAGGCGATTCGCCATGGATACCAAACGGTGATGGTGGCGGGGGGCGCGGAAGAGTTATGCCCATCCGAAGCAGCGGTATTCGACACGCTGTTTGCCACCAGCCAGCGCAACGACGCGCCGCACAGCTCGCCCGCGCCATTTGATCAACAGCGCGACGGATTGGTGATTGGCGAAGGCGCGGGCACCTTGATCCTCGAATCCCTTGAACATGCACAGGCGCGCGGAGCCACCATTTATGCGGAGCTGGTGGGTTTCCACACCAACTGCGATGCCGCGCATATCACCCAGCCGCAGCGTGAAACCATGCAGATTTGTATTGAGCGCGCGTTGCAAACCGCCGGTGTCACGGCGGAGCAGATCGGCTACATCAACGCCCACGGCACCGCCACCGACCGTGGTGACATTGCCGAAAGCCTGGCGACGGCGTCAATCTATGGCAACAGTACGCCCATCTCTTCGCTGAAAAGCTATTTTGGCCACACGCTGGGCGCATGCGGTGCGCTGGAAGCCTGGATGAGCATTGAGATGATGCGTGAAGGCTGGTTTGCGCCGACGCTCAATTTGACACAACCGGCGGCAGAGTGCGGCGATCTTGATTACATTGTCGGCGAAGCACGGCATATTGAGACCGATTACATCCAATCCAACAACTTCGCGTTTGGCGGCATTAATACCTCGCTGGTGTTTAAACGCTGGCGTGATGCCTGATATAGCAGGTCGCCATAAATGGCGTAATGCTGGTTAGTTAAGAGATGAAACCTCAATAATCGAGCGCACACGTTGTAGCGGCGCAATTCATTGCGCGATAAATCGCGCCGCTACGGAACGTGCGGTGATTCAATACGGGGCTCAACTGATCGGCATTACGCCATTTATGGCGACCTGATGCAGCTCCTCTCCATTATCTGTGTGGCGAAAGTAGGATTTTTCTTGCTTTCGGGCAACGACTGCGCATAATCGCAAACCGCAATAATAATGATTATCACTTCGTTTGCATTAGGGGATCCCATGCGCACTCTGCCTTTCAATCCCGGACTGAAACCGACGCTGTTGGCCGTAATGGTCAGCGCCGGTTGTTTGCCAGTGATGGCTGCTAACACCAACACCACAACACCCACTGACGCGAAAAACGAGCAGCAGACGCTAACCGTTACCGCGGCGCCGCAAACCGATTTCAAACCCGGCGGCGACGATCTGGTACCGGCTTACCTTGATGGACAGGTTGCACACGGCGGCCGACTCGGCATGCTGGGTGAGCAAAACGCCATGGATGTGCCGTTTAACGTCATCGGTTTTACCTCGAAAATGATTCAGGACCAGCAGGCGCAAACCATCGGTGACGTGGTGCGCAACGATGCCGGCGTGCAGAATCTGAAAGGCTACGGCAACTTCGCTGAGAGCTATCGTATTCGTGGGTTCAAGCTGGATGGCGATGCCATGACCTATGGCGGCCTGGCAGGTATCGTGCCGCGTCAGGTGATGGATGCCTCGTTGATTGATCGCGTGGAAATCTTCAAAGGGGCTAACGCCTTGTTGAACGGTTCGGCGGAGAGCGGCGTCGGCGGCATGATTAACCTCGAGCCGAAGCACGCTGATGATACGCCGCTGACGCGCATCGGCGTAGATTACACCTCCGGTTCACAAGTGGGCGGCACCGCGGATATTGGCCGCCGTTTTGGTGACAATAACCAGTTTGGCGTCCGTCTGAATGCCGTTAACCGCGAAGGCGGCACTGAGGTGGATGGCGAGAAGAAACGCACTACCGCTGCGTCACTGGGGCTGGATTATCGTGGCGACCGTCTGCGTACGTCGCTGGACGTTGGCTACCAGAAGAAAACCTTCCACGATGCGCGTAACGGCATCAATATCAGCGGCATCGATTTCATTCCTGAGGTGCCCTCCAACACGAAAAATTACAGCCAGAACTGGGTATTCAGCGATATCGAGTCGGAATTTGGTCTGGCGAAAGCCGAATACGATCTCACCGATCAGTGGACCGCCTATGCGGGCCTGGGCGCGCAACACACCCATGAAGTCGGCAACTACGGCATTCCGAAGATCCTCGATAGCGCGGGCAACGCCACTATTGGCCGCTTCCGTACCAATCGCGTGCAGGACAACATGAGCGGCATGGTTGGCCTGCGTGGCGATTTCACCACCGGTCCAGTGACGCATAAAGTCAATTTCGGCTATTCGGCGATGACCACGAACGCGAAAAACAGCTATCGCATGTCGTCGGGTAACGATGCCAGTGTGAATATTTATAATCCGCAGGATGTAGCTGAACCGGAGAGCATGTTCGCTGGTGGTGCTAAGTTCAGCGATCCGCTTACCACTTACCGTTCACGTTCGCAGGGCTACCTGCTGAGCGACACGCTGGGCTTCTTTGATGACACCTTGCTGGCCACCGTGGGTGCGCGTCATCAGAAAGTGGTGGTGCGTAATTACGGTTATGACGGTGTAGAAGATGCGGGCACACGTTTCGATAGCAGCCGCTGGCTGCCAGCGTACGGTTTGCTGTATAAAGCCACGCAAAATATCTCGCTGTATGCCAACCATACCGAATCACTCACGCCGGGCACTGCTGCGCCGTTTACCGCCAGCAACTACGGTAGCGTTACCGGCATTGTGCATGCTAAGCAGAACGAAGTGGGTGTGAAGGCGGACTTTGGCCGTATTGGCGGATCGCTGGCGCTGTTTGAAATCAAACAGCCGGTGGGCGTGCTGAACAATTCGGTGTACCAACTGAATGGAGAGCAGCGTAACCGCGGCGTTGAGCTGAATGTGTTTGGCGAACCGGTGCTGGGTCTGCGTCTGAACAGCAGTGCCACCTGGATCGATCCGGATATGACCAAAACCGGTGACAGCGATCAGGATGGCAAAAACGCCATTGGCGTACCGCGCTTCACGGCGGCGCTGGGTGCTGAGTATGACATCAAACCCGTTGACGGTTTGACCGCCACAGCCTTGCTGAACTACACCGGTTCGCAGTATGCCAACCTGGCGAATACCACCAAGCTGGACGACTACACCACATTGGATTTAGGTCTGCGTTATCGCATGAAGGTTAACCAGAACGATATGGTGTGGCGCGTGGGCGTGGATAACGTTACCAATGAGAAATATTGGGCCAACGTTGATGACAGCGGCACCTATTTGTCTCAGGGCGAACCGCGCACGGTCAAGGTTTCACTGAGCTACGATTTCTAATCAGTTCCTCACGGGGCGGATTGACGCCCCGTTATTTCTTCGCCAGAAATATTCCTGTACCTTACGGCACATTGCATTACACTCTGTGCGGCAATCCTGCGCGAAAACTCGCCTTTATCTTTGAGTCATCATGAGTTCACCTGCACCACCAGACGACCACGACGAACCTTATCGGCAGCCGCTCGACGACGCGCTCTTCGCCATTGTGGTACTTGCAGTGACTTCGGTTACGCTGATAATCTTTGTCCTGATGATTACGCTGTGGATGAGCTAAGGTCAGCCCCGGGAAAAGGAAGTCTGCAAGGAGATGTCGATGGAATCCAGAGATGACAAACTGATCGCCATAATTGGCCTGCTCTCCGCGTGCTTGATTGGCGTGGTGTTTCTCTTCACCATGACCTGGCTCACCGACGTGCGTCATCCCGCTGATCCTTCACTTGATGTGCAAACCTGTCCGCAAAAACTGACCACCACGCAACAGTCTTAGCTTTTTGTCTGCCAGTTCTGCCACTTAATCTGCTGACTGCGCAACTCCAGCGCCAGCGCCTCATGCAGGGTACGATTGCCATTCGGATCGCCGAGGCCAAACAGCGGCCCTGGTGACCGTCGATCGTCGGCCCACGCCGGATACTCCACCACCGGATAGAGCGAAATGCCCTCCAGCGCTACACCGTGCTCAAGCGCCAAACGCGCCTCTTCACTTATCTGACGCAGCCAGGGCGCTCGCGCATCTCCTTCGGCACCGGTTTCAGCCAGAATCATCGGGCGCTGATAGCGTTGCCAGCACTGGATGAGCAATCGGTGCAGCGGTTGGCGCGTTGGATGGTCGAGCGGAATGGTTTCGCCCGAGAAAAACCAGTGATTATCGGGATAGTAATTGAGACCAAGGATATCGAGAAAATCTTCACGACCGCCCAGTTCAGGTGCATCGCGTCCGCCAATCCAATCCCAGGCTTCAAACTGTGCCTGATGCTGCGCGTCGGCGTAAGGTTTGCTGTCAGGATTATCGGGATGCGTCGCGACTTGTACCAGCGGGTCGGTCAGTACAAAGCGGGCATCAGGATAGATCTCGCGAATGGCGTGCATCGCCGCCAGCGAGGCGCGGACGAGCTGGCGCTTCAGCTCGCGACCACGATCGCTGGCGTAAGGATCGAGCCAGGAGACATCAGCGCCAGCCCACGACCAGAATGAGATCTGATTGATCGGCGTGAAAAACGGCTTTTCAATACCTTCATCGCGCATCAGTTGCGCCATCGCGCGGGCGAAGCGTTCGAAGTGATCAACGAAGCCGGCTTTCCAGATATCCAGATGATTGGGATAGCCAAAGTGCGCCAGCTCCCAGATAATCTGCATATCGTGACGCGCCGCGGCGTGAACCATCGGCAGAAAGCTGCGCCAGTCATATTCGTTGGGTACGGCTTCAATCAGATGCCAGCGTGCGCCATCGCGCGCCGTGTGCAAACCTTCTTGCGCCAGTGCGGCATAATCTTTCTCCAGCAGCATGTCGTGACCGCTGCTGATCACCATATCCAGCCGACGTCCGCCCGCGCGACAGGCGGTTGAACAGGGAAAACTGCCCTGAAAGAAACTGCGGAACAGCTGAGGGTGATGGCGTAGGGATGGCTGAGTCATGATGCTCTCCTCACGGTGAACGCCGGATGCAGAACGCTTGGCTAAGTCTAGACTAAATTGACGTCGCGCCATCTGGCAGAAGAGGAAGCCTCCGATTGCCATTTTTCGCGCCGATACTAACAATAATAGGTCCACAGTCTTCAGGGATTCACTATGAGTGAAGCAGCAACATCTTTGCCGTCCGAGGAACAACCGGGCAACGGACTGAAATTCAGTGTTGAGGCGCGCTGCGCCCGGCATCCGGGCATGAGCGGCATTCATCCGCTCAACGATGGGTTAGACGCCTTTGCTGCGCGCTATCAAATGATGAGCATGGCGCAGCACACCATCGATGTGCAGTACTACATTTGGCACAACGACATGTCCGGCCGCTTGCTGTTCAGCGCATTGCTGGACGCTGCCGAGCGCGGGGTGAAGGTGCGATTGTTGCTGGATGACAACAACACGCCAGGTTTGGATGAAACACTGGCGGAACTTGATCGCCACGCCAATATTGCCGTGCGGCTGTTCAATCCGTTCTCGTTCCGCACGCTACGCGCGCTCGGTTATCTCACCGATTTTTCCCGCCTCAACCGGCGTATGCACAATAAGAGCCTGACGGTGGATGGTGCAGCCACGCTGGTGGGCGGGCGCAATATCGGCGACGAATATTTTGGAACCGGCGATGAACCGCTGTTTACCGATCTTGATGTGCTGGCGATTGGTCCGGTGGTGGACGAAGTAACGCAGGATTTCGATCGTTACTGGCGCAGCAAAGCGGTGTCGTCGCTACGTAAGGTGGTTGACGTAAGCGGCGATACGCATCAGGCGGTGCGCTTGCCGCAAGAGTGGCAGCAGAGTGAAGCGGTGGAACGCTATCTGGCGCGGCTGGAGCATTCGTCATTTATCAGCCAGATGGCGCAGGGCGAACTGGAGATGACGTGGGCAGAATCGCGCCTGCTAAGCGACGATCCACGTAAAGGGCTCGGCAAGGCGAAACGCCGTAGTTTGCTGCCGCAGCGCATGCTGGAAGTGATCGGCACGCCGCAGCAGCAGTTTGATATCATCTCGGCCTACTTTGTCCCAACGCGTTCGGGCGTAGCGCAGTTGCTGGCGCTGAAGCGGCGCGGCGTAAAAATTACCATACTCACCAATTCACTGGCTGCCAATGATGTGACGGTGGTGCACGCCGGTTATGCACGCTGGCGCAAAAAACTGCTGCGCCACGGCATCGCGCTGTATGAACTGAAGCCGCAGGATAATCCGCAAAGTGCGCCACACGATCGCGGTATTACCGGTAATTCCGGTTCCAGTTTGCATGCCAAAACCTTCACCGTAGACAATCGCAAAGTGTTTATCGGATCGTTTAATTTCGATCCGCGTTCCGCCATGCTGAATACCGAAATGGGTTTGGTGATTGAGAGCGAAACCCTGGCACAGCAAACCCATCAGCGCTTTATTGCCGGGATGCGCCATCGTGCCTGGACGCTGCGTCTGGATAAGTGGGGACGCGTCAACTGGGTGGAGTTTGCTAACGAGCAGGGCGAAGTCGTGCATAAACACGAACCGCAGTGCACGCTGCTTCAGCGCTTGCTGGTACGATTGGTGTGGCGCTTGCCGGTTGAGTGGTTGCTTTAAATAAAACGGGCCAGCTTAGCTGGCCCGAATATCATTTACGTTGCGGCTTACCGGAGAACAGGAAGCGCAGCAGCGGAATGCGCAGATGAATTTCATATAACGTGAAAGCGACGCCAAACACCATCAGCAAGCCGACGAAGAAGCCGAGCGTGTTGTTGCCAATGTGCGGCGTGATGTAGATGCCGTACAAAATGGTCAGCGGATGGTGCACCAGATAGATGAACAGTGAGGCATTCACCAGATACATGATGCGCGGCGAATGGCTGTTCAGCAGCTTGTGTCCGAAGCTAAAACAGACGTTTAGCATGCATAACCCCATCAGCGTCGAAATGATCATATCCAGCTCATACAGCCAACCTTCACCGCTGCTGTAACGCTGATTCAGGCTGTAAGCGATGAATACTGCAATAGCGCCAAAGCACATCACCGGATTAAAGCGCACAAACAGTGCTTTCAACGCTTGATGTTTCCAGCTCAGCGCGCCCAGCATAAAGAAGGGCAGGAACGTCAACGTCTGCATGACGGCAATACTGAACAGACCATCGGCAAAAACGGCCGGTGCCAGCGTAAACAGCACGCGGCGGAACAAGCACCACATCAGGGCATAACCCAACAGCGCCAGCGTTAATTTGCCCCAACCGACGTGCTGATAATCAATGCGGCGCTGCTGTTTGCCAAGCCAGCGAAACGTCAGCATGCCTAACGTAGTCAGAATCACCAGTACCAATAAAAACCACAGGTGCGAGATCAGTTCCCACATCAAGGTGTTGTACTTGTCGTACAAGGAGAAACTGTTCCAGTCGCCAATTTTATCGGTGAGATTTTTCACCATGAAGAATTGCGGCAACGTAATCAGGGGAACAGCAGTCAAAAGGGGAATGCCGACGCGCTCCAGACGGACTTTGAGCCAGCGCTGCGGCTGGTAACGTAAGTAGAGCATGTAGGAAAAATAGCCTGAGATTACAAAGAACACCTGCATGCGGAAGGCGTGGATAAAGTCGTTCAACACCGTTAACCACATTGAGGCGTCAGGACTGTTCACCGCCCATTTTTGCGTAGAGTAAATCAGTGAGACGTGAAAAGGCACGCCTAATAACATTAAATACGCTCGAATCGAGTCGAGGAAATATTCACGTTCGGGTTTAGCTGAACTCATAATCTTCCAATAGTCAGTTTACTTGCCGGTTTCGCCCTGAAACCGGATTATGCCGAAGGAAAATTCTACCGGCTGTAAACAGGGTATACTATCAGGTGAATCTGTATGTGATTTTGCAGGGTTTAATTATCCGAAAAGCACACTTTCAGCTTACAAATCAGCGGAACAATCTATTACATACGCTGTCGGAAAACCGAATAATCCTTTAAGATAATCGGGTTTGATCTAAGCACACGAAAGGGGGGGATGTGCTGAATAATGTGAATAATAAAGTGGGACTGGTAAAGATGCGCTGGGTAGGCGCGGCAGTTCTGCTGGCTATGTATGCCAACAATAGTTGGGCGTTTAACATTGATGATGTTGCAAAACAAGCCAAGGCGTTGGCAGGGAAAAGTTTCGAAGCGCCAAAAAGCAATTTACCCTCTCAGTTTCGTGAAATGAAGTTTGCTGACTACCAGCAGATCCAGTTTAACCACGACAAAGCTTATTGGGGCAAACTGCGCACGCCGTTTAAGCTTGAGTTCTATCATCAGGGCATGTATTTCGATACGCCGGTGAAAATTAACGAAGTCACGGCGTCTTCAGTACGTGAAATTAAATATAACCCTGACTACTTCAATTTCGGCAACGTAAAACACGATGCTGACTCAGTCAAAAACCTCGGCTTTGCTGGGTTTAAGGTGTTGTATCCTTTAAATAAAAAGGGCAAAGACGACGAGATCACCAGCTTCCTCGGCGCCAGCTATTTCCGTGTGATTGGCGAAGGCCAGGTATACGGTCTTTCGGCGCGCGGTTTGGCGATTGACACCGCCTTGCCGTCAGGCGAAGAGTTCCCGCGCTTTAAAGAGTTCTGGATTGAACGTCCAAAACCGCAGGATAAACAGCTGGTGATTTATGCGCTGCTGGATTCGCCACGTGCGTCCGGAGCCTATCGCTTCACCATCCATCCTGGCAAAGAATCAACGGTTGATGTGCAATCGAAAGTTTACCTGCGTGACAACGTCGGCAAACTGGGCGTGGCGCCGCTGACCAGCATGTTCCTGTTCGGTGCGAACCAGCCATCGCCGGTGACCAACTTCCGTTCAGAGCTGCACGATTCGAATGGTCTTTCAATTCATGCCGGTAACGGTGAATGGATTTGGCGTCCGCTGAATAACCCGAAACATCTGGCGGTCAGCACCTTTACTGTAGAGAACCCGAAAGGCTTTGGTCTGCTGCAGCGCTCGCGTGATTTCAGCCGTTTCCAGGATCTCGACGATCGCTACGACCTGCGCCCAAGTGGCTGGGTTGAGCCGCAAGGTGATTGGGGTAAAGGCCGCGTTGAACTGGTAGAGATTCCCACTGCGGATGAAACCAACGACAACATCGTTGCGTTCTGGACGCCGGAAAAACTGCCAGAGCCAGGCAAAGAGATGAACTTCCAGTATCGCCTGCATTTCACGCGCGATGAAAATCAGCTGCACTCAGACGATATCGCCTGGGTGAAAGACACGCTGCGTTCAGCCGGTGATGTGAAGCAGTCGAATCTGGTACGTCAGCCAGACGGCTCAATCGCCTTCACTGTAGATTTCGTTGGCAAAGCGATGAGCAAGCTGCCGGAAGATACGCAAGTGGCACCGCAGGTGAGCGTGGGTAATAACGCTGACGTGGTTGAGCAGAGTGTGCGCTACAACCCGGTGACCAAGGGCTGGCGTCTGGTGTTGCGTCTGCGAGTGAAAGATAACAAGCAGCCGACTGAGATGCGTGCGGCGCTGGTGAGCGGCGACAAGACATTGACGGAAACCTGGAGCTATCAGCTACCTGCCAATGAATAAATCGATATTTCTACCTCAATCTTACGTGGAGGCTCTGCCGCTAGATGCGGCAGGGCGCGCCCGTCTGAGCGATTCACTCCAGAATGCCCAGGCGTTCCACGCTATTCATACGTCGCTGGGGCAGGATAACGCCGCCAGCGAGCGCCCGGATGATGCGCCGCTGAAATCGGTGTCATCCCGTGTGCAAATGGCCTGGCCGGACTCATTGGCTGATGGTCAGCAACTGAGCAAGGATTATCTCGACCGCACCACGCTAAAGGCGATGCCGAAGGTGAAGCGCTCGTTGATGTTCCCGGAAATCTGGCGCACCAATCCGATTGCGCGCGCCTGGGATTCCCTACGCGGCCAGAAATCTACGCCACGTTATGCCACTGTTGAAGAGCAGAAAAACGAAGATAAATGGCGCCATGTAGGATCGGTACGTCGTTACGTGCTGCTGATTCTGACGATTCTGCAGACCGTGGTGGCGACCTGGTACATGAAAACCATTCTACCGTATCAGGGCTGGACACTGATCGATCCTATCGAGATGTTCAACCAGAACTGGTTGCAGTCGGTTGAACTGATTCTGCCGTACATTCTGCAGACCGGGATTCTGTTCCTCTTTGCCATCCTGTTCTGTTGGGTTTCAGCCGGTTTCTGGACCGCGTTGATGGGCTTCCTGCAGTTGCTGATTGGTCGTGATAAATACAGTATTTCGTATTCAACCACCGGCGATGAACCGCTTAATCCGGAACATCGTACTGCGTTGATCATGCCGATCTGTAATGAAGACGTAGAACGTGTGTTTGCGGGCCTGCGTGCGACCTGGGAATCGGTTAAACGTACCGGTAATGCCGAACACTTCGACGTTTACATTCTGAGTGACAGCTACGACGCGGATATCGCTATCGCCGAGCAGAAAGCCTGGATGGAACTGGTACGTGATGTCGGTGGCGCGGGCAAGATTTTCTATCGTCGTCGTCGTCGTCGTGTGAAGCGTAAAAGCGGTAACATCGATGACTTCTGCCGACGCTGGGGCGTCAACTACAGCTATATGGTGGTGCTGGACGCCGACAGCGTGATGAGCGGTGAGTGTCTCACCGGTCTGGTACGTATGATGGAGGCTAACCCGAACGCCGGTATTATTCAGTCGTCGCCGAAAGCGTCTGGCATGGATACGCTGTATGCCCGTTGCCAGCAGTTTGCTACGCGTGTGTACGGTCCGCTGTTCACCGCCGGTCTGCACTTCTGGCAGTTAGGTGAATCACACTATTGGGGCCATAACGCCATCATTCGTGTGCAGCCGTTCATTGAGCACTGTGCGCTGGCACCGCTGCCGGGTGAAGGTTCGTTCGCCGGTTCGATTCTGTCGCATGACTTCGTTGAAGCGGCACTGATGCGTCGTGCCGGTTGGGGCGTATGGATTGCGTACGATCTGCCAGGTTCTTATGAAGAGCTGCCACCGAACCTGCTGGATGAGCTGAAGCGTGACCGCCGCTGGTGTCACGGTAACCTGATGAACTTCCGTCTGTTCCTGGTAAAAGGGATGCATCCGGTTCACCGTGCGGTGTTCCTGACAGGCGTGATGTCTTATCTGTCTGCGCCGTTGTGGTTCATGTTCCTTGCGCTGTCAACCGCCTTGCAGGTGGTGCATACGCTCATGGAGCCGACCTACTTCCTGCAACCACGTCAGCTGTTCCCGGTATGGCCGCAGTGGCGTCCCGATTTGGCGATAGCATTGTTCTCAACGACACTGGTGCTGCTGTTCCTGCCGAAGTTGTTGAGTGTGGTGCTGATTTGGTGCAAAGGAGCGAAACCTTACGGTGGCGCCATCCGCTTGTTCTGCTCGTTGATTCTGGAAATGCTGTTCTCGGTGCTGCTGGCGCCGGTGCGCATGCTGTTCCACACCGTGTTCGTGGTCAGTGCGTTCCTCGGTTGGGAAGTGGTGTGGAATTCACCGCAGCGTGATGATGATGCTACGCCGTGGAGCGAAGCTTTCCGTCGCCATGGTTCACAGATGCTGTTAGGTCTGGTGTGGGCAGGCGGCATGGGCTTCCTCGATCTGAACTTCCTGTGGTGGTTGTCGCCAATCGTCTTCTCGCTGATCCTGTCGCCATTTGTGTCGGTGATGTCGAGCCGCGCGACGGTGGGGCAGAAGAGTAAAAACGCCAAACTATTCCTGATTCCGGAAGAGTATGAGCCACCGAAAGAGCTGGTCGATACCGATCACTACTTGCAGATCAACCGTCAACGCGCGCTGAAAAATGGCTTTATGCATGCGCTGTTTAACCCAGCGTTCAATGCTCTGGCGACGGCAATGGCAACATCGCGACATAAGCAGAGTGATTTGCTGGACCATGCACGCGATCGTCGTGTTGATCAGGCTCTGAGTGATGCGCCAGAAAAACTGAATCGTGAGCAGCGTTTGCAGCTGATCAGCGATCCGGTGGTGCTGGCTCGTGTTCACTCACGCTTGTGGGAAAGCGCGGACAAATATCATCAGTGGGTGGAAAGCTATCAGAAGCTGAAGCTCAATCCGGAAGCGCTGCCACAGCGCTGAGGATGAGAGAGTGAAAAGCGGCAGAAATGCCGCTTTTTTTTCGCCATTAATCTGACGAAATCTTTACGCCTGGGTAGTGGTTATTTCATCTCACAGGCGGTTAAACTAACACCAGTCTACTGTGAGTAAATGTTGTGAATGATTTCCTGAAACTAACCGCGCTTAGCGTCGCCATCGTTTTATTATCCGGCTGTGGCAGCATTATCAGCCGTACCTTTCCCGGCCAGGGTCACGGTAACCAATATTATCCCGGCGTGCAGTGGGATGTTCGTGACGGACCGTGGCGTGTACTGACCATTCTCGATTTACCGCTATCGCTGGTGATGGACACACTTTTATTGCCGGTTGATGCCAATCACGGCCCGTACGAATAACATCAATTACAGATTGTCAGAAGGGCTGTTATCGTCTTCCCACTCTTGCGCTGCCGCTTCGCCTTCTTCCAGGTCACGCGGTGGTTCTAGCTGGAATTCGCCTTCGTCCCATTCGTGCAGCGTATTTTCTGCCTGCCACTCCTGACGCAGTTCGACTTCATCAAAATCGCCGTCAAATATTGCCTGCGCGGCTTCTCCGCTGGAAATGGGCAGGCATTCACCCTGACCATTCTCTTCAGCGAAAAATTCTGCTTGCCACATAATGTCGCCATCCTGCATCACGTACTTCTGCAGGGCAAACTGGCTGACACTGGCATCTTCTTCTGCGATTTCAGGTTGGCTGGCGAGAAACTCTTCGCGAGCGGCTTCAATGGCTTCTTCAAGGGTGCTAAACAGACTCATCATCAACTCCATAGGAAAAAAAAGGATTTCACAGAAGAATAGACGAAAAATCGGGAAGTGCGGGGCGTCAGGGAATATCGGTTGGGCGGTTGAGTGAAATTCAACCGCCCAACCAGTCAGATTAATTTCTGAGGGAAGTGTAATACCGGACGTACAGAGTCATGAATAATTGGAGCTGAGTAACGAATACAACATTTAATACAGGGCTTAACCTTTTTGAAATTAATACGTGCGGTTGATAGTGCCTGATTTAAATTATATAGAGTGCCAATAAAAACCATATCCTCCTTTACGGGTAGCCGTTTGCACTCCTTTCGATGTAGAAGATGATAACCTTCCTGATCGGTACTGATCGTTACGTAGTAGTAGATGCCTTTATTCATTTTAGATTTGTCCTGAGATATATTTGCTGTGTGTAATCTTTTTATATTTTTTAAAAAAGCGACTTAACGTGCTAACTGACATGACCGAAATTAGCTGGAATCGATTTCACGAACAAATTCCATAATGATATAAGAGGGTGCTTTATTTTGTTTAAATGGAATATGGGTGTTTTTATTAGGACAATACCTTGTTTCGTAAGTTAATTTTACTACATTGATAAGTGAAGTCGAAGAGTTTAGGGATATTAAATAGGAATAGACCTGGAAGTGCTCAAAATCAGGGCCGTAGTGGCACAAAAATGATGAGTAAATATTAATGCGTTCGAAAACCCAGAATCAATAACATGCTGGATTTTACGGGCAGCCCTAATGTTGAAAGATAAATATTTTAAGGCATCCGGGTTAATTTGCGGATTCTCATGTGACTAACATCGGCGCTAATGCCACGATCAGCCTAAGTTAAGACTGGTACCACTTCATTAACATAAGATCGTTGAATGTCATGTGATAAGGCAAATTTCGAGGGGAAAATCGAGGCGCCATCTGCGCCCCGACTCACTTTTAATAAACGGAAGGCTGCCCCTGCGGGCGGGTTTTAAAGCGGCGGTGCAGCCACATATATTGCTCGGGAGCC
This sequence comes from Enterobacter ludwigii, assembly GCA_900068845.1. Classification (GTDB taxonomy): domain Bacteria; phylum Pseudomonadota; class Gammaproteobacteria; order Enterobacterales; family Enterobacteriaceae; genus Pantoea; species Pantoea ludwigii_A. The sequence continues at coordinate 666,706 of CEFQ01000010.1, forward strand.
AGCAGAACCGTCTCTTCTACCACTTTATTCATTACCACAGCGGTCTCGAGTTCTGATTCCAGGGCAAATTTATCGCGGATGTCAGGCATCATTTTAAGCTCATAACCACGAGCGTTCGGCAGTCGTCGCGCCAGAAAAGGCACCACGCTAGGATTTGCCAGACGAATCAACATATGGGTTCCGGTGGTTGTCGCCGCGTCCTGCACCGCAAAGAAGGGAGCAAACACGCTGCTGCGCGGGCCATAATCGTGGTCCGGCGCATACCAGATAATGTCGTTGTTCTTCATGGCGCGAATCATGCCTTTAAGGTCTTTGCGGTCAAGCATGCTTTTATTCGAACGCATGCGGCCCCAGGTTTGCAGCCAGTCGATCAATTTATTGTCGTTGGGGCGATACACGCCAATGCCTGGATTATGCATACCAAATACGCGCGCCCCTAACTCCAGAGTGAGGAAGTGCATGCCAATTAATAATATGCCGCGTTTCTCAGCCAGGGCGTTGGTAACGTGCTCCAGGCCACTGGTGGTCACCCATTTACGAATGCGCCAGTCCGGCCAGAACCATGCCATGCCGGTTTCAATCAGCCCCATGCCCACAGATTCGAAATTATGCTTCACCATCGCGTCACGCTCGTTGGTCGGCATAGTAGGAAAGCACACTTCCAGATTGCGCTGCGCCACTTCTACACGGCGCTTCATAAAGCGCATTGCAATGCGTCCAAGCCCACAGCCAATCGCATGCAGTACCGGGTAGGGCAGCAGTACCAGCAGGTAAAGAAAACCAATGCCAAGCCAGGTAAGCCAGTAGCGCGGATGAAGCAGTTCACGGGTGAGTTGGGGAAGTTGAGTCATGGAAATGTCAGTATCCTGCGTCTTATGCCAGAGAGTCCGGTTTCTGTAATTTTTTGTGATTATGCCATTTTTTCGTTCTGGCTGAAATCAAGCATAGACTGCGGAGGGCTATCCGGCAGCACATATACGCACGAAAACGCAATTGTAACGCACTAATGCGCCTGTAATCGTCACCGCCTGGCTTAACAAACCAAAGATTTTGCTTCACGCTTCAGGTATCATACGCGCGCTAAATTTCTCTGATTGCTAACAGGAACGAACACCATGCCAGTGTTACATAACCTTGTTTCCAATAAAGAGCTGAAAGAACGTATGTTGGCGGAAACCGAACCACGTACCACAGTCTCTTTTTATAAATACTTCCAGATTGCCGATCCTAAAGCGTTCCGTGATGCCCTCTACGTTGAGTTGACGAAATTCAAGGTGTTTGGCCGCGTGTATGTCGCGCATGAAGGTATCAACGCGCAAATCAGCGTGCCGGCAAGCCGTTATGAATCAATGAAGGCAGCGCTCTATGCTTTCGATGCGGCTCTGCATAATTTACGTATGAACATTGCGCTTGATGATGACGGTAAATCTTTCTGGGTACTGCGCCTTAAAGTGCGTGAGCGCATTGTGGCGGATGGGATTGAAGACGACAGCTTTGATGCGAGCAATGTGGGTGCTTATCTTAAAGCGGCTGACGTTAATGCGATGCTTGACGATCCCGATGCGCTGTTCGTCGATATGCGCAACCACTACGAATATGAAGTGGGGCGTTTCGATAATGCCATGGAAGTGCCGGCGGATACCTTCCGCGATCAGTTGCCGATGGCCATTGATATGTTGCAGGATCAGAAAGACAAAAAAATTGTCATGTACTGCACTGGCGGTATTCGTTGTGAAAAGGCCAGCGCCTGGATGAAGCACAACGGATTCAATGATGTTTATCACATTGAAGGTGGCATTATTGAATACACCCGTCGGGCGCGCGAGCAGGGATTACCGGTGCGTTTCAAAGGTAAGAACTTTGTTTTTGATGAACGCATGGGTGAGCGGATATCCGACGATATTCTTTCCAGCTGTCATCAGTGCGGCACGCCTTGCGATAGCCATACCAACTGCATCAATGATGGCTGTCATTTGTTGTTTATTCAGTGCCCCAGCTGCGCTGAAAAGTACAACAACTGCTGCAGCCCAATCTGCATGGAAGAGTCAACGTTGTCGCCAGAAGAACAGCGCGCACGCCGTGCGGGCCGTGAAAATGGCAACAAGGTGTTTAACAAATCACGTGGTTTGCTAAACATGACGATGGCGATTCCGGCGCCAGATAAAAAATAAGCGCAACACAGCCTGAAGCCATCCAACTTCAGGCTGTAACTGCTTTACTTACGCACGCCTTCCACTGAAATAATCAGTTCAGCTTTCTGCGATGCCGGGCCGAGATCTTTGCTGATATTGAACTCTTTCAACACGATTTCACCGCTCGCTTCAAATCCTGCACGATAGCCGCCCCACGGATCTTTACCTTCACCGATCAATTTTGCATCCAGCGTCACTGGCTTGGTCACGCCATTCAGCGTTAAATCGCCAGTGATCTTGTAATCTTTACCCTCTTTTTTCACCGCAGTAGAGGCAAAGGTTGCCTGTGGGAATTTACCGGTGTTGAGGAAATCCGCGCTGCGCAGATGTTTGTCGCGCTCGGCATGATTGGTGTCGAGGCTATTAGTATTGATGGTGACGTTGACTTTATCTGCCGAAGGATTGGCTTCATCAAAAGTGAAACTGCCATCAAAGTCTTTAAAGGTGCCGTATAACCAGCTGTAGCCCAGATGCTGAATGCGGAACTGAACAAACGCGTGCTGGCCTTCCTTATCAAACTTATAGTCAGCCGCGCTGGCCGTTAGGCTGGTGCTCAATAATCCGGCCGCGGCTATTGCCAATAATGTCTTCTTTAGCATGTTACTTTTCCTTTTCAGAGGTTAACGGGATGCGGTAACCCAACATCCTTTTCAGTGTCACATCACGGTCGATAAAATGGTGTTTCAGGGCAGCTAGCGCGTGCAGGGCGGAGAGCAGCACCAAACCCCATGCCAACCAGAGGTGAACGTCACCTGCCAGATCCGCTTGTTGCGCGGCACCACTAAACAGGGCGGGAACGTCGAACCAGCCAAATACTGAGATCGGTTTGCCATCGGCGGTGGAGATGAGGTAACCCGTAAACAGCAGCACCAGCAGCAAGCCATATAACATCCAGTGCGCGGCGCTGGCGCTGCGCTGCACGGAAGGCGAAGAGCTCGACAGCGGTTTTGGCGGCGGCGAGATAAAACGCCAGCCGAGACGCAGCAGTAATGCAGCAAACAGCATTATGCCGACACCTTTATGGATTTCAGGTGCGTCGTGATACCAGCCATCGTAATAACCCAATCCGACCATCCATAAACCCAGCGCGAACATGCCGTAAATAGCCAGCGCCATCAGCCAATGCAATAAAATGGAGACGGCACCGAAATGCTGTGTGGAATTACGCCACATATGAATATCCAGCAGAATGAAATAAGTGGTCATCAGCATCTACATTTTGCAATGAAAGATCAATTAACCTTACTTTTCTATAAAGTCGAAAATCACCTTCGGAATAAATGAGGGTTTATTTAAAACTCAGTCAGGATAATTGAAGGGGGGACTTAAAAGACAAGGGTAATGACGGGATAGGGCATATTGGCTACACCAAATGCGGCAAATCCTTGAGTTGAATGTCCATATAGGTAATTAAATGTCAACTTGCGTCAAGTGTGCCGGCGCATCATTACGCCGACACGCATGAATTAGTTAAATCGCGCGAGCGAGAATGGCTTGATATCAAAAGAGAACGGCTTATTTTGCGCAAACTCACTGGCGAGTTCGCCCAGCACGCTGGCAAATTTAAAACCATGTCCGCTCAAACCGGTGATGATAAGGCGATTAGGCTCATCTGGCAGCGTATCAATAATAAAATCCTCATCTGGCGTGTTGTCATAGCTGCAGGCTTCGCCATGCAAGCAGACCCCCACGCCCGGCAGGAACTTACGCAAGAAATTAAAGGACTCGTTACCGTCCACTGCGATGCTGCCAAAGGGTTTGCGATCTTCCGGTGTTTGCATCAGCTGGCCGCCATCATGACGTCCTACTTTTAGCGCATTGTTATCCGCCGGGAAGCCATAAAAGTGGCTGCCGTCGGTCATCTCCACGGTAAAACCTGGGAATTTGTTGTTCTCGCTATAGCGACCATCCGCCTGATACCAGGCAAAAACTTTACGCACGGGCGCGACCGGCAAATCGGCGACCAACTGACTGACCCAGGTTCCCGCGCTGACCAACAGTTTACGTGCGCGGAAAATGCCATCGCTTGTGGTGACCTGCTGTAGATCGCCATCGCGGCCAATTTCCGTCACTGGACAATTAAACAGTTGCGCACAGCCAGCCTGTTCCGCCAGTTGCACCCAGCTGCGCACCGCCTGCTCGCATTTGAGAAAACCCGAGTGGGGTTCAAATACACCGATATAGCCATCCGGCACTGTGAATTGCGGCCAGCGTGCGCGCACTTCATCGGCCTGCAGGATTTTCACATCCAGCTGCCACGCTTTCGCGCTATCAATGACATTTTGAATAAAGGAGGAGGTGAGCGGTGCTAAATTAAGGATACCGCTGCGATGCATAATGCGCTCGCCGCTTTGACGTTCCAGTTCATCCCACAGTGTCTGAGCGCGCAGCACCAGCGGCACATAGCGTTCACCTTCACCATAAGCATGACGAATCAAGCGGGTTTCGCCATGGTGGGTGCCTTGGCTGTGTGGGGGATGGGCGCTATCAATCATCAACACGGATAAGCCAGCTTGAGTGGCGTAAAAGCCGGCGGCTGCACCAACCGAACCGCTTCCCACCACAATCAGATCATAAACCATAACCACATCACTCCAGCAAAACGGCGAAATTTTTCAACAGCATATCAAAAGAGAGCGCCCATGAAAAAGGCACCCTGTTGGGTGCCCTTTCACGCGATAGTAGAAATTAATGCTTTTGATTGTCGCGTAGGTACTGCTCAGTGGACTCTATTTTTGCAATGCCAGCTTCAAGTAGGGAGATAAACTGTCTGGCGACATCGGTAGTCAGCCAGTAGGTCGGGCCCACGTCAGCTTCTTCTTCTTTCTGATCCTGCGAGGAGAGCGAGTGCAGGCGAATCATCATGGCGTCATAGCTGTCTACGGTGCTGATGTCCCATCCTACCAATGGATGAGTCTGGATGACGTCTTTATTTCTGTCCATTATAACCTCCGTATTACTCGTTAAACGAAGTGCTTCTTGAGGTTCAATGCGGCTGTATCGTGCACTAGCGAAGCAATTATAACATGAATTAGCGAGTGCAATAGTTAAAAGGTATGACGAAGTTAAACAGAGTAAAAATAAACGTCCTCAAAATAGCCATTAAAGGGAATAATAAAATGCCCGAGGACTCAGGCATTTTATTGCAAATATTACGGCGAGTGCTGACGAGGTTATCGGCTTAAATGTTGGGAAACGTTAAGCCAAAAAATGCGGCACTGTTATGCGTGTGGCTCCGCGGGAAGCAGGCCATGACGTTTCTGAATCTCTTCAGCCAGCCGCGTAAAATGCTGCTGTAACTGCTCGTCATGGTTCTGATTTTGCGCTTCCAACGTCAGATTGTGTACCAGTAACTGATTGGCGCGATCGTCGAGACAGAAGGTCAATGTGGCAAAAGCATTTTCTAATACGGTTAAGCGGCGCTGTTGCTCAGCAATAAATGCCAGCAATTCCCCAAAGGTCATCGCCTCTTCTGGTTTTTCAGTAGTCATGTAAAACACCTCCTGTAAGCATGACGAGGCAAGAATAGGGGATCGCTTAACATGAGTCTAGATGCAGGAAGTTTTTCTGGCGAGAGGGAAATAAAAACAAAAAAGCCGGGTGGCGAAACCCGGCAAAAACGGCACAGTGGCAGTTAATCGTTATTAAACCAGTCGTCCGCGCTTTCCCAGGTTTCTTGTAACAGTTCGCTGATGCGTTCGCGTGATTCTTTGCAGCCACCAAACACGCTGAGTTGGTTGCCGCCGGCGTAACGTACTTTGACGTGATGATCGTCATCAGGGAAATCGTGCGTAATGCGACGGACCAGTTCGACGCTGAGTGCATCAAGTGCACCAGCAGGAAGGGGCGAAGTTTTTGCTACGGTAATTTCAACACGCATAGAAGCCTCCGGAATAATATACTGTTTATTTGTACAGTATAATTGTCCCGAAGGCAAGCAGCAGAAAATTATTCTTTGATACGCCAGTTCAGCGTTTCACCGGCGAGGAAAGGCACCAACGTGTCATCCGCCAGTGCAATGCTCTCCTCTACCTTCCAGGATTCACGTACCAGCGTCAAGGTGCCCTCATTCAGCGGCAGGCCGTAGAAATTCGCCCCGTTTTCCGAGCAGAAAGCCTCAAAATGTTCCAGCGCGTTTAGCTCCTCAAACACCGTAGCGTAAGCGGGCAACGAGGTTGGCGCATTGAACACCCCGGCGCAGCCACAGCTCGCTTCTTTCAGGTGACGCAGATGCGGCGCAGTATCGGTACCGAGGAAGACACGGCGATTACCGCTGGCGACCAGTTGACGTAATGCTTCCTGGTGAATATTGCGTTTTAGGATCGGCAGGCAGTAAAGATGCGGACGTACGCCACCCACCAGCATGTGGTTACGGTTGAACATCAGGTGTTGCGGCGTAATGGTGGCACCCAACAAATCGTTACCGGCTGCCAGATATTCCGCCGCTTCTTTGGTGGTGATGTGTTCCATCACCACTTTCAGCGCCGGGAACTGCTTACGCAGCGGTTCCAGCACGGTTTCAATAAAGCGGGCTTCGCGATCAAAAATATCGATGTGAGAATCGGTTACCTCGCCATGCACCAGCATCGGCATGCCGATTTGCTGCATGCGCTCTAACACCTTAGCAATCGAGGCGATATTGGTGACGCCGTGGCTGGAGTTGGTGGTGGCATGCGCAGGATAGAGTTTGGCGGCGGTAAACGTGCCGTCACGAAAGCCGCGTTCGATCTCATCGGGGTCGAGTGAATCGGTGAGGTAGCAGGTCATCAGCGGAGTAAAAGCATGCTCAGCAGGTAATGCGGCCATGATGCGTTCGCGATAAGCCACGGCTGCGGCCACACTGATAACCGGTGGAACCAGGTTTGGCATGACAATCGCACGTCCATTTACTGCACTGGTATACGGCAGTACGGCGTTGAGCATCGCGCCATCACGCAGATGGATGTGCCAGTCGTCAGGGCGGCGAATAGTGATTTGCTGAGGTTGGGCTGTCATTCAAAAAGACTCCGGCTGAGAAGAAAACGAGAGGCACGTTTAGGCCGGGGAGTAATCATAAGGATGTGGGCAACCGTTTGCACGGGATTTTATCGTGACAAACAAAAACCGCACCCGAAGGTGCGGTTACGCGGATTATTCGGTAAACGGAATCACTAATTGCCCCGGTTTGACTTCAATTCCTTTGGCGAGTTTTTTCGCCAGTGCTTCGCCTTTGCTGCGATCTGCGCTCAGCACATAGGCCGGTTTCTCATTGAAGTAGCGCTTCAGCGACGCATTAAGATAGGGCGTGAGGGTTTTCATGATCGAGGCCATTTTTTCTGGCTGCACCTGCGCATCGACAATCTCCATATCATGCAGATAAATCGCGCCTTCTTGCGCGTTATAGACCGGTTGCGCTTTCATTTTCAGCAGCATTTCGGCCTGTTGTGGACCAAACAGTGAGCTGACATTGATATTGGCTTTTCCCGAAAGCGTGATTTTGCCGGGTTCTTCACGACCAATCTGACTGTTGAGATCGCTCAGCACAATGTGCGCATTCACCAGCCCGGAAACACCGATATCTTTTTCGAAGTTATTGCGTTTTTGCAGCGCTTGATTCACTTCCTGTTCGCTGATGGTGTATTGCGTCAATTGGTTACAGCCGCTGAGTAGCACGGCAAAAAATAGGGCGAATAGCCCAGGAAACGCCTTTTTCATGATGTCCTCATCCTGATTGAAACGGCAAAACAAAACAGCGATAGCCTGCCTGATTCAGCGGCACGTGTCACCAGGAGAGAGATGAGAAGCGCCGTAGCGCCTCTCTACGGATAGGAATTACGCGGCAATAGAGGAGAGCAAATTGACCTGAGTCTGTTTCGCCATATTGTCGCGATAATCGGCAACACGGCTTGGCCATTCAATGCCGTTTACCAACGTCAATGAACGCAGCAGCGGGAACAGATGAATATCATCTTCGGAAAGCTCACCATTAACCGCATTCGGTTTGACGATCAGCTTGTCGAGCTGGCGCAGGTCATCGCTGATATTTTTGATCAGGCCTGGCGCATGTTTACGCAACTCGGTGAAATCACCCACGCTGGCCTGCTTCTTCTCGCTAAAGTAGCTGCGCGCTTCCGGCGTAGCGAATTCAGCGAAGGAGGCATCAGCAATGCGGGGTAGCAATAGCTTATTCACGTAACCATTTACGTGCCGCAGCCAGTCGCTGATGGCAGGATTACTTTTGCCGTTGAGCAGCGGCTCATGATCGGACTTATCCACCAGCCGTACGATATCCATACTTTCTGGTACAGCACTGCCATCGGCCTTTTGCAGAATCGGCGCCATCTTCTGACCGATGAGTTTTTTCGGCGTTTGCTCATCGTCATTCAGCATAACAATCAGTTCTAACGGCAGATTTTTTAACCCGAAAATCATGCGTGCTTTGACGCAGAAAGGGCAGTGATCGTAGATGTAGAGTTTCATCCCGTTTCTCCTGTGGTTCTAAGGGTGACGGAAGTCACCCTTTTTCCGGACGTGCGGGAAGTATGGAAGAGATCTACGGCAGGGGCAAACTAGCTGCTGAAAATCGCGGGTGCCACCGAACGCGGCTGGAATTGCCACCAAAGTGCCAAAAGAGTGATCATGCCAACGCTGCTCAGCAGCATCCACGGCAGTTCGGGCAGCGCCCATTGCTGGCCCATGTCGAACATCCAGCCACCACCGGAATAGCCAATCAAGCCACCAATCGCGAGGCCGAGGCGGCTGAAGCCCATATAACTGCCGCGTGCGCGTGAACTGGCCAGCGACGCGCTAAGCGTTTCACGTGCCGGTTCGGCAATGATGGATCCGAGATAAAAGACGGCGATCAGCATAAATAGCGACGGCAACGAGTCGGTCATGCCAACCGGTAGCAGGCTGAAGGTCATCAGGAACAAACCGGCCATCAAACGCGTTTCCAGGCGGAAGCGCTTCTCACTCCAGCGCGCCAGCGGATAAAGCAGGCTTAATGACAGCAGCGCTTCAATCGCGTACATCCACTTCACCGCAGCGGGCGCACCGGCCACCTGATTCACCATCACCGGCAGCATCAACATCACCTGTACGGCGAGAATGTAGTAGCCCGTCAAGGTCAGCACATACAGGCGAAAGCGCTTGTCCTGCCAGACGCGTTGCATCCCTTCACGCATCGCAATGCGTTCTGTCGAGATACGCCACGCGGGTAACCAAATAGCGTTAAACAGGGCAGCACTGACAAACACTGCCGCACCGACCCAGCACACCAGACGGAAATCCCACGCCAGCAGCCAGCTACCAATCAGAGCGCCAAGCACGGCTCCGGCGCTGTCCTGCATCATCAGCAGCGAGAAGAAGCGGCCGCGATCGCGTGCGCGTACCAGTTTCATCACCAGCGCACTGCGTGGTGGGTCAAACAGCGTGCCGCCAAGACCGGAAAGCAAACAGGCGAACCACAGCAGCCAGGGTTCATGCGCCAGCGCCATGCAGGCAAAACCCGCCGCGCGCATTAGCATGCCGGTGACAATCAGTGGACGTGCACCAAAACGGTCGGCAATGGCACCGCCAAAGATGCCGAATCCCTGCTGGACGAATTGGCGCAAGCCAAGCGCAATGCCGACCATCAATGCGGCCCAGCCTAGCTGTTCGACAAAATGGATGGAGATAAGGGGAAATACCACGAAAAATCCCATTACTACCAACATGTTATCCACTAAGAGAAATGTTTTACCGAGGCGTCGTGCCCGCGCAACCCGAGACATGCTAATTCCTGAGCAAGTGAGAGGAGATAAGAGACCAATTGGTCTATTTTCCGCCTGCGCAGGGGCGAAAAACAGCTTTCTCAGGATGATATTTTTTCATCGAATCCGCAGAAATATTAATCCTAAATCAGGATGAATCCAGAGGAACGCGTTCAAGGGTTTTACCGCAAGCGGGGTGACGGTTATAGTGAGACGTATCGCCGCTGGCGTACATCTTTCTTAAGTTATGGATTTCAGGAGTCATGATGTTTGGCTATCGTTCTGCTGGCCCACGCGTACGCCTCACAACCGATCGCTTAGTGGTGCGTTTAGTACATGAACGCGATGCCTGGCGATTAGCGGATTATTACGCTGAAAATCGTGCATTTCTAAAACCCTGGGAGCCAGTGCGCGATGAAAGCCATTGTTACCCTTCGGGTTGGCAAGCGCGCCTCGGGCTGATTGCCGATATGCACAAACAGGGCTCAGCCTACTATTTTGTGCTGATGGACCCAGAAGAGACTGAAGTGCGTGGTGTTGCTAATTACAGCAACGTGCTACGCGGATCGTTTCACGCCTGCTATCTCGGCTATTCGCTGGGCGAGAAATGGCAAGGTCAGGGACTGATGTTTGAAGCGCTCAACACCACCCTGCGCTATATGCAACGACAGCAACGTATTCACCGCATTATGGCCAACTACATGCCGCACAATCAGCGCAGTGGCGATCTGCTGGCGCGCCTTGGGTTTGAAAAAGAGGGCTACGCCAAAGATTACTTATTGATTGATGGGCGCTGGCAGGATCATGTGCTCACAGCGCTGACCTGGCGGGAGTGGAACCCGGATCGCCGTGGACAATAAAAAAAAGGATTAACGCAATGAAAATGGCCTTATCAGCGCAGGCGCTGCGCGTGATTGGTTGCCTGCTGGAGAAGCAGGTCACCACGCCGGATCAGTATCCGCTCTCCCTCAATGGCGTCGTCACCGCCTGTAATCAGAAATCCAACCGTGAACCGGTGCTGAACCTCAGCGAGATGGAAGTGCAAGCGCAGCTTGATGAGCTAGTGAAAAAGCATCTGGTGACGTCCAATAACAGCTTTGGTCAGCGCGTCAGCAAATATGAGCAACGGTTCTGCAATTCAGCCTTCGGAAATCTACAATTGAGTCCGGCTGAAGTGGCGGTACTGACGCTGCTGTTCCTGCGCGGCGCACAGACGCCTGGCGAATTGCGTACCCGCAGCGGTCGTCTGCATGAATTTAGTGATATGAACGAAGTCGAGCAAACGCTCAACGGTTTAATCACGCGCGATGAGGGGCCAATGGTAGTGCGTATGGCGCGCGAACCGGGTAAACGTGAAAGTCGCTATATGCATCTGTTTGGTGGCGACGTGGTGGAAGAGGCGGCCAGTGCAGAAACCATTAGTGACAGTGACGATTTGACGGCACGTGTCGCGCAACTTGAAGAAACGGTTGCTCAGTTGCAGGCGCAACTGCAACAGCTGCTGCAAAAGGATCGCTGAGATGACGCTGCGAATTGGCATTGTGGGTTTGGGTGGAATCGCGCAAAAAGCGTGGTTGCCGGTGTTATCGCAGGCCAGTGGCTGGCAGCTTGCCGGGGCGTTTTCGCCCAATCAGGCAAAGGCGCAGCCCATTTGCGATAGCTATCGCATACCTTACTTTGGTCAACTGGATGCGCTGGCGGCCGCCAGTGATGCAGTGTTTGTCCACAGCAGCACCGCCAGCCATTTCGAGGTGGTTAAAGCGCTGTTGCTGGCGGGCAAAGATGTCTGCGTGGATAAACCGTTAGCCGAAACCCTGCAGCAGGCCGAAGCGCTGGTGGCGCTGGCACACAAGCAAAAGCGCAAGCTGATGGTGGCGTTTAATCGTCGGTTTGCGCCGCGTTACCAGCAGCTAAAAAGTGAAATGCCGCGTGCCGCCTCGCTGCGCATCGAGAAGCACCGCGCCGATAGCGTCGGCCCGCACGATCTGCGTTTCACCTTGCTGGACGATTATCTGCACGTGGTGGATACCGCACTGTGGCTGGCGGGCGGCGCCCTGACGCGTGAATTGGGGCACATTGAGACCAATGATGATGGCGCGATGCTGTACGCCGAACACCATTTTTCCGCTGGCACGCTGCAAATCACCACCAGTATGCATCGTCGTGCGGGTACGCAACGTGAAGTGGTGAGCGCGATCTGCGACGGAGATTACATTGAAATAAATGAGATGCGTGACTGGCAGCAGGAGAACGGCAGCGGTATCGTGCGTGATGTACCGCCCGCGTGGCAAAGTCATCTTACCCAGCGCGGTTTTACTGGTGCGGCACACCATTTTATTCAGTGCGTAGAAAATCAGACGATGCCTGAAACCAGTGGCGAACAAGCGCTGGTGGCGCAGCGTCTGGTGGAAAAATTGTGGCGCGATGCCGAACGCGAATAATTCCTTGTAACACTCAATGCTGGTCATTTCCCGCCGTGGCAGTAGACTATCGCCGGACATCACGGGATGTCCGCGCTAAGTCGCTCATTTCTCCGACACTTTTCAGGATGCGCCACTCAATATGAATTTGTTGAAATCGCTGGCTGCGGTCAGTTCGATGACCTTGTTTTCCCGCGTACTGGGCTTTGCCCGAGATGCCATTGTGGCGCGCGTTTTTGGCGCCGGAATGGCCACCGATGCCTTCTTTGTTGCCTTCAAACTGCCGAACCTGCTGCGTCGTATTTTTGCTGAAGGCGCGTTCTCCCAGGCATTTGTGCCGATTCTTGCGGAATATAAAAGCAAGCAGGGCGAAGATGCCACGCGCGTGTTTGTTGCTTACGTCTCCGGTTTATTAACGCTGGTGCTGGCGGTGGTGACCGTGTTGGGGATGATCGCTGCACCTTGGGTCATTGTGGTGACGGCGCCAGGTTTTGCCGATACGCCCGATAAATTCGCCTTAACCAGCGCGCTCCTGCGCGTCACCTTTCCTTATATTCTGCTGATCTCGCTGGCGTCGCTGGCGGGCGCGATCCTTAATACCTGGAACCGGTTTTCAGTCCCGGCGTTTGCACCGACGCTGCTGAATGTCAGCATGATTGGTTTCGCGGTGTTTGCCGCGCCGCATTTCCATCCGCCGGTGATGGCGCTGGCCTGGGCGGTGGTGGCGGGCGGCGTGCTGCAGTTGGGCTATCAACTGCCGCATCTTAAAAAGATTGGCATGCTGGTTTTGCCGCGCCTGAATCTGCGCGATGCGGGTGTGTGGCGCGTGATGCGTCAAATGGGGCCGGCAATTCTCGGCGTGTCGGTGAGCCAGATCTCGCTGATCATTAACACTATTTTCGCCTCATTTTTGGTATCCGGCTCGGTTTCGTGGATGTACTACGCCGATCGTCTGATGGAGTTTCCCTCCGGCGTACTGGGCGTGGCGCTGGGCACGATTTTGCTGCCCTCGCTGGCGAAGAGTTTTGCCAGTGGCAATCAGGAAGAGTATTCACGCCTGATGGATTGGGGTTTGCGCCTCTGCTTCCTGCTGGCGTTGCCGAGCGCCGTCGCGCTGGGGATTTTATCCGGTCCACTGACGGTTGCGCTGTTCCAGTACGGCAAATTCACCGCCTTTGACGCGTTGATGACGCAGCGTGCGCTGATTGCCTATTCGGTAGGTTTGATGGGGTTGATTGTGGTGAAAGTGCTGGCACCCGGTTTCTATTCCCGTCAGGACATCAAAACTCCGGTGAAAATTGCCATCGTGACGCTGATTGTCACGCAATTGATGAACCTGGCATTTATCGGTCCGCTCAAACATGCCGGTTTGTCGCTGTCGATCGGTTTAGCCGCCTGCCTGAATGCCGGATTGCTGTACTGGCAACTGCGTAAGCAGGATATCTTCCAGCCGCAGCCTGGCTGGTTCAGTTTCCTGTCGCGTCTGCTGATTGCGGTGGTGGTGATGGCCGCAGCGCTGCTGGGTATTTTGCAGGTGATGCCGGCATGGGAAGAGGGGCAGATGTGGTGGCGCTTGATTCGCCTGGCGGCGGTCTGCGCCATTGGCGGCGGCGCATACTTTGTGATGCTTGGTCTGCTCGGCTTCCGGCCGCGCGACTTCGCGCGCCGCACTATGGTTTAAAGGACGCACTCTCTTAACGGACATGCAGCGTCTGCCGCTGCGTAAGGGCAATCCGCAGCGCTGAAGCGCAAACGGTGGGCCAGGAGAGTCCCGCATGGATGTGGGACTCAGTTCGGGCCGGGCAGGAAGCCCGATCCCGAACGGTCCGTCGGCACAACGTTGAAGCTGAAGGTACCGCGTAAGCGGCGCGAGGACCGCCTGGCAGCGGCAGACGCTGCAGGTCCCGCACACAACAAAAAGGCCGCCATCCCCAAAGATAGCAGCCTCTTCAAACCCACTTTTTCTACCCTTTACGACTTAGCGTCGCCTGACCTTTACCCAAGCCATCCGGCCCGTAAAATGCCTGCGTTTGATGCGGTCGCAACACCGCTAATGCTTCATTGGTGAAGCCGATTTGATGCTGTAACAAAATCCCATTGTGCGTATTGGCATCGCGCAACCGGCGCGTGTGCTGTTGAATACGCATCCAGCGGCTTTCACGATCGCGGTGATCACCATAGGGCGCCTGCGTGCCGAGCGTTTTCTCGGTGGTGCGGCGCATCTCGTCCAGATAATTCAACGTGGTCAGCAGCGCGCTTTTATCTTCAGAAATACGCTGCAGCAGGTTGCCATTGATCTGGCCGGCAGAAAGTTGCTGTTGTTCTTCATCCATCACTACGGCAAGAGAAGTCAGCACGTCCTGCATTTTGTCTAAGGTGATCAGCAGATTGTCCATTGGGATTAGTTACCCTCTAAATACGCCTTGGTATCGGCGATCAGCGCGTCGGCGATCTTACCGGTATCCATTTTCAATTCGCCATTACGAATGGCCGTCTTCAGCTGCTCAACGCGCGCTGTGTTAATGTCTTTGCTGCCAGGCTGCATCAGCTGCGCCTGCGCCGGACTCAACTTCACTTCCGCACCGCTTTCAGTGGTGGTGCTGGCTACGGGCGTAGCGCTCTGACGCACTTTGCCGCTGTTGTCGTTGCTGTCGCGTGTTTGAACAGTGCTAACCGGATTAGTAGGCTGCGTTCTGTCGATGCTCATGGTAAGGCTCCTGTAAGGTCAGTTGGGGGTCAGCCAACTGAATCAGCATAGGGTAATGTCGTTGTTGATATCTCTATCGGCAGAACAACAGGGTTCTTTAACGCTTTATAGCGATATAAGAATATTCCCATCTGCGTCGACGCGACCGCTGACAACCTGACCATTTCCCATCCTCACGCGCACCATTTGTGCCGCGCTGGCGTTGTTCAGCGCACGTCCTTCGCTGCTGGCATTAAACCCGTTTCCACTCGCGACTACCATCACATTTTGACCGGCTTTTACACGCCACGGCTGACGCACCATGGTGGCGGTCACGGGCTGTCCCGGCGGGATATCACGCAGCGCAACGGCATCGATGACACCGCTGCTATCAACCAGCGCGCGTGCCGGCAATTCATCCAGTCGGCCGGTTTCCAGACGGAAGTCAGTGGCGCTGAGATTGCTGCCGCGCGCCACCTGACGGCTTGCCACCAGATATTGCCCGGTGACCTGCACCTGAACCTGCAAGAAGCGACGATTTTGATCGCAGTTAGCGGCGATGCTGATGTTGCCCCACTGACGGCTATTCCCCGGAAGTTGCAGTTCAGGCGTTTCACAGCTTGGCCACTGCGCCTGCGGAGTACGCACGACAACCGTCATGCCAGCGGCATGTTGTGGATCGCGCGCTTTAAAAAATTGGGTCAACTGCGCGGTAAGGTCCGCGGCATAACTGGGTAGCGCCAGTGCCAGCAAAACGGTGGCTAGCAAGGTGGAATATCTGCGCATAACGCCTCCTGACGAGAAGATGGCACTAAGTCTACGCCCTGCGCAAAAAAATCAATGTCAAAAATAGCCGTGATTTTTGCTGCTATTCAGACGATCACCCTTGCTTTTGTCGACTTAAGCTGTCAGCTCGAAATTCTCATTCGCGGAGGAAGCATGCTCGACAAACTCGATGCCGCGCTGCGATTTGGTACAGAAGCGTTAAACCTACGTGCTCAGCGTCAGGAAATTCTGGCGTCAAACATTGCCAACGCCGATACCCCGGGTTACCAGGCTCGGGATATCGACTTTGCCAGCCAACTGAGCAAGGTCATGCAAAACGGCCGCGCCGAAGGCAGCAGTCTGGCGCTGAATGTGACGTCCTCACGCCACATTGAAGCGCAAACCAACTCTCAGCCGTCACTGGATCTGCTGTACCGCATTCCCGATCAACCTGCCGCGGATGGCAACACCGTGGATATGGATCGCGAGCGTACGCAGTTTGCTGATAACAGCCTGAAATACCAAACCGATCTCACCCTCATCAGTAGCCAGATCAAAGGCATGATGAGCGTTCTGCAGGGGCAATAAGCATGGCATTGCTGAATATCTTTGATATCGCCGGTTCTGCGATGACAGCGCAATCACAGCGCCTCAACGTCAGCGCCAGTAACCTGGCTAACGCCGACAGCGTAACCGGCCCTGATGGCCAGCCTTACGTGGCGAAGCAGGTGATTTTCCAGACCGACGCCGCTCAAGGTGCAGCGACCGGCGGCGTTAAGGTTGCGGGCGTGGTTAACGATCCTACTCCGGCAAAACTGGTGTACGACCCAGGCAATCCGCTGGCGGATCAGAAGGGCTACGTCAAGATGCCCAACGTTGATGTCGTGTCCGAGACCGTAAACACCATGTCAGCGTCGCGCAGCTATCAGGCCAACGTTGAAGTGCTGAACACGGTGAAGTCAATGATGATGAAAACCCTCACTATCGGTCAGTAACGGAGAACGAATATGAGCGTAGCAGTAGGGATTAAAGACAGTCTGGACCCAACGGTACTGACCTCCAGCAGTGCGTCGAGCGGTAACTCTTCCGCTGACCTGCAGAACCAGTTCCTCAACATGTTGGTGGCGCAGCTGAAAAACCAGGATCCGACCAATCCAATGGATAACAGTCAGCTCACCACGCAGCTGGCACAGATCAACACCCTGAGTGGTATTGAAAAACTGAATACCACGCTGGGATCTATCTCCGGCCAGATCACCACCAGTCAGTCGTTGCAGAGTTCAACGCTGATTGGGCACGGCGTGATGGTCAATGGTTCTCAGGTGCTGGTGGGCAGTGGAACAACTACGCCGTTTGGTGTGGAACTGGCCAGCGCGTCTACCGCCACCAGCGTCACCATAAAAGACAGCAATGGCGCGACGGTCCGCACCATCGACCTCGGCAAACTGAGTGCAGGCGTCCACACCTTCTCGTGGGACGGCAAAATGGATGACGGCTCTACCGCCGCGGATGGCAAATATTCTGTCTCACTGGCCGCCAGCAATGGCAGCACGCAACTGGTGGCGCAGCCGCTGAACTATGCCTACGTCAATGGCGTGAGCACCACGGATAGCACCACAAAACTGGATCTCGGCACCATGGGCTCCGCGACCCTCGATGAAATTCGTCAGATTCTCTGATTAACCTTTTAGCAGGAGAGATTACATGTCTTTTTCACAAGCGGTGAGCGGCCTCAATGCTGCCTCCAGCAACCTGGATGTGATTGGTAACAACATCGCCAACTCCGCCACAGCCGGTTTTAAATCCAGCACCATTGCTTTTGCCGATATGTTTGCCGGTTCTAACGTAGGTCTGGGTACTAAAGTTGCCGCCGTCATTCAGGACTTTGGTGATGGGAGTACCACGTCAACCAGTCGTGGACTGGATGTGGCACTGAGCGGCAACGGTTTCTTCCGCATGACCGACGCAAGCGGCGGCGTGTTCTATTCGCGTAACGGTCAGTTCACGCTGGATGCCAACCGTAACCTGGTGAACACCCAGGGGCTGAATGTCACCGGCTATCCGGCCAGCGGCACACCGCCAACCATTCAGACCGGTGCCAACCCGGTGGCGCTGAGTATCCCTACCACGCAGATGGGCGCTCGTGCGACGACCACCGCCACCCAGGTTGCGAACCTGAACTCCACCAGCACCACGCCAAGTGTGACCACGTTTGATAAGTCCAACGTTGATAGCTACAACGCGAAAACCACCATGACGGTGTATGACACGCAGGGTAACGATCATCAGCTGGATATGTACTACATCAAAACGGCGGATAACACCTGGACTGTGCATATGGTTGACTCCACCACAGGTAATGAAGTTGGTAATACTGCGGGCGGTGACAACCTGGGTTATCAGATGCAATTTGATGCTAACGGTAAACTGACGCAGGTTGGGAAAATCACTGCAACGGGTGTTGCTGACACCAGCGCTTCCCTGGCAAACCTGGTTGTGGGCGGCACCAACGGGGCGGATGGCATGAACATCAGCCTGAGCATGTTGGGTAGCCTGCAACAAAACACCGGTGCCACCACTTTTGGTAACCCAACGCAAGACGGTTATCAGCCTGGCGATCTGACCAGTTACACCATCAATGATGACGGCACCATTACCGGCACTTACTCCAACCAGAAAACCCAACTTCTGGGACAAATTGTCTTGTCGAGTTTCTCTAACCCGGAAGGTCTGAAGTCTGAAGGTGACAACGTCTGGTCTGCCACCAGCTCATCAGGTCAGGCCGCCACTGGTCTGGCAGGCACGGGCACTTACGGCAACCTGACTTCAGGTGCGCTGGAAGCCTCCAACGTCGATATGAGTAAAGAGCTGGTAAACATGATCGTTGCGCAGCGTAACTATCAGGCCAACAGCCAGACCATCAAAACTCAGGACCAGATTCTTAACACCCTGGTTAACTTACGTTAATTCGCTAACGGGATTGCTTTATGGATCACGCAATATATACCGCCATGGGCGCGGCCAGTCAGACGTTGGATCAACAATCGGTAACGGCCAGCAACCTCGCCAACGCCTCAACGCCGGGCTTCCGAGCACAGCTCAACGCGTTGCGCGCGGTACCGGTCAGCGGTTGGTCGCTGCCGACGCGTACGCTGGTTGCTGCTTCCACGCCGGGCGCCGATATGTCGCCAGGCTCGATGGACAACACCGGCCGCCCGCTGGATGTGGCAGTACAGCAAGATGGCTGGCTGGCGGTGCGTACCGCTGACGGTTCTGAAGCCTACACCCGCAACGGCAACATGCAGATCAGCTCGACCGGTATTCTGACCATTCAGGGCAATCCCGTGATGGGCGATGGCGGTCCGATCGCCATACCGCAAGGTTCCGAACTGACGGTTGCCGCCGACGGCACCATCACCTCGCGTAACGCGGGTGATGCGCCGAACGCCACGGTGCAGATTGGCCGACTGAAACTGGTGCGCGCCACCGGTAATGAGTTACAGCGTGGTGATGACGGCATGTTCCGTCCTACCCAGCAAGCGCAGGCAACGCGCGGGGCGGCTCTGGCGAACGATGCCACCGTCACCGTGATGCCTGGCGTACTGGAGGGCAGTAACGTCAAGCCGGTGGAAACCATGGTCGATATGATCGCCAACGCCCGACGTTTTGAGATGCAGATGAAAGTGATCTCCAACGTCGATGAAAACGAACAAAAAGCCAATCAATTGCTCAATATGAGCAGCTAAGGCGTAAGGAAAACACCATGATTCGTTCTTTATGGATCGCCAAAACCGGTCTTGACGCTCAGCAAACCAACATGGACGTCATCTCCAACAACCTCGCGAACGTGAGCACGAATGGTTTTAAACGTTCGCGCGCGGTATTTGAAGATTTGATGTACCAAACCCTGCGTCAGCCGGGCACCCAGTCGTCGGAGCAAACCACGCTGCCGTCGGGTCTGCAGATTGGTACCGGTGTGCGTCCCGTCACCACCGAACGTCTGCATCAGCAGGGCAACCTGTCGCAGACCAGCAACTCGAAAGACGTGGCGATCAACGGCCAGGGTTATTTCGAAGTGCAGATGCCGGATGGCACCTCAGCTTATACCCGTGATGGTTCGTTCCAGGTGGACCAAAACGGTCAGCTGGTGACTAACGCCGGTTATCCGGTACAGCCAGGCATTACGATTCCAGCTAACGCTACCAGCATCACTATCTCGCGTGATGGTGTGGTGAGCGTCACGCAGCAGGGCCAGACCAACCCGGCGCAGGTCGGTCAGCTGACGCTGAGCACCTTCATGAACGATGCGGGCCTGAATAGTCAGGGTGAAAACCTCTATCAGGAGACGCAGGCATCCGGTGCGGCGACGCAGAGTACGCCAGGCCAGAACGGCGCAGGTCTGCTGTATCAGGGCTATGTCGAAACCTCGAACGTCAACGTGGCGGAAGAGCTGGTCACCATGATTCAGACGCAGCGCGCTTACGAAATCAACAGCAAGGCGATCAGCACCTCCGATCAGATGCTGGCGAAGTTAACCCAGCTGTAATGCTGGTGTCGTTGGGCCAGCGTTGCTGGCCTGATCAAGCAACATGAAAAAGGTTAGAACTCCGTGGCGAAGCAAGTGATTCTCAAGCCTGGTCATTGGTTGGTAGCCACGCTGCTACTCACTCTTAACGGTTGTGCGTTAGTGCCGCGCACGCCACTGGTACAGGGGTCGACCACAGCTGAGCCGACGCCATCCGCGCCGCCAGTGGTGAACGGTTCCATCTTTCAGGGCGTCGCGCCGCTTAATTACGGCTATCAGCCGCTGTTTGAGGATCGCCGTCCACGCAACATTGGCGACACGTTGACGATCACCTTGCAGGAAAACGTCAGCGCCAGCAAAAGCTCGTCCGCCAACGCCAGTCGCGATGGCAGCAACAGTTTTGGTGTTACAGGTATTCCAACCGGCTTAAGTGGCCTGGTGGGGGCCGGTGGCGAAAAAGCCACACTTGATGCCAATGGCAAAAATGACTTCGCAGGCAAAGGTGGCGCAACGGCCAACAACACCTTTACCGGCACCATCACCGTCACCGTTAATCAGGTGTTGTCGAACGGCAACCTGCGCGTGGTCGGTGAGAAACAGATCGAAATTAACCAAGGCACCGAGTTCATCCGCTTCTCGGGCGTGGTTAACCCGCGCACCATCAGCGCCAGCAACGCCGTGTTGTCTACGCAGGTGGCCGATGCACGTATTGAGTACGTCGGAAATGGTTATATCAATGAAGCGCAGACGATGGGTTGGTTCCAGCGTTTCTTCCTGAACGTCTCGCCGATGTAAGAGGTAGTAAGAATGAATATGACGACTCTGCTCCGCCTGAGCCTGGGCTTGCTGCTCGGTTTCAGCGTAATGGCTCATGCTGATCGCATTCGCGATCTCACTTCAGTGCAGGGCGTGCGCGATAACCAGCTGATCGGTTACGGGTTGGTGGTGGGCCTTGATGGCACCGGCGACCAGACCACGCAAACCCCGTTCACCACGCAAACGGTGAGCAACATGCTCTCTCAGCTCGGCATTACCGTGCCGGCCGGCACCAACATGCAGCTGAAAAACGTGGCCGCCGTTATGGTCACCGCCAGGCTGCCGACGTTTGCGCGCCAGGGACAAGATATCGATGTCGTGGTTTCTTCGCTGGGTAACGCCAAAAGTCTGCGCGGCGGTACGCTGCTGATGACGCCGATGAAAGGCGTCGATAACCAGGTTTATGCGCTGGCGCAGGGCAATATCCTCGTCGGCGGCGCCGGTGCTTCTGCGGGTGGCAGCAGCGTGCAAGTCAACCAGTTGAACGGGGGGCGCATTACCGGCGGTGCAACGGTGGAACGTGAACTGCAGAGCAACTTTGGTAGCCAGAACACCATCAACCTGCAGCTGAATAATGAAGACTTCAGCATGGCGCAGCGCATCGCTGACGCGATCAACAGCCGTGGCATTGGCTCGGCGCAGCCGCTGGATGCACGTACCGTGCAGATCCGCGTGTCGCCGAATAACAGTTCGCAAGTACGTTTGCTGGCAGAGATTCAGAACCTGGATGTTTCGGTACCGCTGGAAGATGCCAAGGTGATTATTAACTCACGTACCGGTTCGGTGGTGATGAACCGCGAAGTGACGCTGAATACCTGTGCCGTGGCGCAGGGCAACCTGTCGGTTACCGTTAATCAGCAGCAGAACGTCAGTCAGCCTGATACGCCATTGGCCGGTGGTCAGACGGTGACGACCAATAACACCCAGATCGATCTGCGTCAGAGTGGCGGCGCGCTGCAACGTGTTAACTCCAGCGCGAACCTTAACAACGTGGTGCGTGCGCTGAATGCGCTGGGTGCGTCACCGATTGAGCTGATGTCGATTCTGCAATCGATGGAAAGTGCGGGCTGCTTGCGCGCCAAACTGGAAATTATCTGATGAACGATACGCAATCGCTGGTGAATGCGGCTTACGACAGCCGCTCGCTGAACGACCTGAAACGTGAAGCCGCCGCCGACCCGAAAGGGAAGGCAATGCAGGTGGCCAAGCAGGTGGAAGGGATGTTCGTGCAGATGATGATGAAAAGTATGCGTGCCGCGCTGCCGCAGGATGGCCTGCTGAGCAACGATCAAACGCGTCTTTTCACCTCCATGTACGATCAGCAGATTGCGCAGGACATCGGTAAACGCGGCTTGGGTATGGCTGATATCATCGTGAAACAGATGCAGCCAGCCCAGGAGCCGGACGAAACCGCCGGCACGGTGCCGATGAAGCTGGATAATAGCTTCATCTATAGCAACTTGCCGTCGAATCAGCTGGAGCAGATGGTGCGTAAAGCGGTGCCGCGCTTGCCAGTTTCGCCGAGCAGTTTGCCGAGCGACAGTAGCGACTTTATCGCCCAGTTGGCGCAGCCGGCGCAGGTCGCCAGCCAGCAGAGTGGTATTCCGCATCACCTGATTCTGGCGCAGGCCGCGCTGGAATCGGGCTGGGGCCAGCGTCAAATACTGACGCGCGACGGCAAGCCGAGCTACAACGTGTTTGGCATTAAGGCCAGCGGCGACTGGAAGGGGCAAACCACCGATATCATGACCACCGAATATGAAGGTGGCGCTGCGAAAAAAGTGCGCGCCAGCTTCCGCGTGTATGGCTCCTATATGGAAGCACTCAGCGACTACGTCAAACTGCTTTCTAATAACCCTCGCTATGCCGCTGTTGCCAACGCACCGAGTGCGGAGCAGGGCGCCCGCGCTCTGCAGGCTGCCGGTTACGCTACCGATCCAAAGTACGCGCAGAAATTGGTGGGAATGATCCAGCAATTCAAAAACATGGGCGAAAAAGTGGTGAAGGCGTACAGCAACGATATCACCGATTTGTTCTGATTTTTGCTCTCAAGTTTCACTTAAGCACGCCGATAACAATCACATGCCGCGGGCGTTCACCGTCCGCGCAATCGCATTGATGACTGCCAGCCCGGTTAACGGGAAATTAAGGAACCGAGATGTCCAGCATAATAAACTCAGCGATGAGTGGGCTGAGCGCCGCACAGGCTGCATTAAGCACCACCAGTAACAACATCAGCAATTACACGGTAGCGGGCTACTCGCGTCAGACGGCGATTCTGTCGCAGTCGAACAGCACCTTGCAGGGCAACAGCTATTACGGCAACGGTGTGACGCTTTCTGGCGTACAGCGTGAATACGATGAGTTCATTACTGCTCAGCTGCGCGGCTCTAGCGCTAATTACAGCGCTGTGAATACGCAATACACCCAAATTTCTAACATTGATGATCTGTTGTCGACGTCAACCACCAGCTTGTCGACCTCAATCCAAAGCTTCTTTACCAACGTCCAGAACGTGGTGAGCAACGCCAACGATCCGTCGGCACGTCAATCAATGCTGAGCTACGCACAAGGTCTGGTGAATCAGTTTCAGACCACGGCGCAATATCTCAATAATATGCAGAACAGCGTCAATACCGACGTTGCTTCAAGCGTTGACCAGATCAACACCTTCACCAGCCAGATCGCTGACCTCAACACCCAGATCGCCAAGCTCACCACCGGCGGCGGTGCGGCACCCAATAATTTGTTAGATCAACGCGATCAGTTGGTGAATAGCCTGAATAATGTGGTTGGCGTGAACGTATCCCAACAGGACGGTAGCTATATCGTCTCAATGGGCAACGTGACGCTGGTGAATGGCAAAAACTCCACCAGTTTGGTGGCAATGCCATCCAGCAGTGATTCAACACGAACCACCGTCGGCTATGTCGATAAGCAGGCGGGTAACGTTGAGATCCCGGAGAAAACGCTGACCACCGGTTCACTTGGCGGTTTGCTGGCGTTCCGCTCGCAGGATCTGGATAGCGCGCAAAATCAGCTCGGTCAGTTAGCTGCGGCGTTCACCACTAGCTTCAATACCGTGCACAGCGAAGGGTATGACAGCAACGGCGATCAAGGAGGCGACTTCTTCAACATCGGTTCGCCAACCGTGGTGGGTAACAGTAAAAATACCTCAGCGGCTACCGTTACTGCTGCCTGGTCAGATACCAGCGCAATGAAAGCCTCTAACTACACCGTGAGTTATGACGGCAGTAATTGGTCGGTAACTCGCATGTCTGACAACGTGAAGTTTAGCGTTACGCCTGATGCGACCGACGGTACCCTCAATTTTGACGGCCTGAAACTGACGGTGAGCACCTCACCTGCACCTAACGCGAAAGACAGTTTCCTGGTCAAACCGGTTCAAAACGTCATTGCTGGTATGTCGGTGGCGATCACCGATGAGTCGCAAATTGCTGCGGCATCCAGTGCGACCAGCGGTGAAAGTGATAACCGTAATGCGCAGAAATTGTTGGATTTGCAGGACAGCAAGCTGGTGAATGGCAATGCGACCATTGCCCAGGCTTATGCCAGCATTGTTAGTAGCGTCGGAAACAAAACCAGCACGCTGGAAACCGCCAGTACCACCCAGCAAAACGTGGTCACGCAGTTGAGCGATCGCCAGCAGTCAGTGTCAGGCGTCAACCTCGATGAAGAGTATTCTAACCTGACTAAGTATCAGCAGTTCTATATGGCGAATGCGCAAGTGCTGCAAACGGCGAGTACCATTTTTAATGCGCTGATGGGCATCCGCGGCTAAGCATAGAGGATAAAACCATGCGTTTAAGTACCAATATGATTTTTAACCAGCAGGTGCGCGGTATTAGCGATTCGCAAGCCTCGTGGTTAAAAGTGGGTGAGCAGCTCTCTACCGGGCTGCGTGTTAGCAATCCTTCAGATGACCCCATCGCCGCCTCACGCGCCGTGGTGCTTTCCCAATCGCAGGCGAAAAGTAGCCAGTATGCTACGGCACGCAGCTTTGCCGATCAGAGCTTGTCGATGGAAGAGAATGCACTCTCCAGCGTGACCAGCAGCATCCAGGATGCGCAGACCATGATCGTCTATGGTTCAACCGGCACCTTGAGTGATGATGACCGTGCATCGATTGCCACTAAATTAGAAGGTATCCGGTCACAGTTATTGAATCAGGCTAATAGCCGTGATGGTAATGGCCGTTACATCTTTGCCGGCTATCAAACTGATGTCGCACCGTTTAGTGACGCAGGTGCACCAGCGGGCGTCTCTTACGTCGGCGGCGCGGATGCCATTACACAGAAAGTGGATGATGGCCGTACGATGGCGGTCAGCAGCACCGGCTCGTCGGTGTTTATGTCGATTACCAGCAACTCAAAGGTTGAGCCGGACGGTAGCGCGAGCGAAACGAACCTGTTCAATATGCTCGATAGTGCAATTGCTGCATTAAAGACGCCGCAGGATGAGGCTGATGCTGCAACCAAGCAGGTATTCCAGGATGCGATGGATAAGTCCAACCGTGGGCTGAGCAACTCATTAAACAACGTGCTGTCAGTGCGTTCGGCGGTGGGTTCACAACTGGCTGAACTGGATACACTGGATGCGCAAGGTGATGACCGCGATACCATTATGGCTTCGCAAATGACGGATTTGGTGCAGGTTGATTACACCCAAGCCATTTCGAGCTACACCATGCAGCAAACCGCGTTGCAGGCATCGTATAAAACCTTCACTGATATGTCGAAGTTGTCACTGTTCCAGCTTAATTCGTAATAGACCTGAACCTTTGAGCGTACTTTAACCGGGTGCGCTTAGTTTCGCCCACCGCCTTTCGAGGCTGTGGGATTTTTTTTGCCTGAATAACAGGCAATAAAAAACCCCGGACTGGCCGGGGTTCGATGTTTACTGACTTGCTAAAGCTTACGCGCTTTCCGGACGGGTTGCCGGCGCGGTTGCCTGATGCGTCGCGCTGTGACCACCTGCAGAGCCGCGGCCCTCGAAGTCGAACGGCGGACGGACCCAGTCGCTGTTGCGAACCGGCTCAGATTCCCACGCCGGTGCCGGTGCTTTGGTCATTGGAGCGGTAGCGTGATGCTTGAAGCGCGTCTCAACCGTGGTCACTGCGGTATCACGTGCCGCAACCGGTGCATGAGGTTCAGTGACTGGGGTGACTTCAGCATCAGCCGCTACTGGTGTAGCCAGCACGTCTTCAACCTGCGCTTCAACTGCTGGCGATACATCTGCCGGTGCCTGCTCAACAACGTCAGCCACTTCGCGTACTTCAGGCTTCGCTTCTTCAACGACGGCCGCCGGTTCCGCTTCAGCTGCGGTTTCCTGTGCAACCTGTTCATCAGCAGCAGAAATCACCGCAGGTTCTTCGTTGACGGGCGCAGCAATCGGCGTGACGTCATCAGTATTCACCACCGGCACATCAGTGTGCGCCTGCGGTTCAGCCTGATGCACGGCTTCATCAGTGGCAACCTGCTCAACAACCGGTTCAACGGCCGGTTCAACAGTAGCGGGTTGAGCCACGGCATCTGCGGTTTGCTGGTAGCCGTAATCCGACACTTCATGCATCGCATCTTGCGTGGTGTATTCTTCCTGCGCTTGCGCTACCGGATAAGAAATCCAAACTTTGCCTGACGCCATTTCTGGTGATGCAGCAGCAGATTCCAGCGGCATTGCAGACTGCGTTGGGTAACGCTCGTCACGGTAACGACGACGACGCTGACCGCTTACGCGCAGGTGACGCGGTGAACGACGTGAACGGCGCGGCATATTGGCGCTATCACGGTTATCGCTATCATCTTGCTCGTCATTGCTGGCTTCTGGATGTTCGATGTACGAAGTGCGCGGCGCAGTTTCCACCGGGGTTTCGTGCACCACAGGTGCTGGCGCTTCCGCAGCGACGTCACCGGTATCACCGCCACGGACGCGTTGTGACAGCTGACGCTGCTTACGACGCGGCATTACCTGAACACGTTCTTCTTCCTGCGCAACATTCTCGTCAACGACATCGGGCTTAACAACCGGTTCAGCGGCTTTCTGATCCTGCGGCTGAGTGCGTTTCTCTTCCTGACGACGACGCTGGCGATCGGCACGCTGTTCGCGGCGCTGTTGCTGCTGCTCATCACGCTGCTCAAGCGCTTCATCGCTCAGTACTGGACGCGCTTCACGCGGTTCGTTCTGACGCTTGTTGCGACGGTTATCCTGATTGTCACGCGGTTCGCGCGCTTCACGTGGCTCACGCGCTTCTCGCGGCTCGCGTGGTTCACGGCCTTCACGCACCTGACCATTCTCGCCATTACGCGGTGTACGTTCACGGCGGTTGTTGCGACGGTTGTTGCTGTTGCGACGCTCGCCACGCTGCTGCGAATTCTCAGATTCAGCGGCAGACACCACAGCGGGTGTTTCTTGCTGGGTTTCAGCTGGCGCGGCAGCAGGCGTATCACCGGCAAACAGCTTCTTCAGTCCACCCAGCAGGCGGGCGACGAAACCGGTGCTGGTTACCGCAGGCGCAGCAACCACAGGTTTGGTTTTCGCTTCTGCTGCGGGCTGAGGTTCTTGAACTGCTTCAACTGGCGCTGGCGGTGCATCAGGCATCGCGAAGGCTGCCAATGCGGGCTGCTCTGGACGGCGACGCTCAGCGTGCTCTTCTTCTGAAGGCAGCGCCATTTCCGCTTCGTGCAGTTTCGGCAAGTGATAGCTCAGCGTTTGCGTCTCTTCGCCAGTGCGCACACGCAGCACAGAGTAGTGTGGCGTTTCCATCTGATCGTTTGGCACGATGATGGCACGCACGCCGCCCTGGCGTTTTTCGATAGCGCTCACGGCATCACGCTTTTCGTTCAGCAGGTAAGAGGCGACCTGTACCGGAACAATCGCATGAACTTCTTTGGTGTTGTCTTTCAGCGCTTCTTCTTCAATCAGACGCAGAATAGACAGCGACAGCGATTCGTTATCACGGATGGTGCCGGTGCCGCTACAGCGTGGGCAGACGTGATGGCTGGATTCACCCAGTGACGGGCTCAGACGCTGACGTGACATCTCCAGCAAACCGAAGCGTGAAATGTGGCTGATCTGGATACGGGCACGATCCTGACGTACCGCTTCACGCAGACGGTTTTCCACGGCGCGCTGGTGGCGCACTGGCGTCATGTCGATGAAGTCGATAACAATCAGGCCGCCGAGATCGCGCAGACGCAGCTGGCGAGCGATCTCATCTGCCGCTTCCAGGTTAGTGTTATACGCGGTTTCTTCAATATCACCGCCGCGGGTAGCACGTGCGGAGTTGATATCAATGGCGGTCAGTGCTTCGGTGCTGTCGATAACAATCGAGCCGCCTGACGGCAGACGCACTTCACGCTGGAAGGCCGATTCAATCTGCGATTCAATTTGGTAATGGCTGAACAGCGGGATTTCACCGGTGTACAGTTTGATTTTGCTGCTAAAGTCTGGACGGCCAAGTGCAGCAATGTGCTGACGTGCCAGCTCCAATACCTTTGGATTATCGATAAGGATTTCACCGATATCCTGACGCAGATAGTCGCGGAAAGCGCGCACGATAACGTTGCTTTCCTGATGGATCAGGAACGGCGCTGGACGGCTGTCTGCGGCTTTCTTAATGGCTTCCCAATGCTTCATGCGGAAGCTGAGATCCCACTGCAGTGATTCGGCTGATTTACCCACGCCCGCAGTACGGACGATTAATCCCATGCCGTCTGGAAGTTCCAGTGCGGAAAGGGCTTCTTTTAACTCGGTACGATCGTCACCCTCGATGCGACGTGAAATACCGCCAGCGCGTGGGTTGTTCGGCATCAATACCAGATAGCTACCGGCGAGAGAAATAAAGGTGGTAAGTGCTGCACCTTTATTACCGCGCTCCTCTTTATCAATTTGAACGATAACTTCCTGACCTTCACGCAGCACATCTTTGATATTCGGACGACCATGTGCGTTGTAATTGGCAGGGAAATATTCGCGGGAAATTTCTTTCAGAGGGAGGAAACCGTGACGTTCTGCACCATAATCGACAAATGCAGCTTCAAGGCTGGGTTCAACGCGGGTGATTTTACCTTTGTATATGTTGGCTTTTTTCTGTTCGTGTCCAGGACTTTCAATATCCAGATCGTACAGACGTTGTCCATCAACCAGGGCAACGCGCAACTCCTCCTGCTGAGTTGCGTTAATTAACATTCTTTTCATCGTGACTTACTCGTTATTCTCACATGAGTGATCTAGCTGCGGGCATCGTTACCCTGGACGAGAATCAACCGATGGCCCCGTGTCTTAATGCACTGACGTCAACCTCACGGTTGTCGGCGGCTAAAGGGGCGCAAATCTTGTCGGTGGCCTGTTTTTCATAAGGAAATCCAGCGCCTGAAGGTGGAAATGTTACAGAGTATTCAAAAATCCACACATCCTAGTCTGTCGTCCAGGCCGCAACCCGCAGCCCGCTAAGTGCCTGATTTAACATTACGTCTTACGCCATTGCTGCGTGTCCGTTCAATCCGGCAAAATGACTTATTTCGCTCTTTTTCCTGCCTGAATCTTTCCAGGCAGAAACACCTGCATTATTCCATTGCTCACCAACATATAGCAAGGCGACTTTTGCCAAGCTGAGAAGTTTATTCATCCATAACCTGTTCATTTGCAGGGCTAATCATCGCATCGCTGAAAATGTCACCATTTTCACCGCTTCATGACGCGACAAAGAGAGAGTTAAGCACAGAAAAAGGGGTGGCGCTATCCAGGGACACTAATTAGAATCGCCGCCATGAAAACAGAGAATCCCGGCGTACAGTATGTCGCCATCACGGCTGAAAATGCCGGACAACGAATTGATAACTTTTTGCGCACCCAGCTAAAAGGTGTGCCGAAAAGCATGATTTATCGCATTTTGCGTAAAGGCGAAGTGCGGGTGAACAAAAAACGCGTGAAACCGGAATATAAGCTGGAGGATGGCGATGAGTTGCGTATTCCGCCGGTGCGGGTTGCCGAGCGCGAAGAGAATACCGTTTCACCCAAGCTGGATAAAGTTGCAGCGCTCACCAATGCCATCCTTTATGAGGATGATTACCTGATAGTGCTGAACAAGCCGTCGGGCACGGCGGTACACGGTGGCAGCGGATTGAGTTTTGGTGTGATTGAAGGGCTACGTGCGCTGCGTCCGGAAGCGCGTTTTCTGGAATTAGTCCATCGCCTCGATCGCGATACTTCCGGCATCCTGCTGGTGGCGAAGAAGCGCTCGGCGCTGCGTTCGCTGCATGAGCAACTGCGCGAGAAGGGCATGCAAAAAGATTACCTGGCGCTGGTGCGCGGTGACTGGCCTTCGCACCTCAAAGTGGTGCAGGCACCGCTGCTGAAGAATATTTTGCAGAGTGGCGAGCGAGTGGTGCGAGTAAGTGCGGACGGCAAGCCTTCAGAGACGCGGTTTAAAGTGGAAGAGCGTTTTGGTTTCGCCACCCTGGTGAAAGCCAGCCCAGTAACGGGCCGCACCCATCAGATTCGTGTGCATACGCTGCACGGTGGTCATCCGATCGCCTTTGACGATCGTTACGGCGACCGCGACTTTGATGCCCAATTGAGTTCGACGGGCTTATCGCGTTTGTTCCTGCATGCGGCAGCGTTAACTTTCACCCATCCCAACACCGGAGAAGTGCTGCGGATGGAAGCGCCACTGGATGGCGCCCTGAAACATTGCCTCGCGCAATTGCGTCAGAAAAAAGCCTGATTTTTGGGCATCAACACAATGCGTTGATGCCCACCGCTCTTAACATCTCATTCAGCGCGATCAGCGGTAAGCCAATTAAGGTATTGGGATCGCGACCTTCCAGCCTGTCGAATAAACAAATTCCCAATCCTTCACTTTTGAAACTGCCGGCGCACTGCAGCGGCTGTTCCTTTTCAACATAGCCGCGAATCTCTTCAGCACTTAACTCGCGGAAATGCACGGTAAAGGGTTCGCAAATGACCGATTGTTTGCCGCTCTGCGGTTGCAGAAGTGCCAGCCCGGTATAAAAGGTGATGGCGTTGCCACTGGCGGCCGCGAGTTGCTGGCAGGCTTTCTCCACGGTATGCGGTTTGCCGGTTATCTCACCATTTAGCACACAGACCTGATCGGAACCGATAATCCAACTGCCCGGGTAACGTGCGGCGAGCGCCTGCGCTTTGGCTAGTGCCAGCCGCTGCACCAACTCGGGAGCGAATTCATGTGGGCGTGGTGATTCGTCGCAATCAGGGGCCGCAGTAATAAAAGGCAGGCCCAGTTTGCGCAGCAGCGCCTGACGAAAAGGGGAGGTAGAAGCTAAAACTAAGGGTGTCATCATTTTTTTTCAGAATAGATAGCGTAAAGATGACAGTCATTTTAAACTATGCGCCGCACTGGATGCGACTAACGGGTGAAAGATGCCGTAAACCGGCCTTTTTCTTTGACTCTATGACGTTACAAAGTTAATATGCGCGCCCTATGCAAAAGGTAAAATTACCCCTGACGCTCGATCCGGTCCGCGCCGCGCAAAAACGCCTTGATTATCATGGTGTTTATGCACCTGAATTGGTGGCGCGCTTGGCCGAAACGGTCGTGAGTGTGGACAGTGAAGTTGAATGCGATATGTCGTTTGCGGTTGATAACCAGCGCCTCGCCGTTCTGCAAGGAACAGCCGAAGTGCAGGTGACTCTGTCATGTCAACGCTGCAACCAGTCGTTTCCACGTCATGTTCACGTAAGCTATTGCTTCAGCCCTGTCTCTTCTGATGATCAGGCTGAGGCACTACCGGAAGCCTACGAGCCAGTTGATGTCAATGATTTTGGTGAGATCGACTTGCTGGCAGTGATCGAAGATGAGCTCATCCTCGCGCTGCCCGTGGTTCCGGTGCATGATTCTGAACACTGTGAAGTGTCCGACGCGGACATGGTATTTGGTCAACTGCCTCCAGAGGCAGAAAAGCCAAATCCCTTTGCCGTATTAGCCAGTTTAAAGCGTAAGTAATAGGAGTAAGGTCCATGGCCGTACAACAGAATAAACCAACCCGTTCTAAGCGTGGTATGCGTCGTTCACACGATGCTCTGACCACTGCTGCTCTGTCAGTAGATAAAGTTTCTGGCGAAACTCATCTGCGTCACCATATCACTGCGGATGGTTACTACCGCGGTCGCAAGGTTATCACCAAGTAATCCTCGCGATTACACAAGGCGATACCTTGACACGTTTGACCCTGGCAGTTGATGCCATGGGCGGGGACTTCGGTCCTTGCGTGACAGTGCCTGCAGCCTTGCAGGCACTGGCCTCTCATTCGGAGCTGGTTCTTCTTCTGGTCGGTGATCCCGACATCATCTCGTCATTTCTTGCCAAAGCGGATTCCTCGTTACAGAGGCGTGTGCAGGTTATTCCTGCCGAATCGGTTATTGCAAGTGATGCCAAACCTTCTCAGGCGATTCGTAACAGCCGCGGCAGTTCAATGCGTGTGGCGTTAGAATTGGTCAAAGAAGGGAAAGCGCAAGCCTGTGTCAGCGCGGGAAATACCGGCGCACTGATGGGCCTGGCGAAAATGTTGCTCAAGCCGCTGGATGGCATTGAGCGTCCGGCGTTGATGACGGTATTGCCACATCAGCAGCAGGGTAAAACGGTGGTGCTGGATCTCGGCGCTAACGTCGAATCCGATAGCGCGATGCTGGTGCAGTTTGCGATCATGGGCGCAGTGATGGCCGAAGAAGTGCTGGAGATCGCTCAGCCGCGTGTTGCGCTGCTAAATATTGGTCAGGAAGAGACCAAAGGGTTGGAAACAATCCGCGCCGCATCTGCTGTGCTGCGAGCATCACCGCAAATCAACTATATTGGATATCTTGAGGGGAACGATCTCCTCACCGGCAAGACGGATGTGCTGGTTTGTGATGGCTTCGTCGGTAACGTCACGCTAAAAACCATGGAAGGCGTGGTAAGAATGTTCCTTTCTTTGCTCAAATCGTCAGAGGAAGGAAAAAAACGGGCATGGTGGTTAAAATTGCTGGGACGCTGGATTCAGAAGCGTCTGGCAAAGCGTTTCGGCCACCTCAACCCCGACCAGTACAATGGCGCTTGTCTGTTAGGATTGCGCGGAACAGTGATCAAAAGCCACGGTGCGGCGAATCAACGCGCATTTACCGTGGCGATAGAGCAGGCAGAGCAGACGGTGCGAAAGCAAGTCCCCCAGAGGATTGCGGCGCGCCTTGACACTGTATTAGCCAGGAGTGACAAAGCGTAGATGTTTACCAAAATTATCGGTACCGGCAGTTATTTGCCTGAGCAGGTTCGCTCCAATGCGGATCTGGAAAAAATGGTTGAGACGACGGACGAGTGGATTGTTACTCGTACCGGTATCCGCGAGCGTCGTATTGCAGCACCGGAAGAAACCGTTGCGACCATGGGCTTCACGGCCGCACAGCGCGCGCTGGATATGGCGGGTGTGAATGCGAGCGACGTTGGCCTGATTATTGTGGCGACTACCTCTTCCAGTCACGCCTTCCCAAGTTCAGCGTGCATGATCCAGCAAATGCTGGAAATTAACGATTGCGCTGCCTTCGATTTGGCCGCTGCCTGTGCGGGATTCACCTATGCACTGAGCGTTGCCGATCAATACATCAAAAATGGTGTGGTGAAGCATGCGCTGGTGATCGGTGCTGACGTGCTGGCGCGAACGCTTGATCCTAACGATCGTGGCACCATTATTCTTTTCGGAGATGGCGCCGGTGCTGTGGTGCTAAGCCAGAGCGAAGAGCCAGGCATTCTTTCTACCCATCTGCACGCCGACGGACGTTACAGCAAATTGCTGACGCTGCCGTATCAGGATCGTGCCCACCAGGATGAACCTGCATACCTGACGATGGCGGGCAATGAAGTCTTCAAAGTGGCCGTGACTGAACTGGCGCACATTGTTGATGAAACCCTGCAAGCCAATAATCTTGATCGTGAAATGCTCGACTGGCTGGTGCCGCATCAGGCGAATCTGCGCATTATTAGCGCAACCGCCAAAAAGCTCGGCATGGGCATGGAGAAAGTTGTGGTTACGCTGGATCGTCACGGTAATACGTCTGCCGCCTCAGTGCCAAGTGCACTGGACGAAGCCGTGCGTGATGGCCGTATCAAGCCGGGACAACTGATTCTGCTGGAAGCCTTTGGTGGTGGTTTCACCTGGGGTTCTGCGCTGGTTCGCTTTTGATTGACAGGAACGAAAGATGACGCAATTTGCTTATGTTTTCCCAGGACAGGGATCGCAGACCGTCGGCATGTTAGCCGATTTGGCTGCTGAAAACCCGCAGGTTGAAGCTACTTTTCGTGAAGCTTCTGATGCGCTGGGTTATGACTTATGGCAGTTGGTCCAGCAGGGACCGGCTGAAGAACTGAATAAAACCTGGCAGACGCAGCCTGCGTTGCTGGCAGCTTCAGTGGCTATCTATCGCGTATTGCAAAGCAAAAATGCGGTAAAACCAACGCTGATGGCAGGTCACAGCTTGGGTGAATACTCAGCGCTGGTTTGTGCCGGCGTGTTGAATTTTGCTGATGCCATTAAATTGGTTGAGCTGCGCGGTAAGCTGATGCAGGAAGCGGTACCGGAAGGTACCGGCGCCATGCAGGCCATTATTGGGCTGGATGATGCTTCAATCCGTAAAGCTTGCGAAGAGAGTGCACAAGGTCAGGTCGTTTCACCGGTTAACTTCAACTCGCCGGGTCAGGTGGTTATCGCTGGCAATAAAGAAGCGGTTGAGCGTGCAGGCGCGGCATGTAAGGCTGCCGGTGCCAAACGTGCACTGCCACTGCCGGTCAGCGTGCCATCGCACTGTGCGTTGATGAAGCCCGCAGCCGATAAACTGGCTGTTGCGCTTGAAGCCATCACCTTCAGTGCACCGGTGGTGCCCGTGGTAAATAACGTCGACGTGAAGTGTGAAACTGAAGGTGCTGCGATTCGTAGCGCGCTGGTGCGTCAGCTTTATAGCCCAGTACGTTGGACCGAATCGGTCGAGTTTATTGCTGCGCAGGGCGTTGAGCAGCTGTTGGAGGTCGGTCCAGGGAAAGTCCTGACCGGTCTGACCAAACGAATTGTGGATAGCCTGAGTGCTGCTGCCGTGAACGATTCTGCTTCACTGAGCGCGGCGCTTACACAGGAATAAGAGGAAAAACATGAGCTTTGAAGGTAAAGTAGCGCTGGTTACCGGTGCAAGCCGCGGTATCGGTCGCGCCATTGCGGAAACGCTGGCTGCGCGCGGTGCGAAAGTGGTGGGTACCGCCACCAGTGCAAGCGGTGCGGAAGCAATCAGTGCTTACCTCGGCGACAAGGGTAAAGGCCTGCTGCTGAACGTTACTGATGCAGCCTCAATTGAGAGCGTCCTCGAACAAGTTCGCGCCGAATTTGGCGAAGTGGACATTTTAGTCAATAATGCAGGCATTACGCGTGACAATCTGTTGATGCGCATGAAAGATGATGAGTGGGCGGATATCCTGGATACCAACCTGACATCTGTCTTCCGTCTTTCCAAGGCGGTTATGCGTGCCATGATGAAAAAACGCGTAGGCCGTATCATTACCATCGGTTCTGTAGTTGGGACCATGGGTAACGCGGGCCAGGCAAACTATGCGGCAGCAAAAGCAGGTTTGATTGGCTTTAGCAAATCACTGGCGCGAGAAATTGCGTCACGTGGCATTACTGTAAACGTCGTGGCTCCGGGCTTTATTGAGACGGACATGACGCGTGCACTGAACGAAGATCAACGTTCCGGTATTTTGGCAGAAGTTCCTGCAGGTCGTTTAGGTGACCCGCAGGAGATTGCCAATGCTGTTGCATTCTTAGCCTCTGACGAAGCAGCCTACATCACGGGTGAGACGCTTCATGTCAATGGCGGCATGTACATGGTCTGATAATCACGAAAACATTTGCTTTATCTGCGGTAAACACCGCAGAATAACGCAAAATCGTGGTTCGACCAGCCGGGATTTTGTTGCATCTTTTTCAACATTTTATACACTACGAAAACCATCGCGAAAGCGAGTTTTGATAGGAAATTAAATAGTATGAGCGATATCGAACAACGCGTTAAGAAAATCGTAGCTGAGCAGCTGGGTGTTAAAGAAGACGAAGTGATTAACACTGCTTCTTTCGTTGAAGACCTTGGTGCAGATTCTCTTGACACCGTTGAGCTGGTAATGGCTCTGGAAGAAGAGTTTGATACCGAAATTCCAGACGAAGAAGCTGAGAAAATCACTACCGTTCAGGCAGCGATCGACTACATCAATAGCCATAAAGGCTAATGAATATCTTCAGGCGGTCACCTCGACCGCCTGAGTTTTATGTTTGCCCCACATAGCGTTATTTTTTCCCTCCCTGGAGGACGTGCGTGTCTAAGCGTCGTGTAGTTGTGACTGGTCTTGGCATGTTGTCTCCTGTCGGCAATACCGTAGAGTCTACCTGGAGTGCTCTCCTTGCCGGTCAGAGCGGCATTAGCCTGATCGACCATTTTGATACTAGTGCCTACGCAACGCGATTTGCGGGCTTAGTAAGAGGTTTTAATTGCGATGATTTCATCTCGCGCAAAGATCAGCGCAAGATGGATGACTTCATCCAATACGGCATCGTTGCTGGTATTCAGGCTATGGCAGACTCAGGTCTGGTCGTAACCGATGAGAATGCTGGTCGCATTGGTGCGGCAATCGGTTCTGGCATTGGTGGCCTGGGTTTAATCGAAGATAACCACAGCTCGCTAGTCAACGGTGGACCGCGCAAAATCAGCCCATTCTTCGTGCCTTCTACCATCGTAAACATGGTTGCAGGTCACCTCACCATCATGTACGGCCTGAAAGGTCCTAGCATCTCTATCGCAACTGCCTGTACGTCCGGTGTGCATAACATTGGTCATGCGGCACGTATCATTGCCTATAACGATGCAGATGTGATGTTGGCCGGTGGTGCGGAGAAAGCCAGTACGCCGTTAGGTGTAGGCGGTTTTGGTGCTGCTCGTGCGCTCTCCACGCGGAATGACAATCCTCAGGCGGCAAGCCGTCCGTGGGATAAAGATCGTGACGGTTTCGTGTTGGGTGATGGTGCTGGCATTATCGTACTGGAAGAGTACGAACACGCTAAGAAACGTGGTGCGAAGATTTATGCTGAGATCATTGGTTTCGGTATGAGCAGCGATGCCTATCACATGACATCACCTCCGGAAGACGGCTCAGGTGCAGCAGCAGCGATGATCAACGCGCTGCGTGACGCACAGCTGAACGCTGACCAGATTGGCTACGTCAACGCGCACGGCACCTCGACGCCAGCCGGTGACAAAGCGGAAGCGCAGGCGGTTAAATCGGTGTTTGGTGCTGCGGCTCACAGTGTGATGGTCAGCTCTACCAAGTCGATGACCGGCCACCTGCTGGGCGCTGCGGGTGCGGTAGAAGCGATTTATTCGATTCTGGCGCTGCGCGACCAGGCGATTCCACCGACCATCAACCTCGACAATCCTGACGAAGGTTGCGATCTGGACTTCGTGCCGCATACGGCGCGCCAGGTCAGCGGACTGGAGTACACCTTGTGTAACTCCTTTGGATTTGGCGGCACGAACGGCTCGCTGATCTTCCGCAAGGTATAATCGCTCCTCAGCCATACAGAGGCCCGCAATGCGGGCCTTTTTTATATTTCTACCGCGGTATTCAAGGTGGCCAATATGTGGATAAACGGCATACAGCAAACCGAGCTTTCAGCACGCGATCGCGCGGTGCAATTTGGTGATGGCTGCTTTACTACCGCCGCGGTGATTAACGGCAATGTTGTTATGCTGGAAGCGCATCTGCAGCGTCTCAGGGATAGCTGCGCCCGGTTGATAATGGATGCGCCTGATTTGCTGCAACTCTCAGCAGAAATGCGCCAGGCCGCTGCGGGACAAGCGCAGGCGGTATTGAAAGTTATTTTAACGCCGGGCGCAGGTGGACGCGGTTACAGCCGCGCGGGTTGCCACTCACCAACCCGCATTATCGCCCGCGCTCCGTGGCCCCAGTATTACGCTACGCTGCAACAGCAGGGTGCAGTGCTCCACACCAGCCCAATACGTCTGGCGCGCAACCCGTTGCTGGCCGGAGTGAAGCACCTGAATCGGCTTGAGCAGGTTATGATTCGCCAGCATCTTGACCAGACAGGCGGCGACGAAGCGCTGGTGCTTGACACTGGCGGGACGGTGGTGGAATGCTGTGCGGCCAATTTATTCTGGCGCAAAGGCAGCAACGTCTATACGCCGAATCTTGAACAGGCTGGCGTGGATGGGATTATGCGTCGTTATCTGATGGCGCAGATGGCCGCGAATGGCCAGACTTGTCAGCTTATTGATGGCAGCAGGGACGAGGTGTTGAACGCCGATGAAGTGGTGATTTGTAACGCCCTGATGCCGGTTTTACCCGTGCGACAAATTGACGACGTATCGTTTATCGCACGTTCGCTGTATCAGCAACTGCGCGCCAGTTGCCCGACGATGGAAGCCTCATGACTCGAATGAAAAAAATTCTCGCAGGCGCTGTGGTGGTCGCAGGACTTGCCGCCGCCTTTAGCTATTGGCAGATTGAACGTTTAGCCGATACGCCGTTAACACTGCAGCAGGAAACCATTTATACCTTGCCCGCGGGCAGCGGTCGCGTAGTGCTGGAAGCGCAACTGGAAAGCCAGCACATCATTCCTCAAAGCATCTGGTTTGGGCCGTTGCTGAAACTGGAGCCGGAACTGGCACGTTTTAAAGCGGGTACCTATCGCCTGGAAACCGGCATGACGGTGCGACAGCTACTGCAACTGCTGGCAAGTGGTAAAGAAGCACAATTCCCGGTGCGTTTCATTGAAGGTTCCCGGTTTACCGAGTGGTTAGCAGAACTGCGTAAAGCGCCATACCTGAAACACACGCTAACCGACGATCAATTTGCCACCGTCGCCGCTGCGCTCAAACTTGATGTGAGCCAGCTGGAAGGGAGCTTCTACCCAGATACCTATCTTTACACCGCCAATACCAGTGATGTGGCGCTGCTGGAACGTGCGCACACGCGTATGAACAAGCTGGTTGATGAGATTTGGCAGGGGCGCATGGACAATCTGCCTTACAAGAAAGAGCAGGATCTGGTTACCATGGCGTCGATCATTGAGAAAGAGACCGGAGTGAGTGAAGAGCGCGCGCGCGTAGCGTCGGTGTTTATCAACCGTCTGCGAACCGGTATGAAATTGCAAACCGATCCCACGGTGATTTACGGTATGGGCGACAGCTATACCGGCACGTTAACGCGTAAAAATCTGGAAACGCCAACCGACTACAACACCTACACCATTAGCGGTTTGCCACCGGGACCGATTGCGATGCCGGGCCGTGCTTCCCTCGAAGCAGCTGCACATCCGGAGAAGACCAATTACCTCTATTTTGTCGCAGATGGCAAAGGTGGGCACACCTTTACCACCAATCTGGCCAGTCACAACAAAGCGGTGCAGGTTTACAGGCTGGCAATGAAGGAAAAAAATGAAAAGTAAGTTTATCGTCATTGAAGGCCTGGAAGGTGCAGGTAAAACCACCGCGCGCGATGCACTGGTTACCGTACTGCATGAGCACGGTATTAATGATGTCGTCTTTACGCGCGAGCCGGGCGGCACGCCGCTGGCAGAACAGCTGCGGGTGTTGGTCAAACAGGGCATTGATGGCGAACAGGTGACGGATAAAGCCGAGCTGCTGATGTTGTACGCAGCACGCGTACAGCTGGTCGAAAACGTAATTAAACCTGCGCTGGCACGCGGGGCCTGGGTGATAGGCGATCGTCACGATCTCTCTTCACAAGCCTA
Source organism: Enterobacter ludwigii (assembly GCA_900068845.1). Lineage (GTDB taxonomy): Bacteria > Pseudomonadota > Gammaproteobacteria > Enterobacterales > Enterobacteriaceae > Pantoea > Pantoea ludwigii_A. Next base: position 706,670 of record CEFQ01000010.1, read on the forward strand.
TCAGGGGGGCGGCCGTGGCCTGGATGCGCAGCTAATGACCACGCTGCGCGATGCGGTGCTGGGCGATTTCCGCCCCGATCTCACACTTTATCTCGACGTGACGCCAGAAATTGGTCTGCAACGCGCGCGCGCGCGCGGCGAGTTGGACCGTATCGAGCAGGAATCGTTACGTTTCTTTGAGCGCACGCGTGAACGCTATCTGGCCTTAGCCGCGAAGGATTCCTCCATCCTTACCATTGATGCGACGCAGAATATCGAAAACGTGACATCGTCACTTCAAGGCGCCTTGCGTAACTGGCTGGCAGGCCAATCCGCATGAATTGGTATCCGTGGCTGAATCAGCCTTATCGACAGATCATTGCGCGCCATCAAAGCGGTCAGGCGCATCACGCGTTGCTGGTGCAGGCCATCGAAGGCATGGGTGACGATGCGCTGATCTGGGGCGTCAGCCGTTGGCTGATGTGTTTGCAGCCGGAAGGGTTGAAAAGCTGCGGCCACTGCCACGGCTGCCAGTTAATGCAGGCGCACACACACCCGGATTGGTATCGCCTGGAAGCCGACAAGGGTAAATCTTCACTGGGTATTGATGCGGTGCGTGATGTCACTGAAAAGCTGTATCACTTTGCCCAGCAAGGCGGCGCAAAGATCGTATGGCTGCCCGATGCCGCTCAGCTTACGGAAGCTGCCGCCAATGCGTTACTCAAAACGCTGGAAGAACCACCGGCAAATTGCTGGTTTTTCCTCAGCGTGCGTGAACCTTCACGCCTGCTGGCAACGCTGCGCAGTCGCTGCATGACGTGGCATCTGTCACCGCCGGAAGAGGCACATAGCCTGCAGTGGTTACAGAAACAGCAGCCACAGCCGGAAGAAAAACTGCGCGCCGCCCTGCGTTTAAGTAATGGCGCACCAGCAGCCGCCTTGACGCTGTTACAGCCCGAGCGCTGGCAGGCGCGTGAAACGCTGTGTGAAACGCTGATCAAAGCGCTTAACGGCGATATCCTGCAGCTGTTACCGGCGCTGAACAGCGACGATGTTGCTGAACGTCTCAGCTGGCTGATTTCGCTGCTGGTAGATGCGATGAAAGTGCAGCAGGGGGCGAGTCAGTGGCTGAGCAATGGCGACCGTCCGGATGTGGTCACGCAATTGGCACAGCAGATGAATAGCGGTGCGCTGAATAGCAGCGCGCAGCAGTGGATGAAATGCCGCGAACAGTTACTGCATGTGGCCGCGCTCAACCGAGAGTTAATATTGACCGATCGTTTACTCGCCTGGAGCCGTTTACTGGCTCCAGCCACGGTCGGCTAAGCGAAATAAGAGATAACTATGTTTATTGTCGATTCACACTGCCATCTTGATGGCCTCGATTATGAAAAGCACCATCGCGATCTGGATGATGTCATCGCTAAAGCGGCGGCGCGCGATGTGAAGTTTATGCTAGCGATTGCCACCACCTTGCCGGATTACTACAAAATTAAACAGTTGGTGGGCGATCGTGAAAACGTTGCGCTGGCGTGTGGCGTGCACCCGTTGAATCAGGAAGCGCCGTATGACGTCGAAGAGTTTCGCCGCCTGGCTGCCGAAGAGCGCGTGGTAGCGCTGGGTGAAACCGGACTGGATTACTTCTATCAGCAGGAAACCAAGGCGCAGCAACAAGCCTCGTTTCGTGAGCACATCCGTACCGGCATCGCGCTAAATAAACCGATCATTGTGCACACGCGTGATGCACGGGAAGACACGCTGGCGATTCTGCGCGAAGAGCAAGTGGAGAAGTGCGGCGGCGTGTTGCACTGCTTCACCGAAGATAAAGAAACCGCCGCTAAGCTGCTTGATCTCGGTTTTTATATCTCCTTCTCCGGCATTCTGACTTTCCGCAATGCCGAGCAGATCCGCGAGGCGGCGCGCTATGTGCCGCTTGATCGCATGCTGGTGGAAACCGATTCGCCCTATCTGGCGCCGGTACCGCACCGTGGTAAAGAGAATCAACCGGCCTTTACGCGTGACGTTGCCGATTATATGGCGGTAGTTAAGGGCGTTGATATCGAAACGTTGGCCGCTGCCACCACGGAAAACTTCTCCCGCCTGTTCCACATCCCGATGAGTCGTCTCGGCGGTTAACCGCTTTATTTCAAATGCTGTAATTAATCAGAAAACATTCAACTGTACTGTGCCTGAAAGGGCGCAGGCAGTGTTTTATTGTTTTTTATTAGCGCAAGTCAGTAAGAAATGACTGAAAGGAAAGCCCCATCCTTAACGAAATGTGATGGCCGTCAATTTAACAATTAGCGATTTATTTTACTCTTCGTAATAAATCAAAAGACGCTTAGCGTCACCCCGGCGAAGGATCCTCCCCCTAAGCCATGCGCACTGCGCAAAAAATTGCACTCATACTCAGGAGTTTCTATGTTCAAGAACGCATTTGCGAACCTGCAGAAAGTAGGTAAATCGCTGATGTTGCCGGTATCGGTTCTGCCGATTGCCGGTATTTTGTTAGGTGTTGGTTCAGCAAACTTCAGCTGGCTGCCGGAAGTGGTTTCCCACGTTATGGCCGAAGCGGGTGGGTCGGTGTTTGCCAATATGCCGCTGATCTTTGCGATTGGTGTGGCACTTGGCTTTACCAATAATGACGGCGTTTCCGCGCTGGCGGCCGTGGTTGCTTACGGCATTATGGTGAAAACCATGGCAGTGGTCGCACCGCTGGTGCTGCACATCTCCGCTGCGGAAATCGAAGCGAAGCATCTGGCGGATACCGGCGTACTGGGCGGCATCATCGCGGGTTCCATCGCGGCGTATATGTTCAACCGCTTCTACCGCATTAAACTGCCTGAGTATCTCGGCTTCTTTGCCGGCAAACGCTTTGTGCCGATCATTTCCGGTCTGGCCGCGATTTTCACCGGTGTCGTGCTGTCATTCATCTGGCCGCCAATCGGTACGGCGATTCAGGAATTCTCGCAGTGGGCAGCCTATCAAAATCCGGTTGTGGCTTTTGGACTTTACGGCCTGATTGAGCGCTCGCTGGTGCCGTTTGGTCTTCACCACATCTGGAACGTTCCTTTCCAGATGCAGATTGGTGAATTCACTAATGCCGCAGGTCAGGTGTTCCACGGCGATATTCCACGTTACATGGCGGGCGACCCAACTGCAGGCAAACTCTCTGGCGGCTTCCTGTTCAAAATGTATGGTCTGCCAGCAGCAGCGATTGCCATTTGGCACACGGCAAAACCAGAAAACCGCGCCAAAGTGGGCGGCATCATGATCTCAGCCGCGTTGACCTCGTTCCTGACCGGTATCACCGAGCCGATCGAATTCGCCTTCATGTTCGTGGCACCGATTCTGTATGTGATCCACGCGATTCTGGCAGGTCTGGCTTTCCCAATCTGTATTCTGCTGGGCATGCGTGATGGCACCAGCTTCTCACACGGTCTGATCGACTTTATCGTGCTGAGTGGTAACAGCAGCAAAATCTGGCTGTTCCCGATTGTGGGCATCATTTACGGCCTGATTTACTACAGCGTATTCCGTTTCCTGATTGTGAAACTGAATCTGAAAACACCTGGCCGTGAGGACACTGCGATGGAGCAGAGCAGCGCAACTGGCAGTGAAATGGCAGGCAAATTGGTTACCGCGTTTGGTGGTAAAGAGAACATCACTAATCTTGATGCCTGTATTACCCGTCTGCGTGTGAGCGTGGCGGATGTCGGTAAGGTTGATCAGGCGGAACTGAAAAGCCTTGGCGCCCGTGGCGTAGTGGTGGCAGGTTCCGGTGTTCAGGCGATTTTCGGCACTAAATCCGATAACCTGAAAACCGAAATGGATGACTATATCCGCAGTATGTAACCTAAGTTGGCGGGCAGAGCCGGTGCGATGACGCGGCGTCAGATCGTAAAGACGCCATAAACCATCCCCGGGGCTCGCCCCAAGCCATCCATGGCTTGGGATGCTTTACTCCTCTGCCGCCGCTTCAACGCACTTTACTTTCGGTGCGTAAAAATACCCTCATAGGAGGGCATTTTTTATTTATAAATAAACGCGCAAATATTCCGTTAAACACAGTAGCGCCATTGCCTGACCATACGGCATCGAGGTAAGCGGTATCTGGCGGTAATACTCCAGATCACTGCCCATTGCCGTGCCGAACGACACTTGTTTCAACTCTCCATCCTCATTGACATTGCCGATCACGCCCCGCAGTGCGCGCTCTGCAACGGGTAAATACTCAGCCGGAAGATACCGTTTCCGTACGGCTTTTAGGATGCCGTAGGCGAACCCGGCGGTCGCGGAGGCTTCTGGATAGCTATCCGGGTCGTCGAGCAGGGTATGCCATAATCCGCTGCTGTGCTGACAGGCACGCAACGCCTTTACCTGGCTCTCCAGCACCTGCTGCAGAAAACGACGCGTAGCGTGATGTTCCGGCCAATTCATCATTTCAAGGAAGTCAGGAATGACGATGGTGACCCAACTGTTGCCGCGGGCCCAACGTGCGTTAGCAAAATTGTGCCGACCCTCAAACGTCCAGCCGTGGAACCACAAACCGGTTTGGCGATCCATCAAATATTGGGTATGAATCAGGAACTGATAGCTGGCTTCTTCGACAAATTCCGGGCGATCCAGCAGTTGCCCAATCTTCGCCAGCGCCATCACGCTCATCATTAACGTGTCGTCCCACAGCTGCTGGGTGTTCTCGTTGTTGTAAACGATGTGCTGCAATCCACCTTGCTCGGTGCGCGGCATATCATACATTACCCATTCTGCCCAACGCTCCAGCACCGGTCGCCACGCTGCATTTCGCGTCTCTTCATAGCGATAAGCCAGCGTCAGGAATGGACAGACGGTATTGACGTTCTTGGTCGGGGTGCCTTCCTCCAGCCGCGTGCTGAACCAATCATCAATAATCTTCAGCGTCGCCTGATCGCCGGTCTGTTGATAATAATGCAGCATGCCGTACAAACCGATGCCGTGCGTCCACTCCCAACCGGCCCAGCCTTTAGTATCGATCACGCGGCCATCATCGAGACGCAGTAAAAACTCACCGCTATGATCGGTAATGTTTACCAGATTCTGCGTTAGCCGTTGAATCAGCTGTACCAGTTCGGTGCGTGGCAACAGATATTCCGGCTGGCGCAATAACGCGCTGTGCTTTACAGGAAATACAGTCATGGTTCATTCCTATCGTTAATCAGGGTAGAGAGAGAAGGTAAAGATTTTGATTGAGCCGGCAGCGGCGGCGCTGCCGCTTTGTGGCGGTTGAGATAACCGACGTTGTTGTTGCCCCACAGATTTTCATACGGCATACCCGCCAGCATTTCGACGATGCCCCGCGCCTGCGGCGTAATGCGTTCTGGCACCACGCGCCCGGCTTCGCGCATCTTCAAGGTCTCTTCGCGCAATACGGTGTGGGTTTGCAGGTTGAGTTTGAAGCGCAGTGAAATAATGAAGCCGCAGGCCAGCACACAAAGGGTACCGACGCTCAGAATCGCCAGAATGGTATGGCCGACAGCAGGCACCTGCGTGGCCTGGCCGGAAGAGAATCCAGCCAGCTGCAGTACGATGCCGACGAACATCACCGCACCCGCTTGCGAGGCTTTGCGCGTCAGCGTCATGATGCCGGCGAAAATACCTTCGCGGCGCTGACCGGTAATCACTTCATCGACATCAGCGATATAGGTGTAAGTATTCCACGGCACATAGTTGATGCCGCCGCGACCCAGACCTGCGAGGCCAGAAATCAGTACCAGTAAGGCAAAGTTGTCGTTCATGCCGGTGTACCACAATCCAGCGTAGGAGAGGGCACTAAGACCAAACAGCACCACCACCATACGATACGCGGGCGCAGGTCCAAGGCGAATACACAGCGGAATCATCGCCATCACCGCAATAAACTGCATCACCGCCATGGTGCCCATCAAGCTGGAGGCGATTTGCGCGCTTTGCATCAGCACAAAGACCACATACCAGGTGAACACCGCGTTGAACACGTCCTGCGCGATATAGCCGCCGAGATACATACCAAGATGCTGGCGGAAAATACGAATGCGCAGCGTTGAGGCCAACTCGGTGTAGAGGCGTTTCAGGCTTTGCAACAAGGTCAGCTGTGATTTCTCCTGCTCTGCGCGGCGCGATTCGGCGGAGAAATCATCCGGATCGCGTTCCCAGGTAAACAGCCAGACCAGCGTTAATACCAGCGCACAAATTACGGAGAACACCAGGCTGGCATAGAAGAAGGAGATGGGATTTTCTTTGCCAAACCAACCAATCAGTACGCCCGGCAGGAACGCTGCCAGAATGGCCGACAGCTGCGCCAGCCCAATACGCGCGCCGGAGAAACGGGTTTTCTGTTTGAAATCATCGGTCATCTCCGGCACCAGCGTTTCGTAAGGCACCAGAATCATGGTGTAGACGATGTCGAACAGCAGATAGGTCAGCAGATACCACCAGAAACTCATGTCGCTAACCCACATCAGGCTGTAGCTGAACACACATGGGATGCCGAGCAGGATAAAGAACTTGCGACGTCCAAAGCGCTTGCCGAGCCAGGTCGAGCCAAAGTTATCGGTCAGGAAGCCCATTAGCGGGCTTACCACCGCGTCCAGCACGCGGGCGGCGGCGAAAATGAAGGTGGCCTGTATCGGCGAGAGCCCACAAAAAGTGGTGTAAAAGTAGAGCAGCCAGGCGGCAGTTAACGCCGTGGTGCCTGCACCGAGGAAATCCCCGGACCCATAGGCGAGATAATGGCCCAGGCCAATCTTACGAGAGCGCATGGCAGGTTCTCCTTGAATAAGTCGGTAAACACATCCCTCATCACTCCGTACAACTTGCTCGGATTGGATTGAAAGTAGAGCGGCTTAAGCCGGCAAACCTTCGTTATTTCGCAATGACTCGCCTGTGAGTGGCAAAATTACAAAGAAAATGCTGTGATATCTCTAATTTATAAAACAGCGTTTCATTTTTGTGGTTAATGAAGTGTTAGAAATGCGAGGTCCAGCACACTGAGGTTCAGGTGAGAAATCGGCTTAAAGGCAGCCATTTAATGAAGGAAATGTGGTCCTGAGGTTGAAAGAAATGGAATTCCTCACGCATACTGCCTGACTGAACTCAGGCTTAAGGAAATGCACCATGGCTGAAGAAACCATTTTCAGTAAAATCATCCGTCGCGAGATTCCCGCCGACGTGGTTTATCAGGACGAACTGGTCACCGCCTTCCGTGATATCGCGCCCAAAGCGCCCACCCATATTCTGATCATCCCCAATGTATTGATTGCAACAACCAACGATGTGCAGGCCGCGCACGAGCAGGCGCTGGGCCGCATGATCACCGTGGCAGCCAAAATTGCCCGTGATGAAGGCATCGCCGAAGACGGTTATCGCCTCATCATGAACTGTAACAGTCACGGCGGTCAGGAGGTTTATCACATCCACATGCATTTGGTCGGCGGTCAGCCGCTGGGCCCAATGCTGGCCATCTAACTCAGGCGGACAATGTGATGCGTCAATGGCTGAGTGGCTTGCTGTTGCTAACCCTTGCGGGTTGCAGCAGTGATAAGCCGATGATTAATACTTCACAGTCGCTGGTAATGGAATCGGCGGTGTTATCCGCGGGTATTATTACTGATGATCCTAAGTTGACCGAAGAAGATGGTCAGCAGCGTGCCATGAGCGTGTTGTACAACCAGCGTGAAACGCCGGTGAAAGTACACTATCGTTTCTACTGGTACGACGATAAAGGATTGGAAATTACGCCGGAAGAGCCAGCGCAGATCCAAATCGTACCGGCGCATGGTAGCGTAGAAGTGGCTTCACAAATGGGCAATCCGACCGCCAGTAAGGTGCGTCTCTATCTTTATCTTTAAGGAGTAAGCTGTGATTCGCAGTATTAAACGTTCGGGCGCGCTGCTGTTTGCGCTAATGCTCACCGGTTGTGTTGTGCAACAACAGACGCCGGCACCGGTAGAACCCACGCAGCCGACCACGCCTACTCAGCCGGTAGAGCCGCCAACGCAGCCAGTGCCGCCACCGCAAACCGTGCCGCAGCCACCGAAGCTAAAAACCATTAACTGGGACGCCAGCGTACAATCGTTGGTGGGTAAAATGGTGCAATCTTCAGGCGTGAATCCGGGCAGCGTGTTGCTGGTGGATCGCATTAAGAACAGCACTAACGGCGCGTTGCAAACTGACAAAGCCACCGACGCGATCCAGAATGCGCTGGCCAATAACGGCAAGTTCACGCTGATCACGCCAGAGCAGTTGGCGCAGGCCAAGCAGACGTTGGGCTTATCGCCAGATGACAGCCTTAATTCGCGCAGTAAAGCGATTGGTCTGGCACGCAACGTCAACGCGCAGTATGTGCTGTACAGCAATGCGAAGGGCGATGTGAAAGCGCCGACGCTGCAAATGCAGCTGATGCTGGTGCAGACCGGTGAAATCATCTGGTCAGGAAACGGTGTTGCTCAACCCTGATCCCCAGCTGCAAAAAATGATTCAGCAACAATGGCCGACGGCGCAAGCTGCCGGTCATTTTTTCGCGCTGCCGGGACTGAGCGGGCAAAGCGTGCGCGTGCAGACGTCGCAGGGCGAGTTGCTGGCGCGACGTGCGCCGCCGCAGGTGATTCCGTTTGTTGATCGCCAGCGCGAATACCGCGTGTTGCAGCGGCTGAGACACGCGGAGTTGGGGCCGCAGCCGCTGGTGTGGCGCGATCCCTGGCTACTACAAAGTTGGCTCCCAGGCGAGGTGCTCAAGCCCGCGCAGTTTAATGCGCAGCGAGAGGCGATTTTGCTGCTGCTGCAGCGTCTGCACCAACAGCCCTTAACCGGCTACCGTTTACGCTTAGCGCCGCTGCTGCAGCGCTATTGGCAGCTTTGCCATCAGCGTCATTGGCGCTGGCAGCGTCGTCTGCAGCGCTTATTACAGCAGGGCGAACCGCAGCCATTGCGCCTTGCGCCACTGCATATGGACGTGCATGCCGGTAACCTGATTGCTACGCCTGCCGGATTACGCCTGATCGACTGGGAATACGCCGCCGACGGCGACGTGGCGCTGGAACTGGCGGCGGTGTGTGCAGTTGATGGTGATACGCGATCGGCGTGGATTAGCGGTTATGCTGCACAGGCCCATCTGGACGAGCAAGCGCTGGCGCGCCAGATGCAGCGCTGGCAGCCGTGGCTGCAATTGTTGATGGCCAGTTGGTATCAGCTGCGTGCCGAGCAGAGCCAGGATGACACATTACTACAGCTGGCGCAGGCCAGCTGGCACGATCTTTAACCTAGGATTTTAAACATGACCATGAACACGCCTGGACCGCTGATGCTCGACGTCGAAAGCTATGAGCTGGACGCCGAAGAGCGCGAAATTCTGCAGCATCCGCTGGTGGGCGGGCTGATTTTGTTTACCCGCAACTTCCACGATGTCGAGCAGTTGGCAGAGCTGGTGCGCCAGATTCGCGCTGCTTCGCGTCATCGTCTGGTGGTGGCGGTGGATCAGGAAGGCGGCCGCGTACAGCGTTTCCGCGACGGCTTCACGCAGCTGCCGGCCATGCAATCTTTCGCCGCGCTACACGATCTCAACGTTGCGGGTGAACTGGCGCAGCAGGCGGGTTGGCAAATGGCGGCAGAGATGATCGCCATGGACATCGACATCAGTTTCGCGCCAGTGCTGGATATTGGTCACATCAGTGCGGCCATTGGGGATCGTTCGTTCCATGAAGATCCGTCCATCGCGCTGCAGGTCGCGCGTCGTTTTATCAACGGCATGCATGAAGCGGGCATGAAAACCACCGGTAAACATTTTCCCGGTCACGGCGCGGTCAGCGCGGATTCGCATAAAGAGACGCCGCGCGACCCTCGCGATGCCGCCACGCTGCGTCAGCATGACATGGCGATCTTTAAGCAGTTGATTGACGAGCAGCTACTCGATGCGGTGATGCCGGCGCACGTTATCTATACTGAGGTGGACCCGTTGCCCGCCAGCGGTTCGCCGTACTGGCTGCAAACCGTGTTGCGTAAAGAGCTCGGCTTCAACGGCGTGATTTTCTCTGATGACTTATCAATGGAAGGCGCGGCGGTGATGGGCAGCTACGCCGAACGCGCACAGCAGTCGCTGAATGCCGGTTGCGATATGATCCTGGTGTGCAATCAGCGCGCGGGCGCGGTAAGCGTGCTGGATAACTTGACGCCGATCGAGGCAGAACGCGTGACACAGTTATACCATCAAGGCCGTTTAACCCGTCAAAGCCTGTTGGCAAGCGATCGCTGGCGGCAAAATCAGCGTCAGTTAAGCGCGTTACAAGAGCGCTGGCTGGCGCACAAAGCCTCGGGCAGATAAGCGTCGCTGCCCGGATTTCATTCCACGCTGAGGATAATCATGATCATCTATCTGCACGGTTTTGATTCCAACAGTCCGGGCAACCATGAAAAGGTGCTGCAGCTGCAGTTTATCGACCCGGACGTCAGATTAGTGAGCTACAGCACCCGCCATCCCAAACACGACATGCAGTTTCTGCTGAAAGAGTGCGACAAGCTGCTGCAACAGGGCGATGATGCGCATCCGCTGATATGCGGGGTTGGGCTGGGCGGGTATTGGGCCGAGCGCATTGGTTTTCTCTGCGGCATGCGTCAGGTGATGTTCAATCCTAATTTGTTCCCGTTTGAAAACATGGAAGGCAAAATCGATCGCCCGGAAGAGTATCTCGATATTGCTACCAAGTGCGTCAGCGATTTTCGTGAAAAGAACCGCGAAAAGTGCCTGGCGATTCTCTCTCGTCAGGATGAAGCGCTGGATAATCAGCGCAGTGCGGGACATCTGCATCCGTTCTATGAAATCATCTGGGATGACGAAGCCAGCCATAAATTTAAGAATATCGCGCCGCATTTACAGCGCATCAAAGCGTTCAAACTCCTCGCCTGATCGCCAGCGCGCCGTGTGATGCGGCGCATAAAATGTGTAACATTCTGATAATTCAGCTGAAAGATTGATGTACATCAATTTTCTTATGTGATGTCTCCGACGCCGTGATATTCTGCCCTCAGCTCGCGATTTAACGTCGCCAACCCTATGTTTATTAAGGTTTTTATTAACCATTAATTAACTATTGGTTTACAACTTTGAGGGGGTCTTTGTTGACTACATCTATGGAAAAAATCGTTATCATCGGCGGTGGTGCGGGTGGCTTAGAGCTGGCAACCCAGCTCGGTCACAAGCTGGGACGCAAGAAGAAAGCCGAGATCATTCTGGTCGATCGTAACCACAGCCATCTATGGAAACCGCTGCTGCATGAAGTGGCAACCGGTTCGATGGATGAAGGGATTGATGCGCTGAGCTACCTGGCCCACGCGCGTAATCATGGCTTCCAGTTCCAACTGGGATCGCTGACGCAAATCAACCGTGAAAGCAAAACCCTTGAGCTGGCCGAAATCCGCGACGCGGAAGGTGCGTTATTAGTGCCGCAGCGTGAGCTGGCCTACGATCGCCTGGTCATTGCGCTCGGCAGTACCTCAAACGACTTCGGCACGCCGGGGGTAAAAGATCACTGCATCTTCCTCGATAACCCGCATCAGGCACGTCGTTTCCACAACGAAATGCTCAACCTGTTCCTGCGTTTCTCGGCCAGCGAAGGCAGCCTGGAGAAAGTGAATATTGCCATTGTCGGCGGCGGCGCCACCGGCGTGGAACTCTCCGCAGAGCTGTATAACGCGGTGAAACAGCTGCACAGCTACGGTTATAAAGGTCTGGATAGCAGCTCGTTGAATGTCACGCTGGTGGAAGCCGGTGAACGTATTCTGCCGGCGCTGCCACCGCGTATCTCCGCCGCGGCACATCAGGAACTGACTAAGCTCGGCGTGCGTGTATTGACGCAAACGATGGTAACCAGCGCCACAGAAAAGGGCTTGAATACCAAAGGCGGCGAATTCATTGATGCCGATTTGATGGTGTGGGCGGCCGGTATTAAAGCGCCAGACTTCCTGAAAGAGATTGGCGGCCTGGAAACCAACCGTATCAATCAGCTGGTGGTGAAAGAGACGTTACAAACCACGCTGGATGACGACATCTATGCCATTGGCGATTGCGCATCCTGCGCGCTGCCGGGTGGCGGATTTGTGCCGCCGCGTGCGCAGTCGGCGCATCAGATGGCGTCGCGGGCACTGGACAATATTCTCGCCCAGCGTAAAGACAAGCCATTGAAAGCCTATGTCTATAAAGATCACGGTTCGCTGGTATCGCTCTCCCGCTTCAGTACCGTAGGAAGTTTGATGGGCAACCTGATGCGCGGATCGATGATGGTGGAAGGGCGCATTGCGCGTTTTGTCTACATCTCTCTATATCGTATGCACCAGATTGCGCTCCACGGATACTTCAAGACCGGGTTGATGATGCTGGTCGGCAGTCTTAACCGCGTACTGCGTCCGCGCCTCAAGCTGCACTAATGATTCCCGGGCGGTGTAATGCCGCCCCACGCTATGCTAGCTGCCGTAAGCCGCTGAAAAATCCACGTTCAGCTTAAGATTACGGCACGATTTCACCCGCTCTCAGAACTCTCCTAAAAGCTGGCCCTGATGGGTTTCCGCTGCGTTTCCTCCATTAATCTGATGTTGCAATTACGGTCCATCTGTAAAACTTATTACCAACAAACACGGCGCGGCGCGCACGCCGGTTATGCCTCGGCTACACAGGATTTCGTAGCGGCAGGAATGCGCGGTAACAACCTTCAGGAGGACATTCCTGTGAATAAATCAATGTTAGCGGGTATCGGTATCGGCGTAGCAGCAGCGTTAGGTGTTGCCGCAGTCGCCAGCATGGATGTTTTCGATCGCGGCCCGCAGTTTGCACAAGTCTTGTCGGCAACACCGATCAAAGAGAGTATCAAACAGCCGCGACAGGAGTGTCGCAACGTGACCTTAACCCATCGTCGTGCGGTACAGGATGAGAATCGTATTGCCGGTTCGGTGCTGGGCGCGGTAGCAGGCGGCGTGTTGGGCCATCAGTTTGGTGGCGGACGCGGACGCGATGTCGCTACAGTAGCGGGTGCGCTGGCTGGGGGTTACGGCGGTAATCAGGTGCAAGGTGCGTTGCAGGATCGCGATACATACACCACCAACGAGCAACGTTGCAAAACGGTATATGATAAACAGGAAAAAATGCTGGGTTATGATGTGACCTATAAAATAGGCGACCAGCAGGGCAAAATCCGCATGGAAAACGACCCTGGCACCCGCATTCCACTCGACCGAAATGGTCAGCTAATACTCAATTCGAATCAGGCCTAATTGGGCAAAGATGCATCACAGCAGCCGTAACGTAAAAGCGCCGCAAGGCGCTTTTTTCGTCGGTCCGCCATGAATAGTGACCTTCTGTCCCGTTGAATAATGACCGGTCGCCCTAAATGGCGTAATGCCGATCAGTAAAGCGCCGAGCGACTTTCGTTCGCCATTAGCTGGGGCAGTTTCAGTATTGCTATGCGGCGACCGAGAAGAGGGCGTATGGTCACGCCCTTTTCACTCCCTGGCCCTGCACCAGCCCAGCCCGCCGCTGCGCGATGCCTTCACTCACTCACTCACGATTCCTGACGGACCGGCGGCGATTCGCTCCTGCTCAACGCCGCCACTCGCCGCATCCCTGCGGCTCGCCCTAGAATCCTTCACTCGCTCAGCGGGCTGGGATGTCGTCTCCACACCCGTGCCGCAGCAACAATGTCTATTTCCGAATCATCCCCGCTGTAACGCCTGTAGGGTCGCCATTCATGGCGACCAGGTTTGCTTAAACCTTCAGCCAACGAAATTTCAGACCAGATATTGCATTCACAGGCAGCGGTGTTGGGCGCCATCCGCAGCGCCGAGCGCAGAGCGACGGCCCGGATGAGCCGACACGACGTCGGCGAAAGCGCGGCATGAGCCAGGGATGGCGAATCCGCGCGGTCCGTCAGGCCGGAGGGATAAGCAAGGGAACAGCGAGGACGGCGCAGGCGCGGATTGCTAAGGTCCGCGCCTTCGGACCTTAGCCCGGCCGCCTGCTTGACGCGTTCTGAAACTGCCTGATGCCTGGCGGGCGGAACCTCTGCGGTGTCAGTGCACAGCTCAGCGCATGCTTAACTGACGAGCATTACGCCATGTATGGCGACCCTACGGCATTAAACCCGGTTTTTCGCCAGCTCGCTGACAAATCCCTGCACCCATTCCATACGAATTTTTCGGTCGGCCATTTCACGGGTAAATTTCAGACGGGTTGGACCATCCAGCTTCCACTGTTGGGGATCTTTCTGCAGCAGCCCAATCAACCAACCCGGATCGACCTGATTCTGCGGCGCAAACTCGAAGAAACCGCCTTTATCGCTGGCTTCAATCTTACGAATCCCCAACTCGCGCGCCACTAAGCGTAACCCGGCGATATCCAGCAGATTACGCGCAGCATCCGGCAGTTTACCGAAGCGGTCGATCATCTCGACCTTCAACTCCGCCAGATCCTGCGCATCCGCCGCGCTGGCTACGCGCTTGTAGAGCGACAAACGGGTGTTTACATCCGGAATAAAATCATCCGGTAGCAGGGCAGGCATACGCAATTCGATTTCGGTTTGATTGCTGGTAAGATCTTCCAGCGACGGCTCGCGACCTGCTTTCAGCGCATCGACCGCGTTCTCCAGTAGCTCCATATACAATGTGAAGCCGATGGTTTCCATCTGGCCGCTCTGATCTTCGCCGAGCAGTTCTCCGGCACCGCGAATCTCCAGATCGTGCGTCGCCAGTGCAAAACCGGCACCTAAATCTTCCAGCGAAGCGATCGCTTCCAGACGCTTCTGCGCATCGGTGGTCATGGCTTTTGGATGCGGCGTCAGCAGCCACGCATAGGCCTGATGGTGCGAACGTCCTACGCGGCCACGCAGCTGATGCAGCTGGGCCAGACCAAAGTGGTCGGCGCGTTCGATGATAATGGTGTTGGCGCTGGGTACGTCGATACCGGTTTCGATGATGGTGGTACACACCAGCACGTTAAAGCGCTGATGGTGAAAATCATTCATCACCCGCTCCAAATCGCGCTCGCGCATCTGACCATGCCCAATGGCAATACGCGCTTCCGGTACCAGATCGGCCAGCCGCTGCGCCGCTTTCTCAATGTTCTCCACGTCATTATAGAGATAGTAAACCTGGCCGCCGCGCAGCACTTCACGCAGAATCGCTTCGCGCACCACCAGACTATCGTACTCACGCACAAAGGTTTTCACCGCCATGCGTCGTGCCGGTGGCGTGGCAATAATCGACAGATCGCGCATACCGCTCATCGCCATATTCAGGGTACGCGGAATTGGCGTAGCGGTGAGCGTCAGGATATCCACATCGGCGCGCATCGCCTTGATACGCTCTTTGTGACGCACGCCAAAGCGATGCTCTTCATCCACGATCAGTAGGCCAAGATCGTGCCATTTCAGGTCGTTCGACAGCAGCTTATGCGTGCCGATCAGAATATCGACTTTGCCTTCGCGCGCCTGCTCCAGCACCTGAGTTTGTTCTTTAGCGGTACGGAAGCGCGACAGCATCTCAATGCGCACCGGCCAGTTAGCGAAACGATCGCGGAAGTTGTCGTAATGCTGCTGCGCCAGCAGCGTAGTCGGCACCAGCACCGCGACCTGTTTGGCGTTCTCAACCGCCAGGAAGGCGGCGCGCATTGCCACTTCGGTTTTACCAAAGCCCACGTCACCGCACACCAGGCGATCCATCGCCAGCGGCTGACACATGTCGCTCAATACCGCATTGATCGCCTGACCTTGATCCGGCGTAGTTTCAAACGGGAAACCTTCACAGAACAACTGATACTGATCGCGATCGTGCTTAAAGGCGAAGCCGGTTTTGGCCGCGCGTTGGGCGTAGATATCCAGCAGCTCCGCCGCCACGTCGCGCACTTTCTCGGCCGCTTTTTGCCGCGCGCGTGACCAGGCATCACTGCCGAGTTTATGCAGCGGCGCATTCTCGTCCGCACCGCCGGCATAGCGGCTAATCAGATGCAGCGACGAAACCGGCACGTACAGCTTGGCGTCGCCAGCATAGGAGAGCATCAGGTATTCGGCGACGATGCCGCCAGCTTCAAGCGTGGTCAGACCAATATAACGCCCGACGCCGTGCTCAAGATGTACTACCGGCTGGCCGGGATGCAGCTCGGCAAGGTTGCGGATCAGCACATCGGGATTGATGGTGCGGCGATTATCCTGGCGCCGACGACTCACGCGCTCGCCGAGCAGATCGCTTTCGCAGATCAATGCCAGATGGCGTTGCGTATCGATAAAGCCACGCTCGCTGGCGCCAATCATCAAGCTGTGCGGCTGATCGGCGGCTTGATCAACGTGATCGATAGCGTGCAGACGCAATTTGATGCGCGTCAACAATTCTTGCAGGCTTTCGCGGCGGCCTTCACTCTCTACCGAGAAAATCACCTGACCGCTGAATTGTTCGAGGAATTGACGCAGCAGATCGAGCGGCGCTTTGGCCTGCGCCTGCACCGTTAATTCCGGCAGCGGCTGATAACCCAGGTTGGTGTTCGCCGCTTTCTCCGGCAGCGTCTCGCTGCTGAGTTGCATACGCGGCCAGGCTTTTAGTTCGCTCAGCAGCGCATCGGGACGCAGCCACAGCGTGGCCGGCTCCAGCAAGGGACGCATCGGATCGATACGGCGATTCTCAAAGCGCGCGTTGGCATCAAGCCAGAAGCGCTCGGCGCTAGCCAGCAAATCGCCGCTGTTGAGCAGCAGCGTATTACCCGGCAGATAGCTGAACAGCGTCGGCAGTTCCTGCTCGAAGAACAGCGGCTGCCAATATTCGATCCCGGCGGGCAGTGTGCCTTTGCTCACCTGTTGATAGACGTGCTCCGGTTCACGACGCACATCAAAGGTTTCGCGCCAGCGGCTGCGGAACAGCTCGATGGCGGCCTTATCGGTCGGGAATTCATGTGCCGGCAGCAGGTTGATGGCATTGACCGCTTCCAGCGTGCGCTGGGTATCAACATCAAACAGACGCAGGCTATCAATTTCGTCATCAAAGAAGTCAATGCGATAGGGCTGATCGCTGCCCATTGGGAACAGATCGAGCAACGCGCCGCGCGTGGCGTATTCGCCGTGCTCCATCACCTGATCAACGTGGCGATAACCGGCCTGCTCCAGCTGATCGCGCAGCGCATCGCGCGACAGTTTTTGCCCTTGCTGCATCACCAGCGCATGGCCGTGCAGGAAGCTGTGCGGACAGACGCGCTGCATGAGCGTGTTGACCGGCATAATCAGCATGCCACGCGTTAAATTGGGCAGTTGATACAGCGTAGAGAGGCGAGCGGAGATGATGTCCTGATGCGGCGAGAAGCTGTCGTAGGGCAGGGTTTCCCAGTCAGCGAGATGGGTGACCGGCAGATCGGTGAACTGGCGTATCTCCTCCTGCAGGCGCAGGGCAGATTGCATATCCGGGGTAATCATCAACACCGGACCGCTGTGGCGTTCGGTGATGCTGGCACACTCAAGCGCTTGCGCGGCGCCGACTAACTGGCCGAGCTGGCGATGGTCGCCGGCTTTGACTGGCAGGGTATAACGACTCTGTTCCGACATGGGATCTCGACATTCTCTCCTTGGATTACAGGGCGTCATCATTCCATAATCCGCCCTGAGGATCATCTGTCGTTTCGGAGTTTCTGCCTGGTCGCCATAAATGACGCCCCTACAAAAACGCGTCGGGTCGCCATTAATGGCGAAATGCCTATAGCAAGCGCCGCATCAAATCACCGCACTTTCCGTAGCGGCGCGATTTATCGCGCAATGAATTGCGCCGCTACAATGTGTACGCTCGGCAATCGGGTTCTTCATCTCTTAACTGGCATGCATTACGCCATTCATGGCGACCACGAAACATAAATCACTTACTCGATTGCTGGGTGTAGTGCATCCGTGGACGATCAACATTGGCCCATGACAGCTCTTTCTCCAGATGGTAACTGTGATTGCCGTCGTCCCACTTCACGTAATAGCCGGTTGGCGCATCTCCCTGTTCAAAAACGTTGACAATCTCGCCTCTGATTTCACCCGATTTGTGTTTCACAATACTGTTTTTGGGGAACTTGAACATGGTGTACTCCTCGTCGCCATCGGTGTTTCAACAATAAGTCTACGCCAGCCCATGACCAATAAACGTACAAATAGCATCATTAATTTGTCGCAAATTTATGCATAACCTTGGGCTGATACGGTTTTTGACACAACTTTGCCGCTAACTCAGAGGGTTAGAGGTTTCATAAAGCAGGCACCTCCTTTATCATCCCACTACTTATTTTCAGGCAGCTGCCAAGACGGATCTCATGTATCAACCAGTCGCGTTATTCATCGGTTTGCGCTACATGCGTGGACGTGCCTCAGACCGCTTTGGTCGCTTCGTCTCCTGGCTCTCTACTATCGGCATTACGCTCGGCGTATTGGCGCTGGTCACCGTGTTATCGGTGATGAACGGCTTCGAGCGCGAGCTGGAAGGGAATATCCTTGGCCTGATGCCGCAGGCGCTGGTCACCAGCGACAAGGGCAGCATTGACCCGAAAGCGTTGCCGGCGGAGGGCCTGAAACTGCAAGGCGTCAAGCGCATGGCTCCGCTGACTACGGCGGATGTGGTATTGCAGAGCGCGCGTAACGTTTCGGTGGGCGTGATGCTTGGCATCAATCCTGATGAAGCAGATCCGCTGACGCCGTTCCTCGTTAACACGCAGCAAAGCGTGCTGCAACCCGGCCAATATAACGTCATCCTCGGTGAACAACTCGCCGCGCAGCTCGGCGTAAAGCGCGGCGATCAGCTGCGTTTAATGGTGCCGTCGGTCAGTCAGTTCACGCCGGTGGGGCGCTTGCCGAGTCAGCGTATTTTCACCGTGGCCGGCACTTATGCGGCAAACAGCGAAGTCGATGGCTATCAGATTCTGGTCAACCAGCAAGATGCGTCACGCGTGATGCGATACCCGCTCGGCAATATCACCGGCTGGCGTTTATGGCTGGATAAGCCGTTGAGCGTTGATGCGCTCAGCCAGCAAAAGCTGCCAGATGGCCTGACGTGGAAAGACTGGCGTGAGCGTAAAGGCGATCTGTTCCAGGCGGTGCGCATGGAGAAAAACATGATGGGCCTTCTGCTGAGCCTGATCATCGCGGTAGCGGCCTTTAATATCATTACCTCGCTTGGCCTGTTGATCATGGAAAAGCAGGGCGAAGTGGCGATTCTGCAAACGCTGGGATTAACCCGTCGTCAGATTGTCGCAGTATTTATGGTGCAGGGCGCCAGCGCCGGGATTATTGGCGCGCTGCTTGGCACTCTGCTGGGTGTGCTGCTCGCCAGCCAGCTCAATAATTTGATGCCGGTGATTGGCCTGTTCCTTGATGGCGCGGCGCTGCCGGTCGACATCAACGTGTTGCAGGTGATCACGATTGCGCTGGTCTCGATGGCCGTCGCGCTGCTGTCTACCCTTTATCCGTCGTGGCGCGCTGCTGCCGTCCAACCCGCTGAGGCTTTACGTTATGAGTAATACTCCTTTGTTGCAGTGTCGTGACCTGTGCAAACGCTATCAGGAAGGCAGCGTGCAGACCGATGTACTGCGCAATGTCGCTTTCAGCCTGCAGCCGGGTGAACTGACGGCGATTGTCGGCAGCTCCGGTTCAGGGAAAAGTACCTTGTTACACCTGCTGGGCGGTTTGGATGCGCCGACCTCGGGCGATGTGGTTTTTGATGGCAAATCGCTGAACGCCATGTCGTCAGCCGCCAAAGCAGAGCTGCGTAACCGCGAGCTGGGCTTTATCTATCAGTTCCACCATTTACTGCCAGACTTCAGCGCGCTGGAGAACGTCGCGATGCCGCTACTGATAGGCAAAATTGGCAAAGCGGAAGCGGAATCCCGCGCGCGTGAAATGCTGGCGGCGGTGGGGCTGGAAAAGCGTGCCGCGCATCGGCCTTCTGAGTTGTCGGGTGGGGAACGTCAGCGTGTGGCGATTGCCCGCGCGCTGGTAAATCGTCCGCGTCTGGTGATGGCCGATGAACCTACCGGTAACCTCGATGCCCGTAACGCCGACGCGATTTTTGAACTGCTGGGCGAGCTGAACGTCAAACAGGGCACCGCCTTCCTGGTGGTGACGCACGATCTGCAACTGGCGAAACGCCTAAGCCGTCAAATGGAGATGCGCGACGGTGAGCTGAGCGACCAACTGACGCTGGGAGTGATCTGATGGCTTCGTCATTATCTCTGCTGCTCGGGCTGCGTTTTAGCCGCGGACGGCGGCGTGGTGGCATGGTCTCGCTGATCTCCATCATTTCCACCATTGGCATCGCGCTGGGCGTGGCGGTATTGATCATCGGCCTGAGCGCCATGAACGGCTTTGAACGTGAGCTCAATAACCGCATTCTGGCGGTGGTGCCACACGGTGAAATCGAACCGGTTAATCAGCCGTTCCGCCACTGGCAACCGATGATCGCCCCCATTGAACAGGTTTCCGGCATTGCCGCGGCTGCGCCGTACATCAACTTTACCGGGCTGATTGAGAGTGGCGCGAAGCTGCAAGCGCTACAGGTAAAAGGCGTCGATCCGCAGCAAGAATCGCGGCTTAGCGCCTTACCGAGCTTTGTCGCCGGTGATGCCTGGTCGCAGTTCGCGGCCGGCAAACAACAGATCATCCTTGGTGGCGGCATCGCCAAATCGCTTAACGTCAAACAGGGCGATTGGATCACCATCATGATTCCGAATAATGATGGCGAAAATAAACTGCTGCAGCCGAAACGTATTCGTCTGCAGGTCAGCGGCGTGCTGCAACTGAGCGGCATGCTCGATCACAGCCTGGCGCTGGTGCCGCTGGCCGATGCGCAGACGTATCTGGATATGGGCGACAGCGTCAGCGGTATTGCGCTGAAGATGAACGACCCGTTCCAGGCGCAGAAGCTGGTGCGTGACGCCGGTGAAGTGACGCACTCTTACGTCTATATCAAGAGCTGGATTGGCACTTACGGCTACATGTACCGTGACATCCAGATGATTCGCGCCATTATGTATTTAGCCATGGTGCTGGTGATTGGTGTGGCCTGCTTTAACATCGTTTCGACGCTGGTGATGGCGGTAAAAGATAAGAGCAGCGACATCGCGGTGCTGCGCACGCTGGGCGCTAAAGACGGCCTGATTCGCGCCATCTTTATCTGGTACGGCTTGCTGGCTGGCCTGCTCGGCAGCGTCAGCGGCGTGGTGGTTGGCGTGCTGGTGGCGCTCAATCTCACGCCGGTGATGCGCGTGTTTGAGCACCTTACCGGGCATCAGCTGCTGGCGGGCGATATCTACTTTATCGATTTTCTGCCGTCTGAACTGCACTGGATTGATGTGATTTCGGTGCTGGGCACCGCGATTGTGCTGAGCCTGATTGCCAGCTGGTATCCGGCACGGCGCGCCAGCCGTATCGATCCGGCCCGCGTGCTTAGCGGTCAGTAAAGATAAAACGCAGCCGCCGTGCGGCTGCTATTATCGGGCAGATTAGCCCGAAAAATACCCGAAGCGCGGCGATAAACGCCGCAGATAAGGAGCTTTTATGCGCATACCGCGCCGCCGCCTACGACTCGCCCGCGACAAAAAAAACCGCCGCAAGGTGCATCAGCGCTTTCGCCAACGCATCTTCGAGCGCGATCGCAAAGCTGAACTGGCTGCGCATCCGCAACCGCGCGTGGTAGTGCTGACTGGCGCGGGTATTTCCGCCGAGTCGGGGATTCGCACTTTCCGTGCCGCCGATGGCTTGTGGGAAGAGCACCGCGTGGAAGATGTCGCCACGCCGGAAGGTTTTCAGCGCGATCCTGCGCTGGTGCAGGCGTTCTACAATGCGCGCCGTCAACAGCTGCAGCAGTCAGAGATTCAGCCTAACGCTGCGCACAAAGCGCTGGCAGAACTGGAGCAGGTGCTGGGCGATAATTTCCTGTTGGTGACGCAGAATATCGATAACCTGCACGAACGTGCCGGCAGCCAACGCGTGCTGCATATGCACGGTGAGCTGTTGAAGGTGCGTTGTGTGAACAGCGGACAAGTGCTGGACTGGACCGAAGATTTAACGCCGGACGATCGCTGCACCTGCTGCCAGTTCCCGGCAATGTTGCGTCCGCACATCGTATGGTTTGGTGAAATGCCGCTGGGGATGGAAGAGATTTATCAGGCGATTGAGCAGGCGAATCTGTTTATCGCCGTTGGCACGTCAGGCCATGTCTATCCCGCCGCCGGGTTTGTCCATGAGGCGAAACTGCAGGGCGCGCATACCGTGGAACTGAATCTGGAACCGAGCCAGGTCGGCAATGAGTTTGCCGAGCGTCATTACGGCTTAGCGAGTGAAGTGGTGCCGGAGTTTGTGCATACATTCTTGCGTGGGTTGTATAAGTAGAGAAAATGGTAGGGTGCGCATTTTTGCGCACTCCGTATTCCAGGTCGCCATGAATAGCGACCCTACAAGTGATTAACGTCCCGCCTTCAACTTCTGGAACAGCGTCTCATACTGCACACTGGCATCACCAACATCATTCTGCCACTCGCCGTTTTTAATCACGTCGGCTGATGGATAAAGCGAAGGATCGTTGGCTACTTCCGGCGGCAACAACTTCTTCGCCGCCAGGTTTGGCGTAGGATAACCAATGGTTTCCGCCACTTGCGCTGCGACTGCCGGGCGCAGCAGGAAGTTAATCAGCTTCAGCGCGCCTTCACGGTTTTTCGCGTTAGCCGGAATCGCCAGATTATCCATCCAGAAAATCCCGCCTTCCTGCGGCCAGACAATCTGCAGCGGCGTGCCCGCCTGGCGTGCAACATACGCCGAACCGTTCCAGATCATGCCAACGTTCACTTCGCCTTCCATAAACGGGTTGCCCGGGTTATCGGAGTTGAACGCCAGCACGTTCGGCATCAGCTTTCTCAACTCTTCGTAGGCAGCGTCGATCTGTTTTGGATCGCGGGTATTGCCCGAATAGCCCAACTTGCGCAGCGCCATCTGGAACACTTCTCGCGCATCGTCGGTCAGCAGCAGGCTTTGCTTATACTCCGGCTTCCACAAATCGGCCCAGCGGGTGATGCTATTTGCATCCACTTCATCGGTGTTGATCCCAATTGCCGTTGCACCCCAGATATAGGGAATTGAGTAATCGTTGTTAGGATCAAACGGCTTATTCAGCAGGTTAGGATCAAGGTTTTTGAAGTTGCTGAGCTGAGATTTATCAATCTTTTGCAGCATGCCTTCATGGCGCATCTTGGCGACGAAGTAGGTTGAAGGCACCACCAAATCATAGGCGCCATCTTTCCAGGTCTTCAGCTTGGCATACATGCTTTCATTGGATTCGTAGGTAGAGTAAATCACCTTAATGCCGGTCTCTTTGGTGAACTGCTCCAGCAGCCCCGGTGGCACATATTCGGTCCAGTTATAGAAATAGAGCGTTTTGCTGTCATCTGCCTGCGCGCTCTGCATGCCCAATGCCAGCGCCCCAGCCGCCAGCCAATGAGACCATTTTTTCATCGATTATCCTCTATTTGGTTTTATCACGGAGCAGCAGCTGACTGAGCGCCACCAACAGCAGCGACAGCAGCAGCAAAATTGTCGCCAGCGCATTCACTTCGGGTGACACGCCAACTTTGACCATCGAATAAATTTTTAATGGCAAGATTTCAAAGCTCGGCCCGGTGACGAACGACGAAACCACCACATCGTCCATCGACAGCGTAAAGCTTAACAGCCAACCCGCTGCGACGGCCGGTAGCGCCAGCGGCAGCAGAATCTTGCGTAATATGGTGACTTCGCTGGCACCGAGATCTTTGGCGGCTTCCAGCATGCGTACATCAAACCCTTTCAGGCGCGAATAGACGGTAATTACCACAAACGGCAGGCAGAAGGTGATGTGTGAAAACAGCAGCGACCAGAAGCCGAGCGAAATGCCCAGCAGCATAAACAGCACCAGCAGTGAAATTGCCATCACGATATCCGGCGACATCATCACCACAAACAGCATGCCGCTGACGAACGGTTTGCCGCGGAAACGATAGCGATACAGGGCGACAGCGGTCAGCGAGCCGATAAGGGTGGCGCAGCTGGCGGAGAGTACGCCCATCAGCAGCGAATGTTGTGCCGCCTGAATCAAGCTGTCGTTATTCATCAACAGGCGATACCACTGCGTGCTGAAGCCCTGCCAGTTAATGCCGAAGCGCGAACTGTTGAAGGAGTTGACGATTAAAATGATGATCGGGATATAAAACCAGGCATAAATCACGGTCATGAAGCCGCTGCGTAACCAACGCGCCATCATTGCAGCTCCACCTTGCTGTTCAGCATACGCGCCGCACGCCAGTAAGCCAGCAGCATCAGCCCCATCAGCAGCGTCATCACAATACTGGTGGCGGCACCGAACGGCCAATCACGGATATTAAGGAACTGGCTCTTAATGACGTTACCAATCAACAAATTTTTTGCGCCCCCCAGTAAATCCGCCACGAAGAACAAGCCCATCGCCGGAATAAACACCAGCAGGCACCCGGCGACAATGCCCGGCATGGTCAGCGGCAAAATGATGCGCCAGAAAGTTTTCACTTTATTCGCGCCAAGATCGCGTGCCGCTTCGAGGCAGGATTTATCCAACTTTTCCAGGCTGGAGTAGAGGGGCAGCACCATAAACGGCAACAGAATGTAGATCAGCCCCAGAATCACCGCTTCTGAGGTGTACATAATGCGAAAGGGTTTGTCGATTATGCCGATCCACAGCAAAAATTCATTTAGCCAGCCGCGCGTGCTGAGGAAAATTTTCAATCCGTAGATGCGGATCAGCGAGTTGGTCCAGAACGGCACAATCAGCAGGAACAGCATCAGCGGACGCAGACGCGCGGGCAGCTTAGTCAAACACCAGGCAAACGGATAACCGAGCAGCAGGCAACAGAGCGTGGCGATAAACGCCATAT
Source organism: Enterobacter ludwigii (assembly GCA_900068845.1). GTDB lineage: Bacteria > Pseudomonadota > Gammaproteobacteria > Enterobacterales > Enterobacteriaceae > Pantoea > Pantoea ludwigii_A. The sequence goes on from CEFQ01000010.1 coordinate 731,583, forward strand.
TCAGCGAATGCAGCAGCACATCGGCGTAAAGCGGATCGAGCAGCCGCGTGTAGTTGTTGAGGGTGAAGGCCATACTGACAAAATGCGCATCGTCACGCGTCAGGAAGCTGGTGGCGAAGATCATCAGGTTGGGCAGCAGCACAAACAGCGTCAGCCAGCTGACGATAAGCAGCACAATGACGTTCTGCAGACGGTTACGCATCAACTTCATACGGCAGCACCACCTCCCAGTTTGCTACCCAGCTGACGGCCATCTTCTGGTTCAGCGAGTGGTCAAAATCGGGATCGTCTTCGTTAAAGAATTCGCTCACCGTCAGCAACTTGCCGTTCTCCAGCTCAACGGTAGATTCCAGCGTCATGCCTTTATAGTTGCGCTCGCGCACATAGCCGATCAGATTATCGCTGCGGCTGTCGTGATCGATCTCTTCCACGCGCAGATCTTCCGGACGCAGCAGCACATGCAGCTTATCGCCCACGCTCACCGGAAAATCACACTGCAGTTCACATTCGCGGCCTTCCACGCGGGCGCGGATGGTGGGCGCATGATCGCTGTTTAGCACCTCGGCATCGAACACGTTAATCTCGCCAATAAAGCGCGCCACAAACAGGTTGGCGGGCTCTTCGTAGATTTCGCGCGGCGTGCCGTCCTGTTCGATGCGGCCATCGCGCATCACCACGATACGATCGGACATGGTCAGCGCCTCTTCCTGATCGTGGGTAACGAAGACAAAGGTAATGCCGAGCTTTCGCTGCAGCGCTTTTAGCTCGTTTTGCATTTGACGACGCAGCTTGTAATCCAGCGCCGACAGCGACTCATCCAGCAGCAGTACTTTCGGGCGGTTGACCACCGCGCGTGCAATGGCCACGCGCTGTTGCTGACCGCCAGAAAGCTGATGCGGACGCCGATCGGCAAAGCTCTCCAGCTGCACCATCGCTAGCGCATCGTTAACGCGCGTGATGATCTCCGCTGATGGCGTTTTCTGCATGCGCAGGCCAAAAGCGACATTTTCAAACACCGACATATGCGGAAACAGCGCATAGCTCTGAAACACGGTGTTGATGTGGCGATGCTCGGCCGGCAGATCGGTGATGTCATTATCATCAAGAGTGATGTGACCGCGATCGGCATCTTCCAGTCCGGCAATCAGGCGTAAAATGGTGGTTTTTCCGCAGCCGGAAGGGCCGAGCAGCGTGATGAATTCGCCGTGACGGATGGTCAGGTCGAAGTCGGAGATGATGGTTTTGCCATCAAAAGCTTTACTGATGCCAGAAAGCGTAACCAGCGCGGGAGCGCGTGTTTGCGTCATTTTAGTCACTCAGTCTGATGGTGAATCAGGTTACAGCATAGCCGCGGTTGACGGCTTGCGGTGATGAAGGGCGCGATGATACCGCAAAAATGTGTCAATGCCATGTTTTGCCACGGATTTACCTTGAAAACGCCGAAAAATGCCGGAGTATGCGTAACGGGAAAGTCGGACAGGCAACAGTGAGCGAATTTTCAACGCAATTCCCGTTGAGAGAGCTAACCTGAAGGATAATGATTTGACGCAACATGGCGGCAGTAGGCCACCATGATAATGACGCAGGTTCTTTAGAGGGATGACAGATGGATCAATTACTTGAGCGTTTTCTCAGTTATGTCGCAGTAGAAACTCAGTCAAAACCTCAGGCACGACAGGTGCCAAGCAGTGAAGGGCAGTGGGCGCTGGCGCGTCAATTACAGGAAGAACTCATCGCGCTAGGCTTTGTTGATGTTTCTCTGAGCGATCATTGCTGCGTAATGGGTACTTTACCGGCAAACGTCGATTGGGCTACGCCGGTGATCGGCTTTATTTCGCATATGGACACGTCTCCGGATTTCACCGCCAAAAACGTCAATCCGCAGATTATTGAAAACTACCGTGGTGGCGATATCGCCCTCGGCAACGGCGATGAAATTCTGTCGCCGGTGATGTTCCCGATCCTGCATAAGCTCATTGGTCATACGTTGATCACCACCGATGGTAAAACCCTGCTGGGTGCCGATGACAAAGCCGGTATCGCCGAGATCATGACCGCGATGGCGCGTCTGGCAACCAGTGATACGCCGCACGGGGCGATTCGCGTGGCCTTTACGCCGGATGAAGAGATTGGCCGCGGTGCGTCGCACTTCGATGTCGAAGGTTTCGCTGCCGATTGGGCTTACACCGTCGATGGCAGCGATCTCGGCGAATTTGAGTTCGAGAATTTTAACGCTGCCACCGCGATGGTTAAAATCACCGGCAACAACGTGCATCCTGGCAGCGCCAAAAATGTGATGGTTAATGCGCTGGATTTGGCAATGCGCTTCCACGCTGAACTGCCAGCCAAAGAGAAGCCGCAGTATACCGACGGTTATGAAGGTTTCTTCCATCTGCATACCATCAAAGGGACGGTTGAGCATGCCGAGCTGATGTATCTGATCCGTGATTTTGATGCCGACAGCTATGCCCAGCGTAAACAGTTGCTGGAAGAGATTGGCCAGCGCGTGAGCCAAGGGCTGCAAAGCGAGTGTTCGATAAAAGTCGAGATCAGCGATAGCTATCGTAACATGCGTGAGAAGGTTGAACCGCACCCGCACATTATTGAGCTGGCGCTGCAGGCGATGCGCGATTGTGGCATTGAACCGAACGTCAAACCGATTCGCGGTGGCACCGATGGCTCTGCGCTATCGTGGAAAGGGTTGCCATGTCCGAACCTGTTCACCGGTGGCTACAACTATCACGGCAAGCACGAGTTCGCCTCACTCAATGTGATGGCGCAGTCGGTGGAGGTAATTGTGCGGCTGGCTGAGCTGGCGGGGCAGAAGAAGTGACAGTAACCGGTGCGCATAAATGCGCACCTTACAACGCAGGGCCGCCATTCATGGCGGCCGAAAAGTAGCTTACTCGCCGAAGAACCAATACCCGCTATTTACCAACGCTGCCAGCTGCGCCAGCAGTGAAGGATCGTCCAGCGCATCCCCGAAATCTTCCAGCGTCAGCACGTGATTATGCGCCAATGCTGCCAGCACATGCGGATGGCTGCAGGTGACGGATTCACCGTTGACAAACACCACATCGCCGATGGTCAACACGCGCAGGCCGCCGAGTCGCGTTAGCGCATCACCTTGCTGTAACGCATCATAGATTTCATCCGGCTGATAAGGCGGCTCCGGCGGGGCGACGTCGAGTTCGTGACGCGACTGGGAAATGAATTCGCCAAACCACTGATTAAACTGCTCCGGCTGGTTAATCACATCCATCATCACTTGACGGATACCTTCCAGTTCCGACGGCAGGATTTGCGATGGGCAATCACGCGATGGCACATCCGGATCGCTGTAGCGATAGCTGCCCAATTCGTTAGCCAGCATGTGATCGGCAAAACCGCTGATCAACTCGCGACCATTTGGCGCGCGGAAACCGACCGAATAGTTGATGGCGTTTTCCAGCGAATAGCCTTCATGCGGGAATCCAGGCGGAATATAAAGAATATCGCCGGGCTCCATCTCTTCATCAATAATGGCGTCGAAAGGCTCCACTTGCAGCAGATCCGGGTGCGGGCAGTGCTGCTTCAACGGCACTTTTTCACCCACGCGCCAGCGACGACGGCCAGTGCCCTGAATGATAAACACATCGTATTGATCAAAATGCGGGCCCACGCCGCCGCCGGGAACGGCAAAGGAGATCATCAGATCGTCAACGCGCCAGTCGGGCAGGAAACGGAACGGGCGCATTAGCGCAGCAGAAGGTTCATGCCAGTGGTTTACCGCCTGCACCAGCAGCGACCAGTTACTTTCGCCGAGATGATCGTAGCTCTCAAACGGACCGTGGCTGACCTGCCATTTGCCCTCGTTATGGCTAACAAGGCGACTATCCACCTCATTTTCCATTGCCAGACCGGCTAGCTCGTCAGGAGAAATAGGGTCGACGAAGTTTTTAAAACCCCGTTTAAGCACCACCGGGCGTTTCTGCCAGTAGCGCTGAATAAAGTCGGGCCAGTTGATGTCGAGCTGATAGTCCATATAAGGCGTCCGTTTGCTGCAAAGAATGATGGCAAGTATAACAGCCCGCGTCCCATTCTACTCGCGGTGATGCTCGACTTCCTGTCGCTGAAAAATGACTTCCATGCGCGCGCCACCGAGCGGGCTGGTTGTGGCGATCACCTGACCGGAGTACTGTTCGAGGATGTCGCGCACCACGGCTAAACCTAACCCCTGGCCTGGGCGCAACGTGTCAGCGCGCTGACCGCGCACGAAGATCAGGTCGCGTTTGTTTTCCGGAATACCAGGCCCGTCGTCATCGATAAACAGATGCAGCGTTTTGTCGGTTTGGCGCGCGGTGACTTCAATGAATTCGAGGCAGTATTTGCAGGCGTTATCCAGTACGTTACCCAGCACTTCCATAAAATCATTTTTGTCGCCGATAAAGGTGAGCTCTGGCGAGATATCCAGCGTAATCGCCACGCCTTTGCGCTGGTAGACCTTGTTCAAGGCGGAACACAGGCTATCAAGTAACGCCGAGACCGAATGCAAATCACGCTGAAGCGGATTGTGATCGGCCTGCATGCTGGCCCGATGCAGGTAATAGCCAATTTGCTGCGAGATGCGGCTGATCTGCTCCAGCATCACCGGTTCGGCCTCTTCAATGGTTAACTCTTTGCCATTACGTACGGAACGCAGCGTACTTTGCAGCACTGCCAGCGGCGTTTTCAGGCTGTGGGTGACATCTGAAAGGGTAGTGCGATAGCGCGTATAGCGCTGGCGTTCGTTAGTCAGCAACAGGTTAAGATTGCGCACCAGGCTGCGGAGCTCTTGCGGCGGATTATCATTGAGATTCTCGCGCTGCCCGGTTTCCAGCTCGCGCACCTGCGAAGTAAGATCGCCAATCGGACGCAAACTCCAGTGCGCCGCCAGCCACAGCAGTGGGATCACTAATATCAGATTGGCCGCCAGCACATAGCTAAACCACGACCACACCACATCAGAGTGCTGTAGCTCTTGTGGAATCGAATCGACCACCACGATGGTCAACGCGGGTAAGTTGGTCGTGGCATCGTAACGGTTAACCGCCACCGAGTGGGTAAAGGTATCGTTGCTGTCGCTATCCAGAGCATGCAGCCGCTCTTTCGCTTGCGTGTTATTTCCCATCGCCGCCATGCTGGTACGCGTGCTGGTGTCGATTTCGTAAAAATCAGGTTTGAGCAGCCATTCGCGATGAATCTTGGTACGGATGTCCGGCACGTCACGCTGCTGCCACAGCAGCTTACCGTGCTCATCGTAAATAAATACCAAGGTGGGGAAATTGAGCGTCATGCGCTCCGGCTGGCCGATGGTGAGTTGATTGTCGTGCCACTGCGCTAGCGTGAAGAACAGATTGCTCTCGCCGCGCATCACGCGATAAGTATTTTTATCGAAGCTGACTACGTAGCCAACCACGGCCACCATGCCGTAGGAAAGCGACAGAAACAGCACGATCGCCGCTGTCGCCAGCAAAAAACGGGCGCGGAGTGAAAAAGGGCGTAAACGTTGTAACCACGTCATAAATCAGAGATCAAAGCGATAGCCTTGGCCGCGCACGGTGTTAATCACTTCGCTCGGATAGAGTGAAAGAATTTTTTTGCGCAGACGACCCATCAGCACGTCGATGGTGTGACTTTCGCGCAGTTCGGCATCGGGATAGAGTTGCAGCATCAGCGAATCTTTGCTCACGACTTTACCGGCGTTACGAATCAATGTTTCGACGATGGTGTACTCAAAAGCGGTGAGTTTCACCGGTTCGTCTTGCACCGTCAGTTCGCGGCGTGACAGATCAACCTGGAACGGCGGCATAGAGATAATCTGTGAAGCGTGTCCGCTATTACGACGCATCAGCGCCTGTAAACGGGCGGCAACTTCCTCGATATGGAACGGTTTGGTTACGTAGTCGTCGGCCCCGGCTTCCAGCGCTTCAACTTTGGCTTGCCAACCTTCGCGCGCGGTCAATACCAGAATCGGTTGGCGAACGGCATCGGTGCGCCAGCGACGGATCAGCGACATGCCATCTTCATCGGGCAAACCGAGATCCACCAATGCGATATCGGGGATATGCTCTTGCAGGAAATAATCCGCTTCTTTGGCATCTTCTGCGGCATCGACCTGATGGCCCATTTCACGCAACTGCACGGCGAGATGATGGCGCAGCAGCGCGTTATCTTCCACAACCAGAACACGCATAGTATTTCCTTAGCTTCCAACCTAATGTTGGAAAGAGTATATGCGAAGGCAGCTAAACCAGAGAACAACCAGGCGCGCGAAACGCGCCTGGTTAACGCATTACTTCAAATCATCAACCATCTGAATCGCACGGCCGAGGTAGTTGGCTGGCGTCATCTGTTTCAGACGCACTTTTTCCTCTTCCGGCAGGTCGAGACTGTCAATAAAGGTCTGCATACCTGCGGCATCAACACGTTTTCCGCGCGTCAGCTCTTTCAGCTTCTCGTACGGTTTTTCAATGCCGTAACGACGCATCACGGTTTGGATCGGCTCAGCCAGCACTTCCCAGTTATGATCCAGCTCATCCAGCAGACGATCGCGGTTCACTTCCAGTTTAGAGATGCCTTTCAGCGTGGCTTGATAGGCGATCAGCGCATAGCCGATGCCTACGCCCAGGTTACGCAGCACGGTAGAATCGGTCAGGTCGCGCTGCCAGCGTGAAACCGGCAGTTTGCTGGCCAGATGCTGCATCATCGCGTTGGCCAGGCCAAGGTTGCCTTCGGAGTTTTCGAAGTCAATCGGATTCACTTTGTGCGGCATGGTGGAAGAACCGATTTCACCGGCGATGGTTTTTTGTTTGAAGTGATTCAGCGCGACGTAACCCCAGATATCACGATCAAAGTCGATCAGAATAGTGTTGAAGCGCGCGATGCAGTCAAACAGTTCAGCGATATAATCGTGCGGCTCAATCTGCGTGGTATACGGATTCCAGGTGATGCCCAGCGAGGTCACAAACTGCTCGCTCAGCTGATGCCAATCCACTTCCGGATAAGCAGAGATGTGGGCGTTGTAGTTGCCGACCGCACCGTTGATTTTACCCAGTACGTCAATCTTGCTCAGCTGACGCAGTTGGCGCTCCAGGCGGTACGCCACGTTCGCCATCTCTTTACCCATGGTCGACGGCGTCGCGGGCTGGCCGTGGGTGCGCGACAGCAGCGGAATGTCACGGTATGCGTGCGCCAGACCTTTAACGGCATCGATAAGCTGGTTCCAGAACGGCACGATCACATCGCGACGTGCGGTTTCCAGCATCAGCGCATGAGACAGGTTATTGATATCTTCTGAGGTGCAGGCGAAGTGAATGAATTCAGACACCGCATGCAAGGCGGGCACATTGGCCACTTTCTCTTTGAGGAAATACTCCACGGCTTTGACGTCGTGGTTAGTGGTGCGCTCGATGGTTTTAATGCGTGCCGCGTCTTCTTCGCTGAAATTGGCGACAATGGCATCAAGGAAAGCGTTTGCGTCGGCATCAAATGCAGGAACTTCCTTGATCTCTACAGTCGTAGCCAGTTTTTGTAACCAGCGAACCTCAACCTCAACGCGAAATTTCAGCAAACCGAACTCGCTGAAAATGGCGCGCAGTGGGCTGACTTTATCGCCGTAACGACCATCGACAGGTGAAACGGCGGTCAGAGAGGATAATTCCATCAGTGCAACTCCTGAATCGTTTAACAATGATGCCAGGGCAGCGCTTAATACGCCGGGCCCAGGCGGGATAAAATGGTTTTGGCTTCGCCCAGCAGACGCTGGCGCGAGAACATCAGCTGCAGACGGCCACCGCCAACCTGCTGCCATAACACCGCAGAGCGAATGCCGGCCAGCAGGGCGGCACGCACTTTACTCTGCACTTGTGAATTCTGTAATACCTGCGGCGAACCCGTTACCTGAATGCGCGGGCCCAGCGGGCTAATCACATCCACATAAATGCCGGCCATCGCGCTGGTGATGGTGTCCGATTCCAGCTCGTAATGCGCTAACTGGCGGTCAAGTTGGCTAATGCGCTGTGCCAGCGTATCCATCGCGGTTTTATTGCCGTGTAGCTTACGCTCCAGCACCATCATGCTCAGCGTATAACGGGTCAGTTCCGCGCTAGCACCTTTACGGTTGCTGCTGTTCAGCACGGCCATCAACGTTTCTAAGCCTAACTGCAGGTTGGCTTCATCGTTGCCAAACACCGCCAGCGTCGAGCCGGGATTGAGATCGATCAGGCTGCGCAGCGACACATTCAGTGCCGCGTTATTGCAATGTCCTTGCTGCGCGAGCTGTTGCACCACATGGGCGGCCTGGCATACGCCCGCCAGCGCCAGCGTAATCTCATAATAGTTCTTAGCCACGCTTAACTCCTGTCATCGCGTCGGGCAGCGCCGACCTTAGGCTTCTGCCAGAGGCAGGCGTTGTTCGATAATGCCGCCGCCAAGGCACACGTCCCCGAGATAGAACACGGCGGATTGGCCTGGCGTGACGGCCGCAACCGGCTCGTCAAAACGGACTTCAATACGGTCGTCGCCATGTGGAATGATTTCACATGGAATGTCGGTCTGGCGATAGCGCGTTTTCACCGTACAGCGCAGTGGGGCGGTGATCGGCTGGCGATCGACCCAGTGCAGCTGTTGGGCAATCAAACCCACTGACATCAGGCGCGGATGCTCGCCACCTTGCGCGACGATCAAGCGATTGCGCGCCACATCTTTGTCGACCACATACCAGGGATCGTCATTGCTCTCTTTACGACCGCCAATGCCCAGGCCTTTACGCTGGCCGAGCGTGTGATACATCAAACCCTGATGCTCACCGACGATGTCGCCGTCAACGGTCTCAATCTCGCCCGGCTGCGCAGGCAAATAGCGGCCGAGGAAGTCGCGGAACTTGCGCTCGCCGATGAAGCAGATACCGGTAGAGTCTTTCTTCTTCGCGGTGATCAGATCGAGCTGTTCAGCGATGCGGCGCACTTCTGGTTTCTCCAGTTCGCCCACCGGGAACAAGCTTTGCGCAATCTGCTGGTGGCTCAAGGTATAGAGGAAATAGCTCTGATCTTTGTTGCCGTCGAGGCCGCGCAGCAGACGGCTTTGCCCGTCAACATCCTGACGGCGCACATAGTGGCCGGTGGCGATGAAGTCTGCGCCGAGATCGTCCGCCGCGAATTCGAGGAAGGCTTTGAACTTGATCTCTTTATTGCACAGGATGTCGGGGTTCGGCGTGCGGCCGGCTTTGTACTCTTCCAGGAAGTGTTCGAACACGTTATCCCAGTACTCAGCGGCGAAGTTGATTTTGTGCAGTTTGATGCCGAGTTTGTCACACACGGCTTGTGCGTCGGCCAGATCATCGGCGGCGGTGCAATACTCCTCGCCATCGTCTTCCTCCCAGTTCTTCATGAACAGGCCTTCTACCTGATAGCCCTGCTGTTGCAGTAACCAGGCGGAAACGGAAGAATCGACGCCGCCGGACATTCCGACGATCACTTTTTTCTGGCTGTTGTCAGACATGACGCACTCTTAAATTACAATAAAAACAGGCGGCGCATTCTATCATGCAGAAGCGGGGCGCGCACCCTCATGAAACGGCCACTGGAACGGCGCGACCAGTTGCAGCGGATATCGCTCGCCTTGTTGCCACAGCCGCACGCTTTCTGCCACTAACGGCGAACGCAGGCGATTGGCCGTTAGAATCTGCTCTGGCGGCAGCCACCAGCAGCAATCGATGTCACGATCGTGCGGCGAAGTTTCGACTTTTTCGGCCAAATCGAGGCCAAACAGGAAACGCACAAAAGGTGTATCGTCCGGCGCAATCCACTGCTGTACGCCAAGGAAATATTCGGGTTGGGCGTCGATGCCCGTCTCTTCAAACAGTTCACGCTGTGCAGCTTCGAGAAGGGTTTCATCGGCTTCAAGATGCCCGGCGGGCTGATTCCAGGTGATGCGGCCATGCACGCGCTCTTCGACCACCAGCAAATGTCCCTGTGCTTGCACCATACAGGCGACGGTTACATGAGGTTTGAACATCCTTCCTCCGAAATTGTTAACTAAAAGTTATTAAATGGCTGCGCTGATGTCGCGCCATTCACCCGGCGGCAAATCGCCTAACTGATGTTCGCCCATCGCAAAGCGAATCAGGCGCAGCGTCGGAAAACCGATATGTGCCGTCATGCGGCGAACCTGCCGGTTACGCCCCTCAAACAGGGTGATTTTCAACCAGCGAGTGGGGATCGCTTTGCGCTCGCGAATCGGCGGCTGGCGCGGCCACAGCCACTCAGGCTCGGCCACTAACTCCACGCCCGCCGGCAAAGTTGGGCCATCTTTCAGCGTCACGCCACTGCGTAATGGGGATAAATCTGATTCCTGCGGTGCCCCTTCCACCTGCACAAAATAGACTTTCCCGGTGCGCTTGCCGGGCTGCGTCAGTACGGCCTGCAGTGCGCCATCGTTGGTTAAAATCATCAAACCTTCGCTATCACGATCGAGGCGGCCTGCGGCATAAACGTCGCTTACCGGCACAAAATCCTTCAGCGTGCGGCGTCCAGCTTCATCACTAAATTGCGGCAAAACATCGAATGGTTTGTTAAAGAGTATGACGCGTCTTGGGCCTTGTGGACGGGCATCGCGGCGCATGGGCTTACGTACCGGGGCGTTCGCACGCTTATCCTGGTGAATTCGTTGAGAAGTTTTTCGCATGGGCTTTGCAGTCAGAAACATTCGGCGCATTATAGCGCGAAACTACGGTGATTGGCGTAGCGGAAATAATCAAGTAGTATTGACCCGCATCTTACAAATCATTAACAAAAAATCGCTCGAAGGAGAGGTTGATGGAAAGCAAAGTAGTTGTTCCGGCGGAAGGTCAAAAAATCACCCTGGATCAGGGAAAACTGAATGTTCCGAATAACCCGATTATTCCTTACATTGAAGGTGACGGTATCGGCGTTGATGTTTCCCCGGTAATGTTGAAAGTGGTTGATGCCGCTGTGAAGAAAGCCTACAACGGCGAGCGAAAAATTTCCTGGATGGAAATTTACACCGGCGAAAAATCAGTAGAACTCTACGGCCAGGATGTCTGGCTGCCGCAGGAAACCCTCGATTTAATCAAAGAATACCGCGTTGCTATTAAAGGCCCGCTGACCACCCCAGTCGGTGGCGGTATTCGTTCTCTTAACGTTGCGCTGCGTCAGGAGCTGGATCTGTACGTCTGTCTGCGTCCAGTTCGCTACTACAAAGGCACACCAAGCCCGGTTAAGCGTCCAGAAGAGACCGACATGGTGATCTTCCGTGAAAACTCAGAAGATATCTATGCGGGTATCGAGTGGAAAGCGGGCACGCCAGAAGCGGATAAAGTGATCAAGTTCCTGCGCGAAGAGATGGGCGTGAAGAAAATTCGCTTCCCTGAGCAGTGCGGTATCGGCGTTAAGCCATGCTCGGAAGAGGGCACTAAACGTCTGGTGCGCGCAGCGGTTGAATACACCATCACCAACGATCGTGATTCTCTGACCCTGGTTCACAAAGGCAACATCATGAAGTTCACCGAAGGTTCTTTCAAAGACTGGGGCTACCAGTTAGTGAAAGAAGAGTTCGGCGGCGAGCTGATCGATGGCGGCCCGTGGATGAAGTTCAAGAACCCGAACACCGGTAAAGAGATCATCGTTAAAGACGTGATCGCCGATGCCTTCCTGCAGCAAATCCTGCTGCGTCCAGCTGAATACGACGTAATCGCCTGTATGAACCTGAACGGTGACTACATCTCTGATGCCCTGGCGGCTCAGGTTGGCGGTATCGGTATCGCCCCTGGCGCGAACATCGGTGACGAATGTGCACTGTTCGAAGCGACCCACGGTACGGCACCTAAGTATGCAGGTCAGGATAAAGTGAACCCAGGTTCAGTGATTCTGTCAGCAGAAATGATGCTGCGTCATCTGGAGTGGTTCGAAGCGGCTGACTTAATCGTGAAAGGTGTTGAAGGCGCTATCGCTAACAAAACCGTGACTTACGATTTCGAACGTCTGATGGAAGGCGCTAAACTGCTGAAATGTTCAGAGTTTGGTGACGCAATCATCAGCAACATGTAATTTGCCCTTCAGGCAGAAAGCATAACGGGAGCCAATGGCTCCCGTTTTTTTTAATCTACAATTTGCGGTTACCGCGGCTAAAATTTACTGCATTGCCAGCACCGACTGAGCATCAATGATCATACACTTGCCAGTGCAGTTCTCATTACCGGTAAGCACAGGTGATACAGGTAGAATGAAATTCATCGCCGTCTCTTTTTTCACTGTGAATGCCATACCTGCAAATGTCCAGGGCATACCCAAAGATAAAGAACCAAACTCATCATATTTCGATGATTTTGCAATTTTAGGCAAATTTTCAGTATTCAATCGGTAGTAAAGGGCGCCATCAAACTCTTTTGGGACGACTTTAGTGATCTCGGCCTGTAAAAGCGCATATTCTTTTTGCTGAGGAGAAGAAAAGCCCTCGTTAATATTACTGACTGCGAGTAATCCGGCAGCGACAGGAAGCAAAATAGCGATATAACGTGAATATCTGGTTTTATCGATAATAAAGAAAAGCCCGACCAGGAAACAGGATGTGGTAATCAACGAGATCGCCACTATAGTGCGGTAAGCTGCCCAACTCTCTGTGACGAGCAAGTTTGGTGTCACAGCTGCAATAGCGAACAGCAAAGACAACACGACTTTCTCTCTGCCATGATCTTTAATCTTATTCAATCCAATGAATATAAAGAAGAGAGAAATAATGATTGATAATGCTTTTCGACCGGTATCAAAATTACAGATGGCATTTTTTAAGGGTTCAGCAAAGAACCATTTTATTTTTCCAACTACGTCAAAAGTAATGTTACTTCTTGACAGCGTCTCGCCAAACAACAGCTGCGGTACAGATTTGGCTAATATCAATGCCATCAACATGCCAAAGAATATCATGGCAAAAATGCGCAACAGTTGTTTTTTTTCGACTTTCCGTGCGGTCAGACAGGTATCCATAAAGGCAAAAAAAAGGAAGCACATTGCGGTGGGTTGATAAATAGCAAAGGACAGGATAATCAGCAAGGCTGACAAGGCAATCCCGATAAAACCACGCAATTTAGTGAGGGCCGAGTAGCTTAATCCCGCAAGAAGAATAGATGTGACAAACGGAAAACACACCGACCAGGCGTTGAATACCTGAAAAGAGGGCAGCAAACAAATTATTAAAGAGAATATTACTCGCTGAAAATTATTTCTTAGAATCTCTCTCTCAGTGATGAATCTGTATAAATAACAACTTAGTATTATGAGAGTAAAAACAGATAACAACCTTAGCAGTATTAATGAATCGACACTGAATATCAGGAAAGAGAACAGGAAGCGCAAAGCGCCATATGCTGGCCTTCCTGAAAGAGCGTCCCACTTGAAAATGCTTGCGGGATCACTCTGAGAATTGAACAAATAGTACCAATCATCAGAAAAAGCATAGCTTGAGAGAAAAACAGGACTGTAGCAGGCAAACAAAGCGGCAGCTAAAAAAATATAAACTTTGAGGTTGCTTCTAAATATGTTAGTCATTTGTTTCCTTTTTTATATATCGAGGTCTATGTTTGGTTTCAATATATATTCTGCCAATATATTCACCTAATACACCTATCCCTATTAACTGAACTCCACCTAAAAAAAGTATTGATACCAGCAATGATGGATAACCTGCTACAGGGTTGCCCCAGATTATTTTATCAATAATCATCCATGCCCCATAAAGGAAAGACAACGCTGCAACCATAAACCCAATATAGGTCCAAACTCTTAGCGGAAAGGTTGAAAAACTGGTTAGTCCTTCAAGAGCCAGATTCCAAAGTCGCCAGCCGTTGAACTTGGGTTTTCCGGCGACGCGCGCTGAGCGGCTATATTCTACGATGGCAACATCACCTTCAACCCAACTTAGAATACCTTTCATAAACAGATTTCGTTCCTGCAACAGCTTGATGTTTTCTACTGTGGCGCGGGAAAGTAAGCGGAAGTCGCCAACATTCTCCTCAAGCTTTGGTGAACTGATTTTATTGTGAAGCTTGTAAAACCATGCGGCAGTTTGACGCTTAAAATGACTATCACTACTTCTATCAATACGTTTTGCTAATACAATCGGCCAGCCTTCCTGCCATTTTTTTATTAGCAGGGGTATCACGTCAATAGGATCCTGAAGGTCAACGTCGATCGGAATCACTGCATCACCACTCGCATGCTCAATGCCTGCGAGCAGTGCGGCTTCTTTACCGAAGTTTCGAATTAAACTAATGAGTAACACAGACTCGTCATCATCCCGAAGTGACTGAATAATCTGCTCTGTTTTATCGCTACTGCCGTCGTTAATGAAGATAATTTCGAGATCGTAAGAAGAGAGATTTTCTTTAACGGTACGGTAAAATAGGGGAATGGCATCTTCTTCATTGAAAACGGGAACAACCAGAGAAATTTTCACTTTTTCACCTTAAAAACAATGAAGTTTGAATAGATGAAGCCAAATATTAAGCTTAATAGAGAAAATGAAATAAGCGTAATAATCGGATTGATTTGCGTATGATCGGCAAAACTGCCAATACCTGCAGCCATCATGCCCATAAAAGCAACAAACATGACATAGCGAAGTGTTGTGGCTTCGGTTTTGAAGGTCCAGCGTGCATTAGCAAAGAATGAAAATGTCACGGCGACACTGAAAGCCATTAGATTAGCCAGCCATTGACGAGTATTCATAGAATACAAAGCGGCAAACACTATCCAATGTATCAAGGTGTTAATGATGCCAACGGATAAAAAACGAGAGAAGAGTTTTAACATACTGAAATGTTAGCCATGGCGACATCATTATATTCAAAATGGATGGGAATTTTACATGCTGAGGTGGGATAAATAAAGTTGTAAAAACAACGTTTTCTCAGTTACGTTATCAGCGAAATGCATTCACTCACTGTCAAAAAAATAACGGGAGCCATGGGCTCCCGTTTTGATGGCTTGCTTCAATCAACCTGCTGCTCATTGGGTTTGGCCAACTGCGCCCGCTCCTGCGACAACCGCCAGAAATCGCTGCCGCCCGGCTGCTGGTACATCCGCAGCGAGAAGTGACCCACTATCGCGTAAATATATTCGAATATAGCCGACTGGGAGTTCTCGTAATCCACCCACAGCACTGACGAGGTGAAGCAATACACTTCAACCGGTAAGCCCTCAGGCGACGGTTTCATGGCGCGCACCACAATATACATGTCCTTTTTGATATCATCGCGCTGCGACAGCCATGCCGTCAGGTATTTACGAAATACCGTAAGATTGGTAATGCCGTTTTCAGCAAACCAGCGTTCGCCTACCGCATTGCTATCGCGGCCATCCATCAGTGCTGAAAGTTGCTCACTGACGCCACGGATTTGGCTCATCTGCTGCACCATGTCGTGATCGAGAAAGCGTATCGACATCTGATCAAGATGAAAACTGCGCATGATGCGGCGAGCGCCCGAAGAGAACATCGCTTGCCAGTTGGTGTAGGTTTCCGTGAGGAAGTTTTTGGTGGGGATGCGCGACAGCGTATTGTCCCAGTTACGAATGGTGATGGTGTGCAGCGCGATATCGATCACTTCGCCGCTGATGCCGTTATCCGGCATCTCAATCCAGTCGCCAAGTTGCAACACATCGTTTGATGAAACCTGAATATTGGCCACCAGCGACATCAGCGTATGCTGGAACACCAACATCAATACCGCCGCGACCGCACCCAAACTGGAGATAATAATCACCGGCGATTTATTCGACATAATCGCCAGAATCATAATCGCCGAAATAATGTGCACCAGAATTTTGCCGACCTGGATATAACCTTTGATCGAGTGATTCTTGCGTTTGGCTTTTTTCGAATAGGAGTTATTAACGATCTCCAGTACTTCGGTAAAGAACAGCGATAAATAGACGAAGAACAAAATGCCGCAGATGGTCTTTATCGCTATCTGCAAATGTTCAGGTAAATCCGGCATAAATTGCAGCAGGTAATAAACCGTGATCACCGGGATAAAGTTGGAGAGCTTCTCCGACAGCCTGACGTCCTTATCCAGCGGCACCTGATTCTTGTGCGTGCTGAAGAACACCTTTCTGACCACCTTAACGATAAAGAATTTACAGATAAGATGAGCAATCATGCCGGCAAACATCAGTAATAGCAGGCTAAAAGCGGCCGAAAGCACCGTGTTGCCCTCAATAAAATTTTGTATCTTGCTTAAGTAATTCATTTCAACCACATGCCGGACAGTGTTGGCGGGAATTCAAACATAAACACGCCGAAGGCGATATACGACGCGTGCGCAATAGTCTACATCATCTCTGGTTTACATTCCCTTTCGCAGAAATTTGAAATCGATAGCAATTAAGCGTTAGCGACAGTGTGTCTTACCCATTAACCCGCTATCTTCAACGCTTACGATTCAGGAGGTGGTATGCAAGGTGTCATCAAGTTCGTCAAAGGCTGGTTGCTGTTTTCCCTGTTGTGGGGCGTTTTTATGTGGTTTGTGTCGTGGCAGGCGGAGGGTAAAGAGTTTGGCATGGTGATCGTGATGAGCTTGTATGCGGGATTGATATACCAGGCGCTGATGACCATGGTTGCGCGCTATAAGGCGCGGCGTTCGCAGGCTTGAGCGTTACAGAATAACGAGTAACGGGGCCAGCACGGCCCCGTTTTGACGGATTATTTCCGTCCGAGCAGAAAACCGACAATCACACCAATGCTGGCTGCAACTGCCAGGCCGGTCGCGGGATTATCGCGTACCGATTTCACCACACAATCCGCTGCGTCCTGAACCGCATAGCTGGCCTGAGCCGGGTAACGACGCGCCGCGCCTTTAGCTTGCTGGCGGCGTGAGCCGGTGAATTCGCCAAATTTTTCCTGTACGGCACCTGCCGCTTCATTCAATTTTGCTTCCGCTTTGTCGCTCATAGTAACTCCCTGATAGTGGTGAATGTCCTATAAAGCGTAGTCAGAGAAACTGCAGTCAGCAAATGACGCAGCGGTAAAGGTTGTAACAGCAGTTTGCAGTACGCGAAAATTCTGTCTCTTGCAGAAAGCTATTCGTTTCCACGATAAGCCGGATACCAGCTGACCAAAAAGTGGCGCAGATGATCAAAACACCATTCGGCATCATCGGCTTGCTGGCAATAATAGCGTATGGTCACTTTCTCATAGCGCAGATGGCGCTGCTGCAGCGGTGACCAGCCCCAATCGAGCACGGCGCGTGCGTAATTGACTAGCGTGCCGCTCTGCATATTGTGCTGCTTCTCTTGCCGACTCAGGTAGATCTCAAACGCCCGATCGAGATTTTGCGTCTCTTCCGTGTTGAAGCCAGCGATTGTCGGGCGAAACGCCACGTCGATAAAACCACACACGCCATCTTCACGCTGCTGCCAATCGCAGGCGAGCGTCATAAACAAGCCATCCTGCAAATTCACCTCTTCCAGCAGACGCCGCATATTTTCGGAATGTTTACCTGCGCTGATTTCATCAATACGATCGGTTTCCAGCGTGAGGTCAAATCCACAGGGATTAAGCGTGCCATTGGTATTGGTGGTGGCCGGGAAGGGGAAATCGATATAGCCGTTGTTATCCAGACTTTTTTCCATCATGCAGGTCCGCAGCGTGAGATGGGCAGACAATAAACCATCTCGCGCAGCGACGCACGGCTTATGGGCACGTCCAGGTGATCATGGTGTTCTGATAGGGATTGATCAGGCGGAATTGTTTATCCGACAAACGCTGCGCGTACAGGCCTTCAGCGGTGACGGCCGAGGGCACGTATTGAAAACGATCGGTGGAGTGCAACGTTCCGCTTTGCACTTTTACCCCATCGCGCGATACAGCGAAGGCGCTCACCAAATCAAAGATGCGCGCTTGGGTATTGCCCATCGATTGTCCATAAATCGTCGACACTTCGCCCGGACAATCGACACCTTTCGGCGAGGAACTGCAGCCAGCTAAAACTAAAAGGGTGAGTACAACCGTAATTCGCCACATGAGCACCTGCTTCATTCCCTGGTTTGCAATGGCACGCCAATGCGTACTGATAAGTGGATCATAGCAGGTCTGACGCTGCTTCCCATTTGTCATTTGTATAATCGTTAAGCGGAAGGAATGTTAAGGGGTGACTTTAGTAGCAGAGAAACGGTATTCTTGCCAGCGTTGCGCATCAGGTAAGCAAAACAAGGGTAAATGAATGAAAGAAGAAGAAGCGAGTTTAATGATTCTTCAGCACGCGATTGACAAATTAGAAGCCGACAAAAAAAAGCAGGTCATGAACTGCGTAGCGGCCATCCAGGAAGTAATGCAGCGTTTTGATGCCGACGAGGCCGGGCTGGCATTGATGTTAGTCGCGGCACAAGTGGCTGCTGAGTAGTTTCCTCTTCCCTACCATCCCGTCGCGTACTCTGTAAAATGGCATTGCTGCTGTTAAGTCGAAAGACTTACCGCAGCAGCAATGCCATTACGCCTTCATCTTTCTGCTGCCTGGCATTCAATGTGTGCTACCCTTCTGTGGAAAATACCAACGAAATCATCATGTAACCTCAGCGGAGAATCCAATGAAGGCGATAATAATGGCCGTTGGCGTGCTGGCTTGTCAGATTGCGCCCGCCTGGAGCGAAACCGAATATCAAATCACCTGTCCCGGTCGTCCCACTATGACGGTATCGCGTGCCGAATATGGTTTAAGTACTTTAATGTGGCCCACGCGCCATTTCCAGATTGCTGCCGGACAGCAGCGTACCCGCCTGAAAGGCGGTGACAAAGTCGCCATCACCCGTTTTCGCAATGGCGATCAGCTAATCGTGAATAAAAATAACGATGAAACCTTCTTCGTCTATGCCAACAGCAACAAGTTGTTGCCCTGTAGCCGCACCGATCAACGTGACGCGCAGATTCTTTCGCTGGAACGCTACGACGACAGCGCACGTCCTCACTCGTGACTTAAATCAGTTGCCGTTGGCGCAGATCCAGCGGTGACTGTTCCGCCTCATCAATCGCTGCGAGCCAGCTCTGCAAGTTCACTTTTGCCCATGAAAGATGGCCGCGCGTGGTGCTCATTAACACCACATCGGGACGCAATGAGCGGTAAAGCTCCAGCGACTGCTGCAATTCGGTGGGATTACTTTCCGGCATCAGCACGCTGATCCAGCGGTTGTAGTCGCGGGTAAGCGTATCGCCGACGAAAAGATACGTGTGGCCCAGCGGCGAGTGATAGAGATAGCTGCTACTGCCGGGCGTATGACCGGGCGTTGGCAACAGGTGAAAATCGCCGAAGTGCGTCTCTTGCTGGGTGAAGGTTTCGTCAGGCTCAATCACCAAACTGACCGGACCCAGCGAACGACTGTGACAATAGAGCGCGCTATTAAAGCGTTGCTGAATAGCGATTGCACCTGGCGCGGCTTCATGCCAGTGGGTGAAATAGTGGCGAATAATGCCGCCGGCATCATTGATGAATTCATGGTCGAGCGGATGCTCCACGCGACCAATCAATAAATTGCCACGTGGATGGCACAGCATAAAGCCATGCATCATTAAATCACTCGCCGTCTCTTCAGCGGGGAATTCGGGGGTGGAGATCCACAAGTCGTCGTACAGTGGCTTCAATGTCGGTCTCCTGCGGCAAAACGTTAGCGCAATGTCGGGTGGCCGGTGAAGGCGAACTGTGCTTCTCCCTTCTCAATCTGCAACGTGGCGCTGGCACCGAGCGGCAATGTCACAGTATCGGCATCGTGGCCAAAAGCCAGATCGCTAATCACCGGAATCTGGAACTCGTCACGGATGCGCTGCCACACGGTGGCAAAATCAAAACCGTTGTCGTACGCCGACAGCGTGGTGCTGGTAAAGCTGCCGGTAATAATCGCTTGCTGGCGTGACAAGATGCCACTTTGCTGCAGCTGGATCAGCATCCGTTCGATGCGGAACGGATGCTCGTTCACATCCTCGATCACTAAAATGCCGCCTTCGATTTGCGGCATCCACGGCGTACCAATCAGCGAGCAAATCATCGCTAAATTGCCGCCCCACAAGGTGCCTTGCCAGCGACCGTGGTCCGGGCTTTCGCTGCGCCAACTCAGATTAACTGTAGGTGATGTTAGCGTTTGCCAAAAGTGCGATAGGGTAAAATCAGATAATGTCTCTGCGCCGAAATTACCGGCCAGCATCGGGCCACTGAAAGTAATAAGCCCGCTATGCGACAGTAACGCCAGCTGAATGGCGGTGAAATCGCTGTGTCCGCACAGCGCTACCGGCTGATCAAGCAAGCGACGTTGCAGGCCCGCATAATCGATCTTATCCAGTAATCGTGAGGCACCATAGCCGCCACGTACCGCCAGCACGATATCGGGCAGGGTATCCAGGGTTGCCAACGTATTGATATCATTCAGCCGCTGTGCATCATCACCGGCAAAACGCTGATGGCGGCGGGCGATCGCTGAAAGGTTCTCAAGGTGATGACCTGCGGTCTGTAAACGACTCACCGCGCGCTGGGCGGCATCCTGATTGTGGCAATAACCTGAAGGGGCGATGAGACGTAGCGTGCGGGGCGTAACCATAACTTCCATCCTGCTTAGAGTCGCTGGCCGATGATGACGAAATACGTTATCGCAGTCACGGTAGCGTAAGGGTTTTTAACGATTTAGGATAAACGGTAATTTTGCATCGCGCTGCGCCAGGTATGATAGCTTGCGCCAACCTTATTGCGGAACCAAAAATCAGTGAAAATTCGCCTACTTATGCTTTCTGCACTGCTGCTTGCTGGCTGTTCAAGCGAGCCGGAAAAACCGGCACTGCCCGAAAAGAATACGCCGTTAACCCAGGCACCGCCGTCGAAAGTGAATGATGCATGGTCAATGTTTACCGAAGATGCCGCCAGTCATTATGGCGTTGATGAGAAGTTAATCAGCGCCATTATTAGTGTCGAATCCGGCGGCAATCCCACCGTAGTGAGCCGTTCCAATGCGGTCGGTCTGATGCAAATCAAGGCCTCTACTGCGGGCCGCGAAGTCTATCGCACTCAGGGCCGTCATGGTCAGCCTTCCTCTTCTGAGTTGCGCGATCCGGCGAAGAACATCGATATCGGCGCGGCCTACCTTAAAATCCTGCAGGACTCCGCGTTAGCCGGTATCCGCGATCCGCTGACCCTGCGTTACGCCACCATTGTGTCCTATGCCAACGGTGCGGGCGCCTTGCTGCGCACCTTCTCGCGTGACCGCGACCGCGCCATTGCGATGATCAATTCCATGACGCCGAATGAGTTTTACCAGCACGTGCAGAACAAGCATCCAGCGGCGCAGGCCCCGCGCTATTTGTGGAAAGTCACCACCGCCTATCGCACCATCGGTTAATGTTCGTAGGGTCGCCATTCATAGCGACCTTATCAACAACCGCACCACGCTAACCCTCTGCTAATAATCTCGCCGTCGGATAATCGACAATCAACACCTGCACGTAACCGCCGCGTAACGCACCGCGGATCGCCTGGGCCTTCTCTTTGCCGCCCGCTAACGCCACCACCTGCGGGCAGCGTTTCACCTGCTCTAACTCCATGCCGATGACCGGATCTTCTGCCGCGCTGAGCACTGGCTGACCATCGGCGTCGAAATAGTGCAGGCAGATATCGCCCACCGCACCGCGCTCGGCCAGCGTTTGTAGCATCTCACCATCGTAATAGTTGCCGGAATTGCGCAGCAGGGCGGAGGGCTCAAGATCGCCGATGCCGACAATCGCCAGATCCACCTGATCAAACTTCTCCAGTACTACCGCCACATCGGGATTGACCGACAAACGCTGGCGATCCTGCACCGAATGTTCAATTGATTGCGATGGCAGCAGCCACGCCGTGCAATCCAGCAGTGCCGCAAGATTCTGTGTCAGTATAGTGGCCTGCACATTGCCGTTGGCCCCTACGCCACCCAGCAGTTGAATCACCCCTTTGCACGGCGCGCTCAACGGATGAAGGGCATCGACCATGGCTCGGATCGTGCCGCTCCATGAAGAGATCCCAATCAGCTCGTCGGCACGCACACGTGTTTCCAGATAGTGCGCGGCGGCGGAACCGATCGCCTGTTTGATCTGCAACGCAGAAGCCTGATCTGGCACATCCACCACAATCACTTGCGGCAGTTGATAAAGCTGCTCAAGGGTTTTTTCCAGTTCGGGAAACACATTGGCCGGCGGCACCACGCTGATCTTTACTACCCCTTCTTTCACGCTGCGATTGAGGATGCGCGAGACAAAGGATTGCGACAGCTTCAGCAGCTGCGCAATGTCGGACTGCTTCCTGCCTTCCACATAATAAAGCGTGGCGATTTTCACCATCAGCCGCTGTTCATCCTGTTTTGCCATGGTTTTTTCTCTCTCTTAATCTGCCTGGTATTGTTAATCAGCCGGTCATAAATAACAACGCAGAACATTTTGTGATCGTTTTCGCTTTTTGACGATTGGGCATTGGACGTGCTCAGAAAGCCAGCGCATAGTCATTATGCATATAAAATCGCAATTGAATATATATTCAATCGGAGATAACAAATGAAAGCCTCTGTCCTCAAAGTCTCTCTACTTGCTTCTATCATGATGATGTCAGCGGCATCGCTGGCAGCGGATAAGGGGTTGCTGGCCATCATTACGCCATCGCATGACAACCCATTCTTTAAAGCCGAAGCCGACGGTGCGCAGGAAAAAGCCAAAGCGCTCGGTTACACCACGCTGGTGGCATCGCATGACGATGACGTCAACAAGCAAAACCAGCTGATTGAAACCGCCATTGCGCGCAAAGCCAAAGCCATCATCCTGGATAACGCCGGCGCTGATGCCACGGTTGGCCCGGTACAAAAAGCCAAAGACGCCGGTATTCCGACCTTCCTCATCGACCGCGAAATCAACAAAACCGGCATCGCCGTGGCTCAGATCGTCTCCAACAACTATCAGGGCGCGCAGCTCGGCGCGGAGAAGTTCGCCAAACTGCTGAACGGTAAAGGAGATTATGTTGAGCTGCTGGGCAAAGAGTCGGATACCAACGCGGGCGTACGTTCACAGGGTTATCACGACGTGCTGGATGATTATCCCGACCTGAAAATGGTGGCACAGCAGAGTGCCAACTGGAGCCAGACCGAAGCCTTCAGCCGCATGGAAACCATCCTGCAGAAAAATCCCAACATCGTTGGTGTGATCTCGGGTAACGACACTATGGCGCTGGGTGCGGAAGCGGCGCTGAAAGCGGCCGGTAAAACCAATGTGATCATTGTCGGCTTTGACGGCAGCGATTACACCCGTGACTCCATCATAAATAAAGGCAACATCAAAGCCACCGTCCTGCAGCCGGGCTGGGATCAGGCGCAAATGGCCGTCGAGCAGGTGGATTATTACCTGAAGAATGGTAAAGCGCAGAAAGAAGAGAAGCAGCTGATGGATTGCGTGCTAATTGACGACAGCAACGCCTCGAAGCTGAAAACCTTCAAGCTGGCGCAATAAGGTGGAGGTCGGCATGAAGGGGAAAGCGCTGGGCGGCATGTTGGTCGCGCTGCTGACGCTGATGTTAGCCGCCTGCACCGTGGTGGATCTTGATGCAGACGGCAAGCCCATCATGCCGAAAGATCCTCATGCCAAGCCGGGGTACAGCGATCAAACGCCGCAGCAGATCGCGGAATCAAGCTGGACCAGCCGCGTGCAGCAGCCGGCAGAGAAGCAGGCGCTGAGTTGGGCAGATATGGAAACCAAGAGCCACACCGTCAAAGCGGGCGGCAGCGAGAGCGTGTTTGTGCGCGCGGCGGGCACGGTGACGGCATTTGATCACAGCAATGAACGGGAACGCAGCCTCACCCTCACCATTAACGGTAAACCGGTGAAGGTATTGATCGGCCCGGTGCTGCGCGGCAACGCCATTCGCGATGCAGCTGGATTCCGCTTCGAAGAGTTCACCAATCAGGTGCAGTACGCGCAGCTGACCAAAGCGCTCAACCGCCATGCGGTGAAGCAGCTGCCGACGGTGGATGCCAGCTGGGTGGGCAAACCGGCGCACGCGCTGCTGGCGGTGAGTATGGGCGCGGGCACGGTGGATGATGTGGTGGCGGTTCACCTGCAGCAGGGGAATCCATAATGAGCGACGAGATTATTCTGCAGGCCAACCAGATGTCGATGCTGTTCCCCGGCACGTTAGCGCTGGACCGGGTGGACTACCGCGTGTGGCGCGGCAAAGTCAATGTCATCATCGGCGAAAACGGTGCCGGAAAATCGACGTTGATGAAGATACTCGCCGGCGTGCAGCAGCCGAGCAGCGGTGAAATGTTCCTCAACGGCAACAAAGTGGCGTTTCACAGCACGCGTGATGCCGCGCGCCACGGCATCGGCATGGTGCATCAGGAGCTCAACCTGTTTGAAAACCTCAGCGTAGCGGAGAACATTTTCCTTGGCCGTGAGATCCAGAGCGGCATTCGGCCCATTAATGAAGCCGAGCAGAAACGCCGAACTGCCGCGCTGATGCAGCGACTCAATCAGCCGATTTCGCCGGATGAGAAGGTCGGCAACCTAAAGGTCGGTCAACAGCAATTGGTGGAGATTGCCAAAGCGCTGGCGGAAGACGCCGACATCCTGATCCTCGATGAGCCCACCTCGGCACTGAGCAAAACCGAAGTGGAGATCCTGTTTCGGGTAATCCGCGAGCTGACGCGGCAGGGCGTTTCCATCATTTATATCTCGCATCGGCTGGAAGAGCTGATGGCGATTGGCGATGTGATAACCATTCTGCGCGACGGGCGCTTTCAGGCCGAAGCGCAGGTTAGCGATATTGATGTGCCGTGGATTGTGCATGAAATGCTCGGTAGCGATCCGGTTAACACCTTCCTGCCGACGCATCGCCAGTTTGGTGCAGCAGTGTTGGAAGCGGAACACATTACCTGCGTCAGCCCCAACGGCAACACGCTGGTGGATGACGTCAGTTTTCAGGTGCGTTCTGGTGAGATCGTCGGCATTTACGGTTTGATGGGCGCGGGGCGCACCGAGTTGTTTGAGTGTCTACTCGGCACGCAACGCAATTATCTCGGCAAGCTGTGGCTCGACAGCAAACCGCTGCCCACGCGTTTGCCAACCGCTGAACGCATCCGCATGGGCATGAGTCTGGTACCGGAAGATCGTAAACGCTCGGGCATTTTTCCCATCTCATCGGTGGCGAGTAATCTGACCATCGCCAGCCTGTGGCGACGTCTTTCACATCGCACTGTGATTTCTGAACAGGCCGAACGCGAAGTGGTGAACAGCACTGTGGGCAATCTGGCAATTAAGATCTCTTCGCCAGACGTTGCCATCAGCGCCTTAAGCGGTGGCAATCAGCAAAAAGTGGTGATTGGCCGTTCGCTGCTGACCAATCCGCGTTTGTTGCTCCTGGATGAGCCAAGTCGTGGTATTGACGTCGGAGCCAAAGCCGAAGTGTTCCGCATGATGGTCAAGCTGTCGGAGCAGGGCATTGCGGTGGTGTTTTCGACTTCCGACCTGAAAGAGATCATGGCCGTCGCCGATCGCATCATTGTGATGTCTGGCGGCAAATTGACTGCTGACCTACCGCGCGCTGAAGCGGAAGAGGCGGCGCTGGTTAAAGCAAGCGCACAAGGGTTCTGATATGAAAAACAACGGCGCGCTCGCGCTCGCATCGCCTGGTAAAGCCTTTAACTCACGCGAAAGCCTGATTCTGCTGCTGCTAAAATTGCGCACTTTTATTGCGCTGTTTTTGATTGTCGGTTTCTTCGCTATCACGGTGCCGGATTTCCTCGCGGTCGGCAGCATGGTGATCATGGTGAAACACATCGCCATTAACGCCTTCCTCGCACTCGGCATCACCTTTGTCATCATCACTGCAGGTATCGATCTTTCGATCGGTGCCACGCTCGGTTTGTGCGGCATGATTGCCGGCTGGCTGATTACCAAAGGCATTGTGCTGCCGATGTTTGGCATCGCCATCTTCCCCAGCGTGTGGGTGATTGTACCGATTGTA
The DNA here is from genome assembly GCA_900068845.1 of Enterobacter ludwigii. Classification (GTDB taxonomy): domain Bacteria; phylum Pseudomonadota; class Gammaproteobacteria; order Enterobacterales; family Enterobacteriaceae; genus Pantoea; species Pantoea ludwigii_A. The sequence goes on from CEFQ01000010.1 coordinate 757,624, forward strand.
TTGCTGATTGGCGGGATAATTGGCGCGGCAAACGGCTGGATCATTACCCGTTACAACGTGGCGCCGTTCATCTGCACGCTCGGTACCATGTACATCCTGCGCGGCACGGCCATGCTTACCTCGGGCGGCGAAACGTTTCCCGGCCTGCAGGGTAATGACATGCTGGGAAATACCGGATTCGACAAGATTGGCGCGGGCTATTTCCTCGGTTTGCCGTGGGCCATCTGGATGATGGTGCTACTGGCGTTGGTGATCGCTTACGTTGCGCGACGTCTGCCGTTTGGCCGCCAGGTTTACGCCATCGGCGATAACGAACGCGCCGCGGAGCTCTCGGGTGTGAAAGTGAAGTCCGTAAAAATCTGGGTGTATGCCATCTCCGGTTTTTGCGCGGCGATTGCCGGCATCGTGGTCTCGTCACAGCTGGTGGCCAGCCATCCGGCGAACGGGACGTCGTTTGAAATGAACGCGATTGCTGCCGTGGTGCTGGGAGGCACCTCGCTGGCGGGTGGACGCGGCACTATTCTCGGCACGCTGATTGGTGCCTTTGTTATCGGCTTCCTCGCGGATGGCTTGATCATGATGGGCGTTAGCGAGTTCTGGCAAATGGTGATCAAAGGCATCGTCATTATCGTGGCCGTGATCATCGACCAAATGCAGAGCCGTATGCAGCAGAAGGCGGCAGTAGTGGCGCAGAAAGCGCTGATTGAGGAGGGCGGTAGCCCGGCAAAAAGTTAATCGGTTGGGTGCAGGCGCTGATTGTCTGCACCTTTTTTTCTTCATTGTGAATAAATATTCACCCGTGCTTTAAAATTCAGAGGTGTCTATGAATCCTTTCAAATACTCGGTAGCGGATCTGGCAGCGAAAGCGCGCGCCGTGCGCCGCCGCATTATCCAGCTGAACGCGGGCAGCCCGGCGGGCGGTCACACCGGTGCCGATCTCTCTCAGGTGGAGATCCTCACCGCGCTCTATTTCCGCATTCTTAACTGCGCGCCCGATCGTACCAACGATCCGCAGCGCGATATCTATATCCAGTCAAAAGGTCATGCGGTGGGTGGTTATTACTGCGTGCTGGCAGAAGCCGGTTATTTCCCCACCGAATGGCTGCCGACATATCAGCATTCAGATTCGCACCTGCCGGGCCATCCGGTACGACAAAAAACGCCGGGCGTTGAGCTGAACACCGGTGCGCTGGGCCACGGTTTACCCGTGGCAGTTGGCATTGCGCTGGCCGCAAAAAAAGATAACAGCGACCGACGCATTTTTGTCGTCACCGGCGACGGTGAACTGGCGGAAGGCAGTAACTGGGAAGCGGCGCTGGTCGCGGCGCATTACGGCCTCGATAACCTGGTGATCATCAACGACAAGAACAAGCTGCAGCTGGCGGGCCACACACGCGACATTATGAACACCGATCCGCTGCCGGATAAATGGCGCGCCTTTGGCCTGGACGTGAGCGAATGCAATGGCAATGACATGGCTGCTGTGGTGGAGGCCATCGAAAACCTGCCGCGTAACGGCGGCAAGCCACAGGTGATTGTGGCGCATACCGAAAAAGGCTTCGGCATCTCCTTTATTCAGGGCAAACCGGAATGGCATCACCGCGTACCGAAAGGGGAAGAGATTGAGTTGGCACTGGAGGAGTTGAAAGATGAGTAATGCAAAACACCTGGCGACAGTAATGGTTGAGGCATTTATTGATGCGGTTAATCGCGGCGTCGATTTAGTGCCGGTGGTGGCCGATTCCACCTCAACCGCCAAAATTGCGCCTTTTATCAAGGCGTTTCCCGATCGCCTGATCAACGTTGGTATCGCGGAGCAAACGCTGGTGGGCACCGCCGCTGGCCTGGCGATTGGTGGCAAAGTCGCCGTTACCTGTAATGCCGCGCCGTTCCTGGTTTCTCGCGCCAATGAGCAGGTCAAAGTTGATGTCTGCTACAACAACACCAACGTCAAACTGTTTGGCCTGAATGCCGGGGCCAGTTACGGCCCGCTCGCCAGCACCCATCACAGCATCGACGACATTGCAGTGATGCGTGGCTTCGGCAACATCGAAATCTATGCGCCTTCTTGTCCGCTGGAGTGCCGCCAAATTATTGAGTATGCGCTGGCCCACGTCGGCCCGGTATATATCCGTCTCGATGGCAAAGATCTGCCACAGCTGCACGATGAAAATTATCAATTCCGTCCGGGCCAAATCGATGTTTTACGTGAAGGTCATGACATTGTACTGGTGGCGATGGGCTCCACCGTTCACGAGGTGGTTCACGCCGCCGAGCAACTGCATGAGCAAGGCATTACAGCGGGTGTGATCGCCATTCCATCGATTCGACCTTGTGATACCCAACAGCTGCGCGAGCTGTTAAATCACTATCCAGCGGTGATTACCGTGGAGGAGCACAACGTCAACGGCGGCGTCGGCAGTTTGGTCGCAGAAGTGTTAGCGGAAGGCGGTTGTGGCATTCCGCTGTTGCGTTTAGGCATCCCCGATGGCGAATACGCGATTGCGGGCGATCGCGCCTCAACCCGCGCGCGTCACGGTATTGATGCCGCCAGCGTGGTGAAGAGTGCAGTGCGCATCTGTGCAGGAGCGTAAAGATGGCAGGTTCGTTAATACTGGCAATTGATGAAGGTACCACCAACGCTAAAGCCATTGCGGTGGATCGCGCCGGAAACGTGGTGGCACGCGGTAGCCAGCCGCTGACGCTGGAACATCCACAGCCCGGACTGGCGGAGCAGGATCCGCTGGCGATTTGGCAGGCGGTGAAACAGGCCGTAAGCGATTGCCTGGCACAGTGTTCAGGTGCTGCGGTAGCAGCGGTGGCGATCAGCAACCAGCGCGAATCGGTGCTGATTTGGCAGCGACATAACGGTGAGCCATTGACTCCGCTGGTGAGTTGGCAGGATCGCCGCTCAGAGGCTTTTTGCCGCGATTTACGCGTGGCGGGTAAAGCGCCGCGCATCACTGGACTCACCGGATTAGCGGTCGACCCGATGTTTCCGGCCGGCAAACTCACTGGCATGCTCGCGACGCTGCCAAATGGATTAGCACGCGCGCAGGCGGGGGAACTCTGCATCGGTACGGTGGATAGCTGGCTCAGTTGGCAGCTGAGCGGCGGCGAAAGCTTCGTCACCGATCATGCCAATGCGGCGCGCACTCAACTCTACAATCTGCACAGCGGTGACTGGGATGATGAACTGCTGGCGCTGTTCCATATTCCGCGCGCGGCATTGCCGCAGATTGTGGCCTCCGCCAGCGCGCAAGGCGTGGTAACACGCAATGATATTCCCGGTTTAGCGCCCGGCACGCCGATTTTGTCACGCATCGGCGATTCGCACGCTGCGCTGCAAGCCCAGCGCAACGGCAGCGAAGAGGTGGTCAAAGCCACTTACGGCACCGGTTCATCGCTGATGATGTCGATGGCAACGCCGCTGCTAACGGAAAATGGCCTCAGCACCACGGTGGCGTGGCACGACGGCACGCTGCGCTATGCCTTCGAAGGCAACATTACGCACACCGGTTCCGGTGCGGCGTGGCTCGGCCGCATGCTGGGCATCAAGGATCCGCGAGCGCTCACCGCGCTGGCGCAGCGCAGCGAACACAATCAGGGTATTTATTTTGTACCAGCACTCTCGGGCCTGGGTGCGCCCTGGTGGGATTTAAAAGCACGCGGCATGGTGTGCGGGCTAACTGATGCGGCAACGCCAGAGGTACTGGCGCGCGTGGCGCTGGAATCGATCACCTTCCAGATCGCCGACGTGTTTTTTGCCATGGAGCAGGCCAGCGGTGTGCAACTTCCTGCGTTATGCGTGGATGGTAGCGCCACAGAAAATAGCTGGTTGATGCAGATGCAAGCCGATGTGTTGCAGCGGCCGCTGAAACGCGTGCCGACGCCAGAGGTTTCAGCGCTGGGTGCGGCACTATTGGCGGGCCGCACGTTGGGCTGGTGGCAGCAGGGCAGTGAGATGCAGGCGTTACAGGGCGGCAGCGTGATCATGCCGTGCGCTGATCGGGCGCAAAGTATGCAGGAAAATTATCAAGGCTGGCTGGATGCGGTGGCGCGCTGCCGTTTTCAGCCGCATTGACCAGGCGGTCGCCATGAATGGCGACCCTACGATTGCACGATGCGCAGCGGGATTACTGGAACCGATTCGCCTTATCACGTGCCAAACGTTCCAGCGCAAAAATCACCTGCTGGAGCTGGCGTTCCTGAATCGGTTCGATGGTGGTAAAGCGGAAGCTGAGACGCGGTGTAACGCGGGTGTCGTTCTTGCTGGTCACCACGGTACGTTCACCAATGTGCAGCAGCTGAGCCGTCACCTCAAAATGACCGTATTCAGCCAGATCGACGCGCAGCTTTTTAAACGTATCGCCGCGATTAAGGCCTTCCGGCAGCGCTTCGTCCAGCAGCACGCCCACGCCACCTAATGAGAGATCCTGCAGGCGGAAACGCGCCGTGCGACCGTCCGGCCACTGGCTGTGGCAATAAAAAACCGGTTCCAATGGCGCATTGACGCGGAAAAATTCACGACGCTGAATCTGCCATACCAATTCGGGTAGTGAAGCGGCAAAAGCAGGTAAGCCTTCGAATTCAATACGCTGTAAACCGGTTAAACCAAATTCTACTTTGGCACCGTGCGTTTCGGCGGCGATATTCACTTCGCCACCTTGTAGCGCTAAATCGTTATCAAGCGCGTTGCTGCCGAGGTCAAAGATCACCTGATCTTCATCGGCTGACAGCAAGCGGCTGATAAACTGACCGCGCGAGAAATTCACCATCAACAGGGTTTGAAAACGCAACAGGTCTTTCATCACGCCTAAAACAGCTAACGTGCCTCGCTTGAGGTATTGTTCTTTATCGGCTTCACCCACGTCCTGCTCCACTTATCCGATTATTATTTTCACGACTGACAATGCTGTTCGTCTGTTATCGGCGACGCTTCGCTAAGCTTTAGCCTGCGAAGGATGATTTACTGTGCTGAATTGCGATGCAGATCAAAAAATCCCGGCTATACTTGTTGCGGTGAACACATTGATTAATAAAGTAAGGAGCAGTAAATGGGTATTCTTTCATGGATTATTTTTGGTCTGATTGCCGGGATTATCGCCAAGTGGATTATGCCGGGTAAAGATGGCGGCGGCTTTATCATTACCGTGGTGCTGGGTGTGGTAGGTGCGGTTGTCGGTGGCTGGATCAGTACCCTGTTTGGTTTCGGTAAAGTTGATGGTTTCAACTTCGGCAGTTTCGTGGTGGCGGTCATTGGCGCCATTGTGGTGCTGTGGATCTACCGTAAAGTGCGAAGTTAACCGCGCAGAGATTTGATGAAATCCGCCATCCCGCAAAGGGTGGCGGATTTTTTTATGCCTGCTTAAAAGTCGTAGCCCACCGTGGCCATCACGGTACGCTCAGCCCCGCGATAGCAGTAACCGGTGCCGTAACAGGCGGCCAGATATTTTTTATCGGTCAGGTTGTTGGCATTAACCTGCAGCCAGGCGCCTTTCAGCTGCGAATTCCACGCACCCAGATCCGCGCGTACCGACGCATCAAACAGCGTCACGGATGGCAGACGCGTGGTGTTCTCGTTATCGGCCCATTGCTTACCGATATAACGCACACCGGCACCGGCGCTCAAGCCGTAATCAAACTGATAATGCCCCCACAACGACGCCATGCTGTTCGGCGTGACATACGGCGTATGGCCGTCGTTACCGTCTACGGAATCCTTAAAGCGCAGATGGTTCAGCGTGTAGCCCGCGATGGTGCTGAAGCGCGGTGTCAGCTGATTACGCGCCTCCAGCTCAATGCCCTGCGAATGCACTTTGCCCGACGGCGTGTACGTGCCGTCCAGCACGTTGCGGTTGGCGACATCGTCCTGCGTCAGGTCGTACACCGCGATCGAATACATATCGCGCGTGCCCACCGGCTGATATTTCACGCCCGCTTCATACTGCTCGGAGGTGGTTGGTTTCAGCTGATTGCCCTGCGGATCGGTTAATGAAGCTGGCGTAATCGCCTGGCTCCAGCTGACGTAAGGTGAAATACCATTATCGAAGGCATACAGCAGCGCGGCGCGGCCACTGATGTGATCGTCCTGACGACGGCTGGTGCCGTTTTCCGAGACGATGCGGTCATAGCGGCCTGACAAGTCCAGATGCCAGCGATCCAACTGCAACTCGTCCTGCAGATACAAGCCGGTCTGATAGTAGCGGCGCGTCTGCGATGTCCAGGAGAAGTCCGGCATGATGCCCACTTCTTCACCGTTCCACGCATTCAGCGCGCTGGCGGCGCCGCTGGCTTCAGTAATGTCGTTTTTATAGCGATGGTACTCCGCGCCCAGCGTCACGCGATGCTGGACCGCGCCCGTCGCAAAATCGGCCTGCAACTGGTTGTCATTAGCCCATGCGCTGAGCGAAGAACGCTCGCCGGAGAAGTAGCGGTTCAACAGGTCTGGATTGGTGGCATTCCAGCCAATTTGATACACCTGATCGAGCTCGGTATTCGAGTGGCTATAGCTGCCGGTGGAGTGTACCGACCATACTTCGTTGAAGCGGTGGGAAAAATCATAGCTATACATCTGTTCACGACGCTTGAACTGATCGAGCGCGCTGTCGCCTTCGTAAAAGCCGTCGCTCAACGTGCGGCCATTGTGGCTGTAAAGCGTGCCTTCTGCTGGCACCGATCCGTGATAGCCGCCAGAGGGATCTTTCTGCAGGTAGGCGCGCAACACTAAATTGGTGTCTTCACTTGGCTGCCACATCAGCTGCGGTGAAATCGCGTACTTCTCTTCACGCGTGTGATCGTACTGCGTATCGCTGTTGCGCGTGACGCCGGTTAAGCGAAATGCCCACTGATCGTTAATGGCGTTGGTGTAATCAAACGCAGCGCTATTGGTGGCGTTCGTCCCGCTCGACAGGCGGAAATGGCCCTCTTCGGCGAACTGTGGACGCTTACTCACCATGTTCACCAACCCACCCGGCACCGTTTGGCCATACAACGCGGAAGAGGGACCTTTAATCACATCAATACGATCGAGGAACCAATTATCCACCTGCAGGATGTTGAAGCTGCCGCCGTCACTCATGACGCGCAGGCCATCGAGGAAGGTGTTATCGACATCGCCGCCGTGGAAACCGCGCAGCGCGATGGTGTCGTAGCGCGTGGCCGCGCCGCCAAAGTTGGTGAATACGCCCGGCGTGTAGCCCAGTGCCTGATTAAGATCTTGTGCGCCCTGATCTTCCATTTGCTGACGCGTTACCACCGAGATGGATTGTGGTGTGGTAATCAGCGGCTGATCGGTTTTGCTGGCACCGCTGCTACGCGTGGCAAGATAACCCTGCGTCGGTGAGGTGGCGCTTTCTTGCGGTTGCGCCGTGACGACGATCGACTCTTCGGCGAAGCTGGCAGCCGGTAAAGCCAGCGCCAGCGCACACAGCACGCGGTCACGTTTAAGGGTAAACAGCGAGGTCATGAGAGGTTCCTGTTGTTTTAATGAGAATGGGTATGGAAATTAGATTGAGAATTATTATCTTTTGTGAGGTGTGTTTCAAGGTGTGAATTTGTTGTAAGAAGGGTGTGAGAAAAATGCACAAGGTGGCACGAAGCATCCGTAGCGGCGCAATTTATTGCGCATTCTTTGGATGGGCATAATGCCGCCATTATTACGCGCGATAAATCGCGCCGCTACGGATTGTGCTGTTGCCGGGTGTATTCACCCGGGCTAAGGAACAAGGTTACTTCGTGGAGGTTAACGCCGGCATATCAGGAATATCACCGGCGCTGTTACAGGTTTTGTCTTTCGGGCAGTACTTGTCGAGCAGTTTCAACGTCACGCCATTGGTCCAGCCGAAACCATCCTGCAACGGATACTCACCGCCGCCTCCGCCGCCCAACTGTGCGCCTTCAACCACATACTTCTCCACCAGTTTGTGCTCCTTGTCATAGGTGGCCTGCACGTTTTGCAGGAAGCGCTGACCAATCTGCTGCGCCAGTTTCGGTTGGTTATAATGCTCCAGACCTTCCACCGCCACCCACTGTAGCGGCGCCCAGCCATTTGGCGCATCCCATTGCTGACCGTTATTCACCGTGGTGGTCACCAGTCCGCCCGGTTTCAGCAGCTGTTTCTCCACCGCTGCAGCAGTGCGTGCGGCTTGCTTGTCGCCGGCCAGCTGCATATAGAGCGGGAACAGCGTCGCGGCGGTCAGCTGTGGGTGAACCTGCTTCTTCTGGAAGTCGTAATCGGCATACCAGCCTTTTTTGTCATCCCAAAGATAGCGATTGATCGCGGCCTGACGTTTCTCGGCATCCGCCGCAAACTGTTTGGCTTTGTCATCCTGCTTGTCCAGTTTGGACGCTTTAGACAATGTCTGTTCGAGGTGGAACAGCAGGCTGTTGAGATCGACGGGTGCCAACTGCGTGGTGCGGATGGACGCCAGGTTGTGTGCATCAGTGAACCAGCGCGAACTGAAATCCCAGCCTGACGCCGCACCCGCGCGCAGATCGCGATAGACCTGCTGCTTGTTGCGCTCTGGCGCTTTATTGGCAGTGTTAACGTCATCCAGCCAGGATTCGGTACGCGGCGCATCGCGATCGTCCCAGTAGCGGTTGAGCAGCGTGCCGTCACTGAGTTTGATCACACGTTTGCTGGCCTGTCCGGCGGCGACTTTGTCGCTGTCCGCCATCCAGTAATCGTACTCTTTCTGCAACTGCGGCAGGTATTGGCGATAGACATCGTCGCCTTTATGCGTCGCCAGCAGGTCAACCATCAAGCTGAAGAACGGCGGCTGCGAGCGACTGAGGTAGTAACTGCGGTTGCCGTTGGGGATATGGCCATATTTATCGAGTTCGGTGGCGAAGTTTTCCACCATATCCTGCACGCGATCCCAGTGACCGCTCTCCGCCAGACCGAGCATGGTGAAGTAGCTGTCCCAGTAATAGACTTCGCGGAAACGGCCGCCAGGCACGACGTAAGGTTTTGGCAGCGGCAGCAGCGAATCGTACTGGCTGGCGCTCTGCGCAGTGCGCGTCAGCACCGGCCATAAACCGTTGATGTGCTCACGCAGGCTTTGCCCGGCAGGCGGCACATATTTGTCTCCCTCTTTAGGCAGCGTGAAGTTGCTATCGACAAAGTGCTTGAGATCGAAGTTGCGCTGGTTTTTTTGCATCTGCCAGTCGGCCAGAATCGAAGAGGGATTAGATTTCGGCACCGCATCGGCGAAGGTTTTTTGGTCCGGATAAAATTTAGCCTGCTGTACCGCATTGAACAACGGTCCCAGGCGCACATCCGGTGGCTGCGGTTGGTTGCTGAGCATGCGGCTTTGATCGTCGGCGTGCGCGGCGCTGGCACCGGCCAGCAAAGCGGCGCTCAGTAAAAAGGTCAGACGCGCGGGCGTGAATACGGCATTTTTTATCATCGGTTTTTCTCCTTGTCCGAAAAGGTGGTGTGCTAACGCATTGACCACCCGAACAACTTTAGTCGCTATCGCGCCGCTTAGCCTCGCACAGCGGCGGAAATGTGAAGCACCCGGAATTAATCACGCGAGAAATTGCATCAAGGCTAAGGTTTTTGCTTGCCCTGTTCGGCTATTTGCCTGAGGCTTAAGCAAAAAAAGGAGAGTCGTATGGAGATTATCTGGTATCACCCGTCGCTGGCGCCCCAGGGCTGGCTCGACGGCTTGCATCAGCGTTTACCGGGGGCGCGCGTGCGCTGCTGGCAGCCGGACGACACTGCACCGGCCGATTATGCCGTGGTGCGTTCTCCGCCGGTTGAAATGCTGGCGGACCGCCCGCTGAAAGGCGTGTTTGCCATGGGCGCGGGCGTGGACGAAATCCTCAAACAGCTGCGCGATAATCCGCAGATGCTGGCAGACGACGTGCCGTTATTCCGTCTGGAAGATACCGGCATGGCGCGCCAGATGCAGGAGTACGCTAACTGGTGCGTGCTGGGCTGGTTCCGCCGTTTCGCTGAATATCGTCAACTGCAGCAGCAGGCGCAGTGGCAGGAGCTGGACGGCTTCGATCGCGAGAACTTCACCATTGGCGTGCTCGGCGCGGGCGTGCTGGGGCGTAGCGTGCTCGAAAGCCTGCGTCAATGGGGCTTCCCGCTGCGCAGCTGGAGCCGTTCGCCGAAGCACATCGACGGTGTGCGAAGCTTCCATGGCCGTGAACAGCTTGATGCCTTCCTGAGTGGCACACAGGTGCTCATCGACCTGCTGCCCACCACGCCGGAAACCACACATTTAATCGACAGCTCATTGCTCAGCGCATTGCCGCAAGGCGCGTACTTCCTTAACCTGGCGCGTGGCGCACATGTGGTAGAGGACGATCTGCTGGCGGCACTGCATTGTGGTCAACTGGCGGCTGCCGCGCTGGATGTGTTTCAGACCGAGCCATTGCCGCAACATCATCCGTTGTGGTCTCATCCGCATGTCACAATCACGCCCCATACTGCGGCCATTACTTTGCCTGGCGAGGCGATGGATTACATTGCGGATGCCATACTTGCGCTTGAACAGGGTAAACAGCCGGGCGGTTTGGTTGATCGCCAACGCGGCTATTAATGCACATTGGTCAGGAGATGAAGATGTATCCCGTTGATTTACATATGCACACCGTTGCCAGTACGCATGCTTACAGCACGCTGCACGATTATGTGGTGCAGGCAAAACAAAATGGCCTAAAGCTATTCGCGATTACCGATCACGGACCCGATATGGCCGATGCTCCGCACCACTGGCACTTCATTAATATGCGTATTTGGCCGCGCGTGATTGATGGCGTCGGCGTGCTGCGTGGTATTGAAGCCAACATTAAAAATCAGCAGGGCGAGATTGATTGCAGCGGCCCAATGCTTGATGCGATGGATCTGATTGTCGCAGGCTTCCACGAACCGGTTTATGCGCCGCGTGACAAAGCGCATCACACCGAAGCGATGATTGCCGCGATGGCCGGCGGGCTGGTGCATATCATTTCCCATCCCGGCAACCCGAAATTCCCGGTAGATATCCGCGCGATTGCTGAAGCCGCCGCGCATTATGATGTCGCGTTGGAAATCAACAACTCCTCCTTTACCCATTCGCGTCCGGGCAGCGAACCGAATTGCCGCGCCATTGCCGAAGCGGTACGCGATGCCGGTGGCCGTCTGGCCTTTGGCTCAGATTCACACACGGCCTTTACGCTGGGACATTTTGAGCACTGTCTGCGCATCACCAGCGCAGTGGATTTTCCTGAAGATCGCGTGTTAAATGTCACGCCGCGTCGCCTGCTCGATTTCCTCGAACAGCGTACCGGCAAACACATTGCTGAATTTGCTGATTTTTAACTTTTTTGCCTCAAGGAATTCTTTGCATGAATGAGTTTTCCATTCTCTGCCGCGTTATCGGCTCGCTGTTTAATCGCCAGCCGCAGGATCCGCTGCTGGTACCGCTGTTCACTCTGCTGCGTGAAGGCAAACTGCAACAGCAGTGGCCGCTGGAGCAGGATGAACTGCTGACGCGTCTGCAGCAGAATAGCGATCCGCAGGCGCTGGCCGCCGACTATAATGCGCTGTTTGTCGGCAGCGAGTGCAGCGTGCCGCCTTATGCGTCACAGTGGCCGAACGGTGTCGCTGAAGCGGACGTGCGTGCGTTTCTCAGTGCTCGTGGCATGCCGCTGAGCGAAGCGCCAGCCGATCACTTTGGCGTGCTGCTGCTGGCGGCATCGTGGCTGGAAGATCAGTCGGCAGAAGATGAATCCGCCGCGCAGCTGGCGCTGTTTGATGAGTACCTGCTGCCGTGGTGCGGCGCGTTCCTGGGCAAAGTGGAAGCGCATGCGACCACGGCGTTTTATCGCACGCTAGCGGCCTTGAGCCGTGAGGCGATTCAGGCGATGTACGACGAGCTGAACGAAGAGCAGGGCGACGAAGCCTAATCGTTACCAGCTTGCTGCGCTGCTACCGAGCTTCACGCCCGGTGTCGCGCAGATCATTGGCGTGCCGGGCAAATAAGCCGCGGCACGCAATCTCTCCGCAATGCCCCACTGATTGAACTCAACGCTGCTCAGCACATCATCACGCTGCGCATGAATACCGTTTTGCGCATTCTCTGGCGCGGCACCGCACTGCTGCAACAGCCGCGCGGTGCGGGCCAGCGATAAACGTGCCTGCCAGCCGACGCCATGGCGTAAACGCTGACGCAAACCTTCCAGCACCGTGGCGGCTATCAGGTAACCGGTGGCGTGATCAAGCGCCTGCACCGGCAGCGGCGTTGGTTTATTGCTGCCGCTCCAGTGCATGCCCTGTTCGGCGATGCCGCAGCCCATCTGTACCAGACTGTCGAATCCGCGTCGGTTGCGCCAAGGCCCGCTCCAACCCCATGCATTCAGGCTTACATCGACTAAGCCAGGCGCGAGTTTGCGGCGTGCATCGGCATCCAGCCCGAGTTTTTCTAATGCATCAGCACGATAACCCTGTACCAGCACATCGCTATGCTGCAACAGGTGGCGCAGCTGTTCACGCCCGGCGCGCGATTTGATATCAAGCCGCGCACAGCGTTTGCCGCAGGTGATCTCCTCTTCCAGCGTCGGTTCGTGCCAGTCGGGCGGATCGATGCGCAATACCGTGGCGCCGAGGCTGGCAAGAAAGCGCGTCGCCACCGGCCCGGCTATGATGCGGGTGAGATCCAACACCCGTACGCCGAGCAACGGGCGCGCGGGCGATAACGCCCAGGCTGGGATCGCTGCTTCACCGTTTGCCTGCTGCGCGATCAGCGGTTCCTGTTGCACGGCGCGGCCTTGTGGATGCTGCAACCATTGCGCTTCGCTACGCATCTGCGCGGCGCAGCCGCCGGCCTCAATCACCGCCTGTTCCAGCGTAGTGGCGGACCAGCGTGCGACCGCGGCGGCCAGCGAGGCACGATTCGCATGCTGACCAAGCACGCGCTCCATCGCCGCGCGATGATGAGCCGCATTGGTGTGCAGACGGATCCAGCCGTCAGCGCAGGCATAATCACCGGCGAATTCGTCCCACAGAGCAGCGGGCGGGCGATTGAGCGGGATCAGGCTGTGTTGAAACCAGCGCGAGGCGAGACGCACGTTGACGCTGACCGGCGTGGATTGACCGAGCAGATCGCTCAGCGCCTGGCAAGCGAGGCCCGTGCTGGTGGCCGCCAGTTCGCTCACGGCGAAGGCAGACGAGAACGTATCGGGCTGGAGAAAGGTGAGCGCGGGCAGCGGGGCCGCGCCTCGCAATCCCTGCCACATTTGCTGCCACAGTGCGGCAGCACGTTGAGAATCCATGTTGAGTCTCCGGATAACGCGCGAGATTCAAGCATAGCAGAGGGATTTTAACGGCGGCGTAGGCGCGGGAAACGCGCGTGCATGCGCAGGTTACGCAGGTTAATCACCGCAATCGCGGTGCCCAGTACCACCAATGAGGCGCCGAGGATTTTGAAGCTGTTCATGCTGTCGCCGAGCACCAGCACGCCCATCAACACCGCCAGCACCGGCGTCAGCAGCGAATAAGGCATGATCAGGTTGACGTTGTACTTCTTCAGCAACGCGTACCACAGCGTATAGGCCACAATCGACGAGGCGAGGGCGCTATACAGAATGCCAAACCAGCCGCGCCAGCCCGCGTGGCTTAACGCATAAATCTGGTTTGATTCGGTGAGCCATGAGGCCGCGCCAACAATCGGCACCGCGAGGAAGGAGATCCAACCGGTGAGCGTGAGCGGCTTAATCGGCGGCGATTTTTTTACAATCATATTGCTGATTGCCCAGCCGAAGGCGCTGCACAGCAGAATGCATAACACCCACCATGCCGGAATGGTGGGGCTGCCCGATAATACTGCGACGCCACTCAATGAAATTGCGATGCCGATCAGCTGTATCAAGCGCAATTTCTCTTTCAGAATCACCATCGCCAACAGCATGGCAATCGGCGTACCGAGCTGCACCACGATGGCGCCGGTACCGGCATCGGTGTAACGCATGCCAACAAACAGCAGCGAGAAGTGCATAAAGCCGAAGGTGAACGCCAGCGTCAGCAGCCACGGCAGCTGTGCGCGCGTGATGCGACAGAAAGGCACCAGCACAATCGCCACCACGACAAAGCGCATCCAGGTGAGAAACAGCGGTGGAAGTTCCAGCAATCCCCACTTTACCGCTACGTTATTGAAAGCCCAGATGGAAACCACCATCAAAACCATAAGTAAATGCCGCACTGCCACAATGTCTTCCTTCACGGGTAATCAGAATTATTACCGGCTAATGATGGCATGAAGCCAGCGAATTCGGGCACTACCGACGACTTTTTTTTCGAGGGAGCATTCGCTCATGCAGGAAAAAAATAAGACATGTCGGTAATTTACTGTCAGAGTAAACGTCCGAAAGGCGACCATAATGAGGACCGTATTCGGCATGACACATACCCGCGCTTTACCTCTTGCTCTGATTCAACTCGACGTTCCGCCGCCGCAGGTGGTGGCGCAAATTGGTGAACAACCCCGGTGGTTTATCGACGCGCTGCAGCTGCAGCCTGATGACTATGTGATTGTGCGTCCGCATCTGGGCGATGATTTACCGACTTTTGGCCGCGTCAGTGGCGCGATCCTCAGCGGCTCCTGGGCGATGGTCACCGATCATGCTGACTGGAGCGAACGCACTGCCGCCTGGATTCGTGGCGCGCTGGAGGCGGATCTGCCGCTGCTTGGCGTGTGTTACGGACACCAGCTGATGGCGTATGCGCTGGGTGGCAAAGTGGGCGATAACCCCAATGGCTGGGAGCGAGGACTTAAGTCGCTGACGCGCAGCGCGCAGGCGAACAACGATCCGTGGCTGGCTGATTTACCGGGCGAATTTCAGGCGTGGTTGTCACATCGGCAATCGGTGTTGACGCCGCCGCAGCATGCGCAAGTGCTGGCAAGCTCGGCGCTGGATAGCTGTCAGATTTTGCGTTATTCACCGCAGGCGACGTCGGTGCAGTTCCATCCGGAGTTTACCCACAGCATCATGACCGCCTGTTTGCCGGCGGGGGTGAGTGACGATGGGATGCCGTTGGCGGGCGAAGATTGGTCGCGCGAATTATTGCGCAGCTTCTGGCTGCAAACGCGGCCGCAGCCGCGCGTGCAGGCTCAGGGCGCGTAGTGACGCGTGCAGCGATAAACCCATGCGGGTGGCATATTTTTTAGCACCCGCTGGCGTTCCCAGGTGAAGTAGCGTGACAGATTCGGTTGGGTAAACGAGGTGTATTGAAACTGTACAAATACGCCGCGGGGACCCAGCGCATCATGCACCGCACTGAGAATGTTGTCGCGCGTGGCGGGCGGCAGTGACAGCAGCGGCAAACCAGAAAAAATCACGTCATATTCCCCGGCGAGATATTCCGCCGAACAGGCGCGCACCTGCATGCGTGTGTCGGGCAATCCACGCAGACTTTTCACCAGTTCCGGGCAAATTTCAAACACATCTAGCTGAGCTTGCGGCGACATGCGCGCCAGCACGTGGCGGGTGAGCACGCCATCACCGGCGCCGAGTTCGGCGATACGCAGGCTGTTATCCCAATTCACCGCATCACACATGGTGCGGCACAGCGCGGCGGAAGAGGGCGTGATGCTGCCCATTTTGCGCGGGTTGCGGATAAATTGCTGAACAAAGTTCGCTTTGGCGCGCATTAACGTCAGGGCTGAAGCCAACATCTGTTTCTCCTGGTTAGTATCCTGCTTCATATTGACCACATATTTCGCCCATGTTCCGCTTTTTGCTGCATATGTGGGAAAACTCGGATTTATCTGTAGGCCACGCCGTGCGCCAAATTTCCCTCGGCGCGGTCACAGTTTCCTGTGCGGCGATCTGACAGGCTGGCATTGATCGCTCAATGTTAATAACAGGTTTCTTAGTTGTTAATCGCCACTCTGTCCGCAAGGAGAAACACCATGCGTTACGCTGCTCCGGGAGAACAAGGTTCTCTCATTACTCTGCAATCGCGTTATGGCAACTTTATCAACGGCGAATTTGTTGCGCCGGTTAACGGCAACTACTTCGTCAACACCTCACCGATTAATGCTTCCACCATTGGCGAGTTTCCGCGTTCGGATCGCGCTGATGTCGATAACGCCGTGGCTGCCGCGCAGGCCGCCGCTGATGCGTGGGGCAAAACCTCGCCGCAGGCGCGCTCACTGGTTTTGCTGAAAATTGCTGACCGGCTGGAAGAGAATCTGGAATATATCGCCGTCAACGAAACCTGGGATAACGGCAAGCCGGTACGTGAAACCCTGGCGGCGGATCTGCCGTTGGCGGTAGATCACTTCCGTTATTTTGCTGGCTGCGTGCGTGCACAGGAAGGTACCGCCGCTGAAATTGATGAGTTTACCGCCGCTTATCACTTCCACGAGCCGTTGGGCGTAGTAGGGCAAATCATCCCATGGAACTTCCCACTGCTGATGGCGGCATGGAAACTGGCGCCGGCACTGGGCGCAGGTAACTGCGTGGTGCTAAAACCGGCCGAGCAAACGCCGCTGTCGATTACGCTGTTTATGGACGTGATCAAAGATCTGCTGCCGCCGGGTGTGGTTAACGTGGTGCACGGCTACGGTAAAGAAGCGGGTGAAGCGTTGGCCTCGCATCCAGGCATTGCCAAGATCGCCTTTACCGGTTCAACTGCCACCGGCGGTCATATTCTGGAGTTGGCAGCAAAAAGTCTGATTCCCTCTACCGTTGAACTCGGCGGAAAATCGCCGAATATCTTCTTCGAAGACATCATGGATGCCGAAGAGAGCTTCATCGAGAAAGCCGCAGAAGGCGTGGTGCTGGGCTTCCTCAATCAGGGTGAGGTTTGTACTTGTCCGTCACGCGCGCTGGTGCAGGAATCGATCTTTGAACCGTTTATGGCCGCGGTGATGAAGCGCATCAAAACCATCAAACGTGGCGATCCGCTCGATACCGAAACCATGATTGGTGCGCAGGCGTCGCAGCAGCAGTTCGATAAAATCCTTTCCTATCTGGAGATTGCGCAGCAAGAGGGCGCACAAGTGCTGCATGGCGGCGGCGTAGAAAAAATTGGTGACGAGTTTGCCAGCGGTTATTACATCCAGCCGACGTTACTCAAAGGTGACAACAGCATGCGGGTATTCCAGGAGGAGATCTTTGGGCCGGTAGTCGGCGTGCTGACGTTTAAAGATGAAGCGGAAGCGCTGGCTATCGCGAATGACTCGATTTACGGTCTGGGTGCAGGCGTGTGGACGCGCGATATCAACCGCGCCTATCGTATGGGCCGCGCAATTAAAGCTGGTCGCGTGTGGACCAACTGTTATCACCTCTATCCGGCCCACGCGGCGTTTGGCGGCTACAAGAAATCAGGTATCGGCCGTGAAACCCACAAAATGATGCTCGATCATTATCAGCAGACCAAAAACCTGTTGGTGAGCTATAGCACGCAACCGCTGGGTTTCTTCTGATGGCTAATGGCAGCGGGGCAATCCTGCTGCCATTTCATCTGCCGGTCATCTTGCCGGGGCAAGATAATGGCGTCACAAGAAATTTCTGATGAAACGACATCATTAAGCCAGGTCTTGTGTTCTTTAAAGAGGGCAATTCGGCAAAATGCCACACCAATTTTAAGGAGAACCCATGAACACGTTGTATAACTTCCTGGAACAGCATGATGAGATGCTGGACGGTGTGGAACAAAATATTATTACTGTTAATCTGCCTGGCCGTCAGGTGGTGTATGTGATTGGTCAGAATGATGCTGACCTACTGCTGGAAGTGAAGGCGCGTGAAATCGCCACGGCACAGCGCATGGAAACGCTGCGTCAGCTGGAGAGTCAATTCCGTTTTTAACGCTGCTACCTACCTTATTCGATGAACTCTTCGCCAGACATATCGCAATAAAAAAGCCGCTATCGCGATGATAACGGCTTAAGAAATGGCACGCGGGAAATATTACTTCACGCAGGCGGCACAGTTATTGTGGATCTGTTGGAAGAAGTCATTACCTTTGTCATCCACCAGAATGAAGGCCGGGAAGTTCTCCACTTCAATCTTCCAGATCGCTTCCATGCCTAGTTCGGCATACTCCACGCATTCCAGACTCTTAATACTCTGCTGTGCCAGCACCGCTGCCGGACCGCCAATGCTTCCCAGGTAGAAACCGCCGTGTTTCTGACACGCATCGGTCACTTGTTTGCTGCGGTTGCCTTTGGCCAGCATCACCATACTGCCACCGTTGGCCTGCAGCAGATCAACGTAGGAATCCATACGGCCTGCGGTGGTGGGGCCGAGAGAGCCAGAGGCGTAACCTTCTGGTGTCTTCGCCGGACCCGCATAATACACCGGATGATCTTTAATATACTGCGGTAAACCCTCACCGTTATCGATACGCTCTTTCAACTTCGCGTGGGCAATATCGCGCGCCACAATGATGGTTCCGTTCAGCGACAGGCGGGTTGAGACTGGATAAGCTGACAGCAGGGCCAGAATTTCGCTCATCGGCTGGTTCAGATCAACCTGCACCACTTCGCCTTCGCCCTGCTGACGTAGCGCTTCCGGAATGTAGCGGCCTGGGTTGTCTTCCAGCTTCTCAATCCAGATGCCTTCGCGGTTGATCTTGGCTTTGATGTTACGGTCTGCGGAGCAGGATACGCCCATGCCAACCGGGCAAGATGCGCCGTGACGCGGCAGACGCACCACACGGATATCGTGCGCGAAGTATTTACCCCCAAACTGTGCGCCCAGGCCTAGCTCCTGCGAGGCTTTCAGCAACTCTTCTTCTAGCTGCACGTCGCGGAAAGCCTGGCCATGTTCGTTGCCTTCGGTCGGCAGCGAATCGTAGTAATGCGTTGAGGCCAGCTTGACCGTTTTCAACGTGCTTTCCGCAGAAGTCCCGCCAATCACAAACGCGATATGGTATGGCGGGCAGGCCGCGGTACCCAGCGACATCATTTTGTCGACCAGATAATTTTTCAGCTTCGCGGGGGTAATGAGCGCTTTGGTTTCCTGATACAGATAGGTTTTGTTGGCGGAACCGCCACCTTTCGCAATGCACAGGAATTTGTATTCGTCACCATCAACGCTGTACAGGTCGATTTGCGCCGGCAGGTTGGTGCCGGTGTTCACCTCTTTATACATATCCAGCGCGGCGTTCTGAGAATAGCGCAGGTTATCTTCAATAAAGGTGTTGTAGACGCCTTGTGACAGTGCGGCTTCATCGCCGCCGCCGGTCCAGACGCGCTGACCTTTCTTGCCCATGATGATGGCGGTGCCGGTATCCTGACAGGTTGGCAACACGCCTTTGGCGGCAATTTCCGAGTTGCGCAGGAACTGCAGGGCGACGTATTTGTCGTTCTTGCTGGCTTCGTCATCGGCAAGAATCGACGCGACCTGCGCCTGATGCGAGGCGCGCAGCATAAAGGAGGCATCATGGAATGCCTGCTTCGCCAGCAGCGTCAGCGCTTTGGGATCGACTTTGAGCACCTCTTCGCCATCGAAGTTAGCCACAGAAACGTAATCGCGGCTCAGCAGATAGTATTCGGTATCATCTTTGGCGAGAGGAAAGGGATCTTGATAATAGAAGGGTTTGTTCGACATGTTGGCTCACTTAGCTTCGTGTAGCCCGCCAGCATGACGGGCGACAAATTAGGCGTTCTGTTATTTGGTTTTCTCTCGCCAGCCCTCCGCAGGGCTGACTGGCGAGTATCATAACATTTTCACGGTAATGCGCGGCTCCGTTTTTAACATCGAAGCAACATCATCAGAACATCATCACCATCCATGGATAGGCGACAACCATCAGAAGAACCAGGAACAGCGCGCCGAAGATGGTACCCAGACGCCAGTAATCTTTAGTTGGCAGATAGCCGCTACCATAATAAATCGGGCTTGGGCCGGTGCCGTACGGGGTGATAATGCCCATCACACCGAGAGAAACACACATCATCAGACAGAACACCGGCATGTTGATACCCGGGATAGAGGCAGCAATGGTCAGCATCGCGGGCAGCAGCGCGGTGGTGTGCGCCGTGGTACTGGCAAAAAGGTAGTGCAGCAGGTAGAAGGCAATTAACAGGACCACCGCTGAAACCTGTGGATCGTAGCCTTGCAGCAGCATCGCACCTTCTTTACCCAGCCAGGCGATGAAGCCCACACGGGCTAAGCCATCGGCCAGCGCGACCAGTGTGGCGAACCAGGCAAAGGTGTTCCAGGCGGCTTTATTGCTGGTGATGTCGTTCCAGTTCAGTACACCGGTCCACAGCATCAGTACGATGACCAACAGCGCAGCCATCGCGGGCTCAATCCATGCGGTGGCGAAGATCCACATCATCAGCGCGGCAACCACGAAGCCCAGCAGCAGAATTTCATTGCGTTTCAGCTTGCCCAGTTTTGCCAATTCCGCGGTCGCCCAGCGTGGCACTTCATCATTGACTTTCACTTCTGGCGGATAAAGCCAGTAAGCCAGCAGAGGCATGGTAAGAATCAGCAATACACCCAGCGGCAGGAAGGCGAGGAACCACATCCCCCACGAGATATCAAAGCCCACCACACTTTTCACCAGCGCCAGCGCCAGCAGGTTAGGTGCCAGAGCAGAAAGGAACATCGAACTGGTGATACACGCGGCGGTGATAGCAACCCACATCAGGTAAGAACCGATCTTACGCGCGCTTGGGTCATTCGGTTTTGAACCGTAGAGCGGCGGCAAGTTAGCAATGATGGGATAGATGGTACCGCCACTGCGCGCCGTGTTTGACGGCGTAAACGGGGCCAGCAACAGGTCAGCGAAGGTGATGGCGTAACCGAGCGTCAGGCTGCGGCGACCCAGATATTTCACCAGAATCAGCGCCAGTCGGCGGCCAAACTGGGTTTTATCGTAGCCCGCGGCGAACATAAACGCACCGAAGATCAGCCAGACAGTAGAGTTGCCGAAACCGCTTACTGCCCATTTAAAGGACTGTGCAGCCGTTTTGAACTTGGGATCGGCCAGTTCCGCCGGGCTAAACAGCACCCATTGGCTGCACAGCGCAATCACCACCACGCCGGTCAAACCGATAACGGCGCCCGGCAACGGCTCGAAAATCAGTCCCACAATAACCCCGACAAAAATCGCGAAGAAGTGCCAGGCGTAAGGTTCCAATCCCGCAGGAGTCGGTACCAGCAGCAGCAGCACAGCCACAATAATTGGCAGGCACAACATAAACAGGCGGTTCTTTTTCCCCGGCGCCGGAGGGGGCGCTGTTAGGGATTCACTCTGGGTTGTTTGTGTGTTCATAGTTTTGGTCTGCAAGTTATGGAGAATGCGTTTATACGCCCCGAACTAAATGGTTTTTTAAGTTACAAAACCCTTGTAGCAGATTAGCCGTGACATTTAAAACTGAGTTTTAATAAATCGCTGATTTCAAAATTCGATACGCGAATTATCTATTGAATGTGAATATGATGCGATTAATTAAAATATCTATTTTGATCCAGATCAATAAAATTTATCGGTGGTTTTTTTGCTTTAAGCATGCGCCTGTTAATAAATGAACCATAAGGTGAAAATTAACTGTGCAAGGCAAACGAAACGCAACAAATCAAGCAAAAAACAGAGAAGGGCGGTGATTTATCTTTATGATAAGACTGGTTTTGTTTTAAATGTAAGGAAAAAGTTGATTTTTGTCAAGTCTTGGTTAAAACTTAGCGGAACGCAGCTTTCAGCAATTAGCATCAAATATTATTTTCATGCGTAAAACTTATATAACTAACGAATAAGGTTATGTAAGTAAATTAAATGGTATATTTATGGCATGAAGTCGGACCACTCAAATAAATATAAAATTCCTCCGAACTGCCAAAGAATTGAATACAAAATTTCTTAATTCTGGAGTTGCTCATCATGAATACGCTCACCCCGATTCTTAATCCGCTGACATTGCCGAAAGGTGCGGTGCTTAAAAACCGGTTGGTTATGGCCCCCATGACCACCTGTACCGGCTATTACGATGGCGGTGTCACCAGTGACCTTGTCGAATATTATCGCGTCCGTGCCGGTAGCATCGGCACCGTTATTGTTGAATGCTGCTTTGTCGATAATCGCGGCCCTGCATTCCCTGGCGCGCTCGGTATTGATAGCGATAACAAAATCCCCGGCCTGGCGAAAATCGCCCATGCCATCAAATCACAAGGTTCTAAAGCCGTTCTGCAGATTTATCATGGCGGCCGCATGGTGGAACCCGCGCTGATCGGCGGTAAAACGCCGGTTGCGCCCAGCGCCATTGCCGCACCGCGTGAAGGTGCAACCACGCCACAAGCGCTGACTGCAGAAGAAGTGGACGTGATGATCACCAAGTTTGGTGACGCAGTAAACCGTGCGATTAAAGCCGGCTTCGACGGCGTAGAGATCCACGGTGCGAATACCTATTTGATCCAGCAGTTCTACTCGCCAAACTCTAACCAGCGTGACGATAAATGGGGCGGCAGCCGCGACAATCGCGCCCGCTTCCCACTTGAAGTGTTGGAGATCACCCACAAAATGGCTGACCGCTTCGCCGCGGCAGACTTTATTATCGGTTATCGCTTCTCACCGGAAGAGCTGGAAGTACCGGGCATCCGCTGGGACGACACGCTGTATCTGCTGGAAAAACTGGCAGAACGCGGTCTGGATTACGTTCACTTCTCTGTCGGCCAGTTGCTGCGTCCGTCGATTGTCGACACCAAAGACCCAACGCCGCTGATCACCAAATATCTGGCGCAACGCTCACCCAACCTGGCGAAAGTACCGGTTATTGGCGTTGGCGGCATCGTGAATAAAGAAGATGCCGAGAACGCGCTAGAGCACGGTTTCGATCTGGTTGCCGTGGGTAAAGCCTGCATCGCCTATCCGGACTGGACCGATCGCGTTATCAAGAATCAGCACATGGAGCTGTATATCGACAGCACCAAGCGCGAAGAGCTGACCATCCCGGAACCACTGTGGCGCTTCTCGCTGGTGGATGCGATGATCCGCGACGTCAGCGATACCGGCCGTAAATACAAAGCCGGCGTCTATCAGGCGAAAGTGGAAGCCGAAGCGCTGAAGCTGAAAATTAACGTGACGCTCGACACCGACCGTATTACCGACATCTCGCTGGTGCCGGATCCGAGCCTTGACGTCGACTTCACCAGCACCTTTGAAAGCCTGCGTGAGCGCATTCTGGTGGCGAACAGTCCGCATGTCGATGCCATTACCGGCGCCACCACGCAGAGTGAAGCGCTGAAAAAAGCGGTATCGCGTGCCATGACCACCTCAAGCAAAGAGTATGTGATTGAAGAGGGCGGTAACCCGAACGCACCGGTTAATTATGATGTGGTGGTAGTAGGAACCGGCGGTGCCGGTCTGGCGGCGGCGATTCAGGCACATGATGATGGCGCCCGCGTGGTGATCATCGAGAAGATGCCAACCATCGGCGGTAACACCATCAAAGCGTCGGTTGGCATGAACGCGGCAGAAACCCGTTATCAGAAGCTGAAAGGCATTGAAGACAGTAAAGAACTGTTCTACGAAGAGACGCTGAAGGGCGGAAAATTCAAAAACAATCCGGTGCTGCTACGCGAGTTTGTTGAGCAGGCACCTGAAGCGATTGAATGGCTGGCGGCAAAAGAGATCGAGCTGTGTGACATCACTATCACCGGCGGCATGAGCATCGATCGTACGCACCGTCCGGAAGATCGTTCTGCAGTCGGCGGCTTCCTGATCAGCGGCCTGGTGAAGAACGTTAATCAGCGCAATATCGAAGTGTTGCTGGAAACCTCGGTGGCAGAAATTCTGGTGGAAAACGGTGCGGTCAGCGGCGTGAAAGTGGTCGATGAGTACAACGATAGCCGCATCATTAACGCCAAAAGCGTGATTGTCGCCACCGGCGGCTTCAGTGCTAACCGCGAGATGGTGGTGAAATACCGTCCTGAGCTGGACGGCTTCGTGACCACTAACCATAAAGGTGCCACCGGCAGCGGCATCGCGATGTTGCAGCACATCGGTGCGGATACTGTCGATATGGGCGAAATCCAGATTCACCCAACGGTTGAGCAAACCACGTCGTACCTGATTTCCGAAGCGATGCGCGGTGGCGGGGCCATTTTGGTCAGTCAGGCGGGCCAGCGTTTCTACAATGAAATGGAAACCCGTGACAAAGTTTCCGCTGAGATCATCGCGCTGCCTGAGAAAAGTGCGTGGATTGTGTTTGATGAGCAGGTACGCGCCAATAACAAAGCAGCTGATGAGTATATCGCCAAAGGTTTCGTGATCAGCGCACCGACGCCGCACGAGCTGGCAGTGAAACTCAATATGGATCAGGAAGCGCTGCAAACCACGCTCGGTCGTTACAATGAGTTTGTGGCGAAGCAGGATGACGAAGACTTCGGTCGTAAGACGGCGCTACGTCACCCGCTGAACAAAGGTCCGTACTTTGCGATTCGCATCGCACCGGGCGTGCACCACACCATGGGCGGCGTGACAATCAACACCGATACCGCGGTGCTGGATGCGCAGAAAGCGGTGATTCCAGGCGCCTGGGCGGCAGGTGAAGTGGTGGGCGGCATCCACGGCGCGAACCGCATCGGCGGTAACGCGGTGGCCGATATCATCATCTTTGGTATCAAAGCCGGTCACAATGCCGCTAAACTGGCGCTAGGACACTAAGTTGTGAAGATGCCCGCCTTGTGCGGGCATCGTTTTCATTAGAGGCATGCAATGACCGCTGGCGTCTTTTCTTACTCTGCCGTACTCATGGGTTCGCCCATTCTGCTCAAATTGTTTGATGACAATCCCACGCTTGCCCGCCACGTATTTCAACTGATTAAACAGCAAGAAAACCTGTTCACCGTCAACCGCGCCGAATCCGAAGTGATGTCGATCAACCACGCCGCAGGCCGTCATCCGGTGATCGTTAGCGAACCGGTGTTTGCCTTGATCAGCGTGGCGCACGCAGTGAGTTTGCTGCCGGACAGCGCGTTTAATTTCACCATCGGCCCGGTGGTGAAGCGCTGGAAAATCGGTTTTCACGGTCGCGCCGTGCCGCCCGCGCAGGAGATCGCCACACTACTGGCGCTGACCGACCCGCATCAGGTGGTACTCAATCCCGCTGAGCGCTCGGTGTTTTTGCAACAGTCGGGCATGGAGATCGATCTTGGTGCCATCGCCAAAGGTTATATCGCCGATCGCGTACAGGCGTTTTTACGTCAGCAGGGCGTACAGCAGGCGCTGATTAATTTGGGGGGTAACGTGCAAACGCTGGGCTCGCCGCCGCATGAGCCGCAAGGTTGGGGGATCGGCCTGAAAAAGCCGTTTGGTGGCGATGATGAACTGTTAGGCGTGCTGCAGGTGCAGGGAAAATCAGTGGTGACGTCGGGGATTTATGAGCGCTACTTCGAGTTGAACGATCGCTGTTGGCACCATATTTTTGATCCGCAAACAGGCTATCCTCTTGATAACGAACTGCTGAGTGTGACAGTGATTTCCGATCGCTCGATTGATGGCGATATCTACACCACATTGCTTTATGGCATGGGCGTCGAGCAAGGGCTGGCGACGCTCGCTGACCAGCCCGACATCGACGCGGTTTTTGTCACGCGCGACCGGCAGATCATCTGCTCCTCGCCGCATCACTTCCACTTCCAGCAGCTCGATTTCAATTGGCAGCTGCGTTACTGACAATATTGCTGCAGCAGCGAATGGTATTCCGGCTGCAAACGATAGCGGTACACCGGACGCCCGGTGGCGCCATAGTGAATACTGGTGAACAGAATATTAATCTGTGCCAGCCAAATCAGGTATTTACGGCAGGATACGCGCGAAATATTCACTTCAGCCGCCAGCTCATCAGTGGAGAATTCGTGACCCGGATGCGCGTCAATCCACTGACACAGCGTACGCAGCGTTTGCGGCGTTAAGCCTTTCGGCAGGCGCTTATTATCGTGTTGCGTCGCCGGGCTGCCGTGGATCAGCAGATCGACATCCGATTGCTGATAGTAATGCTGATTGTCCATCAGCGATTTCTTCTGTCGCCAGCCGGTGAGCGCCTCTTCAAAACGTGGGAACTGGAACGGTTTGATCAGGTAATCCACCACGCCGTAGTGCAGCGAGGTTTTGATATTCTCCGCATCGGCCGCCGACGAAATGATAATCACGTCCACCGCGCTCTGCGCCGTACGCAACGCCGGTAACAGATCGAGGCCATTCTCCTGCTGCATATAGATATCCAGCAATACCAGGTCGACCACGGTATCGCTGTTAAACAGGATCTCTTTCGCCTGCTTCAAGGTTGAGGCGGTGCCACAACAGTGAAAGCCCTGAATTTGGCCGATATACGCGCGATTAAGCTCGGCGACCATGGCGTCATCATCGACCACTAACACATTGATCATGCGGATTGGTTTCCTCCATCCCAGGGGAGTTGGACTAAAAATTGGGTAAACACGCCGGGCTCTGATTCTACACTTACGCTGCCACCGAGATTCTCGGTTTGCTGCTGCAGCAGAAACAGCCCGACACCGCGGTTTTCACCTTTGGTGGAGAAGCCTTTTTCAAAAATGGTGCTAAGGCGATCGGCTTCAATGCCCGGACCATCGTCACTCACTTCACAGGTCAGCCAGCCGTTTTGATAGTGCAACATCACGTGAATCTCGCCTTCAACCTGCTCGCTCATGGCATCCAGTGCATTCTCAATCAAATTACCGATCACCGTGATCAGCGCCGCCATCTGCTGCTCATTGCCGCTATCGGGTAGGAAGCTGGCATCGCTGATGGTCAGGCGATGGCCACAATCTGACGCACGATTGATTTTACTCAGCAAGAAACCGGCAATGACCGGCGACTTAATCTTGTCGAGCAGGAAACCAATCTCTGTCTGGTAATTATTGGCCGTCTTGAGAATGTAGCTTTCCACCTGCGTGTAGTTTTTCATGTGCAGCAGGCCAAGGATCACATGCAGCTTGTTCATAAATTCGTGTGAGCGCTCACGCAGCGCATCGACGTAGTTTACCATGCCCGTCAGACGCTGCATCAGTTGACTGATTTCCGTCTTATCCCTGAAGGTGCAGACCGCGCCGATAATCCGTCCCTGACTGCGCACCGGCACAGTGTTACTCAGCAATACGCGGCCATTTACATTCAGCTCTTCATCACGGCGCGCGCGTCCGCTGTGCAGTACATCGCGCAGATGATCATGAATCACCGACGCATCGTAGATGCGCTCGCCGCTGATGGTGCCCATCGACTCGTTAAGTAATGACCGCGCGGCCTGATTCACCAATGTCACCTGCGCCTGTTCGTCCATCGCCACTACGCCCTCTTTCAGCGAGTTGAGAATCGCCTGGCGCTGTTCAAATAGGGTGGAAATTTCATAAGGTTCGAGGCCGAACAGAATGCGTTTCAGCACGCGCACCAACACAAAGGTGCCGATGGCGCCCGCCAGCGTGCCAATAAAAATGGTCCACAGGATGCTCCAGCGGCTCTCATTGATCTGCACCGAAACGGCATCCAGCGAGATGCCAATCGCCACCACGCCAATCTGCTGATGCTGATCGTTATAAACTGGGGTGAAGACGCGCAGCGCTTTTGCCAGCGATCCTTTATTCACCGAAACGTTTTCATGGCCGCGCAGCGCAGGCTCAAGGTCATCACCGATAAAGTGTTTGCCGATCAGCTCGGGATTGCGATGCGAATAGCGAATGCCGTCCATGTTGGTGACGGTAATGAACAGCAGGTTATTGGTCTCTTCAACCGCTTTGGCGATCGGCTGGATACGTGTGCCGTCCGGCGGAAACGCCAGCGCGCGCTGTATTTCCGGTGAATCGGCCAGCGTACGCGCCACGGCCATCGCTTTATCTTCCAGCTGCGCGCGGGTCGCAGCGCCAATCTGGAAGAAATAGAACATATGTACGCTGAGCAGCACCAGCACAATCACCGCGCTGAGCATTAAAGTGACCAGCGTATTGAGCTTCATCGGCTGCTTGCGCGCCGCAATTCCTTGCTGTGGAGAAGACATGATCGCTCTCGGAGGAGAAGAGGGCGAGTATTATGACGGATAAAAGAGGCAAGGTCGCCAAAAAGGCGTCATGCGATGATCTTCCTGCGCGCGCACAGAGGGGAGCGGCGCAATGTATTGCGCGATGAATCGCGCCGCTACGGTATGTGCATTGAATTCGTAGGGTGCGCATTTATGCGCACCTGGTCGCCATGAATGGCGACCCTACGCTACGGAATTAACTTGATTTGACGCGATTCGCAAAACTCTTACGCAGCTTCTGCAGTTTAGGTGGAATTACCGCCATGCAGTAACCGTTGCGCTGGCCTGCGCCTTCCCAATAATCCTGATGATAACCCTCCGCCGCATACCACTCTTTCAGCGGCTCGATGGTGGTCACCACCGGATCGCTCAAGCCTTCCTGCGCGCGTGCAATGGCGGCAATGGCTTCAGCTTCCTGCTCAGGGTTCGCCGGGAAAATCGCCGAACGGTATTGGGTGCCAATATCATTGCCCTGGCGGTTAAGCTGGGTAGGATCGTGCGTGGCAAAGCTGATATCCAGCAGATCGCCGTAGCTCACCTGCGCCGGATCGAAACCCACGCGAATCGCTTCGGCATGGCCGGTCGCGCCGCTGCACACCTGCTCATAGGTGGGATTTGGGCGCGCACCGCCGGTATAACCGCTCTCGACTGACTCCACGCCAATCACATCTTTAAACACTGCTTCGGTACACCAGAAACAGCCACCCGCGATCACCGCATATTCGGTTGCCATTATAATTACTCCTGTCAGGACGAAAGGATCAAAGTGGGGGCAAGCCCATTTCAATTCAAGCAGTTAAATTAACATTTCTGGCTTAAAGTCGCCGCGCTTGTCGAGCAACACATTGCTCATCACGCTAAAGCGTCCTTCGCCAGTGTAGTGCAGCGTCGGCGGGAACTCCGGCGTTTCCGCTACATGCGCTTTGACGATCTCAAAGATAAAGAAGTTGTAGTTATCCACCATTGAATCGTCATACAGCTGGCACTCGAAGCTGGCAAAACACTCATCAATCAACGGCGCATTGACCACGCTTGCCGGTTCGGGAGTCAGTTTAAAGGCATCAAACTTATCGAGACGATCGCCGTGGCTATTACCAATCGCCACCACGCTATCCACCAGATGAGTCGAGGGCACGTTGATCACGCATTGGCCGCTCTGGCGGATCAGGTCATGACTGTAATTGCCGCCGGCAATCATGCAGCCAATCAGCGACGGCGAGAACTCCAGAATGGTGTGCCAACCAAGCGTCATGATGTCGCGGTGATCCTTAAACTGCGAACTCAGCAACACCACCGGACCCGGCTCCAGATATTTCCGTGCCTTGCTGACCGGAAAGTCGATTTTATGCATCTGCATTCTCCTGTTGTAGGGACAGATGTTTTAAGTGTAGCTGCCTGCTTTACTGTGCAGGAAAATCGCGTCATGGTAAGGCGTCATCTTATCTGGAGTAGTTTTATGCCATCTGCGTGTGCGTCCCCCTCTCGTCCTGTATTACATCTGCTGTGCGGCAAAATTGCCGCTGGAAAATCAACGCTGGCCCATCAGCTGGCGCAGGAAACCGGTGCGGTAATCGTTAGCGAGGATGCGTGGCTGGCCCATCTTTTTGCTGAAGAGATGCAGGATGTGGCGGATTACGTGCGCTGTGCCGGTAAGCTGCGCAATGCGATGACGCCTCATCTCATCTCGCTGTTGCAATGTGGCGTGTCGGTGGTGCTGGATTTCCCCGCCAACACCGTTGGTCAACGTCAGTGGATGAAGGCGGTGATCAACAGCGCCGAGGCTGAACATCAACTGCATTTCCTTGATGTGCCCGATGCGCTTTGCAAAACGCGGCTGCAGGCGCGCAATGCCGCCGGTCAGCACGACTTTGCTGCTACCGATGCGCAGTTTGCGCTGATAAGCAGCTACTTCGTTGCGCCGCAGAGTGAAGAGGGCTTCAATGTGGTAACGCATCGCGAATTAAGCAGGTAAATGATGAACAAAACGCTGTGTCAAACGCTGAATCTCGCCTATCCGATTATTCAGGCGCCGATGGCGGGTGTTTCCACGCCGGAAATGGCGGCGGCGGTCAGTAACAGCGGCGCGCTGGGATCGATCAGCGTGGGCGCCTCAACGCCGCAGCAGGCGGCGATCATGATCCGTAAAACCCGCTCCCTGACCGCCGCACCCCTCAACGTTAACGTCTTCTGTCACGCGCCGGTGCAGCGCAATCCACCGTTGGAACAGGCGTGGATTCAACGCTTTCAGCCGATTTTTGCCCGCTATCAAGCGGCACTGCCTGAGTCGCTGGCGGAGATTTATCACACATTCCTTGATAACGACGCCATGCTGGAAGTGCTACTGGAAACCGCGCCTGCCGTAGTGAGCTTTCATTTTGGTCTGCCGTCCGCCGCGGTGGTGCAGCGCTTGAAACGTCGCGGGATCATTACCCTGGCAAGTGCAACTAACGTTGCGGAAGCACGCACCATTGAAGCCGCAGGCATCGATTGTATTGTGGCACAGGGCATTGAGGCGGGCGGTCACCGCGGGATATTCGATCCGGCAGGTGAAGATCAGCGGCTCAGCACCTTTACGCTGGTGCAGGCGATTCGCAAGATGTCGCGCCTGCCCGTCATCGCAGCGGGCGGCATCATGGATGGCGCGGGCATTGCCGCCATGCTCAAGCTGGGTGCGGTCGGTGTGCAGCTGGGAACGGCTTTTATCTTGTGCCCGGAATCAGCCGCCAATGCGGCGTATCGTCAGGCGTTAAAAAGCGAGCAGGCGAACAGGACCGAAATGATCGCAGCCATTTCCGGCCGATCGGCAAGATGTCTAACGAACGATTTCTGCCATCTGGCGCGTCATTTTGCGCAGGAGACCATTCCGCCTTATCCGCTGGCCTATGCGCTGGGCAAGGCGCTGGCAGCCGCAGCCGCAGCCAAAGGTGAACACGGATTTGGCGCGCAGTGGGCCGGACAGGGCGCGGCGCTGGCGCGGGATATGCCGGCCGCTGAATTGATTAATACGCTGGTGGCGGAGTGGCAGGCGGCGTAAACGTGAGTCCTGCTTTGCTGGGACACTCTGCGTGGTTAAGGAGCCAGTGATGACAACTCCCCCGTATATCAATCCCGGAGAACAGGTCGTGTTGTACGACGGCGTATGCAAATTGTGCAACGCGTGGGTGGTTTTTTTACTTCGTCACCGTATTCCGCGCCATATACGTTTTGCGGCAGTTCAAAGTGAGCAGGGGAAAGCGCTATTACGTTTTGCCGGTCTGCCGGATGACAATATCCGTAGCATTGTGTTGATGAAAGACCATGACCATTGGCTGCGCGCGCAGGCGATATTTCGCATCATGCAATGTATGCCGTGGCCGTGGCGAATCCTGGCGGTATTGCAGTTTATGCCTGACGTTATCAGCAACTATTGTTACGACCGCATTGCCTTAAATCGCTATCGTCTTTTTGGTCGTTACGACAATCATTACAAGATTGAATCCGATTATAACGGCCGATTTTTAGACCAGTAAGACAGGGTCCGCAGTATTACTCCTCAAAGCGGTACTCTGCCTCGTTCATCGTGCTGGCCATCATGGATTTAATCCATTCGGTCGGTTCTCGTTTACCGCTTCGTTGGTGTGAATATATTTTCACCGTGAACCTGGGTGCTGGAAACGGCAGCCTGAACGTTTTCACCCCTGCGGCCTGTTTAATTTTGCCGGCCACGAATGAGGGGATTGCCATCAGAAGTTCGCTTTCTGCGACAATAAACGGCGCGCTAAGCATTGAAGGTGTTCTCATGGTAATGCGACGTTTAAAACCTATCTGTTCAAGATGGGGATCCAGTAATCCCTGTTTTTCATTCCACGGCGTAACGACCAGATGCCCAGCAGCAAGATACTCCTCCAGGCTCAGACTGGAACGTTGCACATTGCTAACCACAATAAATTCATCACTGAATAAATCGGTCTCTTCCAGATCGGGATGATGCATGCCGTCCGGCTCGCTAAAACTTAGTGCCATATCGATTTCACCGGCGAGTAATTCAATCAGTGCCGGATTGTGCGGTAAATGGCAGAGTTCAAAACTCAGGTTGGGTGCCGTCGTTGTCAGCGCATGCATCAGCCCCGGAAATACACAAAAAGCGGTGTAATCCGTTACCGCAATTCTAAAACAGACATCACTGGTTAGGGGATTAAAAGGCTGCACCGGGCTGAGATGCCGATTTAGCCCGGTTAGCGTTTCGGCAATATAGGGCGCCAGCTGACAGGCATAGACGCTGGGACACATTTTGTGGCCTTCGCGATAAAACAGAGGATCGTTAAAAAATTCACGTAATCGGGAGAGCGCGTGGCTTAGCGCAGAGGTACTCAAACTGAGTTCAATCGCGGCCAGCCTGACCGAGCGATGTCTGAAAACTGCGTCGAAAACGGGGAGGAGATTCAAGTCCAGTCGACGCAGAACATGATGCATGAAATTCACCTATCATTGATTTTATTGCACTTATTTCATCGAACAATACCCATTATGCTGGGTAGCATCAATATGATTAAGTCAGAAAATAATGCATGAAGATAACGATTCGGCCAGCCAATCCTGAAGACGCGGACGCCATCTACGGCATGATTGCTGAGTTGTCGGTTTATGAGCATGGATTGCAGCAGTCATCAGCTACCGCTGAAGAGATCAGAAAGATGCTATTCACTCCCGAAAGTAATAGTGAAGCGTTGATGTGTGAGATTGATGGTTCAACCGCCGGTTATGCCGTGATTACCAGCAGCTACTCGGCATGGCTCGGGCGTCGCGGACTCTATTTGGAAGATTTGTACTTCTCGCCCAATTTTCGCGGACTGGGCGCAGGTAAAGCGCTGCTGCAGTATGTCGCGCAGCACGCGGTTAATCACCAGTGCAATCGTATTGAGTGGAGCGCGTTAGATTGGGATCAGTCGGCCAGAGAGTTCTATCTCAGTATTGATGCGCTGCCCTTAAATGAGTGGGTTCGTTATCGACTCGACGGGGCGGCATTAGAAAAATTCGCCGCCACCGCGCTGCAATAGGTATTCAGCCACACTGAGCTAAGAGGTGAAAACGTAACTTGCCGAGCGCACGACTTGTAGCGGCGCAATGCATTGTGCGATAAATCGCGCCGCTACGGCGTGGGGTAATTTTAAGCCGTGCTTAACGGATTGGCATTCGGTCAAACCGGCCGATCAATGTCATTCCCGTTACAGTGACTGCAGAAACGCCAGCAAATCCGCATTCAACTGATCGGTATGCGTCACCGCAAAGCCGTGAGGGGCATTGTCATACACTTTCAGCTGCGCCCCGGCGATCATTTCGGCGGCGACTTTCCCGGTGGTTTCAAATGGCACGATCTGGTCGTTGCTGCCGTGAATCACCAGCGTAGGAACGTCGATTTTCGCCATGTCTGGACGGAAATCTGTCTCAGAGAAGGCGGTAACACAATCAATGGTGCCTTTCAGCGAGGCCAGCAGGGCAATATTCAATGTCTGCGTTAGCGCGCCTTGTGAAACCGTTTGACCGGCGTTGGTGCCGTAGAACGGCGCCGCAAAATCACTGATGAACTGCGCACGATCTTTTCGTAAGCCCTGACGAATGCCCTCAAACACCGATAAATCGACGCCTGCTGGATAATCGGCGGCTTTGCCGAAAATCGGTGTCACCGCACCTAACAGCGCTAAACTGTCCACGCGGGCGGTACCGTAATTGTTGATGTAGCGCGCGACATCGCCACCGCCCATCGAGAAACCAACCAGCGTCACGTTTTGCAGATCCAGATGGGTGATCAGGTCATTGATATCAGAGGCAAAGGTGTCGTAGTTGTAGCCTTCCCACGGTTGATCGGAACGACCAAAGCCACGGCGATCGAAAGCGATAACGCGGTAGCCTTTCTCCGCCAGGAAATTAAGCTGGCTGTCCCACATATCCCCATCGAGCGGCCAACCGTGACTGAACAGCACTGGCTTGCCGGTGCCCCAATCTTTGAAATAGATTGCTGTACCATCTTGAGTCTTAAATGTGCTCATGTTTGTGCCTTATTAATGTTGATTGATGAGAGCGCCTTATTCAGGCGCCACGAGATAACGTACTGCCGGAAGGTCTGTGCCCTGATGGAAACCCAGCACCCGGTTCTGAATCTTTTGATCGTTCATGGTGTAACGCTCGCGCTGCCGCAAATGTTCCATCCATGAGCCGACGACAAAGGTCTCGACAAAAATGCCGGGCTGCAGCATGTCTTCATACAGAGACCAATTGAGCGCGCCGCCACGCCGTCTGACACGACGCATATCCTGCATGCAGACCGCAAAAGCATGTGCATCGCTACGGTCGATTTGATAGTGATAGCTGACCATTACCGGCCCGCGATCGTGGCGAATCTGCAGCTCGGGCAAAGGATCGTTAACCGTACTGAGATCGAGGTTCAGATCCGGATCTTGATCGAGCCGCCAGCGCAGCACCGTCAGGCTGGCCAGCAGCATGCCGACGGTGGCGACAGACAGTGAGAAGGGAATGCTGAATGTTGATGCCAGTTGTCCCCACAGGGCGCTGCCTAACGTCATCGAGCCAAAAAACACGGTCAGATAGACCGCCAGCGCACGGGCTTTCACCCATTTGGCGGCGCTGCGTTGCGCACCAAGGTTGAGCGTGGAGAGTACGGCGATCCATGCAAAGCCGGTAAAGAACTCAAACGCATTGAGCAGCCAGACGTGACGAATAAACGCCAGCGCCAGCATAGTGGCAGCAAACATGATGCTGGCGAGCACCATCAATTGATCCGGATTAAAGCGTTTGCGCAGGCGCGGCAACAGCAGTGCGCCGCAAATTGCGCCCATGCCGATGCAACCCAACATAACGCCGTAGCCGCCCGGCCCGAGCCCCAGTTCACGTCGAGCCACCAGCGGCAATAATGCCCAGCCAGCACTGCCAAACACAAAGAAGGCGATGGTACGCGCCAGCACATTGCGCAGTACCGGCGCGGCATGAACATAACGTACGCCCGCGCGTACCGCCGGGAAGAAGTGTTCCGGTGGTAGGCGCTGCACACTGGGCTGCGCTTTCCAAACGTAAAGCACGATAAAGACACCGAGTACCGATAATGCATTGAGCAGAAACACCATCCACGGACCAGCAAATGACAGGATCAAGCCACCGAGCGCCGGGCCGATAGCGCGACTGATATTGATACCGAGTGAGTTGAGCGCAATCGCGGGGCCGAGTTCTTCCTTGCTGACCAAATCCGGCACGATGGCCTGAAAAGGTGGCGAGCTCATCGCCGCGCCGGTGCTGAGCAGGAAAGCGGCAATCAACAGCACCAGCGGTGTGACCAGCCCCGCAAAGGAAAGGCATGTCAGGCCTGCTGCGGCAATGAATACCCAAATCTGTGAGAACAGCAGATATTTACGGCGATCAACGATATCCGCCATCACGCCAGACGGCAGCGCAAACAGAAACATCGGTAAGCTGCTGGCGGCTTGCACCAGCGCCACCGAGAGCGGGTCGGCGCTCAGAGTCAGCATGGTCCAGTTGATGCCCACGTCGTTCATCCATGAACCAACATTGGACACCACGGTGGCAATCCACAGCATACGGAATACTCGCTGACGCAGCGGCTGCCACGGTGAAACCGTCAGCGGTACGGCTGGTAAATCCGCCTCAGGCGTGTCATGAACATCATTAACCTGCGCCACGTGCCACCTCCGATGATCCCGCGCTGAAAAGGCGCCAGCGTCCCGCGCCGGTGAGCGCCAGCGTTGTGAAAATGATCAGCAGCAGCCAGCCAAACTGGCCTTCCGCTATGCTCCAGTCGGGATGGACACACACCATCGCCACCAGTAACACACCGATGATGGGCAGACAGGCCAGTCGGGTAAAGACGCCGAGCAGGATAAACAGCGGACAGACCGCTTCAGCAAATATCGCCGGCAGTAGGCTCATATAGGGACCCAGGCCAAACGGATCTTCAATACGCGTCAGTTCTTCGCTGAAATGAAACACTTTCGGCAGGCCATGCACGTGAAGCAGTAGCAGGCAGCCGGTAAGCCGCAGGAAGAACAGCCCCGCATCAATGCGAGGCGGCTGAGAGAGTGAATTTTTCATGGTTTAGAAGGCGAAGCAGCTGCAGCCGAGCGCGCCCCAGAAGGCGTTCTCTTCCGAAACCGGCAGGTTAGCACCGCGCGCAATTTCGTGAGAATGGGAATGCACGCCGCACGGGCCGCTGCAGTGATGCGCGTGTTGCATCATGCCGACACGGGTATTTGCAGCGGGCGGCGCACTGCGATAGTGGCCGGGAACCTTGACCACGGGCGACCATTCCGGCAGCACTGGAATCGATGGCGGCGCTTCTGAACTGAACGATCCTGCGGCATACACGATGTTACCGTCGACAATGGTCAACACGGACTCAATGCCTTTAATCTCCTCTTCGGGCACGCTGAAGTAGTCTTTGCTCAGTACCACCATGTCGGCCAGCTGACCGATTTTAATCTGGCCTTTTTTGCCTTGCTCGCTGGAGAACCAGGCGCTGCCTTGCGTCCACAACATCAGCGCCGTATCACGATCGAGGCGGGCGTTAACGTCGTACATCTGCATGCCGCCCACGGTTCGTCCGGAAACCAGCCAGTAAAGTGCGGTCCACGGGTTATAACTGGCCACGCGGGTCGCATCGGTTCCCAAACCTACCGGCACGCCGGTCTCCAGCATGCGCGCCACCGGCGGCGTGTGGCGGGTCGCCTCAATGCCATAACGCTCGGCAAAGTATTCGCCCTGGAAAGCCATGCGATGCTGTACGGCAATGCCACCGCCCAGCTCTTTGATACGGTCAAGGTTACGCTGCGTCACAGTTTCGGCGTGGTCGA
Source organism: Enterobacter ludwigii (assembly GCA_900068845.1). Taxonomy (GTDB): domain Bacteria; phylum Pseudomonadota; class Gammaproteobacteria; order Enterobacterales; family Enterobacteriaceae; genus Pantoea; species Pantoea ludwigii_A. The sequence continues at coordinate 794,465 of CEFQ01000010.1, forward strand.
AGAACCAATGCAGACCGTTGAACGGAATGTCGCGGTTCACTTTTTCAAACACATCCAGCATGCGGCTGATCGATTCATCGTAAGTGGCATGCAGGCGGAACGGCCAGCGGTGCTCCACCAGATGACGCACCACGCGCTCCAGCTCATCTTCCATGCCTGGCGCCAGATCCGGACGCGGTTCGAGGAAATCTTCAAAATCGGCGGCGGAAAATACCAGCATCTCACCGGCGCCGTTGTGGCGGAAGTAGTCGCTGCCCTGGCCCGGCGTCAGCATATCAGTCCATTTTTCGAAATCTTCCAGCTCGTGGCCCGGACGCTGGGTAAACAGGTTGTAGGCGATACGCAGCGTCATCTGCTTCTTCTCATGCAGCTCAGCAATGACTTCGTAATCTTCGGGATAGTTCTGGAAGCCGCCGCCGGCATCAATCGCGCTGGTCAGGCCCAGACGGTTTAGCTCGCGCATAAACTGGCGTGTGGAGTTCACCTGCTGCTCCAGCGGCAGTTTCGGCCCTTTCGCCAGTGTGGCGTAGAGGATCATGGCATTCGGGCGCGCAATCAGCATGCCGGTTGGGTTGCCATTGCTGTCACGCTGGATCTCGCCGCCCGGTGGATTTGGCGTGTCTTTGGTGTAACCCACCACCTTTAACGCGGCGCGGTTGAGCAGGGCGCGATCGTACAGATGCAGGATGAATACTGGCGTATCGGGCGCCGCTTCATTGATCTCATCCAGCGTAGGCATGCGACGCTCGGCGAATTGAAACTCGGTCCAGCCGCCCACCACGCGCACCCACTGTGGCGACGGCGTGCGCAGCGCCTGTTCTCTCAGCATGCGCAGGGCATCCGCGATGGAGGGCACGCCTTCCCAGCGCAATTCGAGGTTGTAATTCAGGCCGCCGCGGATCAGGTGAAGGTGCGAGTCGTTCAAGCCGGGCACGGCAGTATGGCCTTTAAGGTCAATCACTTTGGTGCCTTCACAGTGATGCTGCATCACCTCAGCCAGAGTACCTACTTCGAGAAACTTACCCTCGCGCATCGCCACGGCCTCGGCAATCGGATTGCCGCGATCGACGGTATGAAACCGGCCATTGGTCAAAATGATGTCTGCTTTACCTAACGTAACCATAAAACCTCCTGAATGAGATGTCCTGCCGATTTCGCAGGTTAACTGCGTGTTAGGGATTATGTTCAGGGGCGCGGGAAAGCGTCTAGTTATACAAAAGGATAGGTATACCTCCGTATAGTTATACCTATAGATAATAGTTTGCGTGCCCGAAGGTTCTTAAACTGCGTCCAGACATTCACCTCAATGGAACAAAACATCATGACGACGAGCAAACTTGAAGTACTGACGCCGCAAAACTGCCAGATCATTTTTATCGACCAGCAGCCACAAATGGCCTTTGGCGTGCAATCAATCGACCGCCAGGTCCTGAAAAATAACGTGGTAGCGCTGGCTAAAGCCGCTAAAGTTTTCAACATTCCTACCGTGCTGACCACCGTTGAGACCGAGAGCTTCTCAGGTAACACCTTCCCGGAGCTGCTGGATGTGTTCCCAGGTCAGGACATTCTCGAGCGTACTTCCATGAACTCGTGGGACGACCAGAAAGTGCGTGATGCGCTGGCAGCCAACGGTAAAAAGAAAATTGTGGTTTCGGGTCTGTGGACCGAAGTGTGTAATAACACTTTCGCGCTGTGCGCCATGCTGGAAGGCGATTACGAAATCTATATGGTGGCGGACGCTTCAGGCGGCACCACCAAAGAAGCCCATGACTATGCCATGCAGCGCATGATTCAGGCTGGCGTGATTCCCGTCACCTGGCAGCAGGTGATGCTGGAGTGGCAGCGCGACTGGGCGCACAAAGAGACCTATAACGCCGTGATGGATATCGCTAAAGAGCACTCAGGTGCCTACGGCATTGGTGTTGATTACGCTTACACCATGGTGCACAAAGCGCCTTCGCGTCAGAAGAGTGAGCATCGCACTCTGGCTCCGGTTGCCGCGCCAGTTCGCTAATTCGTCCTAAAGGCGAGCGCGTTTTGGGCTCGCCTGCCTCTTTTGCAAGGAGGACCTGTGAGTCCTTTACTCATTTCTCTGGCTGCGGGCGTGTTTATCGGCCTGATTTACGCCTTACTCAACGTGCGATCGCCGGCTCCACCCGCCGTGGCGCTAGTAGGATTGTTGGGCATGATTATGGGCAGTTCGCTGGGCGGCAAACTGACGCATCCAACGGCCTCCGCGGCGCTGCACCCTAATACTCAGCGCTTGATTGCCGCCGAGCCGCCGTCACTACCCGCCACGCTAACCCCTAAACAGGCGGGATAACGATGCTAAAAACCTATGCGATTTCCCTCGCCGTCGGCATTTTAGTCGGCATCATTTATGCCGTCATGGACGTCAATTCCCCGGCTCCGCCGGTGATTGCGCTGCTGGGACTGTTTGGTATGCTGGTCGGCGAACAGATTATCCCGCTGTGCAAACGCCTGATTAACCGTCAACCGGTGACGCTGGCCTGGTTCCGTCACGAATGTGTCCCAAAAATCAGTGGCACGCCGCCCCCTTCCGGTGACAAAACCCCCTAAGGACGCACCGCAGGGAGTGAATAATAATTAAGGAAAACAGCATGCAGCTGTCGCAGCGCATTGTCGTTGTTGATGATGAACGAACTGTTCGCAGTGGTCTGACCAATCTGCTGCAGTCGGAAGGTTACGCAACGCAGGCGTTTGAGTCGGCTGAGGCTTTATTAGCGGACGAAATGGCGCTGAAAGATGCTGCGCTGTTCATTATTGATGTTGAGCTCAAAGGCATGTCGGGTTTTGAATTGTTTCGCGAGCTGGTAAAACATCTTAAGAATCCTCCCGGCATCATCATCTCCGGCAACGGTGATGAAAATATGCTCTGGTATGCCATCAACTTAGGCGCGATAACCTTTATGCGAAAGCCCATTGATATCGACCTGCTGTTTGAACATATCCGCCAGGCGTTGCCCTCCCAGGCTGCGCGCCAATGAGCACGCTTTTCCTGTCGTTAAATATTTCGGATGACGCGGGGCTGGTACTCAGCGACGACATTGTTTTCACGCCTCTTGCTCAGGAAGGGCAGGTTGAATGGCTCGAATGCCGACATCTTATTTCCGATGAGTGCTTCATTCTGGCCACGGCTGCGGCAGAAGAGGCCGATTTTCAGGTTACTCAGTTGCTGAAAAATGAGTACGCGCTGCGCAGCTCATTAGCGGAAGGTTGGGCGCTAAAACCCCTCAGACACACGCTATATCATGGGCGCTACGCCCTGATTTACCGCGCTTTCAGCTACCGAACGCTGGCTGATTATCTGCGCCTGCCTGCGGGTAAAATTCACAAATTGACCCGTTGCGCCGTCCTGCTGTGCAACGCACTCAGTAAGCTGCATCAGCAAGGCGTGGTCCACGGCGACATCAAGCCGGCTAATTTTTTCTTCACCGACCAAGGTGACGTGCTCCTCGGTGGCTTTGGCCTGGCGTTTAAGGAAACCGATTCACAGCAGCCGCTGCGTGCATCGATTACCGGTGGAACGCTGGCCTACATGTCGCCCGAACATACCTCGCGCACCGCGCACGCTGTCAGCCGGGTGAGCGATCTCTACAGCCTCGGCATCGTGCTCTATGAACTGCTGACCGGCAGATTGCCCTATGGCAGCGCCGATGGCGGCGTGGCTGAATGGGTGCATCATCACATTGCTTCCGAAGCGCTGCCGCCCCATTTGCTGCGCAAAGATGTGCCTCTGGTGCTCTCATCGATTATTTTACGGCTGCTGACTAAATCACCCGAACACCGTTATCAAACGATCGAAGGCGTGCTGGCCGATCTCCGGCGCTGTGAGTCAAATTTGATGCCTGACGGTTTAGTGGAATCCTTCGTGCTAGGATTACAGGATATGCCGACGTCGACACTGTTATCCGACGTACTGTATAGCGATCATGCTCAGGCCAGTGAGATGCTGGCGGCTTTTGATGAGGTGAGCAGCAGCGGTAAACACTGCATGGTGGCGATCGGTGGCGCGCCCGGTTCAGGAAAATCGTCCCTGATTGCCTCGGCGCTAAAAATTCTGCGGGATAAAAATGCGCTGCTAACGGTGACCAAAGCCGATCAGCACTCACCCATTTTGCCTTACGCGGTTTTTACCTCGGCGTTCCGGTCGCTGACGCTGCATCTGCTCGGGCTGCCAGCCAACGAGTTGACGCGCTGGAAAATACATATTGCGCGCCAACTGGGTAATTATGCCGGACTGGCGGTCAATCTGGTGCCGGAGTTGGGCATCTTGCTCAACCAGAAAGCCACGGTACAGGCGGATGCGCGTTCACTGGACGCACGCAATCGTCTGAACCTGGTAGCATGCAGCCTGGTGAAAGCCTTTACGGTGCCGGGGCGACCGCTGATCCTGCTGATTGATGATGTGCATTGGGCCGATCAGGCGACCTTGCAGCTGCTGCAGAATCTGCTGCGTTCCAGCGAAGATATTCCCTTATTGCTGGTGATTTCTCACCGCGATCGCGCCTCGTTGCCGTGTCCGACGATCTCAGCCAGTCTTGATCGTATTCGTGCGGCGGCCACCCGCATTGTGGATGTAACGCCCGAGCCGCTGTCGGTGAAAAATATTGCCAGCTGGCTGGCTGGCCTTTTTCACACGCGCAGCGCGGAGACGGCAGAGCTTGCGCAAATTATTCATGAAAAAACCGCCGGTAATCCGCTCGCCACGCGAGAATTTTATCGCCAGGCGGTGCGCGATAATCACATCACGCACGTTGCATCGCATAAATGGCGCTATAACCCGCAGGCGTTGAAACACAGCCATTACACCGCTAATGTTGCCGCCAGCGTGCTGCAACAGCTGCAATTGCTGCCTCTTCCGGTGGGCCAGCTGTTAGGCCGACTGGCCTGCATCGGCAGTACGGGCGATCTGCAGATATTGGGCGGCATTCTGGGCACACCCGTGACTGCCATTCACTCCACGTTATTACCCGCCGTTGACGCCCGGCTTGTCTCGCTGATAGAGAACACCTACACCTTTATGCATGACAGCATGCATGAGGCCGCGTTGACGTTGCTCTCGCCTGAAGTAAAAGATGATTTTCACTACGCCGCCGCCGGCTATTACCTGCAGGCATCCCGCGAGGATAGCGCGCATACGCTACTGTTTAGTGCCGCACACCACACCATCACCCTGAAAAACCGCACACTTTTGATGCCGGAAGCCGCTGCATTCTGTCAGCTGTTATTGAATGCGACCCGACGAGCGAAAATTATGGGGGATTACGCGTCTGCGCTGCGTTTCTTGCAAACCGCCCGATTGCTCAACGCCCTGTCAGGCGAGGAGGAGAGTGGCGTATTTTTGTTTGAGCAAGCGGAGTGTGAATTTTTAAACGGCAATTTATCGGGCGCGTTAGCGTTGAGTTCAGAGATTCTCGCCACACCCGGTGCGGTAACAGATAAAGCCGAAGCGGCCACGCTGATTGCTGAAATTCATATGCGGCAGTCTGACAGCCAACTGGCATTGGAAACCGCCTTAGCCTGGCTGGCGGTTTTTGGCATTCATTTAAACCGCTCTCCGGATAAAGCTGAGTGCGATGCTGCCAGGCTACTGCTGAAAGAGGATGTAGGGAAAAATCCTTACACGCGCTTTCGTTCACTGCCGCGGTTGAACTGCCATAAAACCGAAGCCGTCATGAACCTGATGGCCAGTGCCAGTACTTTCGCGGCCTTTATCAGCCCAAGGCTACAGTTCATTATCCTGTGCAGACTTCTGCACCTGACGATGGACAAAGGCATCAGCGGTGCATCCACGCTGGCACTGGCGTGGTACGGCGTGGTGTGTGGCGATCAGTATGACGAATACAGCCGCGGATTTGCCAGTGCGCTGCTGGCCCGTGAGCTGGTGTATAAACACGACTTCGTCAGCTACAAAGCGCGTACGTTAATGCCGCTGGATCAGGTCAGCGTGTGGACCATGCCGCTGAGTTACGCCATTGAGTGCGCTAAAACCACCTTTGACGTCGCGGTAGATATCGGCGATCGCACATCGGCATGTTTGGCGCTGCGACATCTCACGATGAATTGCCTGGCGCGCGGTGACCATCTTGATGGGGTGCATACGTCGATCATGCGCGGCATGGTTTATGTACGCAAAGCGCAATATCGCGATGTGGAAGTGATTCTCGGTATGCAGTTGGATTACGTGATGTTCTTACGTAAACCTACCGGCGAGACGTTGTCCGGCGATGATTTCACGGTGCCAGCGTTAAACGTGGTTAAACCGGAAAATGCCATTGAACCGCCGTTTTTGATGCAGTTTTGGGCGCGGTTGTATAAAGGCATGGCCCATTTTTTTGCCGGTGAATATGCCGCTGCCCACGGCCAGTTCGCTGATGCTGCACCGCTGACTGACGTTATTCCCGGTCATGTGCATATGCTGGATTATCATCTGTTTAGCGCGCTGTCACTCACGATACCGCGGCAACCGAATGAGGTTGATGACAGTCAGTGGCAACAACTGCAACGCCATCTTGAAAGGATCATTACCTGGTCATCGGAGAACCCTGGCACCTTTGCCGATAAAGCGGCGCTGCTGCGTGCCGAATTGCTCAGGCTGGAAGATCAGAGTGGATCGGCGCTTGAGCACTATGAAAACGCCATCGAACTGTCGCGCAAAGGTCAGTTCCATCATATCAATGCTCTGGCGTGTGAGCTTGCTGCACGCTGTGCCAGCGATCGGGGCATGGCATTCGCCGCCGATGGCTATATTAAGGGCGCCCTGGTTGCATGGGATCGCTGGGGCGCGGGGGCAAAAGTTCGTCAACTTGAAATGCACTATCCCCATCTGGCGACACAACATCCACAAACCGCATTAAACACCGTGACGTTTGAGCAAAGCGCGGCGATCAGCGACGTGCAAAGCATGGTGACCGCCATGCGCGCGTTAACCGAAGAAATCAATCTTGATCGGCTGATCCATATTTTGATGATGATGCTGGTGGAGCGCGCCGGGGCTCAGCACTGTATTTTGATTCGTCTCATTGACGGCAATGTACCTGAAATACAGGCCAGAGCGTCCTCCACGGTGGAAGGTGTCAGAGTTAAGATCGTGAAGGAATTGCCGGTTGCGACCGATCTGCCGCTGTCAATTCTCTCGGCGGTGATCCGCACCGGACAGGAAATTCGTACTGGAAGACCGGAAGTGTTCAGTCCATTTAGTCAGGATAACTATCTGGTTGCCTCCGGTGCGGCGGTGATGTGTGTGCCGATGTTCCGTCAGGCACAAATGGTGGGGGTGCTCTATCTGGAAAACCGGCTGATGCCGGAGGTCTTCACCGCTGAGCACTCAAGAATTGTGTCGATGTTAGGGGCGCAGGCCGCGGTTTCACTGGAAACCGCACGGTTGTATGCCGAGCTGGTGGAAGAGAACATTCAGCGTCGAAAAATTGAAAAACAGCTGCGCGCCAGCCAGACATCGCTGATGCTCGGTGAAAAAATCAGTAATACCGGAACCTGGCACTGGCATCTGGCGCCGGATATCCAGCTGATATCGGACGAATATAAACGCATCATGGGGCTGCCGGCTGGGCAGGTAAGCACCTCAATGGCGGAGTTTCAGCGGCGGGTACATCCGGACGATATTATCTGCCTGAAGGCGTTGATTGAAACCAGCGTGGCGAATGGCGTGAGCATGCAGGCTGAATTCCGCATTATCCGTGATGACGGTGAATGCCGTTATATCAAGGGCATCGGTGAGCCGGTGGAAAACTGGCCGGATGTCGCTGAATATTTCGGTACGCTGACGGATATCACCGCGCAGCGTCAGTCTGAGGACGCCGTCAGGATTGCGCAGGCAGAGCTCGCACGCGTTGCGCGGGCCACCACGGTAGGACAGCTGACGTCTTCTATTGCCCATGAAATCAATCAGCCGCTGATGTCGATTGTGGCGAATGCTGGCGCCAGCCTGCGCTGGTTAAAGCGCGATCCGGTCCAGCTGGATAAGGCCAGCCAGAGCCTTGAAGAAATTATCAACGAAGGGCAGCGGGCCGGCGAAATTATTCGCGGTCTGCAGTCCCTCACGCGTAATAACGTCGCAGAGTATGGACCCGCCAGATTGCATCTGCTGGCACGCGATATTTTAACCTTGTCGCGTCTGGAACTGGAGCGCCGCTCCGTTTCGTTAGAGCTGGATATCAAAGCAGAATGTGATGAGGTCTTTTGCGAGCGCGTACAGATTCAACAGGTGCTGCTTAACCTGGTCATTAATGCTATTGAAGCGATGGCCGATCATCCGGGGACGCGGTTATTGCGACTTTCATCATCCAACCCTGATCCTAAAGTTATTCGTATTGAGGTAGCTGACAACGGCACCGGCTTATCAGCCGAGGTTATTGACAAAATATTTGACTCATTCTATACGACAAAAGCGGAAGGGATGGGAATGGGCCTGACAATCAGTAACGAAATAATTAAACGTCATGGTGGCATACTGAATGCGGAAAATCGTCCGCAGGGCGGCAGCATATTCTGGTTTACGTTGCCGGTGAATACAGATAAATAGTTTTTCTTCTCCTCCCGCACTATTTTGCGGGAGAAGCGTCACACCTTTATTACCTTACAATATAACGCGTGGCGTTATTCATCTTGCAGTAAGTTGAGTTTTTCAGCGGCTCTGACCAATTCTGAAATAGAACGCACCGCCATTTTTTCCATCACCCGGCGTTTATGCACTTTTGCCGTAATTTCACTGATTTCCATTTCTGCGGCAATCTGTTTATTTAACAGACCGCGAATGACAAACTGCATCAGTTCCCTTTCCCGTGGCGTTAAAGAGTGATAACGCCCGGTGAGTGCGATTTTTTCCTGTGACAGCGCTGCGCTTTTTTCGGCCAGCGCCATGGCATCGGCTACCACTTGCATCAGATCATCGGGCATCACCGGTTTGGTAAGAAATTCAAAGGCACCGGCTTTCATCGCTCTGACACTCAGGGGAATGGTGCCAAAGCCGGTCAGGAAAATGGTGGGAATAGTGTATCCGCGCGCGGTGAGATCGTGCGAGACATCAAAACCGTCCAGACCCGGCATGTTCATATCGACAATTAAACAGCTCGGCGTACTGTAATGCGGCTGATGCAAAAATTCCGTGGGGGAAGTAAAGGTCGCGATCAGATAGCCTTCTGAGCTCAGAAGATTTTGCAGCGCGTTGATGACAGAGGGGTCATCGTCAACAATATAAATCGTTCTATCCATAAAAACTCATTCAGACTCTTACGAGTTCTATTCACTACATGCGAGCTAATATACCCGCAAAATAGTGCCTTAGGAATGGCGAAAAACTTATATGTGAAATCGATGATGTGCTGCGCAATATGAACGGTGCAAGCGTAAAAAGGTGAGAAGGCCAAAACGGCTTTCTCACCCAGCAGACGTAAAGATTATATCAATCAACCTTTAGGGTTCATCAATACGTGATACTTTCAATGTGGTTTGTTCCCCACGACCATACACTTTTCCGCTGACGCGAACTTTATCATCGGCGGAATAGGTTTTTTCTTTGAACGCTGACTTTTCGGCATTGATGGTGATCGTTCCCGTATTATCACGGAATTTATAACTGTCACCTTTAAGTTTTTCAATAATGTGACCCTCAAGGGTGACATAGCCGCCCTGACGGAAATCACGAATACGCGATATGGGTGTTTGACCGGTATCTTCTGAACCCTTAAAACCCGCATCCTGATTGTTTTGCGGCGGTGCGGTTTCGCCTGACTTGTAGCCACCTTCCGCTGCGCTAACACCGACGCTGAACATCATTATTACCGAAGCTAAAACGATATGTCTCATACGTTCTCCATGTTTTATCGTGCTTTCTCTGTTTCAAGTCTGGCACAAATACGCGCGACTGCACGACAAACGCAGCGGCAATTGATAAAAACGCAACGGTATTTATCAGGATTAATCTCATTATTTAAAAACCAATTAACCTTTTGCTTAAAATAACCTCACCTTACATCAACCTCATTAATCTCTTTAAACATCATTTATAAGCGAAGCGGAATTTTAACGCTATTTTTGCTCTACAGTTAATAGGGTCTTAACTGGAGGAGCATGTAACATGTCGAAAGATAAAAAAGAACTGAATTTAACCCATACCGCGCCGCACAAAGGGCCGGAAACCTCTGAGCCGGGTTTAGGCGATTTAGCGCCGCAAGGCGGCGGACATAAACCCGCGGCCGAACCGACGCCACCGGGCAAACAACCCACCGCGCCCGGCAGCCTTAAAGCACCCGCGACGCAAAACGACAAGCTTGAGCAGCTCGACGAGTATCGTAAAAATGGCGAAAACGCCGACCTGACCACCAATCAGGGCACCCGCATCGCCAACGATCAGAACTCGCTGCGCGCCGGTTCACGCGGTCCGACGTTGCTTGAAGACTTCATCATGCGCGAAAAAATCACGCATTTTGACCACGAACGTATTCCTGAGCGTATCGTGCATGCGCGCGGTTCAGCGGCGCATGGCTATTTCCAGCCTTATCGTTCCCTGGAAAAATTGACCAAAGCGGGCTTCCTCAGCGATGCCGAAAAAATCACACCCGTCTTCGTGCGTTTTTCCACTGTGCAGGGTGGCGCCGGCTCGGCCGATACCGTGCGCGATATCCGTGGATTCGCCACCAAGTTCTATACCGATGAGGGCGTTTTTGATTTAGTCGGCAACAATACGCCGGTGTTTTTCATTCAGGATGCACATAAGTTCCCGGACTTCGTGCATGCGGTGAAACCCGAACCGCACAACGAAATTCCACAGGGGCAGAGTGCGCACGACACCTTCTGGGATTATGTGTCGCTGCAGCCGGAAACGCTGCACAACGTCATCTGGGCGATGTCGGATCGCGGCATTCCGCGCAGCTACCGCACCATGGAAGGCTTTGGCATCCACACCTTCCGCCTGATTAATGCCGAGGGTAAAGCCACTTTTGTGCGCTTCCACTGGAAACCGGTAGCGGGCAAAGCCTCGCTGCTGTGGGATGAAGCGCAGAAGCTGACCGGTCGCGATCCTGATTTCCACCGTCGCGATTTGTGGGAAGCCATTGAAGCGGGTGATTTCCCGGAATATGAGCTGGGCTTGCAGCTGATCCCTGAAGAAGACGAATTCAAATTCGATTTCGACATTCTTGATGCCACCAAGCTGATTCCTGAAGAGCTGGTGCCGGTGGAGCTGGTGGGCAAAATGGTGCTCAACCGCAATCCGGATAACTTCTTTGCTGAAACTGAGCAGGTGGCGTTCCATCCGGGCCACATTGTGCCGGGGCTGGATTTCACCAACGATCCCCTCTTGCAGGGCCGCTTGTTCTCCTACACCGACACGCAAATCAGCCGTCTGGGTGGGCCGAATTTCCATGAGATTCCGATTAACCGTCCGGTTTGCCCGTACCATAACTTCCAGCGCCAGGGCATGCATCGCACGGAAATCGATACCAACCCAGCCAACTACGAACCGAACTCCATCAATAACAACTGGCCACGCGAAGTTCCGCCTGCGGCCAAAGAGGGTGGATTTGAGAGCTACCAGGAGCGGGTGGAAGGCAGCAAGGTGCGTGAGCGTAGCCCGTCGTTTGGCGAATACTACTCGCAGCCACGGCTATTTTGGTTAAGTCAGACGGCGGAAGAGCAGCAGCATATTATCGGCGCCTACTCATTTGAGCTGAGTAAGGTGGCGCGTCCTTACATTCGCGAACGTGTGGTCGATCATCTGTTACAGATTGATGTCACACTGGCGCAGGCCGTCGCCACCAATCTGGGCCTGAAACTCAGTGATGAACAGCTTAAAACCGCTCCGCCGAAGGATGTGAACGGCCTGAAGAAAGATGACAGCCTGAGTCTGTATGCGCAACCGAGCGGCGATATTAAAGGCCGTCAGGTGGCGTTACTGCTGAGTGACGGGGTAAAAGCCGCCGACGTGCTGGCGATTCTGCAGGCGCTAAAAGCGCAGGGCGTGCATGCCAAAATTCTGGCGGCGCACATGGGACAAGTGCTGGCGGATGACGGATCGGTGCTGCCGGTTGACGCCACCTTTACCGGTCTTCCTTCTCTGACCTTTGATGCGGTGATTGTGCCAGATGGCAATATTGATGCGTTGCTGCTGAGCGGTGATGCGCGCTATTTCCTGCTGGAAGCATACAAGCATCTCAAAGTCATTGGTCTGAGCGGTGATGCGCGCCGCTTTAAAGCACAGTTCAACGTGCAGGATAACGAGGCTGAAGAAGGGCTGGTGGAAGACGTTAAAGCCGAAGGCACCTTTATGGCGGATTTCCTCTCCTTAATGGCATCCCATCGCGTGTGGTCGCGCAGCAAAAAAGCGCTGACCGTCGCGGCTTAACGATTTAGCGCGGCATATTGCTTGCCGCGCTGAACCGCATCGCAATAAAAAAAGCCCGCACTAAGCGGGCTTGGTAGATGCCACTACCGAATGATCTCGTCGTAAACGCGTGCTGTGTTGCTGCCACTGAGTGTGGTGGAACCATACTACAGTAATATTTCGTTACTGGTCATATGAGTTATCGATGGTGCCAAAAATAACCTTAATCGTCTACTGAAGCGCTGTTTACCTGCTTAACTCTGTTGTGTGCGGAAAACAGAGGGCAAAATGCAGTTAAAAAGAAAAACGGACAACACGACAACATCTGATGCGGGTTTGCTGAAAAGCATTGTGCTGTCGGGCATGCTGCTGCTGATCACGGTGGCCAGCATGAGCATCTGGACCTTGCGTGAAGATTGGCTTGGCACGGTGCGTCAGACGCAGGAATCCGCGATGAATCTGGCGTTATCACAGTCGCGTCAGGCGGAAGACACCTTTTTGCAGACGGAACTGTCGCTGCGTCAGGTTCAGCGTGATCTGCAGCTACAGCTCGCAACGCGTATTCAGGGCGCTGATCTGAGTAATACCATGCGCGAGCTGCAACGCCGCTTGCCGCAGTTGCACGGCTTGTTCTACTACGATGAAGACGGCAAGTGGATTGCGACCTCTGCGCAACGCATGCCCAACAATATCAATAACTCCGATCGCGAATACTTTGCTTTTCAGCGCAATAATCGCCGCAACAGCGTGCATATCGGCCCGGTGATCAACAGTCGCAGCACCGGCGAGTTAGTGATCCCCGTCTCCCTGCGCGTCAGTGATGCCAGCGGTGGATTTAAGGGCGTGTTACTGGCCACCATCAGAGTTGACTTCTTCCGTCGTTTCTACAGCTATTACGAGCTTGGTGCGCGTGACGTGCTGGTGTTAATGCTGGCTGACAGCACCGTGCTGTATGCCCGCCCGATGCCAGACAGTTTCATCGGAAAGAATCTCTCGTCCAGTCCGCTGTTTCAGGAGATGCTGGCCAAAATGGATCGCGGTAGCGGGCAATGGAAATCGGTGCTTGATGATCAACCGCGTATCTTTGGTTTTGCGCGTTCCGATCGCTATCCTATTATTGTCGCGGCCGGTTACAACAGCGACGATCTCTTCCATGTATGGGTCAACCGTCGGGCGCAGGATATTCTGCTCAGCATCATCCTGCTGCTGACCATTATGCTACTCGGCACCTTCCAGCTGCGTCAGGCGCGTCGCGTGTTGCGTTATCAGCAGGAGCTGCACCGCCTGCGCGACAAACTGCACAACGCCAATCTTGCACTGAACAAACTCGCGCATGTTGATGGTTTAACCGGTCTGGCAAATCGCCGGGAATTTGATCGTTTCCTGCATGACGCGCTGGCAAATGTCGCCGTAAGCGGTAAACCGCTTTCGCTGATTATGATGGATATCGATTTCTTTAAGCACTACAACGACACTTACGGCCATATTGCCGGGGACAAGTGTTTGAAAGTGATCGGTGAGGTGTTAACTAACGTGGCCGGGCGGCGAACCGATATGGCCGCGCGCTATGGCGGCGAGGAGTTTGCGCTCATCCTGCCTGATACTTCATTCGATGAGGGGATGATCATTGCCCAGCGGGTTGTTGACGCGGTGAGGGAAAAGCAGCTTGCGCATGATTCTTCGCCCAAAGGCTTTGTCACGCTCAGTGCCGGCTGCGCGACCACCGCCACATCCGCCAGCCTCAGCGCGGTGAAACTGCTGGAGTACGCCGATCACGCCTTGTACCGGGCAAAGCGTGAAGGGCGTGATGGTGCGAAAGGCGTGACGGTGCTGCCTTTGTCAGATGAGCAGAGAGAATAATGGGCTTATTCCACTGCGGGCAGCTGGTACTTGATATATTGACGCAGCGCTTCATGCATCTGGCTATTGCTTTCGTCCTCTAAGCCGCGTTCTTCATATTCTTTCGCCAGCTGAATAATCACCTCGTCATATTTCCCCTTGAAGGTGATGTTATTAACTGCCACTTGCTTAATCATTAACTCGCGCAAGGCAGCGACTTCAATCTCCAGTCGGCTAACGTTTTCTTCCAGCTCTTTTACGCGTTCTTCATTCGCCATAGGTTCTCCGGATGTTATTAAGCTGTGGCTGTGTCAGGGCCTGAATATCGCATTGGCATGCGTGTAATTCAAGCGTGAAGCGGTTACTTCGCCACCGGCAGATCCGCCAGCCGGGTGGTGTAGGCCGGTGATAGCATCTCGCGCTTCATCGACCAGGGTTTCTGAATCCCTTGTCCGGCAAACCATAACGCGCCGCGCTGATGGGCATTCATTTTGTCGATCAGTGCCATCAGCTGGTCACTATTATGACGCGGCTGATACTCAGCAAACAGATCAAACTGCGCCACGCCATCGCTAAAGAAATCACCCAACATCACACCGCCTTTCATATATCGTTTACCGGGAACCCAGATGCGATCTAAACAGTTGAGCGTGGCCTGAATAATATCGCGACTGTCAGCCGTGGGCGTAATCAAGGTTTGGCTGGCCGCATTGGCGTAATAAGGATGATGCGGGTCGTGTGGACTGGTGCGAATAAACGTACCGATATGACGGCAATATTGCCGCTCGCTGCGCAACTTCTCTGCGGCACGTGCGGCGTAATTGGCGATGGCTTCGCGCATATCCTGGTATTCGGTAATGCGGTCACCAAACGAGCGCGAGCAGAGGATATTTTGTCGATTGGGAATCACCTCCTCAAACGCCAGACAAGACTCGCCACATAATTCACGCACCGTGCGCTCCAGCACCACGCCAAAGTGTTTACGGATGAGCGCGGTCGGGGTTTCAGCCAATTGCAACGCGGTGGTAATCCCCATCAGGTTGAGCTTTTGCGATAAGCGACGGCCCACGCCCCACACCTCTTCGACCTTAACGAGTTTCATCAACTCGCGCTGGCGGCGGGGCAAGGAGAGATCCATCACGTTCTCGGCTTTGGTCCAGCGTTTCGCAGCCCAGTTGGCGAGCTTGGCGAGGGTTTTGGTCGGCGCAATGCCGACCCCCACGCGCAGATGAGTGTCTTGATAAATGCGATCGCGAATATCGCAGCCTAACTGTTCGAACGTCATGCAGGCATTGATGCCGGTGACGTCAACGAAGGCTTCATCGATGGAATATTCATCCACGCGCGTGGATATCAGCGCCAGTGTTTCCATCACGCGGCGCGACATATCACCGTTTATGTGGAATACAGTTTCAACTGCTTAATTAATAATCGTCTCAGAGCACACGTGCTTTAGGAATGTCTGACCAGCGCGTGGTCCAGGCAGGGCTAAGCATTTCACGCTTCATTTTCCACTCAGTGTTAATTCCCTGTCCGGCAAACCACACATTTCCCAGTCCTGACTGATTAATGCCGTCCAGTACCTTCATCAGCTGTGCGCTTTTAGCCCGTGGCCGATTATCGTCAAACAGATTTAGCTGGCTTACGCCGTTCGGCGTAAAGTTATCAAGCATGATGCCTGCTTTCATGTATCTGCGACCCTCAAGCCAGATACAATCGAGCGACCGCATCGCAGACTCAATGATGTCCCGCGTATCCTGTGTTGGTAGTGTCAGCTTCTCTCCGGCGCTGTTTCCGTAAAACACCTCACCGCTGGCGTGTGGCGACGTCCGGATAAACACGCCGATGTTGCGGCAGTACTGACGTTCCCCTCGCAGCTTTTCCGCTGCGCGTGCAGCGTACTGACACAGCGCCTGCTGCATGGCTGTTTTTGTTGTAATGCGCTCCCCGAAGCTGCGACTGCAGACTATCTGCTGTTTTGCCGGCGGCAGTTCTTCCAGCGGAATACATGACTCACCGTTCAGCTCGCGTACGGTGCGTTCCAGTACCACGGAAAAGTTATCGCGAATGAACTTTGGACGCGCGCGTGACAGCTGCAGGGCGGTTTCGATGCCCATCAGGCTGAGTCGCTTACCGATTCGCCGTCCCACACCCCATATTTCCTCAACGGGCTGGTTAGCTAGCAGAGTTTCGGTACGTTTCGGATTACCCGGCGTCAGCGCCAGCACGCCGCGAAACTGCTTCCACTCCTTACTCGCCCACTGGGCCGATTTTGCCAGCGTTTTAGTGGGCCCCATGCCGACACCGACGGTAAGACCCGTTGTGGTAAATACATGCGCGCGCAGGCGACGACCAAAAGCTTCGAAGTCCTCACAGCCGTTAATACCGGTAAGATCCAGAAACATCTCATCGATGCTGTACTGTTCGACGCGTGGTGTTATGTCCTCAAGCGCGGTCATTACTCTCTGGCTGAGACTGTGATAAAGCGCATAGTTTGAGCTGAACACGTGTACCTTTTCCGGATAGTGCTGTGTTTTTATCTGGAACCACGGTGCACCCATTTTTATGCCCAGTGCTTTTGCGCCATCAGAGCGCGCAATAACGCAGCCATCGTTATTACTAAGTACGACTACTGGCCTGCCACGCAGGTCCGGGCGGAAAAGCGTCTCACAGCTGGCATAGAAAGAATTGACGTCAGCCAGTCCGAACATGGGCATAATTATCTCCGACGTGCACGTGTACTGTTAAAGAACCAGGTGACAACGCCGAGCAGCTGGAGCTCTTCCGGATAGATGGCGGCGTAAGCAGGGTTCATGGGCAGCAGTGCCACCCGTGGGATCAGCTGCAGGCGCTTAACTGTGAACTCACCTCCAACCTCGGCGATGACGATGTCGCCGTGCGTGGGTGGCTCTGCGCGATCGACCACCATAACATCACCGTCATAAAGCCCCAGCTCCTGCATGCTGTTGCCACTGGCCCGTACGAAGAATGTGGACGCCCGTCTGCGAATACAGAGCTCATTCAGGTCCAGCTCTTTCTCTACATAATCCTGAGCAGGGGAGGGAAAACCAGCTGAGCAGGGATCTGCGTACAGCGGCACCTTTACCGTTGGGGTAAAAATCGGCGGCCATAACAGCGTCAGGCCCTGAGCGCAACTGACCGCTTTCATAACGCGGCGTCCCGGACGTGCTGCCGAGTACGGATTAAGAAAAAAAATGTAAAGCGCATAAAAATCCTCCTTTAAATTATACTGTTTATATGAACAGTATTATTGAGCCTGAAATTTCTGGCAAGAGGAAGCGAAACGGTTATGGCTAAAGCTGTTGTCAGATCGCTGAAATTTTACCGAAATTCTGAGCTATGGCCTTTTTATATGCGCTGCCACTGCAGCCGGGTCAACAGGGTATAAAAGGCTTTCCTTTTGAGTGCAGCCCTTTTATGGCAATAAGAGGCTTGACCATTCAGTAAGCTTTAAATTATATTTCCATTATTCTGGAAATATAGATTTAGTGATGGCATGGACATACAAAATGCTGCTAATGCTCTCAGGGAACTGGGACACGTGACGCGACTGGGAGTTTACCGTGAACTGGTGAAAGCCGGGCCTGAAGGACTGCCCGTGGGTGACATCCAGAAAAGACTGGCTATTCCTGCCTCCACGCTCAGCCATCATCTTTCTGCGCTGATGTCCGCTGGCCTCATAAGTCAGGAACGTCAGAGCCGAACCCTGTTCTGCAGGCCCTGTTATTCGCAGCTTGAGCAGCTGATGGCTTTTCTGACTGAAGAGTGCTGCGCCGGCGGCAGCGACTGCAGCCTGTTCACCGCTATTACCCTTAAAGAGACTCCATTGTGAATAACGTGAATGATGCCCTGAACAATATCGATCCGACGCTCCTGGATGCACCGCTGACGGAAGAAAAGCTGAAGGCAGCAGAGGTGGCACACCCGCCCCGCATCCTGATGCTCTACGGCTCGCTGCGTGAGCGCTCTTACAGCCGTCTCGCCACGGAGGAGGCCGCCCGGCTGCTGATGGCCATGGGCGCGGAAGTTAAAATATTCAATCCGTCCGGCCTGCCGCTGCCGGATGACGCCCCGGAGACGCACCCGAAGGTTGCAGAGCTCCGCGAGCTGGTACTCTGGTCAGAAGGCATGGTCTGGTGCTCGCCGGAGCGTCACGGTGCCATGACCGGCATCATGAAGACGCAGATTGACTGGATACCGCTGACGTCCGGTGCGGTCCGGCCGTCACAGGGAAAAACCCTTGCAGTGATGCAGGTCAGCGGCGGCTCACAGTCCTTCAACGCCGTAAATCAGATGCGCATTCTCGGGCGCTGGATGCGCATGATCACTATCCCGAACCAGTCATCCGTGGCGAAAGCCTGGGCCGAGTTTGATGAGGACGGCCGCATGAAGCCTTCTTCGTATTACGACCGCATCGTGGACGTCATGGAGGAACTGATGAAGTTCACCCTGCTGACGCGCGGGCGAAGCAACTGCCTGACCGACCGCTACAGTGAAAGGAAAGAGAGTGCCGCTCAGCTCTCAGAGCGGGTCAACCAGCGCAGCATATAAAAAAGCCGGCAGATGCCGGCTTTTTTCACACTCGTTATGTCTGCAGCCTGGTGAAAAATCAGTGGCTGACGCGGTGACCGTGCTCATCAATGACCACTTCGCCATCCTCTTTGGTAAACGCTCCCTGCTGCGGATCTGGCAGAATGTCGAGAACCGCTTCGGACGGACGGCAGAGCTTCGTTCCGAGCGGCGTCACCACCACCGGGCGATTAATAAGGATCGGATGAGCCAGCATGGCATCGAGCAGTTCGTTATCGCTGAAGCGGTCTTCTGCAAGGCCGAGCTGCTCGTACGGTTCGGTATTCTTGCGCAGCAGGGCGCGTAAGCTGATGCCCATGTCCGCAATCAGCTTCTTCAGCTCGTCGCGTGACGGCGGTGTTTCCAGATACAGAATAACCTTGGGTTCGGTGCCGCTGTTGCGGATAAGCGCCAGGGTGTTGCGGGACGTCCCGCACGCCGGGTTGTGATAAATGGTGATGTCAGTCATAAGCGGTACTCCGTAAAGGCGCTGCACAGTCGCAACACCGGGGTTAAGGTTAAACAGACAGGCGCAGGGCCAGCGCGGTCAGCGTCACAAAAAGTACCGGCAGGGTCATCACGATGCCCACGCGGAAGTAGTAGCTCCAGCTGACAGTAATGTTTTTTTGCGCCAGTACGTGCAGCCACAGCAGGGTAGCGAGGCTGCCGATGGGGGTGATCTTCGGGCCGAGGTCGCAGCCGATGATGTTGGCGTAAATCATCGCTTCCTTCACCACGCCCTGTGCGGTGCTGCCGTCAATCGAAAGCGCACCAACGAGCACGGTAGGCATGTTGTTCATGACTGATGAAAGCGCCGCCGTCAGAAAGCCGGTGCCGAGCGTTGCGCCCCAGACACCATGCTCTGCAAACCGGTTCAGGGCGGCAGAAAGGTAATCAGTTAGCCCGGCATTGCGTAGTCCGTATACCACCAGGTACATGCCCAGCGAGAAGATAACGATCTGCCAGGGCGCACCTTTCAGTACCTTTCCGGTATCAATCACATTGCCTTTCCGGGCTACCAGCCAGAGAATAAACGCCGCCACCGCGGCCACAAGGCTGACCGGCACGCCGAGTGGTTCGAGGGCAAAGAAGCCGATCAGCAGCAGGATGAGAACAATCCAGCCGGTTTTAAAGGTACGCGCATCGCGAATGGCCTCACGCGGCGCCTTCAGCTTCGCCAGGTCGTAAGTGGCCGGGATGTCCCTGCGGAAAAACAGGTGCAGCATCACCAGCGTGGCGGCCACGGACGCGATATTCACCGGCACCATCACCGAGGCATACTCGCTGAAACCCAGTTTAAAGAAGTCTGCCGTGACAATGTTCACCAGGTTCGACACGATGAGCGGCAGGCTGGAGGTATCAGCGATGAAGCCTGCCGCCATCACAAACGCCAGCGTGGCGCCCGGGCTGAAGCCCAGCGCCAGCAGCATGGCGATAACGATCGGCGTCAGAATAAGCGCTGCCCCGTCATTGGCGAACAGGGCGGCTACCGCCGCACCCAGCAGAACGATATACGTGAACAGCAACCGGCCCCTGCCGCCGCCCCAGCGTGAAACGTGCAGCGCGGCCCACTCAAAAAAGCCGGACTCATCAAGCAGCAGGCTGATAATGATGACCGCAATAAACGTGGCCGTGGCGTTCCAGACAATCTGCCAGACTACAGGAATGTCCCCGATGTGTACCACGCCGGTCAGCAGCGCCAGTGCGGCGCCGATAACGGCACTCCAGCCAATGCTGAGCCCTTTCGGCTGCCAGATCACCAGTATCAGGGTCAGGATAAAAATCGCACCCGCCAGAAACATACTCTCTCCTTCTTAATTATACCTGCCCGTTAAAGCGGGCTGCTAAGTGTACCCTGTAAATATATTCGTTTAATCGAATGTGTTTAGATAAAATTTTTACATGCAGACAGCTTTGCCGTTGGTGGTTGCGTTATCACGCTCAGCCTGCTGACTGAGATGAAGAATTTCATCCCGCTGACACAGATATGCCTGCTCAATGACCGCTGCTGCCCACGCAGGCATGTGTGGCGATAACCGGTAATGGATCCACTTGCCGTCGCGCCTGTCGATAAGCAGTCCACTCTCTCTGAGCAGGGCCAGGTGCCGCGATATTTTTGGCTGTGTTTCTTTCAGGATAGATACAAGCTCGCAGACGCAGAGCTCCCCTTTTTCGCGCAACAACAGCACCAGGCTGAGCCGGGTTTCGTCAGAAAGATTCTTAAAAAGTTGCAGGGGCAGAAGTGACGGCATAATTTCTCCTTCGTGGCGGACAGCAACAAGTCTCGTCTTCTGCAGACGAAAGGTCAATTTTATATTGATAAATTCATATATGTTGTGACGTGCTTACAGGCTTTTCTGTACAGCTTAATGAGGGAATAGCGGTTAAACGATGTCACACAGATTTTAACGGCAGCATACTTTCAGCAACCTGAATGGCCGGGCATGACGAAGTAACATCACAAAAAAAGCCTGTTGCTTTAGTGAACCGTTCTACTTACAGCAGAAAGCAGCATCAGCAAGAGTGGCTTCCGGCCAGATGACCTGCAGTGATAACCGGCACGATATCCTCAGGCTCTTCTGCCTGCTCCAGTTCGCGCAGAATACCGCAGTCCCGTGTTGCCCGGTTGGCATTGCAGTGGCTCCGGAGCTCAAACAGTTGCTTTTCCAGCATATTCAGTTCACGAATACGGGCCTGAACGTGGTTCAGATGTTCATTTATCAGGGCATTAACCTTACCGCAGTCTGCGTCAGGCTGGCTTCGCGCCTGCAGCAGCACCCGGATTTCTTCATGGGTCATATCCAGCGCCCGACAGCGCCGGATAAACATAAGCCTTTCGAGATGTGCGCTGTCGTAATGGCGGTAGTTATTAGTCTGGTCCCGCAATGCGGCCTGCAAAAGCCCCTCTCGCTCATAATAACGTACCGTCTCTACAGGACATCCCGCCTGGCGGGCCAGTTCACCAATTTTCATATCACACCTCTTCTGAGCTTGACCCTGTAGTTACATCAGGGTCTTTAATGCCAGTATACGTTATGAACGGGATAAAAAAATGAGTGACTGCTGCAGTAATAAAAAATGTGGATCAGCCGCAACCGTAGAGGAGGCGTCTGTTAAAAATACCGCAACTGCCCCGACTGAGGCTTCCGGGAAGATGCCACCAAAAACGACTGAGACCACACCGGCTTGTTGCAGCACCGGGAGCTGCTGCTCAACGGACGGCCTGAGCCAGGTGTCCGAACTGGTTGCAGAGCATCCCCGCAACGATGACGTTCAGACGCGTCTGCGCATCATGCAGATGGACTGTCCGACGGAGGAGGCGCTCCTCCGAAAAAAACTGGCAAAACTACCTGCCGTCAGCAATCTTGAATTCAATCTGATTCAGAGGGTGCTCACCGTGACCCATACGCCGCAGGCGCTGGAACCGGTTCTGCAGGCGGTGCGCTCGCTGGGTTTTGACCCGGAACCGATTGATAAAGCAATGCAGCCTGAAGGCAACTGCTGTTCAGCCCGTGAGGCGGAAAGTACCGGCGGTTCTTGCTGCGCGCCTGCCCCTATCACATTCGGTGAGCTGCAGACCCAGCTGGTGACCGCTGAAGGGGTGCGTACCAGTATCAGGATCATGCAGATGGACTGCCCGGTTGAAGAGGGCATGATTCGCAAAAAGCTGGACGGCATGTCAGTCGTCAAGGAGCTGGATTTCAATCTTATGCAGCGCGTACTGACGGTAGTTCACGCACCGAATGCGCTGGAGCCTGTTCTGGCCGCCATTCGTTCGCTGGGCTTTGAACCTGAACTTCCTGACAGCAATGGCCGTCACGCGGTTACTGAGGAAAAGAAAAAACCCTGGTGGCCGCTCGCGTTTGCCGGTGTGGCGGCAATCGCCGCCGAAGCCATGCATTGGGCGGGCATGCCGGAATGGCTGGAAGCGGCTCTTGCTCTTGCTGCCGTTGCGGCCTGTGGCCTGTCCACGTACAAAAAAGGCTGGATTGCTCTTCGCAACGGCAACCTGAACATCAACGCCCTGATGAGTATTGCCGTCACCGGGGCGCTGGCGCTCGGACAGTGGCCTGAAGCCGCCATGGTAATGGTACTGTTCACGGTTGCGGAACTGATTGAAGCGAAGTCTCTTGATCGCGCCCGCAATGCCATTGGCTCTCTGATGAAGCTGACGCCTGAAACCGCCACGGTTCAGCAACCAGACGGATCCTGTAAAGAAACTGAGGCCAGGTCTGTATCCCTTAACAGCGTGGTCAGGGTAAAGCCGGGCGAGCGTATCGCCCTCGACGGCACGGTGGTCCGGGGCAGGACTGCCATTAATCAGGCACCTATTACCGGCGAAAGTCTGCCGGTGGATAAAGGGGAAGGTGACCCGGTCTTCGCCGGGACGGTCAACGGCTCCGGTGGCTTTGAGTACCGGGTAACGGCCGCTGCCGGAAATACCACGCTGGCGCGTATCATTCATGCCGTGGAGGAAGCGCAGGGGGCAAAAGCCCCTACGCAGCGCTTTGTTGACCGCTTTGCACAAATTTATACCCCTTTGGTGTTTGCTATTGCCGTCGCAGTTGCCGTTCTCCCGCCACTGATTGCAGGTGAAAGCTGGCAGGCGTGGATTTACAAGGCGCTGGTTATGCTGGTTATTGCCTGCCCTTGTGCGCTCGTCATTTCCACGCCAGTGACCATTGTCAGCGGCCTGACGGCAGCAGCTCGCCGGGGGATATTTATCAAGGGCGGCGTTTATCTTGAAGAGGGCCGAAAGCTGAAGTGGCTGGCGCTCGACAAGACCGGCACCCTGACGCACGGTAAGCCGGTACAGACGGATGCGATTATCTATACCGGGGTGGCAGAAGAGGAGGGGCGCAAGCTGGCTGTGAGCCTGGCAGGTTACTCCGATCATCCGGTTTCGCAGGCTGTATCGGCGGCATCAGATGGCATTCAGCGTTATGAAGTGGAAAACTTTGAGGCGTTGCCAGGCCGCGGCGTGCGTGGCGTCATCAACGGTGAAACCTACAGTCTGGGCAATCTGAGGCTGGCTGAAGAAACGGTGCGCTGCCCGGAAGCGGTCAGGGCTGCATTAATGGAACTGGAGAACGTCGGTAAAACGGTCATCATGCTCTGTGACACTCATCAGGTGCTTGGGCTGTTTGCGGTGGCTGATACGGTGAAGGAAAGCAGCCGCGAGGCGATAAGTCAGTTGCATAGTCTGGGCGTCAAAACGCTCATGTTGACCGGAGACAATGCGCACACGGCGCAGGCCATTGCCGGTCAGGTTGGTATTGATGAGGCGCGGGGGGATCAACTGCCGGAAGATAAACTGCGTGCTGTAGAAACATTTACGGCGCAGGGCACGACCGGCATGGTAGGCGACGGCATCAATGATGCACCGGCGCTGGCCCGCGCCGATATCGGCTTTGCCATGGGTGCAATGGGCACGGATACCGCCATCGAGACGGCCGATGTGGCCCTCATGGATGACGATTTGCGTAAAATTCCGGCTTTTGTCCGACTCTCCCGGCAGACGTATAACATTCTGGTTCAGAATATCGTTATGGCTATTGGGATCAAGGCAGTATTCCTGGCCCTGACCATTGCCGGTATGGGGACCATGTGGATGGCCGTATTCGCGGATGTGGGGGCAAGCCTGCTTGTCGTGGCAAACGGTCTGCGCCTGTTGCGTAATTAGCAGGGCTGCTGCCTATCGGATTAGGGCGGGCAGTTACAGGAGATGTAGTTGGCTTATATTGTCTGCGTTATGCTACCAAGGTAGGCTCTGAAAAAGAGAGGGACAGCATCACTGACACCGCTCTTTTCATAATGGCTATAGTGCAGTTTTGATACCTATCCTGATATAAAGGCCCTCTCTGACAGAGGGCCTTTTGATATCATAATATCCTTGCTTTATGCCTACGCAGCCAGATTAATTTGTAGGCAGCAGGAATAATGAACAGTGATAGAAGCGGAGCTGTGATCATCCCCCCAATCATGGGTGCTGCAATCCGACTCATGACTTCTGAGCCTGCTCCCGTTCCCCAGAGAATGGGTAGCAGACCCGCAATGATCACTGCCACGGTCATGGCTTTTGGCCGGACACGCAGAACTGCACCATGGTAGAGGGCTTCATCAAGACTTTCAGATGTGAATGTCTCTCGGTGGGACAATTCCGGGTGTGCTTCAATGGCATGACGCAGATACATCAGCATGACCACTCCAAATTCTGCCGCCACCCCAGCCAGGGCGATAAATCCGGTTCCGGTCGCCACAGACATGTGGAAGTCCTGCCAGTAGAGGAACCATATTCCCCCGACCAGGGCAAACGGAAGACTCATCAGGATCAGCAGGGCTTCATCAGCCCGGCGGAAGGCGAGGTATAACAGAATGAAAATGATCATCACCGTCATCGGTACCATCAGTTTCAGTTTCTTGTTGGCGTGCTCAAGTAACTCAAATTGACCGGAGAATGACACACTGGTACCCGGTCTAAGTTTCACTTTCTTGCTGATGGCCGTCTTAATATCGTTTACCACCGAAACCATATCCCTGCCGCGCGCATCAATATAAATCCAGCTGGCAGGCCGGGCATTTTCTGTTTTCAGCATGGTTGGTCCGGAAACGACCCTAACGTCAGTTACATCCCCCAGCGTGATTTGCTGCTTCATCGGTGTCAGAATCGGCATCTGTTTCAGCGCCTGCGGACTGTTCCGGTAATCCTGCGGGTAACGGATATTAATCGGATACCGGGCCACGCCCTCAACCGTTTCCCCCACCGTCGCGCCGCCGATGGCTGAGGAGACGAACAGCTGGACATCACCCACCGTCATCCCGTAGCGGGAGGCTTTTTCACGGTTAATATCGATGCCAATGTAGCGCCCACCCTCCAGTCGCTCAGCCAGAGCAGATACCACGCCCGGCACGGTTTTGGCTACCGCCTCAATGCTCTGCGCCGTTGCATCGATATCGGACAGAACAGTACCTGACACCTTGATACCTATCGGACTTTTGATCCCGGTTGAGAGCATATCAATACGGTTACGGATGGGGGGCACCCAGAGGTTAGCCAGTCCGGGTAAACGGACCGTTTTATCGAGTTCGTCAATAATCTTGTCAATCGTCATGCCGGGCCGCCACTGATCCTCTGGTTTGAGCTGGATCGTGGTTTCCATCATTTCGAGCGGCGCGGAATCCGTCGCGGTCTCGGCCTTCCCGGTCTTGCCAAAAACAGAAGCTACTTCAGGTACGGTTTTGATGAGCTTATCCGTGGTCTGTAAGATCGCAGCGGCCTCTGCCGGCGATACGCCCGGCAATGTTGAGGGCATATACAACAGGTCGCCCTCGTTTATCTTCGGCAGAAACTCGCCGCCCACCTGACTCAGGGGCCAGATAACCGTGAAGATGGATAAGGTCGCAACCAGCAGGGTTGTTTTTGGCCAGTGAAGTACCCGCAGCAGCAAAGGATGATACGCTTTAATCAGCAGCCGGTTCAGAGGATTGCTGGTCTCGGCAGGAATCTTCCCCCGGATCCAGAATCCCATCAGAATCGGGATGACGATGATGGCCAGCGCGGCCGCGCCCGCCATGGAGTAGGTTTTCGTAAAGGCCAGTGGACCAAAGAGACGACCTTCCTGTCCTTCCAGGGTAAAAATAGGAATAAAGGACAGGGTAATGATCAGCAGACTGATAAACAGCGCAGGCCCCACTTCAACGGAGGCATCGGTGATAACCTTCCAGCGGGTTGCGTTGTCAATCTGCTCATCCGGATGCTGATGATCCCACTCTTCCAGCCGTTTATGCGCATTTTCAATCATCACGATGGCGGCATCCACCATCGCCCCTACCGCAATGGCGATCCCTCCCAGCGACATTATATTGGCGTTCAGCCCCTGGAAATGCATGACAATAAAGGCGATACACAGACCAAGGGGCAGAGAAATAATCGCCACCAGGGCAGAACGAACATGCCACAGAAACAGGGCGCAGACGATGGCTACCACGATAAACTCTTCCAGGAGTTTGTAGCTGAGGTTGTCAATGGCCCGGTCAATTAACTGGCTGCGATCGTAGGTAGTCACAATATCAACGCCCTCAGGCAAACTTGCCTTCAGGGTCTCCAGTTTATCTTTCACTGCAGTGATAACGTCGCGCGCATTTTTACCCGACCGCAGGATCACGACGCCGCCGGCGACTTCTCCCTGACCGTTAAGCTCTGCTATACCACGCCGCATTTCAGGCCCGGTCTGCACGCGGGCCACGTCCCGCAGATAAATCGGTACACCGTTTTCTCCGGTTTTCAGGACGATGTTATTGAAATCGTCTATGGACTGGAGGTAACCGCTGGCCCGGACCATGTACTCCGCTTCGGCGATTTCAACGGATGAGCCACCGGCTTCCTGGTTAGATGACTCAAGGGCCTGTTTTACTTCAGGCAGGCTGATGCCGTACTGGGTCTGTTTCTCCGGGTTAACCTGAATTTGGTACTGCTTGACCACGCCGCCTACTGATGCAACTTCCGCGACGTTAGGGATAGTTTTCAGTTCAAATTTCAGGAACCAGTCCTGCAGGGAGCGCAGTTCGGAAAGGTCATGTTTTCCGCTGTGATCAACCAGAGCATATTCAAATATCCAACCCACACCTGTGGCATCAGGCCCGATTTCCGAGCTTACACCGGCAGGCAGTTTCCGCTGAACCTGATTAAGGTATTCCAGCACACGTGAGCGGGCCCAGTACAGATCGGTCCCGTCCTCAAAAATGACATACACATAGGAATCGCCGAACTGGGAAAAACCGCGCACGGTCTTGGCACCGGGTACCGACAGCATGGTGGTCGTGAGCGGATATGTAACCTGGTTTTCAACAATCTGCGGAGCCTGACCAGGATAGCTGGTCTTGATAATTACCTGTACATCGGACAGATCGGGTAGCGCATCCACAGGGGTGTTGATGATAGTCCAGGTGCCCCAGACACTAAGAAACAGAGCGGCCATCATAACGAGGAAACGGTTGGCAACCGATCGCCGTATAATCCATTCAATCATCATCGTCTCCTCAATGACCGGAATGTGTATTTGCAGACGGAGCGGACATTGGCGGCATTGTGCCGTCCGTTGTTTCCGGATGACGCATACGTTCCAGTGCGCCCGTAATGTTGGCTTCGGAGTCAATCAGGAACATGCCGCTGACTACCACCATATCGCCTTCATTGAGGCCGGTGCCGATACCGGACTGTTGCTGAGATTCGTGGAGAACGTGGACCTTTTTTGGCACAAACCGACCTTCTGCATCGACAGTGATCACGCGCTGTTCTTTACCGGTGTCAATAACGGCCTGCGACGGGATCAGCAACATTTCCTGGCTCCGGGTATTCAGTTTCAGATAGGCATTCATGCCCGGTTTAAGACGTTCGTCCTTGTTTGATACCTGCAGACGTACCT
Organism: Enterobacter ludwigii; assembly: GCA_900068845.1. GTDB lineage: Bacteria > Pseudomonadota > Gammaproteobacteria > Enterobacterales > Enterobacteriaceae > Pantoea > Pantoea ludwigii_A. The sequence continues at coordinate 822,683 of CEFQ01000010.1, forward strand.
GCAGGGTCCGGGTGGTTTGATCGACGCTGGGAAGAATGTTCCATTTTTCTACATGGAACGATTTATCCGGATAGGCCGGTACTGAAATTTCAAATTGAGAGGTGTCTTTCAGGAGATAGGCGATGGATTCGGGTACTGCCGCACTGATCCAGACCGGATCCATCCCCTGAATCTGTGCCACCACTTTATCTTTTGAGATATTCATACCAGTGCGCAGGTCAAACGCCGTAATGACACCATCTATCGGTGCCTTAATGGTAAACCGGGTCTGAATACTCCGGGTTGACCGCAGTTTCTGGATATCCTTTTCCGGCATTCCGGCCAGACGAAGTCGTTCAAGCACACCTTTAATTTGCGTTGGTGTCCCTCCGGTGCCAGATAACAGTAGAAACTCACTTTGTGCTTCCACCCATTCCGGAATGGTAATATCGATAAGCGGTGTACCTTCCTTCACATGATCGCCAATCGTCAGGGGATACACTTTTTCGACGAAACCGTCAGAGCGAGCCTGCACAATGACAAACTGATACTCGTTGTAACTAACATTGGCCGGTATTGTCTGAGAATAATTCAGCATTCCGCGTGTGACTTTTTGCGTTTTTAATCCCAGGTTCTGAACCAGCGTTGGATCAATACGGATCCCATCGCTGATTTTCTCGCCGCTTTCATCTGCATATTTTGGCACCAGGTCCATGTCCATAAAGGGTGATTTTCCGGGTTTATCAAATTTCGTATCCGGTTTCATCGGGTCATACCAGAAAAGTATCTTTCGCTCCGGTGCCTTTAGTTCCGTTTGTACTGTTTTTTGTTCCGGGTTTACATACTGCAAGGCAGTAACCGATATCAGCCCTCCTGCTATCAGGCTGCTGATAATTATTGCAGCATATTTTATCTTTAAAGAAGCCATACAATTTCTCGCTGAAAAATCAAAACACCTGACATATGCGCCTGATCATTAATTCACAGAAATCTCTTTTTAAATGTTCAGGCACACTGGATGTATTCGCTCCGGGCTGACAGTCAGGATTGCGTAACGTTAATGCTTTTGAGTAAGGAGATATTTCCCTGCTGAATAAACGAGAAATCAACGTGGTTACCGGTTTTCAGCGCATTAATGGTGTCGTCTGCATTCATAAAGGTGAAGCGCATGGTCATTGCAGGCCAGCCCACCTCAGGGATAGCTTCGTGCGAAATGGTGATTTTTTTACTGTTCATATCAATGTCTTTAACGACACCGTTGCTATTAATAATTTGCTGTGACGAAGCATCACTGGCAGCATTCATATCGCCATGGTGATGTATTTCAGCATGAAGACCGGCAGAAAACATGACAGAGAAGGCGCCCAATAAAACGGCTTTAAGTGAATTACGCATTTTTTATTTCCTGATTAATTAAATAAATTTACTGTACCCAACCGCCACCCAGTGCGGTGAATAGATTGATTTCGTTAACCTGCCGGGAATATGTAAGATCGAGAATGGTTTGCTGTGTCGTGAACAGGGAGCGTTCTGCGTCCAGCACTTCAATGTAGCTGACAGCACCACTTGAATATAATCCTCTGGCACGCTGGAGGGTTATCTGAAGTGAATCGAGATAACGCTGCTGTGCCTCAAGTTGCTGGTTAAGGCTGTCCCGCAGCGCAAGCGTATCGGATACATCCTTAAAGGCGGACTGAATTTTTTGTTCGTAGTTAACCACCGACTGTTGCTGGCGAATTTCGGCCAATTTCAAATTGGCTTTGTTCCTGCCGGCATTAAAAACAGGAATTTCAATTTTGGGAATAAAATTCCACATTCCGCTTCCTGGCGTAAAGAGGCTGGACAGCTCCGTACTGCTTGCGGAAAGACTACTGGTCAGGGTAATAGATGGGAAAAACGCCGCTCGCGCTGCGCCAATATTGGCATCAGCTGCTTTGAGCTGGTATTCCGCTTCCATGATATCCGGGCGCTGCAGTAAAATTTGTGACGACAGGTTTGGTGGCAGTTTTACTGGTGCGATCTCACCACCTTTCATCGTTTTTTCTGACGGAAGTGCGCGGTAGGTTCCCACCAGCAGTCGCAGGGCATTGTTTGCCTGCGCCAGATCGCCTTCTCGTTTGGCTATCTCAGCGCGGGTACTTTCGATTTGTCCCCTGGCCTGTTCAAGCGCCAGAACGTTCGTACTCCCGGTCACCAGCTGTTGCTCAACGAAAGCATAAGACTGTTGATAATTTTTCAGCGTTTCCCGCGCAATACGGAGTTGTTCGTACGCCAGTTGCTGGCTGAAATAGCTCTGTGAAACGTTGGATACCAGCAGGATGTGTACGGCCCGACGGGCTTCTTCGCTGGCAAAATAGTTCTGGCGGTCAGCTTCACTCATGTTCTTAAGCTTGCCGAAAAAATCGAGTTCATAGCTGAGCTCCAGACCCGCGTCGTACTCCTGTGCGGTCGGCTTGTCATCTTTCAGACCAACGCGGTAGGTGATCCCGGATGAGGCATTCAACTGGGGATAACGGTCTGCATCCGTGACGTTGAACTGGGCCCGGGCCTCTTCAACCTTCAGGGCGGCCATTCTCAAATCACGGTTGTTTGTCAGGGCTTCATCGATCAGCCGGGTAACCTGGGGATCGACAAAAAAAATACGCCAGCCCGTATCCTGATAGCCATTTACCGCTGGCGTCAGGCTGTTGCGTGACAAAGAAAACTGCTGTGGTACTGGCGCTGCCGGCCGCTGATAGTCAGGTGCCAGCGAAACGCAGCCAGCCAGTATAGAAATCATGCTGATGCTTAATAGTTTTAATTTGAACATAACGCTTCTCTTCCAGGCAGGCCTGGTAAATGGTTCAAATGAAGTCCAGAGTATTGATAGGGGGATGTTACAGAATGCTCTCTGTTTGCCAGGTGACTGGATAATGACAATGCTGTCATTTTTAACGTAAGCCGTTGATTACATGCTTAGGCTAAATAGAATGAATGGCACGGGTAGTCAGCCAGGGGAGCAAGATGAAAATACTGATCGTTGAAGATGAAGTAAAAACTGGTGAGTACCTCAGTAAAGGGCTTACTGAAGCGGGATTTGTAGTTGATCACGCCGATAATGGTCTGACCGGATATCATCTCGCCATAACAGCCGAATATGATTTACTGATTCTGGATATCATGCTCCCGGATGTAAACGGCTGGGATATTATTCGTATGCTTCGTGCCGCAGGTAAAGGTATGCCTGTTTTGCTGCTTACGGCTCTCGGCACCATTGAGCACCGGGTTAAAGGACTTGAGCTGGGCGCGGACGATTACCTGATTAAACCATTTGCGTTTGCTGAGCTTCTTGCCCGAGTCAGGACACTTTTACGACGGGGTAACACAGTCATCACGGAAAGCCAGTTTAAGGTGGCTGATCTGATGGTAGACCTTGTTTCAAGAAAGGTTAGCCGCGCAGGGAAACGTATCTTGCTGACGAGTAAGGAGTTCTCTCTACTGGAATTCTTCATTCGTCATCAGGGAGAGGTGCTGCCCCGTTCGCTGATTGCATCGCAGGTCTGGGATATGAACTTTGACAGCGATACTAATGCTATAGACGTGGCAGTAAAACGCCTCAGGGCAAAGATAGACAACGATTATGAGCCTAAGTTGATCCAGACGGTCCGCGGCGTGGGATATATCCTGGAGGTTCCGGATGCGTTTTAATTTCTCAGGGCGCCCTTACTCTCTCGCACTGAGACTAACCTTCTTTATCAGCCTGTCCACCATAATTGCGTTTTTTGCTTTTACCTGGTTTATGCTGCATTCCGTTGAAAAACACTTTGCAGAGCAGGATGTGCGGGATCTGAAACAAATCAGTATCGCGATGAACAGAATACTGCAGACACCTGTAGCTCCGGACCAAAAAAAAATAAGTAAAATCAAAGAATCCATATCAGATTACCGCAACGTCGCTGTTCTTATTTTGACTGATGGGGGTGACGTGTTGTTCAGTTCACCACAAGGAGCGACGTTACGTTCTGTGGTCAATGCATCAAACTTTACAGCGCATAGTCGGGCCAGGGAAATATTCCTCTGGACAGTAAAAGAGCCAACTTTACTTATGCGCAACGGCTCTGACATGAAAATGGAGACTTACAGAATCGTTGCATCTTCAGGCAAAGCAACGCTTAACGGAAAACCACAGACGTATCAGATGATAATTGGGCTCTCGATTGACTTTCATCTTCATTACCTTGAAGCACTAAAAAAGAATTTAATTGCCATTGCCTTCGTAATCAGCCTGTTGATAATTTTCATTATCCGCATAGCGGTTCGCCAGGGTCATCTTCCTCTCCGCAACGTCAGCAAGGCCATTAAAAATATTACCTCGGAGAACCTGGATGTGAGACTGGAACCGTCCAAAGTTCCCATCGAGCTGGAGCAACTGGTGATATCGTTTAACCATATGATTGAAAAGATTGAGGATGTATTTACGCGACAGGCAAATTTCTCTGCTGATATCGCCCATGAAATCAGAACGCCCATAACCAATCTGGTTACACAGACTGAAATCGCGCTAAGTCAGCACAGAACGCAGAAAGAGCTGGAGGATGTGTTGTATTCCAGCCTTGAAGAGTATAACAGAATGACAAAAATGGTCAGCGATATGCTTTTTCTGGCACAGGCTGATAATAATCAATTGATCCCCGAACGGATAATGTTTGATCTCCGCACAGAAGTGGTCAAGGTGTTTGATTTTTTCGAAGCCTGGGCAGAAGAACTCAATGTTTCTCTGCAGTTAAACGGGTCGTGCTGCCTTATTAAAGGAGACCCACTTATGTACCGAAGGGCATTAAATAATCTTCTGTCTAACGCTCTGCGTTATACGCAGTCAGGGAAGACAGTGACTGTAACCATTGCGGGGAATGAGAATAGTGTTCAGCTTATAGTTGAAAATCCAGGGAAACCGATACCTGCAGAACACCTGCCACGTTTGTTTGATCGGTTTTATCGCGTCGATCCATCGCGGCAAAGAAAGGGAGAAGGCAGTGGGATTGGTCTGGCGATTGTAAAGTCAATCGTAAACGCTCATCACGGGAAACTGTGGGTCGAATCAGATACAGTTTCGACACGATTCATATTGCTATTACCCAGAATGGCTGCATAGTGTCCCGAATGTCTCCAGTTTTTTCGATGAATAATAAATATATTACAGAGATGTCATTAAGCTGTCATGCCTTCAACAGAATTAAGCAGGTAGAATCGTCCTCACTAAGCAGGCGGAACAGTCTTTATGGATCAATATCAACGGAATACAGGCACTGAGTTACGCATATTATCTTTTTTTAAGATGAAATCAGTCTGGCTTGTAAGTTCTTTAGTTGATGACATCTTTGACAGTCCGTTATTTATTCCATTATCAACGGGAAACTTATTATGAAAAGTTTAATCTTCGCTTCCTCTGTCGGACTTAGCTTAATTCCTTCAGCCTGGGCGGATGGAAATATCAACATTCATGAGCATGTTAATAATGCCCAGGCGGCAGCGCATCAGCAACAGTTTTCATCCGTTCCTGAATCTGTCAGGGGGGAAGTATTACAAATGAAGAGTATGGATCAGCATGAACAGGCCCTTAATGTTCATAATTCCATGAAAAATGGTGCTTCTGATGCCCATCAGAAAATGGCGAAGAACCATCAGAAAATGTCAGATGATATGGCCGGCATGAAATCAAGTACCGCGCCATCTTTTGCAGAAATGGATGAACATGAAAGGGCCGCCGTTGCCCACGAAAATATGAGTAACGGCCAGTCAGAAGCACACCAGTCAATGGCTGCAATACATCGCGGTATGAAGTAAAACTGACGGAAGCGGGTTGCTATATCAGTCCTTAATGTTTTTGCAGATGTAGATATTCTTACCTTAAAGATACGATCCCTTTATTCAAATTAGCCCCTATATGGGGCTTTTTTGCAACGCTTACAAAAAATAAACATCTTTTTTATAAGATTTAATTTTTATTTTCCTGCTGCAATTGAAGATGTTATCGCTTTGAACTAATGGCGAGGAGTTCTGTTGAAGCTGTTTCAATCAGCTTAGTTTTTTTACATGGCTGAGTGTGATGTTTCTCAATAAATAATTTGCTTAATGTCGCTTGTTTTTTGAGTGATGCCAAATCACATTAATCAATTCCTCTGGCAATTATTTTAAATATTCACGGCTGAAGCAAGAGCACACCTTTCTGAACGGTTTAGAGTTTTTCATTATGCATAATAGCGGCGTATACGACATGAAATGTAAAAAACTGACTTACAAAATCTATAGGCTCTGATGATATCCTGTAAGCGGTTGTATATTCATTTTGATGCTTTCTACCGTTTCAACATGAGGCCTTTCAGGCTTAACCTGAAGATAAATCGCAGATTGCAGTGCAGGTTAGGGCGATTAGCTGGCAGACAAGACCTGAACCGGGTGAAAAAAGGGAAATACAGTTACACCTTACTGCACGTTGAGTAAACCGGGGGCTGCGGTAAAAAGAATGTTTAAAATATAAAAATGTAGCCCGCCACAGTCAGCGGGCCGGCTGAAATCAGCCTGAAAGAAGATTTACCGGAAATACATTAATGATGAGGGTAATACACAACACATCCCGGATGCAGTGGCAAGGAAGAACAGAAAACTCCGGGCGAATTTTCTGTCCACATACTATCCGTTATTTCTCTTCCAGCATCATTTTACGGTGCATATCGATAATGCTCTGATGCGCAGCTGAGTTTGCATTATCCATGCTCTCATGCGCAAGAATGGCACGTTCATGCTCATTCATCGCAGAGACAGAAACACGGTTATCAGTGTTATCTAGTACTGTTTCAGGATGCTGCTGTGCCCATGCGGACGAAGCGGAAATCAGGATCACAAGAGGGATAAGCTTTACTTTTTTCATGGTGGCAGTCCTTAACGTTGAATGTAAAATAAGAATAAACAATTACCGGCCGGGTTTACCTGTGGCCTTAGTGATGTTCATCGTACAGAAGAAAAAACGTTACGGCGAAAAATGACAGAAATGTAATTTATAAACAGTGCGTTCCAACATTACACAATTGTAATCACACAAAGTCTGTAGCTGTGGTAGCTTTCCGGTAACAAAAAACTTTTCATCCTGAACGGTAAGCACGGCTTGTGCTTCCGGAGCGGAGAGAGCCATTCTCCCGGGATAACAGAAAATTGCCGGAGTTCAGTCATGCAGCTTAAAAGTTCACGACGTAATTTCATTAAAGGGATCACTGCCGCTGGCATTGTGGGCGGACTGGGCCTGCGAACATTCGATGCATTCTCGGCGGTAAGCCTGATGCAGTCCCGCACACTTACCGGCACAGACTTTGATCTGTTTATTGGCGAGACGCCGCTAAATATCACCGGTAAAACCCGGTATGCAAAAACCATTAATGCCGGCCTGCCAGGCCCTCTGTTGCGCTGGAAAGAAGGCGATACCGTTACATTAAGAGTTAAAAATCGCCTTTCTGAACCGACATCAATTCACTGGCATGGCATTCTTCTGCCGGCGAATATGGATGGCGTACCGGGACTGAGTTTTCATGGTATTGAGCCGGACGATACCTATGTTTACTCCTTTAAGATAAAGCAGAACGGTACATACTGGTATCACAGCCATTCCGGCCTGCAGGAGCAGGAAGGTGTCTATGGCCCGATTATTATTGATGCAGCTGAACCAGAACCGTTTGTCTGGGACAGCGAACACATAGTCATGCTTACCGACTGGTCTGATGAAAAAGCATCAGACATTCTCGCCAAACTGAAAAAGCAGTCCGATTATTACAACTTTGCGAAACCTACCGTTTCTGACTTTTTCCGTGACGCCAGGGAAAAAGGTCTAGGCAGTACGTTGTCCGATCGGAAAATGTGGGCGGAAATGAAGATGAATCCGACGGATCTGGCTGACGTCAGTGGTGCCACATATACCTATCTCATGAACGGGCAGGGCCCTGGAAAAAACTGGACAGGGCTGTTCCGTAAAGGCGAGAAGGTACGCCTGCGTTTCATTAACGGTTCCGCCATGACCTACTTTGATGTGCGCATTCCGGGGTTGAAAATGACGGTCGTGGCGGCTGATGGCCAGTATGTCACGCCTGTTGCTGTTGACGAGTTCCGCATCGCTGTGGCCGAAACTTACGATGTAATCGTGGAGCCGGCTGAAGATGCCTACACTATTTTCGCGCAGTCTATGGACAGAAGCGGCTACGCTCGCGGCACGCTGGCTGTCCGTGAAGGGCTTTATGCTCCGGTACCGGCTCCCGATCCTCGCCCCTGGCTGACTATGGACGATATGGGTATGGGCGGCATGGATCATGGCAGCATGGGCGATATGGATCACAGCCAGATGCAGAGCATGAATAACGACACCATGACGGGCATGGATGGTAATGCTATGCAGGCTATGGATGGCTCTGGTGTCTCCGGAGCAGCAGAAAGTATGCCGGAAATGGACCATAGCGCCATGGCCGGGATGGATCACGGCAGTATGAGTGGCATGGGGGACATGCAGAAACATCCTGCATCTGAAACAGACAATCCTCTGGTTGATATGCAGGCCATGATGCCGGCGCCTAAATTAAGTGACCCGGGCATTGGTCTGCGCAATAACGGCAGAAAAGTCCTTACGTATGCCGATCTGAAAAGCACATTTGACGATCCGGACGGGCGTGAGCCATCGCGTACCATCGAGCTACATCTCACCGGACATATGGAAAAATTCGCCTGGTCATTCAACGGTATTAAATTCTCCGATTCAGAACCGGTTACGTTGCGATATGGCGAACGCGTGCGTGTGGTGCTGGTTAACGACACGATGATGACGCACCCCATTCACCTGCATGGTATGTGGAGCGATCTGGAGGATGAGGACGGTAATTTCCTGGTACGCAAACACACTATCGATATGCCTCCGGGTACCCGCCGAAGCTATCGGGTAACTGCCGATGCACTCGGGCGGTGGGCTTATCACTGTCATCTTCTTTTCCATATGGAAACCGGCATGTTTCGTGAAGTCCGGGTTACAGAGTGAGGTAGCGATAATGTCAGTTTCAGGATGGAATGATATGACAAAGTATTTTTCACGTTCCGCTGCAGGTTTGCTGGCCTGCACTGCGTTTGCCGGAGCGATAGTGATGCCCGCGTTTGCAGCACCTACGGGACCATCTGACAATTTACAACAGCATGATATGTCAGGCATGGACCATTCTGCTATGCAGGGAATGGATCATGCGTCTATGGAAGGAATGACGCCTGGGACATCCGGTATGGGGGGTATGGAATCCATGCAGCCCGCGGCGCCAGCAGAAAGCCGTACACCCATTCCGCCGGTTACGGAGGCGGACCGTAAGGCAGCATTCCCGGACGTACATGGGCATAAGGTTCATGACAACAGCATAAATTACTTTGTGCTTGCCGATCAGCTTGAATGGCAAAAAAACAACGATCCGGGTGGCTTCAGCTGGGATGTAAGCGGCTGGGCTGGCGGGGATATCAATCGACTCTGGTTACGTAGCGAAGGTGAAACCACCCGAGGTAAAGCCGAATCCGCAGAAGTTCAGGCTTTATGGGGACATGCTCTGACACCCTGGTGGGACGTGGTTGCCGGTGCCCGGCAGGATTTCAGGCCCGGAAAACCGCAAACCTGGCTGGCTGCTGGTTTTCAGGGCATGGCGTTGTACAACTTTGAAAGTGAGCTGACTGCGTTTGCCGGCGAGCAGGGACGGACAGCGCTCAGGCTGGAAGCCGAATACGATGTGCTGCTGACCAATCGCCTGATCCTGCAACCTTCCTTTGAGGCGAATATTTACGGGAAAGATGATGAGGCACGGGAAACCGGTAAAGGCCTTTCCAGTACCGAACTTGCTCTTCGCCTTCGCTATGAAGTGAAAAGAGAATTTGCACCTTACGTAGGGGTTTCGTGGAGCCAGCTCTATGGCAATACTGCTGATATGGCTGCCCGTGAAGGTGAAAAAGATAACGAAGTGCGCTTCCTCCTCGGGGCTCGCATGTGGTTCTGATGCAGTTAATTCAAACAAAACAGGTATTATTATGAAACATTCATCTGCCAAATATTTCTTCGCTTTAATTGCTTCTGGCGCGGCTTTTGCTGCACAGGCGCATCCGGAACTGGCGTCTGCTGTCCCTGCTGATAAGTCTCAGATAACGGCACCGTCTAAACTGGAACTGCATTTCACCGAAAATCTGGTAACGAAATTTTCCGGCGCCCGTCTTGTAATGACCGCCATGCCGGGCATGTCTTCTCATGCGCCAATGCCGGTTGCGGCTAAAGTCTCAGCGGGCAGCGATCCGAAAACGATGATTATCACACCGGCAAAAACTCTGCCTGCAGGAACCTATAAAGTGGAATGGCGGGCGGTATCTTCTGATACTCACCCCCGGACCGGCAACTACAGTTTCAGCGTGAAGTAATACCATGAACGATCAGACTTTTATTATCATCCGTTTTTTTCTTTACCTTGATCTTATGCTTCTTTTTGGCCTGCCTTTATTCGAAATTTATGGGGTAAAGGGAGTATTGAAGAAATCGGTATCGTTGTTCAGCGTCTGGTCGTTCTTTTTTACGCTCATCTCTGCTGGCATGGTTTTGTCCCTTGCAAATATGCTGCTTGTCGCTCAGGCCATGAGTGGCGTCAGTGATCCCGGCGAACTGACTCTCCATATTATGGAGATGGTTGTCGGGGAAACTGCAGTGGGCATGAGCTGGGTTATCCGCTTCGCTGCACTGGTCATGGCGTTTATCGGGCTTGGCCTGCGGCTCAGGCATGTCGGGCTGTCACGTTATGTGCTTACCCTGTCCGGCGGTATAGCACTTGCTACACTGGCATGGGGCGGGCATGCGGCAATGAATGACGGCATCAGCTACTATCTTCATCTTCTGAGCGATATCATTCATCTGACAGCGGCCGGGGCCTGGATCGGTGCACTGGCGGCTTTTACTCTGCTCTTATGCATCAAAAAGGCTGAAAAGGCTGTCTATGCCAGCCAGCTGGCCGCAGCGTTGTCGGGTTTTGCCCGTGCCGGCACGATCATTGTGCTGAGCATTGTCATCACCGCCGTGGTTAACTTCGTATTTATCGTTGAAAAGCCTCTGAGTACCCTGCCGGGCAGTGACTATGGTCTGCTGCTGCTGATAAAAACTGTTCTGTTTTTTCTGATGCTGCTGCTGGCCGCCGCCAATCGCTTCCGGCTTACACCGCGACTGGAAACGGCCCTGCTTCAGGGCCAATATAAGATGGGTATTTACCTGATGCGTAAAAGCATTATCACGGAATTTACTGTTTCGGTACTGATACTGGCAACCGTCGCCTGGCTGGGCACGCTATCGCCGGGTACCGGTATGGAATAACGACTAACCGTAGCCTGCAGGAAAGCTGCCCATGACCACTATGCTGATCGTTGAGGATGAACTGAAAACCGGTACCTACCTGAAACAGGGGCTTCTGGAAGCGGGATATGATGTAACCCTTGTAAACGATGGGCGTCAGGGACTGGAGCATATCCTGCGACAGCATTATGATCTCATTATTCTGGATGTAATGCTGCCCTCAATGGACGGCTGGGATATTCTTCAGCAGATGCGTATGGCCCGGCACGAAGAGCCCGTGTTGTTTCTGACTGCCCGGGATAACGTCAGTGAAAAGATTAAAGGTCTCGATCTTGGCGCGGATGACTATCTGCTCAAACCCTTTGATTTTGCCGAACTCCTGGCGCGTATCCGCACCCTGCTCAGACGCAACCGTACGCAAACGTCCGGTACGCACCGCATTGCTGATTTGGTTATGGATGTCACCCGCCGGAGTGTGAGCCGTTCCGGCAAAAAGATACATTTGTCTGCTAAAGAATTTGTGCTGCTTGAGCTACTGTTACAGCGGACCGGAGAGGTGCTGCCAAGGAGCCTGCTTTCATCTCTGGTCTGGAATATCAATTTTGAAAGCGATACCAATGTGATTGATGTAGCCGTCAGACGACTTCGCAGTAAGGTGGATGATGACTTTACACCAAAGCTTATTCACACGGTACGGGGTATCGGATATGTGCTGGAGATACGGGAAGAGTGAAGCGTAACTGGTCCCTGACATCACGACTGAGCATAATCTTTGCCGGCGTGATGATGTCCGTCTGGCTTCTTTCGAGTGTGCTGCTTGTAGCCGCCCTCAGCAGTTATTTTCGTCATCAGGATGCCACATTGCTGACCGGAAAGCTTGAGCTTGCCACAGAGCTTCTTGAGGGCGAGGTGCACGCCGGAAAGCTCGACAGCGCATCGCTTGCACGAAAGCTTTCGGATGCCATGGTTGGTCACAGCGGACTTTATCTTTCCGTTAAAACAATTGATAACCAGATGCTGGCCGACTATTCATCTCCCGGTTTTTTGGTGCCTTATGAGCGCTTTAGCGGCGAAGCTACCCGTCCGGGTATTATGCAGACGGTGGAGGAAGACAGCAGGCGTTATAACGTTATGGTCAGAAAAATTAATGCGAAGAGCGCAGGTAAACTAAACGATGTACTGATTACGGCCGCCTATGATACCAGCCTTCATGATGAGTTTATCGGTCAGCTTAAAAGATGGCTGGTCTGGTTTAATGTCGCTCTGATATTTATCTCCGTTTTTCTGGGATGGCTCGTCACCCGGATGGGACTCAGGCCTCTGAATGAAATAAACCGGCTTGCCTCGGCAATTACGATTAACAGCCTGAGCAAACGTCTCCCTGGCCATAATCTGCCAGCCGAACTGAAGGTAACAGTAGCTGAATTTAACAGCATGCTTGAACGGCTGGAAGATTCATTTAGTCGTCTGTCTGAGTTCTCTTCGGATATCGCGCATGAACTGCGTACCCCTGTCAGTAATCTGATGATGCAGACTCAGGTTGCGCTGTCACGTGAACGTGATGCCGAAAGTTACCGTGAGGTGCTTTTTTCAAATCTGGAAGAGCTGAGCCGGCTCGCCAGAATGAGCAGTGATATGCTTTTCCTGGCTAAATCTGAAAACGGGCTGATGCCTCTGGAGAAACAGGACGTTTCGTTAAACGCAGAGCTGGAAGAGCTCCTCGATTTTTTTGAACCACTTGCCGGTGACAGCGGCAAAACGCTTTCTCTGCAGGGGGAGGCAGTTGTCAGAGGCGATCGCCTGATGCTGCGTCGTGCAATGAGTAATCTGATAACTAACGCCATAAAATATTCATTACCCGGATCAGCCATTAATGTGCTGGCTGAACACCACGCCGGCAGGGTTTTTATACATGTCTCTAACCCCACAGAAAATATCAACAGGGATAGTCTGAACCGGCTTTTTGACCGTTTTTACCGGGGCGACGCTTCCCGTCAGCATAATACGGATGGTGCCGGGCTGGGGCTGTCTATCACCCGTTCTGTTTTACTGGCTCATGAGGGCGATCTGCAGGTTTCCATGAACGATAATGTAATTACGTTCACGGCAATGATGCCGGCTCCCCGGGAGGTGTTTTAACGTTTTACCGGCAGGTCGGCAATTTTCATGGTCTTGTACTGCCTTAGTATCAGTAATAGGTTTCCCGGCACATTAAAGGATATCGGGAAAATCTGAAGTCTGAATCCAATACATGAAGGAGTGACGTTATGAAAAAAACGCAATTTGTTTTTGCTTCACTGATTTTTGCCCTGCCGGCTGCCGTTATAGCACAGCAGCCGGATTCAAAGATGTCCCAGGATATGAATATGTCCCCGGCTTCAAAAGAGTACATGTCTGGTATGCAAAAGATGCACAGCGGCATGATGAATGCCATGAAGGAGCAGGATGCTGACAGAGCGTTTGCCAGGGGCATGATTGAGCACCACAAAGGGGCTATTGCCATGGCCGAAACGGAACTGAAATACGGGAAAGATCCGGAAATGAAGAAGATGGCAGAGGACATTATCAAAGCGCAAAAAGGTGAAATTGAGCATATGGAAACGTGGCTGAAAAAATAATCATCTTCCGCTTTGGGGTCTGTTAACGTAAAGCAGGTTTCTGGCGGAGGACCTCTGGGAATCTTTAATGAGAAAGTAATATAACCTGTCTGAACCTTCGCCCCGGGTCCATTCAGGCAAAATGCTTCTCCGGGGCGAAACAGGGTGCCTTACTGTTTTTTCAATGCATAATCCAGTTTTTCCATATCGTTAACGACAATTTCTTGCTCGTCAGCAGTCAGAGGAACTTCCTCCAGATAACGCTTCACTGAAGCCTTACTTTCCAGCAGCAGGCCTCTGGCGCTTTCTTTAGGTAGGTTAAAATCGCACCCGATACAGGCCATACGGTGAGGGCAGCTGCTCCAGAATGGGTTCGTACAGAAAGAATCCCCTAAATCGTAATAGGTTGCCGGTCCGGTCAGGCTGACAGCCTCCGGATCATGATCGATTAGCACGCTCATCATATGCGCCACCCGGTCCGCCTTCACAAAAGATGCAGCCAGCTGGGTAGGACGTATACGAATATAATGCATGGTGGACTGAGGCGTAGAATGACCTGACCACTGCATCAGCTCATACAAAGTCATGCCCTGTGGAACACTGGCCAGGGCTGTAACTGCTGAAGCGCGCCCCCGATGGCTGGTAATTGGCCCCCGGCTGTCTTGCGCAGGCACACCCGCTCTGGCACAGAGAACCGGGATGACAGTCCGGTTTATGACATCCCTGCCGACAGGTTTGCCCCGAAACTGAAACAGGAAGCGGACTTTTTCACCGGTACGCTCATCCGTAAGAGCTGCCTGTTCCTGTGGACGTTCGCTGAGCCAGATATCAACGTACTTTTTCACGACGGCAGAGATAGGTTTTACAAAGGCTTTAGACGTTTTTCCTGCCGGTACGCTGAGGTAGCAAAGCGTTCCTGCCGGAATGATGTTGCCATCCTCCCGCCTGATATCATCCGCCTGCAGAGTGATGCAGCCAGCAGTAAGACGCATTAACTCGTTCTGGCGCAGCCCGGCATGTGTCCAGATAACGGCCATCGCCTGCAACATGGACAGAGGATAGTGAATGTCACTCAGGAGATCTTCATGGCGCAGATTGAGGCTTGCCCAGATCAGCTTCAGCCAGACCGGATCATCAATGACGCGGGGATTTACACTCTGACGGAACAGTGGAGTGCCAGGCGTAGAGAGATGTCGTGCCGGACTGAATTTCAGTCGCCCCCAGCCCCAGTTTTCATAATCGATCATGAAACGGCGAACCGCATAAACAAATCCACTACGGGAATTCGGCAGCAAGGGCTCACCTATCCGGGCAGATTGCCGGGCACCTCCTTCAGTGCCCAGTGACAGCTCGCCCACCTTCATTCGTCCAACTGCCGCAATAAAGCTGGCACAGGTTTCCATTGTCCAGTCGGCCGGTTCGTGAATATCCGGATATTCACGGGCAAGCCACAGCCCACAGCGGAGAATAAAACTGTACTGGTTCTCCCGCGATCGGGGGCGAAGCACTGACGTATGCCTCCATTTCCGGCACCACCTGACCCAGTCTGCCGCGATACCTTGCGTGGGTTTTTCATGCCATTCTTTATAATTCCGCATACGCACAGAATTTTTTATGATGCCCATTGCGGCAAGTGCGTGTGAAACCCTGCCAGCTGTTTTTGCTATTCCCCGGTCGTGATAATTCTGTGCCCGCCACAGCAGATCGATCGTAAAGCTTTCAAGTTGAGGATTTTTATTCATCAGCATCAGTACGCCGAGTATGGCTGACAGAGCATTTTTCTGGTTCTGACTTTTATACCCAAGCGAAACCAGAGCTTCAGTCAGACGGCTGAGCTCCTGACTGAAAATGTTCTGTCCAAAAATGGCTCGGGCATACAGCGACGGCGCGCCCTGATGCGGCAAACTGAACGGAGAAGAAAATGGGCCAAGATGAAAGGCAAAAGCGGCAAGCAGCGGCCTGCCTGATTCATGCTGCTGTAACAGATAAATCCATTTTTCCTGCGGCCACTGCCAGCAGGGTTTCCCTGTCCGGTGTGTTTCTGCCAGAACGGAAAGAATTATGATTCTGATCAGCCTGTCACTGGTTCCACTGCGAGTGGCAATATCCTGCAAAGGCATCAGTAACAATGACAAAGAATCCGGCTGTTCGAGAGCGGCTGATCTGCGATGGCCTGTACTTAGCGCTGCCCGTTCTTCAGCAGTGAGCACATCATTCAGCTGATAATCTGTACGTTCAAAGGGGCTATAAGTACACATGATTATTTCTTCTTTCATCAGCGAGTCTCCGTCTGAAAAATAAGGCCGGCAACTTTTCGATCAATTTCAGCTACTGCAGCGGCCATCCGACCAGCCAAATCAGAACCTGAAAGATGGATGTAAATCTGGGTAGTACGCGGATCGCGGTGTCCTGCGTATGCGGCTAGTTCATGGAGTTTCCATCCAAAGCGTGCCAGGTGCGTCAGACGAAGATGGCGGAAGGTATGTGTGGTGATTTGTGGAAGGCCGGCATCAAGTGCCCATTTCCGGACGGTTTTACTCCAGTTCCAGAAAGACAGGGGGGCACCGTGGTTACGATCAGAAGCCGAGCGAAACAATGCACCTTCTCGGTAACCCGCGAGCCGTAACTGCCGGAAATGATTTGCCAGCACCGGTGTTACGGCGGAACTGTAGCAGACTATCCTTTCCCGCCTGTTTTTCGTCGTTTCGGCGCGAACACGAATCAGACGATGAGCAGGATCAATATCTTCAAGCATGAGGGAGGCTACTTCTGCGCGACGAAGCGCACCGTAATACGCCAGGGCTAGCATCAATCTGTCACGCAGGGAGGCGGCAGAGACATGCATCAGGAATCTGAGCCATTGCTCATCATCAGGAATAACGGGCAGACGTGTGATACGGGGAACCAGACCGCGTCCCGTATAAGCGCTCCCCGGCAAACCCGAACGGGGTAACGGGTTGAGACTGCAGATATCCTGATAAACCAGAAAGTCATACCAGAGACGGATCGCAGAAAGGCGCAGCTGGAGCGTGGCGCTGGCCGCGGGAAAAGGCATGCCGGGTAGCTGAGGGCTGATGTAGGCGGCCAGGTCTTCAAACCGGGCCTTTTCAGGTTCAATGCTGTTCTGGCTGCAGAACGCAAAATAATGGCTGAGGGCACTGCGGTAGGCGGAGAGTGTGGCCTGAGCCCTGCCCAGGTCGGACAGCAGTTTCAGCCAGCGCTCCGCCAGTACCAGAACGTCCTCATTTGGTGGAATCATCATTGTGTTTACCTCTGACAGCAGCATTGCTACTCAAAGTTTACCCAGTCAATGTTGCATTCCACTTAACTTACTACAAGGCATAGTTGGACGAAAACACCACCACCTTATGGCGCATCAGCTCTTCGCGATGTTTAAAGTAGGGCGCGCCCATTTTGATGCCCAGCGCTTTAGCCTCTCGGCTCAGGGAAATAATGCAGCCGTCGTTATTCGACAGCACCACAATCGGCTTGCCGCGCAGATCCGGGCGAAACACCGTTTCACAGCTGGCGTAAAAGGAGTTCACATCCACCAGGGCAAACATCAGCGGCCTATGGTTTTAATCACGTGTTTAACGATGCCGAAAACTTCGAACTCATCGGCGTCAGGAATGGCGATAATCGCATGTGCGGCATTCATCGGTTTGAGATGCAGGTAAGGCTGTAACATCAGTTGTTTCACGGTGAACTCACCGGAAAGCGACGCCACCACAATGTCACCGTGTTTGGGTTTGAGCGAACTGTCCACCACCAGCATGTCACCTTCATTGATACCAATGTCGATCATCGAGTCACCACTGACTCTGATGAAGTAGGTAGAGCTGGGGTGATCCACTAAAAAATCGTTGAGGTCGAGGCGTTGTTCTACGTAGTCCTGAGCGGGCGACGGAAAGCCGCAGGGCACGCGGCTGATGAACAAGGGTAACGCTAAAATGGCGCGGATTTCCGCGGGCTGAAAAAACTGCATGGCTGCGATCTCAAATCGTTACTGTATATGTATACAGTAATATCGATTAGGCAGTTTGATCAAGCCAGAACAGGCAATGATCTGCAAAACAGTTGGTAGCAAAGAGAATTTATTCTGCAGAAAACGGCCTGCCGCTGCGCTTAAATCATCATCCCCATGATCTGCATCGTGCTTTGCTGCGAGGCGGTGACAAACGGAATGTCTTTGATGTGCTGCATACCAAAGGCTTCATAGAACTTTCGAGCGCGTACGTTATTGCCTAACACTTCCAGCCACAGATAACCTTCGCGTTTGTCACGCGCCTCATTGATGATGCTCTCAAACATCCATCGACCATAGTTTTTCCCGGTTTCTTCCGGATTGAGATACAGCTTATTCAGCAACGCGCCGCTCATGCCAGAATCCGGCACCGGTGTGTTCCAGGTGACTTTGGCGAAGCCAATGGGCTTGTCGGTCTCGGCAATCAGCCAGCTTTCATTAGGCGCTGCTAAGCTGCTATTCAGCTCTGCCAGACCATATTCCTTGTCGATAAAGGCATCCAGTTCTTCTGCGGAAACCCACATATGTTTGAAATGCGCATTGTAGGTCATGCGCCCCAGCAGGTGCAGCAGCTCTGCATCCTCTGCCTTGGCTTTGCGTATGGTAAACTCCATGCCAGATTTCCTTGCTTAATTCTTGTTATTAATCACATCGTCGGTGCGAGCACGGCAACCGAACGGCAATTACCATAACGTGTTAGTAACAAAAACCCAAGATAACCAGAGCTTTCTGTTAACAAGGCGCTACACCGATGATCTATAGTAAGTACTGAGAACCAAGCGTAAGCCCATATTCTCAGGAGGTAGAAGATGTCAGATTCGCAACCTAAAATTATCGGCGAAGCCGCCTATACGCTACTGGTGCGCCGCGAGGAAGTCAGTGTCTTATCACTGCTGGCAGAGCTCGCGCGCATGGCGAAAAAAGTGCAAAACAGTGAACAGCTGCAACGCATTGCCCAGGCCCAGCAATGGTTGCTCACGCACCGCCAACCGGCGAGCAGCGATAATCGTGTCCATTCAGCGTTACGCGGGTTGAGTCGTCAGGAAGGCAGTGTCAGACTGCCCTCGGCAGACACCGACGACAGTTAACTATCCCAGCGGGCTCACGCGTCGATAACTTTCGGCGCTGAGCTCATGGATTTGGAAATAAAAGCTTTCCAATTATCCTAATTCACACTTATTAGCACTTTTTGCAACAAACCCCACCTAACAACTTGAGTAAGCTCCTTGTACAGCTTTTTGCTACCTGTACAACTTTACTTAGGTCAAATGATCTAACTTTTTCATTTATTGGGGTCAATTATGCGTCAGAACGGATACACGCCGAGTTCAGTCGAGGCCATTGCCAACTACTTCAGCAAAGCGTCGCTGCCATCGCAGCAGGAAACATTGGGTCAGATCGTGGTTGAAATCCTGCGTGAAGGCCGTAATCTCAACCGCAAATCGCTCTGCACCAAGCTGCTGCGCAGACTGGAACTGGCTGCTAATGCGGAAGAAGAGCATCATTATCATCAGCTGATTGGCTTATTATTCGACCGCGAAAACTGAGAGCCAGTCAGACGTCAAACTTGTACAAGTATAAATATTTTACTCTGAAAACGCTCCCACACTGTCTTCGCCCCGCACCGGGGCGAAGCGGCGATCAGAGATTCGTTATGAATAATTCGTTATGAATAGAAGTGAACACCAGAAAATAATCGATGAAATTATTGGCGAAGCGGCGCTGGCGCTCTTGCAGCGAACGGGGCCCGTCAATACCCAGGCGCTGATGGATCAGCTAATGTTGATGAAGCAACAGAGCTCGAATGACGAACAGCGTGCGGCCATCACTGCCGCTATCACCGAGGTGCGCAACAGTATTTCGGCGGGCAAAAAGCGCCGGGAAGAGCAGCCGCAAAGAGACAACGTTCTTCAGCTGTTTGGTAATAATGAACAGTCTGGCAACAATCGTAAACATTGACCGATTGGCTCGCGTTTAGGCATATAGATTCGAGCATATACGCAATCACGGGACTGAAATTATGTCGGAAAATCACAACCTCTATGCTGCACTGCCTGACACCGAGCTGGCCGAGCATTTTCGCAATGCAGATAGCACATTAAGAAATGAATCTGCAGTGCTGGATAGGGTTATCCGCCACGTGCTGGCCACCGAAGGACGCGTCAGTAATAAATCGATTATTCTCTGCCTGATTATGGCGCTGGAAACCGCAGAAAGTGATGCCGAAGCCGATGTGCTGCGCAAGACACTGGAAATAGTGGTGGGCTATACGCCTGACGACGCGTGATATTCCGCTCTGTCCCCCCACGCGGGGACAATATTGTCAATCCTTCGCAATGAGAGCCAACCGGCGCTTCGCTTTGCCAATATTAATTCTGTGCAACCACGTCCGAAACTGTTTTAACTGAATATGTGAAGCAATCTCGGTAGAAAGCGTGCAAATATACAGCTGACTCTGCGTATGATTATTGGTACCGGTGGCGTAAATTTCGCTTTTATTATCACGCTGTTGTAATTCTATTCCCGTGAAGTGTAAATCCCCCCACAGCTGTAGAGTGGTCTCGAACTTTTTAAAGTCCATTATGATGCCCTTATTATGTTCACGCGTAATGAAGTCGTGCTGGCTCAGCAACGTAAAGCAATTCAGTGTTTAAGCCAGCATAGTTGGAGACTACTTTTAAGGATAATCGCGTTTAGACGCGGATCGTCTGATCCATTTGCGCTTATTACCGCTTTGCTTATCCATCGCTAATGCACTGGCGCTGGCAGGATCAAACAGTGACAAACTTTCTATTTGATGCACCATAATCACTTTACGAAACTCCAGCACACTTTTAGGTGTTGAGGAAAAATCGATGTTGTGATTTTGGTACCACTGGCTGTAATTATGCTCAACGGCCAGGCTCAGCGTGCGTGGATCGCGATAACCGCTCAGCATCGGAATTAACACGATATTGGCGGTATTAGGGTATTCAAAGGTGGCGGCATGGATCATCCCGATATAGATACGGCGCGATTTCAGCGTCACCCAAGCCAATTCACCTTCTTCCATGCACTGCAGCAGCAGTTGCTCAATGCCGTTGGAACGGGAAAGGCGCTGATAAAGCTCCTTACGTCCTATCGCGTTGAGCCGGGCGCTGACCGCCCAATTGGAACGGTACATGCAAAACAGAATGGCAAAGGCCAACATCAGTACCACCGGCGCCTGGATGCCTAAAAAACTCCACGTCATGAAATCGACGTTCCAGTGCACATTCTCTGCCGAGGTTAGGGCAAAGGCATTGTTCACGCCCGATGCGGCCAGCAGGATCAGCCAGATGATCGCGGTCGCCAGCACGCCTTGCAGAACAAAAATACAGCCATATAGGGCAATGAGAAAATAGACATCCCAGCCAAAGGATCGTTTGATTTTTAAGCGACTCGACATGTCGCGACTGGTGTACCAATAGCCGCACACCATCATTACCATAAATATCGCCGTACCCATTTAAATATCCTTCAGTGTGCTGACATGCTCGGCAAAATCGCGCTGCACTTCAGGACTCAATGGATTAACCGAAGCGTTACCATCTTCATCAATAATAATTCTATCGCCTTCCTCAATCGATTCCTGAATGTCCTGCCGCGTCATGACTTGCAGTAATGATTCGGGGCTACCGAACAGGGAAGTTATAAAACCGAACATAATCGAGCAATCCTTCTTATTTATACCAACATTAACTATGGCACATCCCTCAGTAACCAAGCCGCGTAACTGAAATAAAGGGGACTTTCCGGATTAATCTGCCAGAGGTGCATGAATGCGCACCAAACGAAAATTACGGCAAACAAAGGCAGGGTCGCCATTTATGGCGTAATGCCGCTCACTTAAGCAAATAATTGCCTTGTTAAGCAGGTGCGCATGAATGCGCACCCTACGAAAGCCCAGCGCTGTAAACGTAGGGTCGCCATTCAGGGTGACCGATTCACGCTTAACTGACGAACATTACGCCATTTATGGCGACCTGATGATAATCATGAGAAATCACTGTTGAGTCAGTGGCGTTTTACTGTCAGGTGCCGCGCCGGTGATCGAATTGAGATCGAGGTGTGAAGCGGTACGCGCCGCAAGCGTGTCCAGATCGCCCAACTGCCCGGCGGGAAGTTGTTGTGGATGGAGTAGAGCGCTTTTTCAAACGACAGCTGATGCGCCACTTCACGCATCATCAGGAAGCCCAGCGCGTCCTTCACGCCGACATCATCGGTGAGATTACTCAGGCGTTCATAAAGGATTTTGGCGCGGGCTTCGGCAGCGACGTTAGAACGCAGATCCGCCGTTACTTCGCCGATGGTATCGATATAGGCCGCGGTCCAGGGGACGCCAGTGGAGTTGGTCAATGCCGGTCCGCCGCCGTACAGAATCGAGGTCAGATGGCTGTCATTACCCGCGCCGATAATCGAACGATAGAGCGCACCTTGCTCTTCACTGCCTTCCGCACCCTTAAAATAAAAATGGAGAAAGAGAATTAACAGGGATAGTTAAAATAATGATTAACGATAAGAAATGGAGGAGGGAAGGCGTGTACTTTGCCTTGCGCCCATCAACTGCATGCCGCCTGATTAATACTAAGCGTGCATCCCATTGCTGCAAGCGTACCGGGTTAAATATATTTTCTTTCGATGTGCGTAATTACTTTTATTTCGCGTTTAGTGAATAGTGGCATGAATTAAATAA
Source organism: Enterobacter ludwigii (assembly GCA_900068845.1). Classification (GTDB taxonomy): domain Bacteria; phylum Pseudomonadota; class Gammaproteobacteria; order Enterobacterales; family Enterobacteriaceae; genus Pantoea; species Pantoea ludwigii_A. The sequence continues at coordinate 845,359 of CEFQ01000010.1, forward strand.
TTGATAAGGATGATGTGTGCAGCCGGTTATTTATGCCTAACGCTTCTGCCTGGTGCGCATCAATGCGCACCAGCTAAACCGCCAGGGTCGCCATAAATGGCGACCGGGTATACACGTAATTAGAACAACTCACGATACAGTGACGCGATCATCGCCACGCTGCACTCGCGCGGATTGCCCGGCGTACAGACATCGGCGAAGGCGGCGGCGGCTAATGCTTCCACATCCTGTTCCTGCATGCCGATATCACGCAGCCTTAGCGGAATACCGATATCATGGTTTAAGGCAATCACCGCATCAATGGCCAGCGCACGCGCATCGGCTAATGAACACGCATAAGCACCTTCCATGCCTAACGCATGGGCGATAGCGCGGTATTTCTCGCCGGTATGCTCGGCATTGAATGCCATGATATGCGGCAGCAGTACGGCATTGGCGATGCCGTGCGGCGTGCCATAAAACGCGCCCAGCGGATGCGCCATGCCGTGCACCAGACCCAGGCCGACATTCGAGAAGCCCATCCCGGCGATGTACTGGCCGAGCGCCATATCCGCTACGCCGGCAGGCACGCCTTTGACCGAGTCACGCAGCGAGCGGCCAATAATTTCAATCGCCTTGAGGTGGAACATGTCGGTGAGTTCCCACGCGCCGCGCGTGATATAGCCCTCAATCGCATGGGTAAGTGCATCTACGCCGGTCGCCGCTTTCAGGCTGGCAGGCATGCTGGCCATCATGTCGGGATCAATGATGGCAATCGCTGGAATATCATGCGGGTCATAGCAGACGAACTTACGTTTTTTCTCTTCATCGGTGATGACGTAATTAATTGTCACTTCGGCTGCGGTGCCTGAGGTGGTTGGCACCGCAATAATCGGCACGGAAGGATTGCGCGTGGCAGCACCGCCTTCCAGCATGCGTACGTCGCTGAACTCCGGATTGGCGATCATCATGCCGATGGCTTTGCAGGTATCCTGCGGCGAGCCGCCGCCCACCGCGATCAGATAATCGGCGCCTGAACGACGAAAAGCGTCGACCCCCGCATGCACTACATCAACGGTGGGATTGGGGATCACCTCGTCGTAAATGTCGAAACTGAGGTCGTGCTGTGTCAACAGATCGGTGATACGGGTGGCGACAGAAAACTTGATGAGATCTTTGTCGGTCACCACCAATGCTTTGCTAAAACCGCGTTTATGAATCTCATCGACAATCGAATGAATAGCGCCCGCACCGAAATAGGCGGTCTCATTGAGGATCATTCTGTTAATCATATTAATTACCTTCACGTAGATGCCAGATTTGAGTTTTTTCGATTAAATTCATCAAGATAATAAGATTTAACCGTATCCAGATTTACGTGGTAATGAAGATGCAGATATTGCGTTGCCTCAATAAAACCGCGGTTTCTGCTTAGCGGAATAAACAGGAGAAATCACGACCCTAAACGCATCGTCTCTGCACGTTTTGCGGTGTCGTAAACATATTGCAGCATCGGTTCCAGATCGGTATCAGGTCCGGAGCTGATGATCTTGGCGCGCAACCACTCAATCTCGCTGGTGATATCCGAGGGAAAAATGGTGTTGTTCTGCGCATTACGCAGCCATTTCAGCAGAAAGTTATTCTTGCCGCGTACGCCGCCAGATTTCTTGGTTTTGGCGTTGATTTTGAGGGCGACCAGAATGCAGTAATAGAAGTGAACGCGTTGGCTGTAGCTTTGCGGGATCATGCGCTTTCACCCGCCATGACATATGAAAAATGTGATGTTGATCGGTTTTCCATCATCCGGATTCCTGCCTGAATTCATCTAAAAGCCGTGATAAATGTTGCTCAGGGCTCTCTTTCCGCGCTGTGGCCGCACGGTAAACGAACCATATGATAATCCTCGCGAAGGATGCAAGTCGGCTTAATCTGGGAAATGAGGCGGACCATGGGCGCGCTGGTGGTCAAAATAAGCGAAGCGTATGAAAAAACGATAAGGTGATTCTTTTGCGGCATAAAGCTTAAAACGGCCACTTATCCTATAGCGAAGCCGCGCATATCTGGCAATATCGTGATCTGTGTCTACACTTAAAGCTGACGATGTTCGCAGTAAGCTTGGCGAGTGAGTTCAAATGATGTTTGTTTGTGGAGAGTTATCTATCGAAATGCCGTGTTATCTGCAAAACCTCCTTGCATACAATTCTGCGGTTGTTACCGCCTCTATCGCCCCGCCAGCCTCCGAACATCCTGTAATGGTACATTCCACAAGACAGGAGAAAAGTCGTGACCCCCGCGGTTAATCAGAACAGCACCTTGCCGTCGTTAAGTGGCGGACTTTATGCCTTCTTTTTTGATGTCGACGGCACGTTGGCAGCGATTCAGTCGCAGCCCGAGTCGGTCTCCATTCCCGCCTCGGTACGCCAGCTCCTGCAACAAATTTCCCAACGCAGCAACGGCGCGTTAGCGCTGGTTTCTGGACGTCCGATTGCGCAACTCGATGCCTTAGTGGCGCCACTCAAAGCCCCAGCCGCTGGCGTACATGGTGCAGAACGCCGCGATGCGGCGGGCGCCGTTCATCGCCACAGCTTGCCGGGTGATATTGCGCAAACGCTGCAAACCGAACTGCAGCACACGCTGGATCAATGGCCTGATACGCTCTTAGAAGTGAAAGGCATGGCGTTTGCCTTGCACTACCGTAATGCGCCGCAGTATGAAAACGCCATCATGCAGCTGGCGGAAGACGCCGTCGCCCGTTTTCCTGAACTGGCGCTCCAGCCGGGCAAATGCGTGGTGGAACTCAAGCCACAGGGCATTGATAAAGGTGCAGCCGTGCGTGAGTTTATGCAGGAAGCGCCGTTTGCCGGACGCATTCCGGTATTTGTGGGAGACGACCTGACAGATGAAAAGGGATTTCTGGTGGTGAACGCCATGCAGGGAATTTCTGTCAAAGTCGGTGAAGGGGCCAGCCATGCATGCTATCGCCTCAACAGCGTTGAGGCCGTATGGCACTGGCTTGAACAACTATTATTACAACTAGAACATGACAATGTTGGTAAGGAGTTTAGGTTATGAGTCGTTTAGTCGTCGTATCTAACCGTATCGCGATTCCCGACGGTAGCAAGGCCAGCGCAGGCGGGCTTGCTGTCGGTATTTTGGATGCTCTGCGAGATACCGGAGGATTATGGTTTGGCTGGAACGGAGAGATCAGCGAATTCTCAGGAGAAGATGAGGATGAAGAGCTCTCTCAGCTCGAAAAAGACGGAATTACCTACGCGTCACTGCCGCTGAATCAAAACGATTACGATCAGTATTACCTGCAGTTTTCGAATACCGTCATTTGGCCCGCTTTCCACTATCGCCTCGATCTGGTGCAGTATCAGCGCGAAGCGTGGGAAGGTTACTGTCGGGTGAACACGTTGCTGGCGCAGCGTCTGAAGCCCTTACTGAAGCCAGACGATGTGTTATGGATCCACGATTACCACCTGCTGCCGTTTGCTGCCGAGCTGCGCAAACTGGGCATTAATAACCGCATCGGATTCTTTTTACACATCCCGTTCCCGACGCCAGAGATCTTCAATGCGTTGCCACCGCATCAGGAACTGCTGGAAATGCTGTGCGATTACGATCTGCTGGGCTTCCAGACAGACTCTGACCGCGTGGCATTCCTTGATAGCCTGAGCCAGCTAACGCAGTTGCAGAATAAAGGTGAGAAAAAGCACCGTGCTTTCGGCAATACCTTTATGACCGAGGTCTATCCGATTGGTATTGAGCCGGATACCATTAAAGAGATGGCAGAAGGGCCGTTGCCACCGAAAATGGCGGCAATGAAACGCGATCTCGGGGATTTGCAAAACATCATTGCCTGCGAGCGTCTCGATTATTCCAAAGGATTACCGGAGCGTTTCCTGGCCTTCGAAGCCTTGCTGGAGAACTTCCCCCAGCATCGTGGCAAAATCCGCTATTCGCAAATTGCGCCTACTTCACGCGGCGATGTTCAGGCCTATCAGGACATCCGTCATCAGTTGGAAACGGAAGCGGGGCGCATTAACGGCAAATACGGCACGCTGGGTTGGACGCCACTTTACTATCTCAACCAACACTTTGACCGCCGCTTATTAATGAAGATCTTCCGTCTGACCAACGTCGGTTTGATTACGCCATTGCGTGATGGCATGAATTTGGTGGCGAAAGAGTATGTGGCGGCGCAGGATCCGGATAATCCAGGTGTACTGGTGCTGTCGCGCTTTGCCGGTGCGGCAAATGAGCTGACCTCGGCGCTGATCGTCAACCCTTACGATCGTGATGAAGTGGCCGCGGCGCTGGATCGCGCGTTGACCATGCCGCGTACCGAACGTATTTCGCGTTATAACGACATGATGGCGGTGTTGCGCAAACAGGATATTTCGCACTGGCGTGAAAGCATTCTGAAAGATTTAAATACCTTGCCGGTGCGCAGTGACGATCACGGTACGGAAAATAAGGTCGCTACCTTTCCTAAATTAGCGTAAGCCCGCTAAAAAAGGGCGCGTAAATGCGCGCCCTTATCCTTCACCGCGCAATAAATTGCGCCGCTACGCTAAATGCAAACATTGAGCACTTCGCCCATTATTCGCATGCTCTGTAGCGGCGCGATTCATCGCGCGTCTTTTGAACTTCCGCTGCGCTGCACAGCGTTTCCACGCGCCACTTTAACTTCACGAAATCGATTTCATTTTATTAAGCGTGAATGCGCTGATTCATCAGTAAAAAGCGCACCTTTTGGTTAAAAAACGCCCGATAATAGAAAAAAAAAGCTTTTTTTTGCTCTCACCCTAAAGTTCCGCGCTGGTACGCCGATAGTTCTCGCGTAGCAAACCGAAAAAACGCCTATTCATTCATTTCTCTAATGTAACGCCCTGTTACATCCCTTGCCATGCGCTAAACATTCCCTACGATCCACTGACAGTTCCCAGGCGCTCTGCTCCCAGACTTCACGCTTCGCTAGCGCCTCGCTTTAGTACTGGCGGGCAATATTCCCTGTAAGTGATTAATTTAGAAGCGAATAATTTTGCTGTGATTCGGAGTATTATGCTGCAGATAGTATTTTATGTAGCGTGTTATAGCACTGTAATCGCAACAAAACAGATAACTGATCGTGTGGTAACGACAATCTGCCACAGAGCCTAAAATCGGCCTCCGATTAGCAAAATATCAGGGAAATAATCAGGATTCGTGCAAAAAACGCACAACAGAAAAGCAGCGCTGAAGGTTTGAGAAAAAAATTTGCCTTAAAAGTGTGACGCAGATCACACTTTATCTAAAATTTCGCGCCACTCACGTTGTATGTCGAAATCAGACGATATAGATTTGCGTTGTTTTCGGAATAGTCTTAAAAACTGTAAGCAGACGTCACGGAAGATGGTTACAACTCAAGCAAAGAATGGCCTGGAGTTTTGATTACTACTGATCAGTATCCAAACAGAAAGTGAAGGATGCGTTGGCTCAAGCCTGATTATTTTTTGCCATCTTTAGATTTACCAACCAGCAGCCCGAACCATAGAACAATTTAATTCTGTGGCCGTATATGTGTCGCGTCTATCAGGATGGAAAAAAATGGGTACATCAGAATTACTAAAACATATATATGACATCAACTTGTCATATTTGCTTCTTGCTCAGCGTTTAATTAACCAGGAAAAAGCTTCAGCAATGTTTCGTTTAGGCATCGATGAGTCGATGGCAGATGCATTGTCACAATTAACCTTACCTGAGATGGTTAAATTAGCGGAGACCAACCAATTGGTTTGCCAGTTCCGCTTTACCGACCACAACCACATTAATCGTTTGACTCAAGAGTCACGCGTTGATGACTTGCAGCAAATCCATACCGGTATTTTATTATCCAGCCGCTTATTGCGAAGTGCGTCTAAAGATGACGTCTCTGCGAAGAAGAGGGCAGTTTAATGACTGAAAAAAGTATTGTTCAGGAAGCGCGCGATATTCAGCTGGCAATGGAGTTGATTACGTTGGGCGCACGACTGCAAATGCTGGAGAGTGAAACTCAGCTAAGCCGTGGTCGCCTGATTAAACTCTATAAAGAGTTGCGTGGCGCTCCACCCCCGAAAGGCATGCTGCCATTCTCTACGGATTGGTTCATGACCTGGGAACAAAACATTCACTCCTCTATGTTCTGCAACGCCTGGCAGTTCCTGCTGAAAACCGGGTTGAACAGTGGTGTTGAAGCGGTGATTAAAGCTTACCGTTTGTATCTTGAGCAGTGTCCGCAATCGGACGAGGGCCCGCTGTTGGCGCTAACGCGTGCATGGACCCTGGTGCGATTCGTTGAAAGTGGCATGCTGGAACTTTCTGACTGTAAGTGCTGCGGTGGAAGCTTTATTAACCACGCACATCAGCCAGTGGGCAGCTTTGTCTGCAGCCTTTGCCAGCCGCCATCACGTGCCGTAAAAAGACGTAAACTTTCTGCAGATTCTGCCGATACCTTTCCACAACTGCTGGATGAACAGGTTAAACGCGCCGTTTAAGTTTGTTCGCATCGTGGAAAATATCCAGCAGCGGTTAATACCGCTGCTTTTTTTTTGCCTGCGATAAACGAATAACACCTGCGGCTCTCTGGCTTAACTTCCATCAACACGTTACGGACGTAAGGATTTTTTGTGCTGATAATTCTGGGTTATATCGTGGTCGTCGGCTCCGTGTTGGGCGGCTACGCGATGGTCGGCGGACATTTAGGCGCGCTATATCAACCGGCGGAGCTGATCATTATCGGCGGTGCCGGTATTGGTGCTTTTTTAGTCGGTAATAATGGCAAATCGATTAAGAAAACATTAAAAGCGCTGCCATTGTTAATGCGCGGCTCGAAATATAACAAAGCGGTATACATGGATTTAATGGCGTTGCTCTATCGCCTGATGGCAAAATCACGTCAGCAAGGCATGCTTTCATTAGAGCGCGATATTGAAGATCCCAGCCAGAGTGAAATTTTCGCTAACTATCCGCGTATTTTGTCCGATAAACAGTTAGTCGATTTTATTACCGATTATTTGCGTTTAATGGTCAGCGGAAATATGAATGCGTTTGAAATCGAAGCGCTGATGGATGAAGAGATTGAGACCTACGAGCACGAGTGCGAAGTACCAGCGCAAAGTATATCAGCAGTGGGTGATGGCTTACCGGCTTTCGGTATCGTCGCTGCCGTAATGGGCGTGGTACATGCGCTGGCCTCAGCAGATCGTCCGGCCGCAGAACTGGGTGCGTTAGTCGCCCATGCGATGGTCGGTACCTTCCTCGGCATCTTGTTGGCATACGGTTTTATCTCGCCGCTGGCCTCCGTGCTGCGTCAGAAATGTGCCGAAACTACCAAGATGATGCAGTGCGTGAAAGTGACGTTGCTCTCAAGCCTCAACGGTTATGCGCCGCAAATTGCGGTCGAGTTTGGTCGTAAAACGCTCTATTCCGCCGAGCGTCCATCGTTCTCTGAACTGGAAGAGCACGTGCGTAACGCCAAGAACCCGGCGAAACAAACTTCGGATGAGAATTCATGAAAGCAGGCAATCGCCCCATTGTGCTGGTTAAAAAGCGCAAACATAAAGGTCACCATGGCAGCCACGGTTCGTGGAAGATTGCCTATGCCGACTTTATGACGGCGATGATGGCGTTCTTTATGGTGATGTGGTTGCTCTCCATCTCCAGTCCCAAAGAGTTGGTCCAAATTGCGGAATACTTTAAAACGCCGCTGAAAGTGGCATTAACCGGCGGTCAACGCAGTAGCGACAGTGAAAGTCCAATCCCCGGTGGCGGCGACGATCCGACGCAGCAAAAGGGTGAAGTAAAGAAAATTGTCGATATGGATGCGCAGAAGAAAAAGCTGGAAGAGATTCGCCTGAATCGCCTGCGTGAAAAGCTCGATCAGCTGATTGAAGCCGATCCGCGTCTTAAGGCAATGCGCCCGCATCTGATTATTAACATGGTGGAAGAGGGGCTGCGCATTCAGATTATTGATAGCCAGAACCGCCCGATGTTTAGAACCGGCAGCGCCGACGTCGAGCCGTATATGCGCGACATCCTGCGCACCATTGCACCGGTACTGAATGATATTCCAAACAAAATTAGCCTGTCAGGCCACACCGACGATATCCAGTATGGCAATGGCGATCGCGGCTACAGCAACTGGGAGCTGTCGGCAGATCGTGCCAACGCCTCACGCCGCGAGCTGATGATCGGTGGGCTGGACGGCAGCAAAATGCTGCGTGTGGTCGGTATGGCCGACACCATGAAGCTGAAAAACCGTGGTGCTAATGATGCAGTCAATCGCCGCATTAGCCTGCTGGTGTTGAATCACGACACCGAAGCGGCAATTGAAAAAGAGAATGCCGAGAGCGATGCCGTTCAGGTCAGCGACCCGGCGCAAATTATCCCCGACATTACCGCACCCGCCGTACCGGCTGTGCCGACTGCCCCAACAGGTTCCACTGCGACACCGGCTGCGCCGGCTGCTGCAACGGCACCTGCGGCAGCGGCAACGCCCGCGGCGAGCGTGGTGACACCAGACCAACCCTCACAGCCGAGGTGATCCCGTGAGCATGGACATCAGCGATTTTTACCAGACGTTTTTTGATGAAGCCGATGAGCTGTTAGCGGATATGGAGCAACACCTGTTGGGACTCGATCCCCAGGAGCCCGATTCCGAGCAGTTGAATGCCATCTTCCGCGCCGCCCACTCCATCAAGGGCGGAGCCGGTACGTTTGGCTTTACGGTTTTACAGGAAACCACCCACATCCTGGAAAACATTCTGGATGGTGCGCGCCGCGGCGAGATGCAGCTCAGCACCGATATCATCAACCTGTTTTTGGAAACCAAAGATATTATGCAAGAACAGCTCGATGCCTATAAAACGGCGCAGGAGCCGAACGTAGAAAGCTTTAAATACATCTGCGAAGCGCTGCGTCAGCTGGCACTGGAAGCGAAAGGCATTGCGCCTGAAGCGCCAAAAGTCGCCGAAGTCGTTGACATCGCGGCTCCGGCTGCAGCTGCAGGCCTGCGTCTGCAGCTGATTGACCTCAAAGAGAAAGAGCCGGAGCTGATGCTGGAAGAGCTCGGCAATCTTGGTACGGTCAGCAATGTGGTGAAAGGCGCTAACTCGCTGGACGTCACCATTGATGGCGTCGGCAAAGATGACATTGTCGCGGTACTGTGCTTTGTGCTCGATGAAGCACAGATCCACTTCCCGGCAGGCGCGGCAGCAGTGGCCGACGCCCCAGTGGCTGAAGTGGCCGCTGAACCGGTGCAAACCGCGACCGTGACCGATATCACCCCCGCGGTGAAGCGCGAACCTAAGCGTGCAGCCGCACCGGCCAAAGGCAGCGAATCCAGCAGCATCCGCGTTGCAGTAGAGAAAGTTGACCAGCTGATCAACCTGGTCGGCGAACTGGTGATCACCCAATCGATGCTGGCGCAGCGTTCCGGCGCGTTAGATCCGGTGGCACATGGCGACCTGCTGAACAGCATGGGCCAGTTGGAGCGTAACGCCCGCGATCTGCAGGAATCGGTGATGTCGATTCGTATGATGCCGATGGAGTATGTCTTCAGTCGCTTCCCGCGTTTGGTTCGCGATTTGGCCAGCAAGCTGGGCAAAGAAGTGGAACTGACGCTGCTTGGCAGCTCGACCGAACTGGATAAGAGCCTGATTGAGCGCATCATCGATCCGTTGACGCACCTGGTGCGTAACAGCCTCGATCACGGTATCGAAACCCCGGAAAAACGTCTGGCTTCCAGCAAAACGGCGGTGGGTAACCTGACGCTGTCTGCGGAACATCAGGGTGGCAACATCTGCATCGAAGTGATCGATGACGGTGCCGGTCTGAACCGCGAACGTATTCTGGCCAAAGCGCTGTCGTCTGGCCTGCCGGTCAGCGAAAGCATGAGCGATGAAGAAGTCGGTATGCTGATCTTCGCGCCGGGCTTCTCCACCGCGGAGCAAGTGACCGATGTGTCTGGCCGCGGCGTCGGCATGGACGTGGTGAAACGGAATATCCAGGAGATGGGCGGTCACGTCGAAATCTCCTCGAAGCAGGGCAAAGGCACCACCATTCGCATCCTGCTGCCGCTGACGTTGGCAATCCTTGACGGCATGTCCGTGCGCGTGGCCAACGAAGTGTTCATTCTGCCGCTCAACGCGGTGATGGAATCGCTGCAGCCGACCGCGGAAGAGCTGAAACCGTTGGCCGGTGGCGAGCGCGTGTTGGAAGTGCGTGGCGAATATCTGCCGCTGGTGGAACTGTGGAATGTGTTTGAGGTGCAGAACGCCAAAACCGACGCCACACAAGGCATCGTGGTGATTCTGCAAAGCGCAGGCCGTCGCTATGCGCTGCTGGTCGATCAGTTGATTGGTCAGCATCAGGTCGTAGTGAAAAACCTTGAAAGCAACTATCGCAAAGTGCCGGGCATTTCTGCCGCCACCATTCTGGGCGATGGTAGCGTGGCGCTGATTGTGGATGTCTCAGCACTGCAATCGTTGAACCGTGAAAAGCGTGTGGCCGGTGCCGCAGCGTAATAGATAACGAAAGGGTAAAAAAATGACTGACATGGCAACCGTGACTAAAATCGCTGGCGAAACCGTGGGCCAGGAATTCTTAGTTTTCACACTGGGTGACGAAGAGTACGGCATCGACATTCTGAAAGTGCAGGAGATACGTGGCTACGATCAGGTAACCCGTATCGCCAACACGCCGGAGTTCATCAAAGGTGTGACTAACCTGCGCGGCGTGATCGTGCCGATCATCGACCTGCGCGTGAAATTCTCGCAGCCGGATGTGGTGTACAACGAGAACACCGTGGTGATCGTGCTGAATCTTGAGCAGCGCGTGGTGGGTATCGTGGTTGATGGCGTTTCTGACGTACTGTCATTGACGCAAGAGCAGATTCGCCCTTCACCGGAATTCGCCGTCACCATGTCCACCGAGTACCTGACCGGTCTGGGCGCGCTGGGTGAGCGTATGCTGATTCTGGTCGACATCGAAAAGCTGCTGAGCAGCGAAGAGATGGCGCTGGTGGATAACCTGCGTACCGCGTAATAAAAACACCGGGTCGCTGCGGCGGCCCGTTATCATCACGTACGTGAATTAACTCGTTAAAAATCAATAACAAATCCGCGAAAAAAACCTGCTGTTTCCCTCAATATTCTCCGCCGCTGGTCGATAACTGTTCTGCATTATTTTTCTTCTTTTTCCAGGGCAAACTATGTTTACGAGAATCCGCGTTGTCACCAGTTTATTGCTGGTGTTGTTGGTGTTTGGCTTTTTACAGCTGGCATCCGGCTCACTGTTTTTCAAAGCGCTGAGCGATGACAAAAACAGTTTTAACGTTTCACAACTGGCGAGCAAAAACATTGCCGCTATCAATGATGCCTACATGAGCCTCAATCAGAGCCGTGTGGTGTTAACCCGCATTCAACTGCGCATGGCAACCAGTAAACTGACCGGTAGCGAAGCGGATATCGCCGGTTTGTACGACGACAGCAAAGCCTTCCAGAAAGAGGCCGCCACTAATTATCAGTTGTTCCAATCCACGCCGGATACGCCGGGCCTTGATGTCGCGCTCAACAAACGTCTGGATGAAACCTATTCGGCTTATGCCAGCGCGCTGGGTGAGATGCAGGATGCGCTGCTAGCGAAAGATCTGGCGCAGGCGGGCAAAGTGCCGGTCGCGCCGAGTCAAAGTGCGTTCCTCAAGGAGTATCGCAATTGGCGCGCTGACCAGAATCGCTTAACGGCAGCAGGAGCAGAAGCGAACAGCAGCGCCTATGTCAGCATGATGTGGATGTTAGGCACGGTGATGGCTCTGGTCGTGGCGGTAATTGTGTTGTGCTGGTTCGGCATGCGCAACATCCTGATTAAGCCGCTTAACGACAACATTCAGCATATTCAGCACATTGCGCAGGGTGATTTGACGCAAAGCATCGCGGTTGAAGGGCGCAACGAAATGAGCCAGCTGGCGGAAAGCCTGCATGAGATGCAGCAGTCGCTGGTGCGTACGGTGAGTGATGTGCGTGACGGTTCGGACGCCATCTTTACCGGGGCGAGCGAAATCTCTGCCGGCAACAACGATCTCTCGGCACGCACCGAAGAACAGGCGGCTTCACTGGAGCAGACCGCAGCCAGCATGGAACAGCTGACCGCCACCGTGAAGCAGAACGCGGAAAACGCGCGTCAGGCGTCACAGCTGGCGCTGAGTGCCTCCGAAACCGCGCAGAAGGGCGGTGACGTGGTTCAAGGCGTGGTGCGAACCATGAGCGACATTGCAGGCAGTTCGAAGAAAATTGCCGATATCACCAGTGTGATAGATGGCATCGCCTTCCAGACCAATATTCTGGCATTGAACGCGGCCGTAGAAGCCGCGCGCGCCGGTGAGCAGGGACGTGGATTTGCGGTGGTGGCCGGTGAAGTGCGTAATCTGGCCCAGCGCAGTGCGCAGGCGGCGAAAGAGATCAAAGGGTTGATTGAAGACTCTGTCAACCGGGTGAACAGCGGTTCAGCCCTGGTTGGCACCGCCGGTGAAACCATGAGCGATATCGTGAATGCGGTAACGCGAGTGACCGACATCATGGGCGAAATTGCCTCGGCGTCGGATGAGCAGAGCCGGGGTATCGATCAGGTTGGTCAGGCGGTGACGGAGATGGATCGCGTGACGCAGCAGAACGCCTCGCTGGTGGAAGAGTCTGCCGCGGCGGCGGCATCGCTCGAAGAGCAGGCCAGCCGTTTGAGCCAGTCCGTCGCGGTATTCCGCGTACCGCGCGCGGCACAAGCGCAACCGCAGGCGAGAGCCGGTGTGCGCCATCCGCAGATCGCCCCGCCCGCGCTGGGCACGCCGCGTAAAGCGGTGACCGCGGCGGCGGGTGACAGTAACTGGGAAACGTTTTAATTTTCGGCGTCGTCGGTCCCTCACCCCGGCCCTCTCCCGCGAGCGGGAGAGGGAGACGCTGCCACATGCAAGCTCGATCGGTTCCCTCTCCCACTTGTGGGAGAGGGTTAGGGTGAGGGACAAATCGCACCCAATTCAATGCGCCGTTATCGCTCCGTCGATAAAGGCGCATTTTTTTTACTGTTAATTTTTTTAGTTATAAAACACTGCAATCACACTTAAACGCAGAGTTTTAATTTGTAAAGTCGCTTAAGCACCCTGAAAAATTCAGAATATTGGTCGATAACGGGGGAAGCTGAAACGAATCCCTGGAGATCCCATGTTAAAACGAATCAATGTAGTGACCAGTTTACTTGCCGTATTGCTGGTTTTTGGCGCTTTACAATTACTGTCGGGGGGCTTGTTCTGGTCTGCCTTACAAAAAGATAAAGAGGCGTTTGCGGTGGCGCAGATCTCAACCAACAATGTTGGCGCGATGTCCGATGCCTGGATTGAACTGAACCAAACCCGCACGGTGCTCAACCGCGCCATGCTGCGTATGCAGGGCACCATGGCAGCCCAGGCCAATGGCGGTCAGTTGGGCGCGTTAATTACCCAGACTGAAAAGCAGCTCGATGTTGCCGCAGGCCACTATCAACGTTACTACGATTTACCCGCCACACCGGGCTTGCCGGATGCGTTGCGCGATAAATTAGAAGCGAACTATGCCGCGTTTAACGACGGACTCAAAGCGATGCTGGAACGCCTGAAAGCCAACGATCTGCAAGGGATGTTTGCGCAGAACATTGAAGCCAAACAAGTGGCGATGAAAGCCACCTACGAAGAGTGGCGCACGGCCCAAAGTGCGCTGGCAGCGGAAGGCGTGGCGCAAAATCAGCGTGCCTTCCACACCATGATGTGGCTGCTGGCGTCTGTGGCGCTGGTGGTGATTGTCGTCATTGTTGGCTGTTGGTTCGGCTTACGCAGCGTGCTGATTCAGCCGCTGCATCAGCTGCTGGCACATATTCGCCATATCGCCGCAGGCGATCTCACCCAAAACATTGTGGTGGAAGGGCGTAATGAAATGAGCCAGTTGGCCGGTAGCCTGCATGAAATGCAGCAGTCGCTGGTGAGCACCGTAGGCAATGTGCGTGATGGTTCCGATGCGATTTTCACCGGTGCCAGCGAAATCGCCGCCGGTAATAACGATCTTTCGGCGCGTACTGAAGAACAAGCCGCTTCACTGGAGCAAACCGCTGCCAGCATGGAGCAGCTGACCGCTACGGTGAAACAGAATGCGGAAAATGCGCGTCAGGCCTCACAGCTGGCTCTCAGCGCTTCCGACACCGCGCGCAAAGGCGGCGAGGTGGTTGATGGTGTGGTGCGTACCATGCAGGATATTGCCGGCAGTTCGAAGAAGATCGCTGACATTATTAGTGTGATTGATGGCATTGCCTTCCAGACCAATATCCTGGCGCTGAATGCGGCGGTTGAAGCCGCGCGTGCCGGTGAGCAGGGCCGTGGTTTTGCCGTGGTGGCAGGTGAAGTGCGTAACCTGGCGCAGCGCAGTGCACAAGCGGCGAAAGAGATCAAAGGTTTGATTGAAGACTCGGTAAATCGCGTCAATAACGGCTCGCAGCTGGTCGGCACCGCCGGAGAAACCATGAATGATATCGTCGGCGCCGTTACGCGCGTTACCGATATTATGGGCGAGATTGCTTCGGCATCCGATGAACAGAGCCGCGGTATCGATCAGGTAGGGCAAGCGGTGACCGAGATGGATCGCGTCACGCAGCAGAACGCCTCGCTGGTAGAAGAGTCAGCCTCTGCCGCCGCGTCACTGGAAGAGCAGGCGAGCCGTTTGAGCCAGTCTGTCGCCGTATTCCGCATTCCGCGCGCCACTCAGGCGCAGCCAAAGGTGCGTCAGGCCGTCAGCGTCCCGCGCAAAGCGGTGAGCGCGCCGGTGGCGGAAGGTAATTGGGAAACGTTTTAACGTCTGAGTCGTTTATCCCTCACCCCGGCCCTCTCCCGCAAGCGGGAGAGGGAGACGCTGCCATATGTAAGCGCGATCGGTTCCCTCTCCCACTTGTGGGAGAGGGTTAGGGTGAGGGGCAGCGAGCACATCCTCCTTCATCCCCGCTGGTCCAACCCCTTCTAACACACATAAAGATCCCCTCAGGAAAGCCGATAACAGGAGCGATCCGCCAACCAATGAGGTGTTTATGTTAAGTCGTATTCGTGTTGTATCCGGCCTGCTGTGCGTGCTGGCGCTCTTTGCCTTACTGCAGCTGTTTTCCGGTGGGGTGTTCTACTCCACGGTAAAAGCCGATAAAGATAATTTTGCCTATAACCAGCGTCTGAGCACGCTGCAGCGGGCAATGGGCACCTCATGGGTATCGCTGGTTCAGGCGCGTAATACGCTGAACCGTGCGGGCATCCGATACCTGCTGGACAGTCAGCAGGCTGGCTCAGGCGCAACCGTGAAAGATCTGGTGGCGCTGGCGAGCGAGGAGTTGAAGCACGCTGATGAAGGTTTTGCCGAATTTAACGCCAACCTGTCTGAAAAGGGCAAAAAGGCAGAGAACGTGCTGACGCTGCAGGCCAACTACAACGCCTATCGGGGTGCACTGGGTGAGTTGATCGATTTCCTCGGTAGCGGAAATTTCAAAGGATTTGTCGATCAACCGACGCAAGGATTCCAGGACAAATTCGCCAAAGATTACAACGCGTGGCTGAGCTACAACATCGTGTTGGCGAATCAGGGCATTGAGGCCAATGACGCCGCTTATAGCAAGTCAATCATGCTCGTCGTCGGCACGCTGCTGGTGACCTTGCTGGTGATTGCGCTGGTGTGGAGCGGCATGCGCACGGTGCTGATTCGTCCGCTGAAGCAGAGCATCGAGCACATTCGGCACATTGCACGGGGCGATTTGACGCAGCAGGTGGAAATCAGTGTGCGCAATGAGATGGGCGAACTGCTGACCTCAGTACAAGAGATGCAGCAAGAACTGGCGCGGACGGTGCGTATCGTGCGTGACGGTTCCGATGCGATCTACACCGGGGCCAGCGAAATCGCCATGGGCAACAACGATCTCTCCTCACGTACCGAGCAGCAAGCGGCTTCGCTGGAAGAGACCGCTGCCAGCATGGAGCAGCTGACCGCTACGGTGAAGCAGAACGCTGAAAATGCCCGTCAGGCATCGCAACTGGCGCTCACTGCCTCTGAAACCGCGCAGCAGGGCGGCAAAGTGGTGGATGGCGTGGTCACCACCATGAAAGAGATCACCGGCAGCTCGAAGAAAATCGCTGACATCATCAGCGTGATCGATGGCATCGCCTTCCAGACCAATATCCTCGCACTGAACGCCGCAGTGGAAGCTGCGCGCGCCGGTGAGCAGGGACGGGGTTTTGCCGTGGTAGCGGGTGAGGTGCGCAGTCTGGCACAGCGCAGCGCACAGGCGGCGAAAGAGATTAAAGGATTGATCGAAGATTCGGTCAGCCGCGTCAACACCGGTTCCGTGCTGGTGGAGAGCGCCGGGGAAACCATGACCAACATCGTGAATGCGGTCACGCGCGTCACCGACATCATGGGCGAAATCGCCTCGGCGTCGGACGAGCAGAGCCGTGGTATCGATCAGGTTGGCCTGGCGGTGAACGAGATGGATCGCGTGACGCAGCAGAACGCAGCCCTGGTAGAAGAGTCTGCTACCGCGGCGGCCGCGCTGGAAGATCAGGCAAGCCGACTGAAACAGTCGGTTGCGGTGTTCAATATAGGTAAAGAATTTGTCGTTCAGGCCGTTAACGTATCTACAGCGGCAAAAAATTTGCGTTCTGGTGCGCCAAAAACATTGGCACCTGCAGGCGCACGTAGCACTGAAGATAACTGGGAAACCTTTTAATCCTTGTGGCCGCCGCAAGGCGGCCCATGAGAATGGCGCGACTGGCAGCACAGTAGCAACCGCAGTATCACAATTTAAACAGTTTGTTGCCGGGTGACCTGAAATGAAGAAATCGACGTTATTGGATCAAAGTGAAGCGACATCGCTGCTCTCGCAAATGGTGCAGCGCTTACCGCTCTCAGATACTCATTTTCGTCGTATTAGCCAGCTGATTTATCAGCGCGCGGGCATTGTGCTGGCCGACCACAAGCGCGAGATGGTTTACAACCGTTTAGTGCGTCGTCTGCGCACGCTGAATATCGATGACTTTGGTCGTTATCTGGCGTTGCTGGAACACGACCAAAACAGTGCTGAGTGGCAGGCGTTTATCAACGCGCTGACCACCAACCTGACCTCTTTCTTCCGCGAGGCGCATCACTTCCCGATCCTCGCGGATCATGCGCGTAAGCGCACGGGAAATTACAGCGTGTGGAGCACCGCCGCCTCAACCGGCGAAGAGCCGTACTCCATCGCCATGACATTGGCAGAAACGCTGGGCACCGGTCCGGGTAAATTCCAGGTACACGCCAGCGATATTGATACGCAGGTGTTAGAAAAAGCCGTGGCGGGCGTCTATCGCCAGGAAGAGCTGCGCACGTTATCGCAGTCGCAGCTGCAGCGCTTTTTCCTGCGTGGCACTGGCCCGCACGAAGGCATGGTGCGCGTGCGTTCCGACCTCGCCAACATGGTGAACTATTCGCAACTGAATTTACTGGCCAACGACTGGGCGTTGCCGGGTCCGTTCGACGCGATCTTCTGTCGCAACGTGATGATCTATTTCGATAAAGAGACGCAGGAACAGATTCTGCGCCGTTTCGTGCCCCTGCTGAAACCCGGCGGTCTGCTGTTTGCCGGGCATTCAGAGAACTTTAGTCAGATCAGTAAAGAGTTCTGGCTGCGTGGACAGACAGTCTATGGACTGAGCAAGGAAAGACGATGAGCAAAATCACCGTGATGTGCGTGGATGACTCTGCGCTAATGCGTCAGTTGATGACGGAAATCATCAACAGCCATCCCGATATGGAGATGGTCGCGAGTGCGCCAGATCCCCTGGTGGCGCGGGATTTAATCAAACAGTACAACCCGCAGGTGTTGACGCTGGATGTGGAAATGCCGCGAATGGATGGCCTCGATTTCCTCGAGAAGCTGATGCGCCTGCGTCCGATGCCGGTAGTGATGGTTTCCTCGCTGACCGGTAAAGGATCGGAAGTGACGCTGCGCGCGCTGGAGTTAGGTGCGGTGGATTTCGTCACCAAGCCACAGCTTGGCATCCGTGAAGGCATGCTGGCCTACAGCCAGATGATTGCCGATAAAATTCGCGCCGCCGCGCGCGCCAAACTGCATGTGCGGGCCTCTGCACCGATGCCGGTGATGCTGAAAGCGGGGCCGCTGCTGAGCAGTGAAAAGCTGATCGCCATCGGCTCGTCCACCGGCGGCACCGAAGCGATTCGCCATGTATTACAGCCGCTGCCGGCGACCAGCCCAGCGCTGCTGATTACGCAACACATGCCGCCGGGTTTTACCCGCTCGTTTGCCGAGCGACTGAACAAACTGTGCCAGATCACCGTGAAAGAAGCGGAAGACGGCGAGCGTATTTTACCGGGCCATGCCTATATCGCGCCAGGCGCGATGCACATGGAATTGGCGCGCAGTGGCGCGAACTATGTGGTGAAACTGAATGACGGTCCGCCGGTGAACCGACACAAGCCATCGGTTGATGTGCTGTTCCGTTCGGTGGCGGTCCATGCAGGACGAAATGCGGTTGGCGTGATCCTGACCGGGATGGGTAACGATGGCGCGGCCGGGATGCTGGAAATGCATCGCGCCGGCGCCTGGACCATCGCCCAGGATGAAGCCAGCTGCGTGGTATTTGGCATGCCGCGCGAAGCGATTGCGATGGGCGGCACCAGTGAAGTGGTCGATTTGGGCCACATCAGTCAGCACATGCTGGCGAAAATTAGCGCCGGACAGGCATTGCGAATTTAACAAGCCCGTCCTGCTGGACGAGACAACACGGGAGTAGATATGGCTGATAAAAATATGCGCTTTTTGGTGGTGGATGACTTCAATACGATGCGTCGTATCGTCCGTAACCTGCTGAAAGAGCTTGGATTCAATAACGTCGAAGAAGCAGAAGACGGCGTCGATGCCCTGACTAAACTGCGTGCAGGCGGCTTTGATTTCGTGGTTTCAGACTGGAACATGCCGAACATGGACGGTCTGGAACTGCTGCAAACCATTCGTGCCGATGCCACGCTGAATAAACTGCCGGTACTGATGGTCACCGCGGAAGCGAAGAAAGAGAACATCATCGCAGCAGCGCAAGCGGGCGCCAGCGGCTACGTGGTGAAACCGTTCACCGCGGCCACGCTGGAAGAGAAGTTAGGCAAAATATTCGAAAAACTGGGTATGTAAGGAGATGTGATGAGCGACCTTCCGAAATCAACCGAAGAAGCCTCGGCACACGACATTATTACCCGCATCGGCTCACTGACGCGCATGTTGCGCGACAGTCTGCGTGAGCTGGGGTTAGACCAGGCAATAGCAGAAGCGGCGGAAGCAATTCCTGACGCGCGCGATCGTCTGGATTATGTTGTGCAAATGACGGCGCAAGCGGCTGAACGTGCGTTGAACTGCGTTGAAGCAGCGCAGCCACACCAGGACCAAATGGAAGCCAACGCCAACCAGCTGAAAGGCCGCTGGGATGCGTGGTTTGAAAATCCGATTGAACTGACAGATGCGCGCGAGTTGGTTTCGGATACGCGCCAGTTCCTGACTGACGTTCCGGGACACACGTCGTACACCAACAAGCAGTTGCTCGAAATCATGATGGCGCAGGATTTCCAGGACCTTACCGGTCAGGTGATCAAGCGCATGATGGATGTGATCCAGGAGATCGAGCGTCAGCTGTTGATGGTGCTGTTGGAGAATATGCCAGAAGCCAACGCCGCAGCCCGTAAGGATGCGACCAGCTTGCTGAATGGTCCGCAGATCCATGCCAATGCACCCGGCGTGGTCGCGAACCAGGATCAGGTTGATGACCTGCTGGATAGCTTAGGGTTTTAATGTTTTGGCTAGCGGTCGGCATAAATGCCGACCCTACGCCGTTTTGTAGGGTGGGCATGCATGCCCACCTGGTCAAAGCGTGCAGTAAAATCACGATGCCGCACGTTTTCTCAACCCTTCCGCTTCCGCCACCAGCACCTGTACACCCAACGCCTCAAACGCCGCGATCTGCGCCGAAGTAATGCCGCTATCGGTAATCAAATAGTGAATATGGCTCCAGTCGCACGGTAAGGCGAACATCGAAACCTTATCAATCTTGCTGGAATCGGCCACCACATAGACGGTATTGGCGGATTTGATCATCGCCATTTTAACCTTGATATCGGTCTCGCTGGGAAAGCTCAAACCCAAACGCGGTGAGATACACGCCGTGGCAAGAAACAGCTTCTCCGCCAGGACGTTTTCGAAAAACGAGGCGGCTTTCTCTCCCGACGTCGATAGCGTAGGAAACTTGAAGGTGCCTCCGGTCAGTAAAATATTGATGCCCGGTTCACCGCCCAGCTTCAGCGCAATATTCACCGCGGTGGTGATCACTGACAACCGGCGTATATGGCTAATCGCCTCGGCAATCGCCGTGGTGGTCGTGCCGGAATCGAAAATCACCGTATCGCCATTTTCAACATACTGTGCGGCAAGTCGGCCAATCGCCTGTTTTTCATCGAGATGCGTCTGACGCTCCAGCAGCATCGCGCCGGTATTGCGCTTGCCGGTCATCAGCGTAGCGCCGCCGTGATAACGCTGCACGTGCCCCTCTTGCTGCAACATGCGCAGATCAGTACGAATTGTCGCTTCCGTCAGGCCAAAGGTATCGGTTAACGCTTTTACCGTGACGGTGCCGTCTTCGCGGATCATCTCCAGAATCTTCTCACGGCGTTGCTGCATATCAGCCAACTGCTCAGTTTTGCTTTTCAATCGAAATGCTCCCTCTTTCCAATCACGGTCTGATTCCACCAAAAAGTAAACCCGAGCTGATTTTACTCTGCGTTTTGGCCATTTGCGAGGCAGCTTCCAGAAATGATGATTTTCGAATGAAAATAATAATCAGCTATGCGATTGATTTCGCAGAAAGCCGTTAGCCACTCTATCCATGCGCCACATGCCGTCATTTTTTCAAATTCAATAAAATCATGGGGATAAATTTTATTGCTGCAATTTGTATGAAATTTGATCTTCCCCACAAACCATTATTTATCGATAGCTTATATTTTTGTTCGAAAATGATATTTGTAATAACGATAATCCTGCCAGCGGTAAACCTAGCCGTAGCGTAATGATGAAAGGAGTGAGTGAATGAGTGGGGAATATGACGTTAACCTGCGCTACGGCGTGAACATTGAGCAGGATTTAACCGGGAAAGTGGCGGTGGTCACTGGCGGGCTAGGCGGGATTGCGATGGCCAGTAACGCCATGCTGCTGGAGAAAGGGGCGCGGCTGGCGCTGCTCTATCCGCCATTCGAAAGCGACAAAGTGGCTGGCGTGCAGGATCAGTTTGCGGCCGATCGCGTGCTGCTGGTGTGCTGTGACGTAACCGATCCTTCCTCGGTTGACGCGGCATTCAATCACGTCGAACAGCATTATGGCCAGATCGATATTCTGGTGAACTGCGCGGGCTACGTCATGTTGCAGCCGGTATTAGAAACCGATTTTGCCGAGTGGCAAAAGCAGATTGACGTCAATCTCACTGGGCCTTTCCTCTGCTCGCAGGCGGCGGGTAAACGCATGGTGCGTGCCGGTAACGGCGGCAAAATCATCAACATTGCCTCGCAGGCGGCATCCATCGCTATCGACAACCACGTTGCCTACACCTCTGCCAAAGCCGGCCTGCTCGGCATGACCAAAGTGATGGCCAAAGAGTTTGCTCCGCATCGCATTAACGTCAACACCTTGTCGCCCACCGTGGTGCTGACGCCAATGGGTGAAAAAGCCTGGCGCGGTGAGAAGGGCGAACAGATGAAAAAACTCATCCCACTGGGACGCTTTGCCTACACCGACGAAATCGCCGCTGCGGTGCTGTTCTTCGCCAGCAACGGCAGCGACATGATCACCGGCGCAGATTTGATGATCGACGGTGGCTTTACCATCTGGTAACGCCGCGCCAACACCAGAACGGCTGACCCTGCAAATACAACAAAGAGAAAACCACCATGAAAAAACCTACCCTGCTGTTGACTGCCATTGCCAGTTGCCTGATCGCGCAAGCCAGTTTCGCTGCCGAAAAGGGCACCATCATGATCCTGGTGAACTCACTGGATAACCCGTATTACGCCTCTGAAGCCAAAGGTGCCAACCTCAAAGCGCAAGAGCTGGGCTATAAAACCAGCGTGCTGTCGCATGGCGAAGATGTGAAAAAGCAAAGTGAACTGATTGATGCCGCCATCGGTAAAAAAGTACAGGGCATTGTGCTGGATAACGCCGACTCCACCGCCAGCGTTGCGGCAATTAAAAAAGCCAAAGATGCCGGAATTCCTGTGGTGCTGATTAACCGCGAGATTCCGGTGGATGACGTGGCGCTGGCACAAATCACCCATAACAACTTCCAGGCCGGTTCCGACGTGGCGAACGTCTTTGTTGAGAAGATGGGTGAAAAGGGCAGCTACGCCGAACTCACCTGTAACCTTGCCGACAACAACTGCGTCACGCGTTCCAAATCCTTTCACCAGGTTCTCGACCAATATTCAGACATGAAAAGTGTCGCGCGTCAGGATGCGAAAGGCACGCTGATTGACGGCAAACGCATCATGGACAGCATCCTGCAGGCGCATCCGGATGTGAAAGGGGTGATCTGCGGTAACGGACCGGTGGCGCTGGGCGCGATTGCGGCGCTGAAAGCGGCGGGCCGTAGCGATGTCATCGTGGTGGGCATTGACGGCAGCAATGATGAACGTGATGCGGTGGAGAAAGGCGACCTGAAAGCCACGGTAATGCTGCAGGCGCAAGCCATTGCCGCGCAGGGCGTAACCGACCTCGACAACTTTATTCAGAAAGGCACCAAGCCTGAGAAGCAGCGCGTCATGTTCCGCGGCATTCTTATTACGCCAGACAACGCCAAAGGCGTGCAGGACTTTAACTTCAAGTCGTAATCAACGCGGTGCGCCCGGTTACCGGGCGCCCAGGAGAATGTGATGCACAGACGACTCTGGTTACTGCTTCCTGTTGTGATCCTTAGCGGTTGCCGCATTGTGTCGCAGCAGGAGCTGGCCGACCTGAAAAATCCGCCCAATGCCAACATGGGCAATATCACGCAGATGTGGCAGCAAAAGCTGGTACCGCAAATTGCCCATGACGCGAAACCGCTGGCAGAACTGATGAAGTCGCTCCAGTCGGCCACGGATTTTGATAGCGCGTGTAAAACCTACGGCTATCGCAGTCAGGAAGAGAATCCCTGCGTATTCAGCGTCAGCCTGAATGGCGAGGTAACGGCAGTGAATACCACCTCGCGCAGCGGCAAGATGACGCTGAAAGATGTCTCGGGTGCCAGCGTAACGGTGCAAACCGGGCCAATTATTCGCGGTACTGCATTACGTGATGTTTACAAAGGCGTCAGCTATCAGGACTTCAATGATCAGGTGATGTTTGGCGATTTCGGTCGCACCATCAATCAGCAAGCATCCGACATGATGCAGGCATTTAAGCCGAAAGTGGGCGACAAAGTGGCGATTGCTGGCGTGTTCAGCAGTTGGGACATTCCGCAGCAGGCGCCCGATATCACACCGGCGCACATCACCCGGCAATAAGGAGAGGGCTATGTCGCAAATCCTGCCCCACGGGCCGCTGGATGTGATTATCGAAACCCGCAATGTGTCACGTATTTATCCCGGCGTTACCGCCCTGGATCAGGTCAATTACCGCGTCTATCGCAACAAGGTCAACGTGCTGATTGGCGAAAACGGCGCGGGCAAATCCACCATGATGAAAATGCTGGCTGGCGTCGAGATCCCCTCCTCCGGCGAAATTCTGCTGGATGGTGAGGCGGTGGCGCTGAGCTCCACGCATCAGGCGGAAAAACAGGGCATCAGCATTATTTTTCAGGAGCTGAACCTGTTTCCCAACATGAACGTGATGGACAACATTTTTATGGCCAATGAGTTTTTCCAGCGCGGCGTGATCAACGAGAAGTATCAATACTCACTCGCCAAAGCGCTACTGGAGCGGCTGGAACTGGATGTTGATCCCTATGCGCCGCTGGCTGAACTCGGTATCGGCCATCAGCAGCTGGTGGAGATTGCACGTGCGTTATCTAAGGACACGCGCGTGCTGATCATGGATGAACCGACCAGCGCATTGAGTCAGTCAGAAGTGAAGGTGCTGTTCAACGTTATCGACCAGCTAAAACGGCGCGGCGTCACCATCATCTATATCTCGCATCGCCTGGAAGAGCTGATGGAGATTGGCGATCACATCACCATCTTCCGCGATGGACGTTTCATCAGCGAACGTGACGTTCGCGACGCCTCGATCCCTTGGATCATTGAGCAGATGGTGGGTGATAAGAAAAAGCACTTCGATTATCAACCGGCAACGCAAGGCGAAACGATACTCAGCGTGAACGGGCTTACCGCTCTGCATCAAAACGGCGGCTACAAGCTCAATGATGTCTCTTTCTCGCTGCGTAAAGGCGAGGTGATTGGCATTTACGGTTTGCTCGGCGCGGGCCGCACGGAGCTGTTCAAAGGGCTGATTGGCATGATGCATTGTCAGTCGGGCAGCGTCAGTCTCAACGGCGAAGCGCTGGAGAAACGCAGCTTCCAGCAGCGATTGAAAAAAGGCATCGCGCTGGTGCCGGAAGATCGTCAAACCGAAGGCGTGGTGCAGCTCATGTCGATCACCGCCAACATGACGCTCAGCGATCTCAGTCTGCGTGGCTTTCGTCGCTGCTGGCGCATGCTCAATCCGCATAAAGAGCAGCGCCGCGTCGATGAAATGATTGGCCATCTCGCCATCAAAGTCAGCGATCCCGAGCTGCCAATTACGTCCTTAAGCGGGGGTAATCAGCAAAAAGTGGTGCTTGGCAAAGCGCTGATGACCGGGCCGCAAGTGGTGCTGTTGGATGAGCCGACGCGCGGCATCGATGTGGGGGCAAAAACTGACGTTTATCACCTGATTGGCAACCTGGCGCAGCAAGGATTGGCGGTGATGTTTTCCTCGTCCGAGCTGGATGAAGTCATGGCGCTGGCTGATCGCATTCTGGTGATGGCCGATGGTCGCATCACCGCCGACTTACCGCGCGCGGCGGTCACGCGCGAAGCCCTGATTAGCGCCTCAACGCCGCATGATTGAGCCCGCTGGAGAGTAAGACGATGAATCAAAAATACCTGTTCTATATGTACCTGCTTAAGGCGCGCACCTTTATTGCCCTATTCATTGTGGTGAGCTTCTTCAGCTTTATGGTGCCTAACTTTCTCACGACCTCCAACCTGCTGATTATGACGCAGCATGTGGCGATCACCGGGTTGCTGGCGATCGGCATGACGCTGGTGATTCTCACCGGTGGCATCGATCTCTCGGTGGGCGCTGTGGCGGGCATTTGCGGCATGGTGGCGGGCGCGCTGCTCACCAATGGCGTGCCGCTGTGGGGCGGCAATGTCCTGTTTTTCAACGTGCCCGAAGTGATTCTGGTGGTGGCGCTGTTCGGCATTGCGCTGGGACTGATTAATGGCACCGTGGTGACGCGACTCGGCGTGGCGCCCTTTATCTGTACGCTCGGCATGATGTACGTCGCACGTGGCGCTGCGCTGCTGTTTAACGACGGCAGCACTTACGCCAACCTCGTCGGCACACCGGCGCTCGGCAACACCGGCTTTGCTTTGCTGGGTTCGGGGTCGGTGCTGGGCGTGTTTATCCCGATATGGATGATGCTCGGCTTCCTGCTGCTGGGTTTGTATCTGACACGTAAAACACCGCTCGGCCGCTACATCTACGCCACCGGTGGCAACGAATCGGCGGCGCGCCTGGCAGGTGTGCCCATCATCAAAGTCAAAGTCTTTGTTTATGCCTTTTCCGGTTTGTGTGCCGCGCTGGTGGGATTGATCGTGGCGTCGCAGCTACAAACTGCGCATCCGATGACCGGCAACATGTTCGAGATGGACGCCATCGGCGCCACGGTGCTGGGCGGTACGGCATTGGCGGGCGGACGTGGTCGGGTATCGGGATCGATTATCGGGGCTTTTGTCATCGTGTTCCTCGCCGATGGCATGGTGATGATGGGCGTCAGCGATTTCTGGCAAATGGTCATTAAAGGGTTGGTGATTGTCACCGCCGTGGTGATCGACCAGTTCCAGCAAAAATTACAAAGTAAGGTGGTGCTGCTGCGCAGACATGAAAAAAAGCAGCAATCGGCCGCCCTGCCTGAAGCGACACATGGATAACAGGAGGCACTATGACACGCGATTTTAGTGGAAAGACGGTGGTGATTACGGGTGCATGCCGCGGAATTGGCGCGGGTATTGCCGCGCGCTTTGCCCGCGATGGGGCACAATTGGTGATGGTGTCGAATGCCGATCGCGTCTTCAGCACCGCGCAGGTTCTCGAACAGCAGTTTGGCAGTGAGATTCTGGCGTTACAGGTAGATGTAACCAATGAGGTCGAAGTGCAGCAGCTTTATCAGCAGGCGGCTGAACGCTTTGGCAGCATTGATGTATCGATTCAAAATGCCGGTGTCATCACCATCGATCGCTTCGACTCGATGCCGAAAAGCGACTTCGAGAAGATTCTGGCGGTGAATACCACCGGCGTGTGGCTGTGTTGTCGTGAAGCGGCAAAGTATATGGTTAAGCAGGGCAGCGGCAGCCTGATCAACACCTCGTCTGGTCAGGGACGTCAGGGCTTCATTTATACGCCGCATTATGCCGCCAGCAAGATGGGCGTGATTGGTATTACTCAGAGCCTGGCGCTGGAGCTGGCGCCGTGGCATATCACGGTGAACGCGTTCTGTCCCGGCATTATTGAGAGTGAAATGTGGGACTACAACGATCGTGTGTGGGGCGAGATCCTCAGCAGTGATAAAAAGCAATATGGCAAAGGGGAGCTGATGGCGGAGTGGGTAGAAAATATACCGCTGAAGCGTGCAGGGCAGCCTGAAGATGTTGCCGGCTTGGTGGCGTTTCTCGCCTCTGACGATGCGCGTTACATCACCGGCCAGACCATTAATGTGGATGGCGGGTTAATCTTCTCCTGATTTTTCTGGTCCGAAAGATGGCTCATAACACCAGAGTCATGCTCAGCATTTCATATCTGCACACATTGTAGCGGCGCGATTTATCGCGCAATAAATTGCGCCGCTACAATGAGCGCCTTGTATCATTCGTTCCCCTGTCTTAATCGAATCCAGACATTTCCGGCACTTGCATCAGAATATGCTAGGGTAGACTTATGCAGTTTTGTGAGCCATCTCTAATTCTGAACCGGGTCGAACTCTTTTTTAGCTATGTTATTTACTTTGTTATCACTCAAAAGCGTGCGTTATCTCTCTGGTATTGCAGCACTTGCCGCATCCGCGCCCGCGCTGGCATTGATTTCTGATACTAAACTCGCAGATGCCCCGTTTAGCGATCCCACATGTTTCCAGAAAATGGCCGATCAGCTGCCCGCTTTGGGTTATCAGGATGAAACGGAAGCGTTCAACAAAAAGCTGGCAACGATTGCGAAAAGCATCGGTGAAGCCAGCCAGAACAGCACGGCTGACAATCCATTAGGTCAGCAGGCCGGTCTGTGGGCTTTCAATCATTTTCGCGATGAAGTAGGAAATCGACTGGAAAATGAAGGTCAGTCGCTGCTGTCGCCCTATGGCAATGCGCAGATCGACTTTAACGTGGATATCGAGGGTAACTTTACCGGTAGTGGTGCTTCGCTACTGACACCGTGGGCGGATAACTACCGCTATCTGACCTTCAGTCAGGTCGGTTTTCATCAAACCGATGACGGGCTGGTGGGCAATGTTGGCCTTGGACAACGCTGGGTGGCGGGCAAATGGCTGCTGGGTTATAACGGCTTTGTCGATCGCATGTTCAGCAGCGGCCAGCAACGCGCTTCGCTTGGTACGGAAGCGTGGGGCGATTATCTGCGTTTCTCCGCCAATTATTACACGCCGCTATCAGGCTGGCAGGATCGCAATCCTTTCCAGCAGCAGCGTATGGCGCGCGGCTACGATTTCACCACGCAAGGTTATCTGCCGCAGTATCGTCAACTCGGCGCGTCGGTGAGTTGGCAGCAATATCTTGGCGATAACGTCGATCTGTTTAGCTCCGGTAATCGCTACCACAATCCGGCTGCGTTGACCTTTGGCGTCACATATACGCCGGTGCCGCTGGTGACCTTATCAGCCAGCCATAAAACCAGCGATAGCGGTGAGAGCCAGGATCAACTCGGCTTGCGCCTTAACTATCGCTTTGGCGTGGCGCTCAGCCAGCAGTTGAGTCCGGATAACGTCGCGGCCGCGCATTCACTGCGTGGCAGTCGCTACGATAACGTCACGCGCAGTAATACGCCGGTGCTGGAATATCGCCAACGTAAAACGCTGTCGGTATTTCTCGCCACACCGCCGTGGCAGTTGAATGGCGGAGAAAGTTTGCCGCTGAAACTGCAGATCCGCAGTACCAATCCGATCGCTAAAGTGATGTGGGAGGGCGATACGCAGGCACTGAGCCTGACGCCAGGTGCCAATCCCAGCGATCCGCAGGGCTGGAGTGTGATTCTGCCCGCATGGGATAGTTCGCCAGGCGCACGTAATAGTTATCGCTTGTCAGTAGTGTTAGAAGACAGCAAACAGAATCGTGTCACCTCGAATGAGATCGTGCTGGAGTTGCAACCGCCTTTCTCATTGGAACAAGGCGATAACAATCGATTTGATTTGCTGGCGCCGTAATCGGTGTGTGCAGAATATAAAAAGGGCAGCTTACGCTGCCCTTTGCTCATATCCAGTCGACACAGCCGGATATGCAATGAGGGAACGGCCATTTAGAACTGGTACACCAAACCTACCGCAGAGACATCATCAGATGAGATGTTCAACGCATTGTCGTCTTTCAGCAGGTTGATTTTGTATTCCGCATACACAGACATGTTTTTGTTGAAGTAGTAAGTCCCGCCTACCGCAACGTATTTTGTCAGATCGACATCACCAATACCTTCAATCTCTTTACCTTTCGATTGCACGTAGCCGACGGAAGGACGCAGACCATTCAGGAACTGATACTGCGCAACCGCTTCAAAGTTCACCGCTTTGTTGGCAAAGCCGCCGTTGATTGGCGTGGCATTCAGCGTTTCGCCATACATGGTGGCCAGGTAAATCTGGTTAGCATCGTATTTCACGCCCGCAGTCCAGTGCTGTGCTTTCTCGCCTTCGCCGCGTAAGGCCTGGTTCTGCGTATTGGTGCGATCCAGGCTGGCGTAAGCGCCGACCAGGCTCAGACCGAAATCGAAATCGTATGAGGTAGAGAGGGCGAAGCCATCACCATTCGAACGACGCACAGCAATGTTCGCATCGCTACGATCGTTTTTGCCTTCATACTGTGCCGCAACGTTCCAGCCTTTAACCAGACCGAAGAAATCTTTGTTACGCCAGGTCAGTACGCCACCAGAACGACTGGACAGGAAGCCATCAGAGTAACCTTGATCGCCGCCGAAGTAGGGCAGCATATCGGTGTAACCCAGTACGTCATAAATCAGGCCATAGTTGCGGCCATAATCGACAGAGCCAAATTGACCAAACTTCAGACCGGCAAAGCCCAGGCGGGTTCTGTTACCTGACTGGGCATCAGCGCCTTCAGAATTGCTCAGGCTGTACTGATATTGCCATTGACCGTAGCCGGTCAGCTGGTCGTTGATCTTGGTTTCGCCCTTAAAACCCAGACGGGCATAAGACGACTTATCGCCATTTGATGCATCGTCATCAGAAAACAGATGCGAGACGTTAATTTTGCCAGTCAGATCCAGTTTGTTGCCATCTTTGTTATAGATTTCGGCGGCCTGAGCCGAAGAAAGTCCCAGCAGTAAAGGCATCACTGCTGCCAGTAAGGAGCGCTTCATCATTTAATTTTTACCCTGTAATATTTTTTAATTTTGTCCCCATGTTCGGGGTGAAAAGAAAATGACACAAAAGGTTCAAGATCGACAGTGCATTATATGTAACTAAATATTTCTGGTTAACTTTTTGTGTGATTTTTAATCTCAAATTCCATTATGTGGAATTCTTTATTGGTTAAACTTATCCATAAAATGCGAGGGGAGATGATTAGATTAATAGTTAATATCATGATTTATAAGAATTATTTTAAATTTAAAGATGCGTAAATAACATCAGTAGCTTGTTCGTGAAATAGCACAAGCCTATGCATTATTGTTCAATGGCAGATATCTAAATCCCGCTAATCATTAGCAGGGTAATTAACGGATTCATGGCTTTGTGTCTTTTTATTTCTGTTCTGATAATAACGTTGGTCACAATATGTTATTTAGCGTTCATTTAAGAATGGATTGGCTAAATAATATTCAATCCGGCAATTGAAATGTTAAAAGCCATTTAATTAGCTGATGGCCTTATCTGCACCGCGCTAATGCTTTTCTGCACCAATCAAGCACGTGACGCCCCAAAAAGGGGCGTTTATCGCTTCAATTTGGCGAAATATTTCCTGTGCGATCACAAAAGCGATATTTCATTTTGCCGATGCATAAATCCGCTAAATAAATGGCTGCCATTCAACCCCCATCAGACTTGTATTCACTTTTTATGCAATTAAAGTGAATAGTAACAGTTGTTAAGTTATTGATATTTCGTAGTGGTAAGCCGTTTATGCAATTTTGCAGCTAGCTGGCACGCTAACTGCAATATACAGTAGAGCTGTCACTTAACATTATTAACAATTTTAAAACAAAAGCTTCACCGGGTGTGGAGCAGGAGAATGGGCTATGTCACTGCAGGTTTCACGTCAACATTTCGATCAATGGATGATGCCAGTTTATGCACCCGCTGCTTTTGTTCCGGTTCGTGCTGAAGGGTCAACGCTCTGGGATCAGCAAGGTAAAGCTTATATTGATTTCGCCGGTGGCATAGCCGTTAACGCATTGGGTCATGCGCATCCCGCGTTGCAACAGGCGCTGACCGAGCAGGCGGGCAAACTGTGGCATACCGGCAACGGCTATACCAATGAACCGATCCTGCGCCTCGCCAAACAGCTGATTGATGCCACCTTTGCCGATCGCGTGTTCTTCTGTAACTCCGGTGCTGAAGCAAACGAGGCGGCATTAAAGCTGGCTCGTAAAACCGCACACGATCGTTTTGGTGCGGAGAAAAATGGCATCGTTGCTTTTAATAATGCATTCCACGGTCGCACGCTGTTCACCGTGACGGCGGGTGGACAACCCGCCTATTCACGTGACTTTGCGCCGCTGCCGCCGGCGGTGGAGCACGCTCATTTCAACGATCTGGCCTCTGCGGCGGCGCTGATTAATGACCAAACGTGTGCGGTTATCGTTGAGCCGATTCAGGGTGAAGGCGGCGTGCTGCCAGCCGATCCCGCATTCCTGCGCGGGCTGCGTGAGCTTTGCGATAAACACCATGCAGTGCTGATTTTTGACGAAGTACAGAGCGGCGTGGGTCGTACCGGCTCGCTGTATGCCTACATGCATTACGGCGTAACGCCGGATGTGTTGACCACCGCCAAGGCGTTGGGCGGCGGCTTCCCGATTGGCGCCATGCTGACGCGCGAAGATTTGGCGCAGGTGATGGGTGTCGGCACGCACGGCACCACTTACGGCGGCAACCCGTTGGCGGGCGCCGTGGCCGGCAAAGTGATGGAGTTAATTAACCAACCGGCGTTTATGGCGGGCGTGGCCGAGCGTCATCAATGGTTTGTTAACGCACTGGAAGAACTGAACCGACGTCTGCCGGTGTTCAAAGAAGTGCGCGGGCTAGGGCTGCTGATTGGCGCGGTGCTGAACGATGATTTCGCCGGCAAAGCCAAACAGTTCAACCTTACTGCGGCTGAAGAGGGCGTGATGGTGCTGATTGCTGGCGCTAACGTGGTGCGTTTTGCGCCGGCGCTTAATATTAGCGAGCGCGAAGTCAAAGAAGGGCTAGCGCGCTTCGAACGTGCCTGTGAACGCGTGCTCAAAGGAGCCACATCATGATGGTGATTCGCCCCGTCGAACGTGACGATCTTGCGCAGTTGTTGTCGCTGGCGGGCAAAACCGGAGGCGGCTTAACTTCGCTGCCTGCGGATAGCGATACGCTCAAAGCCCGAATTGAGCGTTCGCTGCTGACCTGGCAAGGTGCGCTGCCGCCCGCTGAACAAGGCTATGTGTTTGTGCTGGCCGACAGTGAAGACAATCGAGCCGTCGGCATTTGCGCCATTGAAGCGGCGGTGGGTTTGCAGGATCCCTGGTACAATTTCCGCGTCGGCACGCAGGTGCACGCCTCGAAAGAACTGAATGTCTATGCCAGCTTACCGACGCTGTCGCTGAGCAACGATCACACCGGCAGCAGCGAACTCTGTACGCTGTTCCTCGATCCCGATTATCGCGATGGCAAAAACGGCCATCTGTTATCGAAATCGCGCTTTCTGTTTATGGCCAACTTCCGCGACCGCTTTATGCAACACGTGGTGGCGGAGATGCGTGGCGTCAGCGACGACAACGGTCATTCGCCATTCTGGGACAGCGTTGGCAGTCGCTTCTTCTCCATGGAGTTCAGCAAAGCCGATTTTCTCAGCGGTACCGGGCAAAAAGCCTTTATCGCAGAGCTGATGCCAAAACATCCGCTCTACATTCATTACCTGTCTGAAGCGGCGCAAAAAGTGATTGGCGAAGTCCATCCGAAGACTGCGCCCGCGCGTGCGGTACTGGAGGCAGAGGGCTTCCGCTATCTCAACTATGTCGACATCTTTGACGGCGGTCCGACGCTGGAGTGCGAAATCGATCGCATTCGCGCCATTCGTAAAAGCCGTCTGCTGACTGCGGAAAGCGGTGACGCCGATGACAATTGGCCGCTGTGCCTGGTGGCTAACGGCGATTATCAGCATTTTCGCGTGGCGCTGCTGCCGGTGGATATGGCATCCGCCACGATACGTCTTAATGAGACCCAGCGCGCGGCGCTGCACTCCAACATTGGCGATGAGCTGCGTGTGGTTACGCTGTGTCGCGAGGAGAAAAAAGCATGACGCATTTTATTAATGGTCAATGGGTGACCGGCGGCGCTGACGCCTTGAATAAACACAATCCGGTCACCGGCGAAACGCTGTGGCAGGGCAAAGCGGCTTCGGGCGCGCAAGTGGCCGAAGCCTGTGAAGCGGCACGCGCGGCGTTTCCGCTGTGGGCGAGGAAACCTTTTGCGGAACGCCAGGCGCTGGTAGAAGGCTTTGCCCGTTTGCTTGAAAAGCATAAAACCGCGCTGGCGGAAACTATCGCCCAGGAAACCGGCAAGCCGCGCTGGGAAACGCTGACTGAAGTGCAGGCGATGATCAATAAAATCGCCATTTCGATTAAGGCCTATCACAGCCGCACCGGCGAACAGACCGATGGCGAGAGCTCGTTGCGCCATCGTCCGCACGGCGTGCTGGCGGTATTTGGTCCGTATAATTTCCCCGGTCATCTGCCAAACGGGCATATCGTGCCGGCTTTGCTGGCCGGTAACTGCGTGGTATTTAAGCCGAGTGAACTGACGCCGCTGACGGCAGAGAAAACCGTTGAGCTGTGGCAGCAAGCGGGTTTACCGGCAGGCGTGATGGCGCTGGTGCAGGGCGGTCGTGAAACCGGCCAGGCGCTGGCCAATGAGCCGCAAATTGATGGCCTGCTGTTCACCGGCAGTGCCGCCACCGGCTATCACCTGCATCGCCAGTTTGCCGGACAACCTGAAAAAATGCTGGCGCTGGAGATGGGTGGCAACAACGCGCTGATTGTTGAAGATCCCGCGGATCTGGATGGCGCGGTGCACATCGCCGTTCAGTCGGCCTTTATTACCGCTGGACAGCGCTGCACCTGCGCGCGTCGTCTGCTGGTGAAGCGCGGCGCGGCGGGCGATGCCTTCCTGCAGCGATTGGTTGACGTTAGCGCACGCTTACAGCCCGGCGCGTGGAATGCCGAGCCGCAGCCGTTTATGGGCAGCGTGATTTCCCCCCTTGCGGCGGGACATATTTTTGCCGCATGGCAGCAGCAGGTGGATAAGGGCGGAAAGGTGTTGCTCAGTATGCACTGGCCGGATCGCGACAGTGCCATCATCACGCCGGGCATCATTGACGTCACCGAAGTGAATGATTTAGCAGATGAAGAGGTATTTGGTCCGCTGCTGCAGGTAATTCGTTACGACAGCTTCGAGCAGGCGATTGCTATCGCCAATAACACCCGTTATGGGCTGTCATGTGGATTGATTTCGCCGCAGCGCGCGCAGTTTGATCAGCTGTTGCTGGAAGCGCGCGCCGGTATTGTCAACTGGAACAAACCGTTGACCGGTGCAGCCAGTACCGCGCCATTTGGTGGCATTGGTGCTTCGGGTAACCATCGTGCCAGCGCATGGTACGCCGCCGATTACTGCGCGTGGCCAATGGCATCGCTGGAGAGCCCGGCGATGGCGCTGCCGGGCAGCTTATCGCCGGGCCTCGATTTCTCACCGCATGGAGCGAAATAATGAAAGCGTTTGAAGCTAACTTTGATGGGCTGGTCGGCCTGACGCATCACTACGCTGGATTATCGTTTGGTAATGAAGCCTCAACGCGCAATCAGCTGCAGCCCTCTAACCCGCGTTTGGCGGCAAAGCAGGGCTTACTGAAGATGAAAGCGCTGGCGGATATGGGCTACGTGCAGGGTGTCATTCCGCCGCATGAGCGTCCCAATCTGCCGCTGCTGCGCCAGCTCGGTTTTAGCGGTAGCGATGAGCAGGTTCTGGCACAGGCGGCGAAGAGCACGCCACAGCTGCTGTCGGCGGCCAGTTCAGCCTCGGCGATGTGGGTGGCCAATGCGGCCACGGTATCTCCGTCGGCAGATAGCGCCGATGGTCGCGTGCATTTCACCGTTGCCAATTTAAATAACAAATTTCATCGCGCCATTGAGGCACCGGAAACCGCCGACCTGCTGCGCGCGATTTTCCGCAATCCGCAGCACTTCAGCGTGCACGATGCGCTGCCGCAGGTGGCGCAGTTCGGTGATGAGGGCGCGGCCAATCACAACCGCTTCGGCAGTGATTATGGTGATGCGGGCGTGCAGCTGTTTATCTATGGCCGCGATGGCCAGCAGCAGGGCGCGACACCGGCACGTTATCCGGCGCGCCAAACGCGGGAAGCCAGTGAAGCGGTGGCGCGTTTACATCAGCTTAACGCGCAGCGCACGCTGTTTGCCCAGCAAAATCCGGCAGTCATCGATCAGGGTGTGTTTCATAATGATGTGATTGCCGTAAGCAACCAGCAGGTGCTGTTCTGCCACCAGGATGCGTTTGTTAATCAACCGCAATTGCTGAGCGACCTCGCCGCGCGGGTGAGCGGTTTCCAGCCCATTGAAGTGCCGCGCGATAACGTGTCGGTGACGGATGCGGTGAACACCTATCTGTTCAACAGCCAACTGCTGCAACGCGCGGACGGCGGCATGCTGTTGGTACTGCCGGAAGAGTCGCGCCAGCATGCGGGCGTGTGGCGTTATCTCTGCGAGCTGGTGGAGAGCGGCGGGCCGATTCGTGAACTGAAAGTGTTCGACCTGCGGGAAAGTATGTTTAACGGCGGTGGACCGGCCTGTTTGCGCCTGCGTGTGGTGTTAACCGAAACCGAACGGCAGGCGTTGAATCCGGCGGTGCTGATGAACGATCGTCTGTTTGCCACGCTCAACGAATGGGTCGATCGCCATTATCGCGATCGCTTAACCCAGGCGGATTTAGCCGATCCGCAACTGCTGCGGGAAGGGCGCACCGCGCTGGATGAGCTGACGAAGCTGCTAGACTTAGGCAGTGTCTACGCGTTTCAGCGTTAACGCCGGGCGAGAGGTTCGCCCCAAGACGTTAAAAAGGAGTGAACATGCAGGATTTTTTACAGCAGACGTTGTCTGGTGAGCCGCCACAGCAAAGAGAGGGCAGCAACGACCATCTCAGTTGGCAATGGCATAATGAGGGACTGATGTCCCTCACGCCGCATACGCCAACGCAGCAGGCGCTGGTGCTTTCTGCGGGCATTCACGGTAATGAAACCGCGCCGGTTGAAATGCTCAATCTGTTACTGACGCCGCTGTTGAAGGGCGAGAAGCCGCTGGCAGTGCGCTTGTTGGTGATTTTGGGCAATCCGGCTGCGTTGCGTAGCGGCAAGCGCTACCAGCAAAATGATATTAACCGCCTGTTTGGCGGACGCTGGCAGCAGGTGGCCGATGTGCCAGAAGCGCAGCGTGCATTGCAGCTGGAGCAAGAGCTGGAGAGTTTCTGGCGCACCTGTCTCGATCACGAAGTGCGCTGGCACCTCGATCTGCATACCGCCATTCGCGGTTCGTATCATGCGCGCTTTGGTGTGATGCCGCTGAACCCTAATCCGTGGCCCGAAGACTTTATGCACTGGCTGGCGGCGGCAGAAATGGATGCGCTGGTGTTCCATCGTTCACCGGGCGGCACTTTCACCCATTACAGCTGCGAACACCATGATGCGGCGAGCTGCACGCTGGAACTCGGCAAGGCTTTGCCGTTCGGTGAGAACGATCTGAGTCAGTTTAGCGGCGTGCAACGGGCGCTGGCGGCGTTACTGTATGGCGATGCGTTGCCAGAAGTGCATGAACAACCGCGTCATTATCGCGTGGCGCAGCAGCTTACCCGCCACAGTGACAAGTTTGTATTACACATGGGATCGGAGACGCTGAACTTTACCGCTTTCCCGCAGGGCACACTGCTGGCGGAAGAGGGTGACAGGCGCTACTACGTGCAGCAGGCGCGCGAGTACGTGCTATTTCCCAATCCTAATGTCGCGCCAGGATTGCGCGCCGGGCTGATGCTGGTGGAAGAGAATGAACAGACGCAGGCGCTGGCGTTGTGATGCAGTTGCATACGATGGCGTAATGCCAGTCAGTTAAGCTCAGCAGAAAATCATCGCACAGGTCGTCGCGGCGCAATGTACTGCGCCGCGACGACCTGGGCGTTTCCATCCCTGACTGATCAGCACTTCGCCCTGTATGGCGGCCCTGCCACGGAGGAGATGCGTAGAGATGCGCAGTTGGCGAGCAACGAGATTAAAGCCCGACATTTCCCTTTCTGAAAATCGACAAGACCATTACACTCCTCCTTAATTCCTGCGTTTTTCCCTTGATTGTCATAAACTTTTTCAATTCCTCACGCATTTCTTCTCTTTCTCTCCATGATTGCCCAATCTCTGTCTTTTATGCTTTCAGGGCTTTACTCAGCCTCTGAGTAGTTGACGTTCAGCGTCGTATGCTTGTTTCCGAAGACGCGACACAGGCTGTCGTCATTAAACTGATAAGTAAGGACAATATTATGCGTAAATTAACTTCTGTGTTCCTGGCTACCGCAATGGCTCTTGGTGCTGCAAATATCGTCCATGCAGCGGCAGACAACCTGACTCCGCCGCCAGCAGGCAGCGAAAAACCGATGCACAAACCGCCAATGCGTCATCATGGCATGGAGATGATGTTTAAAGGTTTGAACCTGACCGATGCGCAGAAAGCGCAGATCAAAACCATCCTGCGTGATGGTCACAAAGAGATGAAACGCCCGTCGCTGGAAGAGCGTCGTGCTGACCATGCCATTATCGCTTCCGATACGTTTGATCGTGCGAAAGCCGAAGCGCAGGCCGAGAAAATGACTGCCAATGCGAAAGATCGTGCGCTGCAGATGATGGAAACCCAGAACAAGATTTATAACGTACTGACTCCTGAGCAGAAGAAACAGTACAACGCCAACTTTGAAAAGCGTTTAACCGAGAAAGGCCCGCATGATGGCAAAACTCCGCCACCGCCGGCTGATGCTGAATAAGTTATGGGTTAATTGAATAGAGACCGCCGACGTTGTCCATAGCGTGAGAAGCTTTGGGCAACGTTGGCGGTTTTTTTATAGCTCGATCAGCGGGAACACGCCCGAGAGCAGCGGGCGACAGAGGATTTTATAGCCATCATGATCAAAACCGTGTGAGGCGCGCTGCAGCTGGCGGGCTTCGGCTTCGCTACTCACCGATCCCAGCCAAAACCAATGGTCGATAACATGGATTTGGGTGATGTCTGTTCCACTTTCAACCATGCCAACCGGGCCTTGCCACGGCCAGCACATGATGCGCATCTGCTCTAATGCCGCATGTAAACGCTGCTGATGTTCAGCAACCGACTCTTTGCCACAACACGCACCGGCGCAGCGCTTTAGGGCGGCACGAAAACAGCCGCGTCCTGGACGTAGTGATTCCAATCCTAACAAGCCATGACACAAGCGTTGCTCATCGGCGATGGCTTTAAGTTTCTCCAGCGCGGCGAAACGACTGCGAAACAGGCCGTAAAGATTGGGCGAGCGCGAGAAATCAAGATCCTTCGCATACACCACCTGCGGTGCACCCTCACCCAACTGCAGCGAACAGAGCTGACGATTCTTGCGCAGGCGCTTATTGAACAACGGCTGCTGGGTTTTGATCATCTGCGCTTCGAGCAATTGCGCGCCGACATCGCCTGCCGTGGGGATCCAGGTGACACGTCTTGCCTGACGCAGCATTTTGGCTTCATCCGGCGTACGGAAATGCGCCATCACCCGGCTGCGCAGGTTGACGCTTTTGCCGATATACAGCGGCAGATTTTCGCTTTCACCGTGAAAGGTATATACGCCGGGCTGATTGGGTAAACCTTCCAGCCACTGACGTAAATGTTCGGGATATTGATAGATTGCTGCCGCATCGAAGTCGAGGCGGTGGCTGGCTGCACGTCTGACCAAAGCACACTCCAATTACTGGTTGTTCATCCAGTGTATCAAACTGTGCTTTTTCTCGCCAGTCAGCGGCGATGAGAAAGTTTCCCGCACCGACGGCGGGAAACGTGACGGGCTTATTTCTTCCAGAAGTCGTCGAACACGGTGATCGGCGGGCGACGTTTGTGCTCGGTTTTCAGATACCAGCCTTCAATGGTTTTCGCCGCAGCGGCATCGATGGTTTTGCCTTCCAGATAAGCATCGATTTGCTGATAGGTTACGCCGAGCGCCACCTCATCCTGTAAACCTGGACGATCGTCTTCCAAATCAGCCGTTGGATGTTTGAGATAAAGGTGTTCCGGGCAGCCCAGTGTTTTCAGCAGTTGTTTGCCCTGGCCTTTATGCAGGCGGAAGATGGGGTTGATGTCGCTGCCGCCGTCACCGTACTTGGTGAAGAAACCGGTGATCGCCTCCGCCGCGTGGTCAGTACCGACCACCACGCCTTTGGTCATACCGGCGATGCTGTACTGCGCTTTCATGCGCTCGCGCGCTTTTTCATTGCCACGTACGAAATCTGACACTGTGATACCCGCGTCTTTCAACGCACGTTCGCTGGCCAGAATCGCTTCTTTGATGTTCACCACCAGCGTGCTATCGGGTTGAATGAACGCCAGCGCATCCTGACAATCTTGCTCATCGGCCTGCACGCCATACGGCAAACGCACGGCGATGAAGGTGTAATCATTATCGCCGGTCTCTTCACGCAGTTCGCGGATAGCGGTTTGCGACAAGATGCCGGTCAGCGTCGAATCCTGGCCGCCGCTGATGCCAAGCACCAGCGTTTTCAAAAAGGGATGGGCTTTCAGGTAAGACTTTAGAAAATCCACGCTGACGCGGATCTCCTGCTGCGGGTCGATAACGGGCTTTACACCAAGGGCTTCAATGATTTCTTGTTGCAGTGACATGAACCTCTCCTCAAGTCAGTAGCCTGACGGCACAATGCGAATCATCTGCTAAAGCTAACGTCTCTCCCCACAAACAACAAGCCACACGGCTTATTGTTCAGGTTATTTGCTGGCAAATCAGGCGTTTTTTGACTTCTGCACCAGCACATTAAACGACACCATCGCCAGCATAAAGCAGCCAAAGACGGTGCCGGTCATGCTTACCACCGAGGTGCCGCCCAGGCCAGTGATCGGCACGCTGATGGCGCCAAAGGTGAACATGCAAACGCCTATTACGGCCGATGCGCTACCCGCACGTTGACCCTGGCTTTGCATCGCCAACGATGAGGCGGTGGTGGCGATCACGCCATTACTGGCAATGGTGAAGAACAGGGCGACCAACAGAATCGGCAGCGCAGCACCGGTGAGTCCCGCCAGCAGCAAGCCGCTCGACGCGACAAACGCCAGCGTCAGGCCGCCTTTCAATACGCGATATTCACCCCACAGCGGACACAGGCGCGCACTGGTTTGTGAAGCAATAATCAAGCCGAGCCCGTTGGCGGCGAAACAGAAGCTGAACGCTTGCGGTGTCAGTCCGTACAACTGTTGCAGCACAAACGGTGAGGCACCGATGTAGGCAAACATGCCGGACATCATAAAACCTTGGGTCAGACAAAAGCCCATAAACTGACGATGGGTGACGACCTGGCCCAGCGCCGCCCAGGCGGAAAAGATCGATCCCTGACTGCGGCGCTCAGGTGGTAAGGTTTCATGCAATTTCCAGCGTGCGAGGACCATCAGCACGATGGCGATGCAGCCAAGCACCACGAAAATGCCGCGCCAGTTAAGCACCGTCATTAAGACACCGCCCAGCACCGGCGCCCCAATCGGGGCTAAGCCATTGACCAACATCAGTAGTGCAAAGAAACGCGTCAGTTCATGGCCGCTGTACATATCGCGTGCAATGGCTCGCGATAGCACCGCGCCGCCCGCGCCAGCCAATCCTTCGAACAAACGCGCGACCAGCAGCGAGTGGATATCTTTTGCCAGCGCACAGCCAATCGAGGCAATAAACAGCAGTACCAGCGATAACAGCAGCGGACGGAGGCGACCAAATTTGTCGCTCATGGGCCCAAACAGCAATTGACCAGCCCCCAAACCGAGCAGACCCGCCGTCAGGCTCAGCTGCGCCGTGGCGGTTTCAGTGTGCAGATCGCGCGCTAATTCAGGCAGCGCAGGCAGGTAAAGATCGATACAAAGTGGCCCGAGCGCAGCAAGCAGGCCCAGCGTGATGGCATAAATTAGCCGATGAGAAGGTGCAGGTGTCATTCATCCTCTGTCTTTATTCATTACTATAGGTATTTTTTCGCGGGTGATTATACGAACCGTAGCGCATCAACACAGCATTTTTACCAAATCCTAACGCTTCGGAATTTGGCTAAATTTATCCCATAAAGTTGATAAATCTGGATTTATGTTCCAGGCTTACTCCACATGGACAAAAAAACGAGGAACAACAACATGAATAAAGTGATGGGATGTATCGCTGCCGCTATGACGCTGGCAGCCCTGTCGGGTTGTACGACTTATGACAAAGCTGAAAGCTACGTAACCAAACCGGTTGTGAAGGATGTAAAAAAAGGCATGACGCGTGA
Source organism: Enterobacter ludwigii (assembly GCA_900068845.1). Taxonomy (GTDB): domain Bacteria; phylum Pseudomonadota; class Gammaproteobacteria; order Enterobacterales; family Enterobacteriaceae; genus Pantoea; species Pantoea ludwigii_A. The sequence continues at coordinate 886,680 of CEFQ01000010.1, forward strand.
TCAGGTTCGCCAGATTGCCGGTCCAGCCTCTACCGAAATCACCATGGTTCACGCACGTGGTACGTGCCAGACTTATGTGATTGGCGAGCGTGATGGTAAACCGCAGACCTACTTCGTGAGCTACAACGACACCGGTCGCGTAATGAATTATGGTTTCCAGAGTTGTAAAGACTACGATACCGATCCGCAAGCGGCTCAGTAAACGCAGCAGAATAATAAACGGCCCGTCATTGACGGGCCGTTTTTCGTTGTGGCACTTATAAGCCGTAAGGGCGTGGCACTTCAATATACTCCCCGCCGATTTCGCGCTGGTAGTAATGCCCCTCCTGCACGTAATAACGCTTACCGTTAAAATCCAGCACGCGCATACCACCGCCCGGAGGGGCTTCAGGCGGTTGCACCACCACGTAGGTGTCGCCCTGGCGTTGATAATAATTGCCGTTCAGCATGTAATAGGTCAGGCCGCCTAGCAATACTGCCGTTGCCGCTTCCGGTAAGAAACGCAGCGGGCCGGGGCCGCCCCAATGTGGACCTCCACCCCAATGCGGACCTGGACCGGGGCCCCAACCGCCAGGATGGGCGAAACTGATAGCTGGTGTTAACAAGGTTAACGCCAGCACCGAGGCGATAACTGTTTTCATCGGTGATTCTCCTGCTGTGACTTCCAGCAGAATTGGCTTTTCACTGGCAAAACTCAAGCAAAAAGCGGCCAATTTTTCGTCTGTTTACCATGCTTAACGCTATCCTGACGCAGCCGCCATGATTGAGGGGGATTAGGGAGAAGGGGGGATAAAAAAACGGCAGGCCACTGGCCTGCCGTTGTCGTGATGAGGAAAGTTAGCGATGTGCTAATTCGGCGTGTTCGTCGCTCTCCAGCACTTTCTTGTCGGTCAAACCGAGCCAGCGGCTGGTGAGTGAACCGGCGGTCATGGAACCATTGACGTTGAGCGCGGTACGGCCCATATCGATCAACGGTTCGATGGAGATCAGCAGCGCGACTAACGTCACTGGCAGGCCCATCGCTGGCAGTACAATCAACGCGGCGAAGGTTGCACCGCCGCCAACACCGGCCACACCGGCAGAACTCAGCGTTACGATACCCACCAGCGTGGCAATCCACATTGGGTCGAACGGGTTGATGCCAACGGTTGGTGCAACCATCACCGCCAGCATAGTGGGATAGAGACCGGCACAACCGTTCTGACCAATAGTGGCACCGAATGAGGCTGAGAAGCTGGCGATAGATTCTGGCACGCCAAGGCGACGTGTCTGTGTTTCCACGTTCAATGGAATACTGGCTGCGCTGGAGCGGCTGGTAAAGGCAAAGGTGATCACCGGCCAGACTTTACGGAAGAAGCGCATTGGGTTGATGCCGTTGACCGACAGCAGCAACGCGTGCACGGCAAACATGATCGCCAGACCAAGATAAGAGGCCACCACGAAACCACCCAGTTTAATGATGTCCTGTAGGTTGGAGCCGGCCACCACTTTGGTCATCAGCGCCAGCACACCGAACGGCGTCAGCTTCATAATCAAACGCACCAGCTTCATCACCCAGGATTGCAGGGTATCGATCGCCACCAGCACGCGTTCGCCTTTCACCTTGTCATCTTTCAGCAGTTGCAGCGCTGCTACACCGAGGAACGCGGCGAAAATCACTACGCTGATGATCGAGGTTGGATTGGCGCCCGCCAGATCGGCAAACGGGTTTTTCGGGATAAAGGAGAGCAGCAGCTGCGGCGTGCTGAGGTCAGCAACTTTGCCAACATAGTTGCTCTGAATCGCGCTCAGACGCGCGGTTTCCTGTACACCTTGTACCAGACCTTCGGCGCTCAGACCAAACAGGCCAGTCACTAACACGCCGACCAGTGCGGAGATTGCGGTAGTAAACAGCAGCACGCCAATGGTCAGCACACTGATTTTTCCCAGCGATGAGGCGTTATGCAGACGGGCCACCGCGCTCAAAATCGAGGCGAAGACCAGCGGCATCACAATCATCTGCAACAGTTGAACGTAACCGTTACCGACGATGTTGAACCAGCCAATCGACGCTTTAACCGTCGGGCTGTTTTCGCCATAAATGGTTTGCAGTGCCAGACCGAATGCTACACCAAATACTAAACCGGTCAGCACGCGCTTTGACAAGCTCCAGCTTTGATTGCCAATGCGGTTCAACAAAATCAGCAGCGCGATAAACGCCACGATATTAATGATTAGGGGAAAATCCATGCTCAACTCCAGAGTGTGACATGCCATCCCGTTGGAATGGCACGAAAAACAGTAAGTCCCCGTTAGGGAATATTGAGAATGTTATCAGTTCAGAACGGGGCAGACTTATACCCAAAAGGAATGGTTTATAACTTTATCTCTTAATTCGGCTGGTTATTGACCGTTTTGACCATTAACCAGCCGACCCACGCCATTTTGTAGCGTATTGAAGAGCTGTTCCGGCCATCCATTGGCACCAAAAGAGGGCAATCCCGGCGGGAACCACAACGCATACCCGACCAGCGCCAGGCAAAGTGCCCGCTCCAGTTGGTTACCTTTCTGGCTTTTAAGTATCGGCAACCGAAAGCGCCAGCGACAAGGCCACAACAGCGGCACACCTGCAGGCGTTAACATATCGGCGACGATATGGCTAAGATAACCAAGCGTCATACCTTGCAATACATCGGCCGGAAGAAACCAATCGGCGGGTACATTGATCTGGAATAGCCACAAACTTACCGCGACCGCCAGCAAACTGTGGGTAAAACCACGGTGACCAAAGGCGCGGGCGATGGGGTGCGACAACCACCTCAATCGCTGGCCTAAAACGGACTTGGGGTGATCGATATCGGGTAGCAGGCAGGTCAGCAGCGCAGCAGGGACTAAATGCCACCAATCGGCGCTGGCCAGCACTGGCGTCAGCTCCGCGCGCTTGGCAAAAATGGCGCTGGCAATGGCAAAAATGATATGGCCTTCGGCCGTCATGATGAAACCTGGCTGCATAAAACTGTCGATGCATCCAGTATAGGGATTTATCCAGTGAATGAGAATGGTGACGCTGTAACGAAGCGTTAATATTTTTCACTTTCCCGCGTCACAATGACGCGGGAAAAGAATGGGTTATGTTAGCGCGCTAACCAACCGCCATCGACCGCTAAAGTATAACCCTGCACATAATCCGATGCGCCAGAGGCGAGGAACACAACCGGGCCCATCATGTCGTCCGGGATGCCCCAGCGACCTGAGGGTATACGGCCCAAAATTTCCTCGTTGCGTGATTCATCGCTGCGCAGTTGTTCCGTATTGTTGGTGGCCATATAGCCTGGTGCAATAGCGTTGACGTTGATACCGTGCTTCGCCCATTCGTTAGCCATCAGGCGCGTTAAACCCATCACCGCACTTTTTGATGCGGTGTAGGAAGGCACGCGAATGCCCCCCTGGAACGAGAGCATTGAGGCAATATTGATGATTTTGCCGCCGTTGCCTTGTGCAATAAACTGCCTTGCGACCTGCTGCGACAGGAAGAACAGGCTTTTACTGTTGATGTTCATCACATCGTCCCAATCCTGTTCGCTGAAGTTGAGCGCATCTTCGCGGCGAATAATACCGGCGTTATTCACCAGAATATCGATGCGTCCGGCATGTGCCACCGCTTGTTCAACAATGTGCGGCACAATGGAGGGTTTGGTAAGATCCGCCTGAATCGCCCAAAAACGGCGGCCTAATGCTTCAACCTTCGCTTGCGTATCATCTGGTCCAGCGCGATTGACGCCAATAATGTCACAACCTGCCTGCGCCAGACCTAGCGCCATGCCTTGCCCCAACCCGGTATTGCAGCCGGTGACCAGCGCGATTTTGCCATCAAGATTAAATGCGTTAAGAATCATAATTCGCTCCTTGTTAGCGCAGCGCGCTGATGCTGACGTGGTCCATGTCATCAAATACCTGGTTTTCGCCCACCATGCCCCAGATAAAGGTATAACGCTGTGTTCCAACGCCCGCGTGAATTGACCAACTCGGTGAAATTACAGCTTGTTCGTTATGCACTAATAAATGGCGCGTCTCTTGCGGCTGGCCCATCATGTGGAACACGGCACTGTCGTCGGCCATATCAAAGTAGAAGTAGACTTCCATGCGGCGTTCGTGGGTGTGACACGGCATGGTGTTCCACAGATTGCCGTCGTCAAGGCGCGTTAGCCCCATCGTTAACTGGCAGGTTGGTAACACGTCGGGCACGATGAATTTATTAATGGTGCGACGATTCGAGGTGGCGGCATCACCCAGCGTGGCTTTTACTGCCTCATCGAGGGTGATTTTTTTGTCCGGATAATGGGTATGTGCCGGCGCGCTGTTGTAGTAAAACTTCGCCGGACGGCTGGCATCTCTACTGCGGAAAATCACGCTCTGTGCGCCTTGCCCGACATATAACGCTTCCTGATTACCTATCTCCCAGGTATTGCCGTCCACTTCAATTAAACCCGGTCCGCCAACGTTAATCACGCCGAGTTCGCGGCGTTCAAGGAAGTAACTGACGCCCAGCTGTTTGCCCACCTCATGACCGATGGTTACCGCTTTCTGCACGGGCATCACGCCGCCAATGATGATGCGATCGATATGGCTGTAAGTGAGGGTGTAATTGTCGGCGTCGAAAATTTTGTCGACCAAAAACTCGCGACGTAAGCCGTCGGTATCCAGGGTTTTGGCATGCTCGCTATGAATGCTTTGACGAATGTCCATCTCAGGCCTCTCAAGGGTCAATGGAAGTGGTCCCGATGCGGGTCTTTGGGCATCTTAGGCAGGATGAGATGGTAATTCAATAAAAATGAAACGATGTTTTATTTATTTGCGTGTGCGATCAAGTTGCATAAAAAAGCCCGCGTTGTGCGGGCTGTGATTAACCGTGCAGATGCTCGGGTTTGAGCTGGGTTAAATCATCAAGAATTACATTGGCTAATGCCCAGCGGGCATCAGCACGATGATCGGGCGCCGGTACCACAATCGAACGCATGCGTGCGGCTTTGGTGGCAATCATGCCGTTGAAGGAGTCTTCCAACGTCACGCAGTTAAGCGGATCGATGCCCAGTTTGGCAGCGGCGTCGAGATAGACCTGCGGATGCGGTTTACTGTATGGCAGGGTTTCAGCCGAAGCCAGCACATCAAAGTATTTGCGTAGGTCAAACATCTCCAGAACGCGCTCCAGCATGTGCAGCGGCGAAGCGGATGCCAGACCGATTTTCAAACCCTGTTGCTGGCATAATTGTAACGCCTGTTCCACGCCTGGCAGCAGCGGGCGCGTATCTTCTACCAGCGCCAGCGCACGCGCAATAATGCGGTTCGTGACTTCTTGCTGATCCGGACCGCTCCACGGCAGCGCTTCAAACCACATGCGCACGGTTTGATCGATACGCAAACCCAAAGTATCCGGTAGCTCATGACGGCGAGAGATATCCACATTCAGGCTGGCGAAAATATCTAACTCCGCCCGATCCCACAGCGGTTCTGAGTCGATTAACAATCCGTCCATATCAAAGATGGCGGCCATTACGGGACGACGATATGACATACAACAGCTCCCTTTAAAATTTGCCTTACCTTATCACGAGTGCTGTCGAAAGCCGATGTGTGGCAGGCCACGCATTTTTCAGGAAAATTTGCAGTAGTGCAGGTAGACTTAGGCAAAACTATTTCGGTTCAGGGAGACACCATGACTTACCAACAGGCTGGCCGCATCGCCATCCTCAAGCGAGTGGCTGGCTGGGTGATTTTTATACCAGCATTGTTATCCACTATTATTTCTTTGCTGGGTTTTATGTTTAAGCACAGTGAAAAGCAGCCTGGCATTGATGCCGTGATGCTGGATTTTGTCCATGTCATGGTCGATATGGTGAAGTTCAATACGCCGTTCCTGAATGTTTTCTGGCAGAACTCACCGGTGCCGGAATTTAATGGTGGCGCGAACATTGGCTTTTGGCTGATCTATATTCTGATTTTCGTGGGCATTGCTTTGCAGGCTTCGGGCGCACGCATGTGGCGTCAGTCACGCCATATCAAAGAGGGGATTGAAGATCAGCTGATTCTGGAACAGACCAAAGGCAGTGAAGGGCGCACACGCGCACAGCTGGAAGAGAAGATCCACATCCCGCGCCACACCATTTTTTTGCAGATTTTCCCGCTCTATATTTTGCCAATCATTATCGCTATTGCCGGCTACTTTGTACTGAAGTTACTCGGCATGCTGTAAAGCGTCAGGCCGGTCTGGCCTGACGTTCTCCCAACACATCTTCATCTAACAACTGGCCGATAGCGAACTGCGCTTCGCCCGTCCAGTTGCCGCCGAAAACATTGGCGCGATTAAGCAGGTAATAAAGCTGATAGACCGGCTGACGTTGTGAGAATCCGTCTTCAAGGGGCCACACCGCGTGATAGCCATCAGTAATTTGGCGCGGCAGGTCAGCGTAATAACTCAGCATCGCCAAATCACATTCCCGGTCACCCCAATAGCAGGCAGGATCGAACAGCCACGGGCCGTTTGCGCTGCCTGCACAATTGGCGGGCCACAAATCACCGTGTAGTAAAGAAGGTTGCGGATGATGGTTGGCTAACGTGCGTTGCACACAATCGACAATGAGCTCGGTATCGCCGTAATGCACCCCTTTTTCAGCAGCCAGTTGCAGCTGCCACCCTATGCGCTGTTCAGCAAAGAACACTGACCAGCGGCGTAACCAACTATTCGGCTGTGGCGAGGTGGTGATGTTGTTGTCGAAATCGAGACCAAATTGCGGTTGCTCGCTCCATTGGTGCAGATGCGCTAATTGCTGACCGAGTTGAAAGGCACTCTGTTCGGTAAACGGTTCGGGAAGAATATATTCGAGCAGCAAGAAGCTGGTATCTCGATCGTTGCCTACGCCATAAACCTTCGGTACGCGAACGGTTTGCGTGCGTGCCAGCAGATCAAGTTGATCGGCTTCCCAGCTAAACAACGTAAGCATGTCGCGGGTGTTACATTTGACGAACACATCTAACTCGCCATACCGGATACGCCAGGCGGGATGCACATCGCCACCGGGAAGTTCCTGATGGTCGGTGATTTGGGCATCACCGGCGTACTCGCTTAACAGACGACTAATGGCTGACCACATCGGGTAATCCTCTTGGTTCGCTGCGTGAGTTCGATTGTAACGCGCAAAACTTCAGCAAATTTGACCTCGATGCCGTTTTTTGCAACGTGTCAGGATTGTTTTTTCAGAAACGCGTCCAGCGTTGTCACTGCCACTTCAGGTTTATGGTCAAGGGCGATTTGGGCAAATCCCGCAGCTTGTTCAGCGACTTCATGCTCCTCTAAGGCGCTGACCGTGCCAAAGCTATTGGTGCCAAGCTCATGCGGATGGCCTTCATCATCCGTTAACGTCGTGCTGTATCCGCCATTAATCATGGCGCTATTAACCGACTGCAGGTCGCCGAGTCCGTTCTCCTGGTATTTCAGCGTGACAATGTAACGTTTTACATCATGGTCGCTCATCATTCACCTCATTGTTATCGAACAGATTCAGCGTAGACCAGCAAGCAGGATTGAGCGAATTTCGAGCAGTTTATTGGGAGGAAATGACGCATCAATCTACCGCGCTACACTTCGGATATTTCTTGTTGTTCTTAAGCTGTTATTTGGTTATTTGCCCCCTATAATGCGCAACGGAAATGGGAAGAATCCCATTAAATGAGCGCTTCAGCGGCTTTCCTGGCTTTTTTTGTGAGTACATGCTTTTTTACAAAACTTACGCTAAATTGCATTGCTTGGTCGGAGAAACGCTTCAAACTCTTCGTTTTTTAAACTGTCGTACGGATTATTTTTAATGAAAGCCCTTAACAAGCTGTCCGCTGTTTTATTGCTCTCTGCTGGAGCATTTTGTCACCAGGCATTTGCAGATAACGCTGTTTTCACCTCCATGGATGATCCTTCTACGGCAAAAAAACCGTTTGAAGGCAGTGCGTCAGCGGGTTATCTGGCTCAAACCGGTAACACCACCAGCTCTTCTCTGAGTGCCGCTACCAACATGACGTGGTACCAAACCAATACTGCATGGAGCCTGTGGGGTAACGCCTCGAACAACTCCTCTAACGATGAGCGTTCATCCGAGACCTACAACATTGGTGGTCGTAGCCGTTATAACCTCAACAGCGCCGATTACCTGTTTGGTCAGGCAAGCTGGTTAAGTGACCGTTTCAACGGTTATGACTCCCGCGACGTATTGACCGCTGGTTACGGTCGCCAGTTCCTCAACGGTCCTGTTCACTCACTGCGTGCTGAAGTCGGTCCGGGTGTGCGTTACGACGATTTCCATGATGGCGGCCATGAAACCAAAGCTCTCGGCTATGGTGCGGTGAGCTATCAGTGGCAGCTGACCGATACCACCAAATTTATCCAGGGTGTTTCCGTGCTGAGCAGCTTCGGTGAAGACACCACGCTGAACTCAGAAACCGCGCTGCAGGTGGCAATTAATGCGCACTTCGCGCTGAAGCTGGGTTACAACGTGACCTGGAACAACAATCCGCCAGAATCTGCGCCGGATCGTACTGATACCAAAACCACTATCCAGCTCTCATACTCAATGTAAGCGAGCCGAATAGGGATCACCGCTGCCAGGCCTGTGCCTCGCAGCGGTTTTTTTTATTTCTCTTTAGCTTAGCGAATCTCAGCACGGGTTTTGATCGGCGGTGAAAGCTGCTATTATCATCGCCGCTTTACACTCCTGGCGTCATTCCGACAATGTGGGTCTGACATCACGCCAGGTAACACACTACGAAACTGATTTTTGCATGTAGGCTTTCGTGTGGCTTACCACTGCAATTAAGGATATGAAATGCCAGTAATTACTCTTCCTGATGGCAGCCAGCGCAGCTTTGACCGTCCGGTCAGCGTGATGGATATTGCGTTGGATATTGGACCGGGTTTGGCGAAAGCCTGTATCGCGGGTCGCGTGAATGGCGAGTTGGTCGATGCCGTTGATCCGATCACCGAAGATGCTCAGGTAGCCATTATTACCGCCAAAGACGACGCCGGTTTAGAAATCATTCGTCACTCTTGCGCGCACCTGTTAGGGCATGCAATCAAGCAACTGTGGCCAAACACCAAGATGGCTATCGGCCCGGTGATTGATAACGGTTTCTATTATGACGTCGACCTGGAACACACCTTGACCCAGGAAGATCTTGAGCTGCTGGAAAAGCGTATGCACCAGCTGGCTGAAAGCAATTACGATGTCGTTAAGAAAAAGGTGAGCTGGCAGGAAGCACGTGATGTGTTTGCTGAGCGTGGCGAAAGCTACAAAACCACCATTCTTGACGAGAACATCAGCCACGACGATCGTCCTGGCCTGTATCACCATGAAGAATACATCGACATGTGCCGTGGTCCGCACGTGCCGAATATGCGTTTCTGCCATCACTTCAAACTGCAGAAAATCTCTGGGGCTTACTGGCGCGGCAACAGCGATAACAAAATGCTGCAGCGTATTTACGGTACGGCCTGGGCGGATAAAAAGCAGCTGGCTGCCTATTTGCAGCGTCTGGAAGAAGCGGCGAAGCGCGATCACCGTAAAATTGGTAAGCAGCTTGATCTTTACCACATGCAGGAAGAAGCGCCGGGCATGGTGTTCTGGCATAATGACGGCTGGACCATCTTCCGCGAGCTGGAAGTGTTTGTGCGTACCAAGCTGAAAGAGTACGACTATCAGGAAGTGAAAGGTCCGTTCATGATGGATCGCGTGCTGTGGGAAAAAACCGGGCACTGGGAGAACTATAAAGAAGCGATGTTCACCACCTCTTCGGAGAACCGTGAGTATTGCATCAAGCCAATGAACTGCCCAGGCCACGTTCAGATCTTTAATCAGGGTCTGAAATCCTACCGCGACCTGCCGCTGCGTATGGCGGAGTTTGGTAGCTGCCATCGTAATGAGCCATCGGGTGCTTTGCATGGTCTGATGCGCGTACGCGGCTTTACCCAAGATGATGCTCACGTCTTCTGTACTGAAGATCAGGTACGTGATGAGGTGAACAGCTGTATTCGCATGGTATACGACATGTATAGCACCTTCGGTTTTGAAAAAATCGTGGTGAAACTGTCGACCCGTCCGGAAAAACGTATCGGTACCGACGAAATGTGGGATCGTGCGGAAGTCGATTTGGCAGAAGCGCTGAAAGAGAATGACATTCCATTCGAATATCAGCCCGGAGAAGGTGCCTTTTACGGCCCTAAAATTGAGTTTACCCTGTACGATTGTCTCGACCGCGCCTGGCAGTGTGGTACCGTTCAGCTAGACTTCTCCCTGCCAAAGCGCCTGGATGCGACTTTTGTCGGCGAAAACAACGATCGCCAGACACCGGTGATGATTCACCGCGCAATTCTCGGTTCAATGGAGCGTTTTATCGGCATCCTGACCGAAGAGTTCGCTGGATTCTTCCCGAGTTGGTTGGCGCCAGTGCAGGCTGTGGTGATGAATATCACTGACAGCCAGGCAGAATATGTCAGCGAATTGACAAAGAAATTGCAGAATGCGGGCATTCGTGTCAAAGCAGACTTGAGAAACGAGAAGATAGGCTTTAAAATCCGCGAGCACACATTACGTCGCGTCCCTTATATGCTGGTTTGCGGTGACAAAGAGGTGGAAGCAGGCAAAGTTGCCGTGCGCACCCGCCGTGGTAAAGACCTTGGGAGCATGGACGTAGATGTGTTTGTTGAGAAGCTGCAACAAGAGATTCGCAGCCGACATCTTCACCAATTAGAGGAAAAAGGTTATTAAAGGCGGAAAACGAGTACAACCAACACGTCCGAACCGTATCAACGGCGAAATCCGAGCCACCGAAGTGCGCTTATCTGGCCTCGAAGGTGAGCAACTTGGCATTGTCACCCTGCGTGAAGCCATTGAGAAAGCTGAAGAAGCTGGCGTAGATTTAGTTGAAATCAGCCCGAACGCCGAACCACCGGTTTGCCGTATTATGGATTACGGCAAGTTCCTTTATGAAAAAAGCAAGTCTTCTAAGGAACAGAAGAAGAAGCAGAAAGTTATCCAGGTTAAGGAAATTAAATTCCGTCCTGGTACCGATGATGGCGACTATCAGGTCAAACTACGCAACCTGATTCGCTTTCTGGAAGAGGGCGATAAAGCCAAAATCACGCTGCGTTTCCGCGGTCGTGAGATGGCGCACCAGCAGATCGGTATGGAAGTGCTTAACCGCGTCCGTAAAGATCTGTGTGAAGACATGGATTTGGCGATTGTCGAATCCTTCCCTTCGAAGATCGAAGGTCGTCAGATGATCATGGTGCTCGCTCCTAAGAAGAAACAGTAGGCCTTCAAGTAATAAAGCCGCGCAACGCTTGCGTTGTGCGGATTTTTATTCGCCTATCTGATTCATTTTATTAACAATGCGAAGTGGATATTTGTAAAAATGCCAAAGATTAAAACTGTACGTGGCGCCGCTAAGCGCTTCAAGAAGACCGCTTCTGGCGGCTTCAAGCGTAAGCACGCGAACCTGCGTCATATTCTGACTAAAAAGTCTACTAAGCGTAAACGTCACCTGCGTCCGAAAGGCATGGTGTCTAAAGGCGATCTGGGTCTGGTTATTGCCTGCCTGCCGTACGCATAAGTAAACTTTTTATAAATCTGCCTGATAACTTTGCGTACCGGCCTTCGGCCAGCAGGGGATAGGGCATCACAGAATATGATATAGGAGAGCTCACATGGCTCGCGTTAAACGTGGTGTAATTGCTCGCGCACGTCACAAGAAAATCTTAAAACAAGCTAAAGGCTACTACGGTGCACGTTCACGTGTATACCGCGTTGCCTTCCAGGCTGTTATCAAAGCTGGTCAGTATGCTTACCGTGACCGTCGTCAACGTAAGCGTCAGTTCCGTCAACTGTGGATCGCGCGTATCAACGCTGCGGCTCGTCAGAACGGTATCTCTTACAGCCGTTTCATCAATGGTTTGAAAAAAGCCTCGATTGAAATCGACCGTAAGATTCTGGCTGACATCGCTGTATTCGACAAAGTGACATTTACTGCACTTGTTGAAAAAGCAAAATCAGCTCTGGCGTAAGTCAGTTGAAAAAGGGAGCTTGCTCCCTTTTTTATTACCCGCAACTCACGCAAAAGATTGACATTTTGGTCGCTGCGCATTTCAATAGTGCGGTTTCTAAATATGACAAGGTAATGCAAGCATGAATGCTGCTATTTTCCGTTTCTTTTTTTACTTTAGCGCCTGAACATCAGGGGCTTTTGCGCATAAGAAAAGAAACGAAAAATCGCGCTAAAAGCCTCCCTCGTGGAGGCTTTTTTGTTTCTGGCGACACTTAATCGGATCATCTGATCCCAACGAGAACTGACCAGCCCGGCTGGAAGAAGAGGAAATCATGTCCCAACTCGCAGATCTGGTGGCGCGTGCCACGGCCGCCATTGACGAGGCGGCGGATATCGCTGCTCTGGACGCCGTGCGCGTCGAATTTCTGGGTAAGAAAGGGCATTTGACGCTGCAAATGACCACCCTGCGTGAACTGCCGGCAGAAGAGCGTCCGGCAGCGGGTGCGGTGATCAATGAGGCGAAGCAGCAAGTGCAGGATCGTCTTACCGCACGTAAAGAAACGCTGGAAAGCGCTGAGCTGAACGCACGTCTCGCTGCAGAAACCATCGATGTCTCGCTGCCTGGCCGTCGCATTGAGAATGGCGGTCTGCATCCGGTAACCCGCACCATCGATCGTATCGAAAACTTCTTCGGCGAACTGGGCTTTGCGGTGGTGACCGGTCCGGAAATTGAAGACGATTACCATAACTTTGATGCCCTGAACATTCCCGGCCATCACCCGGCGCGTGCCGATCATGACACCTTCTGGTTTGATGCCACGCGTTTGCTGCGTACCCAGACATCTGGCGTACAGATCCGCACCATGAAAACCCAGCAGCCGCCAATCCGCATCATCGCGCCAGGCCGCGTTTATCGTAACGACTACGATCAGACGCACACGCCGATGTTCCATCAGATGGAAGGTTTGATTGTTGATAAAGACATCAGCTTCACCAACCTGAAAGGCACCCTGCACGATTTCCTCAACAACTTCTTCGAAGAGAACCTGCAGATACGCTTCCGTCCCTCTTACTTCCCGTTCACCGAACCGTCTGCTGAAGTGGATGTGATGGGTAAAAACGGCAAGTGGCTGGAAGTGCTGGGCTGCGGCATGGTGCATCCGAACGTATTGCGCAATGTAGGCATCGATCCAGAAATCTATTCGGGCTTTGCTTTTGGCATGGGCATGGAGCGCCTCACCATGCTGCGCTACGGTGTGACCGATCTGCGCGCCTTCTTCGAAAATGATTTACGTTTCCTCAAACAATTTAAATAAGGGCAGGTTATCCAATGAAATTCAGTGAACTCTGGTTACGCGAATGGGTAAATCCAGCCCTGGACAGCGCTGCGCTGTCTGAGCAAATCACCATGGCTGGCCTTGAAGTGGACGGTGTAGATCCCGTTGCTGGCGCTTTCCACGGTGTTGTGGTGGGTGAAGTGGTTGAGTGTGGTCAGCATCCGAACGCTGACAAACTGCGTGTCACCAAAATCAATGTCGGTGGCGATCGCCTGTTGGATATCGTATGTGGCGCACCCAACTGTCGTCAGGGTCTGAAAGTGGCGGTGGCGACCGTCGGCGCTGTCCTGCCAGGCGATTTCAAAATCAAAGCGGCAAAACTGCGCGGCGAGCCTTCTGAAGGCATGCTCTGCTCCTTCTCTGAGCTGGGTATTTCCGACGATCACAGTGGCATTATCGAGCTGCCGGCTGATGCACCGATTGGTACCGACATCCGCAGCTATCTGCAGCTGGATGACAACACCATCGAAATCAGCGTCACGCCAAATCGCGCCGATTGTCTGGGTATCATTGGGATTGCACGCGATGTCGCCGTGCTGAATGGTTTGCCGTTGACGGCGCCAGCCATTGAGCCGGTCAATGCAACCATCACCGATACTTTCCCAATTCGCGTCGATGCCACCGCAGCGTGTCCGCGCTATCTCGGCCGTGTGGTGAAAGGCGTCAATGTGAAAGCCGCTACGCCGCTGTGGATGCGTGAAAAGCTGCGTCGTTGTGGCATTCGTTCAATCGATCCTGTGGTCGATATCACCAACTTTGTGCTGCTGGAACTTGGCCAGCCAATGCACGCCTTTGATCTCGATCGCCTCGACGGCGGTATCGTGGTGCGTATGGCAGAAGAGGGCGAAGTGCTGACGTTGCTGGACGGCACAGAAGCCAAACTCAGCAGCGACACGCTGGTGATCGCCGATCACCATAAAGCGCTGGCGATGGGGGGCATCTTCGGTGGCGAGCATTCGGGCGTGAATGAAGAGACGCAAAACGTACTGTTCGAATGTGCCTATTTTGATCCGCTAGCGATTACCGGTCGTGCACGTCGCCAGGGTCTGCATACCGATGCATCGCACCGTTACGAGCGTGGCGTTGATCCGGCACTGCAGCACAAAGCGATTGAACGTGCCACGCAGTTATTGCTAGACATCTGTGGCGGCGATGCGGGTCCGGTGATTGATCAAACTGACGCGAGTGCGCTACCACCACGGGCGACCATTACGCTGCGCCGTGAAAAACTCGACCGTTTAATTGGTCACGTGATTGCTGACGATCAGGTCACGGACATCCTGACGCGTCTCGGTTGCGAAGTGACGGTTGGCACAGGCGAGTGGCAAGCTGTTGCACCAAGCTGGCGTTTCGATATGGCTATCGAAGAAGATCTGGTGGAAGAAGTGGCGCGCGTATACGGCTACAACAACATTCCTGATGTGCCGGTGAAAGCCAGTCTGATCATGACACAGCATCGTGAAGCCAATCTTTCGCTGAAGCGGGCAAAAAATCTGTTAGTGGATAAAGGTTATCAGGAAGCGATTACCTATAGCTTCGTCGATCCCAAACTGCAGCAGTTACTGCATCCGGGCGCAGAGGCTCTGATCCTGCCAAGCCCAATATCCAGTGATATGTCGGCCATGCGCCTGTCACTGTGGACCGGTTTGCTGGGCGCGGTGGTGTATAACCAAAACCGTCAGCAGGGCCGTGTACGCCTTTTTGAGAGCGGTTTGCGCTTTGTTCCTGATACACAGGCCGATCTGGGTATCCGCCAGGATCTTATGCTAGCGGGCGTATTAAGCGGTAATCGCTATGAAGAGCATTGGGATCTGGCGCGTCAGACAGTTGACTTCTATGATTTGAAAGGCGATTTAGAATCGCTGCTGGAATTGACCGGTAAACTTGATGCGATTTCTTTCCGTGCGGAAGCCAATCCGGCGCTGCACCCAGGACAAAGCGCCGCCATTTATTTACAGGACGAACGAATCGGATTTATCGGGGTGGTTCATCCAGAGCTGGAACGTAAGCTGGATCTTAACGGTCGCACCTTAGTGTTTGAACTGCTTTGGAATAAGGTCGCAGACCGCGTCCTGCCTGATGCGCGCGAGATTTCCCGCTTCCCGGCAAACCGCCGTGATATCGCTGTTGTAGTGGCTGAAAACGTCCCTGCAGCAGATATCATTGCGGAGTGTAAGAAAGTTGGCGTAAATCAGGTAGTTGGCGTAAACTTGTTTGACGTGTACCGTGGTAAGGGCGTAAACGAAGGCGAAAAGAGCCTAGCGATTAGCCTGATTTTGCAGGATACCAGCCGGACACTCGAAGAAGAGGAGATTGCCGCGACCGTTTCCAAATGTGTTGCGGCATTAAAAGAGCGATTCCAGGCAACCTTGAGGGATTGAACCTATGGCGCTTACAAAAGCTGAAATGTCAGAGTACCTGTTTGAAAAACTCGGGTTGAGCAAACGCGATGCCAAAGAGTTGGTGGAACTTTTTTTTGAAGAGGTTCGCCGCGCTTTGGAAAACGGAGAACAGGTAAAACTGTCCGGATTTGGTAATTTTGATCTGCGTGACAAAAACCAGCGTCCGGGCCGTAACCCGAAGACGGGGGAAGATATTCCTATCACCGCGCGCCGAGTGGTGACATTCCGTCCGGGACAGAAGTTGAAAAGTCGCGTCGAGAACGCGACACCCAAGGATGCTGACTAATTTCAGTACGACAAAAAGGCCGCTTAGCGGCCTTTTTTTTGCCTTGAATTGGTCCGTCCTACACGATTTATTCATGATGTAAGGATTTCGTAAGTATCCGGAAAATAGGGTGAAAATCGGCTCACACCGATAGTGACGGCGTCAACACTTTTGCTATAACAGCGCCATCACATAAAAAGAGGTTCAGCTGATGAAAAAGACAGCACTTTTATTAAGCATCCTGTTAGGCATGCCGCTGCTGGCTAGCGCCAATGTTTCCGTTAACATCAACACGCCGGGCGTTTCGATCCATATCGGCGACCAGGATAAGCGTGGCTACTATTGGGATGGTTACGACTGGCGTGCGCCAACATGGTGGAAACAGCATCATAACCAGCGTATTGGCACCAAAGGTCCGCACGGATACTGGAACGGTAACGGCTGGCAGGCGCAGCATCCGGGCAATGGGCCCCACCGGGATGACAAGCGTCAGCCACAGCGACAACCGCAGCCGCAGCATCACGACCAGCGTGATAATCAGCAAACGCGTGATAACCACGGTCAGCCGATTCCGCCACATCAGTAATGCTTCTCCAGCGGCGCCACCACAGCGCCGCTTTCTTTTTGCTGCAATCCCACTACAATCAAATCTCTGTTTTCTCAGCCAATCTTATCTATGACTCTGCTGGATCAGCTTGCTCATCAGGCAAATCGCCGCAGCCAGCGCTGGCTTATTGCACTCAGTGCGCTGCTGCTACTGCTCATTGGACTAAGCCTATGTGCCGGTGACAGTTGGATTTCACCCCCACAATGGTTTTCGGCGGATGGCGAACTGTTCGTCTGGCAACTGCGTATGCCGCGCACGCTGGCGGTGTTGCTGGTCGGCGCGGCCCTGGCGGTGTGTGGCGTTGTGATGCAGGCGCTGTTCAACAACCCATTGGCTGAACCCGGCTTACTCGGTGTTTCTAACGGGGCGGGGATTGGTTTGGTGTTAGGCGTCATGCTCGGCAACGGTTCGTTATGGAGCTTAGCACTGGCGGCGATGGCCGGAGCGCTGCTGATCACGCTGATTTTGCTGCATTTCGCTCACCAACAACTCTCGGTTAGCCGCTTACTCTTAACCGGTGTGGCACTCGGCATTATCTGTAGCGCCATCATGACGTGGGCGGTGTATTTTAGCACCAGCCTCGATCTGCGCCAGTTGATGTACTGGATGATGGGCGGCTTTAGCGGTATCGACTGGCGTTACGGCTGGATGATGCTGGCGCTGCTGCCGGTAACGCTGCTGCTGATTGCTACCGCGCGCACACTAAATTTGCTGGCGCTGGGCGAAACCTCGGCACGTCAGCTCGGATTACCCCTGCTGCTATGGCGTAACCTGCTGGTGCTAGCCATGGGATGGCTGGTTGGCGTAAGCGTGGCAATGGCCGGCGCGATCGGATTTGTCGGCCTGGTTATCCCGCACTTATTGCGTCTTAGCGGTTTCAGCGATCATCGTTATTTGTTGCCTGCTGCGGCATTGGCCGGTGCAGCAGTGTTACTTGGCGCAGACATTATTGCCCGGTTGATGCTCACCTCCGCCGAACTGCCGATTGGTGTGGTCACTGCCACGCTCGGCGCGCCGCTGTTTATCGTGTTATTAGTGAAGTCTTCGCGCTAGCTTGGGCTGGCAACTTGTTATCAACAACAGGAATCGACTATGAGCATTTATCAAACAGAACTGGTTACGTTAGACGGCGAAAAAACCACGCTGGCGGAATATGAAGGAAAAGTGTTGCTGGTAGTGAATGTGGCATCAAAATGCGGCCTGACGGCACAGTATGAACAGTTAGAATCGCTGCAGAAAGCCTGGCAGGACAAGAACTTCAGCGTGCTCGGCTTCCCGTGCAACCAGTTCCTTGAGCAGGAACCGGGCAGTAACGAAGAGATTAAAACGTTCTGCAGCACCACGTATGGCGTGACTTTCCCGATGTTCGATAAAACTGACGTCAACGGCGAGCATCGTCATCCTTTATATGCCCAGTTGACGGCGGCGCAGCCGGTCGCGCAACGTCCCGAGGGCAGCGGATTCCTGGAACGTATGGAGAGCAAAGGCCGCGCGCCGAAAGCACCAGGCGATATCCTCTGGAACTTCGAGAAATTCCTCATCAACAAGCAGGGCAAAGTGATTGCGCGCTTCTCTCCGGACATGACGCCGGACGATCCCATCATTCTGAAAAGCGTTGAGCAGGCGCTGGCCGAGTAAATGGTATTGCAGTGTCAGGGAGCCAACGTCGCAGGGCGATTGGCTCCCGTTGAACTTAGCCTCAATGCCGGTGAGTTAGTGCATCTGGTTGGGCCTAACGGTGCTGGCAAAAGTACGCTGCTCAACGTGCTATCGGGTTTACTGCCGAGTCAAGGCAGTATTCTACTGGATGGCACGCCGCTGACTGCGTTGAACGGAGCGGCATTAGCCCAGTTGCGCGGCTGGTTGCCGCAGCAGCAGATGGCACCGGGACAAATGCCGGTTTGGCACTACTTACGCATGCATATCACCGCACAGGCGGCGGAAACAGACCGCGTTTTACAGGCCGTCCTTACTCAGTTAGGCCTGCTGGATAAACTGACGCGCAGCCTTACGCAACTTTCCGGCGGCGAATGGCAACGCGTACGGCTGGCTGCCGTGGTGTTACAGATTCATCCGGCGATCAATCCACGCGGCAAACTGCTGCTGCTGGATGAGCCCATGAGCGCATTGGACGTGGCGCAGCAACGTGCGGTCGATAAGCTGCTGGCCGAACTCTGTTGCAGCGGTCTGGCGATTGTTGCCAGCGGGCACGATCTCAATCACAGCCTGCGCCATGCCGATCGCGTGTGGTTAATGCATCAGGGCGCGGTTGTCCGTCAGGGCCGAGCCAGCGAGGTGCTGACCGCTGCGCAATTAACACCGCTTTACCAAACCCCGTTTGAACAAATCGCTACCGCGCAAGGTCCGCTGCTGTTTATTCCCTGAGAGATGATTGCGTGCCGTGGCGCTTTGCCGCTAAAGTGTTTGCCGGGCGAGGGAGGAAGGAAAATGCTGATGCGACTGACAATTTTGATTCTGGCACTGTTGCTGGCGGGCTGTAGCCATCATGCGCCGCCGCCTAATGGTCGCCTGTCTGATTCCATCACCGTGATAGCCCAACTTAACGATCAACTGAGCCGCTGGCGTGGTACGCCTTATCGCTACGGTGGTTTAAGCCGCGGTGGCGTTGATTGTTCAGGGTTCGTCTATCTTACTTTCCGCGATAAGTTCGACATGCAATTGCCGCGCTCGACCAGCGATCAAACCGACATTGGTACGCGTATCGACAAAGGCGATCTGTTGCCTGGCGATCTGGTGTTCTTTAAAACCGGCAGCGGAGAAAACGGTTTGCACGTGGGTATTTACGATACGGACAATACCTTTATTCACGCCTCGACCAGTCAAGGCGTGATCCGCTCTTCGCTGGATAATGTTTACTGGCGAAAAGTATTTTGGCAGGCCCGTCGCATCTAAATAGCGCTGGTTACGCTGAATAAAAGACGCGAGAAAAGAATGGTTATCTCACCCTGAATTAAATCCGAATCGTGCCGATATTTAACTATCATTTAAAATGGCACTTTACCCGCCATCGATTTAATACTATTAATAAAGCTAATTTTATTTGATGGGTATGGACATTAACCCCGGCTTATTTGGCTTAAGTATTATTTACGGCTTAAATCGGCGTAATAAGACCTAAAACGGCACCTCTTCAAACGTTTGGTCCTATTGCCTGGTGGTATTCGTTGATATACGATGCGCCAATTGCCATTACTTCTGGCTTGAACAATGAAAGTCCATTTGTCTGCCGACTATCAGTCGGAAACCTGGTTTTATCCAGTTTACTCTCTGGCGGGCCAGCTGACTGCGGTCGAGCTGGTGACGCAATTCGTCCACGACAGTGCACCTATTACGCTGCCGCAGGATTTGCTATTGCCGCAATTGGACGATGCACAGCAATTACGTTTGCTGCAGAGCCAGCTTTCATTGCTGGAAAAGTACCGCGACTTTTTTGAGATTAATCAAATTACCGCTTTGGTTCGTATTGATGATTCCATGGCTAATACACTTTTAGCCAGCGAATTTCTGCTAAGGAAATTCCGACAAATTCCCTTTATTGTTTTAGATATCAGCGAAACGTTTCCGCAATTATCGTTGGGTAAATCTCATCCGTTGTTAGCTGCATTGCAGCGCGAATTTCGCTTATCGCTTTCACAATTTGGCGCAGGCAAGGCGCCAGCAACGGCGGTGTACGATAATCTGTTCAGCGTGTTAAAACTGGATAAAGGTTTTATTCAGGAGCTGGCCAAACGTGCATCGTTTACGCCTTTTATTCAGACAGTTATCAATAATTTCTCTGAGTATGCAGAGCAGATCATTATTTGCGGTATTGACGATAATCAGATAATGGAAAAAATGGCTACGTTAACCGGTGCGCAACTGCAAGGCAGCTTGTTCCCGGTGGTACAGGCCGAGCGTTTGAACGATCTAATCTATTCCGATTTGAATTTACACACGCCTTCATAGCCGTCATCCTTTCGCCTGTCTTCCGCGCCGTGTCGGCGTTACACTCTTCTTTATCTTAAAACTCAATGCTGGTGCCTTGTTTAAGCGCACCTTCAGGAGTGTCGATGCAATTTATTAATAGCTGGCAGCAAGAATTACCCGGATGCTACACCGCGCTGGACCCAACCCCATTGGCGGGCGGACGGCTGTTTTATCACAATGCGCCACTGGCACAGGAGATGGGTTTAGACGATGCGCTGTTCGCAGGCAACGGGCACGATGTGTGGTCAGGACGCGGATTGTTGCCGGGCATGTCGCCGCTGGCGCAGGTTTACAGTGGTCATCAGTTTGGCGTCTGGGCAGGACAACTGGGTGACGGACGCGGCCTCCTGCTCGGCGAACAGCAGCTGGCGAATGGTCGTAAGCTCGACTGGCACTTAAAAGGCGCAGGTTTGACGCCTTATTCGCGTATGGGCGATGGCCGCGCGGTAATCCGCTCCAGCGTGCGAGAATTTCTCGCTTCCGAAGCGCTACATCATCTTGGCATTCCGACCACGCGCGCGCTGGCGTTAGCCATTGGCGATGAGCCCGTGCTGCGCGAAACGCAGGAGCGCGGCGCGATGTTAATGCGCATCGCAGACAGCCATCTGCGTTTCGGCCATTTTGAGCATTTCTATTACGGCGGTGAACAAGACAAAGTGCGCCTGTTGGCAGATTACGCTATACGCCATCACTGGCCGCAGCTCAAAGACGAGGCCGATCGCTACGTGCTGTGGTTCACCGATATCGTCAAGCGCACCGCCAGCCTGATCGCCCATTGGCAAAGCGTGGGCTTTGCCCACGGCGTAATGAACACCGATAACATGTCGATTCTTGGCTTAACGTTGGATTATGGCCCATACGGTTTTCTCGACGACTATCAGCCGAATTACATCTGCAATCACAGTGATTATCAGGGCCGCTACGCCTTCGAAAATCAGCCGATGATTGGTCTGTGGAACCTCAATCGTCTGGCACATGCTTTGTCGGGTCTGATGACCACCGAGCAACTCAAACAGGCGCTCGGCCATTATGAAAATGCGCTGATGCGCGTTTGGGGCGAGAAAATGCGCGCCAAACTTGGCTTGCTGAAGGCAGATGCCAACGACAACACGCTGCTGACCGGCTTGTTGTCGATGATGACGACGGAACACAGTGACTACACGCTGACCTTCCGCATGCTGAGCGAGACGCAGCAACAGGAAACCCGTTCGCCGTTACGCGATGAGTTTATCGATCGCGACGCCTTTGATCGCTGGTACAGCGACTATCGCCAGCGCTTGTTGCAAGATGAGGCCAGCGATGCGCAGCGTCAGGCGGTGATGAAGGCGGCCAATCCGGCGCTGGTATTACGCAATTATCTGGCACAGCAGGTGATTGAAGAGGTGGAAAACGGTGAGATAACCGCATTGGAAACGCTGCATTGTGCATTACAGCAGCCGTTTAGCGATGCGGCCGTCAGCGCGGAGTTGCGCCAACGGCCACCGGAGTGGGGCAAAACGCTGGAAGTGAGTTGTTCCAGCTAAGCGATATTAAAAACGGCTGTCGACTGCGGCAGCCAGTTTCGCCAGCACCTCGGCGCTGTCTTCCCAGCCGAGGCACGGATCGGTGATAGACTGGCCATACGTCAGCGCTTCACCGCTCACTACTTTTTGATTCCCTTCCTGCAGGAAACTCTCAATCATTACGCCGGCCACCGCCCGCGATCCCGCACGGATTTGCGCGGCCACGTCATCAGCAACATCACGCTGACGACCATGCTGCTTCAAACAGTTGCCGTGGCTAAAGTCGATTACCAACTGCTCAGGCAAATTAAAGTCACGTAAATTGGCGGCGGCCGCCGCCACATCTGAGGCGTGATAGTTCGGTTGACGTCCGCCGCGCAGGATCACGTGACCATGCGGATTGCCGCTGGTTTGATAAATGGTCATTTGGCCGTTTTTATCCGGTGACAGGAACATGTGACTGGCGCGTGCGGCGCGAATCGCATCCACGGCGATCTGCACATTACCGTCGGTGCCGTTTTTAAAACCGACCGGGCAGGAGAGCGCGGAAGCCATTTCACGGTGAATCTGGCTTTCGGTGGTGCGCGCACCAATCGCGCCCCAGCTGATCAGGTCGGCAATAAACTGGCCGATCACCATATCGAGGAATTCGGTGGCCGTTGGCATGCCCAGCGCGTTGATATCGAGCAACAATTTTCGGGCGATAGCGATACCGCGGTTCACATCGTAGCTGCCATCCAGATCGGGATCGGAGATCAGGCCTTTCCAGCCAATCACGGTGCGCGGTTTTTCGAAATAGGCGCGCATCACGATTTCCAGACGATCTTTATGGCGCTCACGCAGCACGTTCAGACGTTCAGCATAGTCAATGGCGGCTTTTGGGTCGTGCAGCGAGCAAGGGCCAATAATCACCAGTAGACGCGGATCCTCACCGGTCAGGATGCGCGCAATGCGTTGGCGAGAAGCGGTGACGTTAGCAGCAATCTCTGCCGAAATAGGGTGTTCATGAGCCAGCGTAGCCGGAGTCAGCAGGCTACCGATGCGCGCAGTACGCAGTTCATCAGTCTTGTTCATTGGGATTCTCAAAATTTGTTCTTCGCAACGGTGAAATACCGGGAAGTGATGGTGGTCACAATAAACTAATAGCCTGCGAATTCAACCTGCTAAAAACAAAGGTCATCACAGCAGACGGAAGCCAGGCTTTACGATCGTGATACAGGTGCAAAAAGGACCGTCAAACCGCGTATGCATCGTAGCGGCGCAATGTATTGCGCGATAATCGCGCCGCTACAGAATGTGAGATCAATACATGCTACGACTCAGGCCCATGATATCGAGAATTTTAGTGGCGATCTCTTCTACAGAATAATTGGTACTGTTGAGGTAACGAATCTGGTTAGTACGGAACAGTGCTTCCACTTCGCCCACTTCAAGTCGGCACTGGCGCAGCGAGGCATAGCGGGTATTTTCGGCACGCTCCTGACGAATTGCAGCCAAACGTTCCGGATCGATGGTCAGACCAAAAAGTTTATGTTGATGCGCACGCAGCGCCGGCGGGAGCTTTAGGTTATCCATATCATCGGCGATGAAGGGATAGTTGGCGGCACGTACGCCAAACTGCATCGCCAGGTAAAGGCTGGTGGGCGTTTTACCGCAGCGGGATACGCCGAGCAAAATCACCTGCGCATCTTCCAGGCCGCGCAGGGAAATGCCGTCGTCATGCGCTAAGGTGTAATCGATGGCCGCAATACGCGCGTCATATTTGCCGAGGTTGCTGGCGGTTAAACCGTGCGTGCGGTGTGCCACCGGCATCGAGGCCACACCCAACTCACTCTGCAACGGTGCCACCAGCGCCTGTACGATGTCCTGACAAAAGCCTTCACTCTCCAAAATAATTTCGCGGACATCGGGCGTGACGATGGAAAAAAACACCACTGGGCGTACGCCGCTCTGCTGATACAACGCGTTAATCTGTGCCTTAACGGCTTGGGCACGCTGCACATTTTCTACAAACGGCAGCGTCACGCTATGGATCATCACGGGAAACTGCGACAGTACCGCATGCCCGAGCACTTCGGCGGTAATCGCGGTGCCATCAGAAATATAGAATACGCTTCGTTCAGTGTTCATAGTGCGAAATATCCTCTTGCGTACCAATGCCCAAATAATCGATAACAATATTTCATTTTAAATAATAGTAAAATGAAATATCCATATTGTCTGCTATTGTGCTCACAAAGCTGAATCAGCGAATAAACAATTTAATATGAAATGCTGTTTCGAAAAGCGATATTTTCGCGCATTTTCCTTTTCGCGCATGAAATAAAGTTTGAAGGCGTTGCGCAACAAAAATCAATCGCTAACCCTCTGAAAAAGGGAAAAATATCGTTGTGGCAATCCATTAGCGTGAAATAACGCGGTTGCGCAACTCAATTAATTCTAAGTACTAATCCTATTTTGTCATTCTTTTCCTGCTTTAACGATTCAACACTTAGTCTTTATTAATGGGTTGTGCCAGGCTGGTTTGGCGAACAGCAAAATGTTCCATGTGTATTCACATCATTTAAAAGGATAATCTCAATGTCCAATCAAGACCAACAGTCGCTAGTGCTCTGGTACAACCAGCTTGGCATGCATGATGTTGATCGGGTGGGAGGCAAGAATGCTTCCCTCGGAGAAATGATTACTAATTTGTCGTCGCTGGGCGTTTCCGTTCCAAACGGGTATGCGACCACATCTTACGCATTTAATCTGTTTCTCGATCAAAGCGGACTGAACCAGCGTATTTATGATTTGCTGGATAAAACGGATGTTGATGATGTTGCAGAACTCGCGCAAGCGGGCAAACAAATTCGTCAATGGGTGATCGATACGCCTTTCCAGCCTGAGCTGGAAGCGGCGATTCGCAGCGCTTACGAACAACTCTCTGCTGATGATGATGAGGCCTCCTTTGCGGTGCGATCGTCAGCGACCGCCGAGGATATGCCCGATGCCTCGTTTGCGGGTCAGCAGGAGACTTTCCTGAACGTGCAGGGCTATGACGCGGTGATCATCGCGGTGAAGCACGTTTATGCATCCTTATTTAACGATCGTGCCATCTCTTACCGGGTGCATCAGGGCTACGATCATCGCGGCGTCGCGCTCTCGGCCGGTATTCAGCGCATGGTGCGCTCGGATCTCGCTTCGTCAGGCGTGATGTTTACCATTGATACGGAATCGGGCTTTGATCAAGTGGTGTTTATCACCTCAGCCTTCGGTTTGGGTGAAATGGTGGTGCAGGGCGCGGTCAACCCCGACGAATTTTACGTGCATAAACCCACGCTGGCAGCCAATCGTCCGGCGATTGTGCGCCGCACCATGGGCTCGAAAAAGCTGCGCATGGTTT
Organism: Enterobacter ludwigii; assembly: GCA_900068845.1. Lineage (GTDB taxonomy): Bacteria > Pseudomonadota > Gammaproteobacteria > Enterobacterales > Enterobacteriaceae > Pantoea > Pantoea ludwigii_A. The sequence goes on from CEFQ01000010.1 coordinate 912,225, forward strand.
ACGCGGATTCGCAAGAACATGGCGAGCAGGTGCGGATTGAAGATGTCGAGCAGGAACAGCGCGATCGCTTCAGTTTAACCGATGACGAAGTACAAGCGCTGGCGCGACAAGCGGTGCTGATTGAACAGCACTACAAACGCCCGATGGACATTGAGTGGGCGAAAGATGGCCACACCGGCAAACTGTTTATCGTGCAGGCACGTCCGGAAACGGTGCGTTCCAATGGTCAGGTGATGGAACGCTACACGCTGCAGGGTAAAGGGAAAGTGGTGGTCGAGGGCCGGGCCATTGGTCATCGCATCGGAGCCGGTGAAGTCAAAGTCATCCATGACATCAGTGAAATGCACCGCATTGAAAAAGGCGATGTGCTGGTGACCGACATGACCGATCCTGACTGGGAACCGATCATGAAGAAAGCCTCGGCAATCGTAACCAATCGCGGCGGTCGTACCTGCCATGCGGCGATCATCGCGCGTGAACTGGGCATTCCAGCGGTGGTGGGTTGTGGCGATGCGACCGATCACCTGAAGGATGGCCACAAAGTGACGGTTTCCTGCGCCGAAGGCGATACCGGTTATGTCTATGATGAACTGCTGGACTTTGACGTCACCAGTTCGCAGGTCGATACCATGCCGGATCTGCCGCTGAAAATTATGATGAACATCGGTAATCCGGATCGTGCTTTCGATTTCGCCTGCTTGCCAAACGAAGGTGTAGGTTTGGCGCGTCTTGAGTTCATCATTAACCGCATGATTGGCGTGCATCCGAAAGCGCTGCTGGAATTTGATCAGCAAACGCCAGAGTTGCAGCAACAGATTCGTCAAATGATGAAAGGCTTTGATGACCCGATTGAGTTTTACATCGGCCGTTTGACTGAAGGGATCGCTACGCTGGGCGCCGCGTTTGCGCCGAAGCGTGTGATTGTGCGTCTCTCGGATTTCAAAACCAATGAATATGCCAATCTGGTCGGCGGCGAGCGTTATGAGCCGGAAGAAGAGAATCCGATGCTTGGTTTCCGTGGCGCGGGTCGTTATGTCGCTGACAACTTCCGCGACTGCTTCAAGCTGGAGTGTGAAGCAGTGAAACGGGTGCGTAATGAGATGGGACTGACCAACGTTGAGATCATGATTCCGTTCGTGCGTACCGTCGATCAAGCCGAAGCGGTGGTAGCCGAATTAGCGAAAAATGGCCTGAAGCGTGGCGAAAACGGTTTGAAAGTGATCATGATGTGTGAGATCCCTTCTAATGCCTTGCTGGCTGAGCAGTTCCTCGAGCATTTCGATGGCTTCTCAATTGGTTCTAATGACATGACGCAGCTAGCGTTGGGCCTTGATCGTGACTCTGGCGTGGTGTCCGCGCTGTTTGATGAGCGTAATGATGCCGTAAAAGCGCTGTTGTCGATGGCGATCAAAGCGGCGAAGAAGCAGGGTAAATACGTCGGCATTTGTGGGCAAGGCCCGTCGGATCATCAGGACTTTGCGGCATGGCTGATGGAGCAGGGCATTGATAGTTTGTCGCTCAATCCGGATACCGTGGTCGAAACCTGGCTGGGTTTAGCAGAACTGAATGCCGCGAAACATTAACCTAACGGCAATGTGCAGGCATTAGACTCGATTCTAATGTGTCCGCGCTGAATTCATTAAGGCCAGCTCTGCTGGCCTTATTTTTGCCTGTTTTAAAGGCAAAAAAAAGCCCATCACAGGGGATGGGCAAAGACTACACACAGCAATTCTTTACTTTACTCAGGGGAATAAGGTTGTTTAAAAATCAGTAGCTTGATTCCAAACATAGGAAACATGTTATTGATCAGGCTGGTCGACGTCTTTAAGAATCCTCTTATTAGTTTAAAGCTGATAACCTTTTGAGGTGTTTTTTCTCACTTTTAACCCCGCTTTCAGCTGTAAAAATAATCATTCCATTAGTGAATCCCGCCTAAATGGCTTAAAACTGCGTTTTTTCTTAAAAATTGCTAATGGAAAAAATTTATTGTCACGATGAAAGTTGCGGTCGCATTAGGGCGGTTAAAGTAAGGCCAGTCTAAAACGGTGAAAGTGCAGTGGGCAGAGTGGGGCGTATTCCTGCGCCCCACTCTGCATTCGCCTCTGCGGCCTGTTTGCGCTTAGGGTTGTTCTTCTTCATGATCGGCGAGCGCTTCGATGGCGGTTTGCATATCGTCATCCGGTTCGGGCGCTTCATGCATCCACACTGTGACCAGTCGATAAGAGACCGCCAATACCACCGGGCCGATAAACAGTCCGATCATTCCGAAGGCAATCAACCCGCCAATAACGCCGGAGAGAATGAGGATCATCGGCAAATCGGCGCCCATGCGAATCAACACCGGACGCAATACGCTGTCCAGCGTGCCCACCACGCAGCTCCACACCAGCAGCACCGTGCCCCAGGTGGTATCGCCGCTCCAGTAAAGCCAGATAATGGCTGGCACCAATACCACTAGCGGCCCAAGCTGCACTAAACAGGTTAGAATCATCAGCACGGTTAACAGCGTGGCATAGGGAATACCGGAAATCGCCAGACCAATACCGCCGAGCACCCCTTGAACCAGCGCGGTGACAACCACGCCCAGCGCCACGGCACGAATGGCCTGACCGGCCAGCAATACCGCGGCATCGCCACGCCGTCCGCTCATGCGATAAGCAAAATGACGAATGCCGTGACCCACCTGTTCGCCCCGCCAGTAGAGCAGCACGCTAAACAGCAGCATGACGATGAGATGCATCATAAAGCGGCCAAAATGTCCGGCCTGCGCCACGAAAAAGCCCGTAGTCCGACCAATATAAGGCTGCACCTGGTTCAGCATTGCGGCACCGCCGCCATCGACTAATTTGTGGTAGCTGGAGTAGAGTTTTCTGCCGACATAGGGGATCTCACGTAGCCAGGCGAAATCGGGCATCAGCAAATGGCGCTGTGTCGCCCAGGCGATCACGGGCGCGCTATTATCAATCAGGCTGCTCACCAGCAGAGCGATAGGAATAATAAACAGCAGTAACAGCAAAATGGTCATGGCGATGACCGCCAGTGAGCGTCGCCCCCATAAAAGCTGTTGCAGACGAATCATCATCGGCCAGGTGGCAATGACCACCATACTTGCCCAGGCGAAGCCCAAAATAAAGGGCTGCACCACCCACAGACAGGCGATGATCATGATCAGAATGAACATCAGTGAAAACAGCATTTGCGGTAAATCCATACCGCGTTGCAGGTTTTTCATCACAACGGTTAACCTCGATTGAATCCTTCAGAGTGGGGCTGAACAGCCCTGATTAATGATGATCTATTTCCTGAAAATTAAACAGGAAAAGCAGCGACAGCGGTGCGCTTTCCTGAAAAAACAGCAGGCAGCAGAAAAGTATGATAAAACCAAGGGCTGAAAAAAATCACGACGCAAACGTTTACAACATCTCGGTCACTCAATAATGATCCCACAGATTTCTCAGGCTCCGGGCCTCGTTCAACTGGTGCTGACATTCCTGCAGTCCTTAAAAGAGCAAGGCTTCACCGGTGATACCGCCACCAGCTATGCCGATCGTCTCTCGCTTTCTACCGACAACAGCATTTATCAGCTGCTGCCTGATGCGGCGTTGTTCCCGCGCTCCACGGCGGATGTGGCGTTAATTGCACGCCTTGCGGGGGAAACTCGCTTTACCAGCCTGGTGTTTACGCCGCGCGGTGGCGGTACGGGCACCAACGGTCAGTCGTTGAACCAGGGCATCGTGGTGGATATGTCGCGCTACATGAACCGCATCCTGGAAATCAACACCGAGCAAGGTTGGGTGCGTGTTGAGGCGGGCGTGGTAAAGGATCAACTCAATGCATGGCTGAAGCCGTATGGCTTCTTCTTCTCGCCGGAGCTCTCCACCAGCAATCGCGCCACGTTAGGCGGCATGATCAACACCGATGCATCGGGACAAGGTTCGCTGGTATATGGGAAAACCTCCGATCATGTGGAAGGTCTGCGGGCGGTGCTGCTGGGCGGCGATATTCTCGATACGCGTGCTATGCCGACCGCGCTGGCGGAACAGCTGGCGAATACGCCAACGGCGGAAGGCCGCATTTATCAGCAGGTGTTAAGCCGCTGTCGTGAACAGCGCGATCTGATTTTAGAAAAATTCCCCAAGCTCAATCGCTTTCTAACCGGTTACGACCTGCGTCATGTGTTCAGTGACGATATGCAGACGTTTGATCTGACGCGTCTGCTGTGCGGTGCAGAAGGTACGTTAGCGTTTATCACCGAAGCGCGGCTGGATATCACGCCGATCCCGAAAGTACGCCGTCTGGTGAACATCAAATACGATTCTTTCGACTCGGCACTGCGCAACGCGCCTTTTATGGTGGAAGCCAAAGCGCTGTCCGTGGAAACCGTCGATTCGAAAGTGCTTAATCTGGCGCGCGAAGATATTGTCTGGCATTCGGTGAATGAATTGATAACCGATGTGCCAGACAAGGAGATGCTTGGCCTCAATATCGTGGAGTTTGCCGGTGATGATGGTGAATTGATTGAGCAGCAGATCGGTACGCTGTGCCAGCGCTTAGATGAACTGATGGTGCAGCAGTTAGGCGGCGTTATCGGCTATCAACTGTGTAACGATTTGGGCGGCATTGAGCGTATCTATAACATGCGCAAAAAAGCGGTTGGCCTGCTGGGTAATGCCAAAGGGCGCGCCAAGCCCATCCCCTTTGTTGAAGATACCGCGGTGCCGCCAGAGCAGCTGGCTGATTATATTGTCGATTTCCGCGCGTTGCTCGACAGCCACGGCCTGAGCTACGGCATGTTTGGTCACGTTGACGCCGGCGTGCTGCATGTGCGTCCGGCGCTGGATATGTGCGATCCGCAGCAGGAACTGCTGATGAAGCAGATCTCCGATGAAGTAGTGGCGCTGACCGCGCGCTACGGTGGTTTATTGTGGGGCGAGCACGGCAAAGGTTTCCGCGCGCAATACAGCCCTGAATTCTTTGGCGAAACGCTGTTCAATGAGCTGCGCCGCATCAAAGCAGCGTTCGATCCCGCCAACCGTATGAACCCCGGCAAAATCTGTACGCCGCTCGGCAGCGACGAGCCGATGATGCAGGTTGATGCGGTAAAACGCGGCACTTACGATCGGCAGATTCCCGTCACCGTGCGTAATGAATGGCGCGGCGCAATGGAGTGTAACGGCAACGGTTTGTGCTTTAACTTCGATGCGCGCAGCCCGATGTGCCCGTCCATGAAAATTACCCGCAACCGCATCCATTCCCCGAAAGGGCGCGCGACGTTGACGCGTGAATGGTTGCGCTTGCTCTCTGAGCAGGGCGTGGATCCGACGCAGCTGGAGCAGGCGTTGCCAAAACAGGGCGCCAGCTTGCGTACGTTGATTCAGCGCACGCGTAATACCTGGCACGCGAATCAGGGCGAATATGATTTCTCGCACGAAGTGAAAGAGGCGATGTCGGGCTGTCTGGCGTGTAAAGCCTGCTCGACGCAATGTCCGATCAAAATCGATGTGCCGAACTTCCGCTCACGATTTTTACAGCTTTATCACACCCGCTATCTGCGTCCGATGAGCGATCATCTGGTGGCTTCCGTGGAGAGTTATGCACCACTGATGGCCAAAGCGCCGAAGATGTTTAACTTCTTCCTCAAACAGCCGTGGGTACGTGAACTGAGTAAAACGCACATCGGTATGGTGGATTTGCCGCTGCTGTCGTCGCCGAGTCTTAAGCAGCAATTAAGCGGTCACCCGGCGATGAACCTGACGCTGGAACAGTTAGAAGCGCTCGATTCTACGCAGCGTGAAAACTGCGTGCTGGTGGTGCAGGATCCTTTTACCAGCTATTACGAAGCGCAGCTGGTGACCGATTTCATCAAGCTGATTGAAAAGCTCGGTTATCGCCCGGTACTGTTGCCGTTCTCACCGAATGGCAAGGCGCAACATGTGAAAGGCTTCCTGCAGCGCTTTGCGCGTACCGCCAGCAAAACCGCCGATTTACTCAACCGCGTGGCGAAATTGGGTATGCCGATGGTCGGCGTCGATCCGGCGACCGTGCTCTGTTATCGCGATGAATATCTTCAGGTGTTGGGCGAGCAGCGTGGAGAGTTCAACGTGCAGTTGGTGCATGAGTGGCTGCAAAGCGCATTGGCGGAACGCGCGGAGCAAACTGCCAGCGGCGAAGCCTGGTATTTGTTTGCGCACTGCACCGAAGTGACCGCGCTACCGTCCACGCCGACTCAGTGGCAAAACATCTTTGCACGCTTTGGCGCCAAGCTGGAAAACGTCAATGTGGGCTGTTGCGGCATGGCGGGGACTTATGGCCATGAAAGCGTAAACCTGGAGAATTCGCTGGGGATTTATGAGCTTTCCTGGCATCCGCAGCTGCAAAAGCTGCCGCGTCAACGCTGCCTGGCGACCGGTTTTTCCTGTCGCAGCCAGGTGAAACGCGCAGAAGGCAATGGCATGCGTCATCCACTGCAAGCCTTGCTGGAAATGATGTAAACAAATTGTAGGAGACGTCACAAAGCTGGATTAGAATATCCAGCCTGCATGGCGGACGAAGTCGCTCTGCAGGCGGGTGGCTTGATCCCATTCGCCGCTGAGCGCCAGTTGATGACACAAGCGTGTTAACGACAGGCGCGCCAGTTGGTAGGCTTGAATACGAAACAAACGATCACGGTCGGCGTTGCCCATCTCCTGCACTAAGCGGTGATGGAGCTTACCCATGGCATGTAAAAAGCTGTGATCGTCGCCATTCAATTCGCAGATTTCTGCCATATCGAGACAGGTGTCGTTAAAGCGACGCAGTTGTTCGAGGGTGCAATCGGTGCGATTGAGCTTTGCCTGAGCCATGTAGAAGTCAACGGTGATGTCGCGTACCGAAAACTTATATTCGTCGATTTTATGTTGTAACCAGGCTGAGACGGTAAGCGTCATATCGCCACCTAAATTGGTTAATGATAATCATTATCATATTCAACCGCGTCAGGAATGCAATTCCCGCTGTGAAATTTTATTGATTTCCTCTGCCTGTTACTAAAATCGGCAATAACAATTTCTTTACATGGTGGAAAGGCGTAACCTATCAATAGTGATTGAAACGTAAAATTGGTTTAAGAAAATTTTCGGCAATTTAATAGGTTACGAGAGGGAGGTGCGCACGGGAATGCCTTCCTCAATCTGCTTTTAAGCGACTATGCTTAATAAAGCAGCAGCAAAAAACAGCACGAGATGATTATCCCTGCAAAACAAGAGGTTGAAGTGATATCTGATATCACTACCATAGGGGGATAGCCTGAAAAGGCCCAGACATACGAGGTAGCACAATGTCATCAGTAAATGCCGACTCTTTTTCACCCGAAGATTTCGTCTGGAAAGGGCTCACGCTGACCGAATCGGCAGCAAAACAGATTCTTAACCTGGTAGATCAAGACCCTGAAGTCAAGGGATTGAAACTGGGTGTGAAAACGTCCGGCTGTGCCGGTTTTGGGTACGTTATGGATCTGGTAAAAGATCCGGCCGATGACGACCTGCAGTTTGAGCAATTCGGCGCAAAACTCTTTGTGCCACTTCAGGCGATGCCGTTTGTTGACGGTACCGAGCTGGATTATGTCCGCGAAGGTCTTAACCAGATTTTTAAATTCAACAACCCTAAAGCTCAACACGCCTGCGGGTGCGGTGAAAGCTTTGGCGTCGAGTAAGTGAAATATGTCACGACACAGCGAAGCATCTGACGATGTACAAATGTGGGAAGGTAAGCTCAATTATAAAGAGGGCTTCTTTACCCAGTTACAAACCGACGAATTTGCCCACGGCATCAATGAAGATGTGGTGCGTGCCATTTCGGCCAAACGTAACGAACCTGAATGGATGCTTGAATTCCGTCTTAAGGCGTTCCGCGCCTGGGAACAAATGGAAGAGCCGCACTGGCTGAAAGCGCATTACGAAAAACTGGATTATCAGGATTACAGCTACTACTCCGCGCCGTCCTGCGGCAACTGCGATGACAGCTGTGCTTCTGAACCCGGCGCCACTCAAACGTCTGGCAGCGTTGCGTCGAGTGAATACCTGACGCAGGAAGTGGAAGAGGCGTTTAATCAGTTAGGCGTTCCGGTGCGTGAAGGTCGTGAAGTGGCGGTGGATGCGATTTTCGACTCCGTCTCCGTTTCAACCACCTATCGCGATAAGCTGGCGAAGCAGGGCATTATTTTCTGCTCATTCGGCGAAGCGATTCACGATCATCCAGAGCTGGTACAGAAGTATCTCGGTACTGTGGTGCCGCCAAACGATAACTTCTTTGCCGCGCTGAACTCCGCTGTGGCCTCTGACGGCACCTTCGTTTACATCCCGAAAGGGGTACGTTGCCCGATGGAGCTGTCGACCTATTTCCGTATTAATGCGGCAAAAACCGGTCAGTTCGAGCGCACCATTTTGATCGCCGATGAAGACAGCTACGTCAGCTACATCGAAGGTTGCTCTGCACCGGTGCGTGACACCTATCAGCTGCACGCCGCAGTGGTAGAAGTGATCATTCACAAAAATGCGGAAGTGAAATATTCAACCGTACAGAACTGGTTCCCGGGCGGCGAAGGTGAGGGCGGTATCCTCAACTTCGTGACCAAACGTGCGCTGTGCGAAGGCGATCACAGCAAGATGTCCTGGACCCAGTCTGAGACCGGTTCGGCGATCACCTGGAAATATCCAAGCTGCATTCTGCGCGGTGACTATTCGATTGGTGAATTCTATTCCGTCGCACTGACCGCAGGCCGCCAGCAGGCAGATACCGGTACCAAGATGATTCACATTGGTAAAAACACCAAGTCGACCATCATTTCGAAAGGTATTTCTGCCGGTAAGAGCCAGAACACCTATCGCGGCCTGGTGAAAATCATGCCAACCGCCACCAACGCGCGTAACTTTACGCAGTGTGATTCGATGCTGATTGGTGCTGAGTGTGGCGCGCATACCTTCCCGTATGTGGAAACGCGCAACAACACCGCCCATCTGGAGCACGAAGCCACCACCTCGCGCATCGGTGAAGATCAGATGTTCTACTGCTTGCAGCGTGGCATCAGCGAAGAAGATGCGATCTCCATGATCGTTAATGGCTTCTGCAAAGACGTTTTCTCCGAGCTACCATTGGAATTTGCCGTGGAAGCGCAAAAATTGTTAGCGATCAGCCTTGAGCACAGTGTGGGCTGATGCCCGTTGCCGGAAGCAATGTGAAGGAAAGAGTATGTTAAGCATTAAAGATTTGCAGGTTAGCGTTGAAGACAAAGAGATTTTGCGCGGTCTGAACCTTGAAGTAAAACCGGGCGAAGTCCACGCGATTATGGGACCAAACGGTTCAGGTAAAAGTACCCTGTCTGCAACGCTGGCTGGTCGTGAAGATTACGAAGTCACTGGCGGTTCGGTTACCTTTAAAGGCAAAGATCTGCTGGAACTTGAGCCAGAAGAGCGTGCCGGCGAAGGCATCTTCATGGCGTTCCAATATCCGGTAGAAATCCCGGGCGTCAGCAACCAGTTCTTCCTGCAGACTTCAGTCAACGCGGTACGTAAATACCGTGAGCAGGAGCCACTAGATCGTTTCGATTTCCAGGATTTTATCGAAGATAAAATCCAGCTGCTGAAAATGCCGGAAGATTTGCTGACCCGTTCAGTGAACGTCGGCTTCTCCGGCGGTGAGAAGAAGCGTAACGACATCCTGCAGATGGCGGCGCTGGAACCTGAGCTGTGCATCCTTGATGAAACCGACTCCGGTCTGGATATTGATGCGTTGAAAATCGTGGCAGAAGGCGTCAACAGCCTGCGCGACGGTAAGCGCTCTTTCATCATCGTCACGCATTACCAGCGTATTCTGGATTACATCAAACCGGATCACGTGCACGTGCTGTATCAGGGCAAGATCGTTAAATCTGGCGATTTCTCACTGGTGAAACAGTTGGAGGAGCAAGGCTATGGCTGGCTTACCGACCAAGAGTGATAACGCCCTGCAGCAGTGGCATCACCTGTTTGAATCGCGCGGCGACGTGCGCTCTTTACAGGCGCAGCAGCACTGGCAGCAACTGATGCGTGTCGGCTTGCCGACGCGTAAGCACGAGAACTGGAAATATACGCCGCTTGATGGCCTGCTGGCGCAGCAGTTTGTCCTGCCGCAGCCGCAAGAAATCAGCGCTGAGCAAGTTGATGCGCTGGCGTTGCCAATTGATGCCGTGCGTCTGGTGTTTGTTGATGGACGTTTTCAGGCCGAATTAAGCAGCCGCGATACTGGCCTGTTTGAGATTCAGCACGCGCAAGCCTCTGAGCGTCGTCCGCTGCCGGCACCGATTCAGCCGGAAGTGTTCCTGCATCTGACTGAAAGCCAGGCGGAAGAAGCCAGCACCATTCGTCTGGCGCGTGGCAAATCGGCGGCGAAACCGCTTTATTTGCTGCACATCACCAGCGGCCAGGATGCGGGCACCAATACCGTGCACCATCGCCACCATCTGCAGCTGGAAGCCAGCGCAGAAGCGGAAGTGATTGAGCACTATGTGACGCTGAATGATATGGCGCACTTCACCGGCGCACGTTTCACTTTTGACGTCGCGGATAATGCCAAACTGCAGCACATCAAACTGTCATTTGAGAGTGAGAAGGCTTACCACTTCGCGCACAATGATGTGGTGATGGGACGTGACGCGAATGTAAGCACCACCAGCTTCCTGCTGGGTGCAGGCTTATCGCGCCACAACACCAGTGCACAGCTTAACGGCGAAAATACCAATCTGGCGATCAACAGCTTGTCGCTGCCAGTGAATCAGGAAGTGTGCGATACCCGCAGCTATCTGGAGCACAATAAAGGCCACTGCATTAGCCGTCAGATGCACAAAGTCATCGCGCGCGATAAAGGCCGTGCGGTGTTCAACGGCATGATTAAAGTGGCACAGCATGCGCTGAAAACCGATGGACAGATGACCAACAACAACTTGTTGCTGGGCCGCCTGGCAGAAGTGGACACCAAGCCGCAGCTGGAAATCTATGCTGATGACGTGAAGTGCAGTCACGGTGCGACCATTGGTCGAATTGATGAAGAGCAGATGTTCTATCTGCGCTCGCGCGGCATTGATGAGACTGCCGCACAGCGTATGATCATCCATGCATTTGCCGCTGAACTCACCGAAACGCTGGAGAATCCGGTACTGCGTCAGGTGGTGCTGCAGCGCATTGCCGCGCGTATTCCGGGAGTTGAGTCATGAGTTTCGATCTCGAACGCATCAGAGCGGAATTTCCGATTCTGAAACGTGAGGTCAACGGACATCCGCTGGCCTACCTTGATAGCGCGGCCAGCGCACAGCGCCCGCTCGCAGTCATCAATGCGGAAAGTTATTTCTACCAGCACGGCTATGCGGCCGTGCACCGCGGTATCCATTCGTTGAGCGCCCAGGCGACCACCGACATGGAGAACGTGCGTCATCAGGCAGCGCGTTTTCTCAATGCTGCATCGCCCGAAGAGATCATCTTCGTAAAAGGCACCACGGAAGCCATCAATCTGGTGGCGAACAGTTGGGGCGGCAGTCAGCTGCAGCCGGGCGATAACATCATCATCACTGAGATGGAGCATCACGCTAATATCGTGCCATGGCAGATGGTGGCGCAGCGTACTGGCGCAGAGATTCGCGTACTGCCGCTGAATGCGCAGGGTGAACTGGCGCTGGAGCAGTTGAGCGGCTTGATCGACAGTCGTACGCGTTTGCTGGCAGTGACCCACGTTTCTAACGTGCTCGGCACCGTTAACCCGGTGAAAGCGATCGTTGCGCAAGCGAAAGCCGCTGGTGTGATTACGCTGGTGGATGGTGCGCAGGCGGTGATGCATCACGCGGTGGATGTGCAGGATATCGATTGCGATTTCTACGCGTTCTCCGGCCATAAAATCTATGGCCCGACCGGCATTGGTGTGCTTTACGCGCGTAAAGCGCTGCAGGAGATCATGCCGCCGTGGGAAGGTGGTGGTTCAATGATTTCTGAGGTAGTGCTGCCCACTGGCACCACCTGGAACACTGCGCCTTGGCGTTTTGAATCGGGTACGCCGAATACTGGTGGCATCATTGGTTTGGGTGCGGCGTTAACGTGGATTACTGAGCTGGGCCTGGATGTGATTCATCAGCGCGAATCGATGCTGATGCGTTATGCGCTGGATAAACTGGCTTCGGTGCCGGATCTGGTGATTTACGGTCCAGACAGTCGCAGCGGTGTGGTGGCCTTTAACCTTGGCAAGCATCACGCGTTTGATGTCGGCAGTTTCCTTGATCAATACGGTATTGCGATCCGCACTGGCCATCACTGCGCGATGCCGCTGATGCGTCATTATGCGGTGCCGGCAATGTGTCGAGCCTCCTTCGCGCTGTATAACACCGAAGAAGAAGCCGATCGCCTGGCCGCAGGTTTGACCCGTATTCATCGTCTGCTGGGCGGTTGAGCAGATTTCAGGAGTGATTCATGGCGAATTTGCCAGATAAAGAGAGACTGGTACGTAACTTTAACCGTTGCGCTAACTGGGAAGAGAAGTACCTCTACATCATTGAACTCGGTGGGAAATTACCAGAATCCTCCGAAAGCTTGCAGCAGCCAGAACACGTGATTTCAGGTTGTCAAAGCCAGGTGTGGATCCGCATGACCCCGCAGGCTGATGGCACCATCGCCTTAGAAGGTGACAGTGATGCCGCCATCGTTAAGGGATTGATTGCAGTGGTATTTAGCCTGTATCAAGGGCTTAAGGCGCCAGAGATTCTCGATCTCGATGTGCGTCATTGGTTCGGCGAATTGGCGCTGACCTCACATCTCACTCCCTCGCGTTCGCAGGGGCTTGAAGCGATGATCCGCGCGATCCGGCATAACGCTCAGACCCTCAGCTAAGTTACACTCCCCAGACCCCGGCTTGACCGGGGTCTGTTCTATCCGACAAAGAGAAAATTGCATGAAACCAGCCTTACGATTAGCCGGTGCATTGCTGTTGTCCTGTTGCGGACTCTCTGCACCTGCATTTGCAACCGTTTATCCCCTACCAGCCGATAACAGCCGTTTAATTGGAGAGAATACGCTTACCACTGTGCCGGATGACAAACGGCCGTTAGAAAGCATTGCAGCGCGTTATAAGATAGGCATGCTGGGCATGCTGGAAGCGAACCCAGGCGTTGATCCCTGGCTGCCAAAAGCCGGCACACAATTAACCGTGCCGCTGCAGATGCTGCTGCCCGATGCGCCACGCGAAGGCATTGTCATCAACCTCGCAGAACTGCGGCTTTACTATTATCCGAAAGGTGAAGATCGCGTGGTGGTCTATCCGATTGGTATTGGCCAGTTGGGCGCCATGACGCCAACCATGGTCACCAGTATCAGCCAGAAAATCCCCAATCCTACCTGGACGCCGACCACCAATATCCGTAAGCGCTATGCCAAAGAGGGCATCACCTTGCCAGGCGTGGTGCCTGCAGGGCCAGATAACCCGATGGGGCTGTTTGCCATGCGTCTGGCGCGCGGCACTGGTCAATATTTGATTCACGGCACCAATGCCGACTTTGGTATTGGCATGCGCGTGAGTTCTGGCTGCATTCGCCTGCGACCTGATGATATTGAAGCGTTGTTCAACAGCGTGCCGAAAGGCACGCGCGTGCAGGTCATCAATCAGCCAATCAAGTATGCGATTGAGCCCGATGGTAAGCGCTACGTTGAAGTGCATCAGCCTTTATCACGCAATGATAAGGACGATCCGCAAAGCATGCCAATTGCGCAGTCTGCGCAGCTGAAAGCCTTCTCAAAGAGCGACAAGAGCGATACGGCGTTGATTAAGGAAGTGATAGCACGACGTTCAGGCATGCCAGTGCTGGTAAGCAGTGGTGAGCCGGTAACAGATGAGAGCGCCGTGCCGACGGAGAAGGGTGCTGAAGCGAAAGGTGTGGCGGAAGCGCAACCCTGATTCCGGACCAGAGAAACGCAGAATCAGGACAAAAAAAATGGTGCCACATGGGCACCATTTTTCAAACCAGAACTCTTACTTACGGTAAGAGTGAGCCTGGTTGTCCAGACGCTGGTTAGCACGAGCTGCGTCATCTTTAGCAGCCTGAACGTCAGAACGGATTGCGTTCACGTCGTTGCTCAGCTGATCAACTTTAGCGTTCAGAGTCTGAACGTCTGAAGACAGTTGGTCGATTTTAGCGTTGCTTGAGCAACCAGCCAGCATAGTTGAAGCCAGGACTACCGCGCCCAGTACCAGTTTAGTACGATTCATTCTTTATACCCTCTAGATTGAGTTAATCTCCATGTAGCGTTACAAGTATTACACAAAGCTTTTTGAGTTGAGAATAAATTTTTGATGAGAACATGCTTAAATTTGATCGTTCGCTCAAAGAAACAGCATTTAACAGAAGATGATGAAAATAATTAGCTAAAACAGAGAGATTTAATCGGACTAACCTTAATCATACGAGATTTTGAATAGTTAATTTCGATTGGAAATTTCTGGCTTTTGTATTACGACAGCAATAAAAAAAGCGCCTGCAAAAGGCGCTTTTTAATAAAAATTCAGTTGCTAATCAGATTACGTGTACGGAAGCGGTATTTGTCGTTCCGCTTGGTACTAATGCACCTGAAACCATCACCACAACATCGCCTTTCTGCGCATATCCGCTTTCCAGCGCCATTTCTTTACCAATGCGGTAGAAATCATCAGTTGAGGCAATTTCAGTTACCAGATGCGTTTCGATACCTTTGCTCAGTATCAGCTGGCGCGCGGTGGTTTCGTTGGTGGTGAGCGCCAGAATGGTGGCATCCGGGAAATACTTACGGATGGCTTTGGCTGATTTACCGCCTTCGGTGGCTACAACAATGAGTGGTGCTTCCAGCTTCTCTGCCGTCTCAACCGCACCGCGGCAAACCGCTTCGGTGATGCGCAGCTTACGTGAGTCTTGCAGCGAATCGATGCGGGATTTCATCACGCGATCGGTACGCTCACAGATGGTCGCCATGATGGTGACCGACTCCAGCGGATAGCGGCCTTTCGCACTCTCACCCGACAGCATCACGGCATCAGTCCCATCAAGGATGGCGTTAGCGACGTCGCCAGCTTCCGCGCGAGTAGGGCGTGGGTTCTTGATCATTGAATCCAGCATCTGTGTAGCGGTGATCACCACTTTGCGTGCTTTATTACACTTCTTGATCATCATCTTCTGCGCGAAGATCACTTCTTCAACCGGGATCTCTACGCCGAGGTCACCACGGGCAACCATGATGCCGTCTGACGCTTCGAGGATCTCGTCGAAGTTGTTCAGGCCTTCCTGATTCTCGATTTTCGAGATGATCTGAATGTGCTCGCCGCCATGCGCTTTCAGGTGCTCACGGATTTCCAGCACGTCAGAACGCTTACGGATAAACGAAGCGGCGACGAAATCAACGTTTTGCTCGCAACCGAAGATCAGGTCGCGCTTATCTTTTTCCGCCAGTGCAGGCAGCTGAATGGAAACGCCCGGCAGGTTCACGCCTTTGTTTTCACCCAGATCGCCATTGTTCAGAACATTACACACCACGGAGTTTTCAGTGACTTCAGTGACCTGCATTCCGATCAAGCCATCGTCGACCAGCACGGTGTTGCCAATTTTCAAATCTTCGGTGAAACCGGCGTAGGTCACGGCAACACGTTCGCTGTTACCAATCACCGACTGATCGGTGGTGAAGGTGAAGGTCTGGCCAGCTTTCAACGACACATCGTTGCCGCCTTCCAGTTTCATGGTGCGAATTTCCGGACCTTTGGTGTCCAGCAAAATAGCGGCCTGACGACCGGTTTTTTCCATTACGGCACGCATGTTGGTGATGCGTTGACCATGTTCAGCGTAATCCCCATGTGAGAAGTTCAGGCGCATTACGTTCATGCCTGCTTCCAGCAATTGGGTCAGCATCTCTTCAGATTCGGTTTTTGGACCGATAGTACAAACGATTTTGGTCTTTTTCATGTCAGGTTTTCTATAAGTTGTGATGGATGATAAAGGTCGGAATTCGATGCGCATGGCACCGAAGTGAGAATAGTTATGGTGTTGGAACGGATTTCACAGAAATAAGAATAGGAGACGAAAGCAAAGCGTGCAGAGAAGTTATGCAGTACGCGAGGGAACTGAGTTATCAGTGTTGCGCAAATCATTGGAGTTGTTTGCATAGGCACGTTAGCGCTGAAACCTTTCAGGTGGAACAACGCGGCATAGTATAGTCGCTAAGTATGCGAAAACCAATATAAAAGCGGCGTAAGAAAGACGATGCAGATCAAGAAAAGGGTGTTGCGCAAGGAGAAAAAACCAGAGTGGTGCGCTCTAATGGACTCGAACCATCGACCCCCACCATGTCAAGGTGGTGCTCTAACCAACTGAGCTAAGAGCGCATTCAGGAAATTCACTAATTGGTGCGTCCGAGTGGACTCGAACCACCGACCCCCACCATGTCAAGGTGGTGCTCTAACCAACTGAGCTACGGACGCACTTGGTGCGCTCTAATGGACTCGAACCATCGACCCCCACCATGTCAAGGTGGTGCTCTAACCAACTGAGCTAAGAGCGCATTCAGGAAATTCACTAATTGGTGCGTCCGAGTGGACTCGAACCACCGACCCCCACCATGTCAAGGTGGTGCTCTAACCAACTGAGCTACGGACGCACTTGGTGCGCTCTAATGGACTCGAACCATCGACCCCCACCATGTCAAGGTGGTGCTCTAACCAACTGAGCTAAGAGCGCAACACGCTGTCAGGGCGACAGCGGGGACGAATATTAACGGCAGGTCGTGATGCTGGCAAGGGGAAAAAGTGTTTTTCCCCCACGACTGACCAGCAACTGTGCTATGCGTCGTTTTTTTCGCCATTACCCGCCAATTTACGTGCCTTCAGCCACTTAGCGTGCAGCACGCGCGAGGATGACCTGTGCAGGTAAGCGCTGCAAACGACGGATACGCCAAATCATCATCACTGCCGCTGAAGTCAGGCCGATAATAAAGCCGCACCAGAAACCGGCTGGGCCTAATTTCGGTAATACCCAGTCCGTCATCGCCAGCACATAACCTACCGGTAATCCCAGCACCCAATAAGCAATAAAGGTAATAAAGAAGATCGAGCGCGTATCTTTATACCCGCGCAAAATACCGCTGCCAATCACCTGAATCGAATCTGAGAATTGATAGATCGCCGCCAGCAGCATCAACTGCGCGGCAAGGGTAATCACTTCCGGATTGGTGGTATAAAGTGCGGCAATATCGTGACGAAAAATCACGGTAAACAGCGCGGTGAGACCTGCCATGCTGATGCCCACGCCTTGTCCGGTCCAGGCGGCGACGCGCGCCTGTTCGGCCGAACCTTGTCCGAGTCGATAGCCAACACGAATGGTGGTCGCCACGCCAAGTGAAAGGGGCAACACGAACATCAACGAACTGAAGTTAAGCGCGATTTGGTGGCCAGCCACTTTCACGATGCCGAGCGGTGATACCAGCAGCGCGACCACAGCAAATAGCGTGACCTCAAAGAACAGCGCTAATGCCACCGGCAAACCCAGCGTGAACAGACGTGACAAAATGGCGCGTGATGGTGCGGACCAGCGCGTTTTCATACGAATGTCGCGCATACTTGCCATGCGTTTCACCCAGAAGCGCATCACCAAAAACATCACCCAATAGACCGATGCTGTCGCCACGCCGCAGCCTACGCCGCCCAGGGCCGGCATACCAAAATGGCCGTAAATAAAGACATAGTTAAGCGGAATGTTCACCATCAGGCCGAGAAAGCCAAGCAGCATCGCCGGTTTGGTTTTCGACAAACCTTCACATTGGTTGCGCATCACCTGGAACAGCAGATAACCCGGCGCACCCCACAGTAATGCATGGAGGTATCCTTCAGCTTTGGCGGCCAATTCGGGATCAATGTCATGCATGGTGTTAATCAGATAACCGGCGTTCCACAGCACGACCATAATCAACAGCGCGACAGCCATTGCCATCCAGTAACCCTGGCGCACTTGTTCCGCGATACGTTCGCGTCGTCCTGAACCGTTGAGTTGCGCAACGGTAGGCGTCAAAGCCAGTAGAAGACCATGACCAAACAGAATGGCGGGAAGCCAGATAGAGGTGCCGACAGCAACGGCGGCCATATCCGTGGCGCTTACCGCACCGGCCATAACAGTATCTACAAATCCCATCGCAGTCTGGGCTACCTGAGCAAGGATGACCGGAATCGCGAGGGCCAGCAATTGACGCGCTTCTGTAAAATACTTCTGCACGTAACACCTGCTTAATTAAAGAAGAGAGTGGGGCGAAATCCCCAAAGAATGCGCGGCATAGTGTAGCGGCAGTGTTGGCTTCCGCCAAACATTGATCGCATTTTGTTTAGCAAGTTGTGTAAAGTTTGAACCCCGCCAAATTAAGCTGCCGCCGACAAGCTGTGATAAACTGACGCAAACTTTGCAGAGGCTGAGATTATGTTTACTGGAATTGTGCAAGGCACGGCAGAAATTGTCGGCATTGAAGAGAAAGATCTGTTTCGTACCCATATTGTGCGCTTACCGGACGATCTGTTACCGGGACTGGCGCTGGGCGCATCGGTGGCACATAACGGCTGCTGTCTGACCGTGACCGGGATTAACGGCGATCTGGTTAGCTTCGATCTGATTAAAGAAACATTGCGTATTACCAACCTGGGTGAATTAAAGGTGGGTGATGTCGTGAATATTGAGCGTGCAGCGAAGTTTAGCGATGAAATTGGCGGTCACTTAATGTCTGGCCATATTATGACCACGGCGGAAATCTGCAAAATCATCCAGTCAGAAAACAACCGCGAAATCTGGTTTAAATTACAGGACGCCACGCAGATAAAATATATTCTGCATAAAGGTTTCGTCGGCATCGATGGAATCAGTTTAACCGTGGGCGACGTGACGAAAAGCAAATTCTGTGTGCATCTGATTCCAGAAACGCTGGAGCGCACCACGCTAGGCGCGAAGAAGTTTGGTCATAAGGTCAATATTGAGATTGATCCTCATACTCAAGCAATTGTGGAAACGGTTGAACGCGTTTTAGCGCAGCGTGAAGCCGCCGCACTGGCGCAGCTTGATAGCGCAGAATAATGCGGTTTAAAAAGGCGCCATGCGGCGCCTTGATTCATTTCCAGATGCGCATTAACGCGCAACGCGTAATCCGCCATCCTTGCCACGACTAAACACCACCTGCCACAGCTGAATATCACGGGCACGAAACGCACCGGCGCAGGCATTGAGATAGTAATCGAACATACGTTTAAAACGTTCGCCATATTTCTCGGCCAGTTGCGGCCAGCCAGCCTGAAAACGGTCGTACCACGCCATTAACGTTGTATCGTAATCCGTGCCAAAATTATGCCAGTCTTCCATAACGAAATGTGGCTCACTGGCGTCCGCGATTTGTCGAACCGACGGCAAACAACCGTTCGGGAAGATATATTTATCAATCCACGGATCGACATTCATATCTGTCGTGAGGGCACCAATGGTGTGCAGCAAAAATATGCCGTCTGGCTTGAGATTGCGGTCAGCAACATCAAAATAAGTGGCATAGTTTTTCGGCCCGACATGCTCAAACATACCGACGGAGACGATGCGATCATATTGATTATTAAGATCGCGATAATCCTGCAGCAAAATAGTGACATCTAAACCTTCA
This sequence comes from Enterobacter ludwigii, assembly GCA_900068845.1. GTDB lineage: Bacteria > Pseudomonadota > Gammaproteobacteria > Enterobacterales > Enterobacteriaceae > Pantoea > Pantoea ludwigii_A. The sequence goes on from CEFQ01000010.1 coordinate 931,907, forward strand.
CAGCGTTGTTGAGCCATTTTTTGCTGTTCGGCTGAAATCGTTACGCCATGCACCGTTACGCCATAGTGGCGCGCCGCATATTCTGCCAGCCCGCCCCAGCCACAACCGATATCCAACAGCGTCATGCCCGGTTCCAGTTGTAACTTGCGGCAAATCAGATCCAGTTTTGCCTGCTGCGCATTTTCCAATGTTTCGGCATCTTTCCAGTAGCCGCAGGAATATTGCATATAAGGGTCAAGCATTAATGAGAAAAGATCATTGCCGAGATCGTAATGTTCTTTACCGACAATCCAGGCACGTTTTTTTGATTGCAAATTAGTGAGACGCGCAGCTGCAATGCGCAACGTATCTTTAAAATGCCGCGGTAATTGTTGGTCCAGATGATGTTTTAATACGCGATGGAAGAACATATCGAGTTGTTCACACTCCCACCAGCCGTCCATGTAACTTTCACCCAAGCCGAGAGAACCTTCCTCAAGAACGCGTTTAAAAAAATCTGGATGCTTTACCTGAATATCCCAGGGACGAGTGCCATTAACTGCAATATCTGCGCGCTCTAGCAGTTCATTGACGATCCGATACCAGTGGTTTTCTTCAAGGCTCACTTCTTCTATAACAGATGAACTCATAGCTTCTCCATCACCTTCCGATCTGAACCTGAGAAAAAGAATAGCCAATTTCCCAAGACCTGTGAGAGAACTCACGGAAAACCCGTGCGCCAAAAATCCGACGTTTTACAGAGGTATGAATTTGAATAGAAAAGTTGGACGTAACACTGGAGTATCGTGCAGACGCCATCCCGCGACAGGGTCGCTAAAGGTATTACATTTATATTATTGATTTAATACAGAATTACTGACCCACTGAGTATATGCTCACGTGGGTCAATATTCAACGGGTGATCGTTAGTTTGCTAACGAAAATCGTTGCCTTAATGATTATCTTCGCAGGGACGGGAAGTGTGGGCAATATCACTTTGTGCGTTTACTGCTCGCTGGCAGACAAACCCCGCCCACGCCAGTACCACGGTGGCCACCATCACTAAAGTCGTGTTAAACAGCGCTTGCTCAAGGCCAGCAGAGACCAACAGGCTGGCGACAAAGCACAATCCTAACTGGAACAAGTTCTGTAATCCGGCCGCTTTGCCGGTGGCGTGCGGGAAGGGCGCTAATGCGCTGGCAACCACAATCGGATAGATCGCGCCATTGGCCAGCGCCATGCCGCAGAATGGCATGAGTAATACGAACAGCGGCGCTGAAGGCATTAAGGCGATAACAAACAGGCTCAGGATGCTCAGGCTATACAGCACCAGCAACCATGGCAACAGTTGTGCACCTTGATAACGATTTAACAGCGTGCGACAGCCAAAACCGCCAATTAAAAACGCAATAGTCTGCGGAATATAACTCAGGCCAATATCGCCCGGTGTCAAGCCAGCAGCGGCGAGAATGAAAGGTGATCCCGTCAGCCAGGCGAAGAAACTCGCCGAGCAAGCAGAATAGATCAAGACGTTACCGCTATAGACGCGCGTGCCCAGTAAGATTAACCAGCCAGGTTGTGTACCACCGGCCACTTTTTCGCGCTTAGGCGACGTTAACTGCAGCGTACCGATCAGCAGTACCACCGCGACCAATGTCAGCGTGATAAAGATGCTGCGCCAGTGGAAGTGGCTGATAAGCCAGGCGCCAAGCAGTGGTGCCAGCGCAGGAGACAGCGCAACCAGCGGCATAATCGTTGCAAACACTTTATTCGCTTTGGCTTTTGGATAGTGATCGACCACCAACGCCTGCCAGCTCACGGCTGCAGCACACACGCCAATGGCCTGCACAAAGCGCAGCGCCAACATCAGGCGTACGTCGGTTACCCAAAGCATACCCAGGCAGCCGAGGGCGAAGATGGCTAAACCCGCCAGTAAAATCGGTTTACGTCCATAACGATCCGACAGCGGCCCCCAAAACACCTGTGCACAGGCAAAACCGCCGAGAAACAGACTTAAGCTGGCGCTGATAGTGCCGGGTGCGCTAGCAAAATCACGCTGCATATCGCCAAAGGCGGGTAAATACATATCCGTGGCAAGAAAGCCGAGCATGCTGAGCACGGCGAGATAAGGCATAAATGCTTTAGACGACAACATGTTGATTCTCTTTTGGGCAGGTTGAACGCCGGGGAGTGTAAAAGGATGCAACGCGCTTTGTGAAACGCTAATATTTGCACGTTGCTGTTAAATTTTTTGAAGGCAAAAATATGTGGTCAGAATATGCGCTTGAAGTGGTGGATGCCGTGGCGCGCACCGGCAGTTTTAGCGCGGCCGCGCAGGAGCTGCATCGCGTGCCTTCTGCCGTCAGCTATACCGTGCGTCAGCTGGAAACCTGGTTGGCGGTACCGTTGTTTGAGCGCCAGCATCGCGAAGTGGTCATGACACCAGCCGGCGAGCACTTCGTTCGTGAAGGGCGATCTGTTATCAAAAAAATGCTGGCAACGCGTAGGCAGTGTCAACAACTGGCGAATGGCTGGCGCGGTGAATTGAGTATCGCGGTTGACTGCATTGTAAAACCGCAGCGCACGCGGCAATTAGTGAAGGACTTCTATCGTCATTTTCCCGATATGGAGTTGATTATCAGCTACGAAGTGTTCAACGGAGTGTGGGATGCATTAGCCGATGGTCGGGTAGATGTCGCGATTGGCGCCACGCAGGCGATTCCTGTCGGTGGACGTTTTGCGTTTCAGGATATGGGCGCGCTGAATTGGCGTTGTGTGGTCAGCCCGGATCATCCACTGGTTAACAGCACGGAACTGGATGATGAAACGTTGCGAGCGTGGCCATCACTGGTGCTGGAAGATACGTCGCGTGCGTTGCCGCGCCGTATGACCTGGACGCTAGATAATCAGCGGCGGCTGGTGGTGCCAGAATGGGAAACCGGGATGGCGTGTTTGCTGGCAGGATTGTGCGTTGGAATGGTGCCGGGCCATTTGGCGCGTCCGCTGCTGGACAGTCATAAATTGGTCGAACTGTCGCTGCCGCAAGCCTTTCCTGATAGTCCGTGCTGCGTCAGCTGGGCAGAACAACGCACGTCGCCGGCGCTTGAGTGGTTACTGGCTTATCTGGGGGATGCTGAAACGCTGAACCACGAATGGCTCAGCGAAGTGTCAGCTTAGCGGCGATAATCGCGGAAGGGACCGTACGCCACTGAACGACGTTCAATCAGCGTAGGCTGAACCTCGATGGTTTGTGGATCTTCACGTTTGCTGGTGATGCGATCCAACAGCATTTCCAGCGCTTTTTCACCCAGTTCGGCTTTAGGCTGGTGTACGGTTGTCAGCGCGGGCGTGAAATAGCGCGCGTTGCGCACGTTATCGTAACCAATCACCGAGATATCTTGCGGTACACGCAAACCCATCTCATCGGCGGCACAAATTGCGCCCATTGCCATAATATCGCCGCCGCAGAACACGGCGGTTGGGCGCTGTTTCTGGTTAAGAATCTGCTGCATGGCCTGATAACCGGATTCAGGTTCAAAGTCGCCCTGAACCACCCATTCTGGACGCACTGTAATGCCTGCTTCGTTCATCGCCTGCAGAAATCCTGCGTGACGTCCGCCGCCGGTGTTGCGCTCCATCTGGCCAGGGATGGCACCAATATCGCGATGGCCACGTTCAATCAGATAACGCCCGGCGAGATAGCCGCCTTGAAACGCGTTGTCCTGCACCGTATCGGTAAAATCACCGCGCGAAGCACCCCAATCCATGACGACCATCGGGATATTGCGGTTCTCTTCCAGCATTTGCAGTAAATCGTCCGGATACTCAGAACACATCACCAGCAAACCATCGACGCGCTTTTGCGCCATCATCGACAGATAGGCGCGCTGTTTTTGCAGATCGTTGTGCGCATTGCCGAGAATCAGCGTATAGCCGCGTTCGAAACAACGATTCTCCACCGCTTCGATAATTTCAGCAAAATAGGGCGCTTCACTGGACGTTGCCAGCAGACCTAAGGTTTTGGTGTGATTCACTTTGAGACTACGCGCCACGGCACTTGGCGAGTAGTGTAATTGTTTGATCGCTTCCCATACGGCGTTACGCGTTTCTTCCGCAACGAAACGCGTTTTGTTGATGACATGCGAAACCGTGGTGGTTGAGACACCTGCGCGTTTTGCGACATCTTTAATTGTTGCCATGAAAATGGTACTCCTGGGCTTATCGCAACTTACTGATAAGTATATTGTTAAACGTTTGCGTCTGCTAACGCTTTTACAGCCCAAAAGGCGGGCAAAACGGGGTGTTATAGCAGACGAAATCACTTCATTATGCTGAAAATACAGCACGCGCAAAATCTGTTGCGCAACGAAAGGCGGCGATTCTAACAAGCCCGCGCGGATAACACGAGATTTTTGCCGATTGCTGTGCGAAAATCGCGTTAACCCTATTAATTGTGTGACTAAGGAGTTGTGATGAATACTGACCTGAAGCTGGCGCTAATGACCACTGTTGGCGCACTGTTGATGATTATCGCCTTCAGTTTTACCGCGATCATGCATTAACAAAAAAGCCGGAGCTGTGTGCAGCATCCGGCTTTTTTCTGTTTGTTGCGCAACAATTAGCGAATGGTTTTTGGCGTCATCATACGACGCGCGCCCACATAGTGTTTCTGCCAGTAATCCTCTCCCAAAGCGCTAATCTGAATATCTTTGCCGGTACGCGGCGACTGAATGAATTTGCCGTTGCCGAGATAAACGCCAACATGATCAGCGGTGCCGCGATTGTTAATGCGGAAGAACACCAGATCCCCTTTCTCCAGCATTTCACGTTTGATCGGGGAAGCATCACGCAAGTGATACATCTCATTGGCGGTGCGCGGAAATTTGAATTTCACCAGATCTTTATAGGCGTACCAGACCAATCCACTGCAGTCGAAACCGGTATGTGGCGAGGTGCCGCCCCATTGATAAGGTTTACCGAGTTGGCCCATTAATTTGGTCATCGCCGTTTCACGCGCTTTTTGATAACGCTGGCGGTGCGACTTACTCATTTTGATGCCGGTAAGCGCAACCGCTTCGTCATCAACCACCACTTCGGGAGATTTCTTCACCAGGCGTTGATGACCGTATTTCTTAGCGGTAAGTTTCAGCGGGGATTTTTTGCTGGTGGTTTTGTGCAGCGCGGTTTCTGTTTTGGTCTGTTTTTTTAGTTTGAATTTTTGGACAGCAGTCAGGCGCGATTTTTTTGTAGTGGTTTTCACCGGACGTCGTTTGCGGCGCTCGTCTTCACGTGCGCTCTTTTTCTCTGCTTTGAGCGAGCTGGCATTAACGGGTGCATGCGGAGATGCAGCAGCCACATTAAAGAACAGTTGGGCTAAAGCCAGTATGAAAAGCGTAATTAGTAGACGCATAATCCGGTTACAGGTTAAGCAGGCTGAATGAACACAGACTGCGGCAAAGTGAGAGAAATCTGATCAAGTGACCAGCGCCGAGGCAATTCTAATCCACTTTTTTTCCAAAAGGTAAGGCCTTTTTCCATTAATATGTTACCAGATTGATTCTGTAGCAAAAATGAGCGATTTCAGCTGGTTAACCCAGCGAAACTATTGCTAATTATTAATTTATTAATGCCAATTAATGATATGAAAATGTTATTTGTCATGAATTGACTTAACAAACATGGCGATTAGCAGGCGCAAACACAAAATCCCGTTTTCAGTACGGGAGCGAAATCGCTACAATAAACAAACACGAAGTGAAGGATTAAGGAAGGCAATAATGAGTACTGTTGAAAAAATTCAGCGTCAGATCGCAGAAAACCCGATTCTGCTGTACATGAAAGGTTCCCCGAAGCTGCCAAGCTGCGGTTTCTCGGCGCAGGCCGTGCAGGCGCTTTCCGCATGCGGCGAGCGTTTCGCCTATGTGGACATTCTGCAGAACCCGGATATCCGTGCTGAAATGCCAAAATACGCGAACTGGCCAACCTTCCCGCAGCTGTGGGTTGATGGTGAGCTGGTTGGCGGCTGCGACATCATCGTGGAAATGTTCCAGCGCGGCGAACTTCAGCCGCTGCTGAAAGAGACCGCTGAGAAGTATAAAGAAGCGGAATAATGCAGAAGGCCGACACATGTCGGCCTTTTCTTTGGCTATTCGACGGACGCGTCGTCAGCGGTTTCTTCACTGAAAGCCAATGGCCAGCCACCAAGGCGTTTCCAGCGATTCACCAGCTCACAGAACAGCGTCGCGGTTTGCTCGGTGTCATACAGCGCCGAATGCGCTTGCGTACTATCAAACTCCATTCCCGCTGCTTTGCAGGCTTTCGCCAATACGGTTTGCCCCAACACTAATCCGCTTAATGCCGCAGTATCAAACGTGGCGAAAGGGTGGAACGGATTGCGTTTCAGGCTGGCGCGTTCTGCGGCCGCCATGACAAAGTTAAGATCGAAAGTGGCATTGTGCGCCACAATAATGGCGCGATTACAGCCGCTGTCTTTGGTGCCTTTGCGTACCATTTTAAAAATCGCATGCAGCGCTTCGTATTCGCTTACCGCACCGCGCAGCGGATTGGTGGGATCGATACCGGTAAACGCCAGCGCCGCAGGATTGAGAATGGCGCCTTCAAACGGTTCCACATGGAAGTGCAGCGTTTCATCGCGATGCAACCAGCCGTCTTCATCCATTTTCAGCGTTGTGGCTGCAATTTCCAGCAGTGCATCGGTTTGTGCATTGAAACCAGCGGTTTCAACATCGATCACGACAGGATAAAAACCGCGGAAGCGTTGGTGGAGAGCGTTTAAAGCGTTCGATTCAGACATCAGGATCTCATGGCAATAAATAGGGCAGCGCGCATTATGGCAAAAATCGCAGGAGGGTGCAGCAGGAGAGGGAAGTCAGCCTGCAATTAGCAGGCTGACGAGCAACATTAGTTGCCTAAGCCGTGACCGGCATGTTTATTTTCAATCAGCTCGATTTTGTAACCGTCTGGATCTTCAACAAACGCAATAATGGTAGAACCGCCTTTCACCGGACCCGCTTCACGCGTCACGTTGCCGCCGGCGCTGCGAATGCGTTCGCAGGTGTCGGCCACATTGTCCACGCCCAGCGCGATATGGCCGTAAGCGTTGCCGAGATCGTATTTGTCCACGCCCCAGTTGTATGTCAGCTCAATCACCGCGCCTTCGCTCTCTTCGGTATAGCCAACAAACGCCAGCGTGTATTTGTACTCGGTGTTTTCGCTCTGACGCAGCACGCGCATGCCGAGCACGCGGGTGTAAAAGTCGATGGAACGTTGCAAATCGCCAACGCGTAACATGGTGTGAAGTAAACGCATAACATCCTCTTTTTTAAAACGTCATCAGTGAATGACAAGACAACTAAGTATACACACTGATGAAACAACGCTGCCGCCAATCCACGGCGGCAGCCATTTTCTTACAGGGTGGGGTAATCGGTATACCCTTCAGCACCGCCGCCGTAGAAGCTTTCCGGACGTTGCGGGTTGAGAGGGGCATCTTGCTGCAGACGCGCCACCAGATCCGGGTTAGCGATAAAGTCGCGGCCAAACGCCACCGCATCAATCAGGCCGCGAGCAATCAGATCATCGGCTTTCTCAACGGTGTAGGCACCCGCACCGATGATGACGCCAGGGAACAGCGCACGCACTTTCTCGCGGAAGGCATCGCTGTAAGGCTGTCCACCCGCCCAGTCTGGCTCAGATAGGTGCAGATAGGCGATGCCGCGTTTGCCTAGCTCGGCGATATACCACAGCGCCGCTTTTTCTTCGTCCGGGCCATTTTCCAGATTCTGGAAGGCACCGATTGGCGAAACGCGAATCCCAATGCGGTCGGCAGACCAGTTGGCAATTGCTGCATCCACCACTTCCAGCGCGAAACGGCCACGTTTCTCAATCGAACCGCCATACTCATCGGTACGCTGGTTTGAGTCAGGTGCAAGGAACTGGTGCATCAGATAACCGTGCGCAGAATGCAGCTCCAGCAGGTCGAAGTCGGCATCGCGCGCATTGGCGGCGGCCTGACCAAAATCTTTTACGATTTGCTGAATTTCTGCCACTGACAGCTCGCGCGGTACTGAGGTGTCTTCACGATAAACAGAACCATCCGCGGCGCGCAGGGAAGTACGCGTACCCGCCGCCAGCGCGGTGGGTGCGACAGGCGCTTTGCCTTCTGGCTGCACGCTGTTATGCGAAATGCGGCCGGTATGCCACAGCTGGACGGCGCTGTGACCTTTAGCAGCATGAATGCCTTCGTTAATCATTTTCCACGCGGCAATTTGCTGCTGTGTGTGCAGACCCGGCGCGCCAGCGTAACCTTTCGCCTGGAAAGAGATCTGAGTGGCTTCGGTGATGATTAAACCGGCGCTTGCGCGCTGTTGATAATATTCCGCCATCAACGGCGTTGGGATATCGCCCGGCTCAATGCTGCGCAGACGCGTCAACGGGGCCATGAAAATGCGGTTCGGTACGGTAATCGCGCCCACTTTGAGTGGGGAGAACAGCTGCTTACTCGCCATAATAATTGCTCCAGGAAGACCGGTCGTCTAGTAACGCGGATTTTTAAAAATCAGTGACTCATCAGCCACTGTTCGATGGTGTCGAGCGCCAGGCTAATCGGACCTGATTCTCGGGAAATCTTGCTCTGCAAACTGGCCCCAAGCCACAACAAGTAGCAACGATGCGCCAGCTGCTGCGGAGTTTGGTCATAGGGCAATGCCTGCTCAGCCGCCACATCGGTTAAACAGCGTGTGTAGGCCGCGATGATGGCATTCGCACCCTGTTGCAGCGCATCGCGCATCGGTTCAGAGAGATCGCACACTTCCGCTGATAACTTCACGCCAAGGCAGCCAACAATATGGCCCTGCTCGATAAACAGCCTTTCGCCATATCGAAAATGCGCTAACAGACGTTCACTCGGCGTGAGGCCTGGCAGATTCAGTTGCTGATCGATCTGTTGCTGAAAGTGGGTGAAGTAGCGCTCAATCAGCGCCACGCCAAAGGCTTCTTTCGAACCGAAATAGTGATAGAACGAGCCTTTGGTGACGTCCGCCAACGCCAGCATCTCGATCAATCCCATGCCGGTAAAACCGCGCTGTAAACAAACCTGCTCGCCAATGGCGAGCAGGTGTTCACGGGTATCGTTGCGAGGCTGAGTCTTATTCATGGGTTGCAGGTTATTAGACCAGTCAGTCTAATGCAACCTTCAGGCAGCCGTTTGGCACGATCTGATCATGTCCAGCTGCGGCTGATATTGCTGGGTCTGGACATTGAACATGCCTAAAACCGTATGGAAAAGATTATCTTGCGATACGTTTTCGTCGGCTGCTTGCTGGCGTAAACAGGCTTCATTAATGTGATTGGCCGCCGCGTAACCCGGTGACATCCACAACAGCAGAGGAATGTGTGTCTGCTGCGTCGGGGCAAACAGATAAGGTGCGCCGTGCAGATACATTCCGCGCTCGCCAAGAGATTCACCGTGATCGGAGAGGTAGACCAAGGCTACATTGAAGCGATCGCTCAGGCCTTTCAGCTTATCAATGGTGCGGCTTAGCATCGCGTCGGAATACAGCAAGGTGTTGTCATAGGTATTGACCAGCGCCTGATGATCGCAATCCTGAATCTGCTTACTGTCGCAGGTGGGCGTAAAGCGGCGGAATTCAGCCGGATAGCGCTGATAATAGGCCGGACCGTGGCTGCCCATTTGGTGTAGTAAAATAATGCTGTCGTTGTGCAGGCTATCAACATAGTTATCAAGACGATGCAGCAACACATCGTCCTGGCAAAATCCGTCATGGCAATATTGTGGCAGTTTCCACTGTGTCATATCGGTGTGTGGCACGCGGTCACAGGCGCCTTTACAGCCACCATCGTTCTCGCGCCACAGCACGCTCACGCCCGCATGGGCAAGGATGTCGAGCATGCCTTCCTGATGGTGCGCCAGATTAGCGTCGTAATGCGCGCGTGGCATATTGGAGAACATACAGGGCACCGATATGGCGGTTTCTGTGCCGCAGGAACTGGCGTTGCGATAATAAATTACCTTCTGTTTTTTCAGTTCTGGATTGGTATCTCGCGCGTAACCGCCCAACGAGAAATTCCCGGCGCGCGCCGTTTCCCCTACGACTAGCACCACCAGCGTTTTTTTGGTTGCTGCGGAGATTAACGGACCTTTATGTGCATCTTCACCGAGTTTCACCAGCGCCTGGCTACCTTGCAGATAACGTTGATCGACATAGTGGCCGGTACCGCTAACGATATTGGCCGGGGTAATCATCTTGATCAGGTTTTTATTATTGCGTATCAGCGAGGCGTAATCTTTGTAGAACAGCGCTGCCATTAGCAATATCACTAATATTGCTCCCAATGCGCCCGTTAAGCGTTGCAGTAAGTTCCACCACCATCGTTGTCCCTGATGAAAACGCACGCCGCAAATCAGCGCTACCGGCACAATCCCCATCAACAACATCCATATTACATAGCGGCTACTGATCAACGCCCCGGCCTCTTGCGGGTCGGATTCAAATACGTTTTGGATCATATTGGTGTCGATAACCGTACCAAAACTGTGCATGAAGTAGTTGGCGGCCGCGCTAACGACGACCAGCACAATCAGCAAAGGCTTGCGGATATAAGGCAACGCAGCAAGCGAGAAAATAAAATAGAAAGCCGAGGCTAGTACTACAGGGATACTGGCAGCGAACAGATAATCGTGGGGATGATCGTAAGGGATCATTTCCCATGCGTGCAGCAAGAAAAGGGCATTCAATATCAAGGCGAAGAACAGCGCAGCAATAAGGTTAAATCCACTGCTACTGCACTGAAATGTGTTCGGTAATCTCATGAAAATTCGACGCTGAGGAGTAATGCGACAATCCTATGAAGACAAGATGAGGAAAACCTTAACGAAGATTAAACATGCGCACTTTACATTCTGTAAACGCTGGCTATTTGGTAAACAGTCGTAACCAGAGGTGGTCGTGGGGACATTATGAGCAATTCACGTTTACTCTTTGCACAATGTCACTAAGCTGTTATCAATGTTAAGTCAGATGTTAATTGCGGAGTTGATGTGGTCGAGCAACTGGAGTTCTTCCCCGTTCCCAGTCCGTGTCGCGGCATTTGCCAGAGTGACGCGCGTGGCTATTGTCGTGGGTGTTTACGCAGCCGGGAAGAGCGCTTTAACTGGATGAAATTCAGCGATGCGCAAAAGCGTGATGTGCTGCGCTTGTGCCGGCAACGCTTTATGCGCCTGCAGCGGCAGCAGAAAGTGGATGAAGATCATGATCCACAACAACCGGAACTGTTTTAAGAAAACGATGATTTGCCTTTCCGTTATACTCCCGCTTTCGTCATCTGGATCCGTGTTTGAGGGAGTTTAACCATGTTACAACCGCAGGCTATTGCACCGCAGGGACCGTCTTTTTCACCGCTGATTGCTGGCTACTGGCGTTTAATGGAGTGGGGCATGACGCCGCAGCAAGTGGTGGCGTTTATCGAGCACCATTTGGCGCTGGGCATCACCACCGTCGATCACGCCGACATTTACGGCGATTACCAATGTGAAGCCGCCTTCGGTGACGCGCTGCGCCTGGCTCCAGGCTTGCGTGAGAAGCTGCAAATCGTCACCAAATGTGGCATTGCCACGCGTGCAAAACCTGAACACCGCATCGGCCACTACATCACTGAAGCCAGTCACATTCTGCACAGCGCTGAAAATTCCCTGCGTCATTTCAATACCGATTACCTCGATCTCATGCTGATTCATCGTCCGGATCCATTGATGGACGCAGATGAGATTGCAGAAGCCTTTATGGCGCTGCATCAGAGCGGCAAAGTGCGCCACTTCGGTGTGTCCAACTTCACCGCTTCACAGTTCACGCTGCTGCAATCGCGTTTGCCGTTCAGTCTGGTCACTAACCAGCTGGAAATCTCTCCGCTGGAGCAAACCTCGCTGTTGGATGGCTCGCTCGATCAGTGTCAGCAGAATCGCATTCGTCCGATGGCATGGTCTTGCCTCGGCGGCGGCCGACTGTTTAACGATCCGCATTATCAACCCCTGCGTGATGAGCTGGAGCAGGTGAAACAAGAGATTGGCGCCAGCAATATCGAGCAAGTGGTCTATGCATGGGTAATGAAGTTGCCAAGTCGTCCGCTGCCCATTATTGGGTCAGGCAAAATCGAACGTGTTAAAGAAGCGGTCGGGGCGTGCCAGTTAACGCTTGATCGCCAGCAGTGGTTCCGCATTCGCAAAGCCGCCATCGGTTATGATGTGCCCTAAAGCGTAAAGCTGCGTCAAATTACGGCAGCCTGGATGAAAGCAGTCCAGGCTTAAAGGGAATCTAACCGTAAGGAGACGTTATGAAGAAAACCCTCATTGTTATGCTGGCTGTGGCTGTGGCTTGCGCCGCTGGCGCGCAGGCTGCGTCGGAAGAGGTCACGCTGCATGAAACCACGGCACAAGGTATCGGGGCGGTGATTGGCAAAGTCACTCTCAGCGAAACGCCGTACGGAGTGCAATTTACACCCGCGTTAACCGGACTCAAACCCGGCATTCATGGCTTCCATGTGCATGCCAAAGGCAGTTGTGAACCCGGTCAATCCGATGGGAAAACCGTGGCAGCGGGCGCGGCAGGTGGACATCTCGATCCGCAAAACAGCGGCAAACATCTTGGCCCGTATGCCGACGGACACCTTGGTGACTTACCTGCACTGTTCGTGACAGAAGATGGTAAGGCGAACTATCCGGTCGTCGCGCCGCGCATTAAATCCCTGAGTGAAATCAAAGGTAAAGCCTTAATGGTGCATGTCGGCGGCGATAATCATGCCGATCATCCGCAACCGCTTGGCGGCGGCGGGGCGCGTTTTGCCTGCGGCGTAATTTAACGCTGAGGGCGGCAACTTTTTGTCGCCCTTTTTCACCCTCCCTGAAAAAAGTTGACCCATTTTCTTACTACTCTCAGCGGTTTTTCCGTCCTATGATATTGATTCAGGAATAAATGCTCAGGGGCAGGAATGAAAACGCGTGGGATAATGCTGTTATGTTTGTTGTTGGTGGGTTGCGATCAACCGAATGATACGCAGTTACGTTTGGATGCCAGTCGACAATTACAACGCACTATCGATACCAATCCACTGCGCGTAACCTGTGAGAAGATTGCCCGTGGCCGTGAATGGCTGACAAAGCACACACTGCAGCGTCTCGAAGCCCAGGGCTGTCAAAACGTATTACGCAGCGCGACCGAAACCAATTTTTTGCACAGTGAAACCTATCGACATGCGATGACGGTGGTTTGCGGCGGTATTCAGGGCAAAAGTTTCACCGGCACCACTTTGAGTCGGCGTTTTATCTACTCCTCAGAAGAGAAGGCGCTGGTGATCGAACCGATGTCCGATCAGGATAAAACCCGTTTTGAAGGACAGAAATCGCTGCTGCAACTGCAGGAAGACTTTAATCGCCAGACCACGCAATATTGTCAGTGATTAATCCGGCACCGCCTGCGCGAGCTGCGCGAGTGAGCAGCGCAATCGCCACAAAATGCCAGCCAGCATATTGGCTTCGCGCTCGGGCTGCTGCTGCAATTGGTTAATCATGGTCTCCAGCTCATCCAGCGTAGCTTGCAACGCGGTATGATGCACGCCGCGCAGGCTGATAATCCTCTGTAAATTTTGCAGGCTGCTGTCGCGCATCCGTCCCAGCGTAGCGGAAGTGGGCTGCCATTCACGCAGTTGCCAGACAATATGCGAACAGTTGAGCAGTACCACGCCCCAGCGCAGCAGCCAGACGCGCGCTTGCTCGTCGCGACTGTTACTTAACTGACTGATATGATGATAAATCTGCGATTCAAAGTGGCTTTCGCTTTGACGCGGATGGCGACGCAGTTGATCGAGAAACGCATGCCGCAGGGCGCGAATATGCCGGCGACTGCGACGCGCATCGGAACTGGGACGCAGGACCTGAAACGCCAGCCACGCCAGCAGTACGCCACACACCTTCGCGAGATTGTCATTCAGGAAACTTTGATAATCCCAGTCTGGCGGATTGGTGACGGCGATAAACGATCCCATAAAAACAATGAATTGCCCCCACATCCCCGCACGTTTCTTCTGCTGCAGTTTAAACAACTGCAAGGTGAGTAGCAGCGGGAACAGCACCAACAAAAACTGCCACAGCGCGCTGATTTGCACCATCAAACCGAACTGCAGCACAAAACTAAACAGCGACAGCCACAGCAAGGTTTTCAGCAGTAGCGTTACGCTGCCACTGGGCGAAGGGGCGGAAGAGTAAAGCACACAGGCGATGGCGGTCAGCGTCAGGGCCGCGGCACCGGAATCCCACTGCGTGGTGATCCAAAAGGCGCAGCCCAGCATAATCACGCTGAAGGTGCGCAGTGCACTCCAGCCGGCTTCCGCACTGTCGCTCTCGCGCGCCAGTGAAGGCGCATAAGGCGGCTGAAAACGCGTGTCGGCATCAGCGCGTTCAATCAGGCGAATCCAGCGATTAACGTTGAGGTAGACCCAACAGAAATAGCGCAGTCGCTGGACGAAAGCGCGCTGCCGGTAATCACCGGTTGCCGCTGGCGTAATGCCGCGCAAAATTAGCGCCAAACGATATTTGTCACACTGCGGCTGCGCCAGTTCCTGCAGCAGTTTGGCGATAGCGTCGTAAAGTTCGGGTGGCGCGTCAGGCCAATTCAGCAACATGCGGCGCAGGCTGGAGAGCACGCTGGTCAGACGCAATTGCTGATGCAGCACATAGTTCAGCACGTTATTCTGGCGACGGAAGCGATAGTGACTCCAAAATGCCTGAATGCGCAGCAGGTTCATGGTGAGAATTTGGCTGATAACGTTCTCATGCGCGGTACGCACGTTATCGGTGCTGCCTTGCTGCAGTAATAACACCGCATGATCCAGCAAGCGCGCATGCATCTGACGCAGCGAACTCATCAGTGCGTTGCCATCAGAGGTGCTGGGCAGAATCATCATCATCAATCCGGCACACAGGATGCCGGAGATCACTTCACAAACGCGCGCCTGAGCGATATCCCACAACTGAGTAACATCGGTGATGTTGACACTGCTAAAGGCTATGATGGCGGCGGTATACCCCGCCAGCGAAAACGCGTAGGCCACGTTGTTTTGGTAGTGATTGGCGATCCAGGTGCAGAACGCCAGCCAACCGGCCATGAAGAAGGCAAACAGCCAGGGCTCGTTTAACGTATGTCCGGCAATCACCAGCGCGGCGGTAGCGCCGAGCAAACTGCCGACGATTCGGCCCAGACTTTTACTGATGGCACCGCCGACGGTGGGGAAACTGACCACCGCCGCCGAGGTCATAGCCCAATAAGGTTCATCGAGTTGCAGCGCATAGGCGATGGTTAACGCGAGACACATCGCGATGCCATTACGCAGCGCGTAGCGCCACTCGGCCCAACTTGCTTTTATCCACGGCAAATTTTGCCAGGCCAGCCACTGAACGTTCATCATGACCTCAGTGGGCGATAGAAATGGTACAGGTGGTGCCCGCCACCAGCGTTACGCCATCCGGCAACGCATCCAGATGAATACGCACTGGCACGCGTTGTGCCAAACGGACCCAAGGCACGTTGGGCTTAATATCCGGGACCAATCCGCCATCGCTGGCGACACTTTGGTCATAAATGGCGCGTCCGATGCTCTCCACTTTACCCTGCAAGCGAGCGCCGTTGCTGTACAGCACAATCTGCGCCGCAGCGCCGGGTTGAATATGGCGCAGCTTGGTCTCTTCGAAATAACCCATTACGTAATAAGAGTGGCTGTCCACCAGCGCAAACAGCGGCGTACCCGCACTGGCATAGTTGCCGGTGCGCAGCGTCAGGTTGCTGATCCAGCCATCGGTAGGCGCGGTAAGAGTGGTTTGATCGAGGTTCCAGCGCGCCTGATCAAGGCTCGCCTGCGCGGCTTTAGCGCTCGCTGTGGCGGCGTTGGCAGTCAAACGCGCGGCATCCATATCTTCCGCCGAAATGACGTTACGCGGCAGGCTGGCACGGCGATTGGCTTCATGCTGCGCTTTAGCCAGATCGGCCTGCGCTTTACCTAACTGCGCTTCGGCGTTGGCCTGCGCAATTTGCCACGGCACCGGATCGAGCTTTAGCAATACGTCACCTTTATGCACGAACTGATTGTCGCGTACCGCCAGAGCGATGATGCGCCCCGACACGTCCGGAGTGATATCCACCAGTTCGGCGCGCACTTTGCCGTCACGCGTCCACGGCGATTGCATGTAGTAATTCCACATCCACCAGCCGGCAAGCAGGGCCAGCGCAAAGAGCACTACCGTGGAAAAATACTTAAAAGGGTTGAATTTCATGGTGATTTATCCGAGGCTCAGTAACCACAATGCGCCAGCGACGCACAGTACAAACAGGGAAAGATCCATTAAGGTGGGATGCCAGACATCGCCGGAGTAGATCCAGCCGCGAATCAGCGGGTGAATCATTAGCCAGAAAAAGAAACCGAGCAACACCGCTTTAAATAGCGGAGGGAAAAACAGCGACGCACCGAAAACCAGGTCGGTAAGCGGGGCGCTGGGGGAAAAAGCGGTTAGGGACACGTGTCATCATCCTTTTGACCGGGAATCATCTCAATAGAGTTTAGACAGCCAGCGTATGCACTGGCCTGGTATTTGTAATTTGCCAGGTAAACTCGCAGAATAGTGTAAAATCTGGCTTAATAGCTAGCAAGCTAATTATAAGGAGATGCAATGGATACGCCCTTGGGAACCGATCTGTCTCGCCTGGTGCGCATTTGGCGCGCTTTGATCGATCAGCGTTTGAAACCGCTTGAGTTGACTCAAACACACTGGGTGACGTTACACAATATTCATCAACTCCCGCCAGAGCAGTCACAGATTCAGCTGGCTAAAGCGATCGGCATTGAGCAACCTTCTCTGGTGCGCACGCTGGATCAGCTGGAAGAGAAGGGATTGATCACCCGCGCCACCTGCGCCAACGATCGCCGCGCCAAGCGCATTAAGCTGACGAAGCAGGCTGAGCCAATCATTGAGCAGGTTGAAAATGTGATTGATGCGACGCGTGACGACATTCTTTCCGGCATCAGCCTGGAAGAGATTAATCAGATGGTAACGCTGATTGCGCGGCTGGAAAAAAACATTCTCGAATTTCACAACCGCGAGAAATAAAAAAAACCGACGCAAGGCGTCGGTTTTTTTTATCTTTACGCTTAACGTGGCGAAACGGTAACCTGGCTGCCGTTTGACGCCATTACTACGCGCTGACCAACCGAGTAGCGAGTGGCCGCTTGTTTCTGCACCACCATGATGGTGTTGCCATCATCCTTGCGGATTTCCAGCTCGACACCGTCAGATTTGTTGACCGCACCCTGAACGCCCTGACCGGCTACGCCACCGAGTACCGCACCGCCCGCAGTGGCCAGACTGCGGCCGCTACCGCCGCCGATGGTATTACCGAGGAAACCACCCAGCACGGCACCACCAATCGCGCCAATCACGTTGTTTTCATCGCCACCCTGGATTTTCACCGGACGAACCGATACCAGCGTGCCGTAGGAAACACTTTGTACTTGTTTAGCTTCGTTGGCGCTGTAAACGTCACCGGAAAGGGTGCTGTCATTGGCACAACCTGCCAGAGTTAAGCCGGTTAACGCCACGGCTACAAAACGCTTAATCATCAGAACGCTCCTTAATGCAAAATAACGCCATATTTCTCATCCTGTACTGCACAGAGTATAAGACAGAAAACCGGCAATTGACTCTAAGTCCGTATAAAACGCGGCTGGGGCGAAGCATAGACCATCCTCCCTCAACAAAAATTCAATTACGTGACGAATATATTTCTTAGCTGGAATGCACTGCGCAGTGACGCTGAAAAGCGGAATTTTATCATAGAATTAGCCTCGGTAATTTGCCAGGCTTAAGCCAGATGATATTAAGGGAGTGAACCGCTATGAAATCAGGACGCTATATTGGCGTGATGTCTGGCACCAGCCTTGACGGCGTAGACGTGGTGCTGGCGGCGATTGATGGACATATGGTGGCGCAGCAGGCCAGCTATTGTCATCCCATTCCACAGGAACTACGCCAGCAGGTGCTGGCCATTTGCCAGGGACAAACATTGACGCTATCGCAGCTCGGGCAACTGGATACGCGTCTTGGCAAGCTGTTCGCCGAAGCGGTATTGACCTTGATGCACCAGCAGTCGCTGGAAGCCAGCGATATTATGGCGATAGGCTGTCACGGGCAAACGGTGTGGCACGAGCCGCAAAGTGATGCACCCAATACGCTGCAAATCGGTGATAACAACCAGATTGCGGCGGCAACCGGCGTAACGGTGATCGGTGATTTCCGTCGTCGTGATATGGCGCTCGGTGGGCAGGGCGCGCCGCTGGTTCCCGCTTTCCATCAGGCGCTGTTAATGGACAGCGTGGAGCGCCGCATGGTGTTGAACATTGGTGGCATTGCTAATCTGTCACTGTTGATCCCGGGCCAGGCCGTACGCGGTTTTGACACCGGCCCAGGCAATATGCTGATTGATGCGTGGATTTGGCGGAATAAAGGCTTACCGTACGACAAAGAGGCTGCCTGGGCGCGCAGCGGTCAGGTGGTCCCGGCGCTATTGGAATTGATGTTAAGCGATCCTTGGTTCGCGCTGCCGCCGCCGAAAAGCACCGGGCGCGAATATTTCAATCTCAGCTGGATTGAGCAACAGTTGCAGCGTTTCCCGGCGCTGGCACCGCAGGATGTACAGGCCACGCTAACCGAACTGACGGCGCTGACCATCGCCCAGCAGGTCCAGCTCAACCACGGTTGCGATCGTCTGTTGGTCTGCGGCGGAGGCAGCCGAAATCCGCTGCTAATGGCGCGCCTGGCTACGCATCTGTCGGGTACCGAAGTCGGTACCACCGACGAAGCGGGCATCAGTGGTGATGATATGGAAGCGCTGGCCTTTGCCTGGCTGGCGTTTCGCACACTAAACGGATTGCCCGGTAACCTGCCGGCGGTTACCGGCGCACGGGAAATGAGCGTCTTGGGTGCGATATATCCCGCCAATCCCCGACCAACACGTTAAGAGGTAAAGATGAAAAAAATAATCATGGCGCTGAGTGGCATCGCGATATTGAGCGGCTGCAGCATGATGCATAAATCGGAACCGACGCCGCAACAGTTGCACTACCAGTGCGGCACGCTGCCGCTGACGGTGACGCAGGATAATGCGAAGCAGCAGGTGAGCTTCATCCTGGATGGCAAGCCACTGACATTGGCACAAACGGTCTCGGCCTCCGGTGCGCGTTACAGCGACGGCACTTACGTCTTCTGGTCAAAAGGCAATGGCGCTTTTGTTGAACGTAATAACAAAATCGTGATTAATGATTGTGAATTGCAGAACGCGGATAACGCCGTTCAGTAAACGTGAGAAAAAGAGAAACAGCATGAGCGACAGTGACAGCTTGCAAAATATTGCCCATCTGCGTCGTGAATACACCCGCGGCGGGCTGCGACGTAAAGATTTGCCCGATAATCCTCTGGCGCTGTTTGAGCAGTGGCTGCAGCAGGCCTGCATCGCCCAGTTGCCCGATCCGACGGCGATGACGGTCGCCACCGTAGACAGCAGCGGCCAGCCATATCAGCGCATCGTGCTGCTGAAGCATTACGATGAGCAAGGTATGGTGTTCTACACCAACCTCGGCAGCCGTAAGGCGCTGCAGCTGGCAGAGAATCCGCGTATTTCGCTGCACTTCCCGTGGCACTTCCTTGAGCGTCAGGTCATGGTGCTCGGTGAAGTGGAAAAGCTGTCGCCGCTGGAAGTGTTGAAGTACTTCAGTAGCCGTCCGCGTGATAGCCAGATTGGTGCGTGGGTGTCTAAGCAGTCGAGCCGCATCTCTGCCCGCGGCGTGCTGGAGGGCAAGTTCCTCGAACTCAAACAGAAATTCCAGCAAGGCGACGTGCCGCTGCCCAGTTTCTGGGGCGGTTACCGCGTCAAATTCCACACCGTGGAGTTCTGGCAGGGCGGCGAACATCGCCTGCACGATCGCTTCCTCTACCAGCGTAATGACAATGGCTGGTCGATTGACCGTTTAGCCCCGTAAAACTGCGTTTTATCCCCTTTCAACGCTGGCGCAGTTGGCGTCAGCGCTTTATGCTATAGCCCTCTTTTTTTTCGTCTCCGCACGTCAGCGGAAAGCTGTGTACCAGCCTAGGTGCAGTCTGATCAATTTGGAGTCAGTGATGACCAGCAGTAACCTGATACAACAATTGCAAGAAAGGGGCTTAGTCGCCCAGGTAACGGATGAAGAAGCGTTAGCAGAGCGACTGGCGCAAGGGCCAATTGCACTCTATTGCGGCTTCGATCCTACCGCTGATAGCTTGCATTTGGGCCATCTGGTGCCGCTGCTCTGCCTGAAACGTTTTCAGGATGCCGGACACAAGCCGGTCGCGCTGGTGGGTGGTGCCACCGGTCTGATTGGCGATCCCAGCTTTAAAGCAGCAGAACGTAAACTTAACACCGCTGAAACCGTCGGCGAGTGGGTGGACAAGATCCGCAACCAGGTTGCGCCTTTCCTGAGCTTTGATTGCGGCGACAACAGCGCCATCGCCGCCAACAACTACGACTGGTTTGGCGGCATGAACGTGCTGACCTTCCTGCGTGACATCGGTAAACACTTCTCGGTGAATCAGATGATCAACCGCGAAGCGGTGAAACAGCGTCTGAACCGCGAAGATCAGGGCATCTCCTACACCGAGTTCTCCTACAACCTGCTGCAGGGTTATGACTTTGCCGAACTGAACAAGCGTCACGATGTGGTGCTGCAGATTGGCGGTTCCGATCAGTGGGGCAACATCACCTCCGGTATCGACCTGACGCGTCGCCTGCATCAGCAGCAGGCGTGGGGATTAACCGTACCGTTGATCACCAAATCCGATGGCACCAAATTCGGTAAAACCGAAGGTGGCGCGGTGTGGCTGGACGCGAAGAAAACCAGTCCGTACAAGTTCTACCAGTTCTGGATTAATACCGCAGATGCGGATGTCTATCGCTTCCTGAAGTTCTTCACCTTCATGAGCATTGAAGAGATCAATGCGCTGGAAGAAGAAGACAAAAACAGCGGCAAAGCGCCACGTGCGCAGTACGTGCTGGCTGAGCTGGTGACGCGTCTGGTGCACGGCGAAAGCGGCCTAACCGCGGCGAAACGCATCACCGAGAGCCTGTTCTCCGGCAGCCTGAGTGCGATGACCGAAGCGGATTTTGAGCAGCTGGCGCAGGACGGCATGCCAACCATTACGCTGACGGCAGAAGACGATCTGCAACAGGCGCTGGTGGCGGCGGAGCTGGTGCCATCACGTGGCCAGGCGCGCACCATGATCGGTTCAAATGCGGTCTCGCTAAATGGCGAAAAACAGTCAGACGCCGAGTACCGTTTCAGCGATAGCGATAAACTGTTTGGACGTTTCACGTTGTTGCGTCGCGGTAAAAAACATTACTGCCTGATTAACTGGCAGTAAGCGTTGAGGGCCGGCTTCCGGCCCTTTTTTATGGCAAGACAGCAGTACAGGGCAAAATGAAAAATATTCTCGCAATTCAATCTCACGTTGTTTACGGACATGCCGGTAACAGCGCTGCCGAATTCCCGATGCGCCGCATGGGCGCAAACGTTTGGCCGCTGAATACCGTGCAATTTTCTAATCACACGCAGTATGGTCACTGGACCGGCACCGTGATGCCCGCCACGCATTTGACCGACATCGTTAAAGGCATTGCGGCGGTTGATCGCCTGAAGACCTGTGATGCGGTGCTGAGTGGCTATTTAGGGTCGGCAGAGCAGGGCGAACAGATTCTGGAGATCGTTCGTCTGGTGAAAGAGGCCAACCCAAACGCGTGGTTCTTCTGTGACCCGGTAATGGGCCATCCGGAAAAAGGCTGCATCGTGGCGCCGGGTGTGGCGGAATTCCACTGCAAAATGGCGTTGCCCGCCAGCGATATCATCGCGCCGAATCTGCTGGAGCTGGAGATGCTCAGTGGCCATGAGGTTGCTAACGTCGAACAGGCGGTGATTGCCGCGCGTGAACTGATTAGCAAAGGCCCGAAAGTGGTGCTGGTGAAGCATCTGGCGCGCGCCGGACGTCGCAGTGATCGCTTTGAGATGCTGCTGGTAACCGCCGAAGAGTGTTGGCACATTAGCCGCCCGCTGGTGGACTTTGGCGTGCGTCAGCCGGTGGGTGTGGGCGATCTGACCAGCGGGCTGCTGCTGGTTGATCTGCTGCACGGCAAATCGCTGCAGGATGCGCTAGAACACATCACTGCTGCGGTATATGAAGTGATGCTAAAAACCCATGAAATGGGTGAGTATGAATTGCAGTTGGTGGCGGCGCAGGATGCGATTGCCAAACCGACGCAGCACTTCGCGGCAGAAAAGCTGTAAGAGCAAAAAGAGGCCGGGTTTTAACACCGGCCCTTTCTGTTAAACCAAACCTTCCGCTTTCAATGCTGCCTGCACCGCCGGACGCTCAGCAACACGATCAAACCAGGCTTCTAACGCATCCAGACCACTTAAATCCAGCTTGATAGCTTTGGCCCAGCGCGTCACCACAAACAGATACACATCGGCGACGGTGAAACGTAATCCCAGCAGCCACTGTTTATCCTGCAACGCTTCGTTCACCGCCTGATACTTCTTCTCCAGCTGCGCACGCACAATCGTCTTATACTCTTCCGGCGTATCCGGACGAAACAGCGGGCTGAAGGTTTTATGCAGCTCGCTGCTGACGAAACTCAACCACTCCAGTGTGTGGTAGCGCGTCAGGCTACCGGTGGGCGCCAGCAGATTGCGATCCGGCTTAAGATCAGCCAGATACTGCACAATCGCCACGCCTTCGGTCAGGATGCTGCCATCATCAAACTGCAGCGCCGGCACTTGTCCTTTCGGGTTAATCTGCCAGTAATCCTCTCCTTGCTCGGTCACTTTCTTCTGCAGGTCAACGTTCACCTGTGTAAAGTCCAGTCCGCATTCAAGCGCGACAATATGCGGTGATAGCGAACAGGCACCGGGCTTGCAATAGAGTTTCATCATGGCTTCTCCTTGAGTGTGGTGGTCAACGAAGCAGCATAAGTCTGCCCGTCATTTTTACCCGTGACGGTGATCAGGAATTGCGGTCACCGTTCAGGTTTATTGCGCAAAGCATGGCAGCAACGGCAGCTTTTCAAGCGCAAAATCCCAAAATCGCCTCACTTTTGGCGTCATATTCTTCACGCGCTGCGTCACTAACTGCACCGGCAGCGGCGCCGGTTCCCATTCAGGCAGTAACTGCATCAGTTTTCCGTTATGGATATCGTCGAGAACCTGATACGACAACAGTCGTCCGATGCCGTGCGAGTTGCGCAGCGCTTCCAACTGGCTCTCCACATCGTTAACGCGCAGACGCGGCGTGATTCTCACGCGCAAATCCTGGGCAAAACGCCACTCGCGCGTATGACGCAGACTCGCCACTAAGGCATGTTGCGCCAGTTCAGCGGGATGAGAGGGCGTGCCAGCACGTTGCAGATAGTCAGGGCTGGCCACCAGCGTTGGACGGACATTGCCAACCTGACGCGCCACCATTGAAGAGTCCTGCAATTCTCCAATGCGCAGCGCAATATCCAGGCCGTTTTCAATCAGGTCCTGATAGCTGTCGCTTAGCACCACTTCAATCTGCATCTCAGTATGCTGTTGCAGGAAGGCGCTCACCAGCGGCATCACGTGGCGACGGCCAAACTGCACCGGCGCTGTTAAACGCAGCAGGCCATGCAGGCCGCTGTGGTGAGCGCTGTCGATGGCACGCTGATAATCGCTGAGCACGCGTTGCGCCTGCTCAAACAGCTGCCAGCCGGCCTCGGTCGGCGCCAGCTGGCGTGTGGTGCGTTCAATCAGGGTGGTAGCGAGACGCGCTTCGAGGGTGTTGAGCGTGCGGGTGATAACCGGTGGCGAGCGTTGTAACAAGCGCGCCGCGCTGGTCAAACTGCCTTGTTGTATGACCGTGACAAACACCTCTAGCTCATCAAACCTGTCCATGATTTTTCCACTCTGATTAACAGTGAGCGGACATCATGAAGTTAAGTGAGTAAAAAGCGAAGTGTGATGAGCAGAAATCATTAAAGGAAATGTGAATGATGGAGAAATGGCGGGTAGAAAAAAGCCGGGACAAGCCCGGCTTTTCAGTTACTGGTTCGCGTTAGCGCGTTTCAGTTGAGTTTGACTGTCGTCCTGTGTCATGCGGTTTAACAGTGGCGCGGTGATCAACATCAGAAGGGCAATCACACCGGTCGCAATACCAATCTGCTGGAACACATGGCTGTAAACTGCCAGTGAAGTGTGCGGATCGGTGACATCGCTTGGCACCGCCATCAGATTCGCGACTTTACCGGCAATCATGGCCGCACCCGCGGTGGTCAGGAACCAGGAACCCATGATAAAGCCCATCAGACGTTGAGGTACCAATTGCGCCACCATCGCTAAGCCCAGACCGGAAATCATCAACTCACCGATACTTTGCAGTGCATAGCTGAGGATTAGCCAGTTAACCGAGACGATACCGGCTTCGTTGGCAAATTTAGCGCCAAACGGCAATACCAGGAATGCCGCTGAGCACAGCACCATCCCGAAGGCGAATTTATGTGGCATCGGCATTTTATCGCCGAGCTTGTTATACACCGCCGCCAGAATCGGGCTTGCCAGCATAATCCAGAACGGGTTAAGCGCCTGGAACTGTTCTGGCTCAAAGGTGATGCCAAGAATTGCGTGCTCAACGTTGCGGATTGCGAAGAAGTTGAGTGAGGTTGGCATCTGCATGTAGAGCACAAAGAACACAATCGCTTCTACCATCAGCAGGAAAGCCACGATCATCTTGCGACGTGCCGCACCTTTCAGGGCAAAGGCTTCTTTAGCGAAGATCAACACGATACCCGCCGCGATTACGCCCAGCGTCATACGCGCAATGCTCTGGTGATGCAGCAACCAGGTCGCCAGCGCAACCAGTGCGACCACGCCAATCAGCGTCATCAGCAGTTTACCCATCTGCAGTGGGGCGAAATCGGGTTTAGAACCGTGGTTTTTCACCATACGCTGGCAGAACAGGAAGTTAAGTAATGTGATGACCAAACCGACAACCGAAAGCGAGAATGCTGCGCCCCAGCCATATTTTGCGGCCAGCCACGGTGTCAGCATCATTGAGAACAGTGAACCGATGTTGATCGACATGTAGAACATGGTGAAGGCACCGTCGAGGCGCGCGTCATCTTTCTCATAACAGGTCGAGAGCAGCGAAGAGGGGTTGGCTTTAAACAAACCGCTACCGACGGCGATGGTCGCCATGCCGATATACACCATTGAGGTGTCATGGCCGGAGAAGGCAATCAGCGCATAACCCAGCGCCAACACAATCACGCCGAGAACAATGACACGTTTGGTGCCGAGTACTTTATCGCCGAGCCAGCCACCGATGGCGACCAGGCCATACACCAGTGCGCTAAACGAGGTGAACAGCGTAATGGAGTCCGCTTCGGACATGCCCAACTGTTTCACCAGGTAAACCGCCATAATGGCTTGCAGACCGTAGTAACCAAAACGTTCCCACAGTTCGATGGAGAAGATCAGATAAAACGCTTTGGGTTGCTTAAAAGCGTTGAGGCTTGGTGCCTCATCAGTGTGTTTGTTTGCAGTTGACACTTGTACCTCAGTTTTAACATAGCCTGTTTTGCGACAGGAATTAAGTCTGCGTCGGGCTGGGTAATCCCGCGCAACATTGTTATTAGAAAGGAAAAACGGCGACTAATTTGGCTGAATCAGTCCATCAGGGCAAGCATTTTTTACGCGCTGAAATACGTGCAATAGGTAGGGTTAATGCCGCTATACAAAGTTGTAAATCAGTGTTAAATCTCGCTGAGTGGCATTATATCAGGACAAAGACGTAAAATGCAGATCAGGGAGATCATTTTCCTGATATAAACTGCTCGTAGAGGCTTTGCCAGAATATATCGCTAATGTTCATAAATTACACAGACAATAGAATTGCTATTGCGCAAAATATAAGCACAACAGGTTGATTGGTGAGCGTAATAAGCAGTCGAAAGATTCCAGAACGCTAATTTGTTGATCCTGCGCACAAAACTGCGAATTAATTAAAGGAGCAAAAGAAGTAAACGTTTGCGCAGCGGGCATCTGACGAATAAAACAGCGATAGGGCGCACGCTTTGCCAGATAAAAATGCAGCATTACGCGCAATGCATTTAAATGAAAACAGCACAAACACAGGTTTTAGCCGCTTAGACAGCAGGCTAACTTTGCTGTAACCTCCTTTTTTCCCTGAAAGGACGTAGTCATGACGAAGATGATTCGTGTCGCCCTGATTGGCGATTACCGTGCTAATGCTGTTGCGCATCAGGCCATCCCTCCCGCCGTACAACTCGCCGCAAAAACGCTCTCTCTTAATGTCAGCGCTGACTGGATCGCGACGCCAGAGCTCGATCAGCACCCCCTCACCGATTACCATGCGATTTGGCTGGTGCCGGGAAGTCCTTATCTCAATGACGATGGCGTATTTGCCACCATTCGCTGGGCGCGTGAAAACGGGAAGCCCTTTTTGGGTTCGTGTGGCGGATTTCAGTACGCCATCGTTGAGTACGCGCGCAATGTGTTGGGTTGGGAAGATGCTGCGCATGCGGAAACCGATCCCACTGGCCGCTGGGTAATTGCGCCGCTGGCGTGTTCGCTGGTGGAACAGCGTGGAACCGTCACTTTCCAGCCGGGTTCACGTGTCGCGCAGGCGTATGGCGCGTTGCAGAGCGATGAGGGCTATCACTGCAACTTTGGCGTCAACGCCGAATTCAGCGAGGCGCTGGCAACGAAGAATTTAACGATCACCTCATGGGATTTGGCAGGCGATGTGCGCGGCATTGAATTAATCGATCACCCATTCTTTGTCGCCACCTTGTTCCAGTCCGAGCGGGCTGCGCTGCAAAATCGCCTATCGCCGCTGGTGGTTGCCTGGCTGCAGGCAGCCGCAGCGACGTGAAGGGTGAGGTAATGCTGGTCAGTTGAGGTGTGAAACCGAAATGACGCAGCGCACAGATTGTAGCGGCGCACTTTATTGCGCGATAAATCGCGCCGCTACGGAATGTTACGATGATGGGATGCTGTACTTAATTAAGTTGCAACAATGGCTTACGGTCGCGCCCCGATTGGTGATAACAGTGAATAGCCTCTCGCCAGTTTGCCAATGGAAAAAGCGCCACTTCGCCACAATCACTTGCACGCAATAGCGGCCAGAGTTGAATGAAAAGCTGTTGCCAATCCTGATGCGCTAAATCTTCCAGCGTGTGCCGAATGTGGAACCAGTGCAGCGCTGGACGTGACGCATTCACCTGCACCGGCTTACCGCTCAGCACGCCGTAAGCAACAAACTGTGCCTCTTCGGGCAACGATTGCCAAATCAACTGACCGATTTCACCGCCCACCGCATCAAACACCCGATCGCACTGCTGCGCGGCAGCGGCAATCTCGTCACGCTGCGTTTCCATCAGCGCAGCAATACCCATTTTTTGCAGGCGCGCGCGATGTTGCGGCGCACGATGCACTACGGTGATAGCGATCGCGCCCATGTGCCGCGCCCACTGCGCGAGTAACAAGGCACAAGCGGAACCACCTGCGGTGATCAGGACGCGTTTACCGGCTGGCGACCACTGCTTCAGCATCAGCAGCGCCGCCAGCGGATTGATATACGCGCGTGCCGCAAGCAAGGTGCTGATGTCGGACGGAACCGGCACCGCAATCTGCGGATCGCAATCGACATAGCGTTGCCAGGTGCCGGCACTGCGCAAAGGCAGCACACGCTGACCGAGCAAATGATGGTAAGCGGGCGGCGCTGCAATCACCGTGCCGACGCCTTCATAGCCGGCAGTCAAGGGTGGCGTAACGCGATGGCGATAAGCGCCGGTAATCGGAATCAGGTCAGAAGCATTGATGGGGGCAAACTGCATGGCCACGCGCAGCAGGCCAGCAGCGCAGGGCGATAAAGGGAAAGGTTCCAGCGTAAGTACGCTGGCAGGATCGCCAAACTGCCGATAAGCGAGGGCAAGATTGCTTATCGGCGCTGTTTCACAATTCGGTTTTGGCGTCGAATTCACACAGATCTTCGATCAGACAGGATCCGCAGCGCGGTTTACGCGCCACGCAGGTATAGCGACCATGCAGAATTAGCCAGTGATGACAATCAACCTTGAACGCCGCGGGCACTACCTTAAGAAGTTTATCTTCCACTTCTTCCACGTTCTTACCCGGCGCAAAGCGGGTGCGATTGCTGACGCGGAAAATATGGGTGTCGACGGCGATAGTAGGCCAGCCGAAAGCGGTATTGAGCACCACATTGGCGGTTTTACGCCCGACGCCCGGTAGCGCTTCCAGCGCCGCACGATCTTCCGGCACTTCGCCGCCGTGCTGCTCCAGCAGAATGCGACAGGTCTTGATGACGTTCTCCGCCTTGCTGTTAAACAGGCCGATGGTTTTGATGTACTCCTTCACGCCATCAACGCCCAGCGCCAGAATCGTTGCCGGCGTATTCGCCACCGGATAGAGCTTCGCGGTGGCTTTATTGACGCTCACGTCGGTGGCCTGAGCGGAAAGCAATACCGCAATCAGCAACTCAAACGGTGAGGTGAAGTTCAGTTCGGTAGTCGGATGCGGATTTTCATCACGCAGGCGCGTAAGGATCTGCGCGCGTTTTTCTTTATTCACACCGCTTTCCCGGTTGCGCCTTGCGGCTCAGCTTCAGGCGCCGCCGCACGAGTGGCTGCGCGCTGTTTCATCTTCTGGTCGATAAGGTACTTGCCTGCCAGCAGCATGCCGAGGCCAATAAAGGCACCCGGTGGCAGCATCGCCAGTAGCATCGGTGAATCAAAATGCACCACTTCAATACGCAGCGCTTTCGCCCATGGACCGAGCAATTGGTCCGCACCGTTGAAAAGCGTACCGCTGCCAATCAGTTCACGAATCGATCCCAGTGTCACCATCGCGCAGGTTGCGCCCATGCCGATGGCAAACCCGTCCAGCGCGGAGAGGGGAATGCTGCTCTTTGAGGCGACTGCTTCGGCGCGGCCCACCACGATGCAGTTGGTGACGATCAGCGGGATAAAGATGCCGAGTGATTGATATAAGCCGTAGGCGTAGGCGTTGATCAGCATCTGCACGCAGCTCACCACCGAGGCGATAATCATCACGTAAATCGGAATACGGATTTCGGCCGGCACCCAACGACGCGAGGCAGAAATCGAACTGTTGGTGATGGTCAGCACCAGCGTGGTCGCCAGACCTAAACCGAGGGCGTTGGTGGCGGTAGAGGTCACCGCCAGCAGCGGACACAGGCCGAGCAGCTGCACCAGCGCGGAGTTATTTTTCCACAGGCCGCCGACCAGTAAATTCTTCGCTTCACTCATTTGCATCTCCACATTCAGGCAGCGAAGCGAGCTTCGCAGGCAGTGTTTCAATCAGCAGCGCGGTGCGCTTGGTGGCATTCACCACCGCGCGAGGCGTAATGGTTGCGCCGGTAAATTGGTCGAATTCACCGCCGTCTTTTTTCACTGCAAAATTTTTGTCATCAGCGCCATGGATCACTTTGCCATTGAAGCTGTTGATCCAGTCTGAAATACGCAGTTCGATTTTATCGCCGAGGCCCGGCGTTTCATGATGCTCAACCACGCGTACGCCCAGCACTTTGCCGTGGAAATCGGCGCCGACCAACATCTGAATCGCACCAGAATAGCCGTCTGGCGCAGTGGTCTCAAGCGCGGCCGCCACCGGCTGGTCGCCCTTGCGTGCGACATAGAGATGGTGCGGACGATCATTGCCTAGCGCCAGCGCATCGGTCACCAGAAAACACTCTTGCTGGATGTGATTGTCATACAGATCGGTCGGTACGACCTGATCTAACAAATTTTTCTGCTGTAGCGCCGTCTGATGCTCCACCGTCGGCTTGGTGACATAGTTGACCACCGCCGTCACGCCGGTGGTGATCACCGCAAAGGCTGCCAGCGTCACCGCATTTTTACGAATAGCTTCGATCATCTTCAATCCTTGCGATGGCCGTAAACGCGCGGCTGGGTGTAGTAATCAATCAGCGGCACACAAATGTTCGCCAGCAATACCGCGAAGGCGACGCCATCCGGATAGCCGCCAAAGCTACGAATTAGCCAGATCAGCAAACCAATTAGCGCACCGTAAACCAGGCGTCCGCGATTGGTGGTCGATGCGGTCACCGGATCGGTCGCGATAAAGAACGCGCCGAGCATGGTGGCACCGGAGAACAGGTGAATCAGCGGCGAGTTAAGCGACTCCGGTGAAAACACCCAGCCCAGCGTGGCGCAGAACGCTAGCGAGACGAGGAAACTGACCGGAATGTGCCAGCGAATGGCATTTTTCGCCAGCAGCAGCACGCCGCCAAGCAAATAACCGAGGTTAACCCATTGCCAACCCAACCCGGCTAACACGCCGCTGTAAATCGGCTCAGCCAGCAACTGATCTGCGCTGTGTCCAGCGCGCAGCCCGGTTTTAAACGTATCCAGCGGCGTTGCCTGGCTGACGCCATCAACGCCGAGTTGCAGCTGCTGCATGGTTTCACCGGCCAGTGTGTGGTGGGTGAAGATCATGCTGAGCGAATCCAGCAAGCCCGGTTTGATCGCCTGTAAGCTATCGGGTGGCAGCCAACTGGTCATTTGTACCGGGAAGGAGATCAGCAGTACCACGTAACCCACCATCGCCGGGTTAAACGGGTTTTGCCCCAAACCGCCGTACAGCTGTTTGGCAATCACGATGGCGAAAATCGTTCCCAGCACCACCAACCACCACGGTGCAAGCGGCGGCAGGCTGATGCCAAGCAGCAACGCGGTGAGCAGGGCCGAGTTGTCAGAGAGTGTCGGCACCACCGGCGTTTTGCGCAGACGCAGAATCGCCCCTTCAGTGGCCCATGCGGTGGCGGTCGCCAGCAAAACCTGAATTAAAAAACCAACGCCAAAGAAATACCACTGCGCGGCCATGCCAGGCAGCGCGGCCAGCACCACCAGCAGCATAATATTGCCGGTGCTACGGCGGTTGTGGGTATAGGGCGAACTTGCGATACGAAAAGCCATTTAATCCTCAGTATTCGAAGGCTGCTGCTGCGCTTTACGCGCTTTGGCACGGGCGACCGCAGCGGCAATGGCCGCTTTGCGTGGGTCGGCGGAGTCAGGAGAGGCAGCAGCCTCCACTTCAGGAGATGTTGCTTCAGTCTGCTGCGCGGCAGCGGCGGCTTTTTTCGCTTTGGCGCGGGCAATCGCGGCTTCAACAGCGGCTTTACGCGGATCGACGGCTGCCACAGGCGTGACGGCTTCCGGCTCGGCAGGTGCTGGTTCAACGGCTTGCGTGGCAGCGGCGGCTTTTTTCGCTTTGGCACGGGCAATGGCGGCTTCAACGGCGGCTTTACGCGGATCGACGTCTGCCGCTGGCGCGACGGCTTCCGGCTCGGCAGGTGCCGNTTTTCGCTTTGGCGCGGGCAATGGCGGCTTCAACCGCGGCTTTACGCGGATCGACGTCTGCCGCAGGGGCGACGGCTTCCGGCTCGGCAGGTGCCGGTTCAACGGCTTGCACCGCAGCGTTGGCTTTTTTCGCTTTGGCGCGGGCAATCGCGGCTTCAACGGCGGCTTTACGCGGATCGACTTCAGCAGTTGGCGCGTCCACTTCCGGTTCCGCAGGCGCTATTTCAGCGGCCGGTGCGCCCGCTTTCCTGGCTTTAGCACGGGCAATTGCTGCTTCCACCGCCGCTTTACGCGGATCGCCGTACTGTCGACTGAGCGCCTGGGTTTCGGCTTGCTTCTCGGCCTGCTGCGCTAAGGCTTGCGCATGACGTGCTTCGCGCTCGGCCGCATCTTGCTCCGGTGTCTTTTCCTGACGCGCTTTCACGCGAGCTACGGCGGCGTCAAGTTCACCCTGATCGCTGCGCGCTGCGCGTTGTTTAGCCTGTTCATGACGCATTTCACGCGCCTGTTTTTCGCGTTCCAGCCGCGCCAGGCGCGCTTCAAATCGCGCTTTCGCTTCGGCGGTGCGTTTCGCTTCGAGATCGATGGCGCGCAGTTCCGCCTTCTCCTGGCGATAATATTGCACCAGCGGAATGTTACTCGGGCACACGTAGGCGCAGGCACCACACTCAATGCAGTCATCAATATTATGCGCGCGTGCTTTTTCGTGATCGCCGCCCTGGCTATACCAGAACAGCTGCTGCGGCAGCAGTTTAGCCGGGCAGGCATCGGCGCAGGCGCTGCAGCGGATGCAGGATTGTTCTTCCTGATCGTTGCCCATTTCGCTCGCGGAAGGGGCCAGAATGCAGTTGGAGATTTTAACCAGCGGCACGTTAAGTGACGGCAGGGTAAAGCCCATCAACGGACCGCCCATAATCACCATCTGGCGCGATCCCGGGGTAAAACCGGCGTGCTGCAGCAGATGGCTCACGGGTGTGCCGAGACGTCCCCAAACGTTGCGCGGGCGTGCCAGCGCTTCGCCGGTTAAGGTCACCACGCGTTCGGTGATCGGTTCGCCGTCAACGATGGCGCGTTTCACCGCCCACGCGGTTCCGACGTTCTGCATCAGCACACCAATATCGGTGGAACGTCCGCCGTGTGGCACTTCGAGGCCGGTGAGAATCTGAGTCAGCTGTTTCGCGCCGCCAGAAGGATACTTGGTAGGGATGACGCGAATCTGCAGTTCACGATCGCCACCCAATGCCTGCTTCAACGCGGCAATTGCTTCGGGTTTGTTATCTTCAACACCGATCAGCACGCGTTCAGCCTGCAACACCCACGCGAGAATGCGGCAGCCTTCCAGCACCTCGGCGGCACAATCCTGCATTAAGCGGTCATCGGCGGTGATGTAAGGTTCGCACTCGGCGGCGTTGATAATCAGCGTTTTCACGCCGCGCAGGCCGCCGCGCAGTTTGGTCGCGGTAGGGAAACCCGCGCCACCCAAACCGGCGATGCCCGCATCGTGAATACGTTTTACTGTTTCTTCACGCGTAAGCGCACGGTAATCGGGCTGCGGATGGAGTGTGGTCCAGCGATCTTCGCCGTCGGCGCGCAGGAAAATGCACAGCTCCGATAAGCCCGACGGGTGCGCCGTCATGTGCGGTGCAATCTCTTCGATGGTGCCGGAAGTCGGCGCGTGTACCGGCAACATGCGTCCGCCGCCAAAGGTCAGCGGTTGGCCGCGCAGCACTTTGTCGCCAGGCGACACGCAAATCTCGCCTTCGTGGCCGATGTGCTGTTTTAACGGGATGATAAAGCGCTCAGGCAGCGGTAACTGGCTTAGCGGCGTACCGTTGGACTGTGTTTTCATTTCCGGCGGATGAATGCCGCCCTGAAAATCCCACAGCTTCTCTTTGCGGAACAGGTTAAACAGATTAAGCATGGGTTTCTACCGGGATTACCCGTACAGGAATGGTGTCGAGATTCCATTTCCAGTTGGCCGTAGTCGTGGCAACTGGGCGCATCTCAATGCAGTCAGTCGGGCAAGGCGCGACACAGAGATCGCAACCGGTGCAGACATCGCTGAGCACGGTATGCATGGCGCGGGTGGCGCCGACGATGGCGTCAACCGGGCAAGCTTGAATACACTTGGTGCAGCCAATGCAGTTCGCTTCATCAATCCACGCCACGGTGCGTATCGGCTCCAACACTTCTTCGCCGCCGTCGAGCGGTTGCGGTTCCACGTTGAGCAGCGCGGCCAACTTGAGCATGGTCTGCTCGCCGCCGGGCGCGCACTTATTGATGGCTTCACCGTTGTTGCCCACCGCATCGGCATACGGGCGGCAGCCAGGATAGCCGCACTGGCCACATTGGCTCTGCGGCAAAATCTCATCAATTTGTTCAACAATCGGATCTTCTTCCACCTCGAAGCGACGCGAGGCGTAACCGAGCAGGGCGCCGAACACCAGGCTCAGCGCAGCCAGTACTGCAATAGCAATCCAAATCGCGGTCATTAGAATTTCACCAGCCCGGTGAAGCCCATAAAGGCCAGCGCCATCAGACCGGCGGTGATCAGCGCAATGGAGTTGCCTTTAAACGGTGCGGGGACATTCGCCAAAACTAAACGCTCGCGCATGCCAGCGAACAGCACCATCACCAGCGAGAAGCCCAGCGAAGCACTGAAGCCATACAGCGCCGCTTGCAGGAAGGTGTGATTCAGGTTGACGCTCAGCAACGGCACGCCCAGCACCGCGCAGTTGGTGGTAATCAGCGGCAGGAAGATTCCGAGCAAACGATAAAGCGACGGACTGGTTTTGCGCACCACCATTTCGGTGAACTGCACCACCACTGCGATCACCAGGATGTAAGCCATGGTCCGCAGATAAACCAGATCGAGCGGCACCAGAATCAGGTGATTTACCAGCCAGGCGCAGATCGCCGCCAGCGTGATCACGAAAGTGGTGGCGAGTCCCATGCCAATGGCCGTTTCCAGTTTTTTTGACACGCCCATAAATGGGCAAAGGCCGAGGAATTTGACCAACACGAAGTTGTTCACCAGCACGGTGCCAATAAAGAGAAGTAAGTAATCGGTCATTTTTTAACCTGGGAAGCCGAAAGGCGCCTATTATCCGAAATTGAGAGGTGCATCTCAACCTTCACGCGGTTTGTGTGGTCGTCAAGAGCACTCAGAATTAAATTGCTGACGAAACTCACGTCATTATGGCTGGGTAAACGTCTGTTTTACGCGCTGAGAGCGTTTGAAATAGGGGACAAACACTGACGCTGCCAACAGCGA
The DNA here is from genome assembly GCA_900068845.1 of Enterobacter ludwigii. Taxonomy (GTDB): domain Bacteria; phylum Pseudomonadota; class Gammaproteobacteria; order Enterobacterales; family Enterobacteriaceae; genus Pantoea; species Pantoea ludwigii_A. The sequence continues at coordinate 966,716 of CEFQ01000010.1, forward strand.
CAGCAGCAAAGTCTGTATCGCTTTGCCATCTGCAACCGGTGTAAAGGCAAAAGTTTTCAGCGCCAGCAGAATCGTCATGAGCAGCCACAGAATATAGTGGCGCGGTAATCGACGCGAACGTTTACAGAAAATCCAGCACACCCAAATGCTATAAGCCCACACCACCGCAGCGGTAAGCAGCGAGACTGACCATTGCATCAGTAAGGTGCCGCCGTGTGAAAACAGCGTAGTACGTAATTCGGGATTGAACAGCGGGCTCAAATACATTGCTACCACCAGCGCACTGGTCAGCATGGTCATAATCAGCCACGCCAACGGCAGCAATAGCCAGCCAGCAATACGTGGCGGGAAAACCTGTTCGGTCATCGACAAGATCCTGTTTACAGAAAAGAGGGCGATGCAGAGCGTATCATGTCCAAACGGGGCACGCCCGACCTGGACAACGCAAGAGCGCAGATAAAGAGGGGATAAATCAATTAGATCACGTAACGCCAAACGGTTTTAGGCACGCGGCCCATATCGAACAGACGTCCGCCAGAGACTAATTCAGCACGTCGATGGTCGGCAGCGCGATACATATTGATGATCTCGTTATCATCAGTCAGCGAATAATTAAGATGGTCGTAGAGTTTTTCCAGACTATCGAGATTATTCACTTTGCGGAATTTCAGCAGGTAATCTAACGCAGTCATGATTGCCATTTAAATATAAAGTACTCGGAAGTGCCCAAGTATAGGGAGCACGCCGCGAGAGTCCATACACTCCTCACAAAAAAATACAAAATTCAGACAACATGCGCTAATTCGCTCATGAAACGACACTTTTTTGGCGTTTAAGTGTTTTAAACGCGCATGTAAAGTGCACTTTAAGCTAGGTTTAAGCCGCTATTTAGTGGGCTTGTGAGAAAATCTCACACTATTTAATCCATTCAGGAAAGCCTTTATTTATCCGTCTCTATAATAGGTATTTCCGATCGTACTGCTGATAAATCCGTTAATTATTCCTTACTGGTCGGCAAATTTATGTACATGCCATGAAACTGCCACTCACAATCTGTGCGAGCAATCACAAAACCGATAAATGTATGTCTGCTCAGGCAATAACCATTCTTTACGCATCCGTTGTAATCGTTTCCAGTAGCCTGACGCATAACCGATTCTGTTTATTACATTTATTTAGCCACCTGCGTAATATTGCGCAGGCATTTTATCCATAATCTTCCTGTCATCTCGACTTTGCTCGTTCTCGTAACTCCTTTAATTCACTCTGATTTGTGAGGTGTGTCGCGCTTGTTTACGCGCTTTTCAGCCAATCTTAATTCGCGTTTTGTACCCCTACAACACACTCCCTTAAGAGGAATGAAACTATGTGGAAACGTTTACTCTTAACCGCCATGGTGAGTTCGGCACTGAGTACGTCGGTGCTGGCTGCTGATATGACGGTGGGCTTCTCACAGGTTGGCTCGGAATCTGGCTGGCGTTCAGCAGAAACCAATGTGGCAAAAAGTGAAGCGCAAAAGCGCGGCATCACCCTGAAAATCGCCGATGGCCAGCAGAAACAAGAGAACCAAATCAAAGCCGTACGCTCGTTCATAGCGCAAGGCGTGGATGCCATCTTCATTGCGCCGGTGGTGCAAACGGGATGGGAGCCGGTGCTGGAAGAAGCCAAAGACGCCAAAATCCCGGTGTTCTTACTCGATCGCGCCATCGTAGTGAAAGATAAATCGCTGTACATGGCGGTGGTCACCGCTGACAACGTGCTGGAAGGCAAGTTGATTGGTGACTGGCTGGTGAAAACTGTCGCAGACAAAAAATGTAACGTGGTAGAGCTGCAAGGTACCGTCGGTGCCAGCGTGGCGATTGACCGTAAGAAAGGGTTCGCCGAAGCCATCGCCGGCCACGACAATATCAAAGTGATTCGTTCGCAATCCGGTGACTTTACCCGCAGCAAAGGTAAAGAGGTAATGGAGAGCTTCATCAAAGCGGAAAACAACGGCAAAAACATCTGCATGGTTTATGCGCACAACGATGATATGGCGATCGGTGCTATTCAGGCGATCAAAGAAGCGGGCCTCAAGCCAGGCAAAGATATCCTTACCGGTTCGATTGACGGCGTGCCAGATATCTACAAAGCGATGCTTGCCGGTGAAGCCAATGCCAACGTGGAGCTGACGCCAAACATGGCCGGCCCGGCCTTCGACGCGCTGGAGAAATTCAAGAAAGACGGCACGATGCCGCCGAAAATCATCAAAACAGAATCGAAACTGTATCTGCCGGATACCGCGCAGGCGCAGCTCGATACCAAAAAAGGCATGGGTTACTGATCCCCGCAACCGCCCCGCGGGGCGGTTTTTTGATGACGTTAGGCGAGGTAGAACCTGATGAGCACCTCCGATGAAACCGCACTGCTGACTATCAGCGGCGTCAGCAAAGGTTTTCCCGGCGTGAAGGCGCTGGATAATGTCTCGTTCAGCATCCGCAAAGGCGAGATCATGGCCTTGCTGGGCGAGAACGGCGCGGGTAAATCCACACTGATCAAAGTGCTGACCGGCGTGTACACGCGCGATGCCGGTACGGTGACCCTGAATGGCAAAGCGATAACCCCCCACAATACCGCCGATGCGCAGGAAATGGGCATTGGCACCGTTTATCAGGAAGTGAATCTGCTGCCGAACATGTCGGTGGCGGATAATTTGTACATTGGTCGCGAACCCCGTCGCTTTGGCATGATTGATCGCAAGCGTATGGTGCGTGATGCCGATGTGCTGATGCGCAATTACGGTTTTGTGCTCGACGTGACGCGTCCGCTCGGGCATTACTCGGTGGCGATGCAGCAGATCATCGCGATTTGTCGCGCGGTGGATCTCTCGGCGCAGGTGCTGATCCTCGATGAACCCACCGCCAGCCTGGATGCCAACGAAGTTGAGATGCTGTTTACCCTAATGGCGCAGCTAAAAGCCAAAGGGATGAGCCTGATTTTTGTTACCCATTTCCTCGACCAGGTTTACCGCATTACCGATCGCATTACCGTGCTGCGCAACGGGCAGTTTATCGCCACGCGCGATACCGCCACGCTGCCGCAGATTGAGCTGATTAAACTGATGCTCGGCCGCGAGCTACTGGAAACTGCGTTGCAGCGGCAGGGCAGCACGTTACGCAGCAATCAGCCGGTGGTGTCGTTTGAGGATTACGGCAAGAAGGGCACCATTGAACCGTTCAACCTACAGGTACGACCGGGTGAAGTGGTGGGGCTGGCCGGATTGCTGGGTTCCGGTCGTACGGAAACCGCTGAAGTGCTGTTTGGCATCCGCCGAGCCGATCGCGGGACCGCAACCATCAAAGGCAAACAGCAAACCATTCGCACGCCCGCCAAGGCCTCACGGCTCGGCATGGGTTTCTGCCCGGAAGATCGCAAAACTGACGGTATTATTGGCGGAGCATCGGTCCGCGAAAATATCATTCTGGCGTTGCAAGCGCAGCGCGGCTGGTTACGACCCATTAAGCGTCGTGAGCAGCAGGAGATCGCTGAACGCTTTATCAAAAGCCTCGGTATTCGCACACCACATGCCGATCAACCGGTTGAGCTATTGTCCGGTGGTAATCAGCAGAAAGTCTTGCTGTCGCGCTGGCTGGTGACCAAACCGCAATTCCTGATCCTCGACGAGCCGACGCGCGGAATTGATGTGGGCGCGCACGCCGAGATCATTCGCTTAATTGAAACCTTGTGCGCCGACGGATTGGCGCTGCTGGTTATCTCCTCTGAACTCGAAGAACTGGTGGGCTATGCCGATCGCGTGTTGATAATGCGCGATTTGAAGCAGGTGGCCGAAATCCCGCTGGAGCAGCTGTCGGTGGCTTCGATCGTCAATGCCATCGCCGATGGAGGAGCACAACATGCTTGAATCCCCTATGACACATGACAAACCCGAACGGCGTAAGCCGAAGCTGCCGCCCGGCATGCCGCAGATCGTAGCGCTGATTCTGGTGTTGCTGGTGGACAGCCTGGTGGCGAATAACTTTTTTGCCATCCACATTCAGGATGGACGCCTGTTCGGCAGCCCGATTGATATCCTCAATCGCGCCGCGCCGGTTGCGCTGCTGGCGATTGGTATGACGCTGGTGATTGCCACTGGCGGCATCGATCTGTCGGTAGGTGCGGTGATGGCGATTGCGGGCGCAACGGCGGCAACCTTGACCGTGTCGGGGCACAGTTTGCCGTTCATTATTCTGGTGACGCTGGGGACTGGCCTGGCGTGCGGTTTGTGGAACGGCGTGCTGGTGGCACTGCTAAAAATTCAGCCTTTTGTCGCCACCTTGATTTTGATGGTGGCGGGACGCGGCGTGGCGCAGCTGATTACCCAAGGCCAAATTGTGACCTTTAATAGCGATAGTCTGGCGTGGTTCGGTAGCGGGTCATTGTGGCTGTTGCCGGTGCCGGTATGGATTACGCTGCTGGTAGCGTTAGTGGTGTGGTTGTTGACGCGTAAAACTGCGCTCGGACTGTTTATCGAGGCGGTGGGTATTAATTTGCGTGCGGCGCGCAATGCCGGTGTAAATGGCTGGCTGGTGGTGATGTCGACGTATGTGATTAGCGGTATGTGCGCGGCGGTTGCCGGGATGATTGTCGCCGCGGATATTCGCGGTGCCGATGCCAATAACGCCGGCTTATGGCTGGAGTTGGATGCGATTCTGGCGGTGGTGATAGGCGGTGCCTCGCTCATGGGCGGGCGCTTTAATCTGGTGTTGTCATTGATTGGCGCGCTGATTATCCAGTCCATGAATACCGGCATTTTGCTGTCAGGCTTCCAGCCTGAACTCAATCAGGTCGTTAAAGCGGTGGTGGTGATGTGCGTGCTGCTGCTGCAGTCGCCACGCTTTATTGCCATCTTGAAACGGAGACGCCCGAAATGATTAAACGTCATCTGCCATTGATGATCACGCTGCTGGTGTTTGTGGCGGGTTATCTGTTTTGCCTGAGCCAGTTTCCCGGCTTCGCCTCAACGCGCGTGATTTGTAACATTCTGACCGATAATGCCTTCCTCGGTATTATCGCCGTGGGTATGACGTTCGTGATTTTATCCGGCGGGATTGATCTGTCGGTAGGTGCGGTGATCGCCTTTAGCGGCGTGTTTCTGGCGCGGGTGATTGGTGATTATCATCTCGATCCGCTTCTGGCGTTTGCGTTGGTGCTGGCGATGGGCGCGCTGTTTGGCGCGATGATGGGCTGGCTGATTGATGCGCTGAAAATCCCGGCCTTCATTATTACGCTGGCGGGGATGTTTTTCCTGCGCGGCTGTAGCTATTTAGTCTCGGAGAATTCGATCCCTATCGATCATCCGCTCTATAGCACGTTGTCGAGTCTGGCATGGAAAATTCCCGGCGGCGGGCGGCTGAGTTTGCTGGCGGTGATTATGCTGGTAGTGGTGATTGGCGGCATTATTCTGGCGCACCGCACGCGCTTTGGTAATCAGGTGTATGCGATTGGCGGCAGCCTGACCTCGGCGCAGCTGATGGGCATTTCCACCCGCGCGACTACCATCAAGATTTATATGTTGTCGACCACGCTGGCAACGCTGGCGGGCATTGTGTTCTCCATTTATACCTCGGCAGGCTATGCGCTGGCAGGATTGGGCGTAGAGCTGGATGCCATTGCCTCCGTGGTGATTGGCGGTACCTTGTTGTCTGGCGGCGTGGGCACGGTATTGGGCACACTGTTCGGCGTGTTGATTCAGGGCTTAATTCAGACATGGATTAACTTCGACGGTACCTTGAGTTCGTGGTGGACAAAGATCGCCATCGGCATTCTGCTGTTCGCTTTTATCGCGCTGCAACGCTTGTTAACGGTGATGTGGGATCGCCAGAAGAACGCGCCGGTTAAGCGTTTAACCTCGTAGGGTGGCCATTCATGGCCACCTGGTTTGCTGTGTGGCTGCGGGATTGGGTGCTTAGGCCAGGAAAAACCAGCCCGATCGCAAAGAAACCGCATCCATGCAGTTCGGCCTCGCAAGTATTCGCCTCATACATGAGGCTTACCCGCTAGCGGGCAATGCTTTGCATTGTGCAAAAACGCTCCCGGCATTTTTGTCCCTGGCTCAGACGCTTTGCTCTTCGGGCTGGCCTTTCCCGGCCTTATGGACACTTTTATCGCTGTTTCGGGCAGTAAACCTAAGCTTTCTGCCCGGCTGTAGCGGCGCAATTTATTGCGCAATGTCGGGATGGGCTTATGCCGCCATCGGTAATCTGCTGTTCGCCTTGCTCACTTTCGTAGGGTGGCCATTCATGGCCACCTGGGTTGCTTTGTGGCTGTGGGAGCGGCAGCTTAGGCCAGGAAAGGCCAGCCCGATCGCAAAGAAACCCTGCATCCATGCAGATCGGCCTCGCAAGTATTCGCCTCATCCATGAGGCTCACCCGCTAGCGGGCAATGCTTTGCATTGTGCAAAAACGCTCCCGGCGTTTTTGTCCCTGGCTCGGACGCTTTGCTCTTCGGGCTGGCCTTTCCCGGCCTTACGGACACTTTCATCGCTGTTTCTGGCAGTAAACCTAAGCTTTCTGCCCGGCTGTAGCGGCGCAATTTATTGCGCAATGTCGGGATGGGCTTAGTGCCGCCATCGGTAATCTGCTGTTCGCCTTGCTCACTTTCGTAGGGTGGCCATTCATGGCCACCTGGGTTGCTTTGTGGCTGTGGGATTGGGTGCTTAGGCCAGGAAAAACCAGCCCGATCGCAAAGAAACCCTGCATCCATGCAGATCGGCCTCGCAAGTATTCGCCTCATCCATGAGGCTCACCCGCTAGCGGGCAATGCTTTGCATTGTGCAAAAACGCTCCCGGCGTTTTTGTCCCTGGCTCGGACGCTTTGCTCTTCGGGCTGGCCTTCCCCGGCCTTACGGACACTTTCATCGCTGTTTCTGGCAGTAAACCTAAGCTTTCTGCCCGGTTGTAGCGGCGCAATTCATTGCGCAATGTCGGGATGGGCTTAGTGCCGCCATCGGCAATCTGCTGTTCGGCTTGCTCACTTTCGTAGGGTGGCCATTTATGGCCACCTGGTTTGCTTTGTGGCTGTGGGAACGGCTGCTTAGGCCAGGAAAAACCAGCCCGATCGCAAAGAAACCCTGCATCCATGCAGATCGGCCTCGCCATCCTGGCTCGGACGCTTTGCTCTTCGGGCTGGCCTTCCCCGGCCTTACGGACACTTTCATCGCTGTTTCTGGCAGTAAACCTAAGCTTTCTGCCCGGTTGTAGCGGCGCAATTCATTGCGCAATGTCGGGATGGGCTTAGTGCCGCCATCGGCAATCTGCTGTTCGCCTTGCTCACTTTCGTAGGGTGGCCATTCATGGCCACCTGGTTTGCTTTGTAGCGGTGGGATTGGGTGCTTAGGCCAGGAAAAACCAGCCCGATCGCAAAGAAACCCTGCATCCATGCAGTTCGGCCTCGCAAGTATTCGCCTCATCCATGAGGCTTACCCGCTAGCGGGCAATGCTTTGCATTGTGCAAAAACGCTCCCGGCATTTTTGTCCCTGGCTCGGACGCTTTGCTCTTCGGGCTGGCCTTTCCCGGCCTTATGGACATTTTTATCGCTGTTTCGGGCAGTAAACCTAAGCTTTCTGCCCGGCTGTAGCGGCGCAATTTATTGCGCAATGTCGGGATGGGCTTAGTGCCGCCATCGGTAATCTGCTGTTCGCCTTGCTCACTTTCGTAGGGTGGCCATTCATGGCCACCTGGTTTGCTTTGTGGCTGTGGGATTGGGTGCTTAGGCCAGGAAAAACCAGCCCGATCGCAAAGAAACCCTGCATCCATGCATTTCGGCCTCGCCATCCTGGCTCGGACGCTTTGCTCTTCGGGCTGGCCTTTCCTGACCATGTGGATAATGTCATCGCTAATTAATAAAGCGGCTACCTACTTCCATTAAGGAGGAAGAGGTGGGCAGTGGAGTAAAGCGTCCGCCGCAAGGATGCGGCGGCCGAGGCTACAGGGATGTATTCACGCCGTCTTTACGTAACGCCCACCTTTTCAGACTGATAAGTGCGAATTCCTCAGCCAATAAAAAGGCCGCGAATCATCGCGGCCTTGATTAATCCTTTCAACTTTAACGCGCTAAGCGGTAATAAGCCTCATTCCAGCGCAGGGCATCTTTAAACGCCGGTAAGCGTGTTTCCTCATCGATCACCAGCACTTCAATGCCGTTCAGCTCGCCGTACAGATACATATCATCTAAATCCAGCGCCTGGCTAAACACCGTATGGTGCGCGCCGCCGGCCAGAATCCATGCTTCAGATGCGGTGGCCAGTGACGGTTGCGCACGCCACAGCGCACGCGCTACCGGCAGTTTTGGCAGCGGTTTTGGCTGCTCGATGGCATCCACCACATTCACCAGCAAACGGAAACGATCGCCGAGGTCGATCACGCTGGCATTCACCGCACGTCCCGCAGGCGTGGAGAAGATCATGCGCGCCGGATCGGCTTTGTCGCCAATGCCGAGGAACTGTACATCAATCAGCGGTTTTTCCTCTTTGGCGATGGACGGGCACACTTCCAGCATGTGCGAACCCAGCACTAAATCGTTGCCCGGTGAGAAGTGATAGGTGTAGTCCTCCATAAATGACGTACCGCCGGCACGTGCGCCCGCTTGTATCTTGAGAATGTGCAGCAGCGCGGCAGTTTTCCAGTCGCCTTCTCCGGCAAAGCCGTAGCCCTGGCCCATCAAGCGTTGCACCGCCAAACCCGGCAATTGCGTCATGCCATGCAACGTCTGGAAGTTGGTGGTGAAGGCTTTGCAGCCCTCAGCCTCGAGGAAGCGTTTCAGGCCGAGCTCAATACGTGCCGCATCCAATACGTTTTGACGCTTGTCGCCGTTGACGGCGGCGGCCTCGGTAAAACGATATTGGCTCTCATATTCATCGATCAGCGCGTTGACGTCGCCGTCGCTGACGCTGTTCACCACCTCGACCAAATCGCCAACGCCCCAGCCATTCACCGAATAACCGAACTGAATCTGTGCCGCAACTTTATCGCCTTCGGTAACGGCGACTTCACGCATATTGTCACCGAAGCGCGCCACTTTCAGCTGCTGGCTAGCCTGCTTCGCTAATGCGGCATTGATCCAGCGTCCAATGCGCTGCTGGCTGGCTTTATCCTGCCAGTGACCGGTGACAACACTGTGTTGCAGCCCCATGCGCGCGCCGATAAAGCCGAACTCGCGGCCGCCGTGCGCGGTTTGATTGAGGTTCATAAAGTCCATATCCATGCTGTCCCACGGAATCTTCGCGTTGAACTGGGTATGGAATTGCAGCAGCGGCTTATTCAGGATACTCAGGCCACCAATCCACATCTTGGCCGGAGAAAAGGTGTGCAGCCAGGTAATGATGCCGACGCACTGGTTGTCGTGGTTGGCATCGCGGCACAGTGCCAGCGCTTCGTCCGGTGATTTCACCAGCGGCTTGAGCACCAGCGAAACCGGTAATGTGCCGGCCTGATTTAATCCGTCCATCACCTGGCGAGCGTGCTGCTCCACCTGACGCAAGGTTTCCGCGCCGTAAAGGTGCTGTGTACCAATGACAAACCACACCTGTTGTGCGTTGTGCTGTTCCATAAAATCTCTCCTTTACTGAGCGGATGCGGTGCGAGCGGCATACTGCGGTTCAGCGGCCTGGCACCATTGTTGATAACGTTGATAGAGTTGCTGATAAGCGTCCACGCGTTCGGCGTTGGGTTGCAGCGTCACATCAATCGGACTGGCCATGACCTGCTGGGCAGCTGGCACGTCGGCATACACGCCCGCAGCCACGGCGGCAAAAATGGCGGCGCCCAGCGCACAGCATTCGTCAGAGGCAACGATATCCAGCGGACGGTTCATCACATCGCAGCACGCCTGCATGATGGCGGGAGATTTGCGCGCGATGCCGCCGAGCGTCAGGATGCTCTGCACGGGAATTTGCTGCTGTTCAAAACACTCCATAATGGCGCGTGCACCAAACGCCGTTGCCGCGATCAGGCCACCAAACAGTGCCGGCGCATCGGTGCCGAGATTGAGATCGGTAATCACGCCTTTTAAGCGCTGATTGGCATCCGGCGTGCGGCGTCCGTTGAACCAGTCCAGAACCACTGGCAGATGATCGAGTTGCGGGTTAGCAGCCCAGGCTTCGGTGATAGTGCGGATCAGATCTTTTTGCAGCGCGGCTAACTGCGGCTGCAGTTCCGGATGCTGCTGCGCGGCCTGCTGCAGCGGCCAGCCGAGCAGGCGGCTGAACCAGGCATAAATGTCGCCAAACGCGGATTGACCGGCTTCGCAGCCAATCGCACCTGGCATTACGCTGCCGTCAACCTGACCACAAATACCTTTAATGGCGCGGTCGCCGACGGTGTCGCTGTCGGCAATCAAAATGTCGCAGGTTGACGTGCCAATCACTTTCACCAGCGTATAAGGTTGCGCACCCGCGCCGACGGCGCCCATGTGGCAGTCAAAGGCACCGCCTGACAGAATCACTTTTTCCGATAAACCAAGGCGCTGCGCCCATGCGCGGCTGAGCGTGCCAACCGGCACGTCGGCGGTCCAGGTTTCGGTGAAGAGCGGAGAATCGAGCTGTTCGGTCAGCAGCGGATCAAGCGCGTTGAAAAAGTCAGCGGGCGGTAAACCTTGCCACTCCGGATGCCACAGTGATTTGTGCCCGGCGGCACAGCGTCCACGACGCAGGTGTGCGGGTGCGGTGGTGCCGCTGAGCAATGCCGGCACCCAATCGCACAGTTCCACCCAAGACACTGCCGCGTCACGTACCGCAGCGTCTGCGCGTGACACGTGCAGTATCTTGGCCCAGAACCACTCCGACGAATACACGCCACCAATATAGCGGGTGTAATCGTTGAAACGACCGCTGCGACACAGCTGATTGATCTCTTCGGCTTCTTCAATCGCGGTGTGATCTTTCCACAGCACGAACATCGCGTTCGGGTTGGTGGCGAATTCCGGACGCAGCGCCAGCACGTTGCCATCACGGTCGATGGGCGCAGGCGTCGAGCCCGTGGAATCGACGCCAATGCCGACCACAGCTGCGCGCTGTTCAGGTGTTAATGCGTTGACTACCTCGACAATCGCCTGTTCCAGCGCATCAATATAGTCCTGCGGATGGTGACGAAAGCGGTTGGCGTGCGCGTCGCAAAATTCACCTTTGGCCCAACGCGCATAATTGACCACCGCTTTTTCCAGTTCTTTACCACTGTGGCAGTCCACGGCCAGCGCCCGCACCGAGTCACTGCCGAAATCCAGCCCAATTGTTATGGTGCCAGCACCCATTGGGATTCTCCTGTGTGAGTTATCTGGCTCTATCCTGGAATGGGGCGGCAGAAGCGGTTAGTCATCAGTCGCTGAGAATATGCACTTTTCTGCCATCGGCGGAGATGTGTGATCCATCGCAAAAGTTAACGACCGGTTAAATTTGCTGAATATATGGAGGATTTTGTCATCGTTTTGAGATGTGATACCGCTCTACATTTTTCCTTTCCATTCCCGCTACAACTAGCCCAGCGTTTGCACAGCCTTTGTACAACATGTGTGCTAACGCGCTGAATTTTTAGCTGTACCCCACAAAAATATTTGATTGGTAGCGTTTACACCGATTCGCTAATAACAGCCTTAAACATCATTGTGCCGGAGAGCATCATGCATAAATTCACTAAAGCGCTGGCGGCAGTAGGTCTCGCCGCGGTTATGTCACAATCCGCTATCGCCGAGACCATGAAACTCGGTTTCCTCGTCAAACAGCCGGAGGAACCCTGGTTCCAGACCGAATGGAAATTTGCCGATAAAGCCGGCAAAGATCTGGGTTTCGAAGTGATTAAAATTGCCGTGCCCGACGGTGAGAAGACGCTAAATGCCATTGACAGCCTGGCTGCCAGCGGTGCGAAAGGCTTCGTCATCTGTACGCCGGATCCAAAGCTGGGTTCCGCAATTGTTGCTAAGGCTCGCGGTTATGGCCTGAAAGTGATTGCCGTTGACGACCAGTTTGTCACCGCCAAAGGCAAGCCGATGGATACCGTGCCGTTAGTCATGATGGCTGCGACCAAAATCGGCGAGCGTCAGGGACAAGAGCTCTATAAAGAGATGCAGAAACGCGGGTGGGATGTAAAAGAGACCGGCGTCATGGCGATCACCGCCAATGAGCTCGACACCGCGCGTCGTCGCACCGGCGGTTCTATGGACGCCCTGAAAGCCGCCGGTTTCCCGGAGAAACAGATCTATCAGGTCCCGACCAAATCCAACGATATCCCCGGCGCATTTGATGCCGGTAACTCGCTGCTGGTGCAGCATCCGGAAGTGAAACACTGGCTGATTCTCGGCATGAACGATAACACCGTGCTGGGCGGCGTTCGCGCCACCGAAGGTCAGGGCTTTAAAGCGCCGGACGTGATTGGTATCGGTATCAACGGTGTTGATGCGGTGAGTGAGTTGTCGAAAGGTTCAGCCACCGGTTTCTATGGTTCGCTGCTGCCGAGCCCGGATGTACACGGTTATAAGAGCAGTGAAATGCTTTACAACTGGGTCACCAAAGATCAGGAGCCGCCGAAGTTCACCGAAGTCACCGATGTGGTGCTGATTACCCGCGATAACTTCAAAGCCGAGCTGGATAAGAAAGGGCTGAAGTAATTCCGAATCGATATCACGCACCCTCTGTAGCGGCGCGATTTATCGCGCGATTTTTGGCGGTAGCCATGCGCAATAAATTGCGCCGCTACGAAGCGTGCAGGATCTACACGCATTAAGTCGTTAAGGAGTTCCCATGAACACTGATCCTGCCTTTCTGTCGTTTCATGGCATTAGTAAAACCTTTCCCGGCGTGAAAGCACTGCAGGACATTTCGTTCAGCTGCCGTGCCGGTGAAGTACACGCGCTGATGGGGGAAAACGGTGCCGGTAAATCGACGCTGTTGAAGATCCTCAGCGGCAGCTACCAGCCGAGTGGTGGCGAGATTCGTATTAAGGGCCAGCCAAAGAGATTTAGCAACACGGTGGAGGCGCTGGATGCGGGCGTCGCCATCATTTATCAGGAATTACATCTGATACCCGAAATGAGCGTGGCGGAGAATATCTATCTCGGTCAGTTGCCGCACAAACGCGGACTGGTTAATCGCAAACTGCTGCGTTATGAAGCCGGTTTACAGCTGAAAAATCTGGGGATGGATATCGATCCGGATATGCCGCTGAAATATCTGTCGCTTGGCCAGTGGCAGATGGTGGAGATTGCTAAAGCGCTGGCGCGCAATGCGCGCATCATCGCCTTTGATGAGCCAACCAGTTCACTGTCGGCGCGCGAGATCGATCATCTGTTTCGCGTGATTCGCCAGTTGCGTGAGCAGGGCCGCACCGTGCTGTACGTCTCGCATCGCATGGAGGAGATCTTTGCACTCAGTGATGCCATCACCGTGTTTAAAGATGGTCGCTACGTGCGCACCTTCACCGACATGAAAAACACCCACCACGACGATCTGGTGCAGGCGATGGTGGGACGCAATCTGGGGGATATTTACGGTTACGCGCCGCGAGAATTGGGCCCGGTGCGTCTGCAGCTGGACGCGGTAGAGGCAAAGGGCGTGCGTATGCCCATTTCGCTCACGGTGCGCGCCGGTGAAATCGTCGGCCTGTTTGGTTTGGTGGGCGCAGGGCGCAGCGAACTGATGAAAGGGCTGTTTGGTGCCACCAAACTGCGCGGGGGTACCGTGACGCTGGATGGCAAAAAGCTCAACATTCGCCAACCGATTGATGCTATTCGCGCCGGCATCATGCTGTGTCCGGAAGATCGCAAATCTGAGGGCATCATTCCGGTGCATTCGGTGCGCGATAACATCAACATCAGCGCGCGTCGCCACAATCTCAACGCCGGTTGCCTGATCAAACCGAGCTGGGAGGCGAAAAACGCTGATATCCATATTCGTTCACTCAACATCAAAACGCCGGGTCCGCAGCAGTTGATCATGAACCTCTCCGGCGGCAACCAGCAGAAGGCGATTTTGGGCCGCTGGCTGTCGGAAGAGATGAACGTGATCATGCTGGATGAGCCTACGCGCGGCATTGACGTTGGTGCTAAACACGAAATCTACAACCTGATTTACCAACTGGCGAAGAAAGGGATTGCGGTGCTGTTTGCTTCCAGCGATCTGCCCGAAGTAATGGGATTGGCCGATCGCATCCTGGTGATGCGTGAAGGCGAAATCGCCGGTGAATTACCCCATGACACGGCCACAGAGCAGCTGACGCTGAGCCTGGCGATGCCGAAAACAACGCAAGCGGCCGCCGTGGCCTGATGTAAAGGAGAGCAATAATGGCTTCATCTACCACTTCCAACACGCCACCGGTGCAGCGCAACGGGCTGCAACTTGGGCGGATTTGGGACAACTTCGGCATGCTGGTGGTGTTCGCACTGCTGTTTATCGTCTGTGCCATTTTCGTGCCAAATTTTGGTTCCATTATCAATATGAAAGGGCTGGGCCTGGCGATGTCGATGTCCGGCATGGTGGCGTGCGGCATGCTGTTCTGCCTGGCCTCCGGTGACTTTGATCTCTCCGTGGCTTCCGTGATCGCCTGCGCTGGCGTGGTCACCGCAGTGGTGATCAACATGACCGAAAGTTTATGGATTGGCGTGGCAGCAGGTTTAGTACTTGGCATGGCAACCGGCTTTATTAACGGCTTCGTCATTGCCCGGCTGAAAATCAACGCCTTGATCACCACGCTGGCAACCATGCAGATTGTGCGCGGCCTGGCGTACATCTTCTCCGACGGCAAAGCGGTGGGAATTGAAGATGAGCGCTTCTTTACCCTCGGTTACGCCAACTGGCTCGGCGTGCCGGCACCCATCTGGCTCACCCTCGCTACCATGGTGCTGTTCGGTTTTCTGTTGAATAAAACCACCTTTGGCCGCAACACGCTGGCGATTGGCGGCAACGAAGAAGCCGCGCGTCTGGCGGGTGTGCCGGTGGTGCGCACACGCATCATTATCTTCATCCTGTCCGGTTTAGTGTCGGCGGCGGCGGGTATCATTCTGGCTTCGCGCATGACCAGCGGCCAGCCAATGACCTCTCTCGGTTACGAGCTGATCGTGATTTCGGCTTGCGTACTGGGCGGCGTCTCGCTGAAAGGCGGCATTGGCAAAATCTCTTATGTGGTGGCAGGCGTTTTGATCCTCGGCACCGTTGAGAATGCGATGAATTTATTGAATATCTCGCCGTTCTCACAGTATGTGGTGCGCGGTTTGATACTGTTAGCGGCGGTGATTTTTGACCGTTACAAACAGAAAAGTAAAGCCGCCTGATAACCAAGGCTGAGCGTGCCCGATGGCGGGCATGCTCAGTGCATTTCACGCGATAAGTGAGGGCAGTATGTACCACCGTGAACCCCCAAGTGAGCAGCAGAATCCCTTATTACCGGGCTATGCGTTCAATGCCTGGCTGGTGGCCGGATTGACGCCGATTAATGCCAATGACGCGCTCGATTTCTTTATTGATCGTCCGCACGGCATGAAAGGCTACATTCTCAATTTGACCATTAAAGGTCAGGGGCGGGTGTTTGATGGTGAATCCGCCTTCGACTGCGAACCGGGCGATTTGCTGCTGTTTCAACCAAAAACCCCGCACTACTATGGTCGCGCGCCAGACAGCCCGTGCTGGTTCCATCGCTGGGTCTATTTCCGTCCGCGTGCCTACTGGACCGATTGGTTGCAGTGGCAGGATGAAAGCCAGGGCGTGGGGCGCTTGCGTCTGTCGGAAGCGCAGCGTGCCGAGTTTGATCGCCTGTTCGCCAGCATTGAACAAACGCACAACTCTGGACGCCGCTTCGCCGAAGAGTTGGCGATGAACCTGCTGGAGCGTTTACTGCTGCGTGCGGTAGAAGAGGATCCGCGCAGCCATCAGCAAATACGCGATCCGCGCGTTATTGAAGCCTGTCAGTACGTCACCAACCATCTGGCAGGTGAAGTGAAGATTGAAGACGTAGCGCGCCATGTTTGCCTGTCGCCGTCACGCCTGGCGCATCTGTTTCGTGAGCAAATGGGCATTAACCTGCTGCGCTGGCGTGAAGATCAGCGCGTGATTCGTGCCAAACTGCTGCTGCAAACCACCCAGGAACCGATTGCTTCCGTAGGGCGTGAAGTGGGTTACGATGACCAACTCTACTTCTCGCGTGTGTTCCGTAAACGCGTGGGTGTCAGTCCCAGCGACTTCCGCCGCCGCAGCCAGGATGCGCAGGATGCATTAGTGGCTCATGAGAGCTGGCAATCCGCACGGAGTGCTATTTCCTGAGTTTTCAGGTGATTCCGCCTTGTTCTTATAGTCTGATTCGTCTTAAATCAGTCAGGAAACGAACAAGAGGAATGAGAATGAGCGATAAACTACGTGTCGGCCTAATCGGCTACGGTTTTGCCAGCAAAACCTTTCATGCACCCTTGATCGCCGGTACGCCGGATGTTGAGCTGGCAGCGATCTCAAGCAGCGATGCCAGCAAAGTGCATGCTGACTGGCCGTCAGTGCAAGTGGTGTCCGATCCACAAGCGCTGCTGGATGATCCGACACTGCAACTGATTGTTATTCCGACCCCGAATGACACCCATTTCCCGTTAGCTAAAGCGGCCCTTAACGCCGGTAAACACGTGGTGGTGGATAAGCCCTTTACCGTGACGTTGTCACAAGCGCGTGAGTTGGATGCGCTGGCAAAAGCCAAAGGTCTGCTGCTGTCGGTGTTCCATAATCGTCGCTGGGACAGCGATTTCCTCACGCTGAAGTCTCTGCTGAACGACGGCACGCTGGGGGAAGTGCGTTATTTCGAATCCCACTTTGACCGTTTCCGCCCAGAAGTACGTCAACGCTGGCGTGAAATGAAAGGTGCGGGCAGCGGCATTTGGTTTGATCTTGGACCGCACGTGTTGGATCAGGCGCTGCAGCTGTTTGGCACGCCAGTTGCCATCAACGTGGATATGGCGGAACTGCGCCCGGGCGCGCAAACCACCGATTACTTCCATGCCGTGTTGACCTATCCAACGCGCCGTGTGGTGTTGCACGCCAGCATGCTGGTGGCGGCGGAATCCGCGCGCTTTGTGGTGCATGGCACGCGCGGCAGCTACGTGAAATACGGCCTCGATCCGCAGGAAGATCGTCTGAAAGCGGGTGAACGTCCGCCGCAGGAAGATTGGGGCTACGACATGCGCAACGGTACGCTGACGCTGGCGGAAGGCGATGTGATGGTGGAGAAAGAGTTACTGACGCTGCCGGGTAACTATCCGGCGTACTACGCAGGAATTCGTGATGCGATTGCCGGTACAGGTGCCAATCCGGTACAGGCAGAAGAGGCCATTCAGGTGATGGAGTTGATCGAGCTGGGCTTGCAGTCCGCCGAGAAGCGCCAGACCATGTCACTGCGATAATTCAGTATCGGTCGCCATGAATGGCGACCCTACATTAAAAGGTGCGCATTGATGCGCACTTTTTTTATCCCGCCACGCGTGCGCGCAGCGCGGCTTTCTCTGCATCACTCAGGAACGCGATGGTCACGCCATTATCCTGTGCCTGACGCATCTCTTCCGCCGTCAATCCTGCTTGCGGTGCCGCGACTTCATATTCGTGTGCTAGCTCTACGCCCTGTACGGCTGGATCGTCCGTGTTAATGGTGGCGAGAATGCCATGCTGCAAGAAGGTTTTCAGCGGATGGCTACTCAGCGACGAAACAGTACTGGTTTGAATATTCGACGTCAGGCAAGACTCAATACCAATGCGTTGCTCGGCGAGGAAATCCATCAGCGCGCGATCTTCAATCGCCTTAACGCCGTGACCAATACGCTCAGCGCCCAGCTCGCGAATCGCTTGCCAGATACTTTCCGGGCCTGCCGCTTCACCGGCATGGACGGTAATGCGGAAACCAGCATCACGCGCACGATTAAAGTGGCTGAGGAATTCGCTGCCTGGGAAACCTAACTCGTCACCGGCCAAATCAACAGCGGTGATGCCATCGCGATGCGCCAGCAAACCTTCCAGTTCACGCAGGCAGGCTTCATCGCCAAAGGTTCGGCTCATGATACCGGTCAAGCGCACATCGACGCCGTATTGCTGAATGCCGGCACGCACGCCATCGATCACCGCTTCAACTACGCCTGCAATCGGCAGTTGATGCGTCATCGCCATATAGCCCGGTGAGAAACGCAGCTCGGCATAGTGAATACCGGCGCGCGCCGCGTCTTCTACGTTTTCCAGCGCGATACGACGACAGGCATCAAGGTCGCCCAGCACCTTCACGCCCCAATCGAGTTTCTGCAGGAAGCTCACCAGATCCGGTTCATTGGCGGTGACCTGCACATGCGGACGCAAGGCATCCAGCGAGTCAGCGGGGAGCGCAAGATTGTGCTGACGACCTAAATCAAGAATGGTTTGTGCGCGGATATTGCCATCAAGGTGGCGGTGAATGTCGGTAAGGGGGAGTTTTAGATCAATCATGGCGCACTCGCTTAAGTTTCATAAAGTGCAGAGGATTATAAAAACATCTTGCGCAACAGCGCCAGCGATTTGCGCAAACAGTAAAACGGATGCTGAATTAATCAGCATCCGTCGCATTTCAGAACGATTTTAACGCGGCGATCAGGCGATCCAGTCCATCATCCAGTTTGCTACGCGGGCAACCGGCGTTGAGACGCAAATAACCGCGACTCGCGGCACCGTAGGTTGAACCGGGCATGATCGCCACTTTGTGTTGATGAATCAGACGCTGTTGCAGCGCCTGTTCGTCAAGGCCAAGCGGATTGAGATCGATCCACGCCAGGTATGTCGCCGCTGGCGGCTGCCAATTGAGTTGCGGAAACGCCGCATTCAGTCGCTGCGCGATATGCTGCAGGTTGCCACGCAAATAAGCGCGCAGCGCATCCAGCCACGGCGCACCATCGCGATAAGCCGCGATGGTGGCAGCAAGCGCCATTATCGCCGGTGAGGATAAGCCATCCTGTTGCTTCAACGCATGTAACCAAGCCTGACGATCGCGCTCATCGGGAATCATGCCCCACGCGCCGGTCAGCGCCGGAATATTGAAGCTCTTGGATGCCGAGGTAAACAACGCCCAGGCGGATTCCGCAACCTGGCTCCACGGCGTATGCTGCACATCGCTCAGCACCATATCCATGTGAATTTCATCGCTGATAACCTTCACCCCATGCCTGGCACACAGCGCCGCCATCTTACGCAATTCGTCTTCATGCCACACTTTACCGCTGGGATTGTGCGGACTGCACAACAGCATGACTTTGCAGCGCGGCCGCGCCAGCAGGCGTTCAAGCTGTGCCATGTCGCACACCCATTCGTTGCCGTGACGCTGTAACGGCAGCGCCAGCACACGGCGCTGATTGCCAGTGATGGTGTGATAAAAGGCATCGTAAGCGGGCGTGTGAATCAGCACTTCATCGTCCGGCTGCGTCCAGTGGCGCAACAATTGCGCCACCATGTAGATCACTGACGGGCCATAAACGAGTGATTCAGCCGGGACTTCAGTAGCAAAACGGCTGTGCATCCAGTGCTGAAGTGCGGAGATAAACTCATCATGCTGCCAGCGGCTGTATCCAAATACACCGTGCGTAAGCCGCTGTTGCAGGGCTTCAATGATGCAAGGCGCGGTGGCGAAGTCCATGTCGGAAATCGTGAACGGCAGCAAGTCCGCCACGCCAAAACGGTCGGCAACGAAATCCCACTGCGTACACCAGCTGCCGTGACGATCCACCACGCTGTTGAAATCGAAATCCTGCATCATTACACCGTCGCGCTCATCAGGTGCGCCATTTCATCTTTGACGGACTGCACCTGCGGACCCATCACCACCTGCAGATTGGTGGCATTGACATGCACCACGCCAATTGCGCCATTGGCTTTCAGTGTCGCATCATCCACCTTGCTCATATCGACTACGGTAATGCGCAGACGGGTCAGGCAGTTATCCAGGGACGCGATGTTCTCCACACCGCCCAGCGCTGACAGAATCGCCGGGGTGTTAAAGCCGGATTTACCGACAGCCGCGCGATTAACCTGCTGCGCCACGCTGTTACTTTCCACTTCGCGGCCTGGCGTTTTGATATTGAAGTGACTGATAGCAAAACGGAAGATGGCGTAATAACCCACGAACCACACCGCAGCAATCACGGGTACCCAATACCATTTGGTGGAGAGGCCGTGCAACACGCCGAAGACGAAGAAGTCGATGACGTTGCCGTCAGTGTTACCGATGGTGACGCCCAGCATCGCCATCACGGTGAAGCCTAAACCGGTCAACAGCGCGTGGATCAGATACAGCACCGGTGCGACGAACAAGAACAGGAATTCCAGCGGTTCAGTGGTTCCGCCCACCACACAAGCCACCACGCCGGAAATCAGCAGGCCTTTAATTTTGTGACGGTTTTCCGGACGGGCGCAGTGATACATCGCTAATGCCGCACCCGGTAAACCACCGAGGAAGGCCGGCATTTTACCTTGTGACAGGAAGCGCGTGGCGCTCTCGGCAAAGCCGTGTGTATCGGCACAAGCCAGCTGCGCCTGGAAGATGGTTAACGCGCCGCTGACACTTTTGCCGCACACGTCCAGCGTACCGCCCGCATCGGTAAAGCGGATGATCGCCACCAAAATATGCTGCAAGCCAAACGGCAGCAGCAGGCGTTCGCCGGTACCGAAGATCATCGGACCAAATTCCCCTGCGCTGTTAATTACCCAGCCGAGGCCGGTAATGGCGCGAGCGAAGAAGGGCCAAATCAGTGGAACCACCAGACCCAGCACGCCCATTGCCATCGCCGTGACGATCGGGACAAAGCGTGTGCCGCCAAAGAATGCCAACGCATCCGGTAGACGAATGTTGTGGAAGCGCTCATGCAGCCAGAACACCACGATACCGACAATTACCGCACCGAGAATACCGGTGTCGATTGACTGAATGCCGAGAATATTTTGTACGTTATTGGCTTTCAGCACCGCCGCATCGGTAGTGGGCAGAATGCCGTTGATGTTGAGCCAGAAGTTTATGCTCAGGTTCAGTACCGCATAGCCAACGAAGCCGGCAAACGCCGCCACGCCTTTGTTCTCACGCGCCATCCCGAGAGGAATGGCAATCGCAAACATCACCGGCAGATAGCTGAAGGCAAATGAACCGATCTTCGCCAGCCAGATAAACAGATATTGCAGCAACGGCTGATCCAGCAAGGGAATCAGCGTCAGGACGTCATGACTGCTGAGTGAACTGCCGATCCCCAGCAAAATGCCGCAAAACGACAGCAGGGCAACGGGCAACATAAAGGTTTTACCCAGACTTTGGAAAAACTCCCAAAGTGACATTTTGGGGCGACTGGCGGACATAGACTCTCCTGGCAATAAAGTGAAAGGCTTCAATGAGGTCAAGGATGATAAAACGTTTTACCACTTATTTTTGTGGCTATAATCACAAAGAGTGACTAATTGCAGACTTTATTTTTGGTGGAATCAGTGTAACGTTTTACCTCTTTGGATTTGGACGTCGGTAACGGAACACTATGTCCCAGCAGAAAACCACTATTCATGATGTGGCGTTGGTCGCCGGGGTGTCGGTCTCTACCGTGTCGTTGGTGCTCTCCGGCAAAGGGCGTATCTCGCCCGCCACGGCCACGCGCGTCAATCAGGCGATTGAGCAGCTTGGCTACGTACGTAATCGCTCGGCTTCGATTTTGCGCGGCGGCGAAAGCGGCGTGATCGGCCTGATCGTGCGCGATCTCAGCCAGCCATTTTATGCCGCGATGACCGCTGGACTCAGCGAAGTGCTGGAACAGCAGGGCAAAGTGCTGGTGCTGACACAAAGCGGTCAGCACGGCCAGCATCTTAAACGCTGTTTTGACACGTTGGTGGCGCAGGGCGCCGAGGGCATTGTGCTCGGCGGCGCGGTGGCGCAGGCGGAAACGCTGGTGCCGTTGGCGCAAGAGCAAAACATTGCTCTGGTCTGCGCCTCGCGCGCCAGCAGCCTGGACAATGTTGATTCATTGCGTCCCGATAACAGTCAGGCGGCGCGCATGGCGACCGAATACCTGATTCGTCAGGGACATCAGCGCATCGCCTGGATGGGCGGATTGGGATCGTCTTTGACGCGCGCCGAGCGGATTGGCGGTTATTGCGCCACCTTGCTGCAATACGGTTTACCGTTTCGCTCTGATTGGATTATTGAGTGCGACGACCGGCAGCAAAGTGTATCCGCGTTGACGCTGGCGCTGTTGCGTCAGCATCCCGGTATTACGGCGATTCTGGCGTATAACGGCAGTACCGCGCTGGGTTGCTATTTTGGCGCGCTACGCTGTGGGCGGACGTTCGGCGAGGGCGCGGTAGATAGTTATTACACACAGCAGCTGGCGTTGGTGGGATTCAATGATGATCCGCAGCGTGAACTGCACGATCCCACCATGACTTTTGTCAGTAGTGAAGCGCGTGATGTGGGAAGAAGGGCGGCGGAGCGGATGATGCAGCGGCTGGCGCAGCCGGAAGCGGAGATTCAGAGCTTGATCGTACCGCCGCAGCTGATACGTGGAGAAGTCTAAGGGGCTATACCTGCTAAGCACTGCATCAACTCATCGCACATTCCGTCGCGGCGCGATTAATTGCGCCGCGACGTTTTGTGCGCTTGGTAATCTGGGCGTTACCCGGTCTTGATGATTACTCTGGCATACCTTCGCTGGTCGGTGCGCCCAACATATAACGTGACAGGAACTGCTCCAGCGTCATCTTGTCGCCATTCATCGTGACCTGGCCGTTGCCGTATTGCAGACTGGTGACGATGTTGTCATCCTGCTGCTGCGTAAGGCGGAACATCTGGCCCATCGCCGCTAAACCTTTCACCTGCTGATCCGCCAGCTTCTGCGCATCATCGCCCTGATAACCTTCCGCCAATCCTACATGACGCATGGTTTCGGTAGCCATCGGCATATTGATGGTTAATTTGCCGTCGAGCGTTTTCAACACGCGATCAACCGCGGCACCCAAACTCTGCGCTTCGCCGGTCACGGTAGCCGGATCGTTAAAGCCAACGTTGAGGTTAAAGGTGCTTTCGCCTTTATCATTTTTCCAGCTCAGCGGTGCGATGCTCAGTGTTGGTGAGCCTTTCAACAGCGTTGGCAGGTTATTACGCAGAATGGTTTGTACGCTGGCCTGATAGCGAATCGGATCTTCCGCCACGCCCGGCTGGTTCAGCAGATCCTGCATTTGCGCGTTATAGGTGTCCGAGAAGGCTTTCACCGCCTGCGCATCGAACTGAGCAAATTTCATCGCCAGTTTAGCTTCACCAAACGGCTGCTTCTGCAGAGTAATCTTGTCAACGTTCACATCCAGTTGGCCGCCAATCTTGCCCTCTTTATTATCGAAGGAAGAGGTGGTTTTCAGCTTCTCAAGCGACAAACCTTCCTGACCGTTGATGCTGGCATCCAGTTTATCCAGAGAGATCGCTTGATCACCCACGCGCACGCCTTCCGGGCTGAGATGGGTATCGCCACTCAGTTTCAGACCATTCAGCGTGAACAGCACCGGCATCTCAACCTGGTTTTTGCGGGTCACCGCGATGCTGGAGAAATCGCCGTCGAGGCTGACTTTGTCACCTTTGCTATCCGCGCTGATGTTCAGCGTGCCGCCGTTGGTCGCCAGACGATCGCCGGTTTGCGCGTTGTTGTAATCCACTGCCAGCAGGTTAAGGTCAGTATCGGTAGCGCCGCTGTAGCCGACGCGGGTATCAGCGTTAACCAACGATTTGCCGTTGGTCAGTTCAAACAGTTTCTTCACCGCATCGGTGTTTTCCAGCTCGGTATGCACCGACGCCATGCTTGGGATCAGGCTGCCACGCTTTAGCTGCGCAAACGGGAAAGGACCGTGATCGATGGTTTCGTTCAACACAATGCTCTGACCAGGCTTCAACAGCGGATTGTCATTGGTTTGCGAGCTAGCCTGTACCACCAGTTTGGTTTTACTGCTGAACACGCCGCGCTGATAGTCCTGATAGCTCAGGGTCAAACGGCTGTTCGGCGCGTAGGCATTCAGCTGGGTGTTGGCATTCTGCAGCATCTCATCCATATGGCTTTCCAGTTGTTTACCGGTAAACCATGAAGCACCAGTCCAAATCACGCCGAGCGCCACAATTACACCTACGGCAACCTTGGTCTTTTTCATCGCTGTGTCGTCCTTATCCTTGCGTCCGCACGCCGCTGGTCGGTGCGCGACGGGTGAAGAAAAACGCCCGCAGGCGTTTTAAATTAATAGTTTGAAAGAATAGCAGTTAATGCTGGCAGCGTCAGCCGGATCTCAGTTGAGCGTATTAAACACCCGCGCCAGACGTCCGGTGCCCGCCGCGTTCACCGGCGACTCTTCTGCGGCCACAAAGCATGATTCCCCTGGTTTCAGCACCAGTTGTTGACCGGACTTGTCGATAATCGCCTGACCTTCAATGCAGAACAGCAGGGCAGCGCTGTTTTGTGCCAGCGCTTGCGGCGCAGCGGAAAGCCCATGAATGGCAAAGGCAAAGTCTTCTACCGGAATCGGGAAGTTCAGCGTTTCGCCGTCGCGCTGTGGCTGAGTCAGCAGCGTGGCGGCCGGTTTCGCCTGGAATTTCAGGTTAGCCAGCAGTTCCGGGATGTCGATAAACTTCGGCGTCAGACCGGCGCGCAACACGTTATCGGAGTTCGCCATCACTTCCAGCGCCACACCTTTCAGATACGCGTGCGGCGTTTCGGCAAACAGGAACATCGCTTCGCCCGGCTGCAGCGTAATTACATTAAGCAGCAGCGGGGAAAACAGGCCGCTATCCTCCGGATAATCGGCGGCGATGGATTTAATCGTCTGCCACGGTTCGCCTTCATGCGCATTGAGTGCTGATTTCAATACGCCGATGGCGCGCGATTTGGCCTCGTCTTGCAGCGAAAGCAGCGTGGTAAATAGTGTTGCCAGGTTGGCTTCGTTAGCATTCTCAAGAAAATGGGCGATGTGCGGATGCGCACCGGCCACCGGTTCCAGCAACGACACAATCTCATGCAGCTCGCGGAAACCGTTCATCGCCTGGAAGGGCGTTAACGCATACACCAACTCGGGCTTATGGTTGGCATCTTTATAGTTACGCTCGGCGGCGCTGAGTGGAATGCCGGCGGCATTTTCACGGGCAAAACCTTCTTCGGCAGCGGCTTTGCTGGGATGCACCTGAATCGACAGCGGCTGATCGGCGCACAACACTTTAAACAGAAACGGCAGCTCACCGAAACGCTCAGCGACCGCCTTGCCCAGCGTGGCGGTTTTATTGGCCTCAATCACCTCACGCAGCGAACGCGCTTCACCGTCAATCTCAACGGTTGAGGGGCTTTTCGGGTGCGCGCCCATCCACAATTCCGCCATCGGCAAGCCTTGTGGATTTTCGATGCCGTAGAGTTCGGTCAGCGCAGTTTTGCTGCCCCAGGCGTAATTTTGCAGCGAATTGTTCAATTTTTGCATCGTTTACCCTTAATAACCGTAAGTAAATAGGCTTATTAAAGCAGAAAGTGCCATAGAAAATACACGAACATGTGCAATAAAGGCGATAGCCTCCCATAATGTTAAATTCTTGTATGTGACAATCTTGCTCGCTCAATGGCGTCGCGGGAAGGCGTTTAGAGCGGAAACCTCAAAATCTGAGCTAAGGAGACGGAGTCATGGCAGCCAATCGCATTGAAAAAGACTCAATGGGACCGATAGAAGTACCGGCGGATAAGTTGTGGGGCGCACAAACCCAGCGATCGCTGGAACATTTCAAAATCTCAACCGAGAAGATGCCGGTGGCATTGGTGCATGCGCTGGCGCTGACCAAACGCGCCGCCGCGCAGGTCAATCAGGATCTCGGCTTATTACCGGCCGATCGTGCACAAGCGATTCTCAACGCCGCCGATGAAGTGCTGGCAGATAAACACAGCGATGAGTTTCCGCTGGCGATCTGGCAGACCGGCTCCGGCACGCAGACCAACATGAATATGAATGAAGTGCTGGCTAACCGCGCCAGTGAGATTCTTGGCGGCGAGCGTGGCATGGCGCGTCTGGTGCATCCGAATGACGACGTGAATAAAAGCCAAAGCTCCAACGATGTGTTCCCCACCGCCATGCACGTGGCCGCGGTCATCGCCGTGCGGGAGCAGCTGATTCCGCAGATTCAGGTGCTGAAAAAGACGCTGAGTGAGAAATCCGACGCATTCAAAGACATCGTCAAGATAGGCCGCACCCACTTGCAGGATGCGACACCGCTGACGCTCGGCCAGGAGATCTCCGGCTGGGTGGCGATGCTGGAGCACAATCTCAAGCACATTGAAAACAGTATTCCGCACGTGGCCGAGCTGGCGCTGGGCGGTACTGCGGTCGGCACCGGCTTGAACACCCATCCGGAATATGCGGTACGCGTAGCGAAAGCGCTGGCCGATCTAACGAAACAGCCGTTTGTCACCGCGCCGAATAAGTTTGAAGCGCTGGCGACCTGCGATGCGCTGGTTCATGCGCACGGTGCGCTGAAAGGTTTGGCGGCTTCGCTGATGAAAATTGCTAATGACGTACGCTGGCTGGCGTCTGGTCCGCGCTGCGGCATCGGCGAACTGGCGATCCCGGAAAATGAGCCAGGCAGCTCCATCATGCCAGGCAAAGTGAACCCAACCCAGTGCGAAGCGCTAACCATGCTGTGTTGTCAGGTGATGGGCAACGATGTGGCGGTGAATATTGGCGGCGCCTCCGGCAACTTTGAGCTCAACGTGTTCCGTCCGATGGTGATTCACAACTTCCTGCAATCGGTGCGTTTGTTGGCCGACGGTATGGACAGCTTCAATCACCACTGCGCGACGGGTATTGAACCGGTGCGCGAGCGCATCGATCAGTTGCTGAACGAATCACTGATGCTGGTGACGGCGCTGAATACCCATATCGGTTATGACAAAGCGGCGGAAATCGCCAAGAAAGCCCATAAAGAAGGCCTGACGCTTAAAGGCTCGGCGCTGAAGCTGGGCTATCTGACTGAAGAGCAGTTCGATGAGTGGGTGCGTCCGGAAGAGATGGTTGGCAGCATGAAGCAGTAAACTGCTGTTAAAAGTTGGGAGACATAGCACCCATCGTAGCGGCGCAATTCTTTGCGCGATAAATCGCGCCGCTACGGAATGTGCGGTTATTTACAGCTGCCCGCTGTACAACACCGGCCCGGTTGGCTGGCCGGTGGGCGATCCGCCTTGCGGTTCCAGGCTGATTGCAATCATGCCGGAACGCGCTAACTCACGATCTTTCAGCGTGATAGCCGTGGTGTTTTGGTTATCGACTAAACCGAGTGAAATCGGCGCTTTACCCACCGGAATCAACCACAGTTCAAGGCTGCGACTCGTCGTCAGCGCCACCGGATGTAACGGCGTCAGGCTCAGCTGTGCCAGCTTGCTATCTGCGCTGACCACCCACTGTTCACGATGCTGTGCATCACTCAATACCGTTAACGGCGTTAATGTGGGTTGCTGCAGGAAGAGCGAGGCCACCAGCGCAATGGCCGCAATACTGGCTGCCAGCATCCAACCCACGTAGCGGAGTGCAGGTGGCTGCCCATTTTTCTCAGGCAGGCTCAGCGTAATTTTTTTCCACACCTTTTCAGGCGGCATGACGGGCGCAAGCTGATTATCAAGGCCCGCCAGCACGGCTTGCCAACGGGCGACATTAGTCGCCAGCGCTGGCTCGTTGCGCAGCCTGCGTTCAAAGCGTAAGCGCGCAAGGCCACTCAACGTACCCAGCGCGTACTCCGCCGATAAGGCATCATCGCGTTGTAATTTATCATTCATAGGCCCACACACTCCCGCAGATGCTCCAGCGCGCGGCGTATCCAGCTTTTTACCGAGCCAACCGGCTGTTGCAGCCAGGCGGCAATATCACTGTGGGACATCCCCTGGTAATAGGCGAGCGTGATGCTTTGCTGCTGTTCGCTGCTCAGATGGCCAATGCAGTGTCGCAGACGATCGGCTTGCGCCGGATCGTGCCAGTTATTCTGTTCGTCTTCGGTGGTTGTTTGCAGTAGATCGTTAAACTCTTCGGCATCCAGCGTTAGGCGCGCTTGTCCGCTGCGCAACCCGTCAATGCAGCGATTGCGCACAATGTGCGTCATCCATGTCATCGGCGCGCTGAGGGCGGCATCGTAAGAGGCGGCACGGTGCCAGATAGTGAGATAACAATCGTGCAGCACTTCTTCCGCCCAACCTTGCTGACGTAACATTCGCAGGGCGAGAGCGAAAAGGTGCGGCGAAGTGAGTCGATACAGTTGTTCAAATGCGCGGCGGTCACCTCGGGCGATCGCCGGCAATAAATTGTCTAACCGTTCTGCAAGCCTATTATCCATCATCTTCCCGGTTGGCTAAAATGCCCCATCCGAGTATAGGCAATTACTTCGGCATCAAGACGGTATCAATCACATCAATCACACCGTTTTTCTGGCTGACGTCATAAGTGCTGATGTTGGCCACATTGCCCTGACCATCTTTCAACTGAATGTTATGTGGCCCGTTGCTCATGATCCACAGCGGCTGGCCGTTGACAGTTTTTAGCTCGGCATGTCCGCCACCTTGTTTAATCTTTTTCTCCAACGCTTTCATGTCGTATTTACCGGCCACCACATGGTAAGTGAGGATGCTGGTCAGCGTGGCTTTGTTCTCTGGTTTTACCAGATTATCCACGGTGCCCGCCGGCAATTTAGCAAAGGCGGCATTGGTCGGCGCAAACACCGTGAATGGACCTTTGCCTTCGAGGGTTTCCACCAGACCGGCGGCTTTCACTGCCGCCACCAAGGTGGTGTGATCTTTAGAATTAAGCGCATTTTCGACGATATTTTTTTGCGGAGACATCGCTGCGCCGCCCACCATCACCGAGCCATTGTCCATGGCGGCGAAAGCGCCTGTGGTGAACAGTAAGGTGCCGGATACGACTGCAATGCTGATTAGCTTTTTCATCTTAAATCCTCGTAGTAGGGAGCGAAGAAGTTGCTCACACATTGATATACGAGGGCAGGATGCTAATTGGATGCAGCGATTTAAAAATAAATTTATGCCAGCCGATCGCTCCATAAATGCAGGCGCGGAATGATCAGATGCAGCGGCTCGGCCAGCGGTTTATGGCGATACGCAACGTTCTCCGCATCGTAATTCAATAGCTCACCGAGGATTGGAACCTGCGTCTTATCGCGGCACAGCACCAGCAACGGGGAAGGGCAGGCAAGCTGCACCTGTTTCTTCTCGCTGGCGCGCCACACGCGGGCAATAGGCTGCACTTTTACCGGACGTTTTATTTTCAGCTTCGCCCCGGCGGGTAAGGCGAGAATCGCTTCCAGCTCTTGCTGCACTTTCTCCGCCCACTGTTCACGCGACCACGGCGCCTGAGCGCGATTGGCTTTCAGGCTGCGCTCCAGCTGTTCCACCACCGCATCGCGCGTGACATTTTTGATGATGTTTTTATTCGCCCAGCCAAAGCGCAAACTGTCGGGCGAGTTGAGGAGCGTTACGCTGCGATAGGCGTTGAGGGTAATTAATCCGCGCAGATGCTGGTGGACGAATTCAAAGCGCGCCTCGCTCGGCAAGCCCGAATCTACCGTGATTAACTGTTCCAGCCGCTGCTTCAGGGCGTTAATCTCCACCACCTGCAGGGTGATCTGTTCATGTATATCACCTTCAGCTTCGATACAGATTGCCCCCGGCAAACGCACGGCGGCTTTGGTGCTGAGCTTTTCCGATTGATGCTGCATAAACAGGCGGCAATAGTGCGACAGCGCCATCTCACGCGCGGTTTTGCCGAGGTGCTGCGTCACCGCGATGCGTTCAATTTCATCATGCTCGCGGCCCTTTTCGATTTCCGGCAGGCTAAACACGCGCGCAATCAGCAGCGGCTGCTGTTCAATCTGCTGACGCAACTGACTTAAACCCGCTTCCAGCGCGTTCACGCACTCATGTAAATCGGCAACCAAATCGTAGCGAGCCATAACACACCTTAATAGTTACAACATACTTTTAAGCTTACTCGCTTAGGTGCGAATCTGCCAGTGCAATGCGCGGATTTCGTCAGCCAGGAATGCTCAGGATTTTTCCAGCGGGATGAGCGTGTTATAACAATGCTTTGCCTGCTAACGGAAAACGTTGTGAAGCCACAGCCAAAACCCCCCGCACCCGCCATCATTACGCTCGGATTGGTGCAAATCCTGTCATGGGGCGGATCCTTTTATTTAATGGCGGTGATGGCCAATCCCATCGTGGCGGAAACCGGTTGGTCACAACAATGGGTGTACGGTGCGCTGTCGCTCGGCATGTTAGTTTCCGGCCTGCTGGCGCCGTTAACTGGTCGGCTGATTTTTCGTTCTTATGGTCGCGCATTGTTGGCGGCGAGCGGGGCGGTAATGGCGCTGGGTTTGGTGATTATGGGGCTGAGCCATAATCTACCGCTGTTTTTATGTGCCTGGCTGATTATCGGCATAGGTATGGCGATGGGATTATACGACGCGCTGTTTGCAACGCTCGGCACGCTGTATGGCGGCCAGGCGCGCGGCGCGATTACCGGCATCACGCTGATCTCTGGTTTCTGCACCACGTTAGTGTGGCCAGGCACCGCGCTGCTGATTCACTGGCTGGATTGGCGCGGTGCCTGTTTTGCTATCGCTGGACTGCTGTGCATTTCGGTGTTACCCGCCTATTTATATGCGCTGCCTGCGCCCGAAAGGAAAGTTGCCAGCGCCAAACCCACGTCTTCCGCTGATGGCAACGAACTCGCACCTACGCTGTTCTGGCTGCTGTGCAGCATTTTTACCCTCGCGTCGGTAATCATGACGGCAATCTCCGTGCAGCTGATCACCTTGCTACAAGCCAGCGGACATACGCTGGCCTCGGCTCTCGCCATCAGCGCAATTCTCGGTCCGTGTCAGGTGGCTTCGCGCATCGTTGATATCGCCTTTAAGCGCGGACATCCCATCTGGACCACTTTTTTCTCGGTGGGATTGGTGGCGCTCGGTTTACTGCTGCTGACCTGTTATCCGCAGTTTGCCGTGCTCAGCATGGTGCTGTACGGCGCCGGAAATGGTTTGCGTGCCATTGTGCGGGGAACTTTACCGCTGGTGATGGTCAAACCAGAGGCTTATGCAATTGTGGTGGGCCGCATGGCGCGTCCCGCATTGATTGGACAAGCGCTGACGCCGCTGTTTTGCGGCTATGTGTTTCAGCACCTTGGTGGCAATGCGACGTTGTGGATATTGTGCCTGCTGGCGTTGGTCAACGTGCTGTTGGTGATGGTGTTGAAACAGAAATTGCCGCATGCCAGCCCACCATCGGCAAGGGGAGTGATAAATTAAGCAGCCTGTGCGTTTCCGCCCAGTAAAATGGTGAATACGTGCCAGGATCACCGGCGTTGGCTTCTAAAAAGCAACAGTGTTTGTTATATTTATTGCTCATTGATCACTCACTGTCGCGGCATAAAAACAACCAGATAACCGCAACTCAGGATATTGAAATGCTTGATTACCGCTTCCCGACAGCTTTGCAGATGGTTTTGAGCGTAGCGATGGCGGAGCAACTGGGCAAACGCTCGACCAGCGCCATATTGGCGTATGGTCTTGAAGCGAACCCCAGTTTCATTCGGAAACTTATGGTTCCGCTCACGCGTGACGGCATTATCGTCTCGACACTTGGCCGCACCGGCTCGATTCACCTGGGCCGCCCGGCTGCGGAGATCACACTGCGTGACATTTATACGTCGGTGATCGAAGACAAAAAACTCTGGGCGTCGCGTCCAGACGTGGCACCGCGTTGTCTGGTCAGTGCCAACCTGTGTTGGTACTTCAAATCGATAGCTGAAGAGGCGGAAGAGGCCTCGCTGAAAGTCCTGGAAACCCGCACCGTAGCGGATGCGCTGGCCGAACTGAAGCATAATGACACCAGCAACTGCGAAGAACTGCCCGATCTTGAACTCGCCGATCTGTGCAAAAAAGGCCGCTAAAACCGCACCAATCCCGTAAGGTCGCCACTCATGGCGACCTTTTTTATTGCCCGAACTCCAGCCATAAAAAAATCCGGGCACATCGGCCCGGATTGTTCACTTCACACTTCACTTTTACGCGGTCTGCACTTCCGTTTGAGGCTGTTTGCGCGTCACTAGCTTACGCAGCGTCACATAGAATACCGGCGTCAGGAACAGGCCAAACAGCGTCACGCCCAGCATGCCTGAGAACACGGTAATCCCGGTTACGCCGCGCACTTCGGCGCCGGCACCTTCACCCAGAATCAGCGGAATTGTACCGGCGATAAAGGCAATCGAGGTCATGACGATCGGACGCAGACGCAGACGACAGGCTTCCAGCGCCGCATCAACAATGCTCTTGCCCTGCATCTCCAGCTCGCGCGCAAACTCGACAATAAGAATCGCGTTCTTACACGCCAGCCCCATCAACACCACCAGCCCAACCTGCACAAACACGTTGTTATCGCCGCCGGTGAGCCACACGCCAACCAGCGCAGAGAGCATGGTTACCGGCACAATCAGAATCACCGCCAGCGGCAAGGTCCAGCTTTCATACAGCGCCGCCAGCACCAGGAACGCCAGTAAAACCGCGACCGGGAAAACGATTAGCGCGGTATTGCCCTGCGTTGATTGCTGATAGCTCAGGTCGGTCCATTCAATGTTCATGCCGTTCGGCAGCACCTGCGTGGACATCTCTTCCAGCTTCTGCATCGCCTGCGCCGAAGAGAGCACGCGCGGATCGGCATCGCCAATCAGGTCCGCCGCAGGATAGCCATTGTAGCGAATCACCGGATCCGGGCCGTAGGTAGTGGTGATATTCACCATGCTACCAATCGGCACCATTTCGCCGCGATCGTTGCGGGTGCGCAGATTGCCTATATCCTGCACGCTATCGCGGAAATCGCCGTCCGCCTGCGCCATCACGCGCCAGGTACGACCAAACTTATTGAAATCGTTAACGTAAGACGATCCCAGATAGGTTTGCAACGTACTGAACAGCTCGGTCAAAGATACGCCTTGCGCTTTGGCTTTATCACGATCTACCTGCACATCCAGTTGTGGCACGTTGGCCTGATAGGATGAAATCGGGAACATCATGCCCGGCGTCTGCAATACCGCTCCCGTCAGGGTATTGATGGCCGTTTGCAGCGCACCGTAACCCAGGCCCGCACGATCCTGCACATACAGCGAATAACCGGAGCCTTGTCCCAGACCCAAAATCGGCGGTGGCATAATCGAGAAGCCAAAGCCTTGCTGGATTTTCGAGATTTTTGCGTTGATCTCGGCATTGATTTCCGCCGCGCTGCGCGTGCGCTCGTTGAACGGTTTCAGGCCGAAGAACACCGTGCCGGTATTCGGCGTGTTGGTGAACTGCAACGCATTCAGGCCGGGGAAAGCAACCGAATAGGCTACGCCTTCGGTGTTCATGCCGATTTCACTCATCTTGCGAATCACTTCATCGGTACGTGCCAGCGACGATCCTTCCGGCATCTTCACGCCGCCAATCAGATACAACTTATCCTGGGTCGGAATAAAGCCGCCCGGCACGGTGTGGAACATAAAGCCTGCACCCGCCAGCAGCAGCACGTATACGCCAAACACCGCGCCACGGCGCCGCAAGGTTTTGCCGACCAGCGATTCATACCCATCCGAACTGCGCTGGAAGAAGCGGTTAAACGGTCGGAACAGCCAGCCGAGCAGGCGATCGATAATGCGCGTCGGCATATCCTTCGCGGCATCATGCGGCTTCAGCAGCAGCGCCGCCAGCGCCGGTGACAGTGTCAGCGAGTTGATGGCGGAAATTACCGTGGAAATAGCAATCGTCACTGCAAACTGCTTATAGAACTGACCGGTCACACCGGACAAAAACGCCATCGGCACGAATACCGCACACAGCACCAGCGCAATGGCGATAATCGGTCCTGACACCTCGCGCATCGCCTGATGCGCCGCCGCCGTCGGCGACAAGCCTTGCTCGATATTACGTTCGACGTTCTCCACCACCACGATGGCGTCATCCACCACGATGCCGATCGCCAACACCAGCCCGAACAAGCTTAAGGTATTGAGCGAGAAGCCCAGCAGATAGAGGATACTGAAAGTACCGACCACCGAAACCGGCACCGCCAGCAGTGGGATGATCGAGGCGCGCCAGGTTTGCAGGAACAGAATCACCACCAACACCACCAGCACAATCGCTTCGAACAGCGTTTGCACTACGGCGCGAATCGAATCACGCACGAACACGGTGGGGTCGTAAGGCGCAGCCCACTGCACATCGTCCGGGAAGCGGGTTGCCAGTTCGGCCATTTTGTCGCGCACCGCATTCGACAGGTCGATGGCGTTGGCACCCGGTGCCTGGAAGATACCAATGCCGACCGCATCTTTGTTGTTCAACTGCGAACGCAATGCGTAGCTGCCGGAACCCATCTCAATACGCGCCACGTCACGCAGGCGCACCAGCGTGCCGTCGTCAGCGGTTTTCAGGATGATATTGCCAAACTGCTCTTCACTTTCAAGACGGCCTTGGGTGTTAATCGACAGCAGAAAATCACTCTGTTTCTTCAGCGGCTCTGCGCCAAGCTGGCCGGCAGAAACCTGTACGTTCTGCTCCTGCATCGCGTTGACCACATCGGAAGCGGTCAAGCCACGCGCCGCCACCTTATTGGGATCGAGCCAGACGCGCATCGCGTATTCACCGGCACCGAAGATCTGAATCTGACCCACGCCCGGCAGACGTGCCAGTTCATCTTTCACCTTCAGCGTGGCGTAGTTACGCAAATAGAGTGAATCGTATTTACCGTGCGGCGAGAACATGTGCACCACCAGCGTCAGCGTCGGCGACATTTTCTGCGTGGTGAGGCCCAGTTGCCGTACTTCTTCTGGCAGACGCGCTTCGGCCTGCGCCACGCGGTTCTGCACCTGAACCTGCGCCTGATCCGGATCGGTACCCGGACGGAAGGTCACGGTGGTGACCAGCACGCCATCGGAACCGGCCACGGACTTCATGTACATCATGTTTTCCACCCCGTTGATGGCTTCTTCCAGCGGCGTGGCCACGGAATCGGCAATCACTTTGGGGTTGGCGCCAGGGTATTCCGCGCGCACCTGCACGCTGGGTGGCACCACGTTAGGATATTCACTGATCGGCAGCAGCGGAATGGCGATCAGTCCGGTGGTAAAGATCAGAATCGACAGCACCGCAGCGAAGATCGGGCGGTCGATAAAAAAGCGGGAGAAATCCATAAAAGGCAGTCTCGAAGGTTATTGAGCGGAGCGCATCGCCACCGGTTGAGCGGTCACCGGCATGCCAGGCATAAAGACTTTCTGCAAGCCGTTAACGATGACCTTGTCGCCGGGTTTCAGGCCCTGCTGCACAATGCGCAGACCATCGGCTAACTCACCGGCCTGAATGTCGCGGCGCTGGGCTTTGCCTTGCGCATCGACCACGTAAACGTATTTACGATCCTGATCGGTTAGCACGGCTTTATCGTCAATCAACAGCGCAGTGAAATCAGCGCTGCCCGGCAAGCGCACGCGTGCAAACAGGCCCGGCGTGAACTGACGCTGCTGATTATCCAGCGAGGCGCGCATGCGAATGGTGCCGGTGCTGGCGGTCAGTTGGTTATCAAGGAAATCCACGGTGCCGCGATGCGGAAAACCCTCTTCGCCGGTCAGCGCCACTTCCACCGGCAGCGAACCGCGATTTTCGCCTTTACGCGCCATCGCCTGATAATGCAGATAGGTTGCTTCATCCACGTCGAAGTAGACGTACATGCGATCCTGCGAGACTAAGGTGGTCAGCACGCTGGCACTGTCGCCGGCGGTAACCAAATTACCGGTGGTAATCATCGCACGGCTAGCGCGACCTTCAATCGGCGCGGTAACGCGGGTGAAATCGAGGTTGAGCTGCGCCATATCCACCGCAGCTTGCGCGGATAATACGCTGGCCTGCGCCTGATTGGCCGCAGAACGACGCTGTTCCCACTCTTCGCGTGAAACGACATTGGTGCCAATCAGCTTATCGGTACGCGCCGATTCACTGCGTGCCAGCGTGGCCTGACTACGCGCATTGGCCAGCTCGGCCTGCGCCTGTTCCAGCGTGGCGCGATAGGTGCGATCGTCAATGGTGAACAGCACCTGACCTTTTTTCACTTCTTCGCCTTCACGATAATTGACCTGATCGATATAGCCTGAAACGCGCGGACGCAGCTGCACGCTCTGCACCGCTTCGAAGCGGCCATTAAAGCTATCCCATTGGCTAACTTTCTGTTCTACCACCTGCGCGACACTCACTTCGGGCGGCGGTGGCGGGGCATTTTGCGCCACACCGCGATCGCAACCGGCCAGCAGGCTTCCCAGCAACATCACTCCTGACAGGCTTACCGCCCGACGAACCCCATTTATTTGCAGATGCATTGTTGTTATTCCGCTTTGGTGAATAAAGAAAGGAGACGTACGAAAAATCTGCAACTTTGAAGATTGCATTAAAACGCGATGAGTGTAGGCTTGTGCAAACTGCAACTGCAAGAATATCTGATACACTTTATGTGCGGTTTTGATCATTGCGTTGCACAGCGAGCAAAGCCCCTACATGCTGTGCGGCATTTAATGTACTAATAAAACTTGCATTAAATGGCAACATCGGTCACCCTTAAAGTGTAATTGCAACTGATACTGATACTGTTCGCCGAGGCGACGGGAGAGAATGGCATGATGAGCGACGCATTTATTCACGATCTAATCGACTGGATTGATAACAACATTGAAGCACGTCTGGATCTGGACACCGTAGCAGGGCGCGCTGGCTACTCGAAGTGGCACCTTCAGCGGATGTTCAAAGAGCACACCGGCTATCCACTGGGTGAATACATCCGTAACAAGAAATTGAAAAAATCGGCCGACCGTTTGACCACCAGCAACGAGCCGATTCTCAACGTCGCGATTTCACTTGGTTTCGATTCACAGCAGTCGTTTAACCGCAGCTTCAAACGCCAATATGGCGTAGCGCCGGGAGCATGGCGTCGTCACGCCGCGCCAACCGCCAGCGCAATGCAGTAACACCCCGCCAGGGCCAGCTTTGCTGGCCCGCGTTACTTTCCGCTGTAAATTCACTGCTCTAAATCTGCTACTATCGTCGTCCTGTTATTCAGGATGTCACTATGTCGAAGAAACTTTGGATTGCCTTAATTCTGATCCTGGCCGCGATGTGGCTCGGGTTAAAACCGCACTTGTCCAACAAATGGGCAAAAAGCCACCCCGATATTTCGCAACTCACCGATGCCAATACCGTGGCGCGTTGGCTGCAACAACATCATCAATTACCTCCTCTCTATCTCACCAAAGGTGAAGCGCGTCATCAGGGCTGGAATCCAGGCAAAGGCAACTTGTGCGAAGTCTTGCCCGGTCGCGCCATTGGTGGCGATCGCTTTAGTAATCGTGAAAGACGGTTGCCGATGCAGCCGGGTAGACAATGGTATGAAGCCGACGTCAATTACGATTGCGGTCACCGCGATGCCGATCGTCTGCTTTACTCTTCCGATGGCCTGATTTTCCTCACCACCGATCACTATCGCAGCTTCAAACAGGTGCCTTAACCATGTTGACGCTCCATTTTGACTTCCAACACTTGCCGGACCGCCAGGCGTTTTATCGCGCGCTGGCGCAGCAAAGCGCTTGCCCGATGGATTTTGGCAATAATCTGGATGCCATGTGGGATTGGCTAACCGGCGGTATGGCGCTGCCTGCGACGTTCTATCTGGTGCATGCCGATGACGCCAGCAAACGTGGCGAGTTTGCGCCATTGCTGGCGCTGCTTGAAGAGGCGCAGCAGCAGTTGCAAGGCGAGCTGCGCCTGGTACGAGAGGCGTAAATCAGGCGTGCAGCGGCAGCAGTAAAATCGCCAGCATCTGCCGCGCATTGGCAGGCAAATCGCCGCCGCCGGTATAGCCGTTATTCTCAACGATCACCGAATTCAATCCCACCAGCCAGTCATAAATGTAGTAAGCAGTGTGATTGGCGGGTGCGACCGACAGACGGGTTAAACGCTGTCCCGGCGAGAAACTGACGCTTGGCGCTGGCGGACGCGCAAAAATCGTCTGACCGCGATTGACGCGACTCTCCGGACGTTCACTTTCCGGACGCTGTAAAAAGCCCAGCCACGCGACAAAATCACCCAGCACCGTCATGGCGCGTGAAACCTGACGATCGGTACGCGCTTCATGCGCGCTAGCCTGCGCATCCGGCTCGTTGAGCGCGCTCTGCAGTTTGCTGAGCACCTTGAGACGGAAGCTGGCGGTAATTAACTCCTCTACCAGCATCTCCAGCGTCGGTTTATCGACGTTGAGCAACGCCAGCAGGCTGCGGCTTTCCGGCAACTGACGTAAATGCTCGAGCCACAGCGCAAAGACCTGCTGCGGGAATTGCTGATCGCGCTGGCCAACCGAACTGCGCGGCTCAGCGGCGGCCACCGGCTCATCTTTAAACAGATCGAACTCGAAGCCGATGCCAAAATAACTCTGCTCAGCCGCCGCGGTTTTGGCGCTGTGCTGAATATGGGTGCTGCTGCTTTGACTCAGCCACAGCTGGCGCACCGCTTCGCGTGAAGGCTGGAGGCGCTCCAGCAGTTCACCGTGCAATCCGGTGCGATGTTGTAAACATTTCAGCAGCGTATCGGAGATGGCCTGTTTGCGTGCTGCCTGTTCGGGCGTGGCTGTGGACTCGGTCCACGGCTGCAAACGCTCCACCAACTTCTGCTGCAAGGCGCTAAGTTGCTGCGCCAGACGATCGCGGCGTGCTTCCGGCTGCATCTCATCCTGCAACCAGCTGCCCATGCGATCGACACCGGCGCGATCGAGCGCCAACATCGACCCCCAGCTTTGACCCGGCTGACCAATCTGCCGTTGCACCGCTTCATCGACATTAATCTGCTGTTGCTGATAACGCGCATCATGCGGCGTAATTGCCCAAATCAGACGCGGCTTCTCACCGCTGGCGGCGATCGGTTGATGCATGTGCCATTCACGTAGCGCGCTGGCGGCGACATCGGTGTCCTGACGCTGACTGGCCGCGGTACAAATCAGCATCAAATCGATGCCCTGTCGCGCGGCGTACAGTCCTGGCATCAGCGCGCGTTTCTGTTCCAGCAGGGTGGCGCGCAGCGGATCGCGTTTGCGCAACTGCGCCAGTTCATCTTGCTGGGCGCGATCGGCGGGTGTGCCCGGCGCGGGCAGCTCCAGCATATCTGCATCATCGTAAAGCGCCTGACGCGGCGTGGAGCTCAGCGGCAGGGTGATCTCCAGGGTGAGCAGCGCCAGTAAACCGAGCGGAACATGCTGCGCTTTTCCTACACGATTGGCGACGATTGGACACACTTCAATCATTTCCAGCCAATCAGCATCGTTGCCAATCAGTTTTTCCGCTGGCAGCGCGGCGTCATCCGCCAGCAGGCTAAGCGGCGCTAATACGCGCGGTGCGTGGCGCAGCTGGTGGCGTAAGTGCATCAGGTCGCGCAGGCTTTCGTTCAGCGCGTGTTGACCCGGCCACAGCAGGGCAAACAGCTGGACGCGGTCATCGACGCTGAGCCACGGTGCCAGCGCAACCGCCTGCGGCCAAAAGTGACGATCGAGCATGTCGGCATGACGATGGTGACGACGGCTCCACGCCCACAGCGTGATCAGCGCATCGCTGTCCAGTCCCGGCTGCAGTTCATCCTGACGATGGCGCTGCAATCGCTGCAGTGCGGCATCGATCTGTGCCGTGTCAGGCAGAAGGTCCGTGTTGGCACAGGCCAGCATCAGGCGAATCAGTTCCACTTCGCTCAGCAGCGTCATCTCCAGCGGCCAGGCATTTGACTGCGTTTCGCGCAGATGGCTGAAGCGGGTGGCGATAGCGAAATCAACATTGCCGGGATTGATATTCTGGAAATAATTCAGCGTCTTATCGCCGAGGCGCGCAATCAGTTGGCCCTGCGCATCGCCGACCATTTCACTTAGCAGCCAGGCTTTGCCCGCCTGCGACTGACCAAACAGCGCCAGCGTCACCGGGCGCGCCAGTTGACGCGCCAGCGCATGGCTTTCGACGCGCGCGCGGCGCAGCTGCAGCGTCAGGGTTTCGGCTTCCATCGCCAGACGCTGGGCGTGCGCCTGATGGGTTTCCACCCAATTCAGCGCGCCGTCCAGGGTCTCCTGCATCAGGCTTAGACGTTTCGCAGGCGTTACCGGCGAGGCTTTTTTGGCAGTTCTCATCGTTTGCAGACGCTCCCGCTGTCGATCCAATATTGCGCATTCGCGTTGCCGGTGGCAGACAGCGTGTTCAGTTTCAGACTCAGTTGTTCCAGCGGCACACGCGTGCCGTCATCCATGCGTGCATCGCTCAGCACTAAGCGTTCCGGGCCAAGATTATCCGGTCCCGGCTGCACTGCCAGCTTGATACGCAGCACGCTTTCACCGGCAACCTGACGCGCCAGCGTCGGATCAACAATGCTCAGGCTATACAGCGGCGAGGCCGGCCAGCGATCGTTTTCCAGCTGGCGGAAGCCGAGGCAGACATTGCCGCGAATGCGGAAGCTGCTTTTGCGATCCAGCGCAAAGCTGCTGCTGTCGAGATCGATCTCGCTGTAGCACAGATTGTCGTCGCTCAGCGCGCTGGTCTCATCCAGCACGCCAAGATAGCGAATGGTGGAGTAAGGTTCGAAATCACCGGCGCGGAACCAGAAGCTGCTCAGGCGCAAATCGAGCGCCAGCAAGCACAACATCGCGCCCACTGCGGCAGTGGATTTCGGGTTATCGATGCGCCCCTGTTTGTTGAACGGATACCAGTCGCTGGTGTGATAGCCTTCCAGCGACAAAATACGGCTGCCCGGCAGTGGTTGCAGATGGCGCACCAGCGCCTGAATGCCGGGGAAGCGTGATGGGCGACCGGTGAGCAGCAGCACATCGCACTGATACAGCGACACCACTTCGCACATCGCGCGCAGCGCCGGAATAATCGCCATGCGGTGTTGCAGGAACTCACCGTGCAGTTGCGCCATGCTAACCACCAACGGCACGTCGAGCAGATCGAAACGGCTGTCGCTGCCGAGCGTGCGCTGGATTTCACCGTTTACAAATGCCATCACGTTGATGGCCGGCTTTTGTGGCACCAGCTCGCCGAACAGCGCGTTGATTTCGCTGTGGCTGTCGAGCGGATCCCAGTTTTCATACTGTTCCAGCACCGCCTGCGCCAGCGGAATAAACAGCTGCAGCGTCACTTGTTGACGCAGTGTGGCCTGTCCATCCATGCGACTGTCGTGACCGAACAGTTTGTTCATCAGCGGCTCAGCCAGCTGCAAACCGGCTTTCTGCAAACTTTGCTGCAGCGCTGGCAGAATCCACAGCTGAATCACATCCAGCAGAATATCGTCACCCGCCACTTTAAAGCCTTCGCGGAACAGTAAGCGCGGGGTAATTTTGACGTTATTGCCCTGGCCGTCATCGAGGCGATATTGGGTAATGGCTAAGTCGGTGGTGCCGCCGCCGATATCAATTGAAGCGATGCGCAGGCTTTTACCTGGCAGCTCATCAACTTCACGCGGACGATCCGGACGCGCCATGCTGCTAAAGAAATCTTCTGCGCGACCGGCAAAGTTGACCTGGGTTTCGTTGAACAGCCACACCATCTGGCCGCAGGTGGCTTCGTCCCACTCCATCTGCACGTCCGGCACTGGACGCAGGCTGTGCGCCTGGCTGGCGGCGGTAAAGGGCTCTTCGGCCGGATGCCAGCCTTCAGCTTTCCACACCAGCGCGATGGCTTCCTGCATGCGGCGACGGAAAATCTCACGCTCCGGCTTTGGCATGGCGGAGGGCAGCGTCAAAATCACATGACGCAGCTGGCGCGGCGCCTGGCTTTGCGGCATGCGCTGGCGCTGCGCTACGCTGTTCATCTGCATCATCGCCTGCGCCAGCAGCTCACACAGCATAAAGGTCATCAGCGAACTGCGGCTGTAGCTGGCTGAGAACACGGGTAAGCGATCGTCTTCCGCCAGCGCGTGCAGCGGCTGACCTTCGTCATTGACCAGCAAGGTAAACGGCAATGCGGTGGCCTGCGGCTCATCGCTGCTGCCGTTGGCGTTGAAGCGCCAGCCTGGTTGATAGCGCGCTTCATCCCACAAATAGCGGCGTGGGCTGGATAAACCGGTGCTGCCTTCGGTACCGGCACGCAGCAGCGCCAGACGGCTGGCTTCACGTCCTACACGCGTCAATGACGGCCACATAAACGCGTTTTCACGGCCGCTCTCGAGCGAAAAATTGGCTTTGCCAAAGCGCGTTTCCGCAAACTCCACGCGGCTATCGAACAGCTCGTTATAAACCTGATGCGGCTCGGAGAGATCGCGCAGCTGCAGCTCATAGGTTTGACGCAGGCCGCTGCTCTCTTCGGCGTGGTCTTCCACCAGAATGCCGCAGGTATGCGAGTTGCCGACGTCGAGAATGATATCGACATTGACCGCTGGGGTTTGGTGTGACGCCGCCTGAAGGGTGATTTCCGCCAGATCGAGCTGTTCGCCCAGCAGTTCCAGCAGATTAAGGTAGTGCGCCTGATATTCAAATTCACGTAGCGCCTGATTCAGCTCCTGTTCGCGACGCGATTCCAGCGCATGCACCTGCTGGCTAAAGGTTTCACGCAGCCAGCCATCAACCCACGTGTGATCAAGGAATTCGCCCAGCTCGTAGTTGTGCCAGGCGAGGGCGAAA
Organism: Enterobacter ludwigii; assembly: GCA_900068845.1. Classification (GTDB taxonomy): domain Bacteria; phylum Pseudomonadota; class Gammaproteobacteria; order Enterobacterales; family Enterobacteriaceae; genus Pantoea; species Pantoea ludwigii_A. The sequence continues at coordinate 1,009,447 of CEFQ01000010.1, forward strand.
CTGACGCCATTCTGCGCATCGGCTTTGCTTAAGCCGTGCTGCTCGCCGCCATCCTGTTCTGACACAATGCGCGTATCAAAAGCGAGTGTGATGCGATGGGTGTTGCCCGCCGCGTCGGGTTGCGTCAGCGGCGCCAGATGCAAACGCGCCCAGTTATCCGGTCCGCCAATAAAACGACGTCCGCTGGTGCAGCGTAGCACCGGCAGCGGTAGCCACTGCTGCGCCAGCAGTTTCAGTGAATCGGCCAGCGCGATATCCGTTTCCGGCCGCACCACTTCCGCCGCGCCGCCATCTTCCGGGAAGAGCAGGAATTTGCCGCTGTTACCGTCAACGTTGAGGCGCAGCAGCGGGCCATTCGCCGTTTGGCGGACGAACTGGCGGCGTGCCTGCAACGCAGGTAAACGCAAACCAAAATCAAGAAACTGCACACCGCTATCTTCAATCAGCGTGATTTTCTGTTTGTCATCGATGAGGGGAGCCAACATGTTTACTTACTCTCACGCTTAATCGTCAACGGGAACACCTGATCTGCGCCGTATTGCGCAGTACAGCTAGCGATGCCATCACCGGCTTTACACACCAGTTCGGGCATGCGGTAACGCGATTTATCGCTGCACGTCGCAGTATAGCGGCTGCGCACTTCCATGCTGCCGGCGGTGGTCATCGCGGCGGTGACATCGGCTTTACAGCGGATGTTGTCGCCTTGGGTAATGGTGGCGGTGCCTTTGCCGTTGCGGATCTGATAGCGCAGGCTTGGCGGCTTGCCAGTTGGCAGATTGGTTTGACGCAAGGTGACGCGCCAGGTGCCATTGATAAATTTCACCGAGCCAACGCGTGCATCGTCAGTGGTCATCACCAGATCATCGGCTTTGGCCGGTTCGGTGTGTTCTGCCACCACTTCAGGCGGTGCGGCAGGCGCGGCCACCGGCGCAGCGGCGATGACGGTCGCGGCAGTTTGCGGCAAGGTGGTGGCGAGTTTTTCCGCGTTAAGCATGACGGCAGGCGGCTTGCTGCTCGGCACAGCGCTGTCTGCCCCCGTTGTCGCAGCAGGTTGCGGCGCGCTGTGCAGCCAGAAGGCGACGCCAGCAGCAACGACCGCGGCAACCGGCAACAGCAGCATCAGCGGACGCACGGCAAAGGCGCGACGGGGCGGCGCGACAGGTTCGGGTGCGGGTTCAGGCACGGGCTCAGGAATGACGTCAGCCGCCGGTGCGTCGATTTCAGCTTCAGGCTCGTTCACCGGTTCGGCAGCGGCAGGCGGCACGTCGATCAGCGGCGCAATCACCGGCGCAACCACCAGCGGAGCGGGCGCTGGCGGGTCTGGCAGCAGCGGTGGCAATTCATCTTCCAGCGAATCGCGCAGGCAGGCCAATGCGTCATCGCGTGAGCGCGCCTGCGGATCGACAAATCCCCAGAAGGTGATCACCGGTTTGCCATCCACCAGATAAACGTACTGCTGATCCGGGAACTGCAGGGTTTTGCTCAGCAGCGCGCCAAACAAGCGCATCGCCGGATTCTCAGCGTCGCGCGCACGCAGGCTCAGCGCCAGCAGATCCTGCTGGTTCAGCGTCAGCAGTTCCAGCGCCTGACGGCGCTCATGATCGCTGGCACCCAGCCAGGATTTTACTTTGCCGTTAAAAGGGGCATACCAATCGAGGCGGTCACCGCGCTCGTTAACCTGCGGAATCGCGAGGCAATTGGCCAGCGTAGTTTGGCGGCGCAGGCGCAAGGTTTCACGGATTTGCAGCGCGGACGTCCAGACCGGCTGGCCGTTTTCACCCAGTGCCAGTACCGTATCCAGATTGCCGCTGCGCAGAAAAGTTTTTGCCACTCGTTGGGCCCTTATCGGTGGTTGTCTGAGGCAGAACAGTGTGTGTTTTTGGCGATAATAGTGATCTTAAGCCAAATGCAGACAAATCAAACGGCTGATAAAGGGGGAAAAACAGGGCGTTTTTCCCGCGTGCAGAGAAGATTGTTGAATTTTTAAGCGCGGCTGCGCGGGGAAAGGATCAAATACGTCAGCATGCCGCCGATCAAACCCCAAAAGGCGGAGCCGATGCCGAGCAGCGAAATGCCGCTGGCAGTGATCAGAAACGCCACGATGGCGCTGTCGCGCTGATCGGGCTCGGCTAACGCGCGCTGCAAACTGCCGGAGAGCGTCGCCAGCAGCGCCAGTCCTGCCAGTGTGGCAATCAACACCGGCGGTAGGGCGCTCAGCATCACGGCAATCAATCCGCCGGTGAAGCCGGTCAACAGATAGAACACGCCGGCGATGGCGGACGCCATCCAGCGGCGCGCCGGATTGGCATCGACATCGTCGCCCATACAGATGGCAGCGGTAATGGCGGCAATACACACCGAAAAACCGCCAAACGGCGACAGCACTAAGGCGATAAATCCAGTCCAGCCGGTCAGCGCGGACACCGGCGGCTGATAGCCGTGCGCCTGTAGGGTGGCGATGCCTGGCGCGTTTTGCGATGCCATCGTCACCAGAAAATAGGGTAAACCGACGCCAATCAGCGCCGTCAGAGTAAACTGCGGCATGATGAATACCGGCCGACTGATCGCCAGCGCATGCGGCGGAAAGTGGATTGCTTGCTGACCGAGCGCCACCAGCACGCCCGCGATCAAGGCCAGAATAATGGCGTAGCGCGGCAGCCAGCGACGGCTAATCAGCCATACCAGGCACATGCTGCCGCATAGCGCGAAATTACTCTGTAACCCGCTAAACGTACTGATGCCAAACTTCAGCAGAATCCCGGCCAGCATCGCCGCTGCCAGCGACTGTGGAATGTAATTCATTAATCGGGCGAACAGGCCGGTGATACCGCATAACACAATCAACAGGTTAGTCGCTACAAACACGCCAACCACTTCATTCAGCGTCAAACCCTGCACGCTGGTGGCGAGCAGCGCCGCGCCAGGCGTTGACCAGGCGGCGAGGATCGGCATGCGCGTCCACAACGACAAGCCAAATGACGCCAGTCCCATGCCGATGCCCAACATTGAAAACCAGCCACCAATCTGTTCTGGCGAAGCGCCAGCCGCTTGTGCTGCCTGAAAAATGAGTGCCGCGGTGCTGCTGTAGCCGACCAGCACGGCGATAAATCCTGAAATCAGCATCGGGAAAGAGAAGGCGCTGTGTGAGGCGGCGGTTGTCATCAGATCACATCCGGTTGTGCGTTATAACGCACATTGTGGCATGGAGCGTTATAGCGCACAAGTGATACACTACGCGCGAGCTTTTGGGAGAATACATGGAAAATTTGCATCAATATTTGAGTCTGGCGCTGAAGCAACTGCGTCAGGCCAACGGCTGGAGCCTGACGCTGGCTGCGGATCGCACCGGCGTGAGTAAAGCGATGCTTGGCCAGATTGAACGCGGTGAATCGAGCCCCACGGTGGCGACGCTGTGGAAAATCGCCACCGGCTTTAACGTGCCGTTTTCCTTCTTTGTGCAGGGCAGCGATCACCCACCGGGCAGCGCGGCGACATTCAGCCAGCCCAATGCGCAGATGCAGGTCAAGCCGCTGCTGCCGTACGATGCCACACTGCGTTTTGACCTGCTGGAAGTTACGCTGGCGGGTGGCGCGCAGAGCGATTCATCGGCGCATGAAAGCGGAGTGATTGAGCAGGTTGTGGTGCTGGAGGGCGAATTGTTGCTGGGCGTGGAAGGCACCTGGCGCCGCTTGCTCTCTGGCGAGGCCAGCCAGTTTGCCGCCGATACACCGCACAGCTACCGCAATCCTCTCAGCACGCCGCTGCGTTTTCACAGTTTGATTCATTATCTGCAGCGCCCGTAGCGGCGCAATTCATTGCGCGATAAATCGCGCCGCTACGGAATATGCGGTGATGTGATGCGGTGCAATTCATTGCGCGATAAATCGCGCCGCTACGGAATGTGCGGTGATGTGATGGGCGCTAAACTGTTTGGCAGTTCGCCATTCATGGCGACGAACACCCGGTGCGCATCAATGCGCACTCTACGAAACCCGTTGACAGCGCGCGCAATTACAAATTGATACGAAGGTAAACTACACAGTTTGCCTTCGTATTTATATACTCGCGGCTCATCATTAAGGAGAAGGTGCCATGAGCGACCTTAATAGCGCGGCCGCGTTACTGCGTAGCATCAATGGCAAACTGGCGCGTCGCCTGCGGGAATCTGCGCCGCCGGGCGATCTCACCTGGCCGCAGGTGTCGGTACTCGGTTATCTGGTACGCGATGGCGCAATGACGGTCACTGAATTGGCAACGCTTGAAGGTGTGCGCACGCAGTCGATGGGCGCCACCGTGGCCAGCTTGCAAACGCTGGGCATGGTGCAGGGTGCCGCCGATCCGCTGGATGGCCGTAAAACGCGCTATCAACCCACTGCTGCGAGCCTGCAACTGATCGCCGCCAATCGTGCACAGCGCGATGACTGGCTGGTGGACAGCATCGCGACGCAGCTCAATGCCCACGAACAGCAAACGCTGCTGGCCGCCATTCCCTTACTGCAACGACTTGCTGACCAATAATCCTGAGAGGACTCAACATGGCTTTAACTACCCTTGACGACAACACCGCGCTGATTGTGATTGACCTGCAAAACGGCATTGTCGCGTTACCTGTCGCACCGTTAGAGGCGCATGAAGTGATTGAGCGCTCAGCGCGCCTGGCCGATGCATTTCGTGGACAAAAGCGCCCGGTGGTGCTGGTCAACGTAGCGGGCGGTGCGCCAGGCCGTAATGAACAGCCTAAACACGCTGGCGAACTGCCGGCCGATTGGGCCACTTTAGTGCCGGATGTGGCGCAGCAACGTGGCGATATCACCATCACCAAAAAAACCTGGGGTGCCTTCCACAACACGGATTTGCATGAGCAGCTGCAGCAGCGTGGTATCACGCAAGTGGTTGTTTGCGGTATTGCCACCAGCATTGGCGTGGAATCGACGGCGCGTCAGGCATATGAATTAGGTTACAACGTCACGCTGGCAACCGATGCGATGACGTGCCTGGATGCCGAAACGCACAAAAACAGCGTCGAGCGCATCTTCCCGCGTCTGGGTGAAACCGGCACAACTGAAGATGTGCTGGCGTTGCTGAAGTAAAAGACAACTTCGGTCGCCATCAATGGCGACCTTACGTATATAGAGCTGGGTTTTCGTAGGGTGCGCATTGATGCGCACCTGGATATCAATCGTAAGAACGCGTTTATTTACTGAAACGCATAACTCACGTTCAGACCCACGCTGTAGTTGCGGCCTGGCGCTGGTTCGTAGTAGCGACCGTTGCTTTCATTGACGATCACCGAACCGATGTAGTTGCGATCAAACAGGTTGTCGACGCGGCCAAACAGATCCAGCGTCCAGTTCTGCACCAGCCATTTATAACCGCTGTTCACGCCAACCACGGTGTAAGACGGCGCTTTTACATCGTTCTCATCATCCGCGGCGATATCGCTCAGGTAGCGCACATCGGTTCCGGCATACCAGCCTTGATCGGGCGCGTAAGCCAAGCCGGCGTAAGCCATGTTGCGGGCAATGCCGGGAATGCGGTTGCCGTCGCAGCTTTCGGTGCCGCAGACGTTAGAGCGATAACGGGCATCCAGCAAGGTCCATGCGGCTTTGAAACGCCAGCTCTCGCCGAACTGCTGGTCGAGGCCCAGCTCTAAGCCGCGACGACGCGTTTCACCGGCGTTTTTGTAGCTGGTGCGGCCTTCAAAGCTGCTGTCGGAAACGATCTCGTTTTTAGTGTCGGTCTGGAAAATCGCAGCGGTTAGCAGGCCATTGCCGATACGTTTTTTACTGCCCAGTTCAACGGTTTCGCTGGTGGCGGGTTGCAAGTTGAGATTCAGTCCGTCTTGATCGGCCGCGCGATACGACAACTCATTCAGCGTTGGCGTTTCGAAACCGCGACCGGCAGAAACGTAGGCGTTCCAGCTGTTATCAATCGCATAATTCAGTGCAGCCGCCGGTAACCAGCGATGGTAGCGACGATTGCCGCTGTCATCAGGATCGGTGGCGGTAACGTAGTAATCGTTGGAGTCGAAATTGACGGTACTGAAACGCACGCCCGCATCCAGCGATAACTTATCGGTCAGCTGCCACGCAGTTTGCAGATAGGGATCAAGGTTCCACATCAGGTTGCGTTCGTTACGGCGCATATCACCCTGAACGCCCAACTCATTGGCGGTAAAGTTTTGATAACCCTTACGCTTCTCGGTCATGGTTTCATAGTCGAGGCCGGCGGTGAAGGTCACCGGAAGGGTGAACAGTGCGTCGCGGTGCGTCCAGCGCGTATCAATGCCCTGATAATGGCGGGACAGCGAAATCACGCCGCCGGGATAACCTGCGCGCAACTGGGTGGCTTTGGGAATCGATTGATACTGCGTAGTTTCACGTTCACCCGCGTACATCATCACGCTGAGATCGTCGTTTTCACTCATCTGGCGCTGATAGTGCAGTCCCGCTTGCGTCTGATCGACGGTTTTACGCGCATCGTACAAGGTTACGTTGCTGGCTACCTGGCGCGGATTATCTTTCCACTGCTCGGCGGTCAAACCACCTGGATCCTGCGCTTCAACGTGCACGCTGTTGAACAGCAGCGTCAGGGTGCTGACATCATCAATGCGCACCCCAAGCTTGGCGTTGCCGAGATTTTTCTGCGCCGAGCTGTGATCGCGAAAACCGTGGGTGGTAAAGCGCGAGGCGGAAACCGTGTAATTGACATCCCCGGCTTGCGTACCGTCGCCGGTTGCACCGCTGGCTTTCACGCTGTTGCGCCAGCTGCCGTAACTGCCGTACCAGCTGCTGGCTTCAAGCGTGGTCGGTTGCTGTCCGGTTTCGGTTTCAACGTTAATCACCCCGCCCGACGAGTTACCGTACAACGCGGAGAAGGGGCCGCGCAGCACGTCGATGTGATCGATCGAGCCGATATCGATGTTGGACGTTTGTCCCTGGCCATCGGGCATGGTGGCGGGGATGCCGTCGACATACATGCGGATGCCGCGCAGGCCGAATGTCGATCGTGATCCAAAACCACGCACTGAAATCTGCAAATCCTGGGCATAATTCTGGCGGTTTTGGATTTGCAAACCTGGCACGCTGGCGAGATTTTCTGACAAATTCACGCGCGGTGCGGCGTGGCGCATATCGTCGCCGGACACCACGCTGACCGCCGCGGGCGTGTCGAGCTCAGAAAGGCCGGACGCTGCAGGCGCAGCACTCACCACCATAGTATTGCTGGCAGCGCCAGCCGCCAGCGACATCGCAGGCAACATCAGCAACGAAGCCTGGCGCAGTAAAGCTATTTTCATTATGAAAGACCGTAAAAAGGGCGTGGAATGTACCAGGTGGAACATTAATGGCGCGTATGTTAATCGTTTTTTCAATTGTTTGAAAAGCGTTAATAGTATGACGGATTATTACTGTTTGCGGTGTTGAAAATGTTTTCCCATCGCATCTCTGGCCTGGCTGCCTCAGGGAAATTCTGTCAGTCTGGCGGTTTTGTCTGAAGGCATAAAAGAGAGGGAATATGAGTCAACAACCTGTGGTAGCGGTACTGGGATTGGGCGCGATGGGCCATGCGTTTGCCGCCAACCTGTTGAAAAAAGGCTTCACGGTGCGCGGCTGGAATCGCACGCGTGCCAAAGGCGAAGATCTGCTGGACGCAGGTATCACGCTGGCTGACAGCGCAACGCAAGCGGTTGAGGGTGCGGATGTGGTGATCGCCATGCTCGCCGACGGCGAGACCACGCGCGAGGCGCTGAACGCGGCCAGCAGCGCGCTCAAGCAGGGCGCGACAGTGTGCCAGATGGGCACCATCGGCGTGGACGCCACCGATCAACTGATCGCGGAAATTAACCGCACACGTCCGGACGTGGTGTTTATCGATGCACCGGTTTCCGGCACTAAAGCCCCCGCAGAGAATGCACAAATTCTGGTGATGGCGAGTGGCGATCAGAGCAAGGCGCAGGCCGCCGAGCAGGTCTTTGCCGCGATCGGTAAAGGCACACAGTGGCTGGGCGCAGCAGGTGCCAGTTCGCGCATGAAGCTGGTGGTGAATAGCTGGCTGATTGGTCTGATGCAGAGCCTGGCGGAAAGCACACGCCTGGCGGAAGAGTTTGGTTTCAGCACCGACGATCTGTGGAAAGTGCTGGATGGCGGCCCGCTGGCTGCACCGTACGCCAAAATGAAACTCGGCATGATCGCCAGTGGTGATTTTACCCCGCAAATGCATCTGGTCTGGGCGCTGAAAGACGCCAAACTGGCGCTGGACGCGGCGGGTGATAGCAAACTGCCGGCGCTGGAAAATATCGTGGATGTCTGGCAGCAGGCGGTTGATGCTGGCTACGGCGAGCAGGATCTGGCGGCGGTGTATCAATACCTGAAGCGCTAACATGAGTGCGCGACTCAATTTCGACTTCACCTACCGTCCGCTGGTGCCCTTTGCGCACGATTATGCGCATGGCGACGCGGAGCCGTGGCATTTCCACCACTGCGCGCAGTTGATCCACACGCTAAGCGGCGTGGTGAAGGTTGAAACGCAGCACGGCAGCTGGATTGTGCCGCCGAGTCGCGGCGTCTGGCTGCCGGCGGGAACACGCCACGCGCTGCATATCGTTGGTGCAGTGGCCGCGCGCACGCTGTTTGTCGATCCGCTAGCGCGCGCCGATCTGCCCGCCAGTTGTCAGGTGGTGCAGATTTCGCCCCTGCTGCGCGAGTTGATCGTGAGCGCGCTGGCGCTGCCGGAGCAGTACGTTCCTGGCAGCCGCACAGAGCGCATTTACGAGCTGATCCTCGATGAGATCCGCGTGATGGATGTGCTGCCCTTTGGCTTGCCGCTGCCGGAAAGCGATCGTTTGCTGAGTTTGTGCCAGCAGATCCAGCAAGCACCCGGCGAAAACTGGAGGCTGGCCCGCGCCGCGGCTCAACTTTGCGTGGCGGAACGCACGCTGGCGCGCCATTTCAGTCGCGAAACCGGTTTGCAGTTCAGCGACTGGGTGCGCCGCGCGCGGCTAAGCGTGGCGTTAACCCGCTTAGCCCAAGGTGAAAGCGTGCTGACGGTGGCGCTCGATCTCGGCTATGACAGCCCGAGCGCTTTCAGCGCGATGTTTCGCCGCGTGCTCGGCGTTACGCCAGTGAACTATTTTCCTGTGGCAGAGAAGCGTGCGCTGCGTTGAGCAGCGCTTGCAATGAGGCGCGCGCCACATCGTTATCAATGCCCACACCCCACGCGCGTTCTCCGCGTGCATTAATACAGCTGATATAAGTCACCGAACGACTATCGCTGCGTTTGCCTAGCGTGTGTTCGTGATAATCCTCAATGGTGATGGCTACATCATAGCGCTGACGCAATGCGGCGACGGCGGCAGAGAGCAAGCCATTGCCTTTGCCCTCCAGCGTTACCTGCTGCGTACCTTGTTGCAGCCGCGCTTTGAAACGCGTTTCGCTTTTATCATCGCTGTGGCTTTCCGCTTCCAGCAAACGCCGCGCTGGCTGGGTTAAACCGTAATGCTGACAAAACAGCTGCCATAACGCATGGTGTGTCATCTCCTGACCGTGTCGATCGGTTTGCTGCTGCACCAGGCGGCTGAAATCCTGTTGCAATCCGCGCGGCAGCTGCAATCCATGATTCTGTTCCAGCAGCCATGCTGCGCCGCCTTTGCCGGATTGGCTGTTCACCCGGATCACCGCTTCGTAACTGCAGCCGATATCCAGCGGGTCGAGCGGCAGATACGGCATCTGCCAGATCGTTTCTTCGCGTTGTGCGCGTTCGGCAAAGCCTTTACGGATCGCATCCTGATGCGAACCGGAGAAGGCGGTAAACACCAGTTCACCGGCATAAGGATGGCGTGGATGAACCGGTAACTGATTGCAGCGTGTTACCACTTCCAGCACCTGCTGGATATCGCTGAAATCGAGTTGCGGCGCCACGCCCTGGGTGTAAAGGTTGAGCGCCAGCGTGACGATATCCACGTTGCCGGTGCGTTCGCCATTACCAAACAAGCAGCCTTCTACGCGATCGGCGCCCGCCAGCATCGCCAACTCCGCACAGGCGATGCCGGTACCGCGATCGTTATGCGGATGCACGCTAATCGACACCTGCGATCGCTGGCTGAAGTGGCGACAGAAATACTCAATCTGATCGGCATAGACGTTCGGCGTATTCACTTCAACGGTGGCGGGCAGGTTGATGATCATTGGACGTGTAGGCCCCGGTTGCCAAATCGCCGCTACCGCTTCGCAAATTTCCAGCGCAAAGTCGGGTTCGGTAAAGCAGAAGGTTTCTGGTGAATACTCGAAGGTCCACGCAGTTGCCGTTTGTGCTGCGCAGCGGGCGCGGATCTGTCGCGCACCGGCGCAGGCCAGTTCAATAATCTCGGCTTTGCTCTGACGGAACACCCGTTCACGGAACAGCGGCGCGGTGGCGTTGTACAGATGAATAATGGCGTTGGGCGCGCCGCGCAGCGCGTCAAAGGTGCGATCGATCAGATCGCTACGTGCCTGGGTCAGCACCTGAATCGCCACATCGTCTGGAATGTGGTTCTGCTCAATCAGCAAGCGCACAAAATCATAATCTGTCTGCGATGCTGCTGGAAACGCCACCTCAATCTCCTTAAAGCCGCAGCGCAGCAGCAGTTGCCAGAACTCCAGTTTGCGTGCGCTGTCCATTGGTGTCGCCAGCGCCTGGTTGCCGTCGCGCAGATCGGTAGAGAGCCAGCGGGGTGCCTGCGTCAGCTGGCGCGATGGCCACTGACGATCGGGTAAATCGATGACCGGGAATGGACGGTATTTTGCAGCGGGTTGCGTAAGCATAACGATCTCCTTGTGGTGTGGTTTCAGTGTTACCTACCACGCCGCCACAGGCTCGCCGATTGCTGACAATCCTTAGCGCATAACTGACAGAATGCCGTTCATTCCGCGCGCTCAATCTGTAGCGGCGCGATTTATCGCGCAATAAATTGCGCCGCTACAAAATGTGCGATTATTTGCTCTAACGTGCATATGCGCCAGGCGGCATATCTCATGCGAAATCGGCATCGGTCATTTGGCGTGCGCAGGTTAGGCTGGGGTTTTGCACCATGAGATAAAACACAATGAAAAGAGCAGCTTTAGCACTGTTGATCGTGGCAGCCAGCGGCACGGCAATGGCAGAAACCGTTACGCTGCGCATTGCCGATCAGAAAGGGAATATGCACGCCGAAATGGCCGCGGCGCAGCAGTTAAACAACCTCAATTATAAAATCGAATGGGCCGAGTTCCCGGCGGCGGCACCGCTGGCGGAAGCGCTGAATGCCGGCGCGGTAGATGCCGGTATTATCGGCGATGCGCCACTGCTGTTCTCGTTGGCGGCCGGTTCGCAGGTGAAAGCGGTGGCGGTGAGTAAGTCGGTGCCCGAAGGATTGGCGGTGCTGGTGAGCCCCGATTCGCCCATCAAAACCGTTGCCGAGCTGAAGGGAAAAAATATCGCCACCGGACGCGGATCGATTGGCCACTTTGAAGCGCTCAAGGCGTTGGAGCAGGCGGGCGTCAGCGATAAAGCGGTTAAGTGGCGCTTCTTAACCCCGGCGGATGCGCGCATCGCGCTGGCAAACGGATCGGTGGATGCGTGGTCAACGTGGGATCCTTACACCGCGCTGGCGGAAGTCACCCGTACCGGCCGCGTGCTGGTTAACGGCGTCGGGCTTTCCAGCGGCAATAGCTTCCTCGCCGCCACCGATGCAGCGCTGAAAGATGAGGCCAAACGCGTGGCGCTGCAGGATTACGTCAATCGTTTGGCGGCCGCCGATCGCTGGGCCAACAGCCATGTTGATGAGTATTCCAGCACGCTGGCAAAAATCATCGGCTTCCCAAAAGAAGCGGCAGCGAAATCCTTCTCACGCCGCAAATCGCACTGGCAGAGCATTGACGAGGCCACTATCAGCCAGCAGCAAGAGACCGCCGATTTCTATCAGAAATACGGTTTAATCCAGAAGCCGCTTGATGTGAAACCCACCTTTTATCACGGCTTAAAGTTTGCGCAGAACTAACCCTTTGTGCGCCCGCATTTGGCGAAACAGCAGCGCGCGCGTAGCATAGCGGCATGTTGTTTCGTCAAAGATCGCCTCATGTTGCTAAAAACCTTCGACGGTCATAACGACCTGCTTCTCAATCTATGGCTGCATTATCGCGATGATCCGGCGCAGGCATTTTTTCACGGCATCGAAAAGGGCCACCTCGATTTTCCGCGCATGCAGCAGGGCGGTTTTGCCGGTGGTCTGTTCGCGATGTTTGTGCCGCCACTGCGATATGTGAAAGAGGTTGCGCCGCAGCGAGCGGAAGAAAACCTCGACCCGCTAACGATTCTCTGGCAGCAGCTCGACATCCTGAAAACGCTGGCGGCGCAATCCGCCGGGCGGGCGCGTTTCTGCCTTAGCGCCGCGGACATTGCGGCCTGTCGCACAGATGGCGTGCTGGCGCTGGTGGCGCATATCGAAGGTGCGGACGGCTTTGATGGCGATGGCGCAGCGCTTGAGGCCTTTTATCAAGCGGGCGTGCGCAGCATCGGGCCGTTCTGGAATCTGCCCAATCGCTTTGGTGAAGGCGTGAACGGATCATTCCCCAACTCACCGGACAGCGGGCCGGGCTTGAGCGCAGAAGGCGAGCAACTGATCGCGGCAGCCAATCGCCATCGTATGTTGATCGACATGTCGCATATGAACGAGAAAGCCTTCTGGGACACCGCACGGCTGTCGACCGCGCCGCTGGTAGCGACGCACTCCAATGCGCACGCGCTCTGTCCACAGCCGCGCAATCTCACCGACGATCAGTTGCGCGCCATTCGCGACAGCGGCGGCGTGGTGGGCGTGAATTTTGGTAACGCTTTTCTGCGCAGCGACGGAAAACGCGACAGCGACACGCCGTTGATCGAAATTGTTAAACATGTTGGACACCTGATGGCGATAATGGGCCGCGATCATGTGGCGCTAGGCTCCGATTTTGATGGCATTAGCGTGCCTGAGGCGCTGAAAGATGTGACCGGATTACCGCATCTTTATGCGTTGTTGCGTTCGTTCGACTACGATCAAACAGCACTTGAGCAGCTCGCATGGGGCAACTGGCAGCGCGTGTTGCAACACATTTGGCAGGATTAGCACCATTCCCTTACCGAATCAGGGTTGATCTGCTCGCTACATTAGCGCAACATCTGCGCGCGTACGGATTGCAATGTGATCTACGTCACAGCGGCAATCCTCTCCAGCAGAGATTTCTCTGCGTTTTCACTTTATGAGGAAGAATATTATGTGGAAAAAACCTGCGTTTATTGACCTGCGTCTGGGCCTGGAAGTGACTCTGTACATCTCCAACCGCTAAGACTTCTGCCCGCCGTTCGTGCGGGCATTTTGTTCTCTCTCTCTGGTCAACGTTCATGTTTATTAAAGTCCTCGGTTCAGCGGCTGGCGGCGGCTTCCCGCAGTGGAACTGTAACTGCGCCAATTGCAGCGGCCTGCGTAATGGCACTCTTCAGGCGCAGGCGCGCACGCAATCTTCGATCATCGTCAGTGATAACGGGGAAGATTGGGTGCTGTGTAACGCCTCGCCGGACATCAGCCAGCAAATTGCCCACACGCCAGAATTAATTAAACAGGGTGTACTGCGCGGCACGGCGATTGGCAGCATCATTCTGACTGACAGCCAAATCGATCACACCACCGGCTTGCTGAGCCTGCGCGAAGGCTGCCCGCATCAGGTGTGGTGTACGCCGGAAGTGCATGGCGATCTCACCAGTGGTTTCCCGATTTTCACCATGCTGCAGCATTGGAACGGTGGCTTGCAGCATCATGCGTTAACCCCGCTGGAACCGTTCCGCGTCGACGTGTGCCACAGCCTGCAGTTCACCGCGATTCCGATTCTCAGTAACGCTCCGCCGTATTCGCCCTATCGCGATCGGCCGCTGCCGGGCCACAACGTGGCGCTGTTTATTGAAAACACCGCGAACGGCCAAACGCTGCTGTACGCGCCGGGACTCGGCGAGCCCGATGCGGTGATTATGCCGTGGCTGCAAAAGGCTGATTGCCTGTTGATTGACGGCACGGTATGGCAGGACGACGAATTACTCGCCACCGGCGTGGGTAAAAATACCGGCAAAGCGATGGGGCATCTGGCGCTGGCCGAAGAACAAGGCTTAATGGCGTTGCTGGCTTCGCTACCGGCCAGGCGCAAGATTTTGATTCACATTAACAACACCAATCCGATCCTTAATGAGCAATCATCGCAGCGCGACTATTTGACGCAGCAGGGCATTGAAGTGAGTTGGGATGGTATGGCGATTCATCTGCAGGAGATTGCATCGTGATCATTACTGAAGCGTTATCGCCCGCCGCGTTTGAGCAGGCGCTGCGCGACAAAGGCGCGTTCTACCACATTCACCATCCGTACCACATTGCCATGCACAACGGCAACGCGACGCGTGAGCAGATTCAGGGCTGGGTGGCGAACCGCTTCTATTATCAAACCAATATCCCGCTAAAAGACGCGGCGATCATGGCTAACTGCCCGGATGCGGCGACGCGCCGAAAATGGGTGCAGCGTATCCTCGATCACGACGGCAGCAACGGCAACGAAGGCGGCATTGAAGCCTGGCTGCAGTTGGGTGAAGCCGTGGGTTTGGATCGCGAAGTGCTGCTGTCCGAAAAGCTGGTGCTGCCGGGCGTGCGCTTTGCGGTGGATGCTTACGTGAACTTTGCGCGTCGTGCCAACTGGCAGGAAGCCGCGTGCAGTTCGCTGACCGAACTGTTCGCGCCGCAGATTCATCAGTCACGTCTCGACAGCTGGCCGCAGCACTATCCGTGGATCAAAGAGGAAGGCTATTTCTACTTCCGCAGCCGCCTGAGCCAGGCAAATCGCGATGTCGAACATGGACTGGCGCTGGCGCTTGAGGTGTTCACCACCGCCGAGCAGCAGAACCGCATGCTGGAGATCCTGCAGTTTAAGCTCGATATTCTCTGGACCATGCTGGATGCCATGACCATGGCCTATGCGCTGCAACGTCCGCCTTATCATACGGTCACCGATCAGGTGTCCTGGCACAGCACACGATTGGTATAACACTATGAAAGATAATGTGATTCCTGCTTTCCGTCGCGGTTACCGCATGCAGTGGGAAGCGGCGCAGGAGAGCCATGTCGTGCTCTATCCTGAAGGCATGGCCAAGCTGAACGAAACCGCCACGGCGATTCTTGAACTGGTGGATGGCAAACAGGATGTGGCGGCGATTGTTGCTACGTTGGATGCGCGTTTCCCGGAAGCGGGCGGCGTCGGTGATGACGTTAAAGAGTTCCTGCAATCTGCCATCGAACAAAAATGGATACAGTGTCGTGAACCCGAGTAAAAGCGTAACGCCGCCGCTGTGGCTGCTGGCAGAACTGACCTATCGCTGCCCGCTGCAGTGTCCGTATTGCTCCAATCCGCTGGATTTTTCCCAGCAGGAGAAAGAGCTGACCACCGAACAGTGGATTGAGGTGTTTCGCCAGGCGCGTGCCATGGGCAGCGTGCAGCTCGGTTTTTCCGGCGGCGAACCGCTAACGCGCAAAGACTTGCCGGAGCTGATCCGCGCCGCGCGCGATCTCGGTTTCTACACCAATCTGATCACCTCCGGTATTGGCCTGACGGCGAAAAAACTCGACGCCTTTGCTGACGCCGGGCTCGATCATATCCAGATCAGTTTCCAGGCCAGTGATGAAACGCTGAACGCCGCGCTGGCCGGATCGAAGAAGGCCTTCCAGCAGAAGCTGGAGATGGCAAAAGCGGTGAAAGCGCACGGCTATCCGATGGTGCTTAACTTTGTGCTGCATCGCCATAACATCGATCAGATCGACAAAATCATCGATCTCTGTATCGAACTGGAAGCCGACGATGTCGAGCTGGCCACCTGCCAGTTCTACGGCTGGGCGCAGCTTAATCGTGAAGGATTGCTGCCGACGCGCGAACAGATCGCCAATGCCGAAGCGGTGGTGGCGGATTATCGTCAACGCATGAACGCCACTGGCAACCTCACCAATCTGTTGTTTGTCACGCCGGATTACTACGAAGAGCGTCCAAAACCCTGCATGGGCGGTTGGGGATCGATCTTCCTCAGCGTCACGCCGGACGGCACCGCGTTGCCGTGCCACAGCGCGCGTCAGCTGCCGGTCGAGTTCCCGTCGGTGCTGGAACGCAGCCTCGACGACATCTGGTATAACTCGTTTGGTTTCAACCGATACCGCGGCTTTGACTGGATGCCGGAACCCTGTCGCTCCTGTGATGAGAAAGAAAAAGACTTTGGTGGCTGTCGCTGCCAGGCCTTTATGCTAACGGGCGATGCAGACAATACCGATCCGGTCTGCAGCAAATCGCCGCATCACGGCAAGATCCTCGAAGCACGGCGTCAAGCCAACTGCAGCGACATCAAAATTCAGCAGCTGCAGTTCCGCAATCGCAGCAACTCCGAACTGATCTTTAAGCAACGCGTCACCTGATGAACGCGCGCCAGATTACGCTCGCCAACGGCCTGCGCTGTCATTTGCATCATCAATCGGGCGCGCGCGAGGCGGCGGTGCTGGCGCGCGTGCATGCGGGCAGCCTGGATGAGCCGGATCGCTGGCCGGGTTTAGCGCATCTGCTGGAGCATCTGCTGTTTTGCGGCAGTGAAAATTTCAGCGGCGATGATCGCCTGATGCCATGGGTGCAGCAGCAGGGCGGCCAGGTGAATGCCACCACGCAATTAAGCCGCAGCGCCTATTTCTGCCAGCTGCCGGCAGCGGCGCTATCGGCTGGCGCTCAGCGACTGTGCGATATGCTGGCGGCACCATTATTAACGTTGCCTGCCATCCAGCAGGAAACAGCGGTGATTGACGCCGAATATCAACTGCTGCAACGCCATGGCGAAACGCTGAGCGAAGCGGTCGTGCTCGATAAGCTGCAAGGGCGTTTCAAACGTTTTCGCGTCGGCAATCGCGCTGCTTTTGGTGACAATGTCACGGAGCTGCAATCTGCTTTACGTGAATTCCATTATCGTTTCTATCGCGCTAATAACATTGAGCTTTGGCTACAAGGCCCGCAAACGTTGGATGAACTGACGCAGCTCGCACAGAGAGTGGGCGGCAGGATTTTAGCAGGCGGCGAAACGTCCGAGGTGCTTGAACCGAGGCTATTGCCAGGCGACCGAATTCTATCTCTGCCGGGCGACGAAAACTTTTCGATCACGCTGCTTTTGCAGGACGATGAACGGGCATTGCGTGACAACGTCACCCTAATCCGTGCTTTCTGGCAGGATGAAGCACCGGGCAGCTTAATGGCGCAGCTACGGAATGAAAAACTCTGCGATGCGCTTGAGGTGCAATGGCTGTGGCGAGAGGGTCAACGCGCTTTGCTGACGCTGCGTTTCAGCGCTCAGCAGCTTTCATCGACAGCGGCGCAACGCATTGAATATCATTTTTGGCAGCATCTGGCAGCGGTGGCGCAGTGCCAGGCATCGCAGTTGCAGCATTACGCGCAGCTGGTGCAGCAAGATTTTGCCGCCTTGTCGCCGCTGGAACAGCTGCGTGGGCAGGCCCTTGGCTTCGCACCTGGATGCGCACTGCCTGATAACTTCAGCCATTTTGTCGCCGCGTTGCAGGACCAACCGCGCACGCGGTTGCTTACTCAGCAGCAGCACAGCGGCGAGCTTTATCAGACGCAAGGATTCACGCTACAGCTAGCCGATTGGCTGCCACAGCCCCTTGCCGTCACCAGGCCCGCAACCTTTGGTTTCTTCCCCAGCTCAACAACCATGACTTTACCCCGACTGCCGCCTGTGGCGCAGCCGCTGCCGTTAATCGCGCCGATAAGTCAGGTTGAGACGCTGCTGCTGCGTCCGGCGTTTTATCAGACATTGAGCGAAGAAGAAGCGCAGTCTCGCCATCGGCTGTTGCGCCCGGTGCTGGCGGAGTTACGCCATGCAGGTGGCAGCGGGAGCTGGCAGCAAAAACAGGGCAGCTGGCAGTTAGTACTCAATTTGCCTGCAGCCGCCGATCGCGCTTTGCTGAGCGTGCATCAGGCCCTGCTGGCGTTAGATGCACCCATGCTGCAGCAACCCGCCGCATCAAATCCTTCCATCGTGATTCGTCAGTTGCTGGCGGCATTGCCGACCCGCTTGCTGCGGCCGAGGGAACAGCCGCAATGGCTGGCGGCGTGGTGTGGCGTAGATAGCGCATTACGCCAGCGCGTGGCGCATTTGCTGAGTGACTTCACGCCCGAACTGGCGCGCTATGCAAAACCCGCGCGCCTACAGCGCGGCATTGTGCCCATCAACTGCGACGGGCACGATCACGCGCTGCTGCTGTTTATGCCGTTGCCGCACGCTGACGATGCCAGCCTGGCAACGTTACGGGTGCTGGCGTTGATGCTGGAAACGCGTTTTTTCCAGCGACTGCGGGTAAATCAACAGATTGGATACGTGGTTTCCGCGCGCTATCAGCGGGTGGCGGATGTCGATGGATTAGTGCTGGCGCTGCAATCGCCGGACCTTGCGTGGCGCGCACTGCTTAGCCACTGCAAGCAATTTATGCGTGCAAGTACGGCGGAGATCGCCGCGCTAACGCCAGAGATGCTGAAGACCTGGCAGACCAGCCTACTGGCGCAATGCGCAGGCAAAGACAATGGCGAACAGGCGCTTGAAACGCTGCGCAAGCAGCAAGGCTTAGCAACGCTCAATCACGCGGCGATTCAGGCGCTGACGCTATCGCAACTGGCGAAACTTCATTATCGCCTGCTGCGAGAACGGCATCGCTGGTTGATTCTGGTCAATTAAAGCTGGAAGGCGATATGTTTGCCGTTGGGCAGTGTGACGTCGATCCGAAGTTCACCGCCTAGGGCTGCAACATAGCGTTTCAAGGTGGAAAGCCGAGGGTCATTGCCAGGATTTTCCATTTTAGCCAGCGTGGGTTGTGACACACCGATAACGCGCGCCAATTCGGTTTGCGAGAGATTGAGCTCTTCCCGTAATTGACTCAACGCAATCTCCTGTCGCAGCGCCTCAACCTTTTTATCAATGCGCTGCTGGCTTTCAGGTGATTGTTTTTGCAGTAATTCTTTTAAAGAAGACATCTTATCCCTCCATTTGCCCTAAATGCCTGCGGTATTCCACTTCAGCGAGGCGAATCATTGTTCGGTAAAACTGTTTTTGGTGACAACCGGTTTTATTTCCAGCGCACAATACAATGGCGCGTCGTACCGGGTCGAAAGCGAAAAGAGCCCTGACTGGAGCTCCTGCATGTTGAATGCGTAACTCTTTTAAGTTAGGGAATTCACTGCCCTTAAGCGTATCGACATAAGGGCGTCCCAGTTTCGGGCCCATTTCACCCAAAACAGTCATCGTGGCTAACACATCTTCACGTAGAGCCTCGCTCTGCACCAGAAACCACGTATCAAAAACATCCGTTGTTATTATTTCCCACATAATGCCATCCCATAGCTTTATTGCTATATAAAAGCTATAGCCTTTAGGCTATAAAATCAATAAAGGATTACTTTCCATGTGTGACTTTTGTGAGTGAGTATTATTCCTCATTGATATTTTTGAATATATTTGACAGTCACCAGCAAATCTCTTCACTGGTTAGTGGCCGGTTAACAGGCGAAACTCATTGGATTATCCCGATCTAAAAGGAACAGCTAGTGAAAAACGTTACTCGCCTTGCGCTGCCACTGTTGGCGGCGGCTACGCTATACGCCCCTTTGTCACAGGCTGCGGCAATGCATTATGATCTCGACCCGGCGCACACCTCGGTCATCGTCACCTGGACGCACTTTGGCTTCTCACATCCCACCGCCGACATCCCTAACAGCAAAGGCGCCATCGTGTTTGATAAGGATCAGCTACAGCAGTCGCGCGTTGATGTCACGCTGCCGATTACGCAAATTGATACCCATGTACCGGCGCTGACCAAAGAGTTCCTGGGCGCGGAGTATTTCGACACCGCGAAATATCCTTCAGCGGTATTCCACAGCACCAAAGTGGTGGCGAAGGGCGATAACACGTTCGACGTGGAAGGTAACCTGACGTTGAAAGGCATCACCAAGCCGGTGACGTTACATGCCACGCTGAATCAGCAAGGTATGCATCCAATGGTGAAGAAAGAGGCGATTGGTTTTGATGCCAGCGGCGTGATTAAGCGTTCAGACTTCAAACTGGATAAATATGTGCCCGCCGTGAGCGATGATGTGACCTTGACGATTTCCACTGAAGCGTACGCGAAATAATGACCTAACGTCCCCGGTTATGCGGTTCTCTGACCGGGGACGTTGGCATCAGCATTTAAACCAAAATGACTTTCACACCGTGCTCCTCCAGTTTTTTTACTACCTCCAAATTGGCCTGCTTACCCGTAATAACCAGGTCAATCTGTTCAACCCGACTGAAAAGCATGCCAGCGCGCTGGCCTACTTTTGAGCTATCCACCAGTACCGCCAGCTTACTTACCACGTTCAGCATCTTTTGCTCGGCTAACGCGGTCAGCATATCCGTTTTGTACAGACCTTCTGCAGTTAACCCTTTGCCACTGGTAAACATCCAATGCCCGGCATACAGCGAGGTTTCGCTCTCCTGGGGCCCCAACGTGATGGAGTGGCTTTTATTGTACTGGCCGCCCATGATCACCACGCTTTCGTGGTCAT
Organism: Enterobacter ludwigii; assembly: GCA_900068845.1. GTDB lineage: Bacteria > Pseudomonadota > Gammaproteobacteria > Enterobacterales > Enterobacteriaceae > Pantoea > Pantoea ludwigii_A. The sequence continues at coordinate 1,030,104 of CEFQ01000010.1, forward strand.
GATCGATAAGATAATTAGCGAGCGGCAGGTAGTTAGTAATGATTTGTACCGGTTTACTACACATCTGCTGACCGAGTAGAAAGGCAGTCGAACCGCAGTTAATTACCACACTTTCTCCCGGCGCCACTAACGACATCGCAGCGTGCGCAATACGACTCTTTTCATCATGATTTTGTGCCAGATGAATATTCATGGGCGTCCAGCGAGGGCGTTGCTGACTAATCGCTTCCGCACCGTTACGCACTTTTTTTAGCTTGCCGCTTTCATCCAGTTTATTGATATCACGCCGCGCAGTAGCCGGTGAAATAGCCAGACTTTCCATAGCCTGTTCAACAGTAATAAATCCTGTTTGCTGTAGTAGTTCGAGCAAAATTTGATGACGCTGTGCTTCAGTCATGCGGAGTTCCGATAAGAGATGATTTTTAAAGATGATATTTGATAAAGCGTGAATCGTCTAAAGGAAAAAGCCGGGCGTACCCGGCTATGTAGCATTACAGGAATGATTTAAAGGGCAGATCCGGTTCGAGGCTAAAGCAATCATCAAAGCCGCGCGGGTAGTGATATTCGAACTGATCTTTATCCAGCGGCCAGGTAAATTTGCCACCCACTTGCCAGATATAGGGTTTAAAACCGTAGTTGATTCGATTTTTTTTCATGTTCCACAGCATGCGAATTTCTTGCGGGTCTGCCTGAAAATTCGACCAGATATCATGGTGAAAAGGGATCACCACTTGAGTATTTAACGCTTCGGCCATGCGTAAAATATCGGCGCTGGTCATCTTGTCCGTGATACCGCGGGGGTTTTCACCGTAGGAACCGAGCGCCACATCAATCTGGTACTCATTGCCGTGTTTCGCGTAGTAATTGGAATAGTGCGAGTCGCCACTGTGATAGAGCGTTCCGCCTGGCGTTTTGAACAAATAGTTGACGGCGCGTTGATCCATACTATCGGGGAGTTTTCCCTGCGCTTTCTCGCCTGCGGGTAAGGTAATAAGCGCGGTACGATCAAATGCGTCAAGCGCATGGATCTCAACATCTTTAATTTTCACAATATCACCCGGAACCACCACGACGCAGCGCTCGGCAGGCACTCCCCAGCCAATCCACAAATCAACGCAGCTCTGTGGGCCGATGAACGGCACATCATCCGGGCAGTTTTGCATTACCGCGGCGGCAACGTTAACGTCAATATGATCATTATGATCGTGTGTTGCGAGCACGGCATCGATACGGCGAATAGCGAATGGATCGAGTACAAATGGTGTCGTGCGCAGGTTGGGCTGTAAGCTTCTGGCTCCCGCCATCCGTTGCATCTGATGTCCCTGCTTCATTAACCCGTTGCCATGGCTTTGTTTGCCGGTGCCGCACCAGAAATCGATACAGATATTCGCTTCACCTTGTGACTTCAACCAAATACCGGTACAGCCCAGCCACCACATGGCAAACGTGCCTTGCGCCACAACCTCCTGCTCAATTTCCTCGTTTAACCAGCTTCCCCATTCAGGAAAGGTGTTCAATATCCATGATTCGCGGGTAATTGTTGCAATCTTACTCATCAGTTGGCTCCTCACTATCAATAAAAATCAATTTTAATCATAATTTGATTTTATATGATTTATATTGTCAGCAAAAACTGCTTTTTAAAAGCGGTTTTTTTATTGCTTTCTCTTCCCCTGTTTCCAGTAAATGCTTAAAAATGACAGCTGTTTCACAAAAAGAAGCCTATCAATATGATTGGTAGTGAAATGGAGACATGTCTTGTAGTCGAATAAATTTGGTTTTTGGAACGAAAAAGATTTTGCGCGATATATCACAAATAATCATTTGTAATCTTATTATGATTTTTTGTGATAGGTAGAGTGATGGGGAGCAGTATTTCGGCCTGTTTTCATTCAAACAGGAAGCGACTATTTAAGGGAGAGCTGTATGGAGATCCTCTACAACGCCTTTACCATCTTTTTTAATCAGGTGATGACAAATGCCCCCTTATTACTGGGGCTGGTGACGTGTCTTGGATACGTGTTACTTCGCAAAAGTGCCAGCATCATTATCAAAGGCACGATTAAAACTATTATCGGTTTTATGCTGCTTCAAGTTGGGTCAGGGATTCTGATCAGTACCTTCAAACCTGTGGTAGCAAAGATGTCGCAGGTTTATGGCATTGAGGGCGCCATCTCAGATACCTACGCCTCAATGATGGCAACCATTGAAAGAATGGATGAAGCCTACAGTTGGGTTGGTTATGCCGTGTTGTTAGCACTGGCACTCAATATTGGCTATGTGTTGCTGCGTCGTGTAACGGGCATTCGCACTATTATGCTGACGGGACATATTATGTTCCAGCAGGCCGGGTTGATCGCGGTGTTCTTCTTTATTTATGGATATTCGATGTGGACAACCATTATCTGCACGGCCGTACTGGTGTCACTTTATTGGGGGATAACCTCCAATATGATGTTCAAACCGACGCAAGCCGTTACGGAAAACAGTGGCTTCTCCATCGGGCATCAGCAGCAACTTGCCTCCTGGATTGCCTGCAAAATCGCCCCGTGGTTAGGTAAAAAAGAGCAAAGCGTTGAGGCGCTCAAACTGCCTGGCTGGCTCAATATATTCCATGACAACATTGTTTCAACGGCCATTGTTATGACGCTGTTTTTCGGCATCATCCTCGGCTCCTTCGGCATTGATGTCATGCAGAGCATGGCAGGTAAGACCCATTGGACAGTCTACATTCTGCAAACTGGCTTTCAGTTTGCGGTGGCGATTTTCGTCATCGTGCAGGGCGTACGCATGTTTGTGACAGAACTCTCCGAAGCCTTTAACGGCATATCCCAACGCCTAATTCCCGGTGCTGTGCTCGCCATTGACTGTGCCGCCATTTATAGCTTCGCCCCGAATGCGGTGGTATGGGGCTTTATCTGGGGAACTCTCGGTCAGTTGATTGCCGTTGGCATCCTTATCGCCTGCGGCTCATCGCTGCTCATCATTCCCGGATTTATTCCAATGTTTTTCTCTAACGCCACCATCGGTGTGTTTGCTAATCATTTCGGCGGCTGGCGAGCGGCGCTAAAAATTTGTCTGGTGATGGGGATGCTTGAAATCTTTGGCTGCGTCTGGGCGGTGAAAATCACCGGATTAAGCGCCTGGATGGGCATGGCAGATTGGTCGATTTTGGCGCCGCCGGTCATGCAGGGTTTAACGCTGGGATTGTGGTTTATGGGCGTCATCATTGTGATTGCCTTGCTGTACATGGCGTTTGCTGGCCGCACGTTACGCCAGGAAGAAGATGCGGAGAAATCCCTCACACAAGCCTCTACTAATTAAGGAGTTGAGATTATGACCGTACGCATTCTGGCCGTTTGCGGCTGTGGGCAAGGCAGTTCGATGATCATGAAAATGAAGGTCGATCAGTTTCTCACGCAGGAAGGCATTAACCATAGCGTCAACAGTTGCGCGGTGGGTGAGTACAAGAGCGAACTGAGCGGTGCCGACATCATTATTGCTTCAACACATGTTGCCGGTGAAATCACGGTAACGGGGAACAAGCATGTCGTTGGCGTGCGCAATATGTTATCCGCTGCCGACTTTGGCCCCAAACTCATCGCCGTTATTCGTGAGCATTTTCCTCAGGATATGCAGTAAGGAGAGGCAATGAAATTACGTGATTCATTGGTAGAGAACAACGCCATACGCCTTCAGGCAACGGCAGAAACCTGGCAAGAGGCGATACGAATCGGCGTTGATTTGCTGGTAAAGGCAGATGTTGTAGAGCCGCGTTACTACCAGGCGATTCTCAATGGTGTGCAGCAACACGGCCCGTATTTTGTCATTGCCCCGGGGCTGGCAATGCCGCATGGCAGGCCTGAAGAGGGCGTAAAACGCACAGGCTTTGCGCTGGTGACGCTGAGTAAGCCACTGGTTTTCAACCATGAAGAGAATGATCCGGTAGATATTTTGATCACAATGGCCGCAGTGGATGCCCATGCTCACCAGGAAGTGGGCATCATGCAAATCGTCGAATTGTTTGCGGATGAGGCCAATTTTAACCGCTTACGCGCCTGCCGTTGCGAGCAGGACGTATTGGATCTGATAGACCACGCTACGGCGTCAGCCGCATAAGGAGTATTGCATGTCTCATTCATTACCAATGTTACAAGTTGCTCTGGATAATCAAAGCCTTGCAGAAGCATACAACACCACAAGATTGATTGCTGAAGAGGTCGACATTATTGAGGTCGGTACCATCCTTTGCGTGGCAGAAGGCGTGCGAGCGGTGCGCGATCTTAAGGCGCTCTATCCCCATAAAATTGTATTAGCAGACGCCAAAATTGCCGATGCCGGGAAAATTCTTTCACGTATGTGCTTTGCGGCCAGCGCAGATTGGGTCACGGTGATCTGCTGCGCGGATATCAACACCATTGCAGGCGCATTGGAGGTAGCGCGTGAATACCGTGGTGACGTACAGATTGAATTAACCGGATTCTGGACGTGGGAACAGGCTGAGGCATGGCGAGCGGCAGGCATTGAACAGGTTGTGTATCACCGTAGTCGGGATGCGCAGGCGGCCGGTGTGGCCTGGAGTGATGCGGATATCAGCGCCATCAAACGACTTGCCGATATGCAATTCAAGGTTACGGTAACCGGTGGTTTAGCCATTGAGGATTTACCCCTGTTCAAAGGTATTCCGATACATGTATTTATTGCCGGACGCAGCATACGAGATGTGGACTCCCCGGTGGCTGCGGCACGCCAGTTTAAACACGCCATTGCCCAGCTGTGGGGATGAGGAGGAGAGATGTTAGACAAAAAGGTCCCTCTTGGCATCTATGAGAAAGCACTTCCTGCGGGGGAGTGCTGGTTAGAAAGATTGCGGCTAGCCGCAAGTCTCGGTTTTGACTTTGTCGAAATGTCGATTGATGAAACGGATGCTCGCCTGACACGACTTGACTGGAATGCACAGCAGCGGCTGGCGTTGGTTCAGGCGGTGGCACAAACAGGAATACGCGTTCCTTCAATGTGTCTCAGCGCGCATCGTCGTTTTCCGCTCGGAAGTGAAGATGACACTTTGCGTCAGCAAGGTTTAATGATTATGCGCAAAGCGATTGCGTTGGCACAGGATGTTGGCATTCGCGTCATCCAGCTGGCGGGTTACGACGTTTATTACCAGCAGGCGAATGATGAAACCCGTCGACGCTTTCGGGAAGGACTGAGGCTTGCCGTCGAAATGGCCAGTCGTGCGCAGGTAACGTTAGCAATGGAAATCATGGATTATCCGTTGATGAACTCCATCAGCAAAGCCATGGGATATGCGCATTATCTGAATAATCCCTGGTTTCAACTCTATCCGGACATCGGGAATCTATCCGCCTGGGATAACGATGTACCCATGGAGTTAGCGTCGGGAAGTGGACATATTGTCGCGGTGCACGTTAAAGACACGCTGCCAGGTAAGTTCAAAAATGTCCCTTTTGGTAACGGCATCGTAGATTTTGAATGCTGCTTCAGCACCCTGAAACGCGGTGGCTATTGCGGACCCTATCTCATCGAAATGTGGAGCGAAAACTCAGCCGACCCAACCGCTGAAGTGATCGCCGCGCGTGACTGGGTAATCACCCGGATGGTCAATGCTGGATTATGGGAGGAGAACCATGCAGCAGCTTAAACAAAAGGTGTTTGAAGCCAATATGGCGCTGCCGCGTCATGGGCTGGTTACCTTTACCTGGGGGAACGTCAGTGGCATTGATCGCCATCGGCAATGTATGGCGATTAAGCCGAGCGGTGTGGCATACGAAAACATGTCGGTTGACGATATCGTGGTCGTCGACATGAGTGGCAAAGTGATTGAAGGGAAGTATCGTCCATCATCAGACACCGCAACCCACTTGGCACTCTATCAGCGCTTTCCCGAAATCGGTGGGGTGGTTCATACGCATTCCACGCACGCCACCGCGTGGGCGCAGGCCGGATTGAGTATTCCTGCGCTTGGCACTACCCATGCAGACTATTTTTTGGGTGATATTCCCTGCTCACGTCCGCTAAGCACTGATGAAGTGCAGGGCGAGTATGAGCTGAATACAGGTAACGTTATTATCGAAACAATGGGGAATAACCCGCCTTTGCATACTCCAGGCGTCGTGGTGTATCAACACGGCCCCTTTGCGTGGGGAGCTAACGTTGAGGAGGCTGTGCACAATGCGGTGGTCATGGAGGAAGTGGCAAAAATGGCATGGATCGCGCGCGCTATTAATCCCCGGCTGCGGCCAATGAATCAGGACTTAATGAATCGGCATTTCGAACGTAAACATGGCGTTAATGCTTATTACGGGCAGGGATAATGTCAGAATGCCAGCCCCTTGAGAGATGAAAATCCCCATTACCCTGCGCACACATTGTAGCGGCGCAAGGCATTGCGCGATAAATCGCGCCGCTACAGTTCGTGCAAATCTACAACCAAAACTTCTTCTTACTGGTTTTGCCAATCCCTGGATTACAACTGTTAGTGGGATCAAGCTGTTTCCAGTGCTCAACATGCTCGCATGAAGCCTGATAAAGATGCCCGACATTATGTTCAGCCGGATATTTTGCGCCGCGCTGCGCCAGATACCGCTTCACCTCCTCTTTAAACACTTTGGCGTCGTAGCCCGGTTTTAGCACGTAATCCTGGTGATTCACGAAACAGAAAAAGTGACCGCAACATGAATCAACCTGCACCTGCGCCGCCAGATGATCCGGCAGCGTTAAGCGCCACGCGTCATCATTACGGCGCAGCGCCACGTCAAAGGCCACCAGCCGCTCGTTGGGGTTGTATCCCAGCGCATCGCAGTAGGAAATGGTGCAGCCACCCACGCCGAAACGCACCAAAAAGGCATCTGCCGCTTCGCGGGCATCGCAATGGAAAAAACCACCTTGCTGGTCAGCGAAGAACTGCTGCAACAATGCCTGTAACTCGGCGGTTTGCGGCGACTCTACTTTGATCATCAGATGATGCTGATATTCGCTGCGATAATCCATGATGCGCGGCGCGATAAAGCTCGGTGTCAGTTGGTTAAAGCATTGCAGCACCCGATCAACAAAATTGCGCGGCAGGAACGGTAGATAACTGACGCGCACATCCCATTTGGCTTTATTCGCCATCATCTGTGGGATCGCCTGCGGACCGAGTTTGCGGATCGCCAGATACATATGTTTGGCGTAGCGCACGGTTAAATCGAAGGCGTTGCGATGGATATATTCTGCCTGCAGCGGCAGGTCGCTCATTCGGGTTAACAGGAAACGCCGCAGTGACACCAGCACGCTTTCATCGTGGGTGCCGATGTAAAAGGTATCGCTGCCGGCGCTGGCTTCAAAGGTGGGTAAGCGCACGGCGAACACAACCACTTTACCGGCGCTGCCAGCGCTGTCATGCAGGTAACGCAGATCGCCATTAAAACGCGCCGGGGAGTCGGCTGCCACATCACGCAGGCGGTCGGCGTAATCATCGGCCCAGATTTTCCCTTGCCAGTCGGGTTGATCGCCGGTTTGATAGCGCTGCTGCGTCAGGTTTTCCAGCATCTCTTCCGGCGTCTCGCCCAACTCGATGCCGAGATGGTTGACCAGCTCTAAACGACCATCGTCGTGAATGCGGGCGAACAGTGATTTTTCGGTAAAAGCGGGGCCGCGCCGAATCAGCGAACCACCAGAATTATTACAAATGCCACCAACCACCGAGGCACCGATGCACGACGAACCAATCACCGAATGCGGCTCGCGGCCCAGCGGTTGCAAGGTGTGCTCCAGTTCGGTCAAGGTGGTGCCGGGAAAGGCAATCACCTGACGCGACTGATCGATCACCTGTACGCCTTTGAGTTGGCGGGTGCTGATGATCACAATATCGCGGTCGTAATCATTGCCGTCGGGCGTTGAACCGCCGGTGACGCCGGTATTTGATGCTTGCATCAGAACGATCGCATCGTGCGCCACACACACCTGCAGGGTTTGCCACAGCTGCAACAGGCTTTGCGGTAATGCCACTGCCAGCGCTTCGCCACGCCCGATGCGGAACCCCTTTAAGTACCAGGCTTTATCATCCGCATGGGTTAATAGCTGTTTGCCGCCCACCACGTCAGCCAACTTACGCAACATGTCATTCTGGATACTCATCTTCTCTCTTCTTTATTCTTTATCAGCCACGGTATTGGACAAGCGCAGCTGCATTGAGTCAATCACTCACTGGACCTGACACGTAAATAACGCACGTAATCATTATCCCTTTAACTTTTGCGGAATAATCGTCAGGAACCGATAAAAGTGCGCGGGAAATCACAAAATAGATCGAAAGAAAAAGAGCGGGAAGGGCGTTAATTAACGCCATCGATTTCACTGCGCAAAATAAATATAAAATTATGATTTTTATCGTTATTTTTAATCTTGGCGTATAAGCGCCATGTGATTTAAATCACAAAATCCAACCTAATTAAGATGCTGTCAATGATCACCATTGGTAAATACATGGCAAAAGTGTGATGTCTGTTGCAAATAACAACTCGGTTAAACGGAAGAATGAATTCCAGACGCACAGCATAAAGGATGATGACAATGAGAATTGGCATGGTGATCAGCGGTGGTGATGTAACCGGGATTAATAACTTTGTGTATCAGATATCACGCCTAACCCAGGCCGAAATGGTGTTATTCAATGGCGGCATTCCAGGCTTGCTGGAAAACAATCACCAGGAAATATCTCAACGTGATTTAGTGGATTACGCTATCGCTTCCATTCCGGTTATGCAGTCAGGACGAACCAGCAGGAAATTAATTCGCCCTGAATATGAAATGATCGCTAAACATCTTAAGTCGTTGCGCATCGATGTATTAATTATGGCCGGCGGTGATGGGTCGTTACAATTTCTGCACACGCTGAGTGAATTTGGCGTCAACTGTTTTGGCGTCGGCATGACCATTGATAACGATGTCTTTGGCAGTGATTACAGCATCGGTTTTTCCACTGCCTGTGAGCAGGTATTAAAAGAGGTGGCAAAATTACGCAATACCGGCCGCGCGTTAACCGGCCGCGTATTTATGGTGGAACTGCTTGGGGGATATTGCGGTGAATTAACCTTGCAGTCGGCGATTAAATCCAATGCGGATTTTGCGCTGATTCCCGAATGCCAGATTGCGCCGCAAGAACTGGCCACGCGCATCACGCAGCGGCTGGCGGCACAGAACAGCGTGATTATTTTGTGCTCAGAAGGCTATACCCGCGAATATTCGCCGGGCTTTCAGGGCGCCATCGATACCTTAATTAAACAAATTGAACCGTTAATTGGTGTACGTATTCGTAAAACAATCATCGGTTATGGCCTGCGTAATGGTGATCCCACCTGTGAAGAGATATATCAGGGCACCATTATGGCCAGTGAAGTCGCGCGTTGTATTCAGTCGGGAATGCGCAATAAAGCGGTCATTATTAATGGTAGTAATCGACCGATTCCGATTGATTTAATAAGCATGAAAAAACGCCTGGTCGATACTGAAGGGCATCATTATAAACTCGCTAAACAACTGCAAATTCTGTGAGGAAATAGCCATGCTGAAAATATTATGTGTCTGTGGATGTGGTCTGGGTTCAAGCTTTGCGATTGAGATGAGCGCCAAGTCGGTATTAAAGAAACTCGAAATCGATGCGGATATCGATCACACCACCATTTCTGAAGCCAACGCCTTTAAATCCGACATGATTTTAACCCAGAAAGCATTTGCTGATGTGTTAAATGCCGATGCCAGCCCGGAGCAGATCAAGCGGGTGATTATTCTCAACAAGCTGACAGACAAAGCGGAAATTGAAGAGAAAATCGTGGCGTTTATGAAAGAACGTAACTTAAAGGTTGCTAACCATGAATAGTGTGATCGACTTCCTTGTAAAAGACTTATTAGGGCAGGCGTCAATACTGATCGCCTTTATTGCCCTGATTGGTCTGCTGCTACAAAAAAAATCGGCGGGTAAGGTGGTGGAAGGCACTTTTAAAACCCTGCTCGGTTTCTTAATTATGATGGCCGGTATCAACATTATTGTCGGTACGCTGACCTTCCTGAACACCATTTTTACCCACGGTTTTGGCATGCAGGGTTATATCACTGACGTTGCCGCCATTGCCGGGTTAGCAAACCGCGAGCTGGGTTCAGAAGTGGCGCTGACGCTGTTGGTGATCTTTATCGTCAACATCATCATTGCGCGTCTGACACCGTTCAAATACATCTTCCTGACGGGTCAGGCGCTGTTGTGGATGGCGACGATCGGGGCGGTGATTGGCTATAAAGCGGGGCTGACAGGTTTACCTCTGATCCTTACCGGCGGCATTTTTGGCGGCATTATGGCGGTGGTGATGCCGGCGCTGGCGCAACCCGTGGTGCGTCGCATTACGGATTCCGACGACGTGGCGCTCGGCCACTTCTGCACCATCGGCTATCTGCTGACGGCGGCGGTGGCGAAAGTGGTGGGCAAAGGTTCGCGCTCCACTGAAGATCTCAAACTGCCCGACAACTTTAAATTCCTGCAGGACACCTATCTGTCGATGGCGGTGGTGATGGTGCCGATGTACCTGATTCCTGCGGTCGCCGCGGGTCCGGAATTTATCGGCCAATACAGCAACGGCATGAATTACCTGATGTATGCCTTTATGCAGTCAATTCAGTTCGTGTGCGGCGTGTTCGTACTGTATAGCGGCGTACGTCTGTTGCTCAATGAACTGGTGCCAGCCTTCCGCGGTATTGCTATGCGTCTGGTGCCGGATGCTAAACCGGCGCTCGACTGCCCGGTGATGTTCCCGTATGCCCCGAACGCGGTGATTGTCGGCTTCCTCGCGACCACGCTGGGTTCGGTTGTTGGCATGCTGGTATTCCCGATGTTTGGTCTGGCGATGATCCTGCCAGGGCTGCTCACCAACTTCTTTGCTGGCGGTACCGCAGGGGTGTTTGGTAATGCGCTCGGTGGTCGTCGCGGTGCGATGATCGGCGGTTTCGTTCACGGTCTGTTCATCACCTTCCTGCCGGCGATTCTGGTGCCGATGCTGGAAAGCTACGGTTTTACCGGCGTCACCTTCAGTGATTCCGATGTGATCAGTACCGGCCTGGTGCTCGGCCACGCATTCCAAAATAACTGGCTGTTCGTCGCGCTGTTTATTGCCTTTATTACCCTTATCGCCTGGTTTGTTAACGGAAAATCCACGAAATCTAAATCCCATGAGGAAAAGCTCCATGAAACTTTATAACTTTACCGATCTGTTACAGGTGGCTAAAGAACGTGATTTTAAAGCGCTGGGTTCCTTTAATTTGCACTGTCTGGAAATGCTGCCCGCCTTTTTTACCGCGGCAGAGAAAACCAATAGTCCATTAATGATTCAGATCTCAACTGGTACAGCGAAATATCTCGGACATAAATTATTAGTCGATGCGATTCGTTCATTATCGGAAAGTCGTAATGTACCGACCTGTTTGCACCTTGATCACTGTTCTGATTTAAACGCCATTCAGACCGCATTGGATGCGGGCTTCAGTTCAATTATGTATGACGGCTCACATTTGCCGATTGAAGAGAACATCGCCAATACACGCCGTGTTATTGATATGGCACGCCCGCTGCATGTTTCTGTTGAAGCGGAACTGGGAGCAATTGGCGGTTCAGAAGATGGCAAAGTGGTGGCGATGAGCGAAACGGCGTTCACTACCGTAGATGATGCTAAACGCTTCGTTGAGGAAACCGGTGTCGATATGCTGGCCATCTCAATTGGTACTGTCCACGGCTTGTACACGGGTAAAGCGCACATTCAGCATCAGCGTTTGGCGGATATCACAGACGCCACCGCAACCCCACTGGTGCTGCACGGCGGTACCGGCGTCAGCGATGAAGATATGCGCCTCGCGGTACGCAGCGGCATTGAGAAAGTGAATGTCGGTACGGAGATGAATGTGCAGTGGGTAGCCAACTGCAAGCAGACGTTTGAGAAGGGCAAGGTCAACGACAGCGTGCGTAATTTCCTTGTACCGGCCAACGATGCCGTGACCAATGTTCTGGTCGAAAAGATTCAGCTGTTCCGCTAATTTCGATTCACCCATGATGTAATAACCTGAGGTGCCCGGCGCCATTCGGGGCAGGAGACGCTATGTTTGGATTCTTGAAAAAGGGCTCGGATAATAAGAGCCAGGATTCACAGGAAATAGATCTTCAGGCTGAAACCATCAGCGGTAAAATAAGCGAGCTGGAACAACAGTTGGCAAATAATCCGCAGGCAAAAGACACGCAAAAACAATTAATGCTGGAATATAATCGCGCATTAAATATCTTTGCGAAAAGCAGCCGCTTTCGTCAGGAAATTGATCCGCTGTTCGTCAAGATCGATGAATTGCGCAACACCATTCGCAAATCATTTTAAGGAGGCAGTATGAGTATTAAACAGCTGCTGCAGGAGGCAAGTGCGATTCAGGTGGGGATCAGCGCCAGGGACTGGCGCGAGGTGATTGCGTTGGCCGCGCTGCCGCTGGTGAACGGCGGCTACATCAAGGCCAGTTATCCGGAAGCGGTGATCGCTAATACGCTGGAGCATGGCGCCTATTACGTGTTTGAGGAGGGCATCGCCATTCCTCATGCGCGGCCGGAAACCGGGGTGCTGAAAGATTGTTTCAGTATGATTGTGCTGGATGAGCCGATCTCATTCGACGGCAGCGACAAAGCTGACATCGTGATTATGTTCGGCGCGCGAGACAGCAACGCCCACATTGAAGAGGGCATTCGCGCGATTGTCACTCTGCTGGAAGATGAGGAAACGCTGGTACGCTTACGCAATGCCAGCAGTGCCGCGGAGGTGATAGACATCCTATGACAACCGACACTGAAGAGAAGATAGTGGTGCTGGTGAATGGCATTCCGGCCTCCGGCAAAAGCACCCTGACGCGCGCGCTAGCGGAACAGTTCGGCTTTCCTGTGCTGACGCTGGATAGCCTGAAAGAGCCGTTTATGGCCAGCTTTGCGCCGGTGGACCGCCTGCGTAATCGCCAGTTGGGTTGTGCGGCGTATCAGGCGATCTGGAAAGTCGTGGCGCAAGCCCCGACGCGCTGCATCTATGTTATCGATGCCTGGTTTGGCTTTCAGCCGAAAGAGGTGTTGCAGCAGGGATTGCAGCAGGCGGGCGTGACGCGGGTGCTGGAGCTGTGGCTGGCGATCACGCCGGATGATGCGGTGGCGCGCTATCAAGCGCGTTTAACCGATCGCATGCCAGGTCATCCGGGCGCCGAGTATCTGCCGGAGTTGCGTAAGCTGGCAGAAACTGCGCAGCCGATGGCGCTGGGTCCGGTATTGCAGCTGAATGCGCGTCATCCGGATGAAGCGGCAGCTTGCGCCTGGTTGCAGCGGCAACTGCGACTGCCGGTCAACGTTCAACCGGCTTGGTCGGCATCGGGCTGAAATAAAGTCAGCGGCAGGCTGGTTATTTTCAGCCTGCCGTCAACAGACAACCTGCAGTCGCTGCTTTATGGCCCTTACACGTTCTTAATCGCATGATTCGTCAAGGCATCTTCTTCTGCTTCTACCAGGCTTTTGTGATTACGCTCACAGAGGAAACCTTCATGAATATCGATTTACACGGAAAAATTGCCCTGGTAACCGCCTCGACCGGCGGCATCGGTTTTGCCATTGCACAAGGTCTGGCTGCCAGCGGAGCGGAAGTGGTGCTAAACGGACGCAGTGAAGCATCGGTCAGCCGTGCGCGCGAGAAGCTTAACGGCCTGGTGGTGGGGGCGAAAATTCATACTGCTGTCGCCGATCTCGGCAGTGCGCAGGGCGTTAAGCAACTGCTTAATGGATTGCCGCCGATCGATATTCTGGTCAATAACGCCGGGATTTACGGTCCGCAAGATTTTTATGACGTGGATGATGAAACCTGGGATGCCTATTGGCAAACCAACGTGATGTCCGGCGTGCGCCTGTCGCGGGCACTATTACCGGAGATGGTGAAGCGCGGTTGGGGCCGTGTGGTGTTCATCTCATCGGAGTCAGCATTGAACATTCCCGCCGATATGCTGCATTACGGCGTGAGTAAAACGGCACAGCTCTCGCTGGCGCGCGGTCTGGCGAAAGTGGCAGCGGGCAGCGGAGTGACGGTGAACAGCGTGTTGCCGGGCCCAACGCTCTCCGATGGCTTTGCCGCGATGATGGAAGATGAGGTGAAACGCACCGGTAAGCCGCTGGAAGAATTGGCGAAAGAGTTTGTCATGGCCCAGCGTCCAGGTTCGTTGATCCAGCGCGCTGCCACGGTTGAAGAGGTGGCGAATATGGTGGTGTATGTCTGCTCGAAACAGGCGTCAGCCACCTCCGGTGCTGCGCTGCGCGTCGATGGCGGCGTCGTGGATGATATTGTGTAGCCGCATTCTGTGATTATTCAGGTCGCCATCAATGGCGACCCAACGTCTAAGTAACTGGGTTTCGTAGGGTGCGCATTCATGTGCGCCTGCATTACGCTCTAGATGGCGACCCTACGTTAAACCCGCTCAGCACCACAAAGACAAAAGTTTACACAGCAAAGCTTGGTGTTTCTGCTGTAGATGCTTAAAATGCCCGCACTTTTCTCTGAGGCTGCGGCATGACGATTTCGCTATCACGCGCAAAATGGATACTGGCACTGGTTTGTCTGGTGCTGGCCTTTTGTCTCGTCCAGCGCAGCTTCAATTTGCCTTCTGCGCCTGTAGCGCAGGTCAGCGCGTCCGCACACGCTAACAGCAGTGACGATGCCGGCGGCAGCGAAAAACCTTGTGCACTGAGCGCCAAATCACTGAGTGCCGCCGCGCCAATCCTCGATACCGCCTTGCCTTTCCTGCTGTTGCTTTTAGCGCTGATCGCCACCTTTAGACAAACCACCACGTCCGTCGGCTACCGCCGCGCACCGCTGTTTCCGCCTCTGCGACGGCGGCATCTGACCTTCTGCGTCTTCCGGGAATAACACCTGCGCGTTGCATCGCGTAAACCCTGTTATTCACTGGAGAATTCACATGTATGTATTGATCAGGAGCGTGCTGCTCCTGCTGGCGAGCTGCGCCATCACCGTGCAGGCAGCAGATAGCGGCTGGCTGCGCAATGCGCAAAATAGCCACGCGGAAGTGCGCCTGCGTAGCGCCAGCCACAACGATAATCAGCAACTGCTGCTGGACATTCGCCTGCAACCCGGCTGGAAAACCTACTGGCGTACGCCAGGTGAAGGTGGCGTAGCGCCTGAAATCCGCTGGCAAACGCCAGATGTCAACGCGCAATGGTTCTGGCCTGCGCCCGAGCGTTTTGACGTTAGCGGCTTGACCACGCAAGGCTACAAAGGCGATATCACGCTACCGATCGAACTGGCGAAAGTGCCGAGCCCACGGCTTGCAGGTACGCTGACGCTCTCAACCTGTAGCGATGTCTGCATCCTCACCGACTTCCCTTTCAGCCTCGATCTGAGGCAGCCCGCTGACACCCGTTTTGCCCGCGATTTTGCCGAAGCGATGGGGCGAATCCCGGCGGCGAGCGGCTTGACCGATCAATTAGACGCCAGCTTTGTGAATGGCGAGCTGCAGATCCGCGCGCAGCGTCAAGGCGGCTGGCAAAAACCGGAACTGTTCTTCGATTATCCCCCGGGCAGCATGCTGGCCGCACCGCACATCAGCGTGAATGGCGACATCCTCAATGCGCGCGTGGCGGTAACGGACGAATGGGGCGAAACGGCACCGGATCTGCGCGGCAAAACGCTGTCGCTGGTGGTTGCCGATGCTGGCATTGCGCAGCAAAGCGCAATACATATTGGCGCGCAAACGCTGGTGTCAGGCGCTGCGGCGCAAACTATAGGGTCGGTGTTACTGCTGGCGCTGCTTGGCGGTTTGATTCTCAACCTGATGCCGTGCGTGTTACCGGTGCTGGCGATCAAGCTCAGCAGCCTGGTACAGCAGCAGGGGCAAACGCAGCGTCAGACGCGCCAGCAGTTTCTCGCGTCCAGCGCCGGTATCATTTTCTCCTTCCTGCTGTTGGCGCTGCTGATGACGGGATTGCGGCTCAGTGGTCAGGCGCTTGGCTGGGGCATTCAGTTCCAGAGCAGCGGCTTCCTGCTGGTGATGGTGCTGGTGATGTTCCTGTTCAGCGCCAGCCTGTTTGACCTGCTGCATTTCCGCTTGCCGTCCCGTCTGAATACCCAACTGGCGACGCAGGGCGGCGACGGCTTGCTGGGTCACTTCGGCCAGGGCGCATTTGCCACTCTGCTCGCCACGCCGTGCAGCGCGCCGTTCCTTGGTACCGCGGTAGCCTATGCGCTGACGGCACCGCTGCCGCAGCTGTGGCTGCTGTTTATCGCACTCGGCGTCGGCATGAGTTTGCCGTGGCTGCTGGTAGCGGCGCTGCCGGGCATGGCACGCTGCCTGCCGCGTCCGGGGCGCTGGATGGTGCATCTGCGCACCGTGCTCGGCCTGTTTATGTTGATCGCCACGTTCTGGCTGGTGACCTTGCTGGTGCCACATTGGGGCAGCACCTTCGCAGCGGGGCTGGCGGGATTGTTACTGCTGGTGCTGTGTGGCTGGCTGGTGAAACGCCGGGCGTTGCAGCAGGCGGGCGTGGTGTTTATCACCCTGACGCTGGCTGGCGCACTGTTCCTGATGACGCGTATCTCGCCGGAAGAGGAGACGCTGCACTGGCAGCCACTGACCGAAGCGGCGATTCATCAGGCGCTCGAACAGGATAAACGTGTGTTTGTCGATGTCACCGCTGACTGGTGCATTACCTGCAAAGTGAATAAATCCCGCGTATTGAATCAGCCCGATGTGCGTGCGGCGCTCAAGGCCGATGACGTGGTGCTGCTGCGCGGCGACTGGACGCAACCCGATCCGGCGATCGGTGAATTCCTGCAACGCCGCGATCGCGTAGCGATCCCTTTTAACCAAATTTATGGCCCGGCACTGCCGCAAGGCCAGATTTTGTCACCGCTGCTGAGTCGTGAAGCGGTGATCTCCACTCTCTCTGAGGCGAAAAAATAATGAAGAAATCCCTGTTACTGCCACTGATGTTCCTTGCTGTGCCGGCGCTGGCGGCGGTGCCTTTTACCCCTGAACAGGAAGCGCGCATTAAACAGCTGATCCGTGAAACTCTGGTGCAGAATCCATCGATTCTGGCGGAAGCGGCTGATGCATTCGATAAAGAAGCGGCGCAACAGCAGCAAAATGTGGTGGCGCAGATGGTGGAGAAAAACCGCGATGCGCTGTTCAATGACGCCGGTTCACCACGTATTGGTGCTGACAAACCGGCGCTGACGCTGGTCTACTTCACCGATTACAACTGCGTGTTTTGTAAGAAATTTGAAACTGATATTGAAAAGCTGCTGAAAACCTATCCGCAAGTGGCGGTGGTGATTAAACCGCTGCCGTATCGTTCTGAAACCTCGCTGACATCGGCACGTCTGGCGCTCACCGTGTGGGAACAGCAGCCGACGAACTTCCTCAAATTGCATGAACGTTTAATGGCGAAAAAGGGCAACCATGATCAGGCTAGCATTGAAGCCGCATTGGCGAAAACCGGAATCACGCTGAAAGCGCCAAGCAAAGTGAGCCTTGATACCATCAACAGCAACCTGACGCTGGCCCAGCAACTCGGCGTACAGGGCACGCCAGCCACGTTGATTGGTGATCAGATGATCAGCGGCGCGGTGCCGTACGCGCAGTTGGACGCTGCCGTGAAAGGCGCGCTGCAGGCGAAGCAATGAGGCGATTAAAGCGCTGGCTGCGTGAGGCGCTGTTGCTGGTGCTGCTTGTCGCAGCGGTGTTGTGGGGCATGGATTGGCTGCGCGCGCCGCAGCTGCCCGCTGATTTGGCACAACAGCCGCTGACCTCGCTGCAAGGCGAGGTGAATCTGGCTGAACTCAGTCATGATCGACCACTGCTGGTTTACGTCTGGGCGACGTGGTGTGGCGTGTGCAAACTTACCACGCCAACCGTGGCGGCGATGAGCAAGGCGGGCACTAAGGTGGTCAGCGTAGCGCTGCGTTCCGGCAGTGATGCGCGCGTGGCGGCCTGGCTAGAGAAGAAAGGGCTGCAAGGTGTGGCGATCAATGATGAGAGCGGGGCGATCGGCCAGCGCTGGGCTATCCAGGCCACGCCGACCTTTATCGTGTTGTATCAGGGTAAAGTCATCAGCACCAGCAGTGGCTGGACCAGCGGTTGGGGTCTGAAGCTACGACTTTGGTGGGCTTCCCGCTAATCTTACTGGCGGTACGTTACGGTGCCGCCAGGAAATCCTCGCGCTGCGGCGTAAAGGTATCCAGCAATACGCCCGCTTCCAGACACACGCAGCCATGCACCATGTTCGGCGCTTTATACAACGTATCGCCGGCGCTGACTTCTTTCGTCACGCCATCAATGGTGAAGGCAAAACGTCCGGACAGCACGTAGGTGAGCTGTTCATGCGGATGGTGATGCAGCGGGCCGATAGCATCTTTCTCAAAAGTGACTTCCACCGCCATCATGGTGCCGCCATGCGCCAGAATTCGGCGTGTTACGCCGTTGCCTAAATCGTCCAGTTGGGTTGCGCTTTTATAGATAAACATGGTTTCTCCTTGCAGGTTGCATCGCGAATGTGTGACTTAACTCACAGTCAAAAAGGCAATTAGAGGCTGCATTTTAACGATCTTTGATTAAAATGAAACGGTGTTTCAATTTAATCTGAGGATGGATCATGAAAATCGCTTTGATGATGGAAAACAGCCAGGCTGCGAAGAACGCAACGGTGTTGAAAGAGCTTCAGTCTGTAGCGCAACCGCTCGGGCATCAGGTGTTTAACGTCGGCATGAGCGACGAACAGGACCACCATCTCACCTACATTCACCTCGGCATCATGGCCAACGTGCTGCTGAACAGCAAAGCGGTGGACTTTGTGGTTGCCGGTTGCGGCACCGGGCAGGGCGCGCTGATGTCGCTTAACCTGCATCCGGGCGTGGTGTGTGGTTACTGCATTGATCCCGCCGATGCCTACCTGTTTGCACAAATTAACAACGGTAACGCACTGTCGCTGCCGTTCGCCAAAGGCTTTGGCTGGGGTGCGGAACTCAACCTGCGCTTTATCTTCGAGAAAGCCTTCACCGGCGAAAAAGGACACGGCTATCCGCCGGAGCGTAAAGAGCCGCAGGTACGTAACGCAGGCTTGTTGAACGAAGTAAAAGCGGCGCTGCTGAAAGAGAATTACCTCGATTCGCTGCGCGCCATTGATCCTGAGTTGGTAAAAACCGCGCTGAGCGGACCACGTCTACAGCACGCGCTGTTTGAGCATGGCCAGAATCAGGAAATTGCTCGCTTTGTCCGTGAACTGACGCAGTAAATCAGACGCGTTTAACAACGCCAGGGAAACCTGGCGTTGTTGTTTTCATCCTGCCGCATTTTAAATCTCATTTTCCCCATCACATGCTGTCTAAATTGCTGCAGAGAAAATGTCGGAGAAAAAAACGGTTAAACTTTCTAAAACCGCCGAAAGAATACTCTCTGCTCTGCAGCATTCACCTGAGATGACGATTGCTGAACTGTCGCTAAAACTGGGCGTGACTAGCAGGACAGTTGAACGTAATCTTAAAATTTTAAAGTCACTTCACCGCCTGAAAAGAGTGGGCGCGGCGAATGGCGGCTTTTGGCGTGTATTAGCGGATGAATGCGTTCAGGCAGAATAAGAAGTGTCCATGAACTGACGCAGTAAGGTTCCCACGCTATTTGTCGAAAGGGTACGCCATAAATGGCGTAATGCCGATGGTTAAGCGCAGCATCAAATCACCGCTTATTTCGTAGCGGCGCGATTTATCGCGCAATGAATTGCGCCGCTACAATGTGTGCGCTCGGTCATTAGGATTTTTATCTCTTAAAGGACGAGCACGACGCCATCCATGGCGCCCTTAAGCTAAAACCCCGTTATCCTGCCGACTCGCATCCACCAGCATCTGCGTATACGCCACTTGCGCGCGATTGTTTACCAGCGCATCGACATCCAGCGTCTCCAGCACTTTGCCATGCTGCATCACCGCCACGCGATGGCACAGATGCGCGACCACACCGAGATCGTGCGTGACCATCAAATAGGTGAGCTTCTCCTGCTGCTGCAAATCGCTAAGCAGATTGAGGATCTCGGCCTGCACGGACACATCCAGCGCCGATGTCGGTTCATCCAGCAGCAGCACGCGCGGTTCGAGGATTAGCGCCCGGGCAATCGCGACGCGCTGACGTTGCCCGCCCGAAAGCTGGTGCGGATAGCGGGTCTGCCACGCGCGGTTCAGGCCGACCTTTTCCAGCATGGCGATTACCCGCTGCTGGCGCTGGCCGATACCGTGAATCTGCAGCGGCTCCTCAAGAATGTCGCCAAGGGTATGGCGCGGATGCAGCGATCCGTAGGGATCCTGAAACACCATCTGCACGCTTCGGCAGCGTTCGCGAGCGATACGATGCTCCAGCGGCACGCCATCGATGGTCAGTTCGCCCTGCCAATGGGTAAACAGCCCGGCGAGGCACTTCAGCACCGTGGTTTTGCCGGAGCCCGACTCGCCAACCAAACCAAAAATCTCGCCCTGACGAATCGACAAATTGACGTCAAACAGCACCTGATTACGCCGCTCCTCCTCGCCAAAACTGAGGTTGAGATTATTTATGCGGATCATCTCGTTCATCGTCGCTCCTTAGGGTTGTAGCCAGCTGGCCTGACGTTGCAGCACGGGCAGACGCGCGCGCCGCTGATCCATGTCCGGTAGCGCGGCGAGTAAGCCTTGCGTATACGGATGTTGGGCGTGGTCAAGCTCGCTGGCGGCTAATGATTCCACTACGCGGCCGGCATACATCACCAGCACGCGGTCACAGAAACGCCGCACCAGATTGATGTCGTGACTGATAAAAATCAGCCCCAGGCCGCGCTGTTTCACCAAATCGTCCAGCAGCGCCAGCACCTGCAAACGCACTGAAACGTCCAGCGCCGAAGTGGGTTCATCGGCAATCAGCAATTCAGGATCGGTAATCAGCATCATGGCGATCATCACCCGTTGTCCCTGACCGCCAGAAATCTCGTGCGGATAACATTGATAGATACGCCCCGGATCGCGCACCTGTACCACTTCAAGCATTTCCATCGCCCGTTGCCGCGCAACGTCACGCTGGCCGGGATGATGACTGCGCCAGGCTTCGGCAATCTGCTCACCCACGCGTACCACTGGATTTAGTGAGTATTTCGGATCCTGCATAATCATTGAGATGCGTTTGCCGCGAATGGCACGCATCTGTTTCGGCGTGGCGCGCAGCAGATCCACGTCACCAAACTGCATGCGCTGTGCCGTGACCTGTGCGCTGCGCGGATGCAGCTGTAACAGCGCGCGGCCCACGGTGGATTTGCCCGAACCGGATTCGCCCACAATCGCCAGTTTCTCCTTACCCAACTGGAAGGAGATGCCCCGCACCGCGGGCGTTACCAGGCGGCCATTGACGAAATTGACCTGTAAATCCTGCACGTCGAGCAACGGAGCAGCGCTATTCGCTGCGGGGATCGAGGATGTCACGTAAGCCATCTCCTAAGAAGTTGAACGCTAAGCTATTGATCAGAATCGCCAGACCCGGCACCGTCACCACCCACCAACACTCAAGCATGTAGGTGCGGCCGCTGGCGATCATCGCACCCCATTCCGGATCCGGTGGCTGCGCGCCCAAACCGAGAAAACCCAGCCCGGCAGCGGTAAGAATGATGCCCGCCATGTTCATGGTGATACGGATAATCACCGACGGCAGGCACAGCGGCACAATGTGTTTCCACAAAATGCGCAGCGATGACGCGCCTTGCAAACGCACTGCCGAGACAAAATCGGCCTGACGCAGCGACAATGCTTCAGCACGTGCCAGTCGGGCAATCGGCGGCCAAGCGGTGAGCGTGATGGCGATGACGACATGTTCCAGTCCCGGACCGAGCGCGGCGACAAACGCGAGCGCCAGCACCAGGCTGGGGAAGGAGATGAAGATGTCGGTGACGCGCATTAATACGCTATCGACTGTGCCGCCGAAGTAACCGGCGGTGACGCCGAGCAGCAGACCTAGCGGGCCAACCGTGATCGACACCAGCAACACGATATACAGCGTGATGCGCGCGCCCCACACCAGGCGGCTAAAGATGTCGCGACCAAATTCATCGGTGCCAAACCAGTGCTGCGCGTTGGGCGGCGTCAGCGCATTATTGAGATCCTGAATCAGCGGATGATAGGGCGCGATCCAGGGGGCAAATAGCGCGACCACCAGCAGCAGCAAAATGATGCCGCCGCCAATCGCGGTTAACGGGTTGCGCGCCATTTGCCAGAGAAAATGGCCAATACGTGCAGCGGTGCGGCGACAGCGCGCCAGCCGTTCGCGCGTCTGGCTGGCTAGCGGCGTATCAAGAGAAATCGTCATACTTTGGTCCTCGGATCGAACACCTGATAGAGCAGGTCAGAGAGCAGATTGAGCAGCACGAAAATCAGGCCGACCACCAGCACGCAGCCCATCACCGCATTCATATCGCCGAGCATCAAACTGCCGGTGAGATAGGAACCAAAACCGGGCCATGAGAACACGGTTTCAATCAGTACCGCGCCTTCCAGCAGCGAGCCGTACGCCAGCGCTACCACCGTCAGCAGCTGCACCAAAATATTGCGGAACGCATGCTGCCAAATGACTTGCCATTCGCTGAGACCTTTCACCCGCGCCGTCAAAATAAACTCCTGCGACAGTTGCGCCAGCATAAAGCTGCGCGTCATGCGGCTGATATAAGCCAGCGAGTGAAAGCCGAGCAGGGACGCGGGCAGAATCAGATGATTGAGCGCATTACTGAACACCGTGAAGTTGCCCACCAGCAAAGCATCGATCAGCAGAAAACCGGTGCGACGCGGCACAATGCCATCCAGACTGAAATCGACGCGGCCGGCGCCACCGACCCAGCCGAGATGGGCATAAAACAGCAGCAGGCCGACCATACCCACCCAGAAGATCGGCGTTGAATAGCCCGCCAGGCTGATAATACGCACCAGGTAGTCAATCACGCTGTTGCGGCGCGCGGCAGCCCATACGCCGAGCGGGACGCCAAGGCCGGTACCAATCACAATCGCCAGCGTCGCCAGCTCCACCGTGGCCGGGAAGACGCGCAGGATGTCGTTGATCACCGGCTGTCCGGTCAGCAGCGCCAGCCCAAGATTGCCGTGCAGCAGGCCTTGCAGATAGATACCAAACTGCACCCACAGCGGTTTATCGAAGCCGAGTTGATGATAAACCTGCTGATAAGTATTGTGATCGGCATCTGGCCCGACTATCGCCAGCACCGGATCAAGCGGCATCACGCGGCCGATAAAGAAGGTCAGTAGCAGCAGGCCAAACAGGGTGATGGCCACCTGCACGGTGCGGCTACGCAAGCGTCGCCAGTGACTTTTTGTCAGCTTCATTGCGCACCTCCCGCCAGACTGTCTGGCGTTTTCCAAACGTCACGCAGGAAAGTGGTGGCCGATGGATGCGGCACGTAATCCTGCACCCGATTGTTCACCACCACCGAATCCGTCATTTGTGAGATCGGCATGAGCGCCGGGATCAGCTGGTCGTAGCGCTGTTGGATAGCGAAATAATCCTGCTGCTGCTGTTTTACATCGCGCTCCAGCAGCGCTTTATCGATCATGCTGTTCAATTGCGCATCATAGAAACCGGTGCGCCAGCCCTGAAAATTGGTGAGTCGCGCGCTGTCGGCGTTATTGGGGTTATACACCAGCGCGCGCAGGCTGGAGTGCGGATGCGGCTCCACGCCGCTGCCGCCGCGTCCCACCAGCAGGTTGAACTGCCGCTCGCGCATGGCACCGTAAATCTGGTTGCCGGTACCGGTGATGATTTTGGCGCGAATTCCACCCTGCATCAGCGTGGACTGAATGGCGATGGCGACATTGAGGAACGGCTGATCGGCCAACACGCGGAGCGTGGTATCAAAGCCGTTGGGATACCCCGCAGCGGCGAGCAGTGCCCTGGCGCGTGGCACATCCAGCTTATAGCCAGGATCGGGCAGCGTCGCCGGCATACCGGATTGAATTGGCCGCTGATGCAGCGTGCCGTAGCCGGCCATCAGCGTTTTGTTAATCCCCTGATAATCCACCAGATAACGCAGCGCTTCGCGCACCTGCGGATGGGCGAAGTGATCGTCCTTCATACTCATCGCCAGGTAATAAATCGTGCCTTTTTGTACCGCATCGATGGTGAGGTCGGGGTCGTGACGCAACGCCTTCACATCGGGGATCGCCATGTTGCTGGCAATATCGAGGTCGCCTTTCTCCATCATCAGGCGCAAGGTTTGCGACTCCTGCAGATGGCGGAACACCACGCGCGTTAGCTTAGGCGCACCGCGCCAGTAGTTGGCATCGCGGCTGATGCGCAGCACATCTTTGGCCTGCCACACATCAAGGCGAAACGGCCCGGAACCCGCTTCGTGGGTGGTGAGCCAGCGATTACCCCAATCGTTATTCACTGCTTGCGCCTGCACGGTTTTGCTGTCAAGCACCACCATGCTGCCGAGCGCCGCCAGCGAGTAAAGCACCAGCTTAGGATCGTTGGCCTTAGGCAGGCGAATCACCACCGTGCGCGCGTCCGGCGCGGTGATCATTTGGTCCACGTTCTCTTTGCTGAAGCCGTAAGATTTCCACACAGACGCCTGCGCCAGATTGAGGTGCAGCACGCGGCGCATCGACCAGATCACATCGGCGCTGCTCAGTGGATTGCCGGAGTGGAAGGTGACATTGTCACGTAAATGGAAGGTCAGTTGTCGGTTGTCGGGGCTGATCTCCCAGCGCTCCGCCAGCGCGGGTCGCACGCTGGTGAGCTGCTGCGGATCCAACTCGACTAAACCGTCGTAGAGATTGACGACAATGCCGACCACTTCGTTGCCGGTCATGGCGGCAGGATCGAGCGTGAGTAAGTTGTTCATGTTCATGCCCACGATCAGCTGGTCGTCCGGCGTGGCCGCCAGTAATGACGGGCTGCAGGTGAGCAGCAGCAGCGCGGCGCACCACGCTCTGCATCGGTGTACTAGATTCATAAGCAAAGTCCAGCAGGTCAGAGGTTTATAGTTTTTTGCCGTACTGCTTGTGTTTGGCGCTTACCAGCGATTAAGCGTATGCGTCTCAATCCACGCGAAATTGATGTCCTCCCCAAGGCCATGGCGCGTTGGCAGATGGACGAAACCGTCTGCATCCATCGGGTCGACTAGCGAGTTGAGATAGGCGGGCGGCTGTTCATAATCGAGGAACGGATGCAGCAGACCGCGTTCGTACCAGCGGCAGTTACGGATGGCACCGACTACCGCGATGCTGGCGGCGCCATTGCCATGCACTTCGCAATCCATGCCGAAGGCTTCGGCGAGGCTGGCGACCTTCATGGTGGCGGAGATGCCGCCGACGCCGTTGGCTCCGGCGCGCAGAATGTCACAGGCACCGGCGCGTACCCAATCGGCACGACTATGATGCTTGCCGCCGAGACTTTCCGGGCCGAGTACGTCAATGCTGAGGTTTTCCGCCAGCCAGGCGTACGACGCCATACTTTCCTCTTCCATCGGCTCTTCGAACCAGGCGAAGTTGAGTTTTTCCAGCGCTTTACCAATGGTGAGCGCATCGCTGCGGCTGTACCAGTGATAGCCGTCGAGCATCAGGGCAATGTCCGGACCGACCGCTTCACGCACCGCGGCACAGGCTTTGATGTCCATTTGTGGGCTAGGGGCGAACGAGACCGGCGGCATCCAGGTATGCAATTTGATGGCCTGATAACCGCGTGCCACCAGCTTTTCAGCAAACTGCGCATATTCGTCGGGAGTGGATAATCCGCCTTCCAGCTCATCGCCACACATGGTGCTGCCGTAAGCCGGAATTTTCTCACGATAGCCGCCAAGCAGCTTATGCACCGGCTGCTTTAGTTTGCGGCCAATCAAATCCCACAGCGCCTGTTCCACTGCGGATAACGCGCGTTCAGTGAGCTGATGGGCGCTACCGCGCTGCCAGTGCACCAAATCCTGCCACAAGCGTTCGCGATCAAAAGCATTTTGCCCAATCAGCACTTTACGGAAGAAGGCGTTGACCACGTGCGGACGAATCACTTCTGCAGGGGCGAAGGCATAGCCGCAATCGCCATCTTCGCTGGTGATGGTGAGCAGCGCCATTTGGGCATCGGTCTCTGCGCCCGGATGGGAATGCCCGGCGCTGTCAGAGACGCGGCGCGTAGGGTAGCTAAACAGGGTGACATCAATGGCACTGATCTTCACGGTAACTCCTCCGTCAATTCGTTGGCATGCCCAAACGGGACATTAACTTAAAAAATAAAACGCCGTTTCATTTTGTAATTTAGCGTTCACATTTTGTTTACGCATTAGCCAAAGCGCGGGATAGAACGGCGATTAATTGTGCATTTGCCTGGCATGCTGTGAGCGTTTTCACGAATGAGGGGCGTTTTGTGAGCGATTGCACAGTGGTGAATACGCGGCTGCATGTAAAAAAATGTGTCTCGAGGGCTTTTCATTTTCCGTCAGCCAGGTAATAGTGACGCCGTGAAATTTAATAATAATCATTCTCATTACGGGTAGATCGAATGAAAACATGGCTGTTTGCACTGGGACTACTGGCGGTGGCGAGTCACGCTTCTGCTAAAACAATTACTGATGTGGCGGGACGACAGGTCGAAGTGAAAGAGGAGTCCAAACGCATCATTCTGGGTGAAGGACGTCAGATGTATCTGTTGGCGGCGTTTGATACCGCCGCGCCGTTCCAGCGCGTGGTTGGCTGGCGTGATGATTTCCACAAAGCCGATTACGACGGCTATATGGCGTATGAAAAGAAATATCCGCAGATCAAAAAGCTGCCGACCTTTGGTGGTGCGAAAGATGGCACCTTTAACGTCGAGCAGGCGCTGACGTTGAAGCCCGATTTGGTGCTGATGAACCTCGAATCTAAAGCGGCAACCGATGAAGGTAAGCTGATCGAGAAGTTACAAGCGGTGGGCGTGCCGGTGGTGTTTATCGACTTCCGCGAGAAGCCGATGGAACATGCCGAGCAAAGCATTCGCATCATGGGCGAGTTGGTCAACAATCCGCAGCGCGCGGAACAGATCGTCGCGTTCCGTCGTGCGCAAATCGAAAAGGTGACCGATCGCCTTAAGAACTTTAACGGCACGCGCCCGAAAGTGATGATTGACCGCGCCGGCGGTTACACTGATGAGTGCTGCATGTCGTTTGGTAACGAGAACTTTGGTCAGATGGTTGAGCTGGCGGGCGGCAGTAATATTGCCAAAGATCTGATTCCGGGCACCTTCGGCACGCTCAATCCAGAGCAGATTATCGCCAGCCGTCCGGATGTGGTGGTGGTCACAGGCGCGAACTGGAAAAACTACAACACCGTCGGCAAATGGGTTGGCGTGGGTCCGGGTGCGGATGTCAAAGAAGCGACGGCGCGTTTGCAACTGCTCATGATGCGTGATGCTTTCAAAACGCTGCCGGTGGCGCATAACGGTAACGCGCATGCCATCTGGCACCAGTTCTACGACAGCCCGTATCAGTTTGTCGCGATCCAGGCGCTGGCGAAGTGGCTGCATCCTGAACTGTTTGCCGATCTCGATCCGGACGCCACGTTCCGTGAGTTTCATGAAAAGTTTCTGCCATTGCCGTATCAGCCCGGTTATTGGGTAACCCTGCCGGCAGATAAGTCTTAAGTTTGAGCATGTTAGATAAGTGTTAAACGTTACTGTTTATCTTTACTAATATTTCACAGGTGGTTGCACGTTGTTTCAAAAAAGCGAAACGCGTGCAACCTCTGATGATAATACGGTAAAAGGGAGAGAGTAATGTTTCATACCTCAGGAAGATCGGTGTTCGGTGTGACGTTGTATACGCTGCTGGAACCGTTGCCGCTGGGCTTTTTTGTTGCCGCCTGGTTTTTCGATATCCTCTATTTGCAAACCTTCGTCATCATGTGGACCAAATCCGCCAGTTGGCTGATCACTCTCGGTCTGGTGCTGGCCATCCTGCCACGTTTAATCAGTTTGGTTTATTTATTCCGCGGCGCGCGGCCGAATGAGAAAACCCATTTCTGGCTGTCGCTGCTGGCGATCGTGCTGGCGGTGGTCAATGCCTTTATTCACAGCCGCGATGCGTATGCCGTGGTGCCAATGGGCATAACGCTGTCGACGCTGGTGGTGGCGCTGCTGCTGATCGCGAACGTACAGCTGGTGCTGCGCGAACGTCGCACACAAGGAGGTCGCGTATGAAACACCTACTCAGCGCGGTAGCCATCGCGATGTTGCTGAGCGCCTGTGACGACGGGGCGCTGATTGAGCCACAAAAGCAAATTGGGCCGAATCCTGAACTGCCGCAGGCGCAGAACTTCTTAATGCCGCCGATGCAGGTGCCGGAAGGCACGCCGTGGAAAGCCGGAGAGATGCCGCAAGTGGCGGATGGGTTGAAGATCGAAAAGATCGCCGATAACTTGCAGCATCCACGTCAGGTATTGGTGCTGCCTAACAATGATGTGCTGGTAGCGGAATCCAATGGCATGCCTAAACCGACCACCGCGCCTAAACAGCTGATCATGGGCATTGTGCAGAAAGCGTCTGGCAAAGGCGGCGAGGGGGGAAATCGCATTACCTTGTTGCGTAACGTTAACGGTAAATGGGAACAACATCGCTTCATTGATAACCTGACGGCGCCGTTTGGTATGCAGCTGGTGGGTAATACCTTGTATGTGGCGAATGCCGATAGTCTGGTGAAATTCCCCTATGAAACCGGACAAACTGAGATCCGCACGCCGCCGGTGGAAGTGACCGAACTGCCGGGTGGACCGATTAACCATCACTGGACCAAATCGCTGCTCGCCAGCCCGGACGGCAGCAAGTTGTACGTTGGCGTGGGATCCAACAGCAACGTGACGGAAAACGGCATTGGCGAAGAGTATCGCCGCGCGGCGGTGCTGGAAGTGGATGCGGCCAGCGGTGCCAGCCGGATTTATGCCAGCGGCCTGCGCAATCCAACCGGATTGCAGTGGGAGCCGCAGAGCGGCAAGCTGTGGGCGATTGTGAATGAACGCGACGAAATCGGTTCTGATTTAGTGCCGGATTACATGACGTCGGTGCAGGACAAAGGCTTCTACGGCTGGCCGTACAGCTATTATGGCCAGCACGTTGATGAGCGCGCGCAGCCGCAACGGCCGGATCTGGTGGCGAAAGCGATCAAACCGGATTACGCCCTGAGCTCGCACGTTGCACCACTCGGCCTGTTGTTCTACGGAGCGGATAATATGCCGCAGTATCGCGGCGGGGCATTTATCAGCGAGCACGGCAGCTGGAACCGCACGCCACTCAACGGCTATCAGGTTGTGTGGGTGAAATTCGAAAACGGTAAACCGGTGGGACAGCCGCAGCCAGTGGTAACCGGATTTCTTACCGACGATCAGAAGCAGGTGCGTGGTTTACCGGTGGGCTTAGCCACCGACCAGCAAGGCGGCGTGTTGATTGCGGATGATGCGGGAAATAGTGTCTGGCGAATCAGTTCCGCCCGATAAGCCATCGCAGGCAATAAAAAAGGATTTGGCGTTAAGCCAAATCCTTTTTTTTATGTTCGCTATTCGGCGGGTAACCGCGTCGCGAACGGGGTGCTCAGCACTCCTCACAACGCCGATGATAAAATGTGCGGCGAGATATTTCAAGTTTTGCAATAATACTGTATGGTTATACAGGTGTTGAGTGACGAGCGAAGCCTTATTGTTTTGCTGATGACTCCAGGGGCGCGGATAGTCAAATCCCGGCAGGTTTCAGGTGGTGCTGGCCTGTGGCTTTCACAATGAGAGCCGCTCAGCACTCCTCACAATTGTGCTTAGGCGGTCGGCGGGTGGAGTCAAAGCCTCGGCAGCTGAAAGGCGCGCTCCTCTCAGAGGAGAAGGAAAGTGATTGAAATTGTTCGATTGCTGCTGGACATCGTCCGCATCATTCTTCAAATCATCGTTGCCCTTATGCAACTGACCGGTCAGGCACACTGATCGGAACTTGAGACAAGGCGGAGCTCACCCCTCCGCCTTTTTTCGTTTGGATCAAAAACCGCTGCGCTAAAAACGCTACTATCCTCATCTCATTCTTAATGCGAGGAAGTGCATCATGGCAATCACGTTCGGGCCGATCTCCGCGCCAGTGAAATTCAGCGATGTTGAACCGGTTTTTCTCTCGGATGACACGCTTTTGCAGCGCAAAAACGCGCTGCTGGCGGGCATGCAGCGTGAAGGTTTTGACACGCTGGTGATCTATGCCGACAAGGAGCACGGCGGCAATTTCGAATATCTCAGCGGCTTTATCCCGCGTTTCGAAGAAGGGCTGCTGCTGCTGGATAAAAGCGGAGATTGCACGCTGGTGCTAGGCAATGAAAATCTCAAGATGGCACGCTTTTCCCGCATCCCTGCCACGCTGGTGCATACGCCGTACTTCTCGCTGCCCAACCAGCCGATGGATAATGAAGCGCCGCTGGAAAGCCTTTTCAAAGACGCTGGCCTGGATACCCGCAATAAAGTCGGGCTGGTTGGCTGGAAAATGTTCACGCCAGCCGCCGGCAAGGGGCGCACAATGTTTGATTTACCGTACTTCATTGTGGAAGCGATCACGCGCACGCTGAAAGACGACGCCGTTGTAGAAAATGCCGTCCACCTGTTTATCGGCGATAACGGCGCACGCACCACCTGCAATGCCAATGAAATTGCGCATTACGAATACGGTGCCAATCTCGCGTCAAATTGCATGCTGGATGCGCTGAATGCCATTGAGGTTGGCGTGCGTGAAACCGAGTTGGGCGCGTTGCTCACCGCGGAAGGGCAGAACAATACGGTGGTGACTATCGCGGCCACCGGCAGCCGTTTCGACAAGGCGAATCTCTATCCCAGCTACAAACAAGTACAGCGCGGCGATCCGCTTTCTCTGACGACCGCCTACAAAGGCGGCCTTTCCAGCCGTAGCGGTTTTGTCATTGCCGAACAAAGCGAACTGCCGCCAGACCAGCAAGATTATCTGGAGCGCATCGCCAAACCCTATTTCTCCGCAGTGGTCGGCTGGCTGGAAAATATTCGTTGCGGCATGAGCGGTGGCGCCCTGTATGCGCTGATCGAACAGATTTTACCCAAAGCCCGTTTCGGCTGGCATCTCAATCCGGGACATCTGGTGGCGGATGAAGAGTGGATGTCTTCGCCGATTTATCACGCTTCCACTGAACTGCTGAAAAGCGGCATGATGCTGCAGATTGATATCATCCCGTCCGTGCCCGGCTATAACGGGGCCAGCGCTGAAGAGTGCGTGGTGCTGGCCGATACGGCGCTACAAACCAGTATCCGCACCCATTATCCGGCGCTATGGCAGCGCATCGAAACCCGCCGCCGTTATCTGCGGGAAACGATCGGCATTCAGCTGAGCGATGAAATCTTGCCGTTGTCGAACAGCGTGGCTTATCTGAGACCGTTCTTTTTGGCGAAAGATTTGGCGTTAAGCGTGGAGAAGTAAGCAGGCTATTCTGGTCGCCATCAATGGCAATCCTAAGATGGAACAAGGCGCGCATTCATGCGTGCCTGCTTGAGAGTATTAATTCATTCCCTTATATTTTATCGCTTCAATCAATTTCTCAAATGCGGCGGTGTGCTGTTTGCGGCTCGGATAATACAGATAATATCCGCTAAAAGGTTCGCACCAGTCTTCAAGCAGGGATTGCAGTTCGCCATTAGCAATGTATTGTTTGACGGTATCTTCGGGTACATAGGCAATACCCATGCCGGAAAGCACTGCATCAATTCGTGAGGCCAGATTATTAAAGATCAGCTGCCCTTCAACTTTAACGCGAATATCTTTGCCATCTTTGCTGAATTCCCAACTGTATAATCCGCCGAGCGTGGGAAGACGCATATTAATACAGTTATGATTTTGCAATTCATAAGGCGTCTGCGGGATACCGTTTTTTTGCAGATAGTCAGGCGATGCCACCGCCACCATTTTCCAGTCCGGGCCAATGCGCACCGCCACCATATCTTTCTCAATACTCTCGCCTAAGCGCACCCCGGCATCGAAACGCCCGCTGACAATATCGGTTAAGGTGTTATCGACAGAGAGTTCGACATTTACTTGCGGATAGGCTTGCAAAAATGGCTTTAGCAACGGCCACAAAGTGGAAGACAGTGCATGTTCGCCGGCGGTAATACGAATATTCCCCGACGGCTTCCCCTGATTATCGCTCAGTTGCAGCAGCGCTTTCTCAATATCGGCCATCATCGGTGCCACGCTTTGAATCAGGTTTTCACCGGCTTCGGTCGGCGCGACACTGCGCGTGGTGCGCGTTAATAAACGCGTATTTAATCGCTCTTCAAGACCGCGGATCGAGTGGCTCAACGCCGATTGTGACACGCCTAATTTGGCCGCAGCGCGCGTGAAGCTGCATTCGCGCGCCACCATCACTAAATAGATCAGAT
Source organism: Enterobacter ludwigii (assembly GCA_900068845.1). Lineage (GTDB taxonomy): Bacteria > Pseudomonadota > Gammaproteobacteria > Enterobacterales > Enterobacteriaceae > Pantoea > Pantoea ludwigii_A. Next base: position 1,062,605 of record CEFQ01000010.1, read on the forward strand.
CGTTGAAGTTTTCCCGTAGCATGGCTTTACCTTTAATTGGCTGGCGACCAACCGCATCAACTATTGGGATTGCGGGTCGCGTACAGCGGCCAGGATTCAAACAGATAACCATCGAAATCAATATCATCAACGTCTGAAAATTCCAGCAGACGTTGTTTCACGTTTTCCAGGTGTTGCCACATCGCCAGTTTGGCGGCGCGCGCGTCTTTCTTGATCAAGGTCGCGAGGATCTTTTTGTGATCGTCGAGCCACTGTTTGCGGTAATCGTTGTTGACCAGATGACGATGCAGCTGGCTCCACATCACGTTATCTTCGCGCCATTGCCAGGATTGCTTAAACAGCTCAACCAGCATGCTGTTATGGGTGGCTTCGGCAATGGCCAGATGGAAATTGCGGTCGCCGTGTTCACTTTGGTTGACCGATCCTGAAGCCAGCTCTTTCTCTTCCAGCTCCAGCGCCTGACGCATCTTTATGATGTCTTCGCGCGTGGCCTGTAGCGCGGCGAACTCGGCGATATTGCTCTCCAGCAGCTGACGCGCCTGCAACATTTCAAACGGTCCGGCATCGTTGCTGGCCTTGTGAAGTGAAACCGCTTGCTGCGGCGAATCGTGAATCACAAAGATGCCGGCACCGCGACGCACCTCGATTAATCCTTCCAGCTCCAGCATGATCAGCGCTTCACGCACCAGCGTGCGCGTCACATCCAGCAACGCCGCGAGTTCGCGCTCCGGCGGCAGCCGTTCGCCCACGGCATACTGCTTCTGCGTGATCATCTGGCGGAGCATTTCCCCGACTTCCTGATAAGGGCGCTGTGCTGAAGTTTGAGTTTTCATCGTGCTCTTTTCTATGTGTTAAAGGGTTCACAACCTCTGATACAGCCTCACTCAGAGACGCGCACTATAGCATAGCGAATAAGAAGCGGCCTGGTCACGGTGTGCAGTCACCAGGCCGTAATCACCGGGCGTTCAGCGCGAAATAGCGTTCGGCATTGTTAAAGCAGATATCGCGCAGCATGCTGCCGAGCATCGGCTCATCATGCGGCACAATGCCCTCTTTTACCCACTGCGCCAGCAGATTGCACAGAATACGGCGGAAGTATTCGTGGCGCGTGTAGGAGAGGAAGCTGCGCGAATCGGTCAGCATGCCGACAAACTGGCTGAGTAAACCGATTTGCGACAGCTGCTCCAGCTGACGCAACATGCCGTCGCGCTGATCGTTGAACCACCAGCCGGAACCGAACTGCACTTTGCCGGCAAGGCCCGCGCCCTGGAAATTGCCTGCCATAGTGGCCAGCACTTCGTTATCGCGTGGATTAAGGCAGTAGAGGATGGTTTTCGGCAGTTGATCGTTGATGTCCATCGCATCCAGCAGGCGCGCCAGCGGCCAGGCAATAGGGTTATCGCCAATCGAATCAAACCCGCTATCTGGCCCAAGCTGGCGGAACATGCGTGTGCTGTTATTACGGATCGCGCCGATGTGCAGCTGCATCACCCAGCCGCGCCGCGCATATTCACTGCCAAGCCACACCAACACCGCGCTGCTGAACTGGGCGATTTCAGTTTCATCCAGCAGATCGCCACGGCGACGTTTCGCCATAATCGTATCGAGCACGCTGTCGTCCGGCACCGGCGCAAAGCGCAGGGTTTCGATACCGTGATCCGATGCGCGACAACCGTGGGCAGAGAAGTGATCAAGGCGACGCAACAGCGCGCGGCGTAACGCATCGAAGCTGTCAATGGCGACATCGGCCGCGGCTTCCAGACGAGCAAGATAGTCGACAAAACCCTCCAGCTCGATTTTGAAGATTTTGTCCGGACGCCAGCTCGGCGCGACATCAATATCAAAGCTGCTGTCAGCGGCGATTTGGCGGTGATAGTGCAGCGAATCAACCGGATCGTCGGTGGTCCCCACCATGCGCACCTTCATCTGGCGCATGATGCCGCGCGCAGAAAACGCCGGCGTCGCCAGCTGTTCCGCGCAGCGCTGCCAGATAGCAGGCGCGGTATCCGGCCCAAACAGCGTATCGGTGATGCCAAACGGCCGACGCAGTTCCAGGTGCGTCCAGTGATAGAGCGGGTTGCCGAGGGTTTTTGGCACCGTTTGCGCCCAGGCGAGATACTTGTCGTAGTCGCTGGTGTTCTTGCCGGTAATCAACGACTCATCCACGCCCGCGGCACGGAGGGCGCGCCATTTGTAGTGATCGCCCTCCAGCCAGATTTGGCCGAGGTTGGCGAAGCGACGGTCTTCAGCAATCTCCTGCGGATTGAGGTGACAGTGATAATCGTAGATCGGCATATCTGCGGCAAAGTCGTGGTACAAACGCCGCGCGATGTCGCTCTGCAGCAGAAAATCTTCATCCATAAAGCGCATTATTGAGCTTCCTGAGCAAAATAGGCACGGTGAATCGCCAGTTCGACGCCGCGAATTTCAGCCAAACCTTTCAGTTGACCAATTGCCGAGTAGCCGGGATTGGTTTTTTTCTTCAGGTCATCCAGCATCTGGTGGCCGTGATCGGGGCGCATCGGAATCAAATCCTCCTGGCCTGCGGCTTTGCGCCGCTGCTCCTCTTCGGCAATCGCCTTGATCACCGCAAACATATCGACATCGCCACCCAAATGCGCGGCCTCGTGGAAGCTGTTTGGATTATCTTCCCGTTGAGTGGAACGCAGGTGCGCGAAGTAAATGCGCGGGCCGAAGCGCTTGACCATGCCGGCTAAATCATTCTCTGCCAGCACGCCGTACGAGCCGGTACACATAGTGAAACCGTTGGCAGGGCTGCTGACGGTATCGATCATCCACTGCAGATCGTCAGCGTTGGAAACAATGCGCGGCAGGCCAAGAATCGGGCGCGGCGGATCGTCCGGGTGCACCGCCATGCGCACGCCCACCTCTTCAGCAACCGCAACAATGGCGCGCAGGAAAGTGGCAAAATTCTCGCGCAACTCGGCTTTGCCAATGCCGTCATAGCGCGCCAGCTGGGCGCGGAACTGATCCAGCGTGTAACCTTCTTCAGCACCCGGCAAACCGGCGATGATATTGCGCATCAGGCGGTTACGGTGCGCTTCACTCATGCTGGCAAAGCGTTCGGCGGCCTGGACAATCTCTTCCGTGGTGTAATCCCGCTCCGCACCGGGACGTTGCAGAATGTGCAGTTCAAACACCGCAAACTCAATCTGATCAAAGCGCAGCGCTTTGGCGCCATCCGGCAGCAGATACTCGAGATCGGTACGCGTCCAGTCGAGAATCGGCATGAAGTTGTAGCACACGGTTTTGATGCCGCACTGCGCCAGATTGCGTAGCGACTGCTGATAGTTGCTGATCCAGTGCTGACAGCGGCCGCTGCCGGTTTTGATCTCTTCATGAATCGGCACGCTTTCCACCACCGACCACACCAATCCTGCAGCTTCCACCAGCGCCTTGCGCTGCATGATTTCGTCTACTGTCCACACTTCGCCGTTGGGGATGTGATGCAGTGCGGTGACGATGCCGGTTGCGCCCGCCTGGCGCGCATCGGCAAGAGAGACGGGATCGTTGGGGCCATACCAGCGCCAGGTCTGCTTCATGTTGTTACCTCACTTAGAATAGGTTGACCAATACTCTTTGTCAGCGTGGTGCATCAAGTACTGCTCACGCGATTAAGGGGCAAAACTCTGCTCTTTGTGGGGGTAAGTCAACCTGTTGAGTAATTTTGGTTAACCAGATCACAATTGCGATATTAAGCTGGCGACCACTTTTGGCGACTGTGGTTCACTCCTGGCGGATGGTTAGAAATGACTCACTAATGGAGAACCCGATGAATCGCAGTTTAAATCCAGGGATAACTGCCGCAGGTACCAAGCGCACGTTGCGCAATTTACGCTGGTGGGTGTTGGTGCTGTTCTTAGCTGGCGTCACGGTCAACTACATCACCCGCAACTCATTGGGCTTGCTGGCCCCCGAGCTCAAAACCAGCCTCAACATTACTACCGAACAATATTCGTGGATCGTCGGCGCATTCCAGCTGGCTTATACCTTCTTCCAACCGATTTGTGGCTGGCTGATCGACGTCATCGGTCTAAAAGTCGGCTTCCTGATCTGCGCCACAGTCTGGGCTGTCGCCTGTTTGTGCCACGCTGGCGCGGCCAGCTGGGTGCATTTGGCTATCCTGCGATTTGTCATGGGCGGCGCAGAAGCGGCGGCAACGCCCGCTAACGCCAAAGTGATTGGCGAATGGTTCCCAAAAAAAGAGCGTCCCATCGCCGCCGGTTGGGCGGGCGTGGGTTTCTCGCTTGGCGCGATGTTGGCACCGCCGATTATCTACTTTGCCCATGCTTCGTTTGGCTGGCAGGGCGCGTTTCTGTTTACCGGCTGCCTGGCGCTGGGCTGGGTGGTGCTGTGGTGGCTGCTGTATCGCGATCCCGAACAGCATCCCAATTTGCAGGCCTCAGAGCTGGAATTTATTCGTCAGGACAACGAGCCACCCGCGGTGAAACTGCCGTTCTTTACCGCGCTGAAAACCGTGTCGAAAAACAAACGTTTTTACGGCATCGCCATTCCCGCATTTATGGCCGAGCCCGCCTGGGGCGTGTTGAGTTTTTGGGTGCCGCTTTATCTGGCTAAAGAGCTGGGTATGGATCTGAAACAGATCGCCATGTTCGCCTGGCTGCCGTTTCTCGCCGCAGATTTAGGCAGTGCGGCCAGCGGCTACCTGACGCGGCTCTACACCAAAATGTTTGGCTTCACCCAGGTCAATTCGGTGGTGGCGAGTTCGGTAACCGGCGCTTTCCTGATGCTGTCGTTAGCGCTGGTGGCGGTCACCAAAGATCCTTACGTCGCGATTGCGCTGATCTCAATTGGTGGTTTCGGTCATCAGATCATCTCCTGCATGCTGAGCGCGCTGGTGGTGGAGAAGTTTGATAAAGGCCAGATGGCCACCGTCAACGGTATGCGCGGCTCGTTCGCCTGGATCTCCAGCTTCCTGTTCTCACTGCTGATCGGTGTTACCGCCGACACCATTGGATTTAATCCGCTATTTGTCGCCATGGGCTTCTTTGACCTGATTGGCGCAGTCTTCCTGATTGCTTTTATTGCTGAACGTCGCGCACAGCGCGCATGAAAAAGTAGGTAACGATGAAAACGTTAAAAAATTGGTCATTAGCCGATTCCGATGCGCACCATGTGGCGTTAACCGTCGATGGCAAACACACGCTGTGCCTGTATGTGCTGGATGCGGGCCTGTTCCGCGTGGCGATTAAACGTCAGGGCGCCTATAGCCTCGATCGCACCTGGAGCATCGCACCAGAAAGCGATATGCCGTGGGAAGGGCGTCAGCGCGACAGCCTGGCGGGCTTCGCCTTGCCGTCGTTCACGCTGGAAGAAGAGGGTGACACGCTGGTGGTGGCCACCGATAAGCTGCGGGTGATTGTGCATCAGCCGCTGGCGCTGGAGTGGCAATATTGCGACAGCCACGGCGTATGGCAACTGCTGACTTGCGACCGTCCCACCAGCGCTTATCAAATTAACGCGCACGGCGATGGCGTGGCACACTATCAGCGCCGCATGAATGACGATCGCTATTACGGACTGGGTGAAAAAAGCGGCGATTTGCAGCGCAACGGGCAACGCTATGAGATGCGCAACCTGGATGCGATGGGCTACAACGCGGCCTCCACCGATCCGCTGTATAAGCATGTGCCGTTTACCATCACACGCCGCGACAACGTTAGTTTTGGTCTTTATTACGATAACCTCAGCAGCAGTTGGTTTGACCTGGGTAATGAGCTCGATAATTATCACCAGCCATACCGCCGCTGGCAGGCCGAAAGCGGTGATATCGACTATTACCTGTTTGTCGGTAACAAGGTGCTGGATATCACCAAAGCCTTCGTGCGGCTGACCGGTAAAACGCTGTTCGGCCCGAAATGGAGTCTTGGTTACAGCGGGTCGACCATGCATTACACCGATGCGCCGGATGCGCAAAACCAGCTGATGAACTTCATTCGCCTGTGTGAAGAGCATGATATTCCGTGCGATTCGTTCCAGCTTTCATCCGGCTATACCTCAATTAACAACAAGCGTTACGTGTTCAACTGGAATTACGACAAAGTACCGCAGCCCGAAGTGATGAGTCAGGCATTTCACGACGCAGGCTTGCGCCTCGCCGCCAATATCAAACCGTGCTTGTTGCAGGATCATCCGCGTTACAACGAAGTGGCAGAGCAAGGTCTGTTCATTCGCGATTCTGAAGAGGATGCGCCGGAGCGTTCGGTGTTCTGGGATGACGAAGGGTCACATCTTGATTTTACCCATCCACAAGCTGTCGCCTGGTGGCAGGAAAATGTCACCAAACAGCTGCTGGTAAAGGGCATCGATTCCACCTGGAACGATAACAACGAATATGAAGTGTGGGATGGCGAAGCGCGCTGCCACGGTTTCGGCACGCCCATTGCCATCAAACACATTCGCCCAGTCATGCCACTGCTAATGATGCGCGCCTCAATGGAAGCGCAACAGCGTTTTGCGCCGGAGAAGCGGCCGTTCCTGATTTCACGTTCAGGTTGTGCCGGGATGCAGCGCTATGTGCAAACCTGGAGCGGCGATAACCGCACCAACTGGACCACGCTGCGTTACAACATCCGCATGGGATTGGGCATGAGCCTATCCGGCTTGTACAACGTGGGACATGATGTTGGCGGGTTCTCTGGCGATAAGCCAGACGCAGAACTGTTTGTGCGCTGGGTGCAGAACGGCGTGATGCATCCGCGTTTCACCATTCACTCGTGGAATGACGATCGCACCGTTAATGAGCCCTGGATGTATCCGGCGGCCACGCCAGCGATCCGCGCCGCCATTGAGCTACGTTATCGTCTGCTGCCTTATCTCTACACGCTGCTGTGGCAGGCGCATGCTGACGATGAGCCGATGCTGCGTCCCACCTTCCTCGATCATGAACAGGATGCGCAGACGTTTGCCGAGTGCGACGAGTTTATGTTGGGCCGCGATCTGCTGGTGGCCAGCGTGGTCGAGCCCGGTCAGCGCGCGCGTCGTCTGTGGCTGCCCGACAACCAAACCGGCTGGTATGATTTTGCCAGTCAGCAATGGTACAGCGGCGGTCAGTGGATCACACTGGATGCGCCATTGGAAACCCAGCCGATGCTAGTGCGCGCCGGTGCGGGCTTGCCGCTCAGCGAGCGCCTGCGCCATGTCGACACAGCATCGGATGATTGTCGCACGCTGCACCTGTTCCCAATCAAAGGTAAGGGCGTCAGCAACGGCGTACTGTTTGAGGATGATGGCGAAAGCTGGGGTTACCAGCAGGGCAACGCGCTGTGGCTGAACTGGGAAATGCGCAGTGATGCGTCATCGATTCACCTTAACTTCCAGCGCAATGGCCGCTTCCAGCCGGCATGGCAAGCACTGAGGGTTACGCTGCCGCCGGGTGAACAGCGCCAACTATTTATTGATGGCGTCGCGGTCAATAACGCGCAGGCAGAAGCGGTGTTGGCAGAGATTGCAGCAGTGTAATGCTTGTGATGGGTCGCCATACATGGCGTAATGCCGATCAGTTAAGCCCCGTATTAATTACCGCACATTCCGTAGCGGCGCGATTTATCGCGCAATAAATTGCGCCGCTACAAGGTGTGCGCCAGGTAGTTGGGGTTTTGTAGGGTGCGCATTCATGTGCACCATGAAAAAAGATAACTAGATCAATCAATTAATCCTTTCGCCCGCGCCAACAAAAACGCAGTGACCGATGTCGCATCGCTGATCTTTCCTGCCAGGATCAGTTCAAGAAACGCAGCGAGGGTGATTTTCCTTGCAGTCAATCCCACTTCTTCTGCATCAAGTTTTTGCCCCTGATACGTTAACTCGCGCGCCAGATAAATGTGATAGCCCTGCGCGGAGTAGCCTTGCGCTAACTTTTGATAACCCACGTAATCGAGCTGCCCGGCAATCAGTCCGGTTTCTTCTAACAACTCGCCGGCGGCAAGATCTTCAGGCGCGGCATCGGGCACGAGCTCCCAGCTTCCCTGTGGCAGCTCGAGGGTGCGTTCGCCAAGGGGATAACGGAATTGCTCCACCACATAAATGTGATCGTGCTCAACCGGCAAAATCACCACAAAATCACTCTTCTCAATCACCGAATAGATGCCTTCGCTGCCATCGGCACGCTGAATTTTATCCTCTTTCAAGGTCAACCAGCGGTTGCGGTAGATTTCTGTCGAAGCGAGCGTATGGATTTCAGGTTTCACTGGTGGCCTCCGTGATCGTAAGGAATGCGCCACTATAACCCCGTTCGCCGTACGCATTATCTGAATGTTCACGCGCGCGTTTGCATCGCCTGTTTCAAGGCATTCAGGAATACCGTGACACGGGTTGGCAGATGGCGGGCAGTGGGAAACAGCGCCCAGACGCCAAGCAACTGCGGTTGTGCATCTCGTAAGGCAATCTCACGCAGTTCACCCGCCGCTAACTCTTCCTGCACATCCCACGCCGAGAGTTGCGCGATGCCGCTGCCCGATACGCATAAGGTGCGTACGCCTTCCACATTGCTGCCGCTGAAACGGCCTTCAACGCTGACGCTGGAAATATGATCGTCGATCACAAAACTCCATTGCGGCACGCCGGATAAACGCAGGCAGTTGTGCTGATGCAAATCGGCCAACATGTGTGGCGTGCCGCAGCGCGCTAAATAGTCTGGTGAGGCACACAGCACGCGTGGATTATCCGCCAGTCGCTGCGCCACTAAACGTGAGTCCCGCAGCGGTGCGATACGAATGGCAACATCGTAGCCGAGCCCAACAATATCGGTGACATTGTCGCTGAGCTGAAAATCGATCTTCAGTTCGGGATTTTCCGCCATTAGCGCGGGCAGCAAAGGAATAATGGTACGGCGACCAAAGCCTGAAGGCGCGGTGATGCGCAGCTGGCCGGTGGCGCCCTGTTTATCCGGCGAGAACAGATTGCGCGCGCTCTGTTCGGTCTCGGCCAGCGTTTTGGCGTAGGGCAGAAACTCTTCGCCTTCATCCGTCAAGGCGATGGCGCGGGTGGTGCGATGCAACAAACGCACGCCAAGATCTTCCTCCAGTGAAGCGAGCCGGCGCGATACCGTCATCGGCGTGGTGTTCATTCGCCGCGCCGCCTGCGTCAGGCTACGCGTCTGGGTGACCATCAGGAACACCTCAACATCCTTTGAATTCATTGTAACGATTTCCGTTATGCAGACGTATCATCATTGGCCATTTTTGGCCTCATAGTGACAGAATATACTGCGCTCTGTAGATAATCCGCATCCAGAGAGCAATATGAGTGATAAACATCTTTTTCAGTGCGGGACACTGAACCAGCTAGCGTTGAAGAATCGCATCATGGTGGCGCCGATGACGCGCATCTCCGCCAGTGTCGATGGCGTGCCGGGCGAGCGTATGCAGCAATACTATCAGCGCTTCGTGCGCGGCGGATTTGGCGCCATCATCACTGAAGGCATCTATATCGATGAAGCCTGGTCACAAACCTATGCGTTTCAGGCCGGTCTGATCAACGCCAAACAGCGTGATGGATGGCGGGCGATCACCGATCGGGTGCATCAACGTGGTGGAAAAATCATTGCGCAGTTGATGCATGCCGGTGCGATTTCTCAGGGCAATATCTACCGACCGGATACGTTAGCGCCATCAGCGGTGCAGCCGCGTGGAGAACAATTGGGCTTCTATCACGGTCATGGTGCCTATCCGCTGCCACGTGAAATGGATGAAGAACAGATCCTGCAGGTGATCGACAACTTTGCGCAAACTGCTGCGCGGGCCGTCGACGAAGCGGGTTTTGATGGCATCGAAATACACGGCGCAAACGGCTATCTGCTTGACCAGTTCTTTACCGATTACACCAACCAGCGCCGCGATCGCTGGGGCGGAGATATTGTTGCCCGGTTGTCTCTAACGCTGGAAGTCATCGCGGCGGTGCGCCAGCGCGTGGGTAAGGATGTTACCGTGGGCGTTCGCCTCTCACAGGGTAAAGTGAATGATTTCCATCACAAATGGCCGGAAGGCGAAGCGGGCGCACGTCAGGTATTCGCCGCGATCGCTGAGGCCGGCGTGGATTATCTGCACCTGACAGAATATGACGCGCTGCAGCCCGCGTTTGCCGATTCGCCGCTGTCGCTGGTGCAAATTGCGCGTCAGACGGCACCCAATATGCCGATTATCGCCAATGGTGCATTAAGTGATGCCCGCACGGCGGCACAGGCGCTGGAGCAGGGCGCGGATTATGTCTCGATTGGCAAGAGTGCGCTGGCCAATCCCGACTGGCCGATGCGGATTCGTGAGGCTACGGAACTGCGCCCCTTTGATAAAAACCTGCTGGCGCCGTCTGCGGACGTAAAAAACTGCGAGTTGGTGTAAACCTCTTTAATGGGCGTGCAGTGGGCGCCCGTTTCATTTTCTCACGGGAAAGTTGTCCAACATTGTCCAACTTTCACCGATGCGCATGAGTATGATTCGCGTTTTCAACTACACCCCTAATTGAACATGCGTAAACCGACTTTTGCTGTTAAACCCCTTTCTGTTGCCTGCATGGCAATGCTGCTGCCCGCCACGGCGCTAGCCCTTGATGATGACAACACCGCTGAAACTATGGTGGTGACCGCTTCCGGTTTTGAACAGCGTCTGGAAGATGCACCGGCCTCGGTCACGGTGATCAACGGCGACGATCTGCGTAAGCGCTCGATTAATAATCTGGCCGATGCGGTGCGAGAGGTGGAAGGCGTGGCGGTGATCGGTGGTGCCAATGAAAGCGATATTTCGATTCGTGGCATGCCGGGCGATTACACCCTCATTCTGGTGGATGGCGTGCGCCAAAGCGGCCGCGATTCGCGCGTTAACGGCAACGGCGGTTATGAGCAGAGCTTCATTCCGCCTGCTTCGGCCATTGAACGTATTGAGGTGATCCGCGGGCCGATGTCATCGCTGTATGGCTCCGATGCGATTGGCGGCGTGATCAACATCATTACGCGTAAAGTCACGCCGCAGTGGAACGGCTCGCTGTCGTGGGATTATGCGGTGCGCCAGCACAAGGATCAGGGCAACGCCAGTAACAATCAGTTCTACCTGAATGGCCCGCTGATTGCCGATCGTCTCGGGTTGCAGTTGTGGGGACGCTATCTGAATCGTCAGGGTGATGATGACGTGCAGAATACCAACGGCTATACCCAAGCCGATCATCGTGATATCACCGCACGCCTCGTGTTTACGCCAAACGCTCAGCACGACATTACGCTGGAAGGGGGCGTGAGCCGCCTGAAAAACGGCGAAGGTGAAAGCGCCAACTGGGCGACGCGTGAACAGAAGAATAATCGCGACCACTGGTCGCTGGCGCATGAAGGGCGCTGGGGATGGGCAACCTCGACGCTGGCGTTTTCTCAGGAAGAGACCAGCCGCGAAGGGCTCGCCAGCCCGTCACAATCCGATGTCTATGGCCGCAAACCGACCATCAAAAACAGCGTATTGGATGCCAAGCTGGTGATGCCAACCGCCTATCACACGACTACCGCTGGCGCGCAGTGGCAGGAAAATGCGCTGAAGGACTGGAATCAGGGCGACGGCACGCGCGTCAATCATCGCTATAGCGTGGTGCAGCGTGCGCTGTTCCTCGAAGATGAGTGGCGCATGCTGGAATCCTTCTCGCTGACGGGCGGCTTGCGTCTCGATAATCATGAGCAATATGGCAACCACTACAGCCCGCGCATTTACGGCATCTGGTATGTCAGCGATGAATGGACGCTGAAAGGTGGCGTAGCGCGTGGTTTCAAAGCGCCGGAAATTCGTGCGGTGATCGAAGATTATGCGGTACTGCGTCGCAATCGCTTTGCGATGTTGGGTAATCCAAATCTCAAGCCGGAAACCAGCACCAACTATGAATTGTCGGCGATGTGGTCGAACCGCGACGATCTTTCGGCCAGCGCGACCTTTTTCTACAACGATTTTAAAGACAAGCTGTCGACCGTGACCACCGATCAGCGGTGGAACGGCTACATCATCATGGATCGCGTTAACATCGACAAAGCAGTAATCCGCGGCGTGGAGTTGACCGGTAGCTGGAAAATTACCTCGGATGTGTCGCTGAAAGGGAACTATACCTGGCTCGATTCCGAGCAGAAAAGTGGCAGCAATCGTGGCGCACCGCTGGCGTTGACGCCAAAACACAAAGCCAGCCTGCGCAGCGAATGGCATGTCACCGAAGCCACGCAGCTGTGGGCTGCCGCTAACTATTACGGCAAAGAGTACGGTACTAGCGTCACGGAAGACGCGGCGCCGGATTACCTTACTGCCGATCTCGGTATATCACATCAGTTGACGCACAACCTGACGTTGAACGGCGCCATCTACAATATCGGCGACAAACGACTGGATGATGAAACCTATGGTACGGTCAATTACGGCCGCACTTTCTGGGGTGGCGTGACGCTCAGCTTCTGATGCCATCCGGCAGCATAACGGTGACACATAATCCGGCCGGGGGACGATTCGCCAGCGTCAGTTCCCCGCCGTGCGCATGAATATTCGATTGTGCGATGGCTAATCCGAGGCCTAAACCGCCGCCCGCGGTATTCTCAGTGCGCGGTGTGTCGCAGAAACGTACAAAGGGTTCGCAGGCTTGCTCCAGCTGTTCAGCCGACAAGCCCGCACCCTGATCCAGCACCTCAATCTGCACCCAGCCCGGCAGTTGCGTCAGCGTTAGCACGGCATCGCCGCCATACTGCAACGCGTTTTCAATCAGATTACTCAGCGCGCGTTTGATCGCCACCGGACGACACATCAGCTCAATATCCGGCTCACCATGCCAGGTGACGACTTTACCCAGCAGCAGGTAACGGCGGGTTAAATCGGCCAGCATCTGACTAAGATTGCAGCGCTGCGGCAGCGCGTGTTGCACCTCACCGCGAATAAAATGCAAGGTTTCGTGCACCATGGCGCGCAGTTCATTTAGGCTTTCCAGCATGTCATCACGCGCATCACCCTCTGGCATCAACTCCACCTGCAAGCGTAATTCGGTGATCGGCGTGTTGAGGTCGTGGCTCATCGCAGCCAGCATGCGCGTGCGGCTATCCAGGTGACGCGCCAGCCTAAGCTGCATGAGATTAAAAGCCTGGGTTAATTCCCGCGATTCCTGCGGCCCGGTGATCGGCAACGTGGTGCGCCATTCGCCACGACTAATGGCATCGGCAGCGCTGGCTAAGCGCCGAATCGGTCTGACCACGCGATAGATAAAATAGAGGCTGAGCAGCAGCAACGGCACGCTCACGATAGGCAGGGAAAATGACAGTAGCTGCGTCCACTCATAAGCGGGCATAACCGATTGCACGCTATTAAAGTAGCGACCATCGGGCAGGGCAATGGTGACGCGCAGGCGCAACGGCTCATGGCGCGCCGCGCTAAAAATATGCCTGCGCGCCAGGCCGCCATCAGCACTTTCGAGTTGCAGGGTGACGTTGGCCGACGTGGTTAATTTTAACTGATTAACCAGTGAGTCACGTAGACGTTGCTCCTCATCGCGCAGCGCAATGTCCTGCACTTCCGGACGCTGCGCCAGCCAAAAACGGGCACCGTCCGCGCGCGTTAACGCAACGTTCTCTGCGCCCGCCAGGCTTTCGTGGTAGGCCAGCACCACGCGCTCGACGGCAATGTTGCGGGTAGAAGGCGTGAGTAAATTGCCCAGCAACTGCGTAGCCGCAACGGCAGCGAGATTGGCCAACAGCAACGCCACAATCATCAGCCCGGCAAGCTGGCTCATCATGCGCCTTGGTAATAGTGGGCTTAGCATGTGATCGGTTGCACCGTTTGTACCTCAGCGGTGAAGCGATAGCCTTCGCCCCACACCGTATCCAGCAGCACGCAGCCGGGCAGAACCTGCTCCAGTTTGATTCGCAGGCGGCTCACTTGACGATCGATGGCACGATCAAACACCTCGTTGCCCGGCGTGACGCAGCGATCCATCAACGCTTCCCGACTCAACACCTGATACGGATCGGCGAGAAAGGCCGACAGCAGTTTGGCTTCCATGGTGCTGAGGCGAACGCTTTGCTGCTGTTGATTGCTTACCCGACGCGAGGCGGGATTGAATATCAGCGTGGAAAAGTGAACGGGTTGCACCGCAGGGGACGTTTTTTCACTCGTCAGATTAGGCCGGCGATCGGCACGTCGCAGCACCGTGTGTATCCGCGCCAGCAACTCGCGCGGTTCAAAAGGTTTAACCACGTAATCATCGGCGCCCAGTTCAAGGCCCGTCACGCGATCATCCAGAGCATCACGCGCGGTTAACAGGATCACCGGCGTTTTATAATGGCGTTGAATTTGCTGACAGAGTTGCATGCCGTCGCCGTCGGGCAGCATCACATCCAGCACAATCAGATCGAACGTCGCGGTGCGTAGCAGCGTCCAAAGTGAGGCGGCATCCTCTGCGGTTACCACAGAAAAGTGCTGACGACGCAAGTAAGTGGCAAGCGGTTCACGGATTTTGCGGTGATCGTCAACCACCAAAATTTTTATTGGTGCTGGCGTAGCGTTCATTGGGATGTTCCAGAGAAAAGCGCGCCCAGGCGGCAAAGAGCCGTAGCTTAATTGAGAATGCTTTTCATCTGCAACTGCAACCGCGCCTAACGGCGGAGAGCACCTCCGCCTGCAAAGACATTAGTGCGCGAAGGCCCACGTCAATTTGCCGTTGTCGGAGACCAGCTTATCCAGCTTCTTCTCGTTCACTTTCTTGCGCGCACCAAGGCGCTCCGCAGTGAGCGGGCCGCTATCCCCTTGAGCAATGACCGTGTCTTTCGGCACGCTGGTCATCTTCTCTGCGATGATTTCCAGCGCTTTGGCGTAACCGCTGCGATTATTGAGGTCAAAGTTCTTCAGGGGGAGCTGCGTTTCCAGCCATTTTCCCCAGAAGAATTCCAGGAACGGCGGCGGATTCTGCTCTTTCTCAAAGCCAATATCGCGCACAAAATAGACCAGCGAGCGGTATTCATCATTCTGCATATGCTGGCGACCCAGCTCTTTCGGCAGTGCATCCGTTTGAATTTTGCCAGACGGCGTATCCAGCCACGTCAGATGTGCTGCTTCCATTTTTTGCCAGAAGGCGGACATGGTTTTCAGGTTGCGGAAATCATCGGTGATGCGCACCTGTACCGGCGTGTTAAGACCGGCGATATCGGCGAAATTGCTGAAAGTATGATGACCATCGGTGAGGTACAGCACATTATCCGGTGCAATCACTGCGGTTTTCATCGGGCCAGGTGCGCTGCCGACCGGCGCTTTGCAGCGAAAGCTGCTGGGCTGTGAGAGACGCGATTTGCCATCAAAGGTGTCGACGCCTTTTTGCCCCATGCTTTCGCAATAATCATCAAACAGCTTTTTCGGTTCGGCTTCATAACGATGCTGCTTGTAGTCCAGTTGACGATAGCCAATGGCGGCCTGCGTCGGATGGAGTTGCGCTAACTGCACTTGCACAATATCACCGGCTTTGATGTCAGCGGGCAGCGCGGCGGACGCCGATCCGGCTGACCACAATAGCGCCAGTATTGACCACGGTGTTCTCATTCCCATTCCTCAAATCGCCAATCGCAGAGGGGAACAATAGCATTACTGTCATTTTGCCGCTGTAGAGTTATGGCTCGCGGTTGCCCAGTGGCAACCCGTCATCCAGACATCTGACCACTACGGAGCGTTGATTATGGCACTCGCTGCTGTGCAACCGGCAAAACTGCAACATACCGTTATCGATCCCAGCGTGCGCATGCGCGAAACCCAGATTGGCGCGCAATGTGAAGTGCTGGCCGAAACCTATATTGAATACAGCGAACTGGGCGACTTTTCCTATCTGGGAGAACACTGCTGTGTCGCCGATGCGCAGATTGGCCGCTTTACCGCCATTGCCAATCATGTACGGATTGGCGCGCCCAATCACCCGATGGATCGCGCCTCGCAGCACCGTTTTACCTATTGCCCGGAATACTATGATGCACAGGCGGCGCGTGATGATGACTTCTTTGCTGCCCGACGTGCCGAACGCGTGGTGATTGGCAATGATGTGTGGATAGGTCATGGCGTGATAGTGCTGCCGGGCGTGACGGTGGGTGATGGTGCGGTGCTGGCTGCCGGTGCAGTGGTCACCAAAGATGTGCCGCCTTATACCATTGTGGGTGGTGTGCCAGCCAAAGTCATCCGTGCGCGTTTCGCTACGGATATTGCCGCGCAGCTGCAGGCGATTGCCTGGTGGAACTGGCCGCTGGAGAAGCTGATGGCCAATCTGGCGGATTTTCAGTCTTCCGATCTCCGCGCATTTTGCCAGCGGCACAGCCGCTAAAAGCGGTGTAAACGCCGTCTATCGTCGCAAGTATTCTCCAGCTAACTCAAATTACCCTGTTTTTGCGATTGCTTGCGCGGCGGATTATACCAACGGCGGATGAATAACCATCGCCGACAGCACCGCCTCCTGCGGTAGCCCAACATGCAGCAAAATCTGCTGGCGATAATGTTCATCGGCATCGCGCGCCTCGTCACTGAGTAAAACACCCACTTCATTGACGTTCTTACCGGCCACCAGCACCTTGTCACGCGCGGCACTGCGCATCCATTCGTACTCGATATCAATGTGCCCGGTATCAATACAGCGAATGCCATGCTGACTGAGATCGTAAGCCAGCACCGTTGCTGTGGGGCCGAGCGACATCAGTACCATATCGTAATCGCGTGCGTGCGCCAGTACAGAGCTGTAGAGATCGTTGTAAACCGAGAAGGCGTTACGATTCAGCGTGGTGATGCGTTTAATATCCCGCGCACCCGCGAGCAGATTGTTACCGATGCCGAGACGCGTGCCGCTACCTTCCACGACTAATATTTTTTTATCGCTGAACAGCTGTTTGAACTTATTAAACACGCGTTCTGCCTGCTGCTTATCTTTATAATCATGATAGGGACGCGTAACGGAGGTGTTGCCGTAGCGGTAATCTTTCTTTAATAACGCTTCATAATGGCGAAAATAAAACGCTTTATGAAAAAACCAGAAAAGGGCCGAACCAAATCGCATATTCCCAGTGCCTCGAAAGGCATCGGGCATACACAATAAACAGGTATTTTTCGGCTGACTTCCGCGCCGCAAAATTTCTTTCAGGCGAAGAGAAAGACGTTCATCGAAAGATTGAAAACCGATATTTTTAAATAAGGTCATTTCCAGTTCTCCATCGCCATAGCGGCTTACCGACAGCACGTCGTTGTTGAGCAGCAAGTCAATGGTCTGCTCAGGTGACATTACCTGATATTGCCGGGCTCGCGCATTGGCAACCGGAAACTTAAAAGCAGCGTGTGTGAGTTTAAAAGGAAAACGTAATTTACGATAAAAGAAATCTGCGCTGATCATCATCACCTTCTTTTTATTAGCGGCCTTGCCGCAGAGCAGTTACGTGATTTATATCACGCTAAATCAGCGTAAACAGGCTGAGGAAACTCTCAAAAAGTCATTGCGCCGCAATGGCTAATCAATTTAGAGAAGGTTAAATAAAGACAGCGGAAATAAAAATGCAATAAAAGCACGCTTATTCTCGCCGCTGCAATAAAGGTTGCCAGGAATAATCGCAGCGGCGTGTTAATGATTAATTAAGTTATTTCAATTGATGATGAACGGTGAAAGCGATTTTCCGGCTTTACTAAGCCTAAACGATCGCGCAGCGTGCCTGGCTGATACTCAGAGCGGAATACACCCGCGGCCTGCAGGCGCGGTACTACCTGTTCGAGGAAGCGGTCTTCGTTCTCGTCAATATAGGTGGGCAGAATGACAAAACCGTCGCAGGCCTGATGCTGATACCAGTCAGTCATTTGCTGCGCGATCGTGTCGGCGGTGCCGGTGGGGGCCGGGAACGATAAGCTCTCGGCGTAGCGTTTCGCCATTTCACCCAGCGTCAGTTTCTGCTCAATGGCGCTGGCAATCACATACTGGAAACGGCCTTTGCTGCCGGTGATTTTTTCACGCAGATCGGGCACTGGACCGTCAATCGGATACGGCGACAGATCGATATTCATGCTGGCCGAGACAAAGCTCAGGCCCGATTCCACGGTGATCAATGATTTCAGATACTCTGCACGCTCCTCTGCGTCGCGCTGGGTGTTGCCGACAATCGGCACCATGCCGGGCAGAATACGCAGTTGATCGGGCTGACGCTGATACTGCAGCGCACGCTGTTTCAGGGTGTGGTAGAAATGCTGCGCACGTTCCCGATTGGGTTGCACCACAAACAGCACTTCCGCCTGTTGCGCTGCCAGATCGATAAAGGCTTCCGACACGCCAGCCTGAATCACTACCGGATGACCTTGCGGCGGACGCGGCAGGTTAAGCGGGCCCTGCACATCGAAAGATTCCCCCTGATGATCGAGCCGATGGAAGCGTGCCGGGTCGGCAAAGCGCGCCTGCGCTTTATCCAGAATCAGCGCGTCCTCTTCAAAGCTGTCCCACAGCGCTTTCATGACATCGATAAATTCGGCCGCGCGGCGATAGCGATCTTCATGGCTGAAGTGTTCGCTGCGACCAAAGTTGCGCGCTTCGGCGTGGCTCAGCGAGGTAACCACGTTCCACGCTGCGCGTCCGCCGCTGATATGGTCAATGTTCGCCAGCTGACGCGCCGTGGTGTAAGGCACCGAATAGGAGGAGGAAACGGTGCCGCCGAGGCCGATATGGTCAGTAACCGCCGCCAGTGCAGCTAATAATGTTAAGGGTTCAGACCAGCCCACCTGACGATGCTGAACGGTGTGCGCCAGATGACCGCCGTAAACATCATCAATTGCCAGCTTGTCAGCGACAAAAATCATATCCAGCTTCGCGGCTTCGGCGCGCTGGGCAATTTTGCGGTACAGCGACCAGTTGCTGCCGCCGGTTGCAGCCGAATCGGCATGACGCCAGCCGCCCTGATGAATTCCGGAGTCGAGGTAGAGTGCCAGGTTCATCATGGTTTGGCGGCTCCGTTGGCGTTAAAGAAGGAGGCGTCTACCAGTTTGTCAGCTTTTAGGCCGGGTGTGATCAGGCCGCCGCGGGTGAACGTATCAATGGCCCGCTGCTGGCGTTTTTCCACCAAAACGTAATCCTCAACCGGCGCGTTGTTTTCACGCTGCACTTTGCTCAGCGCTACCTCATCTGGCAGACGCAGCAGTTTGGCGATCTCGCTGGCGTAGGCCTGGGGATGTGCCACGCCCCAAGCGCGTGCACGGATCAGGCGCTGACGGAAGTCGGCGAGCTGCTCACGCTTATTAGCGATAGCGCTATCGGTTGCCACCAGATAGTTTGAAACCGGGGAATTTTTACCGTCGATGGCAATGCGATCGCCGGACTGTGCCACGGCAAAAGACACATAAGGTTCCCAGGTTGCCACCGCATCCACCGCACCATTATCCAGCGCCAGCGTGGCTTCCGACGGCGTGGTGAAGACAAAACTGACGCTATCGTCAGGCAAGCCTGCTTCATGCAGCGCATTCAGTACCATGTTTTGCCCGGACGATCCTTTCACCGTCGCCACTTTTTTGCCTTTTAAGTCGGCGATGTTGTGCAGGGCGCTATTGTTTTTCACCACAACGGCATTGCCGAGATATTGCGATGCTTGAATAGCGCGGATCTGCGCACCTGCGGCTACGGCAAACGACAGCGGACCATCGCCGACCAAACCGGCATCCAGATGCTGTGAGTTGAGTGACTCCAGCAGCGGTGCTGCGTTGGGGAACTCATACCATTTGATTGCATAAGGCACATTGTTGAGCTCCCCGGCGGCGGACATCACCGCGCGGGCATTGCCTTTTTGATCGCCCACGATCAGTTCGTTTGTGGCGGCGTGAGACGTCACCGCGAGGAACAACAATGAGCTGGCTAATAAAGTGATTTTCATAACGTTTCCCGGGTAAAAAGAAAACAGCGTAAGTTTTCTCCAACCACGGGCGTAGTAACAAATCCGCACAAGGTTATGTCTGAGGCGCAAAAGCTACCCAATCGCGCATCCTCGCCATTTTGCGTTATCAAAAAATGCGAATTTTCCTGACTAATGATTAATTCTCTCAACGAAAATGAAACGTGATTTCAGTCACACATTGAGCGAGGCGGTAGCTAGCAGCCATTAGCCAAACTACATTCATTAGCGGAGCTAACGACACACCGCGCAACGGGTTTTTACTAAACGGTAACGTAAGTTAAAATTCTGTTGATTTTATGTGGGGTTATTTTTGAGGTTTTTCGATGAAAATGGTTGAGGGATTAGCATGGTTAACAAACTAACCAGTATCGTGCTCGCGATTCTGGCGATTGCCTTGCTGTATATGGGCGGCAAGCTGTTAATGCTGGGCGGCAGCGCCTTCTATGCGCTGATGGCGGTGGGATTACTCATCACCGCAATTTTACTGTTCCGCAACCAGCGCAGTGCGCTGGCGCTGTATGCGGTGCTGATGTGGATTACGCTCGCCTGGATTATCTGGGAAGTGGGCTTTGATAAATGGCAGTGGATCCCACGCGGTGACCTGTTCGGCGTGATCGGCCTGTGGCTGGCGATGCCGTGGGTGGTGAAACCGCTGTACCGTGGCGAACGCCGTTTCCACAGCTTCCTTGGCGGCACCGTCATTATCATGATTGTGGTGGTGATTGGTCTGTGCTTCTACGATCCGGTTCCACAGCAAGGCACCATCAGCAACGCCCGCACGCAGAACAGCGAGCAGGGCGCGGCTAACGACTGGACCGCTTACGGCGGATCGTCCGACGGCCTGCGTTTCTCGGCGCTGAATCAGATCAGTAAAGAGAACGTCAAAAACCTCGAAGTTGCATGGACGTATCACACAGGCGATCTGCGCCAGGATGCGGATGCCACCGAATACACCTTCGAAGCCACGCCGCTGAAAGCCAACGGTATGCTGTATTTCTGTACGCCGCATAACGAAGTGCATGCGCTTGATCCGGAAACCGGCGCGGTGAAGTGGAAATTCACACCGAATAAAGATCGCTCTTACCTGCAGCAGCATCAAACCTGTCGCGGCGTCAGCTACTACGAAGAAACGCCGGTGGCCGCGCAGGATAGCGCAGCGACGCCGGCCATCTGCCGTAAGCGTATTTTCAATGCGACCACTGATGCGCAACTGATCGCGCTGGATGCCGATACCGGCAAACCGTGTGCTGATTTCGGTCAGAACGGTGTGGTTGATCTGCATGCCAACATGGGTGAAGTGCGTCCACATGCGCTGATGCAAACCGCCGCACCGCTGGTGGCAGGCAAGCTGGTGATCGTTGGCGGTTCCGTGATGGACAACGGCTTCAACAGCGGCAACCCGTCGGGCGTGATTCGTGCGTATGACGTGCAAAGCGGTCGTCTGGTATGGAACTTTGATCCGGCCAACCCAGAAAACACCGCGCCAATCGCTGCCGGTCAAAACTACCCGCAGGACACGCCAGTGGCGTGGGGCACGCTGAGTGCTGACCTGAAAAACGGCGTCGTGTATGTGCCGTTTGGTAACGCTTCACCGGATGAAGTGGGCATTGAACGCGATCCGAACAGCAACACCGAGAAGTTCCGCGATGCGCTGGTGGCACTTGATCTGCAAACCGGTGCTTTCAAATGGCGCTATCAGAGCTCTAACCACGATCTGTGGGACCGCGATAATCCGTCACAGCCTTCGCTGGTGGACATCGATTATCAGGGTCAGAAGCAGCCTGTGGTGATCCTGCCGACCAAAACCGGCAACCTGTTTGTGCTGAACCGCCTGACCGGCCAACCGGTGTATCCGGTGAACCAGGTGAAGGTTTCCACCGAAGGTGGCGTCGCGGGTGAGAAATTTGCGGCGACCCAGCCGGTTTCCAGCCTGAACTTCATCCCGCAGCCGCTGACTGAGAAGTCAATGTGGGGCATCACGCCGTTTGACCAGATGTCATGCCGCATGGATTTCCGTAGCCTGCGCTATGACGGCAATCCGTGGACGCCAGCGACCGAAGGCGGTTCGCTGATCTTCCCTGGCAACATTGGTGTGTTCAACTGGGGTTCTGTCGCGGTCGATCCGCAGCGTCAAATACTGATTGCCGCGCCCGTGCGTCTGGCCTACAAGTACAACCTGATCAAACGCAGCGAGCAGACCGCTACCGAGCGCCTGTTCACCAAAGATGGCACGCCATACTGGAACGAAAACTTCCACGGTGATTACGCGATTCACATCCAGCAGTTGGCGTCAGGCTTGGGCATTCCCTGTGTTGCCCCACCTTGGGGCCGCATGGTGGGCGTGGATCTGAAGACCGGTAAAACCGAATGGCTGCGTCGCGTGGGCGTGACCAAAAACCTGAAGACCAGCTTCTTGCCTGGCCGCTTCCCAATCGGTTTCCCGATGGGCATGGTAGCGCACGGTGGTCCATTGCTGACCGCAGGGGATTTGGTGTTCCACGGTGCAACCGCGGATAACTTCTTCCGTGCCTACGACAGCACCACCGGCGAACTGCTGTGGCAGACCGAGCTGAGTGCTGGCGCACAAGCCACGCCATCTACCTTTATGGGCAAAGACGGCAAGCAGTACGTGGTGATTGCAGCAGGCGGTCACGGTTCGCTCGGCACCCAGGCGGGTGACAGCGTCGTGGCATTCCGTTTGAAGTAATCGTTATACAATAGACGAAGGCGCCCCTGCGGCGCCTTTTTTTGTTTCCAGGCCAGGATATAGTGATTCTCAATGATAGACGCCACTAATAAGGGATTTTATGACCATCGCCTGTTTGCATACCGCCGCCAGTAACATCGCTATTTTTGATGACGCCGCACACTCATTGGGCATGCGTAACGGCTCACTGAGTCATATTGTGATGCCGCATTTGCTGGCCGAAGCCGAGTTGACGGGTGG
The DNA here is from genome assembly GCA_900068845.1 of Enterobacter ludwigii. GTDB lineage: Bacteria > Pseudomonadota > Gammaproteobacteria > Enterobacterales > Enterobacteriaceae > Pantoea > Pantoea ludwigii_A. The sequence continues at coordinate 1,085,464 of CEFQ01000010.1, forward strand.
CATGACCGCGCCGCAACAGCACAAGCTGGAACAGTTGTTACACAGCCTGACGCCGTGGTTCGACGCGATTCTGATTACCTGCTCGACGCTGGGGCCGGTTGCCGATGGTTTTAACGCTGAGGGACATGATTGCCCGGTGTATCGCACCGATCGCATGCTGGCCGATGAAGTGCAGCGATTGCCGGGAAAATCGCTGGTGCTGTGTGCGGCGGAATCTACGCTGGCGGCGACGCGCGCACTGTTTTGCCCAGCGACGTTGCCAGTGGAACAGCATCCTGATGTGCAGCTGATTGCTGGTGCATGGGCGGCGTTTAAGGCGGGTCAGCAGGAGGCGTATCTGCAAATGATTGCGCAAGCGGTGGTAGACGGCAAACAGCAGGGCGCGGATCACGTGGCGCTGGCCCAGGTCTCCATGACGGCGGCGTCCAGGCTGTTTAGCCCGGATAGTCAACCCTTAACCAGCCCGCAGCTGGCGTTAAAGGTGGTACGTGATCTTTCGTCGGGTGCGCATTAATGCGCACCTGGATGAAGGTCGCATTTGCTGGCTGGATGCTTTTCAGTTAAGCCGCGCCGAGTGCTCTGGCCGGGGACGCTTTTGGTCCGGCTGTCCTCGCGCCGCTTGCGCGGTACCTTCACTTCACTCGTCTGCCTGACGGACCGGCGGAGACGGGACGTTCTTGTCCCGGCTCCGCCTTTCGCCCGCGTCCTGCGGGCTCTCCTGGCTTCCTCGCTTCGTTCAGCGCTGCGGATAGCCTGCCCAAAAGCGTCCTCGGCCTGCCTGGAAGCTTCAGTGCATGTTGGTTTGCTATTTCGTCGGGTGCGCATTAATGCGCACCTGGATTAAGGTCGCTATGAATGGCGTAATGCCGATCAGTTAAGCCCCGAATTAATTACCGCACATTCCGTAGCGGCGCGATTTATCGCGCAATAAATTGCGCCGCTACAAGGTGTGCGCCAGGTCGTTGGGGTTTTCATCTCTTAACTGACAAGCATTACACTATGAATGGCGACCCTACGACGTTCATGCAAGGCCGCGCAACGGGTTAACGCTCACTCATAACGTAAATAATAATCATTTGCATTTAATGCTGTTGCTCATTATATTTGGCAACACGTTGTAACCTATCGCGATTTAACCACTAAAAATCTTTAATCGAAGAGGAAGCTATTCTGCTGCCGCTTTTCAGGAGATCTCTTTTCATTTTCCTGACATACGCCCGTATCTACCATTTGATAAACTCAAAATTGAGAATGAACGTTCACTACAGGATTATTCATGAAGAATTTTCAGCGTACGGCCATCGCCGGGCTGGTGTTATTGCTCGCCGCCTGCGACCAGAATAGCGCCCCACCAGCGGGCGATATGACCACCGAAGTTGGCGTGAAAACGCTGCAAACCGAGTCGGTGACGCTCGAGAGCCAACTCACCGGACGCGTGGTGGGCAGCATGGTGTCGGAAGTGCGTCCGCAAGTGGATGGCATCATCCAGAAGCGTCTGTTTACCGAAGGCGATGAAGTTAAAGCCGGCCAGGTGCTCTATCAAATCGATGCGGCCAGCTATCAGGCCAGTTACGACCAGGCCGTTGCGCAGTTGAAAAATGCGCAGGCGTTAGTTAAAAGCAGCCAGTTAAAATCCGCGCGTTATAGCGCACTGGTGAAAGAGAACGGCGTATCACGTCAGGATGCTGACGATGCGCTGGCAACCTATCAACAGAATGTGGCGTCGGTTGATCAATATCGCGCCGCAGTCGAAAGCGCCCGCATCAACCTCAACTACACGCAAATCAAAGCGCCGATTTCTGGCCGCATCGGCATCTCGTCGGTGACGCCGGGCGCGCTGGTAACCTCGGCGCAAACCACGGCGCTGGCGACCATCCGTGCGCTCGATCCAATCTATGTCGACCTCACGCAATCCAGCGTGCAACTGCTGAAACTGAAACGTCAGCAGGCTTCCCTCCAGCAGAGTAGCGATGCGGTGCCAGTGACGGTAAAACTGGAAGACGGCAGCCATTATGATCATCCCGGCAAGCTGGAACTGACCGAAGTCGCGGTTGATGAAGCCACCGGAACCGTTACGTTGCGCGCCATCTTCCCCAATCCGCAGCATGAATTGTTGCCGGGCATGTATGTGCGCGCCAGCGTCACCAACGGCGTTAAAAACGAGGCGATTCTGGCCCCGCAGCAGGGCATCACGCGTGATGCTAAAGGCAACGCCACGGCGCTGGTGGTGGATAAAGAGAACAAAGTGCAGAGCCGGGAAGTGGTGACCGATCGTGTTATCGGCAACACCTGGCTCGTCACCCGCGGTTTAAACCGCGGCGACAAACTGATTGTCGAAGGCACCGCCAAAGTGCAGGCCGGGATGACGGTGAAAGCGGTTGAAGTGACGCCGAACAGCGCCAGCAGCGGAGGCCAGTAATTATGTTGGCTCAGTTCTTTATTCGCCGCCCGGTATTCGCCTGGGTGATCGCCATCTGCATCATGATGTTTGGCGTGCTCAGCATTAAAAGCCTGCCGATTGCGCAGTATCCCGACGTCGCACCGCCGCAGATCAGTATTCAGGCCACTTACACCGGTGCGTCGGCGGAAACGCTGGAAAGCAGCGTCACGCAGGTGATCGAGCAGCAACTCACCGGCCTCGACGGCTTGCTCTATTTCGACTCCACCAGCACCGCCTCGACCGGCCAGGTGAAAATCAACGTCACTTTCCAGCAGGGTACCGATCCGGATATTGCGCAGGTGCAGGTGCAGAACAAAGTGCAGCAGGCCGAAAGCCGCTTACCGACCTCTGTTACCGCGCAAGGCGTGACGGTGGAGAAGGCGCAAAGCGACTTCCTGCTGATTCTGGCGCTGTACGATAACACCAACAAAAGCACGTCGGCCGATGTGGCTGACTACATGGTCAGCAACATGGAAGATACGCTGGCGCGCGTGCCGGGCGTCGGCAGCGTGCAGGTGTTTGGCGCCGAATACGCCATGCGCATCTGGCTCGATCCCGCCAAACTCGCCTCTTATTCGCTGATGCCATCCGATGTGACAAGCGCGCTGGAGAGCCAGAACACCCAGGTTTCCTCCGGTCAGCTGGGCGCACAACCGGCCAGCAAAGAGCAGCAGCTGGTGGCGACCGTGCGTTCGCGTTCACGTCTGCAAACGCCGGAACAGTTCCGCAATATCGTGCTGAAAAGCCAAAGCGACGGTTCAGTGGTGCATCTTAGCGATGTGGCCCGCGTCGAAATGGGTGATGAGGATTACAGCGCTAACGTGCTGGCAAACGGTCATCCGGCTTCAGGGATCGCGGTACAGCTGGCGTCCGGCGCCAATGCGCTTTCAACCGCCGAACAGGTGAAAGCCACCATCGACGAGTTCCGCAGCAGCATGCCGCCGGGCTATGAAGTGGCGTATCCGCTCGACAGCACCGACTTCGTGAAAATCTCGATTGAAGAGGTGGTGAAAACCCTGATCGAAGCGGTGATTCTGGTGGTGATCGTGATGTTCGTGTTCCTGCAGAACATCCGCACTACGCTAATTCCGGCGATTGCCGTGCCGGTGGTGCTGCTGGGAACCTTTGGCGTGCTGTCGCTGTTCGGCTACTCGATCAACACCTTAACCATGTTCGGCATGGTGCTCGCCATCGGACTGTTAGTGGATGACGCGATTGTGGTGGTGGAGAACGTCGAGCGTGTGATGCGCGAAGAGGGTTTACCGCCGCGTCAGGCCACCGAGAAATCGATGAAAGAGATTACCGGCGCGCTGATTGGTATCGCGCTGGTGCTGTCGGCGGTATTCCTGCCGATGACGTTCTTTAGCGGCTCAACCGGCGTTATCTACCGTCAATTCTCCATCACCATTGTTTCATCGATGGTGCTGTCGGTGATTGTGGCGCTAACCCTGACGCCAGCGTTATGCGCCACGCTGCTCAAGCCGCACAACGAAGAAGACGGCAAAAAGGGCTTTTTCGGCTGGTTTAATCGCAGCTACGAGCGCGTGCAGGCGCGCTATCACAACGGCGTGGGCCATGTGTTGCACAGGTCTGTGCGCTATCTGCTGCTCTATGCGGTGCTGCTGATCGGTTGCGCGGTGATGTATATGCGGTTGCCGACCGGTTTCCTGCCGACCGAAGATCAGGGTTACATCATGGTGCAATATCAGCTGGCACCGGGCGCGACGGAAAACCGCACCAGCGCGGTTCGTCGTCAGGTGCAGGACTATTTCGCCACCAAAGAAAAAGACAACGTCAACGTCAGCATGCTGGTGAACGGCTTCAGCTTTGCCGGTAGCGGCCAGAACGCCGGGATTGGCTTTATCTCGCTGAAGAACTGGAGTGAGCGTAAAGGTCCAGAAAACAGTGCCGATTCGATTGCCGCGCGTGCAATGGCGAACCTTGCCAGCATTCGTGATGCGCAGATCTTCGTGCTGTCGCCGCCGTCGGTATCCGGTTTAGGGCAGTCAGACGGATTCACCTTTGAGCTGCAGGCGCGTGGCAGCACCGGGCGCGACCAGTTACTCCAGATGCGCAATCAGCTGATTGCCGAAGCCAATCAGGATCCGTTGCTCAGTGCGGTGCGTGCCAACACCTTGCCGGATTTGCCGCAGCTGCAGGTCAATATCGACGATGAAAAAGCGCAGTCGCTGGGTCTTTCCATTAGCGACATCAACGACACGCTCAGTGCGGCGATTGGCGGCAGCTACGTCAACGACTTCACCGATCGAGGCCGCGTGAAGAAGGTTTACATCCAGGGCGATCAGCCGTTCCGCAGCAAGCCGGAAGATATCGATCACTGGTATGTGCGCGGCAGTGATAGCAACAGCAATACCACTATGGTGCCGTTTGCGTCATTTGCGTCCTCAGAGTGGGCGTACGGCCCGGATGTGCTGTCACGCTATAACGGCTTGGCGTCCTATGAGATCGAAGGTTCGGCGGCGGCAGGCAAGAGTTCCGGGGATGCGATTAGCGCGATGGAAAAACTGGCGGCGAAGCTGCCAGCGGGTACCACTTTTGCGTGGAGCGGCTTGTCCTATCAGGAAAAACTCTCCGGTAACCAGGCGATGTCACTGTATGGCATCTCGCTGATTGTGGTGTTCCTGTGCCTGGCGGCGTTGTATGAAAGCTGGTCAGTGCCGTTCTCGGTGATGATGGTGGTGCCGCTGGGCGTGATCGGTTCGTTGCTGGCGATCAGCCTGCGCGGATTGGAAAACGACGTCTATTTCCAGGTGGCGCTGTTAACCATCATTGGCTTGTCGGCGAAGAACGCGATTCTGATCGTCGAGTTCGCCGAAGATAATTACCGCAAAGGGGAAAACCTGGTCAAAGCGGCGACGCATGCGGCATCAATGCGCCTGCGTCCCATCATCATGACCTCGCTGGCATTTACCGCAGGCGTATTACCGTTGGCGATCTCCACCGGCGCGGGCGCTAATAGCCGTATTGCGATTGGTACCGGTATCATTGGCGGCACATTGACCGCCACCTTGCTGGCGATCTTCTTCGTACCGCTGTTCTTTGTTCTCGTGCGTCGCGTCTTCCCGACAATTCCGCATGACGATAATCATGCATCTGTGGCGAAGGCAGGGGAATAACATGTCTGCAAAACTCTTAATGGTGTTGGTTCCCGCGCTGCTGTCGGGTTGTGTGTCGCTCGATCCGCACTATGACCGCCCGCAAGGCGCGGTAAGTAGCCAGATGCCGAGCGGTGACGCCTATCGTTCATTGCAGGGCACGCAAGCCAGCAACTACCGCGACCTGAGCTGGCAGGATTATGTGCTCGACGCGAAACTGCGTCAGGTGGTGGCGATGGCGCTGAATAGCAGCCGCGACTTGCGTGAAGCGGTAGCCAGCGTTAAATCCGCGCATGCACAATACGGCGAAGAGCGCGCCAATCTGTTCCCGGCCCTCAGCGCCGGCGTGAGCGGTACGCGTTCACGCGCGTTGACAGGCGAAGGCAATCAAACCGCCATCAGCAACAGCTACTCGGCGGAAGGCAGCGTCAGTGCGTTTGAACTCGATCTGTTTGGCAAAAACCAGAGCCTGACGCGCGAGCAGTATGAAACCTATCTCGGCACGCTGCAGGGTGCACGCAGCACCCGCCTGACGGTGTTGTACAACACGGTGGATTACTGGCTGCAGCTCGCCGCCGATCGCAGCAATCTGGCGATTGCCAAAGAGACCGCCGAGAGCGCGCGACAATCGTGGCAGGTCACGCGTAAGCAGATGGAGAATGGAATCGCCTCAATGGTGGATGTCTCCTCTGCGGAAACCACCTATCAATCCGCGCAGGCCGATGTCGCCAGCTACACCACGCTGGTGGCGCAGGATAAAAATGCGCTGGATTTAGTGGTGGGTCGCAGCGTGCCGGATAATCTGTTGCCTGACAGCATTGAGTCAATTGGTAACGCCTTGCGTGAGGTGCCGGCGGGCGTCTCGTCGGATGCGCTGCTGAATCGTCCTGATGTGTTGCAAGCCGAGCATAATCTCAAGGCTGCCAACGCCAGTATAGGCGCGGCGCGTGCCAACTTCTTCCCGAGCATTACGCTGACGGGCAGCGGTGGCGTTGGCAGTGCCGATCTGTCGACGTTGTTTAAAAACGGAGCGGGCATTTGGTCGTTTGCACCGAGCATTTCGCTGCCGATTTTCCAGGGCGGCTACAACGTTTCTTACCTGAAATACACCAAAGCACAGAAAGAGTATTACGTGGCGGCGTATGAGAAAGCGGTGCAAACCGCCTTCCAGGAAGTGGCGGATGCGCTGGCGCGTCGCGGTACCATCAACGATCAGCTCAGCAGTCAACAGCATAATGTAGCGGCATCGCAAACCTATTATCATCTGGCGGATCTGCGTTATCGCAACGGCGTTGATACGTATCTGAATGCCTTGACTGCGCAGCGCACGCTATACAGCGCCCGAACCAGTCTGGTGAGTACGCAGCAAGCCTACTACCTGAATTTAATCACCTTCTATAAAGTGATGGGCGGCGGCACGGCGTTGAAAGAATCTGAAATAATGCGCACGCAATAATGGCACATTTTGTAGCGGCGTGATTTATCGCGCAATAAATTGCGCCGCTACAACGCCTGCGATCGGGCAAGCAAGAATTGGAAACATTGTCTGGGTTTCTCACCGGATAGGCATCGCGTATGATAAAGCGATTAAAACGATAAATTATTTTTCGGAGCCAATGTGATTCACTCTGAACATGACGATTTTCTCTTACAGCGTCAGCAGCAGGTTATTTCTGCAGCCAAAGTTTGTTTTAGTCGCTCCGGATTTCATGGCGCTAGCATGGCGGACATTAGTCGCGAATCAGCGTTAGGGGCAGGGCAAATATATCGTTACTTTAGCAGTAAAGAGCTTATTGTGACGGAAACAATAAAAAGCATCGCGCAGAATTGGCGCCTGTTTTTAGTACAATATTTACCGTCGCAACAATCGACGCAGGATATTATCAATGCCGATTCGCCGTTCTGGCAGCATTGGCCGAGTCAGGACCGGAAATTATTACTGGAAGTGTATTCTGAGGCGTCGCGTAATGAATCAGTGCGTGCCATTCTTGCCCAGCAAGAGCAATTATTACTTGCTGAGTTAGAGGCTATTTTTACCGCGCAACAACCTGATATCGACCCAACACAGCACGCCAATCGCATTCAGTTTTTATTGCTGCTGGTGGATGGCGTTGCCTGTCGCGCCTTCGGCGATAGCGACCTTGATCACAATGAAATGCTGCGGGTGAACGGCATTCTCAGCCAGCATCTGTTCGGCTGAATCTACACCGCACCTTGCGGATAGACGTCATTCACCACCGCATTGAAAAATGGCATAAAGCCCGGCGCAATATCGCGCTGCTTCATGCAGCGGCGAATAATGATGCCGTCAATAATCAGCGACATCACATATAAACGGGTGTGAATGGCATTGGCCTCCTGCTCGGGATGCAGCGCGTGCTCCTGAGCGATAAAGTTATTTTTGAGCTCATGCCAGGCATCGAACATAATTTGTTGGATGCGATTATTGCGCGTGGCTTCAGACGACACTTCCATCAGCAGAATAATACTGTTTTCCACTGCCGCCGGCACAATATCTTCCGCTTCGTGATAATGCCCTTTCATATGCGCGATACGTTCAAAGTCGGCATTCAGCAGGATGATCATCCGCTGTACCACACTGGTGACTAATGCCTCAATGATCGCGTCTTTATTTTTATAATATTTATAAATTAAACCGATGCTGACGTCAGCCTGACGGGCAATATTCTGAATAGACGTCTGGTGAAAACCTTTTTGCCGCATGCATTGTTCGGCGGCGGCCAGGATCTGTTCACTGCGGTTCATGATTATTACCCTCACAAGATTGAGCGGTTATTTTACGCAATTAAATCTGTGCTGGCGATGAATAAAAACATTACCAAAACCTTATTATTTCAGCACTTGACCGTTATTCAGTTTTTTTGATTTAAGCGAGCAGTTTTGCCTGCTGTTCATGCTTTTCCAGACCACTATGATGGAGGACAAAGAGAATTTATTGAGGAATAACACGATGAACATCCTGCGCGCTCAACGCGATCAATTGTTTGAATACGGTCCTTTTACCATTCGTCGCCAGCGTCCCGATGAAGCGTTTGGAGCGCTGGCGATCGTCGATCAAATGACGCTGCAACTGGATGCTACTATCCCGCTGCATTCGCATCAGGATAGTGAGATTTTCAGCTACGTTTGGCGCGGTTCGTTGCTGCACAGCACCGAGCAGGGTGAAACGCATTCCCTCAACGCTAAACGTGCGTTGCTGCTGAGTGCCGGTAGCGGGATGCGAGTTGCCGAGTCTGCACCTTTTGTCGCAACCGAAATGCTGCAGGCGACCATTCGTCCAGCGCAAGCCGGCGGGGTTCCGCAGGTCAATACTTTTACTCGCGTGGACGGTGTGGCGGTAAACGCATGGACGTTGCTGGCAGGGCCGCACGGTAGCGCGGCACCGCTGGTGCTGAATCAGGCGGTATACATTTATGACCTGAAACTGGAGCGCGGCAAACAGGTGGAGGCACCACAGCGTGCAGGTTATTCCACTTGGATCACCATCCTGGACGGGATTGTGCGTATTGATAATGAACGGTTGCACAAAGGCGATTCTGTGAGCGATGCCGCGGCCTTGCCAGCGCTGACGGGAGAGAGGGATGCAATGCTGATTGCGTTTCTGGTGCAGAAGGGCGAGTGAGGTCGCCATGAATAGCGTAATACCGATCAGTTAGGCAATGAGCCACTTTCGTTCGCCACTGGCTAAGGCAGTTTCAGTACTGCCGTGCGGCGACCGAGCAGAGAGCGCCTGGCCGCGCCCTCTGCACTCCCGGGCCCTGCGCCAGCCCAGCCCGCTGCTTCGCGGTGCCTTCACTCATTCACGATTCCTGACGGACCGGCGACGATTCGCTCCTGCTCAGCACCGCCTCTCGCCGCATCCCTGCGGCTCGCCCTGGAATCCCTCACTCGCTCAGCGGGCTGGGATGTCGCCTCAACCCCCACGCTGCAGCAATCATGCTTATTACTGAATCATCATCGCTGTTACGCCTGCATAACGCGTTGTGAAACTGCCTGATACTTAGCGGGCGGAACCTCTGCAGTGTCAGTACACCGCTCAGCGCAGGCTCAAGTGATGAGCATTACGCCATGAATAGCGACCCTGCGATAATTTCGTAGGGTGCGCATTCATGCGCACCAGACAATTCCTCCACATAACATCGTGTTATCATCGTTCGCTTAAACTTTGGAGGAGGGTAATTCAATGAAAAAGAAAGAGTTCATTACCCAGGATTTGCTGAGCAAAATCTATCAGGAAGAGACTTCCGCACCGCGCAAATTACCGCCTGAACGCCAGCTGGCCGAAGAGTATGGCGTATCGCGTTTCACTATCCGTCAAGCGCTGGAGAAGCTGGTCAGTATCGGGGCGGTGCGTATCGTGCAAGGATCAGGCATCTGGATTAACGAGACGGTGCGTAATAACCCGCTGGTTTATAATTCGATCACTGAAAAGCGCTTTGATCAGATGCATTACCGTTCAATCAGCCTGCGTAAAAGACGCCCGAACAGTGACGAGCAACAAATATTCGCCATTAACGACGACGCCTTTATCTGGGAGTTTTCCCGCCTGCGCTATGTCGATAATGTGGCGGTTCAGATTGAAATATCGCGTATGCCAGCTACCTTATTTACCGATCTTAACGGTGACATGATTGAGCGCTCGATACAGCAATATGTATTGTCCAAAGGCTACCCAATCTCACATTTACTCACCAGCTATCGCGCGATTAGCATTGACCGCGAACAGGCGACGCTACTGGGTTGTAAAAAAGGCAGTCCGGCGATGCACATTATTAATCGTGGAATTTTGCAGGGCGGGCAGGTATATGAAATCAGCGACATCGTTGATATTAACTACACCTGCACCTATCTGATTCCGCATAACCCGGATAATCTGCGTTTCCGCCAGCAACAGCGCTAACTTATGGTGTGTGAATGGTGCCATCTGGCAGGCGACTTTGCGTCCATTCATGCGGACGATAAACCACCGGATGTTTTTCCGCTAACGCTTGATCGAAGTCGACCCCAATACCTGATGCTTGCGGCGGATAGAGATAGCCCTTTCTAATTTCCGGCGCGCCAGGGAAAATGGCATCCGTCAGCGCTGAGCGCGGAATAAATTCCTGAATCGCCGCATTGTGCAGATGAATATTCAGATGCGTATTGACCGCTACGCCAATCGGCGTCATATCGCCCGGTCCGTGCCATGCCAGCCGCACGCCAAATGCCTGACATAACGCAGCCAGTTTCAACGCCGGCGTAATGCCGCCAATCTGCGAAACGTGACAACGAATAAAGTCGATGTGACGATTCACAATTAACGCGTGCCATTCCGCTGGGTTATTAAATAATTCGCCTAACGCTAACGGCACCGCACTTTGCTGACGCAGCTGCTCCAGCCAGCCGGTTTGTGTGGGAGGAAGCACATCTTCAAGGAAATAGGGCATGTACGGCTCAAGCTGTTTTACCAGCTGAATGGCCTGCTGTGGGAATAAGCGTTCATGCACGTCATGCAGAATTTCAAAGCGATGACCGTATTTCTCTCTTAACGCACGAAACATCTCGACCGTATTGGCCATGTACTCTTGCTGCGAGTAATAAGCGCCGGACGTGCTATTTTCCGGGGCATTGAGTGCTTTAGGCGTTCCGCCGTAAAAACCCAGCTGACAGCGAATATGGCGATAGCCTTGCTCTAATGCGTTATCAACTGAGGTATAGAGTTCCTCCAGCGTTTCCCCGCTGGCGTGTGTGTAAGCTGCAATCGCATCGCGCGCTTTACCGCCCCACAGTTGATATAACGGCATATCGGCTAACTGCGATTTAATATCCCATAACGCCATATCAACGCCCGAAATGGCATTGTTGGTGACCGGCCCGTTACGCCAATAGGCGTTAACGTTCATCATCTGCCACAGGTCTTCAATATTGTTGGCATCGCGTCCAATTAATAAGGGTGACAGATACTCATCCACCATGGTTTTAACCGCTAAGGGACGCTGTTGAAAGGTAGCGCAGCCGTGACCGGTAATTCCTTTATTGGTGGTGACACGTACGGTAATCAGATTATGGCGATCGGGGCGAGTAATAAAACACTCAATAGTTTCAATAAGGGTTGGGGTCACGAGAAATACTCCTGTCGTGCAGTGACTGCACGCAATATCAAGGCCTGTTGATAAGCTATTTTTGGCGTAACATTACCGGGTTTTTATTGAGACGCAAACCCTTTTTCAGATAATAAATATTGGTCAGATAAATAGAGTGTTTGCCGTAAAAAAACAGACCAATTCGGCATTATAAAACTTAAAGCACCTGTTGCGGCGGGTTTTGTGATCGCAGTCATGATTTATTGGTTTGTTTTGTTGAGTCGTATTAATTACCATCCAGTGCAGATTTCATCAGGCTGTTTTTCTTCCCTCAGGAGCACGTATGGGAACGCAGGAAGTAATAAAAAATATAATTCACTTAGTGGGTGGGAAGAATAATATCAATAAAGTCTGGCATTGCATGACGCGCTTGCGCTTTGACCTTATTGATGACAACAAAGTTAACCAGGGCGAAATTAAAACCTTGCCCGGCGTGCTGGGCGCGCAAATGCAGAGCGAACAATTTCAGATTATTATCGGTCCCAAGGTCAATAGCTGGTATGAGCAAATCGTTCCGGTCTTAAATAACGATGATGTGCAGCCCGCGCAAAACGAGAAAGCGCGCAAAAGTCTGATATCGCTGTTTATGGATACCGTATCGGGCGTATTTGGTCCGATTGTTCCCGCCATTGCTGGCGCAGGGATGATCAAAGGTCTGCTGGCCGGATTGGTGGCGTTACAGCTGGTTTCGGCCAAAAGTGACACGGTGATGGTGATTGATTTAATTGCCAGCGGCGTGTTCTATTTCCTGCCGTTCTTTTTAGCGGTCTCCGCCGCCAAAATCTTCAAAACCAACGAGTATTTAGCCGCTGCTGTGGCGGCTTGTTTAATGTATCCCTCTTTAATTGACGCGGCCAAATCGCTGGCGGCACATCAGGAGGGCGCAGTAAGTGCATTCTGGTTAATGGGCGTGCTGCCGGTTTCGGTGTTCAATTATGCCTCCAGCGTTATCCCAGTGATTTTCTCTATTCTGGCACTCAGCTATATCCACCGCGGGGTGGACCGTATTATGCCTGAGGTGTTGAAAACCGTATTTACCCCAACCTTAACGCTGTTCCTTACGGCACTGACCGCGTTAGTGGTGATTGGCCCGATGGGTATTTGGCTCGGTAAAGGTCTGGCGCTGTTTATTGAAGGCTTATTCAGTATCTCAGCCAGCTTTGCAGGATTGATTGTGGGTGCCATTCGCCCGGTTGCGGTGCTGACCGGCATGCATCATGCGATGACACCGATTGCGCTACAGAACTTCAGCGATCGTGGTTATGACATGTTGATGCCGATGATGTTTATGGCAAATATGTCGATTGCGGGCGCGACATTTGCCATCTGGACATTAACTAAACATCGTCAGGATAAAGTGGTTACCCTTTCAGCCGCGATTTCAGCGTTATTAGGTATCACCGAGCCGGCGCTGTTTGGGGTATTAACGCGCTATAAAAAAGCCTTTATCGCTGCTACGGTCTCCAGTGCGCTGGCTTCTGCTTTTATTGGATTCTTTGGTGTCCGTTTATATGGTTACATTCTTTCCAGTATATTTAGTTTGCCTGCCTATATCGGGCCGTATTTTATCTGGGCCGTTTCCGGCGTCGCCATTGCCCTTATCCTGTCTTTCAGCCTGACGTTAATATTAGTGGGCAAGGACCCTGATTTGCTTGTGCAGTCAGAGAAAAGTTAAGCGCTGCATTCCATGAGCGCACACACCGTAGCGGCGCGATTAATCGCGCAAGCATTGCGCCGCTACAATGCCCGCGCGGGATGATTACTGACACACGTTACGCCATCAATAGTGGCCGACCTTTTAGCTCACGCTACTCACTAGCCAGCTTTCCAGCTGGCTCAGTTCATTAAACTGCTCAGGATATTCCGCTTTCAATTGCTCCAGGTGCGCCAGCATGGTTTCCGGGCGATACACCGCACCTTGCAGGCGTAACGCCAGCGTTTCTAATGGCGAGGGATTCAGGCTATCGGTGAAAATCTGGCAGCGAGAAATCACGCCGCGCTCCACATCAAAGTGAATCTCTACGCCGCCCCAGACAAAGCGCTCATTTAGCAGATGTGAGAAGTCCGGTGCGTGACCAAAATTCCATTCCCAGCTGCTTTGACGTGCAAACTGCTGTTGAAAACCGGGCAGGTCAGGCAAGGCGCTGGGCGAGATATGCTCCGGTTCGCACTGTTCCTGGTAGTAAGCGAAATAGGCGGCAATCACCTCGCGGCAAATCGCATCAAAGCTGATGCCTGGCACCAAATCGGCTATGTTGGCCACCCGCGAACGCACCGAGGAAATCCCTTTCGCCTGTAATTTTTTGATGTCCGGATTGAGGTAATCGGCGAGACGCGAAAGGTCGGCATCCATTAAAAATGTGCCGTGGTGAAAGCCGCGATCCGGCGTTTCACGGTAGGCAGAACCGGAGATTTTGCGCACCTCGCCATCAACGTTCACCACGATATCGTTGCGGCCAGAGGCTTCAGCTGGGATGCCAAGCTGCTCTAACGCACGCAAGATAATCGCCGTGGACACCGATTTGTCGTATTCCGGTTTGCCAGCCATAAAGGTGAAGCAGCAGTTGCCTAAATCATGAAATACCGCACCGCCGCCGCTGCTGCGTCGTGCTAATTTAATGCCGTCTTCTGCCATCCGCCGCGTATTGCACTCTTTCCACGGATTCTGGGCACGCCCGATGACCACCGTTTCGGCATTCTGCCAGAGAAACAGTACGCGCTGTGTTGTCGGCATCTGGCGAAAAATACACTCTTCTACTGCAAGGTTAAACCAGGGATCGTGTGAGTCAGAGATTAACAAACGTAAGGTGGACATCATTCCTCCAGTTCCATGAGAAAGGGCAAGCGGGATAGATTACGCTTAAGCTGATCGAAAGGTAAGAAACAGGGGGAGCATTTCATTTTAGTAAAAAATAATCTTAATGCTAGACGACTGGTCTATTAGCTGTTAGTTTGAACTTAAGCGCTAGACGACTGGTCTAGTTAAGGTGCCAACATCCATTAAGCAGGAGATTTACAATGAAGATTCTTATGGTGCTAACCTCACACGACCAATTGGGTAACACCGGACGTAAAACCGGTTTCTGGCTGGAAGAACTGGCCGCGCCTTACTACGCCTTCAAAGATGCCGGCGCAGAAATTACGCTGGCATCACCGAAAGGCGGCAACCCACCGTTAGATCCTAAAAGCAATGAGCCCGATTTCCAGACAGAGCAAACGCATCGCTTTGAAGCGGATAGCGCAGCCACGGCGCAACTCGCCTCCACCGTTCGTCTGGGCAGCGTATCGCCAGCCGATTTCGACGCCGTGTTTTACCCAGGCGGCCACGGCCCATTGTGGGATTTAGCCGAGGATCAGCATTCCATCGCGCTGATCGAAGGTTTCCTGGCCGCAAATAAACACGTCGCCTTGGTCTGCCATGCACCGGGCGTGCTGCGTCACGTCAAAACGCCAGAAGGAAAACCGCTGGTTGAAGGACGGAAAGTCACCGGCTTTACTAACAGTGAAGAGGAGGCGGTCGGCTTGACTCAGGTCGTGCCTTTCCTGGTGGAAGACGAACTGATTGCGAAGGGCGGTGTTTATTCAAAAGGCGCGGACTGGAGTTCCTATGTCGTCAGTGATGGCCTGCTGATTACCGGTCAAAATCCAACCTCTTCAGCAGAGACGGCGCAACAATTGATTAAGCAACTGGCTCAATAAAAGTGCTATGAAGGCAAAACCCCGCTGGGCGGTGGTGGCAATGGAAACTTGCGCGTTGATTTCGCAGCGGGAACGGTTAGGGCGGAATGCGCCTACAGTACCGTGACGGAATTCAACGTAACTCTGCGATTTTCACGTCACAGCCCAGAGGGTTTGCGGCCTTCATCGTAAAAGCGGCATACAGCTTATCGTAATGATAAATGCCTGAGTGTCGCATAGACGACTGGTCTAGTATTTGGTAATCTAACGCTATGACTACTTCATCTCAATTGCACAGCAATGAAATCCGCGATCACATCCTTGCCACCGGCCAACGCATTATGGCTGGCAAGGGTTTTTCTGCGGTTGGATTAAATGAAATCCTCACCGATGCCGGTGTGCCGAAAGGCTCGTTTTATCACTACTTCAACTCAAAAGAAGCTTTTGGCGTCGCGATGCTGGCGCGCTATTTTGAGGATTATCTGGCCGAGCTTGATAGCACCTTAAGCCAGCCGGGCTTCACCATGGCGCAGCGCCTGATGAACTACTGGCAGCTATGGCGTGAATCGCAATCGTTCTCCGATTGTCAGGGCAAATGTCTGGCGGTGAAGCTGGGCGCGGAAGTCGCTGACTTATCTGACAGCATGCGAGCCACGTTACAGACAGGTACTGCAGGCATCATCGCGCGACTGGCGGAAGCGTTAGAAGCGGGGATTGAAGAGGGTTCGCTGGCTATCGATGATAAACCAGGCCGTGTGGCGGAAAGCCTGTATCAGCTTTGGGTTGGCGCCAGCGTCATGGTAAAAATTGTGCGCAATACCAGCCCGTTTGATTCCGCCATGTGCATGACGCAAAAAATCATTCGTATTACCGCGCAGTAAGAAGGGCGTCCCGCCGGGACGCCGCTTCACTCTCACAGAATCGATTTCGCCGTTTTAACCACGTTCTCAACGGTGAAGCCAAACGCTTTGAACAGCTGATCCGCCGGCGCTGACTCACCGAAGGTGGTCATGCCGACGATCGCGCCGTTCAGGCCGGTGTATTTGAACCAGTAATCTGCGATTCCCGCTTCAATCGCCACGCGCGCCGCCACCGCTTTCGGCAGCACGGATTCACGGTACGCCGCGTCCTGCTTGTCGAAGGCGTCGGTGGAGGGCATGGAGACCACGCGCACCTTGCGGCCTTCTGCCGTCAGCTGCTCATAAGCGCTCACCGCCAGTTCCACTTCCGAACCGGTGGCGATCAGGATCAGCTCCGGCGTGCCGCTGCTGTCCTTCAGCACGTAACCGCCGCGCGCCACGTTAGCCAGCTGCTCAGCGGTACGATCCTGCTGCGCCAGGTTCTGACGCGAGAAGATCAGCGCCGACGGGCCGTCAACGCGTTCGATGGCGTATTTCCACGCCACCGCCGATTCAACCTGGTCGCACGGGCGCCACAGGCTCATGTTTGGCGTCA
>CEFQ01000011.1 GCA_900068845.1 Enterobacter ludwigii
GGCAGCAAGCCGCGCAGGATCTGGCGCAGCGCTTTATCACCAACTTTGAGAAGTATACCGATAACGACGCCGGGAAGGCGCTGGTGCAGGCTGGTCCGCAGCTGTGATGTGAAACCCAGGTGGGCATAAATGCCCACCCTACAAACCAACCGTAGGGGGTGCATTCATGCGCACCTGGCATCAAACACTATGATTAATACTCACTACCGCAGTACTGCCGCTGCCTTCTGGGATCGGCAACCACGCGCGGATACGTAACCCACCACGATCGCTTTCGCCAATCTCCAGCGAGCCTTCATGCGCATCGATAATACGTTGCACAATCGCTAAACCGAGGCCGGTGCCGCTAGTGCTACGCGCGCTGTCGCCGCGCACAAATGGCTGGAACAGATGCTGTAACTGATCTGGTTTAATGCCCGGACCATCATCTTCCACCTGGAACCACGCGCGGTTCAGCTCCTTGCCGCTGCTAACCTTAATCCATCCGTTACCGTAACGCGCCGCATTGACCACCAGATTCGCCAGCGCGCGTTTAATCGATAACGGGTTGATATCCAGCATCACATCTTCGGTCATCACTGCGTTCTCAATCTCGCGCTCGTAGCCGCTCTCTGCCGCGACCACTTCGCCCAGCACGCTATTGAGGTCGGCGCGCTCGGTCTGCATCTCCTGACCGGTACGCAGATAATCGATGAACTGCTCGATAATCGCGTTGCACTCTTCGATATCTTTGTTGATCGACTCCGCCAGATAACCATCCTGCTCGCCCATCATCTCGGTGGCGAGACGAATGCGCGTCAGCGGCGTACGCAAGTCATGGCTGACCCCCGCCATCAGCAAGGTACGATCGTCGGCCAACTGCTTCACACCGGCCGCCATTTGGTTAAACGCCCGCGTTACCGAACGCACTTCAGATGCACCGTATTCGCGTAGCGGCGGCGGAATAATGCCTTTACCGACCTGCAACGCCGCATGTTCCAAATCCACTAAGGGTCGGTTTTGGATGCGGATAAATAGCCAGGCACCGCCAATCGCCAACAGCATTATTGCCAGCGTGTAGCGGAACAGCGGGGAAAAATCGCCCTGATGGATTTCAGTGAGCGGCACGCGCACCCAGATATCCGGCGACAGCCAGGTTTTCAGCCACACCACCGGCGAGTTTTTATTGACCTCGACACGCACGTCGGTGGGGCCGCCCAGCTGCTGGCCCATCTGTTCACTGAGGAATTCGTAATGCTGCGCCCAGCGCAAACCGCTCTCTTCCGCCGCCGCGTTGGTATACAACGAGATGCCCAGCTCACGATAAATTTCGCGTCGGAAGGCCGGTGGCACTTCCAACTGTGTTCCATCTTCCAGCTGCAGCCGATCGGTCATCAACATACGCACTTCGTACGCGAGGACCTTATTGAACTGCTGCAAGCTTGGAAGAATGGCGAAATTGAGCACCACCAAATAGGTTGTTACCAGGCTGACGAACAGCAAGGTAACAATCAATAACAAGGTGCGGGCAAACGAACTGCGGGGTGAGAAGCGCAATCGCCTCATGCTTTGCTGCCGTCCGGAACGAATACGTAGCCAAGACCCCAAACGGTCTGAATGTAGCGTGGGTGCGCCGGATCTTCTTCCACCATGCGACGCAGACGGGAAATCTGCACGTCAATGGAGCGTTCCATGGCGCTGTATTCACGGCCACGCGCCAGATTCATCAGCTTATCGCGTGACAGCGGCTCACGCGGATGGCTCACCAGCGCTTTTAGCACGGCAAACTCCCCGCTGGTCAGCGGCATTGGCTCATCTTCGCGGAACATCTCGCGCGTGCCGAGGTTCAGCTTGAACTTACCGAAGGCGATAACCGCTTCTTCCTGCGAAGGCGCGCCTGGCAGTTCGTTAGCCTGACGACGTAATACGGCACGAATACGCGCCAGCAGTTCGCGCGGGTTGAACGGTTTTGGAATGTAATCATCCGCACCAATTTCCAGCCCAACGATACGATCCACTTCCTCGCCCTTCGCGGTGACCATAATGATCGGCATTGGGTTGCTTTGACTGCGCAAACGGCGGCAGATAGACAAACCATCTTCGCCCGGCAACATCAAGTCGAGCACCATCAAGTGGAAGGATTCGCGGGTTAACAGTCGATCCATTTGCTCGGCGTTGGCAACGCTACGCACCTGAAAGCCCTGCTCGGTGAGATAGCGCTCCAGCAACGCACGCAGACGCATATCATCATCGACGACCAGAATTTTGTAGTTCTCTTGCATGTTCAACTCCCAAAGGCGCCATTGCCTGAGCCAATATTGTTAAAAAAAGAGGCCTCAGTGTGACAGTCATTAATGGTTTATATTCTAGCCGAAATTGTTACAAAGCATATTAAACAGCAGCTTATATTTATTTTTAGCCCTGAAATGCGCTTCGCTTCGCGTTTTTTATCTGTGCTTTCAAGCTGCTTAGCGCTTATCTGAAAATTTGGCGCATTTTCTTTCTGTTACTGGTTCATGACAGAAATTTTCACGCGCAGAACGGCGCGCAGCGCAATTTGGCTTAAGGACACGGTGCGGAATACGCTTTCAGCGTGCGGTGGGCAGTATAAAATCTCGTGATTTAGCTTTGGGCCGCGCAACTGCTCTCGGAACAATTCCACGCCGAAAACAAACAAGACCAGCATTAAATAAAGGCTGATAAATCAGTAAATAAACAGCCCTTTCTTCTCAACACGCGATCTCTGACACTGCGGTCATTGAGTTCATGTGGAGAGATAAAAATGAAAAAAACCGTAATTCTGCTGGGCGCATTAGTACTGACCAGCTTCACTCAGGTTCAGGCTGCCACCAGCGCGGGCGAAGCGGCGGGTGCGCAGGCATCTACGACCGCGAAAGGTAACTCTGATGCTATCGGTGTTGGTGCCGTAGGCGCGCTGCTGGGTGTGGCGTTAGCAACCATGGGCGGTGGCGATAAAGGCAGCAGCACCTCAACCACCACCGCGACCACGCCAGGCAAATAATACCAACGCGCACATCCGTCGTAGGGTCGCCATTCATGGCGACCAGCACACGCTCTTTAAGGCGTCTCTTTCACATATTCGATGCTGTTCACGAACCACATCTTCTGCCCTTCAGGCGTGTTGACCACCACTTCGTCATCCACTTCTTTCTTGATCAGCGCGCGCGCCATCGGCGAATCGATCGAGATGTACTCTTTCATCGTCTCGCCATAAATTTCATCGGGCCCGACAATACGAAAACGCTTCACATCGCCCTGCTCATTCTCCACTTGCACCCAGGCACCAAAAAACACTTTGCCCTCCTGCTGCGGCGCGTAATCAACAATTTTCAAATCGGCGAGGCATTTGCGCAGATAGCGCACCCGGCGATCGATCTGGCGCAGCAGACGTTTATTGTAGGTGTAATCGGCATTTTCTGAGCGATCGCCCAGGCTGGCCGCCCAGGAGACGATTTTGGTCACTTCGGGACGCTTTTCATTCCACAAATGGTCGTGTTCAGCGCGCAGCTTGTTATAGCCTTCGCGGGTAATCAGTTGGGTTTTCATGACTTCAACTCGTGGTGACGGCGTTTCTTCGCAGCAAAGAGGCTAACAATAAGCGACCGATTCGCCATCAGCAAGATTGCGCGCGCTGCATTCAGAAAAAGACGGATTCACTGGCCGCTGGCTGGCAATTTCCGGCCTCATTCCGTATAACTGTCCCCTATTTCCAACCCTGTGTAAGCATTGTTAATGATGATGAAAGATTCACTGAGCCAGATTATCGCAGGTGAGCTGAAGGCACGCGCCGACCAGGTAGATGCTGCCGTTCGCTTACTTGATGAAGGGAACACCGTGCCGTTTATCGCACGCTATCGTAAGGAAGTGACCGGTGGACTGGACGACACCCAGCTGCGTTTGCTGGAGAGCCGTTTGGGTTACCTGCGCGAGCTGGACGATCGTCGCCAGTCGATTCTGAAATCTATCGACGAACAGGGCAAACTCACGCCTGAACTTGCCACCGCCATCAACAGCACGCTGAATAAAACCGAGCTGGAAGACCTTTACCTGCCGTACAAACAGAAGCGCCGCACGCGTGGACAGATCGCGATTGAAGCCGGTCTGGAACCGCTGGCCGAAACGCTGTGGCAGGACCCCTCACAGGATCCCGAGCAGTTGGCTGCCGGCTACGTTGATGCCGATAAAGGTGTTGCCGACGTTCGTGCCGCACTGGATGGCGCACGCTACATTCTGATGGAGCGCTTTGCCGAAGACGCCACGCTGCTGGCCAAAGTGCGTGAATATCTGTGGAAGAACGCGCATGTGGTGGCACGCGTGGTGGAAGGCAAAGAGGAAGAAGGCGCGAAATTCCGCGACTACTTCGATCACCACGAAGCGCTGAGCGGCGTGCCGTCGCACCGTGCGCTGGCGATGTTCCGCGGCCGCAACGAAGGCGTGCTGCAACTGTCGCTGAATGCCGATCCGCAGTTCGAAGAAGCCCCGCGTGAAAGCTATGGCGAAACGCTGATCGCCGAACATCTCAACTTGCGCCTGAACAACGCACCGGCGGACAGCTGGCGTAAAGCGGTGGTGAGCTGGACGTGGCGCATCAAAGTGCTGCTGCACCTCGAAACCGAATTGATGGGCACCATTCGTGAACGTGCTGAAGATGAAGCCATCAACGTGTTCGCACGTAACCTGCACGATTTGCTGATGGCTGCACCGGCTGGCATGCGCGCCACCATGGGCCTCGATCCAGGCTTGCGTACCGGCGTAAAAGTGGCCGTCGTGGATGCCACCGGCAAACTGGTCGCCACCGATACCATTTATCCGCATACCGGCCAGGCGGCAAAAGCGGCAACGGCTGTCGCTGCGCTCTGCGCTAAACATCAGGTTGAACTGGTGGCGATTGGTAACGGCACCGCCTCGCGCGAAACCGAGCGTTTCTTCCTCGACGTGCAAAAGCAGTTCCCACACATCAACGCGCAAAAAGTGATTGTCAGCGAAGCCGGCGCATCGGTGTATTCGGCATCTGAGCTGGCAGCGCTGGAGTTCCCGGATCTCGACGTTTCGATTCGTGGCGCGGTGTCCATCGCGCGTCGCCTGCAGGATCCGCTCGCCGAGCTGGTGAAGATCGATCCGAAATCCATTGGCGTAGGCCAATATCAGCACGATGTCAGCCAAAGCCAGTTAGCGAAGAAACTGGATGCGGTGGTGGAAGACTGCGTGAACGCCGTTGGCGTCGATCTCAACACCGCATCAGTGGCGCTGTTGACCCGCGTGGCCGGTTTAACCCGCATGATGGCGCAGAATATCGTCAGCTGGCGCGATGAGAACGGCCGCTTCCAGAATCGTCAGCAATTGCTGAAGGTGAGCCGTCTCGGGCCGAAAGCGTTTGAACAGTGCGCCGGCTTCCTGCGTATCAACCACGGTGACAACCCGCTGGATGCCTCCACCGTGCACCCGGAAGCTTATCCGCTGGTTGAGCGCATTCTGACCGCCACTGAGCAGGCCCTCAATGAGCTGATGGGCAATCCCGGCAGCTTGCGCGATCTCAACGCACGCGACTTCACCGATGAGCGTTTTGGCTTGCCAACGGTAACCGACATCATCAAAGAGCTGGAAAAACCGGGCCGCGATCCACGTCCTGAGTTTAAAACTGCGCAGTTTGCGGAAGGCGTGGAAACGCTTAACGATCTACTGCCTGGCATGGTGCTGGAAGGCGCGGTGACCAACGTCACCAACTTCGGTGCGTTCGTCGATATCGGCGTGCATCAGGATGGTTTGGTGCACATCTCTTCCCTTTCCGACAAGTTCGTTGAAGATCCGCATCAGGTGGTGAAAGCCGGCGATATCGTCAAAGTGAAGGTGATGGAAGTGGATATGCAACGTAAACGTATTGCGCTCACCATGCGTCTGGATGAGCAGCCAGGTGAAAGTAATGCGCGCGGCAGCAACCGCAGCGCAGGTAAGGAAAACACCCGTCCGGCGGTCAATAACAAAGGTCGTGGCAAACCCGCCAGCTCGCCTGCCGGCAACAGCGCGATGGGCGATGCGCTCGCCGCGGCATTGGGTAAAAAACGCTAAGTTCCTGCTGTAAATAACGCGCGGAGAGGGAGATGTCTCCGCGCGTATCAGCTTGATAAATCTCCTCATCCAACTACGCTGAAAAAATAACCTTCCGCGTGGCTCTGCGATCCAATGGATATTATTAACGCCTTAATCGATGAGATTTATCACGGCAACTTTCCTGTCGCGGCGCGTGAACGCCTGCTTTCGCACATTCGTGCCGCGCGCGATACGGTTAAATTGCCACGCAAGGCGCACTGGGATGAGAAAGATGTGGTGCTGATCAGCTACGCCGATCAGTTCCGCGAACCCGAACAACCGACGCTCGCCAGCTTCTCGCGTTTTTTTCAGCAGCACCTGCAATCCACTTTTAGTCTGGTGCATCTGTTGCCGTTCTTCCCCTATTCATCAGACGATGGCTTCTCGGTTATCGATTATCATCAGGTCAATCCGATCTGCGGCGACTGGCAGCACATCAGCGCGCTGCACAGCGAAACACGCCTGATGTTCGATTTTGTCTGCAATCACATGTCGGCGCACAGTCGCTGGTTTCGCCACTTTCTAGCGCAGGACCCCGGTTGGGATGATTTCTTTATCAGCATGCCGCCCGCGACCGATCTCAGCGCGGTTACGCGCCCACGTACCTCACCGCTGCTTACCCCGTTTGCCATGGCCAATGGCGAGACGCGCTATATCTGGACCACCTTTAGCGCCGACCAGATCGACCTCAACTTTGGTAATCCGGACGTGCTGATTCGCATGGTAAATGTGCTGCTCGATTACCTGATCAAAGGCGCGGATTATGTGCGACTCGACGCGGTGGGCTACATGTGGAAAACGCCGGGCACCAACTGCATTCATCTACCGAAAACGCATCAGTTGGTGAAGCTGTTTCGTGCCATCGCCAATGAAGTGGCGCCTGGCACGGTGATCGTTACCGAGACCAACGTGCCGCACAAAGACAACATCAGCTATTTCGGCAACGGCAAAGATGAAGCGCAAATGGTGTATCAGTTTTCGCTGCCACCGCTGGTGTTGCACGCCATTCACTCCGGATCGGCGCGCGCGCTGCGTCAGTGGGCCAGCACACTGGATTTAGGCGGCGGCACCACCACTTTCTTTAACTTTCTCGCCTCGCATGACGGCATTGGACTGAATCCGGCGCGCGGCATTTTATCGGAAGTGGAGATTGTGGCGCTGGTACGCGATTTGGCGCTGGAAGGCGCGCTGGTTTCCTACAAGAACAATGCCGATGGCACCACCAGCCCGTACGAAATCAACGTGACCTATTTTGATGCGCTTAATCAGCAAAGCGACGACGATGACACACGTCTGCGCCGCTTCCTGCTGGCGCACGCGATTCTGCTGGCGTTTCCCGGCGTACCGGCGATCTACATTCAAAGCATTCTTGGCTCGCGCAATGATAACGAAGGCGTGCGCGCCGCCGGTCATAACCGCGCCATCAACCGTGAGAAGTACAGCCTGCGTGAAATGGAGCAGTGGATTAGCGGTGGCAATTCGTTACGGCAGCAGGTGTTTGAACGCCTCAGCGCGCTGATTCAGCTGCGAACGCGCCAGACCGCGTTTCATCCCGATAATCCCATGACGCTGCTGGAGAGCGAAAATACCTTGTTGATGCTGCGGCGGCATCAGCCGGATAGTGAAGAGGGTTTACTGTGCGTGTTTAACCTCAGCAATCATGACGTCACGACGCAGTTACCGTTGGCGCGACATGTGCAGGACGTGATTAGCGGGGAGAAGATGGATGGCAGCCAGCCAATAACGCTGGCTGCGTGGCAATTTATGTGGCTGCGCGGATGAAGTTCGTTATCAATTGAGTAAACGCTTCAGGATGCGAAATGAACGGGGCGTGCGCGGCTTTCTCCATCACCACCGATGATGAATGTGGCCAGCGTGTATCCAATTCCTCTGCGATACGCCGCGGCACCAGCCCATCGAGATAACCATAAACCCGCAGGAACGGCAGCGTCAGATCGTCGAGCGATGCGCGCAAATCATCCTGGCGCAGAATCTCCAGGCCACCTTCCAGCACCTCAACCGACGGCATTGGCTGCGATAACACCACGTCTTTCAGCTGACGCGCATCCTGCCGCGCATTTTCCGTGCCCATGGTTTGCAGCGCCAGAAAACGTTCCACAGTGCGCTGGAAATCAGTGCCGAGCTGCTGCTGGAAATTTTGCAGCGTTTCGGGTTTGATGCCCGGCCACGCCTCTTGCGCGGTAAAACACGGCGATGACGCCACGCTGATCAGCGCTTCAACGCGATCCGGCTGGGTTAATGCCAGCTGGCTGGCGACTAATCCCCCCAATGACCAGCCGATCAGCACCGCGCGATCCGGTAACTGCGGCAACAGCTGTTGCGCCATTTCCGCTAAGGTCAGCGGCCCAAAACCCTGGCTGCGGCCAAAGCCCGGCAGATCCACCAGATGCAGGCGAAAATGCGGGCTGAGTCGCGGAACAATGCCTTGCCACACTTCGGCGTTCAAACCCCAGCCGTGCAGCAGCACAAGATCGCGATCGCCCGTGCCTGTGGTGTGCCAGTAAAGCGAACTCATCGGTTACACTCCGGAAAAGTGAAAAGGAGGTCGCTATGCTACCAATCCCGGCACTGTGTTGGCTATGCCGCCTGCCGTTGCAGATTGCCAGCCACGGTTTGTGCAGCCGCTGTGTTCAACAAATTCCGCGGCTGCCGGAACTCTGTCCGTGCTGCGGTTTACCGGCCAGCGCTACACAACCTTGCGGGCGCTGCCTGCGCCATCCGCCACCGTGGCACAGCCTGACCTGCGTCAGCGATTATCTGCCGCCAGTGAGTGAATGGGTGCAACAGCTGAAGTTTTCTCGCATAACCGCACTCAGGGTGATGCTGGCGCGGCTGATTTTGTTAAAATTGTTAACAATGCGTCGTGATTATCGGCTACCGCGTGTAGATTTGGTACTGAGCGTTCCGCTCCATCGTCGGCGCGCCTGGCAACGCGGCTATAATCAGGCGGCGCTGCTGGCAAAGCCGCTGGCACGCTGGCTGGACTGTGAATATCGCGAAGGCGTAAAACGTGTGCGCCACGGCGCAGTACAGCACTCATTGAGTGCCAGCGCGCGTAAAAAGAACCTACGCGGTGCCTTTCGCCTTGAAATGCCGGTACGCGGACGCCATATCCTGCTTATCGACGATGTTGTGACGACCGGAAGTACCGTGGCGGAAATAAGCCGCATCCTGCTGGCGCAAGGCGCGGCCAGCGTACACATTGGTTGCCTGTGCCGTACCTTGTAGAGCGTCGGTGTTGGGCGTATTATAACCAAGTAATTTAGTCAACTATTGAGCAATCGCCATGATCGTTATTACTGATGCTGCGCAAGAGCACTTTTCAAAATTGCTGTCAAAACAAGAAGATGGCACTCAGATTCGCGTATTCGTCATTAATCCGGGTACGCCAACCGCAGAATGCGGTGTTTCTTACTGCCCACCTGATGCAGTAGAAGCGACTGATACAGAATTTAAGTTCGAGAAACTGTCAGCCTTTGTTGATGAGCTGAGCGCACCGTACCTCGATGACGCGGAAATCGACTTTGTTACCGACAACCTTGGTTCACAGCTGACGCTGAAAGCGCCAAACGCCAAAATGCGTAAAGTCTCTGACGATGCGCCGATGGTGGAACGCGTGGAATATCTGCTGCAAGCGCAGATTAACCCGCAGCTGGCGGGCCACGGCGGTCGCGTATCGCTGATGGAAATCACCGATGACGGCATCGCTATTTTGCAATTCGGCGGTGGCTGTAACGGTTGTTCGATGATCGACGTGACGCTGAAAGATGGCATCGAGAAAGAGCTGCTGGCAGCCTTCCCGGAGTTGAAAGGCGTGCGTGATTTGACCGAGCACCAGCGCGGCGAACACTCTTACTATTGATTTAGCACGCGGCAGCAACCCGATGCTGCCGCGCGTTTTTATTTTCCTTTCCTTCCTTCGCTCACCGCTTTTAATACCTTTTGTACCTCCTCTGTAAACATGGCTTCCAGCGTGACGCTAAGCTTGCGCCGCCAGTTTGGGTATTCGTTAACGGTGCCCGGCACATTAACCGGCGTAGACATACCCAGCCAATCTTCCGGTTGTAGCCCAAGCAATGTGCTGTTAGTAAGCGCCAGATAGCGGTGAAACGCCAGCGTTAGCGCGGGAGATAATGCCAAACCGTCGGCGCGTTTACCGCTGCGTGCAGGCAGCGTAGCGGCTTGATGCAGTGCATCCAGCAGCGCCTGCTTTTGCTTCACCCGCTGTTGCTGCAGGGATTGCAGCACGCTGTCGCCGGGATAAATGCCCAGCTTGTCACCCAGCGCTAAATCATCTGCGTGCCAAAACCCGCTTAACGTCGGCAAATCATGCGTACTGGCACTGGCGATTGATTGAGAAGGATACTCGTGCGGCTGACGATAGCGGCCATCGCTATGCTGCTCGAAGAACAGCACTTTCCATGAGAAAATGCCGCTGTTGCGCAGCAGGCTGACAATTTCTTTCGGCACCGTGCCGAGATCTTCGCCGATCACCATACAGCGATGGCGCTGGCTCTCCAGCGCGAGGATCGCCAGCAGATCGTGCACCGGATACGCTACGTAAGCCCCTTTATCGGCACTTTCGCCGTAGGGTATCCACCATAAACGCAGCAGCGCCATCACGTGATCGATGCGCAGTGCGCCGCAGTCGCGCATGCTGGCGCGCAGCAGATCGATAAATGGCTGATAGCCGCGCGCACGCATGACATGCGGATCGAGCGGCGGTAACGCCCAGTTTTGTCCCTGCGGACCGAGACGATCCGGCGGTGCGCCGACTGATGCACCCAGCTTATAGAGTTCCGGATCCTGCCAGGTTTCGGCACTGCCCTGCGCCACGCCGACCGCTAAATCGCGATATAAACCTACCGCCATACCGAGCTGTTGGCTGCGCTGCCAGCACGCGGCAAACTGCTGCTGCGCCAGCCACTGCAGCCAGCTCCAGAACTGAATCTCATCGTCGTGTTCTGCACACCATTGCTGCACTTCCGGCAACAACGCGTTGCGCCAGCCTTCCGGCCATTTTGCCCAGCCCCATTCATCGGGGTGCTGTTGGCTGCGCTCGGCGAGAATGCCGTCAAAAGCGGCCTGATAGCGCAGATGCGCGGCACCGTCGGCGATAAATTGCTGGAATTCGACGTCAGCTGCCGCGCGTGGCTGATAGTTTTGCCAGGCAAAACGCAGCGCGGCTAATTTCAGTTCAGCCACCGCGCTGTAATCGACAAACTCGCTGGCACGCGCTTTCTCCAGCGTCTTGCGCGTTGTGGCGCGCTTCCACCAGCGCTGACCCTCTTTGCTGTGCTGAAAATCCTCTAGCTGATTGATGTCGATATACAACACATTGAGCCAGCGACGCGACGTTGGACTATACGGACTGGCATGTTCCGGCAGCGACGGATAGAGCGCATGCAGCGGATTGAGGCCAACAAAATCGCCACCCTGAGCGGCAATCTCCTCCAGCATCAATTTCAAATCGCCAAAATCGCCAATGCCCCAGTTATTTTCTGAACGCAGCGTATAGAGCTGCACCAGCGCGCCCCAGCGTTTTTCGCCCTGCTCAAGCGGTTCAGGCAGATAGCAGCGCCGCGGGGCAATGATGATGCGCGTTTGCCACTGCTGACGACCTTTGCGCAGCGTGAGCTGATGATAGCCTTGCGGCAGACGCGGCGGCAGTATCAATGGTTCGCCGCCCTGCACCTCACCATCGAGGTTTTTGCCTTGTTCAGTGAGCAGTTGCCATGCATAGGTGCCGTTGCCTTGCGGTGTGAGTTGGCGTTGAGCACGAGCGGCAAATACCTGCACCGGCGGCAATGGTGGTGCCTTGCCGGTAGGTGTTTCCATTACCGCCAGCAGCGCGCGTTTGGTGTCATCGCTGATGGTTTCCGGCTCGCCATGGGCATTGATAAAGCGCAGCGCGATGCCGGCATCCTGTGCCGCCTGATCCAACTTATTGAGCGTCATCCTTTCTCCTGATCATAAAGTGTGCACTTACCGTAGCGGCGCGATTTATCGCGCATTTTAATGGCGGCGTCGTGCCCATCCAGACAATGCGCAATAAATTGCGCCGCTACAAATCGCCGAGGGAATTGGCACATTATCTTGCCGCCTGCCAAATCAACTGCTGATAATCACGAATCGATCGGTCAGAGCTAAAACGGCCAGTGTGGGCGGTGTTCAGGATCGCTGCGCGCGTCCAGGCCTCCTGGTTTTTCCACAGCGCTTCCACCTGCTGCTGCGCCGCGATGTACGCATCAAAATCGGCCAGCACCAGCCACGGATCGCCGTTCTTCGTCAGGCTTTGCAGCATCAGGGCGAACGCGTGCTTATCGCCATCGCTGAACGTGCCCTTCTCCAGCTCCTTCAACAAACCATCCAGATAAGGATTCTGTTTGCGCAGCTTTTTCGGGTGGTAGCCGCCGGCCTTCAGCGCCTTCACCTCATCGACGCGATTGCCGAAGATAAAGATATTCTTCTCGCCCACCGCCTCGGCAATCTCCACGTTGGCGCCGTCTAACGTGCCAATGGTCAGCGCGCCATTCAGCGCCAGCTTCATATTGCCGGTACCGGAAGCCTCATAACCAGCCGTGGAAATCTGCTCGGAGAGATCGGCGGCCGGAATGATCAGCTCTGCGGCGGTGATGCGGTAATCCGGTATAAACACCACTTTGAGGCGATCGCCGACCTGCGGATCGTTGTTGATGACGTCCGCGACTTTGTTGATGGCATAGATGATGTTTTTGGCGAGGTAATAGCCGGGCGCTGCTTTGGCACCAAAGATAAATACGCGCGGCACAACATCAGGATTGTCCGGATTATCGCGCAGCTGACGATAGCAGTGCAGCATATGCAGCAAACTGAGGTGCTGACGCTTGTACTCATGCAGTCGCTTAATCTGTACGTCAAACAGCGCATCCGGATTGATATCAATGCCGGTCACACGTTTGACATAGAGCGTTAGCCGCTGCTTATTTTGCTGTTTGATGGCGCGAAACTGTTGGCGGAAAGCCTTTTTACGGGCAAAGGGCGCGAGCCACGCCAGCGCATCAAGATCGTTAGCCCACTCCACCTGCAGGCTGTCATCAATGAGCGTCGACAGCAGCGGATTACACTGTTTCAACCAGCGGCGTGGCGTAATGCCGTTGGTGACGTTATGGAATTTGTTCGGCCACAGCAGGTGATATTCCGGGAACAGATCTTTCACCACCAGCTCTGAGTGCAATGCCGCCACGCCATTAACCGCAAAACAGCTCACTACGCACAAATTCGCCATCCGCACCTGGCCCTCAGCCACCACCGCCAGCTTGTGCCACATCGCCTTATCGCCCGGCCACTGCTGCTTCACCACTTTCTTCAGGTGGCGATTAATTTCGCGAATAATAAGCCAATGGCGTGGCAATAGGTCGCGCACCAATCGTTCATCCCAACGCTCCAGCGCTTCCGGCATCAGCGTGTGATTGGTGTAAGCGAAGGTGCGACTGGTGATGTGCCACGCATCGTCCCAGCTCAGTTGATGCTCATCCAGCAGCACGCGCAGCATTTCCGGAATGGCGATGGTGGGATGGGTGTCGTTAAGCTGGATCACTTCGAAATCGGGCAAGCTGCGGATTGCGCGCCCAGCCAGATGATGGCGTCGCAGAATATCGCCGACCGCACAGGCGCACTGGAAATACTGTTGCATCAGGCGCAGGCGCTTGCCTTCGGCATGATTATCATTGGGATAGAGCACCTTGGTCAGCTTGTCGGCCTCGATGCCTTGCTGCTCGGCCTGCAGGAACTGACCGTTGTTAAACGCAGTGAGATCAAACGGGTGCGCGCTGCAGGCTCTCCACAGTCGCAGCGGCAGCGTGATGCCATTGCGATAACCCACCACCGGCAAATCCCAGGCTTCACCTTTGAGGTGAATTTTAGGACGCCAGTTGAGGCTACCATCGTGGTTCTTTTTTACCTTGCCGCCGAGGCCAACCTGCACATCCAGCGCGGCGTTATGCCGGAACCACGGATAACGATCGCGCTGCCAGTCATCCGGCGCTTCCTGCTGCTGTCCGTCGGTAAAGGTCTGGCGAAACAGACCGTATTGATAGTTGAGGCCGTGGCCCATTGCGGCCTGGTCGACGGTCGCCATCGAATCCATATAGCAGGCAGCTAAGCGACCCAAACCGCCGTTGCCGAGTGCAGGATCAATTTCCTCTTCCAGCAGTTCGCTCAGCTCAACCTGATGTTCCGCCAGCGCGGCTTGCACCTCGTTGTACCAGCCAAGATTGAGCAGGTTATTGCCGGTCAAACGCCCCAGCAGAAACTCCATCGACAGATAATTAACGTGGCGCTGTCCTTGTTTGGGCGGCACCGGTGGCTGCGTCGCCAGCATTTCTGCGAGCACGCTGCTCAGCGCTTGCCACCATTGGTGCGGTGTCATTTGCTGGGCGGATGAGAGCCCAAGATGCTGCCATTGGCGGGTGAGCGCGGCGTCGAAACGTGTTTTATTGAATTTTTGCTGCGACATATCAATCCCTTCGTGTCCGTTAACGGTAAAGCCGGGGCGAGCGCAAAGTGAATGGATAAGTAAAGCTGCGGGCGCAGAAAAAAGCGACAGGGAAATGCGCGTGTTAAGAAAAAAAACGGTGCGGGTTTTGTAGCGGCGCAATTTATCGCGCAATAAATTGCGCCGCTATGGCGTTAGCAGAGCTCAAGATGCACTTCGTGCTGTTCAATCACTTTCAGCACGCTGGCGGGTGGGCTTTGATCGGTGTACAGGTAATCAATCAGGCTCATATTGCCGAGGTTAACCATCGCATTGCGGCCAAACTTGGAGTGATCCACCACCAGCATCACGCAGCGTGAATTTTCGATAATGGCGCGTTTGGTGCGTACTTCGTGATAATCGAACTCCAGCAGTGAACCATCCATATCAATACCGCTGATGCCGAGAATGCCGTAATCAAGGCGAAACTGCGAAATGAAATCCAGCGTCGCTTCACCCATGATGCCGCCATCACGCGTACGCACTTCGCCGCCGGCGATAATGACGCGGAAATCGGGTTTCGCCATCAACAGAATCGCTACGTTTAGGTTGTTGGTGACCACGCGCAGATTGTTGTGATTGAGCAGTGCATGCGCCACCGCTTCTGGCGTGGTACCGATATCAATAAACAGCGTGGCACCATCGGGGATCTGGCTCGCCACGCGCTCGGCGATACGCGCTTTCTCCCCCGACCACATCATCTTACGATCCTGCCATGCGGTGTTTTCTGAGCTGGACGGCAATGCCGCCCCGCCGTGATGGCGCATGATTTTGTTCTGATCGGCCAGGTCGTTCAGATCGCGCCGAATGGTTTGTGGGCTGACCTCAAAGTGATCCACCAACTCTTCAGTACTGACATATCCCTGACGCCGGACCAGATCGATAATGGCGTCATGACGTTGCGTCTGCTTCACATCTCTCTCCTCGGCTCAAAGCCGCTTCTTTTCATCGTGCTGCTAACGACGCGCAATTTTACGCGTATCAACAAACGCCATCGCTAAACCCACCAGTAAACCAGTGACGTGCGCCGCGTTGGCAATCGCCATACCGAATGCGCCGTACCAGCCAATCACTAACCACACTACCGCGAAGCCAATCAGGCCGCGCTCGAGATAAATGCCACTTTCGGGATCGCGCTCGCCGCGCAGCCAGCAGTAACCCATCAGTGCGTAAACCACGCCCGACAAGCCACCAAACAGCACGCCGCTAAATTTAGCCTGCATGCAGCCGGTCAGCAGCGCCGAGATCAGCATAATCACAAATAGCTTGCCGCTGCCGAGACGCTTCTCAACGGCTCCGCCGAGATACCACCACCACATCAGATTGAACAGGATGTGCAGCAGCGAGAAATGCAGCAGCGCATGGCTGAACCAGCGCCACACCTGGAAATATTGCGAAGAGTCCGCTGGCCACGCCAGCCAATCCAGCGCCACATCATCACCCACAATCTGCATCAGGATAAACACCACCACGCAGGCAATCATCACGGTCATGGTGAGCGGTCCTGCGCGTTCACGAATGCTCGCCCAGATGTGGGTGCGCTCGTAACGCAAACCACTTTCGGTGTTGCCACTGTGCCAGCTGGCAGCCTGATAGCGCGGATGATTGGGATCGCGCACAAACTGCGCGAGTTCGTTTTCGACCATCTCCAGCTTGCTTTCATCATCCAACATGATGACGAAGTGGCTTTCGCGCTCAATTCGTAGCTTCACGCCGCGTGTCGCCATGTAATCGACAAACGCCTGCGCCATGCGCGGATTATTAAACTGGGTGATGCGCATCATGCGGTGCTCCCCTTCCTTATGCGATGGGCTTAGGCTTCGCCGATGGCAACCTGCGCCGGGAATGCCGCGCGCCAGGCGTCAAATCCACCATCAATGCTGTATGCAGCGTTGAATCCCTGCCCCAGCAGGAACTGCGCCGCGCCTTTGCTGCTGTTGCCGTGATAGCACATCACCAGTACCGGCAAATCCTGATTGGCGTTGGCAATAAAGTCCGCCAGGTTATCGTTGGTCAGATGCTGCGCACCCGCCGCATGGCCCATCATAAAGCTCTGCGGATCACGGATATCCACCAGCTGCGCACCTTGTGCCAGATGCTCTTGCGCTTGCAAGACATTAATACTTTCGAAGGTTTCCATGGTGTCTCTCATTACTTCGTCACAATTAGCGGTTGATAAAATCGCCGGTGTTGTTGCCAGGTCGCCATAAATGGCGACCCCACGACTGCTCGGAGTGGCCGTTGTAGGGTCGTCATTTATGGCGACCTAATCGTCTTTGCTCACAAGCATTACACAATTAGCGCTTAGTTTAACCTGAGAACCCGCCGCGATAACCTGACAAGTCCTGTGGTTATGTGATTTTTTTCCTGTCGGAATGTTAGCTATATCACGCAAAAATGTTTTTATTCAGTTAACCGCTGGCATAGATGTTGGTTTCCGATTATTATTACGCTCGAAAACGAACATTTTAGAACTATTCCGAACATCGGAGGAGATGACGTGGAAACCAAAGACCTGATCGTGATCGGCGGCGGCATTAACGGAGCCGGCATTGCAGTGGACGCTGCAGGACGCGGACTGTCGGTGCTGATGCTGGAGGCGCGGGATTTGGCCTGTGCAACCTCCTCCAACAGCTCGAAACTGATTCACGGTGGCCTGCGCTACCTTGAGCATTATGAATTCCGCCTGGTTGGCGAAGCCTTAGCAGAACGTGAAGTGCTGCTGAAAATGGCACCGCACATCGCTTTCCCGATGCGTTTCCGCCTGCCGCACCGCCCGCATTTGCGTCCGGCGTGGATGATCCGTATGGGCTTGTTTATGTACGATCGCCTCGGTAAACGCACCACGCTGCCGGGCAGTAAAAGTCTGCGTTTTGGCGCGGATTCGGCCCTCAAGCCAGAAATCACGCGCGGTTTCGAATATTCTGACTGCTGGGTTGATGATGCACGTATGGTGGTGCTCAACGCGCAGGAAGTGGAAAAACAGGGCGGTGAAGTCCGTACCCGCACGCGAGTCACCCGCGCCTGGCGTGAAGCCGGTCTGTGGATGGTAGAAGCCGAAGATATCGATAGCGGCAAAACCTATACCTGGCGCGCCAAGGGTCTGGTCAATGCGGCCGGTCCGTGGGTGAAAGAGTTCTTCGACGACGGCCTCAAGTTGAAATCGCCTTACGGCATCCGTCTGATCAAAGGCAGCCACATTGTGGTGCCGCGCGTACACCGCGAAAAGCAGGCGTATATCCTGCAAAACGAAGATAACCGTATCGTGTTTGTGATTCCGTGGATGGATGAATTCTCCATCATCGGTACCACCGACGTGGAGTACAAAGGCGATCCGAAAAACGTGAAGATTGATGACAACGAAATCAGCTACCTGCTGAACGTGTTTAACGGACACTTCAAACAGCAGCTGAAGAAAGATGACATCGTTTGGACTTACTCAGGCGTGCGTCCGCTGTGCGATGACGAATCCGATTCGCCGCAGGCCATCACCCGTGATTACACGCTGGACGTGCATGACGACAATGGCCAGGCGCCGCTGCTGTCGGTATTCGGCGGCAAGCTGACCACCTACCGTAAGCTGGCAGAACATGCGTTGGAAAAACTGAGCAAGTACTACCCGACTATCGGCCCTGCGTGGACGAAAAGCGCGGTATTGCCGGGCGGTGATTTCTCCGGTACGCGTGAAGATTATGCCGCGGGTCTGCGTCGTCGCTATCCGTTTATCAGCGAAGGCATGGCACGTCACTTTGCCCGTACTTACGGCAGCCGCACTGAAGTTCTGCTTGAAGGCGCGAAAAGCCTTGATGATTTGGGTGAGAATTTCGGCCATGAATTTTATGAAGCCGAGCTGCGTTACCTGGTGAAAAACGAATGGGTGCGCGAGCTGGATGATGCGATTTGGCGTCGTACCAAACAAGGTATGTGGCTGAGTGCAGCCGAGCAGGCGCGTATTGCTGAGTGGCTGGCGGTCAACGCACAGAAACCGGCGCTGTCGCTGGCGTCGTAATGAAAAAAGGTCGTCATGAATGACGACCATTGCTTTGTAGGGTCGCCATTCATGGCGACCTTTTTAACGCCTGCACTATTTTACAACCCGGTATTCTCGCGGATATATTTACGCGCCTTCACTGCATATTCGAACGGATTAGCCAGCGCCGGATCCTGTTCCGCTTCCACCACCATCCAGCCTTTATAGCCATAATCGTCGAGGATTTTGAACACCGGTTTGAAATCGATCACGCCGTCGCCAGGCACGGTGAAGGTGCCCTTCTTTACGCCATCGAGGAACGACAGTGATTTTTCGCGCACTTCCGCTACCACGCTGTCGCGCACGTCTTTCAGATGCACGTGGAAAATACGCGGCAGATATTTGGTCAGCACGTCCAGCATCGCCTGCTGTGAACCTTCGGAGTAGTAAATGTGGCCGGTATCGTACAGCAGGCCGACATTCTCATTGGTTGACTCCATAAAGCGGTCGATCTCAGCAGGTGTCTGGATGCCGGTGCCCATGTGATGATGCAGCGTCAAACGCATGCCTTTCTTAGCGGCGATCTCCGCCAGCTCGTTGTAGCCTTCCGCCGTCAAACGCCACTCTTCATCACTGAAAATCGGCTTCTGCTCCAGCACCGCCAGCGTGGTGCCCTGAATACTTTTGCTCTGTTCGGAGCAGCCAATCACGCGCGCGCCCATCGCATGCAGGAAGTTCATGTGATTGGTGAATTCGTCGATGGTTTTGGCTTTGTCGCCATTGGCGAAAAAGGTGCTGAACCAGGCATTGCAGATTTGAATGCCACGGATATCCAGCATCGGCTTGAGAATCGCCGGATCGCGCGGATATTTGCTGCCCACTTCGCTACCGGTAAAACCCGCCAGCGCCATTTCACTCACGGTTTGCTGGAAGGTGTTTTCGCTGCCCAGCTCCGGCATGTCGTCGTTGGTCCAGCCGATTGGCGCTATTGCCAGTTTTACGTTGTCTTTGTTCATCTTGTTGTCCCTGATTCACAGAGGCGGCCGCTGAGCCGCCGAGGAGTATTCGCATTATTTGGCGTAGAAATCCGGACGCGGCGGCATGGTTACCGGCTCAATCGCACCGCTGTTCTGCGCTTTATGGCAGGCATCGGCCGCCACAGAGGCAGCAAAACCATCCCAGGCCGAAGGCCCCGTTAGTTGGCCGTCTTTAACGTCATTGATGAACGCTTGCAGCTCAACGTCGTAGGCATCAATGAAACGATCCTTCCAGTCGGTCAGCAACGGCACGCCGAGACGCGCGTTTTTGCGCGTTTGGATAGCAGAAGGCTCAGGCAGCTTAGCAATGCCCTCTTCACCCACGACTTCACACTGGATGTCGTAGCCGTACGCGCAGTTAACAAAAATTTCCACATCAATGCGGATGCCTTTCTGCGTTTCGAACAGCACGATCTGCGGATCTTTCAGATTGGCATGAGATTTCGAGGTGGTACGCGGGAACACCACCTGCACGGTTTTGTAGTCGTCTTCGGTCAGCCAGCGCAGCACGTCCAGCTCGTGAATCAGGGTGTTGGTGATCGCCATGTCCGTGGTGTAATTCTCGCCGACGCTCTGGTTGCGGTGCGCGCAGTGCAGCATCAGCGGTTCGCCGATTTCACCATCGGTAATCACTTTTTTCAGTGCGCGATAGCCGGAATCGTACGGGCGCATAAAGCCAACTTGCACCAGACGTTTACCGTGTTTGATCTCGGCATCAACAATGCGACGGCAGCCTTCGGCGCTCAGTGCCAGCGGCTTTTCACAGAACACCGGTTTGCCCGCAGCAATCGCGGCCAGCGTAAACTCTTCGTGGGTCGGATCCCAGGATGTCACCAGCACGGCATCGACTTCTGGCGAGTTGATGACCTGATGGCCATCCTGATACACCTCGGCTTCGATATTCAGACGTTGCAGCGCTGCGCGCGCCCCTTCCACGTTGATATCTGAAACTGCCACAACCTTTGCCCCCTGCAATACATTATTGCAGCGACGAATGTGTTCCTGACCAATTGCGCCGGTACCAATTACACCGAGTTTGAGCGTCATAATTACACCTGTAGAGTCGGATAAGTGTCCCCTTCATATTTCAAGATGCAGGTACGTTGGCTGCTCTCGTTCTCCTGAATCACTGACTTAAGTCAGCTCATCGGGATTCTCGCGTTGGCTGCCTTCCTGCCTCTCGAATGATGTTGGGTATAGGGTTTAACAAGGCCGGATGACGCCGGCCTAAAAGAGGTATTAGTACTTACGCGCTTGTTCGATATGCACGTTAAGGTTGTCGGCCACTTCCTGCGTGCGCGTTGACGTGGAGGTCTGCGCCACGCCGACGTGCCACCAGCTGAAATATTTGTGCACCATGGTTTTGGGCAGCACTTTGATGTCAAACAGCGTTGAAACGGTCTGCTTTTGCGCATCGATCAGCGCGGCTTCCAGCTGCTCCAGCGTGGTGATGCGGTAGGTTTTGCAACCGTAGCCACCGGCAATCGCCGCAAAGTCCACCGGCACAAAGCCGCCATCCAATTTGCCGCCTTCGGGGTTACGGAAGCGGAACTCGGTGGTGAAGCTGTCCATGCCATGTTCCATCTGCAGATTGTTGATACAGCCGTTAGTCATGTTATCCAGCAGCACCACGTTGATTTTGGCGCCTTCCTGAATCGAGGTAACCAGCTCGGAGTGCAGCATCATGAACGACCCGTCGCCGACCATGACGTAGACTTCACGCTGTGGCTGCGCCAGCTTTACGCCTAGCGCGGCATTCACTTCGTAACCCATACAGGAATAGCCGTACTCAACGTGGTACGAGTTGTAATCTTTGGTGCGCCACACGCGTTGCAGGTCGCCCGGCAGACTGCCCGCCGCCGCCACAATCACCGCATCCTTTGGGAGTTGCTCGTTTAAGGTGCCCAGCACGCTGCTCTGCGTCAGCACCGATTTCGTCAGGCGCTCAAACTCCGCAAATAGCGCTTCGCGATCGGCGTGGTCGGCGATTTCTGGAATGAAATCGTCGGTGTTATAGGTCGCGGCATATACGCGCTGCGTCTCTTTCAGCAGCTTGCTTTGCGACAGCTCAATCTGGCCGCCCCACTGATTTTCGAAACCTTTCAAGCCGCTTTCCAGCGCGGTTAAGCCTTCACGCGCATCCGCCAGCAGCTGCACCGCATCCAGCTTGTAGCTGTCGAAGTTGCTGACGTTGAGATTCAGATAGCTGACCTGCGGATTTTGGAAAATCCATTTCGACGCGGTGGTGAAATCGGTGTAGCGCGTACCAATGCCAATCACCAGATCGGCCTCTTTCGCCAGCAGGTTGGCTGCCAGACAGCCGGTTTCGCCCACGCCGCCCACGTTCAACGGGTGATCGGAAACAATGGTGCCTTTACCCGCCTGAGTTTCAGCAAACGGAATGTTGAAGCGCTCGGCAAACTTCAGCAGCGCATCACCGGCATCGGAGTATTTCAGGCCGCCCCCGACAATGATCAGCGGTTTGTGTTTACGTGCAATGAGCGCCAGCGCATCTTGCAACTGCGCGGCCGTGGGCAGGCGGCGATCCAGACGATGCACACGTTTCTGGAAGAAGTATTCCGGGAAATCCCAGGCTTCGCCCTGCACGTCCTGCGGCAGTGCGATAGTGACCGCGCCGGTTTCCGCTGGATCGGTCAGCACGCGTAACGCGTTGATGCAGGCGGTCATTAGCTGTTCCGGGCGGCTGACGCGGTCCCAGTATTTGCTTACCGCGCGGAACGCGTCGTTGGTGCTGATGCTGAGATCGTGACTCTGTTCGATTTGCTGCAATACGGGATCCGGTTGGCGCGTCGCGAACACATCGCCCGGCAGCAGCAATAAAGGAATGCGGTTGGCGGTCGCCGTCGCGGCAGCCGTAATCATGTTGGCCGCGCCAGGCCCGACAGAAGAAGTACAGGCGATAATCTGACGACGCAGCGACTGCTTCGCAAAACCAATGGCGGCGTGCGCCATGCCCTGCTCATTACGGCCCTGATGCACGACCAGATCGCCGCTGTCCTGCTCCAGCGCCTGACCCAACCCCAGCACGTTGCCGTGACCGAAAATGGCAAAAATACCTTTCACAAATTTGGTTTCAACACCGTCAACGTTCAGGTATTGGTTATCGAGAAATTTTACCAGCGCCTGTGCCGTAGTGAGTCTGATTGTGCCCATATGCTTCTTCCTTTACATGCTGGTACCTGCGGCGAGGTACATCGCGGTTCGGGTAAAAACTGCCGTTCACGGCGCCCGCGGATTAAGTGAAACGTGAGGCGATTATAAACAAATATTTTTTTCATTAAACACGATTACAGAAGAAACATTTCATTTTGCGATGGAGATCAAATTCAGCAATGAAACGTGGGCGACATGAGCCGCGAAAGGGGAAAAAGTGGAACAGTAAAAGGTCATTTGCAGGTCATAACGAAATTTCATTTCACTTCAGTAGCTTCCTTGATTCGCCAACACTTTCCTGAGACCTGGCTCACAAGCCTGACTATCACTGAAACTCACCGCGAATGCGCTGCTGTTTAGCGGCTTCGTCAGAGTTTTACCTGGCTCACAAAATCGTGATGGATGTTTCATTTCATATTGAATTTGGAATTTTTATTCCTCATACTGCGACCAAAGCCAATCAGGCACCTTGAGAACCCGGAAGCAAAGCGCTCGACGTTGGGCGGCAGCGCCCGCAGTGTCTGCTTATCACAGAAGGAAACAATAGGTATGAGTACACAACAGAAGCGGCTTGATGTGATTTGTATTGGACGCATCGCCGTCGACCTTTACGGTCAGCAAATTGGATCACGTCTGGAAGATATGACCAGCTTCAACAAATATCTGGGCGGTTCTTCCGGCAACGTGGCTTACGGCACGGCCATTCAGGGCCTGAAATCAGCCATGCTGGCGCGTGTAGGTGACGAGCACAACGGCCGCTTTTTGCGTGAAGCGCTGCAACGCGCAGGTTGCAACACTGACGGACTGATCACTGATAAACATCGCCTGACCGGCCTGGTGATCCTCGGGATCAAAGATGAAGAGAGTTTCCCGCTGATCTTCTACCGCGATAACTGCGCCGACATGGGTCTGGTGCCGGAAGATATCAAAGAAGAGTTCATCACCTCGTCGCGCGCCGTTGCCGTGACGGGCACGCACCTGTCGCATCCACAAACCCGCGCAGCCGTGCTGAAAGCGCTGGATATCGCCAAACGTAGCGGGCTGCGCACCGCGCTGGATATCGATTACCGTCCAGTGCTGTGGGGCTTAACCTCACTCGGTGATGGTGAAACGCGTTTCATTGAGTCGGGTGAAGTGACGCAACAGCTGCAGGAAGTGCTGCACTATTTCGATTTGGTGGTGGGAACGGAAGAAGAGTTCCATATCGCTGGCGGCAGCACCGACACGCTGACCGCGCTGAAAAATGTGCGCAAATCCAGCCAGGCAACGCTGGTGTGTAAGCGTGGCCCGATGGGTTGCGTCGTATTCGAGGGCGAGATTCCGGATAGCTGGGAACAGACCAAACTGCAAAGCGGTGTGCGCGTAGAAGTGCTGAATGTGCTGGGTGCGGGCGATGCCTTTATGTCTGGCCTGCTGCGCGGCTGGCTCAATGATGAAAGCTGGGAGCAAGCATGCCGTTACGCTAACGCCTGTGGCGCATTGGTGGTTTCTCGCCACGGCTGCGCCCCGGCGATGCCGACCAAAGAAGAGCTGGACGATTTCCTGAGCCGCGATAAAGACGTGAAACGTCCGGATCTGGATGTGCGTCTGAATCACCTGCATCGCGTCACCACGCGTAAACAGCAGTGGCCAGAGCTGAATGTATTCGCTTTCGACCACCGCAAGCAGCTGGCAGATATGGCGCGCGAAGCGGGCGTCAGCGAAGAGCGCATTCCACAGTTGAAACTGCTGCTGCTGCGTGCCGCAGAAGAAGCGGCCAACGAAGCCGGTTTGAATGAGAAGAGTGGCATCCTCGCGGATACCACTTACGGTCAGAAAGCACTGAACGCAATTACCGGCAAAAACTGGTGGATCGGGCGTCCGATTGAGCTGCCAAGTTCACGCCCACTGCGTCTTGAGCATGGCAACATTGGTTCGCAGCTGGTCGACTGGCCTGCTGAGCACGTGGTGAAATGCCTGGTGTTCTATCACCCGCACGACAGCGCTGAACTGCGTAAAGAGCAGGATGATCTGGTTCTTGATGTGTGGAAGGGCTGTAATAAGAGCGGGCACGAGCTGCTGCTGGAACTGATTCTGCCGGAGAGCAATCCAGACCGGAATGAATCCTATTATTACGATATGCTCAGCCACTTTTACAGCCTGGGCGTTCAGCCGGACTGGTGGAAATTGCCGCCGCTGTCTGCGGAGAGCTGGCAGGCGATTGGTGAGCTGATCGAGCAGAACGATCCGCACTGTCGCGGTATTCTGTTACTTGGCCTCGACGCGCCAGAAGAGACGCTGAAAGCCGGCTTCGCGGCGGCGGCGCAAGCGCCGTGGGTAAAAGGTTTTGCGGTCGGCCGCACTATCTTTGGCCAGCCGTCACGCCAATGGCTGCAAGGCGAGCTGGACGACAAAGCGCTGATCGATACCGTGAAAGGCAATTATCTGCGCCTGATCGGCTACTGGCGCGCTGTGCGCGGTTAATGATCGAATATAGGTTTATGAAACGGCCCTGATGGGCCGTTTTTTTGGTCGCCATAAATGGCGCCCCTACATAACTGCACGCTCACGTAGGGTCACCATGAATGGCGTAATGCTTGTCAGTTAAGAGATGAAAACCCCAACTAGCTGGCGCACATTTTGTAGCGGCGCAATTTATTGCGCGATAAATCGCGCCGCTACGGAATGTGCGGTATTTAATACGGGGCTTAAATGATCGGCATTACGCCATTCATGGCGACCACGTCAGGATGCACGTTCCCGCAAGAGCGCCATTTATGGCGAACAGACAAAGGCATAACTTCCCTTCTTTTTGTGAGGCATTTCATAAACCGATGAAATAAGCGGCACGAAGATGTCAAACGAATGAAATTTTCCATCCATCTGGTACTATAGCGCTCATTATCCAGCCATATTTTCTTTTTTAGCGGGCCGAAGTAATGACCAATAATCCAACGCAATTAACCCTGTTACAGGACGAGATCCGTCGTCGCTATGAGACGCTGAGTAAACGCCTGAAGCAGGTGGCTCGTTATATCCTTGATAACAGCAACAGCATCGCTTTCGATACCGTTGCGTCTATCGCGCAGCATGCTGATGTTCCGCCCTCCACGCTGATCCGCTTTGCTAACGCGTTTGGCTTCAGCGGCTTTAACGAAATGAAACAAGTTTTCCGTCAGCATCTGATGGAAGAGACCGTTAACTACACCGAGCGCGCACGTCTGTTCCGCCAAACCGCCACCGACGACAGCGCCACTTCACCCGAAAGCCCGGCCGAAATCCTCAACGTCTTCACCATGGTAAATAGTCAGGCGCTGCAGCAACTGGCGATGCAGGTCAATCCTGATCAGCTTAACCGCGCGGTGAAAATGCTTGATGAAGCCGAGAACATCTACATCATCGGCCTGCGTCGCTCGTTCAGCGTGGCGTCTTATCTGGTGTATGCGCTGCGTCATCTTGAGCGTCGAGCGTTCCTGATTGATGGCCTCGGCGGCATGTTCACCGAGCAGTTGAGTATGGTAAACCCGAAAGACGTGGTGATTGCCATTAGCTACTCGCCTTACGCGCGTGAAGCAGTGGAGTTAGTGGAATTGGGTGCCAAGCGTGGTGCGCATCTGATCGCCATCACCGACAGCCAGGTGAGCCCGCTGGCCGCCTTCAGCGACGTGTGCTTTGTGGTGCGTGAAGCGCAGGTCGATGGCTTCCGTTCGCAGGTCGCCTCGCTGTGTCTGGCACAGACGCTGGCGGTGTCGCTGGCGCTGAATAATAACGTTATCAGCGAATAAACATCCCGTACGATCGCCATTCATCGCGTAATGCCGCTGCAGATATGCAGGTGCGCATGAATGCGCACCCTACGAAACCCAGCGCAATAAACGTAGGGTCGCCATTCATGGCGACCCTACGTTTCAGTTAAGTGATGAAAAAAACCAATTACCTCGCGCACACATTGTAGCGGCGCAATTTATTGCGCAATAAATCGCGCCGCTACACTGTGTGCGGTGATTAACACGGGGCTTAACTGATCGGCATTAGCGCATTTATGCCCACCTTACTAACCCGCTTAACTTCGCGGATACTTATCGCTGTTCACCCAGGCGTGGTCTTTCTCCCAGGTAAATTTCCATAGACGTTTTGGCCCCGCCATCACGTTCAGATAGTAGTTATCGTAACCGGCAATCGTTGCCACCGGATGATAGCCACGCGGTACCGTCACCACGTCGCGGTTATACGGCGCCATGCACTCGTCGAGTGAACGGTCGTCGGTATAAACACGCTGCATGGCGAAACCGGGCTCAGGGTCGAAACGGTGATAGTAGGTTTCTTCCAGATAGGTTTCGTCCGGGCTGTTTTTCTGGTCGTGCTTGTGGCTGGGGTACGAGCTGGTCGCGCCTTCGTCGGTATACACCTCCACCACCAGCAGGCTGTCGGCCTCTTTGTTGTCCGGCAGGATGTTGTGCACCAGGCGCTGATTGCGCCCTTTGCCACGCTGCTCAACGCCAACATCTTCCGGCGCAATCAGTCGCGCCGGCAAATTGCCGCTGCCCGGTGCATTACACACCGCCAGCTCCAGATCGCTATCCGCATACACGTCCACTTCGTCGTTATGCGGCACATACACCGAATAAGGCGGAATGCGTTCAAACGGCGACAGACGTTTACCGAGGTTCGGGAACTCGGCGTGACGGGTTTTCACCGATGCAAAGCCCGCCACCAGCACCAGACACAACTCTTTGTCGCCGCTGCTCAGTTTCAGGCTCTGCCCTTTTTTCAGCAGATAGGCATCAAAGCCGACGTATTCCCAGCCCGCGCTTTCAGGGGTGACGTGCTGGATACGGCCAT
Source organism: Enterobacter ludwigii (assembly GCA_900068845.1). GTDB lineage: Bacteria > Pseudomonadota > Gammaproteobacteria > Enterobacterales > Enterobacteriaceae > Pantoea > Pantoea ludwigii_A. The sequence goes on from CEFQ01000011.1 coordinate 27,626, forward strand.
TACTGTCGGGTTGTTGCGCTTTCGAAATCAGAGACATCCTGTTCCTCCTTGTTGAGCGAAATTAGCCCAGCGTCGGCATGCTGAACTCAGATACAGTCTGCTGACCGCTCGGCCAACGCACGGTGGCGGTTTTCATGCGGGTATAGAAACGCACACCGTCTGGACCGTGCACGTTCAGCGCGCCAAACACTGAACGCTTCCAGCCGCCGAAGCTGTGGAACGCCATTGGCACCGGAACCGGGACGTTAACGCCCACCATGCCGGCTTCCACGTTTTGCACGAACTCACGCGCGGTGTGGCCGTTGCTGGTGAAGATGGCGCTGCCGTTGCCGAATTCGTGGCTGTTGACCAGCTGCAGTGCGCTGTCGTAATCAGTGGAACGCATGATGCTCAGCACCGGTCCGAAGATCTCTTCACGCCAGATGGTCATGTCTGACGTCACGTTGTCGAACAGCGTACCGCCCACATAGTAACCCTCAGCGTGCCCGGCCACCTGGATGCCACGCCCATCCACCACCAGCTTTGCGCCTTCCTGCTCACCTTTGTCGATGTAACCCAGCACTTTCTTCTGATGCGCAGCAGAAACCACCGGGCCCATTTCATTCTCTTCGGCACCTTGCTGGATGCCAGGACCAACGCGCAGCGCTTTAATCAGCGGCGTCAGACGGGCAATGAGTTTATCTGCAGTGTCGTCGCCCACCGCAACGACGACCGGCAGCGCCATGCAGCGTTCACCCGCGGAACCAAACGCGCCGCCCATAATGGCGTTCACGGTGGCATCGAGGTCGGCATCGGGCATGACGATGGCGTGGTTTTTCGCCGCGCCGAACGCCTGCACACGTTTACCGTGGGCACTGGCGGTTTTGTAGATGTGTTCCGCCACGCCGGACGAACCGACAAAGCTCACCGCTGCGATACGCGGATCTTTGTACAACTGCTCGGCATCTTCGTTTGACGAATGCACCACGTTGAACACGCCATCTGGCAGGCCCGCTTCTTTCAGCAGCTCAGCCATGCGCACAGAAGCAGAGGGATCCAGCGCCGGTGGCTTGAGGATAAAGGTGTTGCCGCACGCCAGCGCGATCGGGAACATCCACAGTGGCACCATCGCCGGGAAGTTGAATGGCGTAATGCCCGCCACCACGCCGACAGGCTGCATCAGCGAGTAGCTATCAACGCCGGTGCCCACGCTGGGCGAGTTCTCGCCTTTAATCAGATGTGGAATACCGCAGGCATACTCGATCACTTCGATACCGCGCGTCAGCTCGCCCAGCGCATCTGACCACACTTTACCGTGCTCAGAAACGATCAGTGCCGCCAGCTCTTCGCGGTGTTTTTCCATCAGGGCTTTAAAGTTGAACATCACACGGGCACGACGCAACGGCGCGGTTTTCGACCATTCCGGGAACGCAGCATGGGCGACTTCAATCGCCTTTTCCACTTCAGCAGAAGTGCTCTGCGTCAGTTCACGCACCACTTTGCCGGTCGCCGGATCGTACACGGGAATAGTTTCATTGCTGGCGCTGTGGGTAATTTTGCCGCCGATAAAGTTTCCTACGATAGTCATGTCGTTGCCTCTTAGATGTGAAGTTCCCTGCAGAGAGCCCGTTCGAACCGCGATGCTGCGTGTGCAGGCAATACTTAAAGCGTGCTATGAAGCTATCGTAATGAAATGAATTTTTCAAATGCTTATTTTTGGAAAATTTCCTTTTAGCGGCATGGATCGCATTTTTTCCGCCTGGGTTGCAAGCCGGGCACAAATCGGCCTGAAGCGCTGCCCTGCTGGCGCGATAGGCTTGTCAAACTGCACCAACGCTCAGCCGTTGCGAGCACAGACGTTGTGTCCGAAATCTAGCTTCTTCGTGCAACGCGAAACGAAATATGAAATTTTTGCGAGGCAGATCCAATATCTGATATTTCATAATTCAATAATAATGAAATAAATGTTTTCTTTGCAGCACCTTATCTGCATCCGCTAACAGGAGCCGCCATGGCCATCGATCCCACCCGTTTCTGCATTAACCGTAAAATTGCGCCCCGGCTCTCGCTGGAAGCCTTCTTTCAGCTGGTTCAGCGCTTAGGATTGAGCAAGGTTGAACTGCGTAATGACATGCCGAGCGGCAAGGTTACCGATGATCTCAGCGTAGCGGCGCTACGCGCGCTAACAGATAAGTACCAGATTGAAATCGTCACAATTAACGCGTTGTATCCGTTTAACCGTGCTGATGCTGCGCTGCTGGCAAAAGCCGACGCGCTGCTGAGCGAAGCGCAGGCGATTGGCGCAAGAGCGCTGGTGATGTGTCCGCTAAATGAAGGGATTGAGATTTCGCCACAGCAGACGCTGGAAGCACTGCAGGTGCTGGCGCCGCGCTTTGAGAAGTATGGCATTCAGGGATTAGTAGAACCGCTGGGCTTCCCAGTGAGTTCGCTACGCTCAGCGGTGCAAACGCAACAGCTGATTCAGCAGGCAGGCGTACCCTTTAAAGTGCTGCTCGATACCTTCCATCATCATCTGTATGAGAACGCCGAAAACGAGTTCCCACAGGAGATTGATATCAACCATATTGGCCTGGTGCATTTGTCTGGCGTGGAAGATACCCGCCCAACGGCGCAGCTCACCGATGAAGAGCGCATCATGCTCAGCAATCGCGATGTGCTGAACAGCGTGGCACAGGTGAAACGACTGGAGATGCTCGGCTACAAAGGCATCTATGCGTTTGAGCCGTTTTCATCGGAACTGGAGACGTGGAACACCGCAGAGATTGAGCGCCAGATTCGCCACAGCATCGAATTGCTGCAAGCCTGAAAGAACCCTTATCTGTGTCTAAAACAAGACACTTTTTGCTAGTGTTAGGCCTCGGTCGGAGGCCTTTTTTTATCCTGCATACATCTGAATGTCCTGGTGCGCATAAATGCGCACCCTACGGGTTTTGTAGGGTCGCCATTCATGGCGACCACTAACTACGCGTTCTCTTTAATCTCCACCACCGGATCTTCCGGCAAACGCTTGATCATGCGCAGCGTACAAAACAGCGCTAAACACACCAACAGCGCGGTAAGAAAATAGACCAGCGACACACCCGCATAACTCATGATGAAACCGGCAATCGGTCCGGTAATCCCCAGCGACAAATCCATAAACGCGGTATAAGTCGCTAACGCGCTGCCCTGATTCTGCTGCGGCACCACTTTTACCGCCACCACGCCAATTGCCGGGAATACCAGCGAGAAGCCCGCGCCGGTAAGGAACGCACCCATTTTCGCCATCCACGGATCAACCGAGCCGGCCACCAAAAACAGGCCAATCGCTTCAACCGCAAAGCAGATACTCGCCACACGTAATCCACCCAGCTTATTGATGGCATTGGGGAACAGCAGGCGCGTGCCGACGAACGCGGCGCTAAACATGGTCAAGGCAAAGGCTGCGCCATCCCACCCCTTGTCCTGATAAAACAGCGTGATAAAAGTCGCGATAACGCCAAATCCGGCGGAACCCATCGCCAGAATCAGGCCAAAACCGTACACCTTGCTCAGCACCGCACGAAACGGCAGCGGCTTGGCTTTGCTGCCTTTCACCGGCGCACGCGGTAGCGCCAGCGCAATCGCCACCAGACAAATCGCGATAATGATGCTGGAGAGCAGCAGCAAACCGCCACTGCGGAAGATCACCACGCCAAGCGGCGCACCGATTGCCATCGCGCCATAGGTCACAATGCCGTTCCACGAAATCACCCGGCCAATATGCAGCGAACCGACGCGTGCCACGCCCCACAGCGACGTGCCGGTGCCAGAGAAACTCTGCCCCACGCCCAGAATCACGCGCCCCAGACACAGCAGCACCAGGCTCAGCACGCCCTGCCCTTCACTCAACGCTGATAACAGAATACAGATGCCGCTCAGCAAACAGCCCACCAGCCCCAGCACCACCACTTTTTTTGGCCCCCACACATCGGCATAGCGCCCGGCGTGTGGTCGGCTCAGCAGCGTGGCGATGTATTGCAGGCTGATCACCAATCCGGCCCAGAAGGCGTTGTAGCCCAATCCGTCATGGACAAAACCGGGCAGCACCGCCAGCGGCAAGCCGATGGTGAGATAGCTGGCAAAGTTGAACTTCACAATCGAGAGGATCAGTAGATTAAGGCGAAAACGGCCATGTTCAGGTGCAGCGGCGGGCAAGTCAGGCATGAGTGATTGCGCTCGTGGGTGACGGAATTTTTATAACAGAAGCATAACTATACGCCTTTTCATCTCTTCTGCATCAGCCGATCGCCCAGGTTTATGGTCATCATTTCGTCATATCGCCCTCGTAGACTCGCCGTCAATCAAATCCCAAAGAGGATAACAATCTGATGACGCTCCTGATGACTCAGGCGCGCGTGCGTATGGCCCACTCTCTTGCGAGAGGGGGTCGATGATGCACGCCGCGCTGCCTATTGAATTGAAAAATCTCAGATGGTCGGTAGGTAACCTGACTATTCTGCACGATCTCTCCCTGACCATTCCCGCTGGCGAAATCCTTGCGCTGCTCGGCCCGAGCGGCTGCGGCAAAAGTACGCTGCTGAAACTGCTGGCGGGCTTGCTGCAACCCACGGATGGCGAGTTGTGGATCGGTGAACGCTGCGTGGCGTCCGCGCGCCACTGCGATGCACCAGAGAAGCGCGACCTCGGCATGGTATTTCAGGATTACGCGCTGTGGCCGCATATGTCGGTGGCGCAAAACGTCGCCTTCCCGCTGCGCATGCGTGGCATAAAAAAAGCCGCCGCACATGAACAGGCCGATGCCGCCCTGGCGCAGGTTGGTCTGGCTGATTTTGGCGATCGCAAACCGGCGTTGCTCTCCGGCGGCCAGCAGCAGCGCGTAGCGCTGGCACGCGCGCTGGTGGCGAAACCGGCGATTCTGCTGTTTGACGAACCGCTCTCCAATCTTGACCGCGACCTGCGCGAAACCCTGGTTCACACCATGGCGGATTTGCTGCGCGCGGCGGGCATCACGGCGGTTTACGTTACGCACGATCGCGAAGAAGCCAACACCCTCGCCGACCGCATCATTCACCTGGCGCAGGGCCAGATTGTTTCCGTTACTCACCTCTCAGGGGACCACCATGCCATCTCTCAAGTCAGTTAAAACAGGAGCCATCAGCGCGATGATGTTGACTTCCGCCATGATGATCAACGATGCCCAGGCGCTGACGGTGTATACCGCCGGTCCGGGCTCGCTGTCGAAAAGTCTTGCCGCTGGTTTTGAAAAACAGACCGGCATCAAAGTGAATATTTTCCAGGCCACCACCGGCAAAGTGATGGCGCGTCTGGAAGCCGAACAGGCCAATCCGCAGGCCGATGTGCTGATTTCGGCGTCGTGGGACACCGCAGAAGATCTGCAACAGCGCGGCTGGCTATTGCCGTTCAACAGCGCCAGTGCGGAGAAGGTGCCAGATCAGTTCAAAACCGCCCACTATGTCGCGCAGGGTATTTCTGCGCTCGGCATCGTGTGGAATACGCAAAGCAACACGCCAGAACCGAAAACCTGGCAGGATCTCACCGCCCCCGCCTTTAAAGACAACGTCACCACGCCGGATCCGGCACTCTCCGGGGCGTCACTCGATCTGCTGATTGGCCTGCAAAATAGCGAAGGCGAAAAAGCCTGGCAGCTGTTTGACCAGCTGAAAGCCAACGGCATGGTGATGAGCGGCCCGAATGCTCAGGCGGTGACGCCGGTGCTGCAAGGTGCGAAGGCCGCGGTGTTTGGCGCAGTTGATTACGTTACCTACAACAACATCGCGCAGGGCGAGAGCGTGAAGGTGATTTTCCCGGAGAACGGCACCGTGGTTGCGCCGCGTCCGATGATGATCCTGAAAAGCAGCCAGCACGCAGATGATGCAAAGAAATTCGTGGATTACGTGCTGTCAGATGAAGGTCAGGAGCAAGTGGCGAAAGCCTGGCTGATGCCGGCGCGTACCGATATCAACGCGCAACGTCCGCTGTTCACCGAGATTAAGCTGTTACCTACCCATCAGGACGGCAGCAGCGAACGTTCGGCGGTGCTGAAGCGCTTTGGCACACTGTTCGGGCAATAAACCATGTCGCGTGCTCTGAACGGATTGATTCTCCTGGCGCTGTTGCTGCTGGTGGCGCTGCCGCTGCTGTTTATCATGCTGCAAGCGCTGTTTCCCCACTTCAGCGAAGGGAGCTGGCGTGATGCCCTCAGCGCGCTACCGCCGCTGTTGAACGAGCCGCAGCTGTCATCTATGTGGCTGGGCACGCTGAAAATCGGCGGCGGCGTGGCGTTGGGCAGTTTGTTGCTGGGCTTACCGCTCGGCGCACTGCGCGGCCTGTTTCGCCTGCCGGGCGCGGCGCTGTGGGATCTGCTATTCCTGATCCCGTTTCTTACACCGCCCTATATCGTGGCGTTGTCATGGACGCTGGCGCTGCAACGCAACGGTTATGTTCAACAGCTAACCGGCATCAACTTCGATAGCCTGCTGTTTAGCAGCAGCGGCATGATTTTGGTGATGACGCTCAACATCTTCCCGGTAGTCTATTTCGCGGTTTCACGTTCGCTGCTGGCGAGCGGGCAGCGACTTGCCTGGGTGGCGCGCGTGCACGGTGCCTCGGCGTGGCGCGGCTTCTGGCACGTCACGCTGCCGCTCACCTTGCCCGCGCTGGCGGGCGGCGTGCTACTGGCGTTCACGCTGGCCATTGAGGAGTATGGCGTGCCCGCCGCGCTCGGTGCGCAGGCCAGGCTGACGCTGATGACCGTTGGCATTGAAACCAAACTCGCCGACTGGCCCATTGATCTGCCCGGCGCGGCGTCGCTCTCATTAATGTTGAGCGTGGTGGCGCTAACGGCATGGTTGCTGCAGCGCAAATTGACTGGCAGCAGCGATGTGACGGCGGTGAGCGGCAAGCCGGTGAATCAGGAACTGGCGCAGGCCGGCGGCTGGCAAACCTTGCTGTTGCTGCCCTTTGCGCTCACCGTGCTGCTGGCGGTGGTGCTGCCGCTGGGTGCCATGACGTTAAGCGGCCTGCTGAATACGCTTTCAGGCGGGTTACATCTCAATAATTTGACGCTGCGCCACTTTGGCGCGCTGTTTAGCCAGCAAGGTGATGCGCTAGCGGCCTTCTCCACCAGTATTGGCCTGGCGCTCGGTGCGGCGCTACTGACCGGCGCGCTGGGCTTTCTTATTGCCTGGCGCGTGTCGGAAGGGAAAACCCGTTTGCTGGCGATGATGGACGGCTTATCACTGCTGCCTGCGGCAATGCCGGGCGTGGTGATCGGCGTGGGGTTGATTCTGCTGTGGAATCGCGGCTTTTGGCCGATTTCGCCGTATAACACCCTCTGGATTCTGCTGCTCTCTTACAGCTGTTTGCTGCTGCCGTGGCCGGTGCGCTATGTCAGTAGCGCATTACGCCAACTGGCACCCACGCTGGAACCGGCCGCGCGCGTTCACGGCGCATCACGTTTGCAGGCGCTGCGCCTGATTGTGCTGCCGCTGGTGGCACCCAGTTTGTTGGCGGCAATGATGATGGTGTTTGCCGTGGCATCCCGCGAACTGGTGACCTCGCTGCTGCTGGCACCGGCGGGCACGCAAACCGTGGCGATCTTCATCTGGCGGCAGTTCGAACAGGGATCTGTAGGACAAGGCATGGCGATGGCGACGGTGACGCTGCTCGCCAGCTTGAGTTTGATGTTAGCGGCGACCACGCTGATGCGGCGCCATGCGAAATAGCCAGACATACCGTAGCGGCGCGATTTATCGCGCATATCACAGGTGATACCGTGCCCATCCTGGCATTGCGCAATAAATTGCGCCGCTACGGATGATGCAGGATGTTGGTTTTTCCATTTATCTTAAAAAACATAAGGTTAATTTTCATCAGCTACACTCTCCTGAGAAAATTTATCTCAGGAGAGAGAATGAATAACCTGCTTCAGGAAAAAATTGGCCAGAACATCCTGGTAAAACTGGCGATGCTGGTGATTATTCTGGCGGGCATTCGCGCCGCCTCGGACATTCTGGTGCCTTTCCTACTGGCTAGCTTTTTAGCCATTGTGCTCAATCCGCTGGTGACGATGTTGATGCGGCGCGGCGTCAAGCGTAGTCTGGCGATCACGTTGGTGATTACGGTGATTTTCATCGTGTTACTGCTGCTGGTGGCGGTACTCGCCAGCTCGGCCAGTGACTTCAGTGATACTTACCCGCAAATTCGTACTCTGCTAGAGCAAAAACTCGCCGTGGTGCAGCATTTTGCCGGTCGTTTCCATATCAATATTTCCACCGATGCACTGGCGGCGCGTCTCGATCCCAACGTCGTAATGAATATGGCCACTACCGTGCTGACGCAACTTTCAGGCGCGATGACCAACGTACTGCTGCTGATTCTCACCGTGGTATTTATGCTGTTTGAAGTGCGCCATCTGCCGTACAAAATGCGTAACGCGATGGTTAATCCGCAGATCCGCATCGCCGGTTTGCACCGTGCGCTGAAAGGCGTGACGCACTATCTGGCGCTGAAAACCCTGGTCAGTTTGATCACTGGCGTGGCCGTTTGGCTGTCGCTGCTGCTGCTCGGCGTAAAGTTCGCGCTGTTCTGGGGCGTGGTGGCGTTCATCCTCAATTTCATCCCGAATATCGGGCCAATCATCGCCGGTATCCCACCGTTTATTCAGGCGCTGGTGCTGAATGATATTTACGATGCCATGTTGGTGGCGGCACTGTTCAGCGCGATTCATATGGTGTTCGGCAATATGCTGGAGCCACGATTAATGGGCCGTGGGCTGGGTTTATCAACGCTAGTGGTATTTTTGTCGTTGATTTTCTGGGGCTGGCTGCTGGGTCCGGTCGGCATGTTACTGTCGGTGCCGCTCACCAGCGTGACCAAGATTTTGATGGAAACCACGCCGGGCGGCAGCCGGTTGGCGATTATGCTGGGTAATGGTAGGCCGGGTAAGCGGGCGCGATAACAACGAGGTCGCCATGAATGGCGACCCTACGTCCATTATTGCGCGGCGTTAAACACGCTGTTATCGGTTATCGCCTGCACATCGACTCTGTTTGGCAAGATGTTCAACTCGCTGAACAGGTCTGAGACCTTTTGCACCTTCGCCACATCCTCGGGCGTCACGCCGCGCACGCCGTGGGAAATACGCGCAGTGATTTGCTGCGCATCCGCCGGTTGCAGACGCGTGAGCTGCGCATACACCTCGTTGTACTGCTGCGGATGCGCCAGCGCCCACGCACGCGCTTTAGCCAAACGATGGGTGAAATCCGCAATCGCCGCGCGCCTGGCGGGATCGTCGAGCGAACTTTGCGTGGCGGTGACAAACGACAGCGCGGTTGTCAGCCCTTTGCCATCACGCAGCAGTCGCGCGCCATGCTTTTCCGCAATACCTAAATAGGGATCGAAGGTCGCCCACGCGGCAATTTGCCCGGAGTTAAACGCCGCGCTAGCGTCGGTTGGCAACACAAAACGCACTGGCACCGTATCACGCGACACTTTTGCCTCTTCCAGCGCTTCATACAGCAAGTGCTGCGAGATACTGCCCCGCGCCGACGACACCACTACCTGTTTGCCCGCCAGATCCTTCACGCTGTGAATCGGCGAATCAGCGGGCACGATCAGCCCGTTCGAACCGGCATCCCCGACGTTAGTGGCGATGATCTTCAGCGGCACACCGCCGGAAGCCGCCATCAGCACCGGCAAGTCACCGGCGTAGGAGGTATCCACCGCGCCGGCACGCTGCGCTTCAAACAGCGGCGCAGCGCCCTGGAAGTTCGCCCAGCGATAGTGATAAGGCGCATCCTTCATGACGTCCGCCGCTTCAATCAGCGAACGCAGATTGCGTGCCTGATCGCCCAACACCAACGTGGCTTTACTCAAATCAGGCGCCGCCTGACTGCCAAACGCCACGCACAGCAGCAGCGCAGAAACTACCGGTTTTAGCCATTTCATCGGGGAGGTTCTCAGAGTGCGTTGCGATTAAGCTGGCGGATGTAAGCATCCCAGTGCAGCTGATATTTGCGATGGCGAATGCTGTTATCAAACGCCTGCGCGGCTTTCTCGGAAACCGCATCGGGCAGAATGATCAGATCTGTGCCGCCGGATTGTGCTGCCAGCTGTGCCTGGCAGGCGCGTTCGAGGTAATAGAGGTTGTAGAAAGCTTCTTCGATGCTGCCGCCGCTGGTCAGCAGACCGTGATTGCGCAAGATCAGCGCGTTAAGATCGCCAAGATCAGCGACGATGCGCTGCTGTTCGTCGAGATCCAACGCGATGCCTTCGTAATCGTGATAACCCAGGCGATTATGGAAACGGGTGCTGTGTTGCGAAATCATCAGCAGGCCGTTTCTCTGCGCTGAAACGCCAATGCCCGCTGCGGTATGGGTATGCAGCACCGCATGGGCATCTGGCCGCGCACGGTGAATCGCGCTGTGAATAACAAATCCGGCAAGGTTAATCCCCAGCCCGGTTGGGTCGTCAATAATATTGCCGTCGATGTCGATTTTTACCAGCGTTTCTGGCTGGATTTCATCAAAGGTTTGCCCGAAAGCGTTGATGAGAAAGTGCGGCTGATCGCCCGGCACGCGCAGGGAAAAATGGGTGTAGATATGATCGGTCCAGCGCAGTTTCGCCGCAAGATGATAAGCCTGCGCCAGCTTGATGCGCGCCTGCCATTCGCCTTCGCTGATACGCTGCCGTAATGATGTGACATCCAGGGTTTCAGTGCTCATTTCCACTCCTCATTTCGGGTCAATGTGCTTACCTAACATCGTGGCATAGCGTTTTTACCGCTGGGAAATGCCAATAACGGCAAAACATTGTCAATAAACGCAAAGCGGGATGGATAATTGACCTATATCAGATGGGATAAATCTTAAATCGTTACCATGCAGCCCCCCGTGAAAATGGTATGCTTCTGACGCCGCGATCGCAGCTGATAAGCGTCTTAAACCGACCGAGGATTGTCTGTTGCCACTGAAAAAACGACATCACGATTTTGATTGGGTCTTAATCGTCTGCGCCGGGTTGTTACCGCTGGTGCTCGGCATCCTTTGTACCGCCATCGAAGCGCGCCACACGGTGAGCCAACAGCAGATTTCCACCGCTAATACCCTGCTCACTCAGGCTGAGAAGATGAGCGATAACGCCTGGGATATGATCACTGAGCTGCGCCAGTATCATTACCAGCCCTGTGCGCAAATTGAAGATCAGCTGCAGCGCGCCGGCACGCTCAATCCCTATTTCCGCTCTATAGGGATGCTGAAAGGCAATGACATCAGCTGCTCTTCCGCCTTTGGCCTGAAGCACGGCACGCTAACCGAAATGATGATGCAGCCGCCGCCCATTACCGGCAAAGCCTGGTGGAGTATTTCGGTGCGCGGTACCTACGGAGTACCGAATCGTCCCGCCGTGGTGTTTATGCGCCAGCTTCCCGATACCAGCGGTTTCTGGGCAGTCATCGACGGCCAATATTTGATGGACTTTATGAACGCTATCGGCGGATCGCGTGGCTATCACATGAACCTGCAATTTAGCGGCGGTGCGGTGATTGCCAGCGGATCCAATGACATGCAGCCAAAGCTGTACATGAAAAGTGAATCCTTTCAGACCGAGTCCAGCCGCTATCCCATTACCGTTAATGTGACCGTTCCGGCTGCTGAGTTGCTCAAAGCCTGGCGTCAGGCACTGTTTATCTTTCTGCCAATGGCGGCGATTTTCTCGATTCTGCTGATGGTTCTCACCGCCAACTGGTTGCGTCGCCGCATCTCCTGGCACGATGAGATTGGCCGCGCCATCCGCGCCCGGCAGTTTTCGGTACATTATCAGCCGGTTTACAGCACGACATTACAAGGCTGTGCCGGTGCCGAAGCCTTACTGCGCTGGCAACGGCCAAACGGCGACATGATTCGTCCGGATATCTTTATCAGCGCCGCGGAAGCCGAAGGGATGATTGTGCCGCTGACGCAACATCTGCTAGAACTGATGGCCGAAGATATTCAAAGCTGGCAGGTTGAACCGGGTTTTCACATCGGGCTGAACCTGGCGGCAGAACACCTGCAACATGCCAACTTTGTGGCGGACATTGAGCAGTTTGCTGCACGTATTAAAGACAAGCAGATGTGCATTACGCTGGAACTGACCGAACGTAGCCTGATTGAAGATGGTGAAATGGTGGCGCGCAAACTGCGTCATTTGCGGGCGCAGGGCATGAAGGTGGCGATTGATGATTTCGGTACCGGCCACTGTTCGCTGACTTATCTGCTCACCTTCCCGCTGGATTATCTGAAAATTGATCGCGGCTTTATCAACGCGATTGAAGGCCTCGACGTCGAGACGCCGGTGCTGGATGCCATTATTAATCTCTGCCACAAGCTGGAACTGGACGTGCTCGGTGAAGGCGTAGAGACCGCAACACAATTTGAATACCTGCGGCAGCGTGGTGTGATATTTATTCAGGGCTACTATTATGCCCGTCCGCTGGATAATGACCGGCTGCGTGCCTGGCTCAGCGAGCAAGGGCATAAGCCACTTCTCGTTGAGGAACATCATGAGCCTGAACTGCATCATTCTTGATGATTATCAGAACGTCGCCCTAACGCTTGCCGATTGGGCGTCTCTTGAACCATTGGTTCACACCACTTCCCTCTGCTCTCATTACACCGACCAGGATGAACTGGTTAAGCAGATCGTGCAGGCAGATATTCTGGTGGTGATGCGTGAACGCACGCCGCTGAGCGCCGAACTGATTGGCCGTCTGCCTAACCTGAAGATGGTGGTCACCTCCGGAATGCGCAATGCTGCCATCGATTTGCACGCTTGCGCCGAACGCTACATTGCGGTGTGCGGCACCGCCAGCAGCAGCGCGGCACCCATGGAACTGACGTGGGCATTGCTACTGGGGCTGGCGCGCCACATCGTGCCGGAGAATCAGGCGCTGCGCAGTAATGGCGCATGGCAGCACACCTTAGGCATGAGCCTGCAAGGCAAAACGCTCGGATTGCTCGGACTGGGCAAGATTGGCGGCGAAATGGCAAAAGTGGCGCAGGCGTTTGGTATGCGCGTGTGTGCATGGAGCCAGAATTTAACCGCCGAACGTGCCATCGCCTGTGGCGTTGAGCGCATGTCATCGCTGAACGCGCTGCTGAACATCAGCGATGTGGTGTCGATTCATCTGGTGCTTAGCGAGCGTTCACGGCATTTGATGGACGCTGCCGCACTGGGACAAATGAAACCTGGTGCGCTGCTAATTAACACCTCGCGCGCCGGCATTGTCGATCAACCAGCAATGATCGCCGCGCTACAATCGGGCCAGTTAGCCGCTGCGGGATTGGATGTGTTTGAACAAGAACCGCTGCCCGCAGACCATCCGCTGCGTTTGCTGCCGAACGTGCTGGCAACGCCGCATCTTGGCTATGTTGCTGACAGCAATTATCACACCTACTTCACGCAGGCGGTGGAAGATATTCAGGGATGGTTGACGGGTGCGCCGCTGCGATCACTACTCTGAACGTCCTGCACGACGTTTTTCGGCGATGCGCAACGCCACTTCGAGACTGTCTTCTGCCAGTGCGCTATCAGGAAGAGCGCGTTGCGCGTTAAGACGTTGGCTTATGCGCTTCAGCGTTGGCGTTATTTGCCCAACTAACTGCTGATATTCATCAAGTTGCGTGATGGGTTGGTCACGCGCGATGCTGGTTTGTGTCAGGCGTTGCAGCTGACGAAAGCCGTCCAGCGCCTGACTGGAGAGTAATCCAGCCTGGCGCCAGCTTTTTAGGCGCTGCAACAGTTCATCGGGTTGTTGCACCAACAATGCCAGCTGCGCATCTGCACGCTCGCCACAGTGACTCCACTCAATCGGGTTGCCGGGAACCACAATATTACGCTGCGCTGTCGGCACAAGATTGATAAGATTCCTTTCTACACTGTCGATCATCGACAGCCAGCGATTCTTATATAACGGGGCGTTTTTCCTCGACATGAACACTCCACCAAAGCAAGGCGGCAGAGTATTACTGAATGTTTACACGCTGGCAAGAGGCGCATATCGCCTCGAATATTGATAAGTTTTACTTATTTATCTAGCCCGTAATCAGGTATGGCAATAAAGCCGCGGCATGCCAGAATAATTGATTATTTGATCGCCGTTAGGGAGTTGATACATCTGATAATAATCATTGTGCGACTCAAGTGCCGAAGTGAAGAGGATCTGCGCTGCGAGCGCTTCGGGCAGCGTATCATCGGCCATCACCTGAACCCTACGGGTATTCACTAACATAAAATCGCCCTGACGATGCCAGGTGCTGACCGCAGCTCGGTTCAGCCGATATTGTCGATCTCGCACAGTGACGTTACCGAAGAGCATTGACGTGCCGCTCCCATCCGCTTTAAAGCGAGTGCGTATCGTTGCATTCAGCGTGCCTTCCGGATTCCCCAGATTATCAATACGATAGGGTATTTCACACCATTCCGGCACGGGTTCGGATGGCCGCACCAACAGTACCAACGCCCAGGGAAGAATGAAGGCCACCAAAACCGCGCTAATCCGTAATGATTTACGCATCGGGTAACTCCTGAATAAACACCATCCACGATATGCACTCATTATCCTTTAGTGCGATCGGTCTGGCGCAGAGGAAAGCGCTGGTATGAACACGGGTTCGACTCTGATTGATGTACAGCAGCGCTGGCATCGAGCCATCAGGCATGCGCGGCTTTACATCGTCGAAACGTTGCAGCGCATCGCTAACAACCAAAGAGTGAGTGGAGAAGCTTTCCGCAATAAATATCTGGGTCTGGTCTTGCTGATTATAAAATTTATAGTGCATCCCCCCTTGTTTTACGGGAGCAAATGCCTGGCGCGCCACCAATGCCAGCACCGCATTGAGCAGCAATATGCCCAGTATTATGCCGCGTAACAGCCAGGATTTTTTCTTGACCGCATCGGTGTGAACAACAGGTTCGGGTCGCGCAGTTGCCGACGTTTCCGCTGCGGGAGCAGACGATGCAGCATCATCGGAGGATTCGACGTCCACCTGCTCCGCTAACACGCAACCAATCAGCGGCACCTGGTGAATCAGAGCGCCCGGTGCGTACGCCTGCTGCGCCAGACGATTGATCTCAGTGATGGTCACCGTGAGCCGATCGGCAAATGTCATATTGGAAGGTTCGCGCTGGAACAGCACATGCAGCGCCTGATTGCGCACCAGCTTACCTTGTGCGTTCAGCACGCGACGCAATACCGCACTTTGCAACGGACTCAATGCCACGCGTTGTGCAGGAGAATTGAGGGGATAAAACACCTGTTGGTCGGCATCAAAACAGAGACTTTTGGCAAATAAAATAAAGCGCGCCATATGAAACCTGATTTCCAAAAAAGCAACTCACGCAAGTATATGTAGTTTCGCTAAATGGCGCACGCTTAGTGCAAATCGCTGGTGGAAAGTCTCAGCTTTTTTTGACGCGTTTAAGGAGGTTAATAGGCCACAGCATTAGCTAAAAAATAGCCAGTTAATGGCGGAAACATGACAAATATCACACAAAATCGGTATACTCTGTCGCGGTTGGCAATCATTAACCCCCTAATAATTGCCGCGCAGGGCAGGGAAAAAATGTTATATCCCCGCTATGCTTTAATTTTCTCAACGCCGCGGACTGTTGGCATTTATTGAGTCCGCAGCGTTGAGGATTTTTCGAATTCCAATACAGGGTATCTGCATGAAACTACGTAGGAAGCGTGTAAAACCTATCGGGATTGATGATGTCACGATTATCGATGACTCCCGTTTACGTAAAGCCATCACCGCGGCTTCGCTGGGCAACGCGATGGAATGGTTTGATTTTGGTGTTTATGGCTTTGTGGCTTATGCACTGGGTAAGGTGTTCTTCCCAGATGCTTCGCCAAGTGTACAGATGATTGCCGCACTGGGTACGTTCTCGGTTCCGTTCCTGATTCGTCCACTCGGTGGTTTATTCTTCGGCATGTTGGGCGATAAATACGGTCGTCAGAAAATCCTTTCTATTACCATCGTCATCATGTCGATCAGTACATTCTGTATTGGCTTGATACCCTCTTATGCCTCAATTGGTATCTGGGCACCGATCCTACTGCTGTTGGCAAAAATGGCGCAGGGCTTTTCGGTCGGCGGTGAATATACCGGCGCATCGATCTTTGTTGCAGAGTACTCGCCTGACCGTAAGCGCGGCTTTATGGGCAGCTGGCTTGATTTCGGCTCCATCGCCGGTTTCGTCCTGGGTGCGGGTGTCGTGGTGCTGATTTCCACCATTATCGGTGAAGAGAAATTCCTCGAATGGGGCTGGCGCATTCCCTTCTTTATCGCGCTGCCGCTAGGCATCATTGGTTTGTATCTGCGTCACGCACTGGAAGAAACCCCAGCGTTCCAACAGCACGTTGAGAAGCTGGAACAGGGCGACCGTGAAGGTCTGCGCGACGGCCCGAAAGTGTCGTTTAAAGAGATCGCGACCAAACACTGGAAAAGCCTGTTGGCCTGTATCGGTCTGGTGATTGCCACCAACGTGACCTACTACATGCTGCTGACTTACATGCCGAGTTATCTGTCACACAACCTGCACTACTCTGAAGATCATGGCGTATTAATTATTATCGCCATCATGATGGGTATGCTGTTTGTGCAGCCAGTGATGGGCATGTTAAGTGACCGTTTTGGCCGTCGTCCGTTTGTCATCATTGGCTCTATCGCCCTGTTCATCTTCGCGATACCGTCCTTTATGCTGATCAATAGCGGTGTATTGGGCCTGATTTTTGCGGGTCTGCTACTGATGGCGGTGATTCTCAATGCCTTTACCGGTGTGATGGCGTCGTCGCTACCGGCGATGTTCCCCACTCACATCCGCTACAGCGCGTTAGCAAGTGCCTTTAATATCTCGGTGCTGATTGCCGGTTTAACACCGACAATCGCCGCTTATTTAGTAGAAGCCACTAACAATCTGTATATGCCGGCTTACTATCTGATGGTTGTTGCGGTGATTGGTTTGATTACCGGTATCTACATGAAAGAGACCGCTAACAAGCCGCTGCGCGGCGCGACTCCGGCGGCCTCGGACATGGAAGAGGCGCGTGAAATCCTGCAGGAGCATCACGACAATATCGAGCAAAAAATCGAAGATATTGATGGCGAAATCGCTAAGCTTGAGGCGAAGCGTAAAAACCTGGTGCAGCAGCACCCGGACATCAACGAGTAATCTTCTCCACTCCCGCCGCCCGGCGGGAGTTTTCGTTTCCGCACACAATCCTTCATCCACCGGCGCGAAAAGGGGTAAACTATTGCCACTTTTTTAACCTGTATAAGTTGTAGATCATGTCTGAATTTAATCTGATCCAGCGCCCAAGAAGGCTGCGTAAAAGCGCGTCAATGCGTGAGATGTTCCAGGAATCCAACCTCAGCATCAACGATCTGGCACTGCCGATTTTCGTCGAAGAAGGTGTGGATGATTACGTGCCGATCAACGCCATGCCGGGCGTACGACGTATCCCAGAAAAACGCCTGGCGTATGAGATCGAACGTATCGCCAAAGCGGGCATCCGTTCAGTGATGACCTTCGGCATTTCCCACCATACCGACGCCACCGGCAGCGATGCCTGGAATGAAAACGGTTTAGTGGCGCGCATGGCACGTATCTGCAAAGACACCGTGCCGGAAATGATCGTCATGTCTGACACCTGTTTCTGTGAATACACCAGTCACGGCCATTGCGGCGTGCTGTGCGATCATGGCGTCGATAACGACCAGACGCTGATTAATCTCGGTAAACAAGCCGTTGTTGCTGCACAAGCAGGTGCCGACTTTATCGCACCTTCTGCGGCGATGGATGGCCAGGTTAAAGCCATCCGCCAGGCGCTCGACGCTGCGGGCTTCACCGATACCGCCATCATGTCTTACTCGACTAAGTTCGCATCCTCCTTCTACGGCCCGTTCCGTGAAGCGGCAGGAACCGCGCTGAAGGGCGACCGTAAAACTTACCAGATGAATCCGATGAACCGCCGTGAAGCCTTGCGTGAATCGCTGCTGGATGAAGCGGAAGGTGCAGATTCACTGATGGTAAAACCGGCGGGTGCCTACCTCGATATCCTGCGCGATATCCGTGAGCGCACCACGTTGCCGCTGGCTGCGTACCAGGTCAGTGGTGAGTACGCAATGATTAAATTTGCGGCACAAGCGGGCGCAATCGACGAACGTAATGTGGTTCTGGAAAGCCTTGGCGCAATTAAACGTGCCGGTGCCGATCTCATTTTCAGCTATTTTGCCCTTGATCTCGCCGAGCAAAAAGTGCTCTGATTATCGTTACGCTTGGCATCGGACATCGCATACCGTTGCCAGGCGCTTTCAGCCTTTGTGGCACAAACACCAGTGTTTCTTTAATTCCATAATTAATAAGAGTAACGCGATGAAAGCACCTGCACTGCCAGCGGACGAGTCACATCGTTTGGCCCAGTTACGTGCGCTCAACATTCTGCACACACCTGCAGAAGAGCGTTTTGACCGATTAACCCGTCTTGCCCGTCGTCTATTTGGCGTGCCGGTGGCGCTCGTCAGCCTAATGGAAGAGGACCATCAATGGTTCAAATCGATTGCCGGGCCGAGTGCGGCAACCGCGCCACGCAATACCTCATTCTGTGGCCACGCCATTCTGCAAGATGATGTGATGGTGGTAGAGAATCCGCTGGATGATGAGCGTTTCCACGACAATCCGCTGGTTAAAGATAACGACAACCCGATACGTTTCTACGCCGGTTGCCCACTGCGCACGCCAGCCGGTGCCAAAGTCGGCACGCTGTGTCTTATCGATCACCACACGCGCGAGTTTAACGCCGACGATATCCACACGCTGCGCGATTTAGCGGCCATGGCGGAAGCAGAACTGGTGGCTTTCCAGACCGCCACTTCGGATGAGCTGACGCAAATTACCAACCGTCGCGGCTTTATGACGCTCGGCCAGCTGGCGCTGAATGATTGCCAGATCAAGCAGTTACCGGCCAGCCTGACCTTCCTCGATCTCGATCGTTTCAAAGCCATCAACGATACGCTCGGCCATCGCGAAGGCGACCGCGCGCTGATGGACTTTGCCGATGCCATGAAAGTGAGTTTCCGCCATGCGGATATCTTTGCACGTTTAGGTGGCGATGAATTTGTGGTGCTGTTTAACGGCTTGCAACAAGGCGATGCCGAAGGGGTATTGGCGCGCTTTGATCGTTTCCTACAGCAGCAAACCCAGAATCTGGAGCGTCGCTACGCCCTTCACTTCTCTTCAGGCATTGTTGAGTTTGATCCCGATCATCCGCAATCGCTGGAGCAGTTGCTGGAAGGAAGCGACGAACGCATGTACGCCGCGAAGAACGGTAAAAAGAATCTGCGTTGATTGTGGGTCGCCATCAATGGCGACCATGGAATTAATGACCCGCTAAATCACCGATCAATGTCTGATTAAACTTCTGCGGCTCTTCCATTTGCGGCGCATGTCCCATACCCGGGAATTCAATTAAGTGCGCGCCTGGAATCATCTGTGCGACTTGCTTGCCCAGCAGGTTGTAGTGCCCGAGTTTCGCTTTCACCTCTGGCGAGGCGATATCGCTGCCAATCGCCGTGGTGTCGGCAGTGCCAATCATCAAGGTGGTTGGCACGCGCAAGTCTTTAAACTCGTAATAGACCGGCTGAGTGAAAATCATGTCGTAGATGAGTGCCGAGTTCCACGCCACTTTTGTGTGGCCCGGTCCGCTATTGAGTCCGGCCAGCATATCAACCCATTTGTCATATTCTGGCTTCCACTGGCCGCTGTAATAAGTCTGCTGTTCGTACTTCTTGATGCCCGCCGCATCCAGCTTGAGTTCACGCTGATACCACTGATCCACCGAGCGCCACGGTGCGCCCTTGGCTTTCCAGTCCTCTAAGCCAATGGGATTCACTAATACCAGTTTTTGGGTTTGCTTTGGATACATCAGCGCATAGCGCGTCGCCAGCATGCCGCCGGTGGAATGCCCGATGATAATGGCGTTTTCGATACCCAGCTGCTGCAACAATTGATGGGTATTCTGCGCCAGCTGCTGGAAGGTGTATTGATAGTTGGCAGGTTTAGTTGAGCTGCAGAAACCGATCTGATCCGGAGCAATGACGCGGTAGCCTTGCTGACTCAGCGCTTTAATGGTGTCATCCCAGGTTGCGCCGCAGAAGTTCTTACCGTGCATTAGCACCACCGTTTTGCCATTGGCCTGCTGCGTGGGCTTAATATCCATATAACCCATACTCAGCGCCTGCTGCTGCGATGAGAAATTATAGTGCTGCAGCGGATAGGGATAACTGAACCCTTCCAACTGTTCACCATAGACATTGGCGGCAAAGGCCGGCGCGGTGCTGAATAACGCCATCGATGCCAGAATAGTGGCAAGTGACTGTTTTGGCTTGAAACAAAAAGGCATGTGACCGTTCCTTAACAGTGAAAACATTCAGTCTGGCACGTAAATCCTGTTTATGTATTGATGGTCTGTGCCGCTGAAATACGCAAAAATTACCGTTAAGCACTGCAAAGCGATGCGAAATTTGAGTTAATAATCACTTGCGTTATTACGCTAAATATTCAACATCATCACAACATGCAAACGTTTATATTCACGAAAATCAAGACCGGTCTTGATGACAAATAAAAAAACAGCCGAATCATCAAAAAACTTTACATTAACTGCAGATTGGAAAGGTTAATTAAATTACACTCTTCAGTTGTTAATGGAGGACTACGATGACACAGCAAAAATATAATGAAGGGGTAATTGATTCAGTGACCGAATGGATTATGACTAATCTGGATCAACGTTTGAGCATCGATGATATTGCACTGAAGTCTGGCTATTCCAAATGGTATTTGCAGAAACTCTTCGCCCGCTATCACAACGAAACGCTAGCTCGCTATATTCGCAAAAAAAAACTTATGCACTGTATCAATGACTTAAAATACAGTAATACACCCATAATCGGTCTGGCAGTGAAATACCATTTTGAAAGTCAGCAATCCTTCACGCGTTCATTTAAGCATGTACTGGGCTGTACGCCGCTATTTTGCCGCAAAAGGCAACTTGATGACCAAGCCAGACAAGCTCTGAGCGAAAGTAGCGATCCCTGTGTGCTTTGCCGTCAGGCAGGTTTTGATGCAACGGAGCGTAATAAAGATATTATTGCACCTACCGTGCGTAACGATAAATTCGACCCGCGACTTAGCTGTGTAATACCCTAATAAATAGCTAGCTAACTATTTATTAGCGCCTTTAGACATCAACTGATTGATTTATTCCAATTCTATGCTCTATTTAATTAATAAAATGCGGATGGCCTACCATCCGCCTCGGATTTAGTAGCTCGATTTATTCAGCGCCATTGCGCTCTTTTTAAAATGCGCTAATCGACTATCCAGCGCATCGGTATAAAGCATGGTATCCACACCGACGGCGACAAAGTTGGCCCCCCAACTGATGGCTCGTTCCGCCATGGCCAGATTAACCGCCAGAAAACCTGCGGCTTTTCCCGCGCTGCGGATACGTTGAATACTGTGCTCAATCACTTTCTGCACCTCTGGATGATCCGCATTATCGGGATAGCCCAACGAGGCTGATAAATCCGCCGGGCCGATAAATATTCCGTCTACGCCCTCGACTTCCAGCAATGCATCCAGGTTATCAATCGCGGTTTTGCTCTCGGCCTGAATCAGCAGACACAGCTCTTCATTGGCGCGCGCCATATAATTTTCCACCCGTCCCCAACGTGCTGCCCGCGCAACACCCGCGCCAACGCCACGTGTGCCATAAGGCGGATAGCGCGTTGCTTTAACCAGCGCCTGCGCCTGCTCGGCGGTGTCAATCATCGGCACCAGCAAGGTGCGTGCGCCGATATCCAGCACCTGCTTGATGAGTGCCGTCTGGAATTCGATTGGGCGAATCACCGGCTGACTGCGATAAGGCGCGATGGCCTGCAGTTGGTGATAGAGATCCTGCACGGTATTCGGTGCATGTTCGCCATCAACCAACAGCCAGTCGTAGCCGCTGGTGGCGGCAATTTCGGCCAGATATGACGATGTACTGCTCAGCCACAGGCCAATTTGCGTTTCGCCTTTAGCCAATCCGGCTTTGAAGGGATTTTTCAACGGATCCTGCATACATCCTCCTTTTTTAATGACTTGTCTGTGGGGATTGCGGCAACGGGCGATCCACTTTCAGACTCAGAATAATCAGCGAGCCGATGGCGGCAATCAGCGCCAATGCCAGTAATCCGGCGCTGCTGCTGTTAAATTGCATCTCAGCGTTAACGCGAATCAGCGGTGCAAGGAAACCGCCGACAGCACCAAACAAGTTGACGAAACCAATGCCCGCCGCCAGCGCGGTGCCGGACAGCAATTGGGTTGGCATGGTCCAGAACACCGGCTGCACCGCAATAAAACCAACGGCCGCAACGCTAAGCGCAATAATGGCCAGCAAAGGTGAAACCAGGCCGGAAAGACCGATACCCAACGCGGCGGCCAGCAAGGTAAACGCCGCCACCCGACGCCGCTCGCCGCTACGATCGGAGTAACGTGGAATCAGCCAGGTACCGAACAACGCAGCCACCCACGGAATCGCCGCCACCAGCGAGGCGAGGAAACCCACTTTGGTACCAATCAGCGCCGCCACCTGCGAAGGCAGGAAGAAGATCAGGCCGTATACCGCGATTTGGATGGTCATATAGATAATGGCAAGCTGCCAGACGCGGCCATTGCGCAGCGCATCACGCAGGTGTGCGGTGGGCTTTTGCTGCTCTTCACTCTCCAACTGACGTTGCAGCGCCTGCTTCTCTTCTGCGCTGAGAAAACGCGCTTTTGCCGGGGTATCGTCGATATAGCTAAAGGTGAAAATACCCGCCGCCACTGCCAGCAGCCCTTCGATGATAAACATCCAGAACCAGCCAGGATGTCCCAGCACGCCATGCATTTCCAGCAGTGCGCCAGAGAGCGGCGAACCCAACGTCAAGGCCAGCGGTGCGCCCATATAGAACAGCCCCATTACGCTGGCACGCTGCTGCTGCGGGAACCACAGCGAAGTCAGATAGATCATGCCGGGAAAGAAGCCCGCTTCGGCAGCACCGAGCAAGGTGCGCACCAGTAAAAACTTCGCTTCGGTATCGGCAAACGCCATCGCCGCTGAGAGAAAGCCCCACAGCAGCGTGGTGCCGCCAATCCAGCTGCGGGCACCAAAACGGCGCATTAGCAGATTAGCCGGAACGCCAAGGAGCGCGTAAACCACAAAAAAGATGCCGGCGCCTAATGCGTAGGCTTCGTTACTCAGCCCGGTATCGAGTTGGTAAGCCTCTTTGGCGAAACCAATATTGGCGCGGTCGAGGAATGCCAACACGTAGAGCATCAGCATGAAAGGAATGAGACGTGCGCGGTTTTTCTTTACCGCGCTTAACACCAGATTATCCATGAGAAAAACCCTCACCAGCGGCTGCGACGTCATGCCGCAGCCGCTGCGATTTAGTGTTGATAAGGACGTTTCAGGCCATCGCGGTTCAATTCCACACCGAAGCCCGGTTTATCCAGCACGGATTTGTGCATGCGGCCATTCACCGGCACCGGCTCGTTAATCAGCAGCGGATCAAACTGCGGACGGAGCGTGCTGCAATCCGGGCTGGTCATCAGGAATTCACTGAATGGGCTGTTGGTGAAGGTGATGACGGCGTGATGCGAGTAAACCGAAGATCCATGCGGCACCACCAGCTGGCCGCGTGATTTCGCCAGCGCAGCCACCTCCACCAGCGTGGTCAGGCCGCCGCACCAACCCACATCGGGCTGCAAGATATCAATGCCGGTTTCTGCCAGGGTGCGGAACGATTGCAGCGTGCCGTGGTGTTCGCCGCTGGTAATCAACATGCCCTGCGGCGCCTGCTGTTTCAGTTGCGCATAGCCTTCAAATTGCTGTGGCGGCAAACACTCTTCCAGCCACTTAACGTTATAAGGCGCACAACCGTGTGCCAGTTTGGTAGCGAAATTGACGTCCTGACTCATCCAGCAGTCGAGCATCAGCCAGAAGTCCGGGCCGCAGGTTTCACGATAGTGAGCGATGCGCGCCACCTCTTTGCGAATACCTTCGTCGCCATCGTGCGGTCCCCATTGCACCGCCATTTTTCCGCCGATGAAGCCCATTTTTTGCGCTAGGTCGGGTCGTGCACCGGTAGCGTAGAACTGCAATTCATCGCGCACCGCGCCGCCCAACAGCTTGTACACCGGCAGATCGGTGACTTTACCGAACAGATCCCACAGCGCTAAATCCACACATGAAATGGTGTTCATGACCAATCCGCCGGAGCCGGCGTAATACATGGTGGCGTTCATCATTTGATCATGGATCAGTTTGATATCACTGACACAGCGCCCTTCCAGGAAGCGATTCAGATGTTTTTCCACGATGAAGCAACCCATTTCACCGCCGGTGGTAATCGCAAAACCGGTCTGGCCGTTATCGGCTTCCACTTCAACAATTAACGTCCCTAATACGTTGATGCCGAAGGATTGGCGTGACTGCTCATACTGCTTGTATTTACTCATTGGCGTGGCGACGTGATCGTCAATCCAGTGATTGGCACCTTGATCGTGATAATCACCGCCAGCCGCCGCTTTATCGGCCGTTGCGCCACCGGCAAAGTAGGCGCGGACTGTTTTAATTTTAGGTAAGGACATGGTCTTCTCCTGGTTACGAGGCGTGTTTTTCCGCCGGGCTACGCCAGCCCAGCAGACGGGAAATGTCGCGGGCGCAGGCAATCGCCTGACCTGCGAGGTAATCGCGCTTGTCATCGTCAATGTCGAGCCGGGTGCCCACCAGCGAAATGGCGGCGACTAACTGCTCGCGAACGTTGAAAATCGGTGCCGCCACACAGCGCACATCGGGATAATCCTCGCCGTTATCAAAGCTCCAGCCCTGACGACGTATACGTGCTAACTCGGTACGCAAAGCGTCGGCGCTTCGTAGCGACGTTGGCGTTACCGCCACAAAGCGCATGTCATTAATGATGCGTTCTTGCTCTTCAGGCCGTTGCCAAGCCAGCAGGCATTTACCAATACCCGAGCGATACAGCGACAGGCTTTTTCCTTCGTGCGAGCGCACGCTGATGGTGGCGGCAGATTCGAGTTTGAGGATGTAACAGGCGTGGCCACCATCAAGGATGCCGAGGTGGCACAGCAGATTGGTTTGCTGCATTAAGCGGGTCAGACGGGGACGCGCGATATCACGAATATCCATGTGCTGCAGTGCATGACCGGCAAACTCTACCAGCCGGGTCCACAGGCAATAGTTGTTGTTGCGATCAATGGTTATCAGACGCTGTTTTTTTAGCTCAGCAAACAGCAGATAGGCGCTGCTTTTGGGCAGCGTCAGCGCTTCAATGATCTCGGCGGCGCTACAGGGCCCGTGCTGCGCAATAAAGTCGAGAATCGCAATCGCGCGCGTCAGGGCGGGGACAGGCGTAATTTCCAACATGCTGGACTCCAGTCTGATTATCTGGAGGGCAGTGTTGTGGTTTTAGCGCGGCATAAGTGTGCGCCGCATCAAATTACATGGCGTAAAACGTATCTGGCTGAAGTGTTAGTGTGGGAATGTGAATCGCGCCGCGCTGCGAGTACAGCCGACTGTACTCGGCCGCGGTGGAGAGATTTAAGAGAAGATGTATTTGATTGCCGCTATGACCATGGTGGTGGCCATCACCATTAACAGGCGCTTTATCCAGCGCATGTCGGTTTTAAGAACATTGATGTCCCTTTCAATGACTTCAAGTCGAGCTTCTACCTTATCAAGTCGTAGCTCAACTTTATTAAGGCGCCCATCCAGCTCTTTAATCGCACCGCTGAGCCTAATATCCAGCTCTTTGACCACACCGCTAAGCCTATGGTCCAGCTCTTTAATCGCTCCAGTTAGCCTGATATCCAACTCTTTGACCGCACCGCTAAGCCTATCGTCCAGCTCTTTAATCGCTCCAGTTAGCCTGATATCCAACTCTTTGACCGTACCGCTAAGCCGATCGTCCAGCTCTTTAATCGCTCTAGTTAGCTTAATATCCAACTCTTTGACCGTACCGCTAAGCCGATCGTCCAGCTCTTTAATACTTCCGCTTATCCCTTCGCCGGCCTGCATCAGATCGGCACGTGATAACGCATTATCCTGCTGCATCTCAGTAAAGATCTCGACCATGGCTTCAGCTTGTTGATCGCTGACGCCGGCCAGTTGCAGCGCTTTAAAGGCTTTATGTGTGTTCATCATCGCGAGTGTCATCCGTGAAGCTCCTGAGTTGATGTGGCGCGTATGCCAACATCATGCCCAGCGAGCAATTATTGCACCATGTGACTGTTGGTATTTTGCGCTGCGCTACGAAAAATATCAATTAGTACAACAAGTAACGTACATGCTGATGCGAAGCGGCTCGCAAAACTCTCGCTAGGATCGGCCGCGAAAGGTTTTGCGATATTGCAGCGGAGAGGTGTTGAGGTGCTTATTGAAATGCCGGCGCAGCATCAGCGGTTTCGCCGAGTTCCACAAAGATTTATGCCCGCTCAAGGTGACCGCGTGATCAGCAAAGCTACGCCAGGTTCATTTGTTGGCACGGATTTACAGCAAGCCGCGCTGGCGGGGGTTGCAGATGTGTTTGCTGAAATTAAAACCACCGATCAGGTATTAGCGCTGCCGGTACATTAATTACTGCACCGGCTGGCCGGGCAGCAGTTTCTCAGACATTACACGGCGGCAGGATAAGCCATCCTGCCGCGCTTGCTGCTGCTGTTGCGGAGATAAATCCTGCCAAACCGTTTGCAGATGATCAGCCAAACCACGTTGGAAATGGATCTTCTGCAACGCGTAATCCGAATTGCTGCCTTCAATAATCTGCTGCATATCCTGCGACGTGTTAGCGCGCCCATCGTGCGTGAGGGTACAGAACATGGCGATGTAATAGCCTTTGTCCTCATCGCTGTAATGCGGCATCAGCCACCAGACAACCGCACTCATCACGATCAGCAACGGCAGGAGGAATTTGATTTTCAACATAAGGCGAGTCACCCGCTGGAGTGTAAAGCGCGCGATAGTAGCAGATTGCACGGGCGTGACCTATTCAGCATGCTTAAAGCGCCTGCGCACACGCCCAGGCCGAGCTCCATGCCCACTGGAAGTTATAGCCGCCCAGCCAACCGGTGACATCCACCACTTCGCCGATAAAGAATAAGCCCGGCACATCGCGCGCTTCCATGGTTTTCGACGATAGCTGCGTGGTGTCGACGCCGCCCAGCGTTACTTCGGCAGTGCGGTAACCTTCGGTGCCGTTCGGCTGCACGCGCCATTGATGCAGCGTGATGACCAGTTCGCCCTGCTGCTTGCTGTTCAGCTGCTTCAGCGTGACATCGGGAATCTGCTTCAGCTCCTGCAGCACTTCCACCAAACGTTTTGGCAGAATCTTCGCCAGGCTGTTTTTCAGGCTGAGATTGGGATGCGCCTCGCGCTGCACATTAATGAAATCATTCAGCGAAGTGGCGGGTGACAAATCGATGGTGACGAATTCGCCCGGTTGCCAATAGCTGGAGATTTGCAGCACAGCAGGACCCGACAAGCCGCGATGGGTAAACAGCATCGCTTCTTTAAATAAGGTGCCGTCCTGCGCGGTGATCGTGGTCGGCAATGCTACGCCCGACAGCGTATTGAGCTGTTCAAGCAGCGGTTTATGCAAGGTGAAAGGCACCAATGCCGCGCGCGTTGGAAACACTTTCAGGCCGAACTGTTCCGCCACTTTGTAACCAAATGGCGTAGCGCCGAGGCCGGGCATCGAGAGTCCGCCGCTGGCAATGACCAGCTTCTCCGCCTGCACCGCCGTGCCGTTAAGCTGCAAAGTGTAGCCGCTGTCGTCGCGCTCAACGCTCAGCACTTCACTGCGCAAGCGCAGCGTTACCTGCCCGGCATCACACTCTTTCAACAGCAGATCGACAATCTGCTGTGCGGAGTCATCGCAGAACAATTGCCCAAGCGTTTTTTCGTGCCAGGCAATGCCGTGCCGATTAACCAGATCGATGAAATCCCACTGGTTGTAACGTGCCAGCGCCGATTTACAGAAATGGGGATTGTGCGACAGATACGCCGCCGGCTCGGTATGCATGTTAGTGAAGTTGCAGCGACCGCCGCCTGACATCAAAATCTTGCGACCCGTTTTTTTGCCGTTATCCAGCAGCAACACGCGACGACCCAATTGCCCTGCCTGCGCCGCACAGAACATGCCGGCTGCGCCTGCACCAATAATGATAACGTCAAACTTTTCCACTGCTTTACCCAACCTGTCCGAAAGGCGCTGATTGTAGAGATCTGCGGCTTTTAGCGCCAGCTTCAAAAAAACGCCGCAAATGTGTCATAATGTAACTCACTAATTTTTCGCTATTTTCAGCTAAATCTATACGCAGCATTACAATTTTAAGACAATAAAGAGCTATATTTTTCTTTCATATCGCGCACGTTGTCGCAGATAATGCGCCGCGTTCATGTCCTCCCAAAATGGCGTAACGTTTATGCTACATCTGTTTGCTGGTCTCGACCTCAGTACCAGCCTGTTACTGATTCTTGCTCTGCTGTTTGTATTGTTCTATGAAGCAATCAACGGTTTCCACGACACTGCTAACGCGGTCGCGACTGTCATTTATACGCGTGCGATGCGGGCGCAACTGGCAGTGGTTATGGCGGGTGTTTTCAATTTCCTGGGTGTTTTGCTTGGTGGATTGAGCGTGGCGTATGCCATCGTTCACATGCTTCCAACCGATTTACTGTTGAATGTCGGTTCGGCACACGGTCTTGCCATGGTGTTCTCCATGCTGCTGGCCGCGATTATCTGGAACCTTGGCACCTGGTATTTGGGTTTGCCGGCCTCCAGTTCTCACACCTTGATTGGCGCTATCATCGGTATTGGTCTCACCAACGCCCTGATGACCGGCACCTCGGTGGTTGATGCGCTCAACCTGCCGAAAGTCATCAACATCTTCATGTCCCTGATTCTTTCACCGATTGTGGGTCTGGTGATTGCAGGCGGTCTGATCTTTATCCTGCGTCGTTACTGGAGTGGAACCAAGAAACGTTCACGCATCCACATGACGCCCGCTGACCGTGAAAAGATTGATGGCAAGAAAAAGCCACCGTTCTGGACGCGCATCGCCCTGATCGTTTCGGCGATTGGCGTAAGCTACTCCCACGGCGCAAATGATGGTCAGAAAGGCATTGGCCTGATTATGCTGGTGCTGATCGGCGTAGCGCCGGCGGGTTTTGTGGTTAACCTGAATGCGTCCGGTTATGACATCACTCGCACGCGTGACGCAGTAAACCATCTGGAACAGTATTATCAGCAACACAACGAGTCGCTGACGCACATGGTGCAGATGGCGCCGCCTGTGGTACCCACGCCAGATGAGTCGCTTGGCGGTCCGCAGGAGTTCCATTGCGATAGCAGCCGTGCGTTGCAGGCCATCGATCGCGCTCAGCTGCTGCTGAACAATCTGCAGAGCTACGATCAGCTGAATGTTGACCAACGTAGCCAGATGCGTCGTCTGCTGCTGTGCGTGTCCGATACCGTGGATAAAGTGGCCAAGCTGCCTGAGACCAGCGCGGAAGATAAGCGCTTCCTCAACAAGCTGAAAAGCGATTTGCTCGGCACCGTTGAGTACGCACCGATCTGGATTATTGTGGCTGTCGCGCTGGCGCTGGGCATCGGTACCATGATTGGCTGGCGTCGTGTTGCCACCACGATTGGCGAGAAAATCGGTAAAAAAGGCATGACCTATGCGCAAGGTATGTCGGCGCAGGTGACAGCCGCCGTATCGATTGGCGTGGCCAGCTACACCGGTATGCCCGTTTCTACCACCCACATTCTGTCATCGTCGGTAGCCGGTACGATGCTGGTCGATGGCGGTGGATTGCAGAGCCGCACCATCAAAAATATCGCTATGGCGTGGGTATTCACCCTGCCAGTGTGTATTTTGCTGTCGGGTTCGCTCTACTGGATTGCATTGAAGTTAATTTGATGGATACCCTAAATAATTCGAATTGCAGGAAGGCAGCAAGTGGGTGAATCCCCAAAAGCTTACTGAAGTAAGTGACTGGGGTGAACACACGCAGCTAACGCAGCGGCAACTCGAAGTATGACGGGTATCAGGGCGACAGTGATGTCGCCCTTTTTTATTGCCGTTACTTATTGCCAGATCGCCATCGCAATCAGGCTGACCACCACCAGGAAGCAGAGCCCGCTGGTCAGCACAAACTGCCCGCGCACGCGCTCACAGCGGCGAATGAATTCGTCGTCATGATGATCGTGATAGCGCTTCTCCCAGATATAACGCACCAGCCGCACCTGTTTGCTCGGCTGACCATGAGAGGTGAAGAAACCTGCGCCATCCACATATTGATATAACAGCGGATCGCAACCGCGCAAAACGGCCAATAGTGAGCGCAAAGAAGAGAAGTAGCGCGCCATATTCACCAGACAAACCACACACAGAGCCCAAAAAAGCGCGATAGTGCTGATCATGTTCCCCTCCCGGCTGGAGCCGTAACGACGTCGAACGCAGCGGGGAATTGCTGTAGACGCCGCACGGGAAATAAACCAGCCACTGAATGATTTCGATTGCATTGTTGTTATGCGAACCTGAGTGCACAACGCATACCGCAGTGGCACTTAATTTCAGTGTAGGAGATCTGTTCAATTTTTTTCCAGCGATGATTTTCGTTCAGGGCGAGTGAAAAAGCCGATAACGCTTGATCTTACTCACAAGCGAACTTTCGCTTGCAGCATTTGTTAACCACTCTGGGCTATACTCAGGGCATAACAAAAACCGCCTGCAAGGCTGAAATAGTTGGTTGGTGGCGCTTCATGGCCGTCTCGCGCAAAGGAATCGCCTACCGTGAAAACAGGAAGATTTCCCCGAATCTTGAGAAAGGAGTTTTATCATGGCTTATAAACACATCCTGATTGCAGTAGACCTTTCCCCGGAAAGCCAGTTGTTGGTTGATAAAGCCGTTTCCCTGGCCCGTCCTTACGATGCGAAAATATCGCTGATCCACGTTGATGTAAACTATTCCGATCTCTACACCGGGTTGATTGACGTTAATCTGGGTGACATGCAAAAGCGTATTTCTGAAGAGACGCACACCGCGCTGAAAGAACTTTCTATCAATGCCGGTTATCCGATCAGTGAAACCCTGAGCGGCAGCGGCGATCTTGGCCAGGTGCTGGTGGATGCGATTAAGAAATATGATGTGGACTTGGTGGTGTGTGGTCACCATCAGGACTTCTGGAGCAAGCTGATGTCATCGGCGCGCCAGTTGATTAACACCGTGCATATCGACATGTTGATTGTGCCGCTGCGCGATGAAGACGAAGAATAAACCGTAGGGTCGGCATTCATGCCGACCTTTTTCAATACCGCACGGTCTACACCAGCGGCGGATAAATATCAAAACGATGGCTTTTAGTCACCACCGCATCCTGCGTCACCACGCCGGCTAACGGCGGCGCATAATCGGGACGCTTCACGACAATGCGTTTCTTCGCCAGGCGGCGCGCCGGTTCCAGCAGCGCATCGGCATCGTCATCTGCACCTACCAGCGACTGAAACACCCGCATCTCTTTCTTCACCATTGCGCTCTTCTGCCGATGTGGATACATCGGATCGAGATAGACCACATCCGGCGCGGGCGTGATATCGCTCAGGGCTTGCTGGCTGACGGCGTGCAGCAAAGTAAGCCGATCGCGCAGCCAGCCGCCAATCTCCGCATCCTGATAGCCACGACGCAACCCATCGTCCAGCAAGGCCGCCACCACCGGATGGCGCTCCAGCATACGCACGCGACAGCCCAGCGCCGCCAACACAAAGGCATCGCGCCCTAAACCGGCCGTCGCATCGATCACGTCTGGCAGATAACCACTTTTGATGCCCACCGCTTTCGCCACCGCTTCGCCGCGACCACCGCCAAACTTACGCCGATGTGCCATCGCGCCCGAAACGAAATCCACAAAGATGCCGCCGAGTTTCGGCTCATCCCGTTTACGCAGCTCAAGGTGTTCAGCGGTTAACACCAGCGCCATTATCGCCTGGTCGTCCTGCTGCAAACCCCAGCGCTCGGCCAAATGTAATAAGGCGCCGTCTCCGGCGCCTGTTTCATCGATTAAACCAATTTTCACAAGCCGGCTTATCCCTGAATTCCGTAATGTTCCAGCATCGCATCAAGCTGCGGCTCGCGGCCACGGAAGCGTTTGAACAGCTCCATGGGTTCTTCGGAACCACCGCGCGTCAGGATGTTGTCGAGGAACGACTGGCCCGTTTGACGATTGAAAATGCCCTCTTCTTCGAAGCGTGAATAGGCATCGGCAGCCAGCACGTCGGCCCACAGATAGCTGTAGTAACCTGCCGCATAACCGCCGGCAAAGACGTGGCTGAATGCGTGCGGGAAGCGGCCCCATTCCGGGCTTGGCACTACGGCAACCTGCTTCTTCACTTCACGTAGGGTTTCAAGGATGCGTGCGCCTTGTGCCGGATCGAACTCGGTGTGCAGACGGAAATCGAACAGGCCGAATTCCAGCTGGCGCAGGATAAAGAGCGCAGCCTGATAGTTCTTCGCCGCCAGCATTTTATCCAGCAGTTCCTTCGGCAGCGGTTCGCCGGTTTCGTAATGGCCGGAGATAAACGCCAGCGCTTCCGGCTCCCAGCACCAGTTTTCCATAAACTGGCTTGGCAGCTCAACGGCATCCCACGGCACACCGCTGATACCGGACACGCCCGGCGTTTCAATGCGCGTCAGCATATGATGCAGACCGTGACCAAATTCGTGGAACAGCGTGATCACTTCATCGTGCGTGAACAGCGCCGGTTTGCCCTGCAGCGGACGGTTAAAGTTACAGGTGAGATACGCCACCGGCTTCTGCAGGCTGCCGTCAGCTTTGCGCATCTGGCCGACGCAATCGTCCATCCACGCGCCGCCACGCTTATGCTCGCGGGCATAGAGGTCAAGATAGAAGCTGCCACGCAGTTCGCCGCTTTCGTCGAACAGATCGAAGAAGCGCACATCAGGATGATACACATCCACGTCTTTACGCTCTTTCGCGGTGATGCCGTAAATACGTTTCACCACCTCGAACAAGCCGCTTACCGCGCGCGCTTCCGGGAAGTACGGACGCAACTGCTCATCGCTGATGGTGTAGAGATGCTGTTTCTGTTTCTCGCCGTAATACGTGAGATCCCACGGATTCATCTCGTCGACGCCATGCTCTTTTTTGGCGAAGGCGCGCAGCTGAGCCAGCTCTTTTTCACCCTGCGGACGGGCGCGTTTAGCCAGATCGGTCAGGAACTCGATCACCTGAGATGGGCTTTCCGCCATTTTGGTGGCCAGCGATTTGTCGGCGTAGGAGTCGAAGCCCAGCAGTTGAGCCAGTTCATGACGCAGCGCCAACTCTTCCGCCATAATCGGGCCGTTATCCCATTTGCCGGCATTCGGTCCCTGCTCAGACGCACGCGTCGAATAAGCACGGTACAGCTCTTCACGCAGTGCGGCGTTGTCACAGTAGGTCATCACCGGCAGATAGCTTGGGATATCCAGCGTCAGCAGCCAGCCTTGTTGCTCTTTCGCTTCGGCCTGCGCTTTCGCGGCGGCCAGTGCGCTTTCCGGCATGCCCGCCAGCTCGGCTTCATCGGTCACCAGCTTGCTCCAGCCCATGGTAGCGTCGAGCACATTATTGCTGTAAGTGGAACCCAGTTCAGACAAGCGTGCAGCGATTTCGCCATAACGCTTCTGTTTTTCTTTATCCAGGCCGATACCGGACAGCTCGAAATCACGCAGGCTGTTATCGACCGCTTTCTTCTGCGCCGTATCCAGTGCCGCGTAGCTATCGCCCTCTTTCAGGTTACGATACGCCTGATACAAACCTTCATGCTGGCCTACCCAGGTGCTGTATTCGGACAGCAGCGGCAACGTTTGCTCGTAAGCTTCACGGAGTTCCGGGCTGTTTTTTACCGAGTTCAGATGGCTAACCGGCGAGAACAACCGACCTAAACGATCGTCAACTTCAGCCAGCGGCTGCACCAGGTTTTCCCAGGTATAAGGCGCGCCTTGCGCCACAACGCGTTCCACCGCTGCGCGGCAGTCGTTCAGCGCCTCGGTAACCGCAGGAACCACATGTTCAGGTTTGATGGCAGAAAACGGGGGAAGCGAAAAAGGCGTGAGTAACGGATTGGTC
Organism: Enterobacter ludwigii; assembly: GCA_900068845.1. GTDB lineage: Bacteria > Pseudomonadota > Gammaproteobacteria > Enterobacterales > Enterobacteriaceae > Pantoea > Pantoea ludwigii_A. The sequence continues at coordinate 61,906 of CEFQ01000011.1, forward strand.
ATAAGCGCAGTCCTTTCAGTATAAAGTTGGGGCGCGAAAGTTCGCGCGACGCAATTTTACTAACATGCGGCTTGATGGCATGAAAATCAATGCCACCCGAGGGAATGATTGCCGGGCTGGAGTGAAGGAAGAGGATTTTGCAAGGTGCGCATTCATGCGCACCTTGCAAAAGATTATTTAATTGCCAGTTGATAGTGAATCACATCGTAGGGCGCCACCCACTGCGGCAGCGGTTCGCGCTCGAAAATATCTTTCGCCAGCGCCCAGCCTTCCACCGCGCCCCCTTTCCCAGTGAGCGACATGCCGTCATGCAGCAGCGGCGGCAAACTGTCCTCAAACTGCACTTTGTCATCCGTAAATTCGTTAATCACTTTGCCGCTCAGGGTGCTGACGTTGAGACTGATTTCAACCTGCTGGTCAGGAATGAGTTTTGATTTTACCGACTTCAGCGCAAACCAACGAACGCCGTTAAGGGTCATGAGCGCTTTACGATTTCCAGTCTGTTTATTCAGCTGCGCATAACCTTTCTCTATCAGTGAAGCCATGCCTTTATTGAGCGATTCCTGTATGGCTGCATAGCGCCGTGACATCTCTTCGCCACTCATCGCAGAAGTACCGGTCTTCAGCTGCGTGGTAACGCCGGCGATTAACTGGTCCATGCTGATATGCAGACCCATATCTTTTACCATTTGCAGCTGTACAACAGCGTTGCTGGCGATGAATTGCCCCAACGTATAACCGTCGCGTTCGGCATCACTTTTCGGTTCACCCAAGGGGGCTTGAGCATGTGGCGGCTTCTGCGCATTTTTGAGGTCGGTGGTAAGGGCAGCAATATGTTTTGCCTGCGCCTCTTTCTCCAGCGTCAGCGCGGCGGACTGTTTTTCGCTCTCTGCTCGCAGCTCCGCGAGTTTTTTGTCGCTTGCGGCTTGCTGCTCGCGCAGCTTCTCATTCTGCTGCTTGAGCTCGGCTTTTTGTTTTTCCACATCGCTCAGTTTTTTTCGCAGCTGGCTCAGCTCCACCCCATTCTCCGGCAGAGAGCGCGATTTTTTTTCAGGCTGAACGAGCGGTTTTTTAATTGCCGGCTTAGGCTGCGGTTTCGCAACAGGCGTCGGCGCGGGAGGCAGTGAGCGAACCGCCTCACCAAAAGCCTGTAACATCGCATCGTCGGATGTGGCCGATGCCAGTGCAGGTAATAGCGCCACAGTAATTAAAAGCGCCTGTGTCAGATGACGCAATGTCATCACAACCTCCCGTTAGTCGATAAGAATACAAAAGGCTTCATCCCTACTCGTTAAATAGAGATGAAGCCCTTCCTCAGCGCGAAAATTCGCGCTGTTACATCGCAAGTTTTGTAATAAAAACCTGAATTAACCGGCCTGACGAATAATAAGCTGCGACAGACGAGTCTTAATGCGGAAGCACAATTCACGAATCTGGAACTGATAGCGCGGCATTACTAAATCGTTAATATCCGCGCCAATTGAATCTTTAATTTGCAGGTATTTGTTGGTCTGCGCGCCGATTTTCTGGAATTCGGCTTGATAGCTGTCATAAGACGCCTGGCTGTAAAGACGCATCGCATCGAGCTCTTTGCGGCACTGCTGGATATTGCTGGTACGGTCGTCACTCAGGGAAGCCTCCGCTGGCTGAGCCGGCGCGGAAGCGACAAATGGCGTACCTTGCTGCTCTGACACATTTTGTGCAGCGGGTTGTTCTTCCGCAGTTGGCGGCGTGACTAAGCTATGAACGGGTTGTTGTTTCGCGCAGCCGGTCAGTACCAATAAGCTTGCCACCGCGACACCAGTTATTTTATTCATTATTTTCACCAGGAGTTATAAGAGATATTTTCAGCCCAAAATTATACGGCCTTAACCGGAAAGTTTCCTGCCAAAAACGCCTGGCATTTCGCTCGCGACCGCTTCGTTCTCGCGAATTAACTTACTTAATCCTTAGTAAAATTTCGAGTATCGCTTGAATACATCGTCGAATTTTCCCTGCCGAAACCTGTCGCACCCTGCTAAAGCGGCCCTATAACGGAAAACTTAAGTCACCAACGAAACGTCAGCAATTTTTATGCAGCGCGGCTATAATCGCGCCACACACGATGTTTTAACTCCCTTTGATCCAACCGCGGACCCCTCTTTTTTATGCTGAGTTATCGCCACAGTTTTCATGCCGGCAACCATGCCGACGTGCTGAAACACACCGTTGAAAGCCTGATCCTCACCGCCCTGATGGAGAAGGAAAAACCTTTCCTCTATCTGGATACCCACGCCGGTGCCGGACGTTACCTGCTGAGCGGAGAGCACGCCGAGCGTACCGGTGAATATCTGGAAGGCATCGGCCGCATCTGGCAGCAGCCGGATGTGCCGGAGTTGCTCAAGCCGTATCTCTCGGCGGTGCGTAATCTCAATCCGCACGGCACGTTGAAGTATTATCCCGGTTCGCCGTTGATTGCCCGCTTCCTGCTGCGTGAAGAGGACAAAATGGAGCTGACCGAACTGCACTCCAGCGATTATCCGCTGCTGCGCACCGAGTTCAGTAAAGATGCCCGCGCGCGCGTGGCGCGGGGTGATGGCTATCAGCAGTTGAAAGCCAAGCTGCCGCCGCTGAGCCGTCGCGGTCTGATTCTGATCGATCCGCCGTATGAGATGAAAAGCGATTATCAGGATGTGGTTAAAGGCATTCAGGAAGGTCACAAACGTTTCGCCACCGGCGTTTTTGCGCTGTGGTATCCGGTGGTGATGCGTCAGCAGATCAAACACATGGTTAAAGATCTGCAGGCCACCAACATCCGTAACATTCTGCAAATTGAGCTGGCGGTGCGCCCGGACAGCGATCAGCGCGGCATGACGGCCTCTGGCATGATCGTGATTAACCCGCCGTGGAAGCTGAAAGCGCAGATGGAAGAGCTGCTGCCGTGGCTGCATCAGAAGCTGGTACCAGCAGGAACCGGTCACTTTAGCGTCACGCAGATCGTTCCCGAGTAAGCTCGCCTTAACGCGCCGCCAGCCTAATAGGACAATTATCATGTGGATCATTCTGGCTGGCGCGCTCGCTGCACTGTCGCCTGCCAAACGTTTTTCGGTACTGCTGCTCACGCTGGCCACTATTCTTGGGCTGTTCCAGGATGTGCTGGATTGGCCGGCAATGGTGCTGCTCGGCGCGATTGCCATCATCACCTGGATTCGCGTGGAAAATAACGCGCGCTGGATCCAGCGGGTGAGTGAAGCCGCACTCGTCGCCATCGCTATTGGCCTGTTTATGCATTTTTTTCCTGGTTTCAAAAATCCGCGCCAGGTGGAAGATGTGCAAGCCGGACCGCTCAGCCTGCCCTTTAGCTTCTCGTACAATTTCGATAAAGCGCTGATTCCGTTTGTGTTGCTCATCTGCTTGCCGCAGCTGTTCCGCACCCCATCCGCGCCGCCGCGTTACAAAATCTTATGGCTGGCGCTGCTGGCGGCAATTCCGCTGCTGCTCTATGTCGCGGTGCAGTTGGGTGGCCTGGCCGTTGAACCCCATTGGCCGGAATGGTTGGGCAGTTTTATGCTGGCAAACCTGTTCTTCGTGTCACTGGCGGAAGAGGCATTCTTTCGTGGCTATCTGCAACAGCGTCTGCGCCAACACATCGGTGCCGTCGCGGCATTGTTGCTAACGTCGCTGCTGTTCGGCCTGGCGCACTTCCCCGGCGGACCGTTGCTGATGATCTTCGCGACCCTGGCCGGATTGATTTACGGCCTGGCGTGGCAGTGGAGCGGACGCCTGTGGGTCGCCACCGGCTTCCATTTCCTGTTCAACATGACGCATCTGCTGTTTTTCACCTATCCGGCGTTACAGCATTAAACCTCGAACACCGCAAAATCATGTGCCAGCTCGGTCGCCGCAAACACCGACTGGCACTCCGCCAGCAGTCTCTCCCGATCCTTTGATAAATAGCGCGAGCTGAAATGCGTGGCAATCATGCGCTTCGCACCCGACTGTTTCGCCACTTCGGCGGCCTGAAGCGTGGTTGAATGGCCGCGCCCATTGGCTTTCTCCTGCAGCGCCGCTTCCAGCGTCGTTTCGTGCACCATCACATCGGCATTGGCAGCCAGTTGCAGCGCCACCTCGGTTGGCGCGGTATCGCCAAAAATCGCCAGCACCTTGCCTTTGGTTGCCGTACCAAGATAATCCGCACCGTTAATCTCACGGCCGTCTTCCAACTGGATGCGCTTGCCCGCTTTTAAATCCTGATACCACGGCCCGCGCGGTACGCCTTCGGCTTTGAGGCGCGGCGCATCAAGGAAGCCCGGTTTATCGTGCTGCTCAATGCGATAGCCGTAGCACTCAATCACATGATTCATTGGCCAGGCCGTCACACGCACTTCGCCGTCATCCAGCACCAAACCGGCTTCGATCTCGACAATCTCCAGCGGATAAGAGGTGTACGAGCCACTTAAACTGAGCGCCGTCTCAATAAACTGCCGAATGCCTTTTGGGCCGTAAACTGTCATTGGTTCGGGAATGCCCGCCATCGATCGACTGGTGAGCAATCCGGGCAGCCCAAAAATATGGTCACCGTGCAGATGAGTGATGAAGATTTTTTCCAGCTTGCCCGGCTTCAGCGCGGAGCGCATGTATTGATGCTGCGTCGCCTCGCCGCAGTCAAACAGCCAGGTATCGCCCCGTTTCGACAGCGTTAGCGCTATCGCAGTGACGTTACGTTGCAGGCTGGGCGCACCGCCGCCGGTGCCGAGAAATGTCAGTTGCATAATATTCTTCCCTGTAAGCGGAACCTGAATTTGACCCTATCATAAACATAGGCGCAATCTTTGCGCGTCTCGCTATCGTAGCGTTAAACTCTATGCCAATTTTCTTCCAACAGATGGACATAACGGATGACCAGACATTTTGACTACCTCGCCATCGGCGGCGGCAGCGGCGGTATCGCCTCAATTAACCGTGCCGCGATGCACGGCCAGAAGTGCGCGCTGATTGAAGCCAAAGAGCTGGGCGGCACCTGCGTCAACGTCGGCTGCGTACCAAAGAAAGTGATGTGGCATGCGGCGCAAATCGCTGAAGCCATTCATCTTTATGGCCCGGATTATGGTTTTGACACCACGGTAAACCGTTTTGACTGGTCAATTCTGGTGAAAAACCGTAGCGCCTACATCGACCGTATTCACAGCTCTTACGATAACGTGCTGGGGAAAAACAAGGTTGAAGTGATCAAAGGTTTCGCGCGCTTTATTGATGCCAACACCGTGGAAGTGAACGGTGAAACCCTCACCGCCGATCATATCCTGATCGCCACGGGCGGACGCCCAAGCCATCCACAGGTGCCGGGCGCGGAATATGGTATCGACTCTGACGGTTTCTTCGAGCTCGATGCGCTACCAAAACGTGTGGCGGTCGTGGGCGCGGGTTATATCGCAGTAGAACTGGCGGGCGTGGTGAATGCGCTGGGCGCAGAAACGCACCTGTTCGTGCGTAAACATGCGCCGCTGCGCAGCTTCGATCCGCTGATCGTCGATACGCTGGTAGAAGTGATGCAGGCGGAAGGTCCAACGCTACATACTGAGTCGACGCCGAAGGCCGTGATCAAAAATGCCGACGGTAGCCTGACGCTGCAACTGGAAAGCGGCCACGAGCAAACCGTGGATTGCCTGGTATGGGCGATTGGCCGTGAGCCCGCGACCGATAACCTCAATCTGGCGGCAACCGGTGTCGCGCTGAACGACAAAGGCTACATCAACGTCGATAAGTTCCAGAACACCAATGTGAAAGGCATTTATGCGGTGGGCGATAACACTGGCGCGGTTGAGCTGACGCCGGTGGCGGTTGCCGCAGGTCGTCGTCTCTCCGAGCGTCTGTTTAACAACAAACCAGACGAGCATCTGGATTTCAGCAACGTGCCGACCGTGGTGTTTAGTCATCCGCCGATTGGCACCGTTGGCCTGAGCGAACCGCAGGCGCGCGAGCAGTACGGCGACGATCAGGTGAAAGTGTACACATCTTCCTTCACCGCGATGTATACCGCCGTCACCCAGCATCGCCAGCCGTGCCGCATGAAGCTGGTGTGCGTCGGTTCGGATGAGAAGATTGTCGGCATCCACGGTATCGGCAACGGTATGGATGAAATGCTGCAAGGCTTCGCGGTGGCGCTGAAAATGGGTGCCACCAAAAAAGACTTCGATAATACCGTGGCAATTCACCCAACGGCGGCAGAAGAGTTTGTGACGATGCGTTAATATTCGATTTATTTAAGTCAGGTAGGTATGTCTAATAAACCATCAGGATAATGAAACATCCTGATGGTTTATTAAATTTTAATCCGATGCATTTTCAAGAGTCTGTCTTAATCGTCTTCACTCTCTTTCTCAAGCTTATCGGGTTTAATCAGTGATTTCTTTTCAGCAGAAGCCAACCTACGCTCAACTTTTTTGACATCTTCAGCAGCCGGTAAGCTTTCTGGTTTAATGCCGCGATTAAGTAATGTTTCTCTTACCGCTTCGTTGTTATTAACGTGCTCACCCGATATTTGCTGCTCACTTTGCATCTGTAGCGTTATGGCGTTATGAATAGTAATTTCTGTTGCGAAATCCTTAGCCTTTAAAATAATGGTTGGCGCGAAATCAGCTAAAGGGCGACTTTCTGGCACATTCCACTGCGCTTTCATAGCTTGTGTGCTTCGGTTGAACAGTGCTAAATCGCCTTTACTTCGGATCAGAGCAAAATTCTGGCTCCCACCCGTTTGTTCGTAAATAACATTTGAAAGTTCTTTTTCTGTTCCGCTGAGCTTTTTCCTCGCCTGGACTCGCTCAGTTTCCAACAGCCTAAGTTCTATCAGTTCCGCTTTACGGGTCTGCATGGCGAAGTAAGTTTGGGCGAATGCAATCTCCTGCTTTCTGGGATCGCCGTTTTGAGCAATCAGATAACATGCGTAACGCGTAAGCATGACATCATCAATCTCGCGCTGCCCTCCTTTGCCAAGTTCGATCATTTTCCCGACGTCGGCAAAATGATCCAGCATCTCATGACCCGAAATCTCGCAAGCCGTTTTGGCTTTCAAAATAACGCTTTGAAAGTTATCCTATTTGCTATATCCCAGCAGATGTTGCACGTTGCGACCCAGCCAAAACTCCACGCCATTATCCGTTTGCTGAGAGCAACCTTCAAAAGCATTGGTTAGCATCTGAATGTGACTGTTTTCCATCGGTTCCCCCTATAACTCATGTCCGCATCTCACTCAGCGGATCAAACTGCACAGCCTAAGTTTAGATCGGTAGCAGTTCTGTCTTGTTTATTCACTACTCAATATTCTATGCACAGGATAAGATTTATTGCTTTGGGGGCGCTGAGTATTCGGTCGCCATTAATGGCGACAGTACAACGTTTTTGTAGGGTGCGCATTCATGCGCACCGCAAACTTAATGGCGTTGCCAATTGATATATTTTTCGGGGAGAACGGTGTGAATTCAGGTGTTAATCACTCATGAATATCATCAACATCATTATGTCCGCCGGCAAAGCCTCGGTGGACGTAGCGCTCTACACGTTGATTCCGATTATGGTCGTGATGTTATTCATCATGAAATATCTGGAAGTCAAAGGGCTGTTAGATTTTGTCGTCCGTCATGCCACGCCGTTATTAAAACCCTTTGGCATTACCGGGCTGGCCTTTTTTGCCATGATTCAGCTTAATTTCGTCAGCTTTGCGGCACCGCTGGCGGCGTTGGCAATTATGGAAAAGCGCGGCACCTCCGATCGTCATATGGCCGCCACGTTGGCGATGTTATTTGCCATGGGCCAGGCCAGCACCTTTTATCCACTGATTCCGGCGGGATTACACTGGAGCACGGCACTGATTATTTCGGTTTGTGGCGGTGTGTTAGCGGCAGCGGCGACGTATCACCTGTTTGGCCGCAACCTTTCCGATGCCGCGCTGCTTAATGAAGATGACGCTGTGACCACCAATGAAAATAAAATGGGGCTGATTGGCATCATTAATAGCGCCGGCTCCGATGCGATTCGGCTGGCGCTGGGTTCGCTGCCAATGTTGATTATTTCGTTGTCGGTGGTGGGTATTCTAAAAGAAGCGGGCGGCATTGAAATGCTGACGCGTCTGGTGTCACCACTGCTGGATAAGCTGAATATTGCCGAAGTCTATATCCTGCCGGCGCTAACCAAATGTCTGGCCGGCGGCACTGCTTATTACGGCGTGGTGGCGGGATTGGTGGAGAAAGGCTTGTACAGCGCGCATAACATTAACGCCTCGGCGGGTTTACTGATTCAGACCTTCGACCTGCCCGGCATCGGTATTTACCTTGGTCTGTCGAGCCGATTCCCGCGCCTGTTCCGCTTCGCCGTGCCTGGCATTCTGCTCGGTATCGCGCTGCGCGCGACAGTGCACGCAATCCTATTCTGACGTGTCATGGCGCTGAATATCCTCTTCAGCGCCGTATCAAATCACCGCACCTTCCGTAGCGGCGCGATTTATCGCGCAATGAATTGCGCCGCTACAATGTATGCGTCATTCACGGCGACACTCCACCTGTCAGAGTAGGATGCGCATTCATGCGCCGTATCAAATCACCGCACCTTCCGTAGCAGCGCGATTTATCGCGCAATGAATTGCGCCGCTACAATGTATGCGCCATTCATGGCGACACCTGTCAGAGTAGGATGCGCATTCATGCGCCGTATCAAATCACCGCACCTTCCGTAGCGGCGCGATTTATCGCGCAATGAATTGCGCCGCTACAATGTATGCGCCATTCATGGCGACACCTGTCAGAGTAGGATGCGCATTCATGCGCAACGGGCAAAATGCATAATGGCTGAGTTTGAGCAGCTATCTGCAGATTCCGTCTAACATCCTATGCGATTACACGTCCGCGCCAAATGCCACGTCACGCTGCCCGCGCAGCTCCGCCAGACGGCTTTCCAGCGCCGTTTCAATGTTCTGATACGCCGTACTCCCGAGCGCCAGTCGCAGCGGCATGCGGGCTTGATCGAGTGTCGCAATCATCGCCGTCACGCATTTACCGGCGTCACCGGCGATGGTGAAATCGCCGGATAAAATCGCGCGTCGCAACTGCCCGGACGCGTTATCACGGTAGACATCGAGCGCCGTTGCCACATCCAATCCTGCTCCGAAGTTGGTCGCCGTTGGACCGGGTTCTACCAGCAGAAAATTAATGCCGAAGCTCGCCACTTCCTGGCGCACCGCTTCGACAAACCCTTCAATCCCCCATTTGCTGGCGTGATACAGGCTGAAATTGGGATAGGCCACCTGCCCGCCTTCTGAAGAGATCTGCGCGATGCGTCCACCGCCCTGCTGGCGCAAGAAAGGAATCACCGCGCGAATCAGCTGGATGGAACCGGTGAGATTGGTGGCGATCTGGCGGTCGATCTGCGCATCGCTCAACTCTTCCGCCGCGCCGAACAGACCATAAGCCGCATTGCTTACCACCACATCGATACGATCGGCAGCAGCAAAGGTCCGCTGCATCGTGGGCGCGATGCTGGCCGTTTGCGCCAAATCCAAAGCGATAACCCGCAGCTGTTCGCCATAGGTTTGCTGCAGATCGGCCATCGCCTGTTCACGCCGCACGCAGGCCAGCACGCGATCGCCGCGCGCCAGTAAACGTTCACTCATCAAACGACCCAGTCCGCTGCTGGCGCCGGTAATTAACCAGGTTTTCATGTTGTGATCCTCTTCTTGAAAACCTGATAGTAGAACGCTTTACTGGTGGCGATAATCCACTTAATCGCGCATGACCCGGTGAGGAAAAACCACCAATGAGAAGGCCTTCCTGGCACGAACTGCAGGCTATCAAAACCTTGAGCGAGCAGCGCAGCTTTCGCCGTGCCGCCGAAATGCTCGGCTTGAAGCGCTCATCGCTCAGCCACCTGGTGAAAACGCTAGAGCACAATCTTGGCGTGCAACTGTTTCAACGTACTACGCGCAGCGTGTCGCTCACCGATGCCGGACAGCAACTGCTGGATCGGCTCTCGCCGCTGCTGAATCAGATGGATGATGTGCTGCACGACATCTCCGCCAGTCGCCATCAGCATTACGGCACGCTGCGTATCAGCGCCAGCGATGCTTCGATCGGCTTGCTGCTGGAAAAAGTGGTGGCGGATTTCAGCGCGCGCTATCCCGACATCCAGCTCGATTTCGCCGCGCAAGGCACGTTAGTGGACATCATCGCCGCCGGTTTCGATGCCGGTATTCGGCTGATTGAGGATGTGCCGCAGGATATGGTGGCGGTTCCGCTCGGCGGTCCGCTGACATTTGTGACCGTAGCCGCGCCCGCTTATCTGGCGAGAAGCACGCCAATTTCTCATCCACACGATCTTTTGCAGCAGCAGTGCATTCGCCAGCGGTTGCCGAGCGGTAAACGGTATCAGTGGGAATATGCGCAGGCGGGAGAAAAGCATGAGATTGATGTGCCAGGCTCGCTGACTTTAGATAGCAACGCGCTGATGGCGCAAGCCGCTCGCGCCGGTCTGGGTATTGCGTATGTGCCGTCGCTGTATGTGGAGAAGGAAATGCGCAGCGGCCAGCTGGTGGAACTGCTGGCCGATTGGCGGGTGCAATCGGCGGGGATTGCGTTGTGGTTCCCGCCCAACCGACATCAGTCGATGGCGCTGCGGCTGTTTATTGATGCGCTGAAAGTCAGCCTGCCGCGCCCAGCGTGATTCAGGCCGTGCGCTGCGGGGCTTTATGCACCGTGGTATAAGCGTAATCAACGCCGGTATTTTTCCTGCTGACACGGCAGAAGCGGCGTTGATTCTGCCGTCCTTACCAGCGTAACCTGTCGCCACCAAACCTCATCAATAACACCATCGCAAAATGATTGTACGTCCTCATCAACACTGGTTTCTCCGGCTGTTTGACTGGCATGGATCGGTGCTCAGCAACATCGTGTTCCGCCTGTCCCTCAACCTGTTAATGTCGCTGATCGCCATCTTTGGCTATCCGTGGTACTCCACATTCGGCATTCACCTCACTACCGCACCCTTTAGCCTGGTGGGTGTGTCGATCGCCATCTTCCTCGGCTTTCGCAACAACGCCAGCTATGCGCGCTTTCTTGAAGCCCGCACGTTGTGGGGCAACCTGCACATCACCCTGCGCTCGCTGCTGCGACAAATCAAAAGCATTCGTGGCGTGAGTGAAGAGCAGGTGCGGGAATTTACCGGCTTGCTACTGGCGTTTAGCCTGTGCCTGAAACATCGCCTGCGTAAAACGGATATGCAGACCGATTTGCAGCGTTTGCTGCCCGCCAACTGGCACGGCGCGGTGCTGAATCATCCGCTGCCGACGTCACAGATTTTGTTGTGTTTAAGCGAATGGCTGGCGCAGCGCCGCGATGAAGGATTGGTGTCGGATATTGTCTGGCAGAGCATTGATGAAAATCTTAATCAGCTGTCGGCCATTCTGGGCGGCTGCGATCGTATCGCCAGCACGCCGATTCCGTTCGTCTACAGCCTGATTTTGCATCGCACTGTGTATCTGTTCTGCACGCTACTGCCGTTCGCGCTGGTGGCGGATTTGCACCTGATGACGCCGCTGGTGTCGATGTTTATCTCATACACCTTTTTATCGCTGGAAGCGCTGGCGGAAGAGCTGGAGCATCCGTTTGGCACCGCGCCCAATCATCTGCCGCTGGATGCGCTATGCGTCAATATTGAACGTAATTTGAAAGCGATGAATGGCGATATGCCGCTGCCGGAACCGCTGCAGCCGGATGCCCATTTTAATTTGACGTGAATTACGTGGTCGCCATGAATGGCGTCATCACGGTCGGTGCGTCCATTGGGACGGTCACCATAAATGGTGACCCTACAGAATCGGCGTAGAGTCGCCATTTATGGCGACCTGCTTTAACCCAAATTATCCAGCCAACGCACATACGCCTGATCCCACAACGCGGCGGGCGAGCCCGCTTTGCCGAGACCAAAGCCGTGACCGCCGCTACTTAGCTCAATCAGCTCAACCGGCACGCGCATGCGGCGACAGGTATCCCGCATCAGTTCGGTATTGTGGGGGTTAGAGGTGCGATCGTCTTCGGCCTGCGCGAGGAAGGTGGGCGGATACTGCCGCGTGACGTAGTTTTGCACCGACCAGTTGGCTTCCTGGGTGGGCGTGGCATTTTTTCCCACCATCATCAGATGCGTGTTGGTGTGCTGGTAAGGCGCTTCCAGGGTGATCACCGGATAAATCAACCCGACGCTGTCAACGTTGGGTCTGACCTGATCAAGCGGATCCTGCGCTGGATAGGATGTGAAATCCGGACGCGCCGCCGCCATGCCGAGCAGATGTCCACCGGCGGAAAAGCCCAGGACATGCACTTTGCGCTCCATCGAGCGCACCAGACGAATCGCGCGTTGTGCATCTTGCAGCGGTGCCAGATTCCCCGCCTGCCACTTTTCACCCGGCAAACGGTAGCTGAGCACATACACGGTGTAGCCGTTGGCATTGAGCCAGCGCGCCACTGGCCAGGCTTCACGCCCCATACCAATAAAGCGATAGCCGCCGCCCGCTGCCACAATCACCGCTTCACCGTTGGGCTTCTCCGGACGGAAACGCTGAATAGCGGGAGAAACAATGTTGGTCCAGGAACCGTATTTGTTCACGTTAAGCAAACCTGAAGGGCCGCCGCCGCCCGGAGGATCGTCGGGCCACAGCGGAATGACGTCGTCGCGAGCAAATAACTTGCCCGTAGTCATCGAGAGAGCGGTTGCTCCGGTTGCCAACAAAAAGTGACGACGTGTAATCATCTTGCCCAGTGCCAGTATGCAAAAAATGCCAGCTGCAAAAGCTGAATCTCATTATGTGACGCGTGTCTGATTTCGACGTTGGCGATTATGTACGTAAATCGTACAAAAAAGCCATAAAAAAACGCGCCTGAAAAGGCGCGCGTTCTTTCGAATACCCTCAATAATTCGAGTGGCAGCAAGTATGACGGCTATTAATCCTGTTGCTGGAACTGCGTCATCACCGTTTGCTCGCACTGCGACTGATCTTTACGCAGTTTGCCGCGCTCATCCTCGCCCAGCTCCAGCCATGCGCTGATCACTTCCTGCGCGATTTCTTCGTTGAATTCAGGCTGCTGCATCGCCGATGAAGACTGGCTGGCCGCGAGTTGTGACTTCAGCTTTTCGGTGTAGCCATCCAAATCGCTGGTGCTCTTTTCGCTGCTCACTAGATGACACAGCTGGCTGGCATAGACATTCTCTTCCTGATTATTGTCACCGTCGGCAGCCAACGCTCCGGCCGAGAGAGACAGCCCAACGAGGGCGAGTAATAACGCTTTCATAATAGGCTCCAATAATTTCCAATAAATCAGTTTTCGTTCTGTTCCGCGCGTGCGGCCTGACGGGCGGCACGCCAGTTTAACAACGGTGTTACCGTGATGCCGTGCAACACAATGCTGCACACCACTAAGGTTAACGCCATATCCACCATCTGTTCCGCTTCGGGTCCACGCATGCCGTGCACCCATGCATAGGCAATATAATTGATACTGCCGATGCCGCGAATACCTAACCAGCCAATCAGCAACCGTCGCATCAGCGGAATATCACAGCGCCAGGTGGTGATCCACACCGCCAGCGGACGCACCACCACGAACAGCAGCAGCGCCAGTCCGATGCCGGTGAGATTCCAGTGCTGCGCCAGCGTAATGCCGAGCACGACCATCATGCCGGCCGCCAGCAAACGCTCGATAGTATCACCAAAGGAGAGCGCATCACCGATCACCAAACCCACCGATTTCACCATGCCGCTGCTACCCTGCGCCATCCGCTGACCGGTATTTACGCGGGCTTCGGCCGGCAAGAAACGCTCCTCTTCAGACATCTCATCTTGCGGATAGTGCTTCACCACGCGCAATTCCGCGCGGCGTAAGCCAACACCCGCGGCAAAGGTGGCAAGGAAGCCGGAAGCATCAACCGCCTGCGCGGCCGCATAGCTCAGCGCAATCAGGGCCAGAGCAAACAGATCGTTGGGGGCCACATCCTGATTGGCGGTGCGTAAATGCGTTGCCAGTTGACCAATCAGCCAGCCCAACGCGAAGCCGATTCCCAGTCCGCCGCCAATCGCCCACAGCGCATCTTTGGCAAACCATTCACCGAATGAAGCCATATTCAGCGCATTCGGCTGCAGCATTAACATCGCCAGCATCAACAGCGGCAGTGCCGAACCGTCGTTCATGCCTGCTTCGCTGGAGAGCGCCACGCGCAGGGCGTCGTCGTCACGCGCATCATTCACAGAAATCAGGCTGGCGAGCACCGGATCGGTCGGCGCGACAATGGCACCAAACGCCAGCGACAGCGCCCAGTCAAAGCCGGTAATCCAATGCACCAGCACCGTCATACTGCCAACGGTGAGCAGCATCGCCGGAAAAGCCAACCTAACGCCAAGCCGCCACGCATGCGCATTAAGCGGCAATCGCAACTTGAGTCCGGTAATGAACAGCGAGGCGGCCATGGTGATTTCAGTGATATGCGCGGCGAGATTAGCGTGACCGATGATATCGACTTGCAGCAAATTGAGCATCCACGGGCCACACAAGATGCCCGCAAACAGGTAGAGACCAAATGAGGTCACTGGCCCGCGGTGAATCCAACCGGAAGCCAGTGACATAAGAAGTAGCAGACCGCCGGTCGCAGCGGTCCAGGCCAGGAAGTTCATAACGCTCCGTTTTTAAATAATATTCTTCCCTTAAGCCTGGCACATGTTACGCGGTTAGTTTTTCAGATGACGACTCGCCAGACGAATCATCAGGGCAAGCGCAGCGGCTACCGTCGAAAGTGCCACCACGCCGGTCCAGCCAAAATGTGCTAACGCCAGGCTTCCCAGCGCCGCACCGGTCGCCATGCCGATGAAAACAACAGTAAACATCAAGGCGTTAAGGCGGCTGCGCGCGTCCGGCGCCAGGCTGTAGACCAGTGTCTGATGCGCCACCAGCGTGGCCTGCACACCCAAATCAAAACCGAGGGTGCTGATGATAATCAGACCAAGCTGAGCCGGCATCGGCAGCAGCGGCAGCAGGAACATCAACGCGAACGACACCATCACCAGCGTGGCACCGTACTGCGTGACACGTGCGGGACCAATGCGATCCGCCACGCTGCCGGCTAACGGTGCGGCCAATGCGCCCGCGGCACCGGCCAGGCCGAATGCACCGGCAACGGCGCTGTCGAGATGGAACTTGTCGCTGAGCATCAGCGCCAGTGTTGACCAGAAGGCGCTAAAGCCCACTGACAACAAACCTTGCGCCAGCGCGGCGCGGCGCAAGGTTTGATGGTGCTGCCACAGATGCGCCAGCGACAGCAGCAGACGCGGATAGCTCACCGAGGTGCCCGGCGTAAAGCGCGGCAGCACGCGCCACAGCGCCAGGCTTATCAGCAACACCGCCACTGCCGCAATCATGTACATGGTGCGCCAGCCGAAATACTCCGCGACCACGCCGCTGACCACGCGTGACAGTAATATTCCCACCAGTAATCCTGTCATCACCGTGCCGACGATTTTGCCGCGACTGCGCTCCGGTGCTAACGCTGCCGACGCCGGTACGATGTCCTGCGCCACGGTGGCGGTTAAGCCGGTAACGAAGCTGGCGATCAGCAAGGCGTTCAATCCGCCCGAAAAGCCACACAGCAGCAGCGCGGCAACCAGCATTAAGCCTTTAATCAGGATAATGGTGCGCCGATCGTGGCGGTCACCCAGCGGGGCCAGCAGCAGAATGCCGAGCGCATAACCGGCTTGTGTCAGCATCGGCACCATACCGACACTGCCAATCCCGACGTTAAATTGTTTGCTGATGATATCCAGCATCGGCTGGCTGTAGTAAATCGATGCCACGCTGAGTCCGGCACCGGCCGCGAGTGTAAACACCAGCGGCGCGGGCAGTCTTTCTGCTGGCATGGCTGAAGATGAGATGGCTGACATTGTGGATTCCCCCGTGAAAGTGCGCTTATTAAAGCGCGTCGCCGCCATACGCGGTAGACTGATCAAACACAGAACTGTTATGCACGGTGCGTATGAACAACACCTCCAGCCTTGATCGCATCGAACTGATGCAGACGTTTATCCGCATTGTGGAGAGCGGATCGCTGTCTGCCGCAGCAACCCAGCTTGGCACCACGCAGCCCACCATCAGCCGTCGCCTGCAAGCGCTTGAGCAGCGGCTCGGTCTCAAACTGATTCTGCGTACCACGCACGCGCTGAAACTCACCGACGATGGCGAGCGCTGTTATGCGCAGGCACGTCAGCTGGTGGCGACCTGGCACGCACTGGAAGATGAGTTGACCGGCGCCAGCGACGATCCGATTGGCACTCTGCGCGTGCGGGCGCCGCATGCGTTTGGTCAGGATCAGTTGATTGCACCGCTGATTGATTATCTGCATCGCTATCCGCGCTTAACCGTGGAGTGGACGCTGAATGACCGCACACCGGACTTCATCAGCGAAAACATTGACTGCGCGATTCAGGTGGGTGCCCCCAGCGATGCATCGATCGTGGCGGTGCTGCTGGCGGAAGTGCCGCGCTTTGTGGTGGCTGCGCCGTCGCTGCTGGCGTCGTATCCTCCGGTCGAAGAGGTCTCGCAGCTGACGAATTTGCCGTGGCTGGCGCTGACCAGTTTTTATCGTAACGAAATCGCTTTGCAGCGCATCAGCGATGGTCAGCCAGTGAATCTGGCGATTGCCCCACGTCTCGCCAGCGATAGCTTGTACGCGGTGCGCAAAGCCGCCGTGGGTGGCATGGGCGCGGCTGTGGTGTCGTCATGGGTGGTGCAGGAGGATTTGGCGAACGGAGATTTGATTCAGTTAATGCCGGAGTGGCAAGCGCCGCCGCTGCCGGTGTGGCTGACCTATCCGTGGGCCAGCTATTATCCGGCGCGCTTACGCCAGTTTTTCGCCATGATTCGGGAAGTGATGCCACAACTGGCAGGAACGCAGCCAGCAACGTCAGCGAGGAAATGAAAAGGTCGCCATAAATGGCGACATCATGGTTCGTGCATTCATTGATTCGGTCGCCATAAATGGCGACCCTAAGGGATGATTTTGTAGGGTCGCCATTTATGGCGACCTGGAATTATCACATCTTCGCCGCGCTCTTATCCGCCTTCGACATATTATCCAGCCAGCCCATCACAAAAGCCGACAGCACAAACGTCAGGTGGATAATCACGTACCACATTAACTTTTCGTTTTCGATGTTGCGGGCGTCCATAAAGATGCGCAGCAGGTGAATCGACGAAATCGCCACAATTGATGCCGCCACTTTGTTTTTCAACGAGCCGGAGTCCATTTTACCGAGCCAGCTCAGCTTCTCTCTGTGCTCATCAATATCCAGCTTGGAAACAAAGTTCTCATAACCTGAGAGCATCACCATCACCAGCAAACCGCCGACCAGCGTCATATCCACCAGCGACAGCAGCAGCAGAATCAAATCGTTCTCCGCGATGCTGAAGACATGCGGCAGCAGGTGAAAAATTTCCTGGAAGAATTTGATAGTCAGCGCCAGCAGGCCCAACGAAAGTCCCATGTAAACCGGAGCCAGCAGCCAGCGCGATGAATACATCAGGTTTTCGATAAAACGTTCCATAAGTTCCCATTAATCAACAGACAAGTGGGCGAGTATAACCGAACTTATGTGAAGTTATTTCAGCCCTTCTTCAGAAATTTCAGGCGCTGCTGGTAGCGGTAATGACAAACGAAACACCGCGCCGCCTTCCGGCCGATTCTCCGCCCAGATGCGCCCGCGATGGGATTCAATAATGGTTTTACCGATCGCCAGTCCCAATCCCACGCCCGGCACCGCCGACTCTTTATCGCCGCGTGCAAACTTGTCAAAAATGCGCGTGAGATTGTCGGGCGCGATGCCGGGCCCGCTGTCCCACACCGCAATCTCCAGCCGATCGCGATCGCGCCAGGCACGAATACCGTGCTGCGCTGCATTGCCCGCGTATTTCAGGCTGTTTTCAATCAGATTGGTAAACACGCGCTCCAGCATGGCGCTGTCGCCTTTGATCAGCACCATCTCTGGCAAATCGAGAATAAAATCATGGCCTTTCAACAACGGGCCCATGCTGCTTAGCGCGCCGCCGATCACCTCATCCAGCGCCACCCACTCTTCACGCAAATTGAGTCCGCCAGATTGAATGCGCGCCATATCCAGCATGTTACTCACCAGCCGGATGGTGCTCAGCGTCTGTTCACGAATCTGATTGGCCTGCCCGACATACTTCGACTCTTCGCTGGCGAGATCGAGCATCAGCATCTCCGCCTGACCAAACAGCACCGTTAACGGCGTGCGCAGGTCGTGCGACAGCGCCGACAGCAGCGCATTGCGCAGCTGCTCACGTTCGGCGGCCAGCCGCGATGCCGCTTCACTGTGCGACAGCGCCATACGTTCCAGCGCATTGGCAATCAATACGGTGAAGGTTTCCAGTAAACGCTGCTGCTCGGGAATCATCAGTTGGCGCAAGTTTTCCGGTTCCACCACCAGTAAACCGCGACAGTGATGGCCACTTTTTAGCGGCAGAATCTGGTACGGCACCGCCGGCAAAGTATCGGTGCCCGCGCCCGCCGGTTGGCCTTTACTAAAACTCCACTTGGCGATGGCGAGATCCGGCGGCGTGCCAATCGCGGTATCGCCCACGGTTTGCAGCTCGCCCTGCTCATCCGGCAGCAGCAGCAAACTGCGCGCCTGCAAGGTGACATCGATGATGCGCTGGCTGGTGGTGGCGATATCCTGTGGCGTCAGGTCGCTGCCGAGCGCTTTCGCCATCTCATACAGATGGCGCGCGCGCTGTTCACGGTAGCGCGCCACTTTGGCTTGATAGCGCACGCCCGCAGTGAGATTCCCGACTATCACGCCTACTGCCAGCATCACCGCGAAGGTCACAAGATACTGCAAATCCGATACCGCCACGGTGCCGGTCGGCGCGACAAAAAACAGGTCGAAAGCAATGATGTTGATCACCGTGGCGAACACCGACGGCCAGCGACCATAGCGCAGCGCCACCAGCACCACCGCCAGCAGATAAATCATCACGCTGTTAGCAGGATCAAACGCTACCAGCAGCGAGCGGCCCACCGTCGTGACCAAAATACACAGCAGCAGCGCCATCAAACAGCCGCGTAAGTACAGCCGCCATTTTTCGCTGCTGCCGCGTTGGCCGCTGAGCGGATGCGGCGCATCGCGCACCGGTTCGTCCAGCGCAACCACCAACAAATCGAGATCCGGCCCGAGTTCGCCGAGACGCTGGGCAAAACTGTCGCGCCGCCAGCGCCGCTGGGGCTGGCGACCGGTAACGATTTTGCCGAGATTGTGCTCACGCGCATAGCGCAGCACCGCGCGCGCTTCATCGGGATCGGAGAGCGTGGCGGTTTCAGCACCGAGTTCCTGCGCCAGCTGCAGCGTGCGCAAAATGGCGCGCCGCCGCGCTTCCGGTAGCCGATTAAGGCGCGGCGTTTCCACGTACACCGCGTGCCATGCGCTGCCAAGCCGAGCCGCCAGCCGCGCGGCGGTGCGCACCAGCTTTTCACTGCCGGTATCGTCGCCGATGCACAGCAGAATGGCATCACGCGTGTGCCAGACCTTTTCTTTGCCTTGCCGATCGCGCCAGGCGCGCATCTGGTCGTCCACGCGATCGGCAGTGCGGCGCAGCGCCAGTTCACGCAGCGCGAACAGATTGCCCTTGCGGAAGAAGTTTTCGATGGCGCGTTCGGCGCGGTCGCCGACGTAGACTTTGCCCTCTTTTAGCCGCTGACGCAGATCGTCTGGCGGCAGATCCACCAGTACCACTTCGTCGGCGCTATCGAAGAAGGGATCGGGCACGGTTTCGCGCACCTGAATACCGGTGACGCCGCCCACCACATCATTCAGGCTCTCCAGATGCTGGACATTGACGGTGGTAATGACGTCGATGCCCGCCTCGAGCAACTCTTCAATATCCTGCCAGCGCTTGGGATGGCGTGAACCCTGCACGTTGGTGTGCGCCAGTTCATCCATCAGGATCACCGCTGGATGGCGCGCCAGCGCCGCATCGAGATCGAATTCGGCATGGCGCGAACGCCCGGTGGCGCGACGTGGCAACAGCGCCAGGCCGTGGAGCAGCGCGGCGGTCTCTTCGCGGTCGTGGGTTTCCACCACGCCAGCGAGTACATCAAGGCCGTGCGCGCGCAGCCGTTGCGCCTCCTGCAACATGGCGAAGGTTTTCCCCACGCCCGCACAGGCACCGAAGTAGATTTTCAGCTTACCGCGATGGCTGTCGCTGTGGTTCAGCAGCAGTGCATCGGGATCGGGGCGAGACATGTCGTCGTTCATCGATCGTCCATCGTAAAACCGCGCGATAAATCGCGCCGCTACAAGTACGTGCACATACCGTAGCGGCGCAATTTATTGCGCGATATGTTTATCCTTGCAAATCATCCAGCGCCAGATTCAGACGCAATACATTTACCGTCTCTTCGCCGACAAACGGTAGCAGCGGGCGTTCGGTGTGGCGCGCAATCAGCGCCTCAACATCACCGAGCTTCATGTTGCGCGCGGCGGCGATACGCGGTGCCTGCCACAACGCGGCTTCTGGCGAAATGTCCGGGTCTAATCCGCTCGCCGACGCGGTCACCAACTCCACCGGCACCGCTTTAGGCGCTTGCGGATTGGCCGCGCGCAGTGCGGCAACACGTTCCGCCACCGCTTTATCCAGTGCCGGATTGCTGCCCGCCAGGTTGCTGCCGCTGGAGGCCTGCGCATTATAAGGCGCATCACCGGTAGCGGAAGGTCGGCCCCAAAAGTGTCCTGGCTGGCTGAATGCCTGGCCGATCTGTTCAGAGCCGCGCACCGCGCCATCCTGTTCAATCAGCGAACCGTTCGCCTGTGACGGGAACCACCACTGCGCCAGACCCGTCGTCAGCAGCGGATAGACCGCGCCGGTGAGTAGCGTAAGCAGTATTAACAATACAATAGCCGGACGTAACTGACTCATTTCTCTTCTCCTCAAGCCAGGCCAAGCAGCGTCAGCAGCAGGTCGATGGCTTTAATCCCAATAAACGGCACCACCAATCCGCCCGCGCCATAAATCCACAGGTTGCGACGGAGCAATGCCGCGGCACTCAGCGGACGATAACTCACGCCTTTCAGCGCCAGCGGAATCAGGAACACAATCACCAGCGCGTTAAAAATCACCGCCGACAGAATTGCCGAATTCGGCGAATGCAGCCCCATCACGTTGAGCATGTTGAGCTGCGGATAGGTAGCGGCAAACGCAGCCGGAATAATGGCGAAATACTTCGCCACGTCGTTGGCGATACTGAAGGTGGTGAGCGAACCGCGCGTCATCAGCATCTGTTTACCGATGTGGACCACTTCCAGCAGCTTGGTCGGATTCGAGTCGAGATCGACCATGTTACCGGCCTCTTTCGCCGCCTGCGTCCCGGAGTTCATCGCCACCGCGACATCAGCCTGCGCCAGCGCTGGCGCATCGTTGGTGCCGTCGCCGGTCATCGCCACTAAGCGCCCTTCCGCCTGATACTGACGAATCAGCGCCAGCTTGGCTTCCGGCGTAGCTTCCGACAGGAAATCATCAACGCCCGCTTCCGCCGCAATGGCCGCGGCGGTTAACGGGTTATCGCCGGTAATCATCACCGTTTTGATGCCCATCTTGCGCAGCTCAGCAAAACGCTCTTTGATGCCGCCTTTAACGATATCTTTCAGCGCCACCACGCCCAACACCTGCGCGCCTTCGGCCACCACCAGCGGCGTGCCACCGGCGCGCGCCACCTCTTCAACGGCGGCATTCACTTCCGTTGGGAAACGGCCCTGATTGGCTTCAATGTGGCGACGCACCGCATCGACCGCACCTTTGCGGATCAGCCGATCCTGCACATTGACGCCGCTCATACGCGTTTGCGCAGAGAAAGGAATAAAACTTGCGCCCATGCTGCTCAGATCGCGTTCGCGCAGGTTAAATTTCTGCTTCGCCAGCACCACAATGCTGCGCCCTTCCGGCGTCTCATCAGCCAGCGACGCCAGCTGCGCCGCATCCGCCAGCTGCTGTTCGCTGACGCCCGGCGCGGGCAGGAACTGCGTCGCCTGACGGTTACCGAGCGTGATGGTGCCGGTTTTATCCAGCATCAGCACATCGACGTCGCCCGCCGCTTCCACCGCGCGGCCGCTGGTGGCAATGACGTTGGCGCCCAGCATGCGGCTCATGCCTGCCACACCGATGGCCGATAGCAGGCCGCCGATGGTGGTTGGAATCAGGCAGACCAACAGCGCCACCAGTACCGTGATGCTGACCGGCGTGCCGCCGTAGGCCGAAAACGGCCACAACGTGGCGGTTGCCAGCAGGAACACAATCGTCAGCGACACCAGCAGAATGGTCAGCGCCACTTCGTTCGGCGTTTTACGGCGTTTCGCGCCTTCCACCATCGCAATCATGCGGTCAAGGAAGGTTTCACCCGGATTAACGCTGCACTGAATCACCAGCCAGTCGGACAGAATGCGCGTGCCGCCGGTTACCGAGGAGAAATCCCCGCCGGATTCACGAATGACCGGTGCAGATTCACCGGTGATCGCGCTCTCATCCACCGATGCGCCGCCCTCCAGCACTTCGCCGTCGCACGGGATGATGTCACCGGCTTCCACCAGCACCACATCGCCTTTACGCAGCGTATCGGCGGCTACGTTGTGCCACGCTGCGCCGTAGCGCGCTTCGGCCAGTTTTTTC
The DNA here is from genome assembly GCA_900068845.1 of Enterobacter ludwigii. Taxonomy (GTDB): domain Bacteria; phylum Pseudomonadota; class Gammaproteobacteria; order Enterobacterales; family Enterobacteriaceae; genus Pantoea; species Pantoea ludwigii_A. Next base: position 84,639 of record CEFQ01000011.1, read on the forward strand.
GCATCGCTGGTTTTGCTGATGCCTTTCAGGCTGTTGGCCTGCGCCTTGCTGCGCCCTTCTGCCAGCGCTTCGGCGAAGTTAGCAAACAGCACGGTAAACCACAGCCAGATGGCGACGCCGCCGGTAAAGCCCGCATTGCCACTGAGCGATCCGATGGCCATGCCAACCGCCAATACCGAGGTCAGTACGCTGCCGATCCACACCAAAAACATCACCGGGTTGCGGAACTGCACGCGCGGATCGAGTTTTTTCAGCGCATCCAGCATGGCAACGCGAGTGAGCGCCGCATCAAACAGCGCCAGTTGTTGACGACTCATGATTCCGTTATCCCTGAATTAATTGCAGATGTTCCGCGACCGGGCCCAGTGCCAGCGCGGGGATGAACGTCAATGCGCCCACCAGCAAGACGGTGCCAATCAGCAGCGCGATAAACAGCGGACCGTGTGTTGGCAGCGTGCCGTTGCCCACCGGCTGAATTTTCTTCGCCGCCAGCGAACCGGCAATCGCCAGCACCGGAATGATGATGCCGAAGCGCCCCACCAACATGCATAAGCCGAGCAGCAGGTTCCAGAACGGCGTGTTGGCGCTCAATCCGGCAAAGGCGCTGCCGTTGTTGTTGGCCGCCGATGACACCGCATACAGCACTTCGCTAAAGCCGTGAATGCCCGGATTGGCCATGCCGGCGCGTCCGGCGTCGGTCATCATCGCCAGCGCAGTACCCAGCAGCACCAGCGTCGGCGTCACCAGAATCGCCAGCGCGGTCATCTTCATCTCCCACACGTCGATCTTTTTGCCCATGTACTCAGGTGTACGACCGATCATCAACCCGGCGATAAACACGCCGAGCAGCACGAACAGCAGCATGCCGTACAGGCCTGCACCGACGCCGCCAAACACCACTTCACCCAGCTGCATCAACCACATCGGCACCATGCCGCCGAGCGCGGTGAAGGAGTCATGCATGGCGTTAACCGCACCGCACGATGCAGCGGTAGTGATAACCGCAAACAGGCTGGAGTTAAGGATGCCGAAGCGCGTCTCCTTGCCTTCCATGTTGATGGCGCTGTCCGCACCGAGCGCGAGGAAGTGCGGATTACCGCGCAGTTCGGCCCACATCACGGTAATGACCGCCAGCACGAACATGATGGTCATTGCCCACAGCAGCATGTGGCCCTGACGACGATCGCCCAGATGCTGACCAAAGGTGAAACAGAGCGCCGCCGGAATCAGGAAGATGCTCAGCATCTGCACGAAGTTGGTCAGCGCCGTCGGGTTTTCGAACGGATGCGCGGAGTTGACGTTGAAGAAACCGCCGCCGTTAGTACCGAGCATTTTGATCGCTTCCTGCGACGCCACCGGGCCGAGCGGCAACGTCTGCTGCGCACCTTCCAGCGTGGTGAGCGCATGGTAAGGTTCGAAGGTTTGAATGCTGCCCTGACTCACGAAGAACAGCGCGACCACCACGCTGATTGGCAGCAGCACGTAAACGGTAATGCGCGTCAGGTCACGCCACGCATTGCCGAGCGTGGCCAGTGAACGGTTGGCGAAGCCACGAATCAGCGCAAACGCCACCGCGATGCCGGTCGCCGCCGACAGGAAGTTCTGCACCGTGAGGCCCGCCATCTGACTGAAATAGCTCAGCGTGCTTTCGCCAGCGTAGGATTGCCAGTTGGTGTTGGTGACGAAGCTGATGGCGGTATTGAGCGCCAGATCCCAGTTCAGATTCGGTAAGTGTTGTGGGTTGAGCGGCAGCGCGGCCTGCGACATCAAGATCAGCAGCAGCAAAATAAAACCGAGCGCGTTAAACAGCAGGATCGCCAGCAGATAATGCGGCCAGCGCATCGCTGCCCCGTCAGCACCGGCCAGTCGCCATAATGCGCGTTCCATGCGCGGCAGCAGCGGCTTGTCGGCCACAAACAGGGCGAGGTAACGTCCCAGCGGTTGGGCCAGCACCATCAGCGCCAGCAGGAACACCGCAATCAGCAAGAATGCATTCGCAGCCATCAGAACGCCTCCGCATTAAGCAGGGCATAAATCAGGTAGCCCAGAAGAATAAACACCAGCACAATGCCAGCTATCACGCCCACGCTCACAGCAACCTCCAGAGGATTTGGTAGTGCTGCAAGCATGCGCGGCGCGGTATAAAGAAGAGGTAAAAAGGCAGGAAGCTGGCGTAAAGAAAGTATAAAAATGGTGAAGAATTAGGCGCTTTCTAACGCCCAGATACGATTCAAATCGATGTTCTGCCACAATCCGCTGTCTTCCGCGCCGGTAATGCTATCGGTACAAAAGCTATCGCCGAGATCGAGCACTTCCGGTTTTACTTCACGCTGGCCGTGCAGCGACCAAAATACGTGAACTTTAGGCTTCAACAGCGATTTTTCACCCGCCTGCACCACTAACGCTACGCGGCCAGATGCCAGTCGCACCAGCGATCCGACCGGATAGATGCCGATGGTACGCACGAAGGCGTGCAGCAAGGTGTTATCGAAATGCCCACGCCAGCTCAGCATGTTGTGCATCGCTTCGGCGGGTGTCCAGCCTTTGCGATAAGGGCGATTCGACGTGACGGCATCATAGACGTCGCACACCGATGCCATGCGCGCATAGAGCGAAATTTCATCGCCTTTCAGACCATGCGGATAGCCGTTGCCGTCATATTTCTCATGGTGATGCAGCGCGATATCCAGCAGATCTTCACCGGCGTTCGCTTCCATCAGTATCTGTGCGCCCACAATCGGATGCTGACGCATCACCGTGAACTCTTCATCGCTGAGCTTGCCGGGTTTGTTAAGAATCTCCAGCGGTACCGCCGCTTTACCCACATCGTGCAGCAAACCGCCCATACCAACGCGCCGCAGCTGATGTTCATCGAGGCCCATTTTTTTGCCGAGCGAGATCATCAAGCCACACACCGCCATCGAGTGCAGATAAGTGTAATCGTCGTGATTTTTCAGCCGCGCCACGCTCAGCAGCGCCGTGGGTTCACGCGTGATCGAACCGGCAATTTGATCGACCAGATCAAGGGTGTAATCGAGGTCGAGGCCCTGCCCCATGCGCGCCTCGTTAAACATCGCCAGCACTTGCGTTTTCCCCTGATTGAAGATGCTTTGTGCCTGATCCATCTCCAGGAAAAAGGGGGTTTTCGGCATATCTTTTTTCGGCGCAGGCGCAGCAGGTGCCTGAACCGATTTGTCGAGATCGATCCATAACTGCAGGATCCCCTCAGCGTGGATCATCGCGATCTGGCGTTTATCAGTGATCAGCATTTGGTTGCGAATGCGCTTATCCTTTACCCACCAAACCTCCAGTTTGTGGATAAACATGCCCTGCCGCAATTCGTCAACGTTAATCAGCTTTATCACGATATCGCTCCTTAATATCAGTGGATGGTAAGGAGGTATCGGCAGCTGAGCAAAAAACCTTCAGAGTGGAATTGTGCGATTGGTGAGGATTGCGAAATGGGTGCGCATAAATGCGCACCCTACGACAGTGCGGGCTTTCCTACGGAGTTGTAGGGTCGCCATTCATGGCGACCTGGCTTGAGACATCCTGCTCCTCGCCAACACGCTCTATCGGCCCCATCACCAGCAGGAACAACAGTGCGGCGACCACGCAGTGCGCACCGACAAACACCAACCCGATGCTGTAGCTACCGGTTAAGCCGACGATGATGCCGAACAGCAGCGGCGTGATAAAACCGGCCATATTGCCGATGCCATTGAAGATTGCGCCCGCCAGGCCAACAGCTTCTTTCGGCGCAGTATCGCTGACAATGGTCCAGGTTCCGGCACCCGCCGCCACGCCCTTACCAAAGAAAGCGAACGACATAATGGCGATAATGCCGACATTGCTGGGAATGATTGCCGCCAGAATCAACGACGCCGCCATCAGCATGCCGACGATGTACGGCGCTTTACGCGCCCAGGAAAGACTCCAGCCATTCGCCAACAGCTTATCGGAGATATAACCGCCGCTGATACCGCCAAGAAAGCCGAATAGTGCCGGTGCGATGGTGGCAAAACCGGCATCCATAATGTTCATACCGCGCGCCTGCACCAGATAAATCGGGAACCAGGTGATGAAGAAATAGCTCAGCGCGATGGTGCAGTATTGGCCGATATAGGCGCACCACAGCATGCGGTTGCTGAGCAGCGTTTTGAACATCGCTTTGCTCAACGGCGGACGCGCTTTCAGCGTTTGCGCCGAATCGATATCTACCAGCGCACCGCCCTGCTCGATATAGCGCAGCTCCGCGTCCGATACCTGCGGATGGTGGCGCGGGCTGCGCATAAAGCCCATCCACACAAATACCGCCAGCACGCCAATGCCGCCCAGCACAAAGAACGGCCATTCCCAGCCGAAACGCGACACCAGCCAGCCTGACAGCGGTGAGAAGATGGCGACGGCAAAATATTGCGCCGAGGCGAAGAGTGAAGAGGCCCGGCCGCGCTCGGCGCTCGGGAACCACATGATTACCGCGCGCGCATTGGCGGGAAAACTCGGCGCCTCAATCAGCCCCAGCGCGAAGCGCAGCGCAAACATCAGCGTCAGCGCCATGGTTATGCCGCTGGAGAGCTCGCCGACAAAGCCCATTAGCAAGGTGGAGATCGACCACAGCGCCAGCGTCACGCCATACACTTTTTTGGTACCGAAGCGATCGAGAAACAGTCCGCCGGGGATCTGGCCGATCACATAGGCCCAGCTAAATGCTGACAGGATCAGGCCAAGCTGGATCGCCGATAGCCCGAACTCATCTTTGATCGCCGATCCCGAGATCGACAGGATCGAACGGTCGGCATACGCCACCACGGAAAGAAACAGGATCAGGCAAAGGATCCCAATACGTACGTGGCTGTTCTGTGGACGATGATTGGCTTTTTGCATGGGCTGATTCCTCAAATGAAGCGCGAGATGTCTTGCAGGAATACCGCTTTATTTCCATTGATTAGCAACTATAGGAAGCAGCTTCAGGCGCGGTCATTGTGCGATTGGAGGAATCGGCGAAGCGAAATAGCAATAGATTTGGTAACTGGCACAACGCGAGGTGCGGCGCCGCACAGAACACTAAATATCAGCGTGCGTTTGCACTGCAGTGTGCGCCAACTCTAAGAAAATCCTTCGCAGCGCAACTATGAGCGCGCGAACAGAAAGCCCACCCGCGAGCAAAGTGTGCGCTTAGCAGCAAAATCCATCCTTGCTGATTGTCAGCCGCATGGCGGGCTCGTAGGCTAAAAATGATTTCATTGATCCATTTTAAATGCCAATGAAACATTCATTCTAATAATCAGCTTACTCTGGAGTCTGCGATGAAAACCTTCAAGGCGATGGTGTTGCTCGGCCTGCTCTCAACCTCAGCCTCAGCACTGGCGGAAAAAATTGGCGTCTCGATGGCCTATTTCGATCAAAATTTCCTCACCATTATTCGCCAGTCAATTGATAAAGAAGCCAAAGCGCGCGGACTCGACATTCAGTTTGAAGATGCACGCGGTGACGTTGGACGTCAGACCGATCAGGTGCAAAGTTTTATCGGTGCGGGCGTGGATGCCATCATCGTTGATCCGGTCGATTCTGCCAGCACGCCGCAGCTGACCAAGCTGGCGCAGCAGGCCAAAATTCCGTTGGTGTATGTGAATCGCACGCCGGGCGATAAATCGCTGCCGGCCGGCGTGGTGTTTGTCGGCTCCGACGAGCGTGAATCCGGCACCTTGCAGATGGAAGCATTAGCGAAAATGGCCAACTTCAAAGGCAACGTGGCGATCATGATTGGGAACCTGACCGATGCCGGTGCGCTGCAACGCACTAAAGACGTTGAGCAGGTGGTGGCGAAATATCCCGGCATGAAAGTGGTACAGAAACAGCCCGCCAATTACGCGCGCAACGAAGGAATGGATTTAATGAATAACTGGCTGGGCAACGATGAAGCGATTGATATCGTGGCGGCTAACAACGATGAGATGGCGATTGGTGCGGCAATGGCGCTGGCTAAAAGCAATAAAAAGGTGCTGATTGGCGGCATTGATGCCACGCCAGACGGCCTGAAAGCACTGTCGCAGGACAAAATTCAGGTCACGGTGTTCCAGGATGCGGTTGGCCAGGGCAAAGCGTCGGTAGATGTGGCGCAGAAGCTGATCAAAGGCGAGAAAGTCGATTCACACGTGTGGATCCCGTTCGAGCTGGTGACCAAAGAGAATATGCAGAAGTACGTTGAAAAGAGTCAATGATAGGTCAACTTCGCGCGATAAATCGCGCCGCTACGAATGCGTGCAATGACTCTGTAGCGGCGCAATTTATTGCGCAAAATCATTCAGTTTTTAGCTGCGCCATCTGCACGATATCGTGATATTCGCCGTCGCGCAGGCACGCCTTTCGCTTCACGCCTTCGCGCTCGAAGCCCAGCTTTTGATACAGGCGCAGCGCGCGTTCGTTATCGTGGAACACTTCCAGCTCAATGCGCATAATGCCGAGCCAGTTAAAGGCATAATCCATCGCATTGCGGATCAGCTTTTCACCAATGCCGCGCCCGCCAAAGGCCGGATCGACGCTGATACCAAAACTGATGCTGTGGCGCGTACGCGGGCGCTGCTCAACAAACAACGTCAGTTCACCGACCATCGCGCCCTCGATTTCCGCCACAAAGCCGATATAACCCAGCTCATCCATCTTCTCGAATTTTTTCTGCCAGGTGGCCACGCTGGGGCACGGCAGCTGCGTGGTCCAGCGATAAACCTCAGGATGGCTATAAAGGCGTTGGTAGGCGGCGGCATCGCCCGGTTCGCGACCGCGAATGTGTAAATCCATGTCGGTAATCCCTTTTCACTTGCACTAAGCTGTTAACTCTCACCAATTTGGGAAGAGTGACTCTATGTTGTATCGCCGTTTTGAACGTTTTATCAATATTTTCCAGGATGCGCCAACCGATTCACCGCCCGCTAGCGTCTGGCCCTTCTACTTCTATTATCTGCGTCAGGTGTGGCCAAGCTTTGTCGCGCTGCTGATTGTCGGTCTGGCGCAGGCACTGATCGAAGTGGCACTGTTCAGCTATCTCAGCCGTATCATCGATCTGGTGAATCACTCCACGCCCGCCACGCTGTTCAGCGATAACTGGCCGACGCTACTGTGGATGGGATTTGTGGCGATGATTCTGCGCCCCATTGTGATTGCCGCACACGATATGCTGGTGCATCAAAGCATTAACCCCAGTATGACCAGCATGATCCGCTGGCAGCATCATAACTACGTGCTGCGTCAAAGCCTGAACTTCTTCCAGAACGATTTTGCCGGGCGCATCGCCCAGCGCATTATGCAAACCGGTAACTCACTGCGTGATTCAGCGGTGCAGCTGGTGGATGCCATCTGGCACGTGGTGATTTATGCGGTAACCTCGCTGGTACTGTTCGCCGAAGCCGACTGGCGCTTAATGATTCCGCTGGTGATTTGGCTGGTAGCTTATAGCGTGTCGCTGAGTTTCTTTGTACCGCGCGTCAAACAGCGGTCGGTGGTGTCATCGGAAGCGCGCTCCAAACTGATGGGTACCATCGTCGATGGCTACACCAACATCGCCACCATCAAACTGTTCTCCCATAACGATCTGGAAAAACGTTACGCGCGTGAAGCGATTCAGGAGCAAACCGATAAAACCCAGCACGCCAGCCGCATGGTGACGACGATGGATATCACGCTCTCCACGCTGAATGGTCTACTGATTGTCAGCACCTCGGCGCTGGCGCTGTGGTTGTGGAGTCAGTCGTTGATCAGCGTCGGGGCGATTGCGCTGGCGACCGGTTTGGTGATCCGTCTGGTCAATATGTCCGGCTGGATCATGTGGGTGGTGAACGGCATCTTTGAGAACATCGGCATGGTACAGGATGGCCTGAACACCATTGCACAACCGTTGAGCGTACAGGATGAGCCGAATGCGAAGAAGATGCAGGTGACCCATGGCCAGATCCGCTTTGAAGATGTGCGTTTTGATTACGGCGGCAGCCGCCAGGTCATTAATCGCCTCAATCTCAACATCAAGCCGGGGGAGAAAATCGGCTTGATTGGCCCTTCCGGCGCCGGTAAATCCACCTTAGTGAATCTGCTGCTGCGACTGTATGACATCAACAGCGGCCGCATTGTGATCGACGATCACAACATCGCCGAAGTGACGCAAGAGAGTCTGCGCGGGCAGATCGGCATGATCACTCAGGACACATCGCTGCTGCACCGCTCAATTCGCGAAAACCTGCTGTATGGTCGTCCAGACGCGACGGAAGAGGAGTTGCAGACAGCGATTATCCGCGCGCGCGCCGACGAGTTTATTCCGCTGCTCTCCGATCCGCAGGGCCGCACCGGTTTGGATGCGCACGTTGGCGAGCGCGGCGTGAAGCTGTCGGGCGGTCAACGTCAGCGTATTGCCATCGCGCGGGTGCTGCTGAAAGATGCGCCGATTCTGATAATGGATGAAGCCACTTCCGCGCTGGATTCCGAGGTGGAAGCGGCGATTCAGGAGAGCCTGGAAACGCTGATGCAGGGCAAAACGGTGATTGCCATCGCGCACCGTCTTTCTACCATCGCCAAAATGGATCGTCTGGTGGTGCTGGAAAAAGGGCAGATTGTCGAGATGGGCAACCACCGCGAACTGCTGGCGCACGGCGGCTTGTACGCGCGCCTGTGGCAGCATCAGACCGGCGGTTTTGTCGGCGCGGATTAATCACCGCGTCGATACGGCAGGGCGTCGCGCGCTTCAATGGCCCAGGCGCGCACGCCCTCTCGTTCCTGCAGCAGAAAATCTGCCACCGCATCGCGTAAACCGGGGTGACACAAATAGTGCCACGAGTGCGTGATGTGCGGCTCAAAGCCGCGCACCAGCTTGTGTTCGCCCTGCGCGCCGGCATCAAAACGCTGCAAACCCTGCGCAATGGCAAAATCCATGCCCTGATAGAAGCAGGTTTCAAAATGCAGACGATCAAACTCCGCCAGACAGCCCCAATAACGACCGTACAGCGTGTCGCCATCCACTAAGCAGAACGCCATCGCTGCCGGTTGCCCTTGTAGCGTTGAGATCACCACGCGAATCGAACGCGGCATGCGCGCGGCCAACAGGCTAAAGAAGTGGCGCGTCAGATACGGTCGCTGACCGCGCACTGCATAGGTATTGGCGTAACAGGTGTAAACGAAATCCCACTGATCTTCGCGCAGCTCATCGCCGCGATACCAGGTGAATTCAAAGCCGCTGCTCATCACCTGTTCACGCTCTTTGCGCAGCTGTTTGCGTTTGCGCGACATCAGCGTATCGAGGAAATCCTGGAAATCGCGGTAGCCTTTGTTGTGCCAGTGATACTGCAAACCAAGGCGTTCCAGCCATTCCGGCTGCTGCTGCATGATGTGGTTAGCGAACGGCGTGGTGAAGTTGATGTGCGCGCCGCTGAGGCCGTGCTCGAAAAGATTATCTGGCAGCGCGCTGAGCAGTTTCAGCACGGCCGGCTCATCGCCCAGCAAACGCGCGCCGGTCACCGGACTGAACGGAATCGCGCCCAGCCATTTCGGATAATAAGGAATGCCCGCCCGCTGGCAGGCATCCGCCCACGCGTGGTCAAACACATATTCCCCGCGCGAGTGGCGTTTACGATAGCCCGGCAGCGCCGCACACACGGTGCCGTTTTCACGCCACAGCAGGTGATCGGGCTGCCAGCCGTTTTCAGGCCGCACGCTGCCGCTCTCTTCAAGTGACAAGAGAAAAGCGTGGCGTAAAAACGGTTGATCGTCAGGTAACAGCGCATCCCATTCGGCGGCGGCAATCTCCGCCAGCGACGACAGATGAAGCAAAGACATTCACGGCTCCCGGCCAGGTGAAAGCAAAAGTCTAGTTCAACAGGTTTTCCCGCGCGGGAAAAGGTGCAGCGCACTGAATGCGTAGTCGCGGGGCAATCGGGAAAAAGAGCGTCCTTCATACTGACCAACTAATTCCAAAATGGAAAAAATGAAAGCCATTTTGCCCTGATTATCACCAAAACAGCAGCACTGTATGCTCTCTTCATCACTTTAGAGGAGCAATGCAATGTTGGTAAACGGTAAATGGAGTGCAGAGTGGCATCCGGTGCAAGCCACCGATAAACAAGGCGGATTTGTACGCCAGACCTCAAGTTTCCGTCACTGGATCACGGCTGATGGTTCCAGCGAATTTGCCGCCGAGCCGGATCGCTATCACCTGTATGTGGCGCTGATTTGTCCGTGGGCCTCGCGCACGCTGCTGGCGCGTAGCCTGAAGGGGTTGGAGAAGGCGATCAGCGTGTCGGTAGTTGAGCCGCAGCTCGGCGCGCAAGGCTGGCACTTTGGTGACTATCCTGGCGCCGATCGTGACTGGCTGAACAACGCCGAATACCTTCACGAACTCTATACCCGCGCCGATGCTGATTTCACCGGCCGCGCCACCGTGCCGGTGCTGTGGGATAAGAAAACGCAAACCATCGTCAGCAATGAGTCGGCCGATATTTTGCGCATGCTGAACAGCGGTTTCGGCGATCTGGCGGACGATCGCATCGATCTTTATCCCGAGGATCTGCGTGCTGAGATCGATGCGCTGAATGAATCGATCTATCCGCGTTTGAATAACGGCGTGTATCGCACCGGTTTCGCCACTACGCAGGTCAGTTATCAGCAGGCGTTTAACGATGTGTTTAGCCAGCTGGATGAGCTGGAGCAGCGCTTGCAGGATGGTCGCACTTTCCTGCTCGGCGAGCGCTTAACCGAAGCGGATATCCGCTTGTTCGTCACGCTGGTGCGCTTTGACGTCGCCTACCACGGCCTGTTTAAATGCAACCTGCGCCGCTTGAGTGACTATCCGCTGCTCGATCGCTATCTGAAGAGTATGCTGTCCCTCTCTGGCGTGCGTCAGACGGTCAATATTGATCATATCAAGCAGGGCTATTATTCGATTAAAGCGCTGAATCCCAACGGCATTGTGCCGGTTGGCCCGGATATGTCGGCCTACGGTTTATAAGGAGCAGTGCGATGGCTAAAGCGTTAGTGATTTTTTTACATGGTGTGGGCAGCAACGGCAACGATCTGGCGGTGCTCGGCGAACATTGGGCGCGCTTGCTGCCGGATGTGGCCTTTGCCTCGCCGAATGCGCCCTTTCCGTTTGAACATGCGATGGGTTATCAGTGGTTTAGCCTGACGGGTATCACGCCTGAAAACCGTCCGGCACGTGTTCGTGAAGCGCGCGCGGCCTTTGATACCACGCTGCAACAGCTGATGGCGCAGCACGACATGGCGGACGCGTGGGACAAAGTGATTCTGGTGGGCTTTTCGCAGGGTTCAATCATGGCGCTGGATGCATTGGCGTCTGGCCGTTATCCGCTGGCGGGCGTGGTGGCATTTGCCGGTCGTCTGGCGTTTGATGATGCCTTAACGCCGCAGCCGTACACGCCCGCGCTGCTGATTCACGGCAAAGCGGATGATGTGATTCCGTTTAGCGAGAGCGAATCGGCGACGCAGCGTTTGCTGCAGGCCGGCGTAACGGTGGAAGCACGTTATGAAGCGGCCACCGGCCACACCATTTCATCGCAGGGCGCGATGGATGCCGCCGGATTTATTGCCCAATGTTTGCAGGATTAAGGCCAGTAACGCGTTAACGCCTGCCACGCCTTATGCGCAGCCACGTCCGCTGGCTGCGCCTTCAATTCATCGTTAAACACTTCAATGCCGACCGGCCCGCGATAACCGGCGCTTTTTAGCTTATCCACAAAGCGCTCCACCTCGATGATGCCATCGCCCGGCAACAAGCGCTGATGACGCGCATACTCGCTGAGCGGCTGCTTTTCCTGCGGCGGCATTTCGGCCATATCGCACAGCTGCACTTCATAGATGCGATCGGCGGGAATGCCGTCCAGCTGCGAAGCATCGCCGCCTAACGCGCAAATGTGGAACAGATCGACCACTAAACCGATGTTCGGCTGATCCAATCTTTGCAGTCGCTCCCACGCCAGCGGCAGCGTGTTATCCACGCTGCACCACGCCATCGGCTCATACATAATGCGCATGTTGTAGCGCGCGGCTTCCGACGCCATCCAACGCAAATCTTCATCAATCCGCGATGCCACGCAATCTTCGCGCGTGCTGGCGGGTGCCTGAATGGTGTCGCAGCCAATAGATTGGGCAATCTGAATAAACTGGCGCAGCTCTTCGCGTTTTTGCTGGCGGTCGCGATCCGGCGCGCCGGTGAAATCGCGCAGCACCTGCACATTAGTGAAGCCAAGCTGCAACTGCGTTGCCTGATGTAACGTATTGGCCCGCACATCTTCACGCCAGATCTCAACCTGCTCGAAACCGGCGGTGCGCGCAGCGCGCAGCTTCTCCTCAGGTTCACCGTTTAACAACACCAGGTTAAGGAATTTGGGGTTACGACTCATTACACAGCTCCTTAATCGTCCGGATAATCGGTGACAAATTCTGTGCGTCACACGCACAGAACGGCCATCAGTATCTACCTCTTAGTGGTTATTTCAAGCGTGACGGTTATCCCAGCAGATTTAACGCAGCAAAACCGGCAAAGGTCATGAGCAGAGAACCGATCACATGCACCATGACACTCGACATCGCCCAAAGGTATTTTCCTGATTGTAGCAGCCCGACAATTTCCGCCGAAAAAGTAGAAAACGTGGTTAAACCGCCACACAAGCCGGTAACAATCAGTAATTTCCAGAAGGGATCGATGTGGGGGTTGCGGACAAAAAAGGCCAGCGCGGCGCCAATGATAAAGCCTCCCACCAGATTCACCATCAAGGTGCCCGGCGGCAGATTGGGGAACAGCGCGTTGAAACGCAATGAGACTAACCAGCGCAGCGAACAGCCCACCGCACCGCCAACGACAACCGCGAGTAACGACTTCAACATAGTTTGTAGCTCCTGAAATAAATTACGCGCAGGGCCGCGGCAGGACAGAAGAGCACCTGACACACCGCCGTCTCCCGCGCAGGGATACGAGTGTTGTCAGGCGTCATCAGCCGTCTGTTACCAGAACGGCGGTTGGGGAAGGTGGCACGCCATCACCTTAGGCGGGAGATAATACGCTGGCTGGGCAATACAGACAATATGATGAAAGAGGCACACAGCTGTAGCGGCGCGATTTATCGCGCATATCAATGGCGGCAGCGCGCCCAACTCAGAAATGCGCAATAAATTGCGCCGCTACGGTGTGTGCGAATCTCAACGCTCGAAGTGAATCACGCCCTTAATCAGTTCGCGATTATTGATGACCTCGGCTTCAAAGGTCTCGGCCAGAGTGGAGAAGTCATAGAGACGATTGAGCATCATGTCGGCACGAAGCTGACCGTTCGCCATCAGTTCGCGCACTTTAGCGAAATCTTCCAGCGTGGCGTTGCGGCTGCCCATCAGCGTGGTTTCCTTTTTGTGGAACTCAATATCCGGGATCACCAGATCGCCTTTGTGCAGGCCAACGAATACGATGGTGCCGCCGTGACGAATCAGTTTCACCGCCCCGTTCATCGCTGCTGGGCTACCCGTGGCATCGATCACTTTGGCGGCTAAACGTCCGCCAAACTCCGCTTTTAGCTGCGTTTCAAAATCGGCTTCTAACGGATTCACCGTCGCCAAACCCAGTTTCTGCGCGACATGCGCACGCCGCTGCTCGCTGGTATCAGCCACCACCACGTTTGCGCCCGCCGCCGCCGCAATCGCGGCCACGCCAAGACCAATTGGACCAGCGCCCACCACCAAAACCTGCTCATCTGCCGCGACTGCCGCACGGCGCACCGCATGCGCACTGATGGCGAAGGGTTCAATCAGCGCAGCAGCTTCGGGATCGACATCATCCACCGCCAGCAAATTGCTCGTTGGTACGCTGAGGAATTCGCAGAAACCGCCATCCTGATGCACACCAATCACCGAGATCTTTTCGCAGCAGTTGGTTTTGCCGCTTAAACAGGCATCGCACTGCTGGCAGGCAACATAGGGAATCAGCGCCACGCGCTGGCCCAGCCTGAAGCCGCTGGCCTCGCTGCCGAGTTCCACCACTTCGCCACACAGTTCATGTCCCAGTACGCGTGGATAGCTGAAGAACGGCTGATTTCCGGCCCAGGCGTGAATATCGGTGCCGCAAATCCCGGCGGTGAGGGGTTTGATCAGAACGTCATTGGCGGCGGGCGTCGGCTTAGCGCGCTGCTGCCATACCATCTGGCGCGGTTCGGCGACCACCAGCGTTTTCATCGTTGTCATTGGCTTCTCCTGTGCTGTTGTCGCAGTTATGGCGAAAATCGTCGATTACAGCTTTTTGCGTGAGGGGAACTGTGAAGCCAACCGCTTTTTTTGGGCTTTGTATGGTTTTTAATAGATAAAAAACCGGAGCCACGTATGAGCCGCAGCCAGAATTTACGTCAGAACGTCATTAACCAAATGCTGGAAGGCATTGCCAAACGGCATATCCGTTCGCCCTTGCCGCCGCAGGCGGCGCTGGCCGAAATGTTCAACATCAGCCGCACCACGGTGCGCCATACTTTGCAGCATCTGCATGAGCGCGGCGTGCTGGAAAAGGTGGATGAAACCTACGTTATCGTGCGTGATCCCAGCGAAGAAGACGGTTTTAACGCCCTGACGCCGCCAATTGATCAACAGGCTCTGCAATTTGAGCAGACCTTTTTCAATCTGATCAATCAGCGCCAGCTGATGCCGGGCGACACCTTTAGCGAGCTGCAACTGGCGCAGCAGGTAAAAGTCAGCCCGATTGTGGTACGCGAATTCTTGCTGCGCTTTATGCGTTATGACCTGCTGGAACCGGTGAAGCGTGGCCAATGGCGCATGAAGAAGTTCGATCAAAAGTATGCCGAGAACCTGTTTGAGCTGCGCGAAATGCTGGAAACGCACGCCCTTACCCGTTTTCTTAATCTGCCCTCGCAGGATGAGCGCTGGATGCAAGCGCGCGACCTGCTGGATCGCCATCGTTCGATGCGCGACACCATCGCCAGCAATTATCGCCACTTCGCCGCGCTGGATAAGGAGATGCACACGCTGATTCTCTCCGCCGCCAACAATCCGTTTTTTAATCAGTCGCTGGAGATCATTTCGGTGATTTTTCATTCGCATTATCAATGGGATGAAACCGATCTTAAGCAACGCAATATCGTGGCGCTGGAGGAGCATATGGCGATTCTCACCGCGCTGATCAGCCGCCAGGATGTCGAAGCCTTGTGCGCCCTGCACAACCATCTCGGCACCGCCAAAACCTCAATGATCCGCTCTATCCGTCAGTACAATTAAAAACCGATTAAAAACCACAAAGCATTAGCTCCCGCACGAATCTGAAACATCTTCGCAACATCCCGATCTGATTGCTTCTAGTCTCGACATCAATCCGTTGAGGCAGCATCGTTTCGCTGCCCCAGGATCCAACTCAAACGCATAACGATAAGTACCCAGATCCGGGAGGTTGCAATGGAAAATACTTCGGCTCGTGGCCGCGAAAACGCGCCACAACCCGCTGCGGACGGGCAAGATTTTATCCCGGCGCGCAGTGATGTGGTGCGCTCACCGCGCATCAAAAAGATTCAGGTCACCGCCATGTTGCTGCTGCTGTTTGCCGCCATGATTAACTACCTCGACCGCAGTTCGCTATCGGTCGCCAATATGACCATCCGCGGCGAACTGGGCTTATCCGCTACCGAAATTGGTGTGCTGCTGTCTGCCTTCTCGCTGGCTTATGGCCTTGCACAACTGCCGTGCGGTGCGCTGCTCGACCGCAAAGGGCCGCGCATTATGCTGGCGATTGGCATGTTCTTCTGGTCGCTGTTCCAGGCCGCCGCCGGTTTGGTGCATAACTTTACCCAGTTTATTTTGGTGCGCATCGGTTTAGGTATTGGTGAAGCGCCGATGAACCCGTGCGGCGTGAAGGTGATCAACGACTGGTTCAATATCAAAGATCGCGGCATGCCGATGGGCATGTTTAACGCCGCCTCAATGATTGGGTTATCCATCGCGCCACCTATTCTGGCGGCAATGATGATGGTGATGGGCTGGCGCGGCATGTTTGTCACCATCGGCGTGCTCGGCATGTTCCTCGCCGTTGGCTGGTATCTGATGTACCGCGACCGCGACAACAGTAAGTTGAGCGGTGAAGAGATTCACTATTTGCAAGCGGGCAGCGTGGCATCACGTAAAGAGCCGCTGAGTTTTGCCGAGTGGCGCGGGCTGTTCAAGCAGCGCACCATGTGGGGCATGATGATTGGCTTCAGCGGCATCAACTACACCGCGTGGCTGTACATCGCCTGGCTGCCGGGCTATCTGCAATCGACGTATAACCTCGACCTGAAAAGCACCGGTTTACTGGCCGCGATTCCATTCCTGTTCGGCGCGGCAGGCATGCTGCTGAACGGTTATGTGGTCGATGCGCTGGTACGTCGTGGTCATGATGCGGTCAAGGTGCGTAAGGTCTCTATCGTGTCTGGTATGCTGCTTTCCGCTGCGTTTACCGCCTTTGTAACCCGTGCCACCGACACCACCAGCGCGGTCACCATGATTGGTATGGCGCTGTTTTGCATCCACTTTGCCGGGACATCGTGCTGGGGTTTGATTCACGCCAACGTGACGGCGCGTATGACGGCCTCGGTTGGCAGCATCCAGAACTTCGCCAGCTTCGTGTTCGCTTCGTTCGCGCCGGTGATCACCGGTTGGGTGCTGGATACCACCAAGTCATTTAGCCTGGCATTGATGATTTGCGCCGGTGTCACGGTGGTGGGTGCGCTGGCGTATTTGCTGCTGGTACGTAAACCGATTACCGATGGGGTTTGATTCGGAGCGGGATGCGGGACGGTCGCCATAAATGGCGACCTTACGGGTTTTGTAGGGTACGCATTTATGCGCACCAGCAACAGGCGTTATGCCGGGCGGGTGAAAAACTGCGATTCACACTGGTGCGCAATCTCCCACAGCTTGTTGCGAATCACCTGTTTTAGCTGCAGCGTCGATTGCGACTGCGGCTGATCGCGGCGACTGATCAACATCACTTCAAACGGTAGCGGCTGCGCTACCGGCAATAGCTTAAGCTGATCGGCATAGCGGCAGGCGGTAAACAGATCGACAATCCCCACGCCGCCGCCCGCCAGCACCATATCGGCAATCACCGAATAGGTTTTGATCGACAGCGATACCGCCGGATTCAGCCCTTTATCGCGCAGCGCGCGGTGCAGCACGCGACCCAGCGGATCCTGATTTTGCATCATCAGCAGGTTGTTGGCGCACAGCCACTCCAGCGTCACCGGCTCATTGTGAGTGTGATCGCGGGGTAGTAACGCCACCATCGACGACTGAAACAGCGGTTCTGCCAGTAAATCTGCCTCCACCTGCTGACCAAACACCAGCGCGAAATCGAGCTGGTTATCAATGATCATGCGACACAAGGTGCTGAAGTGCTCGGTGACCAACTCCACGCTGACCGACGCCGCCTGTTGTCGCCAGTTCACCAGCGCCGGTGCCAACACCATCTGTCCAAACGCGTGTGCAGCGCCGACGCGCACCGTTTGCCCTTCACCGCGTCGCAGTTGTTCGGTTAACTGGGTAATCGCCTGTAAACGTTGGTAGATATCTTCCACTTCCGGTAGCAAGCGCCGCCCTTCTGCGGTGACGATCATCCCCTGCGCGCGCCGTTCAAACAGTGCAAAACCGAGCTGCTGCTCGGCGTGATTCAGCACGCGGCTGACATTCGGCTGCGAGACATTTAGCAAGCGCGCTGCCGCGCTGATGCTGCCGGTCTGCACAATCGCCTGAAACACTTCAATATGCCGCAGCCGCATGATTATTCGCCCCAGGTGGCTTCAAGCACGCGCAGCCAGTTGCCGTGGCAAATCTTCTCAAGCAGCTCGCGTGAATAGCCGCGCGCTGCCAGCGCCTGCACCAGCAGCGGGAATCCGGCCACGTCTTTCAGATCGCCCGGCATGGTTGCGCCATCCAGATCCGAACCAAATCCGACGCCATCTTCCCCCACTTTTTCCAGCAAATATTCAACATGACGCACGATGGCATCGACACCGGTTGGCGCATGGCGATCGCCATCTTCCCGCAGGAACGGCACCGCAAAATTGACGCCAACAAAGCCGTTGGTTTCGGCAATCGCCGCCAGCTGGCGATTGGTGAGATTACGCGACTGCGCACTGATCACATGCGCATTAGAGTGGCTCGCCACTAGCGGTGCATCGCTGATCTCAGCGGTATGCCAGAAGCCTTTCTCATCCATGTGCGACAGATCGACCATGATGCGGCGGCGATTACAGTCGCGCACCAGCTGCTTGCCCGCCTCGGTCAGTCCGTTACCGATATCCGGCGACGAGGGATAAAGAAACGGCACGCCGTCGCCAAACTGATTCGGACGGCTCCACAGCGGCCCCAGCGTGCGTAAACCGCTGGCATAGAGCATATCGAGCAGCTCGCCGTGGGTATCCAGCGCTTCCGCCCCTTCGACGTGCATCACCACCGCTAACACCTTGTTTGCCATGCAGTGGCGAATATCGCGCACGCTGCGGCAAATCTTCACCTGCCCGTTCGAGGCCTGCTCAATGCGCAGCAGCAGCGCCAGCATAGAAAAGGTGGCGTCGCGCGCTGAGTTGATAATTTCCTGAGGAAAATCTGCGAGGTCTGGCGCACTTCTTGCAATCAGAGGGTGGGACGGCACCCAGGTGGCGAAAATGCCACCTAACATCTTTCCCTGACGGATGCGCGGAAAGTCCATTTGGCCGTTTTTGCAGCCAGTGAAAAATGCATTCACCGCGTCCGGCTGATGGTGCTGCCACAGCTTATTCAGCACATCGTTATGGCCGTCAAAGACCGGAATATCGCAGATCGACGAGTCAGACATGTTGTTCGGTTCCATGTTCAGAGAAAGGCGCGCACTGCCAGCTAGCGGAGCAAATTGCACCAAAACGGGGCGCGCGAAACAAAGGGTTTAGCGTCGGTATTAATCCTCCCGCACGGGCGGAAAGTCAAGACATAAAAATGCAAAATAACAATTTTTTATTTTAATTATCAATCAGTTGGGAGTTTACATGGTTACCAGAAGACGTTTTCTTGCAGGATGCACCGCTGTACCTGTTGTTTCCTACCTCAGCCTGAATTCGGCCTTTGCCGCTACGCCGCCGACCATGTTGGTGATGGCAATGCAGCTCGATAACATCACCAGTCTGGATCCGCATGAAAGCTTCGAAGCCACCGGCGGCCAGATCTGCGGCAACCTCTATCAACGTTTAGTCACGCCGGACCCAAAACAAGCCGACAAAGTGATTGGCCAGTTGGCAAAAAGCTGGGAGGTCAGCAGCGATAACAGCACCTACACCTTCCACCTCGATCCGGCGGCAAAATTCGCCGATGGCTCGCCGCTCACCGCTGAAGATGTGGCATTTTCCATTGAACGCATCGTCAAGCTGGATAAAAGCCCGGCCTTTATTATCAACCAGTTTGGTTTTACCAAAGACAACGTGACGCAGCTGGTCACCGCAAAAGATGCGCACACCGTGGAGATGAAACTCGGCGCGCCGGCAGCAGAAAGCTTCCTGCTGTATTGCTTGTCCGCCACCGTCGGCTGCGTGGTGTCAAAGAAAGCCTGTCTGGCGAACCAGCAGAACAACGATTTCGGCAACGGCTGGCTGAAACAGCACAGCGCAGGCTCGGGTGCCTTTACCCTTCGTACCTGGAACGCCAGCGAAACGGTGATTCTGGAACTCAGCCCGCAATTTACCGCACAGAGCAAAATTAAACGCGTGATCCTCAAACATATCGCCGACCCGGCCGCACAGGCGCTGATGCTGAAGAAAGGCGATGTGGATGTGGCCTACGATCTCACCACCGAACAGCTGCTGCCGCTGCAGAATGACAGCTCCGTATCGTTGGTGAAAGAGCGTTTGTCGGCGATCATGCTGATGTCGTGCAACACCACCCATGAACTGCTGAAAAAACCGCAGGTATGGCAAGCGTTGAAGTGGGCGCTGGATTACGAAAGCATCCAGAAAAACATCCTGTCACAGACCTATTCCGTGCATCAAAGCTTCCTGCCCGGCGGTTTCCCGGCGGCGCTGGATGATACGCCGTTCCATAAAGATGTCGCCAAGGCCAAAGCGTTGCTGGCAGAAGCCGGTTACCCGGACGGTTTCGAGATCACGCTTGATCACTACTCGATGCAGCCGTATCCCGATATCGCGCAAGCGGTGCAAACGCAATTGGGTGCAATTGGCATCAAAGTGTCGCTGATTGCTTCCGAAAACCGTCAGGTGCTCACCAAGATGCGTGCGCGTCAGCATCAGCTGGCTATCACGTCCTGGGGCGCGGATTACTTCGATCCCAACTCCAACACCGAAGCATTCTGCGTCAATACCGATAACAGCACCAATGCGCGCAACCGCACGCTGGCATGGCGCTGCGGCTGGTCGGACGAAGAGTTCAACCAGCTGACCGTGCAGGCGCTGCACGAGCCGGATCCGGCGAAACGCATTGCGTTGTACGAACAGATTCAGCGTCTGCATCGCGAAAAGAGCCCGTTCATTCCGATGATGCAGCAGGTGCAGACCACCGCCTGCGGCAAGAACATCACCGACGTACACATGACCGTGCTGGAGCAGTGGCCGTATGCGCAGGTGAAAAAAGCCTGATGCCGTTACTGAAGAGAATCGTCAGCACGCTGGGAAGCCTGGTGCTGACGCTGTTTGGCCTGTCGGTATTGACCTTTTTCATCGGCCGCGTCATGCCCACCGATCCGGTGCTGGCGGCGGTCGGCGATAACGCACCGCAATCGGTCGTTGAGCGCGTGCGGGCAGAAATGGGGCTGGATCAGCCCCTTTACGTGCAGTTTGGTCACTACCTCAATCAACTGCTGCATGGCGATCTCGGTAAATCGATTCTCACCTCGAATCCGGTGCTCACCGACATCGCCCGCTTCTTCCCCGCCACCATGGAACTGGCGACGGCCGCCATCATCATCGCGGCGCTGGTGGGCATTCCGCTCGGCGTATGGGCGGCGGTGCGTCAAAGTTCGTGGGTCGACCAAACCATTCGCGTGATCTGTCTCGCAGGCCATTCACTGCCGGTATTCGTGCTGGCGCTACTGAGCTTGCTGGTGTTCTACGCGATGCTCGGCATTGCGCCCGGCCCCGGACGGCAGGACATCATCTGGCAGGATATGGTGCCGCAGGTCACCGGCTTCCTCACCATCGATTCGCTGCTGGCGGGTGAGGTTGACGCCTTCTGGGATGCGCTGGCGCATATGGCGCAGCCGGTGCTGATTCTGGCCTATTTCAGCATGGCCTACATCACCCGCATGACGCGCACCTTTATGCTCAACGCCTTAAGCGGCGAGTTTGTGATCACCGCACGCGCCAAAGGCTTGTCGTCACGGCGGGTGATCTGGCGGCATGCCTTTCCCACCGTGGCGGTGCAGCTGGTGACGGTACTGGCGTTAACCTACGCCGGGTTGCTGGAAGGCGCGGTGGTCACAGAAAACGTCTTCGCCTGGCCTGGCCTCGGCCAATATCTCACCACCTCGCTGATGAATGCTGACATGAATCCGGTGGTCGGCGCGACCTTGTTAGTCGGCACCGTGTATGTGCTGCTCAATCAGCTGGCTGACCTTCTCTATCGACTTTGGGACCCGCGCGTAAAATGATCTTCTTCTCTCGTGACTGGCTGCTCGACGACACGCCAGCCAACCGCCGCCAGGCGGTGTGGGGCCGACGCTATCGTCTGTGGCTCACCCTGCGCAGCAATCCATTGGCGATGGCCGGCTTGTTGGTGGTGGCCGTCATGCTGCTGCTGGCGCTGTTTGCGCCGTGGCTGACACCGTTTGATCCCGGTGTGCAGCATCTGGAAAACCGCCTCGCTGCGCCTTCTGTCACGCACTGGCTCGGCACCGATGAATTGGGGCGCGATGTCTGGACGCGCATTATCTACGGCGGCCGCACCACGCTAGGCATGGTGATCGCCGTGGTGCTGCTGACCGCGCCGCTCGGCCTGCTGATTGGCTGTATCGCCGGTTACGCCGGTGGGTTCATCGATAAAGCGCTGATGCGCATCACCGATATTTTTCTCGCCTTTCCGCGTTTGATTCTGGCGCTGGCGTTTGTCGCCGCATTGAAACCGGGTGTCGAGAGCGCGATTCTGGCGATTGCCCTGACGTCGTGGCCGCCGTATGCGCGTCTGGCACGCGCCGAAACCCTGCAGTTCCGCCACAGCGATTTTATCGCCGCCAGCCGTCTGACCGGCGCTTCGCCGCTGCGCATCATTTTGCGCCATATCATGCCGCTGTGCGTGCCGAGCCTGATTGTGCGCATTACGCTGGATATGAGCTCCATTATCATCACCGCCGCCAGCCTCGGCTTTCTCGGCATGGGCGCGCAGCCGCCGTCACCGGAATGGGGCACGATGATCGCCACCGCGCGTCGCTTCCTGTTCAGCGAGTGGTGGGTGCCGCTGATGCCCTGTATCGCGATTTTCCTGACGTCACTGGCGTTCAACTTTCTCGGCGACGGTCTGCGCGACGTGCTGGATCCCAAGGAGCGCTAAATGTTGGTAGAAATTAGTAATCTGCGCATTGCCTTTCGCTCACGCAGCGAAACCTTTGAAGCGGTGCGCGGCGTCAGTTTTAGCGTGGGCCACGAGAAGTTTGCCATTGTCGGCGAAAGCGGCTCCGGCAAATCACTGACCGCGCGCAGCCTGATGCAGTTATTGCCGGGCAATGCCGAAGTCAGCGCCGACGTGCTGCGCTTTGATGGCATCGATCTGCGCGGTGCCAGCGAAAAAGTGATGCGGAAAATTCGCGGCAAGCGCGTCGGTTTTATCCTGCAGGACCCGAAATATTCACTTAATCCGGTGATGACCATTGGTCAGCAAATTGCCGAAGCCTGGCGCGAGCACAAAGGCGGCAGTCACAAAGCGGCGATGCAGGCGGCGGTAGAACTGCTGGAACAGGTGAAGATTCGCGATCCCGCAGCCGTGGCAAAACGCTATCCGCATGAAGTCTCCGGCGGCATGGGCCAGCGCGTGATGATTGCCATGATGCTGGCACCCGATCCGGAACTGTTGATCGCCGATGAACCCACCAGCGCGCTGGATGCCACGGTGCAGGCCGACATCCTCAAGCTGATTGACGAGTTAGTGTCAGCGCGCGGCATGGGGCTGATCCTGATTAGCCACGATCTGCCGCTGGTATCGCACTTCTGCGATCGCGTGGCGGTGATGTACGGCGGCCGCATCGTTGAATTGCTGGATGCCGGACAATTGCAGCAGGCACAGCATCCGTATACGCGCGGTTTGCTGGCGTGTTTGCCGTCGTTGCGTCATCCGCGTGAGCGTTTACCCGTACTGCAGCGCGATGCCGCGTGGCGGGAATAGAACATTTAAAGCCGCACATATGCGTAGCGGCGCGATTTATCGCGCATTTTGATGGCGGCACCGTGCCCCATCCCGACATTGCGCAATAAATTGCGCCGCTACGGAATGGTGTATGAAAAACGAAGACAGGCAAACCATGATTCAAATCGATAACCTGCACATCGCCTTTGGTGCGCACACGGCGGTGAATAACGTCAGCTTTGCGGTTGGCAATGGCGAAAGCTTTGGCCTGGTCGGCGAAAGCGGCTCGGGTAAATCCACCATTCTGCGCGCGCTCGCCGGATTGAATGCCGACTGGCACGGCAGCATGCTGTTTGGCGGCATGCAGCTTAGCGCCAAACGCAGCCGCACTTTCTATCGTCAGGTGCAGATGGTGTTTCAGGACCCGTTTGGTTCACTGCATCCGCGCCAGACCATCGATCGCATCCTGCATGAACCGCTGCTGGTGCATCGGCTCGATCGCGCCGAACAGCGTATCAGCCAGGCGCTGAGCGAAGTGGGTTTACCGGCGGCAGTACGTTTTCGCTATCCGCATCAGCTTTCCGGCGGACAGCGTCAGCGCGTGGCGATTGCCCGTGCGTTAATTGCCGAACCGGAAGTGCTGCTGCTCGACGAACCGACTTCAGCACTGGATGTGTCAGTGCAGGCCGAAATCCTGAATTTACTCAGCGATCTACGCAGCGAACGTAAACTCACCTACATTATGGTGACGCATAACCTCGCGGTGGTAACGCACCTGTGTCAGCGCATTGGCGTGATGCAGAATGGTGAAATGGTGGAGCAGCTAAGCGCCGACGATCTGCGCGCGCGGCGCATCCAGCATCCGCATACCGCTCAACTTTTCGATCTCAGCATGACGCTGGAGGAACCGGCATGACCGCTAACTGGCAACACGCTGCGGATGTCGCACAACAGATCACTGAAAGCTGGCAACAGCCGGGCGCGCCGGGCGGCGCGATGATCCTGTTTGATGCGCAGCAGATTCACTCAACCCACTGCGCCGGATGGGCCGATTTGGCGCAGCAAACGCCGTTCAGCGCCGACAGCGTGGTGCGTTTCGCCTCGATCACCAAACACATCTTTGCCGCTTTGGTGACTGGCCCCGGCCGCCGCTATCTGCAACTTGATGACCCGCTGGCGCAACATCTGCCGCAGCTGAGCGGTGCCAACGGGCAAATTACTGTCGGCCAGGCGCTGGACATGAGCAGCGGCCTGCCGGACGTGCGCGAAACCTTATCGCTGCTGGGATTGTCGGTGTTTAACGCCACCAGCGCCGCCGACCTGCTGGATTTTATCGCGTGTGAAGGCGAGCTCAACTATGCGCCCGGCAGCGAAATCTCTTACACCAACACCGGCTATCGGCTGGTTGAAGAGGCGCTGAAAGCCAAAGGTGTGCAGTTTAACGATCTGCTGCAGCAGTACCTCTGCGATCCGCTGGATATCAATCTGATTGCGCCGGAAAGCTGGTTCGATATCGTGCCCGGTTTGGTGCCAGGCTACTGGCAAAACGGCACGCAGTGGCAGCTTGCCAGCGCCGGATTGCATCTTTCGGCGTCAGGTAGCGTCACCGGCAGCCTCAATCATCTGACGCGCTGGCTGCAAAGCCTGCTGGCCGATAGCGGACCAGGCGCGGGCGTGTTACAGCGCCTGAGTGCGCCGCGCAATCTCAACGATGGCCGCACCAGCGGTTACGGGTTGGGCATCACCAGCTCGACGCTCGGCAGCCAAACGCTGTTTGGCCACGGCGGCTCGCATGCCGGTTATAAGAGCTATTTCCTGCTGCATCCGGAGCTGAAACTTGGTGTGGCGCTGGTCGCCAACCGCGAAGATGTCACCACCTCAGAAAGCGTACTGCGGGTGATGGCAGCGCTGCTGAATCGCGCGTTACCGGAGAAAGGGCATGATTTAACGCCCGGCCTTTACGTAGCGGAAAACGCCGCCGACTGGCTGGAGATCAAAGGCGTGACCGCCACCTGGCTTGGCGCAGGTGAAACCTTGTGGCGCGATGATGCGCACGGCGACGCGGTGTCGCTCTCCAGCACCTTCCCCATGCAGTTACGCCATGATGGCACGGCGATTGTGGGTGAAATCGGTCATGCCGCACGACGTTTTGTGCCGGTGCAGGCCGATCAGGCCAGCCTCGATAATCTGCAGGGTCGCTGGTTCGCGCCGCAGTGGCGCAGCGAGTTAGTGGTTGAAGGGGACAACTTGATCATAGGCATCGGCCCGGCGGCGATTCGCGCGCGGTTACAGTCGCTGGGCAACGATCGCGTCCTCGCCACCGCGCAGGATGGCCCGTGGGAGAAGCGTTTTGTGATGGCGCGCGCAGGCGATTCGCTGCGGCTGATGTTGAACCGCAGCCGGGTAGTGAAGTTTACGCGTTAAAATCGCGCGATAAATCGCGCCGCTACGGCATGTGCACGTATTTGTAGCGGCGCAATTTATTGCGCATTCACGCAATGCGATGCTTCAGGCGGCCGATCTTCTCGATTTCGACTTCAATCTCATCGCCGGGGAACATAAACAGCGGTGGCGTGCGTTTTTTACCGACGCCGCCCGGTGAACCGGTGATGATCACATCGCCTGGCGACAGCGGGCTGAAGGCAGAAATGTACTCGATGATTTTCGCTACCGGATGCACCATGCTGGCGGTGGTGTCGTTCTGCACTTCGCGCTGATTGAGCCAGGTTTTGATCGCCAGTTGCTGCGGATCGGGGATTTCGTCAGCGGTGGTCATCCACGGCCCGAAACCGCCGGTTTGCTGCCAGTTTTTCCCGGCGGTGAACCAGGTAAACTGCATGTCACGCACCGTGGCATCCATAAAGCAGCTGTAGCCGGCAACGTGCTGCAGCGCATCGGCGGCTTTCACCTGATAGGCCGCTTTGCCGATGATCACCGCCAGTTCGCCTTCGTAATCAAATTCCTGCGTCGTCACGGGTTTCAGCAGCGGCTGTTCGTGCGCCGCCAGCGAATCCGCGAAGCGTACAAACAGCGTTGGCGCTTCAATCGTCTCGGCGAACTCTTTGCGTTTGTCGGCGTAGTTCATGCCAACACAGAACACTTTGCCAGGATTTTCCACCACCGGCAGGAAGCGGATGGCGCTAAACGGATGATCAATCGGCTGCGAAACGTAGGCATCGAGATCGCTTAATGCGCCGCGTTGCAGCAATGTTTTCAGATCCGGGCAGTCAGCGCCGAGACGCGCGCCGATGTCAATCACGCCCTCATGCTGCACAATACCGTAACTTTTTCTTTGCTGTTCAATGAGATAAAAACTGCAGAGCTGCATGACTGCCTCGTTGTTATATATAAATTGCGCGCAGGTTAGCAAAATTCAGCAGGAGATGCGGACCGACCTGCTGATTCAATGTTCGACATCGCGCAATAAATTGCGCCGCTACGATAAGTGCACATAGATGTAGCGGCGCAATTTATTGCGCAAATTATTTCAATTATGACTGTGTGCTCGCCAGATAAGAGAAAGCGCTCAGCAGGCTAATTAACGTGTTCATGTCATCCGCGCGATAGCCCACGGTAACCGCGTCGAGGCGCGTTACGCCGGGAATCAGGCTGAACAGATCCGCCAGCACCGGTTTGCTGGCTTGCAGCTGCATCTCATAGGGCGCGCTCAGACGCGTGGTGCCGATCTGCCGTTTCCGCTGCACGGCGGCGGTCGCCGCAGCACGAATAGCATTTTGCGCTGCCTGCGGGCTGATAGATTCTGCGCAGGTGTGCGAGATGGCGCGTTTCACGCAAACGTAATCCACCGATGGATAGTGTTCAGCCATCCAGCCTTTAAGCTGATCGTCACCGCTCACCAGCCACAACGGCGTGCCCTGCTCAGCTGCTGCTGCCGCATAGATATCGCTTTCGCCCATCACTTTGCCGTTGATGTGAATGCGCCAGAACGCACGGCCGTTAATGGTGTGCGCCAGCACGCCCGGTTCGCCCGCCGCGCTGTGGAAGCCAATAAAGAACAGGCCATCAAATGGCTGCTGCTCAATGCCTTCCACCATCGATAAGCCGCGCGGTTTGCCCTGCACCATACGCGCGCGCGGGTCGATATTTTCCGCGCGCAGGTTGGTCATCTGCGCGTGGCTGTCAGCCACCACCACTTCGGTTGCGCCACCGGCGAAGGCACCGTCGATGGCGGCGTTGACTTCCTGCTCCATCAAACCGCGCGCTAATTGGTACTCCGCGTGGCCGGGTGAACACTGTTCCGGACGCATTACGCCCGCGATGCCTTCGATATCGGCTGAGATGAAGATTTTCATGGGGCTTCCAGTAGGTTGAAATTTCTGCGATTCGTAGCGGCGCGATTTATCGCGCATTTCAATGGCAACACCGAGCCCATCCGGGCATTGCGCAATAAATTGCGCCGCTACGGTTTGATCAGTTCATCAAGTACATTCGTCAGCGATGGACGATGATGGCCGCGAAAACCGGTGACGGCTTCAGCGCTTAATAAGGCATCCAGCACCGCGTGCTCGGTGGCATCGGCGGCGGCGGCAAGCAGCGGTTCCAGCGCAGATTCTTCCGGCGGTTGCGGCTGCGGCTGGGTGGCGAACGCCACAGCAATATCGCCCGAACCGTGGCCCCAATAGCTGCCCAAACGTCCTAAACCGGCACCGGCGCGTTTGGCGACGCGCTTCAGTTGACGCGCATCGAGCGGCGCATCGGTCGCCATAATAATGATGATGGAACCGGCATCGCGTTGCGGCGTCAGCGCCGGCAGCAGCGGCGCGATCATTTCCCCGAGGCGCACGCCATCCAGCGTCAGCGCGGTTAATGCGCCGAAGTTCGCCAGCACCAGCACGCCCAGCGTGGCATTGAGCGACGGAATCATGCGCGATGCGGTGCCAATGCCGCCTTTTAAACTGAAGCAGCTCATACCGCGCCCGGCACCAACGCTGCCGCGATCGAAATCGGCCGTGGCGTTATTCAGGGCCTGTTGCGCCATCGCTTCGGTGATCGCCAACGCCTGAATATCGTTGAGCCAGCCGTCGTTGCACTCCAGCGCCAGCGGATTGACGGTCGGCAAACTGCGGCCCAACTCGCTGTTGCGGCTGATGGCATCGCGCACCAGCGTAGTAAACAGCGTGCCGACTGCCAGCGTGTTGCTCAGCAAAATCGGCGTTTGCAGCACGCCCAACTCTTCGACCTGCACCAGTCCAACCGGCTTGGCGAAACCGTTAAACACCGCCGCCGCACAGGGCAGCGGCTGGGTAAACAGATTGTCGCCCGGCGGCACAATCGCGGTGACGCCGGTTTGCCGCTCGCCGTCCGCCAGCGTGTAATGCCCGACGCGCACGCCCGGTACATCGCTAAGGCGATTGGTGGCACCGCTAACGATGCGCGGTTGTCCCAGCTGGCGCTCGCTGCGCCAGCGTTGCAGCAGCAGGTCGCGCTGCAGTTGTTGAAAATCCATGCTTAGCTCTTCAGTTTGGGATCGAGCGTGTCGCGCAGCGCGTCACCCAGCAGGTTAAACGCCAGCACGGTAATAAATATCGCCAGGCCGGGAAACACGCTGACGTGCCATAAGCCGGCCATCATCATGCTGCGGCTCATCGCCAGAATATTACCCCACTCCGGCACATCAGGTTCCGGGCCGAGGCCGATAAAACTCAGTCCGGCGGCAGTGAGAATACTGGTGCCGATACGCATGGTGAAATAGACAATCACGTTAGAGAGCGTGCCTGGCAGAATATGGCGCAGCAGAATCACGCGATCCGGCGCGCCGGCGCAGCGCACCGCTTCGACATACGCCGCCTGTTTCAGCGACAAGGTGGAAGCACGCACAATGCGGGCAAACACCGGCACGCTGAAGATCGCCACCGCAATGATAACGTTGTTCAGTCCTGGACCGAGAATCGCCACCACCGCAATCGCCAGCAGCATGCCGGGAAAGGCGAACAGCACGTCGGAGCCACGCATAATCAGCATATCGATCCAGCGGCCATAATAGCCCGCCAGCAGGCCCAGCAGCACGCCGACCACCATGCCGAGCGTCACCGACAGCACGCCGACATAGAGCGAGATGCGCGCGCCAAAGATGATGCGACTGAACAGATCGCGGCCCAATTCATCGGTGCCCATCCAGTGCGTGCTGGACGGCGGTGATGACAGCGCCATCCAGT
Source organism: Enterobacter ludwigii (assembly GCA_900068845.1). Taxonomy (GTDB): domain Bacteria; phylum Pseudomonadota; class Gammaproteobacteria; order Enterobacterales; family Enterobacteriaceae; genus Pantoea; species Pantoea ludwigii_A. The sequence goes on from CEFQ01000011.1 coordinate 114,140, forward strand.
CTGGCGCCATCGGATCCCAGGGCGCCAGACACGGCGCAAAAATGGCCACCAGCACCAGCAGCAGCACAAAGCCGCCGGAAACCAGCGCCAGCGGATTACGTACCAGCGCGTGCAGGAAATCGCGCCACGGCGAACGGATCGCCTCCTGCGCGTGGGCAGGCAGAGATTGCAGACTCATGAAGGCTCCTGTCGCAGGCGAATCGCTGGGTTGACCACGGCATACAGCAGATCGACCAGCAGGTTAATCACAATAAATTCAAACACAAACAGCATCACCAACGCCTGAATCACCGGCTGATCCTGCGCTTTGATCGACTCGATCAACAGCCAGCCCAATCCCGGCCAGTTGAAGACGCTTTCGACCACGATCGATCCGCCGAGCAGAAAACCAAACTGCAAACCGAGCATGGTGATCACCGGGATCAGCGCGTTGCGCATCACGTGTTTCCACGTCACCAGCCGATTGCGCAGCCCTTTGGCTTTGGCGGTGCGCACATAATCTTCCTGTGCCACTTCGAGAAACGCCGAGCGGGTGAAGCGCGCCATCACCGCCGCCACCGACGAACCGAGCGTGATAGCGGGTAATACGATGTCGCTGGGTTGGTTGAAGCCGCTGACCGAAAACAGGCCAAACGGCATGGCGACGAACTGGATCAGCAGCAGACCGAGCCAGAAGGTCGGCATCGAGATGCCGCCGACGGCGACGCTCATTAAGGTCCAGTCCTGCCATTTTCCGCGTTTTAGCGCGGCAAAGACGCCGAGGAATAACCCCAGAATCACCGACCAGGCAAAACCGGCCAGCGCCAGCCACAGCGTTGGCATAAAGCCCTGTTTGATCACCTCCAGCACCGGTTGTTGGGTGCGATAGGTGACGCCAAGATCGCCGCGCAGCAGGCCGCCGATCCAGTTGATATATTGCTGCGGCAGCGGATCGTTAAGTCCGAGATGCTGACGCGCGGCTTCCACCGCAGCTAAAGGCGCGTCCGGTCCAGCGTAGATGCGCGCCGGATCGCCAGGCAGCAGCTTGATGAAGCCGAAGACCAGCAGCGAGACCACCAGCAGAACGGGGATCATCTCCAGCAGTCGGCGAATGATGTATGCGAACATGCGGTTCCTTTGAATGGGGTGCGCATAAATGCGCACCCTACGTTGTAGGGTCGCCATTCATGGCGACCACCAACCTTTACTTAAACGTCGCCTGATTAAACAGGAAGTTACCGTCTGGCAGCATCGACACGCCGCTCAGCGTGCTGCGCTTGCCAACCAGATTGTCTGGTGTGCCGAGGAACGCCACCGGCGCCTCTTTCCACAACACTTTCTGCGCCTCGGCGTAGGCTTCGCCACGCTTCGCCGGATCGGCGGTGGCTAAGCCTCCGGCAATCGCTTTGTCGGCGTCGGCATTGCTGAAATAGGAAACGTTGTACGAGGTCGGCACCCAGGATTCGGTGGCGTAGAGCGGACGCAAGGCCCAATCTGCGTCACCGGTTGAGGTCGACCAGCCGCCATAATAGAGATCAAATTCCGCCTGTTTCGGGTCTTTCACGCCCCACAGTTTGGCATTGCGCGTGCCAGAATCCATCGGCGTGACCGTGGCGCGAATGCCCACCGTTGCCAGCTGCGCTTTCAATACCTGCGCGGCACGCACGCTGGCGGTGGCGTTGGTGACCCACAGTTTAAGATCGAGACCGTTCGGATAGCCGGCCGCTTTCAGCAGCGCTTTGGCTTCATCTGGCGCATAGCGATAGTTTGGCGTGCTCTGCTTCTGGTAGAACTGCACACCTTCAGGAATCGCCGAACTGGCCGGTTTGCCCATGCCGGCAAAGGCGACTTTTAACCACAGATCGCGGTCGATGGCGTAGTTGATCGCCTGACGCACACGGACATCATTCAGCGGTTTATGCTGAGTGTTGATCGCCATGTAGTAGAGATAAATGCTCGGATCGCGCTGGATCGCCAGTTTGCTGTCGCTCTGCACGGTGGCGATCAGATCCGACGGCAGCGGCCAGATCGCATCAACCTGTCCCGATTTCAGCGCCGCAACGCGCGTGGCATCTTCCGGGCTTGGCGAGAAGATTACGTTATCCACCTTCGGCCAGCCTTTTTGCCAGTAGCCGTCATATTTCGCCAGCGTCACGGCTTTACCCGGCTGCCAGGTCACGAATTTAAACGGACCGGTGCCGACCGGATGCAGGCGCAGCTGCGCTTCTTCCGGATACTGCTTGAGAATGGCCGGGCTCCACATCACCGCTGACGGATGCGCCAACGTATTGATGAATGCACCAAACGATTGGTTGAGCTCGATTTTTACCTGATCCGGCGCCAGCACCGTGACCTTCGCAATCATCTTGTAGAGGCTGTTGCGCTTGAGGCCTTTTGTCTGGTCGGCGAGGCGATCGAGGTTGGCTTTTACCGCTTCGGCATCGAACGGCGTGCCGTCCTGGAAGGTGACGTCTTTACGCAGCGTCAGGGTAAATTCGGTGGCGCTGTCGTTGCTGGTGTAACTCGTGGCTAGCCACGGCTGCAATTTCATCTGCGCATCGAACTGGAACAGGCGCTCAAAGATGCCGCTCTGCACCGAATAGCTGACGTTATCGGAGGTATCGTGCGGGTCGAGGCCGGTGATATCGGCATACATCGAAATGCGCAGATCCTGTGCCTGAGCGGCGGCGGCCAGCGAGAGGGTCAATCCGAGCGCAAGCGCAGTACGGCGAAAAATCGGGTTCATGAAATCTCCTGGTATTGAGGGTTAGCGCGAAACACAGTCAGCGACCCAGTGTTGCGGGGCAACCTGGCGATAACGCGGTTTAATGACCGTTTCTCCCACCTTGCGCAGCGGCGATGGAATTTCGCTCTCTTCGAAAGTGCGGGGTTGACGGTTCTGGGGATCGGCTACCGGCACCGAGGCCAGCAGACGTTGGGTATAAGGATGCTGCGGCTGGTTAAACACCGATTGACGCGGGCCGAGTTCGACAATCTGGCCGAGATACATCACCGCCACGCGATTGGCGATACGTTCCACCACCGCCATATCGTGCGAGATAAAAATCCACGCCACGCCGGTTTGCTGCTGCAGATCCATCATCAGGTTCACCACCTGCGCCTGAATCGACACGTCCAGCGCCGAAACCGCTTCGTCGGCGATGATCACTTTAGGTTTCAGCGCCATGGCGCGCGCAATAGCAATGCGCTGGCGCTGGCCGCCGGAAAATTCGTGCGGATAGCGCCGCGCATGCTCTGGCAATAAGCCCACGCTTTTCAACAATGCATCGACCTGCGGCGATGCTTCTTCCAGCGACTTCACCATGCCGTGCAGCAGCAGCGGTTCGGCAATGGTGAAACCAACGGTCAAACGCGGATTGAGTGAGGCGTACGGATCCTGAAATACCATCTGGATTTCACGGCGCAGCGGCTGGAACTGCGCCTCTTTCAGGTTGGCGATTTCATTGCCCTGAAAATGGATGCTATCGGCATCGCTGTTAATCAGCCGCATCAACGCGCGACCGGTGGTGGATTTTCCGCAGCCACTTTCGCCAACAATCGCCAGGGTTTCACCGGGCCACAGGCTGAAATCGATCTGCTCCACCGCGTGGACCTGATGGGTCAGCGCCGAGAAAATGCCGCTGCGAATCGGGTAGTACACTTTCAGACCGCGCACATCCAGCAGCGGCGTTTCGTCATAGCGCGCGGTGCGCTGCTCGCCTTTGTCTTCCGTCTGGGAACCCAATAGCGGAAAACGCTGCGGCCACGCGTGTTCGCGCATATCGCCGAGTTTTGGCACGGCCGCGAGTAACGCTTTGGTATAAGGATGCTGCGGCGCATTGAAAATTTCCGTCACGCTGCCCTGTTCAACCACTTCGCCACGCAGCATCACCACCACGCGATCGGCAATTTCGGCCACCACGCCCATATCGTGGGTGATGAACAGCACCGCCATCTGTTTCTCGCGTTGCAGATCACGCAGGATGTGCAGAATACGCGCCTGCACCGTGACATCCAGCGCGGTGGTCGGTTCATCGGCAATCAACAGTTGTGGATCGCAGGCCAGCGCCTGAGCAATCATCACGCGCTGGCGCATTCCGCCCGACAGCGAGTGCGGGTAGCTTTTCATCACGCGATCGACATCGGCGATGCGCACCTGACGCAGCAGTTCGCGCGCACGCGCATCGGCCTGGCTTTTGTCGCAAATCTGGTGGTCACGCAGCGCTTCGGTCAGCTGATCGCCAACGCGCAGCACCGGATTGAGTGAGGTCATCGGCTCCTGGAAAATCATCGCCATCTCACGACCCCGCAAGGCGCGGCGCTGCGTTTCATTCAGGTTGGCCAGTTGATGCGCTTTGCCCTGACGATCGCGAAATTGCATGCTGCCGCGATCGATGCGTCCGGAGGCCGCCAGCAAGCCCATTACGGCCAGCGAGGTGACCGATTTGCCCGAGCCACTTTCGCCCACCACGGCGACAATTTCGCCTTGGTGAATGTTAAAACTGATGCCCTTCAGCGCCTGATTTTCGCCGCTGCGGCCGCGAAAACTGACGCTAAGGTCTTGAATCGCGAGCACCGGTGGTGAACCGGCAACGCTGGCGGCGTTGGGGGTAAGTAAAGTGTCCGTCATCGTTGCTCCGCGTGCGGGTTACAGCCAGATTTGGCCTTGAGCATAAGAAAGGAAGGGCGAGCTGTCGGCGGCCAACCAAATTGGGCCATCGAGATCGACATGCTCAGCGGCAATCGCTACCGGTAATGCCGCCTCCATCGCCAGTGATGAACCGAGCATGCAGCCCACCATCAGCCGCATATCGAGCTTCTGTGCCTCTTCCACCATGGCCAGCGCTTCGGTCAAACCACCACACTTATCCAGCTTGATGTTGATCATCTCGTAGCGGTTGCGCAGCTGCGCAATATCTTCACGCGTATGGCAGCTCTCATCGGCGCAGACCGGAATCGGGTGCGCGAAACGCTGCAGTTCCTGATCCTGGCCCGCCGGCAGCGGCTGTTCGACCATCGCGATGTTAAAGCTGACCAGCGCGTTGAACAGGCTGGGCAAATCCACGCCCGACCAGGCTTCATTGGCATCAATGATTAAGGTGGCGCGCGGCGCGGCCTGGCGAATCGCGGCGACTTTTTCCAGAATCTCGTCGCGGTTGAGTTTGATTTTCAGCAGGATGGCACCGCGGGATACCGCATCGGCAGCAGCGGCGGCCATGTTCGCGATGGAATCGAGGCTGAGGGTTTCGGCGGTGATCACCGAGGGCGGCTGACGGCGCTCGCACTGTTGCCACAACGTGTGCTTCGCCAGCGCGGCATCGAGACGCCACAGCGCACAGTCCAGCGCATTACGCGCTGAACCGGCGGACAAACGGCTTTGCAGATCGAGACGGCTCAAGCCCGCTTCAATGTCGGCGCGCAGCGCGTCCAGTTCGGCGTTGACGCTTTCTGGCGTTTCATCGTAGCGCGGCGTTGGCGTACATTCGCCGCGGCCAATAAAGCCATTCTGCTCCAGCGTCACGCGAATCACCGTCACTGCGGTGCGTGTACCGCGTGAGATAGCGAACGGCCGCGCCAGCGGCAGCTCCAGCACTTCAATCTGCATGCGCCGCATGTTAGCCGCGCTCCTGCAGCAGCGCGGCGATATCCGCGATGCCGAAACGCACCGGGTCAGTGGCGGGTACGCCAAATTCCGCGCTGATTTCCGCACAGTAAGCGCGCGCTTCATCTTCGCTGTAGTTGGAGGTGTTGATAGCGAAACCGGCCAGCTGTACCGCGTCGCTGGTGACGTGCGCGGCGCGCAGGTTGGCTTCAACGCAATCTTTCAGGCTGACCATCGGCTGATGCGGCAGATGGCGCATATGTGGGCGGCCCATTTCGTGGCACATCACCAGCCAATGCGGCTGCGCACCGTGGATAAGCCCCATGCTGACGCCGGCATAAGAAGGATGGAACAGCGAACCCTGACCTTCAACAATATCCCAGTGATCGGCATCATTGGCTGGCGACAGCGCTTCGGCCGCACCGGCGATGAAATCGGCGATCACGGCATCAATGGCAATGCCTTCCCCTGCGACCAAAATGCCGGTCTGCCCGGTGGCGCGGAAATCGGCTTTCATGCCGCGTTCGCGCATCGCCGCTTCCAGCGCCAGCGAGGTATACATCTTGCCAACGGAGCAGTCCGTACCAACAGTAAGTACACGCTTACCTGAGCGCTTTTTACCGCTGCCCACATTCAGTTTTGGACGCATGTGGCGCAGGTCGAACAGCTCCACACCAAACTCTTTGGCCAATGCCACCAATTCCGGCTCATCGACTAAACGGTGGTGCAAACCGCTGGCGACATTCAATCCCGCGGTAAGGGCGCTTTTGACCGTGTCGAGCCAATGCGCGGGCAGATAACCACCGGCGTTGGCGGTGCCCAGCACCAGCGTTTTAGCACCGCGCGCTTTGGCGGCGGCGATATCGAGTTCTTCAAGGCCAAGACTGACGGTGCAGCCGGGCAGTTTGATTTCGCCAACGCACTGTTCTGGACGCCAGACATGAATGCCGCGAGCGGTTTTAGCGGCCAGTGGATCGGTTACGTCGCCGAGGAAGAGTAAATAAGGTTGTGGGATCAGCATGATGTTTCTCGTTTCAGACGGTTTATAGGGCCTGAACTGACTATTTCATGCGGGAGAAAGGGTGACGAATGCTTGTTTAGTGGCGAGGTATAACCTCAGGCTATAGGTAGATCGAAATGTGATGGCTGAGGGGATATATCAATGTGTTAGGAAGAAAAGGGTGGGAGGCGTAGTGCGAGAGATAAGAAAAAAGTTGATAACCACAGGTCGATCCCTGACCGCGATTATCGAGGGTATCTGGCGGGGTGCATTAATTTAATGCACCTGGCGGTACGTGTTTAAACGTCTCAACATAGGAGCGGAACACGTTGCGGAAAAAGCGTTTCATAAGGCACCTGGTTCAAAAAATGTTGAATAAATACGCGAAAAGTATAACTCCTGAGCGTTTTTACCGCAAATATTTTTGAAGTAGATCACAGAATGAGAGGTTTGATAGAGGGCGTAGCAGGAGAGAATTGCTAATCGTAGCGGCGCAATTTATTGCGCAAAATATATATGAGCAAAGTGCTGCTCTAGGTTTGCGCGATAAATCGCGCCGCTACAGATTGTGCCAGACAATAGTTACGCTGGGCTGTGCTTAGTTAAACCAACCCATGTGCTCGCTTAAAATGGTGCAGCCAATGCTGATCAGCACCACGCCGCCCAGCACTTCCGCCCATTTGCCCATCACCGGACCGATAAAACGACCGACCATTACGCCGGTAGTCGCCATAATGGTGGTGGCGGCGCCGATGGTGACAGCGGTCATAATGATATTTACCTGCAAAAACGCCAGACCGACACCGACCGCCAGCGCATCAAGACTGGTAGCAACGGCGGTTAACGCCAGCACCATAAAACCGTGACGCTGCGGCGCTTCGCAAGGCTCATCAGCGGTTTGACGAAAGCCTTCCATCATCATACGACCGCCCAACACGCTTAACAGACCAAACGCCACCCAGTGATCCCACGCCATAATGTAGCGGCTGGCCGCCAGGCCAATCGCCCAGCCAATCAGCGGCGTCAGCATTTCAATGACACCAAAAATCAATCCGGTACGCAGCGCTTCTTTAAAATTCGGGCGATTCAAGGATGCGCCTTTGCCCAATGCTGCAGCGAAAGCGTCCATTGACATACCAAAGGCCAGAATAAGGGTTGCGATAAATGTCATGGGTTTTCAATCAATGCCGCGGAACAGGCTGTAAAGCCGCTACTTCTCCGCATTTATTGTTCAGTAATGAAAAAGTGCGCGCAGTCTAACACGCAAAAACGCCAAAAAAAAGACAGTAAAATCAGGGATTTAAGTATAGCAAAGGCTATAACTCTTAACTAAAGCTCATTTTGACGCTAAGTGAATGGAATAGAAGAAATTTCTTAGAGCGAATCGGCATGGGGATTGCACCACGCCGCCGTTTTATGCGCTAATGCCCGCGCTAACTGATTTGGAAAATGACCATGAATAACCCATTCGAAACGCTGATTATCCCTGGTGGCATTCTGCTGCTGGGCTTTCTCTCCGCCCTGCTGTTGCCCGCACCCTCATTTGGCATTGAGCTGGCTAAACAGTTGCAAGAAAGTTTGCATCTGATGGATGTTAATCAGCTGTATACCATCGTCTTTAGTTTGTGGTTTTTGCTGCTGGGCGCGATTGAGTTTTTCGCGATTCGCTTCTTGTGGCGTCGACGTTCGCGTTGATTACTTTTCAGTCAGGTGATGCATTTTTCCTCTGAAGGGCACGCCGCGTCGCGCCCAAAATCATCACCACAAAAATGTAACATTAGTTTTACACGAAAAGGCGAAATATCGAGCAACATAAAATCCGCATAAATAATCAATTTGTGTAAATTCTTTAATTATCAATCCATTAAATTGTGACACAGCTCATCGGCTGTTTACTCCCGCCTTCCAATCACTCACAATAACGCAACAAATATTTTACCCTAAGCGTCTGATTAAGAGATAAAAATCCCTTATGACCGCGGGGTTGAGCTGATTAATTCTTATGCTGAATCATTTCCGCCTTTAAAAAATAAACAAACGTTTAATTCCGATACGAGAATGTTATATTCGAATGCATATGCATAACGTGCAGTTAACCGTTATCGTCCCCATGACTTATACCTGAGTCTTAACCTTTGAGAGATAGCGCCACGCGCTCGAAAGAAGCGCGGCTATTTCGCCTGCGAACCTGTTGAGCTTCAGGTCAACAGAGAGAGGAGATGTCGCCTCATGAGTACTACTGCGGTAAATCTGGCGCTCGCCGCCGCTGGCAAGGAAAGCGCAAACCTTCAGGAACGGAAAGATGTCGACGTACTGCTGATTGGCGCAGGCGTGATGAGTGCGACCTTGGGCGCATGGCTGCAAGATCTCGAGCCTGACTGGTCGATTGAGATGGTTGAACGCCTCGATGATGTGGCCGTTGAATCCTCTAATGGCTGGAACAACGCCGGCACCGGTCACGCCGCATTGGCGGAGCTGAACTATACGCCGCAAAAAGCGGATGGCAGCATCGACATCGCTAAAGCGGTGGCGATTAACGAATCGTTCCAGATGTCGCGTCAGTTCTGGGCCTATCACGTTCAGAAAGGCAATCTGCGTAATCCCAAAAGTTTTATCCACAGTACGCCACACATGAGTTTCGTCTGGGGCGACGATAACGTTGAGTTCCTGCGCAAGCGCTTCAATGCGCTGCAGAAAAGCACGCTGTTCCGCGGCATGAATTACTCAGAAGACCGCGCGCAAATCGCACAGTGGATTCCGCTGGTGATGAACGGACGTGACAGCAAGCAAAAAGTCGCGGCGACCTGGACCGAAATGGGCACCGACGTGAACTTCGGTGAAGTGACGCGCCAGCTGATTGCTTCTTTAGAGAAGAAAGCCAATTTCCGCCTGCGCTTACGTCAGGAAGTGCGTGATATTAAGCGCCTGAGCGATGGCCGCTGGCAGGTGAGCCTGCATAATCTGGCTAGCGGGGAAAACCGCGTCCTGACTACGCACCAGCTGTTTATTGGCGCGGGTGGCGCGGCGTTGCCACTGCTGCAGAAATCCGGCATTCCTGAAGTGAAAGGCTACGCCGGTTTCCCGGTGGGCGGCTCATTCCTTGTGACGGAAAATCCGGAAATCGTTAAGCAGCACATGGCGAAGGTGTACGGTAAAGCCAGCGTTGGCGCACCGCCAATGTCGGTGCCACACGTCGATACCCGCGTGCTGGACGGCAAACAAGTGCTGCTCTTTGGCCCATTCGCCACCTTCTCCACTAAGTTCCTTAAACAAGGTTCATTATTGGATATGTTCGGCGCGATGAACGGCAGCAACCTCAAACCGATGGTGCAAGTTGGGCTGAAGAGTTTCGATCTGGTGAAATATCTGGTTGATCAGGTATTACAGAGTGACAGCGATCGTATGGAAGCCTTGCGCGCTTATGTGCCGCAGGCGAAACAGGAAGATTGGCGTTTAGTCACTGCCGGCCAGCGCGTGCAGATCATTAAGAACGATGCTAAAGAAGGCGGTGTGTTGCGCCTTGGTACGGAAGTTGTAACGTCTGAAGATGGCTCAATTTCGGCCTTACTGGGTGCATCGCCGGGCGCATCAACCGCCGCGCCGATTATGCTTGAGCTGATGGCGAAAGTGTTCCCAGAACAGATGCGTTCCCCAGAATGGCAGACCAAAATTCGCATGGTAATCCCTTCGTGGGGTCGCAAACTTAACGGCGATGTGGCGCTGACCGAAAAAGTGCTGGCCGATACCAGCCGGATACTGCAACTCGACTACGAGCCGGTGATTACCCCGGATGCCGCCAACGATGAAGCGCGCGAAACGGCGCACGTGGTGGGGAAGTAATAAGGTAGTCTCGATTGCCAAAAGATCAGAGGTCGCGGAAGCGGCCTCTTTTTTTGTGCCTAACGCAAGAAATGTCCCAAATTGGGATTCAGGTTTGTTATAGTCCCAAAACGGGATTAAAATGCGCGGCATGAGAATTATATCGGTAAGGTCATTAAGGGAGTTTATGACGGCGAACCCCGACTCTTCGCAGCCGTTGAGAGCCTGGATTGATGAAGCGCAAAAGGCCGATTGGTCAAGCCCGGTAGACATCAAAGAACAATACCGCCATGCGAGCATCCTTAAAGGCAGCAGAGTGGTGTTTAACATCAAAGGAAACGATTATCGACTGGTAGCAGCCATCGCTTATCCGCAAAAGCTGATATTTATTAAGTTTATCGGCACGCACCGGGAATATGACGCGATCGATGCTAATACGGTGGAGCAACGCTAATGACATTAACCATTAAACCGATTCATTCCGAACAGGATTACGAAGCGGCTCTTGAGGCCATCTCGCCGCTCTTTGACGATGTGCCTGAACTCGGCACGCCAGAGAGTGATTACATGATTGTGATGAGCATGCTGATAGAGGCGTGGGAAAAAAAGCATTATCCCCTTGAGGCTGCCGATCCGATTGAAGCCATTAAATTCCGTATGGAGCAACAAGGTCTGACCGCGAAAGATCTTGAACCTGCAATTGGGCGTCGCAACCGGGTTTATGAAGTGCTTAACGGCAAACGATCATTATCACTGGAAATGATCCGTAATCTGCATAAACAGTTTGGTATTCCATTGGAGAGTTTGGTTGGGTTGTGAGTTATTGTGGTCGCCATGAATGGCGACCCTATAATGCGCATCTGAATCAATAACTTAGCAGCACCGCGTCATATAGCATCCAGGCCGTTGTCGCCACCAGCGATAACGCCATCAAACTGTTAAACGCCTGGCGTTTCCACGCAATTTGCAGATGGTTGCGCAGGCGGTCGCCCAGCGCGGCCCAAATCAAAATACACGGCAAATTCAGTGCGGCGAAGCCCAGTAATACGGTTAATACACCGTTGCTGTTGGCGTACATCAGCGCCACGTTGGTGACCATCAGCCAGGCCTTTGGATTTACCGCCTGAAAACAGATGCCGCCTATTAGCGTCATTGGGCGCGGCCGTTCGCGCAGCTGCGGCGCGCCGGCGCGGAAAATCTTCCACGACAGCCACAGCAAGTAGCTGCAACCGACAATCGTTAGCGGCAGGCGAATCGCGCCCATCCAGTGCAGTAATACATCCAACGCCACACTCGCCAACAGCATCTGTATCGCGCAACCCACCAGGATGCCAAATAGCATCGGCAGCGTGCGCTTAAAGCCAAAGTTTACGCCGGAGGTCGCCAGCAGCAGATTGTTAGGGCCTGGCGTGATCGACATAACGGTGACATAACTGAAGAATGAGGGATCGAGCATGATGCACTTCCTTGAGAACCAATAATGCCTTCATGCTAATGCGGACGCAGCAATGGAAACAGAGACACAAAACCACTATTGTAATGGATACAGTTGTCTCAAAAATGAATTGTATCCATTGCGCGCGGAGGCTTTTGTGTCCCTTCCACTCTCATCCGGCCAAACGCTGTATCAGCAGCTGGTCGACAGTTTTGCCGAGTCGATTCATCAGGGCACGCTAAAGCCGGGCAAACGGCTGCCGGCGATCCGTCGCGTGGCGCAATCGCATCAGGTCAGCATCAATACCGTGCTCAATGCGTGGCAAATTCTGGAAGATCGCGGCCTGATTGAATCGCGTCCGCAATCCGGCTATTACGTACGGGGCGTGCTGCCCGCCGTAACGCGCCCGGTTAAGCCGCTCACCACAAAAATCAACGATCCCAGCGCGCAAAAGCTGGAGTTAATTGAGCAGGTATTCGCCGCACAAAATAATCCGGATTACACCAACATCTCATTGGCCTGTCCGCAGGATGGCACCTTCTATCCCGCCGCTCGTTTGGGGCGCATTACCGCGTCAATTTTGCGGCAGAACCCTGACATTATCGGACGCTACGCGCTTCCGCCTGGTAGTGAGCGCTTACGTGAGGAGATTGCGCGCCGCGCGCTGCATAACGGCATTAATCTGCCGCCGCAGGAAATTACCCTCACCCACGGCTGCATGGAAGCATTGCAGCTGGCGCTGCGCGCGGTGACCAAACCCGGTGATTGCATTGGTTTGGAATCGCCAACCTATTTCTTCCTGTTCCCGCTGCTAGCTTCACTGGGGCTTAAGGCGCTGGAAATTCCGACCGATCCGCAGCAGGGCTTGTCGCTTGATGCACTGGAGATGTTGCTGCAAGAGAAGCGGATTCAGGCGGTGATCGCCATGCCTGGCGCACAGAATCCGCTGGGATATGTAATGCCGCTGGAGAACAAAAAGCGGCTGGCAAAGTTAGTGAATACTTACCACGTTCCGCTGCTGGAGGATGGTTTGTATGACGAATTGCAGTTTGAGTGGCCGCTGTCGCCGCCGGTGAAGGCCTTTGATAGCGATGGCTGGGTGATTTACTGCACCAGTTTTACCAAAACCGTGGCGCCGGATTTTCGCATCGGCTGGACCGCCGCCGGGCGTTTTCATCACATTATCGCCCACCTCAAAGCGGTTTCATCGATGGCAGAATCACGCTTGTTGAGTGAAACGCTGGCCGAGTTTCTTGCCAGCGGCGGTTACGATCATCATCTGCGTACGCTGCGTCGGCGCTATGCGGCGAATCTGGATGCGGCGCGCGGTATTCTGGCGCGCCACTTCCCGCAAGGCACGCGCGCTACCCTGCCGCGCGGCGGATTTGTTTTTTGGGTAGAACTGCCGGGAAATATCGATACCGTGGAGATGTTTCATCGTCTGTTGCAGGAGCAAATCTGTGTGACGCCCGGCGCGCTCTACTCCCTGAGCGATCGCTACAAACACGCGCTGCGGCTCTCTTGCTGCTATCCGTTCGATGAGCGTTATACATGGGCGTTACAGCGCACTGGCGCACTGGCCTGTGAGATGACAGGCCTCGCGCCGGGACAGGATCAGGGTTTGCCGTTGCGACCCCAGGTGGTGTAAGGCTCGCGCTCGGTCAGACGCTCATAGTAGGTCTGCACCGCCGGGAAGTTGGGATGCTCGAGCGGCGTTTCAAACCAGCGATTCACCGCCAGCCCAACCGGAATATCCGCTAGCGAGAAATTGCGGCCCGCGACATAGCGCCCGGTTTTCTCCAGATGCTGGTTGAGAATATTCATGGTGTGCGTCCAGCCTTTGACGGCTGCAGCCAGCAAGCGCGGATCCTGGTGCGCTGGCGAGTTACGTGCCAGCGACATAAATGCGTAGCGCCAGGAAGTATTGAGTTCGGTGGCTTGCCAATCCATCCACTGATCGACCGGCGCGCGCGCGCGTGGATTGTCGGGATAGAACCATTCTCCGCCGTTGCTGTTGGCGAGATAACGCAGAATGGCGTTAGATTCCCACAGCACGAAGTCGTCCTCGATAATCACCGGGACCATCGCGTTGGGATTGAGCGCCATAAACTCGGGCGAGTGCAGCGATTGTGGATCATCACCCCAGGGTTCTAATTCGTACGCAATATCGAGTTCTGCGCACAACCACAGAACTTTTCGCACGTTAATTGAAGAAGTACGGCCGAGAACTTTTAGCATTGCGGACTCCGATTCCAGAATTCTTAATCTATTCATAGTCCTGTTGCTGGCCTTTCGCAATCGACAGGATGTAAATCCGGATTTCAGACAACCTCAACGAGGAAGGAATAACAATGAAGGTCGCATTTAAACAGGTGGATGTGTTTACCTCATCGGCGTTTAAAGGGAACCCGCTGGCGGTGATTATGGATGCACAGGGATTGAGTGACGCGCAGCTGGCAGCGATTGCACGCTGGACCAATCTGTCGGAAACCACCTTTGTGCTGCCACCCCAGGATGCGGCAGCGGATTACCGCGTGCGCATTTTTACTGTCGAAGGCGAACTGCCGTTTGCCGGCCATCCGACGCTAGGCACCGCGCATGCGCTGCTGGAAGCCGGTTGGCCGTTAAAAACACCGGGCAAAATCGTGCAAGAGTGCGGCGTGGGTCTGGTTGAGGTGAATATTAGCGCCGACGGCGCGCTGGCGTTTGCGGCACCCGCTGCAACCCTAACGCCCTTTAGCGATGCGCTGATGAGCAGCGCGCTGAACAGTGAATCTTTCGATCTCAGCCAATCGCCGACCATTGTCGATATGGGCATTCGCTGGTTGCTGATTCCCATGAGTAGTGCGCAGGCGGTGCTGGATGTGGTGCCGTCAGCAGCGGATTTACACCGTTTGCATCAACATGCCGACGTTAACGGCACGGCGATTTTTGGGGCATTACCGTCGGGTGAGAACGAACAGTATGAAGTGCGTGCGCTGCTGGTTGAAAATGGCAGTTTGACCGAAGATCCGGTAACCGGTAGCGCCAATGCGTGTCTGGCGCGCTATTTCGCCGCGCAGGGTCGTACGCAACATTATCGGGCGCGTCAGGGTAGCGCGATTCAGCGTGAAGGACGAATTCAGGTACGTTTTACGAATGAAGCGATCTGGATTGGTGGGCAAACGGTGACGGTGATTGATGGGACGATTGAGGTGTAATAGACGGGCGAATATTCGCCCGTCTATTTAATCCGCACCTATCGTAGCGGCGCAATTTATTGCGCAATAAATTGCGCCGCTACAAATATGTGCATCAGGTTATATTTCTATAGCCCTTGGCCGCCTGAGGCTTCAATGCGCTGTGCGGTGATCCAGCCGGTTTCATCGCTGAGAATCGCGCTGATTGCATCACCGATATCATCNTAGCCCTTGGCCGCCTGAGGCTTCAATGCGCTGTGCGGTGATCCAGCCGGTTTCATCGCTGAGAATCGCGCTGATTGCATCACCGATATCATCCGGCAAGCCGACGCGGCCCATTGCGGTCACCGAGGCGATATGATCGTTGAGATCTTTGGTGTCACGCACGCGACCGCCGCCGAAATCGGTTTCAATCGCGCCGGGTGCCAGGATGTTGACACGAATATGGCGTTCACCCAGCTCTTTAGCCTGATAGCGGGTTAACACCTCCATCGCGCCTTTGATGGAGGCGTAAGTGCCGGAACCCGGCAGCGTCAAACGGGTTAAGCCGCTGGAGATATTCAGGATGCGTCCACCATCAGCGATCAGCGGCAACAGCTTCTGCGTCAGGAAGAACGGCCCTTTAAAGTGCACCTTCACCAGCGCATCAAACTCCTCTTCCGTGGTCTCTGCGAACAGCTTGTAGTGACCGTGTCCGGCGTTGTTCACTAAATAATCAAAGTTGTCACGCTGCCAGGTTTGCTGCAGCGCTTCCTTCACCTGCGCCAGGAAGCCGTCGAACGAGCTTGTGTCGCCAACATCAAGCTGCAGCGCCACCGCACGTGCGCCCAGCGCTTCAATTTCTTGCACTACCGCCTGGGCTTCTTCCGCATGACCGCGATAGGTAAATAGGATATCGGTGCCTTTGGCGGCCAGTTTCAGCGCCCCATTCTTGCCTAAACCGCGATTTCCGCCGGTAATCAATGCAATTTTATGACTCATATTTCGCTCCAGTTGGAAAATTGAACACGTGTTAAGGATATTCGTGAATAATTGATCTATAAACGCAGAGGAATACGCAGCACTGTTTCACTAACAACAACAATCGGTGAACAACATGGATAAAATTCACGCAATGCAGGTTTTTGTGCGGGTGGCAGAAATGGGCAGTTTTACCCGTGCGGCAGAAAGTTTGGGTTTACCGAAAGGCAGCGTTTCGCGCCAGCTGCAGGCGCTGGAGAATCAAATGGGGACGCGCCTGCTGCACCGCACCACGCGGCGCGTGCATCTGACGCAGGATGGCTTGGTTTATTACGATCGCTGCCTCGATTTGCTGTCGATGCTAGATGATATGGATAGCCTGTTCCAGCACGATCCCGCCACCTTAAGCGGCAAACTGCGCGTCGATATGTCAGTAGCAATGGCAACCGGCTTTGTGCTGCCGCGTTTGCCGGAATTTTTGCAGCACTATCCCGGCCTGGAAATTGAACTGAGCAGCAGCGATCGCCAGGTGGATGTGATTCGCGAAGGCTTTGATTGCGTGGTGCGCGTCGGCGAGCTGAAAGATTCCGGGCTGATAGCACGAAAAATCGGCTCATACGCCTTGATCAACTGCGCCAGTGCCGACTACCTTTCCCGCTTCGGCATGCCGGTGCGACTGGAAGATCTGTCGCAACATGCGATGGTGCATTACACCCAGCAGCTTGGGCAACCTTCTCATGGCTTTGAATATTTCGATGGCAAGCAGTGTCATTACATTCAAACTGGCGGCGTGGTCACGGTGAACAGTACCGAAACCTATCGCGCAGCGTGCATGGCTGGGCTCGGCATTATTCAGGTGCCAGCGATGGGTGTGCAGCCGCTGCTGGAGTCAGGACAACTGGTTGAAGTACTGCATCACTTCCCGGCTAAACCGATGCCGATCTCACTGCTTTATCCGCATCGCCGTAACGTGGCACGTCGCGTGCGGGTGTTTATGGAGTGGCTGAGCCAGGTCTTGCAGGAGTATGTGACATAGCAGGCTATAATTGTATTTTCGCAGTGAACAGGATGACTATCGTCTATGACGGACAAAAACCTTAAAAAGACTGAGTCAGAGGCAGAAAACAAGCCGCTGATTGATATTAAAACCGGCAATAAAACCGTAGATGGCTCGATCCAAAATGTGTCGCGCTTCGCTGCCTGGTTCCAGGCGATTCCGGCGGTGGCGCATTTTATGCGCGCGCTGGAACGCTTTAACGATCGCCTCGGCAGCCAGTTTGGCGCGGCGATCACCTACTTCTCTTTTCTCTCCCTGATACCGATTTTGATGGTCTCCTTTGCGGCAGTCGGCTTTGTGCTGGCGTCGAATCAGGATTTGCTCACCGAGTTGATCAACAAAATCGTTAACAGCATCAGCGATCCGACGCTGGCCACCACGCTGAAAAATACAGTGAATAC
Source organism: Enterobacter ludwigii (assembly GCA_900068845.1). Lineage (GTDB taxonomy): Bacteria > Pseudomonadota > Gammaproteobacteria > Enterobacterales > Enterobacteriaceae > Pantoea > Pantoea ludwigii_A. The sequence goes on from CEFQ01000011.1 coordinate 131,572, forward strand.
CGCGATTCAACAGCGTGCCACGGTGGGATTAACCGGTTTGTTGCTGGCGCTTTACTCCGGCATTAACTGGATGGGTAACCTGCGTGAAGCGGTGCGCGCGCAGTCGCGCGACGTGTGGGAACGCACGCCGGACGATCAGGAGAAATTCTGGAAGAAGTACGCACGCGATCTGCTTTCGCTGCTGGGTTTGATGTTCGCGCTGGTGATTACGCTGTCGCTGACCTCCATTGCCGGTGCGGCGCAGGCAGCGATCGTCAATGCGTTAGGGTTGGAAGGCATTGAGTGGCTGCGTCCCGCGATGACGGTGATTGCGTTATCCATCTCAATCTTCGCTAACTATCTGCTGTTCCTGTGGATCTTCTGGATTCTGCCGCGCCATAAACCGCGCAAAAAGGCCTTGTTCCGCGGCACGCTGCTGGCTGCGATTGGCTTTGAAGTGATCAAGTTTGTCATGACGCTGACGCTGCCGAAGCTGGCAACCTCGCCGTCAGGCGCGGCCTTTGGTTCGGTGCTCGGTTTGATGGCGTTCTTCTACTTCTTTGCCCGTTTGACGCTGTTTTGTGCCGCGTGGATCGCCACCGCGAAGTACAAAGATGATAAAGAGATGCCACAGCCGCATCAGGCAAAATAAGCCACCCGCTTGTTACAATTGCCTGACTAGCTAAAAATGTTTCCTGCTGGCTATTTTTACCACAAAAACCAGCAGGAAACGCTGAAGGGTCACTTTAATTTGGCCCTTTTGCAGAGATTCCCGCCAAAAAAGTGACACTTCCCGTTCCCATCCGCCACTGATCGCAGCAACTCAGAAATTATCCACTTATTCGCCGAAAAAGCCCGGTCTGACGCGGTTTTTCGCCATTGAATGCCGCAAACCAGGTGCGTAAGATTCTCTGTCTACATTTACAATTAAGAAACACTTATGCAAGCCTCCATCACAGAAACACTCGACAAAAAACACGACGAAACGCCGGTCAATTCACGTGGCAAAGTGGTTGTGGCATCGCTTGTCGGCACCGCCATTGAGTTCTTCGATTTCTATATCTATGCCACCGCCGCGGTGATTATTTTCCCGCACATCTTCTTCCCGCAGGGCGATCCGACCGTGGCAACGCTGCAGTCGCTGGCGACCTTCGCTATCGCCTTCGTTGCGCGCCCTATCGGTTCTGCCGTGTTTGGCCACTTTGGTGACCGCGTCGGACGCAAAGCAACGCTGGTTGCTTCGCTGCTGACCATGGGCGTTTCGACGGTGCTGATTGGTTTGCTGCCGGGTTATGAAACCATTGGCGTGGCAGCGCCGCTGCTGCTGGCGCTGGCGCGTTTTGGTCAGGGTCTTGGCCTCGGTGGCGAATGGGGCGGCGCAGCACTGCTGGCGACCGAAAATGCCCCAGCGAAAAAACGCGCGCTCTATGGTTCATTCCCACAGCTCGGTGCGCCGATTGGCTTCTTCTTCGCTAACGGCACATTCCTGCTGCTTTCGTGGCTGCTGACCGATGAGCAGTTCATGAACTGGGGCTGGCGCGTGCCGTTTATTCTTTCTGCGGTGCTGGTGTTGATTGGCCTGTATGTGCGCGTTTCGCTGCATGAAAGTCCGGTGTTCGCCAAAGTGCAGAAAGAGAACAAGCAGGTGAAAATGCCGATTGGCACGCTGCTGAGCAAGCATATGACGGCAACCATTCTGGGTACCTTCATCATGCTCGCCACCTATACACTGTTCTACATTATGACCGTTTACTCAATGAGTTACGGTACCGCACCTGCGCCTGCTGGCCTCGGCTACTCGCGTAACAGCTTCCTGTGGATGTTGATGGTGGCAGTGATTGGTTTTGGCGTGATGGTGCCGATTGCGGGTTTGTTAGCCGATCGCTTTGGTCGTCGTAAAACCATGATCACCATTACGCTGATGATTATTGCCTTCGCATTGATGTTCCCAATGCTGCTGGGTTCCGGTTCTCAGGTGCTGGTGATGGGCTTCCTGATCCTGGGCTTAAGCATTATGGGGCTGACGTTTGGTCCGATGGGCGCGCTGCTGCCAGAGCTGTTCCCGACTGAAGTGCGTTATACCGGCGCATCATTCTCCTATAACCTGTCGTCGATTCTTGGTGCATCCGTGGCGCCTTATATCGCCACCTGGTTGAACGCCAATTACGGTTTGCAGGCGGTGGGTTTCTATCTGGCTTCGATGGCAGTGTTGACACTGATCGCGCTGATTGCCTGTAAAGAGACGCGCAATCAGACGCTGTATGAAGCAGTGTGATTGAGCTGGCTGTACTCTGGTTCGTATGTGCTTGCTGTCCCCCACCTCGGTCCTCCCCCATGAATGGGGGAGGAAGATGCTGCCATATGTTAGTTCTGAAGCTGCATGTGGCAGCGTCTCCTTCCCCCGCTTGCGGGGGAAGGCCGGGATGGGGGACAGCGAGTACATACATAGAGCAACAGCGAGCACTAATTAAAAAAAACCCCGGCAAGCCGGGGTTTTTTATTGTGCTGAAAACTGTGTCGCGCGTGGCTTAGCCAGCAACAGCGATACGTTTCATGTCGGTCATGTAGCCACGCAGTTTGCGGCCTACCGATTCGATTGGATGCTGACGTACCGCTTCGTTGACGTCACGCAGCTGCGCGTTATCAACCTGAGTCCCTTCAATCGCTTTGCCCAGATCGCCCGGCTGCAGCGTGGTCATGAACTCTTTCAGCAGGGGAACCGCTGCGAAGGAGAACAGGTAGTTACCGTATTCTGCGGTATCAGAGATAACCACGTTCATTTCATACAGACGCTTACGGGCGATGGTGTTGGCAATCAGCGGCAGCTCATGCAGTGATTCGTAGTAAGCCGACTCTTCGATGATGCCTGCATCCACCATGGTTTCGAACGCCAGCTCAACGCCTGCTTTCACCATTGCAACCATCACGACGCCTTTGTCGTAGTATTCCTGCTCTTCGATTTTGCCCTCAAACTGCGGTGCGTTTTCGAATGCCGTTGCGCCGGTCTCTTCACGCCAAGTCAGCAGGTTTTTGTCATCGTTAGCCCAGTCAGCCATCATGCCCGATGAGAATTCACCAGAGATGATGTCATCCATGTGCTTCTGGAACAGCGGCGCCATGATGGTTTTCAGCTGCTCAGACAGCGCATAAGCACGGATTTTCGCCGGGTTAGACAAGCGATCCATCATCAGCGTAATGCCGCCAAACTTCAGGGATTCGGTGATGGTTTCCCAGCCGAACTGAATCAGTTTTTCGGTATAAGCGGCGTCGTGACCTTCAGCCACCAGCTTGTCGAAGCACAGCAGAGAACCGGCCTGCAGCATACCGCACAGGATGGTCTGCTCGCCCATCAGGTCAGATTTCACTTCCGCAACGAAAGAAGATTCCAGCACGCCCGCACGGTCGCCGCCGGTGGCTGCGGCCCAGGCTTTCGCAATCGCCATGCCTTCGTCTTTAGGATCGTTTTCCGGGTGAACGGCGATCAGCGTCGGTACACCGAAACCACGCTTGTACTCTTCACGCACTTCGGTACCCGGGCATTTCGGTGCAACCATCACGACGGTGATGTCTTTACGAATGGTTTCGCCCACTTCAACAATGTTAAAACCGTGTGAGTAACCCAGCGCTGCGCCATCTTTCATCAACGGCTGAACAGCCTGAACGACCGCTGAGTGCTGCTTGTCTGGCGTCAGGTTAACCACCAGATCAGCCTGTGGGATCAGCTCTTCGTAAGTGCCCACTTTGAAGCCGTTATCGGTCGCTTTGCGGAAAGAGGCACGCTTTTCAGCAATCGCTTCAGCACGCAGGGCATACGCCACGTCCAGACCAGAATCACGCATGTTCAGGCCCTGGTTCAGACCCTGAGCACCACAACCAACGATGACCACTTTCTTGCCTTTCAGGAAGCTAGCGCCATCAGCGAATTCGTCGCGTGACATGAAACGACATTTGCCCAACTGCGCTAACTGGTTGCGCAGATTCAATGTGTTGAAGTAATTAGCCATGGGTACTCCGGTTAGATGTTGTGTTTGTTTTTGTTCAGTAACGACGTTGTCTCTCACGCCGCGAATGACCCCATCATATGACAGGAAATCCGTTGCTTAAATTGATATATTAGCAAGGTCACATTGCAAAATTTGCAACATAACCTTGAGGCGATACGCGCATGGATTTACGAGACCTGAAACTCTTCCTTCATCTGGCTGAAAGCTGCCACTTTGGTCGTACCGCGCGCGCCATGCACGTCAGTCCCTCCACTCTTTCGCGCCAGATTCAGCGCCTGGAAGAGGATGTTGGTCATGCGCTGTTCCTGCGTGACAACCGCACCGTGACGCTGACCGAAGCCGGCGAGCGCCTGCGTCAGTTCGCGCAGCAGACGTTGCTGCAATACCAGCAGCTTCGTCATGTGATGGATCTCAACGGCCCGTCATTGAGCGGCGAACTGCGCCTGTTCTGCTCGGTGACCGCCGCTTACAGCCATTTGCCGCCGATTCTTGATCGCTTTCGCGCTGAACATCCGCAGGTCGAGATCAAACTCACCACCGGTGATGCGGCCGATGCGATTGAGATGGTGCAATCCGGTGATGCCGATCTCGCCATTGCCGGACGTCCTGAATCGCTGCCCGCCAGCATAGATTTTACGCCACTGGGCCTGATTCCGCTGGTGCTGATCGCCCCGGCGCTGCCTTGTCCGGTGCGCAGCCAGGCAACACAAGACGAACCGGATTGGGCGCAAATCCCGTTTATCCTGCCGGAACAAGGTCCTGCGCGACGCGGTATCGATTTGTGGTTCCGCCGCCAGCGCATTCCCAACCCGCAGATTTATGCCACGGTTTCCGGGCATGAGGCGATTGTGTCGATGGTGGCGCTGGGATGTGGTATTGCGCTGCTGCCGGACGTGGTGCTGGAGAACAGCCCGGAACCGGTACGCAATCGCGTGTTAACGCTGCAGAATGTGGAATCTGTTGCGCCGTTGGAACTCGGGGTTTGCGTACAAAAAAAGCGGCTCGGAGAGCCGCTTATCAATGCGTTCTGGCACCAGCTGTAATTACTGCCCGGCGAGAAAGAAACGAAACGCCGGGTTGTTCGCTTCATCGTGCCATTCGTAACCCAATGCGGTGAGATGTGTTTCGAAATCCGGTTCCTGATCGTTGGCTTCAAACGCCGCCAGCACGCGGCCATAATCGGTACCGTGGCTGCGATAATGGAACAGCGAGATATTCCAGTGCGCGCCAAGCGTCTGCAGGAACTTCAGCAGCGCGCCCGGTGCCTCTGGGAATTCAAAACTGAACAGGCGTTCGCGCAGCGGCTTGGATGGACGTCCGCCCACCATGTAGCGCACGTGCAGCTTAGCCATTTCATCATCCGACAGATCCACCACGTTATAACCGGCCTCGCTCAGTTGGCCGATGATCTCACTGCGCTCCTCCAGCCCGCGCGTTAAGCGCACACCGACGAAAATGCAGGCGTTATCCGCGTCCGCGTAGCGGTAGTTGAACTCGGTGATAGAACGCCCGCCGATGGTCTGACAGAACTTGAGGAAACTGCCCTGCTGCTCTGGAATGGTGACCGCCAGCAGCGCTTCACGCTGTTCGCCCAGTTCGCAACGCTCAGAGACATAGCGCAAGCCGTGGAAGTTGACGTTAGCGCCCGACAACACATGCGCCAGGCGCTCGCCTTTGATGTCGTGCAGTTGGATGTACTTCTTCATGCCCGCCAGCGCCAGCGCGCCAGAGGGTTCCGCCACGGCGCGCACATCTTCGAACAGGTCTTTTACCGCTGCGCAAATCGCATCACTATCCACCGTGATGATGTCGTCGAGATACGCCTGGCACAGACGGAAGGTTTCGCTGCCGATGCGTTTTACCGCCACACCTTCAGCGAATAATCCCACACGCGGCAAATCCACCGGTTCGCCCGCCTCCAGCGCGGCTTTCAGGCAGGCTGAATCTTCCGATTCCACGGCAATCACTTTGATCTGCGGCATCAGCTGCTTGATCAGCACGGCGACACCCGCCGCCAGACCGCCGCCGCCGACCGGCACGAAGACGCGATCGAGATGCGCATCCTGCTGCAGCAGTTCCATCGCCAGCGTACCCTGCCCGGCGATCACCGCCGGGTGGTCAAATGGCGGAACGAAGGTGTAACCCTGCTGCTCCGCGAGCTCTATCGCTTTGGCTTTCGCCTCGTCGAAGTTGGCACCAAACAGATAAGCCTCACCGCCAAATGCGCGTACTGCATCAACCTTGATGTCTGCCGTGGCCAACGGCATCACAATCAGTGATTTGATGCCAAGCGTGCTGGCCGAGAGCGCCACGCCCTGCGCATGGTTGCCGGCCGAAGCCGTCACCACGCCGCGCGCTTTTTGCTCTTCGTTCAGCCCGGCAATCATCGCGTAGGCCCCACGCAGCTTGAAGCTGTGCACCGGCTGACGATCTTCACGCTTCACCAGAATGGTGTTGCCAAGACGCGATGAAATTTTTTCCATTTTTTGCAGCGGCGTCACCTGAGCAATTTCATACACCGGTGAGCGCAGCACTGCGCGCAAATACTCCGCGCCGTTTGGCGTCGCGGAAAGCGGTTGAGACTCAGCCATCAGTTAGCCTCCCAGCTTGGACTTATCGCGCACCGCGCCTTTGTCAGCGCTGGTCGCCAGTGTTGCGTAGGCACGCAGGGCGAAGGAGACGTCACGTTCACGGCCGTGCGGTGTGTATGCCGCGTCGCCTCGCGCTTGCTCTTCTTCACGACGTGCGTGCAGTTCGTTATCCGGCACCGCCAGCTTAATGCCACGGTTCGGGATATCGATCTCAATCATATCGCCATCTTTCACCAGCGCGATGGTGCCACCGCTCGCCGCTTCCGGAGAGGCGTGACCAATCGACAGACCCGATGTGCCGCCAGAGAAACGACCGTCGGTGATCAGTGCGCAGCTTTTGCCGAGACCCATTGATTTCAGGTAAGTCGTTGGATAGAGCATTTCCTGCATGCCCGGCCCACCTTTTGGCCCTTCGTAGCGAATAACCACCACGTCACCGGCCACCACTTTGCCACCCAGGATCGCTTCAACCGCATCGTCCTGGCTTTCGTACACTTTGGCCGGACCTTTGAAGGTGAGGATCTCTTTGTCGACGCCAGCGGTTTTTACGATACAACCATCTTCTGACAGGTTGCCGTAAAGTACCGCCAGACCGCCATCTTGTGAGTAAGCATGTTCGCGAGTACGAATACAGCCTTCTGCACGATCGTCATCCAGCGTGTCCCAACGGCAATTCTGCGAGAACGCCTTGGTGGTACGAATACCGGCCGGGCCCGCGCGGAACATATCCTTCACAGCCTGATCTTTGGTCAGCATGATGTCGTACTGATCGAGGGTTTCACGCATGCTCTGCTGCAGGATATTACGCGCGCTGGTGTCGATCAGACCCGCACGATCCAGCTCACCCAGAATGGCGATAACGCCACCCGCGCGGTGCACATCTTCCATATGATATTTCGGCGTACTTGGCGCCACTTTACACAACTGCGGCACTTTGCGAGACAGACGGTCAATATCCGAGATATTGAAGTCGATTTCGCCTTCCTGCGCGGCGGCCAGCAGGTGCAGAACGGTGTTGGTGGAACCGCCCATGGCGATATCCAGCGTCATCGCATTCTCGAACGCGGCTTTAGTGGCGATGTTACGCGGCAGCATGTTGACGTCATCCTGCTCGTAATAGCGTTTAGTCAGGCTAACGATGCGCTTACCGGCATTGATGAACAGCTCTTTACGATCCGCGTGCGTGGCCAGCAGTGAACCGTTACCCGGTTGCGACAAGCCCAGCGCTTCGGTCAGACAGTTCATGGAGTTGGCGGTAAACATACCGGAACAGGAACCGCAGGTCGGACAGGCGGAACGTTCGATCTGATCGCTGTCGGCATCGCTGACGTTCGGGTTGGCCCCCTGAATCATCGCATCCACCAGATCCAGCTTGATGATTTGATCGGACAGTTTGGTTTTACCGGCTTCCATCGGGCCGCCAGAAACAAAGATCACCGGAATGTTGAGGCGCAGTGCTGCCATCAGCATGCCTGGGGTGATTTTGTCGCAGTTGGAGATACACACCATGGCGTCGGCGCAGTGCGCGTTGACCATGTACTCCACTGAATCGGCTATCAGCTCGCGTGAAGGCAGTGAATACAGCATGCCGCCATGACCCATGGCGATACCATCATCCACCGCAATGGTGTTGAACTCTTTGGCCACACCGCCTGCTGCTTCGATTTCCTCAGCGACCAGTTTGCCAAGATCGCGCAGGTGCACGTGGCCCGGTACGAATTGGGTGAATGAGTTGACCACAGCGATAATCGGCTTGCCGAAATCGTCGTCGGTCATTCCTGTCGCGCGCCACAAGGCACGGGCACCGGCCATGTTACGACCATGAGTGGTGGTGGCGGAACGGTACTTAGGCATGCTCTATTTACTCCAGTAATAATAAGGTTGCGGGCGCCATCTGACGCCCGCAAATAATCTCGTTATGCGTTAACCGGATCCAACCAGCCCCACTTGTCTTCCGTCTCGCCAGTGAACAGGCCAAAGAACGCCTTCTGGATACGACCGGTGACTGGACCACGTTTACCTTCGCCGACCTGAATACCGTCGACGCTGCGCACCGGAGTGATTTCCGCTGCAGTACCTGACATGAAGACTTCGTCTGCCAGATACAGGGATTCGCGCGACAGAACCTGCTCACGCACTTCGATACCCATGTCTTGCGCCAGCTTGATGATGGCGTCACGCGTGATGCCTGGCAGTGCGGAAGAGGTGAACGGTGGCGTGAACAGAATGCCATCTTTCACTTCGAACAAGTTTTCGCCAGCACCTTCAGAAATATAGCCGTTGGTGTCGAGCGCGATGCCTTCCTGATAGCCATGACGACGCGCTTCGCTGCCTACCAGCAGAGAGGAAAGATAGTTACCACCGGCTTTTGCGGCGGTCGGCAAGGTGTTTGGTGCAACGCGGTTCCACGAAGAAACCATCGCATCGATGCCGTTTTCCAGCGCTTCAGCGCCCAGGTAAGCACCCCAAGGGAAAGCAGCGATGATTACATCGGTGGTGTAGCCATCTGGCGGGTTCACACCCAGGCCCACGTCACCGACAAAGGCCAGCGGACGGATGTAAGCGCTTTTCAGTTTGTTCACGCGGATCACTTCGCGGCACGCTTCCATCAACTCATCTACGCTCGCTTCAATCGGGAAACGATAAATTTTGGCGGATTCATGCAGACGCTTCATATGCTCACGGTGACGGAACACCACTGGGCCTTTGTGTGAGTCGTAGCAACGCACGCCTTCAAACACAGAAGTACCGTAATGCAGTGCGTGAGACATAACGCTAACCTTGGCGTCTTCCCACTTAACCATCTCCCCATTGAACCAAATAAAGTCTGCTTTCTTTGTACTCATTGCTTTTTTCCTTTGGCGACTATGCGCGGATTTGTTGTGTTGTCTGTTGTTGGATCTCGACGCAAGCGACATCCATAAGTTTGCTTAACTGCGAAGACAGTAAATCGACAGAGCGTTGGCTGGCAACGGTCATTTCGATATTAATGTTCTCGGCATTGACCGCGGAGGCCATATTCATCGCACATACCTGGAAACCACGGTGACGTACGACACGCAAAATGCGCTCCAATATTTCAGGACGAAAACGGGCTTCGATAGACAATTGATGCTGATTCATGCGGTTTTCTCCATCATGTTTGCGTTGCTGGCACCCGGTGGTACCAATGGCCAGACGTTTTCATGCTCATCTATCGAAACATGCAGGAAGTAAGGACCTTCACTGTTCAGCAGAGCATCAAGGGCGGCGTCGACCTGATCTTTACGGCTAATGCGCTGGCCTGGGATATCAAAAGCGCTGGCCAGGGTGAGGAAATCGGGGTTATCGGTCAGGATGGTTTCGCTATAGCGACCATCAAAGAACAGTTGCTGCCACTGGCGCACCATGCCGAGACGCTGGTTATCCAGCAGCAGGATTTTCACCGGCAACTTGCCGCGCTTAATGGTGCCAAGCTCCTGAATGTTCATCATGATGGAGCCATCGCCGGACACACAGATTACCGTGTCTTCAGGGCGTGCCACCTGCGCACCAATCGCCGCCGGCAGGCCAAAGCCCATGGTGCCAAGACCGCTGGAGGTGATGAAGTTTTCTGGTGCGGTGAAACGCATGTGCTGAGCGGCCCACATCTGGTGCTGGCCCACATCGGTGGTCACCACGGCGCTATCCGCTTTACGATCGGACAACTGCTTCAGCAACAGCGGCGCGTAAATCGCTTCGCCTGGATGATCATAACGCCAGTCGAATTCGCTTTTCATCGTGCTGACTTCTTTGCGCCAGCCGTCAATCTGCAGCGGCATGCTAAGCGCCGGCAGCACCTGATTCATATCGCCCTGCAATGAAACGTGCGCACGGCGCAGTTTGTTCAGCTCGGCAGGATCGATATCGATATGGATAACGCTGGCGTGCGGAGCGAAGGTATCCAGCTTGCCGGTGACGCGGTCGTCAAAGCGCGCGCCCACCGCAATCAGCAAATCACAGGATTGTACGGCGAGGTTAGCCGCTTTGGTGCCGTGCATGCCCAGCATCCCGAGATAGAGATCGCTGCTGGCATCGGCGCTACCAAGACCTTTCAGAGTGGAAACCATCGGAATACCGGTTTCCTGCGCCATGACGCGTAATGCAGGAACCGCCTGCGCCATGCCAACGCCGCCACCGATATACAGCATCGGTTTGTGCGATTGCGCCATCAATGCGCGTGCTTCCGCAATGTGCTGCGCTGAATGACTCACTTCTTCTTCCACCGGCAGCAGGTGCGGCGTCAATTCGCCATTGGCAACCTGAATGTCTTTGGGGATATCAACCAGCACCGGGCCGGGACGGCCAGATTGCGCAATGGCGAAGGCTTCTGCCATCACCGAAGGTAAATCATCAAGCGATTCAACGAGGAAACTGTGTTTGGTGCAGGCTAACGATAATCCGAGAACGTCGATTTCCTGAAACGCGTCGGTGCCGATAAAAGCCGACGAGACCTGACCCGTGATCGCCACTACCGGGATCGAATCCATCATCGCATCCGCCAGACCGGTGATCAGGTTGGTTGCCCCTGGACCCGAAGTGGCGATACATACGCCAGTCTTGCCGGTTGCGCGGGCATAACCAATTGCCGCCATCACCGCACCTTGCTCATGACGGCACAGTAGGTGTTCCACGCCGCCATCGTAGAGCGCATCGTACACTGGCATGATTGCGCCGCCAGGATAGCCAAACACTGTATCGACACCCTGCGCGCGTAAAGCCTGAACTACCCACTGTGCACCTGTCATGGTTATTCTCCTGTATTCTTAGGGGAACAACAGAATTTTATGCTACTGCTCATAATCTGTTCCTCGCTGATTCGCTGATATTTAGTCTGATTAAAAAAAAACCCCCGGACCTTTCGGTGCGGGGGTTTTTGGAATTCCAGACTTGATTTTTAAGCCTTTCTTTCTCCAAGCGATGCCCCGCACGGTGGGATAATAATCACCACCACGCTAATCACGACTAGGCTAATCACTTGTAGAAGGGCTTTCATGTCTTATTTGTTTTTTCAATTGTTCGAAGTAATACCTACAGAGTTACCATAGTTAGCAGGTCGTTGACAATTATTTTCATTGGAAAATTTCATGATGCCTTTGACGCCGGGTGGTTATCATATTGTAAGTAAAAGGTTATTTACATTTGTGATAAATTTTCATTACGCCCGTGTCGTAATCTTGATTTGAAGTTTATGCACAAGCTCTGATTTTCGTTGGAACAACTGCAACTATCACCGAATGTGAGGAATCGAGCTCGGAAGTTGGGCTCTTGGGAATTGTTCCTCCGCCTTGCAGATAAGATGATAAGGACAACAAGGAGCGGTTATGTCTTTATCCAAGGTATTAACGCGGGCTGCGCTAGGCATTCAGGCTCCGCTGGTAACGGTGGAAGTGCATATCAGCAACGGTTTGCCTGCCCTAACGTTGGTTGGCCTGCCCGAAACCACCGTTAAAGAGGCGCGAGAACGGGTACGTAGTGCGATCATCAACAGCGGATTCACCTTCCCGGCGAAACGCGTCACTATAAATCTGGCACCTGCCGATCTGCCAAAAGAAGGTGGACGCTATGACTTACCCATTGCTATCGCCATTCTGGCGGCCTCAGAGCAGCTTCCTGACGCCAAATTAGGGCAATATGAATTCCTGGGGGAGCTCGCGCTTAACGGTGCGCTGTGTGGCGTTCAGGCTGCTATTCCGGCAGCGATGGCGGCTCTGCAAGCGGGCAGACAAATGGTGTTAGCTGAACAGAATCAGCAGGATGTGGGGCTGATTCAACAAGGTGAAACGCTGGTGGGCAAACATCTTGTAGATATCTGTGCCTTTCTGCATAACAAAACCACCCTCACCGTTGCCCATTATCAACCTGAAACGCTTGAGCAGGAAAAGCAGGACCTTAGCGATGTCATCGGTCAGGATCAGGGCCGACGTGCACTGGAAATCACTGCAGCAGGTGGGCATAACCTTTTACTGATTGGCCCTCCTGGCACGGGTAAAACGATGTTGGCGACACGTCTGCCCGGCATCATGCCTCCATTAGACGACCAGGAGGCACTGGAGTGCGCCGCTATTGCCAATCTGGTCACCAGTGGCAATCTGCATCACCAGTGGCGCAAACGGCCGTTCAGAGCCCCTCATCACAGTGCTTCGCTGTACGCGCTGGTTGGAGGTGGTTCCTTGCCGCGTCCGGGGGAGATTTCTTTGGCACACAACGGCGTGCTGTTTCTTGATGAACTGCCTGAGTTCGAGCGCAAGACGCTGGATGCGTTACGAGAACCGATTGAGTCCGGTGAAATCTCTATTTCGCGAACCCGCGCTAAAGTGACTTATCCTGCGCGCTTTCAATTGATTGGTGCAATGAATCCGAGTCCTACTGGGCACTATCAGGGTAATCATAATCGTTGCTCCCCACAGCAAGTTTTGCGTTACCTTAATCGCCTCTCAGGACCTTTTCTCGATCGCTTCGATTTATCGCTTGAAGTCCCTCTTCTGCCCAGCGGATCACTGAGCAAGAAACAACAGGTCAGCGAAAGTAGTGCTGAGGTGTTAAGCCGCGTCCTGACTGCCCGTCAGATTCAAACAGCACGCAGCGGCAAGGTGAATGCTCAGCTCTCTAATCCAGAAGTTTTACGTTGGTGCCCATTGAAGCAGCAGGATGCCAAGTGGCTGGAAGAGGTATTGAATTCGTTGGGGCTTTCAGTACGCGCCTGGCAAAGGATTTTAAAAGTTGCGAGGACAATTGCTGACTTAGCGGGTGAAGAGCAGATTACGCGGGGCCACTTGCAGGAGGCGGTGGGTTATCGCAGCATTGACCGTTTAATGATTTATTTGCACAAAAACCTGGAATAAAAAACGGGGCTTATATAAGCCCCGCTATTCTTAATCATCGCTATCGCTGAAATCTTCCACTGTGTCCATTTGAGGCTTACCGCCAGACAACGTATGGAAACGCTTAGGACGCTTGATACGTGCGGTATATTTCGACCATACACGTTCAGCTTCCGTTTGCGGCTCACGAAGACCACGACATACTTCTAAAAATGAACGCTCTTCTTCTGTCATGGGTTCACGCTTAGCGAGATCCAGTTCATTAAAGGCATAACCGTGGCGCTCCAGAAGCTGAGCTTCTTTAATGGTGAAATCACCATGACGCGAAAAACCACGTGGGTAATGTTTGTTATCAAAGAAACGATTCGTTGTTGCGAAGCTATCCGCCATTTTACACGCTCCTGACTCTCATATGGCCGTGCTATTTATGGCGCGGAGTATTAGATAGGCTTGACAGAGTGTAAAACAAAACATTTAAATCATTACGACAAACAAATTTTGGGAGAATGCAGTGGATACGGAATTACTGAAAACTTTCCTCGAAGTGAGCAGAACACGCCATTTCGGGCGTGCTGCTGAAGCGCTTTACCTCACGCAATCTGCCGTTAGTTTTCGCATTCGTCAGCTGGAAAATCAGCTGGGTGTAAACCTTTTTACTCGCCACCGTAATAACATCCGGCTGACTTCAGCTGGTGAGCGTTTATTGCCTTATGCTGAAAGCTTGATGAGTACCTGGTTGATGGCAAAAAAGGAAGTTTCTCATACACAACAGCATCATGAGCTCTCGATAGGAGGTAGCGCATCCCTTTGGGAAGCGTACTTAACCCCTTGGTTACAAACACTTTATGAGAACCGTGAAAGCCTTCATCTTGAGGCACGTATTGCTCAGCGACATTTGCTGGTTAAGCAACTACATGAGCGTCAGTTGGATCTGTTGATTACTACCGAAGCGCCAAAAATGGATGAGTTAACCAGCCAGCAAATTGGTCATATCTCTCTCGCATTATTCCGTGCACGCAAAACTGAGAAGCGTGAAAAATATGACTATATCAAGCTGGAATGGGGCGCAGATTTTCATCAGCATGAAAGTTATCTGTCCAGTGATGATGTCCCCGTATTAACGACAACATCAGCGCACCTTACCCGCGAATTACTGCATACCACAGGTGCTTGTGCCTTTTTACCTGATTTTTGGCACGGCATTTATAGTGATTTGATGGTTATTCCAGATACGCCTGTCGCCGTGCGACCGTTATATGCGGTATGGCTGCAGAATAGCGATCAGCAAAGTCACATTCGGCAGCTGCTTAAATATCCAGTTTTGACACAATAAGACAATTAATGAGGAAGTTTGAGTGGATCAAAGTGAAACTCAAACTCATTTCACTGCTGAATTTTGGACAAAAAAAATCCTTTGCCGAAGCAAAGGATTATTTTCTGGCAGGGGCGGAGGGACTCGAACCCCCAACACCCGGTTTTGGAGACCGGTGCTCTACCAATTGAACTACGCCCCTAATTAGGGTGGCGGAACGGACGGGGCTCGAACCCGCGACCCCCTGCGTGACAGGCAGGTATTCTAACCAACTGA
>CEFQ01000012.1 GCA_900068845.1 Enterobacter ludwigii
GGTCCGGATTGCCGTGCTCGAAGCCAATCGCCACCTCGGTGCCCGCCAGCAGCGGCAGGTGCAGGCCATAAGTGTCACCGGCATACGGCCGTGATTGACGCACCCAGAGGCTTTCGAACCCGGTCTCCCAGTTATCGCGGTCAAACAGCATATTGACGCGGTAGCGCCCGTCGCGGTCGATGTGGCCGTAGGTGTCGTTTTCAGTTGTGCTGGTGACGCGGGCCGGTAACGTGCCGGCCATCACTGGGCGTGAGCCAGGTTCTGGTCGGAAGCAAAAATCAGTGCTGTCCGGGATCCCATCAAAGTTGACGCCAAAATCCTCATCCCGTCGCGCATGGCTATGCATCGCCGTGATGACCACGCCATGAGCAAACACGTCAGCCACTTCGTACCCGCCGGTGACTTTCAGCACCTGCCCCGGAGAGAGCGTCGGGCAGCTGGTGATGGCATGGGTCTGCGTCTGACCATTCAGGTAGCGCTCATGGCGAATGCGGGCATAAAACGTCCCGGACTCGGGGGCCGGATTGCGGTCATAGGTACTGCCCGCCGTCAGATAGTTATCAGCATAGTGATAGGCATCACCGTAGGTGGTGGCATCCCCGCGGGTCGCATCGACCTGAGTGTTCATGTCATCAGTGGCCTGACGGTAGTTGTAATCACGGGTGCTGACCTGCTTCTGCACCACGTTATGATGGCTCTCCATCCCCCACACCGAGTCCATACCTTCCGAATGCTGTCCTGATGGCGGAACCGATGGCAGCATCAGGCCTTTTTTATAACCCTGTTGACCGTCGTTAAACTCCACGACGTCGATATTCAGACGCGTGTCGGTGGTAAAGCGGAACCAGATGCCGACCTCACCCAACAGACGGGTAATAAAGTGCAGGTCGTCCTCGCCGTACTGCATCACCTGTTCACGGCGTGGATATTCCTGAGTCAGTGAGAACAGGAAATCCTGACCACGCATGCTGTGACGCTCACGCAGGATTTTTTCCACGATTTGTGGGACCGACATGTCCTGATAAATGGCGTTCTGGTGTGAACGGTCAAGCAGCGCCAGGCGTGGCTGAAGCGTCAGGGCATAATGGGTTTCATCCTTTGAGGTGTTGAGGCGTTCAAAACCACTCACCACGCCCTGAAGGATGCGCACGGCCTGCTGCATTTTAATGCCATAGCCTTGGTCCACCGGGGCTTGCAGCGTCAGGGAGGCCGCCTTCATCAGCATCATTTCTCTGCTGATGGCATGGTCACCGCTGGTGAATTCAATACGGTAGCGGAACGGCATGCTCAGGGCTTCATCGCCCTCAAACGCCAGCACATCAAGCTCTGCTTCACATCCCTTCACCGACAGCTGGTGATGGTTGTGGCTGAATCTGATTAGGGGATGGGTGCTCATGCGCCCACTCCTTCAGTCCGGTCAAATTCCAGCACAATCCCTTCTTCCTCACTCCAGCCAAGCGTCAGGGAATGTGGTTTTTGCTTAGCAGCTATGTGGATCAGCAGCTGCTGGCTCAGCACCGGCAAAATCTGCTGATTGAGCAAACTGTCGACGTTGCGCGCGCCGGTGTCCGGCAGCAGACAGGCGTCGGTGAGCATCTCGTAGAGAACTTCGCCGATGGTGGTGCGGATGCCATAATGACGTTGCAGCCGCTGGCTGACCTGCCTGAGCTTCATTTCCACGATAATGCGCATCGCCTCGCGCGCCAGCGGGCGGTAAATCACCGTCTGGAAGCGGGCCAGCAGCGCGGGCTGGAAGTAGTCGCGCAGGATCGGACGCAGGCACGCCTGAAGTTCGGATTCGGCGGCGTACGGCGTTGCGGCCAGCAACTGCATTAGATGGTCACTGCCGAGGTTCGAGGTCATCAGAATCACAGTGTTGCGGAAGTCGATTTCGCGCCCTTCGCCGTCGCGCATAAAGCCACGGTCAAACACCTGATAGAACAGGTTAATCACGTCGCGGTGCGCTTTTTCCACCTCATCGAGCAGCACCACGCTATACGGGCGCTTGCGCACCGCTTCGGTGAGGATGCCGCCCTGGCCGTAGCCGACGTAGCCCGGCGGCGAGCCTTTAAGCTGGCTGACGGTGTGCGCTTCCTGGTATTCGCTGAGGTTGATGGTGATTAACGACTTCTCGCCGCCGTACAGCACATCCGCCAGTGCCAGCGCGGTTTCGGTTTTGCCGGTGCCGCTGGTGCCGACCAGCAGGAACACGCCCTGCGGGCCGTTTTCGGAGGTGAGTCCGGTTTTCGAGGCGCGCAGGCGCTGCGAGATGGCGCTCAGTGCCGCATCCTGCCCAACCACGCGCGTGGCGAGTTGGTTTTCCAGCGTCAGCAGCTCCGCCTGCTCGTCCTTCATTAATGAGGAGAGCGGCACGCCTGTCCAGTCGGCAATCACGCCCGCCACGATGCGCGCGTCAACATCGGCGGTGAGCAGCGGTTCGCCGGGCTGCAGCGCGTCGAGGTCGGTCTGGAGCTGTGTGATGGCGCTGCGCTGGCTGGCGTCCTTGCGACCTTCCAGCAGCTCATGCATCAGCGACTGCACGATGCCGAAACGCTGCTCCAGCGCCTCCAGCTCTTCATCGGTTACCGCAATCAGATTTGCGATTTCTGCCAGGCGCTCCTGCGGGATGGTGCCGCCGAGCGCTTCATCATCAAGAATGGCGCGCTGTTCAATGTTCAGCGCGTCGAGCTTCGCTGTTAAGCGTGTAATGGCTTCCGGCGTGGTGTCCTGGCTCATGCGCACGCGTGCGGCGGCGGTGTCGAGCAGGTCAACCGCTTTGTCCGGCAGCTGGCGTCCGGTGAGGTAGCGGCGCGACAGCGTGACGGCGGCGCGTACCGCCGCGTCGGTGATGTGCACGCCGTGGTGTTCGGCGTAGCGCGATTTCAGGCCGCGCAGCATCAGGCAGGCGGTATCGTCATCCGGCTCGTCGACTTTGACCATCTGGAAGCGGCGCTCCAGCGCGGCGTCTTTCTCGAAATACTGTTTGTACTCGCTCCAGGTGGTGGCCGCGATGGTGCGCAGTTCGCCGCGCGCCAGCGCCGGTTTCAGCAGGTTGGCCGCGTCCGCGCCGCCCGCCTGATTGCCTGCGCCGATGAGGGTGTGCGCCTCGTCGATAAACAGCAGTACCGGCTCTGGCGCAGCCTGCACCTCGGTGATGATATTTTTCAGGCGCTGTTCGAACTCGCCCTTCACGCCCGCGCCCGCCTGCAGCATACCGAGATCCAGCGTATGCACGCTGACCGGTTTGAGGCTTTCCGGCACGTTGCCCTCAGCAATGCGCAGCGCCAGTCCTTCCACCAGCGCGGTTTTACCCACGCCCGGTTCACCGACCAGAATCGGGTTGTTCTTGCGGCGACGCGACAGGATATCCACCATCTGGCGGATTTCGTTGTCGCGGCCCAATACCGGGTCGATTTTGCCGCTGCGCGCGTCGGCGGTGACGTCGCGGGTAAAGCGGGTAAGGGCTTCGGCGGTTGGTGCTTTTATCGCGCCTGGATCCTGAAGCGTGCTTACCGGCATTTCCTGCTGCTCCGCCTCCGGGCGTTCATCCGATTGCACTTCCAGCATCGGTTGCAGACGTTCCAGCTGGCTCATGCGCAGACTCAGCAACGGCCACAGCCCTTCACAACGCACCAGCGACGGCTGTTCGGCCAGCGCCATTAGCAGATGGACGCTGCGGATTTGCGGATTGTTGTCCTGCATTGACGCCATCAGCCACGCCTGCTTTAGCAGGCTTTCGAGCGAAGCGGAGAGCTGGGGACGCCCGCGCACCGCGCGCGGCTGACGGTCGAGAAACGCCAGCAGGTCCTGCCAGATGGCGTCCATATCCCACTCGTAGCGTCGCGCGATCACGGTGATGTCACCCTCGCCCTGTTCCAGTAGTTTGAGCAGCCAGTGTTCGGGCTGAATTTCGGCGTGCGCGCGGGTCTGGCACAGCGACGCGGCGGCTTCAAGCGCCTGCGCGCAGAACGGGTTAAGACGACGCAGCAAGGCGGCTGACTGACTGTCCATAGCAAAATTCTCCTGATTAGGGGCACGCTACCGCCCGTCGCCGTTTACCGAAGCGCATAAGGTCAGCAGGTCTGATGTGAAATGACTTGTGGTTTCACCCTCGAAGATGAAATCACCAGGCATCTGGCGTGGTGCGTATTAGGGTCGCCATAAATGGCGACCCTACGATCAACGCTGGCGATTACGCGAAATATGACGCGTAATCAGGCTGTGGCGCGTTCGTTCCACGAATCAGAGTGAATAATGTTGCCGTCTTTGTAGGTCCAGGTGATTTTTTCGTAGCGCAGCTCAATCTGTTCCAGATGATTGTGCTTCTCTTTGGACGGGTCCTTAACGTCATGCATCACCGGATTGACCTTCACCACCTTCACGTTCTCGAGTTTGGTGTTGAAGTACTCCACTTCCTGACCGGCATCGCTGATGCGATACCATTTGAACTCCGCCGACTTCAGCGTCTGACCGGTGGTCACCGCTTTGTAGAGGTACGGGCTGGACGAGTCGATTTCCTTTGTGAACAGAAACGGCGTGTGAATACGCGTGCCGGTGAGCTTGCCGGTGTTGTTATCGGTTGGGATGTAGAGGTTGTGCTGCTGCGCCACCACCTCAATGCTGCCCTCACGGTCCTGCACGTCCACCGAGCCCTTGATGTCCGCACCGCCGTCGTCCTTCAGCCACAGATAAACCGGAATTGCCATGTTGTTACTCCTTTTCTTCATGATTGCCGTCACCATCCTGTGATGACGGGGGGATTACGTCCGGTGCCTGGCAGGCATCGGCCTGCGGAACCAGACTGATTTCAACTCGCCGATTGGCTGCGCGGCCTTCAGTGGTATCGTTGGACGCCATTGGGCGACTCTGGCCAAAGCCCTGCACCGCGAAACAGCTTTCATCCACATCACCGGTATCGCGCATCCAGTCGCGTACCGCTTCCGCGCGCTTTAGCGACAGGCGCTGGTTGAGCGTCGGATGGCCGGTATCGTCGGTATAACCCGCGATTACAATCAGCCAGCCCGCGCGCGCTTTGATGTTGACCAGCGCGTTCACCATCACTTTGGTCGAGCCCGTTTTCAGATCGGATTTGCCGGAATCGAACAGCGACATCGCATCCAGACGCACCAGTGTTGGCTGAGGTTTGGGCTTCGGCACAGGTTTAGGTTCAGGCTTAGGTTCAGGAACCCATGAACTGATGGCGTGCAGCACCGGCAGACGCAGTTGACCGCCCTGATACAGTCCCAGCCCCAGGCGCAGCGGCGCACCCTGACGCGCATAGCCGTCGAGCTGGCTGGCGTCCTCGCGCAGTACCTGCACAGCAGCAAGCTTCGGCACGTAGTCGTTCATGGCAATGCGGTTGTAGTGTTCGAGGTCGAATACGATGCGACGGATCAGCGACTGGTTATTCCAGGCCACCGCACAGAGTGCGATCACAGCGGCAATGGCGAAGGCCGTGATCGCAATGCGCAATGCGCGGGTGCCGGGCGTCACGCCACGGCCCGCTGGAAGCAGCGGAAGAATAAAGTCGGGAAGGATGACGGGCGTATTCGCTGCGGCACCGGCGCTGCGGATGGTGGTGTGCTGCCACAGCCAGGCGCACCACAGAGCGTCATTGCCAGTGCCAGGCGTGGCGGGTTGCAGCTGCAATACACATGCGGCGGGTATCACGGCGGCGACATCACTGTGCGTCTCCGTCAGCACGCGTAACACATGTTGACGCGCCCACGCATCCAGCGAGTTGAGCAGGATTTGCTGCTGCATCGCCACGCTGCCACCCGACTGCAGCCATTCGCTGGTGCCGCGCGGCGAGGCGTCATCCAGCCAGATTTGTGGGCTGTTTCCCGACAGATGAACCTGCCAGAGCGGTTCGGCGCACTGCGTCATCTCGCCGGCAATGCCGACATTGAGCAGTAGCGGCAGCGACTGGCGTGTTTCACGGCGCAGCAGTGCGATTTGCCAGCGCAGAGCGAACAGCGTATTTTCCAGCACCGAACTGTCCAGCTGTTGCTGCGGACTGATATTGAGACAGATAGAAATCTGGCGACCCCAGTCAGGACGTTGCAGCAGCAGCTGGCGCATGCTGTGTTGCAGTTCACTGCTGTCAGCCACGCGAATAAAACAACCCTGCGGCAGAACACGTACCACTTCCTCGTCTGACAGGCCACTTGCATCGCAGCACAGCACCACCGGCTGCCGATAAGCGGCGTCGGGTAAATCAGCCCATAACTGGCTGGTAACCTTATTGCTGCGGCGCAGCACTCTGAACGTTACCGTGCCAGCCAGCAGCAGTATCGCCAGCAACACGAGGAAATCGCTGCTGCGCGCAAAGCTCAGAAACTGCGTGCACAGCACCGCCGCAAGCAGCCAGATCCACAGTATAAGCAGGCGTGGAAGCAGCGGCTTCATCCTTTGACTCCGGGCAGCAGTGTCGTGATGAGGTGATCGAGCCAGTGATTCAGTCCCCACCACAGCACAGCCAGCAGCAGCGCGGTCAGACCAAGACGTGCAGGCCAGCTACTGAGCCAGCCCGCGCGCAAGCCACCGCTAGCCAGCGATAACAACGGTGCATCCGCCGCACGCGTGAAAGGGGGGACACGTTTAGTCAGCGCACTTACCAGTTGCTGGCGCGCAGGCGTATCGGTAGAGACATAACCGCCGAGAAAACCCAGCAACATCATGCGATGAAAGCAGGTCAGCACCCTCTCGTCGGCTTCCGGCTGTGCGAGAACCTGCTGCATGCGATCGCACAGCGTTTCACCCGCATCCATGGTTTGTAAAAAATGGCCCTGCAGCGGCATGTGATACCACTGCAGGCAGGCATCATCCTGTACGCCGCGCCCTTTCACCACCTCATCCAGCAGTGCGCACTGCGCCAGCAGAATGTTATGGCAGCTCTCGCGGCTGACGCCCGCTTCACGCAGCGCCAGCTGCACGCGCTCCGCATCAGCGACGCAGCGCTGCCACAGCGTCAGCCCTTCGCCGTCGGAAAATGTCGGGCCATGACGCAGGCTGATCACCTGCAGCCAGGTGTTTTGCAGCAGCGCATCAATATCGATATTTTTTGCTTCAGCACTCATGATCTCAGCACCGCGAAGAGTTCCAGTTCCGGATCACCCAGCGTGCCGGGGACATAAAACATGCAGCTGCCGCTCTCGAGCATGGCGCGTGCCGCCGGATGCGACAGATCCAGCGAGAAATACTGGTTTTCCAGTCGCAGCGGAATGGCGGCCGGCACATGGCTGAGCGGCTTCAGTGGGATCCCCAACTGCGAGCTGTTTACCAGCGCGATGACGTCATCAGGGCTACCCACTTTACACTGGCGCGGGAACTGTTCCTGCAGCTGCGCCACCGGCAGTGGCGAGCGCACTGACAGGTAGAAGTCGGCTTCCTCGCGCAGACGCGGATCGTTGAGACGCGCCTGCCACTGACGCAGCCGGCGATCGTGGCTCATCTCTATCGCCACCATGCGCGACGGCAGGCTAGCTTCTAGCAGCGTGCCGAGCAGGCTGAACAGCGGCGGAAATACTTCATTGAGGTTGTCATGCCGGTAAGCCGGGATGGCGTTCACCTGATGCTCCAGCGAGAACGTCAGCAAACTGCCCGCCAGCCTTGCCAGCTCCGGATAAAGCCGTTCCGGCGGGCTTTGCGGATGGCGTAGAAAATCAGCCAGCAGCGGTTCGGCGCTGTTGAGCGCGTTAAGCAGCCAGAACAGCGATACATCGGCGACGGCAAAATCGGCCATGCGCTGGTTGCTTTCGCGGCGCATCGCCATCAGCCGCACCAGTCGTGCGCGCAGCTGCGTCACCAGTTGTTCGAGTGCCATCACCAGCCACGGGCTGGATTGCAAGGTCAGCAGCGGCGGCAGGAACTGGCCGTCCAGCCCCCAGCCGCCCTGCGCATCCTGCTGCAGACGCGCCACGGGGCAGGTCAGCCAGTCGCTGTTGTCCTGATGTGCATAACGCAGCGTTAGTTCAGGCTGTAATACCGCAACCTGACGGGTGTCATCCCCGAACAGGTTGCGGATATCGCGCCAGCGCTGGCGGAAGCGCACCGGTCGCTCGGCCACGTCGCTCTCCTGCAGGCAGTTGCCGCCGTTGGCATAGAGTTGCGGCAGCGCCAAAACAACCGTCACTTCCTTCTGCTCCGCCTCAAGTGTCAGCGTCGGTGGCAGCGGATCGGCGTTATGGGTATCGACCAGCGTGCCGTCGCGAAAGCGCAGATGCAGATGACGCGGCTTGAGTCGGCCAAGCTTCAGCGCGTCCGGCTCAAACTCCGCCTGCAGCACGCCCCAAGGTTGGTTAAGTCCCATGCGCGCAATGCACTCGCTGTGCCACGCCTGCCAGGCGAACTGCTGCTGAAAGTGCTGGGGCGAGATCATGGTGCCCCGGCCCCAGAGTGGTTGTTCTGTTTTCATCCCTTATCGCCGCCTTACGCTTTAGCTTTTGGCATCTGCGACACCAGCGACAGGTTCACGTCCATGCCTTCCACCTGGAAGTGCGGGATAGCGAACAGCTTAACGCGGAAGAAGCCCGGGTTGTCTTCGATATCTTCCACCAGCACCTTCGCATCGCGCAGCGGGTGTGAGGATTGCAGCTCGTCACCCGGATCGGTCATCTCGGTCACCAGCGTGCGCACCCAGGTGTTCAGCTCCAGCTCCAGCAGGCGACGATCTTTGGTGGTGCCGATGTTTTCGCGCTGGATCAGCTTCAGGTAGTGCGCGATGCGTGACAGCAGGAAGATGTACGGCAGACGCGCGTTGATGCGGCTGTTAGCGGTGGCATCGGCGGTGTCGTAGATTGCCGGTTTTTGCGTCGAGTTGGCCGAGAAGAAGCAGGCGTAATCGCGGTTCTTGTAGTAGGAAAGCGGGATAAAGCCGAGGTTAGCGAACTCGAACTCGCGGGTTTCCGGGATCATCACCTCAGACGGGATTTTCACCTGGTTACCGGTGCCGAGATCGTAGAGATGGATCGGCAGATCCTGCACCGCGCCGCCCGCCTGCGGGCCGCGAATTTGCACGCACCAGCCGTTGCTAATGAAGCTCTGCACCATGTTGGCGGCGAAGGCGAACGAGGCGTTAGTCCACAGGTATTTATCGTGGTCCGGGCCTTTCACTTCTTCGATATAGTTGAAGCTGCGCACCGGCACAGTGTCCGGACCGTACGGCAGACGACCCAGCACGCGCGGCATGGTCAGGCCGATATAGCGGGAATCGTCGGTATCGCGGAACGACTTCCATTTAATGTATTCGGCGCGGTCAAAGTAGTTGCCGATATCTTTGATGGCGGCCACCTCTTCCATCGACTCTTTCAGGAAGAACTGCGGGCCGACCGATCCGATGAACGGCATGTGCGCCGAGGCCGCCACTTTTGACAGATTGCGCAGCAGCGCCACGTCCTGCGCGGAGGCGTCGAATTCATAAGCGGAAATCACCGCGCCAATCGGCTCGCCGCCCGGCGTGTCGTATTCAGCTACATAAGTTTGCAAGTAAAGGCCGCTCTGGATGATTTCCGGCGCATCTTCGAAGTCCTGACGCAAATCGTCTTTCGACACGTCCAGCACTTCAATTTTTACGTTCTGACGGAAGTCGGTTTTATCCACCAGCGACTTCAGGCCGCGCCACGCTGATTCCACCTTCTGGAATTCATCGTGATGCATCACCGCGTCCAGCTGGCGGCTGATCTGGCGGTCCAGCTCGGCGATGTGATGATCCAGCAGGTTTTTATCCAGCTTTTCGACTTTCGCACCGCTGATTTTCAGGCGCGCCAGGAACACCTGCATCGCGGCGGTGACGCGCTCGTCGGCGGTGGCATCAGACATCGCCTGATTGTCCTGCCAGACATTGAGGTCACTCAGCTCTGACACTGGATTGAGGTTGATTTTTTCAAACAGTGAAGCGTATACGCCGCCCGCAGCAGGGCGATCCAGCACGGTGGTTGCGCCATTGGCATGGGTTTCATTCTGAACTGACATCAGCATTCTCTCTCTATAGTCCGTTACGGGGATAATCAGGCTTGATCGGTGGCTAACGCAGACAGCTCGCTGCGCAGTTCGTCGCTGAGTGCCGGATCTTTCAGGATGGCTTCCAGCTCTTTGCGGAAGGTGACGTTATCCAGCAGGTTAGATTTGAGGTCGCGCAGCAGATTGCGCATCGCCAGCATGGCGCGCAGCTGCGGGATTTGACGGGCAACTTGCTCCGGCTCGAAGTCTTTAATGTCGCGGAAATGAAGCGCCACGTTCTCTTCGCTACCGTCGCCAGCCAGCGTATTCGGCACGGCAAAGGACACCGCAGGCGCGATATCGGCCAGCACGCTGTTGAAGTTGTTTTTGTTTACATTGATTTTTTCACGCTCAGACAGCGGACGGTCTTCCGCACCGTTGCTGAAATCGCCGGTGACCAGCAGTTTAAGGGGAAGCTCAGTTTTCTTAGCCGAACCGCCCGTATGCAGGTCAAGCTTCAAATTGATACGTGCTTTAGGAATTTCATTCTGATAAGAGTTGCTCATGTTTACTCCTTGTAAAAATGGCGCGGAAAGCACGCGTAGGCACACTTTCCCTGTGTGTTACCGCGCGAATATATAGCTGATATTTTAGGAAGGCAATCAGGCAAAGTGATCTTTTCGATCTGATTTATATAGGAAATTTCTGATGATTCAGATTTAATCACTGATGGGAGATGAGACAGGGCCCAGGATAAATCTCAAAATAAAGTTTTCAGGCCAGGCAGATCTAATCCAGGTGAAACGTTTACATCAATCAATAATTTAACGTTGTTAACTTTTTTTAGAGGCAGTTGGGGGAGAGATATCAGCGACAAAGAGAAGGCACCCGCTCACACTATAAGCGGGTGCCGTAGGGAGGAATTTTATCCTGGCAGGTTAACTATTACGCTGTAAGTGACTACTTACAAATGCGCGACAGCGCGCAGAGAGAGGATCACTGAATACTTGCTGCGGCGAACCGGCTTCCTCAATTTTGCCCTGATGCAGAAACACCGCTTTGTTAGACACATCGCGTGCAAAGCCCATTTCGTGCGTCACGATAATCATGGTGCGCCCCTCCTCCGCCAGGCTACGAATCACGCGCAGCACTTCGCCCACCAATTCGGGATCAAGCGCAGAGGTCGGTTCATCAAACAGAATCGCTTTCGGCTGCTGCGCCAGCGCACGGGCAATCGCCACGCGCTGTTGCTGTCCCCCGGAAAGCTGCGATGGCCAGGCGTTGCGCTTCTCGTACAGCCCGACTTTTTGTAACAGCGCTTCCGCCTCTTCAATTGCCTCTTTACTGCTGCGCTTCTGCACATGAATCGGCGCTTCGATGATGTTCTGCAACACGGTTTTGTGTGGCCAAAGGTTGAAGCCCTGGAAGACAAAGCCGAGCTGCATACGCATCAATTTGATACGGCGCTGCTGTTCACGGCTCAGCTTTTCATCAGGATTATCGATAGTGACCACTTCGTCACCCACCGCTATTTCCCCACCCTGCGGCACTTCCAAAAACGGAATGCAGCGCAGCAAGGTGCTCTTGCCTGAACCGCTGGCGCCAATCAGCGAAATCACGTCGCCATCCTGAGCCGTTAAACTGATGTCGTGCAGTACTTCGTGCCCGCTATAACTTTTTCTGAGATGGCTCAGGGCGATAGTGGGTTTACTCATGGACGTGCTCCAACCTGATAAGGGGATAAACGGCGCTCCAGCAGCGCCACCGCTTTACTCACCAGCACGGTCAGTAGCAGATAGATAATCGCTGCGCTGATAAACACTTCCAGCGCGCGGAAAGTCTCAGAGACAATCGAGTCGGCAATGCCGGTCATTTCCATCAGGCTGATGGTGCTGACCAGGGAAGTCGACTTTATCATCGAGATAATTTCATTGCTGTAAGCTGGCAGCGCCTGACGCACCGCCAGCGGCAGCGTGATACGCCGCAGTATGGTGAAACGCGACATGCCGCTCACTTTGGCCGCTTCCAGCGACTGCACGCTCACCGCATTGAGGCCGCCGCGCAAGATCTCCGAAGTGTAAGCCGCATCGTTAAGCACCAGCGCAATCAAGCCGCACCAGTAAGGATCGCGCAGCAACGGCCATAGCACGCTTTCACGCACCGCAGGCAAGCTGCCGAGGCCGTAATAGATCATAAAGATCTGTATCAGCAGCGGCGTGCCGCGAAAGACCCAGACGTAGAAACGCGTAACGTAACTACCCAGACGATTCTGCCGCAGTAAATTGAGCAGTAACGCCAGTACGCCGCCGCCCAACAGCGATAGCAGCGCCAGATTAAGCGTTAACGGCAGACCGCGCAGCAAAGCAGCTAAGGTGTGCTGCAGGAAAGTGACATCCATCGTGGCTCCTTACAACCGCGCGCGTTGTTGCCCGCGCATGGCCACTTTTTCCACATAGCGGAAAACAAAATCGGAACAGGTGGTAATGATCAGGTAGATCACCGCACCAACGCTGTAGAAGAAGAACGGCATCTGTGTGGAGTTCGAGGCAGTGGAGATTTGGTTCATGGTTTCCACCAAGCCGGTGACGGAAACTAGCGCCGACTCCTTGATCACCGATTGCCACTGATTACCCATGCCCGGTAGCGCAGTTTTCAGCGCCTGTGGCACAATCATGCGGCGAAACAGCATTAAACGTCCCATGCCCGTTACCGTGGCGGCTTCAAGCGTTCCTTTCGGAATCGCGTAAAACGCACCGCGGAACACACTACTTTGATAAGCGCCGGAGATCAGGCCGATGGCGATCGCGCCAGCAACAAAGCCGTTCACATCAAACGGTCCTTGCAGGCCAAGACTTTCCCCCACAAACGACACCACCTGACGTCCACCAAAATAGAACAGGTAGATCACCAGCAGCTCAGGCACACCACGAAACAGCGTGATGTAGCCGTTGGCGAGGCGTTGCTGCCAGCGCCCACCGCCAATCTGCATCCAGCACAGTAAGCTGCCGAGGATAGCGCCCAGCAACCATGCACATAATGAAACGGTGACGGTCACCGTGGCGGCGTTAAGCAACACGCCGCCCCAGCCTTCATCACCAAAACCTAAGATTTGCCAATCAATAGCCATAAGCGCCTGGAATTACTCTTTAGGTGCGACGTTTTCGCCGAACCATTTTTCAGACAGCTGCTTCAGCGTGCCATCTTTGATCATTGAATTTAACGCGTTATCCAGCGCCGCCTTCAATTCAGGATTGTTTTTCTGAATCGCGATAGCCGAACCCTGGCCCAGCACGCCACCGGAGAAACCGTAACCGGTACTGTTCACGGTATCCGCATGCTTTTTCACATAGGCATTGAGGTTAGTGCGAGACGCCATAACCGCATCAACGCGACCATTGAGCAGATCGGCGAACGTTTCCGGACCGGCCTGATAAGTACGAATCGTTGCCACATCCGCCAGATATTTGTTCAGGAAATCAGCCTGAATGGTGGCAACCTGCACCGCAATGGTTTTGCCTTTAAATTTGGCTTTCAGCGCATCAATTGATTTGGTCATAGCAGCTTCATCATCCGCCAGCACCACTTCGCCATTGCCCGGCAATGTATCCACCGCGCTGCCTTTCAGGGTGACGAAACCCGAAATACTCACGGTGTACTGGCGCGAGAAATCCACCACTTCTTCACGCTTAGGCGTCACGGTCACAGCATCGATCACTGCGTCATATTTTCCGTCGACTAACCCCGGAATCATACCGGACCATTTCTGCGCCACGATTTCATATTTAAAACCGGCACGTTTGGCGATCTCAGCCACCATATCTGGCTCATAACCGACGATTTTGCCGTTGGGCGTGGATTGGTTAAACGGCGGATAAGCAGCTTCAGTCGCGAATTTCAGCGTGCCAAAATCTTTAGCCTGCACCAGAGCGGACGAGGCAAGCAGCAGCATGCCCACAGAAGCGGTAAACAGTCCTTTACGCATCATCATAAGACCTCAGAGTTCGTTATTTTAAGAAAGTAAATCAATGGCTAAACGGGCTAATGCCTGCGTGCCGCTATGGATACTGCGCTCGTCGGGTTGATAATCCGAATTGTGCAGATGGTCGTCGCGTCCCGGTGCGCCGGATCCAATGTGGATCTGGCAACCTGGCGCGCGCTCGGTAAACAGCGAGAAATCTTCGGCACCAAAGCTGGAGCTCGGTTTAGCGACGATCGGCTTACCAAATTGATGCGACAAAATCGGTTCCAGCGCATCAATAAGCGTCTCGTCGTTCATCAACGGCGGAACGCCGCGCTGGTAATTGACCTCAACGCGCACATTCAGAGAGAGCGCTACGCCTGCACAGATACGTTTGAATGCCTCTTCGATATGCGCCCGTGCCGCCGGAGATTTGGCGCGCACCGTGCCCTGAATCAGGCAGCTATCAGAGATGATGTTGTGGGTGGTGCCGCCATGAATGTGGCCGATGGTCAGCACCGCCGAATTGGCTGGATCGAGTTCGCGCGAAATAATGGTTTGCAGCTGACTGACCAGATTCACAGCGGCAATGATCGGATCGGTACCCATGTGCGGACGGGCAGCGTGCGTTGATTTGCCGTGTACCACCACATCAAATTCGTCGCTGGAAGCGGTGCTGGCACCGCGCGTCAGGCCAATTTCGCCCGCGGCCAGTTCCGGCTTATTGTGCAGGGTGATGGCGAGATCGACGCCGTCGGCCGCACCATCAGCGATCATCGCTTCGGCACCGCTGTCTGGCGTCTCTTCCGCTGGCTGGAAAATTAGCCGCAAAGTGCCATGCAGTTGTGCGCGGTAGTGCGGCACAATCGCCGCCACACCCAGCATGGTCGCGGTATGAATATCGTGGCCGCAGGCGTGCATTTTACCGGGATAGTGACTGCTGAACGGTAAGCCCGTTTGTTCGTGAATCGGCAACGCATCCATATCGGCGCGCAATAGCACGGTTTTGCCGGGATGCGCGCCAACAATATCGACCATTACGCCGGTTCTGCCGACGCCGGTTTTCGGCGTCAGACCCAAGCGCAGCAACTCCTGCTCTACGATGTGGGCAGTGCGAATGGTGTCGAAACCCAGCTCCGGATGCGCGTGAATATCACGGCGAATGGCGATGAGATGCGCCTGCATACTTTCACTTCTGGCGCTGATGTCCCTGGCTAAAACATCTTTATGATCGGTCATAGGTAATGATCTTTCTCAGGCGCGAGCCTGGCCTTAATGGCATTTTTATTAAAATTGACTCTGTATTTATTCACAGCAATCGGCAGAATGCAACGCGCCATCCATTTGTTTACTTGCTGAATTTTAGCAATATTTTGCTAATTCACTGCCTTGACAGGATAAAACCCCACGTCTGCATCATTAAGCAGTTATAACATTCATGATCCATCGCGGATCATCAGTTTTACTGATTTCGAAATTTAGCCAATCAGCCGTTAACCTGTGTCAGAAGCCAGTCGCGTACCGCCAAAACCGGCGCGGGCTCGCGTGGACGGCGCGGCCATACCAGATACCAACCGGCATCCATGGTCATTTGTTGACGGAAAGCGGGTACCAAACGGCCGCTGGCCAGATCGTTCTGCACAAAATGCGGGCTGGTCAGCGCGATGCCCTGCCCGCTGATCGCCGCCTCCAGCGCCAGCGCGGTTTGATTGAAACGCAGGTGATGCTGATGATGCAGCGATAAATTGGGAAAGATAGACGCGAGAAATGCCGGCCACAGATGGTGACCATCGTGCAACAAGGCGTAGCGCAGGCAGCGATCGCTTTCAGCCGGATCGCCCATTTCAGCCAGTAGCGTGGGACTCACTACCGCCAATACCGTTTGGCTGAACAGCAAGGTGGCGTCGAGTCCGGCACCAAACGGCGGCCGCCCGTAACGCACCGCCAAATCGACGCCTTCATGATGAAACTGCACCAGCCGCTCAGAGGCCAATACGCGCAGATCGATATCAGGCCATGCAGCAGTAAAACCAGGTAAGCGCGGCAGCATCCAGCGACTGGCAAAGGTGGGCGTTACGCTCAGGGTTAAACGATTGGGCTCCGGTCGCAGCGTGCGTGTGGCCTCATCAATTAACTCAAATGCCTGGCGAATGCTAACTGCATAGCCCGCCCCCGCGCCGGTCAGCGCCAGCGTGCGCGGCAATCGTTCAAACAGTTTCAGCCCAAGGCTGGCCTCCAAACCGCGAATTTGCTGTGCCACCGCCCCCTGCGTCACGCCTAACTCTTCCGCCGCCAGACGAAAATTAAGATGTCGCGTCACCGCCTCAAACACTTTTAAGGCATTAAGCGGGGGTAGCGCGTTAAATCCCTGACTCATCCTGTAGTTTTCCTATCGTCAAATGACAAACAGACTGACTCTCTGTTGCCAAAATTACCTTTTATACTGGCTTAAATCGATTACTCATTAGCTGGAAGGTGAATTATGGCAGTAGAAAAAGTAGCCGTTATTGTGGCTGGCGGTAGCGGGATGGGCGCCGCAGCCGCCAGCAAACTGGCGAGCGACGGCTTTAAAGTGGCCATCCTCTCCTCCTCCGGCAAAGGTGAAACGCTGGCGGAAAAACTGGGTGGTTTAGGGGTGACAGGCTCGAATCAGTCACAGGAGGATTTAAACACGCTGGTGGATAAAACGCTGGCACGTTGGGGCCGCATTGACGTGCTGGTGAACAGCGCGGGTCATGGTCCGCGCGCACCGATTCTGGAATTAACCGATGAGCAGTGGCAGCTCGGAATGGAAACGTACTTTCTGAATGTGGTGCGCGCCACGCGTCTGGTCACGCCCATCATGCAGCAACAAGGCGGCGGCAGCATCATCAATATTTCCTCGGCGTGGACGTTTGAGCCGACGGATATGTTCCCGACCTCAGCGGTGTTCCGCGCCGGGCTGGCCTCCTTCACGAAAATCTTCGCCGATACCTACGCGGCTGATAACATTCGCATCAACAATGTCTTACCTGGCTGGATCGACAGCTTGCCGAAAACCAATGAGCGTCGCGACAGCGTTCCGCTGCAACGTTACGGTACGTCTGAAGAAGTGGCGGCGACCATCGCTTTCCTCGCCTCACCGGGCGCAGCCTATATTACCGCTCAGAATATTCGTGTTGATGGTGGCGTGACGCGTAACGTGTAGCAAGCCTGTTAATCCTCCGCGATAGCCGCGAGTGAATCCCTTTCGCTCGCGGCTTTCCTGTTTTTTCTTTCATGAACAACAGTCAAACAAGACTGGTCTTGTCGATTATATTGCCGATAAATAGTCAGAATAGTCTTATACGCTGACGGCACCTTCCTGCCCCAGCACGCCAGTTTTTAACCATTCTGATTTGAGGTCGCTATGCAATCGATTTTACGTTTACGCCTATCTTCTCTTTTAACCGCAGAACGCCGTGTAGTCTGGCAAATGATGTTCGCGGGTTGTGCAGCATTCTGGATTTTGCTGGTGGTTGCCGTAATGGGCATTCGCTGAGCTAATGCGCCTGTAACCGGCCGGACAACTGCTCCGGCGGTAATAATTCGAACGCGCTTTTCATTTCCCGTGCTTCTTCCGCCGGACTGCGACCAAACATCCGTTTAAACTCACGACTAAATTGCGAATCGCTTTCATAGCCAACACGCGCGGCTGCACCCGCGGCGGTCAGGTTATCGCGGATCATCATTAATCGCGCCTGATGTAAACGCAGTGATTTAAGGTATTGAATCGGCGAAGTCTGCGTCACGGTTTTGAAATGCAGATGAAAACGCGGCACACTCATCCCTGCCTCGTTCGCCAGATGCGGTACATCCAGCGGCTGACGCCAGTCGGCATGAATACGCTGTAAAGCACGTGCGATACGGCCGAAATGGCCTTGATAAGTCAACGCGGCACGCACCGCGCCACCCTGCTCACCGATTAATATGCGAAAGCAAATCTCCTCGACGCGCGCGGGTCCTAGCATTCTGGCTTCAAGCGGATCGCTCAGCGCTTCCAGTAAACGTAGCGTACTCTCTGCTAACGTCTGATTAATCGGTGTAGAAATGATACCCGCCGGTGAAGAGTTAACTGCCGTTTCACAGCTGGTCAGTTGCGCCACCAGCCTTGCCACCATGTCCACATCCAGACGAATGGCGATGCCCAGCAGCGGCTCTTCTGACGTGGCTTCCGTTTCCGCAGAAAATGGCAGCGGCACCGATAACACCAGGTAGTGCTGCGCATCATAGCGATACATTTTGTCGGCGAGAAACGCGCGCTTCGATCCCTGACAAATAATGATAATACTTGGCTCGTACAGCACGGGCGTTCGTGCCCATTGCCGGTCGGCACGCATAAAGCGCACGCTTTCCAGCAATGATTCCGTATAGCCTTCCTGACGTGCCAGCTGACTGAGTAAGGCACAGGTACGCTGTTGTACGGTTTGCAACATAAAGGGTTTCCTCAGAGAGATTCAGGCAAAGCATAGCGGTGAAAATGACGCCCGCACAATGCAGGCGAGAGAATCAGGCAAAGATGCGCCATAATCCGGTCTGTCGCACACGGCGTGATTTATCAACAATATCCTCGTCAACTTAACGAGGAGTGCAGCATGAACACAGCGAAAAAAGTGATTATTTTAACCGGTGCCAGCAGCGGTATTGGTGAAGGCATTGCGCGCCATTTAGCGCAGCAAGAACATCAACTGGTACTCGGTGCGCGCCGCACCGATCGTCTGGAGACTTTATGCAATGAACTGCGTTTAGCCGGTGCAAGCGTGGATTATCTCGCCAGCGATGTCACGAACCGCGCTGATGTGCAGCAGTTGGCGGACTTTGCGCTGGAAAAATATGGCCGCATTGATGTGATGATCAATAACGCGGGCGTGATGCCGCTGTCACCGATGAGCGCACTGAAAGTCGAAGAGTGGGATTTGATGCTGGACGTCAACATTCGTGGTGTGCTCTACGGCATCGCGGCGGTGCTGCCAACCATGCAGACGCAGCAGTTTGGTCACATCATCAACATCGCCTCGATTGGCGCACTAACCGTTTCGCCAACCGCAGCCGTTTACTGCGCCACCAAGTTCGCCGTGCGCGCCATTTCCGATGGTCTGCGCCAGGAATCGCAGCAACTGCGGGTGACAGTGATCAATCCTGGCGTGGTTGAATCTGAACTCGCCGATACCATCAGCGATAACACCGCGCGTGAAGCAATGAAGAGCTATCGCCAGATTGCGCTCAAGCCTGAAGCTATTGCCAAAGCAGTCAGTTGGGCCATCGATCAGCCTGGCGACGTAGATATCAATGAAATCACCGTGCGCCCTACTGCCAGCGCACATTAAGGGTTCAAACCCGTGGCGATTTCAGGCTGAAATCGCCCGTTTTCAGCCGTTGCGTTTGAGCCGCGCCGCGGCACGTTCGGTTGCCGCGCGTCGGCGAGCAATGAAGTCCTGCATTTGGAGTTTTGCCTCTGCTAACCTTTCCGGCGAGGCGCTGCGTGGCGAACCTGAGTTGAACGGTGGCGCCGGATCGTACTCCATCTGCAGCTGGATATTTTCCGCTATTTGACGCCCCATAAGCGCTTCCGCCACGCTTAAGGCAAAATCGATGCCCGATGTTACGCCCGCCCCAGTGATACGATTGCGGTCACGCACCACACGTTCTGCCACCGGCGTAGCCCCGAGTAAGCTGAGTTGTTCAAGTGACCCCCAATGCGACGTCGCGCGATATCCCTGCAACAAGCCTGCTGCGCCTAACACCAGTGAACCAGTACATACCGATGTGACCCACATTGCGCTTTCCGCCATGCGGCACACAAACCCCAACGTTTCGTCATCTTCCATCAACGCAATTTGGCCGGGACCACCGGGAATGCAGATAAGATCCAGTGGGGGGCAATCCTGGAACGTCGTTGTCGGTAGAATCGCCAGACCACGATCGGACATCACCGGCTGGCAATCTTTCCAAATCAGATAGCTGTTAACGTTGGGCAGGCGGGCAAACACTTCCCACGGACCGGTGAGATCAAGTTGCGTGAGGTTAGGGAACAGCAGCAGGCCGATATTAAACATGTTTTGACGCTCCAGAATGTCATGACCTAACTCAAATAATGAAGGTGAAGTCCGGCATACTACAACCAACCCGCTTTTTTCAGCCGCCACCACATTACGCAGCAGATGACGACCGTTACGCCCACCACCGCGGGATAACCAAAATGCGTGTGCAATTCTGGCATGTCCGGGAAGTTCATGCCGTACATGCTGAAAATAATGGTCGGTACAATCAGAATCGCCCCCCAGCCGGCGAGCTTCTTATTCACTTCGCTTTGCTGCACCGACACCAGCGCCAGATTGACCTGCATCGCGCTGGTGAGCATTTCGCGCATATCTTCCGCATCGATCATCACGTGATGCGCGTGATCCTGCACGTCACGCAGATAGGCGCGCAGATTTTTCGGGATAATATCTTCATGGAAGCGCACCAGCTGCTGGCAGATCTCCGTCACAGGCAGCGCCGCATTGCGCAGTGCCAGCAGTTCACGGCGCAAGTGATAAACGTTTTGCAGCGCGTCGCTGTCGAAACGCGTGGTGAACATGCCCTCTTCCAGACCACTGATGCGATCGTTAAGTGATTCGGTGATTTTGCTGTAGTTATCAACGATAAAATCGAGGATGCAATAGAGCGCATAACCCGGTCCTTCACACAGTAATGCCTGGTTCTTTTCGGCTTTGGTGCGGATGTCTGCATAGCCTTCCGAAGAACCGTGACGCACGGTGATCAGGAAGTTTTTGCCGAGGAAGAAGTGGGTTTCACCGAAGGTGATGCGCTGCAAATCATCCATGTGGGCGGTTTTTACCACGATAAATACTGAATCGCCATACTGCTCGATCTTCGGTCGCTGATGTGCCACCAGCGCATCTTCAATCGCCAGTTCGTGCAGGCTAAACTCCTGCTGCAGCGTCTGCATAAAGGCCGGTTCAGGTTGGTACAATCCCATCCAGACGAAGGATTTCTCTTCTTTTAGTACTTCACTAATGTCGGCGATATCGACATGTTCTTCGCGCTTGCCGTGGCGATACGCTACGCAGTTAATTACCATATTCACGCGATCCTTGTTGTTTGTACTGTATTTCATTTTAACCTTAAAGCTCGCGTACCATTTCTACGCAAGGAAGATCGGCTTGCGCCAGCGCCGAGGGATAAAGCGCTTCACGCACCACACGAAAACCGTGGCGACGATAGAAACCACTGGCGTTGGGCGTGGCGGCGAGCGTCAGTTGCGTAAAACCACGCTGACGCGCTTCATCGATAATCGCCTGCATGATTACGCTGGCATAACCTTTGCCGTTGCAGGCGGGCAAGGTAAAGATCGCTTCAACGCTGCCGCTATGCAGATCGAGGAAACCGGTCGCGGCCACGCCATGTTCAGGATCCTCTACCACATAAAACGGATTGTTCTTTACTGCCTCGAAATAGCCGGATGGCAGCGCATCTGGCGTCCATGCGGCGATGACATCAGCCGGATAAACCGCCTGACAACCGTGGCGAATGGCAAGATTACGGATGCGCCACAGTACGGCCGTTTCATCACAGCGGGCTAAACGCGGTTTCATTCGTTTTCCTCTATGCTAGTAATCCGTGGAGTATCACAGTAGCAAAACTCATCAGGAAGATAACGCCGAATCCGGCTACAAAAGGTTACGATCATGCAACTCACCTCCTCTCGCTTGTTTCTCCGTCCGGTTGAGCCCAACGATGTTCAACGGCTGTTTGCCATCTATGGCGATCCGGATACCAATATGTTTAATCCGGCCGGCCCGTTTCCCGATTTAGCCTGTGCTCAAGAAGTGTTAAATCGCTGGCTGGCACACTGGCAATCCTTTCCCTTTGGCAACTGGGCAATATGTCTGCGTGAACAGCCAGATAAGGTTCTGGGATTTGGCGGCTTAACGGTGCGCGAGTTTGCTGGCAGGCCGGTAAACAATCTTGGCTATCGTCTGGCAAAAGAGGCGTGGGGAAAAGGGTACGCCACCGAGTTCGCCCGAACGGTGATCGCTTACGGCTTCGATGAATGCCAGCTTACGGTGATTGATGCGGCGGTGCGTCACGATCATCTCGCGTCACAGCAGGTGCTGGAAAAGGCGGGTCTGCGCTGTTACGACCAGGTACACGATGTTCCGGGCGCACCCGCCAGTTTGGTGTATGAATTACGCGCACAAACCTGGCGCGATCAGGGTACGCCCAAATAGCGCAACAGCGCAGTCATCAACGCGGCACCGATAATCACGAGGATAAGCGGTGTGCGACGCCAGGCCAGAAACACTGCAAACAGCACGCCGGTGATGCGCGCCACACCGGCAAAGTGCGTGCCTTCAAACAGCGCGGTGGTTACGGCCACCGCCAGCAGCAAAACGGTGGCGGCATCGGACAGCATATTGCGAGCGCGATCCGACATCTGCATGCGGCTGCCCAGACGATAACCGGCAAAGCGGATCGCATAAGTGCCCACCGCCAGAAGCGCAATGCCGCCAATGATCAGATTATTTTGCATTTTTACGCTCCCGCCAGCTCAGTAATCCCAACAGTGAAAACAACACTGGCATGCCCGCTGGCACAAAGGGCGTCGCCAGCACAGACAGCGCGGTGCCAAGCGTGGCGGGGATCAGCGTGCGACGCTGGCGTAGCGCCGGGAAAATCAGGGCAATCAAAATCGCCGGAAATACCGCATCCAGACCAATGGCCGATACATCTGGAATGAAACGCCCGATCGCCGCGCCGCCGATGACCGACAGCGGCCAGATGGTGAAGATACCTAAACCGCAAATCCAGTACGCGGCGCGTCGCTGCGCCAGTTTCGGCTGAGATATACCAAACACCACGCTTTCATCATTCATAATGTGGCAACCCAGCAAGCTGCGGCTGCCTTTACCCACTAAATCTTTGACCGCAATACCAAAGGGCAGATGACGCGCGTTAACCAGCAGACCCGCCGCCGCTGCCGTCAGCGGACTGCCGCCACCCGCCACGATGCCGATAAACAGGAACTCTGATGCGCCTGCCAGAACCAGCGTGGAGAGTGCGATGGGCACCCACAGCGGAAACCCTTCGGCCGCCGCCAGCGAACCGTAAGAAAGCCCGACAATACCGTCGGCCAGACATACCAGGAAGATGGCTTTTATTACGCCGCAATCAAGCGGCACTGCACCCAGACGCATCACAATTTGATCTCATATCGAACAGGAAAGACGTTATAATGAACGCGTCAGAGTTGTTTTACAAGACGAACAAAACGTTCGTTATAAAGAACAGGAGTAGGTTTGACCACGCCAATTGATATTATTGCTGTCGGATTACTGCGCGAACGTCAGCGCGCGGGGCTTTCACTGACAGAAGTGGCGCGTCGCGCCGGGATCGCCAAATCAACATTGTCACAACTCGAAGCCGGTAATGGCAATCCCAGCCTTGAAACGTTGTGGGCGCTGTGCGTGGCGCTTAATATCCCTTTCGCGCGATTGATGGAACCGGACGTAAAACGTTTGCAAGTGATCCGTCGTGGCGAAGGCATGATTGTTTCCGCAGAGATGGCGGATTATCAGGCTGCATTGCTGGCAAGTTGTCCCCCCGGCGGACGCCGCGATCTCTATTTGGTCACCTGCCAACCTGGCGCGCCGCGCGACTCAAAACCGCATCCGCCGGGCTCGGTGGAGCATGTGATCATCGCGCGTGGCCGTGCGCTGGTGGGGCCGCGCGATGCGCCGGTCGAACTGCTTCCGGGCGACTACATGTGCTATCCCGCCGATGAACCGCATGTATTTGAAGCCTTAGAGGCGGATACCATGGCGGTGCAGCTGTCGGAGCAGAACTGATCGCGCTTACTTAAGGTCACCATCAATGGCGTAAGGCTTGTCAGTTAAGAGATGGAAACCCCAACTACCTGGCGAACATATTGTAGCGGCGCAATTTATTGCGCGATAAATCGCGCCGCTACGGAATGTGCGGTAAATAAAACGGGGCTTAAATGATCGGCATTACGCCATCGATGGCGACGCTGAGAGGTTGTAAATCATCCATCACAATTTCCTATTGTTAAATCCGGTGATTAGCGTGCGGCGCAGTGGCATGCTGTGAGCTTCTCCGCTAAAAATCAGGAATATATGGACATTCTTCCCGCCCGACCCCATCACGCCGCCGCTATTCAGAAAATCTACGCCTGGCACGTGCTGCACGGCACAGCGACCTTTGAAACCGAACCCCCTTCGGCGAGCGAAATGCAAAATCGCGTGCAGGATGTGCAGCAGCGCGGCGGGTTTTGGCTGGTGGCGCAGGAGAATGATCACGTGCTGGGTTATTGCTATCTTGCGCCCTATCGCCCGCGCTATGCCTATCGTTTTACGCTGGAGGATTCGATTTACCTCGATCAACAACAAACCGGCAAAGGCATCGGCCGCGCCCTGTTGCAAAAAGCCATTGCGTTAGCGGAAGCGGCAGGATTTCGCCAAATCATTGCCATTGTAGGCGACAGCGCAAACGCAGGTTCGCTGGGATTACACCGGGCGCTAGGTTTTGAGCACACCGGTGTAATGAAGTCGGTGGGATTCAAACATGGCCGCTGGCTCGACACCGTGGTGATGCAACGATCGCTGGGTCACGGCGATAGCCAGCCACCAGAACGTTAAGCGACCGCCTGCATCGCGATCACCCGATGCGAGCTCTTTTCCAGCAGATCGCGATCGTGACTCACCAGTAACACAGCGCACTGCTGCTCACACGCCAGTGAGGTGATGAGCTGGATGGTTTGCTGCTGCACCAGCGGATCCAGACGCGATGTAGGTTCATCGGCGAACAAAAATACCGGATCCAGCAGCATTACGCGTAACAGCGAGAAGCGCTGCAGCTCGCCCCCCGAGAGTGAATCGGGCCGACGTGTCAACAATTCCGGTGCCAGCGCCAGCTGCTCCATCAGCGCATCCCGCCGCGCGGAGGCAATGCGATGACGGCGCAACACATCGTTCAGGCTTTGCGCTAACGTGCGGGTCGGCGGAAACAGTGCGGATGGATCCTGATAAATCTTTTGATATTTCAGCGCATCTACCGCCGCATGGCGTGTCACTTGCCCTTGCTGCGGCGTTAACAGTCCGAGTAGCACATCGCCAAAGCTACTTTTTCCGCTGC
The DNA here is from genome assembly GCA_900068845.1 of Enterobacter ludwigii. Lineage (GTDB taxonomy): Bacteria > Pseudomonadota > Gammaproteobacteria > Enterobacterales > Enterobacteriaceae > Pantoea > Pantoea ludwigii_A. The sequence continues at coordinate 25,073 of CEFQ01000012.1, forward strand.
CGCTGGCACCGTGCAATCCCACAACTTCCCCCGCGTGCAGGATAATGTTTTGCGGCACGCCGAGCGTTTTAGCGCCGCGCTGTAAGCGGATACCTTCAGCACTTACCACTGGTTTGCTGCACACCAGAGTTTGTTGCCGCGTTGACCAGGCCGCTGGATCAGCAGCGAGTAACTCACGCGTGTACTCTTGCTGCGGCGTATGTAGCACCTGTTCTGCCCTACCCTGCTCGATCACCTTGCCTTTATGCATAACGATAACCTCACCGCCCAACTGGCGGGCCAGCGCGATGTCGTGGGTGATGGTAAGCAGCGTGCCACCGTCGGCCACTTCACGACGCAGCAAAGACGCAACCTCATCACGACGCGCCACATCCAGCCCTTTGGTCGGCTCGTCAGCAATCAGTATCTCCGCCCCCCCTGCGCGTGCCGCGGCAAAAGCGGCGCGCTGCGCCATCCCGCCGGAAAGTTGCCATGGAAAACGCGGTGCTGCGTCCTCTAAGCCAAGCTGCTGCAAATCGTTGCTGGCGGCGATAGCGCTGGCTGCCTTTTCCTGACCGCGCACAAAACGATAGCCTTCTGCTACCTGCTGCTTTATCGGCATGGTGGGATCAAGCGACAACCACGGCTCCTGTGGCAGCGATGCTAACGTGCGGCCCCATAATTCGCGCAACAACGCGACATCCTGCGGCAGAGTAAAACGGCGCGTGTTGATGATCAGCGTGCCGCTGGCCTGTAAATCGTCGGGCAAAATCCCCATCATCGCCTGCGCCAGCAGACTTTTACCCGAGCCGGTTTCCCCTAACAAGGTCAGCGGTTGGCCCGGCAGCAAGGTGAGATTCACCGGTTCCACCAGCGTAGCGCTGGACGTTGAGACGGTGATACCGATCGCATGCAATCCTTTCATTTCCTCTCCTTGTTCATCAACAGATTCAGGCTGATCAGCAGCAGAAACAGCGCAGTCACCGGTTGCAGTAATAGCCACGGTGCTTCCCACGCGAACGGCAGCAGTTCGGTCATCATCAATCCCAGTTCTGGCGTGGGCGGACGTACGCCAACGCTGATAAAACCCAAGGCTGATACGGCCATGATGGCGCTGCTAAACGAAAAAAGTATCAACGTCATTAATATCGGCGCTAACGCAGGCCACAGGTGACGGCGGAAGCGATAGAACGCGGAGAAACCCAATAGCCTTGAGGCTTGCATGCCTGGCGCATGCACTATCGGACGCAACGTTGCGCGCGTCACGCGGAAGAACTCCACCCACAGCACCAGCGAAATCCCCAACCACAGCATGCCGGGCGAATCAGGTGCAATCGCCGCTAACAGGAGCACCAGCAATAACCCCGGCAGCGCGAGACACATATCGCCGAGCAGGCTGATCAGTCGATCAAGCCAGCCGCCATACACCGCGCTGAGCACGCCAGTCACTACGCCTGCCATCATCGCGCTCATCACGCACAACGCCGCGAGGCCGAGCGAGAGACGCAATGCTGCACTGAGGCGCGGCAGCATGTCGCGACCAAGATGATCAAATCCGAGAAGGCTGCCGCTGCTGGGCGCATGCAGTATCCGCAGCAGATCCTGTTCCAGCGGATCACCGCGATCAATCAGAGGTAACAGGAAGGCGAATCCAAGTAGCAAGCACAACATCAGCAGCCCCATCAGACGCGAAATTGACAGGCTCATGCGCGCGCTCCCCGAGGATCAAGCAGATAACAACCCGCATCCACCAGCATATTCAGCAGTACAAACAGCAGTCCGAACGTCATGGCGCTGGCCTGTATCACCGGAACATCACGGGCGAAGATGGCATGCACCAGCGCGTGACCTATGCCGGGCCAGGCAAACAGCGTTTCCACCACCACCACGCCTTCCACCAGCCAGACAAACTGCATGCCGAACCAGGTCAACACCGGCGATGCCAGATTTCGCACCCCGTGACGCCGTAAGCGTGTCGCGGGGGCTAAACCTTTCTGCGCGCCCCAGCGGTAATAGCCCGATGTGACAACCTGATAGGTGGCTTCACGCACTACGCGCACACCTACCGCGGTGAGCGATAATGCCAGCGTCAAGGATGGCAACAGAAAATGACGCAGTTCCCCGTGGCCGGCGCTCGGTAGCCAATCTAGCTGGAGTGCCAGCAGCACAATCAGCAACATGCCAAGGGCAAAATGCGGCACGGATTTCAGCAGCGCGCTGAGCCAGAACAATGCACGATCGAGCTTGCCATTCGCGTGACATCCGGCCCAAATGCCCAGCGGCAAGGTGAGCAATATCGTCAGAAGCAACGATGTGCCTGCCAGTGCCAGCGTTTGGCTCAGCTGCCAGCGCAGTTCATCCATCACCGGCTCGCCGGAGACCAGCGATCGACCAAAGTTGAACTGCAGCAGATCGTATAGCCAGTGCAACAACGCGCTGCCTTGCTGCAGCGAGCCGCTTAGTTCCTGCTGCACACGTGCCACCGCACTGGCATCTACACGATCGTAGCCATAGCGGCCGCTGGCAATGCGCCATGCCATATCGCCGGGCAAAGCCTGCACCAAAAACCAGGTGAGTAAACCCACCGCCAGTACAACAAAAACTGCCTGCGCTAAGCGCCAGCCAAGAAGCTTAATCATCATTGCTCCCACTCCATCTGGCGCAGACCAAAGTGCCGTTCAAAGGGATCGAGCGTGACGTTTTTCAGCTTGCTGTTGATGGCGGCCGATTGTTGATACCAGGCAAGCGGGATCACCGGTAAATCCTGCTGTAAAGACGCGGTAATCAGGTTACGCGCCTGCGCTCGTTCAGCCGCATCGGTGGATTGCGTTAAGGTGTGTAACGCCGTGCTAAAACCGGCCGGATGCCAGTTCATTGCGCCCCAGTCACCGCCCTTCTCCGCGTAATCCTGCAGTAATGTGCCGGTTGGATCGGGTGTCAGCGCAAAGTTGCGGGAGAACAGCGCCAGTTGCATACGATTGCTGTGATGCTGTGCCGGAATTTCGCTGGCGTTGGTAGAGTTGATCTTCACCTCAATGCCGACTTTACGCAGCTGCTGCTGGATCACCATCGCCATCAGCGGCAGTTCGGGACGATCGGGGAATGTCAGTAGCGTCACACTAAAGCGCTGACCGTTTCGCGCTAACACGCCATCCGCACCCATTTTCCAGCCTGCGGCTTGCAGTTGCCGTGTCGCCTGCTGCGGATTGTACTGCAGCGGTTGCAGCGCGCTGTTATGCCATTCACCCATATTCGGCGGGAATAGCTGGCTGGCCGCGCCAGGGTAACGCAGCACTGCCATCGCCAGCGCGTTACGGTCAATCGCCAGGCTGATCGCTTCACGCACCGGCTGTTCGGCTAACAGCGTATCCCCCGGATTCACTTTCAGCATCAACGTGCGCGGCACCGGGATGGAGGGCAGTTGCAGCGACGGTTTACGTGCTAAACGCTGACGGCTGGCCGCATCAAGGTTGAAAACGTAATCCGCGTCACCGCTTTCCGCCAGCAATGCGCGAGTTTCGGCGCGTCCGGATGAGAGATAGCTGGCCGCCTTAATCGCCGGTTTTTCGCCCCAGTAATCGTCAAAACGCTTTACCGCCAGCGACTGCGGCGGCTGGAACGAGGTCAACATAAACGGTCCGCTGCCGATGATGCGGGTAATATTGCCCTGCGCATCCCAACTGGCGAGCGCCAGAATCTGCGAACGGCTTTCAGCCAGTACCGACAGCAGCGGCGTAAAAGGTTCGCGCAAGGTAATCGTGACGCGTTGCCCTTCCCCGCTGATAGCGGTGATGGGGGTTTTATCCAGCAAACCTGCTTTGCTGCGCGCGGTATTCAGTGATTTCACTACGGCGGCCGCATCCAGCGGCGATCCATCATGGAAACGCACATTATCACGCAGCGTAATTTGCCAGTTCAAACCGTCAGCGGAAACTTGCCAGCTTTGCGCCAGCGCAGGAATGGGCTCAGCACGTTCGTTGACCTCCACCAGCGTTTCCACCACATCCATGCGCAACAAAATGTCGCCAGAGAGCGCCGGATCGGTGCCTTTGATTTCAAACGGCGCCGCAATCCGCACCGGTTTATCCTGATGTTCAGCCGCCATTGAGGCGTAAGAAGCCAGGCCTAACGCCGCAGCGATAAGCAAAATTTTCATTGATTTCATTATGATTTCCGACTGAAGCCGCTACATATTAAAAGAGTTAATTACGTTATAACATAACAATACACATTTCAACACAGATTGGCGACAAAGACGGGTGATTGCCGCTGCACGCAGGGCTTTGGCTGCGGTATGCTGCAAACGAACTTTTATTTTAAGGAGCAGCAGATATGCCAGAAATCATTGTGTATGCGGCGGAAGGTCGCACGGTTGAGCAGAAGAAGAAGTTGCTGAGAGCCGTCACTGCCGCGGTGGCAGATTCGTTTGAGATCGACGCTAATTCAGTGACGGTTTCCATTATTGAAACGCCAAAACACCATAAGTCGAAAGGCGGCGTGCCGTTTGATGAACGCTGAAAAGAGTTATTGACAGCTTCAGGATAAACGAGTTTGAAAACAGGCATAGATTTCCGTAAATTAGTGATAGTGCTACGGATTAAATAGCATCTGCTCTATGCCTGATGAGATTAGATTAGATGAAATTCATCAATAGCATTTAATACTTTATTGACGATTAAAGAATCTTTCGCAACAATATAATCAGATGTGAATATTTGATGCCCATTACTGTAACCCGGTGACCATAAAGTATTATTATCAGGGATATCGCGATAAATGCCGATTAAAGGTTTATCATACATAGCAGAGATATGCACGATAGCGGTATCCGGTGATATAACCAAGTCACACAATTGAATGGCAACCATAGCATGATACAGCGAAGGAACATGGTATACTTTTGCACCGCTGAAAAAATCACATTTAAACTTTTTTTTATAATCAATAACTATAATTTCCACATCTTTATTTTTTAGTAAAATACCACTTACTATTTCAGAGGTTTGCTCGGAAGTTAAATTTCTATCATCGTGACTGGCATACATATTGATGATGACTTTTTTCTTTTTATTGTTAAAAAAATCAATAGATTTAACATCTTCTGAAACTGACTCATCATGGTAGACTTCATAACGTTGACACTCAACACCAGTTAAGCCAAGGTATTTAATAATTGCAGCGTAAATCTCTTTTGTGTGAGAGTCATAATGATTGAATGTGATATTCACATCATAATGTGGTATCCATTTCGGTTTATTGAAACCTAATGAAATCCTTGGAGATAGGGCGTTTATCATGTGCGGCATGTAAAGACCAGTATCCCAGATTGATGTATCAATAAGTAGATCATAGTTATGATTTTTCATAACAGACATAAGATCATCGGGAATGGCGTGGTCGTATATATCCTTAGAGATCATCTCATTCGACAAATAAAGATTTCTAATGTAAGGATTATTTTCGAAGATCATGTAATTAGATCTAACAGCTAAAACATCAATTTCAATTCCTGCGTCATGCATCGCTCTAAATATGCAGGTAGATACAATTGCATCACCAATTTTACCTTCATTCCTAATCATCAGCACAGTACGCACTTTTGAAGGTGATAAGTTTTCTTTTGGCTTATGCCGCCAAATTTTTGTGGCTTTATATAGATTGACTTTATATTTCAATTCTTTTTTTAAATAATTTCTTTTTCTGTTTAATGCTCGGATCTTCTTAATAATGCTCATACTAGTTCTTCAATCCTGAAATTTTCAATATCATACGACTTGTTTACATTGAGATAAAGAGCGCCAAAGATACTTCGCGAACGTTAAAAAGTCAGTATCATAGCGGTTCTGCCGCCTACCGAATTGAGTGAACTAGCACGCTATGACCGACCAAACTGCACTATTTTCGCGGCTTACTTCTACCCTTGCCGATGACAGCCGCACACCGCTGTACAAGCGTTTCGCTATGGCGATCAAAGATGCGGTGCGAGATGGCGTATTAGTCAATGAAGAGATTCTGCCGAGTGAACGAGATTTCAGCCAGTCGCTGAGTATTTCGCGCATTACGGTACGTAAAGCTATGGATGCGCTGGAAAAAGAGGGCGTAGTATTGCGTTCTCGTGGCTACGGTACGCAGATTTGTAGCCAGTTCGAATATTCACTGAAAGAACCAAAAGGCTTGTCGCAACAAGCGGTGTTGCGTGGCAAAAAGCCCGACACCGTGTGGATTCATAAAAGCAAAATTCACTGCGATGCCGAAATCGCCGAGAAGCTGGGACTGAGTGAAGGCAGCGAAGTGTATCAGTTGAAGCGCATTCGCTATGTCGACCACTTAGCGGTGTCGGTGGAAGAATCCTGGGTACCGGCGCGTTACATCGCTGATGTGGATGAGATCGGCATTTCACTTTACGACTATTTCCACCAGCAGCACATCCTGCCGGTGAAATCGCAAAGTAGAGTAAGTGCTCGCATGCCTGATGAGGCGCTACAGCAGCAGATCGCCCTGCCCGACAACGTACCCGTTCTGGTTATCAAGCAACTGGCGTTAGACGCCCAAGGCAATCCGCTGGAGTACAGCATTAGCTACTGTCGCAGCGACATGTATGTGTTTATTGCTGAGTAAGCCGCTGTTGCCAATAGCTGCTTAACGTAGCGCGATCCGGCGCGCAATCGCCGCCGCGCTGTGACACCACATAAGACGCCACGGCGTTGCCCAGCGCGACGCTCTCGGCCAGCGGCCAGCCCGAAGCCAATCCCGCCAGTAATCCACCCGCGTGGCTGTCGCCCGCTCCGATGGTATCCACCACTTTAGTAGGCAGCGCCGGCATCCAGCCTTGTGTCTCCGCGTTAGCGTAACCCGCGCCTTCGCTATCGAGACGCACCACCATCGCGCCACCAAAACGCTGCTGCCAGCGCATCAATAACTGTTGCGCATCAAAGGGTTCAGACTGAGCCAGACGTTCATGCCACAATAGTTCCGCTTCCTGCCTGTTCACTGTAATCAGTGGATCGCACGCCATAATGCGTTCGAACTGCACATTACCGATATCCGCCAGACGCGGGCCGAAATCCACCAGCAACTGATAGGGCGAGGTTTGTTGCTCCAGCCAGTCGATCAGCACGTCCCCACTTTTGCTGGTGAGTTGATAGCCGGAAAGGTAGATCCAACGATTATCCGGCTGCGGCAGCGTGTTCAGAAGCGCTGCATCCCACTGATTTTCCACACCGCTCACCGATAGAAAAGTGCGCTCACCATCGGGTTCAACGAGTGCTAAACACCAACCGTTGTCACCTTTTGCCGTTTCCAGCACGCTGTGAATGCCATATTCCGTTAGCTTCTGCCGCACAATGCTCGCCCAGGTGCCGTTGCCGAGCGGCAGCGCATTAATTGACGGGATGCCAAGCCGGTGCAGCGCAATCGCCACATTCAGCGCACAGCCTCCCACATTGACGCCCTGCTGGTGGAGTTCAATATCACTGCCACGATGCGGCAACGAGTAGGCATCGGCAATCACATCCACAACTGCCGCGCCAACCACCAGCACCGGCATACGACTTTCAAGTCGATTCAGATCATCAGGCGTCAACATAAGCGGCCTCGCGCTGCTGGCGGAAACGCGTGAATGCGGCGCTGTAGCGGGTGAAATCCAGTGCATTGGCGGCATCCAACTCAGCTTTCAACGCAACGTCGATGCTGTCAATTCCGTGCAGCGCGCCGCAAATAGCCACCGCCATCGCGCCGATGGTATCGGTATCGCCGCCAAGATTAGCGCAAAGGATCGCGCAGCGGTTCGGATTCGTTTCTGCTAATTCAACCATCGCAATCGCCGCCGGAACCGATTCAATGGTGGCGGTTCCGGTGCCCACCACATCGTAAATCTGCTGAAGAGTGGATTCCACGCCCCTGCCCTGCGCGACAACGTTTAAAGCCAGTTCGAGACGTGCCGCCATGGACGCGCTAAAGGTGGTGACACGCTTTTCCTGCGCCGCGCGGGCAATCGCGGGCAATTCATCGCGGATGGTTGGCCAGATTGCGCCATCAATGGCGCGTGAAACTGCCCACGCAATCACCGTGGCACCGGAAATCGCGACATCCGATTTATGCGTTGGGCTTGACGCCAGCGCTACTGCATCAATGAAAGCGGATAAATCACGTGCTGGCAGCAGGCAACCAAGCGGTGATACGCGCATCGCTGCGCCGTTGGTCATGCCGTTATTCTCCAGCTGCGATACCGGCGTGCCTGCTTTCATGGCATTGAGCGCGATTTTTGAGGTCGGCCCCAGCACATTCTTGTTAAAAGCATCAAACGACTCAGCCCAGTGCAAAATATTCGCGCCAATGGTTTCCGCGTTGATCTCGCCATCATGAGTTACGATCGCATCGGCTAATGCCAGCGCCATTGAGGTGTCATCGGTAAAGGCTGCCCGGCCAAAGTAGCAGGCAGCATTGTTTTCAGCCGGACCGGGCAGGAAGCGATCGATCCAGCCAAAGTGCTGCTTCACGCGCGAACGCGGCCACAATTCCGATGGCATGCCCATCGCATCGCCCAGCGCCTGGCCGTAAAACGCGCCTAAAATCCGTTTTTCCTGCGTTGTCATCGTCATAGTGAAATCCCTTATTTATGGCTGTCAGCGGTTGCTGAATTTTCAAAAGCGGTAAGTTCATCGCTGCGTTTTTTGCCGTCTCGGAACAGGACAATAAAGGCGATGGTAATCATGACGATCATCACGCTGCCGAACATCCACATGCCGGCCCAGTTAAAAGTCTGGCCGTTGCGTGGTTGATCGTAGGCGAACATTTCCTGCATCAGATAGCCACCAAGGCGATAACCGAGCAGGCTGCCGATGCCCTGACAGGCCAGCGTAATCAGACCTTGCGCGGCGTTGCGCATCGCCACAGGTGCTTTCTTATCAACGTAGATGTAAGCGGTGATGAAATAAAAATCGTAGCTGACGCCGTGCAGCAAAATGCCCATAAACAGCAAGCCGTACGTCAGCATGTTTTGATCGCCGCCGAACACGAAAAACACATAGCGCAGTGCGGCAGTGGTTAACCCGAGCAGCAGTACTTTGCCGATGCCAAAGCGTTTAATGAAGAACGGCAGTGCCAGCAAGAAGAAGATCTCTGATACCTGGCCGAGCGTCATCCAGCCGGTGGCATGCGGCAAACCGACTTCCGTCAGATAGCCTTCGGCAAAGATGTAGTAAAACGCCAGCGGCATGCTGAACAGGAAGGAGCAGACGAAGAAGACGAGGAAACTGCGATCCTTCAACAAATGCAGCGCATCCAGACCCAGCGCAACGCGCAAGCTGAATTTTCCGCTACTCTTCGGCTCCGTAGCGGGCAGCATCAGAGCAAATATTCCCAGCAACAGCGAGCTTGCTGCCGTGATTAACAACGGCACGTTGCTCGCGGAGATATCGCCATAGCCTAGCAACGGCGGCAGGAAACCACAGACGATGCCTGAAGCAATCCAGCCAAGGGTGCCCATGACGCGAATGCGTGGATAATCACGTTCTACATCAGCAACATGTGAAAATGCGATGCTGTTGGTTAAGGCAATGGTAGGCATGTAAGTCAGTGCATACAGCAACAACAGGGGGAAGAAGCCGCTGAAGTGCGTTTGCTGGGCTGCGAAGAACATCAGAATCGATCCGACGATTGTGAGCAGCGACAACACTTTTTGCGCCTGGAAGAAGCGATCGGCCAGAGATCCGACAAGGATCGGCGACAAAATAGCTGCTATCGATGTACAGGCGTAGCACCAGGCGATCTCAACCGGCGAGAAGCCGTTTTTGCTGAGAAATGCCCATAGCGGCACAAACCATGCGCCCCAGATAAACCACTCAAGAAACATCATGAACGACAGTTTTGGGATTGTTGTTTTCATTAAAAAGGACTCCCCGGTGTAGGTGGGGCCAATCTAACACCAGAAATAATACCTTTATAATACCACCGGCCGATTTTTTGAACTTGTCCACAACATTTTAAGTGAAGTGCAACGGTTTGAGATGGGAAGTAACGGTAAGGAGGTAGAGGAGGAGAAGTGAATGAGGGCGCGCCTGACGCGCCCTATAATACTCAGCGACGGTTTTTCCATACCGTTTGAATGTTGCAGAATTCGTGGACGCCAAAGCTCGACAGTTCACGGCCATAGCCGCTCTTTTTCACGCCTCCAATCGCTACACGCGGATCCGAAGCGCCATTACCGTTGATGAATACCGCGCCAGTTTCCAGTTTTTCCGCCAATTCGTTGGCCAGCGCTTCATTGCCGCTCCACACGGTTGCACTAAGGCCGAATTCGCTGTCATTAGCCAGTTCCAGGGCATGCTGAGCATCTCGAGCGAGGGTAATCGCCGCAACCGGGCCAAATATTTCCTGCTGGAAAGCCGTCATCGCTGGCGTAACATCGGCGAGAATCGTCGGGGCGTAATAGTTGCCTAGACCGTCGATCTTATGGCCACCTAATACCAGCCGCGCGCCTTCCTTGATGGTCTGCTGAACCTGATTATCCAGCTCATCACGCAGATCGTAACGCGCCATCGGTCCGATGTAGGTTTCTTCCGCTAAAGGATCGCCGATTTTCAATGCCTGAACCGCAGCGCTGAAACGTGCCTCAAACGCTTCTGCGACGCTTTCTTCAATGATGAAGCGCTTGGCTGCCATGCATACCTGTCCGGTGTTCTGATAGCGTCCTGTGACTGCTGAGGCTACTGCAGCATCAAGGTCTGCATCCGCAAGTACAATGAAAGGATCCGCGCCGCCCAGTTCGAGGACGGTTTTCTTTAATACCGCACCGGCCTGCGCTGCAATGGCCGCGCCGGCACGGACGCTGCCAGTAACTGCCACAGCGGCAATACGCGGATCTTTAATTGCGGCAGATACGCCATCGTTATCGACGTTGATCACGGTGAAGCCGCCTTTAGGCAGATCGGTTGCATCAAACAGTGTTGCCATCAGATTGGCGGATCCCATCACGCTCGGTGCATGTTTCAGTACATAGGTATTGCCTGCCAGCAACATGCTGACTGCGCCGCGCAGTACTTGCCAGTAAGGGAAGTTCCAGGGCATCACCGCGAGGATCACACCCAGCGGACGGAACGACTGCCAGGCTTGCTGGTTTTCTACCAGTGTGGGTTTATCTGCAAGGATCGCCGGGCCTTGCTCGGCATACCAGTCGCAGAGATTGGCGCATTTCAGGACTTCAGCGCGAGACTGAGCAATAGGTTTGCCCATTTCCAGCGTGGCCATTTTAGCCAGCTCATCCTGACGTTGACGGATTTGCTCAGCCAGTTGACGCAATACTTTTACGCGCTGCGGCATGTCGGTGTAGCGCCACTCAGCAAATGCACTGGCGCTTTGTTGCAATGCACTCTCCAGCTCTGCTGAGCTTTGCAATGGATAGCTTGCGAGGATTTCGCCATTCGTTGGATTGCGGGAGATAACGTTGTCAGTCATGAAAGATGTCCTCGTCGTAAGTGAAATGATGTTCAGTGGTGTTCACCTTACGCCGACCAGCAGTTTCTTAAAAATGAATAATAATGAGGAAGTTGTTCATATCAGGAGAAGTCTTAAGATCTTAATCGTGTAAAACTGATGATTTTAAGGGATCAATCTGCATGTAATGGTGATGAACTTGTTTTCACCGCTTTGGCATGCCTAAGCCGCTCTGATCCTGCAGTTATTCAGTTATACAGTGAATAGATCTTAAAGAAAGATCATATAGAGATCTAAAAGAGATCCTAAGAGATCCCCGATCGTCGCAGGCCGCACCCCATAAGGCCTCAGAAGGTGATCGCGTTCACTATAATGAGTAAAGTGTTCACTGGAGTCAGTAGTTTATTCACTATAGAGAGTAGAATGTTCACTATAAACAGTGTTAATGTTCACTGTAATCAGAAAACGACCCTTTTCATCCACAGAATGAAGATCTCAGGCTATGGCAGATAAAGAGAGTGAAAACAAGGCGTTACTCGAGCCCTTTCTGTCGGTGACAAAAAACAGCGGTGAAGTTATTCAACTCCACCCCAATAAAAATAACACCGTACAACCGGTCGCTTTAATGCGCCTGGGTCTGTTTGTTCCTACATTGAAGTCCACCGCACGGGGTAAGTCAGGCGCGATGGCCTCGACGGATGCAACGAAAGAACTGAAAAACCTTTCTTTGGTGAAATCGGAAGGCTATGAAAAGATTACCATTACCGGCGCAAGACTGGATATGGATAATGATTTCAAAACCTGGGCCGGGATTATCCAATCTTTCTCGCGTTATCCCTCAAAGGGCGACACCGTGACGCTGCCGTTTATTGATTTCGTCAAGATGTGCGGGATCCCTTCGGCAAACTCGTCCGCCGCGTTACGTAAGCGTTTAGATGCCTCTTTACGGCGTATTGCGACGAATACGCTGTCCTTTGAAGGTAATGGCAAGGCGTATCACACTCACCTGGTGCAATCGGCGTATTACGATCGTGAAAAGGATCTTGTGCGCATTCAGGCCGATCCGAAGTTATTCGAGCTCTATAACTTTGACCATAAAGTGTTACTGCAGCTGCGAGCCATTTCGCGTTTGAAGCGTAAAGAATCTGCTCAGGCGTTGTATACCTATCTCGAAAGTTTGCCGACCAATCCGGCGCCCATCTCTCTAGCGCGTTTACGTATGCGTTTAAACCTTGGCTCGAAAACCACCACGCAAAACCACGTGGTGCGACGTGCGATGGAGCAGCTCAAGGAGATTGGCTATCTCGACTATTCGGAAGTGAAACGTGGTCGATCGGTGTTCTTCATCATCCACAGTAGGACACCAAAACTCGACGGCATCAGCAATCTCGAAAGTATCGATTCGCTGGAAGATATTGAGTTCGAAGAGTGATATCAACCGTTCACTGTATTCAGCAATTCCTGTAAAGCGGTGTCACTTTTTGAGCAAAAGTGACACCTGCTCTTCCGCTAACATTCACTGCAATCAGCTGTCCTCGCATCATTCACTGTAATCAGCAACGTTCACTGTAATCGGAAACCTTCAGCTCTTGGCAGGTCTTGTGCCTTGCCATGCACTAAGCTGAGGCCATATTAAGCTGCTTAAGATGATAGTGAGTACTTACAAGGGCGGTAGTGCTCCACTTAACTTCCCTTTTTACTGCCTTTCTACTGATCACAGTAAATCTTTGTGTTCACGCTCAGTTCGCTGATTACAGTGAATGTTGATGACGGGTCTGTATACTGATTACAGTGAATGTTTAACTGCAAGTTGATGATTTATAAGTATAAAAAAACTGTTTGCTAACTGTATTCACTGTAATCGGTAATTTAACTGTTAATACAGCCAGTAAAAGTGACAGGGTTGGCCAGTGCGCTGATTACAGTGAACGTCTGGCCTGTCTTCTCACTCCAGTGAACGAAAGCGAGAGGCATTTGTATCTACCCTTTTATGCTGATTGACGAGCACATCACACTGTCACTGATTACAGTGAACGCTGCCATGTCGTCCCCTGCCCTGCTGTGTTCGCAGCATGACAAAAAACAATTCAACGCGTCGTTTTTTACTGAATACAGTGAACGTTGGGCGTTCAGGCAACAGTGGGTTTTTTACTGATTACAGTGAACATCACCATTACTTACCCGTAAACTAGTAAGCCATTTAACCTGAGGGTGTACTGATTACAGTGAATGTTCTAAAGGACGTTTAACGGATTTTGCTGGATTGTTAATGGCGATTTCATGGGCAACCGTTTGTCGGTAAATCAGGTCTTACTGATTACAGTGAACGTTAGACTCAACATTTTTGGCAGGCTTTGCTGATTACAGTGAACGTTCTACACTACGTCATAATTTTTACTGATTACAGTGAATGCCTTCCCTCTAACCCATTTGACGTACTGATTGCAGTGAACGTTTAATCGAATCGCAATCACGTTCTACTGATTACAGTGAATCTTTACCGATGATGAGAACAAGGCGTTTACTGATTACAGTGAACATTAGCAGTTACGCGTGAGCGTTCATCGGGATTTACTGATTACAGTGAACATCTGATTACCAAGGTAATTGTCCTTGCTCGCTCGCCTGACCCATTCGTTCACATAGCATCTACTGATTACAGTGAATGTTTATCCGTTATTTGCTCATTACAGTGAATCTTTTACTGACTACAGTGAACGCCTGCATTGGTCGTATTCAGTTAACTGACTACAGTGAACGTTTCAGCAATTTAAGCTGTAACCGCCCTTCTTTCCTTCTTTATCTAACAGTACAAGAATGAGAAACCAACCACTGATTACAGTGAATCTTTCTGTCTTTGGACAAGAATGCGGCGGTTCAAATTTGAACGATAAAGCCTTATAGCTAAAATAAGAACACTGAATACAGTGAACGCTTTCGCTAAAGCGCTCTTAATCAAGGTGTTTTCACATCACTAATTTTTCCTGTGCAGAAGAGATATATTTGCCTCATGTGCTGGATTTATGTATAAAGTCATAAATCCTACATGTGTGGAGCAAGTATGGCTAACGATGACAAGCAAGTTCTGAAAGTCGCACAACGTTCAGAAAGAATGCTGATGAGCCTGACCGATCAGATTCAGGCGCAGAAAGAAGAGTTGCGGGAAAACACGTTTTATCAGGTTTACGCGAAAGCAGCGTTAGCAAAACTGCCTAAATTGACGCGAGCGAGCGTTGATTACGCTGTAAATGAGATGGAAGAGAACGGCTATCCGTTTGATAAACGTGCTGCGGGCAGCTCAACCAAGTATGCGATGTCGATTCAGAACATCATCGATATTTATCATCATCGTGGCGTACCCAAGTATCGCGATCGCCACCATGAAGCCTTCAGCATCTTTGTTGGTAATCTGAAAGGTGGCGTATCAAAAACGGTTTCTACCGTTTCGCTGGCACATGCCTTACGCGCCCATCCGCATCTACTGTTCGAAGATTTACGGATTCTGGTCATCGATCTGGACCCGCAATCATCAGCCACCATGTTCCTTAACCATCAACGTTCAGTAGGATTAGTGGAAGCTACTGCCGCGCAGGCGATGCTGCAGAACGTTAGCCGTGAAGAATTACTCAACGAGTTTATTGTTTCGTCGATTATTCCGGGCGTTGATGTTTTGCCGGCATCAATTGATGACGCCTTCATTGCATCGCGCTGGGAAGAATTGTGTGCCGCTCATTTGCCCGATCAGAACATCCACGCGGTGCTGTATGACAATGTGGTGGCAAAGCTGAAAAAAGATTACGACTTTATCTTCATTGACAGCGGTCCGCATCTGGATGCTTTCCTCAAGAACGCCATTGCTGCTTCGGACTTACTGATGACGCCGGTGCCCCCCGCGCAGGTGGATTTCCACTCCACGTTAAAGTATCTGACGCGTTTACCCGAGCTGATTGGCATCATTGAAGAATCTGGCGCTACCTGCCGTTTGCAGGGCAACATTGGCTTTATGTCTAAACTTTCGAATAAAGCGGACCATAAGCTGTGTCATAGCCTGGCGAAAGAGATTTTTGGTGGCGATATGCTGGATGCTGCGTTGCCGCGTCTGGATGGCTTTGAGCGCTGCGGAGAGTCGTTTGACACGGTTATTTCAGCCAATCCATCAACCTACGTGGGCAGCACCGAAGCCTTAAAGAATGCGCGTTCAGCGGCGGAAGATTTCGCGAAAGCCGTATTTGACCGTATTGAATTCATTCGCCTGAACTGAGGTTACTATGAGCGCAAAAAGAATCACTATTGGCCGAACCTTCAGCCAGACACCTTTGCAGACTGAGGAAAGTGCCGATGGCCATTCTCAGACATTCATTCTGGCGACGGGTAAACGCGCCCTCTTCACGCTGGAACACATTGCCGCGAAGGAAATCGAAGAGAAAACCTTCGTTAAGATGGAAACCAATGGCCGCGATCAGTCTGGTCTTACGCCTGAATCGCTGCGCGACATCATCCGTACCATCAAATTGCAGCAGTTTTTCCCAGCGATTGGCGTAAAGCGTGACGATCGCATTGAGATTCTTGATGGTTCTCGTCGTCGCGCGGCGGCTTTACACTGCAAAACCGGGCTGGATGTGCTGGTCACTGACGCCGCTATCTCCGCCGAAGAAGCGCGTCGGTTAGCGCAGGACATTCAAACTGCGCGCGAGCACAACTTGCGTGAAGTGGGTATGCGTTTACTGTCGCTCAAAGAGAGTGGATTGTCTCAGAAAGAGATCGCGCAAAGCGAAGGGCTATCTCAGGCGAAGGTCACGCGTGCATTGCAGGCTGCCAGCGTGCCACTGGAGCTTGTCACGCTGTTCCCGAATCATTCTGAACTGACCTATCCCGACTATAAATCGTTGCTGCAAGCGTACGAGAAGCTGCAGGAAACCGGACAAACGGTTGATGCATTGATCGATACCATCGGTATGGATGTTGATACGGTATGCGCACGCGACGGGTTAGCTGAAGACGAAGTGAAGAATGGCATTCTGCGATTAGTGCGTAACGGCAGCCAGACGCTGATGCAGTCACCGGCCAAGGATAAAACGGTAGCGACGCCATTATGGAGCTTCGCCGATAAAGATCGTTTCGCACGTAAGAAAACGCGCGGACGTATGTTCAGCTACGAGTTTAATCGTCAGTCAAAAGAGTTGCAGGAAGAACTGGATAAAGTGATTAACGAGACGCTCAATAAGTATCTAAACCAATAATCGTTAGGCCGCCTCCGGGCGGTTTTTTTATGCCCTTTTACCTTCCTCGCCAGCGGCATTTCATCGCTAACTGTATGAAAAATCAATTATCGTAGCGGAAATTTCAGGCTGAAATCGCCAGTATCTTATCGAGTTATTAAAGGAAACGATTCGAACTATTCAATGCAGGTTAACTAACTGAAGCCAATTTAACCAAGTGTGCGCTAAGGCGGCAGCAAAAATTTTATGCAAAATTAGCGAGTGCTAACCGAATGAAATTTCATCGGCTCGCCAAAGCAATTTCATCTTTATTGCTATGAAAAATAAGGTTTTTTAAATAATATTTCAGGCTGAAATCGCCAATTGAGTACGTCATTTCAGTCTTCAGTGATAGAACCTAAGCGAGATTAGCCAGATGATATTCAGCGATTTATCCACAGAAAGCGTGGATAACTTTTCCGGCTGACCTCATTCAATCAACGCCAGCGCTGATGAAAATTGCCAAACGGCATCGCGTACCCGCACCGGTTTACTGATCAGCCCTAGCGCATAAAAACGATCGGCAATTATCTGTTGCTCTTTAATCACCTCAAAGGCCATCGCACTGGTCTTATGACTGCGGCGTGTCAACGCTCTCTCTACTGACGCGATGTCCATTCCAAGCTCCTGAGACAATAACATCGAAGCTTCGCGTCGCTGGCAATCAATGAACAAACCCGTTTGCTGCAAACTTTCCACCAGTTGCTTGAGTATGTCATTGTGTTGTTCAACGTAATCACGTCGTGACAGATAGAACTGATGATTGTGTACGCGCCCTTCACCGTTTACTAAAACCCGCAGTTCAGGATTGCTTTCAGCGGCGCTGAGCAATGGATCCCACATCATCCACGCATCCACCGAGAGATAATCACTGGCGGTCAGCGGATATTTCGGTGGTGCGTACACTACTTTGATTTCATCCAGACCAATGCCCGCTTCTTCCAGCAACTGCAGCAGTAGCCAGTGAACGTTCGAGCCTTTATTAACCGATATACGCTTACCGCGCAGATCGCTGATGGTGCGGATTTCGCTATCATGGGGTACCACGATGCCAACGCTGCTCGGCGCCGGCGGTTCCCATGCGATATACGTCACCGCATTGCCGCTCGCTTGCGCGAAAATAGGCGGCACTTCACCCGTCGTTCCGAAATCAATTTCGTTATTCTGCAGCGCATACAGCAGTTGTGGACCAGCAGGAAACTCACTCCACAGCACGCTAATGCCTTGCTGAGCGAAACCGTGTTCGAGGCTTTGACGGGCTTTCAACACGCCTAGATTGCCAAATTTCTGATAGCCAATACGCAGTTCGCGCTCCTGCGTTGCGTGCGTAATGGATATCGACGGAGATACAGGCGCTTTGCGCCGCCCTTTAATCATTCCCTGATTCGCCAGATGCGTGCGCAAGGTATGGCGGCTGATGCCGAGTAGCGTCGCGGCCTGCGTTTGATTGTGGTCTGTCATCGATAGCGCATTGCTAATCAGGCTCCTGATGACGCGATCAAACAGTTGTTGTGGCTGGCCCTTCAGTTGCTGCTGCAGAAAGCTGTCGAGCGTAGAATCGTTTGACTCACTAAATCCATGTTCACTGTAACCAGCGAGTCGCAGCTGTGCAGGCGTTAGCGTTTCTTCGCGGCTCAGCAACACGGCGTTATGTAGCGTGTTTTCCAATTCACGGATATTGCCCGGCCAGCTGTATTCGTGCAGTGCCTCAAGCGCATCAGGCGACAGGCGACGTGCCGGGCGACCCAAACGTCGTGCATACAGTGCGAGGAAATGTTGCGCCAGCAGTGGAATGTCTTCACGACGCTGACGCAGCGGCGGCAGAGGAACTACCGCAATATTGAGGCGATAAAAAAGATCTTCGCGGAAGCGTCGTTCACGGATTGCCTGTGCCAAATCGACATGCGTAGCCGCAATAACCCGCACATCCACCTTTATCGCTTTACGCGAGCCTACGCGCGTGATTTCTCGTTCCTGCAACACGCGTAACAATTTAACCTGCAGTGAAGGGCTGAGTTCACCAATCTCATCCAACAGCAACGTACCGCCTTGTGCTGATTCGAACCAGCCAGGATGAGATTGCGTCGCGCCGGTAAATGCGCCTTTCTCATGACCAAACAGCTCTGCTTCGGCCAGGCTTTCCGTCAGCGCGCCGCAGTTAACTGCCAGAAAAGGGCCATGACGCCGTGGACTATGATGATGCAAGTAGCGCGCCACCACTTCTTTCCCGGTGCCGGTTTCGCCAACAATCAAAACGGTAGCATCGGTAGGCGCGAATTTGTCCAGCAGCGACTGAAACGCCAGTGAAGCAGGATCGACTAAGCGTGGAGAATCAGTGTGGTTAGCGTAAGTGGTTAACATGGCATTAAGTCCTGTAACGATCATAACGCTACGCTAAATGCTCTCGCTGACTATGAACACCATGTAAAAAGCATAAGCAGTTGCATATGCAGCAATTGCTGTTGCATCAAAGTCGCAAATGCAACTGCTTAATCGCATAACGACAGGGCTAACTGCCTGAATTACGGCGATTCGCGGCCTTAAACAACCTGGCACGCTTTCTGCTAATAGCTTTATAACCAAATGAGCAGTTCAAAATGATGATTTTTTAATAAAGTTATATAGGAAAAGCATAATGGCCGATTCCGCGAACGATAAAATTAATGTCTTCTGGTTTTTACCCACACATGGAGATGGACGCTACCTTGGCACCACCGAAGGCGGGCGCCCGGTCGATTTACCCTACTTACAGCAAGTGGCGCTTGCTGCCGACAATCTCGGCTTCTACGGCGTATTAATTCCTACTGGCAAAAGCTGTGAAGATTCCTGGCTGGTGGCCTCCGCATTAGCGCCCATCACAAAACGTCTGCGCTATTTAGTGGCGGTGCGCCCGGGCCTGCAGCCGCCAACGCTGGCAGCACGCATGGCGACCACGCTCGATCGTCTGTCCGAAGGGCGTTTACTGATTAACGTGGTGACCGGCGGCGATCCGATTGAGAACAAAGGCGATGGCATTTTCCTCAACCACAGTGAACGTTACGAAGTCACCAAAGAGTTTCTCGATGTTTACAGCCGCCTGATGCGCGGTGAAAAAGTGGATTACGAAGGTAAACATATCCACGTAGAAGGCGCGGAAGTGTTATTCCCGCCGGTGCAGGAAAAGGGTCCGCCGCTCTATTTTGGTGGTTCATCAGAGGCGGCGATTGATGTTGCAGCGGAACAAATCGATACCTACCTCACATGGGGCGAGCCGCCAGCGCAGGTTGCCGAAAAGCTGGAAGTGGTGCGCGCACGTGCGGAACAGCGTGGACGTAAACTGGAGTACGGCATTCGTTTGCATGTCATTGTGCGCGAGACTGAAGAAGAAGCTAAAGCGGCGGCAGATAAACTGATTGGCCATCTTGATGAAGAGACCATTGCGCAGGCGCAGAAAATCTTTGCGCGTATGGACTCCGCCGGCCAGGCGCGGATGAGTGCTTTGCACAAAGGGTCACGTGACAATCTGTATATCTCACCAAATCTGTGGGCCGGCGTAGGTCTGGTGCGCGGTGGCGCAGGTACTGCATTGGTGGGCAGTCCTGAGCAGGTGGCTGAACGTATTCGCGAATATCAGTCATTAGGCGTCACCAACTTCATTCTGTCGGGCTATCCGCATCTGGAAGAAGCGCATCGCGTGGCCGAATTGCTGTTGCCGCTGCTACCGCTGGCTAACGCGCAGCAGCAGCGTGAACGTACGATTAACACCGGTCCGTTTGGTGAAACCATTGGTGGCGATAAGCGTCCTTCAAAACAGACGAGCGCCAGCTAATGCAGGAGAAGGCAATGTCAACGGCGCAGGTAATCATAGTTGGTGGTGGTTTCAGCGGCACGGCGCTGGCGATTCATCTCGCACGCACCTCGTTAACCGGGCTACTGATTACAGTGGTCGAACCGCGCGCCAATCTTGGCGGCGGCGTTGCCTATTCCACGCAAGAGCCAGCACACCGCATCAACGTGCCGGCTTCGCGCATGCAATTAAGCGGTGAAGAGCAGGGCGCGTTTGATCGCTGGTACCGCGAACAGCCGGAATGTTCACTGGATTCAGTAGCACATTGCGATGACGGCGCAGTCTATCCGCAGCGCAGCCTATTTGGTCGCTATCTGGCAGAACAGTTTGCGGCGGCGCAGGCGTATCCGCATATCACGTTGCGCCACATCCAGGCCAGTGCCGTGGCCTGGGCAGGAGAACAGCTGTTACTCAGCAACGGCGAAGCGCTGCAGGGTGATGTGCTGGCGTTAGCAATCAGTCATCCACCGCCGTCGTTGCCGCGTGCGCTGCAACCGTTCTCGGCCCACCCGGCATTGATTGCTAATCCATGGCAGCACGGCGTACTGGACGCCATCAATCCTAAAGCGTCGGTTGCGATTATCGGTACCGGCTTGAGTATGGCGGACGTGGTGGCTTCGTTAGGTACACGACAGCATTGTGGCCCGTTAATCGCCTTCTCACGCCGTGGCCAGCTCTCTCGCGATAATTTGAGTGGTGAGTGGCCCGAATGGACGTTAGCCCCACAGAGCGTGCCCAGCGCGCGTCTGTGGCTGCGACATATTCGTGCTGAAGTGGCGGGTGCGGCTGAACAGGGATTACCGTGGCAACGCGTGCTGGATCAGGTACGCGTGCAAGGCCAAACGATCTGGCACTCGCTTCCACTGCGCGAGCGGCAGCGCTTTGTCCGTCACTTGCGTTCGTGGTGGGATGTGCATCGCTATCGCATTGCGCCGCAGGTGTCAGCGGTGATGAGTGCTCGGCAGCAGCAGGGCAGTATGAAGGTGCTGGCCGCGCGCCTGGTTGATATCAGCAGTCTCGGCCACCAGCTGGAAATCACGCTGCGTACGCGCGAGGGTGCCAGCGAAATTCATCGCCTCGATCATCTGATTGTCACCACCGGTCCCGGTCATGAGGCCTTAATTGTCAGTCAGCCGCTGCTGCAGTCACTCAGTCAGCAAGGTTTGATCCGTGCTGACCCGTTGGGTTTTGGTATGGATGTCGACAGCCAGTCACACACGCTCAATCTTACCGGCCAGCCCAACCCGCGTCTGTTTGTCGTTGGACCCGCTGCGCGTGCGCGCTTCGGTGAACTGATGGGATTGCCGCAAGTTGCCGATCACGCCGCTGATGTGGCGAAGAATATTTTACAAGAACTGCAAATCGCTCACGCTGAGCGATGTCCCCCCTCAACGCTTTAATCTCGCAACATCCTAAAAATTAACTGACGAACGCCAGGTCGTAACACGATCACGGCCTCGCTATGGAGATTGCTATGCCATCGCAACGTGAAATTCGCTTGAACGCATTTGATATGAACTGTGTCGGACACCAGTCGCCGGGCCTGTGGGCGCATCCGCGTGACCGTTCCTGGCAATACAAAGATCTGGAATATTGGGTGGATTTAGCACGCCTGCTGGAGCGCGGCAAATTTGACGGCCTGTTTATTGCCGACGTGCTCGGCGTTTACGACGTATTGAACGGCAACGGCGATGCGGCGATCCGCCAGGCGACGCAGGTGCCAGTGAACGATCCGCTGGCGTTAATCACGCCGATGGCGCTGGTCACCGAACACCTTGGATTTGGTCTCACGGCATCATTATCGTTTGAACATCCTTATCCGTTTGCGCGCCGTTTATCGACACTCGATCACCTGACCAAGGGCCGCGTCGGCTGGAACATCGTCACCTCGTATCTGGAGAGCGGCGCGCGCAACATCGGTCACAAAGCGCAGACCGATCACGATAGCCGCTACGACTATGCCGACGAATATCTGCAAGTGGTATACAAGCTGCTGGAAGGCAGTTGGGAGCAGGATGCGGTATTGCGTGATCGCGAACGCCGCATCTTCAGCGACCCGCGCAAAATTCATCCGATCAATCATCAGGGCACCTTCTTCAACGTGCCGGGCATTCACCTATGCGAACCGTCACCGCAGCGTACGCCGGTGCTGTATCAGGCGGGCGCCTCGAGCCGTGGCAAGCAGTTTGCGGCGGAACACGCCGAATGCGTGTTTGTTGCTGCGCCGTCGAAAGTGCTGCTGAAGAAAACCGTTGCCGATATTCGTCGCCGCGCGGCGGAAGCGGGGCGCGATCCTTACAGCATCAAGATCTTCAATCTGCAAACCGTGATTGTCGGTGAAACCGATTTGGCGGCGCAGGCGAAATGGAAAGAGTACACCGGCTGGGTCAGCTACGAAGGCGCGCTGGCGCTGGTATCAGGCTGGACCGGCATCGACTTCGGCCAGTATCAGCCGGATCAGGTGCTGAAATATATCCACACCAACGCCATCCAATCAGCGGTCGAAACCTTTTCCACCGCCGATCCTGATCGTCAGTGGACGGTAAAAGCGCTGGCAGATTGGGTTGGCATTGGCGGCTTTGGTCCGCTCATTGTCGGCAGCGCGGAAACCGTCGCCGATGAACTGCAAAGCTGGGTGGAAGAGACCGATGTGGATGGCTTCAACTTCGCCTATGCATTGACGCATGAAACCTTTGAAGATGTGGTGGAACTGCTGATCCCGGAACTGCAAAAACGCGGCGTCTACAAAAAAGAGTATGCGCAGGGCACGCTGCGCGAGAAGTTATTCGCCGCCGGCCCGCAGCTGCAGGCCCCGCACCCGGGCGCGGGCTATCGCGTGAAAACCTCCACGCTGCAGGAGGTCTCATGATCGAAATAGATCAACTCAGCAAACACTATCGCGCGCCCGACGGCCGCATTACTGAGGTGCTGAAATCCATCAGTCTGCAGGTGCCGCAGGCCAACATCACCGCGGTAGTTGGGCCAAGCGGCGCGGGTAAATCGACGCTGGCGAAGTGTATCAGTTTGCTGGAGCAACCGAGTGCCGGCAGCATCCGCGTCAACGGTAGCGATCTTTCCCGGTTGGAGGGTGAAGCGCTGCGTCAGGCGCGTCGCTCGATTGGCACTGTTTTCCAATCTTCCGCGCTGCTGCAACGCAAAACCGCGTGGGAGAACATCGCCTTGCCGCTGCACTACCTCGGCGTGGTGGATCGCGATATCGCAGCGCGCGTGGGTGAATTGCTCGATAGCGTCGGTCTCAGCCACAAAGCTAAAGCTTATCCCGGCCAGCTTTCCGGTGGTCAGCGTCAACGTATCGGCATCGCGCGTGCGCTGGCGTTGCGCCCGTCGGTGTTGCTGGCAGATGAAGCCACATCAGGGCTCGATCCGGAAGCCACCGTCACCGTGCTCGACCTGCTGAAAAAACTGCGAGATGACTACAAGCTGGCGATTGTGCTGATCACTCATGAAATGGATGCGGTACGTCAAGCGGCAGATGCAGTGGCGGAAATTCGCGACGGCCAAATCGTTCAGTATGGCGTGGTGAAAGCGTTGCTGGCACAGCCGGATTCGATATTGGGACAGCGCCTGTTCCCACTGGCGGCGCAGGCGAGTGATGCCGAACTGCTGCTCCAGCTCAGCTATCGCACCGATGTGCCGGTCGCCAGCGACTGGATATCGCGCCTCAGCCAGCAGTTTGGTTTGCGTATTGATCTGCTCGGCGCGCACGTTGAGCAAGTTAACGGTCTGCAAGCCGGACGGCTGCAGGTGGGCATTCACTTTCAGCATGAGCGCGTGCCGTTGGCGCGTTTGCTGTCGCAACTGGAGCAGTTGGGCTTAGTTGCCAGCGTTGCCGGCAGCGTGTTGCCATTGCGGGAGGCGGTATGAGCGTATCAGTCATTAGTCAGGATACGCCGTGGCCAGAAATTCCGGCGTTGATGCTGCCCGCTCTGGGCGAAACCGCGTTAATGGTGGTGATCGTGATGCTGTTTGTGGTGACGTTCGGCGGCATCGTCGGGGTGGTGTTGTTTAACACCTCAGCGCGCGGTCTGTTTCCACATCGCGGTATTAACCGGGTGTTGAGTTGGATCGTCAACATGGGCCGCTCGCTGCCATTTCTGGTATTGATGGCCGCCATCATTCCGTTCACCTTCTGGCTCACCGGCACGACCATCGGCATTCCTGCTGCCGTAGTGCCGATGATCGCTGCAGGCATTCCGTTCTTTGGCCGTCTGGTGGACAACGCGCTGCGTGAGTTGCCCGGCGAAGTCACAGCGGTGGGTCTGGTATGCGGTGGTTCGCGCTGGCAAATCATCCGCTCGGCACAACTCAGCGAAGCGCTGCCCGCGATAGTTGCGGCGGTAACGCTCAATTTGATCTCGATGATTGAGTACTCCGCCATTGCCGGCACTATCGGCGCTGGCGGTATCGGCTATCTGGCGGTGGTGTACGGTTATCAGCGCTTCGACAATCACATCATGATCGCCACCATCGTGGTGCTGATCGCCCTTATTCAAACTATTCAACTTCTCGGCGACCGTTTGGTCACCGCATTACGCCATCCTCAGGGGACATCGCTATGACAACACAAGATTTCGAGCTGCGTAAAACACGCCGCTGGCCGTGGCTGCTACTGATTATAGTGGTCGTTATCCTCGCCGCTGGCGGCTGGTTCTGGCGCAGCCAGCAGTCGCCAGCGGTAGTTTTTGGTACCACGCTAAAGGTGCATTTTGAACCGGCAATGGCGGGCGAGCAGAAGCTGATTGAATACGTTGGCGAGCACATCGCGCCTGATTACGGCTTGAAGCTAGAGGCAGTAGGTGTGCAGGATCCGGTGCAAGCCGACCGCGCGGTAGCCGAAGGGCAATATGCCGCAACGGTATATCAGCATCAGTGGTGGCTGAAGCAAGTCGTGGATGCCAACGGCTTTGCGCTGACTTCCGCACTGCCGCTGTTCCAGTGGGCGTTTGGCATCTACTCCGATCGTTACACGTCGGTCGCTGACTTGCCGCGGGGCGCGACGGTTGTCGTCCCGGATGATGGCGCCAATCAGGGCCAGGCATTATGGTTGCTGGCACGTCAGGGGTTAATTACGCTCGATCCTAACGTTGAGCCGCGCACGGCCAAACTGAAGAATATTGTTGGCAATCCGCATGGCCTGGTGTTTAAAGAACTCGATCTGCTGACCATGCCGCGTGCGCTTAACTCGGTGGATGCGGCGATTGGTTACGTCTCGCAATTTGATGCCGGAAAAGTGCCGCGCGAGAAAGGCATTCTCTTCCCGCC
Source organism: Enterobacter ludwigii (assembly GCA_900068845.1). Taxonomy (GTDB): domain Bacteria; phylum Pseudomonadota; class Gammaproteobacteria; order Enterobacterales; family Enterobacteriaceae; genus Pantoea; species Pantoea ludwigii_A. The sequence continues at coordinate 50,852 of CEFQ01000012.1, forward strand.
CGCGCCGCGTACTTTTGCCTCACAGCTGGTGATTGGCACACCTTATCTGGACCAGGAAAATATCGAGAAGCTGAAAAAAGCCTTCTCCGATCCGCGCGTACAGCAGTGGTTGAAAACCACCGATGACCCGCTGGTAAAAGGCGTATTGGTGCCGGTCTCAGCCGAATAAATTATTGATGATTGCACACCCGGATGCGCCAGGCGTGTCCGGGTTTTTGTGTTGGATAAAATTAATTTATCCTATTGATATTTATGTAAATTAATATCAATAATTGTTGTTTTGGCGCAGCCAATAAACCCCTTATAACAACCTCACCTGTACTACAAAACAACAACGTGAGGCGTTATGAGTTCACTTCCTTTAGAAAACACCCTGCCGGTTTCCGAACCGGTACGTTCGGTCAGTGACGTGGCCAGGCTTATCAACACCCGCAGTAAAAATGACAACTACGCGCGCATGATTGTGTTCCTCGCGCTCGGCGGCGTGTTCCTCGACGCCTACGATCTCACCACGCTTTCGTACGGCATCGATGATGTGGTGCGCGAGTTTCAGCTCTCGCCGCTGATCACCGGGTTAGTCACCTCCTCAATTATGGTTGGCACCATTGTCGGCAATTTGGTGGGCGGTTGGCTGACGGATAAATATGGCCGCTATTCGGTGTTTATGGCCGACATGCTGTTCTTTGTCGTTTCGGCGATTGCGGCGGGCTTAGCGCCGAACATCTGGGTGCTGATTGGCGCGCGCTTTTTGATGGGCGTAGGTGTTGGAATCGATTTGCCGGTGGCGATGTCGTATCTGGCGGAGTTCTCCAGATTTGCCGGTAAAGGCAACAAAGCCGCCAGACTCGCGGCCTGGTGCCCAATGTGGTACGCCGCTTCAACGGTATGCTTCCTGCTGATTTTCGCGCTCTACTTCCTGCTGCCGAAAGAACATCTTGACTGGCTGTGGCGCGCGTCGTTGCTGTTCGGTGCGGTGCCAGCGCTACTGATCATCGCGGTGCGCAGCAAATTTATGAACGAATCGCCATTGTGGGCGGCGAATCAGGGTGATCTGAAATCCGCGGTGCGCATTCTGCGTGATTCCTACGGCATTCATGCGCACGAAGCGGAACACCAGGCGCCACCGGCTGCTGCGGCGCCGAAAGTGAGTTTCCGCGTGCTGTTTGAGAAACCGTGGCGCGAACGCACCATTGTTGCGGGCGTGATGAACATCTGCATCTCGTTTGAATACACCGCCATTGCGTTCTTCCTGCCGTCGATTCTGGCGCAGTTCCTTGGCGCGGGCGTATTCGAAACCATCTCGGCGTCGCTGGGACTTAACGCGCTGTTCGCCTTTACCGGCGGGCTGCTCGGTATGCGTCTGGCATGGAAATATCCGTCGCGGCACGTTGCGATTGCCGGGTTTGCATTGCAATTCTTTGCGCTGATCGCGCTGGCGTTGATTGGTCATCCTGAAGCCATCGCCGGCATTGTCTTCGCGGTGCTGATGCTCGGCTTGTGGCTGTTTGCCGAAGGATTCGGTCCGGGTGCGCAGCTGATGGTCTATCCGGCACTTTCCTATCCCACTTCTATCCGCGCCACCGGTGTGGGCTTCAGTCGTGCACTTTCCGGCATCGGCAGTGCGTTAGCGCTGTTCATCCTGCCGATGCTGCAGGCCGCGCTCGGCACCAACATGTTTTGGGTGGTTTCGCTGGCGGCAATCATTCCGATCTTCTTCCTGCTGGCGGTGCGCCACGAGCCCACGCGCCACGACATCGACGATCTTTCACATCAGGAGTTACCATGAGCTTACTGGCAACACCACGTGGCACATTCACTGCAATCAGCATATGTTGCCCATGTGAACAGTGATGGAATGCAGATTGTGGCGGCGAATGCTGGCTGAAGCCGAAGCGGGTCACGTGCAGGTGATTGCCAGCGAATGTGAAGGCAGGTAATAAATGGCGTAATGCTTGTCAGTTAAGAGATGAAAACCGCAGTTACCGAGAGTACACATGGTAGCGGCGCGATAAATCGCGCCGCTACGAGAGATGCATTGGACGACTTACTTCTTATCCAGCGACCAGGTCGCGCTACGCACATCTACTTTTACCGGCAACAGACCTACACGTGTAAAGGTATCCGCTAACGCTTGCTGCTCATCAAACACCTGCGGCGACATGCGTGACGCGCCATAAGGCAGACGTTTGATCGTGGTTTGCCAGATAGCTTTATCCAGGCCGGTTGATTTCGACAGAATCGCCGCCGCGTCATCCGGATTTTTATTCGCCCAATCGCTGAGTTTGCTTAGCTCATCCACCACCTGCTTCGCGGTATCAGGATGACCTTCGGCAAACGGTCGGCTGGCGAGATAGAAGGTGTAATGCGGCACTAATCCTTCTGCATTGCGGATTTCACGTGCGTTGGCATTGGCTTCCACTTCTGCCAGGTACGGATCCCAAATCACCCACGCATCAATCGCGCCTTTCTGAAAGGCAGCGCGCGCATCGGCGGGTGGCAGGTAAACCGGCGTAACGTCCTTATAGTTGAGTCCCGCATCTTCAAGTGCTTTCACCAGCAGATAATTCACGTCAGAGCCTTTATTCAGGCCGACGCGTTTGCCTTTCAAATCGGCCACGCGCTTGATCGCCGACTCTTTCGGTACCACGATGGCTTCAGTTTTAGGGTTAGCCGGTGAATGACCGAGATAGATCAAATCGGCTTTCGCGGCCTGTGCGAAAGCGGGCGGCGCATCGCCGGTAGCCGCCAAATCAATGCTGCCGACGTTTAAGCCTTCCAGCATCTGCGGGCCAGCGGGGAATTCCACCCAGCGGATAGCGATACCTTGCTTTTTAAAGGTTTCATCCAAAGTGCCGCGGTATTTCAGCAGGGCAAAGATGTTGGCCTTCTGATAGCCGATAGTGACGGTTTCTGGGTTAGCGGCAAAGGCATGTGTGGAGAGCAGGCCAAAACTGAGAGCTAAAGCGCTCAGGACAGGAAGTGTTGCTTTCATGATGATTCTCTCGTGGTTTTTCTGCCACCTTAGCAAAGCCCTTATATAACCAATAAATAACTAATTTCGATCGCTTATAACTATTATTTATGTGATCTGGATCATTCACTGTAATCAGCAAATGCGTCTGGATTTCCATAGATGCCTACATAATTAGCACGGTAATAATTTGTATAACAAATCAAAAAGCCATTACTAAAAGCTTCTGTCAGGATAAGCAATCCCGCCGCTGGCATAAGGTTTTACCTGTTCTATGAAGTGGTTTTCAAAAAGCGCAGTGCTATTTTCTGCCAAAACCTGTCTTGCTGCTTTTCTGGCTTTTTACATTGCTTTGGAACTCAATCTGGATAAACCGGCCTGGTCACTGACTACAGTGTACGTTGCCTCGCAGCTCTATTCGGGATCGACGGTATCGAAATCGGTTTTCCGTTTCTTCGGTACCCTATTGGGTGGCCTGTTTACGCTGCTGATCTATCCCGCCACAGTGCAGGATCCGCTGCTGTTCAGCTTATGCATCTCGCTTTGGGTGGCGGTATGTCTTTATCTCTCGTTGCACGACCGCACGCCGAAGAGCTATGTATTTATGCTGGCGGGTTACAGCGCGGCAATTATGGGTTTTCCCGATGTGGTGTCGCCATCGGCCATCACCTACACGGTGATTTCCCGCGTTGAGGAGATCACCGTCGCCATCGTCTGCAGCAGCCTGGTGCATCGCCTGTTGTGGCCGGTCTCGATGCGTAATCTGTTAGAGCAGAGCGTCAATCTGTGGTATCAGAACGCGCGCAAGCTGTGCAGCGAACTGGTCACGGCGATGCCAGCGGAGAAGTCGGTGGAACGCGAAGATATTCTGATCCAGATGGCCAACTACCCGCTTAACGTCGAAACGCTGATCACCCACTGCGTCTATGAAGGCGATGCCGCGCGGCGGCTGGTGCGCTTAGTCAGCGTACAGTATCAGCATCTGTCTTATTTCATCCCCACGCTGACGGCAATCGAATCACGCCTGAATCTGCTGGCTCAGCAGCAAATCCGTTTTCCCGACTACATTGCCAATGTCTTCCAGCAATGCTTACTGTGGCTGAACGGAGAGGATCAACTGCCGGTGCGCGATAAACTCAGCCAGGCACAGGATCAACTGAAACTGGCGTGGCAAGAGGGCAGGCTCAACAGCGAAGAGAGTATTCTGCTGTTGGGATTATTGGAGCGCTTGCTCAATTTTGTGCGGATTGTCGATGCGTATCACAGTGTTAGCGAGCGCGTGAGTGAGTGGACGCCTGCGGTAAAAGCCGGAAAGATGGCGCGCGCGCACAAACACGTCGATAAGGGATTGTTGCTGCTGTCATCGTTTACCGCCTTCATCGCCACCTTCGTCACCTGCGTATTTTGGATTGGCAGCGGCTGGGTGGATGGCGCCACCGCGCCGATGATGGCCGCGGTGCTCTGCTCCTTCTTCGCCGGGATGGACAGCCCAATTGCGCCGATGAAGCTGTTCCTCAAAGGCGTGCTGATCTCCGTGGTGATCAGCCTGCTGTATATCACCTTGCTGATCCCGCAGGCGGTAACCTTCGAAGCGCTGGTGATCTGCCTTGCGCCGGGCTTGCTGGCGCTGGGCTTGGTGATCGCCAATCCTTCCACCAACCTGATTGGCCTGATTGTTGCCACGCAGATTCCCGGCCTGATTGGCATGAGCCACAACTTCAAACCCGATTTACAGCTTATAGTGAACGCTATTATCTCGACGCTGGTGGGCATTACTTTCGCGGTGGTGATCACGGCGCTGATCCGCAACAAGCGTCCGTCGTGGACGGCCAAACGCGCGGTGCGCAAAGGTATTCGCGATCTGCTGCAGTTTATCGCCACGGTGCGGCTCAACAGTGTCACGCTGACCGCGCGTCAGCAGTTTGTCTCGCGCACGCTGGATAAGGTCAACATCATCCTGCCGCGTAAACGTGTCGATCCGGTGCCGGAACTGGTCTCCGGCGGTAATCTGATCGCTGAAGCCTGGCTGGGCGCTAACTGTTATGACTACTACACGCGCCATCGAGAGCTGCTGCTCGCCCATCACATTGAAAGCGCGGCGATGTTTCATGAGTTAAGCCAGTTTCTTAAGCGCAAGTTGAAGTCGCTCCAAACCTCGCCGCCGCCAGAATTGCTGGCGGAACTGAATACGTTGTTGCTGCGGCTGGAAACGGCGGCGATGCAGGAAAACACACTATTTGCAGCGATGTTCCACCTGTTTAATATCCGCTTAACCTTGTTTCCGTCAGCGCGCTGGCCGGAAAAGGTTGCGCAATAAATGGCGTCGCGACAGGAACATGGCATATTTCCGTAGCGGCAGGATTTATCGCGCGCTTTGGCTTTTTCGCTTACAGTACTGAGCAGCAGGTTTAAAACGGAGTTAAGCAGATGAAAATGATCGGTTTGATTGGCGGCATGAGCTGGGAATCCACCGCGCTCTATTACCGCATTATCAATGAGCAAGTGAAACAGCAGCTGGGCGGTTTGCACTCTGCGCGTAGCCTGATGTACAGCGTCGATTTTCATGAAATCGAACAGCTGCAGGCCGCAGGCGAGTGGCAAAAAGCAGGTGAGATCCTGGCGCAAGCGGCGATCAGTCTGGAGAAAGGCGGCGCAGATTTTATCGTGCTCTGTACCAACACCATGCACAAAGTCGCGCAACAGATCACCGATGCGGTCAGCATTCCGCTGCTGCATATCGCCGATGCCACGGCACAGCGCATCCGTCAGGCGGGGGTGAAAAAAGTCGGTTTGCTGGCGACGGCGTTCACCATGGAGCAGGAATTCTACAAAGGCCGACTTAATCAGTCGGAGATTGACGTGTTGGTGCCTGATGCAGCCGGACGCAAAGTGGTGCACGACATCATCTATCAGGAACTCTGTCTTGGCGTGATCCGCGATGAATCACGCGCGCACTACCGCAAGATTATTGCCGAGCTGGTGGAGCAGGGCGCAGAGGCGATTATTCTCGGCTGCACCGAGATCACCTTGCTGGTGAAGGCGGAAGATGCCAGCGTTCCGCTGTTTGATACTACGTTGATCCACGCAGAAGACGCCGTAAAACTCGCGCTTTCGTAGGGTCGCCATTCATGGCGACCAGACGCGCACCTCACCTATTTATGAGGTGCGCTTCAACTTGCGCGCCAGCGCCTGCAATTGCTGGGCAATCTCTGCCACATCCACGCCATCCTGCTGCGGCGCCGCGGTGGTTTCACGCAATACCAATTCAGTTTTCAGCATCCTCTCTACCACATCGCCGCCTTCCAGCTGCGCCAGCAACCGATCAACGCTGACGGTGCCCAACTGCTGCAGATCCTGACGCACAGTAGTTAAGGGCGGCTGATACCACGCGCTTTCCGCCGTATCGTCATAGCCAATCAGCGACATTTCCGCTGGGATCTTCACGCCATGCTGATGCAGGGCGCGCATCGCGCCGAGCGCCATCTGATCGTTGGCGACCAGCAGCGCCTGCGGCAGAGGGGCGTGCAACTGCGTCAGCAGCGCCTGATAACCCGATGCCGCGCTCCAGTCGCCGCTTAGCACGCAGAACGGCGTCAGCTGATGCGCCGCCAGCGCCTGCTGCCACGCAGCAAAACGTGCACGCGCCGAAGCAGAACTTGCCGGGCCATTCAACACGCCAATCTGTTGATGACCGAGCGCCACCAGGTGATCGACTGCCTGTTGTGCGCCAGATTCACTTTGATACTGGCATTGCGCGACCTCAGCGCTGCGCTCTACATCAAGAAATAGCACCGGCTTGTTATCGCACTGCTGCTGGATCTGCGCTGCTTGCGTGGCATCCAGCGGCAGGTTGATCAGCAACGCATCCACGCGCTGCGCCAGTAGTTCATGCACGGTGTCCTGCGGCGCGCTGCCGGTATTCGCCATGGCAATCACCAGATGATAACCCTGCGCCGCCGCCCGTTGCTGAATCGCCGAGGCAATCTGTGCGGGCGCCATCAAGGCCAAATCGCTGGTGGCGAGGCCCAGCGTGCGAGTATTTTTACCTGCCAGCTGCTGCGCCACGCGATTCGGCACATAATTGAGCTGCTGCATCGCGGCTTCTACTTTGGCGCGGGTGCGCGGCGAAACCTGTTCGGAATGGTTGAGGACGCGGGAAACAGTTTGATAAGAAACCCCAGCCAGATGAGCAACATCGTCGAGGGTTACGGAGCGCGCAGTCATGAATCTCTCCTGAAGATTAAGCTGCGAGTGTAGCAAATTTTTCCCTGCCGACACGTACTTAAGCCGCTACACTGCCAAAGGTAAAAAGAGGAGAGCCGGATGCAGCTTAATAACGATCAGATTCAGGATATCAATACCCTGGCGGCCTGGCTGGCGCTGGATCAGATGCCACAAGATGGCACGCTCGACATCGATTTAGCGATTCTTGCCGGTCATGCCGTGTTACCAAACGTGGAAGCCGTGATTGCCGTAGCGAAAAAGTATCAGCTGCCGTTATTGATCAGCGGCGGCATAGGCCACTCAACTTCGCTACTGGTGGAGATGCTAGCGTCGCATCCGCTGTATCGCCAAATCGACAGCAAAGGCAAAAGCGAAGCCGAGTTGTTAGGCGATGTAGCTCGCGTATTTGCCGCGCTGCCGGATGAACTGCTATTGCTGGAAACCGCCTCACGCAACTGCGGTGAAAACGCCGCCTTGAGCCAAAAGTTACTGGATGGGCACAGCTGGCAGCCGCAGCGTGTGCTGCTGGTGCAGGATCCGCTGATGCAGCGTCGCACCCTGGAAACGTTCCGCTATCAATGGCGCGATCGCGCGGATGCGCCGGAGTTTATTAGCTGGCCGGTGTTTGTACCGCAGGTAATGATGGATGCCGGCATGCTGCGCATTATCGGCGCGCCGCCGCAGGGATTGTGGTCGATGGAGCGTTTTCTGTCGCTGCTGATGGGGGAAATCCAGCGCCTGCGCGATGATGAAAACGGCTACGGGCCGCGCGGTAGCGGCTTCCTTGGCCACGTAGAGATCCCGGAAGAAGTGGAAGCAGGATGGCAGCGTCTGAAGCAGCTGCCGGGCGTGCAGTCACGGTTGTAACAAACGATCGCGCATTCCCGTAGCGGCGCAATGTATTGCGCGTAGGGTCGTCATTAATGACGACCGTTTCAATGGCCGCACAAGGATGGTGTCCTTGTCGCCATAAATGGCTAATGCTCGTCATTTAAGAGATGAAAATCCTCATTACCGAGTGCACACAATGTAGCGGCGCAATTCATTGCGCGATAAATCGTGCCGCTACAGAAGGTGCGGCGATTTGATACGGCGCTCAACTGACGAGCATTACGCCATTTATGGCGACCGCTGTTATCGATTTTTCACATACACCTGCAAATTGACATACACCGCGTTCAGCAACGGCGTCACGACGCCACTGCGCGCGCCGCGCACCAGCAGATCGCCGATCACCTGATCGGCCTCAATCTCAAAGCCCTGGGTTAAATCACGGTACATGGATGAGGTCATTGCCGCTTTGGGGTTGTTAAGCGTCTCATAAATCTTCGCCGTCACTGCCGGGCGCTGCTGATAACCTTCCGCACTCAGCACCGACAACACTTCGCCAAAAATCGTCTGCAGTAACGCTTCGCCGCCTTGGGATGTCAGCACCTGCTGCGTATTGCCACGCGCGATACAACACACCGCACCCAGCGTACTGAGCAGCAACCATTTTTCCCACAGCTCGCTCATGATGTTGTCGGCAAACACGGTATCAAACTGCGCCGCGCGCAGCGTTTCATCCACGCGCTGCAAACGCACATCGTTGTTGCCATCCAGCGCACCGTAATAAAGGATGTGCAGCGGCGTCATCTGCACCACTTCGCCGTTTTCCCCCAGCGTCGCGTTGATTTTGCACAAGCCGCCAATCACCTTGTCGCCAAAGCGCGCACGCAGCGTATCGATATGCCGCATGCCGTTGAGGATTGGCATGATCAGCGTGTCTGGGCCGACAGCGGGCGCGATGTCGTTCATCGCCTGTTCCAGCCCGAAGCTTTTCACCGTCAGAACAATCAGATCGAAATGACCTTCAAGCGAACCGGCCTGCGCCAGCTGCGGCTGAATCACTTCGCTGCGGGCGGGCGTTTTCAACACTAAACCGGTTTGCTGCAGCTGCTGAAAGCGGCGCTCGCGCACCAGAAAAGTCACATCACGTCCTGCTTGCGCCAGACGCGCACCGAAATAGCCGCCGGTGGCGCCGGCGCCGACTACCAGAATACGCATGGTCAATTTTCCTGTTGAGAGTGAAAGCCTTACCTTAAAGTGACCGGCGATGGCTTTCCAGCCCGTAAATGCTGAATCGGCTGCAAGATTCTAACGATGTTTAAAAAAGGCTCAAACTGTTCGTATTTACTCGTACAATGGGGTTAGGCTGTTGCGCAGCGGCGGGCAATGGTGCGCGCCGCATGACTAGTCGAATGACTAAGGACGCATCATGCCCCGAACCCTCCCCATCGAACGTTATCGCAACATCGGCATCTCCGCGCACATCGATGCCGGTAAAACCACCACCACAGAGCGCATCCTGTTTTACACCGGAATGAGCCATAAGTTAGGTGAAGTGCACGATGGCGCGGCAACCACCGACTGGATGGCGCAGGAGCAGGAGCGTGGTATCACCATTACCTCGGCAGCGGTGAGCTGCTTCTGGCCGGGCATGGATGGCAGCTTTACGCCGCACCGTATCAACATTATCGATACGCCCGGACACGTCGATTTCACCATTGAAGTCGAGCGTTCTATGCGCGTGCTCGATGGCGCAGTGATGGTGTATGACGCGGTCGGCGGCGTGCAGCCCCAGTCAGAAACCGTGTGGCGCCAGGCCAATAAATATCATGTGCCGCGCATTGCCTTCGTTAATAAAATGGATCGCCATGGTGCGGACTTCTTCCGCGTCGTGCAGATGATGAAAGACCGATTGCATGCCAATCCGGTACCGATCGTCATTCCTATCGGTGCGGAAGAGCACTTCAGCGGCGTGGTCGATCTCAACAAAATGCGCGCCATTTACTGGGACGACGCCAGCCAGGGCATGAGTTTCAGTTATGCCCCGATCCCTGCTGAGCTGCACGCACTCGCCGCCGAGTGGCGCGAGAACATGGTGGCCGCGGCGGCAGAAGCCAGCGAAGCACTGATGGATCGTTATCTGGAGCAGGGCGATCTCAGTGAAGACGAGGTGATTGCCGGATTACGTCAGCGCACCTTGCTGGGTGAAATCCAGCCGATGCTGTGTGGCAGCGCGTTCAAAAACAAAGGCGTGCAGCGCATGCTCGATGCGGTGATTGAACTGATGCCTTCACCGCTTGACGTACCGGCAGTGAGCGGCGTCAACGAGCAGGGCGAACACGACGAACGTCATGCGGATGACAGCGAGCCCTTCTCCGCGCTGGCGTTCAAATTGATGAGCGATCCCTACGTGGGTCAGCTGACGTTCGTGCGCGTTTACTCCGGCGTGCTGCGCAAAGGCGACAGCGTGTGGAACGCGGTGAAAGGGCGTAAAGAGCGCATCGGTCGCATTGTTCAGATGCAGGCCAATGACCGTATCGAGATCGAAGAGATTCGTGCGGGCGACATCGCCGCCTGTGTGGGATTAAAAGAGGTCACCACCGGCGAAACGCTGTGCGATCCTGTTGCTGTGATCACGCTAGAGCGCATGGAGTTTCCCGATCCGGTGATTTCGCTGTCGATTGAGCCGAAAACCAAGAGCGATCAGGAGAAAATGGGCCTGGCGTTGCAGCGGCTAGCGGCCGAAGATCCGTCGTTCCGTCTGCACACCGATGAGGAATCGGGCCAGACGATTATTTCTGGCATGGGCGAGCTACATCTGGAGATTATCGTTGACCGCATGAAGCGCGAGTTTGGCGTGGAAGCCAACATCGGTCGGCCGCAGGTCACCTATCGCGAAACCATCCGCAAAGCAGTGCGCGAAGTCGAAGGTAAGTTTGTGCGCCAGTCGGGCGGTAAAGGTCAGTACGGACATGTGGTGCTGACGCTGGAGCCGCAGCAGGCGGGTGCCGGATTTGCCTTTGAAGATGCGACCAAAGGCGGCGTGGTGCCGCGCGAGTTTATTCCTTCGGTGGAGAAGGGGATTCGTGAAGCGCTGAACAGCGGCGTGCTGGCAGGTTATCCGGTGGTGGACATCAAAGCCACGCTGACGTTTGGTTCATACCACGATGTCGATTCCTCGGAAATGGCGTTTCGCATGGCGGCAATCCTGGGCTTTAAAGCCGCCGCGAAACGGGCCGATCCGGTGATTCTTGAACCGCTGATGCAGGTGGAAGTGGAGACGCCGGAAGAGTATGCCGGTGGCGTGATGGGCGATCTCTCGGCGCGGCGCGGGACGCTGCAGGGCATGGATGAACGCTTTGGTGCGCGCATTATTCGCGCCGAAGTGCCATTGTCCGAGATGTTTGGTTATGCCACTACGCTGCGATCAATGTCGCAAGGCCGCGCAACCTACAGCATGGAGTTTGCGCATTATGCGGAAGCACCTCGCAACGTGGCCGACAGTATCATCGCGGCGCGCGCGTAAATCACTTAGCACCAAAAATGGACAGTTAATTTCTGCCGGTAAGCCGCTAGTATTCGCAGGATGAGGGATAATTACCGGAAATTAATCATGGATGTATTTTATCTGGATCAGTCCTGCTTTCACCAGCAGGGCTTATCTGCGCTTCTGGAACAATTAACTATTACCTGCTGTAAAAATATCGGTGAATTGAAAAGTCGACTCAGTGAACGGGATAAAATAACCCGCCTTCCACCCGTCATTATTTTTGATTTACCTGCAAACTTCCGTACGGCGCTGACTTATATTCGTTATCTAACAAAATTGAAGATCTCCCGAAACGCGACGCTGATTTTCTTTTCTGATTTAGAGAAAAACAAAATTAACTACAGCAGTCATGCCATCAATGCTGATTGTTTTATCAATAAAAAATCGTCGACGGACTTCATCAGTAGTACGCTGGCCATCAGGCTTTGCCACCATAAAAATGGTCTGTCATTCGCCTCTCCCGTCGTCAATAATCATTTAACGAAGAAAGAGTTTAATTTCCTGTGTTGCTTATTCACTTACGAATCCATTGAAGGTGTGGCGAAAATAACCGGTGAAAATAAAAAAACGCTCTACAGCCATCAGAACAAAATCGTCAAAAAACTTAATCTTAAAAATAGCCTGCATCTGTATCAGCGTTTTACCAATAACTTTTAAGCCAGCGATACAGTGGGCCAATAACGTTGGGCGCGCATCAAAGCGCGCCCAACGACATATTACCCCGTAAAATGTCATTACTGACCACGTCATTGCGTTGTCGGGGTATAGATAATTCTCAACGTCCCCTGATAACGACCCGCTGTTTTTGACGATAAGGTGAAGGCCGGCGTGATAAGTTGTATGGGTGCCGGAACGCATAGTACCGAATTGCTCTGCCCCGGTAACACCACTCGGCGCAATATCCCTCTATTGGTGCCACTCCAGATGATTTCATTACCGTTCTCAACCACCTGACGCGCTTTGGTCAGCGGATTGATCACTTCAATCGCATAATCGAGACGATTTTGCGCCAGATTTTTGTCCGCGCCATTGAGATATAGTGAAAACAATCCCGTGGCTCTGGCGGGCGCGGCTGCACCTTCATCCTGAAAGATCAGGCTCACCCGGTTACTGTCAGAATTATTGCCATCATACAGGCACATATCCAGCGAGCGACTGCCGCTAACGGTGGTGCTGGCGCGCGCGCCTGGGAAGGTTTTCAAACCGAGGTCAACGTTGGCGGCCGCATTGCCAAACTCTGGCAAATAGATCTGCTGATTGCCGTAGTCCGTCACCGTAAAGGCCATCATGGCGATCCAGTCACCCATCTTGGTGACGTTAGTGCATCCCACATCGACATTCTGGGAATTGCCGGTGCAGCCAGTGACTGGCCACTGCATCAGCGACATTTTCAGTGTGGCGCTCCAGGTGCCCGCCGACGGAAATTTACTCAGCTCGGAAGAGGGCAGATACGCCGAATAATCGGTACCATCGCCACGCGGTGTGACGGCGCCGCCAAAGGCATTCAATGGCACCAAATTGGTGGCCACCACCGCGTTGTTCAGTGAACGACGTTTGGTGAGATAGACGTTCAATACGCGCGTCTGTTTGGTGCTGCTTTCGGTAAACAACACCGGCACGGGATACGGCGACGGTGACGCTTCCAGCCACACCGGAAAGGTCAGGCAGGCGCCATAATGATTGTTGGTGCGCGACTGGCAAACCAGCGTATTTCGCCCCCATTTCGGCGCGTCGTTAGTATCGTAACCCCCACTTTCATTGGTCCAGATCGGCAATTGCGCCGGTACAGACATGCGGTCAAAGGTGACGGCAATGCTGGTATTGCGCCCTGAAGGCGTAAGCATGGCGGCCTGCGCCTGCGTGCCCACCATCAGCCATAACATTGCCAGCGCGGTGAGAAATCTACTCTTCATCCAAAGTCCCTATTGTTGTTCCTGCAAAGAAAGCGCGGTGCGTGCCAGTGGCACCTCATCCGAGCGGCGAGTGGCCGTCAGCAATTTTGCCCGCTGCTGCACGTCCTGAGGCATGGCGGCCAGTTCAATGGGTTTACAGTCGCTGTCGCCGACGTAACGCACCACATCGTGGGTGCTTTTCACCTTCATTTCACAGCGGTACATCTGCATGCCGCGCACCATGTACAAATTTTTGATGCGGTGATCGGTTTCTGCGCTGAATCCGCCCTGACCTAAACCGGACCAGCTGGCGACATTTAGCGGCGTGGCACCTTCCAACGGAATATGTTGATTGATCATCAGCCTGCCGAGCCAGGTGTAGCGTGAGACAATATTCACCTCACTGACCAGCATGCGTCCCGGGGCGATAAACAGCGTGCGTCGTCCGGCCCCTTGGGTGATTTCACTGCGTATCCCATCAGTCGATTCAATGGAATCATTGATGCTAAGGGTGCTCTGGGTATAAGCCGGCAGGCTGAACAGCGTGCGGCCGGTACCGTGCAAGCTGGCGCTGCCTGCGCCATCGACGGAGACGTCCACCCGGCTATCGCGACTCTCATCGCTGCTCGCAACGTGCAGACCGACAGCCGCGCTGGGCAGGCCGTTGCCCCATTTTCCCCAGTACAGGCCGGAACGCGCCACCGCCAATGAGGAGTTATAACTCCCGCTGCTGCTTAAACGCTGACCAGATGAACGGGAAGATGCCGAGCTGAATGCCAGACTGCCGCTGCCATATTCGCCGCCGGTTTTGCCGTAAACGGAGGCATTCAGGGTATTTTCCTGATTGCCGTTGAGGTTCACGCCGATTTCCTGCTGGTTCTGCGCATCGAAATACCAGTTTTGCGCCACGTTATAGCCAACCTGATCTTTGTTGTTGCGATCGGTCTGGTAGGTCATGCCTACCGAACTGTAGTTTGAAGGTGATTGGGTGGCCGGCGTGCTAACGCGCGAAAGCGAAAGGGAGAGGAAGCCGCCGTTATCGCGCGTGATCCCGCTGCTGGTGGAGCGTGTAAAGAGAGTGGCGCTGGTATTAATATTGATGCCGTTGACGCTGAAGCCGCGGCCAAGGCCAGCCTGCCATGTCGTGGTCTGCGTTTTGCTGTAGGTGTTACGGCGCGCCCATACCGGCACGACCGCGTTATCATCCAGCTGGACCGGGATCACATTGCGACCTTCATTCTTGCTGGCGCTATAACCGGCATTCAGATACCAGCTGTTCACCGGCACGCTAAACATCAGGCTGCTGCTCTGATAGCAACCGCTGAAACCGTATTGCCCGCCGTTGTTGCTATAGCAATCCCGCGCATACAGGGCGCTGCGGTAAAAACTCAGAGAGAATCCGTCGTTATAGGAGACTTGCTGGATATTACCGCGCGAGCCTTCACTGCCTTTCAGGTAGCTGAAGCGGGTGGTGAGAATGCCGTCGAGCAGCAGGTTGTCGAATCCATGATTCCAGTCGAGCGCGCTTTCGATAAAGCGGTTGCGGTTGGTCAGGGCAACACCGCCGGTTAGCGCGGCATCTTCCGTCACAGGGACTTTAACCCCCGCCTGCATCACGCGGCGGTCGGCACCCTTTTCCGACGCTGTGCCGTTGCCCTGAACCTCGCGGTCGGGGATGGTGCCACCTTGTACAAACCATTCAATATTCTGGCTGGTCGCATTGCCTGTACGGCTAAAAGGAACCTGCTCGGTGCGTGACAACTGGTTATCTTCATAGATGCGTAGCGTCACGCCGTAACTGCCGTTGGGGAAAGCGGTGGTATCGAGATTTTGCGTGCCCGCATTGAGGTAAAAGGTGCCAAGCAGTTGCTGACCGCGATAGGCATCAACACGCGATGGACGCGTAATAAACACCGTTACCGGCGTGCCCTGTGCCGCCTGCGCACGGTTCACCCAGGCGAGAGTCGAACCCACGCGCGCGCCTTCGATGGTGCTGAGCGGCAGCTGGCTTAAGGTAATGTTGCCGCCGGCGTTACTGAAAATATCCCGTGAATCCATGCGTCCGGCCTGAACGTAATAACGTTTGCCCAGATCGCGGCGCAGGAAGACGTTATTGAAACGCACTTCCTGATGATTTTGCTGACGGTATTTCTGCGCGAGATAGTCCCAGTCAATGCCGGCATAACTGTTCTCAGTGAATCCGAGCGCGCCCGCCCCCTGCAGCGATAACGTCTGATCACCGCGATTAGTGACGAAATTGATATTCTGCTGATGAATAAATGCCGCTTCCGTTTCTGCGGTCTGTTGGTAATAGGGCGAGTGAGGCTTTGCGGCAAGCGGTACAAATTCGGGACCAAGAAACAGTGACGCCCGGGCATTGTTTTCGTCATAGATCAGTGCAAGAGAATCCGTCTCAATATAGTCGCATCCCGCCGCGCCGCCGTTGCTGCTGCATGCCCGGTTGCCGTTGCGTGCCAGAGGTTCACGCATCAGTTGGTCCAGGCGTTTTTCCTGTTGCGGGTCTTTTTGATAATGCTTCATCACCGCCAGCACAACCTCATGCGGTTTTAGCAATGTGACGGTATCAAGTGAAACCGAAGCTTCAAAAAGGCCGAGCGATTGCCCGTAAACAGAAAGGTTGACCCACAGCGTCTGGCCGGTGACCAGCGATTCAAAACCAGGCGGAACCTGTGTGGCAGCACGGGTTGAAAGGGAAGGGATCAGGGTAATGAAAGAGGCTATTAAAACAACGCGGATATTAACCTTCATTACAGCGTCCTGCTGAAAAAGAATAACAAAGGGGGCGAATGGCCCCCCGAAATAATTGTTCAGTCAATGCCGACAAATTAACTCTGCGTGGTGGCCTGAGTAATTAATAAGCTGACTACACCGGAATAGGTGCCGGTCGCCAGCACGCCTGGCGTAGTCTGGGAGATTTTCAATGGCAGTACTGACGAACCATTGGTGGTCCCCGCCGGGAACAGAGAGGCGTAAGTCAATGCTGTCGCGGTGGTGGTGATTCGTTTTAAATCCGCGCCCAGTGTGACGGTCAACGGTACCGCCGTACCGGTGACGGTATCGTTCAACTGGGCAGCACTCACCAGCGCAACGTTGATATTTGCGGTTTGCGAGTTCGACCAGATTTTGGTGTCCAGTGAATAGGTAGACAAACCACGGCCTGGAATATATTGCATATTAATGGTGCCCGGTAATGCGGTGCCGTCTGCCTGCGTCATATCGACCGTCGCATCGACGTTAGCATTCACTGTAATATCTTTCTGCACAGCCTGTGCATTAAATGCAGCCGTTAACGCAGCAGCGATGACGAGTGGTTTAATTAATTTTTGCATTTTTAGCTCCGTGAAAATCCTTGTACTGGCCTTGAATGACCGTCTTATTGGTATTGAACTGCTTTATAACAACAGGTTGTTATTCCCTTAGAACATGCTGACTAATGTCCGATAACGTATTCGCTGATATTTCGCGTGTTAAGATCAACATGTTTTATTCTGATTTCCTGAGCTGCATTTAATTCTGCAGAACGCCATGCTTTGAAGCGCAATGTTTCATCCGGATAGACCGTCGCGTGTTCTTTTTTCCACTGACAGCTGCTGCTGATATGTTGTCTGGAGCAAACCGCAACTTCACGAATCACAACGCGTACCGTACCTGTGTTTTTTACTTCCCCCGACGTTGTCGAGCTGAGAGCTAACGAGGCCGTGCGCGGCGGAATATGGACCAGCACGCCCCACACTAAATTGATGCCGACCTGGTTGCTGATGTTATTATTCTGAGGTGATTTATCTTTCAGTTCATCCGGCGCAGCCACAGCCTCAAAGTAAACACGCCAGGCGGTCTCTTTTTCCGGGGGTTGTAGTGCAATCAGGCGAATGATGCGTTGTGAACCTGAAGCCAGTGCGAACTTATCCGGGGTGGCGATAAGCGATTGAGAAACGCTATCGTTAACCAATATTTCTTTTTCAAACGGTGTCGCAGGACGCTCTATTCGCTTGATGCTGACTTTAATAAACTGCGCCTCACCGCTCTGCGATAATGTCTGGACCTGTGCCGCACCCTGGTTATTCAGGGTAACTTCCATCGGATAGACGCTCATATTTGCCCAAGCCGATGCGGATGAGATAAAACCCATTGCTATCAGAGGGTAAGCGAGTTTTTTCGCAAGATGGGTTTTTGATAATGCGCCAAAAGAAAAGCCGCGACGTCGGGTGATATGCAGTGAATCGTCCATGATAAATCCTTATAAAATCCATTAAAAACCTGGCGAATATTCCCTCTCCTGATCGGTTTATCTGTAAGCCAGGATGCCTTAATCATCGGAATAGCCGTGCGTTAAGAAAGTTCTCATACGGACTTTGTTGAGTCACTGTCCATTTTTGTGGTTAATTTTTTTCAGGTTTTTATCAAAGAGATTGTTTTCCATTTCAAAGCAAGCTAACGCAATGAAATAGCTATAAAAAAATAAGTTAATTCCGTGAGTTAGTATTTATTTAATCCGGTTAAAATAAATTCGGCCTTATACAAAATAAGTTGTTGATGATAGGATTATGCTGAGAAGGGCAAAAAAGACCCTTGCAGATATTAGAAGATTTTCACTGTTACTCATGTTGCCATATAGCATCCTGCACCGTTACTCATCAGGCCGTGAATAACACATCAGAAGCATGGCGAATATTTTTTTCATTTAGCAACCGGGCACACAAAACAGCAATATGAAAAGCAAACAACAACTCACGCAGTTGATTTTTCAGCGAGCAGAAGAGATTAAGTCGCATAAAAATATAGCGTTAGTGATGCAAAAGCATTACAACCTGTTGTTCAGACTCTATCTGACTAAGCCGCTCTATTTCAAAGTCATTTTTAAAGCCAATCGTTTTATTATCGGCTCAGCTATCATGGCGTATTTTTTCACCACCGATAAGCCAACACTGTGTCAGGTAAAGGACTTCTGTAAGAAAACGGGACTCATCAGCAATAACACTATTGACTCATTTCTGCTGTTTATTCGGGTAGGCGGACGTATGGAAGTGGAAAAAGATGCGCAGGATAAACGTAAGTTAACGTATAAGGTTACCCGCAAAGCATTGGATGAAACACGGGCTCTAATTAATACCATGATGATCCCTTACGGCATGATGTATGAAGATTTTGATGTCTCAGCTTGCTTAAAAATGAAAACGTTCAAAACCGAATATTTCAAAAAATACGCAGAAATTACCCTTAATCACGTCCACTTATTCGATATGGTACCGGAGAGTAAAGCATTCATTTTCAGGGACGCCGGGCATATGCTTCTGATGGATCTTTACATCGAAACCATCAAGCAAAAGAGCAGCGTGATCGAATACAACTTCTTGAAAGCATCGCTCAAATGCGGGGTGTCCCGTTCGCATATAAAACGTTGTCTGCAGGCTGCTGAAGCGGCTGGCTTGCTGACGATTGATACTGTGAACAACAGCATTATTTTACATCCGTCCTTCATGCAAATGGCGTTGGATTATTTTGCCGTTTATATGGCAATGGTCGAGTATGGACTGCGCGGTTTAACCGGTGTTCCTCCGCTTGTGGCAGGTTGATACGCTAGCCGTTACCGCGATCAAACAACGCTGTTGATTATTAATTGCCATATTCAACAAATCCATTGCCACTATTGTCGTTTTACTTTTATTTGTCCGAATTTTAATAATTTAGCGGGAATATCATTGGGCGCTATTAAGGCCATTCAGAAAATAGACTCGCATTCACCAAGGACACTATGAAATTAACTTCAATCGCTCTGGCAGTAGGCTTCAGCCTACTGGGAAACGCGTTCAGCGTGGTGGCCGCCGATCAGCCGGTGAGTGGCGGCAGTCTGACGGTCGGCGTCGAAACCGAACCGACCACCTTTAATCCGCAACTTAACGGTCAGGACAAAGCAGAAATCACGCTGCGTAATTTCTGGGAATCGCTGCTGGCGCGTCGTCCGGATGGCAGCTTTGTGCCGTGGCTGGCGCAGAGTTATGAAGCCAGCCAGGATGGCAAAGTGATCCGCTTCAATCTGCGCCGTGACGTCACCTTCTCCAACGGCGAGAAGTTTGATGCCAATGCGGTTGCTGATAACTTCCGTCAAACTCAGGTCGCGCAATATTGCGCCGGCACCAGTTTGTGCCTGATGGGTTCGCACATCGAGAAGATTGAAACGCCAGACGATCACACCGTGGTGATCACCTTGAAAGAGATTTACTCGCCGTTCCTGTCCTTCGCGGCGGGCTTGCAGATTCTGGCACCGGCCAGCTGGAAATCACCGCAGCTGAAATCGGGTGGCAAAGACCTGGCGGGCACCGGGCCGTTTATTCTCGAAAGCTATGAGAAAGGCCAGCAGGTGACCTACGTTAAAAACCCGAAATACCACTGGGCGCCAGCAACCGCCAGGCATCAGGGACCGGCGTATCTCGATCGCGTGACCTATCGTTTCCTGCCAGAATCGTCGGTGCGCACCGGCGCGCTGCTGTCCGGTCAGGTGGATGCGATTGAAGGCATTTCGGGCAACGATGCTGGTGAATTCAAAGACAATTCCGACTTCACCTATCAGCATGCGCTGAATACCGGTACGCCGTATTCGCTGTTCCTTAACGTGGAATATGGTCCGACGCAGGATGTCAACGTGCGACGGGCGTTACTGCAAGGTCTGGATATCGATCCGCTGCTGAAATCAGTGTATCGCGGCGAACGCACCCGCGCGTGGGGCATCACTTCGCCAATTGATCCGCTCTACAACAAAGAGTTGGAAGACAAATACGGCAACAATCCGGATGCCGCCAATAAGCTGCTGGATGACGCCGGCTGGAAAAGCCGTGACGGCGAGGGTTTCCGTACCAAAGATGGCCAGCGTCTGCGTATTGAGCTCATTCAGGCACAGGCAACGGTGCGAGATCAGCGCGATGTATTGTTACAGGCGATTCAGGCACAAGCGCGTCAGCGTCTTGGCGTGGATCTCAAGCTTAACTACGTCGATTCCGGTACTTATGCGGATGTGCGTAAAAGCGGCAAGTTCGGCACCATCGCTAACTCCAATACACCAACCGATGGCGTGGATATCGAAAACCATTATCGTCCGATCACACAAGGTGGCGCGATTAACTACAGCCGCGTCAACGATGAGAAGATCAATGGATTGCTCGACAAAGCGGCCAGCACGCTGGATCTGAAGCAGCGCCGCGATTTCTACAGTCAACTGCAGCAGGTGGCATTACCGCAGCTGGCGCTGGCAGTGCCGCTCTACGAACCCGAAGATCAGTTAGCCACCGCCAGCTACGTGCACGGTTACGGTTTCCGCAGCTACAAGCAGATGCCAGAGAGCGTTTACGATGTGTGGGTGAGTGCGCATTAAATAATCGCACCTATTCGTAGCGGCGCAATTTATTGCGCTCAGTTGATGTTAAACGTCAAATCAGCGCAATAAATTGCGCCGCTACGATATGTGCATTAATTAAATATTTTTTCTTTTCCGCCGAATTATTGCATTTCCATATTCAACAAATCGATTGCCGTTATTCTCGGTTTACTTTAATCCGCCGGATTTTAATACTTTCCGCAAGATTGATTAAGGGAACGGTAAATATGAGCCAGCTGATAGAAGTCGCTAAACCCGAAGACGCCGAAGAGGTTTTTGCACTGCTGCAACGCGCCTATGCCGCGCTGGTGGCGTTGGATGTGCATTTCACCATTTCGCAGGGCAACGTTGAGCAGGTTCGCCGCGTAATCGAGCAGGAAACCGTGCTGGTGCTGCGCAAATGGAAACGCGCGGTGGCCACCGTCACGGTACGTTTTCCGTGGCAGCAGGATGAACACGCGCCGTCATCGCTGCCGTTCATTCACTGGTTCGCCGTCGATCCCGATTACAAAGGGCAGGGCTACGGCCGCGACATCATCAACTATGCCGAAGAAACCCTGCTGAAAGAGACGCTGAAAGCGCCGGGCGTCTATCTGGCCACCGCCATCAAGCATCCGTGGCTGAGCGAGCTTTATCTGCGCCGTGGATATCAACCGTTCCATCACCGCACCAACCCATTAGGCGAAGCGCTGGTCTTTCTGAAAAAGGAATTCAACCCGCCAGCCGATCAACCCATCGCCAAAATCGCCTGAACAACTAAAAAAGCACCTGCAACCCTCAAGGATCTTATGAAAGCGAATGCAATTACTCTCGTGCTGGGTGTGACCTGCCTGCTGGGAAGCGCAGCGTTATTCGCTAACACCGAAAGCGACGGTATTGATATCGAAAACCACTATCGTCCGGTGAAAGCGGGCGGGCCGATTAACGACAGCCAGCTGCAGCAATATGCGCTGCCGCAACAGGCGCTGGCGATTCCGTTATATGAACCCGAAGACCAGATCGCCACCGCCAGCTACGTGCACGGTGCCGGTTTCCGCAGTTTTAAACAGATGCCGGAGAACGCGTACGACATCTGGCTCAGCGACCACTAATCAGGAGGCGAAAATGAGTCTGGAAAGCATTGTCACCCGTCCGCCCCGCGCGCGTCGTCCATCGGTGTGGCGCAGCGATCTGACGCGCCGCATTGTCAGCCGTCTGCTGGGCGGTGTTCTGGTGCTGTGGGCGGCGGTGTCATTGGCGTTTCTCGGCGTGCATCTGGCTCCGGGCGACATCGTCAGCCTGCTGATCGGCGAGCAGCTGCGCACCCCGGCGATTGAGGCGGCCATTCGCGCCGAATGGGGGCTGAACGAGCCGCTGTGGTGGCAATATCTACACTACATGTGGCGCGTGCTGCACGGCGATTTTGGCCGTTCTTACATGCTCAATACCGAAGTGAGTCATCTGCTGGCAACCCAGCTGTGGCCAACCATCAAACTGACGCTGGCGGCGTTGCTGGTCAGCATCCTGTTTGCGGTGGCGATTGCCGTTGGCACCGCGCATCGCCGCGTGGGCCGCCGCATCGCCAACGCGTTTGAACTGCTGCTCGCCTCCACGCCTTCGTTCTGGATGGGCATCGTGCTGCTGTTTATTTTTAGCTTTACGCTGCGCTGGTTCCCGGTGGCGGGCGATCGTTCGCTGTCGTCGCTGGTGCTGCCGGCGCTAGCGTTGGGGCTGGCGCAGGGCGCGGTCATCGCCCAGCTACTGCGCCGCGAGCTGGAGCGCGCGCTGGATGCCCCGTTCACCCTGACGCTGCGTGCGTGGGGTGTGGGGGAAACCACCATTCGTTTGCGCCACGCGCTGCGCCATGCGGCGCTGCCAGCGGTAACGCTGACCGGTTGGCTGGTGGGTGGTTTGCTGAGTGGCGCGGTGATCACCGAGCAGGTGTTTGGCCGTCCGGGCCTCGGTAAATTAACGGTGGATGCGGTACTGGCGCAGGATCTGCCGGTGGTGTTGGCGGTGGCGATTCTGTCGGCGCTGATTTACGTGGTGATGAGCACCCTGGTAGACATCCTGTCGCTGTGGATCGATCCGCGTCTGCGTGGGGAGAGCAAATCATGATTGCTGCGCTGCAACGTCTGCCTGTTTCGCTGCCCGCTGCGGTGTGGGCAGCCATTGTGTTTCTTCTTGTGCTGGCCATCGCGGTGATCGCACCGCAGTGGCTGGCGCACAGCGATCCGCTGCTGGCCGATCCGGTCAATGCCCAATTGCCGCCGTCGGCGCAGCACTGGCTCGGCACCGATCAACTCGGACGCGATCTGTTAACGCGCGTGATTTACGGCAGCCGCTATTCGCTGTTAATCAGCGTGGCGGCGATGGCGCTGGCCGTGGTGTTTGGCACGCTGCTCGGATTGGCGGCCGCGCTGGCGCGTGGCGTGATTGATGAGCTGCTCAGCCGCGCGGTGGATGTGATTTCTGCCTTTCCCGATCTGCTGCTGGCGCTGATGCTCATCGCCTTCACCGGGCCCGGCACCAACAACCTGATCATCGCGCTCGGCGTCGCTTCCATTCCACGTTTTGCGCGCGTGGTGCGCGCACAAACCTACAGCGTGATGACCTCCGGCTACGTCGAACAGGCGCGCACCTTTGGCCTGTCACGCTTCACGCTGATTACGCGCCACATTCTGCCGCACGCCATTGCACAGGTTCCGGCGCTGGCCACGCTCGGGCTTGGCACCGCGATTATCGGCACCGCCGGTTTGAGTTTCCTTGGCATGGGGCCGCAGCCGCCGACCGCCGAATGGGGCTTGATGCTGGCGGAAGGGCGCAACTACCTGCGCAACGCGTGGTGGATCGCCGTATGGCCGGGGGTGTTCATCACGCTGACGGTGATTGCAGTCAACACGCTGGGCCGCTACTGGCAGGCACGTTTTGAAGGACGATCCGCATGAGTCAGCCATTTATTGATATCCACAATCTCTCAATCCGTTTCGGGCCGCAGCAGGTGGTGAAAAACCTTAGCCTACAGGTGGCGGCGGGAGAATCGGTGGCGCTGGTCGGGGAATCCGGTTCAGGTAAAACCCTGACCGCGCGCAGTCTGCTTGGGCTGCTGCCGGAAGGGGCCATCCTCACCGCTGACCGCTTCACCATTGACGGTCGTGATATGCGCCATGCCAGCCGCAACGACTGGCGCGCACTGCGCGGTCGCCGCATTGGCTATGTGTTGCAGGATGCGCTGGTGTCGCTCGATCCGCTGCGCCGCATCGGCCAGCAGCTCAGCGATGCCCTAAGCGCCGCCGGGCATCGCGGCAATCTGCAGGATAAAAGTATTGAGCTGCTGAAGGCCGCAGGCATTCATGATGCGGAAAGTCGGCTGGAGCGCTATCCGCATCAGCTCTCCGGCGGCCAGCGCCAGCGTGCGCTAATCGCTACCGCGCTGGCCGGCACGCCTACGCTGCTGATCGCCGATGAACCGACCACCGCACTGGATATGACGGTGCAGCGCCAGATTCTGCAACTGCTGGCGCAGCGCCGCCGCGATGGTCACGGCCTGCTGTTGATCAGCCACGATTTGGCGGTGGTGGCGGAGCTGGCCGATCGTGTACTGGTGATGCGCGATGGCGAAGTGGTGGAACAGGGCCACAGCGGCGCGCTGCTGCAACGTCCACAACACGCCTGGACGCAGCGCCTGCTGCGTGCAGTGCCGACGCCTGCCACGCGCGGTTTACGGCTCAGCGCCGCCGAACCGACGCCGCTGCCTCCTCGACCCACGCGCAGCAACGCGCCGCTGCTGGAAGGCATCGGTCTGCATAAAGCGTATGGCGATCGTCTGGTGCTGAATGACATCAACTTCACGCTGCACGCGGGTGAAACGCTCGGCGTGGTCGGCGAATCCGGCTCCGGCAAAACCTCGCTGGTGAAAGTGGTGATGGGCTTAACCGAACCGGACAGCGGCACCCTGCTGCTGGAAGGTGAGCGCTGGGATCGCCTGCCCGAGAAAGCACGTCGCGCCCGGCGTGCGCGCCTGCAGCTGATCGCGCAGGACCCGTTCAGCTCCTTCGATCCACGTTACACGGTGGAAAAAATCATTGGCGAAAGCCTCGATAGCGCGGGAATTTACGGTGATGCGCGCCGTCAGCGCGTGCGCCAGTTGCTCGATGAAGTGCAGCTCGGCGACCGCTTCCTGCAGCGTTATCCGCAACAGCTTTCCGGCGGCCAGCGTCAGCGCGTGGCGATTGCGCGCGCCTTTGCCCCCAACCCGGCGCTGCTGGTGGCCGATGAGCCGGTGAGCGCGCTCGATGTCTCCGTGCAGGCGCAGGTGCTGGATCTGCTGGCTGAGATGCAGTCCGAGCACGGCACCGCGCTGCTGTTTATTTCGCACGATCTCGGCGTGATCCAGCATCTGGCGGATCGCGTGTTGGTGATGCAGAACGGACAAGTGGTGGAGAGCGGGGCGCTGCAGCAGGTGTTTGCCGCGCCGCAGCATCCGTGGACGCAGAAACTGTTACAGGCGCTGCCGGTGATTCCCGACTGGCAGCCCGCACACGCCTATTAAGGAGAGCAACATGAGTCAGACACAACGCCAGCTGCGACTGGGCGCGATTATTCAGGGCGTATCCGGCAACATGTCGGCATGGCGTCATCCCGATGCGATCGCGGATGCCAGCATTAATGTGGATTACGTGCTGGATCTGGCACGCAAAGCGGAGCAGGCAAAGATTGATTTTCTGTTTGTCGCCGACGGCTTGTACATCACACCGCAGTCGATTCCGCACTTCCTGAACCGCTTCGAACCGATCACCTTGCTGTCGGCGCTGTCGCTGGTGACCAAAAAAATCGGCCTGGTTGCCACGCTTTCAACCTCCTACAGCGAGCCGTTTACCGTGGCGCGCCAGTTTGCCAGCCTCGATCATCTGAGCGGCGGTCGCGTTGGCTGGAACGTGGTGACTTCCCCGCTGGAAGGATCGGCAAAAAACTTCTCGCGCAGCAGCCATCCGGAACACGATGAACGTTATCGCGTGGCCAGCGAATATTTGCAGGTGGTGAAAGGGCTGTGGGATTCGTGGGAGGGCGATGCCTTTGTGCGTGACAAGAAGAGCGGGGAATTCTTTGCCGCTGACAAGTTGCACACGCTGAATCATCAAGGCCACTACTTCTCGGTGCAGGGGCCGCTCAACGTGGGCCGCTCGCCGCAGGGGCGGCCGATTGTGTTCCAGGCGGGCGCGTCAGAAGCGGGTAAAGCCTTTGCTGCCGAAGCTGCGGATGCCATTTATACGCGCCAGGAAACGCTGGAGCAGGCGCGGGAATTCCGTGAAGACGTACGCCGCCGGCTGGTGGCGCGCGGTCGCGATGCCGATGAGATTCGCGTGTTCCAGGGCATCAGCGTGATTATCGGGGAAACGGAAGAGGACGCCGAGCGTCGCTATCAGCAAACCGCCGAGCTAGTGACCATCGATAAAGCGCTGGAGTATCTTGGCCGCTACTTCGAGCATCACGATTTCAGCCAATACGCGCTGGATGAGCCATTCCCGGAGATTGGCGAGCTGGGCGCGAACAGCTTCCGCAGCACCACCGATAAGATCAAACAGAACGCGCGCGAACGCGGTTTAACGCTGCGCCAGGCGGCGCTGGAAGAGGCCACGCCGCGTCCGAGCTTCCTGGGTACGGCGGAGCAGGTTGCGGAAGGGTTGGCAAACTGGTTCCTGCAAGGTGCGACCGACGGCTTTATCGTACGTGGCGGCACGCCAACGGCGTTTGATGATTTTGTGGCGCAGGTGATCCCGCTGTTGCAGGCACGGGGTATTTATCGCAAAGCGTATGAAGGCGAGACGCTGCGCGAGAACCTGGGGTTGGCCGAGCCAGAAAACCAGTTCGCGGTAAAGCGCAATAGTCAGCAGGTTGCGTAAAGGTCAAAAGAGCGCGATGAATCGCGCCGCTACGGATAGGTGCATTATTTTGTAGCGGCGCAATTTATTGCGCATCGCTGATGATTACAACGCCGTTACGCCCAGCGCCGCGGCGCGATCCTTCAACTCCCGTACTTCGTCATAAAACGCGCGATCGGTGACGCTGAAGCCACTAATCAAACTCTCATCAAGCAAATCCTGATAACGTTTATCGCTGGTCAGCTCGCTTAATGCGCTGCGCAATTTCTCAAGGGTTTCCGCATCAGTTTTGGCTGAAGTTATTAGCGGAAGCGCCGCACATAGCGGCGTTTCGCCGATGATCTCCAGCCCCGCCAGCTCGTGCGGGTAATTGCGGCGCAGCAGTGCCCAGGTGATGCAATCGATCGCCGCGATATCGGCATCGCCCTCTCGCAGCGCCGCCAGTGACTGACGATGGCTGCCGCTAAAATGGGTTTCGCTGAAGAATTTTTCCGCCTGCGCCAGCGGCGCAATTACGTAGCGCAGCGAGTTGAAACCGGAGTGGGAATCGTTGCTGTTGCACACCGCACGCCGTCCGCGAAAATCGCTCAGCGTCAGGTTTTCATCTTCGCTGCGCGCCACTAACCAGCTGCGATAGCGCTGGCCGTCGCAGCCCTGGGCGCTTGAATGGAAGGTGCCGACCAGTTGCACATCGGCCAGCTGTTCCACCAGCGGATACCCGCAGGTTTGGCTCAGCAGCAGCTGGTCATCGCGCCAGTGCGGCAGTAAATCCTGCGGCCAGGTGACCTCAGCTTGCACGCCGCGTTGTTGCAGCAGCGTCGTTAGCGCTGAGGTCAGGCCGATCGTAGCCTGATGATTGATGTCGTACATCGGTAACGAAATGATGGGCATCCTGTGCATCCTTTTGCCTACCCGGATGGGCATTAACCTCGACCGATTTGCGCCAGAAGCGGGTTATCCACTCGCCATAACCGGCGACGCGAAAACCGTGATTACGTTGGTAGTAGCCATCGCGATACAGCAAATAGACTTTGCGTAATCCGTACCACGGCAAACCGGGCAGATCGTGATGTACAGAATGATAGTTGAGATTGAGGAACAGCAAGCGCCACGGCAAGGCGGCTTCGTTATTTACCGAGCGTGCCAGCGGTTCTTCTTCAGCGCGATGCTCGTAGAAGGATCGCACTTTGGTCAGCATCAGCGCCGGATAACTCACCGTCAGGACGAACCCTGGCGGCGAAAAGCCTTGCTGTGTCATCCAGTAAAACAGCCCGCTTAATAACGTGAGATGGGTGATCCACATCGCCATGGCCGGTTTATCGCGTTGGGTAAAAGCCTTCACCAGGATTTTGAGTGTGGCGGCCATATCCAGCAGCGGTCCCAGCACTAAGCGGCCAGGAAAGGTATTGCGCAGATGAATGATCTGCTGCTGCCACGGCTTCAGCTGCGCCCAGCGCTCGGGAGAAATATAGTACGTTTCGGGATCGTCATCGGGATCGGTCAAGGTGTGATTGCGATGGTGCGCCAGATGCGAGTCGCGATACAAACCATACGGATACCACACCGCCAACGGCAGCGTGCCGAACAGCTGGTTGAGTCGGGGGAAGCGCGTCGGGTGACCGTGAATCAATTCGTGCTGCAACGACATATACCATGTCGTAAAAAGGATCAGCAGTAACGTGCTCAACGTTACTCCCAGCGTTTGCCAGTAGACAATGCTGGCGAACCAGCCGCCATAGACCGCCGCCATTAACAGCCACGTCGGCAATTCGCTGCGCCACAGCCAGCTACGCGCCAATTGATGCACCTGGTCGCGCTGTTGTGTACTGAGATAGGCGGATGTCCCTTTACGCATGGAGAAGCCGAACCTGTAAACAGTGATTAGGCCTCCGACGATGCGTGATCCCCGTGATGAACACAAAGAATCTCTTTTTCTTACTTATGCAAAAAAGTTGATGAAGCGCGCGAAATCTATTGGCTATCAGTCACCTCGTCTGTGGCGTAACCTTGCGGTATTGAAAACGTTTGGGCCTGCGCGGCTCACGAGGAGAATTTCAGCATGAAAAATATTGGCTTCTTATCCTTTGGTCACTGGACCCCATCATCGCAATCCGCCACCCGTTCGGCGCAGGACGTCCTGCTGCAATCGATTGATTTAGCGGTCGCTGCCGAAGAGTTAGGTGCCGATGGCGCTTACTTCCGTGTGCACCATTTTGCACGTCAGTTGAGCTCGCCGTTCCCGCTGCTGGCGGCGGTGGGTGCGCGTACCAAAAAGATCGAAATTGGTACTGGCGTGATCGATATGCGTTACGAAAACCCGCTGTATATGGCGGAAGATGCCGGTGCGGCGGATCTGATTTCTCATGGTCGTTTGCAACTGGGTCTGAGCCGCGGCTCGCCGGAGCAGGTTATTGAAGGCTATCGCTATTTTGGTTTTGATCCAAAGAACGGTGAGAGCGATGCCGATATGGGCCGTCGTCATACTGAGGAACTGCTGGAAGTGCTGCGCGGTGAAGGTTTTGCCAAGCCGAATCCACAGCCGATGTTCCCTAATCCGCCGGGCTTGCTGCGTCTTGAGCCGTTCTCGGCGGGTTTGCGTGAGCGCATCTGGTGGGGTTCTGGTTCTAACGCGACATCCATCTGGGCAGCGCAGCAGGGCATGAACCTGCAAAGCTCCACCCTGAAAGATGATGAAACCGGCGAACCATTCCACGTGCAGCAGGCAAAACAGATTCGTGCTTATCGTCAGGCATGGGAAGCGGCGGGCCATCAGCGTACGCCGCGTGTTTCGGTGAGCCGCAGCATCTTTGCGCTGACCAATGACACCGACCGCGCCTACTTTGGTCGCAGTGGACAGGATCAGGATTCAGTTGGTTTCCTTGATGAGAAAACCCGCGCTATTTTTGGTCGCAGCTACGCAGCCGAGCCGGATCAGCTGGTCAAACAGCTGGCGCAAGATGAAGGGATTGCTGAAGCCGATACGCTGCTGCTGACCATTCCGAACCAATTAGGCGTGGATTATTGTGCGCATGTGATTGAAAGCATTCTGACCCACGTGGCACCGGAGCTGGGCTGGCGTTGAGTTTCAAAGGGGCAGCCATGCGCACCTGATGTTTCTGCCAATTGTAGCGGCGCGATTTATCGCGCCGTTTTTATTGGCCGGAATGTTTGCTGGAAAACGCGCGATTCATTGCACCGCTGCGGGGTTGTGAACCGGTTAATAGCTCATCAAAATGCTGTTTTCAGTGAATCTGTGATGCAAAAATCATCCTCCCTCAGCGGCGAATCCGGCAACAATAGATCGGCATGTTGAGCGTCCACATTCTTGAGGTGCAGATGCTGTTGCTGGCATTGAATGCGTCAGGCCAAAATTGTCTGAAATACCGCACTCCTTTACAGGTAAAAATCCGTTACAACTGATTCCAGGGGCGTTTATTTTCGCCGCTTCAGGTTGTGTTAAGGTAGTTGATAATAATAACTATTCTTTTTAACACGGAGTGATGGGATGAAAACGCGCTTGCTTTTGGCATTGGGATTATTGGCTTCCACGGCGGCGGCTGCCTCCACTTATCCGCTGACCGTCACCGATATGGACGGCAACACACAAACCATTAATAAAGTACCCCAACACATCATTCTGCAGGATGGCCGCGATATTTTGACGCTGGCGCTGCTGGATCGTGACAATCCCTTTAAGCGTGTGGTGGCGTGGAATAATCTGCCGAAAAAACAGGACACCCAAACCTGGGATGTACTGAAAGGGCGCTGGCCAGAAGCGACGAAAATTGTCGATATGGGCTTTAACGATCAGGGCCAGGTTAATCTCGAAAGCGTGCTGGCGCAGAAACCCGATTTGATGATTGCACAGCTGCGCGCCAAACCGGCGTTACAGCAATCGGGCGTGCTCGATACGTTGCAGAATCTGCATATTCCGGTGGTGTTCGTGGATTATGAATTGCATCCCGCGCAGAATACCGCGCCGAGCGTTACGCTGATCGGTAAAGTGCTGAACCGCGAAACCCAGGCCAAGGCTTATACCGATTTCTATCAGCAGAAATTCGCGCGTATTACCCAAGGTGTGGCGGAAGTGAAAAACAAGCCAACGGTGTTTATTGAACCGATTGCCGGAAACAGTGACAACTGCTGCTTTACGCACAGCCACAATGGCTGGGGCGGATTGGTGGAAGCGGTGGGCGGCAAAAATATCGGTTCTGAACTGCTGCCGGGCAACGCCGGGTTTGTCGCGCTGGAAAAAATCATCGCGATGAAACCGGATGTGTACATCATGACCGGTTCAAAGCGTCCGAATGCCAATGTGCTGCCGTTTGGATATGGTGTGCAGCCGCAGGAAGTGAAAGCCACCTTCCAGACGTTGCTGAAGCGCACCGGCCTGGCACAAATCGAGCCGGTGAAGCAGGGCCGCGTGTACGGCGTATATCACCACTTCTATAACCATCCGTACAACATCATCGGCATGGAAATTCTGGCGAAAGATCTCTATCCGCAACAATTTGCCGATCTGACGCCAAACGCGGATTTCCGCACTATCGTTAAAAACTTCACGACGTTGCCGGATAAGGCGATCGCGTTGAGTTACCCGAACAACCAGTAATTGGTCACATAAGTATCCTGGCGGCGTCATTGATTGCGCGATGAATGGCGCCGCTACGCAATGTGCGGTGAGTGAAGGGTTTCATGGTAACCCCTCGACCAATCAACATTCCTCAATGACAAGGTTTGATGTTATGTTATAACATAACTAAAAGCAGCATTGCGCGTATGCTTATACGCCTTGTGAACCTTGTCATTTAGAGGAGTTACTATGTCCGCGTTATCCCCAACCCACGATGGTTTTAAAAAGCTTCCCGTCACTGTGCTCTCTGGCTTTCTCGGCGCGGGCAAGACCACGCTGCTCAACCATATTCTGAATAACCGCGAAGGACGTCGCGTGGCGGTGATCGTCAATGATATGTCAGAAGTGAATATCGATGCCGCGTTGGTGCGCGAAGGCGGGGCAGAGCTGTCACGTACCGACGAAAAGCTGGTGGAAATGAGCAATGGCTGCATCTGCTGCACGCTGCGCGAAGATCTGCTGTTGGAGGTCAATCGCCTGGCAAAAGAGGGCCGCTTTGATCACTTAGTGATCGAATCAACCGGTATTTCTGAACCGCTACCGGTGGCGGAGACCTTCACCTTCGCCGATGAAGACGGGCAAAGTTTGTCTGCAGTTGCCTCGCTCGACACCATGGTGACGGTGGTCGATGGCTTTAACTTCCTGCGTGACTATGAATCGAATGAAAGCATTCAATCACGTGGAGAATCGCTGGGCGCTGAGGATGAGCGTACGGTGGTGGATTTGCTGGTCGATCAAATTGAGTTCTGCGATGTGCTGATTCTCAATAAAACCGACCTGATTAGCGAGACGGAAAAAACGCGACTGATGGCGATCCTGACGTCGCTCAACCCGCGCGCCAACGTCATCACCGCTGAGTTCGGCAAAGTGGGGCTGGATCAGGTTCTCAACACCGGTTTGTTTGATTTTGATGCCGCCGCGCAGGCGCCAGGCTGGCTGCAGGAATTACGTGGCGAACACACGCCCGAAACGGAAGAGTACGGCATTCGTAACTTCGTGTTTCGCGCGCGTCGTCCGTTCCATCCGATGCGCTTTTCTCACGTCATAGAAAACGAGATGCGCGGCGTGGTGCGTTCTAAAGGCTACTTCTGGCTCGCCAGTCGTCCGCGTCATGCCGGTTCATGGTCGCAGGCGGGCGGCGTTTCACGTCAGGGATTGGCCGGCATGTGGTGGGCCAGCGTACCCAAAGACCGCTGGCCGGACGATGCGGAAAACCTTGAATACATCTTAGAGAACTGGGTTGACGGTAGCGGCGACGCGCGTCAGGAACTGGTGTTTATCGGCATTGAGATGGATGAAACCGCGCTGCGGCAGAGGCTGGAAAGCGCGTTATTAACGGATGAGGAAATGGCGCTCGGACCCCATAACTGGGTTGAATTCCCCGATCCGTTCCAGCCTTGGTTTGACTGATGGCGTGTATCATTGGGAGATTGCTCAGTCTCCCTAACCCTTTCATCACGTTACCGCCATCCGTTCCGCGCTATCTCTCTCAAACGGCGCTCATATTCTGTACCTGGATCAGGGAAAAAGGCGCCGCTTTACAGTAAAAGACGGACTGGAAATCTCTGAAAGCGGTTAACAAACTCATTATTAACATTCTCAATAATCCACACCGCGAGTAAGCTTAACAAAACCTTTTTAAAGCCGAATGAGCAAACGGGAGAGCAAAATGGCAGTAAAAATGATTGCGGTGGATATGGATGGCACTTTTCTCGATGACAATAAACAGTACAACGCGCAGCGCTTTGCGCGTCAATACGCGTTGCTGAAAGAGAAGGGCATTCGTTTCGTGGTCGCCAGCGGCAATCAGTATTATCAGTTGCTGCGCTACTTTCCTGACATCAAAGATGAGATCGCTTTTGTCGCGGAAAACGGCGCCTGGGTTTCTGACAGCAATGAAGAGATCTTCTGCGGTGAACTGGCGCCGGAGCGCGTGCATCAAATCCTTGATATTCTCGCTAAAGAGCCAGACATCAGCACGGTGGTCTGCGGCCGCAACGGTGCGTACGTACACACGTCGATGTCCGACGAAGTGATCGCCATGCTGGCGAATCATTATCATCGTCTGGAAAAGCGCGACAACCTGTACGATATCGATGACACCATTTTTAAGTTCTCACTGAATCTGGCGCATGAAGGCGTTGATGCCTTGATGGCGCGTTTGCACGCTGAACTGGGCGCGATTGAAAACATCATGCATCCGGTATCCAGTGGCTTTGGTTTTGTTGACTTGATTATTCCCGGCTGCCACAAAGCGCACGGCATTGCGCTACTGCAGGAAAAATGGGGCATCGATGATTGTGAAGTGGTGGCGGTAGGTGACAGCGCCAACGACATCGAAATGCTGCGTCAGGCTTGCTACAGCTTCTCGATGGCGAACGCTGCAGCCCCGGTTAGCGCCGTGTCGCGTTACAGAACCGAAAGCAATAATGACGAAGGCGCGCTTAACGTGATTGCGCGCATTCTGGCGCGAGAAGTCCCGTTTGGTTGAGAGATTTTCAGGTGCGCAAAATGTGCACCTGTCATCTCAGCGGCGCTTAACTGAAATATCCCGCCTCACGCATATCCTGCAGTAACCCCGGCCCGCTCGGCTGCCAGTTAAACGTCTGACGCGTCCAGGCGCTGGATGACGGATTATCCGTAGAGGCAAAAAAGGCCATCCAGCCTAACCACGCTTTGGCTTCTTCTGGCGTCAGGCTTTTCACCGGTAACGCTAATCCGGCGCCGATGGTTTCGGCAATCTGTCGGAACGGCACGCCTTCTTCCTGAACCGCATGCAAAATCGCCCCAGGCTCAGCCCGTTCAGCGGCGAGACAAAACAGCTCAGCTGCATCGTCACGATGTACCGCAGGCCAGCGATTCTCCCCATCACCGACATACACCGCGGCACCTTTCTCTTTCGCCATATTAATAATCATCGGAATAAAACCGTGATCGCCGGCACCATGCACCGTCGGCGGTAAGCGCACCAGCGCCACACGCACACCGCTTTCGGCTAGCGCCAGCGCGGCCACGTTAGAATTTGAACGTGGATGCGCACCCGGTGCCGGACGAATCTGTTCAGTGGCGAGACGTCCTGGCGACACTAACGCAGTGCCGGTGGTCACAATCAGCGGTCGATCGGATCCTGCCAATACGTCACCCATTGCCAGAATGGCGCGTTGATCGACGTCGGCGGCATGATCCATACGGCTGAAATCGTGGATATAACCGGCATGGATCACGCCATCGCTCTGTTCCACCGCCTTGCGCAGCCCGACGAGATCTTGCAGATCGCCGCGAATCACCTGCACACCTTGCTGCTGCAGTTTTTCTGCGGAAGCCTCGCTGCGCGCCAGACCTTGCACCTCATAACCGCGTGCCTGCAGTTTTTTCACAATGGCGGAACCGATAAAACCGCTCGCCCCGGTCACAAAAATTCGCATATTCCTGCTCCACTTTTTCAAAGTTGAAGCACTATCATAAAAGGCTGCGACACGGCGAAAAGTCGTGAGCTTATACAGGTATATGCACTAACAGGATAAAGGCATGACTCAGCAAGATGACAACGTGCTCGGCAACTATCTGCGCGAACGCCGCCAGCGACTGGACGCGGCGAAACTCGGCTACACCTTGCTGCGCCGCCGGACGCCGGGCCTGCGCCGGGAAGAAGTGGCGGTGCGCGCCTGCGTCAGCACCACGTGGTATACCTGGCTTGAGCAGGGCAGAGGGGGTGCGCCCTCTGAAGAAGTGCTGGAACGTTTAGCTCGTGCGTTAGAGCTCAGTGCCGCCGAGCGCGATCATCTGTTTTTACTGGCACAAAATCGGCTGCCTGGCGTGACATGGCAAGCGGGCGTGGATGTTTCGCCTTCGCTACAGCGCGTACTTGATAGCATGGAGAACACGCCTGCACTGGTCAAAACAGCTGAATGGCAGGTCGTGGCGTGGAACCGTGCAGCGACCAAAGTGTTTGTTGATTATGCCGAGCTGCCGCCCGCCCAGCGTAATATCCTGTTGATGATGTTTCGCAACGAAGAGATGAAAAAGCGTCTACCGGATTGGCATAAAGTCACGCGTGGCATGGTGGCCAACTTCCGCGCGGACGTGGCGCGGACCGGTGCTAGCGAGCATGTGCGCGCGCTGGTGGATGAGCTGTGCGAGTTGAGCGATACCTTCCGCCAGCTGTGGCAATCGCAGGAAGTGAGTCAGCATGGCGAAGGTATCAAACAGCTGTGGCTGCCTGATGAAGGCGTGTTGGAGCTGGAATACAGCACCTTCGCGGTTGAAGGCAAGCCCGGTCTAAGTTTAGTGGTGTTTAATCCGCGCCAGCAGCACGATCGGGATTGTGTGTCGCGGCTAATGGCGCGTCCGTAGCGGCGCGATAGTGGGCTTCCATCGCATCCAGCGCCGCCTGATTTTCCAGTCCCCACTGATACATCTGCTCGATCGGCACCGCAAACGTCATGCCCAGCGGTGTTAAGCGATAATCAACTTTTGGCGGCACCACATCATAAACGTGGCGGGCAATCAGCCCGCGTTGCTCCAGCTCTTTCAGCGTCTGAAACAGCATCTTCTTTGAAATCCCCTGCAGGCTGCGCTGTAACTCGCCGGTGCGCGCGCGATGATTGGGCCAGTGATAGAGAGCGTGCAGAACCATGCTGCTCCATTTCACCGAAAACAGATCCATCAAGCGTCGCGGCGGCGAATCCGCATAAAAAAACAGTTTACCGTCAACTATTGCGGGCATCGCTTGCATCTCCTCTGTGGTTACCAAATGGTAACTACTATCAATTTTGCACCATGTTCACTATAGTCTGCCGCCTTCAGCTAGCCATAGCCAGCTCATTTCGGAGGCACTATGAAAATCAATGCATTAGTCGCACACGACGCGGCCAAACCGCTCTCTTCCAGCCAAATCGCGCTGCGCCCACTGCAGCAGCAGGATGTCAAAATTGAAATTCTGTATTGCGGGGTATGCCATTCGGACCTGCATATGGCACGCAACGAATGGGCGGTAAGTCGCTATCCGCTGGTGCCGGGGCATGAAATCGTTGGACGCGTAGTGGAAACCGGCGCGGACGTAACGAATTTCACCACTGGCGATATTGTCGGCGTGGGCGTGATGGTCGATTCCTGCCGTGAATGTCATTTCTGCCAACAGAAAGAAGAGCAGTATTGTGAATCTGGCTTTGTCGCAACGTATAACGGCATTGATAAATATACTGGCGACAGCACGTGGGGCGGATACGCGCAAAATGTAGTGGTCGATCAGCACTTCGTGGTGTCCGTGCCACAAACTTTACCCTTAGCTGGCGTTGCGCCGCTGCTCTGTGCGGGCGTGACCGTATGGTCGCCGCTGCGTTACTTTAACGTGAAGGCCGGTGATAAAGTTGGCGTAGTCGGTTTGGGCGGCTTGGGTCATATGGCTGTTAAGCTGGCCAGTGCAATGGGCGCGGAAGTGACGCTGTTCACCACTTCACCGGCGAAAGGCAAAGATGCGCTGCGCTTAGGCGCTACGCGCGTGGTGGTATCACGCGATGCGGAGCAGATGGCTGCCGCGCAAACTTCACTGGATTTCATTGTGGACTGCGTGTCGGCACCACACGATCTCGATCCTTACCTTGCTACGCTGAAAACCAATGGTCGCTTGGTGCTGGTCGGCATACCTGAGCAACCGCATCACTCTCCTAACGTCACGCCGATGGTGAATCGTCGCTTGAGCATTAGCGGATCGTCGATTGGTAGCATTCAGGAAACCCAGGAAATGCTGGATTTCTGTGGCCAGCACAATATCACTGCCGATATCGAACTGATTGCTGGTGAAGAGATCGAAACGGCCTTCGCACGTATGTTGAAGGGCGATGTGAAGTACCGTTTCGTTATCGATATGCAAGCAACCCGTTGGTAAAACACTTATCGCCTGCGCTTGTAAGCAGGCGATTTCATCCTGAAATCGCCGGGGTAAATATGTTCATTGCATTGATATAATGGAGGTTTACCCCTTAACCGGCGGTATCAGCTCGCCAGAAAGAAATAGCGCATATAGTTACAACATACTTTAACGTGTTAAATTAATAGCACCTTGCTTTAACTCTGGTGCGACCAGCCGGTTCAACAGCAAAAACGCGGTTTTTATGCTCAACTTTGGCAATCCACCCATTCGAGATTTCTTTGTTAACCGCATCAGTCATTTCCGCTTTAGTGGAAGTTTTGCTTCCGCTTAAAACAGGCTTTACTCCTATCCAATTGAAAATAAATCTTAATTTTTATGGCATGTAAATTGCTCAAGAGGGATTTAATTTATAATCGATATCATAGCCATGAAAAAAATTATCACTTTCGGAACCTTTGATGTGTTCCATGTCGGGCATTTACATATCTTACAGCGCGCAAAAAAGTTGGGTGACTGGCTAGCCGTTGGGGTCTCTTCCGATGCCTTGAACTTTCACAAAAAAGGGCGCTGTCCCGTTTATGATGAAAGTGACAGAATGTCGATTATCGCGGGAATTAAATATGTCGATGTGGTTTTTCTGGAAGAATCACTGGAATTGAAGGCTGACTATATTAAAAAATATAACGCCGATACCTTGGTGATGGGCGATGACTGGAAAGGGAAGTTTGATAAATTTTCTTCACTCGCTGAAGTCATCTATTTAAAACGCACCCCTTCAGTATCGACAACCTCTTTGATTGAAGTAATCAAAAAGTATTAACGCTTCAATTAAAAAGCCGTTAATTCACAGCGTTTGATGCGGTTTTCGGGCCCTGTTTGTTTATCAACCCGTTAGCGCCGCGGGCTTGCCTTAAAAAACCTATTTGCTGTTTTCAGCGGCGCGTCACATCCTGCAATTACTTTTCGCACAATCCTTAATAAACATTTCCCACACCGCTCCGATAACTGCTTTAGAAACTTTACAAAAACAACAAACGCAGGAGCAGGGAACATGGGACTGGTATCCCGATTACGTAATGTGCGCATCACGCGTAAGCTGTCGGCAGGATTCGGTATGGTGCTGTTGTTAGTGGCGCTGGCGACTGGGTTGAGCGTGCAGCGCTTCAATGCTATTCACGATATCTATCAGAAAACCAACCTGATTTATGACATCAACATCGAAGTGTTCCAGGCCAAAATTAATCGCCTCAAATATCTCTATGGTGATGACAAATCCGGTCAGGTGATGGCGAATTACGTCACACATGCGCAGCAGCTCACCCGCGAAGCGAACCAGCTTTCATGGTCGGATGGCGCCAGAGTGCGGATGGATGAACTCGGCACGCACCTCGCCAGTTTCCAGAGCAGCATTGGCGCCATGACGCAAGCCACGCAGCAACTCAATAGCCTGCGCGCGCAACTCGATTCCTTAAGCCAGCAAGACATGACCTCGCGCTACACCCAACTGATGCGCACCCCCGTTACCCATCCAGAACTCACCAATCAAATTTATGAGCAGCTTTTCGCCATTAGCAACGTGCGCGAAGAAGCCTGGGCGCTGCGTTTTAACGTCAGCGATGCGCTGCGTAAAACGCTGGAGAATCATTTCCAACAGGCCGATCAGGGTATGAACGCGTTGCTGGCGCAGTTGCCGCCGGAACAGCAGGGCGGATTTACCGCGTTGTGGCAGGATACTGAAAAATTTAAAGGCCTCAGCCTGCAAGCGGCGGATGCTTATGGCCAGCTGGTTGCTGCAGAGAATACGGTAAAAGTAGCTGGCGATAAGAGCAGTGCGGCCATCAAACAGATTATTACCATCGTCAAAGCGCGCAATGATGAACTGGCTAACGGCTCAGCGGCGATGTCATTGCTGATTGGTGGACTGGCGATTCTGTTTGGCATTTTGGTGGCGTGGTACATCATTCGCCAAATTACACGTCCGGTGTTTCATAACCTTGAACTGGCAGAGCGTATTGCCAATGGCGATCTCAGTTCACAGTTTGCTACCGATCGCCATGATGAACTCGGCAAATTGACCTCGGCGATGGGGCGCATGAATGAACGACTGCGCAGCATGATCGGTGATGTGCTGACCAGTGTGAGCAGCGTGTCGCAGGCGGCGAGCGCTATTAATCAGGGTAACCTTGATCTGTCATCGCGCACCGAACAACAAGCGGCGGCGGTGGTAGAAACCGCCGCCAGCATGGAGCAGCTGACCGCAACGGTGAAAAACAACGCCGCCAATGCGCGTCAGGCAAGTCAGATTGCCGCTGAGGCCTCGCAAAACGCCAATAAAGGCGGCATCGCCGTGCGTGATGTGGTGAACACCATGGGTGAAATTTCCGAAAGCTCGAAGAAGATCGCCGATATCACCGCGGTAATAAACAGCATCGCTTTCCAGACCAATATCCTTGCCCTAAACGCGGCGGTGGAAGCGGCGCGAGCGGGCGAGCAGGGACGAGGCTTTGCCGTGGTGGCCAGCGAAGTACGCAATCTGGCGCAGCGCAGTGCCGGTGCGGCGAAAGATATTGAGCAGCTCATCAGCGAATCAGTCGGACGCATCAGCAACGGGCACCAGCAAGTGGCGCGCGCGGGTGAAACCATGGACCACATTCTCGGCAGCATCGCGCGCGTGAATGAAATCATGGAAGAGATTTCAGCGGCGTCAGATGAACAGAGCCGCGGCATCGAGCAGATTGCCCGTGCGGTGGGCGAGCTGGATGCCACCACGCAACAGAATGCCACGCTGGTTAGCGCCTCTTCCCACTCGGCGAATTCGCTGGAAGAGCAGGCGATGATGCTGGAACGGCTGGTGGCACAATTTCGCTTACAGGGTGCTGCTCGTTAGAAAAAGTCACAGTGGAAGTCGGTCCAGATGGTCTTCCACTGTCTTTGCTCAAAGCGGAATGTGTACTTTTTATTCGGTTACATGATCGCAAGGTAAATATTCTTAAAATAAAGCGATCCGCTGCTTCTTTTTCCCGTTAAACTGCAATTCTTGTCGCCCTGATACCTCTCTCGTGCATGAACTATTACTCACCTGACGATAGCCATTTGAAGCGGCGCTCTCAACGCTTCGTACGCCGCATGTTTATCATGCGCCAGCTCGGCACGATTTTATGTTTTTTCCCGATTCTCTCGGTAATGATGGAGAGGGATCGTGGCCTGGCGTTTAGCGCCCTGTTATTTTTGAACGCTTTTCTCTGGCCGTGGCTGGCCTATCGCCGCGCACTGCGTGCCGAGGATTCCACGGCCACCGAGCGGCACAACTTGACGCTCGATGCCGCATTTGGCGGCATATGGGTAGCGCTAATGGCGTTGAGCCCGCTGCCCTCATTTATCATCATGGCGGTGCTGGCATCCGACCGCTATGCCGCAGGCGGACCTGCACAATTGATTGCTGCAATGCAGGCGTTTCTTTGCGCGTTTATATTGGTTTGGTTGGTAGATGGTGCGGGCGTCAATCTCACCTTCAGTCTGCGAACCGTTTGGCTGAGTTTGCCGCTTGCAACCTGCTACATGCTGGTTCTGAGCGTTACCTCGTACAATCTCACCTGGCAACTGCGTAAACGTAACCGCGAGCTGGAACGCATTGCGCTAATGGATCCCGGTCTGGAAATCCCTAATCGTCGTATGTTTGAGCGGCGGCTGGAAAGCGAATTTCTCAGTACGCGGCGCGGCGATAGCGTGGGTTATTTGCTGTTGATGGATCTCGATTATTTCAAATCGGTCAACGATACGTGGGGGCACGAAGCGGGAGATTTTTTGCTGGCGGAGATCTCCACGCTGCTGCGCAATTCTGTAGGATTACAGGATATTCCTGCGCGTTTTGGCGGCGATGAGTTGGGCGTGATTGTACATCATGCCAACGACGAATCAGTGATGGCGCTGGCGCAACGCTTGCGAGAAAAGATTGCGCAGGTGCGCTTACCGGCATCGGCAGAGTATCGTTGTTCGGTGAGTATAGGTATTGCGTCGGCAGCCCATGCGGAGTCGATTCGTCACTGGCTGCGCCACGCTGATGAAGCGCTATATGAGGTGAAGCGCGCCGGACGCAACGGTGTGCGCGTGTGGCAACCGTCGCTTGCCGGCGCGGCCTGAATTACCCGAATTCAGGTTCGCAGTACACAGGAAAGTTCAGCGAGTTAGCGATAAAACAGGCCTCATGGGCTTGATGATGCAGTTCACGCGCGCGATCCGCTTCCGCCGGATCGCGCAGTGTAATGCGCGGTTTCAGCGTGATGCGGGTAAACCGTCCACGCGTCCCTTCAATCATTGTCCCTTCCGCCGCATCCTCATACGCTTCTACGACAATGCCGGCGTCAGAACACAGATGCAGATACCACAATTTGTGGCAGGCTGAGGCCGAAGCCAGCAGCAACTCCTCCGGATTCCAGCGCGTTGCATCCCCGCGAAACGCCGGGTCAGCGCTCAGCGCCACCGTCTCTTTGCCTGCGGCAATCAGCTCAGCGTTACGATCGTAAGCGGTATAGGAGGCAGTGCCTTTGCCGCGGTTGCCTGTCCAGCGCACCGTGACCTGATAATGGTGTTCCCGTGTTGCCATTTTTGACGCTCCTTTAGAATGAACATTACTGCAGCAGACTATCACGCAGCGCCTATTACCAAATCCTCAAAATTCCCTTTTTTCCGTCTGGCAGAGGGAGATCAAACTGGCGGCTTCCTCGCTGGCGTTGTTAATGGGCGTGGCAATGCTGCAGATATCCATCAATCACAGTAGAGTGATGACACAGCTGAAGTTAGCCAGATTGAACGTCATTTTAATGAGTAAAGCGTGGGTGACCGTACGGTGGCGTTATTTTTTCAAAGATATAATGGCACGGATATCGGGAAAGTTTATGGCATGGGAAATATTTTAACATTCGCGGAAGTCATTAATAAACGAAGCGGTTTCATTATTATAAACATGTAAAATGAATGACTGTATTGAATGGGTAAATAAAAAATAATTTCCGTGCTTTTTTTTAAATTTTCTATAAATTGACCTGGCGGTCCTCACCGCACGTAACGAATGATGCTTTGCATCGCCTCTGAAAGCGTTAAGGATTTCCACTTTCAGAGGTAATTTTTTACCTGCTATACCTGCACGGCAAGATAAACCCTATCAGGAATATTCATCGATTTTAAATTAGCCCTAATAAAGCGTTCCAGGTTTGAGAATATGGCGTAACTCTAATGTGCGGCTTATTGATTGTCTTATAAGTGCATAAGTTTTTTAGTCAACAGAATTTAGGCGGACCTAATGAGTAACGGAGATTGTCTTTTATGTCAGGTGCGCAACTCAACCTCAAGAAAAGCATGAATCACCCGCTGATGACACTGTCTGAACGGGAGCTGAACGTGCGGTAATGCGTTCAACGTTATGAGGATATAGCGTTACATGAAAAACAGCGGTGAAATAAACGTTTGCAACATTAACATCGGCGAGGCCGTAAAGCACTGCCAGGCGAAAAAGCCAAATCTCGCGTCGAGCACGCCTTTTCACTTGATGTGCTGCGCAATTGCCTTGAAATCGTTATGGGCCGCACGCCTGACGATGAAGGCCTAACATCTTGCCCACCACCGCGTTTCCGGCGGGGTGAGAGGTATGAAATCCCCGCCAGTTAAGATGTTCGTCTAGTCGGATGTTGGTCAGAAAGATTTAATGATATACTGTATATATATCCACTGGAATCTGGAGTTCATTTGAGCGATGACACACCTATGCAAGACATCCACGCCATCATTGGGGCAGCCGTCACTCGCCTGCTAACACCAGACCAACATCTTAAGCTTCACCAACTCATTGCTGAACTGCAGCTGATGAAGGTTCACTCTGCCGGCGTGGAGAGGCGTGATGTTTGTGAACGAGCTATTAGACTACTTGCGCAGCTGATGCACTGAGCGTAAATACGCGCAATACCATGCTCTGCCATCCCTAAGACGTTCAGCTGAGATGCGTGAGATTACCCAATCCGTGTGAAGTCGCAGGGTTAACTCTCTCAAGCTCGCCTCAACGAGTCATCCATTTTGCATGTATGCATCGCTCTGTTCTCTGAGATTTCACTGCTCATGAGTTACCAGTAAAAGTATGCCCAGCGATCTTCCTCACCCGGGGTAGAACCGACCACGATTTTTAATGCGTTGAGTAGCACATCAAGTTGCAGTGGATCAGTGGTGACCTCGATTTCCGTAATGAGGCGCAAAATGATGGCACTGTTAGTCACGCTCATACCCTGGCTAACTAACTGTTGCACCACGGCGTCGACAATAGCTGTTTCCGCAGAAAATTTGTCACCTGCATTGTGGAGATGATGAGCGATGTCTTTTTCACCGGACGTAAACTGTGTAGTTTGTTGCATTTTCTCTCCCCTTTTGTCAGATATTCCTGAAGTAACATTAACTTATGGTTGTACTTTATACGCCCCACATCCCGGGGCACTCAGGATGGAACTCGGTGTTCAA
Source organism: Enterobacter ludwigii (assembly GCA_900068845.1). GTDB lineage: Bacteria > Pseudomonadota > Gammaproteobacteria > Enterobacterales > Enterobacteriaceae > Pantoea > Pantoea ludwigii_A. The sequence continues at coordinate 94,574 of CEFQ01000012.1, forward strand.
GCACCGAAAAGCCATCCAGGATTAAATTTAGAACATATTGCTGTTATTACCTGTCTTTTTACTCCCAATAGCCTTATGGCTTGGATTCTTGTCTGCCTGCAGGATGTCTAAAACCATTTTACCCAGAGTACCTTGCTGAGCTGGGGCCGTTCACTTGCGGGCATAATGCCCGATACCGCTGGCTTTATCCGGCTATTTAGACATCTCTGGACGCAGGCGAACCTCGCAAGAGATTTAAATAGAGTCGAACCTGTTTGAGCATAAAGTTAGACAACTTCCCAAAACTTGTACAGAAATTACTGTTATGTACAGGTGCGTTTTTAGTGAAAAAATGCTTATCTTTTATTATCAATTAATTACAGTAGAGTAAGTGGTGAAAAGATAGGCATCTCTTGTCTTTTCAAAGGGTAAAATCTGTGCGCAAAAGGGGATTTATCGATAGGAAATGAAAGGTCAGGAGTGAGATAGGGAGGATGTCGATTGATCACGGAGCGCCCTGAGGCGCGTCCTCTGATGGAATCAGGCCGGGCGTTATTTAGCTCTCTCTGCCGGGGGCCTGTACGTGACCGGATCCAGCAAGCCAGCGTAACTCTTCACGATTTCGTTGAGACGTATTGACGAAGCTTTTTAGCCAGCGCCTTGCCTCAGCAATCTGTGCAAGTCTGTAATCGCTAACGTCGTATTCGGCCATGGTGCCCAACTCTGTAATCAGTGAATCAATGTTGATTTCTTTCTGGCTGGTGGCAAGGTTAAACACTGCTTCGCCAATAATGATGTGCCCTTGTTCTTCATCATGAAATAACACTGTGTTTCCTCCAATAAATTTGTGGTAACCACAGTGGACAGTGTAGTAACAAACCTCATCAAGTTCCTGTCTAAATTCCAGGATAGTGGTTTTATACCTTTATTTCGAACTTTGTAACAATGAAAGGTTACTTCCAACTTGCTGATAAGTAAGTTAAATAAAAATCATTATTTACATGCCGCACTTTTTATAAAGAATAGTCTCAATTTGGTATGGCCTTATTTGAAATCGTTTTCAAGCCAAACGATAGCTAAAATTACAGGATTTTTTGTCCCTACATCTTCAATAAGAGAATAAATATTGCCAAAATAATTAAGCAGCATGCATTTTACAGGTTGCGATAGCGCTGATGTGAGATAAATTTAAGAAGATCATCTAAAATCGTTAAAGATAACAATGCACATACCGCGACGTACTGGCATCCGCTGGTTAAGCAAACGAATTCATCCAATTTGGTGTGGGAGTCTTTTTCAAGTGAAACAAAAGGGTATTTGATAGGATAGAGAGTGTCGTCCCTGACATATTCTCCGGCCGGTACACGTTTAAACGTGACCGCTGAGGTCATCTTCGTCGTCGTCTTCCGGCCAGAGCCGGACTACGTCCTTTGGCGTCAGTTCGTCTCGTCGTTCAGGCCTGTAAGCGTCTGCAGATAAGGCACATGTCGCACAGCACGCTCGGGCTCATCAAAACTCTTCAGCCAGTTGCTTGCTTCAGAAATATCAGACAACCGTGCATCGCTGCCGCCAGCATTTGCCATATAGTCAAGTTCGTCAATTAGCGAATGAACACTCACCACTCGTTGACCTAATGCGATGCTTAATGCCGCTTCGCCAATAATGACGTAACCTTTCCCGTCGTGTTGAAAAGACATAATACATCCTCCATTTAACGTTTATGACAACCTCAACATCAACTGTAGGCCCAAAGGAAAATTTTGCTCAAGGTTTATTCCTAAAAGTCATATAAACATAAATTTAAATATGTTTTATAGCTGTTACTGTTTCGTTGTGTTACGAGTTGGCAGCGGCAAATTTAACTCTCTTAGACCGTCTGGGAAAGGTGATAATTGCAGTGAGCAAACCCATATAGATATTAAGGGTTTGAGCCGGGTGAATTTGTTCATCTAGCGTTACCACCGTTTAACCTGCCTGATATTGGCACTCACTGTAGGTCTAAAGAGAGATGAACATTCCCAGCCCATGCAAGCCTATTTAAGCTATTGCCATTAATCGCTAAATAGTTTGATGAGACGTCATGGATGTAGAGATCTGCTTTTATTAAGAATAGCGCTGAGCACATCAATCACTTCTTTTCAATTATGCCCTGCGGATTAAAGATTGTGGCTGAATCAGCCGATAAACACAGATCAGCCATCTTAGCACTGCAATGGGCCATTGATGATTTTGGTCCTCTCTGCAGCTGAATGGCACCCTGGAGAATGTTGCTAAACAGGCTGCAGCGAGCGACGGCGTTTGTGCCAGCCATTCTCTTTATCAGAGATTCTTTCCGAAGCACCTGCGGGGTTTTGGAAGCAGTTTGAAATGTATACAGCATCGTCAGCAAATAACGGAACCATCAGCATGCACATCGCGATCAAACCTACCCTCTCCGCCGTTTGGTCCACGGACGAACAAGGCATTTGCATCGCTAGCCAGGAGTGCCCAGCTGGCTTAATGCCAGTACTTAAAGGCATAACGCTCAGTGAATGGCTTAGATTCGCGCAGGCTGATGAAGATGCAAAGATCGCGCTGCAACTGACCGCAGCATTAGAATTTAAAACATCCTTTCATATTGAAGTGCCGATCAATTGCCTGGATGGGACGATGCGGCATGTGATTGTTTCAGGCCTACCAGCATGCCAGCCAGGTGCATCTCGTCTGCAGTACAGCGGCTTCGTTCTGGATATTACCGGACAACGTAAAGCCCTTGAGGACGCGCTGCGAACGGCGACAGAATACCGTCTGTTAATTGAAAACAGCACGGATCTGATCGCCCATTGCGATGCAGATGGCCGGTACGTTTCGATCTCGCCTTCTTACAGCGAAATGATTGGCTGGTCAGCAGCTGAAATAGTAGGCCAGCGAGTGGTGGACTTTCTGCATCCCGACGACCGTACACCCGCTTCGGAAGTATTGGTCAATATCTTCAACGGTGCTGAACTGCCGGACGTTGTCGAGGTTCGCAAGCTACATCGCCATGGTCACTACATTACGCTTGGCACGAAGGCCTGCGGCGTCAGCGATCCCTCTACCGGCAAAAACATCGGGGCAGTGCTGGTTTCGCGCGATATTACGCGTGACAAAGAGAAGATGATGATGCTCGAGCAGTTGGCTACCCGCGACACCTTAACGGGATTGCCCAATCGAGCCTGGATTAACGACAAGGTGCTTGGCATGCTCGCGCAGGGCGAAGACCTTTCCTATACGACAGTTCTTTTCATCGATCTCAATGGGTTTAAGGCAGTCAATGATTCAATGGGACACGCGGTGGGGGATGTGTTGCTGCAACGGGTAAGTGAACGGCTACAAAGTTGCATGCGTCCGGGCGACTCGGTCGCGCGTCTGGGGGGAGATGAGTTCGTGGTCGCAGCCAGGTGTGCCAATCGCGAGGCGGCTTCTGCCATCGCCCAGCGCCTCATTGATGGCCTGAAAGCGCCATTTATCCTCAATGACGTGGAAGTACAAATCGGGGCAGCTATCGGCATCAGCCTCGCACAGTTCGGGCAAGCTACCGCCAAAACCTTATTCGAAAATGCCGATTTGGCGATGTATCAGGCGAAAGCTCGACGTGATGGGTCTTATCAGTTTTTCGAGCCTGCTACCTTGCCGTTGCAAGATTAGGCGAGTCGGCTTCGCGTGCTCTGAAATGCAGCAAGATAACCGTATAAATTAAAGTAAGTAAAAAAATTGCATAATTATTTCTTGAATAAATATTAATTTTAATTCAGCCAGAATTAAAATTAAATCAAATCAATAGCCAAAAAATAGCATAATTTAACTTAAGTTATATAAGATTACTCAAGTGGTTCTTATTGTTTTCGTGCGTGATAAATTTTCACGTGGTAACTATTAAATATCCTGCCAGGCAGACTTAATTTCACTGTCTATAATTTCCCTTCTTCTGCGAAGTATCTTGAATATTTAGAGAATCCTAAATGAAAATATCTACACGTTTGGCAGCGGGCTTCAGCCTGCTCATTCTTCTTTTCGTATTATGTACAGGTATTGCTCTAAACGCGTTATGGCAGGCGCGGGATGGAATGGAAGATACGGTTAATAACAAGATGAAGCGCTTTACGCTGGTTCAGGATATGCGGGGAATTGCCCGCGATATGGCGATTGCCGTGCGCAACCTGGCGTTACTTAACGATCCCGTTGACATGCAGCCCGAATGGCAAAGATTGATATCGCAGCAGAAGAATTATATTGAGAAGCGTCGCGAGCTGGTCGATAGCATGTCACAACATGTCTCACCTCACGGCAAGGAGGCTCTGGAAAAGGTATTAGCCTCTGAAGGCGCGGCGATGGAGACGTTAATGACGGCTGGGCAATTGGGACTTAACAACCGTCAGCAGGAAGCGACGGAGTACCTTATGAAGACTGCTCGACCGGCACAGCAGGCATTAATGGGATCGCTGGACGCGCTGACGGATATTGAAATGGCCCTCAGCAGGGATACGATGGCTGAGATCAGTGCATCAACGACACACACAGCGTTTGTACTACTCATTATTTCCGCGCTTTCGGTGATTATTTCCGTGGTAACGGGTTATGTCATCGTTAGGGTATTGATGCGTCAGCTAGGCGGTGAGCCTGCCCAGGCACAAGCATTAGCGGCTGCCATCGCCGCCGGGAACCTGACAACCGCAATAACCTTACGCCGTCATGATAAGCACAGCCTATTGGCATCGTTAGATCGTATGCAGGAGAGCCTGCGGGGATTGGTAACGCAAATAAAAGACTCAGCAGGATCGGTAGCTTTAGCCGCTGATGAAATATCGCAGGGCAACACTGAGCTCTCATCCCGCACTGAACAACAGGCTGCTGCGCTTCAGGAAACTGCCGCGAGTATGGAGCAGCTCACAGTCACAGTGAAAAGTAATACCGCTGGCGCGCAGCAAACGGCACAGGTCGCGCGGGGGGCCGCAGATCTGGCACGCGCAGGCGAGGCGGATGTGCAGAAAATGTCTGATACCATGAATGAGATTTCACTCAGTGCGACAAAAGTGCGAGACATAACTTCAGTTATTGAAAGCATTGCTTTCCAGACTAATATTCTTGCACTCAATGCCGCTGTTGAAGCGGCTCGCGCAGGGGAAGAAGGACGGGGATTTGCCGTGGTCGCCGGGGAAGTCAGAACGTTAGCACAACGAAGTGCGACTGCGGCACGAGATATTAAACAACTCATTGAGCAGGCCGTAGGGCAGGTTGAAAGCGGCGTGAATGTAGCGGCAGGAACCGGACAAAGCATCATGAAAATTGTCGGCATGGTTGGTGAACTCGCGGATGCTATGGACGAGATATCATTGGCTTCGTCCGAACAGATGCAGGGGATTTCTCAGGTGAGCATTGCGGTAAGCCAGATGGACGGCGTGACTCAGAACAATGCTGCGTTGGTTGAAGAGTCCTCCTCAGCATCACAGCAGCTGTCTACTCAGGCGCATGCATTGCGTGGCATGGTTGAAGCCTTCCAGGTTTAATCGATCGTTTTACGTTGCGGGGTCCATTCGTCCTCCGGTCCCCGCATCGTATGCTGGATTTCGCATTATCACCCTTTGCCATACAGCCTCAGGCAGAATGCATTTGTCGCTACAATTTTTTAACTAAATCCTGTTCTCGCCTGGAGAACTACGAGGGTGAACTGCTCGTCTCTCGCACACCTGCCTCAGTCAGTGTCGCCCTGACATGAGGAAGGCTTTGTGGATAATTTTGCTGAATAAATTCAATCATTTTTTCCCGCACGTAACAGCGTAAATCCCAGGCAGTGGGGGAGTTTTGTGCCGTCATCAATAATCTAATAGTCATGGTTTTGTCACTGGTATCAGTAACCTGTAGCACCTGAGTTTGTTGATCCCAGAGTTTTGTTTCACTGAGCACTTTTTCAAAATGCTTTCGCAACGGATCTAATGGCATTGAATAATCGAGATAAAGAAAAACAGATCCTAATATTTGGGCGTTGTTACGCGTCCAGTTCTGAAAAGCATTTTCTGTAAAATAGGTAATGGGCAAAACCAGGCGGCGCAAATCCCAGATACGTACCACAACATATGTCAGGTTTATCTCTTCAATCCAGCCCCATTCATTTTCAACCACTACGGCATCATCAATTTTTATCGGTTGTGTAAAGGCTATCTGAATTCCGGCAAACAAATTAACTAGCGACTTCTGCAAGGCAAAGCCAATTATTATGCCGGCAACCCCGGCTCCAGCGAGGATCGTCGTACCGAATTTTCGCACGCCAGGGAAACTGAGGAGAATGAGAGAAACACAGAATGTCACCAATACAACAATAGCGACCTTCTTTACATACATTATCTGAGTGCGAATTTTTCGCGCGCGAAGGTTATTCGAAAGATTAATGTCATAACGTATGAAAAGCATATCCTGCGCTACGTTAGTCAATCGAATGAGTACAGAGCAGAAGGATAAGATAATAAATATATTAACGGTTGTTGTAATGAAGCTAAGGGATCCTGGTTGGATGTTAACATAATTAAGCCCTGCACTGATCAACAGTAAGGGAATGAACAAAAACAGGGATCCTCGCAGATGCTTTTCGAGTGATTTGAAAAGCTTTCTGTCCCGATTTTGCCAGTAGCGGATAAACCTGAGAAGAATGAATCGCGCCAGAAAACCCACGACAAGTGAGAGAGTGACGAGCAATACAGCAGGCACCCATGTTGGAGCACCAGATAACTCAACAAATATAAATGGCATCACTTTCCCTTTTATTAAGCCAACAACCTACGTTGGCGGATAAGTTAAAACAATCAGTAACCATTCTCTTATCGGTTATCTGAGGATTATTTATTCCTGCATATCAGTATAGACGCTTCAACAGGTCAGGCTGTCAGGCGGTAAATGGGTCCGTTAAATCGAACCGCGTTAGGAGAGGTTGTGGGGCTTCCGGCCTTGCTTTGAAAGTAAAGACCACTCATAACCCTTGTCTGTATCAGCTGGGTTTAGGATCGCGAATGAGGGAGGAAAAAAGAGAAATATTTCAAAGTGAAGCGGAGCAGGCAGGTTTACGTCACGGGATGTCCTGCTCCGAAAGTCAGTATTTTAACACTCTTAAAGCTATAACTTCAGTTGGCTGCCTAAAATAGCATCTGCTTCCTGCAATGTAACATCGAGCCCCGCAGAGGGGGTAAATGTCAATTCACCAAAAATAACATTGCCGTTAAGAAGGTAGAAATCCGCGCGAACAAATTTAAAATCAGATGCCAGTTTAACCGCATACTCTCTCATTTTAATGAATCCCTGAGGCATTTTTGGCTGCTGATTGCTCTTTATTAACTCAACAGTATCTTCAAAGGGCAGAGGGTTCCAGTTCATATCAAAATAATAGAACTTAGGGGTGCCTTTCTCTCGTTCCATGCAGACCATTACCGCGTAAGGTTTGCCATTAAAACAGTAAAATTTATAATCTTCAGGAAAACCGCCTTGCTGGTTTTCGATGTATTTCTCGCATAAAATCTTTCTGTCTATTTTCTTATACTGCGGTTCAACAAAATTTGTGGAGAAATCCTGCTTTAACCATTTATTGAGTTGCTTATTGGTTTGTTCAATATCCAGTGATGATTTGCTGTTACATATTATGTTATAGCCAGCGCCATGGTTGCACTTAAGTGCAAATTTTTCGGGTAACGCATTGTAGTCAATATCTAGTGGGTCATCATACACTCCGTAAAGTTCATTGAGGATTTCATCACACCCTTTAGATGCAATATACTCCCTGACTTTATACTTATCAGCGCACAAAGTATAAATGTCTCCACTCAATTCATTGAATTTAAGCCACTGTATTTTTTCATTGAAATTAATAGGGTTGGTTAAGTTCAGTTTTTTCTTGAACTTAATATAGTAGTGGGTTTTAGCACAAAACTCAGGGTACATGTAAGCACTGATTTTTAAAGCTGATTTAACTGTGTGTTTTATCATTTTCATTAAAATTATCTCAGTTTGAAAATGTTAAGATGCATTTTGATAATCGTTTTATTTTTGAAGAAGTAATTGAGCAACGTGCAAGATAAAATCTCAACCGTCAAAAAACAGTAAGCGGCACCGTTAATCCCGAAGGCATTAATCATTAACCAGGATAACGGTATTGTTAAGATGCAACATAAAACCATTTTTTTAGCCAGGTAACTATATCCAGACTCTTTTATCATGTAGCGATAACAAATAGTGCCTAATGATGAGAACATAGTGCCAATAATAATTATGGGGATGATGTTGACCGAATTCATATACTTGTCACCATAAAGTATATGAATAAAAAAATCGCCAAAAATATAGAACCCACCTAAAGCAATAAGTGAAAACAGGATTACGAGTCGATTGATTTTAAGCAGCAGTAACTCAACGGTGATTTGATCTTTTTCACTGTATATTCTTGAGAAGAAGCTTGTTATTAATGCCAGCACAATAAATGACCAGGCACCTCCTATGGTTAACGCGACGCTGTAAACGCCTAAGTTTGAGTAAGAAAGGATGTTTGCCAGAAAAATGCTCGATATCTGAGTGTATATGTCTGCAGATAGACCTGATAAAATTAAAGCTCCCCCAGTGAATAGCATGTATCGGTTATATATTCTCACATCCTTACTATTTTCTTTAATTTGGGTGGTGTAGCGAAAATAGATGAGGCGCATAATGTAGGGTATGAGAGGGATGACGATGATGGGGATAGTGAAGTAATATACTGGCAGCTTGAAATGTGAAATATAGAATCGAATCAATAGGGCGGTAGATAAACCAATGACATTAGTTATTGTATTGATTTTTGATTTTAACTGAGTGTTGTTGTAGATAGAAAAGAAGTCCATCACGATATAGTATGTAGCGATGCAGTTAGCCACGCCAAATAAAAACACAATTGAATCAGTGAAAAAATAGAGATAGAGTAAAACTGAACCTGATGAAAGTAAAAAGAACACTCGCCGTTGGTTTTGCGTGTGCATCGCCAGTGCGATGCCAGACTTTGTGTTTTCACTCATGCGTTTAAAAATAATATTCTGACCACCAAACCACGATAGCGTTTGTACAAAGATAAAAAGTGAAGTTGAAATGTTTATTTTACCAAAATCTTCAGGGCCAATGTATTTTGCCATCAGTGCATTGATATATATTAGTCCAATGATATTGACTGACTTTTCTAACATGATCCATATTGAGTTAGAGTACATTTAACGTTTCTCACATACAGGGCTGTGTGGATGGTTTTATAGTTATTGATGAATCACCCTAAATTTATTTGGTTAATAGTGTGGCTGTTCAAATAAAATTAGTGAAGGCCTTTTTTATTAATCAGATTAGTGACAGGCATTTGCGAATAATGATTCCATTCATTAGTGGTGTTTTTTCACCAGATGATGTGATGAGGCGATAAGATTCGTTTTTTAGAGGGGCGCACTCAGCATGTTCTCTTCATGCATTTATAGTAACCGCAAGAACGCCGGTAAACCCGATCATGTCGACTCCGAAATCAGCTTTTTGCGTGCTCGATTCCTTGCTGTGAATGATGGCCTTATGGGATATCAGGCGCGCCAATCAGGGAACAATAAAAATTTAGTAGGCGGTTAACCGTTGCCCCCTGCTATTGCTAATAAAAGTTTGCCAATATCGATGATTAACGATTTGCCATATTACCCAACCTACGAATGGCAACCCGAATTTTTAATTAGCAGTGGCACTTTTTTTGCCGACATTTTCCGGAAAGCCATTAAATCCCGGCAGATACACGCATTTTACTTCCGTGCCTGTGCATAATTACCCATGTCGGGAGGCGTCTGCGCAGGGCCTATTTTGCGCGAGTCTGGGACTGTATTCACCTGATCAGATGTTGGTAACGTTTAAGACCGCAGCAATCCAGGTTCTGTTCTCCCGCAGTGTTGCCTGTCCCTGAATGGGTGCTGCGCAGTTGATCTGAACAGTATTGATGGCCATGACAACCTTAGGTCTTTTCTGCAAACAATAACCACCAATAAAACGCGCACGTACTTGCTGAACATTATCAATTGCCGGTTTTTAATTATTCATGGCACTTATTTTTCTCACACTCGCCAGCAGGGGGAATAATGAAGATTATCGTGGGGGGGAACGGCTACCCGGAAAAGAGAAATATCATTACAGACCCTTCACATCATTACCTGGATTATCGACCCCGAAACATCTGGACCTGGATCAACCTCATAAGGCAGCGCGTGCTGCACAAAAATAAACTCTTTATTTTCCGGCCGCTGCCCCTGATGTCTTCAGTTGAAGCGGACATTATCCACCTTTTTAACGAAGTCTCTTCAGGGCCGGGCGATTGGGTAGCGACCTTTGAAACCGAATTGCCCCGTGTTCTGCCCGTCAGGGGAATACTGAAGTTTGACAATCCCGAGCTGGCACGGGAGCTCCGGCATGTCTGCTCTGCACGCTGTAAAGGCATCATCGCTATCTCCGAAGCCACAAGGCAGATCCAGCTGCGGCTGCTGGAGCATTTCCCCAGAGAGCAGACCTTCATCGCGCCAAAACTGCACGTGCTGCATCCCCCGCAGCCGGTACTACAGGAAAAAAATGCTGCAGTTCAGAGAGGCCGACTGACGTTTACCTTCGTGGGCAAGGAGTTCTATCGCAAAGGAGGGGCAGAAGTTGTGCTGGCCTTTAGCCAGTTGTTAAGGGAAAACCTGATAAGCGTGAACGACGTGCGCGTCAATATAGTGGGCGATACAGACAAGACGCATAACGTGGCCCACCAGGCATTCCAGGACGACGCCGTTTTTCGGGGAGGCGTGGAGAACACGCTACGTGAATGCCCGCTATTTCGGCACCATACATCGCTAACCAATGAGGCGGTTCTGGCGCTGATTAAGGCCTCTGACGTCGGGCTGCTGCCAACCTGGCAGGAGACTTATGGCTTTTCCGTTCTGGAAATGCAGGCCTGCGGCTGCCCGGTGATTACAACTAACGTCCGGGCACTGCCGGAGATCAATCCGGAAAATGCCGGCTGGCTTATCCGCTGTCCCCTGAACCTCATGTCAGAGCTGACGGTAGGCTCGCTCAGCGACAAAAATGCACTGCGAAGCGCTATCGTTTCCCAGCTGAAAGCCCATGTTTTGCATATCATCAGCGACAGAAAAACCATTACAGCGCGTTCTATACAGTCAGTTGCACGCATACGTCTGGAGCACGATCCCGTAGTGTTTAGGGATCGACTGAGTAAGATATATAGGGGTTTTGAGCCGGACTAAAAAGAAATAAAAACGTTTACCTGAATGGATACAGAACATATTGCATCAGCGAAGAAAGCAGCGATGCTTCCCTACAACGTGAAGTTATTAAGGCGTACATCCTATTTTGCCGGAATTGCTTTATATACAACGGAATGAGATTTATCGGTAAATGCTCATGGCTAATAGCTTACCCACATTGTTGTGCGGGTAAGCAGGATTCTGGAATCAGTTGAATACCATACCGCCATCGATTAATAGCGATTGCCCGGTCATATAATCGGAGTCGGGTCCCGCCAGAAATGCAACGCAGGCAGCCACATCTTCCGGCTCAGATAGGCGGCCCAGAGTAATCCGTTTGGCAAACTCCTCCGTAGCAAATCCGGCGGGTTTACCTGCCGCCTCTGAAATTTGTCTGTCGATGGATTCCCACATGGGCGTTTTCACAATGCCGGGACAGAAGGCATTAACCGTAATCCCTTTAGGCGCAAGATCCTTTGCCGCTGTCTGCGTAAGCCCGCGAACGGCAAACTTACTGGAACTGTATATGGCAAGTTCCGGATTGCCAACATGTCCTGCCTGAGAGCAGGCATTAATGATTTTGCCGCCGTGGTTCTCAGCGGCGAAAGCGCTGATCGCCGCCTGCATGCCCCAAATCACCCCCTTGACGTTGACGTTATAAACCTTATCAACCATCTCCTCGGTGATATCGCTGATAGGTGTTGATGGCGCAATACCGGCATTGTTCACAATCACATTAAAATCGCCCAGCGCATGGCGTGCCTCGTCAACAGCGTGAAATACCTTGTCGCGTTGGGTGACATCAACCTGCAGCGCCAAAGCCTTTCCACCCGAGCGGACAATCTCATCAGCGACATGCTGCGCTGTTTCAAGGTTGAAATCCGCGATGGCAACGGCAAAGCCGTCTTTAGCCAGGCGAAAGGCAATGGCTGCGCCAATGCCCTGACCGGCACCGGTCACAAATGCGACGCTGTTTTTCATAATGACATCCTTCATAGTTATTTAGAGAAGCTGACTGAGGTGTAGCTGACTCATCAGCAGCGGGTTATCGCTGTAGTCGACCGGGATAGCGACCACTGCCGGGCCGCTGACATCCATGGCGCGGCGCAACGTTGGCTCCAGTTCCGCGGCACTGTTTACTGAGAAGCCGGCAGCGCCGAACGCTTCGGCATAGGCTTTGAAGTCAACCGGGCCAAAATTGACACCTGAAATGCGCTGATACTTTTTCTCTTCCTGCATGGCGACCATGTTGTAGGCGTTATCGACCCAGATGATGTGCAGAATATTGGCCTTGAGCCTGACGGCAGTTTCCAGTTCCATGCTTGATTGCAAGAATCCGCCGTCCCCGGAGACCGATACAATTTTGCGTGAGCGATCGACTAACCATGCACCGATAGCCCAGGGCAGGGCGACACCCATAGTCTGTTGGCCATTGGAGATCATGATTTGGCGCGCGCGGAAGCTATACAGATACCGCGCTATCCAGATGTGAAAGCTTCCCATGTCAACGGTAAGGCTGATGTCAGCGTTAATGATGTCCTGCATCGCCCGCACGATGCGCAGTGGATGCAACGCAAACTGATTCAAGCTGGCGCCTTGTATTGCCAGTAATTGCCGTTGCTGCTGCCGATCTTCCAGCACAGAGGCTGCGGTGGAACTGAGCTGAAGCGGCGAGGTGATGCGGGTGGCAATCTTGCTTACGGTTTGTGCAATGTCACCTACCAGTTCTGCGTCGGGCAGGTAAAGGTTATCCGTATCAGCCGGCAGCACATCAATATGTACCAGCATTGCTTTGCCGCTGTTCCACATGGCTGGCTCATACTCAACCGGGCTGTAACCGATAGTGATGATCAGGTCTGCCTGCTGTAATAGACGGTCTCCCGCCTGGTTATTAAATAATCCAACTCGTCCGGCAAACCGTGAGAAGTTTTCCTGTCTGACTGCACCTGCGGCCTGGTAAGTACTGGTTACCGGGATCTGGCTTTTCGACAGTAATTCATGGATTGCGGCACTGTTTTCTGGCTGACTGGCCATCAGTCCCAGCAGGATGACCGGATTTTTTGCCCGAGTGATTTCCTGGCTGACAGCCTCAATCAGGGCATCGGGAGCGGCGCCCAGCTTTATGTGCCCATTGCTTTGCAAAGGGCTGCCGGACACAGGTTGATCGACAATATCCTGTGGCAGGCTGATAAATGTGCCGCCGCCGCGTCCGTTTTCAGCATGGCGAAATGCATTAGAGACACATTCAGTCAGCGCTGAGGGAGAAGTGACCTCAACAGCATATTTTGTGACCGGGCGAAACATCGAAACGGTATCCAGACTTTGGTGAACCTGTTTGGCACTGTCCGATCGTTTTACCGCTCCGCCAATTGCCACCACCGGGTCGCCTTCGCTGGTGGCGGTTGCCATGCCGGTCACCAGGTTCGAACAGCCGGGTCCGGAGGTCACGAGTGCAACACCTGCATGCCCTGTGAGTCGGCCTACCGCCGCGGCCATAAAGGCGGCATTCGCTTCATGCCTGACAGGGATGAGTTGAATGGGTGAATCCACTAGCGAATCAAACACTTTATCTATCTTGGCTCCGGGGATGCCAAACACGTGATTTACACCCTGAGCTTCAAGCTGTGCGACAACTAAATCCGCGCCGCTGTTCCAGAGTGTGTTGGTTTTTAACGTTTTCATAGTGACCTCTGCGGTTAGCTTTCGACGGCCCGAATGGCCTCATCAAGATTGTGGGGATTGAGTTCAGCCTGAAGGAATTCGCTATCCCGAGGGAGATCAATGACCAGCTTGCTAATCGCACCGAAAGTCAGCGTTCCCTCCTTGAGCACATAGTTGAGGATGTGCCCGCCGCCTTGCCGGTCATCAGTAATAAAGTGCTCGTGATAACCGGCCACGTTGATCCCCTGCATGTACTGCGGCGTCCGGAAGCCAATCAATTCACCCTGGGTCTCTTTGAATGCAAAGGTTGGCTGATCGCCCAGCACCTCAGGCATTGAGCGATAAGGGCGGCACTGACAGGGAACGGTACGTGTCTGAACGGCCTGGAAGCGGCCACTGATGCGCATGGCGCAGAACTGATTGTCTGAAGTGATTTTGCTGTCGATAACCCGGTGAACCTCTTCTCGCGTCGCGGTTCCGCTGAAGCGGTGATGATATTCAGGTTTGAAAAAGGTCATTACAGCAAATGGTGTTTGTTGCTCGGGTTTGGCAGGATTGGCGCTGCCATCGGAGCGTAGCTGATAGACTTTACTGTCGAAGGCAATGAGTTCGCCATCAAGCTGGTTGAAGGTACCCAAACCAAAATCGCCTTTGTTTAATAAGTCGGAAACCGTGGTGGATCCGTCATAAACGCCACTCAGCAGCGCGCTCATGAGGGAGGTCTGATAGATAACCTTTTCTGGTGAATCATCATTGAGTTTTAAGACGGTCTCTTTCAGCTGTTCCTCGCATGAACAGTCAGATACAAAATTACACATTTGCCACCTCGCAAACCAATAGTTAAGCCGTGTTAATATCATGGTGGGCTTTTTGGCTTACGGAATCCAATAGCGAAACCTGTTAACTTTGAGACGTATTTGATATGGAACTTCGCCATCTGCGTTATTTTGTAGCCGTCGCGGAGACGCTACATTTCACCCGTGCCGCGGAGATGCTGGGGATTTCTCAGCCACCGCTGAGCCAGCAAATTCAGCGGCTGGAACACGAGATCGGGACACCTTTACTGAAACGTCTGACACGCGGTGTTGAGCTTACCGACGCGGGGAGGGCTTTCCTGAATGATGCTACAGAGATTGTGCAGCTGGCTGACCATGCGCTTGAGAAAGCCCGAGGCATGGCGCGTGGTATAAGCGGGCAGATGTCGCTGGGGTTCGCCAGTTCAGTCGCTTTCGGTGCACCGGTGTTTGATCTTATCCACCGTTTTAAAACGCGTTATCCGGCAATGGAGCTCATCACGCGGGAAGAGAATATGGCTTTGCTAATGCAGGATTTGCGAGATGGATTGCTGGATGCGGCATTTATTCGCCTACCCTGTGAAAGCAGCAAAGCCTTCAACCTGAAGGTCATCGCTACTGAAAGAATGATGGTTGCGTTACCTGCGGGTCATGCATATAGCCATCGGCACACCATTGCACTATCACAACTGGTGGATGAAACATTGATTATGTTTCCGCGTGACGTCGCTCCTAGCCTCTATGAGCTGATCGCCAGCACGTGTCTGCGTGCGGGGTTCACCACGACCCGATTTATTCAGGCGCCACAAATCACGTCTTCTCTCGGCATGGTGGGAGCAGGGTGCGGAATCGCGCTGGTACCCGCATCCCTATGCTGTGTGAATAACCCGGGTATCACGTTTTGTGAAATAGAGAATAACACTCTGTTCACCGATATCGCTTTTGCCTGGCGCCGCAATAATCCCTCCAGAACCGTGATGCATTTGCTCAATTTAATAACTTCGTGATTCTGAGCGGAAATCAAAAAGTAGGGTAGGTCATGCGATGTGTTAGACAGCGAATGTAAATTGAGTTGTTTTCATAATGATGCCCAATATTAAATATCAATCTATTCGCTGAATAAAATCCCGACCTAAACTGCCTAATGCCGATCAGTTAAGCCCCGTATTAATTACCGTACATTCGGTAGCGGCGCGATTTATCGTGCAATAAATTGCGCCGCTACAATGTGTGCGCCAGGTCGTTGGGGTTTTCATCTCTTAACTGACAAGCATTACGACCTAAACTGCCTCAGTTTGGCATACGCAGTGTACCGGGAGACTTGCCTGTCANACCTAAACTGCCTCAGTTTGGCATACGCAGTGTACCGGGAGACTTGCCTGTCACGCGTTTAAATGCCCGACTGAAGGCAGCTTGCGAGGAGTAACCTAAGCGTTGTGAGGCAGCGTCGATGGTGATTTTTTCTGACGACAGCCAGTAGATAGCCAGTTGCATACGCACTTCCGTTGCATAGCGCAGGGGAGGTATACCGATTGTTGCCTGAAACCTCTCCGCGAATGCGGATCGGGAGATATGCGATTCAGCGGCGAGATCTGCCACACTCCAATCCCGAGCCGGTTCGCGATGAATGGCCAGAATGGCGCGAGCCAAACGCGGATCGCGCAGGGCAGCGGCCATTCCCGGGCTATTATCACAACCGTTTTCCACCCAACCTCTGATAAACATCGCGGCAACGACATCGGCCAGCCTGGCAAGAATGCCGGCATAGCCCACGCGTCCGGAGCATATCTCGCGTTTCATCGCATCGAGTATATGCATGAGTCCAGGCCAGTGAGTGCCCTGTGCATCGGCTAGCATAATTTCGGGCATCGCCCCTGCGAGTCGTTGCATGCTGCCTAAATTGATTTCCATACAACCAAAAAACATCACCGCACTTGGCGTCTCCTGAGTACTGGGACAGCTATCCAGTCCACTCACATTATCATCCAGTGGTGCTGTCTCTAAATCATCAATATTCATCACGTCAACGGTGGTTGCCGACAAAAGCTGATGCTCTATGCCGTGTGGAATAAAGACCGCTTCACCCGCAGAAAGCGTAAGACAATTGCCACCTGTGCTTTTAAGCAGCACATCTCCTACGGCAACATAGTGTAAATAAGCGTGCCCCGGCCGACTGGCAAAGTGCAAACCGAATGTATTGCCAGTCTGTATCCGCCGATACTGCACGCCATGAAGCCGCAGACCTGCAAGCAGTTCACTGATGAGTTCAGACGAGAGGGCAAAGGGATTCGTTGTGTTCATCTTCGGGTTTTGGGTTAAAAATTGAGGGTTTTAGAGCATAGATCATCCACGCCTGCCTGCATAGACTTCGGCTTTTAAAGCTATTAAGAAGGAAAAACGGTAATGACAAACGAAGTCTGTGTGAATGCGCACGAGGAAGTCTTGAACCGTGATGAACCATTCAGGCCTGCCTGGCGGGCCGTATCTTCGTTAACCATGGGCGTATTTGGCTTGCTAACCGCAGAATACCTGCCGGCGAGTTTACTCACGCCGATGGCGCAGGATTTCCAGGTGTCAGAATCGCTTACAGGTCAGGCCGTCACCATTACGGCGTTAATTGCATTATTTGCCGGGTTAATGGTCCCACGCCTAACGCGTGCGCTGAATCGGCGCACCTTATTATTGAGTTTTACGGTCTTGATGATCGTTTCAAATGTGCTGGTGGCGCTTTCTACAGGCATCGTTATGTTGCTGGCAATGCGCGTCTTGCTGGGGATCGCTCTCGGTGGATTCTGGAGCATGGCGGCGGCGGTGGCGATGCGACTGGTGCCAGAGAAGTTAGTACCGCGCGCACTGTCGATTATTTTTAGTGGGATCGCGTTAGGCACCGTAGTGGCTGTTCCTCTGGGAAGCTACATTGGTGGCCTTTTTGGCTGGCGTAGCGCCTTTTTTGTCGCCGCTGGAGTAGGGGCAATCACATTGATTTTTCAGTGGTTCACGCTTCCCGGTATGACGCCGGTTGACCGGGGCAAAACAGCATCGGTTTATTCTCTTCTGCAGCGGCCAGGCGTTGGCGTGGGGATGCTGGGCTGCGTGCTTGCACACACCGGGCAGTATGCGCTTTTTACCTACATACGTCCGGCGCTTGAAACGCTCGCGCATGTTGGAAGTGAAACACTTGCGCTAATTTTGCTGGGGTTTGG
Organism: Enterobacter ludwigii; assembly: GCA_900068845.1. Classification (GTDB taxonomy): domain Bacteria; phylum Pseudomonadota; class Gammaproteobacteria; order Enterobacterales; family Enterobacteriaceae; genus Pantoea; species Pantoea ludwigii_A. The sequence continues at coordinate 112,493 of CEFQ01000012.1, forward strand.
ACTGGCTAATTTTTTCGGGACGCTAGCGGCAGGATGGCTGATGGAACGAAGCTTGCGCCTGACGCTGATCGTGATGCCTACGTTAGTAGGGGCGGCGGCACTCGCTATGTTAACCCTGCCGGTATCACTCACAGGACTTACTCTGCTGGTTATGTTGTGGGGTTTTGCATTTGGCGGCGTGCCGGTAGCGTGGTCCAGTTGGGTCGCGCGTGCTCTACCCGATGAGGCTGAGAGTGCAGGTGGAATGGTGGTAGCCGCGGTTCAATCCTCAATTGCCATAGGTGCCGCTATAGGGGGACTGGTTTATGGCTTAAGCGGTATCACCGGAGTATTCGTCATCGCCGGATGCATAATGCTGGCTGCGGCAATGATTATTGCCTATCGGGTCAGGGTATCCCCAGTTGTGAAAGATACCGGAAGCAGGTCAGCGTCTACCGCTTCGCCGGGGCAGGGGTAAGGGGCAAGCTTTCGGCCTATCCGTTAAGTAAAGCTTCAGGTTGGCGTGTTAAATAACTTATCTAAAGTGCGAGCTATTAACGCAATACTCAATCATCACGTTCTCGCTGAAGCTTTCATTTTTACTATGAAGGGGAAAGTGATAGCTAAATCAACCAAACGGAGATTAGGTGGTCAAATATAGTGTTTAATGAAATGATGAATCACGAATTTACTCGCAGCAATGGTTATCTTATGGAGAATGCCATAAATGAATTCATAACCGCATCATATCGAATCTTTAATAGAGACATTTATAAGTTGAGTGATAGGGAATATTGTCATCAAGATTGCTTAATTTTCCACTAATCACTGGCTTGTCTTTTTTTGCAATTTAAATCGAAGCGACTATGCAAACTTAAATGACGTTTAAATTCCGCCCCAAGGTATGCGGGTAATGAGATCTTGAAAATTTAATTTGTCACTATTGAGAATTTAATAAACTTAACACCCTGTCACACAAATTGATTTTGATCAATTTTAAAGATAATTACAGGCGTATGATTTTAGCATAGTTGCTTGTCTGGAGGTTATTATGTTAACTCAATCAGAAGTAAGGCGGTGGGCATCGCTTATGCTACAGGAGTGCCTGCGTAGCAATTTGAGCAATGAGTTTATACACAAGCAAGTTAACTTATTAACCACGAATCATGGCGATAGTGCCGCTAAAATGATGCTGGAAGCTGTATTGGTTGAAGCGGGGCATATAGGAAAACTGCATAGCAATGGCGAATTGTATAAAGAAACCTTGTCGGTTGAAGTTTTAATTCCATAGTGCAAGTCAAAAACGCTAAGCGAATTAATGTTCAAATCTCTACTTAAGCGTTGTCTATGGATATGAATAATATAACTATTATTTTTTTGGCATAGTAGATCACATGTTTAAAAATTTGAATGTCAAATACTGCGACGGACCGATGCCTAAACTGCATGCAAGTGGGGTGTTGCTTAGAGAAATTACCCTGTGTATTCATACTTATTGGTGATAATGCTTTAAATTTATCATTAAGAGGAATTCAATCATGACTTATAACCATATTTTAGTTGCAGTCGATCTTTCTCCACAGAGCAGGATTTCGGTCCGTAAGGCGGTAAATATTGCTCGACCTTATAAAAGTAAACTCTCTTTAGTCCATGCTTATATCAGTTCTAATACTTTCTACACAGGTATTTTAGAGTCCAATCTTGGCCTTACAGATGAAAGCGCTTTACTCGAGATCGAAAATGACCTTAAAACCCTGTCGGAAACAGCTAATTACCCTGTTGCCCACAGATTAAACCTGAGAGGGGAACTTCCACAGATTTTGTCTGATGCTGTGGAAAAATATCACATCGATCTGGTGGTTTGTGGTCATCACCATGACTTCTGGGGAAAACTGCTTTCTTCAGCCCGGCCTCTGGTCAATGCTTTAACAACAGATCTCCTCATCGTTCCGATTCAGGACGAGGAAGAAGATTGATAATGTTTACGAAGGACTTTTTTGAAAGGCCTGCTTAAATTATAAAATGATACAGTCATCATAAAAGTCCCTTATCGTGTTAGCTAAAAATCGCTAATTTTAATCACTAAATTAAAATACTGAATAATGTAATAATTATTTTGAAATCGAAATTAGTGTCTAAGAAAATTAAGTTATTTCTAATCTTATGGCATGAGGTATGTCTGCATCATTCATTGGCAGTGAATATAATTGACCTCCTCCCCGCAGATTAATCACCCCGATTTTAGCAATGTCCGCTTTTGGCACCAAGCGGACATCACCGCTAAAACTCTCCCGTTTCTTCTGATTTTAATTCCAACATTTTTACTCCTGCACCCGCTCAAATGTCGCAATTACCCGGTCGATATGTTTCTTCATCGCGCTTCTCGCTGCCTTACCATCACGTTTTTCAAGCGCCGAGAGAATCGCCATGTGCTCAGATTCCGAATCCGACGGCATATCGCTGGGCGTATAGTGCGCCTGCAACATGCGGAACATGCTGCCATAACGATGACCGAGCAGGTGGCCGATGATAAAGCCATAGGCAGGATTGCCGCTCGCCTGAGCTATGCGGATATGGAACAGGCGGTCGCCGGGATGGGTGCGCGATTGCGCGCGGTTATCCTCGCAGTTTTGTTGGTACGCGGCGCGGATCAGCGCCAGTTCCTGTTCACTGGCATGCACCGCAGCCAGCGCTGCTGCCTCAGGCTCGATCAGGCGGCGCGCTTGCAGCAACGAGAATGGCGGCAACTCGGTGGAAAAATCCAGGTTGATACCCAGTTCATCATCCGGTTCCATCCACTGATCGCGTCCGGCCTGCATCATGACCGGCTCCTGCGTACTGGAACGCGCTTTTACAATCACACCGTTGCCGACTTTAACATCCACCAGCCCAATGACTTCCAGTGCGATCAACGCTTCACGCACTGATGCACGACTCACCTGCAGCTGCTCGGCCAAATCACGTTCCGCTGGCAAGCGACTGCCGGGAGGAAATTCGTTGTTGTCGATCAACTTGATCAGTTGATCAGCTATTTGTCTGTAAAGCCTGGGGTTTTCCATCTTTTTTATCGGCATCGCACTGCTACCTGTTTAAATATTTTAAGTGATCAGATGCACAAATAATCATCAGGGCACTTGTCAATGTTACACAATTGTCAATAAAACGTAATGCGTCAGCGAAAAAGTAGCCAGGGTTATTTTGCTAACTCAAGCGGGAAAAACTTACTTTTAATGGCCTGACCATTAGATCTTTGGACCAGAGGAAATGCAATGAATTTATCCGGAAAACGCGTGTTAATCACCGCCGCCGGGCAGGGCATCGGGTTGGCCAGTGCGCGCTACTTTGCTCAGCAGGGCGCAGATGTTATCGCTAGCGATATAAACCTTACGGCGCTACAGAATTTACCCGGTATCCGCGCTTATCAACTGGATGTTACCGATCGTCAGGCGATTAGCGCGGCGGCGCAGGAGCTGGGCACGCTTGATGTGCTGTTCAACTGTGCAGGTGTTGTGCATAGCGGCAGCCTGCTGGCGTGCAGCGAAAAGGAGTGGCAGTTCGCGCTCGATCTTAACGTCACGGCAATGTTTCGCATGATTCAGGCGTTTCTGCCCGCGATGCTGCAACAGCAGCAGGGTTCGATTATCAACATGTCATCTGTGGCATCAAGCGTGAAAGGCGTGGTCAATCGCTTTGCCTATAGCGCCACCAAGGCCGCGGTAATTGGTCTGACGCGCTCGGTAGCGGCGGATTACATAGGTGAAGGGATCCGCTGCAACGCCATCTGCCCCGGCACCATCGATTCGCCTTCGCTGCGCCAGCGCATTGCCGCGCAGGCTGAGGCAGAAGGGCGCAGCGAAGCGGAAGTTTATCGCGCCTTTGTTGCGCGTCAGCCTATTGGGCGTATCGGTACCACCGAGGAGATCGCTTATCTGGCGGCCTATCTGGCGTCCGATGCCAGCGCATATACCACCGGTACGGCACAGATTATCGATGGCGGCTGGAGTAACTAACAGGAGTGGAAGAATGAAATTATTACGTGTGGGCGAGCCGGGTAAAGAGCGTCCGGCAATGGTGGATGAACAGGGCGAGCTGCGCGATTTGTCGCATTTTATCGATGACATCGCGGGCGATGCACTGCTGCCCTCCGAGTTGGAGAGGCTACGCCAGCTGCCACTCAGCGAACTGCCCAAAATCAGCGGACAGCCGCGCATTGGTGCCTGTGTTGGACGTGTTGGCAAGTTTATCTGTATCGGCCTGAACTATGCCGATCACGCCGCAGAGACTGGTGCTGAAATTCCACAAGAGCCAGTGGTGTTTGGCAAATGGACCAGCGCGATCGTCGGGCCAAATGACGCGGTGCGCATTCCTCGTGGCTCGGTAAAAACCGACTGGGAAGTGGAACTGGGCGTGGTAATCGGCAAAGGCGGCAGCTATATCGCCGAAGAGGATGCGCTGTCACATGTCGCGGGCTATTGCGTGGTTAACGACGTCTCAGAACGTGAATACCAGATTGAACGCGGCGGCACATGGGACAAAGGCAAAGGCTGCGACACCTTTGGCCCAATTGGCCCCTGGCTGGTGACCGCGGATGAAATCGCCGATCCGCAGCAACTCGATCTGTGGCTGGAGGTTGATGGCAAGCGCTATCAAAACGGTAATACCCGCACCATGGTCTTTTCGGTTGCGCACATCATCAGCTACCTCAGCCGTTTTATGAGTTTGCAGCCGGGCGACATCATCTCAACCGGCACACCGCCGGGCGTCGGCATGGGGCAGAAACCGCCGGTCTATTTACGTCCGGGGCAGGTCATCAGGTTAGGCATCGCCGGGCTTGGCGAGCAGCGTCAAATCACCGAGGGCAGCGAAGAATGACCAGGCTTACCGCACTGCGCGTAGAAGATATCCGTTTTCCGACCTCCGAACATCTCGATGGTTCAGATGCGATGAATCCAGACCCAGATTATTCAGCCGCTTACGTCATTATTGAAACGGATAATGTGGCGATCAGCGGCCACGGTCTCACCTTCACCATTGGACGCGGTAATGAAATTTGCTGTGCGGCGATACGCGCATTGGAACACTTAATTGTTGGTCGCCAGTTGGAGTCGATTACCGCCGATATGGGGCAATTCTGGCGCGACATCACCAGTGATAGCCAGTTGCGCTGGATCGGCCCAGACAAAGGTGCCATTCATCTGGCAACCGGCGCGGTGGTTAACGCGGTGTGGGATTTGTGGGCGAAATCAGTAGAAAAGCCGCTGTGGCGGCTGGTGGCGGATATGTCGCCGCAGGAGCTGGTACGCTGCATCGATTTTCGCTATCTCACCGACTGCATCACGCCGGACGAGGCACTTTCGTTACTCACGGCGCAGCATGCGGGCAAAGCGGAGCGCATTCGCCAGCTTGAGCAGCATGGCTACCCTTGCTACACCACATCGGCTGGCTGGCTCGGCTACGATGACGACAAACTGCGCCGTCTATGCCAGCAGGCTGTCGACGCCGGATTCTCCCACATCAAACTGAAAGTCGGACGCGATCTCGACGATGATATTCGCCGCGTGCGCATTGCACGCGAAGTGCTGGGGCCGGATCGCCAGTTAATGATCGATGCCAACCAGGTTTGGGAAGTGAATGACGCGGTAAATTGGGTGCAGCAGCTGGCATTTGCGCAACCGTGGTTTATTGAAGAACCCACCAGCCCGGACGATATCGAAGGGCATCGCAAGATTCGCCAGGGCGTAGCGCCGGTGAAGGTTGCAACCGGTGAAATGTGCCAGAACCGCATCATCTTTAAGCAGCTGATTATGCGTGAAGCCATTGACGTCGTGCAAATCGACGCCTGTCGTCTCGGTGGCGTTAATGAAGTGCTGGCGGTGATGTTGATGGCGGCGAAATACCAGCTGCCGGTCTGCCCACATGCTGGCGGTGTTGGGCTGTGCGAATACGTTCAGCATCTTTCAATGATCGACTTTGTTTGTATTGCTGGCAGCCACGAAGGCCGCGTGATCGAGTATGTCGACCATCTGCACGAACATTTCCTCAATCCATGCGAGATTCGCGGCGCGGCGTATATGCCGCCTACCGCGCCGGGCTTCTCCATCGAAATGTATCCCGCTTCACGCGAGCAATACCGCTACCACGCACAGGGAGGCTGAAGTGCGAATCGACGCTCATCAGCATTTCTGGCGCTATGACGCGGCGCGCTATCTGTGGATCGATGAATCCATGACGCGGCTGCAACAGGATTATTTACCGGAGGATCTGGCACCGCAGCTGGCGCACTATCAGTTGCAAGGTTCGATTGCGGTCCAGGCGCGGCAGTGCGTGGCGGAAACGCAACAACTGTTGCAGTGGGCGCAGCAGCAACCGGCAACGCAGGTGGTTGGTTGGATCGATGTCACCGCCGCGGATCTGGCAGAGCAGCTAGCGGCAATGCAACATCCGCTGCTGCGGGGTTTTCGTCATCAGGTGCAGGATGAGCCTGATCCCGCCGCATGGTTGCAGCAATCGCGCGTGGCAAATGGCATCAGTCAACTGCAGCAGCGTGATTACGTGTGGGAAATGCTGGTGACCTGGCGACATCTGGCGGACGCCACGCGCTTTGCCGCGCAGCACGATCGTCACTGGCTGGTACTTGATCACCTTGGTAAACCGGATATTACGCGCGGCGCGAAGAAGTGGGGCGAGCAGGTCGCGGAACTGGCCGCGATGCCGCATGTGGTCTGCAAATTGTCCGGGCTCGTGACCGAGGTCGCGCACGGCCAATGGCACAGCGCGCAGCTGCGGCCCTTTATTGACGAGGCGCTGGCGCATTTCGGCCCGCAGCGCCTGATGTTTGGTTCAGACTGGCCAGTTTGCCTGCTGGCCGCGGAGTATCACGCAGTGGCGCAGCTGATTCAGGACGCAATAGCTGAGTTGTCCGCTGACGAACAGGCCGCCATTTGGGGCAATACGGCCGCGCAGGTTTACAGCCTGACAGGAGAGAATAATGAATCTGTTTTTGCAGGATAAAGTGATTATCGTCACCGGTGGCGGATCGGGCATTGGTGCCGCCATCTCCCGTCTGCTGGCGGAAGAGGGGGCTATTCCGGTCATCGTCAGCAACGCGCAGCCCGATGAGATGTGGTTGGCCGGTCTGCGCGAGCTGCAACCGCAAACAGAAGTGCTGCTGGCCGACCTTTGCGATGAGCAGAATTGTCTGCGCGCGGTTGAGAGTGTACAGCAGCAGTTTGGCCGCATCGACGGGCTGGTGAATAACGCGGGCGTCAACGATGGTGTCGGGCTGGAAGCGGGACGCAGCGCGTTTGTCAGCTCGCTAGAAAAGAACCTGATCCACTATTACCAGATGACGCATTTTTGTCAGCGCGCGCTGGAAATCAGCCGTGGATCGATCGTCAATATTGCGTCAAAAACCGCGTTGAGCGGGCAGGGCGGCACCAGCGGCTATTGCGCGGCGAAAGGAGCGATTCTGGCGTTGACGCGCGAATGGGCGGTGTCACTGCGTCAGAGCGGCGTGCGGGTCAACGCCGTGGTTCCCGCCGAAGTGATGACGCCGCTATACGAACGCTGGATTGGCACCTTTGCCGATCCGCAAGGCGAACTGGAAAAAATTACCCAGCGTATTCCGCTCGGCCAACGCATGACCACGCCGGAAGAAATCGCTAACACGGTGGTCTTTTTGCTGTCGCCGCGCGCGTCGCACACTACCGGCGAGTGGCTGAGCGTCGATGGCGGCTATCTGCACCTCGATCGGGCGCTGTTATGAGTGGCGCAACCGAGCGTTATTGTCTGGCGCTGGATTTGGTGGATGAGGCGGAAAAAGTCGCCGAATACCAGCGTCTGCATCAGCGCATCTGGCCGGAAGTGGCGCAGCATTTGCGCCAGCACGGCATCGTGAATATGGAGATATACCGGCTTGGCACCCGACTTTTTATGGTGATGGAGGTAAACGATCGGTTTAACCCACAGGATTTTGCTCAGGCCTCTGAAAAGGATCCGCATATTCAGCGCTGGGAAGCGCTGATGTGGCAGTTCCAACAGCCAACGCCCTGGACACCCGAAGGGGAAAAATGGGTGGCGATGGCGCGAATATTCTCTTTGCAGGACCAATAACAACACTTACCGACTGTACCCTACGAGGATATAACCATGACTACACAACGCGTCGAGACGCCTGAAACTATGGGCGTCAGGGGGACTATTAGCCTGCGCTGGGCGTTCATGCTGATTACCACCCTGTTTTTCATGTGGGGCGTGTCATACGGCCTGCTGGATGTATTGAATAAACACTTTCAGGAAACGTTAAACGTCACCAAAGCTCAATCGGGATTATTGCAGGCGGCCTATTTCGGTGCCTATTTTATTGTCGCGCTACCGGCCGGCTATTTTATGCGGCGTCATGGCTATAAGGCCGGAATATTGGCGGGATTAGCGTTGTACGCCATCGGCGCACTGTTGTTTGTGCCAGCAGCGATGGTCAATAACTTCTCGGTATTTCTGTTCGCGCTGTTCGTGCTGGCTTGCGGGCTTGGTTGCCTGGAAACCGCCGCTAACCCGTATGCTACCGTGCTGGGCGATCCGAATGGCGCGGAGCGTCGTCTCAATCTGGCGCAATCGTTTAACGGTCTGGGACAGTTTGTTGGGCCGATGATTGGCGGTTCGCTGTTCTTTACTCAAGCCAGCCAGGATGCGGCGCAGGATAGCGTCAAAATGACATATGTGATCATTGCCTTTGTGGTCATCGCCATTGCGCTGTTATTTAAACGCACCGCGTTGCCGGATATTCGCGAGGCCGCCAGTGAACATGCATTGCAGCCTGGCGCCACGTTATGGCAGCAAAAACATTTTGTCGGCGGCGTGGTTGCGCAGTTCTTCTATGTTGCCGCCCAGGTTGGGGTGGGCGCCTTCTTTATTAACTACGCCACTGAGCACTGGCAAGGTGTGACCAACCAAAGCGCGGCTTATATGCTTTCGGTCGCGATGATCTGCTTTATGTTGGGGCGTTTCTTCTCAACCTGGCTGTTGGGCAGGGTGAAACCGGCCGCGATGCTGGCGGCTTACGCGCTCATCAATATCGCGCTGTGCGCCGTGGTGATGCTGGGCGCTGGCGATGTCTCGGTGGTTGCGCTGATCGCTATCTTCTTCTTTATGTCCACCATGTTCCCAACCATCTTTGCCATGGGCGTTAAAAACCTCGGCCAGGCGACTAAGCAAGCCAGCTCGTTTATGATCATGGCGATTGTTGGCGGCGCGATTATGCCTTACTTCATGGGGCTGATTTCTGACAACGTGAGTACTGCCGTGGCTTATAGTTTGCCGCTGGTATGCTTTGTTGTGGTGCTGGCCTATGCGTTACGGCAGCACAGACATTCATGATTCTGTGAATGGCCTAAGGGGCGATTCTTTGGAATCGCCTCGCGAGTTAACGTTTCCCCAAAGCTGTAAAGTCTTGCTCCGCTATGCCGATAACCGTTTCAGGCTTTTAAAAGCTGTTTGAGTCGTCAACATTGGTATTAATCAGGAGAGCAAGATGGATGTATCACAAATTACATCACTGGCTACTGGCCTTGATAACATGGAACTCGCTAACAAAATAAGCACGTTAGTACTGAAAAAGACGTTGGATAATCAGCAATCGATGGCATCGGGCATTCTGGACTCAATTCCTCAGTTGCCTGCAAATCCTGCAGTTGGACGCAACATCAATACCACTGCCTAATGGTTTATGAGTGAATTACGTCAGTACTCACTGTTTTATAGAGTGATGTCGGTCTGGGCTCTCTCCAGATCGCCTTTTGGATAGAACCTGATTTATGTCAGGTTCAAATCCTTGTTTGAGCTGAATGCCCGACTTAGCCTTATAAGAATCCCGCTTCTACAGAGGGCGAGGCAGCCATTGTTATAAAGAGGCAAATCAGCACCCCGCATAACCCTTTATGCATGAGAAAATCCTGGGTATACGACAAAAAATAGGGGCCAGGATATTCCAGCTTAAGTGGCCACAGCTAAATGGTTCAGCGGTCCACTACCCACGCCGCAGTGTCAGGATAACTAACAGAGTATTTTTGCCATCAGGTCCGGGAAAGCAGGCACATCCCGGCTGAATGAGAAATCGGGATTAATCGCCTTGCGGGCAATCAGTCCATCAATAAATGCAAACAATATGATGGTGATTTCTTCTGGATTGAGATCACGACGAAATTCGCCTGCGGCTATGCCTTTTTCAATAATTCCTGCGATGCTCTGCCGCATAATTTTGTCACTGGAAATAAAGGTCTTTTGCAGATCCGGATTCCGGGCTGACTCGGCCATGATTTCAACCCAGAGATGATGGGTGACCGGATAACCCACATCGCTGATGCAGGAAGTAACTTGTCGGCACAGCCGATCAAAATGCGAACCGGCGTAAGGCTCATCATGAGCAATCAGGGCGGAATTCTCCTCTTCCAGAACAATGGCGCGGATGAGCTCATCCTTGCTTTTAAAATAGGTGTACATGGCACCCTGACTGATACCGGCGCGGGTGGAAATTTCACGCACGCTGGTTGCACTGAAGCCTTTTTCAGCAAAGCAGGCAGCGGCTGCGGTAATCAGCTTATGGTAAGTTTCGGTGTTTTTTAACATAGCGGCCTTAGTCAGTGAATTAATACCGGCACTTTAAAGCCGGCCCCTTCAGCTCAGATTATTTCAGCAGAGGTAATTCGCTTAGCATATTTCTGAGGTTTACCATATCCCAGGGCATATGTTCAGCGAGAGTAAGACCTACGGGTTCAGCCTTTGAAGTGGCTTGATTGATCAGCCTGAGTACGTCTTCAATTGTGAGTTTCCCTTCAGCCACGTCACCGAATTCATGCTCTCCCCGACCAGGCCGTGCAAAAAGAACAGACCTGAAAAGTGCAGGGTCCAGCACATCCAGATCAAAATGGATGGCCAGATACTCAATTTTCTCCCGGGCAATCCAGTCCAATATTTCTTTGCCACCCTTTTTAACCTGTTCAGGGCCTGAGGTCGCAATTTTATGGCTCGAGAGGTAGTCGCACTCATAAGGGAGAGGATCGTGGATACCGGCGATCATGATTTTCGACGGAGAAAGCTTGCGCGGGACGTGATCCACTAAATCCTTGTCCCCGGTGCCGATGAGCGCGCCCAGCACGTGGGCATGTGCATGCTGAAACTGTTCGGGTGTCTGAATGTCAGGATGGGAGTCGATCCAGAGCACGCCAAGCGTGTCACCGTATTTCTTTAGCAGATGCGCAAAAGGTGCAAGTGATACCAGGCAGTCACCGCCCAAGACAACCAGGGCGTCGGGATCGTGCTTTTCGATAAGGGCAGCTGCAGCGTTCAGCTGGCTGATAATCTGAGGTTTGCCAGTAATACCATCTACTTCGGTCAAGGTCTGGCCGCCGGGCGGAGCAACGGGGACTTGTTCTACAGGGCCTTTTGCTTCAGGCGCGAGGAAAGAAAGAAGTCGGGATCCAAGGTGATAGGGAGGATTATTTCCACCTTGCCACTGAGGAAAAGAAAGTCGAAGAGTGGTCTTAGCCATAGGTTACCTGCATTAATTTCGGTTTTTCAAAGCATTATGCTGCAGTTAGGCTTCTGGCATTAGAAACCGCACTGCCATATGAGACAATAAAACACCAGTGAATGAACGATCATTCATTTTGAGCTATGAGTGGATTTTACGCAAGCAGGAGCTTTTCAGTCAGCACACTACAACTGAGGATTTGATTTGAACATGCGTTAAATGACGTCCGCTTTAGACACGAAGCGAATAAGCTGTGGCTCAAGGTCCGCTATGAGTGAAAAACGGACGTTTTCTTATGTAGGTTTAGTTCGTTTCCAGACCCTTGCCATGCCTTCACTCGCAGGGCTGACTCGCGTGAAGCCAAATTTTTCGTACAACTCCGGGACATCAGCCATTAAAGTTACATAAGCACCATCACAGGCATTTTTATCGAGCCAGTTTGCCAAATTTTCCATTAACTTGCGGCCCAGCCCCTTTCCCTGATGCTCTGGATCAACAGCTACATCGACAATTTCCATATTAATGGCGCCGTCGCCCACTATACGTCCCATGCCAACGACAGCATTCTGCCAGCATATATGCACGCCATAACAGCTGTTAGGAAGCCCCAGGCGGACACCCTCTGCGGTACGAGGCGTCAACCCTGAGATAATGCGTAAGCGGCAAAAATCCTCTACGGACGGAACAGTTTCAACAACCTGATAGTAATCAGACAAAAGGTTATCCTCTGGGTAAAAGTCCACTTTTGAGCCCAAATCGGACTGACTTGGGCACAGGTATAAAACCAAGAATATTAACGTAAAAATCAAAACTTATTGAAACATCACTTACGGCGATGGTTATGTGATTCAGTCCGTTAAGCATGCTGTGTCTCGCGAGCAGGGGCAGGGAGGATATGAGTACCTCAGCGTGCGAGAATCGTAAGTATGAGATCCGCTTTTGGCACAGAGCAGACTGACGTGAAGCTAATGTCCGCTAAGAGCGAAAAGCGGACGGTGAGCCATAATCGTCTGGACTCAAAAGTTTCAGGATCAGAGTACTTACTCTCCTGAAAATAAACTCAGCAAAAGGAGCAAGGATGGGCGTCTTTCATAATAACGATATTCCTTTGCCAAAATGTACTGAAATCCAGCCTGGATTCTCGCGTGTACTTGAATGTGTCGTGACGAAGCTGACTCTTTGCTTTCCTGACCTAATACACAGTCTTTACGTCTATGGCAGCGTGGCTGAAGGCAGAGCTGAGGCAGGTAAGTCTGATTTGGATATGACAATCATTTTCAGGCATAAACTCGATCAAACTACGACAGAACAACTTGCCGCTATTCAGGCCGAGCTTGAAAAAAATAATTTTATTATCAGTAAAATTGATTTTGATTGTGGTCTGCTGGAGCAGGTTCTCGACCAAGATAACGTACTCAGCTGGGGATACTGGCTTAAACATCATTGTCGTTGCGTTTATGGAGAGAACCTGAGCCATCGTTTTCAGGCTTTCAAGCCTTCTAAAGCTATTGCGATAGCTGTGAACGGTGACTTCCAGCAGGTTCTGAACAGGCTTATTACGCAAATGAAAATGTCTTCCGATGAATACAAAAAGCTGCAATTTCTCCGCTCGGCTGCGAGAAAGCTTGTCAGATCAACCAATATCCTTCGCAGTGAACAGGACAATGACTGGCCGGGTACGCTCCAGGAGCACCGCACCAGGTTCATTGCTCGATATCCTTCTTTAGCAAACGATATGGATGAATTAATGGCAATGAGTTCCGGGGCCCGAGGAAACCTGGCTGATTTCGAAAAACGACTTATAAATTTTGCAAACTGGCTAAACGCTGAGTTTAAAAGTCATAAATTCTGATCGAGCATTTTGATTGTAAGCCCTCTTCACAAGATAACGTCCGCTTCCGGCACAAAACGGCGTGACGTGAAGCTAATGTCCGCTAAGAGCGAGAAGCGGACCTTCGTGATTGGCAGCTTGGTGATTTAGTAGTATGAATATTTGTTAATCATTTGGGAGCAGATCATCTATCTTATTTCATTAGTTTATTCAAAACGCTCAGCTAAACATGCGTAGCATCCCTGTTTCGCATTATGTATATGGATATAGCTAATCTGCGGGTCGGCAAAGAAAATCTCTATGAGATTTTCTACAGATTGGCCCTCACAAATATCTGCCTTTCTTAGAAAGTGTTTTTCGTTATATGCCCGTAATGAAAGGACTCTGCCATTTATAACTTCAGGTAATTCGTTGATATAAATTCCTTGCTCGGTACATCCCTCCCATATATATATTGCATGAGAGCCGCGATAGGGTGTATCAGCTGGCTGATAAATGTGGTTGATAAGCAGAGCGGTTTCGCCAACAGGTATATCGCATAATGAGATTCTGTCAGGATAACCGGGGTAACTAGTGACAGTTTGTCTTACTGCTCCGTATCTTCCCAGATAGCCATCGCTACGCCCAAAAAGATGAGTAAACTGCTCGGCTCTAAGGCCAGAAATTCTATATTTCATGATGCCTCCAGTGGTATCAGCATCACCTTAGTGGTTTTTCTAAGAAGAAACTCGCTGTTTCCGGTCAGGGAAATATTGGTTATTGACGAGTATAAAATTTTCGCATGATGAGCCGCTCCCCTTTGATCAACACAGATTGTTGTTAGCTACTTCAGCTCTTGGCACGTAGCGGACCATCGGACTGAACTGAAGGTCCGCTGCGAGCGAAAGCAGGCGTAGTTTTCAATTACTGATTCTGTTATTTAATATCCTAACGCACGATTGCCTTGCTCATATTGATACCTGTTACTCCAAAACCGCTGCTCTCGTATACATGGAAAGCACGGGCATTATCTCCAGCTACGCGTAGTCTAATCTCTTTAAAACCCTTATCCTGAAGATCCTCTTCAAAAGCGCGAAGAGCCTGTTTACCCAACCCCTCTCCCTGAAGTGAATTAAAAATATGAAAATCATAGATAAATACTGTGCGCATTGCCGCATCTGGTTTGTACCAGAGATAGCCTACGTGCCTCTCAAATACATCTAATTTCGCGAAAATGGACAGTAAAATTTGTCCGTGCGTATTCACTCCTTCCGCAAGCAATTTTGATATTTCCTGCCTGGCCATCGTTAGAGAATCACTTTTAGACATTCTATAATTTGACGCTATCTCAATTGCATAATCAGGAATGAAATATTCAAGATAAGCAGAGTACTCTTCTTCTGTCATTGAGCGAAACGAGACCATCTTTTAATCCTTATTGAGGAAGTCATACAGACAGAAAGGACCATACTAATAGCGCCAATAGCAATGTAACGTCAAATTATTCCTTTATGGAATAACAATACTCTAGGTCAATTACATGAAAGTGATACTCAATGTCCGCTACTGGCGCAAAGCGGCGTGACGTGAAGCTAATGTCCGCTATGAGCGAGGAGCGGAAGTTAATTTCACCGCAAGCCTGGAAGCTTGAAACTAAAAAGGCTGAACTGCAAAGGCATCAGTATGATGCCCGAGCGAAATGAGCGCTTGTGCGACCAGCCACAATCCATTATCCAGTATGCTCTCTGTCTCAGCAGCTGATCAGCCATCTGTTGAACGTGTTATTTCTTCCCATTGATCTATTTCCTTAGCTAATGCCTCGAGCTTTTGCCGCACTAAACTTAATGCATCACTGCCTAACAATAAATGCGTTGGAGGGTTCTGACTCTCAATCATTGCCAGCATGGCATGTGCGGCCTTAACGGGATCGCCGAGTTGCTTACCGCTTTTTTCTTCACGTGCCTGACGAATCGGATTAAATAAAGCGTCGTAGTCCGGGATGCTGCGAGCGCTGCGTACCATCGATCGTCCGGCCCAGTCGGTGCGAAACGAGCCGGGTGCCACGGCGGTTACGTGTATGTTGAACGGAGCCAGCTCTTTACTTAACGTTTCTGATATTCCTTCCAGCGCAAATTTGCTGCCGCAGTAATAGCTGATGCCGGGCAGGGTAATGAAACTGCCCATCGAGGTGATATTAATAATATGGCCATGACGGCGCTGGCGCATGCCCGGCAGCATGGCTTTGATCATCGCCACTGCGCCAAACACATTAACGTCAAACTGGCGGCGCATCTCTGCGAGCGAGGATTCTTCCATTATGCCTTCATGACCGTAACCGGCATTGTTTACCAGCACATCAACCGGACCGACGGTAGACTCAATCTCCGCAACCACCTCATCAATATGCTCAAAGTCCGTGATATCAAGCAGACGGCCGAAAGCCCGCTGCGAATGAAGTGTCTCAAAAGCGTGCTGCGCTTCGCGGCTGCGCACGGTACCAATGACCCGATGGCCTGCGGCGAGAGCTTCCTGCGCCAGTGCACGGCCAAAGCCACTGCTGACGCCGGTGATTAAAATCGTTTTTGCAGATGTCATAAAAAGAACTCCCATGAACAATGAAGGTTGCATGGTATTCTAGGTACTGCCGCATTTTTAGGCCGTATCTTCTCTTTTTCTTGCCTGATTTTATGAGGTGCTGTGATGCCCGGGATGATTACCTTAGTTAAAGCACTGGCGGTGCAGGAGGGATATAACCTTACCGCGTTGCCCGATGTGCGAATTTTGCGTGCCGATCGTCCACTTGCCAGAACGCCTGTACTTTACGATCCGGGGATCGTGATTGTCTGCCAGGGGAGCAAACGCGGCTATTTTGGTCAGCAGACCTATTTATATGATGAACAGCACTATCTGGCGGTTTCGGTGCCGGTGCCGTTTGTGATGGAAACCGACGCGTCCGCTGAACATCCGTTGCTGGCGATTTATATGCATCTGGATTTTCAGTTGGCCGCTGAACTGATGTTGCAGATTGAACAGCATGACGCCCGATATCCTCTCGCCGCGCCGCAAAGCATGATGTCGAGCCCAATGGACGACGCGGTAAACACGGCCGTGCGGCGCTTGCTCGAAGTCCTGAACAATCCGCTTGAAGCGGCGATCCTCGGTCCTGCGCGGGTGCGTGAGCTCTATTTCCGCGTATTAACGGGCGCACAGGGAAATGCAATGCGCGCCGCGCTGACCTTGCAAGGGCAATTTGGCAAAATCGGTAAAGTGCTACAGCGCATCCATGCCACCTACGCTGAGCCGCTGACGCTGACGCAACTGGCGATGGAAGCCGGAATGAGTGTGCCGACGTTTCACAGCCATTTTAAAGCGATAACCCGGATGCCGCCGATGCAGTATGTAAAATCGGTACGCCTGCACCAGGCGCGGATGTTGATGGTGCGTCAGCAAATGACTGCTGCTGCAGCGAGTTACACCGTCGGTTATGAAAGTCCGTCGCAATTTAATCGCGAGTTTAAACGCCTGTTTGGTCTGCCACCCGCAGAGGAGATCAAACGTATGCAGCGTTACTTCGCCGTTCCGCCTGTACAGCAAGCGTCGATATTTGTTTCATCGCATTAAGGCTTGTTCGCCTGAATAAACCATGAAGTATGAAAGGTCCGCTTTTGGCACAAGGCTGTTGTTGCAGCCCTGACAAGGTAGGCTTCAATCGACTCTGATATTTCCAGGGCATCATCTCCTTCGATGCCTGAGTAACGTACTGTGCTTTCGAGTTTTTTGTGACCCAAAAGTAACTGGATCACACGAAGATTTTTCGTTTTTTTATAGATCAGATATGGCTTGGTTCTGCGCATGGAATGCGTACTGTAAAGCATTTCATCGAGATCCAACTTCTCAATCCACCTCAGGCAGAGTAGCTCGCTTTTGCTCAGCCCCGCATGGGTCCAGTCCGCCGGTTCCTGGCACCTCCGGATGTTCCCGCGTCTCCTTCAGCCTAACCTCTACTCCCCTAAACACCTCGCTATATGAATATTCCTCCCTGAATGCTGCCTTATTCAAACCCCAGTCTGGCTTTTACTATCGAAGCCAGACTGAGAAAGGCGTTTTCAATTTCTTGCTCATCCATGTGAGCAAAGCCCAGCAACAACCCTTTGGTTGTCACGTTACCCACGAAGTAACGCGATAAAGGCCTAACCAGTAAACCTGCATTATTAGCATGCAGGGCAATCGCGGTATCATCGCATTCAATAGGGAGTTGCAGAATCAGATGCAGCCCCGCATTGCTATAATGCTGACTTAAAAAGTGGGGACCTAAAATACGCTTAATCAAATTCACCAGAACCTGCCTGCGACGTCCATATAGCTGGCGCATTTTTCGAATATGCGCGGCATAATACCCTTCGCGAATAAACTCAGCTAACGCTGCCTGAATCTGAAGATGGCCACCGCGATAAAGTTCACTGTGCATCTTTTTCAGCGGTGCCGATATCGCTTTGGGCAATACAACATATCCAAGCCTTAGGGCGGGATAGAGTGTTTTACTGAAGGTACCGATATAAATAACCGGGCTGTTCTCTTCAAGCCCCTGCAGAGATGGAATAGGCTGGCCTGAAAAACGAAATTCGCTGTCATAATCGTCTTCAATAATCCAACTTCTGTTCTCTCGTGCGATAGATAATAACAACTGCCTGCGACTCAAACTCATAACCGAACCCAAAGGGTACTGATGAGAGGGAGTAACAAACATAAGCTTCGGCAGGACGTCGAAAGCGCTTTCAGCAATCAGGCCCTGTTCATCCACCGGTATCGGAGTGATTCCCACGCCGTTTATTCGAAGAATGTTCTTAATTCCCCAATAACCGGGTTCTTCTGTCCACGCGGTTTCCCCGGGATTGCACAACGATCGTGTCACCAAATCCAGCGCCTGATGAATACCTTCTGTAACAAGGATCTGATCGGGAGTACAACGAACGCCGCGTGAGGTGCGCAGATAATTAGTCAGCGCGACTTTAAGCACTTGCGCGCCGCCCGTGGAGTCGTAGGTGAGATGTTCGGGAAGAGACTGTCTTACATGGCGATCGTGGAATTTCTTCATCAAGCGGTGGGGAAAATTAATCACATCCGGAACGCCGGGAAGAAAGGCGCCCCATTGGCGTGGACTGGCGCTCGCATGATGCAGCAGTTCCTGGCAACGATCTGAAAGCACAGACCGATCATCTACCATTGGCTCGTCAGCGCTGATTAGCGGTTGGGCATCGAGGTTATCCAATACGCTATGGGTTACAAAAGTGCCATTACCCCGGTGCGTTGAGATATACCCTTCAGCCTGCAATTGCTCATACACCCGAAGCACCGTATTACGCGACAGCTCAAGTTCTTCGGCCAAATCGCGAGTGGGTGGCATGCGAGCAGAGGGATTGAGGTTTCCGGCGAGAATAGATTCAGCGATCGCGGAATAGAGCCGTTTATGAAGCTTGGCATCCGCACTGGTGAAAAATGCTTGTTTGATCACATCTCCAGCAAGTGAGCGCATTTGGATCCTATAAATAAAACAGTTTGGTTCTCGTTTAAGGTACCAAACGCTGACAGATTGTCTCTCGTGATTCAAATAAATTCTGAATAGATGAGGCATCACTATGAATAACAGCCATCTTCAACAGCGTCGTATTAATGCAACCCCGCGAGGGGTCGGTGTCATGTGTAGTTTTTATGCTCAGTCAGCAGAAAACAGCACATTGACTGACGTAGAAGGGAACGAGTACATCGATTTTGCTGCGGGTATTGCCGTGCTGAACACCGGTCACCGCCACCCCCGTTTGGTGCAAGCGATGGAACAACAGCTGCAAGCCTTCACCCATACTGCCTATCAAATCGTGCCTTATGAAAGTTACGTTTCTCTTGCGGAAAAAATTAATGCGGCCGCGCCGATTAAAGGTCCGCTCAAAACGGCATTCTTTTCAACCGGCGCTGAGGCGGTTGAAAATGCGGTGAAGATTGCACGCGCCCATACTGGGCGTCCCGGTGTTATCGCATTTAGTGGCGGTTTCCATGGCCGCACCTATATGACCATGGCTCTGACCGGTAAAGTTGCACCCTATAAAAAAGGGTTCGGTCCTTTCCCTGGTTCTATTTACCATGTTCCTTATCCTTCGGCGCTTAACAACGTTTCAACAGCAGATGCATTAGTGGCAATTGAGCGTCTGTTTAAAGCGGATATTGACCCAAGCCAGGTCGCTGCCATTATTTTTGAGCCGGTGCAAGGTGAGGGAGGATTCCATGTTGCGCCGCCTGAACTTATTGCGGCCATTCGGCATCTCTGCGATGAGCACGGAATTGTCATGATTGCCGATGAAGTTCAGAGTGGTTTTGCGCGTACGGGTAAACTCTTTGCTATGAATCACTACCACCATCAGCCCGATCTTATGACGATGGCGAAAAGTCTGGCGGGTGGGATGCCGCTGTCCGGCGTGGTGGGGCGAGCCGTAATCATGGATGCGCCAGCCCCGGGTGGGCTGGGCGGGACTTATGCGGGTAATCCTCTGGCGGTTGCCGCAGCCCATGCGGTGCTTGACATCATTGAGGATGAAAAGCTGTGCCAGCGTGCAGATGCACTGGGTGAACGTTTACGCATCGCTCTGTTGGATGGCAAAGAGTCGTGTCCGGAACTGGCGCAGGTTCGCGGTATGGGATCGATGATCGCGGCTGAGTTTTGTGATGCTAAAACCGGAGAGCCATCAGCCGTGGTCGCTCAGCGGATTCAGCAGCGTGCGCTCGATCAGGGTCTTCTGCTGCTTACCTGCGGTCAATATGGCAATGTCATCCGCTTCCTTTATCCATTAACCATTCCAGATGCGCAGTTTGATGTCGCGTTGAATATTCTCAGGTCAGCGATGAAAAACTAAGTCTGTAAAGCGTTGTTATTACCCTGCCGTAGTTTTTACGCTCTAACGAGCGCCGACGATAAATGTTTATCGTCGGTTTTTTTATGGCATAAAACAGCCGTTTATCTATTACAGGAGATCCAATGAAAACATTGTCATTTTTAAATAGTGATAAAGATTCCGCGTGGAATATTTTTATTAATCAGGTTGATCGCGTACTTCCTTATTTAGGTGAGCTGGAATTCTGGGCGACGACATTAATGCGGCCTAAGCGGGCTTTGATTGTAGATATTCCGCTTGAAATGGATGATGGAAGTGTCAGGCATTTTGAAGGCTATCGTGTACAGCACAACCTATCGCGAGGCCCAGGCAAAGGCGGCGTCAGATTTCACCCGGACGTCACGCTTGAGGAGGTGATGGCCTTATCCGCATGGATGACGGTGAAATGTGCGGCGCTGAACTTGCCGTTTGGCGGTGCGAAAGGCGGCGTCAGAGTGGATCCTTCCTCATTGACAAAAAAAGAGCTGGAGCGTCTGACGCGCCGTTATACCAGTGAAATCGGTCTGATCATCGGTCCGCAGCAGGATATTCCTGCTCCCGATGTGGGCACCAATGCACAGATCATGGCCTGGATGATGGATACCTACTCGATGAATGTGGGCGCTACCACCACCGGCGTGGTGACGGGTAAACCGGTTCATCTCGGCGGTTCGCTGGGGCGCGTCAAGGCCACCGGAAGAGGGGTATTTGTGACTGGATTAAGAGCGGCTGAGCGACTCAAAATCGATATCTTAGGTGCGCGTATCGGTGTTCAGGGCTTCGGTAATGTCGGTAGCGTGGCAGCGCAGCTTTTTGCCCATAAGGGGGCAAAAATAATCTGCGTACAGGATCACTCCGCCACTCTGATTAATGAAAATGGTATCGATATCGATGCGCTAATTGCCTGGCAGCAGGCAACCGGGCAGATCCGAGGTTTTGCCGAGGCCGATGGGGCAGAAAGTGAGGCGTTCTGGAAACTCAGCTACGAAATTGTGATCCCCGCTGCATTAGAAGGGCAGATTACGGCTGCGCGCGCAGAACATCTGGCTTGTCAATTGATTCTTGAAGGGGCCAATGGGCCGACCCTTCCTCAGGCGGATGACATCCTGCGGGAGCGGGGTATCACCGTGTTACCAGATGTGATCTGTAATGCTGGTGGCGTAACGGTCAGCTACTTCGAATGGGTTCAGGATTTCTCGAGTTTCTATTGGTCAGAAGATGAAATCTATCAAAAGTTAGATGCGATTATTCTAAGAGCCTTCGACGATGTATGGAATAAAGCGGATGCGCTTGGTGTGCCTCTTCGCACCGCCGCCTACGCGATTGCTTGTGAGCGCATTCTTTCTGCCAGAGAGGATCGTGGAATTTATCCTTGATCTGCAGCCTGGCAGAGACCTTATCGCGCCAACCTTTTCATTGTGTTTTGACATCCACAGCATTTAACAAAAATGTGACATGCTCAATATACATATAACTTAATATGTTTTATAAATTAGTCTCTATCGCCTGCGATTATGCCATTAAAGAGAGCGACATATGGAACAGACATCCAAAAAAAATAGCCAAAGTCATCAGCCTGAAAACAAAGAACAGTTCAATCGATCCATTGGCCTAATCTCAAATTTTGCACTTGGTTTTACCTACCTTTCCCCTTTAACCGCGGTTTACTCGCTCTTCGCTTTGGCCATTACCCTGGCGGGACCGCCAGCGGTGTGGTGGATCCTTATCGTGGCATGCGGCCAGTTATTGGTTGCGTTGGTGTTTGGTGAAGTTGCTTCACAATACCCCATCACCGGCGGACTTTATCCGTGGGCGCGACGCCTGTGGGGCAAGAAATTTGCCTGGATTACCGCCTGGATCTACCTGTGGGCTTTGGTGGTGACGATCACGTCGATAGCCGAATACACCTCAACATTTGTAGCATCACTGTTTCACTTTACGCAGTCACCGCTCAACCTGCTGATGACCTCTGTGGTGCTTTTGTTGATGATGATGGGTGTGAACATGTCAGGCACTAAAAACCTCGCTCGCGTGGCAAAAATAGGTTTCTGGTGTGAAATTGTAAGCGTTATCGCACTGGGCATTTATCTGCTGATTTTCCACCGTTCACAGCCGTTTTCTGTGGTGTTCGATTCGATGGGCATCGTGGCAAAAGACGGCAGTTATACCACGGCATTTATGGCCGCATCGTTAATGGGTTTGTTTATGTTCTTTGGTTTCGAAGCCTGCGGCAATGTGGCGGAAGAGGTCAAAAATCCGGGCAAAAAAATCCCCGTGGCCATGATCCTCAGTATCGTATTTGGTGCCATTTCGGCGGTGATTTCTGTGATGGGATATCTGCTGTCATCGCCGGATCTGGTGAATATTGTCAGTGGCAAAATCGCCGATCCTATTCCGACCATCCTGAATGAAGCCCTGGGAAGTACCGGCGCGACCGTATTCATTGTCATTGCTATTATCGCCATGCTCTCCTGCATTCTTTCACTTCAGGCTGCGCTGAGTCGCCTTATTTTCTCTTTCTCACGCGATAAAATGCTGCCCGGAAGCGAATGGATGTCCAGAATTTCCAAACATAGCGTACCGGACAATGCCATGCTTATCAGCTGCATTCTGCCTGTAATTATTTGCGTATGGGTCTACTTCCAACCCGATAATCTTTCGCGTATCACCGCCTTCGCGGTTATCGGAATCTACATCTCCTTCCAGCTGGTGGTACTCGCCGCGTTGCGTCAGCGTTTAAAGGGCTGGAAACCTGCAGGTGAGTGGACGCTCGGTTCATGGGGCATCCTCGTTAACGCATTGGCATTGATATATGGCCTGTGCGGGATTTGGCTGCTTGCCCAGCCTGCGGATAGCAGCAGTTTCCTTGATCGTTGGACGGTGCTGATTGGACTGGTTGTGGTGCTGATTACCGGACTTATTTATATGACCGTGGCGAACCCTTTCGGTCGCTCAAGCGCGCCTGAAAATGATGCTATCGAGTACGCGAGCAAGCTCAGAGCAAAAGAGGAGTTCTGATGGCAGGTGACATCATGCAGAGCAAAGGCTATTTCATCGCTAATCAAGGAGATTACGCATGCGCGTTAACGGCCTGACATCGCAAGACCTCGCCTCTATGGGCATCAGCGGCACCACGGAAGTG
>CEFQ01000013.1 GCA_900068845.1 Enterobacter ludwigii
GATGATTCAGTAATAAGCATGATTGCTGCAGCGTGGGGGTTGAGGCGACATCCCAGCCCGCTGAGCGAGTGAGGGATTCCAGGGCGAGCCGCAGGGATGC
>CEFQ01000014.1 GCA_900068845.1 Enterobacter ludwigii
CGTGGATATTGGCCTGCGTCATCAATAACGTAGGAAATTTCGACCGGTTTGGCATCAGGCGTCTGGATGGTCAGCACGAAGGGCTGGCTGTCAGAACCGGC
>CEFQ01000015.1 GCA_900068845.1 Enterobacter ludwigii
TCCTGATGCTGCCACTCGCTGAGGTCGCTGCCTTCCGGCAGGATATCTTTGAGCTGCACTACGTCGCCGGCGTCGCCTTTGACGACAAGTTGGGTTTTGCC
>CEFQ01000016.1 GCA_900068845.1 Enterobacter ludwigii
TTGAAACGACGTGTTGGTTCATTTCTCCGTAATAAGAAATGAATAACGACACGTTCGAGTCTCTCAATGCCTGCAGTCCCAAGCGTTGCAAAACGCCTGTGG
>CEFQ01000017.1 GCA_900068845.1 Enterobacter ludwigii
CAAAAAGCCCGCTTAGTTTCCTAAGCGGGCTTCTCTAAATTTGGCTCCTCTGACTGGACTCGAACCAGTGACATACGGATTAACAGTCCGCCGTTCTACCGA
>CEFQ01000018.1 GCA_900068845.1 Enterobacter ludwigii
CACAGGCGTTTTGCAACGCTTGGGACTGCGAGCATTTGAGAGACTCGAACGTGTCGTTATTCATTTCTTATTACGGAGAAATGAACCAACACGTCGTTTCAA
>CEFQ01000019.1 GCA_900068845.1 Enterobacter ludwigii
TTATTATCCGCACCTGTAGCGGCGCGATTCATCGCGCGGTTTTGAATTACCCGCCGCAGCTCCGTGCTCATCCCGCTATTGCGCAATAAATTGCGCCGCTAC
>CEFQ01000020.1 GCA_900068845.1 Enterobacter ludwigii
AGTCTGAACTTGCGTTCAGACTCTTCTTTAGAATGTGGCGGTGAGAGGGGGATTGATTCGCTGCGCTCACCCTGCGGGCAGCGTCGCAGGCTCCGCTGTCCAACTG
>CEFQ01000021.1 GCA_900068845.1 Enterobacter ludwigii
ACCGGCGGCGATTCGCTCCTGCTCAGCGCCGCCTCTCACCGCATCCCTGCGGTTCGCCCTGGAATCCCTCTCTCGCTCAGCGGGTTAGGATGTCGCCTCAACACCCA
>CEFQ01000022.1 GCA_900068845.1 Enterobacter ludwigii
ATTTTCGCTGTGTTACGCAATATGCGGTAGTTGATTTCGAACATGCGGCGGGCGCGGTACATCCGCAGCAGTTGCCACTTCTGTCTGAGGTAGTCGGTCATGCGGCC
>CEFQ01000023.1 GCA_900068845.1 Enterobacter ludwigii
AGGCTGCTAAAAAGCACCACAAAGCAACCAAGCCAGCTGCGCAGAAAGCCCAGGCTGCTAAAAAGCACCACAAAGCAACCAAGCCAGCTGCGCAGAAAGCCCAGGCTG
>CEFQ01000024.1 GCA_900068845.1 Enterobacter ludwigii
CTCTGCACTCCCGGGCCCTGCGCCAGCCCAGCCCGCCGCTGCGCGGTGCCTTCACTCATTCACGATTCCTGACGGACCGGCGGCGATTCGCTCCTGCTCAGCGCCGCC
>CEFQ01000025.1 GCA_900068845.1 Enterobacter ludwigii
TTCACTTCTGAGTTCGGCATGGGGTCAGGTGGGACCACCGCGCTAAAGCCGCCAGGCAAATTCTTTTGCTCACGCCGCCCTCGCGGGCCGCGCAAATCTATCCGGTAAA
>CEFQ01000026.1 GCA_900068845.1 Enterobacter ludwigii
TCGGCGCTGCGGATGGCGCCCAACACCGCCGCCTGTGAATGCAATATCTGGTCTGGAATTTCGCTGGCTGAAGGTTTATGCGAACCTGGTCGCCATGAATGGCGACCCTACA
>CEFQ01000027.1 GCA_900068845.1 Enterobacter ludwigii
CTGCCAGGGCATCCACCGTGTACGCTTAGTCGCTTAACCTCACAACCCACAGGCGTTTTGCAACGCTTGGGACTGCAGGCATTGAGAGACTCGAACGTGTCGTTATTCATTTC
>CEFQ01000028.1 GCA_900068845.1 Enterobacter ludwigii
AACGTGATTTCATGCCAGAGGAGTAATTTTTGATGGGCATATCAAAATATTTGCCGAGCTCGGCAAATATTTTGATATGCCCATCAAAAATTACTCCTCTGGCATGAAATCACGTT
>CEFQ01000029.1 GCA_900068845.1 Enterobacter ludwigii
ATGGCGCAATAAATTGCGCCGCTACGGTGTGGGCTGATGTTGGATGCATTATTTATCAACCGCAGCTCCGTGCCCATTACGGTATGGGATGCATCATTTATTATCCGCACCTGTAG
>CEFQ01000030.1 GCA_900068845.1 Enterobacter ludwigii
CACAGGCGTTTTGCAACGCTTGGGACTGCGAGCATTTGAGAGACTCGAACGTGTCGTTATTCATTTCCTATTACGGAGAAATGAACCAACACGTCGTTTCAATTTTCAGCTTGTTCCG
>CEFQ01000031.1 GCA_900068845.1 Enterobacter ludwigii
CTTGGCTCGACCTTGTACAAGCTGACCTGGAAGGAACGGGCTACGCCTCAGCAGCACTTGATATTTGCGCTGCGGGCTTCGGTGCGCCGCATATCAGACAGCGCCTCTTCTGGGTGGCC
>CEFQ01000032.1 GCA_900068845.1 Enterobacter ludwigii
GCATGATCGGCCACGGCGATCTCGGTTATAACGCGGTGAAAGTGGATGTTGCAGCGGCGCGCGCCGCTGCAACATCCACTTTCACCGCGTTATAACCGAGATCGCCGTGGCCGATCATGC
>CEFQ01000033.1 GCA_900068845.1 Enterobacter ludwigii
TGAGACGGCAAAGCGGCAACGCAGACGGCTCAGCAGGGAGTGAAGAAATTCACCCCGCCGGATGAAAGCGCTGAAAAAAGTGTTTGACTCCGAAGGAGGAAAGCGTAATATACGCCACCTC
>CEFQ01000034.1 GCA_900068845.1 Enterobacter ludwigii
GCTACAAAGCAAACCAGGTGGCCATGAATGGCCACCCTACGAAAGTGAGCAAGGCGAACAGCAGATTGCCGATGGCGGCACTAAGCCCATCCCGACATTGCGCAATGAATTGCGCCGCTAC
>CEFQ01000035.1 GCA_900068845.1 Enterobacter ludwigii
AACGGAATCCACAGCAAGCAGCAGCTGTCAGCAGGCATGAAGCACGCACGCGCCAGCGGTTCGCCGTTTCTGCCATCACCGGGCCAGTTCATTGAGTGGTGCAAAGAAGCGTCATTCAGCGC
>CEFQ01000036.1 GCA_900068845.1 Enterobacter ludwigii
TGCATGGATGCAGGGTTTCTTTGCGATCGGGCTGGTTTTTCCTGGCCTAAGCACCCAATCCCACAGCCACAAAGCAACCCAGGTGGCCATGAATGGCCACCCTACGAAAGTGAGCAAGGCGAACA
>CEFQ01000037.1 GCA_900068845.1 Enterobacter ludwigii
ACCAGGCTGTGGTTGCCGCCGTCGAGCTTCGCATCGTAAACCCAGCGACCGTCGCTGGTAGACATCACTGAACCGATCTCTTTGCCGTTGTCATAAACGCGCACTAATACGTTCGGACCGGCTTTAC
>CEFQ01000038.1 GCA_900068845.1 Enterobacter ludwigii
AAAGTGTTTGACTCCGAAGGAGGAAAGCGTAATATACGCCACCTCGCGACAGACGGTTAACCTGCTGCTCGCAACGCTCTTTAACAATTTATCAGACAATCTGTGTGGGCACTCGCAGGATTGATATC
>CEFQ01000039.1 GCA_900068845.1 Enterobacter ludwigii
AACAATTTATCAGACAATCTGTGTGGGCACTCGCAGGATTGATATCAGCGTCTCCGGACGCAAAAAATATCAAGTCTCACGAGTGAACACATAATGAAATTCATTATGACGTTTTACAGATGAGCATC
>CEFQ01000040.1 GCA_900068845.1 Enterobacter ludwigii
AAAAGAATTTGCCTGGCGGCTTTAGCGCGGTGGTCCCACCTGACCCCATGCCGAACTCAGAAGTGAAACGCCGTAGCGCCGATGGTAGTGTGGGGTCTCCCCATGCGAGAGTAGGGAACTGCCAGGCAT
>CEFQ01000041.1 GCA_900068845.1 Enterobacter ludwigii
AACAATTTATCAGACAATCTGTGTGGGCACTCGCAGGATTGATATCAGCGTCTCCGGACGCAAAAAAATATCAAGTCTCACGAGTGAACACATAATGAAATTCATTATGACGTTTTACAGATGAGCATC
>CEFQ01000042.1 GCA_900068845.1 Enterobacter ludwigii
GAATGATCTCACTGAAGAAGGGATCGCAGATGTCCGGCACAATCACCAGAATGGTTTGCGTTTCCCCGCGTTTAGCATTGCGCGCCAAACCGTGCGGCGCATAGCCCACGGCAATTACGGCTTTTTCAAC
>CEFQ01000043.1 GCA_900068845.1 Enterobacter ludwigii
GTCCGTCAGGAATCGTGAATGAGTGAAGGCACCGCGAAGCGGCGGGCTGGGCTGGCGCAGGGCCCGGGAGTGCAGAGGGCGCGGCCAGGCGCTCTCTGCTCGGTCGCCGCACGGCAGTACTGAAACTGCC
>CEFQ01000044.1 GCA_900068845.1 Enterobacter ludwigii
CCCGTGAGGCTTAACCTTACAACGCCAGAGGCGTTTTGGTCTGAGAGACCTGATTTTCAGCTTGTTTACCGGATAGATTTGCGCGGCCCGCGAGGGCGGCGTGAGCAAAAGAATTTGCCTGGCGGCTTTAG
>CEFQ01000045.1 GCA_900068845.1 Enterobacter ludwigii
GAATGATCTCACTGAAGAAGGGATCGCAGATGTCCGGCACAATCACCAGAATGGTTTGCGTTTCCCCCGCGTTTAGCATTGCGCGCCAAACCGTGCGGCGCATAGCCCACGGCAATTACGGCTTTTTCAAC
>CEFQ01000046.1 GCA_900068845.1 Enterobacter ludwigii
CCCGTGAGGCTTAACCTTACAACGCCAGAGGCGTTTTGGTCTGAGAGACCTGATTTTCAGCTTGTTTTACCGGATAGATTTGCGCGGCCCGCGAGGGCGGCGTGAGCAAAAGAATTTGCCTGGCGGCTTTAG
>CEFQ01000047.1 GCA_900068845.1 Enterobacter ludwigii
TGGGGCAGTTTCAGTACTGCCGTGCGGCGACCGAGCAGAGAGCGCCTGGCCGCGCCCTCTGCACTCCGGGCCCTGCGCCAGCCCAGCCCGCCGCTTCGCGGTGCCTTCACTCATTCACGATTCCTGACGGAC
>CEFQ01000048.1 GCA_900068845.1 Enterobacter ludwigii
TAATGCCGATCAGTTAAGCCCCGTATTAATTACCGTACATACCGTAGCGGCGCGATTTATCGCGCAAAAATTGCGCCGCTACAATGTGTGCGCCAGGTCGTTGGGGTTTTCATCTCTTAACTGACAAGCATTAC
>CEFQ01000049.1 GCA_900068845.1 Enterobacter ludwigii
AACATCCTTGAAACTAAAACAGAAAAGCGCACGTTGCGTCGCGGCGCAATGTGTGGCAACGCAACGTTCATGATTTGAAGGGTTAATGCGTGATACTACTCACCAACGCATCCTGACCGGAGATCATCACACAGT
>CEFQ01000050.1 GCA_900068845.1 Enterobacter ludwigii
AACATCCTTGAAACTAAAACAGAAAAGCGCACGTTGCGTCGCGGCGCAATGTGTGGCAACGCAACGTGCATGATTTGAAGGGTTAATGCGTGATACTACTCACCAACGCATCCTGACCGGAGATCATCACACAGT
>CEFQ01000051.1 GCA_900068845.1 Enterobacter ludwigii
AGGGCGAGCCGCAGGGATGCGGCGAGAGGCGGCGCTGAGCAGGAGCGAATCGCCGCCGGTCCGTCAGAAATCGTGAATGAGTGAAGGCACCGCGCAGCGGCGGGCTGGGCTGGCGCAGGGCCCGGGAGTGCAGAG
>CEFQ01000052.1 GCA_900068845.1 Enterobacter ludwigii
CTTTAACAATTTATCAGACAATCTGTGTGGGCACTCGCAGGATTGATATCAGCGTCTCCGGACGCAACAAAATATCAAGTCTCACGAGTGAACACATAATGAAATTCATTATGACGTTTTACAGATGAGCATCGC
>CEFQ01000053.1 GCA_900068845.1 Enterobacter ludwigii
CGCTAAGCCGCGCGTGTCCCACGCTGATTGAGCAGCGTACCGACGTGGAGTGGGATGAAGAGAAAGGAACCTTGCGTGCGTGGAAACGCGAACTCATTGGTGCGCTGGTCCTAAAAGCGCAGCCGCAGGCGCGTC
>CEFQ01000054.1 GCA_900068845.1 Enterobacter ludwigii
CGCTAAGCCGCGCGTGTCCCACGCTGATTGAGCAGCGTACCGACGTGGAGTGGGATGAAGAGAAAGGCACCTTGCGTGCGTGGAAACGCGAACTCATTGGTGCGCTGGTCCTAAAAGCGCAGCCGCAGGCGCGTC
>CEFQ01000055.1 GCA_900068845.1 Enterobacter ludwigii
TCAGTTGGTAGAGCATCTCCCTTACAAGGAGGGGGTCGGCGGTTCGAGCCCGTCATCACCCACCACTTCGGGTCGTTAGCTCAGTTGGTAGAGCAGTTGACTTTTAATCAATTGGTCGCAGGTTCGAATCCTGCA
>CEFQ01000056.1 GCA_900068845.1 Enterobacter ludwigii
GCCCTCTGCACTCCCGGGCCCTGCGCCAGCCCAGCCCGCCGCTGCGCGGTGCCTTCACTCATTCACGCTTCCTGACGGACCGGCGGCGATTCGCTCCTGCTCAGCGCCGCCTCTCGCCGCATCCCTGCGGCGCGC
>CEFQ01000057.1 GCA_900068845.1 Enterobacter ludwigii
ATGATGACTTGACGTCATCCCCACCTTCCTCCAGTTTATCACTGGCAGTCTCCTTTGAGTTCCCGGCCGAACCGCTGGCAACAAAGGATAAGGGTTGCGCTCGTTGCGGGACTTAACCCAACATTTCACAACACGAGC
>CEFQ01000058.1 GCA_900068845.1 Enterobacter ludwigii
ATGATGACTTGACGTCATCCCCACCTTCCTCCAGTTTATCACTGGCAGTCTCCTTTGAGTTCCCGGCATAACCCGCTGGCAACAAAGGATAAGGGTTGCGCTCGTTGCGGGACTTAACCCAACATTTCACAACACGAGC
>CEFQ01000059.1 GCA_900068845.1 Enterobacter ludwigii
AAATATCAAGTCTCACGAGTGAACACATAATGAAATTCATTATGACGTTTTACAGATGAGCATCGCTTAACTTGTTTAAGCAAATCAAACTTAAATTGAAGAGTTTGATCATGGCTCAGATTGAACGCTGGCGGCAGGCCTAACA
>CEFQ01000060.1 GCA_900068845.1 Enterobacter ludwigii
TGTTAGGCCTGCCGCCAGCGTTCAATCTGAGCCATGATCAAACTCTTCAATTTAAGTTTGATTTGCTGCAACAAGTGCAGCGATGCTCATCTGTAAAACGTCATAATGAATTTCATTATGTGTTCACTCGTGAGACTTGATATTT
>CEFQ01000061.1 GCA_900068845.1 Enterobacter ludwigii
GGCAGTAAACCTAAGCTTTCTGCCCGGCTGTAGCGGCGCAATTTATTGCGCAATGTCGGGATGGGCTTAGTGCCGCCATCGGTAATCTGCTGTTCGCCTTGCTCACTTTCGTAGGGTGGCCATTCATGGCCACCTGGGTTGCTTTGT
>CEFQ01000062.1 GCA_900068845.1 Enterobacter ludwigii
CCAGTAGTTATCCCCCTCCATCGGGCAGTTTCCCAGACATTACTCACCCGTCCGCCACTCGTCACCCAAGGAGCAAGCTCCTCTGTGCTACCGTTCGACTTGCATGTGTTAGGCCTGCCGCCAGCGTTCAATCTGAGCCATGATCAA
>CEFQ01000063.1 GCA_900068845.1 Enterobacter ludwigii
CCATTGCCGTGGATACCGGCATCTTCACCGGGCGCTCGCCCAAAGATAAGTACATCGTTCGGGATGAAACCACGCGCGACACACTGTGGTGGAATGATGTCGGCAACGGCAAAAATGATAACCAGCCGCTGTCACAGGAAACCTGGCAGG
>CEFQ01000064.1 GCA_900068845.1 Enterobacter ludwigii
CCATTGCCGTGGATACCGGCATCTTCACCGGGCGCTCGCCCAAAGATAAGTACATCGTTCGGGATGACACCACGCGTGACACGCTGTGGTGGAATGATGTCGGCAACGGCAAAAATGATAACCAGCCGCTGTCACAGGAAACCTGGCAGG
>CEFQ01000065.1 GCA_900068845.1 Enterobacter ludwigii
TCGAATCCCCTAGGGGACGCCACTTGCTTGGTGACAGGTGAAAGGTGTCTCCACGAAGTATCTCAAAACTGACGTAACCGTCATGTTTGAGATATTGCTCTTTAACAATCCGGAACAAGCTGAAAATTGAAACGACGTGTTGGTTCATTTCTCC
>CEFQ01000066.1 GCA_900068845.1 Enterobacter ludwigii
ACGCTGAGGCGCGTGTCAGGATTGGCACCGCAGAACGCATCAACCACAAACAGACGTTTGCCGGAAAGCTGCTGGGTGCAGCGATCTTTCAGCGCCTGCCAGGTTTCCTGTGACAGCGGCTGGTTATCATTTTTGCCGTTGCCGACATCATTCCACCACAG
>CEFQ01000067.1 GCA_900068845.1 Enterobacter ludwigii
AAGGCCAGCCCGAAGAGCAAAGCGTCCGAGCCAGGGACAAAAACGCCGGGAGCGTTTTTGCACAATGCAAAGCATTGCCCGCTAGCGGGTGAGCCTCATGGATGAGGCGAATACTTGCGAGGCCGATCTGCATGGATGCAGGGTTTCTTTGCGATCGGGCTGG
>CEFQ01000068.1 GCA_900068845.1 Enterobacter ludwigii
CTGCCAGGGCATCCACCGTGTACGCTTAGTCGCTTAACCTCACAACCCACAGGCGTTTTGCAACGCTCGGGACTGCAGGCATTGAGAGACTCGAACATGTCGTTATTCATTTCCTATTACGGAGAAATGAACCAACACGTCGTTTCAATTTTCAGCTTGTTCCG
>CEFQ01000069.1 GCA_900068845.1 Enterobacter ludwigii
CCTGGCTCGGACGCTTTGCTCTTCGGGCTGGCCTTCCCCGGCCTTACGGACACTTTCATCGCTGTTTCTGGCAGTAAACCTAAGCTTTCTGCCCGGTTGTAGCGGCGCAATTCATTGCGCAATGTCGGGATGGGCTTAGTGCCGCCATCGGCAATCTGCTGTTCG
>CEFQ01000070.1 GCA_900068845.1 Enterobacter ludwigii
AGTCCGCGTGGGACAAAAAGTTTGCCGCCTACGCCGCTGCGCATCCGGCGCTGGCCGCGGAGTTCAAACGTCGCGTCAACAATGAGCTGCCGGAGAACTGGACCAGCGAGTCGCAGAAGTTCATTGAGCAGCTGCAGGCCAACCCGGCGAAAATCGCCAGCCGTAAAGC
>CEFQ01000071.1 GCA_900068845.1 Enterobacter ludwigii
CCACTTTCGTGTTTGCACAGTGCTGTGTTTTTAATAAACAGTTGCAGCCAGCTGGTATCTTCGACTGCCTTCAGCTCCATCCGCGAGGGACTTCACCTGATGACAGCGTGCCTTCTCCCGAAGTTACGGCACCATTTTGCCTAGTTCCTTCACCCGAGTTCTCTCAAGCG
>CEFQ01000072.1 GCA_900068845.1 Enterobacter ludwigii
CCACTTTCGTGTTTGCACAGTGCTGTGTTTTTAATAAACAGTTGCAGCCAGCTGGTATCTTCGACTGGCTTCGGCTCGGGGAGCAAGTCCCTCTACCTACGCGCCAGCGTGCCTTCTCCCGAAGTTACGGCACCATTTTGCCTAGTTCCTTCACCCGAGTTCTCTCAAGCG
>CEFQ01000073.1 GCA_900068845.1 Enterobacter ludwigii
ACTTTGAAGGGGGCTGCTACGCCAAAACCATCAATCTGTCAGCGCAGGCGGAGCCGGAAATTTACCGTGCGATTCGCCGTGATGCGCTGTTGGAAAACGTGGTGGTACGCGCCGATGGCACTGTTGATTACGCCGACGGCAGCAAGACCGAGAACACCCGCGTCTCTTACCCGA
>CEFQ01000074.1 GCA_900068845.1 Enterobacter ludwigii
ACTTTGAAGGGGGCTGCTACGCCAAAACCATCAATCTGTCAGCGCAGGCGGAGCCGGAAATTTACCGCGCTATTCGCCGTGATGCGCTGCTGGAAAACGTGGTGGTGCGCGCCGATGGCACTGTTGATTACGCCGACGGCAGCAAGACCGAGAACACCCGCGTCTCTTACCCGA
>CEFQ01000075.1 GCA_900068845.1 Enterobacter ludwigii
CCTTTCTTCATTTCGCCACCGTACCAGGTGCCGCCAATCAGCTGCATGCGCTCGGTCAGGTTGAAGGCGACAAAATTCTCCGAGTGCAGACCCTGCGCCTGCCAGTCCGGGTTGGTGCACTGCGCCGCGTTCATCACCACGAAATCGGGTGTGAAGTTAGCCAGTTCGGCCTCGCCCGG
>CEFQ01000076.1 GCA_900068845.1 Enterobacter ludwigii
CTTCGTGGAGACACCTTTCACCTGTCACCAAGCAAGTGGCGTCCCCTAGGGGATTCGAACCCCTGTTGCCGCCGTGAAAGGGCGGAGTCCTAACCGCTAGACGAAGGGGACACGATGTGTCACGACTTCGCAGCCGTCTTGCTCATTACTTTCTATCAGACAATCTGTGTGAGCACTACGCGG
>CEFQ01000077.1 GCA_900068845.1 Enterobacter ludwigii
GACATCACTGAACCGATCTCTTTGCCGTTGTCATACACGCGCACTAATACGTTCGGACCGGCTTTACCGTTGAATTGTGGCGTGGTGTCATTGGTGGTTGAGCCAGAGCCGATGCCGCGTGGATATTGGCCTGCGTCATCAATAACGTAGGAAATTTCGACCGGTTTGGCATCAGGCGTCTGGA
>CEFQ01000078.1 GCA_900068845.1 Enterobacter ludwigii
GCTTCACCACCGACACGCGACTCAACATCGACGTGGTGGAGTTTTACGACGGCCCGCAGGGCTACGTGAACGGGCTGACGCTGCCCGCGGTGCCGCCGTCCGGCCTGCACGACAGCGGAGTGGAGTCGGTGTGGGCGATGGAGAGCCGCTACCGCGTGGTGGAGAAAACCGTCAGCACCCGCGACTAC
>CEFQ01000079.1 GCA_900068845.1 Enterobacter ludwigii
TTTCCGGCAAACGTCTGTTTGTGGTTGATGCGTTCTGCGGTGCCAATCCTGACACGCGCCTCAGCGTGCGCTTCGTGATGGAAGTGGCCTGGCAGGCGCACTTCGTGAAAAACATGTTTATCCGTCCGGGCGAGGCCGAACTGGCTAACTTCACACCCGATTTCGTGGTGATGAACGCGGCGCAGTGCACCA
>CEFQ01000080.1 GCA_900068845.1 Enterobacter ludwigii
TTTCCGGCAAACGTCTGTTTGTGGTTGATGCGTTCTGCGGTGCCAATCCTGACACGCGCCTCAGCGTACGCTTCGTGATGGAAGTGGCCTGGCAGGCGCACTTCGTGAAAAACATGTTTATCCGCCCGGGCGAGGCCGAACTGGCTAACTTCACACCCGATTTCGTGGTGATGAACGCGGCGCAGTGCACCA
>CEFQ01000081.1 GCA_900068845.1 Enterobacter ludwigii
GCGGCAACGCAGACGGCTCAGCAGGGAGTGAAGAAATTCATCCCGCCGGATGAAAACGCTGAAAAAAGTGTTTGACTCTGAAGGAGGAAAGCGTAATATACGCCACCTCGCGACAGGCGGTTAACCCGCTGCTCGCAACGCTCTTTAACAATTTATCAGACAATCTGTGTGGGCACTCGCAGGATTGATATCAG
>CEFQ01000082.1 GCA_900068845.1 Enterobacter ludwigii
CGGTAAATTTCCGGCTCCGCCTGCGCTGACAGATTGATGGTTTTGGCGTAGCAGCCCCCTTCAAAGTTGAACACGCCATCGTCATCCCAGCCGTGCTCATCATCGCCAATCAGCTGACGATCCGGATCGGTGGATAAGGTGGTTTTGCCGGTGCCGGAGAGGCCGAAGAACACCGCCACATCGCCCGCTTTGCC
>CEFQ01000083.1 GCA_900068845.1 Enterobacter ludwigii
CCTTCAACCTGACCGAGCGCATGCAGCTGATTGGCGGCACCTGGTACGGTGGCGAAATGAAGAAAGGTCTGTTCGCCATCATGAACTACCTGCTGCCGCTGAAAGGCATTGCGTCGATGCACTGCTCGGCCAACGTCGGCAAAGCGGGCGATGTGGCGGTGTTCTTCGGCCTCTCCGGCACCGGCAAAACCACCTTATCCACCG
>CEFQ01000084.1 GCA_900068845.1 Enterobacter ludwigii
CTGAGCTTGATGTGCTCCTGGCCGCGCGTGTCGTCGAGGCGCAGCTTGTTGTTGGCCGGCGTGCGCAGCACGTTGCGCCTGAAGTTGCGGATGGTGACGTGGTCCGCGCGGGAGGAATCATGCAGCACGCCCGCGATGTACGGACGGTCCGGATTGCCGTGCTCGAAGCCAATCGCCACCTCGGTGCCCGCCAGCAGCGGCAGGTGCAGGCC
>CEFQ01000085.1 GCA_900068845.1 Enterobacter ludwigii
CATGCGCGTTAACGGCCTGACATCGCAAGACCTCGCCTCTATGGGCATCAGCGGCACCACGGAAGTGGTGTACAACCCTGATTTCGACACCCTGTTTCAGGAAGAAACTCGCCCAGAGCTGGAAGGTTATGCGCGAGGCATTCTGACGCAGAGCGGCGCCATTGCCGTGGATACCGGCATCTTCACCGGGCGCTCGCCCAAAGATAAGTACATCGTTCGGGATGA
>CEFQ01000086.1 GCA_900068845.1 Enterobacter ludwigii
AACGCCGTAGCGCCGATGGTAGTGTGGGGTCTCCCCATGCGAGAGTAGGGAACTGCCAGGCATCAATTTAAGACCCCTTATCGGGTCGTGACCTTCCCCGTGACGCGGGAAGGGCGAAACACCTGAAATCAGAGCGATTGTCTGATATCAGTACAGAATCGGTGGAGCGGTAGTTCAGTTGGTTAGAATACCTGCCTGTCACGCAGGGGGTCGCGGGTTCGAGCCCCGTC
>CEFQ01000087.1 GCA_900068845.1 Enterobacter ludwigii
ACGTAGCCCTGCGGGCCGTCGTAAAACTCCACCACGTCGATGTTGAGTCGCGTGTCGGTGGTGAAGCGGAACCAGATGCCCACCTCCGCCAGCAGGCGCGAAACAAAGCGCAGGTCGTCTTCATCGAACTGCATCACCTGCTCGCGCTTCGGGTAGTCGCGGCCGAGGTTGAACACAAAGTCCTGGCCGCGCATGCCGTGGCGCTCGCGCAGGATGGCTTCGGCAATCTGCGGCACCGACA
>CEFQ01000088.1 GCA_900068845.1 Enterobacter ludwigii
GTTGAGGTAGCGCTCGTGGCGCAGCCGGGCGTAGAACGCGCCGCTCTCGGTGGCCGGATGCGCGCTGTACGCGTCGCCCGCCTGCAGGTAGTTATCCGCCCAGTGATAGGCTTCGCCGTAGGTGGTGGTGTCGCCGCCACCGGTGACGTCGGCCCGCGCGTTCATGTCTGCAGTAGCGTCGCGGTAGTTGTAGTCGCGGGTGCTGACGGTTTTCTCCACCACGCGGTAGCGGCTCTCCATCGCCCACACCGACTCC
>CEFQ01000089.1 GCA_900068845.1 Enterobacter ludwigii
ACAGAATCGATTTCGCCGTTTTAACCACGTTCTCAACGGTGAAGCCAAACGCTTTGAACAGCTGATCCGCCGGCGCTGACTCACCGAAGGTGGTCATGCCGACGATCGCGCCGTTCAGGCCGGTGTATTTGAACCAGTAATCTGCGATTCCCGCTTCAATCGCCACGCGCGCCGCCACCGCTTTCGGCAGCACGGATTCACGGTACGCCGCGTCCTGCTTGTCGAAGGCGTCGGTGGAGGGCATGGAGACCACGCGCACCTTGCGGCCTTCTGCCGTCAGCTGCTCATAAGCGCTCACCGCCAGTTCCACTTCCGAACCGGTGGCGATCAGGATCAGCTCCGGCGTGCCGCTGCTGTCCTTCAGCACGTAACCGCCGCGCGCCACGTTAGCCAGCTGCTCAGCGGTACGATCCTGCTGCGCCAGGTTCTG
>CEFQ01000090.1 GCA_900068845.1 Enterobacter ludwigii
TTACTTTCTATCAGACAATCTGTGTGAGCACTACGCGGGAAGGTATCTTCAGGTAAGGAGGTGATCCAACCGCAGGTTCCCCTACGGTTACCTTGTTACGACTTCACCCCAGTCATGAATCACAAAGTGGTAAGCGCCCTCCCGAAGGTTAAGCTACCTACTTCTTTTGCAACCCACTCCCATGGTGTGACGGGCGGTGTGTACAAGGCCCGGGAACGTATTCACCGTAGCATTCTGATCTACGATTACTAGCGATTCCGACTTCACGGAGTCGAGTTGCAGACTCCGATCCGGACTACGACGCACTTTATGAGGTCCGCTTGCTCTCGCGAGGTCGCTTCTCTTTGTATGCGCCATTGTAGCACGTGTGTAGCCCTACTCGTAAGGGCCATGATGACTTGACGTCATCCCCACCTTCCTCCAGTTTATCACTGGCAGTCTCCTTTGAGTTCCCGGC
>CEFQ01000091.1 GCA_900068845.1 Enterobacter ludwigii
CCAGCGAGTCGCAGAAGTTCATTGAGCAGCTGCAGGCCAACCCGGCGAAAATCGCCAGCCGTAAAGCCTCGCAGAACGCCATCGAAGCCTTTGGTAAAATCCTGCCGGAATACTTGGGCGGCTCCGCTGACCTTGCGCCAAGCAACCTCACCATGTGGTCGGGCTCGAAGCCCATCAACGAAGACGCGGCGGGCAACTACATTCATTACGGCGTGCGCGAGTTCGGTATGACCGCGATTGCCAACGGTCTGGCGCTGCACGGCGGCTTCCTGCCGTACACCGCCACCTTCCTGATGTTCGTCGAGTACGCGCGCAACGCCGCACGCATGGCCGCGCTGATGAAAATCCGTCAGATTATGGTCTACACCCACGACTCCATTGGTCTGGGCGAAGATGGCCCGACGCACCAGCCGGTTGAGCAGATGACCAGCCTGCGCGTGACGCCAAACATGAGCCTGTGGCGCCCGTGCGACCAGGTTGAATCGGCGGTGGCGTGGAAATACGC
>CEFQ01000092.1 GCA_900068845.1 Enterobacter ludwigii
GGATCACCTCCTTACCTGAAGATACCTTCCCGCGTAGTGCTCACACAGATTGTCTGATAGAAAGTAACGAGCAGAAAAAACCTCTACAGGCTTGTAGCTCAGGTGGTTAGAGCGCACCCCTGATAAGGGTGAGGTCGGTGGTTCAAGTCCACTCAGGCCTACCAAATTTCTTCTCATGCTGCGTTAAAGCGCCGCTCGTATAGTGAACTATACGTCGCGACACTTTGCCTTGCCTGAAAAGAAATGACCGTTTGTAAAAGCGGGACTCCTGGTGAGTGGTAGTAGTGGTCTCTGCAGTAACTGTATGGGGCTATAGCTCAGCTGGGAGAGCGCCTGCCTTGCACGCAGGAGGTCAGCGGTTCGATCCCGCTTAGCTCCACCATTACAGTGACTCAAAACAATACTTCAGAGCGTGCCGGCAACGGCGTGCTGCGAAGTATTATGCTCTTTAACAATCCGGAACAAGCTGAAAATTGAAACGACGTGTTGGTTCATTTCTCCGTAATA
>CEFQ01000093.1 GCA_900068845.1 Enterobacter ludwigii
TCGTTATCGGTATACTTCTCAAAGTTGGTGATAAAGCGCTGCGCCAGATCCTGCGCGGCTTGCTGCCAGGCTGCTTCCGTTGGCCAGCTGCGGCGCGGATCGAGAATTGCGCTGTCCACCTGCGGTAAATGCTTCGGCATCTGCAAGTTAAACACCGGCAAGGTTTCCGTCTCAACATCGTCCAGCTCACCCGCCAGAATCGCGTTGATGATAGCGCGCGTGTCTTTCAGCGAGATGCGCTTGCCGCTGCCATTCCAGCCGGTATTCACCAGATACGCCTGCGCCCCCGCCGCTTCCATGCGCTTCACCAGCACATCCGAATACTGCGTAGGATGCAGCGTCAGGAACGCCGCGCCGAAGCAAGCGGAGAAGGTCGGCGTCGGCTGGGTTACGCCGCGCTCGGTGCCGGCCAGCTTGGCGGTAAAGCCAGAAAGGAAGTGATATTGCGTCTGTTCTGGCGTTAGGCGTGAAACCGGCGGCAGCACGCCAAAAGCATCGGCGGTGAGGAAAATCACCCGCTTCGCATGGCCCGCTTTTGAGACCGGCTGCACGATGTTTTCGATATGCTCGATCGGGTAAGAGACGCGGGTGTTCTCGGTCTTGCTGCCGTCGGCGTAATCAACAGTGCCATCGGCGCG
>CEFQ01000094.1 GCA_900068845.1 Enterobacter ludwigii
TTGAACTCCGCGGCCAGCGCCGGATGCGCAGCGGCGTAGGCGGCAAACTTTTTGTCCCACGCGGACTCTTTCGCCTGGCCGGCTTCTTTGGCGTCCCACTGCGCGTAGATGTCGGAAGGAATTTCAAACGGACCGTGGTTCCAGCCCAGCTGCTTGCGGGTCAGCGCGATTTCATCGGCACCCAGCGGCGCGCCGTGCGAATCGTGCGTACCGGCTTTGTTCGGCGAACCGAAGCCAATCACGGTTTTGCACATCAGCAGCGAAGGCTTGTCGGACACCGCTTTGGCTTCTTCAACGGCTTTCCTGATGGCTTCTGCATGGTGACCGTCCACGCCGCGCACCACGTGCCAGCCGTAGGCTTCAAAGCGTTTGGCGGTGTCGTCGGTGAACCAGCCGTCGACGTGACCGTCGATGGAGATGCCGTTGTCGTCATAGAAGGCCACCAGTTTGCCCAGCTTCAGGGTGCCGGCGATGGAGCACACCTCGTGCGAGATGCCTTCCATCATGCAGCCGTCGCCCATAAACACGTAGGTGTTATGGTCTACGATGTCATGACCCGGACGGTTGAACTGCGCCGCCAGCGTGCGCTCAGCGATGGCGAAGCCGACCGCGTTAGCGATGCCCTGACCCAGCGGGCC
>CEFQ01000095.1 GCA_900068845.1 Enterobacter ludwigii
ATCAGCGTCAGCTCATCCTGCGCCGTCACCACCAGCTTCCTGCCGCTCGAAATATGCGTATCCTCCGTTGACCAGGTCGTCACGTTTCCGCCCTGCGCCTGCACGTCGATATCGCCCCGTGAAGTGAACAGCTTCGCGCCCTCGCGGCTGTACAGGCTGATTTGTTTGCCTGCCGCCACGGTAAGGTCCTTCTGCGCGCCGAGGTCCATCTGCCTTCCGGCGGTCAGCGTCAGGTTATTCTGCGCCGACATCTGCATATCCCCGCCGCTGACCAGCGCTACCCCCTGCGGCGCGCTGCCCAGCAGCACTTCCTGCCGCATGCCCTCTATCTTTTTCTGCAGCAGCGCCTGCTGGCGCGCCACGTCCGCCGCCAGCGCCTGCGCCTGCTGCGCGCTGGCGGCAAGAGACTGCATTTCAGTCATCGCGGCCGACAGGCGTGACAGCACCGGCTGCATGTCCTTCTGCTTACCCCGCGCACCGGACTGACCATCGGCGCTGATAAACAGCCCTTTGCTGGCGCGGATGGCGCCCCAGCTGTCGGTGCGCAGCTCGAAGCCCTCGCCGCGCGCCTGGCCTTCGCCGTCCACCAGATGTCCGAGGTTCAGCTGGCTCTTGCCGCCGTACTCGGTGCTGAGCTTGATGTGCTCCTGGCCGCGCGTGTCGTCGAGGCGCAGCTTGTTGTTGGCCGGCGTGCGCA
>CEFQ01000097.1 GCA_900068845.1 Enterobacter ludwigii
AATTAAGCGATAATTGTAGCAACAACACCCGCACCAACAGTACGGCCGCCTTCACGGATAGCGAAGCGCAAGCCTTCATCCATCGCGATTGGGTGGATCAGCTCAACGGTCATCTGAACGTTGTCGCCTGGCATTACCATCTCAACGCCTTCTGGCAGCTCAACGTTGCCGGTTACGTCAGTGGTACGGAAGTAGAACTGTGGACGATA
Source organism: Enterobacter ludwigii (assembly GCA_900068845.1). Taxonomy (GTDB): domain Bacteria; phylum Pseudomonadota; class Gammaproteobacteria; order Enterobacterales; family Enterobacteriaceae; genus Pantoea; species Pantoea ludwigii_A. Next base: position 210 of record CEFQ01000097.1, read on the forward strand.
GCCTTTGAAGAACGGAGTATGACGGCCGCCTTCATCTTTAGACAGAACGTACACTTCTGAAGTGAACTTGGTATGCGGCTTGATTGAAGCCGGCTTAGCCAGAACCTGGCCACGCTGGATATCTTCACGCTTAATACCACGCAGCAGAACGCCGCAGTTCTCGCCTGCCTGACCCTGGTCCAGCAGTTTGCGGAACATTTCAACGCCGGTACAGGTAGACTTAACAGTCGCCTTGATACCAACGATTTCAACTTCGTCGCCCACTTTAACGATACCGCGCTCAACACGACCGGTAACAACAGTACCACGGCCTGAGATTGAGAATACGTCTTCGATTGGCAGCAGGAACGGCAGGTCGATTGCACGTACTGGCTCTGGGATGTAGGTATCCAGATGCTCAGCCAGTTCAATGATCTTAGCTTCCCACTCTGCTTCGCCTTCCAGCGCTTTCAGAGCAGAACCACGAACGATTGGCGTGTCGTCGCCTGGGAAGTCATATGCTGACAGCAGGTCACGTACTTCCATCTCAACCAGTTCCAGCAGCTCTTCATCATCAACCATGTCGCACTTGTTCAGGAACACGATGATGTAAGGAACACCAACCTGACGACCCAGCAGGATGTGCTCACGGGTCTGAGGCATAGGGCCATCAGTCGCAGCAACAACCAGGATCGCGCCGTCCATCTGCGCAGCACCGGTGATCATGTTTTTCACATAGTCGGCGTGGCCTGGGCAGTCAACGTGCGCATAGTGGCGAGTCGGGGTTTCATATTCAACGTGAGACGTGTTGATGGTGATACCACGTGCTTTCTCTTCTGGCGCCTTATCGATCTCGTCGAATTTGCTTGCCTTACCACCGTAGGTTTTAGCCAGAACGGTAGTGATTGCTGCAGTCAGGGTGGTTTTACCGTGGTCGACGTGACCGATGGTGCCCACGTTTACGTGCAGTTTGTTACGCTGAAATTGCTCTTT
>CEFQ01000098.1:0-26359 GCA_900068845.1 Enterobacter ludwigii
CGTCCGGAGACGCTGATATCAATCCTGCGAGTGCCCACACAGATTGTCTGATAAATTGTTAAAGAGCATGCCGCGATTTCTCTAGCGGCGCGGGATGCGTATATTACGCTTTCCGCATTCTCAGTCAAGCATTTATTTTTGCTTTTCTGAAGGTTGCCTTGAAGACTACCTCCTGAACACATCGCTTCGTAAGCCGTTGTTCCGTGTCAGTGGAGGCGCAGTATAGGGATTTCTTCGGGGCTGACAAGTGCTAATTTCAAATTAATTTTCGAGTGCTGATTTTTTCGTCGAAACGCGACTAAACTGCTAATTTTTCCAGCAACGGGAAGCCATAACGCTGCAAAATCGGTGACAATTTCGTCACTTCATCATCCATACGCGTACAGAACGCTACATTCTGTCCGGATGAAACCGCCTGCGGTGCTTCATGCTCTAATAACCAGACGGTACGACGCGCAATAGCCGCACCCGAATCCACCAGCCTGGTCCCTTCCGGCATGACCAACTGCAGTTCATCCCACAATAAAGGGAAATGCGTACAACCCAGCACCACGGTATCGGGTGGCTCTTTCATACGTAGCCAAGGTTGCACAGCGCGGCGCACATCTGCCAGTTCAACATCTTCGCCATGCAGCTTGGCTTCCGCCAGTTCCACCAGCTCCGCCGAACCGAGCATTTCGATTTTGCAGTCCCGGGCAAATTGCGCCACTAACTCATGCGTATATGGACGTTTCACCGTGCCACGCGTGGCCAGTAATCCCACCACGCCATTACGCGTCAAGCGCGCAGCAGGTTTAATGGCAGGCACCACACCCACAACCGGGAATTCGAAGCGCTCACGCAGAGCCGGCAAAGAGATGGTGCTGGCCGAGTTACAAGCGATGATCACCAGCGCAAGTGGGAACCGCTGGGTGATAGCCGTCACCACCGCCACCACACGCTCGACAATAAAGTCTTCGGATTTTTCGCCGTACGGGAAACCTTCATTATCGAAGGCGTAGAGATAGTGAAGATCCGGCAGTAAATGCCGGACCTCATCATAAACGGAAAGCCCACCGACGCCGGAGTCAAACACCAGCACGGTGGGACGCAGATCAGAAGCTGTAGCTGGCGCTGAGGTAATACTCCGTTCCTGGAGTTGGATAGCCATACGCTGTCTCATAATCTTTATCGAACAGGTTGGCAATTCTACCACGAACGGTGAGCTGTGATGTGACCGGATACGAGACAGCGAGATCTACCGTGCTGTAACTCGATAAACGACGTTGCTCGCTGGCATATTCGCTGGTGTTGTTGTCGTAGCGCTTACCGAAGTACTGGTAGATGACATCGATATCAACGTCATACACCGTCATACCCAGCTGATATTTGGCTTGCTCACGCGCGCGACGCGCCAGCGTTTCACCATCTGAATCACGACGAGCATCCAGATAACCCAGGGTGATCTGATGATGAAGGAAGCGGGTATCAAAATCAGCGGTGGCTTCAATACCTTTTAGCGTAACGGCTTTTTCATTGTAATAGCCGCCCTCAAAAGTCACAGGATCGGAAGCATAGGTAATAAGATTGCTAACTTTGTTGTGATACGCCGCAACACGCCAATTAACCGCTCCCGTTAAACCTTCTAACGCGGCTTCCCACTGTTTTGATTTCTCAGGGTTCAGATCGGGATTAGAACTGATACCAAAACGCTTCAGACCATATAGTTGACCTAATGTCGGCGCCTGGAAACCTGTACCGTAAGAGAGTGAGGCTTTATAGCCCGGCACAAACTCCCAACCCGCAGCGGTTTGCCAGGTGCCATGACGACCAAAGTCTTGGTTGTCATCGCCACGCGCCGAACCTTCAAGCGTAACATTGCCAAACTGCTGCTGCGCCGTCAGGTAAGCACCCGTGTTATCTTGCTTGTATCCATCTTCATCACGCGGTGCGCCAGAATAGAGTTGTCCAACCGAGCTCAGTTTCTGCTGCTGCCAATCCAGACCGGCGCTAACCATGCCATGCCCCACCGCAAAGGTGTTGCCCCACTGCAGGTTGCGCTGTTCCATATCATCCAGGCTATTGGAATCCGCATAGCGGCCGTCAGACCCAACGTAATTATAGATTTTGTACTTCTGATAACTGGCGGTCAGCTGCGAGGAGTAATCCTCTTTATTAAAGCGCAGACCGGTATCAAACGAGTGATTATAGATTTGCTGCTCATCCTGACCACCGACATAGCCCGCATCATAATCTGCGTTCGCGGCATAGCCATAACCACGAAAGAAGCCAGAAAACGTGTCATTAAACTTATGATCAACGCCAGCCCAGAACGCCTTATTGCGCCAGCCATCCCGATCGCGATCGGTCGGAGACGTTGAGCCCGGTTGAACGTTGTAGCCATTAGTCGCCTGATAAGAACCCGCCACCGTTACGCGCGTCTGGTCCGTGACATTTTGATTGATGCCGCCGCTATATTCCTGATAGCCCTTCGAACCAAAGCCAGCGGTCAGCGAGTTTTGATTATTCGGGTTTTGCGTAATGACATTCACCACACCGCCAATCGCATCTGCGCCGTAAACGGCAGAACGCGGGCCGCGAATGAACTCAACGCGCTGGATGATTGAAACAGGGATTTGGTTGAAGTCAGCAACGCCGGTGATACCGGGTTTGGAGAACGGCACACCATCAACCAGAATCAGCGTATGGCGCGCTTCCGAACCACGCACATACATCGAAGCGCTTTGCCCAATGCCGCCGCTTTGCGCGATATCCACGCCCGGCAAGCGACGCAACACTTCCAGCAGGTTCTTAGATTGCCACTGATCGATCTCGTCACGGGTGACAACAGACGTAGAAGCCAGCACCGACGACACCGGCTGTGCGAAGCGGTTAGCGGTGACGATTTGCGTACCATCATTCTGCTGCGCGTAGCCAAATTGCGCCCAGAGAGACAACGCCGTTGCACTGAAGGCAAACAGCGAAGCATGTGTTTTTTTCATTGTTATAGCATCCAAAAGACGAAGCAGGATGCCGCACGACTACAACCAATAGCTCGCGATGGTCGTATGTATTGCGACGTAACACCGGCAGGTCTTCGGGCTGAGAATCATAAATGGTGAAAAACTTCCCATCCGGCAGGACAGTGTTTATAAGTGCCATCACCACGACATTCTTTACCGCTGCGCGTCAGCTCCAGATTCGCACTGGATTCCCTTTTAACTCAAGGAGGCCGGCAGGCGCAGTCTACGGCCAGGAAGGCCGGAAATCCAGACTTCCAGCCATCTTGTTTTCCGCAGGGCTGGACATCAGCAGTTGAATGCCTACAATCGCCCGGCAAGCCAGCTTATTACCAGGATTAAAGATGACACCCGAACAGCTCCCGATTGAACAATACGACGCGCAACTGGCGGAAAAAGTCAGCCGCTTACAGGCGATGATGGTGCCCTTTGCCGCGCCCGACGTGGAGGTGTTCCGTTCGCCGGTCAGCCACTATCGGATGCGCGCCGAATTCCGCATCTGGCACGACGGTGACGATCTCTACCACATCATCTTTGATCAACAGACCAAGCAACGTATCCGCGTCGATCAATTCCCGGCGGCCAGTGAATTAATCAACCAGCTGATGCCAAAACTGATCGCGGCGATCCGCGACAACCGTGCGCTGCGTTTTAAGCTGTTCCAGATTGATTACTTATCGACCATGAGCAATCAGATTGTCATCTCGCTGCTCTATCACCGCAAGCTGGAAGAGGAGTGGACTGCCGCCGCCAGCACGCTGCGCGACAACTTGCGTGCTGAAGGCTTTGATGTGCAACTGATTGGCCGCGCCACCAAAACTAAAATCTGCCTTGATCGCGATTACGTCGATGAGCGCCTGCCGGTCGCTGGGAAAGAGATGATTTATCGTCAGGTGGAGAACAGCTTCACCCAGCCAAACGCGGCGATGAATATTCAGATGCTGGAGTGGGCGCTGGATGTGACTAAGGATTCGCGCGGCGATCTGCTGGAACTTTACTGCGGTAATGGCAACTTCTCGCTGGCACTCGCGCGTAACTTCCGCCGCGTGTTGGCCACGGAAATTGCCAAGCCGTCAGTGGCATCCGCGCAATACAACATTGCCGCTAATCATATTGATAACGTACAGATTATTCGTATGGCCGCCGAAGAATTTACTCAGGCTATGAATGGCGTACGCAGCTTCAATCGCTTAGAAGGTATCGACCTGCAGAGTTATCAGTGCGAAACCATTTTTGTCGATCCGCCGCGCAGCGGGCTGGATGAGGAAACCGTGAAGATGGTGCAGGCCTATCCACACATCATTTATATCTCCTGCAATCCACAAACGCTGTGCGACAATCTCGCGGTGCTGGGTGAAACGCATGACGTCACGCGTCTGGCGCTGTTTGATCAGTTCCCCTATACCCATCATATGGAATGCGGCGTGCTGCTGACGCGCAAAGTCTGAGAGCAGAATGGATTGGTCGCCAAAAATGGCGACCCTACAAAACCGGTGCGTCATGCGTCGGTTTTGTAGGGTGCGCATTCATGCGCACCGAAAACTTAGTTTCTATTCTTACGGCGAAAGCGCATGCCAATCCAGAACACCAGCGCCACCATCAGAATGGTAGGAATAAAGTTGGAGCCGATATCCGGGTATTCTGCCCGCACCAGCGCGCTATAGACCAAAATGCCCAGCAGGAAGAATGCCGCCGCCAGGGAAGGCATGCCGTCTGGCATGTTGCGGTTAAGATAACGCTGATGCAAACACCAGGCCGCAAGGCCAAGCGCGATCAACGGGAATATCGAAAAGGGAACAAACGTGCTGAACAGCACCGAGAAGGAGCCGTTGATCGCTAAACCGGTGATAAAAGCCAATAAAAGCGTTCCTTTATCGCGTGGGTTTTGCTCAATCATTTCATTATCCTTGTCACATTACTCTTCGTTTTTTTCCAGGGTAACCGACAGTCGCTCTTGCTCCCGGCGATACCAGTAATAAGCGCCTTTGGCGATCATGCGCAGCTGTAACACCAGGCGATCTTCAAGCTTACGACGCTGTTCAAGATCAACGTCCAACGCTTCGGCGCCTGCACTAAACACAATCGTCACCATTGCTTCGGCCTGCGCTTCGGTGAAGCTGCGCGGCATGCGATTTTCCAGCTCAAGATAATCCGCAAGTTCAGCGATAAAGTGCTGGATCTCTCGGGCAACGGCGGCACGAAATGCCGCCGACGTTCCGGATCGCTCGCGTAGTAAGAGCCGAAAAGCGTTGGGATTGTTCCCGATGAACTCCATAAAAGTTGCCACCGAGGTTTTGATGATGCTGCCGCCCTTGGCAATACGCTGGCGCGCCTGGCGCATTAATTGACGCAACATCAAGCCGCTTTCGTCGACCATGGTCAAGCCCAGTTCGTCGACATCGCGGAAATGGCGATAAAATGAGGTCGGCGCAATCCCCGCTTCGCGTGCGACTTCACGCAAACTCAGGCTGGCAAAACTCCTTTCTGCACTTAACTGACTGAAGGCAGCTTCAATCAGTGAACGTCGTGTACGTTCTTTTTGTAGCGCTCTGACGCCCATTTTCCCGGCCTTTTAGGTGATTTGGCAGGCACTATAACAAACTTTTCAGCGTACAGCGGTGCAAACTTTGTGAACGCCTGTGAACCTCACGCTTTGTCAAACTTCAGCAATTTACGCTGTTAGAATTCAGATGTGCGCGGCGAGATGTTAGAATCTCGTTGTAAAAATGTGATAAAAAAATAGGACGTATTGGTATGCAAAAGTCTTACGATTACGATGCCATTGTGATTGGCTCCGGTCCGGGCGGCGAAGGTGCGGCGATGGGGCTGGTGAAGCAGGGAGCGCGTATTGCAGTGATCGAACGCTACCATAACATCGGCGGCGGTTGTACTCACTGGGGAACCATCCCTTCCAAAGCCCTGCGCCACGCTGTCAGCCGTATTATCGAGTTCAATCAAAACCCACTTTACAGCGATCACACTCGACTCCTGCGCTCCTCATTCGCCGATATTCTGAACCACACCGAGAACGTTATCAGTCAGCAAACCGCGATGCGTCAGGGCTTCTACGAGCGCAACCGCTGTGAACTTTATCAGGGCGATGCCCGATTTGTTGATGCCAACACCATCGAAGTGGAACAACCCGACGGCACTCGCGAGCGCTTAACCGCCGAGAAATTCGTTATCGCCTGTGGTTCCCGTCCGTATCATCCAGCAGATGTCGATTTTACCCACCCACGCGTTTACGATTCCGACTCCATCCTCAACCTGCACCATGAACCTGGCCACGTGATCATTTATGGCGCTGGCGTGATTGGCTGTGAATATGCGTCGATTTTCCGCGGTCTGAACGTCAAAGTTGACCTGATCAATACCCGCGATCGTCTGCTGGCATTCCTCGATCAGGAGATGTCAGATTCGCTCTCCTATCACTTCTGGAACAGCGGCGTGGTGATTCGTCACAACGAAGAGTTTGAGAAGATTGAAGGCGTTGATGACGGAGTGATTATTCACCTGAAATCGGGCAAAAAAGTGAAAGCCGATTGCCTGCTGTACGCGAATGGTCGTACCGGTAACACCGATTCACTGGCGCTGGAAAACGTGGGGCTGGAAGCGGACGGACGTGGCCTGCTGAAAGTAAACAGCATGTACCAAACCGCACAGCCGCACATCTATGCCGTCGGCGATGTGATTGGTTATCCAAGCCTGGCTTCTGCCGCTTACGATCAGGGCCGCATTGCCGCGCAGGCGATCATCAAAGGTGAAGCCACCGCGCATCTGATCGAGGATATTCCTACCGGGATTTATACCATTCCAGAGATCAGTTCTGTGGGCAAAACGGAACAGCAGCTCACTGCGATGAAAGTGCCGTATGAAGTGGGTCGTGCGCAGTTTAAACATCTGGCGCGTGCGCAGATTGTGGGCATGCACGTGGGCAGCCTGAAGATTCTGTTCCACCGTGAAACCAAAGAGATTTTGGGGATTCACTGCTTTGGTGAGCGTGCCGCGGAAATCATTCACATCGGCCAGGCCATCATGGAACAGAAGAACGGCGGCAACACGATTGAGTACTTCGTGAATACCACCTTCAACTACCCCACTATGGCCGAAGCCTATCGCGTGGCAGCGTTAAACGGCTTAAACCGCCTGTTTTAACGTCGTGTTCAGGTAACCCTGCATGTGGGTTTTGATTGCTTCTGCCAGTTGCTCATAGCGGCTGCGCAGAGGCGATCCTGGACGATACACCAATGCGATGGTGCGCTGCGGAACAGGCTTGTAGCACGGCAGATAGCAGACGCCATCACGCACGCGTTCGTTTGGCACGGACAGCGCAGGTAGCAAGGTGATACCGCTTCCGGCGGCCACCATGTTGCGCAGCGTTTCCAGGCTGGTGGCGCGGAAATGCGTATCTTCATCGGCACCGGCTTCGAAGCAGAAACCCATCGCCTGATCGCGCAAGCAGTGGCCATCTTCCAGCATCAGCAATTTCTCACCGGCCAGATCCGACATCGGCACGCGATCGCGATCGCGCCACGGATGATCGGCATACACCGCCAGCGTCATGGGCTCATCAAACAGCGGCACCTCAATAAAGGCTTCGCTCTCTTTCACCAATGCCACAATCGCACAATCCAGCTTGCCGCTGTCGAGCTGAGCCAGCAGTTGCTGCGTCTGCGCTTCGTGTAGGTACATTTCGAGTTTGGGGAAGGTCTTATGCAGCATCGGGATGATATGCGGCAGCAGATACGGCCCAGTGGTCGGAATCAAACCAATATGCAGCGGTCCAGACATCGCTTCGCCCTGCTGGCTCGCCATCTCCTTCAGCACTTTCACTTCGCGCAGCACGGTGCGCGCCTGATCCACCAGCAACAATCCAGCCTGAGTAAACAACACTTTACGGCTGGTTCGTTCCAGCAGCATCACACCAAGTTCATCTTCTAGCTTGCGAATCTGTCCACTTAAGGTGGGCTGGCTGACATGACAGGCGTCAGCTGCACGCCGGAAATGGCGATGCTCCGCCAGTGAAACCAGGTATTCGAGATCACGAATATTCATTGAAATCCTCCAAACCACGATAGCCCGTGGCGATAGATAGAATAGCAATGAACGATTAGCCCTATCAAGGCGCCAGCGGGAATAATACGCCTCATCTGATTAAGACCATTGAATTTTGAGGAGAAGATATGTTCGCAAGCCAGGAAGGCAAAGCCGTACCGCAGGTCACCTTTCACACGCGTCAGAGCGATCGCTGGGTTGATATCACGACTGATGAACTGTTCAAAGACAAAACCGTTATTGTGTTCTCGCTGCCGGGTGCGTTTACGCCGACCTGCTCATCGAGCCACCTGCCGCGCTACAACGAGTTGTTTAGCACCTTTGCACAGCACGGTGTCGACAGCATTCTGTGCGTGTCAGTGAACGATACTTTTGTCATGAATGCGTGGAAAGCCGATCAGCGCGCTGAACATATCACCTTTATCCCGGACGGCAATGGCGACTTCACCCGCGGCATGAATATGCTGGTGGAAAAAGCGGACGTCGGATTTGGTCCGCGCTCATGGCGTTATTCCATGCTGGTGCGCAACGGCATTATCGAGAAGATGTTTGTCGAACCCAACAAGCCGGGCGATCCGTTTGAAGTGTCAGATGCCGATACGCTGCTGCGTTATCTGGCCCCCGAATTTAAAGTGCAGGAATCTGTGTCGCTCTTTACCAAGCCGGGTTGCCCATTCTGTACGAAAGCGAAACAGCTGCTGATTGATCGCAGCATTGCGTTTGAAGAAATTGTCCTGGGGCAAGATGCCACAACCGTGAGTCTGCGCGCCGTATCAGGCCGCGCCACGGTGCCGCAGGTATTTATCGGTGGTCGTCATATTGGCGGGAGCGACGATCTGGAGCAGTACCTGCAATCTGCTTAAAACCAATCACTGTGCTGGCCGGGAGTGGCCTGCCCTTGATGATGTGCCTATAACAATATGTAATTCCGAAGCTAGAGGTTAGCGGGCTACCGAAGAGGTGCCCGCTTTTTTTTGCTTGTCATAACCGTAATGAATGAACAGCAACTGAGCGCGATAAATCGCGCCGCTACAAAAATGTGCACAAACCGTAGCGGCGCAATTTATTGCGCATTGCCTTTAACCCAAACGCTTCTGGGCTTCGCCGATAGCAAAGGCGACCTGCTGCGGCGAGACGCCGCCCTGTGCATTACGCTTATCCAGGCAGGATTGCAGCGACAGAATCGGATAGACATCATCTTCAATCACCGCGCTAAACTGCTTTAACTGCGCCAGCGTGAGTGCTTCCAGCGCCACGCCTTGCTTGATCGCTTCCACCACGGTTTCACCCACAATGTGGTGTGCTTCGCGGAACGGTACGCCTTTCGCCACCAGATAATCGGCCAGCTCAGTCGAGTTGGCATAGCCCTGCTCAGCGGCTTCCTGGCAACGTGGACGTTTTACCTGAATGCCATCCAGCACCAACACCGACATGTGCAGGCAGTCGAGCCAGGTGTCGAGTGCATCGAACAGCCCTTCTTTGTCTTCCTGCATATCTTTGTTGTACGCCAGCGGTAAACCTTTCAGCGTCATCATCATGCCAGTCAGCGCACCTTGCACACGACCGCATTTGCCACGGATCAGCTCCAGCGCATCCGGATTTTTCTTCTGTGGCATCAGCGAGGAACCGGAAGTGACTTTATCAGACAGCTCAAGGAAGCCTGCTTCACCGGTGTTGAAGAAAATCAGGTCTTCAGCAAAGCGCGACAAATGCACCATGCCAATCGAGGCGTCTGACAGCAGCTCCAGCACGTGATCGCGATCGGAAACGGTGTCGAGGCTATTACGCGTCGCAGAGGCAAAACCTAACCAGCCCGCCAGCTGCTGACGATCGATTTCATACGCCGTGCCAGCCAGCGCACCGCAACCCAGCGGGCTGACATCCATACGCTTCAGTGCATCTTGCAAACGGCTTTCATCACGCGCCAGCATCTCAACGTACGCCAGGCACCAATGCGCGAAGGTCACCGGCTGCGCACGTTGAAGGTGCGTGTAGCCGGGCATCACTGCATCCTGATTGGCTGCGGCGGTGGTAACCAGCGCCGATTGCAGTTCGCGCGTGGCGTCCAGCAGCACGGCAACTTGCTCTTTGCACCACAGTTTCAGATCGGTCGCGACCTGATCGTTACGGCTACGGCCGGTGTGCAATTTCTTACCCAACGCACCCACTTTATCGATCAGCTTGCCTTCGACCCAGCTGTGAATATCTTCCGCATCGCTTTGCAGAATCTGCTCAGGATTGGCGTGCACCTCGGCCAGCAGTTCATTCAACGCGCTTTCCAGCTGTTGCTGCTCGTCATGGGTCAGCACGTTGACCGTGACCAGCGCTTTTGACCAGGCAATCGAGCCGGTAATGTCCTGCTCGGCCAGGCGATAGTCAAAACGCAGCGAGTCGTTGAACTGTTTGAACCGTTGGTCTGCTGCCTGCGAAAAACGTCCGCCCCAAAGTGCCATCTGAATTACTCCTGAATCCGTTATAGAAAAGGCGGCCCGAAGCCGCCCTTGCAAAATATGTCGATTGCCGCGGTATTACTTCTTCTGCTCGTTCAGCGCGCGAATGCGTGAAGAGAGCGAGAACAGACGGATAAAGCCGCCCGCGTGACGGTGATCGTAAACTTCGTCTTCGCCAAAGGTGGCGAACTCTTCTGAGTACAGGCTGTTAGCAGAGGTTTTCTGAATCGCTGTAGCCTGGCCTTTGTACAGCTGCAGTACCACTTCGCCGTTCACCTCTTCTGCCAGCGATTCGGCAGCAGCCTGGATTGATTTACGCAGCGGCGCGAACCAGCGGCCATCGTAAACCACGTAAGACATTTCATGGCCCAGCTGCTCACGCCATTTGAAGCTATCGCGATCCAGCACCAGCTGTTCAACCGCACGCAGCGCATTCACCATGATGGTGCCGCCCGGGGTTTCGTAGCAGCCGCGAGACTTGATGCCCACCAGACGGTTTTCTACGATGTCGATACGACCCACGCCGTGTTTCGCACCCAGCACGTTGAGTTTTTCCAGGCACTGGAACGGGCTCAGCTTCTCGCCATTTACGGCAACCACGCGGCCTTTCTCGACGGTTACCGTCACGTTTTCTGGCTGATCGGGCGCTTCCAGCGGATCAACGGTCCACACCCAGCAATCTTTGTTTGGTGCATTGGCTGGGCTTTCCAGCACGCCGCCTTCGGTAGAGATGTGCCATGCGTTCTCATCACGGCTGTAGATTTTTTCCAGTGACGCGGTGGTCGGGATATTGCGCTCTTTCAGGTAATCCAGCAGCGCTTCACGCGAACGCAGGTTCCATTCACGCCATGGCGCAACCACTTTCAGCTGGGGTGCCAGCGCGGTGTAGGTGGTTTCGAAACGCACCTGATCGTTACCTTTACCGGTTGCGCCGTGGCACAGCGCATCTGCGCCCACTTTCAGCGCCAGCTCAACCTGGGCTTTAGCGATGATTGGACGCGCCATTGAGGTACCCAGCAGGTAAGTGCCTTCGTACAGGGCGCCGGTCTGCAGTACCGGATAAACGTATTCGCTAATGAACTCTTCACGCAGGTCAACTACGTGGCACTCAGAAGCACCTGACTGCAGCGCTTTCTTCTCAACGCCTTCCAGATCGCCACGTTCCTGGCCGATATCCGCCACAAACGCCACCACTTCACAGCCGCCGTAGTTCTCTTTCAACCATGGAATGATGGCGGAAGTATCGAGGCCGCCTGAGTAGGCCAGAACGATTTTTTTGATGTTTTGCGTGCTCATGTCTTAATCCTTGATTATGCGAGAATCCGGGTGCCAATCGACACGCCGTTGAAAAGGGTTGGCAGTTGTTCAGCATGACGCCAGCTGGCGATATCCACCGGGCGACCGAGCGTACGTGCCGCATCAAGCGCCGCATTCACTTTCACGATCATGCCATCGGTAATAATGCCCTGAGCGATCAGCTGTTCCGCTTTCGCGGCGGTCATCTCTTCGATGCGCTGACCTTTGCCGTCGAGAATACCGCTGACGTCAGACAACAGCACTAAATCGGCACCGAGGGTCGCGGCCAGCGCGGTCGCAGCCTGGTCGGCATTGACGTTCATCAACGCGCCGCCGTCGGTGATGCCAATTGAGCTGATGACCGGCATGTAGCCCGCGGCCAGCAACGTATTCACCAACGCCGGATTACCTGGCGTGGCGTTGCCAACGTGTCCCAGCTCTTCATCGAACTGCGCCACATTGACCAAACCGGCATCGCCCAGGCACAAACCCACTGCGCCGATGCCATATTTCTTCGCCCACGCCAGCAGCGTTTTGTTGGCGGTACCGGCTAACGCACCGGTAATAATGTCAATCTGATCGGCTGGCGTCACGCGCAAACCGTTCTTCTTTTTCACCGGCAGCGCGAGCTTCTTCATCAGCTCGTCCACCACGCAACCGCCGCCGTGCACAATGATCAGCGGACGCTGATGTTCATTGCGATACGCCAGCAGGGCATCAAACAGACGGGCCAGCGCTTCTTCGCTATCCAGCAGCACGCCACCCAGTTTAATGATTAATGGATTCATTGCGTTATCCGTTGGTTAAATCAGAGACAGCGTTTCGGGGAAGCCGAAACGAATGTTCAAACACTGAACCGCCTGCGATGAGGCACCTTTCAGCAAGTTATCTTCGGCAGCGACCACAATCAGGTGTTCACCTTGCATGGCGAAGCCGATGTCGCAGAACGGCAAACCGACCACCGCTTTCAGCGCCGGAACGCCTTTGTCATACACGCGCACCAGCGGCTTGTCGTGGTAAGCGTGGTGGAAGGCATCGGCGACATCCTGCTGCGTCACGCCCGCTTTCAGGCGGCAGGTGGTGGTCGACAAAATACCGCGCGGGAAGCTGCCCAGATGTGGCGTGAAGATCACTGGCGTGCCGAGATGCGCCACGATTTCCGGATGATGACGGTGATTAAACAGGCCGTAAGGCTGCAAGCTCACTTCACAGAAGCTGGTCGCCACATTGGCTTTACGCCCTGCGCCGCTTACGCCGCTGGTGGCATTGATCACCGGCCACTGTGCATCGTTAAGCAGGCCCGCTGCGATCAGCGGTTTCAGCGACAGCTGTGCTGCGGTTGGGTAGCAACCCGGCACCGCAACCAGTTCCGCGTCTTTAATTTTGTCGTGCTGCCATTCAGCCAGGCCGTAAACCGCCTTGTCCAGCCAATCCTGATGCTGATGGCTGAAACCGTAATATTGCGTATAGAAAGCATCGTCGTTTACGCGGAACGCGCCGGAGAGATCAAACACCACGCAACCTGCTTTAAGGAATTCGGGTGCCAGATCGTGGCTGACTTCGTGGGCCGTGGCGAGAAATACTACATCGACTTTATCGGCCCATTCAGCGGCATCGCTCAACGGCTGCAGCGGCAAATCAACAATGCCTTTGAGCTGCGGATGCAAATCCGACAATAACTTTCCGGCATCCGGGCTTTGCGCTGAAACCGCCAAAGCGGTTATGTTCATATGCGGATGGCGATTCAGGTAGGTGGCAAGCTCTACGCCAGCGTAACCACTGGCACCAACGATCAGCGTATTCAACATCAGGCTGTATACCTTATTACAGTCACACGTATCGGGTCGCGGCCTTGCCCCGTTGCCCAGAATGCCGTTTGCAGAAGATTTGATGCTTCACATGCAAGCGACGTTATTGTATTTTTATTCACTATTAATGCATGAATATTGATACATCCTAACCCAAGGACCGTCAACAGTGAAGACAAAATTACCACCTTTTATCGAACTCTACCGCCAGTTGATTGCCACGCCATCAATCAGCGCAACCGACAGCGCACTGGATCAGAGTAATGAAACTTTAATCAATTTGCTGGCCGGCTGGTTCCGCGATATTGGCTTCAGTGTAGAAGTGCAGCCGGTGCCTGGCACGCGGCATAAATTCAACATGCTGGCACGCAGTGGATTGGGCGCAGGCGGCCTGTTACTCGCCGGTCATACTGACACCGTGCCTTACGATGATGGCCGCTGGACGCGCGATCCCTTTACGCTGACAGAACATGACAACAAGCTATACGGCCTGGGCACCGCCGATATGAAAGGCTTCTTCGCCTTTATTCTGGATGCGCTGCGTGACATTGACGTGACCAAACTTAGCAAGCCGCTCTACATCCTCGCCACTGCCGATGAAGAGACCACCATGGCGGGCGCGAAGTATTTCTCTGAATCAACCCAGTTGCGTCCAGATTGCGCCATCATCGGCGAGCCCACCTCGCTCAAGCCGGTGCGCGCTCATAAAGGTCATCTGTCGAATGTGATTCGTATTCAGGGACAATCAGGCCACTCCAGCGACCCATCGCGCGGCGTGAACGCCATTGAGCTGATGCATGAATCCATCACTCAGCTTATGCAGCTACGTAACACCCTGAAAGAACGTTACAACCATGATGGTTTTGCCATTCCGTATCCAACCATGAACTTTGGCCATATTCACGGTGGCGACGCGGCCAACCGCATCTGCGCCTGCTGTGAGCTGCACATGGATATTCGTCCGCTGCCGGGCTTAACCCTGAGCGATTTAGATGGTCTGCTGAATGACGCGCTGGCGCCGGTCAGCGCGCGCTGGCCAGGACGTTTAACCGTGGGCGAGCTGCATCCGCCGATTCCAGGCTACGAATGCCCGGCCGATCATGAGCTGGTGCAAGTGGTGGAGAAGTTGCTGGGCGTGCCAACTGAAGTGGTGAACTATTGCACCGAAGCGCCTTTTATCCAGCAATTGTGCCCAACGCTGGTTTTAGGCCCGGGATCGATCAATCAAGCCCACCAGCCAGATGAGTTTATTGATACTGCATTTATCAAGCCGACTCATGCGCTTATCACCCAAGTCGTGCAGCATTTTTGTCATTGATGAACAACAGATGGGGCATTTCACTGTTAAATCAGCAAATTGCCCCGTCATTGTTCGGGATTTGATAATAAGAATAACTTATCTCGCTTCGCTGCAAGCAAATTCTTTGAATTTCCGTCATTTAGCAGCACATTTACGCAGATTTAAGGCAATTGACGTGCAGGAAGATACGTGGCTAGATAAAAGACGATGTTATGCCCGTGGATAATTCCCGTGGGGATATTTAAAAAGATGATGAGGGTGTCAGGGTCCAATGAACGAACAATATTCCGCAATGCGAAGTAATGTCAGTATGCTCGGCAAACTGCTCGGGGATACGATTAAGGATGCACTAGGAGAGAACATCCTCGACCAGGTGGAGACCATCCGTAAACTCTCTAAGTCATCCCGTGCGGGAAATGACACCCATCGTCAGGAACTGCTGACCACGCTGCAAAATCTGTCGAATGACGAGCTGCTGCCAGTAGCACGCGCGTTTAGCCAGTTCCTTAATCTCACCAACGTGGCTGAACAGTATCAAACCATTTCCCGTAGCGGCGAAGGCGCGAACCATCCTGAACTGTTGAAAAAGACCTTTGAACGTCTGAAACAGCAAGGTGATATCAGCGAAGCGGCTATCCGCCAATCGATTGAAGAGCTGTCACTGGAACTGGTGCTGACTGCGCACCCCACCGAAATTACCCGCCGCACACTGATTCACATGCTGGGCGAAGTGAATAGCTGTTTGCAGCAGCTCGATCACAGCGATATCTCTGACTACGAGCGTACGCAGGTAATGCGCCGTCTGCGTCAGCTGGTGGCGCAAGCCTGGCATACTGACGAAATCCGCAAATATCGCCCAACGCCAATCGATGAAGCCAAATGGGGCTTTGCCGTGGTGGAAAACAGCCTGTGGCAAGGCGTGCCAGCTTTCCTGCGTGAGTTGAACGAACAAGTCGAAGAGAGCTTTGGCATCAAGCTGCCGGTCGATTTCGTGCCGATTAAGTTTACGTCGTGGATGGGCGGCGACCGTGACGGTAACCCGAACGTCACCGCGCCGATTACCCGCCATGCGATGCAGTTGAGTCGCTGGAAAGCCGCGGACCTGTTCCTGCGTGATATCGGCGTGCTGGTTTCTGAGCTGTCGATGTCCGAATGCAGCGACGAAGTGCGCGAGCTATGCGGCGATCCCGAAGCGCTGGAGCCTTATCGTATGGTGCTCAAGCGTATCCGCAGCCAGCTGATGACCACACAAGCCTATCTGGGCCGTCGTCTTAAAGGTGAGCGCCTGCCGCGTCCAGCCGATCTGCTGGTTTCTAACGATCAGCTGTGGGATCCGCTGTTTGCGATCTATCAATCTCTGCAACAGTGCGGCATGGGCATCATCGCCAATGGCCAGCTGCTGGATACGCTGCGCCGCGTGAAATGTTTCGGCGTGCCATTAGTGCGTATTGATATCCGCCAGGAGAGCACCCGCCATACTCAGGCCATTGCGGAAGTGACGCGCTATCTCGGCCTTGGTGATTACGAAAGCTGGTCAGAAGCCGATAAACAAGCCTTCCTGATTCGCGAACTGAATTCTAAACGTCCGCTGTTGCCGCATCAGTGGGAACCCGGTGATGAGACGCGCGAAGTGCTCGATACCTGCAAAGTGGTAGCCGAAGCGCCGCAGGGTTCGATTGCCTCCTACGTGATCTCAATGGCAAAAACGCCGTCGGACGTGCTGGCGGTACATCTGCTGTTGAAAGAAGCCGGTATTCCTTACGCGATGCCGGTGGCGCCGCTGTTTGAAACCCTTGATGACCTGAACAACGCCAACGACGTGATGACCCAATTGCTGAGCATCGATTGGTATCGTGGCTTTATCAATGGCAAACAGATGGTGATGATTGGCTATTCTGACTCGGCGAAAGATGCCGGTGTGATGGCGGCCAGCTGGGCGCAATATCAGGCGCAGGACGCGCTAATCAAAACGTGCGAGAGCGCGGGCATCACGCTAACGCTGTTCCACGGACGCGGCGGCTCAATCGGTCGTGGCGGCGCGCCAGCCCATGCCGCGCTGTTATCACAACCGCCGGGCAGCCTGAAAGGTGGCCTGCGCGTCACCGAACAGGGCGAGATGATTCGCTTCAAATACGGTTTGCCAGAAGTCACTATCGCCAGCCTGTCGCTGTACACTGGCGCCATCCTGGAAGCCAACCTGCTGCCACCGCCGGAACCTAAACGCGAATGGCAGGAGATCATGAACGGTCTTTCGGCGCACTCTTGCGCGATGTATCGCGGTTATGTGCGTGAAAATCCGGACTTCGTGCCCTATTTCCGCTCGGCCACGCCAGAACAGGAGCTGGGCAAACTGCCGCTGGGCTCACGTCCGGCTAAGCGTCGCCCAACCGGCGGTGTGGAATCGTTGCGTGCCATTCCGTGGATTTTCGCCTGGACGCAGAACCGCCTCATGCTGCCAGCCTGGCTCGGTGCCGGTGCTGCGCTGCAAAAAGCGATGGATGAAGGTCATCAGGATGAACTGGAAACCATGTGCCGCGACTGGCCGTTCTTCTCAACGCGCCTGGGTATGCTGGAGATGGTATTCTCGAAAGCCGATTTGTGGCTGGCAGAGTACTACGATCAGCGTCTGGTGGATAAATCACTGTGGCCGCTTGGCAAACAGTTACGCGATCAACTGGATGCAGATATCAAAGCGGTGCTGACCATCGCCAACGATGCGCATCTGATGGCTGACCAACCGTGGATTGCCGAATCTATCGCGCTGCGAAACGTCTATACCGATCCGCTGAACGTGTTGCAGGCTGAACTGCTGCATCGTTCGCGTGCCCAGGAAGAGCGTGGTGATGAGCCGGATGCGCGCGTTGAGCAAGCGCTGATGGTGACCATCGCAGGTGTTGCAGCAGGTATGCGTAATACCGGTTAAAAAAGAGGCATGATGTGAAAAAGGAGCCAGCTGGCTCCTTTTTTTATGGGTTCTGCACCCTGGTGTCAGGTGCGCATGAATGCGCACCCTACAGAATCAGCACTGGCAAATTGTAGGGGCGCCATTCATGGCGACCACCGCATCACCTTAGGCGCTAATCCCCGGGCGCACGCCCAGCGTGTGGCAAATGGCGTAACTCAACTCGGCGCGGTTCAACGTATAGAAATGGAAATCCTTCACGCCCTCGCGCGACAGGATTTTCACCATGTCCATGGCGACGCTCGCGCCGACCATTTTGCGCGTTTCCGGATCGTTATCCAGACCTTCAAACATTGCGCTCATCCAGCCCGGCACACGCACGTTAGTCATGGTGGCGAAGCGTTGTAGCTGCTTGAAGTTAGAAACCGGCAAAATGCCCGGCACGATTTCCACATCAATACCCGTTGCAACACAGCGATCGCGAAAGCGCAGATAGCTTTCAACGTCGAAGAAGAACTGCGTGATGGCGCGGTTAGCACCGGCATCAATTTTACGCTTCAGGTTAATCAGATCAGCCTGCGCGCTTTTCGCTTCGGGATGCACTTCGGGATAGGCCGCGACAGAGATATCGAAATCGCCAACGTCTTTCAGCAGTTCAACCAGATCGGAACCGTACATTTCCGGTTTACCGCTGCCCGGCGGTAAATCCCCGCGCAGTGCCACGATATGACGAATGCCGCTATCCCAGTAATCACGTGCGATCCCCCGCAGCTCATCGCGTGTAGCATCGATGCAGGTCAGATGAGGTGCCGCTTCCAGACCGGTACGATCTTTAATGCCTTTAATGATGCTGTGCGTACGATCGCGCTCGCCCGAGTTGGCGCCGTAGGTCACGGAGACGAATTTAGGTTTCAGGCTGCTCAGTCGATCAATTGAGCTCCACAGAGTTTCTTCCATTTCGCTGGTACGTGGCGGGAAAAATTCGAAAGAGACGTTAATTTGCCCATTCAGCTCAGCCAGGCTCTGGTTCAACGCTTCGCGTTGATTGGCGTGAAAGAAACTCATCCTGATTACCTCGTCATCACATATCGGTTATTTTGCGGACCGTGAACATCCATACGTTTAGACGTCCAGATGCACAAAATGAACGATTAGCGCGCTAGCGTCAACAGAAAATTAATGAACAGGCGTGACAAATCTTCATTCAAGATGAACGCTTTTCATGATGCGTGGGAAAGTCAAAGAAGCAGACGGACGATGCCGTCTGCAAAGTTAGGCAGGTTACAGCAGTTGTGCGAGGCGGTTGATATCCGATTGCAGCGCGCCTGCCGTGACGTCACGGCCAGCGCCCGGTCCGCGAATCACCAGTGGATTATCGCGATACCAGCGGCTTTCGATGGCAAACACGTTATCGCACGGCAGCAACGCGGCCAATGGATGCTCTGGACGCACGGCCTCCACACCAACGCGTGCTTTGCCGTTGGCATCAAAACGTGCCACGTAACGCAGTACCAAACCCATCTCCTGCGCCGCTTCCAGACGCTGCAGCATCTGGTCATTCAGCTCGTCGGCGTTTTCGAAGAAGTGATCAATCGACTCCCCTTCGCAAATGGATGGCACCAACGATTCAACCCGCACCTGATCGGGCTCGATATCGTAGCCCGCCTCACGCGCCAGGATCACCAGCTTGCGCATCACATCCTGTCCGGATAAATCAACACGCGGATCCGGTTCGGTCAAGCCTTGTTGCCACGCCTGATCGACCAATTCGCTAAACGGCACCGTGCCGTCAAATTGCAGGAACAGCCAGGACAGCGTGCCAGAGAAAATCCCGCTGATTGATAAAATGCTATCGCCGCTTTCACGCAAATCGCGCACCGTATGATTGACCGGTAAACCGGCGCCCACGGTGGCGTTGTACAACCAGTGACGACCGGTTTTGGCGAAAGCATCACGCACCTGACGCCAGCTCTGGCCGCTTGACGCACCGGCAACCTTGTTGGCGCTGATGACGTGGAAGCCGTGACTGGCGAAGTCGTGATACTGCTGCGCCAGCTGCTCGCTGGCGGTGACGTCCAGCACCACTAAATCATCGAACGGGTGCGCACGCATCCACAGGAACAGCGACTCTTCATCACGCTCGACCGCTTCATCATCAAAGAACGCCAACGCGCGGCTGGCTTCCAGACCGTCGTAGCTCAACAAACTGCGGTTGCTGTCTGCGACGCCCGCCAGCACATACTCAAATCCCGTGCGCGCTGACAGTGATTCCTGCTCGCGAGCAAACAACTCCAGCCAGCGTGAACCGATGTTACCTTTACCGAACAGCATCAGGCCAATACGTTTCTCGGCGCGAAACAGCGACTGATGCAGCCCCTGAATCAGATGCTGCGTCGGGCCAACGCGCAGTACCGCCACGATGCTGATGTGATCTTCAGACTGCCAGACAAACTCCACCGGCTGATCTTTGATCTGCTGCCAGAAGCGATGGCTGTGCAGCGGATTACGCGTCACGCCCGCACCCACCAGCGCCACTAGCGCTAAGCCGTCGCGCAATTGCAGATGGCCCGGCAGTGCGGCGTCCTGCAGCAGATTGAAGGCGCTATTCACCACTTCCGAGGTATAACACAGCTGCAGCAGACGACGATCGGGATGAACACCGATTGCCAGCGGACGCAGCTGCGCGCGCTTCAGCAGCAGATCGATCTCTTTCTGCTGCGTTTTGAAATCGTGATTAGCGGGAATCTCAATCTCTACCAGACACACATCATCATGGCTGGTGACGATACGCGCACCGGTGCCGGAGGCCAGCACGCGCTCGATGCGCGTCGAGCCCTGCTCCGGTTGATAGCTGCAACGCAGCTGTAAATCGATATCGCTATTGGATACCGGCTGCAAGGTGCGGGTGTGCAGCACCGGTGCCGCCAGACGCGCCAGTTCGCTGGCCTCATCCAGACGCAGCAGCGGCAGCAGGCACGCATCAGAGACTTTACGTGGATCGGCGCTGTAGACGCCCGCCACATCGCTCCAGATAGTCACACGACCCACACCCGCCAGCGCACCAATCTGTGTAGCGGAGTAGTCTGAACCGTTACGACCCAGCAATACCGTTTCACCGGCTTCGCTACGGCTGATAAATCCAGTTACCACCAGGCGTTTATGCGGATGCTGCGCCAACAGCGCCTGCAGCAGCGGCCAGGATTTACCTTCATCAACCTGCGGCTGCGCGGCACGTTCAGCGCGCAGGAAGTCACGCGCATCCAGCCAGGCTGCTTCAATTTCCCGCTGGCTCAACACGGCGGCCATCAAGCGCGCTGACCAGATTTCACCGTGTCCCACCACTTCGGCATATACCGCATCGGTGATGGTGCCATCAAGCAGCGCGGCCAGTCTTTCCAGATCGCGTATAAAGGAAGACGTCAGGGTTTCGGCATATTCAGCAGGCAACAGCGCAGCAATTAACTCGCTGTGAAAACGGCGTAAAGCCTGTTGCACCTGATGGGCAGATAAGCGATCGCTCTGGCTCAATTTCAGCCAGCTGATCAACTGGTTAGTCGTGCTGCCTGCGGCAGAGACCACCATTAAGTCGCCAGGCTGGCTGTAATCCGCCATGATGCTGGCCACGCGTTGATAGCAACGTGCGTCGGCCAGGCTACTGCCACCAAATTTATGCAACTGCTTGATCGGCGTTCCCGCGCCTACTGAACTCGTCATGGTTACTCCTCGGCTGCGATCCGGAATGCATTATCCAGATCGGCAATTAAATCTTCGTGATCTTCAATCCCAACAGAAATACGCAGCAGTGTTTCAGAAATTCCCGCTGCCGCGCGCGCTTCTGCAGACATGCCCGCATGCGTCATGGTCGCGGTATGTGAAATCAAACTCTCTACGCCGCCGAGCGATTCGGCCAGCGTGAACAGCTGCAGCGCTTTCAGGAAGCGGCGCAGGCGAGCCTCATCGGCATCGATTTCGAAACTCAACATGGCACCAAAGCCACGCTGCTGACGTACCGCAAACTCATGTCCGGCATTTTCCGGCAGAGAAGGATGATACAGTTTTTTCACCAGCGGTTGTTGCTTCAGGTAATCAACTATCGCCAGTGCGTTGCGTTGTGCAGCGGCGATACGCGGGGATAATGTGCGTAAACCACGCAGCAGCAGGTAGCTATCAAACGCTGCGCCGGTTACGCCAATATTATTCGCCCACCACGCCAGATCGGTGGCCATCGCCGGATCTTTCGCAATCACCGCGCCCGCCACCACATCAGAGTGGCCGTTCAGATATTTGGTGCAGGAGTGAACCACCAAATCGGCACCCAGCGCCAGCGGGTTTTGCAGTGCCGGGCTGAGGAATGTGTTGTCCACCACGCTGATCGCGCCGGCGTCGCGCGCCGCGGCGCAAATGCTGGCAATATCAACCACACGCAGCAGCGGATTGCTTGGGCTCTCAACCAGCACCAGCTTTGGCTTCTCGGCTAATGCTGCGGCCAGCGCCGCTTTATCACCCTGATCAACAAACTTCACGCGATACGCGCCGCGTTTGCTCAGGCTATCGAACAGACGATAGCTGCCGCCGTAGCAATCGTGGGGTGCTACGAGCAAATCGCCTGGCTTCAGGAACACGGTTGTCACCAGATGAATCGCTGACATGCCGGTATTCGTTAATACCGCGCCTGCACCACCTTCTAACTCCGCCAGCGCGCGCTGAACCACATCACGCGTTGGATTACCACGTCGCGAATAGTCATGCGCACGCGGTTCATTGAAGTCGAGAAAGTTATAGGTGCTGGAGAGATGAATCGGTGGGACAACGCAGCCATATTGCTCGTCATCATTCAAACCGCTGCGTACTGCGATGGTTGCCTGTTTACGCGTCATGGTGCTTACTGTTCCTGAAGAATAAAGAAGAGCAACAGCATAACATTCATCACATAGACGTCAATACATCTGGACATCTAAATGTCTTTGCGTATAGATTGAGCAAATCATTAATAACCGCTAAAATTGTCCGTCATCGCCTGGTGTTCAGCGCGCTTTCCCTGGCAGAAGCGGTGCTCAAGCATAAAACCTGCAGTTTAAGGGGTCAGGCATCGAAAAATCGGGCATAATCAACGGATTTCCCCATATTCAACTTTTATTGATTAAGGTAACCCATGGCTGAATGGAACGGCGAATATATCAGCCCTTACGCTGAACATGGTAAGAAGAGCGAGCAGGTCAAGAAAATCACAGTTTCTATCCCGCTGAAAGTGCTGAAGATTTTAACAGACGAGCGTACCCGCCGTCAGGTGAATAACCTGCGTCACGCCACCAACAGCGAACTGCTGTGTGAAGCCTTTTTGCATGCTTTCACCGGGCAGCCTCTGCCGAACGATGTTGATTTGCGTAAAGAACGCAGCGATGAGATTCCGGAAGAAGCGAAACAGATTATGCGTGAGATGGGCATCGATCCCGATAGCTGGGAATACTGAAGCCAGAAATAAAAAAACCCAGCCGAAGCTGGGTTTTTTCTTGCATCCGAATCGCGAGGATTCGACGGCAAATAATCTTATTTCTTGGTTGCTGGCACGCTGAAACGCTTGTTGAAGCGATCTACACGGCCACCGGTGTCAGCTACACGCTGCTTACCAGTGTAGAACGGGTGGCATTTGCCGCACACGTCCAGGTTCAGACCAGAAGCCATGGTTGAACGGGTGTTGATCACGTTACCGCAAGAGCAAGTCATGGTTACTGCTTCGTACTTAGGGTGAATACCTTGTTTCATGGGAGAACCTCATAAAAGGCCGTGTCGCTCTCCGTGCCAGGCTCAGCCTGCACAGCACCACACGCGGTTGAACATTAAGTGTATGCTCCGACGAGCGATCTCATCGAAGGCGGCATAGTATACAGAAATTAACCACTTTTAGCAAATCACTGCTGTAGATACCCGCTCAAGGTAGCAACGTGTACACTACTTCTCCTTATTTCTTCGAGCCGGATAGAGATTCCCATGCCCGTTGTTCAGGTTGCCCTGCCCGTTCCGCTACCTCGCCTGTTTGATTACTTGCTGCCGACCGATGCGCCGCAGCCGGTGGCGGGCGCACGCGTGAATGTGCCGTTCGGCAATCGCAAAATGATCGGTATTGTGGTCGGCACGCGTGAGACCAGCGATCTCCCGCTGACGCAGCTCAAGCAGATAGACAGCGTGCTCGACCATCACAGTCTGTTCTCGCCCGCGCTATGGCGCATTTTGCACTGGGCCGCGCACTACTATCATTCGCCGCTGGGTGAAGTGCTCAGCCATGCGCTGCCGGTGCTGCTACGTCAGGGTAAACCCGCGCAGGAAGCGCCGCTGTGGCAATGGGTCATTAATGATGCTGGCCGCGAAGTGGCGATGGAGAGCCTGAAGCGCGCGCCGAAACAGCAGCAAGCGCTGGCGATGCTGCGTCAGCGACCCCTGTATCGCCATCAGGTCAGCGAACACGATTTTACCGATGCCGCGCTACAAGCGTTGCGGGCAAAAGGCTTGTGCGAGTTGCATGAACATACGCCGCAGATGCACGACTGGCGCACCAACTTTGCCGTAAAAGGTGAACGCCTGCGCCTGAATACCGATCAGGCGATGGCGGTGGGCGCGATGCGTAGCGAAGACGATCACTATGCGCCATGGTTGCTCGCCGGTATTACCGGTTCTGGTAAAACTGAGGTGTATCTCAGCGTGTTAGAGAACGTGCTGGCACGCGGCAAGCAGGCGCTGGTGCTGGTGCCGGAAATCGGATTGACGCCACAAACCATCGCCCGCTTCCGCGAGCGCTTTGATGCGCCGATTGATGTGCTGCACTCGGCACTGAATGATAGCGAACGCCTTGCCGTCTGGCTGCGCGCACGCAGTGGCGAAACCGCGATTGTTATCGGTACACGTTCAGCGTTGTTCACGCCGCTGGCGCGTCCCGGCGTGATCATCATTGATGAAGAGCACGACAGCTCGTACAAACAGCAGGAAGGCTGGCGCTATCAGGCGCGCGATCTGGCGGTGTTCCGCGCCCATGAAGAAGACATTCCGATTGTGATGGGTTCGGCCACGCCCGCGCTGGAAACCCTCCACAACGTGCGCGTGGGCAAATATCGCCAGCTTAATCTCACCAAACGCGCGGGCAATGCCAAACCAGCGCTACAGCAGCTGATCGATCTGAAAGGCCAGCAGCTGAAAGGCGGATTAGCGCCAGCGCTGCTCGGCAAAATGCGTCAGCATCTGCAAGCCGATAATCAGGTATTGCTGTTCCTTAACCGTCGCGGCTTCTCGCCGGCGCTGATGTGCCATGATTGCGGCTGGCTGGCGGAATGTCAGCGCTGCGATAGCTATTACACGCTGCATCAGAACCATCGCCAGCTGCGCTGCCACCATTGTGACAGCCAGCGTCCGCTGCCGAATCAATGCCCGGGCTGTGGTTCAACGCATTTGATGCCGGTTGGTGTGGGCACCGAACAGCTGGAACAGCAGCTTGGCACGCTGTTCCCCGGCGTGCCGGTATCTCGTATCGATCGCGACACCACCAGCCGCAAAGGTGCGCTGGAGCAGCATCTGGCCGATGTACATCGCGGCGGTGCGCGCATTCTGGTAGGCACGCAAATGCTGGCGAAGGGCCATCACTTCCCGGATGTCACGCTGGTGTCGCTGCTGGATGTTGATGGCGCGCTGTTCTCGGCCGATTTCCGCGCCGCTGAGCGTTTCGCACAGCTGTATACCCAGGTTGCAGGCCGTGCGGGTCGCGCCGGTAAACAGGGCGAAGTGTTGCTGCAAACCCATCATCCAGACCATCCGCTGCTGCAAACTTTGCTGCACCGCGGCTATTTCGCTTTTGCCGATCAAACGCTGCTGGAGCGCCAGTCGGTGCAACTGCCACCGTGGACCAGCCACGCGCTGTTCCGCGCCGAGGATATAGATAATCAACAGGCAGCAGAATTCCTTACTCAACTGCGTAATTTGCTGGAAGCCAGCCCGCTAAAAGATGACGCGATGTGGCTGATGGGGCCGGTTCCGGCATTGGCTCCGAAGCGCAGCGGCCGCTGGCGCTGGCAGCTGCTGTTGCAACATCCTTCACGAAAACGTTTGCAACAGTTGCTGAGCGGATCGCTGCCGCTCATCGCCACGTTGCCCGCCGCGCGCAAAGTGAAATGGACGCTGGATATCGACCCCACCGAGAGTTAAGCCGCGCCACATCTGCGAGCCAGATCGAAAAAAGTCGCACAAGTCACAATTTTTATGCAAATTAAGTAACAACCCGGCACGACCTTGGGTTAACAATAGTGCCGACCCGGTTGAAGCCCGGTAATGTCTGAAAATCAATGCGCTGTACCGCGTCAGGAGTTATACGTTGGACCAGAAGCAACCTTCCACCGCCGCCACCATGAAAGATGTGGCCGAGAAAGCAGGCGTTTCCACCGCCACGGTTTCACGTGCGTTGATG
Organism: Enterobacter ludwigii; assembly: GCA_900068845.1. Taxonomy (GTDB): domain Bacteria; phylum Pseudomonadota; class Gammaproteobacteria; order Enterobacterales; family Enterobacteriaceae; genus Pantoea; species Pantoea ludwigii_A. The sequence goes on from CEFQ01000098.1 coordinate 26,257, forward strand.
AATCCAGAAAAAGTCTCAGCCGCTACCCGGCTCAAAGTTGAAAAAGCCGTAATTGCCGTGGGCTATGCGCCGCACGGTTTGGCGCGCAATGCTAAACGCGGGG
>CEFQ01000098.1:26388-129157 GCA_900068845.1 Enterobacter ludwigii
GGGGAAACGCAAACCATTCTGGTGATTGTGCCGGACATCTGCGATCCCTTCTTCAGTGAGATCATTCGCGGCGTGGAAGTCACCGCCGCACACGAAGGTTATCTGGTGCTGATTGGCGATTGCGCCCATCAGAATAAACAGGAAAAAACCTTCCTGAATTTAATGCTGACGCGACAAATCGACGGCATGGTGTTGTTAGGTTCACAACTGCCGTTTGACGCTGGCATTGAAGACCAACGCAACCTGCCGCCCATGGTGATGGGTAACGAATTTGCGCCGGAAATGGCGCTGCCTACGGTCCATATCGATAACCTGACGGCAGCCTTTGAAGCGGTGAATCACCTGCTGCAACTCGGCCACCGCCAAATCGCCTGCATTACCGGGCCAGAACACATTCCGCTAAGTCAGTATCGACTGCAGGGCTACATCCAAGCGCTGCGCCGCAGCAGTATCGCTATCGATCCGACCATGATTGTGCACGGTGACTTCACCTTTGAAGCGGGTGCCAATGCACTGAAACAATTGATGAGTTTGCCGCAGCCGCCGAAAGCGATTTTCTGCCATAGCGATCTGATGGCGCTGGGCGCAATGAACCAGGCGCGCAAACTCGGCATGCGTATTCCGCAGGATCTCTCAGTGGTGGGCTTTGATGATATCGAACTGGCGCAATACTACGATCCGCCGCTAACCACCGTGGCCCAGCCGCGTTTCGCCATTGGCCGTGAAGCTATGCTGCTACTGCTTGATGAATTGCAGGGCAAACGCGTGAATAACGGTTCGCGCCTGCTGGATGCAGAGCTGCGCGTGCGCGGCAGTACGGCACCCGCAGCAAAACGCGAAAAATAACGTATAGAAGCCTGCATTTTCAGCGCATTCTGAAGGCAGACTGTGCTGGTCAAAGTTCCAGCCCTTGCGTAACATGGCGCATTCATTGCCGGGCAATTAACAGCACATTTACATGCCCATTGGCATATTTTTTTGAAGGGTATTAGAACGAAAGTGGCACAGAAAGATTATGTAGGCCGCGGGCGTTCAACAGGGACGCGTCGCAAAAAACCCGCCAGCCGCAGTAAGAAAAGCAAAGGCGGATCAGGCACTTCAAAGCTCATGATGGTACTGGCCGTGGCCGTGCTGGTCACCTTTGCCGGTGGTTTATGGTTCATCTCGCATCATAAGAAAGAAGAGATTGAGGTCATTCCAAATCATAAAGCCAACGGTAACGGCCTGCCGCCGAAGCCCGAAGAGCGCTGGAAGTACATCAAAGAACTGGAAAATCGCCAAATTACCGTTCCTTCGCCGACTGAGCCTTCAGCCGGTGGCGTGCAGTCACAAACTCAGCTGACCGATGAACAGCGCCAGCTGCTGGAACAGATGCAGGCCGATATGCGCCAGCAGCCTACGCAGCTGAATGAAGTGCCGTGGAACGAACAAACCCCGGCGCAGCGCCAGCAAACGCTGCAGCGTCAGCAGGTGCAACAACAGCAGCAGCAGGTACAACAACAACAGCAGCAGTTGCAACGTCAGCAGCAGGTACAACAACAGCAGCAGTTGCAACGTCAGCAGCAGCTACAGCAGCAGCAGCGCCAGCAACAGTTGCAGCAACAACAGGCCGCCCGTCAGCAGCAACAGCAAGCTGCACCAATCACGCGCGAGCCAACGCAGCAGACTAAACCGCAGGAAACCGCCAAGGCGAAAGCGGAAGAGAAAGCCTCTTCGCAGCGCTGGATGGTGCAGTGTGGTTCGTTCAAAGGCACCGATCAGGCGGAGTCAGTGCGCGCCGGGTTGGCATTTGAAGGATTTGAGAGCCGTATTACCACCGGCGGTGGCTGGAATCGCGTGGTGATCGGGCCATTCAAAGATCGCAGTAGCGCGGACAGCACGGTCAAACGCTTACACAGTTCCGGTCACGGAAGTTGTATTCCCCTCGCTTTACCTTAAATTCTTTAGGGGTTGAAACTCCCCAATCCTGCCCCATATCTGGTTGCATGATACTCCGCGCCGAGTGCGCGGAGTTCCTTTTCTACTGTAACAAGGGGTCTGCCCGTGACAACAATAGTAAGTGTACGACGCAACGGCCAGGTAGTGATTGGCGGTGATGGCCAGGCTACGCTCGGCAATACCGTAATGAAAGGCAATGTTAAAAAAGTCCGTCGTCTTTACAACGATAAAGTGATCGCCGGTTTTGCTGGCGGTACCGCAGATGCCTTCACCCTGTTTGAACTGTTTGAGCGCAAGCTGGAGATGCACCAGGGCCACCTGGTGAAAGCGGCGGTCGAGCTGGCTAAAGATTGGCGTACCGACCGCATGCTGCGTCGCCTCGAAGCGCTGCTGGCGGTCGCCGACGAAAACGCCTCGCTGATCATCAGCGGCAACGGCGATGTCATCCAGCCGGAAAATGACCTGATTGCCATTGGTTCTGGTGGGCCTTACGCCCAGGCAGCGGCACGCGCGTTGCTGGAAAACACGGACATTGGTGCACAAGATATCGTTGAAAAGGCGCTGAACATCGCCGGCGATATCTGTATCTACACCAACCACAATATTAACATCGAAGCATTACCGTCTAAGGCGTAAGGATAAAAATCATGTCCGAGATGACTCCACGCGAGATTGTCAGCGAGCTTAACCGCTTTATTATCGGCCAGGACGGTGCAAAGAAGGCGGTCGCGATCGCCCTGCGTAACCGCTGGCGCCGCATGCAGCTCGACGAAGAGCTGCGCCATGAAGTGACGCCAAAAAACATCCTGATGATTGGTCCAACCGGCGTTGGTAAAACCGAAATCGCCCGTCGCTTAGCTAAACTGGCTAACGCACCGTTCATCAAAGTGGAAGCCACCAAATTCACCGAAGTCGGTTACGTCGGCAAAGAGGTTGATTCCATCATTCGCGATCTGACCGATTCTGCCATCAAGATGGTGCGCAGCCAGGCGATCGAGAAGAACAAATACCGTGCCGAAGAGATGGCGGAAGAGCGCATCCTCGATGTGCTGATTCCACCGGCAAAAAATAACTGGGGCCAGGCTGAGCAAGCGGCTGAGCCATCGACAGCGCGTCAGTCATTCCGCAAGAAACTGCGCGAAGGTCAGCTGGACGACAAAGAGATTGAGATCGATCTGGCTGCTTCTTCAGCCGGCGTTGAAATCATGGCGCCTCCGGGCATGGAAGAGATGACCAGCCAGCTGCAATCGATGTTCCAGAACCTCGGTGGGCAGAAGCAGAAACCGCGTAAGCTGAAAATCAAAGAAGCCATGAAGCTGCTGATTGAAGAAGAAGCGGCCAAGCTGGTGAACCCGGAAGAGCTGAAGCAGGATGCCATCGATGCCGTCGAGCAGCACGGCATCGTGTTCATCGACGAAATCGACAAAATCTGTAAGCGCGGCGGCCAGAATGCCGGCGGCCCAGACGTTTCGCGTGAAGGCGTACAGCGCGACCTGCTGCCGCTGGTAGAAGGTTGCACCGTTTCCACCAAGCACGGCATGGTGAAAACTGACCACATTCTGTTTATCGCTTCCGGCGCGTTCCAGGTCGCCAGTCCGTCAGACCTGATTCCTGAACTGCAGGGCCGTCTGCCGATTCGCGTTGAACTGCAGGCGCTGACCGTCAACGACTTCGAGCGCATCCTGACCGAGCCAAACGCCTCGGTTACCGTGCAGTACAAAGCGCTAATGGGCACTGAAGGGGTTAACATCGACTTCACCGAAGATGCAGTGCGTCGTATCGCCGAAGCCGCATGGCAGGTGAACGAAACCACTGAGAACATCGGTGCGCGTCGTCTGCATACCGTTCTGGAGCGTCTGATGGAAGATATCTCCTATGACGCCAGCGATCGTAACGGTGAATCGATCACCATCGATGCCGAGTACGTTGGTAAGCATCTGGATGAGCTGGTGGCCGACGAAGATCTCAGCCGCTTCATTCTGTAAGCTTCACCCGCGAAATCTCTGCCCGGCCACTGTGCCGGGCTTTTTTTTACGCAGGATATTGATGCAACGCTTTTTTTGGCGGCTGATGATTTTGCCAACAATCGCCAGATAGCGATATACTTAGCGCTCCTGTGGCAAACAGACGAAAACCCTCATGAAATACGATACATCTGAACTCTGTGACATCTACCACGAAGCTGTGAATGTTGTTGAACCGCTTTTTTCGAACTTTGGTGGGCGCAGCTCATTCGGTGGTCAAATCACCACAGTGAAATGTTTCGAAGATAACGGCTTACTCTACGATTTGCTGGAAGAGAACGGTCGGGGTCGCGTATTGCTGGTGGACGGCGGCGGTTCGGTTCGTCGCGCACTGGTCGATGCTCAGCTGGCGAGTCTGGCGGCGCAAAATGAGTGGGAAGGCATCGTGGTTTACGGCTCGGTGCGTCAGGTTGACGACCTTGAAGAGCTGGAAATCGGCATTCAGGCGATCGCGGCGATTCCGGTGGGTGCAGCAGGTGAAGGCATTGGCGAAAGTGATGTGCGCGTTAACTTCGGCGGCGTGACCTTCTTCTCTGGCGACCATCTGTATGCCGACAATACTGGCATCATCCTGTCTGAAGACGCACTCGACATCGAGTAAGTCGTAACAAAAACGGGTGCCGCGGCACCCGTTGGTTTAAGCATTGACGCTTAAACTTCTTCCATTTTTCCCAGCAGTGCCCGCAGACGATCCTGCCAGACGTGCTGCTCTTCTTTCAGATGTTGATTTTCACGCACCAGTGCATCCTGGTTGCCTGAAGCCTGGCTGACTTCGTTTTTCAGCGTATTGTTTTGCTCTTTCAGCTCTTCAATTTCCATCTGCAGCAGAGTGATGGTATCAATCGCCTGCTGTACTTTCGCTTCCAGTTTCTCGAACACTTCAAATGACATCTTTCTGACCTCTCCTAAATCTTGCAAGGCGTTGATGGGGCTAATGCATGCCTTATGATGGTGCGCTCAGCCACGATGACTCGATTGTATGTAGCCAAACCCAGCAAGTCCAGCGGCACAAGGCTTGCGGGGGTAGTCTGTAACACTTTTCAGTCAATGCCTAAAAAAATGCGCATCTTCGCGCATCTGTGTGCGCGATCACGTCACCATCAACCCGCAAAGCCGTCCTAATGGGCCTTAAAGAAACGCAAAAGACGCGAAAACGCGCATTTTTATGACGCAGTACACAGTTTTCAATTTCGCTATTTCTCGTTTATGCTCGTTAACGATAAATTCACATCAACCCTACATTAAAAGCTGGGCGACTCATGGATGAGAACAAAAACTGATAAAATTTAACCTCGCTTCAGGAATGCCATTATGAGTCAAACAACTAACACACTAACAGGTCAGTGCATCGCCGAATTTATCGGCACCGGTTTGATCATCTTTTTTGGTGCAGGCTGCGTTGCCGCACTGAAATTGGCCGGTGCTGCGTTCGGTCAGTGGGAAATTTGTATTATCTGGGGTTTAGCCGTATCCATGGCCGTCTATCTTAGCGCGGGCGTATCTGGCGGGCATCTTAACCCTGCCGTCACTATCGCGCTGTGCCTGTTCGCTAACTTTGAAGGTCGTAAAGTCGTCCCGTATATCCTGGCGCAGGTTGCCGGCGCGTTCTGCGCTGCCGCGTTGGTTTACGGTCTTTACTACAATTTGTTCGTGGATTTTGAAACCAGCCACCAGATGGTACGCGGTAGCGTCGAAAGCCTTGATCTGGCCGGTATCTTCTCTACCTACCCGAACCCGCACATCAGTGTTGGTCAGGCGTTCCTGGTAGAGATGGTGATTACCGCCGTATTGATGGGCGTTATCATGGCGCTGACCGATGATGGCAACGGCGTACCACGTGGTCCACTGGCACCGTTGTTGATCGGTCTGTTAGTTGCCATTATCGGTGGTGCAATGGGCCCACTCACCGGCTTCGCACTTAACCCGGCGCGTGACTTCGGTCCAAAACTGTTCGCCTTCTTCGCTGGCTGGGGCAACGTCGCCTTCACCGGTGGCAAAGATATTCCTTATTTCCTGGTTCCGATTTTTGGCCCGCTGGTCGGTGCTTGCCTCGGAGCCTTTGGCTACCGCTCACTGATTGGCCGTCATCTGCCAGTAAACATCGCGGAAGCCAGCACAGCAGAAAAACCGGTTGCGCGCGCTCAGCAGCGTAAAGCGTAAGTTTCATCGATACCACATCAGGAAAGCACAATGACTACTGATAAAAAATATATTGTTGCACTCGATCAGGGCACAACCAGCTCACGCGCCGTGGTGCTTGATCATGATGCCAACATCGTTGCGGTTTCTCAGCGCGAATTTACTCAGATCTACCCGAAAGCGGGTTGGGTTGAACATGATCCAATGGATATCTGGGCGTCACAAAGCTCAACGCTGGTTGAAGTGCTGGCCCATGCCGACATTAACTCGGATCAAATTGCGGCGATTGGTATCACCAACCAGCGTGAAACCGCCATCGTGTGGGATAAAGAGAGCGGCAAGCCAATCTACAATGCCATCGTCTGGCAGGATCCGCGCACCGCAGATTACTGTAACAAGCTGAAGAAAGAGGGCCTGGAAGAGTATATCCAGCACACCACCGGTTTGGTGATTAACCCGTACTTCTCCGGCACCAAAGTGAAGTGGATTCTCGACCACGTTGAAGGCGCGCGTGAGCGTGCAAAACGCGGCGAACTGCTGTTCGGTACCGTTGATACCTGGCTGATTTGGAAAATGACGCAGGGACGTGTACACGTCACCGATCACACCAACGCCTCACGTACCATGATGTACAACATCCACAAGCTGGAGTGGGATGAGCGCATGCTGGAGATCCTCGATATCCCGCGTGAAATGCTGCCAGAAGTGAAAGGCTCTTCAGAAGTGTACGGCCAGACCAACATTGGTGGTAAAGGCGGTACGCGTATTCCAATCGCGGGTATTGCTGGTGACCAGCAGGCGGCGCTGTATGGTCAGCTGTGCGTTCAACCGGGTATGGCGAAAAACACTTACGGCACCGGCTGCTTTATGCTGATGAACACCGGCACCGAAGCCGTGACCTCAACGCACGGCCTGCTGACCACCATCGCTTGCGGTCCGCGCGGCGAAGTGAACTATGCGCTGGAAGGTGCGGTGTTTATCGGTGGTGCGTCGATTCAGTGGCTGCGCGATGAGATGAAACTGATCAGTGATTCCACTGACTCTGAATACTTCGCGTTGAAAGTGAAAGACAGCAATGGCGTCTACATGGTGCCCGCCTTCACCGGCCTGGGCGCGCCCTATTGGGATCCGTATGCACGCGGCGCGATTTTCGGTCTGACGCGCGGTGCTAACGCTAACCACATCATCCGTGCCACGCTGGAGTCGATTGCTTACCAGACGCGTGACGTACTGGAAGCGATGCAAAACGATGCGGGCACGCGTCTGCAATCGCTGCGTGTTGATGGCGGTGCGGTAGCCAACAACTTCCTGATGCAGTTCCAGTCAGACATTCTCGGCACCCGCGTTGAGCGTCCGGAAGTGCGTGAAGTCACCGCGCTGGGTGCAGCGTACCTGGCTGGCTTAGCCGTCGGCTTCTGGGGCGACCTGGAAGAAGTCCGAGCTAAAGCGGTGATTGAGCGTGAGTTCCGCCCAAGCATCGAAACCACCGAACGTAACGTGCGTTACGCAGGCTGGAAAAAAGCCGTCGCTCGCGCCAAAGCGTGGGAAGACGAAGAGTAAAATCCTGCTGACCCGCGGCGCCCCCTGCCGCGGGTTTTTCCCCCGTCCCCCTTCCCCGCTGTGGTAAACTGCCTGCCTGTTTTTTGTCAGGTGCAACCATGAAACGAGAACTCGCGATTGAATTTTCCCGCGTGACCGAAGCCGCCGCTCTGGCGGGCTATCACTGGTTAGGACGCGGCGATAAAAATGCGGCCGACGGCGCAGCCGTTCACGCCATGCGCATTATGCTCAACACTATCGATATCGACGGCCAGATTGTGATTGGCGAAGGCGAAATCGACGAAGCGCCGATGCTGTATATCGGTGAAAAAGTCGGTACCGGTCGCGGCGACGCGGTGGATATCGCCGTTGATCCGATTGAAGGCACGCGCATGACGGCGATGGGCCAGGCCAATGCGCTGGCGGTGCTGGCGGTGGGCGATAAGGGCAGTTTCCTGCACGCACCTGATATGTACATGGAAAAGCTGATTGTCGGGCCAGGCGCGCGCGGCGCCATCGACCTCAATCTGCCGCTTGATATCAATCTGAAAAACATCGCGCTGGCATTAGGCAAATCGCTCAGCCAGTTAACGGTGTCGATTTTGGCCAAGCCACGCCACGATGCGGTGATAGCCCAGCTGCAGCAGCTTGGCGTGCGCGTGTTCTCCTTCCCGGATGGCGACGTCGCGGCCTCGATTCTAACCTGTATGCCGGATAGCGAAGTCGATGTGATGTACGGCATCGGCGGCGCACCGGAAGGTGTGGTATCGGCGGCGGTGATCCGTGCGATGGATGGCGACATGCAGGCGCGCTTGCTGGCGCGTCACGTGGTGAAAGGCGATAGCGAAGAGAATCGTCGCCTGGGTGAGAATGAGCTGCAGCGCTGCGCTGAGATGGGTATTGAGGCCGGTCAGGTACTGAAGCTGGATCAGATGGCGCGCAACGATAACGTGATCTTCGCCGCTACCGGCATCACCACCGGCGATTTGCTAAAAGGCATCACGCGTAATGGCAATATTGCCACCAGCGAAACGCTACTGGTGCGCGGCAAATCGCGCACCATTCGCCGCATCCAGTCGATCCATTATCTGGATCGCAAAGACGCGGCGCTACATCAATTTATCCTGTAATCGCCTGATTGCCGCTCTCCGGATGACGTGAGAGCGGCCACCAGCACAGCAGCATCACCAGCGACGTCACAAACATCAGCATGCCCAGGCTGGATTGATCGTGCTGCGGCAGCATTGCTGAGAGCCACGCCACCACGCCAGAGCCCAGGTTCTGCAAACCACCAATTAAGGCACCCGCGCTGCCCGCCAGCCACGCATACGGCTCCATCGCGCCCGACGTTGCCAGTGGAAACAGCATGCCCGCGCCAAAAAAGAACAGCGCAGCCGGCACCAGCAGCGTCCAGATATTCATTACGCCAAACCAGGCGGGAACCCACATCAACAAGCCCGCCAACAGGCAGCTGTTCACGCCGTACCACATCAGCGTGTGCCAGGATTTCTGCTCGCGTCCGGCAAACCAGGCACCAAAAAACGCCGCAGGAATCGGCAGGATGAACAGAATGCTGACGGTCAATCCATCCAGCCCCAACACGCCGCCCATCAGCACGCCGCAGCTGGCTTCAAACACCGCGATGCCCGCCAGTGCGCCAATCAGCAGCAGCAGGTAGCGCACGAAATTGCCGTCACTCAGTAACGTGGCATAACGCTTCAGGAACGGTGTAGCAGGCGTGTCGGCAGGACGGGTTTCCGGCAGCCAGCGTGCCATCGATGCGGTAACGCCGACGCACAGCAGCAGCAGGAAGGCAAAACAGGCGTGCCAGCCAAACAGATGCGTTAGCAGCGCACCAATCACCGGTGCCAGCAGCGGGCTCACCAGAATGCCCATATTAAGCAGGCTGTTCGCCTGGCGCAGGGCGATGCCGGAGTAGAGATCGCGCGGCATGGTACGCGCCATCACGCCCGCTACGCCGGTGCCTAAACCTTGCACCGCGCTGCCGAGCACCAGAATATCGAGCGAGGGCGCGAACATGGCGATCAACGCGCCGACGGCAAAGATCGTCATGCCACTCAGGATCACCGGACGTCGGCCAAAACTGTCCGAGAGTGGGCCGTAGATCAACTGCGATCCGCCGTAGGTCATCAGATAGGCGGCCATCACCTGCTGGATCGCCCCACTGCGCACATTGAGCGTTTCGGCCATGTTGGCCATCGCTGGCACATAGATGGTTTGCGCCATCTGCCCAACCGCCACCAGCACGATCAGCATGAATAACAGAAAGCGATTTTGCGTTTTACTTATCAACATGGAACAAAATGTCTGCCTGAGAAACAAAGAATAAGCAGCACAAAAAAGGCCGCCTCGGATTTATGGCGGCAAAAATATCAGGATTCCGTGACAAATCGAGAGGCGCAGGCAAAGCGGTATGTCTTAAGCCGTCAAGCTGATAGTCCAGATTGTAAACCGTCCGCTACAGTTGCTGATCTGTGCGCTGGGTTTGTCGCTGAGAGCCCTTTGCCCGAGCATGGACTGGAAATCCGTTAGGCCGATGGCGATGATGTACCTACACAATCAAGATTAAGGAGCCAACATGGCAGAGTGGATCAATGCTGAAGTTAAAGAAGTAAAGAACTGGACCGATGCACTGTTCAGCCTGCGCGTTGAAGCGCCTATCGATGCCTTTACGGCGGGTCAGTTTGCCAAGTTGGCACTGGAGATTGACGGCGAGCGCGTGCAACGTGCCTACTCCTACGTCAACGCGCCGCAGGATCCGCTGCTGGAGTTTTATCTGGTCACCGTACCGGAAGGCAAACTGAGCCCACGCTTGCAGGCGCTGCAGCCCGGCGAGCAGGTGATGATCACCAAAGAGGCGGCGGGTTTCTTTGTGCTCGACGAAATTCCAGACTGCCAAACGCTGTGGATGCTGGCGACCGGCACGGCAATCGGTCCCTATTTATCGATTCTGCAACAGGGGGACGATCTGGATCGTTTCGACAATATTGTGTTGGTGCACGCCGCGCGTTTTGCCGATGACCTGAGTTTTCTGCCCTTGATGCAGGCCTTGCAGCAGCGCTATCAGGGCAAGTTACATATTCAAACGGTGGTGAGCCGCGAAGAGATTGCCGGTTCACTGCACGGTCGCGTCCCGCAGCTGATTGAAAGTGGTGAACTGGAACGCGCAGTCGGCTTGCCGCTGACGGCAGAAACCAGCCATGTGATGCTGTGTGGTAACCCGCAGATGGTGCGCGATACTCAGCAACTGTTGAAAGATACGCGAGAGATGCGCAAGCATTTCAAACGTAAACCCGGCCATATGACCAGCGAGCATTACTGGTAATGGGCGCGGGGCGAAGAATCTGAGATTTTTCCCAGTGCGGGTTTTGACTTTGCCCGGTAAAAACCGTTCTAATCGTGGGCTAAGTGAATGATTTAGGGCCGAAGCAATGAACAACCTGCCAGTCGCGCTGCTGCTTGGCCTCGCACTGACATTTCCCGCCTGGGCGGATGATGCGCCTGCACTGGATCGTAGCGATCATCTGCCTGCTGCGCCTTATCTGCTCGCGGGTGCGCCAACATTTGATATGACCGTTGCTCAGTTCCGTGAGAAGTACAACGCGGTTAATCCCGATCAACAGCTGCAGGAATATCGCGCCATCGATAATCGCGGCGATAAAAGCAATCTGACGCGTGCCGCCAGCAAAATCAGTGAAACCTTGTATGCTTCCACCGCGCTGGAGCAAGGTACCGGCAAAATCAAAACGCTGCAGATCACCTGGTTGCCGGTTCCCGGCCCCGATCTGAAAGCCGCTCAGGCACGCGCCATGGATTATATGACCGCCCTGCTGCGCTTCTTCATCCCAGGCTTGTCGCCCGAAGAGGGGCGTAAAAAGCTTGATTCGTTGTTGAGCGCCGGGAAAGGCGCGCGCTATTTTGCCCGCACCGAAGGTGCATTGCGTTTCGTGGTGGCGGACAACGGTGATAAGGGTTTGACCTTCGCCGTTGAGCCGATAAAACTGGCGCTCGCTACGCCCTGATCGCACCGGCAAAAATGACGAAAAGCAAAGCCAGCAATCCATTTGATCTCTATACTGTCTCGCAGACAACGCTGCCCGATGGCAGCGCTATTTCATGAATCGCGTTATGCGGAGGAAAGAATGCGACATCCACTGGTTATGGGTAACTGGAAACTGAACGGTAGCAAGCAGATCACCAAAGAGCTGATTGAAGGCCTGCGCAAAGAGCTGTCTGGTGTTGATGGTTGTGGCGTCGCGATTGCACCGCCAGCCATCTATCTGGACCTGGCAAAACACGCCATTTCCGGTAGCCACATTGCTCTGGGTGCTCAGAACGTTGACGTTAATCTGTCTGGCGCATTCACTGGCGAAACTTCCGCAGACATGTTGAAAGACGTTGGCGCGAAATACATCATCATCGGCCACTCTGAGCGCCGTACCTACCATAAAGAGAGCGACGAGTTCATCGCGAAGAAATTTGCCGTAGTGAAAGAAGCTGGCCTGGTGCCGGTTCTGTGCATCGGTGAAACTGACGCAGAAAACGAAGCGGGCAAAACTGAAGAAGTGTGCGCACGTCAGATCGACGCCGTGCTGGAAACGCAGGGCGCTGCGGCGTTCGAAGGCGCGGTTATCGCTTACGAGCCAGTTTGGGCGATCGGTACCGGCAAATCAGCCACTCCAGCGCAGGCGCAGGCCGTGCACAAATTCATTCGTGACCACATCGCGAAGAAAGATGCCGCTATCGCTCAGCAAGTGATCATCCAGTACGGCGGCTCGGTAAACGACAAAAACGCCGCTGAGCTGTTCACCCAGCCCGATATTGATGGCGCACTGGTTGGCGGCGCTTCACTGAAAGCAGATGCTTTCGCGGTGATCGTGAAAGCGGCAGCAGAAGCGAAAAAAGCGTAGTTTTTCGTTTTTGATGCAGAAAAGGCGGCGGATTAGCCGCCTTTTTTATTGGCCGCCATTCAAGGCGATCCTGCGAAACAGCGTTAGTGCGCCAAAATCCCACAGTTATGATCCTGCAACTCTTCCGCCGAGCCGCTGTTCAGTTTGAGCCAGTTACGTTCTAGCGCCAGCAGGGCTAAGCGACCATCCGGCAGCTGCGCCAGCGCCAGACCATATTTCCCCATCTCCGTGCGCGCATACGGGATTTCATTCGCCAGACGGATAAACGCACTCTGCTCTGCCAGTTCTGTCGTTGAAAGCGTGCGCACCCAATAACGATGCTTGCGCAGCGTTTCGCTTTGCCATTGCGCATTAAGCTTTGGTGCCAGTGCATCGAGTTGCTGACGCACATCCGACCGCAGACAAGAGATATGAATATGCAGCTGATTCTGGGTACGCCCATATTGGGCATTGATTGCCAGCGACAGCGCGCTATCTGGGATCGGCGCGCCGAGCTTCTGCGCCAGTAATGCACGCTGTTGCCAGGCTTCGGCAAACAGATTCGGCGTAACGGGCTCAAGAATGATGGGACTTTCCATGCCGGTGATTTTTTCGATCGGCATCAGCAGATACTGCAACGGACCGTTAAGATCTTTCAGCGTGACGTATCCCTGTGCGCGGTTCACCTGCTGGCAAGGTGCAGGTTTGCCATTCGCCGCCATATTTGGCACACACTTTTCACTGATGATCTGCCACAAGGCGTTGGAATTTTTCTGGAAATGGATGGCGCCGGCAATCAGTCCGACAATGAGCAGCACCAATAGTACAGTAAGCAACTTCAAGGTACGACGACGGCCCTGCATAGCCCGATTCCTCTGTTCATCACCTGCCAGCATCCTCGCCTGGCAGGTGATGAAAGTCACGGATTAATCTTCAGCGCCGCGCAGGATGGCGTCGAGTTTTTCCGGCTGTAAACGAATCTGTGCCGCACGACGATGTGCCTGCATGCCCTCGGTACGACTTTGGCGAACCGCAGGTGCTGCAATGGCTGCGATGCCACTCTCGTCAATCCATTGGTGTGTGCAGGTTTTCAAATACGCGCCCACCCACAACCCGCCGGTATAGCGCGCCGCTGCCATGGTGGGTAACGTGTGGTTAGTACCGCAGCATTTATCAGAGAACACCACGCTGGCATTTTGGCCGATAAACAGCGATCCGTAGTTGCGGATACGCGCCGCCAGCGCATGGGGATCGCGCGCATGAATTTGCAAATGCTCGGTGGCGATCTCATCGGTATAGGCCACCATCGCATCTTCGTCGGCGCACAATACAATTTCGCCCTGTCTTTGCCAGGCTTCACCAGCCGTCTTCGCCGTCGGCAGCGATGACAGCTGCACCGCAATTTCCCGCAAGGTTTCATGCGCTATGCGCTCGCTGGTGGTGGCCAGTCCAACGCGAGTGCGCACATCATGTTCCGCCTGCGCCAGCAGATCCGCCGCCAGCACGCGTGGATCGGCGCTATCATCGGCCACAATAAAGATTTCACTCGGCCCGGCTAACGCATCAATACCTACCTTGCCAAAAACCTGACGCTTGGCCTCATTGACGAAGGCGTTGCCCGGTCCAACGATTTTGTCCACTGCCGGCAGCGATGCGGTGCCATACGCCATCGCGGCAATCGCCTGCGCGCCGCCAACTTTAAAAATACGGTGCGCCCCGGCTAAATGGCAGATAGCAATCATCGCCGGATGCGCGCCCGGTGGCAGACAGGCAATGATGTTATCGCAGCCCGCTACCACCGCCGGCACGATGGACATCACTGGCGCGGAGAGTATCGGATAGCGTCCGCCCGGCACATAGCAGCCCACGGTTTCGATAGGAATGATGCGATGCCCCAAATGCACGCCGGGCAGCGTCTCAATCTCCAGCGGCTGCAGTGTTGCGCGCTGGGCTTCGGCGAAGCGGCGCACCTGAGCGATGGCAAACTCACTGTCCTGCCGAGTTTGATCGGCGAGTTGCGCGAGCGCCTGTTCAATTTCCGCCGCCGAAACTTCCAGCTGCTCCGGCGCGACGCCATCGAATTTCTGTGAATAATCACGCAGCGCGGCATCACCGTGCTGACGCACATTGTTGATAATGTCGCTCACGGTGGCGATCAGGCTGGCATCGGCCTGCGCATCTTCACCGGCGGCTTGCTTGATAAACTGTACGCGTTGCTTGCTCATGCTTCCGTCTCCGCCAGTTGGCCCAGCTTGATCTGCGCCAGCATCGCCAGGTGATCATAAACCACCCACTCATCCACAATTTTACCGTTTACCACGTGATAATGGCTCATGCCCATCACCAGTAAACGTTGTCCGGTCGGTTTGCCCAGTTCGCCATAACCGAGATGATGTCCTTCCATCACCCAGCGCACCGCCACTTTGGTGCCGCCCTCTTCACACGGATTGGAGCAGATATGCTGCGGCATCCACGCGCCGTCAGGGATCATGCCGATCAACGCCAGCGTCTGGTGGATCACCGATGCCTGACCATACAGCTCTTTCATCAGCGGGCCGTGCCACTGCACATTGCTGGCGTACACCTCTTTCACTTTGCCCAGCATGCGTTTGTTGTAGATTTCATGCAGCCAGCCCAGCACCTGGGCCTCGGTATCGCTGTGCGCCAGCGTATAATCCGGGTCGCTTTCCGGCGGATATTGCCCCAGCAGGCGACGGTTCTCGCCAATCTCCGTCAGGCGGAAACCTTTATCAAACTGCTCTTTCGCCATGTTGTAGGCGATCTGATCGGTATCCAGTCCCAACTGACGCATCAGCGACATGTTGTCGCTCACCACCCATTCGCGGTAGATCTTGTTTTCCAGAATCATGCAGTCCGCCACGGTACGCGTGGTAAAGGTGCGGTTGGTCGGCTTACCGTACTGGCTTGGCTGCGTGTGTCGACCGCTGCCGGTGACCAGATGCGAAGTGTAAAAACCGTCAACATCGTTGCCGTTCCAGATCACCTGCGTCGCCATGCCACGTCGCTCCGGGAAAGCCACCAAGCGCTGCAGCGTATCCAGCACCACCTGTTCACGGGTGTAAATGGTGCCCAGCGCGTTATACAACACGCAATTATGGGTGTAATGGCTGTAGATCAGACCAACGTCACGCTCATCCCAGATCTTATGGGTACAACGCACGATGTAATCAACGATATCGCTATAGCAGGGATCGAAACCGCGCATCGGCTGTACCCGCGCGCGGTTTTCTGGAACCAGATCGACAAAATCCCGTCGCTCAACCTGCAAAACCGGTTCGACCTGGGTACGTGCTGAGGTTTTTTCTGCGCTCTTTTCACTGGCGGTGGCTTTATTAGCCGTGTCCGTTGTAGACATAAACACTCCTGCTTTTGACGAATTAAGGGTGAGCGCGGTCCTCGCAATCAAGCGCTGCCGTTTCACCCGGCTAAATTTAGGGTGCAGAACGCCGTCGGTAATTAAGGAAATTAATTACCGTGACGTAATGCGTTATTTAAAAGAACTGATTAATCAGCTGAGTAGCTGCAACCAGATTGAGAGTTCATCGATACCTAAATATTCCCGCATGATGACGCCATCACGTAATTCCAAATGTGAAATTCCGGAAATACACACCGGCTTACGTGACGGTGGACCAAATTTTCCGTAGCCATCATGCCAGCTTAATAGTGACCAGCGCAGGCTGATGCGCACCGGTTCGTTGGCATCGCGGCGCACCACCAAATGATGGAGTTGCGTTTCGCTGTCAGCGAATGAGGCGCGATAGCCAGAAAGGAAGCTGCCAATCTCCTGCTCGCCGGTAAAGCTGCTGTGGCCCGGACCGTGCAAGGTGGCGGCGGGATGATAAACGCCCGGGACTACCCCACTGTTGCCACCCGCCCACATGCTGAGATAGCGCTCAATCAAGCCGGCCAGCGCGCCCTCCGCATCATCACCATCCGGACCGCCCGCCCAACGCGCTTCCAGCTCTTCAGGTGCTGGCATCTCCAGCCCTTGCTGTTGGCGCATCTGCGTTAGATGCTGAGCAAACTCCGCTACATTGACGCCAATCTGCGCCAAAATCCCTGCGCGATCCTGTAACAGCCACTCTTGTTCCACCAGGCCATCCCGGCAAATACGATCGGCGAAGGTGCGTACCCATAGCGTTTTGCCACTCGGCGCGCCAAAGAAACCTTCGCCCAGATGCTGAATGCGTGCCTGGGTGCGTTGCGAGGCATACCAACACGTATCGCCTTCACGAGCGGCGAGAATATCTTCTGTTAGTACCTGACGCTGCGGGAAACAGTGCAGCGCTTCCAGGGTCAGGCGCATAAAATCGCTTAAGTCAGTTAACCGCTTTTCCGGCGTATGAAATACCACCGGTGTGGCATAGAAGTCGGCCAGCTGCCCGATGTCCTTCTGCTCCCACACCACATGAGTTAGCGTCAGGACGAACTGCTGAATAGAATCAAACTGGGGACTGAAACCCGGCAATCGCATTACTCAACCTCCTCAGAACGAAATAGCAGCTGGCCGTTCTCTTCTACCACGCCGTGACGCGGACGCCGGGCGGAGTGGCGTACTACCAACGTGCCGGGAATAACAATTTGCTCTGGTGCCATCACCGCACTATCAATTTGCTGCATCAGCAGGCCAATGGTGCGTTGCACCATCACTTCAACCGGCTGACAGATTGACGTCAGCGCATACGAAGGCCAACCCGCGGGTCCAACATCGTCATAGCCCACTACCGACACATCCTGCGGAATGCGCAAACCAAACTCGTAACGCGCCACATCCATAACCGTTAATGCCATATGGTCGTTAACCGCAAATACCGCATCAGGCGGCGTGGTGCTGCTAAACAGTTGACGTGCCGCCTGCGCGGTGTGCTCACTATCGTTATGGCCTGCAACGACGGTGACATCAACATTACGTGCACGTAGTGCATCGCGGAAGCCGTCCAGACGTAGCTGATTCACCGAAGCGTTATCAGCGCCAGATATGCAAGCAAAACGTTGATGTTCGCCCGCCAGCAGAAATTCGGCGATCTGGCGTGCAGCGGCGCGGTTATCGGTATTTACGCTCGACGCCATTTCGCTTTCGGCGGTGCGGTTGAACAACACAACCGGAATACCCGCACCATGACACTCTTCTGACAACGCATCGGATAACGCGCCGGACGCCAGCACGATGCCATCGACGCGGTACTGCATGATCTGATCGAAAATGCGGTCAACATTGCTGTCACGATCGCTAACGAACAGCAGCAAATGATAGTTAAGCGCATCCAGTTCCCGTCCCAGCGCTTCCAGCACATGCGGATAAAACGGATTATCGAAACAGGAGATCACCACACCGACAATGCGTGAGCGTGCGGTGTTAAGCGACCGCGCCAGCGCATTGGGTCGATAACCCAGCTCTCGGGCGGATTGCAGCACCTTTTCACGCGTGGCGGGTGAAATACTGGCTCCCGGCGTGAAGGTACGCGACACCGCAGACTGTGAAACGCCAGCATGCTGTGCAACTTGTTGTGAGGTCACTGGACCGAAGGTCTTACGTTTCATGGTGTTATCTTCCTGTTTAGCACACTGATGCGCGGGTGACTGCTGAGCATTGTAGCCAATTTCACCAGCCGGACTCACCTGCTTCGGTGTGTGTTTTTTACTCTTACACCAGTTTTGCATGCGTATGCAACACTCAATAACTTTTTTTTCACAATGCCACAGCGGCACTTTACAAAGCTGTAATCATTTCGTAACTTCGGCCGTTGAATACGTATTCAAAGAGTGCAAAATTAGCGACCCGGACTCAGGATGAAACCCGCGTTTTTAGTCACTTACCTGGCTTGCAAGAGGTTCAACACCATGTTTCGAGCACTGTTTAGCCGTTCCGAGCTGTTGACGTTTTTCTTAATGAGCGTGCTGTTTTTTATCTGCATCAACGGCTTTGATGCCTTTCTGGCGCCCTACATGGTGCGGCTGGGCATAGAACCACAAACTATCGGTATGATTATGGGTGCAACCGGTTTGGCCTCACTCTGCACCCGATTCCCCCTCAGCGTCGTCTCCGACGTATTGAAAAATCGTAAAGTGTTTATGCAGATCGCCCTGCTGCTGCCGGTCATCGCCTGGCCGTTGGCGTGGCTTTTTCCTGGCGCGTTGACATTCTGGCTGGCGAAGCTGGCCTGCGGTTTTACGGCCGCCAGTTGGGTGCTCTACAACATCATTTTCATTCGCTATTTTCGTCGCGATGAAGCGCCCGCCGCCGTGGCCTTACTGGCGCTGGCAGGTCCGATCGGCGTGTTTATCAGTAATGCGATCTGTGGCGTCATCGTGCACTGGTTCGGCAGCACGCAGGCCTTTTTCGTCCCCGCCGTGGCCGGCTGCCTGGCCCTGATGCTCAGCCTGCGCATTCGTGAAGGGGAAGATATCCATAAAGCGCCGCATCTGAAAGCCTGCGTACTAAGTGCCAAACGCCAGCTGGGTGATAGCACCATCTGGTTTATCGGCCTGCTGGCAACCCTGGTGATTCTGGTGCCCTTTGCCACCCGCGATACCTTGACGCCAATATACGCCCAACAGCTTGGCGCGCAGGCCGGTACGCTGGCGGTGTTGAGCAATATCCATTTACTGTTTTATGCCATCGCCGTGGCGCTATGCAGTTCCGTGTTTTATAAACGTCTTGGCCTGGTCAACACCGCGCTAATCGGCATCGGCCTGCAAATTGTTTCGTCGATTTTTGTACCGCTCACCAGCAGCTTGTGGCTGATTTATCTGTGGCAAGGTGTTGCTGGCTTTTCGTTTGGTATGGCATTCGCAGTGTTTATGTCGCTCAGCGTGGTAAATACCTCCGAGAATGAGCAGACCACGCGCATGGGACTGTTTCAAACCATCTATTCGTGCGGCATGTTTTTCGGCCCGGTGTTGATGGGCGTGCTGTTACAGCACGTCAATCTGCATGCGGGCTACTGGGTTATTGGCGGATTGTGTTTGGTGGCGGGCGTGTTGACACCACTGGCGGCAAAACGTGTGCATCAGCGCCAGATGTCGCAGTTTGCACCTGAAACCAGCGGCATGTTGTCGCAGGATGCAATGAAATGATTGCCGCGCATCTGCAGCCACAGCCTCATAGTGCAGAAGAGGTTGAGCGACGACTGGCCGCCATGAGCGCGGGCCACTCACTCAACGCTATTCTCAGCGTTAATCCACTCGTGATGAAAGATGCGCAGCGCTGCGATCGCTTGTGGCGCAACGGCACATCGCTAGGCGTGCTGCACGGCATTCCTTTGGTGGTAAAAGACAATATCGATTGTGCTGGCCTGCCTACCACGCTTGGCTGTCGCGCTCTGGCCGCAGCGCAACCTCAGGAAGATGCGCGTGTTATTGCACGCCTGAAAGCTGCGGGTGCATTGATTCTCGCCAAAACCAATCTTTCCGAGTTTGCCTTTGATGTGCGTTCGCGCAGTTCGCTGGGCGGTGATGTACGCAATCCCCTCAATCCACTCCTGACCGCAGGGGGCTCCAGTGGCGGCAGCGCGGCGGCGGTGGTGGCTGGCATGGCGGATGCGGCGCTCGGCAGCGATACCGGTGGTTCAATCCGCATTCCCGCCGCATGGACCGGACTGGTGGGATTACGCCCAGCATTTCGCCGCCGCCAGCTGCACGGCGTCGCACCGCTTTCGCTAAGCAAAGATACGGTGGGGCCAATGACATGGAGCGTAACCGATGCGGCGCTGCTGCATCAGGTCATGCATGAATTGCCGGTGCGTCCGCTACCGCCGCGATCCCTGCGCGGCGTGCGTTTAGGGGTTGTCAGCGATCTGCTGGGCGATGAGGCTGCGCAGCGTCAGGCGTTAGCACAGGCTTTCTGCCGACTGCGGCGTGCTGGTGCGACGCTGGTTCCGCTGCGGTTGCCACTGGCATCGCGTGTCGCGCAGGAACCCTGCCTGAGCCTGCGCGAATTCCATCCGGCGTTTTCCCGCTGGCTAACGGAAATGACGGATGCACCCGCTTCGCTATCTGCGCTGCTTGCACAAGGCGAACATCTCACCGAATTCGACGCTTTACTGCAATCGCATCTCACGCGCCACGCGCTGGTGTGCGAAGCGTGGCGTGAGCAACGCCAGTTTCAGCGCCATTTGCGTCAGCAGTTGCAACAGCAAATGCAGGCGCTGCGGCTGGATGCCCTGATCTATCCCACCAGCCAGCGCACGCCGGTTTCGCTGGAGAAGATGCCACCGGGCTGGGCGCCTGAGCTGGCGGCTATAAGCGGTTTGCCGGCCGTGACGTTGCCGTTCGGGCAAATAGCTAACGGTTTGCCGCTCGGTCTGGAACTGCTCTATCCCACGGCTGATGAAGAGGCATTACTGGCGCTGGCGCTAGCCATAGAACGCCAGCGTTAACGGCAGCATTGTCGGTATTAACCCTGTGGGAACCCTTCTCCCGCGGGGCTTTTTGGCTGCCTGATGCCGCATAAAACTGCGTACATTCTCACTTTTCATCTTTTCCTGATTCGCCCCCTTTACGCCTTTTGCATACGTATGCAAACCTATTTCCCGGGATGCAATCATGAGGAATTGGACATGGCAATTTGGTTAAAACAGGCGGCAGCAAAGGCTGAACGCCAACAGCAGCAGCAACAGGTACGCAGCGATGTTGAAACCGTGCTGGCGCACATTGAAGCGCGCGGTGATGACGCGGTACGTGAACTCTCCATCAAATTTGATGGCTTCGCTCGCGATGATTTCCGCTTAACGCCGCAGGAGATTAATGCCTGTCTACAACAGCTCACCAAGCAAGATATTCGCGACATCGAATTCGCTCAGGAACAGGTGTACAACTTCGCCCAGGCGCAAAAAAATTGCCTGACCGACTTAGCGATTGAAACCCGTCCGGGCGTGATTCTCGGCCATCGCAACATTCCCATCAGCAACGTTGGATGCTACGTACCGGGCGGCAAATATCCGCTGCTGGCATCTGCGCATATGTCGATCATTACCGCCAAAGTGGCAGGTTGCGATCGCATCGTCAGCTGCGCACCACCGTTTCATGGCAAACCGGCCCCGGCGATTGTTGCTGCGCAGTCAATGGCGGGTGCTGATGAAATCTATGCCCTAGGCGGCATTCAAGCGGTGGGCGCCATGGCGATTGGCACCGAACGTATTGCGCCGGTCGATATGCTAGTCGGACCCGGTAACGCATGGGTTGCGGAAGCCAAACGCCAGCTGTTTGGTCGCGTCGGCATCGATCTGTTCGCGGGTCCCACCGAAACGCTGGTGATTGCCGATGACAGCGTCGACGGCGAACTCTGCGCGACCGATCTGCTCGGCCAGGCGGAACACGGCCCCACCTCACCCGCGATTTTGCTGACCTGCTCGCGCCAGCTCGCTGAGGATACCGAGCGCTACATCCACCAGCTGTTGCTGCAACTGCCCACCGCCGATGTGGCGCAAAAAGCCTGGCACGACTTCGGCGAAATCATTCTGTGTGCCGATCACGATGAGATGCTGGCTGAAGCCAACCGCATCGCTTCTGAACATGTGCAGGTGATGACCGATCGCGATGATTGGTATCACCAGAACATGCGTAACTACGGCGCGCTGTTTCTCGGTCCACGTACCAATGTGGCCTACGGCGACAAGGTGATCGGCACCAATCACACACTGCCAACGCTGGGCGCATCGCGCTATACCGGCGGCTTGTGGGTGGGAAAATTTATGAAAACCTGCACCTGGCAACGCGTCACCAGTGATGCAGCTTCGGCGGAAATAGGCGCTTACTGCTCACGTCTGGCGCTGCTGGAAGGCTTTGCCGGCCATGCTGAACAAGCCAATATCCGCGTGCGTCGCTACGGATTGCAAGAGGTGCCTTACGCTGCACCTGCGCCGGTTACAGTGAAATAGGGAGGTGTGCATGGTACCGATTACGCCATCATTTCGTTTGGATGGACAGCGCGCGCTGGTGACCGGTGGATCACGTGGTATCGGCTTTGCCGCTGCTATCGCGTTAGCCGATGCCGGCGCGCAAGTGTGGATTGCGGCGCGCGATGTCGATCGCCTGACTCACGCTGTGCAGCAGGCCGCCAGCGCTGACCTGCAACTGCATCCCCTACCCCTCGACGTCTGCAATACGCACGCGGTGCGCCAGACGCTGCAGGAACTGCCGAGTTTTCATGTGCTGGTCAACAGCGCGGGTCTGGCTCGACATCAGCCGTTCAGCGAGGTTAGCGAGGCCAACTTTGATGCAGTGATGGAGGTGAACCTGCGTGCCACGTTTTTCCTGTCGCAGCAAGTAGCGGCAGGCATGCAGGCTGCCCAGCAAGGCGGCAGCATTATCCATCTCTCTTCGCAGATGGCGCACGTCGGCGGGCCGCAGCGCAGCGTCTACTGCGCGTCTAAGGCCGCACTGGAAGGATTGACGCGCGCGATGGCGCTGGAGCTGGGACGCGACGGCATTCGCGTCAACACGCTGTGTCCCACTTTTATTGAAACCGAGCTATCGCAGGCTTCGCTGGCAGATGAAGCGTTCCGTCAGCAGACGCTGCGCCGTATTCAGTTGGGCCGCCTCGGCACGCTTGAAGATGTGATGGGCCCGGTGGTGTTTCTGGCGTCCCGTGCGGCTGCACTGATCACCGGCAGCGCGCTGAAGGTGGATGGCGGCTGGACGGCTTATTGAGGAGCGGATTATGAAAGCGTTATTACGTCGCGATGTGCTGCTGTTTTTCATTATTAGTCTGCTGTTTTTTATCAGCATTCACGCCTTTGATCCGTTTCTCGCGCCTTACATTACTTCACTGAATGTGGAGGCGCGCGTGATGGGAATGATCATCGGCGCCACCGGATTGGCCTCTATGCTGCTGCGTTTTCCTACCGGCATCCTGTCGGACCGCTTTCGCAGCCGGAAACGCATCATCCAGATTGGCCTGCTGTTTACCATCGTCGCCTGGCCGGTGGTGTATTTATGGCCGACACCGGAAACGCTGTTTATCGCTAAGCTCGCCGATGGCGTAACCAGTGCCACGTGGGTGGTTTATAACGTGATGTTCGTGGCTTACTTTCCGCCATTGGAAGCCGCCGCCGCGGTAGCCATGCTGAGTGTTACCTCGCCGTTAGGCACGTTTATTGGTATCTCAATTGCCGGTTTTATCGCCCGTCATTTCGGGGCCGAATCGAGCTTTTTGGTCGCTTCCACCGCTGCGCTACTGGCCTTTTTGCTGACATTTTTCATCCGTGAAAAACGTCCGCAAGCCATGCCCACGGCTCAGCGACTCTCTGCGGTGCGCATTCAGCTACGCGATCCCTCGGTGTGGTATCTCGGTGGGCTGTGTGCATTGGTGATGATGGTGCCGTTCGCCACGCGCGATACGCTAACGCCGTTACTGGCAGAAGGCTTTGGTATGGCAGCCGCCTCGCTGGCCACACTCAGCGGCATTCACCTGTTCTTCTATGCGCTGGCCACTGCGCTGTGTGCGCCCTTCTTCTATCGCGTGTTGGGCTTACGTAATACCGCCATTATCGGCGGTGTCGTGCAAGGGGTGGTGGCGATCGCCATGCCATATGCACCCAATATCTGGCTGCTGTATGGCTTGCAGGCGCTGGCGGGCTGTGCCTTCGGCATGATCTCCACCGTGCTGAATTCGCTGATCGTCACCCGCACCCCAGCCTGGCAGCAATCTACACGCGTTGGGCTTTATCAAAGCATCTACTCCGCCGGGATTTTCTTTGGGCCGGTGTTGGTCGGCTACATCAAGTATTACTTCGCGATGCAGCAAGGCTTTATGGTGATTGGCATCATTTCCCTGCTGTCGCTGCTGCTGGTGCGCCATGTCATGCAGATGGTTCATGCCCGTCCTATGGCGGAGGGCTAACCATGCAACTGCCTTTGGTGTTATTGGGCGGCACATTATGTGATGGCGCACTGTGGCAGCCGCTTTGTCGTCATCTGCCGCAACAGCCGGTCATCATTCCGCAAGTGGGCGGGGCTGACAGTGCAGAACAGGTGGCGGCGCAGCTACTGGCCGATTTACCTGAGCGTTTTTGGTTAGTGGGATTTTCGCTTGGCGCAATGGTGGCGCTGGAGATGCAAGCGCAAGCCGCGCATCGCCTCGCCGGCCTGGCACTGATGGCGGTGAACCCGCTGGCAGATGCGCCAGTCAATGCTGCAGGGCGCATAGCATTACTTTCTCAGGCAACGAAGTCCGGTATGCCCTGCGTGATTGAGCAGCTATGGCCGCGTTACGTACATCCTTCGAGGCTCGCGGACAGCGAGCTGTTACGCGCGTTGGTTGAGATGGCTGAACGCAGCGGTGTAGCGCGCTTTCGCCAACAAACCGCTATTGCAATTCAACGTCGCGATTTACGCCATACCTTACCGTCGCTCGCTGCACCGCTGTTGATCCTCAACGGCGATAGCGACGCCATCTGCACACCCGAACATCATCGTCTGCTCGTCACAGCGGTACCCGCTGCTCAACAGATCACGTTTGAGCAGTGCGGACATTTTTTGCCGCTGGAGAGGCCACAAGCCTGCGCCAGCGCGCTGCAAAACTGGATTAAGGAGAGCGAATTATGCGTAACAACCCGTTAAAACAACGACGTGAGCCGATTATTAACGGCTGGTTGGCGATTCCCAGCAGCTATAGCGCTGAGATAGCCGGGCATCAGGGCTACGACGCAGTAACCGTTGACCTGCAACATGGCCTGATAGATTTTGCTGCCGCGCTCACTATGTTGCAGGCGCTTTCATCTACGCCCACTACGCCGCTGGTGCGAGTTTCGCACAACGAACCGGCACAAATCATGCGCATGCTGGATGCCGGCGCCTACGGCATTATCTGCCCGATGATTAACGATGCCGCCGAGGCGCAGCAGTTTGTCGACGCCTGTCGCTATGCGCCGCAAGGTTCGCGCTCATTTGGCCCGGCACGTGCGCTGCTATACGGCGGCAAAGATTATCCACAGCACGCCAACCAGCAAATTTTGACGCTGGCGATGATCGAAACCCGCGCCGGGCTGGCCAATCTGGATGCCATTCTCGACGTTGACGGGCTGGATGGCGTGTTTATCGGTCCTAACGATCTCTCTCTGACGCTTACCGGCCAGGCCAGCGCCGAATCGCAACATCCTGAGATGCTGAATGCAATCGAACGCGTACTTAGCCGCACTCGCGCCTGCCATAAGCTGGCCGGGATTTTTTGTACCAGCGGAGAAGCCGCCGCACAACGTATTGCGCAGGGCTTTCAACTGGTGACACCCGCTAACGATGTAATGCAACTCACCCATGCAGCACGCCATGCCGTTGCCACCGCGCGCGGTGAGGTGATGCCGGTACGTTCCGGTTCTGGTTACTAAGGAGAAGATGATGAAACAGCAAACGTTGTCTAAAGAAGCAGCACGTGCGCGTCTGATTGCGCCAGAAGATATGGTGTCGTGCAATTTGGCGTTTATCGACTGCAAACTGCCGGGATCGCATCTGAAGCAGAATTATTCGTTTATTGGGCCGGGCGTCACGCAGTCGTCTGAGCAGGTTATTAATATTCCCGAAGCACACGGTTTTAATATTGGCGCCGCAGCCATGCCGAAAGGTGTTACCAACAATCTGCATCTGCATTTCACCGCCGAAGTGTTCCTGATTCATGAAGGACGCTGGCGGTTCCGCTGGGGCAATAAAGGTGAAGAATCACTGGAGCTTGAAGCGCCGGCAATAGTCAGCCTGCCAACCTGGATTTTCCGCGGGTTCACCAACGTTTCAACCACCGATACCGATGGTTGGGTGTTTACCGTACTCGGCGGCGATAACACGGGCGGCATTATCTGGCATCCCGATGTGATGACGGCTGCGGCGGAATATGGGCTCTATCTCAGCCCTAATAACATGTTGATCGATACCGCAACTGGCGCGCCGATTCCGGATATCGCTGAACGTATGCCGCCATTGCCCGCTGCGGAGATGGCACAGTTACAGCATTTCACGCCCGAGCAAATGGCACAGTTCGCCGTTACCGGCGAGCAACGCGCATGGAGTCATCACGCGCTGCTGGATGCTGTATTGCCTGGACACGGTGCGCGTATCGCCCCCGTCATCGGTTATGGCATCAATCAGGACCGCCGGGTTGCTCCCCCCATCAGCACGCCACACGGCTTCTCGGTGGAGTGGCTGGCATTGCCCAATGCAGGCGAAGTGGGTACACATCGCTGCAAACAGGTGCAAGTGTTGATGGTATTTAAGGGCACCCTTACTGTGACCTTCAATCGTGATGGTGAAGACGTGACCATTACTGCGCCGGAGCGTTCGGTGATTTCCGTACCGGCAGGCAGTTGGCGTCGCTATCAGGCACAAGATAATGAGTGTGAAGTTGTAATCACCACTGCGGGTGATGGACGAAAACAAGTGGAGTGGGATAAAACGATTGTCAATGCCGCCGCTGAGTTGGGATGGGCACTCGATCCAGATGGCTATCTGGTGCGCCTGGCGCTGTTACCGCTGGTGGCACAGCGGGCAGGACGAAGACTGGCAACACAGCAGGCATAAAAAAACGGCCAGCATTATCGCTGGCCGTTTCTTGATTCGTTAAGGTTTCATCACCTGATCATAGCTGCCGCCATCAGCGAAGTGGGTTTTCTGGGCTTGTGTCCAGCCACCAAACTTGCTGTCGATGGTGAACAGTTTCACCGGCGCGAATTTATTCGCAAACTTCTTGGCTACCGTTTCGTCACGTGGACGGTAGAAGTTCTCTGCGGCAATGGTCTGGCCTTCCGGCGAATAGAGATACTTGAGGTATTCTTCGGCCACTTTACGGGTGCCCTGCTCGTCGACCACTTTATCCACCACCGAAACCGTTGGCTCTGCCAGAATCGATTCGCTTGGGGTGACAATTTCGAACTTGTCTTTACCCAGCTTATCCACCGCCAGATAAGCTTCGTTTTCCCACGCAATCAGCACATCACCAATTCCACGTTCTACGAAGGTATTAGTCGCACCACGTGCGCCGGAATCCTGTACTTCAACGTTCTTAAACAGCGATTTCACGTAAGCCAGGGCTTTAGCCTGATCGCCACTGTTTTGATCCAGTGCCCAACCCCATGCAGCTAAATAGTTCCAGCGTGCCCCGCCCGACGTTTTCGGGTTTGGCGTGATAACGGAAACGCCTGGTTTGATCAGATCTGGCCAATCATGAATGCCTTTGGGGTTGCCTTTGCGCACCAGGAACACGATGGTCGAGGTGTATGGCGCGGAGTTGTCCGGCAGGCGTTTAATCCAATCTTTATTGATACGACCACGGTCAGCAATAGCATCCACATCGGATTGCAACGCCAGCGTAACCACATCAGCACGGATACCATTGATCACGGAGGTCGCTTGTTTACCCGATCCGCCGTGCGACTGGCGAATCACCACGTTGTCGCCGGTTTCCTGCTTGTAGTGCGCGCTAAATGCTTTGTTGTACTGCTCGTACAGCTCACGGGTAGGATCGTAAGAGACGTTTAACAGCTGAATATCCTTTGCCAGAACACTGGTTGAAGCCAGTAACAGGGTGACTCCAATACTCCACTTATTCATTGCTTGCTCTCCCGAGGTCGTTATAGAACAAGACTGACACAAACTTATCCATGGATTAAAGAATTAAAAATAAGCTGTTATAACCGTGTGGAATATGTGCAGGGATAAAAAAGGCGCGAATCTCATCGCGCCTTAGTGCTGAATGATTAATAGAGTTTTTTCGCGGTATCGAGCCAGTCACGTTTGAACGGACGCTTCATGTTTTCAATTGCGTCGATGATGTCGTGATGCACCATCTTCTCGTTCTGGATACCGACGCAACGCCCGCCATAACCTTGCAGCAGCAGCTCAATGGAGTAAGAACCCATGCGCGAGGCGAGGATGCGGTCATAAGCACAAGGTGCGCCGCCACGCTGAATATGACCCAGCACAGTCGCGCGGGTTTCACGTTTGGTTTCAGCCTCAATGAAGTGAGCCAGATCGTCGATATCACAGATGTGCTCGGTGATCGCCACAATGGCGTGTTTTTTGCCTTTGGCGATGCCGGCCTTAATCTCGGAAACCAGCTCTTCACGGGTATACGGGATTTCTGGCAACACGATGAATTCACAACCGCCGGCAATGGCTGCCGCCAGCGTTAAATCGCCGCAATAACGGCCCATCACTTCGACGATGGAGATACGCTGATGGGAAGATGAGGTGTCACGCAGGCGGTCAATCGCTTCAACCACGGTTTCCAACGCAGTGAAATAACCGATGGTGTAATCGGTGCCCGCCACGTCGTTATCGATGGTGCCCGGTAAGCCAATGCACGGGAAGCCCATTTCGGTCAGGCGCTTCGCACCCATGTAGGAACCATCACCGCCGATAACCACCAGCGCATCGATACCGCGCTTTTTCATGTTATCAATCGCGGTCTGGCGCACTTCATCGTTACGGAATTCTGGAAAGCGTGCGGAGCCGAGGAAAGTGCCGCCACGGTTGATCATGTCTGACACGCTGTAGCGGTCGAGGTTAATCATGCGATCTTCGTACAATCCCAGATAGCCGTCGTAAATACCAAAAACTTCCAGTCCTTCACTCAGCGCGGAACGTACAACTCCGCGAATGGCTGCGTTCATGCCTGGGGCGTCGCCGCCGCTGGTCAATACTCCGATTTTTTTGATCATGACAACCTCTGGATTGTTCAAAAACTAAGGATTATTCCTGCCATGTGTCCGGCGTGGACCAGCTCGCGATCGCATGGCTTAATAGTTGCAGAATAGTATATCAAAGGCTTGATGCTGAATTGATTCAGGTCAGACAAGTTTTCTCTAATTTTTTACAGAGTTG
The DNA here is from genome assembly GCA_900068845.1 of Enterobacter ludwigii. Taxonomy (GTDB): domain Bacteria; phylum Pseudomonadota; class Gammaproteobacteria; order Enterobacterales; family Enterobacteriaceae; genus Pantoea; species Pantoea ludwigii_A. The sequence goes on from CEFQ01000098.1 coordinate 55,769, forward strand.
TTAGCGTTACGTCACTTTTTTTGTGTAATTGCATGATTTTAAATCGCTAACCTTGAAAAAAGCCGTGTTGATTGCTCGGTACAACAGAGCAGGGATCTTGATGGATAATCACGTCTGAACCGGGAAACTTCTTTAGTAACGCCTGCTCAATTTGATCCGCCACCTGATGCGCCTGCACCAACGGTAGCTGATCTTCCATCTCCAGATGCAGCTGGATGAAACGTGTGGGGCCTGATTGTCGTGTGCGTAGCGCATGCGCGCCGCGTACGCCAGGCCAGTTGGTCACCACGTTAATAATTTCCTGCGTTTCATGCTCAGGCAGTACGCGGTCTAATAGCGCCTGTACGGCCTCATAACCCATCCGCAAGGCGTTGTAGAGAATGTAAACGCCAATGCCGAGCGCGAACAAAGCATCCACCCGTACAAAACCATAGCTGCTCAAACCGAGAGCAACCAATATTGCGCCGTTCATCACCACATCAGATTGATAGTGCAGCATGTCCGCACGAATCGCCTGACTTCGTGTGCGACGCACCACCCAACGCTGAAAGGCAACCAACGTCAGGGTGGAAAATAGCGCAATCACCGTCACCACAATGCCCACCAGCGGGGCATGCAAGGTTTCGGGCGATGCCAGATGCTGAATGCCGGTGAGAAACAGAAACAGCGCCGATCCGGAGATAAACATGCTCTGTGCCAGTGCGGCGAGTGATTCCGCTTTACCGTGGCCGAAGGTGTGATCATCATCGGCTGGCTGCAGCGAATAGCGCACCACCAGCAAGTTTGTAAGTGAAGCGGCGATATCCACTAAGGAATCCACCAAAGCCGCCAACATGCTGACTGAACCGGTATGCCACCAGGCAAATATTTTCACAATTAACAGCACCGTGGCCAGCGTGGTCGCCGCCAGCGCCGCCCGATTGACTAACTTTGCATAGGAAGAATCCATGCCATGCCTCGCCAGGTCGCACATATCAAAGGTACGGCCTTTTCGTCGTAAGATGGCTAAACCTTATCATCGGCAGAAGTGTGCTGCATGGTTGAATTTTAAGGCAATGATGTTAGAGAGAAATGACAGGCAAAAAAAACCCCCGCGTCATGCGGGGGAAGACAGGGATGGTGTCTATGGCAAGGAAAACAGGGATACTATGTTACTGGTTACTGCTGGTACTACTCACTGCTTGCAGCGGTGATGATGGCTGCAATCCTGAGAGCCGACGAACTTCAGCCAATCGTCGCTCATAATTCTTCTGCAATGTCGCTTGCTGTGCAGGCGTTAGCAGGTGGTACATCTGATTACGAACCCGAGCCATCTCGACTTGCTGCTCTACTGCTGCGCGGGCTTGTTTCTCTGCCTGCTGTCGGATAGCCGATTCATTAAATTTGTCTGCAATGACAAGGTCATGCATAGTTTCTATGTCTTGAACGCTGATTGCTGGGCGTTCGTGTCGCGCTTGCTGCATCAGGTCTCGCATCTGTTGCCGCTGTTGTTCAGTCAGCTCAATGCCATCGAACATGTAGCTTTGCGGATTTTGCGTCATACTGCCTGTCGTCAATCCGCTGTTCGGATGCATCTCGTCAATCGTCGTCGTGTCTGCTGCTTCGGCGCTGGCGTGACTGAGAACCATCGCTGAGGCAATGACGACGGCGGTTAAGTAGCGCATCGTTAACTCCCAGTTCGTTCCGTTTTGCGATTCAACGAGAGCCAGTGTACGGCGGTGGCTGCAAACATCCGTCAGGGGGTGTAAAACTACGTAAAGCGTTGGATTGCAAGTCAAGGAACACGGTATTTTGCCTGCGGAGGGCAATAAAAAATGAATAAAATCCTGTTGGTTGATGACGACCGCGAATTAACTTCGCTGCTTAAAGAACTGCTTGAGATGGAAGGTTTTGAAGTCATTGTGGCAAGCGATGGTGAGCAGGCGCTTAACCTGTTAGACAACACCGTGGACTTGCTTTTACTTGATGTGATGATGCCGAAGAAGAACGGTATCGACACGTTGAAAGAACTACGCCAACAGCACCAAACTCCGGTCATAATGCTGACTGCACGTGGCAGCGAACTGGACCGAGTTCTCGGCCTTGAACTCGGCGCGGACGACTACCTGCCGAAACCGTTTAACGATCGCGAACTGGTGGCGCGTATCCGTGCCATTTTGCGCCGTTCAAACTGGAGCGAGCAGCAGCAACAGCACGACAACAGTTCGCCAACGTTGGAAGTGGATTGCCTGCGCCTGAATCCAGGTCGTCAGGAAGCCAGCTTCGATAGTGAAACGTTGGATCTCACCGGCACCGAATTCACTCTGCTCTATTTGCTGGCACAGCATCTGGGTCAGGTGGTATCACGTGAGCATCTTAGTCAGGAAGTGTTAGGCAAACGTCTGACACCGTTTGACCGTGCTATCGATATGCACATTTCTAACCTGCGTCGTAAATTGCCGGAACGTCGTGATGGTCATCCGTGGTTTAAAACCCTGCGCGGACGCGGCTATCTGATGGTTTCGGTATCATGATAGGAAGTTTAACTACTCGCATCTTCGCCATCTTCTGGCTCACGCTAGCGTTGGTGTTGATGCTGGTTTTAATGGTGCCCAAACTCGATTCGCGCCAGATGACAGCGTTACTGGAAAGCGAGCAGCGTCAGGGCACCATGATTGAACAGCACGTTGAAGCGGAATTGTCTCAGGATCCACCGAACGACTTGATGTGGTGGCGTCGGCTGTTCCGCTCCATCGATAAATGGGCACCGCCCGGCCAGCGTTTACTCTTGGTTACCAGCGAAGGCCGCGTGATTGGCGCGCAGCACAACGAAATGCAGATCATTCGCAACTTCATTGGCCAGTCTGATAATGCCGATCATCCGCAGAAGAAGAAGTATGGTCGCGTTGAGATGGTGGGCCCCTTCGCCGTCCGCGATGGCGAAGACAACTATCAGCTCTATCTGATTCGTCCTGCTACCAGCTCGCAACTCGACTTCGTCAATCTGCTGTTTGATCGTCCGCTGCTATTGCTGATTGTCACCATGCTGATTAGCTCGCCGCTGCTGCTGTGGCTGGCATGGAGTCTGGCGCGTCCGGCGCGCAAACTTAAATATGCTGCGGATGAAGTGGCGAGCGGCAATTTGCGTCAGCATCCGGAACTGGAATCAGGGCCGCAGGAATTCCTGGCCGCGGGTTCCAGTTTCAACCAAATGGTGAGCGCGCTCGAACGCATGATGACTGCGCAGCAGCGCTTGCTGTCTGACATCAGTCATGAATTACGGACGCCGTTAACCCGCTTGCAGCTGGCAACAGCGCTGCTGCGTCGTCGTAATGGTGAAGGTAAAGAGTTACAGCGTATTGAAACTGAAGCGCAGCGCCTTGATGGCATGATTAACGATTTGCTAGTGCTGTCACGCACGCAGCACAACAACGCGCTGGTTAGCGAGGCGATGAAAGCTAATCAGCTGTGGAACGGCGTGCTGGAAGATGCCAAATTTGAAGCCGAGCAGATGGGCAAGCTGATGGATGTACCTTATCCGCCAGGCCCGTGGCCGCTTTATGGGAATCCGCATGCGTTGGAGAGTGCGCTGGAGAATATCGTGCGTAATGCGTTGCGCTATTCAAACTCACACATCAGCGTTAGCTTTTCGGTGGATATTGAAGGCATCACCATCCATGTAGATGATGATGGTCCTGGCGTCAGCCCAGAGGATCGCGAGCAGATATTCCGTCCGTTCTATCGTACTGATGAAGCGCGCGACCGTGAATCCGGCGGTACGGGTTTAGGTCTGGCGATTGTTGAAACGGCTGTCCAGCAGCACCGCGGTTGGGTCAAAGCCGATGATAGCCCGTTAGGCGGTTTGCGCCTCACGCTCTGGCTGCCGCTGTACTCCGCACGCCAATAATTTGTTATGCTTCGGCCCTCGTTTCTGGGGGCCTTATGCTAAACATTGTTTTATTTGAACCTGAAATCCCACCTAATACCGGCAACATCATCCGTCTGTGCGCGAATACCGGTTTCCAGTTACACCTTATCGAACCGCTAGGTTTTGCCTGGGATGATAAGCGCCTGCGTCGCGCTGGGCTGGATTACCACGAATATACCGCCTTAAAAAAACACGCAAATTACGCGGCATTTCTGACGTCAGAAGCCCCGCAGCGCCTGTTTGCACTCACCACCAAAGGTACGCCAGCGCACAGCGCGGTGAGCTATCAGAAAGGCGATTATTTGATATTTGGTCCAGAGAGCCGCGGATTACCGGGGGAGATTCTCAATGCACTGCCGGCTGAGCAGAAAATACGTATTCCCATGATGGCGGAAAGCCGCAGCATGAATCTCTCTAATGCGGTGTCTGTCGTGGTCTATGAAGCGTGGCGCCAGCTTGATTATGCTGGCGCACTGATCAAGGGTTAAATGCCGTCGCCATACTCAAAGCCAGCGCCGTTAAAGTGTTGATCCATATCCATCGCCGGTTTATCGCTGGTGGGTTTGCCGACAATGCGCGCTGGCACGCCAGCAGCAGTGGTATGCGGTGGTACGGGCTGAAGAACCACAGAACCCGCCCCGATTTTCGCCCCGCGTCCCACTTCAATGTTACCCAGAATCTTGGCACCCGCGCCAATCATCACGCCTTCACGGATCTTCGGATGGCGATCGCCGCTGGTTTTACCCGTACCGCCCAGCGTCACCGATTGCAAGATTGAAACATCATTTTCAATGATCGCCGTTTCGCCGATGACAATGCCAGTGGCATGGTCAAGCATGATGCCGCGGCCAATGCGCGCCGCCGGGTGAATATCCACGGCAAACGAGACGGAAATTTCGTTCTGCAGATAGACAGCCAGCGCGCGGCGGCCCTCTTTCCACAGCCAATGGCCGATGCGATAAGCCTGCAAGGCGTGGAAGCCTTTCAGATAGAGCAGCGGCGTGGAGTATTTATCAACAGCGGGATCGCGCTGGCGTACAGCCTGAATATCGTAGGCCGCGGAGACAATCATCTCTGGGTCTTCTCGGTAGGCTTCTTCTACGATTTCGCGGATGGCAATGGCTGGCATGATAGGATTCGCCAGCTTGTTGGCGAGCATGTAACTGAGTGCGCTACCGAGGTTTTCGTGTTTAAGCAATGTCGCATGGTAAAAGCTGGCCAGCATCGGTTCACAGTCGGCCAGGGCTCTGGCTTCAGCTTTGATATGGTTCCAGACCAGTTCTAACTCTTCAGACGACATTGCTGTATGCTCCCGATAAAAAAAGCGCCTGATGGGGCGCTACAGGTGGTGACGCTGGCGCATCCTGCTTCAGCTTTGGCTGTTTTCGTCCTTCCTTGCACGGCCAAGTAAGGTCAATGCTGCCTCTCGCGCTGATTTTCCGCAATAGAGCACCTGATAAATCTGCTCGGTAATGGGCATTTCTACGCCGACGCGAGCTGCCAATGCTTTGACTTCTTTAGTGTTTCTATAGCCTTCTACAACTTGTCCGATAATGCGTTGCGCCTCGTCAACGCTCTCGCCTTGCCCCAGCATCATGCCAAAACGACGATTGCGCGACTGATTATCGGTACAGGTCAGCACCAAGTCGCCTAAACCGGCCATACCCATAAAGGTGGTGGCATCCGCACCCAACGCGGCGCCAAGACGGCTCATTTCCGTCAGGCCACGCGTAATCAGCGCGGTACGCGCATTGGCACCAAAGCCAATGCCGTCTGAAATCCCCGCACCAATCGCAATCACGTTCTTCACCGCGCCACCTAATTGCACGCCGATGAAATCCTGATTGTTGTAGACGCGGAAACTCTTCCCGCAGTGCAGCTTTTGCTGCAGATCCTCTGCAAACTGCGCGTCGGTAGCTGCCAGTGCAATCGCCGTTGGCATGCCTGCTGCTAGCTCTTTAGCAAAAGTTGGCCCGGAAATCACCGCTAACGGAATCGCATCCCCAAGGATTTCACGCGCCACGTCCTGCAGTAACCGGCCGGTCTCTTTTTCCAGCCCTTTGGTTGCCCAGACAATCCGCGAATCGGCACGCAAATGCGGCTTAAGCTGCGTTAGCACATCACCAAATACATGGCTCGGTACCACGACCAGCAGATCGCGACTGGCGTTAACCACGGTAGCCAAATCGGCTTCAGGAACGAGATTGTCAGGGAAAGGAACATCAGGCAGGAAAGCAGCATTGCAGCGGTCAGCTTGCAGCTGCGCCACGCTTTGTGGATTGTGGCCCCAGAGCAGAACCGGGTGGCCGTTACGGGCCAGCGTAATGGCCAATGCGGTGCCGTACGAGCCGGCACCGATGACGCTAATTGAAGCGTTGAGGGTAGTCATCAGGCATCCTGATGTGGCGCTTCGCCTTCACCTTGCTGCTGCAGATAGTTCATGAACAGCGCATCAAAGTTAACGGGCGCCAGGTTGAGCTGCGGGAAAGTCCCACGAGACACAAGGCTGGTTACGCATTCGCGTGCATAAGGGAACAGAATGTTCGGGCAGTAAGCACCGAGGCAATGGGCCATCTGCGTGCCTTCGATACCGCTGATGGTGAAAATACCCGCCTGCTGTACTTCACACAGGAATGCGGTTTCTTCACCAACGGTTGCCGTTACGGTAACACGCAGAACGACTTCAAAAACGCCTTCAGCCAGCTGAGAAGAGGCGGTATCCAGGTCCAGCTTCACTTCTGGTTCCCACTCTTTCTGGAAAACCTGAGGTGCGTTTGGCGCTTCGTAAGAAACATCTTTGGTGTAAACACGTTGAATCTGGAACTGCATTTCGCTGTTGCTTTGCTCTGACATGTGACTAAATCCTGTGAGTTAAAATTGTCTGAACGAAAAGTTATGCCTGGAGTAAAGGATCAAGTCCCTGACGCCCATCCAGCGCGTAAAGATCGTCACAGCCGCCAATGTGCTGCGCATCAATAAAAATCTGCGGCACCGTAGTACGGCCGCTGCGTTGAATCATTTCTTCACGTTTCGCCGCGTTCCCGTCAATGGGAATCTCCTGGAACGACACGCCTTTCTGATCCAACAGCGCCTTTGCACGGTGGCAATAAGGACAAGTGACTTTGGTGTAGATCTCTACATTCGCCATACGGTGACCTCTAAGAAGTTATTTACCGCGTACCAGTGGCAGATTTTCACCACTCCACCCGCTCACGCCATCTTTCAGTACGGAGACTTTTTCAAAACCCGCCGCGCTCAATTTTGCTGCAGATTCACCCGCACTTTGACCAGTGGCGCAAACTACAATTATGGGTTGTGACTTGTGCTTTTCCAGCTCGCCAAAACTCTCTTTTTTGATGTCTGCTGCCGCTACGTTGATAGCCCCAGAAATGTGTCCTTTGCGGTAATCGTCACGTGAACGAACGTCTACCACCACCGCGTCCTCTTTATTAATCATGTGGGTTGCTTCACCACGACTGATAGTTTTTACTTTAGAGAACATACCTTTAACGGTGGTCACAATCACGAGAACGAGTAAAGCAACCCATGCCAGACTGAGGATGGGGTGATTGCTTGCAAACTGCATAATTTCTTGCATGAGGGGTAACGACTCCAAACCGGGCTGATAAGCTAAAACAAGGGTTCTGAGTATACCTGCGCCACTTCGCATGTACAGTCGCTAAGGGGACAGAGTTACGATTTGTGCGTCATTTTCCAAAAAAAGTGTTCTAATCGCAAAATTAAGACAAAGTTTATGCCGGTAAGCTCGGTGCAGACATTTTTAGCAAAGTAAAACCCGGCCAGGCCAACTGGTAAGCGGCTGTTCATCGTGGAATAATTATCGACTATGAAGGGAAAAGCGACCGTTACACACACAAGGACCCGTCACAACGGCATCACGTCTCCGTTGTCATTCCGCTGGTCCGAAATCTCCCTCAGTCTGCTGCTGGCGGGCACACTTTTAATGCCTGCTGCCGCTCGCAGCGCGGATGACAACAAAACGCAATTGAAGTCCATTCAACAGGGCATCGCCGAGAAAGAAAAGAGCGTGAAAGCGCAGAAACTGCAGCGCAGTAAACTGTTGGATCAGCTGCAAAGTCAGGAAAAAGTGATTGCACAGGCCAGCCGTCAGTTACGTGAAACGCGCAACAGTTTAAGTACCCTCGACGGTGAAATCGCGCAGGTCACCTCCTCGATTTCGCGTTTGGAAAAGCAGCAAGCACAACAAGAAAAACTGCTGGCGCAACAGCTTGATGCCGCCTTCCGTCAGGGACAGCATAATGGTTTACAGTTGCTGCTCGGTGGCGAAGAAGCCCAGCGCAGTGAGCGCATTCTTGCCTATTTCGGCTATCTCAATGCTGCGCGTCAAAAAAATATCGACGATCTTAAGCAAACCCAGCAGCAATTAGCGGAACAGCGACAATCGTTGCAGGGCAAACAGGAACAACAAAAATCGCTGTTAGCCCAGCAACAGACGCAGCAAAGCAAGCTGGAAGTGGCCAGCGCGGCACGCAAGAAAACGCTCACCGTGCTAGAGAGTTCGCTGGAAAAAGATCAGGCTGATCTGGTTGAAATGCGTGAGAACGAAAGCCGTCTGCAGAGCAAAATTGCGAAGGCAGAGCGTGAAGCGCGTGAACGTGCCGAACGTGAAGCCCGCGAGGCGGAAAAAGTGCGGCAGCGTCAGGCGCAGGCGAAAGCTAAAGGATCAAACTATCAGCCTACGCAGAGTGAACGTGAGCTGATGGCGCGTACCGGTGGATTGGGCAAACCCGGCGGGCAAGCCGTCTGGCCGGTACGTGGACGTATTGAACATCGCTTCGGTGAATCAATGCAGGGCGAATTGCGCTGGAAAGGTTTGGTGGTAGCTGCGCCAGAAGGTACCGAAGTGAAAGCCATCGCTGATGGACGTGTATTAATGGCCGACTGGCTGCAAGGCTACGGTCTGGTTGTAGTACTGGAACACGGTAAAGGTGATATGAGCCTTTATGGTTACAACCAAAGTGCACTGGTGAGCGTAGGTGCTCAGGTGAAGGCAGGACAGCCTATCGCCCTTGTGGGCACCAGTGGCGGCCGCGGCACGCCTTCGCTCTACTTTGAAATCCGACGTCAAGGACAGGCCGTCAATCCACTACCGTGGTTAGGAAGATAAGTTTTGTTTCAACCCTCTAAGCTCTCGGTCGCGTTGTGCGGCCTATTTCTATCACTTTCAGCCCATGCGGGTAAACTCTCCATCGTGATCGACGACTTCGGTTATCGGCCAAAAGAAGAGAATAAGGTGCTGCAGATGCCCACCGCGATTTCAGTTGCGGTCCTGCCAAATGCCCCGCATGCCCGCGAGATGGCCACCAAAGCCCATCAGGGCGGTCGCGAGGTGCTGATTCACCTGCCCATGGCGCCGCTCAGTAAACAGCCGCTGGAGAAAGACACGCTGACGCCAGAGATGAGCAGCACGGAAATCGAACGTATTATTCGTGAAGCCAGTGGCAAAGTGCCCTATGCGGTCGGGCTGAATAATCATATGGGCAGCAAAATGACGTCCAGTCTGTCTGGCATGCAGAAAGTGATGCAGGTGCTTAATCACTACAACTATTACTTTCTCGATAGCATGACGATTGGTAACAGTCAGTCGATCCCGGCAGCGCAAGGCACCAACGTTAAAGTGCTTAAACGTCGTGTGTTTCTTGATGATAGCCAGGATGAAGCTTCCATCCGAACGCAGTTTACCCGTGCTGTGAAACTGGCACAGCGCGATGGTTATGCCATCGCCATTGGTCATCCACATCCTACGACGGTGCGCGTACTGCAACAGATGTTGCCGACATTGCCAGCAGATATCACATTAGTGCGCCCAAGCCAGTTGCTGAATGAGCGGCTGCATCAGGGGTCTACACCGCCGCCATCCAGGAACCAGCCGGTGCCAAATCCGCGGTTCCGCGCGCCGAGCATGTGTAAGCCAGGTAAACCGTTACCGGCAGTGCCGCAGAGCTATGCTGTTGAGTTGGTCAGTGACAGCATTGCGCAAAGCCGACTGGTTCAGTCAATAAAATTGCTATTCTAAAATCGGGATCAATGACCTCAATGAGAAAAAAAATCTTGTTACTGGATACAGGTCGCGAATGGGGCGGTGGCACCAACAGTATGCTTGAGTTGCTCAAGCGCACTGATCGGCAAAAGTTTGAACTCACCTGTTGCTTTTATAAAAACTATACACGCGGCAACAGTGAAAGCATCGAGTCAATGTTAAATTCGATTGGCATTCCAGTCGTATTTATCGCCCAGCGTCGTCAGCCAAAATGGGCGAAAATCACTAAGGAATTGTTACGCACGCTATTCATTTTTAATCGTTCGCTGAAGAAGCAGATGATTGACCAGGTTGATGAAAAATGGCGTGTATTGCCAAACGCCCAACAGATTTTATCAATTTTGCAGACCGGTAAATATGACGCGCTGTATATGAATAACCAGCCCAGCACCAATGTGGAAGGTTATCGCGCTGCTCAGGATTTACCGGTTGCACTTATTCAGCACTGCCGCATTGAGCCGCAATTAAGTTCCGCCTTGGTTGAAATGGTGAATAAACGTGTTGATGCCGTTATCGCCGTGTCCCATGGTGTGAACCAAACATTGCGCCAAAGTGGCGTTGATGCGCAGCGTTGTTTCACTGTCTCGAACGCTATCGATATTCATCAGGCGTTGCCGAACCGTGAGGAGATGCGTAAGCGTTTTGCGTATTCGCCGGACACGTTTATTTTTGGTTCCATTGGTTCACTGATTACGCGCAAAGCGAACCATCATATTTTCCAGGCCTTAGGCCAATTTAAACGTGCGCATCCTGCCGCTAAATGGAAAATGGTGGTTGTGGGTTCTGGACCTGAACAGGAAAATCTCGTTCAACTTGCGCGTAAAGAGGATATTGAGAAACATATTGTTTTTACCGGCTTTCAAAACAACCCGTTGGACTACCTTGCCGCATTCGATGCCTTTATTCTCGCCTCGCGCAGTGAGGGCTTACCGCGCGTGGTGCTTGAGGCGATGCTGGTAAAAACCGCCGTCATCGGTTCGAATGTTGTGGGAACCGCAGAATTAATTAATCACGACGAGACAGGTTTAATTTTTGCATATGGCGATATTGACCAATTAACCACCCACCTCACTGCCGTGTGGCATGACGCAAGTTTACGTCAGCGTTTAATCAACACCGCAGAGAGACGTGTACGCGAAAACTACGCTATTGAGAACTATGTTTCTGGTGTCGAAATGATCCTGGAAAAAAGTATTGAAAGGAGAACTCATGTTTGAGTTTTTAAATAAAAATTTTCGACACATTCGCTCGCGCCATAATATTGCCTATCAACAAGAATCGATAAAAGGCCAGATTGCAATCAACTCTGTGGTTATTCCCTGTACTGGGGCTGATTTTATGGAAGAGGCTGTATTAAGTGCTGAATTTGCCAGCCGCTTTGCAACATGTGTTGATGAGATTGTGATTGTCAGCGATCAGCCTGCTACGCTTTTTCCTACATTACCCAAAAAAGTGAGGGTCGCGACGCTGGAAGTACCCTTCCGCGAGGAAAGCTATCGTTACAAGCAAATTTATCGCAGTAGGTTGATTAAAATTCAGGCGCCACTGCAGGCTAAAGGTGACGGTATTTTAATGATCGATTCAGATTTAAATTTGTTGCAGGAACCAAACTGTAAAATAGAAGAACACGCTCTTTATAGTAGCTTTCGTCAGGGCAAGATGGTGGCCAAACTGGCGGAATTGCCTGCCCCACAAATTCCCGCTTACTATAAAAATGCCGTCAGACCAGGATTTCAGGATCACGTTAATAGCGCTTATCTTGCTGCAACGCGCGCTACATGGAAACGCCTTTGCCCATTGTGGTTAGCGCTGTTTCAAGACACTTGGGAGTTGATGAGTGATAACCAACCACCTACTGATCAATTACCGCTGGCCGCTCTATTAGATCTTCTTGATATAAAAACAATTAACTTAGGAGATTGGGTAAATTGGCCGGTATCTAAACGTATTGGTGGGCAACCAGCCGTTATTCCATCGCAAGTTATTGGCGCACATGGAGGTTTCCCATTGAGTGAATGGCAAAAGTATTTACAAGACCCCACTCAACCACTCACGTTCAAGGGCCAGGAGTACACGCGAAAAGTGCGATACCTGACGGATGCAGAAAAAAAACAGCCATGACACTCTCCGGCCACCTGACCGGAGAGTGCTTAATCCCAGCTCAACACCACTTTGCCTGATCGTCCGGATCGCATCTCATCAAAGCCCTGTTGGAACTCATCAATGTGATAGCGATGGGTGATGATAGGCGTGAGATCGAGGCCGGACTGAATGAGCGCCGCCATCTTATACCAGGTCTCGAACATCTCACGTCCGTAAATGCCTTTGATGAACAAACCTTTGAAAATTACCTGATTCCAGTCGATGGACATCTCGCCCGGCGGAATGCCCAGCAGCGCAATGCGTCCGCCGTGATTCATCACTTCCAGCAGGGTGCGGAACGCCGGTGGCGCGCCGGACATCTCCAGCCCAACATCAAAACCTTCGGTCATACCGAGTTCGGCCATCACGTCGCGCAGATTTTCCTGCGCGACGTTAACCGCGCGCGTCACACCCATTTTTCGCGCCAAATCGAGGCGATATTCGTTGATGTCGGTGATCACCACGTGACGCGCGCCGACGTGCTTACACACTGCCGCCGCCATAATACCAATCGGTCCGGCACCGGAAATCAGCACATCTTCACCCACCAAATCGAACGACAGCGCGGTATGCACCGCATTACCAAAGGGATCGAAGATCGCCGCCAGTTCGTCAGAAATGTTGTCGGGGATTTTGAAGGCGTTAAACGCCGGGATCACCAGATATTCAGCAAAACAGCCCTGGCGATTGACGCCAACGCCAACCGTGTTGCGACAAAGATGTGTGCGTCCGGCGCGGCAGTTGCGACAATGACCGCAGGTGATATGGCCTTCACCAGAGACACGATCGCCAACGGCAAAGCCTTTAACTTCCTCGCCCATTCCCACCACTTCACCGACATATTCGTGACCGGTAATCATCGGGACGGGAATGGTTTTACGCGACCAGTCATCCCAGTTGTAGATGTGCACATCGGTGCCGCAAATGGCGGTTTTGCGAATCTTTATCAGCAGGTCGTTATGGCCGGGTTCGGGAATCGGCGCATCCTTAACCATCCAAATGCCTTCTTCGGCTTTTAATTTGGCGAGTGCTTTCATTTCCCTGCTCCTGAAATAATGCCCAGCTGTTGACCAATGCGGGTGAAGGCAGCCACGGCGTGTTCCAGCTGCGCCTGCGTATGGCCGGCAGAAATCTGGGTACGGATGCGCGCCTGACCTTGCGGTACCACTGGATAGAAGAAGCCTGTCACGTAGATGCCTTCCTGCTGCAACAGGCTGGCAAACTGCTGCGCCACGTTGGCATCGCCCAACATCACCGGGATGATGGCGTGATCGGCACCGGCCAGCGTGAAGCCGGCAGCGGTCATTTTTTCGCGGAAGAAACGGGCGTTTTCCCATAGACGCTGGCGTAAACCGTCGCCCTCACTCAGCAGTTCCAGTACGCGCAGCGAGGCGGTAACAATCGCCGGTGCCAGCGAGTTGGAGAACAGATACGGCCGCGAACGCTGACGTAGCCACTCAACCACCTCTTTTTTCGCTGCCACGTAGCCGCCCGATGCGCCACCTAACGCTTTGCCCAGCGTACCGGTGAGAATATCGACGCGATCCATTACACCGCAATATTCGTGGGTGCCACGCCCGGCAGAACCGACAAAGCCCACCGCATGTGAATCATCCACCATCACCATCGCATCAAACTCATCTGCCAAATCGCAAATGCCATGCAGATTGGCGATCACGCCATCCATGGAAAACACGCCGTCGGTGGCGATCAGAATGTGGCGCGCGCCTTTGTCGCGTGCTTCCTGTAAGCGCGCCCGTAGCTCATTCATGTTGTTGTTGGCATAACGATAGCGCTGCGCTTTACATAGACGGACGCCATCAATGATCGACGCGTGATTGAGGGCGTCCGAAATAATCGCGTCCTCCGCGCTGAGCAGCGTTTCAAACAGGCCACCATTGGCATCAAAGCAGGATGAAAACAGAATCGCATCTTCCATACCGAGGAACTCAGCGAGCTTGTGCTCTAGCTGCTGGTGGATGTCTTGCGTGCCGCAGATAAAGCGCACCGAGGCCATACCGAAACCGTGCGAATCCATGCCGTCTTTCGCCGCCTGGATTAATGCCGGATGATTGGCTAAACCCAAATAGTTATTGGCGCAAAAGTTGATGACCGGTGGACTGTTGGCGACATTGATTTCTGCCTGCTGCGCCGAAGTAATGGTGCGTTCTTGTTTGAACAATCCGTCCTGACGTGTTGTCTCAAGTTGTTGACGAATTTGCGAATAAAACTGACTGGACATGATTCTGCTCCTCAGATAGCAAAATTTTGGCACATATTACTGATCGAAAAGCGAATAGACGACATTTCAGCCATCAATATGTCGGTTTTGCAGCATAGTTCACGCTGCGGACAGGATTTGTGCAGCGCATGCGGCGTCATCTGGCTGCCTGCGTCTGGCTGAAATGTTATGATGGTAGGCATTCGTGGATGAAACCTCCTGTTTCACCCCAACTCTTTAAAGGCAAAGCATATGATTATCGTAACCGGTGGCGCTGGCATGATTGGCAGCAATATTGTTAAAGCGCTGAATGACCGCGGTTTGACCGACATTTTGGTGGTGGATAATCTGAAGGATGGCACCAAGTTCGTGAATCTGGCGGATCTTGATATCGCTGACTACATGGATAAAGAGGAATTCCTCAGCTACATCATGTCTGGCGAAGATCTTGGCCCAATCGAAGCCGTTTTCCATGAAGGTGCGTGTTCAGCGACCACCGAATGGGATGGCAAGTACATGATGGATAACAACTATCAGTACTCTAAAGATCTGCTGCACTTCTGTCTGGAGCGCGAAATCCCGTTCCTTTACGCCTCGTCCGCTGCCACTTATGGCGGCCGCAATGAGAACTTCATCGAAGAGCGCCAGTACGAGCAGCCACTGAACGTTTACGGCTACTCCAAAATGCTCTTCGACCACTATGTGCGCCAGATTCTGCCAGAAGCCGAATCACCGGTATGCGGCTTCCGTTACTTCAACGTATATGGCCCGCGTGAAGGCCATAAAGGCGGCATGGCAAGCGTAGCGTTCCACCTCAACACGCAGATCAGTAACGGTGAAAATCCAAAACTGTTCGAAGGCAGCGACGATTTCCGCCGCGACTTCATCCATGTGGATGACGTGGTAGCCGTAAATCTGTGGTGCTGGGAAAACGGTGTTTCAGGTATCTACAACTGCGGTACCGGTCGCGCGGAGTCTTTCCAGGAAGTGGCGGATGCGGTGCTGAACTTCCATCAGCAAGGCCAGATTGAATACATCCCGTTCCCGGAGAAGCTGAAAGGCCGTTATCAGGCATTTACCCAAGCCGATCTCACCAACCTGCGTGCAGCCGGTTACGACAAGCCGTTCAAAACCGTCGCGCAAGGCGTGGGCGAATACATGGCGTGGCTGAACCGTAACGCATAAGGAAACCGGCAGCAGCGATGAAAATTCTGGTTATTGGCCCATCATGGGTCGGCGATATGATGATGTCGCAAAGTCTCTATCGCACGCTCAAGGCTGAGCATCCTGAAGCGGTGATCGATGTGATGGCGCCAGCCTGGTGCCGTCCGTTACTGTCGCGTATGCCGGAAGTGAATCAGGCGTTGGCGATGCCACTTGGGCATGGCGCATTAGCGCTGGGTGAGCGTCGCCGTTTGGGGAAATCCCTGCGTGCCAGTGGCTATGACCGTGCCTATGTGCTGCCAAACTCCTTCAAATCCGCGCTGGTGCCCTTTTTCGCTGGGATCAAACGTCGCACTGGCTGGCGTGGCGAGATGCGCTATGGCGTACTGAATGACGTGCGCGTGCTGGATAAAGCAGCCTTTCCATTGATGGTTGAGCGCTATGTGGCGCTCGGCTACGACAAACCGGTGGCTTCAGCGCAGCAGTTGCCGCAGCCATTGTTGTGGCCCCAGCTGCGCGTTGATGACGATGAGAAACGCATGACGGCGGCACAGTTTGCGCTGTCAGCCGATCGTCCGGCGATTGGGTTTTGTCCAGGCGCGGAGTTCGGACCGGCGAAGCGCTGGCCGCACTACCATTATGCTGCGCTGGCTGAACAGCTGATTGGTGAAGGTTATCAAGTGGTGCTGTTCGGTTCGGCGAAAGATCGCGAAACCGGTGACACCATTGTACAGACGCTGTCAGAAGCAGCACGCGCGCACTGCAAAAATCTGGCGGGTGATACGCAACTGGAGCAAGCGGTCATTCTTCTGGCGCACTGCGCAGCCGTGGTGAGTAACGATTCCGGCCTGATGCACATCGCCGCAGCACTTAATCGCCCGCTGGTGGCCCTGTATGGTCCAAGCAGCCCAGACTTCACACCGCCGCTGTCCCAGCATGCGCGTATCATTCGTTTGATCACCGGCTATCACAAAGTGCGCAAAGGAGATGCCGAGCAAGGTTATCACCAGAGCCTGATTGATATTCAGCCGGCGCGTGTTCATCAGGAACTGAGCGCGTTGTTGCATCCGGTGCAGGAGTAGAAATGCACGTTTTGATTGTTAAAACCTCCTCGATGGGAGACGTGCTGCATACCTTACCGGCGCTCACGGATGCGATGCAGGCGATCCCTGGCATCAAATTTGATTGGGTGGTTGAGGAAAACTTCGCTCAAATTCCTGGCTGGCATCCGGCGGTGGATAAGGTGTTGCCGGTGGCGATTCGTCGTTGGCGCAAGCATTGGTTCGGTAGCCAGCAGCGTGAGGAGCGTGTGCTGTTCAAACGTGAGCTGCAATCACGCCAATATGATGTGGTGCTGGATGCGCAGGGCCTGATCAAAAGCGCTGCGCTGGTAACGCGCCTGGCAAAAGGCGTGAAGCACGGTCAGGACAGTCGCAGCGCGCGCGAACCTTTCGCCAGCTGGTGGTATGACAAACGTCATGAAATCAACAAGCAGCAGCATGCCGTTGAACGAACGCGTGAGCTATTTGCCAAAAGCCTCGGCTATGAAAAGCCCACCACGCAGGGCGACTACGCAATTGCCGGTCATTTCCGCTCTACGCTGCCCAACCACGCTCAGCCATATCTGGTGTTTTTGCACGCCACCACGCGTGATAACAAACACTGGCCGGAATCACACTGGCGCGAGCTGATTGAGTTAGTGCAGCCAACCGGCCTACGCGTAAAATTACCCTGGGGCGCGGAACATGAACACCAGCGGGCACTGCGTCTGGCCGAAGGTTTCAACCATGTTGAGGTGCTGCCAAAGTTAACGCTTGAGTTGGTGGCGCAGCAGTTAGCAGGCGCGCGGGCGGTGGTGTCGGTGGATACCGGTTTGAGCCATCTGACGGCGGCGCTGGATCGCCCGAATATCACACTTTACGGTCCAACCGATCCCGGTTTGATTGGTGGTTATGGCAAGAATCAGTACGTACTGCGCCCTGCTCAAGGCCACAGCATGGCAGATATTCAAGCCACCGTAGTTGCAACGATGTTGAAAGAAATCGCGGTATAAATTACACCGCTCGGACCATTAGCCCGGCTGGCTATTGCTCTTACGCAGCGCGTATTCCGTCAACGTCATGCCTTGAGTGCGTGATTTTAACCAGCTGAAAAGCTGTTCTAAATCATCGTAAAGGCGTTCAATGTCGGCCTCATTTTTAAATGTGGGGCTGCCATCGGGCATAAATTCTGATGAATGCAGCATGAACTCGACATAATCATTTCCCTGGCTGAGCGTCTTCTCGGCGACCTGCTTCATCTGCGCTAAATTACCACCTACTGGACGCAGCCAATTGACAGATGGACCGCGTTTCTTACCGCGCACGTCATTCCACACTTTTTTGAGCTGGTTAGTGAAAGCGCCATAACGATATTGAATGCTCATCGGCAACTCTAATAGCGCACTATCACCCGCTCGTGAAATGTCATTAACATCAAGATAATAAGCATGATCGGGGAAACGGCTGTAATTGGTGCCGCCTTTGCCTTGCGGCGCACCGGATGAATTGCGCCAATCCACACGCGGTGTGACAGAGCAATCAACCAGATAACCGTTGTCGAGCAGTGCACGCGCGTAAACTTCATCAAAAGCCCAGCGTCCGGCACGATGACTGGTCATCTTCTGCTGAAAAGCATTTTCCAACAGTTCGGTCATGTAAGCGACCTTATCACGCAAGATATTTTCCGGAAATTCAATCAAATAAGGCTGATAACTCCAGTCATCATCGGTCAACGCGTATTCCGGTGGGCTATGCCATGCATGAAGATGCATACCGATTTCACCTTGCCCGCGCGCCAGCAGATCCCGGCCAAATTCAACATAAGCAGGGTCGCTTGCCATTTCGTAATTGGTCAACCAAGTGGGTTTAAACCCATATTTCTCACATAAGGCCTGAAAACGGGGCAGGAACTTGACATTTCGCGTGGTAACTTTGCCGCTACGATTGCGCCAAAGATTATCCCCTTCAGTATCGAGAGTAATTAAAAACGCAGGCTTATCCATAACTTATCCGGTAAAATGAGCACTTTCTCATCGCTATGGTACGCAAGCCTATAAATGAGGGCAAACATTTCATCTGGCGCATTCAGCAGATGTTGGTAGCAGTATAAGTGCGGTTAAACTAGAGTAAATTAGACTGCACATCGACCTGAAAACGCAGAATGCTCATCTTAAGAGCAATGCGTAATGTCTGAAGCCAAACATAACTAATAAATTGATTTATCTTATATTCAGTCCTGATTTGTCAGGGGATGATAGCTGCATTGTCATACAAAACAGGCTGGCGATTAGGAGCAAAAGAATTTGTCGAAGCGCATTCTGATGGTAATTGATGGCCTGCCAGGCGGCGGTGCTGAAAAAGTCGTACTGACGCTGGCTGAAGGTTTTATCAGTCAGGGGCATCGGGTGTCGCTTTTCTCCTTACGCAAGGTATGTGAATACCCAATTCCCGCAGGCGTGGATTATCAGACCATAATTGATAAAAGTTCACGTCCGTGGCGCAAACTGACAGAAACCCATCGTCGTGCCCATTTACTTGATGAAGCCGTTTGTCAAAGCGAAGCGCTGGACGGAAAATTCGATTTAGTTTTGTCTAATCTGCATAAAACCGATCGCATTGTCCGCTATGCGCGTGCGCTGGATGCAAGTAAAACCTGGTATTGCCTGCACGGCGTTTTTTCAGCCTCCTATCTCGCTCGCAAATCAGGTTTCTCTTTGTGGCTAAAGCGGCTGAAGATTCGTCAAACTTATCACGGCAAGCAACTTATCGGTGTCTCACAATATGTGATTGATGATGTAATTCAGAACATTGGCGTGAAGCCTGATAAAGCGCTGGTGATCTTTAACCCGTTCGATTTCGATCTGATTTCCCACCTGGCCTCAGAACCTTGCCCGTTAGCAGGAAGTGATTTTATTCTTCATGTCGGGCGTTTTCATGAAACTAAGCGTCACGATCGTTTGCTGGCCGCCTATGCTCAGAGTGGCATCACGGCTCCACTGGTGTTATTGGGTCAGGGAAGCGAAAAAATCACGGAAAGATTACACCAGCAAGCCACTGATTTAGGCATTGCGGAACGGGTACGCTTCGAAGGTTTCCATAAAAATCCTTACCCGTGGATTCGCCACGCTCGCTTGTTAGTGGTGAGTTCAGACAGCGAAGGATTTGGCAATGTGCTGGTCGAAGCCTTAAGCTGCGGCACACCGATAGTGAGCACACGCTGCCCTGGTGCGCCATCGACTATCATGAGCGGTGATCTTGCTCGAGGGCTAGCTGATTTAAATGCGGATTCACTGGCACAGAAAATGTGCGAGATTTATGCCGCTCCGCCTGAGTTGCAACATCTGGACTTAAGCATTTATAGTCTCAACGTTATTTGTCAGCAGTATTTGCAACTGGCAGAAGTGGAAGAACGCGCATTTTCAGGCTCTCAGCACGTTTCAGGTTAACAGGTCCCCATGTCGGTGTGGCCGTATCATGGGGATAAATGGTTGACGTATGTAATTCTGTTTCTATTTTTTTTACCGGTTAAATGGGTGATGAAAATCTTCCACGGCCGAACCGGTAAAAATCTGGTTATTCAAACAGCCAAGATCGGTGATTTCATTAATATCACTCCGCTGTTAACCCATCTAGGAAAAAGCGATGCGCTGTTAAGCCAAAGCGTCGCTTCCCTTGCCACACGCGATAACACGCTGGTAAATATCTGGTATATCGAAGAGTATCGCTCTGGCTTAGTTAAAAAGATGAAGTTAGTGTGGCTGCTCCTCAACCGCTACGACAATATCTATCTGCTACATCCCACCAATCTCAATCTGTTCATTGCCGCTTGCTGCAATACCAGCAACAAACAGTTTCTTTCTAGCTATCGTCGTAAAGGCTATCAGGCCCTTTTTTATCTCACCGCAAGCGGCGTGGTTGAGCATGAGAAAAATACCCTTACGCTGGAAAATTATCTCAAACTCGCCGATCGCTCTTTCACTAAAGAGAGCTATCCTAAGCATGCGACACAACCACTTTGGCAACCCAACTCGCTACCAGCAGAAATTTTCCAGCATGATGGCATCCGTATTGGCATCAGTATCACCGCGGGCAATCAGGCAAAAACTATCCCGCCGATGATTTGGCAGCGACTTTTTGACCATTTAAGCGATTTGCCTTGCCAATTTTATGCCTTTGGCGCACCGAATGAACAATCACGTCTGCAGGAGCTGTATAAAGTTGTTGGCGCGCGCGAAAACCTGATCAGTCTGGTGGGCAAAGTGCCGCTGGAAGATGTCCCTGCGGCCATTAGTGAAATGGATTTTTACATCGCGTCTGATTCCGGTAATGTCTATATTGCCGACGCGCAGCAAGTACCGATTATTCTGATGTATGGTCCATGCTGTGTCGAAGAGCAGCGTCCGCTCGGCGATGTGTTGTTAATTGGGCCAAATCATATTGCGCCCTCATCATTTGTCTTCGCAGCGCAGTACAAATTTATGCACCCCACTGAACAGCTGTTTGAACTGGATCAGCGGAAGTTAAACGATATCCATGATTTTATCACCGCCAGGCAGCAGCAACGCCTCGCGCGACGGAAGAACATTAAAACAGCATGACCACGCAGTCTGAAAGCTCATCCCCGTTACTCACTCTAATCATTCCTATGTTCAACGCGGGCGGCGATTTTGCTGCCTGCATGCAGTCCCTACTCGCCCAAACCTTAACCTCACTCGAAATCATCATTGTCGACGATGGTTCCACTGACGGTTCAGGTGAGCGCGCGGATGCTTATGCGCAGCAGCATCCTCACGTGCGCGTGATTCATCAAGCCAACGGCGGCGTATCGCGCGCGCGCAATGCGGGTTTAGCGGTAGCGCGCGGTAAGTATGTTTCGTTTCCGGATGCCGACGACACCATGGATCCGGCGATGTATCAAACGCTGGTTGAGATGGCAGAACGCGACAATCTTGATGCCGCGCAGTGCAATGCGGAGTGGTTTTTTAAGGCCAGCCAGCAAGTGAAGCCGCTGATTCCGCTCGATCGATTAACCAGTACCGGAGTGCTGAGTGGTCCAGAGTGGCTTAACAAAGCCCTGAAAACCCATCGCTATATGCACGTGGTATGGCTGGGAATTTACCGCCGTGAAGTGATTGAGCAACTCAACCTCAATTTTGAACCCGGGCTGCATCATCAGGACATTCCCTGGACCACCGAGTTCATGCTCAACGCCCAACGCGTGCGCTACACCGATAAAGTGCTGTATTGCTATTACATGCATGATGCCTCAATCAGCAACCGCAAGCGCACCGGTCAGCGCAACGTGGAATATCAGCGCCATTACCTGAAAATTGTGCGATTACTGGAAGAGATCAATGCACGTTATCGCCACAAGGTGAAAATCTACCCGGCGTTTCACTACCAGATTACGCATGAGGCGCTCAGCGTGTGTCACTGTATCCGGCGCGAGCCCGAAGAGAGTGCGCGTCAGGCGATGATTGCTGACCTGTTCGCGACGCAAACCCACAAGCGCATGCTGCGTAACGCACGCGGCGTGCAGCAATGGTATCAACTGCTGCTGTGGCTGAGCCGAATTTATCGCTGGCGCAAGAAATAAGCGCCGCGTCTGGCTTTCACGCCTTTGGGGTTTGCCCTACAATCAGCTGACTGAATTCTGAGATCATTTGAGTATGGCAAGCCCGATTCCAGACCAATTTGCACCGAAAAATATTCTACTGATCAAGCTGCGCCATCACGGCGATATGCTGCTGACCACGCCCGCAATTAACGCTCTTCGCCAGCGCTATCCACAGGCCAATATCGACATCCTGCTGTATAAAGAAACCCGTCCGATGCTGGAAGCACATCCGGCTATCCGCCAGTTACACATCATCGATCGTAACTGGAAAAAAGAGGGCGGCTGGCAGAAATTCCGCCATGAGATGGCCCTGATTTCTGCCGTGCGCACTTGTCATTATGACGTTGTGATTAATCTTGCCGATCAGTGGCGCAGCGCCATCATCACGGGCCTTTCGGGCGCGCCGGTGCGCATTGGTTTTGCTTTCCACAAACGCGATAACGCCTTTTGGCGCTGGATGCATAATCAGCTGGTTAGCACCGACGATCATAATCAGCTGCACACGGTGGAACAAAATATGGCTGCGCTGAAGCCGCTGGGTATCAGCGCAGCGGGTGCGAAAGCCTCGATGCATTTCAGCGCCGCCGATCAACAGAAAGTGCAGGATGTGCTGGCACAGCATGCGGTGAGCTCGCCCTTTATTGTTCTGCAGCCGACTTCCCGTTGGCCGTTCAAATGTTGGGAAGACGACAAAGTCGCGCAGCTGATTGATACGCTCGCCGCCGAGGGTCGTACGGTGATCCTCACCGCAGCGCCGGACCAGAAAGAGCTGGCGATGATCGCCAATATTCAATCGCTGTGCCGCAGCAGCAATGTGGTGTCGCTGGCTGGGGAATTATCCTTGCCACAGTTGGCGGCGCTGATCGATGCCGCGCAGCTGTTTATCGGCGTGGATTCAGCGCCAATGCATATGGCCGCCGCGCTGGAAACGCCATGTCTCGCGCTGTTTGGGCCGACCAAGCTGCAACACTGGCGTCCGTGGGGGGATCACAACCGCGTGATCTGGGCCGGTGATTATGGCCCGCTGCCTTCGCCAGACGCCATCGATACCAACACGCAACAGCGCTATCTTTCTGCCATTCCCGTTGAGGATGTCGTGGCTGCCGCCCGGAGTTTTTTGCATGAGTAAGTTACGCCTGGCGATCGTCCGGCAGAAATACCGCCCAGACGGCGGCGCCGAACGTTTTATCTCGCGTGCGCTTGAAGCGTTAGATAGCGAGCAGCTCGATCTTAATATCATCACCCGCAGCTGGCAGGGCACGCCGAATCCCGCCTGGCATCTGCACATTTGCAATCCGGCGAAATTCGGTCGCATCTCGCGCGAGCGCGGTTTTGCCCATGCCGCGCGCGAATGCTGGGAACGTGAGAAGTTCGATATTGTGCAAAGCCACGAACGCATTGCCGGCTGCGATATCTTTCGTGCCGGTGATGGCGTGCATCGCGTATGGCTAGAGCAGCGCGCGCGCATCGTTTCTCCGTGGCAACGTTTAAGCGCCCGTCTCAGTCCTTATCACCGTTACGTGTTGCAAGCAGAAACCGAAATGTTCAACGCGCCGTCGTTGAAAGCGGTGATCTGTAATTCAGAGATGGTGAAACAGGATATTTTGCGTAATTTCACACTTGATGCCCGCAAGATCCATGTGATTCACAATGCGATTGATAGCCAACGTTTCCAGCCCGCCAGCGAAGCGCTGCGTCATGCGTCACGTCAGCAGCTTAAACTGCCGCAAGATGCCACAGTAATGATTTACGTGGGTTCGGGCTTTGAGCGCAAAGGATTAAAAGCCGCCATTGAAGCGGTGGCGAAAAGCGATCGCTACCTGGTGGTGGTTGGCCAGGATAAGCAGCTCTCACGCTATCAGCAATTGGCGAACCAGCTGAATTGCCTCGATCGCTTACGCTTTGTTGGCGTGCAGCAGGACGTGCAGCCGTTCTACCATGCAGCCGATGCGCTGCTGCTGCCCACGCTTTATGACCCTTTCCCGAATGTGGTGCTGGAAGCGATGGCCTGCGGTCTGGCAGTGATCACGAGCACCGGCTGCGGCGGCGCGGAGTTTATCACTGCGGGTCAGGAGGGTTTTGTCTGCGATGCATTAGATATCAACGCGTTAAACGAAGCCGTATTAGCAACACCGGCACTTTCACATAATCCTGCCATGGGCGAAGCCGCACGTCGCAGAATTGAACCTTTTGGTCCGCAGCGGCTGGCGCAAGCGTTGACTTCGCTGTATCAACAAGTGCTGCAGACCGGCTGACGAAGTGGTATGAGCAGGCGGTTAATTTCTGATAACATGCCGCCTTTCATCGGTTTTTTGACGCGATTCTGTCGTAACGGTAACTATGACGACTCTATACACAGCCTTGCTCTATCTGATTCAGCCACTGATCTGGCTGCGCCTGTGGCTGCGCGGTCGAAAAGCACCGGCCTATCGTAAACGCTGGGCAGAACGCTATGGCTACTGCGCGGGCAAAGTGCTACCGCATGGCATTGTGCTGCACTCCGTTTCCGTCGGTGAGACGCTAGCGGCGGTGCCGCTGGTGCGCGCGCTGCGTCATCGCTATCCGACGCTACCGATTACTGTCACCACCATGACGCCAACCGGCTCCGAACGTGCGCAGTCGGCGTTTGGCAAAGACGTGCATCACGTTTACCTGCCCTACGACCTGCCGGGCTCGATCAACCGTTTCCTTGATTCCGTCGATCCGCGACTGGTGATTATCATGGAGACCGAGTTGTGGCCGAACATTATCCGTATTCTGCATCAGCGCAAGATTCCATTGGTGATTGCGAACGCGCGCCTGTCTGAGCGTTCGGCCAAAGGCTACAAAAAGCTCGGCGGCTTTATGCGCGACTTGCTGCAGCGCATCACGCTAATTGCCGCGCAAAACGCCGAAGATGGCGACCGTTTCCTCAGCCTTGGCCTAAAGCGTTCGCATCTCACCGTGACTGGCAGCCTCAAGTTTGATATTTCGGTGACGCCAGAGCTGGCGGCGAAAGCCGTCACGCTGCGTCGTCAGTGGGCGTCGCGTCGTCCGGTGTGGATCGCGACCAGCACCCACGAAGGTGAAGAAGCAATTGTGCTCGATGCCCATCGTCGCCTGCTGCAACAGTTCCCCGATCTGCTGCTAATTTTGGTGCCGCGCCATCCAGAACGTTTCAAAGATGCCTGCGATCTGACGCAAAAACGTGGCTTCAGTTTTATCTTGCGCAGCAGCGGCGAGATTCCTTCAAGCTCCACGCAAGTGGTGATTGGCGACACCATGGGCGAGCTGATGATGCTGTACGGCATTGCCGATCTCGCCTTTGTTGGCGGCAGCCTGGTCGAGCGCGGTGGCCACAACCCGCTGGAACCCGCAGCGCATGCCATTCCGGTGCTGATGGGCCCGCACATCTGGAACTTCAAAGATATCTGCGCCAAGCTGCAACAGGCCGAAGGGCTGATTACCGTTACTGACGTGGTATCGCTGCAGAAAGAGGTCGCCAACTTACTGCAGGATGATGATTATCGCCGCTATTACGGCCGGCATGCTGTGGAAGTGCTGCATCAAAATCAGGGCGCATTACAGCGTCTGCTACAGTTACTCGAACCTCACTTACCGCCGCGAGCTCACTAATTCATGTCGCAACGCCAACGTCTCTCGGTGGTAATGATCGCCAAAAACGAAGCTGAACTGCTGCCTGAGGCATTGGCTTCGGTCAGTTGGGCGGATGAGATTGTAGTACTCGATTCTGGCAGCAGCGACAACACGGCGCAGGTAGCTCGCGAACAGGGCGCGCAGGTTTTCCAGGCTGAAGAGTGGCAAGGTTTTGGTAAGCAGCGCCAGCGCGCGCAGGCGCATGCGCACGGCGATATGATTTTGATGATAGATGCCGACGAGCGTGTTACCCCCGAACTGCGACGCGCTATTGAGCAGGTTCTCGCGCAGCCCGCTTCGGACCACGTTTACAGCCTCGGTCGCAGCAATCTGTTTCTTGGCCGCTTTATGCGCCACAGCGGTTGGTATCCCGACCGCGTGATGCGCCTTTATCCGCGCAAGCTCAATTACAACGACAATCTGGTACACGAATCACTGGAGACGCAAGGTGCGCCAGTAGTGAAGCTGGCGGGCGATCTGCAACATCTCACCTGTCGCGACCTGATTGCATTTCAGCGTAAGCAGATGAACTATGCCGAAGCCTGGGCGCAGGAACGCTTTCAGCGCGGCAAACGCTGTGGCTTGTTCTCGATTTTTAGCCACACGCTTGGCGCATTCGTCAAAACGCTGCTGCTACGCGCCGGTTTTCTTGATGGCAAACAGGGCTGGATTCTGGCGGTGGTTAACGCACAGTACACTTTCAACAAATACTCGGCGCTCTGGGCGCTGCATCACACCTCAACACAAGGTCGCGTATGAGTACGAAAGCGATTTATCCCGGCACCTTTGATCCCTTTACCTTGGGTCATCTGGATATTGTGACGCGCGCAGCGAAGATGTTTGACCGCATCGTCGTGGCCATTGCCGCCAGCCCGAGTAAAAAGCCGCTGTTCAGTCTGGATGAGCGCGTGGATATGGCGCGCCAGGTAACGGCACATCTTCCGAATGTTGAAGTGATAGGTTTTAGCGATCTGATGGCGAATTTTGCCCAGGCGCAGAACGCCAACGTGCTGGTGCGTGGATTGCGTGCGGTGTCGGATTTCGAATATGAGCTGCAGCTGGCACAGATGAATCGTCATCTGTTGCCCACGCTGGAGAGCGTGTTCCTGATGCCGTCAGAAGGCTTCTCCTTCGTCTCTTCTTCGCTGGTCAAAGAAGTCGCGCGCCACGCCGGTGACGTGCAGGCATTTCTGCCTGACGTGGTGCACAAGGCGTTGCTGGCGCGACTGGCTCAGCCTTAACTCAATGCTGGCAGCGTGGACACCAGAAGGTGCTGCGCTGGCCATGCTTGCCGCTGACAATCGGCGTACCACAGGCACGGCACGGCTCACCGGCGCGACCATAAACCTGAAGCTCTTGCGCAAAGTAGCCTGGTTTACCGTCGGTTTGCAGGAAATCACGCAGCGTGGTACCGCCCTGCTCAATCGAGCGTAGCAATACGGCTTTGATAGTGTTAACCAGCAGTTCCGCTTCCTCCTGACTCAAACTCATCGCGGAACGATCGGGCAAGATCCCGGCGGTAAATAGCGATTCGCTGGCATAAATATTCCCGACGCCCACTACCACTTTGTTATCCATCAGCCACTGTTTGATCACGGTGCGTTTACCGCGTGACTTTTCAAACAGGTAGGCACCATCAAATTCGCTGCTGAGCGGCTCCGGGCCGAGATGCGCCAGCACGCTGCTGCCTGCGAGGTCATTGCTCCACAGCCATGCGCCAAAGCGACGTGGATCGGTGTAGCGCAGCACTTTGCCGTTGCTCATCACCAAATCGACGTGGTCATGTTTGGCGGCGGGTTGTTCGCCAGGTAACACGCGTAAGCTGCCGGACATGCCGAGATGAATGATGATCCAGCCGTGCGGCAGTTCGAGCAGCAGATATTTAGCGCGACGCTGCACGCTCAATACCGGTTGGTCGCTCAGTGCGTGGATTTCATGCGAGACCGGCCAGCGTAAGCGTGGATTGCGTACCACCGCATGCAGAATGGTGGCACCGACCATGTGGGGTTCGATACCGCGACGACTGGTTTCTACCTCAGGTAATTCAGGCATCTCATCTCCTCAACGAATCGCAGAAACAAAAAACCCGGCCGAAGCCGGGTTTTTCTCAGAACACTAAAATTACTTAATTTTAGCTTCTTTGTAGATCACGTGCTGACGTACAACCGGATCGAACTTTTTCAGTTCTAATTTCTCTGGTTTAGTACGCTTGTTCTTCGTGGTGGTATAGAAGTGACCTGTACCAGCAGAGGAAACCAGCTTGATCTTCTCACGAATACCTTTAGCCATGATTCAGTTCCTTAGTACTTCTCACCACGGGCGCGGATTTCGGTCAAAACCGTATCGATGCCCTTTTTATCAATAACACGCATACCTTTAGCAGATACACGCAGAGTAACGAAGCGCTTTTCGCTCTCAACCCAGAAACGGTGAGAGTGCAGGTTCGGCAGGAAACGGCGTTTCGTCGCGTTCATTGCGTGGGAACGGTTGTTACCCGTTACCGGACGCTTTCCAGTTACCTGGCAGACTCGTGACATTTCTATTCTCCAAAAATCAAATCAGCTCGAGCTTTAAAAACTAGGTTTTGGCCGCCTCGTCAGGCCTTAGCCCGCCCAGGCGAGTTCCATGTGAACCCGCTAAGCTGGCCCAAACGCCAAACCCGAGATTCTCAAAGGTGGCGTAGTATACGCCGCTCAGCCCGAGTGCTCAAGTCCCGAACAGATAAAGATCCCTCTGGATCGCGCAAAAATGCCCTATTTCTGTTCACTTGAATCGATGAATTACAACCAACCGCGCTCAGCGAAAGAGGTAAACTCGCCGTGACCGATCACCAAATGATCAAGTAAACGTATATTGAGCAGGGCGCACGCTTGCGCTACTTTCCCCGTAATATCACGATCGGCCCGGCTGGGTTCAGCAATTCCCGAAGGGTGATTGTGCGCCAGAATCACTGCCGCCGCGTTAAGCTTGAGTGCTTCGCGCACGATTTCGCGCGGATGTACCTCCACGCTGGCAATCGACCCCGAAAACATCTTCTGCGCCTGCAGGACACGATGCTGATTATCCAAAAACAGCGCCATAAACACTTCGCGCTCCTGATGCGCCAGCACGCTCTGCAGGTAATGGCGCGTCACCTGCGGATTCTCCATAACATTTTCTCGTGCCAGCTGGCTGGCAAAAAAGCGTCTTCCCAACTCCGCTATCGCATACAGCTGCGTCATCTTGGCGCTGCCCACGCCTTTAATCTGACAAAGTTCCTCCTTACTGGCGCTCATAATGCGGTACAACGAGCCAAACTCGTTCAGCATCTGCTGCGCCAAAAGCAGCACACTGGTGCCGGTGACGCCGGTGCGCAAAAAAATGGCCAGCAGCTCGGCATCGCTCAGCACTTCTGCGCCCAATAACATCAGTTTTTCCCGTGGAGCCAGTTCCATCATGACCTTATCCTCCCTGCGTTGCGGCGATTCTGCGCGTCAGCCACAGTCAACGCCAGCACGCGATTATTGATTTCAGAGCCGGCTCGCAAAGGCCGCAGGCAGGGAAAAGGCGCGCTGCGGGTTTTGTGATAAAGTTGCCTGCATCTGCCGACATTGACGCGGCAATCTGTATTGAGGCGAAGAACATGATGGGATTAGCCGGAAAGAAAATTCTGCTTGGCGTGAGCGGCGGCATTGCCGCTTATAAAGCGCCGGAGCTGGTGCGTCGGCTGCGCGATCGCGGTGCTGATGTACGCGTAATGATGACCGAAGCGGCCAAAGCGTTTATTACGCCGCTGAGCCTACAGGCGGTTTCCGGTTATCCGGTATTTGATGATTTACTCGACCCGGCCGCAGAAGCGGC
Source organism: Enterobacter ludwigii (assembly GCA_900068845.1). Taxonomy (GTDB): domain Bacteria; phylum Pseudomonadota; class Gammaproteobacteria; order Enterobacterales; family Enterobacteriaceae; genus Pantoea; species Pantoea ludwigii_A. Next base: position 85,418 of record CEFQ01000098.1, read on the forward strand.
GATGGGCCATATTGAACTGGCAAAATGGGCCGACTTAATTGTGCTGGCGCCTGCAACTGCCGACCTGATTGCTCGCGTTACGGCTGGTATGGCGAACGATTTAGTCACCACCGCGAGCCTGGCAAGCGCAGCGCCCGTCGCCATCGTCCCGGCCATGAACCAGCAGATGTATCGCGCATCGATAACCCAAGAGAATCTGCAACGTCTGCATCAGCGCGGCGTGCTGATTTGGGGGCCAGACAGCGGCAGCCAGGCGTGCGGCGATATTGGGCCTGGCCGTATGCTCGATCCGCTGGCGATTGTGGCGCACGCGCTGGAATGGGCTGCACCCGTCAACGATCTGCAACATCTCAACATTATGATCACCGCCGGTCCCACTCGCGAAGCGCTGGACCCGGTGCGTTATATCAGCAATCACAGCTCGGGTAAGATGGGCTTTGCGATTGCCGCGGCCGCGGCAAAACGCGGTGCGAAGGTGACGCTGGTTGCCGGTCCGGTGGCGCTGCCAACGCCAGCTGGCGTGCAACGCGTGGACGTCGACAGCGCGCTGGAGATGGAAGCGGCGGTGATGGCGCAAATCCAGCAACAACATATTTTCATTGCCAGCGCAGCCGTGGCAGACTACCGGGCGGCTACCATTGCCGCAGAGAAAATCAAAAAACAGGGTGGCGACGATAGCGTCACGCTGCAGTTGGTGAAGAACCCGGATATTGTCGCAGGCGTAGCGGCGTTGCAGGCACATCGCCCTTATGTTGTGGGGTTTGCTGCCGAAACCCAGAATGTGGAAGAATACGCGCGGCAAAAACGGGTGCGAAAAAACCTGGATCTGATTTGTGCTAACGATGTGGCGCAGGCGGGTCAGGGCTTCAATAGCGACACCAATGCTCTTCACCTTTTTTGGCAGGAAGGAGAAAAAGTCTTACCGCTCAGTGATAAGACGCTCCTTGGCCAACAATTAATAGACGAGATTGTCAGCCGTTATGATGAAAAAAATCGACGTTAAAATTCTTGATGTACGTGTGGGCAATGAATTTCCGCTGCCAACTTATGCAACCTCTGGTTCTGCAGGTCTCGATTTACGCGCCTGCCTTGATGGCGCGCTGGAAATCGCACCGGGCATGACCACGCTGGTGCCAACAGGCCTGGCGATTCACATTGCCGATCCAAGCCTGGCAGCCGTGATATTGCCGCGCTCCGGTCTCGGCCATAAGCATGGCATCGTGCTCGGCAACCTGGTGGGTTTGATCGACTCCGATTATCAGGGTCAGCTCATGGTTTCGGTCTGGAACCGCGGCCAGGACAGCTTCACGCTGCAGCCCGGCGACCGCTTAGCACAGCTGGTCTTCGTGCCGGTCGTTCAGGCCGAATTTAATCTGGTGGAAGATTTTGACACCAGCGACCGCGGCGCAGGCGGCTTCGGTCACTCAGGCCGTCAGTAACACGCAACACTTTTTGCTTAGCCATCTTTTTATTTCTTGTCGCCACAGGCCGCTTTGCTTGTGGCAGATGAGGCAGTATTGCCTGTTTTTGGTGAATTTCAGGGGTGTTGAAGGTCATGGCAGAAAAAAAAGTCGCGAAACGGAACCGTCGCGAAGAGATTTTGCAGGCGCTAGCGCAGATGCTGGAGTCGGGCGATGGCAGTCAGCGCATCACCACCGCGAAGCTGGCAGCCAATGTAGGCGTTTCGGAAGCGGCGCTGTATCGCCACTTTCCCAGCAAAACGCGCATGTTCGACAGCCTGATCGAATTTATTGAAGACAGTCTGATTACCCGCATCAATCTGATCCTGAAAGATGAAAAAGAGACGCTGACGCGACTGCGTTTAATCGTGCAGCTGATTCTGGGATTTGGTGAGCGTAATCCGGGGCTGACGCGTATTTTGACCGGCCATGCACTGATGTTTGAACAGGATCGCCTGCAAGGGCGTATCAATCAATTGTTTGAACGCATTGAAGTGCAGCTGCGCCAGGTGATGCGTGAAAAGAAAATGCGCGATGGCGAAGGTTTCCAGAACGACGAAACGCTGCTGGCGAGCCAGTTACTGGCATTTTGTGAGGGGTTGTTGTCGCGCTATGTGCGCTCCGAGTTCCGCTTCCGTCCGACCGCAGATTTCGAGAGCCGCTGGCCGCTGATGGCCGCGCAGTTGGTTTAAAATAGCAGGTCAGCATGAATGCCGACCCTACAGCGTAGGGTTGCCATTCATGGCAACCTCATTACACATCGCGCAATTGCCCGGTCGTTAAATCCCGTACTCTTTGCGATAGGCGCGCACTTTCGCCAGATGATCCGCCATCTCCGGCTTTTCTTCCAGATAATCAATCAGCTCAGCGAGCGTAATAATTGCAGTGACTTTGCACTTATAGTCGCGTTCCACTTCCTGAATCGCCGAAATATCGCTGCGTCCACGCTCCTGACGATCCAGCGAAATCAACACACCGGCTAACGTAGCGTTGTGCGCACTGATAATATCCATTGATTCACGAATCGCGGTGCCAGCGGTGATCACGTCATCCACCAGCATCACTTTGCCTTGCAGTGGGCTGCCCACCAGTAAGCCGCCTTCGCCGTGATCTTTGGCTTCTTTGCGGTTAAAGCAGTAAGGCACGTCGCGCTCATGATGATCGGCCAGCGCCACCGCGGTAGTGGTGGCAATCGGGATGCCTTTATAAGCCGGGCCGAACAGAAGGTCGAAATCGACGCCGCCATCCACCAGCGCCTGCGCATAGAAACGGCCCAGCAGCGCTAAATCGCGACCGGTATTAAACAGTCCAGCGTTAAAGAAATAGGGACTTTTACGACCCGACTTCAGGGTGAACTCACCAAACTTCAGCACCCCTTTGTTCAGGGCGAATTCAATAAACTGACGCTGCCAGGCTTTCATTTCTTACTCCTCAAATAAAGAAAAGGCGACTCTATGGTCGCCTGTTACATCAATTATTTAGCGCTGCTTTCTGCGCCTGAATCAACTGCTCAATGCCACCTCGCGCCAGCGCCAGCAGCTGCAGTAACTCGTCGTGGCTGAACGGCTCACCTTCTGCGGTGCCCTGCACTTCAATCATGCGACCGTCTTCGGTCATCACAACGTTCATGTCAGTTTCGGCTGCGGCATCTTCGACATATTCCAAATCGCACAGCGCTTCAGCGCCCACGATACCGACGGAAATCGCCGCCACCATGCCTTTCAACGGGCTGGCTTTCAGCTTGCCAGCGGCAACCAGCGCATTCAACGCATCGGCCAGCGCCACGCAGGCACCGGTAATGGATGCGGTGCGCGTGCCGCCATCCGCCTGAATGACGTCGCAATCCAGCGTGATGGTAAATTCACCCAGTGCTTCCAAATCTACTGCCGCGCGCAGTGAACGGGCGATCAGGCGCTGAATCTCCAGCGTACGTCCGCCTTGTTTACCCTTGGCCGCTTCACGCGGCATACGGCTGTGAGTGGAACGTGGCAGCATGCCATATTCAGCGGTAATCCAGCCTTGACCTTTGCCTTTGAGGAAACGTGGCACGCTCTCTTCGACGGTTGCGGTGCACAGCACTTTGGTTTCGCCGAACTCAACGAGCACTGAGCCTTCTGCATGTTTGGTGTAGTGACGCGTAATAGTGACGGGACGTGTTTCAGATGCACTACGGCCTGCTGGACGCATGGTTTCTCTCCGGCTTGCTTAGGTTTGGCTGCGCATTATACGGACTTCGTGCGCGGCTGTCCCGCCCACGATCGGCACAATTCCGGATGAGTGGGCGCAATAAAAGAGAGTGACTTTTTAAAATGCGACGCATACCAGTGAATCAACTCGCATCACTGATTGCTGGTCAAAGCGCTTTTTGTAGATATCACGCAATGTGTTGATGCTGTCAGAACTGATGCGATCCGGGTTGTGAGTCAACATCAGCGTTTTACTGTGATCCGTTGCTCGCTTAGCGTGCTCGCCCGGCCGCTGCACATCAGATACTGATAATCCTTCTTTAAAGCGCGGCGTGACATCATTATCGATAAACTGCTGCCATTCCAGAGTGCTAATGGTACTGCCATCGGGTTTATTCATGTCAAACCACAGCGTAGTTTGCATCATGATCTCTCCCGCACCACACACCGCAACAGGCGCAGTATTCGGCGGAATCTGTTTAAACGAGGGTGACGGTGTCTGACATCCAGCCAGCAGTAACGTCAATAAAGCAAGCAGAGTCGCAGAGCGCAACATCACAATCATCCTTATAAGCGAACCAGCGATAAGCATAAGTGCCTGTTGCTAAAAGCGGTAATTTTTTGTTATTCAAGCTTATGTACGCTTATGCCTGTTAGCGTCGAGCCGGCCTCGCTATACTTCACCCAACATTTCTGAAAATGAGAAGACGATTATGATCCGCAGTATGACCGCTTACGCCCGCCGCGAAGCCAAAGGCCACTGGGGCAGCGCCGCCTGGGAACTTCGTTCTGTTAACCAGCGTTATCTGGAAACGTACATCCGTCTGCCGGAGCAATTTCGTGGTCTGGAGCCGGTAATCCGCGAGCGCATCCGTAATCGCCTGACGCGCGGTAAAATCGAGTGCAATCTGCGTTACGACGCTGATGCCAGCGCGCAAGGCGAACTGCAGCTGAATGAATCGCTGGCTAAACAACTGGTGCAGGCTGCCAATTGGGTGAAGATGCAGAGCGATGAGGGCGCGATCAACCCGCTGGATATTCTGCGCTGGCCGGGCGTGATGTCCGCACAAGAGCAGGATTTAGACGCCATCAACGCCGAACTGCTGGTCGCGCTGGATGGCGCGTTAGATGACTTTATCGAAGCGCGTGAAAGTGAAGGTACTGCGCTGAAGGCGATGATTGAACAGCGCCTGGAAGGCGTATCGCATGAGGTCAGCAAAGTACGCGCGCAAATGCCAGAAGTGATTAAATGGCAGCGCGAGCGTCTGGTGACCAAGCTGGAAGAAGCCGAAGTACAGCTGGAAAATAATCGCCTTGAGCAGGAACTGGTGATGATGGCGCAGCGCACCGATGTATCGGAAGAGCTGGATCGTCTGGATGCGCACGTGAAAGAAACCTACAACATCCTGAAAAAGAAAGAAGCCGTTGGCCGCCGCCTCGACTTTATGATGCAGGAGTTCAACCGCGAGTCGAACACGCTGGCTTCAAAATCGATTAACGCAGAGATCACCGCATCAGCGATCGAACTGAAAGTGTTAATTGAACAGATGCGTGAGCAGATTCAGAATATCGAGTAATATGCTTTTCGAAAAGCCCGCACTACAGCGGGCTTCTTAAAGTAGGATTGGCTGGCTAAATCGTTGCCGTTTACGCACAAGCTACGCAAGCAAGAACTCTGTTTTTCACGGTTAGCGTTAAATAAGTGTCAGCAATCATAAAAAATCTTTTCAGAATTGACTTTGAGTGAGCCAATATCCCCGTTAAACCGTATTAAGGTCGGCTATTAACTCACTGATAGTAAAGAGAACTCCCTGCCAGATAGCCATTAACACACTAACAGTCGCTTTATCAATGAGTTCTCTTAATCTTAAAGATTGTGGAGATCGCGTTTCTTTGACGGCACTATTTGTTAATCTACTGGTCGTAATTAGAACAGTTGTACCGCCAGGAACTCATGGACTCTCTTCTTTGTGCGATACATTTTTCCCGACATGAAGGCGTTATGACGAAATCCAGGCAGTTCCGCTCAACTCTTCTGCATCCTCGCTATTGGTTTACCTGGTTTGGGCTAGGTGTTCTGTGGCTACTGGTGCAACTTCCCTATCCTATTCTGATCCGGCTTGGCGCTGGCGCGGGTAAATTGTCACGTCGTTTCCTGAAGCGCCGCGAGCGCATTACCCGCCGCAACATTGAGCTGTGCTTCCCCAATATTGATGAAGAGAAGAAAGAAGCGATGATCGCCGGCAACTTCGAATCGTTGGGTATGGCGCTGGCAGAAACCGGCATCGCCTGGTTCTGGTGTGACGCACGCGTGCGTCGTTATTTCAAAGTGAGCGGACTCGAAAACCTGCAGCATGCTCAAAGCCACCAGCGCGGTGTAATGGTTATCGGCGTGCATTTCATGTCGTTGGAGCTTGGCGGCCGCATTACGGGTTTATGTCAGCCGATGATGGCGATGTATCGCCCACACAATAATCAGGCGATGGAATGGGCGCAGACCAAAGGGCGCATGCGTTCAAATAAAGCGATGATCGACCGTCGTGATTTACGTGGCATGGTGCAGGCGCTGAAAAAAGGTGAGGCCGTGTGGTTCGCACCCGATCAGGACTACGGTCCAAAAGGCAGCGTGTTTGCCCCGCTGTTCGCCGTTAAACAAGCAGCGACCACCAATGGCACTTTTGTGCTCTCTCGGCTGGCAAAACCCGCGATGCTGACCATCGTGTTGATTCGTAATCAGGATAAGAGTGGTTATCAGCTTATCATTCAGCCAGAACTGGAAAATTATCCCTATGAAGATGAGGCTGCTGCCGCTGCTTATATGAATCGCGTGATCGAGAAAGAGATTTTGCGCGCGCCTGACCAATATCTGTGGCTGCATCGCCGCTTTAAAACCCGTCCGCCGGGTGAAGCGTCCCTCTATATCTAATCCATTGAAGCAACAAGCATTAGGCTAACGGCTGGCATTCTGTCGGGCATTGATGAATGATAGTCCGCACTGTGTAATCACCTGCGGACTATTATGATGGAACAGAATATTGAGGCTGGCTGGTTGCGGCTTCTGATTGCCGACCGACTTACCCCTTACCTTGAAATTGATGCGCCGCGCCTGCAGCGCAACCTGCAACAGATGCAGCAAAAAGCCGATGCCGCTGGCGTCGCATTGCGTCCTCATATCAAAACCCATAAAAGTGTCTGGATCGCTCAGCAGCAACGCGCGCTCGGCGCGCGTGGCATTACCGTTTCTAAGCCGAGCGAAGGCATCGCTTTTATTCAGGGTGGTGAACGCGATTTGCTGCTGGCTTATCCGATTGTGCATGCCGACACGCTGGCTGAACTGCTGGCGATTGCCACACAGCATCAGGCGCATATTACCTGCATTGCCGATAGCGCGACTGGCGTCGCGGCGATTGCTGCTGCGCATCAGCGCCAGCCCGATTGCCAGCTGGCCTTGGCCATCAAGGTGGATGTTGGATTACATCGTGTCGGCATTGATCCGCATAGCGATGCTGCCATTTCGCTGGCGCAACAAATCCAGGCTGCTGGCCTCACTTTTGCCGGGCTGATTTCTCATGCCGGTCACGCTTATGGCGCGGGCAACGCTGTTGCGATTGCAGACGTTGCGTTACAGGAAATTGCACTGATGCGTGATGTGCAGCAGTGCCTAATCGCCGCCGGTTTTGCGCACTGCCCGATTTCTGTCGGTTCAACGCCAACGGCGTTGGCGGCCCCCGTGGCAGATGGCTGCGATGAAATCCGGCCAGGCAACTACGCGCTGCTGGATCTGACCGCATGGCGTCTGGGTCTCTGCTCGCCGGATGCACTGGCGCTGAGCGTGGTGACACGCGTGGTGGCCGTCAATCCGCATTTCGCCATTATTGATGCCGGTTCCAAAATGCTCAGCTCTGACAAAGGTCCGCATGGTACCAATGCCAGTGGTTTTGGCATTGCCGTGGATGAACAAGGCAATCACTATGAAGTGTTAAAACTGTCGGAAGAGCATGGCTTCCTGCAATACAGCGATTCAGCGCCACCCGTTGGTGCACTGCTGCGTATCTTTCCTAACCATAGTTGCGCCGTGGTGGCGCAGTCCGATCGCTTCGTGCTGCGCCAGGCTGACGGCTCTGGCGAAGAACTGGATATTCAGGGGCGCGGCAAGTTTATCTGATTACAGCGGTTTCACGGAAATCGTTGTTGACCCACACTTCCATGACCGGGCCGTTTGCAGCCCGGTATCACCGTGCTTTAATGGCTTCTTGTTTGCTCATCAGGAGGTTCCATGCTGCCATCTCAGACCGTCACACTTACGGTTCCACGTAACTGGTTAGATTTGTATGAAACCATCTGGAAACCAGAATGCTTTGCCAAATGGGCCAGCGGACTCAGCACCCGCACGCTGACGCAGGAAGGTAACGGCTGGAAAGCCAAAGGTCCCGAGGGGACAGTGAAGATCCGCTTCACGCCCCATAATCCGTTTGGCGTGATGGATCACTGGATTGATACCGGAACCGGTAAAGAGATTTATATGCCAATGCGGGTGATTGCTAACGAGCAGGGCGCGGAGGTGGTGATGGTAGTTTATCGTCAGCCCTTCATGTCCGACGAGAAGTTTGCAGAGGATGTAGCATGGGTAAAACGCGACCTGGAGCAGCTACTTCATCTATTAACTCATTAGAATCAATGCATTATACCATGAACATCTCTTTACCTCGTGCTGGAATCAATTCATAAAATTCGGTTTCTTTTTTGCACAGTAGCGTTTAACTATTTTGTTCAAATCATGATGTATTTATCTGTTAATCACCAGTCCAGCTTATGCATCCTCAACAGGAAAGTTCCTGGTGAGGATGAGCAGAAAAAGTCTGAGTCACGCTGATTTATCGACATTTTTTCTATTTTTATTGCTCACTTCTTCATTAAGACGTCTGGAATGAAGAAAAGCACTAATAAATAGTGGATCCCTCGTCTTATATATTCTGATGCAAATTCTGAAACCATTTATTCCTGCGGTCTATTTATAGGAGTTTTCTGATGGTGTTAATTTAATTAAAACACGGTATAACTCTTTCACACACAGCAGTAACCATAATAACAACAGCAGGGAAATAACATGGATCGCTCAACCTATCCTTTGTTATCAGAAAAAGAATTTGTTGAGATTGCCAGGCGGATGCTGGCCGGGGAATATATAAACGCAAAGGGATTTTATAATGATCTTACGGATTTCCTCCGCACAGGAGGAGATACCAGTAAGACAACAACACCATTACGCGCCAGGGGCATCTTTTTAAATTCAGGACATCATCTAATTGAAAGCATCTTTACGTGGCAACACCTGAAAGGTATTTCAGGTCTGCGCCAGGAATCGTTGCATTGATGTGAACTGTGCTTTGGCTATGGCCAGAGTAAACCCTTAATTGCACTGGTACATGTACCATAACGAGCAGAGTATGGCGATAAAAGAAAAAAATCTGACCCATTCAAAATGGTCATTTTTGTCATCGATTAAAATCGTCGGCATTGGTGTTTTACAACTTTCTCTTCTGGCGCAAATACTTCAGGCTAATGAGCTTGATTTACTCGCCATTGCTATTGTGATGTTATTGATCATTGACACACTTGCCGATCGCGGATTTGGCAATGCAATTATCAGAAATAAAAACCTTAATAATAGCGATCTATCAATTCTATATTGGGGAAATGTATTAATTGGGCTGGCAATCTTTTCCGCATTATTTATAGGCAGTGATATTTCAAGCCGAGTAATGGAACAACCCGAAATGGCAGTAATGCTGGAAATGATTTCAGTTATATTCATTATCATTCCGCAGGGACAACATTATCGCGCCATATTACAGCGGGAAAACCAATTTTCGCGCATCGCTTTTGCAGAAGCCTCTTCTGTGCTGGTGGGATTAGGCATCACACTCTTTACCGTGTGGCTGACACCTTCAGTGCTATGCGCTATCTGGGGTTACCTTGCCATGGTATCCATTAGAATGCTGATCTACTGCTATTACGGTCGTTCCTGGTTCCAGCCAGAATACCGTTTTAGCCTGAAAAGTTTCGCTAACGTGCGAGCAAGAAACGGATAATAAAAACAAGTCTGTATGGTGGGCTCTGGGCATCTGAAAAGATGCGTTCGCGTGCTGGTCGCCAGCACGCTTTTTTCTTTTTTAGGCTTCCAGCAACTCTTCCAGAGAGTTAACGTTGAGTTCACTTAACTTGCCGTTACGCTGCAAACGCAGCCAGCTGACCAACATGCGTAACTCATCAATTACCATAAAGAGATCGGCCATATCATTCTTGCTTTTGATCTGCAGCCGCGCCAGCGCATTGAGCTTGTGTGCATTCACCGTTTTATGACTGATACCCAAGCGAACACCTATTTGCTCCGTGCTGTAACCCCACGCCATCATCAGTAACACCCGTAACTGCCGATCCGGAAGCAAAATATCAGCGCCTTCTAATAACTGAATCTGCGCATGGGTGTTGATACAGGTGAGTAAACGACTGGTAATCCTCTGGCATGAGGATTTTAAGTCCAGAATACTGAGCGAAGGCAGGTAGCGACTGAGCGCATGCATTAACGGCAACAAACGTCGTGTTAGCACCATGATCTGCATCGTAGGGAATTGTTGTTGCAAAGCGTAAAGCACCTTTAAGGTGCCCGCCAACGGCATATTTTCATGAAAGATACATACCAGCAGCCGTGGTTTGAGTTTTTCACACTGAGCTATCACGGTGCTGAGCGACCACAACTCATGTATCTGACTCACGGCAGGTAGCGTAGCTAAAATACTTTCCAGCCCTAGCGCCGCCAGTTTGTCAGAGGAAAAAAAGAGTATGTCTTCGTTACGAATTTTCATGCCTGTCCAATAGTTGCTTCGTCTAAAGCCAATGAGTGATAAGCCCGGTTGAGCAGGCAGTAATCACTTACGACACAAATAGGAATGAACTTAAGAAGAGAAGTTTTACGCTATTTCGCATCATTTATACTTATGCGAAATCCTTGTCAAAAGCTGATTTATCCCTCCGATTAAGCCTGTTAGCATGCACGCCATTAAAACGGCTAATCCGATGACGTTTTATTTAGAAAATCTCAGTGGTCTACACTCTGAAAAATCCTTAGCCTTGCCGCCAATCTGTTGGAGTGCTCAATGTTATTAACCGTTCTCTATATTATTGGTATTACTGCCGAAGCCATGACCGGCGCGCTGGCGGCGGGACGTCGTAAAATGGACCTGTTTGGCGTGATTATCATCGCCTCAGTGACCGCCATTGGCGGCGGTTCGGTGCGTGACATCTTGCTGGGCCATTACCCACTTAGCTGGGTCAAAAATCCTGAATACATCATGATCGTGGCCGCCGCCGCGGTTGTGACTACTTTTGTTGCACCGCTGATGACGCATCTGCGCAAAGTGTTTCTGGTGCTGGATGCGTTGGGTTTGGTGGTTTTCTCCATTATTGGTGCTCAGGTTGCGCTGGACAGCGGGCACGCCGCCATCATCGCCGCCATCGCCGCCGTGATCACCGGCGTTTTTGGCGGGGTGTTACGCGACATGTTCTGCAACCGCATTCCGCTGGTGTTCCAGAAAGAGCTGTACGCCGGTATCGCTTTCGCCTCGGGCTGGATGTATATCCTGCTGTTGAAAACGCCGCTGGCGCATGAAGCGGTGGTGATCATCACGCTACTGTTCGGCTTCTTCGCTCGCTTGCTAGCGCTGCGTTTCCGCCTCGGTTTGCCGATCTTCAACTATCCCCACCCTGAACATTGAGTCAGCAGCAGGAATATCCTGCTGTTGCAGAAAATGAATCAATTGCTGCAGGCTCGCATCCTGCAGCATCATCACAATCCGCTGTGCCAAAACGTTACCGATACCGGGCAACTGCTGCCAGCTTTCCGCCGTTCGCGCCATCAGCTGCGACCACTGCGTATCCGGGAGCGCCTGCAGTGCCGTGCGCGGTAACGGCAAGCCAAGCGCACTCACCCAGCGCCGCAGCGGCTGCTGTCGCGTCAGGTTAAAGCGGTGCCAGATGAGTTGGGCTCGTGCAGACGTAATGCCGTTGGCCTGCGCAATCTGATCTGGCGTCAGCGTCAGCCAGGAAAAGAGATGGCTGATAGCGCTACTATCCAGAAGGCGCTGCCAGCTACTGCGCTGTACACCCGCAATATCGAGCACCGATTTCTGGCTTAACCAGCTGAGGCGAGACAAAAACTGCGCCCGGCAATCCGCGCTAAAGTGCAGACAGGTTAAGCCGTGGAATTCACCATCCTGAGGCGATGGTGGATAATCGCGCTGCACCACGCGCCAAATCACCCGTTCCAGCCGGGGAATACCTAATCCCGCTAGCGTGAGCGTCACTTCATCACCCGCGATCACATCCAGCTCGCGCCAGCGTCGCAGTGAGCCAATATTGACCCGCCGTACCGTTTTGTCATCGAGTTGCACCGGAATCAGATTCAGTACGACGGCGATCTTGCCCGTGCGTCCTACATTGAAATCGACAGAGAGCACTTCGCTACTGACTTCCGCCGGCTGATATTTCCATGCCGCTGACCAATGGCCCTGACCGGGCTGCCAGTCGCGCCCTGCGCTGGCAGGTGATTGATGGATCACCACGCCATCGGTGACAAACGGCAGCGATTCACGGAACCAGCGATCGCGCCATATCGCAATCTCTTCTTCATTACTCACCTGACGACTCCAGCTCTGTGCGAGTCCAAAGCCCCATTGTGTTAGTTGTGTCAGACGATCGGACATCGACGCCGGACCATCCGGCCACGCCCAAATAAATATACCAAGTCGCTCAAGAAGCGGGCTGGTGTCGTGCCGCATCATCGCTCCGGCAACTTGGGCACGTGCATTTTTCCCCCCATCACGCGCCTGTTGATGATCGGTCATTTGTAGAAATAGCTCACCTTGCAGCACCACGTTTTCGCGCAGCGTATCAATAACTTGTGGAATGGCAGGAATATGCGGTGATTTGGCCAGCCACTCCTCACCACGCAAACCATCGCCCCGGCTGATTAATGACACCAACCGACCTTGCCGATACACCAACGTGACAGCGACGCCATCGACTTTGGGCTGTAACCACAGCGCAGATTTATCCTGCATCCAGTACGCCACTGCCAGCTTATCGCGCAGTTTGCGCACGCCGGTATGCGCCACCGGATGATGTGTACTGCCATCGGTGGTGAGTCGCGCATCGTAGGTCATCTGCGATGGGGTGAAACAGCGTTGCCACTGCTGTAATCGCTGTTGCAGGCTGTCGTAATCGGCATCGGTCACAAGATTGGTACCTTGCCGGTAATACGCGTCATCCCATTGCCGTAGCTGGGTTTGCAGCTGTTCGATTTCCTGCCCCGCGCGCACCGGCGACCAGTTCGGGCACAGCGCTTCGGCCCAGCAACCCATACTGAATAGGCAACACAATAGACTCAGGCATCCTTTCATCTTCGCTCTCCTTTTTTGCTATTGGAAAGCGCAGCACAGGCATTTACCAGCCATGAAAATCGCGCGCTGGAAGCAGATTCCAGACATTAAATCGCTGTTGCAGTCTGCTACATCAGCCTCTGGCGCGGCTTCACAGAAAAAAGAATTGCCTCAGCCAAGCGGCAAACGCTGCGTGACATCCCCAAGCCGTGTATACTGTGCAGGAAATCGACTCCGCTCTTTACTCAATTCAAGATAACCATGGCTCAAGGCACGCTTTATATAATTTCCGCCCCCAGCGGCGCGGGTAAATCCAGCCTGATTCAGGCGCTGTTAAAGACACAACCGCTGTACGATACGCAGGTGTCTATTTCTCATACCACCCGTGGCGTGCGTCCCGGTGAAGCTCATGGTGAGCACTACTTTTTCGTCTCTAAGTCCGAATTCGAGACCATGATTGCAGCAGACGACTTCCTCGAGCATGCGGAAGTGTTTGGCAATTATTACGGTACGTCACGCGCTGCGATTGAGCAGGTGCTGGCGACCGGCGTTGACGTATTCCTGGATATCGACTGGCAAGGTGCGCAGCAAATTCGCAAGAAAATGCCTGCCGCGCGCAGCATCTTTGTGTTGCCGCCTTCTACCGAAGAGTTGGATCGTCGCCTGCGTGGCCGCGGTCAGGACAGCGAAGAGGTGATTGCCCGTCGTATGCAACAGGCCGTGGCGGAAATGAGCCACTACGCCGAGTATGACTATTTAATTGTTAATGATGATTTCGATCTGGCGCTGTCAGATCTGAAAACCATTATCCGCGCAGAACGTCTGCGTATGGGTCGCCAAAAATCGCGACATGATGCTTTAATCAGCAAACTATTGGCAGTCTGAATTCACTTTCAGTATTATGCCCAGTCATTTCTTCATCATCTGTGGAGTAGCACACCTATGGCACGCGTAACCGTTCAGGACGCAGTAGAGAAAGTTGGTAACCGTTTTGACCTGGTGTTGGTCGCTGCACGTCGTGCACGTCAGATGCAGGTAGGCGGTAAAGATGCGCTGGTTCCAGAAGAGAACGATAAGCCAACCGTTATCGCCCTGCGCGAAATCGAAGAAGGTCTGATCACGACCCAGATTCTGGATGTCCGTGATCGTCAGGAACAGCATGAGCAGGAAGCCGCTGAGTTACAAGCCGTTACCGCTATCGCTGAAGGTCGTCGTTAACAGCACTTCGCAGGTCGCCCTTGTATCTGTTTGAAAGCCTCAATCAACTGATTGAAAAATACTTGCCTGAGGAGCAAATTAAGCGCCTCAAGCAAGCTTATCTAGTCGCGCGTGATGCCCACGAGGGTCAAACACGCTCCAGCGGCGAGCCTTACATCACCCATCCTGTTGCTGTCGCCTGCATTCTGGCCGAGATGAAACTCGACCATGAAACGCTAATGGCGGCGCTGCTGCATGACGTGATCGAAGATACGCCCGCCACTTACCAGGATATGGAACAGCTGTTTGGTAAAAGCGTTGCCGAACTGGTGGAAGGTGTATCCAAGCTCGATAAGCTGAAGTTCCGCGACAAGAAAGAAGCGCAGGCTGAAAACTTCCGCAAAATGATCATGGCAATGGTGCAGGATATCCGCGTCATCTTGATCAAACTGGCTGACCGCACGCACAACATGCGCACGCTCGGCGCATTACGTCCGGATAAAAAACGCCGTATCGCGCTGGAAACGCTGGAGATTTACAGTCCTCTGGCGCACCGCCTTGGTATTCATCACCTGAAAACAGAACTGGAAGAGCTCGGCTTTGAAGCGCTCTACCCTAACCGTTTCCGCGTGATTAAAGAGGTGGTGAAAGCGGCACGCGGTAACCGAAAAGAGATGATTCAGAAGATCCTCGCTGAAATCGATGGTCGCTTACAGGAAGCAGGAATTCCCTGCCGTGTAAGTGGACGCGAAAAACATCTCTATTCGATCTACCGCAAAATGCACCTGAAAGAGCAGCGTTTTCACTCGATCATGGATATCTACGCCTTCCGCGTCATTGTGAAAGATCTGGATACCTGTTATCGCGTGCTCGGACAGATGCACAGCTTGTACAAACCGCGTCCCGGACGCGTGAAAGATTACATCGCCATTCCCAAGGCCAACGGCTATCAATCGCTGCACACCTCAATGATTGGCCCGCATGGCGTGCCCGTTGAAGTGCAGATCCGTACCGAAGATATGGATCAGATGGCAGAAATGGGTGTGGCTGCACACTGGGCTTATAAAGAGACCGGTGAAATCAGCGGTACCACCGCACAAATTCGTGCCCAACGCTGGCTGCAAAGCTTACTTGAGCTGCAGCAAAGCGCCGGTAGCTCGTTTGAATTTATTGAAAGCGTGAAATCCGATCTCTTCCCGGATGAGATCTATGTGTTCACGCCGGAAGGCCGCATTGTCGAATTGCCGGCGGGCGCCACACCAGTCGATTTCGCGTATGCGGTGCATACCGATATTGGTCATGCCTGTGTTGGCGCGCGTGTCGATCGTCAGCCTTATCCGCTGTCACAGTCGCTGACCAGCGGTCAAACCATTGAAATTATTACCGCACCGGGGGCACGTCCGAATGCTGCCTGGCTCAATTTTGTCGTCAGTTCTAAAGCACGCGCCAAAATTCGTCAGTTGCTGAAAAACCTTAAACGTGAAGACTCCGTCAACCTTGGCCGTCGTCTGTTGAGCCACGCGCTCGGCGGCAGCAAAAAGTTGGCAGAGATTCCGCTCGAGAATATTCAGCACGAGCTTGAACGCATGAAGCTGACTGCCATCGATGATTTGCTGGCAGAAATTGGCTTGGGTAACGCCATGAGCGTGGTCGTGGCGAAGAACTTGCTGCAGTCAGGCAGTGAAGCGCCGCAGAGCAACAGCAAACGCAAAAAGCTGCCGATCAAAGGCGCAGATGGCGTGTTGATTACCTTTGCCAAATGCTGCCGCCCAATCCCTGGCGACCCGATTGTGGCGCACGTCAGTCCCGGCAAAGGTCTGGTGGTGCATCACGAATCCTGCCGTAACATTCGCGGCTATCAAAAAGAACCTGAAAAGTTCATGCCGGTAGAGTGGGATAAAGTGATTGATCAGGAATTTGTCGCTGAGATTAAAGTCGACATGTTCAATCATCAGGGCGCGCTGGCGAACCTGACTGCGGCAATCAATACCGCCGGTTCCAATATTCAGAGCCTGAATACTGAAGAGCGTGATGGTCGCGTGTATAGCGCCTTTATCCGCCTCACCGCGAACGATCGCGTCCATCTGGCGAACATTATGCGCAAAATCCGCGTAATGCCGGACGTGATCAAAGTTCACCGAAACCGTAATTAGTCCATGAACGCTCAACGCTTTGCCCGAATTCAGGAGATGCTGGCCTTGCGCCAGCACGATCTCACCGTCTGCATGGAACAGGTGCATAAACCGCATAACGTTTCTGCGGTGATCCGTACTGCCGATGCGGTGGGCATCCATGAAGTGCATGCTGTTTGGCCAAGCGTACGGATGCGTACCATGGTTTCCGCTTCTGCCGGCAGCAACAGTTGGGTAAAGGTCAAAACGCATCGTCATATCGCCGAAGCGGTCCGTCATCTGAAAGAGAGCGGCATGCAAGTGCTGGCGACTAATCTATCGGCCAAAGCGGTTGATTTTCGCGAGATCGATTACACCAAACCAACCTGCATTCTGATGGGTCAGGAAAAAACCGGTATTACCGCTGAAGCACTGGCGCTGGCCGATCAGGACATCATTGTGCCGATGGTGGGCATGGTGCAGTCGCTCAATGTCTCGGTGGCTTCGGCGCTGATTCTGTATGAAGCACAACGCCAGCGGCAGAATGCCGGAATGTATCAGCGCACCTACAGCTTGCTGGATGAAGATGAGCAACAGCGTTTGCTGTTCGAAGGCGGTTATCCGGTGCTGGCGCGCGTCGCTAAGCAGAAAAACCTGCCTTATCCGCACATTAATGCCCGGGGCGAGGTGGAAGCCGACGCCGAGTGGTGGGCCACCATGCAATCGACAGGTAGAAAATGAAAGGCCGTCTGCTGGATGCCATCCCGCTCAGTACCCTGACCGGCGTCGGCGCCAGTCAGGCGGGCAAGCTGGCCAAACTTGGCCTGTTTACCATTCAGGATTTACTGCTGCATCTGCCACTGCGCTACGAAGATCGCACCCAACTTTATAAAATTAATGACCTGCTGCCGGGCGTTTATGCCACGGTGGAAGGTGAAGTGCTGAGCAGCGAAATCACCTTTGGTCGCCGTCGCATGCTGGTGTGCCACATCAGCGATGGCAGCGGCATGCTGACCATGCGCTTCTTCAATTTCAATGCCGGGATGAAAAACAGCCTGTCACCGGGCAGTCGCGTTACCGCCTATGGCGAGATTAAACGCGGTCAGCGCGGTGCTGAAATCATTCATCCCGAGTATCGCGTACAGGGCGAGCAAGGCGGCGTGGAGCTGCAGGAAACCCTGACGCCGGTTTATCCCACCACCGAAGGCATTCGCCAGGCGACATTGCGCAACCTCACCGATCAAGCGTTGACGCTGTTAGAGAGTTGCCCGATTGCCGAACTGCTGCCGTCCGAACTGAGCGGCGGAATGATTAGCCTGCCAGATGCACTGCGCACGCTGCATCGTCCGCCGCCGGATCTGCGTCTGAGTGAGCTGGAAACCGGCCGCCATCCGGCACAGAAACGCTTAATTCTGGAAGAGCTGCTGGCACATAACCTCAGCATGCTGGCGGTACGTGCCGGGGCGCAGCGCCATCATGCGCTGCCGATGACCGCTCGCCACGAACTGGTTGATCAACTGCTGGCGGCGCTGCCCTTTTCACCGACCGGTGCGCAAAACCGTGTGGTGGCAGAAATCGAAAAGGATCTGACCAACAATTTTCCGATGATGCGTTTGGTGCAGGGCGATGTGGGCTCCGGTAAAACGCTGGTGGCCGCGCTGGCCGCATTGAACGTCATCGCGCACGGCAAACAGGTGGCGCTGATGGCACCGACCGAATTGCTGGCCGAGCAGCATGCCAACAACTTCCGCCAGTGGTTTGCGCCACTGGGAATTGAAGTGGGCTGGCTAGCGGGCAAGCAAAAAGGCAAAGCGCGCGAAGCACAGCAGGAAGCGATTGCCAGTGGCCAGGTCGCGATGGTGGTTGGCACGCATGCGCTATTCCAGGAGCAGGTGAAATTCAACGGTATGGCGCTGGTGATCATTGATGAGCAGCACCGCTTTGGCGTGCATCAACGCTTAGCGCTGTGGGAAAAAGGCGAGGAGCAAGGTTTCCATCCACATCAGCTGATTATGACCGCGACGCCGATTCCGCGCACGTTGGCGATGACCGCTTACGCCGATCTGGATACCTCAACCATTGACGAATTACCGCCGGGACGCACGCCGGTGACCACGGTGGCGATTCCCGATAGCCGCCGCAGCGAGATCATTACGCGTGTGCAAAGCGCCTGCCATGAAGGGCGTCAGGCTTATTGGGTGTGTACGCTGATTGAAGAATCCGAAGTGCTGGAGGCGCAGGCGGCGGAAGCAACCTGGGAAGAGCTAAAAGTGGCGCTGCCAGATTTGCAGGTCGGCCTGGTGCACGGCCGCATGAAGCCTGCCGAAAAGCAGGCGGTGATGGCGGCGTTTAAAGCCAATGAAATCCAGTTGCTGATCGCCACCACGGTTATCGAAGTGGGCGTGGATGTGCCAAATGCCAGCCTGATGATTATCGAAAATCCGGAACGCCTTGGTTTAGCGCAGCTACATCAGCTGCGTGGTCGTGTTGGTCGTGGGGCCGTCGCCTCGCATTGCGTGCTTCTATACAAAGCGCCGCTCAGCAAAACCGCGCAAAAACGTTTGCAAGTCTTGCGCGACAGCAACGACGGCTTTGTCATTGCCCAGCACGATTTGGAGATTCGCGGTCCAGGTGAAAT
Source organism: Enterobacter ludwigii (assembly GCA_900068845.1). Taxonomy (GTDB): domain Bacteria; phylum Pseudomonadota; class Gammaproteobacteria; order Enterobacterales; family Enterobacteriaceae; genus Pantoea; species Pantoea ludwigii_A. The sequence goes on from CEFQ01000098.1 coordinate 104,447, forward strand.
GCTCGGCACGCGTCAAACCGGCAACGCAGAGTTTAAAGTGGCTGATTTGCTGCGTGATCAAGGCATGATTCCCGAAGTTCAGCGCGTGGCGCGCCATATCCATCAGCACTATCCGGAACAAGCGCAGGCTCTTATTGAGCGCTGGCTGCCGGAAACCGAGCGCTACAGCAACGCTTAATCCGTCGTAGTGGCCTTATCAATAGCCATAAAATCCCCGACAAACTTCTGTAGCAAACGCGCTAATTCGGCGCGTTCTTCATCTGGCCAGCTGGCAAAAAGGTTTTGATAAATCTGCGCGCGCGCCGCATCGATTTTGTCGGTCATCGCTTTACCTGCCGCAGTAATTACCGCTTCATTCACCCGTTTATCTTTGCCATTTTTCTGGCGCTTCGCCAGCCCTAACTCCTCCAGCTTAGCCACCTGACGACTCACCGTGGTGTAATCGCGTCCGGCACGCTCTGCCAGTTCCACCACGCCAATCGGGCCGAAGCGCCCGATCTGAATCAGCAGCGGAAACAGCGCGCGATCAAGCTGAATATTCGACTCTTTAATCAATAATTCATCACGTTGCGGACGGTTAAATGTCCCCACAATCATCAGCAGCGCGTTGTGCAGATCATCGAATGATGCACTATTATGTGTATTTTGCACACTTTTCATTGACGTTATTCCGAAGCAAGCCTAATGTGTGCATATTACACATAGTTTACGTCTAACAGAAGGTGAAAGCATGAAAGCAGCGATAGTTTCTGCGGCAGGTGAACAGCCCGTTTACGGTGATTTCCCTGAACCGCAGGCCGATGAAAACCATGTGGTGGTCACGGTGAAAGCCGCCGCCATCAGCCAACTGGCAAAAGCACGCGCCGCCGGCACGCATTACAGCGCGGCCGCGCACTATCCCTTCATTACCGGCATTGATGGTACTGGCACGCTGAGCAACGGCGATCCGGTTTACTTCCTCGCCTTTACAGCGCCGTGGGGCAGCATGGCGGAAAGAACCTTAGTGCCTGCCGATAGCATCGTTCCGCTGCCGGCCACACTTGATCCGGTGCTGGCTGCCGCGCTGGCGAATCCAGGCATGTCCTCCTGGGCGGCATTAACCCGACGCGCTCAGCTGCGTCACGGTGAAACCGTGTTGATCAATGGCGCTACCGGCACGTCGGGCGGTTTGGCGGTACGTATCGCGCGGCATTTGGGCGCAGGCAAAATCATCGCCACCGGACGTAACCGCGCCGCGCTGGAGCAACTGCGCGCACAGGGCGCGGACATCACGCTCACGCTGGATGAATTACCGGGCGCGTTACCGGCGTTAATGAAAGAAGGCGTTGATGTGGTACTGGATTATCTCTGGGGTCAGAGCGCGCTCGATATCATGCAGGCCGCAGTGGCAGGCGGTGAAAAGACGGTGCGCTTTGTGCAAATCGGTTCGCTGAGCGGTCAGGAAATCACGCTGCACAGCAAGCTGCTGCGCTCCTCCGGATTGACGTTGATGGGCAGCGGCCTGGGAAGCGTCTCGGACAAGGAGCTGATTACCTGTATTGGCGAAATGTTGACAGCGGCCGCCGAGAGCGATTTTTCCATCGCCTTCCAGATGCGTCCATTAAGTGAAGTGGCGCAGGCGTGGCAGGAAGAGGATAGCCGCTGCCGCACGGTGTTTACGCTTTAGATCAACGGAAGTAAAAAGGGGCATTGCAAACGATTGCTTTCACAACGCAACCGTTTAAAATCGCCCCTTTGTTGTAATTGAGAACGTCCACCATGTCCGTCAACACCGCTGAAACTCGCCAGCCTGCCAGCGCTGCAAGCCCGAAAAGTGAACTGATTTACCGCCTCGAAGACCGTCCACCGCTGCCACAAACCTTGTTTGCTGCCTGTCAGCATTTGCTGGCGATGTTTGTCGCGGTGATTACGCCCGCATTGCTAATTTGCCAGGCGCTGGGTTTACCGGCGCAGGATACGCAGCACATCATCAGCATGTCATTGTTTGCCTCGGGCGTGGCATCCATTCTGCAAATCAAAACCTGGGGGCCGGTGGGTTCCGGCCTGTTGTCGATTCAGGGCACCAGCTTTAACTTCGTGACGCCGCTGATCATGGGCGGCATGGCGCTGAAGAATGGCGGCGTTGATGTGCCGACCATGATGGCGGCACTGTTTGGTACGCTGATGGTAGCGTCTTGTACCGAAATGGTGCTGTCACGCGTGCTGCACCTGGCACGCCGCATCATTACGCCGCTGGTTTCCGGCATTGTGGTGATGATTATTGGTCTGTCGCTGATTCAGGTCGGTTTGACCTCCATCGGCGGCGGCTTTGCCGCCATGAGCGATCACTCGTTTGGTGCACCGAAAAATTTGTTGCTGGCGGCTTCGGTGTTGGTGGTGATTATCCTGCTTAATCGTCAGCGTAATGCCTATCTGCGCGTTGCTTCACTGGTGATCGCGATGGCGGTGGGTTATGCGTTGGCTTGGGCACTGGATATGCTGCCTGCCACCAGTACGCCAGCCGATCAGCCACTGATTGCCGTGCCATCGCCGCTCTACTACGGCTTGGGCTTTGACTGGAACCTGCTGATCCCGCTGATGTTGGTGTTTATGGTGACCTCGCTGGAAACCATTGGCGACATCACCGCGACCTCTGATGTTTCCGAGCAGCCGGTCAGCGGCCCGCTGTATATGAAGCGTCTGAAAGGCGGCGTGCTGGCCAACGGCCTCAACTCCTTTGTTTCGGCGCTGTTCAACACTTTTCCGAACTCCTGTTTTGGCCAAAACAACGGCGTGATTCAGCTTACCGGCGTCGCCAGTCGCTATGTGGGTTTTGTCGTGGCGCTGATGCTGATCGTGCTGGGCCTGTTCCCGGCAGTGAGCGGATTTGTGCAGCACATTCCAGAACCGGTATTGGGCGGCGCGACCATTGTGATGTTCGGTACTATCGCCGCGTCTGGCGTGCGTATCGTTTCACGTGAACCGCTGAATCGTCGTGCCATCATGATTATCGCGCTGTCGCTGGCAGTAGGTTTGGGCGTTTCTCAGCAGCCGCTGATTCTGCAATTTGCCCCGGACTGGCTGAAAACCCTGCTTTCATCTGGCATTGCGGCCGGTGGTATCACCGCCATCGTACTGAACCTGATCTTCCCGCAAGAAAAGTAATCTTGCAGGCAGGCTTCGGCCTGCCTGATATTTATCCGCATTTACATCCAGGCTGTTGAGCTGTAACGGTAATTCAGGCATAACAACCACTCACCGGATAAATATCGGGATGGATGAGTGCGATGAAATTTTTAGGCAAGTTTTTCCTTACTTTACTGCTGATAATTCTGCTGGCGCTGGTAGTGCTGTATGTGTTGCTGCAAACACAATGGGGCGCAGGTTGGTTTAGCCGCTGGGTAAGCGATAAAACTGCCTGGCATCTCTCTCTCAGCAAGATTGAGCACAACTTTTCCTCCCCTTCGCACATCATTCTCGATGACTTCAGCTTTGGCCATGATGGTCAGCCCGCTGTATTGGTGGCGAAACGCGTTGATCTCGGTCTCGCGCTGGTTCAGTTTAGCGATCCTCTGCACTTCAACAGCATCGAAGTGCGCGACGGCGAAATCAATCTTGCCAACCAAGCGCCCAATACCACGCTGCCCATCCAGGCCAATCGCCTGCAGCTGAACAATGTGCGTATTGAGAATCCACAAAGCACTTTGCCGATGAGTGCTGAGCGCGTGAATGGCGGTCTTCTACCTTGGAAACCGCTGCCTAACGACGTACTGGGCAGCGATGCGCAGTTCCAGATCAGTGCCGGAACCTTGACGCTAGATGGCGTACCGGGCAACAACGTGCTGTTACAGGGCAGCATTAAGCAACGTCGTCTGGTGCTGAGCAATATCGGTGCCGATCTGGCGCGCGGTTCGATGACCGGCAACGCCGAGCGTGATGCGCAGGGCAACTGGAAAATTGACCAACTGCGCCTGAACGATATTCGCCTGCAAACGCATCAAAACCTGAGCGACTTCCTTAATCCACTGCGCGATGTGCCTTCGGTGAGCATCAATCGTCTGGATATGACCGATGCGCGCCTGCAAGGGCCCGATTGGGCGGTAACCGATCTCGATTTAACGCTGAAGAACATTACCCTGCGCGGCGATAGCTGGGAAAGCGACGGCGGTTCTCTTTCCATGGACGCCGGGAATTTTATTAACGGCGGCTTTGAGCTTAACGATCCGATCGTCAATGCTGACCTCTCCGCGCAGGGCATTGCCCTCACCCAGTTCAGCTCGCGCTGGGTCAATGGCGTGGTGCGCGCCAGCGGTAACTGGTCGCGCAGCGACAAGCGGCTGACGCTGGATGAACTGGCGATCGCCGGGCTGGAATATACGCTGCCGCAAAACTGGCGCGATCGCTGGCAGCAAGCCTTGCCGGATTGGCTGGATAGCGTGCTGATCACGCGTGCCACCGCTAACCGCAACCTGATTATTGATATCAATCCCGCGTTCCCGTTCCAGATGACGTCACTGGATGGTAGCGCGGATAACCTGCTGCTGGCACGTCAACATCAATGGGGAATTTGGGCTGGGAAAGCCAGCTTTAACGCCGCCGAAGCTACCTTCAATCGTACCGATTTGCGTCATCCGTCGATTGCGCTGAATGCCAACGATCAGCAGATTCAGGTGACTGAAATGAGTGCCTTTAACGGCAGCGGTTTATTGGAAGGTACCGCGACGGTTGGACAGGATGTGCCACGTCCGCTAACGCTGAATCTGAAAGGACAGGCTGTGCCGGCAAACGTGCTGGGGAACTGGGGTTGGCCAACGCAGCTGAGCGGTAACAGTAATTTGCAGCTGCAGATGAAAGCGTCGCTGAACGCCAGCGCGCCGCTGCGCCCAAGCGTGGATGGCACGTTGTCGGTGACCACCGATACACAAGCCGTGCAGCAGACGATGCGTGGTGGTCAGTTGCAATAATTCTGTAGCGGCGCGATTCATCGCGCTCTTTTGACCTTAAAAGCGATGCGCAATAAATTGCGCCGCTACAGTGTGTGCAAAAATTGCAGGACTAATTGATACGCGCCCCGGAGCCGCCTTCTTCCAGTGAACCATCAGAATCGGCGGGCAGAACGATATACACCCCTTCGAAAACCGCGCCTAACTCTTCATCACCAAACAGCTCAACTTCCATCTGCACGCGCGCTTTACGGCCACGTGCCAGACGATCAAGATCGCCGCTGAGTGAGCCGAGATCGGCAATCGCGCCCGGACGGCCGCTGATGGGTTTGCTGTAGCGAATATGCGCATCCGCCAGGATGATAGTACCGCCGAGGTGACGCTCGCGCAGCAGCAGCCAAATCAAGCCCCAGCCAGTCAGCGTAGCGAGCGAGAACAGGCTGCCGGCGAATAAGGTGTGATGGGGATTCTGGTTGCCCGCTTCGGGCATGGTGGTAACGAATTTCTGCCCGGTATATTGCAGTATGCGCACGCCCATTTTTTCACTCAGCGGGATGTGTTCATACCAGGCTTGCTGCAGCTGGCCGCACCAGTCGGCGCGATGCAAAATATCGTCGAGCGTCACGACCGGTTTGATCATCAGGAAATGGCGCACCGGCGTGGTTTGCGGTGCGGTGATTTCACCCTGATTGACGTAGCCTAGCTTGGCAAAGAATTCGACGGCGTCTTCACGCGCACTACAGGTGACGCGCTTTGCCCCTTCCTGACGTGCGACCGATTCCAGCGTCATCGCCACCAGCGTGCCAAGACCTTTGCCCTGTACGGAAGGATGGACCGCGAGGAAGCGAATTGCCGCTTCGTTTTCCGCGTTGATATACAGACGACCAATCGCCACCGGCTTGCCATGCTCATCCACCACCATTTGATGATGTGCTAGCGCATCCCAGGCGTCGCGCTCAGAACCCTGCGGCTGACGCAGCGGCTTTCGTAACATTTCCCAGCGGAACTGGTAATACATATCCAGCTCTTCCGCCGTTTGCGGTACGCGAAGATGATACATAAAGTGATTCTCTCGTTCGGAGCTTGCGTGGCTAAGTCCTTGCCGCTCGGCTGAAAACCTCACACCTGTAACCAAAAGGTCACCGGACCATCGTTTACCAAGGAAACCTGCATATTGGCGGCAAAGCGTCCGTTTGCTGTGGATACGCCCTGTGCCCGGCAGCGATCGCTAAAGTATTCATAGAGGCGATCGGCTTCCGCCGGTTCAGCGCCGCCAGAAAAAGAGGGACGCATGCCTTTATTGGTATCCGCGGCGAGAGTGAATTGCGATACCACCAGCACGCTGCCGCCAGCCTGCTGCACATTGAGATTCATTTTGTCATTCTCATCCGCGAAGATGCGGTAGCCCAGAACGCGCTCGGTTAAACGCTGCGCTTTTTGCTCGTCGTCGCCCTTTTCTACACCCAATAACACTAACAAACCGGCACCAATTTCACCCACTGTCGCGCCATCAACGCTGACACTGGCGCGGCTGACGCGCTGAATCAAAGCAATCATGTTTCCTCACGTTCTTTATCGCGTTCCTGCTGTTTTAACTGGCGATAGTCATCCAGGGTGACGGTGATTTCCGCGCCTAACAAAACAATACACCACGACCAGTACACCCAAAGGAACAGAATAGGGATAACCGCCAGAACGCCGTAAATTAACTGATACGAAGGGAACATCGTAACATAGAGCGCAAAGCCTTTTTTGCCCAGCTCGAACAGCAAGCCGGCAACGATAGCGCCGATCAGTGCATCGCGCGTGGGCACACGTCGCGTTGGCACAATGCTATACAGCAGCCAGAAAGCGAGAATGGAGAGGAACAGCGGGAAGATGCGCAGCAGATGATCAATCAAACTGGTGACGCCGGTGACATTCACCCAACGCAGCGACAACAGATAGGAGCTAAGGGCTAAGCTTGCGCCTGCCAGCAGCGGGCCGAGCGTTAAAATCATCCAGTAAACGGCAAACGAATAGACCAATGGCCGCGGCTTGTCACTGCGCCAGATGGCGTTTAACGCACTGTCTACCGAATGCATCAGCAGCAGCGCGGTGACGATCAATCCCACAATGCCGACCGCCGTCATCTTATTGACGTTGGCGACGAACTGATCGAGATAACGCTGAATCACATCGCCCGTCGCCGGGATGAAGTTGGTGAAAATGAAGTTTTTTAGCTGCACACTGATATCTGAGAACATCGGAAAGGCGGCAAACAGCGCAAAAACCACCGCAATCAGCGGCACCAACGCCAGCAATGAGACGTAGGCGAGATTACCCGCCTGCGTGGTCATGTTGTCATCATCAATGCGTCGCCACAGCAGTTTAACCCACAAATAAAAGGCATGCGCCGAGTGGCGCAGATGTCGTCGGTTCAGCACTCAGAGACGACCCTCGAACCAATCCGGCACAGTTTTCTCATCCACTACCAGTACGCTCTCAATGCCGAGCGCGCGTGCAGCGTCGATATTGGCCTGATTATCATCAAAGAATACCGCCTGATCGGCCTGGTAACCTTCATGCTGCAGCACATAGTTATAGATGCGGGCTTCCGGCTTACGCATGCCGATATCCTGCGACATATAAAGATGATCGGCCGCCTGCTGCACATCGGGGTATTGCGTTGGCCAGAACTCAAAGTGCAGCTGATTGGTATTGGACAGGATCACCACACGCTCGCCATTGGCTCGCAGCTTGTTCATGATGGCCAGCGTTTCCGGACGCACGCCAACAAACACCGCCTGCCAGCCAGCAGTAAATTGCGGATAGCTCAGCGCGATATCCAGTTGGTCGCAGATGCGCGCCGCGAATTCGGGATCGCTGATTTCGCCACGTTCGTGTTTCTCAAAAGCCTCATCCATGCGGAAACTGCTTTGCAACGTTGCCAGCGGCACACGCCCCAAATCGCTCCAGACGCCGAGCACGCGATTAAAATCGATATCAACAATCACATTGCCTAAATCAAAAATGTACAGCATGACGCCTCTCCTTTATGTTCCCTGGATCATTCACTTTAGCGGCAAAAGTGGCGTCTGAACAGGGACGAGGCGCGGGAAATCAGCAATCTGTAAGCGGGGCCGAACGACCGCAAGCGAGCGTTGTAGCGGATTACAGGCACAAAAAAGCCCCGCAGGTGCGGGGCTTAATATCAGACTGTTTCGCTTACTCTTTGCTGCCGCGAGAAGAACGTTTACGATCGTTCTCGGTCAGGTGACGTTTACGAATACGGACTGACAGCGGAGTCACTTCTACCAGTTCGTCGTCATCGATGAACTCGATAGCCTGTTCCAGCGTCATTTTCTGCGGTGGAACCAGAGTGGTCGCTTCATCAGTACCTGATGCACGCATGTTAGTCAGTTTCTTACCGGTCAGGCAGTTAACTGTCAGGTCGTTAGAACGGCTGTGAATACCGATGATCTGGCCTTCATACACTTCCGCACCGTGACCCAGGAACAGCTTACCGCGATCCTGCAGACCGAACAGAGCAAACGCTACCGCTTTACCCTGACCGTTAGAGATCAGTACGCCGTTCTGACGCTGGCCCACTTCGCCCGGACGAACGTCGTCGTAGTGGCTGAAGGTGGAGTACAGCAGACCAGTACCTGAGGTCATGGTCATGAATTCGTTACGGAAACCAATCAGACCACGGCTTGGGATCATGTAGTCGAGACGTACACGGCCTTTGCCATCTGGATCCATGTTTTTCAGGTCGCCTTTACGCTCACCCATCGCTTGCATCACAGAACCCTGATGGGTTTCTTCGATGTCGAGGGTAACGTTTTCGAATGGCTCCTGCTTACGGCCTTCGAACTCACGGAAGATAACTTTCGGACGGGATACCGCCAGCTCGAAACCTTCACGACGCATGTTCTCGATCAGCACTGACAAGTGCAGCTCACCACGACCGGAAACGCGGAATGCATCCGAATCTTCAGTTTCTTCAACGCGCAGTGCAACGTTGTGTACCAGCTCTTTGTTCAAACGCTCCAGGATCTGGCGCGAGGTCACGAACTTACCTTCTTTACCGCAGAACGGTGAGGTGTTCACGTTGAAGAACATGGTTACGGTTGGTTCGTCGACGCTCAGGGCTGGCAGCGCTTCCACATTCTGCGTGTCGCAGATGGTGTCAGAGATGTTCAGCTCGCCCAGACCGGTGATCGCGATGATGTCGCCCGCTTCCGCCAGGGTGCTTTCGATACGCTCCAGACCAAGGTGGCCCAGCACTTTACCGACTTTACCGTTACGGGTTTTGCCTTCGCTATCAATGATAGTGACCTGCTGGTTCGGCTTAACGGTACCGCGTTTGATGCGGCCGATACCGATCACGCCCAGATAGTTGTTGTAGTCCAGCTGCGAGATCTGCATCTGCAGTGGGGCTTCAACTTCAACCTGAGGTGGAGAAACGTGGTCGACGATCGCCTGATACAGCGGGGTCATGTCGTCAGCCATGTCGGTATGTTCCAGACCCGCGATACCATTCAGCGCCGAAGCGAAGATGATCGGGAAGTCCAGCTGCTCGTCAGTCGCATCCAGGTTAACGAACAGGTCAAATACCTGATCAACAACCCAATCAGGACGCGCGCCCGGACGGTCAACTTTGTTAATAACCACAATCGGCTTCAAACCATGAGCAAATGCTTTCTTGGTTACGAAGCGGGTTTGCGGCATAGGGCCATCCATCGCATCTACAACCAGCAGCACCGAATCCACCATGGACATGACGCGCTCCACTTCACCACCGAAGTCGGCGTGTCCTGGGGTATCAACGATGTTGATACGGTAGTCATTCCATTTGATGGCGGTGTTTTTTGCGAGGATGGTAATCCCACGCTCTTTCTCCAAATCGTTGGAGTCCATTACGCGCTCAGTCGCTTCGGTACGAGCATCAAAAGTACCGGACTGTTGTAGCAGCTTGTCAACCAGGGTGGTCTTACCATGGTCAACGTGCGCGATGATGGCGATGTTACGCAAATTTTCGATCACAGCTTTGCCTCAGGCATTATAGAAATAACGCGGTATTGTACACGGATTAAGCGGAAGACTGAACATGATCACAGATTTCGCCGAAAGTTTCTCGTAGCGCTGGTTTTTAGCACCATTTACGGTGCATTAATCTGCACTGCGATGGCAATTTGCACCAATATAGTGCTTATATTCACCGGTGATGCACCATAACAATGCATGCAATCCATCCTGGTGCAGCCTTCGACTCACGAAAGCGCGCATTGTAGCGCCATTTTCGCCATTGTCATAAAGTTGGCACAGAATTCGCTTTATATATTTTAAGCGAAAACGACAGTTATAAAACGGTTGAAAGAGCTTGCCGAGATCTTTGGTTAGGAATGGTCAGCAGTCGAGACACATTCCCGGCAACGAAGTTCTCTCACCATGACGATAATGACCATTTCCAGGAGAGTTGAGTATGTCCGCTGAACACGTTCTCTCGATGATGAACGAGCATGAAGTTAAGTTTGTTGACCTGCGTTTTACCGATACTAAAGGTAAAGAACAGCACGTTACTATCCCTGCTCACCAGGTTAACGCTGACTTCTTCGAAGAAGGCAAAATGTTCGATGGCTCCTCCATCGGTGGCTGGAAAGGCATTAACGAATCAGACATGGTGCTGATGCCGGATGCAACCACTGCAGTCATGGATCCGTTCTTCGAAGACTCGACCCTGATCATCCGTTGCGACATCCTTGAGCCAGGCACTTTGCAGGGCTACGATCGTGACCCACGCTCCATTGCTAAACGTGCAGAAGAGTTCCTGCGTTCTTCAGGCATCGCGGATACCGTGCTGTTTGGACCAGAACCAGAGTTCTTCCTGTTCGATGACATCCGCTTCGGTTCTTCTACCTCAGGTTCACACGTTGCTATCGATGATATCGAAGCCGCATGGAACACCGGTAAAGAGTATGAAGGCGGAAACAAAGGTCACCGTCCAGGTCTGAAAGGCGGTTACTTCCCAGTGCCACCGGTTGACTCCGCGCAGGACATCCGTTCTGCCATGTGTCTGACCATGGAACAGATGGGTCTGGTGGTTGAAGCACATCACCACGAAGTCGCCACTGCTGGTCAGAACGAAGTGGCAACCCGCTTCAACACCATGACTAAAAAAGCGGACGAAATTCAGATCTACAAATACGTGGTGCACAACGTTGCTCACGCGTACGGCAAAACGGCAACCTTCATGCCTAAGCCAATGTTCGGCGATAACGGTTCGGGTATGCACTGCCACATGTCCCTGTCAAAAGGCGGCGTGAACCTGTTCTCTGGCGACAAGTACGGCGGCCTGTCTGAAACTGCTCTGTTCTACATCGGCGGTATCATCAAGCACGCTAAAGCGATCAACGCCCTCGCGAACCCAACCACCAACTCATACAAGCGTCTGGTTCCAGGCTACGAAGCCCCCGTTATGCTGGCTTACTCTGCCCGTAACCGTTCTGCTTCTATCCGTATTCCAGTGGTTGCTAGCCCGAAAGCACGTCGTATCGAAGCGCGCTTCCCGGATCCAGCGGCTAACCCATACCTGGCATTCACCGCGCTGCTGATGGCCGGTCTTGATGGTGTTATCAACAAGATCCACCCTGGCGATGCGATGGACAAAAACCTGTATGACCTGCCGCCGGAAGAAGAAGCTGAGATTCCAAAAGTTGCAGGTTCTCTGGAAGAAGCCCTGAACGCACTGAACGAAGACCGCGAGTTCCTGACCCGTGGCGGCGTGTTCACTGATGACGCGATCGATGCGTACATCGAACTGCGCAAGCCAGAAGTTGACCGCGTGCGTATGACTCCGCACCCGGTTGAGTTCGAACTGTATTACAGCGTTTAATCAGCATTAAAGATTCGCGGGTTTTTATCGCCGCAAGGCGGCAATCGAGACAATCCCGGGGAGCTGTGATAATTCAGTGACTCGGGTCAACGAGTGCAGCCAACGCAGCGGCGGTGTAAAAGACGCCGAAGATTTTATATTGCCGTGGAAACTTTAGCCCATCTCCGGATGGGCTTTTTTCTCCGCGCATACAGGGTACGAAGCACAGATTTCCGTCCTGAAAGGCTATAATGCACTAAATTAGTGCAGAGGAACGCTGTATGGCAACTGGCACGCTGCCCGACGCGGGGCAGATTCTCAACTCTCTGATCAACAGTATTTTGCTGGTCGATAACGATTTAGTTATCCATTACGCCAATCCGGCGGCGCAGCAATTACTGGCGCAAAGCTCACGTAAATTGTTCGGCACGCCATTACCGGAATTAACCGGCTATTTTTCGCTGAATATTGAGGTGATGAGCGAGAGTCTCGGAGCTGGCCAGGGCTTTACCGATAGCGAAGTCACGTTAGTGGTCGATGGCCGGGCGCACATTATGTCGCTGACGGCACAGCGCTTACCAGATGGCTTTATTCTGTTGGAAATGGCGCCGATGGATAATCAACGTCGTCTTAGCCAGGAACAAATTCAGCATGCTCAGCAGGTGGCTGCCCGCGATTTAGTCCGCGGTCTGGCGCATGAAATCAAAAATCCGCTGGGAGGATTACGGGGTGCCGCGCAACTGCTTACCCGCGCATTACCCGATCCTTCTCTGCATGAATATACGCGCATCATCATTGAGCAAGCCGACCGACTGCGTAATTTGGTCGATCGTCTGTTAGGTCCGCAACAACCGGGTCTGCACGTGACGCAAAGCATTCATCAGGTGGCGGAACGCGTGGTGAATCTGGTGTCGATGGAGTTGCCGGAAAATGTTTCGCTGGTGCGTGATTACGACCCAAGCCTGCCGGAAATGCCGCACGACCCCGACCAGATTGAACAGGTGCTGTTGAATGTGGTGCGTAATGCGCTGCAAGCCTTAGGCGATGAAGGCGGCACCATTGTGATTCGCACCCGAACTGCCTTCCAGCTCACGCTGCACGGCACGCGCTACCGTTTGGTCGCACGTATTGATATTGAAGACGACGGCCCAGGAATTCCGGCCCAGCTACAAGATACCCTGTTCTATCCGATGGTAAGCGGACGCGAAGGCGGTACCGGTTTAGGTCTGTCCATCGCCCGTAGCCTGATCGATCAGCATTCAGGAAAAATAGAATTTAACAGTTGGCCAGGTCATACCGAATTCTCGGTTTATCTGCCTATTCGCCAGTGAGGTTTGTATGCAACGAGGGATAGTCTGGATCGTCGATGACGATAGCTCCATCCGCTGGGTGCTTGAACGAGCGCTCACTGGAGCCGGTTTGAGCTGTGCTACCTTTGACAGCGCTAACGAGGTATTGGACGCGCTCGCAAGTAAAACCCCAGACGTATTATTGTCAGACATTCGCATGCCTGGCATGGATGGACTCGCGCTGCTGAAACAAATTAAGCAGCGCCATCCCATGCTGCCGGTGATCATTATGACTGCGCACTCCGATCTGGATGCTGCCGTCAGCGCTTATCAGCAAGGTGCGTTTGATTACCTGCCAAAGCCGTTTGATATTGATGAAGCCGTTGCGCTGGTTGAACGCGCGATTAGCCATTATCAGGAACAGCAGCAGCCACGTAATCAACCGGTTAGCGGCCCAACCACCGATATTATCGGAGAAGCGCCGGCAATGCAGGATGTGTTCCGCATCATTGGTCGTCTTTCACGCTCCTCAATTAGCGTGCTGATCAACGGTGAATCCGGTACCGGTAAAGAGTTGGTGGCGCATGCGCTGCATCGCCATAGTCCGCGCGCGAAATCGCCTTTTATCGCGCTGAACATGGCGGCCATTCCAAAAGATTTGATCGAATCAGAGCTGTTTGGTCATGAGAAAGGCGCATTTACCGGTGCGAATCAGATTCGCCAGGGGCGTTTTGAGCAGGCCGATGGCGGTACGCTGTTCCTCGATGAAATTGGTGATATGCCGCTCGATGTGCAAACCCGCCTGTTACGCGTATTGGCAGATGGCCAGTTTTATCGTGTCGGCGGCTATGCGCCGGTGAAAGTGGATGTGCGTATTATCGCGGCAACCCACCAGAATCTTGAGCTGCGTGTGCAGGAAGGCAAATTCCGAGAAGACTTGTTCCACCGTCTCAACGTGATTCGTGTTCATCTGCCGCCGTTGCGCGAACGACGCGAAGATATTCCGCGCCTGGCGCGTTACTTCCTGCAGGTCGCTGCGCGTGAGTTGGGCGTGGAAGCGAAGATCCTGCATCCGGAAACCGAAACCGCGCTGACGCGTCTGCATTGGTCCGGTAACGTGCGTCAGCTGGAGAATACCTGTCGCTGGTTAACGGTGATGGCAGCGGGCCAGGAAGTGTTAATTCAGGATCTGCCGCCTGAATTGTTTGAATCCAGCACGCCAGACAACCCGGTGCAGTCGTTGCCAGACAGTTGGGCCACGCTACTGGCGCAGTGGGCCGATCGCGCTTTGCGTTCCGGTCATCAAAACCTGTTGTCGGAAGCACAGCCTGAGATGGAGCGCACGCTGCTCACCACCGCGCTGCGTCACACTCAGGGGCACAAACAGGAAGCGGCACGCCTGCTCGGCTGGGGACGTAATACCCTGACGCGTAAGTTAAAAGAGCTGGGAATGGAGTAACGCACACGTATTGCGTTTTGAAACAGGGGGGCGAATTCGCTCCCCCTTTTTTTTATATCACTCGCGAGAACTGCTGCATGCGCACCTTTTGGCGCATATAAACATCGAAGCACATGCAGATGTTACGAATCAGCAAACGGCCGACGCCAGTAACGTGCAGGCTGCGACCGCGCTGTTCCACCAAGCCATCTGCCACCAGCGGCGCTAACAACGCTAAATCCTCGGCGAAGTACGCTTCGAACGCGATCGGCCATTGCGCTTCTAACGCGGCAAAATCCAGCGCAAAATTGCAGATTAAGGCTTTGATCACATCGCGACGCAGGCAATCATCATCACTCAACGTGAGCCCACGCCATAGCGCATTGCCGCGCTGTTCAACATCGCTGTAATAGGCTTTTAGCTCTTTGTGATTTTGCGCATAACTGTCGCCCAGCATGCTGATGGCCGAGACACCCAAACCGAGTAGATCGGTTTCGCCCTGCGTGGTGTAGCCCTGAAAGTTACGATGAAGTTCACCGGCGCGTTGTGCGACCGCCAATTCATCATCCGGACGCGCAAAGTGATCCATGCCGATAAACTGATAACCTTCGCCGGTTAAGGTGGCGATGGTTTCCTGCAGGATTTGCAGTTTCTGTGCCGCGCCCGGCAGCTCATCATCTTTAATTTTGCGCTGCGCAGCGAACAGCGTTGGCATATGCGCATAGTTGAAGACGCTGAGGCGATCGGGATTGAGCGCAATAACGCGCTGTAAGGTGAAGGCGAAGCTCTCCGGCGTTTGCAGCGGCAAGCCATAAATCAGATCGAGGCTAACCGAACGGAAGCCCTGCTCCCGCGCACGCTGCACCAGAGCAAAGATGGTTTCTTCGTCCTGCACGCGATTAACGCGTTCTTGCACCGCCTTATTGAAGTCCTGCACGCCCATGCTCAGACGATTAAACCCTGCCGCGCGTAAATGATCGATCATCTCCAGCTCGATTTCACGCGGATCAACCTCGATCGACATTTCGACATCATCGGCAATCGTAAAATGATCGCGTAGCAGCGCCACCAGCCGACTCACTTGCTGTTTATTAAGGAATGTTGGCGTACCGCCGCCCCAATGTAGTTGAGTGACACAGCGCCCCGCAAACAAGGGCGCTCGCTGGCGGATTTCCTGCTCCAGCACATCGAGGTAGCGATCGGCTTTGTGCAGCTGTCGCGTCACAATTTTATTGCAGCCACAGAAATAGCAGAGACGATGGCAGAACGGGATATGCACATACAGTGACAGCGGGCGTTCGGCATAGCGAACGGCCGCTTGCTGAAAATCTGCCTCACCAAAGTTCTCACTGAACTCGAGCGCGGTGGGATAAGAGGTATAACGCGGGCCAGCGTAATTGTATTTTTCGATGAGGCGCTGATCCCAATCAATCTGCTGCGATGACATGCTCACTCCTTACGGTGACGTCGTTTGAGAGAGGGTCGCGTAGCAGAAGAGTGGACGAAGCGATGGGCTGAACGCCGACGTAAACGCGACTTCAGACGCGACAGGCGGCGTAGTTTAAACAATAACCAGATCAGATAACATGTCAGCAGCAGCGCGAAAATTGATCCAGGCCAAAACATAGGTGAATACCTGTTCAGCGCGGCATGCGTGAAAACGCATGCCGATCAAAATTTGCCTTAATTACCTTTTAGCAGGCGCATCATATCTTCTTCGGCCTGCTCATCTTCCACTTCGTCATCCAGCGCGATGCCCAGTGTTTCCATCAGTTCGTCAATGCGGTCCAGGGTTTGATCCAGCCAGGCCTGATCTTCGCCACTCAGGGTCTCACCGTTTTCCAGGCGATCCAGCAACGTGTCCAGGCGTTCGTCATTTTCCAGCTTAGCCAGCTCTTCTTGTGGCGTCAGACGCGTTTTTTCCGCTTTTGGCTTTGGTTTAGCTTCCGGCTTTTTCGCCGGCTGGGTTTTCCCATCTGCGACTAATGCGATCGGCGTTTTGCTTCCCAGGCGCGGATCCTGCGCTTTTTTACCCTGACCTTTGCCAGCGGTTTGCGTTTCCGGATTAGCACGGCTGCCCGATTTTAGGCCGCTGTGCTTTTTATCGCGTTTGCGATCGCGCGCTTCCTGATTGAGGTCTTCACGCGATTTGCGTTTGGCTTTCGCAGCAGGTTTGCCACGCGGGGCTGATGCAGGTTGCTTCATGATGTCCGGTCTCGGCGGTGCTTTGTGAGTTCAGTATAGAATTGCGGCGAAATCTAGCAGAAAGTAAGCAAAGAAAAAAGGCGATAGCCTATGCTATCGCCTTTTATCGCACCTTCATACGAAGGAAACACGTTATATATCCTTTACGGCTCACAACGTCCCGGTTGCTCCATCGCCACATCGCTCCTGCGATTAATCCCTGTCCTTATCCGATTCCTGCCTGAATCGCTTCCCGCCATGCTCTTGGTCATCCCCGACACTCCTGAGCTCATCATCCTGATGGGTGCTGCCGTGCACTGACAACAAATGTAGACTAATAGGTAAAATGAACAAGTGAGACTTGTCTCTATTTTAGATTGGTATTTGCCACAATCAATTTAACCAATTGAAAATCAACATTTAAATGGATTGTTAATATTCCATGAAGTGGTAATCGCTGGCAGTAAAAATCATAGATCTCTTACAAAATGGCGTGTTTAGACGCTATCGGGTACTTTTGCGCCATTACAGGTATAATCAATCCAATTGCCCGATTCATTTTGCTGGAGTTTCACTTTGTCTGCTTTGAACTATCACATGACCCATTTCATGCTCAGCGCCCCCGATATTCGCCACTTACCGGCGGATGTGGGTATTGAAGTTGCTTTTGCCGGGCGCTCGAATGCAGGCAAATCCAGCGCGCTAAACACCATCACTAACCAGAAAGGCCTGGCACGTACCAGTAAAACGCCAGGTCGTACTCAGCTCATTAACTTGTTTGAAGTGGTTGAAGGGAAATGTCTGGTCGATTTGCCCGGTTATGGCTATGCCCAGGTTCCGGAAGAGATGAAGCGTAAATGGCAGCGCTCGCTGGCGGAATATTTGCAAAAACGCCAGGCGTTGAAAGGTCTGGTGGTATTGATGGATATTCGCCATCCGCTTAAAGACCTTGATCAGAACATGATTGAATGGGCCGTTCAGAGCCAGATTCCCGTGTTGGTGTTGCTGACCAAAGCAGACAAGCTGGCATCCGGCGCGCGTAAAGCCCAGCTGACGATGGTGCGCGAAGCGTCATTAGCCTTTAACGGCGACGTGCAGGTGGAAATGTTTTCGTCACTGAAGAAGATGGGCGTTGATATCGTGCGCAATAAACTGGATAGCTGGTTCAGCGAACTGGAGCCAGCGCAAGAAGGCGACGGCGAAGAACAAGCAGAGTAATTTTGTTGCGGCTTTTGAGAAAAAGCCCAATAAAAAACGCCCCAGTCATAAATGACTGGGGCGGCTAAATATTCAGCCAAATCCGATTACGTGAAGTAAAAGGTCTGAAAGATAGAACATCTTACCTCTGTACCCTACGCGACAAACTTTACCTGATTTTCCGCGCCCCACAAAGGATTTTTTGTTGTTAAGTTTCAGGTTTCGACATCTTTTTTACTAAGCTCATCACACTTTCGTACGTGCAATGTAGTTTAATTACTAAAAAAATGCTTAGCCGATAAGCAGTTACAAAACGCGCATTTAATAGACCGCTTTTTGGCGTTGCTGAACCGATTAAGTAAACTTTTTTCTTATGATGATGTCAGCGGCAGGTAAATACCGCTAAACCAGCATGATCAATGTGCCTCGTCCCAGTTATCGCCGGTTCCTACTTCCACCTGCAGCGGCACATCCAGCTTCATGCTGTTCTCCATCAGATCACGGATGGTTTTAATGGCGCTATCCACCGCATCGCTACGAATCTCAAATACCAGTTCATCATGTACCTGCATAATCATGCGCACGGCATCGTCTTTTTGCTGTAACAGCCAGCCATCCACCGCAATCATCGCGCGTTTAATGATGTCTGCTGCGGTGCCTTGCATTGGGGCATTGATCGCCGCGCGTTCAGCCGCTTTACGGCGAATGGCATTGCTGGAGGTGATATCTGGCAGCCACAAGCGACGACCATCGAGCGTTTCTACATATCCCTTCTCTGCCGCCTTCGAACGCGTCTCTTCCATATAACGCAGCACGCCCGGATAGCGTTCAAAGTAGAGATCCATATATTTCTTCGCCTCGCCCGCGCCGATATTCAGCTGGCGAGAAAGACCAAATGCGCTCATACCGTAGATCAGACCAAAGTTGATTGCTTTGGCACTGCGACGCTGCTCACCCGAAACGTTGCTTAACGCAACACCAAACACTTCTGATGCAGTAGCACGGTGGATGTCCTCACCCTGAGCAAACGCATCCAATAAGCCTTTGTCTTGCGACAGATGCGCCATGATGCGCAGTTCAATCTGTGAGTAGTCCGCGGCAACAATACGATTACCCGGCCCGGCAATAAACGCCTGCCGAATACGGCGCCCTTCTTCATTGCGTACGGGAATATTCTGCAGGTTAGGATCGGTAGATGAGAGTCGTCCCGTTGCCGTTACCGCCTGATGATAAGACGTGTGTACGCGGCCCGTTACCGGATTGATCATTAGCGGCAGTTTATCGGTATACGTCGATTTCAACTTCGATAAACCACGATGCTCAAGAATGACTTTTGGCAATGGATAATCAAGCGCCAGTTCAGCTAGCACTTCTTCACTGGTCGACGGCGCGCCGCCCGGCGTTTTTTTGGTCGGTTTGATACCCTGCTTTTCAAACAGGATAGTTTGCAGTTGTTTAGGTGAAGAGAGGTTAAACGGTTCCCCCGCCAACTCATGCGCTTTCAGCTCCAGCTCAGCCACGCGCGTGGTCAGCTCCTGTGAGTGATTCGCAAGGATATTCTGGTCGATCAGCACACCGTTGCGCTCAATACGCGATATCACCTTCAACAATGGCATTTCAATCTCTTCAAATACCTGTTTTGGTCCCGCTTCCGGCTCCAGCTTCTCCCACATCTTCAAATGCAACTGCAGCGTGACATCGGCATCTTCCGCCGCATAATGGCCCGCTTGCTCGATAGCAATCTGATTAAAAGTGAGCTGATTTTTGCCTTTGCCTGCAATCTCTTCGAAAGTCACCGTTTTGTGGTTCAGCCAGCGCACGGCCAGGCTATCCATATCGTGTTTACCGCCCACGCTGTTCAGGCAATAAGACTCCAGCATGGTGTCAAATTTGATGCCGTTCAGTTCAATATCGTAATTCTTCAGTACGCCGCGATCGTATTTGAGATTCTGCCCAACCTTTGCCGCTTTGCCATCTTCCAGCAGTGGTTTTAGCTGTTTCAGCACGTCGCTACGTTCCAACTGATCTGGGGCGTCTAAATAATCGTGGGCAACAGGCAGATAAGCCGCTTCACCCGGCGCGACGGCAAACCCAATGCCGACAATATTGGCGCTTAAGGTATCCAGCGAGTCAGTCTCGAGATCGAAAGCGAAAAGCTCGGCGCTTTTTAGCTTTTTCAACCACTCGGCAAATGTCGCTTCATCAAGGATCGTGACGTAGCCATCCGCAGAGAGCACGCTGGTTGCTTCAGCAACGGGCGCAGCGGGTTCGCTAAGCTGCGACTTCTGCGCCTTTGAGTTGCTCTTCTTGCCTTGTTGCAACCATGAGCCATCCTGCAGATCAGCGATCCAGCGCTTAAATTCATAACGGCTAAATAGGGTTTGCAGTGCTTCTACATTAGGTTCGTTAACGACGAGCTGGTCGCACGTTAGATCTAACTCAACGTCGGTTTTGATGGTTGCCAGCTGATAGGACAGGAAAGCGACATCGCGATTTTGCTCCAGCTTCGCCGCCATGGTTTTCGCGCCGCGGAATGAGAGATCGGCGACTTTATCAAGATTTTCATAGATTGACTGCATGCCGCCCAAGCCTTGCAACAAAGCCTGTGCGGTCTTCTCACCCACGCCCGGCACGCCGGGAATGTTGTCCGAGCTGTCGCCCATCATGGCGAGAAAATCGATAATCAGCGCTGGCGGCACGCCATATTTCTGCTCGACCTCTTCTGGGCCCAGCACGGTATTCGTCATGGTATTGATCAAGGTGATCGCCGGCGTCACCAACTGCGCCATATCTTTATCGCCGGTGCTAATTAACACCGGGCGACCGAGTTTTTCCGCCTCTTGTGCCAACGTACCGATGACATCATCCGCCTCAACGCCGGAAACCGCCAACAGCGGCAAGCCCATCGCTTTCACCATTTCATGCAGCGGCTCAATCTGCGCGCGCAGATCGTCAGGCATCGGCGGACGGTGGGATTTGTAGTGTTCAAACAGCTCATCGCGGAAGGTTTTACCTTTCGCATCGAAGACCACAGCCACATGGCTTGGCTGATATTGCATCAACAAACTTTTCAGCATGTTGAGCACACCATACATGGCGCCAGTTGGCTCGCCTGCACTGTTCGTTAGCGGCGGAAAGGCATGATATGCACGGTACAGATATGAAGAGCCGTCGACCAGAATCAGGGGATTTTCTGCAATTTGCGCCATAGGTTCGTATTTTCTTCGTTGCGATAATGAGGGCTATAAGGATGCCACAACCGGAGGAGAATGTTGAATGCACTCGAGGAAGTCAGGATCTTTTTCGTGGTTACGCGGGACGGATCGCAAGGATCAAGTTGTGGATAACTTTGTGCGTAAAAATCATAACGTATTGTTATTTACGCTAATTGATACTACTTTAATATTAAATAAATAATAAAATCATTAGGTTATAAGCTTATCGTGACCTTGCTCGACTAAATGAAAAGATGATCGTTCATGTGGATATTAAGCAAAGGGTTAATAAATACAGCGTATGAGTAAGACAAAAAAGCAATAAAAAAACGCCGACAGTGCCGGCGTTCTAAAAGCTAATTTACTTCTTTTCTACCAGGAACTTCACTACGTTGGCGTAATCGGCAACGAAGTTGTCCATTGAGCTGGTATCGAGACCGCCATTGTTAACCATATATTTGCCGTTAACAAAGATCGCTGGCACGCCCTGCAGATTGACGTCTGCTGCCGCTTTCTGCTGCTGTGCAACCAGCGCTTTTACGGCGAAGCTGTTCCAGGCAGCATCGTAATCTTCAGAAGAGATACCTGCCGCTTTAATAAAGGTCTCTTTCAGGCTTGCTGCATCGGTAACGGTTTGGGTTTTCTGAATGCCGTCGAAGATTGGTGCAGTGACTTTGCTTTCTACACCCAGCGCCATGGCAACAGCCCACGCTTGAGTGACGATCGGACCGAATTGACCACCGAGGAAATCAACATGGTATTTGGTCACTTTCGTGTCTGCTGGAAGGTTCTTTTTCACTGCATCGCTCACGTGATAAACGCGTTCGAACTGGTAGCAATGCGGGCAGAAGAAGGAGAAGAACTCCAGTACCTGTGGCTCACCCGCCACTGGCTTTGGCAAAGTGACGAATTGCTTACCCTCGTTGAACTGTGCCGCTGAGGCGCCAAATGCCAGCATTAAACCTACCAGCGCAAACATGATCTTTTTCATCGTGAAACAATCTCCTGAGTACTTCATTAATATTGCGGGCTAAGCTGCAACGGCGGTTCGTGTAACAGCCTTTCCTGCTCGATAAATAATGCAATCTGCCGGCGCCAAAAATCCTCATCTGTCATCCAGGGAAAGGCGCGCGGAAAAGCGGGATCCTGCCAGCGGCGTACCACCCAGGCCAAATAATAAACCATGCGCATAGCGCGTAAAGGCTCAATCAGTGACAATTCATGTAAATCAAAATCACCGAATTCATTATAGGCTTCCAGCAAAATATCCCATTGAATCAACTGTTCCTGGCGATCGCCATTGACCAGCATCCACAAATCCTGCACTGCCGGCCCGTTACGGGCATCATCAAGATCGACAAACATTGGGCCATCACGCCACAGAATGTTGCCGGGATGGCAATCACCGTGCAACCTTAACGGCTGCCATTGGCTATGCCAGCGCTGCTGCAGCGTAGCGCTCAGCTTATCAACGGCAGCAAGCAGCAAGTCTTTAAGAGAAGCCGGTACTAATGCACTTTGTTCCAGTTCCTGGCGCGGTTGAAACACATACTCTTCGAGGCCGAAAGTCGGACGCTGCTGAAACAGGCTTTGCTTTGCAGTTTGATGGATGCGTCCCAGAAAGCGGCCAACCCATTCCATCTGATCTTCATTGTCGGTTTCATATTGTCGCCCCCCTAAACTGGGGAAGACCGCGTACATAAAGCCGGCATGATGATTTAGCGTGCAATCCTGCAGAATGAGTGGCGCGGCAACCGGTACGTCGTCGTCTAATAAATCCTGCGTGAACTGATGTTCTTCGAGGATCTGTTGTACGCTCCAGCGTTGCGGACGATAAAACTTAGCCACATAGCGGCGTTTATCATCATCGCTGAATTGATAGACGCGGTTTTCATAGCTATTGAGGGCGGTTAAGCCTGATTCGA
This sequence comes from Enterobacter ludwigii, assembly GCA_900068845.1. Classification (GTDB taxonomy): domain Bacteria; phylum Pseudomonadota; class Gammaproteobacteria; order Enterobacterales; family Enterobacteriaceae; genus Pantoea; species Pantoea ludwigii_A. The sequence continues at coordinate 127,473 of CEFQ01000098.1, forward strand.
CACGCAGACCCGCATCCCAAAGTGCATCAAGAATGACATCGGGATTCAGCGTCTGGAAATTAAAGGCGGCTTCGCTCATCATTTTGCCTGTGTGTTACCTTTGCGATTAATGCGCAAGGATAACACTACTCATCATCCTTAATCACACCGCGTGCGCGTAATAGCGCGGTTTTGAAGTCCACTTCATAATCCTTTTTCAGGCCGGGAATGGCACTCTGGCTGTCTGCATCACGCATTTTGAGATGGTAAATCAATACATCATCGGTTAATTCACTTAATGGGCCACTGAAACCAGATTCCTGTGCCAGTTTTTGTAAAAATGCCAGCAGGTTGAGATCTGCATCCTTTTGCCATGCGGGTTGCAGGAGCTCGAGCAGTTCATTGAGTCGGTGATATTTCATCATTGATTCCTTTATGCAGATGGTACGCTGCCGCTAATCAAGTATCGTCCAGAATGAAGCAAGGAGACGAAGATGACAGCATTTACCGGCGTAATCCTCGCAGGTGGGCAAGGCAGTCGCATGGGGGGCCAGGATAAAGGGCTGCTAATGTTACAGGGCGAACCACTTTATCAGCACGTTTTGCGGAGATTCCGGCCGCAAGTCAATATTGTGTTGATAAGCGCTAACCGTAACATTGATCGCTATCAGGCAAGTGGTTGTCAGGTTGTTACTGATTCCTTGCCAGACTATCCCGGACCGCTGGCTGGCATACTCAGTGGTTTACGCCAAAGTAAAACAGATTGGGTGGCTTTTTGCGCTTGCGATACTCCCTGGATTCCCACTGATTTTGTTGCACGCTTATGGCATCAGCGTGGCGATGCGCCCGCAGTTTGGGTGAAGTCCTCTCAGCGTGATCATCCTGCATTAGCGCTCGTCAATTGTGCGCTTGCTGATGATCTTGAGGCCTGGCTGCTGCGGGGCGAGCGACGTTTGATGCAGTTTTTACAGGAGCATGGCGGGCATGCCGTTACGCTTTTAGATGCAGAATCGGCATTCCGTAATATCAATACGCCAGACGATTTAGTGAATGAGGAAAAATTGTTATGAGCGTGCCTTTGTTGGCTATTTCTGCCTGGAGCGGAACTGGAAAAACCACGTTGCTTGAGCAAGTGATTCCGCTACTGAAAAGGCAAGGTATCCGGTCGGGCCTAATTAAACATACGCATCATCAAATGGACATCGATACACCGGGTAAAGACAGTTATCTACTCCGCAAAGCCGGGGCAGACCAGGTGATCGTTGCCAGTAATCAGCGGTGGGCGTTGATGGTCGATACGCCCGATAAACCATTAAGCCTGATGCAATTAGCCTCGAGAATGGATAGCTCGACGTTAGACCTGGTTTTAGTTGAGGGTTTTAAAGATGAGCTGCTGCCCAAAATTGCGCTTTGGCGGCGTGGCGTTAAAGGTGAGATTGAGGATTTACTGGATGGTTATGTAATTGCAGTGGCAACCGATGAGGATTTAGAACTGAATTTGCCGATGCTGGACATCAATCAGCCGGAATATGTTGCTGATTTTATTTCTCAGTGGCTGAGAACTCAATGAATTGGGATGGTTTTTCCGATCTGCAGACGTAAAAAAGCCCCGAACTTCCGTCCGGGGCTTCTTCACCTGATTGATGCCTGGCAGTTCCCTACTCTCGCATGGGGAGACCCCACACTACCATCGGCGCTACGGCGTT
>CEFQ01000100.1 GCA_900068845.1 Enterobacter ludwigii
TTCTTCACTCCCTGCTGAGCCGTCTGCGTTGCCGCTTTGCCGTCTCAGTGGTGGCGCATTATAGGGATCCGAGTTTTTTGCACAACCCCTTTTTTCGATCTTTTTAATCGACTGGCGAGTTTTCATTCTTTTCGCTGCGATCGCGAGCGATCTGCTCAAAAATCATCTTGTTTATCCGCCTTTTAAACCGCAGGCTTGGGTAAAAACGTAAAAGGAGAAGATCATGTCTACAGCCCTACGACCTTATAAGAGCCATTTTCCACAACTAGGCGATCGCGTGATGATCGATAACAGCAGTGTGGTGGTGGGCGAAGTACAACTTGCCGATGACGTAAGCATCTGGCCGCTGGTTGCGATTCGCGGTGATGTAAATAAAGTCGTGATTGGCAAAAGAAGCAATATTCAGGACGGCAGCGTACTGCACGTGACTCACAAGTCCAGCAGCAACCCGCAAGGTTATCCGCTGATTGTTGGTGAGGATGTCACGGTGGGGCATAAAGCAATGCTGCACGGCTGTACTATCGGCAATCGCGTACTGGTTGGTATGGGATCGATTCTACTGGATGGTGTAATTGTCGAAGACGATGTGATGATTGGTGCGGGCAGCTTAGTGCCACCAGGTAAACGCCTGGAAAGTGGCTACCTCTATCTAGGCAGTCCAGTTAAGCAGGTACGCCCGCTCAATGAAGCTGAAATCGCCGGACTACTTTATTCATCTAACAACTATGTGGCCTGGAAGAATGAATATCTCGATCAGGAAAGCCAAACTCATCCCTGATCGTCAAGCTTATTATTGATGCATTGCCTGCTTCAGTTTGGCTATCACTGGCGTGATCTCTGGCATCACGCCATGCCATAAATGGAAAGCGTGAGCCGCTTGACCAACTAGCATGCCAACACCATCAGCAAGCTGCTGCGCACCCTGTTGCTGGCACCACAGTAAAAATGGCGTCAAACCTTGTTGATAAAACATGTCGTAGCAACGCGTCTGCGGGTGAACAAGTGATGCGGCTAATGCCGGAACTTCGCCATCGACACCGCTTGAGGTCGCATTAATGATCAGATCAAATTCCTGACCCGCTAGTTGCTCGAAACTGGACGCTTTAATTTCACCGCTAAGTTGGAAAATCTCTGCCAGCTGCTCGGCGCGCACCACGGTGCGATTCACCACCACCAGCGAACATCCGAATGAAAGCAGCGGTAGGATCACGCCACGCGCAGCACCACCGGCACCCACCAGCAGAATTCGATCGCCTGGATGGATCATCTCCAGACGTTCCAGATCGCTGAGCAAACCGATGCCATCCGTGTTATCACCAAAGATCTTGCCCTGTGCATCTTTCTTTAATGTGTTAACCGCTCCAGATAATGCGGCGCGCTCACTAAGCTCATCCGCAAACTCCCACGCCTGCTGTTTGAAAGGTAGCGTGACGTTGGCACCTTTTCCGCCGTTAGCAAAGAAGTCAGCGATCGACTGAGAAAAACCATCAAGTGGCGCGCACTCCATTCCATATTGATGATCAATACCGGTTTGCTCAGCAAACCGGCTATGAATGAAAGGAGATTTGCTATGCGCAATGGGATGTCCAAAAACGGCAAAACTTTTCATAAATTATCCCTGACGAATAAGTTCACCGCTAATGACATCGCGGATTTCAGAAGGATTCAGGCGCCCACCCGTTTCAGCATGCAAAACCGGGAAATCTGAACCAAATTGCTGCGCAACCTCTTCGGCATTACGACAAGGTGGCTCACCAGAGAGATTGGCACTGGTCGAAACCAAAGGTTTACCAAAACTACGGCATAAAGCCTGAACATCCGGATGATCGCTAACACGAATTGCCAGTGAGTCAAAACGACCTGTTAACCAGCGCGGCGTGTGTGGCGAAGCGGGCACCACATAGGTTACCGGGCCTGGCCAGCTCGCAAACATACGCTCGCGCTGCAATACCGAGAGTTCACGATCAGCAATATAAGGTTCAAGTTGTGCGTAATCAGCCGCAATCAAAATAAGCCCCTTCTCGACTGGACGCTGCTTAAGTGCCAGAAGCGCCATTACGGCACTTTCACTATCGGGATCGCAGCCTAATCCAAACACGGCTTCGGTTGGATAGGCGATAACTGCCTGTTGTTGTAGCTGCTCGATGCAAAAATCGAGACTGCCTGCTGAATACTGACTTGGCTTCATGATGATGATTCGTCCTGGACGATGGGCTTACCGCAACGTTTGCTGGCACAAAAGCGCTTTATGCCCTGTGCGGTTTTTTTCTCAATTAATAATGGGAACTGACAATGCGGGCAAACGCCTTCAACCGGTGCTGAGTTAAGTGCAAACTGGCAATCTGGATAGCGATCGCAGGAATAGAAGGTTTTGCCATAGCGCGAGCGCCGTTGAACCAGTTTACCGCTCTGACACTGCGGACAGGCAATAGCCGTTTCATCCGGCTTGTCGATGGTTTCGGTGTAATTACATTCCGGATAATGACTGCAACCCACGAACATGCCAAATCGTCCCTGGCGAAGAACTTTGTCTGCGCCACACTGCGGGCACGCGTGACCTTCCAGTACTTTAACGACATGACCGTCTCCCTGACTTTTCAGCGGGCGGATGTAGTCGCAGGTAGGATAATTAACGCACCCCAGAAAGGGGCCGTGTTTACCGGAGCGTATAACTAATTCTGCCCCGCAAGCGGGGCAGGGATCGTGTTTAGGCACGGAGAATAGTGCTGATTTACTCATATTACCGGTTGCATCAATCGCAGATTATTAATGCAGCATACCTTCATTGACGTCGAATAACAGTTCTTCCATTTGTTGATAGGCGTTTTCACATCCTGGAATGTTAAACAGCACCATCAACACCACCCATTTGAGATCTTCAAGATCGAATTCGAGGGTATCAAGGGCCATTACACGTTCGATGACCATCTCGCGCGTTTCCATATTCAGCACCTGGACCTGTTCCAGGAACAAAATAAAACCGCGACATTCTGCATCTAAGCGCTGGTTTTCCTCTTCGGTGTAGATGCGCATTGAGAGCGGATCATTTGCCATGAGTACAGGCGCAACTAAGCCTTCCTGATAATCCGCTAACCGCTCAAGCCAATTCAACGCATTGTAGATATCTTCACGATGAAAACCGGCATCGGTTAAATCATCGGTCAATTTATCCTGATCAACGCGCATTTCAGCTTCGTTGTGGATATACGTCTCAAACAAGTACATAAGTACGTCGAACATGGCATGCCCTCCTCAATCGGACATAGCCGCCGGGTACAGCTGCGATCCATCCTGCTAACTCCAGCTCCAGCAGGTGAGCTGCGATAACTGGCACAGGTTGGCCGGCACGTTCAGCGACGACGTCAACAGGTGTAACCTCATCACCTACGTTAGCCAACACAGTTGCAAATGGCAATGGAACATCGTCACTGTCTTGTGAATATATTGTTTCTGAAGTGCTATCAGGCAACCATTGCAGCGTCGAATGTAAATCCTCAAGAATATTGTTGGGATGCGCCACCAGCAGCGCACCTTGCTGGATGAGCCAGTGCGTCCCTTCACTGCCTGGATTGCCTAGCGCACCGGGTAACGCATAAACGTTACGATTTTGTTCCAAAGCATAGCGTGCTGTAACTAGCGAACCGCTTTTCAACGAGGCTTCAATCACCAACACACCCAAGCTTAAACCACTGATAATGCGATTACGTCGCGGAAAGTTAACCGCATGCGGTGCCATATCAAGGGGAAATTCCGAGATCAGCGCGCCACCACCAATAATAATCTCGCGCGCCAGTGCTTGATGACTTTTAGGGTAGATATGCTGCAGGCCGCTGCCTAACACTGCCACGGTCTTGCCCTGCACTTCTAACGCGGCTCGATGCGCCACGCCGTCAATTCCACGAGCCAGACCGCTGGTGATAGTCAATCCACTCAGCGCCAATTGCTGCGTAAACCAACTTCCCCATTGCTGACCATAATGCGTGCAAAGGCGACTCCCCACCACACCGAGCTGTGGTGTCTGCAAGACGCCCAAACTGCCGGCAACATACAGCAGTGGTGGACGTCGACTGATTTCCGCTAACGCCGAAGGATAATATTCATCGATGCAGGCCACTAAATGATGCTGTTCATGCTCCAGCCACACATACGTTCGTTCTAACTGGCGCGGGCATAGCACATTGAACTGTTGTCGCTGTGTTTCGTTTAATCCTTGATCCAACAAAAGATCATTATCAACATGCGCATTATCTTGCAGCGTCACAGCCAAATTTTTGGCAAGTCGGCGGCTTAAGCCCTTCACATTTGCCAGCCTGAGCATCCATTCAATTCTTTCCATGCCACACTCCCTGTCAGCCGCGCTATGATGCGGCGCAATGCTGTCAATCAGGCATCAAAAAGTCTACAATATGAGGCAGTAATCTTTTCTTTAACGCATACAGATCTGGATATTTATGTCAGTTTTGCAGGTATTACATTTCCCTGATGATCGCCTTCGCAAAATCGCTGCGCCGGTGGCAACCGTAAACGCAGACGTTCAGCGTATTGTCGACGACATGTTCGAAACCATGTACGCCGAAGAAGGTATTGGCTTAGCGGCGACTCAGGTCGACATTCATCAGCGCATCATTGTTATTGATGTTTCCGAAAATCGTGACGAGCGTTTGGTATTGATCAATCCGGAACTGCTGGAGAAAAGCGGTGAAACCGGAATTGAAGAAGGATGTCTTTCCATTCCTGAGCAACGTGCTTTTGTGCCGCGCGCTGAATGGGTCAAAGTGCGTGCGCAGGATCGCGACGGCAAAAGCTTTGAGCTGGAAAGCGATGGTTTGCTGGCGATTTGTATCCAGCACGAAATCGATCATCTTGATGGTAAACTTTTCATAGATTATCTGTCGCCACTGAAACGTCAGCGCATCAAACAGAAATTGGAAAAATTGGCCCGCCTAAACGCACGCGAAGATTAAGTGCTAATAGAAGGTTAAACTGTGTCTGCACCGCTCAAAATTATCTTTGCCGGTACACCTGACTTTGCAGCGCGTCATTTAGACGCGTTGCTTGCTTCTGAGCATCAGGTTGTTGGTGTCTTTACCCAGCCCGATCGTCCTGCCGGACGCGGTAATAAACTTACGCCAAGCCCGGTAAAAATCCTGGCGCAGGCGCACGATATTCCCGTGTTTCAACCAAAATCTCTGAAGCCTGAAGAGAACCAGCATCTGGTTGCCGATTTGCAGGCCGATATTATGGTGGTAGTCGCTTATGGCTTGATCCTGCCGAAAGCCGTGCTGGTTATGCCGCGCTTGGGTTGTATTAATGTGCATGGCTCGCTGCTGCCTCGCTGGCGCGGAGCTGCGCCTATTCAACGCTCTCTCTGGGCCGGGGATACCGAAACTGGCGTCACCATCATGCAGATGGATGTTGGCCTTGATACCGGTGACATGCTGCATAAGCTGTCTTGCCCAATTACAGCAGAAGACACCAGTGCTTCGCTGTATGAAAAGTTGGCGCAACTCGGTCCGCAAGGCATGTTGTTAACGCTGGATCTGTTAGCAAGTGGTAACGCTAAACCAGAAGTTCAGGATGAAGCGCTGGTCTCTTATGCCGAGAAACTGAGCAAAGAAGAAGCACGCCTTGATTGGTCACTTCCAGCAGCACAATTGGAACGTTGTATTCGCGCCTTCAATCCATGGCCAATGAGCTATTTCATAATAGAAGAGCAACCGGTAAAAGTCTGGCAGGCAACGATTTTGCCTCATCAGAATAAACAACCCGGTGAAATACTACATGCTGATAAACAAGGTATTCAGATTGCGACCGCTGATGGTGTGCTTAATCTGTTAACGCTGCAACCTGCCGGTAAAAAAGCCATGTCCGCTCAGGATCTGCTCAATTCACGTCGCGAATGGTTCGTTGCTGGAACCGTTCTGGCCTGATCCTCCAAGCCCGGTTTGACCGGGCTTTTTGTTTGATGAAATAAAATGAAAAAAGCTACCAACCTGCGCAGCCTGGCCGCGCAACTCATTGAACGCGTTGTGGACAAGGGCGAATCGTTAAGTGCCATTTTGCCGGGCGCGCAAAAGACCTTATCCGACAAAGATGGCGCGCTGCTGCAAGAGCTCTGTTTTGGCGTGATGCGCACGCTGCCGCAGCTGGAAGCCTTAATCGGCAAATTGATGGAGCGCACGTTAACCGGTAAGCAGCGAGTGTTGCATTATCTGTTGATGGTTGGCCTTTATCAGCTGCTTTATACGCGCGTGCCTGCGCATGCAGCATTGGCAGAAACCGTTGCGGGAGCTGAAGTACTTAAACGGGCGAATTTAAAAGGTCTATTAAACGGTGTGTTGCGCCAATTCCTGCGTCAGCAAGAAGTGCTATTAGCCGAAGTTGACCAAGGCACGCAACGCTACTGGCATCCTGGGTGGTTGCTTAAACGTCTGCAGGCAGCGTGGCCAGATCAGTGGAAGCAAATTGTTGAAGCCAATAATCAGCGCCCGCCGATGTGGCTGCGCGTCAATCGTCAGCATCATAGTCGTGATGCCTGGCTGGCGTTATTGCAGGCAGAAGACAAAATTGCCTTCCCTGCCGACGCGCCCGATGCATTGCGTTTGGACTCCCCCGCTCCAGTCAGCCATTTGCCTGGTTTCGATCAAGGTTGGGTGACAGTGCAGGATCTCTCAGCGCAACGTTGCGCACTGCTACTTGAACCGAAGAATGGTGAATCTATTCTCGATCTCTGCGCTGCTCCGGGTGGTAAAACCACACATATCCTCGAAATAGCCCCGCAGTCCAAAGTATTAGCCGTCGATATTGATCAGCAACGTCTGCTCCGCGTGCATGAAAACCTCCAGCGGCTGGGTATGCAGGCTGAAGTGCGTCAGGGGGATGGTCGTACACCGGCAGAATGGTGTGGTGACATGCAATTTGATCGCATTTTGCTTGATGCACCCTGCTCTGCCACTGGCGTTATTCGTCGCCATCCCGACATCAAATGGCTGCGGCGCGATCGTGATATTCCAGAGCTGGCGAATTTACAGCGTGAAATTCTGGAAGCAGTTTGGCCGCGTCTCAAATCTGGCGGCACCATGATTTATGCCACCTGCTCCATTTTGCCGGAAGAGAACCATAATCAAATCAGCAGTTTTTTGGCCGCACATAGCGATGCTGTAGCTGAAGCGTTGCCGCAAGGCCAAAGCAATGGCTGGCAGGTTTTCCCTACCATCGATGGCGGCGATGGTTTCTTCTACGCTAAGCTGATGAAAAAATAGTGCTGCGCACTCTGACAAGAGCATCTAAGCCATGAAAATCATTATCCTCGGCGCCGGACAGGTCGGCGGAACCCTGGCAGAAAATTTGGTTGGGGAAAACAACGATATTACGGTCGTCGACAGCGATGCGACGCGTTTGCGCGTATTACAGGATAAGTTTGATCTGCGCGTAGTGCACGGTCACGGTTCGCATCCGCGGATTTTGCGAGAAGCCGGAGCTGAAGATGCCGATATGTTGGTGGCGGTGACAAACTCAGATGAAACCAACATGGTGGCTTGTCAGATTGCGTATTCACTTTTCAATACGCCAAATCGCATCGCACGTATTCGCGCCGCTGAATACTTACGCGATGCTGATAAGCTGTTTGTGCCTGAGGCCGTGCCGATTGATCATCTGATCTCTCCTGAGCAGTTGGTGATCGACAATATCTATCGTCTGATTCAATATCCTGGTGCACTTCAGGTGGTGAATTTTGCCGAGGGTAAAGTGAGCCTGGCTGTGGTCAAAGCCTATTATGGCGGCCCTTTGGTCGGTAATCCTTTGTCGATCATGCGCGAACATATGCCACACATTGATACGCGTGTAGCCGCAATTTTTCGTCAGGATCGACCCATTCGGCCACAGGGTTCTACGATTGTGGAAGCCGGCGACGAAGTATTCTTTATTGCCGCTAGTCAGCATATTCGTGCGGTAATGAGCGAAATGCAGCGTCTGGAAAAACCTTATAAGCGCATCATGTTGGTTGGCGGCGGGAATATCGGCTTTGGCTTGGCGCAGCGTCTGGAAAAACAATACAGCGTGAAGTTGATTGAACGTAATCAACAGCGTGCGGCGGAATTAGCTGAGCGTTTGCACGACACTATTGTATTTTACGGTGATGCTTCGGATCAGGAATTGCTGGCCGAAGAGCATGTTGATCAGGTGGATCTCTTCATTGCAGTGACTAACGATGATGAGGCCAATATCATGTCGGCAATGTTGGCTAAGAAGATGGGCGCTAAAAAAGTGATGGTGCTGATCCAGCGCCGCGCCTACGTTGATCTTGTACAAGGCAGCGTGATCGACATTGCGATCTCGCCACAACAAGCCACGATCTCGGCCCTGCTTAGCCACGTTCGTAAAGCTGATATTGTTGGTGTTTCCTCGCTGCGTCGCGGCATTGCAGAAGCTATTGAAGCCATCGCGCACGGCGATGAAACGACCTCACGCGTGGTCGGACGTTTAATTGAAGATATTAAGCTGCCGCCGGGAACCATTATCGGTGCTGTTGTGCGCGGTGATGAGGTGATCATCGCTAATGATAGCGTGCGGGTGGAACAAGGCGACCACGTGATTATGTTCTTGACGGATAAGAAGTTTGTGCCCGATGTAGAGCGTCTATTCCAACCAAGTCCATTCTTCCTGTAAAACCTGCGGGCAATAGTCCGCATGATAATTTTACTTAATCCATTGTTTTAATGGCAATTGCACGAAGCTTTGTTAGACTTTAGCCATTGGCCAAGGCAAGGAGATAACAATGAGTTTATTCAAAGAGTTTCGTGATTTTGCAATGCGTGGGAACGTAGTTGACCTGGCAGTCGGTGTCATCATCGGTGCCGCTTTTGGTAAGATTGTTTCTTCACTGGTCGCAAATATCATCATGCCACCACTCGGCTTGTTGATCGGCGGTGTCGATTTTAAACAGTTCAAATGGATATTAAAGCCGGCAGAAGGTGATATTCCTGCTGTAGTGATGGAGTACGGTAACTTTATCCAGACCGTTTTCGATTTCGTTATTGTTGCCTTTGCGATCTTCCTGGCAATTAAAGTAATGAATAAGTTGTATCAGAAAAAAGAAGTTGAAAAAGCAGCACCAAAACCAACAAATGAAGAGTTACTGCTCACTGAAATCCGTGACCTGTTAAAACAACAAAATCACGATAAATTATGATGAAAAGCCGCCCAATAAGGCGGCTTTTTTGTCTTTGAAGAAGAAGGCCAGTGATAAACTTCTCTGCTTATCACTGGCCTCCCAGTTACGTCCTTTTGAATGTTTGTCTTTACGCTGATAGCTGCCTTTCCCTTTCTGATTCTTCTCAACGCGCTGTCGAAATAGTGGATCGTGTAATAGTGCTTCGAGCGCATTGTTGTTGATTTTACCTTTTTGGTGCTGATAACGAGTCATCTGATCCTCCGGTTAGTAACGGCGCAACTATATTCCTTCTAGCGCAAAATTCAATCTCTGCTGCAACAAAGTTCGTCATGAGGTTCTTCACCTTTTTCCAGCGCTTCAAGAATTGAACAGCTAGCGCTGCTATGTACGTCTCCGCAGCAGGTTTCGGCTAAACGGTGCAATGAACGCTGAATGGTCTGCAGTTCGGCGATCATACCGTTCACTTCATCCAACCGCTTCGCAACGATAGCTTTTGATTCCTGACAAGTATGATGTTCCGGATCGACGCGTATCGACAATAAACCACGAATCGACGCTAAGCTGAAGCCGAGGTGGCGACCATAGCGAATAAAACGAAGCCGCTGTAAATCATCTTCGCTGTAAAGGCGAAAGCCGCCCTCGGTGCGTACTTCATGATTCATCATCTGCTGTTTTTCATAAAAGCGGATGGTGTCTGGCGTGACATCTGCCATTTTTGCTAATTGGCCAATTCGGTACATGCTATTTATCCCGCTGCAGATGATGATGGATCACCTTACTATAATCACCGTGTAAGAAGTCGGTACTTATTCCTGCCTGTTGAAGTTTTATTTCAAGCAGCGCTAAACGTTTTGTTAACTCACGTGACTTTACATCGTCAGGATCCAGTTTATGAAGTAGATCATCTAGCGCTAATGCTTCCCGACGCATTTCAAGTTCGGGCGGTAAGTATCCGGAGTTTTTTAACAACCGATATGCAGTACGTAACTCAGCTGGCACTCCGCTGTCATCATCTAAATGTAACGGTGCACCTTCGCCGGGCAGATTACTTAGTTCGCCTTTTTCCTGAGCATCGCGAATATGCTGCTCAACAAGTTGATCGATTAGCCACATAAGAGAGTTCCTGACGCGTGTCTTAGCCAACAGCATAGCGAAAGAGGAAAAAATGGGAAGGAATTGCGGGCAATAAAAAACCCGCCGAAGCGGGTTTTTTACGATACTGCAAATTACTCTGCAGTAGCTTCTGCTTGAGCTTCTGGACGATCAACCAGCTCGATGTAAGCCATCGGAGCGTTGTCACCAGCACGGAAGCCACACTTCAAAATGCGAGTGTAACCACCTGCACGGCTCGCGAAACGCGGGCCCAGCTCGTTAAACAGTTTTGCCACGATCTCGTTATCACGAGTGCGGGCGAATGCCAGACGACGATTAGCTACGCTGTCGGTCTTGGCAAGAGTAATCAGCGGCTCAACTACGCGGCGCAGCTCTTTGGCTTTCGGCAGAGTCGTCTTAATGATCTCATGACGAACCAGAGAACCAGCCATGTTGCGGAACATAGCCTGACGATGGCTGCTGTTGCGGTTCAGTTGACGACCACTCTTACGATGGCGCATGACCTTATCCTTCTCAGTGAAACCTTAACCTGTGATCCGGTTATTCATCAGCAATGCTTGCTGGTGGCCAGTTTTCCAGGCGCATGCCCAGAGACAAACCACGTGAAGCAAGCACATCTTTAATCTCGGTAAGAGATTTTTTACCCAGGTTAGGCGTTTTAAGCAGCTCAACCTCGGTACGCTGTACCAGATCACCGATGTAGTGGATAGCTTCTGCCTTAAGGCAGTTAGCAGAGCGGACAGTCAATTCCAGATCGTCAACAGGGCGCAGCAGGATCGGATCGAATTCTGGTTTCTCTTCTTTCACTTCCGGCTGACGTACATCACGTAAGTCAACGAAAGCTTCCAGTTGTTCTGCCAGGATGGTAGCCGCACGACGAATCGCCTCTTCAGGATCGATTGTGCCGTTAGTTTCCATTTCGATGACCAGCTTGTCCAGGTCGGTACGCTGTTCTACACGCGCTGCTTCAACATTGTAGGCGATACGGTCTACAGGGCTGTAGCAAGCGTCAACCAACAGACGGCCGATTGGGCGCTCATCTTCTTCCGAATGAATTCGGGCAGAAGCCGGCACATAACCACGACCACGCTGAACTTTGATGCGCATACTAATAGATGCGTTTTCATCGGTCAGGTGGCAGATCACATGCTGCGGCTTGACGATTTCAACATCACCGTCGTGGGTGATGTCGGCTGCAGTCACAGGGCCAATGCCAGATTTATTCAGAGTAAGGATGACTTCATCTTTACCTTGAACTCTTACCGCCAACCCTTTCAGGTTAAGCAGGATTTCCAGGATATCTTCCTGTACGCCCTCTTTGGTGGAGTACTCATGAAGCACACCATCAATCTCAACCTCGGTCACCGCGCAACCCGGCATGGAAGAAAGCAGAATACGGCGCAGTGCGTTACCAAGAGTATGGCCAAAGCCACGCTCTAACGGCTCAAGGGTCACCTTGGCGTGCGTCGAACTCACTTGCTCGATATCTACCAGGCGCGGTTTTAGAAACTCTGTCACAGAACCCTGCATTGTGTCCTCTCTTTGGTACTAAGCTTTACTTAGAGTAAAGCTCGACGATCAGGTGTTCGTTAATGTCCGCAGACAGATCAGTACGTTCAGGAATACGCTTGAACACACCTTCCATCTTAGTAGCATCAACTTCCAGCCAGGTTGGCTTTTCACGCTGCTCAGCCAGCTCCAGAGCGGCCTTCACGCGAGATTGCTGTTTGGCTTTCTCACGGATGCTTACGACATCATTCGGAGATACCTGATAAGAAGCGATGTTAACAACGCGACCGTTCACCAGGATAGATTTATGGCTAACCAGCTGACGTGCTTCTGCACGAGTGGCGCCAAAGCCCATACGGTAAACAACGTTATCCAGACGACCTTCCAGCAGGGCCAGCAGGTTTTCACCTGTGTTGCCTTTCAGACGTGCTGCTTCTTTATAATAGTTACGGAACTGACGCTCCAGCACGCCGTACATACGACGAACTTTCTGCTTTTCACGCAACTGGCCGCCGTAGTCAGACAGACGCGGTTTACGCGCACCATGCTGACCAGGTGGTTGTTCAATTTTGCACTTGGTATCGATCGCGCGAACGCCAGACTTAAGGAATAAGTCGGTACCCTCACGACGGCTCAGCTTGAGCTTAGGACCCAAATATCTTGCCATTTTCTTTCTCCAACTAACCTAAAAACGGGCGTTAAACGCGACGTTTTTTCGGCGGACGACAACCGTTGTGAGGGATTGGAGTCACATCAGTAATATTAGTGATGCGGAAACCAGCAGCGTTCAGAGCACGAATTGTTGATTCGCGACCTGGACCCGGACCCTTAACCATAACTTCCAGATTCTTAATACCGTAATCTTTCACTGCTTCTGCACAGCGCTCTGCAGCTACCTGAGCAGCAAACGGAGTAGATTTACGTGAACCGCGGAAACCGGAACCACCGGCGGTTGCCCAACCCAGTGCGTTACCCTGACGATCCGTAATGGTAACGATGGTGTTGTTAAAAGATGCATGGACATGAGCCACGCCATCTGAGACTTGTTTTCTTACACGCTTACGTGCACGAACTGGTGCCTTTGCCATTATTTACTCACCCCGATTATTTCTTGATCGGTTTACGCGGACCCTTACGGGTACGTGCATTGGTCTTAGTACGCTGACCGCGAACTGGCAGACCACGACGATGGCGTAAACCACGATAGCAACCAAGGTCCATAAGACGCTTGATGCTCAGGGTGATTTCACGGCGCAGATCACCTTCAACAACGAATTTACCAACTGCTTCACGCAGCTGTTCAATTTGTTCTTCAGACAGCTCTCTGATCTTAACATTTTCAGCAATACCCGTTGAAGCGCAGATGGCTTTAGAACGAGTTTTACCGATACCGAAGATCGAAGTTAATGCGATAACGGTATGTTTTTGATCAGGAATGTTAATGCCTGCTATACGGGCCACTATGCACTCCTATAATTAAACAAATGCGTCCCATGCTGAAAAGCCCGTTTTCAGGATACTCAAATGGTAACGCATCGACATACAAAAGATTGGCTGGCTAATCTAGCCAGCTCAACCCGACTTTGCAAGAAAAATATGTGACAATATCAGCCTTGGCGCTGTTTATGCTTTGGCTCGGCGCTGCAGATCACACGTACGACACCGTCGCGGCGAATGATTTTGCAGTTACGACATAATTTCTTGACGGAAGCACGAACTTTCATTTTTACTCTCCGTAACTTCTCAAGCACCCGAATTAACGGCCATAGCCCTTCAGGTTAGCTTTCTTCAATGCAGACTCGTACTGACTTGACATCATCAGAGTTTGCACTTGAGCCATAAAGTCCATGATGACGACCACTACAATGAGCAGCGATGTACCGCCAAAGTAGAATGGAACTTTCATAGCATCACGCATGAACTCCGGGATCAGGCAGATAAAAGTAATATACAGTGCGCCGATTAAGGTCAAACGTGTCATTACTTTATCGATGTACTTCGCCGTTTGCTCTCCCGGACGAATTCCCGGTACGAATGCACCAGACTTCTTCAGGTTATCTGCTGTTTCACGTGGGTTGAATACCAACGCCGTGTAGAAGAAACAGAAGAAGATGATTGCAGTCGCATAGAGTAGCACATAAAGCGGCTGTCCTGGTTGCAAATACAGCGAAATTGTTGTCAGCCAGTTCCAACCGGTACCGCCCCCGAACCATGATGCTATGGTCGCTGGGAACAGAATAATGCTGGAAGCAAAAATAGCTGGGATTACGCCCGCCATGTTCACTTTCAACGGTAAATGTGTGCTCTGTGCAGCATATACACGACGACCTTGCTGACGTTTAGCGTAGTTGACCACAATGCGGCGTTGGCCACGCTCGACGAAAATAACAAAGAACGTCACTGCAAATACTAGAACTGCAACCAACAGCAACAGAAGGAAGTGCAGGTCACCTTGCCGCGCTTGCTCGATGGTATGGCCAATGGCCGGCGGGAGGCCCGCAACAATACCTGCGAAGATAATGATCGAGATACCGTTGCCGATACCTCGTTCAGTAATCTGTTCGCCCAGCCACATCAGGAACATTGTCCCGGTAACCAGACTTACAACAGCGGTAAAGTAGAACGCAAAGCCTGGATTCATTACCAGTCCCTGCATTCCAGGCATATTCGGTAAACCGGTAGCAATACCGATCGACTGGAATACAGCCAGAACCAGTGTGCCGTAGCGAGTGTACTGGCTAATCTTACGACGACCAGCTTCACCCTCTTTCTTAATCTCAGCTAACGCTGGATGAACCACCGTCAGCAGCTGGATAATAATAGAGGCCGAAATATACGGCATAATACCCAGTGCGAAGATTGAGGCACGACTGAGAGCACCACCAGAGAACATGTTGAACATTTCAATGATGGTGCCACGCTGTTGCTCAAGCAGTTTGGCAAGTACAGTGGCATCGATACCGGGGATTGGAATAAAAGAGCCAATTCGGAAGACAATGAGTGCACCGATTACAAACAACAGTCTGCGCTTCAGTTCACCAAAGCCACCTTTGGCACTTTGAAAATCTAATCCCGGTTGCTTTGCCATCTGCTACTTATTCCTCGATTTTACCGCCAGCAGCTTCGATTGCAGCACGAGCACCTTTGGTGACACGCAGACCGCGAACCGTTACCGGTGCAGAAACTTCACCAGAAAGAATCACTTTCGCGAATTCAATCTGAACACCGATAATATTGGCCGCTTTCAGCGTATTCAGGTCAACAATACCGCCTTCAACTTTCGCCAGATCAGACAGACGAACTTCTGTGGTGATCATTGCTTTGCGAGAGGTGAAACCGAATTTCGGCAGACGACGGTACAGAGGCATCTGACCACCCTCGAAACCGCGACGTACGCCACCGCCAGAACGAGAGTTCTGACCTTTGTGACCACGACCACCAGTTTTACCGAGGCCAGAACCGATACCACGACCCAGACGCTTAGAAGCGTGTTTAGACCCTTCGGCCGGAGACAGAGTGTTTAAACGCATCTCTTACTCCTCCACTTTCAGCATGTAGGAAATCGCGTTAATCATACCGCGTACAGCAGGCGTATCTTCACGCTCAACGGTGTGATTGATGCGACGCAGACCCAAGCCAACCAGAGTCGCTTTGTGCTTAGGCAGGCGGCCGATTGAACTGCGGGTTTGTGTAATTTTAATAGTCTTAGCCATCGTGATTACCCCAGAATTTCTTCAACGGATTTACCACGCTTGGCAGCGACCATTTCCGGAGAATTCATATTGCCCAGGCCATCGATAGTTGCACGAACCACGTTAATCGGGTTTGTAGAACCATACGCTTTAGCCAAAACGTTATGTACTCCAGCGACTTCTAAAACGGCGCGCATTGCACCACCGGCGATAATACCGGTACCTTCAGAAGCCGGCTGCATGAACACACGAGAACCTGTGTGAGCACCTTTAACAGGGTGCTGCAGAGTTCCGTGAGTCAGCGCGACGTTAATCATATTGCGACGGGCTTTCTCCATCGCTTTCTGGATCGCTGCTGGAACTTCACGCGCTTTACCGTAACCAAAACCAACGCGGCCGTTACCATCACCCACTACAGTCAGTGCGGTGAAGGAGAAAATACGACCACCTTTTACAGTTTTAGATACACGGTTTACCGCGATCAGTTTTTCCTGCAGTTCGCCAGCTTGTTTCTCGATGTTTGACATCTTAGACCTCTACCTTAGAACTGAAGGCCAGCTTCACGGGCAGCATCTGCCAGTGCCTGGACACGACCATGATATTGGAACCCGGAACGGTCGAAAGAGACATTTTTGATGCCTTTCTCAACAGCGCGCTCAGCCAGAGCTTTACCTACAGCTGCAGCGGCGTCTTTGTTACCGGTATACTTCAGTTGTTCGGCAATAGCTTTTTCTACAGTAGAAGCAGCAACCAGAACTTCGGAACCGTTCGGGGCGATCACCTGTGCGTAAATATGACGCGGGGTACGATGTACCACCAGGCGAGTAGCACCCAGCTCTTTGAGCTTGCGACGTGCACGGGTCGCACGACGGATACGAGCAGATTTCTTATCCATAGTGTTACCTTACTTCTTCTTAGCCTCTTTGGTACGCACGACTTCGTCGGCGTAACGAACACCCTTGCCTTTGTAAGGCTCAGGACGACGGTAGGCGCGCAGATCAGCTGCAACCTGACCAATCAGCTGTTTATCAGCGCCTTTCAGCACGATCTCAGTCTGAGTTGGACATTCAGCAGTGATGCCGGCCGGCAGTGCATGGTCAACAGGGTGAGAGAAGCCAAGGGCCAAGCTCACAGAGTTGCCTTTAACAGCTGCACGATAACCAACACCAACCAGTTGCAGCTTCTTGGTGAAGCCTTCGGTAACACCGATAACCATGCCGTTCAGCAATGCACGAGCAGTACCTGCTTGTGCCCAACCATCCGCATAACCTTCGCGTGGAGCGAAAGTCAGGGCGTTGTCTGCTTGCTTAACTTCTACAGCACTGTTGATAGTACGAGTCAGCTCGCCGTTTTTGCCTTTAATCGAAACTTCCTGACCGTTGAGTTTTACCTCTACGCCCGCAGGAACAACGACAGGTGCTTTTGCAACACGAGACATTTTATCCTCCGATTACGCTACGTAGCAGATAATTTCGCCACCAAGACCAGCTTGGCGCGCTGCACGATCAGTCATGACACCTTTAGAAGTAGAAATTACAGCAATGCCCAGCCCAGCCATAACTTTTGGCAGCTCATCTTTTTTCTTATAGATGCGCAGACCTGGACGGCTAACACGCTGAATGCTTTCTACAACAGACTTACCCTGGAAATACTTAAGTGTTACTTCCAGTTCAGACTTGATGTCGCCTTCGATTTTAAAATCTTCAATATAGCCTTCTTCCTTCAGCACGTTGGCAATTGCCACTTTCAGCTTGGAGGAAGGCATAGAGACCGCAACTTTGTTCGCGGCCTGACCGTTACGGATACGGGTCAGCATATCCGCGATCGGATCTTGCATGCTCATCTGTGTTACTCCCGTGATTCAAATGGTGACAATTACCAGCTAGCCTTTTTAAGGCCCGGGATCTCACCGCGCATTGCGGCTTCACGGACCTTGATACGGCTCAACCCAAACTTCCGCAGGAAACCGTGCGGACGACCTGTCTGACGGCAGCGGTTACGCTGACGTGAAGGGCTGGAATCACGCGGCAGACTCTGCAGCTTGAGAACGGCATTCCAACGGTCTTCGTCGGAAGCGTTCACATCAGAAATGATCGCTTTCAGTTCAACACGTTTAGCGAAGAACTTGTCTGCTAATTTCACACGCTTAACTTCGCGTGCTTTCATAGATTGCTTAGCCATTAAGTAACCCTGCCTTACTTGCGGAACGGGAATTCAAAGGCAGCCAGCAGAGCACGGCCTTCATCATCAGATTTCGCAGTAGTGGTAATGGTAATATCCAAACCACGAACGCGATCGACTTTGTCATAATCGATCTCTGGGAAGATGATCTGCTCACGAACGCCCATGCTGTAGTTACCACGACCGTCGAAAGACTTCGCAGATAAACCACGGAAGTCACGGATACGCGGTACAGCAATAGTGATCAGACGCTCAAAGAACTCCCACATGCGCTCGCCGCGCAGAGTTACTTTACAGCCGATCGGATAGCCCTGACGGATTTTGAAGCCTGCAACTGATTTGCGTGCTTTGGTGATCAGCGGTTTTTGACCGGAGATTGCTGCCAGGTCAGCTGCTGCATTATCCAGCAGTTTCTTGTCAGCGATCGCTTCACCAACACCCATGTTCAGGGTGATCTTCTCGACCCGAGGGACTTGCATGACAGAATTGTAGCCGAACTCTGTCATGAGTTTCTGGACTACTTCGTCTTTGTAGTAATCATGCAGTTTCGCCATCGTACTACTCCAAATTACTTGATAGTTTCGCTATTAGACTTGAAGAAACGGACTTTTTTGCCGTCTTCGAATCTAAAGCCTACACGGTCAGCCTTGCCGGTTGCCGCATTGAAGAGTGCAACGTTGGAAGCCTGAATTGCAGCCTCTTTCTCAACGATGCCACCTGGTTGGTTCAGGGCCGGGACCGGCTTCTGATGTTTCTTAACCAGGTTAATACCTTCAACGATGACCTTACCAGAAGTCAGGACATTCTTTACTTTACCGCGTTTACCTTTGTCTTTGCCGGTAAGCACGATAACTTCGTCGTTACGACGGATTTTCGCTGCCATTGCTCGCTCCTTAGAGTACTTCTGGTGCCAGAGAGATAATTTTCATGAACTTTTCAGTACGAAGTTCACGAGTTACCGGCCCAAAAATACGCGTACCGATAGGTTGCTCGCTGTTATTATTTAAAATAACGCATGCATTACCATCGAAGCGAATGACAGAACCGTCCGGGCGACGAACACCCTTCCTGGTGCGCACCACTACCGCTTTCAGGACATCACCTTTTTTCACCTTGCCACGAGGAATTGCTTCCTTGATGGTCACTTTGATGATATCGCCGACGCCTGCGTAGCGACGGTGCGAGCCACCCAGAACCTTGATACACATTACGCGACGTGCACCGGAGTTGTCGGCGACGTTCAGCATAGTCTGTTCTTGGATCATTTTAGTGCTCCGCTAATGTCAACTACTACTTCGGGACCCAAACCTCAGGTCGTTAAAAAGCCCCATAATTGAGGGCGCGGCATTATAACACCGGTTCTCGCACATGGGTAGAAAAAATGAACGGCTCAGACGAGCCGTTCATTTTATTTTTTAGAGGAAGCGGATTCTATTACAGAACCGCTTTCTCTACAACGCGAACTAACGTCCAAGACTTAGTCTTAGACAGCGGACGAGTTTCGCGGATTTCAACCACGTCACCAATACCGCATTCGTTGTTCTCGTCATGGATGTGCAGCTTAGTCGTACGCTTGATGAATTTACCGTAGATCGGGTGTTTCACGACACGTTCGATAGCAACAACTGCAGATTTCTGCATTTTGTCACTAATAACACGACCCTGCAGAGTACGGATTTTATCGGTCATTACGCCGCCTTCTCAGTCAGTAAAGTCTTAAAACGTGCAACATTACGGCGCACTTCTTTCAGCAGATGGGTTTGCTGAAGTTGGCCGGATGCTGCTTGCATGCGCAGGTTAAACTGCTCACGCAGCAGGTTAAGTAGCTCAGTGTTCAGCTCTTCAACGCTTTTTTCACGCAGCTCATTTGCTTTCATTACATCACCGTCTTAGTAACAAAGGTGGTTTTGATAGGCAGTTTTGCTGCTGCCAGCTTGAAGGCTTCACGGGCCAGCTCTTCCGGAACGCCGTCCATTTCATACAGGACTTTACCCGGTTGAATGAGGGCAACCCAATACTCCACGTTACCCTTACCTTTACCCATACGCACTTCCAGCGGCTTCTCGGTAATTGGTTTGTCCGGGAATACACGGATCCAAATTTTACCTTGACGCTTAACTGCACGGGTCATAGCACGACGTGCTGCTTCGATCTGACGAGCAGTCAGACGACCACGGCCAACAGCTTTCAGACCGAAAGTACCGAAGCTGACATCCGTACCTTGCGCCAGACCACGGTTGCGGCCTTTGTGCACTTTACGGAATTTCGTACGCTTTGGTTGTAACATCAGCGACTCTCCTTACTTACGGCCTTTACGCTGCTGCTTTTTAGGTTGAGCAGCCGGTTCCGGTTGTTCAACAGCAGCCATACCACCCAGGATCTCGCCTTTGAAGATCCATACCTTAACGCCGATTACACCATAAGTGGTGTGCGCTTCAGAGGTGTTGTAGTCAATGTCTGCACGCAGTGTGTGCAACGGTACGCGACCTTCACGGTACCATTCGGTACGTGCGATCTCGGCACCGCCCAAACGGCCGCTGACTTCGACTTTAATACCCTTCGCGCCCAGACGCATTGCGTTCTGTACAGCACGCTTCATAGCACGACGGAACATCACACGACGCTCCAGCTGTGAAGTGATGCTATCAGCAACCAATTTAGCGTCCAGTTCCGGCTTACGGACTTCGGCGATGTTGATCTGTGCAGGAACGCCAGCGATTTTCGCGACGACCGTACGCAGTTTTTCTACGTCTTCACCTTTCTTACCGATAACGATACCCGGGCGAGCAGTGTGAATAGTCACACGGATGCTCTTAGCCGGACGCTCGATAACGATACGAGATACAGACGCTTTAGCCAGTTCCTTAGTCAGGAACTGACGGACTTTAAAATCGCTGTCCAGGTTGTCAGCGAATTCTTTGGTGTTCGCAAACCAGGTAGAGTTCCATGGTTTTACAATACCCAGGCGAATACCATTAGGATGTACTTTCTGACCCATTGCTAGTCTCCAGAGTCTCAGCGATCGGACACAACCACAGTAATGTGGCTGGTGCGCTTCAGGATGCGATCTGCACGACCTTTCGCACGCGGCATAATGCGCTTCATGCTTGGGCCTTCGTCTACGAAGATTTTCGCGACTTTCAGATCGTCGATATCAGCGCCATCGTTGTGTTCGGCGTTCGCAATGGCAGATTCCAGGACTTTCTTAACCAACACAGCAGCTTTCTTGTTGGTGTAGGTCAGAATATCCAGAGCCTGCGACACTTTCTTACCGCGAATCAGGTCTGCCACCAGGCGAACCTTCTGAGCAGAAGAACGAGCATGGCGATGTTGAGCAATAGTTTCCATCTCTTCCTCCTACTTATTTCTTCTTGGCTTTCTTATCTGCAGCATGGCCGCGATAAGTACGTGTCGGTGCAAATTCACCCAGTTTGTGGCCGACCATTTCGTCGGAAACAAAGACAGGAACGTGCTGACGACCATTATGGACAGCGATGGTCAAACCGATCATGTTAGGGAAGATCGTTGAACGACGGGACCAAGTGCGCAGGGGCTTCTTGTCACCGCTTTCCACCGCTTTCTCTACCTTCTTCAGCAAGTGCAGGTCAATAAAAGGACCTTTCTTGAGAGAACGTGGCATGGCTTATCCTCTAAAATTATTTGCTACGGCGACGTACGATAAATTTATCAGTACGCTTGTTGCTACGGGTCTTCTTACCTTTGGTCTGAACGCCCCACGGGGTTACCGGGTGCTTACCAAAGTTACGACCTTCACCACCACCGTGCGGGTGATCGACTGGGTTCATCGCAGTACCGCGAACGGTAGGACGAACACCACGCCAACGGGTTGCACCAGCTTTACCCAGCACGCGCAGCATGTGCTCAGAGTTGCCGACTTCGCCGAGAGTTGCACGACATTCGGATTCAACTTTGCGCATTTCGCCTGAACGCAGACGCAGGGTAACGTAGGAACCTTCACGCGCAACGATCTGCACGTAAGTACCAGCTGAGCGAGCAATCTGACCGCCTTTGCCTGGTTTCATTTCTACGTTATGAACGGTAGAACCCACCGGGATGTTACGCATCGGCAGGGTGTTACCTGCTTTAATCGCAGCATCAACGCCAGATTGAATCTGATCGCCGGCTTTTAGGCCTTTAGGGGCCAGGATGTAACGGCGCTCGCCATCTTTGTACAGAACCAGTGCGATGTTCGCAGAACGGTTCGGATCGTACTCAAGACGCTCAACAACTGCTGGGATACCATCTTTGTTGCGTTTGAAGTCAACAATACGGTAAGCCTGCTTGTGACCACCACCGATATGACGGGTAGTGATACGACCATTGTTGTTACGACCACCGGATTTGCTGTTTTTTTCTACCAGCGGGGCAAATGGTTTGCCCTTGTGCAGCTCTGGGTTCACCACTTTAACTACGTGACGACGACCCGGAGATGTCGGTTTACATTTAACAACTGCCATTGTCTTTCTCCTCCGACTTACTCAGCGCCGCCGACGAAGTCCAGATTCTGGCCTTCCTTCAGGGTGACGTAAGCTTTTTTCCAGTCGCTACGACGACCGATACGCTGTCCGTGACGCTTAACTTTCCCTTTAACTACCAGGGTGTTTACGTCTTTAACTTCCACTTCGAACAGTTTCTCAACAGCAGCAACGATCTCTGCTTTGGTCGCGTCTTTAGCAACTTTGAGAACGATGGTATTGGTTTTTTCCATCGCAGTAGATGCTTTTTCTGATACGTGCGGTGCACGCACTACTTTCAGCAGACGTTCTTCACGGATCATGCCAGCATCTCCTCAACTTGCTTAACTGCTTCCGCAGTCATAACGACTTTGTCGAAGGCGATCAGGCTAACTGGGTCGATGCCTGCTGCATCACGCACGTCAACCTTGTACAGGTTACGCGCAGCCAGGAACAGATTCTCATCCAGTTCACCGGTGATGATCAGCACATCTTGCAGCGCCATGTCTTTCAGTTTCTGTACCAGCAGCTTAGTTTTAGGTGCTTCTACAGAGAACGTCTCGACAACGATCAGACGGTCCTGACGTACCAGCTCGGACAGGATGCTTTTCAGCGCGCCGCGGTACATCTTTTTGTTAACTTTTTGACTGTGGTCCTGCGGACGTGCAGCGAAGGTCACGCCACCTGAACGCCAGATTGGGCTCTTTACAGAACCTGCACGCGCACGGCCGGTACCTTTCTGGCGCCAAGGCTTTTTGCCTGAACCAGTAACTTCAGCACGAGTCTTCTGCGCACGAGTACCCTGACGAGCACCAGCGGCATAAGCAACAACAACCTGGTGAACCAGCGCTTCGTTGAAATCACGACCGAAGGTAGTTTCGGAAACAGTCAGCGCGCTCTGCGCGTCTTTCAGTACTAATTCCATTGCTATCCCCTTACGCCTTCACAGCTGGTTTAACAATCAGATCGCACCCAGTTGCACCCGGGACGCCACCTTTGACCAGCAGCAGGTTGCGCTCAGCGTCAACACGTACTACTTCCAGGCTCTGAACGGTTACGCGCTCATTACCCAGCTGACCAGCCATTTTCTTGCCTTTGAACACTTTGCCCGGAGTCTGGTTCTGACCGATAGAACCCGGAACGCGGTGTGACAAGGAGTTACCGTGTGTAGCGTCCTGGGTACGGAAGTTCCAGCGCTTAACGGTACCTGCGAAACCTTTACCTTTAGAGGTACCGGTAACGTCTACTTTTTTAACGTCAGCGAAAATTTCAACACTGATGCTCTGGCCAACAGAGAAATCTTCACCTTCGGTGCGGAATTCCCACAGACCACGGCCAGCGTCAACGCCAGCTTTAGCAAAATGACCTGCTTCAGGCTTGCTCACACGGCTTGCTTTTTTAGCACCGGTGGTAACCTGGATAGCTTGGTAACCATCGTTGTCCAGGCCTTTAACCTGAGTAACGCGGTTTGCTTCAACTTCGATA
Source organism: Enterobacter ludwigii (assembly GCA_900068845.1). Taxonomy (GTDB): domain Bacteria; phylum Pseudomonadota; class Gammaproteobacteria; order Enterobacterales; family Enterobacteriaceae; genus Pantoea; species Pantoea ludwigii_A. Next base: position 23,631 of record CEFQ01000100.1, read on the forward strand.
ACGGTTACTGGGATTGAAACGCCATCTTCAGTGAAGATGCGGGTCATACCCACTTTTTTACCGACTAAACCAATCATTGTATCAACCTCTCAATCGCTCGATGACCTGATTAACCCAGGCTGATCTGCACGTCAACACCGGCAGCCAGGTCCAGACGCATCAGAGCATCAACGGTTTTTTCAGTTGGCTCAACGATGTCTACCAGACGCTTGTGAGTGCGGATTTCGTACTGATCACGCGCGTCTTTGTTAACGTGCGGAGAGATCAGAACGGTAAAACGCTCTTTGCGGGTTGGCAGCGGGATCGGACCACGTACCTGCGCACCAGTGCGCTTGGCAGTCTCAACGATTTCCGCGGTTGATTGATCGATCAGGCGATGATCAAACGCTTTAAGACGGATACGGATTCTTTGGTTCGACATGAGACCAAGGCTCCAAACATTTTATAAACGAAAAGAATTACTACCCACATCCATTACGATTGATGGAGGAGTGTAATCGTTCAGCATATAACTCCCCAATTGGGAGTATTGTTAGGCGATACATGAACAGCTATCCCCTGCGATTCTGCTCGAATCGCGCCGCACCAATATCGGCAGGCCCGCGCATTATACTTAGATCTGTTTAGGAAGCAACCCGTGTTGTGTTTTTAACCACATCAATCTGGCTTCTGACCAAAAAAAAACCGCGACATTCGTTTTTGATTGTCGCGGGCTTGAGTAGAATTACTTATTGGCATCAGGCTAGTGTTCGTTTTGTTCTTTTAATTGAGACTGAAGATAATTTTGCAGGCCGAGCTTTCTCACCAGTTCGAGTTCGGTTTCCAACCAATCTATGTGACCCTCCTCTTCCGTAAGAATCTCAATCATCATGTCTCTGCTGACATAGTCATGAACCTTGTCAGCATAGGCTATCGCTTCCCGCAAATCCTTTGCGCCTTCCAGTTCTAATGACAGGTCAGACTGCAGCATTTCCGGCACGTCTTCGCCGATGCGCAGTCGGCCGAGATCTTGCAGATTTGGAATCCCTTCAAGAAAAAGAATCCGTTCAATGTACTTATCGGCATGCTTCATTTCATCGATTGACTCGTGATACTCAACATCGTTGAGTCGCATCAAGCCCCAATTTTTAAACATACGCGCATGAAGAAAGTACTGATTGATTGCAACCAGCTCATTTCCCAGCAATTTGTTGAGATAACTTATGATTTTACCGTCGCCCTTCATTTTGTATCCTCCGCTTCCAACTACATAAATCGTAGATGCGGTTAGAAGGAAGTCAAAAAAACGCGACAGTTATTGTGGTTATTGCGGAAGTAAGATTACGCAGTCACGCTATCTCTTTATACAACGGAACATTTTGCAGTTCATCTTCCATGATCTCCCGGGCAAAGCGCACGCACTTGCCACACTGTTTGCCAATCGGAACCAACTGACGCAAGTGCTGCATGGATTTAGGTTGATAGCGGCGAATCACTTCGCGAAGAGTTTTATCACTCACGGCATTACACAAGCAGACGTACATTTACTGCGAACTCCCGTACAATTTATGATCAAATTGTAAATGAGAATGGTTTTTATTTCAAACGCAGCTTTTATGTGGGATTAATCGAAACGGCGGAATTCAGACATAAAAAAAGAGCACCGAAGTGCTCTTTTCCTGCTGCGGTGGCTACCTGAGCAGCCACCGACATTAACGCAATTAAGCGATAATTGTAGCAACAACACCCGCACCAACAGTACGGCCGCCTTCACGGATAGCGAAGC
>CEFQ01000101.1 GCA_900068845.1 Enterobacter ludwigii
AGCGTTGCAAAACGCCTGTGGGTTGTGAGGTTAAGCGACTAAGCGTACACGGTGGATGCCCTGGCAGTCAGAGGCGATGAAGGACGTGCTAATCTGCGTAAAGCGTCGGTAAGGTGATATGAACCGCTACAGCCGACGATGTCCGAATGGGGAAACCCGGTGCACTCAGTGCATCATCGCAACATGAATACATAGTGTTGCGAGGCGAACCTGGGGAACTGAAACATCTAAGTACCCAGAGGAAAAGAAATCAACCGAGATTCCCCCAGTAGCGGCGAGCGAACGGGGAACAGCCCAGAACCTGAATCAGTTTGTGCGTTAGTGGAAGCGTCTGGAAAGTCGCGCGATACCGGGTGATAGCCCCGTACACGAAAGTGCACATTCTGTGAGTTCGAAGAGTAGGGCGGGACACGTGGTATCCTGTCTGAATATGGGGGGACCATCCTCCAAGGCTAAATACTCCTGACTGACCGATAGTGAACCAGTACCGTGAGGGAAAGGCGAAAAGAACCCCGGCGAGGGGAGTGAAACAGAACCTGAAACCGTGTACGTACAAGCAGTGGGAGCCTTCATTTATGGGGGTGACTGCGTACCTTTTGTATAATGGGTCAGCGACTTATATTCTGTAGCAAGGTTAACCGTATAGGGGAGCCGCAGGGAAACCGAGTCTTAACTGGGCGTTAAGTTGCAGGGTATAGACCCGAAACCCGGTGATCTAGCCATGGGCAGGTTGAAGGTTGGGTAACACTAACTGGAGGACCGAACCGACTAATGTTGAAAAATTAGCGGATGACTTGTGGCTGGGGGTGAAAGGCCAATCAAACCGGGAGATAGCTGGTTCTCCCCGAAAGCTATTTAGGTAGCGCCTCGTGAACTCATCTTCGGGGGTAGAGCACTGTTTCGGCTAGGGGGCCATCCCGGCTTACCAACCCGATGCAAACTGCGAATACCGAAGAATGTTATCACGGGAGACACACGGCGGGTGCTAACGTCCGTCGTGAAGAGGGAAACAACCCAGACCGCCAGCTAAGGTCCCAAAGTCATGGTTAAGTGGGAAACGATGTGGGAAGGCACAGACAGCCAGGATGTTGGCTTAGAAGCAGCCATCATTTAAAGAAAGCGTAATAGCTCACTGGTCGAGTCGGCCTGCGCGGAAGATGTAACGGGGCTAAACCATGCACCGAAGCTGCGGCAGCGACGCGTATGCGTTGTTGGGTAGGGGAGCGTTCTGTAAGCCGTTGAAGGTGTGCTGTGAGGCATGCTGGAGGTATCAGAAGTGCGAATGCTGACATAAGTAACGATAAAGCGGGTGAAAAGCCCGCTCGCCGGAAGACCAAGGGTTCCTGTTCAACGTTAATCGGAGCAGGGTGAGTCGACCCCTAAGGCGAGGCTGAAAAGCGTAGTCGATGGGAAGCAGGTTAATATTCCTGCACTTGGTGTTACTGCGAAGGGGGGACGGAGAAGGCTAGGTTATCCGGGCGACGGTTGTCCCGGTTTAAGCGTGTAGGCTGACACCTTTGGTAAATCCGGGGTGTCTTAAGGCTGAGGCGTGACGACGAGCCACCACGGTGGTGAAGTAACTGATGCCCTGCTTCCAGGAAAAGCCTCTAAGCTCCAGGTAACACGAAATCGTACCCCAAACCGACACAGGTGGTCAGGTAGAGAATACCAAGGCGCTTGAGAGAACTCGGGTGAAGGAACTAGGCAAAATGGTGCCGTAACTTCGGGAGAAGGCACGCTG
>CEFQ01000102.1 GCA_900068845.1 Enterobacter ludwigii
GCTTCGCTATCCGTGAAGGCGGCCGTACTGTTGGTGCGGGTGTTGTTGCTACAATTATCGCTTAATTACGATAACATTTGACGCAATGCACAAGGAAAGGGCATCATTTGATGCCCTTTTTGCACGCTGTTACATAGAACCTGGCTCATCAGTGATTTTCAATCATAATCATTGTTGAGACAGGCTCTGTTTCACGGCGTTGGATACCGAGTTACGCTCAACAGCTCATTCGGTTTGGATGCCTCGCTCTGCGGGGCAGAATAGTTTCTGAATTATTGTGGCAGGTTGGTTTATGAGTGCGAATACCGAAGCTCAAGGAAGCGGGCGCGGCCTTGAAGCGATGAAATGGGTAGTTGTGATCGCATTGCTCCTGGTAGCAATCGTCGGCAACTATATTTATCGCGATGTTACACTGCCTCTGCGCGCGCTGGCTGTGGTAGTGCTGATCGCTGCAGCGGGCGGCATTGCATTGCTGACAATTAAAGGCAAAGCGACCGTGGCATTTGCTCGTGAAGCTAAAACCGAAATGCGTAAGGTCATTTGGCCGACTCGCCAGGAAACATTGCACACCACGTTAATCGTTGCCGCGGTAACTGCCGTGATGTCACTGATTTTGTGGGGGCTGGATGGTATTCTGGTCCGTCTGGTATCGTTTATCACTGGCCTGAGGTTCTGAGATGTCTGAAGCTCCAAAAAAACGCTGGTACGTCGTTCAGGCGTTCTCCGGTTTTGAAGCCCGCGTAGCTAAGTCGCTGCATGAGCATATCAAACTGCACAACATGGAAGAGCTTTTTGGCGAAGTCATGGTGCCGACTGAAGAAGTCGTCGAAATCCGTGGTGGCCAGCGTCGCAAAAGCGAACGTAAATTCTTCCCTGGCTACGTACTGGTTCAGATGGTAATGAATGACGCCAGCTGGCATTTAGTACGCAGTGTACCGCGTGTAATGGGCTTTATCGGTGGTACTTCCGACCGTCCTGCGCCAATCAGTGATAAAGAAGTTGATGCGATTATGAACCGCCTGCAGCAGGTAGGTGATAAGCCGCGTCCAAAAACGCTGTTCGAGCCAGGCGAGATGGTACGCGTCAGCGACGGCCCGTTTGCCGACTTCAACGGTGTGGTCGAAGAAGTGGACTACGAGAAGAGTCGCTTGAAAGTGTCTGTTTCCATCTTTGGTCGCGCAACGCCAGTGGAACTCGACTTCGCTCAGGTGGAGAAAGGTTAACCCTTTTGTTCACTTTTTAGCTCTTGCGGAAGGCGCGAAATTTACCTATAATTTCGCGCCTTTTGTTTTTATGTGCCGGCAACGGCGTATAAATCGTTATCACGGGGAGCCTGTTTTTCAGGCGTTATAACCCAATTGAGGAATTATCATGGCCAAGAAAGTACAAGCCTACGTTAAGTTGCAAGTTGCAGCTGGTATGGCTAACCCAAGTCCACCTGTTGGTCCAGCTCTGGGTCAGCAGGGTGTTAACATCATGGAATTCTGCAAAGCGTTCAACGCTAAGACTGAATCCCTGGAGAAAGGCCTGCCTACTCCTGTTGTTATCACCGTATACAGTGACCGTTCTTTCACCTTCGTTACCAAAACGCCTCCGGCTGCCGTACTGCTGAAAAAAGCAGCGGGCATCAAGTCTGGTTCTGGTAAGCCGAACAAAGACAAAGTCGGTAAAGTTTCCCGTGCTCAGGTACGTGAAATCGCAGAAACTAAAGCTGCGGACATGACTGGTTCTGACGTAGAAGCGATGACTCGCTCTATCGAAGGTACTGCTCGTTCCATGGGCCTGGTAGTAGAGGATTAAGAAATGGCTAAGCTGACCAAGCGCATGAGCGTAATCCGTGACAAAGTTGATGCTACTAAGCAGTACGACATCAATGAAGCTGTTGCTCTGCTGAAAGAACTGGCTACTGCCAAGTTCGTAGAAAGCGTTGATGTTGCTGTTAACCTCGGCATCGATGCACGTAAATCTGATCAGAACGTGCGCGGCGCGACCGTTCTGCCACACGGTACTGGTCGTTCAGTGCGTGTTGCTGTCTTCACCCAAGGTGCAAATGCTGAAGCTGCGAAAGCAGCAGGCGCAGAGCTGGTTGGTATGGAAGACCTGGCTGAGCAGATCAAAAAAGGCGAAATGAACTTTGACGTTGTTATCGCATCTCCAGATGCAATGCGCGTTGTTGGCCAGTTGGGCCAGGTTCTGGGCCCACGCGGTCTGATGCCAAACCCGAAAGTTGGTACTGTAACTCCTAACGTTGCTGAAGCAGTTAAAAATGCTAAAGCTGGTCAGGTTCGTTATCGTAACGACAAAAACGGCATCATCCACACCACCATCGGTAAAGTGGATTTTGACACTGACAAATTGAAAGAAAACCTGGAATCTCTGCTGGTTGCGCTGAAAAAAGCGAAACCTTCACAGGCTAAAGGCGTGTACATCAAGAAAGTCAGCATCTCTACCACCATGGGCGCCGGCGTTGCCGTTGACCAGGCTGGCCTGAGCGCATCAGCAAACTAATTGCTGCTTGTAACGGGCGAAAAATTCATCTAGAATATTACGCCCGTTGTTCTGGTAGAGTGATCAAGCCAGAACCCAGATTCAAAGTGATGGAATTGCCAGGTCTAAACGCCTAGCCGTTCAATCACTTAGGTTGGAGCCAGGCCTTATCCTGGCCTCCGTCCAAGACCGCAGGAGCGGAATATTTTCGGATATTTTGCTTAATACCCTGCGTAGACGGTGACAGAACCAAAAAGAAATTTTTCTTCACTGGATTCTGCTCACCGTGTAATAGCGCTTATCGCCTTCGGGTAAATAAGTGAAGTGAGTTCCGGGAAATCTTTCCCGGTCAATCCAGGAGCAAAGCTAATGGCATTAAATCTTCAAGGCAAACAAGCGATTGTTGCTGAAGTTAGCGAAGTAGCCAAAGGTGCGCTTTCAGCGGTTGTTGCGGATTCCCGTGGCGTGACCGTTGATAAAATGACCGAACTGCGTAAAGCAGGTCGTGAAGCTGGCGTTTACATGCGTGTTGTTCGTAACACCCTGCTGCGCCGCGTCGTTGAAGGTACTCCTTTCGAGTGCCTGAAAGACACGTTTGTTGGTCCGACCCTGATTGCATACTCTTTAGAACACCCGGGCGCTGCTGCTCGTCTGTTCAAAGATTTCGCTAAAGCGAATGCAAAATTTGAGGTCAAAGCTGCAGCCTTTGAAGGTGAGCTGATCACGGCGGCCAATATTGACCGTCTGGCAACTCTGCCGACTTACGAAGAAGCACTGGCACGTCTGATGTCGACCATGAAAGAAGCCGCTGCTGGCAAACTGGTCCGTACTCTGGCTGCTGTGCGCGATGCAAAAGAAGCGGCTTAAGGCCAAATTCTTTTCCTTCGTGCTTGCTAACGTATAATCTTTTTCTGATTTTTAGGAACAATCGATATGTCTATCACTAAAGACCAAATTCTGGAAGCTGTTGCCGCTATGTCCGTAATGGAAGTAGTTGAGCTGGTTTCTGCTATGGAAGAAAAATTCGGCGTTTCTGCTGCTGCCGCTGTAGCTGTTGCTGCTGGCCCAGCTGAAGCTGTTGAAGAGAAAACTGAATTCGACGTAGTTCTGAAAGCTGTTGGCGCTAACAAAGTCGCAGTAATCAAAGCAGTACGTACTGCAACTGGCCTGGGCTTGAAAGAAGCTAAAGACCTGGTTGAAGCGACTGGTACTATCAAAGAAGGCATCAGCAAAGATGACGCAGCCGCTCTTGAAGCTGCTCTGAAAGAAGCTGGCGCTGAAGTTGAAGTTAAGTAAGACAACCTTCGGGTTGCAGCCTGAGTAACATTAGGCTGATGGCTGGTGACTGTTTAGGTCACCAGCCTTTTTGCGCTACAGGGGAATGATGGCGTTTCGCACTGTTTGTCCGTCATTCCTCTTCAATATCTTTTTCTATCGACGCCTTAATATATCGCTCTCCTGCAAAGGTTCCCTGCCTGAACAACGGCGATGAAATGATTTAAGAGTGATAGAAAGATGTATTGCATGGGGTGCGAAGCATCGCATGAAAAACAAAAAATAGTGTTGCATGAACTGTCCTTTTCAGGACGGACAGCGTGGTTCGACATGTCAGCTAGCTGAGGAACCCCATGGTTTACTCCTATACCGAGAAAAAACGTATTCGTAAGGATTTTGGTAAACGTCCACAAGTTTTGGACATACCTTATCTCCTTTCTATCCAGCTTGACTCGTTCCAGAAGTTTATCGAGCAAGATCCAGAAGGCCAGTACGGTCTGGAAGCAGCCTTCCGCTCCGTATTCCCGATCTCTAGCTACAGCGGCAACTCTGAGTTGCAGTATGTAAGCTACCGTTTGGGTGAGCCTGTCTTTGACGTAACTGAATGTCAGATCCGTGGCGTGACCTATTCGGCACCGCTGCGCGTGAAACTGCGTCTGGTGATCTACGAGCGCGAAGCGCCGGAAGGCACCGTAAAAGACATTAAAGAACAAGAAGTCTACATGGGTGAGATTCCACTCATGACTGACAACGGTACCTTTGTTATCAATGGTACTGAGCGTGTTATCGTTTCTCAGCTGCATCGTTCTCCTGGCGTGTTCTTTGACAGCGATAAGGGTAAAACGCACTCTTCCGGTAAAGTGCTTTATAACGCACGTATTATCCCTTACCGCGGTTCATGGCTCGACTTCGAGTTTGACCCGAAAGACAACCTCTTCGTCCGTATTGACCGTCGTCGTAAGCTGCCGGCCAGTATCATTCTGCGCGCGTTAAGCTTTACTTCAGAACAAATCCTCGATCTGTTCTTTGATAAAGTCGTTTATGAAATCCGCGACAATAAACTGCAGATGGAACTGGTGCCTGAGCGCCTGCGTGGTGAAACCGCCTCCTTCGATATCGAAGCAAACGGCACGGTCTACGTTGAGAAAGGTCGTCGCATCACTGCGCGTCACATCCGTCAGCTAGAAAAAGACAACATTCAGCACATCGAAGTGCCGGTTGAATATATTGCTGGCAAAGTCGTTGCTAAAGACTACGTCGATCTGAACACCGGCGAGCTGATCGTTCCTGCAAACATGGAACTGTCATTGGATCTGCTGGCGAAACTGAGCCAGTCAGGCCACAAGCGCATTGAAACGCTGTTCACCAACGACCTGGATCACGGTGCGTACATCTCCGAGACTCTGCGTGTTGACCCAACTAACGATCGCTTAAGCGCGCTGGTTGAGATCTACCGCATGATGCGTCCTGGTGAGCCACCAACGCGTGAAGCGGCTGAAAACCTGTTCGAGAACCTGTTCTTCTCTGAAGATCGTTACGATCTTTCTGCGGTTGGCCGCATGAAGTTCAACCGTTCTCTGCTGCGTGATGAGATCGAAGGTTCAGGTATTCTGAGCAAAGACGACATCATCGAAGTGATGAAAAAACTTATCGGTATCCGTAACGGTATCGGTGAAGTGGATGATATCGATCACCTCGGTAACCGTCGTATTCGTTCCGTTGGCGAAATGGCAGAAAACCAGTTCCGTGTAGGTCTGGTGCGTGTTGAGCGTGCAGTTAAAGAGCGTCTGTCTCTGGGCGACCTCGATACACTGATGCCGCAGGATATGATCAACGCCAAGCCGATTTCGGCGGCGGTGAAAGAGTTCTTCGGTTCCAGCCAGCTTTCTCAGTTTATGGATCAGAACAACCCATTGTCTGAGATTACGCACAAACGTCGTATCTCTGCTCTGGGCCCAGGCGGTCTGACCCGTGAGCGCGCCGGCTTCGAAGTACGTGACGTACACCCAACCCACTACGGTCGTGTATGTCCTATCGAAACTCCGGAAGGCCCGAACATCGGTCTGATCAACTCACTCTCTGTTTACGCGCAGACTAACGAATACGGTTTCCTTGAAACCCCATATCGTCGCGTTGTTGACGGTAAAGTGAGTGACGAAATCCATTACCTCTCTGCTATTGAAGAGGGTAACTACGTTATCGCTCAGGCGAACACCAACCTTGCAGAAGATGGCAGCTTTGTTGACGATCTCGTCACCTGCCGTAGCAAAGGTGAGTCAAGCCTGTTCAGCCGCGATCAGGTTGATTACATGGATGTTTCCACCCAACAGGTGGTTTCTGTCGGTGCGTCACTGATCCCGTTCCTGGAGCACGATGATGCTAACCGCGCCTTGATGGGTGCGAACATGCAACGTCAGGCGGTTCCAACTCTGCGTGCTGATAAGCCGCTGGTTGGTACCGGTATGGAGCGTGCAGTTGCGGTTGACTCCGGTGTAACTGCCGTCGCGAAACGTGGTGGTACCGTTCAGTACGTTGATGCTTCTCGTATCGTTATCAAAGTTAACGAAGAAGAGATGTATCCGGGCGAAGCGGGTATCGACATCTACAACCTGACTAAGTACACCCGTTCTAACCAGAACACCTGCATCAACCAGATGCCTTGTGTGAATCTGGGTGAGCCGATTGAGCGTGGCGACGTGCTGGCAGATGGCCCGTCTACCGACCTCGGTGAACTGGCGCTGGGTCAGAATATGCGCGTGGCGTTCATGCCATGGAACGGTTACAACTTCGAAGACTCCATCCTCGTATCCGAGCGTGTGGTTCAGGAAGACCGTTTCACCACTATTCACATCCAGGAACTGGCATGCGTGTCGCGCGACACCAAGCTGGGACCAGAAGAGATCACCGCTGATATCCCGAACGTGGGTGAAGCAGCGCTCTCTAAACTGGATGAATCCGGCATCGTGTATATCGGTGCGGAAGTGACCGGTGGCGACATTCTGGTTGGTAAGGTAACGCCGAAAGGTGAAACCCAACTGACGCCAGAAGAAAAACTGCTGCGTGCGATCTTCGGTGAAAAAGCCTCTGACGTAAAAGATTCGTCACTGCGCGTTCCGAACGGGGTATCCGGTACTGTCATCGACGTGCAGGTCTTCACCCGTGATGGCGTGGAAAAAGACAAGCGCGCGCTGGAAATCGAAGAGATGCAGCTGAAGCAGGTTAAGAAAGACCTGTCTGAAGAACTGCAGATTTTCGAAGCTGGCCTGTTTGGCCGTATCCAGGCAGTACTGATCTCAGGTGGCGTTGAAGCTGACAAGCTGGACAAACTGCCACGTGAGCGCTGGTTGGAGCTGGGCCTGACTGATGAAGAGAAACAAAATTCTCTGGAGCAGCTGGCTGAGCAGTACGACGAGCTGAAGCACGAGTTTGAGAAGAAACTTGAAGCTAAGCGTCGCAAGATCACCCAAGGCGATGATCTTGCCCCTGGCGTGCTGAAAATCGTTAAGGTGTATCTGGCTGTGAAACGTCAGATCCAGCCTGGTGACAAGATGGCAGGTCGTCACGGTAACAAGGGTGTTATCTCTAAGATCAACCCTATCGAAGACATGCCTTACGATGAGCACGGTACGCCGGTCGACATCGTACTGAACCCGCTGGGCGTACCATCGCGTATGAACATCGGTCAGATCCTGGAAACTCACCTCGGTATGGCGGCGAAAGGCATTGGTGAAAAAATCAATGCGATGCTGAAGAAGCAGGAAGAAGTCTCCAAACTGCGTGAGTTTATCCAGCGTGCTTACGATCTGGGCACTGATGTGCGACAGAAAGTTGACCTGAACACCTTCACAGACGACGAAGTACTGCGTCTGGCAGAAAACCTGAAGAAGGGTATGCCAATCGCGACTCCGGTGTTTGACGGTGCGAAAGAGAGCGAAATCAAAGAGCTGCTTCAGCTCGGCGGTCTGCCTTCTTCCGGTCAGATCACCCTGTTCGACGGCCGTACTGGTGAGCAGTTTGAGCGTCAGGTAACCGTAGGTTACATGTACATGCTGAAACTGAACCACTTGGTCGACGACAAGATGCACGCACGTTCTACCGGTTCTTATAGCTTGGTTACTCAGCAGCCGCTGGGTGGTAAAGCGCAGTTCGGTGGACAGCGCTTCGGTGAGATGGAAGTGTGGGCACTGGAAGCATACGGTGCCGCGTATACCCTGCAGGAAATGCTTACTGTTAAATCTGATGACGTTAACGGCCGTACGAAGATGTATAAAAACATCGTCGACGGTAACCATCAGATGGAACCGGGCATGCCGGAATCCTTCAACGTACTGTTGAAAGAGATTCGCTCGCTGGGTATCAACATCGAGCTGGAAGACGAGTAAGTACTCGCAAGTACTGGTTACGGGACGTGCACTTCGGGTGCGCGTCCCTGAGAGTTCCACTCCGACGGGAGCTAATCCGTGAAAGACTTACTTAAGTTTCTGAAAGCGCAAACTAAGACCGAAGAGTTTGATGCGATCAAAATTGCTCTGGCCTCGCCAGACATGATCCGTTCATGGTCTTTTGGTGAAGTTAAAAAGCCGGAAACCATTAACTACCGTACCTTCAAGCCTGAGCGTGACGGTCTTTTCTGTGCCCGTATTTTTGGACCGGTAAAAGACTACGAATGCCTGTGCGGTAAGTACAAGCGTTTAAAACATCGCGGCGTGATCTGTGAGAAGTGTGGCGTTGAAGTTACACAGACCAAAGTACGTCGTGAGCGCATGGGCCACATTGAGCTGGCTTCACCAACTGCGCACATCTGGTTCCTGAAATCACTGCCTTCGCGTATCGGCTTATTGCTGGATATGCCACTGCGTGATATCGAGCGCGTGCTGTACTTCGAATCTTATGTGGTGATCGAAGGCGGCATGACCAACCTGGAAAAACGTCAGATTCTGACGGAAGAGCAGTACCTTGACGCGCTGGAAGAGTTCGGTGACGAATTCGACGCGAAGATGGGTGCGGAAGCTATCCAGGCGCTGCTGAAAAATATGGATCTGGAGCAAGAGTGCGAGCAGCTGCGCGAAGAGCTGAATGAAACTAACTCCGAGACCAAACGCAAAAAGCTGACCAAGCGTATCAAGCTGCTGGAAGCGTTCGTTCAGTCTGGCAACAAGCCAGAGTGGATGATCCTGACCGTTCTGCCGGTTCTGCCGCCAGATCTGCGTCCGCTGGTACCGCTGGATGGTGGTCGTTTCGCAACGTCAGATCTGAACGATCTGTATCGTCGCGTGATCAACCGTAACAACCGTCTGAAACGCCTGCTGGATCTGGCTGCGCCAGATATCATCGTACGTAACGAAAAACGTATGTTGCAGGAAGCGGTTGATGCACTGCTGGATAACGGCCGTCGCGGTCGCGCCATCACTGGCTCGAACAAGCGTCCGCTGAAATCTCTGGCAGACATGATCAAAGGTAAGCAGGGTCGTTTCCGTCAGAACCTGTTGGGTAAACGTGTTGACTACTCTGGTCGTTCAGTTATCACCGTTGGTCCATACCTGCGTCTGCATCAGTGCGGTCTGCCGAAGAAAATGGCGCTTGAGCTGTTCAAACCGTTCATCTACGGCAAGCTGGAACTGCGTGGCCTGGCCACCACCATCAAAGCCGCTAAGAAAATGGTTGAGCGCGAAGAAGCTGTCGTTTGGGATATCCTGGACGAAGTGATCCGCGAACACCCGGTACTGCTGAACCGTGCACCAACTCTGCACCGTTTGGGTATCCAGGCGTTTGAACCGGTTCTGATCGAAGGTAAAGCGATCCAGCTGCACCCGCTGGTTTGTGCGGCCTATAACGCCGACTTCGATGGTGACCAGATGGCTGTTCACGTACCGCTGACGCTGGAAGCCCAGCTGGAAGCGCGTGCGCTGATGATGTCGACCAACAACATTCTGTCACCTGCGAACGGCGAGCCAATCATCGTTCCTTCACAGGACGTTGTTCTGGGTCTGTACTACATGACCCGCGACAAAGTGAACGCCAAAGGCGAAGGCATGGTGCTGACTGGCCCGAAAGAAGCTGAGCGTGTTTATCGCGCTGGTTTGGCCGAGCTGCATGCACGCGTCAAAGTGCGTATTACTGAATACGCAAAGAACGAGCAGGAAGAGTTGGTTGCGAAAACCAGCATTATCGACACCACCATTGGTCGTGCGATTCTGTGGATGATCGTACCGAACGGCCTGCCTTACTCCATCGTCAACCAGGCGCTGGGTAAGAAAGCGATTTCCAAGATGCTGAACACTTGTTACCGCATCCTTGGCCTGAAGCCGACCGTTATCTTTGCTGACCAAACCATGTACACCGGCTTTGCTTACGCAGCCCGTTCAGGTGCCTCTGTAGGTATCGACGACATGGTAATCCCAGCGAAGAAAGCGGAAATCGTAGCGGAAGCGGAAGCGGAAGTTGCTGAGATTCAGGAACAGTTCCAGTCTGGTCTGGTAACTGCTGGCGAACGTTATAACAAAGTTATCGATATTTGGGCCGCTGCTAACGAACGCGTTTCCAAAGCGATGATGGACAACCTGCAAACTGAAACGGTGATTAACCGTCACGGCGAAGAAGAGCAGCAGGTATCGTTCAACAGCATCTACATGATGGCCGACTCCGGTGCGCGTGGTTCTGCTGCACAGATTCGTCAGCTGGCCGGTATGCGTGGTCTGATGGCTAAGCCAGATGGCTCAATCATCGAAACGCCGATCACCGCGAACTTCCGTGAAGGTCTGAACGTACTCCAGTACTTCATCTCCACGCACGGTGCGCGTAAAGGTCTTGCGGATACCGCCCTGAAAACCGCTAACTCCGGTTATCTGACGCGTCGTCTGGTAGACGTAGCGCAGGACTTGGTTGTTACCGAAGATGACTGCGGCACGTTCGAAGGCATCATGATGACTCCGGTTATCGAAGGTGGCGACGTTAAAGAGCCACTGCGTGAGCGTGTACTGGGTCGTGTAACGGCTGAAGACGTTCTGAAGCCAGGTACTGCGGACATTCTGATTCCGCGTAACACCCTGATCGATGAGCACTGGTGTGATGTGATCGAACTGAATTCAGTCGATGCGATCAAAGTGCGCTCGGTTGTTGGCTGTGAAACCGACTTCGGTGTGTGTGCACACTGCTACGGTCGCGATCTGGCACGTGGTCACATCATCAACAAAGGTGAGGCCATCGGCGTTATCGCAGCACAGTCCATCGGTGAGCCGGGTACTCAGCTGACGATGCGTACGTTCCACATCGGTGGTGCGGCATCTCGTGCGGCTGCTGAATCCAGCATCCAGGTGAAGAACAAAGGTACTATCAAGCTGACCAACGCGAAGTCTGTAACCAACTCCTCAGGGAAACTGGTTATCGTGTCGCGTAACGTTGAGCTGAAGATGATCGACGAGTTCGGTCGTACCAAAGAGAGCTATAAAGTGCCTTACGGTGCGGTCATGGCTAAAGGCGATGGTGAGCAGGTTGCCGCGGGCGAGACCGTAGCAAACTGGGATCCACATACCATGCCGGTCATCACTGAAGTGGGCGGTTTCATTCGCTTCACTGACATGATCGACGGTCAGACCATTACCCGTCAGACTGACGACTTAACCGGTCTGTCATCGCTGGTGGTTCTGGATTCTGCAGAACGTACTGCGGGTGGTAAAGATCTGCGTCCTGCGCTGAAAATTATCGATGCCAACGGAAATGATGTTCTGATTCCAGGTACCGATATGCCAGCTCAGTACTTCCTGCCGGGCAAAGCGATTGTTCAGCTGGAAGATGGCGTTAAGATCAGTGCCGGTGACACGCTGTCGCGTGTGCCGCAGGAATCTGGCGGTACCAAGGATATTACCGGTGGTCTGCCACGCGTTGCGGACTTGTTCGAAGCGCGTCGTCCGAAAGAGCCAGCAATCCTGGCGGAGATCAGCGGTATCATCTCCTTCGGTAAAGAGACCAAAGGTAAGCGTCGTCTGGTGATTACGCCGGTTGATGGTAGCGATCCGTACGAAGAGATGATTCCAAAATGGCGTCAGCTTAACGTATTCGAAGGTGAGCGCGTGGAACGTGGTGACGTCGTATCTGACGGCCCAGAATCTCCACACGACATCCTGCGT
The DNA here is from genome assembly GCA_900068845.1 of Enterobacter ludwigii. Taxonomy (GTDB): domain Bacteria; phylum Pseudomonadota; class Gammaproteobacteria; order Enterobacterales; family Enterobacteriaceae; genus Pantoea; species Pantoea ludwigii_A. The sequence goes on from CEFQ01000102.1 coordinate 11,889, forward strand.
TTGCGTGGCGTCCATGCTGTGACCCGTTACATCACTAACGAAGTGCAGGAAGTTTACCGTCTGCAAGGCGTTAAGATTAACGATAAACACATCGAAGTCATCGTTCGTCAGATGCTGCGTAAAGCAACCATCTCGAGCGTGGGCAGCACCGACTTCCTGGAAGGTGAGCAGGCTGAATACTCTCGCATCAAGATCTCAAACCGTGAACTTGAAGCGAATGGCAAAATCGGCGCAACGTTCATGCGCGATCTGCTGGGTATCACCAAAGCGTCACTGGCAACCGAATCGTTCATCTCTGCAGCATCGTTCCAGGAAACCACGCGTGTCCTGACCGAAGCCGCAGTAGCAGGCAAGCGCGACGAACTGCGCGGCCTGAAAGAGAACGTTATCGTGGGTCGTCTGATCCCAGCCGGTACCGGTTATGCTTATCACCAGGATCGTATGCGTCGCCGCTCTGTAGGTGAAGCTCCGGTTGCACCGCAGGTTACTGCGGATGAAGCCTCTGCTAGCCTGGCAGAACTGCTGAACGCAGGTCTGGGCGGAAGAGACGACGAGTAATTCGTCTGCTAAAGCTGACCTACAAAAAACCCTGCCTCGGCAGGGTTTTTTTTATCTAATTCTGTCAAAACTTGCGGCAGACATCTGCACGCGTCAGCCCGATGTCGCGCAGCTGGCTATCCGTTAAATGTGACAGGATACGGCGGGTTTCACGCCGCGCTTGCCAGTTTTTAACCATGCGCACCACGCCGCGAAAGATATCCAGTAAAGTCACATCGAAAGGTTTTGCTGCGCGGTTTTGATCAAATTCCATAATCCTTGCCCTCAGTAGGTTGCCTGAGAAGCATTGTCCAATTTCACGTCATTACAATACAGATGCACTAAACACATATCTTTAACATACAGATTGCAATCTTAGGGATCTGAATGGTAATAATAGATCCTAACTGTACTGGTTTTCTGTCATTAATGACTGGGTGAAGCATACTATGACGCGCTACCAACATTTGGCATGTTTGCTTTCGGATCGTATTGAGCAAGGATTGTATCGCAGCGGCGAGCGGTTGCCGTCGGTGCGTACGCTCAGTCTGGAGCATGGCGTAAGTATCAGCACCGTGCAGCAGGCATATCATCTGCTGGAAGAGAAACAACTGATCGTGCCGCAGCCACGTTCTGGATATTTCGTTGCGACACGAAAAGCCACACCGCCCATGCCCGGTATAACCCGACCCGCACAGCGTCCTGTGGAGATTACCCAGTGGGAGTCGGTGCTGGAATTGCTCAGCAGCCGTACTAATAGCGATGTGTTGCAACTCGGAAGCGGTATGCCCGATTTGACTCAACCCACATTGAAACCACTGTGGAAAATTCAAAGCCGCATGGCGCAGAAACAGGATGTTGATCAGCTCAACTATGACAGCTTGTTGGGCGTTGCAGCATTGCGTGAACAGGTTGCGCGACTGACGATCGACAGCGGTTGTCAGCTGACTTCAGAAGATATTGTAATCACCACCGGCTGCCATGAAGCATTGTCGATTTCTATTCGTGCAATATGCCAGGCGGGGGACATCATTGCTGTCGAATCCCCCACTTTCCACGGTACCATGCAGACCTTGCGCGGCTTCGGCATTCGCGCCATTGAGATTCCCACCGATTCGGTGACGGGCATCAGCCTTGAAGCGCTGGAACTTGCCTTCGAACAGTGGCCGATTAAAGCTGTGGTGGTAGTACCAAACTGCAATAATCCGCTGGGATTCATCATGCCCGAATCCCGTAAACGTGCGTTGGTAACGCTGGCGCAGCGTTTCGATGCCGCGATTATTGAAGACGATGTGTATGGGGAACTGGCGTGGGAATATCCTCGTCCCGTTACCATCAAGTCGCTGGACCAGGATGGCCGCGTGTTGCTGTGCAGTTCGTTCTCCAAGACGCTGGCGCCGGGATTGCGCGTGGGTTGGGTGGCGCCGGGGCGCTATCGCGATCGCGTGCTGCATATGAAATACATCAGCACCGGTTCGACGGCAACACAGCCTCAGCATGCGGTCGCTGAATTTATTCGACTTGGTCATTATCTGCCGCACTTGCGGCGCATGCGTCAGGTGTATCAACGCAACTATGAAACGTTCAGTTGCTGGGTGCGGCATTATTTTCCGTGCGGTATTTGTGTGTCGCGCCCGCAGGGTAGTTTCCTGATGTGGATTGAATTGCCAGAGGCGTTTGACGCGGTAAGGCTCAATACCGAATTGCGTGAGCTGAATATGCAGGTTGCGGTAGGTTCGCTGTTTTCGGCTTCGGGTAAATATCGCAACTGCTTGCGCCTGAATTACGGCTTGCCAATGAATGAGCATACCGAGCAGGCGATAGCCCAACTCGGAGCCGCTGTAGAACGGGCCATGCTGGCCTGTAGTGTGGAAACCGTGCATACCTCCTCCTTAGCATTGTAAAGAAAGGCAGGGCTGGGAGAGGTTAAGACCAGCCCTGGCCCGCTGCAAGCGACAGCGGGCAGGGACACTTTAGCCTTATCAGGAAATGACGCTAGCCGTTACATCACGCTGCTGCGCGACAGATTCCAGCGTTTTCTCCTCACTTACCACGCATTACATTGCTTCTGCAGGTTCGATTCCATTTTCCACTAATGCCAGCAACTGCTGCGTTGCCTCACGCCAGTCTCCGGCTTGGGTAATCGCGCTCACCACCGCAATGCTGCCAACGCCTGTAGCCAGTACTTCAGGCGCACGCGCCAGTGAAATACCGCCAATTGCCACGGTTGGCACATCCTGCAAACGCGCCAAATGACGCTTCAACTCCATCACGCCCTGTGGCGCAGAGGGCATGTCTTTGGTTTGCGTCGGATAGATGTGGCCAAGTGCAATGTAAGATGGGCGCAGCGCCAGAGCCCGATCCAGCTCGGCATCATCGTGCGTCGATAAACCCAGACGCAATCCCGCCTCACGAATAGCCGCCAAATCGGCCACATCAAGATCCTCCTGACCGAGGTGTACGCCATAAGCGTGGTATTTGATGGCTAAGCGCCAGTAATCATTGATAAACAAGCGTGCGCGATACTGTTTGCCGAGCGCAATCGCCTCGCGTACGGCATCTTCTACCTCATGATCCTCGCAATCTTTAATGCGCAGCTGAATGGTGCGCACACCGGCTTCCAGCAAGCGCGCGATCCAATCCACGCTATCAACAACGGGATACAGCCCCAATTTTGGCGCTGTGGCAGGAAAGGCGTCGGTCATACATTGTCCTCTTTAAGGGTATCGGCAGCGTGATAGAGCTCGCCGCCACGATGGCGGAAGGCATCCGACATTTGCGCCATACCCATTTCAATCGGCTGAGCTTCAGCCTGTTGGCGGGCGGCAAACTCACGCACTTCCTGAGTAATTTTCATCGAGCAGAATTTCGGGCCGCACATCGAGCAGAAGTGCGCCACTTTTCCCGATTCCTGCGGCAGAGTTTCATCGTGATAGGCGCGTGCGGTGTGCGGATCGAGCGCCAGATTAAACTGATCTTCCCAGCGGAATTCAAAACGCGCTTTCGACATCGCATTGTCGCGGATCTGCGCACCCGGATGACCTTTCGCCAGATCTGCCGCGTGTGCGGCGATCTTGTAGGTAATTAGGCCTTGCTTCACATCTTCTTTATTCGGTAAACCGAGGTGCTCTTTCGGCGTCACGTAGCACAACATCGCACAGCCAAACCAGCCAATCATGGCGGCGCCGATACCGGAAGTGAAATGGTCATAACCGGGGGCGATATCCGTGGTGAGCGGGCCAAGTGTGTAAAACGGTGCTGCGTGGCAGTGCTCGAGTTGTTCAGTCATATTGCGACGGATCATCTGCATCGGCACGTGTCCAGGACCTTCAATCATCACCTGCACATCATATTCCCAGGCGATTTTGGTCAGTTCACCCAGCGTATGCAGTTCGGCAAATTGCGCCTCATCGTTGGCATCCTGAATCGAACCGGGACGCAGGCCATCGCCAAGCGACAGGGCCACATCGTAGGCGGCACAAATTTCACAAATCTCGCGGAAGTGCAGATAGAGGAAGCTTTCAGTGTGATGTGACAAACACCATTTCGCCATAATCGAGCCGCCGCGCGACACAATGCCGGTCAGACGTTTGGCCGTCATCGGCACGTAGCGCAGCAGCACGCCAGCGTGGATGGTGAAGTAGTCGACACCTTGTTCCGCCTGTTCCAGCAGCGTGTCGCGGAAAATCTCCCAGGTGAGGTCTTCCGCAATTCCATTTACTTTTTCCAGCGCCTGATAAATTGGTACCGTACCGATCGGCACCGGGCTGTTACGCAAAATCCATTCACGCGTTTCATGGATATAGCGGCCGGTGGAGAGATCCATCACGGTATCTGCACCCCAGCGCGTTGACCACACCAGCTTCTCCACTTCTTCTTCAATTGACGAACTTACCGCCGAGTTACCGATGTTGGCATTCACCTTTACCAGAAAGTTACGACCGATGATCATCGGTTCGGTTTCCGGATGGTTAATGTTGCTCGGGATGATGGCACGGCCGCTGGCCACTTCCTGACGGACAAATTCCGCGGTGATATTGTCCGGCAGATTGGCGCCAAAGCTGTAACCGGCATGCTGCTGTAGCAGCACTTCACCACGAATACGCTCGCGGCCCATGTTTTCACGCAGCGCAATAAACTCCATCTCCGGCGTGATGATGCCCTGACGTGCATAGTGCAGTTGAGTAACGCAGCGACCCGCTTTGGCACGGCGCGGTTGTGGCAGATGCTCAAAGCGCAGGTGATCGAGCCCTTCATCGGCCAGACGTTGTTGGGTGTAGCGGGAACTCAGCTGGTGGATGGTTTCGCTGTCGCCGCGTTCTTCGATCCAGTCGGCGCGCAGCCTGGCGAGTCCCTGATGTACATTGATCGCCGCTTCAGGATCGCCGTAAGCACCGGCAGTGTCATAGACCGGTACCGCTTCATTCTGTTCGTACAGTGGATTATCTTTGCTGCCGCCGATGTGCGTCGGGCTCAGCTGTATCTCGCGCATCGGTACACGAATATCCGCGCGGCTGCCGGTGATCCAGATGCGTTTCGAGTTAGGGAAAGCGGTTCCCTGCAGGGAATCGATAAATTCTTGTGCCTGGGCACGTTGCTCACGACGAGAGGTTTTAACAGCAGACATAGCAAGTTTCCTGTGAAAGTTGGAAGTTGCTTGTCCAGAGTTCGGAAGGAGTAACAGAAACGATGCTGGGCGCCAACGTACATCGTGCTGATGATGTCTACTCTTGTTCCCTTCGCAGGTACTAACCTGATCAGGTTCCGCGGATCCCGAATTAACGGTCTCAGCCCCATTGGGCACTCCGACAAGTTGATGTTTTACGATATAAGCTACTTTGCTTGCTATTTCACGCCTGGGCAGTGCTCGTGACCGTCACGTACTACGTGTACGCTCCGGTCACTGCGCGCTGTCCGAGCGTGAACTCGCTGCGCACGCTACGCTTATATCGCAAAATTTGACTCTTTATTGTCGTTAAAGAAGACAATAAAAAAGCCCTTTCAGCATAAGAGGGCTTTTCTGGAATAACAAGTTTTTTACAACTGAAGGCATTCAGGCCGGGCGGGCAATGATGCTGTCGTTGGCAACCGGCAGTCTTGCGAGCTGATTATCCCATGCGAGTTGCACCAGTTTATCTTCAAGCGTGAAGCGCGACTCCAGCACTTCACCGACTTCAGAGAGCGCCGTTTGGAAATCTACGCAATTATCGTCGTTGATAGCTTGCTGCAAGTGGCTGTCATAGAGCTGCATCATGTGGTCTGTATTCGCCTCGAGTGCCGGATAGATCTGCGCGGCAACCATCAGTGGGTTATCTCCCTGCATCTCGCTGATGATGTGTTCATACACGCTGAAATGACCGGTTGAAAGGTAGTCCACCAGATTGTGGCAGAAGGCATCAAGCGCCTGTTCATCCAGCGTGGTTAACGCATCTTTTTGCGGCTTCATGCCAACAAGCTCATAGTACGTGACGAGCAACTGTCTGCGGGCACGCAACCATGAATCAACCAATTCATTTCCGCCGCCTACACGCTGTGTCAGGTCATCTAACTGGTTAAGCATATGGGGCTCCAGGTAGGTTATAGTTGGTTATTACACACTTAATATTAGGGTTTCAGCGTGCGGTTTGACGCTAAGGACAACGATTAAGATGCAACGTGAGATCTCAAGCTTAGACGCTGGATGGTGGATTGTCAGCCATGAGCAAAAACTTTGGTTGCCGCAAGGCGAGTTGCCGTATGGCTTATCCATTGAGTTTGGACTCAGTGGTAGCAGCGGTATGTTAATTGGCGAATGGCAGGGCGAGAATGTCTGGCTGGTACGCGAATCGCGTCCGGACAGCATGGGCTCAGTGCGCCAACTGATTGATGAGGATGTGGGCCTGTTCCAAATTGCCGGACGTGGCGTGCAGTTGGCGGAGTTTTACCGATCGCATCGCTGGTGCGGCTATTGCGGCCATGAGATGCACATCAGTAAGCGCGAATTTGCCTGTTTGTGCAATCACTGTCGCGAACGCTATTACCCGCAAATTGCACCGTGCATCATCGTCGCCATCCGCCGTGGCGATGAGATCCTACTCGCTAATCATGCGCGTCATCGTAACAACATCTATACCGTGCTGGCGGGTTTCGTCGAAGTGGGCGAAACATTAGAACAAGCGGTGGCGCGGGAAGTCATGGAGGAGAGCAACGTCCGGGTCAAAAATGTGCGTTACGTTACCTCGCAGCCCTGGCCGTTTCCGCAGTCATTAATGGTGGCATACATGGCTGAATATGACGGCGGCGATCTGCAACACGATGGCAAAGAGCTGCTGGATGCCGGTTGGTATCGTTATGACGATTTGCCGCTGCTGCCGCCGCCCGGCACGGTTGCACGTCGTCTGATTGAAGATACCGTTGCCCTGTGTCGCGCCAGCGCGACGTGAAAATGCTACACTGCCGGCCTTAGCATGAGAGAGCCCATTATGAGTGAACTGAAGAACGATCGTTATCTGCGCGCCCTGTTACGTCAGCCGGTAGATGTCACGCCGGTATGGATGATGCGACAAGCCGGGCGTTATTTGCCGGAGTACAAAGCCACGCGCGCTGAGGCCGGTGATTTTATGTCGCTGTGTAAGAATGCTGAGCTAGCGTGTGAAGTTACGCTGCAACCGCTGCGTCGCTATGCGCTGGATGCGGCGATCCTCTTCAGCGACATTCTTACTATTCCAGATGCGATGGGCCTTGGGCTCTACTTTGAGACCGGCGAAGGCCCGCGCTTCTCCAATCCGATCACCTGCCGTGCGGATGTCGACAAGCTGCCAGTGCCGGACCCCGAGCAAGAACTGGGTTATGTGATGAACGCGGTGCGTACCATTCGTCACAACCTGAAAGGCGAAGTGCCGCTGATTGGCTTCTCCGGCAGTCCGTGGACGCTGGCGACCTACATGGTTGAAGGCGGCAGTAGCAAAGCCTTCACCAAAATTAAAAAGATGATGTATGCCGAGCCGCAAACCCTGCACAAGCTGCTGGATAAGCTGGCGGACAGCGTGATTCTCTATCTGAATGCGCAGATCAAAGCCGGTGCGCAGTCAATCATGGTGTTCGATACCTGGGGCGGCGTGCTGACCGGACGCGACTATCGCGAGTTCTCGCTGTATTACATGCACAAAATCGTTGATAGCGTGCTGCACGAGAACGAAGGCCGTCGTGTACCGATTACGCTGTTCACCAAAGGTGGCGGCCAATGGCTGGAAGCGATCGCCGCGACTGGCTGTGATGCGCTGGGACTGGACTGGACTACCGATATCGCGGATGCGCGTCGTCGTGTAGGAGACAAAGTGGCGCTGCAGGGCAACATGGATCCCTCCATGCTGTATGCTCCGCCAGCGCGCATTGAGCAGGAAGTGGCGGGTATTCTTGAAGGTTTTGGCGCCGGCGAAGGTCACGTATTTAACCTTGGTCACGGCATCCATCCCGACGTACCGCCGGAACATGCTGGTGCGTTTGTGGAAGCGGTGCACCGCCTGTCACGTCCTTATCATCAGGCCTGATCGTGGATTTAGCCGCACTCCGCCAGGAACAGTTACAACGCGCTGCTGATGTGGTGCGGCAGGATGATTTCGACGTGCTGCCGCCGCGCTTTATTGGTGGTGCCGATGTCGGTTTTGAGCAGGGCGGGGAGATCACTCGTGCTGCCCTGGTTATCCTCGAATACCCTTCTTTAACGCTGGTAGAGCATCGCATTGCGCGCGTGGCCACCACCATGCCGTATATTCCAGGCTTCTTATCCTTCCGTGAAATGCCGGCGCTGCTGGAAGCGTGGGAGCAGCTCACCCAACTGCCCGATCTGCTGTTTGTTGATGGCCATGGTATTTCTCATCCCCGTCGGCTTGGCGTGGCCGCGCATTTTGGTTCGCTGGTGGATGTGCCGACCATTGGAGTGGCGAAGAAGCGTTTGTGTGGGCGCTTTGCGGAACTGGACGCTGAGCCTGGCAGCCGCCAGCCGCTGGTGGACAAGGGTGAACAGATTGGCTGGGTGTGGCGCAGTAAAGCACGCTGTAATCCGCTGTTTATCTCAACAGGCCATCGCGTCAGCCTGGATAGTGCATTGCATTGGGTTGAAACCTGTACGGCGGGTTACCGTTTGCCGGAACCGACGCGCTGGGCGGATGCCGTAGCCTCTGGACGCCCGGCCTTTCTGCGTTGGCAAAATACGCCTTAACGCTGTTTGCGCCCGGCTTTTGCGGTACACTGCCGCCAGCTAACCTATTGAGAGTAAGTTTGATGTTACAGAATCCCGTCCATTTGCGTCTGGCGAAGCTTGAAAGCTGGCAGCATATGACTTTTATGGCCTGTCTCTGCGAGCGTATGTTCCCCAACTATTGGGCTTTCTGTCAGCAGACCGAATTCGCCGATCCGCAACTCTATCGTCGTATCCTCGATCTCATCTGGGAAAGCCTGACGGTCAAAGATGCCAAAATCAATTTCGACGGTCAGCTGGAGAAATTTGAAGCGGCTATTCCTGACGGTGATGATTTCGAGGTTTACGGTGTGCATCCAGCGATCGATGCCTGCGTGGCATTGAGTGAATTACTGCATGCTCAACTCAGCGGTGAAACGCTGGAGCACGCGGTTGAAGTTAGCCGCACCTCGATCACTACCGTAGCGATTCTGGAAATGACCCAGGCTGGCCGCGAAATGACCGACGAAGAGCTGCGTGAAAATCAGGCCGTCATCGATGAATGGGACCTGCAGTGGGAGATTTTCCGCCTGCTGTCCGAGTGCGAGGAGCGCGACCTGGAATTGATTAAAGGCCTGCGTGCAGACCTGCGCGAAGCGGGAATCAGTAACATCGGTATACTTTTTCAGCAATAAGGCAATAAAACGTGACTTCAGGCCCGAATTACCGCGCCTGGAGGCTTCACATCGGCCCCCTGTCTGGTCTACATTTGGGGGGCTGAAAATTGTGGCTATCGGTGCGTGCTGGCTGAACAAGGCCTGAGAAGGGCTTTTCCCTCGCACTCGTTGCTTAGCAAGCGATAAATACACTTTAAGGATAACTTATGAACAAGACTCAACTGATTGATGTGATCGCAGAGAAAGCTGACCTGTCTAAAACCCAGGCTAAGACTGCGCTGGAATCTACCCTGGCTGCGATCACTGAGTCTCTGAAAGAAGGTGATGCTGTACAACTGGTTGGTTTTGGTACTTTTAAAGTGAACCACCGCGCTGAGCGTACCGGTCGCAACCCGCAGACTGGCAAAGAGATCAAAATTGCTGCGGCTAACGTGCCAGCATTCGTTTCAGGCAAAGCTCTGAAAGACGCTGTTAAGTAAGTTTCCGCATTGCGGTTTAGCTTGAAAAGAGGGGGCGTTAGCGCCCCTTTTTGTTGCCGGGACCTGCCATGCTGAATCCATTTTCACAGCGCATTTGCGCCCTGTTGTTCGGTGCGCTGCTCACGGGCTGTAGCTCCACTTCTGATCTTCCTGCCTTTACGGCGAGCGGCTATCTGGCCGACCGCGGCACCGTGCGCATTTGGCGCAAAAATAACGATCATCAAGCTGTGCATCTGCGCACTGTTTTCACACCGTTCAATGGCGATGCGATGGAGACAACCGATTACAACTGGCAGCAGCAGAAGCTGATTAGCATTGAACGGCGCATTGCTGGCGCACAGCCAGACGATGTCACCTTACGCTTCGATCATCAGGGCAATCTTAATTTCATGCAGCGCCAGTTGGCGGGACGACGTGAGGCGGTTAGCGCTGATAGTGTTGAGTTATACCGTTTCGATGCGCAGCGCATGTTGGATCAAAGTAATGCGTTGCTGGAAGGTCGTGTACTGCTGCGGCAGGGGCACTGGTTGGGCGGCAATCAGGTACGAGCGTGCGACGACAAGGTGGTGAATGCGGCATTTGATCGCGACACGATTTATGCGCTTGCTCGCCAGCAAAAGATGCAGTCTGCGCCATTGATGATGTCGTGGCTGGAAGCGCCGGAAGGCGTGCAGCTGCTACGTGCTACGCCAGATGACGAATGCAGCTGGCAGCCAAAAGAGAGCGATTTCTGACGAGTGAATAAGAGAAGGGGCACGTGCTGTGCCCCTTTGCATACTTATTTGCGGTTAATCGCGCGGTAGCCGATATCGCGACGGCAGAAGCTGCCATCCCATGAGATATGTTGCGCCAGCGCATAAGCGTTTTTCTGCGCCGCGGCAACGTCGTCACCCAGCGCAGTTACGCACAACACGCGGCCACCGTTGGTCACCACCAAATCGTCTTTCATGGTAGTACCGGCGTGGAAGACTTTCCCGTCCGGCACTTCTTCCAGCGGCAGACCGTGAATCTGGTCGCCAGTGGTGTAATCGCCCGGATAACCACCTGCCGCTAATACCACGCCTAATGATGGACGCGGATCCCATTGCGAGGTCTGCTGATCCAGTTTGCCATCTGTAGCAGCCAGACACAGCGCAACCAGATCCGACTGCAGACGCAGCATGATGGGCTGAGTTTCGGGATCGCCAAAACGGCAGTTGAACTCGATCACTTTTGGCTGACCGGCTTTATCGATCATCAAACCGGCATACAGGAAACCGGTGTAGATGTTGCCTTCTGCTTTCATGCCGTTAACGGTTGGCCAGATGATTTGATCCATCACGCGCTGGTGGATCTCATCGGTCACCACGGGTGCCGGAGAGTAAGCGCCCATGCCGCCGGTATTCGGACCGGTATCACCATCGCCAACGCGCTTGTGATCCTGGCTGGTGGCCATCGGCAGCACATTGTTGCCATCAACCATCACGATGAAGCTGGCTTCTTCGCCATCCAGGAACTCTTCGATCACGATGCGGTGACCGGCATCGCCGAACGCATTGCCAGCCAGCATGTCTTGTACTGCTGCTTCTGCTTCAGCCAGCTCCATCGCCACGATCACGCCTTTACCTGCCGCAAGGCCGTCCGCTTTGATGACGATCGGTGCGCCTTTCTCACGCAGATATGCCAGCGCAGGCTCCACTTCGGTGAAGTTTTGGTATTCGGCAGTGGGAATCTGCTGACGCGCGAGGAAATCTTTGGTGAAGGCTTTTGAGCCTTCTAACTGGGCAGCGGCTTGCGTTGGGCCAAAGATCTTCAGACCTGCAGCACGGAACGCATCAACTACGCCAATCACCAGTGGCGCTTCCGGTCCCACGATGGTCAGATCGATTTTTTCCTGCTGCGCAAAAGCCAGCAGCGCGGGAACGTCGGTAGCGCTGATTGCCACGTTTTGCAGAGCCGGTTCCAGCGCGGTGCCCGCATTGCCTGGCGCGACAAACACCGTTTCCGCCAGTGGCGACTGTGCTGCTTTCCACGCCAGTGCGTGTTCACGTCCGCCATTACCAATCACTAAAATTTTCATCAGTACTGCTCCCAACAATTAATGGCGGAAATGACGCATGTCGGTAAAGATCATCGCGATGCCGTGCTCATCAGCGGCGGCAATCACTTCATCATCACGGATTGAACCACCCGGTTGAATCACGCAGCTGATGCCGACCGCTGCTGCGGCATCGATACCGTCTCGGAATGGGAAGAAGGCGTCAGAAGCCATCGCTGAACCTTTCACTTCCAAACCTTCGTCACCCGCTTTAATGCCGGCAATTTTGGCCGAGTAAACGCGGCTCATCTGACCGGCGCCAATGCCGATGGTCATATTGTCACGTGCGTAGACGATGGCATTGGACTTAACGAACTTCGCCACTTTCCAGCAGAACAACGCGTCACGCAGTTCCTGTTCAGTTGGCTGACGCTTGCTGACAACGCGCAGCTGGCTGGCATCAACCATGCCCAGATCGCGATCCTGGACCAGCACGCCGCCGTTTACACGTTTGAAATCCAGCGCAGCGACACGGCCTTGCCACTGACCACACACCAGAACGCGTACGTTCTGCTTGGCGGCGGTGACTTTCAATGCAGCTTCGCTGGCGGATGGGGCGATGATCACTTCAACAAACTGACGGCTGATGATCGCCTGCGCGGTGGCTTCGTCCAGCTCGCGGTTGAAGGCGATGATGCCGCCAAAAGCAGAAGTCGGGTCAGTCTTGTAGGCTCGCTCGTAAGCGTCGAGAATCGAACCGCCAACCGCCACACCGCAAGGGTTAGCATGTTTGACGATCACGCAAGCGGCTTCGTCGAACTCTTTCACACATTCGAGTGCGGCATCGGTATCGGCGATATTGTTGTAGGAAAGTGCTTTGCCCTGAACCTGCTGCGCGGTGGCAACAGACGCTTCAGCCACATTCTCTTCTATATAGAAGGCTGCATCCTGATGGCTGTTCTCGCCGTAACGCATATCCTGCTTCTTAATGAAGTTGAGGTTGAGCGTGCGCGGGAAGCGGCCAGCAGGTTCTTTGCTGTCGCCATGATAGGCTGGTACCAGGCTACCGAAGTAGTTGGCAATCATGCTGTCGTAAGCGGCGGTATGTTCGAAGGCTTTAATGGCTAGATCAAAACGTGTTTCTAGCGTGAGCGAGTTTTCGTTGGCATCCAGCTCAGCAATAATCTCCTCGTAATCGCTGCTCTTCACCACAATCGCCACGTCTTTGTGGTTCTTCGCCGCGGAGCGAACCATCGTTGGGCCACCAATGTCGATGTTCTCGACCGCATCCGCTAATGAGCAATCAGGTTTGGCAACGGTTTGGGCGAAGGGATAAAGGTTTACCACCACCATGTCGATTGGGTTGATGGCGTGTTCAGCCATGATCGCATCATCCTGACCACGACGCCCCAAAATGCCGCCATGCACTTTTGGGTGCAGCGTTTTGACGCGTCCATCCATCATTTCCGGGAAACCGGTGTAGTCAGAAACTTCGGTGACGGGCAGGCCCGCATCTGCCAGCAGACGTGCAGTACCGCCTGTGGAGAGCAGCTCAACACCACGACTGGAGAGTGCCTGAGCAAATTCGAGGATACCGGCTTTATCAGAGACACTGAGCAGAGCGCGGCGTACAGGACGACGTTGTTGCATGGTGGTTTTATCCCTTGGCTTTGTTTCGCGTAAAAAAGAGCGTTACATCAAGCTTAGTGCTTCTCTTCTATATAGAAGGAATCACTTGCCTCATGTAACGCCCCAAAAGGGGCATCCTTGACGTCGCCGGGCATTGTAGCGAAAACGTTTGCGTGATGCTCGCCTAAATTCATTTGTGCAGCAGAGTGTGGATAACTATGTGTGTAACTGCGTATAAGGCGGGGTTTTGCTGTGGAATGCAGCGAACGGTTGTTTTTATTGAATTTAGCGGTTGCGCCCTGAGAACAACTCCCTATAATGCGCATCCATCAACACGGCACAACGGTTTACGAAATGTGGTGTTGATGAGGAAGTTTCGAAAGAACTTCCGCCGGATGAAAGCGCTGAAAAAAGTGTTTGACTCCGAAGGAGGAAAGCGTAATATACGCCACCTC